>CAVWNC010000003.1:2000000-3161445 GCA_963756455.1 uncultured Acidobacteriota bacterium
TCGAGGATAGCGCTCCTTCAATCGGCCGATGGCCTCATGGATCTTCGCCTCCGGGATCCGCTTCTTGGCGACTCGCGCCTGGAGCCGTTTCACATCGGCCAGAAGGCGTTTCTCTTGTTTCTCGCGAATCGCCCGATCCTTGGCTTGGCGTCCTTCGCTTCGGCACAGAATGAAGAGGTGGTCGGCGCTTTCGAGCCGTTTGACCCAAACCCGAGATTTTTTCTGCGCCGGGTTGGTCGGCGAAGGCTCTCGCAGGATCTCCTGCCAATCCTGCTCGTCCTCGATCTCCGCGAACCACTGCAAGCGCTCCGTTTGTCGGCAGGCGACCACGTAGTGATGGCCGCGGGCTTGGATCTGCTGGAGGTTTTCGTCGAACGCCATGCCGCGGTCCACGATCACCGTACCCCCACCCTTGCGCCCCGTGCGTTGCTCCAAGGTCTGCAGCATCTCATCGACGGACGACCGATCTTGGCGATTGCCGTCGAAGATCTCGTGAGCTTTGGGAAAGCCATCCCGGTCGAGCACCAAGCCGATCACAACCTGCTTGCAGTCCGGCCGCTGATCGCGTGAATAACCGCGCTTCGCTTGGGGATTGCCCTCGCATTTGCCCTCGAAGTAAGTCAAAGTCAAATCGTAGAGATAGTAGCTGTCGTCGAGATTGAAAAGCGTCTTCTCTCGGCTTGCCAAAGCTGCCTCGATCGTGCCTCGGTTGGGGTGCAGGCGATCGAGATTGCGATATAAGGCTTCGTCGGTGAGCTCCAGCAGGTCATACGTTCTTCGCGCCCGGGGCGGCTGGGCTCCGTGGTTCTACCTGACTCCGGTGCTCGCCTGGCTCCTGCCCTTCTGTGTCCTCCTGTCGCGTGGGGCCAAGCGCAATCCCAGAGTGCTCCGCTGGGTTTCCGTCACCGTCCTCCTCGGTCACTGGCTCGATCTTTACATCCTCGCGACGCCACCGGTTCTCGGTCCGGCTGGAATCGGTCTTCCCGCGAGCTGGCCCGCGATTCTGCTCGAAGCGCTGATCACCCTCGGCTACGCGAGCCTCTTTTTCCTGCTGTTCGCTCGCGCGCTCCGCCGGGCACCCCTCCTGGCGCGCCATGATCCCTACCTCGCGGAGAGCCTGCACCACCACGCCTGACCGCTCGGCTTTGCGATTTTGGGGAGAGAGGAAAATCGGCCCTCCCGGATGCGCAAGAACCCGGGAGGGCCACGGTACAGGAGGGTGCTACGGGTGCTGCTTCTCGAGTTGGTGCTCGAGATCCTTGATTCGTTTTTCCAGCTGCTTCATGTGCTTTTCGAGGTCCGCGTCCCGCCCCTGGAGCAGGCGCTGGATGATGACCTGGTGCCCGGCGTCCCCCTGGAGGGGCACGGGGGCCTCACCCTTCCGCTGCAGGAAGAGCTGGTTGCCGTCGTTCTTGAAGATCAGCGGGGTCAGGTCGAGCTCCGGCCGGTTGCGCTTCTCGAGGGTGGCGGTCAGGGTCTGCACCTTGCCGCTGCGCCAGATCTCGATCGTCGACTGCGCGCCCTCCTCCGCCGCGCGGACGTGGTGGCGGACGTCGAAGCTCGACGCGGCGGGCTTGCCGTCGAGACCGGTCAGGATGTCGCCGACCTTGATCCCGGCCTTCTCGGCCGGGCTCCCCGGCGCGACCTTGGAGATCAGGACCCCGGCGTCCTCCGGCACCCCGAAGTGGGCGCGAAGCTCCGGGGTGAGATCGAGGAGACCCACCCCGAGATAGCCGCAGGGCACCTTCTTGACGTTGGTGTCCAGGGTCGTCGTCTTCCCCTGGTCGTCGACCAGGACCACCCGCTCGCGGACCGTCTTCTCCGCCGTCTCCGTCCCCTGCGCGGCCGCGCCGGCGGGCTTGTCGCCGTCCGTGGCGAGCCCGGCCCGTGCTCCCACGGGCAGCAGCAGGAGCCCCGTGGTCAGGCCGAGCAGCGCGCTGGTTTTCCATCCTTGCATGACTTTCCTCCTCAAATCCTCACTCGACGGCAAACACAAGCCATTCAATCGTATTGATAAGGGGGCGGGTCGTCCTGCCGGCCGGGCAGCTCGCGCACCTGATCCAGGTGGACCACCAGGTCCGCGTCCTCATCGCCTCCCAGATAGATCTTCGCGCTCTGCGCCTCGCGCCGCCTCATCTCGTCGTGCAGACGGAGGTGGTCGGTGCGGATCTCCTGGAGGAGCGCTCTCGCCTGTTTCGCGGCGCGGAGATCCTGCATCCTGTCCGTGCTCGCCGCCGCCTTCACCGTCCCCAGGGAGGCCATAGCCACCTGCTGCGTGCCCGGCCCGACGATTCCGCTCGCGGGGAGCGGCGCCCGGGCGCCATGCCGCGTCTGCGCCAGGGGCGGAGAGGTCAGCATGCCGCCGCCCTGGAGGGACAAACTGGCGGCGACTGCCAGGGTCGCCGCCAGTACCACCGCGGGGAGAGTGAGCCGCGGCAGTCCAAAAATCCGCGCCACTCTCTTCGTCCGGGTCTGGGCTTCGACCTGCCTCAGGTCGTCGAAGCGCTCCAGGATGCGGGCGGTAAAGCCCGGGCTCGCCATTTCGCGCGGCAGGGCGCGCAACATCTGATTTACTCGCGCGTGATCTACTCGTTCGTCGTCCATCTCAAGCCTCCATGCCAGTAGGGCTCTAAACTTCGCCGCAGACGCTCCCGGCCGCGAAAGATGCGGGACTTGACCGTCCCCTCGCGACAGGAGAGCTCCGAGGCGATGTCGGCATACGACCAGCCCTCGAGCTCGTGGAGGACGAGCGGCACCCGATAGCTCATCGGCAGCTTGGCGATCGCCCCTGCGACCTCGCGCTGCACCTCGGCTCGCAGCAGCCCCGACGTCGCCGACGGGGCCTCCTCGCGGTCCATGGCGAGGAACGGGGCCAGGAGGCGTAACCGCCGCTCGCGCCGCTCCTCCGTACGGAGCAGGTTGGTGGCGATGCGAAAGAGGAACGCGCGGAGAAAGCCGCGCTCCACATACCCCGAGGCGGAGCGGTAGAGGCGCAGGAACGCTTCCTGCGCCAGATCCTCGGCCCGATCCCGGTGTCCGGTCATGCGGGCGAGGTAAGAGACCACCGCATCCTTGTGGCGATCGACCAGCTGCGCGAACGCCTCGCGGTCACCCGACCGCAATCGTTCCATCAGCTCGGCATCGCTCGGCCCCTCCGGGGTCGCATCGCTCATGCTCGTCTCTCCAATGACATAACGCAGTGGGGGCCCTGGGGTTCCCGAAGATTTCCACAACCTGGCGCCGCCTCTACTTCATACGGACGAGGAGACGTTCCGTTGCGCCTCCTCCTCTGCGAGGATACTCTCTCGCCGCCGAGGCAAGGAGACCCTGGAGATGGAGAAGACCGTTACGCTCGAACCCCGCTTCGTCGACCTCATCGCCGCGGAGGTCGGCTGCCGGCCGCAGCAGGTGCGCGCCGCCGCCGAGCTCTTCGCGGAGGGCGCGACGGTCCCCTTCGTCGCCCGCTACCGCAAAGAGGTGACCGGCGGCCTCCTGGACGAGCAGCTGGAGAACCTCGCCAAGCGCCGCGACTACTTCCTGGAGCTCACCTCCCGGCGTGACGCCATCCTCGAAAGCGTCAGAGAGCAGGGGAAGCTCACTCCGGAGCTGGAGCAGGCGATCCGCGCCACGGCGAACAAGCAGGAGCTGGAAGATCTCTACCTCCCCTACAAGCCCAAGCGCCGCACCCGGGCGCAGATCGCCCGGGAGAAAGGCCTGGAGCCGCTCGCCGATGCCCTCCTCTCTTCTGCCCATGGCACCGCTCGGCCGGAAGAGCTGGCTGGACCCTTCGTCGACGCCGAGAAGGGAGTGGAGGACGTCGCCGCCGCCCTGGCCGGAGCGCGCGACATCCTCGCCGAGCGCCTGGCCGAGAGCGCACCGGTCCGCGCCGAGCTGCGCAAGTCGATGGCCGGCCAGGGGGTGCTGCGGGTCCAGGTGCTGCCGGGCAAGGAGAGCGAGGGGGCGGTCTACCGCGACTACTTCGACCACCGGGAGCCGCTCCGCGACATTCCCTCCCATCGCCTCCTCGCCATCCTCCGCGGCGAGCGCGAGGGCTTCCTCATCTCCGACCTTCAGATCGACGACGAGCAGGAGGTCGCGCGCGCGGGCGACTTCTGGGGCGTGCCCTTGGCCACGGCGAGCGGCCGCGAGGTCGCCGCCGCCACCGCCGACGGCTACAAGCGCCTCCTCCGCCCCTCGATCGCCAACGAGGTGCGGGGCGAGATCCGCGACCGCGCCGAGGCCGAGGCCATCTCTGTTTTCCGGGCCAACCTGGAAGCCCTCCTCCTCCAAGCCCCGCTCGGGCAGATCCCCGTCATGGGGCTCGACCCGGGCCTGCGCACCGGCTGCAAGCTCGCGGTCGTCGACGGCACCGGCCGGGTCGTGGCGACGGACGTCATCCACGCCATCCCGCCCCATGCCCAGCCCGAGCGCGCCGCCGCCACGATCGTCGGCCTGCTCAAAAAGTACGAGGTGCGGGCGGTCGCGGTCGGCAACGGCACCGGCAGCCGGGAGACCGAGATCTTCACCCGGAAGGCGGTCACCGACGCTGGTTTGACCGAGGTGGTCGTCGCCATCGTCCCCGAGACCGGCGCCTCGATCTACTCCGCCTCCGGGGTGGCCCGCGAGGAGCTGCCGGACCTGGACGTCTCGCTCCGCGGCGCCGTCTCGATCGCCCGCCGGCTCCAGGACCCGCTCGCCGAGCTGGTGAAGATCGAGCCGCGTTCCCTGGGCGTCGGCCAGTACCAGCACGACGTCGACCAGAAATCGCTCGAACGCGAGCTCGACACCGCGGTCGAAGGCGCCGTCAACCGGGTGGGGGTCGAGCTCAACACCGCCTCGGCCGCACTCCTGCGCCGGGTCTCCGGCCTCTCCGAGCGCATCGCCCGCTCGATCGTCGCCCACCGCGACGAGAACGGCCCCTTCCGGTCGCGCAAGGCGCTCTTGAAGGTGACCGGCTTCGGCCCCAAGACCTTCGAGCTCTCCGCCGGCTTCCTCCGCGTCCGCGGCGGCGAGCACCCGCTGGACCCCACGGGCGTCCACCCCGAGCGCTACCCGGTCGTCGAGCAGATGGCCAAAGAGCTCGCGGTCCCCTTGAAAGACCTGGTGGGAAACCCGGCGCTCGTCGCCAAGCTCGACTTCAACCGCTTCGCGAACGACGCCGCGGGCTTGGGCAAGTTCACCCTGGGGGACATCCGAGCCGAGCTCGAACGCCCCGGCCGCGACCCCCGTCCCGAGTTCCGCACCCCCGAGTGGCGTTCGGACGTGATGTCGATCGACGACCTCCAGGTCGGCATGGTCCTCGAAGGCCGGGTCTCAAACGTCGCCAACTTCGGGGCCTTCGTGGATCTCGGGGTGAAACGGGATGGCCTCGTCCACGTCTCCGAGCTGTCCCAGAAGTACGTCGCCGACCCCCGGGAAGCTGTCCAGGTCGGCCAGATCGTCAAGGTCAAGGTGATCGAAGTCGACCGCGACCGCGGCCGTATCAGCCTCTCGATCAAAGCCCTCCAGTCCCCCGAAGCCCGCCAGGGTCGGCAGTCGACCGGAAGCGCCGGAAAGCCGGGATCGGGACCGGGACCGAAGCCCCAGGCTCCGGCGCCGCAGCCGAAGAAGGCTCAGCCTTCGATGGATGATCTGATGCGGAAATTCAATCGCCGGTAGGGATAGGGGAATGCCAGGAGGGGAAGAGCCGCTTAGGGCTCACCGGCTGTCCGCTCTAGGCCTTCGGAAAGAGCACTCTCGCGCCGAAGAGCCTCTTAGCTCTATTACGGTCTCTGCCGGGGAATGGAGCCGCGGTCCGCGAGGTGCTCCAGCGTCTCCTGGGAGGAAGAAGCCGCCCCCGGCGGAAGGACCGGGTGTCAGCAGGGTGTCATAGGATGGCCCTGCCATGGCCCACCGCATCGCCCTCCTCGTCTCCGGTGCCTCCGGGATGCTCCTGCCGCGCCATCTCCTGGGGCGGCTCGCGGGCGATCCGGCGATCGAGCGCATCCATCTGGTGGTCTCGGCGGGGGCGAGCCAGGTGCTGCGGCACGAGCTGGGGCCGGAGCGGACGGGGGCGGCGGACCTGGTGGAGGCCGCCGGGCTGGGGGCGGCCGAGCGGGAGAAGGTCCGCATCCATCGCGACAACGAGCTCGACGCCCCGATCGCCTCGGGCTCCTATCGGCTGACCGGCACGGTCGTCCTCCCCTGCAGCTCCGGCACCCTGGGGGCCCTCGCGACCGGCTCGGCCCGCACCCTCGTCCACCGCGCCGGGGCCGTGGCGCAAAAGGAGGGGTGGCCCCTCGTCCTCGGTTTCCGGGAGACTCCGCTCTCCCTCGTCCACATCGAGAACATGCGCCGGCTCCTCCTCGCCGGGGCGACCCTCCTGCCGCCGGTGCCCGCTTTCTACATCGGCGGGGAGGATCTGGGGCGCTTCCTCGACCACTACGCCCTCCGCGTCCTCGACCGCTTCGGGATCGCCGAGCCGGGAGAGCCCGGCCTCCGCTGGGGAAGCTGATCGGTCGGACGAATCTCGGACGAATCCCTCGCCATGCTCCCCTCGCCCGAAGAGATCTTGAGGCAGCACCTGGACCCCGGCGAGCGCCTGCTCTGGTCGGGGCAACCCCGCCCGGGCCTCCGGCTGCGCGCCCAGGATGCGTTCCTCATTCCCTTCAGCCTCCTCTGGTGTGGTTTCTCGATCTTCTGGGAGATGTCCGTCCTGCGCAGGAATTCTCCTCTCTTCTTCGAAATCTGGGGCATCCCCTTCGTGCTGATGGGCCTCTACATCGTGCTCGGACGTTTCTTCGTCGATGCCAAGGCCCGCGAGCGCACGGTCTACGGGGTGACGAACGAGCGCGTCCTCTTCGTCGGCGGGCTCCTCGCGCGACAGATCAAGAGCCTGCCGATCCGCAATCTGGCGGATGTCACGCTCACCGAGCGGCGCGATGGCAGCGGCACGATCGTTTTCGGCCAACTCCCCTTCCGGCTCGATTTCTTTCCCATGGGCTCCTGGCCCGGCGGGCGACGCTATATGCCACCGTCTTTCGATTTCATCGAGCACGCGAGAGACGTGTACGGCGTCATCCGGAGCGCTGAGCGGTGAGGTCGGCCTCGAGATTTGCTCCCCGAGGGCCCTCCCTGTAAACTCTCCGAAACGTCTCAAAATAAGACATTTAAGGAGAATTGTATGCGCAAGGGAATGGGGATGGTTCTGTTGCTTGCAGGCATCGGTTGGGTGGCCGCTTCGCCGGCAGCGCAGGCGAGCTGCACGGTGTCTCTGGTCTGCACCAACGGTTGCTCCGAGCACCTGGAGTGCGGCATTTCGGGCCTCGTCATCAGCTGCTCGGCACCCGCTCAGACGGTGAGCTGCTCGGGAGCAACGTCGTGCAGCACGGGCACCAACTCCGTCACCTGCGACGGCACCGCCACGCTCTGCAAGACGGTGGCGAGCCGCTGCGCCAAGGACGCCGTCTCGATCCGCTGCGACGCCACCTTCAAGCAGTGCCCGACCTGTGGCGGCAAGGTGTGCCAGTCCTCTCCGCAGCCGGCGCCTGACTTCTGGAGCGCTCCGAGCGATGCAGGCGTTGCGCCGACGGACCTCTCTGGAAGCCTCGCCAGCGCCGCCTGCTTCTGAGCCGAGGGAACGGTCGAGGTGCACCGATTGAGGGGAGAAGCCCTGGTCACCGGGGCTTCGGGGTTCCTCGGCCGTCCCCTCGTGGCGGCTCTCCTGGCCCAGGGACGCTCCGTCGTGGCCCTCTGCCGGAGCCCGGAGGTATTGGCGGAGGCGGGTGAGGGGGCCGGTCCGCGCCATCCCCACCTGCGGCTCGCCATCGGCGATCTTCGGGAACCGGCCTCCTACCTGCCGTTCCTGACCCCGGGCGCCACGGTCTTCCACCTGGCGGGCCTCCGCGCTCATCCCCGCGTGCGGCAGCGGGAGCTTCAGGAGGTCAACGTCGGGGCCATCCTCTCTCTCGCCTGCCGGGCCGGAGAGCGGGGCGTCGCGCGGTTCGTCCATGTCGCGACCGCTCTCGTCTATGGACCGGCGAGGGAGGGCAAGGCTCGCACGGAGGAGGACGACCTCGATCCGACGTCCTCGGCGTACGTGCGCTCCAAGGTCGAGGCGGTGCGGGGCCTCCGGGATCTGGCCCGACAGGGGCTGCCGGTCGTCACCGTCTGTCCGACGATCGTCTTCGGTCCCGATCGGCCGTCCCACCCCAACCGGGTGACCCGAGAGATCCGCCGCCTGGCGCGGGGCGGACCGCGGGTCTGGCTGGCGGGGGGCCGGCAGGTCCGGAACCTGGTCTTCGGCGAGGACGTGGTGCGCGGGATGCTCGCGGCCGAGGAGCGCGGGGCGGTGGGGGAGGAATATCTCCTCGGCGGCGAGGAGGTCTCGCCGCGGGACTTCGCCCGGCGGGTGCTGGCTCTCGCGGGAAGGCGCCGAGGGGTGGCCCTCTCTCTGCCGGCCGCTCCGATCCGGGCGGCGGCGCGGATCGTGGATCGGCTGCGGGGCCAGACCACGGACGCCGGAGACGCCGGATATGCTGCCGCGGTCGAGACCCTCCTCCGCGAGTGGCGCTTCAGCTCCGCCAAGGCGTGCCGCGAGCTCGGCTATCATCCACTCTCCTTGAGGGAAGGCCTGATCCGGACTCTTTAATGGGCTGCAACTCTATGAAGGGATCTGTGGGGAGATGGTAGAAACCCTCCGCGAGCGGCAGCGCCAGGACTGGGACCGGATCGCCGCCTCCGTCCGCGACTTCGCCGCCGCGCCGAGCACCCTCTACTACCGCCGCTGTGAGATCGCCCTGATCGAGCGCGCGGTGGGGGACCTCCGGGGCAAGCGGGTCCTCAAGCTCGATCTCTGGAACGAGGCGTTCAACACCCGCATCCTGGACTGGATGCGGTCCCGGGGGGCGCAGGTCGTCGGCCTCGACCTCTCCCGGGTGGTCGCCCACCGGGCGCGCCGCAACTCCCTGGCGGAGGGGGACCCCCTGGCGCTCCTGCGGGCCGACATCCGCGAGCTGCCGTTTCCCCAGGGTTCGTTCGACGTCGTCTACACCATGGGGACGATCGAGCACATCGACGAGTATGCCCAATCGCTTCAGGAGATCCACCGGGTGCTGCGGCCGGGTGGCCGGGCGATCGTCGGCGTGCCGCACAAGTGGAACCTCTTCCTGCGGCCGCTCATGGTCTTTATTCTCGACGCTTTCGGCCAGTACCTCTACGCGCCGGAGAAGTCGTTCGGCTCCGGCGAGCTGCGGCGGGATCTGGAGGAGGCCGGTCTGCGGCCGATCGAGCGGACGGGGATTCTCACCCTGCCGGGCTATCTCCGCATGGCGGATCTCTTCTTCTATACCCGCGGCATTCCCCTCTACCGGTTGAGCCCCGTGTTCCTCGCCCCCTTCCAATTCCTGGAGACGCGGTGGCGCTGGCCGGGCCGCTTCGGCTACCTGCTGACCTGGATCGCCGGCAAACCGGGCTCTCCTTAAATATCGTGTAGGTACCGCGGAAAAGACCCGTGCCGGCGTTCCTCCAAGCCTCCTCGCTCCTGCTCGGAGTCGCGCTCCCTCTCGGGGTCCTCGCCGCCACCGCCTTCGTGCTGGGGCGGATTCTGACGGCGGACCTGGACCGCGCGGTGGAGCGCTGGGCGATCCCCGCCGCCCTGGGTCTCGCCGGTCTCGCCCATCTGGGGTTCGTCCTCGGCCTGGCGAGCCTCCTCCGGCCGGGGGCGCTCCTCCTGGTCCTCGCCGGGATTCACCTCCTGGGATTCCGCGTCTGGCGGAGAGGGTACGGGGTCCTTTTGAATCTGCGGGCGGCTTCCTTCGGACGCTCCGCGCAGCCAGTCAGCCGTTCTCGATTTCAAACGGACCCTGTACCGCGGGGCTGGGTCGAGACCGGATCTCTCCGGAGACTACGGTTGGGGCCGGTGCTCCTCGGCACCGCGGCGCTCCTCCCCCTCGCTCTCCTGACGCTCTATCCACCCACGGCGTTCGATGCCACCCTGTATCACCTCCCCTTCGCGCGGGGGTTCGTGGCCTCCGGCGGGCTCCCCTTCCTCGCCGACCTGCGGTTTCCGGTCTTCCCGCAGGCCAACGAGATGCTGTTCGCCGAGGTTCTGCTCTTCGCCCCCGATGGCGGCGATATTGCGGTCCACGGTGTTTCCTGGCTGATGACGATGCTCACCGCGGCTCTCGTCTGGGCCTGGGCGCGGGACTCCTTCAAGAGCCCGAAGGCCGGTTGGCTGGCGGCGGCGCTCTACCTGGGAAACCCCATCGGGGTCTACCTGGCGAGCATCGGCTACGTCGACGCCGGGCTCACCCTGTTCGTCACCGCGGCGCTCTACGCGGCGCGACGCTTCCGGGGCTCGGGAGAGCGGCGATGGCTGGTCCTCGCCGCGGTGTTCGCGGCCACCGCGGCGGACACCAAGTATCTCGGGCTGTTCTTCGTCGGGGTGATCGGGCTCGCCGTGCTCTGGAGTCGGCTGGAGCCGGCGGGGCCGCGCCCGGCGGGTACGGTCCATTGGGCCGGCGGTCTTTTCGACGCCTCGCTCTTCCTCGCGGTGGCCGCCCTCGTGCTGGCGCCCTGGTACGGACGCATCTATGCCTGGACCGGCAATCCGCTCTTCCCGTACTTCCCGCAGGTCTTCGGTGCCAGCCCCTGGGCGCCGGTCCGCTTCCGGAGCCTGCTCGAAGGTCCCAAGGGATGGGGGCTCCTCGGGTCCCGGGGAGTCGAGCTGGCGCGGTTGCCCTGGGACCTGGTGTTCCGGCGCGGCCGGTTCAGCGGCCAGCCGCCGTACTCTCCCCTCTACCTCGCCGCGCTGCCCCTCGCCCTGGTCGCGGCCTGGAGAGACCGCCGGCAGAGGCGGCTTCTGGCTCTCGCCGCCGCCTATGCCTTCGCTTGTCTCGGGCTCCCTCCCGATGCCCGCTACATGATGCCCGCCGTGCCGCTCGTCAGCCTCGCCGCCGCGGGGGCGTTCCTCCCGCTCCTCGCCCCTCTCGATCGCTTTCCGCGTCGGAGCGGGATTCTGGCGCTCGGGCTCTCTGTCACCTGTTTCCTCCCCGGCTGGCTCTATGCCCTCTACCGGTTCCATCACCTGGGACCCCTCCCCCTGACTCCCGCCGGGCGCGAGGCCTACCTCGCGCGGTGGCAGCCCGGCTATCCCGCGGTCGCTTTTTTGAACCGCACCCTGGGGAGCGGCTACACGGTCTGGGCGCTCCACGCGGAGAATCTCAGCTACTACGCCGAGGGCCGCTTTCTCGGCGACTGGGTCGGCCCGGCGAAGTTCGACCGGGTGCTCCAGACGCTGCAAGGTCCCCGGGACCTCCACGACCGGCTCCGCCGGCTTAAGGCCGGCTATCTGCTGATCCCTATGGGTGAGAAGCTGCTGCCCTTCCCGGAGGACGCTTTGGAGCCGCGCTGGTTCCAGACGGTCTATGCGGACTCCGCGGCCCGCGTCTATCGACTAAAGTAAAGCGCGGCTAAGGTAAGTGGAGAAGAGATGGAGACCTACCGCCATGTTCCCGGCTTCCTGACCGCGGAGGAGCTCGAACGGCTGCGGCAACTCGTCCGCGAGCGTCGGGACCTGTTGACGGAGGTCCACGGCCGCGGCGGGCTGGGTCCCCGCTACCGGGTGATCGACGGCATCCAGATCCAGGAGCACCTGCAGGCTGTCGAGGGGCTCGGGGAGACCCGGGTGAGGCCCCTGGTGGAGGAGTTCGCCCGCGAGCCCCTGGCCCCGCTCGGCAGCGCGCGGCGCGCCATGCGCGTCCAGGTCTATGCCCGGCGGGACCATGGATTCCGCTGGCATTTCGACGGCCATCCCTACGTCGCTCTGGTGACGCTCGAAAACAGCAACGAGGGGCAGACCCAGTTCCTCTCGCCCGGCCTGTCGCGCTGGCTGCGCTTCCTGCTCTATCCCCTCTACGCCTTCCCGCAGCTCTTCTCGGTATTCCCGCGGAGCACGGTCGCCCTGCGGCCCGGCGACCTCCTGATGATGCGGGGAGGGCGCGTGCTCCATCGCGGGGTCACGCTCCTTGCGGAGGGAGAAAGAATCCTCCTCGCCTACACCTATGCCGCGCCGGGGGCGAAACCGAACCCCTTCCGGGACTTCGCCGCCCGGCGGCTGAACTACTAGGTGCGCCTGGATCGCCGTACGGGGGAGCCGGGGGCACGATGGGGAGAGGGTTGACATATTGATGTCCGCCCGGGCATGCTGATCTCATGAGAACGACGGTGCGCCTGGACGAAGCGCTTCTCAACGAGGCGAAGAAGCATGCCACCCAGACAGGGAGCACGCTGACTTCGATCATCGAGCAGGCATTGCGCGAAATGCTCCACCGCCGGCAACAGGGGGGCGAGAGGCAGCCGGTGAAGCTCCCGACCTGGGGCCATGGAGGGCTTCTGCCGGGAGTCGACCTCGCCAACTCCGCCGCTCTCCTCGACATCCTGGAAGGATTAGATGGTCCTCTTTGATGTCAATGTCCTCGTCTACGCTCATCGCCTCGACAGCCCAGACCACCCCTCCTACAGCAACTGGCTCCAGACGGTCCTGGCCTCGGAGGAGCCGTTCGGCGTAGCGGACCTCGTCCTCAGCGGCTTTCTGCGGCTCGTCACGAACCGCAAGATCTTCCGCTTCCCGACTCCCTTGGAAGAGGCGATGGCCTTCGTGGAGGCGGTACGCAACCAGCCGAACTGCCTATCGGTCGTGCCGGGCCCGAGGCACTGGTCGATCTTCGGTCGTCTTTGCCGGGAAGTTCGAGCCGAAGGGAACATCGTGCCCGACGCCTACTTTGCCGCGCTGGCCATCGAATCGGGTTGCGAGTGGATGACGGCCGATCGCGGTTTCAGACGTTTCCCCGGCTTACGCTGGCGCCATCCACTAGACTGACACGAGCTGCCGGAGCCTTCCGTATGCCCGCCACCGCCTCCCACCCCGTGAAGACCCTCAAGGTAGTCCTCGAAATGATCAAGTTCGAGCACACCCTCTTCGCCCTGCCGTTCGCCTTCCTGGGCATGCTCCTCGCCGCGCACGGCTGGCCGGCGTGGGGGAAGGTCGGCTGGATCGTCGTGGCGATGGTCGGGGCGCGGAGCGCGGCGATGGGGTGGAACCGGTTGATCGACCGGCGGATCGACGCTGCCAACCCGCGGACGGCGGGGCGGGCGCTGCCGGCCGGGCTCGTCTCCCCGGCGGCGGTCGCGCTCTTCGTGGCGGCGAGCGCCGCCCTCTTAGTCGTCGCCGCCTGGCAGCTCAACCCCCTGGCGCTCGCCCTCTCGCCGCTCGCGCTCGCCATCCTCTTCCTCTATTCCTATACCAAGCGCTTCACCTGGGCGAGCCACCTGGTCCTCGGTCTCTCCCTCGCGGGAGCGCCGCTCGGCGCCTGGATCGCCATCCGGGGCGACGTCACGGCGGTCCCCCTCTGTCTCGCCGGGGCGGTGCTCCTCTGGGTGGCCGGGTTCGACATCCTCTATGCCCTCCAGGATCTGGAGTTCGACCGGCGGACGGGGCTGTCGTCCATCCCGGCCCGCTTCGGGATCGTGGGCTCGCTCTGGCTCTCGGGGGCCTTTCACCTCGCGATGCTCGGCCTTCTCGCCCTCCTGCCACGGCTCTATCCGGCCTTGGGCGGCGGCTTCTGGCTCGGCTGGGCGGGATGCCTCGCCCTCCTCGTCTACCAGCACTGGGTGGTGCGGCCCGGCGACCTCCGCCGGCTGGATGCCGCATTCTTCCAGGCCAACGGGCTCCTCTCGATCTGGCTCTTCGCCGCGACCGCTCTTGATATACTCCTCTCGTGAGCAACACCATGAGCACCATCGACCCGGCGACCTTCCCCGCTCCCCTCCGTGCCCTCGCGACCAAAGTGCGGGACGGCGTGCGGCTCGATGCCGCGGACGCTCTCCTCTGCTTCACGACCCCCCACATCCTCCACCTGGGGCGGCTCGCCGATACGGTGCGCCGGCGCATCAACGGCAACGTCACCTACTTCAACGTCAACCGGCACATCAATCCCACCAACATCTGCGTCTACACCTACAACTGCAAGTTCTGCAGCTTCGCGGCGCTTCCGGGCGAGAGCCACGCCTGGCAGATGAGCCACGACGAGGTGTACGCCCATGCCGCCGACCAGGGGGGCAACGCCGTCACCGAGTTCCACATCGTGGGCGGTCTCCATCCCGACCTGTCGCTCGAGTGGTACCTGGAGATGATGCGGGGCCTGAAGTCGCGCTTCCCCGACGCCCACTTGAAAGCCTTCACGGCGATCGAGATCGGCTGGTTCGCCAAGCACGAGAAGATCTCGATCGAGGAGGTGCTGACGCGCCTCCGGGACGCCGGCCTGGGCTCGCTTCCCGGTGGCGGCGCCGAGATCTTCCACCCCGACGTGCGGGCGATCATCTGCGACGGCAAGTTGGACGCCGACGAGTGGATCGAGGTCCACCGGATCGCCCACAGGATGGGAATCAAGAGCAACTGCACGATGCTCTACGGCCACGTCGAGAAGCCGGAGCACAAGGTCGACCACCTGCTGCGCCTCCGCGACCTGCAGGATGACACCGGCGGCTTCAACGCCTTCATCCCGCTCGCCTACCACCCCGAGAACAACTACATGGGGCTCACCTACCACACGACGGGGAGCGACGACCTCCGCCACATCGCGACCTCGCGGCTGGTGCTCGACAACATCCCCCACATCAAGGCGTACTGGGTGATGGTGACCCCCAAGCTCGCCCAGATCGCGCTGCGCTTCGGGGCCGACGACATGGACGGCACGATCGTCGAGGAGAAGATCTACCACATGGCGGGGGCGGGCACCTCGCAGCAGCTCTCCCGGCCGGAGCTCGAACGGATCGTCCGCCTGGCCGGCTTCGAGCCGGTCGAGCGGGACACCCTCTACAACCGGCTTCTCCCGTCGGCGGTGTCTTCGGCGGCAGCGCTATCCGCCGTGCCCGCAGAGAGCCCCGCGGGGGTTTGAAGCCCGATTTGAAGCCCGATTTGAAGCCCGATGTTCCAGGCGCTCCAGGCATCCACTACCTGGCGGTCGACGGCCCCATCGGCGTCGGCAAGACTACCCTGGTGGAGATGCTCACCACCCGTTTCGAAGGGGTGAAGATTCTGGAGGACGTGGACAACCCGTTCCTCGGCGACTTCTACCAGGACCGCCCGGGGGCCGCCTTCCAGACCGAGCTCTATTTCCTGCTCTCGCGCTACAAGCAGCAGCAGGACATCCAGCAGCGGAACCTCTTCGACCGCATGTTGGTCGCGGACTACACCTTCCAGAAAAACCGCATCTTCGCCTACCTCAACCTGTCGGACGACGAGCTGATGCTGTTCGACAAGCTCTACACGCTCCTCGAACCGCAGATCCCCGTCCCCGACCTGGTGCTCTACCTGGTGGCGGACGTCGACACCTGCATGGAGCGGATCAAGAAGCGGCAGCGGAACGTAGAGAAGTCGATCGCGCCGAAATACATCGCGGAGTTGATCGACGCCTACAATCACTACTATCATTACTACAGCCGGTCCCCACTCCTGGTCGTGGACACGCGCCACATGAACTTCCCCGACCGGCCGGCCGACTTCGACGAGCTGCTCTACCGGCTCTCGCGGCCGATCAAGGGGACCGAGTACTACCAGCCGCTTGGATCCCACTAGCCTGACAGGCGCCAGACGCCGTTAGGCACCGGGACCGAGACGGAATCGCCAGCGCCGCCCCCCGGCGCGCGCGCCCGCCGCGAGAGGGCCGGATCCTCCGGGACCGACACCTCGCCTTCCGGCCGGCCGCGATGCTAAGAGGGGGTGTCTCGTCCGGCCCTTCCGTCTTCACGGCGGAGGGGCTTTTCGGTTTTTGGTGAACTTCAAACGAGGAGGAGACAGATGGCTGGCGAGAAGAACGTCACGGTCCCCTGGGTGGCGGCGGCTCCCGAGCGGGGCGAGCGGCTGGTGGTGGTGACCGCCTACGACTACGGGCAGGGGCGGATCGCCGATGCGGCCGGGGTCGATGCCGTGCTCGTGGGCGATTCGCTCGCGATGGTCGTCCTCGGGCATCCCGACACTCTCTCGGTCACGATGGAGGAGATGCTCCATCACACCAAGGCGGTGCGGCGGGGGGTGAAGCGTGCCCTTTTGGTGGCCGACATGCCCTACGGCTCTTTCCATCTCGACGCGGCGCAGGCGGTGGGCAATGCCATCCGCTTCGTCAAGGAGGCCGGGGTGCAGGCGGTGAAGATCGAAGGGCCGCGGCCTGAGCTCGTCTCCGCCCTCGTCGCGGCCGAGGTGCCGACGATGGGCCACCTCGGGCTCACCCCCCAGTCGGTCCACCGCTTCGGCGGCTTCAAGGTGCAGGGCCGGAGCGTGGGAGCGCGCGAGGCGATCCTCGAAGCCGCCCTGGCGCTCGAGGCGGCCGGGGCCTTCTCGCTCGTCCTCGAATGCGTCCCCACCGATCTCGCGGCAGAGATCTCCGAGAAGCTCGCCATCCCCACGATCGGGATCGGCGCCGGCGCCGGCTGCGACGGCCAGGTGCTCGTCTTCCACGACCTCCTCGGGCTCGAAGAGCGGATCGCGCCCCGCTTCGTCCGCCGCTACGCCGAGCTCGGGCTCCTCGCCCGCGAGGGGATCGAGCGCTTCGCGGCCGACATCCGTTCGGGGAGCTTCCCCTCTCCCGAGGAGGGCTACGGCGAGGGCAAGCGCTCGGGTCCCGCCACGCCTCATACCGACGACCTCAAGAAGCTCTACGGCTAGAGCCTCGCGATCATGCTCACGGTCCGCACCGCCACCGACCTCCACCGGGAGGTCGACCGCTTTCGAGCCCGAGGGGAGACGATCGGCTTCGTCCCCACCATGGGGGCGCTCCATGCCGGGCACCTGTCGCTCGTGCACTTGGCGCGCGAACGGGCCCGTCGAGCGGTGGCGTCGGTCTTCGTCAATCCCAGCCAGTTCGGGCCGGGGGAGGACTTCACCCGCTACCCGCGGCAGCCCGAGCGCGACGCCGAGATGCTCGCCGGCGCCGGCTGCGACCTTCTGTTCCTCCCCGAGGTCGAGACCCTCTACCCGCCGGGGCACACCACCTTCGTCGAGCCCGGCGGTCCGGCCGAGGGGCTCGAAGGAGCCTCCCGGCCCGGCCACTTCCGGGGGATGGCGACGGTCGTCTGCGGTCTCTTGAACCTCATCCGCGCCGACATCGCCATCTTCGGCGAGAAGGACGCCCAGCAGCTCGCCGTCGTCCGCCGGATGGTCAAGGATCTCCATCTGCCGGTCGAGATCGTCGGCGCTCCCACCCTCCGCGAGGCGGACGGCCTCGCCATGTCGTCCCGGAACGTCTATCTGGATCCCGAGGAGCGCCGGGCGGCGACGGTGCTCCACCGGGCGCTCCTTGCGGCCGCCGCGGCGATCGAGGCCGGCGAACGGCGCGGGGAGGAAATCCGCCGCATCCTCAACGATGTTTTAACTTCCGAGCCCCTGGCGCGGATCGACTACGCCGAGGTGGTCGACGCCCTCACCTTTCGACCTGTGATGAAGCTCAGCGGCCCGGTGGTCCTGCCCTTGGCGGTACGGATCGGCGCCACCCGGCTGATCGACAACATTAAGCTTAGCGCTGACTAGAGGAACGAGACCATGGAACGGACCCTGCTCAAGTCGAAGATCCACCGGGCGACGGTGACCGACGCCAATCTGGAGTACCAGGGATCGGTGACCGTCGATCCTCTTCTCATGGAGGCGGCCGACCTGCTCCCCTGGGAGCGGGTGGAGATCTACAACGTGACCAACGGCGAGCGTTTCGCCACCTACGCCATCCCCGGTCGGCCCGGCGAGGGACAGATCGTCACCAATGGCGCCGCGGCGCACAAGGCGAGACCGGGAGACATCGTCATCCTGGCGACCTACGCCACCTACGACGAGGCTGCCGCCCACCGCCACCAGCCATCGCTCGTCTTCGTCGACGCGGCCAATCGTCAGCTCGCCCAAGCCCCGGCCCCGGCGCTCGTGGCGGTCGCCGGGTAAGGGATCGAGCGCGGTGAGACGGTGGGGGACCGGATCTGGCATTCCCTTTGCTGTTGCCCAGGAGCATGAACACTTTACACCGCCTCCTCATCGCGCTCGGAATCTTCGCCCTCTTCGGCATCTGCTTCGGCACCGCCTGCGCCGGGGTGAGCTCCGCCGGGGATTCGGGTGAAGCGTCGGAGAGGACGGGCGGAGCGGTCACGTTCACGACCCTCGCCCAGGCGGCGGTGCCGGGCCAGAGCGGCGGCGAGATTCGCCGGGTGATCCGCGACGCGGCGACCTGGTCTCAGGTCTGGGGGCAGCTCCAGGCCGGCAGCTCGCTCCCCGAGGCGCCGCCCGTCATCGACTGGAAGACCGACATGGTCATCGTGGCGGCCATGCCGACCCAGTCCTGCGTCTCCAAAGTGACCCTCCGTTCGATCACGGCCGAAGGGGGCAGCCTCGTCGCCGATGCGCTGGAAGAGCCGTCGAGCCCGAGTTGCAAGTGCATCACCTCCCAGCGTCCTTTCCACGCCGTGCGGCTGGCGCGCTCGGATGCCGAGGTGCGCTTCGCCGTCACCGCGAAGCCCCGGGTCTGCTGAGTTGTAGGGGCACCTCCCTGTGGGTGCCCTGGCTGGCTGGAGGACGGCCACGGATGCCGCCCCTACGCTTCGTGCTAAAATCCCGCAGAATGAGGCGTTCCCGCAAAATCCTGGCTGTCCTTGGCGTCGTCGTCGCCTTGTCCGTTAGCGCGGCCTGTTCCCGGCGGGCGCGCTCCCCCGTGGAACCGGAAGAAGGCGCCATCTTCTTCACCACCATCGCCCAGACGGCGGTGCCGGGACAGACCGGTGGCTCCCTCCAGCAGGTGATCCGCGATACCGCCACCTGGACCCAGGTCTGGGCCGACCTGCGGGCCGGGAGCTCCCTCCCGGCGACGCCGCCGGCCGTGGATTTTTCGTTCGAAATGGTGATCGTGGCGGCGCTCCCCACCCAACCCTGCGTCTCCCAGGTGACCATCCGCTCGATCGACGGCAATGCGGGCAAGACCGGGAAAATCCGGGTCGACGTCCTGGAGGAGCCGACGGCTTCCAGTTGCCTCTGCACGACCTCCCAGCGCCCGTTTCACGCCGTGCGGCTGCCGCGCACGGACGGCTCCGTCCAGTTCTCCGTGACCCGCACTCCGCGAACCTGCTGAAGCGACGGCGCGAAGGCCAGGCCCGCGGGGAGTGGGCTAGAATGGCCGGGTAGGAGGAAGCATGCCCACGACCACGACGCTCGAACCGCAGACCCCGCAGACCCCGCAGATCGCCCCCCAAGTCGAACCGCTGACCATCGCCGGCCGCACCTTCCGCTCCCGGCTCATCCTGGGGACCGGCAAGTACCGGGACTTTGCAACCATGGCCACCGCCCTCGAGGCCTCCGGCACCGAGATGGTGACCGTGGCGCTCCGCCGGGTGAACCTGGACGAGCGGGGCCGGGGCTCGCTCCTCGACTTCGTCGATCCCGAGCGCTACCTCCTCCTCCCCAACACCGCCGGCTGCTACACCGCCGACGAGGCCATCCGCACCGCCCGCCTGGCGCGCGAGGCCGGGGGCTGGAACTGGGTGAAGCTGGAGGTCATCGGCGACAAGCAGACCCTCTTTCCCGACAACGTCGAGCTCCTGAAGGCGACCGAGCGCCTGGTCGCCGAGGGCTTCGTGGTCCTCCCCTACACCAACGACGACCCGGTGGTTTGCAAGAAGCTCGCGGACCTCGGAGCGGCGGTCGTGATGCCGGCCGGAGCCCCCATCGGCTCCGGCATGGGCATCCGCAACCCGGCCAACCTCCGCATCATCCTGGAGCAGGCCACGGTGCCGGTGATCGTCGACGCCGGGGTGGGCACGGCGAGCAACGCCGCGCTCGCCATGGAGCTGGGAGCGGCGGGGGTGCTCATGAACACCGCGGTGGCCGAAGCCCAGGATCCAATCCGCATGGCCCGAGCCATGCGTCTCGCCGTAGAAGCCGGCTGGCTCGCCGCCCACGCCGGCCGAATCCCCAGGAAGCTCTACGCCAACGCTTCCTCCCCCCTGGAGGGGATGATCGAGTAGGGTTGCAGGCCGGCCCGGGGTACCGTACAATTCCCCTTCCGCACGTGGCTCTACCTCGTGCACCCTTAGCTCAATTGGATAGAGCGACAGACTACGGATCTGTAGGTTGGGGGTTCGACTCCCTCAGGGTGCACCACTTAAACCACCTAAAGTCAAATAGTTACGGCCAGGCCTCGAAAACGGTTCTGGTGTGCTCTGCGCTCGGGGACTACTCGGGGACCACTGGCGCACGCGCGCCCCACCTTTTCGCCGGCTGGGCCGGTTCGAGGATCTCGGCGATCCGATCGAGCTTGCTCTGCACCTCTCGCCCCCCACCTGTGGGGGGCGTTTTGGCTCCCAGAGAATCGTCCAAGTCGCGAGACGAGTCCTCGGAGAAAACCCGCGTCGGGCCTCGGCGGTGTGGTACCTTCGGGAGGTTGCCCGTTCCACCACGCCGTGCGCTTCGCTGAAACACGTGCAATTGGGACGGGCGGTAGGGCAGGATCGCATCAGAGTCGTAGCTCACCCCCGGCCCCTCTCCGGCCCGCGGACTTGGACGAGATCCTGGGCGGCGGGGATGGAGCGAGAGGGTTGACCCTCTCCCCGCCAGGGAAAGCCCAAACCCTCTCAGGGTAATCCCGAGCCCTCCGAGGGAGCTCCCATTCCCTCCCGGGGTTAAGCTGATCCCCCTCGGGGATCACACCTTCCCTGCGAGGGTAAGCCCAAACCCTCTAGGGGAATTATAAATCCCTCGCAGGGATTCCTAAAACACCGTCAGGGATTCGTGAAACCCTCCGAGGGTAAAGGCACTCCCTCTCAGGGTTTGCCTCATCCCTTCGGGGGCGCTGCCTTCGGAACCCCTCCGGGCTCTCTTCAGAGGGCTCCAGGCTCCTGGGGAGCCTCCATATCGTGCGCCGCCACCTCCCCGGGGCGGTCGGCCGGCCCTCCGAACGCCCTCGTCGCGCCTCGCGGCCGACTCGCGCGGCCTCCGGGCGACCTCCGAGACTCTTCGCCGCGGTGTCGGACCCGTTCGCGGGCGATCTCCGGGTCTCCGGGCGAGTTTCAGGGCGGTGGATCCGCCTTCGGCGGCCAGGAGCGCGGGGTTGACGACGTCTTCCAGGTCCACGGAGCGCACCTGCACGAGCTCGCGGACCTCCTCGTCCAGCCTGTCGTCGTTGAGAAGCGCCATGGCCTCACGCCGCGTGGCGGGATCGGCCTCGGTGATCTTCCCGAAGAGGCCGCATGTGGTGCCAGGGCTCCTGACCGATAAGGGCGAGGGTCGTCAGGCCACCCTGGCGGCATCGAGTGGCAGACAGAGCGATGAAGGTGAGCTTCAGAGTCAGCCCTTGCTCTCGCCCCGGCGCTCGGCGAGCTCGTCCGACAATTTCGTGCTGGTGCTTGAGGACGACGTCTGGTTCAGACGCGGCGCAGCCGCGGCGATCGATCGCGGCTGGCGTGCCGCCCTCCGACGCTGTCGCTATCAAGGCGGCCCGCGTCTCCTCTACCTATCTTACGCGGATGCCGGAGGAACGGCAGAACGCGCCGACGTCTGTGACGCACTTTTTAGGCCGGTACGGGGACTCTGGTTCCTCTCCGCGTACGTGTTGTCGCGAGATGGTGCGACGGCACTCCTCCGAGCGATGCCGGTGGTCGGGCCTGTCGACACGTGGGTCAACTATCGCTTCGAGGAACTGGGCGCGCTTGCGCTCTCCTCCCTGCGATCCTGCAAAGGGATGACAGCGCCTCCGACAACTCCTACTCTGTTCTGCCGTACTTGGCGCGGGCGGGGATCGTCGATGCGGGCTCGGGTGCTATGCCGCCCGATCGGACGCGCGGTGGCCCGGTATTCGCTTGGACTGCCGGCGGCGAGCGGGAAGGCCTCGCCATGGCTTTGTCCATGCTGGGACTGCGCGTCCGGGCGTTCGACGGCGATGAGAAGGCGATCCAAGCACATGATCTCCTGAACCTCTTAGAAGTCTTCGAGGCCGCGTCGCGTGGTTAGTGGACGGCAGGATCGTCCACGATCGGGTGGGTTGGGAGCCCACTCCGCTCCCGCATCTTCCCATGCGCCTGCACGCCAACCTGTGGGCTCCCCGCTCCGAAGATCTCGCTGGCCGGATCGATAACGATGCCCTGCCTTCGACGGCAACATTCAGAAACGTGTCGGTGCGGTCCTGAATCTATGAGCTATCGACGTGGCACAATCGAGCTGAAAGCCTTGGCCGTGCGTCGTCGCGACGTTGGCATGCGCAAGTGGCTAACGCAGACGAGCTTTCGCTTCGGAGCGCATACCTAAAATCAGCGGCAGAATTGGGGAATGGCTCAGCGGCAATATATAGAGCGCCAATCGGTGCCCGGTGAGCTACTTGGCACGGCTTACCATCAATTCCAGAAACATCCTCGTCAGCCGGGACGCGAAGCGGTAGTGGTTCAGTTTGAAATCCAACAGAATGAATGCTTTACGGACGGTTTCGGTCTAGGGTAACGTCCCTCCCGTAAGGGAGGGACGCACCTCTCTACAAGCCCCAGAAGCGGCCCGACGGAGTGCTAGGAACACCCCGCCGAGCCTAGCCGAGCACGGAGACTAGCCATGCCCGACCGCCCGAAGTCTACCCCGCCCTCGCCCCCTCCGCCCATCGACCTGTCGAGCGCCACGGAAGCCACGCGCCGAGCACTCTATGCCGAGGTCGTAGAGGTCCACTTCAACCCGAGCCCCGAGGAGATCGCCAAGGCCAAGAAGAACGACGACTGGTACCAGAAGCACACCGCCGAGGAATGCGACCTGGCGCTCGTCAGGGTCCTCGGTCGCTGGTTCGCCTACTGGCGAGTCTGGGAGGACATCGACGACGACACTCCCGAGGATCAGCGCTGGGAGGTCGTCCGGATCGCCTACAGCAGCACGGACCCCGCCCAGCTCACGTTCTACGGGGTCTAGGCCATGAGCGGATACAACGCCATGGTGCGCCGGGAGGCGCTGGAAGCCGCCTGTCTGGGGTCCTACGACCCCAAGAAGTACCCCGTCCTCGTCAACGATTCTTTCGACCATTGGCGGTACCGGATCACCTATTGCGAGATCTGGGGGCCGGGGCTCGACATGCCGACGTTCTTCATCTTGGCGGCCGAGTACTTCATCAAAAATCATCGCGGGTTGAAGGAGATCCGCCGCACGATCCTCCAGGCCGAGCGGGAGCTCCGGAAGAAGAAGCGGCGGGAGAAGATCGCCAAGGACAAGGCCAGAAAGGCGCAGGAGGAGCGATGGGCCAGAACTTGAAGGTTGCATCGTTTACGGCTCACGCCACCGCCGACCAGAGCACCCGGTGGAAGATCGCGGCGGAGGCGGACGGCCACCGCGCCGTGGGCTCCTGGTTGGCAGAGGCGGCAGACTGCTACCTGAAGGCACGCGCCAGGGCGGGGAACCCTATCCCCCTGGCGTGGCACAGGGGCCGGTTCCGGGTGTTCCTGATAGACGGGACGGAGATCGAGATTCACGGGATGATCTCGCCCCCCTTCGGCCAGTACCAGGGGACCGGCAAAGGGAGCGACGGGAACGTCCGGCGGACGCTCGTGCATATCCCTACCGGCCGGATCATCGCCACGCTCAAGAGCGCGCGGCAGTGCAAGGCGCTCGCTTCCGAGCTGGCGCCCGTCTACGCTCGGGACGATGCCACGACGGCGGGGGTTGTCGAGCGGCACAGAAGGGAAGCGATGTAGGGCACTCCGAGGGTTCAAGCGAAGCATCGGGGGCCGGTTCCGGATAGGGGCCGGCCCTTTTCAACGTTGCGGAAACATCAAGCGTGGCGGTGATGTGCGGGCGGATGCGCCAGAATGCTACCCTTCCTTCGGAGGTATCTAAGCATGGACCTTGCCGAACTCGACATCCTGGCGCTTGAATTCGCATCTGTCATTGATAAGGCGCGCGCCGACCGGGCAGAAAAACAGGCAGACGAGGATAGATTTCTCGCTGAGTGGAGCGCTACGCGAGCCGAAATCGAGGCAATCCTGAATGTGGCTAAGGCGGTAGCTTGTCGCAAAGGTATCGAAGCCAAAGCCAACAAGAATCACGGCAAAACGATATCCTTAAAAGTTGGCGTCAAAACCTTGGTATTTTCTCCGAACACCGACAGGTTCGTAGTGGTTATCGAGGATGGAGAAAATAAACCCGTGGAACATACGGTAGAAGAAACCCTTAGACAGGCTAAGGGAATCGTGAAGAATTTCCTCTACTCCGCAGTGGGCCATTACTAAGCCACGAGGGGATCGGCGACCCGCAACGGCTTCCGGCAGATCCCGGCCGCAGCCCGGAGCCTACATCGACCCGCAAGGCGCCCTAGCCTGACCTGGCGGCGCCCCTGGGAGACGCCCTTGCCAGGCCACCCCTGTGGTACCATAGGGCATGCGAGACCGTACTGGCAAGCACCCAAAGCGCCCCCGTGACATCAACAAACTCGCCTTTCAGATCGTCCAAGAGGCCACCGGCCAAGCCCCTGCCAAACCTGAAGAGCCTGACGACCCGATCCGGGCCGCCGCCGCCGCACTCGGTCGCCTTGGCGGCTTGAAGGGCGGCAAGGCCAGGACCGAGAGCATGACTCCCGAAGAGCGGAGCGCGAGCGCAAAGAAGGCTGCTGAAGCGCGATGGAAAAATCACGCATAACGCGCCACTGATTAGCAGACCCAAGAAAAAATAACCGGACCCTAATTTCGGCACTAAGCCACGATAATTAGTCATCGCCTTCGAAAGGTCTCCGCAACCATCAGCACAAGGATAATGAATAATACGCCCTCACAAATGAGAAGAAAAATCCGCTCTCTCCGAAGATAACCGAGAAGCTTATCTATGCCCTCGTGGTTGATATCCATTCTTTCATCTCTGGTCTTTTGGGAGTGGGCAGAGTATATCAGCGGAGCCGTTGTAGTTGTGGGCGTTATCGGTGAGTACATCGCTGATTTTCGCATTGTTGGCAAGACCCATAAGGATGAAGAACTAAAGACACGGTTAGGCAAGATCTCGACTGTCGTCCTTGTTGTTGGGCTAGTAGTAGAAATAGCTGCGGTTGCCAACATTAATATGTTGGCGGGGCGGCAGATTGAGCAATTGAAGAAAGAAAATAATGGAACCCTTAGGCAACTGGAAGACGAGAAGAGTGAGCGCCTTGCCCTAGAGCAATTTCTCTCCCCGCGACAACTCGGCGACCAAGCGACTTTTAATGTCGGACTGGCAAAGTACCCTGGTATTACGGCGGTTGTAGACGTAATCAGGGACTCCGAATGCCGCAGACTTGCGGGACAACTAGTATTTGCCTTGAAAGATCTTTCTGTTCCCGGTGGCTCGCAATGGGTTGTGCAATATAACTCTCCAGTGGAGGAATTTACTCTCGCTGGAGATGGTATAACGGTCGAGTACAATGTTTTATACTGGAGACGCCCTGGCGATATTTCTGGGCCGGCCGCACATGCTTTGGCGGATCTTCTTAATGCCCGCGGCATCGACGCCAATGCGTTTGCTATGCCCGGAGTGCCTGGAGCAGCCCCGGTCGCGGTCCTTCCACAAAATACGATACATATCGCTGTTGGATTGAAACCAACGCGTACGGTGTCTGAGACTACGAGAAAAGCGCGCCGTGAAACCAAGGAGCGGTTTGAAAAGCTGCGGAAAAAATTTGGGGATGCCGGGATACAGATTCCGTCAGAGAGCGAGCCGTAGTCTTTGCTGCTCAGTCCTCGATCCCGAGCAACCGTCTCACCGCCTCCCGCACCCTCCCCCTTGCCGAGCGGCTGGAGGAGGTCGCGGCCGGGTTGTACGAGCCCCCGGATGCCGAGCTGATGTAACAACAAGTGCGCCGTGTCCGACGACTTGCAACCGGCCGGCAAGAGGCTCAGGCAGGCCGCCAGGGCGACGGAGGAGAGCTTGCGGCGAGACTTCGACGAGCGGAGAGGCGAGCGGCGAAGAGGCAGGCTTTCCTCGTGGTCGAGCCGTACGTCAGCCTCTTGACTTTGCGAGGTCGGTCTGGCATAATAGTCAGTATGGCAAACGTCCTGAAGGCCGAGAAGAGAGCCGCCGTCGTCCGCGCCCTGGTAGAGGGCAACAGCGTCAACAGCACGGTCCGCATGACGGGAGTCGCCAAGAACACGGTGCTCAAGCTCCTGGTTCAGGTAGGCGATGCCTGCACGGCCTACCAGGACGCGAAGCTCCGGTACCTGACCTGCAAGCGGCTTGAGGTCGATGAGATCTGGGGCTTCGTCGGCGCCAAGCAGAAGAACGTCCCCGCCGACAAGAGGGGTATCTTCGGCATCGGCGACGTCTGGACGTTCATCGCGATCGATGCCGATACGAAGCTCGTCCCGTCTTTCCTGGTCGGGCTCCGGGACAGCGGCACGGCGACCGAGTTTTGCCAGGATCTCGCCGGCCGGTTGCAGAACCGAGTCCAGCTCACCAGCGACGGGCACAAGATGTACCTCGGCGCCGTAGAGGACGCCTTCGGCGGGGACGTGGACTTCGCCCAGCTGGTCAAGGTGTACGGTGCCGCTCCCGAGGGCTCCGAGGTCCGCTACAGCCCCGCCGAATGCAAGGGAACCCAGAAGCACCTCATCAGCGGCGACCCGGACGCGAAGCTCGTCTCTACCTCCTACGTAGAGCGCCAGAACTTGACCATGCGGATGAGCATGCTCCGGTTTACCCGCCTCACCAACGGCTTTTCCAAGAAGGTCGAGAACCTGGTCGCGGCGGTCGCCTTGCACTTCATGTACTACAACTTCGTCCGCCCCCACCAGAGTTTGAAGGGGAAGACCCCGGCTCAGGCGGCCTGTGTGGACACCCGCCGTTGGACCGTCGAGGACATCATTGGGCTCCTCGAAATCCAATAAATTGAAACTGAACCAGTACCCGCCGGCCCGATCCCAGGCGCCGGGTGGGATCGCCGACGACGCCGACCGGAGGAGCGACGAGGCGCCGGTCGGCGAGCAGGTGGAGACCGAGGAGCTCCGTGCCGAGCGTTGCCAGGTGAAGGAAGGTTTCGCGCTCGCGGGCGAAGGGAATGCGGGGAAAATCCCGGCGGAGGAGCGTCTTGTAGCGCTCCCGATAGGCCGGGTCGTACAGCACGGCATAGACGTAGCCCAGGATCTCCTCAGGGCTCGGCGCCTCGCCGTAGCGCTCGGCGAGGGAGGCGAGGAGACCCGGCGCGAGGTTGGGCACCCGAGGGTCGGCTTCGGAAGTCCCCTCCTCCTTGGGATCGAGATAGAGGGGGAAGACCGAGCTGACGTCGTACGCGGAGGCCGCCTTGTGCCCGGCGATCCAGCGGGTGACGAAAACGCCGGGCTCGCCGCGCGACTGGCGGGAGGCGAGCAGGGCGACGTTGCTCCCCCGTTCGAGGTGCGCCATGACTTTCTGGCGCGACCGTTCCAGGAAGCCGTGCGCATAGAGAAGGAAGCGGCGGTCGAAGGGGCGAACGAGGAAGCTCACGATCCGTTTCGGCCAGTCCGCATCCTGGTCGAGAGCTTGCCGCTTCCCGGCATCGAGCCGCGGGTCTTCGGGAGGGAGCGCCCGCAATCGCTCCATCAGCGCTCGCGGACTGAACGCGACCGCCAGCCCGTCGTCGCCGGTGATGACACCGGTCGAGACGAGCGGGAAGATCTCGGGGAGCCTCCAACCCAGGCGGTATTCTCGCTCCAGCCGTTCCTCCTCCTGGGGAAAGAAGAGGTAGAGCGGGCCGCGGGGCTCGACTTCCTGCCAGGAGGTGGTGCCGACGTGGGTGCCGGCGAGCGCCGCGAGCTTCTCTCCCCGGCTGCCCTGGAGATCGGCGCGCAGCATCCGCTTCGCCAGACCAGGCTTCTTCACCAGGAGGAAGACCGCGGTTCCCTGGGCGACGCCCCGGAAGACGTTCTCGTCCGGCCCGCCGTCCAGGTTCTCTTCTCGCTTGCGTTGGTTGCCGTGGAGATCGTACGCATAGATCTCCTCGAAGCTCGCGAGCAGCGAGGCCCGGAGCCCCCGGAAGGTCGGCGCGTCGAGCCCGTTGTGGGGAAGGACGAGGGCGGCGATCCCCTCGCCGGCCTGGTCGAGCTTCCACTGGGCGAGGCGGAGGAAGCGGACAGCGTCGTCCTGCAGCCACTTCGGATTCTTCTCGCCCAAGGGCGCGCCGTCGAGTTGGTAGTAGTCGGCGACGAGATCGGAGATCCAGGGTCCCCGCTTCTCCGACCGGCCGCGCCAGGGCGGATTGCCGAGGACGACGTTGGCGGGAAAATCGAGGACCTCCGCCGCCGGGCCGAGCGCATCGCCGAGGACGGCGGGCAGAGGTTCCTCGACGGCGGGCTCGCGACCGTAGACGCGGAGGAATCGGCGGAGCGAGGCGACGCCGCGGGCCTGAGCCTCCGGGGCCAGCTCGATTCCCAGGAAATGGGGTAGGAGGTGCTCGCGCACGAGATCGCCCGGATCGCGCCCCTCGCTCCGATGCCAGTCCGCCTCCAGGGCGAGACGCCAGGCGGCGCGCAGGAAGTTCATCGAGCCGGCGGCCGGGTCGAGCAGGCGAACCTGGGGATCGGCGAGTCCGGCGCTCCAGCCGAGCTTCACCTGGAGCAGCCGGTGGACCGAGCGCGCCAGGTACCCGGTGAGCGCGGGGGGCGTGGCATAGATCCCATCGCGGCCGCGGGCATCCGTCCGCAGGCTTGCAAGCCGCCCTTTGCTGACGTGGGTCGAGAGTCGGCTGCCGCGGATCAGCCCCTGGAGCCTCAGGGCCTCCCATTCGTCCCTGCAGGCGATGACCGCGAGGCCGCGCTGCCGCAGGTCGCGGAAGAGGGTTTCGATCCCGGCGCCCAGCTTGGGAAGCCAGGGGAGATCCTGCGTGATTCGGGCGTAGTCTTCGGTCTCGTTCGCGGTCGGCGCGAATTGGAGCACCAGGTGCCAGGTCTGGCCCGGCCGGGTGAGCGCATGTTTCACGACGTCGACTACGGACAGAGTTTTCATGGTCGGAGGGGTTCAGGCACGGGCGGGCTGCTGGTACTCGGCGGCGGCTTGGAGCGTCTCGATCAGAGGGTCGAGGCGATCGTCGAGCACGATCGCGGCCACCGCCCGGATCTCGGTCAGCACGTCGAGCACGTCGGGCATGTCGATGTCGGCGATCTCTTCCGGGGAGGGAGGAATGCTGGCGTGAAGATGGACGAGCCGGTCGCGGACGCCCTTCAAGGTCGCGACGATCGCCCGCAGGGTGGCCCGAGCCACTTCGATCTCCTCCTCCCCTGGCGCGATCCTCCCTGCCGCCCTCTCCGCCATCGCTTCAGGCTCTCCCTTCCCGCACCAGGCGGAGCGCCCGCCTACCCTGGCCCCGTCCCTCCGCGAAGCGCCAGAGCGGCCGGGTCACGGCTACGCACGAACGGCAGCCGGAGAGCAGGTGGCGGACGATGGCGCGGCTCTCGCTCTTCGAGGTCTCACCCTGGAGGAAACCCAGAAGCAGGACTGGATTGGGATGCTCGCGGTCTCGCATGGTGATGCGAGAGTAGAGCTGCCGTCTCCTTGTCAGGCGCGGGAAGATTAAAATTTCTTACTTTAGGGGGTAAACCGGAAGCGTCGCGCACTTCGGAAAATTCGCGGCGGATTTGTTGTCACGAAAACATGCCGAACCGCACTTGGTCCTTTAGGAATCCCTCGAATGGAGGATCAACATGCGTTCGCTGAATGCCCTGACGCTGCTCTCCCTGCGCATCGGCTGCGACGTCAGCCCGAAGGCCCTGGCGGCGGCTCTCGGATCTCGCGACGACAAGGTCGTCACCCGCTATGAGACGGGCGACCGGTCGCTGATCCGCGAGAAGCTCGACGAGCTGGTGGCCCCGCTCGGAAAGCCGCCCGAAGCCGTGGATCTCCTGCTCTACACCTTTGGCCTCATCTTCCCTGAGCGGGTGGAGGGGGCCGAAGCCGGAAAGGAGGCCGACCCGTTCGACCTGGCGCCGGACGAGCGCCAGGAGGCCGACCGCTTCGTCCTCGTCGCCGGCTGGGCCGTCGCCGAGGAGCTGCGCACCACGGTGGTGCGCCGGAAGCGAGAGGAGAAGCTCGCGGCGGCGCGCCGGGAAGCCGAGGCGAGCCTCACCGAGCTGCTGGCCGCCCCGCGTGCGGAGCGCCGTCAGCTGGTTCGGGTCTATCCCGCCTTCCGCAGCTGGGCGCTCGTCGCGGTGCTCTGCGAGGCGAGCGTCCAGTCCGCCGCGCACCGAGTCGAACAGGCCCGGGAGCTCTCCGGCCTCGCCCTCTTCGTCGCTCGGCGACTGTCGGGCAGGAAGCGGAACCGGCTGCGAGCCGAGGCTTTCGCGTGGGCGTTCGTCGCCAACGCGCACCGCGTCGCGACCGACTTCGACGCCGCGGACCGCGCCTTCGCTCATGCCTGGGCGCTCTGGCGGCTCGGGGCTTCCTGGATTCCCGAGCTCTTCCCCGAGTGGCGGCTGTTCGAGCTCGAAGCCTCGCTCCGGCGGGAGCAGCACCGGTTCGCCGAAGCGCTGGAGCGGCTCGGCCAAGCGCTCGCAAAGAGCGATAGGCGTTCCCTCACCACTGGCCGGCTCCTTCTGCAAAAAGCGAATGTCCTAGAGCACCTGGGAGATCCTTCATCTGCGTTGGCTGCTCTGGAAGAGGCCGCGCCCATGATCGAGGCGTCCCAAGACTCGGACCTCCTCCTGCGGCTGCGCTTTAATACCGTAGTCAACTTGGTTACTCTCGAACGCTTCGTGGAAGCGGAACGGCTTCTGCCGGAGGTTCAGGAGCGGGCGATCGAGCAGGCTCGGGAGCTCGACTTGAATCGCGTTGTCTGGTTGAACGCCAAGGTCCATGCCGGACAAGGGCGTGGCCAAGAGGCGCTAGTCCTCTTGGAGCAGGTGGTCCGGGAGTTCACCGGGCTCGACCTCGCTTACGAGGCAGCGCTTGCCTCGCTCGATCTAGCAATCCTGTGGCTGAAGGCCGGGCATACGGCAGCGGTAAAGAGCCTGGCGCTTGGCATGGGTTGGATCTTTCAGGCTCAGGGGGTCGCGCGAGAGGCCCTGATGGCGCTCACCCTCTTCTGCGATGCCGCTATTCAGGAGACAGCGACGGTCGAGTTGGCGCAGCGCGTGATCTCAGATATCGAGAAGGCTCAGCTCTCGGCCTCCCCTTCGTGACGGGAAGGAGAGGCCGAAGGGCTCTTCTCTACGGTAGACAACGTCCGTTGGGGTCGAGTCGGCAGCCCGTGTCGCTATCGACCTTCGGTGTGGTACCTGTCAGGCAGCGGCCGTTAGGATCGAGCCTGCAGCCTTCGGGAGTGCTGAGGCTTCTCAGAAGGGGCGCGCCGGTCGAGCAGCGGCCATCAGGATCGAGCCTGCAGCCGGTGTCGGTATGGGCTTTCGGAGCGGAACCGGTCAGACAGCGGCCGTCCGGGTCGATCATGCAGCCCTCTTCGCTCCAGAAGCTTTGGAGGAAGGCCCAGGAGCGGCTGACGAAGTCGAAGGACGACGGCGCCGAGGCTGGCGTAACTCGTGGTTTCCGGGGGTTGGCGGCAGCGGGCCAGGGGGCGACGAGGACGGCGGCACACAGCAGGAGGAGGGCGTTGCGGCGGAGGGACGGGGTGGTCATCGGCGGGCTCCAGGGAGAGCGCTCCGCCGTGGCCCCCATGGCCACGGGGGCGGCTCTCGGGCAAAAGGTGTACAAACGCACCATACCTTAAGGGTGAGAGAGGACCAGCATGGCGAAACGGGGGAATACAGAGGTACTGCTGTTGACGGTGGGAACGCTACGGCAGCATGCCGGGATGACGCAGGAGGAGTTCGGTCGGGCATCCCGGGTGGATCAGTCCGACGTCTCCAAGTATGAGCTCAAGAAGCCGGTGCCCGAGGAGAGCCTGCGGCGGATGGCGGCGGCGGTCCGCCTGCCCTGGCCTGCCGTGGTCCACCTGCGCCGCTTCTTCACCGCCTTCCTCTCCGGCGCTGCGCACCGGAGCGCGGCCGTCACCGAGGCGGAAGCTGTAGACGAGCTGGCGGGCCTGGTTCAGGATACCGCCCTGCTGGTCGTGCTGCCCTACCTGCTGTCGGCGCCCCTCGGCCGGCGACCACAGTCGCCGGAGGTAGCTCGCCGCGAGGCGGCCGAGGCCTGGGCGGTGCTGGAGCGCCTGCCCCTCCCGGAGCGTCGACGGTTCCTCGCCCTCGCGCCGCGGGCCGCTCGGACCCCGGCCCTCGTGGGGCGGATCTGCGAGGCGAGCGTCCAGGCCGCCTCGGACGGGGTCGAGATCGCCCGCGAGCTCGCCGACTTCGCGCTCTCCCTCGCCCGGGGACTGCCGGGGGAGGCGCTGCGGCGTCGGGCCGAAGCTTTCTGTTTCGCCTTTCTCGCCAACGTGCTGCGGGTGGCGACCGACTTTGCCGGGGCGGATCGGGCCTTCGCCCGCGCTTGGGAGCTCTGGCGGGGCGGGGAGCCCTGCGAGCCCGAGCTCTTCCCCGAGTGGCGGTTGCTCGACCTTGAAGCCTCGCTCCGGCGGGAACAGCACCGCTTCGATGACGCTCTGGAGTGCCTAGACCGGGCGCTCGTCGGGAGTGGCACCGGCTCACTCGTGGCCGGGCGCCTCTCTCTCCAAAAGGCGAACGTTCTTGAACACTCGGGAGACCATGCAGGTGCCCTGGCCGTCCTGGCGAAGGCTGCGCCGACGATCGAGGCCGCACAGGACCCGCACCTCCTCTTGCGGCTCCGCTTCAACACCGCCGTCAACCTGGTGTATCTGGAACGCTTTGCGGAAGCCGAGATCCTGCTACCAGAGACGGTGGAGTTGGCGCGCCAGCAGGCCCGGAAGCTCGACGGAACCCGGGTCACGTGGTTGGTCGCGAAGGTCGATGCCGGAAGAGGGCGAGTCGAGGAGGCGAGGGCTGGGCTGGAAAAGGTGACTCAGGACTTCACCACCCAGGAGCTCCCCTACGAGGCGGCGCTCGCTTCGCTCGATCACGCCGTGCTCGATCTCAAGGAAGGACGCACGGCAGAGGTGAAGCGGCTGGCCGTCGCCATGGGCTGGATTTTCGAAGCCAAGGGGATCGACCGGGAGGCCCTCGCTGCGCTGGCGCTCTTCTGCGAGGCGGCCAAGCAGGAGGCGGCGACGGTCGAGCTGGCGAGGCGGGTGATCCGAGAGGTCGAGAGGGCGCAGCGATCCTGAGCGATCCCCATGGACACGAGAGCAGCCCAGCGCCGGCAAGCGGCTCCGCGCCGCCTCCGATCGACTGGAGCCGGGCGGCTCACCTGCCGTCGGGCGGCGGTGGGGCGGGCGGCTCGTCGTCTTCTTCGGAAGGCAGTGGCTCGGCGAAGAAGCGGAGGCCGGCGCGGAGCAGGACTCCGAGCACGGCGACGGTGACGCCGAGCGGCTTGCCCTGCCAGAGTCCGGCGAAGCCCTCGCGGATGTCGGTCGCGAGGACGTTCGCCTGGCCGCCGTACATCTCCATCTGCCGCAGGTAGGCTTTGGTCTCGGGCAGCTCGTAGTCCGCCGGCCTCCGGCTCGCCGCGATGTAGATCGCGAGGCCGGCGACGACCCCGACGGCGAGCGCGACGTTGCCGAGCAGCCGCAGCAGGGTGCCGCGGTCGAGTCCGCTCCATCTCATGCGCGGCCTCGCGGCCGCCATTCGATCGCGGGGGAGGAGGAGGCAGGGGCACCGGTCATCGTCCGAGCCTAGCACGCGGCCCTCCGAGAGGGGACGTCACCCTGGAGCTCGATCACGCCGCGTTTTGCGAGGTTTTCGGTCGAAAAATACACGGGCAGCGCGCTGTTACATCTTCATGACGCCAGCGCCTGGCTCGACGCCGCTCGGCCGAGCCTCTGGCGCTCATCTACACCGGGTGCTACTCCAAGGTCTACCTAGTTAGGCGTACTCAAGAGGCAGGAGGGGGGGAGGAAGGAGAAGAGAGGGAGTCTTCGTCCGTCTAGGCATACGGCCGACCAGGGCAAAGGTTGATTACGCTCGCGAAATCCGTCGTCAGGTGCCTCAAGGGTGCCGTGGAGAGAGGAACCGCGATGGCCCACGCTCGCCTCTCGAAGCTCTTCGTCCCCCTCTTTCCGGGTATTCTCGGTCGGGGCGCCCTCCCGGCGCTCGCCGCTCCGGAGACTTGGGCGGCCATCCGCTGCGGCCGGCTGCTCGATCCGGCTTCGGGGCAGGTCACGGCGGGGGCGGTCATCCTCGTGCGGGGGAAGGATCGAGGCTAAGGTGGACGGGCCAGCCCGGAGGCCGCGCCACCGGACTTGACCGGTAGGCTACTGGCCCCCATCATTCCCGTATGAAGTCCGCGCAAAGAAGAGCCACGGTTTACCTGGATCCCGAAATCCACCAGGCCTTGCGGTTGAAGGCAGTCGCGACGGAGCGGTCCATCTCTGAGATCGTCAACGAAGCGGTCCGGCATGAGTTGGCGGAAGACGCCGAGGATCTCGCCGCCTTCAGAGAGAGGGCAGGGGAGCCGCTCCTGGATTTTGAAGAGGTTGTCGAGGATCTGAAACGGCGTGGCCGAATATAGAGTCCTGCTCAGGTCGTCGGTCTTAAAAGAGATCGACGCCATCCCCTCCCAGAAGGACCGACAGCGGATCGTCGCACGCATCTAGGATCTCTCCCAGAGCCCTCGTCCTCAGGGCTCCCAAAAGCTCACGGGACAGGATCGATATCGAATCCGGCAAGGGGTTTACCGGATCGTCTATTCGATCGGAGACCGTGACCTCATTGTCGAAGTCGTCAAGGTAGGCCATCGGAAAGATGTGTACCGCTGACCGGCGGTTCGCGAACCTCGCCAGGGTTTGCTTGGGTCAGGCAGGAGGGACGGCGGCCTGACAACCGCCGCCCCTCTGGGGGGGGAAGGAGAAGAGAGGGAGTCTTCGTCCGTACAGGTATACGGGCGAGCGGGACAAAGGTTTGTTACGGCGAAACGTCAGGATCGGGAGCGTCCGGGTCGCCCCAGGTGCCGCGGAGCGTCTTCACCATGCCGCCGATCCCCAGGAGCAGCATCGCGAGCGGCAGGAACCGCGCGGGATGGAAGGTGCTCCAGGCCTTCGACAGGACGGCGTCGTCGGGGTCTTTCGGGTTGACGTAGCAGACCGTCCGCGCCCCTACGGGGTAGCTTTGGACGATCTTCGCCTGCTTGCCGTCGGTATCGGCGCTCGAACGGCCGAGGAGGTCGTAGCGGTTCGACTCGCGCTCGCGGCCTGCGGCGGTGTAGGTATAGAGGATGTCGGGGCTGTAGGAGATGTTCCTCCGGCTCGCCTCGCTCCGCAGCCGGCTCGACTTGACGATGCAGGGGGCGGCCGGCCAGGAACGGGCGGCGAGCAGGCGGGCCGCCGGTTGGATGGAGAGGGGCCAGGCCAGTCCGGCCGCGATCAGGAGAAAGAGGGTGAAAAAGATCACGGCGGGCCGCGACACATAGTTCCCGAGCCGCGGCAGCGCCTCGGTGTAGGAGTCCTGCGGCAACCGCCAGCTCTTGACGATCCCGGCCACTCCGACGGCCAGGAAGATCAAGGGAATGAGGAGCGCGAGAAAGGCGGACCAGAGACTCGGCCGCGCCAGGGTCGCTGCGGTCGGCCGCTTGGGATTCACCCAGCAGGGGACATGCGCGCCGGCCGAGTAGCGCTCGGCGAGGCGCCGGGCCGTCGCCACGTCCGCGGAACCGTGGTACCCGGGCGCGTACTGGGCCGACAGGTGACGCTCGCTGTGGAAGATGTATGCATAGGAGACGACGAAGCGGAACGCTCCGATGTCTTTCCCCGCTTCCGGGTGCTCCTCGACCGAGCTTGCGACGACGGCGCACTCGGCGGGCGTCCAGCGGTAGACCGCCGACTTCTGCCAGATCCCCCAGAGGATGGCGAGGGTCCCCAAGAGACCGGCCGCGGCGAAGATCAGGAAGAGGAGGGAGTGGCCGATCCGCTCGCCGAAGGTGAGCGGGCGGGGAGGGCCGTCTGTGAAGGGATCCTGCATGTGCAAGAAATTCTATGACAGATGGCCGGCGCAACCGAATCCTTACCGGGCGAGCCGCCGGGCGGCGAGGAGGGCCTCGGCCTCGGCGGGGGCGAGCGCCGGGGAGAAGAAGAGCCCCTGGCCGTACTCACAGTCGAAGCCGCGGAGCTTGGCGAGTTGGCCGGCGGTCTCGATCCCCTCGGCGACCACCTTCATCCCGAGCTGATGAGCGAGCTTGACGATCGCCTCGACGATCGCCAGGTTGCTCGCCGCCTCTTCGAGCCGCGCGGTGAAGGAGCGATCGATCTTCAGGCGATCGACCGGGAAGCGGTGCAGGTAGTTGAGCGAGGAGTAGCCCTTGCCGAAGTCGTCGAGAAAGAGCTGGACCCCCAGATCCTTCAGGTGGGCGAGACGGCTCGCGGTCACCTGGGAGCCGCGGAGGATGACCCCTTCGGTGATCTCCAGGCCCAGGCTGCCGGGGGCGAGGTTGGAGAGCGCCAGAGCCTCCTCGATCTGGGCGATGAGATCGGGATGGAAGAACTGCTTGTGGGAGAGGTTGACGCTCAAGGAGAGCGGCCGTTTCCCCGGATGGCGCTCCTCAAGGCCGCGTACCCAGCTGCAAGCCTCGGCGAGGACGAAGCGGCCGATCGGGACGAGGAGGCCGGTCTCCTCGGCGACCGCGAGAAATTCCTCGGGGAGGAGAAGGCCGCGCTGCGGATGGAGCCAGCGTACGAGAGCTTCGAAGCCTACGACCTCTCCGTCTGCCAAGGAGATGAAGGGCTGGTAGTGGAGGAGGAGCTCGCCGCGCTCGATCGCCCGCCGCAGGTCGGTTTCGAGCTTCAGGCGGGCGACGACCGAGTGGTGCATGCCGCGGTGGAAGATGACGTGGCAGGCCCGGCCCGAGGCCTTGGCCCGGTACATCGCCGTGTCGGCGTCGCGGAGGAGATCCTCCGGGCGCTCGTACTCGGGGGTGCAGACGGCGATCCCCAGGCTCGCGGTGATGAAGATCTCGTGCCCGTCCAAAAAGATGGGGCCGGTCAGGCGCTCGTGGATGCGCTCGGCCACCCGCACCGCGTCGGAGACGTCGTGGCCGCCCTCCAAGAGGATGGCGAACTCGTCGCCTCCCACCCGCGAGATGATGTCCGAGGGACGGAGCGCCGCGGCGAGCGCGGTCGCGATCTGGATCAGGAGGGCGTCCCCCGCCGGGTGGCCGAGGCTGTCGTTGACGATCTTGAAGCGATCGACGTCGAGGAAGAGGACGGCGGCGAGCTGGCTCGGGTCCCGCCGCACCTTCGCCATGGCGGCGCGCAGGCGGTCCATGAAGAAGGCCCGGTTGGGGAGGTCGGTCAGCTCGTCGTGCAGGGCCTCGTGGAGGAGCCGTTCCTCGGCCCGCTTGCGGGCGGTGATGTCGTGCGAGTTCAAGACCAGCCCGAGGACCGCCGGGTGGGCGAGGAGGTTGGCGGCGGTCGATTCGAGGACCCGGTAGGTGCCGTCCGCGTGGCGGATACGGCATTCGAGGGTGATGATCTCGTCGGGTCGCGCGATGAGCTGGGCGAGGAGCCCGACCACCCGCTCGCGGTCGTCGGGATGGACGAAGTCGAGGATCGAAGGCTGCCGTAACCGCTTGAGATCGAGCCCGAGCACCCGCTCGTGCGAGGGGCTGCCGTAGAGCACATTCCCCTCGGCGGAGAGGATGGCGATCATGTCGGAGGCGTTCTGGACCAGGGCGCGGAAGCGCTCCTCGCTCGCTCGCAGAGCTTCCTCGGCGCGTTTCTGGTCGGTGACGTCCTCCATCGCCCCTTCGTAGTGGACGACCTGCCCGTCGTCGCCCAGGACGGCGCGCACTGAGAAGCGCCCCCAGATGACGGCGCCATCCAGCCGCCGCATCCGCGCCTCGAAGGCCTGTACCGTCCCGCCGCCCTCGACCGCCCGCTGCCAGCGCAGGCGGTCCTCGGGGTCCAGGTACATGCCGGCGGAGTTGGCCGCGAGGAGCGAAGCGCGGTCGGGGTAGCCCAGGAGGCGGACGATGGCGGCGTTGGCGTCGAGCAGCTCGCCGCTCGGGGTGGTGCGGTAGAGGCCCACGGGGACGCCGTCGAAGAGGCTCCGGTAGCGCTCCTCCGACGCCCGATGGGCGCGCTCGACGTGCAGGAGCGAGGCGGCGGATTCCGGGCCGGAGCCATGGACGACGACCACCGGCCAGAGCTCTGCCCCCGCCGGCAGGGGCAGAGACACCTCCGCCGCGGTCCGAATCAGGCACCTCGTGTCCGCGCGCCTCCAGCGCTTCTACCAAATCGGAGGGCGCGGTGGTGTCGTCCGTGAGCAAAAGCACCCGCATCGCCGGGGCCTCCTCCCGCTCCAGGTTGCCGGTCGAGAAGACTCGATTATATCCGGGGGAAGCGGGATCTCGCCGCCGCTAAAATTTCGGGGAGGTCAGTGATAGAGATTGTGCCGCTCGGCGGCAGGGAGACCCGGGGCGGCGGGGTCGCCGCCGTGCGTCTCGGCCCAGCGCAGACGGTCGCGGAGGTGTCCCGGCCAGAGGGTCTGCATGCGGGTCCCGGAAGCGCCCGCCGCGCGTTCCTCCAGCTGATCGACTCCGAGCTCCACCATCCAGTAGACCGCGCCGCCCCCGGCTCGCTCGAACCGCACTGCCATCTGCCGCACCCCTGGCTTCTCGTCGAGGAGCGCCGCCAACTGCGCCGCCGCCTCGGCCGGAGGGATCACCCCGCGATCGACGACCTCATATCCGGGAGGGGGCCCCTCGATCACCCCCGCCAGCTCCGGCCCCCGACCGCTACGACCTCCGGCACCGCCGCCACCGAGCTGGCCGAGGAAGAAGCGGCCGAAGGCGAAGAGCACGAGAGCGCCGATGGCAAGGGCGGCGAGGACTTTGGCGATCTTGAGCAAAAGGTGGATCTCCGAGGACGATCGCCGATCAGAGTATCATCCGGCGATTTCACGGATGGCGCACGGGCTCCAGGTTGACCCAGGCGGAAGCTGGGCGTAGATTAAGCTTAGAGTGGACGTGAGCGTTGTCCGTACCGGAGAGGAGAAGGAGGGAGAAGGAATGGAGATCGGTGGCGCCTATACCGCGGAACGAGCGGCGGCCCTTTCGGGAGTGCCGAAGAGCACGGTGCACTACTGGGCGCGCCAAGGCCACCTCGTGCCCTCGGTCGCTCAGAAGCCCCGCCTCTGGTCGTACACCGACCTCCTGGCGCTGCGGACGATCTACTGGCTGCGCCAGCCGAAGAGCGCGTCCGATCTCAGGGTACCGGCAACCTCGATGCGAAAGGTGAAGCGGGCTCTCGAACGGCTGAAGGAGCTTGATCTCGACCTCTTCGAGCAGGGACGGCCGATCGTGGCGGTCACTCTGGATGGCGAGGTGGTGCTCCACACGCCGACGGCTCCCCTGCAGGAGACGGCCGGTCAGTATCTGGCTCCCGGGGTGGTCGACATCCTCGGCCCGTTCGAGGGTCTGGAGGGAATGAAAGGACCGGATCTCCTACGGCCGCGGCCCACCTTGCGCATCTTGCCGCGAAAGATCTCCGGGGCTCCCCACGTCGAGGGCACGCGGCTGCCGACGCAGTCGATCTGGGCCCTGGCGGGCCGGGGCTTCACGGTCGAGCAGATTGCGAAGATCTATCCCTTCGTGACGCCAGGCGCCATCCTGGAGAGCATCGACCTCGAAAAGCAGCTCCAGGACAACACCCGGCAGCGGGTCGCTTGAAGCGTGGTCCGCTTCGCGCTCGACGAGGATTTTCCGGAGAACGTCCTGGAGGTCTTGGCGACGAGCCTCCCCGAGGCCGAGATGGTGCCGATCCGCCATATCGACCCGCGGCTCCGGCAGATGGACGACTGGAGATTGCTCCTATCCCTCCACCATCTCGGTGCATGGGACGGGATCGTCAGCGCTGATTCGAGCATCCTCAACCTGCCGAGAGAGCTCGCGGTCGTACATCAGACCGGCCTGACCCTCGTCATCGTCGAGAGGGCCGGGCACGATCCCATCCGGGCGGCCGGCCTCCTCCTAGTGCATTTACCGATGATCTGCCGCAAGACGGTCCGAACGACGGGGCAGATCTGGAAGCTCCATGCGCAGAGCAAGAATCACGACGATCCGTGGGAGGAGCTGAAGAAGATCTCCGTCCATCGGAAGACGAGCGTCAAGGATCTCTACCAGCGGGTTCGGCTCTCGAAGGGAGAGCTGGAGCGGAATCCCCTGGAGGAGCTTCCCTTTCCTGCCTGAGGATCGCTTCTACTCGTCGCCCCCCCGTACGATCTCCGCCGCCAGCCTCTCGATCGACAATGGCGCCGAGCCCTCGGCGTTGTTGTTCACGGTGATGAGGACGGGCTGGTTGCGGGCGACCGCCTGGCGGGCGAGGGTGGCCAGGCCCCGGCGGGCGGCGAGATCCTCCTCCTGGAGGCGATCGAAGGGGGCGAAGCGCTTGCCGGCCTCCTCGTAGGTTTCCCCTGGGCCGAGGAGCCAGCGAACGACGAGCGCCGGGGCGGTGGCGAGGCCGGTCAGGGCGGCCTGGGTGCGGACGTCGGGCATCCGCGGATGGGCGTTGACGCAGTGGACGGCGCCGGCCGCGGCCAGGGCCTCTGCGTAGCGGGGGACGAGGAGCTCGCGGTTTCTGAGCTCGACCGCATAGAGCGGCCCCTTCGGCAGGGCGGTGAGGAAAGCTCCGAGCTCGTCGGCGAAACGGGCCGGACCGCCGAGATCCTGCGGCGCGAATTGGAAGAGGAGGGCTCCCCCCTTCTCTCGAAGCCCTTCGACATAGGGAGCGACCACGGCTTCGGCGGCATAGGCGGCGTCCAGATAGCGCGGATTGCCGAGGCCGCGGTCACGGCCGTAGCGCGGGCGGTCGGGGAAGCGCGCCAGGGTGAGCGCCTCGTGCGCCTTGACGAGGAAGCGGAACCCCGCGGGCACTACCTCGGCGTAGGCGGCGAAGTCGGCCGCCGCGATCGGGGCGTAGTGCGTGCGGTCCACCCCGGCGGCGCGGAGGAGCGGATGCTGGGCGAGCGCCGCGAGCCCCTCGTGCGCCAAGCGAGTAGGGGTGTACTTCCGGTCGTAGACGAGCCCCGCCCAGCCGGGGAAGGACCAGGTCGAGGGTCCGAGGCGGATCTCGGGATGGAGGGCCTGACCCAGATCGTCGACCGCGAGAGAGATCGGGGCCAGCCCGACCGGCGCTTCCTTCGGCTCCTCGGGCTCGGAACCGGCGAAAAGGGTCAACTGATCGGCGGGGGCTTTCTGTCGTCCCATGGCGGAACTATGCCATGGTTTTACACGAAAGGAGCCGCGAATCGCTCACTTCCTGTGCGTCGCCGCGATCTCCCGATTGTGCTTCGCCGAGGCTCCCTTCGGCACCGAGAGGTTCTTCCATTCTCCCTGCCGGGCGTGCTTGGCGAGGAGGACGATCTGGCCGACGTGGTAGGCGCAGTGGATGAGGGTGCGCTGGATGGCCTGGGGCACGGAGTGGGGGGCGCTCCGGATCGTCACCGTCTTCCCGAGATCGGAGGCGAGGAGGCCGTCGATCGTTTCCAGGAGGCGGCTCCAGCCGAGCTCCCAGACTTCCAGGAGAGAGGCCCGAGTCGCCCCGGGGGCGGCCTCGAACTCGGCGTCCCGGTCGCGGTCGGGTTTCTCACCGTCGGTGGTCAGGAAGTGGGTCCAGCGCGAGCGCAGGTTCCCCCCCAGGTGTTGGACGAGCATGGCGAGGCTGTTCGACTCCGGATCGAGGACGGTCCACAGGTCGCCGTCCTCCACCTGGGCCAAGGCCTTGTCGGCCAGAGTCTTCAGTTTTCGCAGCTCGACCGCCACGTCCTTCAAGTAACTGCCGGCGAGGTTCAGAGACTCATCCATCGCATGCCCTCCTTGGGTCCCCCCCATGGTAGCCGATCGCCTGTCGATCGCCGCCGCGGGAAGATCGTTTGCGTAGGGGGTGGTACCATCCTCCGCTTCGAGAGCTTTCGAGGTATCGCCCGTGACCGAGCCTTCCCGTCCGACGCCCCAGATCCCGCGCTTGCCCGAGGCCCCCAGGCCCATGCGGCGGCTCTTTCGGTACTTGAAGCCGTACCGGCGGACCGTCAATGGGGCCGTGGCGGCGAGCGTCGCCAACAAGGTGCTCGACCTGATGCCGCCGCTCCTGGTCGGCTGGGTCATCGATTCGCTCCGCGGCTCGGCCCCGGCCTGGATCGCCGGGCTCGCGAAGACCCGCGATCCCTGGCGCCTGGCGGTGGTCCTGGCCGGCCTCTCGGTCGCCATCTTCTTTTTCGAGAGCTTCTTCCAGTGGATCTACCAGGCGATGTTCATGGGCCTCGCCCAGCGCGTCCAGCACGATCTGCGGATGGACACCTACGAGCAGATCCAGTCGAGAGAGATCGCTTTTTTCGAGGAGCACCGGCTGGGCGACATCCTCGCCATGCTGAACGACGACGTCAACCAGCTCGAACGCTTCCTGAACACCGGCTTCAACGAATTGGTGCAGATCGCCGTCCTCTTCGTCTTCGCCGGCATCATCATGCTCGGTACCTCCTGGCAGCTGTCGCTCGTCGGCATGGCGCCCATCCCGATCATCCTCTGGGGGAGCCTCCTCTACCAGCGGAAGATCTCCCCGCGCTACCGGCGGGTGCGGGCGGCGGTGGGGGGCCTCTCCAGCCGGCTCGAGAACAACATCGCCGGCATCCTGGTCATCAAGAGCTTCACCGCCGAGGCCTTCGAGACCGAACGGGTGCGGAGCGCCTCCGACGAATACCGGCAGGCGAACTTCGACGCCATCCGCCTCGCCGCCATCTACGTCCCGCTGATCCGCATGGCGATCGTCGGCGGCTTCGCCGGGGTGCTCCTCCTCGGGAGCTACTGGGTGCTCGCCGGCACCGGCATCGTCACCGTGGGCCAGCTCGTCCTCTTCGCCATGATGACCGAGCGCCTCCTCTGGCCGCTCACCCGCCTGGGGACGACGGTCGACGACTACGAGCGCGCCAAGGCCTCGGCGCGGCGCATCTTCGGCCTCCTGGACACCCTCGCGGCGATCCGCGACCCCGAGCATCCGGTGCCGCTCGGCCACGCCCGGGGCGAGGTGGTCTTCGATCGCGTGGTCTTCACGTATCAGCGCGGCGAGCCGGTCCTTTCCGGGGTCTCCTTTCGCGTCGCGCCCGGCGAGACCCTGGGGATCGCGGGGCCGACGGGGGCGGGCAAGTCGACCGTCATCAAGCTCCTGCTGCGGCTCTACGACGTGACCGGAGGCGCCGTCCGCATCGACGGGCACGACGTGCGCGAGCTGGCCGAGCGCGACCTCCGCGGCAACATCGCCCTCGTCTCCCAGGACGTCTACCTCTTCCACGGCACCATCTACGAGAACATCGCCTACAGCACCGAGAGCGCCGGGCCGGAGACGGTCGAGCGCGCCGCCCGGCTCGCTCAGCTGCACGACTTCGTCGCCACGCTCCCTGACGGCTACCAGACGATCGTCGGCGAACGGGGGATCAAGCTCTCGGGCGGCCAGCGCCAGCGCCTGTCGATCGCCCGCGCCATCGTCAAGAACGCGCCCATCCTCGTCCTTGACGAGGCCACGAGCTCGGTCGACACCGAGACCGAGCGCGCCATCCAGCAGAGTCTCAAAACCCTCACCTCCGGTCGCACCGCCTTGATCATCGCCCACCGCCTCTCGACCATCCGCCACGCCGACCGCATCCTGGTCTTGAGAGACGGCAAGGTCGCCGAGGAAGGCAACCACGACGACCTCCTCGCCCGCGGCGGCACCTACGCCGACCTCTGGCACATCCAATCGGGAGAGCTGGTCGAGAGCGGGGTTTGAGGGTGCGATAGGATCTACTTTCAAACCGGCTGTGCAATCAGGCCTCTAAAGGGAGACGCCATGGCGACGAAGAAAAAACCGCTCCTCACGCTCTGCCTGGACATCGGGGGGACCGGCTTGAAGGGGCTGACCGCCGACCTCGCCGACAAACCCACCTGCGACCGGGTGCGGGTGGAGACCCCGCATCCGGCGACTCCCCATGCTGTGCTCGGGGCTCTGCAGGAGATCGTCCACAAGATGCCCGCCTTCGACCGGGTGGCGGCGGGCTTTCCGGGCGTCGTCGTCGAGGGAGTGACGCTCACCGCGCCCAATCTCGACAAGGCCTGGGCGAACTTCAACCTGAAAGGGGCGCTCGAAGAGCTGACGGGGAAACCGGCGCGGGTCGCGAACGACGCCGGGGTGCAGGGGCTCGCGGTGATCGAAGGCAAGGGGACCGAGCTGGTCGTGACCTTGGGCACCGGCATGGGCTTCGCGCTCTACATCGACGGCCACTACGTGCCCAACATCGAGATGGCGCATCACCCGTTCCGCAAGAAGAAGACCTACGAGGAGCTGGTGGGCAACGCGGCGCTCCAGAAAGTGGGCAAGAAACGCTGGAACCGGCGGGTAGAGCAGGTGATCGAACAGCTGGCGCGGATCTTCAACTACCGCATCCTCTACCTGGGCGGCGGCAACTCCAAGGACGTCCATTTCGACCTGCCGGCGAACGTCAAGATCGTCGAGAACATCGCAGGGCTTCTGGGTGGGGTCCGGCTCTGGCAGCAGCCGGGGTGATCCGGCTTGAGGAACGGAGCTCTTTTCAAGCGATCTTGAGCGTCGACTTCGCCTGGGCGCGGCAGGGCTTTTCCCAGGCTTTGCGGTCTTCGTGCGAAAGGTTTTCCGCCAGGTAGTCGAGCGTATCGAAAAGCTTTACTTTGAGGGTTCCGTCCTCTTCGGTCTCGGCGAACGCTTCGAGCGCACGCACCTTCCGGCCGCCCAGCCACTCGCTGTTCCACTTCTCTTTGGCGAATCGCGCGTAGGAAAAGACGAGGGCGGAGAAATAGGACTCGTAGACGATCCCTTCGCTGTTCTTGGTGTCTTCCTTAAACCACTTCTGGAACTGTTCGGCCCAGGGAATGATGGCGCCGCTGAAGCTGAACTTACCCGGTCCCAGGCTTTTCCACGACATGTGTGCTCTCTCCTCGTAAAGGCATGTAAGAACACATGTCCCGACCCATCATGCACCGGAATTTAGAATAAGTCAAATTTTTGAACCGCCGAGTCGCGATAGAGTAGCGTCCGCATGCGATCTTACAGGAGACCCCACCGATGAGCAGCTCCTCCCGTCGACCTCCACGGCCAGCCAGCCCGGATCCGGATTCGCGCGACCGCCCGCGCCGCGAGCTCACCCGGCGTGAGGAGTGGATCGCGCTCATCGTCGGGGTGATCGGGGTCTGCGCTTTCCTCTACGTCATGCCCCAGCTATCGCAGTTCGCCAATACCCGGGGCTACGTGGCCGTCCCGGCGACCCTGGAAGGCGTCCAGCGGCAGGTCTCTCCGGCGATCATCTCCCGCCAGGAAAAGAAGTTTCGCCTCTGGACCGAGCGGCGGGAGTCGATCCTCTACCGCTACACCGCGGCGGGCCAGTCCTTCGTGGGTACCGAAGCGGTCTCCGAGGTACCGCGTAGCCCCTTCACGGTCTACTACGATCCGGACGACCCAAGCCGCTCGGTCTTCAAGAAGCCAGCGTTGCTGCCGGCCGTGGCCGAGCTCCTCGTGACCGTGGCGCTCCTCGGCTATGCCCTCCGCGGGCTGCGCCAACGAGCCCGGCAGCGTCGCGGCCGGCTGTAGGAATCAAAAGAGGATCTTCACGAGCTCCTCTCGACTCAGCTCCTGATGCCGGGCTACCTCGAAAAGGATGGAGGAGAGAGTACCTACGCGGAGAGGATCGTGTCGGGGGATCGTGACGTGATGTTCACCACACTGCAGAGAGGTAAGCCGCAGGTGACTTCCGGTCTGCCGGGTCACTTCGTAGCCAAGGCGGCGTAGAGCCCGGGCCAACTCCTCGCCGGTCAGGCCGCGGGGCAACCTCACGCTCACGCGGAGATGACTTCTTCGCGGACGAAGTGAAGCCTCAGAACCTTGGGCTCTAGGCCTTCTTCGAAGTGGCAGCGCACGGCATCTCGGACTTTCCCGTGCAGACCCTCTAGATCCTCAGACTCCGTGAAGATCGCCTCACCCAGGGCACGGGCGGTATATCCCCCCTCCGGATCCTCTTCGACGAGGAAGATCAATTCGCTCATAGCGTTTGGATTCTACCGCACTCTCCCCCCCCGGCAGTGCCATAATCCCCCGGCACCCCCCGCCCCAGCCATGGGGCCGAAATCAAGGAGATCCGCATGACCCGGCTCGCCTGGCCCGCCGCCCTCGCCCTGCTCTTCCTCGCCGGGAGCCTTCCGGCCGTCGAGGATGCACCCTTCGATCTCGTCCTCGAGCATGGCCACGTCATCGACGGCACGGGCTCCCCCTGGTACTCGGGGGACGTCGGCATTCGGGAGGGGCGGATCGCGGCGATCGGCAACTTGTCGGGGGCGGCCGCCAAGCGGCGGATCGACGTCGCCGGCCGGGTGGTGGCTCCGGGGTTCATCGACATGCTGGGGCAGTCGGAGCTCACGATCTTGGTCGAGCCGCATCTGCCGTCCAAGATCTTTCAGGGGATCACGACCGAGGTGACCGGCGAGGGCGGCTCGGTGGCGCCGCTCTCCGACGCGATCACCGCCGCGGACCAGCAGGGCTACGACCACATGGGGATCAGCGTCTCATGGCGGACCTTCGCCCAGTACTTCGCCCGGCTCGAAAAGCAGGGCATGGGGATCAATCTCGCGAGCTACGTCGGGGCGACCCAGGTGCGGCGGCTGGTCGTCGGCGAGGAGAACCGGGCGGCGACGCCGGTCGAGCTCGAGCGCATGAAGGCCCTCGTCCGCGAGGCCATGGAGCAGGGAGCGGTGGGGGTCTCGACCTCTCTCCAGTACGCGCCCGCCCCCTACGCCTCGACCGAGGAGCTGATCGCCTTGGCCGCCGAGAGCGCCCGCTACGGCGGCCTCTACGCCACCCACATGCGGAGCGAGAGCGACGCCGTTCTGCAAGCGATCGACGAGGCGATCCGCATCGCCCGCGAGGCCAAGACCCCGGTCGAGATCTGGCACTTGAAGGCCGCCGGCAAGAAGAACTGGGGGCGGATGCCGGACATCGTCCAGAAGATCGCCGAGGCGCGGGCGGCGGGGATCGACCTCACGGCCGACACCTACGCCTACCCCGCCTGGTTCAACACCTTCTCCGCCTTCGTGCCGCCCTGGGCGCACGAGGGGGGAGACGACAAGCTGATCGAGCGCCTGAAGGACCCCGCCACCCGCGCCCGCATCCGCAAGGAGATGGAATCGACGACGACGACCGGTTGGGACAACGAGTGGCAGGAGGTCCCCGGCCCGGAAGGCATCCTCCTCTCGGTCTTCCAGAATCCGGCCCTCGTGCCGCTCCAGGGAATGACCCTGGCGGAGATCGCCCGGATGAGGGGTAGGGAGCCGATCGAAACTCTTTTCGATCTATTGGTTGAAGATCACGGCTACACCGAGGTCGCGGTTTTCGGCATGTCCGAGCCCGACGTCGCCCTGGCGCTCGCCCAGCCCTGGGTCTCGATCTGCAACGACTCGCAGGGCACCGCCCCCACCGGTCCGCTCGGCAAAGAGCACCCGCACCCCCGCGCCTACGGCACCTTCCCGCGCATCCTGAGGAAATACGTGCGGGAAGAAGGGAAGCTCTCGCTCCCCGAGGCCATCCGCAAGTTCTCGGCCCTCCCCGCCCAGCGCCTCCGCCTGACCGATCGCGGGGTGTTGAAACAGGGGATGTGGGCGGACGTCGTCGTTTTCGATCCCGCGACGATCCACGACGCCGCGACCTTCGAGAAGCCCAACCAGCTCTCGGTGGGGATGGAGGTCGTACTGGTCAACGGCGTGCCGGTGATCGAGGGTGGCAAGGCGACCGGCGCCCTGCCGGGGAAGGTTTTGCGCGGGCCGGGGTATCGCCCCTAATTTTTTATGGTTACTCTCAGGGAAAGGAATCGCATGCGTCGTACGATCCTGACTTTTGCCCTCGCCGCCCTCCTGGCCGGCGCGGGAAGCGTGATGGCGGCGGCCCCCCCGGCCGCGGCGTCCGCGCCGGCGGCCCAACCCAGCCTGGTCTCGTTCTCGGCCGGAGCGCTCCTCGTTCAGAAGCCCCAGGAGTACGATGACAGCTGGTCCGCCTTCTGGCTCCTGGACGAGCGCGCGGAGAGCGGCTGGGCGACTCCCAAAGGCACCATCACCCCGCAGGTGATCGTCATCGCCCTCCCCGAGCGGACCGTTTTGAAGCGCCTGGAGTTCGATACCGCGAACACCGACGGCGACGGCGACGGCGGCCGCGGCGCCAAGGATATTTCGATCGAGATCTCGGACACCTCGGCCAAGGACGGTTTCAAGAAGATCGCCGACGTCTCGTTGAAAGATCGCGCCGATCGCCAGTCCTTCCCGGTCGCCGCCGAAGTGCCCGGCCGCTACCTGCGCTTGACGGTCAAGAACAATCACGGCTCGCCAGACTACATCGAGCTGATGGACTTTCGCGGCTACGGCATCCAGCTCACCCACACCCCCTTCGCCGACATCTCCGGCACCTACGAAACGAACTTCAACGATTTCCACGTCCGCCAGCAGGGGACCTCGGTGACCGGCTGCTACGAGCACAAAGATGGAATCCTTTCGGGCGGCATCGAAGGCCGGATTATGAAGATCACCTGGGTCGAGGGCGAGAACCGCGGCCCCGCGCTCCTCGTCTTCTCCCCGGACGGCAAGCAGGTCTTCGGCCTCTGGTGGACCGCGGGAGGCGATAGTGCCCCCGGCGGTACCTGGAACGGCACCAAGAAATCGAATACCGTGGGAACCTGTCCGCACTGGGCCGGCGGCGCCCGCGAGCAGATGGCCCAGGATCTCGCCCAGAGCGGCCGGACGCGGATCTACGGCATCAACTTCGATACCGATTCGGACAAGATCAAGGACGAGTCGAAAACCACGCTCGACCAGATCGTGGCCCTGTTGAAGGGAAAACCCGACTGGAAGCTGACGATCGAGGGCCACACCGACTCGACCGCCACCGCCGCCCACAATCAGGATCTGTCGCTCCGCCGGGCGAACGCCGTCAAGGCGTACCTGGTGACGGCGGGAGTCGACGGAGCCCGCCTGAAGACGGCCGGCTTCGGCGCCACCAAGCCCGTGGCCCCGAACGCCACCGAGACCGGCCGGGCGCAGAACCGGCGGGTGGAGTTGACGAAGGGGTAGGTGGGCGAAGGGGGACCTCCGACCCAAGGCCGGCGGCGGAGCCGCCGGCCTTCTTCTACCCTCGGATCAACAGCCTTTGCGCCGGGCTGCTCTGTGGCTGGCCACCCTCCTCCCAGTGGAACTGGAACTCGAAGCGGAAAAGCCGGGAGCCACCTGCTGGTTGATACTCGATCGTTTCAGCCGGAGCGTGGCTCGGCCGTCGGGGCCCAAGGAAAGATCTTGCTCTCGCTTGCCGGGGCGAGACGGGCCTCCGCCGCGTCGAATCGCTGGCTCTGCCGGGGGACTCCCAACGTTTGACTCCGTTATTGGGGCTTCTCCAAGCCTGAACGCACCAGCACGCGCTTCCAGTTCTCTACCAGTACCCCTCGCCTGCCCTCCAGGCGTTGCTCGACCTCGGCCTTGAGCTCTTCAGCGTCGGCAGCGAGAAGTACCTCGACATCTAAGAGGTCTTGCGGTCCTCCCGCGAAGAGCTTCAGGAGGACCAGGTCGGCGCGGGTCACGGCGGGTAGCTGCCGGGAGCGCAGGTTGACCTCACTTCGCCGGTCGAGGACGCCCCTCATCCATGGTTCTCGGCCGACGACGAGGTCCACAACCTCTCCGGCTCCCCGCAGCCGGACCACTCCCGCGAGGGGATCCTCGAAGTCGCCACGCCGGATTTCGATCTCCGTGTTGTTCTCCCAGCCCTCCCAGAAACGCGGATCGAGCACAGACCGATCGAGGACCAGGAGGTCGATGTCCTCGGTCGCCCGCGCGACTCCATGAGCAGCGAGAGCAAAGCCACCGATGAGCGCTGAAGCAATTCCCTTCTCCCCCAGGTGGTCGAGGATCTGGTCGAGCAGACTCAACCTCGCCATGCCTCCATCACCTTCGAGGGCTGTCGGCCCCGCTGCTTGTTGAGGCGGAGGATTTCCCGGGCTTCGGCGAGGGTGGTGCCGGCGGGCAGGGTGGAGTGAAAGAGGTGGAGCGCCTCTTGTCCCAGGCGAAGAGCGAGGAGCATGCGCTCCTCGGGGGTGCCCTGGAAATGCTTGGCGACCTCCTGGTCGAGGCCGCGGGGAGGGATCAAGGCCATGGAGCGGTACGCTACCCGTCGCTCTCGCGGACGTCAAACGCCGAGGCTTCGGACCCCCTGTCGCCGGCGCGCCGGTCTACAGAGCGGCGGGGACCGCCAGCAGCTCGGCGGTGGGCCCGTGGAGGATCTTGCCGGCGTGGGTGAGGAGGGTTCCGGCGACCACCTCGTCGGTGGTGTCGATCTGGATCGCCCCGGCCTTGGTGAGCGAGAGGAGGAGGGCGAGGACGTTCTTGGCGTAGAGGGTCGAGGCGTCGTGGGCGAGGGTCGCGGGGAGGTTCGTGGGGGCGAGGATGCGGACCCCGCTCTCGACCACCTCCTGATCGGCTTTCGACAGCTCGCAGTTGCCCCCCTGCTCGGCGGCCAGGTCGACGATCACCGAGCCGGGGCGCATCGAACGGACCATCTCGGCGGTCACCAGGCGGGGAGCGGGCTTGCCGGGGATGAGCGCGGTCGTGATCACCGCGTCCGCCGCCGCCACCCGCTGCGCCACGATCTCGCGCTGCTTCTTCAGGAAATCCTCGCTCATCTGCCTGGCGTACCCGCCCGTCCCCTCGGCGCTCTCCATCTGCGGCAGGTCGATGAAGCGGCCGCCGAGCGACTCGACCTGCTCCTTGACCGCCGCCCGCACGTCCGACACCTCGACCACCGCGCCGAGCCGGCGGGCGGTGGCCACCGCCTGGAGGCCGGCCACCCCGGCGCCCATCACCACCAGGCGGGCCGGCTTGATGGTGCCGGCCGCGGTCATCAGGAGCGGCATGTAGCGCGGCAGGTGGACGGCGGCGAGGAGCACCGCCTTGTAGCCGGCGATCGAAGCCTGGGAGGAGAGGGCGTCCATGTTCTGGGCGCGGGTGATGCGCGGGATGAGCTCCATGGCGAGGGTCGTGACGTTGCCCTCGGCCAGCCGGCGGACGGCGGGGAGGTTCCGGTGCGGCGCGAGGAACGAGATGAGGACGGCCCCGGGATGGAGCAGAGAGAGCTCCGCCGGAGCGTCGCCGTCTGGAGCCGCCACGCGGAGGACGACGTCGGCCGTCTTCCAGTCGGGCGTGGCGGTCACCGTGGCCCCGGCGGTCTCGTACTCGGCATCCGGGAAGAAGGCGCCGATGCCGGCCGCGGCCTCGATCGTGACGGTAAACCCCTCCTTGACCATCCGCTTGACGGTCTCGGGGGTGGCCGCGACCCGGGTCTCACCGGTGCGGCGCTCGCGGGGAACGAGGATGTTGGGCATCGCGGGATTCGCCTCTCCAGACTTAAAAGGTTGCTTCGAGCCGCCGAATTGTAGCCGAAGAGGGGGGGCACCCCTACTTTTCCGGCGTCTCCGGCGTCACGACCCCACCCACCCCCGTGCCTCGGGGATCGGAGGCGGCCTCCATGCGGCCGTCTTTGAGGAGGTGGACGATATGGACCTTGCAGGAGGCCGGGTCGACTTTCACCGTGTGGCCGCGGCGTTCGAGCTCGGCCACGACCTCCGGCGTCAGGGCGCCGGGCTCGGCCTGCAGGCGGTCGGGGAGCCACTGATGGTGGAGGCGGGGGCGGGTGAGCGCCGTCTGGAGGTCGTCGCCGTCCACGAGAAGGTTCAGGAGGACTTGGAGGGTGTGGGTGGGGATGAGCGATCCTCCCCGGCCGCCCAGGGCTACCGCCTCCGTCCCCTTCCAGGCGATCGTCGGCGCCATTGAGGAGAGCATGCGCTTGCCGGGGGCGACCGCGTTCGCCTCTCCCTGGATCAGCTGGAAGAGGTTGGGTTGACCGGGCGCCGCCGCGAAGTCGTCCATCTGGTCGTTGAGGAAAAAACCCGCCCCGGTCACCCAGAGCCCCGAGCCGAAGAGGTCGTTGAGCGTCGTCGTCAGGGAGACCAGGTTCCCCTGGGCGTCGACGACCGAGAGGTGGGTGGTCTCGGTCTTCTCGGCGGCGGGTTTCGCGGTCGCAGGCGCTTTTCCCGGCCAGGGCTTGAGATCGGCCGAGACCCGGGCGTGCTGGAGGTCGATCGAGGCGGCGCGCTGGGCGATCCAGGCGGGATCGAGGAGCTGGGCGGCGGTCGCCTGGGTGGTCGCCGGGTCGCCCAGGAGGAAGCGGTCGGCGTAGGCGCCGCGGAAGGCTTCGGCGAGGAGGTGCGCGCGGTCGGCGCCGCCCTTCGGCAGCTGCGCCCAGCCCCGGCGCTCGAGCACCCCGAGAGACTCGCCAAGGAGGATGCCGCCGGAGGAGGGGAGCGGCATGGAGGCGAACTTCCAGCCGAAGGCCTCGAAGGTCAGGGGATCGCGCCAGACCGGCTTGTAGGCGGCCAGATCCTCGGCGGTGAGGATGCCGCCGTGGCGCCGGACGACCTCGGCGATGGCGCCGGCGATGGGACCGGTCAGGATGGCGTCGGGGCCGTGGTAGGCGTAGGCGTCCAGGGTGGCGGCGAGCGAGGGGAGGCGGAGGGTGCTGCCGACCTTCGGGGGTTCGCCGTGCGGCAGCCAGACCTGCATCGACTCGGGGAAGTTGCCGAGGAGCTTGCGGGTCGCGGGCGTCCCCAGGAGGTCGTGGAGGTGGCGGTCGACGACGAAGCCGCTCGCGGCGAGGCGCCGGGCGGGGGCGACGACCTGCGGCCAGGGAAGCTTGCCGAGCTTCTTGTGCAGCTCGTAGAGGCCGGAGGGCGAGCCCGGGACGCCGGCCGCGAGCGGTCCCACCCGCGAGGCGTCGGGGACGAGCCTGCCGCTCTTGTCGACGTACATGTCGTGCTTCGCCGCCGCCGGCGCCACCTCGCGAAAGTCGAGGGTATGGAATTCGCCGTCCACCCGGACGACGGCGAAGCCGCCCCCGCCGAGGTTCCCGGCCTCGGGGTAGACGACGGCGAGAGCGAGAGCGGTCGCCACCGCCGCGTCCACCGCGTTGCCGCCGGCTCGAAGGATGTCCAGGCCGACGGCGACCGCGGTGGGGTCGGCGGCAGCGACCGCTCCACCCCTGCCGCGCGGCGCCGTCGACGGAGCCTTGCCGGTCTCGCCCGCGGGGAGCGGCTTGAGCTCCTGGTGGCCGGAGACGCTCGGTGGGCTGGGAGGCGCGGCAGCAGCGGTGGCGGCGACGGCGGGGAGAAGGGCAAAGACGAAAGCGGTCAGCGACCGGCGCGGGAACATGGCGTTCATACCTCCGGAGGATATCAAGCCCGGTCGCCCGGCTCGCGAGCCTTGAAGAGGAGCGAGGCGGCGACCGCGGCGGCCAAAAGAGCAAGGACGACCCCGAGCGAGACCTGGACCGGGATCTCGTACCAGGGCGCAAGCAGCATCTTGGCGCCGACGAAGGCGAGGACCAGTCCCAGGCCGTAGCCGAGGTAGTGGAACTGGGTCATCAGGCCGGCGATGAGGAAGTAGAGCGCGCGCAGGCCCAGGATGGCGAAGATGTTCGAGGTGAAGACAATGAAGGAATCCTGGGCCACCCCGAAGACGGCGGGGATCGAGTCGACGGCGAAGACGATGTCGGTCGCCTCGACGACGAGGATGACCAAGAGGAGCGGGGTGGCGAGGCGGCGGCCGGCCTCGCGGACGAAGAAGCGCTTGCCGTGGTACGAAGAGGTCATGGGGACGAACCGCCGGAAGAGCCGGAGGACGGGGTTTTTCGCCGGCTCGACCTGGACCTCGGCGCCGCGGAACAGCTTGATTCCGGTGTAGACCAGGAAAGCGCCGAGGACGGGGATCAGCCAGTGGAAGCGCGCGAGGAGAGCGGCGCCCAAAGCGATGAACACGCCGCGCGAGACGAGCGCCCCCAGGATGCCCCAGAAGAGCACCCGGTGCTGCAGGAAGTCGGGGACGGAGAAGTAGTTGAGGACGACGAGGAAGACGAAGATGTTGTCGAAGGAGAGCGAGCGCTCGATGACGTAGCCGGCCAGGAACTCGACCCCCGCCCGGTGTCCGAACCGCGAGGCCAGCCAGAGATTGAAGGCGAGGGCGACCAGGGTCCAGACGACGCTCCAGACGACCGCCTCGCGGATGCCGATCCGGCGCACCCGGCGGTGGATCACCCCCAGGTCGAAGGCGAGAAGGACCAGGACGAGGAGGAGAAACAGGCCCCAGAGGAGGGGCGATCCGATGGTCGACATGACAGGGAAGCGAGACTCGCGGCAATTGCCGGTACCGGGGTCGTCGGCATCGCCGGGGAAGGCCCGGCGCTCCTCAGGCGCAGTCTACCCGATGCGGCTGGGCCGGCCGGCCGAATCCCGGCCGGCCGCTGCCGCGCGGCGAATACGAGAGCCTGTTGAAACGTGGACGCGGCCGGGGAGCCGCCTACTTGATGTGGCCGTTGACGAGCTTGGTCATCTCGAACATGCTGACCTCGGCCTTGCCGTTGAAGACGGCCTTCAGCTTGTCGTCAGCCTTGATGTTCCGCTTGTTGGCGGGGTCCTGGAGGTTGTTCGACTTGATGTAGTCCCAGATCTTCTTGGTGATCTCGGTCCGGGGCTGGGGTTCCGAACCGACCACCGCCGCCAGGGCGGCATCCGGCTGGACGGGCTTCATGAAGCTCGAATTCGCCGCTCCGCCCTTCGCCTTGTCCGTCGCTTTCTTCTCGGTTGCCTTCTTCTCGGCCATAGCTTCCTCCAGGGGATGGGGTATCAATCTTGAATCTTCCGCACGAGGATATGCAAATCTCCCGCCGTCGCCGGGGTGAGGCCTCGCCGGATCGGGAAGTACCAAACCGCTGGGCTGATCCTCGCCCGGGAACGGTGCCGTGTCAAATCGGGCATGCTATGGTCCCCCGCCATGACGGGCCGGTTCATCACCTTCGAGGGGCTGGACGGCAGCGGCAAGTCCACCCATCTCCAGCGGGCGGTCGAGTGGCTGACGGGCAAGGGGGTCCCCTGCCTGGTGACCCACGAGCCGGGGGGGACACCGCTGGGCGACGCCCTGCGCGCCATCTTCCTCGATCCGAAGTGGGGGGAGATCGACGGCGTCGTCGAGCTCCTCTTAGTCTTCGCCAGCCGTCGCCAGCACCTCCTCTCCGTCATCGAGCCTGCCCTCGCGGCCGGCCGGCACGTGCTCTGCGACCGCTTCACCGACTCGACCTACGCCTACCAGGGCCACGGCCGCGGGGTGCCGCTGCCGCTCCTCGCGGAGGTCGATGCGCTCTCGACCGGCGGCCGGGCTCCCGACCATACCCTGCTCTTCGACCTCCCGGCGGAGGCGGCCCGGCAGCGCGGCCACTCGCCGCGGCGCCAGGGGAAAGGGGGCGTCGACCGGCTGGACGCCGAGGGCCTCGCCTTCTACCACCGGGTGCGGGAGGGCTTCCTGGAGCGCGCCCGGCGCGATCCCGGGCGTTTCCACGTCGTCGACTCCGCGGGACCGGCCCCGGCCACCTTCGCCCGGGTGCGGGAGATCCTCTCCTCCCTGCTTCTCAAGGAGGTTCCGGCGTGAATCTGGCGGCAGCCCGGGACGTCGCCCGGCAGGGGCGGCTCTACCCCTCGGTCATCCTGCACGGCGCCGACGCCGCGGCGCGGCAGAGCGCCGCCGTCGACCTCGCCCGCATCGTGCTCTGCGCGGCTCCGGCCGAGGAGCGCCCCTGCGGGGTCTGCCAGCACTGCCGGCGGATCGCCTGGCCGGAGGACGAGGCGCCCTTCCATCCCGACTTCCAGGTGCTCCTCCGCGACCTCAAGGCCTCGACCTCGGTCGACGCCACCCGCGCGATGCTGCGCACCGCCCAGGTCTCCCCGTTCGAGGCCCGCGGCCAGGCCTTCGTCGTGGCGAGCGCCGAGAGCCTGACGGCCGAGGCCGCCAACGCGCTCCTCAAAGCCCTGGAGGAGCCGCACCTGACGGCGCCGCGCAACTTCTTCCTCCTCGCCCCGTCGAGCCTCGACCTGCTCGCCACCCTCCGCAGCCGCTCGCTCGCCGTCTACCTCGGACCGGCGGAGGCGGTCGACGGGGCGGCCGCCGAGCCGCTCACCCGCGCCTTCGCCACGGCGATTGCCGAGTACGCGCGGACGGGTTCGTGCGTATACCTCTTGGCCGCAGCGGAAGCGCTGGGTGCCGCAGGTGGTTTCGAGGACCCGCGTTCGGGCCGTCCCTGGGGTGTCGCGGCGGCGGCAGTGCTCGCTTCGAGCCGTTCGAGCACCTTGGAAGAGAGGGCCCGTCGCGCGCTCCTCGCTTTGGCGGAGGAATTGCTCGGCGGTCCGGCCCTGCGCATGCGGGGAATTCCTCCGGAGCGGATCCTCGAAGGCCTGGTGGCGAGACATCTCGCCTGAGCCCGTGCTAAAATGCATCCCGATTTTTTTGCGCGGCCCCAGGTAACTCGTTAATTAGCTTCCAGTTACGGTAAAGGAGTCAACGATGAGCTCAACCCCTCGCCCACGGACCCGCACCCAGGGCCTCCTCTTTGGAGTTCTGGCGCTCGTCCTCGCCCTCTGTGTCTGGCTGCCCGCCTGCTCGGCGCAGACCAAATCCGGCAAGGACAAGATGGACAAGATGGCGTCCGACCCCAACAAAGTGCTCGCCAAGGTCAACGGCAAGTCGATCACCCAGAGCGACGTCGAGAAGGCGGCCGCTCCGGAGTTCGCCCAGCTCGAGCGGGAATGCTCGAACAACCGCCACACCCTGGTCGAGAACAAGCTCAAGCAGATGGTGCAGGACACCATGGTCGAGGCCGAGGCCAAGACCAAGGGCGTGAGCAAGGACCAGTTGATCGCCGACGCCACCAAGGCCGCGCCGGTGACCGACGCCGACGCCGACAAGTTCTATGACGAGAACAAGGCGCAGATTCCGCCCAACGTCACCAAGGATCAGGTGATGCCGCGGATCAAGCAGTACCTGGAGCAGCAGCGCCAGACCGAGGCGCGCACCGCCTTCTACACTTCGCTCGAGGCCAAGTACAAGGCCGACTACATGATGGAGCCGGTCCGCGTGCCGGTCGACGCCGCGTCCTACACCGCGCCCACCGAGGGTCCGGCCACGGCGCCGGTCCAGATCGTCGAGTTCTCCGACTTCCAGTGCCCGTTCTGCTCGCGCCTCCTCCCCACCCTCCAGCAGGTCAAGCAGAAGTACGGTGACAAGATTCACCTCACCTTCCGCCAGTACCCGCTGCCCATCCACAACAACGCCCCGAAGGCGGCCGAGGCCTCCCTCTGCGCCAACGACCAGGGCAAGTTCTGGCAGATGCACGACGCCATGTTCGCCGACCAGGGTGGCCTCGCGGCCGACGGTTTGAAGGCCAAGGCGGCGAAGATCGAGGGCTTGAAAGCCGACGTGTTCAATACCTGCCTCGATTCGGGCAAGCACGCCGAAGAGGTCAAGAAGGACATCGCGGCGGGCTCGGCCGCCGGCGTCAACGGCACCCCGGCGATGTTCGTCAATGGCCGCTTCATCTCCGGCGCGGTGCCGCTCGACGACATCACCAAGGTGATCGACGACGAGCTCAAGCGTTCGGGCGACAAGTCGGCCGCCAAGTCGTAAGCGCGATCCGTCATTAATCTCTAGTTGAAAAAGTGGCTCGAACCAGCGGGATGCTTTTCGGAGCATCCCGCTTTTGCGTTTCAAAAAGGGAGTCGCACCATGGTTCCAACGTTTCGCTCGCGGCCGCTCTCGCCCGGCCTCCTCACGGGAGCGCTCGCTCTCGTCCTCACCCTGACTGCCGGCCTGCCGACCTGGGCGAAAGACAAGGCGGAGCCGAATCCCAACCAGCCCCTGGCGCGGATCGGCGACCAGACGATCACCGAAGGCGACGCCCTGAAGGCGGGTGCCCCGGAGCTCGCCCAGCTCGATCGGGAGTACGCGAAGAACCGCCGCACGCTGATCGAGAGCAAGGTCAAGCAACTGGCGCTCGACACCATGGTGGAGAAGGAGGCGAAGGAAAAGGGCGTGGCGAAGGAGCAGCTGATCGCCGACGCCACCAAGGCCGCGCCGGTGTCAGACGCCGAGGTCGACTCGTTCTACGAGCAGAACAAGGCGCAGATTCCGCCCACGGTCACCAAGGCACAGGCGCTGCCGAAGGTCCGGCAATATCTGGAGCAGCAGCGCCAGAACGAGGCGCGCACCACGTTCTACGCCGGGCTGGAGGCCAAGTACAAGGCCGAGTACCTGCTGGAGCCCGACCGCGTGGCGGTCGACGCCGCGTCCTACAAGGCGCCGGTCCAGGGTGCGGTCGCCGCTCCGGTGACGATCGTCGAGTTCTCCGACTTCCAGTGCCCGTTCTGCTCCCGCCTCGTCCCTACCTTGAAACAGATCGAGCAGAAGTATGGGGACAAGGTGAAGGTCGTCTTCCGCCAGTACCCCTTGAACATCCACGAGAACGCGCCCAAGGCCGCCGAGGCCGCCCTCTGCGCCAACGATCAGGGCAAGTTCTGGGAGCTGCACGACGCCATGTTCGCCGACCAGTCGGGCCTCGCGGTGGGGGGCTTGAAGTTCAAGGCGATGAACATCGCCGGCTTGAAAGCCGAGGAGTTCAACGCCTGCCTCGACTCGGGCAAGCACGCCGACGAAGTGAAGAAGGACATCGTGGCGGGCACGGCCGCGGGCGTCAGCTCCACCCCGGCGATGTTCGTCAATGGCCGGCTCATCCTGGGCGCGGTGCCGCTCGCGGACATCACCAAGGTGATCGACGACGAGCTCAAGCGTTCGACCGACAAGTCGACCAAGTCGTAAGGTTTGAGCTCGAGGTCGGGGCGGCCGCCCGTGGCCGCCCCGACCCTCTGTGAGATATAACTCCCTGCCATGCCCGGCGATCTTCCCCCCGACGAGTTCCGGCGTGCCATGCATCGCGTGGCCGACCGCGTAGCCGACTACCTGGAGCAGGTGGGGGACTACCCCGTGCTGCCGCGCATCGCCCCGGGCGACGTCGCGGCCGCCCTGCCGCTCTCGCCGCCCGAGGAGGCGGAGCCCATCGACCGCGTGCTCGACGACTACGAGCGTCTGATCGAGCCCAACGTCACGCACTGGAACCACCCGGGGTTCCTCGCCTACTTCGGGATCACCGGCTCCGGCCCCGGCATCCTGGGCGAAACCCTGACCGCGGCCCTGAACGTCAACGCCATGCTCTGGCGGACCGGGCCGGCGCCGACCGAGCTCGAAGAGCGGACCTGCGACTGGCTGCGCCAGATGATGGGCCTGCCGGCCGGTTTCTTCGGGCACATCAACGACACCGCCTCGATCAGCAGTCTCATCGCCCTCGCCGTGGCCCGCCACCGACTGCCGGACCTGGACATCCGCGGCAAGGGCCTCTCCGGCCGCCCCGAGGTGCCGGCGCTCACCGTCTACGCGAGCGACCAGGCCCACTCGTCGATCGACAAGGCGGCGCTCACCCTGGGGCTGGGCCTTTCTAACGTCCGCCGGATCGCGAGCGACGAGGCCTTCCGGATGTCGGTGCCCGCTCTCCAAGAGGCCATCGACCGCGATCGCCGGGAGGGGCGCCTCCCCATGGCGGTGGTGGCGACGGCCGGCACCACCTCGACGACGAGCGTCGACCCCATCCCCGAGATCGCCGACCTCTGTGAGAAAGAAGGGATCTTTCTCCACGTCGATGCGGCCTACGCCGGGAGCGCGGCGATCTGCCCCGAGTATCGGGCCCTGATGCCGGGGATGGAGCGGGGCGACTCGATCGTCGTCAATCCCCACAAGTGGCTGTTCACGCCGGTCGACTGCTCGGTCCTCTTCGTTCGCGACAAGGCGCTCTTGAAAGCGGCCTTCTCGCTCGTCCCCGAGTATCTGCGGACCGACGAGGCCGGGGTGACCAACCTGATGGACCTCGGGGTGCAGCTCGGCCGGCGTTTCCGCTCGCTCAAGCTGTGGATGGTGATCCGCGCCTTCGGAGTGGAGGGCCTCCGTGAGCGCATCCGCGAGCACTGCGCCATGGCCACCTGGTTCGCCGGGGTGGTCCAGGCGACCCCCGGCTTCGAGCTCGCCGCCCCGGCGCCCTTCTCGACCGTCTGTTTCCGCGCCTGCCCGGGCGGAAGCTTGGAGGCCCCCGCCGAAACCGACCGCTTGAACGAGAAGCTCCTCGCGGCGATCAACGCCGCCGGACCGTTCTTCCTCTCCCACACGGTGCTCGAAGGGCGCTACGCGATCCGGATGGCGATCGGCAACCTGCGGACGACGCGGGAGGACATCGAGGAGCTCTGGGACCTCGTGCGGGCGAGCACCGCCCGGCTCCGCGCCGAAGCGGCGGCCTGAGGTGCGCTTCGGGCAGAAAACATGGCAGCGCCCCACTTCGTCCCCTACCGCCCGGAGCGCCTGGCGCCTGAGGAGATGCGCTCGCGGGCCGAGGCTTTCTACGCCGAGATGGCCGCCCGAAGGAGCGTCCGCGACTTCTCCCCCGACCCGGTCCAGAGAGAGCTCATCGAGCTCGCCATAGAGACCGCCTCGACCGCCCCCTCCGGCGCCCACCGCCAGCCCTGGAAGTTCGTGGCGGTCTCAAACCCCGTGATCAAGCGCGAGATCCGGAAAGCCGCCGAGGCCGAGGAGCACGAGAGCTACGTCGGCGGCAGGATGCCCGCCGACTGGCTGGCAGCCCTCGCTCCCCTGGGCACCACCTGGGAAAAGCCCTTCCTGGAGATCGCCCCCTGGCTCGTCGTCGTCTTCGAGGAGGTCTGGAGCCACGGACCCGACGGAGAGAGACGGAAGAACTACTATCCCAAAGAGAGCGTCGGCATCGCCTGCGGCCTCTTCATCGCCGCCCTCCACCGCATGGGCTTGGCAACCCTCACCCACACCCCGAGCCCCATGGGTTTTCTCTCGACGATCCTCAAGCGACCGGAGAACGAGCGGCCGTTCATTCTCTTCCCCGTGGGATACCCGGCGGTTGCGGCCGAGGTGCCGGATCTTCGGAGGAAGGGTTTGGCGGAAGTGGCGGTGTGGGAGCCCGCAGAGTAGAAGACCTCAATCGACGATGAAGAGCTTCGCCCCGGTCGCGGTGATCGACCGGTGGGGCTCGGCGCCGTCCGCCACCTGGTAGCTCATCCCCGGGGTCAGTACCACGACCCGGCCGTCCGCGAGCTCGGTGTGGAGCTCGCCTTCCAAGCACAGTAGGACGTGGCCCTTGCTGCACCAGTGGTCGGCGCGGTAGCCGGGCGAGTACTCGACCATCCGCACCCGGATCTCGCCGAGCTGGCGGGTACGCCAGAGCGCTTTTCCGGATTCGCCCGGATGCTCGGTGGGCTCGATCGTCGACCAGTCGGTGACGCCGAAGGGGATGTCCGTCATTTTCATCGGGAAAACCTCCGCTCGTTCGTGCCGGGAGGCTACCATGCGCCCTGTGCCGACAAAGGGAGCCCCGCGCAAGACGCGGGGCTCCGGACCTGAGGCAGCCGGCTTAGAAGAGCCGCAGCGTCTTCGCCACGGGGAAGAGAGTGGTGGCGTTCCGAGTCAGCTTCACCTGGATGTAATACAGGTGGAGGCTGAAGTCGATGGGGGTCGAGAAGTTGCAAGGAGAGACGCAGCTGTTGGTCGTGGCGGCCAGGCTGCTGACGATGCAGAGGGTCGTCTGGGCACCGGTACAGGGATCGACCTGGAAGAGCGTCGCGGTGACCGAGCCGGCAGGGCCGGGATTGTCGTAGCCGAGCTCCAGGGCGACCCAGCCTGGCCGGTCGGGATTGGAGTTGTTGTCGTAGGTGTTGGTGACGTTGTAGCGCGCGATGATGGGCGCCACCGACGAGGAGCCGGTCAAGTAGGTGAGCGTCGGGCCATTGAAAGCGAAGAAGCCGAGCGAGGTGTTGTCGATCGTGCCGGTGGACGCGACCGCCGTCCAATCCTTGACCGCATGGGCCGCCGGGGCCAGAGCCAAGGTCAGTACCGCGCAAGCGAAGAGCCGAGCCGCTGTTTTCATGTCCGTTCTCCTATTGAGAGGTCGAGATGTGCCTCGCAATTTTCAAGAATTGCGAAAACATCCATGAAAGCGTAGGTGCGCATCGCCACCTGACGCGGGACAGCTTGCGCAATCTATGCTTCGTCGCCCTTGTACATCCGCGCCACCTGCTCGCCGTATCCGTTGTAGAGGAACGTCTGGCGTTTCTCGCCGGTCCCTAAGTCCTCCTCGATCTCCTGGCTCCAGCGCGGGTGGGGCTTTTTCGGGTTGACGTTCGAGTAGAAGCCGTACTCGACCGGCTGGAGGGCATGCCAGAAGGTGGGGGGCGGATCGGCCGTGAGCTCCAACTTGACGACCGACTTGGGGCTCTTGTAGCCGTACTTCCACGGGCAGTGGAGGCGGAGAGGGGCGCCGTTCTGCATCGGGAGGGGGTGGCCATAGCTCCCGAGGACGACGAAGGCGAGCGGATTCATCGCTTCGTCGAGCCGCAGCGCCTCGTGGTAGGGCCAGGGGTAGTAGGAGATCGTCTCCTTGACGCCGGGGAGGCGCTCGGGGTCGGAGAACGAGACGGAGCGCAGGTACTTGGCCGTCGAGAGCGGCTGGACCTGGTCGAGGAGAGCTTTCAAGGGGAAACCCGTCCAGGGGACCTGCATGGCCCAGCGCTCGACGCAGCGGTGGCGGTAGATCCGCTCTTCCAAGGGAAACTTGAAGAGGTCGTCCAGATCGTAGGTGCGGGGCTTCGCCACGAGACCCGTGACCTCCACCTTCCAGGGCAGGACGGGATAGCCCGCGGCGACCTTCCAGACCTCGTCCTTGACCGTCGTCATCTCGTAGAAGTTGTTGTAGCCGCTGCACTTGGCCTCGGGCGTCAGGGTCCGCCCGGGAAGGAGCTTGTAGGCGGGGTTGTGCTGAGCCGGGAATCGGGTCGAAAAGCGCGGTCCCACCGCCGGCTGGAGCATCTTCGTCGGATCGACCTTCGGAGCCACGGGCGCAGCCGATATCTCCGCCGGAAGGCCGAAGGCGAGGGCTCCCAGACCCAAGGCGGCCAAGAGCTGGCGGCGGTTCAGGAAGATCTCCTCGGGGGTCGCCAGGCGCTCGGAGATCTCCCAGGAGTGCGGGATGCGGAGGTGGGCCATGGCTCATAGTAACGCGGCATCAGGATGAGGGATTGAAGATTGATTTGTCCCCGGGAGGTCGGGTAAGTTCGCGGCCTCACTAAAAGGAGGGGACCTTGCCTCGCATCACGCGGGTGTACACCAGGACGGGGGACGACGGCTCGACCGGCTTGGGCGGCGGCCAGCGGGTGCCCAAGGACTCGGTGCGAATCGAGGCCTACGGCACGGTCGACGAGCTCGCGTCCACGATCGGCGTGGCGATCGCCGTCGGCCTCGACCCTCGGCTGACGAAGACCCTCGAACGGGTCCAGAACGACCTTTTCAACCTCGGCTCCGATCTCTGCATCCTGGAGGAGGACAAGGTGCGGATGCCGGTGCCGGGGATCGAGGAGCGCCACGTCCTCGCCCTCGAAGCGCTGATGGACGAGCTCTCGACCGTCCTCCCTCCCCTCGACAACTTCATCCTGCCCGGCGGCACTCCCGGGGCGGCCCACCTGCATGTCGCCCGCACCGTCTGCCGCCGGGCCGAGCGGCTCGTCGTGACCCTCTCGCGACAGGAAGCGGTCGGATCTCACACTTCGGTGTACCTCAATCGGCTCTCCGATGCACTCTTTGTGATGGCACGCTACGAAAACCATCAGTTGGGGGTCCCGGACATTCTCTGGCAGAGCCGGGCCTAAAGGAGATCTGGATGAGACGCGTCTCTCCCGCCGTCCCGGCGATCGCTTTGCTGTCGTTCCTCCTCCCGGCCCTGGCCCTGGCAGCAGGGGCGCCGAAGGCGGCCCACTCCACCTCGAAGCCGAAGGCGGCGGAGAAGGACCGCGCGCTCGCCGCCGTCCGCGGCTATCGGGAGGCCCACGGCGCCCAGATCCTCGCCAATTTCTCGGATCTCCTCGCCATCCCCAACGTCGCGGGCGACACGCCCAACATCGCCCGGAACGTCGCCTACCTGAAGGACGCCTTCGCCCGCCGGGGGTTCACGATGGAGGTCTGGGAGATCCCCGGCGCCTCGCCGGTCCTCTACGGCAGGCTCGTCGTCCCCGGGGCGAAGCGCACCCTCGGCTTCTATGCCCACTATGACGGCCAGCCGGTCGACTCCGAGAAGTGGGTCTACCCGCCCTTTTCGCCCACCCTCCTGACCGCCGCCTCCGAGAACGGCGGCGTCAAGCGGGATCTCCCCAAGGCCGGCGAGCCGATCGACCCCGAGTGGCGGCTCTACGCTCGCTCGGCGGGGGACGACAAGGCGCCGATCCTCGCCCTGCTCACCGCTTTCGATGCGCTCCGCGGCGCCAAGGTGCCGCTCACCTCGAATCTTCTCGTCCTTCTGGAGGGTGAGGAGGAGGCCGGGTCGGAGCACTTGAAGGGTTACCTCGAAGCGCACCGCGCGAGTCTGGGGGTCGACGCCTGGCTCTTCTGCGACGGCCCGGTCCACACCAGCCGCCGTCCGCAGCTGGTCTTCGGGGTGCGCGGGGTGATCGACATGGAGCTCACCGTCTATGGCGCCGTTCGCCACCTGCACAGCGGGCACTACGGCAACTGGGCGCCCAACCCGGCCTTCACCCTCGCGAACCTCCTGACCAGCATGAAGGACGACGACGGTCACGTCCTCATCCCCGGCTTCTACAGCACCGTCGAGCCGCTGGGGGAGGCGGAGCGCGCCGCGATCGACTCGGTGACCGACAACGACGACGAGCTCAGGAAGGAGCTCGGCCTGGTCAAGACCGAGGACAACAACGCCCGGCTCCAGGAGCGCCTGCTGCTGCCGACCCTGAACGTCCGCGGCATGGCGAGCGGCAACGTCGGCCCCGGCGCCGAGAACATCATCCCGTCGACCGCCACGGCCTCCCTGGAGCTCCGCCTGGTCAAGGGGAACGATCCGGAGAAGATGCTCGACCTGGTCGAGGATCACATCCGGAAACAGGGCTTCTTCATCGTCCGAGACGACCCGGACATGGCGACGCGGCTCGCCCACGCGCGGATCGCCAAGGTCACCCGCCTCCCCGGCTACCCGGCGGCGCGAACGGCGATGGACCTGGACATCGTCTTTGAGATCGTCCAGGCGACCTCGCGAGCGGCGGGAGAGAACGTCATTCTCCTCCCGACCCTGGGAGGCTCGCTCCCGCTCTACCTCTTCAACGACCTCTTGGCCAAGCCGGCGGTGGTCGTCCCCATCGCCAACCACGACGACAAGCAGCACGGCCCGGACGAGAACCTCCGCCTGGCGAACCTCTGGTATGGGATCGATCTGATGGGGGAGCTGCTGACGATGCCGAAGTAGGAACGAAGGCGAAAAAAGGTGGGCCGCGGGGTTGGCCCACCTTTTGCTATCTCCTCGGTAGAAAAGAGGAGATGACCATGTCCACTTCGTTCGCGGCTTACCTGATCGGCTTCATCATCCTGATCGCGGGCCTCGCTTTCGCGGCCCACCTGGCCGGCGCGCCGTCGGCCTGGATCGTGGCCGGCGTCATCGTCCTCGCCGGCCTCGGTGTGCTCAGAAGCGTCACCCGGACGACCACCAAGACGCCGCCCACGAGCTGACCGCTACAGCACCGTCTCGCGGGCGACCTCGTCGACCGTCGTCATGCCGTCGCGGATCTTCTGCAGGCCGCTGCCGCGGAGGGTCACCATCCCGTTCTGGATCGCCTTGCTGCGCAGCTCGAAGGCGCTGGCCCCGGAGAGGATGAGCTCCCGGACCTCCTCGTCGATCTCCATCACCTCGTAGAGACCGACCCGGCCCTTGTAGCCGGTCGTGCTGCAGCGCTCGCAGCCGCGACCGCGGAAGAGCTTGAGGCTTTTGGCCTCGGCCTCCGAGAAGCCGACGTTCAAAAGCGCCGCTGGCGGCATCTCCGAGGGCTCCTTACAGAAGGAGCAGATGCGCCGCACCAGCCGCTGGGCGACGATCAGGTGGATCGAGGTGGCGACGAGGAAGGGCTCGATGCCCATGTTCATCAACCGGTTGATCGAGGACGGGGCGTCGTTCGTGTGCAGGGTCGAGAGCACGAGGTGGCCGGTCATGGCGGCCTTGATCGCCACCTCGGCGGTCTCGAAGTCTCGCACCTCGCCGACTAAGATGATGTTGGGGTCCTGGCGGAGGAAGGAGCGCAGGGCGGCGGCGAAGTTCAGGCCGATCTGCTCTTTCATCTGCACCTGGTTGATGCCGGCGAGGTTGAATTCGACCGGGTCCTCGGCGGTCATGATGTTGACCTCCGAGGTGTTGATCCGCTGGAGCGCCGAGTAGAGGGTGTTGGTCTTGCCGGAACCGGTCGGCCCGGTGACCAGGACCATTCCGTAGGGCTTCAAGATCGCCTGCTCGAAGCGGCGGAGCGGCTCGGCCTCGAAGCCGAGCTTCGCCATGTCGAGCATGAGCTTGTCTTTGTCCAGGAGACGCATGACGATCTTCTCGCCGAAGATCGTGGGGAGGACCGAGACGCGGAAGTCCAAGTCTTTGTTCTTCCCCGAGATCTTGGTTTTGATCTTGATGCGGCCGTCCTGCGGCAGGCGCTTTTCGGCGATGTCCAGGCGCGCCATGATCTTGACGCGGCTGGTGATCGCCTCCTTGAGCTTGAGCGGCGGATGCATCATCTCGTAGAGGATGCCGTCGATCCGGTAGCGGACCCGGTACTCTTTTTCGTAGGGCTCGATGTGGATGTCGGAGGCGCCGCGCTTGATGGCGTCGGTCAAGACGATATTGACCAGCTTGACGACCGGCGCCTGCTCGGATTCCTCCTCGAGCGCCGCCATGTCGAGATCTTCTTCCTCGTCCAGAACCTCGAGATCGCCGGCCGGCTCTTCGGAGAAGCTCATCCATGACTTTCTTGAGCTCGATCGCGTGCGTCGACCCATAGTAGCGGTCGATGGCGAGGCGGATGCTCCCCTCGGAGGCGACCACCGGCTCGACCTTGTAGCCGGTCATGAACTTGACGTCGTCCATGGCGAAGACGTTGGTCGGATCGATCATCGCCACGGTGACCGTGGCGCCCGCCTTGTTGACCGGCAGGATGGTGTACTTTCTGGCGATGTCGGCGGGGATGATCTTGATGACCGCGTCGTCGATCTCCATCCCTTTGAGGTCCACCGACGGCACCTTGAAGTGGAGGGAGAGCGACTCGACGAGCTGCCGGTCGTTCAGGTAGCCGAGCTTGACCAGGTTGGTGCCGAGCCGGCCCCCCTGCTCCTTCTGGGCCGCCAGGGCCTCCGTGAGCTGGGCCGGGCTGATCTTTCCGTTTTTGACCAGAAGCTCGCCGAACTTGCCGGAGCTCGTTGGCGATTGGGGCCTGCGTACCGCGCTGTCGACCTGTGCCATACCTCACCCGCGGGGCCGCTCCAGCTCCCCCTACGACCTCGTTCGTCTAGTGAAAGTCCTTCTTCTGTATACGGGAGTGTACCAGCTCGCCCGCCCGCGCCGCCACCCGGGCCGGGGGGATCTCCAGGAGGCAGGCCTTGGTCTCGGCGAAGCGCCGGTGGCAGAAGCTGCAAGGGAGGCGGTGCCAGAGGGCGCGATCGGGGGCGCCGTAGGGGCCGTTCCTCTCCGGATCGGTGGGTCCCATGAGGAGGAGGACCGGCGCGTCCAGGGCGTGGGCGAGGTGGAGGGGGCCGGAGTCGCCGCCTAAGACCAGCGCGGCTCCCCGGGAGAGGGCGGCGAGGGCGGGGAGGTCGGGCGCGGGGACGGCGACGGCCGCCCCTTCCCCGGTGGCCACCACCTCGGCGGCGAGAGCCTCTTCCCCTGGGGCGACCCCCACCCAGAGGAGGATACCGGTCGCCTCCCGGAGCCGCCGGGCCACCTCGCCCCAGCCGGCCGGCGGATAGCGTTTGTTCCCCCAGCCCGCCCCCGGGTGGAGAAGGGCGAAAGGCTCCGGATGGGCCGCCAGCCGCTCGCGGACCGCCTCCGGGATCTCCTTGAAGATTTCGGCGCCGCCGAAGTCGGCGGGCTCCGGCGGGATCTCCAGGGCGTCCAGGATGGAGAGCGCGTGATCGACGGCGTGCACCCCGCGGAGCGCCACCCCCTGGCTCAGCCAGACGGCGGAGGAGGGCTCGCGGCGGAAGGAGCGGGCGGCGCCGATCCGGCGGTCGGCGAGGGTGAGAGCGGCGAGCACTCCGGCCTTGTGGTTCCCCATGAGATCGAGGACGAGGTCGGGGGCGAAGCGGTCGAGGGCACCCAGGAAGGCACCGAGCTCGCGGAGGGTCGCCGGGGCGAACGGCCGTTTCCGCCACCGGCGGAGGTTGACGACAAGAACCTCATCTAAATCGGGGTGACCGGCGAGGAGAGGAGCGATCCATTCCTCGACCACCCAGCCGATCCGCGCCCCAGGCCGTGCCCGCCGGAGCGCCTTGAGCACCGGCAGGCAGTGGACGACATCCCCCAGGGCGCTCGTACGGAGGAGAAGGATGCGCTCGCTCGGGACCGCACCCTTCAACCCGCGAGATCCTCCATCTCGCGGATGCTCTCGACCAGCTCGTTCTTCCGGCGGATTCTCGCGATGACGTCGCTCGTCGCGTGGTCCTTGGGGTCGCCGACGAGCGCGGTCCGGCCGCCGTAGGCGCGGACGGTCTCATACTCGGGCACCCGCTCGGGAGAGCCGTAGTCGGTCCCTTTGCAGTGGACGTCCGGCTTCAGGTCGGCTAAGAGGGGCGCCGGGGAATCGCCCTCGAAGACGACGACGAAATCGACCGGCACGAGGGCGGCCAGCAGCTCGGCGCGCTCGGCGGCCGGGACGATCGGGCGGTCGTGTCCTTTGAGCCGCCGCATCGACTCGTCGGAGTTGATCCCCACGACGAGGACGTCGCCCTCCGCCTTCGCCGCCTGCAGGTAGCGCAGGTGGCCGACGTGGAGGATGTCGAAGTGGCCATTGGCGAAGGCGATCCGCCGGCCGGCGGCTTTGAGAGCGGCGACCTTCTCGCGCAGCTCGGGGAGGGTTACGGTCTGGCCCATTGAAGCTCCTTCAAGGGTCGGGGATCGCTCTCTACGGCTCGCGCCAGCTCCTCGGGCGTGAGAGTGGCGGTCCCCATCTTCATGACGACCACCCCGCCGGCATAGTTGGCGAGGAGAGCGGCCTCGACCGGCGTGGCGCCCGCCGCGAGGGCGAGGGCGAAGGTGCCGATCACCGTATCGCCCGCCCCGGTGACGTCCGCCACCTGGTCGGTGCCATGGACGGGGAGGTGCAGAGCGCCCTCCGCCGTGAACAGGCTCATGCCGCGGCTCCCCCGGGTGATGAGGAGGAAGCGGGCGGCGAGCCGGTCGAGGAGACGCCTCCCGCCGGCCTCCAGCCGGCTCGGGTCGTCCTCGATGGCGCCCCCGAGGAGCGCTTCGGCCTCCTCCTCGTTGGGGGTGGCGCCATCCAGCCCGACGAATTCGCCCAGCCGATAGCGGCTGTCGCAGACCAGGGTTGCCGCGGGTCCCAAGGCCTCCCGCACGAGAGGGAGGAGGGCCGGCTCGACGGCGCCATAGCCGTAATCGGAAAGGATGGCCACTTCTGTTTCACCCCTCCCGATGCCGGACCCTGCGGCGAGGCGCTCCGCGAAGGTCTGGCGCTCCTCGGCCGTCAGGGTCAGGTGATCCTCAATGTCGTAACGGACGATCTGCTGCTTGATCGAGTGCCGGCCGCCGCCCAGGATGCGCACCTTGGTGGGGGTGCGGTAGCCCGGCCGGGTGAGGATGCCCGCGGTGTCGACCCCGAGGGCGGCGAGAGCGGCGACGAGCTCACGGCCGCTCGCATCGTCCCCCACGACCCCCAGGGGGAGCGGCCGGCCGCCGAGCGCCGCCACGTTCGCCACCGCGTTGGCCCCACCGCCCGGCGCCAGCACCTCCCCCTGGTAGGAGAGGATGAGGACCGGGGCCTCGCGGCTGATCCGCTTCGGGATGCCGGTGATGAAGCGGTCCGCCACCAGGTCGACGACGAGGACGACCGGCCGCCCGGCCATGGCCCCGATCAGGGCGAGCAGGCGCTCGGTCGTGGGAAGGATCTCGTCTGCGGCCATGTACGGCCGGGGATTGTAGCAGCAGGGGGTGGAAGCGGCGGCCCGCGCGCGTCTCAACCCGAAGGCCGGCCTGAAGATCGGCTCCATCCACCTCCGGGTCCGGGGAGGGGCGTAAGAGAAGGACCCGGAGGGTTTCGGCCTACCGCGGCTACCTTACGGGTCTCGGGTTGGCGGTCGTGCCGCCGCTCCGCAGGGCGTCGAGGCTCCAGATGCCGCCGCCGTGGGCCGCCATATAGAGGAAGACGAAGCAGTAGACGACCGCGAGCTCGCCCTTGTTCATCACCGGCCAGAAGCCGCCGGGCGCATGTACCATGAAGTAGGCGACGGCCATCTCGCCGCTCGCGATGAAGGCGGCGATGCTGGTGAAGAGACCGAGCGCGATGAGCAGGCCAAGGATCAGCTCGAGCCAACCACCGACCTGGAAGAGCGGGGCGGTCGCCTTCTGGCCGCCCAGGACCCCAAAGACCTTCTGGGCTCCGTGGGTGGCGAAGAACAGCCCGGTGAGAAGCCGCAACAGCGCAAAGAAAGCCCCGTCGAAACGCGCTAGAAATCCCATCCACCACCTCCTCGGCGATCCGCCGATAGTCGCTTCAGGTTTGGAGCAATTCGCATGCCGCTCGGGCTTGCGGCGTTGCTACCGGGCCCGCGTCATGTCCATGGTCCAGTTGGTCTCCCAGGTCTTTCCGCCGTCGGCGGAGAACGCCTGCTCCCAGTGGGCCGAATTCTGCGTCATGTCGGTCCACAGGAAACGGACTCTGATCTTCTTGCTGTCAAGCTCGTCGTCGGCATAGAACTCGCCCCTGCCGCCCGAGAAGTGCCCCACCAGGGGGCTCTCCAGCACGCTGCTCCAGTTGCTCGCCCAGTAGAGGCTCCATTCCCCGGTCACGGGATTGAACAGGCGAAGGGTCATACCCTCCAGCTTTCTGCCATGGAGGGTCGTCCGGTACTGATCGAAGTCCCCCAGGCCATCCAGGATGGGGATGACCGAGTCGGTGGCGTCGAACTCCTCCCAATCCTTGGACCCCTTGAGCCGCTCCTTGAGTCGCCGGTTGTGGGTCTTCCATTCGCCGAGGAAGAAATCGAAGTCGTGAGCGCCCTTCTTGGCCTCCGCGCTCGGGGCCGAGGCTGGAGCCGCAGCCGGGGTCGTGGCCGAGGCGGCAGGGGAAGGTGGCGCCGCCTGAAGCCGTCCTCCGGGGAGGACCATCATCATCGCAGTGATCGTACAGGCACAACCGAGGGCTCTGTTGCCGAAGCGCATGAGTTTCGTCTCCGTGTGGCGGGTCAGGGGGTGGGGATGGGCCGGCGGCGCGATCCCTAAGAGCGAGTCGCCGAGCCAGGGGGTGGTGACGACCCGGCCGATGGCGCGGAGGGGTTTCAGGACCGGATTGCCCTCGCCCACCGAGCAGAAGTTGGACATCGTCGTGATCACGACCGGGGTCAACCCGGCATCGACGAGCGAGCCGCGGAGGCGGGCGGCCGAGAACATGTGGACGTGGGTGGGGTCCAGGTGGAAGCTCCACTTCTTCCCCAGGAGCGGTCGGGCGAGGCTTCCCGAGTTGAGCGTGATGACGAAGAGGAGCCCCCCAGGTTTCAGGACCCGCCGGCAGCTTTCGAGCGTCTTCGGGTACTGGTCGAGGTGCTCGATGACGTCCAGGAACGTGACGGCGTCGAAAGAGGCGTCGGGGAAGGGGAACGGCGCCTCGGCGCTCCCGGTCGCGATCTCCGCCGAGGTCCGCGCGCGGGCGATCTCGACGGCATGGGCCGAGAGCTCGATCCCGACCGGCTCGTACCCCGCCTTTTCGAGCGCTTCGAGGAAGAAGCCGTACCCCGACCCCACATCCAGCACCCGGCCGCCCGCCACCCCATGGCGCCTTAGAAGGTTGACGAGATAGTCTAAGTACTTACGCTTCCCCGGATGGAGTTGGAAGTACTCGCGTTCGAAGTACGCCGGGTCGTGCGACCCCTGGGGCTCAGGCATGGTCCGGGGATGCTAGCACTACCCGTGGTAGTAGACGATGAGCACCACGGCGAGGCCCCAGAGCACCATGTTGATCAGGAAGGGCGGATCTCCGAGAATGGCCTCGGTCGGGTTGCGCTCCCCGGCCTGCTGGTACATGAGGTAGAGATAGCGGAAGATGCCGAAGAGCACGAGGGGGATCGTGTAGACGAGGTGCTGAGTGTGGTACTTCTCCACCGTCTCCGGCGCCACGGCGTAGAGCGCGTAGGAGACCACGGCCGAGGCGGTGACGACGTTGATCATCTGGTCCAGGAACGCCGCGCTGTAGCTCTGGAGCACCCGGCGCTGAGAGGTCGCCCCTTCGGCGAGGAGGGTGATCTCGTGCCGGCGCTTCGAGAAAGCGAGAAAGAGGGAGAGGAAGATGGTGCAGAGCAGGAGCCACGAGGAAACCTGGACGCCCGTCGCCGCCGCCCCCGCGAGGACGCGGAGCACGAAGCCGCAGCTGATGATCATGACGTCGAGGATGACGACGTGCTTCAACCCACCGGTATAGAGGACGTTCATGACGAAGTAGCCGCCGAGGATGAGCGCGAAGCTCGTCCCCAGGGGAATGGCGAGCGCGAGCGCCGCTCCGGCGAGGACGACGAGCGCCGCGACGGCGACCGGCACCTTCAAGGTCCCGGCGGCGAGCGGCCGGTGGCGCTTCAGGGGATGGTTCCGGTCCTCCTCCCGGTCCTTGATGTCGTTGAGGAGATAGACGGCCGAGGAGACGAGGCAGAACGCCACCAGGCCGATGAGGGCGTGGAGGATGGCGTTTCTGTCGCCGAGCAGGCGGCCGAAGACGAGCGGGGCGAGGACGAAGCTGTTCTTCGGCCACTGTTTAAGGCGCATCGAGCGGAGCAGGGCGGCGATCACGGCGCGTATTGTACGGCGTCTTTCAGGGAGAGCCGGGCGTGAAACGATTCGCCCTGCTCTACGGCGCCCCGGTTCTCCTCCTTCTCGCCTGGATCGCCCTGCCGCTCGCCCGCGGCAACGAGACTCTCTTCCTCCGCGACACCTTCAACGCCCACCTCCCCATGAAGTGGTCGGAGTCGGAGGCCCTCCACCGCGGGACGATCCCGCTCATCGACCCTTGGCGGGCCGGCGGCCAGCCGCTCGCCGGCAACCCCAACGCCGTCCCCTTCTATCCCGACAACTTCCTCTACCTGCGGACCTCGCCCATCCGCGCGCTCAACGCCCACTTCTGGCTCCATCTCCTCCTCGCCCCCTTCGCCTTCGCCTGGATGGCCCGCTCCCTGGGGCTCCAGCGCGAATCGGCCTGGGCGGCCGCCGTCTGCTACACGCTCTCCGGCTTCTTTCTCTCCCACCTCTCCTTCTACAACCTCATCGCCGGCGCCGCGCTCGCCCCGGCGTTCGTCGCCGCCTGCCTCGCGCTCGCCGGCGGGCCCACTGGCTCCGGAAGCTTGCCGCGGCGGCGCTGGGCGCTCCCCGTCGTCGCCCTCCTCTGGACCCTCCTCCTCTTGGGCGGCGACCCGCTGATGGCGCTCCTCGCCCTCCTCCTCGCCGCCTTCGCCCTGGTGCTCCGCCGGGAGCCCGGGCACACCTGGCCGGCCCTCCTCGTCCCTGGCGCCGCTGCGCTCGCCGCCGGCACGCTCTTAGCGGCGCCGCAGCTCGTCGAGTTCGTGCGCATCCTGCCGCTCTCCTTCCGCGGCCACCAGGGCTACACGAGCGCGGTGGCGACGGTCGCGAGTTGGGACCCCCGGCAGGCGGCGGAGTGGCTCCTCCCCTTTCTCTTCGGCCGTCCCGACCTTCTGGGGCCGGGGAGCTTCTGGGGCCAGCGCTTCTTCACCGACACGCCGCCCTACTATCTTTCGCTCTACCCCGGCCTCCTCGCCCTCGCCCTGGTCGCCGCCGCCGGCCTGCCCCGCCTACCCCGCCGAAGCCGCCGTCCCGATCCCACGGCGCCGAGAGAGCCGGTCGAGACCGCCGCCCTCTGGGCCTGGGGAGCGGTCGCCGGCGGCATCTTCTTCGCCCTCGGCCAGCTTCAATCCGCTCGGCCGCTGGCTTTTCTCGATCCCCGGCGGCAGCTCGCTGCGCTACCCGGTCAAGCTCTGGCTGCCGGTGGCGGCCGGGGCGGCGCTCCTCTGCGGGCTGGGGTTCGAGCGCTTCCTCGCGGCGCCGGAAGGAGCACCGGGGAGGCGTCTGCGCCGCACCCTCCTCGGGCTCGCTCTCCTCCTCCTCGCCCTCTGGATCTTCCTCAACTTCCTCCCCGGCCTCTCGCTCCCCTGGCTCCGCCACCTGATCCCGGACGCGCTGACCGATGCCTTCGTGGGGAACGAGCGGCGGCGCTGGGCAGGGCTCTGCCTGTTCTCGCTCATCCTCCTCGGGGCGTTGGGCCTCGCGGCGCGGCTCTGCCGCTTCCGGCCGGTGACCGGCGGCGCGCTCCTCCTCGCCCTCCACGCCCTGGCCCAGGTCTTCTTCCTCCGCCCGCTCTTCGTGACCGACGCGGTCTATCCCTACCTCCTGGAGCCGCCGGCCTTGGCCTACCTGCCGGAGGATGAAACCATCGTCCACGGCTCGTTCACCTCGCTCTTCGGCCCCTCCGACATCGAGCGCGGCAACTATCCCGAGCTGCGCGCCCGCTGGCTCGAACGGCGGGCCTTCTTCGAGCTCTACCCGATGACCGGGCCGATCTGGCACCGACGCTACGAGCTGAACGTCTCGCCCGAGGGGCTCGACTCCTTCCTCACCCGCATGTCCCAGGGGGCGATCAAGGGCTCGACCGACGCCCAGCGCGTCCGCCTCCTCGCCGCCTGGGGCGTCGGCAGGCTCCTCCTCGAACGGCCGCTGGCGCCCGAAGCGACCGCTCTCACACCGGCAACGCCCGTCCACGCCCGGCTCCTCGCCGACATCCCGAGCTTCGGCGGCGACCTCTATATCTATGCCATCGAGGGGAGGTCCCCGGACCTCTACGTGGCCTCCCGGGTGCTCTACGCCCCGCACTTGAACGCCGCCTATCTCCAACTGGCCGATCCCCGCTTCCGTCCCGGCGAGGACGTCGTACTGCCGGGGAGCCAGCCGTTCTCGACCAGCCCGGGCGGCCGCGTGCGGAGCGTGGTGAGCGGTCCCGAGGGGCTGGAGGTGGAGGTCGAGGCGCCGGCCGGCGGGCACCTCGTCCTTGAGCGCTCCCACCTCCCGCTCTACCGCGCCGCCGTCGACGGTCTCCCCGCGACGATTGAGATCGCCAACCTCCAGAGGATGGCGGTCCAGGTCCCCCCCGGCCGCCACCGCGTCCGCGTCTGGGTCGACCGCCGGCCCCTCGCCATGTCGTTGGTGGCCGCAATGGTGGGTCTCTTCGCGGTGGGACTGCTCGGCGCCTGGGGCGGCCGGCGGCGGTGAGTCGGTAGAGACCTACCGGTCCATCCCTCCGTATAAGCCCCAAAGGAGATTTTTCATGAAGACTATGATGCTCGGCGGGCTCACACTTCTTCTCTTCGGAACCGGACTCTCGGCCCAGAGCCAGGCACCGATCCGCTCCCTGCTCCGCATCCACAGCAGTTCCTCCCAAAGCGGCCATGGCCTGGAGCTCACCGACGAGGACGTCTTCATCGCCACCGACCGGTCGGTCGAGCTCATCGCGAGCCTGGCACAGAACGGAAGCCTGCTCCCGCCCTCCTGGCTGCGCGAGAGGAAGACCACAACCGGCTCGCCCGCCGCTTTCGCGACCCTGACCGCCGTCCTGGCCGACAACCAGGTCGGCGAGCAGTCGGGCGTGTGCTCGGTGCCGCCGCCGGTGGCCCTGCCGAGCGCCACCGGGAGCACCGAGATCACCTGGTACAGCCGCGGGGTTCGCAAGAGCGTCTTCGTGATCGAGATCAACGGCGCGAGCGCTCCCTGCTCGGAGGAAGTGCAGAACATCCTGAATGGCATAGAGGCCTATGAAGTCGCGGCCGGGGTTCCATAGGCCGTCGTCTGTCCCAAAAGGCGCTGGATCACCAGAGCGTGCCCGTGGCCGCGCGAGCCTCGCCGCGGTCCTTCTCCCCAACGCCTCCGGGTCGAGCGCAAGCCTTACGGACCGCGCGCAGCGCTTGATCGTCGCGCGCAAGCGTTGGTCGCGGCGCGGAACGCTTGCGCGCCTTGCGTAAGGCTTGGTCGTCTTGCGCAAGCGTTCGTCCACGTCGCGCAGGCGTTGGTCGCGATGCGGAACGCTTGCGCGCCTTGCGTAGGGCTTCGTCGCCTTGCGCAAGCGTTCGTCCGTGTGCGCGGGTCCTCGCCAGAACATGGATCTGAGGGATCGCCCCATTGCCTTGTCTCGGGAACCATTCTAGAATTCGATCTAGATTCTATAAGCTGAGAGACTACCAATGGCACTGAGCGTCAAGAACGATACCGCCGAGAGGCTGGCCCGACAGGTGGCGGCGGAAACCGGGGAAAGTCTTACGGACGCCATCCTTCACTCTCTGGAGGAGCGGTTGGAGCGTCTCAAGGGCCGGCGATCCGCTCCAGATTTGGTCGAGACCCTGCTCGCGATCAGTCGGCGTTGCAGCGCGCTACCCGACCTCGACACCCGCTCCGCCGACGAGATTCTGGGCTACGACGAGACCGGCGCTTTCCGCTGATGGTCATCGACACCTCCGCGCTGACGGCGATCCTGCTGGGCGAGCCGGAAGCGGAGTCCTTCGCGCGGGCGATCGCCGCCGATCCAAGGCGGCTGGTCAGCGCTCTCTCGGCCCTTGAAACGGCGATCGTCATCTTCGCGAGAAAGGGAGCCTCAGGAGTCCGAGAGCTCGATCTCCTGATCCATGGCGCGGGCCTGACGATCGTCAGCCTCGATGGCGACCAGGTGCAGCTTGCACGCGCCGCGTACGAGAAATTCGGCAAGGGCCACCACCCCGCCGCCCTGAATCTGGGCGACTGTGGCAGCTACGCGCTCGCGCGCTCCTCAGGAGAACCTCTTCTCTTCAAGGGAAACGATTTCTCCAGGACGGACCTTTCGCTTTTCGCGATGACCTAAAGCCGGGCACCGGCTCAGGCCGCGGGCGCCTGCCCGCGCAGCAACCGCGCGTTGTTTTCCTCCTCGCCAAGGAGGTCGAAGTGGGACCCGGGGCTCGGCGGACGTCCAGGGTGAGGGCCGGGGCCGGGGTTTCGTAGGGTCTGGCTTGAGGGAATCTGGCCGGGGTCTATCCGGCCCTGGCGAGAACATGGATCTCTCGATCGAGGCGATCTCCCAGGCGGTCTTTTTCCACTTCTAAGTCATAGTGCGTCTGTAGGTTGAGCCAGAATCTCTCCGAGGTCCCAAAGTATTTCGCGAGGCGCAGACCCGTATCTGCCGTAATCGAGCGCTTGCCATGCACGATTTCGTTGATCCGCCTGGGAGGCACGCTGATGCTCTTCGCCAAGCGGTACTGGGTGACGCCAAGTGGCGCGAGGAACTCCTCGAGCAGGATCTCGCCTGGGTGGATGGGCAGAAGCTTGGGCTCGGACATGGCGACTCGGTCCCCGTCAGTGATAATCGACAACCTCGACCTCATGGGCTCCTCCATCCTTCCACAGGAAACAGATTCTCCACTGGTCGTTGATTCGAATACTGTAGTGCCCCGCACGATCCCCGCGCAGCCTCTCGAGGCGGTTGCCCGGAGGGGTGCGAAGGTCTTCCAAGGACTCGGCGGCGTGTAAAATCACGAGTTTCTTCAAAGTAACACGCAGGAGATCCGACGGCAGGCGCCGCGACCCCTGGCGAAGAAAAATCCTCTCGGTCTCAGGGTCGCGGAAGCTATGGATCATCCGAGGCGAGGATAGCTTGCAGGCGGCATAACGTCAAGCGTTACTACGAACCAGCCAGAGTCGATTACGCCGCCGGCTCCCCAGGATGCCCCCGCAGCAACCGCCCGAGAACGAGGAGCAGCACCACCACCGCCGCCACCAGAGCTCCCCAGAAGATCTTCTTTTCGAAAGCCGCCGGATCGGGCTCTGGCGCGGTGGCGCCAGATTTCTCCGGCGTCAGGGCGATCTCGTGGGCGGCCGCGCCTAAGAGGCTGGGGGCGAGGAGGGCGAGGTCGTAGCGGGGAGGGGGCAGGCTCGGCTGGCCGTAGAGGAGGGTCAGGGGCTCGGCGGGGTGGAAGAAGCGCACGCGGACGGCGGGGAGGAGGAGGTGCGGCGCTTCAAGGGGGAGGGGTGCGTTGTCCCCTTCCTCGACGAGGAGGTCGAAGTGGGTCCCGGGGCTCGGCGGGACGTCCAGGGTGAGGGCCGGGGCCGGGGTGTCCGGGTCGGCGTGGCGCCAGGTGGTTTGGGCCACTGTCCGCTCCTCGGGCTCGGGGCGGGCGCCTCTCCTTCTCTCTGCGACGGCTTCCGCGACGGGGATGGGCTCGACGAGCCGGACCTCGCGCTCGAAGACCCGCGTGGGGGTCGTCAGCACCAGTCGGGCGTTGGGGAGGGAGGGGTAGGGAAGCTCCAGCGTGTAGCGGGAGAGAGTCGGCGGATCGCCTTCTCCTCTTCTTTGCGGCTCTTGCCGGGCCTGGCGCGACAGATTCGGCAGGGCGAGCGAGAGCGGCTCGTCCCTCTTCTCCAGAAGATAGGGGATCTGGTGGCCGGCGGCGTCGGCGAGGCGGAGGTCGACGAGGTTCTCGCCGCTCCTGGAGAGGACGGCGGCATCCATGAGGAGCGAGGTGAGGCCGGCAGGCGCGGTGGGGACCGGGCGGCGGTAGCGGAATTTCGTCGGATCGAGCGGCGCCCCGAGGGCGGGGAGCGGGCTCGCAGCGGTGACTTTCTCCTGCGGCTCGCGGTCTTTGACCTCTCCCCAGCGGGCCAGGGCCGGTGGCGCGGAGCGGCGGGCGATCTCCTCGCGGGCCGCTTCGAGATCGTAGCGCGGCGCCGTCGCCTGGGGATCTCCGAAGCGGGCGGTGAGCGGTTCCACGCTCGCGGCCTCGAAGTAGATCCAGGGGAGAGGCGCGAGGACGGCGGTGACTCCGGCGAGGTCGAGCGGCGGGTTGCTCCCGTCGTCGACCGTCAGCTCGAGGTCCGGCCCCTCGGGCGCGGCGAGGGGGATGCGGAGGTCGGCGGCGGTGAGGCCTCCGCGCACCGCCCGGCGGAGGGTCGCCTCACCGAGGTGCACCGGGGTGATCTCCGTCGTCCCCAGCGTTCCCGTCGGGCTCCCGGGATCGAGCCGGCCCTCGGTCACCGTGGCGGAGCGGAGGAGCGGACCGCCGGGCACGCTGAGCTCCAGCGCCACGACCGGCAGCCGCGCCCCCGGGAGGCGCAGATGGAAACGGCTCTTCCCCGGCTCGCTCGGCCGGCGCTCGAAGGCGACCGGAACTCGCGGCGACGGCCCGGAGTCGACCGGGCGGGCGAGTCGGGCTTCGGCGCCTGCCGATATGGGTGGCATCGGCGGACGGGCGGAGGTGGTGTCGTCCCAGGTCACCCGCAGGTACTGGAAATCGCCGCGCGGAAAGTCGACCTCGGTCTGCTTCAAGCCCTCGTCCGGCAGGTCGAAGAGCGTCCCCTCTGCAACGAGTTGGGTCCAATGGCCGCGGTCGCCGCTCCCTTCCAGCCGGAAGCGCTTGAGAAACGGCGCCGGCAGACCGCTCACCCGCAGGCGGTCGACAGGGAGCGCGGCGCCCAGATCCAGCTCGAAGCCGCTCTCGGCGAGGGTCGGCGTCTTGATCGGGGCGATGGGGAGAAGGTGTCCGGCCCGCCACTCCGGCCCGCGCCGGTCGGGCTCGATCAGGAGATAGGGAACCTCCCGGCCGCCGGCGCCGTAGAGGCGAAGGTCGGTGAGCCCACCGCCGCCCGCGAGGAGGGGGACGTCGGGCTCCAGTCGGTTGGCCCCCAGGGCTCCCGGAAGGACCGGCCGTTCGTAGCGGAAGCGCGGCTCTCCCTCCCGGCCGAAGGCGAGCCCGGCGACGAGCAGGCCGGCCAGGCCGGCCACGCCGACAAAGACGAGGGCCGTGGCGGAGCTTCTCACTGAGGCTCCCGGCGGGAGAGGACGTACTTCTGGAGCAGCACCGCCATCAAGGCGAGGGAGATGGCGAGGCCGGCGAGGGAGCCGATACGGTAGAGGCCGCCCAGCTGACTCAGGTCGTGCAGGAAGCCCTTGAGCACCGCGAGGAGCAGAAGGAGGATGGCGGCGATCCGCGCCGGCTTGTTGGCGAGGGCGATCCCGGCGATGAGGAGGCCGATGGCGAAGAGCGCCCAGCCGAGGGTGTAGGCGAGCTCCTCGGGGAGCGACGCCCGGCCGGAGAGGAAGTCGAAGGTGAGGCTCTGGCCGGTCGAGAAGTAGTCGGCGATCTCGATGTTGACGAGGAGGAAGAGGAGAACCACCCCTGCGGTCGAGGCGAGGCTCGACAAGCGGGGTAGAGCGTCGGCGAGCCGGTCGTCACTCTTCATCAGCAACCAGCCGGCGAGGAAAAAGGCGAGAGCAGGCACGAGATAGGTGTAGAGGTACCAGTTGAGGATCGGCAGACCACCCCGCGGATGATAGGCGAGGACCGCCGGGTTGAGAGCCAGACGGGCGAAGACGGTGGCGAGCAGGCCGGCCGTCCAGTAGAGCAGCCCGCGGTGCGGGATGCGCAGGTAGAGGGCGGCGAGCGCGGCGGCGAGGAGCGCCCAGCCGATCGTGATCCACTCGCGGTCGAGCTGCAACGGAATGGCGGCGGTGATGCAGGCGAGGACCGCCCCGGCGACGAGGGCGAGCCTCCCGCGGTCCTGCTCGGTGAGCGGGCTTCCCCGCTCCAGGCGTACCAACCGGGCGAGCAGGAAGGCGAGGGCGATCGCCTGCGCCACCGGGAGCACCCCGATGATCCCGCCGTAGCCGCCGGCGACCAAGGCCTGACGGCCGAAGAGGAAGAACGGCAGGCTGGCGAGGACGGCGGCCAGCCAGGGCTGGCGAAGCCCCCGCGCGCGTTCGCCGAGAATCAGCGGGAAGGCGAGGAAGGGCAGGTAGAGCACCCCGGCGAAGGCGAGCTCGTACCACCCGGGAGCACCCTCTCCATGCGCCAGGTACCAGACGAGAACGGCGGCGCTCGTGGGGAGGATGGCGAACGGCACGAGGCTCGGCCGGTCCACCAGTCGCGAGAGGTAGAGGAGGGCCAAGAGGAACGCCAGGTGGGTGGCGACGGTGAGCGCCAGGGCAGGAGGCCCGGCGACCGCGGAGGCGGCGAGGAGCACCGCCTGGCCGAGGAAGAGGCTCACCGCGGCGCCCTGGGCGACCTTCGCGACCAGCGGGCTCCCCGGTGGATTCCCGGGTGGGGGCGCCAGGGCCCGGCGGCGGGCGAGGGCGATCCAGAGGAAGGCGAGAACGGAGAGGACGACCGCGCCGCCCAGAGCGACCGTCGGCCAGGGCGAGATCCCCGCCGTGATCACCCAGCAGAACAGGATCAGGTCGGAGGCGGCGAGGGCGGCGATCCAGAGCGAAGCCCGGCGGAGCCAGAGCGTGGCGACCCCGGCCGCGAGGTCGAGGACCGCGAGAACCCCCAGGAAAGGCCAGGGAGGGATCGACAGGCGTGGCTGGGCGGCGACGACGAAAAGAAAGGCGTGGCCGACGAGAGCCAGGTAGGGACCGCCGCCCAAGGGGTCCACCGCCGCGCCACCTGCCCCCGCCTCCGGCTTCTGAGACCGCATCCACGCTTGCATCCAGGTATTCCCAACGAGGCCGAGGACGGCGAAGCCGGCGACCAGGAAGAGCGCCGGAACCAGGCTCTGGGCGAGCGGCACGGTCGCCCACCAGACGCCGATGAGCACCCAGGAAAGGACCGTGCCGGCGAGGGCGAGAAGGGGCCGGCGGAGGGTTCCGGACTCGAGGAAGAGACCGGCGTTCAGGATCACGAGGAGGAGCGCCATCCCCCAGAGCGCCGCCTGAGCGAGCGGACCGGCGGCGAGGAAGAAGAGGAGGCCGAGCGAGAGGAGGAGGAGGAACGCCCCGCTCCCCTCGGGCGCCAGGCGGCGGCCGAACCGTCGGGCGAGGAGCGGCACCCCGAGGTAGAAGAGGCCGAAGATGGCATAGATGCCGATCCCCGGAAGCAACCGCTCGGGAGTGAGGGCGTTGGCCGACCAGACCGCCTCGGCGGCGATGGCGAAAAAGGCCGCGGTGTAGTGGAGCGCTCCCTGCTCGTAAAGGAGGGCGAAGCCGGCGGCGGCGGCGAGAAGGGCGAAGAGGACGGCGAACGGGAGGCCCGGGGAGAGCGCCGCCGGCTCCATCAGGAGGAGAACCGGGAAGGCGAAGAGGAGGAGCGGCCCGACGAGCGCCGCCTGGCGCCCGTTCTCCCCGAGCGGATGCCCGAGCCGGGTGGCGAGCCAGGGCGCGGCGAGATCGAAGAGGACGAAGAGAGCGAGGAAACCGAGGATCGCCGGCCAGGCGTCTCCTTTGGAGTACGAGGTGAGGAACCAGGCCAGGAAAACGATCAGGGTCGAGCCCGCGGCCACGAGATGGAGAGAGCGCGGCCCGCGGAAGGCGGCGACGGTGGCGAGCCCGACCTCAAGTAGAAAGAGAAAACCGAAGAGGAGGCCGAAGCGCGCCCCGTAGCCCTGAGTGACGGCGGCGTAGAGAGCGAAACCGAGCGGCAGGACGGCGGCGACCGCCGCGGTGCGGGAGATCGTGGCGCCGGCGGCCTTCCCCTCGTCTCCCTCTTCATCCTTCCCCCTCCCGGAGAAGAGCGGGGCGAGGAAGGTGAGAAGAGGGAAGACGAGGAAGATCCCGAAGGCGAGCGGCAGCTTCGAGGAGTCGAGGAACTTGAACACCCAGCCCCACTGGTAGAGGGTGGTGAAGAGAAGCGTCAGGATCGCGAGCACCGCCCAGCGCTTGCGGAGCGCCAGCCAGGCGAGACCGGCATTCAGGAGCAGCAGGTAGCCGAAGAGGCCGATCGGGTGGTCCTGGCCGGTCGAGAGGAGGGCCGGGGTGGCGAAACCGCCGAGGAGGCCCAGGAGGGCGATGAACAGCGAATCGTGGCGGATCGAAAGGACGACCGCGACGACGGTGACCAGCACCATGAGGACGAAGGTGGGGGTCGGCCCCAGGAGGTGCCAGAGGGTGTGGGCGGCGAAGAGGGTCGAGAAGAGAATGACGATCCCCGCCGCGGAGAGGGAGTTGGCGGTCGTCGCGTACGCCCGGGCCCGCTTGTCCTCGCAGGCGGCGAGGAGCCCGACGCCGAGCAGGAGGCCGAGGGTCATGCGGATCGGCGGCGTCACCCAGCCGTGGTCGATCGTGTAGCGCAGGAACTGGAGGGCCGCGAGCGAGAGCAGGATGCCGGCTATCCAGGAGAACAGCTTGACCCCCACCAGGCTCTCCCAGTCGAAGGGACGGCGGGGCGGAACGGGAGGAGTCGGCGCGGTGGCCGGCCGCGGCAGGGGCGGCTGCGGCGGGGGAGCCGGACGCTGCGGCGCGACCGGCGGCGGTGCGGCGACCGGCGGCGCGGGGGGCATCCGTTCGGGGGCCGGTGTCGAGACCGCCGCGGCGACCGGAGGGTACGCCAGGGCGGGTGGGATCGCCGGGAGCGAAGGGAGAAGTGGCGTTTCCGGTTCCGAGATCAAGGGCGGGGGTGCCGATGTCGCTGAAGCCGCGGCCAGCGGTACAGGCGGTACGGGCGCCGCTGGAGCCTTCGGAGTGGCCGGAGCGGAGGGGGCTGCGGGAGCTACCTGGGGCCGCGCCTTCTCCAGGGCGGCGAGCCGCCGGAGGAACACCGCATCGTTCTCGCCCTGGAGCTTGAGCAGCTCCTCCAGATCCTTGACCCGGCGACCGAGGAGCCAGACATAGCCGGTGAGGAAACAGAGGACCAGGAAGCCGAGCGCCGCCATGCGAGCCCCCTCCAGTGCGTCATAAAAATGAGAGAGACAAGCGTATCACGGCCCCTGGACAGGGCCGGGAGGTACCGGCCTCAGCGGATCGGCTCGAAGGCGAGGTGGGGAACGGCGTCGGTCTGGAGGGCCTCCGCCTGCAGCTCCGCGCGCCGGGCGAGGACGTGGGCGAGCAGCTCGGGCTCGTTGACCCGGCGGTAGCGGGAGGCCGCCTGTCGGAGGAGAGCCGCGGCCTCCCCAGGGTGCCCCTGGGCGGCGCGGACGGCGGCCTCGAATTCGAGCAGCCGGGCGTCGACGAGGATGTCGCCGGTGCCGTGGGCGAGACAGGCGGCGGCGGAACGCAGGGCCTCGGCGGCCCCGGGGAGGTCGCCGGTCGCCAGGCAGGCCTCGCCGGCCGCCGCCCAGGCGCGCGCCCGGAGATCCTTGAGGAGAGCGGCCGGGTGCTGCTCGCCCAAGTGAGCGGAGACGGCGAGGGCCAGCCGGGCGCGGCGGCCGGCCTCGGCGAGCTCGGCAAGGTTGACGGTATTGGCGATGTTGGCGATGTTGACGTGGTCCGCGGCGTGGCCGAGGCCGGGGGCGGCCACGGCGCTCTTGGCGAGGAGCATCTGGGACCCGGCGAGGAGGAGCTCGGCGATCCCCCAGGTCTGGAAGCGGGGGTCGATGGCGACCCGGCAGGGCTGGACGGCGGCGGGCTGGGCGAGGAGCTCGGCGACGAGCTCCGGCGCGTTCGCCCGCTCGCGCTCCAGAGACTGGCGAGTCCGTGTCAGGCGTTCGCAGAGCTCGCTATCCTCTGCCGCCGAGTCCTGCCCCATCCCAGCCTCCAGAGCCGAGCCCGTGCCTTGGAAGGCCCGAGGCTCCCCGTTCCCCATTGTGTGCATTCAAGCTCACAGTGCAGGGAGGGCACCGGAAGCGGGACGGACGGAAACCGGCCTAGAATCCCTCCGTGACGAACCTCCTCCCCCGAAGGGCTTTCCGGGGCGCCGACCTCGGCCGCGCTTTCGCCTGGCTGCTGCCGCCTTTCGCGGTCGGCACGCTGCTCCGTCTGTGGAACGTCCGGGCGCAGATCCTCGCCGGGGACGAGATGCACGCCGTGCGGGTGGCCCTGGTCGAGCCGCTGTGGCGCATCCTCACCACCTATGAGCTGCGCGACAACTGCATTCCCCTGACCGCTCTCTATCGACTCCTCCTGGAGCATGGGCTGCCGCTCTCGGAGATGGTGGTGCGCCTCCCCATGCTCCTCGCCGGCATCCTCGCCCTCCTCGTGCTGCCCGGATTCGTGGGGCGGCGCCTGGGAGGGAGGACGGGGCACCTTTTCGCCTGGCTCGTCGCCCTCTCGCCTCTCCTCGTCCTCTACAGCCGGATCGCCCGTCCTTACGCCTTGATCGTCCTTTGCGGGTTCACCGCCACGGCGGCCTTCGAGACCTGGTGGCGGACGGGGCGGCGGGGATGGGCCGCCGTCTACGTCCTTTCTGCCGCGCTCTCCGCCTGGTTCCACCTGGGGAGCGCACCGTTCGTCCTCGCGCCCTTCCTCTTCGCTCTCGGCAGCCTCGCCTTGGAGCGCCGTTGGCGGCGGGAGGGAGCGCGGCCCGGGCTCGTCGCCCTGGCCGCCGTCGGTGCCGCCACGGCGGTAGCGATCCTCGGCTTCCTCGTCCCCGCCCGCGCCTCGCTCCTCGCCCTGGTGGCGTCGAAGCACGAGGCGCTGGAGCTCACCCGGGAGACCTTCACCGGCATTCTCCGCCTGCAGTCGGGGGCGGTCTACCTGCCCGGGGTGATCCTCTTCTGGGCCGCGGCCCTCTACGGGCTGTTCATCCTGGCGCGCCGCGAGCCTCGCCTGGCCTTCTACACCCTGACTCTCGTCGTCTGCCAGGTCGCGGGGCTCCTCGTCCTCTCGCCGGAGATGCTCGACCACCCGCTGGTCTTCGACCGCTATCTCCTCCCTGCCCTGCCCTGGCTCCTCCTCTGGGTGGCGGTGGGCCTCGCCGCCCCCTGGTGGCCGGGACAGCGGCGGGTGGGGGAGCTGGGGCAGAGCGCCGCGGCCTTCGTTCTCGTCGGCGCTCTCTTCCTCGGCGGACCGCTCGCCGATCCGGGCGTGCTGGCGAGCTCGTTTTCCGGTCACAACGACTTCGTCGGCTTCTTCTGCCCCCGCGCCTCGCTCCCCGGCGGCCGGATCCCCGGCTTCTACAACCAGGTCGTGCGCAAGGACCGCGGGGCGCCGGTCCTCGAATACCCCTGGATTCCGCTCTGGAGCTACAACCGGGTGTTCTACCTCTACCAGGAGGTCCACCACCGGGACGTCCTGGTCGCTATGGTCGAGCCTCTCCACCGGGCCGAGAACCTCGCCTTCCGCAACATGCCCTTCACCTCGCCCGAGGGGTTCCTGGCGAGCCGGGCCCGCTATCTCATCGTCCACACCGACGTCCTGGCCGAGGAGGAGAAGGTTCGCGATCACTGCTGGCCGATCCTCGCCGAGATCCGGCCGCGGCACCGGCGGCAGCTGGAGAGGTCGGGAGAGGAGATGGCCGCCGGGTTGACCGCGCTCTGGGGGGAGCCCGACTACCGGGAGGAAGGGCTCGTGGTCTGGGACCTCGCCCGGCTGCGGCGGGCCGGGGCGCAGGCGGGGAAGCGGATCGCGCCCGCGGCGCCGTGAGGCAGAACCTTCCGCGGCTCCGGGCGTTATAAGCTCGGGGGAATCAGTCCTCCACTCCGGCAAAAACGTTAGGGAAGGGATCCACATGAAGAGACTCGCCCCGGTCTTCTGCGGCCTGCTGCTCGTCGCGGCCGCTTTCTTCTCCACCGCCGTGGCTCCCGTCGCGGGGGCACCGCATCCTTACGGCGTCGTCAGCGCGGACGACGACGGGGAGGACGCGAAGCCGCCGACCCCCGAGGACAAGAAGGCCAAACCGGACCTGCCGCCGATCGAGGGCGAGCAGCCGCGCCCCGTCGAGGAGAAGGAGGGCCCCACGACCGGTCCGGCCCCGGCCGGCAAAGCCGGAGACACCAAGGCCGGCGATGCCAAAGGCGAGAAGAAAGACGAGAAGAAAGAGGAGAAGTGGGACGTCAACAACCCACCCGGTCCCTCCTCCGAGGTGACGATCGACACCGACCAGGGGACCTGGCTCTCCCTGGACGTCTCTCCCGACGGCAAGGAGATCGTCTTCGACCTCCTGGGCGATCTCTACACGATTCCCATCGGCGGCGGCGAGGCGCGGGCCCTGACCCACGATATCGCCTGGCAGATGCAGCCCCGCTACAGCCCGGACGGCAAGTCGATCGCCTTCACGAGCGACCAGGGCGGCGGCGACAACATCTGGATCATGGATCGGGACGGCAAGAACCCCCGGGCGGTGACCAAGGAGACCTTCCGCCTGCTCAACAGCCCGTCCTGGTCGCCGGACGGCGAGTGGATCGTGGCGCGCAAGCACTTCACCGCCCAGCGTTCGCTGGGGGCGGGCGAGATGTGGCTCTACCACCGCTCGGGCGGCGACGGCCTCCAGATGACCAAGAAGGCGAACGACCAGAAGGATACCGGCGAGCCCGTCTTCTCGCCCGACGGCCGCTACCTCTACTACAGCCAGGACGTCACCCCGGGTCCGGTCTTCGAGTACAACAAGGATTCGAACGGCGAGATCTTCGACATCCAGCGGCTCGACCGCACGACCGGCGAGACGATCGCGATCGTCAGTGGTCCGGGAGGCGCGGTGCGCCCCACCCCGTCGCCGGACGGCAGGCTCCTCGCCTTCGTCCGCCGGGTGCGCGCCAAGAGCGTCCTCTACCTCCACGACCTGCGTTCGGGCGAGGAGTGGCCGCTCTACGACGGTCTCGATCGGGACATGCAGGAGACCTGGTCGATCCACGGCCTCTACCCGGTGATGGCCTGGACCCCCGACTCGCGTTCGCTCGTCTTCTGGTCCGGCGGCAAGATCCACCGCCTGGAGGTGGCGAGCCTCAAGCTTGCGGACATCCCCTTCCACGTCCACACCACCCGCAAGGTCACCGCCGCCCTCCGCTTCCCGGTCGACGTGGCACCGTCCAAGTTCGACGTCAAGATGCTCCGCTGGGTCGAGGTCTCGCCCCAGGGGGATCGGGTCGTCTACCAGGCCCTGGGGCACCTCTGGATTCGCGACCTGCCGAACGGCACCCCGCGCCGGCTCACCCGTCAGGACGACGTCTGGGAGTACTATCCCTCCTTCTCCTGCGACGGTCGCCAGGTCGTCTACACCACCTGGAACGACGAGTCCCTGGGCACGGTGCGGATCGTCTCGGTGGAGGGCGCCGGCGGAGGAACGGGGCGGACCCTGACCTCCGAGCCCGGCCACTACGTCGAGCCGGTCCTCTCTCCCGACGGCAAGGTCGTCGTCTACCGGAAGATCGCCGGCGGCGGTCTCCGCACCGCGGCCTGGTCCGGGGACCCGGGCGTCTACCGGGTGGCGGTGGACGGCGCGGCACCGGGAGCCGCCAAGAAGATCACCGGCGAGGGCCTCCGTCCCCACTTCGGGGCGACCTCCGACCGGATCTACCTGATGAAGATCGGCGAGAAGAACGTTCGCCAGCTGGTCTCGCTCGACCTCTCGGGAGGCGACGAGCACACCCATGTGACGAGCGAGCGGGCGACGGAATTCAGTGTCTCCCCGGACGGCCGCTGGCTCGCCTTCCGCGAGCGTTTCAACGCCTACGTCACGCCTCTCGTCGCCACCGGCAAGGCGATCGAGATCGGTCCCAAGGCCACCGCCCTCCCCGTCGCCAAGGTCTCGAAGGACGCCGGCGAGTACCTCGGCTGGTCGGGCGACTCCCAAACCCTCCACTGGGCGCTCGGCCCCGAGCTCTTCAGCCGGGATCTGAAAGACGCCTTCGCCTTCATCGCCGGAGCTCCGGAGAAACTCCCCGAGGCTCCGGCCAAGGGGGTGCAGATCGGCTTCGCCCAGACGACCGACGTGCCGAGCGGCACGGTGGCGCTGGTCGGCGGCCGCATCATCTCCATGCGCGGCGACGAGGTGATCGAGGACGGGGCGATCGTCATGACCGGCAACCGCATCCGGGCGGTGGGGCCGCGCTCCGCCGTCCAGGTTCCCGCCGGGGCGAAGGTGATCGACACCACCGGCAAGACCCTCATCCCGGGCCTGGTCGACGTCCACTGGCACGGCCCGTTCGGGAGCGACGGCATCATTCCCCAGGAGAATTGGGTGACCTACGCGAGCCTGGGCTTCGGCGTCACCACCCTCCACGACCCCTCGAACGACAACGACACCGTCTTCGCCGCCGCCGAGCTCCAGCGGGCCGGGCTCATCACGGCGCCGCGGATCTTTTCGACCGGGACCATCCTCTACGGCGCCGCCGCCCCCTTCACCGCCAACATCGACAGCCTCGACGACGCTCGCGCTCATCTGCGCCGGCAGAAGGCGATCGGGGCGATCAGCGTCAAGAGCTACAACCAGCCGCGCCGCGACCAGCGCCAGCAGATCCTCGCCGCGGCGCGGGAGACCGGAATGATGGTCGTGCCCGAGGGGGGATCGCTCTTCGAGCACAACATGACGATGGTGGTCGACGGCCACACCGGGGTCGAGCACTCGATCCCGGTCGCCAACGCCTATCAAGACGTCGCCCAGCTGTGGAGCGGCACCAAGGTCGGCTACACCCCGACCCTCATCGTCGGCTACGGCGGAATCTGGGGAGAGAACTACTGGTACGCGAAGACCCAGGTCTGGGCCGACCCGCGCCTCCTCTCCTTCGTGCCGCGGGAGGTGATCGACGAGCGCGCCCGCCGCCCCGTCCTCGCTCCCGACGAGGAGTGGGGGCACTTCTACAACGCCCGTACCGTCAACGAGCTCTTCCACGCCGGGGTGCACGTGCAGATGGGCGCCCACGGCCAGCGCGAAGGCCTGGGGGCGCACTGGGAGATGTGGATGCTCGCCCAGGGCGGTCTCTCTCCGCACGAGGTGCTGCGCACCGGCACCCTCTCGGGCGCCGAGTACCTGGGAATGGACAAGGATCTGGGTTCCCTGGAACCGGGGAAGCTCGCCGACGTCGTCGTCCTCGACAAGAATCCCCTGGACGACATCCGCAACACCGAGAGCATCGCCATGGTCCTGCAGAATGGCCGGGTCTACGACGGTAAGGCGCTCGACGAGATCGGCAATCATCCAAGGAAGCAGAAGCCTTTCTTCTGGCAGCGCCCGGCTCCCGCCTTCAGCGCGCTGGCCCACCCGTAGGTCCGGGCTGATCTTTAAAGCACCGTCATCCTGCGGGGAGCCTCAGGCGTCCCAAAGGATCTGGGAGGGGGAAGCCACCCCCTCCCAGATCCTTCCCGCTCGCTTAAGGCTCGCCTTCAGGATGACGGTATTGAAAGGTTCGCGGTAGAACGACCGACCTATGAGCCCCGTCCCATCCTCCGGCCTTTGCTACACTAGAGGGCTGGGGGTGGGATCACCCCCCTTTGCTGATTTACTTTGCGGTATTCTGTTCGAGGGGAGATGTCATGGGCTCGAAGCTCGGGTGGAACCTTTCCACTCTACGGACGGGCATCGCTTATCTGGCGATGCTCGGCGTCACCGCCGCGCTGTTCTTCTGGATCCGCTCCCAGGGTGTCACGCTCGGCGCTCCGGCCCCTGCTGTAGCGGCCCCCCGCTTCGGCACCGCGGCCGGAGAGGTCGCCAAGGGGGGCAGCTTCCTCCACGTCCTGATCGCCTTGATCGTCATCATCGCCACCGCCCGCCTGGTCGGCGCCCTCTTCAAGTACATCGAGCAGCCGCCGGTCATCGGCGAGGTGATCGCCGGCATCCTCCTCGGGCCGTCCCTCCTCGGTCACCTGGCGCCCGAGGCCGCCGCCTATCTCCTGCCGCCGAGCATCTCGCCGCACCTGAACCTCCTGGCGCAGATCGGCGTCATCCTCTTCATGTTCCTGGTCGGCCTGGAGCTCGACACCCGCCATCTCTCCCAGGGCACGCACTCGACGATCGCCATCTCCCACGTGAGCATCGTCACCCCGTTCCTCCTGGGCTCGGGGCTCGCCCTCTGGCTCTACCCGCGGCTGTCGTCGGCCGACGTCCCGTTCACCGCCTTCGCCCTCTTCATCGGCGTCGCCATGTCGATCACCGCCTTCCCGGTCTTGGCGCGCATCCTGACCGACCGCGGTATCCACAAGACGCCGCTGGGGACGATCGCCCTGACCTGCGCCGCGGTCGACGACGTCACCGCCTGGTGCCTCCTCGCCTTTCTGGTCGGGATCGTCCAGGCGCGCCTCGAAGGCGCTGCCCACACGGTTCTCCTGACTCTCGCCTACATCGGCTTCGTCGTCGTCCTCGTGCGCCCGCTGCTCGGGCGGCTGGTCAAGAAGGTTGAGCAGGAGGGGCGGCTCACCCAGAGCGTCAGCGCCGGGCTCTTCGTCGCTCTCCTCCTCTCCGCCCTGGCGACCGAGCTCATCGGCATCCACGCCCTCTTCGGCGCCTTCCTCCTGGGCGCCGTCATCCCCAGCGAGAGCCGCCTCGCCCGCGAGCTGACGACCCGCCTCCACGACCTGGTGGTCGTCTTCCTCCTCCCCGCCTTCTTCGCCTACACGGGTCTGCGCACCGAGATCGGCCTCGTCCACGGTCTCAACCAGTGGGTGATCTGCGGCGCCATCATCCTCGTCGCCTGCCTGGGCAAGTTCGGCGGCACCGCCGTCGCTGCGCGCCTGACCGGGCTCCCCTGGCGCGAGTCCTCGGCGCTCGGCATCCTCATGAACACCCGCGGGTTGATGCAGCTGATCGTCTTGAACCTGGGGCTCGACCTGAAGGTACTCTCGCCCACCCTCTTTGCCATGATGGTCATCATGGCGGTCGTCACTACGGTGATGACGACGCCCATCCTCCACGCCCTGCGCCCCGACAACGAGGTGTCGCGCGCCAGGGTGGGTACGGTGCCCCTGCCGGGAGCTGGCTCTAGTGCAGGTGCTGGAAGGTGAGGACGATGCCGGCGGCGCTCACCAGGAGGCCGAGGTAAAAGACCATGGCGACGTCGAACCACTGACGGGTGCCGACCTTGACCTGCTTGGGGTCGGTACCGTCGTAGGCGAGCGACAGGGTCGTCCCCACCCGGCAACGGTTGTCGACCATCGGGTCGGGCACTTCGAGGAGGATCTGTTCGCCGTCCTGGGTCTGGAAGAGGACGACCGGGTGGTAGAGAGCGGGCTGCCAGGAGGCCGGCCGGCGGAGGACGCGGCGCACCACCGTGCCCATCGAGCGGCCGGCATGACGGAAGAAGGCGCGGGTCTCGACGAAGAGGCGGACCCCATAGAGGACGACGAAGGAACCGGTCACCAGGAACAATGCACCAAAAAATTGCTGAGAGCTCATCATGGCGTGCCTCTACTCGACAGACAGGGCTGGAGCGATCATCGGACGTTTCTTGCTGCGACACCGCAAATGTGAGTAGATTCTCTCACGATCCGGTCCCTAAGGGAACCTCCGTACCCCGATCTATACGGATCTGACGGCAAAAAGGTCGATCGAGCGCCTCACTTCTGCCCTTTTTTTGCCACTGCCGGCTTCCTGCCCTTCCGCTCGTCCTCCTTCTCGATCTCCGGGTCCCCGGCCTCATCCTCTTCTTCCCCCTCCTGGTCCCGGGTCTCCTGGTGGAACCAGTGGAGGAGCCGATGGGCGATGGGGGTGAAGCCGATTCCGGCGCTGGTGACGAAGGCGATGCCGCTGAAAAGCGCGTAGAAGGAGCCGAACCACTTGCCGACGGCGGTCTTCGGGGGGTCGACCGGCCCCATGCCGGTCAGGATCATGGAGGCGTTCAAGAGCGAGTCGAGCCAGCCCAGGCCCTGACACCAGTGGTAGCCGCAGACCCCGATCCCTAAACCCACGGCGAGGATGGCGAAGACGAAGGAGAGGGTCCGCGCCATCCGCTTCAGGAACTCGGTCCGCGGCAGCAGGGGCTCCGACTTGCGCTCGAACCGAAGGAGGGCCATGGCCTACTCCGCGGCCGGCGTGCAGCAGCGGGCGCGGCCCGCCTCGTCCAGGGTGGCATAGGTGGGGCGGGTGCCGGCGCGCACCTTCATCTCCTCACCCCACCGATTGTCCTCCCCGCGGCGGAGGACGAAGCTGTCGCCGTTCGCGCACTGGATCTGCTTCTGGGACGGGTCCGCCATGGAGACGATCTTGAAGTCGCAGGGCGGCGCGGCGGGTTTGGGAGCTTCGGAGGAGTCGGCCGTCTCGGCGGGTTTCGTGGCGCTGGCTTTGGACATCGGGGGCCTCCCGCTGCTGCAAGCGATACCGGCGATGCCGGCGGCGAGGAGAAGGGTGAGAAACACGGATCGGTTCATCGGACGGGACCTCCTGGCCGCTACGGTACCCGAACCGTTCGCGCAAACCAACGTCCCCCGGCTTCTTCGCACGCCGGCCTCACAGGCTGGGCACCGACATCCCGTAGAGAAGATGGCCGGAGAGGAGGGAGAAGGCGAGGTTGACGCCGAGCCAGAGGGTGACGCCCCAGGTCCACCGCCGATCCCGCACTCCCCGATAGGAGATATAGAGGATGCCGGCGATCCCTCCCAGGGTCCCCAGGAGGAGGGTGAGCCGTACCGCCTCGAAGAGCCAGCTCGGCACGGTGGTGAGGAGCGGGTAGAGGGTGAGATAGATCTGGGCGAAGAGGAAGGCTCCTCCCGGAGGCCAGACGAGACCGCGGGCACGGGCGGCGAGGTCGGGTTCCTCGAAGGAGGTGAACATGGGGTCGTGGGGGATGGGTAGGAAGAGGATGGGGCTCGACAACCGCGGTATCCTATCCCTGTTATGAGCCAGGCCATCCTCGATCCGTCTCTCTCCGCCCATCCCGCCGACGCCCGCGCGACCGCCGCGACCGCCGCGATCGCCGCCATCGATCCCCTGATCGTCGACTCCTTCCGTCGCTGGGGCTATCTCGCGGCCGACCTCGATCCCCTGGAGCGGCTGACGCCGGAGCACCATCCGACCCTCGGCGACCTGACCGACCCGAAAGTCGCCGAGCTGCGGCGCATCTACTGCGGACCGATCGGGGTGGAGTTCATGCACATCGACGATCCGGCGAGGCGGCGCTGGGTTCAGGAGCGGATGGAGGGTGCGCCTCTCCCGGTCGACGTGGCCCGCGCCTTCGAGCAGGTGTTGGAGGCCGAGACCTTCGAGCAGGTGCTCCAGTCTCGCTATCTGGGCACCAAGCGGTTCTCGATCGAGGGGGTGGCGGCGCTCATCCCCCTGCTTTCCGAGATGCTCGAAGGGGTCGCGCGCCACGCGGGTGAGCAGGTGGTGCTCGCGATGAGCCATCGCGGGCGCTTGAACGTCATGCTCCACACCGTCGGCCGGCCCGCCTTCGAGCTCTTCGCGGGCTTCGAGGACGTCGACCCGCGGAGCATCCTGGGCGGCGGCGACGTCAAGTACCACATGGGGGCGACCGGCACCTTCGAGGCGCGGAACGGCCGCGAGGTCTTCATCCACCTGGTCTCGAACCCCAGTCACCTGGAGGCGGTCGATCCGGTCGCCGAGGGACGGGCGCGGGCCAAGCAGGTGCGGGCCGGCGACGAGGACGGAAAGAAGGTCGTGCCCATCGTCCTTCACGGCGACGCCGCCTTCGCCGGCCAGGGCATCCTCGCCGAGACCTTGAATCTCTCGGAGCTTCCCGGCTTCCACGTCGGCGGCACGATCCAGGTTCTGGTCAACAACCTGATCGGCTTCACCGCCGAGCCCAAGGCCTTCCAGTCGTCGCGCTTCGCCTCGGACGTCGCCCGGCGCCTGCCGATCCCCATCTTCCATGTCAACGGGGAGGACGCGGCGGCGGTCCTCCGGGCGGCGGCCTTGGCGCTCGACTACCGCTATGCCTTCGGGGACGACGTCGTCGTCGACTTGATCGGCTACCGCCGGCACGGCCACAGCGAGGTCGACGACCCCACGGTCACCCAGCCGCTCCTCTACAAGAAGATCGAGAAGCATCCCCAGCTGTGGAAGATCTACGCCAAGGAGGCCGGTCTCTCCGAGGCCGAGGGGGAGGCCCGCGCCGCGGCGCTCCGGACCGAGCTCGACTCGGCCCAGCAGCAGGCCCGGGGGATCGAGAAGAAACCGACCCTCCGCACCCTTCCCTCCTACTGGGACGCTTACGTGGGCGGCCGCCACAAAGAGGAGTACGAGGTGCCGACGGGAGTCGAGGCGGCGGAGATCGCGAGCCTCACCGACCGCCTGACGACCCCTCCCGATGGCTTTTCCGTCCACGAGAAGATCAAGAAGCTCTTGAAGGAGCGGTCCGAGATGGGGCATGGCCAGCGGCCGATCGATTACGGCATGGCCGAAGCGCTCGCCTTCGCCTCTCTGCTGACCGAATCCCGGGGCCCAGGCGACGGCACCGGCGGCACACCGATCCGCTTCAGCGGCCAGGACAGCCGCCGCGGCACCTTCAACCAGCGGCACTCGGTCCTCATCGACGTCGAGACCGGGGCCGAATACATGCCCCTCCAGCACCTGGCGCCCGGCCAGCCGCGCTGCGAGATCTACGACTCCATGCTCTCGGAGGCGGCGGTCTTAGGTTTCGAGTACGGCTACAGCCGCGACTACCCGGAGACTCTCGTCCTCTGGGAGGCGCAGTTCGGCGACTTCGCGAACGGCGCCCAGATCATCGTCGACCAGTTCATCACCGCCGGCGAGGACAAGTGGGGTCTCCTCTCCGGACTCGTGATGCTCCTCCCCCACGGCTATGAGGGGCAGGGGGCGGAGCACTCCTCCGCCCGTATGGAGCGCTACCTCCAACTCGCCGCCGAGGACAACATCCAGGTCTGCCAGCCCTCGACCGCGGCCCAGTACTTCCACCTCCTCCGCCGGCAAGCCCTCCGCAAGTGGCGGAAACCCTTGGTCGTCTTCACCCCCAAGAGCATGCTCCGCCACAAGGACTCCGCGTCGACCGTCGCCGAGCTCGGCCGTGAGCGCTTCCAATGCGTCGTCCCCGATAGCGCGGTAAGCGGGGCGCAGCGGATCGTCCTCTGCAGCGGGAAGATCGGCCACGAGCTGAAGCGCGAGCGCGAGCGCCTGGGACAGGGGGCGACGACGGCGGTGGTCTTTTTAGACCAGCTCTATCCGTTCCCCGAAGCCGAGCTCGCCGCGGAGCTCGCCCGCCATCCCGACGCCAGCATCGTCTGGGTGCAGGAGGAGCCGGCGAACATGGGGCCGCTCTTCTTCGTCCTCCCCCACGTCGAGCGCCTGGCCGGCCGCCGGGTGCGGACGATCAAGCGCTCGGCCTCGGGCAGCCCGGCGACCGGCTCGGCCAAGGCGCACACCCTGGAACAGAAGGCGCTCCTCTCCCTGGCTTTCGTCGGGTAGGGTGCGAAACCGCCATTGCTCCTCGTGCCGCTCCTCCTCGTCGGCAGCCTGATCGGCGTGGTCTGGGCGGGTCTGCACATCGTCGCTCCGATCTGAAAGGCCATAGAATCTCCATGGCGCCCGCCTCGTACCGGGTGCTGCGGAGGTCAGGTTCATGACGGACACCGAGCGCATCACAGACCAGCTCCGGCGGGCGGTGGAGGGGGGAGCCTGGCACGGGCCCTCCGTCCACGAGCTCCTCGCCGGGGTCGACGCCCGGGCCGCCGTGGCGCGGCCGCTCCCCAATGCTCACAGCGTCTGGGAGATCCTGCTTCACATGACGGTCTGGCTGGAGGTCGTGCGCCGCCGCATCACCGAAGGGCGGGCCATCGAGCCACCGCCCGAGGAGGACTGGCCCGCTCCGCCCGCGCCCACGGCGGAGGCCTGGGAGGCGCTCCGCGATCGGCACCGGCGGGCCTACCGGGATCTCGTGGAGTTTCTTTCGCGCCTGGACGAGGAGGATCTGCGGGAGCGGGTGGCGGGGAAGGACTACGATGCCGCGATCATGCTCTATGGCATCGTGCAGCACGAGCTCTACCACGCCGGGCAGATCGCGCTGCTCAAGAAGGCGTAGCGCAGGCGGTGAACGAGCGGATCCGTTGACCTTGGCTGCGAATCGACCTATGCTACTGCCATAGGCTGAGGATTCTCATGGCGATCGCGACAGCAAAAATTTTCCGGAATGGCAGCAACCAGGCCGTGCGCATTCCGGTCGAGCTCAGCCTGGACACAGATACCGTTTCGATCGAGCGGCAAGGGGATGCACTGATCCTGCGCCCGCTGCCCTCACGCGGCTGGGATCGCTTCTTTTCCGATCCGTCGCTGGTATTGCCGCCGGACTTCGAAACCGGAGACGATCCCCCACCGCAGGATGATCCCCTAGCTCTCTGATGTTCGTCCTCGATACCGATATCTGCAGCTATCTGATGAAGCGTACACACCCGGGCCTGATCGAGCGGGTGACACGTTTTTCCCCACAAGAGCTGAAGATCTCCGCGGTCACCGTCTTTGAGCTCGAGTACGGAATTCGGCGCAGCGAGCGGCGTGAGCCTCTGCGCCGGGTCGTCCGAGAGTTCCTGGAAAACGTGGAAGTCTTGACCTGGACGGTTCCCGCGGCGGTCGAAGCCGGCGCCGTCCGAGCTGAGCTTTCAGCAGTGGGGCGCCCGATCGGTGCCTACGACATGTTGATCGCGGGCCACGCCCGCAGTTTGAACGCGACACTGGTCACCAACAACCTTCAGGAGTTCTCTCGCGTTTCCGGTCTTCAGCTGGATGATTGGGTTGGGGCCGTAGTTCCTTAGTTCCTTAGCGAAGGGCGAAGCCCTGGACCAGCCTGGGCAACAACCAATCGCGCCGCCAGGCAGAGGAGCGACCTACACCTTCTCGGCCATCTTCGCCACCCGATGGAACTCCTGGAGCGACCGCACCGACAGCCCGTCCTTGGTCAGCGCCGCGATCCCCTCGGCCATCGCCATGGCTCCCGAGAGCGTCGTGATGCAGGGGATGTCGTACTTGAGTGCCGTCTGGCGGATCTCGGCGTCGTCCTCGTGTGAGGCTCTCCCCAGGGGGGTGTTGACCACCAGGTGGATCTCGCCGTTGATCAGAGCGTCGACGACGTGCGGATGCCCCTCCTGCACCTTGTGGATGGTGCGGACGGGGAGCCCCCGATCGGTCAGGTAGGTGGCGGTGCCGGCGGTCGCCACCAGCTCGAAGCCGATTTCGGCGAATCGGCGGGCGACCGGGACGAGCGCCTCTTTGTCCCGGTCGTGGACGGAGAGGAAGGCGGCGCCCTCCTGCGGCAGCTTGTGCCCGGCTCCCAGCCAGGCCTTCGCGAAGGCGCTGCCGAAGGTGGCGGCCGAGCCCATCACCTCGCCGGTCGACTTCATCTCGGGGCCGAGCACGGGGTCGACCGCGGGGAAGCGGCGGAAGGGGAAGACCGGTGCCTTGACGAAGACGCCGGGAATCGGCGGCTCTGCCGTCAGCCCCACCTCCTCCAGGGTCTCCCCGGCCATCAGCCGCGCGGCGAGCGCCGCGAGCGGCACACCCACCGCCTTGGCGATGAACGGCACCGTCCGCGAGGCCCGGGGGTTTACCTCCAGAACGTAGATCCGGCCGCCGTGGAGGGCGAACTGGACGTTCATGAGCCCCACGACGCCCAAGCGGAGAGCGAGCCGGCGGGCGATGTCGCGCATCTCGTCCTGCACCTCGTGGCTCACCCGGTCGTAGGGCGGCAGCACCGCCGCCGAGTCCCCCGAGTGGATGCCCGCCTCCTCGATGTGCTGGAGAAGACCGACGACGACCGCCCGCTTGCCGTCGGCCAGGAGATCGAGGTCGAGCTCGAAGGCGTCCTCCAGAAAGCGGTCGAGGAGCACCGGGTGCCCGGGCGAGACCTCCGCCGCCTCGCGCATGGTGCGCGCGAGCGTCCCCTCGTCGTAGACGATGGTCATCGCCCTGCCGCCGAGCACGTAGCTCGGCCGGACGAGCACCGGATAGCCGATCCGCCGCGCCACGACGACCGCCTCCTCGTAGGAGGAGGCCGTGCCGTTCTCCGGCTGGAGGATGCCCTCGGCTTCCAAGAGAGCCCCGAAGCGCTTCCTGTCCTCGGCGAGGTCGATGGCGTCCGGCGTCGTCCCCCAGATCGGCACTCCGGCGGCGGCGAGGCCGCGGGCGAGCTTCAAGGGCGTCTGCCCGCCCATCTGGACGATCACCCCCTGCGGCTTCTCCCGCGCCAGGACGGCGAGCACGTGCTCCAGGGTGAGCGGCTCGAAGTAGAGGCGGTCGCAGGTGTCGTAGTCGGTCGAGACGGTCTCCGGGTTGCAGTTGACCATGATCGTCTCGAAGCCGCGCTCGCGCAGAGCATAGGCCGCCTGCACGCAGCAGTAGTCGAACTCGATCCCCTGGCCGATGCGGTTGGGGCCGGAGCCCAGGATCACCACCTTGGGGCGGGAGGTGGGCTCGCTCTCGTCCTCCTGGCCGTAGGTCGAATAGAGGTAGGGGGTGGTCGCCGGGAACTCGGCGGCGCAGGTGTCGACCCGCTTGTAGACCCGGACGATGCCGCGCGCCGCGAGGTCGCGGGCGAGTTCCTCCTCGCCGCAGGAGAGGAGGCTCGCGATGCGGGCGTCCGAGAGGCCCGAGGCCTTGGCGCGTTTCAGGAGCGCGAGCGGGATCGACGCCAGGTTCCAGCAGGCGAGGTCGGCTTCGAGCTCGACCAGCTCCTCGATCTCTCTAAGAAACCAGGGGTCGATGTGCGACGCCCCGGCGACCTCCTCGACCGTCCAACCCTGGCGGAGCGCCGCGAAGACGGCGAACAGGCGCTCCCAGTTCGGCACCGAGAGCCGGCGGCGCAGGCGCACCGGGTCGGCCATCCGGCGCTCGCGGGCCGCCAGGTTGCCGTCGAGCTCCAGCGCCGAGAGCCCCTTCATGAGCGCCTCGGCGAAGGTGCCGCCGAGCGCCATGACCTCGCCGACCGACTGCATCGAGGTGCCCAGGGTGCCGGTCGCCTCGGGGAACTTCTCGAACGCCCAGCGGGGGATCTTGACGACCGTGTAGTCGAGGGTGGGCTCGAAGGCGGCGCGGGTCTTCCCCGTGATGTCGTTCGCCACCTCGTCGAGGGTGTAGCCGACGGCCAGGAGGGCGGCGATCTTGGCGATGGGGAAACCGGTCGCCTTGGAGGCCAGGGCGGAGCTCCGCGACACCCGCGGGTTCATCTCGATGACGAGGCGCGTGCCGGTCGCGGGATCGACCGCGAACTGGATGTTCGAGCCGCCGGTCGCGACCCCCACCCGCCGGATGACCGCGAAGGCGTCGTCGCGCATCGCCTGGTACTCGCGGTCGGAGAGGGTCTGCTGCGGCGCGACGGTGATCGAGTCGCCGGTGTGGACGCCCATGGCGTCGAAGTTCTCGACCGAGCAGACGACGATGGCGTTGTCGGCCGTGTCGCGGATCACCTCGAGCTCGAACTCCTTCCAGCCGAGGACCGACTGCTCGATGAGGATCCGGGTCGCCGGGCTGGCGCGGAGCGCCGTCGCCGCCACCTCTTCCAAGTCCTCCCGGTTGTAGGCCACCCCGCCGCCCTCGCCGCCGAGGGTGAAGCTGGGACGGATGATCACCGGGAAGCCGATATCGGCAGCAATGGCTCGCGACTCTTCGAGGCTGCCGGCATAGCCGCTCCGCGGGACCTTGAGCCCCACCTCCTCCATCGCCTGCTTGAAGAGCAGCCGGTCCTCGCCCAGGCGGAGGGCGTCGATGCTCGCCCCCAACACCTCGACTCCGTAGCGCGCCAGCACCCCGCGCTCGTCCAGGGCGATCGCGAGGTTGATCCCGGTTTGCCCGCCCACCGTGGGCAGGAGGGCGTCCGGCCGCTCGCGGGCGATGATCTTCTCGACGATCTCCGGCACCAGCGGCTCGACGTAGGTGGCGTCCGAGAACGCCGGGTCGGTCATGATCGTCGCCGGGTTCGAGTTGACGAGCACGACCCGGTAGCCCTCGCGCTTCAGGGCACGGCAGGCCTGGGTGCCGGAGTAGTCGAACTCGCAGGCCTGGCCGATGATGATCGGCCCCGAGCCGAGGACGAGGATGGAGTGGAGATCGGTCCTTTTGGGCATCGGCGGGGAAGTGTAGCGCACCCCGGGCGACAGACCCATGCCGAGCCGACTTGGCGACTTGGCAGCAAGCTTGCTTCTCCAAAAGACAACGGAGCTCTCGCTCCCACGAAAGGATTGTCACCGTGGACAAGGCCAATATCGAGCGTCTGAAGCAACTCCTCCGGGGCCACGAGGAGATCCGCGAGGAGAAGAGGAGCCATCCCGAGACCTCGCAACGGCAGAACGGCGGCTTCCGGGAGACCTTCAGCGCTCTCGTGCGTTCGACCATCCTGCCGGTCCTCTCCGAGGTCAAGGATCTGATGGTGGGGAAGGTCGAGTCCGCGGCGATCTTCCACCAGCTGACGGCCGCCGGGTTCAAGGTGAAGCTCGACCGCTTCGAGGACTTCGAGCGCACGCTCCTCTTCTTCGGCGATCCCGGCACCCGGCTGGTGCGGATCACCCACGAGGGCGTGGGCTTCGGCCTGCTGACCCGGAAGATCGAGATCTCCCAGGTCACCCCCGAGATCGTCGAGGAAGAGGCGATGAAGTTTCTGAAGCGGATGTTCGGGGAAGAACAGCTCCGCCGCCCCTTCGATGCCGGCGGGATGGCCGGGAATACCGGCAATCTAGGTGGACGGCGTCGGCCGGTCGGCTACGACGCCGGGGGCACCGGCGACCGCGAGCTGGTCCGGCTGTAAAGGTTACTCGTCCAGCCGCTCCACCCGGACGTCGGGATCGCCGTAGCGGTCGCGGGTGATGGTGAGCTGCCAGGGGTTGCAGCACACCTCGCAGTCCTGGACGAGAGTCCCCCAGGTGTCCGGCTCGACGACGATCGAGACCCGCTCCGAGCAGTACGGGCACTGGACTTCGATCTCGTCGATCACTTCTTCCCCCGGGCTTTTCCCGGCGTCCCCGTCTTTCCGGTCTTCCCTGACTTCTCCGACTTCTCCGACTTCCCCGCCATGCGGCCGAGCCGGCGCACGATCGCGAACTCCTCTTTCGTCGCCGGCTGGACGGAGAGTCGCGATCCCTTCTGGGTGACGACCATCTTTTCGAGCCCCGGGGTGGCTTTCAGAGCTTCGAGTGGGAGGATCTCCGGGAAAGCCTCGACGAAGCGGACGTCCACCCGGTACCAGGTGGGGGCGTCCGGGTCGCTCTTCTCGTCGTAGTAGACGCTCTTCGGATCGAAGGCGGTAGGATCGGGGTAGCCCGCCCGGGCGATCTCGGCGAGCCCTGTCACCCCCGAGGGATCGGCGTTCGAGGCGTAGAAGAGGACGCCGTCGCCCACCTTCATGTCGTCGCGGAGGAAATTGCGCGCCTGGAAGTTGCGCACTCCCTCCCACGTCGTCACCGAGTCGCGCTCCAGGTCGGAGAGGGTGTACGCCTCCGGCTCACACTTCAAGAGCCAGTACCGCTTCTGCCTCGCCATCCGTCCGCTCCTCCCGTCCGCGTCTAGAGGTCGTTCACGTCATCGAAATCGGGCGGGGCGCTCGCCGGGAGCGCCGGCGCATTGCGCCGCCAGGAGGCGGGACGCCGGTTGAAACCGCCCGGGGCCTCCTGCTGAAGCGGCTGCTGATCGGGATCGTGCGCCGGCCCCATGGGCTGGAGGATGATCGTCCGGGTGGTCGGCTGCATGGCGCCGATCGGCGGCGGCGGCTTGCGGGGACCGTTCGAGCGCCGCGGCGGCTCGCCGCCGGCACGGCGCGCCTCGGCCGGATGGCGCGGGGCGCCGCCCTGCCGGGCTGCCGGTGGAGGGCCGTCCTGACGGCGTGGGCCGCCGTTGCCCGGGCGGTCGAAGCGCTCGCGATCGCCCGGGCGCGGCGGTCCGTCCGCCCGGCGTGGCCCCCCATGGGTTTTGCGCTCGTTGCGATCGTTGCGATCCCCCCGGCGCGGACCGCCCGGTTGGGAGCCTTCCTGGCGGCGTGGGCCGGCGTCGGGCCGGCGGGAGCCGCCGGGATGGTGCTTCCCATGCTGGCCCTTCGCGGTGGCTCCGGCATTCGCGCCATTGCCGCCATTGCCGCCAGAGCCGCCATTGGCGCCAGTGCCGGGCGCTCCGGGAGCGGCGGCACGCGGCCCGGCGCCCGCCTCCGGGCGCTTCTCGCGAGCGCGGGCCTGCTCCTCGGCGGCGCGGGCCTTGCGCTCGGCCTTCTCCTTGGCCCGGGCGCGCTCCTCGGCGCGGCGGGCGCGCAGGTTGGCGATCCGCTCGGCGAGCGGGACCTCCAGGCTCTCCTCCGGCTTCTGGTCGTAGTCGAAGTCGGCGAGCATCCGTTGCGGCAGGCGCCGGCCGACCGCCCGTTCGATCGCCATCAGGTCGCCGTGCTCCTCCCGGGAGACGAAGGTGAAGGCGTCGCCGACGGCGTCGGCGCGGGCGGTGCGGCCCACCCGGTGGATGTAGTCGTCGGGGACGTTCGGGACGTCGAAGTTGATGACATGCGAGAGCGCCTCGACGTCGATGCCGCGCGCCGCGATGTCGGTCGCCACCAGCACCCGGGTCTTGCCGCTCTTGAAGTTGGCGAGGGCGAGCGTCCGCTGTACCTGGCTGCGGTTGCCGTGGATGCGGTCGCAGGAAACACCGTGGCGGGTGAGGAAGTCGGCCAGGCGGTTGGCGCGGTGCTTGGTGCGGGTGAAGACGAGGACGTTCTTGATCTCCTCCCGCCTGAGGAGCTCCAGGAGGAGCCAGGGCTTCAGCTCCTCGCGCACCGGATAGGTCGCCTGCTCCACCCCGGTCGCCGGAGCGGCCTGGCGCTCGACGTTGATCGCCACCGGCTCGTGGAGCATCTCGTGGGCCAGCTCGATGATCGGCCCCGGCAGGGTGGCGGAGAAAAAGAGGGTCTGCTTCGGTCCCGGGGGCAGCTGGGAGAGGATGCGCCTGACGTCGGGGAGGAAGCCCATGTCGAGCATGCGGTCGGCTTCGTCGAGGACGAGGATCTCCAGGCCGTCGAGCTTGCCGTAGGGCTCGGCCAGGTGGTCGAGGAGCCGGCCGGGGGTGGCGATGAGGATGTCCACCCCTTTCTTGAACGCCTTCTCCTGCGGCCCCGCCGCCACCCCGCCGAAAATCGCCGCCCCCGTCATCCGGGTGTGGCCGGCGAGCTGGACGAGGTGCTCGTGGATCTGCGCCGCGAGCTCTCGGGTGGGGGCGAGGACGAGGCAGCGGGTGGTGCCGGCTGGCTGGTCGGCCAGGCGGTTCAGGATCGGCAGCAGGAACGCCGCCGTCTTGCCGCTCCCGGTCATGGCACAGGCGAGGACGTCCTTGCCCTCCATGGCCGGGGGGATGGCGTCGAGCTGAATGGGGGTGGGCTGCGTGAAGCCCATGTCCGCAACACCCTGGAGAAGATCGGCCTTGAGGCCGAAGCTCGCAAAAGTCATCGTTTCAGTTCACAGTCCTTCTGCGGCACCCCCCTGCGCAAGGGAAGTTCCACGTGTCGTTACCGGCAGGTTGACAGGAACGGGGGACTTTGCCGGCGAGGCCGCCGCTCGGGCTCGAGGAGCCCTGTCATCTCACGGCGCAGGCCTTCGCCCAGGAAGGGCAGCCCGCGTGCGCGCCGCGGACGACTAGGATCTCACAGTCCGGGAGGGCTTGGCAAGCCGCCTCGCCGAAATTCAACCGAAATTCACTCCATACTGCTCGCGGATTCCGCGCAGATGGTGCGCCAGATGGCCGGCCATGAGATAGGCCAGGGCGCGGACCGACACCCGAGCGCCGTCGGCGGAGCCCATCCGCCGGCTCGCCTCGTCGCTCATCGCGCGGAGCAGGAGGACGTTGCTCCGCCGCTGGTATTCGAGCTCTGTCTCAAGGTCTTTGAGGGTCCTTTTATCGGCCTCCGCATGCGTCTCGAAGAGATCCTGGTCGTAGCCGACGAGGGGCTGGGTGTCGCCGCGGGCGATCCAGCAGGCGCGGTAGGCGAAGACCCGTTCGGTGTCGACGACGTGCGAGAGAACCTGGCGGAGACTCCACTTCCCTGGCGCGTAGCGATAGGTTTCCTTCTCCTCGGGAACGCTCGCGACGAAGGCGCGGACGTCGTTTAACTGGTCTTCCAAAATCTTCAGGATGTCGCCTTCGGGCACGAGCGAGATGTAGCGCTCGTAATAGGGGATGTGCTCGGTCGGTTCGGGGCGTTGCACGCTTCTGATCTCCAGGAAGTGAAAGGAACGAAGTAAGGCTTACGCTAGCGAAGATATCCCAACGAACGCAGCTTCGTGATGTGGTTCCATTCGAGATAGGTGGCGTTGAGCGACTCCGAGCCCTGGAGGAAGCGGCCGCGGGCCTTGACCCGCTCCGCCATCTCGCGCTCGCCGTAGGCGCGGAGGGCGGCGACGGTCGCGACCTCGCGGTCGGCGAGGTTCTTCGTTTCGCCGGGATCGCTCTCCAGGTTGTAGAGCTCGACGGGGAGCCCGGCCACCCGCGGCACGACGAGCTTCCAGGGACCGCGGCGGACCGCCCAGCGGTTCTCGCCGTGGAGGAGGAGGTCGGAGATCAGGGTCTCGCGCTCCGCCGGTCCGCCGTCCAAGAGCGGCACGAGGTCTTTCCCCTGGTTGGGCGGCGCCTCGACGTCGACCAGATGCAGGAGGGTGGGGAAGAGGTCGACCGTCTGCACCGTGGCGGCGATCACCGCGGGGGCGCGGCCGGGGACGCGGACGAGGGCGGGGACGTGGAGGAGCTCCTGGTAGTGGGTGTGGCCGTGGTCGCCGTTCACCTCGTAGCCCAGGGCCTTCTCCTGGTCGAGTCGCTGCCAGAACTCCTCGCCGTGGTCGGAGACGATGGCGACGACGGTGTCCTTGTCGAGCCCGAGGTCGTGGAGGCCGGCGAGGAAGCGGCCGACCTGGTTGTCGAGGAAGGAGACCTCGGCCTTGTAGAGGGCTTCGAGCCAGGGGCGGTCCGCGGCCGGCGGGAGGGGGTTCTCCGGCCGGCGGTCCCCCAGGCAGCCCAGCGGGCCTTGGTAGTCCGGTGCCAGGCGGCTAGTGACGGCGGTGCACTCGGGCGTTGGCGGCGCGTAGGGGTTGTGGGCGTCGAAGAAGTGGAGATAGAGGAAGAGCCGGCGGTCGGGGGCGTAGTACCGGAGCCGCGCCAGAGCCCGGTCGACCAGGAAGTTCGCCGAGTCCTCGTGGGAGGAGTACTCGTCGAACCCCTGATCCAGGCCGAAGGCGGGGTTGACGTAGATGTTGTGGTAGATCCCGACGGTATAGAAGCCGTGGTCCCGGAGGAACTCGGCCATCGTCGTCGCTCCGGCCGGCAGACCGGTGGGGGCGAAGTTGCCGAAGCGCTGGCCGGCACCATGGGTCTGCGGCTGAAGCCCGGTGACGAGGGAGGAGACGGAGGGGAGGGTCCAGGGTGCCGGGGACATCAGGTTCGCGAAGCGGATGCCGCTCCGCGCGAAGGCGTCGAGGTGCGGGGTGAGGCCGTCCTTGCTGCCGTAGACCCCGAGGGCGTCGGCGCGCAGGGTGTCGATCAAGATGACGACGAGGTTCTTCCCCGCCGGACGATGGGGGAAGACGAGGAGCGGATCGCCCCAGAGAGCCACCCCCTCCGGCAGGGGATTGCCGCCGCGGCTCGCCTCGACCGTCAGGGTCAGGTGCCTGCCGCCGCTCGCCGCCGGCAGCTCCTTGCGGACCGTCCGCCAGCCGCCCCCCTCCCCGTCCGAGCCGGTGAGGGTCTCGGTAAACCAGGGCTTCCCGTCGAGGGCGGCGCGGAAAACCGCCCGGGCGCCCGGGCGGTCGACCTCGGGGACGAGACCGATCCGGCTCTCGAAGCGGGCGCCGGCAGCGAGATCCTGGGGGAGAGGAAGGTCGATCTTCGCCAGGCCGGGAAGCGCGGGCAGGCTCTCGCCTTTAAGCGACATCGAGCGGTAGAGGTCGGCCCCCGGCTTTCCCGAGAGCCCAAGGATGTCGAGCGGCCCGCCGGTCGCGGACAGCCGGAGCCCTACCACCCGGCCGGTCCAGTAGGCCTCGCGCCCGAGATCCACCTCGTAGAGGTGCGACTGACCGTCGGGGTTGAGGGGGAAGGAGAGGGTGCGAAACGGCGGGAAGTGGGAGTCCTGGGCGAGCCGCCAGGAGATCGTGGCAAGCGTCGCGCTCCCCTTCGCCCGCACCTCCAGCCGCGCGATCCGCGCCGCGTCGAGGTCGACCGGGAACTGGGTCGGGTCGGTCCCGAGGGTCGTCGCCCCCGGCAGGTCCACCGCGGCCGCCGGGGAAGGGACGGCGAGGGTGCCGAGCCTCAGGAGGCCGCGGGAGTCGGAGTGGCGGCAGGCGGTGGTGAGAGCGAGGAGGATCAGGAGGAGGAAAAGAGCCCTCACCGCCGGGAGAGGGGAGAGAGGCGGACAGCGGGTCGCTGGCGGGCGGAAGGCGAGGATTTCTCTGGGCATCGTGTCGGAGAGACTGGGACCGGGCACTCTTTCGTCGTTCCCGGAGCGGGATCTTACGACCCTCGTCGTCGCAGGTCGAGCCAAGGGCCTCCAAAGTCCCGGAAAAGCTCTCCAAGCGTCTCCAGAACCTCTCCGGGCTCGGCGGAAAGCCCTCGGGCTCCGTCTGAAATCCCTCCAGGCACGCCGGAAACCCCTCGAAACTCCCCCGGACAGCCTCCGGGAGCCCCAAAAACCTCTGGAAACTCAACCTCTCGCTCTCCAAACGCGGCGGAAACCTCTGGAGACGGCTCCGGGAGGTCTCGAAACTCTCCTGGGAGCCGTGGAAACTCCGGCGGCACGGACCAAAAGAGAAATCCAGGCAGGGGAAAGTCTCGGGGAGACGTCCGAAACGACCGTCGAGGGACTGGAAACGGAACTGGAGAGGTCCGGAAGTCGTTCGGAGAGGTTTTCCCCGAGCCCGGAGGCCTTTCGGCGGAGCTTCCAGGGGTTTCCGGCGGTCGCGGAGACCGTCGGAGGGAGTTTCGAGGGGTCTCGGCGGTCGGCGGAGAGGTTTTAGAGAGTCCCCAACCCGCCGCGGATCCAGCACCCGCCGAGCACCCGGGTTCCCTCGTAGAAGACCGCCGCCTGTCCCGGCGCCACCCCGCGCTGAGGCGTGGCGAAGCGCACCTCGACCTCCCCGTTCTCCCCTCCCGGCTCCAGCGTCCGGATGAACGCCCGCACTCCAGGATGGCGAGAGCGGATCTTGACCGTCGCCTCGACCTCTCGACCGGCGGCGGGTGCCGGCCCGATCCAGTGCAGCCTCTCTCCGACGAGGCCCGGAGCGGCGAGGTCCGCCTCGGCTCCCACCACCACCCGGTTCGCCTCGGGCTCGATGCGGAGGACGTAGAGGCGCTCGGGGGCGGAGACCTGGAGGCCGCGGCGCTGGCCCACGGTGTAGCGGTAGTAGGGCTGCCCCTCCCCCAGCTCCTTCCCGGCGGTGTCGACGAGGCGCGCCGGAGCGGCGGCGGTCGCCGCGGCGGCCCCGGGGTAGCGGCCGGGGAACTCGGCCACCTGCCCCTCCACGAACTCGCGGATGCCGCCGGAGACGAAGCAGACCTCCATGCTCTCCCCCTTCTCCGCGACCACGAGGCCGGCCTCGCGGGCGAGGCCGCGGACCTCCGGCTTGGTCATCTCTCCCAGCGGGAAGAGGGAGGAGGCGAGTTGCTCCTGGGTGAGCTCGAAGAGGTAGTAGCTCTGATCCTTCTCGGTGTCGAGGGCGGTGTGCAGCTCGTACCCCTCGGGACCCTGGACGATGCGGGCGTAGTGTCCGGTCGCCACCGTCTCCGCTCCCAGGGCCCGGGCGCGGTCGAGGAGGAGGTCGAACTTGATCCAGGTGTTGCAGCGCACGCAGGGCGACGGGGTGCGGCCGGCCAGATAGTCGGAGACGAAGGGGTCGACTACCTTCTCCCGGAACTCCTCGTCCATCCGCAGGGTGTAGTGGGGGATGCCGGCCTGCTGCGCCACCCGCCGGGCGTCGCCCAGGTCGAGAGCGCCACAGCAGCGGCCGTGGGCGTTGTCGTCCGAACGGTCCCAGAGGAGCATGGAGAGGCCGACGACCGGGAGACCCCGGCGGGCGAGGAGCCAGGCGGTCACCGAGGAGTCGAGACCGCCGCTCATGGCGACGGCGATCCGGGCGTCGACGGCCGACGGGGTCGGAGGGACCGGAGAGGCCGGAGGGGCCGGAGACATTGCGGCGCTCATCGGGCGACCTCCTGCATCACCTGGGCGGTGCGGCGGCGGAGCGCGGCCGACTCGGCGGCGAGGGTGGCGAGGAAGCCGTCGACCTCTTCCCGGGTATTGGCGGGGCCGAAGCTCACTCTCAAGGAAGAGAGCGCCTCGGCGGCGGGAAGGCCGAGGGAGAGGAGGGTGGCGCTCGGCTCGACCGCCCCGGAGGCGCAGGCGGCGCCGGTCGACACCGCATAGCCCGCGAGGTCGAGCCGGATGAGGAGCGCCTGGCCGTCGACCCCGGGGAGGGCGACGTTCGAGGTGTTGGGGAGCCGTGGGGTGGTGGCGCAGTGGACCACGCCGCTGCCGCCCATGACAAAGCCCGCCTCGAAGCGGTCGCGGAGGGAGGCGAGGTAGGCGCCCCGGGCGCCGATCTCCGAGCGGGCGAGCGCCGCCGCCTCGCCGAGGCCGACGAGCGCCGGCACGTTCTCGGTGCCCGCCCGCCGGTGCCGCTCCTGGCTGCCGCCCACGAGATGGCCGTCGAGCGCCACCCCCTTCCGCACCCAGAGGGCCGCGGCGCCCAGGGGGCCGCCGAACTTGTGCGCCCCCAGGGTGAGGAAGTCGACCCCCAGAGCCGCCACCGAGACCGGAATCTTTCCCACCGCCTGCACCGCGTCGGTCAAGACCGGCACCCCGCGCTCGCGACAGGCCGCGGCCAGGGCCGCCACCGGCTGGAGGGTCCCCAGCTCGTTGTTGGCGAGCATCAGGCAGACCAGGCGGGTGTCGGCGTGGAGGGCGGCGAGGATCGCGTCGACCGGCACCACCCCGTCCGGACCGGGGGGAATGCGCGACACCGCCATGCCGGCGGCCTCCAGGCGCGCCGCCGAGGCGCGGATCGAGGGGTGCTCCAGGGCGGAGATCACCAGGTGCCCCCCGGGGCCGCCCCGCCGCGCGGCGTCAAAGAGAACCGCATTGTTGGCCTCGGTGCCGGAGGCGGTGAAGACGATCTCCGGCGGCCGCGCCCCGAGGAGGGCGGCGACCTTCTCGCGTGCCTCCTCGACGGCGTTTCTCGCCCCTTGGCCGAAGCGGTGGGCCGAGGAGGGGTTGCCCCAGGTCTCTCCCAGCCAGGGGAGCATGGCCCCCCGCACCCGCGGATCGAGCGGGGTGGTGGCGTTGTGATCGAAATAGACCGGTCGGGCGAAGGACATGGGCATCGGACCTCTGGACGGGGTATTGTAGCGCGCGGGTCGGCGACTCGTCGGCAAGGAGCCGGCGCTCCTCCGGAATGACGGCGGAATGACGGTCGGCGAGCCCTTGTTCAGGATGGATACGGTGAGTTGCCGAACGACCGAACGCTCGCGACCCCTGCCGGTCGCCAGCTTGACCTCAAGAGCACCGCGAGTACCGCCGATGAGGATGAATCGCAGAACCCCGTCCCCGCATTCCCGTCGTCGTCTTCTCCGTTGCGTCCTGGCGGCCCTGGCGCTCGCCGCTCTCGGTGGGGTTCTCCCGATCGCGGCCGATCCGCCGGCGATCGCTCCGGCCCCGCCGGCGGCTATCCCGGCGCCACCCCCCTCGGCCGCACCGCCGCAGACCGCGCCGCCGCCGGCCTCTCCGACATCTCCGACATCTCCGACATCGGCCGGCGACCCCCAGGAGGAGCCGGAGGAGACTCCGGCGCCGAAGCCCGCGCCGGCGCCGCCGACCCCGGCGGCCCCGGGAACCCCGGCGAACCCGGCGACAGCCAAGAAGCCGGCGAGCGAAAAGCCCAAGAAGCTCAGCCGGGCGGAGCAGAAAAAGCGCCTGGCGGCGCTGCCGCACGCCTACAAGGCTTGGCTCGACGAGGTCGAGGTTCTCATCACCCCGGACGAGAAGTCGGCCTTTCTCCTCCTCGACAAGGACTACCAGCGCGACTCCTTCATCGAGCGCTTCTGGCAGGTGCGGGACAAGTACCACCTGGGGGGCAGGAGCGCCTTCCACGAGCAGTGGGACGCCCGCGTCGAGGAGGCGAAGACCCAGTACGGCAACATCAAGGAGGACCGCTCGCGCATCCTCCTCCTGAACGGCCCGCCGGGCGCCCGGATCATCTCCAACTGCCAGATCCTGTGGCCCCTGGAGGTCTGGTACTACCAGACGAGCGACCGGGTCCACTACGAGTTCTTCGTCCTCTTCTACCGCAAGTGGGGAGCCGGGAACTACCAGATCTTCGAGCCGACCGCGGGCGCGGGCGAGCTCTTCCGCGACAGCTCCAGCCCCGAGGAGCGCTCGCTCAACGCGGTCGCCGACGGCTGCATCGACGGCGACAAGGTGGCCGGCGCCATCGGCTGGATCCTCCAGCAGCGGCTGGGCTACGGCATGCTCGAGGCGCAGTTCGAGTCGCGGCCCGAGGGTCCGAGCACCGAGTGGACGAAGACCTTCAACACCTACTCGACCGACGTGCCGGACACCGCCGTCACCTTCCCGGGCAAGCTCACCCTCGACTACCCCGGCCGCTACCAGGCGCGGACGGTGGTCCAGGGCATCCTGCAGGTGGCGACCGCCGACATCGGCGAGGCGCAGCTCGGGGACGCCCGCTCCTACAACCTCCTCCTGACCGGTGAGATCATCCAGGGGCGAAAGCTTTTCGACAGCTTCCGCTACAAGTTCGACTTCCCGGCCGGGGAGGTGCAGGACGGCAAGCTCCCCCTGGTCTTCCAGCGCTACCTGCGCCCCGGCACCTACAACCTGGTGCTCAAAGGAGAGGACGTCAACTCCGGCAAGTTCTACCGTTCCGAGCAGCCGATCACCGTCCCCGAGACCGACAAGGTCGCCCCCACCGCCCCGCCGCTCATGGACCCCGAGAGTCGGCGCATCCTGGACGAGGCGAACAAGGCGCTCCTGACGGGAGAGACGACGCTCAAGATCATCCGCCCCCAGGGCGAGCTCCACACCGGGATGCAGCGTTTCGACACCCTGGCGACCGGCAAGGACATCCAGAAGGTCACCTTCGCCTTGGACGGCAAGCCGATCCTCACCAAGAAGGTCGCCCCCTACAGCGTCGAGCTCGACTTGGGACCGGTGCCGCGGACGCGGAAGCTCGATGCCGTGGCCTACGACGCCAAGGGGGCGGTCCTCGCCGAGGACGAGCTCCTCATCAACTCCGCCGGCCACCGCTTCGCCGTCCACCTCGCCTCGCCGGAGCGCGGCAAGCGCTATGAGAAGAGCCTCCTCGCCCAGGCCGAGGTCGAGGTGCCGGAGGACCAGGAGGTCGAGCGGGTGGAGTTCTTCTTGAACGAGACGCTCGTCGCGACCGCCTACCAGCCGCCCTACACCCAGCCCATCCTGTTGCCCAAGACCAACCCTTCCTACGTGCGGGCGGTCGCCTACACCGTCGACGGCGCCGCCACCGAGGATCTGGTCTTCGTCAACGCGCCGGAAGGGATGGAGCGGCTGAACATCCAGTACGTCGAGCTCTTCGCCTCGGTGCTCGACAAGAAAGGGCGCCCGGTCGACAACCTCGCCCAGAAGGATTTCACCCCCTTCGAGGATGGCGTCAAGCAGCAGATCACCCGTTTCGAGCAGGTCCACGACCTCCCGCTCCACACCGCCATCACGTTAGACGTCTCGGCGTCGATGGCGGCGAGCCTGCCGGAGACCCAGCAGGCGGCCCTGGAGTTCATCCAGCAGACGGTCAAGGCCAAGGACCGGGCGACGATCATCACCTTCAACGACCATCCGAACCTGGCGGTCAAGTTCACCAACAACGTGACCACTCTGGCCGGCGGCCTCGCCGGTTTGAAAGCCGAGCGCGGCACCGCGCTCTACGACAGCATCATCTTCACCCTCTACTACTTCAACGGCGTCAAGGGGCAGCGGGCGATGCTCCTCCTCTCCGACGGCAAGGACGAGAGCAGCCGGTTCTCCTTCGACGACGCCATCGAGTACGCCCGGCGGGCGGGGGTGACGATCTACACGATCGGCCTCGGCAAGGACGTCGACAAAAGACACCTGACCAAAATCGCCGAGGAGACCGGCGGCCGCAGCTTCTTCGTCCCCACCGCCGCCGACTTGAAGCCCATCTACGCCGAAGTCGAAAAAGAGCTCCGCTCCCAGTACCTGATCGCTTACCAGTCGACCAACGCCTCGGAGGAGACCAACTTCCGAAACGTCGAGCTCAAGCTCGACCAGCCGGGGTTGGAGGTGAAGACGATTCGGGGGTATTACCCGTAGGGGGGCGGAGGCTGAGGTCGGCTTAGTGCAGACTGGAGCAGGCCGGCTTTCTGGCTGATTGGCAATTCAATTTCCAATTAGCCGGCTCAGGGGGCCTTACGGGCGTGGAGCACCGTCAGGCTACCGGCAGTCCGAGTCCCTTTGACCCGAAATCGTTCCGCGCTAGGATGGAAGGAATCGCGAGGGGAGGGACCGGATGGCGACCGTACATGACGTGGCAGCCTACATTCTGCAGAAGCAGGGTGAGTTGACCGCCATGAAGCTCCAGAAGTTGGTCTATTACTCTCAGGCGTGGTCACTCGTCTGGGACGAGGAGCCCCTCTTCGCGGAACGGCTCGAGGCTTGGGCCAACGGTCCGGTGGTGCCAGACCTCTATCGGGAGCACAAGGGTCTCTTCAAGGTGCGGAGCTGGTCCAAGGGGGACCCGAACGCCCTGAACAGCCAGCAGCGCGAGACGGTCGATGCGGTCCTCGGCTACTACGGTGACCGGACATCCCAGTGGCTGAGCGACCTCACCCACCAGGAAGCTCCCTGGCTGGGAGCCCGCAAGGGCCTGGGGCCGGGGGACCGCGGCTCACAGGAGATCTCGCACGCCGCCATGGCGGAGTACTACGGCAGTCTTCTCTAGCCGTACTCTCGCCGATGCCGAAGAAGCCGAAGCATCTCGGCTCGCCGTCCAACCGCAAACAACCCGCTGTCGCCCGGTCGGCCGACGTGTCCAAGGAGCCGAGATCGCTGGCCCATGCGGACCCCATGCGCCTGACCCCCGCCTGGCGCGTCTCGAAGCTGGAGATGGTCGATCCCTTCGGCTGGCACCGGATCGAAGCTACCAAGCTTGAGGAGGTCCGGCAGAAGCTGGCTCACTTCGAAGCTATGACCTGGCAGGAGATCCTGGTGAGCTCCGGGCATCGGAACCATGCCGTCGCGATCGACCGGATCTGCCGTGAGGCCTCCGATCGCCTCGAGGAGATCGGGCAGGGGGACGTCGAAGAACTGGTCTCGCTACGGCTCACGGGGCCGGAACGGGTCTGGGGCATCCGCACCGGTAACGTTCTCATGGTCCTCTGGTGGGACCCCGGGCACGCGGTCTGCCCGGCCCTCAAGCGGCACAGCTGAGCCGGAGTTCTGGCCCGCCTGCCTTCGACAGCCCCCCAGGTCTTTCAAGTACGATACCGCCCCGGAGGAAGAGAGCATGAGCGACACACGGATCGAAAAAGACAGTCTCGGCGAGGTGGAGGTTCCCGCCGGGGCGTACTACGGCGCCCAGACGGAGCGGGCGCGGCGCAACTTCCCGGTTTCGGGGCTGCGCTTCCCGCGCCGGTTCATCGCGGCCCTCGGGGCCATCAAGCGCGAGGCTTCGGCGGTCAACGAGGAGTTGGGGCTCGTTCCCGCGGACGTCGCCGGGGCGGTGCGGGCGGCGGCGCAGGAGGTGGTCGACGGGAAGCTCGACGAGCACTTCCCCCTGGACATCTTCCAGACCGGCTCCGCCACCTCGACCAACATGAACGCCAACGAGGTCATCGCCAACCGCGCTATCTTAATCCTCGGCGGGAAGATCGGCAGCAAGCGGGTCCACCCCAACGACCACGTCAACGCCAGCCAATCGAGCAACGACGTCATCCCCACCGCCATTCACGTCTCGGCCTACGGGGCGATCGAGGAGGATCTGGTGCCCTCCCTCACCCGGCTGCACGAAGCCCTGGCGGCGAAGGCGGCGGAGCTCGACCCGGTGGTCAAGATCGGTCGCACCCATCTCCAGGACGCGGTGCCGGTCCGCCTCGGCCAGGAATTCTCGGGCTACGCCCAGCAGATCGCGAACGGCCTCGCCCGCCTGCGCGCCGCCCAGCCTCGCCTCGCCGAGCTGACCCTCGGGGGCACCGCGGTGGGCACGGGCTTGAACGCCCCGGCGGGTTTCGCGCCGCAGGTCATCCTCCGGCTCGCCGGAGCGACCGGCCATCCGTTCGTCGCCGCCCCCAACCGCTTCGAGGCGATGGCGGCGAAAGACGCCGCGGTCGAGACCTCGGGGATGCTGAAGACGATCGCCACCTCGCTCACCAAGATCGCCAACGACATCCGCTGGCTGGCCTCGGGGCCGCGCTGCGGGATCGGCGAGATCTCGATCCCCAGCCTGCAGCCGGGGAGCTCGATCATGCCGGGGAAGGTCAACCCGGTCATCCCCGAGGCGGTCCTCATGGTCGCCGCCCAGGTGGTGGGGAACGACGCCACGATCACTCTCGCCGGCATGTCGGGGGTCTTCGAGCTCAACGTCATGATGCCGGTCCTCGCCTACAACCTGCTGCAGTCGATCGAGATCCTGGCGAACGTCTCGCGGCTCCTCGCCGACAACTGCGTGGCGGGGATCGTGGCCAACCGCGAGCGCTGCCTCGACCTGGTCGAGCGCTCGCTCGCCATGGTGACCTCGCTCGTCCCCAAGATCGGCTACGACGCCGCGGCCGAGATCGCCAAGGAGTCGGTCAAGACCGGCCGCACGGTACGCGAGCTGGTGCGCGAGAAGAAGCTCCTCCCCGAGGCCGAGATCGCCGAGGCGCTCGATCCCTGGGGGATGACCGAAGGCGGCATCCACGCCGGCGGTGGGGGGGGCGGCTAGGTTTCTGTCACTCGTCGCTCGGCCGGTGCCTTCGGGCGGACCAGCCGAAGGCGAGAAGACCGAGGCCGGCGAGGAGGACGACTCCGGAGAGCAGGAGGTCGGCGCGGGAGAGCGGGCCGAAGCCGAGCGCACCCCCGCCCAGGATCAGGGCCAGGCCGAAGAGGGCGAGGAACTCCTTCTCGGCGGGGGCAAGGTGGCGTCCGCTCGGGCCGTGGGTGCGGCTGGGGAAGCGCCGGGGGGGCAGGGTGATCCCGGTCCGCTCCTCTTCCTGCTCCGGCTTCTTCCGCGTCTCCGGCGTCTCCGGGGTCTCCGGGTCACGGGGGCGAAAAAGAGCCCCCGCCACCGCCTGCGGGTCCAGGTTCAGCGTGTCGTCCGAAAAGGCCGGCCGGGGAGCCGGTCTCTCCGCTCGGGGAAGCGGGTGCCGGAGGTGCCGGGGCCTGGCTCGCCGCAGGGGGGCGGGGGCTGGGGTAAGCATGGGCATGAGGTTGTCTCTGCCGCGTCTCCTAGGAGAGTGACTTACGGGCCGGAAACATTTCACGCCGGGCAGATCGGTCGGCAGAAGGCAAAAAAAAGGGTGGACCCGGCGTGATGCCGGACCCACCCAGAAGAGGTGAAGGTCGTTTTAAGCAGCGGTCTTCGCCTTGGTAGGTTTTGCTTTGGCGGGACGAGCGGGCTTCTTGTCCGTCTTCTTGGTGACCGTGATCCGGTAGGTGCTCCCGTTCTTCACCAGAGCCACGGCAGCCATCGACTCCGTGAAGGTCTCCGAGAAGATCCTACCGTCGTGCACCCGGAAGAAGATGGTCCAGGAACCCGTTGGATCTGCGCAGTGGAGAATTCCCTTGGGGGGCAGGGCGGTCCATGCCACGGCCTTCGTGGTGCCGCTCCCCGTACGGTATTGGGTATCCTCGCCGGTGCCGTTCGAGACATCCATGGTATCCCTCCCATCGGTACAGCCCACCACCCTAAAAAGCGCCGGCGGCGGGCGGGTTGAACAACTTCAAGTCAGATCGTTCAAGTCAAATCGCTCTCTTCAATGTACGACCTGGAAGCTCGGAGTGCCCACGAGCTCGGTGCTGCCGTCGGAAGCGACGCCCCGGACCTCCAATTCATAGGTTCCGGCTCCCAGGGCGCTCGCCGGCAGCCGGACCGTGAGCGACGAACCCGACTTTCCCGGCGCCGCGAGGTGCTGGCGCTCCCAGACCCCTTCGCCCTCTCTCTTGAGAGACAGGTCGTAGGCGGGAAAAGTTTCCCCCGGCGAGAGCTGGAGCCGCAGCTCGACCAAGTTCGTCTCGGGGGGAATCGCGAGAACCGGCACCGATTCTCCGCCGCCGCGGAGGGTGATCAACGACAGATCGAAGAGGACCGGCGGAACCTCTGCCGAAGTCGTATGCGACGGCGGGAGAGGCCGGCCGTGGACCGCAGCCTGCCGCCCCGTGGTCTTCGTGGGCCGGGTCGGCGCTCCCGGTTGCACCTGCCAGACGGCGACGGCGGCGCCGACCAGGGCCGCGGCCAGGGCGACCCGCACGGCGGGCCGGGCGAGGAGGCGAGGGCGGAACGGGAGGACCGGCGCTGGCTCAGGCCAGCTGGCGGGCCGGGCCGTGACCGCGGCGAGTCCCTGGGCGAGGGCGATCCGGCGGCGCCCGGCCGGCGAGGCGGCCAGGCGGTCGAGGAGCCCCCGGCAGTCCGCCGCGGTGAGCTCGCCCCTGAAGTGCTCGTCCAGGATCTCGGCCTCGGTCGCCTCGGCGAGCTCGAAGAGCTCCGGGTCGGCGAGGAGCCGCGCCAGAAGCGGTTGCGCTTCCTCTTCGGTCAGTCGCCCCAGGAGATATCGCCTGAGGTCTTCGTACTCGGTGTGGGTCGTGGCGCTCATATCACAGGTCTCCCGCTCGTTCCAAAAGGAAGTGACGAGAGCGATGAAAACGTTTCACTCCTCCGGATCCTCGCGGTCACCAGGGCCACCGAGGCAGCTCGCGAGACAGCTCTCCAGCTGGCGGCGGACGCGGTGGACCTTGATGCGCAGGGCGTTCAGGCTGTCCCCCAGGCGCTGGGCGAGCTGCTGGCGGTTGCGGATCCGATCCTCCCCCGCGTGGTAGCCGAGGAGGAGCTCGCGTTGCTCGGCGGGGAGCCGGTCGAGGCAGTGGCGGAGGCAGTCGAGTCGAGGGTCCTCCTCTTCCGTCTCGGCCGGCGGGTAGAGACTCCGCCAATCGCCGCTTTCGAAAAAATCGTCCCGCTTGGCGCGCGCGCGGAGCTGCTCCTTGTGGACGAGGAAGGCGACGCCACAGAAGTAGCTGTAGGGGTCCGCGGCCTGGATGACGAGCCCGCGAGTGAGGGCCTTGGCGACGCGGTCGAAGGTGACGTCCGCCAGATCCTCGGGGACCGGCGAGCCCCGCCACTCGAAGAGCCGGATCAGCTTCTTGCGGATGGTCTCGTAGCGCTCCGCCGCACGCTCGCGGTCGGCATCGAGCAGGGCCAAGAGGCGCTCGAATTCCTCTCCGCTCACCTCCACTCCCCTTGCAGGGAGAAGCCGGCCCAGAAGTAAGGAGAGGCGAAGCGCTGGTCTTTCGCCATGTCGAGCTGGGCCTGGCGCAGGGCCGCCGCGGCGCTCTGCGGCGTCTTGCCCAACAGGGCTCCGTAGAAACGCTTCATCAACTGGAATGTCGGGCGGTCCTGGACCTTCCAGAGGCTCGCCACGACGCGCGCCGACCCGGCATAGAGGAAGCCGCGGGTGAGGCTGATCAGCCCTTCGCCCTGGATCTCCTTGCCGAGGGCGGTCTGGCAGGCCGAGAGCACCACCAGGTCGGCGTTCAGGTGGAGGTCGTAGATGTCCTTGAGCCAGAGGATGCCGTCCTGCGGCCGGCCCTCGCGATCGACCTGCGAGAGCACCAGGCCCGAAAGCTCCGGATGCCGGTTGTCGATGCAGCCGTGGGTCGCGAAGTGGACCAGCCCGTAGGAGGAGAGGGCGCCGCTCTGGACGAGAGAGCGCGAAGCCTCGAAGCCTTCGAGGATTTTCGCCCGGGGCACCAGGCTTGCGATGGCCTTCTCCTCTTCCCGCGAGAAGGAGAGCCGGGGGAAGGTCTGGGAGCTGCACTCGCGGTCGGGGCCGGCGCTTCCGCGCGGCGCCGATGCCTGCTGAGCCAGGAGCGGGGACGGCGGTCTCCTCTTGACTCTGGCGTCTTCGGCCTGGAACACCGGGTCGGCGACGATCACGAGGGTTTGGGACGGCCGTCGATTTTGCCGATCCCGCCGATGTCGGCGGGCGAGCTGCCGGCGGAGGACATAGAGCACCGAGGCCGAGGGGAGGCTCAGGATCTCGTGCCGCTCGACGAGATAGGGATCCGCCGTATCGGCGACCTGGGCGGTGGGGTCCGGCAGGGCCGCGAAGGGGATGTACTGGAGCGCGCCGTCGCTCACCACCAGCAGACGGCGGTCCTTGAGGAGCCCGGCGGCCGGGGCGAGCACCAGGCGGGAGAGCTCGCGGGCGGCGGCGGCCGCCGCCGCGTCGGCCCGCGCCAGCCGGCCGGGGTCGTCGGCGCCCGCCTCGCCGCGCGAGCGCACCGTGACCTGCTCGTAGAAGCGCCGCGCCACCTTCTCGATCGTCTCCCGAGGCGGCAGCTTGAAGCTCCGGATGCCGGTCGAGGTCACCGCCCACAGGTAGCTCCGCTTCTCACCCAAGGAGTACTCGAGGAGCAGGGTACCGCCGTCCAGGAGCTTCTGGATCTCGGGCAGTCGGATCGGCTGGGTGAGCGAGGCGTAGAGCGGGCTTGCCGTCCGCACGTCCCCCTCGATCTGCTGGTACTTTTCGATGGCCTCCTCGCGGTGGCGGATCGCAGCCGCCACCGAAGCGGGATCGGCATGCGGGTCGGCGACGAGCTTCGCCCGGCGCTGCTCGGCCACCGAGACGGCGTCGCTCGCCTGGCGCTCACGGAGCGTCAGCTCGGCGGGGATCTCCTGGCGCAAAGTCGCTCCCGAGCTGTTGAGGAGCTCCAGGAAGCTTCGCGCCCGCGCCCGCTCGCTCATGCCCAGTGCCTCGGCGGCGTGGCCGCCGGCCATCAGGCTGTCGATGTCGAGCTCGTAGTAGGACTGGACCGAGGCGAGGAAGGTGGCGCGCAGGTCAGGGCTCGCCACCCGGGTGCGGAAGGACTCGATCAAATCGATCGCCTCCCCGGTCCAGCGGACCGCGCCGGCGAGGTCGCCGCGCTCGCGCGCCACCCGGGCGAGATTCAGGCGGACATTGGCCTCGCGGAGGCCGTCGCCGCGCTCGCGGCTGATGTCGAGGGCGCTTTCAAGCTCGGTCGTGGCCGCGTCGAGCTGCCGCAGCTGGCGGTAGGCGGCCCCGAGGGCGTTGCGGGCGGCGGCCTCGATCTCCCGATCACCCGTGGCGAGCGCCAGGGCCTGCCGGCAGGGCTTGAGGGCCGCGGACGGATGGCCCAGGCTGAGCTCCAGGTAGCCCAGGTTGGAGAGCGTCTGGGCCTCGGTCCGCCGCTCCCCGCTTTTGCGGGCGAAGAGGAGCGCCTGGTCGTAGGCCTGCCGGGCGTGCTCCCCTTGCCCCGCCCGCTGCTGGGCGAGGCCCAGGTTGTTGAAGGTGCGGGCGAGGTCCGGCCCGTCGTTCTGGGCGCGGTCGATCGCCAGGGCGTCCTCGTAGTAGCGGATCGCCTTCTCCCCGTCGCCCAGCGAGTCGTAGAGCCGGCCGATGTTGTTGAGGACCGCGGCGCGGCTCTGGGGAGAGATCTGCCCGGGCGCCAGATCGAGGCATTTCTGATAGTAGGCCAGGGCCTCGTGGCTTTCGGCGAGGTCGGTATAGGCGCCTCCCAGGTTGTTGAGAATGCTGACCTGGGCTTCGGCGGCCCCCCTCTGCCGGCTCTGTTGAGCGAGCGCGAGCGCTTCCTCGAGCCGCGTGATGGCGGACCGGGGCTCCCCGAGATCGAGGAGGACATATCCGAGGTTGTTGAGGACCCGGGCCTTCAAGAGCGGATCGGCCGCGGGTTCGGCGAGGAGAACCAGGGCCTGCTCGTAATGCTCCTTCGCTTCTTCCCTGCGGTCCGCCTTCCCGTCGGCGCGCCCGCTCTCGTTCAAGGCGTTCGCCTGGTTGACGTCCGCTCCCAGCTCTCCCCAGAGCGCCGCGGCGCGATGGAGATCCTCCGCCGCCTCTCCATACTTGCCGAGCTCGAACCGCGCCGTTCCCCGTTGGTAGAGCGCGGCGGCCTCGTGCCCGCGCTCGCCCAGGCGATGCCAGAGGGCGAGCGCTTCTCCGCGCTTCTCGACCCGGTTCGCGAGCGACGCCTTGCTTTTGGCGCCGCTCATCAGGTCGGTGGCAGCCTGGCTGAGACGCATCGCCTCGACCCGCAGTCGGTCCTCGTCCACGGCCGGGTGCCGCTCGATCCGAATCCGGTAGCGGCCGGGATTCCGGCCCCTCCCGACCTCCAACCGGTAGCGGCCGGCGCGCTCGGCGATCGCCGCCAGATCCTCGTCGTCATGGGGCACGAAAGGACCGTCGACGAAGGCCACCCGCTCGCCCTGGGGACCGAGCAGGAGGACGCTGACGTCGACCCCGTCCTCCGAGACGACGGCGCGCAGGAGCTCTCCCGCCGCCAACGAGAACGTGTAGCGGTCGACTTCGCCGGCGACCAACTCGCGCGTCTTTTCCTCGCCCGGGGTGAGCTCGGGGAGGTCGCCGCCGTGCGCCGGCGCTCCCGGTTGCAGGGCGAACGCGGCCAGCAGGGCGAGAACCGGCCACCGCCTGAAACGCGGGGGTCGGCGGCGGTCAGGGGGGTGGCGAGGGCTCGTCCGCATGAAGGTTCCCACCGCTTCGGGCTGGTTCGGCCGACCTCCGGTGCGGGGGGACCGGATGCCGGGAGAAATGTGGATTCCCCTAAGATTGTATCTTTTCGACAACGCCCGCTTCCACCGCAACGTGAAATCGGCGACATTGTCGGGTAGCAAAGCCGGGTAGCAAGCCGGGTAGCAAAATGGCGAGCGAGGACGAACAGCAGGCGGAAGAGGGCGAGGTCGGAGCCCAGGGGGCGAGTGGGCCGGGCCTCGGGGCCGAGGTGCGCCGGGTCCTCCACTGCGACATGGACTGTTTCTACGCCGCCGTCCACATGCGGGACGACCCGGCGCTCGCCGGCCGGCCGGTGGTGATCGGCGGCGACCCCGAGGGGCGGGGCGTCGTGGCGGCGGCGAGCTACGAGGCGCGCCGCTACGGCATCCACTCGGCCATGCCCTCCTCGCGGGCCAAGCGGCTCTGCCCCCAGGTGCTCTTCATCCCGCCCGACTTCAGGCGGTACCGGAAGGAGTCGGAGAAGATCTTCGCCATCTACCGGGAGCTCACCCCGGTGGTGCAGACCGTGTCGCTCGACGAGGCCTACCTCGACCTGACCGGCCGGCTCGACGCCTTCGGTACCGCCACCCGGGCGGCCAAGGAGATCCGCCGCCGGGTGCGTGAGGAGCGCCGGCTCACGGTGTCGGTGGGGGTCGGCCCCAACCGGCTGATCGCGAAGATCGCCTCCGACTTCAACAAGCCGGACGGCCTGACCGTCGTGCCGCCCCCGCGGGTCCAGGCCTTCCTCGATCCGCTGCCGGTGCGGCGTCTCCACGGGGTGGGCCCGGCGACCGAGAAGGTTCTCGCCGGCTTAGGGATCGCGACCATCGCCGACCTGCGCCTGGTGCCGGTCGAGGATCTGGTCGGCCGTTTCGGCCGCCACGGCAGAATCCTCCACGAGTTCGCGCAGGGCATCGACGACCGGCCGGTCGAAGCCCACCAGGAGACCAAGAGTCTGTCGACCGAGAGCACCTACCGGGTGGATCTGGTCACCCTGGCGCAGATGGAGGAAGAGCTCGACGGCATGGGTGCCCAGGTCGCGACGGCGCTCGCCAAGCACGATCTCGCCGCCTGTACGATCACCTTGAAGGTGCGCTACGACGATTTCACGACCGTCACCCGCTCGCGTACCCTCTCCTCTCCGGTGACCGACGCCGCCACGATCATCGCCTGCGCCAAAGACCTCCTCCGCCGTACCGAGGCCGCCCGCCGCCCAGTGCGCCTCCTGGGCGTCGGCGCCTCGACCCTCGTCCGCGGGGGACTCGCGCAGCTGCCGCTCTTCGCATGACGTCCTGGCGCAACTCTTGCTTATCCCTCGGCCAGTCGGGCGTCGCCCGGCTGACTTTAGGAGATTTCTGTCATGTTGAGATGGGCCCTCATCTGCCTGGTCATCGCTCTCGTGGCTGCGGTGCTGGGCTTCGGCGGGATTGCCGCCGGTGCCGCCTCGATCGCCAAGTTCCTCTTTTACATCTTTCTGCTGATCTTCGTCGTCTCCCTTATCATGGGGTTGGTCCGCAGAGCCTGACGTCCGCCCCTCGCGGGTCGGCAGGAACCGAGACGTTCCGGGGTACCCGCCCGGCAAGGAGTCGTTAGCTGATGGCGATCGAGCCCCTGCGCACCCTCTCCCCCCCGGAGATCCCTCCCGAGAAGGATCTCCCCCGCCCCGACCTCCGGCGGCTGCGCGATCTCCTGGTGGGACCGTTCGGTGTCCGCAACGTGGCGCTCACCGGCCTCTTCATCCTGGCCTCTTTCTATACCCTCTACTTCGCCCGTTCGTTCCTGCTGCCGATCGTCCTCGCGCTCCTCTTCAGCCTCCTCCTCCTGCCCTCCGTGCGGTGGCTCAAGAAAGTCCTGCGCTTCCCGGAGCCGCTGGGAGCGGGGATCGTGCTCCTCGCTCTCCTGGGCCTCCTCATCGGCGGCCTCTACGAGCTTTCGGGGCCGGCCTACGACTGGATGCAGAAGGCGCCGGTCAGCCTGCACAAGGTCGAGGCCAAGCTTCGCGAGCTGCGGCGCCCGGTCCTCATCTTCGGCCGCGCCACCGAGCAGGTGGCGAAGATGACCGACGTGGCGGCCAGCGCCGCGACCGCCAAGGCGCCGCCGGTGGCGGTCGTCGCTCCCTCCGGTCCCTCGCTCGGCGCGCGCCTCCTGGACAGCACGACCAATCTCGCCGCCAACGGGGCGGTCATGCTCATCCTCTTGTACTTCCTGCTCGCCTCGGGGGATCTCTTTCTGCGCAAGCTGGTCCGGGTCCTCCCCAGCCTGTCGGACAAGAAGCGGGCGATCGAGATCGCCCGCCAGGTGGAGACCGACATCTCGGCCTACCTCTCGACGGTCGCGATGATCAACCTCGGCCTGGGGATCGGGGTGGCGATCGCCATGGCCGTCATCGGCCTGCCCAACCCTCTCCTCTGGGGGGCGATGGCAACGCTCACCAACTTCATCCCCTACCTGGGCGCGATGTCCTGCTACGTCGCCCTGGGGCTCGCCGGCTTCCTCACCTTCAACGACCTTCCCCACGCCCTGATGCCGGTGGGCGCCTTTCTCTGCCTGAACGTCGTCGAGGCCTATTTCGTCACCCCCATGGTGCTCGGCCGGCGGCTGACCTTGAATCCGGTCGTGCTCTTTCTGGGGCTCACCTTCTGGGGCTGGATGTGGGGGATCGCCGGCGCTCTCCTCGCCGTACCGATCATGGTGGTATTCAAGATCCTCTGTGACCACATCGAGCCGCTCGCCCCCATCGGAGAATTTCTCGGGGATTGAGAGCCGTCTCGGTTCCTCCTGAAGTGGACTGTCAACTTCTTGTCCACCTTTTCGGTGGATCGAATGATCCTAGGATCCAGGTGCGAGCCGGCGCGCTCGCAGGGCTTCGAGCTCCTGGCGGAGCTTCGCCAGATCCTCGCTGTAGAGCGCGCCGATCTCCTGGAGGATGGGAGCGTAGGCCGCGGCCGAGCGCCCCCCCACGAGGAGCGCGGTGTCGGGACCGAGGAGTCGGCGCAGCCGCCTCAGATCCTCGGCGAGGAGCGGGTCGTCGGGCGGATAGGTGAGGGAGAGGGCGACCGCCTGGGCGCCGCCCTGGAAGGCGGCGGCGGCGATCTCCTCGGGCGGCAGGTCGGGCCCGAGGTAGGTCACCTGCCAGCCTTCGGAGGAGGCGGTGGCGGCGACGATCAGGGCGCCCAGCTCGTGGTGCTGCCGGGCCGGGGTGGTGACGACCAGGTGCGGCGCGCCCCCCGCGCCGCTGTGGGCGCCGCGCAGGCTCCCCAGGAAGGAGCGGACGACGGCCGAGACCAGATGCTCGTGCGCCGGCCGCAGACTCCCTTCCTTCCACAGATCGCCGATCCGGTGGAGGAGGGGGACGAGGAGCTTCTCCAGGAGGTTGGTCCGCGAGAGGGCGACCGAGGCGCGCTCGATTTGGGCCTCCAGGTCCGCCACGTCCAGCCGGTGGGCGGCGGCGATACAGAGCTGGAGGTAGGTCAGGGCGGTCTCCCCGGAGGCTTCCGAAAAGGTCGGCGCCCGAGGCGGGATCTCCTCCGGCGGCTCCTCGGCGAGGAGGCCGCGGAGCTCGTCGTTCGCGAGCCCCGCCACCTGCCCGATCCCCCGCCCGGTGCGCACCACCCGGCGCAGGAGCTGCAGCCGCTCGATGTCGGCATCCGAGTAGAAGCGCCGGCGGGTGCTCGACCGCCCCGGCTCGACAGCGCCATACCGCCGCTCCCAGGCGCGGATGAGGTCGGGCTTCAGGCCCGTCCGCCGCGCGACGAGACCGATCGGATGGCGTGGAGTGACCGACGGTTCTCCCGGCATTCTCTAGATTTTATCGCTCTGTCTAGCCTGCGTCAACGTTTTGATAGGGATTTGCGGACAAAAATGGGACAAACCCCGGGTCTCAAACCCTGGGAGGGGGAGGGACGCGCGCGCGCGCGGCCCCTCCCCCACGCGGGGGGAGAGCAGGAGGGAGGGGCTCCTGCCGGCTCCTGCTGCCAGGGGCCTAGACGAGGACCGGAGCGCCGACCCGCGCTTCGATCTCCGCGAAGCGGGCGGTGAAGTGGCGGAGGGTCTTCGGCTTGTAGGTGAAGCGCAGCCCCTTGAGCTCCGCTCGCACCTCCTGGATCCTCCCCAGCACGCCGGCCACGTAGGCGAGATGCGAGTCGGTGTAGACCCGCCGCGGAATGGCGAGGCGGACGAGCTCCATGGGCGCCGGGATCTCCCGACCGGTCTCCGGGTCGGTGTGACCGAACATCACCGTGCCGATCTCCACCCCGCGCACTCCCCCCTCCCGGTAGAGGGCGACCGACAGGGCCTGCGCCGGGAAGAGCTGGGAGGGGATGCCGGGGAGGAACTGGCGGGCGTCGATGTAGACCGCGTGGCCGCCGGTGGGCCGCATGATGGGGATGCCCATCGCGGTCAACCGCTGGCCGAAGGCCTCCACCTGGCCCACCCGATAGGCGAGATAGCCTTCGTCCAGGACTTCCCGCAGCCCCCGCGACACCGCCTCCAGGTCGCGGCCGGCGAGGCCGCCGTAGGTCGGGAAACCCTCGATGACGATCAGCCGCTGGGTGAGGGTCTCGATGAGCTCCGGGTTGCGGCTGGCGAGGAAGCCGCCGATGTTGGCCAGGCCGTCCTTCTTGGCGCTCATGGTGCAGCCGTCGGCGAGGCTGAAGACCTCGCGGACGATCTCGGCCACCGTCCGATGCGCCTGGCCGGCCTCCCGGCACTTGATGAACCAGGCGTTTTCGGCGAAGCGGCAGGCGTCGATGTAGAACGGGATGCCGAATTCCCGGCAGAGCTCGGACATGCCGCGAACGTTGGCGAGCGAGACCGGCTGGCCGCCCCCCGAGTTGTTGGTCAAGGTCAGCATGGCGAGCGGGATGATGCCGCGCGGCGTCTCCTCGAAGAGACGGCGCACCCGGGGAAGGTCGATGTTCCCCTTGAACGGATGGCTGACGGCGGGATCGTGCGCCTCGCGGATGACGAGGTCCAAGGCGGTGCCGCCGTTGGCCTCGACGTTCGCCCGGGTGGTGTCGAAGTGGCTGTTGTTGGGGACGATCATCCCCGGCCGGACGAGAGTCGAGAAGAGGAGGTTCTCGGCCACCCGACCCTGGTGGACGGGCAGCAGGTACGGGAACCCGAAGACGTCCTGGATCGTGCGCTCGAAGTGGTAGTAGTTGCGCGAGCCGGCGTAGGCCTCGTCTCCCTGCATCAGGCCGGCCCACTGCCGGTCCGACATGGCGGAGGTCCCGGAGTCGGTGAAGAGGTCGATGAAGACCGCCTCCGAAGGAACTTTGAACAGGTTGTAGCCCGCCTCGACGAGGTGCTTCTCGCGTTCGGCACGGCTGGGCAGGTGGATCGACTCGATGACCTTGACGCGCCAGGGCTCGGGCAGTGGCACCCCGATGGGGCCCTCGGTGGACGCAGAACGAACGGAGTCCTTCCCCTCAAAGATCATGATTCCCCCCCAACGAAAAAATAAAACTTCAGATAGAACGGGACCGCACTAGAGGTAGTGCACCGAAAGCGGAAAACCGTGAAACCCACTTTCGAGGGCGCCGTCGGAGTCGGGATGCTCCCCGCACCCCTCCTGCACGAACGACGGTGTCCCATGGGCATGCTGACGGCGCTCTACCCGCGGCCCGAGATATTCAGCTCAACTGAAGTATCTTTCCTGGAGTTTAGGACAGATGTGCAGAATGTCAAGGCTGCACGGCTTAACATTCAAAAATAGCTATGAAAGGAAAAGGATGCGCCTGGGGGGTTTCCCCTAGCGGTTGAGCACAAATAAAAAGGGCGGCGGGGGTGGACCCCGCCGCACCAACCTCACAGGGGAGAGAGAAAGCTCTCGCCTGGATGACTAACTGTTCTTGTCGACGATCGAGAACTGCTGCGCGGCCACCTTCTGGTCGCCGATCCAGACCTCGGCCTTGTAGTCGCCCTGCGGCCAGCTGGTGGCGTTCTTGGCCTGGAAGTCGACGTACTTGGCCTTCTTGCCGACCGCCTTCTGATCCTCGGCCACCTTCTGCTCGTTGGCGTCGTACCAGTCGACCTTGACCGCGGTGCCGGCCGGGGCTCCGCCGACCTTCATCTCGATGTAGATCGGCTCGCCGGGGGCGAAGCGGTTGGACTGGTCGGCCGAGGTGATGTTGCCGTCCGGGGAGACCTTCTTGCCCAGGGTCACGTCGCTCACCATGTTGTGGGCCTTCACCGGATCCAGGTGCTGGGCGCTCGCGCTGTACGGGGTGCCGAGAGAGTTGTCGGTCGCCTCATGGACGTTCTGCCGGCAGCCCGCGGCGAGCGGCAGGGCCAGGGTCAGGAGCACCGCGAGTGAATTGTTGTATTTCATGACGACTCCTCCTTTTCTCGCTGTCTTCTGCTCCGCGCTACGGAACAGCTTCGGTTTCGGTAGAGAGCAAGTTGCGTACCAGGGCTGGCCCGGCAGCTGCTAGAATGCGCCCCGGATGCCCCTCAAGGACCCTCCCTCCGCCGGTTCCTCCGGCCAGCTGGTGCGCGGGCTCGGAGCCTGGGACGGCGCCCTGATCACGATCGGCTCGATCGTCGGCACCGGCATCTTCATCACCACCGGCGACATGGCCCGGGCCCTCCCGCACGGCGGCCTCATCCTCCTCGCCTGGGTCCTGGGCGGCCTCCTCACCCTGGCCGGCGCCCTCACCTATGGTGAGCTCGGCGCCCTCTTTCCCCGCGCCGGCGGCATCTACCATTTCCTCAAGGAGGCCTACGGTCCGCTCTGGGGGTTCCTCTACGGCTGGACGTCGTTTCTCGTCATCATGTCGGGAGGGATCGCGGCCATCGCCGTCGGCTTCGGCGAGTACCTGGGGAGCTTCCTGCCGTTCTTCTCCACCGGGCACATCCTCCTCACCCTGCCTCTCTGGGGCTGGACCTGGACCTTGAGCGGCGGCCAGCTGGCGGCGGTCCTCGCCATCTTTTTCCTCACCCTCATCAACTACTTCGGATTGAAGGAGGGGGCCTGGGTGCAGAACCTCCTCACCCTGGTCAAAGTGGGCTCGATCGTCCTCTTCGTGGCCCTCGGGCTCGGCGTCGGCGTCGCCAAAGGCGGCGGAACGGCGAGCGCGCAGAGCCTCACCGCGCCGGTCGCCGGGATTTTTGGTGGGATGGGGGGCGCGAGGATGCTCCTGGCCGCCTTCGGGGTCGCCATGATCGCGACCCTCTGGACCTACGACGGCTGGTACAACCTCACCTTCTCGGCCGGCGAGATGAAGAACCCCGGCCGGAGCCTGCCGCTCGGCCTGATCGCCGGGACGCTCGCCGTCGCGGCGCTCTACACTCTCTTGAACCTGGTCTACGTCCGCACGCTCCCCGTCGCCGCCATGGCGGGTACGGCGCGGATCGGCGAGACCGCCGCCGGCGCTCTCTTCGGCCCTCGCGGGGCGCGTCTCCTCTCCGCGGCGGTCCTCCTGTCGAGCTTCGGCTGTCTCTCGTCGACGATCCTCTGCTGCTCGCGGATCTACCACCCGATGGCGGAAGACGGCCTCTTCTTCCGCTCGCTGGCGAGGATCCACCCGCGCCACCGCACCCCCGGCCGTAGCCTCTGGGCGCAGAGCGGCTGGGCGGTGGTGCTCACCGTCTCCGGCACCTACGAGCAGCTCTACACCTACGTCGTCTTCGCCGGGGTGCTCTTCCACATCGCCGCCGGCACCGCCGTCTTCGTCCTCCGGCGGACCCGTCCGGACGGCCCCGGCTTCTCGCGGCCCTACCGCGTCTGGGGCTATCCGGTCGTCCCCGCGCTCTTCATCCTCGCCTCGCTCGTCCTGATGCTCAACACTCTCTTCGAAAAGCCCAAGGAATCCCTCTGGGGGCTCCTCTTCGTCGCCCTGGGCCTCCCCGCCTACGCCTGGTGGTCCTTCCAGAAGCGGCGCCGGGAAGCTCCGCTCGTGGTGGTGCCCGCGGTGCCCGAGGAGACCTGAGGCCGAAGGCCGCCCCTGGAAAACCGTTCGGGGGAATGCCGGGGAGGGGTATGGCCGTTCTCTCGAACGGTATGGAAATCGTCGATAGAAGAGATGACCGCCCGCCGACCGTCTTCCTCCTCTCCCCCGCGACCCTCCTGGGCCTCCGCGCCCAGCAGCTCGCGGCACCCCGGGCGAGCTTCGAGACCGCCTTACGCTTCCGCTCGGCCGAAGGGGTTCCCATCGGTGAAGCCTTCGCCTTCATGAGCAGCCTCTACTTCCGCGGCAAGATCACCTACGCGGAGCGTTTCGCCACGGCCCTGCCCGGGTTCGATCCCGGAGAGAACGCGAGCGGCGTCTACGTCATCGCTCCGGGGTACGGGCTCGTGCCTGCCGCTTGGGCGCTCACCCGGGAGCGCTTCCGGAAGATCCGCCGCACCCCGGTCGACCTCACGGTGCGCGCCTACCACCGGCCGCTCACAGAAGACGCCCGGGCCCTCGCCGCGTGCCTGCCCGCGGGCGCCCGGGCCGTCCTCCTGGGGAGCGTCGCGACCGGCAAGTACGTCGACGTCCTGCGCCCGGTTTTAGGCGACCGGCTGCGCTTTCCGCTCTGCTTTGCCGGAGTGGGGGACATGGCGCGCGGCGCCATTCTCCTGCGCGCGGCGAGGAGCGGCGAGGAGCTCGAATACGGTACCCTGGACCAGCCCCGGCAGCGCCTCAAAAGCGCTCTTTAGAGAGAGCCGGGAGCGGGGGAGGATCTTGGGTTTCCACACCGACGAAGGGATGGGCGCCGGCAGAGCTGGACGGCTGATGGCGATCGGCGGCTTCGTGGATCGCGTCCGGGAGCGGGAGCTTCTCCGCTCCTTTGTCCGGGAAGCCGGCGGGGCCGCCGCCCGCCTCGTCGTCCTCGCGCTCTCGCCCGAGCCGGTCGAGATCCGCGACGTCTCGGGAACGGCCGAGCACCTGCGCGAGGTGTTCCAGGGCCTCGCGGCCAAATCGGTCGAGGTGCTCCGCCTGGGCACCGCGGCTGGACGCTCCCGGCTCGACCTCATGGAGGATGCTACGGGTCTCTTCCTCGCCGGCGGCGGCACCTGGCTGCCGCTCCCCGCGGACCTTCCCCTGGGCGAGATCGTGCGCCGCCGGCACCTCGCGGGTCTGGTCGTGGGGGGGACCGGCGCCGGGGCGGCGCTCCTCCCGGCGTTTTCTATCGCTCCCGGCAGCGGTCTCGGCGAGCGGGGCCAGCGCCGCTCCCTGGGGCTCGCTCCCGGCCTCGGTCTGACGTCCGGGCTGCTCCTCGACCCCATCCCCCGCCAGCGCGACCGCCTGAGCCGGCTGCTTCTCGCCCTGGATCGGACCGACGATTCGACGCCCCTCGCGATCGGGATCGACGACGAGACCGCCGTGGTCCTCGACCCGGTGGAGCACACCTTCGAAGTCCAGGGGTTGAGCGCGGTGACGGTCGTCGACGCCACCGCGGCGGTCCGCCCCGGTCGCGCCGCCGCGCACCCCGGGGACGTCCCGCCGATGCTGGGCTTGCGGATCGACGTCCTCACCGCCGGCTGTCGCTACGACCTGCTGGAGCGGCAAAGCCACCCGGGAACCGTCCATGGTGCCCACGGTTTCAGCTCCCGGGCCCCCGAACCGGAGAAGCCTCAAGGCGAGTGAGAGCCGACGGTGATGCGACAAAGGAATTCTCTTTGTCACGCTTCTATGGGGGTCGCGCACTCCTTGAACAGAGTCGGGTGAATCGGCCAGCACCAAAAGGGGATGCCCCGGAGCGCTCGATCTTCTATTGCAGCACTTTGCAGTCCTGTCGTTCTGTGGAGAGGGGTAAGAACCGGGGGGGAGAGGGGAAGTCGGGCGCCGCAGCAGGGGGCGCCCCGGAGTTCGGGGGAGAGAAGTGGCCGGCGTTCCGACGCCGGCCATTTTCATTTTCCGGCGTTATTTTTCCGGCGTAATTTTCAGGCCGAAGCTCAGGCCGCGAGGGCCTGGCGGAGATCCTCGATCAGGTCGTCCGGGTGCTCCAGGCCGATCGACAGACGGAGGAGATCCTGGGGGGTGCGGGAGGTGGGGCCTTCGCTCGTGGCGCGGTGCTCGAGCAGGCTCTCGACCCCGCCGAGCGAGGTGGCGCGGGTGAACAGGCGGACCCTGGAGACCGCCCGGAGGGCCGCCTCGCGGCCCGCCGCGACGCGGAGCGAGAGCATGCCGCCGAAGCCCGACATCTGGCGGGCGGCGATGGCGTGGCCGGGGTGGGAGGGGAGGCCGGGGTAGTGGACGGCCGCGATCTCCGGCATCGCCTCGGCGGCCCGCGCCACGGCGAGGCCGCCGGCGCTCTGCGCCCTCACCCGGCAGGCGAGAGTCCGCAGGCCGCGGAGGACGAGCCAGCAGTTGAACGGCGAGGCCACGGCGCCTAGGATGTGACGGGCGTGCTCGGCCCTGTCATAGAGGTCGTCCCGCCGGGCGAAGAGGAGCGCGCCCCCCTGGACGTCGCTGTGGCCGCCGAAGTACTTGGTGGTCGAGTGGAGGCTCACGTCGATCCCGAGGGCGAGCGGTTGCTGGAGGACGGGGGTGGCGAAGGTGTTGTCGACGACCGTCAAGGCGCCCGCGGCGCGGGCGAGGGCCGCCACCGCCGCCAGGTCGACCACCTTGAGCAGCGGATTGGATGGAGTCTCCAGCCAGACCAGCCGGGTCTCCGGGCGGAGCGCGCGGGCGAGCGCGTCCAGATCCGCCATGTCGAGGAACTCCGCCTCGATCCCCCAGCCGGGCAAAAAGTCGTGGGCCGCCTCCCGGAAGCCGTAGTAGACGTCGTGGGGGAAGAGGACGTGCGCGCCCGGCCGCAGAGTTTGCAGGAGGGCGGCCCCGGCCGCCATCCCGGAGGCGAAGACGAGGGCCGCCTCGGCCCCCTCGAGCGGCGCCAGAGCCGCCTCCAACTGGGTCTGGTTGGGATTGGACTCGCGAATGTAGGTATGCCCGCCGATCGGCACCCCCTCCGCATCGCGTTCGAAAGTGGTCGACAGCTGCAGCGAAGGCACCACGCCGCCGCTCGGATCGATCGTCCGCCCGGCATGCACCGTCAGGGTTTCGAATTTCATTCCCGGAGCCTACCCCGGGGAACGGACGGGGGGAAGGGCGGGAGCGCCAGACTTAAGACAGGTACGGTGCCACGACCGCCCGTGTCTGCGCGCTCGTGACGACGGGGATGATCTCGAACGTGACCCCGGCGCCTCTCCACTGGTCGCCCGCGGCGCCCTGTCATTGAGCCGTCCCGGGCCGTCTTACTTGCCGCTGCCGGGAGGACGATTCAGGATCAGGTTCAAGAGCAGTTGCTGACGCTGGCGTATCGCGTCGACGAACTGGTTCTCCGAATGGAAGGTCCCACCACCGCTCACCTCGACCCGGACGTTGCCCTCCGCCGAGATGTAGACGAGGGCGATCGTCCCGGCGAAGGCGTCGTCATCCAAATCCTCGCGGCGTTTGGCGCTGATGTAACCCGCGTTCTCGTTCAAGACCTGCGGCACGTAGCCCTGATCGAGCAGCACGCCGACGGCGCGGCGCCAAAGCTCCGCCCGCTGATCCGGGGCGACCACCGCCCTTCCCGGTTCGAGCGTGCCGGGATGAACGTGGTAGTAGGTGGTGCAGCCGCCGAGGAGCAGAGAGAAGGCGAGCGGCAAGGGAGAGAGGGAGCGCAGCGTGCGTCGGGTCATCGGGCGGCCTCCATGTCGAGCATGTCGAGGCGGACCTCGGGCTGGGGCGCCCGAGGGCCGAAGGTGTCGCTGGGAAAACTCCTCCGGGCGCGAAGAGTTCCCGACCGCGCCGTCCGCCGGTCGCTTCGGAGAGGAAACATTCGGACACCTCCGAGCGTAAGGATCGGCAGTGAAGGAGGAGAGTCTGATGTTTCGATGGAAAAATGAATTCGTGCGGCTCGCAGCCGCGGGCGTGCTGCTCGCTACCCTGTTCGCCCTGCCGGCCCTCGCCGCCACCGCCGCGGACCCGTCCAAGGCCTGGATCGCGAAGAGCGACCAGAATACGCAGCTCCTGATCGACGTGCTCGCCCGCCAGAGCCCCGAGGGCGCGGGACAGATGGGGGTCGACGGCCTCGACGAGCAGATCCTGGACTTGAAACCCGGCTTCATCGAGCGCGGTATCGCCGACGTCGAAAAGACGGTGGTGATCTTGAAGCAGCGGCTCGCCGAGGAGAAGGACCCCAATGTCCGCCAGGACCTGGAGATCCTTATCGACGCGGCGGAGCAGAACGTCGAGGGGACGCGCATCTCGGACAAATACCAGATCCCGTTCTTCGACATCAACCAGGCCGTCTTCCAGGGCCTCCGCGCCCTCCTGGACGACCAGGTCGAGCCGAACCGCCGGCCGGCGGCGCTCGTCCGGCTCAAGAAGTACGCCGGCCTGGCGCCCGGCACCACTCCGATCACCCGCCTCGCCGAGGACTTCATCCGCAGCCGGGAGAAGCCCGGTCTCCAATATCCGTTCAAGGACGAGGTCGAGAAGAACCTCGGTAACGGCGACACTTACATCGACGGCATCGGTCCGCTGTTCGAAAAGTACAAGATCGCCGGGTACCAGGAGCCGCTGGCGAAGCTCAAGGTCCAGATGAAGGCCTACAACGACTTCGTCCGCAAGGAGATCCTGCCCAAGGCGCGGACCGACTTCCGCCAGCCGCCGGAGCTCTATGCGTTCTCCCTGAAGCAGGTCGGGGTCGACATGCCGGTCGAGGAGCTGGTGCGCCGCGCCGAGGTCGCCTTTCGGGAGATCCAGAACGAGATGGCGACCCTGGCGCCGCTCGTCGCCAAGGAGAAGGGCTATACCGTCACCGACTACCGGGGTGTGCTCGCCGAGCTCCACAAAGAGCAGGTGGTGGGCGAGGCCATCCTGCCGCTCTACCAGCAGCGCATCAAGGACATGGAGGAGATCATCCGCACCCAGCACATCGTCAGCCTCCCGGACCGGCCGATGAAGGTGCGCCTGGCGAGCGCGGCGGAGAGCGCCCAGACCCCGGCGCCCAACATGAAACCGCCGCGCCTCATCGGCAACACCGGCGAGACGGGCGAGTTCGTGCTGCCGCTCAAAATCCCCGGCCAGGGCGGCAAAGGCACCCTGACGCTCGACGACTTCACCTCGAAGGCCATCTCCTGGACCCTCACCGCCCACGAGGGGCGGCCGGGGCACGAGCTGCAGTTCTCGGCGATGGTCGAAAAGGGAGTGTCGAAGGCGCGCGCCATCTTCAGCTTCAACTCGGTGAACGCCGAGGGCTGGGCCCTCTATGCCGAAGCGGAGGCCAAGCCCTACGAGCCGCTCGACGGTCAGCTCGCGGCGCTCCAGGCGCGCTTGCAGCGTGCCGCCCGGGCGATCCTCGATCCCGGGCTGCAGCAGGGCACCATCACCCGCGAAGAGGCGACCCGGGTGCTCCGTGAGGACGTCATGCTGTCGGAGGGAATGGCTCTCCAGGAGGTCGAGCGCTACACCTTCTGGGCGCCCGGCCAGGCGACCGCCTACTTCTGCGGCTACACCCGGCTGATGGAGCTGCGGACCGAGGTCGAGCGCATCCTCGGCAAGCGCTTCGACCGCCAGCGGTACCACGACTTCCTGCTCTCCCAGGGAATGCTGTCGCCCTCCCTGCTCCGGAAGGCGGTCTACGAGGAGTTTTTGCCGCGGGAAAAGAGCCGGTCGTAGCGGCGAATCGATCAGGATTTCAAAGCGACGGGAACGGGCCGGCGGCAGTTATGCCACCGGCCTGTTTTCGTTCTCGCTCTCACGGTGCTACTGGCGGGCCATCAGCTTGTCGATCACGGCGATGTGCTCGCGCTGCTTCGGCAGGAGCTGGCCCTGGATGAGGTTCTTGCACTCCGCCGGCAGGTGCTCGTCCTTGAGCGCGGCCTCGTAATCCTTGACGCCGTGCTCCTCCCCTTCCTTCAGAGCCTTCAAGGCTGCCGTGTTGCCGAACAGCTTGGCGGTCCCGGTGACCGCCTGGGCGAAGGTGCCCCAGGCGCCCGAGGTCTCGGACGGCTTCTCGCCGTGGCCTTCGAGATGGTGCCAGAGCGCGTCGGCGGCGTCCCGGTGGTCGCGGCGCAGGGAATGGAGCTCGGCGGAGCCGGGTGCCTTGGCGTCGTCCAGTTTCTCGATCGCCTGGCGGTAGGTCTCCAGGGCGGACATCTCGCCGCGCAGCAGGCTGTTCAAGGTCTCAAGGTTCGTCGTAGTAGTGGTAGCCATGGGTGTTCTCCCTTTGAGAAGTATTTCGGCCCGGAACGTCGGGTTATCCGGAAGATGGTGCAAGAGGTGTGCCCTCACTGCATGGCACTCTTCTTGCTCTAAATAAGAAGACATGACGGTAGGAGGAAACCCTCCGCTTGTCGTGTCAAGCCACGAGACATTTCACCTATAAGGAGAGAGACGCGATGACTTACAAGAAACTCACCGGGATTGCCGCCGTTACGGTGGCTGGACTCCTCACCGCGATGACGCCGGCGATCGCGCAGAACACCGGCACGACCTCCGGCAGCAACACTACGGGCAGCATGGGCTCGATGCATCATGACTCGATGGACAAGGGCATGATGGGCAAGGTCAGCCACAAGGACAAGGAGTTCATGATGAAAGCGGCCATGGGTGGGATGGAGGAGGTCGAGATGGGCAAGCTCGCGGCGGCCAACGCCACGGATCCCGACGTCAAGGCCTTCGGCCAGCGGATGGTCGACGACCACTCGAAGGCCAACGATCAGCTGAAGCAGCTGGCGCAGACCAAGGGCGTCACCCTGCCGGCCGACATGGACAAGTCGCAGCACAAGGACATGGACAAGCTCGCCAAGATGACCGGCGCCGACTTCGACCACGCCTACGTCAAGATGATGGTCAAGGATCACAAAAAGGACGTCTCCGAGTTCGAGAAGGAGTCGAAGAGCGGGGGCGATTCGGACGTCAAGTCCTGGGCCGGCACGACCCTCCCGACCCTCCAGGACCACCTGAAGAGCGTCGAGGACATCTCGGGCAAGATGGGTGGAGGCATGAAGCACAAAATGTAGGGCGACGGGCCGGCACGCCGGCGCGCTCGTTTTCGAGGGTTCAAAGTCCCGGGCGGTTCCGTACCGCTCGGGATTTTTTCTGTCCTGCTGCGATCAGACAGAATCCCTGCTGCCAGGGCGTCTCCGCAGTCCAGAGACGCCCTGGCGGTCGTGGTCTGGGAAAGGTCCGAGGTCGCGGCTGGGCGTCTCTACCCCTTACCCTTAGGCAGGACGATTTCTCACAGCCTCTCAGGGCTCCGTCAGCCGGCTGACCTCCAGGAAACCCGTGGCGACCGAAGTGTAGAGGAGATGGGGTACCGTGGGATGGAGGACGAGGTCCCGGGCCGCGAGATCGCCGTAGCGAGCGAGGCCGGCGTTGATCGGCGCCCAGGTCGCGCCGCCGTTCGTGCTCCGCCAGACCCCCTGAGTCGTCGAGGCGGCATAAAGGGTGGAGGGCGTCGCGGAATCGACCAGGAGGACGCTCAAATCCTTCCCGAGGCCGGCGGGGAAGCTCGCGATCGTCCGGAAGGTGCGGCCGTTGTCGTCGCTCCTCTGCAGGCCGGCGGGCCGTGCCACGTAGAGCCGCCCGGACCGGGTCGGATCGACGGCCAGCACGTTGCCGTCGGGAACGAAGACCTTGAAGACGGCGCCGTTGTCGAGGCTCCGCCAGATGCGGGGGGGCGCCGCCACGCCTGCCGGGGCGACGTCGAATCCAGAGGCGTAGACGACGTTGGGGTTCCTGGGGTCGACGGTCAGCCGGTCGATCTGGCGCGGGTTCCCGCTACCGGGGCTCGGGCAGGGCAGGGCGACTCTCCAGGTAGAGCCGCCGTCCGTGCTGCGCTCGACGCCACAACTGGCGCCCAGGAGCGTCCGGCCGGCGAAGTCGAGGCGGAGAAAGCTCTGCGATGTCGTGCGGGCCCAACTCGCCCCGGAATCGGCGGAGCGGAAGACCCCCTCGTTGGTCGCCAGATCGAGGACGGCCGGATCGCCGGGATCGATCGCGAAGTCCTGGGCCGCGGTCGACGGGAGCAGCGGATCGGCCGCGAAGCTCGCCCAGCTGGCGCCGCCGTCGAGGCTCCTGAAGGCGCGGTTGCCGGTGATCGCGTAGGCCGTGGCCGGGTCGCCCGGCTGAAAGCGGAGCCGGACGGGGAAAGCCGTTTCAAGGAGCGGAATCGGGGATTGGCCGGAGGTGGTGGCGAGCGACCAGTGCCGGCCGCGGTCGAGGCTGATGGAAATCTCGTTCTGGCCGACCGCGTAGAGAGTGCGCGTGCCCGGGACGGGCAGCAAGGAGCCCGGCGGTGGGACCTTCCGCGGCGTCCAGGTCTCGCCGGCGTCGGCGCTGACGAGGAAGGCGTTGCTGAAGGCGTAGACGAAAGATGGCGTCTGCGGCTCGTACGCCACGGGCACCACGCTCATCGGGAGCGCCCTCCAGGTGGCGCCATCGTCGGTGCTTTTATAGAGGGAACCGGAGGCGGCCAAAATCGTCGCCGGGGCGGTCGGGAGGACGAGGACCGCGGCGAGTTGCGGCGCGGGGAAGCTCGATACCGGTGCCCAACTCTGCCCCGAGTCGGTGCTTCTCATCAGGCCGCCGCCGGGAGGGACGAGCCAGACCCGCCGCGAGTCGGTCGGATCGGCGACCGGCTCCCAGTTGTTCGAGAGGAACTCCGAGGTGAAGACCGTGCTCCAGGTCACCCCGCCGTCGCCGCTCCGCTGCACGCTCTGGACGCCGGTCCAGAGGATCGTTGGCGGCGTCTCCGGGCCGCCGGGGAGAAGGGTCAGGCGGGGGAGGAAGTGGAGGTGCGGCGTAAACGGGGTCGAGAAGTTCTGGCCGGCAGCGACCTGCGTCCAGCGCATCCCGCCGTCCGCGCTGTGGAAGACCTGGGTGTCGGTGAGGACGTAGACGCTCCCTGGAGTCGACGGATCGCCGACCATCCCCTGCGGCCCGCGGGCGAGACCGGCCCCGGACCAGGCCCAGGTGGAACCGCCGTCGACGCTCTTGAAGATCCCGTCGCTGATCGTCATGGCGAGCAGGCTGCCCGGCACGGAGGGGTCGATCACGAGAGTCGCGAGATCGCCGTTCAGGGGACCGGTCGGGGTGAAGCGGTCGATTCCCGCCGCCGCGGGGCGGGTGGCGAGCGTCGCCAGCAGCAAGACGGACGCGAGCCGGCACAGGGACATGGAGCCGTTCATCGGGTTTCCTCCTTCGATACACCCGTGTATACGAAAGAGAGGCAGGCTCTGTCTGGGGACGCGGGAATCAGCGGGCCTGGACGTCTCTGACATGATCACCGGCGAGGAGAGAGGAGAGGCAGACGGATGACGAGCGCAACGAGAGACCCCTGGGCGCGGCTGCCGCGCACCCGCCAGGCCCTGGAGGCCGGCCTCGATCTGGGCATCCACCGGGGCGCCCAGCTCCATGTCGATCTGCGGGGCGAGGTCGTCGCCGACGCCGCCCTGGGGGAGAACCGGCCGGGCGAGCCGCTCACCCCCGACCACCTGATGCTCTGGCTCTCCTCGACCAAGCCGGTAGCGGCGGTGGCGGTGGCGCAGCTCTGGGAGCGCGGCCTTCTGGAGCTCGACGATCCGGTGGCCCGCCACCTCCCGGAGTTCGCCGCCCACGGCAAGGAGGGGATCACCCTCCGCCACCTCCTCACCCACACCGCCGGCATCCGGATGCTCGACACCGGCTGGCCCGCCGCCTCCTGGGAGGAGATCGTGGCCCGCATCGCGGGCTCGAAACCGGAGCCGCGCTGGGTGCCGGGACAAAAGGCCGGCTATCATCTGGCCTCCTCCTGGTTCATCTTGGGCGAAATCGTCCACCGGCTCTCCGGGCTCCCCTTCGACCGCTACGTGCGCGAGGCGATCTTCCTCCCCTTAGGAATGGCGGACTGCTGGATCGGCATGCCGGTCGAGCGCTACCGGGCCTACGCCGCGGCCGGGCGGCTGGGGGTCCTCTACAACACCGAGGGGGCGCCGCCCCGCGAGCACAGCTGGACAGCCGAAGCACGGCTCACCGGCATCCACCCCGGGGGGAACGGCTACGGGCCGGTGCGCGAGCTCGCCCGCTTCTACCGGATGCTCCTCGGCCGCGGCACCCTGGACGGCCACCGGGTACTCTCGCCGCAGGCAGTCGAGGCCCTGACCGCCCGCCACCGCGTGGGGATGGTCGACCTGACCTTCAAGCATGAGCTCGACTGGGGCCTGGGGTTCATCCTCGACTCGAAGCGCTACGGGATCGAGACCGTCCCCTACGGCTACGGCCGGCTCTGCTCGCCCCGCACCTTCGGCCACAGCGGCTATCGCTCGTCGACCGCCTTCGCCGATCCCGAAGCCGGTCTCGCGGTCGCCCTGGTGATGAACGGCACTCCCTCCGAGGCCGCCCACGAGGCGCGCATCCGCGCCGTGCTCGACTCAGTGTACGAGGATCTGGAGATTGCCGACCAGGTCAATGGTTGACATATGAATTAGTGTTGTGTAGTCTTTCTCCTGTGGCCGACGAACGCAGCTCGCTCCAGAAGGAGCTCCAGCAGGAACGTCCCTTTCGCTCGCGGGGGCAGGAGTCGGTGATCGCCGTGCTGCACACGGCGGACGTGTTGCGCCGCCACCTTTCCCGGGTGGTCGAGCCGCACGGCATCACGCTCCAGCAGTACAACGTCCTCCGCATCCTGCGCAGCGCCGGCGATGATGGCCTGCCGACGCTCTCGATCGCGGAGCGCATGATCGAGCAGACCCCGGGAGTCACCCGCCTCCTCGACCGGCTGGAGGCGAAGAGCCTCATCGCCCGTTGTCGGGGCGAGAGCGACCGGCGCCAGGTGCTCTGCCGGCTGACCGCGACCGGCCGCACTCTCCTGGCGCAGCTCGACCCCGACATGGACGAGGCCGACGAAGCCGGCGTCGCCATGCTCCGCCCCGACGACAAGCAGAGGCTGCTCGAGCTGCTGACGACGATCCGCGCCGGCCACAATTAGTCTTTTTTTGCGCCCGATGCATGACTCATCAATGATCCGGACGACACCAGAACGAGAGGAGAATCCATGAGCACGATCCCCACCGCTTCCACCCCTTCCTCCCCCTCCACGGATACCACCCCCGGCACGGTCAAGGTCTATACCCTCGATCTCACCCACTCGGAGGTCGCCTTCACGGTCCGCCACCTGGTGACCAAAGTCCGCGGTCGCTTCAACGACTACGCGGCGACGATCCGCATGGACACCGCGAACCCCGAGGCCTCCTCGGTCGAGTTCCGGGTGAAGGCGGCGAGCATCGACACCGCCAACGCCGACCGCGACACCCACCTGCGCTCGGCCGACTTCTTCGACGTCGAGAAATTCCCCGAGATCGTCTTCCGCTCGACCGCCATCCGCCCCTCCACCCAGCGGGGCGACGACGGCGACGAGGAGGTCTACGACGTGACCGGGAACCTGGAGATGCACGGGGTGACGAAGGAAATCACCCTGCCGGTCACCTACCTCGGCACCGCCCGGGACCCCTGGGGTAACGACAAGGCGGGCTTCGAGACGACGACCAAGATCAACCGCAAGGACTTCGACATGGTCTGGAACGTCGCCCTGGACGCCGGCGGCTTCATCCTCTCGGAGGACATCAAGATCCACATCAACCTGGAGACGCAGCTCCAGAAGTAGAACGAGAAGTAGAGCGAGAAGTAAGTCGGCTCAAACCGAGGAGCGACGAGGGGGCCCGCGCCGGAGAGTGCCGCGCGGGCCCTTCTGCCTTCGGCGAGTCCTCGGCCAGGCCGTCTCCGAGACGCCGCAGCTTCCGCGGTTCTCGCCCCACCCCTCCCCGAGCGCGGAAAAGCGCCTGCGGAGCCCTCCAAAAGCCCTCGGAATTCCGCCAGAAGCCCTCGGGAAGGAATTTGAGCGTCTCTGGCGCCCGCCAGAGCCCTCGGGATTCAATTCGAGGCCCTCGGGATTGAATCCGAGGCGCTCGGGAAGGAATCCGAGGTGCTCGGGAAGGAATCCGAGGCACTCGGGAAGGAATTAGGGTACTGTCCTATTTTGAAATTCGCCTAATTCCCGCCCAACCTTCGGCGTTAAGGTTCCCCCTGTAAGGGGGGAACCGCTCCCCTCTCCTACACAGGAAGCGGTCCCGAGCGAAGGGGTCTAGCCAACGCCCGGGACCTTGCCGAGCACGGAGAGTACCCATGCCCGACCGCCGGAAGTCTATCCCGCCATCACTCCCCCCACCGATCGACCTAACCCAAACCACGGAGGCCACCCGCCGCGCCATCTATGACGCTGTCGTGAAAATCCACTTCACCCATGAGCCGGGCGAGATCCTCGCCGCGAAGCAAGCCGGCGAGTGGTACCAGAAGTATGACGCTGACGAATGCGGCTTAGCCGTCTCCTACGCCCTGGGGAGGTGGTTCGTCTACTGGCGCCAGTGGGACGCACCCGACGACGCACCCGAGGAACAGCAGTGGGAAGTCCTCACCGTCAACGCCCAGCCGAGCGCTCGCTTCGGCATCGAATTCGAGGAGGTCTGACGGATGAGCCGGCCACAGTATGCATACGCGCCGACTCACACCAACCTCGCCCGGGCGAAGGCTTGTCTCGGGACCTACTCCCCGACGAAGTTCACCGTCCACGTTGACGACGACTACGACCGCTGGCGGTACCGCATCGCCTACTCGGAGATTTGGGGGCCGGGGCTTGGCATGCCCACGTTCCTCCTCCTGGCGGCCGAGTACTTCATCAAAAACCATCGCGGATTGAAGGAGGTCCGCCGCACGATCCTCCAGGCCGAGCGCGAGCTGCGCAAGAAGAAACGCCGGGAGAAGATCGCCGAGGACAAGGCGAGGAAGGAGGCGATGGCACGATGGAAGGGATGAAGACCGCCAGCATCACTCTCAGCCCCTCCGCCGATCAATCCGCCGAGTGGAGGTGGGCGGCGAAAGAGGAGGGATTCCGCTCTGTCCGGACCTGGATAGCGTTCGCAGTTGACGCCTACGTCAATGCCAGGGCAGGCGAGCCGCTCCCGCTGGCCTGGAGGCGGGGGACCGTCAACGTCGACCTCCCGGACGGCTCTACGGTCGATACGCGGGGATGGCAGGCCGAGCCCTACGCCATCTTCCGGGGGGACGGCTTCGGCCCGGCGGCACTCAACAAAAAGACGTTCTCCCTCCTGTACCTGCCGAACCGTCAGCTCCTCGTGACGTTCCACTCTTTGAAGCACTGCCAGGAGATGGCGGCCATTATCGAGAAAGGGAGGAAGGTATGAGCGGCGCTCTCAAAGTCGCGCACTTCACCGTTGCGGCGAACGCCGAGCAAGCCGCCAGGTGGAAGCAAGCCGCAGAGTCTGCCGGCCATCGGGCGGTCGGCACCTGGCTTGCGGAAGCGGCGGACCTCCACATGAAGGCCCGCGCCAGGGCCGGCCAGCCGCTCCCCTTGGCGTGGCACCGGGGCCGGTTCAAGGTCCACCTCATGGACGGCTCCACGGTCGAGATTCACGGCATGGTCTCGGCGCCGTTCGGTGAGTTCGAGGGTTCAAGCCACGGCAGGCGCCAGGGATTCCAGAAGCGCACCTTGGTACACATCCCGACCGGGAAGGTAATCGCCACGCTGAGGACGGCGCGGCAGTGCAAAGCGCTCGCTTCCGAGCTGGCACCCGTCTACGCTCGGGACGACGCCACGACGGCGGGGGTTGTCGAGCGGCACAGGAGGGAAGCGATGTAGGGTAGGAAGGGGCGGCTCCTCCCGGGGTCGCCCCGTGTTATCATAAAGGACATGACGTCTCGTCCCAAGAGATCTAGAGACCCCGTCCAAGCCGCCCACCAAGTCTACTTGGAAATCATTGGGGAAGCTCCACCCGTAGAAGATGAGCGGAAAAAAAGTCCCGCGGCTGTTGCACGAGGCACGCTCGGGGGCATTAAGGGCGGCCATGCTCGTGCATCCAATCTCTCCGCCGAGCGCCGGAGAGAAATAGCCCAGCATGCCGCGAACGCGCGATGGAAAAAAGAATCCTAGCTTTAGCTGCTCGCTTGCCGTTGCATAAAGAGAATCACCTTCCCGTAATCCTCGCCCTCTAGAGACTCCAAGGTCTCATGCTCGATGTCATCCGCAGAGCCGATCTTGCTGGTCCATGATCCGCTCGGAAGCTGGCGCGCGGCATGTTGCGGTTCCGTGCCGATAGCGTACAAAGCCAACTTTTCGAATCCGGGCTCATGGTCGGCATTCGTGCATACTGCAAAACCACTTGCTTCAAACGCTTTTTGGTAGGCTTCTACTGTATTCTCACGGGGAACACCGGGAGGCCAGTAACACGACGGAACCGGCTCCCACCAACGGCGCCTTTGATCACCCACGGCCCACGATATGCAGTTATAGGTTAGCGCTTCAGGGCTAGTCTTACTCCACAAGCAATCATTAAGCCCTGGGAATATAGCAAGAAGCTCAGATGTATCCATGCTGCTTGCCCCAATCAAGCCAAGCATTCGCCATGGCATGAAGGTCGCCGCGATCGTTCTCTTGGACGGGATCCTCTCCGGTTATCGCATTAAGCGCCCAAAACCAGTGATCGGGCTCCCGTTGCAATTCTCGGAGAAGGAAAGGAATAGCCGTCCGCCCCGTCCCCACGATTCTTTGGTAAGAAGGAAGCATCACCATTTTAAGAACTGAACTGCTTGTCTTCCGGCGGCTTCTCTTCCATTCTCTTGCCAAGGTGGCCAAGCGTTCATTGGATTCTTCGTTAGCCCATGCCAGCTGAATCTCACGCTGCAAAGACGACAGCTTCGCAAAATAAGATGCACATTCCACGATATCGTCGGTCGCTGTCAGGACATGCAACGCCTCAGAGTAGTCATACCACTCAGAGCTGCCGGAAGCCACCCAAGCATCCGACCCGACCCTAAATCGTGGGCACTTAGTCGGGTGATACTCAAGTCCGTAGCGTTCCATAGCCAAATCGTCCGACTCCTCATCGGTTTCGTTTAAATCCCATATCGCTTGAGCGGAATTCATGGCGTCACCTCTTAAGAATCGAAATACTTTTCTCTGAAGCGAAGGTTCTCAGTGAGGCTTCTTTTTCGAGTGCCCGAGTTAGCGCGGCGGCAAGTAGCTCTATATCTCCTCTGTCAAGAGCAACAAAAAATTCTTTGTGCTCTTCGCTCTCATGGTAAGTGAGTCGTAAAGTGTGAACGGCCACGAAGGTGGCGGGACCTTGATCGACATCAGATCGGAAAATTGGCCTTAGATCGGTCAGCACTTTTGCCGAACAATAAAGATGAGAGTGTTCTGCCATTACGCGGAAAGCTTTAGAGGAAAGGGCAAGTGCGTTGGTTCCCGAGAGAGCTTCAGTAATGGCGCTCTCAAAAGCTTCCCAGTTGGACGGGTGAAGCTCATCTTTACCGCTCTGCTCGATTGCGGCGCGCAAAGCTCTCAGAAACTCGCCAATCGAGAGATTCTTATCTTCGCGTACGACCTGAAGTCGGGCGAGTAAGCGGACAATGCCGTCCATTCGCTTTCGGTCGACAGATAGCCGAGTAGCGATCAAGCGAGTGAGCTCTACTACGTCAAGGGTGGGCTCTTGCCCGCGGATGGCTTCTATGAAGGCTGCCAACTCATCCGGCGTAAGTTGGGCTAACGCTGCTAAGGGAGCGACATAGCTGTCGGGTATGCGAAGCTTAAAAGGCATAATACGGGGCTCCCAGGTCGAATCGGCGCAATAGTAGTCTGGCGCCTCCCTGCGGGTGCCAACACCAGGTTATAGAGTGCCCTCACCGGGAGATTCCGGGACATCATACTATCCACCAAGTACTGAAGAAGTCCAATAGAATCTTCCCCCTACACCCATAAAAGCCTGCGCATGCAATAGTTATTCCCAAATAGCACTAAGAGCGAGAGATCTTCCCTAAACAGTTCGGTGCACGTGAGATAGGTATTGACTCCCAGGTCGATCTCAAGCATAATGTCTAGTATGGCAAACGTGCTCAGCGCCGCGAAGCGAGTCCAGATCGTCTCCGCCCTCATCGAAGGCATGAGCGTCCGGGCGACCGCCCGGATGGTCAACGTCTCTAAGGACACCGTAGGCAAGCTCTCCCTTGAACTCGGGGAAGCTTGCATCCGGTACATGGATGAGACCCTCCGGAACCTGACCTGCAAGCGCCTCCAGGTCGACGAGGTTTGGGCCTTTTGCTACGCCAAAGCGAAGAACGTCCCCGCCGACAAGAAGGGCACCTTCGGCTTCGGGGACCTCTGGGCGTTTACGGCGGTCGATGCCGATACGAAGCTGATTCCTACCTTCCTTGTCGGCTCGCGGGACGCCGGGACCGCGACGGACTTCATGCAGGATCTGGCCGGCCGGCTGGTCAACCGGGTGCAGCTCACGACGGACGGACACAAAATGTACCTCTCCGCCGTAGAGGATGCCTTCGGTGGGGGCATCGACTTTGCCCAGCTGGTCAAGGTCTATGGCCCGAGCGCGGAAGGCTCAGAGGTCCGCTACAGCCCGGCCGATTGCCTGGGGACACAGAAGCACGCGGTAGTGGGTTGCCCCGACCCGAAGCATGTTTCAAGTTCTTATGTTGAACGCCATAACCTGACACTGAGGATGGGCATCCGCCGCTATACCAGGCTCACGAACGCCCACAGCAAGCGGCTGGCGAATCACACCGCAGCGCTCGGCCTGTTCCTGTGCTACTACAACTTCTGCCGGATTCACCAGACCATCCGTTGCACCCCGGCCATGGCGGCCGGAGTCACGTCGAAGGTTCTCAAGATCGAGGATTTGATCGCTCTTCTGCCGACCGCCGAGGGCAAAGAGCGGGGCTCGTACCGCCCCCGGATTTCAAACTAGGACAGTACCGGAATTAGAGGCGCTCGGGAAGGAATTCGAGGTACTCGGGAAGGAATCCGAGGCGCTCGGGAAGGAATCCGAGGCACTTGGGAAGGAATTCGAGACCCTCTGTCTCGAATTCGGGTAGTGGCTCACTTTGACCTCGTCTTATGGCTGCTGGCGTTCGGTAGGAGAGCGACCAAGTCTGCGCGTGGTCAAGTTCTGGCGCTCCACGGAACTGGTGGAGGGCGTAGCGCGAAATGTCAGTAGACTATACTGACATCAACGCATCCGTTGTTCGTAGCCCTACTTACACGATTGACCGACCGGCTGCTGACATTAACGGGCCCTCGCGACCGAGGGAGACAGCGACGGAGTCCTTCTCTGGTTCGGTGTTCTCGGAGTAGGGCAGGATGGCCGCAAAAAGAAATAGCCCTCGTTTCCGAGGGCTATTGGCCCGATGGTACTAGCACCGGGGCTGTTCGATGCGGGAAGCATAGGCTACTACCACCCTACAGTCAAGTAGCGAGTGAGGAGGATTCGTGGAGAGAGTGCTAGGGTTTGTTGATGGCTTCAACCTGTACTTCGGGCTTCGTGAAGCCGGTTATGGGTCGCTTCGGTGGCTCGATGTCTCTCAGCTTGTAGCCAACTTGTGTCAACCCCACCAGTGTTCCGTTGGTGTCCGATACTTTACCGCCAGAATCAATGGACCGGGATCGAAGCACGATCGACAAAAGACTCTTCTTGAGGCATACGAGACGCTGCCCGATTGCAGAGTCCACTTCGGCCACTACCAGACGAATATCGCCACCTGTCGTTCGTGTAAAGCGCAGTGGAAGCACTCCAGCGAAAAGATGACAGACGTAAACATCGCGGTCGAGATGCTCTCTTCGGCCTCGGTGGATGAGTTCGATACCGCATTGCTAGTTTCCGGAGATAGTGATCTCACGCCAGCTGTCGAGAAGACGATAAAGTTGTTCGGCAAGCGTGTAGTAATTGCTTTTCCTCCAAGGCGAAACTCTGCCCATCTTGGCGCGTCGGCAAGCGCGTACATGCAAATACATAAGGCAAAGTTGGCCAAAAGCCAGTTGCCCGAAGTTGTTACCAAGCCTGACGGCTATGTTCTCCGGCGTCCGGCATCATGGGCGTAATGGGTCCGAATCCTTTCGCTGAATCGGACCGTTCTTGTGCCGCTCGACAACCCCGTCTTGGCCTCATCCCGGGCGCAGACGGGAGCCAGCCTGCACGCCTGCCGTGGCTTGAGCCCTCCGGGGACGATCAGGCTCTGCACGACGATCGCGACCGCCGGAGTGCGGAAGCGGGGATGGACCGCGGCGAGCGCCCGCGGCCCGAAGCCGTCCTCGGCGAGCGCGAAGAGGTAGCGCGGACCGGTGAGGACCGTATTGCTGTTCGTCCCCAGGATCGAGAGCGCGCCGCCGACCGTCAGGAGCAGCCCCTAAACGCAGCTTCCAGAAGTAGAGCGAGAGTAAATCGGCTTCGAGCAGAGAAGTGACCGGGGAGGCCGCGCCGGAGAGGGCCGCGGGCCCTTACCGATAGGCTTCACGGCGATGACGAACCCGTTGCACCTCTTTTTCCGCATCGTTCACCTGGTACACAATGCGGTGGTCGCCGACGCGGATACGGTAGTCGTTTCGCGACCCGCTCAGCTTGCGGCAACCTGGAGGGCGCGGCGTTTGCGCCAGCGCTTTGATTTCGACGATGATGCGATGGAAAATGTCGCTGGCAGCCGCTTCAATTCTCTCTCGACTTGCGGCGCCAGCAGGACGTCATGCATCCGGTGAGTACTCGGCGAGGAAGTCTTCTAGACGCCGCAGCTTCAGCGGTTCTCGCCGCATCTCGTCCAGCGCTTTCAGGTCGTCCAGATCTTCGAGCCGCTCCAGCAACTCCCGATACTCTTCGATGCCGATGATCACCGCGACCGGCTTTCCGTCGCGGACGACGAGTTCGGGGGAGGTCGTTTGTATCTTCATCTTCCTAGTCTAGCAGGGGATCGTTCGAATCAAGCCCGCGTTCTTTTTCGGAAAAAGTAGATCGGCAGCCCGGCGACCAGGGCCATCGCCCCGGCGATCAGGTTGGTGATCGTCGCGTTGCTCAGGAAGGCCACGCAGACCAGGCAGGCGGCCACGGGGATGAGCGGCCCGCCCGGGAGGCGGAGGCTCTGGTGGTCGTTCCCCATCTTCTTGCGGAGCACCGGGACCGCGGCCGCCGTCCCCACGTAGGAAACCAGGCGGGCGATGACCGAGAGCGCCGCCAGGCCCACGAACGAGCCGGTGAGCGCGAGCGGCAGGGCGATCAGGCTCTGCACGACGATCGCGACCGCCGGGGTGCGGAAGCGGGGATGGACCGCGGCGAGCGCCCGCGGTCCGAAGCCGTCCTCGGCGAGTGCGAAGAGGTAGCGCGGGCCGGTGAGGACGGTATTGCTGTTCGTCCCCAGGATCGAGAGCGCGCCGCCGATCGTCAGGAGCAGCCCTCCCCACGAGCCGAGGAAGAGGTGCGAGGCGTCGGCGAGCGGGGTCTTCGAATGGGCCAGGTCGGGGAGCGTGCCGAGCGCCACCCACTGCACGGCGGTGTAGATCAGGGTGACGATGACGATCTGGGCGATCAGGGCGAAGGGGATGTCGCGGCGGGGGTTCTTGAACTCGCCGGCCGGGGCGGCGGTGTTCTCGAAGCCGGCGTAGGCGTAGAGGAGGAGGAGCGTCGCCTCGCCCAGGTGGTGGGACCAGCCTGCGGGCGGGTGGGACGCGAGGACGTTCGCCATCGAGGCGAAGAACACGCCGACGCCGATGAAGACGAGGAGCGGGATGATCTTCGAAATGGCGAGGAAGACCGCCGTCCGCGCCCCCGAGCGCACGCCGACGACGTTGATCACGGTGAGCGCCGTGAGCGAGAGGACGATCGCGATCGTCCGTCCGACCCCGGAGTCGACCGCCGGCCAGAGGTAGGTGAGGGCCTGGGCGAAGCCGGCCGAGAGCGAAGCCACCGAGGCCACCCGGGCGAGCCAGGTCATCCATCCCACCTCGAAACCGATGAAGTCGCCGAAGGCTGTCCGGGCGTAGAGATAGGCGCTCCCCGGGCCGTCGAAATGGGTCGCCGCCTCGGCGAAGCAGAGGACGAGGAGGAGCACCGCGATCCCCGCCGCCACCACCGCCCAGAGGCTCGCCCAGCCGAGGAGGAGCGCCGCTCCCGCCGGCAGCAGATAGACCCCGCTCCCCACGACGTCGTTCAAGGCCAGGCCGACGATCTCCCAGCGCGACACCGCGCGGTCGAGGCTCGGGCCTCCGGCGCCGCCTTGGACGGTGACGCTCAACGGACCGCCTGCGGGGCCACGGCTTCGGTGATCGGCGGAGTCGGCGGGATCGGCGGCCGCCTTAAGAAGTAGAGGACACAGCCGACGACGACCGCGGCGGCGCCGGCCACGACGTCGGTAAGGGTCGCGCTCCACGCCAGGGCGCCGCAGAGGAGGATGGCGGCGATCGGAATGAGCGGACCGCCGGGGAGGCGGAAGCCGACCGGCTGCCCGGCGAATTTCCGGCGGAGCACCGGCACCGCCCAGGCCGTCCCCACGTAGGTGGCGATGAGCGCCAGCATGGAGGTCGAGGCGAGCCGGGCGAACGAGCCGGTGAGGGCGAGAGGCAGGGCGATCGCGCTCTGCATGAGGATCGCCGCCGCCGGGGTGTGGTAGCGCGGATGGATGCGCGCCAAAAGCGCCGGACCGAAGCCGTCCTGGCTCAAGGCGAAGACGTAGCGCGGGCCGGCCAGTACCTGGTTGCCGTTGGTGCCGAGGATCGACACCGCCGAGCCGATCGCGAGGAGCGTGCCGCCCCAGGGGCCGAGGAAGAGGTGGGCGGCGTCGGCGAGCGGCGTCGGCGAATGGGCGAGCTCGGGGAGCGTGCCGAGGGCCACCCACTGGACGGCGAAATAGATCAGGGTGACGATGGCGATCTGGGTGAGGAGGGCGAAGGCGACGTTCTTGCGCGGGTCCTTGTACTCGCCGGCCGGCGCCGCGGTGTTCTCGAAACCCGAATAGGCGAAGAGCAGGAGCAAAATCCCGGCGGGGATGTTGCCGTCCGTCGCCCGCTGGGCGGCCAAGCGGGCCGGCGACGCGAAGGCGAGACCGGCGCCGATGAAGAGGACGAGGGGGACGATTTTCAAGATGGTGAGGGTCACCGCCGTCTGTGCCCCTGAGCGCACGCCGACGACGTTGGCCACGGTGAGGGCGATCAATGGCAGGGCGACGGCGAGGGCCCGCGGGGCTCCGCCGGCCATCGCCGGCCAGAAGTAGGAGAGGGCCTGGGCGAAGCCGGCCGAGAGCGCGGCCGAGGCGGCGACGCTCGACAGCCAGGTGACCCAACCCACCTGGAAGCCGACGAAGTCGCCGAACGCCACCCGGGTGTAGAGATAGGCGCCGCCCGCGCGGTCGAAGTGGCTCGCCGCCTCGGCGAAGCAGAGGACGACCAAGAGGACGGCCAAGCCGGCGGCGAGCACCGCCCAGAGGCTCGCCGCCCCCATCGCCGCCGCGGCCGCCGCCGGCAGCAGGTAGACGCCGCTCCCCACGACGTTGTTCAAGGCGAGGGCGACGATCTGCCAACGCGACACGGCGCGCTCTAGGGTGGGGGCGACGCTCATGGGATCTCCCTCGAATCTCGGGAGAGTATAGCGGTCGCGGCATACCGGCCGACGAAACGATTTCGACGAAACGATTCGACGAAAACGCCCCGGGAGGCCTGCGCCTCGCCGGGGTCCAAGTGGAAAACGACGCCTTCGACTAACCGCAGGTCGCGAAGGTACCGGTGTCGTTGACCGACGGATAGAGAAGCCTGCCTGAACGGAAGATGAGTAGAATGGAGCCATGCGACCCCATGAGGTTCCGCAATGAGGCGAGACGCCGAGTCTCGTCGAGCGATGGTCGTCCGGCGCATTCTGGGCGAACCTCGGCGGCGATCGACGCGGGCGGTACGATTTCTTGCCGCCGGCCTCCTCGTCGTGGCGTGTGGGCGCAGCAAGGTCATGCCTACGGCGAAAGCAGAGGCTCCCGCGCCTGCCGCCCCCACGACGTCGAGCTCACCGCTGGCCGTCGTTGCGGTGGCCGCCCCCGGGCCCGACTTCGCCGCCGTTCGGGATCATCTCGTCGAGACCGAGAAGGCGTGTACGGATTCCGCGGAGGCCCTGGCGCTCAAATGGAACGAGGCGATCGACGCCGGCGGAAGCGTCGAATCGGGTGAGATCGCCTGGCTCCGGGAAGATGCCAACCTCATCGACGCCGCGAAACGCGGCATCCAGGACAATCAGGATGGGATGAAGACCGTGGCCGCTTCCCGTCCTCAAGAGATCCGCACCATCCTCATGGACTGGTATGCGACCCAGGTCGCGTTCTGTGGCGTCGCCACGGAGCCGCTCGGTCACACCCTTATGACCTACCGGGAGGCCATTCGGCGCGAAGAAGGAAGTCGCCCAGAGTGCGGAGGCCCGTTTGCAGATTCTCCTCAAGGCTACTGAGAGTCCGGCCCAAGCGGCGGGTCCCGCCTGGGCGCCTACCGAGAGTGAGTATGCGCGCAAGCAGCGGGAGTGGAAGCAGCTCCAGGAGGAGAAGGAGCGGGCGGAGTCCGAGCGCGCGAAGTTGGCGGCGCAGGCGGCCGACCGATCGACCGGACAGCAGGTTGCCCGGGAAGCGGACTTCCATGGAGCGCTCCGGCCGGACAGGAAGGCTGAGCTGAAGCTGTGGGGCTCAACCCGATTTGAGCCCACCGCCCGCGAGCTGGAGGGGACGATCCGGAGCGTCAGAGAGATCGGGCAGGGTGAGCTGGGCTGCGTCAACTTGAGCGCCGCGGTCGAGAATGCCAGGAGAATGGGGGCGGCGCCCGACGCCACGGTGGCGCTCCAGTTGAGCGAAGCGCTCAAGGAGGTGGGCCTGGCGGCCGACACCTGTAGGCTGGGCGACGCACCGGCCACGACGGCGAAGCTCAAGAGCGCTCTCTCGCGGCTCGCCGAGATCCGAGCCCGTCTGGCCCGTCTATAGAGCGCCGGCGCCGGGCGGGATCGTCCAGTCGAGGATGACGAGGTCGTAGGTGTTGACCGCCATCCGCTCCTCGGCCTCGCTCCCCCGCCGCGCCACGTCGACGGCATACGACTCGTCGCGCAGACCCTCGGCCAGGGCGTCGGCCAGCACCTCTTCGTCCTCGACGACCAGAATCCGCATTTTTTCAGGCTTCTCCCGTCGGGACGGGAGGCGCTCTCTCCCTTCAGGAGCGCTGGCAGGTCTGGTTGATCTGCCGGCCGATCCGCCGGACCTCCTGCCAGACCGCGAGCACCGGCGCGTCCGCCCGGGCCTGGCCGAGCAGGCGCTCTATGCGCCCCAGGGTCCCGTCGATCTCGCGCACGCGGGCGACCACCTCGACCCGCCGTTGGGCGTCGCCCTCGCGCCGCAGGCGCCAGGTGACGCGGCGCAGAGCGCTCGCGTTGACCCGGCGGTTGAAGCGGGTGGTGGCGGAGCGGAGGGCGTCGATCTCGTCTTTCAGCTTGTCGTCGGCCTCGGTCAGGGTTTCGTTCCGATCCTTCTTGCGGCCGGAGAAATCGCTCGCGGCATCGGCGAGGCGGCCCGCGGCGGCGTCCAGCTGGTCGCCGAGCTGCGACAGCTGCGCCATCGCCGCCTCGTCCGGGCCGGAGCCGGAGGGCGGCAGCTCGATCGGCGCCTCGCTGGCCTGCGCGGGGGATGCCGCTGGCGCTGAGGTTACCGATGCCACCGGCTTCTCCCCCGCGGAGTCGTCCGGAGAAGGCACGGAGGGGGTGGAGCGGGCGGTGGTCTTTGACTGTGAAGCGGGCTGAGGAGCAGGGAACGCCGGATTGGTCGTGGGGAGCGCCCTCCCCGGCACCGACTCCGCCGCTGGGGCAGGCGGGGCAGAAGGCGAGGTGGTGGCGGTGGAGGTGGTGGCCGACGTTGGGTTGGCTGGGCTCGCTGGGCTCGCCGGAGCCTCCGCGGCGGAGCGTCCACGAAGGAGGGCGGCGACGCCGAAGGCGACGGCGAAGAAGAGAACCGCCGCGCCGAGGCCGAGGAGCAGACCCCGGGAGCGGCCGAGGCCGACCGCCCGATAGGAGCTCGTCCCGGTGGCGGGCGGCGGGAGGTTCAAGGGGAGCGCCGCGAGGGCGGGTCCCCCCTGCGCCCCCGATCCTCCCGAAGCGGGCGATCCCGAAGAAGCGGCGGTGGAGGCTGCCGGGACTTCCCGCCGGCGCGGCCGCTCGCGCAGGAAGAGGGTCGGCAGGTCGTCCAGGACCGCCGTCGCCCGGGGACCGGCCTCGCCGAGGCTCTCGGCCATCGCCGCCGCCGACTGGAAGCGCTCCTCGGGGGTCTTGGCGAGAGCGGTGAGGACGACCCGGTCGAGCCAGGCGGGGATGCCGGGGACGATCGTGCCGGGCGGGACCGGGGAGTCCTCCACGAGGGCGCGGATGGCCTCGTATTCGCTGCCGCCCGGGAACGGCACGCGGCCGGTCAGCATCTCGTAGAGGCAGACTCCCAGCGAGTAGAGGTCGGCGCGGTGGTCCACGCTCTCGCCGCGCAACTGCTCGGGGGACATGTAGCGCAGCGTCCCCACCATGAAGCCGGTGCGGGTGAGGTGGTGGGCGTCGGCCACCCGTGCGATCCCGAAGTCCATCACCTTGATGTCGCCGGCCTCGGTGAGCATCAGATTGTCCGGCTTCAGGTCGCGGTGGATGATCCCAGTCCGGTGGACCTGCTCGATCCCTTCGAGGGCGCCGACCGTGAGCGCCACGGCGCGCGGCCAGGCGAGGGCTCCCTCCTCGACCAGGACCCGGGCGAGCGACCGGCCGCGCACGAACTCCATGGCGAGGTAGAGCTCGCCGCCATCCCGGAAGAAGCTGTAGATGGTGGCGATCGCCGGATGGTGGACGCGGGCGAGGATCTTCGCCTCGGAGCGGAAGCGCTCGACGATCTGCGGCTCCGCCGCGAGGTCCGCCCGGATGGCCTTGATCGCCACCGAGCGCTCCAGCATGACGTCGACCGCCCGCCAGACGGTCCCCATGCCGCCCTCGCCCAGGCGCTCGACGATCTCGTAGTTCCCGACGACTCGGCCGATCATGGCCTCTCCCTGTACCCGAAATTGGATCTCGACCTCTATAAGGATAGCGCGGGAAACCCTCCAGTGTCCGCCGGGGCAGCCTCTCGGTACGGTCTCCGAACGAGGCCGGGGTCGTCAATCGCCCTTTTTCCTGGTAAGCTATCGCACTTTGCGCGCGGGCTCCGCTGCGCAGCAGGCCGTGGTGCGATCCTGCCCGCGCCCAGAAAGACTGTAGAACTCTTTGAGGAGGTAGTCAGACGATGCTCAAGATTCGGCTGCGCCGGATGGGCGCCCGCAACAATCCGTTCTTCCGGGTCGTGGTCTCGGACTCGCGCCAGGTCCCGACCGCGTCGGCGATCGAGGAGGTCGGCCACTACGATCCGACGAAGGTGCCGGCCCAGGTCACCCTCAAAAGCGACCGGATCGACTACTGGGTCGGCCATGGCGCCCAGCTGTCGCCGACGGTCAAGAAGCTTCTCCACCAGACCCAGAAAGCCCAGAAGAGTGCCTGAGCTGCCCGACGAGATCAAGGAGCTGGTCCGGTTGCTGGTCGACCGGCCGGAAGCCGTCGATCTGGCGGTGGTCCCCCAGGGGCGTGAGACCCTGCTCGAGCTCTCGGTCGACCCCGAGGATCTGGGCAAGGTGATCGGCCGCCAGGGGCGGACCGCCCGCGCTCTGCGCACCCTGCTCGATACCCGCGGGGAACGGGACGGCGTGCGCTATGAGCTCGAGATCCTCGAGGACTGACCTCCCCGAAACCGTTCTGGTGGCCCGCGTCCTGCGCCCGCATGGGGTGCGGGGCGAGGTGGCGATCGAGCCGCTCACCGATGTCGCGGACCGTCTCGCCCCCGGCAGCCGGCTGCTCCTGGCCGACGCCGAGGCCGCTCCCCGGCTCGTGCCGGGTCTGCCGCGCGAGTTGGAGGTCGTGGGATGCCGGCCGCAGAAGTCGGGCTTCCTCGTCCGTTTCGCCGGGATCGACGACCGCGACCGGGCCGACCTTCTGAGGGGTGCCTGGTTCGCCGTCCCCCGGGAACGGGTGCCGGAGCCGCCGTCGGGTACGTACTACCATTATGAGCTCCTCGGCTGCCGGTGCCGGGACGGTGGGCGCGACCTGGGGGTGGTGGTCGACTTGGAAGAGAACGGCGGCGGCTTGCTGCTGATCGTGGAGGAGGGGGGCCGGCAGGTGCCGGTGCCCTTCGTCCAGAGCTTCATCCGGGAGATCGACGTGGCGAAAGGTACGATCGATCTCGAGCTGCCGCCGGGGCTCCTCGAGACATGCGCATCGACGTCCTAACCATCTTCCCCGAGCTGTTCGGCCCCTTTCTGGGGACGAGCCTGGTGGGGAGGGCGGTGGCGAAGGGGCTTCTGGACGTCCGGCTCCACGACCTGCGCGGGTTCACCGAAGACCGCCACCGGAGCGTCGACGACGAACCCTACGGCGGCGGCGGCGGGATGGTGATGACGGCGCCGCCCTGGATCCGCGCCGTGCGCGAGGTGCGCGAGGCGGTGCCGGAGCGCGACGGCTCTGCGGAGTCCCGTCCCTGGCGGGTGCTGTTGAGTCCCCAGGGGCGGCGGCTCGACGATCGGCGGGTGCGCGAGCTCTACGACCGCCGGGAGCTGATCCTCCTCTGCGGGCGCTACGAGGGGATCGACGAGCGGGTGCTCGAAACGGTGGTCGACGAGGAGGTTTCGATCGGCGACTACGTGCTGTCGGGCGGTGAGCTCCCGGCGATGGTGTTGATCGAGGCGCTCTCCCGGCAGGTGCCGGGGGTGGTGCAGCAGAGCCGGTCGGTCGAAGAGGACAGCTTCCGGGCCGGCCTCCTCGACCACCCGCACTACACCCGGCCGCCGGTGGTCGAAGGGATGGAGGTGCCGGCGGTGCTGCTCTCGGGCGACCATGCGGCGATCGAGCGTTGGCGACGGCAGGCGGCCCTTCGGGCGACGCGGGAAAAGCGGCCGGATCTATTGGATGGGAGGGGGGACGGCAGGGTGGACGGAACGGGAATCTGGAGGGGTGGCGCAAACGGCGGTTGACGCCGTCGCTTGCATGACCCTCTATAAATGGAAAATAATGAGCCCACCAAAACTTACGGCGGGCCAGACGAGGTGATGCCATGAACGAGCTGCATCAGGTTGAGAGCACTTATCTGCGCCAGGGCCATCCGGAGTTTCGCTCCGGGGACACCGTGCGGGTCCACGTGCGCGTCGTCGAGGGAGACAAGGAGCGTATCCAGGTCTTCCAGGGCGTGATCATCGCCCGCCGGGGGGACGGCACCCGGGAGACTTTCACCGTCCGCAAGATCTCGGGCAGCATCGGGGTCGAGCGCATCTTCCCCCTGCATTCGCCGAACGTCGACAAGATCGAGGTCGTGCGCCGGGGCAAGGTGCGCCGGGCCAAGCTCTACTATCTGCGCGCTCTGCGCGGCAAGGCGGCGCGGATCGAGGAGCGCCGGGACGAGCGGCCGCCGCGGGCTTCGTAGCGGATCATCGTCTTCGAGGAGCCGCGGTGACGACGGCAGCCAAGACGTCGGTGCCAGCGAGGACCAGACGGGCCGGTCTGACCGGGCTCACCGATCTGTCCGACCTGATCGCCGAGGCCTATCGCCTCCGCCTCCTGCGGGGGCTGGAGGAGGGTCTCGCCCAGTGCGGCTACGTGCGGATCGCGGGGGTCGACGAGGCGGGCCGCGGCTCGCTCGCCGGACCGGTGGTGGCGGCGGCGGTCGTCGTCGATTCGCGCTGCGCGGTGCCGGGGGTGGATGACAGCAAGCAGCTGACGGCGCCCGAGCGCGAGCGCCTGGCGGCGGTCATCCGCCGGCACGCCCTGGGCTTTGCCGTCGTGGCGGTCGATCCGGAGGTCATCGACCGCATCAACATCCTGGAGGCCACCCGCCGCGCCATGGTCGAGGCCCTCTGCGGCATCGAGCCCTGTCCGGACTGCGCCGTCATCGACGCCGTGCCCCTCTCCGGCCTCCGCTTCCCCTGCTTCCCGGTCATCCGCGGCGACTCGATCAGCTATGCCATCGCGAGCGCCTCGATCCTCGCCAAGGTGGAGCGCGACCGGATGATGGTCGAGCTCGACCGCCGCTACCCGCAGTACGGCTTCGCCGTCCACAAGGGCTACGGTGTCCCCGAGCACCTGGCCGCCCTCCGCGCCTACGGGCCCTGCCCCACGCACCGTCTGACCTACCGCCCGGTCGTTCCCCGCTTGACTTCCCGCTTGACTTCCCGCTTGACTCCAATATTGGAGAGCCGCTGATGGCGATCAGCCGGGAGCAGGTGGTGCAGAGCGCCGAAAAGCTCGTCTCGCGCGGCAAGATCGAGGCGGCGATCCGCGAGTACCGCAAGGTTCTCGCCGAGAACCCCAACGACGCCAACACCTTGAACCGGGTGGGTGACCTCTACGCCCGCATCCAGCGGATCGACGAGGCGGTCGACCTCTTCAACCAGATCGCGGCGCAGTACACGAAGGAAGGTTTCTTCGTCAAAGCCATCGCGATCTACAAGAAGATCATCAAGCTCAACCCGACCCACCTCGAGGTCTACGAGCGACTCGCCGAGCTCTACCACAAGCAGGGGCTGATCAACGAGGCGCGCACCCAGTACCAGGTGCTGGCGGATTACTACAGCAAGCACGAGAACTCCACCTCGGCCATCGCCATGTATCAGAAGATGGCGGAGGTCGAGCCGGACAACCCGACCTACCACGTCAAGCTGGCCGAGCTCTATCACCAGCAGCAGCTGACCGAGAAGGCGATGGGCGAGTACCGGACGATCGCCGAGCTGATGCTCGGGGTGGGGCATGCCCAGGAGGCGGCGCAGGTCTACGAACGGGCGCTCCTGGTCGACGCGACGAACATCCCGTTCATCACCGACGCCGTGCTCAAGCTCCGCGAGGCCGGTCACAACGCCGCCGCGGCGCGCTTCCTGGCCGCCGCCATCGAGCGCAACCCGCTGGCCGAACGGGTGGCCCGCCTGGTGGGGGCGGACGACGGAGGCGCCGATGCCGCCGATGCCGCCGAGATCGCCGACGCCACCGATGCCAGCGACGCCGGCGATGCCGGCGACATCACCGCCGCCGCCGAGGTGAATTGGGGCGGGGTGCAGCAGGACTCCGAGCCCGACGCGACCGTCGACATGAGCTGGACGTCGGAAGGCCTGGCGATGCCGAGCGCCGACCTCTACGACTCGCAGCCGCTCTCGATCCCGGCCATTCCGGACATGCCCGAGATCCCGATGGATTTCGCCGCCGTTCCCCCGTCCGTTCGGCTCTCTCCCTCTGCGCCGGCCTTGCCGTCGGTGCCGCCTGCGCCGTCCACGCAGGAAGACAACGAGGAGTTCGAGCTCGACCTGGACGAGGTCTTCGCCCTCGACATGGAGAGCGAGGACGAGCCGGCGAGCCTGGTCAAGCCGCCCGCCGACATGCTGGGGGAGGCGCCGCGCCGGCCGGCCTGGGCTCTGGGGGGGACGACTCGACCGTGACCGCGGCGCCGGAGCCCGAGATCCCGAGCGGCACGGCGGAGGACTTCGAGCTGCCGGGGATCGAGCTCGAAGAGGAGGCCCCCGCCTGGGAGATCGAGCCGGAGATCGAGATCGAGCCGGAAAGCCGGCCGTTGATCCAGCCGCTGATCCAGCCGGAGGCCAGGCAGGAGCTGAGGCCGATTCCCCGGCCGATCGAGCCGGACGAGCCGGACATCGAGCTCGACCTGTCGAGCGATCTCGACTTCGACTCCCTGCCGACGTTCCTTCCGGAGGCGTGGCCGGTACCTGAGGAATCGCCCGAGGCGGCGGCCGTGCCTTCGGCGGAGCCGGACGCGAGGCTCGATTTCGGCGACGAGCTGGATCTCCAGCCCCTCCCCGATCTCGAATCGCTGCCCACGCTGCCCACGCCGCCCGCGTCGCCGCCGGCCCTGGCCTCCACTCCGCCCACCCCGCAGGCGCCCGCGGCTCTCCAGTTCGATCCCGATCTCCTCGAGCGCACCGCGGCGGAGCTCCATCCGCAGATTCACCAGCGTGAGGAGGATCTGGTCACCGAGGCCGAGGTGCTGGCCAAGTACGGCCTCGAGGAGAAGGCCCTGGACCGCCTCCGCGAGGCGCTCAAGGTCAACCCGCGGCACCTGCCGGCCCATGCGCTCGCGATCCAGCTCCAGCTCGACAAGGCCCGCCATGCCAAAGTCGTGGAGCTCGCCAACCAGATGGCGAAGGCCGCCGCCGCGGTCGCCGACCGCGAGCCCTGGCTCAAGGTGCGCCGCCGGCTGCTCAACGGAGGCTATCGGCTGGACGGCGATCAGGTGCTCGCCGGTCCGACCCCCGCGACTCCCCTGGCCCCCTCTTCTCCGCCGCCGCCCCCCAAGACCGCCCGCGGGGTCGACGACCTGCTCCGCGGTCTGCTCGGCAAGGAGAGCCCGAAGCGGCCGGCGGCCCGTCGCGACCCGATCTCCCCACCGCCGCGGCCGGAACCCGAGCCGCCGACGCCGCCGATGCCTCCGATGCCTCCGATGCCGCCCCCGTCCCCGCCGTCGACGCCTCCGGCGCCCGCGGTCTCGGCGGCATCCGTGGTGCCTCCGGCGGCGATCGAGCCGCCACCGCCGCCCGTCCCGCCGGCAGCGATCGTTCCGCCGGCACCGGTGATCCCCGCTCCTGGGCAGACCTTCAACCTGCTCGAAATCGGCGAGATGGTCGAGAACGAGGATCTGGACGGCATCGACTTCCCGTTGACGGGCTATCCCCCCTCCGTCGCCATCCCTCCGCCGCCCGCCGCCCCGCGTTCCTCGGCCGCCGCCGCGTCTCTCGACGACACCGGGATGAGCTGGCTCGACGAGGCGGAGGCGGGACGGGAGAAACAGGGGGGAGCCGGGGGACAGCTGTTCGCCGACGAGGACGACTTCTTCGATCTCGCGGGAGAGCTGGAGCAGGAGCTGTCGCGCGAGGAGAGCCTCCGCGGCAGCGATCTCCTCGTCCAGCCGGCCGAGCAGTCGCTGGAGCAGATCGTCGAGGGGTTCAAGAAGGGGGTGGCCGAGAACCTCTCGCCGACCGACTTCGACACCCACTTCAACCTCGGGATCGCCTACCGTGAGATGGGCCTCCTGGACGAGGCGATCGGCGAGTTCCAGCTCGCCTCGAAGTCGCCGGCCCTCCTGGTCGCCTGCTGCTCGATGCTCGGCCTCTGTTTCCTCGACAAGGGGCTGCCGGCGCTCGCTCTCAAGTGGTACCGGCGCGGTCTCGAATCGCCCAACGTCTCCGAGGACGACAGCCTGGGTCTCCTCTACGACATGGGGAACGTCTACGACACCCAGGGCGATACCGACACCGCCTACAAGACCTTCGTCGAGATCTACGGCATCAACACCAACTACCGGGACGTCGTCGCCAGGATCGAGGAGCTGGGGCGGGGCCGCTAGGCTGCCAGCCCATGGATCTCTTCTTCAAAGACGGCGACGACTGTCCCCTGGTGACCGCGCTCCAGCCGGAGCTGCTCTCGTCCGGGGTGAACCTCTCGGTCAGCGCGCGGGACGAGATGTGCCACCTCTTCCACTACGGTCGGGGGGAGGCCTGGGACCTCTCGCTCCACCTCTATCTCGACTCGGGGAGGAAGATCTGGCGCACCCTAAGCCAGATCCTTGCCTGGCACTTCGGCGACCTCTCCCGGATCGGCTCGCTCCTCGACTTCGCCGCCGGCTATGGCCGGGTCACCCGCTTCGTCGTCGCCGATCTGCCGGCGGACCGGGTGTGGGTGTCGGAGATCGATCCGGAAGCGGTCCGCTTCCAGGCCGAGACCTTCGGCGTCCATGGCCTGCTCTCCGCGGCCGACCCCGCGGCCTTCAATCCCGGCCTGGACTTCGACGCCATCCTCGTCTCCTCCCTCTTCACCCATCTACCCGCAGAGCGCTTCGCGGCTTGGCTCGCGCGTCTACTCGCCCTCGTCCGCCCCGGCGGGCTCCTGGCGTTCTCGGTCCATGACAAGAGCCTGCTGGTGGAAGCCCCAGAGGGGGACTTCGTCTTCCGGGGGACGAGCGAGAGCGGCTCGCTCGCCCGGAACGAGTACGGCTCGACCTGGGTGACGGAGAGCTACGTCCGGGGCTGTCTCGCCCGGCTGGCGCCCGGGCTCCCCGTGCGGCGCATCCCCCGCGGGCTCGCCAACTACCAGGATCTCTACCTGGTGACCCGCGGCGCCAGCGCCGGGGAGGAGGGGGAGCTCGCCGGCCTCCGCGGCGGCACCGAGGGGTTCCTGGAGAGCTGCCACCTGAGCCTCGCCCGGCAGGTCGAGATCCGCGGCTGGGTGACCGACCGTTTCACCCGCCAGCCGGTGCGCGAGGTGCGGGCGGTCCTCGAAGGTCTCCCCGCGCCCTCTGTCGCGTCGCTCTGGGAGCGCCCCGAGATCGCCGCCGTCTTCCCCGGGGACGCGGTCTCGGGCCAGGGCTTCCGGCTGGTGATCCCGCTCCCCACCGGCTGCGAGCCGGGGAGCGCCGCCCTCTCCCTGGTGGCCCTGGGGGCCGACGGCTTCGCCGCGACTCTCTTCGCGGGGACCCTCCTCGGCTGCATCAACCGGGTGGCGCTCTATAACCTCCTCCACGTCGGCCGCGAGAACGCCGCTCTCAAAAAGCGGATCGAGGGCATGCGGGCGAGCCGGTTCTGGAAGCTCCGGGAGCGGTGGTTCGCCTTAAAGCGGCGGCTGGGGATCACCGCGGAGGCGTAGGCTTTCGAGGAGAAAGAGCTAAGCTTCCGCCATGCCCCACCTCCACCTCACCTACCTCCTCCCCCCGGACCTGGAGGATGCCCTGGTCGCCGATCTCTTCGAGGCCGGCACCCTGGGCGTGCAGTCGACCCCCGCCGCGGACGGCCGGCTGCTGCTGTCGGCCTGGTTCGTGGAGGAGGCTTCTCCCGAGATCGACGTCGACGCCTGGCGAGCCCGCGGAGTCGAGGCGGTGGGGCGGGAGATTCAGCCCGACGTCGACTGGCTCGCCCTGTGGCGGGAGAAGGCGCAGCCCTTCCCTGTCGCGGCGCGGTTCTTCGTCGATCCCCGGGAGCCCGGCGACGCGGCAATGCCGGAGATGCCGGCGGCGGAGGTCCCGGCGGGCCGCCAGCTCCTCCACCTGCCGGCGCGCGGCGCCTTCGGCACCGGGAGCCACGAGTCGACGAGCCTCGTCCTCGCCCTCCTGGAGGATCTCGACCTCGCCGGCCGCCGGGTCCTGGACGTCGGCACCGGCACCGGCATTCTCAGCTTCGCCGCACTCCTCCTGGGCGCTCGTGGGGCGGTGGGCTTCGACAATGACCTGACCGCCCCCTTCCATGGTCTGGAGAACCGGCGCTTGAACCCTCCCGCGGGGATCGACCTCCCGGAGCCCGCCTTCTTCGCCGGCACCTCCGCCGCCCTCCGTCCGGCACCGCACTTCGACCTCGTCCTCGTCAACGTCGTCCCCGAGCAGATCCTCCCCGAGCTGCCGCAGATCGTGCGCTGCCTGAAGCCCGGGGGCGCCGCGATCCTCTCCGGCATCCTCGTCGAGCGCGGCCGCCAGGTGCTCGAACGGGCCCGCGGGCTCGGGCTCGTCGAGGTGGCGCTCCGCGAGGCGGGGGACTGGGTGGCCTTCCACCTCGCCTATGCCGGATCCCCGACGACGACGGCATGATCACCCTCCTCGCCGACCCCGAGCGGCTCGCCGGGTCCACCCTCACCGTCTCCGGCGAGCCCTATCGGCACCTCTTCCGCGCCCGGCGGGTGGCGGTGGGGGAACGGCTGCGGGTGGTCGACGGCGAGGGACGGGCGCGTTTCGGGGAGGTGGCGGGGGTGGGGAAGGCCGCCGCCACGGTCACCCTCCTCGAACCGGCCCCCGACCTCGAGCCGGCGGTGCGGGTCGAGCTCCTCGTCACCACCCTGAAACCGGAGCGGGCCGCCTGGCTGGTCGAGAAGGCGACCGAGGTCGGGGTCGCCGCCATCCGCTTCCTCCACAGCGCCCGCGCCCCCCGCACCTTCGGCGACGGCACGATCGAGCGCCTCCGGCGGGTGGTGGCGGCGGCGGTCGAGCAGTGCGGCCGGGCTCGCTTACCCCCGGTCACCGGCACTCATACTTGGGAAGAGGTGGAAACGCTGACTGCCGGATTCGCCGACCGCCGGGTTCTGGACACCGTGTCCAATTTCGCGACGGCCCCGGATGCCTCCGAAGTCTCCGCTCCCTCCGATGCCCGGGGCGACGTCGCCCTTTTGGTCGGCCCCGAGGGCGGGTGGACGGAAGAGGAGCGGGAGGGGCTCCGCCGTCTCGGCTGGCGACCGTCGAGCCTGGGGTCCCGGGTGCTCCGCACCGAGACCGCGGCCGTCGTCGGCGTGGCACAATTCGTGATGCCATAGACACCGACCCCAGGTCGGGGCTAGCATCGGATCTTTAGAGACCCCAAAAGGAGGGCGCCTTGTCGAGAGAGCTCTATCCCGACGTCCGGTGGATCTGGATGAACGGCCGCCTCGTCGAGTTCGAGAAGGCCACGGTCCACGTCATGACCCACGCGCTGCACTACGGCTCCGGGGTCTTCGAAGGTGTCCGCTGCTACAAGACCCGCCAGGGATCGGCGGTCTTCCGCCTCCCCGAGCACACCAAGCGCCTGCGCAACTCGGCCAAGATTTATCGCATGGACCTCGCGCTGTCGGACGCCGAGATCAACGAGGCGGTCCTCGAAACCATCCGGGCCAACGAGTTCGACACCTGCTACATCCGGCCGCTGGTCTTCCGCGGCTTCGGCCCCATGGGGGTCAACCCCTTGAAGGCTCCGGTCGAGATGACGATCGCCGTCTGGCCCTGGGGCCGGTACCTGGGCGAGGACGCCATCGAGCGCGGGGTCGAGGTCTGCGTCTCTTCCTGGCGGCGGGCGGCGCCTTCCACCTTCCCGGCCACGGCCAAGGCGACGGGCAACTACCTGAACGCCCAGCTGATCAAGATGGAGGCGATCGCTAACGGCTACGCCGAGGGCATCGGTCTGGACATCTCGGGGCATGTGAGCGAAGGCTCGGGGGAGAACCTCTTCCTGGTCAAGGACGGGGTCCTGATCACCCCGCCGGTCGCCTCGTCACTCCTCGCCGGCATCACCCGCGACTCGGTGATGAAGATGGCCGAGGACTTAGGGATCCCGGTGCGCGAGAGCCTCGTCCCCCGCGGCCTCCTCTACACCTGCGACGAGCTGTTCTTCACCGGCACCGCGGTCGAGATCGCGCCGATCTGCTCGGTCGACCGGATCACCGTCGGCGCCGGGCGACCCGGGGAGATCACCCGCGGGCTGATCAGCGAGTTCCAGCGCATCGTGACCGGCGAGACCCCCGATCGCCACGGCTGGCTGACGCCGGTCGAGGTCCCGGTCGCGAACGAAGCCGTGTCGTAGGACGACCCGGGTTCGAGCCGGAGGCTGCGACTGGCTGCGCGGAGCGCCCGAAGGAGCAGCCGCAGGCTCGAAACCCGGGCCGCGAGGAGCCAGTGAGGAGAGAGTCGTGCCATGAACATCAATGACCTCCTGAAGATCGCCGTCGAGCGCAAGGCCTCCGACCTCCACTTGAAGGTGGGGAGCCATCCGGTCATCCGCGTCGACGGCGATCTCATGTCGCTCTCCGAATTGAAGCGGCTCATGCAGGAGGACACCATCGCCATGGCGTTCTCGATCATGAACGCCCGCCAGAAGCAGCGCTTCAAGGAAGAGTTCGAGCTCGACATCGCCTACTCGGTGCCGGGGCTCGGCCGCTTCCGCTGCAACGTCTTCCAGCAGCGCGGCGCGGTCGGGCTCGTCCTCCGCGTCATCCCGGCGCGCATCCAGAGCATCCGCGAGCTGATGCTGCCGACGGTGATGGAGAAGATCTGCGAGGAGCGGCGGGGGATGATCCTCTGTACGGGGACGACGGGGTCGGGGAAGTCGACCAGCCTGGCGGCGATGATCGACTACATCAACTCGACCCGCACTGAGCACATCATGACGATCGAGGACCCCATCGAGTTCCTCCACCGGGACAAGAAGGCGATCGTCAACCAGCGGGAGATCGACGTCGACACCCGGGCCTTCGCGCCCGCCCTGCGCTCGGCCCTCCGCCAGGACCCCGACGTCATCCTGGTCGGCGAGATGCGCGACTACGAGACGATCGAAACCGCGCTTTTAGCGGCCGAGACCGGGCACCTGGTGTTCTCGACTCTCCACACCCTGGACGCGACGGAGACCATCAACCGCATCATCTCGGTCTTCCCGCCGCACCACCAGAAACAGATCCGCATTCAGCTCGGCCAGGTGTTGAAGGCGGTCGTCTCGCTCCGCCTGCTGCCCCGGGCCGACGGCATCGGTCGCGTGCCGGCGGTCGAGGTGCTGATCTCGACCCCCTACATCCGCGACTGCATCGAGAACAAGGACAAGACCAAGTACATCCGCGAGCAGATCGCCCTCGGGACCTCCCAGTACGGGATGCAGACCTTCGACCAGTCGCTCTACCAGCTCTACAAGAGCGGCCTCATCACGCTCGACGAGGCCATGCGCCGGGCCTCGAACCCCGACGAGTTCAAGCTCAAGATCCAGGGTGTGCAGTTCACCGCCGACATCGCCCGCGACCAGATGGACGAGTCGCTCGAGATGCCCGGCGACAGCGACCTCATGGGGAGCGAGTCGCCGTTCGAGATCGACATGGGGAGCGGGCACTAGCTGACCGCCTACCAGAAGGCCATCCAGCTCCTCGCCTCCCGCCCGCACTTCCGGCGCGAGATGGAGCTGAAGCTCGCCTCTCGAAACTTTCCGGCGGACGAGATTCAGGCGGCGCTCGACCGGCTGACTTCCGAGGGCTATCTTGATGACCGCGCGGCGGCGGAGGGCTTCCTCCGCTCGCGGCTCTCCCGCGGCGAGGGGCGGATGCGCCTCGCCGCCGAGCTCGCGCGGCGGGGGGCTCCCTCCGAGATCGCGGCGGCGGCGCTCACTGCGCTCCTCCCCGAGGACGACTTCGAGGCGACCCGCGACGCCGCGGCGCGCTGGGCGCGGGGTGGCAAGACGGACCCCGCCGCCCTCGCCCGGCATCTCGCGCGCAAGGGGTTCTCCCGCCGTGCTATCGTTCGGGTTTTGAGGGAAGAAGGTAGCGGAGAGGTCGCCGGGGAGGACGACGGGATGGACGAGTAGGTCTCCCCGCCCCCCCGCTTGAATCTCCCATCCTTTAAGTCCCCCCGTAAGGTTCCCCACGATATGAAGAGCGCCGACATTCGCTTAAGCTTCACCGAATTCTTCCGCCAGCGCGGCCACCGGCTCTATCCGAGCGCGCCGCTCGTGCCGCACGGCGATCCCACTCTCCTCTTCGCCAATGCCGGCATGGTGCCGTTCAAGGGCTATTTCCTCGGGCAGGAGACTCCGGAGTCGAAGCGCGCCGTCTCGGTCCAGAAGTGCCTGCGGGTCTCCGGCAAGCACAACGACCTGGAGAACGTCGGCCCCAGCCCGCGCCACCATACCTTCTTCGAGATGCTGGGCAACTTCTCCTTCGGCGACTACTTCAAGGAGGAGGCGATCCGTTCCGCCTGGGAGCTGGTGACGAGGGTCTGGGGTCTCCCCATCGACACTCTGGCGGTCACCGTCTACGAGGAGGACGAGGAGGCGGAAAAGCTCTGGCGGAAGCTTTCGGAGCTGCCGCCCGAGCGCATCCACCGCTGCGGCAAGGCGGACAACTTCTGGCAGATGGGCGAGACCGGACCGTGCGGGCCATCGTCCGAGATCTTCATCGACCTCCACCCCGACCTCCCCGAGGTCTCTTGGGCGGAGGGGACCGACTCCGGCCGCTATCTCGAATTCTGGAACCTCGTCTTCATGCAGTACGACCGGAACGAGGCCGGGGTGCTCACCCCGCTTCCCAACCCCTCGATCGACACCGGCGCCGGGCTCGAACGGGTAGCGTCGATCTTGGAAGGGGTCCACTCGAACTACGAGACCGACCTCTTCCGGCCGATTCTCGATGCCGCGGCGACCTTGGCGAAGACCGCCTATGGCCGGAACCCGGACCAGGACGTGTCGCTCCGGGTCATCGCCGACCATCTCCGCGCCGTCTCCTTCCTTCTGGCCGACGGCGTCATCCCGGGGAACGAAGGCCGCGGCTACGTGCTCCGCCGCATCCTCAGGCGGGCGGTGCGGCACGGCATGCGCCTAGGCTTCGAGGAGCCGTTCCTCCACCGCCTGGTGCCGGTTTTGGGCGAGGTCATGGGCTCGGCCTATCTGGAGCTCGCGGCCACTCGTCAGGCGTCGATCGCGACCATCCAGGCCGAGGAGGAGAAGTTCCTCTCGACGGTCGCGGCCGGCGCCCGCCAGGTGCAGGAGGAGGTCGAGCGCCTGCGTCGGGAGGGGCAGAACGTCCTCCCCGGGGCCATGGTCTTCCGCCTCTACGACACCTACGGGCTCCCTCTGGAGGTGATCCAGGAGATCGCAGAGGAGGAGCGCTTCACGATCGACGATGCCGGCTTCGCGTCCGCCCTGGAGCAGCAGCGCGCCCAGTCGCGGAAGGCGACCCGCGAGGTGCAGAACCGCCTGGCCGCCCTCCGCGAGGAGATCCGCGGCCACGCCGACATCCCGGAGACCCGCTTCGAGGGCTATGAGCTGACCGAGCTCTCCGGTCCGGAGACCGAGGTCGTCCGGCTCGCCACCTGGAAGGACGGCGATCCGCTGCGGGTTTCCGCCCTCTCCGCCGGGGAGACCGGGGTCGTCGTCCTGAATCAGACGGTCTTTTACGCCGAGTCCGGCGGCGAGGTGGGGGACGTCGGCCTCATCCTCTGGGAAGGCGGAAGGGCGCGGGTCACCGACACCCAGAAGGACGCCTCCGGGGTCTTCTTCCACTTCGTCGACGTCGAGGAGGGGCAGCTCACCCGCCATACCCGGGTGCAGCTAAGGGTCGACCACGAGGCGCGGATCGCGGCCGAGCGCAACCATACGGCGACCCACCTCCTCCACGCCGCCCTCCGCCAGGTGCTGGGAAAGAGCGTGCGCCAGGCCGGATCGCTCGTCTCGCCCACCCGGTTGCGTTTCGACTTCACCTACCACCGCGGCATGTTCCCACACGAGGTGCAGCAGGCGGAGGATCTGGTCAACGCCTGGATTCTCCGCGCGGTGGGGACCGAGATCCGTTGGCGCTCCTACCAGGAGGCGGTGGCGGCAGGGGCCATGGCCCTCTTCGGCGAGAAGTACGGCGAGCGGGTGCGGACGGTCGACGTCCCCGGCTTCTCGCTGGAGCTTTGCGGCGGCTGCCATGTGAGAAACACCGGCCAGATCGGGGTCTTCCTGATCGAAGGGGAACGCGGCATCGCCTCCGGAGTGCGGCGGATCGAGGCCTCGACCGGCGACAACGCGCTCGCCGTCGTCCGCCGGCAGCGCGACACCCTCGCCGCGGTCACCTCCGCCCTGGGGATCAAGTCGACCGATCCGCTCGACCAGATCACCCGCGCCGAGCAGATCATGGCGCGCGAGAGCGCCCTCGAAGACGAGGTCAGGAAGCTCCGCCTCCAGATCGTCGCCGGCGCCGCCGCCGACGATCGGGAGACCCTCGTCGAAGGCATCAAGGTGGTGGCCCGCGAGGTCCCGCCGGCGCCGGCCGACGAGATGCGCAACATGGCCGATGCGCTCCGCTCGCGCCTGGGCTCGGGGGTGGTCGTCATCGGCAGCCGGGGGGACGGCAACGTCAGCCTGGTGGCGGCGGTGACCGCGGACCTGACCGGCCGCATCCGGGCCGGGACCCTCGTCAAGCGCCTCTCCGCGGTCGTCGGTGGCGGCGGTGGCGGCAAGGCCGACTTCGCGCAGGCCGGCGGGAAGATGCCCGAGAAGCTCCCCGAGGCCCTGGCGGCGGTGCCGGACGCGGTACGCGAGCAGTTGCACCCCCACCCCTAGCGTCCGCCCTCGACCCGACCCCGATATTTAGCCCCACTTGAATATCTCTAGAGGGCACGCTACTATCTCGACCAGCAGTCCTCTTTAATTCGGCAGCTCGTTTCGTGGTTCTGTGTCAGCGATGAAGACCCGCATCCTCACTGTGCTCGCGCTCACTCTGTGCCCGCTTCTCGCGACGGCCGAAGTGCGGGTCACCATCGGCGAGAGTGGCCGCAAGGTGATCTGCAACGAGTCGATCGACCAGCACGAGCGCCGGATCTCCGGCCATCTCGTCGCCATCCCCGATGCCCGTATCGAGCCCCTGATCGCCCGCCACGCCGACCGCCAGCAGCTCGACCCGCGCCTGGTGCGGGCGGTCGTCCAGGTGGAGTCGGGGTACAACGTCCGCGCCCGCTCGCCCAAGGGAGCCATGGGGCTCATGCAGCTGATGCCGGACACGGCGAACGAGCTCGCGGTCTCCGATCCCTACGATCCGGACCAGAACCTGCGCGGCGGCACGACCTACCTGCGGCGGATGATCGATCGCTTCAAGGGGCAGGTCGAGCTCGCCGTGGCCGCCTACGACGCCGGCCCCGAAGCGGTCGCCAAACACAACGGCATTCCGCCCTACGCCGAGACCCGCGACTACGTGAAGCGGGTGCTCGCCCTCTATCGCGACGCCGGCGGGACCGGCGGCCTTGCCGCCGGTGCTCTCCTGCCCCGCCTGGGGATCATCGGCCCCGGTGGCGTCAAGACCTATCTCACCCGCACCGGCAATCGCCTGCTCCTGACCTCCGGCCCCCGCTAAAAGCTCGCGGGTCCGACGAAAGCCGGTACCCGGACGCCCGGCAACGGGAAGCGTGGCATACAATGCCCCGGACGTGATCCGTCCGCCCGCCCCCGCCATGCTCAACGTCCCCAACCTTCTCACCATCTGCCGGATTCTTCTCGTGCCGCCCTTAGTGGTGGTGCTGCTCACCAAATTTCCCGGCAAGGAATTCGTCGGCCTCGGGCTCTTCCTCCTCGCCGCCCTGATGGACTTCCTGGACGGCTTCCTCGCCCGGCGGCGCAATCAGGTGACCCGGCTGGGGACCCTCCTGGATCCCGCGGCGGACAAGATCCTCCTCTCCGCCGCCTTCATCTCTCTGGTCGAGCTCGATCCCCAGCTGGTGCCGGCGTGGATCGTCGTCGTCATCATCGCCCGCGAGTTCGCCGTCTCCTCGCTTCGCAGCTTCGCGGCGGCGGAGAGCCTGGTCATTCCCGCCGGCATGTCGGGAAAGGTGAAGACCTTCCTCCAGATCGTCTCGGTCGCTCTCCTCATCATCTACCAGCAGCTCGGCGAGTTCCGCCACCTGGCCCCCATCTCGCTGTGGGCGGCGCTCCTCGTCACCGTCTACTCCGGGGTCGAGTACTTCGTCCGCTTCGGCCGCCTCATCGTCCACGGCGAGACGCCCGAGACCATGAAGCGTCCCTCGTCGCGCCGCTGAAGATTTAGGGGATCTGCCGCGCCACGCCGCGGATCGCCTCGGCGAGCACTTCCGGCACCTCTTCCTGGAGGAAGTGTCCGGCGGTCTCGACGCGGTGGACCGGAGCGGCGGGGAAAGCGCGCTCGTGGCGCGGAAGGGCCCGGGCGAGGATGGGATCGCGCATCCCCCAGACGAGAGCGGTGGGTCCGGAGAACGAGCGCGCCCACTCCTCTCCCCGCCGGATCGCCGGCATGCTGGGATGCCCGGGGCCGTCCGGCACCATTCGGGCGAGGGCGAGCGGCGCCACCCGCTCCGCCCAGGTGCGGAGCGGGAACCGGTAAGCCCGAGAGACCTCGCCGCGGATCGACCGCCGATCGCCCTGCGCCCGATGGAGGACGTTTAAGGGGAACCCCAGACCGCGGAACAGGAGGTCCGAGACGACGGGGACCCTGGCCAGGCGGTGGAAGGTCGTCCCATGCGGGTGCTCGGGGAGGATCACCACCGTATTGGCGAGCACCATCCCCGCGATCCGCTCCGGGCATCGCGCCCCCACCTGTGCCGCGATCGGCCCGCCCCAGTCCTGCCCGACGAGGATGACCCCGCGAAGATCGAGCGCCGTCAGAAGCTCCGCGATCGCCATCCCATGCCGTTCGAGCGAGTGATCGGAGAGGTGCGGCAGCTTCGAGGAGAACCCCAACCCCAGGAGGTCCGGAGCCACGCAGTGGAAGTCCGGCAGCAGAGTGAGAACCTTCCGCCAGAGAAAGCTCCAGGTAGGGTTGCCATGGAGGAGAAGAACCGGCCGGGCCGTGGGGTGACCCGGATCGAGGAAGTGGAGGAGACGTCCAGAGTCCGGGCCGGCCGCCAGCCGATAGGCGCGGCGCGGGAAGGGGAGGAGATCCTCGAGGAAGCCGGGAAGGGCGGGGGGCGGGGGGAAGGTCATGGGCTGAATCCTCCGGCTATGATAGCGGCTGTGTCTGGCATAGAAGTCACCATCACCCAAGCCCATCCCGCCGACTTCGATCGCCTGCTCGAACTCGTCGCGATGTTCTACGCCGAGGAGGGGTACCGATTCGACTCCGGCATCGCGCGAGCTTTACAAGAGCTTCTTGCGGATCGCTCTCTCGGCGCTGTGTGGGTCCTTCGGGAAGGGGAAGCGATCCTCGGCTACCTCGTCGTGACTTTCAGCTTCAGCCTGGAGTTTCGCGGGCGCAACGCCTTTGTCGACGAGCTGTTCATCCTCAAGGAACACCGCGGGAAAGGTCTTGGCGCGGCCGCGCTCGGCGTGGCCGAGGAGTTTTGCCGGAGCCTTGGAATCGCGGGGCTGCGGCTGGAGGTCGAGTTAGAGAACCCGCGGGCTCAGGCGCTCTATGAGAAGCAGGGGTTCCGTGCGCACCCACGCCACATCATGACAAAATGGCTGTAAAGAGGGACGTGAACAAGGAGATGAGCCGATGACCGACCAGCTGAACCGCCGTGATTTTCTCCTCGCGAGCGCTGCCGCCGCTTCCCTGGCCGCCGCCACCCCGCGGACCCTCTTGGGCGAGGCTCCGGCCGTGATCGTTCCGAAGGGCGGGGAGCCTGTCGTCATCGCCTCGGCGAACGGCAACGTGTTCAAGAACGGCGGCGACATGACGGGGGTTCAGAAAGCTTTTACCCTCATGACCCAAGGGACGGACGTGCTCGATGCCCTGGTCGCAGGGGTCAACATCCTGGAGCTCGATCCGGAGGAGGACAGCGTCGGGTATGGCGGTCTGCCGAACGCGGAGGGTGTCGTTCAGCTCGATTCCTGCTGCATGCATGGGCCGCGCAAGCAGGCGGGCGGCGTCGCGGCGCTCGAAGGGATCCGCACGCCTTCGCTCGTCGCCAAGGCCGTGCTGGAACAGACCGATCACCATCTCCTGGTCGGCAAGGGGGCGCAGGAATTCGCGCGGAGCTTCGGGTTCAAGATCGAGGACGATCTGAACACCGAGAAATCCCGCCATCTCTGGCTCGAATGGAAGCGCCGCACCGATCCCAGTCACTATCTCGATCCGAAACAGCGTTCAGAAGCGGGATTCCAAGCGGCGCTCCGGATGGCGGAGGAAGGGCTTCTCCGCCGGGAGCACCTGTGGGGAACGATCAATTGCGACGGCGTCAACGCCAAAGGCGAGGTCTGCGGGGTGACGACGACGTCCGGCCTCGCCTGGAAGATCCCCGGCCGGGTGGGCGATTCGCCCATCCTCGGCGCCGGCCTCTACGTCGACGGCGACGTCGGTGCCGCGGGCTCGACCGGGCGTGGCGAAGCGAATCTCTACAACCTGTCGTCGTTTTTGATCGTCGAGGAGATGCGCCGCGGTGCCCATCCGAAGGACGCGGGGATGACGGCCCTGAAGCGGGTCGCCTTTAACACCGTCGAGAAAAGGTTGCGGAACGATCGCGGTCAGCCCAATTTCGATCTCAATTTCTACGTGCTGAACCGCAAGGGCGAGTACGCGGGAGTCTCCATGTACCCTGGCAAATATTCGATCTGTACGGAAAACGGTCCGCAGACGCTCGCGACCGAGGCGCTCTATCCGGGGCACGCGTAGCGCCGGGTCTCGAATCTTTAAGGCCGCTCCCCTTCCTTGACGAAGAGGTACTCCTGGATACCGTGGCGGAGGAGAAACGAGCGGTCCACCCGGAAGCCGCGGAGGAGATCGTTGAGCTCCGCCGGCACGAAGCGCGGCGCCGGCCGGGTGGCCGTCGTCCGCACCTCGTAGGCCAGGTTCTGCTCATCGACGATGCGGAAGCGGATGGGCTGGGCTGGGATGGTTTTGAGGATCGAGATGAGGGCGAAGACCACGGTGCCCGGATGGCAGAACGGCGCCAGGTGCCGCATCAAGGCGCCGAGCTCTTTGCGGGTCAGGTAGTTGAAGGTGTCCCAGGCGAGCACCACGTCGAAGCTCATGGGTTCCGTGGTGGGGAGGAACTCGGCGAAGAACTGCGGGCCGGCCTCCTCGGTCTCCCCCAGACCGCCCACCCCACGGCTGGTGAGGGCGGCATAGAGATCCTCGATATAGATCTTGCAGCCGAACTGGGAGAGGAACTCGACGTTCGAACCGCTGGCCGGCCCCAGGTCCAAGACCTGGAGCTTGCGGCCGCGGCGGAACTCCTCGAACAGCGCGGTCAGGGCGAGCGAGCGATGGATCTGCGGCTCGGCCTCGGCCTGGGTGCGCTGTTCCTTTTTCTTGTCGCGGGAGCCGGACGACCCGAACCAGCTCATCCGGCGTTGGCGACAGCGCCGGCGTTGGCGACGGTCGGCCGATTGGCGGCCTGTCCCTCGCCCGCCTTGACAGCGCCGGGTCCGCCGGCACGGCTGCTGTCCATGTCGATCGAGCCCTTGAAGCGCGAGCCGTCCTCCAGGGTGACGCGGGGCGAGGTGATGTTGCCGCGCACGGCGCCCGACTGGCGGAGGACCGCCTGCTCCTGGGCGTAGACGTTGCCGTCCACCTCGCCCTCGACGGTGACGACGCGGCCGAAGACGTCCGCCTTCACCCGGCCGTTCTTGCCGATCGTGACGTTGTGCTGCTTCAAGTCGACCTTGCCCTCGACCCGCCCTTCGATCACCAGGTCTTCTTCGCCGGCGAGATCGCCCTTGATGAAGATGGAGGGACCGATCGTCGCCCGCTCACCGGTGCGGCGCGGCGGCTCGGGGGCCTGCGGGGCGGGAGCGGCGGCGGTGGGAAGGGGGCGGGGCTGGATCTGCGGCTCGGGCTGCGGGTGAGGGCCGGGGGAATCGTCTCTTTTCCACGCCATGTAGGAATCTCCTTCGAAAACGTCTAGCGGGGTGAATGCGAGGGTATGGGCGCCGCCTGAGGATGTCAAGAAGAAAAATAGAGTTTCTTCTATATTTCTCGCCGCTCGCGAAGATCAGGTGCCACTGGAGAAGCAGGCCTTCCGCGCCCGCGGGCGCGGAAGGCGGAAGGTTGCCCGTGGGGTTTCTCCGATCAGCTGACGAGGCGGGCGTTGAGGGTGATATCGACGCCGCCCAGGGCCTGGGAGACGGGGCAGCCCTCTTTGGCCTTGCGCGCCTGGTCCTGGAAGGCGGTGTCGTCGATCCCCGGAATCTCGGACTCGTTGTCGAGCTCGATCCGCGTGATCTTGAAGCTCTCACCCACCTTCTCCAGGTGGACCTTGGCGGAGGTCGCCACCCGCTTGGGCGCGAAACCCGCCCGGCCGAGGGCGGCCGTGAGCGCCATCGAGAAGCAGCCGGCATGAGCGGCGCCGATCAGCTCCTCGGGGTTGGTGCCGCCGGCCTCCTCGAAACGGGAGCCGAACGAATAACGCCCCTCAAAGGCGCCGCTCCCCAGGGACACCTTCCCCTGGCCATCCTTCAAACCACCTTCCCAAACCGCTTTGGCTGTACGTACGGGCATAGGATTTCCCTCCTTGAGCTTTTAAGGTTGGAGGCTCCCCGACCTCTCGGTTGCAAAGACCCTCAAGGCTTCTTTCCCGGCGGCTGGGCCGCCCGGAAGACGATGGGGGTCCCGGGGGGGAGCTTGTGGAGACTCGTGATGCGGACCGGCGGCACCGCCGACCAGTCGGCGTGCAGGGTGAACTCGATCGGATCGTTGACGGCGAGGCCCGCGAGCGAGACCCGGGGCCCCAGGGGGAACGACATGGTCATGGGGTCCATCCCCACCACCTCCCCCGTCCGGTCGACGAAATCGTCGACCGCCTGGTGGGAGATGACGAAGCCGGAGGAGGCGTTGCCCGCCTCGGGCAGCTGGGCCACCCGGCCGCGCACCGTGTAGTCCCGTCCGCCGCGGCCACAGCCGGCGGCGAGCGTCAGGAGCGCCAGGAGAAGGACGCAATGGCTCGGGTGTCTCTTCATGCTTTCGCCAAAACCCTCACGGGCGGATCGTAGCACGCGAGAATCTGTTCACCGGATCGTCACCCCGGCCGCTCCCCATGCGTTGTCCGTCCGCGGTCTTTTCGCATACAGTCGGGGCGGAGAGAGAAGGAGGTCGGGATGGCGAGTCCAGGTGAACCGAAAGAGAGCACGGAGCTGCGGTTGGGGACCTACGAGTCGGCGGTCGAGAGCCGCCTGGCGCGCTTTCAAGAAGAGGGGTTCGGCCGCCGCATGTGGGCGAAGGACCCGACCCTGTGGTCGCCCGACCCGGTGCCGGACCTGGTCGACCGGCTGGGCTGGCTCTCCCTGCCGGAGACCGCCCCCGGCACCCTGGCCGACCTCGAACGCTTCACCGACGCCGTCCGGGCGGACGGGATCGAGCACGCGGTGGTCCTCGGGATGGGCGGTTCGAGCCTGGCGCCGGAGGTCTTCGCGCGCACTTTCGGCCACCGCGCCGGCTGGCCGGAGGTCTCGGTCCTCGACAGCACTCACCCCGACGCCGTCGCCGCGCTCGCCGATCGGCTCGATCCCCTGAAGTGCCTCTTCCTGGTGTCGAGCAAGTCGGGCGGCACGACGGAGACGATGTCCTACTTCTATACCTTCTGGGACCGGGTGAAGCGGGCGCTCGCCGCGAACACCGCGGGAGGCGATCCGGGGCGGCACTTCGCGGCGATCACCGATCCCGGGACGTCGCTCGAAGAAGCTGGCGAAGGATCGCGGCTTCCGCGCCCTCTTCCCAGCGCCTCCGGACGTCGGCGGTCGCTACAGCGCCCTCACCCCCTTCGGCCTGGTGCCGGCGGCGCTCGCCGGGGTCGATCTGGCGGCGCTCCTCGGCCGTGCCCGGGGCGCCGCGGCGGCCTCAGGATCTGGGGTGGATGCGGCGGGCGACCCCGGTCTCCTCCTCGGGGCGGCGCTCGGCGAGCTCGCCCGCGCCGGGCGCGACAAGCTGACCTTCTGGACCTCTCCGGCGATCCAATCCTTCCCCGACTGGCTGGAGCAGCTGATCGCCGAGAGCACAGGCAAGGACGGCAAGGGGATCGTCCCGGTGGCGGGGGAGCCCCTGGGGACGATCGACGCCTACGGCGACGACCGCTTCTTCGTCGCCCTGGAGGTGGCGGGCGAGCAGGCGGCAGACACCGGCCTCGACACCCTCCTCGCTGCTCTTTCGGGGAGAGGCCATCCGGTCGCCCGGATCACCCTCGCCGATCCGCTCGACCTCGGGCGCGAGATGTTTCGCTGGGAGGTGGCGGTGGCCGCGGCCGGCGCCGTCCTCGGCATCCACCCCTTCAATCAGCCGGACGTCGAGTTCGCCAAGGTGCTCGCCAAGCAGGCGATGAAGGACGCCGCGGCGGCGGGGGCCGGCGACGCGAAGGCGGCGGCCCCCGCCGCCGTCGCCATCGCCGATACCGCGGCCCTGGCCGCGGGCCTCGACGATCTCCTGGGTGGGACGGGAGGGTATGTGGGCATCCACGCCTATCTCGCTCCGGGCGGCATGCTCTCCGAAGCCCTCCATGCCCTCCAGGGAGAGGTACGCGACCGGACCCGGCTCGCCACCACCTTCGGCTACGGGCCGCGCTTCCTCCACTCGACGGGCCAGCTCCACAAGGGCGGACCTGCCGGGAGCCGCTTCCTGCAGCTCATCGACCATCCCCACCAGGATTTACCGGTGCCGGAGACCGACTACACCTTCGGCAAGCTCATCCGCGCTCAGGCGGCGGGGGACCGGAAGGCGCTCGAGCAGCGGGGCCGCAAGGTGCTGACCGTCGATCTCGGGAAGGACGCGGCGGCGGGGGTCGCGGCGCTCCGTCAGGCGCTCCGCGCTTGAGCTTCCCGGAAGCGCCGGTCCTCCTCCTTGCCGGCGACATCGGAGGGACCAAGACCAACCTCGGTCTCTTCGCTCCCGACGGAGACCCGGGGCAAAAGGCCGTCCGTCCGCGGCTCCTCCGTTCGCAGGCCTACCCGAGCTCCGGCTTCCCCGGCCTGGCTCCCATCCTCGCCGCCTTCCTGGGCGCCGACGGTCCGGCGGTGGGCGCCGCCTGCTTCGGGGTGGCGGGACCGGTCGCCGAGGATCGCTGCGCGCGGCTCCCCAACCTCGACTGGCCGGAGCTCGACTCCCTGGCTCTCGCCCGCGAGGCGGGGATTCCGGAGGGTCGGGTCCGCCTCGTCAACGACCTCGTGGCCACGGCGGAGGCGATCCCCTTCTGCGGCCCCGGAGATCTCGCCGTGCTCCAGGCCGGGACGCCCGGCGCGGCCATGGCGGTCGAGACGACGGGCAACCGCGTCCTTTTAGCCGCCGGCACCGGCCTCGGCATGGCGCTCCTGCCGCGGATCGGGGACGCCTGGGTGCCGGTCGCCTCCGAGGGGGGACACATGGATTTCGCCCCGCAGGACGACGAGCAGGCCGGCCTCGCCGCCGCGCTCCGCGCCCGCCACGGCCACGTGAGCGTCGAGCGGGTGGTCTCGGGGATGGGCCTGCCCGACATCTATGAGTATGTTCGACGCTCGGACCCGCAGGGCGGCGAGGAGGTGCCGGCGGTCGCCTTACGCCTTCGCGCCGCCGCCGACCCGGCGCCGCTCATCACCGCGGCGGCCCTCTCGGGGGAGTCTCCGCTCTGCTCGCGGGCGCTCGACCTTTTCGTCGCCGCCTATGGGGGCGTCGCCGGCGACCTGGCGCTCGTCGGCACCGCCACCGGCGGCGTCTTCCTGGGCGGCGGGATCGCCCCCAAGATCCTCCCCCGGCTGCAAGCCGGAGGCTTCGTTCGCGCCTTCACCGCCAAGGGGCGATTCCAGGCCTATCTGGAAGCCATCCCCATCCAGGTTCTCCTGGACGATCAGGCGGCGCTCCTGGGGGCCGCCAGCGTGGCCGCACGGCTCCTCCTCAGCCGGTGAGATCCGTCTGCCGTTTTGGCAATGAATGCCATGAGTGGCACGCCAGGAATGCGCGCCGCCCCCTCCCGTATACGGCTTCCCTGGGGAAAACGTTGAGACTGGAGTTGGCATTACGGATGCAAATATAGGTTGACGACAAACGGGTGGAGGATGAACTCCCCCGAAAAGGAGAGTGCAATGCGCAAGACTGCTTGGGTTCTTACGGGTCTGATGGTTGTTTCTGCGGCTGCCGCGATGGCTGCCACCGCTCCTGCCGGTGACATGAGCAAGGACAAGGGCACGATGGCGGCTCCGGCTGGCGACAACATGGCCAAGCCGATGGCGAAGGCCAAGTCCGGCTCGGTCAAGGGCGAGGTTTCGGCTGTCGACGCGACCGCCAAGACCATCACCGTCAAGGGCAAGAGCGGCGACACGACCGCGACCTGGGACGACAAGACCACCATCACCCCGAAGGGCAAGACCTCCGGCGACATCAAGGTCGGCGACTCCGTCACCGTCTGGTACAAGGCCGATGGCGACAACAAGACCGTCACCAAGATCGCCATCCACCCGGCGAAGGCGATGAAGAAGGCTATGTAAGAGGCTTTCCAAAGCCTGCTGTACCGTGGAAGGGGCGCTCTCGGGCGCCCCTTTCGCATTTCTGGGGGGAGCCTATGCACCCCCTGTGATAATCTCGGCGCGAGACCAGGGATCGCCGTCCGGCGGTTTTCATCTCCCCCTAAGGATCCTCGGAGGAGCAAGGGAATTGAACAAAAGATTCAATGACTTGGAGCCCCCCGTCGACGGCCAGAAGATCGTCTGGCACGCCGATGAGGAGCGGTTGGAAATCCCCAAGCGGCCGATCATCCCCTTCATCGAGGGGGACGGCACCGGCCCCGACATCTGGCGCGCCACGAAGCGCGTCTTGGACGCCGCGGTCGAGAAGACCTACGGCGGCTCGCGCTCGATCGCCTGGTTCGAGGTTCTGGCCGGCGAGAAGGCGCACGCCACGACCGGCTCCTGGCTCCCCGAGGACACCCTCGCGGCCATCCGCGAGTTCCGGGTCGCCCTCAAAGGCCCCCTGACGACGCCGGTCGGCGGCGGCATGCGGAGCTTGAACGTCGCCCTGCGCCAGATCCTGGACCTCTACGCCTGCGTCCGGCCGGTGCGCTGGTATACCGGCGTCCCCTCGCCGGTCCACCACCCCGAGCGGATGAACATGGTGATCTTCCGGGAGAACACCGAGGACGTCTACGCCGGCATCGAGTGGCCCTCGGGCTCGCCCGAGGCGAAGAAGCTCATCGAGTTCCTGGCCGGCATGGGCGCCAAGATCCTCCCCGAGAGCGGCATCGGCATCAAGCCGATCTCCCCCTCCTCCAGCCGGCGGCTGGTGCGGCGGGCGATCCAGTACGCGCTGGCGAATCATCGCGCCTCGGTCACCCTGGTGCACAAGGGCAACATCATGAAGTACACCGAGGGGGCGTTCAAGGACTGGGGCTACCAGGAGGCGCGCGAGAGCTTCGGCGACCGTGTCGTCCTCGAGAGCGACCTCGCGGCGGGCGGCCAGCAGGACGGCAAGATCCTGATCAACGACCGCATCGCCGACTCCATGTTCCAGCAGGTGCTGCTGCGTCCCGAGGAGTACTCGGTGATCGCCACCACCAACCTGAACGGCGACTACCTCTCGGACGCCCTGGCCGCGCAGGTCGGCGGCCTCGGGATCGCTCCGGGGAGCAACGAGGGCGACGGCATCGCCGTCTTCGAGGCCACCCATGGCACCGCCCCCAAGTACGCCGACCTGGATCGCGTCAACCCCGGCTCGCTCATCCTCTCGGGCGTGATGATGCTGCGTTGGCTCGGCTGGGGCGAGGCGGCGGAGTCGCTGGAGCGGGCCCTGGGGGAGACCATCGCGCAGAAGCGGGTGACCTACGACCTGGAGCGCCAGATGCACGGGGCGACGCTTCTCCGCACGTCGCAGTTCGCCGAGGCCATCGTCGAGAATCTCAAGTAGCGCCCCTGGCCTTCCCAAGAACGATCGAGAGGAGATTTTTCCATGCAGCATAAAGTGACCGTGGTGGGGGCCGGGAACGTCGGCGCCACCACCGCGCAGCGGATCGCCGAGCACGAGCTCGCCGACGTGGTGATGGTCGACGTCGCCGCCGACTTGGCGACCGGCAAGGCCCTGGACATGATGGAGGCCGCCCCGGTCTTGGGCTTCAACGCCACCATCACGGGCGGCGGCGACTACGATCCCACCGCCGGATCGGACATCTGCGTCGTCACCGCCGGCTTGGCCCGCAAGCCCGGGATGAGCCGCGACGACCTGCTCGCCAAGAACACCGAGATCTTGAAGGAGGTCGTCGAGCAGCTCGTGAAGCGTTCGCCCGACACCATCCTCATCATCGTCACCAATCCGCTCGACGCCATGTGCGAGGTGGCGCGCCGGGTCTCCGGTTTCCCGCGCGAGCGGGTCTTCGGCATGGCCGGCGTCCTCGACTCGGCGCGGATGCGCTACTTCATCGCGAGCGAGCTCAAGGTCTCGGTCGAGGACGTCGACGCCTTCGTCCTCGGCGGCCACGGCGACACCATGGTGCCCATGCCGCGCTACGCGACGGTCGCCGGAGTCCCCCTGCCGCAGCTCCTGCCCGCCGAAAAGATCGAGGAGATCAACCAGCGGACGCGAAACGGCGGCGCCGAGATCGTCAACTACTACAAGCAGGGCTCGGCCTACTACGCCCCCTCGGCCGCGGTGCTCGACATGGTGGCGGCCATCCTCCACGACAAGAAGAAGATCCTCCCCTGCGCCGTGCTGCTCGAAGGCGAGTACGGGATCGACGACCTCTTCGTGGGCGTGCCGGTCAAGCTTGGCAGGAAGGGCGTCGAGGAGGTCATCCAGCTGCGTCTGACGGCCGAGGAGAAAGCCGAGCTCAACAAGTCGGTCGACGCGGTCAAGAGTCTCGTCAAGAGCCTCAAGCTCTAAGAGCGCTCCAGCCGGGTATGCCGCCGATGCCGCCGTGGGGTGGAGAGCCTCCGCCCCACGGTGCCCTTGCCGGGTCTCCCAGCGAAACCAGGCGGCCTCTCTCCTCGTAGCGTGGACTGATGCGGAACGTACGCTCCCTCATCGTCTGGACCCTCTTCGGGCTTGCCGGGGCGGCGCTCTTCGTCTGGGCCTATCCGCGCGCCTTTCCCTTCGCGCCGACTGGCTGGAAGGTGACCCGCGGCGAGGCGACGGCTCTGGCCCTCTCTCGCCTCAAGGATCTGGGCGCGCCGGTCGAGCATCCGTACATCGTCACCCACCTCTCTTCGAACCCCCTGGTCGAGCGGCGGCTGGAGCTCGCCCTGCCGCGGCAGGGGAGGGCGAAGCTCGACGCCACCGGTCTTCCCACCCGCGCGCTGGTCTGGGACGTCATCGTCTATCCCCCCGACGCGCTCCCCGAGGACTGGGTCTACGATGCCGAGGTCACCCTCGGCGGCGAGATCGTTGCGCTCCGCCTGCGGCTCGATCCAGACGCGGCCGGCAAGCCGCTCTCGCCGAGCGAGGCCCGGGCCCGCGCCGACGCCTTCCTCGCCCGTCAGGGGATCGCCAAGGCCGCCTACCTCGAACCCGAGATCCGCAGCCAGCAACTCGCGAAGCGCACCGACACTTCGGTGCGCTACCGCGACCGCCGCCCCTTCCCCGGCGTGCCGAGGGTGGCCTACGGCATCAGCGTGCATTTCGCCGGCGACCGCCTGGCCGGCTTCACGAAATGGTACGAGGATCCGGCGCAGCGCGCCTTCCAGCAGGTCTTCCAGCAGGATCTCTTCGCCGGCATCGCCTCGATGATCGCCGTCTTCCTCGCCCTCTTCCTCCTCGCCATCCCCTTTCTCCGTCGCTATCACGAGGGCGAGATCGGAGTCCGGCGCGGCGTCCAGATCTTCTTCCTGGTCCTCGGCCTGGGGCTCCTGGGGCTCCTCCTCGCCGTCCGCGCCAACGCCGAAGGCAACAACATCGGCTTCGCCACCCGGTCGCAGATGACCTGGCTGTCGGCCCTCTTCGTCGCCCTCTTCGGCCTGCTGCCGCGGGCCACCCTCGCCTTCTTCGGCTGGTCGGTGGGGGAATCGATCTGCCGACAGCGATGGGGATGGAAGCTCGCCGCCTTCGACGCTCTCTTTCAGGGCGAATGGAGCAACGCCACGGTGGCGCGCTCGTCGTTCGTCGGCTCGGCGGCGGGGCTCGCCCTCGCCGGGGGTCTGACCGCCGCTCTCCTGCCGCTCCATCGCTTCGGAGCGTGGCCTTTCGCCATGTTCTTCCTCTCCTCGGTTGCGACCAGCGCCTGGCCGGGATTGCAGGTTCTCGCCGGGACGCTCGGCCTTCTTCTCCCCCTTCTCCTCGCGCTCACCCTCTGTTTCGTACCGGCGGCGGTAGGCCGGCTCGGGAAGCTCTGGGGCGGTCTCGCCGCGATTCCGGTCGGGGCGGCCCTTCTTTTCAACTCGGCCCTGCCGCTGCCGGTCCTCTGGGGTTTCGTCATCGCTCTCCTCTTCTCGGGAGCGCTCGTCTTCCTCTTCCTGCGCTATGACCTCCTGACCGTCCTGCTCGCCGCCGTCCTCCCCATCCTCCTCGTCGAGACCCACCCCCTGCTGACGGCGGTGGCCCCGAGCCTCGCGATCCAAGGTTGGATCGCCCTTGCCGTGGGACTGGGGCCGCTCCTCGTCAGCCTGCGCTGTCTGACGAGCCAGCGCGAGTTCGTCTACCGCTACGAGGACGTCCCGCCGCACGTGCGGCGGATCGCCGAGCGCGAGCGCCAGCGGGTGGAGCTCGAGACCGCCCGCGGCATCCAGAGCTCGATCCTCCCCAACCTGCCGCCGCGCCTGAACGGCGTGGACCTCGCCCACGCCTATCTCCCGGCGACCGAGGTGGGAGGCGATTTCTATGACGTCCTGGCGTTGGAGGACGGGCGCCTCGCCGTGGCGGTGGGGGACGTGGCGGGGCACGGCGTCTCCTCGGGTCTCGTGATGTCGATGGCGAAGTCGGCTCTCGCCGTCCAGGTCACCTTCAACCCCGAGGTGGCGGCGGTTTTCGGGACCCTCAACCGGATGGTCTACCAGACGGCGAGGAAGCGCCTGTTGACGACTCTCTGCTACGCGGTCCTCGATCCGAAGAGCGGCGAGCTCCTCTACGCGAGCGCCGGCCACCTGTTTCCCTACGTCGTCTCGCCCCAGGGCGGGGTGCGCGCCTTGGAGTCGATCGCCTACCCCCTGGGCGTTCGCGGTGATCTCGCCGTCGAGCCGCGGAGCACCCACATGGGATCGGGAGACATCCTTTTCCTCTTCAGCGACGGCCTGGTCGAGGCGCGGACCGAGCGCGGCGACGAGTTCGGGTTCGAGCGCCTGGAACGGAGCCTCGCCCGTCATGCCGGAGAGGCGGTCGAGTCTCTTCGCGACGGGGTGCTCGCCGACATCGAGCGCTTCACCGGACACCATCCGCGAGAGGACGACCAGACGATTCTGGTGCTCAAGGTGTCGTAGGGTAGGTGCTAAGCCATGTGAGCGACCGGAATCTCAGCCGTTCGTTCCGCTGCCCGTTCTCCCGTCGCGAGCTCGTGGACCGCGTGGAGGACGTCCGCACTGTAGTAGCGGTTCCCGCAGGTGTCGCAGACGCCGATCGTAACGTCCTCGAGGATGATGAATCCTTTCTTGTGTTTGAAGCTCTCCATTGCGAGCTTTTTGGCGTGCACCGTTCCTGCGCAGTACTGACACTTGTATCCGTACATAGATTTCATCGCTTTCTTAGCTGGTAGCATAGACCGTGATGATCAGGAACCTGCCGTCGTCGACGAAGCGGCCCACGACTCCAACCGGCGTTCGCCTGTCTGCGGCAAGCCCCAACACAACACATTTCGTTCCTCTCGGGTCTTCTTTCTCTGTACGTCTCAGCTCTCCTGACAGGACAGCTGCCTCGATATCGAGAATGTCGAGGAAGTCTTCCGCCATCTCCTCCATCGCGTGCGCCGACATGTCGTAGTGTCGGCGGCGGATGCAGTCCCGGATTCTCTCCAACCTGCTCGGCATCACCGCTCCCCCTGCATCCCTAAGGGAAGCATACCGCGGAGCGCAAGCCTCGTGGGGGACGCGGTCACTGGACGTCCCATATGATCCCCCCGTGCTCGCCAATATCGCCGATATCGCCAGTATCACCAACATCGAAGGCCTGGGAGGCCTCGTTCTTTTCACCGTGGCGGTGGCCGCGGGGGCCACGGCGCTCCTCGTCCCTCCCGGTCTTGCCGTCGCCTGGATTCTCTCCCGTCCGGCATTCCGCCTCCGGACCCTGGCCGAAACTCTCGTGTCGCTCCCCCTGGTCCTGCCGCCCACGGCGGTGGGCCTCGCGCTCCTCCTGCTCTTCGGCCGGACCGGCCCTCTCGGTCGGCCGCTCTGGGAGCACTTCGGCTTTGAGATCGCCTTCACCTGGAAGGGGGTGGTGCTCGCCTCCGCGGTCGTCGCCTTTCCCCTCTTCGTGCGCAGTGCCCGTTCGGCCTTCGAGGAGGTCGATCCGCGTTTGCCGGCGGTGGCGCGGACTCTGGGGCGCGGACCGCTCGGCGCTTTCTTCGAGGTCGAGCTGCCCCTCGCCTGGCGCGGGGTGACGGCGGGCGCCGTCCTCGCCTTCGCCCGCGCTCTGGGCGAATTCGGCGCCACCATCCTCCTCGCCGGCAACATCCCCGGCCATACCCAGACTTTGGCTCTTGCCCTCTTTCAGCGGGTCCAGGTCGGGCGGGACCACGAGGCTCTGGTCCTGGCCGGGGTTTCCGCTCTTCTCGCCGCGTTCGCCGTCGCCCTCTCCGAGCTTCTCGTGCGGCGGCGGGACCGTGCTCTCGCCCGCTAGGCCCACCCTCTCATGGATTCTCCCTTCATTGAGATCGACCTCGCCTGCACCCAGGGCGGCTTCGACCTTCAGGTCTCCGTCCGGCTGGGCGAGACCGCGGCGGTGCTCGGTCCCTCCGGAGCGGGGAAGACGACGCTCCTGGAGGCCTTGGCCGGCCTGCGCCGGGCGCGCGGCCGGGTGGTCGTCGGCGGCGAGGTGCTGCAGGACAGCGCGGCCGGGATCTTCCTGCCTCCCGAGCGCCGGCACCTCGGCTACGTTCCCCAGGAGGGAGCGCTCTTCCCCCACCTCTCGGTGCGGAAGAATCTCGATTTCGGCCGTCCGCACCCTTCGGACGGTCGGGGAGATTTCGACGCCCTCGTCGCGGCCCTCGATCTCGCTCCTCTCCTCGCCCGCTATCCGCGCCACCTCTCGGGCGGCGAGCGGCGGCGGGTGGCGCTCGCCAGGGCTCTCCTCGCCCAGCCTCGTCTCCTCCTCCTCGACGAGCCCACCGCCGGCCTCGACCCCCTGCGGGCGAGAAAGGCCCTGGCGGGGATTCTCCAGGTGCGGGCCGCGGCCGGAATTCCCCTCTTCGTCGTCACCCACGACCAGCGCGAGGCCCTCGCCCTGGCTTCCGAGGTCGTCCTCCTGAGCGCCGGGCGGGTGGTGGCGGCGGGGCCGGCGCGGGAGGTGCTGCGGGCACCCGAGCGGCTGGCCCGGGAGGCGGGCGGGCGGTGGGAGAACGTGGCCGCGGCCCGCCTCGTCCGCCATCATCCGGAAGGGGGCACGAGCGAGGTTCTCCTGGACGGAGGCGAGGCGGTGACCATCCCCTACACCCCCGACCTCGATGCCGGCAGCGGGCTCTTCCTCACTCTCGATGCCGAGGATCTGCTCCTCGCGACCGCCCCACCCCGCGGCCTCTCGGCCCGCAACGCCGTGGCGGGGGCGGTCGACGAGCTGATCGCGGTCGGGGCCTCTGTCTACGTCCGGGTCGGCCCCTGGCTCGCTCACCTGACGCCTGCCGCGGTCTCCGAGCTCCAGCTGCAGCAGGGCACCCCCGTTTGGCTGGTGGCGAAGACTCACAGCTGGCGGGTGGTGGCGGGGTGAGGGGGTGGTACACTCTCTCAAAGCTAATTTCAGTGACCGAGTGCCGTGCCTCCGAAGGGTGGCTATGTCCCACGATCCTCTCCTCCTCCCCGGCCGTCCGCAACTTGGCTTCGAGCGTTCGATCGAGGGCCTCGGTCGCCGGGCTGGCCTGCCCCTGGTCGCAGTGGAGAAGATCGCCAAGGCGATCGTCGCTCTGGCTCCGAACCCGATCGGGCAGCTCCTCGACGTCGGGGCCGGGACGGGAGAGATCGGTGCCTGTCTCGCGTACACCCCGGGTCTGCGCTATCTCGCCCTCGACCTCTCGCTCCCCACTCTGCATCGCTTCGAGTGGCGGTTGCATGGAGAGGGGAACCGGGCACTCCTCGTCCGCGCCGACGCCGATCGCCCCTGGCCTCTGCAGGATGGCTCGGTGCGGATTTTCTTCCTGTCGCGCGCCGCGCACCTCCTGCGCCTCGAACCTCTCGTCGACGAGGCCGTGCGCACGGCCGATCCGGAGGGCGCCTGGGTGATCCTCGGGCGGGTGCGCCGGGAGGCGTCGAGCGTCCGCGCCACGCTGCGCCGTGCCCTCCACCGGCTGCTCGGCGAAAGCGGCATCGAGAGCATGAGCGGTGAGACCGCCCAGCATCTCCTCGCCGCCGCCTTGGCGACCCGCGGCGGCACCTCCATGCCTCCCCGGGTCGTCGCCACCTGGTCGGCCATCGAGCGCCCGCTCGATCCTCTCGCCTCCTGGCGCAAGAAGACCGCCCTCGCCGGCATTCCTCTGCCGGCTCCCCTGCGGGGAGAGGTGCTCGATCGTCTGGAGGCCTGGGCGCGGCGGCGCTACGGCGATCTCGAAACCGCGCGCGAGGTGAGCGAGAGCTACGAGCTGTCGGCGGTACGCCTGCCGGCGCGCTAGGCGGACGGCCTTGGCGGCAATGACCTCTCCCCCCCTGCGCATCCGTGAGGTGACCCCTGAGGACCACGCGTTCGTCCTCTCTCTCGTTCCGGAGCTCGTCGTCTTCGGACCGCCGCCCTGGCGTGACGCTGCCGAGCTTTCGGCGCTCGACGAGCGATTCCTCCGCGAGGCCCTGGCGGGCCAGGGGGTTCCTGGCACCACCGTTTTTCTCGCCGAAAACGGGTCCGGCGCCCGGCTGGGCTTCATTCATCTCCGGCCCCAGCTCGACTACTACCTCCAGAAGGATTGCGGGCACGTCGCCGATCTTGTCGTCTCGCCTGCGGCTCGCGGCCAAGGCGTGGGGAGAGCCCTGATGGCGGCGGGCGAGCGGTGGGCGCGGGAGCGTGGGTTCGAGATGCTGACGCTCCACGTCTTCGCCGAGAACCGGGGAGCGCAGGCGCTCTACGAGGAGCTGGGGATGACGGCAGAGATCGTCCGCTATGTGAAGCCCCTGCCGTGAGGCACGAAATGCAGGCGCCTAGAAACGGAAACCCAGCCCCGCTCCCAGAGCCGTGTACCGGATATTTTTCCGCGGCTCCCCGTCGGCGACCCGGAAACCGCTCGACAGGATGCTGAGCTGGGCTCCGAGCTCCCAGCGGGAGTCGCCGAGCTGGAGGTCGAGGCCCGCCTTGCCGCCGACGGCGCTCTCGACCTCGCTGGAGGCGAAGGCGCGGTCGTAGCGAGCCTGTCCGTAGCTCGGACCGATGTAGAAGTCCAGCAGATGTCCGGGGAGCGGGTGGAAGAGGAGCGAGAGGGTGTTGTGGCGGAGGGTCGAGATCCGCCGATCGACGACCGCCGGCGCCTGCGGCGGGAAGAGGGACAGCTGCTCCTGGAGCCGGCCCGACGTCGCGGCGAGATTCAGGCTGACCGTTGGATTGATCCGCGCATCGACCTCGATCGCGTACCACTCCTTCTTCTCGGTCACGTCAAGAGCGAAGGCGTCCGGGACGGCGACGGAAGTCGGACCTGAGAGGCTGACGGCATTCGAATAGAAGCCGCGGAGGGTGAGGCGCTGCTGGGCCTCGACCGCGCTCGCTCCCAGAGCCAGGGCGAGCCCCGAGAAAACGACCAGAATCCTGCGCAACGATCTCGCCATACGCTCCTCCCTTCCTGCCGTGGTCCTAAAACAGAGCCTACCACCGGGAGGCGCCGGTTCGCCGCCTGCCCATCGCCTTTTGGCACCCGAGACGCCATCGTGGCCTGTCCTGTCTTCGCGAGCGTCGTCTTCCTGGGCCTGTTCCCGGTTCCAGGGCTCGGCACAAGTCCTGCACCTCGCGGGAGAAGGTGCAGATCCCTGGAGGTATGTCGATGAGAACGCCCCGACCGCTTCGCCTCTTGACCGCCCTCACTCTCGCTGTTCTGTGGACCGGCTGCTCTTCGACGGGCGCGGGGAATGTCCATCGCGGCGGAAGGGACCGGGATCGAGACCGGGGCTACGACGTAGACCGCCGGGACGACGACGAGCCGCGGGCGCGGGAGGTACGGGGAACGGTCGAAGGCGTCGATCGCCTGAACCATCGCATCGACCTCTCCCAGGGAGAGGGCTTCGAAGATCGGGGCGGTCCGCGGCGCGGCGCGTTCGCCATCTATTACGACTACAGAACCGGTCCGGGGCGCGACCCGCTGCGGTTCCGGCCCCAGGATCTGCGGCCGGGGGATCGCATCCGGGCCGACGTCCTCCCCACGGCCGGAGGTCTCCTCGTGCAGCAGCTCGAGGTGCTCTCCCGCGACTCCCGAGAAGGGCGCGAGGCCCGGGAGCTTCCGGACGACCAGAGGCCCCCCGAGCCGCCGCCGGTCGCCGAGGTGCCGGAAGGCGAGCGGCCGCCGGAGCTCCAAGGCGAGCCGCGTCCGGAAGGACCCCTGCGGGGAACCGTCCGCTACGTCGACACCAGCGCCCGCACCGTGGAGATCGAGACCTCCCCCGGACAGGGACGCCCACACCGGGTCACCGTCCAGTACGACGATGCCACCAGCGTCGAGTCGGAGGGCCGGCATTTCAGCCCCGACAATCTCCAACTGGGCAACCGGGTGGAGATCGACCTCCGGGTCGACGGCGGCGGGCAGATGCTCCTCGCCCAACGGATCGCGGTCGTGGGTCGGGATCAGACGGAAAATCATTGAGAAGGAGAAGGTCGAGATGAGAATCCTGCGGACGACCGGCGTTCTGGCTGCCCTCGTCGGTATCGCCTTGCTGACCGCCTGCGTCCCGGTGGTGGCCTTTCGTCCCGGCATCGGCGTTCGTTTCTATCGGAACGCTCCGAGCACCCGGGACATCGAGGGTACCGTCGAGCGCGTCGATGCCGCCAACCGGCGGATCGTCGTCTCCGTCATCTCCGAAGTTGCCGAGGGCGCACCTGCCGGCAGAGAGATCGCCCTCTACTATGACGACGACACGGTGGTCGAGCACGAGGGCCAGAACTATCGGCCGGAGAACCTGGAGCCCGGCGATCGCATCCACACCGAGGCCGAGATCACGAGAGAGGGCCTGATCGTCGAGCAGATCGAAGTGCTCGCCGTCGGGAACGGCGGCGGCGCCCCGGAGCCCTCTCAGCAAGTCCCGGAAGCTCCGGAGGACCGACGCCAGGCCCCTCTCTTGAGCGGGACGGTTCGCTTCGTCGACACCCACGCCCACACCCTGGAGATCGAAACGCCCTCCGAGCACGGGCGGCCCGACCTCGTCGAGGTGCTCTACGACGGTGAGACGATCGTCGAATACCAGGGACGCCGCTACAGCCCCGAGAATTTAGAGCGCGGCGACCGGGTGGAGATCGACGTCCGCCCCCACGGCGGGCGGAGGCTCGCGGTGCACATCGCGGTGGCGGGGGAGGGGGGGACCGGTGACGCTAGCCAAGACGGGTGTACGATCCTCTCAGGTTGCAGGGTCGGCACGCTTGTCCGGGCTGAAGGAGGTGCTCCATGGTTTCTCTGAAGATCGACTTGCCTGAAGAGGCATTCTCCGCACTGCGAGTTGACCCCATCCAATTCGCACGACTGTGCCCCCGACTGCCGGCGCTCCCAGGGAAAAAGCGAATTGGGCTCCTCGCGCCTTTGCTGACCCACTCGCGACGATTTTTTCACAGCCTCTGAGCGAATCGTCGTCAACTCTTTCTTGACACTCCCATCCGAGGCCCTACATTGGCGATGAGATGACGATCGCGACTCGCCACCGCGCTTCCGACCTTCCGCATTTCGAGTTGGAAGGGGCCGCGCTCCCTGCCCAAGGCGACTGGACCTACGAGGATTACCTGCGCCTGCCGGACGACGGGTGGCGTTATGAGGTGCTGAAGGGTGCCCTCCACCTGTCACCGGCCCCTGCGCCTCGACACCAGGCGGTGCTCTACAACCTGACCGTCCTCTCCGCGATTTTTCTCCAGGCCCACCCGATCGGCAGAGTCTACTTCGCTCCGATCGACGTGCTGCTGCCGGGCGATCTCGCCTCGCCGGTCCAGCCGGATCTGGTCTTCCTGAGGAACGAGCGGCGCGGCCTGGTGAGCGAGCGGGCGATCGAGGGCGCTCCCGATCTCATCGTCGAGGTGCTCTCTCCGTCGAACTGGCTCGACGACCGGCGTACCAAGTTTGAGATCTACGCCGAGGCGGGCGTCGAGGAGTACTGGCTTCTCGACCCGCGCCAGAAGACCGTCGAGGTCTTCGCGCTGAAGAGCGGCGTCTACGAGCTCCTCGGAAGCTTTAGCGGCGAAGAGCACGTAGAATCCCGAGTTTGGGCCGGCTTCTCTCCGGTCGTCGCAGAGATCTTCGCCGAGTAGCGCACGCCCGGCCCGAGCCGAGTCGGTGAGAACCCCTCCGGGAGCCACCGGAGCGCCTGGAAACCCCGCCGAACCGCCTGGCGGCTGCCGGAAAACCTCTCGAAACGGGCCCGCAGGCTCTCCGAGCGCGAGGAAGCGGTCTCGACGCTCGTCCGCAGGCTCTCCAAGCTCCGGGAAAACCCCTGGAAACTCCCCCAAAACCCCTCCGTGAACGGAGAAAACCTCTGGAAAGTCCTTCCGACCGCTTCCAAACTCCTTGCGGAGCTCGATAAACGGTCTCGGGAGCCCTCGAAAGTCTTTTCGAGGACGCGGAAAGTCCGACGGAGACGGCGGAAACTGGAATGCAGGCAGAGGAAAGTCTTCCGGAGACTGCCAAAACTGTCTTCCAAAGAGGGAGAACTCGTCCGGACGGGTCCAAAAGTAGCTTGGAGACGTTTTCCCTGAGCCCGGAGGGCGTTCGGCGAGTATTCCAGGGGTTTCCCGAGCTCCCGGAGACCGTTTGGCTGAGTTTCGAGGGGTCCCATCACGCGGCGCTCAACTCGACACGAAAGGGCAAGCCTGCCTCGCGTAGCTCGTCCTGCAACGCGAGTCTCACGAACTGTCGCGGCGAGTAGCCGAGAACCTCCGCCCAGCGTGCCGCCCGCGCAGCGCTCACCACCTTGCGGGCGTTCTCGATGTCGGAGAGGTGCGACTTCGACACTCCCAGACGCCTCGCGAAGTTCTCCTGGGTCTCGCCTTCGCCCTCCCGGTTCGCCCGCAGCAGGCCCCCGAACGTCAGCGGTTCTCCAGCGATTTCCTCCAGCAACCTCATCGCCGAGGAAGCGTGCGGCGTGCCGTTCTGCTCAGCAGTCATCTTCTCATGAATGGTACACCCGAAAGGCGTACCGTGTAAGCACGCGTATGAGGATGCCCAGAGAGCCTCGCCCACCGCACGGCAGATCTTTCGGGCTTGACCTATGTCAGCCGTGACATATAATAGATCCTATGGGGGAGGGGGATAAGCCGCTTGTCTGCACGGTGAGATCAAGACTCCACCCATGGCGCCCCGCTCGCGCCTGCAAGCTGGCTACCTCCTGCGGCGGCTGCAGAGTGGCGAGACCCTCTCCATGCCGGAGTCCCGCCCGATGCCGTCCATCGGCCCCCGCTGCCATGAGCTGCGCATCGACGAGGGTGCCGTGACGTGGCGGATTTTCTACCGAATCGATCCGGATGCCATTGTGATCCTCGACGTGCTGAAGAAGAAGACCCCGAGCACTCCGAAGACCGTGATTGAGATCTGCAAGCGCCGACTCGCGGAGTACGATTGAATAGTGTAGGAGTCGTAAAAATGGACAAAGAGAAAAAGGCAAGGCTCGAAGCCAAGGGTTGGAAAGTTGGATCGGCCGAGGAGTTCCTTGGTATGACTCCCGATGAAGCCGCCTATGTGGAGCTCCGCCTCAAGCTCAGCGACGCCATGCGAGACTTTCGGAAGAAGAAGCGCCTGACTCAGATCGAGCTTGCCGAGTTGCTGCACTCGAGTCAGAGCCGAGTGGCCAAGGCCGAAGCGGCAGATGAGTCCGTTTCGTTAGACCTCCTCATTCGATCCCTTCTTGCGTTGGGGGCCACGGACCAAGATCTCGCGAAAGCGATTACTGGCAAGGGCGCACGGGGCCGTTAGGGAGCGTGCCGTAGAGCGGTGCGAAGCCGTTGGCTCCGGCGGCTAAGGCGTAGGCTCTCCCGTGTAAGGCGGAGGTGAGGCCGAACAGAGCGCGGCACAACTGGAATCTCGATCTCGCGACGCACCTGGCACCTATCGGTAGCTGTCCCGGACCTCTACCAGCACCCAGGGGGCGAAGGCATGCCACGCCGCCACTCCCTGGCGCCTATCGGGTCTGGCTGACCAAAGCTGTAACGCGTTGCACCGTTTCCGCCAGATCAGCGTCCACTCGTGCCTGCCCTGAAAAGGGCTTGGTTTCAAGAGACTGGAGTGCCATATCGGGGCGATCGACATCCGTGCCTACCGTGTGGCCATCTTCATCGATAAAACGCAGCTCTATGCGATACCTTGACTCGCCTCTACTGCGGTTATTGATGGATAATTGCCAGCCGAAGAGCCAAAAGGGTTTGTCGCGTTTAATGAGCTTACACGTGAAATTAGTAGCGGTCGTAAGGCTTGGCTCGGCAAGCTCGATGCTCGTTCCAAGACCCGTAGAGGAAAACGAACCCAGCGGCGACGGGGATACATATGGAGTAGATGACTGCTGCTTTCGAGCAGCGAGCGCGAGGGCCGCCGCAAAGTCGCCTGCGGTGTGCCAGTCTGTACCGGAAAGGTCTACTGAACATTTTGCGTGCTTGAGTTTGTCCGCCAGTTCCTGCCGTCTCTGGGTTGAGCCATCCATACGTACAGTGTGGCGACCTGCGATGTCACTAAATTGTTTCACAGTGCCTAATTCGACGATTACAACGCGATCCGGTGCACGGCCCATCGCCAAGCCCGCCTCGAAGAGGACGTTAGGCCGAGCTTGTGGAGTTAGAACGCGCTCGTACTCCGGCTCATCGGAAGCCGCGAAGACATCGCGCAGGCGCACCTCATCATCGCCAGTGAGCAGGACGACGACAGCCTGCGCCTGCTCAAGCGCGGTATCAAGTATCTGCGAGATAGAGGGTGCCGGGTTCGCTGTCACTGCTATTGCTTGATTCCATTCGAGGGGCTTAAGAGAAAGGCTGCGAAGGAACTCGAAGACAGCCCGGCGTGCAACCGGGTTGCGGCCGTGTACGACGAAGACGGTCTCACCCTGAGGCATTGGCGCTCCTTGCCCTATTCCGTCGACTAACGGCATATGACCGCGGCGACTGAGAAGCCTTCAGCGGTTTCGGAAGCGAGGCTCGCGGCCCAAAAGATGCTCGGCCAGCAGGCTCAGCGGAGTCCTGCTGGATCGCTGATGATCGCTGATGTAAGGCCGGGCTACTTCTCATATTCGACCGCCAGCCCCTGCTTCGGAGGTCTTGCTATGCTCCGCCACCTCGCCAGACCTCCCCAGCTCCTTATGCAGGGCACTGGCCTTCTTCCGAAAAAAGGTGATCTTCTCCGCTGGAGTCAGCCCCTTGAGCCGCGCGTAGTGTTCCTCACGGATGCGGCGCACCATCTCGACGGCGTGGATCTCGGGCTCGGGCATAACCATCCTCCTAAGCGCTCGTGACTTCCCGTGGCGAGTAAATCTGCAATGGCTTGTAGCCAAGCGCCAGGTTGACAGAGCTGAACAGGCGTATCTTATCAAAGTGCACGATGTGCTTAAAGTTCCAGCTTACCAACAGGTCTGCTTCTGCGACGCTCGCCAGTGCGATGTGTAAGCCGTCGTCGTAGAACTTAGGAGTGAGGATTTTCTTCCTCTGGTAGGCATCCGCCAACTCGATGACCTCCTCGGTCACCAGAACGAATTCGTGCTCGCCGCCCAGGAGGGCCTTGTACCTTTCGCGTACTGCTTCGGGTGCGTCTTGCACCTCGGCAGCTACCACATCGGAGAGGATCGGCAAGAAGGTGCCTGCCGCAAAATCTCTCATCAAGCCGTTCGACCACTCTGCAAACTCGGCGTCAAAACAGCCGCCAATGACGGAGGTGTCGATGTAGATACGTGGCTTCTTCATCCGTATTCTGCCGCTGCTGAAGTCCCATCGCGGTGCTTTCCCTTCCGCCCCACTTCTGCTATTCTACTCCCATCGGGAGGAACGTCCTCCCGCCCCAAAAACGGGACCGGCCCGAGCACCACCTCGAACCGGCCCCTGACTCCGCAGGAGCATTACCTCATGCGAAGCTCGCGCAATACTACCAGTCCGTCCACCTCCCCCCTCGACAACGCTTTCTCCCCGTCCTACCTGGAGCTCCTCCGCGAGCGCGACGACAGTTTGACCGCCGCCGAGGCGGAGCTGGCGGGTCCCTGGAAGATCGAGCCCGTTCCGGGGCGGCCGGGGGCGGTCGCCATTCTTCGGATCTGGGAGGACGTCGCAGTCGGCGATCCTCCGGTGGCCGTTCTGTGGCACCTCGAAACGGCTCAGCTCCTTTCAATCCTCCTGCCGGTCGTCGACCGCGAGCCGCTCTTCTATCTTGAAGAGCAGCGGACGGCCGAGGGCTTCCCGCTGGTCGCCGTGTATGGCGGGCAGGGACCGCAGGAGGCCGGGTGCCTCGATCGGTATGAGCCGCGTTGGGCCGAGGGGCTCCACCTGCTGGAGGCGATCGTGCGGTCACCTTGGGCGCTTGCGACTCTGCTCGAAGCCGCTGGGCCGGGAGCCGAGGAGCAGGTCGGGCGGATCCGCGCTCGCAGAGTGCCGGCGTAGGCCGGCAGCCGGCAATCGGAGGAGGGGAAGGGCGCTCTTCGGGGCGCCCTTTCCCAGTTTTGGGCCGAAACAGGCGGCTCAGGCGGCAGACAGGTTCGGAGAGGCGCCGCGATAGAGAAAAGAGGCGGCAGACCTCTCCCTGTTGGAGCGCAAGATCGTCACGTAGGACGCGAAGATCCTGATATAGGACGGGAAGATCATGATCTTGGACGAGAAGATCCTCACTCTGGACGGAGATATCAACGCTCTGGCGTTCAAAATGAGGATCTTCGCGTGCAAGATGAGCATCTTCGCGTCCGATCGATTGATCTCGTGTCTAAAGATCATGATTTCTGGACGCGAGATCGTGATCTCTTGTCTCAAGATCATGATCTCGTGTCCAAAGATCATGATCTCTGAGCTCAAAGTGTTCGATTTGGCGTCCAACGCCCATGACTTCGTGTGCAAGTGGACGCCGGTAGCGTCCAGAGAGAGCCTGTAGTGTGCAGTCCTCGACGATCTTGCGTCCAAAAAGAGGGGGCTGCGGCGGTTCCAGCAGCCGGCTGCTCCATTCCAGCTCGGCACGGCGTCCAAGGCGGTCGGAGCGAGATCCTGCCAGGTTTCTTCAAGCAGGTCAAGCAGTTACCGATTCCACATAGGCATCGACCAACCCGAGGAGGAGAGCGCGGACTACTCTGTCGCGGCGGGCCTCGGGGGTGACAAGGCTGTCTGGCGTCCAGAGGGAGTGGACGCTACGAGCGAATGGACGCCGATCCGGACACTAGGAGCCAGACGCGGCCCCGTTTCAATGGAGAGGCTCGGCCTTCAAGACCTCTAAACCAGCCTGCTCCAAGCCCCCGTCGAGGTCCAGATCGCTCCCCGCGTGTTGGGCTGCCCAGGCGGCGAGCTCTGCGTGACGCTGCTGTTGTTGGACCTCGGCCTCCTCCCGGAGCCTCTCGTGGAGCTCGGGAGAGAGAGGCAGGTCAAAATTAGACACCGAGGATGGCATGGCAGATCTCCTGTCCGGATTCTATGCCACCCACCGCCAGCGAGCCTTCCCGCTTTTGATACACTCCGCCCCCGGCAGGGCCGGGCCCTCTTCTTCCATTCTGGCCCGATCGGGCCCGTTCGAGGACATTCCAGCTCGCAGCAGCTCTTGAAGGAGGTTGGGGATTTGAAGATCCACGAGTATCAGGCGAAGGAGATCCTGCGCCGTTATGGGGTCGCGACCCCGAAGGGGCAGGTGACGGACGATCCGGAGGAGGCCGGCCGGATCTGTGAGTCGATGGGGGGGCGGTGCGTCGTCAAGGCCCAGATCCATGCCGGCGGCCGCGGCAAGGGCGGCGGGGTCAAGCTCGCCAAGTCGACCGCCGAGGCGCGGATTCTCGCGAGCCAGATCCTCGGCATGCAGCTCATCACCCACCAGACCGGCCCGGAGGGCCAGCGGGTCCGGAAGCTGCCCTGATCGAGGAGACGGCGGACATCGCCCAGGAGCTCTACCTCTCGATCACCCTGGACCGCGCGCAGGCGAAGCCGGTCATCATGGCCTCCACCCAGGGGGGCATGGACATCGAGGAGGTGGCGGAGAAGGATCCGCAGGCGATCTTCCGCCTGGCGTTCGATCCCCAGCTCGGCCTCCTGCCCTTCGAGGCGCGGGCCGTCGCCCGCGGTTTGAAGCTCAAGGGCAAAATCGCGGCCAATGCCGCGAAGCAGGTCGCCGCCCTCTCCGCCGCGTATCTCGCAACCGACGCCTCGCTCGCCGAGATCAACCCGCTCATGGTGACGAAGAGCGGCGACGTGATGGCGCTCGACGCCAAGATGAATTTCGACGACAACGCCCTCTTCCGCCATCCGGACATCGTCGCCATGCGCGATCTCGACGAAGAGAACCCCATGGAGGTCCAGGCGAGCAAGTTCAACCTCAACTACATCAAGCTCGACGGCAACATCGCCTGCATGGTGAACGGCGCCGGCCTCGCGATGGCGACCATGGACATCATCCAGCTCTACGGCGGCGAGCCCGCGAACTTCCTGGACGTCGGCGGTGGCGCTTCCCAGGAGGCGGTCAAGAACGCCTTCCAGCTCCTGGTCTCCGACCCCAACGTCAAGGCCGTCCTCATCAACATCTTCGGCGGCATCGCGCGGACCGACCGCATCGCCCGCGGGGTCGTCGGGGCGATCGAGGAGCTCGGTGACGTCAAGCTGCCGGTCGTCGTCCGCCTCGAAGGGACGAACGTCGACGAGGGCCGCCGCATCCTGCGCGAGGCGCAGTTCCAGTTCATCGTCGCCGAGCACATGGCGGACGCCGCTTCGAAAGTGGTCGCCGCGGTGAAAGGGGGAGCGTAAGTCATGGCGATCTGGGTCAACAACGAGACGCGCCTCCTGGTGCAGGGCATCACCGGCAAGGAGGGCACCTTCCATGCCCTCGGCTGCCGCGACTATGGAACGAAGGTCGTCGCCGGGGTCACTCCCGGCAAGGGCGGCGAGTCGGTCGAGGGCATTCCGGTCTACGATTCGGTGACCGAAGCTCGCGAGGCGACGGGCGCCAACGCCACGATGATCTTCGTGCCGCCGCCGTTCGCCGCCGACGCCATCATGGAGGCCGCGGGAGCCGGGATCGAGCTCACGGTCTGCATCACCGAGGGCATTCCGGCGAACGACATGCTGAAGGTCAAGGCCTTCCTCCGCGATCACCCGACCCGCCTGATCGGTCCCAACTGCCCGGGCGTCATCTCGCCGGGGATGGCGAAGATCGGCATCATGCCGGGCCACATCCACAAGCAGGGGAAGATCGGCGTCGTCAGCCGCTCGGGCACCCTGACCTACGAGGCGGTCTGGCAGCTCAGCAACCTCGGGCTCGGCCAGTCGACCTGCGTCGGCATCGGCGGCGATCCGGTCAACGGCACCAACTTCATCGACGTCATGGAGGCTTTCGCGGCCGATCCGGACACCGACGGGGTGGTGATGATCGGCGAGATCGGCGGCAACGCCGAGGAGCTGGCCGCGGCCTGGATCCAGACGAACTACAAAAAGCCGGTCGTCGGCTTCATCGCCGGCCGCACCGCTCCCCCGGGCCGCCGCATGGGCCACGCCGGCGCCATCGTCGCCGGCGGCAAAGGGACGGCGGCGGAGAAGATGGCCGCCATGAAGGCCGCCGGGCTCCACGTCGTCGAATCGCCGGCTCTGCTCGGTGAGACCATGCTCCAGGCGCTTCAGGCGTCCGGGAAGTAGGGTTAGGAGTTGGCCTTCGAACGGCTGGCCGGCGAGGGGTGGCTCGCGCTCCTCGGGGGCGGCGAGTTCACCTTCGACGAGACCCTCGGGGCCGACCGCGCCTGGCTCGCCAAGACGGCGCCGGGGCCGATCGGATTCCTCCCCGCGGCGGCGGGCTCAGCGGACTACGGCCGCCACCTCGCCACCTACTTCGGCGAGACGTTCGACCGCGAGGTGGAGATCATCCCCATCTATCGTCCGCGCGACGGCCGGCGGGGGAGGAACGCCGAGCGCATCCTCGCCTGCCCGGCGGTTTATCTCGGCGGCGGGGTGGCCGACCATCTGCTCGATGCCCTCCTCGGGACTCCGGCCACGCCGGCGTACGAGGCACTCGTCAAGAAGCTCCGGGAGGGCGGGGTGGTGGTGGCGATCGCCGCCGCCGCCCAATGCGCCGGAGCCTTCGCGCGGAGCATCGCGGCGGGGGAGCGCATCCCGGGTCTCGGCTGGCTGCCGCAGGGGGTGATCGAGCCGAACTTCGACCCCGGTCACGACCGGCGGCTCAGGAAGCTCCTCGCCGCTCCCGGGGTCACCTGGGGCCTGGGCATCCCGGCCGGCTCGGCCGTGCTCCTCGGACCCGGCGGCGCCGTCGAGGTGGAGGGGACCGCCTTCCGGGTGAGTGGGGCGGAAGGGGATCTGGAAGTGATCGGTAGCGAGACAGAAGCGTAACCCTGATACGAACGGCGGGCTCAACCGGCCGCCTTCCTTGAAATCCTGGAAACGGGAGGAGATTGAAATCATGATGACTCTAGCCATTCTGAAGCCGGACAGCGTGCGCGCCGGCAACGCGGGGAACGTCCTCGCCCACCTCCAGAAGGAGGGCTTCACGATCCGCGGCCTCAAGGTCGTGCACCTGACCGAGGCGCAGGCGCAGGCCTTCTACGAGGTCCACAAGGAGCGGCCGTTCTACGGCAGTCTCGTCACCTTCATGACGAGCGGTCCGGTCATCCCGGTCGCCCTGGAGCGCGACAACGCCGTCCCCCACCTCCGCGAGGTGATGGGCGCGACCGACGTGGCGAAGGCGGCCGACGGTACCGTCCGCAAGCTCTACGGCACGTCGATCGAGGAGAACGCCATCCACGGCAGCGACTCGCCCGAGAACGCCACGATCGAGCTCGCTTTCTTCTTCTCGCGCGCCGAGCTCCTCGCGGCGCGCTAAGATCGGGTCATGGTCTACCGACACCCGCACGCCGCCCCGTTGAGCCAGCTCGCGCCCGAGAAGCAGGGGCGAGTCGTCGCCTACTTCTGCCACAGCTGCGGCTACTTCTATCCCGAGCACCGCTCCCGGCACTCGGGCCGGCCGCTCTACGGCCGCGACCACATCGCCTCCCCCTGCGCGCACGAGGGCGACCTCTTCGCGCCGGGGGAGGCCTGGTGGGAGCTCGCCGTCGAGGTGCTGCCCGAGGCCCTGACGGCGAAGGACGACCTGGTGGCCAATTCGCCGCTCCAGGGGACGGAGCCCGAGGCGACGAAGGCCCCGGCGATACCGGCTGCAGCTCCGCCGGCCCCCGCGGCATCGCCGGCACCGGCGCCGAAGGCGTAGCTCCCGGCGTGGCGGACTTCTCCTTCCGCGACCTCGAACGCCACCTGGCCGAGATCCGCGGCTGCCGCAGGTGCCCGGGGGTCGAGCCGCCGCCGATCGGCGCGCTGCCCGATCCGGCCTACGGTCTGCCGCGGGTCCAGCTCGTGGGCCAGGCGCCGGGGCCGCGGGAGAAGATCGAGCAGAGGCCCTTCGCCTATACCGCCGGCAACCGACTCTTCGCCTGGTTCGCGAAGCTTGGGGTCCCGGAAGAGGAGTTCCGGGCCCGGGCCTGGATGGCGGCGGTGATCCGTTGCTTCCCGGGCCGCGCCCCACAGGGAGGCGACCGGGTGCCGGCGCCGGTCGAGATCGCCAACTGCTCCCCCTTTCTCGAAAAGGAGATCGCGAGCCTCGCCCCGCGGACGATCATCGCCGTCGGCCAACTCGCCATCGCCAAGTTCCTCCCCACCCCCGCGCCCCTGGGCGAGCGGGTGGGGAAGGTGTTCCCCCTGGAGCGCGGGGGCGTGGCGTTCGACCTCGTACCCCTCCCTCACCCCTCCGGGCGGAGCACCTGGCTGGTCAAGAAAGAAAACCAGGCGCTCCTCGACCGGGGGCTCGAAGCGCTGGCGGATACGGCCGGGTGGGTGGAGACGTTCGGGCGGCGGTAGCGGGCACGTCTGCCTAGAAGCGCTGACGCCGAAATCTCACCCCTTCCGCGACAGCGACAGCGCGAACAGCCGCTCCGGATCGGTGTACCAGGCGAGCGGGGCGAGCCCGCTTTCGGCGAGGAGCGCCTCGATCTTCGGCTGGTCGTACTTGGTGCTGATCTCGGTGAGGAGGCCCTCGCCCTCCCGGAGCTCGAACTCCATGCCGATCCCGGGCAGGTGAACGACCTGGCGGGCGAGCGAGAGGAGCCACATCTCGATCCGGTGGAGCGTCCGGTTGTAGGGCGCGTGGTGGCGGAAGGCCTCGGGCTCGAAGTCTCCCCCGGTCAGGCGGTTGACCGCCAGAAGGACGTTCTTGTTGAACTCGGCGGTCACCCCGCTCGCGTCGTTGTAGGCCGCCTCGATCCGGGCGCTGTCCTTGATCTGGTCGACGCCCAGGAGGAAATGGTCGCCCGGGGCCATGGCGCCTGCCAGGTCGGCCAGAAAGCGCCGCACCTCCTGGGGACCGAGGTTGCCGATCGTGCCGCCGAGGAAGACGACGAGCCGGCGCTCGCCGTCGGGGATGCGACCGAGCTGGGCGGTGAAGTCGCCCACGATGCCGTGGACGGCGAGGCCGGGGTAGTCCGCGATCAGCTCCTCGGACGACCGCCGCATGGTCCCCTCGGCGACGTCGAAGGGGACGTAGCGGGCGAGCCGGTGGGCCCGCTGCATGGCGTCCAGGAGCACCCGGGTCTTGGTCGCCGCCCCGGAGCCGATCTCGACCAGCTCGCAGGCGCCCGAGGTTGCGATCACGGCGTCTGCCACCTGCTCCAGGAGGGCCCTCTCGGTGCGCGTCTGGTAGTACTCGGGAAGCTCGGTGATGCGCTCGAAGAGATCCGAGCCCCGCTCGTCGTAGAAGAGCTTGGAGGGGATCTGGCGCGGCCTTCGGCGGAGACCCTTCTCGAGCTCCGCCCGATCGCGGGCCTGCCAGCGCTCCCGCCGCAACTCGATCACCACCCCGGGCTCCGAAACCTGCTGCTCTCTGCTCATCCTCTCACCTCCAACCCCGCCGGGCGGACCGTCCGCTCGACCCCTGCCAGAACTCCATCCACGAGAAGCGCCAGGACCGCCGCGGGAATGGCGCCGGAGAGGATCATCGCCGAGTCCGCAAGCTGCAGACCGGTGACGATCGGCTCGCCCAGGCCGCCCGCCCCGATGAAGGCCGCGAGAGTCGCCGTCCCGACCGTGATGACGGCCGCCGTACGCACGCCGGCCATCAGAACCGGGGCGGCGAGCGGCAGGCGGACCTGCCGCAGCACCTGCCCCGGGGTCATGCCGAGCGCCGTCGCCGCCTCGACCGCTCGCGGGTCGGCGTCGCGCACTCCGGTAAAAGTATTACGGACGATGGGAAAAAGCGAGTAGATCCACAGCGCCACGATCGCCGGCAGCGCGCCCACCCCGAGAACGGGGAGCATGAAGGCGAGGAGGGCGAGCGACGGGATCGTCTGGGTGAGGCCCAAAATCCGGATCGCCGGCTCGGCGAGCGGCCGGTGCCGCTCCAGCCAGAGCCCGAAGGGGATCGCCACCAGCACCCCGAGGGCTAGGGCGAGCCCGGAGAGGCCGAGATGCTCCGCGGTGCGGCGGAGAAGGGTGGCGCGCTCCTGCCAGAGGTACCCCGGCAGGCTCTTGGCGCGCGGCCCCTGAGAGGGCTCCGCCTTCCGAGCCCTGCCGCCGGCACCGGCTCCCAACCCCAACTCGGCCAGGGCATCGCGCGCCACCACCACCTCGCTCTCGTGCCTCTCCTGGAGCCGCAGGTTGAGCGCCCGCATGTGGTCCTCGTCGAGAGCGCCGCCCAGGAGCGCCAAGACCTGGGCGATCTCGGGGTGACGGCGGAGGGTGGCGCCGCGCGCCAGGGGGACCGCCTGGTAGGGCGGGAAGAAGCCCTTGTCGTCCCTCAAGACCGTGAGGTTATAGAGGACGAGCCGGCCGTCGGTCGTATAGACGTCGAGCGCGTCGATCCGCCGCGCTCCGGCCGCCTGGTACTGGATGGCCTGCTGCATGGGCTGCACCTGCTTGAACTTGAGACCGTAGACCTGCTGGAGACCGAGGAGTCCGTCCTGCCGGCCCACGAACTCGTAGCCGAAGCCGGCGGTCAGGCGCGGGGCGACCCGGGCGAGGTCGGAGAGGGTCGTCAGGTGCTCACGGAGCGCGAGCTCCCGGGGCACCGCCACCTCGAAGGAGTTCTCAAATCCCAGAGGAGCGAGCCACCAGAGATCCCAGCGCGAGAGGAAGGCGCCGCGGACCCGGTTCAAGATCGCGCTCGGGCTCCCCTGGGGCGTTTCGCCCAGGAGGGTGACGAGGCCGGTGCCGGTGTACTCGGGGTAGAGGTCGATCGCGCCGCTCTTCAGGGCCTCGAAGCAGACCTGGGTGCCGGCGAGACCGAGCCGGCGCTCGACGGTCAATCCGGTCCGGCGCTCCAGGAGCTGGGCGAACATCTCGGCCAGGAGTCGGCTCTCCTCGAAGTTCTTCGAGCCGACGACGATGCGGCCTTTCGCTGGGGCGGCGCTCAAGGGAGCGCCGGCGAAGAGCGCGAAGAGGACGACGAGCGCGAGCGAGGGAACCGCGAGAAAGAAGGAGCGGCGGCGTCCTCGGGAGGGGTGGGAGAGGGAGGTCATGAGGCTCTCCCTCCCTCGATCCCTTCGCGCAGCTCGAGCAGCTGGCACACGTAGCCCTCCGCGGGATGAGTGGCGAGCTCGTCCGGGGTGGCGATCTGGAGGATCTGGCCCGCGCGCATGACGGCGATGCGGTCGGCGAGCCTGAAGGCCTCGCCGAGATCGTGGGTGACCAGGACCAGGGTCTTCCCGAGGGTCTTCTTGAGCTCCAGGAACTGGCGCTGGAGCTCCAGCCGGGTGAGGGCGTCCAGAGCGCCGAAGGGCTCATCCAGGAGGACGACCGCGGGATCGGCGGCGAGAGCCCGGGCGAAAGCGACCCGCTGCCGCTGGCCGCCCGAGAGCTCGCCGGGATAGCGTCCGGCGTAGCGTTCGGGATCGAGCCCGACGAGGGTGAGCATCTCGGTCGCCCGCACCTGCCGCCGCGCCGGCTCCCAGCCGAGGAGCTTCGGTACCAGCTCGACGTTCGCCCGCGCCGTCCAGTGGGGGAGGAGACCGCCGTCCTGCTGCACGTAGCCGATACGTCGCCGGAGCGCGATCGGATCGCCCTCCGCCACCGGCTGCCCGGCCACCCGCACCTCCCCCGCCGAGGGCTCGACCATCCGGTTCCAGAGCTTCAGAAGGGTGGATTTGCCGCAGCCGCTCTCGCCGACGAGGGCTAGGGTCTCCCCGGCCGCCACCGCCAAGTCCACACCGGCCAAGGCGACCGTGCCGTCGGCGTAGGTCTTGCGGACACCGAGGGCTTCCAAGGCGGGAGGGGAAATGGGGGGCACGGGACTAGTCTATCGGAGTCGTCCTGCCCTGGGTTCTGCGGAACCAGCTCTCAAGAGGGAGCAAGGGAGGGTTGCACGCAGCGGGGAAGGATGGCGAAAAATACGCTCCCCAGGCCCACCGTGCTGCTGGCCCCGACGCTTCCCCCCTGCGCTTCGACGAGACGCTTGGTAAGAGCGAGGCCCAGACCTGTACCCTTCTGCGCCTCGGTCATGCCGGCGCCATGAACCTGCCGGAACTCCTGGAACAGCTCGGCCAGGAGCTCCGGCCGGATGCCGATACCACTGTCCTCGACCTCCAGCCGGAACCGTGAGGAGTCCTCCGGGCGAGCTCGAATCGTGATTCGCCCCCCTTCGGGAGTAAAGCGGATGGCATTCGACAGGTAGTTGAAGAGAACCTGCTTCAACCGGTCAGGATCGAGCTCCAGGTCGCAGACGGCGGGATCGAGGTAGGTCTCGACCTGGAGATTTTTCTTGGCGGTGAGGCTCTTGAGCACGCCCAAGACCTCCTGGGTGACGAGAGGCAGCGACAGGAGCTCGCTTCTGAAAGTGACCTTCCCCGCATCGAGCTTCGCGATGTCCAGAATGTCGTTGATCAGAGCCAGCAAATGCTGAGCGCTTGCCAGGATGTCCCCCAGGAACTCGCGTTGGAGAGCCGATGTCGGTCCGGCTTTCCCATCCTCAATGATCTCCGCGAAGCCGAGGATCGCATTGAGCGGTGTCCTCAGCTCATGGGACATGTGGGCGACAAAGGTGTTCTTCAGTTGCTCGGCTTCCTTCTCAGCCCGGGTCCGCATCTCGATTTCGCGCCGCAGGGTCTCAGCGCTCCGGCGATCCTGGTCGAGCCGGTCGAGAAATCTGGCGATCCAAACGATGCCGGCAGTCAAGACGACAAGCGAGATCCAGACCATGAACGACAGACCGTATTCCAGGCCATAGAAGCCGGCGAGTTGGCCCTTGAGCCGAAGCCAGCCCAATCCCACGAGCGTGGCGAAAAGGATCGGCAGGAGACGGCGGCTTGCAGTTCCTCCCGGTCCGGAGCTCGACAACAGCCCCTTCAACCTGCCCTCCGAGGCCAACCCCAGGACGCCAAAGCTAAGGAGAAAGAAGAGGCTCATCGTATGGAAAGCCATCTGAGAGGCAGCTACGGCGAAGGCCGTGAGGGGCTTCGCGCCGTAGAGATAACCGAGGCCCGCGAGCCCGGCGAGAGCCATGGCGACGAGCGCACCCGTCTCGACGACGAGAGGAAACCGGGAGAGCGCGAGTGCCGCGAGCGCGAGGCCGAGAGCGACGAAGGCTGAGGCGGTATTGGCGCCCATCCGTCCCACGAAGGGAGTGATAAACGTCGGTCCGGGCTCCGGGAACAAGAGCCGGTCGATGCCGAAATCCCAGCCGCCCAGATACTCGGCGAGGGTCGCCAATCCCACGGCGACCACGGCCAGAGCGCCCGCGATTCTGGGATAGCGCATGCGAGGGTCGGTAGACCTCGCTGCCAAAAGGCTCCAGCCGAGGAGGGCGAAACAGAGGGCGGTGTTGGCCTTCATCGAAGCGTAGCCGGGAAGGATGCTCTTGAGAGCGCCGTTTCCCATGGCCCAACCCAGGAGCACGAGGCCACCGACCCCGACGGCGACCCAGCCGCAGAGGAGGGGAAAGAGAAGTCCCTGGACGTTTACCGGCGAGCCCCGGGGCACGGGCGAGTCCGGATCGTCTTCTTTCGTGAAGCCTCCCTGAAACCTAAGAATTTCAGCCATTATAGCTCTCATCGCTGCGCAAGGGTTACCTTCTCTGGGTCTGCACGGTTTTGTGAGTATCGCTCGGCGTAAAGGCGACGTAGTCCAAAAAATAGACACCCTGTCCAAATTCAGGACGCAACGCTACGGAGAGCGGGCCGACCTGGCGCCCGCAGAACAGCCATTCTCCTCGCTCCGCTCTCGCGATCCACTCGTCGGCACCGTTGGGCCGCCCCCGTGCCGGACACGCCGCGACCGTCGGGCATGGCGATTGCTTTAGAGTTTATGCAAGCCCCCCAGCTCCTGGGTCGAATGTGCATGCCGGAAGGTCTGCGCCCTGGTATCGCATCGAGGCCGGCGCCTGTCGCGCCGGACTTGTGGGGATCGTGGAAGGAGGACGGATGGCCAGCAACAGAAAATCGGATGTGGATGGCGAGAGCGGTACGGGCGGCATGGGCGGGATCGGCGGCGTTTCAGGCCTGGGTGGCATCTTCAAGAGCCTGGGCGGCTTTATGGAATTGCTTTCCAATCTCGCCGAAAAGGAAGGTGGAGAGGTCAACCGCTCCGGTGAATTGGGCAACAACAAGGGGGTCAAGGCGGTCTATGGCTTCTCGGTCCGGATGGGCGGCGGGGGCATGCCGCAGGTCGAGCACTTCGGCAATGTAAAGGACATGGGAAACGGCGCCGTCGTCGAGGAAACCCGCGAGCCCCTGGTCGACATTTTCGACGAGGAAGACTACCTGCTCCTGATCGCGGAGCTCCCCGGCGTCGACACCGGCGACATCCACTTCGAGGTCGAGGGGGACGTGCTGACCCTCTACGCAGACAAGGGCGACCGGAAGTACAGAAAAGAGATCCTCCTCCCGGCGGCGGTGCTGGCTGAAGGGGCGACTCCGTCTTTCAGGAATGGTGTTTTCGAGCTCAAATTGAAAAAGGTGTAGGACGTACCAAGAGGAGGCGGTCGATGGACACGGGGAACATGGCGGTGGCGGACAATCAGGTTTTGTATCTTTATGGAGTCATCCCCAAAGGGCAGAGCTACCCCAGGGAAGAGGGCGTGCCGCTCCAGGTCGTGAGCCATTCGGATCTGGTCGCTTTGGTCGAGCCGGTCTCTGCCCAGGAATTTTCCTCCGCAACCCTGGATGAGAAGCTGGAGGACGTCGAATGGGTTTCCCGCCTGGCGCGCCGGCACGAGACCGTCCTTGAGAGCGCCATGCGCTACGGGGTCGTCGCCCCGGCCCGCCTGTGCCTCCTCTTCAGCAGCGCCCCGGCCCTGCTGCGGTCGCTCGCCGCGAACGAGGAGCGGTTCCTCGCGGCGCTCGACCGGATGCGGGGTCGCAAGGAGTGGGGAGTGAAGGTCTATTGCAGCGAGGAGGAGGTCCGTGCCCGCGCGGGTCGGGAGGACGCCAAGATGCGGTCTTTGGACGTGGCGCTCGCCACCGCGGCGCCGGGATACGGCTTCATCCTCCGCAAGCAGCGGGATGCGCGGCTGGCGGAGATCGTCACGGGACGCATCTATGACGTCGCGGATGAGGCCAGTGAAGCTTTAGAGCGCGACTCCGTCGAGGTCCGCCTCCTCCGTCTGCTCCCCGTGGAGGAGCCGAGAGGAAAAGGGGACGAGATCATGGTCTTGAATCTCGCCGCGCTCGTCGACGAGGGCGCGCGCGAGACCTTCCAGTCGGTTGTGGCCGAGCTTGCGAACCGTTTTTTTGAGGAGGGATTCCGCTTCGAGGTGAGCGGTCCCTGGCCACCCTACAATTTCTGCACTCAGGACGAGGAGGACCCGTCGACCGGCGCCTTCGAGACATATGGAGAGAGCGTCTAGCATGCCGCCGGTAACTCCCCGCACCCTCTGTCTCTTCGCCGTCATACCGGCGGAGGAGGCGCTGAAACTCCCGTCGCGGCGGAGTTTTTCCGTGTTCACCGCCGGGCCTGCCGCGGCGCTCTTCGGCTCTCCGCGCCCTGGCGGCAGGTCCGGAGATACCGCCGTGCGCGACGCGCTCCGGCACGACCGGATCGTCGGGCTCGCCCTCGCCAAGTGCTCTTCGGTCGTGCCGTTTCGAGCCGGATTGGAGCTCGTGTCGACTGCCGAGCTGGAGGCATTTCTACGGCTCAATGCACAGCCGCTTGCGGACCAGCTGAAAAGATTTCGCGGCCGAGTTGAGATGGGGCTCAAGGTGAGGCTAAAAGATCCGGCCGCCGACCCTTCGTCCCTCCTGCCCTGCGGCCTCGACGGCGTACGGGAGTTGGCCCCCGGACGAGCCGATCGGTGTGAACGGCTCGGTCTTTCCCGCCAACAGGGGACGCCCGGGAGGATCTTCAGCGCCAGCTATCTGATCTCGCGGCACGCCGTCGACGATTTTTGGCGGGCGCTCGACGGGGTCCGCCGCGTCTCTCCCGAGTTGCCGCTCCTGGGCAGCGGCCCGTGGGCGGCCTACAGCTTTTGCGACGTGCCCTTGCTGCGCGCCGCGGCGACGCTCCCCAAAGTGTCCGAAAGTGAGGTTTGACGTGCGCCCGGTCGAAACTTTGGCGAACGTCCTCGAAGCGGCCACCAATGCGTTGACCCTCATCTCGAGCCATTCGCAGTATCTCCTGGGCAAGCTTGAGCGGGAGGCGCCGGGGAGGGCAGAGATGCAGATCATCTACGAAGAGGCCGAACGTGCGGCGAGCCTGCTCAGCCTGGTACCGCAGGGGCTGGCGCAGAGCCCGATCCAGGACCCAGCGATTTTTGTAAAGTGATCTCTTGGACAATTGACTTCTGTCTTCCACGCACCTTTTCCCCAGCGCTTTTTGAGAGGAGCCGCCATGGGTACCGAGCCGAGGATCTATTTGGAAACGCATCAGCAAACCCTTTCCCCGCTGCCCCACCCTTCCACCGTGATGGTGGTCGACGACGAGCCGCGGGTCCTGGCGATGTTCGAAAAAATTTTTACGGAAGAGGGTTACGAAGTGATTTCGGTGACGGGCGGTCGGCGAGCCCTGATGCTGGTCGCGGCGGCACCGCCCGACCTCATCCTGATGGAAATCGTGATGTCCGATCTGGACGGGATGGCGACGCTCCGCGAGCTGCGGCGGCGGCAATATCTGGGCCCGGTCATCCTGCTCACCCCGCACGGAACGCTCGCGACCGCGCGCGAGGCGATGGCGCTCGGCGCCTACGATTACATCACGAAGCCGTTCCGCCTTGATTTTTTGAAGGCCGTTTTGCGGGAAGGCCTGAGGAGCTGTCCAGAGAGAAGGGACGATGCGTGCGCGCACTGATCTATGTGCCCATCATCCACTCCGCGGTGGATCTGGGCAGCATGGCCGAGGATTTGAAGCGGCGTTTCGCCGAGACCTTCGGGTCTGCGGAGTGGGAGCGCCGGCACCTCTCGATCGAAGCGATGTGGGATGGGTTGAAGTCCAAGCTCCTCGCCCTGCCGATCGTCTGGGAACGCACGCGCCTCTATCAGGACGGCCTTCCCGTCTGTGGCCGGGAGCAGGCGATCGTCTACGAGCTCGCCGCCAAGGGCGGCCGCAACCACCAGCTTCTGGTCGAGCTCATGAAATGCGGCGCCGTCCTCATGGGAACCGAGGATCCGGCGTTGATGGTCGCCGAGTACCGGCGGATCCAGAAATTGCTCCGGGCCGCGGAGCTGCAAGCGCCGGACGCGGAGATCGAAATTCTCCGCGAGGAGGGCGAGGCCATCCTCCGCGGGCGGGATGAATTCATGGCCCAGCGAATCGAAACGACGCTCGCGGAGGGCGAAACGGGGATCCTCTTTCTCGGCTTGCTCCACCGAGTCGACGAGCTCCTGGCGGGGAAGTTTGACGTTCGACATCTGATCCATAACCTGCCGTTCGGGGCCGACCCGGGGCGAAGCTTGAAGGAGCGCAGTCATGGCGGAGGCAAAGAAGAGTGAGGCCGCGGCGGGAGACAGGTCCCTGCGGGTCGCGGAGGCGCTCGGCAAGGACGTCGGCCGCGGGATCGCGCGTCTCGACCCCAAGGATCTGGGAGGCCTGGGGGCGACGGTGGGCGACATCCTCGCCATCACCGGTGAGCGGACGACCGTCGCCAAGGCCATGCCCGCCTTCGCCGACAGCCGCGGGCAGGGGACGATCCAGATCGACGGGGTGGTGCGCGCCAACGCCAAGGTGGCGCTCGATCAGCGGGTGAAGGTGCAAAGGATCACCGCTGTCGCGGCGAGCAAAATCGTGATCCGTCCGCTGGGCGAGATGCCGGCCCCGAGGAAGGGCGACAACGCCCGCTACCTGGGGCGTCTCCTCGAGGGATTGCCTCTCATGATCGGCGACCGCGTCCGGGTGACGCTCTTCGCCTCGCGCTACCAGGACTTCGAGGTCGTCCAAACCTCGCCGCGGGACGTCTGCGTCGTCGTCCACCCGCAGACCCAGATCACGATCGAGGCCGAGCCCAAGAAGGGCGTCAAGCCCACCGGCATCTCCTACGAGGAGATCGGCGGCCTGCGGAAAGAGATCCGACGCGTCCGCGAGATGATCGAGCTGCCTCTGCGCTATCCGCAGCTCTTCGAGCAGCTGGGGATCGACGCGCCCAAAGGCGTTCTCCTCCATGGCCCGCCAGGCACCGGCAAAACCCTTCTCGCCCGGGCGGTGGCGCACGAGACCGAGGCGATGTTCATCTCGGTCTCCGGCCCCGAGGTGATCCACAAGTTCTATGGCGAGAGCGAGGCGAAGCTGCGCGGAATTTTCGAACAGGCGGCAAAAAATGCGCCCTGTATCATCTTTTTAGACGAGCTCGACGCCATCGCTCCCAAGCGCGAGAACGTGCAGGGAGAGGTCGAGAAGCGGGTCGTCGCCCAGCTCCTGGCGCTCATGGACGGCCTCGAATCGCGCGGCCAGGTCATCGTCATCGGTGCGACCAACCTGCCCAACCTGCTCGATCCGGCGCTCCGGCGTCCCGGCCGTTTCGATCGCGAGATCGAGATCGGCATTCCCGATGCGATCGCCCGCGGCGAGATCCTGGAGATCCACACCCGCGGCATGCCGCTCGCCGAAGACGTCGACCTCACGCGCCTGGCCGCCATCACCCATGGCTTCGTCGGCGCCGACATGGAGGCGCTCTGCCGGGAGGCGGCGATGACGACGCTCCGCCTGGCGATGCCCGAGATCGATCTCGCGAGCGCCGAGCTGCCTTACGATCTGCTCCTTTCGCTCCGGGTGACGATGGATCACTTCCTGGCCGCCTTGGCCGAGGTCGAGCCGTCGGCGATCCGCGAGGTTTTCGTCGAGATCCCCGACGTCAAGTGGGAGGCGGTGGGCGGCCTCGAAAGCCTCAAACGCGAGCTTCGCGAGGCGGTCGAGTGGCCGTTCAAATATGGCGATCTCCTGCGCCACGCCGGCCTCCGCCCGGTCAAGGGGATCCTCCTCTACGGCACCCCCGGAACGGGAAAGACCCTGCTCGCCAAGGCCGTCGCGTCGCAGGGCGGGCTCAACTTCATCTCGGTCAAAGGCCCGGCCCTCCTCTCGAAGTACGTCGGCGAGAGCGAGAAGGGAATCCGGGAAGTGTTCAAAAAGGCGCGCCAGGCCGCGCCCTGCATCCTTTTCTTCGACGAGATCGACGGTCTCGCACCGACGCGCGGCGGCGACGCCGGCGATTCGGGAGTCTCGCGGCGGGTGATCAGCCAGCTTCTGACCGAGATGGATGGCGTCGAAGAGCTCAAGGGGGTTCTGATCATCGCCGCCACCAACAGAAAGGACATGCTCGACCCGGCGCTCCTGAGGCCCGGGCGTTTCGACATCCTGCTCGAGCTGCCGCTCCCCGGTGCCCTCGACCGGGCGGCGATCTTCCGCATCCATTTAGCCGGCAAGCCGGTCGCCGCGGACATCGACATCGCCGAGCTGGCCGCTCAGACCGAAGGCCGCTCCGGCGCCGACATCGAACGGATCTGCCAGCGCGCCACTCTTCTGGGTGTGCGCGACTTCATCGCCGCAAACGAGCCGGAAGGAATGGACCTCTCCAAATTCGAGGTGACGCGCGACAAGCTGCGCGAGGCCTTGAGGGAGCCGTGATCTGGCTCAATTATCACGACGAGGGGGAACGGGCCCAAGCGCTGGTCTCGATTGAGCGCGGTTGTCAGCGGCTTGACTCGCGTCTCGTCTTTTTCTCCTCGGCGGCGATCTGTGAGGCGACGCGCGAGGCGGTCTTCGCGATCGACGCCGGTCCGCTGCCGCAGCTCACCTTCCAGGCGATCGAATTTCCGACGGAAGAGACGTTCGACAGTGCCTCGGATAGCCTCTGGGCCGACACGATCGAGACCATCAAGGCCGCGTTGATTGAGAGCTCCGGCATCGCGAGCCCGATCGTCGCCTGGGTCGAATCGCCTCTGCCGCAGCAGAGCGCGTGGGAATGGGCTTTCCGTGCCTATCACGAGGCGCTGAGTACCGCGGTCCCCGAGGGGGTACCGATCGTCAATGCCGTTCGGCTGACCGAGGTCGCGGCCCGGGCTCTCTTCTCCATCCTGGACAGCCCGAACGTCCTGGTGAGCGCCAAGATGATCCTGCCGCATTGCCCCTCCTGGCTCTTGCCGCCGACGAAAAGCGATCCGGCGCCCGAGGCGGGGTTCGTCCACGAGTTGGGAAACCCGCTGTCGATCATCAGCTCCAGCCTGCAATATCTCCATCAACGGTTGGTCGCCAACAACGACCCGGCGAGCGATTTCGCCATGGCCGCGCTCCACAACGTCGAACGGATGCAGGGCCTCCTCCAAAGCATGCTCGATTTCGCCGGAGCCAAGAAGCCGCGCTTCGAGCATGTTGATTTGAACGAGGCCATCTCCGAGGTGCTGCGTTTCACTTCGGGAGAGTTCGCGCAGAGAAACATCGCTCTAGAAGTCTCCTTCGACTCCCTTCTTCCCAATGCCTGGGCAGATCCCTTCGGCGTCAAGCAGATCCTCTTGAACCTGGTGAAAAACGCGCTCGATGCGATCACCGAGGGTGCCCTGAGAGAGAACGGACGCGGCAACACGATCTGCCTCGGTACCCGGATGGACGCCAAGCGGCGAGCGGTCATCAAGGTCGAAAACAACGGAGCGACCATCCCGGCCCACGTTTTGCCGAACCTGTTCCGGCCCTTTTATACCACCCGTGATGGAGGGACCGGGCTGGGCCTCTACCTGTCGCGGCAGATCGCCAAGAGCCATGGCGGCGAGCTGAGCGCCAAGAACCTGCCGGCCGGTGGGGTGCGCTTCACTCTGACCCTGCCGCTCGCGCACCGAAAGGGAGAGGATCGTGGCACACGTCCTGATCGTTGACGATGAGCGCGAGCTTTGTGACATCGTCTCGACCCTCCTGATCGAGCGCGGTCACAGCACCCAGTGCGTCTCCTCAGGCGAGGCGGCGGTCAAAGTTGCCGAGGGACGGCGGCCGGACCTGGTGCTCCTCGATCTCCACCTGGACGGGATCGACGGCATGGAGACGCTGCGCCAACTGCGGATGAGCGCCCCGGAGGCACCGATCGTCATCGTCACCGCCTTCGGCGACGTGCAGGCCGCGGTCAAGGCCATGCAGCTCGGCGCCACCGATTTCATCAGCAAGCCGTTCAACAACCAGGCGCTCCTCTCGAGCATCGAGACCATCCTCGCCATGCGGCGGGAAGTGCGCGGCGAAGCGTCCGCCTTAGTCGGCGAGAGCCCGATTTTCCGCCAGGCGATCGATCTTGCCTTGAAGTTCGCCGTGCCGGACATCAACGTGTTGCTGATCGGCGAGACGGGGACCGGCAAGGAGCTCTTCGCACGGAAAATTCATGCCGCGAGCAAAAGGCGCAACGCCCCCTTCGTCGCGGTCGACTGCTCGATCCTCGCCGAGAACCTGATCGAGAGCGAGCTCTTCGGCCATGAGAAGGGCGCCTTCACCGGTGCCACGACGGCGCGGATCGGGCGGCTCGAGCTGGCGCAGGGCGGCACTCTCTTCTTAGACGAGATCGGCAACCTTCCGGTCGAGTTTCAGGGCAAGCTTCTGCGCGTCCTCCAGGAACGCCAGATGGAGCGGGTCGGCGGTCGCAAGGTCATCCATCTGGACGTGCGCCTGGTCTCCGCCACCAATGTGAATCTCAAAGCGGCGATCCAGGGCGGCACTTTCAGGAAGGATCTCTATTATCGCCTGCAGGGAATGACCATCCATCTGCCGGCGCTCCGCGACCGCGAGGGCGACATTGGCCGCATCGCGGAAAACCTCGTCACCTTCTACGCGCAGAGCATCGGCTCCGCCGTCCAGGGTTTCTCCGCGAGCGCGCGGAGAGCGCTCGAGAGTTACACCTGGCCTGGCAACGTCCGCGAGCTCGAGAACGCGGTCAAATCCGCGGTCATCCTCGCGACGGACTGGGTGCGTCCGGAGCACCTGCCGCCGGAGATCTCCGGCAAGGTGAGCTTTCGGTCGGCGTCGCACGCCGTGTCCAAAGAGGAGGGGGACGATCGGCTGCTCCGCCTGGAGATCGAGATTGAGCCTGAGGCTGCCGAGATCGATTTGAAGGCTCTGGGCGCGCAGGCGGCGGAGCTGGCGGAGCGGACGCTCCTCCAGACGTTGGTTCGCCGCCGCCGTATGAATGGCTCCCAGCTGGCGAAGCTCCTGGGGGTCGATCCCAAGACTCTGCGCGCCAAGCTCCGCCGGTATGGGGTCGAGCCCGGCCCCCCAAGCGAGGAGGCACACCCGGTGAAGGGCCGAATCCTGATCGTCGACGACCAGCCGAACATGTGCTGGGTTTTATCGAAGCTCCTCTCGGAGCGCGGCCACGAAGTGCGCACCGCCTACCATGGCGCGGCGGCGCTCGCGGCCCTGGCGGATTACGACTGTCAGGTGGCCGTCGTCGACTATCGCCTGCCGGATACGGACGGTATTGAGCTGGTGGCGAGAATGGTGGACCGCCTGCCGCGGCTGCAGCCGATCCTCATGACTTCGTACGGCAGCGCGGCCTTGCGGCAGAGTGCGACGGATGACGGATTCTTTGCCTACTTGGACAAACCGTTTAACAATGATCTCATGATGAGTACGATCGAAGATGCGATCCTCGTAGCGAAATCGGGCGGCGATTCCCCCTCTTCGGGAAGCGTTTCCCGGACACGGTTTCCCGGCCGTTCGTTATCTACGTTGTAAGGTTTGAGGAGGCTTTCGTATGTCGCTTGTTACCAGTGATTTGCAGGCAAGCAGAGTAAAAATTGAAAAACTGAAACCCAGGCATTATCCTTGCTATTACCCTTTACGGGCCGCGCTGATGCGACCCGTGTAAGGAGGTGAACGAAAATGGCAAAGGTAATGAATTCTACGGATTCTTCGGGCTTGGCGGAAGTGATCGATCGGATCCTCGACAAGGGCATCGTCATCGACGCCTGGGTGAAGGTTTCCTTAGTCGGCATCGAGCTTCTCTCCATCGAAGCGCGTGTCGTCATCGCGTCGGTCGAGACCTATCTCAAGTACGCCGAGGCGATCGGCCTCACCGCGACCGCGGCCAGCACCGACCGCGTAGGATCAGAAATACGACGGATTTCGCTCCCCGGGCGCGACCTGCATATCGCTCCGGGGAGCCGTTTCCGGTTTCTTTGCCAACCCTACCGCCGTGCCCGGCTGCTGAAAGTAGGTACGAGCATTGAAGGATCAGAAAGGGGATAACGCGATGTCATCGCATTTCACCAGTTTCACTCCCGACGCCATGCGGGCGTTCGGGCAAGCGCTAGCGGCGAGCGCCGCCGAGCGTCACGAGCTCGTGATGAACCTGTTCGCGACCTCGAACCGAGATCGCCATCAGGCGGAGAGCCACCGTCGCCAAGCCGCCGCCGAGGCCGCGGACTCCCGCCGGTTGTTCGTGAGCGAGCTCCAATCCGGAGTTCATGCTCTACGTACTCGCTTCGCGCTCGACCGCCGCGATATGGCGGCGGACTTCAAGCAGATGGCCTCCGAGCTCAACGCTGCGCGCGAGGCTTTCCACGACCGCGCCGGATCTCCGCAGCGGGCGGCCCGGACGGCGAGCCCGCGGACCAAGCCGGCGGCGTCCACTCACTCGGCGCCTGCTCATGCGGCGTCTTCCCATTCGGAGCCCACCCAGGGGGAGGGCAGCAAGCCTCCGCAGGGAGAAAAGTCCGAGCCGTTCAAAAAGCGTCATGGCTAAAGCCGGCTCGACCGCAGGCAAGTTGGTTTAAGGGAGGTCCAGGGCGGGTTTCAGACCGATACCGCCTTGGCCCCTCCGGTATCCGAGAGGAGAGAGTGATGAACGGCAGTGGGCAGAGTCTTTCCATCGTCCCCGACGCTCCACCGACCACCGATCTGGCGGTCGAAGCGAGCGAGTATTTCGTCAGCGCCCCACCGGTCAAGCGGTTGGCGGATCGGGCCTTGACCTATTTGAGGGCCGGGTATCCGGTCCATTTTTGTGGCCCCGCGGGGACCGGCAAGACGACGCTCGCCCTCCATTTGGCGGCGCTCCGTGGACGTGCCGTCACCCTGATGCATGGTGACGACGAGCTCGGCTCCTCGGACTTGATCGGTGCCAACACCGGGTACCGAAAAAGCAAGATGATCGACAACTTCATCCACTCCGTCGTCAAGACCGAGGAGACGATGAATACGCTCTGGTCCGACAACCGGCTCACCCTGGCGTGCAAGCGGGGCGACACGCTGGTCTACGACGAGTTCACCCGCTCCCGCCCGGAGGCGAACAACGCCCTGCTTTCGGTTTTGGAAGAGAGGCTCCTCACCCTGCCGACCCACCGGCCGCAGGGGGACGGCTACCTCGAGGTGAACCCGGAGTTTCGCGCCATCTTCACCTCCAACCCGGAGGAGTATGCGGGCGTGCACCGCACCCAGGACGCGCTCCTCGATCGGCTGATCACGATCCGCATCGGCTACTACGATCGCGAGACGGAAGTCGCGATCGCGCACTCAAAGTCCGGTGTTTCGAGAGAGGATGCCGAGGTGATCGTCGACATCGTGCGGGAGCTGCGGAACCTGGGGGTCGCGAAGCAAGGTCCGAGCCTCCGTGCCTGCATCATGATCGCACGAGTAATCGCCGGGGAGGGGGCGAGGGCGCTCCTGACCGACCCCATTTTCTCCGACGTCTGCCGGGACGTCCTGACCGGCCTTTCCGCCAAGGTCGTGCGCGATGGCAGCGACGGGCTCCTGCCCACGGTCGATCAGGTGATCCGGCGACAATTCGAGCGAAACCGTCCCGCGGGAGGGAAGGCGCCGAGGGCGAAAGTGGTCACGCCATGAGCGGTCGGCCGAAAGGGATAGGGGAAATTAAAACCCATTCCGCCGCCACGGGCGGGAGCGCGCCCAACGAGCGGCACGTGCACCAATTCCAGCTCGCCGCCTTGGAGTTCGAGCGCACCCGGAGAACCCGGGAAAAGCAGGCGGCACTCCGGCGGGTGGGAGACATCGACAGAGTGCTTTCCGAGATCGAAAAGGTGATGCGCCGCCACCAGACGGCGCTGGGGTTGACCGAGGTGGAGGGCGAGCCGCCGCCGGCGGAGGGGCCGGCGGCGGCTCGCGAGGGAGAGGCAGCAGGCCCGAAGCGCCGCGTCCTCAGATATTGAGCAAGAAAATAGCCACGCCTGCCTTGCCGGCAGGTCAAGAAAGGTTGTGAACCATGAGAATCAAGCTGACCTGTCTCTCCTGCGGGCATCTCTTCGAGCTCGGCGATGCGTATGAGAATTACGCGGGACAGATCCGTTGCTGGGGTTGCCAGGCCACCTTGAACATCGCGCTGTCCGAGGGCAAGCTCCTCTCGATGACGGTGCACGACGCCACGGCGGTCGTCCCGGCGCTGCCGGCTCCGCCGCCGCGAAACATCGAAGTGCTCATCTTACCGCAGGCGCTGCCGGTGGAAGAGGAGCTCTCGGAGGAGAGCAGACCGCGACGGAAGGCGAGGTAGAGACGATGGCATCCGCGGGTTGTTACGTTTATGGGCTCGTCCGCATCACTGAGGACAGAGACTACGGAGAGATCGGCCTCGAGCACGACGGCAAGGCCGGCCGGGTGACGACCCTCCGCGTCGACTCCGTCGCCGCGGTGGTGAGCGAGCACGGGGCGGTCGGGAAGGTCATCCCCGTGCGCAAGAATCTGGAGCCGCACAACCGGGTCCTCCGTGAGGTCATGAAGACGACGACGATCATCCCGATGACTTTCGGTCATGTGGCGAAGAACGCCGCCGCGGTCAGAAAGACCCTGCGCGAGAATCGGGACGAGATCGAGGCGGAGCTCGACCGGGTCGACGGCAAGGTCGAGATGAGCCTCCGAGTGCAATGGGACGTCGACAACATCTTCGAATACTTTCTCGGTTCCGATCCGGAGCTCGCGACTTTGAGAGACGAGATCTTCGGGCGCTCCCAGGCTCCCGTGGCGGCCGAGAAGATCGAGCTCGGGCGCCAGTTCGAAGAGCGCCTGAATCAGGAGCGCGAAGAGCAGACCGACCGCGTCGTCGAGTCGTTTCGCCCCTACTTCAGCGAGCTCAAGGTCAATCCGCCGAAAAGCGAGAAGATGGTGATGGATCTCGCGTTCTTGGTCGAGCGCGAGCGCTTGAGAGTGTTCGAGGAGCAGGTTTACCAGGTCGCCGGGATGTTCCCGGCGCAGTATGTCTTCGATTATGGCGGCCCCTGGGCGCCATTCAACTTCGCCGATCTCGACCTGCGGACGGCGGCATGAGGTTCCCATGGGACTGCTGAGCGCGCCGATCGAGGGGCTGTTCTACATCTTCCGGGAGATTGCCGACCGGGCCGAGGCGGAGCGGAACGACGATGGACCGATCCGCGACGAGCTGATGGAGCTCTACAAGAGCCTGGAGGCAAAAACGGTTTCAGAAGAGGAGTTCTCCCGGCGCGAGGAGGGGCTCGTCCTGCGGCTGCAGGCGATCGAGCGCAGGAAGGAACGGCGGCAGGGCCATGGGACCCGCTAGCTCCCGGGTTTCCCTACGGCCGGCGCCGCAGACCGGCATGTCCATCCGCCTCAGCTCGCGGCAGCGCCGGGTGAGCCTCTGCGAGACCCTCGACCGGGTGCTCAACAAGGGAGCCGTGATCGCCGGGGACATCGTCATTTCGATCGCCGACGTCGATCTCCTCTACATCGGTTTGAACCTCATGGTGACTTCGGTCGAGACCATGCGCGGCTGGTACGACGAAGACGTATCCGGAAGGGAGGGATAGCCATGCACTACGGTGAGGTTCGCGGCCGGCCGGAGGATCTGGACCTCTTCGCCGAGACCGAAGGCGCCGCGACGCAGAAGCTGCCCCACCGGGTCAACCTCGACCCGGAGAAGGTCGAACATGGTTTAGTCCAGCTGGTCCTCTCGATCATCGAGCTCCTCCGCCAACTGATGGAAAAACAGGCTCTCCGCAGGATCGAGGGAGGGAGTCTCTCGGGGGAGCAGGTCGAGAAGCTGGGAGTGACTCTGATGCGCCTCGAAGAGCAGATGAATCATCTCAAGGAGCATTTCCAGATCGACGATCTCAACATCGACCTCGGTCCTCTGGGAGACCTCCTCGACTCAGGGCACGCCAAGAGGTCGTAAATCTTACGCTCTAAAAAGCCTTCCGGAGAGGGGCATTCCCACTATGCAAGCACGACAGAAGCTGACGCACTCGACCGAGACGAGCAACCTGGCCGACATCCTGGAGCGGGTCCTCGACAAGGGCATCGTCATCGCCGGCGACATCAAGATCAAGCTCGTCGACATCGAGCTCCTGAGCATCCAGATCCGCCTGCTCATCGCCTCCGTCGACAAGGCGCGCGAGATGGGCATGGACTGGTGGCTACGAAATCCCGACCTGACCTCGAATCCCATGTCGGCAATGTCGGCCATGCCGGCCATGCCGGCAACATCGGCAACGCCCACGGCACCGACGGCCGAGAGCGCCGGCGAGATCGTCGAGCTGCGCCGTAGGGTCGCCGAGCTGGAGCAGAGGCTGGCGATACCGGCGGATGGCCGGTAACGATGGCGGGCGGCCCTGATGAACGTTCAATCCTCCAAGGCAGAGCCGGCAGCTGCCTCTCCGCGGCTCGAAGCGGAGCCATCCTCGGTGCTGGATTCGTTTCCGGCGCAAGTCGCAGTGTTGGATGAAAACGGCACGATCCTCGAAACCAACCGTGCCTGGCGCGATCTTTCCCGGGCGAATTCGTCGACGAACCTCTCACGAGGTGCCAATTATCTCGAAGTGTGCGCGCGGGCCGCCGGTCCCGAGAGCGAGGAGGCAGCGGCGATGGCCGTCGGCATCCGGGCCGTCGCCAAAGGCGAGCTGCCGGAATTCGTCCTCGAGTACCCCTGCCATTCCAGCGAGGAGAAAAGTTGGTTCAAGGTCCGCGTCACGCGCTTTCTGGATCAGGGCTCCCTGCGCCTTGTCGTCGCGCATGAAAACATCTCCGAGCGCAAGCGGGCGGAGGCGCTCCAGCAAGAGATGGCGAAGGAGCGGGCGACGATCGAAGCCCGTTTGAGCATCCTCGTCGAGACCATTCCGGACCTCGTCTGGCTGAAGAGCCTGGACGGCGTCTTCTTCTGGTGCAACCCGCCGGTCGAGCTGCTCCTGGGTGCCGAGGAAAAAGACATCATCGGCAGAACCGACGATGACTTCTTCGATCAGGAGCTCGCGGACTTCAGCCGCGAGAACGACCGCAAGGCGCTCGCCGCGGATGGGCCGACGGTCAACGAGGAATGGCTCACCTTCGCCTCGGATGGCCATCGCGCCCTCTGCGAAACGATCAAGACACCGATGCGCGATGCCGAGGGCCAAGTGATCGGCATCCTCGGCATCTCAAGAGACATCACCGAGCGTCACGAAGCGGAGAAGAGGTTGCGGCTCACCCTGGCCGATCTCGCGCGCTCCAACGAGGAGCTTGAACAGTTCGCCTACGTCGCGTCCCACAACCTCCAGGAACCGCTGCGCATGGTGTCGAGCTATACTCAACTTCTCGCCCGGCGCTACCAGGGCCGGCTGGACCCAGACGCCGACGACTTCATCGCCTACGCCGTCGACGGCGCCAACCGGATGCAGGATCTGATCACCGATCTCCTGGCGCTTTCGCGGGTCGGGACGCGAGGTAAGAAGTTCGAACCCGTAGATTGCACGGCGGCCCTCGGTCAGGCGCTCGGCAATCTCGGGGCGACGATCGAAGAGAGCGCCGCGGTTCTGACCCATGGGCCGCTCCCCACCCTCCTGGCCGACCGATCGCAGATCGTCCAGCTGCTGCAGAACCTGATCGGCAACGCGATCAAATTTCGCGGCAAGGAGCCTCCTCGGATTCATGTCTCGGCGGCGCCCGGGGACCAGGAATGGCTCTTCTCCGTAAGCGACGACGGCATCGGTATCGACCCCCAATATGCCGAGCGCATCTTCGCCATCTTCCAGCGCCTTCACACCCGCGAGGAGTATCCCGGCACGGGCATCGGCCTCGCCATCTGCAAGAAAGTCGTCGAGCGGCACCGCGGGCGAATTTGGGTCGAGTCGCAACTGGGAGAAGGCTCCACGTTTCACTTCACGATCGCCACTGGAGGTAGCGAACCATGAGCATAGCGGAGCGCGGGAGACCGGTCGAGATTCTCCTGGTGGAGGACAACCCCGGTGACGTACGCCTGACGAAGGAAACCTTGAAGGATTCCAAATTGCTCAACCGGATGAGTGTGGTGTCGGATGGGATCGAGGCCATGGCATTTCTGCGTCGCGAAGGCTCGTACGCCGCGGCCGCCCGGCCAGACCTCATTCTCCTGGACTTGAACCTGCCGCGGAAAAACGGTCGTGAGGTGTTGGCGGAGATCAAGGGAGATGAGCACCTGCGCCGCATTCCGGTGGTCGTCCTGACCACCTCGACCGCCGAGAAGGACGTCCTCAAGACGTATGATCTCCACGCCAACTGTTACATCAAAAAGCCGGTCAACCTCGACCAGTTCAACTCGGTCGTCCGGGCGATCGAGGCCTTCTGGTTCACGATCGTGACGCTGCCGCCGAAATAGGGAGAGGCCATGGTATCCGTATCCGAATCCATCAAGGTGTTGCTGGTCGAAGACAATATGGGCGATGCCCGCCTCCTCTACGAGGGCATGGAGGAGGCCCTTCCCGGCCAGTTCAAGATGACTCACGTGAGGCGGCTCAGCGAGACGCTCGAATATCTGTGGGAAGATTCCTGCAGCGTGGTGCTCTTGGACCTCGGGCTGCCGGACAGTCACGGCCTCGACACTCTCGTCCTCGTGCGCGCGCAGGCTCCCGACGTTCCCATCGTCGTTTTGACCGGCTTCCAGGATGAGGAGACGGGGGATCAGGCGCTCACCGAGGGGGCGCAGGACTACCTGATCAAGGGGCAGGTCGACAGCAAGCTCCTCGCCCGTTCCATGCGCTACGCCATCGCGCGGAAGGCCGCGGAGCAGGCCATGCTCCAACAGGGGATCGCTCTCGCCAAGGCGGACGAGCTGCAGCGCTCGCGGAAACGGCTGATCGCTGTGCACGAGCGCGCTCGCCGCTCCGTCGCCTCCCAATTGCAGCATCAGGTACAAGAAAAGCTCCAAGCCGCGGCGGTCCGCTTGGAAGAGGTGCTGACCGCCGCCGATCCCGGTTCCGGAACCACCGAGTTCTTGCGAGAGATCCAGAACGTCCTCCACGAGGTGAGCGAAAAGGAAGTCGGCAGGCTCGGCCGCGAGCTTTATCCCCAGTCACTCGCCGAGGGCGTCATCCCGACTCTCCGCGCACTGGCCGACCAACTCGACCCGGCCGCGACGATCGAGATCTCGCCCGATGAAGAGCTCGTGCGACAGGAGAAGGGCGGCCACCCTCTGTTTCCCGAGGAGGTGGGGCTCGCGATCTATCGCATCGCCGAGGAAGCTCTGACCAACGTGGCCAAGCATGCCAAGGCGAGCCGGGTCGCCGTGCGTCTCGAGCCGCTTCGCCCCGGATGGTGGCGTCTCACGGTGGAGGACAACGGCCAGGGCTTCGATCTGGATGGCGTCGGTCGCGGGCCTGGAATCGGCATGATGTACGACTACGCCCGGGCTTTGAATGGAGAGTGTGTGATCCACAGCGCTCCCGGCGTCGGCACGGAGATTACGGCTGCCCTCCCGCTGTCCTCTACAGCCGCGGAAGCTGCCAAGACCTCGGAGAAGGGAGTCAACTGATGGCGCAGATCACAGAGACCTGTCCCTGGTGTCACAAAAACGTTTTGGTGGAGGTGGGGCGTAGTCGTTACTACAGCTGCCCCTTCTGCAAGAAGAACTTCACTTTGGACGCAGAGAGCAGCCCAACTTCGCAGCCTGCCCAGGCCGCCCAGCCCGCCAAGACCGCGGCTGCCGCGCCCCAGGCGGATGTCGCGAGGGCGGCCGTCGTCCCGCTCGGGGACTTCGTGGAGACCCCTTTCGTCAAGGATCTGGTCGCCCGCGCCTTGGCCTATCTCGAGGACGGTCTCCACGTCCATCTCTCGGGACCGGCAGGGGGTGGCAAGACGGACCATCGCCCTCCATGTCGCCCAGCAACTCGGCCGTCCGGTGGTGCTGATCCATGGGGACGATCAGATGGGCACCTCGGACCTGGTGGGCAAGGAGAGCGGTTTCAAGCGCAGCTATACCCGCGACGAGTACGTGCACAGTGTGCTCAAGGTGAACGAGGAGTCGAAGCCGCTGTGGGTGGGAAGGGCGTTGACCGATGCCTGCCAGAAAGGGATGACCGTCGTCTATGACGAATTTACCCGTTCGCGGCCCGAGGCCAACAACGTGCTGTTGTCGGTCATGGAGGAGAGGGTGTTGCCTCTGCGCGGCGGCACGATGCCCGTTCACCCCGATTTCCGCATTATCTTCACCAGCAATCCGGCCGAATATGCGGGAGTGCACGGTGCCCAGGATGCTCTCCTCGATCGCATGGTGACGATCCTCGTCGCCGGCTTCGACGAGGCGACCGAGGCCGCCATCACCCAGGCCCGGTCCGGGTTGCCGCTCGTCGAGGTGACGAGAGTCGTCGCCCTGGTCCGCGCCTTTCGCGACGCGGGGATGAAGACCAGCAGCGCGAGTGTCCGCCCAGCCATTCTGATCTCCCGCATTCTGCGGGTGCGACATGGGCACGCTCATGCGGAGGACCCGATCTTTCTCCAATCCTGCCGCGACGTTTTGCTCTCGCAGGCAAGCCGCTCCGGAATCGGCTCCGAGGAGCAGCCAACCGATGGGACTCTGCTGCGCCTGATCCGGGAGATCTGCTCGGAGCCCCTGCCTTCGGAGCGTTCCAACATCGAGGCCGCTCTCAAGGACATGAAGTCTGCCAACATCATGGCGGAGCTGGGGGAGGATCGGGAGTTCCAGGAGATGTTGCTGCGCAAGCTGCGAGAGAAGGGTATGAGGGCCGCGTAAGAATCCCTAGCCGATCGGGCAGGTCGTCTCCTGCCGGATCGGCGGATGTACGGCCTTCCGTGGGCGGCTATCCTTCGGCCCATGAGTGACAGAAACGAAATTCAACAGTTCTCCGATGCCCTCGCCGCCGCGGTCGAGGGAGCCAGTGCCAGCGTCGTACGGATCGAGGGTCGCCACCGTGGTCCCTCTGCGAGCGGTATCGTCTGGTCCGCGGACGGCGTGATCGTCACCGCCGACCACAAGATCGAGCGGGAGGAGGGGATCGAGGTCGGTCTCCCCGACGGCCGAAAGGTTCCGGCCCGCCTCGTCGGCCGCGACCCCGGCACCGATCTCGCCGTCCTCCGGGCGGACGCCGCGGACCTGACGCCCGCCCCCTGGGCTCCCACCGACAGCCTCAAACTCGGCCATCTGGTCCTCGCCCTCTCGCGCCCAGGCCAGACCGTCCGCGCCTCCCTGGGCGTGGTCGCCGCCCTCGGGCCCGAATGGCAGACCCGTGCCGGCGGCAAGGTCGACCGTTACGTGGCGACCGACGTCGCTCACCAGAGAGGCTTCACCGGCGGCCTCCTGATCGACGTCTCCGGCCGCGGCTTAGGCCTCAACGACGCCGGCCTCCAGCGCGGTCAGGGCATCGCTCTGCCCGCCGCAACGCTTAAGAGGGTGGTCGCGGCGCTCCTCGCCGATGGCGGCGTGAAGCGCGGCTACCTAGGAGTGGGAGCCCATCCGGTTCGCCTCCCCGCCCCGATCGCCGAGCAAGCCGGCCACCCCGTGGGCCTGATCGTCGTCGCCGTGCAACCGGAAGGCCCCGCCGAGCGGGCCGGAATTCTCCTCGGAGACGTCCTCCTTGCGCTCGACGGTCACCCCCTGGGCGACATGGGCGAGCTCCAGTCTCTCCTGGGAGAGGAGCGGGCCGGGAAGGAGGCGGCGCTCCGGCTCTCGCGGGCCGGCGAGGTGCGCGAGGTGACGGTGACTCTCGGGGCTCGGTAAGCCGCTTCGGCGGCATGTAGCCTGGGGCGAGAGCCCCAGGTCAGTACAACCTCTTGAATCCAAAGCCCCGTGGGGGCGGCGGCACGGTTGGGCACCGTCGCCCCTACATGGCTTGAATCTGCAATTGGATCTTTACCTGGGGCTTTCCGCCCCAGGCTACATACCGCCGCCCCTCCGGGGCTGGCCTCTTGGTCAGCGGCAAACTGTGCCGCTAGTTGGTGTTAGAGTACGGAGCAGGTGCCCGAGAAGCGGACAGGCAAATCGGCACTGGAGCGGAGCCTATGATCGAAAGCCTTTCACTCAGGAACTTCAAGGTGCTACGCCACGTGGAGGTGAAACTACAACCATTCACCTTGCTCGTAGGCCCAAATGCTTCCGGCAAGAGCAGCCTGCTCCAGGCTCTGGAGAGTCTTACAGCCTACCTTGGCCACCATTCAGTGTTCTCCGGAGAGTTAGCCTGGGACCGAGTGATGAGCCGCATTCCCAAGGGAAATCTGGAGCTGTCTTGTAAGGGACACCACTTAGGGCAGCCGGTTTCCTTGCATTTGACAGCCGAAGATCTTCAACCGCCAAAAAGTCGCTTCGGAGTACTGATAGACGATTCGGACGAGGCGGAGCTTCCCATCCCTCCGGCGATAATGCTTAACCTGGATGTCAAGAAGCTCGCGGCACCTTCCGTCCCCAAATTAGTGACACTGGTCCTACCCAACGATGGTGAAGGTCTATCTTCGATATTGGCCGGCTTATACCTCCAGCACCCTAAGCGGTTCCATAATCTGATCAATCAACTCAGAGAAATCATCCCAGGTGTACTCAGCGTTCGTTTCAAGCGGACTCCGATGCAGGATGGAATTGCTGATGAATTGCTCTTTGACATGCAGGGAGCGGAGAACGTTCCGGCCTTTGCGATCAGTGACGGGACACTCCTTACCTTAGGCCTCCTGACCGTATTGGCAGCACCGGAGCCGCCGCAACTAGTCCTTATCGACGAGCTCGAACGAGGCCTCCATCCAAAGGCACTAGGGGATCTGGTGCAGCAACTCCGCCGGCTCCAAGAGCAAGATCCCAACCTTCAGATTGTCGCGACGAGTCATTCTCCCTACTTACTCGATCACTTCAGGGCCGAGGAGATCCTCTTGACCTCCCTCGACCGAGAGGGCTACGCCGTCATCAAGCCCCTCACCGACCACCCCGAGTACGAGCGCTGGAAAGACCTCATGGCTCCAGGTGAGTTCTGGAGTACGGTCGGTGAGAGCTGGCTCACGGAACCTGCATTGGGGAAGGCTGCCGCGCCCGGCCGATGAGCGCCGCCTACACTTTAGCGATCGTCTGTGAGGCCGCCGCAGATCGGGACATTGCGACCGAGCTCGCCGATCGGGTGTTGTGCCGGGACGTGGACTGGGTCGATTCCGAGAGCCTGCCGCTCCATCGCCGCTGGCAGGGACTCGAGGAGGGGAGTCGCCATCTCGAATGGCACTGGGTGAGGGGCCTGGCCGAACGACATCGGTTCAAGCCCCACGGTCATTTTCGTGGTGAACCCGGTGATCTCAATGCTCGTGAGACCCACAAGGCTCTTCTGCTCCTCGTGGCGGCCAAGCCTGACGCCGTCGTGCTCGTGCGGGATACGGACGGGGACGAACGGCGACGCAACGGTATGGAGCAGGCGAGGGCCGACAAACCTTGGCCTTTCCCAGTCATCCTAGGCGTGGCCCATGCGAAACGGGAGTGCTGGGTGCTCGCCGGCTTTCACGCGCAGACTCTGCACGAGGAGAAGGCGCTCGCGAGCCTCCGGGAGGAATTGGGTTTCGATCCCTGCACCGCGGCCGAGGGCCTCGATGCCAGCAGCCCGGGCGCGAAGCGTGATGCCAAGCGGGTATTGGCAGCCCTGGTCCAGGATGCGGACCGCGAACGATCCTGCTGGGTTGACGAGGATCTCGACGGGCTTGGAGAGAGAGGCAGGAGCACGGGCCTGACCGAGTACCTGGAAGAGGTTCAAACCCGGTTGGTTCCCCTCTTCCTCCGTGGCGACCGCGAGTAGCTGCACTGCCCATTGACGCCAACCCCCTTTGGAGATGGAGTGCTCCAAAGGGGATTTAAGCGCTCAACGCTACACGTTCGGACGTCGTCTTCCGCTCAGCAGTGCCCGCAGGCCGTCACCGAGCACTGCAAAGTCGCCGAGCAGTTGCTCGTGGGCTCGCAGGCACGGCCGACGGTGACGACTCCGCCCCGCACCCGGTCGAGCGGCTCGGGGTCTAAGCGCAGCAGCGTATCCCGGTGGAGCTGCATCTTCGGCGCGATCTTCTTCTTCATAAAGACACTCCCTTTCTGGTCAAAAACGGTCTTCAAGGAGAGTGCGAGCCTCCCGGGGTTCCGGGACTCGCGGTGAGACGGCTCGCCCTAGTCCTGGATCTCGATCCCCCGCCGTCGCAGGAGCTTCTTCAGCCGCTCGTAGACGTTGTGGCCGAGGAGTTTGTGGGCGGTGAGGGTGATGTCGCTCAAGACGACCCGCAGATCCTCGTCGCCGCTCCAGTGCTTCCGGGCGTAGGGCTCGAGCTCGCCGCCGAAGACCTGGGAGAGGACCGCCGCGGCGAGGACCAGGTCGTCCAGGTAGCCGACCGGCCCGAGGATCGCCTCCGGCAGGAGGTCGAAGGGGAGGATGAAATAGGCGAGGGTACCGCCGATCATCGTGCGGGCGGCTTTGGGGACGTTCCTGTCGAGGGTCAGGCGGACGAGGAGGATGAAGACGTCCGGCACCAGGAGGAGCATGCGGAGCGCGTCGCCCGGGAGCTTCCCGGTATGCTTCTCGACCTCTTTGATGATCTTCACCCGCAGGGTGTCGTAGAAGGAGAGGAGCCCGGTGCTCGGCAGGCTCGTCCCTCGCGCCAGAGCGGTCTCCGACTCCGCCTCCGCCGCCTCGATGTCGAACGCCGCCAGATCCTCCGCCACCGCCGCCGAGATCTCGTCGGTGTCGCCCTTCGTCTTGCCGCCAGCGCCGCCGGTCCCGTCCGTCCGCTCCATCCTGTCACCTCCCGCCCGGAGATCGGCCCGGGCGGCACCATCTTAGGACAGGCTGGCCTAAAACAGGTACGCGAGGGCGAAGCCGATCTGGGCCGCCATCATCATCAGATACATGTGCTTCCAGGAGGGGTGGTTTTCGGTCTCGGTGAGGGATGCCGGATCGCGGACGAGGAGCCAGACCGTGTAGGCCCCCCAGAGCGTGAAGAGCACCCCCATGGCGGTGAGGAGTCTGGGGTCGCCGGTGAGGATCGGGTGGGAGGGATCCTGCGGATCGCGCAGGCGGGCGCCGAGCGGCAGGAGAAGCCAGGGGAGAACGAAAGAGGGGCTGATCATCCAGGCCGCCTTCTTCGGGCCGTAGAGGATGGGGAGCGTCCGGCAGCCGCCCAGGCGATCGCCAGAGATGTCGGCGAAATCCTTGGTCGAGAGGGCGCCCAGGATGAAGAGGCCGAAGATCGATCCCAAGGCCCACGGCTCGGTCGAGCCGACGTAGGCGACCATCCCCCAGCCCGCGACTTTCAAGAGGACACCGCGGGGGATGGCGATCGTCCAGTTGGCGAGCATCCCGCGGGCTTTGGTCCGGCCGAGGGAGGGCGCCGAGTAGATGAAGGTGAAGAGGAGCCCCGCCAGATAGATGAAGAAGGGCGCGTGCTGGGAGACTGGCGCCGTCAGCTTCTGCTGGAGCGTCGTGTAGGGGTAGGGGACGACGAGCCAGGTGGGGACGAGCGCCAGGGCGTAGAGGATCCAGGAGAGGATCCAGACCTCGCGGACCTTAAGCTCGCCGGTGACGAGCGGCCGGTCGGGCTTGTTGAGGCGGTCGATCTCCAGGTCGTAGATCTGGTTGATGGCGTTGGACGCCGCGTTCATGAAGCTCGCGCAGAGCGAGCCCAGGGCGATCGTCGCGACGACCGAGAGGGTCACCGCCCGGTGAGGATCGGGGTTGTGCACCGAGCCGAAAGCGCAGATGGCGCCCGAGATGATCCCGAGGAGCGGCGGTAGGAGGGTGAACGGGCGGACCAGCTTGCTGTAGAGGGAGAGCTTCGAGGCCACGGCGATTCCAGGATCTTTAGTGAGTGAAGAAGACGAGGGTCAGGGCGCCGAGGGCGGCCGCGGCCACCGCTCCCACCAGGGTGTTGAGGAAGTTGAGCGCCTCGTTGTCCAGGAGCTGCCGCTTTTCGAGCGCCGCCCCCACCAGGCTCTCGAAGGTCGTGCCGAGGAAAGCGGCGACGACGACGGGCAGCACCCCGATCCAGTCGTAGAACCCGACCGCGGCGCCGAGCGCCGCCAGGATCAGCGAGGCGCCGATCCCGGCGAGGGTCCCTTCGAGCGAGACGGCGCCCTCCGTCCCCTTCGGCACCGGCTTCCAGGTGGTGAGGAGGAAGGTGCGCCGGCCTAAGAGCTGGCCGATCTCGGAGGAGGCGGTGTCGGCGGCGGCGGTCGCGAAGGCGCCGGCGAAGGCGAAGAGCGAGAGGGCGAGGAAGGGCGTCGCGTGGGCGAAGACGGCGCAGACGGCGGCCACCCCGCAGTTGGCGAAGGCGTGCCGGGCGCCGCGCCGCCCCCCTTCTCCTGCGCCAGGTGCAAGGCCGCCTTCCGGCGGTAGCCGAGCTTGGTCGCCGCGCTCCCGAGGACGAAGAAGGCGAGCATCAGGAGGAAGCCCTGCCAGTCGAGGAAGCCGTAGATCACCGTCCCCACGAGCATCCCGCCGAGCACCCCGGAGAGGTCGACCGTCTTCGCCGCCCAGGCGAGAGCGGCGAGGACGGCGTTGATGGCGAGGCCGATCAGCAACCGACGTCCGAGCCCCTCGTCGATCAGGGCTCCCCAGTGACCGCGGGTGAAGGCGAGCCCGAAGAGGAAGACGCCGGAGAGGAGCGGCACCCCGAGGTTGTCGTCGAGCCCCTCGGGGATCGATTCCAAACCGGCGGCGAGGAGTGCCGTGGCGAAGGCGATCGCGAGCGCGAAAAGCGGCGTGTAGCGGCCTGGTGCCGTCCACAGGAGGAGCCCGGTGGCGGCCACGGTGCCGAAGACGACGTAGGCGAGGCTCCCGGCCCAGCTCTTTTCCGGGTTCCAGGGGAGCTTCGCGCGGCCGAGGGTGATCCCGACGACCGCCGCCATGCCGTCGCCGAAGGCGAGGAGGCCCCAGGCGGCGGCGGCGATCTCCAGGTGCTTCCAGAAGAGGAGGATGAGAAGGAGGACGGTCAGCGGGTAGAGAAGGATGCCGAGCGCCGAGCCCGAGGCGTGCTCGTGATCCCGCCACAGCCGGCGGCCGCCGATCCGCGGCAGGAGGAGGAAGTTGAAGGCGAGAGCGCCCGCCGCCAGGCAGGCGGAGAGGGCGGGGCCGAGCGGAAAGAGGGCGAAGGCGAGAAAGCCGAAGCCGATGTGCACGCCCTTCCGAAGCACCTCGCTGGGCGGGATGTGGCTCATCGGCGGATTCCCCGCCCGTTCCCCTTCTTGACCTGCGGCCACTGGCCCGACTCCCGGAGCCAGGCGATCGTCCCCTCCATCCCCTTCCGCAAGGGGCGGAAACGGTAGCCGAGCTCGGCCCGCGCGCGCTCCGAGCTGTAGGCCCAGTCGTGGCGGTAGACCTCGACCAAGTCCGGGGTGAGCTGCGGCGTCTTCCCCCGCAGCTTGGCGAGGGCCTTGTCCGCCGCGCCGGCCAGCTTGGCAACGGCATCGGGCATCCGCCGCTTGGGGGTGGGGATGCCGGAGAGCTCCTCGAAGGTGCGGTAGAAGTCGGACTGCAGGACGTTCTCGCCGCCGAGGACGTAGCGGCCACCGGGCTTGCCCATGAGGGCCGCGACGACCCCCCGGGAGACGTCCTCGACATGGGCGTAGTTCCAGCGCCTCTCGGGCTTGCCCAAGAGGGCGGGCAGGCGGCGGTGGGCGAGGTCTAAGAGGTGGCGGACGACGATGTTCCCCTCGGTCAGCTCGCCCGGACCGTAGATCACCCCCGGGTAGACGACGGAGACCGGCGCCCCCTCGGCGATCGCTTGGCGGGCGATGCGGTCGGCGAGCGTCTTGGTGCGCTCGTAGTCGTTGATCCACACCCGGTCGTGCGGCTCGGCCGACTCGTCGAGGAGGCCGCCCGGCCCGCCCTCGGTCGGTCCCAGGGCCATGAAGCTCGACACGTAGAGGAAGCGCGCGAGGCCCGAGGCCTCGGCCGCGTGGAGGGAGTTCTTGATCCCCTCGACGTTGATGCGGTCGAAATCTCTCGTCGGCGCGAGGATCTTGACCAGGGCGGCGGCGTGGAGGATGGCGTCGCAGCCCTGGCAGGCGCGGACGAGGCTCAGCCGGTCGGTGACGTCCCCGGGAGCGAACTCGACCGTCTTGGGGAAGCGGTCGCGCGAGGCGCCGCCGCGGACGAGAAGGCGCACCTGGTCTACGTCCGGGTGCGCGAGGAGATCGGCGACCACCCGCCGACCGAGGAATCCGGTACCACCGGTGACGAGAACTTTCATCTGGACGCGTGACTATATCAAGGAGGAGCGGGGACCGTCCGCTCCTCACCCCACCCCCGTCCTCTCGATCGGTCTCCCGGCCGTCCGCCTGCCCCGTCGGCTCCCGATAGACCGGCGGGCACGGATCTTGCCCTATAGATCAGAGAAAGCAGTCGCTGCGGTGCCCATCCGAAGCGAAGGAACTTGAACCCACCCCGGGCATCGCCAACCGTAACGAGGTGACCTATGAAAGCAACACGGATCGTGCTCCTCGCCCTCTCCCTGGGCGCCCTCGCCGGAGCGGCCTCCGCCTCACCCTCGATCACGGCGGGCCTCAATATCGGCCCCTCGGGTCGCGCCGCGGTGGACGTCGGATTCTTCTATGACGACCTCGCCCCCTATGGCAACTGGGTGGATCGCCCGCAGCATGGCTGGTGCTTCGTCCCGCGGCACACGCGGAGCGACTGGCGCCCTTATCAGGCCGGGCACTGGACCCTGACCGACTACGGCTGGACCTGGGCCTCGGACGAGCCTTACGGTTGGGCGACCTACCACTACGGTCGCTGGTCCAACGACCCCGACTACGGTTGGGAGTGGGTGCCGGGACAGCAGTGGGGCCCCGCCTGGGTTTCCTGGCAGGAGGGGGGCGACTACGTCGGTTGGGCACCGCTCCCGCCGACGGCTGAGTTCAGCGGCAACTACGGGGTCGATTTCGGCGGGGTGAGCTTCGCCGCCAGCCTGACCCCGGACTCCTACCTCTTCGTGCCGGAACGCGACTTCCTCTCCCCGCGCCTCGGCAGCTACTTCGTGCCGCAGGCTCGGATCGGCGGGTTCTGGGGACAGACCCGCAACTACACCAACTACCGGTTCGAGAACAACCGCTTCATCAACCAGGGCGTGCCGGTCGACCGTATCCAGCGGGTGGTCGGTCACAACATCCCGCGCTACCAGGTCGCCGACCTGGCGGAAGGCCAGCGGCACCAGAGAGAAGAGCTGCGCGGCAACCGGCTCGGCCTCTTCCGGCCCGAGGTGCGGCGCGCCGCCTCGGTGGCACCGCCGCCTTCCCGGCCGCTCGCCCGACGCGCGGTGCTGACCGCCGCCGCGGCCGCCGCCGTCGTCGGGGCTCACCATGCCGCTCGCCAGACGACTCTGCAGGCGAATGCGGCCAGAACCGCCAGAGCCGAAAGGACGACGCGAACCGCCCGCGTGACGTCGAACGCCGAACGCCAGCAGACGCGGCAGGCCCGGGTAGCCCAGCAGAACGTCACCCGCAGCCGGCAGGCCCAGGCGCGCCAGCAGCAGGTGGCGGCGCGCAGCCAACAGCGGGTTTCCCGGCAGTCCCGCCAGCAGCAGCTCCAGGCCCGCCAGGCGACGGCCCAAAAGCAGCAGCGGGTCTCCCGCCAGCAGGTCAACCCGGCCCGTCAGCAGCAGGTGGCGGCCCGTCAGGAGCGCGTCTCTCACCAGCAGGTCAACCAGGCCCGTCAGCAGCAGGTCCAGGTTCGCCGGCAGCAGGTCCAGGCCCACCAGCAGGAGCGCGTCTCCCACCAGCAGGCTCGCCCCCGGCAGGCCCAGGCGCCGCGGAACAACCGGCCGGGCGTCCAGGGTCAGCCGCAGCAGGCCCGGCCGCGCGGCGGCAATGCGGACCGCCGGCCGCCCAACTCGCCGGGGCAGTAAATTTCCTATCCCTCCCTACACGAAGGAGCCCGGCGACCGAGCCGGGCTCTTTTTTTATTCTGCCCCTCTCCTCGCTACCGCTGGATCTCGCAGGTCCGGCGATGGATCTCCCCGGTCAGCTCCTCGATCCGGGCAGTGAGCGTCTGGGTGAGCCTCGTGAGCTCGGTGTTCTGCCGCAGGAGCTCCAGCAGCTGTTCCCCTTGGGAGGCGGCGACGTTCTGCCGATCGATGTTCGCCTTGGCCAGATCCTCGCGGTGCTGGGCGTCCGCCTCGGAGAGCGCTTTGTCGCGGTCGGCCTGCCGGGTTTGGGCGAGGAGGATGAGCGGCGCGGCATAGGCCGCCTGAAGACTGAAGGCGAGGTTCAGGAGGATGAAGGGATAGAGGTCAAACTTGACCCAGCCGGCGACATTCGCCGCGATCCAGCCGAAGACGATGACGCTCTGGGCGATGAGGAAGGTCGGCGTGCCGAAGAAGCGCGCGAACGCCTCCGCCTTCTCGCCGAACCAGCCGGACCCGAAGACGGGCGCCAGGTGAAGGTTCGGGGCATGGAAGCGCATGTGGTGGTTGGCCGGCTTGGGGAGGGCTGGCGGGAGGGTCGAAGGAGTCGCTGCCATAGGCTTAAACCTCTGGGGTTGGGAGTGGAGAACCGCGCAAACGGGCGCCTCTATGGTAGCGGCAGTCAGCGGGCGGGGGATAGCTGGGCGACCGGGCGTGCTAACCTGCATCCTGGATGAGATCTGTTCATGGATGAAGACGAGCTGCGGGAAATTCTGGCAAGCCTGGAGAGGGAGCAGGTCGACTACGTTCTCATCGGAGGAACCGCCCTGATCTTCCACGGGCTGGTCCGAACGACCGAGGATGTCGACATCTTCGTCCGTCCCGACCCTCTGAACATCGAGCGGCTGCGCCAGGCATTGCGAGCCGTCTATGCCGATCCCAGCATTGATGAGATCTCGACCGAAGACCTCTGTGGAGAGTACCCCGCCGTCCGCTACTACCCTCCCGAAAGAGACATCTTTCTCGACATCCTCACTCGTCTGGGTGAATTCGCCCGCTACGAAGATATCAAGGCTCAGGAGATCGACTACGAAGGGATGAGAGTCAAGGTCGCGACTCCCGAGACCCTCTACTGGCTCAAGAAAGACACGGTCCGGGCAATCGATCGCGCCGATGCGCAAGCTCTCCGTACGCGGTTCAATCTCGAGGAGTAAACATGCCCGTCCAAAAATTCCGGAACCTTGATGAGATGCGAGAAGCTCTCTGGCACGAGGATCGGGATACCCCGGTCGGGGTCTTCCTGAAGCGGGCTGCCAAGCTCTGGGCCCGCGCCGCCAAGATCAGCCCTCGTCAGTATCCTCGCGGAGTGTTCAAATTCCGCAGTCTTGAAGAAGCGCAGGCGGCCCGCGAGCAGATCACCGCAGAAAACATCGAGCGCATGCGGCGAGAGCGGTCAGGAAATCGGTAGGCATTCCTACCCCCGAACCGCCACCCACAGGTCCGCCAACGCCTGATCGACCGTCCGTTCCGGCCGCCAGCCGAGCGCCCGGAGCCGCCGGCTGTCGCCCAGGAGGAGCGGCAGGTCGGCCGGGCGCATGCGCTCGGGGTCGATCTCGATCTGGGCGTCGACCCCCGAGACCCGCTTCAGCCGTTCGAGCGCCTCGGCGATCGAGAAGGCCGTGCCGCTCGCCAGGTTGTAGGTGCCTCCCGGCTCTCCCTTCTCGGCGAGGAGCCTCAAGGCGACGGCGCCGTCGTCGACGTGGACGAAGTCGCGGCGGGCGGAGAGGTTTCCCACTTTCAGCACCGGCTCCTGCTCTCCTCTGGCGATGGCGGCGAGCTGGGCGGCGAAGGTGGGAAGGGCGAAGGCCGGGCTCTGGCCCGGTCCCACGAGGTTGAAGGCGCGGACCACCACCGCCCCGTGGGCGTAGGCGAGGCGTTCCGAGGCCGCCTTGGTCATGGCATAGGGGGTGCGCGGGTCGACCGGCTCCTCCTCGCGGATCGGCTGGCGCTCGGCGGGCACCAGGCCGTAGACCTCGGCCGACGACGCCACGACGACCCGCCTGCCGGCCGCGGCCTTCAACAGATTCTCCGTCCCCAAGACGTTGGTCCGGAAGTACTCGCCCATCCGCTTCCAGGACTCCCCGACGTGGGAGAGACCGGCGAGGTGGACCACCGCCTCGGGATCGACCCTGGCGATCACCCGGTCGAGCGCCGCCGGGTCTAAGAGATCGGCCTCGTGCAGATCGACCGCCTCCAGATCCGGCAGGGGCGGCGGGACGTCCAGGTAGGTTCCGCTCACCGCATCGCCCTGGGCGAGGAGATGGCGGGCGAGGCGAGGCCCCACGAAACCGCTGATGCCGGTGATGAGGATGCGCATCGGCGCCGGTCTCGATTACGCCGTGACCGGAGCGGAGACCGGACGCTTGCGGCGCGACACCACCTCGCGCCAGTAGTCGAGGAGATCCTGGACCGTCTGGTCGAAGGGGATGCGCGGCGCCCAGCCGGTGTCGGCGCGAAACTTCGAGCTGTCGCCGATCAAGATCTCGACGTCCGAAGGGCGCAGGCGGGCGGGATCGACCTCCGTCCGCACGTGGACGTTCGAGAGGCCGAGGATTTTGTCCAGGAGGTCGCGGATGCTGATCCCCGAGCCCGTCGCGATGTTGTAGACCTCCCCGGGCCGGCCCTTGGTGACCCCCAGCCAGTAGGCGCGCACCATGTCCCGCACGTCGGTGAAATCACGGATGGCGTCCAGGTTGCCCACCCGGATCACCGGCTCCTGGAAGCCGGCCTCGATCAGGGCCACCTGGCGGCAGAAGTTCGAGGTGACGAAGGGTTGGCCGCGCCGCGGGCCGGTATGGTTGAAGCCGCGGGTGCGGATGACCTTCATCCCGTAGCTCTGGAAGTACTGATAGCCGAGGAAGTCCTGCGCCACCTTGGAGACCGCGTAGGGCGACAGCGGGCGGAGCGGGTTGGTCTCCTTGATCGGCACCTCGTCGGCGTGGACGAGGCCGTACTGCTCGGAGGAGCAGGCGATCTGGATCACCGGATCGAGCCCGAGCGCGCGGACGGCCTCGAAGAGGTTCGTCTGCCCCGCCACGTTGGTGGTGAGCGTCTCGGCCGGCGCCGTCCACGAGGAGGGCACGAAGCTCTGCGCCGCCAGGTGGAAGATGTAGTCCGGCCGGATGCGGTCGAGCGCGGCGTAGACCGAGGTGTAGTCCCGGAGATCGCTCTCGACGAGCTCGATCCGCCCCTCCAGGTGCTCGACGTTGTCCATCCGGCTCCGCCAGCGATAGGTGCCGAAGACCTCGACGCCCTTTTGCTCTTCCAACAGAAATTCCGCCAGGTGCGACCCGGCGAAGCCGGTGATTCCGGTGATCAAAGCCTTCATCGACTTCCTCCTGAAGCGATCGATTTCACGATTTTATTGTACGATTTTAGTGTAGATACTCGGAAAGCCCCATCTCCCAGGGCTCGACCCGCCTCCCCACCGCCTTCTCGAAGCGGCGGACGTCGAGCACCGACCAGGCCGGGCGGACCGCCGGACGGGGGAACTCCGCCGTCCTGACCGGCACGATCCGGGGCGCTCCCGAGGCGTCGACGGTCCCGGTCGTCAGGCGGGCGATCTCCGAGGCGAAACCATACCAGGTGACCGGCTCGCGGTTCTGGTAGTGGATCACGCCCCCGAGACCCCCGAGACCCCCGATATCGCCGATATCGCCGATATCGCCGGCACTGTCGCGGACGAGCGGCGCGAGGTCGAGCAGGGCCAGGGCGAGATAGGGGGTATAGGTCGGGCCGCCGCGCTGATCGTCCACCACCCGCAAGGGCTTGCCCGGCTTCTGCGACGTCTGCTCCTGGAGCAGGCGCTGGATCGTGGCGACGAAGTTGGGGCCGCCGGGGCCGAAGAGCCAGCTCGTCCGCACCACCAGGGCGCGGTCGTACTCGCGGGCCAGGCGCTCTCCCAGGAGCTTGCTCTCCCCGTAGACCGAGAGCGGCGCCGTGGGATCGTCCTCCTTATAGGGGACGCTCCCGGTGCCGGCGATACCGTCGAAGACGTAGTCGGTCGAGACCTGGAGGAGGACGGCTCCTCCGGGGCAGGAGGCCGCCGCCGCGGCGGTCAGGTTGCCGACGGCGGTGCCGTTGACGGCGAACGCCGTCTCCCGCTCGCTCTCGCAGAGATCGACCTTCGTGTAGGCGGCGGCGTTGACGATGAGCTCCGGCCGGAACTCCCGCGCCCAGTAGAGCAGGCGCTCCCGGTCGGTGACGTCGGCCTGGGAGTGCGACAGGGCCAGGGCGGGGAAACCCCGCCTGCGGGCGGCGACGGTGACGGCCCGGCCCAGCATCCCGGTGCCGCCCAGGATCAGGGTGCGCACGCTAGGTGATCCCCACCTCGGAGTTGTCGCCGAGCATGAAGCGGTAGGCCTTGGGCTTCTGGTCGGTCTTGACGATGCGAACGTTGCGGCCGATGAGCGAGCCATCGATCCGCAGCGGAATGTCCTTGATCTCGCAGTCGGCGAGGACGATCGAGTTCTCGATCTCGCAGCGCTCGATCCGGCAGCGCTCGCCGATCGAGGTGTAGGGGCCGACGAAGGCGTGCTCCAACCGCGTCCCGTCGCCGATGACGACCGGCCCGCGGACGAGCGAATCGACGATCTCGACCCCCTCCCCGAGCTCCACCCGCCCCTCGATCCGGCTGCCCTCGCCGATATCGCCGATCGCTCCGACCGTGGGATGCGGCACGTTCAAGGTCTCCAAGACGATCCGGTTGGCCTCCAGCATGTCTTCGAGCTTGCCGGTGTCCTTCCACCAACCGCGGACGATGTGCGGGTGGACGGAGAGGCCGCGGTCGATCAGGTCCTGGATGGCGTCGGTGATCTCGAGCTCGCCGCGGGCCGAGGGCTTAATCCGGTGGACCGACTCGAAGATGTGCGAGTCGAACATGTAGACGCCGACTAACGCCAGGTTGCTCTTCGGCTCCTTGGGCTTTTCGACCAGGCGCTCGACCTTGCCGCCGGGGGCGAGCTCGGCGACCCCGAACTGCTCGGGGTTGGGCACCTCGGCGAGCAGGATCTCCGAGTTGCAGCCCGAGCTCTGGTACTCCTCGACGAGGCTCCGGATGCCGCCCGCGATGAGGTTGTCCCCCAGGTACATGACGAACGGCGTATCGGCCAGGAACTCCTCGGCGATCATCACCGCGTGGGCGAGGCCGCGCGGCTCGTCCTGCTCGATGTAGGTGACCTGGGCGCCGAAGCGCGCGCCGTCCCCCACCGCCGCCTTGATCTCGCGCCGGGTGTCGCCGACGACGATGCCGATCTCGGTGATCCCGGCCTCGATCATCGCCTCGATGGCGTAGAAGAGCACCGGCTTGTTGGCGACCGGCACCAGCTGCTTGGCGGAGGTATAGGTGAGCGGCCGGAGCCGCGTCCCCTTCCCGCCGGAGAGGATCAATCCTTTCATGGCTCTCTCTTTACTGCGCCCCGCCGTAGGTGCGGCCGGTCAGGTCCAGGAAGGTGCCGACGTTTTTGAGCGACAGCGAGAAGCGGTAGTCCGTCGTGCGGACCGCGAGCGGTCCGATGCCGGACTGGTACTCGCGGACCTCCACTTGCAGGCCGTAGCACTGCGACGTCCAGCTCACGACGTAGCGCTGCTGCTGGAGGAGATGGTTCTCGGCGTCGAAGCTGATCTGGGCGTCCAGGTGCAGGCGCTTGGGAAGGATGTCCAAGCCGGCGGAGACCCCGATCTGGTCGCTCTGCTTGACGCCCGTGTCGGGCAGGTACTGGGTGAACCAGGAGAGGCCGAAGGTGTCTTTCCCAATCACCAGGTTGCCCGAGAGGGCCGTCCCCGTCAGGCGCTTGAAGAGGGTGCTGTAGGTCGTCTCGTACTTGAGCGAGGTGACCTCGGTCGGGTTGAAGCGGATGAGCCCCTCGAGCGCTCCCGCCTGCGAGGTCGGGAGCCCGGCGAGCGGCCCGGTTTCGGTGGGCGGGATGGGGACGACCGGGATGGTGCCGGTCTGGAGCGGCGTGCTGGGGTCGAAGCTGTACGAGCGGGAGATCTCGAAGAGCAGGATCTCCCGCGCGCTCCCCTTTTTCTCGTCCTTGGGCTTGCCGAGGAACCGGTTGTCCAGGGCAATCGTGCCGACGTTCATCGGCGACTGGAAGTCGACCTCGTCGAAGAGCGGGATCTCCTCCGGCTTGTCGATGTTTCCCTGGTAGGTATAGCTCCAGCGGGGCTCGATGACGTGTTTGATCTTGCTGAACGGACCGAAGCCGCCGTAGATGCGGGAGAACGACGGCCCGACGAGATCGGCGCTGGCCTCGGGGAGCGTGCGGGTCAAGCCGCCGCCGGTGAACTGCGCTCCCAGGGCATCGAGCTTGTTGCCGTACCAGGTCAGACGCTCGCCGCCGGTCACCGAGAGCGACAGCCAGGGGAACGTCCGGATGGGGAGAGTGAGCTCGGGGAAGAGATCGGCCCGCCCGTAGCGGCCGGAGTAGCTCCCCGGCCGGGAGATGTCCAGATAGTCGGCCGAGCCCTGGAACTGGATGTAGAGCGGCGTCTTGCCGATCTCGGTCGAGCGCAGGCGGTACTCGAGCTCGGGGAGCTTGCGCTGCACGATGCTGTTGGCGCTGTCGAAGACGTTGGTCAAGTCGGTGTCGACGAAAGTCGCCCGGTCATCGACCAGGAAATTGACGAGGTTCGGTCCCCAGTTGCCGGTGATGAATCCGCGGCTGTAGATCGAGCGCAGGCTGTTGGCGGTGATGTCGCGCTCGAAATCCTGGTAGTAGTTGAAATCCGAGACCTTCTGGAAGGAGATCACCCCGCGCATGCCGAAGGGCAGCTCATCGGTGACGTGGTTCAAGAGGATCTTCCAGCGATAGCGTTCGAGGACCGGGTCCTTGACGGCATAGCCCTGGAACATCCCCATCGTCCCGTCGGTCGGGTGGTAGCGGAACTCGTCGCCGAAGCCCAGGTAGCCCTTGCTGTAGTCGTCGAAGTGGAAGGTCGTGTCGTAGCTCCGGCCGAGGGCCTGGTAGTAGGCGAGCCCGAAGAGGGCGCCGTGCGACTGCGAGTAGCCGAGGTCAGGGATGAGGAGACCCGAGGTGCGCTCGGCTTTCGCCGGCCAGAGGAGATAGGGAGTGTAGAAGACCGGCAGCTTCTTTGCCCGCAGGGTGGCGTTGTGCATGCGGGCGTAGCCCTCGACCTCGACCGTCGCCCGGGAGAGCCGGAAGCTCCAGTCGGGCGTCTTCTGGCTGCAGGAGGTGAAGACGCCGTCGACCACCTCGTAGAGGTCGTCGCCGATCTTCGAGATCTCGCGGCCGGTGAAGTAGTAGTCGGGCTGCACCTGGGCGGTGGCGTTCGACAGCGTCCCGGTCTTGGTGTCGAGGTCGAACTTGAGCGTATCGCCCGACATCCGGCGCGGCCCCTGGTCGACGATGACGTGGCCGGTCGCGGTCACGATCTTCGTCTGCAGGTCGATCTCGGCGCGGTCGGCGGTCAAGTCGATGTCCTGGTACTTGACCTTGACGTTGCCGGTGAGGACGGCAAAGTTCTCGCGCACGTATTCGAGCGAGTTGGCGCTCCCCGCGGCGCTTCCCCCCCCTGCTCCTTGGGGAAGTTCAGGTTGAACTGGATGCGGTTGGGGTCCTCGGGAGCGGGGGCCGGCACCGGAGCGCCGGGAGCCTTGGCGGGCTCGCCGGAAGTCGTCGGGACGCCGGACTCAGGCTTCGGGGCCTGTCCCGGCAGCGGGACGGCCGGGGTGCCGGCGGCGGCTGATTGAGCGTCTCCGGGCAGCGGTACCGCGGGCGAAGGCGCCGGAGAGGGATTGGCCGGGGTCGCCGCGGCCGCTGAAGCCGGAGCCGCCGAGGCCGGGGTGCTCGGCGTCGATGCCGCGGGCGTCGATGTCGCTGGAGCCGCTGGAGCCGCTGGAGCCGTCGGAGCCGGCGACGTCTGGGCGGCGAGGGTCCCGCCCGTCGTCGCGAGCGACGGGAGAGCGAGGAGCGCCGCCAAGAGAAGCGGAGAGGAGCGGAGAGCGCGCATCCGGTCGCTCAGCCTTCCGTGCGCTCGATGAGGATCGCCGTGGCCTCGCCGCCGCCGATGCAGATGGCGGCGATCCCGCGGCGGGCGCCGCGTTCGCGGAGCGCGTGGAGGAGGGTGACGACGATGCGCGCCCCGGAGGAGCCGATCGGATGGCCGAGGGCCACCGCGCCGCCCCGCACGTTCACCCGGTCGGCCGGCAGGTCGAGCTCGCGGAGGAACGCCTGGGGGACGACGGCGAACGCCTCGTTGACCTCCCAGAGGTCGATGTCGGCCGCTTTCAGGCCGGTGCGTTCGAGGAGGGCGCGGGCGGCGCCGACCGGAGCGGTCGTGAACCACTCCGGCTTCTGGGCGACGCTCGTGTGGGCGACGATCCGGCCCAAAGGTTTCTTGCCCAGCCGGGCGGCATGGGAGGCGGTGGTGAGCACCAGGGCGGCGGCGCCGTCGTTGATCTTGCTGGCGTTGCCGGCGGTCACCGTACCGTCCTTCTGGAAGGCGGGGCGGAGGCTAGAGATCTTCGCCAGGTCGACCTTGAACGGCTCCTCGTCGCGGTCGACGACGGTTGCCGTCGTCCCCTTTTTTCCGGCGATCGAGACCGGGACGATCTCCTCGGCGAAGAGCCCCTTCTCCCAGGCCTCGCGGGCCCGGCGGTAGCTCTCGACGGAGAAGGCGTCCTGGTCCTCGCGGGAGAGCTTGTACTCGGCGGCGCAGAGCTCGGCGCAATTGCCCATGTGGAGGTCGTTGTAGGGGTCCCAGAGGCCGTCGTGGATCACCGAGTCGATGAGCTTGCCATGCCCGAGGCGAAGCCCGTCGCGCACCCCGCCCGCGAGGTACGGACCCTGGCTCATGCTCTCCATGCCGCCCGCGGCGACGATCTTATAGTCGCCGCAGCGCAAATCGTTGGCGGCGATCATCATCGCCCGCATCCCCGAGCCGCACACTTTGTTGAGCGTGATGGCCCCGGTCGAGACCGGGCAGCCGGCGGCGAGCGCCGCCTGGCGGGCGGGGGCCTGCCCCTGGCCGGCGGTCAGGACGCAGCCCAGATTGACCTGCTCGATCTCCTGCGGGGTAAGGCCGGCGCGCTCGATGGCGGCGACCAGGGCCTTGGCCCCCAGGGCATGGGCGGGAAAGCTCGCGAGCCCCCCCTGAAAGGCCCCGATGGGCGTGCGGGCAGCGCTCAGAATGACGACGTCGTCCATGACTCTCCTCAAGAGCTCCTACGGAAGGCGGCTGTGTGGCGTCTCTCTAGCAGGCCGCCCGTCGCCTGCGAGCGGAGCGCCTGATGCTAACACGGGGGGATCGGGGGAGAGGAGATGGCGCCGGAACCTTGATGAAACCTTGATGCGATCTCTCTCCCCAGCAGGGTCGTTTGGGGCCTTATCCCCTATTCGCTTAGAGAGATGCTCATCGCCCCACTCCCATCAAGATGAGTAGGCTCTCTCCTTGAGAGCCCAAAGTCAGCCCCCTGGTTCGCCCCGAACAAACAGCGGAGGTAAAACTTCTTTACAAGACACCCCACGTTGGGTACAATTTCGTCCCAGTACAGGGCCGTACCAGTACAACCTTGTTGGGGGAGCGGTGATGAGGAACAAGGCAGGTCCTCCTGTAAGGAAGGATGACTTTTTGGAACGGCCGGCTGACGTGCAACAGCTCTGGCACTATGCGACCCGAGGGCACGTAGTGATGCTGGCGCCACGTCGGGTTGGGAAGACGAGCCTGCTCTTCCGGATGGTCGATGTCCCTCAGGAGGGTTGGACTTGCCTCTTCCTGAATGTCGAATCTCTGGATTCCGAGGCTCACTTCGTGGCCCGCCTCCTGGCGACGATCTCGGAGGCGCACCCCGATGGGGCCTGGCTGGAGGGGCTCAGCCTTAAAGCGAAGAAACTGCTCACGGGACTGGGTAAGACTCGGGTAGGCCCTGTTGAAATCGACCTGGCTGAGGCCTTGAAGGATGACTGGCGCGATGCCGGAGCCGCTGTCCTCAGACTGCTCGGCAGGCTGCAGGGAGATACTCTTATCTTGATTGATGAGTTCCCTCAGTTTGTCCAGAACTTGTTGGACAAAGGCGGGGATGCCATCGGCAAGCGCCGGGCCGAATTGTTCCTGCACTGGTTCCGGGATGTTCGCAGCTCAGCCCATGAGGGTGGGTTCCAGGTTCATTTCCTGCTGACCGGCTCGATCGGCTTGGCCGGCGTCGTCGAGGCCGCGGGCCTCACCGGGACCGTCAACGACCTCTATAGCTTCAGGCTCGGTCCCTTAAGCGCAGAGTTGGCCCGCGACCTCCTGCGGCGCCTCTCCGAGGGGGAAGGTCTCCCGCTCCCTGTCGAGGTCGTCGAGATGATGCTCCAACGGATGGACTGGCTCGTGCCCTACCATCTGCAACTCCTCTTCCAGGAGATTTTGAGTAGCGTGAAGTTTCGGGGACACCTCCTGAGCGTGGCGCTGGTCGAAAACGCCTACCAGGCACTTCTCGCGGCTGAGAATAGAACCTACTTCAATCATTGGATCGAGCGCTTGGAGCAGACCTTCACCCCACAGGAGCGCGATCTGGCGAAGGCTCTCCTCTGGGCTGCGGCACGAGACCGAAAGGGCGTAAGCAAGGGAACTGTCTTGCAGATTCGGCGGAAGGTCGCTCCGGAGGTCAATGCGATGACCGTCCTCACCCGACTGGATCACGATGGGTATTTGACGTCTCATGAGGATCGATGGCGGTTCACCTCGGCTCTACTCAGAGACTGGTGGCACAAATGGCAGGTGAAAGAAACCTGAAGCGCAGGAAAATCTCTTTCCTCTACAATCCGGCCTTGCTGTCCCCGGATGAGTTGAAAGATTTGTTCGTCGCTCGCCATGCCGAGCGGGATCAGGTTCTCGCCCATCTTCGAGCCGCCGGCTCATCGCCTCAGCACAGTCTCCTCATCGGGGATCGAGGCATGGGAAAGACTACCCTGCTCCTGCGTTTGGCGCACTCGCTCGTCGAGGACCCAGCCCTGCAAGAGGTTTGGCTGCCCGTCCGCTTCGATGAGGAGCAGTACAACATCGGAGAGCTCGCAGATTTCTGGCTTAATTGCTTCCAAAAGCTCAGCGAAGATACAGGGGATCCAGCTCTCTCGCAGACCGCCGAACAATTAGCCCGAGACTACAAAGGAGAGGAGCTGGAGGAAGCTTCTTTACTGCGGTTGCGTGAGTACTCGCGGCAAAAAGGAAAGGCATTGCTGCTGCTCGTGGACAATTTCGACCTTCTCTTGACTCGAATTGACAACCGCGAGACCCACCGTTTGCGGGAAGTCCTCCAAAAGGAAACATGGCTCATGCTGGTCGGCGCCTCGGCGCACCCGGTCCTTGAGAGCTTCGACTATAAGAGCCCCTTCTATGATTTTTTTCACGTCATCCCCTTGGAGCCCTTGAATCTCGATGAGACATTGAATTTCCTGCGCACGCTCGGACACCGTTTTCATCGCGAAGAGGAGACCGAGCGCCTGCTGTCAGAGCGCAGGGCCGACTTTGCGGTCCTCCACACTCTCGTCGGTGGCAATCTCAGGACAACTGCCATGCTGTTTTCTTTGCTGGGCGAAAATCCGACGGCGGAGCTGTCTTTGCTGCTGGACCGCCTGCTCGACCAGTACACCAGCACTTTCAAGGATGTCATCGAGGCGTTGCCCGCTCAAGGGCAACGCGTCTTTGACGCCTTGGCTCGGCTCTGGGACCCGGCCACCGCGGAGAACGTGGCGAAAGAACTAAGAATCGATCGCGGTATCGCGAGTGCCCAGCTCCACCGCTTGGTCGATCGCAGTCTCGCCGTCAAGGTGCCGCTTCCTCAGCGAAGCATCGGATTCAAGATCAGAGATCGATTCTTAAATCTCTGGTATCTTATGCGAAGCGGCCGGGGGCAGCGCCACCAGCTGAACGCACTCCTCGGTTTTCTGGATCTTTTCTGCCGACCCCCCGCGAGCGGAGGGAAAGAGCTTGAAAGTTTCGCTACCGAGCTGCGGCGAATGGATCTGATCAGCGATGCGACGATCCAGGAGGCCAAGGATGAGGCACTTCGGCTGTCTGAGGATGGAGAAGCCCTGCAGCGTACCTTGTCGGTATCGACGAACGCCCACCTCCTTGCTTTGTATCTCAGCGGGAAATCCGCGGAAGCCGAGAGCGAAGCTTTAAAATTGTTGAAATTCAGGCGAGACGATTTGTTTGCCTGCGCCCTGGCGTGCCGTCTCAAGGCTCAACGAGGAGACACGAGGGAGGCTCTTGCGCTCCTCCTGGAAGGGGCTCCTTCCACCTTGCCGCTGAGGCTCCAATTTGAACGTGCCCGGCTCTTGATCGAGCTCGGTAAGGCGCAAGAGGCAGCGATCCTTCTCATGCCTCTTCTCGAGTCGGAGGAGATTACGCCTACCGAGATCGCGGCGACAGCAGTCCTCATCGTGCGTAAGGGCGATCAAGAAGCTGGTTGGCTGGCAGAGCTGCTCTTAAATAAAGCCGCTGCGCGTGATCCTGAAACTCCGATCATCCCCCTCGCCGGATGTGAGGTCGAGATCGCCCTTGACCATCCAAAACAGGCGATGGCGCAGTTTCGTAAAGCGCTCTCGGCAACTCGCCGCGATGACTCGTTGAACCAGGAGGTTCTCGCGACGGCGCTACGATTGGCAGGGGATCAACCCATGGAAGTCCTGGCAGAGTTGAAAGGAGTTGGTCTGGACCGAGAATGGCGTCCCTTGGCGAATGCGCTGGCCTTTCTTGGCGGTGAGTCCGATCGTTTGGAGAAGCTCTCACCCGAAATGCGGACGTTCACGGAGAACGTCGTGGCATCCATCCAGAAGACACATTCTCCAGTCCCTCTGGTAGGTAGCTGAGGTAGCTGATATCCTCGCCAGCCACGCTGCCTGCGTTACCCCCTCTTTTTCGGTGCCCACGTCTCCAGGAACGCGAGGATCTTGTCCGCCACGTACTTGTCTTTGTCCATGAAGGAGTCCGGCGTCTCCGAGAGGAGGAACGTGCCGTCGGTCTCCAGCACGAAGAGGTGCGGATAGGACGGGATGGTCGGGTAGCGGGAGAGGAAGGCCTCGTTCTTCACGTCCTCGCTGAAGTTGACCTTGATCACGATGAAGTCGTCCTCCAGCCGCTTCACCAGGCGCTCGTCTTCGTGGATCACCTTGTTGAGCAGGCGGCAGTAGACGCACCATTCGCCGCCCACCTCGAGAAGGATGCGTTTGTTCTCTCTCTGCGCCCGGGGAATGGCGGCGGTGAGATCGGCCGCAGGATCCCGGGTTTTGTCGTAGCCCGCCGGAGGCAGCTTGGAGGGAGCGCCGGCGTGGGCAGCGAAAAGGTAGAAGGAAACCGCGAGGGTCAGTAGCGCCGTCTTTCGTCTCATCAGGATCTCCTTGAGGAAAGGGCGCCCCGAAGAGCGCTCTTTTCTATCATCAGCGGCGGGGCGGGCCGTTCCCTTAGAACCCTCCGTTGCAGAAGCAGGCGACTTTAGGTCCGCAGCCCCGCGCGTCGTGACCACAGCTGGTGGTGGCAGCGCAGGCGGTGCCACAGAGCGCCGCGCAGCTGTCGCAGGAGAGCGCACACCGTTCGAATACGCACGCCCTCGCCGCCGCCGGCGGGAAACTCGGATTCGGGAGGGAAAGCCCCAGGGCGGTGGCGACCTGCGCCTGCGAGAGAGGGGCGGCGGGCGCGTTCAGCGGCGCCCGCTCCGCGCGGGCGAGAAGCGGCGAGCAGAGGCAGGTGGCGGCGAAGAGCAGGACGATGCCTAGTTTGCGCATGGGAGCTCCTTTCTGGTGCGAGGTCGCCGCGGCGAACGCCTCGGGCCTCACTCAGCAAGGTGCCTGGAAGCGCCAGAACGAGCCCGAGGGAAGCACGCCAGCAGGGCCAATAAGTGCCAGCCGTTCGGCAGGATCAGTGTCCGATGATTTCGGTCGCCCTTCAGCGCGCCTAGAGGGTTGGCCCCGCGGGGTGCAGCCCGCGGGGGAGTACCTCCTCAACGTCGAAGAGACGAGCGGCCTCGATGTCCTCTTGTGAGGAGACGAGGGCTTGATGAAGGGCGGCACGGTCCGCCGCATCGAGCCAGTCGCCGGGATCGAGGGGCAGGAGCTCCACCCGGTCGAAATCTGCGCCTTTGCCTTCGCAAGCAACCAATTCCACCTCCTGCTCCGCCGTCTCCGACTCGAAGCCGAAACCTTTCTTCTTCCATGCCCTGGAGACGCTTGAGATCACCGTGCCCCGTTTCCGCCAGCCTCTCAAGAGCTACCACGATACGCTCGCGGGCGCGGCGATCCAACCGACCTGCCTCTTTCAGCGCTCGTTCAGTCCAAACAAGGCGGGAGCTCAAGCGACGCCCAGTAGGCGTCTTCTGGCTTCCTCATGGGAAACGAGGCGCCCTTCCGCCCGATCCCGTTTGCCCTCTTCCACGGCAAGTCGGTCCTCCGCGGTCAGGGGCTCGTCGTCGAGCGGAGCGTCGCGTAGAGCTCGCAGCAAGGGGCTGGGACTCTCAGCTTCGAGAAATTCCAGGAAACGGCGGACCACGCGCAACTCGGCTTCCGGCAACGTGTCGATCAAGGCATGGGCTCGGTCACGTTCTGTCATGCCCCACAGTATACCGATGAGTGCTCCGATGAGTGCCAGCCGTTCGGCAGGTTCGGCAGGATCAGCGCCCGATGAGCGCCGGATGATCTCGGTCGCCCTTCAGCGCGCCTCGTAGGGTTGGCCCTGCGCCTCCGGGGTCCGCCAAAACCCCTCGGAATTCCGCCAGAAGCCCTCGGGAAGGAATTGGAGCGTCTCTGGCGCGCGCCGAAGCTCTCGGGATTCAATCCCAGGCACTCGGGAAGGAATCCCAGGCACTCGGGAAGGAATCCCAGGCGCTCGGGAAGGAATCCCAGGCGCTCGGGAAGGAATCCGAGGCGCTCGGGAAGGAATCCGAGGTGCTCGGGAAGGAATCCCAGGCACTCGGGAAGGAATCCGAGGCACTCGGGAAGGAGCTTGAGACACTCGGGAAGGAATTCGAGGCGCTCGGGAAGGAATTCGAGAGTCTTTTCGTCCTCTCCAAGGGACACATCACGAGGCCCGGGCGCCGGCTCCTATAGAATCCCCCCGAATGGAGACCTCCCTGCGCGCTTTGGGCATCGACTTCGGAGAGCGGCGGATCGGCCTCGCCATCTCGGACCCGGCGGGGCGGCTCGCCGTGCCGCTCGCCACTCTGGAGCGGCGGACCGATCGGATCGCCATCGCGCAGATCGCCGAGATCGCCGGCCGCGAGGGGGTCGAGCGGCTGGTGGTCGGCGAGCCGGTGTCGGTCGACGGCAGCCGGGGCGAGGCGGCTCTCCGCGTTCGGCGCTTCGGCGACAAGCTCGCTCTGCGCACCGGCCTGCCGCTCACCTTCATCGGCGAGGCGCTCACGACGGTCGAGGCCCACGCCCGCCTGCGCGAAGCCGGGGTCGACCCGCGCCGCGAGCCCGGCCGGCTCGACGCCCTGGCCGCCCAGATCCTCCTCCAGGAAGCCCTCGACCGGGCGGAACGGCCGGAGGAACCCGCTTGAGCCCCGCTCCCGCCAAACCCGCTAGCCCTAAGGGCAAGAGCCGCAAGTCCCGGCGGCGGGGCAAGATCTTCGGCTGCCTCTTTCTCCTCCTCGTCGCCGCGGCCTTGGGGGTCGCGGGCTACGGGTACTGGAGCCTCAAGCATCCTTATAAGGGCTTCCCCGAGGCGGAGCGGATCGTCACCGTCGAGCCGGGGATGCGGGCAGGGCAGATCCTCGCCCGGCTGGAGTCCCAGGGGGTCCTCGCGAACGCGGCGCTCACCCGCCTCTATCTCCTCTACGTGCTCCGGAATCCCCCCATCCAGGCCGGCGACTATCTCTTCCATGGCGCGGCGACCCCTGAAGCGGTGCTCCGCAAGCTGATCCGGGGGGAGGTCGTCTCCCATCGCGTCACCCTGGTCGAGGGGCTGACCCTGGAGGAGACCGCCGACGTCCTCGTCCAGGCCGGCTTCGGCCAGCGGGAGATCTTCCTCGGCCTTCTGCGTTCTCCCGAGCTGATCAAAGACCTCGATCCGCAGGCGACCGATCTCGAAGGCTATCTCTTCCCCGAGACCTACACCTTCACCCGGCGGACGCCGGAGCGCGAGGTGGTGCGGACGCTCGTCAAGACCTTCCGCGGCCGCTTCGAGAAGGACGTCCGCCCGCTCCTCGCCGCCCACCCCACGCCGCGGTCGGTCCGCGAGCTCGTGACGCTCGCCTCGATCGTCGAGAAGGAGGCCAAGCTCGACACCGAGCGACCGCTGATCGCCGCCGTCTACCAGAACCGCCTCGACCGCCGGATCGGCCTCGCCGCCGACCCGACGGTGATCTTCGCCATGAAGAAGGCGGGCACCTGGAACGGCAACATCCGCAAGGACGACCTCCGCATCGATTCGCCCTACAACACCTACCGCTACTCCGGCCTCCCTCCCGGCCCCATCTGCTCGCCGGGGATCCGCAGTCTCGAGGCCGCCGCCGTTCCCGCGAGCGTCCCCTATCTCTACTTCGTGAGCCGCAACGACGGCAGCCACGTCTTCGCGCAGACCTACGCCGAGCACAGCCACAACGTCGACGTCTGGCAGCGCCAGTACTTCCGCAACAAGCGCGAGCAGGAACGCCGCGATGCGGCGCGGGACACGGCCCCGGCGCCCGGTCCCGCGCACGGCCCCACGCACGGCCCCACGCACGGCCAATAACCTCTTCCTTCATCCTGGCTTTTAGCTAGATATACATTGACAGCCCCGCGGGGCTGGTGTATCAAGGCTCCAAATCCGTTAGCTGTGCCCAGAAGGAGACTGTATGAACATCCCCGAGGAGTTTGGGAGCTACCTGCTGCTGAAAAAGCTGACCGAAGACCCGCTCGGAGAGACCTTCCGCGCCGGCAAGCTGGGCCGGGAGGGACTGGAGCAGGTGGTGCTCCTGCGCGTCTTGAACGGCAAGGGTATGGACGGCGATCGGCTCTGGCAGAAGGTCTCCAGCCGGGCCGCCGTCCAGCAGGCCCTGAAAAGCCCCAACATCGGGAGCGGCGTCGACCTCGGTCGGGTGCGGAGCTACCCCTACACGGCCTACGACTACATCTCGGGGAAGAACCTGGCGGTCCTCCTCGCCCAGTCGGCGAAGCAGGGGATGCCCGTCCCGGCCGACCACGCTCTGCTCATCGCCGAGCGCATGGCCCTGGCTCTCGCCAATGCCTACGAGAGCCGGGTCGGCGACGAGCGGCTGCTGCACGGCTTCCTCACCCCGCAACTGGTGATGATCTCGAACGAGGGCGAGACCCGCCTCCTGGGCTTCGAGATCGCCCCCGGCCTCCGCGAGCTCGCCCAGACCGGCTGGCGCGACTCGGACCTCCTGCCCTATCTCGCCCCCGAGGCGACGAGCCCGGGGCCGGTCGGGCGGGCCGACGACGTCTGGTCGCTCGGGGCCATCCTCTTCGAGCTCCTGACCGGCGAGCGCCTGCCGGCGGCGGGGCCCGCCGGGTACGGCCCGGCGATCGACGCGGCGGTGACCGCCAACGACGGCACCCCCATCGTCGCCCCCATCGCCGCGCTGCTCAAAAAGAGCCTGGTGCCCCGCGACCAGCGGATCGGCGACGTCGTCCAGTGGCACAAGACGCTCTCCAAGCTGATGATCGACGGGCACTACAGCCCCAACACCTTCAACCTCGCCTTCTTCATGCACGGCCTCTTCCGCGACGAGATCGAGCGCGAGGGCCAGGAGATCCAGGCGGAGAAGAAGCTCGCGGTCAGCGGCTATACGGCGTCCGGCCGGACGGCGGCGCCCTCGGCACTCTCGACGATGGCGATCCCGGTCGCCGCGGCAGGCGCCGCGAGCGCGTCGGGGCAGGCCGATTTTCGCGAGAAAACCGGCGTCCGCGAGCCGACCTGGCCGGGGACGCCCCCGCCGGCGACCGCCGCCGGGAACGCCGGGAGCAAGAAGGGGATGCTCGCGGCGATCGCCGCGGTCGTCGTCCTCGGGCTCGGCGGCGGCGCCTGGTTCCTCTTCGGGCGTGGCGAGACCAAGCCGGCCCCGGCTCCCGCGGCGCAGCCGGCGGTGGCCCTGCCGGCGCCGGCCGCCGCCGTGCCGGCGCCCCAGGGCACCGAGGCCGCGGCCGCCGCCGCCCCTAGCCCGGAGGAGATCCAGAAGCAGATCGCCGCCATGTTCGAGGCGCGCAGCAAGGAGATGGAGGCGAAGCTCAAGGGCCAGTACGACGACAAGATCAAGGGGCTCCAGAAACAGCTCGAAGAGAGCCAGCGTCCGGACCGCGCGGCGTCCCTGCCGGCGGCCTCGGCCCACTCGGAGCCGCCTCCCGTCGTCGAGCCCAGGACCCCGCCCAAGACGGAGGCCGCCCCCGAAAAGGAGACCGCGACGGCGACGGCGAGCGCGCCGCCGCCCGTGCCGGTCCCGGCGCCCAGCGCCGCCAAGCCGGAGCCGCCGCGGGCGGAGCCCGCGAAAACCGAGCCGGCCGCGGCCGCCCGCCCGACCCCGAGCGCCGCGAGCGCCAGCGGCTCCATCCGGCCGGGCGATCTCGTCCAGCTCGGCCCCGGGGTGGTGAAGCCGCAGGTCGCCGGCATGCCCGAGCCGCGCTATCCCGCGGCGGCGCGGCGGATGAACCGCGCGGCGCAGGTCGACTTGAAGGTTCTCGTCGACGAGCGCGGCAACGTCCTCCAGGCCGAATCGACCGGCTCGAAGGTCGGCTTCGGCTTCGACGAGGCCGCCATGGAGGCCGCCAAGCGCTCGACCTTCCACCCCGCCACCAAGGACGGCGTGCGGGTCAAGATGTGGACCATGATGCGGGTGACCTTCCGGGCGCCGCAGGGGTAGGGGCGCAAGCCCTGCAGGGGTAGAGGTGGAATGGCCCCGAAGGGGCACAGGTGGGTAGCCTGGAGCGAGAGCCCCAGGTAGTGCGCCCCAAAAAAGATTCAGCCCCGAAGGGGCGGCGGTAGTGGATGCTTACCGTCGCCCCTTCGGGGCTTTTGATTCACTGGGCTGGCTCATCCTGGGGCTCTCGCCCCAGGCTACCTGCCGTCGCCCCTTCGGGGCTGAGGGGAAACGACGTCAGCCTAGAGGTCGGCGGCCTTCAAGCTCGCGGTGAGCTGCTGGATGCAGGGCTTCATCACCTTGTCGAACATCCGCTCGTCGTTCTGCACGCCGCCGCCGAAGCCGCCGATCGAGAGGTGCATGTTGCTCTCTTCCTTCCGCGCCTCGTCGGCCCAGACGATCTCCCCCGTCGAGGTGTCGATCAGGCGAGCGTTGAGCGCCGCCACGAAGTTCTTCTTGCCGGCCGAGAAGCCGGGGAGGTTGCGGATCCCGCCGCCGTGGGCGCCGGTCTCTTCGGCGCCGTACTCGGTCACCGCGCCGGTGAGGATGTAGTTGACCCCGAGGAGCTTGCCGATGCGGACCGCGGAGGAAGGATCGACGTCGCCCGAGAGCGAGAGGTTCTTCTCCTTCATGAGCGCTTCCAGCTGCTCGCGCTCGACGACCCGGAACTTGCCGCTCTTGACCAGCTCGGTGACGAAGACGTCCTGGGCCGCCGCGGCGCCGCCGTGGAACCACCACTGGTTGTCGGCCTTGTTCTTGAACTCGATCACCGCCAGGCGCGGCTTGGTGCTGCCGCCGGTCTTGCCGCCCTTGGCGAGGGCGAGCGCCGGGACGAGCAGGGCGGCAGAGAGGCCCGCGCTCAAGAGAAGTTTCTGGGTCCGCTTCATGTCTGTAACCTCCTCATAGCTCTTTAGGGAACCGCGTGCGCGCGGTTCCGTTGGTAGTCCTCGGGAATTCCAGCAGACCTAGATTGTACCGCGAATCGCCTCGCTGGCTTCTTCCCGGGCGTGCTCCTGCGCGTCGACGACGCAGATCGCCGCCAGATTGACGATGTCGGCGACCTCCAGACCGGGCTGGAGGACGTGGACGGGCTTCCCCATCCCTAAAAGAATGGGGCCGATCGCCTCGCAGTCCGCCAGCCGCCAGAGAAGCTTGTAGGCGATGTTGGCCGACTGGAGCTCGGGGAAGATGAGGACGTTGGCCGGTTCCTTGAGATGGCTCCAGGGATAGCTCGCGTGGAGGATCGAGGAGAGGACGGCGGTGTCGGCCTGCATCTCGCCGTCGATTTCGAGCTCCGGATCCTGCCGGCGGACGATCTCGACCGCCCGCCGGACCTTGACCGCCGCCGGGTGCTTGTTCGAGCCGAAGTTCGAGAACGACAGCATGGCGACCCGCGGCACGATCCCGAAGCGGCGGGCGAACTCGACGGTCAGGAGAGCGATCTCGGCCAGCTCCTCCGGGTTGGGGTCGATGTTGACCGTCGTGTCGGCGACGAAGAAGAGGCGGTCGCCCAGGATCAGGATGTGGGCGCCGGAGACCCGTTTCACCCCTTTCCGGGTGTCGATGATCTGGAGCGCCGGCCGGATGGTGTCGGGGTAGGACTGGGTGAGCCCCGAGATCAGCCCGTCGGCGTCCCCGGCCTCGACCATCATGGTGCCGAAGTAGTTGCGCATCCGCATTCGCTTGCGGGCATCCGCCAGCGTCACCCCGTCGCGCTGGCGCCGCTCGTGGAACCGCCTCGCGTACTCCTCGAACTTCTCCGAGCCCTCGTTGTGGATGATCGTCACCCGGTCCTCGGCCAGGTCGAGCTCTGCGAGCTTCTCGGCGATCGCCTCCCGGCGGGCGAGGAGGATGGGATGGGCGATCCCCTCGTCGACTAAGATCTTCGCGGCGCGGAGGATCTGCTCCTGCTCGCCCTCGGGGAAGACCAGCCGCTTGGGAGCGCGCTTGGCGCGGTCGATCAACCCCCGCATCAGCTCCAGCCGGCGGGAGATGAGGGTCTCCAGACGGCGGCTGTAGGCGTCGAAGTCGTTGATCGGGATGCGCGCCACTCCGCTCTCCATGGCCGCCCGCGCCACCGCCGGGGGGACGCGGAGAAGCACCCGGTAGTCGAGCGGCTTGGGGATCAGGTAGTCGCGGCCGAAACGCAGGTGGTCGATCCCGTAGGCGCGGAGCACCCCGTCCGGCACGTCCTCCCGCGCCAGCTCGGCGAGCGCCTTGACCGCCGCGAGCTTCATGGGCAGGTTGATGTCGGTCGCCCGCACGTCGAGCGCGCCTCTAAAGAGGAAGGGGAAGCCGAGGACGTTGTTGACCTGGTTCGGGTAGTCGCTCCGGCCGGTGGCGACGATGGCGTCCGGCCGCGCCGCCTGCGCCTCCTCGTAGCCGATCTCGGGATCGGGGTTCGCCATGGCGAAGATGATCGGGTCCTTCGCCATGCCGGCGATCATGTCGGCGCTGACGACGCCGCCGACCGAGAGGCCGACGAAGACGTCGGCCCCGACGAGCGCCTCCTTGAGCGTCCGGGCGGGGGTCTCGCAGGCGAGCTCGGCCTTGTAGGGGTCCATCTCCTCCGTCCGCCCCGGATGGACGACCCCCAGCCGGTCGCAGATGACGATGTTCTCCCGCCGGGCGCCGAGCTCGATGTAGAGCTTGGCGCAGGAGAGGGCGGCGGCGCCGGCGCCGGAGAAGACGATCTTCGCCTCCGAGAACGTGCGGTGGGTGAGGGCGAGGGCGTTTAAAAGCGCCGCGCCGGAGATGATGGCGGTACCATGCTGGTCGTCGTGGAAGACCGGGATGTTCATCTCGGCTTTCAGGCGGCGCTCGATCTCGAAGCACTCCGGGGCCTTGATGTCCTCCAGGTTGATGCCGCCGAAGGTGGGCTCCAGGAGCTTGACCGCCCGGATGAACTCCTCCGGGTCCTCGGTCGCCACCTCGATGTCGAAGACGTCGATGTCCGCGAAGCGCTTGAAGAGGACGCCCTTGCCCTCCATCACCGGCTTCCCCGCGAGCGCCCCGATGTTCCCCAGCCCCAAAACCGCGGTGCCGTTGCTGATCACCCCCACGAGGTTGCCCTTGGCGGTGTACTGGTAGGCGAGGAGGGGATCCTTCTCGATTTCCTTGCAGGGATAGGCGACGCCCGGGCTGTAGGCGAGCGAGAGGTCGAGCTGGGTGGCGGTGGGCTTCGTGGGGACGACCTGGATCTTCCCCTTCCGTCCCCGCGCATGGTATTCGAGGGCATCCTCACGGCTGATCTTCTTCATGGGAAGAAGGATATACCGGCCGCCCCGTCCATCCTTATTGGCTCTCTACGCTCGCGAGCCAACGCGCGACCAGGCCGATGAAACGCTCGAAGTCGCCGAGGTGATCCTGCAGGATCTCGTAGACGCGGGTGTCGTCCACCATCGCGGTCTGATAGGTCACCAGGTTGCGGAACCGCGATGCTTCGCGAAAAGACTGAGCGAGGTCTTCCGGGAGAACTCCTTGTTCGGCAAGGACTTCGAAGGTTTCGGCCTTGCTACTCGGGCTACGCCAGCCGGATCTTGAGCCGAGATGTTTGGCAATATTGTGCGAGGTCTCGAAAAGGACTGTGAGCTGTCTGACGCTCGCGTCGATGGCTGTCGGATCGGTGAGGAAGCTCTCCTTCGTGAGGCCAGCGATTCGCCGCGCTCGCCTCAAGTACTCTTCGACCAGCTGGAACTGCTCGAACAGGTAATCCCGGTTGAGCTCGCTCATCTCCGTGCCGCTACTGAGTCCGAGAGCCTTGCGAGGAGGCCGGACCAGTCTCGGCGGAGACGCTGGTGCTCCTTCCGGGCAGCGGCAAGAACTTCGCGCGAGTAGCTCTTGACCGCAGGCCGCTCCACCAAGGGCCAGAGGAGGAGCCCTTGCTCCAGGACGTGGGCCTGATGGGAAAGGCTGCTATCGCGCAGCATCCGCAGATCGAGCCCATGACCGGTGGCGCGTTCCAGAGCATCCATCAGGCGCGCCTGGTCTGGCCAACTCAGCCGTTCCTGCCCATCGTCCAGTACGGCGATGTCGACATCGCTATCGGCGCGGAAGCTCGCGGTGAGAGCGCTGCCATAGAGGAAAACGGCCGTAATGGGCAGGGCCTCGAAGCGGGAGAGAACCGCCCGGCAGCTTGCGGACAGTTGCTCGACCCTCTCCTGCACGGCATCAGCTCGGCGTCGCATGGGTGGACGTATTATTGCAGCGTTTCGACCGCTCGCGCCAACCGGATAATTCGTTCAATGAATTCCCTCGCCGCCGCATACGCCTGCGGTCTTCGGGACCCCTCGAAACTCGCCCGAAAGGTCTCCGCGACTTCCGGAAACCCCTGGAGAGCTCGCCGAAAGTCCTCCAAACTTGAGGGAAACGTCTCGGCTGGGCTTTTGGACCTCGGCGAGCGAGAGGAGCTGGGTGGCGGTGGGCTTCGTGGGGACGACCTGGATCTTCCCCTTCCGTCCGCGCGCGTGGTATTCGAGGGCATCCTCACGGCTGATCTTCTTCATGGGAAGAAGGATATACCGGGGCGGCGGAGGGCCGCGGGAGGGACCTACGGGCGCAGATCCTGCGGCGGTGGGCTCGGCGGAAATCGGGGATCGAGGAGCGGCGTGGGCCAGACGCTCCGCCGCTCCTGCGGTCCAGGCACTTTCGTCAGCAGGTGGTCTCCCGACAGCTGAAGGTGCCGTAGCCTCCGATCACATAGGTGCCGTCGGTCTTCAAATGGCAGGCCGTGGTCGTCGTCTGAGTGAGACTGCAGACCCCAAGATCAGTCGCGCACTTGGAGTCGGCGAAGTTGTCGAGCTCGGTGGTGAGGCTGCTCTGGGCCGACGCGCAATCCGGTCCGAACGCCTTGACCGTGGGGGTGGTGAAATTCCCGAAGCAGTAGGGGCCGCAGGTCATGTTCTTCGGCGCGAGGGGAGCCGGCTGGAAGATTGCCGTCAGGCCAGCGTCGGCCGCAACAGGGCCCTGGGAGGCCGCCACGGAAGCCGGTGCTGCCGAGACGTTCACCGAGAGCAGCGCGCAAAGGGATAGGAGGAAGAGGACGGTGGTAACAGCTGTGAAGCGACGCATCAGGTTCCTTTCTAGAGAGCGAGCCGTAGAGGATTTTGCGAGAAGTACCATTACCCGGAGGTTACCCCGGCGCCTTGATCTCGCGTCTCTCCCCCTGGGGAGAAGGATCGTACAGCCGTCCCTTGGAATGCGCCGGAGCTTCGTGGTGGGCCGTTTTCTACGCTCCCGGAGGGGTTTCGGCGAACTTTGGAGGGGTTTCCGGCGGTCCCGGAGAGCTTTCGGCCGAGTCTCGAGGCCGTTCCCTCCGGTTTGGAGAGCTTGCCGGCGAGTCCAGGGAGGTTTTCCGGCTGGCTCCAGGCGGTTCGGCTTCCTCTCCCACATCCAACACCGCCCAGGTCGGCGGACACCAGAAACGGATGGGGAGGACGGACATGCCGATCCCCTGGTTGACGAAGAGGGTCAGGAAGCCCTGGCGGTTGGGGGCGGCGAAGGCGAAGACGCCGTGGGCGTAGTAGGTGCCGAGCCAGGAACGGGTGGTGAGCGCTCCCAGGAAGGGGAGCCGCACCTGGCCGCCGTGGGTGTGGCCGGCCAGGACCACCTCCATGCCCCGGTAGGCGGCCTCGGGGACGACGTCGGGGACGTGGGAGAGGACGATCCGCGGGGTGCCGGGGGGAACCTCGGGGCTCCTCGCGAGGGCCAAGGCGAGGCGGGTGCCGCGCGCCCCCTGGTGCCAGGCTTCCGGCCAATCCTCGCTGGCGAAGGGCTCGTCGACGAGCACCCGGCCGTCCGCCGCGATCACCTGGACGTTCCGGTAGAGGAGCTCGCCGCCGCCCCAGGCGCCTAGGCCGACCGTGCCGGCCTCGATGCGGAGCGGGCTCCGGTCCTCCCCCCAGGCCTGCCAGCGCTGGGGCTCCGGGGTGCCGACCGGCCAGACCCGGGCGTAGAACCTGACGGCGCCCGGCTCGACCGCCGTCCGCATCCGCAGCCGGTACCAGCGCTTGGGCTTGGGGACGACCCCGGTGTCGGGGTGGCCGGTGAAGGTCGTCCCCTGGGCGATCAGCCAGAAGCTCCCCGGATGCCCGTGCTCGCCCTTCACCCGGCGGAGCCGGAGCATGCGGTCTTCGCCTAAGACGTAGCGGCTGTGGACGGCGATCCCGGCGCCGACGTCCTGGTTTTCGATCCAGGCGTCGCAGAGCATGTCGTAATTGCTCCAGGCGAGCGGGCCGCCCTCGTCGGCGAGGGCGGCGGGATGATCGGGAAGGTCGGGACCGGTGGGCCGGGGATCGTAGTGCAGATAGAAATCTTTGTACAGCATGTTCCGGCCACCCGAGAGATGCCAGGCGCCGTGGAACCGGCGCAGCCGGACCAGTCGGAAGGGCGAATGCCAATGCCCCACGAAGTCGTCCTCTCCCACCTGCTGGTTGAGGCCGAGAAGGAGGATCGGCCGCTCCCGGCCGAGCCGCACCCCCTGGTTCGACAGCCAGTGCACCCCGGCCTCGGCGAGCGACGCCACGACCAGCCCCTGGTACTCGCTGTGCCCCTGGACGGCGTAGATCGCGGGGGTGATGGCGTGGAGTTGGGCGAGGAAGGCGGTGGCGGCCGCGGTGTGGCGGGCGAAGGGGCCGAGGTCGGGGACGTCGTGGACCAGGTCGCCCGAGAGGAGGACGACGTCGGGACGCGCCGCGGCGACGTCCCGCAGCAGGCGGTGGAGGAGCGGCTCGTCGCGGACGATGTGGAGGTCCGAGAGGTGGACGATGCGGAGCGGCGCGGCGGCGAGCGGGATGCGGACGGCGTCCCTAAAGAGGAGGAAGTGGGGCTCGACGACCCAGGCGTCCACCGTCACGAGAGCGGCGAGGACGGCGACCGCCAGGAGGAAGACGGAGCGGCGCCGCCAGCTTCTAAAGCGTTTCACCGGGGGAGGGCGGGCGGGGCGGGCCGGGTGCGCTCCCACTCCTCGACCGAGCGGACCCGGTGGACCCGCATGAGGTTGGTGAGCGGCCGCTCGCGGATGGGGTGGCCCATGAGGACGATGATGCGATCTCCCGCCGTGGCGAGCCCAGCCGCCTGGAGCTCGCGGTCGACGGTCTGCATGACGCCGTCCAAGTGCTCGACCTCGCCCGGGGCGACGAGCGGCCGGACGCCCCAGACGAGCTGCAGCTGGCGGGCGACGCGGGCGTTGGGGGTCAGGGCGACGATCGGGGCGTCCGGCCGGTAGCGGGCGGCGAGCCGGGCGGTGAAACCGCTCTGGCTCCAGGCGACGAGCCGCGCCACCCCGAGCTCGCCCGCGGCGTAGACGGCGGCGGCGGAAACGATGTCGGGAACCTCGGGGGAGAGGTCGATCTCCGGGCGCTCCTCGCCGATGTCGTCGATATCCAGCTCGAAGGCATGCCGGGACTCGGCGGTGGCGAGCGGCCGCAGGAGGGCGCGCGGGCCGGACTGGTTCTGCCGCCCGTAGATCTCGGCCTCCAGGATGATCTGGGCCATGGTGGCGACCGCCTCGACGGCGTGCCGGCCGACCGCGGTCTCGCCGGAGAGCATGAGGGCGTCGGCGCCGTCGAAGACGGCGTTGGCGACGTCGGTCGCCTCGGCGCGGGTGGGCCGCGGCTGCTCGATCATCGATTCGAGCATCTGGGTGGCGACGATGACGGGCTTGCCGGCCCGGCGGCCGGCGGCGACGATCTTCTTCTGGAGGACGGGTACGGTATAGAGCGGCACCTCGACCCCGAGGTCGCCGCGCGCCACCATGACGCCGTCGGAGACGGCGATGATCGCGTCCAGGTGCTCGAGCGCGGTCGCCCGCTCGAGCTTGGCGATGATGGGGAGGGTCTGGAGGGCCGTCGAGCAGCTCGCGCAGGCTTGGCGGACGGCGCTCCTTATCGCCTCGACGTGCGCCGCCTCGCCGACGTAGGAGGCGGCGATGAAGTCGGCCCCCTCGTTGACGGCGAAGGCGATGTCGGCGAGGTCTTTCTCCGAGATGGTGAAGGGGAGGTTGGTGTCGGGGAGGTTGATCCCCTTGCGGGTCGAGACGACCCCGGGGTCGACGACCCGCGCCCGGATGCGCGCGCCTTCCTTGCCCTCGACCCGCAGCTCGATCAGGCCGCTGTCGATCAGCATCCGCTCGCCGGGCTCCAGGTGGCGGAGGAATTCCGGGTCGTCGACCGGCAGATCGACCCCGCCCGCCGTGTCTCCCGCTCCGAGGGTGATCGCCTCGCCCGCCTGGAGGGTCCGGCTGCCGCCGGGCACCTGGCCCAGCCGATAGCGCGGTCCCATCAGGTCGGCGATGATCGGCAGGTAGCAGCCGAGGGAAACCTCGATCCGCCGCACCCGGGCGATCCGTTCGGCGTGCTCGGCGTGGCTGCCGTGCGAGAGGTTCAGGCGGACGAGATCCACCCCCGCCGCGACGAGGGCGGCGAGGCCGGCCTCGTCGGACGCGGCGGGACCGAGGGTGGCGACGATCTTGGCACGGCGTTCCATAGCGAGGAGTATATGGTGACGGCGGGGCCCTCACCCCAGGCGTTCCCCCCTACGGCCGGGACAACGGTTGCCCGTGCACGCAGACCTCGGCCAGGAGACGGGCGAGGGTCTCGGGGTCGACGGGCTTCACCAGGTAGGTGTTGAACCCGGCCTCCATGGCCCGGCCGCGGTCCTCCGGCTGGCCGTAGCCGGTCATCGCGATGAGGCAGGGGGAATGGCCGTTCAGGGTGGCGCGGATGCGGCGCGCCACCTCGTTGCCGTCGAAGCCGGGAAGGCCGATGTCGATGAGCGCCACGTCCGGCGGCGCGGCGAGGGCGCGTTCGAGGCCGGCCGGACCGTCTGCGGCGAGATCCACCCGGTAGCCCCAGATCTCCAGCAGGTCGCGGAGCGACTCCCGGCCGTCCTGGTTGTCCTCGATGACGAGGATATGCAGGCCCTGGCCGACCGCCTGGCCGGCGGCGACCCCGCGGCCGAGACGCTGGAGCTGGGCCGAGGGGTGGGCGACGTCGTCGGCGGCGAGGCGCAGCGGCAGGCGGACGGTGAGCTCGCTCCCTCCGCCCGGGCCGGGGGAGGCCGCCGAGACCCGGCCGCCGTGGAGCTCGACCAGGCTGCGCACCAGGGGGAGGCCGAGGCCCAGGCCGCCCTGGGAGCGGGGGATCGAGCTCTCCACCTGGGTGAAGAGGTCGAAGATCCGCGGCAGCATTTCGAGCGGGATGCCGATGCCGCTGTCGCTCACCCGGATCACCGCCTCGCCGCGGGTCTGGCCGACCGCGATCGTGATCCGCCCGCCCGGCGGCGTGTACTTGATGGCGTTGTGCAGCAGGTTCGAGACGATCTGCTCCAGGCGCACGGGGTCGCCGTCGACCTCGACCGGCTCGGTCGTCACCTCGAGCGCCAGCTGGTGGCGCTCCGCCTGCGCCGCGGTGCCGAGCTCGCGGAGACAGCGCTCGACGACCTCCTGGAGGTCGACCACCTGGGTCTGCAGGGTGATCTTGCCCAAGGTGACCCGGGAGATGTCGAGGAGGTCGTCCACCATCCGCGCCAGGTGCCGCGTCTGGCGATCGATGACCTGGCGCTGGCGCGCCGCCGGCTCGTCCGCCGTGCCGAGCCGATCGAGGACCGAGTGGGCGTTGCGGATGGCCGCGAGCGGATTGCGCAGCTCGTGGCCGAGCATGGCGAGGAACTCGTCTTTGCGCCGGTCGGCCTGGGCCTGGCTCCTCAGGAGGTCGCGCACCTCGTACTGGCGGTGGCGGGCGCGGAGGGCGGCATGGCAGGCGGAGACCAGGGTCTTGACCCGCACCGGCCGTTCGAGGATCGTCGAGTTGCCGAGCGGCTCCAGGGTCGCGAGGACGTCGTCGGTCGAGTCGCGGCGGGTGAAGACGATGAGCGGCAGGTCCGACCACGGGCCCTGGCTGCCGAGGACGTCCAGGAGGTGGTTCACGGTGTGGGGCGAGAGCGCCTCGTCCGCCAGCACGGCCGTGCCGGCACCGCCCCGGATCTCCTTGCAGAGCCCCTCCAGGTTCTCGCAGGGGACGGCGGCGAAGCCGGCGCGGTCGAGGGCCTGCACAGGTGAGGACGGCGTCCCGGCCGGTGGGGGCGAAGACGAGGACCCTCTCCTCACAGCGGTCCGTCATGGGCGGCCTCTCTCCCGTTCGCGAGCAGGGGATCGTTTGCGCCCGTGTAGACCGGTTGGCCGGTGAGGACGCCGTTGAACTCGCGCAGTTGCCGGCCGACCTTGAAACCCGGAGGGCCGATGCGGAGCTCGCGGACCGACTTCTCGTGCGCGCCGGTGCGCTTCTTGACCACCGAGATGGCGTGGCGGACCTCGCCGAAGGCCTCGAAGTAGCGCAGCAGCACGACGTTGTCGGCCAGGTAGGAGAGGTCGACCGGCGACTCCAGACCCTGGCCGACGATGCCGCTCTGGGCCATGATCATGAGGGTGATCGCCCCCTGCTGGGCGAGGTAGGCGAGCAGCTCGTGCAGGTGGAGGGTCAGGAACCGCTCCTCCGGCATGGCGTTCTTATAGCCGTTCAGGCTGTCGAGGATCACCATGCGGACGCCCTCGGAGACCGCGTTGCAGACCTGCCGCGAGAACTCGCCGGGCGACATCTGGGCGGGATCGATCTGGCGCAGGAGCACCCGGCCGCTCGCCAGGTGCTCGGCGAACCGCATTTGCAAAGTCTCGGCGCGCAGGAGCCAGTTCTCCTGAGTCTCGTCGAAGTGATAGATGGCGACCCGCTCGCCGCGTTCGGCGGCGGCCAGCGCGTACTGCATGGAGAGGGTCGACTTGCCCACCCCGGAGGGACCGAGGAGCATGGTGCTCGTACCGCGTTCGAGCCCGCCGCCGACCAGCGCGTCGAGCGCCGGGACGCCGGAAGAGATCGGCTCGCGCGGATACTCTTTCCCCTGCCCCGCCGCGATCAGGCGGGGGTAGACGACCAGGCCCCCCTGCTCGATGTTGAAGTCGTGGTAGCCGTCGTGAAAGCGGATGCCGCGCACCTTCTGAACCTTGAGCCGCCGCCGCTGGCCGCCGTACTCGGGGGCGAGGTGCTCCAGGGTGAGGACGCCGTGGGTCAGGCTCTGGAGCTGGAACTCGGTGCCCGGGAGGGTCCGGTAGTCGAGGAGGATGACCGTGCACTGGCGGCCGGTGAAGTAGTGCTTCAAGGCGAGAACCTGCCGCCGGTAGCGGAGCGAATCGCGGGCGAGCATACGGATCTCCGACAGCGAGTCGAAGACCACCCGCCGGGGCTTGATCACCTCGACCGCTTCGAGCACCGTCCGGGTGGTCTCGGAGAGCTCGATCTCGGAGGGGTGGAAGAGGGTGTACTGGGAGTCGGCCTTCAGGCTCTCCTCGGCGGTTTGCAGATCGCAGATGGTGATGCCGTCCAGGTTCCAGCCGTGCGAGTGGGCGACGTCGCGCAGCTCCTCCTCGGTTTCAGAGAGGGTGGCGTAGACGCCGGCCTCCCCACGGCGTACGCCTTCGAGTAGAAATTGCATGGCGAGGGTGGTCTTCCCGGCTCCGGGATCGCCCTCGATCATGTACATCCGGTTGTGCGGCAGGCCGCCGCCCAGAATCTCGTCCAGGCCCAGGACGCCGGTCGAGGCCCGCGGCAGCTGCCCGCTCCGTGTGCCGGGCCGCCGCGGGTAGGCCGTCGCGCCCTCGGCGTCGGCGGTGTCGGCGATCGATTCTGTCTCTGCACCGATCATGGCTGAACAGTCCTTCCCGTGGAGAGGGCGACCGCGCGGTTCGCTCCACCTGAGCGCGTGGTGGCCCAGCGTATCGCCTCCTCGCTATGCAAGCAGAGTGCCGCCATGCTGGTCAGGCATACGCCGCGGTCCTTCCGGGTTTATCCTCTCTACGATGCCCGTGCGCCCGGTCCGCTTCCATCCACCCCAGGTGACGATGTCCCCCGGGATCCTGTGGATGCTCCGGCGAGCGTTCGGCTCTCCGGGGGCGCCCGCTCCCGCCGCTCCCGCCGACCTCGACCCGGCGGCAGCCCTGGCGCTCTGCGGCCGCTTCGACCTCGCCGGGCGGGTGGCGGCCCGGCAGGGGCGGCCGCGGCTCGCGGCGGAGCTGGGGGAGGAGGGTGGCCGCGGGTTCGCCCGGGCCCAGGCGGCCGCGGCGGGGATGGGGATGCGGCTCTCGGCGCTCGCCTCACGCCTGGCCGAGGTGGCGGCGGAGCGCGGCATCCCCCTGGTCTTTTTGAAATTCGCCGCCCTGGAGCTCTCCGGGACGCTCCTTCCAGGCGGCCGTTCGGCCTGCGACGTCGACGCCCTGGTGCCGGAGGGCGCGGCGGACGAGCTCCAGGCCGCCCTCGCCGCCCGCGGCTTCACGGCCTCGGGGCTGCCGGGCCTGGAGCACCAGCTCCCCGCCCTCGCCGGGCCGGAGGGGGTCGTCGAGCTCCACCGGATGCTCCTCGGGGTGCGGCTCGATGGGCGCCGCTCGGCGGCCTGGGCGGATCTCTCGCGGGAGGATCTCCTCTCTCCCTTGACCGCTCTCCCCGGGCGCGCCGCCATTCCCGCCGCCCCGGTCGCCGCCGCCTATGCCCTGGTCCACGGCCTCGGCCAGCACGGCTGGTGGCCCAAGTCGTACTCCCTGTTCAAGATGATGGGCGACCTGATCGACCTGGTCGACCTCGCAGACACGGCGCTGTGGAGACGGCTGGGCTCCTGGATCGCCGCCGACGTCCCGCCGGCGGAAGTGGAGGCGGTCCGCCTCCTCGCCCGGGCGCTCGCGGCGGGGGACGATCTCGCCGCCTGGGGGGAGTCGTCCGCGCCGCCGGCTCTCCTCCTCCGGCATCTCCTGGCCGGCCTCCTGGACCCGGGCTACGAGCGTTCGCTGCGGCTGGGGCTCTTCCGTTCGTCCCCGAGCGACCGGCCCGCCCCGGCGCGCCTCGCCCGTACCCTCTTCCGCACCGTCGTCTTGACCCGCGGCCAGGTCGACGCGCTCTACGGCCCGCCCCGGGGGGGAGCCCTGGGCTACCTCGGGCGCCGGCTCTGGCGCCCGCTCGACCTCGCCGGCCGCCTCGTGCGCTACGGCGCGAGCGCCTGGAAAACCCGCTCCTGACGCGGTCTCGTATACTCGGCCGGGATGAGCAAGGGGAAGAGACCAGGCGGGACCGCCGTCCCGCGAAGCGGCAAACCCGGCCGCGCCAGCCGCTCCAGCGCCGAGGGCTGGGCGGAGGCCGTGCTGTGGGTGGCGATCCTGCTCCCGCCCCTCCTCCTGCCGGCGTTCGCCAAGGAGGCGTTCCGGCTGCCCAAGCTCCTGGCGAGCGAATGGCTGGGGCTCGCCTCGCTCTTCCCCCTGGCCCTCAGGCTGCGGTCGGCGGGCCGGGTGGGCTGGCGCGATCTCGGCCGGCTGCCCGCGCTCCTGGCGGTCGCCCCGCTCGTCGCCGTCGCCACCCTGGGCCTCGCCGTCAGCCGGCATCCCTTCCACCTGCACGAGGCCCTCGTCGATCTCTGGATCGGCGCCGCCTGCCTCGCCGGCTGGAGCGCCGGGCTCTCCCAGCAGCGGCTGGCGCGGCTGATGACCGGCCTCCTCGTCCCGGCGACCCTCTTAGCCCTGCTCGGCATCCTCCAGTTCCATGGGCTCTACCGGCCGTTCGAGTTCGAGGGACCGGCGAGCGCCGGGCGGCTCGCCGTCACCTCGCTCGCCGGCAATCCGGGCGATCTCGCCGCCTACCTGGTGCTTCCCTGCCTCCTCGCCCAATGGATTCTCGTCCGCGAGTGGCGAGCCCGCCGGAGTCAGCGGGCCCCCCTTCTGGTCGTGGTGGCGGCCGCCCTGGCGGTCTGCCTCTACGCCATGGCGGTGACCCAGACGCTCTCCGCCCTCGCCGCGGTGGCGGCCGGCAGCCTGATCCTCTGGGCGTGCCTCGCCCCGCGCCGTCTCCTGGCGCCCGCCGCCGGCCTCGGGGTGGGGCTCGCGGTGGTCTTGGTCCTCGCCGTTCCTCCCCTGCGGAGCCGGGTGATGGAGAAGGCCGGGCGGCTCGGCGAGGGGGACTGGAACAGCCTGCTCACCGGGCGGCTCGACGGCTGGCGGGCGGCCGCCTGGATGCTCGGCCGCCACCCGCTTAGCGGTGCCGGGCAGGGAGGGTTCGAGGCGGAGTTCGTCCCCGCCAAGCTGGCGCTCCTGGCCTCCGGCGCGCGGTTCTTCGAAGGCGCCGTCGACGTTACCTTCGACAACGCCCACAACGAGATCCTGAACGTCGGGGCCGACCTCGGGGTGCCGGGGCTCCTCGCCCTCGGCTGGGGACTCTGGCTCCTTTGGGGTGCCCTCCGCCGGTGGAGGGTTGAAAACATGGAAGAAATGGAAGAAGAGGAAGACCGCCCCGGCGTCGCTCTCGCCTGGGGAGGGACGGCGGCCCTCGCTCTCCTCTCCCTCTTCCAGTTCCCGTTCCGGATCGCGCTCACGGCTTTCCCCGCGCTTCTCTTTCTCGCCTGGGTCTTCGGCGCCCGGCCGGAGAAAGAAGAGGAGGAGAGGGGAGAAGAGGACGAGGAGAGGGTGGGGATTCCCGGGACGACCCTCGGCTGGCTCCTCGCCGCCCTCGTCGTCGTCGCCCTCGTCCTCCAGGGGAACCGCTGGCGCGACCGGCTCCTCGGGAGCGCCCTGCTCCGCCAGGTGGAGCTGGTGTCGATCAGCGCCGCGAGCTCCGGCCACGCCCCGGGAAACCTCCTGCCAGCCCACCTGGAGCTCCTCCGCCGTGCCGCGGAGCTGGACCCGTCCGAGGTCGGCATCCCCATCGCCCGCGGCAGCCAGTTCCTCCTCTTCGGCGACCCGCGGGCGGCCCTTCCGGAGTACCGCGCGGCGCTCGCCCTCCAGCCCAAGCCGGAGATCTACGCCGACCTCGGCCGGGCCTATCTCGCCTCCGGCGACCTGGACGAGGCCCGGCGCAACTTCCGGCTCGCCGTCCGTCTCGATCCCACCCTCTCCGTCCAGGTGCCGGAGGAGATGCGGTGAAGACCTTCGCCGCCGTCCGCGACTTGGCCGCCGAGGCGCCGGTCGACGCCACCGTGCGCGGCGGCTCGATGGCCCCGCTCCTCAAGGACGGCGACCGGGTGCGGATCGCCCGCGCCCGCCTCTACCTGCCCGGGGACGTCGTCGCTTTCCGGGCCGGCGACGGGCGGATCGTCGCCCACCGCCTGCTCGGCTATCGCCTCCACCACGGCCGGCTCGCCGGGGTCACCCGGGGCGATGCCGTCTCCCAGTCGGACCCTCCGGTGCCGTTCGGCCAGCTGCTCGGCCGGGTGGTCTCCCACTCCAGAGGGCAGGAAAAGAGCGGCTCGGCGCCCCTCGTCCCCTGGAGCGCCCGGCTCGGGGCGGTCGCGGCGTTTTGGGGCTGGTTGGGGCGTCGGGTCGTGCAGCGGATGGTGAGGCGGCGGCCTCGATGAGCTTCGGCGCGCGGTTCCTCACCTACCCCGACCTCTTTCCTGCCCGCCGGGCGGGCGAGCCTTGGGGAGATCGCGAGGTGAGCCTCGATCTCCCGGGCGGCCCCTACCAGGTGGCCGGCCTCTCCGCCGTCCAGGCGGCGGCGGTGGGCGAACGCTTCGGCGAGCTTTGTAGCGAAAACGGCCACGAGGCCGCCGCCGTCCGCGGCCTCCTCTTCACCGCCCCGCCGAGCGACTTCCGGGCCGTCGACACCCGCGGCTGGGACTACGCCCTGGACTTCGCCCACGAGGAGCGGTCCGTCCGCCTGGCCGGGCTGCAGCTCATGGCGCGGCTCGACTGGGCCCCCGCCCTGAACGGTGCCCTGTGGACCTCGGAAGAAGGGCCGCTCTTCCCGGGGATCTTCGAGAACTTCCTGCGCGTCCTGGTCGCCTACCGCCTGCTTGCGCAGGGTGGGGTGGTCCTCCATAGCGCCGGGGTGACGGCGGCGGAGACCTCCGCGGACGCTTCGGCGATCACCTCGCCGAACACCGCGCCGGACGATGGCGCCTTTCTCTTCCTCGGTCCCTCGGGGGCGGGGAAGACGACCCTCTCCCGGATGAGCGAGGAGCGCGGGCACACCGTGCTGTCCGACGACTTGAACGCCCTTCTCCCCGGCTCCGAGCCCGGCGGCGTGCCGCGGGTGGTGAAGCTCCCTTTCACCGGCGACCTCGGCGATCGGCGGGAGGCGCATCCGCCCCGGCCGCTCCGCGGCCTGCTGCGGCTCGAAAAAGGCCCCGAGGATCGGCTGCGGCCGCTCTCTCCGGGCGAGACCTTGGCCCTCCTCTTCGCCTGCGCTCCGTTCGTCAACGCCGATCCTCACCGCCAGGAGCCCCTCTTGGACGTCCTCACCGGCCTGGCTCGGGTCGCGCCGGGAGCTGCGCTGACTTTCTCGCTCGCCGGTGGTTTCTGGAGTATCCTTGGGAGCACACCTCGATGATTGCCTTGACGACGGTCCTACGACGGCACCCCGGTGTCCGCTTCCGCGTTCTCAACGATGAGGCCGTGGTCCTAAACCAGGGCTCGGCCGAGGTCATGGTTCTCGATGCGGTCGCGACGCGCATCCTCTCCCTCGCCGACGGAGTGTCGCCGATCTCGCGCTGGGCCGAGGTGCTCTTCCGGGAGTACGAGGTTCCCCTGGAGGTTCTGGAACGCGACGTGCTCGATTTCGCCGCCGAGCTGGAGCGCGAGGGGTTGCTCGAGCAGGTGACGCCGAACGCCACGGCGGAGCCCATGGCATCTCCCTCTCCCTCGCAGGAGGAGCGCCGGTGAGCCTGGCGCAGGTCATCGCCCGAACCTGGCGCGACAACCTCCTCTTCTCGGTCCTCCTGGAGCTCACCTACCGCTGCAACCTCGATTGCTTCTTCTGCTACAACGATCTCGGCCAGACCGGCCGGCCGCTGTCGCGGGAGAGCTACTTCCAGCTCTTCTCGGACCTGGCGGCGATGCAGGTCCTGAACCTCACTTTTTCCGGCGGCGAGCCGCTCGCCCATCCCGACTTTCTGCTCCTCGGCGCCCGGGCGCGGGAATTGGGCTTCGTCGTGCGGATCAAGTCGAACGGTCATGCCCTCCGCGGCGAGCTCCTCCGCCGGTTGAAGACCGAGGTCGATCCCTTCATCGTCGAGGTGAGCCTGCACGGCGCCACCGCGGCCACCCACGACCGCCAGACTCGGGTGCCGGGGAGCTTCGAGCGCCTGCTCTCGAACCTCGGAGAGATGCGGGAGCTCGGCTTCCGGGTCAAAATCAACACCACCCTGACCGCCTGGAACGAAGGCGAGATCGAAGGGATGTTCGACCTCGTCGAGTCGTTCGGGGCCGCGTTCCAGGTCGATCCGGAAGTGAGCCCACGGGACGACGGCGATCGCGAGCCGCTCTCGATCTCACCGAGCCGGGAAGGCATGCTGAAGCTCTTCACCGTCCAGGGGGAACGGGCGCGGGCGGCGGTGTCCGCCCTGCCGGCCGCCCTACCGATGCCGACCGGGATCGCCCGCGGCGGCGACGACGGGACGGTGCCGACCGCGGTCGACAAGCACTGCGGCGCCGGCTCGGCGGGGATCGCCGTCGATCCCTATGGCAACGTCTACCCTTGTGTCCAGTGGCGCCGGCCGGTGGGAAACCTGAACGAGCAGCGGATCTCTGAGATCTGGGCCGGCTCTGCCGGTCTGCGGGAGATCCGCGAGCAGACGACCGCCGCCAAAGGGATGGTCGAGGGCTACGGCCCCGCCGGCCCCTTCCTCAACTTCTGCCCCGGCAACGCCGACGCCCATAGCGGCGACCCCTTGAAGGTCTATCCGAGCGCACTGCGGAGGATGGACGTGACGGAGGAGATCCAGCGGCGGGCGGGGGAGAAGAGGACGCTGCTGCCGATTTTACCCTGAGCCTGGCAACCTGAAAACCAACCTCTCTATCTTCTAGGAGGAGATCGGCCCCTGGGGGCAGAGGATGGGATTGCCCTTGGCGGGTCCGGCGGGCGGCGGTCCGGGCGAGCAGACGGACGCCATGACCTCCAGCGGCTCGCGGCTCAGGATCCGCGGCCGCCGGTAGGGTAGCCTGGCGCCCTTGGGCTCCTCTGCGGGTACGTCTCTTCGATCCAGCTCCATTCTTCGCTCTCCCGCCGCTTACTCTTTGCTCGGCGAGCCCGGCCCGCCCGGTCCCGGGGTGGGATGGCGGACGCGCAGGGCTGGGTCGCCGAGCAGGTTGTAGATCTGAATCATGGATGTGCTGCCGCCCAGGCCCTGGAAGTCACGGAGGGCGCGGAGAATGAGGTCGCCGAGCCGCGCGCCGTCGGGATCTCCGAGGTGGCGATAGAAGCGCTCGGCGAGGAGCTGCGCCTCGTTGTGGACCGAGAGTCCCGAGGGAGCCCAGACCGCGGCCGCACCGGCTCCCGCCTGGTCGACGAGAAGCTCGCCCAGGGAGGAGACGCCGGGGACGGCGAAACGGTTGATGGAACAGGTCATGGCGGTGAGCACCGGGACCCGCGGCCCATTGGCGAGCGTCGCCACGTCGGAGCTCGCGAGGAGGCCGCCGGAGGAGAGCCGGTCGAGTCCGCCGTGCCCCATGTAGTTGACGATCGAGACGCCGGCCCCAAGATCCTGGAACAGCCGCGAGCGGGCGTCCGGGAGGGTCGCCGTATCGAGATAGATGCGGTCGACGTTGTAGCCCGAGGTGAGGAAGGTCGCCACCCGGTCGCTGCCGTCGGCGAAGATGGCGCCCTGGTCCGTCGCATCGGCAAGAGCGATGGCGCTCCCCACCCAGGCGCCGTCGGCGCCGCTCTCGTAGCTCATGACCTTATCTACGTAGGCGTCGAGCTCGGCGGACGAGTGCGCCGGGATGCGGCCGACCGCGAGCTCCGGCAGGCTGTCGTTGCCGACCAGGTCGGCGAGCTGGCCGTCGGACGGGAAGAGCCCGCCCTCGTTCGCCACGAAGATGGGCGGCAGGAGATTGTCGCCGTAACCCAGAAGGTTCCGGTAGTCGACCGTGCCGGCCCCGGCGAGCACCAGGTAGCGCGGCGCCCGTTGCCAGGAGCTACGGGCGAAGGCGAGGAAGGCCGGGATGGCGTGCGGATCGGGAACGCCGTAGGCGAACTCGTCCGTCACCTCGTCGAAGTCGACCACCATGCTGTCGAGCCCCTGCGACGACCGATAGTCGGCCAGGCGCTGGGCGGAGGTGTGGAGCCCGGGGCCGGCGACGATCACGAGATCGGCGTGGTTGGAGGTCGAGCGCAGCCGCGGGGTCCGGAACGGCGTCACGACGGGCGACTGGACGCCGGCCGTGGCGGCCGCCAGGTAGCGGGCGGTGCCCACGGCCTGGAAACCCAGGTCCCAGCCCCCGTGGGGGTCGGCGGTGACCGCCGACCCGGTGAGCCAGCGCGGCCGGGTCGGGGTGGAGACGTCGAGCAGGCGGACGGCCGCGTCGCCGAAGCCGGAGATCGAGACCCGTCCGGCCGCCGCGAAGGCGAGCGCGCCCGAGGCGGCGCTAAAGCTCCGCGGGTAGGAGAGGTCGAAGGAGTCGATGAAGAAGAGGCTGTAGGGGACGCCGGCGTCGAGCAGACCGGTCACCTGCACCTGGTTGCCGGTGGGGTTGAGGAGCGCCGGATTGAAGGTGAAGGTGGAGTCGTGGGCCGTGATCCCTTGGAAATGATCGTCGCCCAGGAGGGTGCCGTTGAGCGAGACCGAGGGGTGGTGCTCGGCGGCGACGCCGCTCGCGCTCGCGCCCTCGAGGTGGACGGTGAGGCTGGCGGTCCCAGCGGCGGCCAAAGCTCCCGGCGCGTCGAGCGGGAAGCTCTGGGTGCCGTAGGTCGGGTCGCCGCTCTGCACCCCTTCCCAGAACCAGTAGTCCGAGTTGGGATCGAGGTTGAGCGAGGTGGCGGGCAGGAGATCCTGCTCGGCGTGGAGCGCGGCGGTGAAGGAGGTGAGTCCGGTGCCCGAAGGGGCCCCGGCCGGCGCCGTCGCCATGAGGAGACCCGGGTTGAGCTCCAGACGATAGACGTTGTCCCGGGTGTAGAGGCTGTCAACCGCCTCGCCGTAGAAAAAGATGCCGTTGTACTGCGAGCCGGTGAGATCCGGGTACCAGGCGACCGGCACGCCGCCCCGCGAGAGGGCGAGCTGGCCTTTCCCGATGAGCTTGTTGAAGGCCCCGAGCTGCATCCCGAAGGCGGTGGCGAGGTCGCTGCTCGCCAGGTGGTAGAGGCCGCTCGCGCGGACCGCCAGGTGGAGGGCGTCGGCCTGCCCGAGGATCGGGAGCGGGCTCGGAACCGGGCCGACGAGGATCTTGGCGGTCTCGGCCGGCCGGGTGGCGTGGGCGGTGCGGGTGTAGGCTTCGCCGCCGCCCGCCGTGCGGGTCCAGTCGGTCTTCAACGTAAAGGGACCATGCTCGCGCCGCTTGCCGGAGGCCTGGACCTCGACCAGGAGGTAGGTCTGCTCCTCGCCCGGCGCGGCCCCCGCGTCGACGAACCGGTAGGTGCCGCCCTGGGGGGCGGTCAGGAGGCCGACGAGGAGGTTCGGATTGACCTTCACCCAGGTCTTCTCCGCCGGACGGTCCGCGCCGCTGCGGGATTGACGATAGAGGTCGAAGCCGATCGTCCCCGCCTCGGAGGACGTCTGCCACTCGATGGCTGTCCCGCCGTCGGCGGGGAGGGCGCGGAGGGAGGAGACCAACGCCTCGGTCAGCGTCCCCTGGGTGACCGCCACCTCGCAGAGCGCACCGAAGGTGAAAGTCGCGTTGCCGGTCTCGTCCACCCAGGTCGCCTTGGTGCCGTTGCCGGAGGCGAAGGTGCCGACCGCCGGGTTGCGCTGCCCGGCGGCGGTCGGTTTGATGTCGACGTTCCAGGAGAGGATCACCGTCTGCCCGGCGGCGACCGTCCCGGGGTTCCAGCTGATGGTGCCGGAGCCGCCCACGGCGGGCTGCGCGGTGATCGTCCCCTGGGTCTTCTGGGCGTTGCCGGCATAGAGGACCCGGGTGCCGGGGACGTTCGCCGTCACCAGGTTGGTGGCCGAGAAGGTGATGGCATGGGCCGTGGGATTGACCACCCGCACGGTGACGGTGTCGCGCTGCGTGTTGCCCACCGTCGGCGGGTTGGGGCCCGAGAAATAGCGAACGAGCTGCTCGACATAGGGTTTGACCGGCGCCGTGCCGGCATCGGTCGGCAGATAGAGGCGGAAGGCGTTGGTCACCGGATTGGTGGTCGGCGGGGTCGCGGTGAGCGCCGAGCTGCCGAAGTAGAAGGTCGTGTAGTTGCCGTTCAACCCCGTACCCGTGTCGTCGTAGGAGCTGATGGTGAGATTCATCAACCAGATGCCGTAGTCGGTGGCATCGGAATCGGTGGTCCAGCCGTTGATCGTGTTCGTCTTCCAGACGTTGTTCCTGGACAGCACGGTGTTGGCGAGCGTCTGGGTGGTGGCGCCGGTACGGCTGGTGAAATCGATCGAGCCGACGTTGTCCGGCTGGTTGCTGTCGTAGTCGAAGTCTTCTTCCTTGGCCGTGCAACCCGCGGTGACGTAGGGATACACCGAGTAGTTGCGGGAGACCTGCGTCGTGGTGGCCGATTGGTTGACCCCGAACTCGTTCTGCGAGTCGATGTAGATCGGGATCTCGGTGCCGGCGGCGGTCGCGTCACCATCGTCGGCGCGGACGCCGAAGGCGTTGATGTCGTCGCCCGTCGTGACCGTCGAGGACTCGTCGACCCGCAGCTCCCAGTGACCGGCCGCCGTGTTCTGGGCGGTCGTGCTGTCGAGGAGGCTCACCCAGGCGTTATCGGGGCAGGTCGCGGAAACCGCGCTCGAGCAGGTGAGGGCCGCCGCGGTCGAGCCGTCCGGCCGCAGGAGGGTATAGGTGACCGACGTCGTCCAGGTGCCGCCGCCGCGGTCCCGGTCGCGGCCGGCGGCCGCCTCTGCCGCGCCGCCGGCGCCGATGTCGGCGTCCCAGAGCTGGATGCGCAGGCGACCCAGCGCCGGGGGGACCTCGATGAAGTAGCGGTAGAACGTGTTGAGCCCCGGCGGGTTGTTGGTCGTCACGTAGTCGCCGCTCGCGGAGGGGGTGCCGCTCCCCTGGGGCGTATAGGCCCCGTTCACCGGAGTCCCCGAGCCTGTCGACGCGCCATAGGCGGCCGAGCCGAGCGATATGGCGGTCACAGCGGCGGTGGCGAACGTCGTGGCGAGGCGGATATATTTGCGGAGGGGGATTGTTTGGATCATAGGCCCTTCCGGTGATATGCCCCTCGGTATTGCGTGATACTAAAAGAGTAGAGGAACCCCCTCATTCTATGTGCTTACAGGCAGAGCCGTCAACTTTTGAGGGCGGTTTGTGCCATCGCGATAATTCCATGAAGTGAAGCAATTTAAACTCCGCGCGAGGTGAGGACGATTTTCACCGTTCGCACGAGGATCGAAAAGTCCAGCCCGAGCGACCAATTCCCCATGTAGGCGAGCTCGTAGCGCAGCTTGTTCTGCGGGCTCGAATGGTAGTCGCCGTTGACCTGGGCGAGGCCGGTCAGACCTGGGACGAGCGAGAAGCGCTCGGCATAGCCCGGCACCTCCGCCAGGTAGCGCTCGACGAAGCCCGGCCGCTCCGGGCGCGGTCCCACCAGGCTCATGTCGCCCTGGAGGACGTTCCAGAGCTGCGGGATCTCGTCCAGACGAGTCTTCCGCAGGAGAGCCCCGGCGGCGGTCCGCCGCGGGTCTTCCGCCTGGGCCAGCACCTCGTCGCCCGAGGCCTCGGCATCCAGGCGCATGGTGCGGAGCTTCAAGAGGGTGAAGGGCCGGCGGTCGCGGCCGATCCGCACCTGTCTGTAGAGGGCGGCGCCCGGGGAGGTGAGGCGGACGGCCAGGATGCCCGCCGCGAGCAGGGGGAGGGAGAGGACGGCGAGGAGCGCCCCCAGGACGACGTCCAGGAGGCGCTTCACGGGCCGGTTGATCCGCCACTCCGACTCGCGCACGACCTCGATCAGGGGAAGATCTTGGAGCGAGCGGTAGCGCATGCGGCCGATCAGGCTCTCGAACGGCCCGGGCAGGAGAAGGACGTTCGAGTGGTCCGGCCGGCTTCCGGAGAGGCCGTCGATCAGCCGCGTCTGCCAGGAGTCGGCGGGAGCGGCGAGGATGATGTCGTCGACGGCACCGCTCGCGAGGAGGCCGGGGAGGTCCGCCGTCCGGCCCAGGCAGGGACCGAGGACGGGGTCGGGCCGGTCGCAATCCTGCTCTCTGGCATCGCCCTCCTCGCCGGGGACCGGCACGAAGCCGGCGACGACCAGGCCGTGCCAGTGCCTGGCGATGGCGGTCGCGACCTCGCGCGCCGCCTCCCCGGCGCCGACGATCGCCACCCGCCGCGCGTGGCGCCGGTCGGGGCGGTCGAGGGCGAGCCGCCAGGCGAGGAGGAGGAGGAGGTCGAGGACGACGAAGAGGAGGACGACCGAGCGCGGGAAGGCGCGGTCGGCGAAGAAGTGGTAGCCCACGAGGGCGATGCCGGCGAGGAAGGAGGCGCCGGCCAGGCCGCGGGCGATCTCGCCGCGGCTCCGCGGCCTCGGGTCGTAGAAGCCGAGGAAGTAGAGCCCGGCGAGTTGCGCCGCGACGCTCGCCGGCCAGCTGCCGGCGAAGAAACGCAGGCGGTCCCCGGGGAGGAGCGCGGTGGTCCCGGGGAGCTTCAGGTGGATGCGGAGGAGAAAGGCGAGCCCCAAGGCCGCCGGGGCGAGGGCGACGTCGCCCAAGAGGCGCAGCCAGCGGAAGGCTCGCGAGCCGCCCCAGGAAGGCTTCAAGGGTCTTTGGCTCTCATGGCGGGGAGACTCTATCAGCGGGGAATACGCGCGACTTCTTTTTTAATCGCGCTTGACCGGCTCCCGCCCTGCGGGTACGCTGCCGCGGCATGAAAGTCACCGAGCATCTGGAGCGTGCCGATCGGCCGCTCATCAGCTTCGAGATCATCCCGCCGCTCCGCGGGGGCGACGTCAAGGGGCTCCTCTCCCTGATCGACGACCTGGTCAAGTTCAACCCGCCCTTCGTCGACATCACGAGCCACGCCGCGGAGGTGATCTACGAGGAGACCCCGCAGGGGGCCATCCAGCGGCGGGTGAAACGCAAGCGGCCGGGCACCCTCGGGGTCTGCGCCCTGATCCAGAACAAGTACCACATCGATGCCGTGCCCCACATCCTTTGCCAGGGCTTCACCCGCGAGGAGACCGAGGACTTCCTGATCGAGCTCAAGTACCTGGGGATCGACAACGTCCTCGCCGTGCGCGGTGACGACAGCGCCTACCAGAAACCCCTCCAGCATGGGCGCAGCGCCAACCGCTACGCCGTCGACCTGGTGAGCCAGATCTGCGCCATGAATCAGGGCCGCTACCTGGAGCACGACCTGCTCGACGCCGAGCCGACGACCTTCTGCATCGGCATCGGCGGCTACCCCGAGAAGCACTTCGAGGCGCCCAACCTCTTGGCCGACGTCCGTCACCTCAAGGAGAAGGTGGACGCGGGGGCGCACTACATCGTCACCCAGATGTTTTTCGACAACGAGAAATATTTTCGTTTCGTCGAGGCCTGCCGCCATCAGGGGATCACGGTGCCGATCATTCCGGGGCTCAAAATCCTCACCTCGAAAAAGCAGCTCTCCTCGCTGCCGCGAAACTTCTACGTCGACATCCCTTCAGACCTCTCCGACGCCGTGCTCGCCGCGACGCCCGAGCAGGTGGCCGACGTCGGCATCGAGTGGGCCACCCGTCAGGTCGCGGAGCTCCTGGACCATGGCGCCCTCTCCGTCCACTTCTACATCATGCAGAGTGCCAACGCCGTCAAGCGGGTGATGGGACAGCTCAAGCTCTGAGGTCGGGTCCAGCGGTCCAACTTCCTGGCCGGAGTTTGGACGGAGATTGTAGCGGCGTCCAGAAATTGGAAAGGGCGCCCGCTGTGGGGCGCCCTCACCGAATCCCATCTGGAGGTCAGAAGATCAGGGCGTGACCTTCTGGGGCCAGCGGACGAAGAAGCCGTCGGCCCAGAGGATGTCCTGGTTGTAATCGGTCGGGTCGAAGGAAGTGACGGTGATGCCGGAGGTGAGCTGCTTCATTTTGTCGCGGCCGTAGCTTTGGATGGCCATGACCTGTGCGGAGAGTGGGCTGCCGGTCTTCAGGTAGTAGTCATAGTTGGTCTTCCAGCCGTCCACCTCGGGGACCTGCTGGAGATACTGCGGCACGAGCACCGAGAGCAGGCTGCTGCCATCCGTCACCGTGCCGTAGCTCGCGATATCGACCGTCGTGGCGGCGGCACCCGCGGCGGCGGCGCCGACCTGGTCGGTCAGCCAGGAGAACATTGCGGTGCCGGTATTTCGCATGTCGGCGACGGTCCGCTTCTGCTTGGCTTTCTGGAGCGCGTCCAAGAAGTTGGGGATGAGCAGCGCCGCGATGATGCCGATGATCGCGACGACGATCAATAGCTCGATCAAGGTGAAACCTTTCTCTCGACTCTTGATACGGATCAACATAAATCCTCCCCCTCGTGAAGCCCGCGGTGAAGTCCGAGGGCAGACCAAAAAATATGCTGCATACTCACAAGGTCACCCTGATCTATAGCAGCTTCTGTGCCATGAATCGCCGGTCTGGGGAGAGGGGTGGGGCAGGGCGCGGGGGAAAAGGGAAAGGGCGCCCGCTTGAGGGGCGCCCTTAGAAGCGAAGCTCGAAGGCTCTTCAGATCAGGGGGTAACCTTCTGGGGCCAGCGGACGAAGAAACCGTCGGCCCAGAGGATGTCCTGGTCGTAGTCGGTCGGATCGAAGGAGGTGACGGTGATGGCGGAGGTCAGCTGCTTCTTCTTGTCGCGGCCGTAGCTCTGGATGGCCATGACCTGCTTGTCGAGCGGGGTGGCGGTCTTCAGGTAATAGTCATAGTTGGTCTTCCAGCCATCCACCTCGGGAACCTGCTGGAGATACTGAGGGACGAGCACCGTGAGCAGGTTGCTGCCGTCCGTCACCGTGCCATAGCTCGCGAGGTCGACCGTCGTGGCGGCGGCGCCGGCGGCGGCGGCGCCGACCTGGTCGGTCAGCCAGGAGAACATCGCGGTGCCGGTGTTCCTCATGTCGGCGACGGTCCGCTTCTGCTTGGCTTTCTGGAGCGCGTCCAGGAAGTTGGGGATGAGCAGCGCCGCGATGATGCCGATGATCGCGACGACGATCAAGAGCTCAATCAGGGTGAAGCCCCTCTCCCGATTCTTCATGCGAGTCAACATAGATCTTCTCCCTCGTGAGGCCCGCGGTGAATTCCGGGGGCGATCTCAAAAGCCTGCATTGTCTTCAAGTTCTCCCTGGACTAAAGCAGGTTTCGTGCCACGGTTCGACGCACCGTAAACCCTTTGTTTTCAGTAAGAGAACGGCCGAGGCGACAAAATTCGCCAGTCGCGCGGCCCCGGAGTGTCAGAAAATTGTAAAACCTTTTGAGGGATCGCTCGAGCGCCGTATCAGCCGTATCAAAGGAAAGGGCGCCCGCTTGGGGCGCCCTTTCCAATCGAACCCGGAGTTCTTTTCAGCTCAGGGGGTGACCTTCTGCGGCCAGCGGACGAAGAAGCCGTCGGCCCACAGGATGTCCTGGTCGTAGTCGGTCGGATCGAAGGAGGTGACGGTGATAGCGGAGGTCAATTGCTTTTTCTTGTCGCGGCCGTAGCTCTGGATGGCCATGACCTGCTTGTCGAGCGGGGTGGCGGTTTTGAGATAATAGTCATAGTTGGTCTTCCAACCGTCCACCTCGGGGACCTGCTGAAGATATTGCGGGACGAGCACCGACAGCAGGTTGCTGCCGTCCGTCACCGTGCCGTAGCTCGCGAGGTCGACGGTCGTGGCGGCGGCGCCGGCGGCGGCGGCGCCGACCTGGTCGGTCAGCCAGGAGAACATCGCGGTACCGATATTTCTCATGTCGGCGACGGTCCGTTTCTGTTTGGCCTTCTGGAGGGCGTCTAAGAAGTTAGGGATGAGCAGGGCCGCGATGATGCCGATGATCGCGACGACGATCAGCAGCTCGATCAGGGTGAAGCCCTTCTCGCGGTTTCGAATGCGGTTCAGCATAAATAAGTACCCCTCGGACTGCCGATGGAGAATGCCATGGGCGTGTCGCCAACGTAGGTTTTATATAGCACGATCGATACCATGAAAATTTCTCTCGCAAACCGTTTGTTTGCCGCGAGCGAAGGTTTCCGGACGACACAATTCGGCGCTATTGCGCCGTGGGGTCGCCACGGAATGTCAGTCAGGAGCGCGGCTTCACATTCTGGCGGCGGCGGCCTGGGCCAGCGTCTTGAGCTTCGCGGCTAAGGCCGGGTCGGGGTAGCCATGGCCGCGGCCATCCCGGGAGAAGCCGAAGTTGAGCGCCTGGAGCTTGCAGGTTCCCGTCCCCTTTTGAAAGACGAGAACGCCCGGGGGGACCACGAAGGCGGCGTCCCCGAGTTGCGCGATGGCGTCGTGCCCCGCCCATTCGGCCGCGAAATCAGCCGCTGTCTTGACGCCGGTCGAGACGTTCAGGGCTTTGCCGTTCTTTCCTTGGTATGAGCAGATCCGGACTGGGAACTTGATGGGATCTTTGACGTGGACCTCGGCCGAACTGGCGACCGCCGTCCCGAGGACGGCCTGGACCTCCTCCGGGGTGACGAGCTTGCAGGGATCGGAGATGGTGACGCTCGCGGGAGCGGCGGCGACCGTATCGTCCGCGTGCGCGTTGACGGTCGGAACGAGGAGCAGAGGGAGCAGGCAGACGACGGACGTGAGAGTCTGGGCGACCCGGGGGTGCATGGCGTTCTCCTGACGAGGTTGACCGCCGGCAAAGAGCGCGTTCCGGGGGCGAGGGTCGACCTGGGGAAGCCTTCACTCTCTGGAGGAAGCTTGCTTCGAGCAGTATGCGCGCCGCCCCCGGGCAAGTCAAACGGCACCGGGGGGGTGGGGGGGGGTGTACACTCGGGCGGTGAAATCTCAATGAACGCCCCGAAGCGCAAGCAGGGCGTCGTACCCGCGCCGCAGCGTGCCGCCTTCCCCATCGTCGGTGTCGGCGCCTCCACGGGCGGGCTGGAGGCTTTCCGGCAGATGCTCGGCGCGCTCCCGATCGACACCGGCATGGGTTTCGTGCTCGTCCAGCACCTCTCGCCGACCCACCCCAGCCTGCTGGCGGAGATCCTCGCCCGGACGACCGCCCTGCCGGTCACCGAGGTCCGGGACGAGCCGCAGGTCGAGCCCAACCACATCTATGTCATCCCTCCCGACCGCAGGATGTGCATCCTGGACGGCGGCCTGCGGCTCGTCCCCCGGGAAGAGCGCGGGGAGCCGCGATCGATCGATTATTTTCTCCACTCCCTGGCGGCGGATCAGGGCGCGCAGGCGATCGGTATCATCCTCTCCGGCACTGCCACGGACGGCACTCGCGGACTCCTCGAGATCAAGGCCGCGGGCGGCGTCACCTTCGCGCAGGACGATACGGCGCAGGAGAGCAGCATGCCGCGGAGCGCGGTCGACTCCGGTTGCGTCGACTTCGTGCTCTCGCCGGAGGAGATCGCGGCGGAGCTCGGCCGCATCGCCCTGCATCCGCGCCTGGCCTGGACCGAGGCACCCCAGCCATCCCAGCCATCCCAGCGGGAGGTACCGTCCGCGGCGACCGCCGAGCCGGAGATCGGAGAGGTGCTGGAGCTCCTGCACGAAGTGACCGGGGTCGATTTCACCCCGTACAAGCCGAATACTTTCTATCGCCGCATCAGCCGCCGCATGATCCTGCGCCAGACGAGAACCTTCAAGGAATACGTGCGTCTGCTCGCGAGCGACCCGGCTGAGGTGCAGGCTCTCTACCAGGACGTCCTCATCAACGTCACGAGCTTCTTCCGCAACCCGGAAGTGTTCGAGATGGTGAAATCGAAGGTTCTGCCGGAGCTCTTCAGGGATCGGTCGCCGCAGCAATCCCTGCGCGTCTGGGTCCCCGGCTGCGCGAAGGGCGAAGAGGCCTACTCCCTGGCGATCGCCATCGCCGAGTTCGCCGAGTCGCAGGCGAGCCACCTCCCGGTGCAGATCTTCGCCACCGATTTGAACGAAAGCGTGATCGAAAAGGCCCGCAAGGGGGTCTATCCCGAGAGCATCACGCGCGACCTCTCGCCGGAACGCCTGCGGCGGTTCTTCGTCGAGGATGGGGGGCAGTACCGGGTCGCCAAGTCGATCCGCGAGCAGTGTGTCTTCGCCCGCCACAACGTGCTGACCGATCCGCCCTTTTCGCAGCTCGATCTCATCGGCTGTCGCAACTTTCTCATCTACTTGGAGCCGTCGACCCAGAAGAGGGTGATGCTCCTTCTCCACTATGCCTTGAAGCCGAAGGGCTTTCTCGTCCTCGGGAGCTCCGAGACGGCGGCCACCTACAGAGACCTCTTCCAGGTGGTGGACGCCCGGTCCAAGATCTTCCGCAGCAAGGTCGGGGTCCGGCGGCTGGCCCTGGGCTCGGCCGGGGAGATCCGGAAGGCCCGAGGCCGGACGGCGCGTCCGGGGGAGACCCTCACCGTCGAACGGGAGGCGGAACGCATTCTGCTCGCGAAGTACGCGCCGCCGAGCGTCGTCGTCGACGACGACCTGGAGATCTGCCAGTTCCGTGGCGACACCGGACCGTACCTCGCGCCGGCACCGGGGAAGGCCAGCCTCAACCTGCTCAAGATGGCCCGGGAAGGCTTGGCCGTCGCCCTGCGGATCGCGACTTCCCGGGCGAGGAAAGAGGCGGTTTCGATCCGCCGGGCTGGACTGCGAGTCCAGTGGAATAGAGAAACCCGCGAGGTCGCGGTGGAAGTGATTCCACTCCACGGCAGCCCGGCGGAGGGCGCCTTCCTGATCCTTTTCGAAGCGACCCTCCCCCTGCCGCCAGTGGCGGCTTTCCGCGGTGAAAAAAACCTCGGCGAAGGGCCGTCGGAAGAAGGCGTCGACCTGCCAAGCGCCCGCCTGGCCGAGGAGCTCCTCGCCACTCGCGAATCCCTGCAAGCGGTGATCGAGCAGCAGGAGGAGGCCAACAACGATCTGCAAGCAGCGAGCGAAGAGCTGCAGTCGGCGAACGAAGAGCTGCAGAGCTTGAACGAGGAGCTCGAAACCTCGAAGGAGGAGATCCAGTCGACGAATGAAGAGCTGAGCACGGTCAACGAAGAGCTGCAGAATAGAAACCAGGAGCTCCACCAGAGCACGAGCGACATGGTCAATCTCCTGGGCAGCGTCGACACGGCCATTCTCATGCTGGGGCCCGACCTGCACATCCGGCGCTTCACCCCGGCGGCGGAGCCGATCCTGAACCTGATTCCCACCGATCTCGGGCGGCCCATCGGTCATGTCCGCCTGAAGATCGACGTCCCCGAGCTGGAGACCTGGCTCGCGGAGGTTCTAGAGACGGCGAGCGTCTTCGAGCGCGAGATCCAGGACCGGAAAGGGCACTGGTATCTGCTGCGGATAAGGCCCTACCGGACGCTCGACGACCGGATCGACGGCGCGGTGGTGATGCTCGTCGACATCGATCGCCTGAAGAGCGCGCACCAGTTCGCCCAGAGCATCGTGGCGACGGTCCGCGAAGCCCTCCTGGTGCTCGACGCCACTCTCCGCGTGCAGATGGCAAGCCCGTCCTTCTACCGCACCTTCAAGATGATGCCTGAAGAGACGGAGGGCCGTTCGCTCTACGCTTTAGGCGACCTCCGGGATGCCGGCAACGCCAGCGACGCCGGCGATCGTCATCGGCCCTGGAACCAGCCGGCGCTGCGGCGCCGTCTCTCCGAGGTTCTCTCGGAGGACGTCTCCTTCGAGGGCTTCGAGGTCGAGCAGGATTTCGGCCCCATCGGGAACCGGATCCTGCTGCTCAATGCCCGGCGGCTGGCGCACCAGAACGGGGATTCGCCTTTGATCCTCCTCGCCATCGAGGACATCACCGAGCGCAAGATGTTGGAAAGGGCGCTCGGCCGGCAGGTCGAGGAGCTCGCCGCGGCGGATCGCAGCAAGAACGAGTTCCTGGCCCTCCTCGCCCACGAGCTGCGCAATCCCCTGGCGCCGTTGCGCAATTCTCTCAATCTGCTCGAAACTCCCGGCGCCGACGGCGCCGTGACCGGGCGGGCGCTCCAGGTGATGCATCGGCAGATCCGCAACATGGCGCGGCTGATCGACGACCTCCTGGACGTCTCCCGGATCACCCGCGGCAAAGTCCTCCTGCAGAAAGAGCCGGTCGAGCTCATCCACCTGCTAAGGCGGTCCGCCGAGGTGGTCCAGCACGAGATCGTATCGCGCGGCCAGCAGCTGACGCTGACCTTGGGCTCCCGGCCGATCTATCTGGACGCGGATGCCACCCGGATCGAACAGATTTTCGGCAACCTCCTCCACAACGCCTCCAAATTCACTCCCCCCGGCGGCCATATCGAGGTGACCACCGGGGTCTCGACCGAGGCGTCGGGAGTGGGCGAGATCCTCGTGCGGGTCGCGGACGACGGCATCGGCATCGCCCCGGAGATGCTGTCGCGGGTCTTCGACCTCTTCGTCCAGGCGCAGCGCTCGCTCGATCGATCGCAAGGCGGCCTGGGGATCGGTCTCACCCTGGTGCGGAGCCTGGTCGAGCTGCACGGCGGCACGATCGAAGCGCGGAGCGCCGGACTGGGACAGGGGAGCGAGCTCCTCGTGCATCTCCCCCTTTTCCCCCACGCGGTTGCCGCGGCGGAGCGGGAGAACGCTCCTGGCGAGCTTCCGGCGGACGTTCCGGCGGACGTTCCGGTCCTTGCCTCCGGTCGCGGGGCGCGCCGGGCCCTGGTCGTCGACGACAACGTGGACGCGGCCGAGAGCCTGGTCCTCCTCCTGCGCCTGCGGGGACACGAGGTGGCGATCGCCTTCAGTGGACCGATGGCGTTGGAAGCGGTAGCCGCGTTCCATCCCGACATCGTCCTCTTGGATATCGGGTTGCCCGGCCTCGACGGCTATCAGGTGGCGCGCGCGATCCGCCGGCAGGAGGGTGGGGCAAAAGTGATTCTGGTGGCGCTCACCGGTTACGGGCAGGAGGAGGATCGCCGCTTGGCGCTGGAGGCGGGGTTCGATCATCATTTGACCAAGCCGGTCGATCCCACGGTCATCTACGCGCTGGTGGCCGCGGGGAGAGAGTGAGTCGCGGTAACGCCTACGCCTCCCGCGCCGCGAGCCGCGTCTTCAAGCTCCGCACCTCCTCCTCGGCCGCCGGCCGCCAGAGGCCGTTCTGGCGGCGTTTCTCGATCGAGGCGGGGTTGTAGCGCACCGAGGTCACGAGCTTTCCTTCCCGGCTGAACAGGTGGGCGCGGCCGCGGTCGCCGACCACCACCAGGGCTTCGCTCCGGGTGTCGTAGAGCAGGTTCTCGCGGGCGGCGCGGGCTAAGTCGGCGAGCGCCATGCGGGTCGGCCGGTCGCCCTCGGCATGCCGGCGCTCGGCGTGGCGGGTGCGCCGCTCCTTGCCGCGAAATCCTTTCTCCAGGCGCCGGGCGAGACCGGCGAGAACCCCGTCCAGCCGGCGTTCCAGCACCTCGACCGGCGCCAGCCGGCGGTGGAAGGCCTGCTCGATGCCGTCGAGCGCCGTCTGCGCCCAGCGCACCGGGTCGGCCCAGGGGATCTCGCCCACCCGGTCGAAGAGGTTCTCCAGCGGCTCGCCGGCCGGTCCGGTCCCCAGGACGTTCAGCCCGAACCGGCGGCGGCCGCCGCGCGGGCGCGAGGAGAGAACCTGGAACGAGACCGCGAAGGCCCGCGGCACGCCGCCGGCATCGCGATCCCGGTACCAGCCGACCGCCACCTGGCCGTGCAGCCGGTACCCCGGCCCCGAAGAGCGCTCGGAAAACATCGGCAGCACATTGCCGGTGAGCTCCTCGCCGGGGCTGGTCAGCGCCACGAGCTGCTGCGGCTCGCGATAGAGGAGGTCGACCCGTGGGTCGTGGCGTTCGAGGAGCCACTGGCCGAAGTCGCGATAGCGCGGGAGCCCCGTGGGGCCGTAGCCGGTGAACACCTGCCGCCCCTCGGCGGGCAGGGCGTGCGCGCACTCCGCGGTGCCGCAGCGCAGGCAGTAGACGCGGCCGGGCTGGTGGATGGCGCTATGATCGAGAAGCGCCTGCAGGGCCTCCCCGATCGCCTCGGAGGTCTCGCGGCCCGTCCGTTCGAGGGTCCCCTCCCGCACGCTCGTGGGCACCGCGAGCTGGAGGTCAAGAGGCTCCCCGCGGCCGGCGATCAGGTGCCCCAGCGGATGGCGGTCGATCCGCTCGCGCACTTCCTCGGCGAGGAGCTGCAGGGCCTTCTGCAAGCGCAGGGAGGACTCCTTCGGGCCGGCGTCGCGAGCGGCGGGGTCGGGCTTCGGAGGCGTCGGCGGCTTCGGAGGCATCGGCGGCATGGGCGGTCTCCCGACCTCGATAAGCTTGGGGGCGCGGGGGGGTATTCCCCTCTGGAGTCACCCCGAGGTTTCGGCTATCCTCCAGCTCCGAACGGTCCGAGGCCGGAGCCCATGGCGCTTGCCTCAGGTCTGTTCTCTTTGGGCGTCTGGTTCAGAGGGGGGGCGGCTGTCGGCGGAGGGTATGCCCGAACCCTCGCGGGGAAAGCCCAAACCCTCCGAGGGACCACCCGATCCCTCCCGGGGCCAACACTTTCCCTCCCGGGGATCGTCCAATCCCTCCGAGGGATTGCCCGATCCCCCACAGGGCCTCCTCAAGCCCTCCTGGGGAATGTCCTTTCCCCCGCAGGGAATTACCAATCCCTCACAGGGACTCCTTAAGTACAGCGAGGGAATAGCCCATCCCTCCGAGGGTAAGGCTATTCCCTGGAAGGGACCGCACTTCCGAGCCTCTCCGTCTCGCCGGGTCCGGCCTTCCGCCACTTCCCACGCCCCTTCAAAACCCGCGAGTCGGCCTGCGGCACAGCTTGAGTCGCCCCGGGGAGGCGTCCAACGGTCTGGAGATGGGGTTCCGCCGCCTCCGCCCGGCCCTCCAAGCCCTCCGCGAGGCTTTTGCGGGCCGTGCGGACAGCGAGAAGAGCTCCGAATCGATGAGTACGGCATCCCACGCGCTCGCCGAGGCGTTCCGCCACCCTTTCCAGGCACGTCCTGGTCTTGGGGAGAGGCCGGTCGAGGGGCCAAAGACAAACCGCCGGGCAGGTAAGGGCAGAGCTCCCGTGCCTGCCCGGCGCAATCTGTCGGCCCAGGGAACGGGAGCGGCGGCCGCTCCGCCTCCGTCCCTCCTCTGGCCTTCCCTACTCCCGCTGATGCCGGGCGCGAATCCGCCCGACCTGCTCTTCGGCACCCGGCCAGGCCGCTTCGAGCAGAGTCGCAAGAGCGAGAGGCGATCGTGATGGCTTTTGAATCTCGAGCATTCCGGCTGCCCCGAAGGGGCAAAGGTGGGTAGCCTGGGGCGAAAGCCCCAGGAAATCGAATCATCACGGAATCCGCCCGAAGGGGCGGGGGTGCGTCCGCCGCACCGTGACCGCGAGGCGGGCGATATCGACGCAACGCTCGCGCAGAGCACACACGAGCTAAAATGCGCTGTTGTCGAGACCACCGCAAAATTTATGGGCTGGATTGCTATAGGTTTTGACTACGCCAGTAGAGGTGTCGGTCACCTTGATCGTGTATTCGAGGTCGCTCAGGGCACCATAGAAAACTGCGATTCGATCGCCGAAATCCAACATTTTGATGACCAACTCCACGTTCTTGGGATCGGTGAAGGAAAAAGAGCCGTTGAAGTTCGACAGCGAGACGGCCGACCCGGTTCCACTGGTGCCATCGCCCGGATTCCGCCAATCTACCGTAACCGTAAAACGATTGAGTAGACATAGAGAGTTGCGGCTCGTGCGGCAACCGACCTTCGCAGCCTTCCCTGTCAGTTCCGCGGCACCGCTCCGACTGGGAAATGCCTGCTGGTCGATACCACCGCAATCCCCCGGAGTGTTATTATAGGTCTTGGTATTCCCCGAGATCATATCCGTGACGGCGAGCGAGAACTGCAAATTCGTGAGCTCGCCATAGAAGACCTTGAAGGTCCCGCCAAAATCCAGCACCTTGATCAGCAGCTCAATGTTGGCTGGATCCCCGAACGAGAAGAATCCCGTAAAGTCAGTCTGGGGAAGAGCTCGCCCGAATCCTTGGGTTCCGTCGAACTGATTGCGCCAAGCGACCTGAACGCGAAAGCGTTTGTCCAGCAAGCAGAGGGAGGCGACATCCGAAACGCAAGAGACGTCGCAGGCGACCGCGAACAGGTACGACCCTACCTTGGCCACCGAAGAGGGATCGGAGAACAGAGCGATCTCATAGTTTCCCGGGATGTCGGTGAAAGCTCCGAAGGAGGTGATCTGATTGGGCTGCGCGAGGCCAGCGGCAAGGACCGTTCGGTTCGGATCGGCCAAGCCGGCGAGCAAGGTGAAATCCGGCGACGACGCCGCAACTCCGATAGCTTGGGAGTGATAGCTGGGAAAAAACCAAGTGGCACCATAGGTGCCATTGCTGAGCTTGCAATCTCGGGTCGTCAGGTTTGCCTCGATGACCTGACCGCAGAGCATGGTGCGCGCGGAGCAATCCTCGTTGTCCTTTTGGACCCGAACGGCCAAGGGATTCGAGAGGAGCCGTTGTGCCTTCTCCGCCATCTTTGCGTCCTCGGCGTGCAAGGCGGTAGAGCTATACAGGTAGCCAAGTAAGCCTGCTACCACGACCAATCTTCTGCAGCTCATCTCAATCTCCTCAAGTTTGTACCCCGGCATGGGGCTGCCTGTTCTCCCTGGACCTGCCGTCGCCTTCAGGACGAGGCGACGCCCAAACGGACGAAAACCTGGAGTCAGGAACTTCTGCGAGCGTAGCGCTCGCGAGAGATCAGGTCAATCCCACCTATTGATATGATTGCATTTCAGAGTACGAAAGGCACCAGCGCTCGAACCCGCTCACTGTATGCGAGATACGCCGAACCGAACTGCTCGCGCATCCAACGCTCCTCGAACCGTATACGGCGCCAGAACGCCCAGAAGGCGAGCGCAACGGAAAGGATTCCGCGCCATTCGCCGAGGGCCACCGCGGAACCCAGGAAGGCGAGCAGAAGCCCGGTGTAGATGGGGTGGCGAACCCAGGTGTAAGGGCCGCTCGTGATGAGCTCATGATCTTCCTTCAAGGTCACGGTGCCGCTCCAGTTCCTGCCGAGGTGGCGGCGCGCCCAGACGGCGAAGAGGAGACCTCCCGCGGTGAGCGCCACTCCAACCCAGAACGTCCAGGCGGAAAGCGGCAGAAAACGCTCACGAAGGACGTGAAACGGCAGGTGAATCCAGAAAAGCAGGCCCGCGAGAGCGAGGAGGGAGCCATCGAAGAGGCGCGCCCAGAGGGGCTCGCGCCGAGTGGTGGTCTTGACGTTGCGCGCCGAAATCCACCAGTAGGCGGCCCAGCTCAGCCACAGGATGGGCAAGAGATATTCGTACACGAGGGACATCAGGCGCTCCCGGAGGTGGTCTCTCTTCTCGAACCGCGAACCGCGAACCGCGGTGAATCGTCAATATATGCTACCTCCGCCCGGCGAGGACGGCGCTACACTTTACAGACCTCTCATGACCTCCGACCTCCCCAAGCCTCGCCTCGGCGTCTCCGCCTGCCTCTTGGGCGAGGAGGTGCGCTACGACGGCGGCCACAAGCGGGACCGGTTCCTGACCGACTTCCTAGGGCCGTATGTCCAATGGGTGCCGGTCTGTCCGGAGGTCGAGATCGGGCTCGGGACGCCGCGCCCGGCCATCCGGCTGGTGCAGATCGGCGGCGAGACCCGGCTGGTGGCGCCAGAGTCGGGAGCGGATCACACGGTCGCCATGCGGCGGTATGGTGAACGGCGGGTGGTGAAGCTCGGTGGAATGGGGCTTTCTGGATATGTCCTCAAGAAAGATTCGCCGAGCTGCGGGATGGAGCGGGTCAAGGTCTATGGCGGGTCCGCGAGAGCTGGCGAGGGGATGCCTGCGAAGGAGGGTCGGGGCCTCTTCGCCGAGGCTCTTTTGCGGTTCCTCCCGGAGCTGCCGGTCGAGGAGGAGGGACGGCTCAACGATCCGGCGCTCCGCGAGAATTTCGTCTCCCGGATCTTCGCCTACGATCGCTTCCTGCGCGAGGAGCGGGCGGGCTGGACCCGCGCCTCCCTCACCCTCTTCCACGAACGGCACAAGCTTCTCTTGATGGCGAGGAACCAGGCCGGCATGCGCCGCCTCGGCCGGCTTCTGGGGGGCGCCGGTCGGGAGGTCCGTGCGGAAGACCTCGCCCGCCCCTATCTCGCCGGGTTCACCCGCATCCTCCACCGGCCGGCCAGCCGGCGCGGCCATACCAACGTCCTCCAGCACCTGGCCGGATTCGTCTCGGACGGCCTGGACGGCGCCGACCGCGAAGAGCTGACGCGGACGATCGAGACCTACCGCCGCGGGCTCCTGCCCTTGATCGTCCCCATCACGCTCCTGCGCCACCACGCGCGCCGGCAGGAGGTCGCCTATCTGGCCGACCAGGTCTACCTGGAACCGCATCCGTATGAATTGATGTTGCTTAACCACGTATAGGGTCTTCGCCCGGGGTGTGCAAGAATCCCCCCGAACCAGGAGGAGGAGTCCCGATGAGCCTGAGAAGCGTGAAGAGAAGAGTTCCCATGATCCTGGCCGCCCTGACCGCGCTCGCCGTCAGCGTTCCGTCGTTCGCCGGTATCCACTACCAGGCGGTGAGCAAGATGGAGGGCGGCGGGCGGCGCAACAACCCCGGCGATACGCAGGTCGAGGGCTGGGTCAGCGGCAGCAAGGCGCGGATCGAGTTCAAGGAGAGCGGCAATCCCGTGGCCAAGTCCGGGATGTACATGATCACCAAGGACGGCGGGAAGACCCTCTACCTCGTCAATCCGGAAGACAAGACCTATGCCCTGTGGGACGTGAAGGCCATGCTCGGCGCCCTGGGCGGGGTCATGAACGGCATCGGCCCCATACTCAAGATCGAGTTCAGCGATCCTAAGGTCGAGCAGGTCTCCGAGGAGGACGGCGGCAGCCTCCTGAGGATGCCCACCCGGCACTACAAGTTCCGCACCAGCTACTCGACCAAGGTGAAGATCTTCGGGATGGGCCGCTCCTCCGAGACGGTCACCGACCAGGACGTCTGGGCGACGACCAAGCTCACCGATCCCGGCCTCGGCGTCTGGCTGCGCCGCGAGCCGCCACGGACCGGCAACGAGAATTTCGACAAGCTGATGGCGGCGGAGACGGAAAAGCGACGGGTGAGTGGCTTTCCCCTGAAGATCGTTTCCACCATCACCTCGACCCAGAACGGCAAGGAGACCGTGAGCCACCAGAGCATGGAGGTCACGACGCTCGAAACGAAGTCGATCGCCGACTCCCAATTTGAGATTCCCTCGGGCTACAAGGAGACCCAGATGGCGCCGATGCCGTCGACAGACGAGGGGAAGCGTGAGCGGGAGCAGTAAATCGACGGACGGCGGCGAGGAGCGCCAGCCGGGCGAGCGGCTGGCGATCCGCGAGATCTTTCGCGGCAGCACCGTCCGCCTGGACGTCGACCGCGTCCGCCTGCCCAACGGCAAGGAGATGGATTTCGAGATCATCCACCATGTCGGCGCGGCGGCGGTGGTGCCGGTTCTGCCGAGCGGCGAGGTGCTGCTCGTCCGCCAGTACCGCTACGCCACCGGCGGCTACCTGCTGGAAATCCCGGCGGGTAAGCTCGATCCCGGCGAAGGGCCGGAGGCCTGCGCCCGGCGCGAGCTCTCCGAGGAGACCGGCTACCAGCCCGGGGAGCTCACCTCCCTGGGCTGGATCTGGACGACGCCGGGCTTCACCGATGAGAAGATCTGGCTCTATCTCGCGACCGATCTCAAAGAAACCCGGCAGGAGCTGGAGGACGACGAGATCCTGACCCTGGAGAAAATCCCTTTACAAGAAGCTGTCGCGAAGGCGGCTTCCGGGGAGATCCACGACAGCAAGACCGTCTGCGCACTGCTCCGGGCGGGACGGCTCCTGCTCTCTTAGCCGCACCTTGGATGGCTCAGAGGAGCAGGAGACCCAGGCGCGCGGCGCGGACGACGGAGTCGGTCCGCCCCTGGGCGCCGAGCTTTCCCGAGATGGCATTGACGTGAAACTTCGCCGTGTGCTCGCTGATCCCCAGGCGGGCGCCGATGAGCTTGTTCGAGAGCCCCTCGGCGAGGAGCTGAAGCACCTCGACCTCGCGCGGGGTGAGCGGCTCGACCGGGCTCTCCGGATCGGCGGGTCCCGCAGCGATCCCGACGCCCGCGGAGGGAGCCGCGTCGATCTGGTTCCCGAGGAGGGTGGGGGCCAAAGTTTCGTCGATCACGAAGAGACCCCGCGCGAGGGCCACCAGGGCGGCGGCCAGCCGGGCGGCTGAGGTGTCTCGGTAGAGGACACCGTGAGCGCCAGCGGCCAGCGCCTCGGCGGCAGGGCCTTCGTCGGGGACGAGGGCGAGGAGCGGCACGCCGTCCTCGCCGGGCGCTCCCGGCGCTTCGAGAGGGGTCTCCGGACGTGGGCCGAGATCCCAGAGGACTACCTCGGGGTCGTCCTGAGCAAGAGCGGCGGCGGCGTCCTCTCCAGAGGCCGCCTGGCCGACGATCTGAATCCCGGGTTCCCGCGCGAGGAGCGCCGAAAGGCCGCTCCGGGCGAGCGGATCGTCTCCCACGAGGAGGACGCGCACCCCGACCGTGAACGGTTCCATGGGGGAGACGCTATCACCTGGGCCACTCGACGCCGCAGGCGCTCGCAATCCGCAGGGCAAGCTTCTTGAAATCCTGATAGCAGTCCTGAACCGCCTGAGCATGGCTACCGATTGCGCCGTCGGCGGGTCTCAGCAGAAACATCGGTTTGCGGACGGACTGTGCCATGGGCATGAGGCTGCGGTAGTGCTTGAGCGAAGCCAGACGGTGGGGATCGGGATCCGGCAACCCCCCATCTTCCGATTCCCCCAGGATTTCATGGTGATAGACCCCAGGAATTCGATCGGCCCAGGCTTGATAGGCCCGGACCGGGCGGTCCATGCGAACGGCATGCTGCAGGACGACATAGCCGATCGTCGACATGTCGCCCGAGGGCAAAACAACATCAGGAGGAACATGCCCCTGAAGACGCTTCCTCCAACCTTTCCGCCACTCGGTCAACACCGCGCCTACGTTGCGCAGCCCCTGGAGGGAATAGAGATCGGCACTCAGTGGGAGAACCACGTGGTCGCTAGCGACGAGCGCAGCCCGGTTGAGCGCACCTAAGCTGGGACCTACGTCGATCAGCACCAGATCCGCGCCTCTGGCGCGCGCCGACTGTTCCGCGGCGCGATAAAAAGCGGTGATGACTCGGAAAGCGTCGTGAGCCACCGGTGGTTTGTCGTCGAGGCAGGCAGGCCAGGCGCCGGCCAGTCGATCTTCGAAGAGGCTGAGGCCCAAGTCTCCGGGTAATAACGCCAAGTGATCGGCAAGCGAGGCCAGGTCGAGCTCTTTGAGATCTCCTAAGTGATCGAGCAGCGGTTGAACAGCGCCCAGAATCGTCTGAGGATGCTTGCGGTTTAGCCAGATTTCCTCTAAGCGATCGTCAGGAAGAAAGGCTGCCGTTAGATTTGCCTGGGGATCAAGGTCGAGGGCAACCACATCGAGTCCCAGCTCCTGATACATCCAGGCAAGGTGATAGACGAGCGTGGTGTTCCCGATTCCGCCTTTGTTGCTGAAAAAAGCGACGGTCTTCACGGTCGCCTCGGTACGGTCACCAGGAAGTAGTTGCCACCTAACTCGAAGCGCGCTTCCGGAGAGTCGTTTCGGCGCAACTCCTCTTGGGCGATCGCGATCCCGCGGCCATAGCGGTTGACGAAACCGAGCGTCCGAGCCGCCTCTGCCAATACTGGATTCCGATACGATGTCCCGCGAGGGAACTGCTCGGGGGTGAGATCACCGAAGAGACCGCCTGGGCTCAGGATCTCGATACGATCGAGGTAATGGTTGATGGCAACGGGCGCGGTAGAACCCTCGTAATTACGATGAATCACGGCGTTGACCAGAAGCTCGTGAAGAGCGCGAGGCGGATAGTCGAAAATCATCCGCTCGGTAAGTCCGCTCGCCGCCACCGGTCGACCTTCTGCGACGTCCTCGGCGAGCTGATCGAGGCCTCGCAGGATCGTTAACAGATCCCCAAGATAACGCCGATCCCGGAGGACATCACCGGCCTGGGTAAGTCCGCCGTAGCGCACGTACTGTACATATCCTCCCGGTACGAAGAAGAGAGGGTCTTTTCCGAAGAGCAGGATGGCAGCATGCGTAGGGCGTTCCTGCCGGAGATCGTAGAACCGGAGGGCCGCGAGCTGTTCGATCGTGGTCCGATGGTTCTCTTCGATGATTTCAGGCGCCACCGCGTATTGGCGATATCCGGCTAAAAATAGATCGAGCGCGAGATCGTCGAGGCTCGTCCCCGGACAGGGCCGCGCGTCCCAGGTTCGCGCCAGGGCCACTCTGCGCTCGGATAGGATGCGTTCTTCGGTCTCGCTGGCGATGGCCCTCCCAGGGCCGACGCGAATCCAGACCTGCCCCTTGTAACGCACCGGCGGCAGATCGGAAGGCAAGACCTCAACGACCGCCACCCCTCCCTGAGGGGTTTCCAGCCGCTGTACGCTGATCGCGGGAAGGGGCTGAATGTTTCCGGCGGAGCGGATGCCGGCGAGATTCTGGAGGAGCTGATCGGTGATCGAGGCGCCGGAGACGCGGCCATCGTCCCGCGCACCTACGAAGAGGTACCCCGGTCGTCGATTCTGCGGCATGTCGTTGGCGAAGGCACAGATCGCCTGAGCGAACTTGTCCGTGTTGTTCAAGGATTCGGTACGCTCGACCCGGTCCGACTCCAGGTCGGCCATCAGGACTAAAAGCTCTTCGCGATCCAAACTTCCCCCCTACGCCTTCGCCTCGTACCAGCTCTTCCCCCACCCCACATCTACCACCAACGGCACCGCGAGATCCGCCACCCCTTCCATCTCCTCACGAACGAGCTTCGCCACCGCTTCGACGTTTCCCTCGGGGACTTCGAGCACCAATTCGTCGTGGACGGTCAAGAGGAGGCGAGCTTCCGGCTGCTCGGCTTGGAGGCGGCGGTCGACGTGGATCATGGCGAGCTTCAGGAGGTCCGCGGCGGTGCCCTGGATGCGGGCGTTGATCGCCATGCGGCGGGCGTTCTCCTTTAAGTTTCGATTTTTGCTCTGGATGTCGGGGAGCCAGCGGACGCGGTGGTAGAGGGTTTCGACCTTGCCTTCCCGCTCGACCGAGGCGAGGGTCTCCTCGACGTAGCGCTTCACTCCCGGATAACGATCTAAATAGGCGGTGATGAACTTGTCGGCCTCTTTGGTCGAAATGTGGAGGTTCTGCGACAGACCGAAAGCGCTCATGCCGTAGAGGATGCCGAAGTTGATCACCTTGGCCGCCCGGCGCTGGTCGGGGCTGACGAGCGCTGGGGAGACCCCGAAGACCGTGGCGGCGGTGGCGCGGTGGATGTCCTCGCCGGCCTGGAAAGCGTCGATCAGGGCCTGCTCACCTGCGATGTGGGCGAGGATGCGAAGCTCGATCTGGCTGTAGTCGGCGACCAGGAGGAGCTTTCCCGGCGGCGCCACGAAGGCCCGGCGGATGCGCTGGCCGAGCTCGGTGCGGATGGGGATGTTCTGGAGGTTGGGGTTCGCCGAGGAGAGCCGGCCGGTCGCCGCCACCGCCTGGTGGAAACGGGTGTGGAGCCGGCCGTCCGCCGCGACCAGAGTGGGGAGGGCGTCGACATAGGTCGATTTGAGCTTGGTCAGCTCCCGGTAGCGCAGGAGAAGCTCGGCGATGGGATAGCCGCGGCCGGCGAGCTCCTCCAGGGTCTCCGCCCCGGTCGAATAGCTCTTGGTCTTCTGGGTACGCTTCAAGACCGGATAGCCGAGCTTCTCGAAGAGGATGACCCCGAGCTGCTGCGGCGAGTTCAGATTGAAGCGCTCGCCGGCTTCTTTATAGATCTCCTCTTCGAGACCGACGATCTCTTTGCCCAGCTCGTCGGACATCTCCTTCAGATAGTCGACGTCCAACTGGATGCCAGCCTCTTCCATCCCCACGAGCACCGGCACCAAGGGGATCTCGATCTCGTCGTAGACCTTCCCCAGGTGCCCGGCGGCGAGCTCGTCGCGCATGGCGCCGGCGATCCGGCGGGAGATCGCGACGCGCTCGCCGGCATAGGCGGCGAGGCGCTCGTCCCCCAAGGCGGGCTCCTGGCCGCGGTCCCAACCCACCTCCTTAGAGGTCAGGGGCTTCCTCTCCAGCCGCTCCAGGGCCAGCTCGTCCAGGGTATGGCCGTGGACCGAGGGCTTCAGGAGATAGGAGACGAGCATGGCGTCGAAGAGGGCGGCGCGGCAGCCGGGGCCGCCAGTGCAGAGGCGGAGAACCTCTTTGAGGTTGTGGCCCACGACCCGGGTTTCGGGATCGGCGAGCCAGCGGGTGAGGCTCGCGAGGGCCGCCTCCCGCATCCCGGGGCGGCGGAAATCGGCGAAGTAGACGGTTCCGGTGGTTCCGCTGGTCCCGGCATCCGCACAACTGGCGGAGAGGCCCAAGGGTGGGTCCTCGCCCAGGACGGCGACGTAGAGGTCCCCCCGCATCCCGCCCGTCTTCTCCGCCCAAGACTCGGGGCTCGTCAGCTCCTCGGCCTGGGGGACGTCCTCGACCGCCCCGGGGCCGGCTTCATTCTTGATCTCGTCGGCGAGCGAGAAGAATTCGAGCTCGGTGTAGAGCTGGCGGAGGGCCTGGGGATCGGGAGGATCTAAATGCAAGGCCTCGGGATCGAAGTCGACCGGCAGATCGACGTGGATGGTCGAGAGCTCCAGCGACATCCGAGCCTGCTCCTGGTTCGCGAGGAGACCCTCCCGGTAGGCCTTGCGGCTCACCTCGCCGGCGCGTTCGAGGAGATTCTTGAGCGAGCCGTACTCCTTGATCAGCCCCTTCGCCCCTTTCTCGCCGATCCCCGGCACTCCGGGGATATTGTCGATCGCGTCTCCCATCAGGGCGAGGACGTCGGCGACCTGACCGGGGGGGACCCCGAAATCTTCTTCAACCTCCGCCGGGCCGTACATCTTGTTCCTCCCGGTGTGATACATGGAGACGTGGGGGCCGACGAGCTGCATCAGATCCTTGTCGGCGGAGACGAGGACGACGTCATAGCCCGAGGCGGCGGCCTTCTTCGCCAGGGTGCCGAGGACGTCGTCGGCTTCGTAGCGGTCGAGCTCCAAGACCGGGATGCGGTGGGCGGCGAGCGCCTTCCTCACCCAGGGGAGCTGGCTCCGCAGGTCTTCCGGCATGGGATTGCGGTTGGCCTTGTACTCTTCGTAGCGTTCGGCCCGGACGCTCTTCTCGGTGCCGCCCCCTTCGAGAGCGACACCGACGAGATCGGGCTTGTCCTCGCGGAGGAGCTTTCTGAGCATCTGGACGAAGCCGTAGACGGCGTTGGTCGGCTCGCCGCGCGAGTTCGAGAGGTTGCGGATGGCGTAGAAGGCACGGAAGATGTTCGAGTAGCCGTCGATCAGGTAGAGGCGCAGGTCGAGGCGCGAGGCGAGGCGAGGCTGGGGTTCGGACATGGCGGGGACATTGTATGCCGTGTATGCCGTGGGAGGATGGGAGCCGAAAATGGGGATAGGGACCTGGATTTTAGCTGGACTGCTCGCCGGCCTCGTCTCGCTCCGGGTGAGGGTGGGAGCCGGAGACCGCCCTCCAGGGTGCTTCGGGAGCGTGCTCTTAAGTGTCGTCGGCGCTCTCGCCGGCGGGGCGCTCGCGACCTGGCTCGGCTTCGGCGGGGTCGTCTCTTTCGACGGGCGGAGCCTGGTGACCGCCCTCCTGGGGGCGCTCCTGCTCCTCCTTCTCGGCAGGGTTCTTCGTCGCCGGGCGCGCTAGCCCTTCCGGCGGGCCTGCCCGAGAAGGTGGCCGGTCTCGGGGAGGATCAGCTTCGCCATGGCGAGCGCCACCGCGCCGGGAGAGCCGGGGAGGAGGAAGACGGCGCGACCGTCGATCAGGCCGGCGGCGGCGCGGGAGAGCATGGCCGCCGCCCCGATCTGCTCGTAGGAGAGCATCCGGAAGAGCTCGCCGAAGCCCTCGATCGGGTGCTCGAAGAGGGGGACGACCGCCGGGATCGTCACGTCCCGGGGAGAGAGCCCGGTGCCGCCGGTCAAGACGAGGACGTCGATCCCCTCGGCGGAGAGCATGGCGTCGACCGCCTGGCGGATGGCATGGATCTCGTCGCGCACGAGGTCCGAGCGCAGCACCCGGTGCCCGGCCGCCGTCGCCAGGTCGCGGACGGTGGCGCCGCCGGTGTCGCTCTCCGGCGTACGCGAGTCGCTCACCGTGATGATGGCGAAGCCCAGACGGTGCGGCGAGTAGTGGCGATGCTCTTCGACGCTCATGAGACAAGGCTAGCATGGGCGGGATTGCTCTCCAGAGTGTCCGGTTCTGGGATTTCACCTTCCCGCAAGCGGACACCCCGGTGAGGGAAAGACCGCGGATCGACCCGTCCCGGTTCCCATAAGTGGCGACACCGGCGTAAGATAGGGAACCCCTGCAACCTTGGGCACGGCCCGTGCGTAATGGTGCCGGAGAGGAAACGACTATGGGTATGGATATTCAGCGGACTGGAGAAGCACAAAAGAAGCGGACGCGCCGGATCATCTGGGGCGCCGTGGCCCTCGCCGCCATCCTGCTGGTCACCCTGGGGCTCAGCCGGTTGCGGCCGGCGGCGCCGACGGTGGACAAGGCGACGGTGTGGATCGACGGTGTCCAGCGCGGGCCCATGCAGCGCGAGGTCCGCGGTCCCGGCACCCTGGTGGCGGAGGACATCCGCTATGTCCCGGCGATCGTCGACGGACGGATCGAGCGCATCCCCGCTCTCCCCGGCGTCACGGTGACCAAGGATACCCTGCTCATCGAGATGAGCAACCCGGACCTGGAGCAGAACGCGGCCGAGGCCGAGTCGCAGGTGAAAGCCGCCAAGGCGGACCTCCAGGACCTCCAGGCCAAGCTCGACAAGGAGCTCCTCGACCAGCGGTCGACGGCCGCTTCGGTCGAGTCGCAGAGCCAGCAGGCGAAGCTCCAGGCGGAGGCCGACGTCAAGCTCGCCAAGGACGGTCTCGTCCCCGAGATCACGATGAAGAAGTCGACCCTGCAGGCGGTGACGCTCGCGCAGCAGAGCGCCTTCGAGCAGCAGAAGGTGAAGCAGAACGCGCTCTCCGCCCAGGCCCAGCTCGCCGCCCAACGCGCCCGGGTCAGCCAGGCGGAAGCGGTCTATGGGCTGAAGCAGCGGCAGGTCGAGGCCCTCCATGTCAAGGCGGGCATCGACGGCGTCCTCCAGGAGCTGCCGGTCCAGGTCGGCCAGAAGGTGGCGCCGGGCGCCAACCTGGCCCGCGTGGCGCAGCCCGACCACCTGAAGGCCGAGCTCAAGATCCCGGAGACCCAGGCCAAGGACGTCGTGATCGGCCAGTCAGCCCAGATCGACACCAGAAACGGCCTCGTCTCCGGCCATGTCAGCCGCGTCGCCCCTTCGGTCCAGGACGGCACGGTGACCGTCGACGTGCGGCTCGACCCGGGAGCGCTCCCCAAGGGGGCGCGGGTCGACCTCTCGGTCGACGGTACGATTCTGATCGAGCGACTCGACAACGTTCTCTATGTCGGCCGGCCCGCCTACGGCCAGCCGAACAGCAAGATCCAGATGTTCAAGCTGGTGGACGACGGCAAGGAGGCGGTGCGGGTTCCGGTCCAGCTCGGCCGCAGCTCGGTCAACACCATCGAGATCGTCGGCGGCTTGAACGTCGGGGACAAGGTCATCCTTTCCGACACCTCGGCGTGGGATGGTCACGACCGCCTGCGCCTGAACTAAATTGCAAGGGAGAAAATCATGAGCACCAACGGGTCGCTGATCACGCTCGACGGAGTCAAGAAGGTCTTCCTCACGGACGAGGTGGAGACCCACGCCCTGTCGAGCATCCATCTCGAGATCAAGAACGGTGAGTACATCGCGATCGCCGGCCCCTCGGGGTGCGGCAAGACGACGCTGCTTTCGATCCTCGGCCTCCTCGACACGCCGAGCGACGGCAAGTACTGGCTGAACGGCAAGCAGGTGGCCGACCTCTCCTTCTCCGACCGCGCACGGATCCGGAACAAGGAGATCGGCTTCATCTTCCAGGCCTTCAACCTCATCGGCGACCTGACGGTCTACGAGAACGTGGAGCTGCCGCTCACCTACCGCGGCATGCCGGCCAAGGAGCGCAAGGACCGGGTGCAGGAGGCGCTGGAGCGGGTGGGCATGTCGCACCGCATGAAGCACTACCCCTCGCAGCTCTCCGGCGGTCAGCAGCAGCGCGTCGCGGTCGCCCGCGCGGTCGTCGGCAAGCCTTCGATCCTCCTCGCCGACGAGCCCACCGGCAACCTCGACTCCCGAAACAGCGAGGCGGTCATGGAGCTTCTGGAAGAGCTGCACAAAGAGGGCGCGACGATCTGCATGGTCACCCACGATCCGCGCTTCGCCCGCTACGCCGACCGGAGCATCCACCTCTTCGACGGCCGGGTGGTCGAGGAAGAGGAAGGGGTCCGGCGGCAGATGGAAGAAAAAGAGCTGAAGCAGAGCGGCTTCGAGGTCTCGTAACTCCCGCCACGCCGAACGCTCGAAACGACCCCCGCGGCCCGAGAAGGGCGCGGGGGTTTTCCTTTTTGGGCTTCAAGTCGCCAAAAGAAAAGCGGGGGCGCCGTGAGGCGCCCCCGCTTGGGAACGTGTGATGTGATCTCGGCCTAGAAGCGGAAGCGCAGGCCGAGCTGAGCGAGGCGCTGCTCGCCCTGGAGCGGGTCGCCGGCGTAGGCCGACGGCTGGCCGAACTGGGGGTTGGCAACGGGCTTGCCGTTGACGTAGAGGAACTCGGTGCCGGCGTACTTGACGGCGTTCCTGGCGTTGAAGAGGTTGAACACCTCGCCGATCAGCTCGACCGAGTAGTTGCCGCCGAACTTGAACTCTTTGCTCAAGCGCAGGTCGAACTGCTCGAAGGAACCGAAGTAGGCGGAGTTGACGTGGGGGACGCCGGGAGCGAGGTCGTTGGTGAAGCCGTCCCCGTTCAGGTCTTTGCCGGCCAGCACGGTGTACGGGGTCGCGGAGTGATAGCGGAAGATACCCGAGACGCTGAACCCGTAGGGCGCCCGGTAGGAGCCGGCGAGGGTCACGCGGTGGCGGGCATCGGTATCGAGCGGACCGGTGCAGGCGCTGCAGGTGGGATCGGTCGGATCGACCGAGACGTCGCGGCGACCGGCGCCGACCAGGTCGGCCTGGTAGCCGGCGTTGGTGATCCGGAACTCGTCGACTCCGGCGAGGACGTTACCGGTCGTCTTCGACAGGGTGTAGAAGCCCTGCAGCTCGAAGTTGGTGAGGCGGGCATGGACGCCGATATTGAAGCCGTCGTACTTCGCGAAGCCGTTGCCGGCCCAGACCCGGAAGTTGCCGAACTGCGGGAAGAGGCGCTCGTCGGTGCCGGGGACCAGCGGGTTGCCGCGGAAGCGGTAGGGGATGTCGCTGTAGCGGATGTCGACACCTTCCAGGTTGAAGCCGAGCCAGTTGTTGACCTCGAAGGAGTAGCCGAGGGAGGCCTGGTCGGAGTACGGCGTCGCGAGGTTCGGCGAGGCGACCTCGTTGGGCGCCGTGACCCCGGGGTTCTTCAAGCCGTTCGGCGGCAGGGGCTGGCCGGGCTGGTAGAAGGAACCGTCCGGATTGCGGATGCCGTTGGGGTTGTCGACGTTGTAGATGACCCCGTAGTTCGACTGCACGGCCGAGGTCGGAAAGAGGATCGTGGCGTTGGTGTAGGGGAAGTCGTAGTACCGTCCCCAGCCGCCGTGGACGAGATGCTTGCCGTCACCCCTGGCGTCCCAGCTGAAGCCGAGCCGGGGGGCGAAGTTGTTCTTGTCGTTCTTGAGCACTCCGCCCTGGCCGTTCTGGAAGGGAGCCAAGGCGGGATCGTTGGGCACCGGCGTCGTCGAGAGCGCCTGCCAGATCGGGTTGCTGCGCTGGTCTAGGTCGAAACCGGCCCAGTAGTCGTAGCGCAGGCCGACGTTGATCGTCAGGTTGTTCGAGACGAAGAAGTCGTCCTGGCCGTAGACGCTGTACTGCTTGATCGGCGTCGATGCGCCGGAGAAGCCGCCGAAGATCGTGATGTCGGTGACCGGCGAGGTGAGCGAGTTCTGGGAGAGCGTATAGGTGCCCGCCTTGCCGATCGAGAAGTCGCCCAGGAGGGTCGGCTCGTTGATGTAGTTGGCGCCCACCTTGAAATCGTGGCGCTTGTCGCCGATCGTCGTCGACCAGCTGAAGTCGTCCTTGTACTGATACTTCTTCTGCTCGGTCGACTGCGGCGTGTTGCCGCTCTGCCCGTAGAGCGAGCCGTTGGGGAAAACGAGGGCCGGCAGGTTCGAGTCGGCGGTGATCGTGTTTTTGAAATGGGTGTACTGGAAGAGGGCCTCGTTCAAGGCCTCGCTGCCGATCTGCGCCGTATGGCCGGCGAGGAGCGACTTGTAGTCGTTGGTGATCGTGCCGAGGGCGGTCGGGTCGGTGAGCGGCGAGGCGCCGTACTTGTCGGCGTTCTTCTGATAGCCGTAGCGAACCTGGAGGTATTGCTTGGAGGAGATGTCCCAGCTCGCCTTGAAGGTGCCGAGCTCGTCGGTGAAGGGAACCGGAATCGAGGTGCCGTTGCTCGGCAGGACGTCCGAGTTGACGGTATAGGAGGTGTCGCGCTTGGTCTTCTCCCAGGTGGCGAAGAAGTGCGCGGTGTCCTGGACGATGGGGCCGCCGAAGGAGGCGCCGTACTGGTCGCGCTTGAACGGCTGCTTGCCGGTGCCGGCGAGCTGCTCGGTCGTGGTCTCCGAGTTGAGGCTCTTGTCGCGGACGAAGCCGTAGACGCTGCCTTCGAAGGCGTTGGTGCCGGTCTTGGTGACGACCGAGAGCACGCCGCCCGAGGAACGGCCGTACTCCGCCTTGTACTGCATCGTCTGGATCTTGAACTCCTTGACGCTCTCCAGGTTGAAGTTCTGGAGCGCGCCGCCGATCGTGTCGTCGGTGTTGTCGCCGCCGTCGATCACGTAGTTGACGTTTCTGCCCGTGCCACCGTTTAACTGCACGACCTGCTGGCCGGGCTTGGTGGGGTCGCTGTTGACGCCCAGGGTAGTGCCCGGGGCGAGGGTCGCGAGGTTGGCGAACTGGCGGCCGTTCAAGGGCAGGTTCTCGAGCTCGTTCTGGGAGACCGTGGCGCCGATCGAGGGCGAGGTCGAGACTAAAGGCGCCTCGTCGACGACGGTGATCGATTCCTCGACCTTGCTCGGGTTCATGGTGATCTCAAGCTTGCGCTCGGTGGCGACGTTCAACTGCACCGCCTCGACGTTGACGGTGGCGAAGCCGGCGAGCTCGGCGCTCACGCTGTAGCTGCCGACCTGCAGGGAGGGCAGACGGAAAGCGCCGTCGGAGCCCGTCACGGTCGTCCGGTTGAAGCCGGTCGCCTTCTCGGTCACGTTGATGGTGACACCGGGGAGCGCCTCGTTCTTGTTGTCGACGACCCGGCCCACCAGGGCCGAGCCGGTCGCGGATTGCGCGTGGACCGCGGACGGCAGGGCGGTCAGGCCGAGCGCGACCAGAAGGGCCATCGCCGCCATCCACACGGCGGGCCTCTTCGCGGGTTTTCTCATCAGCTTCATAAAGTCGATCTCCTTGTCGTTAGATCCTCTGCAAAATGGCAATGAAAAAAAAGAAGATGAAATCAGCTCGCGAAGCATGGCGAAGCATATCGGGTGGCGATCACCTCCTCTCTGCCGGTGTCGAGCCCGCTTCGCGATCGGACAGGCGGGCGAGAAGCTGTTCTGCGGCGCGGCGCTGGGTTCGGTACTGCGGGTCGTTCCCGGTCGCCGCCAGGAATTCGCGGTAGGCCGCACGAGCGGCCCGGGTATCCCCCGCCATCTCGTAGGCGATGGCCCGGTTGAGCCGCACCTCGTGATAGCCGGGAGCGAGAGCTAAGGCGCGGTCGAAGCAGGCGAGGGCCTCCTGCGGCCGGTTGCGATCGACGGCCAGGGTCCCCATGCCGTTCCAGGCCTCGGCGTAGCGCGGGGCGAGGGCGGTCGCCTGGCGGTAGGCCGCCAGGGCCTCGTCCGGCCGGCCGGTGGCGCGGCGGACGTTGCCGAGATTGTTGTAGGCGCGGGCGTCGCCGGGGTCGAGCGTGATCGCCTGCTCGAACTCCCGCTCCGCCTCGGCCGTGTGCCCCTCGGTCAAGAAAGCGATGCCCAGCGAGTTGTGCTCCTCGGGGCGCGCCGGATCGAGGCGGACGGCGCGGGCGAGGGTCTCCGCCGCCGCGGCCGCCTGGCCGGCCTCCTGGAGGGTCACCCCCAGGTTGTACCAGGCCTCGGAGTCGGCCGGGGCGCTCTCCGCCGCCTGCCGGTAGAGGGGGATCGCCCGCGGGTAGTCGCCGCGCTCGCGGTAGACCTGGGCGAGCTTGCCGCGGAAGACCGGGTTTTTGGGGTCCGCGGCGACGATTTCGGTGAGGATCGAGAGCGCCTCTGCCGCCCGGCGGCCGCTCTTGTCACTGGCGTCTCTAAGATCGCTGTTGGCTTCCTCGTAGCGGCGGAAGAGGGCCACCCGGTCTTTGGGATCGGCCAGACCGGCGGCGGTGCCGGTATTGGCGGCATTGGCGGTATTGGCGGTATTGGCGGTATTGGCGGTATTGGCGGTATTGGCGGTATTGGCGGTATTGGCGGCATTGGCGACATTGGCGACATTGGCGGCATTGGCAGGGCTCCCGGCGGCCTTGCCGCCGCCGGCATAGCCCAGGCTCTCCAGGCGGGCGCGGGCCTCGCCGTCGAGCGCCGGAGCCGGGGAGGTGGCGCGGGCGGAGCTCTCTAGGCTCGCCAGGCGCTCGGCGAAGCCGCGGGTCGGGCCGGCGGTCTCCGGTTTTGCCGCCAGGTTGGCCGCCTCGCCGGGATCGCGCCCGAGGTCGTAGAGCTCCGGCCGCGGCGCCTGGATGTACTTGAGGTCCCGGCGACGCAGCGCGGTGAGCGGGCTCCAGCCGAAGATCTCCGGGTAGTGGGTCTCGGCGTAGAGGTCGCCCGCCGGCGGTTCCTCGCCACGCCGGAGGACGGCCGAGAGGTTACGGCCGTCGAGCGGATGCGCGGTATCCCCGGGGTCCCTCAGGGGATGGCCGAGAAGGCCGGCGAGGGTGGGGGCGAGGTCGACGAGCGACACCGGGGTGGCGATCACCTTCCCCGCGGCGAGACCGGGAGCGCGCAGGAGGAGCGGCACGTGGAGGGTCGGCTCGTAGAGGAGGAGGCCATGGGTCAGCTCGCCGTGCTCGCCGAGCGCCTCGCCGTGGTCGGCCGCCACCGCCACCACCGTGCCCGCCGCGAGGTGGAGGCGGTCGAGCTCGGCCAGGAGCCGGCCGACCTGGGCGTCGGCGAAGGCGATCTCCCCATCGTAGGGCTTGCCGGGATGCCGGTCGCTAAAGGGGGCGGGGGGCGTGTAGGGGGCGTGGGCGTCGTAGAGATGGACCCAGAGGAAGAACGGCTTGCCGGCCGGTTTCCCCGTCTCACGCCCCGCTTGCAGCCAGGCGAGCGCGCGATCGACGACCTTGTCGCCCCGCCGCTCGGCGTCCAGGCCGCGGCCGCCCGCGGCGTCGCGCTCCATCTCGTCGTCGTAGACGTCGAAGCCGCGGGCGAGGCCGAAGCGGTGGTCGAGCACGAAGGAGCCGACGAAGGCGCCCGTCCCGTAGCCGGCGGCGGAGAGCCGGGTCGCCAGGGTGGGGAGGTCGGCCGGGAAGCTCGCGGCGCCGTTGTTGCGCAGACCGTGATGGGGGGGGAGCAGACCCGAAAGGAGGCTCGAATGGGCCGGCAGCGTAAGCGGCACGGGCGAGGAGGCGGCGGCGAAGCGGACCCCCTCCCGGGCCAGGCGGTCGAGGGACGGCGTCTCGGCCGCGGCATCGCCGTAGGACCCCAGGTGGTCGGCGCGCACGGTGTCGAGGGTGACGAGGAGGAGGTTTCGCGGCCCGCCGGCCGGAGCTCCCGCCGGCGTCGCATCGTGGAGCGGTCCCCGGCAGGCGAACGCGGCGATGCCGAACGTCCCGACGATCCCGAGCGTCCCGAGGAGCGTCAGCAGCCTGGACGCCCGGCGGCGAGCCCTACCCGGGGGCCCGGCAACGCGCTCGCCGCGATCTGGGGTCATCGGACCTGACACGGGGATAATTCCTTTGCGGGCCCAGCCGGAGACTCCGTCCTCGTCTCTGGCTCTCTCATTTACCTAGAGTGCCCGCCACCGCCTCTCGCGGGCTATCTACGGACTGCGGTAGCCGCGGGTTGCGGATACCACTTCATGTCGGCCGGCCTCTTGGTAGGGGGAAGAATAGCGAAAAGCTCCGGTCTCGGGAAGCCTTAAGGCCCGGCACGGGCGTGGTTTGCTCCCTGGAGATGCTCTTTCGGGCGGTTCGACCGCCTCTGCTACGATGGAGGGGTGACCGGCCCTTTGCAACGGAGGGACTCGAAATGACCGACGGTTTTGAAGCAGCGAAGACCCAGCGCAACGCCCTGGAGCGGCTGGGTGCCATGATTCCCGGCTATCGGGGTTTTCAGGATCGGGAGCTGCGACGCGATGTCGACAAGCTGCAGCGCGAGCACCTCTCGGCGGAGCTTCAGCGGCAGAAGGGAGCGCTCCGCGAGCGCGCCCGTGACTATACCGAGGGGGGAAACCTCGCCGCCCTCGGCGGTTTCGACCGGCTCGATCGCGAGATCGACGGCCTGTCGCAGTCGATCCGCTTCAGCGACTACGGGGCGACCGGCCTCTTCGACGCGGTGAAGATCGGCAACGCCGAGCTCGCCCAGCTCTACCAGTTCGACCTCTCGGTGCTCGCCGACCTGGGCGAGATCGACAGCGCCATCGGCGCCCTGCCCGCTCCCGGAGGCGCTGGCGGGGCGGGTGGGGGTGACGTCGGCCCGGCGCTCGACGCGCTCCGCGGCAAGGTGCGCGCCTTAGCCGACAAGTGGAAGGGCCGGGCGCAGGTGATCGGCAACGTCGTCCAGACCGGGAAAGCCTCGTAAAGAGAAGGCCCCCTAAAGGCCCCCTAAAGGAGAACTACGATGGATGTGATCCAATACCACGACCCCACGGGCCAGACGATCGTGGCGCGCTGGCCACCCGACGGCACCTCCGCCGTCCGCCTGGGCAGCCAACTGATCGTCGAGGAGAGCCAGCAGGCGGTCTTCTTCCGCGACGGCAAGGCGCTCGACACCTTCGGCCCCGGCCGCCACACCCTGGCGACCCAGAACGTGCCGATCTTGGCGAGCCTCTTTTCCATCCCCTTCGGCGGCACCTCACCGTTCCAGGCGGCGGTCGTCTTCGTCTCCACCAAGACGTTTTTGGACTTGAAGTGGGGGACGAAGGAGCCGGTCGTCTACCGGGACAAAGAGATCGCCATGGTCCGCCTGCGCGCCTTCGGCAAGTTCGCCGTCCGCGTCGTCAACGCGCAGCTCTTCGTCAACACCGTCGTCGGCACGGTGGGCGCCTACTCGGCCGACCGGGTCGAGTCCTATTTCAGAGACGTCATCGTCGCCCGCCTGACCGACCTCCTGGGCGAGAACCTGCAGACGATCTTCGATCTCCCCAAGGTCTACGACGAGCTCGCCATGGGCTTGAAGGCCCGGGTGACCGACGATTTCAGCAAGTACGGCATCGACCTGGTCGACCTCTTCCTCGGCGCCATCACCCCGCCCGACGAAGTGCAGAAGATGATCGACGAGAGAAGCGGCATGGGCGTCCTCGGCGACATGAACGCATATCTCAAGTTCAAGACCGCGCGCGCCATCGGCGACGCCGCCCAGCAGCCGGGTGGCGCGGCCGGAGCGGGGATCGGCCTGGGGGCCGGAGTGGGCGTCGGCATGATGCTCCCCCAGATGATGCGCGACGCCATGCAGACCGGCGGTCCCGCGCCGGCCCCTCCCGCCGCCGCGGCGCCGGTGCCCATGACGGCACCCGCGGCTCCGGCCGGCGCTTCCGGCGTTTCCGGCGATGCCGCGGCGGGGGGGACCCCCGCCTTCTGCAGCCAGTGCGGTACCAAGCTCCCGCCGGGTTCCCGTTTCTGCCCCGGCTGCGGCGCCAAGGTCGGCTGACGGACCCTCCTCCCCGGCCCGGGATCGAGCCTCGACTCCCGGGCCGGCTCGCCCAGGTTACAATAGCCTGACTCGACCGGAGGTGTTCGCTTGAATTCGCGGGAGCCCGGCACCGTCCTAGACGGCAAGTACGAGATCGTCCGGCGGCTGGGGAGCGGCGGAATGGGGGAGGTCCACCTCGTTCGCCACCTGCACCTGCAGGAGCTCCGGGTGATCAAGATCCTGCGCCAGGATCTGGCTTCCGACCCTTCCGCCCAGGCCCGCTTCCTGCGCGAGGCGCGCCTCGCCACCCAGATCAAGCACCCGAACGTCGCCATCCTCTACGACTTCTCCCGCCTCCAAGACGGCAGCTTCTACATGGTCTGGGAGTACATCGAGGGGCAGGACGTGGGCGACCGCATCCGAAAGAGCGGTCCCTTCCCCGTACCGGTCGCGATCCAGCTCGGCATCCAGGCCCTCCGCGGCCTGGAGGCGATCCACCAGACCGGGGTCATCCACCGCGACCTCTCGCCCGACAACCTCATGATCACCGAGGACCGGCGCGGGCAGCTGCGGATGAAGATCATCGACCTGGGGCTCGCGCGGACCCTGGGCTCCGACAACAATCCCGCCCCCAACCTGGAGATCACCCAGGTCGGCATGTTCATGGGGAAGCTCCAGTACTGCTCGCCCGAGCAGGCGGGGACGGTCTCCGGCGAGACCCTCGACCGGCGGAGCGACATCTACTCCTTCGCCCTCGTCCTCTACGAGATGCTGGTGGGCCTCCCCCCGTTCGACTCCGAGAACCCGCACGGCTTCATCTTCAAGCGGCTCTCCGAGGATCCGCTGTCGCTGGTCGGCCGCAACCCCGCGGTCGAGATCCCGGTCGAGCTCGACCGCGTCGTCCGCCGCGCTCTGGAGCGCGACCGCGAGAAGCGTTTCCCCGAGAGCACCTCCTTCATCACCGCCCTGGAGAAGGTCGGTCAGGGTCTCTCCGCCATCGGCACCCGCGAGATCCCGGTCACCCGCGACACGGCCCCGCCGGCCTCCCGCCCGCAGCTCCCCGAGTCGCGGAAGCGCAGCTCCTCCGAGCTCTCGCCCGAGGAGAGGAAGGATCTCCTGGCGCAGATCGACCGCGCCGGCCGCCGCGCCCAGGAGAGCTCGCAGGTTCTCTCCCACGCCGAGATCGCCTTGAACGCCGGGCGGATCGTCGAGGCCCGGGAGCTGTTGCAGACCATGGAGGCGGCCAATCCGCGCGCCCCGGGCCTGGAGCTGCTCAAGCAGCGGGTCCAGCAGGCCGAGGACGCAGCCATCGAGCTCCAGCGGGTGGCGGAGACCGAGCAGGTTCTCTCCGGTTACATCGAGAGGCGCCAACTCTCCCTCTCCCGGCTCGCTCTCGACACGCTCCTGGAGCTTGCGCCCCACCATCCCAAACGGGCCGACTTCGAGCTCGCCATCTCGCGGCTCGCCCGCGAGGTCGAGCAGGAGAAGCGCGCCGAGAAGGCGCTCGCCCTCGGCCGCGAGGCGCTCGCGACCGGCGATTTCCGGGCCGCCCGCCACGAGCTCGACGGGCTCGCCCGGCTCGACGCCAGCCGTGCCGCCGCGCTCAAGTCCGAGATCGAGACCGCCGAGCGCGGCAAAAAGCAGGGGGCCGATTTAGGCGAACGCCGCCGTCGCCTGGAGGAGCTCCTCGCCGAGCGCCGGCTGGCCGAGGCGGAGACCGAGTACCAGCAGCTCTCCGCCCTGGAGGTCACCAAGGTCACCCTGGACAACTACCGCTCGCAGATGGACGACATCCGCTCGCAGGCGGAGAGGAAGACGCGGATCGCCGAGTTCGAGCGCCGCTACCGCATCCTCCTCGACCACCAGGACTGGTTCGGCGCCCGCGAGGTGGCTCACGAGTTCGAGCGGACGATCTCCGACCACCCCCGGGTGCGGGCCATGCTCGCCGAGATCGACAACCTGGAGAATGCCTATCGGCGCCAGGAGACGATCGAGCAGGGGGTCCAGCAGATCGAGACTTTCCTCGGCAAGGGCGACGGCAAGAGCGCCGAGCTGGCGCTCAAGATCCTCCTCCAGATGGACCCCGACAACCGGCACCGGCGGCGGCTGGAGCGGGCGATCAAGGCGTTGGCGAAGGGGTAGGGGGGCCGGCAGGTTTTCTTTGCGGCGGCTCCGCCGGAGATAAATCTCCGGGCTATGGAATGCGCCGGATGAATCCAGCTTCGGCCGGCGGGGCTGGCGGGGCTGGCGGAAAGGCTTCAGGCCCTCCCCGCGGGGTGCGGTACACTTTCGGCCATGATTGCCCAGGACTTGCAGTCCCTACCCTCTACGTCCAGCCCCGCCCCTGCCCGCGAGCGCCTCCTGCGCTACGCGTTGATGAAGCTCGCCCGCGATTTCGATTCGCGTTTCGAGTCGCTCCTTCTGACCGGCCGCATCTCCAAGTGGTACAGCGAGGTGGGCAACGAGGCGACGACGGTGCCTGCCGGCCTCGCGCTCGGCCCCGGCGATGCCCTCTGCACCCTCCATCGGGACCTCGGGGCGATCCTCGCCGTCTATCTCGACCCGGCGCGCGCCTTTCCCGGCTTCGGCTTCGGCGCGCCGGATGCCGCCCAAGATCGCCGCCCGGACCCCATCGCCATCCTCAACCGCCTCTCCTGCCAGCTCCTCGGTAAGGGGCCCGGCTTCTCGCAGGGGGTCGAGCGCTCGTTCCACTACGGCTACCTGGCGCCCGAGGAGGGCATCCTCCACCTCGGCATGATCAGCCACCTGGGCTCGATGATCCCGGTGGCGGCGGGCTGCGCCTTCGCCTTTCAGCAGGAGGGGAGCGACCGGGTCGCCATTAACTTCATCGGCGAGGGCGGCACCTCGACCGGCGACTTCCACGAGGGGCTCAACATGGCCGCCGTCTGGAAGCTGCCGCTCATCCTCGTCATCGAGAACAACCACTACGCCTTCTCGACCCCGGCGCACCTCCAGTACGCCGCCGAGCGCCTCTCCGACCGCGGTCTGGGCTACGGCATCGCGGCGGAGACGGTCGACGGCAACGATCCCGAAGCCATGGCCTCGTGCTACGCCCGCGCCGTGGCCCGCGCCCGCGCCGGACACGGTCCGACGCTCATCGAGGCCATGCTCGGCCGCATGCGCGGCCATGCCGAGGGGGACGATTCGCTCAAAGTCGTGCCGCCCGACGAGCTCGCCGCCTACCGCGCCGCCGATCCGCTCCCCGCCTACGCCCGCCAACTCGCGACCGAGGGTCTCTTGACCGACGAGGTGGCCGCCCGGCTCGACGCCCGCATCCACGAGCTGGTCGAAACCTCGATCGACCAGGCGATCGCGACCCCCTATCCTGATACCTCCGTGGCTTGGAGGTCGGTCTTCGCGCCGGTCCCCGACGACGTGCTCCGGGCCGCCAAGGCATCTCAAGGAGCCACCCCGGACCCGGCTGGCAAAGAGGTGACCTACGTCGACGCCGTCAACCAGGCGCTGGGGGAGGAGCTGGAGCGCGACCCCAACCTCGTCGTCATGGGGCAGGACATCGGGGTCTTCGAGGGTGCCTTCCGGACGACCCGGGGCCTGAACGCCCGCTGGCCGAAAAGGGTGCTCGACACCCCGATCGCCGAGAGCGGCACGATCGGCATCGCGATCGGCGCCGCCGTCCTGGGCCACCCCACGGTGGTCGAGATGCAGTTCGGCGACTTCATCTCCTGCGGCTTCAACCAGCTGGTGAACGTGGCGGCGAAACTCTACTACCGCTGGCAGGAGCCCTGCCCCATCGTCGTCCGCCTCCCCTCCGGAGGCGGCGTGGGAGCCGGCCCCTTCCACTCCCAGAACCCCGAAGGCTGGTTCGCCCACACGGCCGGAATCAAAGTCGTCTGCCCGTCGACCGCGATCGACGCCAAGGCGCTCTTGAAAGCCGCCATCCGCGACCCCAACCCCGTCCTCTTCTTCGAGCACAAGTTCCTCTACCGGCGGGTGAAAGAGATCCTCCCCGCCGGCGACGTCGTGGGCACCCTGGGCGAGGCGAGAGTCGTTCGGAAGGGAAAAGACCTCACGATGGTCGCCTACGGCGCCAGCACCTGGGTCTGCCTCGAAGCGGCGGAGGAGCTGGCGAAAGAAGGGGTCGAAGCGGAGGTCGTCGATCTCCGGACCCTCGTCCCCTACGACGAGGAGACGGTCCTTGCCTCCGTCAAGAAGACCTCGCGAGCGCTGGTCGTCCACGAGGCCCAGATGACCCTCGGCTTCGGAGCCGAGATCGCCGCCAGACTGGCCGACGCCGCCTTCCCCTGGCTCGACGCCCCCATCCGCCGCGTCGCCTGGCCCGACCGGCCCGTGCCGTTCGCGAAGAATTTGGAGAAGGCGTTGATGCCGGACAAGGAGAGGGTGGTGGCGGCGGCGAGGGAGTTGGTGGGGTATTGAGTTGAGTGGCGTATGAGCGAACGTAGAGCTTCCGCCTCAGAGGGTCGTTCCTACGAAGAGATCGCCAACTATTGGGATACTCATGACGCTGGCGACCTTGAAACCGGACCGGTCGACATGGAGGTGGACCAATATGGCGCCGAAGACGCCTTGACGGCTCGATTAGCGCGTTTATCGATAGATGAGGAGCCCTTTTCGGTCCGCGAGGAGCCCTCCTTGATGCCTTCGCCCCGCCTCGCGGCTCTCTACGCCTCGGTGGAAAGATTGCGGAGCTCATCGAGGAGCGCGAATCCCTCCGGCCAGCGTCCAAGCCCAGACGCCGAGTTGATGTGCCCCAGCACTCCGACGATCTCCAGCCGTGAGCCCCAGTCGGCCGCGAAGCGCTCGGCGCGGAGGACGGTCAGGTATTCGTCGTCGGTGCTCGCCACGACGATGCTGGGGAAGGGGAGGCGGGCGGTGGGCATGGGCGCGAAGCCGGTGGCGCCGGGGGGGAAGCCTTTCGCTTCGACGTCGCTCGGGGCGACGAGCAGGGCGCCTTGGATGGGACCCTCGTGACGGGCCGCCCAGTGGGCGACGAGGCAACAGGCCAACGAGTGGGCGACGAGGACGGCGGGGGTAGCCTCGGAGCGGACCTCCCGATCGAGCGTCTCCACCCATTCGTTTCTCTCCGGGGTTTCCCAATCGCGCTGCTCGACCCGCCGGAAGTCGGGATTCGCCCGCTCCCAGTAGCTCTGCCAGTGCTCGGGACCGGAGCTGTAGAGGCCGGGGAGGAGGAGGACGCGGGGTGCCAGGCTCACGGAGTCTCCCTACCGCAAGCGCGGCCCGAAATGGATCACGAGTCCGCCCAACACGATGATCGTCACTCCCAGCACGGTCGAGGGAAGGATTTTCTCCTTGAAAATGAAGCGGCCGACGAGCACGCCGACGACCGCGAAAACGACGACGTAGAGGCCCAGAAGCCGGGAGAAGTCGAGCCGGGAGAGGTTGACGAAGAGCCCATAGCCGCCGAGCACCAGGAAACCCACGAGAAGGGAGAGCCAGCCGCCGGTGCGCAGGCCGTGGCGGATCAGGGCGTCGCCTGCAACCTCCAGAACCGCAGCCGCGAAGAGGATCGCCCAGAAGGTTACGGTCGTCTCCATGCCGCGAACCTCCCGATCTCGGCCGAGATCGCGTCCCGCCAGTCGAGCGCCGTGCTGCCGGCTTCGCCGCTTTCTTTAAGCACCGCGGCGAGATTCGGCCGCGCCTCCCATTCGGCGAGCCAGGATTCGGTCTCCGGCAGCTGTTGCAAGAGAGCGAGGAGCGAGGCGGCGGTCTGGCCGGCGAAGACGTTCCAGATGCCGCCGATCCCGCCGCGCGGGGGCGACGGGGGGCCGTAGCGCGCCTCGATCCAGCTCTTCGCCCGCTCGGCGAATCGCTCGTCGAGGAGAAAGGCGGTGGCGGCGAGCCGGGCGACCACCCAGCTGCCGAGCTCGATTCGGTCCCACAGGGCCGCGAGGGTGGCCGGAGCGGGACCGCGGACGAGGAGGCCGGCGGCGGCGATCAGGTGGAGACGCCAGTTGGGGCTGTCCAGGAGCGCGACCAAGTCCGCCTCGCCCTCGGCATCGACCGCCAAGGGGGCGAGACGGGAGAGGATCGCCTGCACCTCGGCGCTCGGCGCCAGGTCGAGGAGCGTCAGGTGAGCGGGAGGCACGGTCGCGGCGACCGGCGCGAGGGCCGTTTGCAGGCGGTATTGGATCATCATGGCTTTAGGGTACGACGGTCAGCGTGTAGACCCCATTGCTCGGGGTGGCCGCGTAGACGGTCTCGGGATGATCGGGATCCAGAGCGAGCGACCCGGAGAAGCCGCGCAGCCCGCCGTTCATGGGGTGCCAATTGTGGCCGCCGTCGACGCTCCGCCAGACGCCGGAGAACGCGACGCCCACCCAGAGGTGGGTGGGGGTCGTAGGATCGATCGCCACCGTCGAGAGGCCGGAGGTCGGCAGGCCCGGGCCGGCGTGCGCCCAGGTGAAGCCACCGTCGCTGCTCTTCAAGAGGCCGACGTTCGAGATCAGGTAGAGGGTCTGGGCGTCGGTGGGATCGACGGCTCCCAGGTCCCAGCCGGCGGCGAGGTGCTGAAGGCTGCTATCGGTGCGGATCCAGGTGGCGCCGGCCTCGATCGACTTCCACAGGCGCTGGCCTTCACTGGCGTAGACGATCGAGGGCGTTCCGGGAGCGACGGCGAAGCTGCTCAGCCCCGTCGCCGGGAGCTTTTGCAGGCACGACCAGGTGTTGCCGCGGTCGAGGCTCTTATAGGCCGTGCAGTACCCCCGGCAAGCCTGGTCACCGGGAAGGCTGACCCCCGCGTAGACCGCCCCGTTCGGTTGGCCCGGCAGGGCCGGCGCGACGTCGAAGGCCCGGATCGCCGACGGAGCGCAGTTCTTGGGGGGGGCGGGAAGGGTGAGGAACTGCCAGCTCCGGCCGCCGTCGGTGCTCCGGGTCGTCTGGTTGGTGTTATGGGCGTAGAGGAGAGCCGGGTCCGCGGTATCGAAGAAGAACCGGTCCGGCGGCAGGAGCTGGTTGGAGCCGACCGGCACGAAGCCGCGGCCGGAGGGCCGGGTCCGCACGATGCCCAGGCCTGTCACCCCGGCGTAGACGGGCAGGCCGGTGGGAGGGACCCCGACGGCGGTGATCGCGGTGCCGGTGAGGCCGTGGACGATCCGCTGCCAGGTGAGCGCGCCGTCGGTGCTCTTGTCGACTCCGTCCGTGCCCGCGGCGTAGACCGTGGTCGGGGAAGTCGGCGAGACACTCCGGCTGATGGGTTCACCGGGGGCCAGGGTCACCGGCGTGAAAGTCAGGCCATGGTCGAGGCTCCGCACCGCTCCCGCGTAGACGGCGCCACCGGGGCCGGTCGCTAGGGGCAATCGCAAGGTGCCTCCGGGGCCCGCGGGCCCCGCCGCGGCGACGGGCAGCCAGTGCGCCCCGTCGTCCCGGCTGCGGAAGAGCTGGTCCGGCTTGCCATGGAGGTTGTTGACCGCGGCATAGAGGATCGCGGGCGACTCCGGGTCGATGGCGAGCTGGATGACATTACGGCCGCTCCGCTCGCTGGGGAGAGCGCCGCTCTCGTTGATCCAGGTGGCGCCGCCGTCCGTGCTCTTGGCGAAGGCCACGCTGCCGGCGCTCCCGGCGTAGACCGTTCCGGAGTGCAGGGGATCGGCGATCACCGACTCGAAGAAAAGGGCGGGATTGGACCGCTTCTGCCAGGACTTCCCGGCGTCGGTGCTCCGCCAGAAGCCGCCGAAGGCGGTGCCGGCGTAGACCGTCGACGAATTCTGGGGATCGATGGCGAGGCTGCTGGCGTAACCGTCCGGCGGGTTGTCGCCCGCCTGCCAGGTCGCCCCACCGTCGGTGCTCCGGTAGATGCCGTCGGTCGTCCCCTCGGAGGCGACGATGGCGAAGAGGTGCCCGCTCTGGTGCGGGTCGACGACCAGGCCGGATACGGAGAAACTCGAAAGGCCCCGGCTGGAGAGCGCCCAGGTGGCGCCGCCGTCGGTGCTCTTGAAGATGCCGCCGTCGGCCGCGGCATAGAGGGTGCCCGGCGCACCCGGGTCGGCCACCACCTGCCAGACGATTCCCCCCTCCGGTCCCAGCGGAGTCCAGACGTTGTCTCCCGCCCGGAGCGGCGTGGCCAGGGCGGTGACGAGACCGAGAAGGAGGAACAGGCGGCAGAGCGGTGTAGGCGGCATAGGCTTCTCCTTTGCGGACGAAAATGCGCCCGCACCATTATTCTATAGGGAGTTCTACCGGATAGGGGAGCTCTACCCCTGGTGCTCGGGGCGCAGGAGATCGAGGATGGTCTTGACCGGCGCGAAGGTGGCGCCGGGGATCTCGACGAAGACCGTGTTCCAGCCCGCCATGGCGCCGTTCCACAGGCCGGGGCGCTCGAAGGCTCTTAAAGGACGGCCGTCGTGCGACTTCTCGGCGAGGAAGACGGTCTCCGGGTCGACGTGGAGCGCTAAGTCGTGCGGCCGGCCGTGGCGGTCTCTCAAGGCGCAGACGAGATCGACCGGATTGAAGTGGGTCGCGGCGGTCAGGTGAGCGGACTGCTCGGGGGAGCCGCGGTCGATCTGCGAGATTTCGACGATCTGAAGCGAGATCTCACCCGCGGCCGAGCGGACCCAGAAGGGGCCGCCGCCGGGCTCGCCGGTGTTGGGCACCACCCCGGCGACCCTAAAGGGCCGGTCGAGGCGGTCGGCGAGACGCCTGGCGCGCTCCTCGGGACGCTCCTCGGGAGAGCCGGCAGGGAACGTCATCGACAGCTCTGCGGCGAAGAAGCGCTCGATCTCGGCCAAAAGAGCGGGCTCCGCTCCCTCTTCTTCCAGTCGATCGCCCAAGGCGTGGGCGCGGCCGGTCAGATCGGCGAGGAGGCCGAAGAGGAGCAGGTTCCACTCGTCGACCACGGGCTTGCCGGCGTCGGTCACGACGTTGTCGATGTTCTTCAAGAGGACGAGGTCGCCCCCCTCCCGGCCCCAGTCCGCGAGGTTTTGGAGCAGCGAGCCGTGGCCGCCGGGGCGGAAGAGGAGCGAGCCGTCGGCCTGGCGGAAGGGGCGGTTCTCGGGATCGACGGCGAGGGTGTCGGTCGCCGGGGCCTGGTGGGAGAAAGAGACGTCGAAGCGCGCGCCGAGCCCGGCCTCAAGCCGCGGGCCGGCGCTTTCGAGCCGCGCCCGAAAGCCCGCTTCGTGCTGCGGCGAGACGGTGAAGTGGAGCCGGCAGAGGCCGTCCGCGGCCCGGTTCGTCCGCGCCGCCTCGACGAGGTGCTCCTCGAAGGGGGTGCGCGGTGTCGCCGGGGGCGGGTAACGGTGGAAGAGGAGGAGCCCCTTGGGGAGATCGGCATAGCCGAGACCGGCCGAGGTGAGGAGCGCGGTGAGGATCGCCCGCCGGGCTTCCAGCGGGAGCTGCGGGAGCGACGAGGCGAAGGCGAAGCGATCGAGGCCGGCGAAGAAAGCCTCGATCGCCGGCCCGTCCGTCCCCTCGTTCAAAAAAGCGAGGAGATCCTTGAACATCCGGCTCGCCGCTCCGGAGGCGGGCACGAAGCGCGACGTCCGTCCCTCCGCCGCGGCCTCCCGGGCGAGCTCGCGGAGCCGCGGCTTCTCGGCCTCGGTCAAGGCGCGGATGCCGTCGCCCAGCCGGCAGGGACGGAGGAGGCGGATGGGGGCCGGGGGACGGCGGAAGATCTCGACCTGCCGGGCCACTTCCTCGGGCGGGATGCCGAGGGCGGCCATCTGGCGGCGGTCGTCGTCGGTGAAGAGGTCTGCGGGCGGGCCGGGCACCGTCATGCTGCAGGGGTGTATTCCGGCAAAAGCGCGAGGATCTCCGCCAGCCGGGGGGCGATGCGGTCCTTGGGGGAGACGACCGGGTCCGCGACCGGCCATGAGATCCCGATGTCGGGATCGTTCCAGATGACGCTCTGCTCGTCGTTCGGGGCGTAGAAGTCGGTGCACTTGTACTCGACCTGGGCGATCTCCGAGAGGACGCAGAAGCCGTGGACGAAGCCCGGTGGGACGTAGAGCTGGAGGAAGTTCTCGGCCGAGAGCACGACCCCCACCCACTTGGCGAAGGTCGGCGAGCCGCGGCGGACGTCGACCGCCACGTCGAAGATCTCGCCCTCGATCGCCCGCACGAGCTTGCCCTGCGGCTTCTGGCGCTGCGAGTGGAGGCCGCGGAGGGTTCCCTTGACCGAGCGCGACTGGTTGTCCTGGACGAAGCTCGCCGGAATGCCGCCCTCCCGGTACTTGCGCTCGTGGAAGGTCTCCAGGAAGAAGCCGCGCTCGTCGGGAAAGAGCTTCGGCTCGACCAGGATGACGCCGGGGAGAGCGAGCTCCTTGAACATCACTTCGCGGTCTCCGCTAAAAGTCCCAGTCTTTCGCGCTGGTAGCGCCCTGTCTGCACCGCCTCGCACCAGGCGGGGTTGTCCAGATACCAGCGGACGGTCGCATGGAGGCCCGAGCGGAGGTCGTGGCGGGGCGACCAGCCGATCTCGCGCTGGATCTTCGCGTCGTCAATGGCGTAGCGGCGGTCGTGGCCGGGGCGATCGGGGACGTAGGTCTTCAAGTCCCGGTAGCTCCGGACGCCGCGCATCTGGAGCGCCTGATTCTGCGCTGCCGGCCGCTCGGCTTCGAGAGCGTCGCAGATCGTGTCGACGATCGCGAGGTTCGTCCGCTCGCTCCGGCCGCCCAGGTTGTACTTCTCGCCCGGCTGCCCGCCCGCGAGCACCGCGAGGATGCCCCGGCAGTGATCCTCGACGTAGAGCCAGTCGCGGATGTTGCCGCCGTCGCCGTAGATGGGGAGCGGTCTGCCTTCGAGGGCGTTCAGGATCATCAGCGGGATGAGCTTTTCGGGATATTGGTAGGGGCCGTAGTTGTTCGAGCAGTTGGTGAGGAGCGTCGGCAGGCCGTAGGTGTGGAAGGAGGCCCGCACCAGGTGGTCGGCCGCGGCCTTCGAGGCGGCGTAGGGGGAGTTCGGCGCGTAGGGGGTGGTCTCCGAGAAGAGGCCGGTCGGCCCCAGGCTGCCGTAGACCTCGTCGGTCGAGACGTGGAGGAACCGGAAGGCCGCGCGCTCCGCCTCGGGGAGGGCCGCCCGGTGGAGGCGCGCCGCCTCCAGCATCTCGAAGGCGCCCACGATGTTGGTCTGGACGAAGGCCGAGGCGTCCTCGATCGAGCGGTCGACGTGGCTCTCGGCGGCGAAGTTGACCACCGCTCCCGGGCGATGCTCGGCGAACAGCCGGCGGACCGTCGCGCGGTCGGCGATGTCGCCCTCCACGAAGGTGAGCCGCGGACCGTCGAGCCCGGCCAGGCTCGCGCGGTTGCCGGCATAGGTCAGCTTGTCGAGGACGACCACCTTGGCGATCGCCGCCGGGGTCTCCCCGATCGCCAGCCGCACGAAGTTCGAACCGATGAAGCCGGCGCCGCCGGTGACCAGGAGAGTGTCCATATCGGAGGCGAAGTATATACAATCGCCGCGCCCGCGCCGGCTTCGCCCGGGGAGACCGGAGACCCTGATGCCCATCCTTCATGCCATCGTCCTAGCCATCGTCCAGGGGGCGACCGAATTCATCCCGGTCAGCTCCTCGGCCCACCTGATCCTCATCCCGTACCTGTTGCACTGGCCGGATCAGGGGTTGGCCTTCGACGTGGCGACCCATGTCGGGACGCTCCTCGCCGCGCTCCTCTATTTCCGCGCCGACGTGGCGGAGATCGTGGCTGGCTTCTTCTCCGGCAAGCTCATCCCCGGCGCCGACTTCGATCCCCGGAAGCTCGCCTGGGGGATCATCGCCGGCACCATCCCCGCCGGCCTCTTCGGGCTCGCCTTCCACAAGCTGGCCGAGACCCAGGCGCGAAACCCGCTCCTGATCGCCTGCACCTCGATCGGCTTCGGCCTCCTCCTCTTCGCCGCCGACCGCATCGGCCGCAAGTGGCGGGAGATCAAGGACGTCGGCATCATCGCCGGCCTGATCGTCGGCGCCGCCCAGGCCCTGGCCTTGATCCCCGGCACCTCGCGCTCCGGGATCACCATCACCGCCGCCCTCCTCTTGGGCTTCAGCCGGCCGGCCGCGGCGCGCTTCTCCTTCCTCCTCGTCATCCCGGTCTCGGCGCTCGCCGCGCTCTTCGAGGGTTTCAAGCTGATGAAGTCGGGGGAGGCGCACGCCGACCTCCTCCCCATGGCGGTCGGCGTCGTCGTGTCGGCCATCGTGGGCTACCTGGTGATCGACTGGCTCCTCGCCTGGCTCCGCCGCCAGAGCCTCACGCCCTTCGTGATTTACCGGGTGCTCCTCGGGCTCGCCATCCTCGGGGTCGTCTACACCCGGCTCCACTGAGATTCACGTAAAACAGCCTATTGACAATAAGCTATGGCTCGGGTAGTATTTTCAGCAGCGGGGAGGTAATTCCTCCTCTCATCCCTCCCAAGAGGAGCGCCCCCGATAGCGCTCCTCCTTTTTTTTGGCGAGGGCCCTACGATCCGCCCAAGACTCCCTTCTTGAAGTCCTCTCCCGGTCCCGGCTTGGGGCCGATCCAGGTGGCGAGGATGGCGTCGGCGGTGGGCTTCCCGGGGAGGGTGCCCTTGGGCTTGCCGTTGACCTCGACCGCCGTCCCCTGGCCGGGGAGATAGGTGAGGGTCATCGTCTGCCCCTTGGGGATGTCCTCCATGTCGCCGCAGAGGGTGGCGAAGGCCTTCTTGACGTCGGCCGCGGCGTGCGGGGTGTTGTCCGCCAGGCCCTCGTTCCAGGCGTCGCACATCTGGCTGGCCTTGACGCTGTAGAGGAAGGAGAGGACCATCCGCCGCGGCGCGTCCTCGGCCATGACCTTCCCGGCGTTGCCCTCCTTGTGCGCCAGATAGAGGCCGCCGACGTACACTTTGACGAAGAACTTCGTGCGCAGAGCGAGGCCGTTCAAAACCAGGCTCTGGCCGGAGACCTCGGCCTGGTCGGGCTGGGTGATGCCGGCGAGGCTCGCGGCGCGGGCGGGGCTTCCCGAGATCGTCGAGACGGCCGTCGCCAGGGTGGCGGTGAGCAGCAGGGCGAGGGACGTGGCGTGGCGGGTTCGCATCTTCAGAGATCCTCCCTTGAATTGAAGCGGATGAGCCGGGCGCCTGAAGTGTACCGGATTCTCTCTTTTGAGAACCCTTAAGGGAGGTGGCACGTACCAGGTCCCGTGGACGAGCGCGATATCGAGACCGATCTCGCCCTCCGGGCCCAGGGAGGGTCCGAGGAGGCGTTCCGCGAGCTGGTGCGCCGCTTCGAGCGGCCGGTCTACACTCTCGTGCTCCGCATGGTGCGCGACCCCGGCACCGCCGAGGAGCTCGCCCAGGACGTCTTCGTCAAGGCGTACCGGCGGCTCGACACCTATGATCCCCTGCGGCGGATCGGCAGCTGGCTGTTCAAGATCGCCCACAACACGACGATCGACCACCTGCGCCGGAGCTCGCCGGATCTCGTCTCGCTCTCTGCGGACGAGGAGGGGGGAGGGCTCGCCGCCGTCCTCCGCAACCCGGCGGCGGAGAGCCCCGAGGCGGCGGCCGAGCGGCGCGACCTGGCACGGGATCTGGATCGTGCCATCAACACTCTGCGGCCGGAGTACCGGGCGGCGGTCGTGATGCGCTATCAGGAAGGGCTCTCCTACGAGGAGATCAGCGAGGCCATGGAGCTTCCCCTGGGGACGATCAAGACCCACCTCCACCGGGCGAGAAAAGAGTTGGCGGAGACGATGCGCGAGCGCGGCTGGGCGCCTGAAACCGGGAGCGCGCCGGTCTCGTAGGGTGAGCTTGAGGAGAGGATCATGCAGCGACCGGACGAAGATCTGCTGGACCGCTGGCTGCGGGCCGAGGAGGACGGCGGCGATATCGGCGATATCGACGATAACGGCGAATTCGGCGCCGATCCCGCCGGCTTCGCGGCCGACGCCCGCGCCGCCCAGGCCGACCTCGCGCTCACGGCGCTCTTCGCCGCTCTGCCGCTCGCGTCCTCCCCCGCCCCGGGCTTCGCCGATCGGGTGCTGTGGGCGGCGCGTCCTTCCCGTCCGCCGGTGCCTGCGCGCCGCTCCGCGTTCCTCGCCGGCCTCTCCGGTCTCCTGGCCTCGCCCTGGGGCCGGGCGGGGATCGCCCTCGGGCTGGCCTCGGCGGCCCTCGGCCTGCCGGCGCTCCTCACCACCCTGACCTCGCTCCTCGCCCTTCTCCGCCCGGCCCTCCTGATTCCGCTGACCGCCCGGGCCCTGGTCTCCGGGAGCGCCTGGATCGCCTCCGGGGTCCGCCTCGGATGCTGGTGCAGCGATTTCGCCCGCACTCTCATGACCCCCTTCGCATCTCCGGCCGTGACCACCGCGATGGGGGCCTGCCTCCTGATCTCTGCCGTGGCTTTGCGTCTGCTCTACGAGCTCGTACAACGCGAGAGGAACTGGACCTATGTGGACCCCATCTGATGCCGCACTGAAGTCGGGCCCCTTGAAGCCGCGCCGCGTAAGGAGGGTCGGGTTCCTCCTCCTCGCTCTGATGGCTCTGATGGCCCTGCTGCCGTCGGCGACGCTGCCGGCGGCGGCGCAGAACCGGTCCCGCCCGACGGCGGCTCCGGACGGCCTCTCTGCGGAGCGAGCCCAGCTGCGCCAGACGATCCTCGGCCTCTACGAGGTTCTCCCCATGCGCGGCGGCCTGCTGCTCAAGCCGCATGCCTCGAAGGTGGGGGTGAAGACGATCGAGCTCACCGACGGGAGCATCGCGATCAACGGCGAGACGACGCCGCCGAGCGTCGTCCGCGCCTGGCTGGTGGCCGACGCGCCGCCGGTCCTTACGCTCTCCGATCTGCCGCCCGCCGAAAGGCGCCAGCTCTTCGGTCTCCCCACCGAGGGAGGCACGACAGCCGCGCCGCCAGCGGCGTCGACGACATTGGCGCCGAAATCCACCGGCGAGGCTCCCCAGGCGGATTCGGACGACAAATCCGACGACACGACCGCGGACAAGCCGACGCCTCCCGAACCCCCCGAGGTGCCCGAGCCGCCGTCTCCGCCGACGACCGCGGTCAGCATCGGTCCGCGGGTGCGGGTGGGGGGCAGCACCCGGGTCGAGGCCCACGAGATCGCCGAGTCGGTGGTCGCGGTCGGCGGTCAGGTCCACGTCGACGGCGAGGTCGAGCGGGACGTCGCATCGGTCGGCGGCTCCACCTGGATCAACGGCAAGGTGGGAGGCGGGGTGACCGCGGTCGGAGGCTCGGTCCACCTCGGCCCCAAGGCGGAGGTCGAGGGGGACGTCACGAGCGTTCTCGGGCACATCCACGCCGACCCCCAGGCGAAGGTCCACGGGACGAAGACCGAAGTCTCGCCGGGCGACGTGGTGCTCGGCGGGCGGCGCGGCGATCGCTACAACTATCACGTCGGACCCTTCTTCGGCACCGCGAGCTTCTTCTGGACGATCCTCTGGATTCTCCTGAAGATCCTCCTCGTCTGCTTCACCCTCCTCGTGGCGCGGCCGCGGATCGAGCTCCTGGAGCGCCGGCTCCTCGCCGAGCCCTGGGAGTCCGGAGGCGTGGGTCTCCTCTCCGTCTTGGCCTTCGTGCCGGCCCTCGTTCTGGCGACCGTCCTTACATGTTGCCTCTTCCTCATCCTCTATCCCGTCGTCTTCGTGGTCGTCTTCCTGGTGGGGCTCCTCGGCTACACCACGGTGGTCTACCGGATCGGCCGCTGGTCGGAGTCCCGCTTCGGCTGGAGAGCCGCCGGCAACCCCTATCTCGCGGCCCTCCTCGGGATGGGCTGGATCGAGAGCCTGCGGATCGTCGGAGCGTTCCTCCGCATCGACGACAGCCCCTTCGGCCTCTTCGGCGTCCTGATCGGTGGCGTCGGCCGGGTGGTGGTCTTCTGCGCGATGCTCTTCGGCATCGGCGTCGTCCTCCTCGACCGCTTCTCGAAAGGCTGGCGCCGCGTGCCGCCCCCGAATGGGCAGCCCATGCCGCCGGCGCCGCCCATGCCGCCCGAGCCGTCGCGCCAGCCGTGGGACTCGCAGCCGTAGGGCCGCTTGGGCCTACGGCACGCCCAAGCGCTCGGCCAAAAGCGTGAAGCGGCCACTCGTCCGCTGATTGCGGACGGCGGCGGCGAGGGCTTTGCTCTCGCCGACGAGGATGGCCAGGCGGCGGGCGCGGGTGAGGGCGGTGTAGAGCAGGTTTCTCTGCAGCATGATCTGGTGCTGGCTGTGGAGGGGGACGACGACGCAGGGGTACTCGCTCCCCTGCGATTTGTGGATCGTCGAGGCGTAGGCGAGGACGAGCTCGTCGAGCGCCGCGGCATCGTAGTCGACGATCCGGCCGTCGATCTCGACGCGGAGCCTCCCCTCGTCCTCGTCGATCCCCACCACCCGGCCGATGTCGCCGTTCCAGACCTCCAGGTCGTAGTTGTTCCTGACCTGCATCACCTTGTCGCCCACCCGGAGGCCGTGCGGGCCCGGGGCGCCGTCCGGGTTGAGGCGCTCTCGTAAAGCGGCGTTCAGGCTCTGGGTGCCTAAGCTCCCGCGGTTCATCGGCGAGAGCACCTGAATCTGCTCGATCGGATCGAGCCCGAAGCGGGCCGGGATGCGCTGGGCGACGAGCTCGGTCACCGTCTCGAGGACGTCCTCCGGCCGCTTTCTCTCGATGAAGAAGAAGTCCCCGGCCTCCCCCTCCTTGGCGGCGAGCGGCAGGTCTCCCCGGTTGATGCGGTGGGCGTTGACGACGATGGCGCTCTGCTCGGCCTGGCGGAAGATCTCTTTTAAGCGGACGACGTCGATCGTCCCCGAGCGGATGAGGTCGCCCAGGAGCCGCCCGGGGCCGACCGAAGGGAGCTGGTCGACGTCCCCCACGAAGATGAGCCGGCAGCCGTTGGGCACCGCCTTCAGGAGATGGAAGGCGAGGACGGTGTCGAGCATCGAGGCCTCGTCGACGATCAGGAGGTCGCAGCCGAGCGGGCGGTCGCGGTTGCGCTCGAAGGCGCGCGTGCGGGGATCGAATTCGAGCAGCCGGTGGAGAGTCGCGGCGGTGCCCCCGGTCGCCTCGGCGAGACGCTTGGCGGCGCGCCCGGTGGGAGCGGCCAAGAGGACGGTCCGGCCTTTCTTTTCGAGGATGGCGAGGATGCCGCGGACGAGAGTCGTCTTCCCCGTCCCCGGCCCGCCGGTGATGACGAGAACCTTCGAGGTGAGCCCGCGGCGGATCGCTTCGCGCTGGGCGGGAGCGAGCGAGAGCGACTCGCGCTTCTCGAACCAGGCGACCGCCCGCTCGGGGTCGATGTCGAAGGGCAGGTCGGGCCGGGCGAGAAGGGCGCGAAGCCGGGTCGCCACTCCGGTCTCCGCGGCATGGAGGGCTTTCGAATAGACCGGCTCCCGCGCCTCGTCCGGAGCGCCGGGGACGCTGTCGAGCACCACCTCGCCGGTGCCGGCTAAAGTCTCGACGGCGCTTTGCAAGAGCCCCGGCTCGACGTCCAGGAGCCGTTGCCCCTCTTCGATCAGCTTCGCCCGGGGGAGAAAGACATTGCCGCGGTCGGCGGCTTCCGAGAGCAGGTGGCGGACCCCCGCCGCCAGCCGCTCGGGGGCGGTCTTGGCGGTGCCGAGCGAGGCGGCGATGCGGTCGGCGCTCTGGAAGCCGATGCCGTGGATGTCGGTCGCCAGGCGGAAGGGGTCCTGGCGGAGGACGGCCATGGCCTCGGCGCCATAGCGCTTGTAGATCTTGATCGCGTGGCCGGTCGAGATGCCGTGCGACTGGAGGAAGACCATGACCTCCTTGATCTCCCGCTGCTCGACCCAGGCTTTCTGGATGTCGCCCCGGCGCTTCGGACCGATCCCGCCGACCTCGGCCAGGCGCTCGGGCTGGTGCTCGATGACCTCCAGGGTGTCGATGCCGAAGTGGGCGACGAGCCGGGCGGCCATGACCTTGCCGATCCCCCGGATGAGCCCCGAGCCGAGATAGCGCTCGATTCCCCCTACGGTCTTCGGGGTGATCGTCTGGTACGACTCGACCTTGAACTGCCGGCCGTACTTGGGGTCCGTGATCCACTCCCCCGCAAGCCGCAGGTTCTCCCCGGGCTGGACGCCGAGCAGGTTCCCCACGACGGTCACCGGCGCCCCCTGCCCCGGCACCGTGAGCCGCACGACGCTCCAGGCGTTCTCCTCGTTGGCGAAAACGACGCGCTCCAGGGCGCCCTCCAGAATCGAGGGGCCCGGGCGGGAGGGTTGGCGTTCCAGGGAGAGCTGCGGCATGGGGTTTCTCGGGGTGCGAGTTTACGCCAGCCGGCGATTCGGCGCCCCGGCCCTGCTCTCCCCTGATCTGAACCTCTCTGGAACCGACAAAGTCACCCCGGCTTCTTAGACTGGCCTTCGAGCCCGATCGACGGGCGGCTGGACCTGGATGACAACCCGAGGAGGACTCCGTGAGCACCACCGCCAGCAATGCTAGCCATGCCGTCAATCCGACTAAGCCTGCCCCCGCCGTCCTGCCGGATCTCGTCCACTGCGTCCGCGCGGCGTTTCGGGAGCCTGGGGAAACGCCCGCGGTCGGGACCCGGGTGGCCGAGGCTCTGAAGCCGTTCCTCGGCCATCCCCGGCTGCTCGCCCCGGAGCAGTGTGAGCCCGACCCCACCCGCTACCGCCAGCACGTCCTCCACGCCGAGGAGGACGGGAGCTTCTCGATCGTCGCCCTGGTCTGGATGGCCGGCCAGGCGACCTGTGTCCACGACCACCTCGCCTGGTGCGTCATCGGCGTCCACCAGGGCGTCGAGCAGGAGGTCCAGTTCGAGGTCGTCGAGGAGGCGAGCGGCGCCTACTTGCATCCCCTCGACTCCTCGATCAACCCCACCGGATCGGTCGTCGTCCTCACCCCGCCGGGCGACGTCCACTCCGTCGTCAACCCCGGCCCCGGCACAGCGATCTCGATCCACGTCTACGGCCTGGACGTCCGCCAGCACGGCTCCTCCATCCGCCGGCGCTACGATCTGCCGATCCGCCAGCCGGAATCCTTCCCGGCCCCGACCGCTCCCGGCCGGCCGGAAGCGCCGGCGGAGCGCGAGCGGCAGGCCCCCGGCTTCGGCGGCTAGGTCCCTGTGGGCGCGCCTCGGCGCCCTCCGCCTCTTCCGCGACGCCGCCCGGAAGGAACACCTGACCGCCGCGCTCGCGCGCCAGCTCCTCGCCGACCTGCGAAAGGCCGCGACCACCGCGCTCGCCTCTTGAGCCCGGACGGCGCCGACCGCTGGCGACACGGGTTGGAAAGTCCCGGCGAACCCTCGAAGCCCCTCCGAAACCTCTCCGCCAACCCCGGCAACCCCTCGAAATCCGCCCGAGGAGCCTCCGGCCCGCCCGGCAACCCCTCGAAACCCGACCGGGGAGCCTCCGGGCTCAGCGGAAAGCCCTCCAAACTCGGCCAGACTCTCTCCGCCAGCCGGGAAAACCTCTGGAAACTCGTTTCGTCCCTCTCCAAACTCGGGAGAAACCTCTGGAAACTCCTTGGGGACGTCTCGGGCTTCGTCCGGAGCCCGTGGAAAGTCGGGCGGAGAGGGGGAAAAGTCATTTCCAGGCACGGGAAAGTCGCGGGGAGACCCTCGAAACTCCGCCGGAGGGAGGGGAGACGACTCCGGACAGGCTCCCAAGTAGTTTCTAGACGTTTTCCCGGTGCCCGGAGGGCTTTCGGCGAGGTTTCCAGGGAGTTCCGGCGGTCCCGGAGACCTTTCGAGCGAGCTTCGAGGGGTCTTGGCGGCCGCTGGAGGCCGTCTCAGACCTTTCTGCGCGCCTCGGCTTCCGCCAGCCAGCCGCGGCGGAGCTTTTCCGCTTTCGCTCCCGGGTCTCCATCCTGGTACCATGCGACCTCATGGCCACTGGCAAAGTCATCGTCCTCACCGGAGCGAGCAGCGGGATCGGCGCCACCCTCGCGCGACAGCTCGGAGGGCAGGGGCATCGGCTGGCGCTCGCGGCCCGGCGGGAGCAGGAACTGGCCGAGGTCGCGGCGCAGTGCGGACCCGAAACGCTCGCCGTCGTCACCGACGTCACCCGGCGGCAGGACGTCCTCGCCCTCCGCGACCGGGCGCTCGCCGCCTTCGGGCAGGTCGACGTCTGGATCAACAATGCCGGTCGCGGCATCGGGAAGCCGGTTCTGGAGGTGACGGACGAGGACTTCGACGAGATCCTCGCCGTCAACACCAAGTCCGCTCTCTACGGGATGCAGGCCATCGTGCCGCACTTCAAGACCCGTGGCGCGGGGCATCTCATCAACGTCTCGTCGTTCCTCGGCCGGGTGCCGCTCGCGAGCATCCGCTCGGTCTACAGCGCCGCCAAGGCCGCCCTCAACTCGCTGACCGCCAATCTGCGCATGGACTTGACCCGGGAGTTCCCGGGCATCCACGTCTCGCTCGTCATGCCGGGGCTCGTCGCGACCGCCTTCGCGAACAACGCCCTCGGCGGTACCCCGCCCGGCCCGCCGCCCACCGGGTCGATGCGGCCGCAGACGCCCGAAGAGGTGGCGGCGGCCATCGCCCACCTGATCGAGCACCCCTTGCCAGAGATCTACACCAACCCGGTCTCGGCCGAGATCGCCCGCCGGTACTACGCCGACATCGCGGCCTTCGAGGCGAGCTTCGGGAGGCCGCCGGGGGCGAAAGAGGAAGCGCCGTAAAATGTCGCTACGGCGGTGGCTCCGCCGCTGAAGAAGTACTTGGACTACTACCTCACCGATCCGCAGGAAACCCCAGGGCGAACAACATCGCCGTGCGAACCTCGGCCATCCGCTCGGAGCCAAGTGTGGTGATCACTCCCCCCAAGCGGTCTCGGGTCACGGTCTGCAGATGATCGAGGTTGATGGCAGCCGACCTGGGCATGCCGTCGGCTTCCGTCAGCAGCACTTCCGATGGGATGTCGCGGATCGTGGAGGTGATGGGAGCTACTGTGGCCTCGCCGAGGAACTCCAGGGCCGAGTCCCGGGTGAGGACGAGGACAGGGCGCCGTTTGCCCGGGGCTCCGAAGCGATACCAGCGGATCTCTCCCCGCTGCATCAGTCCGGCCAGACCTGCTCGGCTTCCCAGCCGTCGAGCTCACCTGGCACGACAGGCTTCGCCGCATACCCGGCGCGATGCCGGCGCTCCAACTCGAGCTCCCGCCGACGCACCAGTGCTTCCCGCAAAGCTTCGCGGGTGAAGGCGGACCGGGTCGTGCCGAGGGCCTCCGCCGCGCGATCGACCTCCTCGACCAGGGACTCGTCCAACGTCATCTGTACGGTCTTCATCTCAGGCTCTCCAGCATAGCTATAGCTAGAGTAATCCACAGCGAAGAGGTGGCAAGACTCCCCGACCCCGCGCTTACGGAACCTGGGGACCGAGGGCGTCGGTGACCGTCCAGTCCTTCCCCTGGCGCACCACCCGGTAGCGCAGGTGGGTGGAGGAGAAGCGCCCCGCCCGAACGCCACCCTCGACCTCCACCTCGCCGGAGAGGAGCGGACGGAAGCTCCCGACATAGAGGGTCAAGGCCGCCTTGCCGCTCTTTTTCTCGATCACCCGCGCCTCCTCGACCGTGCAGGCGGAGCAGGCGAGCACCGGCTTGGGCTCGCCGGCGAACCGGCGGAGGAGATCGGACGCGGGGTCTGAGCCCTCGCGCGAGTCGCCCGGCGCGCACAGGCAGACCGCCTCGGTGTTCGGCCGGACGTCGTGTGCCAGCTGATAGCGGTAAACCGCCGCGAGGATGCCCGCGGTGTCCTCCGCGGGCAGATCGGCGGCCGGACCGCCGCCGCTCGCGCAGCCGAGCCCAAGGAGGGGAAGGAGGAGAGCGCAGCGGAGGAACGGAAGGGGGAAGCGCATGGGGGAGAGTGTACCTGATGGGGGGAGAGGAGGGCCGCGAATCGACCCCGGTTGCATTTTTCCCGTTCGGTGTGTCTAAGAGGGAAGAGAGGAGACCGCACCATGACCCGCCGCTACCGTCTCGATCCCCGGATCTACCAGATCTCCATGCTGGCCGCGCTTCTCGTCTATGGCGTCCTCCGCCTCGACCTCGAAGTGCGGCCTCTGGCCGCCGTCGCCCTCCTCGGCGCGGCCCTCCTCACCCAGGCCGCCTGTACCCGGCTCTTCCATCTTCCGGCGTTCGATCCGAAAAGCGCGCTCATCTCGGGGCTGTCGCTCTGTCTCCTCCTGCGAAGCAACTCCGCGGCCCTGGCCGTCCTTGCCGCGGTCGTCACGATCGGCAGCAAGTTCGTCCTCCGGTTGCGGGGCAAACACATCTTCAACCCGACGAACTTCGGGCTCGTGGCGATGATCGTCGGCACGGGAAAGATCTGGGTCTCCCCCGGCCAATGGGGGAACGCCGCGTTTCTCGCCTTTCTTTTCGCCTGCCTGGGCGGCCTGGTCGTCAATCGCGCCGAGCGCTCGGACGTGACCTACGCCTTTCTCAGTTTCTATCTAGCCGTCCTCTTCGGCCGCGCCCTCTGGCTTGGGGCACCGTTTTCGATTCCCCTCCACCAGCTCGCGAACGGCGCCTTTCTCCTCTTCACGTTTTTCATGATCTCCGACCCTCGCACCACCCCCGATGCGCGCTCCGGCCGCATTGTCTTCGCCGGTCTCGTGGCGGTCGTCGCGGGAACGATCACGTTCGTCCTCTACCGGACCAACGGTCTGCTCTTCGCCCTCGCCCTCTGTTCACCGCTCGTCCCCCTGATCGATCTCCTGCTGCCCGGGAAGCGCCATGCCTGGCGCCGGGAGCCGATCGCGCCCCCTTCTGGAGGTGGCACCTTGAAACGCCTCAACGTTCCCAGCCTTCCCGCCATTTCTGCACTCATCGTCGTCGGCCTGCTCCTCCCGGCCGCCGCCCACGCCTTCTGCGGCTTCTATGTCGCCAAGGCGGACACCAAGCTGTTCAATAAAGCTTCCCAGGTCGTTCTGGTGCGCGACGAGGATCACACCGTCTTGACCATGGCGAACGACTTCAAGGGCGATTTGAAAGAATTCGCCATCGTCATTCCCGTGCCGACATTTCTCTCCCGCGGGCAGATCCACGTCGCCGACAAGGGGTTGATCGATCATCTGGACTCCTATTCGGCGCCGCGGCTCTCCGAATACTTCGACCCCAACCCCTGCGTTCAGGCGGTAGAACCCATGGGGATGGACAGGATGGCGGCCGGCATCGCCGGTGGCGGGCCCGCGAGCGCTCCCCTGGCCAAAGCCGAGAGCCGGGTGCGGATCGAGGCGACCTACACCGTGGGCGAATACGACATCCTCATCCTCTCCGCCCAGGAGAGCAACGGCCTCGCGTCCTGGCTGGTTGAGAACGGCTATCGCCTCCCGCCGGGCGCCGAGCGGGTCCTCGGCGGCTATATCAAGCAGGGCATGCACTTCTTTGTCGCCAAGGTCAATTTGAAAGAACAGGGGAAGCTCGGCTACTCGACTCTCCGCCCGCTCCAGGTGGCCTACACGTCGCCCAAGTTCATGCTCCCCATCCGCCTCGGCATGGTGAACGCCGACGGCCCGCAGGAGCTTTTCGTTTACGCGGTGACGCGGAAGGGCCGGGTCGAGACGACCAACTATCGCACGGTAAAACTGCCCACCCAGGAGGACGTGCCGCTCTTCGTCAAGGATGATTTCGGGGCCTTCTACAAGTCGCTTTTCTCTCGCCAAGTGAAGAAAGAGGACATGCGGACGGTGTTTCTGGAATACGCCTGGAACATGGGGAGCTGCGATCCCTGCGCCGGCGATCCGCTGGGAGCCGACGAGCTCCGCGAGTTGGGAGTGACCTGGGACGCCGGGCAAACCTTCCTCTCCCGGCTCCACCTGCGCTACGACAAGCCGCACTTCCCGGAAGACCTAGTCTTCCAGGAGACCGCGGACAACGAGTCCTTCCAGGGCCTCTACGCCCTCCATCACCCCTGGCCGGGAAAACCGAATGAATGCAAGGCGGCGCGGACCTACTTCAAGGATCTCGGAAGGCGGCAGAGCCAGGAGGCGCAGAACCTGGCGGCCTTGACCGGTTGGGATCTGGACAAGATCAGCAGCCGGATGCACTTGAAGGTGAAAGCGGCGGCTCTGGAGAAGGACGAGCCATGGTGGAAAGGGATCTGGCAGAACTAGGAAAACCGGGAATCGAGAAAGGAACCGTCATGAAAAGAAGATCCAGGCTCCGCACCCTTCTGCCGCTCGGCACCGCTTGTCTGCTCGTCGCGGCGACCGCTTCGGCCTTCTGCGGCTTCTACGTCGCCAAGGCCGACACCAAGCTGTTCAACCAGGCCTCCCAGGTGGTTCTCGTGCGCGACGGCGACCGCACCGTGCTCACCATGGCGAACGACTTCAAGGGGGATCTGAAAGAATTCGCCATCGTCATTCCCGTGCCGACGTTTTTGGAGCGCGGCCAGATCCATGTCGCCGAGCGCGCCCTCCTCGATCACCTGGACGCTTATTCCTCCCCCCGATTGGTCGAGTATTTCGACGCGGACCCCTGCCGGCCGCACCCGTTGGCGCAGAGAATGATGGCGCCTGCCGCCCCGGCGGGCGCCGCCATGGGGGACGCGCGGGCGAAGAGCCTGGGAGTCAAAATCGAGGCGACCTACACGGTGGGCGAGTACGACATCGTGATCCTTTCCGCCAAGGAGAGCGACGGCCTCGAAACCTGGCTTCGAGAGAGCGGCTACCGCATCCCGGCGGGAGCCTCCCGGGTGCTCGGCAGCTACCTGAAGCAGGGGATGCACTTCTTCGTCGCCAAGGTCAACCTGAAAGAGCAGGGAAAGCTCGGCTTCACCTACCTCCGGCCGATCCAGGTCGCCTACGAATCGCCGAAATTCATGCTCCCCATCCGCCTCGGCATGGTGAACGCCGCCGGTCCGCAGGAGCTTTTCATCTATGCGCTCACCAAGACTGGGCGGGTCGAGACGACCAACTATCGCACCGTCAAGCTGCCCTCCGGCCAGGACGTCCCGCTCTTCGTCAAGGATCAGTTCGGGGAGTTTTACAAGGCGCTCTTTTCCGAGCAGGTGAAGAAGGAGGGCATGCGGACGGTCTTCCTCGAATACGCCTGGAACATGGGTTGGTGCGATCCCTGCGCCGCCGATCCGCTGTCGAGAGACGAGTTGCAGCAACTCGGCGTCTTCTGGCTCGGGGACAATGGCACCGGCAACGGCAATGGCGGCGGTCCGATCCCGCCGCAGCCCAATCGATTCCGCCGGCCGATCCCAGGCTCCGGCGCCCAGCAGGTCTTCCTCTCCCGGCTCCACGTGCGCTACGACGCCGCGCACTTTCCGGAGGATCTGGTCTTCCAGGAGACCGCCGACACCGACAACTACCAGGGCCGCTACGTTCTCCGCCATCCCTGGAAAGGCGAGGCCTCGTGCGAGGCGGCCGCCACCTACCGGCGGGAGCTGCCCGAGCGGCTCGACCGCGAGGCGCAGACCTTGGCCACCTTGACCGGCTGGAGCATCGACACCATCCGCGGCAAGATGAGCCTGCCGGCGAAAGTCGGCGGCGTCGGCGGCAAGGAGGAATCCCGAACCTTGGTGGAAGGCGATCTGGAAGAACTGAACGGTTTTCTAGCCGCCTGAGAAGAAGCGGTGCAGCCGGTAGCGGTGCCGCGCCTGGTAGCGCTTGAACTCGGCCCGCTGCTCGGGGGTGAGCACGGCGTCGATCCGGCCGTGGGCGTGATCGAGGATGGCGAAGACCCGCGGCATCACGTCCCGCCGGAGCGCCGCGCTCTCGGCCTGGGTGTCTTTGAGGATCGTCTCGACCTGGGCCTGTTGGGCCGAGCTCAGGTCGAGCCGGCGATTCAGGTCGCGGGCGAGGAGACGGGTGCCGAAGGCGGCGAGGCCGCCGGGCTGGCGGAGCTCGTGAAGATAGAAGGCGTGGGTGCCGAGCACCCCCACGAGCACGCCGACCAGGAAGAGCGCCGCGATCACCATGGCGGCCGTCAGGCGCCTCACCGTGGCGCCTCCACGTTCTGGACCGCACGGACGGCGGGGATCGGCACCCCTTCGTGGGCCAGCACGGAGTAGGTGAGGAGCTCCTCCGCGCTCGGCTCCTCGGCGAGGAGGCCGGTGGCCGGAAGCGGCGCCTGGTCGAGACCCACCCAGGCGAGGACGAGGGCGAGGAGGACGGCGGCGGGTAAGGCGCGGAAGGCGAACCGGCCGAGCATTTCCTCCGCGGTGGCCGGAGCGGGAAGGTTGGCGACCACCCGGTGGGCGAAGGCCAAGGGAGGCTCGACGTCGCTGGGGCTCCGGCCCAGCGCCCCGCGTGCCTGCTCCCAACGGGAGGCGAAGCGGGAGCATTCCGGGCAGGATTCGACATGGGCGGTCCAATCCGCGGCGTTCTGCCCGGCGAGCAGCCGGTGGCGCAGTCGATGGCAGCTCATACTTGCCCCTCCTCGAGAATCTGCCGCAGGCGCTTTCTCGCCCGATGGGCGCGGACCTTGACGTTCACCGCCGTCCAGCCCAGCTTCTCCGCGATCTCGGCGACCGACCAGCCCTCCCCTTCGAGCAGGGTGAGGAGGAAACGGTCGGTGGGGGATAGGCGGGCGAGCAGCCGTTCGACCTCCAGCCGGGCGGTGGGATCGGTGGCCGGGGCCGCCGGGTCGGTCGTCTCGTCGAGCGGCTCGGTGGGGAAGCCGTGCCGGCGCAATCGATCGTAGGCCGAGCGCAGCGCGATGCGGGTGATCCAGTGCTCGAAAGGCGCCTCGGCACGGTAGGTCGAGAGCTTCCGCCAGGCGATCAGGAAGGTCTCCTGAGCGGCGTCCTCGACCTCTTCGGGACGCCTGAAGAAGCGGCCGAGCAGGCGGAAGACCCGGCGCTCGTGGGCGCGCACGAGGGCCGAGAAGGCCTCGGTGTCGCCGCCCAGGCTCTCCCGCACGAGGCGGGCTTCGCGGTGGTCCGCTGCGGCCGCTTCGGCCGCTTCGGTGTCGGCCCTGGTCGCCAGGGGAATCATCGTCGATATCGCGAGCGTGCTGACGAGAGACGGTGTCATGGGAGATCCTGGGAACCCCCGCGCGTTCCCCCTTCATTGTACAGAGACGGGGGCACCCCCTCTCCGGTTACGTTCGGCCGCGATGAAAATTCTCGCCATGGGTTGTAACCGGAGAGCCGCGAGGCCCCTCTATCGGTTGTGAGGGGCGCCGCGGTGCTCCTCCTACAACGAGAAACAAGGAGTCCTTCCCATGCAGACCAAATCGAAGATCCTCATGCTGTCCGGCGTCGCCCTTCTGGTCCCCGCCCTCCTCCTCGCCCAGGCGGCGGAGAAGCACCTGCGGGGCGGCGGCGCGTTCGCCCGCCACATTATCAAGCAACTCGACTTGACCCCGGATCAGGTCCAGCAGGTGAAAACCATCTTCGCCAACAACAAGGCGGACCTGACGACCGAGCTCACGGCGCTCAAGACCGCCCGCGGCCAGCTGTTCGACGCCATCCACGCCGACACCCCGGACGACACCGCGATCAAGGCCGCCGCCACCGCCGTCGGCCAGGCCGAAGGGAACCTCGGAGTGACCCGCGCCAAGGTTCTGGGCGAGGTGCGTCAGGTGCTCACTCCCGAGCAGCAGGCGAAGCTCAAGACGATGCTCGCCAAGGCCCGCTCCTTCGGCGACCGGATCTTCTCCCGCATCGAGTCCCACCTCCAGAACCCCCTCGCCGGCTCCTAAGCTTCCCACCCCCTTCTCTCTTCCCCTCTGCCGCCAGCCGGCCCCCCGGAGATCGCTCCGGGGGGCCCTCGCCGGGGCGGCCCGCCGCCGGGCCGCCCTGTGGGAGACTTTTTCTCGCTCTTACCGCTTGAGGGTTCCCGTGCCACCCGAGGTGGGGACCGAAGGCGGCGGGAACATGCCGTTCTTGGCGACCGGCACGCAGAGCTTCTGGGTCACCGTGACGGGGACGAACTCCGGCGGCAACCCCATCCCGATGAGCACCGGGTTCAGGTGGTCGAGCCGGAGGCTGCTGTTGAGCGCCGGACCGGTCAGGTTGTAGCAGAGGACGTCCGAGAACTGGATATAGGGCAGGACGTCCGGCGGCGGGGTCTGCTGGTTCTTGGCGACCGGCACGCAGAGCTGATTGGCCGTCGGCCCGGTGAAGCTGGTGAGGTCCGGCGGCAGGAAGGTGAACAGCGGGTTCAGATGAGTCAGGGTGATCGCCGTTCCGGCGGGTACCGGGGTGGTGGCGGTGATCCGGAAGCATTCGACGTCCAGGTACTGCACGAGATGCTGGACCGCCGGCGGCAGCACGGCGCCGTTCTTGGCGACCGGTACGCAGAGCTGCTGCGGATCCTGGACGGTCACGTGGTCGGTGGGGCCGAAGAGCGACTGGATGACCGGATTGAGCTGATTGATATTCACCGGGAAGTTGAGCGCCGGTCCCTTGAGGCCATAGCACTTCCAGTCGACGAACTGGAGGTACGGCAGGACGTCCGGCGGCGGCACCAGGTTGTTCTTCTGGACCGGCATGCACAGCTGCTGGGGCTCCTGAAGGACGACGTTCTGGACCGGGAAGCCTTTGAACACCGGGTTCAGGTGGCTGAGCTGCAGCGGGACGTTGATCGGCGACTGGCCGGGGATTTGGTAGCAGCGCTCGTCCAGGAAGCTGACGAAATTGGCGACCGTGGGGAGGGCCTGGGCGAAGACGGATGCCGGGACGGCGAGCACGGCGAGAGCGAAGAGGGCCCACGCCGAGGCCTGGAGGATGAGTTTCTTCACACGCGACTCCTTGCTCCACAAGGGAGCGTTCCTGCTCAAAGTTTTAGGGTCGCGGGCCCGCGCGAACAGCTCCATTAAGAAGCTATGGCGAAATTACTACAGAGAAGGCCGACTGTCTAGACCCTCGACGATCCGAGCGGTCGTGACGATCTGTCCGGCATGTCGCTGGGTGTGCTCGGCGGCATGGACCAGCAGTCCGAAGATGCTCGAAGGCAGCTCCCGCCGGCCCACTCCCCGCGGTTCGAAGAGAGTCGCCTCCGCCGTCCCCCGGAGCTGTGCCAGGGCGCGCTCCACCTGGCGCTCGAACGCCGCCGCCAGCTCGATCGCCGAAGGCGGCGCCTCGCCGGGCTCCGCCTCGTTCGCGAGGAACGCATGCTGCGCCGCCGAGAGAGCCTCGCCGCGGGCATAGGTGAAGAGCCGGTCGAGGCTCCCCACGGCATGGCGGACGTGGAAGCCCACCGAGGGAGCGCCGCCGGGGCGCGCCCAGAGCTGCTCCGGTGAGAGCGGGGCGACGACCCGGCGGACGTCTTCCATGGCCTGGAGGAGAGCGTGCGTCACGGGCCGCAAGTAGGGCGAAATACCCGCGGTGGCCTCGAGAGGGCCACGCAGCCAGACTTCGGGTAGGGTGGAATCGGCCATGGCGTCCTCTCAGGGCTCAGCCTACCACTGGCCAAGGCCTGACAATTGGGTAGAATTATCCCTCCATCTTAAAGAAGGGAGGAGACCATGGAGCGCAAATCGCCGTTCAAGTTCGATCTCGCGGGCTGCCCGCCGCAGGTGGTGGCCAAGGGAGGGAAGATCCAGGAGGCCAACCAGGGCACGTTCCCCAACCTCGCCGGCAACGGCCTCGCGATCTACCTGCTGACCCTGGAGCCCGGCGCCGTGCGCATCCCGCACTGGCACCCGGATGCCGCCGAGCTCGACTACTGCCTGGCCGGCAAGGCCCGGTTCGGCCTCGCCTTCCCGGATGGCGAGTGGGAACGTTTCGACTTGGAGCCCGGGCAGATCGCGATCCTTCCCCAGGGCTGGTTCCACTACATTCAGAACGTGGGGGAGGAGACGCTGCGCTTGCTCGTCATCTTCAACAACAGCTCCCCCAACGACATCGGAATCTCCGAGGGCTTTCAGGCCATCCCCAAGGAAGTGCTCGGTCTGACCTTCGGGGTGGCGGCCGAACGATTCGAGGGGCTCGACCTGAACGTCGGCTATATCGCGCCGCAGTAGGAGGCGCTTCAACCCGGAGCGGAGCGAGGGGGCGTCGGCAACTCTCCCTGGACGTCGATCGCCCGGGAGAGAATCGAATCCGTGATCGGGACGAAGTGATATGCCAACGCGGATCTCGGCTTCCAAGTCACCCGGAAGGAGGCCGCATAGGGCATAGGAGGCATTTTTCAGAGCAGCGCTGGCGTCCCGCCGGCCGGCGGTATATACCGCCGGTGTACTGATGCCGGCGGGACGCCAGCGCTCCCAGGGAAAAATCTGGCTCGTTTGTACCTTTTAGGTGCCAGATGAACTGTCGGGGGCTCCACAAGTTCCTCCTCCCTGAGGACATGTACGAGGAGCACCAGATCTGGCTCCAGGAGCTGAAGAAGAAGGCCGAGGCCGGACCGCCTCCCTGAGGGGGCGTGCGAGGAGAACTTCCCGGCACTTCGAGCGTAGACAGAGAGAGGAATCGATTCGGGCTGTACAGCCTGGGCGCCCCTCCTCCTGTCGCGCCCCCTTCCTTCACCACCTCGTCCTTTTCGAGCGGGTTCGTCACCGCCGAGAAGCCGGGGCGTGGGCCAGGATGCCGCCGATGTAGGCGAGGGCGACCTTCGAGAGCTGCCAGTCTCCCTTGGGATCGTGGAAGGTGTTCTGGTGCTTGGTGTTCAAGAGGCTCTGATGCGCAGTGATCTGCTCTCCATGCCAGAGATGCACATTTCGTAGTGCACCGCGGCAGCGGAAGCTCTGTCGTTGCCGCCCCTTCCAGAGAGCCTTCTCTGTGCTAGCATCCGTGCCGATCTTTTGGCAGAAGCGAGCAAGGAGAAACGATGGGAGAGGCGTTGAAGGCACCCCGGGCATCTCGGTTCAAGCTGCCCTCGCTCAAAGAGCTGGAGCGTCCCACCCGCTGGGACTGGATTACCGCGGCCGTCCTCGTCGTCGGCGTCGTCCTCATGGGCGCGAATTTCGGCGTCGTGCACCACAAGCCGGCCGACCAGCCGTTCTCGGACGGTCTGACGGCCGTGTTCTGCTTCGCTCAGCTGGCGGTTTCGCTCGTCGGGCTGATGCTCCTCGGGAAGACCGCCAAGGAGGGTACCTGGTGGGGGAACATCGCCGCCATCCTGGCGATGCTCGTGGGGATGAGCGGCATCCTCCTTGCCACCGCGCTCTGGGCGGCCTACTGACCGTTTCGATCCGGAACGGACACCGCGCCGTACGACTCTGACGGAAGCCCGGGCAGAGTCCGGCCTCCAGAAGGGGGCGAGATGGCAGACGATGGGAGCCGGGGAGAGACGTCGCGGGAGGGTGGACGCCCCTGGGGGAAGATCGCCCTCTATATCGGCCTTGCCCTCGCGGTCGTAGCGGGTCTCCTCCTTTTCGGACGGCAGGCCGGGCAGTACGTCCCCCGCTTCGCCCAGTGGGTGGCGAGCCTGGGAGTCTGGGGGCCGGTCGTCTTCATCCTTGGCTATACGGTCGCGACGGTCGCCTTCGTCCCCGGCGTCATCCTCACCCTCGCGGCGGGCGCCATCTTCGGGCTCGTCCAGGGCACCCTCTACACCTTCATTGGAGCGACCCTCGGCGCCTGTGGCGCCTTCTTCGTCGCGCGCTACGCGGCCCGCCGGGCGATCGAGAAGAAGATCGAGGGCAATCCGCGCTTCGCCGCCATCGACAAGGCGGTCGCCAAGCAGGGGCTGAAGATCGTGACGCTCCTCCGCCTCTCGCCGGTTTTCCCGTTCAATCTTTTGAACTACGCCCTGGGGCTTACCCAGGTCCGCTTCCTCGACTACCTGCTCGCCTGTTTCGCCATGCTCCCCGGCACCCTCCTCTACGTCTACTACGGCCACGCCGCCGGCAGCCTCGCCGAGGCGGCGGGCGGCCACATCCAGAAGGGGACGGCCTATTGGGTCTCGTTGGGGGTCGGCCTAGTCGCCACTCTGGCGGTCACGACGATCATCACCCGGGTGGCGAGCCGGGCGCTCAAGGAGCAGATCGGCGAGCCCACTGAGCCCGGGAAGAAGGCGGAACCGAAAGGGGAGAAGCCGCATGCCTGAGACCGCCACGCCCGCCCTTCCCCAGACTCTCATCGCGCCGGACGACGAATCCAACCGCCAGCTGGTCGCGAACGTCCACCCCTCCGGCTGGGTGAACCCGTTGCCCAAGGAGCGTTACCACCTGGTGGCGATCGGCGCCGGGACGGCCGGCCTGGTCTCGGCGGCCGGTTCGGCGGGGTTGGGGGCGCGTTCGGCGATCGTCGAGCGGCATTTGATGGGCGGCGACTGCCTGAACATCGGCTGCGTCCCCTCGAAGGGGGTGATCCGCGCTGCCCGCTCCTGGGAGGCGGCACGGCGGAGCGCCGAGCTCTTCGGCGGCCCGGTGACCGCCGGCCAGGAGGACTTCGGCGCCGCCATGGCCCGCATGCGGCGCCTGCGAGCGAAGATCAGCCATGCCGACAGTGCCCAACGCTTTCAAAGCCTGGGGGTCGACGTCTTCCTGGGCGAGGGCCGTTTCGTCTCGCCCGAGGAGATCGAGGTCGGCCCCGGCGGCCCCCGCCTCCGCTTCCGCCGCGCCGTCATCGCGACCGGCGGCCGGGCGGGAGTCCCGCCCGTCCCCGGGCTCGCCGAGTCGGGCTATCTCACCAACGAGACGATCTTCACCTTGACCGCGCTCCCCGCCCGGCTCTTCGTCCTCGGCGGCGGCCCCATCGGCTGCGAGCTCGCCCAGGCCTTCGCCCGCTTCGGCAGCACGGTGACCGTCGTCGACCTGGTGGCCCACGCCCTGATCCGCGAAGACGAGGACGCGGCGGCCCTGGTGCAGAAGGCGATGGTCGCGGACGGGGTGCGCTTCCTCTTCAACGCCAAGATGCTCGAAGTCCGCCGCGAGGGCGAGGAGAAGGTGATCGCCCTCGAAGTGGCCGGGCAGAGGCAGGAGGTCCGGGCCGATGCGATCCTCTGCGCGGCCGGCCGGGTGCCGAACGTCGAGAGTCTGGGGCTCGAAGCGGCCGGGGTGCGCTACGGCAAGCAGGGGGTGGAGGTCGACGACCACCTCCGCACCAGCAATCCGCGGATCTTCGCCTGCGGCGACGTCGCCTCCCGCTTCCAGTTCACCCACCTGGCCGACGCCCAGGCGCGGATCGTCATCCAGAACGCCCTCTTCTTCGGCCGCGGCAAGGCGAGCGCCCTTACGATCCCCTGGTGTACCTACACCTCCCCGGAGATCGCCCACGTCGGGATGTATGAGAAGGACGCCAAGGAGAAGGGGATCGAGGTCGACACCCTGACCGTCCCCCTCGGCGAAGTCGACCGTGCCATCCTGGACGGCGCCGACGAGGGCTTCCTCCGTCTCCACGTGAAGAAGGGGGGCGACACGATCCTCGGCGCCACCCTGGTCGCCGACCATGCCGGCGACATGCTGGGCGAGCTCTGCCTCGCGGTCACCCAGGGCATCGGCCTCAAAAAGATCGCCTCGGTGATCCACCCCTATCCCACCCAGGGCGAGGTGGTGAAGAAGGCCGCCGACGCCTGGAGCCGGACCCGGCTGACGCCGACAATTAAGAAGATCTTCGGCTGGTGGTTCCGCATCTTCTCGTAGGCTCGCTTCCTGCAAGGCAGGGTACAATCGGCCGCGAAGGGAGACCCCTATGGACGACAAGACCATCATCCACCACATCCAGCACCTGGTCGACGAAGAGCACCAACTGGACCAGAAGGGCGACCGCTCGCCGGAGGACCACCAGCGCTACCAGGCGCTCAAGGTCGAGCTCGACCAGTGCTGGGATCTCCTGCGCCAGCGCCGGGCTCGGCGGGAGTTCGGGGAGAACCCCGACCAGGCCAAGACCCGCGACCCCAAGATCGTCGAGAGCTACGAGCAATAAGGCATTTTCGAGACAGATCGCCCCCGATCGCCCTAGAACGCCGCACTGCGGCACGATCCTGACGTACAATCCCCCTCCATCGCCGCGCCCCGAGGGCGGCTCACCACGGAGGAACCACCCATGATTACCAAGACTTACGAGAAAACCGGCCGTTCGTGCCGGGTGACGTTCCAGATTCCCGCCGGCAAAGCGGAAGCCAAGCACGCCGTCGTATTGGGGGAGTGGAACGGCTGGAACCCCGAAGCGACTCCCATGCAGCGCGACCACGACGGCAGCTGGACCGCCACCGCAACCCTCCCGACCGGCCGTCCCTACCGCTTCCGCTACCTGCTCGACGGAGCGCGCTGGCTGAACGACGACGCGCCGGACGCTCTCCTCCCCAACCAGTTCGGCAGCGAGGACTCGGTCCTGGCGCTCGACGCCGAGGTGCCGGCGGCCGCGCCCGCCGCTCCGCGAGCGAAGAAGGCTGCCGCCACCAAGCCCGCGGCGGCCCCGAAGCCCGCGAAGGCTCCGGCCAAGACGGCGGCCAAGCCCGCCGCGAAGAGCAGCGCCAAGGCGAAGGCATCCGTCAAGGCTTCTCCGAAGCCGACAGCCGCGCCGACAGCGGAGATTGCGCCGGCGACCCGAACTAGCAAGGCGCCGAAAGCGGAAAAAGCGGCCCGCCGGGGTGAAGCGAAGGAGAAATAGGCGGGCGGGGAGATTCCGGACGCGCATATGAAGAAGGAATATGATTTCTCCAACGCAAAACGGGGCGCCGTCCTCTCCCAGGCGGGGAAAACCCGGATCACGATCTACCTGGACGACGTCATCATCGACCGTTTCAAGGGCCTCTCGGAGCGAACGGGTAGGGCTACCAGACTCTCATCAATGAAGCTCTGCGCTCTCACCTCGACATCGCCGAACACCCCCTGACGGCCGAGGAAGTGCGCAAGATCATTCGGGAAGAGCTGGTCCAGCGGTAGGCGAGATCCCATCCGTTCCCGCCCCGCAGACGAGCGCGCAGACCGCTTCGCCGCCCTCCAGGCGAATCCTCCCCGCCTGGAGCGCCGCGACCGCCGCCGCTCCAGAGAGCTCCGCCGCAACTCCGGTTTCGAACCAGAGCCAGCGAGCGGCGGCTCGCATCTCCTCATCGGTGACGAGGACGATCTCGTCGACGTTCTTCTGAATGATCGAGAGATTGAGGGCGTCGCTCTTCCGGGGGGCCAAGGTATTGGCCGCCGTGCGGATCTCGGCGAGCTCGATCACCCGGCCGGCCCGGACGCTCTCGTAGAGGGTGGGGGCGCCGGTCGGCTCGACTCCGATTACCCGGATTCCCGGCTTTATCGCCTTGGCCGCCGCGGCGACCCCCGCGATCAGGCCGCCGCCGCCGATCGCGACGACTAAGACCGCGGTCTCCGGCGCGTCCTCCAGCACCTCCAGGCCGATCGTCCCCTGGCCGGCGATGATGGCGGTGTCGGCGAAGGGGTGGACGTAGGTCCAGCCGTGGCGCTCGGCGGCGGCGAGGGCGGCGGCATTGGCGTCGTCCCACACCGTCCCCACGGAGATCACCTCCGCTCCCCACTGCCGGAGCTTCTCCGCCTTGGCGGGCGGAGCGTTCTCCGGGAGGAAGATGGTGGCTTTCGCCCCGGCGAGCCAGCCGGCATAGGCGACCCCCAGGCCGTGGTTGCCGCCGGAGGCCGTCGCGAGCCCGCGGCCGATCTCCTCCGGGGAGAGGGTGAGAACCTTGTTGGCCGCGCCGCGCGCCTTGAACGAGCCGGTGACCTGGAGCGATTCGAGCTTCAGGGTGAGATTGCCGGCAGAGACCTTCTCGTGCACGGGTCCCGCCGCGAGGAGAGGGGTACGACGGACATGGCCGCGGATGCGCTTCGCGGCCGCCTGGAAGTCGGAGAGGGAGAGCACGCGCGGATCTTAGCGGAAAGAACGGACGTGGACAGGAGCGGAACGGAAGGCCGCGTCAGCCGCGACGCGCGGGCTGGCGGGAGCGGGAGACGACGACGCGCTGGGCGACGGCCGCCGCGGTGCCGAAATCGATCCGGCCGTCGAAGATCCGCTCGTCGAGGTCGTCGTCCCGGCCGGTCAAGCTCTCGACGAGCGGCCGGACGTCGGGGGGAGCTCGGGGCCGGGGCTCGACGCGGCGATCAGCCGGTCGAGGATCTCCCGGCAGACCCGCTCGTCGTGCTCTTCGAGCTCCTGGCGCTTGGAGATCTCGGCGAGGAGCGCGGCGCAGCCCAGGAGATCCTCCCAGATCCGCTCGCCGCCCTGGCGGTCGACGTCGGGGCCGGCCCAGCGCAGGATACGCTCGAGGAGACGGCGGAGCTGGACGCGGTCGCTGATCCGCAGGTCGCGGTAGATCTCCAGGTCGAAGAGGTAGGCGATGCTGGTCGCCGCTCCCTGCAGACGATCGGAGATGCCGGGGAGCCGGCCGACGGCGCGGAGCTGCCGGCGGAAGCTCGCGTAGGCCCGGCGGGCGACGAGGGCCAACGCGAGCTCGTCGTGGAAGCCCAGGACCGGCGCGATCCCCTCGGCGCGGGCGACGACGGTCTCCAGCGCGGCGAGGGCTTTCTGGACCTGGCGCAGGCAGCTCCCGGCGGCGGCGATGATCCGCCAGGAGTCGGCATCGGCCGGGAGCCGGGTCAAGCCCGTCAACCTCTGGCGCAGCTCCAGCCGAGCGACGAAGGCGAGGTCCGCGATCCGCTCCCCGAGGCCGTCCAGGTCTTCGCCGATTTCACCACCCTCAGGGTCTAAGAGGCGATCGAGGAACGCCAGCACGTCCTCCAGGATCTCGACGACGACCGGCATCAGCCCGGCGCGCAGCTCCCCTACGTCATCCTGCTCGTAGCTCGCGATGTCGACCGCGCTGGCGGAAAGCGACAGCCGGATAATCTTTTCGAGCAGGGAAGCGGTGCTCCGGCGGGCCTGTCCTCGGCCGTTGTCGGTCCCGCCGCCCCCGGCGACGGGGACAGATTTCTTGGCCATCACGAAGGATTGTTTCATGTCTGCCCGCTATAGACGCGGGTCCCTCAAACATTGAGGGTGCGAGGGGGGCGGCAAACCGCGTCACAAAGCCGTCATCCCCGGGCCGTCCCGGCGTGTTACGATCGCTCCGGACAGGGTGGACGGGTGAAGGGGCCGGGAAGGCCTGTACTTGAATCTAATGGACGACGGACATAGTAGAAACTCTACCGGCTCTGGTGCGTTTCCCGCACCGGCAGCCCCCGGCACCGGCATCGCCGTGGCGCCGCGGGTTCGGCGCCGGCTCCTGACCCGACACGCCTGACAGGCGCGTCGGAGAAGCCGCCTCCCCGCCCCCGCTTCCCGGCGCTGCCGGTGCCGGGGCAGCCCAAGGGCGAAGAGAGGAGGCGGGCGATGCTCTTCCTGACATCCATCGTCGACCTGCCGGTCGAGGGCAAGAGCGGCGACCAGCTCGGCCGCCTGGCGGACTTGATCGTGCACATGACGGGGAAGGAGCCCTATCCCACGATCACCGGCCTCGTCGTGCGCGACCGCCGCCGCCGCTTCTTCGTGCCCGCCGCCATCCTCCAGTCGATCAACGGCAAGGCCAAGCTCGCCTCGTCGACCGTCGACCTCCAGCCCTTCTCGCGACGCAACGGCGAGGTTCTCCTCCGCCAGGACGTTTTAGATCACCAGCTGATCGACATCACCGGCCGGCGGATCGTCCGGGTCAACGACGTGCAGCTCACCCAGGTCGACGGCATCTACCGGGTCGTCGGAGTCGACATCAGCCCGCAGGCGCTGCTCCGCCGGCTGGGGCCGCGGGCGCTCGCCGGCCGCGTCGTGGGCCGCCAGGTGATCGACTGGGCCGAGGTGCAGTACCTGGCGAGCGCGGCGCCGGTCCAGCTCAAGGTCTCCTACGACCGCCTGGCCGAGCTCCACCCGGTCGACCTGGCGCGCATCGTCGACGCCCTCTCCTACCGGGAGAGCGCCGAGATCGTCGCCGCTCTCGACGAGGAGACCGCCGCCGAGGCCCTGGAGGAGGTGAGCGACGCTCGCCTGGCCGACCTCCTGGAAGGCATGGACCAGGAGCGCGCCGCCGACATCCTGGAGGAGATGACCCCGGCCGCCGCCGCCGACGCCCTGGAGTGACCTGGAGGACGACGTCGCCGAGCAGCTCCTTGCCAAGATGGAGCCGGAGGAGGCCGCCGACGTCCAGACCCTCCTCTCCTATGACGAGGACAGCGCCGGCCGCATCATGAGCACCGACTGCGTGCGGATCTCGGCCGACGCCACGGTGGGCGCCGCGCTCGCGGCCATCCGCGGGCTCGAAGAGGTGCCGGACCCGCTCCTCGCGGTCTATGCCATGACTCCCGGGGACCCCGACCGGCTGCGGGGGATCGTCCGCCTGCGGAACCTCATCCTCGCCGACCCGGCGACCCCGCTCACGGAAGTGATGGACAAGGACGTGCCGACCGTCCACCCCGAGGACCGCGCCGAGGAGGCCGCCGGCGTCCTCGCCGAATACAATCTGCTGGCCGTGCCGGTGCTCGACGCGGAGGGCCGGCTCCTGGGGATCGTCACCGTCGACGATGCGTTGGCCGAGCTGCTGCCCGAGATCTGGCATCGCCGCGGTCCGCGGTCGTTCGCGGCTTGAGCACTCAAGATGAAAGATCAGGTCTCGGGACGGCTCGAACCGGCGGCGCGCCCCGCCCGGGTGCGCTCGCGCCTGCGCCGGATGCTTCCGTACCTCATGGCGCTGGGGCCCGGCCTCCTGGCGGCGAACGCGGGCAACGACGCCGGCGGCATCGCCACCTACGCCTCGGCGGGCGCCTCCTACGGCTATGGTCTCCTCTGGGCCATGGTGCTCGTCAGCATCTTCGTCGGGGTGGTGCAGGAGATCGCCGCCCGCATGGGAGCGGTGACGGGAAAGGGCTTCTCCGACCTCGTCCGCGAGAGCTTCTCGCTCCGCACGACGGCCTTCATCCTCATCGCCCTCTTCGTCGCCAACGCCGGCATCATCTTCTCGGAGTTCATCGGCATCGCCGCCGCCTCCGAGCTCTTCGGGGTCAGCCGCTACATCTCGGTGCCGCTCTCCGCCGGGCTGGTCTGGTTCCTCATCGTCCGCGGCTCGTACGGCCGGGTGGAGAAGATCTTCCTCGTCCTCTCGCTCGCCTTCCTGGCCTACATCGGCGCCGCTTTCTTAGCCCATCCTGACTGGCACCAGGTGCTCGTCGAGACCGTCCACCCGCATCTCCAGATGGACGCCGGCTACCTCTCGCTCCTGATCGCGCTCATCGGCACCACCATTTCCCCCTACATGCAGCTCTACGTTCAATCCTCGGTCGTCGAGAAGGGGGTGACGCCCGACGAGTACCGCTACACGGTCTTCGACGTCATCGTCGGCACCGTCTTTTCTGGGCTGGTCGCGGTCTTCATCATCGTCGCCACGGCGGCGACGCTCTTCCCGCACGGCCTCCACGTCGACACCGCGGCGGACGCGGCCAAGGCCCTGGAGCCCATCGCCGGCCACTACGCCAAGGTGCTCTTCGCCTTGGGTCTCCTCGGGGCGTCGCTTTTGGCCGCCGGGGTGCTGCCGCTCGCCACCACCTACATGATGAGCGAGGCGCTGGGATTCGAGCGTGGGGTATCGCGGTCGTGGTCGGAGGCGCCGGTCTTCATGGGGATGTTCACCGGCTTGATCGTCTTAGGCGCCGGGGTGGCGCTCATCCCCGGCCTGCCGCTCATCCAGGTGCTGGTCGGCGTCTATGTCTTGAACGGCCTGTTGCTGCCGATCGAGCTCTTCGCCATGCTGCGGCTGGTCAACGACCGTGAGCTCATGGGCTCGCACGTCAACGGGCCGATCTACAACGTCATCGCCTGGGCGATCGCCATCCTCGTCAGCCTGCTCTCGTTCGCCCTCATCGTCCAGACGGTCCTCGGCTGGCTGGGGATCGTCAAGACCTGACCCGCGCCAAAGAAAACGGCCCTGCCGAGCGGCAGGGCCGGAAAAGATCTCACGGTGGGTCGGCCGGCGGTGCCGCGCCGGCCGACCCTATGTGCTTCACGCCTCAGGCGATCTCGATCTTCTTGGGGCGCGCCTCGGCCGCCTTCGGGATGGTGATCGTCAGGAGGCCGTTGTCGAACTTGGCCTGCACCTGATCCTGGGAAACCCGGTTGGGCAGGGTGAAGGAACGGGCGAACGTCCCGTAGGCGCGCTCGATCCGGTGGTACTGCTCCTTGTTGACGTCCTTCTCGAACTTCCGCTCACCCTTCAAGGTGAGCAGGTTGTTCTCGACGGTGATCTCGACCTGGTCCTTCTGAACCCCCGGCAGCTCGGCCGTCACCTGGTAGGACGTCTCGTTCTCCAGGATGTCGACCCGCGGCGCCCAGGCCCGGGCGACCGTCTCGTTCTCCTCGGGGGTCGCCGCGTCGCCCGCGAAGAGCGGCGCGAAGGCGCGGTTGAAAGCCTCGAAGGCGTTCCAGGGGGTGGGATTGGCGTAGGCGCTGCGACGGTTCAGTGAAGTGCCGTTGTACATGACGATTCCTCCTTTGGATCTCATCAGGGTTGGTTTCAAGGGGCTCAGGTTTCTTTCCCTCTCGCCCCTTCTGCCTGTTCTAACCTTGAGTCCTTCTCTCTTATTCCAACCGACGCGAAGATCTTAGCCACTGCCGCTCACTCAGTCAATAGGGTGAGTCCGCTTGGATGAGATCATGGACGTGGGGCGTCTCCGCAGGTCGCGGACGCCTGCGATTCTCTCGGCGCTGGAGACGCCCTGGCGGTCGTGGTGAAGGAAAGGCCGGTGATAGCGGCTGGGCGTCTCTACCCGGGGGGCAGAGGTGGGTCGCAAGGGGAACGAAAGCGGAAGGGGCGGCGGCCTACATGGAATCCATCAACTCTTCCAGGTCGTCGGGCAGGATGAACTGCTCCGGATCCTCGTTGCCGCAGGCGGGGCAGAGGATCTCGGTGAGCTTCTCCCCGACCCACTCGAAGACATAGACCGGGGTTTCACAATCGAGGCATACGACATACTCGGGAGCCGCCATGACGTCCCTCCACAACTTAAGTTTGATAAGAGGATTCTAAGCCAAGTCGGGCCGGGTAGCGCGGCGGAACTTCTGGATCGCGGCGACCAGGCTCTCCGGGCAGTCCCAGTGCAGGGCGTGACCGCAGTTGGGGACCACCGTCAGGGTGGCCTGCGGCAGGGCTTTCGCCATGGCCTCGGCGGTGGTGACGGGAAAGAGGCCGTCCCGTTCGCCCCAGATGAGGGCCGCCGGCACGTCGATCCGGGCGAGGTCGGCGTCGTCGAAGGCGTCCTCCACCTCGGTGCCGTCCAGGATGCTGATCACCCCGGGCGAGGTGTAGGCCGCGAGGAACGCCGCCTTCGAGTGGCGGAGGACCCAGGGCGCGTGGACGAAGAGCGCCTGGTAGAGACGCTCGACCCCGGCGAGGTCCGTCACCCGGACGAGCTCCTCGACGTGGTCCCAATCCTGGTACTTGTAGCCGCCGCCGTCGATCAAGACCAGGCGGGAGACGAGATCGGGGCGGGCGAGGGCCAGCCGCACCGCCATCCAGCCTCCCAGAGAGAGGCCGCAGACGGTCACCGGCCGGCCGGCGAATTCGACTTCGAGGAGCCGCGCCAGGGCCGCCGCCCCCTGGTGGAGGCTCAAGCTTCCCCCGGGCGAACGGGTGCCGCCCAGGGCCGAGAGCTCGGGAACGACGAGGCGACAATCGCGGCGGAGGGCCGACAGCACCGAAATCCAGCTCGACCCGACCGAGCCCAAGCCATGGAGGAGAATCCAGGGCTCCCCCTCGCGCGGCCCGAGGACGGTGTAGGCGAGCGAGACGTCGTCGCCCAGGGTCAGCCGCTTCCGTCGCGCTCCGAGGAAGAAGAGAACGAAGAGGGTGGCGAGGGTGAAACCGTAGAGGAGCATGCCGCGGGAAGGATACAGTGAGAGCGAGTGGATTGACCGCGGAGCCCTCTCATGCTAAGTTCCTCCGTCCACGCGTTTTTGACGCCGACGGTTGAGGAGCGTTTATGTACGCAGTGATTCAGAGTGGTGGCAAGCAATACCGGGTGGCCCCGGGGGACGTGCTCGACATCGAGCTCCTGCCGGGCCGGGAGGGCGAGGCGATCCGCTTCGACCGGGTCCTCCTGATCGGCGGCGGAGAAGACTCGATTCAGGTGGGCAATCCCCTGGTCGCGGGCGCGCTCGTCAACGCCTCCCTCGTCCGCGAGATGCGCGGACCCAAGATCCGGGTGTTCAAGAAGAAGAAGCGCAAGCAGTACCGGCGGACCAACGGCCACCGGCAGGATCTCCTCCGGGTGCGTATCGACGACATCCACCTGCCGTCCAGCTCGGCCAGCTCGAAGAGCTGAACGATCGACCCGATTCGACTTTCAAGGGAGCAGCAGCTCATGGCACATAAAAAAGGACAGGGCTCGAGCCGTAACGGCCGCGACTCCAACCCGCAGTACCTGGGCGTCAAGCGCTTCGGCGGCGAGACGGTGACGGGGGGCTCGATCCTCGTCCGCCAGCGGGGCACCCGCTTCTTCCCGGGCACAAACGTCGGCATGGGGAAGGACGATACCCTCTACGCGAAGATCGCCGGCGTCGTGCAGTTCCGGAACCGGGGCCGCCGGGGGACGTTCGTCAACATCCTGCCCGCGGCGGAAGCAGGAGCGGCCACGAATCCCGCCCATCCCGCAGAAGCGACGGCTGAGTAGCCTCCCGGGCCCGGAATCTTTCGGGCCCGGCCGGCTTTCCGGCCCCTCCCCACCTTGATCTTCCTCGACGAAGCCAACATCCACGTCCGAGCCGGGCGTGGCGGGAACGGCTGCATGGCGTTCCGGCGCGAGAAGTTCATCCCCCGCGGCGGCCCCTCGGGGGGCGACGGCGGCGATGGCGGCTCGGTGTACCTGGTCGGGGAGGCGCAGAGAAACACCCTCTATCACCTCCGCTTCGCCTCGCTCTACCAGGCCGACCGCGGGCGCCACGGCGAAGGCTCGAACAAGACCGGCAAGACCGCCGACGACCTCCACATCCCGGTGCCGCTCGGCACCGTCGTCTATGTCGTCTATGTCGTCGATGACGCCGAGACCGGCGAGCTCTTGGGCGAGATCCTCACCGATGGGGAAAAGCTGATGGTCGCGGACGGCGGGCGCGGTGGACGGGGCAACGCCCGCTTCGCCACTCCCACCAACCAGGCGCCGCGCCGGGCCGATCCCGGCCGCGACGGCGAGGAGAAGCGGCTCCGGCTGGAGCTCCGGCTCTTGGCCGACGTCGGGGTCGTGGGCCTCCCCAACGCCGGCAAGTCGACCCTCATCAGCGTCGTCTCCGCGGCGCGGCCGAAGATCGCCGACTACCCCTTCACCACCCTCGTGCCCCAGTTGGGCGTCGTCGCCCGCAGTCTCCTGGACGACCCTTTCGTCATCGCCGACCTGCCGGGCCTGATCGCCGGCGCGGCCCAGGGAGCGGGGCTCGGCTTCCAGTTCCTCCGCCACGTCGAGCGCTGCCGGGTGCTCGTCCACTTGGTCGACCTCTCGAATCCGGAGGGGAACGCGGCGGCGGATCTGGACACGGTCGAGCGCGAGCTCGAAGCCTTCGACGCCACGCTCCTCTCCCGGCCGCGGCTGGTGGTGGGGAGCAAGCTCGACTCCGCGCTCCCCGAACGCCAGGCAGAGCTGCAGCAGGCGGCGGTGGCGCGCTCCCTTCCTTACCTGGAGATCAGCTCGGCGACCCACGAGGGGGTGGACCGGCTGGTGATCGAGATGGAGCAGCGCCTGGCGGCGGCGAAGAAGGCCTCGTGAAGACGACCCGGATCGGCCTCTTCGGGGGCAGCTTCGACCCCATCCACCGCGGCCATCTCCAGCCGGTCCAGGAGGCGCGGCGGACCCTCGGGCTCGAACGGGTGATCTACCTGCCGACCGCCCAGCCGCCGCACAAGCCGGGCCGCGAGCTGGCGCCCCCTTATGCGCGCTACGCGATGGTCGAGCTGGCGCTCCTCTCGGAAGATGGGCTCTTCGCCTCCCCGCACGAGCTCACCCCGGGGAAGCCGGCCTATACCGTCGACACCCTGGAAGAGTTCACGACGGCCATGCCGGAGGCCGACCTCCACCTGCTCCTCGGCGGCGACTCTTTCCTCGACTTTCACCGCTGGTGGCGCTTCCGGGACATCGCGCGACTCGCCCACCTGGTCGTCCTCGCCCGCCCCGGATGGGACCTGGAGACGGCCGATCTGGCACCCGAGCTCGGCGACCTCGCCGCGAGCGGCCGGGTCCTCCTCTTGCATCAGGAACCCGTCGATGTTTCGTCCACCCAGTTGCGCCGAATCCTCTCCCGCGGGGAGTCGCCGCCGCCCGAGGCCATGCCGGCTTTGGTGCTAGACTACGCGCGGAAATATCAGCTCTATCGATGAAGGCACAAGCCAAAGCAGCTCCCCAAGAAACCACGGTCCGGGTCCGCGAAGCCGTCGCCGCGGCCGAAGACCGCAAGGCGATCGACTTGAAAGTCCTTCACCTCGCGAAGATCAGCGACTTTACCGACTACTTCCTCATCTGCAGCGGCACCAGCGAGCGCCAGGTGCAGGCGATCGCCAACAGCATCGAAGAGCGCCTGCGGGACGAGGGCGCGCGGCCGCTGCACATCGAGGGCTACAACCGCGGCCAGTGGGTTCTCCTCGACTACGGCGACCTCGTCGTCCATGTCTTCGACGGGCAGACCCGCGGCTTCTACGCCCTGGAGCGCCTCTGGGCGGACGCGCCGGACGTCACCCAGAACTTCCTCTCCGGACCGGCCTAGAGCCGGCATAACCCGATCCGAGCGGCGACTCCCCTCTCTCTCGACCGTCTGACCGGCGATTTTCCGGCGCTCGCCGCGGCGCTCCCGGGAATCCTGCGGGCGGCGGCGAGCGAGGCGCCCGTGCTCCTCCTGGGCGAGCCGGGAAGCGGCCGCTCGACCCTCGCCCGCGCCCTCCACGCCGGGAGCCGCCGGGCGGCCGGGCCGCTCGTCGAGGTCGACGTGGCGAGCCTCCCCAGCTCGCTCTTCGAAAGCGAGATCTTCGGCTACCGGGCCGGCGCCTTCACCGGCGCCGAACGGTCGATCGAGGGGCGGGTGGCGCGGGCTTCGGGCGGCACCCTCGTCCTCGACCAGATCGAGGAGCTGCCGCTCGCCATCCAGGGGAAGCTCCTCCGCCTGCTCTCCGAGCGCCGTTACGCTCCCCTCGGTGGGAGCGAGGTCGAAGCCGACGTGCGCTTCATCGCCACCGCCTCCGAAGACCTTCCCCTGCGGGTGGCCCGCGGCGCCTTCCGCCAGGATCTCTTCTACCGCCTGGAGGTGCTCGCCTTCCGCCTGCCGCCGCTCCGCCTCCGCCAGGTGGATCTGCCGGCGATCACCGACCACCTCTTGGCCGAGCTCGGCGAGCGCTTCGGCCGCCCCGGCCTCACCCTCGCGCCCGCCGCTCTCGACTGGTTCCCCGACTACGCCTGGCCGGGAAACCTGCGGGAGCTGCGCAACCTGCTCGAACGGACGCTCGTGATGGCGGCGGGCGGCGCGCACGACGTCCCACCGCCGCTCGCCCCGCCGCCGCCCCGGGAGGCGATCGAGAGCCGGCCGCGGCCGCTCGTCGAGATCGAGCAGGAGGCGATCCGCCGCGCTCTCGCCTACACCCGGGGGAACCAGACGGAGGCGGCGGAGCTCCTCGGGATCAGCCGCAAGGCTTTATGGGAGAAGAGGAAGAGGTTCGGGATTCCCTGAAGGTTCTTAGCGCGCCCGGACATCCTCGGCGCGCTTGGGACCGGGACCGACCTCGGCGAGACCGATGAAGAGGTCCGAGGGGAGCGCGAGGCCGGGATGGAAGCGCTTGCACAGCTCGCGCAGGCGGCGCAGCTCGACCTCGGGGATGCGGCTGAAGGCCTCGACCACCCGCGCATCGAGCTGCTGGCCGGCGACCCGCTGCAGCTCGCTGATCGCCGCGTGATGGCTGTGCGCCCTCCGGTAGGGGCGATCGGAGGTGATGGCGTCGTAGGTGTCGACGGCGGCGAAGATGCGGGCGGCGAGCGGGATGTTCTCGGCGGAGAGGCCGCGCGGGTAGCCCTGGCCGTCCCACCGCTCGTGGTGGCTGTAGACGATTTCCAGCGCCGGCTGCTGCAGGAAGCCGACCTCGGCCAGCATGTCGAAACCCCAGCTGGGGTGCTGGCGCATGATGTGCCACTCGTCGTCGGTGAGCGGCCCGCTCTTCCTGAGGATGTCGTCGGGAACGACCATCTTCCCCACGTCGTGGAGCAGGGCGCCCCACTCGATGGCCTTTAGCTGCGCGCCTTTAAGGCCCATGTTGCGGGCGAGGGCCACGGCGTAATGGGCGACCCGGAAGGAGTGGCCGGTCGTTTCATGATCCCGGGCGTCGGCCGCGGTGACCACCGCGCCCACCGCCTCGACGTAGGAGCGCTCGCGGGCGCGCTGCGACTCCTCGAGCGAGATCAGCAGCTGGCGGAAGGTGCTCTCGATGAGCTGCACCTCGCGATCGCCGCCGGCGGTGGGGAAATCGCTCTGGAGCTCGCCGGTCCGCGCCATCTCCGACATGGTGGCGGAGAGCCGGCGGAGAGGGAGCGTGATGCGCCGAACCCCGAGCCAGGCGAAGAGGATGGCCAACGCCAGGGAGGAGAGACCGATGAGAAAGAGGCTGCGGCCATACCCGTCCCCCCCGGCAGGGGCCGAGCGCAGGACGACGGCCTGTCTCTCGGCGAAGAGGAGCGGCGTCGCGAATACCACCGACACGAGGACGGCGGAGAAAAGGAAGATTTTCCTGCGCACGTATAACGTAACGACTCCAAGGATGACGGGAATCCGGTCCCGCACCCTCCCCAAAGCAAGAAATCAAGCCCGTCGGCACGGTTCCGCGGAACCGGCCTCCCGATCCACCTCGAGCGCTACTTTAAAGTACGCACGAGTATACGCCAGGGCGCCAAGGCAAGCCAGCTCTTCAGTCGCCCCACCGCCCACTCGACCTCGTGTGCGTCCATCCATCTATAGAGGTGTCCCGAGATCGCATTTTCGGTCCCTGATAGGATACGGACCCTACCCCATGCCTAGTTTTCTGCCTCTCCTGCTTCTCGTTCTCCTGCCGGGAAGCCCTGCGGCCGCGAGCTCCGCGAACCCTCCTCCAGCCAGGACGGAAGCGGTCGCCATCGCTTCGGCGCTCGCCCGGCTCGGTCCGCGGCCGCCCGGCTCGCCCGCCCATGCCGCGGCCGTGGAGCTCCTGCGCCAGGCGATGCTCGACGCCGGCCTGACCGGGGTGACGGAGGTCCCCGCGACCGGCAAGGTGGCGGTCCGCAGCCTGACCGGCGTGCTCCCCGGGGCGACCGGCGACGAGATCGTGCTCTCCGCCCACATCGATACAGTGTCGCGAAGCCCCGGTGCGGGAGACGACGGATCGGGTTGCGGCACCGTGCTCGCCGCCGCGGCGGACCTCGCGCGCACTCCCCGGCAGCACACGGTGCGGGTCTTCCTCGCCGACGGCGAGGAGAGCGGCGACGTCGGCAGCCGCGCCTGGCTCGCCGCCCTCGGCGCCTCCGGCAGGGACCGCATCCTCGCCGCGGTCAACCTGGAGATGGTGGGCTGGCCCGGGAGCGCGGGACCGGTGATCCTCTCCTTCCCGGTCCGGCGGGGAGGTGAGCGGGTCCTGGCCCCGGGCTGGCTGGTGCATGCTCTCCTCGCGAGCGGCGAGGCCGTAGGCTTCCGGGCCGACTTCGTCGAGGCCCGCGGGTCGCTTCTCGCCCAGCTCGTCCTCCGCGCCACGGTCTCCCACTTCGGAGCGGACAGCGACGCCTTCGTGGCGACGGGAGTCCCCGCCGTCAGCCTCTCCGACAGCTCGCTCCTCCACCTCGATCCGGCCTACCATCGGCCGACCGACACCGCGGACCGGCTCGATCCCGGCCGCCTCGAACGCTGGACGACCGCGACAGCCGCGGCGGTCCGCCGGCTTGACCACCTCGCCGGGCGTCCGATCCCGGAGGATCAATATCTCGTCGTCTTCGGCAAGGTCTGGCTGCGGCGCGATCTCTGCTGGGTGGGGTTTCTGCTCTGGGTCGCCCTCGTCCTCGGGCACCGTCGGCGGGATCTCCGGGACGGCCGGGATGGGCGGAAGGGGAGTGACCCGGCGGCCTTCGTCTTCCGCATGCTCTTCCTGGCCGTGATCTTCATCCTGCCGGTCTTCTCAGTCCTGCTCTACCCGGCGGCGCTCCTCGCCCAGGCCCCGCCGCGCCGGGCGGCGCAGCGGGGGCTCTGGATCGTCCTCGGGCTCGCCCCGGCGGCTCTCTTCCTGGGAGGGATCGCTCTCGGCTTGGCGCTGGGTCTCGTCGGCCGCTACGCTCTCGGGCCGTTCGCGACCGCCCTCTTGGCCGGCACGCTCGCGGCGTGGACCGCTTTCTGCTTGCGCGGCGTCGGCGGTGTCGGCGATGTCGGCGATGTCGGCGGCATCGGCGGCCGTCGCGAGCCGCCGGCGCTCGTACCGGTCGCTTAGCGCTTGGCCTGGGCCGCCTTCACCTTGGCCATGGCCCGCTGGCTCAGCACCTGCCCCCACTGCTGGCCGGCGGCCATCGAGTCCTGGAGGATCGCGGGCTGGTTGGCGACCAGGTGCCGGCCGGCGGGCGACTCGTAGAAGGCGATCGCGGCGCGGATGTCGTCGTGGGACAGGTGCTTCTTGTAGATCGGCACGATCATCTCGATCAGCTCCTGCGGGTTGACCCCCTTGGCGAACTCGTCCCAGAAGCCGGCAGGGGCATCGGGCATCATCTGTTTGAAGCTCTGGATCATCGTCCCCATCATCTGCGTGGCGAGCTTGGAGGTCCCGCTTAGGTCCAGGAGGTGGCGGACGTCATGGTCGAGGCTCGCCTGTTCGCCGCCGGCCGCCGGATGGGTGGCGGGCTGGGCGTGGGCGGAGACGGCAAGGCACAGCAGGACCAGGGCGGCGGCTATGGTGCGGCTCTTCATGGGTTCCCCTTTTCGGTTTCCGGATCGGAAGCCTCTATTATGTCGCGATTACGAGAGCTTCGCCGCCAGCTCCTCCAGCGTCTCGATCGCGTGGTCGCACTCCGCCTCGGTGTTGTAGAAGTGGGGCGAGAGGCGGATGCCGGCGTTCGGGCGGTAGTCGCACATAATCTCCCGGGCGATCAGCTCTTTCGTCAGCCGCTCCGCCTCGGGGTGCCAGATGGAGACCGTCCCCCCCCGGTGGTGGGGATCGCGCGGGGTCCGCAGCGTGAAGCCGGCGGCCTCGGCGGCGTCCATCAGGTAGGTGGTGAGGCCGAGCGAGCGCTCGCGGATCTTCTGCGCTCCAACCCCGGCGACGATCTTGTAGCCGGCCCGGCAGGAGTAGAGGGCCGGGATGTTGGGCGTGCCGGTGAGGAAGCGCCAGGCGCCGCGGGCGTGGTGGATAGGGCCCGGGCGGAAGGCGAAGGGCTCGTCGTCGGCCTGCCAGCCGGTCACCGTCGGCTTCAAGGTTTCGGCGAAGTCCGGCTGCACCCAGAGGAAGCCGGCGCCGGGGCCGCCGCAAAGCCACTTGACCGAACCCCCCATGGCTGCGTCGACCCCCCACGCTTCGAGCTCGATCGGCATCACCCCCGCCGACTGGTAGACGTCCAGGAGGAGGATCGCCCCCACCTCCCGGCAGCGCCGGGCGATCGCCGGGGCGTCCTGTACGAAGGCGCTCCTGAAGAGCGTGTGCGAGATCGGCACCAGCCGGGTGCGCTCGTCGATCGCCGCGAGGAGCCGCTCGGTGGGGACGCCGATGCCGTCGTCCGAGGGGACGGTGACGATCTCCGCCCCCTTCTTCCGTTCCCCGTCCAGGAGATACATGACGTTGGGGAAGTTGAGCCCGGTGTAGACGATCCGGTTGCGCTCTGCCGGATAATCGATCGCCGAGAGGAAGACCGCCCCCGCCACCGCCACGTTCTGGTGCATGGCGATGCTCCCCGGCCGGACGCCCAGGAGCGGCGCGAGGAGATCGCCGGTCTCGACCGCCATCTCCCACCACCCCTCGTGCCAGGCCCGCACCCCGCGCTCCTCCCACTGCCGGGCGAATTGCTCGACCTCGCCGTGGACGGCGCGCGGCATGGCGCCCAAAGAGTTGTTGATGAGATAGGTCGTGCGCTCGAGGATGGGAAACTCCGCGCGGAGCGCGAGGAGGTCGGCGTGGGGAGCGGGGGTGACGGTCGAAGCGGCGGTCGTCGTCGTCATGGTCGTCCTTTTAAGTCCCTGTTCGTCCGTGTGAGTCCGTGTCAGTCCCTGCAGCCCTAGCTCTTCCAGCCAAAAACCCGATACGCATTGTCGCGGAGGATCTTACGCCGACTCTCCTCCGGCAGGTCGAGGTCAAGGAAATCCGCCAGGTTCTTCTCCATCCCCGGCACCCCGGGATCGGGCCAGTCGGTCCCCCAGAGCACCTTGTCGGCGAGATCCGCCAGGCGCGGCAGGTACTGGAGGAGCCGGCGCGGCGGAATCCCCGAGACGTCCAGATAGAGATTCGGGTGGCGCCGGGCTAAAAACACGCAGGTGTCCATGTAGAGCGGCCGCCCGGCATGGGCGAGGATGAGCGGCAGGCCGGGGAAGTCGACCGCCACGTCGTCCGCGGCCATGGGGTCGGCGAAGCGGTTCCGGGCACCGGGGAAGACCGAGGTGCCGGTGTGGATCATCACCGGCATCCCCAGGCTTTGGGCTTCCCCGTAGACTTGGGCGAGGCCCGGCACGTCGTCGAGGTAGGCGTTGGCCGCGAACAGCTGGTGCGGGGGGTGGACCTTGAGCGCCGCGATCCCCATGTCCTTGAGCCGCCGGACCTCCGCCCCCGGATCGGCGGTGAGCCGCGGATGGACCGAGCCGAAGGGGATCAGCCGGTCCGGCGCGAAGCGGGCGGTGGCGGCCGAGAAGTCGTTGACCGCCGCCGTGAAGCCCATGAGCGGCGAGACGTAGTGGACCATCCCGATCCGCTCGATCCCGGCGCGATCCATGAGCGCCAGCACCTCGGCCGGCCGGTGCATGAGGGCGGCCAGCTCCGCCGCCCCCGGCCGGGCCTCCATCCGCGCCCGCACCGCCGGCAGCATGTGCTCCCAGGGCTGGAGGTGGACGTGGATGTCGACCACCCCATAGCCGAGAACGGCGTTCCGATCGCCGAGGCCGCCGAGACCGGCTCCCGTCATCAGCGGCCCTTCCAGGCGGCCGGACGCTTCTCGAGGAACGCCTTCACCCCCTCCTCCTTGTCCTCGGAGGAGAAGCAGAGGCAGAAGAGATCGCGCTCATAGGCGATGCCGTCTTCGATCGGGAGCTTCTGGCTGGCGCGGACGGCCTCCTTGGCGACCTTCAGGGTGAGCGGGCTCTTGCTCGCGATCTTAGCGGCGAGCTCCAGGGTCTTCGCCCGCAGCTCCTCGTGCGGCACGACCATCTCGACCAGGCCGATGTCCTTCGCCTCGGCGGCGTTGATCATGTCGCCGGTGAGGACGAGGCGCATCGTGTGCCCGAGGCCGATCAGCCGCGGCAGGCGCTGGGTGCCGCCGCCGCCGGGGATGAGCCCCAGGTTGATCTCGGGCTGGCCGAAGCGCGCCTTATCGGACGCGATGCGGAGGTCGCAGGAGCTGGCGAGCTCGCAGCCGCCGCCCAGGCAGAAGCCGTTGATCATGGCGATCACCGGCTTGGGGAAGCCCGCCATGACGTCGAAGATCCGCGGGCTGCGCATCGCCTCGCGCTGGTCGAAGGGCGAGCGGCCGGCGAACTCGGAGATGTCGGCGCCGGCGATGAACGACTTCTCGCCGGAGCCGGTGATGACGACGGCGCCGATCGCGTCATCGTGCTCGATCTCGGCCAGGGCCGCTAAGAGGTCGATCCGCACCTGGTCGTTCAACGCGTTCAGCTTATCGGGGCGGTTGACGGTGAGGATCGCCACGCGGCCCTCCTTCGCCATCAGGATGGTCTCGGACATCGGCTCTCTCCTTCTTGGGGAAAGTGAAGTTTCAAGGCGAGTTTCAAGGGCGCTTTAAGGGCGCTTTAACGGAAAGACGAGTCCTCAACGGGTGTGTTCCAACCTGTACTCCCCCTGGACCTGCAGGGTGACCGGAACGCTGATTCCCTCGGAGATCTGGCTCTTGGTGCGCACCGTGCGGTCGACCGTCTGGCTCCACAGGAGGCTGGTCGCGGGATCGACGAGGGCGGTGCCGCGGCCGGTCACCGTGGTGCCGGCCGGGGTGTCGGGCGCATTGCCGGAGGTGATCTCCAGGCGGAGGCAGTCGCAGTCGGCGGTCCGCGCGCGCCCGACGAGGCGGAGGGTGTCGAGCACCGGGAAGCTCCGGCCGTCCGCCAGCTCCAGCCGCGAGGCGCGGACGTACGGATGGCCGAAGGCGAGCGTCTTGCCGGCGAAGTACTCGACCCGCTCGATCCATTCGGTCCGCTGCGCCGCGGCCAGCTCCTTGTCGTCGAGCCGCGGGCGCATCGCCTGGTAGACCTCGGCGGGGAGAACCTGGCGCGCCCGCTCCAGCAGGTTGGCGCCGCCCGCGAAGCCGAGATAGCGGCCGTCCTCCGCCGCGCGGAGGACCAGCTCCTGCCCCTGCATGACCTTGAGCAGCCGGGAGAGGTCGAGCGGCCGCTCGTCGCGGACGATCTTCATCGACACCAGGCTGCGGACCCGCTCGACCTGCTGCGCCGGAGCGCGGCGGAAGACCACCTGGTAGACGGTCTCGACCAGGCTGCCGACCTCCTTGCCGTGGCCGGCCTGGGAGACGATCGTTGTCCGGTGGGTCTCGACGTAGGGCACCCCGAGCGGCGGCGTGAAGCGGAAGAGCACCTCTTCGGGCGCCGGCTCCGATTCCGGCGGTGGCGCGGGACTCTGAGCGGGAGCCACCGCGGCGAGGGTGAGCAGCAGACCGAGGAAGATCCAGGGGCCGGCCGGGCGTGGGCGCATGGCGCCTCCTTCTCGGATCAGAGGGTTGTCCCTGGGCATTAGATCATGGAACCCGCGGGCTTCACCGGGGAGTCACCGGTGCTGCCAGACCGGCTTGCGCTTGGCGAGGAACGCCTGTAGGCCCTCCTCCATGTCCGCCGTGGCGCAGAGATCTTCCAGATAGAGCCGCTCGGTCGCGCGGAGCGCCTCGTCGAAGCCGGCGTCTCTTCCCGCGGCGACCGCCAGCTTGGTCAGCCGGGTGACGGCGGCGCTCTTCGCGGTCAGGTCGGCCTCGATCCGCGAAATTCCGAGATCGAGCCCGCCGGCCTCGACCCGCCAGGTGACGAGGCCCAGCCGCTCGGCCTCCTCCGCGGCGAGCGTGCGGCCGGTCAGGAGCAGCTCCAGGGTGCGGGAGGGACCGAGGAGCCGCGGGTAGAGGGCGGCGGCGGCCGGCGGATAGCAGCCGAGCTCGATCTCCGGTTGGCCGAAGCGGGAGTCGTCGGTCGCGAGGACGAGATCGCAGCCCAGGGCGAGCTCCATTCCACCTCCCAGGCAGTGGCCCTGGACGGCGGCGACCGCGACCGCCGGCAGGTCGCGGAGCCGGCGGATGGCGCCGTGCAGACCGTCGAGCATCGCCCGCACCCTGTCCGGCGTGTGGTCCTGGACCGAGACTCCGGCCGAGAAGGCGCGCTCGCCCGCTCCGCGGAGCACCAGCACCTGGAGGTCGGGATCGGTCGCGAGCTCCGCCAGCCGCTCGTTCAGGAGGGCGAGGGTCGCGAGATCGAGGATGTTGAGCGGCGGCCGATTGAGGGTGAGGGTGGCGGTCCGGCCGGCGCGGGAGAGGAGGACGGTCTCGCTCATCGCCCGGACTCTCCGATAATTCCGGGGACATGGGCGGCATGGGCGAAATCCGCCCACAGCGAACGGTGGAGGGCCATGGCGACCAGGTTCTCGGGATGCCACTGCACCCCGCGCAGCCACCAGGAGGAAGCCTCCGGTCCCACGAGCTCGAACGCTTCGACCAGGTCGTCCGGCGACCAGGCCACGGCGGTGAGGCCCGGAGCCAGGTCCTTGACCGCCTGGTGGTGGCGGCTGTTGACGAGGACTCGCTCGCGGGAAAGCCGCTCGCCGAGGTGCGTCTCGGGGGCGGCGACGCGCACCGCGTGAGCCAGGCTGTCGACCGGCACCGAGACCTCGTGCGCCACCGGGCTGGGGAGCTGGGTGGGGATGTCCTGCCAGAGCGAACCGCCCAGAAAGACGTTGGCGAGCTGGAGCCCGCGGCAGACGCACCAGACCGGCACCCGCCTCTCCCGCGCCGCGGCGAGGAGATCCCATTCGAGGGCGTCGCGCTCGGGATAGACCTCCAGTCGGGAGTCGGGGCGCGGCACCTCGCCGTAGCGCTCGGGGGCGACGTCGGCGCCGCCCGAGAGGACGAGCCCGGCGGCGCCGGCCATCAGCTCCGCCGACGTTTCCCTCCAAGCCTCTCTCCCAGCGTCCGGAGTGAGGACGACGATCCGTTCCGCCGGCACTCCCACGGCCCGGAGCGCCTCGACATAGGGAGCCGCCTTCTCGTCCAAGCCGGCGGCGACGACGATCCGGCCGTTTTCGCCGTTTCCGGCGCTCAAGCCGCCGCCCCTTCCATCTCGACCAGGGCCGCGAGCCCCATCCCCCCGGAGACACAGAGGGTGGCGAGGCCACGCTGCCCACCGCGAGCGGCGAGGCCGTGGAGGAGGGTGACGAGGATGCGCGCCCCGGTCGCCCCGATCGGATGGCCGAGGGCGATCGCGCCGCCGTCGCGGTTGACCCGCTCCGGATCGAGATCGGGGAGGCCCTTCAGGCAGGCGAGCACCTGGCTGGCGAACGCCTCGTTCAGCTCGATGTCGTCGATCGCCTGGCCGGAGAGCCCGAGGCGGGCGAGGAGCTGCGACACCGCGGGCACCGGGCCGATCCCCATGATCCGCGGATCGACCCCCACGACCTGCCAGCCGGCGAGACGGGCGACGATGGGGAGCCCCAGCTCGGCCGCCGCGGCGCGCGAGGCGACGACCAGGGCCGCGGCGCCATCGGTGATCCCCGAGGCGTTGCCGGCGGTGACCGTGCCGCCCTCCCGGAAGACCGGCGCGAGCTTTTCGAGCGAAGCGAGGGTCATTCCGTCGCGCGGATGCTCGTCGGTGTCGACGACCGTCTCGCCCTTTCTGCCCGCGATCTTCACCGGCACGATCTCCGAAGCGAACCGCCCGGCCTTCCGGGCCGCCTCGCAGCGCTGTTGACTCTGGAGCGCCCAAGAATCGGCGCCAGCCCGGTCGATCCCCGACTCGACCGCCAGCTCCTCGGCGGTCTCGCCCATGACGAGGCCGGAGAGGGGATCGTTGAAGCCGTCCTTGTACATGCCGTCGACGATCTCGCCGTGGCCCAATCGGTAGCCCCAGCGGGCGCGCGGCAGGAAATAGGGGGTGTTCGACATGCTCTCCGTCCCCCCGACGAGGATCACCCGCGCCTCGCCGGTCAGGATGGTACGGGCGGCGGAGAGCACCGCCTGGAGGCCGGAGCCGCAGGCCTGGTTGACCGTATAGGCCGGGCGGTCGACCGGGATTCCGGCGCGAAAGGCGATCTGGCGCGCCGTGTTGGGGCCGCCGCCCGCCTGCCGGCCATGGCCGAAGATCAACTGGTCGACCTTGCCGGGATCGAGGTGCGCCCGCGAGAGCGCCGCCTGGGCCGCGAAGGTGCCGAGGTCGGCGGCCGAGAGGTCTCCTAAAACCCCACCGAATTTGCCGATCGGCGTACGGACCGGCGCGGCGAGGACGATGTCGTCTTTAGAGTTCATCTTGAGGATCACCTTGGCGGTGGTTCACGGGTGGGGGGGTAACCACACCCAGCTTGTTCGCAGCGCGAAGGATGCCTGAACCAGCCCAGGAAAGGAAGACCCTCGGCCCCCAGGATCTGCATGTTGCCTAGAGTGTCGAAGCCCCAGCCAGCCGTCTCGTCGACCTCTCTTGTAGTACACTTCGTACTACACCGAAGGAGATCGACCGTGCCCACCAGCGTTCGACTTGACCCTGATACGGAACATGCCCTGGAGCAACTGGCTCGCAGCAGGTCGGTATCCAAATCCGAGATCGTGCGACAGGCCATCGAGCTCCTCGCCTCTCAGGAGCGGAAGGCCCCCCCGTTCGATCGCGTCGCGGATCTGATCGGCTGTGTGCGCGGGGGGCCGCCGGACCTCTCGGAAGAGACGGGCAAGCGCTTCCGCCAGATCCTGGAGCGCCGGAAAGGGTGATCCTCCTGGATGCCGGTCCGCTGGTGGCGCTCCTCCACGCGGACGACAACCACCATCAGGAATGCAGAGAGACCTTTCGGTCCCTCGCCGAGCCGCTGGTCTCGGTCTGGCCAGTCGTCACGGAGGCCATGTACCTACTCGACTTCTCCTGGCGAGCCCAGGATGCCCTTTGGGAGTTCCTGGAGCGCGGTGGCGTCACTCTCCTCCCCCTGAACGTGCAAGATCTGGCGCGTATGCGGGAGCTGATGAAGAAGTACCACGACCTTCCCATGGATCTCGCCGACGCGGCGCTGGTCCGGGTCGCGGAGCGGGAGAGAATTCACCGCGTCTTTACTCTCGATCGCCGCGATTTTCTGCTCTACCGGCCGGAAGGGGTGGCGCGTTTTGAGATCTTGCCCTGAAGGCTCAAGTCTCCAGCGCCCCCCTCCCGCCCTGACGGTCTGTACCTACTTCCCCACGAAAACCGTCTTCGACTCGGTGTAGTACTCCAAAGCCTGCTTCCCGAGCTCGCGCCCGAAGCCGCTCTGCTTGTAGCCGCCGAACGGCGCCCCGGAGTCGTACCAGTTGTACTGGTTGATCCACACCGTCCCTGCCTGGAGGTCTCGGGCCACCTGGTGGGCTTTGCCGATATCCCGCGTCCAGACCCCGGCCGCGAGGCCGAAGATCGAGTCGTTGGCGAGCTTCACCGCTTCTTTCGCATCGTCGAACGGAATGACGACCAGGACCGGCCCGAAGATCTCCTCCTGGGCGACCTTCATGTCGTTCCTTACGGCATCGAGGATCGTCGGCTGCATGAAAAAGCCCTTGCCGCCGACCGTCGCCGCCTCGCCGCCGGCCACCACCTCCGCCCCCTCGCTCCGCCCGGCCTCGACGTACCCCAAAACCGACTCCCGCTGCTTGCTCGAGACCAACGCCCCGAGGCGGGTCTTGGGGTCGAGCGGATCGGCGGGGACGAGCTTCTTGGTCCGTTCGACGAGCTTCTCGACCAGCTGGTCGTGCACCGAGCGCTCGACGAAGAGCCGCGAGCCGGCGGCGCAGACCTCGCCCTTGCCGTAGAAGATGCCGGTGTAGGCGCCCTTGACCGCCGCGTCGATATCGGCGTCGGCGAAGACGATGTTGGGCGATTTGCCGCCGAGCTCCAGCGTGAGGCGCTTGATCGTGTCCGCCGCCCCCCGCATGATGTCTTTGCCCACCTCGGTCGAGCCGGTGAAGGTGATCTTCGCGACGTCCTTGTGCTGGACGAGCGCGTTCCCCACCTCCGAGCCGCCGCCCGGGAGGACGTTCAACGCCCCCGGCGGCAGGCCCGCCTCGCTCGCCAGCTCAGCGAACTTGAGCGCGGTCAAGGGCGTGTAGGACGCCGGCTTGTGGATGACCGTGTTGCCGCAGGCGAGCGCCGGGGCGATCTTCCAGAGCGCCTGGATGATCGGGAAGTTCCATGGCGTGATCGCCGCGACGACCCCCACCGGCTCTCGGAGCGTGTAGGCGAGGACGAACGGTCCGGAGACCGGGAGGGTCTCGCCGGTCACCTTGTCCGCCCAGCCGGCGAAGTAGCGCAGGGCGTCGATCGCCGCCGGGATGTCGACGTAGCGCGACTCGAAGATCGGCTTGCCGTTGTCGAGGGTTTCGAGCAGCGCGAACTCGTCGATCCGCGCTTCCAGCAGATCGGCGATCTTCCACAGCATCCGGCCGCGCTCGCGGGCCGAGTACTTGCGGCCCCAGTCGCCTTCGAGCGCGCCCTTGGCCGCCGCCACCGCGCGGTCGACGTCCCCGGCGGAGGCGGAGCCGATCTCGCAGATCGCCTCCTCCGTCGCCGGGTTGACCGAGGTGAAGGTCTTGCCGCCCTCGGGCTCGACCCACTGGCCGCCGATCCACAGCTTGGCGGGCGGGATCTTCGCCTGGTTTTGGGCCTGCGAGGAGCTTTTTTCCGTGCTCACCGCGGTCGCCACGTCACACCCCCTTGAACTGCGGGGTCCGCTTGCCGACATAGGCGTCGAGCCCCTCCTTGGCGTCCGAGCTCTCGAAGAGTTGCTGCTGCAGCTCGCGCTCGATCGCGAGGCCGCTCTCGAACGGCACCTCGGCGCCGGACTGCACCGACCGCTTGATCCGGCCGACCGCCTTCGAGGCCCGGTTCGGCGGGCAGAACTGCTTGGCATACTCGTGGATCTGGTCCATGAAGTTGTCGCCGTCCATAATCTGGTTGACGATGCCGATCTTCTCGGCGTCCTCGAAGGAGATGAGGCGGCCGGTGATCATCAGATCGATCGCCAGGTTCTTGCCCACCCGACGGGCCAGGCGCTGGGTGCCGCCGGTCCCCGGGAGGACGCCCAGGTTGATCTCCGGCAGGCCGACCTTCCCCGAATTGCGCTTGGCGATCAGAAGGTCCGCCGCCATGGCGATCTCGAGGCCCCCGCCCACGGTGTGCCCCTCGAGCGCCGCGATGACGAGCTTGGGGGTCTGCTCCAGGCGGTTCAACGTCTCGTTGGCATGCAGGCAGAAGTAGTACTTGAAGTGGGGGTCGGCGGTCTTCAACATATTGATGTTGGCCCCCGCGCAGAAGAACTTCTCCCCCTTGCCGGCGAGGACGATGACGTAGACATTCTTGTCGAAGCGGGCCTTCAGGATCGCCAGATCCAGCTGGCGCATCATCTCGTGGGTATAGGTATTGGCGGGAGGGTCGTCCAGGGTGAGATAGGCGACTCCATCCTTGACGTCATAGAGAACTAAGGTGCGCTCGGCGACCTCTGCTTCGGCAGTCTGGGCCATCGTGACTCCTCCTCGAATTCGAGAGAGAGGGGGTTTGCAGGAAGAAACGGGGTGCGATGTCGGCGATGCCGCGGACGCCCCGGAGGATTTGCCCGGCTATTGTGGCATGCCCGTCAACGGACCGTCCACCTCTCCCCCCAACCCGGGGGGCGGGTGGGGAATTCCGCGTAGGACGGGCCGGGGCGTTGCCCCGGCGGAGACGTCCCGCAGTCCCCGTGGCCTCCAGGTCGATATCGTTCAGGACCAGGGACGTCTCTACCCCTGCGCGGAGCCGATGGGGTGGACGGAGGCGGTAGAGACGTCCCTGGTCCTGAACGATATCCTTCGCAGTCCACGGGGACTGCGGGACGTCTCCGGATAGGGATGTCGTCCCCTACTCGCCGACGCCCTTATCGCCCCTCGTCACCGTAGATCTCCTCGCGACGCCAAGAGGTAGAAGGCGAAGCCGAAGAAAGCTTCAGGTCGATCGCGGGGAGAGGCACCGGCGATGGCTTTTCTCGGGCCACGCCGGCAAGGATGTAGCGGAGCTCGCTCTCCAAGGATCGCTTCTTCCGAGCCGCTCTTCGCCGGAGAGCGGCAATGACCTCTGGAGCTACGTCGCGAATCCGCACGGTTGGCATGCCCAACGCTAGCATGGTCCCGAGTCCTCCGAAGTCAGGCCAGGGCCATGTGGCTCTCCTTGTAGATGGGAGGGCGAACGCTTAAAATGACCAATATGACTATCCCGCACGCAAAGGCCTGGACCCTCGCCGCCGCGAAAGCCCATTTCAGCGAAGTCGTCGACAGTGCCCTGAAGAAGGGCCCTCAGGTGATTACGCGGCATGGCCGGGAGACGGTCGTCGTCGTCGCAGCCGAGGAATGGAACCGCAAAGCCAGTCGCCAGGGGACGCTCGCCGACTTCTTCGCGGCTTCGCCCCTGCGGGAATCGAGGTTGGAGGTCGAGCGCGTACAGGACGGCCCCCGGGATCTCGCACTTTGAGCTTCCTGCTCGACACCAACGTCGTCTCGGAGTGGGTGAAGCCGCAACCCAACCCCCATGTGGTCGCCTGGCTGCAGGAGGTCGAAGAAGAACGGGTCTTCCTGAGCGTCGCCTCCCTGGCTGAGATTCGCCGAGGAGTCGAGCTCATGTCAGCGGGCAAGCGTCGCGACCGGCTGGCGGTTTGGTTATCCGAAGATCTGCCCGCTCGTTTCGCCGGGCGTATCCTGGACATCGACAGCCGAGTCGCCGACACTTGGGGGATCATCATGGCCCGGGGCCAGTCGATCGGGACGAACGTCCATGTTCTGGATGCCTTCTTTGCCGCCACGGCACAGGTGCACGGCCTGATACTGGTCACCCGCAACGTCCAGCATTTTCTGCCGCTGGATGTCCCGCTGCTGGATCCATGGGAACCGGCAGGTCGGGACCTTGAAAAGTGACTCCCGCCCGTAAGACGCCCTTGCGGCACTAACAGAGCTCACCCTCCTGCTGTTGGGGCGCCCTACAGCCGCCCCAACCCCTCCTTTATCTTCTCCGGAATCGCGCTCAGGTTGCCCTTCTCCTCTTCGACGATGGCGGTGAGGGCGAGCTTGACCCAGTCGGGGGAGCCGGTGAGGTCGACTCCGGCGGCCTTGGCGTCTTTCTGCAGCAGACCGATCAGCCGTTCGGCGGCGTCGAGGCGGCCCCAGAGGTAGTCGTTCTCTCGCCAGGGCTCCTTGAGGAAGGCCCCAAAGTGCGCGAACTGCACGCCTTCGAGCTTGTCCTTCGCGGTTTTTAGCCCTAAGCGGACCGAGTCGGCCGGGCTCATGCGGACGATGTGGAGCGGCCGCAACTCGCCGGCCTCGGAGAGCCGGGTGGCTGGGTAGATCATGGCGTCCCAGAAGGGGAAGCCCAGGTAGCGCAGCATCACCTCGCGTCGCCCCGCCTCCGGCCAGCCCGCGGTGATGGCGACGAATTGCTCGTAGAGGGTCGCGTGGATGCGGTCCTTCTCGTCGCGGAGGGTCTGGCCGAGCCCGTCGAAGAGGGCGTCCATCGCGGCGGCGTTTTTCTCGACGAAGTCCGCCGCGACCTTCTCCAGATCCTCCTTGCCCTCGGCGATCGGGTGGGTGAGGGAGAGCGGGAACTGCTCCTGAAGCTTGGCGACGACGTCTTTGCCGAGCGTCTGGCCGGAGGCGTCGATCCGCTTCCGCAAGTCTTCGATCCCATCGTAGAGGGCGCTTTTCGCGCGGTCGAGGTCGGCCCGCGCGAGCACCGGCTGGCCTTGGGTCGGATGGTAGAGCTGGCTGATCTTCTGAAGGACGAAGCCGAAACGTCTCCGGGTATAGCCGAGGTCGAAGAGCTTGAGGAGCTTCCCGCGCTCGCCGCGATCCATGTCGGGACCGACCAGGCGGCGCTTCCTCGCCCAACCGTCGACGATCAGGCGGATCAGGAAGGCGATGTTGCTCTGCTCGTCCGGGTAGTCGCAGACCTGGCAGATGCCGGTCGCGAACTGCTCGACGATCGAGTGGGCGCGGATCTGGAGGTAGGGGTCGAAGAGGTATCCCCCGCGCTCCTCCGCCCGCCGGTCCAGGCTGTCGCGGAGCTCTCGCAGCTCGTCTTTCCCCTTGTTCGCGAGCGGGCCGGCGAGGGTGACGTCGAGATCCGCCAGGAGGTCGGCGATCTCGCCGCTCATCGCCAGAACCAGCTCGTCGATCCGCCCCACCTGCTCGTTGAACTCGCGGGCGGCGATCAGCTCCTCCAGGATCGGCTGGCCCGAGGCGATGCTCGAGAGGCCCGCCCAGATGGTGCCGAAGAAGTTGGGCGCCTCCCCCGTCGGGTTCACCACCTCCTCGCCGGTGTCGGGCTGCAGATAGAGGAGATACCGGCTGACCTCGGACTCGGCGCGCAGCTTGACGATGGCGTCGATCGCCGGCTTGAAGGGATAGTTGTTGAGCACGCCGCCGTCGATGAAGGAGGTCTTCCCGGCGTCCGCCTCGGCCAGCTCGTAGGAGCGGAAGAGCTGGCGCTGGATCGAGTCGGGCAGAGGCTCCGCCTGAGGTAGCTTTGCCAGGTCGCCGATCTGGGTGGGCGGGAAGGCGCCGGGAAACGACGAGGTGGCGCGGGAGGCGAAGGCAAGAGCGCCATTGTAGTCCGGCCCGAAGCGGTCGATCCCCTCGTCCGGCTGGTAGCGGAAGACGAGAACCTGGCGGTTGCGGCGCTCGCTGACCGTCGGCGGATCTTCGATCGTCATCGCCTGGCGGTAGCCGTAGTAGTCGGTCGTGGTGACGAAGAGCTGCAGCTCGTGGCCGTCCGGCATGAGAGATGGCGGCGCCGGAGCGCCCGCCGGCTGGTAGCCGTGCGTCGTGTCCATGTCCGTGAGGGCCTGGAACAGCCAGCCCAGCATGTCCTGGCCGCCGAGCGGGCCCTCGGCCTTGTTGCGCGGGAGGTCCGCGAGGAAGTGGAGGAGGCGCCCTGCCTCATGGGGCAGGGAGCCGCCGAGGAGGGCCTTGATGTCCCCGCGCTTGAACCAGAGGTCGCGCAGAGCGTCCTGCGACCGGTTGTGCGCCAGGGCCTTGCAGAGAATGACGCCGTTGATCCCGCCCGCCGAGGTACCTGCCACGACGTCGATGACGACCGCCGGGCGCACCCCGTCCGGAGACTTCGCCTGGATCTCCCGGAGCACCTGCCAGTAGACATGCTCGGAGGTCCCCTCCTGGGGAACGGTGCCGTCGGACAGGGCACGCGAGGCGATCACCAGCTTCTGCAGCTCCTTGGTCATGCCGTGCATGTAGATGGCGAGCGAGACGCCGCCATAGCAGACGAGGCCGAGGCGGATCTCGCGGAAGGTGCCGTCGAGCGCAGGATCGTGGGCGGGTGCGGCCATGGTTCTCTTCTCCTGAGGGAAAGACGGACGAGGCCTCCGAATTCGGATTCGAGCCGAGGCTGTTCGTATTCTATGAGAAGAGCGCGCCGCGCTGCTTTAAGCGCCTCATCGCGTCAGTACCGTAACATCTGTGGCACGATCCCATTCGCAGGGGGTGCCATGACGAAGGACGCCTGGTTCGCGGTCAAGGTCGCCGGCTTGAACGCGCTGGCGTTCTCCATCACGCTCGCGGGGGTCACCTGGATCGACGCTCGCCTCACGTCGCATGTCGCGTTCGGAGCCAGAACCTACCCGTACGGCTATCCCCTCGCCGTGGCGGGCGGTCCGGTGGTCTTCGCCTCGACCTTCCTCGTGCTCACTCGGGCCTTCCCGTGGAAGGTCCGGGCCACGGTCCCGGCCGCGATCTTCGCCGGGATGGGGCTCCTGGCCCTGCCCTTCTTCCTGCCGGAATTTCCCCACGGCGGGATCTCCGTCTGGCTGGCCCAGTTCTCGATCGCCTGCCTCCTGACCTGCTACCTCCACTTCCTGCCCTGGCCGGCCTGGCTGGACGCGGAGGAGCTCGGCGCCGCGGTCCGGTGGGAACGGCTGAAAGAGTACAGGGTTCTCTGGGGGACGATCGCCGTCGCCATGACGGTCGGGTACATGATCGTCCTGGTGCCCTGGAGCAGCTTCATCTGGAACCAGTCGCCCCACATCGTGAGGGACCCGGCACAGGCCTACCGGCTGAGCGAGTTCGGGGCCGCAGGGATGGTGGGAGTCACGGTCTATATGATCCTGGGGGTGCTCTACGAGGCTTTCCGCCGGGCGCATGAGGCCGGGGACCTCGCCCTGCGTTTCCAGTTGGAGGGCCAGCGGCCCGACCCCAGCGCCGGTTCGGTGTCTCCCCGCCGAGTGCGATTCGAAGACTTCGTTCTCCAGCTGGACGCCACGGCGCGCGGGGACTTCCGGGCGCGGGTGGTCCAGTCCCCCTTCGGCGAGGGCAGCGTCGGCTTCTCCCTGCCGCCGCTCTCAAGCCTCGCCCCCGACTCGCTCGACGTCGCCCGCCGCAACCTGAGACCGGCACCCGAGCCGGCGGCCGCCGTCGTGCGCTCGCCGCTCGAGATCGGCGCCGAGCTCTACCGCGCGGTCTTTCAGGGGACGGTCCGTGCGCTCCTTGACAAGAGCCGCGGCCAGCTCGAGCGGGAGACCGACCTGGGGCTCCGGATCAAGATCAAGATCGACCCCAGCGACCCCGACACCAGCGTCCTCGCCGACCTTCCCTGGGAGCTTCTCTGCGACGAGACCGAGGAGTGCTTCGCGCTCTCCCGCCAGACTTCGGTGGTGCGCTACCTCGATGTGCCGCGTTTCTCCCAGCCCATCCCCTTCACGCCGCCGCTCAAGATCCTGGTCGTCGGCGCGAACCCGCGCGACCTTCCCGCCCTCGACCTCGATGAGGAGATGGGGCTCCTCGAGGAGCTCGACCGGAGCGGCTCCGGGGTCCAGGTCCGGCTCCTCCCGCACGCCTCGGCCGACCGCCTCCGCCAGGCGCTCGCCGAGGACTCCTGGAACGTCCTCCACTTCATGGGCCACGGCACCTTCGACCCGGCGACCGGCGACGGGGGGCTCGCCTGCGAGGCGGCCGACGGCTCGCTCGAACTGGTGAGCGGCCGGGACTTCGCCACCAAGCTCCGCGACCTCCGCTCGCTCGGAGTGGTGGTGCTCAACGCCTGCAACACGGCGCGCGCCCAGGCCCAGGGCGGGCTGAGCCCGTTCCGGGGGGTCGCCACGGCGCTCGTCCTGGGCGGGGTGCCGGCGGTCGTCGCCATGCAGCGGCCGATCTCCGACCGCGCCGCGATCGGCTTCAGCGCCGCCTTCTACCGCCACCTGGCGCGCGGCGACTCGATCGACGTCGCGCTCACCGAGGGTCGGCAGGCCCTCCACTCCGCCCGGCCCGACACCTTCGAGTGGGCGACGCCCGTCCTCTTCCTCCGCCTGCCCGACGGGAACGTCTTCGTGCCCCGGCCGGCCCACGCGCCGGGCGCGCCCCTCCCGTGGACGAACGCTTGAGATATGGGCGTAAGGCTTGAGACAGGTGGACGAACGCTTGAGACACGCGCGGAAGGCTTGAGTCACGTGGACGAACGCTTGTGCCACGCACGGAAGGCTTAAGACACGTGGACGAACGCTTGAGCCATGCGCGGAAGGCTTGAGTCCCGTGGATGAGCGCTTGAGCCACGCGCGGAAGGCTTAAGTCACATGGATGAGCGCTTGAGCCACGCGCGTAAGGCTTGAGACACGTGGACGAGCGCTTGAGCCATGCGTGTAAGGCTCGCGGCGCCGTCCGTAGAGCTTCGTCGCGAGACGCAAGCTACAATCCTCCTTCAAATGCCGCTCGACACGAGTCCGGTCTTCATCAGCTACAGCCATCGGGATAATCGTTGGCCGAAAGACCTCCGGCGTGGCAGGAGGGCGCTGGCCGAGGTCTACCAGCGGCGGATCCTGCGGGGGCCCCCCGGCCCCAACCGCCTCCCGCCCCGGGGGGAGGGACCCGCCCGCCAAGAAAGAACGGCCTAAGTGAGCGCCTACCCCTGCGCCTACCCCTTCCCTCCCCCTACCCCTCCCCCAATCCCAACCCCAACAGAGCACACCCGAGAAGCGTCGGGATCATCCCCGGCTTGAAGCGGCCAGCCCGCCAGCCGGCAGTCCTCAGGCGCCTGCCCTCGGGGCCTGTGCTATCCTCGCCCCTCTGAAGAGGTGCATGCCATGGCTGTAGATCCCGAGCTTCTGGAGATTCTGGTCTGCCCCAAGACCAAGGGCGAGCTCACCCTGATCGACCTGCCGTCCGAGATCCGTTCGACGCTCACCGAGAAGTACCGGGAGCATTTCAGGGACGAGGAGCCGGTCGTCGAGAAGGGGCTCTGGTGCGCCGATTCGGCGCTCGTCTACCCGATCGTCTCGGACATCCCCATCATGCTCATCGAGGAGGCGCTTCCGGCTTCGGCCGTGGGGCGCTGACCCTCCGGCCGTCGCTTACGGGTGTAGGGGGCAGAGCCTTGCGCCTGGACCAGCTCCTGGTCGAGCGCGGTCTGTTCCCCAGCCGGGAGCAGGCGCGGCGGGCGGTGATGGCCGGTATCGTCGCGGTCGACGGCCGCCGGGTCGACAAGCCGGGGACCCCGACGCCCGCGGACGCCGGTCTCGCCGTCACCGCCGACCGTGAGCCCTTCGTCTCCCGCGCCGGCCGGAAGCTCGCCGCCGCCTTAGACCACTTCGCGGTCGACCCCGAAGGCCGCGTCTGCCTCGACGTGGGAGCCTCGACCGGCGGCTTCACCGACTGTCTCCTCAAACGCGGCGCCGTCCGGGTCTACGCCGTCGACGTCGGCTACGGGCAGCTCGACGCCCGCCTGCGCCAGGACCCCCGGGTGGTCGTCATGGAGCGGGTGAACGCCCGCCATCTGGGTCCGGACGACCTGCCGGAGCCGGTGAGCCTGGCGGTCGTCGACGTCTCCTTCATCTCGCTCCTCAAGGTGGTGCCGGCCCTCCTGCCCCACGTCGCCCCCGGCGGCCTCCTCCTGCCCATGATCAAGCCGCAGTTCGAGGCCGGCCGCGGACAGGTGGGCAAGGGAGGGATCCTGCGCGATCCGGAGCTGCGGGAACGGGTGGTCGCGGAGTGCGCCGACGGTCTCGCCGCTCTCGGCCTCCACCGGGCCGGCCTGTTCGACTCACCGGTCGCCGGGATGGGCGGCAACCGCGAGGCCTTCGCGCTCTTCTCCACCCCGGAGGACCCGGCATGAGCCGCCGGCGCCAGCGCTTCCAACGGATCGGGGTGGTCGCCAAGGTGGGGAGCCGCGAGGCGGTGCACACCGCCCACGAGCTCGCCGAGTGGCTCCGCCGGCGCGACCTCGAGGTGGTGCTCGACGAGGCCACCCTCCGCGCCCAGGGGCGGACGGACGGCCCGCTCCTCGCCCGCTCGGAGGAGCCCTACGACCTGGTGATCGTCCTCGGCGGCGACGGGACGCTCCTTTCGAGCGCCCGCAACCTGGCGCCCGGGGTGCCGATCCTCGGTGTCAACCTGGGGACCCTGGGCTTCCTGACCGAAGTCGGCCGCGGCGGCCTCTATCCGGCCCTCGTGCAGGTTCTCTCCGGCAAGTTCGAGACCGAGGAGCGCTCCCTCCTGGAGGTCGAGCTGCGGCGGGCGAACGGCGGGGTCTCGCACTTCCGGGTGCTGAACGACGCCGTCGTCACCAAGAGCGCCCTCGCCCGCATCGTCGAGCTGACCCTCAAGGTCGACGGCCACCTGATCGCCCGCTACCGCTCGGATGGGGTGATCATCTCGACCCCCACCGGCTCGACCGCCTACAACCTCTCGGCCGGCGGGCCGATCGTCCACCCCCTCCTGCCGGTCGTCGTGCTGACGCCGATCTGCCCGCATACGCTGTCGCTGCGCCCGATCGTGGTGCCCGACTCGGGCTCGATCGAGGTCACCCTGGAGACCCCGCGCGAGGAGGTCTACCTCACCTGCGACGGCCAGGAGGGGACGTCGCTCGGCCACCGCGACACGGTCTGCGTCACCCGCAGCCAGGCGACCGTCCGGCTGGTCAAGGTCGACACCCCGAGCTTCTACGACAACCTGCGGGCCAAGCTGCGCTGGGGGGGCCTGGCGAGCACCGGGCCGGATCCTGCGACGTGAGCCCCCCAGACCCCGCGGCGGGCGCCCCGCCGCCGGATGCCCCGCCTCCCCACCCCCAGAAGCTTCCGGAGAGCGCTCCGCCCGAGAGCGCGCCGCGCCGCCGGCCGGGCCGCCCCGGTCGGTTACGGCGTTTCGTCGTCCGGCCCTTCGTCTGGGCCTTCGTCCTCCTGATGGCGATGCTCGTCGGCATCTACTACCTGATCGGCAGCCGGCTCGTCCACCAGCGCTTCGCCGACTTCGCCATCACCCAGGCCTCCGACTTCTTCAACCGGCCGGTCCGCGTCAAGAGCGTCGACTACAGCCTTTTCCCCCTGGCGGTCGAGCTGCGCGGCGTCGTCGTTCCCGGCGCCACCCCGCGCGAGCCCCCCTTCGCCACCGCCGAGCTGCTCAGCATCCAGATCCCCTGGAACTACCTGCGCCAGCGGATCGTGCGGCTCGACCAGATCGACGCCATCCATCCCACGCTCTACCTGGAGTTCCGGCCGGACGGCACCAACAACCTGCCCAAGTTCCGCCACCAGGGCGGCAACGGCCAGTCGAGCTTCCAGCTCCAGATCGGCCGCCTGATCGTCCAGCGCGGCGAGTTCCGCCTCAACCAGCGGAAGGTCACCCTGGACATCTCCGCCCGCTCGATCTGGGGACGGCTCTCGGGACCGCGCCCGAGCAACCTCGAAGGCATGGCGACCGCCCAGGACGTCGTCACCTCGCTCCCCAACGGCAAGCCCTACCCGGTGACGGTGTCGGGGAAGGTAACCCTCCTCGCCAACCGCAGCCTGCTGCGGATCAACGCCGCGCGGGTCCGCGGGGCGGACCTCCAGGCGAGCGCCACCGGCTGGGTCGGCTGGCAGGCGGCGCCGCAGGTCGAGATCCGCTTCGACGCCGCGGGCGACTCCCGGCTGGTCAACCACCTGGGCTATCTGGACGCGCCGATCACCGGCCCGTTCAAGGCGGCCGCCGGCCGTTTCTACCTGCACGGCGAAGACTGGGGCTTCTCCGGGGTGGTGAGCTCGCCGCGGGTCGATTTCCTCGGCCGCACCGCGACCGCCGTCGTCGGCAGCGCCAAGGGCGACTCGAAGCTCGTGCACGTCGACGTCCTGCGGGCGACCTATGCCGGCGGGGCGGCCTCCGGCAAGGTCGACGTCGACATCGCGAAAATCGCGAAAGCCGGCCAGCCGGTCGGCCTCGACTTCAACTTCCGCGGGGTGTCGCTCGCCGGCGCCCTCGCCGCGGAGAAGGTGCCGATCCAGGGGCTCTCCGGGGAGGGGAGCGGGAGCTTCGTCTACCGCTTCCTCTCGGGCTCCCCGCTCCTGGGCACCGGCCGTGCGAACGTCACCCTCTCCGGACAGTACGCGGGAACGGCACCGACCGCGGGTCTGCCTGTGAGTGGCACGGTCCCCCTGGTCTTCGAGCGCGGGGTCTTGAAGAGCCCGGGCTTCACCCTCGCCGGCCCCGGCCAGAACGCCACCGGCACCCTCGCGGTCGACCTGCCGGCCGCTCGCGGCCAGATCGACTTCCAGCTGGCGAGCCAGGATGCCGGGGCGGTGATGCGCCTGCTGCCGATCGCCCCCGACAAGTCCGGCAAGCCCTCTTTCTGGCAGGTGACCGCCGGCCACGGCCAGGCGACGGGGAGCCTCGGCTTCTCGAAGGCCGGCCTGGTGATCGACCTTGGGTTGGACCTCGCCGACGTGCGGAGCCCGGAGCCCGCGATCGTCGCCGACACCGTCCACGGCGGTCTCCGGGTGGCGCCGCGGGCGGTCGAGAACCTGCACCTGGACCTCACCCGCGGCCGCGGCCGGCTCGCCGTCTCCGGCCGGGTGCCCCTCCCCGGCGACCGGCCGAAGGTCCCGCTCTCCGATCCGCTCACCCTGGTGGTCGATGCCAGCGAGTGGCCGGCGGCGAGCGTCGCCGCCTATCTCTCCCCCGGTCTGCCGATCGCCATCACCGGTCTCGCGAGCGGCCGGGTCGACCTCGGCGGCTCGACCGAGAGCCTCTCGGGGACGGCGAGCGCCCGGGTCGCCGACCTGGCCGTCGACGGCTTCCCCCTGGGCCAGGCGGCGGCCGGGCTCACCTTCGCCGGGACCACGGTGCGGGTCGAGAACGGCACGCTCGACGCCCCCTCCGGCCATGCCCGCATCCTGGGGAGCTTCGACACGACGGCCGAAACCCTCGCCTTCACCGTCGACGCCCCGGCGCTCTCGCTCGCCGCGCCGCCCTTCAAAGACCTCGCCCCGGGCACCACCGGCAATTTTTCCCTCAACGCGTCGGTCGACGGCACCCTGGATCGCCCGCAGGTGAAGCTCACGACCCGCGGTGAGAGCCTGGCGCTCGCCGGCCAACCGCTCGGAGACGGCGGCAAGGCAGAGCTCCAGGCCTCTTGGGACGGGGCCACGGTCCACGCCTCGGGCTCGCTCTTGGGGCTCCTCCACTTCGACGGCGGCGGGCGGCTCGACACCCATGGCGCCGAGCTCGCCTTCGACTTGAAGAGCGACAACCTGCCCGGGCTCGCCCGCCTCGCCGCCGGCCCGTCGCTCCCGGCGTTCAAGGGCACCGTGAGCGGCCGGGTGACGGCGACGGCCGACTTCACGGCGAAGAAGTACCAGGCCGAGCTCACCCTCCCCGCGCTCGCCGTCGAGTACGCGGGGCGGAAGATCGAGAACGCCGCGCCGGTGGTGGTCGACCTGGACCCCCAGCGGATCGTCCTCCGTTCCTTGAGCCTGCGGGAGCCCGAGCACCAGACTTTGGAGCTCACCGTCGTCGGCAGTATTGGGCTCGGCGGGCTGGGCGGTCTCACCGGTTCGGCCAGCCCGCCGCTCGACCTCCGGGTGCAGGGGACGGCCTGGGCCGGCTGGGCGAAGATCTTCGCCCCCGACCTGGACTTCGACGGCTACGTCGACGTCCTCGCCGCCGTGCGCGGCACGCTCAAGGACCCGGCGGTGAGCGGCGAGGGGGTGCTCCGCGACGCCAAGGTGGTCGTGCCCGGCCTGCCCTCCTCGATCGACAAGCTCTCCGGCGAGGTCCGCTTCTCGGGCGACCAGATCGTCGTCGACAACCTGGTCTCCCAGGATTTCTCCGGCGGCACGGTGCGGGTCGCCGGCAGCATGACCCTGCCGACGCCGGGAAAGCCGTTCACCTACCGGGCGCAGCTCTCGGCGCAGGGCATCTCGCTCCGCTATCCGGAAGGGTTCGTCAACCATGGCAACGCCGACCTGACGCTCACCCCTTCCGAAGGCGGCGGGCGTCTCCTCCGCGGCACCGTCACCCTGGACCGCATCTACTACCTGGAGAACGTGCCGGTCGCGACGCTCGACATCGTCAAGAAGCTCTTCCAGCGGAGCCGCCTGGAGGTGGCGCCGACCAACGGCTTCCTCGCCTCGACCCAGGTCAACGTCGTCATCGCCGGGCCGGGGGCGCTGCGCGTCCACAACAACCTCGCCGACCTCCACGGCGACGTCAACCTGACGCTGCGCGGCAACCTGGCGCGGCCGGTCGTCCTGGGGAGCGTCCAGATCGACCCCGGCGGCAAGCTCGTCTATTCGGACAACGAGTACCGGGTCGAGCGCGGCACGCTGACCTTCGACGACGCCTACAAGATCGACCCGGTGATCGACGTCGTCGTGCGGACCCGGGTGCGCGACTTCGACATCACGGTCAACTTCTCGGGGACCCTGGAGCGCCTGACGACCAACTTCTCGTCGAACGCCAACTTGGCGGACCTGGAGATCCTCACCCTCCTGGCGACCGGCCAGGAGCTCTCCGAGGCCGATCGCCTGCGGGCGCTCAGCACGCCGCCCGGCCAGACGGTGCAGACGCAGCAGAGCGTCACCGCCGGCTCCTTCCTGGCCGGCCAGGCGGCGTCGGCCCTCGGCCAGCGGGTGGGGAATCTCTTCGGCTTCGACCGCTTCCGCATCAACCCGATCGCGGCGGAGACCGGCCAGTCGGTAGGCGGCGTCGGGTTCACCGTCGGCAAGCGGCTGTCGAAGGACGTCTTCGTCACCTACTCGACCGATCCCACGGCGAGCCGGCAAAACGTCCTCCAGGTCGAGTGGCGGGTGGGCAGAAACGTCACCCTCCTCCTCACCCAGACGACCAACAAGGGCTACGCCGTGGACACCCGGTGGGAGCGGCGTTTTTGAGGTCGCTCCGGGCGGCGCTCGTCGTGCTCTTCGCGCTCCTCGTGGGGAGCCTGCCGGCGCGCGCCCTGCCCCTCGTGGACGCGACGCCCGCAGAAGCTCCCGCAGAAACTCCGGAAGCCGAGACCGGGCCGATCGTCGCCGCGATCGAGGTGCGGAGCGACTCTCCGCTCGCCGTCTCCGGCGACCGTGAATTCGACTCGCTCTTAGACATCGACGTGGGCGAGCCGCTCACCGACCTCTCCGTGCGGCGAACCTTGCGGAACCTCCAGGCGAGCGGGCGCGGCACCGAGGTCGAGATCTACACCCGCCCGGCCGAGGATGGAAAGGTGATCGCCGTCGTCGTCCTCCGGGCCGCCGTGCAGGTCGACTCGGTGAGCCTCGCTGGCCAGCTCGGCCTGCCCAGAGAGGAGCTCCAGGAGGCCCTCCTCCAGCACGTCGCCCAACCGCTGTCGGAGGACCAGGTCGTGGGCGGCGTCTACAACCTGGAGAAGCTCTACGAGGAGAACGGCTACTTCGACGCCAAGGTCCGGGTGCAGGTGGCGACCGATCCGGCGAGCGAGCGGTCGGCGATCACCTACCAGGTGGAGAGCGGCCCGCGGTCGCTCGTCGGCGCCATCGACTTCGAGGGGACGATCGCGCCCTACACCGCGGCGGATCTCCTGAAACCCCTGGCGGTCAAGCTCGGCTCGGGGTATTCGAAGAGCGCGGCTGAGTCGAGCGACGACCGCCTGGCGCGCTGGCTCATCTCCCAGCACTACAACCTGGCCGCGGTCAAGCCGCCGCGGATCACCCGCGAGGCGGGCAACCAGGTGCGGCTCACCTATCCGATCCAGATCGGCCCCCGGCTGGAGGTGCAGGTCAAGGGAGCCGACTTCGAGAAGCTCAAAAAGGACGGCCTCCTCCCCTTCCTCGGCTCCGAGGGCTACGACGAGGCGCTCGTCCAGCAGGCGAAGGAGAAGATCAAGGATTTCTACCAGAAGGAGGGCTACTACCACGTCGTCGTCGATTCCGTGGAGACCAAGGGGGAGGGGGTCCTCCTCTTGACCCTCACCATCCAGCCGGGCACGCAGTACCTCTTGGAAAGCGTCAATTTCAAGGGCAACCAAGGGATCTCGGACCGCGAGCTCGCCCAGCACGTCGAGCTCTCGCCCAAGAAGCTCCTCGCCCTGGGGAGCGGCCGGCTGATCGACTCCGTCCTCGACCAGGATCTGGTCAACGTGCGCTCCTTCTACGCCAGCCAGGGCTACACCCAGGCTCTCGTCGGGCCGCCCCAGGTGGGCGAGAAGGGCGACCGCCTGACCCTCACCATCCCCGTCGTCGAGGGACCGCGGGAAGAGGTGGGGGCGATGAAGTTCGAGGGCATCGACGCCCTGAAGCTCGACGTCCTCAAACGCGAGCTGCCGCTCAAGGCCGGCGGCCCCTTCCACCCCGCCCTCTTGGACCAGACCTTGGACGCCGTCCGCGCCGCCTATTCCGACCGCGGTTTCGATGCCGCCCAGGTCTCGGCGACGACCGCCTGGAACCCCGCTCACACGAAAGTCGACCTCACGATCTCGGTCGTCGAGGGGCCGCAGGCGAAGATCGACCGCATCATCGTCCGTGGCAACCAGCACACGAAGACCGACGTCATCGTGCGCACCGTGGGCCTGATGCCCGACCAGGCGGTCTCCAGAAACCGCCTGCTCGAAGCCGAACGCAGCCTCTACCGGCTGGGGATCTTCTCGCGGGTCAACGTCTCGCTCACCCGTGCCGGGCTCGGCGCGTCGAGGCGCGACGTCATCATCCGGGTGGAGGAGGGCAAGTCGAAGACGCTCACCTACGGCGTCGGCTACGCGACCGACGAGGGGGTCCGCGCCACCGTCGGCTACACCTATGGCAACGTCGCCGGCCGGGCCTACAGCCTGTCGACCGACTTCCGCTTCTCGGAACGCGAGGACCGGATCGCCCGCATCCTCTTCGACCAGCCGACCTTCTTCCACTTCACCATCCCGGTCACCTCGTCGCTCTTCTACATCGTCTCGGAAGACGTCAACCTGGGCTTCGTGGTGACCAAGTACGGGGCGCGGACGCAGGCGACCAAGGTGATCGGCGCCTGGCACTACAGCCTGGGGCTCGACTACCGGGTGGACAAGGTGAAGCTGGGGACCGGAGTGGGCTTGAACGACGTCGAGCGCCTGGACCAGCCCTACCGGATCGCGAGCGTCATCCCGAGCGTCCTTCTCGATCACCGGGACGACCCGCTGCTGCCGACCCGCGGCTGGAGCACCCTCTTCCAGCCCCAGCTCTCGCTCCCCGTCCTCGGTTCGGAGGCCAAGTTCCTGAAGCTCTTCGCCCAGCAGACCGACCTCGTCGACCTCGGCCGGCCCGGGGTGCTCGCGGCGAGCCTGCGGCTGGGGGCGATCGAGCCCTTCCGCACCCTTCCCACCTCCGATCCCAACGTCCTCGGGCTGCCGTCCGCCAACGTCTTCGTCGACGAGCGCTTCTTCGGCGGCGGCTCGACCACCCACCGGGCCTACAGCCTGGACCTCTTAGGCATCCCCGGCAAGACGCTCTTCACCGTCCCCGGCCAGAAGGACTACTCGCCGGTCGGCGGCGACGGCCTCGTGCTGCTCAATCTCGACTACCGCTTCCCCATCGCCGGCGCCATCGGCGGCACCCTCTTCTTCGACGACGGCAACGTCTGGGCGGACTGGCGGGACATCCGCCTGAGCGACCTGAAACCCGGGGTCGGCATCGGCGCCCGCTACGTCTCGCCCATCGGCCCCATCCGCATCGACCTCGGCTGGAAGCTCCGCCGCGATCCCCGGGAGAGCGCCTCGCCGGTGATCTCGTTCTCGTTCGGGAACCCCTTCTAGAAACGCCGTCAGCGGATCGACGGCACCGGACCGGTGCCGCGGTGGAAGTGCTCCGTCGTCTCGGCGAGAAGGATCCCGAGCTTGCGGATGGCGACCCGGTTGATCAGCGTCTCGCCGTCCGCGGCGAGGTACATGAAGAGCTCGAAGTGGAGGTTCGCGAGAGGGTTCCTGGGCCGAAGGGCGAGGGTGTACTTCCAATGGAAGAGGTCCCCGTAGGCCTCGCCGACGGAGACCCCGACGACGTCGTTGGCGGTCGCCTCGTAACGGTGCTCGTCGATCCGGCGCAGGCGCCAGACCCGCCGCTGCCGGCGGCCATCCTCATAGGTGAAGTCCTGGGTGATGACCAGGTCCCGGCCGTCGCGGACGCCCATCATCTCGGTCTCGAAGCGGCTCTTGGGCTTTCCCGTGCGGCTCTCGATCACCCCCCAGGAGCGGGTGGGGCCGAGGAAGAACTTTTCCGGCTCGAAACGGGGGCTCGCCGTGGCGAAGCTCGCCGGTTTGAGGGTGCTGCAGCCAGTCCCCAAGAGGGAGAGCGCGACGAGGACCCCGCTCAAGAGACGGGCGACCGGCCGTGGGACCATGCGAGAGCCACCTTCCAGGAAGAATTTCGTTACCGTCCGGCAGGCCGAACGAGAGTGGGCTCTCCAAGACTCTGCAAGGCGGGAGCCACCGGCCGTTTGACCCTCCCTCCGCCCTCGGGTACGATCCCTCTCGCTCTCCAATGGCCACTTCGACACATCGCTCTCTGGCGCGGCTCCTGGCCTTCGCTCTTCTTGGGCTGTCCCTGGCCTTCCTGGGCTGCCGTCCCGGCAGCGCGGGCAGCGAGGGCAAGACGGCCGGCCAGGGTTCCCATCCCACCCCTTCGACCGCCGCCCCCGGCCAGCCCCGGCGCGGCGGTACGGTCGTCGTCGGGGAGATCGCCGACCTCAAGGGGATCAACGAGCTCAGCATCCCGGCCGGCAACCTGAACGACGAGATCCTCTTTCAGATCTTCCTCCACCTGCTCAAGGAGCAGCCCGACTTCGAGCAGCACCCGCCGACGCTCGCGCCGCAGCTCGCCCGCTCCTATGACTGGTCTCCCGACCACAAGGTCCTGACCTTCCACCTGCGCGACGACATCGTCTGGAGCGACGGTGTGCCGGTGACCGCCGAGGACGTGCGCTGGACCTGGCAGGCGCAGACCGACCGAAACGTCGGCTGGGACTCCTCGTACATGAAGACGGCGATCACCGACGTCGAGGTCGTCGACCCGCACACGGCGCGCTTCCACTTCTCCCGCGCCTACTCGAAGCAATTGCTCGACGCCAACGAAGGGATGATCCTCCCCAAGCACGCCTGGGAGAAGCTCCCCTTCGACCAGTGGCGGACGCACGCCGACTGGTTCCGGCAGCATCTCGTGGTCGACGGCCCGTTCACCATCCAGTCGTGGACCCCGCAGCAGGAGCTGGTCCTCGCCCGCAACGACCGCTACTACGACCGGCCGCGGCCCTATCTCGACCGGGTGGTGCTCCGCATCGTGCCCGATTCGGGGAGCATGTCGAGCCAGCTCTTCTCGGGAGCGCTCGATTTCGTCCCCCAGATCTCGCCGGCCGATGCCGCGCGGATCCAGAAGGACCCCCGGCTGGCCCTCATCTCCTACTGGTTCCGGCTGGTCGTCGCCGTCGCCTGGAACAACGAGCGGCCGCCGTTCAGCGATCCCCAGGTGCGCCGGGCGCTCACCATGGGCATCGACCGGAAGACGATCGCCGAGACCCTCTTCGGTCCCTACGCCCGCCCCGCCACCTCGCCCTATGTCGGCCAGGTCTGGGCGCACGACAAGGGCATCGCCCCCGTACCCTACGATCCCGCCGGGGCGCGCCGCCTCCTCGCCGCCCGCGGCTTCAAGGACACGGACGGCGACGGCGTCTTAGAGCGCGACGGCAAGCCGCTCGCCTTCGAGCTGGTGAGCAACGCCGGCAACCGGCAGAGGAACGACGCCTCGGTGATGATCCAGGCCCAGCTCAAAAGGATCGGCGTCAAGGCCGTGCCGCGGGTGCTCGAATTCAACAGCATGGTGAGTCAGCTGAACGCCGGCGATTACGACGCCACGATCACCGGCATGGGGATGGACACCAGCCTCGACCTGACCGGCAACTTCGCCAGCTCGTCGATCCGGGAGGGCAGCAACTACGCCCGCTACAGCAATCCCGAGATCGACCGCCTGATCGTCCGGGCGATGGGGCGGCCCGACATCGTCGACTCCCGTGCCGACCTGATGCGCATCCAGGAGATCCTCGATCGCGATCAGCCCTATACCCTGCTCTGGGAGTCGCAGCGGTTGAACGGCATCAATCGCCGGGTGCACGGCGCCCAGCCCAACGTTTTGTTCTCCCTCTTCAACCTCGAAGACTGGTGGGTCGATCCCAAGCCGCGATGAGCCCGGTGGAGCCCGGGTGGTGACCCCGCTATGGCAAAGTTCCTCATCGGACGCCTCGCCGCGGCGCTCCTGCTCCTCTACCTCGTCCTCACCCTCACCTTCTTCCTCGTCCACGTCGCCCCCGGCGATCCGGTGTCGCTGTTCGAGGACAAGAACCGGTCGGCAGCGCAGCACGCCTACCTGCTTCACCTCTATGGACTGGACCGGCCGCTCCCCGTCCAGTACCTCGACTGGCTCTCGGCCGTCGCCCTCCACGGCGACTGGGGAATCTCGTTTTCCGTCCAACGTCCGGTCGTCGCGCTCGTCGTCGAGGCTCTGCCGAACACGCTGCTCCTGGCCGGCGCGGCGCTCGTCGTCGAGTACGGGTTGGGCCTGCTCCTCGGGGTGTGGGCGGCGCGGCGGCCCGGCACCTGGACCGACCACCTGATCCGCTTCTTCTCTCTCCTCGTCTACTCGCAGCCGGTCTTCTGGCTGGGGTTGATGGCGATCCTCCTCTTCTCTCTCGCTCTCCCCATCCTGCCGGCCTCCCACATGCGCTCGGTGGACGCCGGCGAGATGGGGACGGTGGCGCGGCTCGCCGACCTCGGCCGGCACATGGTTCTCCCGGTCCTCGTCATCGGCCTCCGCGGCGCGGCGCAGAGCGCCCGCTTCGTCCGCGGCAGCCTGCTCGACGTGCTCTCCCGCGAATACATCCTGACGGCGCGCGCCAAGGGGCTCTCCGAGCGCCGGGTGGTCTGGGTCCACGGGTTGCGCAACGCCGTCCTCCCCCTGATCCAGATCTTCGCCCTCTCGTTTTCGAGCCTCCTCTCGGGCTCGCTCCTGGTCGAGGTGGTCTTCGCCTGGCCCGGCATCGGCCGGCTGAACTTCGACGCCATCTTCGCCCGCGACTACCCGGTGGTCCTCGCCACCACCGCGCTTTCGGCCGTCCTCGTCGTCTCCGGCAACCTGATGGCCGACCTCCTCCAGGGTTGGGCCGATCCCCGCCTGCGCGATGCCCGCAATGCCCGCAATGCCTAGGTCGTCCTCTAGAAGAGCGCCGCGCTCGGGGCTCCTCCTCGTCGGAGCATGTCTCGTCGGCGGGCTCGCCATCGTCGCCCTGGCCGCTCCGCTCCTCGCGCCCCACGATCCCAACGAGCAGGTGGACGCCGCGGTCTCCCACGAGCGGCCGCCGGGCACGGTGCTCGCCGCCCTCCATTTAGCCGACGGCAGCTGGGAGCTCGCCGAGAGCGCCGTCCGCACCTCCTCCGGCCTCGTCGTGACCCGGCTGGGGAGCCGCCGGACTCTCGCTCCCCGGGACGTGCTGAACCTGACCGCCTCCGGGGTGGCCGACCACCGCCGTTTCCTCCTCGGCAGCGACCGCTTCGGCCGCGACGTCCTCTCGCGGGTGATCTACGGCACCCGGGTCTCCCTGGGGGTCGGCCTCCTCGCGGTGATCCTCGCCGCGACCCTGGGGCTCGCGGTGGGCTCGGCGGCGGCCCTGGGCGGACCCGTCGTCGACGCGCTCCTCATGCGGACCGTCGACGGGCTCCTGGCCTTCCCCCTGCTCTTCCTGCTCATCCTCCTCGCCGCCCTCTTCCATCCCGCCGGGCCGTTCGTCATCCTCTTCTTGGCCGCCGCGAGCTGGATGGAAGTGAGCCGCCTGGCGCGGGCCGAGATCCTCTCCCTGAAAGAGCGCGAGTTCGTGCTCGCCGCCCGCGCCCTCGGGGCGCGGCCGATCGCGATCCTCTGGCACCACCTGCTGCCCAACGCGCTCACCCCGCTCCTCGTCCAGGCGACCCTCCTCCTGGGCAACCTGATCCTCGTCGAATCCTCCCTCTCCTTCCTCGGCCTGGGCATTCTGCCGCCCACGCCGAGCTGGGGGAACATGATCGCCGACGGCCGGGACGCCCTGGCGACGACCTGGTGGGTCTCGGTCTTCCCGGGAGCGGCGATCGCGCTCACCGTGCTCGCCATGAATCTCCTCGGCGAGGGGCTGCGCGATGTCTTCGATCCGCGGAGGCGTCGACGGGCCCCGGCAGTCGACGCAGCGGCGGCGGCGGCCGCCCCCGAAGTCCCCGATCTGGCGGGGTGGTAAACTCCGCCGCCGTGAGCACAGCCCAGGCCCTGCCTCGCCGCCGCGTCCTCTTCACGATCTTCCTGACCGTGCTCCTGGACCTCATCGGGTTCGGGATGATCCTCCCGATCCTCCCCTTCTACGGGCAGAAGTTCGGGGCGAGTTACCTCGCGGTCGGCATCCTCTTCGCCTCCTACAGCCTGGCGCAGCTCTTCTTCGCGCCGCCGCTCGGGCGCCTGTCGGACCGCATCGGGCGCCGGCCGGTCCTCGTCATCTCGATCGCCGGCAGCGTCTTCGCCTACCTGCTCCTGGCCTTCGCCCCCAGCTTCTGGTTGCTGGTCCTGGCCCGCGGCCTGTCGGGGATCGCCGCCTCGAACTACAGCATCGCCCAGGCGTATCTGGCCGACGTCTCGAAACCCGAGGAGCGCTCGAAGGCGATGGGCCTGATCGGCGCCGCCTTCGGCCTCGGTTTCGTCCTCGGGCCGGCCTTCGGCGGCGCTCTGGCGCACTTCGGCGGCGCCAATGGCGACCGCACGGTGGCCCTCGCCGCGGCCGGCTTGGCCGTCGTCAACTTCCTCTTCGCCCTCGTCTGGCTCCCCGAGTCGCTCCCCGCCGAGCTGCGGAACCGAGCCGGGAGAAACGTCTGGTTCGACGTCCGCGGCTTCGCCCGGCTGACCGGCAACGCCCCGCTCTTCGGCCTCCTCGTCCTCTACTTCCTCGTCACCTTCTGTTTCTCGCTGATGGAGGCGACCCTCACCCTCTTCTGCCAGCAGAAGTTCGGCTGGGGCCAGTCGCAGATCTCGTGGTTTTTCGTCTACATCGGGATCGTCCTCGTGATCGTCCAGGGCGGGATGATCGGCCCGCTCGTGCGGCGGTTCGGCGAGTCGCGGCTCATCCTCTCCGGGATCGCTCTCATGGCGATCGGCCTCTACCTCCTGCCCTGGGCGCCCACCGTCCTCCTCCTTGCCGGGACCGGCGCGCTCCTCGCGATCGGCAACGGCCTCAACAGCCCGACCGTGCTCGGGCTCGTCTCGCGGCTGACGGACGAGAGCGAGCAGGGGGGGACGATCGGCGTCTCGCGCTCCGCGAGCGCCCTCGCCCGCACCCTCGGACCGCCGACCGGGACCTTCCTCTTCGGCCTGGCCGGGGTGCGCTCGGCCGGCTGGCCGTTCTTCGCGGCGAGCGGCCTCCTCGTCCTCTCGCTCTTCTACGGCTGGAACCTCCTGCGCAAAGTCTCGCTCGGCTGACGAGCCGCGGTCCCCGTGCTCACCTCCGAGTTCGACTACGACCTGCCGGAGTCCGCGATCGCCGACCGGCCCGCCCCCCGCGGGGAGAGCCGGCTCCTCGTCCTCGACCGCGAGGGGGCGGAGCGGCACCGGCACATCCACGACCTGCCGGAGATCCTGCGGCCCGGCGACCTGGTCGTCGTCAACGACACCCGGGTGATCCCGGCCCGGCTCTTCGGCCGACGGGCGGGCGCTTCGGGGGGTGGCGGCGGTGGGGAGGGACGGATCGAGCTCCTCCTCGTCGAGAAGCGGGGGGAGCGGGATTGGGACGCCCTCGCCAAGCCCGGCCGCCGCACCCGGCCGGGGACAGGGCTCGAATTCGCCGACGGCCTGACGGCCGAGGTGCTAGAGAAGCGCGAGGACGGCCGCCACCTCGTCCGCTTCTCCGAGCCCGTCGAGGCCCACCTGGAGCGCCAGGGGCACATCCCGCTCCCGCCCTACATCAAGCGCGCCGACGATCCCGCCGACCGCGAGCGCTACCAGACCGTCTTCGCCAAAAACCCCGGGGCCATCGCCGCGCCCACCGCCGGCCTCCACTTCTCGGAGGAGCTGCTCCTAGAGCTGCGGAAGAAGGGGATCGAGATCGCCACGGTCACCCTGCACGTGGGGATCGGGACCTTCAAGCCGGTGACGGCGGACCTCGTCCACGAGCACCGGATGGAATCCGAGCGTTACGAAGTGCCTGAAGCCGCGGCGGCGGCGATCGCCCGGGCACGCGCCCGGGGTGGGAGGGTGGTGGCGGTGGGGACGACCGTGGTGCGGACCCTGGAATCGGCGGCGGCGGCCGGCGAGACTGACGGAGAGGTGCCGGCGGGGTCCGGCGCGACCGAGCTTTTCATCACCCCGGGCTTTCGCTTTCGGTTGGTGGACGTCCTCCTCACCAACTTCCACCTCCCCCGCTCGACCCTCCTGATGCTGGTCTCGGCGTTCGCGGGGCCGGCCGGCATGGCTGGGACGGCACGGGTGCTCGCCGCCTACCGCGAGGCGGTGGCGTCGGGGTATCGCTTCTACTCTTACGGCGACGCCATGCTCGTCGAGCGGGCGGGCTCGGCCGGCTGAGCGCTCGCCGGCTTCTGGCCCGTCCGCGCGATCCGGCTGGCGAGGACCGCGGCGCCGTAGCCGTTGTCGATATTGACCACCCCGACCCCCGGAGCGCAGCCGTTCAGCATGGTCAAGAGGGCGGCGAGGCCGCCGAAGCTCGCCCCGTAGCCGACGCTCGTGGGGACGGCGACGACCGGCGCCGCGACGAGGCTCGCGACGACCGTGGGGAGGGCGCCGTCCATCCCCGCCACGGCGACGACGACGTCGGCGCGGCGCACCTCGGTGAGGTTGCCGAGCAGGCGGTGGAGGCCGGCGACGCCGACGTCGTAGGTGCGGGTCACCGGGTGCCCGAACCAGGCGGCGCAGACCGCGGCCTCCTCGGCGACGGCTAAATCCGAGGTGCCGGCGGCGAGGACGGCGATGGTCCCCGGGGCCCCCGACGTCCCGGGGACGCCCTCGCGCGGCTCCCCGGCGGTCAGGATGCGCGCCCGCTCGTGGTAGGTCGCCTTGGGATGGACTGCGAGGAGGGCCGCGGCGCCCTCCGCGGACAGCCGGGTGACGAGCACCCGGCCGTGGGCGGTGAGAAAACGGGAGGTGATCTCCACGAGATCCTCGACCCGCTTGCCCTCGGCGTAGACCGCCTCCGGATGGCCGTTTCGGAGCTCGCGGTGAAAGTCGAGCTTGGCGAACCCCAGGTCGGCGAAGGGGAGCTCGGCCAGGTCGTCGAGCGCCTGCTCGGGGGAGAGGGCACCCCGGGCGACGGCATCCAGCAGCTCGCGGAGATCGCGCGGGTTCAAGTTCATACCGGCAGGTCCGCCCCGCCCCGCCGGTAGCCGCGCGGATCGTAGTCCGCCTGCGCAAAGCCGAGGGCGCGGATCGCGGGCTCGACCTCGCCCCAGATCGCAGCCAGGTGCGAGACCTCCTCCGGCCCGACCTCGACTCGCGCCAGGCCGCTGTCGTGGCGCACCCGGATCACCCGAAAGCCGCGGGCGGCGAGGATCTCCTCGGCGGCCTCGATCCGGCGGAGCTTCCCGAGGGTGACGAGTTGGCCGTGCGGGATGCGCGACGAGAGGCAGGCGTTCGCCGGCCGGTCCCACACCGAGAGCCCGAACGCCCGGGCGATCGCGCGGACCGCCGCCTTGTCCACCCCATGCGCCAGGAGCGGCGAGTAGACCCCCTGCTCGCGAACCGCCCGGAGCCCCGGCCGGTCCGGCCCCGGGTCGGAGGCGTTGGTGCCGTCGCAGACGACCGCGTAGCCCCATGCCTTCGCCAGGCGCTGCATCGTCCCCATCCGCATCCCCTGGCAGATGTAGCAGCGGTAGCCCGGGTTGGCGACGAACTCCGGATCGTCGAGCTCGCTGTAGGTCGTCACCTCATGGCGGATGCCGATCTCCGCCGCCACCCGCCGCGCCTGGTCGAGCTCCGCCCCGGCCAGGGTCTCCGCCGCCGCGGTGACCGCCACGGCCCGCTCGCCGAGAGCCCGGAACGCCAGAGCCGCCACCACGGCCGAGTCGACGCCGCCCGAAAAGGCGACGAGCGCCGAGCCCCGGGAGGCGAGATCGGCGACCAGCGCGTCGAGGACGTCGATCTGGGGGGGCGAGGGGATGAGGTCGGGCTCGTGCATCGGGAGATTTCTGGAAGCGAGAATCGAGCCAGTCTAGCAGGTGCAGTATGCTCTCACCATGAGCGACGAGCTGTGGCCGGCCCTGCCCTACGATGCCTGGAAGGACACCTACGAGACCCTCCACATGTGGACGCAGGTCGTGGGCAAGGTGGCCCTCGCCCAGGCGCCGCCCCTGAATCACAGCTGGGCGATCGCCTTCCACCTGACGCCGCGCGGCCTGACGACCCGGCTCCTGCCGCACGGCCACCGCGCCTTCGCCCTGGAATTCGACTTCATCGACCACCAGCTCGTGATCCGGACGACCGACGGCGAGCGCCGGGCGCTGCCCCTCGTGCCGCGCTCCGTCGCCGATTTTTACCGAGCCGTGATGTCGACCCTCGAAGAGATGTCGCTCCCGGTCCCCATCTGGCCGGTCCCGGTCGAGATCGCGGCGCCCATCCCCTTCGCGGAGGATACCGAGCATCACTCCTACGATCCCCAGTGGGCGCACCGCGTCTGGCGCATCCTCGGCCAGGTGGAGAAGGTGTTCTCCGTCAACCGCTGCCAATTCGTCGGCAAGGCGAGCCCGGTACACTTCTTCTGGGGCAGCTTCGATCTCGCCGTCACCCGCTTCTCCGGCCGCCCGGCCCCCCCGCGCGAAGGCCCCGCCTTCATGCGCGAGGCCTACTCGCACGAAGTGATCAGCCACGGCTTCTGGCCCGGCGGCGGCCCCGTCCCGGAGCCCGTCTTCTACGCCTACGCCGTCCCCGAGCCCGCGGGCTTCAAGGACGTCAAGGTCGAGCCAGCGGCCACGCGATACCAGGCGGACATGGGCGAGTTCCTCTTGCCGTATGAGGCGGTCCGGACCTCCCCCTCCCCCGAGCGGGAGATCACGGCGTTCCTCAACAGCACCTATGAGAAGGCCGCGGCGCTCGCCGGGTGGGATCGCGCGGCGCTCGAACGGGCTGCGACGCCGTAACTCGGCGTAGCCGGCACCGACCCTGCGGTGCAGAGAGCCGATCAGAGGCCCGGCTGGGGCTCAATGTCACAGAGGCAATAGAAGTGGCCGTCGGAACATTTCGGAAAGCTCGGCTCCGCGCCGCAGCGGCCGATAAACGAGCCACGGTTGTAGCAGATTGTATTGATATTCTGGCCGGCGCAGCCCGTGTCGCTGCAGTTGCCGCAGACGATGGTGAGCATCCAGGTTGGTGCCGGGGTGCCCGGAGCGGCGGCCGGTGCCGTCGAGCTGTTCAGGCTGCAGACAGGGCCGAAATCCGCGTTCGCCGGGGAGCCGATTGCGGCGGCGAAGGCCGGTGCGGCCAGGCAGGAGAGGACGAGCAGCACGAAGGTGAGACGGATGTTGGGCATAGGCATCTCCTTTTTATCTTGCGAGATGAAGTATAGGGCGCATCGAGCTGATGCGCCAATCAGAGAACCTGCGGTCGTCAGCGGGAGGCGAGGTCGGCGACCAGGTCGGCGATCTGGGGGGGGCGCGGGAGTGAGGTCGGGTTCGTGCATCGGGAGATTTGCGCCCTGCGGAGGGCATGGCCGATCCTCCGGTCGAAGACGACGGGCACGAGGCCCCGGTGCAGGAACCGGAAGTGTCGGCTCCTCTGTAGATTCGGCTCTTGTTGGCGGAAGCTCTCCCGATGGAGGGTCGCGGCAAGCTGACTTCAGCTGCGAGATCGCTCCCTTAGGACGGAGATATCAGCATTTTGCGGGGAGATATCAGCATCTTGCCCGGAGATATCAGGATCTTGCCGCAGGAAATGAGCATATCTCCGTCGCGAGTGAGCATTTCTTCGGAAGAAATGTTGATCTCTTCCCTCAACATGTACATCTCCGAGCTCGACATGCACATTTCTTCGGAAGAAATGAGCATATCTTCTCCCGGAGCGTTGATTTCTCCATCGAAGATCAGCATTTCGGCGTCCAAGATCAGCGTCTCGCGCCGAGAAATCAGGACGGTCCCCGCCTGATTCGTGCCCTCTAGCGGATCAGGATAGACTCGGGCGGAAAGGAGACTGATGCCGATCCGCAAGTTCCGCAGCGTCGAGGAGATGGAGGGGAACCCCCGGTACGAGCCGGGCTCTTCCGCGCTCTTCCGCGCCATCCGGGCGCTCTGGGCATTCTCGGCCCGCATCTTCCCTCGGCGGTTTCCGCCGGGTGCCTACAAGCATCGCTCGATCGAGGATGCCCAGCGCCAGTGCGACCTTTGGCGGGAGGCGGACTTCCGGGCCTTGTGGGAGAGCCGAGGCGTGAAGCCGGAGGAATGGAGGAGAAGCTGAAGGCCCGTTTCTTACTGTAGGCGACCTGCCTGCCCCCACCGTCCACCATGCCCGACATTCGTTTCGACTACACTCCATTCGGCAGCCCCATCAGTCGGATTGCCGGCATTCTAGTCGCGGGCCCCGGTGGCATCCGAGACGACGCCATCCCGTTCGGCACAGCGTTCCTTGCATCATGCAGCGCGGGATCTGGTTCCGGCGGAAAGACGTGTAGCCGGGGCGCCGGCCTTTCTCCGTGCTAGTATCCACTTGAAGACAGGGAGGGATGAATGCCTGAATCTGACGATACCCAGCGGGCAATTGCGGGGCGCTTTAGCCAAGCGATGCGAAACAAAACTTCTAATCTCTTTGGCCAATGGTTTTCGCCTGAGTTCGCCGCAGAGGTTATGGAGAAGGTCGAGAGGGAAGCAGAGGAAAAGGGGCTACAGGTAGAGAATATAGAGGTTATCTGTCGTTGGTTCCGCAACGATGCCGATGCCGAATGGCTTGAGAAGTTCTGGCAGAGCCCGTCCGGTGGTCGATTCCTTGATCTTAGTGTCGAGTTGTTTGCCAGATCTTTATTTAGACAGTACTACCCGGATATGCCAATTCCGTCGCCAGGTGAGGGTTGATCCCGCAACCCTCGCCAAGTGCAAAGGCGCGGTAAAGACGAGGCGAACTGCCTCACCTTTCGGCAGGTGCGACGCCGTCAAGCACTCGCTGCTGGAGTCTGGTTAGGCGTCAACGCTCCTGCCAAGTGCGAGAGAGCCCACTCTATAGCTGCCTCATAGGACGCCAGGTCCGTGTACGTCTTAACGCGCTCTGTACCTCCGGCCTGATGAAGAGTTGTGCCCGCTGATGCTATAAGGACTACCGGCGCTCCGATCGCCTGAGCAAGACCAACCTCGAAGTAGCAGCTAGGGCGTTCAAGAGAGAGATCTGCTATGACAAGTTGACTTCCTCGGAGATCAACGAGCACATCGGCTACCGAGAATGAAGAATGGCGGATTAGAGGAAAAAGAAACTCGACGTTGCTTTCGGCGCCGATTCGTTCAAGTACCTGCCGTTTGGCCAGATAGCCTGGGTCGGCACTTACGGGTGAAATGTAGTAAACGCGAGTCATGGCGTTCGAGAGGCGGGTGCGCTTGCTGGTGCAGATGCAGGTCTTTGTGCCAGCGAAGATGGAGGCCAGTTCTGCGCGGCTACAACGACTAGCGTTACAAGGATTGCGGAGAACAGGACTGCAAAGGCCTTGGGAATGAAGTATTCGATGTTTGAGGACTTCAGCGCGACGAGGTTGGATCGGCCGACTTCCTGGAGTGCGCTGAGCTCATCAAGTTTCTTCCACTCTTTGTCGAAGGGACAGAAGGAAGTGATCGTACCTGGTTTGGAGAAGTCGAAGTCCACTGTCGGTGCCATTTCATTTAGGACACTTGAATTTCGCATTGTTCAGATTTTTGAAGTCTCTGATCTGACCAATCCAGAGCACGCAGAACAGGACTGCCATAGGACAAAGAAGTACATCAGCGGTCAGACCTACCCACAGCAACCGAGGGTTTGATAGGCTCCAATTGGTAATGGTCGCCACCGCGACCAAAATGGCAATGCAGATCGAATAGTTCCATCGATTAGTATCGAGCCTTCGATCAGTAACCTTCTCGGTCGACTCGTAGTAGAGCTTGAACTTATCAAACGAGTGCATAGGATGATCCGTGCTCTGCGCGTTCATAGTGTGAGGTGAGGGCTGTCATGTTTCCAAACCTATGTGAGCGACAGCCCCCGCTGCTCGGCTGTCTGCCTTAATCGCACCTGTTGGTAGCCGGAAACGTCTGCCCACTGCGACTTGCATTAAGCTATGTCCCTCTGCACGTTTGACTTGCAGGAATTCTACCCTAGTTCAGGAACAGCGTCAACGTTTGCGGGAGTGGCGTATAAGCGGAACAGTCGAGGGAAGTCGGCTTAGGCGCTTATCCACCACAGGAGCGCTACTCACCTGGCACCTCGCGGGTGGGAGCTTCGCACCGGGGCGATAGTCGCCGGCGGTCTCTCTTCCTTGATGGCGTCGTCCTGACGAGGAGAGGGCGAGACAAACGAGGCCGGAACCGCTTCCGTTGCGCCGAGCGGCTCGTCGGCTGTTACCCTTCGGCAGGATCAGCGGAGGAGCATGCGTCACATGACGGTCGAGAAACCGACAGCCGCACTCGTCTCGGGCGAAGTGAGCGAGCCGCTCGTGGTCCTCAGCCGTTCCGAGATTCGCAACGCCGAGATCCTGGAGGCCCAGCAGGAGTTCCGGACGGCGGACGGATTCGTGACCGGGCGTCCGGGGGACGTCGTGGTGATGGCGTACGGAGGAGAGCCCTACCCGATCCCGACCTGTCCGACCCTCAGAAGCAGGTAGATTTCCAGGCCACCCTGAAGGTGCTGTGCAAGATCGTCGCGCAATACTGCCAGCGACAGATCCAGTTCGCGCTCGCTGAAGCCCCAGAGCTTCCCGTCTAGCGTCGAGCCGTGGAAGCCACCCTCGTTTCGGCGTACCTGGCCGTCGTGCAGAGATGATCGATAAGACTCTTCCCGGGTCCCTTGAGCGGAGCGAGAAGAATCCGGAGCGGTCCGAGGGACAAGGAGGTCGAGCCTCGGGGCCATACGACCGAGTCTCCAGATCAGCAGATCCATTCCCGCGGCCACGAACCATATCCCCGGGACTCGAATCTCTTGCCGCGAGCCAACGAAGTCGAGTCCCACGACCACGAAGCTGAGTCCGTGGGCTTGGAGTCGTTGTCCCTGGATTTTCTGCTGGGGTCCCGGGATTTTGAGTCATAGCACCCGGACTTTGCGTCATTGTCCGGGGACAAAGCTCGAGGGACCCGGAAACGCAATCGAAACCCAAGGACTGAGACAGCGATCCTGCGGACCCTGCGTCTCGGTCCCGCGACCACGAAGCGGAGTCCAGGGATTTCCATTCATGATCCCTCGGCAACGTCTCGGAGTCCCGGGACAACGAGCCTGGGTCCCGGGACCAGGAGTCTTGATCCCGGGACTTTCATTCGTGGTCCGCGGATAAAGAGTCTCGGTCTCTCGATCCGGGTCGCCTTCCAGGGGTTGAAACCGTTGTCCCGGGACCAGGATCGCCGGTCCCGGGATCGCGGACCGTGGTCCAGGGACCGGCGACCGTGGTCTCGGGACAACGATGCAAAGCCCCTGGACTTCGCGGCATTTCCCAGGGACTACGCGGCATGGTCCCTTTCCAACGACGCAAAGTCCCGCGATTCTGACGCAAAGTCCAGGGATTCAAGAGGGGGTCCCGGTGCAACGCGCCTTGGTCCCGCGGCAACGGCCCGCAGTCCCGAGACCACGCCTCGGATTCCGCGGAGCGGCAGCGAGAAGCCCTGCCGCAAATCAGCAGGTCGACGTGGGGCAAGGCTTACGCTCGCGGAGCCGCTTGGGTTCGTAGTCCTCGTAATAGTCGACCTTGCCGACCCATTCGAGGATCTCCAGCCGTTTGCACGCCTGCACGTTTCCGATCTCCACGGACCCTTCAACGAGTGGGTCGTCGGGAGCGCGACGGGTGGGCATGTCCTCTCCTCCTCCAGATGTAGTCTACACACCAGCCGGAGGGGCAGGTGCTGGGGGAGGACGATCGATACAACGCCGGCGCTCCAACTCGTCTAAAGTGGGCTAAAGCGCTGACGGGGGAGCGCCCGCCAGGCCGAAACTTCGTGGAGCTCTGTCCAAGAGTGGAGGAAACGGGAATGGACATCAAGAGAGGCGGCTCACAGCCCTCCGGCAGAGGCCCGGAGGAGTATTTCACCGGCACGGTCCGCATCGACCCCCTGTTCCAGGCGCCCGATCCGGCGCGGGTCGTGGGGGCCAGTGTGACCTTCGAGCCGGGGGCGCGGACGGCCTGGCACACGCATCCGCTCGGCCAGACCCTGGTCGTGACGGCCGGCTGCGGACGCGCGCAACGCTTCGGCGGACCGATCGAGGAGATCCGGCCCGGGGACGTGATCTGGTTCCCGCCGGGCGAGAAGCACTGGCACGGCGCCACGGCCACCACCGCCATGACGCACATCGCCATCCAGGAACGGCAGGGCGGCAAGACCGTGGACTGGCTGGAGAAGGTCAGCGACGAACAGTACGAGGCCCGCTGAAGGGCGAACGAGGAGAAGGAGAAGAAATGAAGAAGCGCACACTGGGCAACAGCGGCCTCGAAGTCTCGGCTCTCGGGCTCGGCTGCATGGGGATGAGCTTCGGCTACGGACCGGCCGGTGAGGAGCAGGAGATGATCGCCGTCATCCGGTCGGCCGTCGATCTCGGCGTGACTCTCTTCGACACCGCCGAGGTCTATGGTCCGTTCACGAACGAGAAGCTGGTGGGCCAGGCGCTCGCGCCCGTCCGCGACCAGGTCGTGATCGCCACCAAGTTCGGGTTCCATATCGACGCCGATGGGAAACAGGCGGGCCTGAACAGCCGGCCCGAGCACGTCAAGGAGGTCGCGGAAGCTTCGCTCCAGCGGCTCAACACCGATCGGATCGATCTCTTCTACCAGCACCGCGTCGATCCGGCGGTGCCGATCGAAGAGGTGGCGGGGGCGGTGAAGGACTTGATCCAGGCGGGCAAGGTGAGGCACTTCGGCCTTTCGGAGGCCGGCGTGCAGACGATCCGCCGGGCGCACGCGGTCCAGCCGGTGACCGCTCTCCAGAGCGAGTACTCGCTGTGGTGGAGGGAACCCGAAGCGGAGATCCTTCCAGCTTTAGAGGAGCTCGGGATCGGCTTCGTTCCCTTCAGCCCGCTGGGCCGAGGCTTCCTGACCGGCAAGATCGACGAGAACACCACCTTCGACAGCACCGACTTCCGCAGCACCGTCCCCCGCTTCACGCCGGAGGCCCGGAAGGCGAACCGGGCGCTCGTCGACCTGCTGGGGAGCATCGCGGAGCGCAAGGGCGCGACGCCCGCCCAGATCGCGCTCGCCTGGCTCCTCGCCCAGAAGCCCTGGATCGTGCCGATCCCCGGCACCACGAAGCGGCATCGCCTGGAGGAGAACGTCGCGGCGGCTGCCGTCGAGCTCACCGCGGACGATCTGCGCGACATCGAGAGCGCCGCCTCCCAAATCAAGGTGGAAGGAGCTCGCTACTCCGAGGGCGCGCAACGAATGATCAACCGCTGAGCGGCCTGGACTCGAAGCTGGACGAGCACGTATATGTGGGCATATACTTGCCATGGAGGTGGCCATGGGGCAGGTGACGCTCTATCTGGATTCGGAGACCGAGGCGAGGCTCAAGGAGGCCGCCAAAGAGGCCGGGCTCTCACAGAGCCGGTGGGTGGCGACTCTGATCCAAGAGAAGACCGCCACCGAGTGGCCGGCCGCGATCGCCAGGCTGGCGGGGGCCTGGGCGGATCTGCCGACGGCGGAGGAGTTGCGGGCCGGGGAACCTGAGGACGTTCCTCGGGAACCCTTCTGATGTACGTCCTCGACACCAACAGCGTCATCTACTTCTTCAAAGGGCTCGGTCGAGTGGCTGAGCGCCTCCTGCGGGTGCCACCGAACGAGCTGGCTCTGCCTGCGGTCGTCCTGTACGAGATCGAGGTCGGACTGGCGAAGTCCTCCTCGCCCGATCGACGACGCGCCCAACTCGCGGAGCTGACCGCCGTGATCAGCGTCCTGCCGTTTGCCGAAGCCGAGGCCCGGGCGACGGCCCGGATTCGCGCCGACCTGGAGAGAATGGGCCGGCCGATCGGTCCCTTGGATACGCTGATCGCCGGTACGGCGCTGCGGTACGGAGCCACCCTGGTGACCCACAATGTCCGCGAGTTCGGACGGATCGAAAGCCTCAGCCTGGAGGACTGGTACTAGCGAGTCGCCCGAGCGGCCGGCGTGGCCCCTACCCCCGCCCCCGCATCGTCCACCGCGCGAAGACCGGCACGAGGAAGAACACGCTGTAGACCCCGAAGGCCCAGAGCGGCACGAGCGGCGCCGCGTGGAGATCGGCGACGGGGGCCAGGGCGCGGAGGAGATAGACGATCCCCTGGGGGGCCAGATAGTAGACCCAGCGGAGGATGCGGCGGTCGCGGTCGGCGAGCTTCCTGCCGCGCTGGATGTAGAGGGTGCCCATCGACCAGCCGAGGGCGGAGGCGAAGCTGAAGAGCGGGTAGAGGGGGATCGGGGCGTTGGCTTGGAGGGGGGTGAGGTGCAGGCCGGCGAGGGCGAGCACCAGCCAACAGGCTAAAAAGAGGCCGAGGAGGACCGCCTCCAGGCGGCGGATCGGGCGGGGGGGCAACGGGCCCGCCCGATCGGTCATCCCTCGTGCCGCCGGCCGCTTGCTCCCGAGCTACTCATAGTCGGACATCGGCGGGCAGGAGCACATCAGGTTGCGGTCACCCCAGACGTTGTCGACCCTCCCCACGTACGGCCAGAACTTGTTCTCCCGCACCCAGGGAGCGGGGAAGGCGGCCTGCTCGCGGCTGTAGGGGCGGTTCCACTCGGTCGCCGTGACCTCCTCGGCGGTGTGGGGCGAGCGCTTCAGAGGATTGTCGTGGGCGTCCATCCGGCCCTCTTCGATCGCCCGGATCTCCTCGCGGATCGCGATCAGGGCGTCGACCAGGCGGTCGAGCTCCGCCCTCGACTCGCTCTCGGTGGGCTCGATCATCAGCGTCCCGGCGACCGGGAAGGACATCGTGGGAGCGTGGAAGCCGTAGTCCATGAGCCGCTTCGCCACGTCCTCGGCTTCGACCACGCTCTTCCACGGCCGGAGGTCGAGGATGAACTCGTGCGCCACCCGGCCGCGTTCCCCGGAGTAGACGATGGGGTAGTGGGGAGCGAGCCGCGCCGCCATGTAGTTGGCGTTCAAGATCGCCACCTCGCTCGCGCGGGTCAAACCGGCGCCGTTCATGAGCGCGATGTAGATCCAGGAGATGGTGAGGATGCTGGCGCTGCCCCAAGGGGCCGCCGACACCGGGCCGATCGCCTGCGCGCCGCCGGTCGCCACCACCGGATGGCCGGGGAGGAACGGGGCGAGGTGCGCGGCGCAGGCGATGGGACCCATGCCCGGGCCGCCGCCGCCGTGCGGGATGCAGAAGGTCTTGTGGAGGTTCAAATGGCAGACGTCGGCCCCGAAGTCGCCCGGCCGGCAGAGGCCGACCTGGGCGTTCATGTTGGCGCCGTCCATGTAGACCTGGCCGCCGTTCGCGTGGACGACCTCGCAGATCTCCTGGATCTTCGCCTCGAACACCCCATGGGTCGAGGGGTAGGTCACCATCAGGGCGGCCAGGCGGTCCTTGTGCTGCTCGGCCTTGGCTTTCAAATCGGTGACGTCGACGTTGCCGCGCTCGTCGCAGGCGACGACGACGACCTTCATGCCCGCCATCACCGCCGACGCCGGGTTGGTGCCATGCGCCGAGACCGGGATGAGGCAGACGTCGCGCTCTCCCTGCCCCTGCGCCTTCTGGTAGGCGCGGATGACGAGGAGCCCCGCATACTCCCCCTGGGAGCCGGCGTTCGGCTGCAGGGAGACCGCGGCGAAGCCGGTGATCTCGGCGAGCCAGGCCTCCAAGGTGTCGAAGAGGGTCCTGTAGCCGCGCGCCTGGTCGGCGGGGACGAACGGGTGGAGGTTGCCGAACTCCGGCCAGGAGAGGGGCTGCATCTCGGTCGTGGCGTTCAACTTCATCGTGCACGAGCCGAGCGGGATCATCGACGTGGTGAGCGAGAGGTCGCGCGATTCGAGCCGCTTGATGTAGCGGAGCATCTCGTGCTCGGTGTGGTAGCGGTTAAAGACCGGATGGGTGAGGAACTTCGAGCTCCGCGCGTGGGGAGCCGGATAGCCGAGGTCTCCGGCCGCGAGCCCGGCCGCCAGCTCCTCGACGTCCGGAACCTGGCCGTGTCCTTTCTGTTCCGCGACGCCGGCGAACACCTCGAGGAGCCGCGTCAGCTCGGCGGCGGTCGTCGCCTCGTCGAGAGAGATGCCGATCGCGCGGTCGCTCAGGAACCGCAGGTTGATGTCGCGCGCCACCGCGGCGCGCACGATCTCGGCTGCATTGATGGCAGTGCCTTCCGGCAGCTCCACCCGCAGGGTGTCGAAGACCGGCCCGTCGCCCACCTGGTAGCCCAGCCGGGTGAGACCGGCGGCGAGAGTCAAGGTGAGGGTGTGGACCCGGCGGGCGATCCGCTGCAGGCCCTCCGGCCCGTGGTAGACGGCGTACATGCCCGCCATCACCGCCAGGAGCACCTGCGCCGTGCAGACGTTGCTCGTCGCCTTTTCGCGGCGGATGTGCTGCTCGCGGGTCTGCATGGCCATCCGGTAGGCGGTCTTGCCGCGGGCGTCCTTCGAGACCCCGATGATGCGGCCGGGGAGCTGGCGCTTGTACTCGTCGCGGGCGGCGAAGTAGGCGGCGTGCGGGCCGCCGAAGCCGAGCGGCACCCCGAAGCGCTGGGTGTTGCCGACGGCGACGTCGGCGCCCATCTCGCCGGGCGAGCGGAGCAGCGTGAGAGCGAGGAGGTCGGCGGCGACGACGACCAGCGCGCCGGCCTGATGGGCGCGCTCGGCGAGCGGCGCGTAGTCGACGATCCGCCCGTCCGTCGTCGGGTACTGGAGGAGGATGCCGAGGAGGTCGGTGCCGCCGTTCTTGCCACCGGAAGAGAAGTCGATCTCCTCCGGCCGGCCGACCCGCACCTCGATGCCGAGGGCGGCCGCCCGCGTCTCGACCACCGCGATCGTCTGCGGATGGCAGTCGTCGGCGACGAAGAAGGCGGAGCCGCCGGAGCGGTGGTTGACCGCGGCGCAGAGGTGCATCGCCTCGGCCGCCGCCGTCCCCTCGTCCAAGAGCGAGGCGTTGGCGATGGGGAGACCGGTCAGATCCTCGATCAGGGTCTGGAAGTTGAGGAGCGCCTCCAGGCGGCCCTGCGAGATCTCCGACTGGTAGGGGGTGTACTGGGTGTACCAGCCCGGGTTCTCGAGGATGTTCCGCTGGATGACCCCGGGGGTGATGCAGTCGTTGTAGCCCATCCCCAGGAAGGAGCGGGCGACCCGGTTCTGCCGCGCGACGTCGCGCAGCCAGGTGAGGAGCTCGCGCTCGCCCAGGAGCCGGCCGGGGAGGCCGGGGAGGGTGAGCGGCCGGGCGATGCGGATCGCCTCGGGCACCGTCTCGTCGACCAGCTGGGCGAGCGAGGAGAGGCCGAGGACGGCGAGCATCTCAGCGACGTCCGCCGGGCTCGGTCCCAGGTGGCGACGGACGAAGGTGTCGCTTGGCGCCAGTGGCGCCAGTGGGGCCAGGGCGTCGGTGGGGAGCGCTTCGAGCCCGGCCCCGTCCGCGGCTCTCGACTCCACGGCCACCGGAGGGACGGTCCCGGTGGGCGCAGCCTGCAGGGTTTCACTCGCCACTCTTGACGAACTCCTCGTACGCTTCGGCGTTCATGAGCGCTTTCAGATCGGAAGCCGAGGAGAAGCGGATGCGGACGAGCCAGCCCTCGCCGTGAGGGTCCTCGTTGAGCAGCTCCGGATCTTCGACGACCGCCTCGTTGATCTCCACCACCTCGCCGGCAACCGGACTGTAGATCTCGGCCACCGCCTTGACCGACTCGATCGTCCCCAGCTCGTCGGCGGAGTTGAAGACCTGTCCGGTCTCCGGCAGTTCGACGAAGACGACCTCGCCCAGCTCCCGCTGCGCGAACTCGGTAATGCCGAGGACACAGACGTCGCCCTCGACGCGGACCCACTCGTGCTCCCTCGAATAAAGATAACCCTCTGGGTACATTCTTTTTCACCCTCCTGGCCGGGTCCCTGGCCCCCGGGCCGCTCAAACCTGAGGCACTCTGTTCAGGTAGTGGAAAGTTTACCTCGCCCGGGTATAGAACGGCAGGGGCACCACCTGGGCTTCGACCGGCTTGCCGCGCACGTCGAGCGCCAGCCGGGTGCCTGGAGTGTCCAACCCGACGGGTACGTAGGCCATTCCCAGCGCTTTTTGAAACGTCGGGCTGAAGGTGCCGCTGGTCACCGTGCCGACTTCCTGGCCTGCGGAATCGAGCACGGCGTAGCCCTGGCGGCCGATCCCGCGCCCCAGCACCTCGAAACCGACGAGCTTCGTTTTCACGCCCTCCGCCTGCTGGGCGGCGAGCACGTCGCGGCCGAGGAAGTCGCCCTTGCCGAGCTTCACCACCCAGGCGAGCCCGGCTTCGAGCGGCGTCGTCGAGTCGTCGATCTCGTGGCCGTAGAGGGCCATGCCGGCCTCCAGCCGCAGGGTGTCGCGGGCCCCGAGGCCGGCCGGCACCAGGCCGTGGGCGGCGCCGTCTTGGAGCAGCCGACGCCAGACCGCCGGGGCGTCGTTGGGGTGGAGGTAGAGCTCGACGCCGTCCTCCCCGGTATAGCCGGTCCGCGAGAGGAGGGCGGGGACCCCGGCCACCTCGCCCTCTGCGAAGCCGTAGTAGCGCAGGCTCCCCGCGTCGAGGCTCGCGAGCGGAGCGAGGATGGCGAGCGCCTTCGGCCCCTGGAGGGCCAAGAGGGCGTAGTCGTCGCTCACGTTCGTCACCTCTGCGGCCTCTTCTCCCGGCGCGTTCGCTCTAGAGGAGATCCACTCGAAGTCGCGGTCGGCGTTGCTGGCGTTGACGACGACCAGGAAGTCCTCTTCGGCGAGCCGGTAGATGAGGAGGTCGTCGACGTAGGTCGCCTGCGCGGTCAGGAAGCCGCTGTAGTGCGCTCGGCCGGGGACGAGCTTCGAGACGTCGTTGGGGGTGAGCCGCTGGAGGAGCCCGAGGGCGCCCTTGCCGCGCACCCGGATCTCGCCCATGTGGGAGACGTCGAAGAGGCCGGCCGCGGTGCGCACCGCCCGGTGCTCGTCCATCACGCCGGCATACTGGACCGGCATCTCCCAGCCGGCGAAGGGGACCATCTTCCCTCCGGCCTCCAGGTGGCATTCGTAGAGGGGGGTCCGCTTCAGCTCCGCCTGGCCTTCACTCATGGTCCATCTCCGTCCGTCTCCTCGTTCCGGGCGGAAACGCTATCACTTTTTGCAACTTCCCCCCGGACACGATATTTCTTAGGCGGAGGTGGCGCATGCAACTGCTCGTCATCCGTCACGCGATCGCCGTCGAGCGAGAGGATTTCGCCCGCACCGGCAAGGACGATCGCCTGCGGCCGTTGACCGACGAAGGACGCAAGAAGATGAAACAGGGGGCGCGCGGCCTGCGGCGGCTGGCGCCTCGGATCGACCTCCTGGCGACCAGCCCGCTCAGCCGGGCCGCCCAGACCGGGGCGATCCTCGACACCGTCTACGGCGGTCTCTCCGAGGTGGAGATCGAGGAGCTGACCCCCGAGGCCGCGCCGGTCGACTTCCTGCGCTGGCTGCGCAAGCAGAAGGCCGAGTGCTTAGCCGTCGTCGGCCACGAGCCGAGCATCAGCCTCATCCTCTCCTGGCTCCTGACCGGCAGCGAGCGCCGCATCTTCTCCTTCCGCAAAGGGGGAGCCTGCCTGCTCGAGTTCAGCGGCGAGATCGGGGCCGGCACGGCGACCCTCCTCTGGGCCCTCACCCCGGCCCAGCTGCGCGACCTGGCGGACGTCCGGTGATGTCGGAGACATCAGAGGTATCGGCGGCATCGGCGGCATTGCCGGACGAGGCTCCGGCGCCGCCGCTCCTCCCCCGCCCACCGGAGGAGGGGGCGCGCCTCCTCGCCCTCGCCTTCCTGGACCAGGCGAAAGCCGCCCGCCCCCGCCTCGACGATCCCGACGACGACGAGGCCCTGCACGACTTCCGGGTCGCCCTCCGGAGGCTGCGCAGCTGCCTCCAGGCTTACGCGGAGCCCCTGGGCGACAGCATTCCCAAGAAGCTTCAAAAGCGCCTGCGCCGGCTCGCCGACGCGACCGGCGCCGGCCGCGACACCGAGGTGCAGATCGAATGGCTCCACAAGCAGGGCGGCAAGCCGGGCGGCTCGCCGGCGGCCCGGCTCGCCGCCGCCCACCGCCCGGGCTACACCTGGCTCCTCGGGCGCCTGCGCGAGCAGAAGCGGGACGCCTACCGGGAGCTCGGCGAAGAGGTGGCCGACGAGTTCTCCGGCCTCGAAGCGGCGCTCAGGCGGCGGCTCTCCGTCTACCAGACCGAGGTGCGCCTCGATCGCGACACCCCGCGGCGGACCCTGGGGGCGGTGGTGGCCGAGATCCTCGCCGGCCAGGCGGACGAGCTGCGGGATCACCTCGACCGCATCGACGGCCCCGGCGCCGAGGCCGAGGCGCACCGGGCGCGCATCCGCGCCAAGCGCCTGCGCTACCTCCTGGAGCCGTTCCGCGACGAGGTGCCGGCGGCGGCGGGCCTCGTCCAGCAGGTCAAGTCCCTCCAGGATCTCCTCGGCGAGCTCCACGACGCGCACCTCCTGGAGCACGAGCTCACCCGCTTCCTCGTGGCGGCGGCGGGAGAGCGGGCGGAGCGGCTCCTCGCCTTGACCCTGGACGACGCTCCGAACGACCCGCTCCTCCGCGCCGAGCGCCGCCGCCGCCACGAGCCCGGCCTCCTCGCCCTGGCGAAGCGGAATCGCGACCGCCGCGATCGCCTCTTCGCCAAGGTCGCGGAGGGCTGGCTGGACGGCGCGGCGGCGCGCTTCTTCCGCCAGCTCGAAGATCTGCGCCCGGCGCTCACCTTGGCGGCGGACCCCGGTTTGGAGTAGCGTCGCGGGATGCGATCCCGAGACCTCCGGTTTTCTCCGTCCAGTGCCCCCCTCGTCCTCCTCCTCGTCCTTCTCGGTCTTCCCGTCCTCCCCGCCCGGCCCGCCGCCGCCCAGGCGCCTGCCGCTCCCGTCCCGGCTGCCGCTCCTGCCCCGGCTTCCCCGGCGGCCCCCCCCGTAGCCGACACCGCGTGGCCCAAGGTGCTCCTGGTCACCGCCCATCCCGACGACGACGCCCTCTTCGGCGGCGCGGTCTACAAGATCACCCACCAGCTCGGCGGCAAGGTCGACCTCTTCCTCGTCACCAACGGCGAGGGGGGCTTCCACTACTCGACCCTCGCCGAGTCGATCTACGGTTTGAAGCTCTCGGACGAGAAGATCGGCCGGGAGTACCTGCCGGGCATCCGCAAGCGCGAGCTCCTGGCCGGGGGGAAGATCGTCGGCATCCGCAACTACTTCTTCATGGACCAGCAGGACAACAACTTCAACCAGGACGTCGACTCGGTGCTCAAGGGAAACCTCTGGAACCTCGACCTCGTGCGCTCCCGCCTGCGCGCCGTCCTGCTCCAGAACCACTACGACTACGTCTTCGTCATGCTCCCTGTCCCCATGACCCACGCCCACCACGCGGCGGCGGCGATCCTCGCCCTCCAGGTGATCGCGGAGCTTCCGGCCGCGAGCCGGCCGGTCGTCCTGGGCGGCGGCGGCTACAAGAAGACGAGCGAGCAGCGGATGAAGTTTGCCGGCCGGGACGGCTATCCGGTCAGCAAGATCCGCGAGGGGGTGGTGCCCTTCGAGTTCGACCGCACCCAGAAGTTCGGCTTCAAGGACCAGCTCGACTACAACATCATCGTCAACTGGCAGATCGCCGAGCACAAGTCGCAGGGGGTGATGCAGCTCGGGATGAACCGGCTGGACGTCGAGCAGTATTGGTATTTCGACTTGAATGGCGACGGCGGTCTGCCGGCGGCCCGGGCGCTCTTCGAGAAGCTCAAGACGGCGCCCAATCCGTCCTAGCGCGGGACCGGTATCGCCTGCTGTCCTCTTTTTCGCTCACCCCGACACTTTAGCCGTATCGAAGTTGCCTGGTGAAAACGAACCGGAGAACGCCCATGAACAGCACCCTTCTGGATACCTCCCCCGCCGTCGAGTACGCGGGGGTTTTCGATCGTCTCGATCGCTCGCTCGCCGAGCAGGCGAAGCGCGTGGCGGGAGAGCACGCCGCGGCGCCGCGCCTCCTCGCCGAGCTGCTGGCCCTCCCCGAACGCGCCTGTCGCCGGGCCGCCCTCGGCGAGCCCCGCTTCCATCTCTACACCCTGGCGGACCATGCCCTGGAGCGGGCCCGGGAGAAGGCCGCCACCGACCTCTGCGCCAGCCTCGACCTCGCCCGGCTCGCCCGGCTCCTCGCCTCGCGGGTGGGCGCCCGGGAGTGCGGCAAGGCCGCCCTCGAAGAGCTGCGCGAGCGGGCGCTCGCGACCGAGGCGAGGCTCCTCCTCGCCTTGGGCGGCCTGCGGCCGGCCCTCCCCGAGTCGGCGTTCACCCTCTAAAAGGTGGTTCATGAGCCTCCGAGCGTGCGGCCGTTTCACCTGCCTAGGGGTTCTGGGCGTCCTGGGGATCTTCCTGGCACTGGCGGGGCTGGTGGGCTGCGCCGGCGAGGCCCACCGGCCGGCGAGCCCTCCCGCCTCACCTCCCCTCGACCGCGCCGCCTGGGCGGCGCGGGTGCACGCCGAATTCCTCCACTCCTGGCAGGGCTACGAGCGCTACGCCTGGGGGCACGACGAGCTCCGGCCGGTGAGCCATACCTTCAGAGACTGGTACGGCGAGTCGTTCCTGATGACTCCGGTCGATTCCCTCGATACCCTCCTCCTCCTGGGCGAGACGGACGAGGCGGAGAAGGCGAAGGCCCTGATCGTCGAGCGGCTCTCCTTCGACAAAGACATCGAGGTCCAGAACTTCGAGGTCACGATCCGGCTCCTCGGCGGCCTGCTCTCCGGCTACCAGAAGACCCGCGACCCGCGGCTCCTGCATCTCGCCGAGGAACTCGGCACCCGTCTCCTCCCGGTCTTCGGCTCGCCGACCGGCATGCCCTACAGGTTCGTCAACCTGAAGACCGGGAAGACCCGCGGCGCGCGCTCGAACCCGGCCGAGATCGGCACCCTCCTCCTCGAATTCGGGACCCTCGCGAAGCTCACGGGCAAGCCGGTCTTCTACGACCGGGCGAAACACGCCGTCGTCGAGCTCTTCAAGCGGCGCTCGAAGATCGGCCTCGTGGGCGAGGAGATCGACGTCGAGACCGGCCAGTGGGTGAGCGACGCGAGCCACGTGGGCGGCGGGATCGACTCCTACTACGAATACCTCTTGAAGTCGGCAAGGCTCTTTGACGACAAGGATTTGGCCGCGATGTGGAAGGAGAGCGTCCGAGCGCTCGACGGGCACCTCGCCGACGAGGCCCCCTCGGGTCTCTGGTACGGAGAGGTGAACCGGACGACCGGGGCGCGCACGGCGAGCGAGTTCGGAGCCCTCCACGCCTTCCTCCCCGCCGTATTAGCTCTGGGCGGAGACCTGGGCCGGGCGCGGCGTCTCGAAGACTCGGCCTACCGGATGTGGAACCTCCACGGTATTGAGCCCGAGGTTCTCGACTATCGGACGATGCAGGTCAAGGAGCCGGGCTATCCCCTGCGGCCCGAGATCATGGAGTCGGCCTACTACCTGCACTGGTACACGCACGACCCCCGCTACCTGGAGATGGGGCGGACCTTCCTGACCGGCCTCCAGGACCACTGCCGGACCGAAGATGGCTATACGGTCTTGAGAGACGTCGTCACGAAGGAGAAGGGCGACCTCATGCCGAGCTACTTCCTGGCGGAGACACTCAAGTACCTCTACCTGATCTTCGCGCCCGAGGGGACCCTGGATTTGCGGAAGGTCGTCCTCAATACCGAGGCCCATCCGTTGGAGCGGACCTGGTAGGGGTTCCCGCAACGCCTCGATTTCGGGTCCCTCCCCCCGAGGAAGGGAGGCGGTTGGGGCCGGGGGAGGCTCGGAGGGGGGCGCTTCGCATGGGTATCTTCGAGGAGCCACCGGCCGTCCTTCTGCCGCACGTGGTGCTCGACGTGATGCCGGTCCTGGGCGACGAGCAGGTACTCGGTGAAGGAGGGGATCGAGCGACGGGCGTCCCCTCCCGGCCCTTGACACCCTCTCGCCGTTCCGTTAGAAAGGGGTCCCACTACAGGCTTAAGCCAGCAGTAACTGCACCCGTTGAAAGGGATCTTGATGGCTGAGGAAACAAAGGACAGCCCCGCACCTGGAACTCCGGGCGGTACTCCCGTGGCTCCGGCGCGCGAGAAGGCTCCCAGCGTACCCGATACCGCACCCACCATCGCCGGCGGTACCAACGCGCCCCAGGTGAGCGCCCCGGCCGCGGCTCCAGCCGCTCCAGCCGCTCCAAAGCCCCCTGCCGCCCCGGCTGCCGTCGCCGCCGCCGCCGCGGCCACGGGGACGACGCCCACCCCGGCGGCAGCGAAGCCGGCGCCTCCGGTCGCGGCGACTCCGGCAGCTCCGGCGCCAGGGGCCGCCGCCGCCAAACCCGTCGCGGCTCGCCCGGCGACCCCGGCGGCTGCGGCGAACGGCGTCACCCGGCGCGGCTTCTTCTCCTGGGCGGCGGTCGCCTGGGTCGGCTTTACGGCCGCCATCGGCGGCTGCGTGACGACGATGGGGCGCTTCATGTTCCCCAACGTGCTGTTCGAGCCGCCCACGATGTTCAAGGCCAACAAGCCCGAGGACTACCCGCCCGGCGTCGTCGACACCCGGTTGGTCGACGAGCACGGGGTCTGGATCGTCCACGACGGCGGCAAGATCTTCGCCCTCATCGCCATCTGCACCCATCTCGGCTGCCCGCCGGCCTGGCTCGCGGCGCAGAACAAGTTCAAGTGCCCCTGCCACGGCAGCGGCTACGACAAGCTCGGCATCAACTTCGAGGGACCCACCCCGCGCCCGCTCGAGCGGGCGAAGATCTTCGTCAGCCCCGACGACGGCCGCATCGTCGTCGACAAGGGTCAGAAGTTCCAGTGGGAGCTGGGGCAGTGGGACGACCCGAGCTCGTTCATCCCAGGTTGACGTTCCACGCTTAAGATTCCGACGCGATTCGACCCGATTTGACCCAAAGACCCGATTGATCCGAAACCAAGAGGTCTCATGATCGGCAACCTCCAGAAGAGCATCACCAAGACACAGGTGTGGAAGTCCATCTTCCGGGTGGGCATCCCGACGGACAACCGCAAGCGGGCCCTTGCCATGCTCGGCAACGTGGTCCTCCATCTCCACCCCATCAAGGTGAAGAAGTCCGGCATCCGGATGAGCTACACCTGGTGCATGGGAGGCACGGCCTTCTTCCTCTTCCTGGTCGAGACGATCACCGGGCTGCTCCTGATGTTCTACTACCGGCCGAGCGTCGAGTACGCCTTCGTCGACATCATCGACCTGCGAGAGGCCGCGGCCTTCGGGATCATGCGCGAGCTCCATCGATGGGGGGCCCACGCCATGGTCATCTCGGTGTGGCTGCACATGTTCCGGGTCTTCATGACCGGCTCGTACAAGCCACCTCGCGAGTTCAACTGGAACGTCGGGGTCATCCTCCTCGTCCTCACCCTGCTCCTCTCGTTTACGGGCTACCTTCTGCCCTGGGATCAGCTCGCCATCTGGGCCATCACGGTCGGCTCCAACATGGCGCGCGCCACTCCGATGTTAGGGAACGAGGGACCGGGTGCCGCCTTCCTGAAACTGGGAGGGCAAAGGTTGATCCATGCCGGGAGCGACGCCCGGTTCGCCCTGATCGGTGGGCGGACCATCGGCAACGCCACCCTGATCCGTTTCTACGTTCTCCACTGCGTGGGCATTCCGCTCGTCGCCGCGTTCCTCATCGCCGTTCACTTCTGGCGGGTGCGGAAGGACGGCGGTATCTCGGGTCCGGTCTAGGAGGCGGGGCATGGAGGCCATCAAGAGCTTCATCAACTGGCTGTCCCAGCCGCAGTATTCGTTCACGCTGGTGATTCTCGTCTTCTTCCTCACGCTGCGCTCGAAGTGGCTGTGGACGAAGAAGGGCGGTCTCACCCTGCTGATCGGCGGGACCGCGTTCCTCGTCATCTCGCTGTTCGACCCGAACTTCCGGTCGATCGTCGCCAAGCCGGACAACGTGCCCATCGTCATGATGGTGTTCCTGGTCGGCTTCTTCGTCTGGCTCTCGATGAGCAAGGCGAAACGCAACGACGACCTCCTGGCGCGCGGCGAGCCAACCTTCGAGAAGACCGAGGTCGAGGACAAGATCTTCACCTGGCCCGACCTCGTCTTCTCCGAGTTCATCTTCATGGTCATCCTGACGGTCGCTCTGGTCGTCTGGTCGATCGTCCTCAAAGCTCCGCTGGAGGACCCGGCGAACCCGGCCCTCGCCCCCAATCCGTCGAAGGCGCCGTGGTACTTCCTCGGTCTCCAGGAGATGCTCGTCTACTTCGATCCCTGGTTGGCCGGCGTGCTGCTCCCCGGCCTCATCATCGTCGGCCTGATGGCGATCCCCTACATCGACACCAGCCCGAAGGGGAACGGCTACTTCACGTTCCGCGAGCGCAAGGTGGAGATCTCGATCTTCCTCTTCGGCTGGCTCGTCCTCTGGAGCCAGATGATCGTCATCGGCACCTTCCTCCGGGGACCCAACTGGAACTTCTTCGGTCCCTACGAGTTCTGGGACATCACGAAGGTCGACCCCCTGGTCAACGTCGACCTCTCGGAATACTTCTGGATCAAGCTGCTGCACAGCGGCCTGCCCGTCAACTGGTTCCTCCGTGAGCTGCCCGGCATCCTCGTGATCGCGGCCTACTTCTTCGTCCTGCCCTTCGTGCTCGCCAAGTGGAAGCGGATGCGGCCGTACTACGAGAAGATGGGACCGACGCGCTTCTACGTCGGCATCGCGCTCTTCCTGGTCATGCTGCTCCTGCCCATCAAGATGTACTGCCGCTGGCTGTTCAACCTGAAGTATTTCATCCACATTCAGGAGTACTTCTTAAACGTATGACGCCTCCAACGACTCCCACGCCGCCCCTGCCTCCGACGCCTGCAAAGCCGCCGACGCCGGCCGCTCCGCGCGTTCTGCCGGAGAAACGCCCGGACCGGCATTACAACTTCGGGCGCATGAACATGGTGTTCGCCGTGAGCTCTCTCCTGCTCCTCGCGGTCACCCTGTGGATGGTCTTCGCGGACTACGCGCAGCCGTGGAAGCGCTACCAGGCGGAATTCCGCACCCTCGAACATCAGAAGCTCATGAAGGACGAGGAGGCGGAGAAGGCGAAGATCAACCAGCAGCAGGTCGCCCAGCTCCAGAAGGACGCTGCGACCGCCCAGGCCGAGCTCGATCGCCACAACGCGGGGGCGGCAGAGCTCGAAAAGAAGATCGCGCAGCTGACCTCCGATCGCAACAACGCCATCTCGGCCTGGAAGAAGGCCAAGTCGATCCTCGACGCGCAGAAGTTTCAGTACGACCAGGCGACCCAGGAGAAAAAGTCGAGCGCGACGGCGGCCGGGAAGGACGCCGACAAGGATCGGGTCGCTCTCTCCGAGGCCAAGCGGAAGCGGGAGGATCTGGACACCGAGCTGACCGCCACCCAGGCGCAGCTGGCCGAGAAGCGCAAGGCGATCACCGACGCCCAGAAGAAGATCGACGACCTGCAGGCGGGCCTCACCGCGGTCGAGAAGCGGGCCGCGGTGTTGGGGAAGGGGGTCGACTACCTCGTCCTCAACGCGCCGCTCATGGATTTCATCCTGCCGAGCCTGCACATCCAGCAGGTCGTCCTCCCCGGCCTCTACCACAACATGAACTTCACGACCATCAACCGGGTCGACCGCTGCATGACCTGCCACGTGGCGGCGAACCGGCCGGGCTTCGACGGTCCGGAGTGGAAAGAGCCCTTCCGCACCCACCCGAACCTCGACCAGTTCGTGGGCGACGGCTCGCCCCATCCGTTCACCAAGTTCGGCTGCACGGCCTGCCACGGCGGCCTCGACCGGGCGACGGATTTCTCGCGCGCCGGCCACAGCCCGAAGGACGAGGCGCAGGAGAAGGACTGGAAGCATCGCCTCGGCTGGGTGCGCCAGGCGTATCTCGAAAACCCCATCCTGCCTGCCGGCATGAGCGAGGCCGGCTGCGTCACCTGCCACGCCTCGGGCGTCTGGACCCCCAAGGCGACGACCCAGGAGACCGGCCGCTTCCTGATCAACCACATGGGTTGCAACAGCTGCCACGCGATCGAGCTGCCGGCCTTCACCAATCCGCGGAAGCCCGGTCCGGACCTGACCCGCATCGCCACCAAGACCAATCCTGGCTGGGCCTACAAATGGATCTCCGCCCCGCGCGACTTCCACCCGACGACCTTCATGCCGCACTTCTTCTTCCAGGAGAACATCAAGGGCGAGAAGAACAAGCGGCGCCAGGAGACGGAGATCAGCTCGATCGTCTCCTATCTGTGGGCGAACTCCGACCAGACCCCCTACACCGGGGCGGTCCCGACGGGGAACCCGCAGGGAGGAGAGAAGCTCTTCAACGAGGTCGGCTGCGCCGGCTGTCACATCCGGCAGGACAACGGGAAGCGCGCCGACTTCCTGCCGACGATCAATCGCCTGCACGGACCGAACCTCATCCGCACGGGAAGCAAGGTATCGCCGGCCTGGCTCTACGCCTGGCTCAAGAACCCCAAGCAGTACTGGCCGGACACGGCGATGCCGTCGCTCCGCCTGACCGATCAGGAGGCGGCGGACTTGACCGCCTACCTGCTGTCGAGCCGCGACCCGCGTTATGAGAACCAGCCGCTCCCGGCGCCCGATCCTCAGCTGCGGGACGAGCTGACCTTGGGCTACCTCCAGGCCAACCTGACGGTCGAGGCCAGCCGGAAGAAGCTTGCGGCGATGCCCGAGGCGGAGCGGAACGTCTACCTGGGCGGCCAGACGATCACCAAGTACGGCTGCTACAGCTGCCACAACATCAAGGGCTTCGACAACGTCAAGCCGATCGGCACGGAGCTCACGGCCGAGGGCTCGAAGCCGCTCCACCAGTTCGACTTCGGCCACCTGGAGATCCCCGACACCCGGCACGACTGGATTCACGTCAAGCTCCTGCGTCCGCGCCACTTCGACGAGGGCAAGGAGCTGGTCAAGGACTACAACGACCTCCTGAAGATGCCGAACTTCGGCATGTCGAACGACGAGGCCGAGGCGGTCCTGACCAACGTCGTGGGCTTCACCAAGGAGTCGGTCGAGGCGTCGCACCGGGCGGGCAACGATCCGCGGACGGGGGCGCTCGCCGACGGCCGGCGGCTGATCACCAACTTCAACTGCCAGGGCTGCCACCTGATCGAGGGCAACGGTCACGCCATCAAGGGAGTGATCACCGAACCCGTCATGCTGCCGCCGAACCTCGCCGCGGAGGGAGCCCGGGTACAGTCCGAGTGGCTGTTCAACTATGTGCACGACCCCAGCCGGGTGAAGATGCGGCCGTGGCTCACGGTGCGCATGCCCACTTTCGGCTTCAACGACCAACAGGCCAATACCATCCTCAGCTACTTCGCGGCCCGCGAGGACCGCCAGCCCTTCCTCTCGCCGTTCCCGGGGGCCGATCCCAAAAGCCTCGCCGTCGGCAAGGTGGTCTTCAATCTCTTCCAGTGCGCCAAGTGCCACCCGGCGGGGGCCGAGGCGGCGAAGGCGACGGGGATGACCCCCGACCTCGCTCCCTCGCTTCTCCTCGCTCACGAGCGCCTGCGCTACGACTGGGTGCCCTCGTGGGTGAAGGACCCGCAGAAGTGGATTCCCGGCACCCGCATGCCGTCGAACTTCCCCGAGACCTCGCCCGGCAAGTACGAGTCGCCGGTCGCGGCGGCCATCGACTCGCCGACCTTCGCGGCCCAGAAGGCCGAGATGATGAAGCAGTTCAGCTCCGACGCCGAGCTCAAGGCCTTCCTCGGGGACGTCGACAAGGTGACGACCGCTCTCCGCGACGAGATCTGGAGTCTCTCCGGTCCCAGCGGCACCCTGCCGACGACGGTCCCGACCAAGACGGCGGCGGCAACGTCGGCGAAAGCGGCCAAGCCGGCTCCCGCCGCCAAGTCTGCGAACGCCGGAAACGCAGGGAAGGCCGGCAAGGGTTCCTCCGTGGTCGGCACGTCGTCAGCGGCAGGGGCGGCCGGGAGGCGCTGAAGTCTTTTTGCAACCTGTCCGGGAGGGCTCGGCGGCGCGCTGTGACATAATGGCGCCGCCGGCCTTCCGGCCGATCCATCTGAAGCATCCTTTCGAACGACTCCAAGGAGGTTTTTACGTATGACCAGGAATAAGCTGTTGGTGCTCCTCGCCCTCTGCGCGCTGGCGCTCTTCGTCGCCTGCGGCGGCGGCAACAAGGAAGCTGCCGCCCCGACGAGCGACAATGCCGCCGCGCCCGCGGCCGGCACCGCTCCCGCCGCGGCGCCCGCCGCCGCCGGCCCGGCCAGCACGGTCTCCGGCACCGCCACCTTCGCCGGCACCAGCACCGACACGCCGATCGCGATGAGCGCCGATCCGGTCTGCGCCGGCCTCCACAAGGAGCCGGTCACGACGGGCAAGACCGTCGTCGCCAACGGCAAGCTCGCCAACGTCTTCGTCTATGTGAAGAGCGGCCTGCCGGCGGGTGCGACCTACCCGGCCCCGACCACCAAGGCGGAGATCAACCAGCAGGGCTGCCTCTACCATCCGCACATCCAGGGCATGATGGTCGGCCAGGCGCTGGTGATCAAGAACAGCGACCCGACGCTCCACAACATCCACGCCCTGCCCAAGGTCAACCAGGAGTTCAACCAGGGCCAGCCCTTCCAGAACATGCAGTTCGAGAAGACCTTCACCAAGCCCGAGGTGATGGTCCACTTCAAGTGCGACGTCCACCCCTGGATGAGCACTTACATCGGCGTCCTCGACCACCCGTTCTTCGCGGTGACCAAGGACGACGGCACCTTCACGATCCCCAACCTGCCCCCGGGCAAGTACACCCTCGAAGCCTGGCACGAGGAGCTGGGGACCCAGGATCAGGACATCACGGTGGCCGCCGGCGCGCCGGTGACGGCCAACTTCGACTTCAAGCCGAAGTCGTAAGCCGGGTCCACGCTCCGTAAGGGCGGCCCCCCGTGGTCGCCCTTCCAGCCACCTGAACCCCCGCCGCCCAACGGGTTGCGGGGGTTTTTGTATATTCTTGAAACTGCCTGACCTGGAGCCGCGAGCTTCCCCATCCTGCCTCGGCTGGGACCGGCACTCCGGTATCCCGTCAGTCTTTGTTTTTTCAGCCATTCCTCCTTATCGGCTCGTTAGTAGCGAACAGGCGCAGTTTCCCCAAGTGAACCTGCCAGTCGTTGCGACAAATAGGTGTGCGCACCTGTTTGTAGGGAAAGTGTGCGTCCTCTGCGCTTTGAACGCTGCTTATCGGAGTCCGGCTTTGCTGGCCGGCCTTTTATCAAGGGAGCTTTTGGAATGAAAACGAATAAAACCTGGACCGCTGCCCTCTGCCTCGGATTGATGACCCTCGTGGGGGGCAGCAGCCTCTCGGCCGCCGATAAGGCGATTACCCCAACGGCCGAACAGGAGCTTCAGGCCAAGATGAAGGCTCAGGGCTGGAAGGAGATCTCCAAGGGGGTCTACGAACGCCAGCGCGGGGCCAACAAGTTCGAGCACCTGGGCTATGGTGCGGAGGGGCTCACCTGGACCATCGGCGAGCTCAACCGTCAAATTGACACGCTCATGCAGGAGTACCTGCGCTACCCCTCGGAGGATCTCTACAAGACCATCGATCGCCTGCGATTGAAGGTTGCTGACTCCAGGCGGGATCTCGTGAATATGAAAAATCTGTCGATCAGCGATAAGTACGTCGAGACTGGCTGCAGCCTTTGCTATAGCGCAGTTTCGGATGCCTATCCCCTCTCTGGCTCCAGCGGCCAGGGCGTGGGTGCGATTGCCGACGCGAGTTTCAACAGCAGCTGCGGTTATTCCGGCACCACCGACGCCTATGCCTATGCGCGGGCGAACAATGCGGGTGGCACGACGACGACCCTTACCATGGACGACCCGCACACCGGGGTCGCGGTGACCAGCCATGCCGCGGTCACGGTCAACGGCGTGAGCAACTGCCTGTCGACGACCAGCGCCTCCGTTATCAGCTCGACTCTCGGCATCTCCTATACGACGACCGATTCCAACAGCACCTGCCCGGGCAATCCGCTGACGGTGCTCATTTCTGGCACCAGCTCGACCACTATCTCAGGCACCAATTGCCTGACCTTGACCTGGACCGCGGTACCCAGCGGAGGAAGTACGCCTTACACCTACTCCTGGCTGATCGATGGCATCTCGGGCGGTACTGGCAGCTCGGCCTCCCACACCTACTGCGGGGCCAATATCGCGACCACCCAGACCGTCCACGTCAGTGTGACCGTACACGACAGCTCTGTCCCGGTCCAAACCTCCTCACCGTCCTACGTCACGACGATCAACTACCTCACGTCGGGGGGGCCCTGCAGCGTCATCTCCCTCAACGGCGCTGTCGTCCAGGTGCCGTGTCAATAGGATCGATTGCCTCCTCCGTTACGCCGGTGGCGTAACGGCGCTTCTATTGAAGCGCACCTCAACCTCCCCCGTGGCCTTTGAAAGCCCGGGGGTTTCGCATTTGAGGGCTTTCCCTGGCCTATGCGAGCGCCCGCCGCAGCCAGACTTTCGCCGCCTGCCAGTCCCGCTTGACCGTCGCCGGAGAGACGCCGCAGGCGACGGCGGTCTCCTCGGTAGTCAGGCCCTCGAAGTAGCGCAGCTCGACGATCCGGACGAGCCGCGGATCGAACCGCCCCAGGGAGTCGAGGGCCTCGGCGAGGGCCCGCCGAGCTTCCCCGTCCGGGCTGTCTGGGCCGTCCGGAGCGGCGTGGTCGAGCGCCTCTTCGAGCGGCAGATGCCGGGCCCCCTCTCCGCGCTTGGCCCGTCCACGGGCGCGGGCGTGGTCGACGAGGAGCTGGCGCATCATGCGGAGGACGAAGCCGTAGAAATGCGCCCGGTGATCCCATCCCGGAGCATGGATACCGCGGAGCCGCAGATAGATGTCGTGAACCAGGGCGGCCGGCTGAAGGAGGGGATCGTCCTCCTCCCGCCTGAGAAGAACCCGCGCCAGCCGGCAGAGATCGTCGTAGACCCGCGGCATGAGCTCGGCGAGAGCGTCCGGGTCGCCCTCCCGCCAGCGCCGCAGGAGCCGGGCCACCTCGTCCGGGGAAGCCTTCATCTTCAACTTCCTCCCTTCGGGATCTCTTAACGGAGTCGAGTCGATTTTGGCTGGAGAAGAGAAGAGAAAGTCTCTGTGGTACAGTTTTTGGGCGCTATCTGTCACCCGGCATGAATCACCTGAAGGAGATCGTTCCCGACCGGCCGCCTCGGGGAACCGGGCCGTCGAGCGGCGAGGACAGCGTATTCACTCTTTTTCTGCGGAGCATCGAGCCCGACCGGCCTTGGGGCGGGGATGGGGGAAGGGATGCTTTCGCGGAGGTCTGGCAGGCGCTCCGGCGTCTTTTGGTGTGCGAGCTCAAAAGGCGGTCCCTGTGGACTTTGCCCCCGGCGTATCTCGGGATCTACGGCTCGGCGAGCTGGGCCGACGAGGAAGCGCTCGCGGAGCTGACGGCGGACAGCTTCCTCTTCGTCTTCGGCGAACGGCTGCGGAGCTTGAAAGCCCAGCTGTGCTGCAAGCCGAACGTCGAGGGGTTGATCCTGAGGAGCGTGCGCAACTTTCTTCACGAGGCGCAGAAGCGGCACGACCCGGTAGGTTTTCGGGTGTTCACCGTGCTTCGCGGCGCCGTCCGTGCCTCTGTTGCCGCCGGCACGCTCCACGCGATCGCCGGGAGCCCCGCGGTGCGGCGGGATACGGTGCTCGCCTTCGAGCCGGAAAGGTCGCCCACCGAGGCGGTTTCGCCCGCCCGGCTCGAACCCGAGGTCCGGCGCTGGAACGACGATCTCCTGCCCGACCTCATCACGGCGCGGGGCTGGGAGGTCCCGCCCCTCCTGGCGCGGGTCGGGGAGCATCTCCGCGGGCTGGTGGTCCAAGGGGTCGCTGTCTTTCGTTTCCAGGACGTCGTCGATCCCCTCCGCGACGACGTGCGGTCCCGCTGGCGCGCCCTCTGGGCCGGCGCCCAGGGTGAGGTCGGATTCGAGCAGGGGGAAGACGACCTCTCCGCCATCGTTCACCTGGTCGCGCCGATCAGCAGCCTGGAAGAGCGAGAGAGTTTCCGTGCTCTGCTCGATTGCCTGGAGCGGGGGATCGCGAGTCTCACCGAGCGGTCCCAGGGAAAGGAGTACCTGCGGCGGCTCCAGATGTTCCTGCGCAACTACGCCGCCGACACGGGCGGCGCGTCCACCGGGGAGGACGAGAGGCTCCCCTCGCACCGGCGCCTCGCCGAGCTCCTCGGCATTCCGCGCGAGCGTCTGCCCGGCCTCTTCGGCACGCTCCAGAAGCTCGCCGACGCCTGCCGGCGGCGAGGAGGGGGGAGTTGGCGATGAAACGGCGAGATTCCAAAGCGCGGGCCGAGGCGGGGTTGGAGGAAGCTGTGGCCCGCCTAGCGCGCGAGCGTGCAGCGAGCGCCGGGCGCGGGCCGGAGCCCTGGCCGGGGGACCTCTTCGTCTTCTCCGAGACCGCCGATTTCTCCGTCGAGTGGCTGCTCGTGGAACGCGAGCGCCGGAGTCGCTGCCGGATCGTCGCCGCGGATACGAACCCTCTCCTCGGCCAAGTCGACCTGGCGCTCCCGCCCGAGGCTCCGGGCGGACCTTTGAGCGTCCGTTGCGCCGTCGGCCTCTCGATCGAAGTCGAGAGCCTGCGGCAGGGACAGCGCATCGGTGCCCTCGCGGCGGAAGACTTGGACCGGGTGCGCCAGAGGTGTCGGGAGCAGGATGCGGGGGTCCTCGCGGATTCGCGCCTGGGCGCGGGCGGGGAGCCCGATCCGGACTACGAGGATTGGCTGGACGAAGTGCTGCTGCCCGCCCTCGCCGCTCTCTCGCCTGCGGTCGAGGAAAGGGTGAGGCACGAGCGTCGTTGGGGCTTCTACGGCGTCGCGGCTGCGCTCGCTCTCCTGTTGGCTTTCTCGGGAGTTTCAGCGCTGGCTTGGCGTTCTCGCCAAGCCGAGCAGCGCGCCTGGCGAGAGGTGCATCGCCTGGAAGGGGAGCGCCAACGCCTCCTCGTGGCGCAGCGGCAGGAGCGGGCGGCCGTCGCGGCCGTCGAAGCCGCCGAGGCCCGTCGGATTGCGGATCTCCATAAGGAGGCCGCGCCCTCGCTGCTCGCCACGCGGCGTCCACCCCTGGCGTTGCTGGCAAACCTCGCCTATGTCAGCTTTTATCCGGGCGAGGCTCGGGGAGATTTGCGCGAGCTTCCTCTGCCGTCTGGAGCCACCTACCTCGTCGTGCTGTTCTACATCGGCCAGCAGCCTCCCTACCCGGAGTACCGGCTGGAAGTGATCCGTGGTGCCGGCGGTCCAGCCCTGGACGTGCCCGGATTGCGGCCCCTGCCGAGCGAGGAGGTGAGCGTCGCTCTCCCCCGCGCGCAGCTACCGGACGGCGTCTACCACCTTCACCTGGATGGGATCTCCGGGGATGCGCGGAAAAGCGTGGGGGAGTATGAGATGCGGATCCGGTCCCAAGAGAGCCTCGTTCCGGAGCGTTGAGGAGGTCTCGTCATGGCATGGCACCCGCGCGCGGCGGCATTCTGTCTCGTCCTGGGCCTCGGCTTTCCGGTCGGCCCGATCCGCGCTCAGGAGATCGAACCCACTATCGCCGGAGTCGCCGGAGTCGCCGGAGTCGTCGTGGAGACGCTCCCGCCGGGGAGTGCCCTGGCCAAGGCGGGCGTGCATCCGGGGGACGTTCTGCGCTCCTGGGAGCGGCTGCCCAGCCCACCTGAAAACCCCGCTTCGGCAGCAGGGATTTTAGGCTCTCCCTCCGACTGGGAGTGGATGGTGACCGAGCAGTCGATGCGGGGCACTGTGCGGCTCTCGGGCGAGCGTCAGGGACGAACGCTCCGCTTTACCGTGCCGCCGGGCCTGCTGCGCAACACGGAAGTCCGGCCGCTCCTGCCGCCGACGATTTCGGAGCCCTACGAACGGAGTCTCGACCTCGTCCAGCAGCAGCAGGCGGGGGAGGCGATCGACTGCTGGCGCTTCCTGGCCGAGGAGCTGCGGCGGTCCGGCGACCGCGAGCGTGCCAGCTGGCTCGATCTCCGCATCGCCCGAACGCTGACCGACCTCCGTCGCTGGAACGAGGCCGAGTCGTCCTTCGAGGTGGCCTTGGCCGAAGCCGATGACCCCGGTTCCAAGGTGAGCGTCTTTTTGGGGATGGGCGATCTGTACCTACGGCAGGGCCGTTTCGTCGAGGCGGAGGAAAGCTATCTGGCCGATCTCCGGCTCGGCGAGTCGACCTGGGGAGAAAGCCTGGAGGTCGCCGACAGCCTTTTCTATCTCGGCTGGGTGACGCATCGAGAGGGCCGATCCGAGATCGGCCGGGAGTACTTCGAGCAGGCTCGGGCTCTCCGGCAGAGGCTCGCTCCCGGCAGTTGGGACCTGGCGAGAAGCTTGGTGTATCTCGGTATGGTGGCCCATGACCAAGGCGATCTGCAGTCGGCCGAAGAGGAGTATCGCGACTCGCTAGAGCTCTTTCAAGCGCTGGCGCCAGACAGCACGGCCGTCACGAGCTGCCTGGTCAATCTGGGGGAAGTCTACTTGCTCCGTGGCGATGAGGACCAGGCGGAGGAGTTCTTTCAGCAAGCTTTACAGAATGAGAAAAGCAATGGGACCGAGAGCCGATCCCTCTCCTTTATCCTGGACGCTCTGGGGGACATCGCAAGAGGACGCCTCGACATTCCGAACGCGGAGAAGCTCGCGCTCCAATCCCTGCACATCGCCGAGAAGCTGCGGCCGGAAAGCTTAGACGTTGTACCCGCGATGGAGAGTCTGGGCGATCAGGCGATGGTGCGCGGAGACCTGAGGGCCGCGGAGAGATACTTTCAACGATCTCTCGCGATCGTCGAGCGACTGAATCCGGAGAGCATGGATCGAGCGCTCCTCCTCACTTTCCTGGGGACCGTCGATGCGAAGCGCGGGGAGCTCGTACGAGCGCAAGGCCATTTCCGTCAGTCCCTGGCGCTCAGCGAACGGTTGGCGCCGACGGGCAAGCTGCGGGCAGAAACCCTCTATCTGCTCACCCAGGTTCTGCGCCGGGACGGTTCGAACGCGGCGGCGGAAAGCGCCCTCACCCAGGCTCTGGAGATCCTGGAAGCCCAGGTCGATCAACTCGGCGGCTCGACCGAAACCAAGGGTCAATTCCGCGCCACGGATGGAGAGATCTATCGGGCTGCCGTGCGCCTCAAGGTCGAGTTCGGCGAGAAGGCCGAGGCGTTCCGCCTCTTGGAGCGCTCCCGGGCTCAGGCTTTCCTCGCTCTCCTGGGGGAGCGCGACCTCACTTTCTCGACCGATATCCCGCCCGCGCTCGATCGTGAGCGTCGCCGCGTGACCGCTCTCTACGACGGCAACGAGCTGCGCCTCGCCGAGCTCGATCCGGAGAAGGAAGGAGACGCGATCGAGACCCTGCGGCGCGAGCAGGTCCGGCTACGGGAGCAGCGCGGAGAGATCGACGCCGAGATCCACCGGAATTCGCCGCGGCTCGCGGCGATGATCCATCCCCAGACGCTGACTTTCGAAGAGGTCCGGGCGGCCCTCGACCCGGGGACGGTGATGCTCTCCTACAGCGTGGGCGAAGAGGAGACCCAGCTCTTTATCGTCACTCCCGGCAAGCCTCTCGCGGTGAAGAGACTGCCGATCGGAGCGGAGGCCCTGCGCCGGGAGGTCACCCACCTGCGCCAGCTCGTCGATCAGGTTCGCTCCCGGTCAGGTCTCGACGCGGAAGGGCTCGATTGGGTCAGCCGGCATCTCTATCGAGTGCTGATCGCGCCTGCCGAGCCGTGGATCGCGGCCGGTCACCGGATCCTGATCGTGCCGGACGGCCCCCTGCACCTCCTGCCCTTTGCCGCCCTGACCCGCAAGAGCGCGCGGGGGAAAAAAACGGGAAGGGGCTGGCAGTACCTGGTCGAGTGGAAGCCGCTCCATACCGCCCTGTCGGGCACCGTCTATGCCGAGCTGCGAGCGCGACGGCGCGAGACCCCAGGTGCGGGGAGGCCCTTGGAATGGGTGGCCTTCGGCGATCCCTGGTTTCCTCCGCGGCTCGCCGCGGGCCGGCCCGAGGAGACGAAGGAGGCGCGGCTGCGGTCGTTTTCGACCCGGAGCGGTCTCCATTGGGAGCGCCTGCCCGAGAGCCGCCGGGAGGTCGAACAGATCGCCGAGCTCTATCCTCCGGCCGCGCGGCGGGTCTACGTCGATCGCGAGGCGACGGAAGAGCGGGCCAAGGCGCTGGGACGGGAGGCGCGCATCGTCCACTTCGCCACCCACGGCTTCGTGGACGATCGTTCCCCTTTCGATTCCGGGTTGGTCCTCGCCGTTCCGGACCGCTTCCTGGCGGGCCGGGACAACGGTCTCCTTCAGGTCTGGGAGATCTTCGAGAGCCTGCGCCTGGACGCCGACCTGGTCGTCCTCTCGGCCTGCGAGACGGGGTTGGGGGAGATCCGCGGCGGCGAGGGGATCATCGGGCTGACGCGAGCGTTTCAATTCGCCGGCGCCCATTCCGTTCTCGCGAGCCTCTGGCGGGTCGACGACCGGGCGACGGCTGAGCTGATGGTGAGCTTCTACCGCCACCTCCGCGCCGGGAAGCGGAAGGACGAAGCGCTGCGGGCGGCCCAGCTCGAGCTCCTCGCTCGCCCCGGCCGGAAGAAGGGGGGCGCCGCCGCTCCTTACTTCTGGGCCTCCATGCAGCTGTTCGGCGATGGGCGGTAAGGCCGCCCTCCCCGCGGGGCGCGGCCCTCTTCTTTCCTCGTGAGCCTTTTTGAGCGCAAACATCGCTACTTCAAGTGAGGTTAGGCGCAGCCTCGCTCTATCGGTTCGGCCCACTCCCGCGGCCGCTCATCGAACCCGGCCTTCCCGGCCGGTTTTTTTGTCTCCCCCCAGGATGCATTCCCGCCGCGCTTCGCATAGACTTGCGCCCGGCCACAGGAGTGGCCTTCGCCTGACACCAACGACACTCGCATGACGCAGCAACGAAGCCCGCTCGCCCCCTCGCGCCCAGGCGCCGAAGACGGCGCTCCCGTTTCACGGGCGCTCCACCGTTTCGCCACCGCCCTCGCCTGCCTGATCGTCCTCCTGATCGCGGCCGGGGCGCTCGTCAAGAGCAAGGAGGCGGGGCTCTCGGTTCCCGACTGGCCGCTCTCCTACGGCTCCTTGAGCCCGCCGCACTGGTGGCGGATCGAAACCGTGCGGGCCGAGCATGGCCATCGGATGTTCGCCGGCACCATCGCCCTCCTGACCGTCCTCCTCGCCATTCTCCTCCAGCGGGGGGAGCGGCGGGCGTGGGTGCGGCGGCTGGGTTGGTCGGCGGTGGGCGCGGTCCTCGCCCAGGCGATCCTGGGGGGCGTCACCGTCCTCCTCTTCCTGCCGCCGGCGGTCTCGATCGCCCATGCCGGGCTGGCCGAGCTGTTCCTGTGCCTCCTGACCTGCCTCGCGGTGGTTACCGGGCGGAGCTTCTGGGCCACCCCCGACAGCCCCGAACGCGCGGTCCCGGCGGAGACGAGGGGCATCGCGAGCCTCGCTACGGCGACGACGGGGATGATCTACGTCCAGATTCTCCTCGGAGCGGTCATGCGCCACAATGGCGCCGGCCTCGCCATCCCGGACTTTCCGCTCGCCTTTGGCCGGCTGGTGCCGAACCACTTCGATTTCAAGATCGGCATCCACTACGCCCACCGGCTCGGCGCCCTGACCGTCGCCATCCTCGTCCTCTGGACGGCGGCGCGGGTGCTCTCCCGGTGCCGCTCGGAGCGGACCCTCGTCCTCCCCGCCCTCGGGATGGTCGGCCTGGTCGCCCTCCAGATTACCCTCGGCGCGCTGGTGGTGCTGACCCGGAAGGCGGTCCTCCCCAATACAGTGCACGTGGCGACCGGGGCCTCGCTCCTCGCCACCAGCCTCGTCCTCTCACTCTACAGCCGGCGGCTCGCCCGGGCGGCCGCTCTCTCGGCCGCTTTGACGACAGGGCCCTTGGGGGCTCCCCAGCGAGCGGCCCGCCAGGCCCCGGCGCGCGAGGCGATCTCTTGAGCCTTTTGAAGGCCGAGGCGGTGGAGCCGACGGCTGCCGGCGTCACGGGCGTTTCTGGAGTCGCGGGCACGTCCGTGGCCGCTCGCCTGGCGGACTGGAAGGAGATGACCAAGCCGGGGATCACCCTGATGGTGGTCTTGACCGCCGGCCTGGGGTTCCTCCTCGCCGAGGGGACGCGGCCTGGCTTCCGCTTCCTTCTCCTTCTGAACACCCTCTTCGGCACCGCCCTGGTCTCGGCCGCCGGCTCCGTGCTCAACCATGTGATGGAGCGCGAGACGGATGCTCTCATGCGGCGGACGGCGAACCGACCGCTCCCCACGGGCCGGATCGCCCCTGACGCCGCGCTCCTCTTCGGCATCGTCCTCGCGGTGGCCGGGCTCGCCTGGCTTTCCGTGGCGGTCAACCTCCTGACCGCGCTTTTGGGCGCGGTGGCGATCGGCGGCTACGTCTTCGTCTACACCCCCTTGAAGCGGGTGAGCTCGCTCGCCACGGTGATCGGGGCCATCCCCGGCGCCCTGCCGCCGGTCATGGGGTGGAGCGCGGTCACCGGCCAGGTCGGCATCGCCGCCTGGGTCCTCTTCGGCATCCTCTTCTTCTGGCAGATGCCGCACTTCCTGGCCATCGCCTGGCTCTGCCGCGAGGACTATGCGAACGCCGGCTTCCCCATGCTGACCGTGCTCGACCCGGACGGCACGCGGACGGCGCGGCAGATGATCCTCTACGGCGCTGCGCTCGTCCCGATCTCGCTGATGCCGTCGATTCTCGGGCTCATGGGCGGCATCTACTTCGGGGGCGCCCTGGTCCTCGGGCTCGTCTACTTGGGCGCGAGCGTCGCCTTCGCCCGCAGCCGGTCGACCTCCGGCGCGCGCTGGCTCATGCTGGCCTCTCTCCTCTATCTCCCCGGCGTCCTCCTCGCGATGCTCATCGACCGCATCGCCCACTAGAGCCGCCCCGAGCCTTCCATGCTGGAGACGGCGACTGCTTCCCGGGACGAACGACAGGCTCTGCCGGCTGCCGGTGCCGCATCGCCCTCCCCGTCCCCGGCGACCCCCCCGGCCGTCGAGGCGCGGGGCATCGAGTTTTCCTATGGCGACCGGAAGGCCCTCCACGGGCTCGACTTCACGATCGCCCCCGGAGAGATCTTCGGCTTTCTCGGTCCCAACGGGGGCGGCAAGACGACTCTCTTCCGTATCTTGGCTACCCTCGCCCCGCCCTCGGCCGGCACGCTCCGGATCTTCGGCGCCGACCTCGCCCGGGAGGCCGCGCGGGTCCGGCGGCTCCTCGGGGTCGTCTTCCAGTCGCCTTCGCTCGACCTCCAGCTCACCGTGCGCGAGAACCTCCTCCACCAAGGGCATCTCTATGGGCTTCGGGGCGCAGAGCTGGCGCGGCGGATCGACGCCGGGCTTTCCCGGTTCGGGATCGCCGACCGGGCGGGGGAGCGGGCGGAGAAGCTCTCCGGCGGGCTCCGCCGGCGGGCCGAGATCGCCAAGGCCCTCCTCCACGCGCCCCGACTCCTCCTTCTGGATGAGCCGAGCACCGGCCTCGACCCCGGCGCCCGGCGCGATCTCTGGACGGCGCTCGACACTCTCCGCCGGGAGGGAGTGACGGTCCTCCTCACCACCCACTTCATGGAGGAGGGGGATCGCTGCGACCGGCTCGCCCTGATCTCCGGCGGCAAGATCGTCGCCGCGGGCTCGCCCGCCGCGCTCAAGGACGAGATCGGCGGTGACGTGGTGACCTTGACCGGCCCCGACCCCGAGGCCCTGGCGCGGGACCTGCTCGCGCAGCACCCGGAGCTCCGGCCCACGGTCCAGGAGGGTGGGCTGCGGCTCGAACGCGAACGGGCGCACGAGCTGGTGGCGCGGCTGGTCGAGGCGCTCCCCGGCCGGGTCGAGTCGGTCACCGTGGCGCGGCCGACTTTGGAAGACGTCTTCCTCCGCCGCACCGGCTACGGCCTCTTCACCCAGGAGGACGCGGAGCCCGAGCCGGAGGAGAAGGGGGGCCGCCGCGGTCGCCAGAATCGACGGCAGCGATGATCGGCCTCGCCGCTTTTACCCTCTGGCAGCGCGAGCTGCAGCGCTTCTTCCGCCAGCCGAGCCGGGTGGCCGGGGCGATCGGCACGCCGCTCGTCTTCTGGCTCTTCATGGGGAGCGGCCTCGCCGGCTCGTTCCGGCTGCCGGGAGCGGGAGGCCAGGGCGTCTCCTATCTCCAGTTCTTCTTCCCCGGAACGATCGCCCTCGTCCTCCTCTTCGCGGCCATTTTCTCGACGATCTCGGTGATCGAGGATCGCCATGAGGGGTTCCTCCAGGGGGTGCTGGTGGCGCCGGTCCCCCGCGGCGCGATCGTCGCCGGCAAGGTGCTCGGCGGCGCGACCCTCGCCTGGCTCCAGGGAGTGGTCTTCCTCTTCCTGGCACCGCTCGCCGGCATCCCACTCACCCTGACGTCTCTGCTCGAAGCGGCGGGGGTGCTCGCCCTCCTTGCCGTCTCGCTCACCGCCATCGGCTTCGGCTTCGCCTGGAAGGTCGACTCGGTGCAGGGGTTCCACGCGGTGATGAACGTCGTGCTCCTCCCCATGTGGCTCCTCTCTGGCTCGTTTTTCCCCTTGGCGGGAGCGCCGTTCTGGCTCGGTCTCCTCATGCGGCTCAATCCTTTGACCTACGGCATCACGGCCCTCCGCGGCGCGCTCGCCCTGTCGTCGGCCTCGTCAGCAGCATCGGCGGCGCCTGCGGCATCGGCGACATCGGCCGCCTCGATGGCGGTTCCCCTGGCGATCACCCTCGCCCTGACGGTTTTCGCCTTCGGCGCCGACCTCCTCGTCACCCGCGGCGGACGGGTCGAGTGATCGAGCCGCCGGAGGGGTGGGAGGGAGAGTCGGACCAGCAGCCCGAACCGCAGGGACTGTCGATGGCGGCGCGGCGGCGCCTCCGCGTGCTGGCGCTGGTCCTCCTGCTTCTCGTGGTGATGAACGCCGCCGGTCTCCGGCTCCCGAGGCTCTCGAGCTTTCTTCCGGCGCCGCCCCCGCCGCTCCTCGGCCAGGTTCCCCCCTTCGCTCTCACGAATCGGGACGGCCGGCCGGTGACCCTAGCCTCCCTTGCCGGCCGGCCCTGGATCGCCGACTTCGTCTTCACCCGCTGCGCCGCCTCCTGCCCGATGATGACGGCGCGTCTGGCGCGACTCGGCAAGGAGCTGCCGGCAGGCGAGCCGATCCACCGGGTCTCCTTCACGGTCGATCCGGTCCACGACACCCCCGAGATCCTCGCCCGCTACGCCGATTCGTTTCAGGCGCCGCCCGACTGGCTCTTCCTCACCGGCCCCGAGGCTGATCTCCACCGTCTCTCCCGCGAAGGCTTCAAGCTCGCGGTCGACATCCCCCAGGGAGCCCCGGGGAGCACGGTCGAGCCCATCCTTCACAGCACTCGCTTCGTGCTCGTCGACGGGCAGGGTCGCATCCGCGGGTACTACGACGGTGAGGATGAGGAGGCGGTGAAGCGGCTGTTGAGGGACTTGAGGGCCGTGGCTTCTTAGCCGCCCGCGTCGACGAGTTTCACAGACCTCGGAAGGGCAGAACCAGGAGATCCAGGCCTCGGAACTGGCGAAACCCGGCATCCGTCGTCACCATCTGATATCGGCCAGCGAGAGCGAAGGCGGCGAGATAGGCATCCATCCAGAGCTTAGGGGAGGCAGTCCCGCGCACGGCGAGCTCCTTCCACAAAGGTTCTACTCCTGCCGGCTCGTCTGCCCTGAAGGTGATCCGGTCGTCGGCAAGGAGCGCCTCGCAGGCGAACCATGCCTCGCGATTCGTCAGCGGCGGGTTGCCATAGGGGCCCAGCACAGACGGGTTGGTGAGCAGCCGTAGAAAGGTCTGCTGCACCGCACGACAAAAGAGGATCGATGCCGGCTCGTCGACGGTTCCCAGCCACTCCCGTACGGTGGTGTGGTGAACGTGCTTGGAGAGAGCCAGGGCTAGCCAGATATTGCTATCGCAAAGTACCACGGCGCGCCCCCGCCTCCTCTTCGAGCAGCACGTCCGCCGAGCGCTCCGGGGTCATCTCTTCGTCGGGCCGGGCTTCGTGAGCGCATTGGACGAGCGGCAGCTCGAGGCGTCTGCGAATCGTCGCCGACGCACTGCGCTCCTGGGATAAGCCGCGCTTCAGGAGTTCGGCGATCGTGTCTTTCAGCCTTCTGTTCTCCTCGACCGCACGGATCTTGACCGCGCGCATCAGGTCATCCGGCAGCTCGAGCGTCGTCTTCATAGAACCATCTTACCATCAAGCTGGGTTAGGTCTCGTCCAACCTGCGACGAAGCCCGCCTCGCGCTGGATTCTTGACCACCAGGCTTCTACTATCTCGCCAAGGCTATAGCCAGGCGCCGCAACGGCGCGTACAAACCAGGAGGTCGATATGAACGCAGGTCGGATTCAATGGATGGCGGTATGCGGGCTGCTCGCGATGAGCAGCCTGGCGGTGGCGAAGGAACATCCGGAGCGGCTGGAGATCGGTCGCGGGATCGATCATGTCGGTATGCTCGTCCGCGAGGAGAACTTCACCTCCGCGGCGGATGTCCTCACTTCGAAGCTCGGCTTTGCAGCGACGCCGGTCCTCACGTCTCCCGCAGGGATCGAGAATCGGCTCATCTGGTTCCCCAACCTCTCCTACCTGGAGCTCGACGCCTTCACGGACAACAACCCCGCGACGGCGCCGTTCCTCGACTTTCTCGCCCATCACGAGGGGGCGAAGTTCTATGGCACCGAGGTGCTCGACGCCAACCAGGCGGTGAGCTTCCTCAACGCCGCAGGCTACCCGAACGTCGGCCCGATCCCCGCCGGTCCGCTGACGGTCCAGTCGACCGGCCAGGTCGTCGGGCAGACCCCGCTCTGGAACGAGATCATCCTCACCTCGGTCGTCGCTCCCGACAACTCGAACTTCTTCCTGGACTACGACGAGGCCGCGGTCCAACAGCTGTTCGTCGACGTCCCCGCCCTGGCGCCCAAGCCGCACCCCAACACGGCGCGGAAGATCCGCACCGTCTGGCTCGTGGTGTCGGACCTGGACGCGGCTCTCGCCTTCTATGAGGGGCTGGGTCTCGAGGTGTCTCCCCGGCACGAGCGGATCGACTACCTGGGCGCTCGTGGCGCGGTCGTGCGCTATCGGCACAGCACCCTCACCCTCCTGGTGCCGGACGGCCCCGGGATCGCCGCGAACTTCGCGGCCGACCGCGGCGAGGGGATCCTGGGCGTGAGCATCGAGGTCGAGCGACTCCGCACCGCCCACAATCTGGTTCAGACCAACACCGGCCTGACCCTCCCTCTCTTCCGGCATCGGGGCCGGGAGCGTTTCCTGATTCCAGCTTCCGTGGCCCATGGCGTGCTGTTCGAGATGGTGGAGTAAACGGTCGTCGCCGTCGGTCCGGCGGTCGCCGCCGGCAGTCCGGCGGTCATCGCCGGGAGCCCGGCGGTCGTCGCCGGCAGCCTGGCGGTCGTCGCCGGCAGCCTGGCGGTCGTCGCCGGCAGCCTGGCGGTCGTCGCCGGCAGTCCGACGGTCGTCGCCGGCAGCCCGGCGATCGTCGCCGGCAGTCCGCTTTCCTCTCTTGCAGCCCGCCTTGCGCCTGTCATAGACTCAGCCGTCCTTATAGAGATGTGGAAAACCGCAGGTGCAACACGGAACAGGTCCCCCGGTGAAGCTCGTGAGCCGTGATGCGACGCGGACGCTCCGGGCGTTTATTGCGAACAAAACGGCGAGCAGAACCCCTTCCTGCCCTGGTTTCGTATCGAGGAGGAGTAGATGGCGGCATTAGTTGACGAGCACCTCGCCCATGCCCATGGCCACGATGGCCACCATGAGCACGAGGAGCTGAGCTTCCTGCAGAAGTACGTCTTCTCTCAGGACCACAAGGTCATCGGCATCCAGTACGGCTTCACGTCTCTCGTCTTCCTCCTCTTCGGCTTCAGCCTCATGATGATGATGCGGTGGCAGCTGGCCTACCCCGGACACCCGATCCCCTGGATCGGCCATCTCCTGGGCGAGACCAACGCCCCCGGCGGCATCATGGCCCCCGAGTTCTACAACCAGCTGGGCGCCATGCACGGCACCATCATGGTCTTCCTGGGGATCGTCCCGCTCGCCGTCGGCGCCTTCGGCAACTACGTCGTGCCGCTCCAGATCGGCGCCCCGGACATGGCCTTCCCGAAGCTCAACATGATGAGCTACTGGGTCTACTTCCTGGGCGGCGTCGCCATGCTGTCGAGCTTCTTCATGCCCGGCGGCGCGGCGCAGTCCGGCTGGACGTCCTACCCGCCGCTCGCCGACATCGCCCCCACGGGACAGACGGTCTGGCTCTTCGCCATGTTCCTCCTCATCGTCTCCTCCCTGCTGGGCGCCACCAACTTCCTCGTCACGATCATCCAGCTCCGCGCCCCCGGGCTCACCTGGATGCGGCTGCCCTTCTTCGTCTGGGCGCAGTTCGTGACCTCGTTCCTCCTCCTCCTCGCCTTCCCGGCCCTCCAGGCCGCCGCGGTCCTCCAACTCATGGACCGCCTGGCGGGGACGAGCTTCTTCCTGCCCGAAGGCCTGGTCGTCTCGGGCCAGAAGATCGCCGCGACCGGCGGCGGCAGCCCGCTCCTCTGGCAGCACCTCTTCTGGTTCCTCGCCCACCCGGAGGTCTACGTCCTCATCCTCCCGGCCATGGGCATCGTCGCCGAGGTCATCGCCAACAACACCCGGAAGCCCATCTGGGGCTACCGGTCGATGGTCTACTCGACGATCTTCCTAGGCTTCATGTCGTTCATCGTCTGGGCCCACCACATGTTCATGACCGGCATGGGAACGGTGCTCTCGACCTTCTTCCAGACGACGACGATGATCATCTCGATCCCCTCGGTCATCATCCTGACCGCGCTCTTCATCTCGCTCTGGGGGGCGTCGATCCGCTTCACGACGCCGATGCTCTTCGCCTTGGCCTTCCTGCCGATGTTCGGCATCGGCGGCCTGACCGGCCTGCCGCTCGGCCTGGCGCCGACCGACATCCACCTCCACGACACCATGTACGTCATCGGCCACTTCCACTACGTCGTGGCGCCGGGGACGATCTTCGCCATGTTCGCCGGCATCTACTACTGGTTCCCCAAGGCGACCGGGCGGAAGATGAACGACCTCCTGGGCAAGCTCCACTTCTGGCCGTCGTTCCTCTTCATCAACGGCATCTTCATGCCGATGTTCATCGTCGGTCTGGCGGGCGTCTCGCGCCGCCTCTACGACGGCGGTCTCGAATACGCCCACGCCCAGCCGGTCCTCCACTGGAACGCCTTCATGTCGATCTCGGCCTGGCTCCTGGGGCTGGCGCAGATCCCCTTCATCCTCAACCTCTTCTGGAGCATCTGGAAGGGCGAGAAGGTGGGCGACAACCACTGGGATGCGACGACTTTGGAATGGGCGGCCGCCACGGCGCCGCCGCTCGCCCATGGCAACTTCGAGGTGATCCCGACCGTCGTCCGTGGCCCCTATGACTACAGCGTCCCCGGCGCGCCGCGGGATTTCGTTCCCCAGCACCAGGCCTGACGGCTTAAAAAGGAAGACCGGCGATGCAGATACCGTATACCGTCGACCCCCGGCCGGACACCGGCCTGTACAACGCCAAGCTGGGCATCTGGCTTTTCCTCGCCTCCGAGGTGATGCTCTTCGGCGCCCTCTTCTCGTCCTACATCCTGCTGCGGACCGGCGCCCCGGTCTGGCCGCACGGCCGGGAGATGGGGCTCTCCGTACCTTTGGCGACGCTCAACACCCTGGTCTTGATCGGCTCCTCGGTCACCATGGTCATGTCCTGGGCGTCGCTCAAGCTTAAGGACTTCGGCAAATTCCGGCTCTGGATGGGGCTCACCATCCTCTGCGCCGTGGGCTTCATGGTGATCAAGGGGATCGAGTACCACCACAAGTTCGAGGTCGGCAACTTCCCGTCGAAGAACACCTTCCTCGCCATCTACTTCACCCTGACCGGCCTCCATGGCTTGCACGTGCTCGGCGGCATGGTCGTCAACGGCTACATGTGGGGACCGGGGGCGAAGATGTGGAAGACCGACCCCGAGCGGTTCACCAACCGGATCGAGGTCGCGGGTCTCTACTGGCACTTCGTCGACCTGGTATGGATCTTCCTCTTCCCCACCCTCTACCTGCTGTAAGCGACCGGACGGAGGACGAATCCATGGATGCAAACAATCACGTACCAGCGCACGTACCAGCGCACGCACCAGCGCACGGGCACGACAACGCCTACGATCACGAGAGCCCCGAGGCGATCCACCGGCAGGTGAAGGTCTACATCATGATCTTCTTCGCCCTGATGGTGCTCACCGTCGTCACCGTGGCGGTCTCCTACCTTCACCTGCCGCCCCATCAGGCGATCCTCGTCGCCATGATGATCGCGATCATCAAGGGATCGATGGTGGCCGCCTACTTCATGCATCTCATCTCGGAGAAGAAGGCGATCTACGGCATTCTCATCCTCACCGTCGCCTTTTTCATCGTGCTGATGGCGATGCCGTCGCTCTCGCACTGGGATCAGCGGATCTTTACGCCATGAGTCTGTCGCTGCGGTCCTTCCACGCCTTTTTCATCGCCGTCTCGATCCTGCTGTCGGTGTGGGTCGGCGTGTGGGGGATCGACAGGTACCGTTCGGCGGGCGACGTGTCCGGGCTCGCCTTCGCGGGGCTCTTCCTCCTGGTAGGCTTCGTGCTTCTCGTCTACTGGTTCAAGGTGCGGCGGAAGCTCCGGGATCTGGACCCGGAGGATTGAGCTCGATGGATGAAGAGGTAGAAGGGAGATCGGCCATGCCAGTCGGAACAGAAAGAAGTCGGCTCATCGCGCTCGTCGGAGTCGGGGCGACGACGACGGTGCTCGCCCTGCCCCAACTGGCGGCGGCCTGCGCCACCTGCTACGGCGCGGCCGACACGCCCATGGTCAACGGTCAGAACAAAGCGATTCTCGTGCTTTTGGGTTTCGTGGGGCTCATCTATGCCTTTGCGGGCAAGCTGATCTGGGACTTCAGGCAGCGCGCCAAGCGCCTGCCGCCAGCCGAGGGCGCCGCTCCGGCCCCACGCATACGACATCTGCGGCTCATCCATGGAGGCAAACACTAGATGGAGAAATTCCTGGGGTTTCCGCTGAACGCCTCGACCCATGGGGCGCAGCTGGACTACATCACGGGCCTCGTCCACTGGCTCATGCTGGTGCTCTTCGTGGGCTGGGGGCTCTTCTTCCTCTATACCCTCGTGCGCTTCCGGCGGGGGAAGAACCCGGTCGCGAGCTACGAGGGGGCGAAGGGCCACTTCTCGACCTATGGCGAGGCGGCGATCGCGCTCATCGAGGTGATTCTCCTGGTCGGCTTCGCGGTGCCGATCTGGGCCAAGCGGGTCAGCCAGGTGCCGAAGCCGAGCGAGGCGACGACCGTGCGAGTGATGGCCCAGCAGTTCGCCTGGAACGTCCAGTATCCAGGGCCGGACGGCGTCTTCGGACGGGTGCGGCCGACCGAGGGAAGCTCGACGGTCGAGCTCGATCCCAGCGACCCGGCGGGGAAGGACGACATCCTGACCCTGAACCAGATCCACCTGCCGGTCAACAAACCGGTGCTCATCGAGCTCACCTCGCGGGACGTCATCCATAGCTTCTTCCTGCCCTACATGCGGGTGAAGCAGGATGCCATCCCGGGGATCACGATTCCGGTCTACTTCACCCCCAACCTGGTGACGCCCGCGGCCTCGCAGTTCCCCGAGTGTGCCGTCAAGCACGAGTGCTGGGAGATCGCCTGCGCCCAGCTCTGCGGCGCCTCGCACTACCGCATGCGCGGCTACATGACGATCGACACGCCAGAGAGCTACGCGAAGTGGCTGAGCGACAACGCTCCGAAGCCTGCCGCCGCGACCGCCGCCATCGCGCCTCCTCCTGCCGCGGTGCCCGCTCCGACGAGCGCGGCGACCCCGGCGACCGCCGCTCCTGCTGCGGCTGCTGCCAAACCCTCCAACCCGTAGTCGCGTTTTTCGTCGCTCATCAAAACGCCCCCGGAATTTCGGGGGCGTTTTGTTTGTGACCCTACGCCGCCGATCCCGGCTCCGGCGCGGTGCCGGCGAGCGTCGCCAGGATCGCGAGCAGCTCCGAGGCGTGAATGGGCTTGGCCAAGTAGGCGTCCATGCCCGCGGCCAGGCAGACCTCGCGATCCCCCTCGAAAGCGCGGGCGGTCAGGGCCACGATGGGCAGGTGACGTCCGGTCCCCTCCTCGGCCGCCCGGATGGCGGCCGTGGCCTCGAAGCCGTCCATCTCGGGCATCTGGACGTCCATCAGGGCGACGTCGAGCGCATCCCGATCGATGGCGGCCAGGGCCTCGCGGCCGTTTTCTACCGTGACCACGGTATGGCCCCGCTTGTTGAGGATGGCCGTGACCAGACGCTGGTTGATGGCATTGTCCTCGGCCAGGAGCACCCGCAGATGGCGGCCTTCCGGAATCGGTGAGGGCCGCACGAGCGCGGGACGTGGAGCGGCCGCTTCGGCCTGAGCCCCCAGGCCCAGGCGCACGGTGAAGTGAAAGGCGCTGCCGCGGCCGGCCTCGCTCTCGACCCACATCCGGCCGCCCATCAAGACCACCAACTGCGAGGAGATGGTGAGACCCAGTCCCGTGCCCCCGAAGCGACGCGTGGTCGAGCCGTCGGCCTGGGTGAACGGCTCGAAGATGACCTCCTGCCGATCCTTCGAGATGCCGATGCCGGTATCTCGGACCACCGCGTGCACGCCGGCCTGACCGTCGCGCTCCCAGTCCTTCGACAGCTCGACTGCGACCTCGCCCCGTTTGGTGAACTTGACCGCGTTGCCCACCAGGTTGATCACCACCTGGCGCAGCCGCCCGTCATCGCCCACCACAAGGTCCGGCAGATCCGGCGCCACCCGGACGACCAGATCCAGGCCCTTGCCCTCGGCGGCCGTGCCGAGGCAGCGCACGGCTCCGGCTACGCACTCCCGCAGGCTGAAAGTACGGGTCTCCAGCTCCATGCGGCCGGCCTCGATCTTGGAGAAATCGAGGATGCCGTTGATCACCGCCAGCAGGCCGTTGGCGGAGTCCCGGACCATCGCCAGGTAGTCCCGTTGCTCATGGGTGAGCGGGGTGTCCAAAACCAGCTCGGTCATACCGATGACGCCGTTGATCGGCGTCCGGATTTCGTGGCTCATATTGGCGAGGAACTCGCTTTTGGCCCGACTCGCCACGAGAGCCGCCGAGGCCATCTCGTTGGCGCGCTTTGTCGCCGCGGCCAACTGCTGATTGCTCGCGCCGAGCTGCGTGTTGGTCTCCTGCAGGTCGCGGGTGCGCTCGATGACCCTCTGCTCTAAGTCTTCGAGGCGAATCTTGGCCTGCTGGGTCAGGCGCCACTTTTCGGTGAGCGCATTGGCCAGCTGCAGCACTTCGATGTTGTCGAACGGTTTTTTGAGGATCACCAGCCGGTCCGAGCGGCCGAGCTTTTCGAGCATCTCGTCCCAGGAGTAATCGGAATAGGCGGTGCAGATGACGATCTGCACCTCCTCGTCCACTTCCCAGATCCTGGCGGTGGTCTCGACGCCATCCCAGCCAGGAGGCATCCGCACGTCGACGAACGCCAGGGCATAGGGCCGCCCCCCCTCCCGCGCCCGGCGCACCAGAGCCAGGCCTTCCTGGCCCTGAAAGGCCGAGTCGACCTCGAAGACCGGCCGGACGGCAGGGCCTGTGGCCTCACCGAAGAGCGCCGCTCCCACCGCGGCGAGGGCCGCGTCGGTCGGTTCCTGGCCGGCGCCAAAAATCTTTTTGAAATCCTGATGGATGGCCTGGTTGTCATCGATCACCAGGATGCGTCGATTGCAGTTTTCTTCACTCGGAGTCATACGGCTTCTCCCGTAGTCTCGAGGCGTGGAGCCGTGCTCTGGACGGGCTCCTCCAATAGCTCGAGGGTGAACGTAGCCCCTTGGCCGGGACCGTCGCTCGCCACGGTGAGCGAGCCGCCCATCTCCTTAGCCGCCAGCGCGCCACCGTGGAGACCGAAGCCGTGGCCGTTTTTTCGAGTGGTGAATCCATGATTGAAAATCCGTGTCAGATTCTCGGGTGGAATTCCCACGCCATTGTCGATCACCGAGATCCGGACCTTGCCGTCGGCGCTTCCCACGCGGAGAGTCAGGCGCCGGTCGGGACGCCCCGACTCATCGCAGGCATACTTGGCGTTTCTGACCAGATTGACGAGGATCTGTAAGACCTTGTGCTTGTCGACGTAGCTCGGCGCCACGGGGCTGAACTCGCGGACGACCTCGACACCATGACGGTTCAAAGCGCCGAGATTCATCCGCAGGCTGTCTTCTACCAGGTCCGTCATGCGGACGAGCTCCTTGACCCCGGAGACCCTGGCGTAGCTCTGCTGCATCGCGACGATCTCCTTGATGTGCTCGATGTTCGAGCGCAGGGATTCGAGCTCATGGAGCGCCAGCTCCTGGTCGGCCAGGAGGTGCTCCGTGAGCTGGCTTAGATAGCCCGGCAGAAGCTTGCCGCGGAGATCCTCGGTCAGGAAAGATCCGAGATCGGGCGTGTGTTCCCGCATCAGAGCGATGGCTTTCTTGAGGCTGCTCAAATGAGATCGTTTGACGCTTTCGGTGACCAGGCTCGCCGAAACGTTGACGCTCGTCAGCACATTGCCGACATTGTGCAGCACGTTGGTGGCGATCTCGGCCATGCCGCCGCGGCGCGAGACTTCGATCAGCTGCCTGTGGATGCTTTCGAGCTCCGCCTCAGCATGCTTTCTCTCGGCGATTTCGAGCTGCAGCTCGGCGGTTCGCTCCTCTACCCGTCGTTCCAGGTGATCGCGGGCTTCTTGCAGAGCGCTGTCCCTGGCCTCGATCTGGTCCAACATCTCGTTGAAGCCGTCGATGAGCCGGCCGAGCTCGTCCTCGCCCTCCTTCACCGCTCGCCGCGAGTAGCTCTTCTCCGCGGTCACCATGCCGACCACCGAGGCGAGCTGCGAGATCGGTCCCGAAATGGCCCCTTGCAACTTTCGTGAGAGGAGGAAAGAGACCAGGGACGCGGCGAGGATCACGAGGACGGCGATGGCGCCATAGCGCCACAGGCGGGCGCGCATCTCGCCCAGGTCGGACTCGATGTAGACCGTGCCCGCGGTCTCCCCGGCGAGATCGATGCGGTGGAAGAGCTTGAGAGAGTTGCCGGCGAAACGATGGCCGTCGGCTTCGATGGCGGGGATCTTCCAGTCACCCGTGAACCCGACCCGTCGATAGGTGGCAAACACCTTGCCGTTCCGATCGTACACCGCCGCGCCGACGATGTGGGGGGCCGCATTCAGGGATTTCAAGGTTTGTTCGGCGGAGCTCGCATCGTTGAAGGAGAGCGCCGCGGCGCTGTTGTCTCCAACCATCCGGGCGATGATCGCCAGCTCGCTCGCGGTTCCCGAACGGAACACCACGAGCTCATAGCTCACGAAGGCGAGACAGGTCAGAAGGAGGGCCAGGCTGCTCGTCAGCATGATGATGATCGTCAGCTTGCGGGCGATCGGAACATCTCTTAAGAGGCGCATGCCTAGGATCTCTTTCCGTTTCCCATGGCGAGCTTCTGGAGCTGGGCGCTGATTTTGAGCCCGGCCCGTCCTGCCGATTCGATGTTGATCGTGAAGCCGAGCTTGTCGCCTTCCAGGACGAGGGTGATGATGCCGCCGTGCCGGGTGAAGGCCTCCGATTCGCCGACGGTCAACACAGAGGAGCCGTCGAGCGCACGCAGAGCGCTCACCATCGACGGATCGCTGCTGGCGCTGACGAAGAGGAGGTGCGCGGACCGGGCGGCTTCGGGGGTGTCGAATTGCTGGACGACCACCTCCCGGCCGTTGATGTGACGGCCCTTGACCGCCTTCTCCAATTCGGACCCGAACGGATTGACGCCCAGGATTCCGATCACGATTGGCGAGGTGCCATCGGTAAACTTCCGCGCCGGCCACTCGACGAATTTCGAGAAGTTGAAGAGGAACGCCGCCTTGACCTGGTATTCCTTGAACACCGCCGTGGGATTCTCTTGGGGGCCGGCCGAGATGAGGAGCAGCCCGACAAGTACGGAGAGAACCATCCGTAGGACGGCGCGCGGGAGTCTTCGGGCTCGGGATGGCGATAGAGAAGCGACTGTCATGGGCTTATCCACCGCTCAGAACTTGTAGGTTCCTTTGGCCTGCAAGCTCCGGCCATCCTGCGGTATGACGTCCTCGACGTTTCCCGTCGAGCCTGGATAGGAATAGGCATGATTGAACAGGTTGTAGATCGAGAGCGAGACCTCCAGGTGGGGCAGCACCGCGGTGCTCAGGATCGTCATGTTGGCGAGCAGGAATCCAGAGGTGTGCAGGCCGTCCAGGGTTTGGAGAGCGCTCAGGTATTGGAGCTCCAACCCGGCGTTTAGGAGGTCGCGATAGAGTGGCAGGCTCAAGTTGAGCTTCGCCATGTGGCGAGGCGAGTTGTTCAGGTCCCGGCCGGTTCTGCCGTCCTCGGCGTGCTGGAGGGCATAGCTCGCGCGGACGGACAGGCCATGGGAATAGTGGCCCTCGAGCTCCAACTCGACTCCCGTGCTCTCCACTCGGTCGACGTTCTGGAAGGTCAACAGGCCGTCGGCCGGATCGAGCCGCTGGGAGATGAGGTCCCGGATGTCTGAATGGTAGACGGAGGCGCTCAAGAGCAGGTTCTTCGGCAGATACTGCTCGATCACCAACTCATAGGTCCCGATGGTCTCCGGCTTCAGGAACGGGCTCGCTTTACTGAACCCCGGCGATTCGATGTAGAGCTCATAGGCATTGGGGGCACGATACGCCTGGCCATACAGCAGCTTGATCGTCGTTTGGGTCAGCGGGGCATAGATCAGCCCAAGTCGCGGGTTGACCGTGCCGCCGAAGTTGTCGGCATGGTCGTAGCGCAGACCGGCGTTGATTCGAAGCTTCGGGCCGACGACGAAATCGCCCTGTGAATAGACGCCCGCGGAGCGTCCTTCCCGATTGCTCAGGAAATTATAGACTTTGGGATCGTCATAGAAATTGGATTGATAGAGATGGAGCGCCTGACGGTACTCGGCGCCGAAGATGACGGTATGCCGGTCGAGGAGCCTCGTCGTCCATTGGATCTCGGCTCCCATACCATCGCCGTAGTCGTAGTCGTGGTTCAGCACGATCTCCGTGGGGTCTCCGGGCGCCGCGGCATCCAGGGGATAGGCGGCCCGATAGGCGTAGCGGTCGTAGTATGCCCTCCCCAGGAGCGTGGAGGTCGAAGAGAGCGCTCGCTCATAAGTCAGGTCGAGAAAGATCCGCTCGTCCTCGGTCTTTTCTCTGCCATCGTCGAATACGGTCCCAAAAGAAGCGGTGGGAACCTCCTTGTCGCGCCGCGAATAGGCTCCCGTAACGGTCAGATCCTGGTAGGCCAGCCGACCGAAGAGGTTCTGGGCAGACTCGCCGTCGGAATTCGTCACGATGCCGTGGTTCGTCTCTGGAGTATCGAAAGCCGGGTAGTACAGGCGCCGCTGCCCGGCCGTATCCGTGCCCGATGCCGAGAGGACGACGTCGAGGTCGTTCGCGAGATGGCGGCCGTAGGTCACGCGGCCACGGCGGCTCTCCGAGCTGCCGCCCGCGGCCGCGACCTCGACGCCTCCGATCGCGTCGACCTTTCGCGTGATGACGTTGACCACGCCAAAAAAAGCATTGCTGCCATAGATGGAGGAACTGGGGCCGCGGATCACCTCCACCCGTTCGATCAGATCGACGTCCAGAATACCTTCCGCGCCGATGAGCGCCGAGTCATAGAGGTTGTCGTTCATGCGATGGCCGTCCACCAGCAGCAGGACACGGGTATCGAAATCGCCGGGCCGGTCGAACCCACGGAAGCCGAAATTCGAATAATTTCGGTCGTAGGTCACGTACAGGCCGCGGACGCTCCGCAGGATGTCGGCCAGGGTGCGATAGCCGAACTGCCGGATGTCGTGCGCGGTGACGATGGTCACCGCGGCCGGCGCCTGGGTTACCTTCTGCTCGTACTTGGAAGCGCTCCACACCCGTTCGATGCGGAGATTCATCAGGTCTTCGAGACTCAGGTCGGCCAGGTTACCGGCGTCGCTCGGCGGGCTCGGCGGGCCCGGCGGGTTCGGCGGGTTCGGCGGCGGGCCGCGCTCCGCTTTGACCGGCATCGCGAGCAGAAGGCAGAGGATCGCGAACCGCGATGATGCGCGGCTGCCGAAAGCCGGTCGCCGGAGCCACGATGGGAGACGGTTTTTCATCGGCATGCGATGGCTCAGAACTTGTAAGTCCCTTTGAGGTTGAAGTTGCGGCCATCCTGTGGAATCAGGTTTTCGACGTCGGTCAGCGCGCCAGGATAGGCATAGGCTTGGTCGAAGAGGTTGTAGACGGAAAAAGAGATCTCCAAGTGGGGCAGCACCCCGGGGCAGAGAAAAGTCGCATTGGCAACGAGAAAACCGGCGGTCCGTCGGTTGTCCAGGGCGTTGACGCCGCCCGTGTACTGCAGCTCGAGGCCGGAATGGAGGCGGTCACCGATCATCGGCAGGCTCAGGTTGAGCTTCGCCAGCTGGCGCGGAGAATTGATCAGCTCCCTTCCGGTCCTGGCGTCCTCGGCATGTTGCAGAGCATAGCTCACGCTGGCGAGGAGGCCATGGGCATAGCGGCCTTCGAGCTCCAGCTCGATCCCATCTGTCATCACCTTATCGTCATTTTTGTAGACCAGGAGTCCATCCACAGGATCCTGCTGCTGAGAGATCAGGTTCCGGATGTCATAGCGGAAGCCGGAGACCCGCAACTTGAGATTCCTGGGCAAAACCTGTTCGAGGACCAGCTCGTAGGTAGTGATGGTCTCGGGCACCAGGTTTTCGCTCACCTTGGCGAATCCCGGTGCCTGGAAATAGAGCTCATAGGCGTTGGGAGCGCGATAGGCGCGGCCGTAGAGAAGTTTGAACGTCGTCTCCGTCCAAGGATTGTAGATCGCGCCGAGCCGCGGGTTCACCGTGCCACCGAAGTTGTCATAATGGTCATACCGGATGCCCGCGTCGAGCCGCAGGCGGGGAAGGACCGCGAGCTCGGCCTGAGAATAAGCGCCGATCGACCGGCCCTGGTGATCGGAGAGGAAGTTGTAGTACCGGGGGTCGCCTTCGAAGCTGGATTGGAAGAGATTGAGCGAGTCATGGTACTCGGCACCGAAGAGGATGGTGTGCCGATCGAGGAGCTTCGAGGTCCACTGCACCTCTGCTCCCACTCCCTCTCCGTAGTTTTTGGTATGAAGCAGAAGGATGTCGGGAGCCTCGGGCGTGGATACATTGGTAGGAAATATGCCGCGAAAGCCATAATGGTCGTAGTGGACTCTGGCGACGAGGGTCGAGGTTGCGGAAAGCTCGTGTTCATAGAGGAGATCGAGGAAGCTTCGCTCGCTCGTCGTCGCCTCGCGGTTGTCATCGAAGACGGTTCTCCCCGCGGCGATGGGGAGGTTCTTATCGCGGAGCGAGTAGGCGGCCGAAAGGGTCAGATCCTGGTAGGCCAGGCGGCCGAAGAAATTTTGGACTCTTTCGCCGTCGGCATTTTCAGCGATCCCGTGGTTCGTCTCGGGAGTGTCGAATTCCGGGAAGTACAAACGCCCTTGTCCAGCGGAGTCTAAGACCGATCCGGAGAGGACCACGTCGAGGTCGTTGCCGAATTGCCTGCCATAGGTAACACGTCCCTCGTGGGTTTTGAAGCTGCCGTCCGCGGCGGAGACTTCGGTGCCCGCGATCGCGTCGCCCTTCCTCGTGATGACGTTGATCACCCCCAGAAAAGCGTTGCTGCCATAGATCGAGGAGCTCGGTCCGCGAATGATCTCCACCCTTTCGATCAGGTTGACGTCGAGGACGAATTCTCTGCCGATCAACGCCGCGTTGTAGAAGTCGTCGTTCATGCGGTGCCCATCGACCAGCAGCAGGACACGGTCATTGGCGTCGCCCGGCCGATTGAACCCGCGCAAGCCCACCGACGAAAAATCGCGGTCGTAGGTCACGTAGAGCCCTGGTACGCTCCGCAGGACGTCCGCCAGGGTGCGATAGCCGAACTGCCGGATCTCCTGTACGGTGACGATGGTCACCGAGGCCGGAGCCTGCGTCACCTTCTGCTCGTAGCGGGAGGCGCTCACGACCTGCTCGACGCGCACGTTCATCAAGTCTTCGAGGCTCAGATCGGCAAGGTTTCCGGGATCGTTCGGGGGAGGGTCTCCTGCCGCGGGGACGGCGATCGTCAGGCCGAGACAGAGGAGGGCGGCGAGGCCATGCCGGAGCGGCGCCGTCTTTCGGCGCGACCCGCATTCGATCGGCAAAGCCTTCCATAGCTTGCGCATCCGGCGCTCCCTTCCTGCCCCAGAGCCTCCGTTCCCGAGGATCCTTTTTGTGCGTGACAACTGCAGGAACTGCAGGGGACATGCCAGCGCCCGGTCCGACGCCGGGCCCAGGCACCGCCCCCCTCGGGCTCGGCGAAGCTCGCGGAGGTTGCCCTCCAGGCCGTGCGTTGTCCTGGACTTGCGGGGATGGCAGAGCGGCTTCGGTCGTTTGCCGTCGCTTAACCGGGGAGCCGGACGCCGGGCGTGGCGTCCAGGATCTGGACAGAGTGTCCGGGTTCCGGACGACGGGTCCTTACGCGCTCGCCCGTTTTTTCCCTACCACTGGTGCTGCGTCGCTCCCGAGTGGCTGGAGATCGTCCGTCCGTTGTCCTCGACCGGCTCGAAGGCGGATTGGACGGCGACCCGGCCGGGGCCCCAGAGGCGGAGCCAGAGGTAGCGCTCGCCCCAGGTGCGCCAGGATTTGAAGGTGTTGGCCGGGCGCTCGAAGTGGAGCTGCATCTGGACCGCGGGGTCCTTGAAGAGGAGGGCGGTGGGCTTGACGAGGATCGTCTGCCCAGGGCCAAGCTGGCGGACGAAGACATTGCCCGCTGCGTGGAGAAGCAGGAGGCCGGGCGCCTGGGGGGCCCTGAAACGATCGAGGAACATGCCGAGCGGGTAGTGGGTCTCGGTTTCGTCCCCGTTCTTGGTGGTGAACCAGATGTGCGACGGAATCCAGTCGTAGGTGACCGATTCCGTGGCGACCAGGAAGAGGTGCTCGCGGACGTCGACCTCCTGGCCGGGCTGGAGGGGGAGGGCGACGAGCTCGCCGGGGGCGTCGCGCGAGAAGGCGATGTGCCCCGGCCCCTCGGCCTGGGTCATGATGAGCGGCATGCCGGCGAGCATGCGCTTCCAGGCGCCCTTCATCGACATGGCGGAGACCTTGACCTGGCCGTCCATCCAGAGGAGGACGTGGTGGGCGAAGTAGATGCGGTCGCCGGCCGCGAGATTCATGTCGGCCACCGGCACGTAGGTGCCCTCGACCTGACAGAAAGAATTTCCGAACTGGAGCTTCGCCATGTCCTTGCGGCCCGGAAGCTCCGTCCATCCGGACTTCGAGACGACGTCGCGCACGTCGACCTGCGCGCCGCAGGCGGTGCAGGAGAGGGAGGTGCCGTCGCTCGTCTGACCGCACCAGGCACACGTGTAGACGCGTAGCGGTTCTTGTGATGTTGGCGGCATCGACGCCTCCTACTCCGTGTTGTGGTGGACGTACATGGACTGGATGCCGATCCGGCCCGGGCCGGTCATGCGGGCGAGGTTCATGCCGGTGCCGCCGAAGAAGCCCGTCGTGAGCTTCACCGTTTCGACCTCCATGGTGACCGCGGAGTCTTTATAAAGGAAGGCGCCGGGCTCGACCAGGATGTGCTCGCCGGGTTTCAACGTCCGCTCGAAGACGTTGCCGTAGCCGTGGAGGAGGAGGAGCCCCGGCTCGCCCTTGGTGACGAAACGGTCCATGAACATCCCCTGGCCGCCGAAGAGGATGTTTCTGAGTCCCTTGATCCGCAGGTACGTGTAGTCGATGTGGTGGGAGGCGAGGAGGAAGGCGTGCTCGCGGACGTCGAGCTCCATGCCCGGATGGAGCGGCAGGACGACGAGCTCGCCCGTCGCGTCGCGCGAGAAGGCGATCCGTCCGGGACCGTGGGCGACGCTGATGATGAAGGGCATCCCCGCGAGCGCCCGCTTCATGCCTCCCGCGAGCGGCAGGACGCTCATCCGGGTGGCATCGTCTTTCCAGAGGAGGACGTGGTGCTCGAAGAAAACCGCATCGCCCGCGCCTAAGTTGATCTCGGCGACCGGCACCACCTCGCCCTCCACCTGGCAGGTCGAGGTGCCGAAGTGGATCTCGGTCATGTCCTTGATCCGTGGCGCCTCGCGCCAGCCCGACTCGCTCACCAGGTTCTTGATGTCGAGCGGAGCACCGCACGAGCGGCAGGCGACGGCCGTCGGCTCGTTCTGGGTCTGGCACCACTGGCAAACGATACGGGAGAGCGGCAGGGTTTGTGGATCGCTCATCGCTGCGGTTCCCTTCCGGGCCGTTTCAAACCGCCTGGCCTCGCCGGCAAGTCTAACCCGTCCGTTCGGGTCTCGTCCAAAAAGAAAGCGCCACGGACCGCGAGCGATCCGTGGCGCCTGGGGACGATCGAGGGTTTTTACCCTGGTACCCACCTAGTACCAGGCGTTTCCCTCGGGATTGATGAGCGCCTGAACGAGGCTCTCTCGGGCGTTGCCCTGCCAGCGCGAGAAGTCGGCTTCGTACGGCACGACGACGTAGCGGACGACCCCGGCCGCCGAGTGGAAGTGGTTGTGGTACGCGAGGTAATCCTTGTCGGAGCTGCTTTGGCCGAGCTTCGAGCGGAGGCCCGGCGCGAGGAAGATCACATAGACGGCATTGGCCTCGTAGGGTCCCATCGTGCCGTTCGCGAACAGGCTGTCCAACCGCCGCTGGACGTCGAGATCCGAAACGGTGTGGTTCTCCAGGGGATCCAGGAGATCCTCCTGGAGGAGCCCCGGGAGATCGCTCGCCTCGATGCCGTACTTGGCGAGGGTGCTCGCGTGCTGGTGGCCGGAGAGGCCCGAAACGGCCCTCGATTCGAGGGCGCGGTTCGCCGCCTCCTTCCAGGCGCTGCCGAGGAAGATCGCCTGGACGTTGCCTTTGGAGACCACGGGGCCGCCGTGGAAGGTGGCGGCGCGCTTCTCGACCGCCCGCTTGGGAACGATCTGGGCCCGGCCGCCGTCGTCGTCGAAGACGACGGTGCCCGCCGGAGCGTTTTCGAGAACCGCCGCCGGTGGGGCGGCAACCGCGGCCTCAGCCAGAGGAGCTTCCGCGGCCCGCGCCACGCCGGAGAGCGTGAGGAGACATGCGAGTGTTGCCAGAGTGCCTTGTTTCATCATGGTTTCCTCGATTCTCCTCTACTGGACGTTCAGGGTGAAGTCGTCGACGACGAAGGAGGTCTGGTCGATGGAGTCCTCGACGCCGGTCAAGAGCACCCGGATCGTCTGTCCCTTGAAGGACGAGAGGTCGTAGGTTTGCTGAGCATAGCCGGTGTTGTGGTCCAGGTTCGAGTAGGTCATGAGGGTCGCGAGCACCGTTCCCGAGGAGTTCGTGACCTGGAGCTTGAGCGTATCGTAGGCGATCGTCGTCGTCGTCTCGGCGGTGTCGATGTGGAGCCAGAAGGAAAGGGTTGCCGATGTAATCGTCGACGGGATCGCGACCTGCTGGTAGAGGGTGTCGGTCGTCGCCACCCCGTAGCCGTCGAGCCAGGCCTTCCAGCTCCCGGTATGGGCAGGCTCGGCGGTGGCGGTCGTGATGACGCTGGTCGAGGCCGTCCAATTGACGTTGCCCGACTCGAATCCGGGGTTCAAGAGCAGCTGCGTCACCGTCCCCGAGGTGATGGCCCAGGAGAGGGTCACGGTGTGGGTCTTCCCGCCGCCGGTGCCGGTGATCGTGAGGCTGTAGGTGCCGGCAGCCGCCGTCCCCGAGGTGAGAGTCAGGGTCGACGAGCCCGAGCCGGGCGCGGCGATCGAGGTCGGGCTGAAGGTCGCCGTGGCTCCCGACGGAACCCCCGTGGCCGACAGCGCGACGGCCGAGCTGAAGCCGCCGGAGACGGTCGTCGAGACCGTCGCGGTCGAGTGGTTGCCCTTGGGAGTCGAGACGGAGGCGGGGGAAACGGCGATCGAGAAGTCGGGGGACGAAGTGTTGGTGACCGTGAAGGAGACGGTCGTCGTGTGGGTCTTCCCGCCGCCCGTCCCGGTCACCGTGACGGTATAGGTGCCGACGGCGGCGGTGCCCGCCGTGAGCTTCAAGGTGGAGGAGCCCGAGCCGGGCGCGGCGATCGAGGTCGGGGTGAAGGTCGCCGAGGCGCCCGAGGGGAGTCCCGTGGCGGAGAGCGCGACGGCGGAGTTGAAGCTGCCGGCGATCGAGGTCGACACCGTCGTCGTCCCCGAGCTGCCCTGGGCGACCGAGAGGGAGGTCGGCGAGGCCGAAATCGAGAAGTCGGTGGTGGGATTGAAGACGATGCTCAAGACCGAGTGGAGCTCGATCCCGTTGGGGGCGACGCCGGTCTGGCCGTGGAGGAAGTCGAACATGCCCACGCCCTTGATCTGCACCGGGATGTTCGCGGTCTGGAAGCTGGTCGTGACGTTGTATTTGGCGTCGAAGGTCGCCCGCGCGCTGGTGACGCCGGAGAGGAAGGGGCTCCCGGAGGCGACGCAGGACGGGGCGGGGATCTCGGCGATCATGGTGAGACCGCTGCTGTCCTCAAGGACGAGGTGATAGTCCTGGTCGTCCTCGAGCTTGTACTCGGTCAGGGTCGCGTTGAGCACCCAGACGGTCGTCTCGTAGGGTGAGACCCGGTTGTTCGTCGGGATCGGGTTGGGTGCGGTCCAACTGCGCATGGTGGCGATGGTTTGCGCCGTCGACGAATTGACGTTGACCTTCGAGATGTCGGCGTCCGTGCCGGTCTTGACCGACCAACGTTCGACGCCGCAGGCCTGGAGGGCGGGAGAGAGGAGCGTCCCGATCAGCAGAAAAAGAGTGAGAGCGAGAGCCACTCGTGGTGTACGAGGGTTCATGAAACCTCCTCAAACAAGCAAGCGAGAGATTGAAATAGCTACCCCTAGAAGACACAGACAGCATTACCTCGCAGGCGTAAACCTGCCGCAACACCTCCTTTGCCCCTCGTCCCCGTGGCTCTGGAGACCGCTTTGTTGAATCTGGAACCTTCGACCGGGCTCTACTGACTAAGGTGCACGCAGAGACTTCCAGAGAGTCGGGTTCGGCGAAATGGAGGTGGCGAAACACCTGCGCGACCTTGCGACCGCGGGAATCGACATAGACCGGGTGAAAGACCTCGTCGTCGAGCTGGAATTCTCGGCTGAGCAGATCCAACAGGAGCCCGACCGCTGCGGCTATCGCCTCGTCGAGCGGGTCTACGAGGCTTTTAGCTACCGCCGGGAGCAGATTCCCGAAGAGTTCGACCAGAAGACCGGCCGCCTGATTCTGCCGGAATAGTTCCGGCGATTGGCCTACTTCTTCACGATCCGGGATCTGCACCGAGCCGATCGAGCGGAAACACCGAGTGTTTCGAATGCCGAATCGTGCGAAGCAGCAGCGGGCTCGTGCAAATATACGGACGCAACCGGCTTCTCCACTCTCCGCCGACCCCTCTTCAACTCGGATTCGTGCAATTTGAGTTTAGACCTGCACGTTCTGACTGTAGAATTGCGCAGCTTAAGACTGAAGACGTGCGAATAGGACTCGGAAAGCTTCTCCCCAATCTTGAGATAGCCCCTGGCGGCCCTTGATTTGCACGAAGACGCCGGAGATCTGCACGTATCTCTTCTATAGAAGGCAGCTTCAGGACTGGAAAGACGGTATTCTCCACCGAAGTCGTGCAAGTCTACGTAAGGATTGCACGTCTCAACATTCAAGCCGTAGAGTGCTGCTCCAGAATTGCACAGAGAAGAGCTCGAAGATCGTCACTTCCGTCCCGTCGTTCGACCCGGCGCCCGCTCGCCAAGCTCACGGACGAGCTCCGTCATCCGCTTGCGGTTGACCCCGAAGTCGGAGCGCCCGAGGCGCGACGCCGAGCGGAAGTGCAGCCGCTTGGCCTTGTCGTCGAAGAGGAACTCGACGTCGTCGACGAAGCGGAAGATCGCCGAGCGGAACTCGGCATGAACGTAGGTGGGCTCGACGGTCACCACCTTGGCGTTCTTCTTGCCTGCGAGGAGGGCTAAGAGCCGCGCTCGCGTCTCTTCGAGGTCGCCGTAGGGGAGAGGCTCCATCCGGTGCCCGGCGTCGGGGCTCTGGGTCGAAACGCAGTTCGGCGTCTTCGGGCAGGGAGGAAGAGTGCGTGGGATGGGTGGGGTCATGAAACCTCCATGTCCTGCTGAAATGTTGAACCAGAATGTCACGCCTGGGCCGCTACCGGCACACTACTAGTGGAACCAGGCCCACTGCGGCTAAGATATCCCCGGACTGAAGAGAAGGAGAATGAAATGAGCTGGGAAGACAGAGAAGATACGACGATCTACAAGGTCGTCGTGAACCATGAGGAGCAGTACTCGATCTGGCCCGCCCACCGCGAGCTTCCCCTGGGTTGGAACGACGTCGGCAAGACCGGCCCCAAGGACGAGTGCCTGGCCTATATCAAAGAGGTCTGGACCGACATGCGGCCGCTGTCGCTGCGCAAGAAGATGGAAGAGATGGAGCGCGAGCGCCAGCAGCAGCAGGCGGCGGCAGGAGGGGAGCAGTCGACGAACTAGGTGGGGCGCCTCGCCCCGGTGAGGGCAGAACGGATTGCGCCGTCACCCCGTTTCTGGGGGCGACGTACTCTCCTCGCCTGCCGGCGGGGCTCCACTTCGGTTCTCCGCGGACTCTTCTCCCCTTGAGTCGATCTCAACCGTGAAGCCGAGCAGCTCTCCCACCGAGCGGTGGTTCGCCTACCGCGAGCCCAAACCGCGGGCGCGTCTGCGCCTGTTCTGTTTCCCCTATGCCGGCGGCGGCGCCTCCGCCTATCGCGGCTGGGGAGCGGCGCTCCCGGCGGACGTCGAAGTCTGCCCGGTCCAGCTGCCGGGGAGGGAGAGCCGGCTCCGCGACGCGCCGTTCACCGACCTGGTGCCGCTCGTCCAGGCGATCGCGGACGTCCTGCCGCCTTACTTCGACCTCCCCTTTGCGTTTTTCGGGCACAGCATGGGTGGGCTCATCAGCTTCGAGCTCACCCGCGAGCTCCGCAGGCGGGGTGGGGCGGCGCAGCCGTTCCACCTCTTCGTCTCCGGCCGCCGGTCGCCGGAGTGCCCACCCCGCGAGGAGCCGATCCACGATCTGCCCGAGCCGGAGTTCATTGCCAAGCTGCGGGAGCTCAACGGCACGCCCGAGGAAGTGCTGCAGCACGCCGAGCTGATGCGGCTGCTCATCCCCATCCTGCGCGCCGACTTCGCGATCAACGAGAGGTATGTCTACGAGCCGGAGCCGCCGCTCGCGATCGGGATCTCCGCCTTCGGCGGCCTGGGCGACGTGGAGGTGACCCGGGAGGACATCGCGCTCTGGGAGAAGCAGACGCGCGGCCGCTTCCGCATGCGGATGCTCCCCGGGGACCACTTCTTCCTCCATAGCGGGAAGGATCTGGTCACCGAGGCCCTGGCCCGCGACCTGGCCGAGCTCGGCCGCCTCCTTCCCGAGCCGCGATGACCGACTTTCCGCGCCACCCCCTGCAGCCGCGGCTCGACCTGACCGCCGGCGAGGTCCAGGTCTGGTCGATCTCCCTGGATCCGCCGGCAGCGGAGGTCGAGCGCCTGAACCGGCTCCTGGCGGCAGACGAGAGGGAGCGCGCCGGCCGCTTCCGCTTCGACCTCCATCGGCGGCGCTATATCGTGGGGCGCGGGGCGCTCCGCCGGCTGCTCGGTGCCTACGTGGGGGCCGACCCGGCGGGCCTGCGCTTCGGCTACGGCCCGCGCGGCAAGCCTTTCCTCCCCGACGAGCCCGGTCTCGGCTTCAACCTCTCGAACTCCGAGGATCTGGCAATGGTCGGCTTCCTCCGCGACCGGGAGATCGGGGTGGACGTCGAGTTCCAGAAGGAGATGGCCGACCTGGAGACGATCGCCACCCGGTTCTTCTCGGCCTCCGAGGTCGCGGCGCTCGCGGCGGTTCCCCGGGAGCGCAAGAAGGAAGCTTTCTTCAACTGCTGGACCCGCAAGGAAGCCTACCTGAAGGCGGTGGGGGAGGGGCTCGCGGCGCCCTTGAACTCCTTCGACGTGACCCTGACTCCCGGCGAGCCGCCCCGCATGCTCACCTTGGAGGGGAGCGCCGAGCGGGCCGCCCCCTGGTTTTTCCACCACTTCCTGCCCGCTCCCGAGTTCATCGGCGCCCTGGCGATCGAGGGCGGGTCCTGGGCGGTGCGGGGCTTCGGCTATCCCTTCTGACCGCTGAATTGCACTGCGGGATCTCTACTGCCGTGACGTCGCGGGAGCGGCGCTCACCGGCTCCGGGGCCGGGACCGCCGCCGGGCGCAGCCAGTCCGCGAGGTGCTGCTTCTGCTCCGGCGTGGCTTTGGGATCGGGCTCGAGCCGCCACTTGCGCGGCGGCTTCTCGCCGAAGGTGACGGGCAGGTGGGTCAGGCGCTCGCGGCGGGCGACGAGGAGGTTGGCCTTGTCCCCGGGGCGGTAGGCCTTCAGCCGGTCCCTGAAACCCTCAGGCGGGACGCGATAGTCGTCGATCGCCAGGATCTCGTCGCCGGCGTTGATCCCAGCCTGGTAGCCGGTCGTCCCCCGGCGGACGACGGTGACGACGAGGCGCCCTTTCTCGACCTCGGTGTCGATCCCTAAGTCCGCCACCAGCTCCTTCGGCAGCTCCTCGGCGGTGTCTTTTCCAGCCAGTCCAGGCGGTCCGGCGGGCGCCGCTCCCGTCGCGCTCGCCATCGCCGGAGATGCAGGAGATGTCGGAGATGCCGCCGTGCCGGCCCCCCGGGGACCCGCGGCCGATCCCTCGTCCTTCTCGTCTTTGTACTCTCCGAAGCGGAGGCCGAACCAGTCGAGCGCATGCTGGTAGTCCAAGTCCCCGGCCGAATCGACCGCCGCCGTCCAGAAGGGGGTGAGGTCGGTGCCCGCCACCTCCTCCAAGGTTTTGCGAAGCTCCGCCGGAGTGTAGCCGCGCTCCCCGGAGTAGCGCTGGTAGGCGAGGCGCATGGCGTCGTCCAGGCTCTTGGTGCCGCCGGTGGCGCGGCGGATCTCGGCGTCCAGGAGGAAGCCGACGACCGCCCCCTTGGTGTAGTAGCTGACCCCGGAGTTGGCGAAGTTCTCGTCTCGCCGATAGTACTTGATCCAGGCATCGAACGAGGCGGCGGAGAGGGGCTGGACGAGCCGGCCGGGGGAGGTCTCCAGGCCGTCGATCTGCTTCGAGAGGCGTTTGAAGTAATCGTCCCGCCGCATGAGGCCGGCGCGGGCGATGAGGAGGTCGTCGTAGTAGGAGGTGAGCCCCTCGGCCACCCACAGGCTCTCGGTGTAGACCTCGTGCTCGTAGTCGAAGTGGTCGAGCTCCACCGGGCGGAGGCGCTTGACGTTCCAGGCGTGGAACATCTCGTGGCCGGCGAGACCCAGCCAGTCGATGAGACCGTCGCGGGTGCGGGCGCGGAAGCGGCCGGACATGAGCACGGTCGAGTCCTTGTGCTCCAGCCCTCCCCCCTCCTCGGTCAGCAGGTTGAAGAAGACGTAGCGCGGGTAGGGCGCGAAGCCCCAGAAGGCGATCTCCTCGGCGATCAGCTTTTCGAGCCCGGCGGCGGCCCTGGCGCCGTTCCACGCTCCTTCCCCCCCTTCGCTCACCAGGAGATGCTTCTTGCCGGCGACCTCGATCTCACGGACCTCGGCGTTGCCGGCGTAGATCGGGGAGTCGACCAGGGTGTCGTAGTCGGCGGCCCTGAAGGTGTGCGGGCCGGCGACGGCTCCGAGGGGGGGAGCGGGGTGACCACCTGCCGCCAGCCCGGCGGCGGCACGACTTCGACCTCGTGCGGCCGCTTCCCCAGGCCGACCGGGGTCAGGAAGGTGGAGGCGCCGTTCAGGAGGGCGAAGCTCGCGTCGACGAAGTTGGTGCGCACCGACATCTCGTGGCTGTAGACCCGGTAGCGCACGGTGATCCGCGGCGCGCCGCCGGTCTCGATCCGCCAGCGGTTTTTCGCCGTCTTGCGGACGGCGTGGGGCGTCGCAGTCAAAGCCTCGACATTTCGGGAGAACTCGCGCACGACGTACGACCCCGGTGTCCACACCGGCATCATCAGCTCGATCTCCGGCTGGCCCCCGGTCGGGAAGTGGGCCTCGACCTCGACATAGTGGGTCTCGGGGGCCGGAAAGCGCAAAGTGTAGGAGATCGCGTCGGGCATCTCGGCTCCGTTCAGGTCCGGCGGCAAGAGGCCGGTCCGGGCGGACAGGAGGACGGCCAGGGACAGAGACAGGGTCGTTCTGGAGACTTCGAGCACAGAGGGAAACTACCCCGAGAAGGCGTCGACCGCCAAGCCCCCCCTCTCGCGCGGATATACTCCGCCGGTTCGGGGGCTTGCGAATCCGGCTCCGGCACGAAGACTACTGACCGAGGAGAAGACGTGGCTCAGAAATCCGATCCCGTGGAAGCCGTCAACGCGCCCTTGGAGCGGGAGGCTCCGGCGCTCTTCCGCGCCCTTTCCTCCTTGGGACGGCGCGTCTACTTCCCGCCCGACATCCCGTTCCAGGCCGGCGAGGCGCGCGGCAAGGGCTTGAACGCCACCGTCGGCCAGATCACCGACGGCCGCGGCGGCGCCCTCGGCCTGCCGACCCTCGCGGCGGCCCTCTCCGGCCTCTCCCCGGCCGACCGCAACGCCGCCCTCCTCTACTCGCCGGTCGAGGGGATGGCCGAAGTGCGCCAGCGCTGGCGCGACTGGCAGCGGCGCGGCGTTTCCCCGGAGGTGCCGTCCACCCTGCCGGTGGTGACCGACGGCCTCACCCACTCGCTGTCGCTCGTCGCCGACCTCTTCGGCGGCGAGGGTCGGACGGTCGCCGTGCCGCAGCCCTTCTGGGGCAACTACCGGCAGACTTTCGCCGTCCGCACCGGGGCGCGCATGGCGACCGCCCCCGCCTACGTCTCCGGGCGCTTCCACACCCGGGCGATCTCCCAGGCCCTGGCCAGCCTGGCCCCGGGTGAGCCGGCGGTCGCGTTCTTGAACCTGCCGTCGAACCCCGGCGGCTACGCGCCGACGGTTGCGGAACGCCAGGAGCTTCGCGCCGACCTCGTGGCCGAGGCCGGGCGGCGGCCGCTGGTCGTGATCTGCGACGACGCCTATGCCGGCCTCGTCTACGAGGCGGAGGTACCGCGCGCCTCGCTCTTCTGGGAGCTCGTCGGCGCGCATCCCGACCTCGTGCCGGTCAAGGTGGACGGCGGGACCAAGGAATTCTCCTTCTTCGGCGGCCGGGTCGGCTTCCTCACCTTCGGCCTCCCTGAGAGCTCGGAGGGGGCGCGGTCGCTCGAAAGCAAGCTCAAGTGTCTGATCCGTTCGACCGTCGGCTCGCCGGTGGCGGCGAGCCAGGTGATCCTCCTCCAGGCTCTCCGCCAGGAGGGGATCGAGCGCGAGGTGGAGGCGATTCGTGCTCTCCTGGAAGAGCGCTACCGGGCGCTCTCGGGAGCGCTAGAGAAGACCGACCCCGAGCTCTTCACCGCCCTCCCCTTCAATTCCGGCTGCTTCGCCCTCGTCGAGCTGGCGCCCCGGCTGACCGCCGCCGGCATCACCGCCGACCGGGTCCGCCGCCACCTCCTGGAGCACCACGACACCGGGCTCATCTCGATCGAGCCCGGCTACCTGCGGATCGCCCACTGCTCGGTCGCCGCCGCGGCCCTGCCGGAGCTCGTCCTGCGGCTGGCGAAGGGGGTCGCGGAGCTGGCGGCGGCGCTTTAAATTGGAATGCCCCGCCGCCCGGGAGAGCGGCGGGGCAGGGGTAGGTCAAAGCTTCAGAAGACCGGGAGCGACGGGCAGGGGTTGTAGTTCACGGTCTGGTGGAAATCGGGGGTGACCGTGACGACGGTGCCCGAGCGCAGGAAAATCATCGGATAGAGCGGCCCGAACTCCGCGGTGGAGGTCCCGCCGAAGGTCTGGAGCGTACCGGGGATGTGCGCGCCGCCGAACTGCCAGACGCAGCCTTCCGCCGTCAGCGCCGTCGTATAGAGCGGATAGAACGTCGCTCCCGGCGGTGGGTTGACGCAGTTCGCGCCGGTCATCGGGCTGCAGGGGGGGGCGTTGGCCGCGGTCCTCTCGACGTTGGGCAGATCGGCCTCAAACGCGATCCGACTGAAATTGAGCTGCAGCCCGGTGAAGGGGAAGCTCGAGGCGACGAACTGCGGGCTCGTGAACCGCACCGGGGTCGGATGGATCGATCGGTCGTTCGAGGAGGTCGCTCCCGGCCAGGTCGGTCGGTACGTCGGACCGTCGAAGTCGAAGTCCGCGCCGATGCAGCCGCTCACCGGCACGAGGGGCGGTGCCGGCGCCGGGAGGCACATACTGTCATCCGGGTCCGCGCCGGCGTCGAGGCAGCTGCCGTCGGCGGCGACGTGGGTGCAGAACTTGAAGTGGCCGACCTCGTCCGAGAAGGCGACGTTGAACGAATGGGCCGCCCAGGTGGCGCGGGTGTGCTCGGAAGAGGTGCTGTACATCGGGTGGAAGTCGTAGGGGGTGATCTGGCAGGTCGAGCCGTTGGGATCGAAGACCGCCTGTCCGAAGCTCAGGGCGGCGGACGTCGTCATCGAGCCCGACTGGCCGGTCGTCACGTCCCGAACCTGGACCTGGGCGCCGTGGGGGGAGTCGTGGATGTTGACGATCACCTTATCGCCAGAGTTAAATTTCACAATGTTGTTGGGATCGTTGTGAAAGGTGCCGAAGGGCACGCTGAGCGGGTTGGCGGGGGCGAGGGGGATACCGTTTTTCGTGATGAAGGCGAAGTTGCCGGGCTGCGTGCCGAGCACGTCCGCGCAGGCGTCGTTGTTCTGAGCGCCCGTGTTCGAGTCGACGCTGTTGCTGGTGATGAGAGCGCCCGCGCACCAGTGGGTGAGGTCTAAGCAGGGGCTGCCGACCCAGCCTGGCGGATAGAACTGGATCTCCAGATAGGCGGCGCCGGGATGATGGCCGATGTAGTCCGGCGCGGCGGGGTCGGCGTTGTCGAAGATGTTGGCGTCGCTGTCGGGTACGCAGGTGGTCGTGAATTCCGGAGACGACTGGGAGTCGCAGAGGACCATGCCCATCCAGATCGTCGCGTGGAGCTCGAAGTTGAAGGTGCCGCCGGTACCGTCCTGCCGCGGCAGAGTCGGCGGATCCTTGGGCAGGGTCAGCTGATAGATGCTCGAATTGCCCGCGCCGGGGATGTTCGAATAGAAGAGGAGAGCCGGCTCGTCGTGGCCGACGTACTGCCCGTCGTAACCGCTGTCGAACGGTTCCGTGCAGAACCCGAGGTTGGCTTTACAGTCGAGCTGGGCCGGCCGTTGGGCGGGTGGCCGGTGGGTCGCAGCCCGGGCTCCGGGCGCGGCGAGGAGCGCGAATACCAATAGACTGAACGCGATGAAGCTTCGGAAACGCATTCTTTAACCTCCCCAAGTTAAAAATGAATGGACCTGGACCGACCTCGGCCTCATCGGAGCGGCCGAAGAACAGACTTCGGCCCTTCGAATCCTCGGCAAAGGTCTCGGCTCCAAGGGCTCGCTTGCAAAGCATCCACCGGACGTTGCCTTCGAGACCCAACTTAAACAGTGCTAAAGTTTGACAGAGACGGGACAGGCAATCACATTTTCTGCGCAGTTGGTGAAGGAAGCGCACAAAGCTTTCGGCGAGGCCCCCCAGCCTGGCGGCCGGAGGGCTTTAGTCGAAGCGGCGGGTCAGAGCGGACAGTCGAAGGTCAGCTTGCTCAGGAAGGAACCATAGCTCGCGTTCGGGAAGTCGAGCGCCTTCCCGTACTCATTGTAGAAGTAGAAGTCTGTGCCGTTGGGATCGATCGCCATCTCGGAGTAGTCACCCCAGCGCATGGGCGACGGCTGGAAGGACTGATAGGACTGTTGTCCGGGGAGGACCACCTGCTCCGGACGCAGACGGCCGGGCGGGTCGAGGAGCCGCCGACCGGTGACGGCGATGCCGGGGTAGAGCGAGGGGCTGCTGATCGTGTAGCCGATCGCCATGTTCCCGCAACCGTCGACGGCGAGGTCGGGGTAGCCGCGGTCGACGCCGTTGCTGCCGATCACTCCGGAATCGAGGACGTGGAGCGTGTAGGGCTCGAAGACCGCCCAGCGGGCACAGTTGACCACCCCGGTGCCGGGGTTGCAACCGATCGTATTGATCGTCCAGAGGAGGCCGGCCCGGTACTCGAGATCCATGGGGCGCCAGTCGTTGGCCACCAGGTCGTTGCCGTCTTTCTGCTTCATGTTCGGCGGGTAGACGGCGACGACGCCGGTCGCGGTGTTGAGGTTGATCACTCCCAGCCGGGTGAGCCTGCCGCCGCCGAAGGGATTGTTCCACGACCAGACGGCGTAGGTCGCCCCGTCGTAGACGTCGTCGGTGATGATGTACTCCGGCCCGATGAGGGGCCAGGTCCCCTGATGGAAGCCGTGCAGGGTGGCCGGCTGCGGGACGTTCTCGGCCCCGAGCTCCCCCTCGACCACGGTGAGCGGCCGGCCGGCATAGAAGTCGGACTTCTTGAAAGCCCAGGCGCGGCCCAGGGTATTGATCCCGTCGGGCAGGAAGATGGTGGCGCCCATGTAAACCGCGTCGCGCCCCACCCCGAGCTGGGGGAAGTCGAAGAAGTCGCCGTCCTCGGTCGTCGTGGGGATGAAATAGCGATACCAGGCGCCGGTCGGATCCGAGGTCGCCGAGACGGCGATGCAGTAGCCGGCGTTGTAGACGTCGATGCCGACGATGTAGCGGTCCGTAGACTCGTCATAGGTTACGGAGGGGTCGAAATACTTCGGCGCACAACCGTCGACGTCGGCGAAGAAGGCGTTGAAGTAGATCGGGCCGGAGAGCAGGTGAGCCGATTTGTCGGCGACCTCGAAGGCGACGTTGACCACCGTCACGATGTAGTTGCGCCCCACCGCCATCTGGGTGTCGGGCGGCACGGGGTTGCAGACCGCCCCGGTCGGCGTGCGGCAGGCCTGACTGCCGTCGGTCGCGTCGCCGAGCCGGGTGATCCGGAGGTTGCTGCCGAGGGTGAGATCCTTGGCGTCCGCCTTCTCCAGGCGCTGGACCCGGGAGCTCGGCGGGGTCCGCTTCGCCTGCTCCTGCAACCGCGCCACCTCCTGGGGCGAGATGGGCCGCTCCTCCATGGGCTCATTCTCTTCGGACTCGATTTCCGGCGCGCCCCCTTGCTTGGCCGCACGGAGCACCGCATCCTTGAGCTCGATCCGCGAGCCGGCGATGGGAGCGTAACGGCCGAGCTCGTCCCACTGGGCGAGCCGGACTCGCGGCCTTCCACCTCCGGATCCGGTATCGGCGGGGGCGGCCCTCTGGATCGAGGGCTTGATGCCCGCGTGGCGGGTGAAGGTGCCTGGGGACTTCCGCGAAGGCCAGGGCGGCGATCGACGAGAGCGTCAACAGCAGCAGGGACAGATTTTTCATCCACGGTCTCCTTTCTCAGGCGACAGGTCTCCGAATGCCCACGGCATACCCTCCCGCCGGAGCCGTGAGCTCGGCGGCCGGCCGTCAGGCTGGCGGCGGTGTCACTTATGGAGTGTGGCCGCACCGAGGAGCCGGGACAGTCAAGCGGTCCTTCGAGGGCGCAAAGCTTCGATGGCGACCGGCACCAGGGAAATGACGATGATGGCGACGATCACGTAGTGGAAGTTTCGCTTGATCACCGGCTGGTTGCCGAAGAAATAGCCCGCGAAGAGGAAAGCGGAAACCCAGATCACGCCACCGGCGACGTTCCAGGCCGCGAAGCGGCGATAGCTCATGCGGCCGATGCCGGCGATGAACGGGGCGAAGGTGCGGACGATGGGGACGAAGCGGGAGAGGAAGATGGCCTTACCGCCGTAGCGCGCGTAGAACTCCTCCGCCTGCGTCAGGTGCTTCTTGTGGAGCCACCAGGAGTCCTCGCGGCTGAAGACCCGGGGACCGACCGCTCGGCCGACCGCGTAGTTGACCGCGTCGCCGGCGATCGCCGCAACGACGAGGAGAATGGCGAGGAGCGGGAGCGACAGGGTCGAGCCGTTGGCCGCCGCCAGGGCGCCGACCGCGAAGAGCAGCGAGTCGCCGGGGAGAAACGGGGTGACGACGAGGCCGGTCTCCAGGAAAATGACGAGGAAGAGAGCGACGTAGAACCAGGGGCCGAGCACCTGGACGCCCTGGATCAGGTGGACGTCCAGGTGCAGGAAGTAGTCGAGGATCTGGTGGATCATGGGGGGTCCTTGCGGTTCGAGTTAGGGTGAGCGCTCGGCGAGCGCGCGGACCAGGGCGACTCCCGAGGAGGTCCCCAGCCGCGTCGCCCCGGCGTCGAGAAGGGCGAGCGCCGTGTCGAGGTCTTTGATGCCGCCCGAGGCCTTGACGCCGATCCGGCCTGATACCGTAGCGACGAGGAGCCGGACGTCCGCGACCGTGGCGCCCGACTTGGCGAAACCGGTCGAGGTCTTGACGAAGTCGGCGCCGCATTCTACGGCCAACCGGGCCGCGCGGACCTTCTCGGCGTCGGAGAGGAGAGCGGTTTCGACGATCACCTTGAGGGTGAGCCTGGGCCGGCCCGCTTTCCCGGCAGCCTCCCGCGCCGCCTCCACCCAGGCGGCAAGGTCGTCCAGCACCCTGCCGTCCTCTCCACCCTTGAGCCAGGAGACGTTGAGCACCGTGTCGAGCTCGTCGGCCCCGTCGGCGATCGCCTGGAACGACTCCGCCCGCCGCACCGCGGGATGGCTGTAGCCGAGCGGAAAGGCGACGACCGTCCCCACCCGGACCGCGGTGCCGGCGAGGAGCTCGGCCGCCAGTACGACGTGGACGGGCGGGATGCAGACCGCGGCGAAGCCGTGCTCGGCCGCCGCCTCGACCACCCGCCGCACCTCGGGCGCCGTGGCGTCCGGACGGAGGAGGGTATGGTCGATGTGGCGGGCGAGCTCGCCGGCGTTCATCGGGCCGGGACGGCCACGCCCTGGGCGTTGACGGTCACCCGGGCGAGCTCGACCCCGGTGTAGTAGTGGAGGAGGATGTCCTTATAGGTGTGGCCGCGCTGGGCCATGCCGTAGGCGCCCACCTGGCACATGCCGACCCCGTGCCCCCAGCCGCGGCCGGTGAAGAGCCAGCCCGCCTCCTTGTGCGGCGGCTCCAGGCGCTTGGCGGTGAAGAGGGTATCGGGGACGTCGAGGGTCCAGCGCACGGCGAGACCTTCGACCTCGGCCGATTCGTGGTCGCCGTCGATGCGGATCTTCCCCACCCTCCCGGAGACTCCCCGCGAGAGGATCTCGAAACCCCGGTAGCCGAGCCCCGGGAGCCGGGTCTGCACCTGGCTCGCGATCTGCGAGTCGGTCTTGAAGCGGGTCCAGGAGCTCCAGTGGCTGGTGCGGTCGTAGGCCGCTCCCTCGGGGTCGATCTCCTGCTGGGCGGCGAGCAGCCGGTCGCCCTGCCAGTAGAGGGTCAGGCGGTCGCCCGGCACGAGCCCCAGGGTGCCGCTCCGGGTCTCGCTGCCGCTCTTCCTGAACGTGGCGAGGCTCGGTGGGAGCGCGTAGGTCTTCTCCTCTTTGCCCGACTTGACGGTGATCTTGCCCTTGTCTGGAGAGAGACCGACCGAGAGATCGAGCGAGAGGAACGAAGTCTCCTCCCGGCGCACCACCTGCACCATCTCGGCGAAGGCTAAGAGCATGCGCTCGATCTCGTCGTAGGCGAGCGGCCGGTCGGGAGCGCCGGTGACGAGCCCGCTCCGCAGGAGCCAGGCGGCGCGCCTGCGGTCCTCCTCGCTCCAGTCGGGAGGCGGCGACTGCACGAGATAGGCGACGTCTTCGGGAGCCAGGAGGAGACGGGCGTCGAGGGTGAGGTCGAAGGCGGCGGCGACGAAGCGCTGCACCTCCCGGCGGTCGAGCGAATGGAGGGTGGTGTTCGGCGGCGACAGTCCGGCCAAGGTCGCGAGCTGCACCAGCCGGGCGGCGAGCGCCGAAGGCGCGGTCGCCGGGGTCGCCGGGGACAGGGCGGCCGGCGGCGGCAGCAGGCGCCGGGTGAGCCCCTCGGGGAAAGGAACACCGGCGGCCAGGTCGCCGGTCAGGTCCGCCGTCCCCGCCTCGACGCAGGGAACGCCCTTCAGATAGGGCTCCTCTTTCAACGGGAACATCACCTTGGCGTCCTCCGTGTGGCCGCCGCAGGTCGAGCTGTAGAGGGCGTCGACGAGCTCGCCCTGGTAGAGGAGAACCTGGCCCGCGGTCTCCGCGACGGCGCGGTCGGAGAGCGGGTGCTCGGCGTCGATGCCGCCGTAGACCTGGCAGCGCGGGGTGGCGCAGATGTCGTAGCCCTCGCGGTTGAACTCGCCGAGGTTCTTGAGCGCATAGGTGCGGGCGGCGACCGCCTGCGCCTTGAGCGCCTCGACCTGGGAGTACTGCTCCGGCCCCATCTCCGAGGGCACCACCCCGCGGAGGTACTGCTCCAAAGGCAGGTCGTTGATCAGGTTGAGCGTGCCGCGGTCGTTCAGGAAGACGAGGATGCGGCCGCGGTAGCGGTGCCCCTCGGCGCGGACGGTCCCGCCGTCGCTGTCGATCGCCATCCAGCGCCCGGGGAGGACGGAGGTCGTCGACCCTTGGGTGAGCCGGAGGGCCGGAGCGGAGACCTTGGCCCCCTCGGAGACCACCCAGGCGCCGGTCACCCCGAGGGTCGAGAGGCGCTTCGCCTCGGCCTCCGCCTCCTCGCGCGAGGCGAAGCGGCCGAGGCGGATGCGGTAGAGGTCGATCCCGGCGTCGAAGTGGGCGTCGCCCGGCTGGCCGGTCTGGCTCTCCAGGCGCGCCGCCAGATCCTGGGCCTGGTGCTCGTCGCGGAGCGCGGCGACCTGCAACCTGAAGAGGCCGGCCTGCGCGGTCCCGCCGGCGGGCTCGATGCGCACCGGCTGCACCATGGCGAGGACCCGGTCGTCGCCCGACACCGTCGTGTCCCCCGAGCAGCAGGGGAGGGTGACCGCGGCGAGGTCGCTCGCCAGGCCGACCCGGATCCGTTGTGGGCTCGCCGGAGTGGAACCGGTGGCGGGCGGCGGCGCTTCCGGTGCCGGCGCGGGTGCCGGGGTCGGGGCGGGCCGGGACGGCTGGGTCGGCTGGGACGGCTGGGACGACGGCGAGGGACGGCTGCCCGGGCGACCGGTCGAGCCGGCAGCCGGGCGGGGGGCGGTTTTCGGCCGGGCGGGCTGGGTCGAGCCGGCGCAGCCGAAGGCGGCGAAGAGCAGCAGGGCCAGGGGAATCTGAAGCTTTTTCACGTGGCGAGCGGGCTGCCGGTGCCCCGCGTCGTTTCGCTCCGTACGAGCGCGACGAGGGTGCCGCCCAGGGCGATGAGCAGCAGACCCTGGGTCAAGGAGGCGATGAGGGTGAAGCCGATCTCCGCCGCGGCCCGGAGGAGCGGCCGGCCGGCCAGGAGGAAGGTCGCGGTCTGCACCGCGAAACCAGCTCCGGCGAGGAGCGCGAAGGGCAGCAGGAAGAGGACGAAGAGGAAGAGCACGGCTCCCAGCCGGGCGCCGAGCACTTCGAGCCCGATCCGGGAGGCGGCACGGAGGCCCGAGCCTTCGCGCGCCAGATCGGCCTGGGCGACGGCGTACCAGAGGAGGAGGACGAGGAAAACGAAGCCGAGCGGCAGAGCGCCGCCGCAGCCGATCCCCAAAGCCCCGCCCTCCCCCCAGCGGGCCGCCCCGCCCAAGGTCGCCGACATCCAGAAGGGGACCGCGATGGTCCAGAGGAGAAGGAAGAAACCGGCCAGGTTGGCGAAGCCGAAGTAACGACGGCCGTAGAGCCCAGCCCAGCCGAAAAAGTTTCTCCAGGCGAAGGTGCGGAAGGTTCGGAGGCTGCGGCGTCCGTGCGCCGTTCCCGGCAGGGCCTGGCGGTCGGCGGAGTGCAGCACGCCGTAGGTGCCGGCCTGCACCCAGGCATGGAGAAGGACGGCGAGGAGCCACAGCACCAGCATGCCGAAGAGGGCGGCGCCTAAGAGGAGGAGGCGCCCCTGGGCGCGCAGCAGGAGGTCGGAGCCGGTCTGGTCCAGATCTTCCGGCAAGCCGGCGTTGCCGGTCGTCGCCCAGTCGTAACCCAGGGCGACGAAGGGGAGGACGGAGCCGGCGAGGACCAGGGCGGTGAAGGCGAAGCCGTGCAACCACTGGACGATCACCAGCTCCCAGTTCGCCCCCGAGCTCGCGAGGCCACGGCGCAGGCAGTCGATGGCGGAGAGCCTCATGGGGCGACGCGAGCCTTGTACAGCTTGTGCTCGCGGCGGAAATCGGCGACCGCGGTGAGCTCGATCGGCTGCGCCATCTCATAGAGGCGGGAGACCAGAGCCGCCTGGATGCGCGAGGTGAGGAGGTGGACCGGCTCCGCCGCCGCCGCCGGCACCGTCCCCAGCGGGTCGCGGCCGCGGTCGAGCCGCTCGGGTACCCCTCGGACGACGGCGGCCTGGGCGACCGCCGCCTCTTTTCCCGGCAGCCGGTAGTTGGTGGTGAAGATCGTCGGCAGCTTTCGCGAGTAGCGCTGATTGATGACGAGATAGAGGATGTCGCGCACCCAGGGGGTCGCCTGCTGGGCACCGAGCTCGTCCAAGACCAGCACGTCCGCCTCGGTCAGGGGATCGAGGACGGCGTGCTTCGATTCCTGGGAGCCGGGATCGAAGGTGGCCTGGATCTGGTGGAGGAGCGCGCCGAACTCGACGAAGCGGCCACGCACCCCGTAGCGCTCGACGAGCTCCCGGAGCACGCCGACCGCGAGGTGGGTCTTGCCGGTCCCCGGAGGGCCGATGAAGAGGAGGCCCGATTCGCTCCATCCGCCGCCCTCTTTCAGGAACTGGTCGACATAGCTCCGCGCCGTCGTGCGCGCCTGGACGAGCTGGTTGTGCTCGTGGGCGTCCGGGCTGGAGACGAAGAAGCTCGCGATTTTACAGTGGGCGTAGCGATCGGGGATGGCGGCCGCGGCGAGCAGGTGGCTCGCGCGCTGCCGCTGCCGGCAGGCGCACGGCCGCGCCCGCCCTGCCCCACCGTCCGGAGCGATCACCCAGCCGCTCCCCCCACACTCGGGGCAGAGGGCGGACGTCACCTCGCTCTGCGGCATGGGGAGATGGTAGCACGGGGGGAACGCGCCGATCTCAGCCGCGGGCAACCGCCGCCGCCGAAGCCGCCGCCGCCACCCGCGCCACCAGCTGCGCCAAAGCGGCGTCGGGCTCGGTGCCCTCGCCTTTCAGGAGCAGCTCGGTGTCGAGCACGAGGGCGGGGAGGCGGGCGAGGAGGCTCTCCGGCATGCGGGAGGCGGCGAGGTAGGCGCGGTGGAGGCGGAAGGGGTGGATGCCGGTCAGGGGGTTCTTGCCGCCGGTGGGGAGGGCGGCCTGGAGGTTGGGGGCATGGCGATCCTTGAAGCGGCCGTAGTTCTCCTCCCCCGCCGGGACGCGGGCGAGCCGCATCATGCCGCGGAGCGCCGTCAGCTGGCGACAGAAGGAGGCGAAGAGAGAGAAAAAGGAGAGGCGCATGGCGAGCGGATCCTCGGCGGCGCCGATCAGGCGGTGCAGGCGGTCGAGCGCCTCACTCGGGCGCCCCTGGGCCACGGCGTCGAGGAGCTGCCAGACGTCCTCCTCGCCGCGATCCACGACCGCCCGCTCGACCAGCTTGCGGTCGATCTTCCCTCCCGGGGCGAGCCCGGCGAGCTTCCGGTACTCGCCGGCGAAGCGGGCGGTCGAATCCGCCTCGGCGGCGGTCGAGGCGCCCTTCCTCCCGTCCCCCTCCTGGCGGAGGGTGCGGCGGGCGAGCTCGGCCAGGGCATCGCGGGCGATGGCGGTCCCGGTCTGCCGTTCGAGCTCGGTCGCCAGGCGCTCGACCCCCTCCCAGGCGCCTCCCCTCCCGGCCTCCACCCCGCCGAGCGAGAGCACCGCCTTGCGCTCGGCGAGAAGTGCGACGACGGGATGATCGGCCGGCGCCGTGCGCTCGGCGAGGACCAGGGCATGCCCCTCCGGCAGCCCGTCGCGGACGAGGGCGGAAAGCTCGGAGAGATCCGAGCCGCCGGTCCCCTGGAGGCCCTCCCGGCGCGCCGCTTCGAGGAGGGCGACGAGGCCGGCTTTAAGCTCCTCCAGCTGCCGCTTGCCGCGCTTCGCCCGCCGCCCCGGTCCCCCTTCGAGCGCCCAGGCCGGCAGCTCCCCGATCGCCTCCTCGGCGCTCCGCGCATAAGGATCGACGTCGAAGAGGTGGAGAGCCTGGAGGAGGCGGACCGCCGCCTGCCGCTCGCGCGCCCCCAGGCCGTGTGTCTCCCCTTTACTTCCCCCGGTGCTCCCCCCGGTGGGAATGCCTTCCTGGGCGTCGTCGATCAGGCCCGCGGCGGCGCTGCGGTCGGCGAGCACCGCGGTGTCGACCGCCAGGAGAACCTTGCCGGGCGCGAAGAGAGAGTAGGTCGCGAGGTCGGCCAGGAGGGGGGCGATCGAGGTCGGCCGGCGGTGGATCTCGACCGTGCAGCCGATGGCGGCGGCCAGGGTTTCGGCGATCCGCTCGGCCGCTGGCACCGCGAGGACGAGGTCGCCGGAGACCAGGCAGACGTCGGGTCGCCTGGCTCCAGCACCGCCAGCGGCGCCGGGAGTGGTGAGCCGGGCGAGGAAGGCCTCGACCTCCGGGGACGCTCTCTGGGGGTCGGGTGGGGGGGGAGACATGGAGAGAGAGGATAGAGAACGGGGGGAGAGAAGAAAAGGGCGACCGCTTTTGGGGGTCGCCCTCGAACCAGAACCGCGCGGGGATTTTCTGAGGGACTTGGAGGGTGCCTAGAGCGCCTCGGCTTCGAGGAGACCCTTCTCGGCGAGCTCCTGGCAGTCGATACAGAAGCGGGCCCAGGGGACCGCCTCCAGACGCGGGGCGGCGATCGTCTGGCCACAGTTGGCGCAGCGGCCGTAGGTCGCCTCGTCCATCCGCTTCAGGGCGGCGTCGATCTGGAGGACCAGCTGGCGCTCGCCATCGGAGAGGGAGAACATCAGCTCGCGGTTGTAGGAGTTGTTGGCGCGGTCCACGATGTCGTCGGTCCCATCGTCCGCCGATTCCTGACCCGCTTTGACATCCTGCTTGTACATGTTGACGATCTCAAGCTTTTGCTGCAAAAGCCGCTCGCGCAGGGCGTCATACCCTTCGGTCGACGTTTCCGGGGCAGGCTTGACCTTCTGTGTCTTGGCCACGCTGCTGTCTCCTTTCGAAATACCCGCGAAGTGGTTCATCCCCTCAGATGGGCTCGCGATGATAGCTCATTCCGGCCGCAATGGAGAGCCCGCGGAAGAGTTGCTCATAAAGCACGGCCCGTGCCAACTCGTGCCCGAGGGTGAGCGGGCCGAGGGAAAGAGTCCAGCGGGAGGCTTCCAGAACCTCGGGCGCGAGCCCGAGATCGGAGCCGATGGCGAAGGCGATGGCGTGCGGCCATTCGTCCTGGAGGCGGGAAAGGCGGGCGGCGAGACCCGCGGAGTCGATCGTCGTGCCGCGGCTGTCGAGCGCCACCAGGTAGGTCGGCTCGGGGAGGGCGGCGAGGAGCGCCTTCCCCTCGGCGCGCTGGCGGCCGGGGTCGTCGCCGGAATCCCGCGCCTTCACGGGGACGTCCCGCACCGGCACGAAACGGGCGATCCGCCGCCTATAGTCGGCGCAGATCTCCTCCCAGCTCGCCCGCTGGTGGCGGCCGGCCCAGGCGATGAGGAGCTCGCGGCCGGCTGCCTTCGGCATTTTATTGGGCTGCCGGCATTAAAGAATCTCGGGATCCTGGCGCGTGCCCGGCCCGCCCGGCGATTCGTAGGTCTCGCCCTCGTCCTCGTCCTCGTTCTCCGCCAGGTCCAGGAGGTCTTCCCCCTCCTGACCGCCATGGGCCTCGCCGGCATCCCCGGCAGTGCCCATCATGTAGCGCTCCCACTCGTCATAGAAGGCGAGGCTCTTGAAGTCGCGCATGCGGTCGAGGAAGACGACGGCGTGGAGGTGGTCGTACTCGTGCTGGACGATACGGGCCTCGAACCCCTCCGCCACGTAGTCGAGCGGCCGGCCGTCGCGGTCGAGGCCGCGCACCCGCACCCGCTGGTGCCGGGGAACGAGGCCGCGGAAGTCGGGGATCGAAAGGCAGCCCTCCCAGTCGTAGACCTGCTCCCCGGAGAGCGGGGTGAGCATGGGGTTGATCACGGCATGGAGGGGGATCGCGGCGTCGCGGTCGTCCCGGGCCCCCGCTTCATAGATGAAGATCTGGAGGCCGACCCCCACCTGCGGCGCGGCGAGCCCGACCCCGGAGGCGAGGCGCATGGTCTCGATCATGTCGTCGATCAGCCCCTGGTTCTCGGGCCGGGACAGCTCCGCCGGCGCCACCGGTTGCGCCGGGGTGCGGAGGGCCGGATGACCGAGTCGGACGATGGTGCGGACGGGCATGGTTGAGCTCTCTCGGGCTCCCTTTACTATATCGCGGCTGGCTGACCGCTCGCGCCTTGATCCGAGAACCCGAGGGATCGTGAGGTTGGCGAGCCGTCCCGATGCCCCTCCTGCAGCCAAACAATCGAGCTCGGGCGGTGTCTTCAGCAAGAGAACCTGAGGAACTTGCCTGGAATCCAAGCCGATGAACGAACTCTTTGAGCCGGGCACTCGTGACTTCGAGGCAGAAATCAGGAGCGCCCTGCATGAAATCCAGTCTTCGCCACCGTTCGTGGGGGACGCCCGGGAGGCGCCGGTCTACCGGCGCTTCCTCTCCGCCTTGGAGCAGGTTCCTGAGGGCTTGGTGCGGGTTGGGATCGAGCACCTGCTCGGGGGGCTCCTGCTCCACAGCCGCTTCGGAGAGACGCCGAGCGCTCGCGAGATCGCCATTGAGACTCTGGAGAGAGTGCTCCAGGTCGTCACTCGCGAGAGTCAACCGGACCTGTGGCTGAGCGCCCTCACTTGGCTGGTGCGCGCCTACCGCTGGCGCCAATCCGGAGATCCGGCGGACAACCTGGAGCGTGCGATCGCGGCTGCCCTCCGGGCGCTCAAATTCTGCACGCGCCGGTCGAATCTCGAGGGGTGGTTCGTTCTGCTCTCCTCTCTCGGCGACTGCTATTTGCTGCGCATCCTGGGCGACCAGGCGCAGAACCTGGAAGCCTCCCTCTGCATCCACCATCGAGCGCTCGAGGTCGTGAACCGCGAGGAAGCCCCGGAGCTCTGGGCGAATTCTATGGACAGCATGGGTCTTGCTTTCACGCGGCGCCTGCGCGGCGATCGCCTGGAGAACCTGGAGCGCGCCATCGAGTACGGTAAAGAGGCCGTCGCCGTGCTCTCTCCCGGCTCCGAGCAGTGGGCTACGACGGTCACCAACCTCGGTTCCGCCTATGCGAACCGGATCGCCGGGGGGCCGCTCAAGAATCTCGACCTCGCCCTCTCCCTCTATCAGCAGGTAATCCCGGTGTGGGAGCGATTGGCGAGACCTAAGGAACTCGCCAAGGTTGTCGTCAACCTCGGAACCACCCTGAGGCGTCGTACGGCAGGGGTGCCCTCCGAACAACTACGGCGGGCGATCGCGCTCTACGATCAGGCGCTCGCCGTCATCGATCGCCGGTCGCAGCCGTTCGACTGGGCGACGATCGAGATGAACCGCGCCGACGCCTACCGGCTACTCGCGATCGCCGAACCAGCCGTAGGTTTCAAGCTGGCGATCGCCAGTAGCGAGGAGGTGCGCCGAGTCTTGGCTCGCGACCTCGTCCCGGTCGAATGGGCGCGGGCGACCCACAACCTAGCGCTGGTACTCCAAAACCAGGTTGCAGCCGGAAGCGGATCGGCGGCCGATCTCCGGCGCGCCGTCCATCTGTTCGAGGAAACCCTGGCTGTCTTCACGCGAGAGGAAACCCCGCTCGAATGGGCCAACGCTCTCCTCGGCATGGCCACTGCCCTGGCGACGCCGATCTTCGGCACCCCTCTCGATGCCACTCGCGCGAGGGCTCTCTTCCACCAGGCACTCGAAGTCCTGCCACCGCAGCTGGTACCGGATCGCTGCCGCAAGGCGGCCTACAATCTAGGCCTCCTCGAGCTCGGGTCCGAACGTTGGAACGAGGCCTCGCAGGCTTTCGGCCTCTGCCTCCAAGCGACCGCGCTCCTCGACGAGGGATCAATCCTTCGTGGGAGCCGCGAGGCGGCTCTCTCGGAGCTCGACGATCTCTTCCGGGAGGCGGCCTACTGCCTCGCGCGGACCGGCGATCTCGTGGAGGCGGTTGTGGTCCTCGAGAGCGGCAGGGCGAGACGCCTCGCGGGAGCATTGATCGACCAAGGCGAGCTCGATCGTCTCGCCGGCGTCGACGCGGGGTTGGACCGGCGCTACCGACAAGCGGCCGCCAGTATCCAGGAGGTGGAGCGCAACGAGCTCGCAATGGGCACGGACGGCACGGCGGGCGCTCGCGGCCTCGACGCGCTCTATGAGCGCTCCTTAGCGGCGCGCGGGGAGCTCGCGTCCGTGCTCGACGAGATTCGCCGCCTTCCCGGATTCGCTGAATTCCGCCGGGCCGCGGATTTCCCGCGGATTGCCGAGGCCGTCTTGCCCGAGCGCCCGCTGCTCTACCTTTCCGTGTCCCTACAGGGGAGCTTGGCCCTCCTCCTCCATCGCCCGACCGGAGCAGGGCACGAAGGACACTCCGCGGTGCGAGTCGAGGTGTTCTGGCTCGAAAATTTCCGTGTCCAAGACCTGAAGTGGCTTCTCGGCCACATGAGGAGCGAGACCTTGGCCCTGTCGCGCAACCTCGAACCGGGGAAGAGCCCGGCGGTCCGTTCCTTCTCCTTCCTGGAGTTGCTCGGCGACTCGCTTCTCGCGCCGCTCGTCCCGCGCCTGCGAACTCTCGCCGCCCCGGGCCTGGCGCTCGTTCCCTGTGGGCCCGCAAGCATCTTGCCGCTCCATGCGGCCTCGTTTTCCTGCGCCGGAGGGCGAGCCTGTCTGATCGACGAGTACAACGTCTCCTATGCGCCCTCCGCGGTGGCGCTCTCGGCGGCGGATGGAGCCTCTGTCCAGGCTCGCGCTTACCCTCCCTTTCTGGCCGGCGTCGGAGATCCGCAACCGGACACCGCCCCGCTCCCTTTCGCTCGGGCCGAGCTCGAGCAAATCGCCGAGATCTTCGATCCGGAGCGACGAGAGATCTTGATCGGAGATTCGGCGACCAAGGATGCGTTGTTGGCGGTGGTCGCCGGCGCCTCTCACCTCCATCTCGCGTGTCACGGTGCCTTCGACGCTCTCGAACCGCTCGATTCGGCTCTGTTTCTGGCCGGCGAGGCCTTGACGCTCCGTGAGATCTTGGCCCTCGATACTTTCCGCGGCTGTCGTCTCGCCGTACTCTCTGCTTGCCAGACGGCTCTCACCGACGTCCGAAGATCCACCGACGAAGCGATCGGTCTCCCCGCCGGCTTCTTGATGGCGGGCGTGCGCGGCGTGGTCGGCACGCTCTGGTCGGTGAACGATGTCTCCACCGCCCTCGCAATGACTCGTTTCTATGAGTTGCAGCTGGGTGGCGGGCACGTCGGCGAGGCGCTGCCGCCAGCTGCGGCTCTCTGCCGTGCGCAGCGCTGGCTGCGAGATCTCACGCAGGGAGATTTGCAGAGATATCTCCTATCCCACCCATCACTCGATCTGCGCGGAGGGTTCGAGCCGCTCGATCCAGAGGACAGACCCTTCTCGGATCCGTACTACTGGGCGGCCTTCGTCTTCGTCGGCGCGTGACGCCCGGGCCTTTATGCCTTCCGCTACCAGGAATCGGCGACCAGCTTGATCGGCCCGTCGGGAGAGTGCCCGGCCTATCTACCCTATGGGCAGGAAGGCGTGCTCGTGCACGAGATCGACACCGCGGCCGCCACCGGCAGGTCTCGCCTCTCGGTACGCCCCGGAGCGCTATTGAGGGGGCGTCGCGGAGTGACAAGCCGAGGGGAATACACTTTCGGCGTCGCGCTCTGTGTACAACTGGCTCCCCGAGGTGCCTCCAAAAGACGAACGCGGCCATAAGAGTGCCATAAATACACACCAACAGACCGATACGGTGCGCGATTTCTCCGACAGAACAGAATGCAGGTTCTCTGGAGGCTCTCGGACAGGCATGCATACACTCTTATGGTGCTCTAGAGTGTACAAATGAAAGAGGAGCTCGGCCTGAAGGACCGCGCGAGGGCACTTGCAGCGCCTGTCGTACACCTTATCGAGCCTTTAAGGGGTGCGAATGGTGAGTTTGCCGAGTTTATCGGTCGGTGCGTTCGATCTTTTCTCTCTGCGATACACCTTTTAATCGGAAAGGTGTGCCTGATCAATCCCCCAGCACCGCAAGGAGCCCCTTGAGCTCCTCGCGGGTGAACTGCTTGGCGAGGTGGGGATCATTTTCGGGGACGAGGTCGCCGGCGAGGAGGGTCTTCTTCTCGATCAGCTCGTCGATCCGCTCTTCCAACGTTCCCCGGGTGATGAGCTTCAGAACCTGGACGCCGCGCTTCTGGCCGAGGCGGTGGACGCGGTCGGTCGCCTGGTCCTCTCTCGCCTGGTTCCACCAGCGGTCGTAGTGGAGGACGACCGAGGCCGCCGTCAGGTCGACGCCCAAGCCCCCGGCGCGGAGGCTCGCGAGGAAGACCCGGCAGTCGGCGTCGTCGCGGAAGCGGGCGAGCTCCCCGGCGCGGTCCACGGTCTCGCCCTTCAAGAGCGCGAAGCCGATCTCCCGACTCCGCAGGTAGGCCTCGAAGAGGTCGAGCATGCGGACGTACTGGCTGAAGACGACGACCTTGAGGCCGCTCGCCAGACACTCGTTCAAGAGCTCCTCGAAGAGGCTCCACTTGCCGGAGGGGACGGTCCAATCGCCGTGCGCCGCGGGATCGACGAGGGCGGGGTGGTTGCAGATCTGTTTGAGGCGGCTCAAAACGGCGAAGATGTGCAGGTAGGGGATGGGCGCGTCGTCCTCCAGCCGATCGCGGAGCTCTGCCGCCTGGCCGGCGACGACCTCGCGGTAGAGGGCCTGCTGCTCGGCCGAGAGGGAACAGCTGCGCTTGTCGACGATCTTCGCCGGGAGGTCCGGCAGCACCTGGGCTTTGGTCCGCCGGAGGACGAACGGCCCGAGGAGACGCTGGAGCCGGCCGAGCGCGGCGGAGTCGGAGCGTTCCTCGATGGGGATCACGAAGCGGCGCCGGAACGCCGCCTCGCCCGGGAGGTAGCCGGGGAGCACGAAGTCGAGGAGGCTTTTGACGTCCCCCACCGTGTTCTCGACCGGCGTGCCGGTGAGGCCGAGGGCGAAGCGCGCCGACACCGTGGCGAGCGCCTGGTAGGTGACCGTGCCGCGGTTCTTGAGCGTCTGCATCTCGTCGAGCACGAAGATGTCGAACCGGCGGTCGGCCAAGAGCGCGGCGTCATTGCGGAGCGTCCCGTAGGAGGTGAGGAGGACGCTCCCGGCCTCCGGCGTCTCCGGGCTTGCGGCCAGTCGGCGCGAGGCGCCGTGGTGGACTTCGACCGGCAGGTCCGGCAGGTACCGCTTGAGCTTCTCCTCCCAGTGCGGCAGGAGCGACGTCGGGCAGACGACCAGGTAGAGCGCCGCGCGTCCGGCGGCACCCGCGCTCCGAGCCGTCCGCCAGGCGGCGGAAAGGAGCGCCATCGCCTGGTGCGTCTTGCCGAGCCCCATGTCGTCGCAGAGGAGACCGCCGAAGTCGTTCTGGTAGAGGAACCAGAGCCAGCGATAGCCGGTTTCCTGGAAGTCGTAGAGCGGCACGCCGAGGGACGCCGGGTCCGGCGCCGCGGGCTCGCTCCGCAGCTCGTCCAGGAGGCGGAGCGCGCGCGGCTCGCCGAGGACCGTCACCTCCCCTTCGAAGTGCATGCGCAGCCGCAGGTACTCGAGCGCCGAGAGGTCCACCTCGGCCTCGGCCCCGGAGCCGGCCACCGCGCCCTCCCCCAGCTCGTCCATCCAGGCGAGCGAGTCGGCGCTCACGTCCACCAGCTGGTCTCTGTGGAGGAGGAACGGCTGGCCCGAACGGCGCGCCGCACGGAGGGTGTCGAAGGGGATGCTGTCGCCTCCCACGTCGTAGAGGAGAGAGAGCTGCAGGCGGCCGCCGCGCTCGCCGGCGAGGCGCAGGGTGGCGCCGGACGCCCCGCCCGTCGTGACCGCGGCCCGCAGGCCCGGAGAGAGGAGCGCTGCCGGCAGGCGCCGCAGCTCCTCTCGGTGGCGGGCGAGAAAGGGGACTACGCCCTCGCGCGGGACGATCGTCTCGCGGCCGAACGGCACCCCGAGGCCCGAAGGCTGGTAGATCCCTTCAAAGCCGAGCCGGATCTGCGCCGGCGCCTCGGGCTCGGCGAAGGCGGGGCCGGGGCGTTCGAGGGCGGCGAAGACGCCTTCCTCCGGCAGATAGAAGAAGCCGCCGAAGTGGAGGCGCTCCAGGGTGTCGTAGTCGCGGATCGTCTCCCGCCCGTCGATCGTCGTCGACAGGACGACCGGGGCCAGCCGGAGGGTCTCGCCGGCGCCTAAACCGACCCGGAAGGAGGGCCTGAGCCCCGAGCCCCTCACCGTCTGCCCCCGGCGGGTGAAGAACTCGCCGTCCCGCTCGCGGAGCAGCCGGCCGACCGCGGAGGGCGCCGGGGAGAGGGTGAGGACCGTGCCGTTCGCCTCGCGGTGCCGGAGGACGAGCCGGCCTTCGGCGTAGGAGACCTCCCGGAACGCCTCCCATCCCGCGCCGTAGGCCGCAAAGGCGCCTTTGCCCCAGGCGAACCAGGGCGAGTCCTCCCAGGCCCGCTGGTTCGTCTTCACTCCCGAGCGCTCGAGGGCGGCCTCCTCGGCGGTCTCGGTATGCCGGCGGAGGGCCTGCTCCTTGGCCTGGACGGCCGGCTTCGGCGGCGCCGGCCCGGGCGGGACGTCCTTTTCCCGGTCCTCGAAGGCGGCCCGGGCGAGGAGAAAGAAGAGGCTCTTCTCGAAGCGCTCCTGCGGCCCGGGCCCGGGGGGAGCGCCCGGAGCGCCGCTCGCGGTCGCCGTCAAGACGAGCGCGGCGAGGTGGGGGCAGAGGTTGCCGGCGCGGAGGCTCGGCGAGCAGGGGCAGAGCGCCACGAGGAACGCTCCGGCGCGATCGAGCACGAGGGTGACGGCGAAGGCGCGGCCGTTGGGAGCGATGACGTCGCCGGCGATCCCGCCGCGGAAGAACGTCCAATTCTCGACCCGGCCGGCGGTGAGGAGCCGGGCCGCGGTTTTGAGGCTGTCGGCGGAGAAGAGGCGGCGGAGGTCGGACACGGGGAGAGAGCATAGCGAAATCTCTCTTTCCGGGAACAGGACCGAAGCCCGCTGGATCCCGGATCAGTTGATATAGCCGAGCGCCTTCAAGTGCTTGCGGCGGACCTCCAGCTCTTCGGGGGTGAGATCGCCCGGGGCGGGAGCCCGCGTCGCGTCGTCGTCTCCATCGCCGCCGCCGACGTGAGGGCCACCCGCGACGTCGACGTAGGGCTGCTCCCAGTAGGCGAAGCGGTCGCGCGGGCGGCCGGGGGTGGGGGCGCCGCCGTCGATCTCGACGCAGAGCTCGACCGCCTGGAGGCCATAGGCGTCGAGCGCGATCGTCCGCTGGCGCCAGGCGGGGCCGTCCAGACCCACGGTGTCGGCGTGGAGGAGGATCGGTGGGGTCGCGGCGGTCGCGGCGGTCGCGGCGAGAGGGCGGAGGCGGAGGGCGAACCGGGGGGGGCGGGCCGTCCGGTCGGCGGCGCGGAGGCGATCGCGGTCGACACCGTAGGCGATCTGGACTTTGGCTCCGGCCGGGAGGGTCAGCTCGCGGCAGTCGGTCCCTTCCTTGAGCACGGTTCGCTTCTCGCCGGCGGCGACGACGTCCATCCGCGAGCCCTGGCGGGCGAAGCGGTAGGAGTCGGGGTCGACATAGCGATAGCCTGGGGGCTCCGCCACGGGATGGCGTTCGGTGGCGACGCGGCGGTCGGCGGCGAGCTTCGCGAGCTGGGGGCAGAAGTCGGCGGCGACCCGGACGGCGCGGACCGGCGGGTAGGGGGGCGCCCACTCCCAGGCGAGCCGGCCGGCGCGGGTGACCTCGAAGACCCGGCCGCCCCGGGTCGAGGTGATGAGGACGTTGCCGTTGGGGAGCACCTGCTGGATGCCGCCGGTCGGCGAGAAGAACCCCGGCGTCTCGTAATGCCAGACCGCCGCGCCGGCCTTGGGGTCGATCTCCAGGATCTCGCTCCGGTGCGTCCCCCAGAAGCTCCCCGGCCGGTTGTTGAAGATGGCGATCCGGCCCGGCGCGGGGAGCTCCGGGCCGTTCATCCGCGCCTCGTGCTGGCGGTCGAGGCCCTCCGAAAACGTCCAGACGACGGCGCCGCTCGGGCGCTCGACGATGAAGATGGTGTTCAGGTTGCGCGCCGAGACGAGGAGGTTCCCCGGCCGGAAGCGGCGGTCCCCGGCCCGGTACCAGGGGTTGTCCGGCAGCTCCTGGAGGGAGTTGACGTGGGTGACGTCGTCGGCGTGGGCCGGCCGCTCGGGGAGAAGGTCGTGCTGGTGCTCCGCCGCCCGCCAGGTCCAGGCCACTCTGCCGGCGCGGTCGACTTCGAGGAGCGTGTCGGTCGCCTCGCCCTCGCGCAGGAGGAGGACCAGGGTGTGGCCGTTCGCCAGCCGGAGGACGTCATGGTGAGGGATGGCGCCGGGGGTGGGGAAGCTCCAGGTCTGCCGGCCGTCCCAGTCGTACTCGACGATCTGCCGGCCGAGCCCGAGACCGAGGATGGAACCGTCCGGGAGGAGCCGCACCCGGGACTTGACCCGCGCCTCGGGCCAGCGGTGCACCGGCCGGCCGTTCATGTCGAGGAGGACGGGGATCCGCTCGTCGTGGAGGGTGAGCGTGTAGCCGTTCCAGGCGAGTTCCGGATGATAGGCGGTGACCCAGGACACGGCCGGTCCCGGCGATGCCTCCGCCGCTTCCGATCCCGCCGGCCCCGCAGCGGACGCCACGCCCCCGGCCGGCCGCTTCTGGCAGCCGAAGAGGAGGAGCACGCCGAGGGCGACCGTCCAGGCCGCCGAGCGGCTGGGACCGGCAGAAGCTTTCACCAGAGCCACGCGAGGGCATCATGGTGCGGCCGTCTGAGGACTGTCAAGAAGTTGCGGCTCCGGGGGGGCGGACGGTACGATGGGCCGGCCATGCATGCCCTGAAGCCCGTTCGCCTCGTCTTCTTCGTCCTCCTCTCCCTCACCCTGCTGCGGACGGCCCAGCCCGCCCATGCCGCGAATGCCTCCAATGCCGCCAAGCCCGACCCGCGCGCGCCCGGGCTCACCGGGTCCGACCGGCTCGCCGCCCTGATGGAGCGCGTCCGGCTCCAGCAGCAGGAGATGAAGACGGTCGAGGCCCGCTTCGTCCAGAAGCGGGAGAGCTCGCTCCTCGTCGCCCCCGAGGAGTCGACCGGCACCTTCGACTACGCCGCCCCCAACCGGGTGCGCTGGGAGTACGTCTCGCCCAATCCCATCTCGGTCGTCATCGACGGCCCCGAGATGACCACCTGGTACCGGGACCTGAAGCGGGCCGACCGGCTGAAGATCGGCCGCTACTCGAACCAGGTCATGAAGTACCTGGGGGCGAGCGGCTCGATGCAGCAGCTCCTCGAATACTTCCAGATCACCATGAAGGTGCCCAAGAATAAGACCGACCCCTACGAGCTCGACCTCGTCCCCAAGCTCGCGCGGATCGCCAAACGGGTGAAGTCGATGACGATCTGGGTCGACCCCGAGACCTTCTTCCCCTCGGGGCTCAAGTACGTCGAAGGGAACGGCGACACGACGGAGTACCAGTTCAAGGACGTGAAGATCAACGCCCCCATCTCCGGCGACCGCTTCGTGCTCAAAATCCCCCAGGGGGTCGAGACCCGGGTGATCGACCTCGACCAGAAGGGGAAGAAGGACGCGGGACGGTAGGGGCTTCCCGGGTACTGCTGCTCCGGCAGGCACCTTCTTGATGCGCGGCCCCGCCCGGAGATAAATCTCCGGGCTAGGAGATACGCTGGCTGAAGCCAGCTTAGAAGCCTCCCACCTGTAAGCTCGCGCCAACCTTCCCTACCGTCATCCTGAGCGGAGCGAAGGATCTGGGGGAAGGGAGTCTTCCGCCACCAGGTCACTTCGGCCGCCAGGGCTCCCTCTCTATAACGATGTCAAGTCCCGAGTCTATCTCTCGAAGACTCGTCGCCGTGGCCGGTGGGCTGTGGAAAACGCGGAGCGTTTTCCAAGGGGTGTGGGAGGGTGCCGGGCGCGGGCTTGGGGGAGGCAGCCTTCCATACCCCGGCAGACCGCCGGCCGGGGAGATGGGGGCGCGGGGGAAGAGGGGGAGTTTTCCACAGCCGCGGGAGTTCGGTCTGCGACCGTTGTCTGGTTCGCTCCAGGTGACTGCTGATCAGGCTCTCCTCAATGGCGCTCCGGCGGGTACAGTCCAGACGCTGACACGACTGGCCGACACGGCCCTACCGGGCGTTTACACAGCATCCGCGGGGATGCTCGCCGGAACAGGGGTATGCGGGTCCGCGGTGAGGGCGGCAATCTTCCATACCGGAAGGCCGCCGCTGGCCCGAGAGGGGACGGGGGAAGAGGGATCTTTTCCAAAAACGCGGAAGCTCGGCCACTGCCTACTTCGCGTGCTCCGGTCCAAGCCCTTCCGGGCCAACCCGCAGCTTGCGCGGCATAGCGTGCGCTGTGCAACACGCCACCGCAGGCGCACACCTGGCGCGCCTACGCTCCGGCGGCCAGCCTACGCGGCCACATCCTCGTCGAGCCGCGCCCTACGGGTGCGGATGATGCTTCTCAGGAGAGCGTGATCGCACTCTCTGATCGCCCGACCTACCACCAACCGCGATCATCAGGCCGCCCCCGCCCCTCGGGTACTGTGCGCAGGCCCACTTCGGACCGCCCCCCGATTGCGCTCCAGGTGGCTGCTGATCAGAATCTCCTTATCGTAGCGGGCTCCATCCTCGGTCAGCAATTTGTAAATTAGCTTCGCTCGCTGCCGTGACAGTGCCAGCAAAGCTTTGACGTGGCCCGCTGGGTGGCCTTGATGGCGCTCCCGCTGCTTGCGGTGATACTCACGGTCCAGGGCGCTGACACGACAAGCTGCCACCGAGCCCAAGTACCGGACGCGCAGCACCCGCTTATTCGTTTGCCGGGCCAGACGATGCCGGGGACCGCTGCTGCCGCTCTGCCGAGACAACGGCGTCAGCCCCGCGTAGGTGGCAACCTGCCCTTCCGAGGCATGGCGTGCCAGCGGAAGTACCTCTCCGATCTCGACAGCGGCCCCGCAGACCCCGATGCCTGGCATCTCCAGCAGCACCGGACCCTTCGGGTGCGCCTCCACAGCTTCCTTCAGCTCCTCTTCTACCTGCTTTTGCGCCTGCTCCAAGGAGTCCAACTGTTGCACCACAATCCGGAGCTCCAGCGTTATGATCGATCTCTCCGTCTCCGGCAAGTGGATACCAAGGACCACCCGATGCAGAGCTTCGGCCTCTTCGTGGCTGTCCGGGGTACGGCCGGCTCGACGAAGAACCTGCGCCACCTCCTCGACCGGCGCCTCCCCGAGACCCTCCAAGCCTGGCCATCGCCTCAGGGCTGCACGGAGTCTCATGCTGTCCCAACGAGGACCCTCCCAGGCTCCGGCCACCAGTTCCCCGGACAGTTCCAACAGGCGGCTACGCAGTTGGTTGAGCAGACGAGTGTGCTGGCCTGTCAGCTGTTGCTTCAAGCGGCTCAACCGGCAAAGCCGACGCTCCTCCGGGCGAGGGCACAGAGCAGGACGACAAGTCCTCATCTTCTGGTACCCCATCCGCGCCAGCAGGTACCCATCCCAAGAGTCATCTTTACGAGGCTGGCCCTCCGCGCTGCGGTAATCCTTCAGGGCCTGCGGCGCTACCTGCCAGATCTCGATCCCCATCTCCAGCGCGACTCGCGACAGAACAGACCCCACCGAGCGAACTCCCTCCACCACCACCCGCAACGGACGACCGTTTCCACTCCGCACCACCTCGCTCAACCAGGCCCGCAGATCGGCCTCTCGGTTACGTAACTTCCGAGTTCTCTGCCACATGCCCTCTGCGGTCAACTCCACAAGCACGTGCCACTGCTCGCCACAGTCCATTCCAAGCCACAACGGGTTCAGCTCAGGGCTCACGGATACAACCCTCCTTCCCAAACGGGTACAATCGGTCTGCCCCGCGCCACCGACTCTCTATTAGCCATGCCGGCAAAGGGTCGTATCAGGGAGCGCGGATGGCTCGAGCACGGGGGCACTCTTCAGGATCAGCCATCAGCGGGTCCGAGGGAGCCTAGCCATCCCGTGCTCTGCTCTTTTATAGCCCTTCAGGATGACGGTAGGAAAGGTTGGCGCGGGCGCGCAAAGCTGGATTCATCCAGCGCAATGCATAGCCCGGAGATTTATCTCCGGTGGGGCCAAGCGCTTGGAAGAGGGCCGCGATCTCTCTCTGCCGCTCTTCGAACCCTCCGTGATAGCTTCGCCGGCCGAATGCCCCTCTCCTTCGAGCTCCTGGCGACCCCCCCCGTCTCCCCCGCCTCCGGCCTCGCCCGGCTCGGCCGGCTGACGACGGCGCATGGGATCGTCGACACCCCGGCCTTCATGCCGGTGGGGACCCTCGGGGCGGTCAAAGGGGTGACCCCGCAGGAGCTGGAGGCGGCGGGGGCGTCGATCCTCCTCGCCAACCTCTATCATCTCTCGCTCCGCCCAGGGATCGACGTCATCGAGACGCTCGGCGGTCTCCACCGCTTCGCCGGCTGGGAACGCCCCATTCTCACCGACAGCGGCGGCTTTCAGGTCTGGAGCCTGGGGGGCCTCCGTGCCATCGACGAGGACGGGGTGACCTTCAAGAGCCACCTCGACGGATCGCCCGTCCGCTTCACCCCCGAGAGCGTCGTCTCGATGCAGGAGCGGATGGGGGTCGACGTCGCCATGGTGCTCGACGAGTGCCCGCCCTACCCGGTGACCCGGGAGGCGGCGGCTCTGAGCTGGGAGCGGACGCGGCGCTGGGCCCTCCGCGCCCGGGAGGCGTCGCGCGGAGAGAGCGCCCTCTTCGGGATCGTCCAGGGGAGCGGCTTCGAAGACCTGCGGCTCCAGGCCGCGGCCGACCTCGCCGGGGCGGGGTTCGACGGCCATGCCATCGGCGGCGTCTCGGTGGGGGAGCCGCCGGAGATCCGCCGGTCGGCGGTCGAGTGGACCGCCCCGGCCCTCCCCGCCGACCGGCCGCGCTACCTCATGGGGGTGGGCTATCCGGCCGACATCGTCCACGCGGTGTCCTGCGGCGTCGACCTCTTCGACTGCGTGCTGCCGGCACGGAACGCCCGCCACGGCGTTCTCTTCACCCGCGACGGGGTGCTGAAGATCAGGAACTCCCGCTATCGGGACGACCCCCGGCCGCCCGACGCCGGCTGCTCCTGCCCGCTCTGCTCGCGGCTGTCGCGGGCCTTCCTCCACCACCTCGAACGGGCGGGCGAGCTGACGGCGAAGGTTCTGGCCACCCTCCATAACGTCCGCTTCTACCTTGACTTCATGGCCGAGGTCCGGCAGTCTATTACGCTCGGCACACTAACGGACTTGGCAGGTCGACACGCCACCCGTTTCACTCCCCAAGAGGAACCTTGAGCTACTTGAGCTCGTGAGCCAGGCCGGTCTGGCGGGGGTATCGATGAGCAGTATGAGCGTCTTCTTCTTTCCTGTGGCCTTCCAGGCTGGTGCCTCGTCCCCGAGCAGTTGGGTCGCGATGGTGCCCATGGTGGCCATTTTCGCCATCTTCTATTTTCTGCTCGTCGTCCCGATGCGCAAGCGCCAGAAGGCGGTCCAGACGCTCGTCGACAGCCTCCAGAAGGGGGACCGGGTGGTGACCACCGGGGGCCTCTACGGCGAGGTCGCCGCCCTCGACACTGCGTTCATCGTGCTGAAGATCGCCGACAACGTGAAAGTCCGAGTCGCCAGATCGGCGATCGCCGGCCTCGAAGGGGACGGCAACACTGGGGGTAAATCATGAAACGCAAGTTGCTCGGGCGCGGGCTCCTGATCCTGGCGGTGGTCCTGGCGGCCATCGCCCTCGCCTATCCGCCCAAGGACAAGATCAACCTCGGCCTGGACCTCCAGGGCGGCATGCATCTGGTTCTCCAGGTCCATACGATCGACGCCGTGCGCGCCACCGTCGACAACGACGTGGACCGCCTGACCCGCCTCGCCAAGGACAAGAACCTGGAGGGCCTCGCCGCCCACCGGGTCGGCGACTCCGGGTTCGAGATCACCGGCTTCGCCGATACCAACCGCGACCAGGTGGTGAAGATGGTCGAGGACTCGTTCCGCGACTACGCGCCGAGGAAGGGCGCGCCGGGCCTGGTCTACGACATGAACGCCGCAGCGGTCACCGCCAACGAGAAGCTCGCCGTCTCCCAGGCGGCGACGACGATCCGCAACCGCATCGACCAGTTCGGCGTCACCGAGCCGGTCATCCAGGAGGCGTCGGGCAACCGCATCGTCGTCGAGCTCCCCGGCGTCGACGATCCCGAGCGCGTCCGCCGGCTGATCAAGAACACGGCGTTTCTCGAATTCCGCCTCACCCGGATGCCCAAGGCCGGGAGCCCGGCCCTCCCCACTCGCCAGGCGGTGATCGACGCCCTGGGCGGCCAGGTGCCTCCCGACGTCGAGATCCTGGACGGCGACGTCCGCGACAGCAACCGGAACATCACCGGCAAGCAGTTCTGGGCGGTCGAGAAGAAGCGGGTGATGACCGGCCGTGAGCTCAAGGACGCGCGGCCGAGCCAGGGGCAGTTCCAGGAGCCGGTCGTCGCCTTCAGCATGACCCCCGCGGGCTCGGAGATCTTCGGCGCCGCGACCGCCGCCAACGTCGGCACCGGTCTCGCCATCGTCTTGGACGGCCGCGTCGTCACGGCGCCGGTCATCAAGTCGAAGATCAGCGACTCCGGGGTGATCGAGGGCCACTTCTCGGCCGAGGAGGTGCAGGATCTGTCGACGGCGCTCCGTTCGGGCGCCCTCCCGGCCGGCCTCACCTACCTGGAGGAGCGGACGGTCGGGCCGACGCTCGGTCGCGACTCGATCCGGCAGGGCCTGCTCGCCGGCATCGTCGGCACCTCGCTCGTCATCCTGACGATGCTCCTCGTCTACCATCTCTCCGGGGTCAACGCCGTCCTCGCGCTGCTCTTAAACATCCTCATCGTCTTCGGCGGCATGGGGGCGTTTCACTCGACCCTCACCCTCCCCGGCATCGCCGGCATCATCCTGACGATCGGCATGGCGGTCGACGCCAACGTCCTCGTCTTCGAGCGCATAAGAGAAGAGATGCGAGCCGGGCGAACGTTGCGATCGGCGATCGACCTGGGGTTCGATCGCGCCTTCGGCTCGATCATCGACACCCACGTGACGACGATCGTCTCGGCGCTCTTCCTCTTCCAGTTCGGCACCGGCCCCATCAAGGGCTTCGCCGTCACCCTGACGATCGGTCTTTTGGCCTCGCTCTTCACCGCCGTCTTCGTCAGCCGCTTCATCTTCGACTTCTGGCTGTCGCGCCGCTGGGTGCACAACCTGACGATGACCCGGCTCTTCCAGGACACCAACTTCGACTTCATGCGCTGGCGGAAGTTCTGGATCGTCGCCTCGGCGCTCCTGGTCGCGGGCGGCATCCTCGCCGTCCTCGGCCTGGAAGGCAAGCATCTCAACATCGGCATCGACTTCGCCGGTGGCACCCAGATGGAGGTGCGCTTCAAGCAGAAGCCGCAGATCGACAACCTGCGCCGCACCTTGGAGAGCCAGGGGGTCACCAACGCCGAGATCACCAGCGTCGGCGGCAAGGACTCCAATCAGGTTCTGATCAAGACGGCGGTCTCCAAAAACGAGGCGGGAAGCCGGGAGCGCATCCTCGGCGCCTTCGACAAGACCTTCAACCCGGGAACTGCCGGCAAGGTCGACTTGAACCGGGTGGGGACGGAGCAGGTGTCGCAGCTCCTCCTCCGGACGGACCCCGACCACGTGCAGGCACAGGGGCCGGACAAGGAGATCGCGCACTACACGGCGGTCGCGGGCGCCATCCTCGAGGAGCGCAAGAAGGACGGCCTCTTCGCCTCCTGGGACAAGCTCGGGACGCTCCGGGGGGTGACTCCGGCGGATCTCGACACCCTGAAGGCGCAGACGGTCTTGGGCGACTTCGCGGTCCTCGGGGTCGACAACGTCGGTCCCCAGGTCGGCAAGGAGCTGAAGCGCCAGGGTCTCCTCGCGGTCTTCGCCTCGCTCATCGGGATGCTCCTCTACGTCGGCTTCCGCTTCGAGCTGCGCTTCGGGATCGGCGCCATCATGGCCTGCGTCCATGACGTCCTCGTGACCCTCGGGCTCTTCACTCTCATGGGCTTCGAGTTCAACCTGACGACGATCGCGGCCTTCCTGACCCTCATCGGTTACTCGATGAACGACACCGTCGTCATCTTCGACCGCATGCGGGAAAACATGCGGAAGGAACGCCGCAAGCCGCTCATCCAGATCATGAACGAGTCGATCAACCAGACCCTGTCGCGGACGGTCATGACCTCGGGGCTCACCATGCTGACGGTGGCCGCCCTCCTGGTCCTGGGCGGCGACGTGCTGCGCGGCTTCGCCTTCGTCATGACGGTGGGCATCATCGTCGGCACCTACTCGTCGATCTACGTGGCGAGCCCCTTCGCCCTCCTCTGGGAGCAGTTCTTCGGCAGCCAGGGCCGGATCAGGAAGGGTGCCCCAATGTCGCCGACATCGACTGCGGGAAAAGACCGGCCGCAGCCGCAGGGCCCCCGACCGCAGACGGCCGCTCCGGCATCGCCGGCGACACCCAACCGGCCCACCCGGGTGGCCAACCGTCGGCGCTGATCGAGAACCTTCCTCCCAGCTTCACCCCGACGACGCCCGGCCTCAACCGCCGGGCGTCGTCTTTTAGGAGACGAAGGTAGATTCGTCGGTTCGGGGAACGAAACCCTCCCTTATACTTGTTCTCCCCATCGAGCCTATCGTCGTCCTGCCCGGTGGGTCGGTCCTGCAAATGCCTGCTGCCGTCAAGAGTCTCCAGCCACCGGTGCCTTCGCGGCCCTCCGTCTGCCTGGAGGACATCCTCGGCTGCCTCGCCTCTCACGGAAGAAAAGTCGACCGCGACTTCCTGACTTCGGTCTACGAGTTCTCGGAGCGCATGCACGAGAACCAGACGCGGCGCTCGGGCGAGCCTTTCCTCACCCATCCGTTAAACGTCGCCTACATCCTGGCGGATCTGAACTTCGACCAGACCTGCGTCGCCGTCGGCCTCCTCCACGACGTCCTGGAGGACACCCTGACGACCCGGGAGGTGCTCCATGGGACCTTCGGCTCCGAGATCACCGAGCTGGTCGACGGGGTGACCAAGATCGGCCGGCACGAGTATGTACGGAGGGACGAGGCGCAGGCCGAGACCTTCCGGAAGATGATCCTCGCCTCGGCCAAAGACATCCGGGTGATCGTCGTCAAGCTCGCCGACCGCCTGCACAACATGCAGACCCTGGAGCACATGCCGGTCGATTCGCGGCGCCGGATCTCGCGCGAGACGCTGGAGATCTACTCGCCGATCGCCCACCGCCTGGGGATGGCGCGGGTCAAGGGGGACCTGGAGGATCTGGCCTTCTATCACCTCTACCATCACCAGTTCGCCGAGCTCCACTCGAAGGTGTCGGAGAAGATGAAGCTCGGCCAGGAGGCGATGGAGCGCATCCGCGACCGCATGGTGCAGGCCCTGGAGTCGGCGGGGATCGAGGCCGAGATCAGCTTCCGGGTGAAGGGCTACTTCTCGATCTACGAGAAGCTCCGCCGCCAGGGGATCGACATCTCGCAGCTCTACGACTACCTGGCCTTCCGCATCGTCACCGGGAGCATCCGCGACACCTATGCGGCGCTGGGCGTCGTCCATCAGAGCTGGCGCCCGATCCCGGGTCGGTTCAAGGACTACCTGGCGATGCCCAAGCCCAACCTCTACCAGTCGCTCCACACGACGGTGGTCGGGGAGCGCGGCCAGCCCTTCGAGGTGCAGATCCGCACCCGCGAGATGGACCTGATCGCCGAAGAGGGGATCGCCGCCCACTGGCGCTACAAGGAGGGGAAGGTCGAGCCGCGCCCCTCCGACCCCAACATCCTCTGGCTCCGCCAGCTCCTGGAGTGGCAGAAGGAAGTGCAGGACCCGCGCACGTTCCTGACGACGCTCAAGATGGACCTCTATCCGGACGAGGTCTACGCCTTCACCCCCAAGGGCGAGGTCATGTCCTTCCCGCGCGGGGCGACGCCGCTCGACTACGCCTACAAGGTCCACACCGACTTAGGCCACCACTGCGCCGGGGCGCGGGTGAACGGCAAGCTCGTGCCGCTCCGCACACCGCTCTCGAACGGCGACATGGTCGAGGTGCTGACGAGCCCCAACCGCAGCCCCAGCCGGGACTGGCTCAACTTCGTCAAGACCCCGCGCGCCAAGTCGAAGATCCGCCAGTGGCTGAACACCCAGCAGAAGCAGCGGGCGATCGAGATCGGCAGGCGGCTCTTTGAGAAGGAGGCCCGGCGTTACAACCAGAGCCCGAAAAAGCTCCTGGAGAGCGCGGGAATGAAGGAGTATCTGACGACCGAGGGCATCGCCAAGAGCGAGGATCTTCTCTCGCGGATCGGCTTCGGCAAGGTCGAGGTCAGAAACGTGCTTCTCCGGGTCCTGGGCGAGGCGCAGCTCACCGATCCGGTCGTCCCCGGCCGCCTGCGCCAGGCGGTGTCTAAAATCCTCCCCTTCAAGGAGGGGCCGATCGCGGTCAAGGGCTACGGCGACCTCCTCTCCTACCTCGCCAAGTGCTGCAACCCGCTCCCCGGCGAGGAGATCGTCGGCTACATCACCCGTGGCCGCGGCGTGTCGGTCCACTCGATCGACTGCCCGAACGTCAAGAACCTCTTCTACAATCCCGAGCGCGAGGTCGAGGTGGCCTGGGCGCGCCAGAAGGACGAGGTCTACCAGGTCTCGCTCCTGGTCGAGACCGCCGACACCCAGGGCATGCTCGCCCGCCTGACCGAGGTGATCGCCAAGCTCGACAGCAACATCAGCCACATCGAGGCGATCACGCGAGAGACCGGCCACGCCACGATCAGCGTCGTCTGCGGCCTCCGCGACAGAAAGCACCTGGAGCGCCTGATGCGAAACGTCCGGGCGCTCGCCGGGGTGCTGCGGGTCGATCGCCGGATGAACGGCGGCGCGACGGCCGAGGCGCTGTAGGCCGGGCGCTCCCCAGCGCTCTTGGCGTTCCATTGGCGTCCCTCCGGGCGCTTGTGGCGGTGCAGGTTTTCTAGTAGGCTCCCCATCCTCACGACGACAGCTCAAGTTCTTCTTGCCTTGTAGTTTGCAGGTCCAAAGGGGAAGTGCTCCGGTCGATCCCACGGGGAGTCGATCCGGAGGGTGGTCTTGACGCATGCGGACCCATGCCGGTCCAGAAAGAAGACTCGCATGAAGACGAAGCTCGCGATCGCCGCCGCTCTGCTGGTCACTCTTCTCGGCGTTTCGAAGGCCGAAGCGCAGGCCAATGCCGCCAACTACGCCTTCACCACCACGGTGACCGGCTCGCTGACCGACATGAGCAGCGGGACGACGACGCTCGTCCCCGCCGACCAGGACGACGTCGCGTCGGCCGTGACGCTCCTCGGCTTCGACTTCTACTTCATGGGCGTCCGCCAGGACCGCTTCTCGGTCAATTCGAACGGGTCGCTCCGCTTCGGCGCGACGGCGATCAGCACCACCCTCTACGATCCCCTCGCCCAGGCCGGCCAGTCGCTCATCACCGCCTATGGCGCCGACCAGCGCACCCACGCCGGCGACGGCAAGGTCCACTTCAAGGTCACCGGTGTCGCGCCGAACCGCGTGGCGACGATCGAATGGCTCAACATGCAGGCGGACTTCAACGCCGGCGGCACCGCGGACCTGACCTACCAGGTGCGCCTGAGCGAGACCACCGGCACGATCCAGTTCGCCTACGGCTCGATGTCGATGAGCGCCAACGGCGCGGCGGACCCCAACTCGCAGAGCCCGCAATTCGGCTTCTCCTCGAACAATGCCGTGGGCACGGTGGGCTCGATTACCGCCGCCCAGAGCGGCACGCCGGCCCCCAGCTTCAGCGGCGCCTCGGCGACCCCGGTGAACAACACGTACGTGGCCGGCCCGATCCCCGTCCTCACCTCCGCCGCGGACGGCTCGCGCCGCACCTTCCTCCTCACGCCCCCGGTGGTCAATCCGCCCGGCGGGCCGCTCACCTTCACCGGCGTCTCGGCGACCGGCATGACGCTCAACTGGACCGACTCTTCGAACGAGGTCGGCTACGCCATCTACGTCTCGACCGACAATGTGAATTTCAGCTTCCTGAGCACCGCGGCGCAGAACGCGACGAGCTTCACCGCCACCGGCCTCTTCGGCGCCACGACCTACTTCTGGCGGGTCTATGCGGTGACCGAGGGCAGCACGGCCTTTATCACCGGCAGCCAGACGACGAGCACGCCGACGCCGAACACCTCGCTCGGCTCGGGGCTGTGGAGCGCCCCGGGGACCTGGTCGACCGGGATCGTCCCCACGAGCAACGACGCGGTGACGGTCGCCGCCGGGACGACGGTGACGATCGACACCGCCGCCGTCGCCTACTCGGTTTCGGTCGCCGGTACCCTCCAGTTCGAGCAGACGACGGCGCGCACCCTTGCGGTCGCGACCGACGTCACCGTCCAGGGCGGCGGCACGCTGCAGTCGAACCCCGCCGGCACCCAGACCGGCCACAACTTGAGCCTCGGGGGCAACCTGACCAACAACGGGACCCTCGACTTCTCGACCAACGCGGACACGGCGGGCGCCATCCTCACCTTCACCGGCGCGACGAACACCACCTTCTCGGGGACCGGCGCCACGACCGACATCCGCCAGATCACGGTCAACAAGGGGACGACGCCCGCCGCGATCGTCGAGATCACGACGACCAACTTCACCGTCCGCGGGGTGACGACGGATACCGTCGTCGGCGGCTGGCTGGTGATGACGAACGGCACGCTCAAGATCTCCGGGACCTTCGCCGGCACGAGCCGGGTTTTCGCCACGGCCGGCTATACGATCCCGGTGAGCTTCGGTTTCTGGCTCAACAACCCGAACTACACGGTCGCCGGCCAGGCCGGCAGCGCGACCAACAACGGCCTGCTGCGGATTTCGCAGGGCACCTTCAACGTCGGCACGGCGACCGGCAATGCGATGGGTCTCGCCACGGGCAGCACGGCCATCCTCGAGGGCGGGGCGGTGAACGCCACGGGCCGCTTCGGCGTCGCCGCGGCCGGCAACGCCATCACCTACACGCAGACCGGGGGCACCCTCACGGTCTGTACGATCGGCAATGCCTCGGCGACCCTCGGCAGCTTCGACCTCGGCACCTCGATCAATTCGAGTATCACGATGAGCGGAGGTACCATCGTCACCCAACTCCTCGCGACCGCGATCGACTACCGGAACCAGGCCGGCGGGGGGATCGCCGGGGTGACCGGCGGCACCCTGCAACTCGGCAACGCCGCCTCCGGCGCGGCGAAGAACTTCAACCTGCGCGGCGTCGTGCCCAACCTGGTGATCACCAACACCTCGGCCAACCACACCGGGACGATGTCGACGACGCTCGTCAACTTTAACAACATCGCGCTCAACGTCACGATCAACACCGGGGCCACCTTCAACACGGGGAACACGACCTTCCTCATGTCCGGCCTGACGATGACCAACAACGGCACGTTGACCGCCAATGGCGCCAGCAGCAACTTCATCTGGTTCGACCTCGGGACGGGATTGCCGCAGACCTACACCGGCACCGGCGTCACCACGGCGCCGATCACCAGCTTGAGCCTGCAGAACTCCGGCGGCCTCACCCTCACCTCGACCAACCCGGTGATCACCAATCGGATCAACGTCTTCATCGGCGGCTTCACCAACGCCAACAAGCTCACCCTGGGGACCGGCGGCGCGACGACGGGCGTCGTCCAGATTGGCAACACGACGACCCCCACGGCGGCGGGAACCTTCGACGCGGCGCCGACCTTCAACCTGGGGACGGGAGGCGAGATCCTCTCGTATCTGCGGACGGCCGCCTCCCGTGTCACCGGCCCCGAGGTCAATCCGGCCCGGAGCCTGACCAACTTCACCTACGACGACAACGATCCGACGCACACCCTTGCGATCGGCGGCGGCGATCTCGCCGTGACCGGCACGACGACCTTGACCACCGGCCGCGTCGTGACCGGCGCCAACACGCTGAGCGTGGGGAGCGCCGGCACGGTGACCCGCACCAACGGTTACGTCGACGGCAACTTCCGGAAGACCTTCGCGGCGGCCGCCAGCAAGACCTTCGAGGTGGGCACGGCCAACGGCTACACGCCGGTCACCTGGAACGCCACGGCCGGGGCATTCCCGGCCGACGTGACGGTGGCCACGGTGCAGGGGGCAGACCCGAGCTTCCCGGCGGGGACCAACGAAATCAACCGCTACTGGCGGCTGACGGCGACCGGCATCACCGCCGACCTCACCTTCAGCTACCTCGATCCGGCCGACATCCCGGGCACGGTGACGGAGGCCAACCTCCACGTCTTCCGGCACGACCCACCGGCGAGCTTCACCGACCTGGTCGGCACGATCAACACCGCGGCCAACACCGCCACGGTGACCGGGGTCACGTCGTTCTCCGACTGGACGCTCGCCGAGGTGGGGTCGGATCTCTCGATCACCAAGACCGACGGGGTGACGACGGCGACTCCCGGCGGCTCGGTGACCTACACGATCACCGCCTCGAACGCCGGGCCCAGCGCCAACCCCGCGGCGGTGGTCGCCGACACCTTCCCCGCCGCGCTCACCTGCTCGACGACCTGCACCGGCGCGGCCGGCGGCACCTGCACCGCCGGCCCGTCGGCCGGCAACATCAACGACACGGTCGACCTCCCGGTCGGCGGCTCGGTGACCTACACCGCGGTCTGCTCGATCAGCCCGAGCGCGACGGGCTCGCTCTCCAACACGGCGACGGTGTCGGGCGGCGCCCTCGCAGACGGCCTCGCGGCCAATAACTCGGCGACCGACACCGACGGGCTGGGAGCGAGCGCAGACCTTGCGATCACCAAGACCGACGGGGTGACGACGGCGACGGCGGGCGGCTCGGTGACCTACACGATCACGGCGAGCAACGCGGGACCGAGCAACGCGGCGGGAGCGACGGTGGCGGACACCTTCCCGGCGTCGCTCACCTGCACCTGGACCTGCGTGGGGGCCGGCGGCGGCACCTGCACGGCTTCGGGCTCGGGCAACATCAACGGGACGGTCAACCTGCCCGCGGGCGGCAGCGTGACCTACACGGCGAGCTGCACGATTTCGGCGGCGGCGACCGGCACGCTTTCCAATACGGCGACGGTGACGGCGCCCGGCGGAGTGACCGATCCGACCCCCGGCAACAACTCGGCGACCGACACCGACACGCTGGGAGCGAGCGCGGATTTGGCGATCACCAAGACCGATGGGGTGACGACGGCGACCCCCGGCGGTTCGGTGACCTACACCATCACGGCGAGCAACGCGGGTCCGAGCAACGCGGCGGGAGCGACGGTGGCGGATACCTTCCCGGCGTCGCTCACCTGCACCTGGACGTGCGTGGGAGCCGGCGGCGGCACCTGCACGGCTTCGGGCTCGGGCAACATCAACGGGACGGTCAACCTGCCTGCGGGCGGCAGCGTGACCTATACGGCGAGCTGCACGATCTCGGCGGCGGCGACCGGCACGCTCAGCAATACCGCGACGGTGACGGCGCCTGCCGGTGTGACCGATCCGACTCCGGGCAACAACTCGGCGACCGACAGCGACACGCTGGGGGCGAGCGCGGACTTGAGCGTCACGAAGACGGACGGGGTGACGACGGCGACTCCCGGCGGCTCGGTGACCTACACGATCACGGCGAGCAACGCGGGACCGAGCAACGCGACGGGAGCGACGGTGGCGGACACCTTCCCGGCGTCGCTCACCTGCACCTGGACCTGCGTGGGAGCCGGCGGCGGCACCTGCACGGCTTCGGGCTCGGGCAATATCAACGGGACGGTGAACCTTCCTTCGGGCGGCAGCGTGACCTATACGGCGAGCTGCACGATCTCGGCGGCGGCGACCGGCACGCTCTCGAATACCGCGACGGTGACGGCGCCCGCCGGCGTGACCGATCCGACTCCGGGCAACAACTCGGCGACCGACAGCGACACGCTGGGGGCGAGCGCGGACTTGAGCGTCACGAAGACGGACGGTGTGACGACGGCGACCCCCGGCGGCTCGGTGACCTACACGATCACGGCGAGCAACGCAGGGCCGAGCAACGCGACGGGTGCGACGGTGGCGGACACCTTCCCGGCGTCGCTCACCTGCACCTGGACCTGCGTGGGAGCCGGCGGCGGCACCTGCACGGCTTCGGGCTCGGGCAATATCAACGGGACGGTGAACCTGCCTGCGGGCGGCAGCGTGACCTACACGGCGAGCTGCACGATCTCGGCGGCGGCGACCGGCACGCTCTCGAATACCGCGACGGTGACGGCGCCCGCCGGCGTGACCGATCCGACTCCGGGCAACAACTCGGCGACCGACAGCGACACGCTGGGGGCGAGCGCGGACCTTTTGATCACGAAGACGGATGGGGTGACGACGGCGACCCCCGGCGGCTCGGTGACCTACACGATCACGGCGAGCAACGCCGGTCCGAGCAATGCGACGGGCGCGACGGTGGCGGACACCTTCCCGGCGTCTCTCACCTGTACCTGGACGTGCGTGGGGGCCGGCGGCGGCACCTGCACGGCATCGGGCTCGGGCAACATCAACGGCAGCGTCAACCTGCCTTCGGGCGGCAGCGTGACGTACACGGCGAGCTGCACGATCTCGGCGGCGGCGACCGGCACGCTTTCGAATACTGCGACGGTGACGGCGCCCGCCGGCGTGAGCGATCCAACGCCCGGCAACAACTCCGCGACCGACACCGACACGCTGGGGGCGAGCGCGGACCTTTCGATCACGAAGACGGACGGGGTGACGACGGCGACGGCGGGCGGCTCGGTGACCTACACGATCACGGCGAGCAACGCGGGTCCGAGCAACGCGACGGGTGCGACGGTGGCGGACACGTTCCCGGCGTCCCTCACATGCACCTGGACGTGCGTGGGAGCTGGTGGCGGCACCTGCACGGCTTCGGGCTCGGGCAACATCAACGGCAGCGTCAACCTGCCTGCGGGCGGCAGCGTGACCTACACGGCGAGCTGCACGATCTCGGCTTCGGCGACCGGCACGCTTTCGAATACTGCGACGGTGACGGCGCCCGCCGGCGTCGCCGATCCCAACCCCGGCAACAACTCGGCGACCGACACCGACACCCTGCAGGCGGCTCCGGGAGCGACGGTCTCCGGCACGAAGACCGTCGCGGGAACCTTCACCGTGGGCGGCACGGTCACCTACACGATCACACTGACGAACAGCGGCACCGGAGCGCAGGCGGACAATCCGGGCAACGAGCTGACGGACGTCCTGCCGTCTCAGCTTGCCCTGGTCTCCGCGACGGCGACGAGCGGCGTCGCCGCGGCCAACACAGGCACCAACACCGTCATCTGGAACGGCGCCATCCCGGCGGGCGGCACGGTGACGATCACCATCAACGCCACGATCCTGCCCACCGCCGCCGGCACGACGGTCTCGAACCAGGGCACGATCGCCTACGACGGGGACGGCAACGGCACCAACGAGGCGACGGCGCAGACCGACGATCCGACGACGCCGGGAAGCGGGAATCCCACCGCGTTCGAGGTCGGCGGACCTGCGCCCCCACCGATCCCCACTCTTTCCCCTCTCGGCCTGCTGTTGCTGGCCGTGGTCCTCTCCGGCCTTGCCCTCGCGATGCTGAAGCGCAGGCAGCGGGAAGAGAGGTAAGCGCGATGGCCCGATGGCCCGAGGATCGGGCCGTCGGGCCACCGTAGGGGCCGGAAGCGCTGGCGTCGTCTTCACTTCGCTAGTGGTCCGAGAATGAACCTCATTGGCGCCGGAATAGACCTAAGAGGGTTGCGGAAAGACCCCATTGGCGGGTGGATGGTTCTTTTTCCGTCTCTGCCCAGAGCTATACAGGAGCAGAAGCCATCCTTTCAGGGTCGATCGGTTCCTTTGAGGGCGTGGATACCTCCTGTTGACCTCTGACCGGTTCTTGTTGACCCGCGATAGCCTCCAGTAGGCTCCTGCCAGGTTCTATTGCCATCCTCTTAGCTCTTTGCGCGGCCCTACAGGTTCTTTTCTTCGCCCAATAGCTTCCTCTCTCCGCCCTTTCTGGTCCTGTCGGCTTCCTCGGGGTGGCTGCAGGGCGGCAAAATCCGGCTGATGGTCTTCTCCCTGGGAGCGCCGACGTCCCGCCGGCTTCGATCGACCGCCTACCGTCCCCATCCCAAGATCTCTTGGAGAGCGAGGGTTTCGTTGTCGATTCGAGGTCGAGGACGCTCTCTCGATAGCGCGATGCTAGGATAGGCCCAGGTTATCCACCGACAAGCTCCGCGGGGCACCTGAAGAGGGGAAGGTATGGACGATACCAAGCGTCGATTACTCTGGCACGCTATGCTCTTGTTCCTGCTCGGTCTCCTCACGGGTTTTGTTCAGCAAAAATTCAATAATCCGCGTATGGGGCTTGCCGCGCACCTGGAAGGCGTCATGAACGGGACCTTCCTTTTGGCGTTGGGCGCGGTGTGGACGGAGGTGCGATTGCCTCCGCGGCTCAAGGCTGCGGCTTACTGGGGTGCGCTTTATGGCACCTACGCCAATTGGACGGTGACCACGCTGGCCGCGATCTTCGGTACGGCGGCCCTGTCGCCGATTACGGGCGCGGGCCATAGCGCAAAGCCCTGGCAGGAGGCCCTCGTGACGCTCGGCTTCACCAGCGTCGGGATTGCCATGGTTGCCTTGTCTGTCCTCGTTCTTTGGGGCCTGCGACGAACTGCGGTGCCCTGACCGCCCTTCTTGCCCTCGCCCCGTGGCTTTCTCCCTGGGAGCGCTGGCGTCCCGCCGGCTTCGGTCGACCGCCGGCCGTCACGTCCCGCACTCGGGAATGCCCATCTTGGCCAAGATCTCGGGGGCCATCGAGAATTCGACGCCTTGCTCGTGCAGGGCCAAGAGAGTCTGGCGTGAAGCGTCGCTATAGAGAGTGGCGCCAACGCGATAGATCTTGTGGTTCGTGACGCACGGGAGGTCCGGAGAGTTGACATGGATCACCGCGCCTTCCTGCGCCAGCGGCTTGTCCTGGCCCGCTCGGCTCACCACGAGAGTGAGTGGAGGAGCCCCCGGCCGCGGATTCTCGAAATCCATGACCGTCACAGCCTGGGTAGGAAACTCCTTCTGCACCTGGAAGCTCACCACCAGGAACACTCGCGGGCCGGCGACGATGGACATACCGGTCCCGAGAATCTTGAAGTACTCGGGCTCGGTTGGACAAGGGGGAGAAGGAGCACTGGAAGTGGGCTCGTGGGACAGCACCGGAACGGCCGCCGGGGGCGGGGCCTCGGCGGGCAACCGGCCGGCGCTCAAGAGCAGAACGGCGATGATCCCCATCGTTCGTCTCATCTCTCTTCTCCCTGGATATGTCTTGGGTTGATCCTTGAGTGGTCGTTACGGCTGAATCGTTTCAGCGGTGCCGCGGGCAATCCTGTTTACGGGTGGGAGGAGCGTATCGTTACATCCTCAAGCCAGAGACAGAGTCTCCTCTTCCTCCCACCGTCATCCTGAAGGAGCCTTAGCGACTGAAGGATCTGGTGGCGGAAGGTCCGGCCCCATACTTCTGCGAGGAGGATCGAGTGCGGAGGCCTTCCTGAAGCTGCTACGATGGTGCGAGCCCCTGAGACCTCGCCATGGCGACCTTTACGACCGTCTTCCTGAGCTCAACTGCCAAGGCACCTCCAACCCTATCGGGACGCCGTCTACCAGGCCGTGGGGAAGATGGCCGGCTACCACTGCGTGCGGATGGAGGACTTTGGCCCGCGGGATGGGACGGCGGTTCTAGTCGACGCAAAGGAGGTCGCCGAGTCGGACATCTTCGTCGGCCTGATCGGCCATCTCCACGGCGGTCACCCCGAGGGAGACGAGCGCTCTTTTACGGAAAGGGAGTACGAGGCGGCGGTCCAGGCCGACAAACCCCGCCTGATGCTCCTCGCGACGGAGGATTTCCCCGTCCCATTCAACCTACGCGAATCTGACACGGCCTACGAGAGGCAGCGGGAGTTCCGGAAGCGTGTCGGGCGCGAGCGAGTGGTCGAGTTCTTCAAGGATCCCCAGGTTTTGGCGACGAGCGTCGTTGCCGCTCTCCACCGACTTCACGCGGAAAGCGCCGGCCAAGGCAGGGGCGACGACATGCAACGTACCTCGCCTGGTCTCGCCGAGGAGATTCTCCGTACCGCCTACCTCAACCGTCTCCTTGAACAGACGAGATTCCTTTTACTCTCCGGGATCGACCCGGCGGTGGCCAGCGAAAAGGACACCCGTCTCCAATTGGGCACGGTCTATACCGCACTTCTGACCCGCTCGCCTCGGGAAGTAAGCGAGCCGGGAAAGACGCTAGAGCTAGAGACAGAGAAAGAGCCGCTCCCACTCTCAGCTTTGGAGGTGCTCGACCGGCATGCGCGGCTCGTCCTCCTTGGCGACCCAGGGGGTGGCAAGAGTACGTTCGTCAACTTCGTGGTCCTTTGTCTGACGGGAGAGGTGCTTGGCCGGTCGGATGCCAACCTGAAGCTCCTCACCTTACCTCTGCCTGAGGACAATGGGCGCGGTTCGAAGGAGGAATTGACTCCTCAGCAATGGACCCATGGAACGCTCCTCCCAGTTCGGGTCGTGTTGCGTGACTTCGCCGCCCGTGGGTTGCCGGAGATCGGAGAGAAGGCGGCGGCGCGAAATTTATGGCAGTTCCTCGAGAACGAGTTGATTGAAGCAGGGCTTTCCGACTTCTTCCCGGTGCTACGGCGGGAACTCCTCTGCGGCCGTGGCATGGTGCTGCTCGACGGCCTGGACGAGGTACCCGAGGCAGAGAAGCGGCGAGAGCAGATCCGGCAGGCAGTCGAAGACTTCTCGGGTGGGCTTGGGGAGAGCCGGGTTTTACTGACGAGCCGCACCTATGCCTACCAGAATCAAGCCTGGCGGCTGCCAGGTTTCGAGGAGGCGCTGCTAGCGCCATTCAGCCGTGGGCAAATCGTTCGTTTCGTCGGTAGCTGGTACGAGCAGATGGTGACGTTGGGAAGGTTCCGCGAGGAAGACGCAAAGGGGCGGGCTCAGCTCCTGCGACAGGCGATCTTCGGTAGCGATCGACTGATGGGCTTGGCCGAGCGACCGCTCCTCCTGACCCTCATGGCGAGCCTCCACGCCTGGCGAGGCGGAAGTCTTCCAGAGCGTCGAGAGGAGCTTTATGCGGACGCGGTCGAGCTTCTTTTGAACACCTGGGAGCGCCAGCGGATGACTGTCGACCGGACGGGGAAGCCCGTGCAACTCCAGCCGAGTCTCGCCGAGTGGCTCCGGGTGGATCGCCAGGAGGTCCGCCAGGTACTGGAGGAACTCGCTTTCGAGGCCCATGGATCGCAGGAGGATCTTTCGGGTACGGCGGATTTGGAGGAGGGAAAGCTGGTCAGCCGGTTCCTTCACCTGAGCCGCAATCCAGGGGCGGATGCGGTGCAGCTCTTGGCCTACCTCCGTGACCGGGCAGGCCTTCTGGTTGAGCGGGGAATGGGGGTCTATACATTTATCCATCGGACGTTCCAGGAATACCTCGCGGCTTGCCATCTTACGGGCGGGATCTTCCCAGACGAAGCCGCCCGGCTAGGGCGGGAGGATCCTGGCCGTTGGCGGGAGGTGGTCCTCTTGGCCGGCGCCAAGGCGGCACGAGGGGCGGTCGCCACCGTCTGGCATCTGGCGGAAGCCCTCTGCTTCCGAGAGCCAGGTGCCCCAGAGGTCGGGCCGGAGGATAATTTTGGAGCGCTTCTCGCTGGCCAGGTGTTGTTGGAGTCCGGGGACCCCAGGCGAATGAGCGAAGCGAACAAGATGAAGCTGCAACAGGTTCGGCGCTGGCTCGTTTACCTGATGCGAGCCGATACTTTTCCGGTCCTCGAGCGGGCGACGGCGGGGCGGGTCTTGGCGGGGCTGGGGGACCCGCGTTTCGATCCGGACCTCTGGTATTTACCAAAGGAGCCGCTTCTAGGATTCGTCGAGGCTCCAGCGGGGCCGTTTCAAATGGGAGATGACCTCCATGAAGTCGAGGTCCCAACGTTCTACATCGCCCGCTACCCCGTTACGGTTGCTCAGTTCCATGTTTTCGTGGAAGCTAGCAGCTATGAGCCGGAGGATCGCTCCTGCCTGATAGGGTGGGCGAACCATCCTGTTCGGCGGGTCTCGCGTAATGACGCTCTGGCCTACTGCAAATGGCTGGGAGAGAGGCTGCGAGAGCGTCAGGCGGATTCCGGGGAGACCGAAAACGTCTGGGAAGCTTTGGCTGCAGGCGATCTCCATACGTGTCTGCCCTCCGGAGCAGAATGGGAGAAGGCTGCACGGGGAACCGATGGGCGGACCTACCCGTGGGGCGAAGAAGCCGATCCCAACAGGGCGAATTTCGCTGAAACCGGCCTGTGGCGATCGAGCGCAGTGGGATGTTTCCCCGCCGGAGCCAGCCCTTATGGATGCGAAGAGATGAGCGGCAATGTGTTGGAATGGACAACACAGAATCGACAGGTGGACATCCACGTTCCAACTTTACGACCTGGCGTTCTGCGCGGCGGTTCTTGTCTCAGTAATGCTCAGTCTATCCGTTGTACCTTCAGCAGCTCTTTCCCCCCCGATCGTGGCTACCCTACTATAGGCTTCCGTGTTGTGCTGTCCCCATTCTGTTCTGATCCCTGAAAGTTCTACTTGCTATACCTTCGCAGGCTTGACCTCTCTCGGCGTCAGCCGCACCGCTCGCAGGCCACTCGCCGCCTGCCGTGTCCGGGCCGCGGCCAACATCTTCTCGATGTCATAACCCGCCTCTCGCGCAAGGGCCTCGCGAACGGCGTGGATTTCCTCGATTATCGGATCCTTGCGGGTCATGGCAAGAGCTCCTTCACCAAAGCCGGTCGGTGAAATTATCTCTCAGAAATAACGGTACGTCGGCCTTCCCCCCGCCCAGATCCTTCGCGGTGCTCAGGATGACGGTAGGAGAGGTCGGAGTGAGCACAGCGGTATGCGGACGGTAGGAGAGGTCGGAGCGAGTACAGCGGTATGCGGAGGGTAGGAGAGGTCGAAGCGAGTACAGCGGTATGCGGAGGGTAGGAGAGGTCGAAGCGAATACAGCTGTGCGGGATAAGGATTCATCTGATAGCCGCACCACCCGACCTATCCCCGCATCTGCCTCGCCCGCGCCCCCACCCCTCCACCCAGAAGAACCACCGCCAACCCGAGGTATACCCAAGCCATCCCCATCGCCAACCCTTGCGGCGTGACCCCCATGTAGTCGAGCGCCGGCACGTGGTTCATCGGACCGATGTACCAAATCGATAAGTAGACGACCTCGAAGAGCCGGCTCGATCCCGAGATCGAGCCCAGGCCGAAGGCCAAGGCCGGAATGAAGAGGCAGCCGACCAGCCAGGCGAGAAAACCAGCGTTCTGTCCGGTCACGAGCAGTCGAATCCCCACCCCGGCCGTCGTTCCCGCCGCCACGAGCACCCCCGCCGTCCAGATCGCCGTTCCAGCGTAGAGGGCGGACCGGGGTCCGGAGAAGACGAGATCGCGGGTTCCGAAGCGTTTCTCCCGGGCTCCCATCCCGGACCAGAGGGCGAGCGGCCAGAGCCAGGCGACGGGGAGGAGGCCGGCGCGGACGGCTTCCATGGGGGAGACGGCGCTCGCGAGGAAGAGGCCGGCGGCCACCAGGTACCACCAGACGATCCTCCCTTGCAGCATCAGCCGCAGCTCGGCAGCGACCAAGGCGAGGAAAGGATTCCGGGGGGACCAAGCCGGGAGCGAGATGCGGCGGCGGCGTTTGCCACCTTCGACCCCGACCTCTTCCTCCGGTTTCCGCTTCGGCGCTCGGCCCCCTTCTCTCGCCGGATCGAAGCGGCTGAAGAAGAGGGCGGCGACGAGGGAGACGCCTAAGGCGAGGGCAAGGACCGTGAGGCGCTGGGCGAGGGCGTGGAGGGTCCAGTCGATGCCGCTCCAGTGGAAGGTCTTCTGGATGTTCATGTGCGGCCCGATGTTGAAGGAGGACTCCTCGCGCTGGCCGGGGACGAGCGGCGCGAGGGTCGTGACTTTCTGGTGCAGGCTCGTCTGCACGAGATTCCAGCCGACCGGATCGAGGGTGGGCGACTCGATGGACGCGGCGATGAGCGCGGTCCAGAGAAAGAAGTAGACGACGTTGCCGAGCGTGCCGCGGAGCCAGCGGATCGACTCGAAGAGGACGGCGAGAGCCGCCACGACGGCGATGGGCGGCAGGGCCAGCCCGACGAGGGGACCGAGAAAGGCCGGAAGATCGAGATGCCGGTCCTCCCCCGAGAGCATCTGGAGGAGGAGCCCGGCGACGCCCAGGATGACGACGATGACGCTCAGGAAAAGAAAGTTGCTGAGCGCCTTGCCGCAGGTGTAGGCGGCCTTGCCGAGCGGGGTCGCGGCGAGGATCTCGCCCACCCGGGTCTGGCGGTCGCGCTCGATCGTGTCTTTTACCAGATAGAAGCCGAAGAGGGGCATGAGGAGCCCGGCGGAGAGCGCCGTCAAGGCCCCCACCCAGGCCGAATTGAGGATGCCGCGCTGGTTCTGGATCGTCAGGTTCACGTCCCCGGCGTTGATCAGGTAGCCGAAGTAGACCGCCCCGGCGACCGTGGCGAGGAAGCTGTAGCGCCGCGACCGCTCCTGAAAGTCGGCGCGGGCCATGTGGTAGAGGAGGCGTGCGTTCATTTCGGCACCTGGGCCCTCAGGGTCGTGGTCCGGACTCGTCCCCTTGTCAAACGGAACAGATAGGCATCTTCGAGGCTCGGCGGCAGCGGCCGCGCTCCGTCGGCGGGCGGCGTCTCGGCTACGACCCGTACGTGGACGCCGTCGCCCCGCCGGACGGTCCCCGAGATCAGCCAGCGCTCCTTGGCCGCGGTGAGCTCGGCGCTCGGCACCACGCACTCCCAGACTTTCCCTTCGATCGCCCGCAGCAGCTCCTCGGGCGCGGCATGGTCGACCAGCCGGCCGCCGTCGATGAGCGCGATCTCGGTCGCCGCCGCCTCGACGTCCGAGACGATGTGGGTCGAGAGGAGGACGATGCGGTCGCCCGAGAGGTCGGAGAGGAGGTTCCGGAAGCGCACCCGTTCTTCCGGGTCGAGCCCGACGGTCGGCTCGTCGACGATGAGGAGACGCGGATCGGAGAGGAGCGCCTGCGCGATTCCCACCCGCTGGCGCATGCCCCCGGAGTAGCCGCTCAAAGGTCGCTTCGCCGCTTCGGTCAGGTTGACCAGGGCGAGGAGCTCGGCGATCCGCGGCCGGGCGACCCGCGCCGGCACCCCCTTGACCGCGGCCAGATATTCGAGGAACTCGACCGCCGAGAGATTGGGGTAGACGCCGAAGTCCTGCGGCAGGTAGCCCAGGCTCGCGCGGAGCGCGGTGGGCGACTTCGCCGTGTCCTCGCCGTTCCAGAGGACGCGCCCGGAGGTGGGCCGGGTGACGGTCGCCAGGATGCGCATGAGCGTCGACTTGCCGGCGCCGTTCGGCCCGAGGAGGCCGAGCACCCCCGGCCCCAGATCCAGGCTGAAGTCGGCGAGCGCCACCGTCCCACCCTTGTACACCTTGCCGACGTTTTCGATCGTGAGCCGCATCCCGATCCCTCCCGTGTCGCCTGCCGTCTCTTACGATGGCGGGAGAGGAGAAGTTCCGGTAGCTCTCTCGGTGCTCTCGGCCCGCTCGGCGTGCACCTCGAACCCGTTGTCGCGATAGTAGTGACCGCCGCGAAGGAGGGCCCAGAGGCTCGCCAGAGCGTAGGCAGGGAGAAAGAACGGCCCCCACCGCTCGCACTGCCGGACGTGGACGAGCTCGTGCGCCCGGGTCGCATCGAGAGCGCCGGAATCGGCGCCCAGGATGACGTGGCCGAGGGTCATCGCCTGGGCCTGGACGAACGTCAGCCGGAGGAGCCAGCGGGCGAAGCCGCCGTAAACCTCAAGGACGCCCGCCCGCCGCCGGACCTCGCCGCCGGTCGCCAGGGTGAAGAGAGCGGCGAGGAGACCGAGGGCGGTCGTGGGGGAGGCCCAGGCATAGCGCCAGGTGTGGCGAAGGATCTTCAGCGGGACTCGGACCTTCCGTGGAGAGCCTCGGCGTTTTCGGTGGCGCCTTCGACGTGCGCCGCCGGAAGGCCCCAGATCCGATGGGCGGTGCGGAGGAAGCGCGGCGGATCGGGGACGGAGAGGAGGATGCGGTAGCCGTCGCGGGTGGGCAGGTCGATCACCGTCGTGGGATCGGTGACGAAGAGGAGCGCCTTGTCGCCGTTGCGCAGCCGGAACCAACCCTCGCGGTAGCCCACGAGGGTGTTCCCCATCGTCCGCAGGACCGGCTTGAGCCGCGGCTCCTCCCGGAGCGAGACGGCCCGCGCCTCTTCGGGGAGGAGGTCGGCGAGCGGCACGGCGCGGCCGAAGACCGAGTTGCGGATGCGGAGGCCGGTGGCCGAGAGATCGAAGCGCACGTACTGGCTCGACCCGAAGATGAAAAACAGGAAGAGGCCGATGCCGGAGACGACGACCCAGGCGACCCGCAGGGCGGGCATCTGGGCGACCAGGGGGGCCGTCGCCAGGACGGGCACGACGCAGAAGGCGAGGACCCCCAGGACGAAGAGGAGAGTTTTGAGCGTCGAGGGGACGATGCGAAAGCTGTGGAAAGCTTGGCGGTCGGGGAGCATGCCTCTATTCTAGGCGCCCTGGCCCGATGGAGAGATCGCCATGCGCTTCGAGATCGACCCCGACATCACCCGCGCGGAGACCCCGCCGTCCGGGCTCTACAGCGACCCCGAGGTCTACCGGCAGGCCCTGGAACGGGTCTTCGCCAGGAGCTGGCAATGGATCGGCGACCGCAGCGCGATCAAGGTCCCCGGCCAGGTCCACCCGCTGACCCTTCTCGAAGGGAGCCTGGACGAGCCGCTCCTCCTGACCCGCGACGCCCAGGACCAGGTCCACTGCCTGTCGAACGTCTGCACCCATCGCGGCAACCTGGTGGCGGAGAGCCCGGGCAACGAGCCCTTCCTGCGCTGCCGCTACCACGGCCGCCGCTTCGGCCTCGACGGCCGCTTCCTCTCGATGCCCGAGTTCGAGCGCGCGGTGGGCTTCCCGCGCCCCGGAGACAACCTGCCGCGGGTGGAGCTCGGAGAATTCGGTCCTTTCCTCTTTGCCTCGCTCGCCCCCGTCTTTCCCCTGGACGCCCTGCTCGCCGAGGTGCGCGCCCGGGTGGGCTTCCTGCCTTTGGCCGCGGCGGTCTTCGACCCCGGCCGCTCGCGCGACTACCTGGTGCGCGCCAACTGGGCGCTCTACTGCGACAACTACCTGGAGGGCTTCCACATCCCCTTCGTCCATGCCGGGCTCGCCGGGGCGCTCGACTACGGCAGCTACCGGACCGAGCTCTACCCCTACGCCAACCTCCAGCTCGGCGTGGCGTCGGGCGGCGACGAGGTCTTCACCCTTCCCTCCTCCTCGCCCGATGCAGGCCATGAGATCGCCGCCTACTACTTCTTCCTCTTCCCCAACACCATGCTCAACGTCTACCCCTGGGGGATCTCGGTGAACGTCGTCAAGCCGCTGGCGGTCGACCGCACCCGGGTCTCCTTCCTCACCTACGTCTGGGACCCGGAGAAGCTCGACCGCGGGGCGGGCGCCGGGCTCGACCGGGTCGAGCGCGAGGACGAGGCGGTCGTCGAGAGCGTCCAGCGCGGGGTGCGCTCGCGGCTCTACGACCGCGGCCGTTATTCGCCCGATCGCGAAGAGGGAGTGCACCACTTCCATCGCCTGCTGGCGCGGTTTCTGGGGGAGTAGCAGGAGGTAGCGCTTCGGGCCGTAGGGGGCGGCTACCTACAGGCGCCAACTTGACTACTAAGCGCGCAGCCCCGCCCGGAGATTGATCTCCGGCGGGGCTGAGGAGATCGGAGGTGCCCGCGCGAGGCACCTCCGGAGAGGAGTCCAGGTTTAACCCTTGGTCTTGCCCTTCGTGGGGGACTTCTCGGCCTTGACCTCGACGGTCGCGGCCGACATCCGGTACTCGATCGTCACCTTGGAGCCGACCTTCAAGTCGCCGGTGACCTTGGTCGAGGCGTCGCGGGCGATCTCCCAGCGGTCCTTGCCCTTCATGACGACGATGGTGTCGGGCGTCAGCTCCAGCACGGGTCCCGTCACCTGGTAGGTTTTCGGCGGCGCCGCGTGGACGGGCACGGTGCAGAGGGAGGCGGTGAGAATAGAAGCCACGATCAACTTCTTGAGCATGTCGATCCTTTCCGCCCGCTTCTTTAAGGCAGGCTTGAAGAAGTAGTGAATTTAGCCGAGCTTACCGCGAAGGAGGTCCATGCCCTCGGCGAGCAGGCCGTGGTCGGCGGTGCCTCCGGGCGTCAGGTGGTCGATGAGGCCGGGGAGGACCGAGGCGAGCATCGAGCTCGCCTGCTCCGGGGGGATGCCGGCCTCCTGCGCCAGGGCCGCCAAGCGGCCGCTGCCGAGGACGCTCTCCACCTGCTGCGCCGAGATCGGCAGGTTGGTCCCGTTGCCGATCCAGGAGGAGATGAGATGGCCGAGCCCCTGCTGCTCGAAGAGCTGGACGAGCCCCTGGAGGCCGCCCTGCTGGTTGCCGAGGAGGCCGAGGAGGGCGGTGACGAGGCCGGGATTGGCGGCGGCGACAGGATTGGCGTTACCGGCATTGGCATTGCCGGTGTTGCCCGCGAGGGCACCCTCGGCGGTGCTCATCAGGTCTCCGAACAGGCTCATGGCGATTCTCCGGGCCCACGGAGGGCCGAAAGTGCGGTCGGTGGGGAAGGCGGGCTTCAGGCCCGCAATGGATGCTACAACGTATCCCGCGCAGATTACGGACCGCCTTAAGGCTTCGGAGTGACAACCCTCGGGATACAATCGCTCCGTGAACGCGGCGCGGCGTACCCTCGGCCGCTGGCTCCTCCTCACCTTCCTGGAGCGCGGCTGCGATCCCCTGACGGCCCGGGTGCCGCAGGCGGTGCCCCGAGTCCGCCCGCTCTCCTTAAGAGAGCTCGCCGACCTCCACAACTTCCCCCTGCCGGTCGTCGCGGTTAGCAACGTGCGATTCCTGCACCTGCCGGTTCGGTAGTGTAGTGCGGCAGAAATCCAGAACCTTTAGAGCGGACACCCAAAGAACTGCCAATCCACTCCCTTCAGGCGTGTCATCCTGGAGCGGAGCGAAGGGCCTGGGGGATGGGAGCTTTCCGCCGCGCAGATCCTTCGGTCGCCAGGGCTCCCTCCAGGATGACGGTAGGAAAGGTTGGCGCGAACCTACCGGGATAAGCGCCTATCTGTTGGCCGCACGACACTAGCTGACGCGATCTCACCCCCCACGCCGCTTGAGGACGAGGACCGTCGTGTCGTCCTCCCCGTCTTCATTCCGCAGGTGCCTTCGACAGTCGGCGAGGAGAGCTTCGAGGATCGCCTCGGCCGGCCGGCGGAAGGTCCAGCGGAGGATCTCGCTCGGACGCTCGTAGCCGTAGGCGGTGCCGGTTCGGTCGGCGGCCTCGAAGAGGCCGTCGGAGCAGAAGACGAGGACGCTGCCGGGCGGCAGGGTCACGGAGAGGTCGCTGTACTCCCGCTTCGGCCCCTGCCCCAGGGGGAGACCGGGGAGGGCGATCTCCCGCACCTCGCCATTTTCGAGCAGCAGAGGGTAGGGGTGGCCGGCGTTGGCGTAGAGGGCCTCGCCGGTTGTCACGTCGAGCCGGAGGAGGGCGAGGCTCGTGAAGTTCCTGCGGCTGCCCCCCCTGCGGATCACCCGGTCGACCTCCCGGAGCACCTCGGCGGGGGTGCGGCCCGGGGTGATGAGGCTGGTGAGCGCCGCCGTCGTCATCGCCTGGACGATCGAGCAGGAATAGCCGTGTCCGGCGACGTCCCCGGCCGCGATCCACAGGTGCCCGCCCGACTGCAGATCCCCGGTGAAGAGAAAATCGTAGAGGTCGCCGCCGGCCTCGGTCGCCAAGAGAGAGCGGGCGGCGATCTGCCAGCCGGGGATCTCGGGGACCTTCTCGGGGAGGAGGCCGAGCTGCATCCGGGAGAGAAGGTCCATCTCGTAGCGCACCCGGCGCTCCTCCTCCTGGCGGCGGATGAAGGCGGGGGGCGTGAGGCGCTCGAGCTCGACCTGCTCGGGCCGCCGCAAGCCCAGGAGGCCCAGAAAGAGGAGGGCCATGGGATCGCCGGCGGTGAGCGCGAAGGTCCCCGGCAGCCAATCGAGATGGAGAGCCGAGAAGGCCGCCGCGGGGAGCAGGTAGGCGGTCATGGCGGCGGTCAGGAAGGCGGTGAGGCCGAAGCGTCGTCCGCCGTAGAAGAGAAAGAGGAGGAGGGCGAAGTTGGCGAGGAGCCCGGCGCCGTAGGGATGGAGATCGAGGGGCGCGAGGAGGAAGGCGCCGGCGACGGCCGCCGCGGGGATCGCCCAGCGCGGCGTCAGGACGCGGTGGCAGAGGGCGAGGAGGACGAGGGCTCCGGCGGCGAGCGAGATGCCGTCGCCCGGCGGGGTCGCGGCATCGAAGATCGGCAGCCGGAGGCTCGGCGCCTCGGGCCAGACCCGCGGCAGGGCGAGTGCGATCGCCTCCACGAGGAGGAGGAGACCGGCGAGCGCCGCTCCGAGCCCGAGCCCGGAGAGGAGCGCCCGGCCGCCGCGGGGGCCGAGGCGGCCGACCCGCAGGGCGTCGAGGCTGGTCGTGAAGTCGGGGGAGCTCGAGCGGATGAACGACTCGCCCGCCGCCCAGGCGAGGAAGACCCAGAGCGCGCGGAACACCATATGGGTGAGGATCCAGAGGATCGCGGCGCGATCGGGGGGCGCGTGGAAGAGCGCCCCGGCCGAGGCCACCAGGGTGACGACGGCGAGGAGCGCGGCGTTCTTGAGGTCGATGACCCGGCGCGAGACGAGATGGAAGAAGAGACCGCCGACGAGGAGGGCGAGGGCGAGGTTGGGAAAGATGCTCCTGAGGACGGTCCCGAGGTCGAAGCGGTGCGCCCGGGCGAGCGCCTGGCCCAGGGTGCCGGGGCTCCGCCTCAAGATCAGCTGGTTGCCCGGGAGGGTGGCGGCGGCGATGTGCTGGCTCGGTCGGACCCCGGGAAGGTCGTAGAAAAAGCGCCAATTGTTGGTCTCTCCCTCCTGGGGAGGGCCGAGGCTCTCCCCGGGCGCCAGGAGCGGAGGGAGGAAAGGCTCGATCTGGGGCCGGCCCATCATCTGCATGGAGTTGACGTTGAAGAGAGAAAAGCCGCTCTGTTGCCAATCGAGCGCCCGCGGGCTGCCCTGCGGGGAGAACAGCATGCCCAGGATGTAGCCGGTCGCCCCTGGGATCGTCGCCTCCTGCTCGACCCTCACCTTGAGCCCGGCGAGCTCCGGCGGGACGTCGCGGGGGTTCCGCCGGTCGAAGGCGGCCCCAGCCAGGGGAAGGTCGTCATGGGAGAAGGCCAAAGAGACCCGCGGTTCGCCCGGCAGGAGGCGCACCCCGGCCCGCCCGGCGAGCTCCCGGAAGCGTTCGACGAAAAGCTTCTCCTCCGGCAGCTTCCCCGCCCGCCACTCCGGCAACCAGGCGAGGGCGAGCGCCAGCCCGGCGGCGAAGACCAGGGCACCGAGGAGGAGGAGCGACCCGGGACGGAGCGCCCAGGGCAGGGGGTGAGGGTAGGGGCTCTCGCTCATCGCCTCCCATACTACGTCGGGAGCGGGGCAGGGTTTGACGGGGGCTTTGCTACAATCCGCCCCCATCATGCCCCGACGCCTCTCGAAACGCGCCCTGCCGTCCCTCGCTCTCCTCCTTCTCGCGGCCTTCGCCTCCCTCCTGGCGCCCGCCCCGGCCCAGGCCGCGACCGGTTCCGCCGCCAGCTCGCAGAAGCTCGTCATCCTGGGTTTCGACGGCGTCGACGCCAAGCTCACCGAGAAGTGGATGGACGAGGGCAAGCTCCCCAACCTGGCGAAGCTCCGCGCCCAGGGGACCTTCTCGCCGCTGCTGTCGACCATCCCGTCGCAGACGCCGGTCTCCTGGTCGACCTTCGCGACCGGCCTCTCCCCCGGGCGGCACGGCATCTTCGACTTCCTGAAGCGCGACCCGGCCACCTACCGGCCGAGCTTCGCCATGTTCGACGAGAAGCGGGTTCCCTTCCTCTGGGGGACGTCGAATCCCCTCATCGTGGGCTTGGGCGGTGCGCTCGTGCTCACCCTGGTTCTCTTTCTCCTTCTGAAGCTCTTTCGTCTCCGTACCCGGCCGGCCTTCGTCACCGCGCTCGTTTTGGGGATCGTCCTCGGGATCGGCGCCGGCGCGGCGGCCTCCCGCCTGCTCCCCGTCGACCGCCCCGCGGCCGTCAACCGGCAGCAGGGGGATACGTTCTGGGCGATCCTCGGCAATGCGGGCAAGCGCGTGCGGGTGATCCGCGTCCCGGTCACCTTCCCGCCCAAGCCCTACGAGCACGGTGAGCTCCTGAGCGGCCTCGGCACCCCCGACCTCTCGGGCCGGATCGGCAAGCCGTTCTACTTCACCTCCGAGCTCTTCTTCACCCCCAAGGGCGGCGGCGACTTCTCGGTCGAGGTGGCGGAGCTGGCGGACAACAAAGGGACGATCGACACCGAGATCAAGGGTCCCCCGAACGAGCTCTTCCCCAAGCAGAAAGAGAAGGGGAAGGACTACATCACGATCCCCATGCGGCTCACCGTGGCGGCGGACAAGAAGAGTCTGGGGATCGACGTCTCGGGCCAGCACCTGTCGATGAAGCCGGGAGAGTGGAGCGACTGGGTGCGCTTCGTCTTCCCGTTCAACCCGCTCATCAAGGTCCATGGCATCGGCCGCTTCCGGCTCCTCTCGCTCGATCCCGAGGTGCGGCTCTATCTCTCGCCCATCGACTTCGACCCCGAGAACCTGCCGCCGATCCTCGACATCACGACCCCGCCGCGCTTCGTCCATAACATGACCGACCGCTTCGGGCTCTTCAAGACGATCGGCTGGCAGATCGACACCTGGTCGATGGACAACGGCACCATCCCGGAGGACGTCTTCTTAGAAGACGTCAAGAACACGGTCGAGAAGGACCGCCAGATCCTCGACGGCTTCTTGAAGGACGACGACTGGGACGTGCTCGTCAACTACTTCGAGTTCACCGACCGGGTGCAGCACATGATGTTCCGTTTCTTCGACCCCAAGCACCCGCTCTACACGGCGGAGGGGGCGGCGAAGTGGGGCGGCTCGATTCTCGGCGCCTACCAGCAGATGGACCAGATCGTCGGCGACACGATGACGAAGATGCCTCCGGGGACGCACCTCCTCATCGTCTCCGACCACGGCTTCGCCTCGTTCCGCCGGGGGATGAACTACAACACCTGGCTCGCGAAGAACGGCTACATGACGCTGACCGGCGAGGACACCAAGCGGAAGAACCTGGAAGACCTCTTCGACCAGGGAGATTTCTTCGTCAACGTCGACTGGTCGAAAACCCGCGCCTACGCCCTGGGGCTGGGGCAGGTTTACATCAACCTCGCCGGCCGCGAGGCCAAGGGGAGCGTCCGTCCCGAGGACTACAAGGCGCTCACGGCGGAGATCAAGGCGGGGCTCGAAGCCTACGTCGATCCCGAGACCGGGGAGCATCCGGTGGCCCACGTCTTCACCCGCGACGAGGCCTATGGCACCTACGATCCGCGGCTCATCCCCGATCTCATCCCCTCGAACAACGAGGGCTACCGGGTGGGCTGGCAGGACAGCCTGGGCGGCATCGGCAAGGCGATCGTCGAGCCCAACCTCCGCATCTGGAGCGGCGACCACTGCTCGGTCTACCCGCCGCTCGTCAGGGGCATCCTCTTCAGCAACGCCAAGCTCGTGGCGAAAGACCCCTGGATGGGCGACGTCATGCCGACCATCCTGGACATCTACGGGGTGAAGCCGACGGTCAAGCTCGATGGGAAGAGTATGTGGGCGGGGGGGAAGTAGGGTTGGACGTGGCCGGGCACCGCCAACGGGAAGGGCGGACCCTGGCGGAAGCTTTCGAGGAGCTCCGCCGCATCTGCGAGGAAGAGGATTACTCCCTGGAAATCCCTCCGCGGCAGGCCCGGCGCCTGGAAAGTCCCGGGAAACCCCTCGAAACCACCCCGAGACCTCTCCACGCTCGCCGAGAAGCCCTCGGCACTCCTCCCGAAGGCCTCCGGACGCCGGGGAAACCTCTGGAAACTCCGCCCAACTGCCTCCGGGAGCGCTGAAAACCTCTGGAATCCCCTTTCGCCGGTCTCCAAGCTCGTTGGAAGCCTCTGCAAAGTCCTCTGGAAGGTCTCGACCTTCCTCCGGAGCGCCTGGAAACTCGAACGGCAGCGCTCGAAAGGAGAATCCACGCACGCGAAAGTCTCCCGGAGACCGTCGAAACGAATTTAGAGGCAGGGGAAACGAGCCCGGACGGGTCCAAAAGTCCGGCGGAGAGGTTTTCCCTGACTTTGGAGGCCTTTTGGGGACGCTTCCAGGGGTTTCCGATGGTCCCGGAGACCCTCCGGACGAGTTTCGAGGGGTCTGGGTCGGCGTTGGAGGGCTCTCGGGCGGCCGGGGAGAGGTTTTGCGGTCGAAACGCCGAAACGCTACCGTCGCGCTCCGGCCCACCGCACGGCCAGCCGGACCATGAGGTAGGCGCCGGTGAGCCCTCCCGTCGCTTCGGCGAGTGCTCGCGCCAGGTGCGGATCGGCGAAGGTGGCGAACGCGATTCTGAGCGCTTCGCGCAGGCCCGAGAGCGCCGGATGGGTGGCGACGAGCCACTCGGTGAGGCCGGAGAGCCCGGAGAGAAGGGCGAGCCCGGCGAGGAACCGCGGCCAGGGGAAGGGCAGCGGCGGGGGCGGCGTCGTCGCGGTCGCGGCCGTGCGCACCGCCGCCATGACGTTCGCTGCGAATTGGGGCGAAGGGGGCGGCGGCTCTTCCGAGGCGAGAATCCGATCGAGGTCGTCGAGAGTCATACCGGAACCTCCTGGGGGGCCGGGGAAGAAGAGAGGAGACCGCCGAGCTTGCGCCGTAGCCTCTCGCGGCCACGGTGGAGCCAGGCTTTCGCGGTTCCCTCGGGGACGGCGAGGATGCGGGCGGTCTCGGCCAGGTTCTTATCGCTGAAATAGAAGACGGTGAGGGCGTCCCGGTAGCGGGCGGGGAGCGCGGCCACCGCCCGCCGCACCCACTCGTCCCGCTCCGCGCTTTCGAGCGCCAGCTCCGGCGGGAGCTCGGAGCCCACGAGCTCGGCCACGGCATCCAGCGGGACGGAAGGGAGAGCGTGGCGGCGGAGCGCCGAACGGTAGACGTTGAGCGCCAGAGAGAAGAGCCAGGTCGAGAAGGCGGAGTCGCCGCGGAACTGGTGGAGCTGCTGGAAAGCCCGGAGGAACGCCTCCTGCGCGAGGTCTTCGGCGCGCTCCCGGTCGCGGACGAAGCGGTAGGCCAGGTGGACGAGCGGCCCCTGCCAGCGGTGCACGATGCCCTCGAAGCCGTCCAAGTCCCCGGCCTGAACGCGCCGCACGTCGATCCGGTCGAGATCCGTGTCCATATGGAGGGGTAAGACGCCTCGGCCGCGCCGCCGGTTGCACTGGAGACCGTAGCACTCCGGAAGCCGGGGTCCCGAGAGAAAAACGCAACCGGCGGCGGCGGGAGCGCGTCCCACGGTGCGAACCCAAAAGGAGAAACACCATGACCACCGAAACTCTCGCCATGCTGATCCCCCTCGTCTCCATCATCGCCGTCTTCGCCTACACGTCGGTCGCCGCCTGGGCCGATTCGCGCACCAAGGAGCGCGAGGCCTTCTATCGGAGCGAGCTGTTCAAGAAGCTCGCGGATTCACCCGCACCGCAGGTCCAACAGGTGCTCGCGAGGATCCGCGAGCAGGAGCAGGACGCCGAGCGCAAGGCCCGCGAAGGGCAGCGGCTCGGCGGCGTCATCGTCACCCTCGTGGGCCTCGGGCTCATCTCGATGTTCGCCCTCCTGACGCCGCACCAGTCCATCTGGGCGATCGGGCTGGTCCCGCTGGCGGTCGGGGTGGCACTCCTGCTCTACGCCTACGTGCTGGCCCCGAAGCTGCCGGCGGATGGGATGGAGCGGGAGGAAAAGGTGTCTTAGCCCGAGCCCAGGGCTGACTCCAAGACTCGAACGAGGGAGGGCAGGCTGTCTTGAACCGTCGCCCAGAGGATGTCGAGGTTGATGTCGAAGTAGGCGTGGATCAGTCGGTTTCGCATGCCGACGACGTCGGGCCAGGGAATTGTGTCGAGCTCTGCGCAGGTGCCGGAGCTCACCCGGCTGGCGGCCTCGCCGATCACGGAGATCAAATGAACCAGAGCGTCCGCGAGAGGGTCGTCTTCGGCACCGAGTTTTTCGCGGTCATATCCTGCGGCCAGGCGCAGAGCCTTCCTGGCAGCGTCGAGCATGTGCTGCAGGCGGACTCTGTCACCCGCGGGCAGCACGCAGCTCCACCGCCTCCTGAAGGACTTCTTGCCGGAAGTATCGGCTGAGGTCGCTCGCCGTACGGAGATCGACTTTGAATCCGATCAGCTCGCTGAGCTCCCTTTCCATGCGGGCCATGTCCAGCAGAGTGACGCGCGTCCCGGGCTCGAACTCCACGAGCAGGTCCAAGTCGCTGTCCTCGCGAAGGTCCTCGATCCGGTCTCCCAGGATGGAGCCGAAAGCCTTGAGGTGCCGGATGGAATGCTCGCGGCAGTAGCGATCGATCTCCCGGAGGCGCCTCTTCAAATCCTCCTCGTCGTGAGCACGGATGACCGGGAGCTGGAAATAAGGCGATTCCTGTCGGAGGATTCTCCCTTCGTCTTCCAGGTCAAGGAGGAGAGCCTGGTCGCGAAGGATCGAGATGCGTCCGAATCGATACTCTGGCTCCTCCCTGACATACCACTCCTGCACCTTCTGCTTCAGGATTGGCGCCCCCCGATCCAGGGGGAGCAACAGGCCGAGCCCCGTCAAATCGTAAATGAGAAGGTGGTCCAGGTCGAAGCGGCCGTGCCTGAGCGCCTCCGCCTTCTTGAGGAAAGCCGAGAAGAGGATCTCCGCCCATAGCTTCGCCGCTTCCCTTTCTGGCGTGTTGATGTCGACGGGTAGAATCAGCTGGTCCTCGGCCCTGCTCGCCACGGCGAGCCTTCTCTGGTACTCCTCTGTAGAGCCATCCGTCAGCTCGAAGGTCTCGCGCCGCCCGTCCGGCCACTCGAGAACGAAGTCTGGAGGGTCTTGTCCCTCGGGGGGCTTCCGCAAAGTCACGGGGAGAGCCAGGAGATTCTCTCCGGCGAGGAAATGCAGGTAACGCAGGATGCAGAAGTGTTCTCGCTGATCCCGGCTCCGGCCTTCGTGTCGCGCGGGAACCGGTTGGTCGAGCCGGTCGAGGGTCGCGAGCAGGTGGTCGCGTTCCGTGAAGTGGACCGAATGACCGGGCCTGAGGAGGACTTTGTCGATGTCATGGACCATCGCTCTATCCTCCTGCTACAAACCACTGTCGTGTCAACCGATGTCCCAGCAGGGCCTTCATCTGGAGAGTATACCTTCGGCGGAGATGGTGGCGAAGGCGAGCGCCGGTGCCAATCTCCGTGGTCCGCGATTACCTCGCCGAGCGGATCAATCTCGGGAAGGCGGCCGAGCTTTTTCAGCTCTCCCGTTTCGAGCTCGAGGAGAGCTTTCAGCGGCTCGGGATTCCGCTTCGGCGAGGACCCCGCTCCCTCGAGGACGCGCAGGCCGAGATCGCCGTCGCCCGCCGGCACGCCTGACCAGCTCCAGACGTCTGCCCTGGGTCCAGGCGTGGGGGCAGGCTGCGGAGGTGGGTGGGTAACCTGGGTGCTCAGACGGCCGGAAACGACACCCACGGAAGGCCGTCGATATGGCTGAAGTGAGGATCGGAGGAGAGGAGCTCCGCGCCTGCTTCCATCGCATGCGCTGCAATCCAGATGTCGTTCGTCGGGATGGGCCTCCCTTTCTTCCGCAACGCGGCAGAAAGGCGCCCGCACCCATCAGCGGTATCCCAGGTGACCAGCAGCAGGCGAACGTTCGGATCTTCGAGGAAGGAGCTGAGCGCTCGGCCGTTCTCTTCGTAGCGGGAGCCGTTCCGGAAGCCGAACAGCAACTCCCCAACGACGACGATCGACAAGAGCACCTCTTCCGAGCTTCGCACTTGCTCGGCGACGAGCTCTTGACCCTGCCGTAGGGCCGTGTAGGCGTTGGTATCGAGAAGGACTTTCACTGCCAGAAGGATTCGTCGACCTGCTCGAAGATCTCGGCGGCCTTGAGGATTTCGGCTTCCTGTTCCGCCGACCAGGTGCCGATGAAACGATCCAGGGCATGGCCGATCGCCCTGGACGGCTCGTAGGATCCCCGATCCTCTTGTCCTTCTTGGCGAACGAGCGTCAGGCGCACGGTTTGACCGCCAGGGCTCGTGATGACGACCTCTTGCCCGGCTGCCGCCTCCTCGATCAGCTCGCCGAGGTGTGCTTCCGCTTCGTCGAAGCTGACTCTGATCATAGCGACAAGGATACCACTCCTACCTGTGCCCAAGACCAAGCTGCGGAGGCTGTAGTGTCGAGAGGTGGTGCCGATGCCTCCCAGGATGCGGAGGTAATGTCTTTTTGAGGAGACTGATGAAGGGCCTGGGTCGCCCAAAGACGGAACGGATGTGAAATGGTGGAGCAGAAGGGATTCGAACCCTCGACCCCCACGTTGCGAACGTGGTGCTCTCCCAGCTGAGCTACTGCCCCACACCGGCTGGACGGCGTATTGTACTCGGGGTCCGCCATGGCCACAAGCCGGCTGGCGCCTTAGGCCAGGGTCTCGTCAAAGTCGTGCCTGTTCGCGAGAAGCCCTTCTAAATGTCACCCCGAAGGGGTGCGGGTTGGTAGCCTGGGGCGAGAGCCCCAGGTTGGGGTAACCACAAGAAAACAAAAGCCCCGAAGGGGCGAAGGTACGGGTGGAATTACCGTCGCCCCTTCGGGGCTGGAGATTCCTTTTCTTCCCCTTTCCTGGGGTTTGCACCCCAGGCTACCGACCCAAGCCCCTTCGGGGCGAAGAGAAAAGCGACTTTGACGGAACCTTGCGCCTTAGGCACCTTGGTCTCGCCTCGGTCACCCACGTGCAGTTCTAGGGGTCTGTCCAAGCTGAATCGACAGCGACCGAGCTCGGGAGGAGCGAAAAAGGCCTCGAATTCCTGCCAGAGCGCCTCCAATTGCCGACAGAGCGCCTCGAATTCATGACAGAGCGCCTCGGATTCTTTCCCAAGCGCCTCGGATTCTTTCCCAAGCACCTCGGATTCAATCCCGAGCGCCTCGAGTTCAATTCCAAGGGCCTCGGATTCAATCCCGAGCGCCTCGGATTCAATCCCAAGGGCCTCGAATTCAATCCAGGGTCCTCGGATTCAATCCCGAGGGCTTCTGGCGGAATTCCGAGGCGTTTTGGCGGTCCCCGAAGATACTTTTCGTCCTCTCTGGGGGACAGAACAGGAGCCGAGGGGGAGCTCTCAGGATCCCGACGAGACTTTTTTCACCCTCGGAGAACCCCTTTGGGCAACTGGAGTCCTTCCGGAGGTCGCCGGCGGCAGCTCGATGCACGACATCCAGCAATTCTGCGAGGACAGACCCCTAGGACACGGGGCGGTTTTGGGAGTACCGTAGGAGATGTTTTGCTCCGGCGGCGAGGGGTCGCCGAGCTTTCCCGTCGAGAGGAGAACCCATGAAGAGCCAGGGACCGCGTCCGCGGTGGTGCAGGGGAGGGATGGCGTTGCTTGCCGTTCTCGTCGCGTCTCCCGTCCTTGCCGGAGAGAGGCTCACCCGGGGCGCCGACCTCTGGGAGACCTCGACCGGTCTGTCCTACAGCAGCTTCAAGGCGGAGCCCATTCCGGCGGACTTCTTCTGCCCCGGCTCGGAGCCGTTCACCGGCGTGATCCAGCTCAATGGCAAGCCGCTGGCGACCGCGCCGGCCGGCGCCCTGGGCAAGATCGACACCATCGTCCGGCGGCTGGACGACGCGGTGCTGAACGACAAAGGGGAGGCCTCGACCCGCATCCAGCTGATGGCCCTCTCGCTCGCCAGCGTCAAGCCGATCGAGACCCGCTGCGGCCGCTACAACGTCACCTCCTCGCTGGCCGGCGCGCAGCCCACGACCACCATGCGCATCCTCAAAACCAGCGATGGCGGCGGCACCTACATCGCGCCCCTCTCGCTCAACGTCAAGCTCACCTTCACGCCGGTCTCCGGCCAGGGCGCGAGCCGCGAGATCGACCACCATATCGACATGGGCCCGGCGAGCGGAGAGGTGTGGTCCTTCCAGCCGGCCCTCGCCCGGACGGGCACGGTGCGCGTGGACACGGACGGCGACGGGGTGCCCGACACGGAGGTCCCCGGCCCCTCGAACTTCCGCGCCGGCGTAGCCCCGGTCTCCTCGATGATCGGCGTCGTGAATTGCCAGGTCTGCCACTGCAATCCCAACTCGAGCGACCCCAACCAGTCGGCCTCGGGTTGCGATCACCTGCACTGCATCACCGTGCAGATGCAGGGGCCCTGCCCGGCGACGAGCCAGATCAACTACACCGACTAGCCGGACGGCAAGGAATGCGGCGGCCCCACCGGGGCCGCCGCGAAGTTGGAAATGCGCTTCCGTCGGCTCACCGGCACCAGGACGACCTTCACCGTCCCTTCCTCCAAGGTCTTCGACCGCGCCTCGACTACAATCCCCGTTGAGTCCGAGAGACGGAGAGGCGGTCACCTTGCGCGAGATTCCCGAGCTTTTTGCCAACAACCGGCGGTGGGCGGCGGAGATCACCGCCCGCGAGCCCTACTTTTTTGCGCGCCTTGCGGCCCAGCAGGCCCCGGCGTATCTGTGGATCGGGTGCGCCGACAGCCGGGTGCCCGCCAACGAGATCGTCAACCTGCTGCCCGGGGAGCTCTTCGTCCACCGGAACGTGGCGAACGTCGTGGTGCACACCGATCTCAACTGTCTCTCGGTCCTCCAGTACGCGGTCGAGGTGCTCCGGGTGCGGCATGTGATCGTCTGCGGGCACTACGGCTGCGGCGGCGTGCAGGCGGCCCTCGAAGGGGCCAAGCTCGGGCTCATCGACAACTGGCTGCGCCACGTCCAGGACGTCCGGGGGAAGTACGCCGCGCAGATCGACGCGCTCGTAAGCCCCGCCGCCCGGGCCGACCGGCTCTGCGAGCTCAACGTGCTGGAGCAGGCCCGGCACGTCTGCGCCACGACGGTCGTCGAGGACGCCTGGGCACGCGGCCAGTCGCTCGCCGTCCACGGCTGGATCTACCGGTTGGACGACGGGTTGATCCGGGACCTGGGCTTCTCGGTGATCGCGCAGCGGGAGGTCGCGCCGACGATGGAGCGGGCGGTGGCGGCTCTCGCGGTATCGGCGGTATCGGCGGCATCGCCGGCATCGCCGGCATCCACCCAACCTCGCTGAAGGTTTGAGGTTGGGTGGACGCTGCCGGCTTCGGGAAGGCTACGGCGTGTCGTTCGCCGCGAAGAGGCGGGAACCGCCGGTCTGGCGGGCGATGGTCGCGAGCGCCGTCCGGGTGTTGGTGCCGCCGGTGACGCAGCTCCCCGTACAGCCGTCGGCGTAGCCGACGAGGACCCGGCCCTGGGCGTCGACCGTGACGTCGATGAAATCGAGCAGGTTGCGGGTCGTGCTGCAGGTGGTGCCGGCGGTGCAGATCGAGCCGATCTGCACCGGATCGCTCGGGGTGGCGTCGACCGTCGTCCAACTGGCGCCGCGGTCGGTCGTCGAGGCGATATAGAGATGCCAGACGCCGGGGAAGGTCGGGACGTCGCCGATCCCGTCGGCGCCGGGGGTCGGGGTACCGAGGAAGGCGTAGGCGGCGCGGTCGCCGTCCCCCGCCACGACGGCCGGGAAAGCGGTGTTCTGGATGCCGAAGGGAGCCCCGGCGTCCGCCGGCGCCGACCAGGTGATCCCGCGGTCCCGGGAGACGGCGATCCGGGCGTGGCCGTCGCCGTCGGCATAGCCGAAGTAGAGGGTGCCGTCGCTGCCCACCCCCACCGAGGGATCGCTGCCGGCGCCCGCGGTGCTCCCGGGGATCGTCCGCACCGTCCAGCTGAGGCCGTCGTTGGTCGAGACCGAGACCCCCTGACCGCTGCCGCAGCTCTTGTTGGGGACGTAGGCCGTGCCGTCCGGGGCGACCTTGACGTGGCCGTGGAGCCCGTCGCACTGGAGGAGGGTGTAGATCGGCACCGCCGGATCGAAGGTCAGGCCGCCGTTCAGGCTCACCGCGCAGGCCGCGTAGGCGATGTTTTGCGAGCAGTAGTAGACCGCGTGCTGGGCGAGGAGGGTCGGGAAGCCTGCCGCGAACGAGCCGGCCCCCACCGTCTGGTGGTCGACCCCGGAGGTGATCCCGGTGACGAGGCCGGGGAGCCAGCTCGCGCCGTCGTTGTCGGTGAACGCCATCAAGCTCGTGTTTCCGGCGAGTTGGGCGACGTAGGTACGCCCGAGCTTCGCGTCGGTCGAGAGGATGGGATCGAGCGTCGTCAGGCTGGTCAGGGTGTAGCTCACGTCCTCCCAGAAGGCGGTCGCCGGGGCGTGCGAGTCGTCGAAGCTGACCCGGAGGGTCTGCAGACCGGCGAGATACATCACCTTGCCGCTCGTGAAGCTCACCCCGATCGACGGCTCTCCGGCGCTGGTGCCGAGGGGGTCTGGAGCGGGGTAGTTGGCGTAGGTGGGAGGACCGGCAGCGGAAGCGGGGTGGGCGAGTGAGGCGGCGAGGAGAGGTGCCAGAGCCAGGAAGACCACGGCTCGGCCGCGATTGCGAGACACCTGCATAGAGCCTCCTAGGGAAGGGTTCGGGACCGAGGGTGGACCCGCCTGGGAAAGTGAAGCGCTAGCAGTTTGGATGCCAAGTGCCCAAGGCTTCAACCCTCCCTGAGGTGCAGACGGCGGGTCACACGGCCGGGGGGGCGGCGGTCCCGTCGAGCGCTTCGGACTCCGCCGCCGAGGCCGGAGCGATGAGGTCCGCCAGGGTGAGCTCGCCGAGCTTTTGGCCGCGGGCGCGGGCGAGGTCGGCGATGAGGGCTTCCATCCGGTCGTGGACCGCATCGACCACCGGCTCGACGGCGCGGCGGGCGCGGTGGTCGTAGGCGGCGAAGACCCGTTCGATCGGCAGCTCCTCCGGCGCGGCCCCCAGGAGATAGCCGGCGCCGCCCGCGCTCGTCCGCAGGAGCTTGTGGGAGAGGAGCGGATTGAGCACCCGGTCGAGCCCGCGCGGCTGCACCTGGAGCCTTTCGGCCAGGGTCTCGTGGGTGAGATAGGGCTCGCCGCGGGCGGCCGAGCGGGCGATGACGGCGAGGGCGGCGAGGCCCACCCAGGTTCCCTGGAGGGGCTGGTTGGGGTGCGGTCCCTGGGCCAGGTGGGCGAAGTTCTGCGCCGTGTAGGCGGCCTCGCTCCCCAGGAGGACGATCGTCCAGGTGAGCTCGATCGACATCATGAAGAGGAGGAGGAAGGCGAAGCTCCCGTAGACGATGTTGACGTTCCTGAAGAACTCGACGTAGGAGGCGAACCCCTGGCGGAGGAGCTCCAGGAGGATGGCGGCGAAGAGGCCGCCGATGACGGCGTTTCGTACCTGCACCCGAGTGTAGGGGACGACCCAGTAGAGCATCGTCAAGCCGAAGGCGGTGGCGACGAAGGGCAGCACCTGGAGGAGGACCGAGGCCTCGAACACCTCGCGGAGGGCCGAATTCTGGCGCAGGAGGATGAGGCTCGTGAAGGTGGCGCCGAGGAGGAGCGGCCCCCAGAAGAAGAGGAGGACGAAGGAGAGCAGCCGGTTGCGGATCGGCCGCCGCTTCGAGACGCTCCAGATCTTGTTGAAGGCCTCCTCGATCGTCGTGAAGGCGAAGAGCGAGGTGGCGAAGAAGGCGAGGATGCCGAAGCCGTGGATCGTCCCCGCCTGGTCCAGGAATTGGCGGAGCTTCTCGACCACCGTCTCGTCCGAGTAGGGGAGGACCTGGACGAAGACTTCGAGGCTCCGCCTTTGGTACTGGTTGAACACCCGGGTGCCGACGAAGGAGAAGGCGGCGAGGAGCGGCACCATCGAGAGCATGGTGACGAAGGCGAGCGCCGAGGCGGTGAGGAAGATGCCGTCCTGGTGGGCCTGGCGCAGGAGGAGGCCGAGGAAGCGCCAGAATCGTTCCGCCGTCACGACGAAAGACGGCCGCCGCGAGCCGTTCCGTTGGCGCGGCGAGCGCGGGCCGCGCCGCAGCCGGGACAGGGTAGGCTCCCGGCGGGACGCCCCCTGCGCCCGGCGCGGAGATCCGGCGGTCACGCGCCCGCGGGTGCCTTCTGGGGGGACGGTCTTCATGCGCTTTAAGGGTCTCGGGAGGGAAGTCTACCCTATCCTTCGGAGCGAGCACGGCATGAATCCTGCTAAGTACTTCGGGTAGCTTGTGGGCCTCCTCGGTTCAGGAGGCACCTTTCATCTCCACCAGTACCTATAGATTCCTGGAGGCAAACCATGGCCGATACACCGGTGAGCGACACGCTGGACGACCTCAAGAGCAATGTTTCAGCGGCTGCCGAAAAGGCACGTGACGGGGTGAACGACACCGTCAATACCGCCCGCGACAAGTGGAAGGGTGTCAGCGACGACGTCCAGAGCCGCTATCGCAAGGTGAGCTCCGACGTGCGCCGCGGCGCCGAGCGGGCGAGCGAGCAGCTGCGCAAGCAGGCCGAGGCGGCGCGCGAGCGCTATGACGACACCGCGGAGAGCGTCAAGGACGGCTACAACAAGCTCAAGAGCCAGGCCGGCGACGCCTCCGACCAGCTCAGCACCTACGTGCGCCAGAACCCGGGCAAGTCGGTGCTCATCGCGGCCGGCGTCGGCTTCCTCTTGGGGCTGCTCTTCCGCGGCCGCAACAACGACGACTAGGAAGAGACCTGTATAGGAGGCTGTTTCGTTACAGCGAAACGCCCCCCACCTGTGGGGGGCGTGCAGGCCACAACCAGCACGTTGATGCAGACAGGGAGACGACGACATGGCGAGCAGTGCTCCGGATTTCGCGGATGAGGTGATTGACGAGCTGATGCCCTCGGGCTTCGACTGGGAGCGCCTGGTGCGCACCTATCCGATCCCGGCCCTCCTTCTGGCCGCCCTAGGCGGCTTCATGCTCGGCCGGCACCGCGGTCCGGTCGTCGTCGGAGCGCTGTCGAGCTTCGCGGCCTCCCAGGTGACCTCGGGGGTCAACGCTCTCCTCGGGGACGACATCCTGTAGAGTGGCGGGGCGCCCGGGCTCGGGCGACGGACGCCTTGCGCACGATCCTCCACATCTCCGACGTCCACTTCGGACCGCCGCACCTGCCGCGCCTGTCGGCGGGGGTGCTGGAGCTCATCGCCCTGCGCCGGCCGGACGTCGTCGTCCTCTCGGGCGACCTGACGCAGCGCGCCAAGCCCGAGCAGTTCCGGCAGGCGCGGGCGTTCGTCGACGCGATCCCCGTCCCCACCCTCGTCGTTCCCGGCAACCACGACGTCCCCATGTACCGGGTCTGGGAGCGGATCTTCGCCCCCTTCAGAGCCTACCGGGCGCATTTCGCCACCGACTTGGAGCCGATCTACCGCGACGACGAGATGCTCATCGTCGGCATCAACACCGCGTTCAACTGGACGATCAAGGACGGCCGGATCCAGCTCGCCCGCCTGCTCGAGGTGGGGGAGCTCTTCGAGAAGACGCCTGCGAGCGTCTTCAAGGTGGTGGTCGCCCACCATCACCTCATCCCGCCGCCCAACTTCGGCACCCAGCGGGTGCTCACCAACGCCTACGAGGCGATCGACCTCTTCTCCCAGGTGGGGGTCGACCTCATCCTCTCCGGGCACCTGCACCAGGCCTACATCGGCAACTCCGAAGAGTTCTACCCCAAGGGTCGGCCGCCGGTCGTCATCCTCCACTCCGGCACCACCACCTCGAACCGTGGTCGCGCCGGAGAGCGGGAGAAGAACAGCTGCAACTGGATCGCCGTCGACTCCCGGTCGATGGTCGTCTCCCACTTCCGCTGGCACCCCGAGCTCGACCGCTTCGCCGAGCACAGCCGCCACTGGTACCCCCGTCAGGAGCTGACGCCCTATACCCTGGAGAACCTGAAGGAACCGGCCACCGGCGAACCGGTGCCCGAGGCGGCCCCGGAAGGGGGAGCGAGAGGATCGCTCGCGGCTCCGGCCCCCCGTCAGGGCTGAGCCGTCGATTCAGAGATCCGCCCCGATCAGCTCGCCGAGCGTCCGCACCCCGTCCCGATCCATGAGGCGGAGAAGCTCTTCGTTGATCCGCCGCGGCAGGCCCGGTCCCGCGTAGACGAGCCCGGTGTAGATCTGGACCAGCGAGGCGCCGGCGCGGAGGCGGCGGTAGGCCTCCTCGCCGGAGTCGATGCCGCCGACCGAGATCAGGATCGCGCGGCCGAAGAGGCGCGCCGCCAGGCCCTGGAGCATCCGGAAGCTCTTCTCCCGCAGCACCTTGCCGCTCAAACCCCCGAAGTCCTTCGCCCCCGGGAGGAGCCCGTAGTCGATCGTCGTGTTGGTGGCGACGATCCCCGCCGCGCCGGCGGCGACCGCGGTCTCGGCGAGCTCGATCGCCGCTCCGGGGTCGAGGTCGGGGGCGAGCTTGACGAAGACCGGCCGCTTGGTGATCCCCGTCGCCACGGCGAGAAGGGCGCGGACGAACGCCTCGTTCTGGAGGTCCCGGAGGCCCGGAGTGTTGGGGGAGGAGAGGTTGATGACGAGGTAGTCGCCGAGCTCGGCCAGCCGCTTCAGGAGGATCTCGTAGTCTCCGAGCGCCGCCTCCGGCGGGGTCGCCTTGTTCTTCCCCAGGTTGATCCCCAGGGGGAGGATGGGCTTGCCCTGGCGGAGCTGCCGCAGCGTATCCTCCAAAGCCTCCATCCCCCCGTTGTTGAAGCCCATGGCGTTCTGCAGGCTCGCCGTCTCAGGGAAGCGGAAGAGGCGCGGCCGCGGATTGCCGAACTGGCGCCGGGGCGTCACCGTCCCCACCTCGACGAAGCCGAACCCGAGAGCGGGCCAGCCGCGGACGGCGACGGCATCCTTGTCGAAGCCGGCGGCGAGCCCCACGGGATTGAGGAAGGTGCGGCCGAAGAGCTCCTGGGCGAGCCGCGGGTCGGCGACCTGCGCCCGCCGGGCGAGGAGACTCGCGAGCCCGGGGACGGCCGTCGCCATCCGCAAGGCGTTCATCGCGAGGCCGTGGCTGGTCTCGGGGTCGAGGCGGAAGAGGAGCTTCTTGAAGGGCGCGTAGCCGGCGGGGGAGGAGGTCATGGAGAGACCGATTCTAGCTCCCCGGGAGGTCCGGGAACCGCCCCTGGACACGGTTTTGCCCTGTGCTATAGTCTGCCCATTCAAATCCCTGGCACGACGGAACTTGCTGCCCGGGTAAGGCACTAGGACCACGGACTTGCGCACCATGACTCCGAGCCATACCGAGGTTCGAATCTTCGGTGCCACGTACCATGTCCGTGGGAGCGACGACAGCGGGTACCTCCAGGGTCTGGCGGACCTCGTGGACGGCAAGATGCGCGAGGTCGCCCAGCACGTGGCGACGGCCGATACGGCCCGCATCGCGATCCTGGCGGCCTTGAATTTAGCTGACGAACTGTTCCAAAGTCAGAAACGGCAGGAAGGGGAACGGGTCGAGATCAAGGAGAAAGTGGCAGAGCTGGCGGAGGAATTAACCCAGGCTCTCGAAGGTTGAGGACAGGGGTCCGACTCGCTGTACTGACGGCTTGCCGCCTCGAAATATGACTGAGATTTCTTTTGCATCCCCCGTGCGGTCTGTGTTGGGTCAATCGATTGTAGAACCAACATTCAACACTAGGGAGTCTTTTACTCACGTGGCCTGTGCCAGCCTCGCTCGTACGAGGACGCTAACGGCTCGTGAAGCGGACACCCACCTGGAGCGTTTCAGGTTCTAAACGCATACCCGCATGGCCCGCGCGGGGGGTGTAGTTTCACCCTCTCCGTCGAGGAGAGCTTCTCCCCGATCCGCCCGGACCCCCTGTTGAACAGGGGGTAAACCGGTGAAGAGCACCGAAACGATAGCGGCTCTGGCCGTCGCCTTGGCCATTGGGGCAGGAATCCTCCTGTTCTGGTGGGCGGGGCTGCGCCGGACCGGCAGGCGCATCCTGGAGCAGGCGCAAGCCCAGGCGGGGAAGGTCGTGGAGGACGCGGGACGCCAGGCGGAAAACCGCATGCGCGAAGCGGACATCGCGGCCAAGGAGAAGCTCCTCCAGGCGCGGACCGAGTTCGAATCGGCCTCGAGGAAGCGCCGCACCGAGCTCGAAGGCATGGAGCGGCGGCTGACCCAGAAAGAGGACACCTTGGACAAGCGGCTGGAGGAGATCATCCAGCGCGAGAAAGAGGTGTCCCAGAAGGACAAGCTGCTCGGCGGCCGCGAGAAGGTCCTGGATCAGAAGGAAGGCGAGCTCGACCGCATGGTCGACGAGGAGCGGGTGAAGCTCGAGCAGATCGCCGGCCTGACCGCCCAGCAGGCGCGCGACGAGCTGATCAAGGGGATGGAAAACGACGCCCGGATCGAGGCCGCCCACATCGTCAAGCGGATCGAGGACGAGGCCAGAGAGACCGCCCACAAGCAGGCGCAGCGGATCATCGGCATGGCGGTCCAGCGCTCGGCCTCCGACTACGTCTCCGAGGCCACGGTCTCGGTCGTCATGCTCCCCAATGACGAGATGAAGGGACGGATCATCGGCCGCGAGGGGAGGAACATCCGCGCCCTGGAGATGGCGACCGGGGTCGATCTCATCGTCGACGACACCCCCGAGGCGGTCATCCTCTCCGGCTTCGACCCCTTCCGCCGCGAGGTGGCCCGGGTCGCCTTGGAACGCCTGATCACCGACGGCCGCATCCACCCGGCGCGGATCGAGGAGGTGGTCGAGAAGGTCAAGGCCGAGTTCGAGCAGAAGATCCTCTCGGAAGGGGAGTCGGCCCTCCTGGAGCTCTCCATCCCCGGCATGCACCCGGAGCTCGTCAAGCTCCTCGGGCGCCTGCGCTATCGCACCTCCTACGGCCAGAACGTCCTCCAGCACAGCAAGGAGGTCGCTTTCCTCGCCGGCACCATGGCGGCCGAGCTCAAGGCCAACGTCCAGGTGGCGCGGCGGGGCGGCATCCTGCACGACGTCGGCAAGGCCATCGACCGCGAGATGGACGGCACCCACCTCCAGATCGGTATCGACCTGCTGCGCAAATACGGCGAGTCCGAAGACGTGGTGCACGCCATGGCCTGCCACCACGGCGACTACGATCCGCAGACGGTCGAGGCCGTCCTCGTCACCGCCGCCGACGCCCTCTCGGCCGCCCGGCCCGGCGCCCGGCGGGAGATCCTCGAAACTTACGTCAAGCGGCTCGAAAAACTGGAGGAGATCGCCTCCGCCTTCAAGGGGGTGCAGAAGACCTTCGCCATCCAGGCCGGCCGCGAGGTGCGGATCATCGTCGACAGCGGCAAGATCAGCGACGAGCAGGCGCTCTGGCTGTCGAAGGACATCGCGCGGAAGATCGAGGGCGAGCTCACCTACCCCGGCCAGATCAAGGTGACGGTGATCCGCGAGACCCGCTCGGTCGAGTTCGCCAGATGAGATCAAAATGAAGATCCTCTTCGTCGGCGACGTCATCGGGAAGCCCGGCCGGAGAGCGGTGCGGAACCTCCTCACCCGGTTGATCGACCGCCACCGGGCCGACTACGTCGTCGTCAACGTCGAGAACTCGGCCGGCGGCTTCGGGGTGACGCCGGAGATCCTGGCCGAGATCGAGGATCTGCCGATCGACTGCTATACGACCGGCAACCACGTCTGGGACAAAAAGGAGGGGGTCGAGATGCTCGATCGCATGCCCCGGCTCCTGCGTCCCGCCAACTATCCCGACGGCAACCCCGGCAAGGGGCTCTACGTGGGGGAGACGGCGTCCGGCATCCGGGTGGCGACGATCAATCTCGAAGGCCGGGTCTTCATGAACAGCCTCGAATCGCCCTTCGTCGTGGCCGACCGGCTGCTCGCGAGCCTCGATCCGAAGGTGAAGGTGATCCTGGTCGACTTCCATGCCGAGGCCACCTCGGAGAAGCAGGCCTTGGGGTTCTACCTGGACGGCCGGGTGAGCGCCGTCCTCGGCACCCACACCCACGTTCCCACGGCCGACGAGCGGATCCTCCCTGCCGGCACCGCTCTGCAGACCGACGTCGGCATGACCGGTCCCTACGAGTCGATCATCGGCATGCGGGTGGACAAGGTGCTGAAGCGTTTCCTCCTCCAGACCCCCTCTTCCTTCGAGGTGGCGAAGAAGGACGTCCGTCTGGCCGGCGCGGTGGTCGACGTCGACGAGACGACGGGAAAAGCGCGGGGGATCGAGCGCCTCCTGGTGCCGGACCCCACGGCCTGAAGAGCCTCGACCCTGGCAGGTACCTGAGGATGGCGGCAGAACGGCAGCGGCAGGAGGACATCGACCGGGATTTGGGGTTCGGCGCCGTCGTCGCCCGCGAGAGCCAGAAGCGGCTGCTCAACCGGGACGGCAGCTTCAACGTCGTCCGCGAAGGGCTCAAGTTCTTCGCCTCCTGGAGCCCCTACCACTACCTCCTCACCGTCTCCTGGCCCCGTTTCCTCGCTCTCGTCGTCGCCGGCTATCTGGGGCTCAACGCCCTCTTCGGTGCCGCCTACTGGTCCTTGGGGCCCGGCGCTCTCGATGGCATGGCCGGCAGCGGCCTGGGCTCGCGCTTTCTCCAGTCCTTCTTCTTCAGCGTCCAGACCTTCGCCACGATCGGCTACGGTCACATGTCGCCGGTCGGGGTCGGCGCCAACCTGGTCGTCACCTTGGAGTCGCTCGTCGGGCTCCTGGGCTTCGCTCTCGCGACCGGCATCCTCTTCGCCCGCTTCTCGCGGCCGACGGCGCACATCCTCTTCAGCGAGAAGGCGCTCATCGCGCCCTACCATGAAATCACCGCCTTCGAGTTCCGGATCGTCAACGCGCGCCGGAACCAACTCATCCAGGTGGAGGCGAAAGTCCTCTTCAGCCGCTTCCGGGACGGCCGGGGAGGGTCGCGCGATTTCGCCGCGCTCAAGTTGGAGCGCGAGCGGGTTCCCCTCTTCCCGCTCTCCTGGACGATCGTTCACCCCATCGATTCCGAAAGCCCGCTCTTCGGCCTCACCGCGGCGGACCTCGTCGCGGCGGACGGCGAGTTCCTGGTCCTCCTCTCGGGGACGGACGAGACCTTCGCCCAGACCGTCCATGCCCGTTCCTCGTACAAGGGGGACGAGATCGTCTGGGGAGCCCGCTTCACCAATCTCTTCAATCCTCCCAAGAACGGCCTGCTGTCGATCGACATCAGCCGTCTCGACAGCTTCGAGCCCGCCTCGCTCCCGTCGATGCCCGCCCTGCCCCACGGCCCGCGCCGGCTGGACGAGGGCTGGGACACCGACGACAACTAGGCTTTCTCGACCGGGGTCGCCGGCTGGGGCTGATGGAGGAACCACAGGTTCCGCGAGTAGATGACGAGCCCCATCGCCTGGCCGGCGATGAAGACCGGGTCTTTCTGGTGGATCGAGTAGACGAGGAGGACGGCGCCGCCGCCCAGGGAGAAGTACCAGAAGGAGCGTGGGATTACGCTCTCTCGCCGCTTTTCGGTGGCGATCCACTGGAAGAAGAAACGGCCGAAGAAGAAGGACTGGCCGAGGAATCCGACGACGAGCCAGAGGTGCTTGGGGTCCAATCTGTGATCTCCAGGGTGAGGCGCCGGTCGATCCAGCGCCGCTCCATCCAGCGCACCGCGAAAAGGTCGGCGAGCGAGCGGAAGAGCCGGTTGCCGATACTGTACTTGGTCTTGCCGTGGAGGCGCGGCCGGTGGTGCACCGGCACCTCCCGGATGCGCGCTCCATCCAGGCGGACGAGGGTGGGAAGGAAGCGGTGCATCCCCTGGAACATGGGCACCCGGCGGAGGTACTCGGCGCGGTAGGCCTTGAGCGAACAGCCGACGTCTGAGACGTGCTCGCCGGTCGCCCAGTTGCGGACGCCGTTCGCGATCCGCGAGGAGAGCCGGCGGACCCAGTTGTCGCGCCGCCGCGTGCGGACCCCGGAGACCAGGTCCCAGCCGGGGGGCGCGGCCATTTCCGTCAGGAGCCGGGGGATGTCCTGGGGATCGTTCTGGAGATCGGCGTCCAAGGTGACGACGATGTCCCCCCGGGCACTCCGGAAGCCGGCGGCGAGCGCCGCCGACTGCCCGGCGCTCCGGGCGAGCTTTAGCACCCGCGCCCGGGGGTCGCTGGCGGCGATGCGGCCGAGCGCCTGAAGGCTGCCGTCGGTCGAGCCGTCGTCGATCCACAGAACCTCGTAGCTCCGCCCGTCGAGCGCCGCGTGGATCTCCGCCGCGAGGATCGGCAGGTTCTCCTCTTCGTTGTGGACGGGGATGACGAGCGACACGTCACAGGGCAAGCGGCGGCTCCGGCGAGTTCGGCGATGGGGCGATTGGGCGATCGGGCGAGGAATCCCTGGGAAGCGTGGTGGCGGACCCTTTGCATCGTATATCTTAGTCCACCCGGCCGCCTCGTCCGGCAGGTACCCAGGCTCCTTTTGCGAACGATCGAGAACGACACCTCCCGCCGGCTCTCTCTGGAGTCGCCGCGGGTCCCGGCTGCGGTCCGCCCTGGTTCTTCCGGGTGGGAACGCCGCTTCTGGCTGCTGCCGCGGATCGGCTGGCTGATCCTCCTCGCCGCGGCGCTCGCCTTCCGCCTGGGCGGCTATCCTCTCCTCGATCCGGACGAAGGACGAAATGCCGAGGTCGCCCGCGAGATGGTCGCTTCCGGCGACTACCTGGTGCCGCGGCTCGACGGTCTGCCCTATCTCGACAAGCCGGTCCTCTTCTTCGCCGCCGACGCCTTGGTCCTGAAGCTCCTCGGCCCGAGCGAGCTCGCGGCGCGCCTGCCGTCGCTCCTCTTCGCCCTCGCCACGGCGGGTTTGACCGCCGCCTTCGCCGCCCGGCTCTTCGGCCGCGAGGCGGCCTGGATCGCAGGCACCGTCGCCATCGCGACACCCCTCGCGGTGGCCTTCGCGCGGACGGTGATCTTCGACAGCCTGCTGGCCTTCCTCGTCACCCTGGCCCTCGTCGCCTTCTACCGGGCGGTCGAAGCGCGGACTTTGGAGCGTCGGGCTTTCGGCTGGAGCGCGCTCGGCTGGGGGGCGATGGCTCTCGGGGTGCTGACCAAGGGGCCGGTCGCCGTCGCCGTGGTGCTCCTCGTGGCGGTGCCGTATGCCCTCTGGCGCCGGGCGGGGAAGGTTCTCCTCTACCCGCTCGGCCCACTCCTCTTCCTGAGCCTGATCCTCCCCTGGGTCTGGGCGATGTCCAGGCAGGTGCCGGAGTACCTCCACTACACCCTGATCTCTGAGACCTGGCGGCGGATGACGACCGACCAGTTCGAGCGCACCGGCCCGTTCTGGTACTTCCTCCCCTGTCTCCTCGTGGGCGCGCTACCGTGGCCATTCGTCGTCCTCGCGGCGCGCCGCAGCCTGCCGGGGCGCCATGCCGGTGATGCCGGCGGCCGGCTCGACCAGCGGGTGGTCTTCCTCCTCCTCTGGCTGGCGCTCCCCTTCGTCCTCTTCTCGCTCTCGCACTCGAAGCGCCCGCAGTACATCCTGCCGCTCCTCCCCGCGGTAGCCCTCCTCGTGGCCGCGGCCTGGCGCGGCGCGGGGGGCGGCGTCCGGCTGCCCGGGGTGCGGGCCGGAGCCTGGGCATGGATCGGCTTCGGGGGGCTCCTCCTCGCCGCCGGTTTTCTCCTGCCGGGTCTCTCTCACGGTCGGCACTCCCTGCCGCCGGAGCAGGTGGGGCCGATCGCGCGGGCCGCGCTCGCCTGGGGCCTGGCGGCGATTCTCGGGGGGATGGGCGCCTGGCTGCTGGCGGCGCGCAGCCGGGAGGGGTCGCTGGTCGCCCTCGCGCTCCCCGCCGCGGTTCTCCCTCTCCTCTTCGTCCCCGTGCTCGTCACGATGGGCGACGCCTTCTCGTCGCGCGACCTGGCCGCGGGGATCACCCCCTACTTGAGCCCCGGCGTCGAAGTCGTGGGTCTACGGGCGTACCCCACGTCGTTGCCGTTCTACCTCGGGCGGACGATCCTGGTCGTCGGTCCGCGCGGCCGGGAGCTCACCAGCAACTACATCGTCGATTCCTTCCCGCGGTGGCTCCGGGCGCCGGGCACCCCACTCCGCCCGCTCGACGGGTGGACGGACGCCCTCGCCGCCTGCACCCGGCCGATGCTCTTCGTCGTCCACCGGGAGGACAGGGTGAACCGGGCGGTCCTCGCAGGCGCCGGCCTCCCCCTGCGCTACACGGACGACGGCTTCGCCGCCTACGGACCCTGCGTCGCGCCTGGGGCCCCTGGGACCCCTGGAGCCAAGGCGGCAAAAGCGCCCGCGGCAGGCAGCTCCTAGGCGTGTGCGGGATCTACGGCGTCGTTACCGCAGGTCCGCCGTCCGGAGGCTCCCCCGAGGGCCTGGAGGAGCGCCTCGAAGCGATGGGGTGCGCTCTTCACCACCGCGGTCCGGACGGCCATGCGCTCCGGGTGGAAGGCGGGGTGGGGTTGGGCGTCGAGCGCCTGCGCATCATCGATCTCGATCCGCGTGCCGACCAGCCCTTCGCAAGCCCCGACGGCCGGCTCTGGCTCGCCTGTAACGGCGAGATCTACAACGCTCCCGAGCTCCGCCGGCGATACCGGGACTACCCGTTCGTCTCCCATTCGGACGTCGAGACCCTCCTTCCCCTCTATCGCGACCGGGGGCTCGCCGGCTTGGCGGAGATCGACGGCATGTTCGGTCTCGCCCTCTGGGACGGCTTGGAACGGCGGCTGATCCTCGCCCGCGATCGGGCGGGGGAGAAGCCGCTCTTCTATGCCCGCCAGGGGGAAACGCTCGGGTTCGCCTCCGAGGTCCAGGCGCTCCTCGGGGTGCCCGGCCTCTCCCGGGACCTGGACGAGATGGCCCTCGCCCAATTCCTCGCCCTGGGCTATGTCCTCGAACCGCGCACCCTCTTCGCCGCCATCCGGAGAGTCGAGGCGGGCACCTTCCTCTCCTTTACCGCCGACGGCCGGGAGGAGTGCCGCCGCTACTGGGATCCGGTGGCGGTCGCGGGGAGGGCGAACGGGTCTCTGCCGGTGGTAGAACCGGCTTCGCACCTGCGCTCGCTCCTCGAAACCGCAGTCGCCAAGCAGGTGGTGGCCGACGTGCCGGTGGGGGTCTTCACGAGCGGCGGGCTCGACTCCTCGATCCTCGCCGCTCTCGCCGCCCGGAGCCTGGGGGCGGACCGGGTCCACACCTACTCCGCCCGCTTCACCGCCCGTTCCTACGACGAATCCGCCTGGGCGACCCAGGTCGCCCGCCGGCTCGGCACCCGCCACGTCGAGGTGCCCTGCGACGAGCCCGATCTGCGGGCCGCCTGGACGGCGGTGACCGAGGGCCTCGCCGAGCCCCTGGCCGACCCCGCCACTCTCCCCGTCTACCTGTTGGCGCGGGCGGCGCGCGCCGACGTCAAGGTGGTGCTCTCGGGCGAAGGGGCGGACGAGCTCTTCGGCGGCTATCCCACCTATCTCGGGCACCGGCTCGCGCCCTGGTTCTCCAGGCTGCCGGGACCGCTGCGCCACGGTCTCAAAGCCGGCCTCGCGCGGCTCCCCGCCTCCGGCCGCAAGGTGACCCTGGAGTATCTGCTCAAGCGATTCCTCGCCGAGGCCGAGAGCCCCTGGGCCGAGCGCCACCTCCGCTGGTTCGGCACCGGCCTCGGCACCGGCGCGGCCGACTGGCGGCGGGCCGGCCTCGACACCCTGCTCGCCGAGGCGGGGGCCGATCCGGCCGCGGCCCTCCTCCTCGACTACCGGACTTACCTGCGCGACGGCCTCCTCGTCAAGGTCGACCGGGCGACCATGCTCAACTCGGTGGAGGCCCGCGCCCCCTACCTCGACCGCGACGTCTCCGCCTTCGCCCTTGCCCTCCCGGTGAGAGAGAAGATCCGCGGCCTGGAGGGCAAGCGAGTGCTCAAACAGGCCGCTCTCGCCTGGCTGCCGGGAGCCGTCGTCTACCGGCGCAAACGCGGGCTCTCGGTACCGGTCGCCGGCTGGATCAACGGCGGCCTCCGGCCTGAGGTCGCCCGCCTGCTCGACCCAGAACGCCTGAAACGCCAGGGCCTTCTGGACGCAGTCCGGGTCGGGAGCCTCCTCGCCGAGCACCGCGCCGGCCGGGCCAACCACGCCCGGCCGCTCTGGGCCGCCCTCATCCTGGGGCGCTTTCTGGAGCGCTGGATGCCGGAGAGAGCGTAGTCAGAGTCGCGAGGTTCTGGATTCTTGCCGTAGGGGGGCCCCCCGTGGCCGCCCTCCCGCCCGGGTGCCCACAGGGGGTGCCCCTACGGAGGCGACTCTGACGAGCCCCTGTTCCCTCGGATCAGCTCTCGCTTGAAGCCCGACGCCGTAGTGGTAGGATAGCCCCCCTTCATGAACTTACGCTGGCGCCGGCGGAGCCGGCTCTCGGTGATCCTGCCGCTCGCCGCGGCGGCGGGATTGTCCGTTCTCCTCTTTCTCTATGCCCGTCAGCAGGAGGACGAGGCTCTGCGGAGAACCTTCGCGGATCGGGCCCGGCCTTTGGCCTCGGCGGTCCGGGTGAGCTGCGAGAGTCACCTGGAAGTGCTGATGTCCCTCGAATCCCTGTTCGCGAGCGTTCCGTCGGTCAGCCGGGAGGAGTTCCGCGCCTTCGTGACCAGCTCCCTCAACCGTCATCCGGGGATCCGGGCCCTGTCGTGGAACCCGCGCGTAACGGCTAAGGACCGCGCTCGTTTCGAGGCGGACTTCGGAGCGCCCATCACCCAGGTCGATCCCGAGCGGCGGCGGCGGGTGCCGTCGCCGCCGCAGGCCGAGTACGTGGTCGTGCGCTATGTCGAGCCTGCCACAGACAGCGGTGCCCTGGGGATCGACGTGGGGACGGAGCCCGTCAGGCGGCAGGCCTTGGACACGGCCCGCGACCTGGGACAGATCGTGGCGACGGGACCGATCCGGCTGGTCAACGATCGCGGCGAGCAACTCTCCATTCTCGCTTTCGCTCCGGTCTATGCCGTGCGGACGGCGCCCGCGACCCTGGAGCAGCGCCGGAACGAGATCCGCGGCTACGCCACCGGCGTCTTCCGGCTCGGCGATCTCATGGAGAACGCGCTCCGCAAGCTGCGGCGGGCCGATGTGACCATCGCCCTCTTCGACAACCAGATAGGGAGCGCCCCGGCGCCTCTCTACGTGGACGCGCAGTGGCCCCACCGGCTGGCGGCGGCGGCGGCGGCGGGCCTGGAATGGCGGGAGTCCTTCGTGTTCGGGGGACGTCCGTGGGAGGTGCGGGTGGTGGCGACGCGTGCCTTCGCGGCCGACTACGGGTCCTGGCACGCCTGGGTCATCCTCCTCGGCGGCTTTCTCTTCACCGGCCTCCTGGGCGCCCTCCTCTTCATGGTCACCTCGCGGGCGGCCCGGATCGAGGCGCTGGTGGTCCGCCGCACTGCCGAGCTCCAGGCTGAGCTCAAGGAGCGCCGCAAAGCCGAGGAGGTCGTGCGCCTGAGCGAGGCGCGCAACCGGGACCTGCTCCTCAACATGATCGGCGGCATGATCACCTTGAACGCGCGCAGCCGGATCGAGTCGGTCAACCCGGCCGCCCAGCGGATCTTCGGCTACCGGGAGGACGAGCTCCTCGGCAAGAACGTCTCGATCCTCTTGGCCGACGCCCCGCAGAGCGATTCGGATGGCTACCTCCGGCGGGAGCACCGGGCGGCGATCGGCCGGGTGACCGAGCTCTGGGGACGCCGCAAGGGCGGCGAGCTCTTCTTCTGCGAGGCCGCGCTCTTCGAGTTCGGGCCTCCCGAGGACCGCCGTTTCGCGTGCAACTTCCAGGACATTTCGGAACGGCGGGAGGTCGATCGCCTGAAATCGGAGTTCGTCTCCACGGTGAGCCACGAGCTGCGCACCCCGCTCACCTCCATCCGCGGCGCTCTCGGTCTCCTGGCCGCCGGGGTCCTCGGCGATCTGTCGCCCGAGGTCCGCGACATCCTCGGGCTCGCCGAGCGCAATGCGATCCGCTTGAGCGCCCTGATCAACGACATCCTCGACTTCGAGCGCCTGGAGAGCGGCCACTTTGAGATGCAGAGGGCCGCCGTGGACGTCGCGCTCCTCTTCGAGCAGTCGCTCGACTCGGTGCGCCTGCTGGCGGACGAGCAGAGGATCGTCCTCCTTGGACTCCCGACCGGCCTCCGGGTCTGGGCGGATGCCGCCCGGGTCGTTCAGGTTCTCGTCAACCTGGTCTCGAATGCCATCAAGTTCTCGCCGCCGGAGCGCGAGGTTCGGGTGTGGGCCGAGGAGAGGGAGGAGGGGCGGGTGCGGATCTTCGTGCGAGACCAGGGCAAAGGCATCCCCGCGAGCCACCAGCAGCTCATTTTCGAGCGCTTCGCCCATGTCGAGACCTCCGACAAGCGCGACCAGAAGGGGACGGGTCTCGGCCTCGCGATCTGCAAGGCGATCGTCGAGCACCACGGAGGGCGGATCGGCGTCGACAGCGAGCCCGGAGCGGGGAGCACCTTCTGGTTCGACCTCCCCGCCGCCGGGCCCGCAGCCTGAAAGCTCCGCCTACCGAGCCCCCAACCCCAAGCTCGGCCCATAGAGGATCGCGTTCAAAAAGATCGGCGTCGTCGCCCGCCAGAAGAGGCGGAAGGCGGGGCTCTGGGCGAAGAGGACGACGCTCCCCTTGCCGCGGCGTTCGGCGCCGACCAGGAGCGAGCCGGAGAGGCGCTGCTCGGCCTCGGGGAAGGCGAAGCCGGCGATCACCGGGCGCTCGGTCTGGGCGACCAGGACGTCTTTTCTCGGATCGCCGGTGGCGTGGAGGACGAGCGAGCCCTCGACGAGGACGGCGGGGGCGGCGTCGAGGCCCACGGTCAGGGGATGGTTCGGCTGCATTCTTGTCGCCAGGGCCGCCCCGGGGGTCACGATCGGACGGAGCGCTAACCCGGAGGGGGCTCCGAGCTCGGAGTCGGCGAGCTCGGGATCTCCCTGCGGGGCTTCCTTGGGCTCCTTCGAGGGCTCCCACTTCTTGACCGTCGTCATTTGATGGTCGGCGAGCCAGGTCGTGGCGTCGCCGATCGCCACCAGCTCGCCGCCGGACTTGATCCAGGCGTCGAGCCCCTCGCGGGTCTTCTCCGGCACCCGGCCGTAGTCGCCGTCGGGGAAAATGAGGACGTCGATCTCCCCCAGGTCGAGATCGGCCAGGCGCGCGAGGTCGAGCCGGTCGTGGCGCACGCCCACCTGGCGGTCGAGGAGCGACCAGAGGAAGCCGAAGGAGGTGGCGTCAACCCCCTCACCGCTCACGAGGCCGATCCGCACCGGCCGGATGACCGCCATGTCGCGGGAGCCCAGGGATGCCCCCTTGATCTCATAGGAGGCGGCGAGCCCGTGGGCGGTGAGGCCGTTCTCGACGATCAGGCCGCCCAGCACCTTGTCGAGGTCGGGGTTGCCGTGGCGGGGGATGAAGAGGGTGCCAGAGGGGTACTCGGTCCCCTCGACCGCGAAGCTCGTCAGGGCCAGCCGGTAGTGGAGGCCGCGCTTCTGGAGCGCCGCGGCGAGCCGGTAGCCCGCGATCCCCTGCGGCCGCACGAGGACGCCAAGCGCCGCCGTGCCGTGGATTCCGGGGCTCGGCGTGGCGGCCGCCTTCTGACCGCCGGGCTCGCCCGCCGCCACCCAGGCCTCCACGTTGTAGGCGAGTGGCAGCGACCAGGCGGTGATGTCGTAGAACTCGGCTCCCAGATTGTCCTCCAGGCGCTGGCGCTGGCGCTTCAGGAACGCGTCGCCCATCGAGGAGTCGGTGTCCAGGAGGACTTGGGCGAGAGTGCCGAGGGGCTGCGCGGTCGTCACCGCGTAGGTGCCAGCCGAAAAGCGCTTCTCCTCCTCGGGCCCGGGGACGTGGGCGAGCTTCCGGGCCTTCAAGGTCACCGTCTCGCCGAGCTGGCGGACGTGGATGCCGTGGAGGGTGAGGAGCTCGGCGAGCGCTCGGGCCTCCTGGCGGTCGGCCGGCCAGAGGTAGGTACGCGGCGGTCCGGCCGGGCCTTCGCGGGTCTCCACGAAGTCGGCGAGGATCTTAAGGCCCTGGGCCGCCGCCGTCTTCAAGGTGACGAGAGAGGTCGTGAAGTGCCGGGCGACGCGGTCGGCGAGAGTGAGCGGGCTGCCGTCGCCCAAGGTGAGCGACAGGCCGCCGTGGCCGCCGCCCGCCATCTCGTAGGTCATCCCCACCGCGCCTCGCAGGCTCGGGTAGGAGTCGCCGTAGCCGGGATAGAAGAGGTCGTAGCTCTGGCCCTTGAAGTAGACCCAGCCCTGGCGATCGAAGGCGGCGGCGTTGGCGCGGCCGAAGGTGTCGAGCCAGGAGACGATGCGGCGCGAGATCTGTGGGTGGACGGGCTCGGCCGGGGGCGGGAAGAAGTAGCTCGCCTCGGTCCCCATCTCGTGGAAGTCGACGTAGACCTGCGGCTCCCAGGCGCGGTAGGCGGTGAGCCGCTGGCGGGTCTCCTGCTGGCTCGCCCAGGCCCAGTCGCGGTTCAGGTCGACGAGATAGTGGTTCTGCCGGCCGCCGGGCCAGGGCTCCCAGTGCTCGGAAGCGGCGATCCGCGGGTTGGGCTCGGCTCCCCGCCGCTCCGCAAAGGCATGGAGGTAGCGCTCGCGGCCATCGGGGTTGACCAGCGGATCGAGGAGGACGACCGTGTTTTTGAGCAGCCCCGGGATCTCCCCCTGGCCGGCGGCGAGGACGTAGGCGACCGCCATCGCCGCCTCGGACGACGACGACTCGTTGCCGTGCACCCCGTAGGCGAGCCAGACGACGAGCGGCGCCTTCTCGACCAGCCGCTCGCGCTCCGCCCGCGGTAGGGCGCCGGGGTCGGCGAGGCGGAGGTGCTCCTCGCGGAGCGATTCCAGGTGGGCGAGGCTCTCGGGCGAGCCCAAGGCGACGAGCTTGAGCGGCCGGCCCTCGTAGGTCTCGCCATAGGTCCACACCTTCACCCGCGGCGAGGCCGCCGCCAGGGCGTCGAGGTAGGCCTGGATGCGGTCCCAGGGAGTGAAACGCTCGCCCAACGGATAGCCGAGGAAGGCCTCGGGCCGCGGCACCCGCTCATCGAGCGGCGGCAGCTCCAGAACCTCGCCGTCGGAGAGCGGGGCGAAGAGGGCCCCCGCCCCCGCAGCCGCCGGGGCACGGACGCCATCCGGAGGATGAGGGGGCGCGGCGGCGGCGCTTCGAGGGCTTAAAGGCAGCCCGGCCAGACAGGCCAGGGCGAAGATCGACAGGCAAACCCTACGCATGGTCGTTTGAAACCTCACAACGAGAGCCGGTCACAATCAGCTGCTCGCAATCAGCTGATCGCGGCGAGGCTCTCCGACGAGATGTTCAGGCGTTTCATCATCTCATGGAGAGTCGTGGGCTTGACCTGGAGCAGCTCCGCCGCCCGCTTCTGCACCCCACCCGACGCCTGAAGGGCCTTGATCACCAGCTGGCGCTCGTACTCGGAGACCGCGTCCTTGAACGCCACCCCGTAGGAGGGGAGGGCGGACGGCGGGACCACCGCCGCGTCCGGCTGGCGCACCGTCGGAGGCAGCAGCTCGACCCCGAGGAGCGGTCCGGAGGAGAGGACGACGGCGCGCTCGATGACGTTTTCGAGCTCGCGGACATTGCCCGGCCAATGGTAGTCGAGGAGGAGCTGCATGGCGTGCGAGGTGATCTCCTCGATCGGCTTCTCGTTCTCGTGCGCGTACTTGGCGAGGAAGTGCTGGGCGAGGAGCGGGATGTCCTCGGTGCGCTTGCGAAGCGGCGGCAGGGCGACGGTAATGACGTTCAGCCGATAGTAGAGGTCTTCCCGGAACTGCCCCTGGGCGACCGCCGCCTCCAGGTCGGCGTTGGTGGCGGCGATGATCCGCACATCGGCCTTGACCGTGTCGACCCCACCCAGGCGCATGAACTCCTTCTCCTGGATGACGCGGAGAAGCTTCGACTGGGTGTCGAGCGGAATGTTCCCGATCTCGTCGAAGAAGATCGAGCCGTTCCCCGCCATTTCGAAGAGCCCCTTCTTGCTCGCGATGGCGCCGGTAAAGGCACCCTTCACATGGCCGAAGAGGTTGCTCTCCAGGAGGTCGGCGGGCATCGAGCCCGAGTTGACGGTGACGAAGGGGCCGGAGGCGCGCCGCGAGTGGTGGTGGATGGCCTTCGCCACCAGCTCCTTGCCGGTGCCGCTCTCGCCGAGGATCAGGATGTTGCTCTTGGCCGGCGCGGCGAGCTGGATCAGGTCGTAGATCTGCTGCATGGGCTTGCTCTTGCCCACCAGGTTGTCGAGCCCGAAGCGCTGCCGCAGCTGCTCCTTCAAATCGCGGTTCTCTTCGGTCAGCCGGCGCTGCTCCAGACCCTTGCGGATCGTCAGCAGCACCTCCTCGTTCTTGAACGGCTTGGGGATGTAGTGGAACGCCCCCTCGCGCATGGCGTCGATGGCGCTCTCGATCGAGGAGAAGGCGGTGATGACGATGACGACCTGCTCCGGGTCGCGCTGGCGGATGCGGCGCAGAGCCTGGAGGCCCGAAATGCCGGGGAGCATGAGGTCCAGGAGGATCAGCTCGATCTCTTCGCGGTCCAAGATCTCCAGGGCCTCCTCGGCCGAGTAGGCGGAGAGGGTCGCGTGGCCTTCCTTCTTGAGGAGCGAGGTGAGAACGTCCTGGAGGACTTCCTCGTCGTCGACGATGAGGATGCTCATGCGGTGCCCCGCGCTGCCGGAGAGATCGTGGCGGGGGGTGCCAGCCGGGGCAGCTCGATCGTGAAGCGGGCGCCGGCGCCGGGCTCGTTCGCGACCGAGAGGCTACCGCCGTGGCGGCGCACGATGTCGTGGCTGATGGCGAGGCCGAGACCGGTGCCGCCGCTCGCATGCTTGGTCGAGTAGAAGGGCTCGAAGATCTTGCCCAGGCGCTCGGGTGGGATGCCCGGGCCGGTGTCCTCGACGGACACCTGGACGTTGGCGGGGTCGGCCGTAAGGCGGACGGTGAGCCGGCCACCCTTCTCGGACATCGCCTGGAGGGCGTTGACGAGGAGGTTGGTCAGCACCTGCTGCAGCTCGCCGTCGCAGCCGAGGACGACGACCGGAGCCGCGTCGGGCGCCGGAGGCTGCCAGTCGAGCTCGATCCGCCGCTTGCCGAGCCGGTCGCCGAGGAGGTCGAGCGACTCGGTGATGAGCGGCGCCAAGGTGACCGGCTTCCTCTCGTTCTGGCGATCCTTGGCGAATTCCAGCAGATTGTTGACGATCCGCGCGGCGCGGAAGGTCTGACGCTCGACTTTCTTCAAGATCGCGTAGTGCGGATCGCTCTCCGCGGTCTCCGCGAGGAGCATCTGGGCGTAGCTCGAAATGCCGGTGATCGGAGTGTTGACCTCGTGCGCCACCCCGGCGGCGAGCATGCCGAGCGCCGCCAGGCGATCCTTCTCCTGGAGCGCCTGCTCCATCGCCACCCGCTCGCTGACGTCGTGGACGACGAGCACCGTGAGGTGCTTGCCGAGCCTCGCCGCGTCGCCAGCGTCGGCGGCATCGGAGGCATCGGAGGCATCGGAGGCATCGGAGGCGAAATCGGCGAGGGTCAGGTGCAGATGGCGCTCCTCGCCCCCGGGCTCGCAGTAGCTGACCTCGACCGGCGCCTCGCCGGGATGGGGGAGGGGGCCGACCGGCAGCACCTCGACGAGCGGCCGACCGACTAAAGCACCACGGTCCCGACCAGCGAGGTGGACGAAGGCGGCGTTGACCGACATCACGAGGCCGGCCGGATCGAGCACGGCGATGCCGGCGGGCGAGGACTCGAAGATCCCCTCGTTGTAGCGCTGGAGCCGCAAGACCTCCTCCAGCTGGTGATGGAGCTGGCCCAGGAGCTGGGCGTTCTCGATCGCCAGGGCCGCCTGGTTGAGCAGGTGGCGGATGAGGTCGACGTCCTCGCTGTTCAGCGGATCGCGGTTCTTCTTGTAGCCGGTCAAAACGACGCCCACCCGGCTGCCGAGGACGTGGAGCGGAAAGGCGTAGCGGTAGCCGCCGGCGAAGAGCCGCTGCTCGACGGCGGGGGGCTCGGCGGGGAGCGCGACGCCCGAGAGGTGCAGGAAATTCTCCTGCCAGAACCCCTCCCCGAGGGCGTCGGGAGCGAGCCGACCGGGCAGGCCGGGCTCGGCGCGGACCGGCGCTAGCGCCGCTCCCTGTACGAGGTAGAGGTTGGCCCGTTCGAGCTCCACCCCCTCCTCGATCTGCTGCAGGAGATTGGTGCACAGCCGGCCGAGGTCGCGCTCGTGGAGGAGCCCCTTGCCGAAATTCGTGAGCGCCCGGCGCTTGCCGAACGAGCGCCGGTAGTGGAGGCGCTCGAGGGTCCCCGCGATCGAGCGGCGGGTGGGGACGAGGAGGCCCGCGATGGCGAGCCCGGCGGCGAAGGAGAGGAGGTTTCTCGCCAGCGACAGCTCCCGCGGCACCCCGCGGACGACCGCCAGGTTGACGAGCGAGAAGCCGATGATCCCGAGGAGCAGGGTGACGGTCGCCGAGATCGTGTCGCGGACGATGATCTCGATGTCCCACAGCTTGTAGCGCAGGATGGCATAGGCGAAGGCGATGGGCACCAGGCCGAGCGGCAGGACGGCGACCGTGGTCAGGAGCTGCGGCCGGGCGAGCCCGAGGGCCATGGGGACGACGTAGAGGAGGAAGAACGGCAGGTACCCCCCGGCGAGGCCGAAGGCCACCCACTGCAGCTGGCGCTGCTGCTCCCAGGTCCGGCCGCGCCCGATCCTCCAGGCGAGGAGGAGCACCGAGGCCAGGGCGTAGGCCATCAGGGAGTAGATTTCGAGGTGGTCCAGGGTGTGGAGCGCGGCGGCTGTCGGGTGGCGGAAGAGGAGCCGCACTCCGAGGGCCAGATCGAGCTGAAGGACGAGGAAGACCGCGGCCGGCAGGTAGAGGAGGGAGACGAGACCGCGGAAGCGGCGATCTTCCAAGACCGGGGTGGGGAAGACGAGGAAGAGATGGAGGGTGAGCGCCGGGAGGAAGATCCGCGCCAGCTCGTCGCCCGAGAAGACCAGCCGGAAGAGGAGGTCCGCCGGGGGCGCCGGCGAGAATAGGTAGAAGACCGCCGAGGCCAGGCACCAGAGATAGAAGAGGAACCCCGGCCGCTCGCCGTGCTTTAAGAGGGTATAGAGGCCGATCAGCAGGTAAAAGACCCCGATCAGGGCCAGGAACAGGTAGGGGAAGTCGACGGCGAGCGGCGGCCGGTGGTAGTGGACCTCGACCAGCTGCTCGCCGCGGAGGACGGTGAGCTGGCTCTCGGCCTTCCCCTGGAGGTGCCGGGCGAAGTCGGCCTCGGCCGCCACCTCGGCACCGTCGGCGAGGAGCACCCGGTCGCCGGGGAGGAGCCCCGTCGCGCGGTCCTCGACCGTTTCCACCCGCGCCGCGGCGCCCGGCATTCGGGCGGTGAAGCCCAGCGGCTGGAAGCTCTGCACCTTGCGATAGAACGACAGGCCGCCCAAAGCGACCGCCGCCGCCGCCAGAAGGAGCGAGAGGGAGAGTTTCAGGGTGCGAGACCGCATCATGGGAAGACCTGGGCAAGACGCACCAAAGCATCTTCTATGCCAGCATCACAGATTTTTGAATCGCCTCCAACCCTCTGAATTCTAGAGGGTTTCGGTGTCGTCATCCAGAAAACCGGACGTTATTCAAGCGGTTGAATCCAAGGGTTTGAGGCGGGAGGAGGAGAGGTTCGACGCGAGTCTGTCCAGGGCTTCGCCCTTCGCGAAGGAATTACGGCCCTTCAGGCCTGAAGCGGCGCAACGATGGGTGGCAGCGTTTCGCCAAGGGTCCCTCCCCCCTGGGCGGGAGGCGGTTGGGTCAGGGGGGAGGCTAGGAGGGGGGCGATACGCATAGCCCCAAACTTCTGCTGCTGGTCTCTGCTGGCGGGCGGTTTTGATGCGAGACCCTAGAACTTGACCGCCAACCCACCGAGGAACCGCGTGCGCAGCTCGTCGTCGCGAGTGCTCGTGGCGGTGGAGACCAGGGGCAGGATGCCGCGGCTGAGCTCCATGTTGAGCTGCACCGTCCAGTCGCCGGCCAGATCCATCAGGACGTTGAGATCCTGAGAGAGCATGAGCTGCAGCCGATCGACGCTGATCGGGGTGGCTTGCGGCGAGTCCGGGCTGAGCGGCGACAGATCCTGGTTGAGGCGGTGGAAGGCGATGAAGACGCCGGTCGAGGTCGCCTTGAAGCGGGTGTCGAGCGAGGTCACCAGGTACGACACCTTGTTCTGGTAGGCCTGCCCCGGAGCGGAGTAGAAGACGCCGCCGCCGCCGTTCGCGAGGCTCGCCTCGAACTTGGTCGTGATGCCGGGGAGGATCTGGCGGCCCAGGGAGACCTTGACCTCGGGCACCCGGTCGCCGGGGACGAGGTAGAGGCTCTCCTCGCGATCGAAGAGGTCGTCGCTGAAGTAAAGACGGAGGGTCTTGCCGAAGGTGCGGTCCATCGCCGAGAGCGAGAAGGTGTCGTCGCCCTGCTTCCTCGCCAGGCGCAGCTCGTAGCAGGCCTTGCCGCCCTCCTCGCAGAGGTCGGCCTCCTGGTAGAGGGTGGGGAGGAACTGCGGCGCGGTCACCGACGCCCGCTCGTAGACCTGGCGGGAGGCCGAGCTCTGGAGCTGCCAGAGGTCGCCCAGGCGGAGGACGACGCCGCCCTCGGGCCGGACCGTCAGGCTGCCGTCGGAGAGAGTGTTGTAGAGGCCATACTCGACGAGCACCGCCGGCTGCAGACGGAAGCCGCCGCGGCCGAAGACGTCCAGGCTGTCCTGCCCGGGGAGGCCCGGCAGGGACTGGGAGGCGGCGTTGCCGGAAGGGCCGCCGGAGGGGCCGCCGGCGCCAGAAGGTGCGGAGATCCCATATTCGAGGTCGCGGTAGCGGATGCCGCTCTGGAAGGTCGAGCTGGGTCCCAGGTCCGTCGTGTAGGAGCCTTCGACCCGCCAGGTGCGCGAGGCGCCGGGGATCTCGGCGGGGTCGAAGGAGCCCTGGCGGTGGAAGTTGTTCTCACTGGTGTACTGAGCGGCGATCTCCGAGCGGCTGTTGTCGCCCACCGCCTGCGACCAGCTCACCCGGTAGTGCTCGAAGTCCACCGGCACCGGGCCGTCGCTGGTGCGGGCGACGATGCGGTTGGTGAGCGAGGTGACGTTGACGTTGCTGCGCGGGCCGTTGTTGAGGTCGAGCGAGAGCGCGCTGGCCTGGCCGCTGCTCACCGAAGACGCCGCCTGGGCGCCCGCGCCGCCGCCAGCGAGGGCGGGGGTGGGCTCGAACTGCCAGAAGTGGCCGCGCAGGCCGACCTGCATGTCGCCCAGCTGGCCCTCGATGCCGAGCCGACCGCCGGCCATCTGGCCCTCGCCGCCGGCGGTGAGGCTGTCGGGCCCCTTCATCGCCTGGATGTCGGTGTGGAACCGCGACAGGGCGCCGGCGCCGAGCGGCACGACGTTCCGGCGATCCTCGGCGAACCGGGGCTCCACCTCGGCGCTCGTCTCCTCGATCTGCCGCAGCACGTCGGGTGGGATGCTGGCGCGGAGCGACCAGAAGTCGTCGGGCCGGCCGTTCTTGCCGGGGGCACCGGCTGCGGGGGTGTCCTGGAGGAGCTGCAGCTCGAGGAACTGGTAGGCCTTGGCGGTCGTCCGGGTGAGGAGGATCACGACCGGCGCGAAGCCCGCCTTGTGGGCGATGACCTTGTAGAGGCCGGCCGGGAGATCCTGGAAGAGGAAGTTGCCCTGGGGGTCGGTCGTGACCTTGTGCAACTGAAGGTCGGCGAGCTGGAAGGCATAGACCCCGGCGGAAGCGAGCGGAGACTTTTCCCCGATCACCCGTCCCCCCACACCTGGCGGTGGGGTCTGCAGCGCCTGCGGCGCCGGCAGCGCCGACGGCGATTGCTGGGCTGGCAGTGCTGGGGCCAGGGCGCTCGAAGCGAGGCCCAACGCCAGGAAAGCGGAAAGGAGGGGGTGACTCTTGTGCGGGTGGTTCTTCATCCCAGAGACCCTACAAGCGGTGAGTCTAGTCCTCCGCCACGGGGCTGTCAAACCGGCGGTCGGCCGGCGGGGAGCCGGTGCGGATCGCTCGCGGAGGGCCGGGAAAATCTATTGTTTCCTATTATTTGGAGTACGCGATCACGCTTCCTGCCGGCCGGTCCCGCCGTTCGTGCCGGGGATGGCGGTGAGGAGCATGCGGTCCCAGTCGGGCGCGATGTCGGTCGTGGCGGCGAGGAGAGCGAGGCCGACACCGGCCGAGCCGGTGAGGAAGCCGGGGTCGTCCAGCCAGCCGAGCTCGGCGATGCCCTCGGGCTTTAAGGGGAGCCAGGCCTGAAAACCGCCGATCCCCTCGCCGGGCCGGCGCAGGGCGAGGGCATGGCCGAACCAGGTGCGGGCGGCTTCTGCGAGGGGTGCGAGGGGTGCGAGGGGGGAGAGCGGATCTCGGGCGGTCGCCTGGTGGAGGCGGTTGAAGATGTGGGCGACGCCGGCCGCGCCATGGCAGAGGCCGGCATCCATGACCCCGGAACCCTCGTACGGGCGTGCCGCGGCGTGCCGGGCGACGGCGAGCGCCTCCTCCTCCCAGGCGGGATCGGCGGCATTCCGGGCGGCGGAGAGGAGGGTGGCGGCGACTCCGATGTCGCCGTAGCACCAGGCCAGCCGGGTGGCGGCGGGAGAGATGCCGGGAGCGACGTTGTAGGGGAAGACGGCGCCGGCGCCGGCCGGCAGGCGCTGGGCGAGGACCCAGTCGAAGGCGGCGCGGAGGAGCTGCCGCGCCTCGTCCTCCGACGGCTTCGGGAGATCGGCGACCAAGGCCTCGCCGAGGAGCCCGATCACCCCCGGCACGCCGTGCGCCACCCCGAGGTTGTAGTGCCCCTCGGGATAGGCGTCCTTCTGGTAAGGGCCGGTCCGTTCGGAGGTGGTGTGCCAGGAGATCCCCTCCGGCCGCGCTTCGGAGGTCTCCCGGAGGCGGGCGACGACCTGTTCCAGGCACTCCCGGCCGCCGGGGCGCGGCAACCGCTCCAGGGCATAGGCCCCGAAGCCCACGAGGCCGCCGATCAGATCGTAGTCGCCGTACCAGGGCGAGCTGCTCAGGAAGCCCTGGAGAACGGTGGCGATCTCCTCGCCGGGATCTTCCCCGTCGGCATCGAAGAGGCGCCCGGTGAGGTGCTCGAGGCTCCAGGCCACCCCCGCGAAGCCGCCATAGAGACCGGCGCCCACCGCGAGCTCGGCGGTGCCCTCGATCGCCCGTTCGAGCAGGGCCATGGCGGTGTCGTCGTGCCCTTGGCCGGGCCGGGCGAGATGGAGATAGGCGAAGAAGAGGGCGATTCCGGGCAGGCCTCCGGCGAGCGACAGGTCCCGGGCGACGCCGGGGTCGGCCTGGAGATCGGCTGGGTTGGCGTTCTGGACGATCCTGGTGAGGTCGGCGGCGATGGCGTCGATCGCGGCGTTGGCGCCCGCGGCGAGCTCACCGGTGAGGAGAGGGCTCCAGGAGGGCTCGCGGAGGGTGGAACGGTCAGTCATCGGGACTCCTCGGGGGCTTCCGGGCGGCGGCCGCGGATGGTGGTGAGCAGGGTGCGGTCCCAGGCGGGATCTAAGGGGGTGGTGGCGGCCAGGAGGGCGAGACCGATGCCGGCGACGCCGGTGAGGAACCCAGGGTCGGGCAGCCATCCGAGAGGTCCCATGCGGTCCTCGCCGCTGGGCAGCCAGGCGAGGAAGCCGCCGATCCCCTCGCTCCCACGGCGGAAAGTGAGGGTCTTCGCGAACCAGGACCGGGCGGCCGCGCCGAGGCTCTCGTCGCCGCTCGCCTGGTAGAGGCGGTTGAAGAGGTGGGCGACGCCGACCGCGCCGTGGCAGAGCCCGGCGTCGATGACCCCCGAGCCCTCGATGGGCCGGGCGGCGGCGTGGCGGGCGATGGCGAGCGCCGCCTCCTCCCAGGCCGGCTCGGCCGCCGCCCGGGCGGCGGCGAAGAGGGCGGCGGCGATCCCGAGGTCGCCGTAGCACCAGGCCAGGCGCGAGGGGACGGGGGTGGCGCCGGGGGCGACGGTATAGGGGAATTGCGCCGCGGAGTCCGGCGGCATCCTCTGGGCGAGGAGCCAGTCGACGGCGCCTTCGAGGAGCCGTCGCGCCTCGTCTTTGAAATGGGTGGGGGCGCCCGCGGGGAGGCCGGCGGCGCACATCTCGCCGAGGAGGCCGATCACCCCCGGCACGCCGTGGGCCACCCCGAGGTTGTAGTTGCCGTCGGGAAAGTTCTCGCGCTGCACCGAGCCGACGAGCTCCGGCCCGGTATGCCAGGTGATCCCCGCCGGCTGCCGTTCCGCGTTCTCGGCGAGGCGGGCGAGGATGCCCTCCAGGCATTCCCGGCCGCCCGGCCGCGGCAGGCGCTCCAGGGCATAGACCCCGAATCCCACGAGGCCGCTGATGAGGTCGTAGTCGCCCTGCCAGGGGGAGCGTTGCAGGTGATCCTTGAGGATCTCCGCGATCTCCCCGCCGGGGTCTTCCCCGTCGGGGTCGAAGAGCCGTCCCGAGAGGTGCTCCAGGGCCCAAGCCACGCCGGAGAAGCCGCTGTAGAGGCCGGCGCCGGCCGGCACGACGGCGGTGCCCTCGATCGCCCGCTCGAGGAGGTCGATGGCGGTCTCGTCGAACCCCTCGCCCGGCCGGGCGGCGTCCAGGTAGGCGAAGAAGAGGGCGATCCCCGCCTCGCCGCCGGCCAGGGACAGGTCGCGGACGTCGACGGCGGGCTCGGAGCTCGCCGGCGATGCCGGCGATGTCGGCGATGTCGGCGATATTGCGGTCAGCCCGGCCGCGATGTCGGCGACGGCGGCGAGCGCGGCTTCCGCCGCCTCACCGGTGAGGAGGGGCCGCCAGGCGGGCGGGGGGTTCTGCGGGCTCGGGTCGGTCATGGCATCCTCGCTGCCGCTTCGAAGCGGCAGAGGCGGTAGCTTAGCCGACTCCACGGGAGCGTGGGGAGAGGTTAGGATATGCGGGAAGTCTGAGGGGCGAACCGAATCCGCGAACGGCGCTGGGGGGAGGGCGGGGCCGCCCCTCCGAGGGAGATCGATCTGAATCCGTCCGACACTTCTGAATACCGGCTGCTCTTTCTCGCGGGTGCCGACGACATCCCAGGCGCTGAGGAGGCGGTCGCCGGGCTGGCGGCGGCGTGGTGCGGCCACCCGCCGGGAGAGATCGCCGACCGGCTCGCCTCCCTGGAGCAGGCGGCGGAGCGCGACGGCCGACGCGGCCGGCGCCGTCTCCTCGTCTTCGGCCGGGAGCTGGCCGCCCTCGCCGAGCGGCCCGAGGCGTGGCTCGGCGCGTTTCTCGCCGCCGGCCTGTTCCCCCTGGCGATCCCTTTCCTCGAGCGCGACGTGGCGCTCCGGCGGGAGGGTTGGGAGAAGCGTCTCCTCTCCGCCCTCGCCCTCGATCCCCTGGCGGAAGCGGCGGCCACCCTGGCCCTGCGGCTGGCCGACCCTCCGCCCGGCCTCCGCGAGCGCGCCCTGGAGGAGACGGCGCACAACCCCCTCCTGGCGGAGGTTCTGGCCCGCGAGGGGGTCCCCCCCGCGACCCTCCAGGCGCTCCTCGCCGCCCCGCGCTGGCCGACCGCCTTGGCCGCCGCCCTCGGGGAGTGGATGGCGCCGCCCCAGGGCGAGGTGCGGCCGGAGCTCGCCGGCACGATCGAGGAACCGGGTGCCTGGCGAGCGGCGGTGCTCCGGGCGCGCACCGCGGAGTACGAGGAGACGGCGGAGACCCTGGGCCTCCAGCACGGCCTGCGGCTCCTCCTCGGGCGCGATCCGGACCTCGCCCTGGCCTGGCTCGGCGCCCGCCTCGCGGACCCTGATCTGCCGGTCTATTTCGCCGCCGACAGCGCCTTCGCCCGGGCGGTCGAGGCGCTCGACCGGCCGCGGCGGGAGCGGCTCCTCGGCCTGCTCAGCGCTCCCGATGTCTTCGGGGGCCTGGGCGAGGCTCCCATCCTGCAGTCGCTCCTGCCGCACCTGGTCCTCGGGGACGCCGATCTCTTCGGCCGTCTCCTCGCCGCCCCCACCCTCGCCGCCTACCACCTCGCCCCGCTGCGCCGCGCCCCCGAGGCGGCCTGGCCCAGGCTGGCGGCCGCGGCCTTGGACGCCGGCCACGCGCCGCGCGAGGTGGCGGAGGCGGCGCTCTTCCGTCCCATCGACCCCGCCGCCCCCGGGGACCGCTGGCAGCAGCGGGACCGCGCCTTCGCGGCCCTCGAAGCCGGTCCGCGGCAGGATCTCCGCGAGGCCGGCCGCCTCGGCCGGCAGCGGGTGCAGGAGGAGATCCGCCGCGAGGTCGAGCGGGCGGTGGCCCCGCGGCCGAACGCCCCCCCGAGGTAAGGGCGGGCCCTACGTCTCGCGGTCGGGCGTCCGCCCGGCCACCACTGCCACGACCGTCGCCGCTCCGGCTCGTTTCAGGGCATGGGCCGCGGCATCCAGGGTGGCGCCGGTCGTCGCCACGTCGTCGACGAGGAGGACGCGGCGGCCGGCCAGCGGGACGCGCGGGTGGGGATCGAAGGCTCCCGCCAGGTTGGTCCGGCGGGCGTCCCGGGGGAGGGTGCTTTGGGCGGCGGTGGCGCGGCGCCGCCTGAGGGCCGCGGCCAGGGGGAGTCCGAGGTGATCGGCGAGCGGGCGGGCGATGCGCTCCGCCTGGTTGTAGCCGCGGGCCAGCCGCCGTCCCCAGTGGAGGGGGACCGCCACCACCAGGTCGAGCCCCGAGAGATCCGTGGCGAAGATCGGCGCGAAGGCCGCCGCCAGGTCGAGACCGAGGTGGTGGCCGAGAAAATCGAGGCGGCGGAACTTGAGCCCACCGACGACCGCGTCGAGCGGCGCCTCGTAGAGCCAGCGAGCGAGGAGGCGATCGTAGGCCGGCGGCCAGGCCCGGCAGCGGTGACAGCGGAAACCGCGGGGCAGGCGACCGACGAGCGGCCGGGCGCAGACGGCGCAGGCGGCGGCCGGATCGAGCGGCCGGAGGCGGCCGCGGCAGCCGGCGCAGAGCCCGAGGGGGCGCGAACGGTATCCTCCGGCATTGTCGGCCGAGCGGCCGGCCGAGTGCGGGCTGCCGCAGCCGAGACAGGGGGACGGCAGCAGCAGGTGGAGGAATCGCGCCAGGGGCCAGGGAGGCGAGGGTGTGACGCCCGCGGGCCGGGCGGCGTATACGTGAGCAGCCATGGAAGGCTCTTGAGGAGAGACAGAGGAGAGAGCTGCGATATGCTTCCGGGCTCCGGCGGTCGCCCCCGACGGCCAACGGCCTTCATCACCGTAAAGGAGGGGACCTTGACGCGCAACCCTCGCCTGCTCGGCAGGCTCGTTCTGTTCTCCCTGATCGCCGGGCTCGCCGGGACGATCGCCCTCCCCGGGGCGGCCCAGGCCCAGGAGCTCTACACCTACACGATCGGTGTCCTGGGTGGGGTCGGCGGCTCGTCCGACGTCGATCCGGGCAGCGACTTCGGCAACCACGGCTTCCAGTTCAACTTCGGCCTCGTCACCGAGCCGCGGACCCTGCTCAACCTGCGGATCGGCCAGCTCTCGCTCGACAGAAAGCCGACCTTCGGCAGCCTGACGAATGCCGACCTGACCTATGCCGACATCGGCGGCGAGTACCGTTTCGACGAGACCTACTACCAGTCCGGGGTCTACTTCGCCCTCGGCGCCTACCACCTGAGCGGCAAGCGGGCGTTCGACGGCAGCTCCCGCGATCAGACGACGATCGGCGGCGCCATCGGCCTGACCGGCGAGTTTCCCATCAACAGCCACATCGGGATCCTCCTCGAGCTCTCCGGCCACTACACCCCCTTGGACGAGGCCAAGATCTTCGCCATGGGGCACGCCGGGGTGGCGTTCCACTTCTAGCGCCGCATCCTTATAGATCGATCGATAGATAGGCGATCGATCGCGATAGAGAGGAGGGCCGGCTTGCCGGCCCTCCTAGTCGTCCTGCATCCAGCCGGAGCCCGATCCGCCCATGCTCCCCGGGCCGGCCACCCCGCCGGCCCCGCTCGGCCCGCCCGTCCCGGCTCCCTCGGAGGTCATCGGCGCGCCCTCGGCCTCGTCGGTGACCCGGAGCCCGGCCAGGGCGGCGAGCTCGATCATCCGGTGGCTGTCCACCTTCGAGCCGCGGAAATGGAGGACGACGGCCGGCGAGCCGGGGTTTCGCGACAGGCCCTCGACTTCGATCTGGGCGTCGTCCAGGACCCCCATGAGGTCGGAGAGCGTCTGGCCGGCCCCGAGCTGCGCCACGACCGTCCGCCGGTCGTGCCGGCGCAGGAGCCGCTCGACCGGCCGCAGGCCGGAGAGGATGAGGAGGAGGGCGACGGTGGCGACGCTCGCCTCGCCGTAGGCGCCGGCCCCCACCGCGATCCCGAGGGCCGCGGCCACCCAGAGCCCGGCCGCCGTCGTAAGCCCGTGCACCGCGCCGCGCGACTGGATGATCGTGCCGGCCCCCAGGAAACCGACCCCGGAGACCACCTGGGCGGCGAGCCGGCCACCATCCCCGAAGTGGGTCGAGATCTCGGTCACGAGGGCGGCCCCCACCGCGATCAGCATGTGGGTGCGCAGGCCCGCCCGCGCCCCCGTCCACTCGCGCTCCGCCCCCACCGCCCCGGCGAGGAGAGCGGCGAGGCCGATCTTTTCGGTCATGTGGAGCAGATCGGCGGGCGTCATCATCCCTGGGGTGCCTTTCCCGTCGCCAGGTAGCCGAGGATGCGGCGGCGGAGGTCCGGGTTGTCCCAGTCGGTCGCCCCGACGAACTTCTGCACCACCTTGCCGCGTACGACGAGGTAGGTCTCGGGGAGCTGGTCGGTGCCGTAGCGATGGGCGACGTCCCAGCTCGGGTCGTAGAGCACCATGGCCGCCGTCGTCGCGCCGAGGAAGCCGTCGACCTTGTCCTTGCGGTCGGCGACGGCGATCCGGAGGAGCGAGAAATCGTGCTGGCCGGCTAGATCGGTCGCCAGGCGCTCCAGGGACGGCGTCTCCTGGATGCAGGGCGGGCACCAGGTGGCCCAGAAGTGGACGAGGGTGACCGGGGCGAGGCGCGAGCCCATGGGCGACGGCCGGCCGCCGTCGTCCAAGAGGAGACCGCCGGGCGCCGTCGACTCCGTGCCGCGCGGCCAGAAGATCATGACGAGGATGACGAGGGCGACCGCGCCCAGGGTCGCCTTGAGCTTTGGGGCGAGCGGCGTGGGGCCGCTCTTCGGCCCGGTCGCGCTCCCCTCGTCCCGCCCGCCCAGCCCCTCGGTGGAGGAATTCATCACCGTATCTCCCGCGTTCTAGAAACTGCGCTTTCGCCCGATTCGCGACCGTCTACCCGGAAGAATTAGGATACCTTAGGGAACCCCACTTTGACCAAAGACGCCTACCGCCTGAGCAGCACGGCTCCCACCCATACCGCTCTCCTGATCGGCCTCTCGCTCCCCGGCCAGGGGCCGCTCGTCGACGAGCATCTGGACGAGCTGGGCGAGCTCGCGCGGAGCGCCGGCGCCAAGGTCGTCGGCCGCGACGTCCAGGCACGGAAGGCCCCGGACACAGCGACCTGGATCGGCAGCGGCAAGGCCGAGTCCGTCGCCGCCTTTGCCCGCCGGCTGGGCGCCGATCTCCTGCTCTTCGACGACGACCTCTCGGGCAGCCAGCTCAAGAACCTGGAGGACGTGACCGGTCTCCACGTGATGGACCGGAGCGCCCTCATCTTGGACCTCTTCGATCAGCGTGCCCGCACCCGCGAGGCGAAGACCCAAGTCGAGCTGGCGCGCCTGCACTATCTCCTGCCGCGTCTCACGAGGCGGTGGACCCACCTGTCGCGCCAGGGCGGCGGCATCGGTCAGCGCGGAGGCGAGGGCGAAAAGCAGATCGAGCAGGACAAGCGGCTCCTGCGCCGCCGCATCCGCCGGCTGGAAGAGGATCTGGAGAAGATCGAGCGCACCCGTGGCCTCCAGCGTCACGGCCGCCGCGGCGTGCCGGAGGTCGCCTTGACCGGCTATACCAATGCCGGAAAATCGACCCTCTGGAACCGGCTGACCGGCGGTGACGCCCTGGCCGAGGACCGTCTCTTCGCCACCCTGGACGCCCGCCTGCGGCGCGGCTTCCTGGGGGGGCTGGGCGGCCCGGCGGGGCGCGACGGCTTGGGGGAAGCGGTCTTCGCCGATACCGTCGGCTTCATCCGCAAGCTGCCGCACCACCTCGTCTCCTCCTTCAGGAGCACCCTGGGAGAGATCGCCGACGCCGATCTGGTCCTCCACGTCATCGACCGCAGCCACCCGCGCTGGCGTGAGCAGCAGGAGGTCGCGGAGGGCGTGCTCGACGATCTCAAGGTCGACCGCGCCCGGGTCATCCCGGTGTTCAACAAGAGCGACCTGGTCCCGGCTTTGGAGCCCAGGGAGCCCAGGGATGGCGGCCTGTGGATCTCCGCCCGCACCGGTGAAGGGATCGCCGAGTTGCGCGCCGAGGTGGCCCGCTGCCTGGCGGCGGCCGAGCTGCGCGCCGCGCAGACGGCCGGGCAACCCCCTCTCGCGGGCCTCGCGTACTAGTATTCTAGCTTGCTCTCCAAATCGCTTCTCTGCTAAGGCCCGCCTTCGGAGTCAGGGAGCACTCTACTAAGAGTGTGGACGTCGCGGCCCCGTCGACGTCCGAAAGGAGAGCAGATGAAATACGACGATGCAGCCTGGCATTCAGACGGCAATTTTCCGGAAGGCGTGCCAGCCGAGAACAGCGCGACCCATGTCGGCATGTTTCTCGGTTGGGCGGTGCTGCGCGACCTGGTGGGCGACACGCACCGCACGAACGAGGAATCGGCCTTCGACCTGGAGCGGATCCGGAACCGGCACTTCCGGCCCCGTGACTACGTCCTCAACTGGTGCGATGGCAAGCTCACCGAGGACGACCTCAACGAGGAAGGCAACGCCTTCGCCTCCGCCTACTACCAGGAGAGCTACCTGGCCGACTGGGCGGAGCTCTTTCCGGACAACTACCGGGTCGACGACTCCTGGCAGAACTTCGACCGGGTGATCGCCATCCTCGACTGGCGTTACGACGCCTGGAGAGAGGGCACCGAAGTGCGTGAGGCGATGGGATAAGCATCCCTTTCGGGGTGTGTTTCCCCGCCGATACCCTCTTCAAGTAACATCCGTCCTGCCTTTGGAGGACGGGTATGCCGGAGAGGACACCAGGAACACCGGAAAGGGCGACCTCGCAGCGCGGACCGCGCTCGGCGCCGGTCTATCAGCTGAAGGTCGCCCTCTCCGGTAGTCGTCCTCCGATCTGGCGCCGGCTCCAGGTTTCCGGCGACGTCACGCTCGGCCGGTTCCACGCCATCCTCCAGGTCGCCCTGGGCTGGCGGGACCGGCACCTCCACCTCTTCGCCGTCGGCCGCACGGTCTACCGTCCGCCGCTCCCGGACCTCGGGTTCCCCAGCCTGGACGAGCGGAGGGTGCGGCTCGCCGAGGTTTTGACCCGCGAAAAGGAGAGGATCCGCTACGAGTACGACTTCAGGGACGGTTGGGACCACACGATCGTCGTCGAGAAGATCCTGCCGCCGGGCGTCGGCTCCAAGCGGCCGGTCTGCCTGGCCGGCCAGCGCCGCGTCCCGCCGGAGGAGAGCGGCGGCATCGTCGTCTACGAGCGCCTCCTGGCTGGAGGCATCGCCCGGCGGAGCGCCAAAGGGACCCTCGACCGGCTGGGAAAAGATTTCGATCCCGAGGCTTTCGACCTCGAAGCCGTCAACCGCGAGCTGTCGCGGCTCCCTTGAGGGGGATTTGTCTCAGGCCGGCAGCCGTCGCCGCGGTAAAGCGGCAGGTCTCGGCAGCTCGAAGACAGCGTGCCAGTAAGCCCAGGAGCGAGGGTCAAAAAGGCCGGGTGGTGGATCGGCAAGGACCGCACGAAAGACACTCTCGGGAAAATGCGCGCGCGCGACCGCCAGATCCTCGGGAGTGCCGTAGACCATGACCTGGGCGACGAAGTGCAAGGGGTTCGCGAGCGCTTCCTCCGGCTGCTTCCACCAGAAAAGGCGACGGGCGACCTGTTCGAGGTCGGTCAGGGCAGAATTCCTCCGGGAAGGGCAGGGAGGTCGGGGAGTCGCGTGACGTCGACCTGCCTCGCCGCGGCGGTCAACCTGGATCGTACGGCCTCCGGCAGGGAGAGCAGGTCTCCATCCTCAAAGTAACAGAGGGCCTTGGCGCTCAGAATCGGATTGAAGCTCGCCCCATAGATCGTGCGGGCCGCGCCCAGGGCCTGGCTCAGGTCGACACCTTCCAGGAGGAGGCGATCGACATCGAGATAGTCCTTGGCCTCCGCCCGGTCCTGGACGACCTTGACCTTGGTTGCCGCGAGATTGAGGAGGGAGGCCACCTGGACTCCGTTTCCTTCTGACAACTCGGGATCTTCGACCCGCCTGAGAGTCAGACCGCCAAAGAAGGAAACCTTCACCGGGCCCTCCCGATCGACCAGGGAGACCAGGGTGTTCGGGGCGGACTGAATGCGGACGGCGCCGGCGAGGAACGGGATTCGACGCTCCAGGTCTTGAGGCGAGAAGGGCAGGTTGGAGAAGAAGTCGAAATCTTCCGAGATCCGATGGGCCAGCCGCAAGGCGAGGGCCGTGCCCCCGTAGAGGACGAAATCGGCTGGAACCGCGGCCAGATCCGGCCAGACGCTCTGCTGCGGCTTCGGTAGAGTATCGAGACGCGGGTGGAGCATGGGAGATTCGGCGCGGGCGTCTGGGGCTCGGCCAGCCCTATCTTGGCACATCGCGCCGATCGTCGCCCTCCGTGCGGTTCGAAATGGGATCTCTCTTTCGCGATACAGCGGGGTGCAAAGTGCAGCTTGCGCCGGACAAAAGCCATCCGAGGTGGATCTTGTTTCGCTTCTCCGTGAAAAGGTTTTCGTGGCGTAAACTATTGAGGCAGAAGAGGTTATTCTTGCGGAAGGGCCCGCTTCGCGGTAGATTCTCGCGATGCCAGAGCGCAAGCCCACCGCGAAGAGCTCGTCCGCCGAGGACGAGGAGCTGGACGTCGCGCTCATCATCCTGCGCGCCGCCCTCCGCTGGAAGCAGAACGATCTCGCCCGGGAGTCCGGCATCGGCAACAGCTCGATCTCGGACTATGAGCGCAAGAAGAAGTCCCCGGGCCGCAAGAACCTGAAAAAGATGCTCGCGGCGATGGGCTACCGCGAGAGCGTGCTCGAGCTCACCCGGTGGTTCTTGAACGAGCTGCGCACCACCCAGCGCCTGGTGCCGGAGGAGCCGACCGATCTCGCGACCGAGGGCGCGGCGAGGGACGTGTCCGGTCTCCGTGCCCGGATCGACCAGGTGACCGGCGAGGTCGGACGGACGTCGGAGAACCTCATCCGGCTGATGTTCGAGCTCCTGATGGCGCGCGGCGGCCCGTCCGGCGAAGAAGGCGGCTGACGGCTCCGGGTTCTCCTGCCTCCCTGCACTACACTAGAGCCGTGCGCTCTCCCAACGTCTTCGCCGGCGGCCATCTCGACCGCGCCGCACCGCTGCGCCGGGACGCCGCGGCGTTGGCCCGGGCCCTGGCCGACCCGGCGAGCCGCATCGTTCCCGTCCACCGCGGCCGGAGCTTCGTCCGCTTCGAGGGGAAGCGGGCTTCGGCGGTCGCCCTCTCCGGGGAGCAGGCGGCGGCCACTTCCTGGTTGCCCGAGGACGTGCAGGCGGTCCCCCTCCTGGGGCTCGCCGCCGGCATCGCTCACTTCGCGCTCGACCTCTCTCACCTGGAGGAAGACGAGGTGCGCCGGCAGCTCGCGGGCATCGAGGACTCCGGCTTTCGCGGTGACCTGGTCGAGCTGCGGACGATCGGTGCGGTGCTCGACCGCGACGACGCGGCTCTCCTCGCCTACGCCCGCGGTCTCCTCTACTGGCACTCACGGCATGGCTTCTGCGGGGTCTGCGGCGGCCCGACGGTGAGCCGCCAGGGAGGCCACGTGCGGCATTGCCCCCGCTGCGGGGCCGACCACTTCCCGCGCACCGATCCGGCGGTCATCATGCTCGTCACCCACGGTGACCGTTGTCTTCTCGGACACCAGGACGCCTGGCCGGAGGGGATGTACTCGACCCTCGCCGGCTTCGTCGAGCCCGGCGAGAGCTTAGAGGAGGCGGTGGCGCGCGAGGTCTTGGAGGAGGCCGGGATCGAGGTCGACGTCGTCGACTACCACTCCTCCCAGCCCTGGCCCTTCCCCGCCTCGATCATGCTCGGCTTCGTGGCCCGCGCGCGGACGACCGAGATCCACCGCCACGACGAGGAGCTCGCCGACGCCCGCTGGTTCCGTCGCGCCGAGCTTGCCGACCCCAACACCTGCCCCGTCCGCCTCTCCAATCCCGCCTCGATCGCCCGCCGGCTGATCGAGGACTGGATCGCGGGCCTCTAGGCGCACCCTCCGCGGGTGCCCAGGGGAGGGCGGCCAGGGGGGCCGCCCCTACGGCCGACGTGACCTTCTCCCCTCTTGACACCGTCCCATCTCCAGTCCTACCCTATTGTCATAGTCATCTAGTACAAAGAACGTCGGATCTTCGCCATGCCCGTCCACTTCCAGCTCGACACCGCCTCCGGGGTCCCCTTCTACCGCCAGGTCATCGACCAGGTTCTCGGCGGGATCGCGACGGGTGCCCTGGCGACGGGGGAGCGGCTGCCGACGGTGCGAGCCCTGGCGGTAGAGCTGGCGGTCAACCTCAACACGGTCGCCCGGGCCTACAAGGAGCTGGAGATCCGCGGCGTCCTTACCACCCAGCAGGGGAGCGGCACCTTCGTCGCCACCACGGCGATCTCGATCGACGAGGTGGAGCGCCGTCGTCGTCTCGCTCAGCTCTTGGACGAATTCCTGGCCCGGGCGGCTGCCCAGGGCCTCACCCTGGGAGAGATCCGCGACGCTCTCGCCGAGCGCGAGGCGGGCGCCTAGAAGCGGCTCCCCCGCGGAGCCAAGGAGAGAGCCATGTTGCACGGAATCCTGCAGCAGTTGAAAAACAAGTTTGAAGAGACGCCGGAGGAGCGGGAGCGGACGGCGAAGCGGAACAAGGAAGAGATGCGCAAGTACGTCAACCGCACCGCGGTCGCCGCGGCGGTCGTCGTCTGGATCGTCGGGGCGGGTGGGGGGGCCGCGCTCGTCGCGACCGTCTCGCCGCTCCCCGGGATCGCGCTGGCCTTCGTCTCCCTCCTCGTAGGCCTCTACCTGCTGTTCTCGCTCAAAATCGCCAACCAGTGGGAGAAGGCGGTGGTCCTGCGTTTCGGCAAGTACCGCGGCCTCTCCGGCCCGGGCCTCTTCTGGATCGTCCCGGTGGTCGACACCGTGGCCCACTTCGTCGACCAGCGGGTGCGCGCCTCGAACGTCTCGGCCGAGTCGGCCCTGACCCGCGACACCGTCCCGGTCTATGTCGACGCCATCGTCTTCTGGCTCGTCTGGGACGCCGAGAAGTCGATTCTGGAGGTCGAGAGCTTCTGGAGCGCCATCTTCCTCTCCGCCCAGACCGCTCTCCGCGAGGCGATCGGCCGCCACGACCTGGCCGAGATGATCACCGAGCGCGAGAAGCTCGGCCGTGAGCTGCAGCGCATCCTCGACGAGAAGACCAACCCCTGGGGGATCACCGTGCAGTCGGTCGAGATCCGCGACGTCAAGATCCCCGCCGACCTGGAGGACGCCATGTCGCGCCAAGCCCAGGCCGAGCGCGAGCGCCAGGCGCGCATCATCCTGGGCACCGCCGAAACCGAGATCGCCGACAAGTTCGCCGCCGCCGCCCTGGTCTACAACGGCAACCCCGTCGCCCTCCACCTGCGCGCCATGAACATGCTCTACGAGGCGATCAAGGAGAAAGGCAGCATGGTCATCGTCCCCTCCTCCGCGGTCGAGACCATGGGCCTCGGAGCCATGACCGGCCTCGCGTCGCTGGGCGGAGCGAAGGTCGGCGAGTAGCGCCCCCATAGGTGCTGACTTAGCAGCGAGGTGTCTCCCTGGGAGCGCCGGCGCTCCCAGGGACCCCTCCATCGCTCTTCCAGCCGTGCCGGGCAACGATCGGGAAGTTTCCGAGGCGTGGGGAAATCATCCCGAAAGCTAGGGAAGTTATCCCGAGACCTCGAATACACATCTTAAGCGTTCGGATGTGCATCTAAGGCCTCGGATAGCTTTCCAAGCACTCGGATGCTGATCTTTAGGCCTCGGATCCTCATCCCAGACGCTGAGATGCTTATCCGAAGGCTTGGGATGCTGATCCGAGGCCTAAGATGCACATCTCAGGACGCTGGTATGTGTATCTGAAACTCCAAGACCGTCCCCCTTCCTCCCTTCTCTCCCAATCCGCTGGGGCATCGCGATGTCCCGGCGGTTTGCGGCACCTTCTCCTAAAGCCGCGCTACGGGATGCAGATCTGGCCCTCGTAGTCGATAGAGCCCCCGACGCCGTCGACGAAGGTCCCCACGGCTCGGAGCACCCCCGTGGCGCCGGCGAAATCCCCCGTGCCGCCCGCCGCGGAATAGAGCTCGCTGAACTCTCCGGCGCCCGAGACATGAAAGGCTCCTGCCTCCTTGAGCACCAGCTGGCCCCGCCAGCGGCCGACGTGCGCCGCCGGCATCGTGGTCACGGCCGTAAAGAGCTCGACCTCCGTGACGTCCGTGTCGGCAGTCGGAGTGAGGGTGAAGAGCTCGGAGGTATAGCTCCCTCGGAGACCCCCGGTGAAGGTTCCCATGCCGCAGATCCCCACCGGGGAGGGGCACTGTGCGGCCGGCACCGGCTTGAGACTCGCCGAGCCCTGCACTCTGCGACAGGCGGGATCGGCGTGGACTTGGGTGCTCCCCAGGATCAGCGCCGCGGCGAGCCACAAAGACCGCGACACCCCTTGAGCTCGCGGACGGGTCCCGCGTAGGAAGACGTTGCGCATCTCTCTCCTCCTTTTCCTCTGTTGAGCAAGGATTGTATCCCGGCCGGTCGCGGAGAGCGGGGACGTAGGCCTGTTCTCTTCGGGCGGGCGGTGTCCCTCCTCGAGGGCGGGCGGTTCGACGCGAGTCTGTCCAGGCTTCGCCCTTCGCCAAGGAGTTACGGCCTTCATCGGAGGGGGGGGACCCGCGGTGCCTGAGACCTCCAAAACCGCCTCCCTTCCCCCCTTCTCCCCTTTTGTCACCAACTTTGTCACCTATTCACCCTCGACTCGCACTTTCCTCCTTGATAGCTTGGTGATAACTTAGGTCACAAATAGAGAGGAGGGCGGATGTCGCGGGCGCCAGAGGTCGAGCCGGATTGGGAATTGGTCAGGAAACGGAACTTCGTCGAGCGCCTGAAGCACGAGAAGGCGGGGCTCGACGTGATCCGCGACCTGCCGGCGATGATCGCGGCCGGTTACGAAGCGGTTCCAGAGGAGGACATGGTGCGCCTCCAGTGGTACGGCCTCTACCACGACAAGCCCAAGCTCGGCTATTTCATGCTGCGGGTGAAGACCCCGGGCGGCCTCCTCACCCCGGACAAGCTCCGCGCCATCGGCCGGGTCTCCCAGGAATACGGCCGCGGTCACGGCGAGCTCACCACCCGGCAGAACGTCCAGCTCCACTGGCTGGCGATGGATCGCCTGCCCGAAGTCCTCGCTCTCTTGAGCGCCGCGGGCCTTTCGACGGCCGGGGCCTGCGGCGACAACGTCCGGAACGTCACCGGCTGCCCGGTCGCCGGCCTCGATCCCGAGGAGCTCTTCGACTGCTCCGAGCTCCTGGAGAAAACCGCCGACTTCTTCGTCTCCCGCCGCGAGTACTCGGACCTGCCGCGCAAGCACAAGATCACGATCGCCTCCTGCGTCCACCAGTGCAATGCGCCGGAGATCCACTGCATCGCCCTCCAGGGGACTCTCCGGGACGGCGAGCCCGGCTTCGGCGTCCGGGTGGGCGGCGGCCTCGCGAGCTGGCCCCGTCTCGCTTCCGACCTGGGAGTCTTCGTCCCCTACGCCGAGGCGATCCCGGTCCTCCAGGCGATCGTCGACGTCTGGCGGGAGGACCGCCGCTACCGTCTGTCGCGGGCGCGGGCGCGGCTCAAGTTCATGGTCGACGACCTGGGTGTCCCGGCCTTCCGCCAGCGGGTCGAGGCGCGCCTCGGCCGGCCGCTCGCGGACGGCGTCGCGCCGCTCGCCCCCGGCGGCGAGCACGACCACACCGGGGTTCATCCCCAAAAGCAGCCGGGGCTCTTCTACGCCGGCTTCCCCGTCCCCCTCGGGCTCTGCTCGGGCGAGCAGATGCTGGGCCTCGCCGACCTGGCGGCGAGCTACGGCGGTGAGATCCGCCTCACCCGGCGGCAGAACCTCCTCCTCACCCACATCCCGGAGGCCCGTCTCCCCGCGGTGATCGCCGAGGCGGCCCGTCTGGGCTTCCCGCTCGATCCCGCGAGCGCCGGGGGCTTGAAAGCTCTCTCGATCGCCTGCACCGGCGACCCCTTCTGCAACTTCACCGTCGCCGAGACCAAGGGGCGCCTGGCGACGATCGTCGCCCATCTCGACGCGACCTTCGGCGAGCAGGCGGCGGACCTGCGGCTCAATCTCGACGGCTGCCCCCACGCCTGCGCTCACCACTGGACGGGCGACATCGGCCTCCAGGGGACGACGCTCCGCGAGCGCGGCGCGCAGGGCGAACGTCTCCAGGGCTACGACCTTTTCCTCCGCGGCGGCCTCGGGCGCGAGGCCGCGATCGGCCGGCCGGTACTCCGCCGGGTGCCGGGCGAAGAGGTGCACCTGGTGATCGAACGGCTCTTCCGCTCCTACCTCGAATCCAGGCAGGAGGGAGAGCGGATCCAGCAGTTTTTCACCCGCCTGGCCGACGAGGAGCTGATCGCTCTCGCCGGGATGACGGAAACGCCGGGCCTACCCGCAAACGAAGAGAGGCGAGCATGATCATCGAGCACAATTTCGCGGTCGCCAACAAGCGCGATTTCCTGGACGAGTACGAAGCGGGCCAGCTGGCCAACGACTTCGATTTCTCGACTCCCGAGGAGGTTCTCGGCTGGGCGCTCGAACGCTGGCATTCGCGGCTCGCCATCTGTACCAGCTTCCAGGCCGAGGGCATGGCCCTCCTCGACATGGCCTGGCGGATCGACCCCGAGGTGCGCCTGTTCACCGTCGACACCGGGCGTCTGCCGCAGGAGACGTACGACATGATGGAGACGGTGCGGGATCGCTACGGAATCGAGATCGAGGTCTACTTCCCCGATGCCCGGCAGGTCGAGGAGATGGTGGGCCGTTTCGGTCCCAACCTGTTCAAGAAGGCGGTCGAGGCGCGTCTCCACTGCTGCAACGTGCGCAAGGTCGAGCCGATCCGCGGCGCCTTGGAAGGGCTGGACGCCTGGGTGACCGGCCTCCGCCGCGACCAGTGGGCGAGCCGGGCGAACATCCGGAAGATCGAGATCGATCACGATCACGGCGGGCTCGCCAAGATCAATCCGCTCGCCGACTGGATGCTCGACGAGGTCACGGAGTACAACCGTGCCCACGACGTGCCCATCCACCCGCTCTATAAAAAGGGCTATACGAGCATCGGCTGCACCCCCTGCACCCGCGCCACCCTGCCCGGCGAGGACGCGCGGGCCGGCCGCTGGTGGTGGGAGAAGAACGCTCCCAAGGAGTGCGGCATCCACTGTCCGATCGAGACCGGTGGCTTCGAGCACGAGGTGGAGGCGATCCTCCACAACAAGGCCACGGGCCCGCGGGGCTGACCATGGCGGAAGCCCCGGCTCTCCTGGCCCTGGACGCCGCCCAGGGTGAGGTCGTCCTCCGCGAGATCGAGGCGCTCTCCGCCTCGCTCCCGCCGGACGCCCGCGGCCGCTATGCCCAACTCGTTCCGGCGGTCACCGCGGGCGAGGTGGACGAGTCGCTCGTCCCCCGGTTGGAGGAGGTTCTGGACCTCTCCCTCGGCACCGGCCGCGCCCGCCGCCTCCACGGCGCCGAGGGGGAGCAGGCCCTCCTCCGCCTCTTCCGCCAAACTCCCCGCGGCCTCGCTCTGGCGCGCACCGTCGAGGGGGCCAACCGCGCCCTCTCGGCCCTCGCCGGCCAGGTGATCGAGGGGCTCTCCTTCACTCCCCGCGCGCCCGGCGCCTTCCGGCTGGAGATTCAGACCGGCACCTGCCAGCTCACCCTGGAGATCGACCGTTCGGGCGTCACGGTCGACAGCGTCGAGGTCTAGAGAGGTCGCGCCGTGGCGTACTACCCGATTTATCTGGATTTGCAGGATCGCCTCACCGTTGTCGTGGGCGGCTCGGCGCTCGCCGAAGAGAAGGCTCGGGGTTTATTGGCGGCTGGCGCCCGGGTCCAGGTGATCGCCAAGGCGGTGACGGTGGGGCTGGCGGAGCTGGCGATGGGGGAGGCGCTGGTGCATGCGGCGCGGGCTTTTGCCGGTGGGGATCTGGCCGGTGCGGTGATGGTGATCGTCACCGAGAGCGACCCCGGTGTGCGGGATGCGGTCTTCGCCGAGGCGACGGCGGGGAACGTTCTGATCAATACGGTGGACGATCTGCCGCGGTGTACCTGGATCGCTCCGTCGATCGTGCGGCGCGGGCATCTGACGATCGCCATTTCCACCGCGGGCAAGGCTCCGGTGCTGGCGGTGCGGCTGCGGCAGTGGCTGGAGAAGGAGATCGGCGCGGAGCATGAGACGTTTCTGGAGATGGCGTCCGAGGTGCGGGCTCCGCTCGCTTTGCGACACCCCGATTTTGCGGACCGACGGGCTCGGTGGTACCGGTTGATCGATTCGGATGTCCTGGAGCTGTTGCGGCGAGGAGACGAAGTTTCCGCTCAAGGAAGGTTCTTGGAGATTTTAGGCGTGGCTCCGACTCGCGAAGTTTTGCCCGAGCTGCCGGATCGAGCTCCGGGCGGTGCTCAAATACGCCCTTCGGGCTCCAGACATTGCGCTCCGTCCTCGCTCGATCCGGCAGCTCGGGCTTCCTGGTTGGGGCAGCCTCTGCCCGCGGAGCACTGGTGAGCGGGATCGTGTATCTGGTGGGAGCCGGGCCGGGTGATCCTGAATTGATCACCGTGCGGGGTTTGAGGTGTCTGCAACGGGCGGATGTGGTGGTGTATGACCGCTTGGTCGATCCGAGCCTGTTGGAGGAGGCGCCGAGGAAAGCGAGGCGCGTGTATGCGGGAAAGAGTCCGGGTCGGGAGGCGCTGCGGCAGGAGGAGATCGACGCCCTGATCGTCCGCCATGCCCGGGCCGGCCGAGTGGTGGTGCGGCTCAAGGGGGGCGACCCTTTTGTCTTCGGCCGGGGAGGAGAAGAGGCGCTGGCCTGTGCCGTGGCGGGCGTCCCTTGCGAGGTGGTGCCGGGGGTGTCGAGCGCCGTGGCGGCCCCGGCGAGCGCCGGCATCCCCCTGACCTTCCGGGGCGTCGCCTCGGGTTTCGCCGTCGTCACCGGTCACTGCGTGGGAGAAGACCGGGTCGACTGGGCCGCCCTGGCCCGGATCGACACCCTGGTCGTCTTGATGGGCGCCGCCCGGTTGAGCGAGATCGCGACCCTTTTGTTATGTCATGGCCGGCCGGAGGATCATCCGGCCGCCGTCGTCGAGCGCGGCACCCTGCCGGACAGCCGGGTCTGGACCGGCACCCTGGGCGAGTTGGCCGCCGGGGAGATGGAGGCGATCGGCTCGCCGGCCACCCTCGTCGTGGGCGAGGTCGTGCGGGTGAGAGAGAGCCTCTTGAGCTGCCTGGACGTGGGAGAGGATGACCTTCGAGCCTCCATCGCGGGCCGCGCCCTCTGACCTCCGAGCTCTGGCGAATCCGCTCGGAGCTCCGCAGGCGTTTCAGAGCTCGAAGGGTTCGTATCCCTCGAACGTGGGCCGATCTCGCAGAGCTTGGGCGGCGTTTGGGAACTGCTCGGAGACCAGCGTCAGCTGATCCCACCAGTTGACCCAGGCCTGGGGCCTGTTCTCGCGGAGGGCGCGGATGTCCTCTGGAGTCAAGGGGATGTCCTCTTCGAGGGAGAGCAGGTCAGGTGGTGTTTTCGTCGAGCTCATCGAAGCGCTCCTTCATTCCGTGCCGCTCAAAATACGTTCGGATTTCCGTCCGGTCCACGCCGGGCAGCCCCAGCAGGAATCGGATGTCCGCCATCTCCTGAAAAGTTCGACTGGGATCGTTCTTCATCGCCAGCGCCTTCATCGCGGCCAGGTGCTCGGGCTTCGGCAGCAGAACCGCTCTGCCGCCCGGCCCTACAGAAGGCCGGCAGGAGCTGAAAATCTCCCGGCTCGTCTCCCCCCGAGCGTAGAGGATGTCGACGCGTCCCCACAGGAGGTCGGGGTGGACGTGGCTTGAGTAGCCGCTCGACCGGCGAAGAGTCTGGTACCCGCGCGCCTCGAGGAAAGGGATGACGTCCTCCGCGGCCTCCGCGTCCAGCACGAAATCGAGATCTAAGGTCGTTCGGGCAAACCCATAAGCCGCAAGCGCCACTCCGCCAATCAGGGCGTATCGATACCCTTTCCCGTCCAGGAAAGTGGAAACTGCTTCGAGGACCCGCGCAAAGTTCACTCAATCGCCCCCGAGGGTGAGCATACCAGTCTCTCCCTTGCCAACCTCTCACTGTGACCGGTGAAGGAGCTTCCGCCGCTCGGTGGAAGCGCGCACACCCGAAGGCACCTATAAGCGAAGGCGCTGGACGGGGCCGCGAGCGGTCCCCAGGAAGGCTGGGAGGAGGGCCGAAGCCACCGGGCTCCGGCCCTTGTCCCTCACTTTCCGTTCGGATCCAGTCCCGAGCCAGCATCTCCGGCGGGAGAGGCTCCATGTCCTCCGGGTGTTCCGGCCAGCGTCCTGCCGTCCGGATCGAGCCCGCTTCCCTCCTGGCCCTCCGGACGGGTTATAGGGCCTTTGACGAAGACCCGGCGCGATTCGACGGTCTTCTCGAAGGACGCTCGCCGAGATCGCCGGCGGCACGTAGGCGCCCTCGGAGCCCTGCGTTGCACGGGAATTGCAAGCGGCACCAAGTCGGTGCCCTGCTACCCGGCGCACACGGTACGTTCGCGGGAGTGGGGGAAACAAGCGTACCGACGCAAGACTCGAAAGGGGAGGAAGTAGATGAATAGAGCTCTGGCAGTTCTCGCCTTGTCACTCCTGGTCGCGGTCCCATCCTACGCGCAGGAGCAGCAGCGACCGCGCGAAGGCGCGCAGCACCCGCCTGCCGGCAATCGGCATATTCCGGCCCACGGTCCGCAGAGGTCTTCGGGCCGGCCGCCCGCGGCGGCGCCAGGCGCGCGGGGGGCCGCCGTGCCCCACATGGAGGAAAGGCCCCACGTGGATGAAAAGGATCGCTGGATCGGGCACGACTCCGGCCCGGCCGACAACCGTTTCAAGCTCGATCATGCGTGGGCGCACGGCCGATTCAACGGCGGTTTTGGGCCGGGCCACGTCTTTCACCTGGCGGGTGGCAGCCGGGAGCGCTTCGTGTTCAACGGCTTCGCTTTCAGCGTCGCGCCTTTCGAGTACGCCAACTGCGACGACTGGAACTGGAATAGCGACGAGGTCGTGATCTATCCAGACCCCGATCACGACGGCTGGTACCTGGCCTACAACGTCAGGCTCGGCACGTACGTGCACGTCACGTATCTCGGCGCCCCCTAGGGAACGCCAACGCCGGCGGGCGAGGAGCCTGCCGGCGACCCTCCGACTTCTCCGCATCTTAAGGCCGCATCTCGGCGCATCGCGCTCTTCTCTTGGCACCGCTCTGTCAAGCGGCGGCCTTGACAGGTCCACCGTGCAGTCTTAAGGTAAGCGATGACGATTGGAAGCGTAACGGTGATTCAATAAATAGACATAGGGAGATGTACGATGACCAACCCGGCTCCTCCGCAACCTTCCAACACCGAAACCGACCTGGACGCGGCCTACCAGCGTTTTCAAGAAGCGGTGCAGCACTACTTCAAGACCGCCGGGGAAGCTCTCGCGGAATACACCCGGACGATGGAGGAGGCGGGCGTCCGCTTCCGGGACTCGCAGCAATCCGTCATGGAGCTCCTACAGAAGAGCATGATCCTCTAGCCGTCGCTCGCCACTCGCTGCCGCATCATGGATTACGATCAGCTCGCGCCGGAACAGCAGGCTTATCTCGCCGAACGCCTCAGTGGGCGCCCCAAGAACCGGGCCCGTAGTGGGATTCCCAAGCGATCCTACAGCGGCCCGGCGCCCCTTTCTTTCGCGCAGGAGGGTATCTGGTTCACCAGCCAGCTCATGCCCGACGGCGCGCTCTACAACATCGCCTTCACCCTCCCCCTGCCGGACGACGTCACCGGCGAGAGCGTCGCCGGGGCCGTCGCCGAGCTGGCGCGCCGTCACGAGATTCTCTGCACGGAGTTCCCCGCCGTCAACGGGACTCCGATGCAGCGGGTGTGTCCCGGCCGGGTGCCGGAGCTCGTCGAGCTCGCGCCGCTGGAAGGAGAAGACGGCACCGCTTGCCTGCGGGCGCTGGTGGCACGGCCTTTTTCGCTGGCAGACGGGCCGCTCTGGCGCTGTCACCTGCTGCGGACCGAGACCGGAGCGAAGCTTTTCATCGTGATCCATCACATCCTGGCCGATGGCTGGTCGGTCGGCGAAATGTCGCGCCAGCTCCTGGACCTGTGCTCGCGTCCGGAGGCGGAGGAGATGCCGGAAGCGGAGCCCGAGCGGCTTCAGTATGCGGATTTCGCCGTCTGGCAGCGCCAGCGCTTCGAGTCCGGACAGCTGGAGCAGCACCTCCGGTACTGGCGCGAGAAGCTCGCCGGAGCTCCCGCCCGCTGTACCTTTCCCGCCGATCGGCCGCGGCGGGGGACGACCTCGCGCGGCGAGACCCGCTTCTTCACGCTCGGCGAAGAGACCACCTGGAAGCTCCAGAGCCTCGCGCGGCGCGAGGAAGCGTCCCTCTTCATGGTCCTCCTCGCCGCCTTCAAAGCCCTCCTCTCACGGTATTCCGGACAGACCGACGTCACTGTGGGGAGCCCCTTCGCCTGCCGCTCCCTGCCCGTTCTCGAAAGGTTGCTGGGCTGCTTCGTCAACCTGCTCCCCCTGCGGACGACGATCGAAGACGACGGCTCCTTTCGGAGCCTCGTCGCCCGGGTGAAACAGACCGTTCTAGAGGCGCACACGCACGAGGAGTATCCGTTCGACCGCATCGTCGAAGCGGTTAAACCCGAGCGGTCGTACGGGGTCAACCCGCTCTTTCAGACCGTGTTCTCGCTCCAGGAGCAGGAGCGCGAAACGGGCTCCGATTCGGAGAGCGACACGGAGACGGCATCTCTCTCGCAGACGGCGAAATTCGATTGCACGCTCGTCCTCTCCCGCGTTCGCGACGGGATCGCTGGTGCGGTCGAATATGACACCGAGCTTTTTACCGCGGAGCTTTTGACCCACGTCCTCGACCACTATCGCGCCCTGATCGAAAGCGTCCTCGACGATCCCCAGGCGCCGGTCGGGGAGGCCCAGCTCTTCTCGGAGCGCCAGCGAGCGATTCTCCTCGCGGGCAACGAGACGGCGGTGGCGTTCCAGGCCGACCCGCTCCTCGATACTCTTTTCGCCACCGCCGAGGCGCGGTCCGACGCCGTGGCCCTCCGCCACGGCGAGGCGCACCTCACCGCGGGTGGCGTGCGCGAAAGAAGTGGAGACATCGCTCGCCGTTTGATCGCACAGGGAGCGGGGGTTGGCGAGCCGATCGCCCTTTGCGCCGGGCCTTCGCTCGAGCTCGTGCCCGCGATCCTCGGAATCCTCGCGGCGGGGGGTGTCTATGTCCCGCTCGATCCCGACTATCCGGAAAAGCGCCTCGCTTTCATGATCGAAGACTGCGCCGCCCGCATCGTGCTGGCCGATCCGCCCGTCGCCGAGCGGCTCGCTGGCGGTAGCGCCCGGGTGCTGGCCTTGGGCGAGAGGACTGGAGCGTCCGCCGACGGCGCCGTGCCCCGGCGGAGCGAGCTCGCGTACATGATCTACACCTCCGGGTCGACCGGCCATCCCAAGGCCGCCCAGGTGTTCCATCGCGGGCTCGCCAACCTGATCTCGTGGTTCCTCGCGCAGTTTGCGGTCTCCGCGGAGGATCGTTTTCTCGTCCTCTCGTCGCCGAGCTTCGATCTGACGCAGAAGAATTTCTTCGCCCCCCTGTGCGTCGGCGCGCAGATCCACTTTCTTTCCACGGAGATTTTCGATCCCCTGGAGATCGCCCGGGACATTGCCCGCCAGCGGATCACATTCATCAATTGCACGCCGAGCGCCTTCGGCGCCATCCTCGAAGCGGTCGACGGGCGGTATGAGTTGCTCGACTCCCTGCGCTGGGTGATCCTGGGCGGCGAGCCCATCTCACGGGAGCGGCTCCGCGACTGGCTCGATTCCCCCGACTGCCGGGCGCGGATCGCGAACACCTACGGCCCCACCGAATGTACAGATATCGCGGCTTTCTTCGAGCTGACCGCCGAGGCACGAGACGAGGGTCCGGTGCCGATCGGCCGGCCGATCGCGAACGTCGAGCTGGCGGTCGTGGACGAGCGGGAACGCCTGTCGCCCCTGGGCGCCATCGGCGAGCTGTGGATCGCGGGCGCGGGGGTGGGAGCGGGATACCACGCGCGGCCGGAGCTCGATCGGGCGAAATTCGTCCGCCGCGAGCTCGCCGGCCTCTCCGCGCGGACGTGGTATCGGACGGGCGACCTCGGGCGCTACGACGCGCGGGGAGAGCTGCTCTTCGTCGGCCGGCAGGACCAGCAGCTCAAGGTCCGCGGCTTCAGAGTCGAGCTCGAAGAGATCGAAAGCGTGCTGGCGAAAGATCCCAACGTCGAGGAAGCCGTCGTCGTTGCCGGCAATGCCGGCGGTGCCGGCAGTGGGGAGACGGCTCTCCTCCGCGCCTTCGTCGTGCCGGCGAAGTCCGCCTCCAGCACTCTTCATCACCTCCTCGCCCTGCGCGAGCGCGGTGCGCTGGCGGGAAATCTTCTTCTCGATCTGCCGAACGGCATGCCGGTCGTCGTGCCGAACCGGCCGGAAACCGAGTTTCTCTATCGCGAGATCTGGGAGGAAGAGAGCTATTTCCAGCACGGCATCGCGCTCGGCGACGGCGCCACGGTTTTCGACGTCGGCGCGAACGCGGGGCTGTTTTCGCTCCATGCCGCGACGCGGGCGCGGGGGCTCACGCTCTTCGCCTTTGAGCCCATTCCTCCGCTCTTCCGGATGTTGCGGCAAAACCTTTCGATCCACGAGGTGGAAGCCCGTTGCTTCGAGCTGGGCCTGAGCTCCGCCGCCGGCAGCGCGGAGTTCACCTACTACCCTCACGTCAGCATCATCTCCGGAATGCATGGGGACGCGGCCGAGGACCAGGCGACGATGCGGACCTTTCTCGGTCAGGAATTCGCCGAGGAGAGAGCGACGATCGGCGAGCGCGATCTGGAGGATCTGGTCGCCAACCGCCTCGAGGTGGAGCGCTTTCGCTGTCCCTTGCGGACCCTTTCCGAGATCATCGAGGAGCAGGGGGTCTTCCGCATCGATCTTTTGAAGGTCGACGTCGAGAAGAGCGAGCTCCAGGTGCTCCGCGGCATCGCTCCCGGGCACTGGCCGCTCCTCCAGCAGGTGGTTTTGGAGGTGCACGACCGCGAGGGAAGCCTCGCGAGCGTTCTCGCCCTCCTCCGCGAGAACGGTTTCGCCGTCGAGGTCGAGCAGGCTTCCCGCTTGAGCCAGACGGGGATTCACAATGTGTACGCCCGCCGGCCGGGGTACGTGGCGGGAAGCGCCAACCGGACCCAGCTCGCGGCGGCGCTCCCCGCGTCCCCGCGCCAACTGGAGGCCCACCTCCGGACGTTTGCCGCCGATCACCTGCCCGACTACATGGTGCCCCCCGCCATCGCCGTGCTGGAGAGGTTCCCGAAAACGCCTTCCGGGAAGGTGGATCGCCTGGCGCTCGCGAACCTGCCCGAAGAGAGGCGGGTCGCTTCGGTCGCCCCGAGAACCGCCCTGGAAGAGGAGCTCGCGGTCCTCTGGCGGGAGGTTCTGGAGATCGAGCAGGTGGGGGCCGAGGACAACTTTTTCGAGCTCGGAGGACACTCTCTCAAGGCGGCGCAATTCGCCGCCCGGGTGCGGGAGAATTTCGCCATCGACTTTTCCGTCCAGAGCGTCTTTCAACACTCGCGGCTCTCCGCGCTCGCGGCCTTCATCACCTCGACGATCCTCCGCGAGATGGGCGGCGGCGAGGGCACGGTGGCCGCCGGATCGTAGGCCCGACGCGCAGATTCGCCGCCGCCCCCGTCCCTGCTAGAATGCCGGTGGAGCCCGCGGCCTGGGAACAGGCTCTCTCTCGGGTTTTTAAACCTCCCATGACGGAAAAGACGCTCACCACCGAGCTGCTCGCGAGAATGGACGCCTATTGGCGCGCCGCCAACTACCTGTCGGTCGGCCAGATCTACCTCTACGACAATCCGCTCTTGAAGCGGCCGCTCGCCCTCTCGGACGTCAAGCACATGCTCCTCGGCCACTGGGGCACGACCCCCGGGCAGAACTTCATCTACGTGCATTTGAACCGGGTGATCCGGAAGCTCGACCTCGACATGATCTACATCTCGGGTCCCGGGCACGGCGGTCCGGCGGTCGTGAGCAACACCTACTTAGAAGGCACCTACAGCGAGATCTATCCGGACGTCAGCCAGGACGAGGCCGGGCTGCGCAAGCTCTTCCTCCAGTTTTCGTTTCCCGGCGGAATTCCCAGCCACGCTTCGCCCGAGTGCCCGGGCTCGATCCACGAAGGGGGCGAGCTGGGCTACTCGCTGAGCCATGCGTTCGGGGCGGTGTTCGACAATCCCCAGCTCATCGTCGCCTGCGTCGTCGGCGACGGCGAGGCGGAGACCGGTCCACTCGCGACCGCCTGGCATTCGAACAAGTTTCTCCACCCGGTGGAGGACGGTGCGGTGCTGCCGATCCTCCATCTGAACGGTTATAAGATTGCCAATCCCACGATTCTCGCCCGCATCTCCCGCGAGGAATTGGAGCAGCTCTTAAACGGCTACGGGTGGACGCCCTATTTCGTCGAGGGACACGAGCCGGAGCTCATGCACGAGGCGATGGCCACGGCGCTCGATACGGCGATCTTGCAGATCCGAAAGATCCAGGCGGACGCCCGCGCCCTGCCTCCCGGGGACAAAATCGAGCGCCCGCGCTGGCCGATGATCGTTCTCAGGTCCCCCAAGGGCTGGACGGGACCGAAAGTGATCGATGGCCAGGAGGTGGAAGGCACCTTTCGGTCGCACCAGGTGCCGCTCTCCGATCCGGCGGTCCATCCCGAGCATCTGCTGCTCCTGGAGGACTGGCTGCGGAGCTATCGGCCGGAGGAGCTTTTCGACGAAGGGGGAAGGCTCAGGCCGGAGCTGGCCGCGCTGGCACCCGAGGGCGAACGACGAATGGGGGCCAATCCCCACGCCAACGGCGGCATTCTGCTCCGCGACCTGCGGATGCCGGATTTCCGCGACTATGCGGTCGACGTGCCCTCGCCGGGAGTCGAGGGGATCGGCGACACGCACGTGCTCGGGCGCTTCCTTCGCGACGTCGTCAAGCGCAACGAAGAGCAACGGAACTTCCGCATCTTCGGCCCGGACGAGACGCTCTCGAACGGCCTCGAAGCCCTTTTCGAGGCGACCGAGCGCCAATGGGAAGCGGCGACCTTGCCCAACGACGAATTTCTCGCCCCCACCGGCCGGGTGATGGAAATGTTGAGCGAGCACCAGTGCGAGGGCTGGCTCGAAGGCTATCTGCTCACTGGGAGGCATGGGCTTTTCAACTGCTACGAGGCATTCATCCACATCGTCGATTCGATGTTCAACCAGCACGCCAAGTGGCTCAAGGTCACCTCGCGTCTGCCCTGGCGGCGGAAGATCGCCTCGCTCAACTACCTGCTCTCCTCGCATGTCTGGCGCCAGGATCACAACGGCTTCACCCACCAGGATCCCGGCTTCATCGACAACGTCGTCAACAAGAAGGCCGAGATCGTGCGGGTCTACCTGCCGCCGGACGCCAACTGCCTCTTGTCGGTGATGGATCACTGCCTGCGGAGCCGCCACTACGTGAACGTCGTCATTGCGGGCAAGCACCCGGCTCCGCAGTGGCTCACGATGGACGCCGCGGTCGCCCACTGCATCCAGGGCATCGGCATCTGGCAGTGGGCGAGCAACGACCAGGGGATCGCGCCCGACGTCGTCATGGCCTGCTGCGGCGACGTGCCGACGCTCGAAACGCTCGCCGCGGTCTCGATCCTCCGCGAGCATCTGCCTGAGTTGAAGATCCGGGTCGTCAACGTCGTCGACCTCATGAAGCTCCAGCCGCAAAGCGAGCACCCGCACGGCTTGAGCGATCTCGATTTCGACGACCTCTTCACCCGCGACAAGCCGGTCATCTTCGCCTTCCACGGCTACCCTTGGCTGATCCACCGGCTCACCTACCGCCGCACCAACCACCACAACATCCACGTCCGCGGCTACAAGGAAGAGGGCACGATCACGACGCCCTTCGACATGGCGGTGCTCAACGACCTCGACCGCTTCCACCTCGTGATCGATACCGTCACCCGCCTGCCGCAGACCGGCGACCGGGGCATCTATCTCAAAGAGCGGTTGCGAGAAAAGCTGATCGAGCACAAGCAGTACATCGACAAGAATGGACAGGATCTGCCGGAGATCCGCAACTGGCGTTGGGGCGCGGCCGCGGCGAAGTGAGGCCGTAGGAGCCGGCGGCTCAACAAAAGTGGCCGGGCGGTGTTTTTCAGGCTAGTGCGATTCCAAGACTTCGTCCTCCAGTTTGATGCAACCTCGAACGGCGGGTTCCGGGCGAAGGTGCTCCAGTCTCCCTTCGGGGAAGGCGGAGTGGGCTTCTCCCTGCCGTCGATCGGCGAGGTGGGCCCGATGGCCCACGGAGCGTCGAGAAACCTCGCCCCTCCGGGCGCCGTGAGCCTCGACGCCCGGCCGCCGCTCGAAGTCGGCGCCGAGCTCTACCGGGCGGTCTTTCAGGGCCAGGTCCGAACGCTCCTCGACAAGAGCCGGGGCCAGCTCGAAAAGTCGACCGATCTCGGCCTCCGCCTGAAGATCAAGATCGATCCGAGCGACCGGGAGACCGGGGCGCTCGCCGACCTACCCTGGGAGCTTCTCAACGACGAGACCGAGGACTGCTTCGCGCTCTCCCGACACACCTCGTTGGTTCGCTACCTGGACGTTCCGCGCTCCTCGCAGCCGATCCCCTTCACGCCGCCGCTGCGGATTCTCGCCGCGGGAGCGAGCCCGCGGGACCTGCCGCCGCTCGACCTCGACGAGGAGATGCGGCGTCTCGACAACCTGAATCGTGGCTCGGCCGGAATCGAGGTGCACTTTCTGCCGCACGTCTCTGCCGGAGCGCTCCGCGAAGCGCTGTCCTCCGACACCTTCAACGTCCTTCACTTCATGAGCCACGGGACTTTCGATCCGGCGACCGGTGAAGGGATGCTGGCGTGCGAAGCAACGGACGGCTCGCTCGACCTGGTGAGCGGCAAAGCTTTTTCGACCAAGCTCCGGGATCTGCGTTCGCTGGGAGTCGTCGTGCTCAACGCCTGCGACACGGCACGCGCCCGGAGCCAGGGAGGCTCGAACCCATTTCGCGGCGTCGCCACCGCCCTCGTGCTCGGCGGCGTCCCGGCGGTGGGTCGCCATGCAGCGACCGATCTCCGATCGCGCCGCCATCGGCTTCAGCACCGCCTTCTACCGGCACCTGGCGCGCGGTGACTCGATCGACGAGGCCTTGACCGAAGGCCGGCAGGCCATCCTGAGGCCCTCCCGGCGCGTTCCCTCCCTGCGAGACGTTGCGGCTCGACCGGTCCGGGGTCCACTCGTTGACCGTTCCATACACCAGGTACTGCACCTGGAGGGACTTGCCCATGTTGACGACCGAGACCGGGCTTAAATCCATGACATCTGTACGCTTCTGCTGGGACTCGACTTCCTGGACGCGTTTCTGCTCGATGACATCGAAGCGCTTGGTGTTGTAGAGAGACACCGTCAGAGTTTCCTGAATCCCCGAAACCGGGACTTCGATCTTGTCGGCAGCCCCTCTTTCCTCGGATTCGGCGGACTTGTTGAGAACCTTCAAGACCCCCACGCGGATGCGCGGCCCGTCGTAGTCGGTGAAGCGCAGGCCGATCCAGTCCTGATCGCTCTCCGTGTTCTGGGTGTCACGAACCGGGGACCGGACCCCGTCGTCGTCCTGGTAATACGCCATCCAGGCGCGCTGCTTCAAACAGAGATCGACCTGCGCCTTCTCCTTCTTCTTGGCCTCTTTGAGATGAAGCATGTCCCGGAGGCCGGCCTCTCCAAGCGAGGCCAGGGCGAGAAGAGCGGCGAGGGTGAGAGGGGCGACGGACCAACGATTCCTGATCGATTCCTCCTTCCGAGGGCTATCGCCGGAGCGCTCGCCCCCGGACCCCTTCGGAGGCCGCGCCACGACCAGGAGCTCTCGCGTTTTCTCAAGAGACCCCCTCTTGGGAGGAATGTTTAAGCTTGGGCGAGAGGCGGATCTCGCTACCCTCGCCGGTAAAACCTATCGCAACCCTGCGGGCGGGACCCGCGGTGCCGGCTGTGCCGGCGAGGCCGGAGGATTCTGAGGGAGGCTCGGAACCGGCTTCCCGGACGGTGGGACCTGCGCTCGGCGGTCTCGCCACCAGGATTGCCCGTAGGCGCCGAGGAGCCCGGCCAACACCATCAGGCCGAGGACCAGCGCGAGCCGTCTCGTCAGGCGGCTGTTTCGACTGAGGCGAGCGACCAGGGGGAGGCTCACGAGGGCGCTCGTCATCGAGGCGAGGAGGGCCGCGAGGCCCGCCACCCCAGGCGAGACGTTGCCATGCGCCGTGAGCGAGGCCGCGGAGGCGACGGCGCTCGAGCTGGAGAGCAGGCCGCCGATCAGGCTCACGGCATAGAAGCCGGTGACCCCCAGGGTCCGTTGCGCGAGGCCGCCGGCGACCTGGAGGGCGAGGAAGAGCAGCCCGAGCTTCACCGCTCCGGTGATCGAAAAGGGGGAGGCGAGCTGGAGCTGCGGCATGTCCGGCGAAGATCGCGCCGACGCCCGCCTGACGAGGGTGAAGGCGAGACCGACGGCCAGCATGAGCGCGAAGGAAAGCCAGGCCGAGCCCAGGGCCCATGGCGCCAGGAGGCCTAAGAGGACGGCGTTTCGCACGATCATCGCCGCGGTCGCGAAGAGGATTCCCAGGTAGGAGATGCCGGCGAGGCCGGCGGCCTCGCGGACGCGGCCGGCCATCTCGGCGGCGGTGACGGTGCTGTTGACCAGGCCGCCTAAAAAGCCGGAGAGCTCGATGCCCCGTGCCCCGTAGAGCTTGAGCAGCACGTAGTTGAGAAACCCGATGGCGGCGATCAAGATGACGATGACGAGCGCCGCCCGGGGCTCGATCAGCCCCCAACGATCGACCGCGCCTTCCGGCAGCGCCGGGTAGATGACGAAAGCGAGGATGCCCAGGAGGATCGCCGAGCGGAGCTCGGTTTCGGTGAGCGTCCGGCTGAACCCGGAGAGCGGTCCTTTCCAGGCGAGGAGGGCGATGGTGACCACCCCGAGGGCCGAGGGGGTCAGCCGGTGCCCCTCGCCGCAGAGGATGCCGGCGAAGGTGGTCACCAGAAGGGCGGCGGAGGTGGTGAGCTCGGTCCGCTGGTCGGCCTGCATCGCGTGGAGGTTCAGGATCACGACGAGCCCACCCACGAGGACCAGGGTGAGGAGGGAGAAACGGTCGCCGCTAAGGCCCCCGAGGCCCCCGAGGAGCGCGACGAAGGCGAAGGTGCGGAGGCCGGCGTCCTTGCCGCGGCGCTCCCGTTCGAGGCCGACGAGGAGCCCCACCCCCAAGGCGAGCGCGAGGCGTTCGAAAGTCGGCAGGAAGGGGAAGGCTGGGAGCTGGGGGAGCATCGCCGTGGACGACGGGACCCGCCGGCCCAGAGGGGCGAACCGCCGTCGTCCGTTCAGTATAGAGGAGGCGATGTGCAGGAAAAAAGGGGTAGGGGGAGGCCCCCCTACCCTATAGGCACGAGGCGGCGTACAAAAAGCCGCTACGCGGTACGCTTGAGGAGTCGCTTCGTTCCAAGCAGGGCGAGAGCCAGGGCGAGGGCGAGGAGGCCCCATTCATTCAAGGTGGGGACGTTGACGATCGGCACCTGGAGGGCGACGATCGGGGTCGGTGTCGAGTCGTTGGGATTGGGGGTGGCCGGGTTGTCGGTCAGGGTCGGGGGGATGTTCGTCCCGGTTACCGTTCCCTGGCAGACCACCTGGGTGACGCCCGGCGGCAGCGGGTTGTCGATCGTCACTCGGAATTTGATCGTAACCGTACCGCCGGTTCCGACGATCGAGCCGACGTTGACTGAGACGCCAGCGTCGCCAGCGGTATTGCCGACGGTGACGGTGCCCTGGGTGGTCGTCACCGAGCCGACGACCAGGTGGGTGTACGTCGGGATGCCGCTCGTAAAGACGATCCCCGCGGCGTTCTGGTTCCCCGAGTTGGTGATCACGGTCGTGTATTCGATCGTGTCGCCGGGATTGACGAAGCCGTCCCCATTGACGTCGACGGCGAGGGCGGCGACCTTGGTGGCGGTCACCGCCGGAGCGGCGCCCACCGGGATCACCGTCGGATCGGTCGCTCCGGGGAGCGTCGGATCATCGGTGACGACGTTGGTGAGGCCGGCGCCGTTCACCGTCCCCTGGCAGAGGATCTGGGTGATTCCGGCCGGCAGCGGGTTGTCGATCTTGACATCGAAAGTAATCGTTACGCTCGCCGCGTCGGCGATCGAGCCGACGTTGACCGCCACGCTGCCGTCGCCGGCGGTGTTGCCGGTGGTGACCGTCCCCTGGGACGTCGTCACCGAGCCGACCACGAGGGTGGTGTTGGCGGGGACGGCGTTGGCGTAGGTGATCCCGGCGGCCGCGGCACCAAAGGCGTCGGCCGGATTGGTGAGGACGACTGTGTAGCGCAAGGTGTCGCCGGGGTTCGCCTGGCCGTTGCCGTTGCCGTCGGTCAGGATGGCAACCGTTTTGGAGGCGGTCACGGTCGGGGCCGTCTGCAGGAAATCCATCACGAGGTCTGGCGCGGAGACGCCCGAGCCGACGACAAGGGTGATGGCGCCGACGTTCGTGAAGTCCGCGCCGCTCCCGAGCGTCGTCGTGAAGGCGCTGTAGGGGAGGACGAACGAGGTCGAGCTGAAGAGCAGCCCCGGCGTCGTCAGGGTGAGGGACGAGGCGTTGCCGGCGTCGGTAAAGACTTCGAACGTCATGTTGACCGGCAGGTCGTCGAAAAAGAGCGAGAAGACGAAAGCGTTCTGGCTGCCGCCGACGGTGAGGTCGATCCCGCCGAGGCCGGTGGGGTTGAGCGTCGGGGAGCCGTCGGTGCCATCCCACTGGAGCTTGCCCGTGCCGGTGATCGTGGCATCCTGGGAATAAGAGAAGAACCCGCTGCTCACCGTGGCGGAGAGGGTGTTGCCGGCGATGACACCGCTCGTCAGATCGATCTCCATGTCGCGTTCTCCGCCCAGGATACCGGCGCCGGAAATGCTCGACGAGGCGGTGGTGCCGGCCGGTGGATAGCTGAGGAGCAGGGCGGCCTGGTTCGTCGAGAAGTCGTCGATCGTGATCGACTGGCCCCGGCTCGCGGCCGGCAGGGCGAGGAAGAGAAGGGTCAGGAGTACGCCAGGGAGCACGGCGCCGCGGGTGGGTTTCTGTCGGCTGACGGGACGGTGGCTGTTCTGCATCAGGAGCGCCTCCTCAAGGTACGAGCCAAATAGAAGTGACGTGCAGAGATCTCAAGCGACGCGGTATTGGAAAGTGCCTCAGGCCTTGGCAAGGCTCGTTCTTGCGACCTGCCGGCGCAGCCGGGTGAGCCCGAGCCCGGCGAGAGCCAGGGTCAGGGCGAAGAGGCCCCATTCGTCAAGGGTCGGGATGGCACTGGCGGGCGGCAGCATCTGGACGACCGGGATGGTGGTCGGATCGCTCGACCCCGGGAGGTTCGGGTCGTCGGTGAGGACGCCGGTCAAGGTATCACTCGCGACGGTGCCCTGGCAGACGACCTGAGTCACGTCGGCCGGGAACGGGTTGTTGACGGTGACGGCGAATTGGATCGTCACGGCCGGGAAGAGGTTCACGGTACCGACGTTCACGGCGACACTGGTATCACCGTTGTTGTTGCCCGTGGTGACGCTCCCCTGGGAGGTCGTCACCGAGCCCACCACCAGGGTGGTATTGGCTGGGATGGCATTGGTGTAGATGACCGTGCTCGCCATGCGGCCGTGGACTTCGATGACCACCGAATTGGTGTAGGAGAGGACGACGGTATAGAGGAGGGTATCGCCGGGGTTCGCCTGGCCGTCGCCGTTGACGTCGTTCGCCAAGGCGACCGTCTTCGAAGCCGCCAGGGTCGCCGTCGTCTGGAGGGGGCCCATCGCGAGGTGCGAGGAGCTGCTGTTCGTCATGGTCAGGGAAATGGCGCCGACGTGGTTGAAGCTCGCTCCGCCGCCGAGGAGGGGGCCGAACGCGACGTAGGGGATGACGAAGAGAGTCGTCGAGGTGACCGGTCCTTGCAGTTGCACGGTCAGGGTCGACGCATTGCCGGCATCGCTCCACACCTCGAGCGTCACCGCGACCGTCGTGTCGCTCGCGGCGACGTTGATGAGAAAGGCATCCTGGGTTCCCCCGCCGGTCAGGTCGACGCCCCCGAGGCCCGTGGCGTTGACGGTGGGCAGACCGTCGGTCCCATCCCAGACGATCCGGCTCGTTCCGGCGATCGTGGCGTCCTGCGACTGGTTGAACGTTGCGGCGGCGACCCCGGCGCTGATTTGGTTGCCGGGGGTGCTCCCGCCGGTCAGGTCGACCTCAATGTCGCGCTCCCCACCGAGGATCCCGGCGCCGGAGACGCTGGCCGCGGCCGTCGTGCCGGCCGGCGGATAGGTGAGCGTCTGGGTCGCCTGGCTGGTCGTGAAATCGTCGATGGTGATCGCCCATGCCGCGCCCGTGGCCGCGGCATGGGCGATCAGTATTGAAACGAGGCCGGCGAGCCCCCAGGCCCCGGGGATGGAGGTCCAGACGGATCGGAGCTGCGACGGGGATTTCAGCGTTCTGCGGGTCATCCAGACTCCTCTTTGCGGTTTCCAGAGGCCGGCTGCGCGCCGCTCCCGAGGGCCGAAACGAGCGCCGACGCTGACGCGGGCACTCGTCGTACGAGCCGTAGGGATGATCTCTGGATTCTCTCCTGGAGTGCTCTTACAAACCGCGTGCCCAGTGCTCAAGATTCCTCTAATTATTCTGACAGAGCGCTTTACGGAGTCCCGTCGGCCTCGATGTACCCCGGTCTGTCCAGAATTTGGACGAGCTGTCCATTTTCTAGACGCGGGCCCTGTCGATTTCGGCCCTGCCCGTTCGACTAGGGGATGAACCTGCTCGAAAGGAGAACGAGACGATGGAATACCTACTGCTCATCTACACCCGCGAGAGCGACATGGCGACGATGTCCGAGGAGGCGCGCGGCGCCCTCTACAAGGACTACTACGAGTTCACCGACGGCATCCGGAAGAGCGGCCACTACAAGAACGGCAACCCGCTCCAGTCGGTCACGACGGCGACCACGGTCTCCGTGCGGGACGGCAAGACGATGACGACCGACGGTCCGTTCGCCGAGACCCGCGAGCAGCTCGGCGGCTATTACCTCGTCGAAGCGGCGGACCTGGACGAAGCGATCGGCCTCGCGGCGAGAATCCCCGGCGCGCGGCTGGGGAAGATCGAAGTGCGGCCGATCCAGAAGATGTAGTGGCTTCCCGACATGCGATAAGCTCCCCTCCCGCAACTTTCGAGGATGGCGGGAGGGGCGTTTCCATGACGACCGTCGAGCAGGCGAGCGAGGAGGTCGAGCGGGTCTTCCTGACCGAGCGGCAGCGCGCGCTCGCGACCCTCATCCGGCTTCTCGGTGGCGACTTCGATGCTGCCGAGGACGCCCTCCAGGAGGCCTTCGCCGAGGCGATGACCCGCTGGGCGGCGTCCGGCGTACCGGCCAACCCCCGCGCCTGGCTGGTGAGCACCGCGCGCCACAAGGGGCTCGACCGCCTGCGGCGCCGGGCGAGCTTCGAGGAGAAGCGGCGGGTGCTCGCCTGGACGGCGCCGAGCTTCGAGCCGCCGGACGTCTCGATCCTCGAAGGAGGCTACGACGGCGAGTTGGGGGACGACCGGCTGCGGCTGATCTTCACCTGTTGCCATCCGGCCCTCGCTCCCGAGGCGCAGGTGGGGCTCACTCTGCGCACCCTCTGCGGCCTGGGCACCGAGGAGATCGCCCGCGCCTTCCTCGTGCCGGTGCCGACCCTCGCGCAGCGGCTGGTGCGGGCGAAGCAGAAGATCCGCGCCGCGGCGATTCCCTACCGGGTGCCGCCGCCGGAGCTGCTGGCGGAACGGCTCGACGCCGTCCTCTGCACGATCTACCTGGTCTTCAACGAGGGCTATGCGGCGACCGCCGGTCCGACTCTCGTCCGGGCCGAGCTCTGCGCCGAGGCGATCCGCCTCGGCCGCCTGCTGGCCGAGCTGCTGGCGGAGGAGAGCGAGGTCCGGGCGCTCCTCGCCCTCATGCTCCTCCACCACGCCCGCCGCGCCGCCCGGCTCGACGCCGAGGGCGAGCTGGTGCTTCTGGAGGACCAGGATCGCGCGCTCTGGGACCGCGGCGAGATCGCCGAAGGATCAGCTCTGGTGGAGGATTGTCTCCGGCGGGGAGGCGCCCGGCCGTACGCCCTCCAGGCGGCGATCGCCGCCCTCCACGCCCGCGCGGCGACGGCGGCGGCGACCGATTGGCGCCAGATGGCCGAGCTCTACCACCTGCTCATGGGGGTCCAGCCCTCGCCCGTCGTCGAGCTCAACCGGGCGGTCGCCGTCGCCCAGGCCTACGGGGAGAAGGCGGGCCTGCGGATTCTCGACGACCTGGAGGCGCGCGGCGCGCTCCCCGGCTACCATCTCCTGCCGGCCGCCCGCGCCGACCTCCTCCGCCGCCTCGGTCGCGCCACCGAGGCCGCCCAGGCCTACCGCCGCGCCCTGGAGCTGGTGAGCAATCCCGCCGAGCTGCGTTTCCTCGCCCGCCGGCTGGCGGACGTGGAAGCGTAACCCCGCAAGTCCCGCTCACCGCCGGTCGAGCGGCGGTCGCCGGGGCTCTGGCTTGACCGGGATGCCGCGATCGATCCGCTCGCCGGGGGTTACCGGCACGCCCGCGCCGTGGGTGCCGGAGGGGGCGGTCTTCGCGACGGCGGAGCCGATCGGCTGCAGCCGATCGACCGTGATCGCTTCGAGCTTCCAGCGCAGGGAGATCCTGTAACTGCCGGCGTGCACCGGTTTGCCCACGCTCTCCAAGGTCCAGAGGAAATCGCAGCCTCCGGCGACGGCGCCAGAGTAACTCTCGAAGATCGGCACCTCCACCCCTGCGGCCAACATGCCGGAGCGGCAGGTGCCGGAGCGCGGGTTCATGGCCTTGAAAGAGAGGCGGGCGCCCGATGGCTCCAGCTTATTGGCGAGGATGCTGATGCGCAGCGCCCGGCCCGATCCGAGCGTCGCGTGGCGGAAGCTCAGGGGGAAGGGGTCGCGGGCGACGATCGGTCCGGACTTCATATTGTTCACCGTGAAAGAAACCCCGGGCGGCAGCTCGAGCTCGACCTGCTCTTCCGGCGGCGGCGGTGCGGCGCGGCCGGGACAGGCGGCCAGGAGGAAGGCCACGCTCGCCAGGAGTCTGCGGGAGAACCGTGCATCCATCATCGTCCCACCTCCTGGAGGATGAGGGGCTTCTTCTTCTCGATGAGGCGGAAACGGACCCCGGGGAGGTTCCCTCCCGACGGCAGGCCGATGTCCATCGCGGACGGGATGGTGAGGGCCATCCCGGGAGGCAGACGATCGGGATCGACGTTCAGCCGGTGACTGCCGGGCGGGACGTTGTGGAACTCGAAGACCCCGTCCGGGCCACTCTCGGTCGCGAGGTCGTCGAGCCGCAGGACTACCCCGGAGATCCCCTCTCCGTCGTCCGCGCGGCCGTTGCCGTTGAAGTCGAGGTAGACCTCGCCGGAGACCACCCCCAGGGCGATGAGCGTGACGTCGACCTCCTGATGCTTCCGGGCCACCACCGCGACCTGCCGGGGGGTACCGGCGATGAAGTTCGCCGGTATGCCCTGGGGCGATACGGCGAGGTTATAGCTGCCGGGACCGACGTTACGGAAGTCGAATCTCCCCTGGTCGTCGGTCGCCGTGCGGTAGGCCCCGAGGTCCACCGGCACCCCCGCTACCGCCGGCCCGAGAGCACTGCCGACCGTGCCTTTGACCTCGCCCCCTCCCGGCGGAGTCGGCACGTCGAAGACCTTACGTACCGAAAGCTTGAGCCGCGTCGTCGGCACCACCCCCTGGTCGGTCGCCGCCTGGAAGGTGGAGATCCGCCCGTACTCGGCGGCGATCGAGTAGCCGCGCGGCAGCACCTGCTCGATCCTCAGATGGAGCGGATCGTGGTAGGGCGAGCCGGCAGTCGTGGCGACCACCTGGAGCACGGTGCCGGTGCGCAGTCGGAGGCTCATGGTCAGTTGCTGCCAGCGCTCGGGAATCCCGAGATCCTGCCGGCGGTCGACGGCGAGCAGATCGAAGCGCAGCCGGCCGCTCGCAAAATAGGAGAGCGTCGCGACCAGGTCGCGCTGGCCGTAGGAGCTCTGCGCCCCATTGGGGAACTGGATGTCGCCATTCCTGATCTGGTAGGTGAGGAGCAGCTTGAGCGGTCCCCAGGGAAGGAGAAAAGTGAGGCCGTTGGCGCGCAGGTGGGCGACCTCGCTGACGATCTGTGAGCTGTCGAGGGTGAAACTGGCGCGGCGGACAGGGACGAGCAGAGTGACGTCGTTCCAGGCGATCGCCTCGCTACCGGTGCCGCTCCGGTTCCAACTCGCCTGGAGGTTCATTGCGGCGGGGAGCTCGACGAACCCCGCGACCCCGGAGCCGGGGCCGACCCCGGACGCATTCCGGTCGTAGGCAGAAAACCCGAAGCGCTGCCGGTGGTACCGTGTTCTTAAGGACCACGAGCCGTCCGAGGCGACCTCGCCGCCGGCCAGGGCGTACGGTCCGAGCCGCACCTCGTCGCTGCCGGTGACGACGTCGCGCTGGTTGCCGCCGTTGTCGCTCGGCCGGTAGAACGAGAAGGCGAGCCGGCCCTGCGTATCGCTTCCGGTCCCCGGGCCGAGGAAGCGGACCCCCTGCGCCAGACCCCAGATTTCGCTGAAGACATCGCCCGCCTCCAGGCCGAAGCCCTGGGGCTGATAGAGTCCCAGGATCCCATTGTAGATGCCCGCTCCGGCCGGACCCGCGGTGGCGCGCGCGGTGATCCGGGTCTCGATCCCGCGGATGCTCCCGGCGCCGGTCAGGTCCGCTCCCCAGTCGGCGCCCACGACGCTCTCCAACCCCACCCCGAGGCGCAGGTCGTCATGGCCGGGAGGGAGCACGGACGGCAGCCCGCCGAAGGGCCCGTAGGATTCGGACTCGAACTCCGCGTCGGTGTGGGTGCCCTTGGGCTTGGGGAGGCTCAAGGCCTGCCAACCTTCTGGGAGGCTCGCGGGGAGGCTCGCGCCCGCTGCCGCCGACGGGTGTTCCAGGCGGGCGGTCCGCGCCACCGGGTCGACCTCCAGGCTCAGCATGGCGAGGTCGGCCAAAGTGGTGAGCGGCAGGTAGACGGAGCGGTTCTCGATCCGCAGCGGCCTCGCGAGTTGCACCTCGCCGGCCGGCCCGGCGAGGGTCAGGCTGCCGGCCGTACCCCGCCATTCGCGGTTCTGGACGTCGCGCACGACGGCGTCGGTCAGCTCGATCTGCACGCTCATCCCCAGCGAGGGGGAGAGAGCCGTGGCGTCGACGAGGAGAATGTGGGCCGATTCGACCGGTGCCGCGGATCCTGTGACGTCGCTCCCGGAAAGGAAGATCCGCCACTCTGGAGGCTGGGAAGCCGCGGCGAGCGCGCGGGCGGAAAGGAGGGTGAGGAGGACCATGCTAGCGGCTCTTTGAGGGCGCGGTAAGGTCATGGGGAAGCACCAACTCTCTTTCGGCGCCGATGAAATGGTCGAGCCCGATATCGAGAATGACCCGCATCCGGTAGCGGCCCGGGGGAAGTGCGGAAAGGTCAGGAAGGTTGGCGGTGACGAACCGACGGGCGAACGGTCCGGTCAAGAGAGTCGTTTTGGGCAGGGACGCTGTCGCCACGACCGCCTCGGAGCCGTGGTGGGAGAGGTCGACGTGCCCTTCGATCCAGACCGGAGAGTTGCCCGTGTTTTTAAGCGTGAGCTTGGCTTGGCGCGGCGCGAGGTCGATTTTGCCGATCTCGATCTGGCGGACCACCGGCTGGAGGAAGAGGAAGATGCCGGTCGAGATCGAAGTCATGAAGCGGACGCCGACACCGAGCGGCTCCACGGCGAGCGGATCGGGCAGCTCGTTGATGGTGAGCACGCACCAGTAGCCGCCGGGCCCGGTCGACGTCGGCACCCTGGCGGTGAAGCGGACGGAAAGGGTGCCGCCGGGCTCGACCGCCGCCTCGTTGGGATCCAGGGTGACCCAGCGGCCGCAGGAGCGGGCGACCGTTCCCGGCTCGCGGTAGAAGGATTGAGAGCCATCCTCACTCTGCCACCAGTCCTCGACCAGAGCTTGAAAGTGGACCCGCGGCTGGTTGGGCGCGAGTGTGAGCATGAAGGTGCGGGAGACCGTTTCGCCGGGGCGGACGACGATCTTGAAACTCTGGAAACTCGAGCTGAACTGGATCGCGCGGGCGGTGTCTGGAACGAGAGCGAAAGCGGTGGCGCAGAGCAGAGCAGAAAGGAAAGGTTTCATTTCGAGGCCCTCCGCAGAAAACCGGGGGAGGGTGACCGAGGCCACCCTCCCCCGTCTGATCGCGAGCGTTTAGATGCTCTCGAACTTCCAGGTGGCGGCTAAGGTGTGCGAGCCGGCACGATCGACAGTGCCCTTGGCAGCCAGGGTGAACTTGAGGCTGGCGGTACTCACGGTCGGGGCATTGGCGTCACTCGTCGCGACCGCGCTGAAGCTGGTGCTGAGAGTGCCGGCCGTTCCACCACCCGTGATGCCGGTCCAGGCCGGTCCATCCCAGGTCACGTCGCCGGCCGACCAGGTGACGGTGCCGCCGGTCGGAGGTGTGAAGGCGGCCGCGTTGGCCTTGAGCGAGATCTTGAGCGCTTTGCCATCAACGAGGAGGACGTCGCTGCAGGTAACGGACTGCAGGGAGGAGTCGGTTGACGCCGCCACGTTCGAGACGACGAAGTGTACCGTGGTCGGGACTGTGCAGGTGGCCTGCTCGCTCACGTCGGCCGAGAAGGTGGAACCCAAGCTGGTGCTGTCGGGCAGGGTGAGCAGTGTCTGGGCTGATGCGGCTCCCGCCAGAGCGAGCCCGAGGGAGAACAGGACAAGTGTGCGTTTGTTGAACATGGAGGTAGCTTCCTTTCAAGAATGTTCCAACCGGGTGAGAAGGAAAAAACCTTTCTATCCGAGGAACGGGGTTAGCATGTTTTGCCGCGCTGATTTCTTCCTAGAGCACGAACCGGGCCAGGTCGCGACGAAGCCTGGAAGGCAAAGAATGAAAGGTTTCTTAGGCGGCCTTTCGGCGGCTTCGCGTTCAGCATCTGGACGAGTTGTCCAGAATGTGGACGGGGCGATCGGGTGCCTTTGAGAGAGGCCACCCGGAAGGGTGGTGCGAGGCCCGCGCGAGGAGGTGGGTGGGTGGTACGATCGTGCCATGAAAAGCGGATCCGTTCAACTCGCGAGCGCCGGCGGCGCGCTGCTGCCTGCCTTTTTGGACCTGCCCCCGGGGACCCCCACGGCTCATGCCCTCCTCGCTCATGCCAATGGCGCCAATGGCGCCGATATCGCCGATATCGCCGATACTGCGGTGGCCGCCGAAATCCTCTCCGCTTGCCTGGTCGGCAGGGGAATGGCGGTTCTCCGCCTCGCGGTCGGAAATAGGGGGAACGAAGGAAACGGAGGAGACGCCGAGGCGGACCTCCCTGAGGCGGTAGTCGAGGTGCTCGCGGCGGTCGACTTCCTCCGTCGTACCCACGGCGCCCCCGCGCTCCTCGCCGGTCACGGTCTGGGGGGCGCGGCGGTCCTCGCCGCCGCCGTGGGGACTCCCGAGGCGCGGGCGGTGGCGGTCGTCGATGGTCCCGCCGGGGAGATCCCGGAGGCTGCCGTCGCCGCCCTCGGCATGCCGCTTCTCCTACTTCACTCGCCGGGCGGTATCACGGCCGCGGAGCGGCTCTATGCGGCGGCGCGGCAGCCGAAGAGCCTCATCTCCCTGGGAGACGCCCACTTCGCGGGCGAGATGCTCGCCGCCTGGGCTAAGGGCCACGTCGAGGCGGCGCCCGAGGCGGGGGTGGTCCCCGGCCAGGTCGAGGTCCGTGGCTCCGCCTCCGGCTTCGCGCAGGAAGCCGTCGCCGGCCGCCACTGGCTGACGGTCGACGAGCCGGTGTCGTTCGGCGGTGGCGACGCCGGTCCCAATCCCTACGAGCTCCTCCTGGCCGGCCTCGGCGCCTGCACCTCGATGACTCTCCGGATCTACGCCGCCCGCGAGAAGCTGCCGCTCGTCGGAGTCAAGGTCCGCCTGCGCCACTCGCGCATCCACGCCGTCGACTGCGCGGCCTGCCAGATCCAGGAGGGTCGGATCACCCGGATCGAACGCGAGATCGAGCTCGACGGGCCGCTCGACCCCACCCAGAGACAGCTCCTCCTCGCGGTCGCCGACCGCTGCCCGGTGCACCGCACCCTCGTCTCCGAGATCGACATCCAGACCCGCCTGGTCTGACTCCGGGTCTCAAAGCCGCTGGGAAGCGTGCCGCCCGCCGGACACCGCCGTCCACGGCGGGGGACGAGAGGCGGCAGGGTCGCGCTCTCTGCCCTCCAGTAACTCTTTGCAGGTCAGTATCTTCCTCGATTCGTAGGATCTGGCACAGGGATTGGATTAGAGTGGAGGCATCAAGGAGGTTGCCGAACCATGCGCAAGATGCTTCTCGTTCTCACTCTAGCCGGCGCCACGATGATCGCCCCAGGATTGACCCCTGCCGCTCATGCCTACGGCTGGTTCTCGGCCGGCGTAGGTTTCCACGTCGGTCCCTTAAGCCTGTCGTTCGTGCTCGGGCAGCCGTTCGCCGGCTACGGGCCGGGCTACTACTACCGGGCGTACGAGCCGATCGCCTATTCCGGCTACCACTGCACGGACCGCTGCTTCGTGGACCACGGCGTCTACTACCATGACCGAGCCTGCCCGGTCGTCCGTCATTATTTCGCGCAGTATCGGGTCGATCCCTACGACTCCTACGTGCGCTACGCCCCCCGCTATGGAAGCTACTACGACGGCGGCTACTTCGAGCGGCACGGTGGGTACTACTACGGCGGCGGTTATGCCAACCGGGGTTCCTACGACCGTGGCTACGCCAACCGTGGGTTCTACGACCGCGGCTTCGACAACCGCGGGTACGACCGCCGGGAGGATCGGCGCGAGGACGGACGGCAGGGCTACGACCGGCGCGACTACGGGCGCCAGCAGAGCTACGACCGCCGCGACTACGGCCGGCAGGACAATCGCCGGCAGGACGACCGCCGGCAGGATCATGGCGACCACGGGGGGCGCGGTGAGCGAGGCCAGCGCTCCGAGGGCGGCCATGGCGATCACGGTCACTCCGGCGGCCATGGCGACCACGGCAGCCACGGCGATCACCATCACCAGTAACGGAACAGGTTCTCCTCCCCCTCCTCTGGCCGGGGTGGTTTGCGCCATCCACCGCCCCGGCCGCCCTTTTTGCCAGCCGCTCCCGCTCTGCGCGACCGGAGTGGCGCATATAATCACCCCGTGAGCGATGCCCAAGAGGTGGAACCGCGGATCGTGCCGCGCTCAGACCACCCCATTTCCCGCAAGCACATCTCCCGGAACGCCACCAAGGTTCTCTACCGGCTGAACCACGCCGGCTACCGAGCCTACATGGTGGGCGGCAGCGTCCGTGACCTCCTCCTCGGGCGCGAGCCCAAGGACTTCGACGTCGCGACCGACGCCCGTCCCAACGAGATCCGCCGGCTGTTCTCCAACTCGCGGATCATCGGCCGGCGCTTCCGCCTCGTCCATGTCTACTTCCACGAGGGGGACACGGTCGAGGTCTCGACTTTTCGCCGCAACCCCGAGCCCGACGACCAGAGCGCCCCCCGGGCGAGCTCCTGATCACCAGCGACAATACCTACGGCACCCCGCTCCAGGATGCCTTCCGCCGCGATTTCACCATCAACGCCCTGTTCTACAACATCAGCGACTATTCGGTGATCGACTACGTGGAGGGGATCGAGGATCTGAACCGCAAGCTGGTGCGGACGATCGGCGACCCCGACGTCCGCTTCCGGGAAGACCCCGTCCGCATGCTCCGCGCCTGCGAGTTCGCCGGCCGCCTGGGGTTCGGCATCGAGAGCCGGACCCAGGAGGCGATCCACCGGCACCGCAAGGAGCTCGACAAGGCCTCGCCGGCGCGGGTGACCGAGGAGATCGCCCAGCTTCTCCGCTGCGGCCACGCCGGCGCCGCCATGCAGTGGATGCTCGACTTGGGACTCCTCAAGGTGCTCCTCCCCGAGGCCTACGCCATGCTCACCGCGGGCATCCGCGGCCTCGGCGATTTCGGCCAGATCCTGCCGGTGATCGACGGCCTCGTGGCCTCAGGGCGCGAGCTCTCCGATACCGGGCTTTTGGCGGCGCTCCTCCTCCCCAAGGTGCTCCTGAAGCGCTACGACGTCGAGGCCGCCCAGAAGCGGCCGATGAGCCGGAGCGCCCTGGAAACCCTCATCCAGGAGGAGGTCGCCCCCTTCCTCGCCCGCTTCACGGTCTCGAACTTGAAGTCCCAGCAGATCGTCCAGGCCCTGATCGGCTTCCAGCGCCTCTGCGAGCCGAAGGGCAAGCCCGCCGAACGGGCCCGCTTCACCCGCCGGCCCCACTTCCCCGACTCCCTCCTCCTCTTCGAGATCCTCGTCCGCGCCACGGGCGAGGGCGGCGAGGCGCTCGCCGACTGGCAGGCCGCGGCCCGGCGGGTCGCCGAGAAGCGGGACCCCGCCGAGGCGGAGGTCAAGACCGGCACCCCCCGCCGTCGGCGCCGGCGGCGGTAGGCGCCTCCTCTCTTTGTGACGCCTTTCACAAGCCGCCCCGCTTGACATAGGATAGGACCGCGCTAGCGAGAGGGGTTCCCATGTCCTGGTTCGGTGACTTCTACAAATCCGCGGTGGGCAAGAAGGCGGTGATGGCCGTCACCGGCATCATTCTCTTCGGCTTCGTCCTCGTCCACATGCTCGGCAACCTCAAGCTCTACGAGGGGCCGCAGCTGCTCAACAACTACGCCGGCTTTCTGCGCTCCGTGGGCGGCCCGGCCGTCCCTCCAAGCGGTCTCCTGTGGATCGCCCGCCTGGTGCTCCTGGTCGCGGTCTTCCTCCACATGTGGGCGGCCTGGCAGCTCACGCTCCTGAATCGCCAGGCGCGGCCGGCCGACTACGTCCGGCGGGACGTCGTCCACACGACCTACGCCTCGCGGACCATGCGCTGGGGCGGCATCATCATCCTGCTCTTCGTCATCTACCACCTGCTCGACCTGACCTGGGGCGTCACCAACCCCTCCTACGTCGAGAAGGACGTCTACCACAACGTCGTGGCGAGCTTCAGCCGCTGGTGGATCTCCCTCTTCTACATCGTGGCCCAGCTCGCCCTCGGCCTGCACCTCTACCATGGCCTGTGGAGCCTCTTCCAGTCGCTGGGATGGAACCATCCCCGCTTCAACCGCTGGCGGAGCGGCTTCGCCCACGCGTTCGCCTGGATCATCACCCTGGGGAACATCTCCTTCCCCGTGGCCGTCCTCGCCCACTGGGTCAAGTAGGGAGTCTCTCGTGACCACGATCCTCGATTCCAAAGTTCCCTCAGGGCCCCTGGACCAACGCTGGCAGGAGCACCGGGACCACCTGAAGCTGGTCAACCCGAACAACAAGCGGAAGTTCACCATCCTCGTTTTGGGCTCCGGCTTGGCCGGCGGCTCGGCCGCTGCGAGCCTCGCCGAGCTGGGTTACGAGGTGAAGTGCTTCTGCTTCCAGGACAGCCCGCGGCGTGCCCACTCGATCGCCGCCCAGGGGGGCATCAACGCCGCCAAGAACTACAAGAACGACGGCGACAGCGTCTTCCGGCTGTTCTACGACACCATCAAGGGCGGCGACTTTCGCTCCCGCGAGTCGAACGTCCACCGCCTGGCGGAGCTCTCGGTCCGCATCATCGACCAGTGCGTGGCCCAGGGGGTTCCCTTCGCCCGCGAGTACGGCGGCCTCTTGGACAACCGCTCCTTCGGCGGCGCCCAGGTTTCCCGCACTTTCTACGCCCGCGGCCAGACCGGCCAGCAGCTCCTCCTCGGTGCCTACCAGGCCCTGGAGAAGGAGATCGCGGTCGGCCACGTCACCATGTACCCGCGAACCGAGATGCTCGACCTCGTCGTCGAGGACGGCCGGGCGGTGGGGATCATCACCCGGAACCTGACGACCGGCGAGATCTCCGCCCACGCCGGGCACGCCGTGGTGCTCGCGACGGGCGGCTACAGCAACGTCTATTACCTCTCGACCAACGCCAAGGGCTCGAACGCCACGGCGATCTGGCGCGCCCACCGTCGCGGCGCCCTCTTCGCCAACCCCTGCTTCACCCAGATCCACCCGACCTGCATCCCGGCCTCCGGCGACTACCAGTCGAAGCTCACCCTGATGAGCGAGTCGCTCCGAAACGACGGCCGGGTCTGGGTGCCCAAGGATCCCTTGGACACCCGGGCGCCGGCGCAGATTCCGCCCGATGCCCGCGACTACTTCCTGGAGCGGCGCTACCCGAGCTTCGGCAACCTCGTGCCGAGAGACGTGGCGGCGCGAAACATCAAGACCGTCGTCGACGAGGGGAAGGGGGTCGGGCCGCAGAAGAACGGCGTCTATCTGGACTTCGCGGATTCGATAAAGCGCCTCGGCCGCAAGGTCATCTCGGACCGCTACGACAACCTCTTCGAGATGTACGAGAAGATCACCGGCGAGAACCCCTACGAGACGCCGATGCGGATCTACCCGGCGCCGCACTACACGATGGGCGGCCTCTGGGTCGACTACAACCTGATGAGCAATCTCACCGGCCTCTTCGTCGTCGGCGAGGCGAACTTCTCCGACCACGGGGCGAACCGGCTGGGGGCGAGCGCTCTCATGCAGGGTCTGGCCGACGGCTACTTCGTCCTCCCCTACACGATCGGCAACTACCTGGCGAGCCATCTGGGCGAAAAGTTCTCGACCGACCGCCCGGCGTTCACCGCCGCCACGGCGGAGACCCAAGGCCGCCTGGATCGGCTGATGAAGGGGAGTGGCAAGCGGGGCGTCGACTCCTTCCACCGCGAGCTCGGGAAGATCGTCTGGGAGTACTGCGGCATCGCCCGGAACGCCCAGGGCCTCAACAAGGCGTTAGAGCTCATCCCTGCCCTCCGCGAGGAGTTCTGGAAGGACGTCCGCGTCCTCGGCGCCAACGGCCAGACCAACCAGGAATTGGAGAAGGCGGGCCGGCTCGCCGACTTCTTCGAGTTCGCCGAGCTGATGTGCTGGGACGCCCTGGACCGCGACGAGTCGTGCGGCGGGCATCTCCGCGAGGAGCACCAGACGGAAGACGGCGAGGCGCTCCGCGACGACGAGCACTTCTCTTTCGTCTCCGCCTGGGAGTGGAAGGGAACGGACCAGGCGCCGGTCCGGCACGAGGAGCCGCTCCAATTCGAGTTCGTAGAGCCCAGCCGCAGGAGCTACAAGTAAATGGATCTCACACTGCACGTCTGGCGTCAGCCCGGCCCCAACGCCCCGGGCAAGATGGAAACCTACGAGGCCAAGGGGATCAACGAGCACTGCTCCTTCCTGGAGATGCTCGATGTCCTGAACGGTCAGCTCGGCGAGCGCGGCATCGAGCCGATCGCCTTCGATCACGACTGCCGCGAGGGCATCTGCGGCTCCTGCGGCTTCATGATCAACGGCGTCGCCCACGGGCCGATGCCGAAGACGACGGTCTGCCAGCTCCACATGCGCCACTTCAAGACCGGCGACTCCCTCCACCTGGAGCCCTGGCGCTCCAAGGCCTTCCCGGTGATCAAAGACCTCATGGTCAACCGTGGAGCCTTCGACCGCGTCATCCAGGCCGGAGGCTACGTCTCCGTCACCTCCGGAGCGGCCCCCGAAGCGAACCTCACCCCGGTCCCCAAAAGGATCGCCGACACCGCCTTCGACGCCGCCGCCTGCATCGGCTGCGGAGCCTGCGTCGCCCAATGCCCGAACGGCGCCGCCCAGCTCTTCACCTCCGCCAAGGTCTCTCACTTAGGCTTGCTTCCCCAAGGCCAACCCGAGCGCACCGGCCGCGCCGTCTCCATGGTCGAAGCCATGGAAGAGCAGGGCTTCGGCAGCTGCACCAACTACGCCGAATGCGAAGCCGTCTGCCCGAAGGGAATCTCGATCGACTTCATCGCCAGGATGAATCGGGATTACATCAAGGCGAAGCTCAAGGGTGTGGGGAAGGTGGGGGCGGAGGTTGGGGGCGGGTAGGCTGCGACTGCCGCAAGAAAAGACCTTATAGGCGCCGGAATCGACCTAAGAGGGTTCCGGAAGGTTCTAATTGCCGGGCGGAATGTTCCTTCTCCGTCTCTGCCCAAAGCTATACAGGGACAGAAATCATCATTTCTGGGTCGACCGGTTCATCTCCGAGCGTGGATTCCTCCTGTTGACGTCCGAATAGCTCTTGTTGACCCGCGATAGCCGCTTGTCCGAGCCTGCCAGCTGCTTTCGCCACCCTCTTAGCTCTTTCCGCGGCCCTACGGCTTCTTTTCTCCGCCCTATAGCTTCCTGTTTCCGCCCTTCCTGGTCCGGTCGGGCTCCTGTCGGCTGCTGCGGGGCGGCAAAGCCAGGCTGTCTGAAGCCTGAAAGCAGGTTCCGTGTACCAAGACGTTTCTTTCGAGCGGCTACAGTGCCGGCGACGGCCACCACGGCCACCTACCTGTAGGGACTGCCGCTCTTCTATGAAGCGTCGCGCTTTGCTGCGACACCTCTCCTCCCTTGGTTGTGAGCTGCTGCGGGAGGGCGGTCGTCCTCTTGGTGGTACAACCCGAAGCTCGGCAAGCGTACTGCGGTAGAGCCAAAGGCTTGCTATCAGATCCCTCCGTAGATCCAGAGGCGGAGCGTTCAAGGCAGTTTCTCCTTGAGGTCGATGCGTCTGCGACGTGTCCGCGGTGCTCGACGGATCGACTGTACGCCGGTCGGAAGCCCCAGGAGACCGTTCGGGACTTCCCACGCCGTTTGGAAGCTCCCGGAGACGCCGGAAACATTTTTCGCACACGAACGCCCTGGGTCTCCTCCTCTACCTGTCCCGGCGGAGACGGCGGGCGCGGCAGACGGTCAAGGGGGAGAGGGGCTAGGCCGAACGAGTGGTACGATCTCTCTTCTAAGGCGACCGGGCCGGAGAGAAACATGGACCTTCACGAGCTGGTGATCGAGATGAAGCTGCTGGAGCGGCGTTTGACGCTCTATGAGGAGAAGTACGGCATTCTGAGCGAGGATTTCCACGCCGCCCTCACCTCGGGCAAGCTGGAGCGTTACGACGAATACGACGAAACCCGCTCTGACTTCAGTCGCTGGAAGGGAATCTATGAGACCTGGCGGCGCCGCAAGCAGGCCTATACGGAGCAACTCGAACAGCGCGACCCCGCCGAAGCCTTGCGGTTCCAACCCGCCTATTGACCGATGGGCGAGCCGCTCCTGCATTCGCTCGCTGCCTATAGTCATTTTCTGGCTGATCTCCTCAACCGTCCCGGGATTGAGCGGTCTACCATCCGAGCTTGGTCGGATAGCCCGTATACCGGCATCACCGAAGGAGAAGTCCTATTCGCGAGCGGGCTCCGTCTCCGGATGCGAGAAGAATTGGACTTCGACGCCGGCCTGATCACCTCCTACGGCTATGAGGTCTACCGAGGGGACGAGCGTCTGTACTGGTACAACGACTTTCCGCATCCGAACGACCCGACTCTCGCTTCGACCCATCCCCACCACAAGCACATTCCTCCCGACATCAAGCGCCATCGGATTCCTGCTCCCGGTCTGAGCTTCAGCCATCCCAACTTGCCGGCGATCCTTGAGGAAATCGAGGGATTGAGCTGAAGCCTCGGCGGGGGCTTCGCCGCACTGCGGCGAAACGGTCCAGCCGTGGTATAAACCGGGGTGGTCCACGAGTGAGGAGGAGGCCCGTCATGCCCGAAGAGAACCGCGCCCCCGTACCGTCCGGCCCGACGTCCCGGCCGCCCGCGCCGCTGCGCTCGCCGAACGACTCCACGGCGCTTCAAGAGATCACCGAGCGCGCCGACACGGTGTGGACGGGGTCGCGCCTTAAGCCCAAAGTCGAGTCCACCGGGCGCCGCGAGATCCGCGGCCCGGGCGGTCGGGTGGCGATCGTCGACGGCTGCCGGACGCCGTTCGTCAAATCGGGCACGGACTTCCAGAACATGGACGTCGTCGACCTGGCGAGCACCGCCGCGGCCGAGCTCGTCACCCGCACCGGAATCGACCCGGCGGTCATCGAGATGTCGGTCTTCGGCTGCGTCATCCCCGCCCTCCACGCTCCCAACCTCGGTCGCGAGGTGGTCTTCCGCACCTCGCTCCCCATGGACATCCCGGGGACGACGGTCAACCTCGCCTGCACCTCGTCCAACCGCGCCATCACCTTCGGCGCCGAGGCGATCCTCGCCGGCGAGGTGAGCGTCGTCCTGGCCGGCGGTGCCGAGTCGCTGTCGAACGTCCCCATCCAGTTCTCGAAGAAGGCGTCGCGGGTCTTCATGGAGCTCAACAAGGCGAAGAGCGTGCCGCAGCGAGTGGGGGTCCTCTCCAAGCTCCGCCCGGCGGATCTCGCGCCCGTTGCTCCCGCCATCGCCGAGTACACGACGGGGATGTCGATGGGCGAGTCGGCGGAGAAGATGGCGAAGGAGAACGACATCTCCCGCCGCGCCCAGGACGAGATCGCCTTGATGTCCCACCAGCGCGCTGCGGCGGCGACCGCCGACGGCCGCTTCGCCGAGCAGATCGCCGCCACCTTCCCGCCCCCGGCCTACGACAAGGCGGTGACCCAGGACAACGGCATTCGTGGCGACAGCTCGATGGAGGCCCTCGGCAAGCTGAAGCCGGTCTTCGATCGCCACTACGGCACTCTCACCGCCGGCAATTCGAGCCCGTTGACCGACGGCGGCGCGGCGGTCCTCCTGATGAGCGAGGAGCGGGCGAAGGCGCTTGGCGTAAAGCCTCTCGGCTACATCCGCTCCTGGGCCTTCACGGCGCTCAACCCCGGCGACCAGCTCCTCCAGGGGCCGGCCTATGCCGCCCCCGCGGCCCTGGACGCCGCCGGGCTCAAGCTCTCCGACATGGACTTGGTCGAGCAGCACGAGGCTTTCGCCTCACAGGTGCTGTCGAACTTGAAAGCCTTTGCCTCCAAGAAGTTCGCCAAGGAAGAGCTGGGTCGCGACGAGCCCATCGGGGTGATCGACTTCGCCAAGTGGAACGTCTGCGGCGGCTCGATCGCCATCGGCCACCCCTTCGGCGCCACCGGCGCCCGCATCACCACCCAACTCCTCTACGAGCTCAAGCGGCGGGGCGGCAACCTGGGCCTCCTCACCCTCTGCGCCGCCGGCGGGGTGGGCTTCGCGATGGTCGTCGAGCGGGAGTAGGGACGAAGACCGCTACATCCCGGCCCCCCGCGCCACCACCACGAGGGTGAGGTCGTCCAAGAGCGGCTCGCCGGAGACGTGGGTGTCGAAGGCGTCGAGGATGCGGTCGTGGAGGATCTGGGGGTCGCCACCGTTGGCGACGAACCTCTGCAGGCGATCGAAGCCGAAGGCCTCCTTCCCCCGGGGGTCGGTCGATTCCACCAGCCCATCGGTATAGAGGACCAGGAGGTCGCCGGGGGCGAGCGTCGTCGTCCCCGGCTGGACCTTGAGGGAGTCGCGGATGCCGAGCGGCAGCCCGCCTTTTCCGAGCTCCTCGACCCGCCCGTCGGCGCGGCGGAGGAAGGGGAAGGGGTGGCCCGCCGAGACATATTCGAGCTGCCCCGTCACCGGATCAAGGAGAGCGTAGAAGACACTCATGAAGGTGCGCTTGCCGCGGGTGCGGCAGAGCGTCCGGTTGAGGAGCGCGAGGACGCGCTCGGGCGCCGGGTCGAGATCCAAGGCGGTCTTCCAGGTGGCGTTGGCGATCGCCATGACGAGGCCGGCCGCCATGCCGTGGCCCGAGGCGTCGCCCACCATGAGGGCGAGGCGCCCATCGGGGAGAGAGAGGAAGTCGTAGTAGTCGCCGCCCACCTCGTTGGCCGTGCGGTAGGAGTGGGCGAAGAGGTAGCCGGGAAGATCGGGCACCTTACGGGGGAGGAGCTCGGCCTGAAGCTCGCGCGCCACTTCGAGCTCGTCGCGCACCCGGATGCGGTCGACGAGCTCCAGGGCGAGGAGGAAGAGGAGCCCGCCGATGCTCGCGAGGTACCAGAGGGGGGAGAACTCGACGGACACAATGTGGCCCCGGATCGTCTCCTTCACGGTGACGTTGAGGAGGCCCACGAAGGCGCAGAGGAGAGAAACGGCGAAGAGGAGCCGCCGCGGCGGGGTGAGCTTGTAGGAGAGCCCGAGGAAGACGACCTTGAGTCGGAAGAGGAACCGTTTGAGGCGGCCTTTCGGCTCCGTCTCCAGGGAGTGCTCGCGGGTGAGGACCGAGTAGGCGTTCTGCGCGTCACGGTCGAACAGCCGCTGGAGCTCCCGCGCCGAGAGGCCCGCCGTGTATTCGCGGACGAACCCTTCGAGGCGCTGGAACGTCCCCGGACCTCGTTTTCGCTTGGATCTCCGCCGGCCCATCGCCTGATACTACGCGCGGGCGGGGGGAGAGTTTAGATCTCTTCGCCCGCGAGGCGCTCGGCACACAAGCGGGGCCCCCTTTCGGGGGCCCTGATAGTTTGTGGAGAGGACGACCAGACGAGTCGGGAGGGATGAGGTAGCTCGGGGCCCGGTCAGGACAGAAGGCTGATCCTCCGGGCCATTTCAAAATCCTTCAGGGTGAGGCCGCCCGCCGCCGGAGTGGTGAGCCGGCAGGTCAGCGTGCTCTGGTTTAGGATGACGGCCGGAAAGTGGCGGGCCTGGGTGGCGAGGGTCATGACGAAGCTGGCGAAGGCGAGCGGCGTGCCCTCGTCGGTGAACTTGAAGGTTCGGAAGAGGGACTTGCCGTCCGGCGAGATCCGCCACTTGGGAAGCTTGTTGAGGAGGAGCGCCACCCGTTCGGGCTTCAACCGGCCAGTGGCGGCGAGGGACGACGGGGTTCCTCTCGACGGCACCTCCGATTTCGCTGTGCTGTTCATACTTTCTTCTGCCTTTCCGCGCGCTAGTCGCGTTCACCCCCAGGCAGCATCGCCATGGAGGTGAGAACATCGTATGAATCTGAGGAATACGGTAATGAGCATCGCGAGGGATGTCAATGGTCCTTGGATAAATAAAAGCGTAGCATGTCTATGAAACTGGGATGAGGCCATACCGGATTCAGAAGCAAAAGCGAGAGAAGGAAGGAAGAACGAGCTTCCCGCACCCATAGTTGGGCGGAATCCTAATATTTTTTGATTGCCAGATAGAGGAGGTCTAAAAAAGAACTAGAAAGCCGCTGAGAGGCGTTCGATTTCTCTCAAAAGCGAACCATGACCCTCGTCGAGGGTTCCCATTCGTGCTTGCTGGCGGAGAGTTTCGCGGGCGAGGAAGAGGACCAGGGGCACCTTCTCGGGGGCGAGGCCGGAGAGCGCCTCGATCTGGCGGAGGAAGGTGGCGCCGTCGCCGCGGGCGACCGGCCCGGTGAGGGCGCCGACCGTGCTCGACCCGCTGCCCGATCTGCCGCCCGGACCGCCTTCGAGAGCAGCCGCGAGGGCTCCCTGGGCGAGCACCCTATAGCCGCTCTCCACCTCGGGGGGGAGGCCGAGGCGGCCGGCGATCTCTCCGGCGAGGGCGAGGAGGGTGACGACGCCGCCGGCGGCGAGGCTCGCCGCCAGGTGGTAGAGGGTGCGGGCCTCGGGCGGCACGTCGGCGGCGACCCCTCCCCAGGCAGCGGCGAGGCGCTCTGCCAAGGCGCGGGCGGCGGGATCGGCGTCGATCGCGAAGAACACCCCGCGCGCCTCCGCCAGATCGGGGAGCGGACGGGGGAAGGCTTTCAGGGGATGGAACGAGCCTACGCCTGAGACCGTCGAAATCGCTGAGACCGCCGAGACCGCCGAGTCCCCCGGCAGGTCCCCTGTCGCACTAGAACCGCGGAGGGCGGCGAGGACCGCCCCGGGCTGGCTCCCCGAGGTGTGGAGGACGACCCGCGCCTGCGGCCGCCCGGCGAGCTCCGCCGCCACTCCGGCGAGAGCGCCGTCGGGGACGGCGACGAGGAGCAGATCCTCTCCCGCGGTCGAGAGGCCGGCGAGCGGTCCGGCTGGCGGCAGGGCGGGGTCGCGGCGGTTGATTTCGCCCGTCCGTCCGGCGACGCTCACGATCCGCGCCCCGCAGGCGAGCGCCCAGCGCGCCAGGCTGACGCCGACCCGCCCGGGTCCGACCAGAGAGAAGGTGAGCCCGGAAAGCGCGCCGTCCACATACCTACGATATGCTCCCCACCCTTCCCCGGCAAGGCTCGCCTCACCTTGCGGGGACTTTTCGCCGCCCGGCTCCCAAGCCGCCGCGGGTCTCTACGAAGTCCTTTATGCGCCGGTTGGATTTTTCACGCCCGGTACCGGGAAGTCTTTCCGCGCGCCAGGGAAACTTCGCCGGAGGCCGAGAAAGCTTTCCGCGTATCGGGGAAGCTTCCCCTGGTACCGGGAAGCTTTGCTGAAGCGCCGGGAAAACTTTCTCCGCTGCGGGGGAACTTGACCGGGCTCTCAGAAAGCTTTCCCGGCCCAGGGATAGCCTTCCCAGGTGCTGGGATGGTTGACCCGGACCCTGGGAAGCTTCACCCGGCATCAAGGAAGATCGGGGAAGGTCTCGCTCGACTGCTGTCGATCTCACGACGACAGGGGAGGCGGCCCTGTGGTACGCTTCACTTGTGCGGTCACAGAGCGACGCATGTGGAAGACTCGGAAAAATCGTACGATCGAGGTTGCGCCCACCGACCAAGCCGCGGTCGCCGCCTTCAAGAAGAGTGCTGAAGACTACGCCCGGAAGCTTCCAGAGTGGGCCGCCTACAACCTGCGGACCAAGCCGTTCTACACGATCGAGGCCGAGGTCGAGCCGGCGCATCTCCTCTATTTCCACGACGTCGCGCACCTCCTGACCGCCCTCGATCTGCCCTGCGAGAGCCGACTCCTGGATGTCGCCTGTGGGCCGGGCTGGCTTTCCGAGATCCTCTACCGCTTCGGCTACGACGTAACCGGTATCGACATTGCCGAGAACCTCTTGCAGATTGCCGCAGAGCGCATCGAAGGATTGCGGTACCCTCCGCTCGGCCGTACTCCAGAGTCGATCCGTTTCAGACGGCTCGACATCGAAACCGAAACCCTGCCGGAGCGCTTCGACGGCATCGTCCTCTACGACTGCCTCCATCACTTCGTCGACACCGCCGCCGTCCTCAGGCACCTCCGCGCGATGCTCGCGCCGGGAGGACGGCTGGTGATCGTCGAGGGCGTCATGCCGGAGCCCGGGAGCCCGGAGGAGAAGAACCTCCTCGCGGAAACCGCGACGTACGGCACCCTGGAGGCGCCCTTCCACCCGGATGGCCTCATGGAAGCCCTCAAGAAGGCGGGTTTCGCGACCGTCCAAAGCTATCTCGTCTTCGACGGTCTTTTCGAGAAGAACAAGGAGTCGCTCCAGGAGATCGAGAGGAGGTTCGACACGCCGTATCCGATCAACTTCGTCGTCTGTCAGGTCGAGAGGACCCGCATCCTCGGCTTGAGCGCGGCCAAGCCCTGGCGGGCCTGGATCGACGTTCAGGAGTGCCACCTCTCCAAGGACGGCAGGAGGCTCAAGATGGTGGTGCGGATCGGCAACGGCGGCCGGCGCGGCTGGGTCAGCGACGGCTCCTTCGCCTATGGCAACGTCTGCCTGGGGATCCGTCTGCTGGACGCTGCCGGCATCGTGCGGGAGGAAAACGCCGGCCGTACCCCACTCGGCCGCTACGTCGGCCCAACGGAAACGGTCGAATTGGAGCTCTCCTATCCGCTGCCGCCAGACTCCGGCGCTGTCACCCTGGCCTTCGACCTCGTGCTCCAGGGGCGGTTCTGGTTCGTCGATCGGGGCTCTCCAGTCGTGACAAAATCGCTACCCGATCGGAAGAGCTAAGAAACCCAGACGGCGGATCTGCGGATCGTCCAGGACGCCGGCTCGGATCCCCGAGCTGGCCTCCCCGGCCGGGGCGCACAAGAGGGGGCCCCTTACGGGGGCCCTGGTTAGGATCGAGGGATCGAAACGAAGGGCTGGAGAGCCGCCGTCCGTCGTGCCATTTCTCTCAAAAGCGGATCGCCCCCTCACCGAACCTTCTCGGGGGCGATCGGCTTCGATCGCCAAAAACACGGGCTCGTGAGGCCTTTTCCCCGCCCGGCCTCCAAGCTGCCGCGGGATCGGGAAGTCCCTTCTGTTCAAGGGTTTGGATTGACAGAAGGGGGCTTCTCGGGTATCGTTCTCCTGGCACTCTCCGTACGAGAGTGCTAAGTCTCCGGGTGGACCGGCAGGAAACCGCGTGCAGAGGTATCTTAGAGAAGGCGTCTGACTATGGCGGATTCAAGGAGCACTGGAACGCTGACCGCCCGGGATCGGGAGATCCTCAAGGACATCATTCTCACCTATATGCTGGATGCCGAGCCGGTCTCCTCGCGTTCGGTCGCCAAGCGCGGTCGACTCGGTCTCTCGGCGGCGACGATCCGCAACGTCATGGCGGACCTGGAGGACTCGGGCTACCTCGCCCAGCCCCACACCTCGGCCGGCCGGGTGCCGACCCGTGCCGCCTATCATCTCTTCATCGAATCGCTGATGCAGACCCGGAAGGTCTCCGCCCGCGACCGCCGCTACATCGACGAGCACCTGGCGGCCGGCAGCGCCGATCCCGAGCAGATGATGGGGGCGACCTCGCATCTGCTCTCCGAGCTGTCGCACCAGGTGGGGATCGTCATCACCCCCGCCCTCGGCGAGACGGCGCTCAAGGCGGTCGATTTCGTCCCCCTCTCCGGGCGCAAGGTGCTCTGCGTCGTCGTCTCGACCTCGGGCTTCGTCGACAACAAGGTGATCGAGACCGAGGAGGAGATGACCCGCGAGGAGCTGCAGCGGAGCGCCAACTACCTGACGGAGAAGTTCTGCGGCCTGACCCTCCGGGAGATCCGCGAGCGGCTGCTCCGCCTGATGGTCGAGGAGAAGGCGCAGATGGACCGCGCCTTGGCCCTCACCCTGCAGCTCGCGAAGAACGGGCTCGACCTCGAACAGGGGCCGGAGGTGCTGGTCGACGGCACGACCTCCCTTCTCGCCCAACCCGAGCTCGCGGACATCCAGCGGGTGCGCCGGATGTTCGACACCTTCGCCAACAAGGCCCGCCTCGTGCGCATGCTGAACCAGTGCATCCAGGGGCGTGGGGTGCGGGTGCTGATCGGCGAGGACAGCGACCTGACTTCGGAGCTCGACTTCAGCCTGGTGGCCACCACCTACGGGGGCGGCGACCGCCCGCTCGGCACCCTGGGCATCCTCGGGCCGTCGCGGATGGAATATCAGAAGGTCATTCCACTGGTTCATTATCTAGGAGAGACTCTCAGCCGGGCCCTGGCCGACAGCTTCGACGGCGAGCCCGAGAAACGATAGCGCCACCCGAAACGAGGGGGCAGGAGAGAGACGGATGGCAGACGAAGAGAAAAAGGCTGTGAGCTCGGACGGCGTGGATACCGCGGAAGTCGCCGAGCTCGACCTGGACGGGGGCGATTCCGACCTCGAATCGGCGATGCGCGCGGCGGTGGCGGCGGTCGAGGGGGCCGAGAGCTCCGGCGCCCCTGGTGCCGCAGACGCCGCCAATGCCGCCAATGCCGGCAATGCCGGCAATGCCGCCGATATCGCCGACATTGCCGACATCGCCGAAGTCGGGAAGCTGCGCCGCGAGATCGCCGATCTGCGCGACCGCTCGATGCGGACGCTCGCCGACTTCGACAACTTCCGGAAGCGCACCGATCGCGAGCGCCAGGATGCGAAGCGCTACGCCCTGATGGAGCCCGTGCGCGACTTCCTGACCGTGGTCGACAATCTGGAGCGGGCCTTGAGCGCCCAGGGCTCGTCCGACGACCTGAAGCGCGGCGTCGAGATGACCCTGCGCCAGTTCCAGGACCAGCTGCGCCGCTACGGGGTGAAGGAGATCGCAGCCAAGGGGGAGGCTTTCGATCCCGCCATGCACGAGGCGGTGATGCGCCAGGAAGACCCGACGGTCAACCGTCCGACGGTGGTCGAGGAGTTCCAACGCGGCTATATGATGCACGACCGCCTGTTGCGCCCGGCCATGGTGAAGGTCGGCGTTCCGGCCGAGAAGGCGTCGGAAGCCGGGGATGCCGGAGGCACTGGCGGCATCCCGATCCTGTAAGGCGCGTTCGCTCGGGCGAGCTACAATACGAAGAACGATCCCCGCGTCCACCGGCCGTCTGGCCGGTTACGCCCCTGTCCGGGCCGCCGTCGCGCCGTCGCGCTGTCGCGCCGTCGGACACTGGGCGCGTCGCGCCCGGCGGGCGCACCCCTTCTGGGTAAGGGCCGGACGTAGAGAGGGCGGTAGAGATCGAGACGGAATCAGAGACCGAGACGAGTTCGTTCGCGGAGGCAAGCTGCTTTGAGCAAGATCATCGGCATCGACCTGGGGACCACCAACAGCTGTGTGGCGGTGGTCGACGCGTTGACCCCTCGGGTCCTCGCGAACCGGGAGGGGAGCCGCACGACGGCGTCGATCGTCGCCTTTGCCGAGGAGGGCGACCGGCTGGTCGGCCAGATCGCCAAGCGCCAGGCGATCACCAACCCGCAGAACACGGTCTTCGCGGTCAAGCGCCTGATCGGCCGGAAGCTCAACGACCCCCATGTGGCGAGGGCGCGGGAGATCCTCCCCTACACTTTGACCCGGGCGCCCAACGGCGACGTCAAGATCGAAATCCGCGACCGCCAGTACAGCCCGGAGGAGATCTCCGCCTTCATCCTGGCCGAGATCAAGGAGTTCTCCCAGGAGGTTCTCGGCGAGGAGGTGCGCGAGGCGGTGATCACCGTCCCTGCCTACTTCGACGACTCGCAGCGCCAGGCGACCAAGGACGCCGGGCGGATCGCGGGCCTGGAGGTTCTGCGGATCATCAACGAGCCCACCGCCGCCGCCCTCGCCTACGGCCTCGACCGCCAGGAGGCGAACAAGGTGATCGCCGTCTACGACCTGGGAGGCGGCACCTTCGACGTCTCGGTGCTCGAATTCGCCAAGGGGGTCTTCGAGGTCCGCTCGACGGCCGGCGACACCTACCTGGGAGGCGAGGACTTCGACCAGCGGATCATGAACTGGCTGATCGAGGAGTTCCAGCAGGAGACCGGGATCGACCTGGGCGCCGACCGCATGGCCCTCCAGCGCTTGAAGGAGGCGGCCGAGCGGGCCAAGTGCGAGGTGTCGACCGCCGAGGAGGCGGCGATCAACCTGCCGTTCATCTCGGCCGACGAGATGGGCCCCCGCCACCTGGCGCGGACGCTCACCCGCACCCATTTCGAGGGATTGGTGGCGGAGCTCGTCGAGCGCACTGCCGCGCCCTGCATGGACGCCCTCCGGGCCGCCGGTCTGCGCCCCGACCAGATCGACGAGGTGCTCCTGGTAGGCGGCCAGACCCGCACCCCGCTCGTCATCCACACGGTCGAGCGGATCTTCGGCAAGAAGCCCAACCGGGAGATCAACCCCGACGAGGTGGTCGCCATGGGCGCGGCCATCCAGGGCGGCATCCTGCGCGGCGACATCAAGGACCTGGTGCTCCTGGACGTCACCCCGCTGTCGCTTGGAATCGAGACCCACGGCGGCTTGTTCACCAAGCTGATCGAAAGGAACTCGACCATCCCGACCAAGAACACCCAGATCTTCACGACCGTCGTCGACAACCAGGACACGGTCGAGGTCCACGTCGTCCAGGGGGAGCGCCAGATCGCCGCCGAGAACAAGTCGCTCGGCCGCTTCGAGCTGGTGGGCATCCCTCCCTCGCCGCGCGGCGTGCCGCAGATCGAGGTCACCTTCGCCCTCGACTCGAACGGCATCGTCAACGTGGCGGCGCGCGACATGGCGACCAACCTGTCGCAGAGCATGCAGATCAATCCTTCGGGCGGCCTGTCGCAGGACGAGATCAGCCGGCTGGTGGCGGAGGCGGACCAGAACAACAAGTCGGACGTGGAGAAGCGCGAGATCCGCCAGCTGAAGAACCGCCTGGAGGGGCTCATCTACAGCAACGAGAGAGTGTACGAGCAGTTCCGGGACATGCTGCCGGAGGACGACTCGAAGCGCATTCACGAGAATCTTCTCCAGGCGCGGGTGGCGAAGACCAACGAGCAGCGCGCCGAGCTCGAGGCGGCGATCTTCGATCTGTCGTCGGTCTCGCGCACGCTTTCAGACGTCATGCTTTCCAAAGCCTCCGGCGACGCGGCGAAAGGTTAGAACGAGATGGCGACGACGAAACGCGATTACTACGAAGTCCTGACGGTGTCGAAGACCGCCGCCGCCGGGGAGATCAAGGCCTCCTACCGGAAGCTCGCCGTGCAGTACCACCCCGACCGGAACCCGGGGGACGCCGAGGCGGAGGAGAAGTTCAAGGAGGCGGCGGAGGCCTATGCCGTCCTCTCCGATACCGAGAAAAGGGCACGCTACGACCGCTTCGGCCACCAGGGGGTGGCGGGCGCCGGCGGCGCCGGCTTCGATCCCACGATCTTCGCCGACTTCTCGGACATCCTGGGCGACCTCTTCGGCTTCGGCGGCGCCCGGCGCGGGGGAGCCCCCGGCGGACCGTCCCGGGGCGCCGACCTGCGCTACGACTTGACCCTGAGCTTCGAGGAGGCGGCCTTCGGCACCGACACGATGCTCCGCATCCCGCGGCTCGAGACCTGTCCCAAATGCTCGGGCTCGGGGAGCGCCAGCAACGCCAAGCCCGTCCCCTGCACCGGTTGCGGCGGCCGCGGCCAGGTGCGCTTCAGCCAGGGCTTCTTCACCGTCGCCCGCACCTGCCCGCAGTGCAACGGCGAGGGGCAGGTGGTGAAGGACCCCTGCAAGGAGTGCCATGGCCAGGGGCTCGTCGAGCGCGAGCGTTCGACCTCGGTCAAGATCCCCGCCGGGGTCGACACCGGACAGCGTCTGCGGCTGACCGGCGAGGGCGAGGGCGGCCGCCGCGGCGGTCCGACGGGCGACCTCTACGTCGTCATCCAGGTCAAGCCCCACGAGCAGTTCCATCGCGAGGGCTCGACGGTCCTCTCCAAGGTGGGGATCTCCTATCCCCAGGCGGTGCTGGGAGCGAACGTCGAGGTGGAGACGATCCACGGCCACGCCACCCTGGAGGTGCCCCCCGGCACCGCCCATGGCAAGGACTTCCGCCTCCGCGGCCACGGCATCCCGCGCCTCGACGGTCACGGCAAGGGCGATCACGTGGCGGTGGTCGAGGTCGAGGTCCCCGAGCCGCGCGATCTCTCGGAAGAGGAGGTCGAGCTACTCAGGAAGCTCGCCGAGCTCTCCGGCAAGCCGGTCCGCGAGGAACGGGGGATCGTCGATCGGGTGAAGAACCTCTTCGCGTAAGATCCCTTCGGATCAGAGGAGGAGGGATCTGAGATGACGGACGACCAGCACCCCGGGGATCCCGGGCATCCCGGGGATCGGCCCGCGGGAAAACCCCGAAAAACGGTCGAGGTGCGCCGGGTCGACGAGTGCGCCACGCTCGACGACCTCTTCACCCACTGCCTGCCGGCCTTCGGCGGCGCGTACTTGAGGCGGCTCTACAAGATCCTCGACCAGGCGATCGGCGCCGGCTGCCCGCTGACCCTCGCGATCGCCGGCCCGGTGACCGTCTCGGGGCAGCACCAGGCCTGGCTCATCCCGCTTTTGGAAACCGGCTGGGTGGCCTACCTCTCGACGACCGACGCGGTTTGCTACCACGACGGGCACCGGAGCCTCGACGCGCACAAGGATCCGGTCTTCGAGGTGCCGATCTTCGCCGACGACGGCGCCCTCCGCGACGAGGGGACGATCCGGGTGACCGACATGGCCTTCGAGGAGGCGGTGCTCTTCGACCAGGACCGTTTCGCCACCGCCTGCCTGACGAGGCCGGAGTTCCAGAAAGAGATGGCGGGCACCGAGCTGCGCTATCTCCTCGGGCGGATCTACGCCGCCCAGGAAGGTCAGAACGGCATCCGCCCCGGCCTCCTCGCCACCTGCCACAGGCTCGCGCTGCCGGTCCTCGTGGGGGCGCCCGGGGACGGCAGCCTGTTTTTGAACTCGATGAAGCTCTGGGCCATGGAGAAGGCGGGGCTCGTGCCCAAGTACGACTTCCGGCTCGACCTCCACGCCGAGGTCTTCGAGAGCTGCGCCTACCACTACTGGGGGCTCTTCGAGAGCGAGGCCCGTTCGCTCGCGACGCTCATCCTGGGCGGCGGGGTGCCGAAGAACTACAGCCTGCAGCCGGAGCCGGCGCTCGGCCAGATCTTCGGCCTGCCCGACGTCCGCGGCTATACCTTCGACGTGCAGATCGTCTCCGCGCCGATCACCGAGGGCTCGCTCTCCTCCTGCCCGCCGGCCGAGGCGGTCACCTGGGGGAAGGTCGACAAGGACACCTACCTGCAGACGACCGAGAGCCTCCAGGGCGACTACTCGATGCTCCTCCCCTTTTTAGTCAAAGCCCTCCTCGACAACCGCGACCGCCACGCCCGCCGAGCGGAAGAGATCGGCCTCGAAGCCGCCATCGCCGAAGACTCCCGGGTGAAGGGCTACCTGCGGCCGCGGGAGGGTTATCGGCTCTACGACCAGCGCGACCGGTTGACCGAGAACCTCCTGGCCGTCGCCCGCGAGAACGGCGACTGGCTGGCGAAGACGCTCCAGTACCCCCTGGCGATCGATCGCGGGTAGGAGGAGCGTTCGTCCCTCTCCGTCGGGAACGGGCAGATTGAAAGTTGAACTTTGAATCTGCCCGGAGCCTGGGCCGGATCATCTCCTGGCGGGATTTGGGGGAGACCTTACCCGCTTCGAGAACGTCGACCTGATCATCGTCCGCGAGAACACCGAGGATCTCTACAGCGGCCTGGAGCATGTCGTCGTCCCCGGGGTCGTCGAGAGCATCAAGATCATCACCGAGAAGGCCTCGACCCGGATCTCCCGTTTCGCCTTCGAGTACAGCCTCGGTCGGCGTTTTTCCGAGGACGCCGTAGGCGACCAGGGATTCGCCGGCCACTTTCCACCTCCTGTCGATGGCCGCATCTGAGAAGGCTCACTTGGCACCAATGACGTACAGACTGCCGAGTATCTAAGCAAGAGGACCGGCCAGACTACGGTCTTGAGCACCAGCGAGAACCGCTCGACCGGCCAGAGCTCAACCGCCCGACCCTGTCCACAGCAGAGCAGCCAGCACTCCAGCACCGAGAGCGGGCGCCCCCTCCTTGCCCCGGATGAGGTGATGCGCCTGCCTCCCTCGGGGGAGCTGCTTCCTCGCGAGCACCGAGCCGCTTCTCGTTGACCGCGTCAACTACCTGCGCGACCCCGAGTTTCGGGGGCTCTTCGCGCCCAACCCCATGCATCTGGCCCTGGTGAAGGGTTGAACACCCAACCCGCAAAACCTGCAAAGAGTCACAATTCAACGGGTCTACTGTCCCTTTTGGTATCTTTCGGCGACATTCAAGTTTCGCTAAGTGAAAAGTCCTCTAGAGGAAGAGGCAAATATAGGTACACCCCTATCGAATCCCCTTCATCTCATATCCATCTTCAGCGAAATCCGGTGTCCCGTCTGGCTCGTTGTCTTACACTTCTTCTTTGAAGAAAAATGTGCTCGGCCGATCCTGTCTTCCCTGGTGCCGAGATCATTTGTCTATGACAACGGGAAGGGGATGCTTCATTTTCGCCTTGAGATGGTTCAAGCGAGATTTTCACGTCTTTCAGTGAGGAGGCGTCGGAATTATGAAGAGAAAAGTCGAACGCCAGGGGCTCCCACTCGGGCTCAACCCTTCGGGTCGACTGGAGCTAAACAATTCCGACAGTAAGGGTGTCTTCGGCGACACAGGGGCATCGATCCCGCATTCGCGCGTTTTCGGGCGCGCTTTTCGTGGCTAGCTGCACCTTGGTCTCCTAGAGAGCAACTCAGGCGATGCAGCCAAGGCTTCGCGATACGCCACTCGGTACCTTATTGAGGTAAGATTCGGTGCGAGATGTAGCGGAAGTCGGCTACTCTATGACCGGGCACTAGACATGGGAAGTCTAGTGCCAGTAGAATTTTGGGAAAGACTGTAAATTTTGGCCGGAAGAGCGGCCTCTTGAACATTCTCAGTGGGGATGCCGAGAGAAGAACGACCGCGCGAAGCTATGGCGTAGCCGCTGCCCGCAGCTCGTCCGCCATTTCACTTAGGAGGGTACCGTCGATGGCAAAGGCCGTTTTCCGAATGCTCAGAGTGCTGGGGCTCGCCCTGGTGATCTGGCCCTTCCTGGGCACGGGCGGGGAGGCGAACAAAGCCCGGTCGTCCACTGTCTGGCAGTTCCCCGAGGTTGGGCGCTGTCAGGCTTCATCCCTGCCCGGCGCCACGACACAAGGCGACGGATTGTCCTATGACGCCAATGGTGCCCGTTGCGTTTATGGCGGCGCCGGCTGCGACCTTCACTACTATTGACGAACTTTTTGGAGATCTGCTCATGGACATCTCGAAGAAGAGTGCTGTCCCGGCTCTCCTCGCCACCGTCGCGGGCTTCCTGCTGGCGAGTTCGTCGGCCGTTGCCGGGTCCCCCTGTTATCGCATCGAGTTAAAGGAGCGCCCCTCGTGGATCAGCGGGGCTGTATGGAGGGACGACCGCCAGAGCCTCGTCCTTGTCGACCCCCTCCAAGACAAACTCCTCGCCTACAGCTCGCTCGGGGAGCCTCAGACGCTGCCGGACTTCCAGGCCAAGAAGGGCGAGAAGTTTTTCCCTACCGCGGTCTCGCCCGTCAATGGCTCCGGGTACCTGCTGGAGCTCGCCAACGGCTCGCTCCTACGGCTCGACAAGGAGTTCCATCCGACCGGACAGCCGCTCTTGCTTCAGCAGAAGGACGCGAACGGCTACCGGGTGGGTTCGATGAACCAGTGGAAGGTGGCCGGCGAATCCCTGGTCGCCTATGGCGTCCTCGGAAAAACGCCGACCGAGGCTGTTCGCGGTTTCTTCCGCGTGCCGCTCAGCGGTTCGGGCGGACCCGAGATGCTCCTACCGCTAGCCGATGACTCCTTCTATCTCACCGGCAATAGCTACATCACGACGATCGGCAGCACGGCCTACTTCGTGGCGATGGACAAACATCCTGCTATCTACAAAGTCTCGCCCGGTGCCAGGCCGAAGAAGCTTGCAGCCTTCCCGGAAGAGCTGAGTATACGCCCGGACTTCAAGACGCCTTTGACCGGCCCGAAAAACGCCCCCCAGCACTACGCGGAGCTTGAAAGCTTCACCGTCGCCTCTGGTCTCTATGCGCAGGGAGGAATGCTCTATCTGTTGGGCCGGAAGGGGGACGACTGGTTCCTCTATACGATCGACCCGGACAAGGACCGGCTCGTCTCAGAGCAGGGAGTGAAGCTTCCGACCTCGGCTCACCACTTGAATGTGGTGCCGACGAGGTCGTCGTGGTACTTTATCGAGCGCGGGACTGTAGAGGAGCGCCAGCACCAGAAGATCGAGAGCATGCTTGTGGTCGATAGCTCGGCCCTCGCATCCTCGGCTCCTCTCCCCAATTCCTGCCCTGCTAAATGATGTCGGGATCTCCCGAGAAGAAGAAACCGACCGCCGATAAGGCCGCCCCCCCTTGGGGCGGCTTTGTCGTATCTGCTACGATCATTTCCCTCATCGGAGTCATCTGTAGCCTCCTTGGTGCTTACCTGGTTGCCATGAACACCAACACCAATGCAGTGCGCCAGGAGCTGACGAAAGTCACGGACGGTCTGCGGCAGGAGAACGAAGCGCTCCGGAAAGAGAACGAGGCGACCACCCGCCGCTTGGACCGAATCATCGATCGGCTAGATACCCAGGCGATGAACGAAACCGAGCAGCTCTGCCATGCTGCCAAAGGGCAGTACGATGCGAACCGGGCGCTCTGCATATTCGCTGACGGCCATCCTCCCCACGTTTTCCGACCGCTAGAAAAGTAGCTGCCGAAGGAGGGCCTGGGCCCGAGCCCCTTAAAGGAAAGGACAGCGCTTCCCTCGGGCGCTACGCTCGTCGGTCTGGGCTGTGGCCCTGAGTGAGATTGATCGCCGGTCGAATCGTCGTCTACGGCGGCGAGGAATCGCAGGAACGGAGCCTGGGCCGGATCCTCTCCTGGCGGGACTTGGGCGAGACCGTAGAGTGATACGCTTTCCGCCATGAGTAAGACGACGATCACCCTCATCGCAGGCGACGGTATCGGACCCGAGGTGGCGGAGGCGACCGTGCGGGTGCTGGAGGCGGCCGGGGCGGAGCTTGAATGGGATCGCCAGATCGCCGGCAAGGAGGCGGTCGAGAAGACCGGGAATCCGTTGCCGCCGGAGGCGATCGCCTCGATCCGTCGCACCAAGGTGGCGCTTAAAGGGCCGGTGACGACCCAGGTGGGCGGCGGCTTCAAGTCGGTCAACGTGCAGCTGCGCCAGGAGCTCGAGCTCTTCGCCAACCTGCGGCCGGTGCGCTCGCTCCCCTCGATCCCTACCCGCTTCGAGAACGTCGACCTGATCATCGTCCGCGAGAACACCGAGGACCTCTACAGCGGCCTGGAGCACGTCGTCGTCCCCGGGGTCGTCGAGAGCATCAAGATCATCACCGAGAAGGCCTCGACCCGGATCTCCCGTTTCGCCTTCGAGTACGCCCGCCGCCACGGCCGGAAGCGGGTGACGGCGGTCCACAAGGCCAACATCATGAAGCTCTCGGACGGGCTCTTCCTCGAATGCGTCAGGAAGGTGGCCTCGGGCTACCCCGAGATCGTCTGCGACGACAAGATCATCGACAACATGTGCATGCAGCTGGTGACGAAGCCCGAGGACTGGGACGTGCTGCTGCTCGAAAACCTCTACGGCGACATCGTCTCCGACCTCTGCGCCGGCCTCGTGGGCGGCCTGGGTGTGGTGCCGGGGGCGAACCTGGGGCTCGACGTGGCGATCTTCGAGGCCGTCCACGGCAGCGCTCCCGACATCGCCGGCAAGAACCTCGCGAACCCGCTCGCTCTCCTGCGCTCGGCGGTCCTCCTCCTCCGCCACCTGGGGAAAGACGACGTCGCCGAACGCCTGCGCGCCGGTTTGCGGGACGTCATCGTGCGGCAGAACATCAAGACCCGTGACCTGGGAGGCGAGGCGACCACGAGCGGCTTCGCCGACGCGGTGATCGCGGCGGTCGAAGCGGCGAAGGGGGTCCCGGCGGCTGCCTCGCCGGCCTGATCTCCGGCGAGGGGGTACTGGGTCCTGTCGTCCGTCCTCGGATTTCAAACGGAGCCAGTACCGGCGAGGGAGACCCGTTTTGAGGCGCGGCCGGCACCTGGAGGTGGGAGAATTTCCATCATGACCGAAGTCCTACGATCTCCTCGGGAGACCGAGCCGTCCGCCGGGTCCGCCATCATGCCGGAGGTCGCGCCGGAAGGCGAGGTCCGCGAGACGGTCCAGACCGCCTGCGCGCTGGACTGTCCGGACGCCTGCAGCCTGGAGGTCGAGGTGGTGAACGGCCGGGTGGAGCGGATCGAGGGGACCCACCGGAACCCGCTCACCGCCGGCTTCATCTGCCACAAGGTCCGCCACTTCGCCGATCACCTCTACGCGCCGGAGCGGCTGCTCTACCCCGGCCTCCGTAGCGGTGGGAAGGGCGAGGGCCGGTTCGAGCGCATCTCCTGGGACGCGGCGTTCGACCTCCTGACCGAAAAAATCGGCGAAGTCCGCGCCCGCTACGCCGAGCGGGGGGAGCTCGCGTCGGAGGCCATCCTGCCCCTCTGCTACGGCGGCTCGAACGGCCTTCTCACCCAGGACACGACCGATGCCCGCTTCTTCTTCCGCCTGGGGGCCTCCAACCTGGCCCGCACGGTGTGCGCCGCGCCCTCGACCAGCGCGGCGGCGGGGCTCTACGGCCGGATGCCGGGAGTGGCGCTCTCCGACTACGTGCACTCCCGTCTCATCGTCCTCTGGGGCCACAACCCGTCGGTCTCCGGGATCCACCTCGTGCCGGTGATCCAGGAGGCCCAGCGCCGGGGCGCCAAGCTGGTCGTGATCGATCCGCGCCGCATCCAACTCGCCAAGAAGGCCGACCTCTATCTCGGGCCCCGCCCGGGGAGCAACCTGCCGCTCGCCCTCGCGGTGATCCGCTGGCTGTTCGAAAACGGCGGCGCCGACTTCGGGTTCCTCGCCGACTTCGCCGAGGGGGCCGAGGAGCTGCGGCGCCGCGCCTCCCCCTGGACGCTCTCGCGGGCGGCGGCAGCGACCGGTCTCGCCGCGGCGGAGATCGAGAGCTTCGCCCGGCTCTACGCCGAATCCTCGCCCGCGGTGGTCCGCACCGGCTGGGGGATGGAGCGCAACCGGAACGGCGGCTCGGCCCTGGCCGCCGCCCTCGCCCTCCCGGCGGTGGGGGGGAAGTTTCGGGTCCGGGGCGGCGGCTACACGATGAGCAACACCAACTGTTGGGACTTCGCCGACCCCGCCGCCGCGGTCCCGCCGCCGACCCGGACGATCAACATGAACCGCCTGGGCCAGGCGCTCCTCACCGACTCCGAGCCGCCGGTCGATCTGCTCTTCGTCTACAACTGCAATCCGCTCGCGACCCTCCCCAACCAGGAGCTGGTGCGCCGCGGCCTCGAACGCGAGGATCTCTTCACGGTGGTTTTCGACCAGGTGCAGACCGACACCGCCCGCTTCGCCGACCTCGTCCTGCCGGCGACCACCTTCCTGGAGCACGACGAGATCGTCCGCGGCTACGGCGCCATGCTCCTCTACCGCAACCGGCCGGCGGTGCCGCCGGTGGGCGAGGCGCGGCCGAACGGGGAGGTGTTCGCCGAGCTCTGCCGGCGGTTGGGGCTCGACCGGCCGGGCGATCCGTCGACCGCGGACGAGGTCGCCGCGGTGGCTCTCGGTCCCTCGCGCCGGGTCCGCGCGGAGATCGAGGCGAACGGCATCACCCTCCCCGATGCCGGGCCGACCCCGATCGGCTTCGTCGACGTCTTCCCGCTCACTCCGGATGGCAAGGTCCACCTCGTCCCCGAGGCGCTCGACCGCGAGGCGCCGTTCGGTCTCTACACCTTCCAGGAGGACCCGAGGACGGCGGCCTTCCCCCTGGCCCTCGTCTCGCCGGCCACCAACCGCACCATCAGCTCGACCCTGGGCGAGCTCCATCGCGCCCAGGTGCCGTTCGAGATCCATCCCGACGACGCGGCGGCCCGCGGCATCGCCGACGGCGACCGGGTGCGGGTGTGGAACGAGCTGGGAGAGGTGCGCTGCCTGGCTCGCCGGAACCCCGATCTGCGGCCCGGAGTGGTCTTCCTCCCCAAGGGGATCTGGAGCCACAACACCCTCTCGGGGACGACGGGAAACGCTCTCGTGCCCGACACCCTGGCGGATCTCGGGGGAGGCGCCTGCTTCAACGACGCGCGGGTCGAGGTGGAGAGGATCTCCTAGCGGTCGATGCCCGGTCTCTTCGACGACCAGGAGCCGGCACGCTCCGCAGACGCGACGGCGAACGAGGCGCCTGGCGCCGGCTCGCCGCTCGCCGAGCGGATGCGGCCGCGCACTTTGGACGAGGTGGTCGGCCAGAGGAAGGTGGTGGGGGAGTCCGGCTTCCTCGCCCGCGCCATCGCCGCCGACCGGGTGCCCTCGCTCATCTTCTGGGGGCCTCCGGGAGCCGGGAAGACGACTCTCGCCCGAATCATCGCCCACGCCACCCAGTCGAGCTTCCTCCCCTTCTCGGCGGTGACCTCGGGCATCAAGGAGGTCAAGGAGGTCATGGCGGAGGCCGCCCGCAGGCGCCGCGCCCAGGGCCGGCGGACCCTCCTCTTCGTCGACGAGATCCACCGCTTCAACCGCGCCCAGCAGGACGCCTTCCTCCCCTATGTCGAGAAGGGCGATATCGTCCTCGTGGGGGCGACGACGGAGAACCCCTCCTTCGAGCTCAACGCCGCGCTCCTCTCCCGCTGTCGGGTGGTGGTCCTGGAGCCGCTCTCCTCCGACGACCTGATCGTTCTTCTCCGAAGAGCGCTCGCCGATTCGGAAAGGGGCCTCGGGGACTCCGGGGTGACATTGGACGACGACGCCCTCGCGAACCTCGCCCAGCTCGCCTCGGGCGATGCGCGGAAAGCGCTCAACCTCTTAGAGCTTTCGGTCGCCGACGCCCAGGAGGAGGGGATCGCGCGGGTGGACGCCGCGGCCGTCCAGCGGGTGGCGCAGAGGAAGGTGCTCCTCTACGACAAGTCGGGAGAGGAGCACTTCAACCTCATCTCCGCCCTCCACAAGTCGCTCCGGGACAGCGACGCCGACGGCGCCCTCTACTGGCTGACCCGGATGCTCGCCGCCGGCGAGGACCCGCTCTACCTGGCCCGCCGGATGATCCGTTTCGCCAGCGAGGACGTGGGGCTCGCCGATCCCCAAGCCCTCCCCCAGGCCTTGGCCGGCTGGGAGGCCTACCACCGCCTGGGCTCCCCCGAGGGCGAGCTCGCCCTCGTCCAGGTGGCGCTCTACCTCGCCTTGGCTCCGAAGAGCAACGCGATCTATAAAGGCTACGGGGAAGCCCGAAAGACCGTCGAGGAGCGCCCCGCCGACCCGGTGCCGATGGCGATTCGCAATGCCCCTACGAAGCTGATGAAAGGATTGGGCTACGGCTCGGGCTACGTCTACGCCCATGACACCGAAGAGGGGACGGCCGGCCTCGACTGCCTTCCCGACGCCCTCGCCGGGACGGAGTTCTACGTCCCCAAGGGGGAGGGCTTCGAGGCCGAGCTTAAGAAGCGGCGGGAGGAGATCCGGGCGCGACGGACGCGGGCGAAGAAGGGGACGGGGACGGGGTAGGGCGTTTCGGAAGGGCGCCTCGCGGTGCCTGAACCTTCCCGGCGGTCGTCGTCGGCAGTCCGGCGGTCGTCGCCGGCAAGAGCCGTTGCCGTCGAGGTGGATCTGAAGCGGACGCGGGCGAAGAGAGGGAATGGGGCGGGGTAGGGCGCCATGGCGTCGGCCTCGCCCGGAGATAAATCTCCGCGCTACGAGCTACGCTGGCTGAAGCCAGCTTAGAAGCCAATTCCTACTTGCTCGTATACCGCAGCCCACGCGAAGCCGGATTCATCCGGCGCAAATCATAGCCCGGAGATTTATCTCCGGCCGGGCTCGACCCCCGCCCATGCCGGCGGGACGCCGGCGGTCCGTGCGCCCGTGAGCGCACTCGTTCAGAGAGGTGCAAGTCCTCTCCAGGCATACGTTCTCCGGCCTGGAGCCAAAGGTAACTGCGTCGCCGTGAGGCGGGGTGGGGAGCAACCGGAGGTGAGAGACCGGTCCGCAGGATGACGAACTTGATTCGGCCTTGTGCGCTCGGCGAGCCCGCGGACTAACGGCGAAGCCCAGACCTGCAAGGGAAGCCCATCGAGCTGAGGGGTAGCGTGCTAAAGCAGCGATGGGGGGGCACGGGGTGGTTGAAGGCAGAACGGTCTCAGAGGAACGGGTGACGTGAAGCGGGGAGACCTCGGGAGAGGGTGAAGGAGCCCCCCGAGGAGTCAGAGTCTTCGTAGTAGCGCAGAAGCGTCGTAATGGGCGTGGAGCCAAGGAGGACAGGAAGGTGGATGCATGAGGAACAGCCAGACGGAAGCCGAACCGGCGGGAGTGCCTGAAAGGGCTAAGCAAGCCGGAGAGACCTCGGGCCGGTGGTCCTGGGTGGAACCCAATGTCTGGACCGCACGCATGTTGACGGCCCTCGAGTCGGGGGTCAAAGGAGGTACGTGGTACAGCCTGATCGACAAGGTCAGCTCGCTGCGCAACCTGAAGTCAGCCTTCACGCAAGTGAAGCGCAACGATGGGAGCGCAGGCGTGGACCATGTGACGATCGGGATGTTCGAGGCCCACCTAGAGGAGAACCTGCAACTCCTGGCGGTCTCGCTGCAAGAGGGGAATTACAGCCCTCAGGCGATCCGCCGGGTTTGGATACCGAAACCAGGGAGCAAGGAGAAACGCCCTCTGGGGATTCCAACGGTTCGAGACCGGGTGGTTCAGACTGCATTGCGCAACGTGCTGGAACCGATCTTCGAGCGGGATTTCGCAGCCCAGAGCTACGGGTTCCGACCGGGAAGAGGGACCAAGGATGCCCTGCGTCGAGTCGCTGAGCTTCTCAACGCGGGATATGTGCACGTGGTGGATGCGGATCTCCAGAGCTTCTACGACACGATTCCCCGCCAGCCGCTGCTGGAGCAGGTGGGGGGCAAGGTCGCCGACAGCAAGGTCCTGGAACTGCTCGAAGCCTATCTCGGGCAGGAGGTGCTGGAGAGTGCGAAACACTGGACTCCGGAGCGGGGAACTCCGCAAGGAGCCGTGATCAGCCCTCTGTTGTCCAACATCTACCTGGATCCTCTGGATCATCACATGGCGCAACTGGGCTATGAGATGGTGCGGTACGCCGACGACTTTGTGATCTTGTGCCGCAGCCACTCTGAAGCCCAAAGTGCGTTGAGGGAGGTCGAGGGTTGGACCACCGCGGCAGGACTGCGGCTTCATCCCGAAAAGACTCGGATCGTCGAAGCCACCCAGCGTGGTGGTTTCGACTTCCTGGGCTACCACTTCGAGAGGGGCCTTCGTTGGCCCAGCAAGAAGAGCCTGCGGAAGTTCCAGGACAAGATCCGAGCGGAGACCAAGCGCACCAATGGGCACAGCCTTCAGCGGGTGGTTTCGGAGTTGGTCCCGATCCAAAGGGGCTGGTTTGAGTACTTCAAGCATAGCCACTGGACGGTCTTTGAGAAGCTGGACAAGTGGATCAGGATGCGTCTCCGTAGCCTCCTGCGCCATCGTCAAAAGCGCAAGGGACGGTCACGGGGCCGAGACCACAACCGCTGGCCTAACGCCTTCTTTGCTGAGCAGGGGTTGTTCTCCTTCCAAGCAGCCTATGCTCAGGCCCGTCAATCCTCTCGGAGGTAAGACCACCAACCGGAGAGCCGGATGCGGGAGATCCGCACGTCCGGTTCGGAGGGAGGGGGGGCCGGGAATCCAACCGGCTCTCCCTACCCCTATCAGGGAAAAAGCTGACTCGTTGATCCAGATGAGATCCTTGAGCGGACTCCTACCGCGCCGCGATCTTCCGTTCCCCTACCTTCCGCACCGCTTTCACCAACCCCTCCTTGCTCGGCAATTCGCTGAAGACCTGCGCTTCGCCTCCCGGGAGATAGAGAAGGTAGAAGGGGATGCCGTAGCGGCCGTGCTCGGCCAGGAAGGCGCCGATCTCGTCGTTTCGGTTGGTCCAGTCGGCGCGCATGGGGACCACGGCGTGCTCGGTGAAGGCCTGGGCGACCTCCGGGGTGTCCAGGATCGCCCGCTCGTTGACCTTGCAGGTGAAGCACCAGTCGGCCGTGACGTCGACGAAGACGGGGGTTCCGGCGGCGGCGAGCGACTCGGCGCGGGTGCGGTCGAAGGTCACCCAGGGGATGAGCCCGGCGGATTGGGCGGTCGTGCTCGGGACGCTCTCCCGCTTCCCCGCTCCGGTGGCGAGGAAGAGGGTTCCGAGGACGGCCAGGACCATGCCGGCGGCGCCGAGGCTGCGGAGGGTGGCGCTTCTGGGGAGGACGCTCACCCCGCGATGGCGGAGCCAGGCGAAGAGGGCGAGGGTGAGGAGGCCGATCTCGACCACCGCCAGGCGCTCCGGGCTGACCTGGGCGGCGAGGACGTAGAGGAGCCAGACGGCGGCGGCGGCTAAGAAGAAGCCCATCACCCCGCGCACGTTCTCCATCCAGGCCCCCGGCTTGGGCAGCAGGCGGGCGGTGCCCGGCGCCACGGCGAGGAGGAGATAGGGAAGGGCCATCCCGATGCCCACGGCGGTGAAGATGGCGAGGATCAACGGCGCCTTCTGGGCGAGGGCGAAGCCGATGGCGGTGCCCAGGAACGGCGCCGAGCAGGGGGTCGCCATCAGGCTCGCGAAGAGGCCGGAGGCGTAATGGCCGGCGATCCCCTCGCGCGGCGCGGCGCCGCCCAGCCGGGCGAGCCGCTGCGGCAGGGGGATCTCGAAGAGCCCCCAGAGGTTCAAGCAGAAGAGGACGATCACCAGGGCGAGGAAGACGACGAAGCCGGGACGCTGGAACTGCACCCCCCAGCCCACCGCCGCGCCGGCGGCGCGCGCCACGATGGCGGCGGCCGCCAGGGCCCAGAAGGAGGTCAGGATGCCGGCCGCCGTGGCGAGGGCGCCCGCGGTGACCTCCGAGCGGCCGTTGCCGGCGCTCCGCACCAGGCCGAAGACCTTGAGCGAGAGCACGGGGAGGACGCAGGGCATGACGTTCAAGATCAGCCCGCCCAGGAGCCCGAGGAGGAGCATGGCGAAGATCCCCTCGCCGGCCGCGGCGACGGGTGGGTGGATCGCTCTCTTGACGCCCCCGGCGGCTCCGGTGCCAACCACGCCCCCGGCCGCCCCGACCTTCCCGGAGACCCCGGGGACCGGCTGGCCGCCGGCGCCGACCCGCAGCTCCAGCCTGGCTTCGGTCGTCACCGGCGGCAGGCACTGGCGGTCGTTGCAGGACTGGTAGGAGAGGCTGGCGCGGACCGGATAGCTCCCCGGGGCGACCCCCTTGGGGAGCGCCAGGTCGGCGGCGATCGTGATCTGGTCGTCGTAGACCGCGAGCGGCTCGGGCTCGAAGGCGAATTTCTGGAGCTTCGGCTCCGGGTAGCGGACGGCCGCCGTCATCCAGCCCGACGGCAGGATCATCGCGATCTCGGTGGGGATCAGGTACTCGAAGGTCGGCTTGTGGGCGTTGACGTGCCAGCCGGGGACGATCGTCACCCGCGCCTCCAGGTGGGCGGTCGACCCCGGATCGTAGGCCGTGCGGTCGGCGGCGAGCGCCAGCTTCGCCTGCTCGGGGCCGTGGATCGCCGCGGCGGCCGGGGCCGGCGCCAGGGCGAGACCGCCGGCCGCTACGGCGAAGGCGACCGCCAGGGCGAAGCGGAGCGGAGCGGGGCTCAGGGTGGTCGATCGGTGCGCGGCGCGGCTCAGCATGGTTCGGTCCCTCGAATTTCGTCTACGAGAACAAGGACCAGCCGGATTCTATTCGGCCGGTCGGTCCCCGGCTTTGATACTATCCCCGCCCGTGAAACTCTCGACGCGCATGACGCGGATCAGCGAGTCCGCCACCCTTCGTGTGACCCGCCGGGCCGCCGAGCTCAAGGCCCAGGGGGTCTCTCTGGTGGACTTCGGGGCCGGAGAGCCGGATTTCAACTCTCCCGCGGTGGCCGTCGAGGCCGCCCGCGAGGCGCTCGCCCGCGGCTTCACCCGCTATACCCCGGGGAGCGGCACGCCGGAGCTCCGCCAGGCCGTGGCCGAATCCTGCCGCGCGCGCTACGGCTCGCCGTGGACCGCCGGCCAGACGGTGATCACCGTCGGCGGCAAGGCGGCGCTCTTCGAGCTCGCCCTCGCCCTCTACGAGGCCGGCCAGGAGGTGATCATCCCCTCCCCCTGCTGGGTGAGCTTCCCCGATCAGGTGAGCTTCGCCGGCGCGACGCCGGTTTTCGTCCCCACCTCGGGGGAGGACGGCTTCCGCCTCCACGCCGGCCCCATCCTCGCCGCCATCACCGACCGCACCCGCGCCATCCTCCTCAATTCCCCCTCGAACCCCACCGGCGGCATGGTCGGGGCGGAGGATCTGCGGGAGATCGTGCGGACGGCCGCGGAGCGCGACATCCTCGTCGTCTCGGACGAGACCTACGAGCGCCTGGTCTACGACGCGGTCCCGCATGCGAGCGCGGCGTCCCTCGCCGCCGAGTTCCCGGAAACGGTCGTCCTCGTGGGGTCCTTCTCCAAGAGCTACGCGATGACCGGCTGGCGGATCGGCTACACCCTGGGGCCGCTCGCCGTCATCCGCGCCGTCGAGCAGATCCAGAGCCATGCGACCTCGAACCCCACCTCGTTCGCCATGGTCGGCGCGCTCGCGGCGCTGACTCAGGCCGAGGGCGAGATCGGGCCGATGCTCGCCGCCTACCAGGCGCGGCGCGATTTCCTCATCCCTGGCTTGAACGAGCTGCCGGGCTTCGAATGCCGGCCGCCCTCAGGCGCCTTTTACGCCTTCCCCCGGATCTCCGGCTGCCTGGAATCCGGGCGCTCGGGGTGCCGGGATTCGGTCGAGCTGACCGAATTCCTCCTCACCGAGGCCCGGGTGGCGGTCGTGCCGGGCGCGGCGTTCGGCTCGGACGAGCATATTCGCATCTCCTTCGCCTGCTCGATGGCCAACCTCGAAGAGGGGCTGAAGCGGATGGCGGCGGTGCTCCAACCCTGATGGAGATGGGAGACCTGATGAAGCGCGAGATCCGCACCCTCCGCCTGACCGCGATCCTCCTCGCCGGGGCGGCTCTGGCGCTCGGCGCCAACGCCCCGCTCGCCGCCGACACCGCCGCGACTCCGGCGCCACCGACCGTCGAGGAGGCGAAGAAGTTCGTCGCCGACGCCGAGGAGCGCGTGCGCCTGCTGTCGATCGACGCCCAGCGCGCGAGCTGGGTGCAGGAGACCTACATCACCCACGACACCGAGATCATGACCGCCGAGGCGAACGGGAAGGCGATCGCAGTCGGGGTGGAGCTCGCCAAGGAGGCGAGCCGGTGGAACGGCGTCGCTCTGCCGGCCGACCTGGCGCGCAAGCTCGATCTCCTGAAGCGCGGCCTGACCTTGGCGGCGCCCGCCGATCCCAAGAAGACGGCGGAGCTGTCGCAGCTCGCGGCCTCGCTCGACTCCCAGTACGGCTCCGGCAAGTACTGCCCCCAGGGCAGCGCGGGCAAGTGCCTGGAGTTCTCCGACCTCGAAGCGACGATGGAGAAGAGCCGCGATCCCAAGGCGCTCCTCGACGCCTGGCTCGGCTGGCACACCATCTCGCCGTCGATGCGCGAGCCCTACTCGCGGCTCGTCGTCCTCGCCAATGAAGGGGCGCGGGAGCTGGGCTATGCCGACACCGGGGCGATGTGGCGCTCGAAGTACGACATGCCGCCGGACGCCTTCACCGCCGAGCTCGATCGCCTGTGGGGCCAGCTCCAGCCGCTCTACGTGTCGCTCCACTGCTACGTGCGGGCGAAGCTCAACGAGAAGTACGGGAGCCAGGTGGTGCCGCTCGACCAGCCGATCCCCGCCCACCTCCTCGGCAACATGTGGGCGCAGGACTGGCAAAGCATCTTCGACGTCGTCGCTCCGCCCCATTCCGACCCGGGCTACGACTTGACCGAACGCCTCAAGGCGAAGAACACGACGCCGGTCGAGATGGTGAAGTACGGCGAACGCTTCTTCACCTCGCTCGGCTTCGCGCCCCTCCCCGCAACCTTCTGGGAGCGCTCGATGATCACCAAGCCGCGCGACCGGGACGTCGTCTGCCATCCGAGCGCCTGGGACATCGACAATCAGAACGACCTGCGGATCAAGATGTGCACGGAGGTCAACGCCGACGACTTCCTGACCATCCACCACGAGCTGGGGCACAACTTCTACCAGCGCGCCTACGATCAGCAGCCGTTCCTCTACGAGGACAGTGCCAACGACGGCTTCCACGAAGCGATCGGCGACACCATCGCCCTCTCGGTCACCCCGGGATACTTGAAAAAGGCCGGTTTGATCGACCAGGTCCCCGATCCCTCGAAGGACTTGGGCATCCTCCTCCACAAGGCGCTCGAGAAGGTCGCCTTCCTCCCCTTCGGCCTGCTCATCGACCAGTGGCGCTGGCAGGTCTACGCCGGCGAGATCAAGCCCGCCGACTACAACAAGGCCTGGTGGGAGCTGCGCCGGAAGTACCAGGGGGTGCGGCCGCCGGTCGCGCGGAGCGAGAAGGACTTCGATCCGGGCGCCAAGTACCACGTGCCGGGAAACGTCCCCTACATCCGGTATTTCCTCGCCGAGATCCTCCAGTTCGACTTCCACCGCGGCCTCTGCAAGGTGGCCGGCGAGAAAGGGCCGCTCAACCGCTGCTCGATCTACGCCAACAAGGAGGCCGGGCAGGCGCTCGCGCGGATGCTGGAGATGGGCGCGAGCCGGCCGTGGCCGGAAGCCCTGAAGACGATCACCGGCAGCGAGAAGATGGACGCCACCGCGATCCTCGACTACTTCGCCCCGTTAAAGACCTGGCTCGACCAGCAGAACCAGGGCCGGAAGTGCGGCTGGTAGGCGGTCGAGTCTAGCCGCGGGCGCTCCGCCAGAGCGGTCGGGTGAGGCAGGTGGGGCCGCCCTCGGCCTTGAGCGAGATCTCGTTTCCACGGTAGGTCGCGACCTCGCAGCCGGCCTCCCGGAGCCGCCTTTCGGTCACCGGGTTGCCTGCGAGCAGGACGCAGCGGCGCGGGGCGAGGGCCAGGACGTTGGTCGCCTGGGTGGCGAGCTCTTCCGGCGGAATCTCGATCAGGCGGAAGCCGCGATCCTGAAGGAGCCGCCAGAAGGGGACCGGGAGGAGCGGCGGGTAGACCACCGCCAGGTCGTGGTCGACCAGGCTCACGAGCGACAGGAGATGGAGGCAGGCCTCCGGCCCGGTGTGGTAGGGCAGCTCGACCGGGAGGATCTCGACGCCCGAATCCGCCAGGGCTTCGCGCAGTTGACCGAGCCCCTGGGCGTTGGTGCGGAACCCCTGGCCCACCGCCAGGGTCCGGGAGTCGAGCCAGAGGAGGTCGCCGCCCTCGGCGCGGGCATCGCCCGAGAGGGTATAGAGGATCGGCACCCCGAGCGCCGAGAGCCGGCGCGCCAGGGCCTCCTCCTCGCCGCGCCGGAGCTCCTTGCCCATCGACAGGAGGACCGCCCCGCGGTCGGTCACCAGGGCCGGATCGAAGACGTAGAGGGCGTCGGCGCGCTCCGGCTGGGGCTCCGGGTGATCGAAGACCTCGGCCCCGAAGCCCTTGAGGATTTCAACCAGAGCGTCGTGCTCGCGCTGCGCGGCGTCCAAGTCCGGGCGGCCGGTGTAGTGCCAGCGCTCGGGGTCCGCGACGGCGAAGGCGGCATCGGGGCGCTTGACCAACACCCGCCGCAGGGGATCGACCATACTCTGACTGCCATAGGACGAGGGCATCGCGTCTCCTCTGGAGGGTCCGGTCGGACCGTACCATACTGGCTTCGTTTTGGTCCCGGCGAGCCGGGCTGCCATAAGGCGTTGCAATCCGTTACCATACCCCCGCCTTGATCCTCCTTTTTAACCGTAAGCTCTGTGAGGCCATCGCAGCATGAGCGACCTGGTTCAGAGATTTTGGGGCTTCTGCCATACCCTGCGCCACGATGGGGTCGACTACGGCGACTATATCGAGCAGATCACCTACCTGCTCTTCCTCAAGATGGCCGACGAGCGCCGGATCGACCTTTCCGCGGTCGGCTTCGGGGCGCCGACCGACTGCTCGTGGCCGCGCCTTTCGTCGCTCTCCGGGCCGGCGCTCCTGGACCATTACGCCGCCGTGCTCACCGCGCTGGGGAGGCAGGAGGGGCTCCTCGGGGAGATCTTCACCGGCGCCGTCTCGCGCTTCAACAAGGCCGCCAACCTGAAGCGCCTGATCGGCCTGATCGACGAGACCGAGTGGACGGCGTTGGAGGTCGACGTCAAGGCCGCGGTCTTCGAGGGGCTGCTCGAAAAGGCGGCGAGCGAGGGCAAGAAGGGCGCCGGCCAGTACTTCACCCCCCGCCTCCTCATCCAGACGATCGTCCGCTGCGTCCAACCCGACCCGCGGGAGCATCCCGACTTCACCCTCTGCGATCCGGCCTGCGGCACCGGCGGGTTCCTGGTCGTCGCCTACGAATGGTTCCTCGCCGCGACCCGCGGCGGTGATGTCGGCGATTCTGGCGCTTCCGGCGATTCTGGCGCCGTGGCTCCCGAGCTGCTCGAACGGGTACGGCGCGGCACCTACTTCGGCCAGGAGCTGGTGTCGCGGCCGCGGCGGCTGTCGTTCATGAACCTCTTCCTGCACGGGCTCGCCCCCGAGATCCGCCTGGGCGATTCGATCTACGCGCCGGCGAGCGCCGCCGGCGCCCGCCGTTTCGACGTCGTCCTGACCAACCCGCCGTTCGGCAACAAGGGAGCGAACCAGGCCCCCGGGCGCGAGGACTTCCCGGTCACCACGTCGAACAAGCAGCTCAACTTCCTCCAACACGTCCTCACTCTCTTGAAGCCGGGGGGCCGGGCGGCCGTCATCGTGCCCGACAACTGCCTGTTCGCCGACCAGGCGGGCGAGGTGTTCGAGATCCTGACCGCCCGCTGCGACCTGCACACCGTCCTCCGCCTGCCGAACGGCACCTTCACTCCCTACAGCGCCGGCACCAAGACCAACGTCGTCTTCTTCACCGAGGGACGGCCGACCGAGACCGTCTGGGTCTACGACGCGCGCACCAACGTGCCGCGGATCACCAAGAAGGACCGCCCCTTGAGCGCCGCCCACTTCGCCGCCTTCGAGGAATGCTATGGCGCCGACCCCGACGGCCGGGCCAGGCGCTCTCCGGTGGACGCCGCGGACGACCGCTGGCGTTCCTTCCCGATGAGCGAGGTCCGCGCCCGCGCCTTCAAGATCGACAGCCTCAAGTGGCTGAAGGATCTCTCCCCCGAGAGCGACGACCTGCCGGCGCCCGAGGAGCTGGCGGCCGACATCGCGACCGACTTGGAAGAGGCGCTCGACGAGGTCACCGCGATCCTCGACCTGCTCGAAGAGGCGAAGGTGGAACGGCCGCGGGCCGTCGCGAGGCGGCGGTGAGCCCTGTCCTTGCCGTGGAGGCCGCAGAGGCGATTCCGGACGGCGACGACATCGCCGCCGGCGATCTGCCCGCGGGGTGGAGGGAGGTCACCCTCGCCGATCTCGCCCTCCACGTCCTCGGCGGCGAATGGGGCCAGCCGGACATCCCGGAGGCGCCCGACGACGATGCCGAAGGCGTGCGGGTGCGGGTCGTCCGCGGCACCGAGTTTCGCGACTGGGAGCGGGCGAAGGGGAGGACGGCGGCCCGCCGCCGAATTTCTCCGGCGAGCCTCGAACGGCGCCGGCTGGCGGTGGGCGACCTGGTGGTCGAGATCTCGGGCGGCGGCGTCCACCAGCCGGTCGGGCGGGTCGTGCGGATCGACGAGGACGCCCTGGCCGCCTCCGAGATCCCCCTCGTCTGCTCGAACTTCTGCCGCCAGGTCCGCTTGCGCCCCGAGGTCTCTTCCGCCTACGTCCAGCTGGCGCTCACCGAGCGCTACCTGGCGGGCGACGTCGACGCCTTCCAGACCCAGACGACCAACCTCAGAAACCTCGACTTCAAGGCCTTCTTCTCCGGTCTCACCTTTCCCCTCCCGCCGTTCGCGGAGCAGGAGCGGATCGCCGCCCGGGCGGCGCAGCTCCTCGCGCGGACCGCCCGCGTGCGCGACCGCCTCGCCGAAGTGCGGACGAAGGTCCGGCGGATGCGCCAGGCCGTCCTCGCCGCCGGCGCCTCCGGACGGCTGACCGCGAGCTGGCGCTCCGAGCAGACCGGGGTCCTGCCCTTCTTCGAGATCCTGGCCCGCCGGCTGGCCGCCCGCGGGAGGCGCTTCGAGGCCGAGTGCCGGGCCGCCGCCACCGGCGGCCAGAAGCCCCCGCGCCGCCCCAGGAACCTCGTCCCCGGGCCCTGGGAGGCGCCGGAGGCCCTCGCCCTGCCGGATCTCCCCGCCGGCTGGGCCTGGGTCGCCCTCGGCGACGTCCTCGAACGGGTCCAGCAGGGGACTTCCGTCCGCTCCGAAGCCCGCTCCGGGGAGAGCGAGGGCCGCACGCCGGACGGCATCCCGGTCCTCCGCATGCCCAACATCCAGGAAGGCGAGATCGACCTGCGGAGTCTCAAGTACGTCCCGCTCGACGCCGCCGATCTCTCTAGCTTCCGCCTGCGCCGGGGCGACATCCTCTTCAACCGCACCAACAGCCCGGAGCTGGTAGGCAAGGCCGCGGTCTTCGAAGCCGATCTCCAGGCGATCTTCGCCTCCTATCTCCTCCGGCTGGCTTGCGACGAGCGCCTCGTCGTGCCGCGCTACGTCTGCTTCTGGATCAACTCTCCCTGGGGGCGCGCCTGGGCCCGGGCCGTCCGTACCGACTGTGTCAGCCAGTCGAACATCAACGGCTCGAAGCTTCTCGCCATGCCGCTCCCCGCCCCGCCGCTCGCCGAGCAGCGGGAGATCGTCCGCTGGATCGAGGCGCTCTTCGCCTTCGCCGCCCGCACCGAGGAGCGGCTGGCGGCAGCCGTCTCTCGGGTGGAGCGCCTCCCCCGGACGATCCTCTCCCGCGCCCTGGGAGGAGAGCTGGTATCCAACGAGAACGAGATTTCGGCCCCCGCGGCCGATACCGGAGCCCCTGCCGAGACCAAGATCGAGGCCGGTATCGCTCTCCAGATGGCGAATACCCAGGTTGGCAGGCGGAGGAAAAGCGCGGGGCGGACGAGGCGATGAGATCCCGGCGATCTCCTTGAGCGCCGGAAGCTTAGCCGCCAGCCCGCCGCCGCGGGTTTGTTTATTGAGATTTGAACATGCGTTTCTATAGCTTCGATTCACCGTGACTTTTATTTGGCGAGATTGCCGTAAGCGTAGAAAAGACAGGGGTTCTCTGATACTTTCCGCGGCCGGATGATCCAACGAGGTCGTCCACTCCGTACCCTTTACAGATCCCGGTTCGATGACAGCGCGACAAAATTGAAAAAATTTGTCTCGCATTTGATGGCCGGGAGCACTCTCTCTCCGGAGCTACCCATTGGGGGGCGATTCAGCCTGGGAAGCTTCAAGAGAATGTTTGTTAACCTTGGTTTTCTTTTTTTGGAGGGGGTTCGTCATGGCTAAGAATATTGTCATTGTGGGGGGAGGCTCGGCTGGATGGATGACCGCGGCGTATCTGCAGAAGGCGCTCGATAAGGTCGACACCATCACTCTGGTCGAATCGAAGAGCATCCGCACCATCGGCGTCGGGGAAGCCACCTTCAGCACCATCAAGCTCTTCTTCGACTTCCTGGGACTCAAGGAGTCGGAGTGGATGCCGGGCTGCAACGCCGCCTACAAGCTTGCAATCAAATTCAAGGATTGGCGCGCCGAGGGTGGGCACTTCTACCATCCGTTCCAGCGCTACGAGACGGTCGACGGCTTCAACGTCGCCGAGTGGTGGCTGAAGCTGAAGCGCGGCGAGGAGCCCTTCGACTATTCCTGCTTCACCATCCCCGCTCTCTGCGACAACCTGCGCTCCCCGCGGTACCTGGACGGCCGGGTGTTCGACGACAAGGTGCAGAGCCTGTTCGAGCAGAAGGAAGCCCAGACCAAGGGCGTCCTCACCGACCACAAGGTCCAGTACCCCTACGCCTACCACTTCGACGCCCACCTGCTCGCCGAGTACCTGAAGGACTTCGCCACCGCCCGTGGCGTCCACCAGGTCATGGACGACGTCGTCGGCGTCAACCTCACGGAGGACGGCAGCATCGCCTCCATCCAGACCAAGGAGCACGGCGCCGTCACCGGCGACCTGTTCATCGACTGCACGGGCTTCCGCGGCCTGCTCATCAGCCAGGCCTTGAACGAGCCCTTCATCTCCTTCAACGAGTCGCTCCTCTGCGACCGCGCGGTGGCGCTCCAGGTTCCGGTCGACGTCGAGAAGGTCGGCATGGAGCCTTATACGACGGCGACGGCCAAGAGCTCCGGCTGGATCTGGAACATTCCTCTCTACGGCCGGATCGGCACCGGCTACGTCTACAGCAGCGCCTTCCTCTCCCCGGAGGACGCCGAGGCCGAGCTTCGCGCCCACCTCGGACCGAAGTCGGACGACTGCTCGGCCTCCCACATCAAGATGCGGATCGGCCGCAGCCGCAACTCCTGGGTCAAGAACTGCGTCGCAATCGGCCTCTCCTCCGGCTTCGTCGAGCCGCTCGAATCGACCGGCATCTTCTTCATCCAGCACGGCATCGAGGAGCTGGTCAGCCACTTCCCGAACGGCCACATGGACGAGGACATCGTCCACAGCTACAACAAAGTGGTCGCCGAGTGCATCGACGGCGTGCGCGAGTTCCTCACCCTGCACTACCGGGCGAGCAGCCGGATGGACACCGACTTCTGGAAGGCCACCAAGGGCCAGACGGCGATCTCGCCGGACCTCGCCGACCGCCTGCGCCTCTGGCGCAAGCGCCTGCCCAACCCGAAGAACGTCAACACGAGCTACCACGGGTTCGAGTCCTACTCCTACTCGGTGATGCTCCTCGGCTTGAACTTCCAGCCCGAGCAGAACCTGCCGGTCTTAGACCTCCTGGACGACCATCGCGCCGCCGCCGCCTTCGACGCGATCCGTGTGAAGTCGCAGCACCTGGTTGAGACTCTGCCGTCCCAGTACGAGTACCTGACCCACCTCCGCAGCAAGGCGGCCTAAGCACAAGACCTTACGTTCCCGGGCGGAGCCCAGAAGCTCCGCCCGGGAGGTTCCTCCTCTTCTCCACGCCTCCCCGCGGTTCCTACGGACGCTACTCTCTCCTGCTCTGCCGCCAGGAAGGCAGGAGCGAGTAGATGCCGACGGCGAAGGCCAGGAGCTCCAGCAGGGTACCGACGACCGCCGCCAGATGGAAGCTCCGGACCGCCCGGCGCGCCAGGAAGTCCAGGGCCAAGCCGTCTGCAGCCAACCCGAGAAGCGTCAGGACGGCATAGGACCGCAGGAGCGCCAACGGCGTCCGCAGCAGGTACGGCTCGACATTGCTCCGGCCGGCGAGGGCGGTCACCAGGAGAGCCAGTCCAGCGAAAACGACGGCGGCGAGCATCAGTGCCGTGACCAGCGGCAGGTTGATCGGGTCTCCGATTCGTCCATAGCCCTGGGCCGGACCGCCGGTCACGTCCATGCTCCAGGCGAGCGTCATGAGACCAGCGCCGGTGCTCACGACGGCCGCGCCGCTCGCACCGCCGCTCAGACCGCTCAGGAGCGTCGCGCCGCCGGGCGGAACGTAGCCGCCCCCCGGAGGGATCTTTACGCCATCCGGCGAGTCTCCACCCAATTTGTTGGAATTCACCATCTCTCTCCTCCCTTTCTATTCACCTGCAATGAAACTCATATGCACTCTCTGGCGCCGGGCTCTCCCCTGCGTTACAGGGTCCGGCAAACTGCCGGTCTTACCGCGGATCGCCGACCAGGATGAAGGGTGCCCAATAGGAGGGATGAGCATAGCGCCCCGCCGCGATCATCTCCAGCTTGGCGCTCCGCAGGGCCTCTGCCTTGCCCTGCCCCAGTTGGCGATAGAAACCGGCCATCAGCTCGGGAGTGGAGGCGTCCTGGGCTCGCCACAGGCTCACGACCAGGCTGGAGGCCCCGGCGTAGAAGAAGGCACGGGTGAGCCCGACCAGTCCCTCGCCGGTGACCTGGGTCCCGCTCGTGTCACAGGCGGAGAGGACCACCAGGTCGGCATTGAGCTTGAGATCGAAGATCTCGTGTACCCGGAGAAAGCCGTCGTCCCCCGGAGCGCGGCCGGGAGCGAGGGCGAGGCTCGACAGCTGGGGACGAGCTTCGTTGAGGAAGCCGTGGGTGGCGAACTGGACACGGACGGCATGCTCCAGGAGACCGTTGCCGAGGACGTTGTCCTTGGTCGCTTCACGCCCCAAGTAGAGCTTGGAGTCGCCAGCCGGATAGAGCCTCGCGATCGCCTGGACCTCGCTCTGCGACCCGGGCAGGAGCGGCAGCTCCGGGGTTCCCTGCCCCCGCGGCCCATACGCAGGATTGGCGAAGGCGAGAAAAGCCCTGGCCTTGGCCTGCGGTCTGGGAACGGGGGCGGGGCGGGGTTCCTCGAGTCCCGCGAGAACGCTCGCGGAGGGCACGTAGGCGATGGCATGGCGGCGGAGCAGAAAGGGCAACCCGGAATCGGGCTCGTCCGGTTTGGGGATCTCCGTGAGCAGTGCCTCGAAGGGCAACAGATGGAGGACGCTGTCGGGGGAGACGAGCCAGGTCCGCTTCTCCGTCAGGCGCCTCTCGGCCGGACCGATGAGATCCCGGTAGAGCGCCGCGGCCTCCTGGAGATAGTTGCCGCGTAGCGAGCGCCCCGGGGTCTTGAGGGACTTCCGCAGCCGCTCCACCCGCTCGCCGAGCGTCTTCGCGCCGAGCGGCAGGCGATAGGCGTCGAGGCCTTCATGGGTCACGACGAAGAGGAAGGTCATCTCCTCGCCCACCGCGTATTCAAGCAGTGCGGACTGGCTGTCGAGCCGGGCCTGGATGGAACGCCCGTCGAGGGCCGGCGGGTACCGCACCTCGGCATAGCGGGGGTTGCGGCTCCGGATCTCGCCGATGAGCGCCTGTTGTCGCTGCTCGATCGCCAGCAGCCGGTCCCCCAGCCGCTTGGCGGTCGCTTCGTCCGGAGTCGCCACCTGGCGGGCCTGCTTGAGCTGGTCCTCGGTCCAGGCGAGCTCACTCGCCAGCGCGATCTCCCGTCGCTTGAGCTCGGGATCGATCCCGCTGGCGACGTCGATCCTCCCCTCGGCGAGCAGATCGAGGAGCCCGCGCGCGCGCGCCTGCTCGCTCGCGGCGAGAGCGCGGACCTGGAATTGCCGGTCCTTCAGGGAGAGCCGCATGAGCAGGTCGACATAGAAGTCATAGTAGGAGCGTTGGGCTGCGAAGTAGGAAGTGCGGAGCTCGTCGGTGCCGACGTCGCTCCGCACGGTCTCCACCACCCGCAGGGCCTCCTCGATCTCCCGCCGCGCTCTCCCGAGATCGCCACGGTCGCGGTCGAGCGTCGCCTGGAGCAGCAGGCAACGGGAGATCACGCTGCGGGCACGGACCCTGCCGGCGAGCTCCAGCGCTTGGCGAACCGAGGCCGTGGCCTGCTCCGTGCGGTGGAGCTGGGCCTCGGTGGTGGCGACTTCCAACCGGGTGCGGGCGCGGTCGAGGAGGTCCGGGAGACGATCGCGGAGGACGAGCGCCTCGCTGAGCTCCGTGAGGGCGACTTCCGGCTGATCCAGGGATCGGTGCAGCCTGCCGAGATTGTGGAGGGTCAGGGCCTCGACCGCCGGCTGGTGCGCGTCCCGGCTGATTTTCAGGGCTCGCGTCAAGGTCTCTCCAGCCTTCACCGGGTCGCTCGCGGCCGAGAGCGCGGCGATACTGTTCAGGGTGATCGCGGTGGCCGCGGGGTCGCTCCGCTGGAGACTGAGCACCTGTTGGTAGCGGGAAAGGGCCTGCTCGGGCTTCCCCAAGGCAGCATAGAGGGAGGCCAGGTTGTGGAGCATCCTCCCATCCTCGACTTGATCTCCGGCGCCGCCTTTCGCCAGAGCCGCATCGTAGAGCTCAAGCGCCTTCTGCAAATTGCCGCGGGCGAGATGAATATCCGCCATATTGACCAGGATCGTCGCTTCGTGGCTCCGATCGCCAGCCTTCCGGCTGAGGTCCAGGGCACTGCTAAAACGCTCCAGAGCCGCGTCCAGATCACCTTTGCCCTGGGCGACCAACCCGAGCCCCGCCAGGCTGTCCGCCTCTCCGAGCTGGTCGCCAACCTCGCGGAGCAAAGGCAACGCCTCGTCGAACGACCGGCTCGCCTGGACGAGGTCGTAAAGATCGCGGCGGAAAAGGTCCCCCATGTTGGCGAGAGTCGTTCCCTGCTCGACGATATCGCCGAGATGCTTCCACAGCTCGAGCGCGTTGCGGTAGGCCTCCAAGGCCGCCGCCGGCTGACCCAGCCGGGCGAGGATGACGCCGAGATCGTTCCAGGCGTCCGCCTGGCCGCGCACGTAGCGATCCCGGCGAGCCGCGGCGAGCGCGCTCTCAAATCTGCCGCGAGCCGCGGCGAAGTCGCCGAGGTACATATCCGTCACCCCGATCTCGTTGGTCGTATCGACCTCGCCCGGAAGGTCGCCAGCCTTCCGCCACAGGGACAGTGCCTCTTCGAGGCGCAGGAGAGCGTCGGGGAGCTCCTTGGGCTGATCGCGCGCGCGAAGACCTTGGGCGAGCTTCTCCTGCGCGGCCACCCGGCTGGGATCTCCGGAGAGGGCCGTCCGCAGATCCTCGAGGGTCAACCGGTAATGGCCGGGTGCAGCCGCGCCCGCCGGCGCGGTGACCCGGAGAGCGTAGATCCCCTCCTCCTGGGAGATCAGCGACAGGACCGTCGTCAGTTGCCGGCTGACCGGACCGCCGGTCGCGATCTTCTTCCCGCTGGGATTCCACAGGGTCAGATCGAAGTCGATCCCCCGCTGCTCCAACCCTACCCGCAGATATTGTCTTTTCTTCAGCCGGATGGCGAAAGATCGAGTTTCACTCTGGCGGATCGATCCCTCGGCGGGAGCCCCCGGCGCGAGCACCGGCAATGCGGCGTATTTTCCGGCTTCCGAGTGTTTCCCGCCGCCGCCACAGCCGAACGCCAGGAAGGCCACGACGGCGAGGCAGGGGACCGCTGCTAAAGGGAGGAGTTGGCGGTGGGGGCGGTGAAGCTCGATGACCAGCCTCCCTCGGTTGGCGGCGAGGCCCGGGATACATTTGTCGGGCTATTCTAGACTCGACTGAAGTCCTGGTCCACTGCACCGGTCGGCCGATGTCGGCGGGCCGAAAAGCCCTGCCTTTGCAGAGGTTGTGACAGAATACAGCGCTATGCAGGCGGAAGACGCCGAGGTCGTCGAAGGTTATCTTAAGGGGGAGGCGTGGGCGGTGGGCATCGTCGATGCCTGGATTGCGCGTGCCGCCTATTCTTACCAGAGGCGGCTTGCGACCCGCTGGGATGACGTCCTCCAGGACATCCGTCTGGAGGTCACCCGCCTCCTCAAGCAGGGCAAGTTTCGCGGTGAGTCGAGCTTGAAGACTTACCTCTGGCGGGTGGTCAGCCATACCTGCCTCGACCAGATCCGTTCCGACAGCCGGGTGAAGTGGACCGAGATCGACGCTGGGGACGACGGGGACGAGCCGGCCATCATCACCCCGACCCCGGTGAACGAGCGGCCCGACGCGCGCTCCGAGGTCAAAGACTTCCTCCTCCGGGTGCTCGAGCGGGTCCCCGGGGACTGCCGGGAGCTCTGGCGCATGATCCACGCCGGTTTGAGCTACCGCGAGATGAGCGCCCGCCTGGGGGTGGCGGAGGGGACGCTCCGGGTGCGGGTCCTGCGCTGCCGGGAAAAGGCGGTGGCGGTCCGGGCCGAGCTCCTGCCTGGCGTGGCCCTGTAACGTCGGCGCCGCGTCAGCGCCTATCATGGCGGGAGGAGCACACAGCGAATGAACTGTCAAGAGGCCATCTTACGTCTACCCTGGTGGCTCAACGGCTCTCTGGAGCCCGCGGAGCGGAGAGAGATCCGAGAGCACCTCGCGGGGTGCGCCGCCTGTCGCGAGGCCTTAGAGGAGACGCGGCTGGCCTGGGAGGTCTTCGGCCAGCATATCCCCACCGAGGTTCCTCGTGGCTTATGCCGCCGACGAGCAGCCCACAGGAGACCACCGGATCGATCCCGCCCTCGTGGAGCGCCATCTCGAGGATTGCCCGCAGTGCGCCGCCGAGCTCGAGATGGCACGCGCGAGCCGCCTCCTCTCCGAGCACGTCGAGGTTCCCGTGGTCGTTCCGCGCCGGGCCGAGCCCCCACCGCAACCGCGTCGCGAGCGCGGCTGGCAGGCGGCGGCGATCGCCGCCGGCCTCACTGGAGTGATCGCGCTCGGCGGTCTCTTTACGAGCGTCCAGAAGGTGCATCGCCTGGAGGAGAGCCTCGGCTCCGTGCAGGTGCTCCGGGAGACCGGAAAGCCGTCGATCGCGGTCGGCACGGCCTTGGGGGACCTCTTTCCCGCCGGCGCGGTCGCGCGTGGGGGGGATGCCGAAGGTGCCGTCACAGTCCAGAAGAGTGCCGGGCATGCGACGCTCACTCTCCATCCGGCGGCGATCGACCCCTACCCGGAGCACAGCTTCGAGATCAGGACTGCGGCTGGCGAGAGCCTCGGCGGAGAGCATCCTCTCCTGCCGCGCAACCCCGACAACTACTACTCCCTGGACGTCGACCTCGCCAGCCTGCCGCCCGGCAACTACAGCATCCAGGTCTTCGGAGAGACCGGCGGCACCCACAAACCGCTCGACCGCTTTCCCTTTACCGTCGTCCGGTAACCTTACTGCAGCCGCTGGGCGGCCGCGCCATGGATGGCGAGAGTCGCCGGGTCCTGGAGGAAGGCCGCGACACCTAAGTCGTTGCGCTTCCAACTGGGGTCGATCGCCAGGGCCACTTCCCCGGAGTGCGCGGCGCCGGGGGTGGCGGAGAGGGTGAAGGCCTTGACCAGCCGCCTCACGACGTAGTCGTTCCGGAGCGTCCGGTGGGCGTTCTCGCCGCGGCCCACCGCCGTCGTGAGATTCGTCTCATAGAGGGCGACCCAGACGTCCAGGCCGCGCGCCGCGCCGGCATTGCCGCTCCCCCCGACGATGCTCGCGTCGACGGACGCCTTGACCGAGCCGGCTTCCGGCGCGAGACGGAGAGCGACCCGCCCGTCCGCCGGGGCCTTGAGAGCCGCGGCGATGCGCTGCCGCACCTCGCCTTCCTCCGAGCCCACGCACTCGCTCTTGCCGTTGATGACGGCCTGCGGGGTGTAGACCCGGTTGCCGAGCTTCAAGGCCTCGGAGTAGCGGCTCTGCCGGCCCGACCAGTCGGCGGACGAGAAGGGGTCGCGCCAGCCGATCGAGTTCCAGTAGTCGACGTGGAAGGAGAGCGGGATGACCCGGCCGGCGAGCTCTTTGTCCTGGCCGAGCTGGGTGAGCAGGCGGTCGGCGGGCGGGCAGCTCGAGCAACCCTGAGAGGTGAAGAGCTCGACGACGACCGGATTGGCGGCGCCGGACGTGGGCGAAGGCGATGGGGCGGCGGCGACGATCGCGAGGGCCACCAGGCCGAGAAGAAGAAGAGAGGCGAGAGATTTCATCGGGTTCCTCCTGGAGTCTTGATCATACTCCCAGGTACGGCGCGAGGCGGTCGGCCGGATGGACAGGGCGGACAAGGAGCCCGGCTCGGCCCCTAGTGCAGGAACATCGGCAGCCCGCGGACCCCCACCACCTTGGGCCGGTACTGGGCGCGGTCGTAGAAGCGCTCGACGTCCACCTTCTTGACCCCCTGGCCCACGGTCTCCAGGTCGACCGCCTCGTAGGTGCCGCCGACGATCGCGGTCATGCGGCCGAGCTTGCGTTCGAGGACCAGGTCGGCCGCCAGGTTGCCGAAGTTGTTGGCGACCAGCCGGTCCAGGGCATCGGGGGGACCGGAGCGCATGAGGTAGCCCAGCCGCTGGTAGATCACCCGCTCCTGGGTCTCTTCCTGGAGGGCTTTTCGGAGGTAGCGGCCGACCCCGCCCAATTCCCGGTTGCCCACCGCGTCGGCCTCGCCGGTCTCGAAGGGCACGCCGCCCTGCGGGTAGGCGCCCTCGGAGACCGCGACGACGGCGTAGCCGCTGGGGTTCGAGCGCTTGTCCGCGGCGAGCAGGCGGACGACGACCTCGGTGTCGAAGGGGACCTCGGCGATCACCGCCCGGTCCGTTCCCCCGAGATAGGAGGAGAGCAGGCAGGTCTCCCCCGAGTAGCGGCCGAAGAGCTCGACGACCAGGAAGCGCTCGTGCGAGCCGGCGACCGTCCGCAGGTCGTTGATGAAATTGATCGAGCGGGTGACGGCGGTCGAGAAGCCGATGCAGTAGTCGGTACCGAAGACGTCGTTGTCCATCGTCTTGGGGACGGCGATCAGGCCGACCCCCTCGTGGTGCAGGCGGCGGGCGAAGGTCAGAGTGCCGTCGCCGCCGATCGTCACCAGGGCGTCGAGGCGGAGGAATTCGAGCGCCCGGAGGGCGGCGGAGGTGAGGTCGACCCGGCCTTCAGCGTGGGGCGTGGCGGTCTCCGCCAGCGACTCCTTCAGGTGCTCGGGGACGGCCTCCGCCTGCATCAGGGCCGGGTTGATCCGCGAGGTGTGGAGGATGGTGCCGCCGCTCCGGTCGATCGTCCGCGTGTTGGCCCGGGTGAGCGGCAGGACCCAGGCCGAGTTGTCGGCGCCGTGGAAGGGGATGATGTTGAGGAGCGCCGCATAGCCCCGGCGCAGGCCCATCACCTCGTAGCCCGCCTCCTCCATGCGGTAGACGAACGCCTTGATGGCGTTGTTCAACCCCGGCACGTCGCCGCCGCCGGTCAGAATCCCTACCCGTTTCGCCATGCGCGACCCTGCCCTCTACCCCAATGCCGCCAGGCGGTCGACCAGGTCGACGACGCGGTTCGAGTAGCCCCACTCGTTGTCGTACCAGGCGACGACCTTGGCGTAGCCGTCCTCGGAGGCGTGGGTCGACAGGGCGTCGAAGATCGAGGAATGGGGGTTGCCGATGATGTCCGAGGAGACGAGCGCCACCTCGCTGTACTCGACGATCTTCTGGAACGGCCCCGCGGCCGCCTCGCGGACCGCCGCGTTGATCGCCGCCGCGGAGGGCTGGCTGCGCAGCCGGCAGACGAGGTCGACGATCGAGCCGTCGGGCACCGGCACCCGCATCGCCATGCCGTCGAGCTTCCCTTTCAAGCCCGGCAGGACCTTGCCGACGGCGCGCGCCGCGCCGGTCGTCGTCGGGATGATGTTCTCCGCCGCCGCCCGGCTCCTCCTGAAGTCCTTGTGCGGCACGTCCGCCAGACGCTGGTCGTTGGTGTAGGCGTGGACGGTCGTGATGAATCCCTCTTCGATCCCGAAGGCGTCGTCGAGGATCTTCGCGATGGGCGCCAGGCAGTTGGTCGTGCAGGAGGCGTTCGACACCAGGCGATCGGTGGATTTTAAAGTCTCGTCGTTGACCCCGACGACGATCGTCGCGTCGATCTCGTCGCTCGCCGGGACGGTGAGGATCACCCGCTTGGCGCCACCCTCCAGGTGCTTTTCGAGCTGCGCCTTCCTGGTGAAGACGCCGGTCGATTCGATCACGATATCGACGCCGAGCGCGCCCCAGGGGATCGCCGCCGGATCGCGTTCGGCGGTCATGACGATCTTCTTGCCGTCGACGTACATGGCGTCGGCGTCGCTCGTCACCTCCTTGGGGAAAACCCGCATCATGGTGTCGTACTTCAAGAGGTAGGCGAGCTGCTCGTTCTCGAACAGATCGTTGATCGCCACGATCTGGACGTCCTCGCGGCCTTCGAGGATGCGAAAGACGCTCCGGCCGATGCGGCCGAAACCGTTGATACCGACGCGGATCACGATGCCACCTCCTTGTCGAGCGCCTCGAAACGCGCCAGGAGGTCGACGACCCGGTGCGCGTAGCCCCAGCTGTTGTCGAACCAGGTGAGGGTTTTAGAAACGTTTTCGCCGAGCACCATCGTGGCCGGTCCGTCGAAGGTCCCCGAAAACTCGCTGTGGATGATGTCGGAGGAGACGATGGGATCGTCCTCGAAGTCCAGGATGCCCTTGTAGGGCGGCCCGGAGACCGCCGTCCGCACCACCTCGTTGATCGCCTCGACCGTCACCTTGCGCCCGTGCCAGCAGACGAGGTCGACGACCGAGCCGTTGGCGACCGGCACGTTCATGGCGAGGCCGGTGAGCTTGCCGGCGACCTCGGGGAGGAGCGACATGATGACCTCGGCGGAATTGGTCTCCTGGGGGATGATGTTCTCCGCCGCCGCCCGGCCCCGCCGTGGGTCCGCCGCCGGCACGTCGGCCAGGCGCTGCTGGTTCGAGTAGGCGTGGACGGTCGTCAGGAACGCCCGCTCGATGCCGAAGGCGCCGGAGAGGATCTTGAGCACCGGCGCCGCGCAGTTGGCGGTCGAGGAGCCGTTCGAGACGATCTTGTGCTCGCTCCGGAGCTGATCGTCGTTGACCCCCATGACGACCGTGATGTCGGGGGGCTCGAGCGAGGGCTCGCAGAGGATGACCCGTTTCGCCCCACGCTCGAAGTGGCGCGAGATCTCCTCGCGGGTGCGGTACTGGGCGGTCGCCTCGATCACCGTGTCGACCCCGAGCGCCCCCCAGTCGACGTCGCCGGGCTTGGCTCCCGAGAGCATGGCGATCTGCCGGCCGGCGGCGTAGAGGTGACCGTCCTTCAAGCTCACTGCCTCGGGGAAACGGCCGAGGATGGTATCGAATCGCAGCAGATAGGCCAGAGCGGCGTGGTCGGCGACGTCGCTGATCGCCTCGATGCGAAACCGGTCGCTCCGGTAGAGGATGCGAAAGATGTTGCGGCCGATCCGCCCCAGCCCCATGAGCCCCACGCGGGTGGGCATACGTCTACTCCTTCCCTGGACACGTTGGGGCCGGCGCACCGGGAAGTCCTCGCCCGGCGCTGCCGGCCCCTCTGAAGTGGATTGTATACCCGGCTGAGATCCGGTGTCGGCAGGGCGCTCCTCCCGGCGGAGGCGAGTCGTTCCGCCTACCCTTCGCCTGGGGACCAACAATCCGAATCCGACCCGTCCCGGTGTAGGATCAACGCCGCATGAAGAAAGAGCAGGGAGCTCTCCACCTCCTGGACCTCCTCGCCGAGGTGATCGAGGCGACCGGCCGCTCGGATCGGGACCTCGAGCGCGCGCTCGGGGTTTCTCATGGGTGGCTCCGCCTCCTCCTCAAAGGCCAGATCGATCTCAAGATTCGGCACCTGGAGGAGATCGGCGAGGAGCTCGGCTTCACCCTGCAAACCTTCTTCCTGGAGGCGTACGGTGAGCGGGACTTGCTGGAGAAAGGGCGATTGAAGGTCGCCCCAACGGTCAAGAAGGTCCGGGACAAGAAGGAGAAGCCCCGAACCCAGAGCCACCTCTCGGCCGCCGCCCGCCTGGAGGTCCGGGACCTGATCCACGAGGAGCTTGCCAAGCTCCGGGAGGAGTCGGAGGACGAGGGCGACGGCGACGACGGGGAGAAGTCCTAGGGCGTGCGTCCCATAGATGGGTCCTTATCCTGCTGGCGTCCGCGTTGACCTTTCCTACCGTCCTCCTGGAGGGAGCCCTAGCGACGGATGGATCTGCGTGGCGGAAAGCTCCCATCCTCAGGTTCTTCGCTCCGCTCCAGGATGACACGCCTGAAGGGAGTGGGTTGGCGGTTCTTTGGGCGTCCGCTCTTTAAGGTATCGGATTTATGGCGCACTACACTAGGGTCCATCCCAGCAGAATGGATCGCCTTAGGCATCCGCCGCCGAAGCCGATATACCGGCCCTGGAGCCCCCGACTTCGACGCTGAAAGTGCCGTATCTCTGGCAAAAAGCAGGGTACTCTCGCCCAGGAAGTACCCTACTTCCTACGGGGAAGTACCCTACTTCTTCTGAGGAAGTACCCTACTTCTGGCCAAAAGCAGGGTACTTCTGGCGAGAGATACCCTACTTCCTGGCAGGAAGCACCCTACATCCTGGGAAGAAGTACCCTACATCCTGGGAAGAAGTACCCCACTTCCTGGCGGGAAGTACCCTACTTCCTGGCAGGAAGTGCCCTCCCCTGAGGACGCTCGACACACCACCCCTCGGGAAGGAGGGGACCGCAGGACGGGTGGTCCGTCCATGTTGGACGGAGTCCTAGTCCGCCTTTCGCCGTGGCAGCTCGCCGGCGAGGCGCCGGAGGACCTCTCCCACCCGGTGGATGAGGTCGAGAGAGACACGATCCCGAAGGACTGCTCTCTGCAGTAAAAGAAGCGCGGCGATAGCCTCGCGCTCCACCCGCATCTTCCTGAAGGTCGCGACCATCTCGGCAACGAGGCTTCTAAGCTCCACCGTCCGGTACTCGCGGAAAAAGAGCGCCGCCAAGTCGAGACCCGTCACGGCAGAAATGTAGACCAACCCCTCCCTCTCCAGCGCCTCCCTCGCTTCGGTGAGAAGCCTCTCGGCCCCCCGGAAGTCTCCGAGTCCGGCGGCGATCTTCCCTTCGATGGCGGTGATCCTCATTCGGAGCACTCGGCCGGCCCGAGCCTCGATCAGGGGCCGGAGGAGGGAGAGAAGTTCCCGCGCCTCCTCATACTCCTCCAGTTCCACGCTGAAGAGGAGAATGTTGTGAAAGGCTCGGTACACGAGGTCGGGATCGCGGTCCCGGTCGATCTCCCGAAGCCCGCGCTGGATGAGGGAGATGCCTTCCTCGTAGTCGCCCTCGTAACCCGAGAAGAGTCCCACGGAGATGAGGATCCGGCCGGCGGCATGCCGGTCACGGGCTTCTTTGTAGATGGCGAACGCTTCATCCAGACAGCTGAAGGCTTCATCGAACCGACGCCTTGCCACGAAGAAAGAGGCGGCGAGGTCATCGAGCCGGGCGAGGAGAAGGAGGTCTCCGGTCCCCTGGTCAAAGCGCTCGAAGGCCGTGTAGAGCGCCTCTTCGGAACGGTCGATATCGTTCGCGACCCGGTAGGCGTTGGCGAGCGTCCCCCAGGCGCGAGCTTCAAGATCCCGGGACTGCCGGAATGGGTAGCGGAGGACCGGGAAGTACCTGGTGGCCTCGACGGCGATCTCCCCGATTTCCACCATGCGGCGGGGGTTCTCCCGCCGCTCTGCTTCGGCTGCCTCCAGGAGGATTTCGACGAAGCCCCAGGTGGCGATGCGCTTCTTCTCTCGGGTGGGGAGACGCAGGAACGAGGGCTTGCCCTTGAGGAAGTCATCGAGCCAGCGCTTCGCCTCCGCTCGCTCGGCAAGAAGCCTCTCGATCCTCCCGATCGCCGAGGCGATGGGCTTCTCGTAGGCGGCTTCTTCTACCGGCGGGGGAAAGAAGAGGCGCTTGCAGGAGGCGCAACCATGGAGAAGGTGGGCGACGGCTTTCCGCCGCCTCCCAGGTGAAATGCTCTCATCCAGCAAGCGCGAAACCGTGGCGGAGGTAAGGTGCTCGCTCAAGGGTTCCTCCTCGTAGATCCGCATATACGATCGAGTAATTGTCGCACAAATCCGCTCTCGGGAACACGTCCCGTAAGAACTGCGGGGGCGGTCTTCCACCCCCGCTTCGGACTCAGTGGCCGCCGTTGGGATCTGCTCCCAATCCCTCGTCTCCTTGGAGAGCCGAAAGACCTACTCCGGCGGTTGGCGTGGCGGTGCTGGGTTTGCCGTTGGGGTCTGCTCCCGCGCCTTCCTTACCGAAGAGATGCGCCAACGAGCGCCCACCGAGGAGCCCTTCGTCCCACGAGCGAACGAGCCACTCCCAGGCGCGGGAGAGGACGGGCGTCTCTTTGACTGGGGTGAGGGCTCGGGCCGGAGCTGCCCCGAGGGCAAACCCCATCGCGAGAAGAAGAACCAGGCCAGAGAACCGGTGCCGTAGTTTCATAACGTCTCCTAGCCCCAGGTCGAGCCGCCCCGGGATCGAGACCGCCGCCTCCGGGCAAAAACGCTCTTAGTGTCGCAAGAAGAGGGCCGATTGTCCCTCCCGAGAGGTCCGTTTGTACCTCTCGCTCGGTTCCAGAGTTCCGCAACCAGGACTTCTTAACAGGAAACAAGAGACGCCTGAGGAGAACAGGGACAAAGTGGCGAGTTTTTCTCCGCGAGAGGTCCAAAGAGACCGAAAATCAATCGTTCTATCGTCTTGACTTACTTCTCCATTCCCGGATATTTTCGCCGCCGCTCCCCCCGAGGTGGATGGGAGTTCCAGGACGGGGAAACTGCTTCCATGGCGAAGGCTCAAAGGCGGGAGTTTGGGAGGCGCCTCCGGAAAACCCGGATCGACCGCGGCTTCTCCATGAAGCAGCTCGCCGGCCGCGTCGGCATCTCGCTCTCCGCTCTCGGTCGCTATGAGCTGGGGCGCCGTTTCCCTGGGCTCGACAGCGCGGTCTCGCTCGCCGAGGCGCTCGACGTTCCGGTGGACTACCTAGCGACGGGGAAAGGTCCCGAGCATCGCATCTCTCCTTTCACCGCGCGGGTGGAGGAAGCCCTGGAGGCGATCGAGTCTCTCCCGCGTGAGCTTCGGGAAGCCCTTGCCGCTCTTTTCCTCCCCGCTGCGAAGAGCTACGTGCGTTCCGGGGAGCGTGAGTGAGCGAATGCGTCATGGCAGATATCGAGCAGTCGGAGAAAAACCCCGATGTGAAGTTCATACCGCCAGCCCCGCGGGGCGGCTCTGGGAGATGACGCGATGGACACCACCCTTCTAGCTCTAGCCATGTCGGTCCCTTTTCACTCGGGAGTCTACCGAGAAACCTTCCTCACCATTCTTGAGGCGGAGGAAGGAATGGCCTTCCGCCTCCATGGAATTATCCTGGAGAATCGCTTCCTCGACCGCTCGGCGTTCGATCAGCCGGCAACCTCCTCCTTCACCGAGGCCGAGGTCCGGGGGGCGCTCGCCGATCTCCGCTTTCTCGCCGAGTTCCTCCGGACGGTGGGGAAAGAGCGGGAGGCGAGCGAGCTTCCACTCCGAGACTGGCAGCTCTCCCAGGCAGCCGCCGAGTCGGCGGGAGAGGTGGCAAGGATCGCAGAGCGGCTCGACCGAGAGCTCACGCGCCTTTCGGAGAGCGAGAAACCGGCGGCCGATGGCGAATGACGACCTGGCGATGACGCTCTCCATTCTCCGCACCATCAAGAGATGGAGCCAGAGCGAGCCCTTCCCGTCTCACCGAAGGAGGTAGCGGCTGGGCGTCTCTACGAAGTCCTTTCGTGCGCCGGGTTGATTTTTCACAGCCTCTGAGATCAGGTCGCCTCGCGCTTCGACCAGTCGGCTAAGAGGTAGAGGAGGGTCTGGGGGAGGACCGGTTTGACGAAGTGATGGTCGAAACCGGCCTCCAGGGTCCGCCTCCGGTCCTCCGCCTTGCCGTGGCCGGTCAGGGCGACGAGGAGCAGGTCCGGCCCCAGGCGGAGGCGCAGCTGGCGGGCGAGGTCGCAACCGTCCATCCCCGGCAGAGCGAGATCGAGGAAGGCCACGTCGGGCGGCGGCTCGGACGTCGTGGCCGCCAGGGCGAGGCCCATCTCGCCGTCCGCCGCCAGGCGCGGCCGGTGTCCCCAGAGCTCGATCAGGGTCGCCAGGCTGTGGGCGGTGTCCCGGTCGTCCTCGACGATGAGGACGGAGAGCGACCGCTCCGGCATCGGTCCGACCTCCTCGGGGAGGGGAACGGCGGCCGAAGGCGCCCCTTTCCGGGGCATCGGCAGGCGGACGACGAACTCGCTTCCGAGACCCGGGCCGGGCGAGCAGGCCGTGATCTCCCCGCCGTGCAACTCGACCAGGCCGCGCACCAGGGCGAGGCCGATCCCCAGGCCGCCTCGGGCGTCGGTCGGCAGGTCGCCCTGGACGAAGGGCTCGAAGAGGCGGCTCTCGCTCCCTTCCCGGAAGCCGATGCCGTCGTCCCGTACGAGGATTCTCACCTCGGGCTCCGCCACCTCCACCGTCAGCCAGATCCGGCCGCCGGCCGGCGTGTACTTGACGGCATTGTTGAGCAGGTTGGCGATCACCTGCTTGAGGCGGACCGGATCGGCCTCCAGCCAGAAGAGGCCGGGAAGACCGTTGACCGCGAGCTGCTGGCGACGGCGCTCGAGGAGCGGCCGGCTCGCCTCGACGGCGCTCGCGAGCACTCCGGAGAGCTCGACCCACTCGCGGCGGATCTCCATGACGCCCCGCCTTATGCGCGAGACGTCCAGGAGGTCGTCGACCAGGCGGACGAGTTGGCCCACCTGGCGATCGACGATCTCCCGGGCCTGGCGCAGGATGGGCTCGGGGAGCTCGGCGCTCCGCATCATCTCGACGGCGTTGGTGATCGGAGCGAGGGGGCTCCGCAGCTCATGGGCGAGGATGGCGAGGAACTCGTCCTTGTGGCGGTCGGCGGCGAGGAGCTCGGCGCTCCCCTGACGGAGCTCCTCCTCCAGGAGGCGGCGCTCGGTGACGTCGGTCTGGGTGCCCCAGGCGCTCACCAGCCGATCATCCTCGACCCGACCGATCAGGGTATGGACGAAAAACCAGCGGCGCCCCTCGCCGTCGACCTCGTGCGACTCGGCCTCGGTCAGCCGGTAGCCCGAGCGAACGAAGGCCGGCAGGTGCCGGCTGCGCGGGGACTCCCGGGGCAGGAGATCGCCCAGGCGGGCCTGGAAGACGTCGTCGGGGCGCTCGAATCCCAACATCCGGGCCATCGCGAGGTTGCACTCGGCGACATGAGCGTAGCGGTAGAGGTGCTCGATCTGCTCGGGCTCGGGGGTCGCGATGGGGAGGGGCACTTCGAGGTCGAGCCGCCAGATCCCCTCCGGGCTCTGCTCGAAGAAAAAGCGGAGCTGGGATTCGCTCGTCGCGAGATGCCGGCCGGTCTCCCGGTTCGGAGCTCTGCGCTCCAGTTGCGGATCCACGCTACCCGATCTACCGTCGCAAAAATAAGTCCGCGCCGCTTAAGAGAAGGTCCCAGTCCGTCGATTCTCAGGATTCAATACACTATAACAGACCCACCGCAATGGCGAGGGCTCGCTGTACAGTACCCCTCCTCAGCATGAACGGCTGGCACTTCTCCCACCTCTTACCCGGGCTTTACGTGGCCCTCCTCGCCCTCCTCCTCGGGCGGGCGCTAAGGCGCTGGTTCGACCCGCTGCCGGTACGGGTCGCCGCCGTCTTCGGTATTGTCCTCCTGGCCCTCCTCGGCCCCGTGCTCGTCGGAGGGAAGATCCTCCTGCCGGTCGAGATCCTCACCCGCACCCCGCCCTGGCGGACCCTGCGGCCGGCGCGGCCGGCCTTGGCCAACCGGCTGCAACTCGACCTCGTGTCGCAGATCACCCCGGCCCTGGCGCTCACCCGGCGCGAGGTGAAGGCGGGGGAGTGGCCGCTGTGGAATCCCCTCGCCGGGACCGGCATGCCCCTCCTGGACGATCCCCAGTCGCAGCCCTTTCAGCCGCTCGTCGTCCTCGCCTGGCCTCTTCACCTTCCAGAGGCCGCGGGGGTGACGGCGGCGCTCCGGGTGCTCGCCGCCTTCGTCTTCCTCTTCCTCTTTCTCCGCCGGCAGGGATTGGGGGAGTTGCCGGCGCTCGCCGGGAGTCTCGCCTACGGTCTCGGCGGCTTTCTCCTCCTCTGGCTGGGCTGGCCGATCGCCAATTCGGCGGCTCTCCTCCCGCTCCTCCTCTATGCCCTGGCGCTCACCGCCGACCGTGGGGAGCGGCGCGACTTCCTCCTCCTCGGCTTGGCGGTCGGTTCGGTCCTCCTCGCCGGCCAGCCCGAGACGGCGGTCAACGACCTCCTCCTCGCCGCCGTCTACGCCCTGGCACGGCTCGCCGAACGAGCCCGAGCCCACCGGGAGCGCCTCCGCCTCCTCGCCGCCTGGGCGCTCGCCGGGCTTCTGGCCTCTGCGGCGGTCGCCCCGCTCCTCCTGCCGGCCGCCGACTACCTGCCGCAGACCCACAGAAACACCCGGATCGAGCGCCGCAACCGGAAGCTCCGCCGCGAGAATCCCCTGGACGGCTGGCGGACGGCGCCGGAGCTGCGGGTGCGCTTCACGCGTATCGCGGAGCGCCTCCTCCCGATCGCCGCCCCCAACGCCTACGGCAACAACCGTTTCGGCCCCTACTGGGGGGACGACAACGTCAACGAGGACGCGGCGGCCTTCGCCGGCGGCGCCGCCCTTCTGGCCGCCCTGTTGACCCTCGGGCCGCTCTCCGGCTGGAACCGGCGCCAGCGCCAGGAGCGGCTCTTCCTCGGGATCGCCGCGGTCTGCCTCGTCGTCATCGCAAGGCCGCCAGGGATGATCCAGCTCATCGCCGCCCTGCCGCTCCTCGGCAAGTCGGCGACCTTCCAGCACCGCCTGGTCCTGCCGCTCCTCCTAGCCATCGCCTTTCTCGCCGCCTGCACCCTGGAGCGCTGGCGGCGGGAGGGAGTGCGGCGGGGGCCCCTCGCCGTCGCCGCGGCCGCGCTCCTCGCCGCCGTCGCCTGGGCGTACTGGAAGGCCGGGGTGCCCAAGGCCCCCCTCGACCCCACCGCCCTCGCCGACCTCCGTCACCAGTGGCTCGCCGGACAGCTCGCGGCGCTGGCCGCCGCCGCCCTCGTCCTCGGCTGGGGGGGCTGGCGGCGCCCCGGCCGAGCTCCGGGAGCCGTCCAGAAGCTCCTCCTTCTCACTCTGATCGCCGGCGAGCTCCTGTGGATCCACCTGCCGGCCAACCCCGGCATGCCGCGCCGCTTCTACTGGCCGACGACCCCCGCCGTCACCTTCCTGGAGCATCACCTGAAGGAAGACGACGGCTTCCGCCTGATCGCCCTCGGCGCCTCCTTCCAGCCCAACGGCGCCGCCCTCTACGGCTTATCCGATGGGCGCTACACCAATCCGCTCCAGCCCTGGAACGCGGCGGTCGCCCTGCGCCCCCTGGTCGACTCGCCCGATCAGGTCAACGACCTCTACTATCCCCTGGAGCATCCGCTCTACGGCTTCCTCGGCGCGCGCTACGGGATGGTGCCGGAAGGGGTGGCCCTGCCGCCACCCTGGAGGCTCGCCTTCGCCGACCGGAGCGCCTGGGTTTACGAGAGGCCGGCGCCCCAGCCGCGCTATTTCCTCCCCCCCGAGGCTGACCGCCTCCCCGGCTATCCCTGGCCGCATTGGATGGCCACCCGGCGGGAATACGCGAGCGCCGTGCTCCTCCGCGGCCGCACCGGGATGCCGGAGATCTGGAGGCCGAGCTCGCCGGACGCCTCCAAGCTGGAGATCGAGACGATCGGAGCCGCCCACGTGAGGCTCCGAGCCGCCCTCACCGAGCCCCGTCTCCTCGCCTCCAGCCACTACCAGGACGGCGGCTGGAAGCTCCTCGTCGATCGCCGTCCCCACCCCACGGTGGTCGCCGACGGCCCCTTCCTCGCCGCCTGGCTGCCCCCAGGCGAGCACCGGCTGGATCTCCTCTACCGGCCGCGTACGTTCTTGCCCGCCTGCCTGCTCGCGGCTTTGGCGCTGGTGGGGGGAGTGCTGTGGTGGGTGCCGCGGCCGAAACCTGTTCCACAACGCTGCTGTGACAGAACCCACAGAGCTAGGTTTGCCGGCTATCGAGGTTCTTGACCTCAAAGCGACGAGACGTTCCTCCACCGTCATCCTGCGGGGAGATCGAAGGAGGTGTTGGACTCGCCAGACGCGCTTCAATAGATCGGTGAGAAGCGGGTCACAGGCTCATCGATATGGACCAATTGAAACTAGCCGGCTTGATTGTGTATACGATCATCGTATACTAGGCGAGGAGGGGAGGGTATGGGCGAGGGACACGATGCGGCCGAGTTCGATTGGGATGGTGGCAACGCCGCCAAGAACTGGATTCGGCACCGAGTGTCGCAAGCCGAGTGCGAACAGGTCTTCTTCAACCGACCCCTGGTCGTCGGCGAGGACGAGATTCATTCCCTGGCCGAGCACCGACAGTTCGCCCTGGGAAGCACGGATGCGGGCAGGCGGCTTTTCGTCATCTACACGCTCCGTGGCGAAAGGGTGCGGATCATCTCGGCGCGCGATATGACCGCGCGTGAGAGAAAGGACTATGAGCATGTCCGAGCCGAAGAGCAGGAAACCAATCCCGAAGTTTGAGACCGAGGACCAAGAGCGGGAGTTCTGGGCCACGCACGACTCGACCGACTACGTAGACTGGGGCCGTGCCCGGCCCGTGACGTTTTCCCGCCTCAAGGCTTCGACGCAGACGATCTCCCTGCGCCTCCCGGAGACTCTGCTCGAGAGCTTGAAGATGCTCGCCAACAAGCGCGACGTCCCCTACCAGTCGCTCCTCAAGATCTTTCTCGCGGAGCGGATCGCGCAAGAGTTGCGAAGCCTGCCTTGAGGTGAGGTTCGGGACTTTCGCCAGTAAGGTAGGCGCTATTCGGACCCGATATTGCACCTCCTCACTGCGGCGCTGTGATCATCGCTGCCGAGCTTCGGCATCGAGCTCTGCTCGAAACTCCTCCCAGGGGACCCCTTCCTCGGGATCCCGTTCGAACTCGGCGAGTCGCGCATCCAGGATCTCGCGGTGCCACTCCGGTACAGACACTTGGTCCGACATTGGAGACAGCGTAGCATTGAGCCCTCTCTTTCCCCTGTAGGATAAGCACCCATGCGGACCCATTTCCTCCCCCCTCTCGCCGCGCTCCTCCTCGCCGCCTGCCTGGCCCCTCCGGCCCTCGCCTGGACCCCGGCGACCCAGGCGGTGATCGCGCGGGAGGCGGCGCGGTTGGCGCCTCCGGATCTGGCCGGGCAACTCGCCCGCCACAAGGCCGACTATCAGCAGGGGGTGCGGGAGCCGTTCGCCGACACGGACGCCTTGCGGCACATGCGGAACCCGGACGGGCAGGGGAGCCTCGACCGGGTCATCGCCGCCGAGGCGGAGGCGACGGTCAACGCCATCCGCTCGCACCAGCCGTTCGCCGAGGTCATGCGGCGGATGGGGATCGTGGCGCACTTCGTGGCCGACGCCAACAATCCGCTCGCCACCTCGGGCGACGATCCCGAGGAGGCGCGCTACTTCGCCGACTTCCTGCGCTATGCGGAGAGCGCCGAGCCGCGTTTCCCGCTCATCTTCTACGGCGCCTGGCCGTCCCTCAACACCCCGCACGACCTGGACGCCCTGATCGCCGAGACGCTCCGCCGGGGCCGCGAGCTCTACCCCACAGTCGGCCGCGAGTACCGGCGGATCGGCTTCGTCTCCGGGCTGGGCGTCTTCGACGACCGTTCGAGCGCCTTCGGGGTGGCGTCGATCGCCTGGAGCCACGCGGTCACCGACGTCGCCCTGGTGCTGCGCTATATTTGGCTCCGCGCGGGGGGGGCCGACGAACGCACCGGCTTGAGCTCGGTCGGCGGCCGTCTGCAACTGATCCCCCGCTCGCGGCCTTAAAGATCCCATCTTCATCCTGATAGGGAGGATTCCCCATGCTGCCGGCACGCCGCGCGCTGATCTCCGTCTTCGACAAGCGAGGCCTCACCCACCTGGCCCGGGGCCTCTCCGGCCTGGGAGTGGAGCTGGTCTCGACCGGCGGCACCTTGAAGTTTTTGCACGAGGAGGGCATCCCGGTCGTCGCCGTCTCGGACGTCACCGGCTTTCCCGAGATCCTGGAGGGCCGGGTGAAGACCCTCCATCCGCGGATCCACGCCGGCATCCTCGCCCGCCGCTCCCGGGCGAGCCACGCCGCCGAGATCGCCGAGCACGGGATCGCCCCGATCGACCTGGTCGTCGTCAATCTCTATCCCTTCCGGGAGACCGCCGCCTCCGGGGCGAGCCCCGAGCAGGTGATCGAGATGATCGACGTCGGCGGGCCGGCCATGCTGCGGGCGGCAGCCAAGAACTTCGAGGGGGTGGGGGTGGTCGTCGATCCGGCCGACTACTCGGAGATCCTCGCCGCCTTGACGGCCGGCCGCGGCGTCCTCCCCGAGGCCCTCCGCCGCCGGCTCGCCGCCAAGGCCTTCCAGCACACCCACCACTACGACGCCGCCATCGCCGAATGGCTCACCCTTGAGGATACGGAGGGTCCGGGCAGGCCGGAGCTTTTCCCTTCCCACCTCGGTCTGCGCCTGGAGCGCGAGCTCACCCCGCGCTACGGCGAGAACCCACACCAGCCCGCGGCGGTCTACCGGACGGCTTCGGGGGACGGCGTCCTCGGCGGCTTCAACCAGTTGGGAGGCAAAGAGCTCTCCTGGAACAACCTCCTGGATGCCGACGCGGCGCGGAAGATGGCGGGGCTCTTTACCGAGCCGACCGTCGTCATCGTCAAGCACAACAATCCCTGCGGGGTGGGGCGCGGCGCCGACCTGGCAGAAGCCTATCGTCGGGCGCTCGCCACCGATCCGGTGGCGGCCTACGGCGGGATCATCGCTCTCAACCGTCCGGCGGATCGCGCCTTCGCCGAAGCGATGGCAGACCTTTTCGTCGAGGTTCTGGTCGCTCCCGGGTTCGAGGACGCGGCCCTGGCGCGGCTCGCGGCCAAGAAATCCCTGCGGCTTCTGGAGTGTCCGGTCTACGCCCCGGCCGCCGGGACGGGGAGCGCGGCGGAGCCGGACGTCGAGCTCCGCGCGGTCGACGGCGGCTTCCTCGCCCAGACCGCCGACTCCCGGCCGGACGACCCCGCCGCCTGGACCTGCCCGACGAAGCGGCAGCCGACTCCCGAGGAGCGGCGGGCTCTGGAGCTCGCCTGGGGGGTGGTGCGCTACGTCAAGTCGAACGCCATCGTCCTCGCCAACGCCGAGCAGACGGTGGGGATCGGCGCCGGCCAGATGAGCCGGGTCGACTCCTGCCGGCTGGCGATTGAGAAGGCCCATCTCCCCACCCAGGGCACCGCCGCCGCCTCGGACGCCTTCTTCACCTTCAGAGACGGTCCGGACGCCCTGGCCGCCGCCGGGGTGACGGCGATCGTCCAGCCCGGCGGCAGCAAGAACGACGCCGACGTCCTCGCCGCCGCCGACGAGCACGGGATCACCATGCTGATGACCGGCACGCGGCACTTCCGGCACTGACGAAGAGCGCCGATCGGCCCGGGCCTACACCCGCATCAACACCGATCCCCAGTGGAGCCCGGCGCCCAGGGCGGTGAAGGCGACCAGGGCGCCTTCGGGGGCCTTGCCCAGCTGGCGCGCCTCGTGGAAGGCGATGGGGAGGGTGCCGGAGGTGGTGTTGCCGTACTTCTGGATGTTGTTGTAGACCTTGTCGTTGGGGAGACCGAGCGCCTTCTGGGCCGCCTCGTTGATCCGCAGGTTCGCCTGGTGCATGACGAGGAGGTCCAGGTCGGCGACCGTGTAGTTAAAGCGCCCGAGCACCTCTCGCGTCACCTCCGGCATGCGGGTCACCGCCAGCTTGAACACCGCCCGGCCGTCCATCACCGGCACCGTCTCGGCCCGCTGGATCATGTCGCAGGTGACGAAGGGGCGCTGCTTCGAGCCCAGGCCGGGGACATGCAGGATGTCCATGTGGTTGCCGTCGCCGTAGAGGGCGGAGGTGAGGATGCCCCGCTGGGGATCGTCGCCAGCCCGGAACACCATCGCCCCGGCGCCGTCGCCGAAGAGGACCAGAAGGTTCCGGAACTTCGAGTTCCAGGTGAAATCCTCCTCGGAGAGGGGGCCGGGATCGCGGCCGTGGAGAACCTCGAAGGTGCGGGCCGAAAACGGCATAAGGGAGGTATGGACGTCGGTGCCGACTAAGAGCACGGTCTTGGCGATGCCGCTCCGGATGAGGGCGTCGACCACCTGCAGACCATAGGCGAAGCCCGCGCACTGCTGGCGGATGTCGAGCGCCGGGCGGGCGCCGATCCCCAGCTTCTGCTGGAGGAGCGTGCCGGTGCCGGGGAAGTAGTGGTCGGGGGTCATGGTGGCGCAGACGAGATAGTCGATCTGCTCGGCGTCCAGCTGGGCGTCGGCGATGGCATTGCGCGCCGCTTCGGCCCCGAGGTCGGCGGAGCCCACCCCGGCGTCGACGTAATAACGGGTGACGATCCCGCTCCTCTCCCGGACCCAGTCGTCGCTGGTCTCGATGATCCGGGACAGCATGTGGTTGTCGACCTGGTGCGGCGGGATGGCGATCCCCGTCCCCGCGAGGATGGCGCGGGCCTCGCTCATGGTTCCTCTCCTCGTAACATGCAGCGCAAAGGCTCGCAGGCCATCAAGACGTCAATGAGAGCCGGGGGAGCTCGGATGGAGGCGCGAGCTTCCCCGGCCGGGGAAGTAAAAGAGGGTGAGGTCGCCGCGCTTGGTGAAGCGGTAGGACGGCGCGGGTTTGCGGCCGGTCAGACCGGGTGCCGTTTCCGGTGCATAGGTCCAGACCTCGATCGGCGGCGCCCCGGAAGCGGGCGGCACGTCGAAATCGATTTTCTTGGGCTTGCCGTAGAGCACGAAGATCGTCCCGCGGTCGGTCCGCCGGCCGAGGTAGCCGCCCTCGCTGTAGAGTCGGTCGGCCTCGGCGCCGCGCTCCTCGAAGGTCTCCAGGAGGGCGTTGTCCGGCCGCTTGGGGTGCGGGTTTCGGCGCGTCCAGAACTGCTGGATGAACTCCTGCGCCGCCGTATCGCTCGTGAGCGCCAGATAGGCCGCGACCTCTTCCTTGGTGGCGAGGAAGGACACCGGGCCGATCAGCCAGCTCGTATAGTCCGGCCCCAGGGCGGGGTTCAAGAGGTCGGCCGGGTGGGTCGCCAGCCCGGGAACGCCGCCCCCTCCCGCTCCGCCGCTGGCGCAACCGGCGAGGGCCAGCACTCCCGCGAGCAGGGCGAGGGCGAGGAGGACGAGAAGGGCGCCCGGACTGGAGACGCGGAGCCTAGGTGTGGCGGAGCAGGTCAAGGAATTCCTCCCGGACAGGTTTCTGGTGGAAGATCCCGCGCAGAGCCGAGGTGACGGTGACCGCTCCCGGCTTCTTGACCCCGCGCATCTCGACGCAGAGGTGGCGCGCCTCGATGACGACCATGGCGCCCTGCGGTTGGAGCTTCTCCTCGAAGTAGGTCATCACTTGCTCGGTCAGGCGCTCCTGGAGCTGCGGGCGCTTGGCGTAGAACTCGAGGATGCGGGAGAACTTCGACAGCCCGAGGATGCGGTCGCGCGGGATGTAGGCGATATGGGCGTGGCCGTAGAAGGGGACCAGGTGGTGGGCGCACATGGAGTAGAAGGGGATCTGGGTCTCCATCACCATGTGGCTGTAGCCCTCCTCATTGGGGAAGGTCGTCACCTTGGGCTCCGCTCCCTGCGCCAGGCCGTGGAACATCTCCAGGTACATCTTGGCCACCCGGATGTCGGTCTCGGCGAGGTTGGGGTCCCGGGTGTCGAGCCCCAACGCCTCCAGGATGCCGCGCACGTGGTGGGCCATGGTGAGGAGCTGCTGCTGCTCGGCGGCGCTGAAGCCCGAAAGATTGACGTCCGGAATATCGGCGACATCGGCGACATCGGCCACGTCGGAGACATTGGCGACATCGGGGAGAGAGATCTTCGAGACGGCGTCGTGGTCCATGGCTCTTTTGCGCTCCTGCTCCCAAAACGGGAAACGATCCTATCCTACATCCCTTGAGCAGAGGGCGTCGGGGGGCGCCGAAGAGCACCCCATAAGCCAGGTGCGCGCCGGCCCTGAAAGGAGGAAGAGCCGACAAGGTTGTAGGATGAAGCCGGAGGGCATTCCATGCTCTACGATCTCTCGCCGACCATCCGCCCCGAAATGCCGGTCTGGCCCGGCGACACTCCCTTCTCCTCCCGGTGGACCCTCGCCCTCGCGGCGGGCGAGGCCGTCAACCTGTCGGCGGTCACCACCACTCTCCACCTGGGCTCCCACGTCGACTCGCCGCTCCACACCGAGCCGAGGGGGGAGAGCTTCGCCGAGCTGTCGCTCGATCCCTACCTCGGTCCCTGCCGGGTGCTCAAGGTGCCCCCGGTCGCCCAGCTCACCCCCCGGCACGTCGAGGGGATCGACCTCGACCACTGCCGGCGGCTGCTGCTCAAAACCGAGAGCCTCGCCGACCGCCGGGGGTTCCACGAGCGTTTCACCGCCCTCTCGCCGGAGCTCGCCCACCTCCTGGTCGAGCGCCGTCTCCTCCTGATCGGTCTCGATACCCCCTCGGTCGATCCCTACGAGAGCCCTGGGCTCGACGCCCATCATGCCCTCGCCCGCGGCGGGGTCGCGATTCTCGAAGGTCTGGTCTTAGACGGCGTCCCGGAGGGGATCTACGAGCTCATCGCCCTGCCGCTCAAGCTCTCAGGGCTGGACGCTTCGCCCGTCCGCGCCGTCTTGCGGACGCTCCCCGAGGGGAGGGAGTAGAATACGCAAAGCCCGGCGGCTCCGCCGGGCATCTCAAGGAGAGCATCGGAAGGAGAGACACCGGGTGAACGGCAAGGAATTTGTTGCAGGTTTATTGGAGGAGATGGGCCGGCTCTTCGCGCGTCTCGGCGACACCGAGACGCTGGAGGCCGAGGCCCAGGGCCAGGTCGAGGTCGTCGCTCTTCTGAAGCTCGCCTTGAAGAGCGAGATCGAAGCGAGCGAGCTCGCCGGCTTCTGGCTCCCCTCGACTCCCGAGGTCGATGCCAAGCTCGCCCTCGCCCAGCAGTGCGGGGACGAGATGAAACACTACGCCCTGATCAGCCAGCGCCTGGTCGAGCTCGGCGAAGACCTGACGGACTTCGATCCCCTGGCCGACGGCCACACCCCGCTCTACCAGTACCTGCGCGGCCTGCGCACGACGGTCGAGCGGATCGGCGCCGGTCCTTTCGCCAGCGAGGCGATCGCGGAGATCCGGAACACCCAGTTCGTCCAGTTCTGCCAGTCGGTGGGGGATGAGGAGACGGCGCGGCTCTACGCCGACATCATCCAGCCGGAGGAGGTCCACCACCATCACCTGGGGCGGGACATCCTCGCCAAGTACGCCATCACCCCGGAGCTCCAGGAGCTCGCCGCCGCGGCGGTGCGCAACACCCTGGCGATCGCGGACGAGCTGCGGGACCTGGCCGGCAGGACGACCGGCGTCTACAACATCCCGGTGTCCTGATGTCTCCTGATATCGCCGCCGAAACGATAGCGACCGTCGCCGTCCTGGGCGCCGGCACGATGGGGCGCGGCATCGCCCACGTCGCGGCCGCCGCCGGTTACACCACCCATCTCCACGATCCGCTCCCCGCCGCGCTCGAGAAGGCCCGGGCCTCCATCCACAAGAACCTCGACAAGGGGGTCGAGCTCGGCAAGGTCGACGCTGGCGTGGCCGAGAAAGCGAAAGCCGGTCTCCACCTCGCTCCCGACCTCGCCGCGGCCGTCGTCGACGCGGACTTGGTCATCGAGGCGGCGCCGGAGGACATGGCGCTCAAGATCGACACCTTCCGTCGGGTGGCCGCGGCGGCCCCCGAGCACGCCCTCTTCGCCTCCAACACCTCGGCCCTCTCGATCACCGAGATGGCCGCCGCCTCCGGCCGGCCCGACCGCTTCGCCGGCATGCACTTCTTCAACCCCGTCCACGTCATGAAGCTCCTGGAGCTGGTGCGTGGCCTGGAGACCTCGGAAGCGACGCTCCAGGCGATGCGCGAGGTGGGGGTGCGGATGGGCAAAGAGGTCGTCGTCGTCAAGGAGGCCCCCGGCTTCGTGACCTCGCGGATCAACGCCCTCATCGGCAACGAAGCCTTCCGCATGCTCCAGGAAGGCGTCGCCTCCGCCGAGGACATCGACAAGGCCCTGAAGCTCGGCCTGAACCATCCCATGGGCCCCTTCGAGATGGTCGACCTGGTAGGCCTGGACGTCCGCCTCTCGATCCTGGAGTTCCTCCACAAGAGCCTGGGAGAGGCCTTCCGCCCCAACAACATCCTCATCCAGCACGTCCGCGCCGGCCGGCTGGGGAGGAAGGTGGGGAAGGGGGTCTACGAGTACGACGGGGATGGCAAGCGGGTGGGGTGAGGTGTCAGACGTCCGGGTCGAGCCCGTACTCGGAACGCAGGCGAAGAAGATCCTGCCGGAGATCGGGGAACGTCTTCGACGTGTAGATCCGCGCGATCTTCCCCTGGTTCTGCATCTCGATCAACCGTCTGAGGTCATTGGCCCTGAGCTTCCAGGTGATCCCGTCGGTCACGAACAGCAACGTCGTGTCGTGACGCTTCTTGGCGACGATCCGAGCCATGTCTCCCAGGATGTCGGTCTGTTTGCTTCCCGTGGCGCCGTAGGCCTTGACCTCGAGGAGGATCCGAGCGTCCTGCTTCGAGGGGATGGCGAAGTCGGCCTTCTCGTCTTCCTGTCCGTCGGCGCCGACGAACCGGCAACGGGTGCTGTAATGGCCGATCCCGAAGACCTCCTTGACGATCTCCTCGGTCTTGTCCTCCAGGAATCGCCCGCGCACCTGCGCCTTGATTGCGCTCCCGCGGCCTGTCTTGAGCCTCTCGACGAGCACATCCCGCCAAGTTACGGGAGATCCCACGGCCTCGCGCATCTTTTCCAGAATGCCCAGGGAAAGAAGACCCTGGAGAAAGGCTTCCGGCTCTCTGCGGTAGGCCTTGCTGCCCAGCGCGGGAACCGATCCGACGAGCTCGTCCTTCGACAGATCGAGAAACAGCCGGATCAGGGTAAGCCCGGCCTCATGGTCCGCGTCGAGGAGCCGTTTCAGATCGTCCGAGGTGTACGCGGCCTTCTCCTCGATGTTGTCGAGGAGCTCCATCACCGCTTTCGCGTGATCGTCCTTCCACGCGGACTCGATCCGAGAGAGGTTCGAGATGATCTCTTCGAACGTCTGGCGATGGCGCTCCATTCACACCCCCAGGATCAAATACTCTTGGACGAGCGACCGCTGGACCGCCGAATGGGTGCCGAAGTGATACCGGTGCTCCTTCTCGAAGACGGTGACCGATGCCTTGTACCGTCGCATGAGCCGCACCAGCTCTTCCAAATCCGGATAGCCATTGGACGAATAGGAGAGCGCGAGGGTGCTCTTGCGGAAATGAGAGAAGAGCCGATCGAAGGCGGAGATGGAATCCCTTCGGTATGAAAACGGTGTATAGGGTTTCTCGAGCTTCTTGACCCGGCTGGTCTCCTGAATCGTCACCCCCTTCCAGTAGCAGGAGAGACCCTCCAGGAAGTGATAGCGCTTGATGTAGCAGTTGTCGTCCGCGCGGGGCACGTAGGGCGGATCCATGTACACCAGGTCGAAGCCGCTCGGCTCGACCGCGAAGATGTCTCCATGCAGGGCTCGGCTCTCCCTGCCATTGTCGAACACGCTACGGTTGAAGACCTCCACCTGTTCGACGAAATGCTCGCGGAGCGAGAGCCGGAGATCCCTGCGACCGTCCTTGTAGCGCTCGGGATCACCAGCCACGGTGAAGACGCCGCGTGGTTGCCGCTTCACACAGGACCGGATCAGGGCGGATAGCGCGATTGCCTTGCGGAAGCGGTTCCGGGATCGCCGCAGGTTCGCCCAAATCTGGTCGAGAAAGCGAAGATCGTCAGGTGTGAAGAAGATGCCGGCGAAAGTTTCCTCAATGAACCGCTCGTATCTCGCGGGCTCGGTCAAGAGGCGTTCCACGTCCTCGGGCCGGAGGAGCTCCCCGGAGTTCTCGACCAGGGCCGTCTGGAGCACGCTGGCGAAGTTGAGGAAGTCGTTGGTCGTCACCTCCTTGCCCATGCTCTTGAAGAGGTAGGCCACGCAGCCGCTGCCGGAGAAGGCGTCGAGAGCGGTGTCGAACTCGACCTGATGGAGAATCTCGTGGAGCCAGGGGAGAAGGCGATACTTGCTGCCCATGAAGCGGAGCTGTGGATAGTCCTTGACCCGGGCCGGCAGAGCGGGCGCGCTTTGGCTCTCGATCTGGGGTTCTGGGCAGAGGACTGCTGGCGGCATGGAGAGGTGCCCGACGGCGCCAATATATCCCAACTCGCCACCCTCGCCGGTATGCCCATTGGCAGCCGGCAGCCCCATCCCCTCCGGGAACAGGGGCAGGGTACGGGGAACCGCCTCGTTCATCATCTTGGACACGCGAGTCGTCCTCCTTCGTGAGGAAGATCTTACGCCACGGTTACGCCGCGGGCAACTTCTCTGCCCCCTCCGCCTTCCTCAGCACACTGTGCCGCCTGCCATAGAAGGCATAGATCCCGAAACCTACGACAAACCAGATCGCGAGCCGCAGCCAGTTCTCGGCCGGCAGGCTGCACATGAGGAGCAGGCAGGAGAGGACGCCGAGGATCGGCAGGAGGGGGGAGAGGGGAACCCGGAAGTGGCGGACGGCGTCGGGGTGGGTGCGGCGCATGATGGGGATCGCCGCGCAGACGATGACGAAGGCTAAGAGCGTCCCCATGTTCACCAGGTTGACGATGACGTCGATGGGAAAGAAGGCGGTGACCACGCCGACCAGGAGGCCGGCCGCGAGGGTCGCCTTGTGGGGTGTCTTGAAGCGCGGGTGGACCGCGGCGAAGAAGCTTCTCGGGAGGAGCCCGTCTCTCGCCATGGCGAGGACGATGCGCGGCAGCGAGAGGAGGAGGACCAGGAGCACCGTCGTGATGCCGGCCACCCCGGCGAGGGCGATGAGGAGCTTCGCCCAGCCTAAACCCACCTGCGCGAAGGCGTTGGCGAGCGGCGCGTTCAAGTCGAGCTGGTCATAGGGGACCATCCCGGTCAGCACCGCGATCACCCCCATGTAGAGGAGAGTGCAGATCGCGAGCGACGCCAGGATGCCGATCGGCACGTCGCGCTGCGGCCGCCGGGCCTCTTCGGACTGGGTGGAGACGGCGTCGAAGCCCAGGTAGGCGAGGAAGGCCAGGGCGGCGCCGGCGAGCATCCCCACCGGCCGGCCGCCGGCGTCGACGTGGCCGAAGAGGGTCTTGCCGAAGAGGACCACCCCGGTCATCCCGTAGGGGGCGAAGGGGTGCCAGTTCCGGGGATCGACGTGGAAGGCGCCGACGCCGATGACGAAGAGCACCGTGGCGAGCTTGACGACGACCATGGCGGCGTTGAACCGCGCGCTCGCCTCGATGCCGACGATGAGGATGACCATCAGCACGGCGACGATCGCGACCGCCGGCAGGTTCAGGTACGAGCCGGTGGGGAGGAGCCGCCCGAGCTGCGGGTCGTAGCGCACGACGGCGCCGGAGATCGCCCGCGGGAGCGTGATGCCGAACGAGCCGAGGACGCTCTGCAGGTAGCCGGACCAGCCGTTCGCCACCAGAGCGGCGCCGCCGGCGTATTCGAGGATGAGGTCCCAGCCCATCACCCAGGCGAGAAACTCGCCGAGAGTCGCGTAGGCGTAGGTGTAGGCGGAGCCCGAGACCGGCACGATCGACGCGAACTCGGCATAGCAGAGGGCGGCGAAGACGCAGGCGATGCCGGCGACGACGTAGGAGAGGAGGAGGGCCGGCCCGGCGGTCTGGTGGGCGATGGCGCCGGTGGTGACGAAGATGCCGGCGCCGATGATGGCGCCCATGCCGAGCGCCGTCAGGTGGACCGGCCCGAGTGCCCGCTTGAGCCGCCCCGAGCCCTCGTCTTTCCCCTCGGCGAGGATCTGCCCGAGCGGTTTCCTGGCAAACAGTGAGTGCGCCACGTAAGACCCTCCGCCCGGCCTCGTTCCCGACTTGATGCTCGGCTAAAGTAATTCGACGGAGACAATACCATCTTGGCACCCGCCCACCTCTAGGCGTACAATCCAGCCACCTTACGGTGGACTGATGTAGTGAATCGCAGGGATTTCCTCCGAGCGGGGGTGCTGGCCGGCGTCGGCACTCTCGGCGCGCCCATGCTGAATCTTGGGCGCTTCCGGCTCTTCGCCGACGACCGGATCGAGCACTCCGGGCGGGCGATCGACCTCGTGGCCCGCGCCACGGTGATCGACATGCTGGGCCTTCTCACCCTCGACTGGCCGAAGCTCGACCTCTGGCAGCGCGACCCGCGACGCTTCGGGGCGGCGGACTTCAGGCGTTTCCAGGGCTCGGGCATCTCGGTCTTCCATCCGGCGGTCGACACCGACGACCCCGATCCCGCCGCCGCCGCGGAGCGTTGGATGACCGGCTGGAACCACCTCCTCGGCGGCCGGCCCGACTGCTTCCTGCGGATCGACAGCGCGGCGGATCTCGCGCGCGCCAAGGAGTCGCGCCGGATCGGCATCGTCCTCGGCTTCCAGAACTCCGACCACTTCCAGAAGATCGCGGACGTCGACCGCTTCCACCAGGAAGGACAGCGGGTCTCCCAGCTCACCTACAACGAAAAGAACCGCCTCGGCTGCGGCTGCAAGGTGCCGGTCGACAGCGGGCTCTCCCTCTACGGCGCCGAGATCGTGCGGGCGATGAACCGGGTGGGGATGGCGGTCGACGTCTCGCACTGCTCCGAGCGCACGACCCTCGACGCCTTCGCGGCCTCCGAGCGGCCGGTCCTCATCACCCACGCCAACTGCCGCGCCCTGGTCGCCCAGCCGCGCTGCAAGTCGGACACCGTCCTCAAGGCCCTCGCCGCCCAGGGCGGAGTGATGGGGATCACCGCGGTCCCCGCCTTCGTCCGCAAGGCGCGGACGGTGACCTTCGAGGACGTGCTCGACCACTTCGACCACGTCGCCCGCGTCGCCGGGGTCGAGCACGTGGGCCTGGGGAGCGACACCGACTTGGACGCCGTCGACCCGCGGACCGGCCGGGTCCGTCCGATGTACGCCGTCGCCGGCCTCGATCACCCGCGCCGGGTCTTCGACTTGGCGGAGGGGCTGCTCCGCCGCGGCTACGGCGAGCAGGAGGTCGGGCTCATCCTCGGCGGCAACTTCGCCCGGGTCCTCGCCCAGATCTGGGACGTGCCGCCCGCCCCCTCCGTCGTCGCCGCCCTGCCGGTTCCCGCGACCGCCGGTCTCCACTGAGCGCCGCCTGATCGCTCCCGCACTTCGAGGTGAGGGGAAATCCTCGCCGCGGTCGTCTCTTCCTTCGAGAACGCCCTGATGGCTCTCTCTCTCTCGGAGGATTTAAGCCATGTCGCAGAAACGTGTCGAGGTCCCTGGCAGTGAGCGTGCGCCGATTCCCGGCGCACAATCGGTGGGGCCGGTCGCGGCGGACGAGCGTCTGGAGGTGACCCTTCGGCTGCGGCCGAAGCAAGCGCTCGCAAGCCTGGCGGCGACCGGTGCCCTGGACGACGTCAAGCCGGCGGAGCGCCGGTACCTGAGCCGCGAGGCCTATGCGGAGTCCCACGGCGCCGACCCGGCGGACGTGGCCAAGGTCGCGGCCTTCGCCAAGGCTCACGGCCTCGTCGTCGTCGAGGAGAGCCTTCCGCGGCGCAGCGTCGTCCTCTCGGGGACGGTGGCGCAGATCAACGAAGCCTTCACGGTCAGCCTGGAGCAGTTCGATCACGAGGGGGGCAGCTACCGCGGCCGGACGGGCACGGTGAGCGTGCCCGCCGATCTCGACGGCATCGTCGTCGGGGTCTTCGGGCTCGACAATCGCCCCCAGGCCAAGCCGCACTTCCAGCGCCACGGTATCGATGGAACGGCGGGAGCGTTGGCCCCCAAGCCGTTCACCCCCAAGCAGTTGGCCCAGATCTACGGCTTCCCGCCCGGCCTCGACGGCGCGGGGCAGTGCATCGGTCTGATCGAGCTCGGCGGCGGCTGGCGGCCGGGCGACCTCGCGAAGTACTTCACGAAGCTCGGCCTCCCCGTCCCTACCGTCAAGACGATCAGCGTCGACGGCGGGAAGAACCATCCCACGACTCCCGACAGCGCCGACGGCGAGGTCATGCTCGACATCGAGGTCGCGGCCGCGCTCGCGCCCAAAGCCCGGATCGCCGTCTATTTCGCGCCCAACACCAGCCAGGGGTTCCTCGACGCGGTGACCAAGGCCCTCCACGACACGATCCACAAGCCCTCGGTGATCTCGATCAGCTGGGGCGGGCCGGAAGCAAATTGGACGCTCCAGGCGATGCAGCAGCTCGACCAGGCCTTCCAGGCCGCCGCCGCGCTCGGCGTGACGATCTGCTGCGCCGCCGGCGACAACGGCTCGGCGGATGGGCTGACCGATGGCAAGGCCCACGTCGATTTCCCGTCGTCGAGCCCGTTCGCCCTCGCCTGCGGCGGCACCAAGCTGTTCGTGAACGGCACCCAGATCAGCTCGGAGGTGGTGTGGAACGAGTCCACGGACAGCGCGACGGGGGGCGGCGTCAGCAGCGCCTTCCCGCTTCCGACCTACCAGTCGGGGGCCCAGGTTCCGTTCTCCGTCAATCCGGGGGGCGGCCCTGGCCGTGGGGTGCCCGACGTGGCGGGGGACGCCGATCCCACGACCGGCTACCAGGTGCGGGTCGACGGCGAGGATTTCGTCATCGGCGGGACGAGCGCGGTGGCGCCGCTCTGGGCCGGCCTGATCGCGCTCTGCAATCAGAATCTCCCGAAGCCGGTGGGGTTCTTGAATCCGCTCCTCTACGGCTCGCTCGTGGGGACCGGTGCCGTCCGCGACATCACGACGGGCAACAACGGCGCCTACCCGGCGAGGTCTGGGTGGGACGCGTGCACGGGGTGGGGGAGCCCGGTCGGGGTGAGGCTGCTCCAGAAGCTCACTTGAATCGGTAGAGAGGGTCGAGTCAAGGGACGATCGTCGTACCCGAGCAGGGCAGGCACGGGGGCTCTGCCCCTTGCCTGCCCTGCGGTCTACCTTCTTGCCCAGCCCGACCACGCCCCCTCAATCCCAGGGCTCCTCGGCCAGAGCTGCGTAGCTCGCGGAGCGGATCCCCTCAACCTCTTCGGCTCGCTCCGGATGTTCCAGATAGCCCTTAACGTAGAAGGCCTCTTCGTCCTCGGGCGAGCTCCACTCATCAAGGGTCGCGGAGAGCGCGGCGTGGAAAGCGGCGTCGAAGGGCTCGGTTCGCTTCAACACGGCTTCCTCTCCATCTCTCCATGCACCTCGTAACTGACGAGATCCCCCGCTCCGAGCCTCAGAGACTCTCGCACCCCGCTCGGGCTCGTTACCTGCCCCTTGCTCGCTCGAAGGCTTGCTCACGTACGCCATTGCCTTACCCCTTGATCGTAAAGAGTAAGGACCAGGTGCTGGCGAAGTCAAGGCGGGCAAGAGCGGGAAGTAGGCCGATCTCCCGTTTTGTTATGATCACCCCTGAAAGGGAATCCAACCATGATCGCCTCCGAAGTCCAACAGCGCATCGCCCAACTCTCGGACCAGTTGCATAACATCCGGGGGTATCTTTGAGGACACCGGCCTAGAACGTCGGCTCGCCGAGATCGACCACCAGCTCGAAGACGAAAAATTCTGGGACAACCCGGCGAAGAGCGCGCCGGTCCTCCAGGAACGGCGGGGCCTGGAGCGCCGCCTGGAGACGTTGAAGCGCCTGCGCTCCGACGCCGAGGAGCTCTCCGCCTGGCGGGAGCTGCTGGCGGAGGGGGAGGCCGACCCGGACGTCGAGACGTTCCTCGGCCGGCTGTCGGGAGAGCTCGAAAAGCTGGAGCTCGAGCTCAAGCTCTCCGGCCCCGACGACGACAAGAACGCCATCGTCGTCATCCACCCCGGCGCCGGCGGCACCGAGTCGCAGGACTGGGCGGAGATGCTGCTGCGCATGTACCTGCGCTGGGCCGAGCGCAACGACTACGAGGTCGAGCTTTTGGAACGCCAGGACGGGGAAGAAGCGGGGATCAAGAGCGCCACATTCGCCGTCCGCGGTGCCTATGCCTACGGCTATCTCTCGGGAGAGGCCGGGGTGCACCGGCTGGTGCGGATCAGCCCCTACGACTTCCAGGGCCGGCGGCACACCTCCTTCGCCTCGGTCGACGTCTACCCCGAGGTCGACGACACGGTCGAGATCGACATCCTGGACAAGGATCTGCGGATCGACACCTACCGCTCGTCCGGGGCGGGCGGCCAGCACGTCAACAAGACCGAGTCGGCCGTCCGCATCACCCACATCCCCTCGGGGATCGTCGCCGCCTGCCAGAACGAGCGCAGCCAGATCAAGAACCGGGCGATGGCGATGAAGGTGCTGCGCTCGCGGCTCTACGACCGCGAGATGCAGAAGCGGGCCGAGGCCCAGGCGGAGCGCGAGGGCAAGAAGAAGGACAACGCCTGGGGGAGCCAGATCCGCAGCTACGTCCTCCACCCCTACCGGATGGTCAAGGACCACCGGACCGGCGCCGAGGTGGGCGACGCCGACAAGGTGCTCGACGGCACGCTCGACCCCTTCATCGAGGCCTGGCTGCGCGGACAGATGGGGACGCCGGGAGAGATCCCGTCCTGAAGCTCCGGCTCGACTACGTCTCGCCGCTGCCGCCGGTCCGCTCGGGGATCGCCGACTACAGTGTCGACCTCCTGCCGCATCTGGCGGCCCGAGCGGATGTACGCCTGATCCGCCTCCCCGGCCAGCCCGTCGCCGACGAGGTCGCGACGCGCTGGCCGATGGCGGCGTTCGAGGCGACGGGCGCGGATGACGACGGCCTCCGGCTCCCCCTCTACCAGATGGGGAACAACCGCTACCACGAGGCGATCCGCGAGCTGGCCCTCCGGCTCCCGGGGGTGCTCACCCTCCACGACGTCGTCCTCCACCACCTGCTTTTAGACATCACCTTGGGCCATGACGAGTTCCTGCCCTACCTGGACGGGATCGCCCACGACCACGGCTGGATCGGGGAGGCGGTGGGGATGGGGAAGCGCTGGCATGCCTACGGCGACGCGCCGGTCTTCTTTCTTCCCGCCCATCGCCGCATCCTTCTCTCCCAGCGGGGGGTTCTCGTCCACAGCCCCTGGGCGGCACGGCTGATCGGCGAGGAGTACCCGGAGGTGCGGGTGCGGGCGATCCCCATGGGGATTCCCCTGCCGCCGGCCGCCGACACTCCCGAGGGGATCGCCGCCGGCCGCGAGCTCCGCCGGCGCCTGGGGGTGCCGGAGGGGGTGCCGGTCCTGGGTTCGTTCGGCTTCCAGACCCCGATCAAGCGGACCGGCACGGCGATCGCCGCCCTCGCCGCGCCCGGTCTCGAACGGGTGCACCTCCTGATCGTGGGGGAGGCGGCGGAGGTGATGGATTTGGAAGGCGACGCGCGGCGGGCGGGGGTGGCCGAGCGGGTCCACCTCGCGGGCTTCCTCCCCTACAGCGACTTCGAGGCGGCGATCGCCGCGACCGACCTCTGCCTCAACCTGCGCTATCCCTCGGCCGGGGAGACCTCCGCCTCCCTCCTCCGGGTGCTCGCCGCCGGCCGGCCGGCGGTGGTCTCGGACTATGCCCAGTTCGCCGATCTCCCTGAGACCGTGGCGGTCAAGGTGCCCCTCGAAGCTCGGGTGGAGGACGAGGCCGCCGGGCTCGCCGCTCTCCTGAGACGCCTCCTCGCCGAGCCGGAGCGCCTGCGAGCCATGGGAGAAGCGGCGCGCGAGCACGTGCGAGCTCACCACGCCCCGGAACGCTCGGCGGCGGCGGTGCTCGAAGCCTGCGCGGACTGGGGACCTCTGCCGGCGCCCGGAGCGTGGGACCGGGCCGTCCTGCCGCCGCCCACGAGCATCGCCTGGGGCCAGCTCCCGGGCGACCTCGAAGTCTCCGGCGCCGAGACGCCTTGGCCGGAGGGGGAGCGGCGAAAGATCGGCATCCGCCTGGTCAACCGGAGCTTCGCCCGCTGGCTGGCCGGCGACCGCGGGCCGGGCGGCATGGCGGTCGTCGTCAAGCTCCTCCAGGGGACCGAGGACGATCCGGTCGATTTCCTAGGGAAGACCGGCCGCTGGCTCTCCCTGCCGCACGACTTGGCGCCGGGAGAAGAGATCCGCCTCTCGACCGAGCTGCGCCGGCCGCTCGGTCCCGTGCGCCTCCAGGTCGAGCCCCATCTCTTCTCCGGCGGCCGCGCCTCGCTCCTCGGCGGTCCCCTCTGGGAGCGCGAGCTGTGAGCGCCAAAAAGAAGGCTGTTCCGGTGAAACCCGCTCCGGTGCCGGCCGCCCCGGTGCAAACCCCTCCGGTGAGGCCGCGGGTGGGTCTCGTCGAGATCCTCGGCTGGACCGTGCTCGCGGCGCTCCTTTTGGCGACCCTCTGGGCCGCCCTGCGTTTCGACCGGGCCGGCCGGCCGTCGCTCGTGGGCGACGAGGCGACCTACGCCATGCAGGCGGCGAGCCTCGCCTGGGACGGCGACCTCGCCTACAGCCGGGCCGACTACGATCGTTTCGTCGCCCAGTGGGGTGGGAAGCCGGACGGCTTGGTCCTCCAGAGCCGGGACCAGGGCAAGCACATCACGTACGGCAAGCCCTTCCTCTACGCCCTGGCGGTCGCCCCCTTCGTGCGCCTCTCGCCCATCCGCGGTCCGCTCGTCGCCAACGCGCTCTTCCTCGCCGCCGCCGCGCTTCTCGCCGCCCGCACTCTCCGCCAGCGGCTGGGCGGCGCCGCTCCCTTCTGGGTGGCGGTCCTCGTCTTCGGCTCGGTCTCCTTCGCCTATGTCTACTGGGTGCACGCCGACCTCTTCCTCTTCGCCACCGCGGCCGCCGGGCTCGCCCTGGCCTATTGGGAAGACCGACCGCGCGAGGCGCCCCCGGCGGAGATCTACGAGGGGGAGGAAAGCTCGCTCCGCTGGCCGGTTCTCCTCCGCTGGGCGGCGGCGGGGGTGCTCCTCGCCATCCCCGGCGCTTTCCGGCCGTTCTACCTGGCCCTCCTCCTCCCCGCCGCGCTCGCCGCCCTGACTCTCAAGGCGGGGTGGCGGGTGCGCTGGCTCACCCTCCTCGCCTTCCTCGCCGGAATTGTCGGCCTGCTCTTGGTCACCGGTCTCGTCCAGTGGCATGCCGGTGGCGCCTTTTCCGGCTATGGCGGCGAGCGCGGCGGCTTCTATCCGCGGACCGGCTACCCCGATGTCGACTTCCCGGCCTCCGGCTGGGAGAGCTCGCTCCACCACTGGGGCAACACCTCGTGGACCCAGGAAGGCGCGATCGATCCCTACTTTGACGCCCGTCTCTGGGCCTGGAACGGGCTCTACTTCTTCGTCGGCCGGAACATCGGGATCCTTCTCTACTTCCTGCCGCTGCTCTTGGGCTTCCTCGCCTTCTCGGGCGACCGCGGGCGCTGGGCGCTCCCCTGGGCGGTCCTCCTCGGCGCCGCCGGCTTTCTTCTCGTCCGCCCGTTCAACTTCTACGGCGGCGGTGGGGCGATCGGCGACCGCTACTTTCTCCCGCTCTACCCGGCGCTCTGGTATCTCGCCGGGAAAGCCCGGCGTTCCTCCTGGGTGGCGCCGATTCTCGCCGTGGGGGTCGCGGCACTCGCCGCGCCGTTCCTCCTGCCGCTCTGGCAGCACCCCACGGCCTTCCCCATCGGGCCGGACGGCCGCTACCGGCACGTCTCTCTATTCGCCACGAAGAATTTCCCCTACGAGACCACCCAGAGCCACATCCCGGGTGGCCAGGATTCCGCCCACGACGGCATCTGGGTCAAGCTCCTGAACGACAACATGGGACGGATCGGCGAGGCGGAGAGCCTGCTGGGCGATGCGCGGGGGGAAGTCCTCGTCGGCAGCCCGGAGCCGCTCCGCGGGCTCCTCGTCGTCGCCGACCCGCGGGCGCCGACCCGGCTCGAATCCGGCGGCGAAACCCTCCGGCCGAGCCTCCTGCGGCCGAACGGCACCGTCGTCTTCGCGATCGACCTGGGTAAGCCGAAAGCCGTTCATCCCATGTGGTGGACGCGGCAGCCCTACTATCTTTACCAAGTGGACCTCCGCCTCCCCGGAGCGCCCAGGACGCCGATCGGCATGCGGCTCCTGCCGGAACGAAATACCCTGCTGAAGATGGGGGGAGGCTGATTTTTGGAGACTGACATGGCGACCGCATCTCAACCTTTGAGCTGGATTCTCGCCTTGCGGCACCGTCTCGCCTCGCCGTTGCCCCAGCGCCTGGTGCCCTCCGAGGCGCGCCAGGCGGCGGTCCTCGTGCCGCTCTACGTCGACGCCGGCGAGCTGTGGACCGTCCTCACCCAGCGCACCGACACCCTGCCGCACCACCGGAGCCAGGTCGCCTTTCCCGGCGGCAGCCGGGAGGTCGGGGAGGACCCCTGGGCGGCGGCGCTCCGCGAGACCCACGAGGAGATCGGGATCGATCCCACGAAGGCTCCTCCGCCTGGGCGAGCTCGACGAGGAAGACGTCCCCTCGGGCTTCCGCATCGTCCCCTGCGTGGGCGCCGTCCCTTTCCCCTACGAGGCGAAGCCCAACGAGGCCGAGATCGCCGAGGTCTTCAGCCTCCCTCTCTCCGCCTTCGCCAACCCCAGAGTCGTCGAGGAGCGGCGGGTCGAGATCGACGGCACCGTCCGCGACCTCCGTATCTACCATGTGGGCCGGCGCCAGATCTGGGGCGTGACCGCGCGGATTCTTCAGAATTTGCTCGTGCGGGTGGGTTTGGAGAGCGGGGCGGAGAACTAGGCGATCTCGCGGCTAGGAAGCTGCCGCCACTTCAGCGGCGTCTTGGCGTCGGCGCTGCTGTTGAGGCGCAGGCTCCTCGCCGACTCTCTCCGCGAGTTGGGCTTGGGTTAGCCCCTCCCTCCCGGAGCGATCTCCCGCACGTTTCCTGCTCCCTGCAGGGCGATCTCTGGCGGACGCCGGGGGGCTCTGAACCTGGAGGGGTGCCAGGCGTTGGGCGGGGCGCCCTCCGCCAGAAACTCCTCCCTCTCCTCTTGCGTAGCACAGGCATGCGATTCCCGGCGTGGGGGGCGGTGCTCCTTTCTTTCTTGATGGCAGTACCTTGCGGCCTTCGGGCCGCCGAGCCTCCCGCGTCGACCACGCCTCAGGCCTCGATCTTGCCGCCGACACCCCGGCTCACCATCCACCGCGCCACGGGACCGATCACGATCGACGGCGATCTCTCCGATGCGGGTTGGAAGGACGCGGTCCGGATCGACACCTTCTGGGAGACCAAGAAGGGGGACGCCGTGGCGCCGCCGGTCGCAACGGTCGCCCGGCTCGCCTACGACGACCGCTACTTCTATGCCGCCTTCGAGTTCGCCGACCCTCACCCCGAGGCCATCCGTGCGCCCTTGTCGGAACGCGACAACATCGGGGGCGAGACCGACTACGGCGGGGTGATCCTGGATGCCCGAAACGACGGCAAGACCGCCGTCCTCTTCCTCGCCAACCCGCGAAACGTCCAGTATGACGCTCTCACCAACGACGCCTCCGGCGAGGACTCCTCGCCCGACTACTTCTGGGATTCGGCGGCGCGGATCACCAAGGAGGGCTGGGTGCTCGAGATGCGCATCCCCTTTTCGTCCCTCCGCTACGGCAAGAGCGATCCGCAGACCTGGGGCATCCTCCTCTACCGCAACTATCCGCGCGACTTTCACTACCAGATGTTCTCCTCTCCCATCGCGCACGGCTCGAACTGCTTCATCTGCCACGAGAACAAGCTCGACGGCCTCTCCGGGCTTCCCACGGGTGGCCACGTGGTGGTGGCGCCCTACGGCACGGCGATGGAGAGCTCGGCGCCGACGGGCGACTTGGGCACCCCGCTCCACACCAGTCCGGTGAAAGAGCGCGCCGGGGTCGACGTCAAGTGGAGCCCGAGCGCCGACAGCGCGATCGACGCCACCTTCCATCCCGACTTCTCGCAGGTGGAGTCGGACGTGGCGCAGATTTCGACCGACCAGCGCTTCGCCCTCTTCTATCCGGAGAAACGGCCGTTCTTTTTAGAAGGACTGGATCTCTTCCAGACTCCCCTCCAGGCGGTCTACACCCGCACCGTGACGTCGCCCGCCTGGGGAGCGCGGGCGACAGGGAAGATCGGGGAGAGCGCCTATACCTTTCTGGTGACCGAGGATCGGGGCGGCGGCAGCGTCGTCCTCCCCGGCCCGACCTCCTCCTCGTTCGCCGATCAGGATTTCGCGTCGACGGTGACGGTCGGCCGCTTCCGCCACGAGTCCGGCGGCTCCTTCACGAGCTTCCTGGTCACCGACCGCGAGATCGACGGCGGCGCCCACAATCGGGTGTTCGGGCCGGATTTCCGCTGGCATCCCAACGATCGCGATTCGGTGAACGGCCAGATCCTCTTCTCCGACACGGTGACCCCGAACCGGCCAGACCTGGCGGCGGAATGGAACGGCCAGCACCTGTCCTCGCACGCCGCGGACCTGAACTGGAGCCACGCCACCCGCACCTGGGACCTCTATACGGAGTGGCGGGACATCGGCGACGGCTTCCGCGCCGACGTCGGCTACCTCCCCCAGGTCGGCATCCGCGACGAGGCGAGCGAGGTGGGGAGGACGTTCTATCCGGCGTCCGGCTTCTTCAGCCGCTTTCGTCCCTTTCTCAACGACCACTACACCGCGGGCCAGGACGGCGACCTGCTCCTCCGCCAGATCGGCCTCGGCACGGAGTTTGACGGTCGCTACAACACCTACTCCCGGGTGAGCTATCGGTGGGAGCGGGTGCGCGCCGGCGACCGTATCCTCGAACGGCCGCACGTCGAGACCTACTTCGAGATCAGCCCCTCGCAGACGATCGCCCAGCTCAGCATCAACAGCTCGCTCGGCGACGACGTCGATTTCGAGGGCGCCCGCCCGGGGACGGGAGGCTTCGTCACCTTAGGCGCGACGCTCCGCCCGGCCGGCTCCCTCGCCCTCCGCTTCGACGGCACCCGGCAGTGGCTGGATCTCCAAGCGGGGCACCTCTTCACGGCCGAGGTGGCGCGGCTCAAGGCCACCTACAACTTCACCTCTCGCTGCTTCGTCCGCCTGATCGGCCAGCACCAGGAAGTGAACGAGAATCCGGCCCTCGCCCTCCCCACGGATACGGTGAAGAGCCGGGACTTCACCGGCTCGGCCCTCTTCGCCTACAAGATCGACTGGCAGACCGTCCTCTTCGTGGGCTACGGCGACGAGAGCACCCTGACCGACGTCACCGGGCGCCTGGAGCCGGCCAACCGGGAGGTGTTCCTGAAGGTGTCCTACGCCTGGCAGCGGTGAGGCGCCCGGTGGTGGTACCATCGAGCGCGAATGGGTCGTAACGCTCTCGCTCCCGATGCCTCCTTAGCCGGCCTTCTCGACTCGCTCCACGAGGGCAAGCTCGGCAAGCAGCTCGTCTATTCGACGGCCATGCCGTCGACGCCGGCCCGCTACGGCGAGCTCGATCCGCCGCTCGCTCCGGCGCTGGCCTCGGCTCTCGCGCGCTCCGGAGTAGAGCGGCTGTGGAGCCACCAGATGGCAGGGATCGCCGCGGTGCGGCGGGGAGAGAACGTCCTCGTCACCACCCCCACGGCCTCGGGCAAGTCGCTCATCTTCCAGATTCCGGCGCTCGAAGAGGCGGTGGCCGGCGGGCCGGGGCGGGCGCTCTTCCTCTTCCCCTTGAAGGCCCTCGGGCAGGACCAGCGGGGGAAGTTTTTACGCCTGGCCGAGGAGGCGGGGCTGCCCCCGGAGCTGGCCGGCTGCGAGATCTACGACGGCGACACGCCGCGGGCGCTCCGCGAGGCGATCCGGAAGAACTTTCCCCGGGTCGTCATCTCGAACCCCGACATGCTCCACCTCGGGGTCCTCGGCCACTGGACCGGCTGGGGGCCGTTCCTCGCCGACGTGCGCTGGATCGTCCTGGACGAGCTGCACACCTACCGCGGTATCTTCGGCAGCCACTTCCACCACGTCCTCGCCCGCTTCTTGCGGCTCTGCCGGGCGGTGGGGGCGAACCCGCAGATCATCGCCTCCTCGGCGACCGCGGCCAACGCCGCCGAGTTCGCCGAGACCCTGACCGGCGCGCCGTTTCACTGGATCTCTGAATCCGGGGCGCCGCGCGAGGGCCGGCACCTCCTCCTCTTCCGGCCGGACGGCTCGCCCTACACCGCGGCGCTCCAGCTCTTCGTCACCCTGGTCAAGGCAGGGATGAAGACGATCGTCTTCACCAAGGCGCGGCGGATCACCGAGCTCCTCTACTCCTGGCTCCGTCGCCAGGAGCCCGACCTCGCCCGCCGGGTCGCCTCCTACCGCGCCGGCTTCCTCCCCGAGGAGCGGCGGCAGATCGAGCGCGACCTCTTCAACGGCGTCCTCGACGGCGTCATCTCGACCTCCGCCCTGGAGATGGGGGTGGACGTCGGCGGTCTCGATGCCTGCATCCTCGTCGGCTATCCCGGCAGCATGATGGCGACCTGGCAGCGCTCGGGGCGGGTGGGGCGGGACGGCCGGGCGTCGATCACCGCCATGGTCGCCATGCCGGACGCGCTCGACCAGTATTTCCTCGACCACCCCCAGCAGTTCCTGGAGCGCCCCTGCGAGCGGCTGATCGTCGATCCCGGCAACGACCAGGTCGCCCGCGGGCACCTCCTCTGCGCCGCCTCCGAGCTGCCGCTCTCCCGGGAGACCGATCGCGCCTACCTCTCGCGCCACGCGGCGCTCGTCGGCGACCTCCTCCGCGAGGGCAAGCTCGCCGAGGCGGTCGACGACCGCGAGCTCCACTCGACCCGCCGCCAGCCGCAGAGAGAGATCAACCTCCGCGGCTCGGGGAAGACTTTCACGATCGAGAACCTGGCGAACGGCCGGGTGATCGGCACGGTCGACGGCGTCCGCGCCTACCACGAGTGCCACCCCGGGGCGGTCTACCTCCACGCCGGTCGGCAGTTCTTAGTCGAGGAGCTGCGGATCGAGGAGCACCGGGTGCGGGCGGCGCCGGCCGACGTCGACTACTTCACGACACCCCTGACCGAGAAGGAGACGGAGATCCTGGAGATCCTGAAGGAGCGCAAGGACGGCCCGCTCACCGCCCGGCTGGGGCGGCTCAAGGTCACCGAGCGGGTGGTGGGTTTCGAGCGCAAGCGCATCCAGGGCCAGGAGGTGATCGACCGCCAGCCCTTAGACTTGCCGCCGTCGGAGTTCGAGACCGTGGGGCTCTGGTGGCTGGCCGGCAAACCGATCGAGGAGACGATCGCCCGCGCCGGCGAGCACTTCATGGGCTCTCTCCACGCCTCCGAGCACGCGGCGATCTCGCTGGTTCCCACCCTCGCCCTCTGCGACCGCAACGACTTGGGCGGCATCTCCATGCCCTTCCACCCGCAGGTCGGCTGCGGCACGGTGTTCCTCTACGACGGCCATCCCGGCGGGGTGGGGATCATGCTGCGGGTCTTCGAGGATCTGCCGGATCTGCTAGGAAGAGTGCTCGCGCTCCTCGACGCCTGTCCCTGCGACTCCGGCTGCCCCTCCTGCATCCAGTCTCCCAAGTGCGGGAATGGCAACCGGCCGCTCGATAAGCTCGGAGCGGGGCGGGTGTTGCGGTTGTTGTTGGGGTTGGAGGAGGCGGTAGAGGTGGCGGGAGAGGTGTCCGCGCCGCCGATTCCCAGCCCCGAAGGGGCGGCGGTGGGTAGCCTGGGGCGAGAGCCCCAGGTCGATGCGTCCAAACCGGTCCCCAGCCCCGAGGGGGCGAAGGTCCGCCCCAGAAAGCGACCGTCGCCCCCTCGGGGCTGGGGTTCCTTGAAAACCGACCCCACCTGGGGCTCTCGCCCCAGGCTACCTACCATCGCCCCTTCGGGGCTGGACACCCCACCCGCCCCCTCCCTCGGCCGCGCCCTCCTCCGCTGGCTCCGCGCGCGCTTCCACCGTCCCGCCGCCCTGCCGCATGGACCGCGGACGATCCTCTTCGACTTGGAGACCTTGCGTTCGGCGGCGGACGTGGGGGGGTGGCACAACTGCCACCGGATGGGGATCGCCATGGGGGTCGTCTGCCACCTGGAGGAGGACCGCTTCGAGATCTTCCGCGAGCCCGACGTGGAGGCCCTGGCCGCCACGCTCCGCGCCGCCGACCTCGTCGTAGGCTTCAACATCCGGCGCTTCGACTACCGCGTCCTCGCCGGCTACACGGGGGAGGACTACGAGAAGACCCTCCCCACCCTGGACCTGCTGGACGAAGTCCGCAAGCGCCTCGGCTTCCGTCTCGGGATGGGGCATCTCGCGAAGGAGACCCTGGGCTGTGACAAGTCCGCCGACGGCCTCCAGTCGCTCGAATGGGTGCGCCAAGGCCGGCTCGATCTCGTCGAGGCCTACTGCCGGAAAGACGTCGAGATCCTCCGCGACCTTTTTCTCCACGGCCGGAACGAGGGTTGCCTCTACTACCGATCCAAGGGCGCGGACGCGAAGCTGCGGCTGCCGGTCGAATGGTGAGGGCATGACGCTTCGCCGGTCTCCTCCGTAAGAAAGCCGAAGATCCCTGTCTTTCCAATGAAAGGAGCGTTTGCCCATGAAGCGTTTCGCCTTTTCCTTCCTCCTCGCCGTCGCCCTGTTCTTCGTCGGTTACGCCGTCCGGCCGGTCCACTCGGACGAGCGCAAGGTCCCGACCTCCGACTCTCTCCACGCGGCCTGGAAGGCGGTCGAGGGACACTACGGCATCTTGAACGACAACCCGCGGGGAGCCGTCTTCGCGGCCAACATGCGGGACAAGACCGGCAACGTCCTCGTCGAGTCCGTGGGGAGCGACTGCGTCGTCTTGGGCGGCGACATCGGCGCTCCGGGATGGCACACGATCATCTCCCTCGATCGAATCGAGCTGCAGGTCTACCAGTAGGGGCCGAACGCGGTGGGCTGCCGCGGGTCTGATACCATCCCTCTTTCCGATCTGACCGAGGGTTGCCATTGACCGCACAGTCCATCTTCAAAGTCGTCTTCCATCACCAGGGGCAGGTGGTGGAGCTCTACGCCCGCCAGGTGGGCCAGGGCAACCTCTTCGGCTTCATCGAGGTCGAGGGACTGATCTTCGGCACCCGGACGACGCTCGTCGTCGACCCCGGAGAGGAGAACCTGCGGAGCGAGTTCGGCGAGGCGAAGCGGCTCTACCTGCCGCTCCACGCCGTCATCCGCATCGACGAGGTCGAGCACGAGGGGGTGGCGCGCATCCGCGAGGTGAAGGAGAACGGCGGCGCGGTCAAGCCCTTCCCGGTTCCCCTCTACCCGCCGCGCGGGCCGAAGGAGTAGGCCCGCCGCTGCGGCGGGCCGGTTCGTAACGCTCCCTCCGCCGCATCCGTAAGAACGAGGAGGCCCCCGGCGTTCCCCCTGCAGGAAACCCCCGGCGGGAACCTTTCCATGTCATCATGAGTCTTAAGTATTCGTAGGTTGCACCGAGGACAAGCGGGAGGACCGGTGGAAGCCGCAACCGTCAACAACGCCGCCGTACACGACCTGGACCTGGAGCTCATCCAGCGCCACCAGGTCGGGGACGTGCAGGCGTTCGACGAGATCTACCACCGGTTCGACCATATGGTCTTCAACCTCGCCCTGCGCCTCTCGGGCGACGGCGAGCAGGCCGCCGATCTCACCCAGGAGATCTTCCTCCGGGTCTTTCGCTATATCGGGCAGTTCCGCGGCAACTCCACCTTGAAGACCTGGATCTTCCGGATCGCCGTCAACCACTGCCGGAGCTGCCTTGGCCGGAAACACCTGCCGATGCAGCCGCTCGCCGAGGAGCAGCCGGAAGAGGAGCGCAGCGGCGCCGTGATCGCCGATCCCGGCCGCGGGCCGGAGGAGCTGGCGGTCGCGGCCGACCAGGGCCGGCGGGTGGCGGCCGGCTTGGCGCAGCTCCCCGAAAGTTTCCGGGTGGCCGTCGTCCTCCGCGACCTGGAGGGCATGGCGTACGACGAAATCGCTCTTGTGCTGGGGGTCCGCATCGGCACCGTCCGCTCGCGCATCGCGCGCGGCCGGGAGCAGCTGCGGGCCTTTTTGGAGGGTTCCCAATGATCCCCTTGACGGTACGACATCCAGACATCGAGCTTCTCTCGGCCTATCTCGACGACGAGATGGGGCTGGTCGAAGCGCGCCGGCTGGAGTCCCATTTAGATACCTGTGACGCCTGCCACGGCAAGCTCCGTGAGCTGCGCGGGGTCGTCCATCAGCTCTCCGGTCTCGACCGGCCGGCGCCGCCTCCCTGGCTCATGGCCCAGGTGCGCCGCGAGGTGCTCGACCGCAAGCGGGAGAGCTTCTGGCGGCGTCTCGGCTCGAGCTTCCTGCAACTGCCGCTCGCGACGCCGGTGGCGAGCGCCTTCTCGGTCCTGCTCTCGGCCAGCTGCGTCGTCCTCCTCTTCTCCTTCATCGGCGGCAGCCTGGGGCTCGGCGACCTTTCGAACCTCGCCACCTATCCCGGGCCGGTCGAGGCCAAGTACGACCCCAACTTCATCCTCACCGAGACGACGATCGACGTCGCCGGCCGCACCTTCGTACGCCAGGAGGACAAGGATCTCTGGAACTACGTCCTCTATGACACGGCGGGGCAGACGGACGCGGCCGATCGGAGCCGGCCGGTCTGGGTGGAGCAAGGGCTGCCGACGGATCGTGCGCCGCGCGCGAGCGTCGACGCCAAGAGCCCGGAGGGCCGCGCTCTGCTCGCGCGCTACCGCGATCTCAAGGATCTCCTCGCGGACGGCTCGCGGGTGGTCATGCGGTACCAGCGGGAGACGTTGGAGCTGCGGAGCGGCGCGTAGGAGACTTCAGGGCCGGGGGAGGGTTCCTGCGCGAGCCCCAGGCGAGGACGAGCGCCGCGAGGGCGAGGACGGTCGCGACGAGCGGCACGAGCCAGGGGCAGCGCGCGAAGGGGGTGAGCTCGCGCTCGCCGAGCACCCGGCCGCGGATCACTCCCTCTCTGAAAGGACCGATCTCTGTGCGCACCGAGCCGTCCGGGGCGATCAGGGCGGAGATGCCGGTGATCGCCGCCCGCAGCAGGGGGCGGCGGTTCTCGGCGGCGCGGAAGCGGGCGGCGCGGAAGTGCTGCCAGGGGGCGGCGGTGTTGCCGTACCAGGCGTCGTTCGTGATCGTCACCAGGACCGTCGCCCCGGAGCGCACGAGGTCCGCCACCTCCTCGGGGAAGACCACCTCGTAGCAGATCGCCATCCCCAGCTTTTCGTCCCCCCAGGGGAGGAGGTGGGCGCCCTGCCCCGGCCGGTACTCGCCGGCCTCCCTGGAGAGCTTGTCGACGAAGGAGAAGACGCCGCGGAAGGGGACGTATTCGCCGAAGGGGACGAGGTGGCGCTTGTCGTAGCGCGCCGTCGTGCCCTCGGGCGTCAGCAGGTAGGCCGAGTTGTAGAGATAGGTCTTCTCCGCGTGGTCGGTGTTGAAGATCACCGTGCAGCCGCCGGCCGCGAGCGCCCGCAGGTCGCGCTGTACATCGGGATCGCGTTCGAAGGAGAACGGCCAGGTGGCGCTCTCGGGGAGGACGACGAGCGCTCCGTCGCGGCAGGTGTCGTACGCCATCGCGAGCACCTTCCGGTAGTTGCGGAGCGCCGCCGCCTCGTCCCAGTCGGTCAGGTTGGGGATATTCGGCTGCAACAGCCGGAGGGGAGCCCCCGGGGTCTCCGCCAGGCGCTCGAAGCGGCCGATCTCGAAGCGGGTGCCCCAGCGGCCGCCTAAGGCGAGAAGAAGGAGAGGGACCGCCAAGCCCGCCGCGAGCGGCTCCCAGCGGCGGCGGACGACCGCCAGAGCGACGCCGGTGGCCGCGAAGACGACGAGACCGGAGACGCCGTAGGCGCCGATCGCCGCCGAGAGCGGCAGGGCGCCGGGGACGTCGGTCCAGGCGTAGGCCGCGAGGTTCCACGGAAAGCCGCCGCCCAGGTAGGTGCGGAGCCATTCGAGACTGACCCAGAGGGCCGGCAGGCCGAGCCAGGGGAGGAGCCCGCCGCGCCGCCAGATCCACGCCCCGAACCCGGCGAAGGCGGCGTGGAAGAGAGCGAGGTAGGCGGCGAGGAGACCGACCAGGGGGACCGCGGCGGGGAACGGCATCCGCCCGTAGGTGACGAGCGTCGGCGGAATCCACCAGAGAGCGGTCATCCAATAGATGAAGCCGTGGAGCCAGCCGAGCCACCCCGGGCGGCTGGGGCGCTCGGCTCCCATCAGGACGACGAGCGGCGCCAGGGCGAGAAAGGAGGCGACCGGCAGCGACTGGCGGCCGAAGCAGAGGGCCCACACCGCGCCCGAAACCGCGGCGAAAAGGGGCCAGAGGAGGCGTCGCAAGGCGAGGAGGGCTTTCCGCCGCTACTGCGTCAGCCAGGTATCGAGCTTGTAGGTTTTCCGCACCTTCTCGGCCACCGTCTGCGCCTTCTGGCGGCTGGTGAAGGGACCGATGCGCACCCGGTACATGGTGCGGCCGTCGACCGTGAGCGGCGACAGGAACGCCGCCTGCCCGCCCTTGGTGAGGCGGTCGCGCACCCGCCCCGCCTCGGCCTGGTCGGCGGAGGCGAAGACCTGGATCACGACCGAACCCTCGGCACCGCCTCCCCCGCCCGTATCCGCCGTCCGATCCGCCGCCGTACGGCTCTGCACCGGCTCCGGACGGACCTGCGCCTCGGCGGGCTCTGCTTGCACCGGGGCGGGCGGGGTCTGACGCACGACGGAGCTCGACTTGGCCGACCGCGACGAGCGCGAGGAGGACGGCGGCGAAGAAGACGGCTGGAGATCCTGCTGCAAAGTCGACGCGGGCTTGGGGCGGCTCTCCTGGGCGTCGTCCGCCGTCGGCACGGGGGCGGGCGCGGCGACCGTCTCGGTCGATTTGTCCGACCTGTCCGACTTGTCTTCGGCGCGGTTCTCCTTGCCCTTCTTGTTCTGCCGGTCGGTGAAGAACTTGAGCTCCTCCAGGGTGTGCCCTTCGGGGGTCGTCTGCGCCGGCGGGGTGGCGCGCACCATCTGGTCGTGGCGCAGCTCGATGCCGCCGCGGCCGATCCAGACGCCGGAGAAGAAGGCGGCGAGCAGGCAGGCCAGAAGGATGACGAAGGCGACGACGACCTGGCGGTTGGTCAGGGCGATCTCGTAGTAGCTGGGCTCGTGGTGCGGTTCCGTCACGATGATCCTTACTCCGCTCGGCCGCGGGGGAAGAACGCCTTCATCATCTCGATGGGGAGCGGGAAGATGATCGTCGAGTTCTTCTCCGAGGCGATCTCGGTCAACGTCTGGAGGTAGCGCAGTTGCAAGGTCACGGGGTTCGAGGCGATGATCTCCGCCGCCTCGGCGAGCTTCGAGGACGCCTCGAGCTCGCCCGCGGCGTGGATGATCTTACCGCGCTTCTCGCGCTCCGCCTCCGCCTGGCGGGCCATCGCCCGCTGCATCTCCTGCGGCAGGTCGACGTCCTTGACCTCCACCGCCGAGACCTTGATCCCCCAGGGCTCGGTGTGGCGGTCGATGATGTCCTGGAGCTGGAGGTTGAGCTTGTCGCGCTCGGAGAGCAGGGAATCGAGGTCGACCTGGCCCAAGACCGAGCGCAGGGTGGTCTGCGCGATCTGGCTCGTGGCGTTGAAGAAGTTCTCGACCGCGACGACCGCCCGGCCCGGATCGATCACCCGGAAGTAGACGACGGCGCTCACCTTGACCGACACGTTGTCGCGGGTGATGACGTCCTGCGGCGGCACGTTGTGGACGATCGTGCGGAGCGAGACCTTGATCATCCGCTCGAAGGGCCAGAAGATGAGGACGAGCCCCGGCCCCTTCGGCTGCGGCGACAGGCGGCCGAGCCAGAAGGTGACGGCGCGCTCGTACTCGTTCAAGACGTTCACCCAGCGCGAGAACAGAAACAGGGCGATAACGACGACGATGATGATGCCGTAGATCTCCATGGCGGACCCCTTTTCTTCCTTGTCTCAAGCCACCGCTGTCGTCACGACGGGCCGGAGCGGCCGCACCGTCAGCGTCAGATCCTGCATTCGGACCACCTCGACCGGCTCGCCCGCGGCGACCGACCGGCTTCCCGCGCCTTCGCCCTCGGCTTCCAGGATCGCATCCCAGATCTCGCCATGGACGAGCACCTTGCCGCGGGGGTTAAGCGGCGTCTGCGCCGTCGCCACCTCGCGGCGGAGCCCCTCGACTCCCGTCCGCACCGGCAGCCCGTGGGTGCGCAAGACCATGAAGGAGAGGAAGGCGACGACCAGCGCCGTGAAGACGGCCAAGGTGACGATGACGTTCAAGCTCACCCGGAGGGCCGGCTCGGTCGTCTTGAACAGCATGAGCGAACCTAAAACGAGCGCGATGATGCCGGCGACCGCCAGCATGCCGTGGCTCGACACTTTGATCTCGGCGATGAAGAAGAGGAGGGCGAGGCCGAGGAGGGCGACCCCCGCGTAGTCGACCGGCAGGACCGAGAGGGCGAAGAAGGCGAGGACGAGGCAGATCGCCCCGACCACCCCGGGCAGGATGGCGCCCGGATTCATGAGCTCGAAGAAGAGGCCGAGCGAGCCCAAGGTCAGGAGCACGTAGGCGATGTTGGGATCGGCGATCGTCGCTAAGAGCTTCCGGAACGGCGACATCGTCACCTCGTGGAGCGGCGCCTGCGCGGTCTTGAGCGTCAGGGTCGACTCGCCCTTCTTCACCTGCCGGCCGTCGAGCTTCGCGAGGAGCTCCGGGAAGCTCGGAGCGACGATGTCGATCAGGTGCCCGGCGAGCGCCTCGTCGGCCGAGAACGACCGGCTCTTGAGCACCGCCGCCTCGGCCAGGGCGACGTTCCGGCCGTTCCGGGTGGCGAGCGAGCGCATGGAGGCCGCCGCGTCCTGCTCCATCTTCTGCCCCATGGTCCCTTCGATCGTCTCCCCCTGGCCGCCCACCGGATGGGCCGCCCCGGTGTTGGTCCCCGGCGCCATCGCCGCGACGTCCGCCGACATCAGAAGGAAGAACCCCGCCGAGGCCGCCCGGGCGCCCTGCGGCGAGACGTAGACGACGATCGGCGTCTTCGCCGACAGCATGGCGGTCGAGATGTCCCGCATCGACGTCATCAGGCCGCCGGGCGTATCGAGCTCGACGACCAGAGCGGTGGCCCGCGCCGCGTCCGCCGCCTGGATGGCATCGATGATCAGTTCCGCCGACACCGGATGGACGATCGACGCGACCCGGACGTGGAAGACCGCGGGAACGGGAGGGGCCATGCCGACGGCGGGATCGGCGAACGCCGCGGCCGGCAGCAGGCACGACACCAGAGTGAGCACCGCCGTAGCGAGACGGCGGCGCGAGATGGAGAGGATGGCTGGCATGATTTGATTCTTCAGTATAGCAGCGGGAGGACTTGCGGACCGCTTCGCCGGGGCCCAGGAGGAGAAACCGCCTGCCTTGGCATAGACTTCCCTCGCCCTCAGGGCCGAAACACCTATGCTGACACGCCTCCACGTCCAGGGATTCAAGAACTTCGTGGGGATCCTCACCGCGATCGTCCTTTGCATCTATGCCATGGTCCTGGTCGTGGTGCTCGTTTTCGGTGTCGGCGCCGCGATTCTGGGGCACAACCTGGGGCGTTGATCAGCGGTCCAACTCCCGCACGAACACCCCGGCCCCGTTCCGGAGGCCCGCGGCTAAGTCACGCAGGTGGGCGTGGTGGGTGAAGAGGATGACCTGGGTCCGCGCGGCCAGCTCGGCCAGGACCTGGAGAGTGGCGGCGCTCCGCTCGTCGTCGAAATTGATCAGAATGTCGTCGACGATGAAAGGGAGAGGCTCGGGATTCCCCATGCCGCCGGGAGCGCCGGGAGCGCCCGGAGCCCCGCCCCGGCCGAGATAGCGTTCCAGGGTGGCGAGGCGGAGGGCGAGGTAGAGCTGATCCCGGGTGCCGTCGCTCATCCTCTCGACCCGGACCCGGCGGCCATCCTGGCGAATCCCGACCAGGATCGGCTCGTCGCGATCGTCGAAATCGCTCCGCAGGCCGGTGTAGCGGCCGAGCGTCAGGGTCGTGAAGCGCTCTCCGGCGCGGCGTAGAAGCGGGTCCTGGTTCTCGGCCCGGTAGCGCTCGATCTCGCGGCGGAGGACGCTCGCGGCGAGCCGGGCTCTCGTGTAGCGGCGGACATCCTCCCCCAGCTCGGCCAAGATCTCCTGCGCCCGCTCGGCCTGCCGGGAGGCACCGTTTTCCCCGCCCGTCAAGTGCCGCAGCTCTTCCTGTCCTTCCCCCAGCTCTTCCCGCAGGTCGCGGAGCCGCGACTCCAGCTCCTCGATCTCGAAGTCGAGCTGCTCGATCCGCCCGGGGAGGGCGTCGGCCTCGATCCCCCCGGCCTCGGTCTCCAGGTCGGCGAGCGTCAGCCCCTCCCCGTCGGCCTGGAGCTGGCGCTCGGTCCGCGCGAGGTCGCGCAGCACGTCCGTCAGCTCGCCGGAGCGCCGCTCGGCCGCTTCGAGGCCCGAGGCATCGGCGCAGCCGGCCTCCTGGACGAGACGGGCCAGGCGATCCTCCATCGCCCGGCGGGTGGCCTCGGCGGTCCGCACCTCGTCTTCGAGCCTCGCGGTCCGGCGGTCGAGCGCCTCGCGGCGGTCGGAGCGACGGCGGGCCTCGGTCAAGAGGGCCTGGAGCTGGACGGCCGCCTGTTCGGCCGGGTGGTCGGCGAGCTCGGGCGCCACCTGGAGGGCGAGGGCGCGGACGGAGGCACGGAAGGTCTCCAGGTCGCGATCGATCCCCGAGACCCGGCGATTCAGCTTGGCGGCATCCCCCAGGCTGGCGAAAGCCCGGCGCAGGGTCTCGACGATCTGCACGGCTTCGGACGGCAGAGCGTCGCGGTCGAGGCCGAGCCCCTGGATCGCCTCGCCCCAGGCGGCCTGCCAGCGCTCCAGGGCAGCCCGGGCGGCGGCCGCGGCCTCCCGGGCCGCGGCGAGACGGACCTCCGCGTCGCGCACGGCGGCCGTGCTCCGGATCCGCTCGGCCGCTTCCCGCTCGAGGGCCTGGACCCGTTCCTCCCCGATGGCCAGTACGGACTCCAGCCGCTCACCGTCTCCACCATCCCCACGGTCTCCAAAGCCTTCGAGCGGGACGCCCGCCGCCGCGAGCTCGTGGACGAGGGCGGCGCGATGCTCCTCCCGGGTCGCGTGCAGGCCTGCCAGCCGGCGATGCTCGGCGCGGAGCGTCTCGGCGCGGGCGCGGAGCTTCTCGTGGCGCCGCGTCCAGGCCGGGTGCATCTCGCGGGGAGGGAGGGGCTCGATGCCGCAGGGCTGCCAGAGCGACGTCCAGGCCGCCGCGAGCGCCACCGCCTCCGCCGCCGCCCGGGTCGCCTCCGCTTCGAGGGCCGCGGCGGCCCGGCGCTGCTGCTCCCGGCGGGCCCGGAGCTGCGCCTGCTCCTCCACCCGACCGGCCTCCCGGCGCAGGCGATCGGCCAGGTCGTCCGCCTCGGCGACGCTCCGCTCGTACGCGGCGGGATCGGCCGCTCCCTCCTCCTTTCCCTCCAGCCAGGCGCGGCGGACGAGCGACCAGTGGGCCTCGCGGCGGTCCCGCGCGGCGAGCATCTCCTCCTCGCTGGGGACGGCGCCCGACCGCTGGATCTCCTCCAGCCGTCGCTCCGCTTCCGCCAACTCGCCGTGGAGGGCGCGGAGCTGCTCGGCGAGCGTCCGCCGGCGACCGGCGAGGGCTTCCGCGTCCTCCGCGAAGCGCCGCAGGGTCTCCTCGCCGGGGACCGGCAGGGCTTCGAGCGCCTCCGGCGTGCCCCGCCAGAGGCCGAGCCGACCGAGGTCCAGCCGGATCTGCTCCTCCTCGCGGACGAGGGCTGCCGCCGCCGCTGCGATCTCGCGGTCGAGGTCGCCGCTCTTGCGCGCCGAGACGAGAAGGCGGCGGAGACGGCTCGCGTCCCGGAGGACCGGGAGCGCCGCGAAGTCGTCGCGAGCGGCGCCGAGACGTCTCTCCGCCGCCGCCGACTCCGCCGCCGCCGAAGCCCGCTCGTTCCAGAGGGCCTGGCGTTGGTTCCCCAGCTCCTGGATGCGCAGCCAGCGATCGAGCGCGGGTCTCAGGGTCTCGGCCTCCGCGAGGGTGAGGCCGGGCCGGAGGTCGTCCAGCAGGCGCTCGGCCGTGGCGCGCAGCTCGCCGTGCTCGCCGAGGAGCCGCGAGCGGTCGGCGATCCCCTTGGTGAAGAGCGCGACCCCCTGGTGGAGCCGTTCGACGGTCTCTGCCTGGTCGAGGACGGCGCGCGCCACGGTGAGGGCGGCCGCCTCCTGGCGCACCTCGGCGATCTGCGAGCCGGCGCGGACTCCGGCATCGACGGCGGCGCGGAGGGCCTCTCTGGCCTGGCGCCAGCTCTCGCCGAAGTCGGCGGGGAGGGCGACGACCTCCCCCAGCTCCGCCCGGCGGAGCAGGAGGTCCCGCCGCTCCCCCAAGCGCGCCTGGACGCGGCGGATGCGCTGGAGCCGGTTGCGCTCGGCCTTCCGCACCGCGAGATCGCCGGTGAGGTCGCCGGATTCGGCGCGTTTCGTCTCCAGCTCCTTGCGCTTGCCCTCCCACTCGCGGCCCGAGAGCGAGAGCTCCGCCAGGGTCCGCTTCGCTTCCTTGTGCTCGGCGATCGCCTGGTTGATCCGCGGCTTGGAGCCCCGGGGGAGGAAGAGCGCCTCCGCTTCGGCGTCCAGCCCTTCCAGAACCTGCCGCAGGTTCCGGGTGCCGAGGCCGGCGGCGAAGAGGGCCTGCCCGACGTCCCCCTTCTGCGCCAGAAGCTCCTCGCCCCCGGCGACGAGCGCCGCGTGATCGAGGCCGAAGAGGGAGGAGAAGAGCGCCTCGTCGATCCCCTGGAGGCAACGGTCGAGCCGCAGACCGTCGGAATCGCTCAAGGGAGTCTCGCCGTCGGCCGTCAAGAGAGTGCTCTTCTTGCCCTTCCTCCGCAGCATCTCGATCTCCGCGCCGTCCGCGAAGCGCAGCCGCGCGCCGACCCGCAGCTGGTCGTAGGGATGGAGGAAGTCGTCGCCGCTCCGCGTGGGAAAGCCGTAGAGGAGGGCCTTGAGCGCCCGGAGCGCCGAGCTCTTCCCCGCCTCGTTCGGTCCGAAGACGAGTTGCAATCCCTCAACACCTCCCGAGAGATCGAGGCGGCGATCGGTGAACGGACCGAACGCCTTCAGATGGAGATCGAGAAACCGCACGGTTCAGGCGGCCTCGGGGCGTTCCGGAGGGGCCGGCGGGACGGGAGTGGCGAGGAGGCGGGCGACGAGGAGATCCTTGACCTCGTCGAGGAGGCCCTGGAGCCGCACGGGCTCTGTGGGATCGAGCGCCTCCGGATCGGCGAACAGCTCGGCCGGGAGCTTCGCCTTGAGCTCGGCGAAACCGGCGGCGAGCTCCGCCAGCTCCGTCTCTTCGGCGGTGAGGTCGCGCAGGGTGCGCAGGAGTCCGCCCAGGGCGTCCTCGCGCTCGCAAGCCGTTTCCAGATCCGCGACCGGCCGGGTCTCGAAGAAGACCTTCTCGATCCACAGGGCTCCCTCGCCGAAGCCGTTGGCGAGCGAGCGGATCTCTTCTCGCCAGGGATCGGAAGCGCCCGCGAGCTCCGCATGGAGCGGGCAGGCGCCGCGGAGGCGGAGACGCACAGCGAGCGAACGGCCGTCGGCGGCCGCGAGCTCGTCGTCGAGCGTGCCGCGCACCCGCGCCAGCGCCTCGCCCGGAGTCGAGACCGCCGTCAGGTCCACGGCGCGGTCGGTGAAGCGGAAGACGTCGAGATCGCGATGCTCGAGGACGACGCCGGTTTCGAGGACGCGGACGAGCGTCGCCCCCTTGGCCCCGGTCTCCCGGGCGTGCCGCCCCTGGAGGTTGCCGGGAAAGACGATCCAGGGATCTCGCGCCACCACCTCGCGCTCGTGGACGTGACCGAGCGCCCAGTACTGGTAGCCGCGCGAGCGCAGACCGTCGACCGTACAGGGCGCGTACGGTGCATGCCCCGGCCGGCCGTCGAGGCTCGTGTGGAGGAGCCCGATGTTGAAGAGGTGCGGCACCGCCGGCGGAAAGCCGGCCGCGAGATCCTCGCTCACCACCGCATGGGCGAACCCCTGGCCATGGATCGCGACCCCGAGGTCTTCGAGCACCTCGGTCTCCGGGCGCTTGGTGGAGAAGACCTTGACGTTTTCGGGAGGCCGCAGCACCTTGGTGATCTGGCTCTGCGCGTCGTGGTTGCCGGCGACGAGGAAGGCGCGGATTCCCGCCGCTTCGAGCTTGGCCATCTGGGCCGAGAAAAAGAGCCCCGTGTTGTAGTCCTTCCAGTCGCCGTCATAGAGGTCGCCCGCGAGGAGGACGAACCCCACCTCCTCCTCGACCGCCAGGGCCACCAGGTTCTCGAACGCCCGCCGGCTGGCGGCGCGGATCTCCTCGACCGGAGCCCCCTCGTAGCGCGCCAGGCCGCGGAGCGGGCTGTCGAGGTGGATGTCGGCGGCGTGAAGGAATTTGAGCATCGGGAAGGAGGACATTTTAGCAGGAAGGGGGAGTCTCGTCCTCGCGAGCGCTCTCGGCATCTCGGGCGTGGCTTCCGCAGTCCTTGAAGTCCGTCCTGGATCTGGAGACGGCGCCTCGCCGCCGGGAGAAGCTGCCCTGGATCTGCGGATGGCGCTCCGCCGTCGCGCGGATCTGTCGTAGATCCGCCGACCGCGTTTCGTCGTCGCGCGAAGTTGTTACAGCTTCGATCGACGGCGGAGCACCGTCGCCAGCTCCGTTCCGGATCCCGCGGATTCCAGAGCACCGCCGCGAGACGCTGGCGTAGATCCGCCGAAGGCAGATCCTCGTCGCGCGAAGTCGGCGCAGATCCGCCGACCGCGGTTCACCGTCTTGAGAGATCGGCGTAGATCCGCCGACGCTGGGACGTCGTCGCGAGAAGTTGGCGTGGCTCCGCCGGCTGCGGAGCGCCGTCGCGAGGAATTGTCACGGAACGGGGAGACGATGGATCGACGTCGGCGGAGCGCCCGAGAATCAGCGATGTGCAGGGACGGAAAGCATGGGGAGCGTGGCGGATAGGAACGCCACGCTCCCGGAGGGGAGAGCGCGCACTACTGGTTGGAGTCGGCGGGATCGGCGGGCTCGGGGGACGGCGAGGTCGCCTTGAGCTTCCGGGGACGGCCGCGGAACGGCTGCACGTCGAATTCGGTGAGCTTCGGCGACCGGATGCCATAGTGCTGCTTGACCGCCTGGCGCAGCAGGGTCGCCAGGCGGTCGGCTTCGGCGGCCATCCCCTTGATTTGTTGCGTCAGCTCCTGCTTCGCGGCCCGGTGGGCGGCCTTCTGCGCATTGGCCTCCACCGTCTGCGCCAGGAGCGCCGCCAACTGCGCGCGCGGGAGCTCCAGATGCGGCAGGTCGTCCTTGTTGTCCGCGAGCGGCGTCAGGATCCGCATCCAGTCCCCTACCTTGCCCGCGAACGTACTTTCCCTCGCCATGACCTCTCCTTTCAGAGGAGCCTCAAGAGGCTCCCGATGCCTCGGCGCCAGAGCGACGCCGAGCTTGTCAGCGATGGAGCTTCCGATGTAGGCTCCTATCGTAGGAGAAGTCTTCTGTTCTCCATGCCACACTTATATCTCTCTTGGCACAGATCCGTCAATCCACTTTTCGGTGGACCGTGGGCGATCGGAGCGATCGGATGGGGTGACCGGCGATGTCGCCGCAGGAGCTGATGCCGCCGGAGTCGGCACAGCCGAAGCCGCCGCCACATTCCAGAACCCTCTCCTCCTGGCGGCCCGGCTATCGGCTGACGATCTACAGGTCAAGACCGAGGAAGCGAAGAAGCGCCGTCCGCACTTCGGGCCAACGCTCTTGATGAAGGGTCGTAATCGTTGGGCCAAGCGAGCTTCGCTCGACGGAGAGTATCCATTCTAGGCCGCGGATCTGGCTGGATATGGGGATCACCGGGATCTGGGATAGGAATGGCACGACATCCTCACGACCGAGAACGACGACGGGGCGTCGCTTCGCCGGAGAAGAAAAACGGAACCAGCGAATATCGCCCCGCTGGATCACGGCAGATTGATCTCATCTTCTAGCTCGACAGGTCCCTGGGGGCCGTGATCAACCCATTCCTGCCAAAGCCGGGCCTGCTCTTCCAACGAAAGCACCGCTTCGGAGTCCTCGGCGGGCTCGATCTTGACGCGGACTCTCTTGCCCTCCAAGGGCGGAACCGCTGTTTCCAAGGTAATGGTGTTGCCGTGAAGCCAGCCGGTCAACTGATCTCCCATGAACCCATCCTCCTCTCGCATCCTACTCCCTCCAGTTCCTGGTCCGACAGGTGCCCTCACTTCCGGGACGGCCGAACCGTTCACCAGGCGTCGCCTGTCGACTGCACGTGCGGGGGAGCGATGGGAGTGGGACGCAGGAGGCGCGCGGGCGGCAAGCCGCCCGCGCTGATCCCTCGTGTCCCTCTACTGGGTGACCGGCGATGTCGCCGGAATCGCCGGAGCCGCTTGCGCCCCCGGAGTCACCGCCCCATTCCGGAACTCGTCCAGATGCTCCGCCTTCCAGCGCATCGCCATCAGGATGCGGTTGTAGCCGCTCGGGTGGTCGAAGAAGACGAACTCCTCGATGGGACCGGGGTGGAGCTTCCGGTACTCGCCGAGTTGGAGGGCCACCTCGGACATGCCGTCGGGCTGGCGGCTGGCGTTGATGCCGAAGGCGTCGGCCTCGATCTCGTCGGTCCGGGTGACCGTGTTGAAGATCGGCGTCATGACGAGGAAGTAGACCGAGAAGACGGCGACGAAGAGCGGCAGGGCGGCCAGGTCGGCGGGGCCGGTCAAGCCCCAGCGCGGACCCCAGCGGCGGATCGCCCCGGCGTAGGCCCAGCGCTGGAAGGCGAAGCCGAGGAAGATGAGGACGCTGATGTCGATGATCCCCTGGTAGATGTGGTTCAGCACGTAGTGCCCCATCTCATGGCCCATCACCGCCTGGATGCCGGGGAGCGAGGTGCGGCGGAGAAGGTTGTCGTTGAGCTCGATCCGCAGGGTGCTCCCAAAGCCCGTCACGTGGGCGCTCACCCGCTTGGTCTGCTTCGAGGCGTCCTGCACCCAGACGTGGCTCGCCGGAATTTCGTTCGCCCGCGCGAGCGAGAGGATCGGGTCGCGGATGACCGGATTGCGCAACTCAGTCATGGTGTTGAAGACCGGTTCGATCAGGACCGGGGCCAAGAGCGACCCCACGACGAGAATGCAGATGCCGAGAATCGTCCCCCAGACCCACCAGGTGCGCGGGGCGGCACGGAGGAAGGAGTAGAAGGCGGCGATCGCCAGAGTACCGAAGAAGAGGGCGAGACCGAGCCCCTTGCCCTGCTCGCCAAACCAGGCAGGAAGGGTGAGGTTCGACATCCCGTACTGGTGCTCGCGGAAGTAGCCCTCGTAGATCGAGAAGGGCAGCGCGAGGACGGTCGTCGCCAGGATGTACTGGACGGCGTAAAGGAGGCCATGGACGAAGCCGGAGCGGGTGACCCGCTCGGCGAGGTTCCGCATTTTCGCGGAGAGCCCGCTGCCCAGGAGCAGCCAGGCCACCCCGAGACCGTAGAGGAAGTCCCAGAGGAGGATCCAGTAGCCGCCCTCGAAGTAGGAGTCGGATTTCGCCCGCGCCTCGGGCGACAGGCTGGAGAGCCAAGCCTCGGTCGCCGCGGCCGGATCGAAGTGCCCGCCGGGGGGAGGTGCCTGCGCCGCCAGGGGGACGGGTGGGGGCGGCGGCGGGGTGGGCTCGACGGCCGCCGGTGCTGTAGACGATGCCGCCGAGGCCGGCGATACCGTGAGGACCGACATCGCCGAGAGGGAACCGAGGAGCACCGCGACGAGCGCGATCTGGGTCATCCGAGTCATGGGCCGTCCTTTCGTATCCCGACTGGTACGCACTCCGGGGGGGAAGGTTATAGCAGACCGCTCTCTCCTTCCCGGCGCGCTCCTTGCAGTCCCTCCCGGTCATGGCAGGAAAGGAGCAGACGTGATGGAGATCCGAGCAGTGCACGAGCGGCGGGACCTCTGGCCCTGGATGGCCGGTCTGGTGGCCTTGGTGTTGGTCCTCTGGATGGCGTCTCAAAGCGTGGTGCGGCCGGACCGCGCCATCCGGCACGACTCCCCGCGGCTGCTGACGTCGCACCCCGCGGCGGCGGCGACGCGGCCCGCTCCCGAGCCGACGCCGGCCCCCGATCCGGCCGCCCTGGAGGAAGAGGCCCTCCGGGTGCGTTCCCGGATCATGGCCTGAAACGGCCTGAGGAGGATTGCACATGGCCAAACCCGTCGATCCGCCCGCGGAGCCGAGTCCGCCCGCTGCGGCCGCCGCGGCAGACATCGCGGAAGAGCGCTTCTGGCGCAAGGGGGCTGGAGCGGTGGATACCGGCACGTTGTCGCCGATACCGCCCGAGCCCGGCAGCACTCCGGCGGAGATGGAGGAGGAAGGGGACGGAGCCGAGCCGGTCCCCGATCCCGCGGGACCGCAGTAGCGTCGGCGACTGGCGACTGGCGCCTGTCCCTACCCCATCCCCACCCGCACCACCGCCCGGCCGAGGTAGACCTCGTCGCCGTTCTCGATCTTCACCCCGCGGCGGTCATGGCGACTGACCTCGATCGAGCGGCCGGCGCGGAAGAGGAGGGTGCCGGAGGCGCTGCCCTCGTCGCGGAGCCAGAAAGCGCCGCTCCCGGCGTCCCAGGCGATCCGGGCGTGCTCGCGGGAGACGGTCTGCGCGAGGTCGTCCTCGTCCAGGAAGGCGACGTCGTTGCGCCGCTTGACCCGACCGGCGACGTCCAGCACCTCTTCCAACCTCCCGAGATAGATCCGTTCGGCGTCGAAGTCGTAGGCCTCCTGGACCGCCTTGCCCTTGACGATCGAGAGGTGGAGGGGGGGCCTGGCGGCGCGGCGCGGTGAAGCGTTGGGCCCGATATGGGCGGTATCGGCGGCATCTGCGGCATCGGCGGCGGCCGGCGCCTTGCGGAAGCCGAGGGCGTAGCGCCGGTCGCCGAACTCGGGGGCGCGCTCCTCCGTCACCACGACGGGGACGGTGAGCCCCTCGGGCACCCGGACTCCCTGCGCTTTCAGCCGATCCCGGATCTCGCTTTCGAGATTCCAGCCGTTCTGGACGATCGCCTCCAGGCGCGTCTTCTCCTCCGGGCTGGTGGCGAGGAGCTTCACCTCCACCCGGTCGAAGGGGAAGACCCGCCGGCCGCCGCCCACCGCCACCACCTGGGAATCGACGTCTTCTAAGAGAGCGCGATGGATCTCGACCGGCTCGGTGCCGGCCGCCCACGGCCTCCCCCAGTGGCGGAGCTTGTCCAGGATGCCGCTCATTCTGCCGTTCCTCCGTTGTTGCCCGTTGGGGGAAGATTGCCCGCTTGCAGTAGGCCCAAGGCGGCGGCCCGGCGCACGATCTCCCCCGCCGCCGGGGCGGCGAAACGGCCACCGTAGCCGCCGTGCTCGACGATCACCGCGAAGGCGATCCGGCGCGTGCCCGGCGCCCGCGGCCCGGTCGTGTAGGGAGCGTAGCCGATGAACCAGGAGTGCGATTTCTGGTCCTTCACCTCGGCGGTCCCAGTCTTGCCGGCGATCGGCGGCTGGACGCCAGAGAGGTAGGCCGCCGCCGTGCCGTCCGTCACCACCCCACGGAGAGCATGGCCGATGACGGCGGTCTCCGGAGCGTCGAGCACCGAAACCGGCACCCCGGAGCGCGGATTGTCCCCGCCCAGAATCCAGCGACCCTCGGGCATCTTCCCCTCCGCCGCCACGGTCGCCGCCACCCGCGCCATTTGGAAGGGGGTCGCGATCACCTGCCCTTGGCCGTAGGCGGCCTGGGGGAGGGCGTCCTTCAGCTGATGCTCGGTGTTTGGCCGGGCGACCGCAATGCCGAAGAGCTGCGCCGTGTCGAGGAGGGCCTGGCCCCCTACCGAATAGGCCGCGAGCTGGGCGAAGTAGGCGTTGCAGGAATGGCGCAGGCCCTTGTCGAGGTCGACCGTGCCGTGCGGCGAGGTCACCGTCGGGTCGTCGTGGATGGTGCGCCCGTTCACCTGGTTGCCCGCCCGGCCGCCGGGCAGGAGCTTGCACTCGAAGGTCTTTGCCGCGAGCTTGGGATCTTTCTTCAAGGCGGCGAACGCGGTCACCACCTTGAACGTCGAGCCCGGCGGATAGATGCCGTAGCGGGCGCGATCGACGAGCGTACCGCCGGGTTTGCTCTCGGGCGCCGCCGGGAGCCGCGCCGGCAGCGGATAGGAGGCGGAGGCCAGGAGATCCCCGGTGTCCGCATCGAAGACCACCGCGGCGGCGCCGTTGACTCCGGCGGCGCCCGTCTCCGCTCCCGCACCGGCGCCCTTGGGCTTGGACGGGGGCGATGCGGCATCCGCCTGGGCGACGTACTTGCGCAGGATCTCCTCCGCCGCCAGCTGGAGCCGGACGTCGATCGTCAGCCGGACCGTGCGGTCGCGGCCGAGGATTCTCTTCACCTCCGGGTCGTCCGGCTGGTAGCGGTGGCGCAGAAGCGGCACCAGTTCCCGGTAGTTGACGACGACGACCGGCGCCGCGCTGCCGTCGGCCTGGGCCACCTTGGCGATCCCGGCGTAGTCGTCGTACCCCTGGAGGCGGATGCGGGCGTCGCGCTCGATGAAGGAGGTGTTCCGCGCCCCCCAGTTCACCCGGTTTCTGAGGTCGCCCAGGAGGTGGAAGGTGCGGCCGCCGAAGGGATAAACCCGGCTCCGGCGGTCGGCGACCGCTCCCGGTTGCCCGAGATCGCCGTCCAGATCGGTCGCCCCGAGCTTCAGGAGCTCGTCGCGGTGCGCCGCGAGCTCGGCCGGGTCGCTGGTCGCGAGGATCACCCCGTTGCGATCGACGATCGAGCCCCGGGGGATGGTCGCGGCGATGGCGGCGAGGCGCGGGTTGTACTGGAAGCGGCGCACCCCGTCTCCCTGGACGGTGACGGCGCCGCGGGTGAGATAGGCGTCGGGGCGGAAGAGCTGCATATCGGCCAGGCGCAGGATCGAGAGGAGACCGAAGATGCCGAGACCGAGCGCCACCCAGCGGGTAGAGCCGAGGAACGGCCGCACGCTCTCCGCCCCTTCCGCCCCCTTCGATCCCGGCTCGCGAGCGGAAAGCCCGGCGAGGATGCCGACGATGAGGAAGTTGGCGAGCATCGCCGAGCGGCCGAAGGAGAGGAACGGCGAGGCCACCCCCGAGAGCGGCAGGAGGCGGAGGACACCGCCCGCGATGAGCGCCGTTTCGAGCCCGAGGAGGAGGGTGAGGCCGAGGCCGAGGAAGAAGCCGTAGGGGGTCCCTGAGCGGCGGGTCGCCCGCAGGCCCCGCTGGACGAGGAGGACGTAGAGGACGGCCAAGGCGAGAAGCCCCAGGAAGCCCATCTCCTCGCCGACGGCGGAAAAGACCATGTCGGTGTGGGCCTCGGGGACGAGGCCAGGCTCGCCGAGCCCCAGGCCGGTGCCGGTGGCGCCGCCGGTCGCGAGCGACCAGGTCGCCTGGGCGAGGTGGTCGCCACCGCGAAACCAGGTGTCCCAGGGGTGGAGCCACATGCCGATCCGCTGACCGACCGTCCGCGGATAGCCCGCCTGATAGCCCGCAAAGCAGGCGAGGACGACCGCCGCCGCCCCCGCGAGCGCCATCCCCGGCCGGCCGCGGGCGACCGAGAAGAGGATGAGGAAGAGACTCGCGAGGACGAGCGCCGGCCCCAAGTCCTTCTGGAGGAAAAAGAAGAAGAGGACGGTGCCGATCGCGACGAGCGGCGGCAGGGCGTACTCCAGCCGCGGCAGGCGGAGGATCTTCCCGGCCTTTCCCATCCTCTCCGACAGGCGCCGCTCCGGGACCTCGCGGAGGAGCTCCCAGCGGTCGGCGAAGTAGCCGGCGAGGAAGAGGGCGATGAGGATCTTGATCAGCTCGACCGGCTGGAAGCCCAGGAAGTTGACCTTGGCGTCGCTGCCGCCCGGAGCGCCGCCGAAGACGATGAGGAGCCCGGAGAGGAGGGCCGCCAACGCGAGCGCCCAGATGCCCCGGCGCGGCAGCGGTGTGCGCTCGACATCGACGAGCGCCCCGCCGACGAAGAGGCCGCAGCCGGCGAGCACCCCGACGGCGAAGCGCAGGTGGAGGGGGAGGTCGCGGAGCGGATCGCGGAGGCTCATCATGAGGGCGAAGCCGATCCCGCAGAGGAGGAGGAGGATCGGCAGCAGGAGCTGATCCCCCCGGAAGCGGCGGAAGCGGAGGACCAGGTGGGCGAGAAGGAAGCCGCCGAAGAGGAGAGCGCCGCCCCAAAGAACGGTGTTCCTGAACTGGGCCGGGGTGCGGACCAGGAGCCGGGGCTTGATCTGGCGCAGCTGGGCGGCGGAGAGGAGGGTCGCCGAGTCTCTCCCGGAGGCCTGGATGCGCGCCGCCATGTCCGGCAGGCGGCGGGGGTCGATCTCTCCCGCCGGCACCCGCAGGTGGCCGATCTCGCCGACGTTGTCGAGTTTGCCCTGAGATACCCGGTCCCGGATGTGGTCGGCGACGAAGGAACGCTCCTGCGGCGTCGAGAGGAAGGAGAGGAGCGGTAGGACGTCGCCCGAGTGGGCGAGGGTGTTCAAATTCACCACCTCGCCCCGGGAGAGCTTCGCCTGGAGGTCTGCGAGCGGACGCGAGACCGTCCCCCAGGTGAGGAGGATGGCGCCGAGCACCACCACCGCCGCGAGGGCGAGGAGCGCCGCCTCGCGGTTGCGGCTCTCGCCGCTCGCGGGAAAGCCGATCGGTTGGTTCCGCCGCGCGGCGCCCGCCGTAGGCCGGCTCCGGCGCTGCGCGGCGCTGCTGATCGTCACCCCCATCGCTAGCCTCGTCTCCGCGGCGGCCGCCGGATCTCGCGGATGAGAGCCCGACCCAACCGCTGCAGGAGGTTGGGCGGCTCCGCCCCCGGTCGCGACGGCCGCGACGAGCGCGACGACTGCGACACGGCGAGCGCCGGCGGCCCGAGCCGCTCCTCGATCGACTCCAAGTGCGTCTCGGCCTCCTCGCGGTTGCTGTCGGAGTCGCCGTAGTCGGCGATCTGGCCGTAGTAGTGGACCGCCTGCTGGAGGTAGGCGCGGGCCTGTTTGAGGAGCGCCGGCTGATCGTCTTCGGAAGCCTGCTGCGCCTTGGCTTCGAATCCCAGGCCTTGCATGCGGAAGCCGTCGGCGAGCATCGCCGTCTCCCGCCGGCCGATGGGATAGCCGCGGCGTTCCGCCTCGTTGAGGTTCTTCTGCAGGGCGTCCAGATCGAAGAGGTCGTAGGCGTAGATCCGCGCCTCGCCGAGATAGGGATCGGGCCAGGTCGGGTCCGCGGTCGCCGCCTGCTGGAACTCGGCGAGCGCGGCCTTGCTGGTGTCGGTCGACTTCGCGCGGTCCCCCTTGGTCCTCAGGGTGACCGCCTCGATCCGGTCGAGGTGCCCCTGGGTGTAGAGGAGGCGCGAGCGGATCTTCTTGTCCCGCGGGGCGATCTGGGCGGCGGCGTGGAGATAGCGATAGGCGGTCTGCCAGCCGCGCTGGGTGGTCGTCGGATTGTCCCCGTGGTAGCTGTCGACGATCCGTCCCGCGGCGCCGTTGAGCGAGCCCAAGAGATCTTTTCCCACCCCGTAGAGGTCGGTCGAGAAGAAGCTCCAGGGCACCGCGTTCGAGTAGTGCTGGGCGATCCCTTCAAGGTCCGGGTGAGGGGCGGAAAGGTCGCCGCGGATCTGCTTCGCCTGGTTCCAGGCCCACAGCTGGGAGATGCCGACGGCCAGAAGGAAGAGGCCGGAGAGGAGCATCACGAGGGTCTGGAAGCGATGCCGGCGACGGGGAGGCGCGGCGGGCGTGGCGGTCGCGGACAGCAGATCCGGCGTGGCGGGCACGACCGCCACCGGACCCGGCTCGCCGGTGCGGCGGGTCGACTCGACCGGCACACCACCCGGTGGACCTCCCGGCCGGGCCGTCCGCCGCGTGGCCTCGGCGTTCCTCGCCTCTTCGGGGGACAGGGGCCGGCTCGTGCGGCGGGTGACGTGGAGGCCGGGGGGCGCGGCTCGCACGGCTTCCAATATCGCCGGGGTGGCGAGCGAAGGGAGCGGCCGGCCGTCGCGGACCGCCTCCAGATCGGCTTTGAGCTCGGCGGCGCTCGCGTAGCGGCGGTCGACCTCGAAGGCGAGCGATTTGGCGACGATGTGGGCGAGCCCCGGCGAGCAGCTCGGTGGCAGCGGCAGGGGCGGCACCCCGTGACGGATCGCCCGCTCCAGCTCCTCCGGGGTGTTGCCGGGGAACGGCCGCTGTCCGGAGACCATGGCGGCGAGGACCACCCCCACCGCCCAGAGGTCGGAGTGGCGGTCGACCACCCCGCGCTCCAGCCGTTCGGGGGGGGTGTAGGGGAGGCTGCCGAAGAGGTTGACCGTGAAGCGCCGGGTCTGCGAGAGGTGCTTGGCGATCCCGAAGTCGAGGACCCGCACCTGGTCGCCCTCCTGGAGCCGGATGTTCTCGGGCTTGATGTCGCCGTGGACGATGCCGAAGATCCGCCGGCCCGAGACCTCGGCCGAGAACTCGTGGCAAACTTCGAGCATCGAGACCAATTCGAGCGCGATGGCGACCGCCCGCGGCTCGGGGAGAGGGCCGTGGGTGAGCACCTCCGCCAGGTCGGTGCCGGCGACGTACTCCATCGCCACCCAGAAGAAATCGCCGTCCTCCCCCTCCTCGTAGACCGCCGCCACCTGCGGCGCCACGGCGGCGAGCTGCGCCTGGAGGGCGAGGCCGTTTTTCTCCGCCACCAGCATCTCCGGATCGCTCTTGCTGACCCGCACCACCTTGAGGGCCACGAAGCGCGCCTTCTCGGGGTCCCAGGCGAGGAGGACGTCGCCGATCGCCCCGCGCCCGAGGAAGTCCTTGATCTCGAAACGACTGACCGTCTGCCGGCCGAGCATGTGCGGCAGGCTCGGGGTCACGGCCGGCTCCGGGGCGCCGCCTTGGAGGGAGCCGGGGCGGCGGGCTTGGCGGCAGGCTGCCGGGCGGCAACTCCGGCAGCTGGACCGGCCGGAGCGTCGAGGGCGCGCACCGCCTGCTCCCGAGGGACGGTGCCGAAGTTGTTCCAGCGGAAGATTTCCTCTCCCCGCTCCGGCCCGGGGAGGGTGACGCCGCCGCCGCCGTTGCCCTCGATCCGATTCTCGGTCAAGAGCGGCACGGCCTTCTCCCGCACCTCGACCCCCGGGGCGAGGGCGCCGGGGCGGATGCCGTTGCCGGCGATGAGGTTGCCCTGGAGCCGCGGCGCGGCGTTCCCGGTGATCAGAATCCCCGGGCCGCCGTTGCCGTGGACGTAGGAGAGGCGGAGCGTCGAGCGGTCGGCGCCGCGGATCTCGATCCCCTCGCCGGTCGTCCCGGTGACCTCGATCCCGTCGAGATCGACCTCCGAGCCGTCCAGCCGTACCCCGACGCTCCATGGGGCCGCGGCGCTTCCCAGCACCTTGAAGCCGGAGAGCCGCGCTCCATGGATCCCCTTGGCGCTGACCGCAGGGACGGCGCGGAGAGCCGGCGTCTCTCCCGGCGGCGGCAACGTCGATGGCGCCTGAGCCGCCTGAGTCGCCTGAGCCGCCAGGTCGGACTGGGCCAGGGGCGGCAGGAGGACGGCCCCGCGCGGGGTGCGGCTCACGATCGCCACCCCATCCTTCAGGGTGAGGCGCTCGTGGTACTCCCCGGGCGCCACCTCGATCCGCTGCCCGGGCCTCGCCTGGGCGAGGGCCTCGCCGATGCTCGCGAGCCCGCCGTCCCCGATCCCCACGACGAGCACGTCGCGAGCCTTCTCCGGGCCCGTCCCTCTCCCGAGGCCCAAGGCGTCTTCGAGCGGCTCGCGGAAGAAAAAGGCCGCTCCCAACAGAAGCGCCAGGACCAGCACGACCTTGGCGACCGTCCCGGTGAGGATCTCCCGGAGCCGCTCTCCGACTCCCGGTCGCGCCCGCGCAGCCCCGCGGAAGGCGGGCCGGTCCAGGGTTCTGTCCAGGGACAGCTCCGGGGTCTTCGACCTCTTGCCCGCCGCTCGTCCCGGCGTTCTCTCGGCCGACCTTACCGACGGATCGGCCGACGGCCCGGCCGACGTCGCCTCGGCCTGCCGGCCGGCCCGGCCGCTCCTCGCCCGCTTGCCACCGCCGTCCTGGAGGCGGCGGACCGTCTCGGCGAAGCGGTCGCCCAGGACCAGCACGGCGGAGACGTTGTCCCTTCCCCCCGCCCGGTTCGCCCGTTCGATGAGGGCATGGACCGCAAGATCGGCGACGTCGGCGGCATCGGCGGCATCTTCGGCGTTGGGAGAGGTCACGGTCTCCTCGATCGTCTCGCGGATCTCTCGCGAGGAGATCATGTCGGAGAGCCCGTCGCTGCAGAGGAGGAGGGCGGAGTCGGCCGGGAACGGCACTTCGAGGACGTCGATCCAGTCCTTCTCGTCCGGCTCGTGCGGGGCGGAGCCGACGTCGCGGAAGATCTCGTTCCGCCGCGGGTGGCGCATGGCCTCCTCTTCGGAGAGCTCGCCCGCGTCCTCGCGGAGACCGACCGGCGAGTGGTCGGGAGTGACCTTGCGGATCTCCCCCGCTTTCAGGGCATAGAGCCGGCTGTCGCCCACGTGGCCGACGGTCGCCCGCTGGCCGTCCCGCTGGCCATCCCGCTGGTGATCCCGCTGGTGATCCAGTACCGCGACGGTGAGGACGCAGGCCATGCCGGCCAGATGCGGATCGTTTTTCGCCCGCTCGTAGATCTGCCGGTTGGCGAGGGCGATCGCCTCGCGGACGAGGCGGCCGAGGTCGGTCGTGCGGCGCGAGAGGCGGGCCTGGAGCACCTCCAGGGCGATGTCGGCGGCCACCTCGCCCGCCGATTCCCCGCCCACGCCGTCGATGACCGCGAAGATCCCGAGGTCGGGAGCGGCGAGCACCCGATCCTCGTTGTTGCCGCGCTCACGGCCGGGGTCGGAGGCCGCGGCGGCGGCCAGGCCCCGGGGGCGTTCGGTCCTGGGGAGAGCCATCGCTTGAGGCTAGTCCTTCCGCCGGAGCTCGGCGATCGCGGCCCAGGCGAGGGCCGCGACGACGGCGAGGAGGGCCGCGAGCAGAGGGAGGCGGGCTCCGTAGAGGGTGAGGGCGAGAGTCGTCAACTCTTCGCGGTCCTTAAGAAATCGAGGAAGACGATGCCGGCCAAACCGATCCGGGCGCGGTCCGGAAGGTCGACCCACTGGTCGAGGTCGCGGCCCCCTTCTCCTCCCCCCGAAGGGGGCACGGGGACGCCGTTGATCGTCGTACCGAGCTTCGAGAGATCCTTGATCCGGAAGATCCCGCTCTCCGGCATCCGGCGCAGCCGCGCGTGCTCGCGGGAGACGTCGAGCGAGGTTTCGAGCCGCAGGTCGACCCAGACGTCCGGCGCCTCGCGGCCGATGACGACCTCGTCCTTGGTCACCCAGAACTCCTTCGGCCCCGAGTCGTCCTTGTAGCTGATGCGGGCGAAGGCCGCCGCGGCGTCGGCGGGATAGGAGCCGCTCGCGGACTCGCGCTGGCTGGTCATCCGGCCGAGCCGTCGCGTCGTCGAGATGCGGTGGGTGGGGTTGCCCGAGCCGTAGCCGGCGGCGGGCGCCTGGGCGAACTCGGAGACCACCTGGATGTCCCCCGGCTCCAAGGCGCCGTTGGGATCCTCCTGGAAGCGGATGAACCAGCGCCCCTCGGCGGAGACGAAGCGCGGCACGGCCGTCTTCCCCGTGCTCGTCAGGCTCTCCTCGCCCTTCCCCTGGACCTTCCGTACCCGGCTGAAGATGCGGTCGACGACCGGCGAGGCGCCGCGGTTCATCCGCGTCATCTCGCGGTCGAGGAGCTCCTTGGCCTCGGCCTCGATCTCGCCGAAGATGGTCCTCAGGCGCTCGTAGTCCTCGGCGTGCAGGTAGACCTGGTAGAGGCTGGGGGCCAGGGTCTTGGTGACCAGCGGCTCCAGGCTGCTCTTCATGTTCTCCGCGACGGCCAGAATGACGTCCCGGGCGGTCGCGCGCTCCTGGCTCACTTCGTTCCTCCTCCAAGCCGCGCCTCAACAGAGACCCGACGAGTATACCCGTACGAGAATCGTCCTCCGTGGGTTGCAGCCGGGAAGACTACAATCCCCGGCATGAACCACGTCACGATCGAGTCGCCCGCCGCCGATGCCCGGGCCACGGCGGGCCTCCTGGAGCTGGGGAACGGAGCGCTCCTCGCGTATGCCGCTCGAATCGCCGGAATCGCGCCGGCCGTAGCCCCCGAGGAGACCGTCGCCCTCGTTGCCCTGCGCCACGTCCTCCACACCGAGCGCCCGCGGATCGCCGGCCTCCTCCCCGCGCTCGCAGCGGAGGAGATCGCCTTCCTTCTCGCCGACCTCCTGAGCCAAGCCCTCGCCGCCTCCGGCGCCCCTGCCGATCTCGCCTGCGTGCTGGCGCTCTCCAGGGAAGGGACCGCCCACGTCCTCGCGAGCGGCGGCGGGGTGGCCTACGTGGCATTGGCGGAATCGACCGCCGGCATCCCGGTCCGCCCGGTCCGTCGGGTGCGGGACGGCGCCGTCTCCTTCCTCCTCCCCGGGGTGCCGGCCCCGAGCGCGATCCCGCTGGGAGCCGCCGCCCGCCGTATCCATCCTTCCGAGGTGATCCGGCTGCCGATCGGCCGGGAGTCCCAGGTGGTCCTTTCCTCCGGCGAGATCGAGCCGACCCTGGAGGAGCGCCTCCTGGCCGCCCTCCAGTCCTCCCGCGAGCCCGCTGCCCTGGATCTCCTCCTCCGCGGCCCCATCGAGCGTGCCGGCGGTGCCCTCGTCGCCTTCGTCACCGCTTCCCAGCCTGAGGCAGCGAAGGACGGAATCGAAACCGAGATCGCCGTCTTCCGCCGCGAGGTCGAGCGCCGGCTCGCCCGCCTGGACGGCCGCTTGAAAGAGATGGAGAACGACGCCCTCCGCGCCGCCTCCTCCCCGCGGCGCTCCGGTTTCGCCTTCCCGGGTGTCCCCGCCCTCGCCCGGCCGAAGCCTCCCCTCGTCCGCCGTCCCCTGCCTGGATCGCCCGAGGATCTGGCGAGCGCCGACGACGCTCCCGCCTTCGAACGCGGCCTCGACGTCCCCGTCGCCTCCAACTGGTCGCGGCCGCTGCTCCTGGTGACCGGCGGCATCACGCTCGTCCTCTTCCTCGCCCTCCAGCTCTTCTGCCACGCAGAGCCCCGCCGGCGGGCGATCCCGCCGCAGAAGGCGACCGCGCCGGCGACGTCGGCACCCGCGGCGGGCTCGAAGGCCCCCGTCGGGGTGCTCCTCGTCACCCCGTCGAGCGAGCCGGAAGGGACGGAGGGTCCGGCTCCAGGGCCGCCGAGCGTTCCTCCTCATCGGTAATTGAGCGTTCAATTTTGTTGTCTCGCTTTTAACGCGAAGCGCACATACTCTCAGTAGAGGGCTTCACACCAGGAGCCTTCTACTCGATGAAGGAGGCTGTATGTTGAAGCAGAGCGTCTCCGTGTTCGCGCTTTCGGTCCTCGTGGTCGGTTCCGCGGCTCTGCAAGGGCAGACCTGTGGCGGCTCCCTCAGTTGCACGACGAGCCCGGCCTACACCTTCAGCTCTTCCGCGGCCGGCGGGGTGCTCTTCGGCACCAACACCAACGGCGGCACCAGCCCGGCGGTCGGCGTCCAGGGCCGGGAGACGAACATCGCCACCGGTTCGGCCGGAGTGGCGGGTTTCGACGGCAGCGGCTGTACGCCGCTCGGCTTGGGCCTGGGACCGGCCGGGGTCATCGGCGGCAGCTTCACCCAGACCGGAGTTCTCGGCTACACCAACTCCCAGTTGAACGGCCAGGCCGGGGTCGCGGGCTACTATTGGGACGACGAGTTTCTCTGCGGTGGCAGCCCCGCGGCGTCCGGCTACCTGGGCTACATGACCGGCAGCAGCATCTACGGCGTGTACTCGGTGGGCAACATCGGCGCCACCGGCACCAAGTCCTTCTTGGAGCCCCACCCGACCGACGCATCGAAAGAGATCCGTTACGTGTCGCTGGAGGGCCCCGAGGCGGGTACCTACTTCCGTGGCTCCGGGCACACGGTCCACGGCAAGGCCACGATCGAGGTCCCGGACAGCTTTCGTCTGGTCACCGCCGAGAAGGGGATGACGGTCGTCGTCACCCCGGTAGGAGAGCTGGCGCAGGTCGCCGCCATCTCGAAGTCGCTCGACAAGATCGTCATCGCATCCTCGAAGGACGTGGCCTTCGACTACGTGGTCAACGGCGTGCGCAAGGCGTTCCAGGACTTTGAGTCCATCGTTCCCAACTCCGACTTCGTCCCCTCCGGTCCGGAGGACCGCCGCTTCTTCGCCCTGCCCGCGGAGAGCCAGCAGCGTCTGGTCGCCACCGGCATCTACCTGCCGGACGGCAAGGTGAACCTCGTGAAGGCCCACGAGATGGGCTGGGACCGCGACTGGAAGCCCAACCAGGAGGCCCAGCGCTCGGCTGAAGGCTTCCTTCGCTTCGCCGGCCTCGCCCAGAAGTAGCCTGAATCCGTCCGCAACGATCCCGAGCCGGCGCCAGCGGTTCTTCCTCCGGCGCTGGCTTTTTCTGCTCCTACCGGGCGCCGAGGATGCGGGCGGGCAACAGGAAGAGCGCGCGCACCAGCTCGAGGATCCCTTCGACGGTGATCCCGACCAGGCGGAAGGGGAGAGCGAGCAGCCAGAGGAAGGGATAGAGGACGAGGACCAGGAGCGCGAGCGGCCAGGAGAACATCAGCAGCAGCAACCAGAGCAAGAGTCTCAACATGGCGAACGTTCCTCCCTGTTGAGGTACTACGCATGTTGCACGGCCCGGGTTGCAAGGATGAGCGTAAGCCTCCAGGAACGCTCAAGGCGCGCCTCTGGAGGATGCGACTTCTGGAGATCCGCGGCTGCTTTTCTACCCGAACGTTCTACCCGAACCGCCCAGTGATGTAGTCCTCGGTCTGCTTCTTGGCGGGTTTGGTGAACATCGTGTTGCAGTCGTTGAACTCGACCAACTCGCCGATGTAGAAGAGAGCCACGAAGTCGGCGACCCGGGCGGCCTGCTGCAGGTTGTGGGTGACGATCGCGATCGTATAGTCCCTCTTGAGCTCGTGGATCAGCTCCTCGATGGCGGCGGTCGAGATGGGATCGAGGGCGGAGGTGGGCTCGTCTAAGAGGAGCACCTCGGGCTTGACGGCGATCGCGCGGGCGATGCAGAGCCGCTGCTGCTGACCGCCCGAAAGGCTTCTGCCGGTCTGCTTGAGCTTGTCCTTGACCTCGTCAAAGAGCGCCGCCTTCCGGAGCGCCCACTCCACCCGCTCGTCCATCTCGGCCGGCCGGAGCTGCTCGTAGAGCCGAACGCCGAAGGCGATGTTGTCGTAGATCGAGAGCGGGAAGGGCGTCGGGGCCTGGAACACCATGCCGATCTTCTTGCGCAGGAGGTTCAAGTCCTGCCGGGTGTTCAGGATGTCCTCGCCATCCAGGAGGAGCTGGCCCTCGGCCCGCTGCTTCGGATAGAGCTCGTAGATGCGGTTGAAGGTGCGCAGAAGGGTCGACTTGCCGCAGCCGGAAGGGCCGATAAAGGCAGTGACCAGCTTGGAGGCGATCGTGATGTCGATCTTCTTGATCGCTTCGTGGCGGCCGTAAAAAAAGCTCAAGCCGTGGGTGACGATCTTGGGAGTGACCTCCAAGCCTCCCCGGTTGAGGCTCTCGGGTTGCGGGGCCTGCAACGTGGGGGGGGCCGCGCGACGGGTCGTCACGGTCGGCTGGGGCTCGTTGACGGAAGGTACCATGCTCGTATTATCCCGCTTTCTTTCGCCAGATCACGCGAGCGAAGATGTTGAGCGCGAGGACGCTCAGGGTGATGAGGAGAGAGCCGGCCCAGGCGAGCTGCTGCCAGTCCTCGTACGGGCTCATCGCGAATTGGAAGATGACGACCGGGAGGTTCGCGAGCGGCGTGCTCATGCGCCCCCAGAACTGGTGGTTCAAGGCGGTGAAGAGGAGCGGCGCGGTCTCGCCGCTGATGCGCGCCACGGCGAGGAGGATACCGGTGAGGATTCCCGGCCGCGCCGCGCGGTAGGCGATCATCGTCACCACTTTCCACTGCGGCGCGCCGAGCGCGGCGGCGGCCTCGCGCAGGCGGACCGGCACCAGGCGCAGCATGTCCTCGGTGGTGCGGACGATCACCGGGATGGCGATGATCGAAAGGGCGATCGCTCCCGCCCAGCCCGAGAAATGCCCGCTCCGGACGACGACGATCTCGTAGACGAAAAGGCCGACGATGATGGAAGGTGCCGAGAGCAGGATGTCGTTGACGAAGCGGGCGATGGAAGCGAAGCGGCTCGCCGCTCCGAACTCGGCCAGATAGGTGCCGGCGAGGACGCCCACCGGCGCGCCCACGAGGGTGCCGAAGCCGGTCATCAGCAGGCTGCCGACGATGGCGTTGAGCAGGCCGCCCTTGCTCCCCGGGGGCGGTGTCCCCTGGGTGAAGACCGCCGGTTTGAGACCCGCGAAGCCACGCGCCAAGAGGGTCCAGAGAATCCAGGCGAGGACCGCCAGGCCGATCGCCATGGTGAGGATCGAGAGGCTCATCGCCACCACGTTGACAAGGCGCCTGCGGGCGTAGAGGGCGGACACGGCCATCAGGTGGTCCTCCCTTCGGAGCGGGCGAGGCGCCGCAGCAGGAGCTTCGACAGGGAGAGCACGATGAAGGTGATGACGAAGAGGAGGAAGCCGATGGCGATGAGCGACGAGGTGTAGAGGGTTCCGATCGCCTCGGTGAACTCGTTGGCGAGGTTCGAGGAGATGGTGTTGCCCGGCATGAAGAGCGAGGTGTTGAGCTCGTGCGCGTTGCCGATGACGAAGGTGACGGCCATGGTCTCGCCGAGCGCCCGGCCCAGCCCCAGCATGATACCGCCGGCGACCCCGGCGCGGGTCGAGGGGAGGACGACGTGCCAGACGACCTCCCAGGTCGTCGAGCCCAGGGCGTAGGTCGATTCCTTGACGACCGCCGGCACGGTCTCGAAGACGTCTCGCATTACGGACGAGATAAAGGGGATGACCATGATGGCGAGGATCAGGCCGGCGGTGAGCATGCCGATCCCCAGGGGCGGCCCCTGAAAGAGCCGGCCGATGCCCGGAAAGCCGCCCAGATGATCGGTGAGCCAGGGCTGGACGTGATCGGAGAGCAGAGGCGCCAGGACGAAGAGCCCCCACATGCCGTAGATGATGCTGGGAATGGCGGCGAGCAGCTCGATCGCGATCGAGAGCGGCTGCTTCAGGCTCTTGGGGCAGAGCTCGGTGATGAAAAGCGCGATGCCGAAGCTCACCGGAATGCCCAGGAGCATGGCGATGGCGGAAGTCACCAGGGTGCCGTAGATGTCGACCAAGGCGCCGAACTTTTCGGTGACCGGATTCCACTCCCGGCTGGTGAGAAAGCCGAAGCCGAACTTGTGGAAGGCGGGGAGAGCGCCGATCAGGAGGGAGACGAGGATCGCTAAGAGGATCGCGGTGACGAGAGCGGCGAAGAAGCGAGTCAGGCCGCGAAAGAGCGGATCGGCGAGCTTCTGCCGATTTAGGAGCTTGCCGGTTTCTTCCGCGGCCGGAGGACCGGCCTGCGGGGCTGGGATGGAGATCTCTGCCGGTCTTGGCATCGTCGGGCCTTTGAGAAACGAACGGAGGAGCGGCCGGGAGTGGCGGCTCCTCCGATGGATTCGTGACGGGTCTAGCGCGCCGCGCCGCTCCAGACGGGCGCGCCGCCAGCCTTGACCTCGGCGGTCCAGGCCTGCTCGACGAGCTTGACGACATTGGCCGGCATGGGGACGTAATCGAGCTTTTGGGCCATCGGCTGGCCGTTGTGGTAGGCCCATTCGAAGAACTTGAAGACTTCCTTCGCGGTCTCCGGCTTCTCCTGGTTCTTGTAGACCAGGATGAAGCTCGCGCCGGTGATCGGCCAGCTGGCGGCGCCGGGCTGGTTGGTCAACAGGAGGTAGAAGCCGGGCGCCTTGGCCCAGTCGGCGTTCGCGGCCGCGGCCTGGAAGGCTTCGGCGGTCGGCTTGACGAACTTGCCGTCGCGGTTCTGGAGCAGGGTGAAAGCGAGCTTGTTCTGGAGCGCGTAGGCGTACTCGACATAGCCGATGGCACCCGGGATGCGGCCGGCATAGGAAGCGACCCCCTCGTTGCCCTTGCCGCCGACGCCGGTCGGCCAGGCGACCGACGCATCCTCGCCGACCTTCTGTTTCCACTCCGGGCTGACCTCGGCCAGGTAGTGGGTGAAGATGAAGGTCGTGCCCGAGCCGTCGGAGCGGTGGACGACGGAGATCGCCTTGTCGGGGAGCTTGACGCCGGGGTTGAGCGAGGTGATCTTGGGGTCGTTCCACTTGGCGATCTTGCCCAGGTAGATCTCGGCGAGCACGGGGCCGGAGAGCTTGACCTGCCCGGCGGCGATCCCCGGGATGTTCACGACCGGCACGACGCCGCCCATGATCATCGGGAACTGCATGAGGCCGCTCTCGTCGAGCTCCTTGGGCTCCAACGGTTTGTCGGAGGCGCCGAAGTCGACGGTCTTCGCCTTGATCTGCTTGATGCCGCCGCCGGAGCCGATCGACTGGTAGTTGAGACCGATACCGGTCTTCGCCTTGTAGGCCTCGGCCCACTTGGCATAGATCGGATAGGGGAAGGTCGCTCCCGCACCCGAGATGTCGACCGCGTGGAGCGGCGCCGGGGTCATCGCCGCCAGGACGGCCGTCGCGGCGGCAGTCAGCAGAGTGGCGAGACCGAGTCTCACCGTTTGGGTCTTCTTCGACTCTCTCATCTAGAATCCTCCGCTTCAGAAAGGGTAAGGAAGTGCGGAATTCGTTAAGTCCGGCGTACCGTCGGGCGAAGCCGCGCGTTGGCCCTGCCGGTCGTGGCCGGATCGCTGCTGAGTATTGACGCTCGATGTGACAGGGAAGTGACAGCCGTCTGAATTCACCGTGAATCCCTCGCCGTCCTGGCCGCAGCTGCTGTCGCAGATCTGTAACATCCCCGCCGCACGCCTGTTCGGCCCGGCTTTTATTCTCTCGGCCAACTCGTAGCGAGATTGCCCGCCTGGTGCCGTTCGCGGCCGCGCGCGAGGAAACCCTTCAAGCACGCTTCTTTTAAAAGGAGAGTCGAATGCGCAGAACCCCTCTGTTCGTGGCCGGTGTGCTGGTGCTCCTGGCACTGGTCACCGCCCCTGTTGCCATGGCGCAGGTGACGGGCCTGTATTACAAGGAGGTCGTGAAGGACGGCAGTGTCTACGTCTTCAACACGCCCGAGCGTTTCCAGTCGTGGTCGCAGTCCGCCGACATGGGGAAGGCGGTGGTCACCCTCCCCGGCCGCGGCGCCAACGGGGAGAATCTGGTCGGCGAGAACGAGACCGCGATCGACCTCTATCTCTTCAAGCACAACCTGGACGCCTACGACCGGCCGACCAAGGGCAAGGCGGCGGGCGCGGGCGGGGCCTTCCCCAACACCAAGATCGGCATCCGGGTCTTCGCCGACATCTCCGACAAGGAGAACAAGGACAAAGGCGCGGGCACCAAGAGCTCCGACAGCGGCACGGGCGTCGACGTGAAGCGTACCTACTTCACCCTCACCCAGGATTTCGACGCGGTGTGGTCGGCCGTGTTCCAGTCCGACATCGGCGACCAGGGGACGAAGCGCTACGACGTCTTCGTCAAGAACGCCTACATCCAGGCCAAGGCCTCGCCGGGTGGTGAGGCGACCTTCCGCCTGGGAGCGGCCCCCATGGCCTGGATCCCCTACGTCGAGAACCTCTACGGCTTCCGCTACATCGAGACGACCTTGACTGATCACCTGAGCTTCGCCAACTCGGCCGATTGGGGCCTTCACTTCCTCGGCAAGGCCGGGATCGTCAACTACCAGCTGTCGGCCGTCAACGGCCGCGGATATTCGAACCCGGCGCGGAGCAAGGACGTCGACTACGAGGGGCGCATCGGCATCGAGCCGGTCCAGGGCTTCAACCTGGCGGTCGGCGGCTATACCGGCAAGCGCGGCCTGGAGACCGATGCCCTGCCGGCTTTCCACACGGCGACCCGCACCGATGCGGCGATCGGCTATGTCAGCGACCGCTTCCGGATCGGCGGCGAGTGGTTTTCGGCCACCAACTGGAACCGGGTCACGACCAACGGTCCCGAGGACAAGTCGGACGGTACTTCGGTCTGGGCCTCGTTCGGCTTCAACGACACGTTCTCTATCCTCGGCCGCTATGACCAGGCCAAGCCGAGCAAGGATCTGAACCCGGACTTGAAGACCACCTACTACAACCTCGGACTGCAGCTGCGGGCCAACAAGACCTTCGCCGCCGCTCTGGTCTACAAGTTCGAGCAGGTCCAAGGGGGCACCTTCTCGACCAGCAACGGCACGATCGGCTCTACCAAGCTCCTGGTCAACGACAAGGGCGAGTACAACGAGATCGGCATTTTTGCGATCTACGACTTCTAGGCGCGCGTTACGTTTCCTCTCAAGCCGGAGGGGAGATCGCCCACGGGTCGATCTCCCCTCCTCTTTTTCCTTCAAACCCGTGTAAGGTAAAGCTATGGAAAGACACCTCGACCAGGATCTGGACCGCATCCGTCAGGAGCTCCTCCGCATGGCCGGTCTCGTCGAAGCGATGATCGGCGACGCCATGTCGGCGCTCGTTCTCCGCGACTGGGACAAGGCGAGCGGCGTCATCCTCGCCGACAAGGGGATCGACACGTTAGAGAAGGAGATCGACGAGGCCTGCCACTCGGTCCTCGTCCGCCACCAGCCGACCGCCATCGACCTGCGCTTTCTGGTCGCGGTGATGAAGATCAACAACGACCTGGAGCGCATGGGCGACTCGGCGGTCAACATCGCCGAGGCCGTCGAGGTGCTCAACCAGGAGCCGCCGCTCAAACCCTACATCGATCTGCCGAGGATGGCGGAGCGGGTGCGTGGGATGGTCCGCCAGAGCTTGGACGCCTTCGTCGCCAAGGATACCGAGACGGCCGTCCGGGTCTGCGCCGCCGACGACGAGATCGACGGTTTCTATCACCAGCTCTTCAGAGAGCTCCTGACCTACATGATCGAAGACCCGAAAAACGTCAGCCGGGCCCTCCACCTCCTCCTCATCTCCAGAAACCTGGAGCGGATCGCCGACCACGCGACGAACATCGCGGAGGACGTGATCTATTACGTCGAAGGAAGGGACATCCGGCACTCTTCGGGGTTGGCGGGATTCGAGGGCTTGGCGAGCGGCGCGCGGTCGCCGGCGTAGAACGCTTTTTGGGGTACGCCCGCCCTACCCCGCCTGCGCGGCGGGGTGGCGGACGTCTTTTCCTTCCACGAAGTAGATCACGTCCTCGGCGACGTTCGTCGCGTGGTCGGCGATGCGCTCGAAGTTCCTGGCGATCAGGAGCAGGTGGAGGGCGCGGGTGACCGTCGTGGGATCTTCGATCATCGCCGTCAGCAGCTCTCTGAAGATCTGCCGGTAGAGGGTGTCGACCTCGTCGTCGCTCGCGACGACGATCGAGGCGAGCCTCGCGTCCCGGCGGACGAAGGCGTTCAGGCTGTCGCGCACCATGTCCTGCACCTTCTGCGAGAGGAGCGGCAGATCGACGTGAATGCTGAGCGGCGCCTGGACGAGGAGCGCCTCGACCGAGTGGGCGATGTTGACCGCCGAGTCGCCGATCCGCTCCAGGTCGCTGTTGATCTTCATCACCGCGACCAGGAAGCGCAGGTCGACCGCCGCCGGCTGCTTGCGCGACAGCAGGCTGTGGCAGGCCTCATCGATGTCGATCTCCATCTGATCGACCTCGCTGTCCTGGGCCACCACCTCGCGCCAGAGGTCGCCATCGCGTTCGAGGAGCGCCTGGGTCGCCCGCGCCACCATTTCTTCCACCGTGCCCGCCATGCGCAGCAGGCTCTGGCGGATGCGGTTCAAATCCTGATCGAGACGTCGTTCCATCTTCAAAACCTCACGGTGGCGATTTTACGCCCTTCGGACAGAGAGCTGTTGTTACGAGGCCGCGGCACGTGCGGCGAGCTCGCCGCAGGTCGCCGACTTGCGGGTGGCGAGCGCCTCGCGGACCGCGGTGAGGAGCGTGTGGCGGAGGGCCGGCTGGTAGAGGGCGGAGGGCTCGACGTCGAGCCGGAGGACCGCGGCGCCCCGGCGGGCGGAGCAGAGGAAGCGGGCGCGCAGGCAGGCGCCCGGGATCTGCCAGGAGCTGCCGACGGCGAGCGGGACGGCCGGCGCTTCCAGCCGGCGACCGGAAGGCAGGAGGTCGATGCCGTCGGCAGTCACCACGTAGGCGAAACCTTGAGCGGCGAGCGCTTCGCGGGCTTCTCTCGCCAGCGTCTGCAAGCGGCCGGAGGGCGGCGCGAAGCCGGAGACGGCGACCCCGAGCTGGGCGCAGTGCGAAAAGCCCGCCTGAAGCGTCTCCTCCGCCTCGCCGTGGAGGCAGATCTCGTGTCCGGCCTCGGCGAGCGAGCGTACCCAGCGGCCGAAGTAAGGGAGCGGCGCGACCTTCGGACAGTGCGGCACGAGCATCAGCGAGATCCGCGGCACGCCGGCCTGGGCGAGTTGGGGGAGGAACTCCTGGCAGGCGCGTTGGGTGTGGGGCGCGAGATTGCCGAAGCAGACGACGAGGAAAGGCCCGCCTGGAGGCGTCTGGCGGCGAGGAGTGGGCAAGTCGGAACCGGTGGTCGCAGCGGTCGGCTCGTGGAGCATGGCTGCCTGAACATACGAGCCCGGACTCTCGCCCGTCACTCTTTCGTTTACTCGGATGTGCCACCTCGGACCGCGACGGGCAGCGCCAGGAGCGGCAGGCGGACGCGGAAGGTCGAGCCCTTGCCCAGACGGCTTTCGACGTCGATCTGGCCGCCGTGGGCTTGGGCGACGTGCTTGACGATGGCGAGCCCCAGGCCCGTCCCCCCCTCCTCGCGCGCCCTCCCCTTGTCCACCCGGTAGAAGCGCTCGAAGATGCGCGGCAGGGCCTCCGGCGGAATGCCGATGCCGCTGTCGCTCACTTCGAGGAGGGCCTGGTTGTCGAGCTGGCCGAGGCGCACCGAAACCTCGCCCCCCGGCCGGTTGTACTTGACGGCGTTGTCGAGCAGGTTGACGACCAGGCGCTCCAGCCCCTCGGCGTCGCCGGAGACCGGCGGCAGCGAGAGGGCTCCCCGGGGCTCGTCGAGCTTCAGGGCGACCTGCCTCTCCTCGGCCGACGAGGAGACGAGGTCGACGGCGCGGTGGACGATGGTGCCCAGGTCGACCGCCTCGTGCTGCGGCGTCCGTTCGAGGCTCTCCAGGCGCGACAGGGTGAGGAGGTCGTCGAGGAGCGCCTGGAGCCGGCGGCACTGGCGCAGGATGCGCTCGGTGAAGCGGGTGGCCGTGGCGGGCTCGGCGAGAGCGCCGTCGTTAAGGGTCTCGGCATAGCCGCGGATGGCGGCGAGCGGGGTCTTGAGCTCGTGCGAGACGTTGGCCACGAAGTCGCGCCGCATCTCCAGCAGGCGGGTGAATTCGGTGGTGTCGCGGGCCACCACGACCGCTCCCGGCTTGGCGTCTCCCGGTTCGGTCAAGACGGTGCTGCCGAGCTCGACCGTGCGCCGCTCGATGCTCCCGATCTCCAGCTGGGCCTGCTGCGACCGGCCGCTCGCGAGGGTCGTCTCCACCAGCCGGTCGAGGTCGGGTGCCCGCACCAGCTCCAGAACCTGCCGGCCGGCGATCTCTCCCTGGAGGTCGAACAGCCGGCAGAAGGCGGGATTGGCGAGGAGCGCCCGGCCGTCGCCGCCGACGACGAGCACCCCCTCGGACATGCCGGAGAGGATCGCCTGCAGGTGATCGCGCTCGTGGCGCATGGCGGCGAAAGTGCCCTCTACCGTGGCGGCGAGCCGGTTGAGCGCCACCGCGAGGTCGGCCAGCTCGTCGGCGTCGGGGATCTCGAAGCGATAGTCGTAGTGCCCTCCGGCGAGCGCCGAGGCGCCGCCGATGAGCCCGGAGAGCGGCCGGAAGAGCCGGCGGTCGAGCCACAGCGAGAGGGCGAGCCCGACCAGGCCGGCGGCGGCCAGGGCGAGGAGCATGGCCGCCGCCAGGCTCCCGCGCAGGGCGTCGAGCTGGGAGAGCGGCTGGGCGAGCCTGAGGATGAAGCGCCGGCCGCCCTGGGCGGTCAGGGTGCGGGCGGCGTAGACGTAGGTGCGTCCCACCGTGGCGCTCCGCCGGACGGCGGTGCCGTGGCCGCTCCCCAGGGCCGCCCGGACCTCGGGCCGGCCGGCATGGTTCTCCATCTGTTGGAGCTGCGGCGCCGTGCGGGCGCTGTCGGCGAGGACGACGCCGTCGGCGCGGATCAGGGTGATCCGCAGGCTGCTCGTCCCGGCGAGGCCGCGGACCCACTCCTGGATGTCCGGCGTCCCGGCGTCTCCCGGGCCGGCGACAGGGCTGGCGCCCGGGCCGGCGAGGTGACCGGAGACGACGGGCGAGAGGATCTCCAGGGTATCCAGCAACTGGACCGAGGCGCTCTTCTCGAACAGGCCGGGGAGGAGCACCCAAAGGAGCGCCGCGGCGGCGCCGACCGCCGCCAGGGCGGGCCACAGGGTCGCCAGCCGAAGCTTCGGCGTAAAGCCGAGGAGGCGCACCGGCTCAGGGCCTCAGACGGTAGCCGACGCCGATGACGGTCTCGATGCGCTCGGCTTCGGGACCGAGCTTCCGGCGCAGGCGGCGGATGTGGGTGTCGACCGTGCGGCTGTCGATGTCCTCGGCGTAGCCCCAGACGTCGGTCAGCAGCTGGCCCCGGGTCTGCACCCGGCCGGCGCGCTCGATGAGCAGGCGGAGGAGACGGAATTCGGTGGCGGTCAGCGGGATCTCTTCGCCGCGGATGCGCAGCTGGTGGCCGGCGACGTCGAGCTGGATGCCGCCCACTTCGAGCACCTCCGACTCGATGCCTAAGTCGGCGTCGGGCTCGGGCAGATGCCGGCGGAGGACCGCCTTCACCCGCAGGACCACCTCGCGGGGGCTGAACGGCTTGCTGATGTAGTCGTCGGCGCCGAGCTCCAGGCCGACGATCCGGTCGACCTCCTCGCCGCGCGCGGTGAGCATGACGATGGGCACCCGGGAGGTGCCGTTGTCGCGCTTCAGGAGACGGGTGAGCTCCAGGCCGTCCATTCCCGGCAGCATGAGGTCCAGGAGGACCAAGTCCGGCGCGCCCCGGCGGATGGCTTCGAGGCCGCTGTCCCCACGGTGCGCGGTCTCGACCGCGAAGCCCTCTTTTTCCAGGTTGTACTGCAGCACTTCGGCGATGTCGGGCTCATCTTCGATGAGGAGAATACGTTCACGGGTCATCGTAAAAGAAGCGTAGCACGGACTCTTCCACAGATCCTGTGGAAAACCCTGCTGAAAATCCCCGTCCGCGGCCCCCGAAGCCCCTGTCCAAGGGCCTTTTGACGCTTTGAACAACGGTCTGTGCAACCTGAGTCAAATCGTTTATTTCCAGTCACTTGACTCCAAAGACCTGGAGCCGTGGCGACACTTGACAGGGGACGATTACCCGTTTTCCACAGATCGCGGCGTTACCGCCATGTGAGAGTGCTGTTAAATCTCTGTGACGCCACTATTTACACAATGGCACGCCGGAGTTACGCCGAATTGGAAGAAGGGGAAAACGCGGCTTTTTGGCGTGTAAAAAAGAATTCCGGGGCTTCCGGGATCAATCCGCGACCGCGGCTTCCAAACCTTGGCGGAGCGCGAGCTTGCGGCCGAAGGTCGCGGCGAAGAGCTCCGCATGCTCGCGGGCGGCCTCGAGCTCCAGGCCGACGTCATAGCCCGAGAGAACCTCGAGCTTCACCCGGTACGGCCGGATCGAGGCGTAGATCTCCGCCACCCGCGAGGCGTGGGTGCGGTCCAGGGCATCGGCCACCCGCAACAGGCAGGCGAGCTTCACGATCACCTTCTGCTGCCAGGGCTTGAGGGCCATCAGGGTGGGCTGGCGGTGGGGCTTGGGGCGCCTCCCCCGATGGTAGCGGGCGACGTGGGCGAGGATCTCGATCTCCCGCGGGTCGAAGGCGTCCAGGGTGGCGTTGGTGATCAGGTAGTAGCTGTGCTTGTGGTGGTCGTTGTAGTGGATGGAGTAGCCGATGTCGTGGAGGAGGGCGGCGTACTCCAGCCACTCCCGCTCGCGCGCCCCGAGCCCGTGGACGGAGAGGGTCAGGTCGAAGAGGCGGACGGCCAGGCGGGCCGACTGGAGATTGTGGGCGAGGACGCTCTCGCTCCGCTCGGCGAGCTGCAGCACCTGCCGGCGGCGGAGATCCTCGGGGTCTCTGGCGAGCGGGATCGGCTGGCCCAAGGCGGCGAGCACCAGCCCCTCGCGGAGCGCCCGGTCGCAGACCTGGAAGCGGTCGACCCCGGCGTGGAGGACGAGCTCCTCCAAAAGCACGGCGCCGGCGAGGATCGAGTCCGAGCGCGGGCCGCCGACCGGGGGGAGCGCGGCGATCTCCCGGCGCTTCATCGTGGCGAGCCGGGCGGCGACCAGGGAGAGCTCCCGGGTGCGCACCTCGCGGAGGGCGCCGCCGCCGGCCTTTCGGGCGCGGTCGGCGAAGAGGTCGGCCAGGTCCGCCGCGCAGACCGCCGTGCCCGAGGTGGCGACGAGCCGGGCGACCGGGCGGACGGGGACCTCGGCGGCCAAAGCGGCGCGGATCGATTTTCGCAGCCGCTCGATCTCCGTCGGTCCCGGCGGATCGCCCTTGAGGCCGGTCGCCGAGCGGAGCGATCCTAAGCGAAGCGAGACGACCCGCTCGATCTTCCCCTCGTGGGTCGCCACCCACTCCGTGCTGCCGCCGCCCACGTCGACCACCGCCGCCGGTCCGCCGGAGAGGTCGACCACCTCGCGGACGGCGCGGTAGATGAGGAGGCCCTCGTCGACCCCGGAGAGGAGTTGGACGTCGAAGCCGGTCTGCGCCTTGACCCGGGCCAGGAACTCCTCGCCGTTCGTCGCCTCGCGGACGGCGCTCGTCGCCACCGCCACCACCCGGCGGGCGCCTTTCAAGCTCGCCAAGGTCGTCATCTTGATGAGCGCCTCCAGGCCGTCCCGCATGGCCGCCTCCGAGAGCGCTCCGGCGGACAGGGCGCTTTTCCCCAGCCGCACCATCTCGCGCTCCCGGCCGAGCACCCGGTAGCCCCCCTTGGGCTCGGGGGCGACGACGATCATGTGGATCGAGTTCGAGCCGATGTCGATGGCGGCGAGCCGCGGCACCCCAGCCGAACCCGGTGGGGGGTTCTCCGCGGGCTCGGGGCCGCCAGGGAGGAGTAAGGGCTGCACGAAGATGGGGGTCGCTTTCACGCCACCGATTCTAGTTGCATTTCGGGGACCTCCACCGCGTCCATCCGGCCGACGAGCCAGTCGAGGTAGAGGCCGAGGCCGGAGGCCAGGGCCTCGCTCCCGGTGGCGGCGAGCATGCGGGCGGGGAGATCCGCGGGGAGGAGACAGGTGAGCTTCAGGCCGAGGATCTTGCCGGCGGCGACGGCGAGGAGGCCGAGCGGCCCCGGCGTCGAGACGAAGATCTCCGCGTAGCGCTCGCGCTCGCAGTGCTCCAAAATCTCCAGGATCGGCGGCACGGCGAGCGAGCGCCGCTCGCGGGTCGGGAGCGGCAGCTTGGCGAGCGGCGTGAAGCAGCGCACCTCGACCCCCCGGGGCATCTTCGCGGCAGTGACCTCGGCGCAGGTCAAAGCGACCATCGAGGAGAGCCCTGAGGCGGCGAGGGCGCGCTCGGCGTCGTCAATATCAGCGCCGTCGGCGGCGGGATCGTCGGTGAACCAGGCGGCCCGGTCGGCCACCCCGCCGGCGCCCCGGGAGCCCAAGAAGCGCTCGGCGGCCCCGTCCACGAGGTCGCGGTCGCGGTGCTGGGCGTGGAGGGCGACGAGGAAGGGCGACAGGGCGAGCGCCAGGGGCGCGAGGTTCGCCGCCGCCCCCAGGGTGCGCGACAGCCGGCCCCGCCTGAGCTCGCGGCCGAAATCGCGGAGGAGCGCCTCGAAGGCCTCCCGGCTCGCCTGGCTGGCGAAGCCGAAGGTCGCCTGGTCGACGTTCGAGACCGCCGCCGCCGGGCGCCTCGCGCCTCTCCCGCGGAGGGGGAAGAAGAAGCGGCGGCGATCCGGCCTGTCTCTTAGAGACGTCGGCGGCGTCGCCAGCTCCTGGAGGAGCCGCGCGAAGGGGTCGTTGCGATCACTGAGGAGAGGGAGGAAGCGGCGGCGGTAGAACTGGTAGGCGATGCTGTAGAGGCTCTGGGTGAGCCTCAAGGTCGAGCCCGTGGCGCCGCCCGGCTCGTGCGCTCCGGCGCGGAGGTGGCCGAGGTAGGCGGCGACCGAGCGTGCCGGGGGCGTCTCGGTCCAGGTGGTCCCGATGTAGAAGCCGCCGTGATCGTCGCTCCCCCCGGTCAGGCTCTTGATCCAGGGCCGCTGGCCATGCGGGCGCAGGCGATGGCGGGCGGCCAGCTCTTCGATCGTCCCGCGGTCGAGCCGGTCGACGATCCGCTGCAGCAGCTCGTTGGCCCGCCGGTCGTGGATGCCGTTCAGGCCCTCGAAGCGGTTGAAGAGGACGAAGAGCTTCTCGAGCTGCGCGAGCGACAGCCGGCCGTTGACCCGGACGAGCGGATGGGCGACCGAGTGGACGATGTCTTCTGAGACCAGATAGTCGCGCAGCTCATAGACGTTCCCCGCCAGGCTCTGGATCTCCCGGTGCTGCTCCTCGGTAATCCCGGAGACCAGGCAATGGATGTGGGTGCCGTCCTCGGGAAAGGCGACGGTGACCTCCGAGGAGAGGAAGACCCCCGGCAGGTGGGCGATCTCCAGGGCGCCGGAAACGGTGTCGTGGTCGGAGAGGGTCACGAAGTCCATGCCGCGCTCGCGGCAGAGGCGATAGATCTCCCGAGGCTCGGTGAAGCTCTCGGGAGCCTGGGCCTGCCGCAGCACCCATTCGGTGGGCCGGTTCGAGTGCTTGCTGTGGACGTGCAGGTCGGCCTTGGCCATGTCGTTCCTCCGTTTTGCCCATGCTAGGCGGGAGAAACGCGTTCCGCGTGACGATAGGGTTGCGGAAACGTCACATTCAGAAAGACTTAAGAGCGCTGTAACGATCTTGTGACAGCGTCCGCCCTCCGGACGGCCGGGCCGTGTGTCAAAATGGGACCTTCCTTTCGAGGGCCGCGTCGTGCGCAGGGCCCACTGCGAGGTCCCATTTCGTGTCCGAACCGAAGAAAATCTCCCGCCCCATCGAGCTGGTCGAGCTGACCGAAGAGGTCTCCGAGCCCGAATCGCTGTTCCTGAACCGCGAGACCTCCTGGCTGGCCTTCAACGCCCGGGTCCTCCACGAGGCGGAAGAGGCCGACACGCCGCTTCTGGAGCGCCTGAAGTTCATCGCCATCTTCGACAGCAACTTGGACGAGTTCTTCATGAAGCGGGTGGGCGGCTTGAAGCAGCAGCTCGCGAGCAACCTCCGCGAGCTGCCGCCCGACAACCGGACGCCGCGCCAGCAACTGGCCGAGATCGACGAGATGGTGCGGCCCCTCCTCGCCCGGGAACGGCGGCTGCTCAACAAGGAGATCCTGCCGGCGCTCAAAGCCCACGGCTTGGAGCTCCTGCGCTGGGACGACCTGAAGGTCGGCGAGCGCCGCCACCTCTCGGAGGAGTTCGAGCAGCGGCTCTTCCCCATCTTGACCCCTCTCGCGGTCGATCCGGCACACCCCTTCCCCTTCATCTCGAACCTCTCGCTGTCGCTCGCCGTCGCCGTCCGCGAGCCGGGAGAGCCGGAGGATGCCGAGGTGCGCTTCGCCCGGGTCAAGGCGCCGGCCTCGCTGCCGCGCTGGCTCCAGGCCTCGGGGACGCTCCGCTTCGTGCCGCTCGAAGACGTCATCGCCCACAACCTCGAACGGCTCTTCCCGGGGATGGAGATCGTCGAGTCCCATCCCTTCCGGGTGACCCGCAACAGCGACGTGCACCGAAACGAAGAAGAGGCCGACGATCTCCTGGAGGCGATCCAGGAGGAGCTCCGGGAGCGCCGCTTCGCCACCGTCGTCCGGCTGGAGGTCGCGACCGGCATGCCGCAGTGGATGCGCGATCTTTTGGCCGACCAGCTGGAGATCCGCCCCGAGGACTTCTTCGAGGCCGAGGGGCCGCTCGGTCTCCGCGACCTGATGCAGCTCGCCTCGGCTCCCCTGCCGTCGCTCAAATACAAGCCCTGGACCCCGGCCACCCCGCGCCGGCTCCAGTCGAACGAGCCCGAGGACTCGGACATCTTCGGCGCTATCTCGGCCGGCGACATCCTCGTCCACCACCCCTACGACTCCTTCGTCACCAGCGTCCAGCGCTTCATCGACGCGGCGGCCGACGATCCCGGCGTCCTCGCGATGAAACAGACCCTCTACCGCACCTCGGCGGACTCGCCGATCATGCGGGCGCTCATCCGGGCGGCGGAGACGAGAAAGCAGGTGGCGGTGACGGTTGAGATCAAGGCCCGTTTCGACGAGGCGGCGAACATCGAGTGGGCCGAGCGGCTGGAAAACGTCGGCGCCCATGTGGCCTACGGCGTCGTCGGTTTGAAGACGCACGCCAAGATCGCGCTCGCCGTCCGCCAGGAAAAAGACGGCCAGCTCCGCCGCTACACCCACATCGCGACCGGCAACTACAACGCCGACACCGCCAAGCTCTACACCGACTTAGGTCTCCTGACCTGCGAGCAGGAGCTGGGGGACGACGTCGCCCAGCTCTTCAACCTCCTGACCGGCTACGTCCACAAGCCGAAGTTCAAGAAGCTCCTCGTCGCCCCGATCAACATGCGGCAGCGTTTCCTCGAATTGATCGCCCGCGAGGTCAAGCACCAGAAGGCCGGCAAGGGCGGCCACATCATCGCCAAGATGAACTCGCTCGAAGACCGGGAGATCATCGAGGCCCTCTACGAGGCCTCGGCGGCCGGGGTCGAGATGGACCTGATCGTCCGCGGCATCTGCCGGCTGCGCCCGGGCCTCCCCGGCCAGAGCGAGACCATGCGGGTGATCTCGATCGTCGGCCGCTTTTTGGAGCACGCCCGGATCTTCTACTTCGCCAATGCCGGGAAACCCCAGTACTTCTTCGGCTCCGCCGACTGGATGTCGAGAAACCTCGACTACCGGGTCGAAGCGATCACCCCGGTCGAGGAGCCCCGCCTCCAGGAGCAGCTCAAAGCCATCCTGGACGTCCAGCTCGCCGACAACGTCAAAGCCTGGGACATGCACCAGGACGGCACCTACGTGAAGCGCACCCCGGCCCCGGGAGAGCCGGCGCAGAACAGCCAGGAGATCCTGATGCAGCGGGCGCTCGAGCGGGCGGGGCGGTAGGGGAGGGCGAGGCAGGAGTCGGGAGGCGCGGCCTTCTATACGCGCCTCTCCCGGCGGATCAGGCCGCAGGCGGTCGCCAACCCGAGAGCGACGCTCGCATAGGCGAGGGCCAGATAGAGGATGCATCCGAGGACGGTCAGCCCGTTGACGACGCTCCGGGCTAGCGCGCCGCCATGGAGCACCCAGAACGCCAGGCCGGCTATCGCCGCCAGATAGAAAAATCCATATCGCTCGCGAAAGGGGAAGCCTCTCCGCAGCCAACTCCCCGCGATCCGGGACAGGAGCGGCCCGATCGCGAGGACGACGATCGAAGCCCCGGCAGAGATCCCGGTCAAGAATCGTAGGGTGTTCGTCGTCGTGCGCCACCCCAGGCCGGAGGAGACCGCGTCGACGATCATCAGGAGGATCGCGCCGGCCGCGATTGCCCGCAGGCCTTTCGAGGGGAAGAGCTCCCGCTCGCGGTTCCGGGTGAGGAGCCAGAAGATCGCCATCGTGGCGACGCCTAAATAGAGCCCCGTACAGCGGCTGCAGAGGAGGGTTCGCTGCCCTTCCAGGATCAGAGTGCGCTCGGGGAGCCTATGGCAGAGCAGGTGGGCCCAGGCGATCAGGTTCTGTTCTCCTCGGCGAGGAGATCTTCGATCTGCACTCGACCGTAGGTGCGAAGCGACCGGAAAATGCCGATGCCCGCCGCCGTCGCGCTGATGAGGAGCGCCAAGGGCAGGAGGCCGATTCCGATCAGACCCGCGTTGAAAATGAGCAGGGCTCTGGGGATGGTTTCCGACGAGCACATCCCGCACAGGGCCACGAACACATTGCTGCTCACCAAGAGGGTCGCCACGACCGCGGGAACCGACAGGATCGCGGACCGGATCTCCTTCGATCGGTCGAAGATTTTCTTGGTGGAGACCGGAACTCCCCAGAGGCTGCAGAGCAAGAGGAGCTTGCCCAGGTTCTTGTCCTCGGGGGCGACGCTGATGCTCTGGTCTTTACACTGGAGCTCGATGCGGGTCTTCCCCTGGATACGACCGAGGGTCGTGATCGTCACCTGCCCGATCTGGGGCAGAAGCATCCCCCGTAAATAGCCCTGGGTATAGGTCGTGGTGACGTTTCCCCGGACCACCTGCCATTGGGTCAGAAAGGGAAAGAGGAGCCGCAGGTTCGTGATCACCATGCTTCCTCTCTTGAAGGTACCTTTGTGCTCGTACCCGATGGGGACCTCACGGATATTGAACACCCCGACGATTTCTTCCTTGAGCTCGGTGATGAGGCTCTCCTCGACCATCTTCCGGAGATCCTTCTTGAAGTGCCAGAGATCCCACTTCGTGGCAAAGATGTGCTCATACTTGAGGATGTCTTCAAGGATCTGCGCCAGCGGGTCGATCTCCTGCTCGGCCGCCCGTGGCTTGACCTTGGCCTCCGCTCCACGGCGCAGGAGCTCATCGTAGTCCCGGCGCTCCTCGGGGTCGGCGAGAATTTTATAGGCGGCACTGATCCGCTTGAAGACCTCTTCCGCCCGCTGCTTTTCTCCACCCTGATGGCGATCTGGGTGGAAGAGGAGGGCGAGTTTCCGGTAGGCCGTCTTGATCTCGTCGCTCGAAGCGCTGCTCTCGATGCCGAGCACCACGTAGAGATTGCGCGAACGGGTAAAGCCGTCGAAATCCGAGCGGGCCGCGATCGTCTTGGAGTCCATCCTCACCCGCGCAGATAGCGGATTTCCTTTCCGCGATCGACCATGACGTTGAACAGCTCGGCGAAGCGCGAGATGTCGTTGGTCCAGAGGGTCCGAGTCTCCTTGCCGCCCCGCAGCTCGAAGCTGAACCGCACACGGAAGCGAGAGCTCTCGGTGATTTTGAGGCTCGCGACCTCGCTCATCGGGAAGGTCGCCTCGACTTGCACCCGCCGGAGGCTCAGGTAGTGGATGAAATCGCGCGAGACGAGGAGGGCCGTCGGCCCCGTCGAAAAGGCGAAGTCCATCCGGCCGTGCCGCTCGGCGATCTCCCGGAGCAACAGCTTGACCCGCTTCATGCGATCGTTCCAGATCCGGTTCGCCAGCAGGCCTCCCCCGGCGAGGAGAGCCAACAGCAAGAGGCTCCCCGCGAAGGCCCAGAGGAGGCTCGTGCCGTTGTAGGGGGTATCGGCGAACAGGTTATCCATGACCCTAGAGCCTCTCCACGGGACGGAAAGTCGCCTTGGTGAGGACCCTGCCGCCGCCGGGGGGGGCGGCGCTCAGCGGCTGGAGGGCGGTCGTCCGGGTGTTCGGGATCACGTAGAGGCCGAGGCGGTCCGCCTCGTCCCAGAAGACCTCCGGTGTGCCGTCTTCCGGCGCGTTGAACAGCACGCCTCGCCGGTTCGCCTGGTGGGAGAAATAGTTGAGGGCGATGCTCGCCTGATATTTCGTCATTACCTGGACCTTGCCCTCCTGGCGCCGTTCGAGGCTGACTTTCAAGGCGTCCAGGCTGTTGAAGCGGCCGGCCAAGGGTTCGTTCAAGGGGGGGACGAGGAGCGGATGGCTCACCCGCACCCGCCGGGTCTGCTGACTCTCGACGGGTACCTCGTAGGTCCCACAGGGGATGAGCACCCGCTTCAAGCTCTCCTCGACGAGGGAGCTCACGGACTGTTTCACGGCGATGCTCTCCTCCTGGAGGGCCCGTCCGAGGAGGCCGGCGCCCGCCGTGCCCAGGTGGGCGCAGAGGGCCTGCACGTCGGCCCGGTCGAGCTGCGCGACATGCTCCGCCGTCCAGCGTTCGAGCTCGGATTGGACCGCGAGGGCCTGCTGGCTCCACAGGAGCCGGAACGCGAGGTGCCCCAGGCTCGCATCGCTCCGCTTCCGGACCAAGCGGAGAAGGAACTGTTGGACCTCCGGAAAGAGGCTGGCCTGCCGGAAGCTCTCCTCGGAGCCGGCGCTCGCCAGGGTTTGGCACAGGAGCTCGTGCGTGAGGGGCCGGTCGAGGGCCACGAGCGCCTGGATGCCTCGCGCGGAGAGCGCTCCGGCGTGCCGCACCTCCTGGCAAAGCTTGTCCAGCCACCAGCCCGCCACCCGCCCCTCTAAGAGATCCCGCACCCGGACCCAGAGGGCGGGAGTCTGCCTTCCTTCCTCCTCCTGACAGGCCCAGAGCGCCATCTGGGTGAGGACTTTCTGGACGGGGAGCTGCCGCTCCCCCCGCCGCGAGCGCTGCTCCGCCACCTGCAGGAAGATCGAGAGGTCTTCCTCGGCGATCCGTTCGAGGAGCTGCTCGGTATCGGCGAGCTCGGCGAGGAAAGGGACCAGGCCTTCCACTCTCCCGGGCAGGACGGAGCGCAGCTTGCCGAAGTCGCGTTGCCAGACCATGGCCGAGGCGGCGAGGTAGTCCGCCATGGCGTGGTGCGGGAAGAAGACGCGCGAGACCTGGTACCCCGGACGGAACAGGAACCCGTTCCTTTCGAGGAAGCCGAGATTCACCCGGCCCGTGCGGTCGAGCTGCGCGAGATGGTTCTCGACGCGATCCCGGCGGCAATCCTCCCAATCCGGCCAGAGGGCCAGGGCCAGGCCCTCATAGACCTCGCGGAACCTCCGGTGGCCCTCCTCGGGCTCGCCGGAACGGATGTACAGGTGAAGAATGAAAGTGTCGAACACCTCGGACGTGCTCATCTCGAGCACCTGGCCGAGGTCGAGGAACTGGCTCCGTGGCGACGCCAGCCAGGCGCAGATGACGATGAAGAGCGGCGTTCGTACCGCTTCCGTGGCGAAGGCGCTGGCGATCTTGTCGCCGTGTTCCACCAGGCGTGCTTGTTCGAGCCCGTTCTCGCGGCAGAGGGTAAAGAAAAACCGTTGGGCCTGCTCTTGCGCCAGCGGGCGGAGCGCGAAGACCGCCGCCTCCTCGCCGAGCTGGGCCACGAGGGCCTCGCGCGGCTCGCGGGTCGTGGCGATGATGAGGAGGTGATCCGCCCAGGCGTGACGCGCCTCGAGGTAGTCTCGCAAGCCGCGCAGCACGTCTTTGGCCGAGCCCGCCTGGTGGAGATCCTCGAGGACCAGAAGGACGCGCTTGCCGCCCAGCGCATGCGCGACCGCGGCGGGAGAGAGCCGGCGGCTCTGTTCGAGCACGAGGGTCTCTGAAAAGAAGCTCAAGATTTCCTGTTCGATCGCGAGATGGGCGCCGGCTTCGGACGTTCCGGCGAGCTTGCTCCCGCGGAGGACGACGACCAGATCGACGGTCTGCTCGAAGTCTCGCAACATTCTGCTCACGTAGGTGGTCTTGCCGACCCCCGCGGGACCGGTGACGACGAGGACTCGGCGTTTGTCGGGTCGCTCCGGCCGTTCCTGGAAGGGGATCTTGAAATCCGGGCTGACCACCGTCCGCTCGAGCCCGTCGGCGAGGAAGACGCGGAGGAGACGCTCGCGAAACGCCGCCGCCCGGTAGTAGTCCCAGCGGCCCAGGGTCGCCGCGACGAGGCGCCCGGGCAGGCGGCTGGCAGGGCCGACCGGAAGAGGCTTCGCCAACGGTCCGGCTCGCTCCGGCGCCGGAGGGCGCTGCGCTCCTTTCTCCTCCCATCGCCTGAGCGCTGCCAGTACTTTGGTGGCGAGGTCGTCGGGGTTCGCGAAGTGATCGACGGTGAGCTCCTTTTTGAGCGCCAGCCGAAGACGGTCGATGGGCCGTGGCTTGACGCCGTCGTCGATGTGCGCCGGGAGCCAGGGGACACCCTCCTGCAGGAGGAAGAGCAGGCACGGTTTCCCCAGAGCCTGGGCATGCCGGAGCTCGAGCTCCGTGATCGACCGTCGTTGCGGATTTCCCTCCGTGGGCTGGAACCCGAGCCGCCAGGCGATGATGCCGAGGTAGAGATCGCACTCCGCCACGCTCGCGAGGCACTTCGCGAGCGGGCGCTGGTCCGAGGCGGTGAAGTGCTCCATACCGACGGCCAGATGGCCCGCCTTGGCGAGACCATCGAGAACCTTCCCGCGGTACTCGATGAGGTCCACATAGGTGGACGAGACGAAGACCCGTAGCATAGACCCCACCTATTTTTTGAATCAGTAAGTTGAATCCTATATCAGGTAGAGGACGGAATCGAGCGACGACGGCCGCCGGACTACCGGCGATGACCGCCACTCCATTGGCGACGCCACCCCAACCTCTCCGCGCCCCTCAAAGACCTCTCGAAACCCACCCGGAAGTTCTCCGGGAGCGCCAGGAACCCCTGGAAAACTCCCCGAGAGCCCTCGGATCTCAGGGGAAACGCCTCCGTGGTCGTTTGGGACCCGTCCGGTGGAGTTTCCCTTCCCTCGGCCAGGGTTTCGAAGCTCTCCGGGAGACTTTCCGTCGCCTGTGTTGCCGTTTTCAACCGCTCGGCTCGGGTTTCCACGGCCGCCAAGAGAGTTCCGAGACCTTCGAAAGTAGTTTCGAGAGGTTCCCAAGGAGTTTGGAGAGGGTTGGGGCGAGTTTCCAGGGGTTTTCCGCGTTCCCGGAGGGGTTTGGGGAGAGTTTCGAGGGGTTTGGGGAGAGTTTCGAGGGGTTTCCGCGGCGCTTCGAGAGGTCTCGAGAGTGCGCGGAGGGCTTTCCGTGGAGCCCGGAGAGCGCCCGGCGGGATCCGCAGGGCTTTTGCTTCAGGCAAGACAACCCTCCGCCCTTCTCGCCCAGAGGCGGGCAACCTTCCGCCACCCCCTGCGTATCCACCTCGGGGCCCCTGGAGAAGGTGTACTTCCGCGCGGGGGAATGAACGGGCTGCCGGGGCCGTTCCCTGGCAGAGACCCCCATGAGGGGCTACACTGGTTCCATGGTGTCCTAGGGGGACTCGGGATCTCCCTTTATCTATCCTTGATCAAAGGCCGGTGACGGTCGTTGCGGAGAGAGCGTATGTCGAGGCGGCTCCAGGTGTCGCTGCCGTTCGTCCTGGTCCTCATCCTTTTCCTCCCCCTGGCCGGCTGCGGCGGCGGAAGCGCGGAGACGCGCAAGAACGGCGAGGCGGGGAAGGCGGCTCCAGAGCGCGAGGTGCGGGTGGCGCGGGCCGCGGAGGCGAAGCTCGCGCGGACCGTGGCGGTCGCCGGCACCCTCGCCGCCGACGAGCAGGTCGAGCTGGGGATGAAGGTCGCCGGTCGCCTGAGCTCGATCGCGGTCGATCTCGGCACCCCCGTCCGCCGCGGCCAGGTGATCGCCCGGCTCGACCCGGCCGATTTCGAGCTCAAGGTTCGCCAGGCGCAGAGCGCCCTCGACCAGGCGCGCGCCCGGCTCGGGCTGGCGGAAAATGGCGGAACCGACGCTGTCGAAGACCTGGAGAAGACCGCCGGAGTCCGCCAGCAGCGCGCCCTTTTAGAACAGGCGCGGGTGAGCCGCGACCGGGTGCGGGCGCTCTTCGAGCAGCAGCTGGTGCCGCGGAACGACATCGACAACGCCGAGGCCGCCCTCCAGGTCGCCGAGGCCCGCCACCAGGACGCGATCGAAGAGTCGCGCAACCGGATCGGCATGCTCGCCCAGCGCCGCTCGGAGCTCGACATCGCCCGTCAGCAGCTGACCGACTCGACCCTCGTCGCCCCCTGGGACGGCTCGATCCGCGAGCGCCGGGCCGCCGCCGGCGACTACGTCGCGGCCGGCCAGACGATCGCCGTCCTCGTCCGCATGCACCCGCTCCGCCTCCGCCTGCCGGTCCCCGAGCGCGAGGCGGTGGGCCTGGCGGTGGGCCAGGAGGTGCGTTTGAAAGTCGAGGGCGATCCGGCTCAGTACACCGGCCGGCTCGCCCGCATCTCGCCGGCGATCAGCGAGGACAGCCGCACGCTCGCCGTCGAGGCCGAGGTGCCGAACCGGGACGGACACCTGAAACCCGGCTCCTTCGCCCGCGCCGAGATCGTCGTCCGTTCGAGCGAGCCGACGATCCTCGTCCCCGCCTCCTCGATCGTCACCTTCGCCGGGGTCGACAAGGTGATCGGAGTGACCGGCGCCCATGGCGACACCGCCCGCGAGCAGCGGATCAAGAAGGGCCGCCGCGAGGGGGATCAGGTGGAGGTCTTGGCCGGCGTCAAGCCGGGCGACCCGATCGTCGTCGAGCCCGGCAATCTCGTCAGCGGCGAAAAAGTTCGCGTCGTTAGGTAAGGTAGGGTTATGCAGAAGCTCGCCGAGATCTGTATCCGCCGGCCGGTCTTCGCGGCCATGATCGTCCTCGCGCTGGTCGTCGTCGGGGCCGCCAGCTACCAGCGCCTGGGGGTCGACCGTTTCCCCTCGGTCGACCTGCCGACGGTGTCGGTCAGCACGAACCTGCCCGGCGCCTCGACCGAGGAGATCGAGTCCGAGGTCTCGCAGCCTCTGGAAGAGGCGATCAACACGGTCGACGGAATCGACGAGATGCGCTCGATCTCGTCCTCCGGCGGCTCCTTCATCATCACCACCTTCAACCTCGACCGGAACATCGACACCGCCGCCCAGGACGTCCGCGACAGAGTCGCCGCCGTCGTCAGGAACCTGCCGCGCGAGGCGAAGCCGCCGGTGGTCTCCAAGTTCAACAACGACAGCGACCCGGTGATCACCGTGGCGCTCACCGGCAACCGCCCCATCCGCGAGCTGACCGAGCTCGCCGACAAGGTGGTGAAGCTGCAGCTCGAACGCTCGCCCGGGGTGGGCGCGGTCAACATCGTCGGCGGCCTCACCCGGGCGATGAACATCTGGGTCGACCCCGATCGCCTCGCCGCCTACCAGATCCCCATCACCGCCGTCCGCGACGCCCTGCTCGCCCAGAACGCCGACGAGCCGGGGGAAACGTCACCGCCGGCCCCCGCGAGCTGACGCTCCGCACCATCGGCCGGCTCGCCGACGAGACCTCGTTCAACGACCTCGTCGTGACGACGGTCCAGGGCTCGCCGGTCCGCATCAGAGACCTCGGGCGCGCCGAGGACGGCACCAAGGAGCAGCGCTCGCTGTCGCGTTTGAACGGCGTGCCGACGGTGAGCCTCGAGGTCCAGCGGCAGTCGGGCGCCAACACCGTCTCGGTGATCGAGGGGGTGAAGACGGCTCTGGCGCGGATCGAGACCCAGCTCCCCAAAGACGTCAAAATCGAGGTCATCCGCGACCAGTCGACCTACATCTACGAGGCCCTCCACGAGATCAAGCTCCACCTGATCCTGGGCAGCATCCTGGCCTCGCTCGTCGTCCTCGCCTTCATGCGGAGCTGGCGCTCGACGCTCATCGCCGCGGTCGCCATCCCGGCGTCGGTCGTTTCGACCTTCGGCATGATGAAGGCGCTCAACTTCACGCTCAACAGCGTCACCATGCTCGCCCTCGTGCTGATGGTGGGGGTCGTCATCGACGACGCCATCGTCGTCCTCGAAAACACCTTCCGTTTCGTCGAGGAAAAGAAGATGCGCCCGTTCGACGCGGCGCGCGAGGCGACGGCGGACATCGGTCTCGCCGTTCTCGCGACGACGCTCTCGCTCGTCGTCATCTTCGTCCCGGTCTCCTTCATGTCGAGCATCTCCGGGCGCTTCCTCTACCAGTTCGGGATCACCGCGGCGGTCTCGGTGATGGTCTCGCTCCTCGTCTCCTTCACGCTCACCCCGATGATGTGCGCCCGGCTCCTCCGTGCCGAGGACGCGGCTTCCGGTCACGGTCAGGAAGGTGCGGCCTCGCGTCGCGGCTTCTACGCCTGGATCGATTCCGGCTACGAGCGGCTGTTGCGCTACACGATGGCGCGGAGGAAGCTCGCCGCCCTCCTCTGCCTGGGGGTCATGGCGACCGGCATTCCGCTCTATAAGCTGGTGAAGCTCGAATACATCCCGAGCGACGTCGACGAGTCGCAGTTCGAGGTCAACGTCACAGCCCCCGAGGGAACGAGCCTCGCGGCGATCGACGAGATGATGCAGAAGGTGGAGGCCGAGCTGCGGCAGACCCGCGGCGTCCGCACGGTGCTGGCGACGGCGGGGAGCGGCTTTCTCGGCCAGGTCAACCAGGGCTACGCCTTCGTCACCATCGCTCCCCACGAGGAGCGGGTGTTCTCCTTCGGCCGGCTGTTCCAAGGGCTCCTCCACTTGGATCCCCTCGCCGCCTTCCGCGGCAACTACAAGCAGCGGGACGTGATGGCCGAGGTGCGCCAGCGTCTGGTGCAGTTCAAAAACCTGCGGCCGGCGGTCCGCAACAGCGCCTCGCTCAACATCGGCGGCGGCAACTGGGACATCGACTTCGTCATGAGGGGGCCCGACCTCCAGGCGCTCGCCGCCTATGCCGACCGCCTCCGCCTGCGCTCGAAGGAGATGGGCGGCATCATCGACGCCGACATTACGCTCAAGCTCAACAAGCCCGAGCTGCGGGTGGCCGTCGACCGCGCCCGCGCCGCCGATCTCGGGGTCTCGGTCGAGGACCTGGCGACCGCCCTCTCGCTGATGGTGGGCGGCGACGATCAGGTTTCCCGCTTCTTGGACCCGAAGAGCAACGAGGATTACGACGTCGAGCTGCGTCTGGACGCGGGGGAGAGAAACGATCCCGAGGCCATCCCCCGGCTCTTCGTACCGCGAGTGTCTCCTGGTACCAGCGGCCCGGCGGGTAAAAGCTTGGTGCGGCTCGACAACCTCGTCCATCTCACCGAGGAGCAGACGGCCTCGCGCATCGACCGGCTCGACCGCCAGCGCCAGGTCGCGCTGCGCGCCGGGGTCGCCCCCGGTTACGCGCTCGCCGACCGCCTGGAGGCGCTCCGGCAGGAGGTGACGCGGATGAACCTCCCCGCCGCCTACACGACCGCCGTCTCCGGCCGGGGCAAGGAGCTGGCGCGGACCTACACCGAGTTCATCTGGGCCTTCGCGCTCTCGATCGTCTTCATGTACATGATCCTCGCCTCGCAGTTCGAGAGCCTCGTCCACCCGTTGACGATCCTCCTCTCGCTGCCGCTCGCCGTCCCCTTCGCCCTCCTCTCGCTCTGGGCGACGGGCAACACGCTCAACCTCTACTCGGCGCTCGGCGTCCTCGTCCTCTTCGGGGTGGTGAAGAAAAACGCCATCCTGCAGATCGATCACATGAACAACCTGCGGACCGCCGGGCTCGACCGCGAGACCGCGATCCTCCAGGGGAACCGCGATCGTCTCCGCCCCATCCTCATGACGACGCTCGCGCTCGTCGCCGGCATGCTCCCGCTGGCGCTCGGCAGCGGCCCCGGCGCCGAGGAGCGGCGGGCGATCGCCGTCGTCGTCATCGGCGGCCAGAGCCTGTCGCTCCTCTTGACTCTCCTGGCGACGCCGGTCTTCTACTCGCTCTTCGACGACCTGCGGGGTCCGGTCCAGGCGCGGGTGCAAGGCTGGCTTCATCCGCAGGCCGACGCTCCTGCTCCCGGCGGCGAAGAGCCCGCGGCGTGATGACATCCTGACGAGATGATCCGGACCGTTTCAGCCACCCGTTACGTGACGCCGCTCCGTGAGGGCGGCTCGCTCCCCGCGATCGTCGAGGCGGACGACCTGGGCCTCTACGTGGTCAAGTTCCGCGGCGCCGGCCAGGGGACGCTCGCTCTCGTGGCGGAATGGATCGCCGGCGAGATCGGCCGGGCGCTCGGCCTGAAAGTGCCCGAGCTGGTGCTCGTCGAGGTCGATGCCGCGCTCGGCCGCAACGAGCCGGACGCCGAGATCCGGGCGCTCTTGAAGGCCAGCGTGGGCTCAAACCTGGGGCTCGACTACCTGCCGGGCTCGGCCACCTTCGATCCGGCCGCCGACGGCTCCCGCGTCGATCCGGACCTCGCCTCGGAGATGGTGTGGTTCGACGCCTTCGTCACCAACGTCGATCGCACGCCCCGAAACCCCAACCTCCTCTGGTGGCACCGGGTGCTCTACTGCATCGATCACGGGGCGGCGCTCTATTTCCATCACAACTGGCAGAGCCTGGACAGCATGGCCGTCAGCCGCTTCGCCCCCATCCGCGATCATGTGCTCCTCCCCTGGGCCACCCGGCTTGAAGCGGCCGACGCCCGGCTGCGTCCGAAGCTTTCGGAAGACCTCTTCACCCGCCTGGTCGCGGCGATCCCCGAGGACTGGTTTCCGCCGGAGCCCGGCCTTACCAGCCTAAGAGCCGCCGACTGGCGGGCGGGGTACGTGTCGTTTCTCACCCAGCGGCTCGCCGCGGCGTCTTCCTTCCTCGCGGAGGCGATCGGTGCCCAAGCTCAGCTCGTTTGACTATGCCATCGTCCGGGTGGTGCCGCGGGTCGAGCGCGAGGAGTTCGTCAACGCGGGGGTGATCCTCTTCTGCCTCGAACGCGATTTCCTCGCCGCCCGGGTGGAAGTCAATGCACCCCGGCTCACGGCGCTCTGGCCGAGGATCGACCTCGATCTCATCGATCTCATCGGGGAGCACCTCGCGGCGATCCCGCGGATCTGCGCCGGGAGCCTCGACGCCGGCCCCATCGCCCGGCTCACGCTCCGCGAGCGTTTCCACTGGCTCGTCGCCCCGCGGAGCACGATGCTCCAGGTCTCCCCGGTCCACGCCGGGCTCGCCGAGGAGCCGGAGCGCGCCTTGGGCGAGCTCTTCGACCAGACGGTTCGCCTCATCTAAGGAGATCCCATGAACCGCGCTCCTTTCTCTCGCTTCTCCTTTCCCGTCCTGGCCCTGCTCGGCGCGCTTCTCGGATTCAGCCTCGCGCGCGCGGCCCATGCCGTGGAGCCGCCGCGCGCCCTGTGGTTCCACCAGGTGCGGGTGTTCGACGGCAAGTCCGTCCTCCCGGTGGCCGACGTCCTCGTCGTCGACGGCCGGATCGCCGCCTTGGGGCCGGAGGTGAAGGCGCCGAGCGACGCGGTGAAGATCGACGGCCACGGCAAGACCCTCCTTCCCGGCCTGATCGACTCCCACACCCATATCTTCCCCGGCGCCCTCCAGCAGGCCCTCGCCTTCGGGGTGACGACCGAGCTCGACATGTTTTCCGATCCCAAGGTCGACGAGCAGATGCGGGAGGAGCAGTCGCAGGGCCTGGGCCTCGATCGCGCCGATCTGCGTTCGTCCGGCATCCTGGCGACCGCCCCCAAGGGCCACGGCACCGAGTACGGATTTGAAATCCCCACCTTGAGCAGCCCGACCGAGGCGCAGGCCTTCGTCGACGCGCGGATCGAAGAGGGCTCGGACTACATCAAGATCGTCTACGACGACGGGAGCCCCTACGGCTTCCACACCCCGACCCTCTCGCCGGAGACCCTGAAGGCGGTGATCGCCGCCGCCCACAAGCGCGGCAAGCTCGCGATCGTCCATATCGGCTCGCTCGCCGGCGCCAAAGAGGCGATCGGCGACGGCGCCGACGGCCTCGCCCACCTCTTCGTCGATCGCGCGCCCGATGCGGACTTCGGCCGCTTCGCGGCCGACCACCACGCCTTCGTCGTCCCCACGCTCACCGTGCTCGAAAGCCTCGCCGTCCGTCCGAGCGGCGCCGGCCTCGCCAAGGACCCGCGGGTCACCCCCTACATCCCGAGCGCCTTCTTAGGCAACCTCGAAAAGAGCTTCAGCCTGAAGAGCGCTCCGCCCATGCACTACGAGGGGGCGGAGGAAGCCGTCCGCCAGCTCAAGGCCGCGGGCGTTCCGCTCCTCGCCGGCTCGGACGCCCCGAACCCCGGCACCGCCCATGGCGTCTCGCTGCACCGCGAGTTGGAGCTGCTGGTGAAGGCCGGGCTCACGCCCGTCGAGGCGCTCACCGCGGCGACCTCGACCCCCGCTCGAATTTTCGGCCTCGCCGATCGCGGCCGCATCGCCCAGGGGCTGCGCGCCGACCTCCTACTCGTCACCGGCGATCCCACCAAGGACATCGGCGCGACCTTGGATATCGCCGGCATCTGGAAGGCGGGGGTTCCCTTCGACCGCAAGGCCTACCGCGCCAGCCTCGAAAGCGAAAAGATCGCCGTAACCCAGCCGCCGGCCGGCTCCGAGAGCGCTATCGTCAGCGATTTCAACGACGGCACGACGAAGACCGCCTACGGCTCTGGCTGGCAGATCACGACCGACCAGCTGATGGACGGCAAATCGACCGCCGAGATGGAGGTCGTGCCGGTGAACGCCGGCAACGCTGGCTGGTGGAGATCGACGATTTCGGGTTGCGGTGAGGGTGTAGGCGCTTATAGGAAGAGGGCTGTCAGGGCTGTCGGGTAGGAGTGCCCGCAACAGCCCTCTCCCATATAATCCCCGCGCCGTGGATTGGCACGACTACATCCATTCAGACCCTGAGATCCTGCTCGGTAAACCGGTCGTGAAGGGAACTCGCCTGGCCGTCGATTTCCTGCTCGCCCTCTTCACGAACGGCTGGACAGAGGAGCAGGTGCTGGAGAACTATCCAGCTCTTACCCCTGACTCACTGCGGGCGGTCTTCTTCTTTGCTGGCAACTCAAGGGAGCGCGCATGATCAAGCTGGTCCTCCTTCGGCACGGGCATAGCACCTGGAACGAGGAAAACCGTTTCACCGGCTGGACCGACGTGGACCTGGCGCCGCAGGGGATCGCGGAGGCGCATGAGGGGGCTCGCCTCCTGGCGGCGGATGGGTACACGTTCGACGTCGCCTACACGTCGCTCCTCAAACGGGCCATCCGCACCTTGTGGATCGTCCTCGACGACCTCGATCTCATGTGGCTGCCGGTCGTCCGCCACTGGCGCCTCAACGAGCGGCATTACGGCGCCCTCCAGGGATTGAACAAGGCCGAGACCGCCGCCAAGTACGGGGACCCGCAGGTCCTCGTCTGGCGCCGGAGCTACTCCGAGCCTCCCCCTCTTCTCACCCCCGACGACGAGCGCTACCCCGGGCGGGACCGCCGCTATGCCAGCCTGACGCCCGCCGAGCTCCCCTTGGCCGAGTCCCTCCAGGACACCGTGGCCCGCTTCCTCCCCTACTGGAATTCGACCATCGTCCCCGACCTCCAAGCCGGCAAGCGCGTCCTGATCGCCGCCCACGGCAACAGCCTCCGCGCCCTCGTCAAACACCTGGACGGCGTGTCGGAGCAGGAGATCGTGGGGCTCAACATCCCCACCGGCATCCCCCTGGTCTACGAGTTGGACGACGAGTTGAAGCCGCTCCGTCACTACTACCTGGGCGACCCGGAAGCCGTCAGGAAGGCCGCCGAGTCGGTGGCGAAGCAGGGGCAGGCGCGGTAGGAGAGGATCGTCTCGGTCCCCGGCGGTCGGGCCGAGCTTCAGGCGAGCTCCCACCTCCGCGTTGCCAGCCGCCACCCCCCCGCGATAGCATCCGGGGGCTCGATCGGCCTTTGGCGGCGAGCTTCGTACCCCGCTTCCCGCAAAAGGAGAGACCTGTGGATTTTGCCCTGACGTCCGAGCAACGCGCCATCGCCGACACCGCGCGGGAGTTCGCCCGCCGCGAGGTCGACCCCATCGTCGATGAGATCGACGAGAGCCAGCGCTTCCCCAGCGAGGTGATGGCGAAGGCCGGTGAGCTCGGGTTCCTCGGCATCATCTTTCCCGAGGAGTACGGCGGCGCGGGCTTAGGCTATGTCGAGTACGTGCTGGTGGTCACCGAGCTCTCCAAGGTCGACCCCTCGGTCGGCATCAGCGTCGCCGCCCACAACTCGCTCTGCAGCAACCACATCTACAAGTTCGGCAACGAGGAGCAGAAGAAGCGCTGGCTGATTCCCCTCGCCTCGGGCAAGAAGATCGGCGCCTGGAGCCTGACCGAGCCGGGGGCCGGGTCGGACGCCGCCGGCACCCGGACCCGCGCCGAGAAGGTCGACGGCGGCTGGGTGCTGAATGGCGCCAAGACTTTCACCACCCACGGCAAGGTGGGCGACGTCTGCGTCGTCTTCGCCGTCACCGATCCCCAGGGGCCGCGCCATCACAACATCTCGGCGTTCGTCCTCGACAAGGGGATGGAGGGCTTCCGGGCGGGGAAGAAGGAGAACAAGCTCGGCATCCGCGCCTCGGACACCTCCGAGGTCGTCATGGAGAGCTGCTTCGTCTCCGAGGATCGCCTCCTGGGCGACGTCGGCGAGGGCTTCATCCAGGCGCTCGAAATCCTGGACGGCGGCCGCATCTCGATCGCAGCCCTGGGGCTCGGCACGGCGATCGGCGCCTTCGACACGGCTCTGCGCTACGCCAAGGAGCGCGAGCAGTTCGGTAAGCCGATCGCCGAGTTCCAGGCCATCCAGTTCGCCCTGGCCGAGATGTCGGTCAAGATCGCCGCGGCGGAGATCCTGACGATGGCCGCCGCCACCGCCATGGACAACGGCGACAAGGTGTCGCGCCTCTCCTCGGAGGCCAAGCTCGCGACCGGCGAGGCGGCGGTCTTCTGCTCGGAGCGCGGGGTCCAGATCCATGGCGGCTACGGCTTTATCAAGGACTACCGGGCGGAGAAGTACTACCGGGATGCGAAGATCTGCACCATCGGCGAGGGGACGAGCGAGATCCAGCGCCTGGTCATCGCCCGCCTGCTGATGAAGGGACGCTGATGCCGGCTGCGGTCGAGGGCGCCGAGGCGGTCGCGAGCGCTCTCGACGACCTGGTGCCTCGCATCCTCGCCCGGGAGGCGCGGGCGGTGGCACGGGCCATCACGCTCACCGAGGACGGCGGCACGGCGCAGCGCGAGCTGATCGGCCGCCTCTATCCGCACATCGGCCGCGCCCGGGTGGTCGGCATTACCGGCCCTCCCGGCTCCGGCAAGAGCACCCTCGTCGACCGCCTGATCCGGCTCGTCCGCCGCCGTGGCGAGACGGTCGGCGTCCTCGCCGTCGATCCCACGAGCCCGTTCACCGGCGGCGCCATCCTGGGCGACCGCATCCGCATGCAGGGCCATACGAGCGACAACGGGGTCTACATCCGCTCGATGGCGACCCGCGGTAACTTAGGCGGCCTCTCGCGGGCCTCGCGCGACGCCGTCGACGTCCTGGACGCCGCCGGCTTCGACTGGGTGCTCCTGGAGACCGTGGGGGTCGGCCAGGCCGAGGTCGACGTCGTGCGGAGCGTCGACACCGTCGTCGTCGTCACCGTCCCCGGCCTCGGCGACGACATCCAGGCGATCAAGGCGGGGATTCTGGAGATCGCCGACGTCTTCGTCATCAACAAGGCCGACCGCGAGGGGGTCGACCGCACCGTGCGCGACCTCCACATGATGCTGTCGCTCGGCGAGCACGGCGACTGGATACCGCCGATCCTCAAAACCGTCGCGAGCCGAGACGAGGGGGTGGCGGAGATGGCGGCGGCGATCGCGCAGCACCGGAGCTGGCTCGGCGAGAGCGGCGAGCTGGCTCGGCGACGGCGGAGCCACCTGCGCCTGCGGGTCGAGATGATCCTGAAGGAACGGGTGGTGGCGACCGCCGATCGGGTGCTCGGGGTCGACCGCGAGGTCGAGCGCGGCTTCGCGCAGCATCTGGATCCCTATCGGGTGGCCGACCGGCTGTTCGAGGGGGTGGTCGAGGAAGCCAGGGGAGCGGTGCGATGATCAAGGGCGTCGACCACATCGGCATCGCCGTCACTTCGATCGCCGAGGGGAGAAAGCTCTACGAGGCGATGGGACTCCATGTCGAGGCGATCGAGGAGGTGCCGGCGGAAGGGGTGCGGGTAGCCTTCATCCCCGTCGGCGGCATCGGCGGCATCGGCGGCATTCGGATCGAGCTCCTCGAAGCGACCTCGGCGGATTCGCCGATCGCCAAGTTCCTCGCCCGGCGCGGCCCCGGCATCCACCATGTCTGTCTGGCGAGCGACGGGCTTGCGGACGACGACGCCCGGCTGCGGGCGGAAGGCATCGAGCTCCTGCGGCCGGAGCCCACCCGCGGTGCCGGGGGAAGCCGGGTGCAGTTCGTTCATCCGAGGAGCGCCGGGGGCGTGCTCTTCGAGCTCTCCGAGCCGGGTCCCGACGGCGGAGGGCATGGCGAGTGATCCGCCCGGGGACGATCGTCATCGTCCACCTGATCAACCCGACGGAGAAGTTCTGGGGCGTGCTCCACGAGCTGGGGGTGGCGGGGGTGGTGCTCCGCGGCATCAATCTGTCGAGCTTCGACGACTGGATGGCGCAGGCGGCCCGGCGGGTCGACCAGACGCTCGGCCTCTCGACCATGTTCGTCCCCCTCTTTCGAGTCGAGAGGATCTTCTTGGACGAGCCGGTAGGCGCGGTCGAGAGCTACCGCGAGCGCTTCTCGCGGCGGGTCGGGATGTCGGTCGAGACCTACCTCGGCCTCCGGAAGAACGACCCGGCGGGGGACGGGGACTCGGAGATTCCGTCCTAGGAGAGGCGCTACCTTCTCTTGTCCGCCGGTCTCTGCCTCCTGCTGTCATCTCCCTCCCCTACCGTCATCCTGAGGCGAGTTTTACGAGCCGAAGGATCTGGGCGGTGGAAAAAAGGCCCCCCCCCGGATCCTTCGCTACGCTCCAGGATGACGGTAGGATAGGCCGGCGCGAGACCGCGCGGGACCGGAAGCCGCCTGGCTTCAAGACCCTGCGTCCCACTTTCCCTAAAACTGTACGTTGCTCAAAAAGAACGCCGAGACCTCGACGTTCCTCGACACCACCTCGGCCGCCATCTGGGGCGTCATCATGAACTGCCCGGCCCGCTCCTTGGCCGGCGTCATCAGGAGCAGCTCGATGCCGCTGATTTTGGGGTGGGCGTCGCGGACGTGGAGGAGCGCCGTGGCGCCCACCGCGAGGGCGCGGAAGACCGAGGCCTCGGAGTTGGTCGTCACCTCGACGAGCGGCCGGTCGGACTGGGTGCCCTGGTAGACCTCCACCTCCTCTACCCCCTGGCCGCGGAAGAACTGCAGCAGCTCGGCGGCCACGTCGGCCTGGGAGCAGGGCCGGCGTGCCAGGGTCGAGAGGTCGGCGAAGCCGGCCTTGGTCTTCTGGAGGGTGCCGGGGGGCGCGTTTGCCGAGGTGGGGGAGGCGCCCGGGCGGGCGCGCCGGGCCGGCGCCAGCTCCCTCGGCTCCGGGGCCTTGTCGTGGATGAGGTTGGCCAGGGTCGGCTGCTGCGGGGGCGGGGCCGACGCCGGGGGAATCTGGTGGCTGTCGATGACCGTCGCGCTGCCGTAGTCGTTGGTGTTCGCCTGGTCGGTCCGCGCGACGTCGATCTGCGCCATGGGCAGGAACGTCTGGTTGCCGTTGGGGAGGGTGATGACGGCGCGGTTGCCGTTCACCTTGTACTTCTCCTTGGCCTGGATCGATGAGCCGTCCGTCAGGTAGATCGTATAGGCGAAGAGAGGCCCCACCGAGAGGAGGCAGAGAAGCAGGAGGATCGATCGCCGCAGCATGCGCATGAGAAGCTTCCTTTCGGGCACGAATCGCTCTGCTATGATAACCCGCCACCGCCCTGACGGAGCCCCGACTCTCCTTTTGACCAGAAACCCCACTCCCGGACTGCTGCTGCTCGAGGACGGCTCCGTCTTCGAAGGCGAAGCTGTGGCCGTCGGCACCCGCTTCGGCGAGGTGGTCTTCAATACCTCGATGACCGGCTACCAGGAGGTGCTGACCGATCCCTCCTATCGCGGCCAGATCGTCGTCATGACCCAGCCGCACATCGGCAACTACGGCACGGACCCCGATCTCGCGGAGTCGGGCAAGCCGTGGGTCGAGGGCTTCCTGGCCCGCCGTTTCACCGCCGTCCCCTCCGGCCTCCACCGCGAGGAGGGGCTCGTCGCCTACCTCCGCCGCCACGGCGTGCCGGCGATGGATGGGCTCGACACCCGCGCCCTCGTCCGCCGGCTGCGCGAGCGTGGGGCGATGCGCGGAGTGTTGACGAGCGAGCGCTCGGACGTCGACCGGCTGGCCGCCGAGCTCGCCGACTTCCCGACGATGACCGGCCGCGCCCTGGTCGACGAGGTGACCGTCGCCGAGCGCTACGAGCTGGCGCCCGACCCCGCCGATCCCTCCGATCCCTCCGATACCGCACCCTCGCCGCGCTGCCACCTCGCGGTCTACGACTTCGGGGTCAAGAGGAACATCCTGCGCTCGTTGACCGAGCGCGGGGCGCGCCTCACGGTGCTCCCCGCCCGCACTCCGGCGAGCGACTGCCTGGCCCTGGGGGTCGACGGCGTCATCCTCTCGAACGGCCCGGGCGATCCCGAGCCACTCACCGGCATCATCGAGACGGTGCGCGAGCTGGTCGATTCCGGCATCCCCCTCTTCGGCATCTGCCTCGGCCACCAGCTCTTAGGGCTCGCCCTGGGCGGTACGACCTTCAAGCTCGGCTTCGGCCACCATGGCGGCAACCAGCCGGTCCACGACCTGCGGACGGGGAAGGTGGCGATCACCAGCCAGAACCATGGCTTCGCCGTCGCTCCCGACTCGCTCCCCGCCTCCTGCCGGGTGACCGAGGTCAACCTGAACGACGGCACGGTCGAGGGCTTCGACGTCGCCGGCAAGCCGATCTTCTCCGTCCAGTACCACCCCGAGGCCGCCCCCGGCCCGCACGACGCCTCGCCGCTCTTCGACCGTTTCCTCGCCACGGTCGGCGTGACCGGGAGTTGAGCGGGCGGGAACAGGTCCCCCTCGCCGGGCCGCTCTCCTGGGTCATCGCCTGGCGCTTCCTGCGCGGGCCGCGGAGCCGGCTCCTGGGCGGCACGGCCCGTTCGGCGCTCCTCGCGACCGCCTTGGGGGTCACCGCCATGGTCATCGCCATGGGCCTCATGAGCGGCTACCGGGAGGACCTGGAGACCAAGCTCATCCGCGGCAACGCCGCCGTCCTCGCCTATCCGGTGGGCAACAAGGGGGTTCGGCTCGATCCCAGGAAAGAGGCCCAGCTCCGCAAGCTCCCCGGAGTGCTGCGGATCGGCCGGGTCGCCTACGGCCAGGGATCGCTCGCCAGCTCCGCCCGCCCGCAGGGAATCTCGGTCGTCCTCCGCGGCATCGATCCCGGCGGCGGCCAGCTCACCGCCGGCCCCGCTCAGCTCCGCCCGGGAGCGGACGGCATTCCGCGGACGGTCCTCGGCGCCGACCTGGCGGCGAAGCTCGGGGTGAAGGCCGGCGATTCGCTCCGTCTGGTCGCCCTCGGGTTCGCCGGGGACCGCCCGCGCTTCCGCTACCAGAGCCTGAAGGTCGCCGGCACCTTCAAGACCGGCTTCGCCGAGTTCGACCGCACCTGGGTCCTCCTCGACCGGCCGCTGGTCGAGGGGATGATCGGCGGCGAGGTGGCGGTCGACCTCCTCGAATTCACCCTGAAAGACCCCGCCGCGGCGCCGCTTACGGGGGAGCGGATCGCCGCCATCTTGAATCCCGATTTCGTCGTCACCGACTGGCAGCAGCTGAACCGCGAGCTGTTCACCGCGTTGAAGCTCCAGCAGGTGGCCCTCTTTCTGGTGCTCGGCCTGATCGTCCTCGTCTCGACCTTCAACGTCGCCTCGACGCTCGTCGTCCTCGTGCGCGAGCGGATGAGAGACCTCGGAGCCTTGGGAGCGCTCGGGCTCTCGCCGCTCCACCTGTCGCGGGTCTTCCTCCTCTACGGCGGTCTCTTGGGCGGCCTCGGCACGCTTTTGGGGGTCGCCATCGGCGGGACGGCCTGCTGGGTGCTCACCACGTTCCAGCTGATCCGCTTCGATTCCGAGGTCGCGGCCATCTACTTCATCAGCTCCGTCCCCTTCCACGTCCGCCCGCGCGATCTCCTGGCGGTCGTGGTCTTCGCGCTCCTGGTGACGCTCCTCGCCTGCTGGGCGCCGGCGCGGCGCGCCGGGCGGATCGAGCCGGCCGTGGCGTTGCGCTATGAGTGAGGGGAGACGAAAGGAAAGGGGACCGGCTTTCCGGTCCCCTCGGGTCTGGCGCGCGGCCTAGACTGCAAGCCACGGTATCAGGAGGGTGGTACCGCGGGGCGGATTGCATCCGCCAGGTTGGGACTCCGTTCGGCGGCGGACGCTCGTCGAACCGATTCCCGGAAGGGAGCTTGCGGAATACATCTATCGCAATTTGGCAAGATAAGCAAGGGGGTTTCATCCTGAGTTTAAACGACGATGCTGCGCTCCTCGCCCGTCTCGGCCCCGCCGGGCTCTGCGCCACCTGCGTTCACCGCGAGCTCAAAGCCTCTGCCAGAAGCGTCTTCCTGCGCTGCCAGTTGGCCGATTTCGACCCGCGTTTCCCGCGCTACCCCTCGCTTCCGGTCCGCTCCTGCCCTGGCTGGCGGGATGCTGCCTTTCAGGCGTAAGGGCGGCCCCCATGGCCGCCCTTTCCCCAGGGCAAGCACAGAGGGGTGCCCCTACGGATCCGCCTCCGGCAGGTGCTATCCTTACTTCCCTTCAGGCGCGGAAGACCCCCTGCCGTCCCGGTCGCACCTCTCCGCCTCACTAGAACCTGTAGACCCCGAGACCTCCGAGGTGGTCACCATGAGTATTCTCACTCCTTCGCTTTCCACCGGTGCGGCCCAGGCCGCCCGTTCGACCCTGCAGGCGTTCCGTTCCGTGCCGCGAACGGGCGTCGTCTATGTCACCAAGGAAGCTCAAGGCCACGGTTACCGGGCGGGACATCCCGAATGGGCGAACCTCGGTCAGGGGCAGCCGGAGGTCGGGGAGCTCCCGGGGGCGCCGCCGCGCGTCCGCTCGGTCGAGCTCGATCCGGCGGATCACGAGTATGCCCCGGTCCCCGGCGTCTGGGAGCTGCGGGAAGCGGTGGCCGCGCTCTACAACCACCTCTACCGGCGGGGGATGCCGTCTCAGTACACGGCGGAGAACGTGTCCATCTCGGGTGGCGGCCGGGCGGCCCTGACCCGCGCCGTCGCTTCGCTCGACCGGGTCAACCTCGGCCACTTCCTTCCCGACTACACCGCCTATGAAGAGCTCCTGGACATCTTTAGGCTGGTGACGCCCATCCCGATCCTCCTCTCGCGCGAGTCCGACTATCGCTTCACGGCCGACGACTTCAGGCGTGAGATCCTCGGGCGGGGCCTCTCGGTCCTCCTGCTCTCGAACCCCTCGAACCCGATGGGGAAGGTGGTCTCCGGCGATGAGCTGGCCGAGTGGATCGCCGTCGGCCGCGAGCTCGACTGCACTCTTCTCCTCGACGAGTTCTACTCGCACTACGTCTGGCGGCCCGGCCCCGGCGAGCCCGGGCCGGTCGTCTCCGCCGCCCGCTACGTCGAGGACGTCGATGTCGATCCGGTCGTGATCGTCGATGGCCTGACCAAGAACTGGCGCTATCCGGGCTGGCGGGTGACCTGGACGGTCGGACCGCGGAAGGTGATCGAGGCGGTCGAGAGCGCCGGCTCGTTTTTGGACGGCGGCGGCAGCAAGCCCCTCCAGAGGGCGGCGATCCCCTTGATGGCCCCCGAGCTCGTGCTCGCCGAGACGACCGCCATCCGCGAGGCCTTCCTCCCCAAGCGCGACCTGATGCTCGCCCGCACCCGCGCCATGGGGATGACCGTCCACCCCGATCCGGAGGGGACCTTCTACGCCTTCGTCTCCCTGGCGGACCTCCCGGAGCCGATCGCCGACGGCATGGCCTTCTTCCGCGCCGCCCTGGAGCGCCAGGTGATCTGCGTCCCCGGCGTCTTCTTCGACGTCAACCCTGGCCATCGCCGGGCGCAGCACCTCTCTCGCTTCCACCAGCACGTCCGTCTCTCCTACGGACCGCCCTACCGGGAGGTGGAGCGCGGGCTCGATCGCCTGGAGGCGATGGTGCGGGACTTCCGGTCTTGAAGGCGCTCCGGCTTCTCCTGCTGGCGACGCTCGCTCTCGCCGTCGTTCTCGAAATAATGGCCCCCCGCCTCGGAGCCGACGAGATCCCTGAGGCGAAGCGGGCGCGCGGCCGGCGGGAGACCATTCTCGCCGGGATCGACCTCGCCCGCAGGAAGCTCGCCGACGTGGAGAAGCTCTACGGTCCGCCCGACCACGTCGACAAGACTCCCACGCCGCCGGGCTACGCGGAGACCGAGTACGTCTGGGAGCACCCCGGCCGGCGATCACCAACAAGCCCTCGCCTGGCCGTCCGCACGAGGAGCGAGGGAAGTCGGCCGGAGCATCTGGTGGAGATCGACGCCTGGGGAGAAGAGCCGACCGGCGCGCTCGGCAGGACCGGCCGCGGCCTGACCTTAGGCAGTACGCAGGCCCGAGTCGAGCAGCTCTACGGCCGGCGCTACGAAGTCCTCCGGGCCGCCGAGGAGGGCAAGAGACTCGCCCTCTGGTTCGCCTGGGACGAGGACTTCAGCCTCAACCTCGACTTCGACGAGAACCAGAGGGTCAACCACATCCAGGTGGTGAGGAACGAGGACGACTAGAGCTGAGGTGGCTCAGGTTCCTCAGAGCCAGGATTTGGCTTCAAGAAGACCGCGCAAGTCTCGCTCGAGCGCCTGGAAGGCCGAAAGCCCCCGCAAGGGGCCGAAGTCCTCGATCAGCTCGGCGAGCCGATGAACTCGCGGAGCGGTGTGAAATCTCTGGAGTCTTCCGGGTCGCAGCCCGCTTGCCTCCCGCAATAGCTCATGAATCAGGGCTTTGGGATTGGGAATCGCCTCAATCTCGCCGAGCGATGGCAGTGGCAAAGGCATATGACCCCGCGGATTGTCGGCTGCCCTGCGGAGCGAGGGCTCATCGAAAAGCAGCCAAGCCTCTTGCATCCGCACGGGTACGACGCAGACGACCGGCTGATCCGGCAGCCTGGCCAGGTGCTGCCGGATTTCCCGAACCCGCAGATCCCGGCTTTCTCGCTCTGCATCACGGTGGACGAACAGTAGATCGCAGGGGTAAAGCTCTAGGGCGGCTTGTATCCGTCCAGCCAAATTTCTTGGCGGCTCGCGCAAGGCCCCCAAATCGGCCCATTGCCGCTGAAAGGCACGCGCCGAATGTTGCTGGAGCAACCAGCCGAGCAGTGGCAAAAGAGCTCGATCGGACGAGCCGTCGGCCAGCAGAGTGAAGCGAAGGCTGGTCACGTGGATGGAGAAGGTTCACCCAAGGGTAGCCACTTCTGGAGATCGGGGCAATCGATGACTCGCCGCGACTTCGTTGGGCTTTCGGATTTGGCCGGGCGCGTCCGCTCCAGTGGGTTGAGATAGGAGACGAGCTCTCCTAGAGGGATGGTCGACAACTCGGGAGAGGCCGTTGCCCGCCAAGTCCCGGGAAGCCAGCGAAAAGCTGCGATCGATGTCTGCTTGCCGTCGCGCCGGATGGTCTGTGGGATGGCGACGAGGAGGGATTCCTCCGGAACCGCCGCGGCGACGACTGGCGAATGCGTGTTGACGATAACCTGGCGTAGAGGGTTGTCCTCATCTCCTTTCTGTCGTGGATCGACAGCGAGGTCTTGAAGGAGTCGGAGCATCGCTGGGATCCGCTCGGGGTGGATGCCGTTCTCGGGCTCCTCCATACAGAGCACGCCCCGGGCCTCCGAGTCGCTCTCCAGGATGGCGAGGGCGAGGAAGCGTAAGGTCCCGTCCGAGAGGGAGCGCGCCTCATGCTCGGTGCCGTCACGCTCCGTCAGCATTAAGGTCAGCAGCTCACGCCGATCGTCAACGTCCACGCGAATCGATCGAGCTCCTTCGATCAGCTCGGCGAGCCGATTGGCGACCCGCGCGTACACCGCCGCGGCATGGTCTTCCGCCGCTTCGTCGGCTTCAGGGTGCCTGCTGGCCGAGGCCTCGGCCAGCAGGCTGACACTGTCGAAGCTGCCTTCTCCGAGGATCGTCCCCGGTATGGCTCGGAAGCCCTCTGCATGAACCGGCAGGCGAGTCAGGCGGGCGAGCGTCGCGGGGAGGTGCGCACCATTGGCCGCGATCGATCGCGGCGCCATGAAGCTATCGGGTTGACGCAGCCCTGAAGGCTCGAGCTGAAGGAGCCGCCAGGATTGCATCTCGCGGCGGGCGAGGACTGCGGTTCTGCTGTCGGCTGAATTGGCATCGGAAAGGACCGTTCGCGGCAGCTTGTGCGCGATGTAGGAACGGGGTCGCCCTCCACCCTTGTAGCTCTCGCCGAGATCCTGGTGCAGGTTGACGTACGTGACGCCATCTTTTTTCTCCGTCGATATGAACGGGCTGGTTCTCCGGCCGGTGACGACCGATTCCCGCCAGAGGACGCTATGAGGGAAGTGCAGGTGTTTCCGCGCCCCTCCCTGCGTGATATGCGTCAGCTCCTCACGCTGGATCGTCAGTCCACTGCCGCTCCTACCCAGGGTCAAACCGTACCTGAGGAAAGTGATAGCGGCTTTCGCCGCCTGCCCGAGGTCATCGACGCCGGTCGGAGGGATCAGCATCTCGGCCTCGAACGTCATCTCCTCAGCATACTCATCGCCGATGCGATAGAAGATGCTTCGCAGGTCCGAAGCACGCCCCCCTTCGCTCCGCACCGAGAGCGCCGCCTCGAGCAGAGGCCTTTCCGCCAGAGCGCCGAGGAAGGTAATGGCGTCGAAGAGATTCGACTTGCCGACTCCATTCACCCCGGCGATACAGGTAAAGGGACCGAACGCCACCTCGACGTCGACCAGATTCTTGAACCCGTTGACTCTGAGGCGCGTGAGCATGGCTCCAGTATACCGGCTACCCCGAGGACGACTAGAGCTGCCCGGAGGCGAACCGGTCGAGGCTCGCCACATAGGCGGGATCCTCGTAGCGGCTCAGGAGGAAGGCGCTGGCGTAGGGGGGAAGGGAGTCGCCGGTGTCGCCCAGGACGTGGGCGGCGAGGAGCTCGGCGGCGGCCTGCGCGGCCATGATGCCGAAACCGGAGAGGCCACAGAGGAGATGGTTGCCGGCGATTGAGGTGGGACCTACGAGCGGCCGGTTCTCCCGGGTCTTGCAGTAGTAGCCGCCATCGACGTAGGGCCGCCGCATGCGGCCATCGTTTAAGTACGTGGCGAGCGCGGGCACCATGCGGGCCAGGCCGCGGAGGACGACCTCGGGATAGAACGGATCGAAAGTGGGTGGGAAGACCACGGCGGTCGGCTCGATGTGGTAGGTCCAGAGGAGAAGGAGCGAGCGGCTGTCCCGCCCCCCCTCGGGACGGAAGTGAACCCCGGACGGCAACGGGTCGAGGAGCCAGCGGAGATCCGGGTCCTCCGCGAGCCCGGCGCGCTCCTCTGCGCTCCAGACGAGGCTCACCGGGTCGGACCAGAGCATGAGCGGCAGCTCGCGCGGCACGAGACCCAGGTAGTCGTCGAACATGATCTTCCCGTGCAGCTCGTTGAAGAGGGGCAGATCGACGCCGCTCTTCCTCCCGATCTCCGCGGCGAGCGGACCCGCCGCGTTGACGAAGGTGCGGGTCGCGATCGTCCCCGCCTCCGGCCCCCCCTCGATGCGCACCCCCGCGATCTGGCCGCTCTCGACGATCACCTCCGCGATCCGGCCGGAGACGAGCCGCGCCCCCTGCTCGCGCGCTCGTTCCAGGAGGTACATGCCGAGCTGCTGGGCGGAGAGCCAGCCGCAGCGCCGGGCGTGGAGCATGCCGACGACGTCCGGGGCGACGAAGGGGAAGCGTTCGAGGATGCGGTCTCGATCGAGCACGAAGTCGGCGCCGTCGAGCGTCCGATCCAGCCCGTCGAACGGCGTCTCCGGGTAGGGCGGATCGCCGCCTGGGGTTTCCGGGCCGCCGCGGCCGCCATGCACCCGGAGCTCGCCCGCGCCGAGCGCCGAGATCTCCCGGCCGGCCGCTTCGAGCTCCGTCGCCTTCGCCGGGTCGGCGGTCAGATAGACGTAGCCGTTCCGGTTCATGACGAAACGGTTGTCGCTCTCTTGGGCGAGCTCCTCCAGGAGGTCGATGCTCCGGTTCATGAAGCGCACCATGGTGTCGCCCGGCCCCGGCCACCAGTTGCGGTAGCACTCGGTCGACTTGTCGCTCGTCACCGTGAGCGGCGGCTGGTCGTCGACGATCACGACGTTTCTGAGGCCGCGGCGGACGGACAAATGGTAGGCGGCGGAGATGCCGGCGATCCCGGCACCACAGATGACGACGTCGGCGGTGGGCATGGCCGGGAAGCTTACTACTACTAAAGCACCTCGATGACCAGGGCCTCCCCGTCGGTCCGGAAGCTGTCGCCGCCGGCGTTCTTGCCCCGGTTGGGGCCGGTGACGACGACCCGGCCGAGCTCTTTGGCCCCGGCGCCCAGGAGGTCGTGCTCGATCGTCGCTCGCTCGTGGTCGATCTCGGGGTCGATCCGGTGGGTGATGAGGTAGGGCTTGGGGACGAACTTCACTCCCGCGTCGTAGCTCGACGTCGCCACCCAGACCTCCTCCCCCCCCACGGCCTCGCCTCTCGCGAGGGGCGTCCGCCAGATGCGGATGTGGTGGCGGTGGCGGATCGAGCCGGTGGCGTCGCCGGGTTTTTCGAAGGTCAGGTCCTGGGGCTGGCCGGAGTAGTAGGCGGGGGTCGCCGGCCCGTGAAGGTCGGGACGGTCGGCGACGACCGCCAGAAGCTCGCGACCGAGGCCGCGCATCGACGGCGAGTCGGCGAGCGACCAGCCGGCCCGTTCGAAAGACTGCACGATCCGCGGGCCGGTGCCGAGGAAGACGAAGGCGATGGGCTCCATGGGGCCGCCGACCAGATCCTGTGAGGTCTTTTCGAGCGTTGGCGGGAAGCCCTGGAGGACGGAATCCGGCGGGATCGGCTGTGCGGCCACCCGCTGTCCCAAGGCCCGAGGCAGCGGATCGCGGAACCCCCAGACGGCCGCCGCCACGGCCATCGCGGCGACGAGGGCCGCGATCGCCGGGAGCGTCCACCGCCGGTGCGCGCCGGTGCTTTCGGGCAGCCGGTGCTCCAGGGGCGGAAACTTGTAGAGCGTGATGAGGATCGAGAGCCAGGAGCAGCCGAGGGCGAGGCTCGCCACCGTGTCGTAGGGCCAGTGGACGCCCAGGTAGATGCGGGAGATGGGGACGAGGACGATGAGAAGGAGGAGCGGCACGATGAGGAAATAGTGCCAGAAGCGGCGCGGCTCGTCGCGGAGGAGAAGGTAGGAGAGAAAGCCGTAGACCGCCGCCGCCGAGAGGGTGTGCCCAGAGGGGAAGCTGAAGCCGCCCTGGAACGCCTGCACCTCGATGGGGCGTGGACGTTGGATGATGTGCTTCAAGAAGACCGAGAAGACGGAGGCTCCGGCGAGCGCCAGGGCGAGGAAGAACGCCTCCCGCCGCCGCCCGGCGAGCCAGAGGACGAGGCCGATCCCGACGACGAGGACGGTCTGGAGCACCGGGCTCGCAAAGTCGGAGACGGCGGAGTAGAAGCGGTGGAGACCGTCGGAGCGGAAGAGCGCCACCGTGTTGTGCAGACGGTGGTCGGCGACGCCGAGCTTGCCGTCCGACAGAACGCCGTGGAGGAGCTGGGCGAACCAGCGCAACCCGTAGACGAAGAAGGCGGCGCCCAAGAGGAGACGGAGCCAGGAGCGGCCCCCCTCGTGGAAGTGGCGCTCGCCGAAGGCGAAGAGCCCGGGGACCCGCCGGCGCAGCCCGGAGAAGGCCGGGTGCCCCAGGAACTTCCCGGCCGGCCGGCGCAGCCAGTGGAAGCCGCGGTGCGGCAGGACGATGATCGCGAAGAAGAGCGCCGCGATGGCGAAGAGCACCGCGATGCGCCCCAGAAGGAAGGAAGCGGCGTTCCAGGTCATTTGTGCGGGGATGTTTGCAAGACGGGTGCCGGTAGGACGGATGCCGCCCTCGGGTCGAGGGCCAGGAAAACTCCAGCGGACGGGTCCGAAACCCACCCGGAGGCGTTTTCTCTGGGCGTGGAGGCGGTCGCCGGCCCGCGGAGCGGGCCTCGCCCGCCGTCGACTCTACCAACTCCAGCCCATGGGTTCCCGGCGGTGTGGTAGCTTTTCGTGCCATGACCGAGCTGACGATCGAAGTGGAGACATTGAAGCCCGCCATGGCGGAGGTCCGCCCCGCCCTGGACGCCGCGCTCAAGGAGGAGTTCCCGGGGGGCATGCTCAAGTGGCGCTGGGAAGGGGACGTGATCCAGCTCTCCGGCCCTGGAGCCACCGGCACCATCGTGCTCGAAGGCGGGCGGCTCGTCGGTCGCGCCCAGTTGAAGCCCCCGACGAGCGTGATGCGGCCGGTCATCGAGCAGAAGATCACCAAGGCGATGAAAAAGGGAGCGGCGGCGTAGGCGGCGGGCACCGCCGTGATCGAGAACGTGGGCGCCGTGCCCGACTCCCTCCCCGCCGCCCTCTTCCACCATGCGGCCGCGCGCTCCGAGGAGCCCTGGCTTTTCTCCCGCCAGGGCTGGGACTGGCCCTGGCTGCCCTTCCGGACGGTGGCGGGCCGGGTGGCCGCTTGGAGCACGGAGCTCTCCGGTCTTCCGGCGGGTTGCCGCGCCGCCTTCGCGGCCTGGCCCGGTCCGCAGCCGATCGCGCTCGACCTCGCTCTTCAGGCCGCCGGCCTGATCTCGATCCCGCTCGCCGCCGATCTTTCCGGCCCGGCCTTCGCCGCCGCCCTCTCCTCCCGAGATGCCGACGTCTGGATCGAACCGGCAGGGAGCGAGCCGCGCGAGCTGCCGGCAGCTCTCTCCCGCCGGGCGCTCTCCGCCTGGGTGGAAGAAGGACCCTCGGGGCTGGGCGGTTCCGGGAGCCCGGTCTCGCCGTCTCTCCGCCTGCCCGCTGGGAGCGTGGTCCTGGAGGACGGGCGGGAGCTCTCCGCGGCGGACCTGGTCGCGGCAGCCCGAGCGCTCGAAGCCCTGCTGTCTCCCGCGGCGTCGGTCCGGCGCGGGAGGGAGATCCTGGTCTCCTTCCGGCCGCTCGCCGATCCTGTCGAGCGCCAACTCCTCGCCTGGGCGACCTGGACCGGCGCGGCGCTCCTCCTCGAATCCGATCACTCGACCGGTCCCGCGAGCGCGGTCTGGGCCCGGCCGACCCTCTTCCACGGCGACGCCCAGGATCTGGCCGTTCTCCGCCGGGCCGCCTCCGGCCGCCGCCTGCGCTGGCCCGGCCGCCCCCGCCTCCCCTTCGGTCGCCTCCATACGATTCTCCTCGACGGCGATCTGTCGACGGAAGACCGGGCCTTCTGGGAGGAACGAGGTGTCCGGCTGGTGGCGCCTCCTCAGCTTCTTTAGGAACCGATCAAGCCCCGGCAGGCGCCAACCCCTCCATCAGGACGGCGGGTGTCGGGAGATGCTAGATTTCCCCCGTGCTCCGCCCCTTCCGCTCCGCTCCTCTGAGGCGCTTCGCGCTCTTTCTTTTCATCGTTTTCGCTCTCGCTCTAGGCACCCATGCGGTGCGGGCGGCACGGGCGCGGATGTCTCTCCCGACGGGGATGGCGGAGTGGATCTGGAAGCCTCTGGGGCGGAGCGAAAGCTCGCCCATCGCCCTTTTCCTCGTGCGCGATTTCTACCTCGATCCCCCTCCGGCGCACGGCCGGCTGCTGGTCTCGGCGGACGAGGAGTACGTCCTCTACTTGAATGGCCGGCGGATCGGCTCGGGGCGGTACGCCGCGGCGCCGGGTCGACGCGGAGCCCTCCTCGACAGCTATGAGGTCGGGGATCAGCTCACCCCGGGGGTGAACCGGCTGCAGGCCGAGGTGCGGAGCGGGCGGGGCGCCGGGGGGTTCCTCCTGGCGCTGGTCGACGGGACGACCGGCCGGCCTCTTCTGGGGACGGACGAGAGCTGGCGGATCTACCAGCGGGATCATCCGTATCTCCTCCGCGGGCTCGTGCCGCTTTCCCCCAAGCTCCACCTGGGGACGGGGGAGGACGTCTTCTCCTGGGGCCTGCCGCCGCTCGGCCGCTGGGGAGTTCCCACGCCCGGCCCGGCGCGGCCCCTCTTTGCCGACCTGACCGGCGGCCGGGCGCCGCTCGTCGCCACCCGGCTCGTGCTCTCCGATCCTCCGGCGCCCGGGCTTCCTCCCGTCGAGCGGACCCTCTTCGACTTCGGGCGCGAGGTCACCGGCTACCTCTCCCTGGAGCTCGACCCCGACCCGGTCCAACGGGCGGCGCTCCTCTTCACCGGAAGAAACTTGCCGCAGGTTCCGACGGCTCCGCCGGACGGCGCGGTCATCACCATTCCCGGCCGCGGCTCCTGGGAGGCCGCGGAGCCGCGGCGGTTCCGCTATGCGCTGGTGGTGGGCCTGTCGCCCGTGGCCGCCCGGGTCCATAGCGTGGAAGAAGCGATCGCGCTGCCGCCCCGTGCCCTCCGCGCTCCGGAGCCTAAGGGAGTTCTGGGGATCACCCCGCCGGCCCTACGAACGCCGGTTGAGGACGAAGTCTGGCGCAAATTCGAGCGCGTCCCGGGCGTCGCCCGGGGGGAAAAGCTCTAGCTCCTGCTTGGCCTGGTCGGCGTAGCCCCGGGCGAGCTCCGTGACCTCCTCGATCGTCCCCTCGATCCGCACCAGCTCCAGGATCTCCGCCGACGAGACGCGGTCGAAGCTCCGGTCGGCGAGGACGGTCTCGATCAGCTGGCGCTTCGGGGCATCGACCCGCGGCAGGAGGAGGATGAGCGGCAGGGTGAGCTTGCCTTCCTTCAGATCGGAGAGCACGGGCTTGCCGATCTCGGCCTCGCGGGCGGTGAAGTCGAGGAGGTCGTCGACCAGCTGGAAGCAGACGCCCAGGGCGCGGCCGTAGCGGTGGAGCACCTGGCCCGCGTCCTGGCGGAGGGGAGGGATGAGGCTGGGGATCGAGCAGGCGGCGGCGAAGAGGTGGGCGGTTTTCCGCTCGACGACCTCGAAGTACTCCTCGACCGTCAAGTCGATCGCCCCCAGCCGCTCGAAGGCGAGAAGCTCGCCCTCGGTCATCCGGAGCGTCGCCGCGCAGAGCCGCTGCACCACCTCCAGATGGCCGTGGGAGAGCGCCATCTGCATGGCGGTCGTGTAGATCCAGTCGCCCAGGAGCACCGTCAGGTTGTTGCCCCAGAGCCGGTTGAGCGTCGGCTGCCCACGGCGCAGAGCGGCATGGTCGATGATGTCGTCGTGGATCAGGGTCGCCGTGTGGATGAACTCGACGACCGCGGCGTAGGTGATCTCCGCGTCGCCGTCGTGCCCCAGGAGGCGCGCGGTCAAGAGGAGGAGGGCGGGGCGGACCCGCTTGCCGCCACCTTCAGAGATATAGGCGCCGGCCTTGTGGATGAACGGCACGTCCGAGTCGAGGTGGCGCTTGAACAGAATCTCAACGGCCGCGAGCTTGTCGCCGACCAGCTCCAGAAAGCGAGTGGGAGCGAAGGAGCGGGTCGGGTCGATCAGGTGAGGGTTCTGGGCCAAAATGGGGCCTCGCGGGTGGCGCTTCTTTGGGTTGGAACGGGGATCAGAACGGCTTGACCGGGGTGAAGTGGACGACCTGTGCGAGCTTCCCGCTGTCGAAGCGATACATGGAACCGCTCTCGAAGTACCACCAGGAGACCTCCTCGTGATCCGGGTACTGGACCTTCTTGACCTCATCGGGGTTGCCGAGATCCTGATAGACCTTACGCTCGTCCTCGCTCTTTAAGTCGGCGAGGAACTTCCGCACCTTGTCGATCAGGGCGGCGTTCTGGACGATGAGGGCGGGCACCACCGGAGTGCCCTTCTGCAGCAGCTGGGTGATGTCCTGGCTCGACAGCACCTCGGTGCGCTCCTCCCGCCCTTCGCGCACCGGCAGACCGACCTGGACCTCGAAGCTGTTGTAGTAGTTGTCCCAAGCCCAGTCGATCGCGTACTCCCCCTTGGCGCCGGTCGTCGCCGTCACCCGGCGGGAGTCCTTGTCGTTGCTCTTCAACTGCCGCAGGCTGAAGGAGCTCCGCGAGGCGACGAGCGCCACGGTGACGTCGGTGAGCGGGGTGCCGCGGGCGTCGGTGACGATGCCGGTGATCCGCACCTTCTCGCCCTCCGCGTAGGGAGCGGACGCCGCCCACGCGTTGTCGCCTAGCAACGCACCTGCGAGCGCGAGAAGGGCGAGAACGCCGAGGCACGGGCTCCACGCGCGGCCGTGTCGAGGGCTGTGGAGGGAGCCTCTCACGAGCGGTAGTTGGTGAAGGTGAGAGGGACGTCCAGGTCGAGCTCTTTCAACATGGCGATGACCACTTGCAGGTCGTCCCGGTTCTTGCCCGAGACGCGGACGGTATCCCCCTGGATGGCCGCCTGCACCTTGAGCTTCCGGGTCTTGATCTCGGCGACGATCTTCTTGGCCGTCTCGATGGGGATGCCCTGCTGCAGGGTGATCTTCTGGCGCACCCGGGAGCCGCTCGCCGGTTCGATCTTCCCGAAGCGCAGCGACTTCAAGTGAATGCCGCGGCGGACGAGCTTGCTTTTGAGGACGTCCAGGGCCTGGTCCAGGGTGTACTCGTCGGCGGCGCCGGCTGTGATCTCCTCGCCTTCGAGCTGGATCTCGGCCGCCGCCTTCTTCAAGTCGTAGCGGTTGCCGACCTCTTTCTCGGCCTGCGAGACGGCGTTTCGGACCTCCTGGAGGTCGACGGTGGAGACGATGTCGAAGGAGTTGTTGTCTTGAGCCATGGCAATCGACCGCCATTATACGAAAGGGGGCGCGGGCGCCCAAAAAGAGAGACCCGGAGAGGGGAACGGACCTCTACGGCTCCTCCCACTTGATGCCGCCCGGAGGGGAGAACTGGCCCTGGCGCGGGAGGCCGCGATAGCTCTTGATCTCGAAGCGGGTGAGGTTGCCCTCGCGGTCGTGGTAGGAGACGCCGACCAGGTGCTCTTTGCCGGGGTCGACCACCAGGTTGGCGTCGGCCAACTCGGCGAGCTTCTCCTTGGGGGTGAGCGCCACCTCGATCCGCCCGTCCGGATCGGCCTTGGCGGTCGCCCGGTAGCGGTTCTTCAAGTCGTCCACCCCGAGGAGCAGGAGGTCGAGGCCGGGCTCCTTCTGCCGGTCGACCGAATAGCGCCGGCCGGTCTTGTCCTCGGCGTTCCAGGCATGGGCGATGCCGCCGCAGAGGAGAAAGCTCTTCGGATACGGGTCCTGATAGTCCCAGCGCAGGCAGTCGGGGAGCGCCAGGGCGAGACTGCCTTTCTCGCTCTCGCCCGAGGTGAAGCCGGCCGGGATGTAGACCTGGACGAACTCCGCCCCCGTGGGGCCGGCGGCGACCAGGCTCCGGCGCACCTCCTGGAGCACCATCCAGGGGTCCGGCGCGGCGGGAGCGGCCTGCGCTGCGCCGAGGCTCGGGAGGACGAGAGCGGTGAAGGCTACGAGCGGGGCGACCGTACGACCTATCGATAAACCCATGGCGCTAACCTCCATGGAGAGAGCTCGGGAGCCGCCGGAACGGTCCTCGCGGTGCCCTTTTGGCAGCGCGAAGACCCTAGGGACCGGCAGGCCCTGGGGTTTGGGTGCGAGGGCTGCAAGGGAGATGCCCAAGCCGCAGACGATCAGCCCGGAACTGGGTTGGAGTTGGAAGGGGAAAGAGACTGGATCGGCGACGGCTAAAGCGAATCCTGGTGAAACCTCGCGCCGCCGATCCCCGTCTCGGTGTAGGGAGTACTTCACGATTCGTGCCACCGCTCCTCCCTCGGGAGAAGCACCCGCAGGAGCCGCCGCGGCTTGGACTTTTTTCAACCCACTACGGAAACTGCTTCAAAAACGTGCCCGGCGGCGGAGGAGGTGGAGGCTCGGCCGAGGTGTCTCCGGAATTGCCCGCAGCCCCGGCATTGTCACCGTTCCCTGCGTTCCCCCCATTGCCACCGTTGCCGGTATTGCCGGTATTGCCGGCATCGTTCGCGTCGGCGGCTTGCGGGTTGTTGTCATCGCCGGCGGGGTCCTGTCCGGGGTCCGGCTCCGCCGGGCGTACTCCCATCTCGGGGGTGCGGGTGCCCTGGCTGCGCCGGATGAGGATGGTCCCCGGCCGCACCTCCCCGGGCTGCGGCGCCACGAGCGGGGCCATCCCTCCGGACGGCACCCCGGGAGTCGCTCCCGCCGGGAGCGGAGTCTCGCCGATGGGCGTACCGAGCATCTGCTGGCCGTTGATCGGCTGGAGGGGCGGCGGCGTTCCTCCCAGGCTCGCGCTCTGCCAGGGATCGGTGGTGCCTCCCTGCGGGTGGGCGGTGCAGGGCTCGATCGGCGCCCGCCATTCGAGGAAGAAGTCGGTGACCGCGTAGGGGCAGGCGTCGGTCGCCAGCTGTCCCGTCGTCGGATCGACGGTCGCCCGCACGATCCCCTGCGGCATGACGAAGGCCGGATATCCCCCCTCGGGACGGAGGACACGGGTGAAGCGGCTCCAGATGGGGAGGGCGGCGCTCGATCCCGAGAGGCGGCTCTTGCCGTCGTTGTCGTAGCCCACCCAGACGACCGTCACCCGGTCCGGGGAGTAGCCGGCGAACCAGTTGTCGCGCCGACCGTTGGTGGTGCCGGTCTTGCCCGCCAGCTCGCCCGAGACTCCCTGGCTTCGCGCTCCGGCGGCCGTGCCGCGATCCAAAACCCCCTGGAGCACGGAGGTGACGAGGTAGGCGGGCTGCGCCTGGAGCGCCCGGTGGGGCTCCGGCGGCTCCGGCCCGTCGATCGCCTGCGGTCCCTTGCCGGTGAGCGAGACGATGCTCGCGAGACCGTGGACCTCCGGCCGAGTGCCGCCGTTCGCGAGCGTGCCGTAAACCGTCGCCAGCTCGCGCGGGGTGACCCCGAAGGCGCCGAGGGCGAGGGACGGGATCGGCTCCAGGTCCCCCGCGATCCCCATCTCGTGGGCGAGGGCGACGATCTGCGGCAGCCCCACCCCGAGGGCGAGGCGGACGGAGGGGACGTTCAGGCTCTGCTCCAGGGCGGTGCGGACGGTCACCCAGCCGCGATAGCTGTGGTCGTAGTCCTGCGGCGACCAGCTCTGGCCGCCGAACTTGACGACGATCGGCGAGTCGTTCAAGAGCGTCGCCGGGGTCGCCACACCTTCCGAGAAGGCGGCGGCGTAGATCACCGGCTTGATGGCGCTCCCCACCGGCCGCCGCGCCTGGGCGATGCGGTCGAATTGGCTCTTGCCGTAATCCCTGCCGCCGACGTAGGCGAGGATCGCGCCGTCTCTGGGATCGATCGAGAGGAGCGACGCCTGGAGCGGCCCCTCGTTCGAGTCTTTGCCCCGGTGCGGCTTCTCCGCCCCCTTCTCCAGATTGGCGAGGCCTGAAGCGACCGCCTCCTCGGCCTGGTGCTGCTCGCGCCAGGAGACGGTCGAGAAGAGGAGGTAGCCGGCGTTCGCGAGATCGTCGATCTTGAAGCGTTCTTTCGCCTCCGCGGCCATGGCGCTCGCGAAGTAGGGGGCGATGCGGCGCGACTCGAAGCTCTCCGGCGCGGTCGTCAGCGGCTCGGCCTGGGCGGCCCGGGCGCGGTCCTTGGTGATCCAGCCGAGGTCGGCCATCCGTCCGAGCACGTGATTGCGCTCCTCCGTCGCGCGCTCGGGGTGGGCGAGCGGCGAGTAGTCGCCCGGCGAGCGGATCATCCCGGCCAAGGTCGCCGCCTCGGCGAGGGAGAGCTCGGCGGGGTCTTTCCCGAAGTAGCCGCGCGCCGCCGCCCCGAGCCCGATCAGGTTGGCGGAGCCGCTCTTGCCCCAATAGATCTCGTTCAAGTAGGCCTCGAGGATCTGGCGCTTGTTGTGGCGCGTCTCGATGAGGACGGCGAGCACCGCCTCCTTCACCTTCCGCCCCACGGTCCGCTTCTGGTTCAGATAGAGGTTCTTGACCAGCTGCTGGGTGAGGGTGCTCCCCCCCTGCCGGACGCCGTGGCCGCGGAGGTCGGTCCAGGCGGCGCGGATCATCCCGGGCGCCGAGATGCCGGCATGGTTGTAGAACGCCGCGTCCTCCGCCGCGAGGACCGGCCGGACGACGTCGTCCGGCAGCTGCGAGAGGAGGACGGGCCGGCGCTCCTCGCCGTCTTTCCCATAGTAGGAGGCGAGGAGGGGAGGCTCCAGGTCGAGGGACTGGGCGGGTTTGCCGTCCACCTCGATCGCCACGATCGCCGCCGTTGCGGCCAGCTGCTCCCCCTTCTGCTCCCCCTTACCCCCCTTGAAGGTCACCGCCGCCGTGGAACCGCCGCTCATGCCGGAAGGGGTGGGAAAACGGCGGAGGTGGAGAGTGACGGTCTCCCCGTCCCGGCGGAAGGCGCCCATGGGGAGGGCATCGTCTTTCGTCCCGGTCTCTTTCGCCTCGCTGTAGCCCTCCTCCTTGAGCTCGGCGGTCAGCTCGGCCGGATCGTAGGGGGCGCCCATCGCCAGGTGGGTCGCCCGGCCGTAGAGCCGGGAGGGGGAGGAGTAGGGCGGGCTCGGGAAGCGCGGGGCGGAGCCGAGAAAATAACCGCCGAGGGACAGGGCGGCGAGGACGACGAAGCCCAAGGCCCCGGCGGCGCCCAGAACCACCCGGCGCTCCGTGGGGGAGAGGGTCGCGACCTTGCCCTTCCAGTTTCTGGGATCGAAGCGAGTGAGACCAGGCATCATGCCGGACAGGGACCGCAAGGGGCGTGCCATGAGGGTTTTCGTTAGAATCGGGTGTAGGGGGGTGCCCCTACGATTCGGAGGAGTGGAACATGGAACCCAAGCTGGCAGACCAGAAGTGCGCGCCGAGCGAAAAAGGTGAGAAGCCGATTCAAGGCGAGGAGGCCGACCGCCTCCTCCGCCAGCTCGACGGCTGGACCGTGAAAGACGGCAAGGAGCTTAAGAAGGAGTACACCTTCCCCGATTTCCGCCAGGCCTTGGACTTCGTCAACCGTTTAGGCGAGGTCGCCGAGAGCGAGGGGCATCATCCCGACCTCTATCTCACCTGGGGGAAAGTACGGGTGAGCCTCTCCACCCACTCGATCGGCGGCCTCTCGAAGAGCAACTTCGTCCTCGCCGCCAAGGCCGATACGGTGCGGTAGAGCCCCTACGGCATCTTGCAGGTGTCGCCGCCCGCCGCCTTCAAATAGCACTCGCGGGCGTAGTCCATCACCATGCGGTCGGCGTTGTAGCGCCGGGCGAGGGTGCAGATGGCTCGCTTGACGCGCTCGATCCAGCCGTGGGGGATGCCAAAGACGTCGCGCTCGTAGTAGAGCGGGATCACCTGACCCTCCAGAACGTCGAAGAGGGCCAGGGCGTCGCGCTCGTCCTGGAGGTCGGGGTTGGCGTGGATCTCCCCGGCGCCGATGGCGAAGCCGTTGCCGCCGTCGTACCCCTCGGCCCACCAGCCGTCGAGGATGGAGACGTTCAGCACCCCGTTCAAAATCGCCTTCTGGCCGCTCGTGCCGCAGGCCTCGAGCGGCTTTCTCGGCGTGTTGAGCCAGGCGTCGACCCCCTGCACCAGCTGGCGGCCGACGTGCATCGAGTAGTTCTCGACGAACACCACCCGGCCGGCGAAGCGCGGGTCGTTTTCGAGCGCCGCCACGCGCTGGGCGAGAGCCTTGCCGCCGTCGTCCTTGGGATGGGCCTTGCCGGCGAAGATGAGCTGCACCGGACGCTCGGGGTGGTCCACGAGGCGGGCCATGCGGTCTAAATCCTGGAAGAGGAGGTCGGCCCGCTTGTAGGTGGCGAAGCGGCGGGCGAAGCCCAGGGTCAGAACCTCGGGAGCGAGCGGCTCCGCTGCCGGCTCCGGCAGGCCGAGGCGCTCCCGGCGGTCGGCGAGCCGCCGCCTCACGAAGGCGAGGAGCTGCGCCTTCAGCACCTGGTGCACCTCCCAGATCTCGGCGTCCGGAATGGCGTCGACCCCCTCCCAGGTCGCCTCCTCGGTCACCCGGTCGAGCCAGCTCGGGCCCAAATAATGGGCGAACATGGCGTGCATGTCGGCGGCGAGCCAGGTGCGCACGTGGATGCCGTTCGTGATGTGGCCGATCGGCACCTCCTCCTCCGTTCGCAGCGGGTAGAGGGATTGCCACATCTGCCGCGACACCCGGCCGTGGAGGGACGAGACGCCGTTCGCCCGCCGGGTGAGGTTGAGCGCCAGGACGGTCGGGCAGAAGGGAGCGCTCGGATCGGCCGGCCGCTCGGAGCCGAGGAGGAGCGCCTCCTCGATCGAGATCCCCAGCCCCTGGGCGAGGGGCTCCAGGTGCGAGGCGGCGAGATCGGTGCGGAAGCGGTCGTGCCCGGCCTCGACGGGGGTATGGGTGGTGAAGACCGAGCTCGCCGCCACCTCGCGGATGGCCTCGCGCGCGGCGAGCCCCTGCTTTTCGACCAGCTGGCGCGCCCGCTCCAGGAGGGCGAAGGCGGAGTGCCCCTCGTTCAAGTGGAGGACGGAGGGCTGGATGCCGATCTCCCCGAGCGCCCGGTAGCCGCCCACCCCGAGGAGGAGCTCCTGCTGGATGCGGGTCTCCTGGTCGCCGCCATAGAGCCGGGCGGTCAGGTCTCTGTCCTCGATGCGATTGGCATCGTCCCGGGCGTCTAACAGAACGAGGTCGCTGCGCCCCACCCTTACTCGCCAGAGCCGGAGGTGGACGTCGCGGCCGGGGAGCTCGACCCGGATGCGCATCTGGCCCTCGGTTCCATCCAGAGGAGCGATAGGGACGATCGGCAGGTCTTCGGCCTCGATCGGCTCGTAGCGGTCCTGCTGCCAGCCGTTTTCGTCGAGGTGCTGGTGGACGTAGCCCTGGTGGTAGAGGAGACCGACCCCGACGACGGGGATGCCCAAATCGCTCATGCTTTTCAAGTGATCGCCGGCGAGGACCCCGAGGCCGCCCGAGTAGATGGGGAGCGACTGGTGGATGCCGAACTCGGCGGAGAAATAGGCCACCGGATGGGCGAGGAGCGGTCCGCCGTGGGTCCGTCCCCAGGCGCCGCCCTCGTGGAGGTAGGTGCGCAGACGGCGGTGGGCCTGGTCGATGCGGGTCTGGATCTCCAGGTCGGCGACCCGATGGGCGATGTCGCCCTCCTCCAGGCGGTTCAGGAGCGCCACCGGGTTGTGGTGGGTCGTCCGCCAGAGCTCGGGAGCGAGCTCGCGGAAGATGTAGCGGATCTCCGGCTGCCAGGACCACCAGAGGTTCTGGGCCAGGTCGCGGAGCTTGCGGGCGACGCCGTGCGGATGCTCTTCCATGCGGACTCCAAGATCACTGCAAATTGCCGGGCGGGGAAATATACCCGAAAACGCATCGGCACATCGTGTGCATCCCGATGGCTCGGTCGAAGGAGGCGGATGGTGACAGGGTTGAAGAGAGAGCCGGCCGTGGGCCGGCGCCTGCCGGTGGGGGCGGAGCCGCTCCCCGGCGGCGGCGTCCACTTCCGCGTCTGGGCTCCGGCGCGGCAGCGGGTCGAGGTCGTCTTCGCAGGGGGAGAAGGAGGTGAGGAGCCGATCGAGCTCCGCCGCGAGCCGGACGGTTATTTCTCGGGCGAAGTGAAAGAGGCCGCCGCCGGCAGCCCCGGCACCCCCGGCACCCCTGGCACCCAATATCGTTTCCGGTTGGACGGCGAGGGCCCCTTCCCCGATCCCGTCTCCCGCTTCCAGCCGGAAGGGCCGCACGGCCCGTCCCAGGTCGTTGATCCCACGGCCTTCGCCTGGAGCGACGAGGCCTGGCAGGGAGGCCCCGGGGTCGATTCCCGGCGGGCGGTCGTCTACGAGATGCATATCGGCACCTTCACCCGCGAGGGGACTTGGGGCGCGGCCGCCGAGGAGCTCCCCGAGCTGGCCGCCCTGGGCGTCACGATCCTCGAGGTCATGCCGGTCGCCGATTTTCCCGGTCGCTTCGGCTGGGGCTACGACGGGGTCGGCCTCTTCGCGCCGACCCGGCTCTACGGCGAGCCGGACGACTTCCGCCGCTTCGTCGACCGCGCCCACGCCGTCGGGCTCGGGGTCATCCTGGACGTCGTCTACAATCACCTCGGGCCGGACGGCAACTACCTCACCCAGTTCACCCCCGCCTACTTCAGCCAGCGCCACCATACCGATTGGGGGGTGGCGATCAACTTCGACGGCCCGGGCGCATCGGGGGTGCGCGAGCTCTACCTCGCCAACGCCCGCTACTGGATCCTCGAATATCACCTCGACGGCCTGCGCCTGGACGCCACCCAGGACATCCACGACGATTCGCCCGACCCCATCCTCGCCGTGCTCGCCCGCGAGGTGCGGCGGGCGGGCGGCGCGAAGCGGACCTACCTCGTGGCCGAGAACGAGCCGCAGGAGAGCCGGCTCGTGCGGCCACAGGAGGCGGGGGGCGCGGGTCTCGACGCCCTGTGGAACGACGACTTCCACCACAGCGCCCTGGTCGCCCTGACCGGTCACAGCGAGGCCTATTACACCGATTACCGGGGCACCCCCCAGGAGCTGGTCTCCGCGGCCAAGTACGGCTACCTCTACCAGGGGCAGCGCTACACCTGGCAGAAGAAGCGCCGCGGCACCCCCAGCTTCGGGCTGCCGCCGTGGGCCTTCTTGAGCTTCCTCGAAAATCACGACCAGGTGGCGAACTCGCTCCGCGGCGAGCGCCTGCAGGCGCGGACGAGCCCGGGGTGCCATCGGGCGATGACCGCCCTCCTCCTCCTGGGGCCCGCCACGCCCATGCTCTTCCAGGGCCAGGAGTTCGGCGCCTCGGGCCCGTTCGTCTACTTCGCCGACCACGCGCCGGAGCTGGCCGCGCTGGTGCGCGCCGGGCGGAACGAGTTCCTCGCCCAATTCCCCAGCTTCGACTCCGACGCGGCGCGGAGCGCCGTCCCCAATCCCGGCGCTCTCGCGACCTTCGAGCTCTGCAAGCTCGACTTCTCGGAGCGCGAGAAGCACGCCGCCACCTACGCCCTGCACAGAGATCTCCTGGCGCTGCGCCGGAGCGATCCGATCTTGGCGGAGCGCGGCCGGGTCGACGGTGCGGTGCTCGGCCCGTCCGCCTTCCTTCTCCGTTTTTTTGGCGAGAGCGAGGATCGTCTGTTGCTGGTCAATCTCGGCATCGACCTGCCCTTGGCGCCCGCCCCCGAGCCGCTGCTCGCGCCGCCCGAGGATCACCGCTGGGGTCTCCTCTGGTCGAGCGAGAGCCCCCTCTACGGTGGCTCCGGGGCGGTCGAGCCGGAGAGCGAGGAGGAGGGTTGGCGCCTCCCCGGCCAGACCGCGGTCTTCCTGCGACCGCTGCCGATCGCCCCCCCTGACAAGAAGAAGAAGAGTGAAGAGAACGAGGAGAGCGAGGATGCCTGAGACCGATACGATCGCGACCACCGAGCTGCTCTCGACCGTCGTCCCCGACCTGATCGAGAAAGTGGAGGTGGTGAGCGCCGCGGGCTTCGAGCCCATGCTGTCCCACGAGTGGCTGGTCACCAACGGCCTCGGCGGCTACGCCTCGGGGACGGTCGCCGGGGTCTGCACCCGGCGTTACCACGCCCTCCTGATCGCCGCCCTCCCGGCGCCGACCGGCCGCCTGGTCACCCTCTGCCAGCTCTGGGAGCGCCTGCGCTTCCGGGACGGTCGGGTGATCCAGCTCGGCGGAGTCGAGAAGGTGGGCCAGCTGCCCGATCTCCCCGGGGCGGGTTTCCTCCGCGAGTTCCGGCTCGAAGCCGGTCTCCCCATCTGGACCTACGAGATGGAGGGGCTGCGGCTCGAAAAGCGAATCGTCATGCCGCACCGGCAGAACACCGTCCACATCCTCTATCGGATCTCCGGGGGGGACGCCGCCAGCGGTCCCGTCCATCTGGAGCTCGAGCCCGCGGTCCATTTCCGCGCCCACGAGAGCGAGGTGAACGCCCCGCTCGCCGGCCCCTACTCGCTCGCCTTCAGCGAGGGCCGCTACGAGCTCACCGTACCGGGCTCCTGTCCGCCGCTCCGCTTCCGGCCGCAGGGGGGCGAGGCGACCTTCACGGTCACCGGCAGGAAGCTGGTCGAGATGTACTTCCGGATGGAGGACGACCGTGGCTATCCCGCGACCGGCGAGATGTGGAGCCCGGGCTGGTTCGGCTTCGACCTTGCGGGAGGCACGGCCGGCGAGGGAGACATCGAGATCGCCCTCGCGGCCTCGACCGAGAGCTTCGAGGTGCTCAACGCCTTCACCTCGGCCCAGGCGCTCGCCGCCGAGCTCCACCGGCGGACGCGGCTCCTCGCCGCCACCGTCCCCGCGGCAAGAGATGCCATGGGCGGCGAGCTGGTGCTCGCCGCCGACCAGTTCATCATCGTCCCGCCGCGCACCGAAGATGCGGCGCTCGCCCACGCCGCGGGCGAGGAGGCGCGGACGGTGATCGCCGGCTACCACTGGTTCACCGACTGGGGGCGCGACACGATGATCAGCCTCGAAGGCCTGACCGGCCCCACCGGCCGGGGCGCCGAGGCGCGCTACATCCTCCGCACCTTCGCCCACCACGTGCGGGACGGGCTCATCCCCAACCTCTTCCCGGAGGGCACCCGCGAGGGCCTCTACCACACCGCCGACGCCACCCTCTGGTTCTTCCATGCCCTCGACCGCTATGTGGCGGCGACGGGGGACCGCGAGACTTTGAACCAGCTGCTGCCGGTGTTCCTCGACATCGTCGAGCATCATCTGAAGGGCACCCGTTTCGGCATCGGCGTCGACCCCGCGGACGGGCTCCTCCGCCAGGGGGCCGAGGGCTACCAGCTCACCTGGATGGACGCCAAGGTCGACGGCTGGGTGGTGACCCCGCGGCGCGGCAAGGCGGTCGAGATCAACGCCCTCTGGTACAACGCCTTGAAGCTCCTCGCCGGCTGGCTCCGCGCCGAGCGGGGTCCGGGCGATTCCGATGCGGCGCGCCTGGACGGCCATGCCGAGCGCGCTCGGACCTCTTTCAACGAGCGCTTCTGGTACGCCGAGGGCGGCCATCTCTACGACGTGGTGGATGGGGAGAAGGGCGGCGACGATCCGGCCTGCCGTCCGAACCAGGTCTTCGCCATCTCGCTCGACCATCCGGTGCTCGCCCCGGAGCGCTGGGCGCCGGTGCTCCAGGTGGTGACCGAGCGCCTGCTGACCCCGGTCGGCCTCCGTTCGCTAGCCCCCGGCCATCCCGACTACAAGCCGCGCTACGACGGCGATCTCCGCTCGCGGGACGCCGCCTACCACCAGGGAACGGTCTGGGGTTGGCTGATCGGCCCCTACATCGACGCCTGGCTCCGCGTCCACCCGGGAGACCCGACGGCGGCGCGGCAGCTCCTCGCCGGCTTCGTCCCCCACCTGGAGAACGCCGGGCTCGGCTCGATCAGCGAGGTCTTCGACGCCGAGGCCCCCTATAAGCCCCGGGGCTGCATCGCCCAGGCCTGGAGCGTCGCCGAGGTGCTGCGCTGTTGGGTAAGGACGGCATCGTCCGCATCGCCCGCATCGTCCGGGGCCTAGATCCGAGAGGCAGTCATGAAGATTCTGGAGACCCGAGTCTACCGCGGCCCCAACCTCTACGCCCTCTGGCCGGTGATCCGGCTGCGGATCGACCTGGAGGAGCTGGAGGAGTATCCCACCATCCGGCTGCCGGGCTTCGCCGACGGCCTTCTCGCCCTCCTCCCCAGCCTGGCCGAGCACACCTGCTCCTACGGTGAGCCGGGCGGCTTCGTGCGACGGATGACCGAGGAGGAGGGGACCTGGCTGGGGCACGTCCTGGAGCATGTGACGATCGAGCTGCAGTGCCTGGTGGGGACGCCGGTGAGCTTCGGGAAGACCCGCGGCGCCGGCCTGCCGCGCGGGCACTACCATGTCGTCTTCACCTATCAGGAAGAGGCGGTGGGGCTCGCCGCCCTCGAGCTGGCGCTCCGGGTGATCCGCGGCCTGCTGCCGCCCGAACGGGCCGACCACGATTCCGCCCCGCTCGACCTCCCTGCCGAGCTCCGCGCGCTCCGCGAGCTCGTCGAGCGTACCGCCCTCGGCCCCTCGACCGCCGCCCTCGTGCGGGCGGCCGAGGAGCGTGACATCCCCTGGATGCGCTTGAACGACGGCGCGCTCGTCCAACTCGGCCACGGCTGCCACCAGCAGCGGATCGAGGCCGCGGTGACGAGCGGCACCCCCTTGACCGCGGTCGAGCTCGCGGGCGACAAGAGCATGACCCATCGCCTGCTCGCCGATTTAGCCATTCCCGTCCCCCGGCAGGAGGTCGTCACGTCGCTCGACGCCGCGCTTCAGGCGGCGGAGCGGCTGGGCTATCCGGTCGTCGTCAAGCCGCAGGACGGCAACCAGGGGCGTGGGGTGTCGACCGGCCTCACCGGTCCCGACCAGGTGCGCTCGGCCTGGGGCCGGGCGGCCGAGATCTCGCGGCAGGTTCTCATCGAGAGCCACCAGGCCGGCTGCGACTACCGGATCCTGGTCGTCGGCGGGAGGGTCGTCGCGGTCGCCCAGCGGATTCCCGGGCATGTCGTCGGCAACGGCGTGCAGACGGTCCGCGAGCTCGTCGAGCAGATCAACAGCGACCCCCGGCGCGGCCACGGACACGAGAGATCGCTCACCCGGATCGAGCTCGACGACGAGGCCCTCCGCCTCCTCGCCGAATCCGCCCTGCGGCCGTCGTCCGTCCTCCCTCAGGGCGAGGTCTTCTACCTCCGGACGACCGGAAACCTCTCGACCGGGGGGACGGCGATCGACCGCACCGACTTCATCCACCCCGACAACCGGCGGATGGCCGAGCGCGCGGCGCGGGCGATCGGCCTGGACGTCGCCGGGGTCGATTTCCTCTCCCCCGACATCTCCAAAAGCTACCGGGAGGTGGGCGGCGCGATCGTCGAGGTCAACGCCGGTCCCGGTCTCCGCATGCACCTGGACCCCTCGGAAGGGCTGCCGCGAGACGTCGCGGGATCGATCATCGAGATGCTCTTCCCGCGCGGCCGGCCGTCCCGTATCCCGCTCGCGGCGATCACCGGCACCAACGGCAAGACGACGACGACCCGCATGGTGGGGCACATCCTCGCCCTCGCCGGCTTCAACGTCGGCATGGCGACGACCGACGGGGTCTACATCGACGGCGTGCGGATCGCCGAGGGCGACCTGACCGGCCCGTGGTCGAGCCGCCTGGTCTTAAGAGACCCCACGATCGACGCCGCCGTCCTCGAAACCGCGCGGGGCGGCATCCTCCGCGCCGGCCTCGGCTGGTCGAAGTGCCACGTCGGCGCGGTGTTGAACGTCGCCGAGGACCATCTGGGCTTGGGCGGCATCGAGGATCTGGACGCCCTGGCGAGGGTCAAGCAGGTCGTCGTCGAGGTGGCGCGAGACTACTGTGTCTTGAACGGCGACGATCCGCGGGTGGCGCGGATGGCGTCGGCGAGCCCGGGCCAGCCGATCTACGTCAGTCTCGACCCCCAGAGCGGCCGGGCCGGGCGCCCCGGCCGGATGACGCGCCACATCCGGGCGCGCGGCAAGGCGGTGCTTTTGGAAGAGGGCACGGGCGGCGACCGGCTCGTCCGCTTTCACGACGGGGGCGTCCAGATTCCTCTCCTCTGGGTGCGGCAGATCCCCGCCGCCTTAGGCGGCGCGGCCCTCCACAACGTGCAGAACGCCATGTTCGCCGCGGCGATCGCCCACGGCCTCGGGGTGAGCCTGGAGGTCATCCGCCAGGGCCTCCGCACCTTCGAGATGGGCTTCGAGGCCACCCCCGGCCGGCTCAACTTCTACGACCGCCACCCCTTCAAGGTGCTCCTCGACTACGCCCACAACGCCCACGGCATGGCGGCGATCGCCGCAACCGCCGCCCACCTGTCCGTCGAGGGGAGGCGGATCGCCGTCCTCACCGCCCCCGGCGACCGCCGGGACGAGGACATCCGCGCCGTGGCCCGCGCCGCCGCCCCCGTCTTCGACCTCTTCGTCCTCCGCGAGGACGACGACCGCCGTGGCCGCGCCCCGGGAGAGACCGGAGAGCTCCTCCGCCGGGGCTTCCTGGAGGCCGGGGTGCCTGCCCAGCGCATCCTCCGCGGAGTCTTCGGCGAAGAGGAGGCGATCGACCGCGCCCTCCGCCTCGCCCGCCCCGGCGATCTCCTCGTGATCTTCGGCGACAAGCTCGACCGCTCCTGGCGTCAGATCACGAGCTTCGAGCCCATGGCCGACCCTGCCGCCGATACCGCCGATGCCGAGCCCGAGAGCGATCCTCGGGAGGTCCGCTCCTTCGCCCGGGCCTCCAGGGGCGGCCGATGACGCCCGGAATGCCGCTCGCCGTGTCTCGGCTTGCCCACTTCCCGAACCGCTCGAACCGGTACGCCAGCGGCGCTTTACAACTCCGGAGCAGCGTGGAACGATTCCGCCGATGACCGGCCGACCGGCCCCACCGCAGCCCCTGGGCGAGCTCGCGCGGCTGCGCCGCGTTCGCGACCGGATCGACCGGGAGTACGCGCAGCCGCTGGACGTCGAGGCGCTCGCCCGCGGCGTCCACATGTCGGCCGGACACTTGAGCCGCCAGTTCCGGCGCGCCTACGGCGAGCCGCCGTACGCCTATCTGATGACGCGGCGCATCGAGCGCGCCATGGCGCTGCTGCGTTGTGGCGACTGGAGCGTCACCGAGGCCTGCTTCGAGGTCGGCTGCTCGTCGCTCGGCACCTTCAGCAGTCGCTTCACCGAGCTGGTCGGTGTGCCGCCCAGCGTCTATCGACGCCAGTGCCAGGCGGCGCGCGAGACGGCGGGAATGCCGGGAATGCCGGGAATGCCGTCCTGCGTGACGAAACAGGTGACCCGGCCGATCAGGAATCGAGAAGCGCCGGCCCCCGGGGCTCACCTAGAATGACCGCCATGGACATCACCATTCACGCAAGCTTCCTCCCACACACCGACCCGGAGGCCTCCCTGGCCTTCTACCGCGACACCCTGGGCTTCGAGGTCCGCAACGACGTTGGGTATCAAGGGATGCGCTGGATCACGGTCGGCCCCGCCGGCCAGCCCGGCACGTCCATCGTCCTGCACCCGCCGGCCGTCGACCCCGGCATCACCGCCGACGAACGCCGCACCATCGCCGAGATGATGGCGAAGGGGACCTATGCCATCCTCCTCCTGGCCACCGACGATCTCGACGGCACCTTCGCGCGGCTGCAGGCGAAAGTCGAGGTCGTCCAGGAGCCGATCGACCAGCCGTACGGCGTTCGCGACTGCGCCTTCCGCGATCCCGCGGGGAACTTGATCCGCCTCCAGGAGCGGCGCTGAGCCGCTGTGAAAAAATGCGCCTGTCGAGGTCGAGGTGTAGAAGACGCCCAGCGGTTTACCACGGACCTTTCCTAGACCACGATCGCCAGGGCGTCTCTGGCCTGCGGAGACGCCCTGGTGGTGAGGTTTTTCTGGGATTCTGAGGTAGCGGCTGGGCGTCTCTACGAAGACCGCCTTAGGAGGAGGATCGACTTTTTCACCGTCTCTGCATTGGCCGACGTCGAGAAGCTCCTCGGCCTGCTCGACCGGCTCGTCGACGCCGGCAAGTCGGTCCTCGTCATCGAGCACCAACACCTGAGACGAGCGGCCCCGAGCTTGGCGATGGTGGACCCGCCCAGATCATGCCATAATGCGGCACGAGGAGGATGCCGTGGTCATCAAAACGGTTGGCAGCAGTGGCCAGATTTCCCTGGGCAAGGAATATGCGGGACGCCACGTCCTCGTCGAACAGTTGGAAGCGGGGGTCTGGGTCATTAAGGCCGGGGACTTCATCCCTGACAGCGAGCGGTGGCTCCACGCTCCCGAGGTCAAGGCGAAGATCGAAGAATCCCTCGAATGGATGCGAAAGAACCCGCCGCGCGAGACCGATCTGGACGAGATCGAGGAGAAATTAGGGAGTGTCCCCCGCAAGCGCTCGGGTTCGACTCGATCTAAATAGCCCTACCTTCCAGCAGCAGCTTTTCTCGCTGCCGAGAGATCACCAGCACAACGTCCTGCTTACTCTGCGAAAGCTCTGGGCGATGAGTTGGGATCAGGTCTACCGCGATGCCGGGCTGCGGTGGGAAGCCATCCATTCCTACGTGGGTTTCAAGAACGAGCGGCTGTACAGCCTGCGGATGGGAAAAGCCTTCCGGGCCGTCTGCTGTCGGGATGGAGACTGGCTCCGATTCGTCTCCCTTCATCCGGATCACGACTCCGCTTACGACGGATAGGCAGTCACGTGGAAAGCTCGGGGCCGGCAGGGAGGACGACGCGGAAGCCCCGAGCCCTGACCACGTACCCCGGGAAGCTGAGGTACCGATACGCCGCGCGCGCCCACACTGCGTAGTCCCGGAAGCAGCCCCCGCGGATCACATCTGCACGAGTCGGCGGTGCTCCCGATTCGTCACCGGGCTGAGATGCGCAAGGATAGAGAGACCGACCTGCGAAGACAGAAACAAATTTCCTAGGACAACTTTTGGATAGAGCAGGACAAAAATCAGATCCTCCAGGACAAAGACAGAGATCTCCGGACAAAGATTGCTCTCTCAAGGACCAGGGTCGGCTCCTTCAGGACCAAAACTCGATGCTCCAGGACCAAAATCTATCTCTCAGGACGGGTATCTGTTGCTCCAGGACAAAAGTAAGCGGCTCCAGGACAGAGTTCGGTTCCTCCAGGACAGAGAACCGTTCCTCCAGGACAAAGCATCATTCCCGCAGGACAGAATGCGATCACCGGCGACCTGGGGAGGCTTCTGAAGGACGGCGGCGTGAGTCCTCTGCCTTGAGCTCGCGGTGAGCGGCGGCGCGGATCACCTCGCGACCACCCGCACCCGCGCGACCGCCGGCAGCGTCCCAAACTCTGAGAAGAGATGATAGCGATCTGGTTCGAGCTGGCCGGGCTCGACCGTCAGCGTGTACATCCCGGGCCAGGGGGCGCGACGAGGGTCAGCGTCTCTTCGAGCGCCGCGCCCGGTTCGAGCCGCCAGGTGATCCAGGCATGATCGCCCAGGTGTCGCTTCTCCTCGGAGCTTAGGGGGCCGCGGAAAAGGGACCCTCGGCACCTGTCCGAGGCCCCCGCGGACACCGAAGACAACGTCGATCGTTACACCCTCAGATCAGGGCTTCCAGGCCCTTACGGTCCAGCAGGTTGAGCAACTTGAGGGAAGGGCCACTCGGATGCTTTTCGCCGATCTCCCACTGCCGGACTGTCGACACGCTGGTGTTGAGAATCGCCGCCAACACCGCCTGGCTGATCCTGTACCGCTCGCGTAGGGCGCGAATCGTCTCCCCGGAATAGTCAGGCACCGGGACGAGGCACAGGGCGTCGTACTCCTTCATCCGGCGCTTGGACACGAAGCCCGCCGAATGAAGGTCACGCGCGGTCTCGTGGATGGCATCCAAGATGCGGCTAGTGGTTTTGGTCTTAGTGGCCATGGCAAATCTCCTGTAACGCTTCACTGCCGACCTGGTGAGCGAGCTCTGCCAGAGAGAGCTTCAGGAGGTCGCCAGCGAGAACCTTCAAGGCCTCTAACTCTCTTGGACTGACATTCGCTCGCTCGTTCTTCTCGAACCCGAATACGAAGAACCAGAGGCTGCCTTTGTTCGTCGCCAGCAAGATCCGAGTGCCGCCGCTCTTTCCGCGCCCAGGTAGAGCCAGGCGTTTCTTGATGACTCCACCCCCAAGGTCGGCGTCGATGAGACCCCTCTCCATCTCTGAAACAGCCAGACAAAGCGCCTCATCGGTCAGCTCGGTCTTCCGCATCCAACGGCTGAAGTACCGAGTCTTGAAGACTCTCCGCACCAGAGAACTATATCACTGAGTGTGGTGGTTTGGCGGGCCTCAAGGCCTCGCCCCACCCACGACCACCCGCACCCGCGCGATCGCCGGCAGCGTCCCAAGCTCGGAGAAGAGGTGATAGCGGTCCGGTTCGAGCTGGCCGGGCTCGATCGTCAGCGTGTACATCCCGGGCCAGGGGGGCGCGACGAGGGTCAGCGTCTCTTCGAGCGCCGCGCCCGGCTCAAGCCTCCAGGTGATCCAGGTATTGTCCCCCAGGTGTCGCTTCTCCTCAGGGATCAGCGGCCTCTTGAAGGGGACGTCCGGCTTCCAGCGGAAGACCCAGCGCACCGAATCCTGGGCGAACCAGCCGCCGAAGGAGGACCAGAAGCGGTGACTGTGGTTTTCAAGGTGGAGGCGGACGTCGCGGACGCCGTCGGCCGGCCAGTCGGCAGGGGGCGGTTCCGCCCAGGCGATCTTCGCCGCGAAGTCTTCCGGCGTCGCGAGCTGCCCGGTCATCAGGGGGCGGGCGACGAGCGCGATGAAGTCCGGGCTTTCCAGGCCGGCGTGCAAGGCGAGGACCGGCGCGGCGTGGGCGATGTCCCAGAGCCCCCGCTGGTCGCTCCCGCTGTCGCCGCCGGGGTAGCAGAAGGCGCCGATCGCCTGGAGGGCCACCGAGTAGAGGGCGGCGATCGCGAAGAGCGCTCTTCCCGGGCGGCCGAGGCGATTCCAGACGGCGGCGAGGAGGACGAAGAGGAGCGGCAGACCGTCGGTCAGGTAGCGCGGTCCGTAGCAGGAGCCCGCCGTCCAGGTCGAAAAACAGGTGTGGAAGAGCACGTTCAGGAACCAGGCGGCGCCGAGGACGGCGGTCTCCTCGCGCTCCCGGCCGGGCCGCGGGCGGAGCCAGAAGAGAGCGAGGAGAAAGGGGCAGAAGACGAGCAGGCCACGGTTGCTCACCAGGAGGCCGGCGAGCTCGGGGAGCGCCGGCAGGTGGGTCGGGAGAGGGGTCCCCTGCCGGGTCCGAAACTCGACGTAGCCGCCCAGGATGGTGGGGAAGTACCACCGGTTGTAGGCGAGGAGGAGGATCGCCAGAGTGCCGCTCGCGACGAGGAACGGCCAGGCTTTTTTCCCCGAACGCCTCGCGACGATCCAGGCGAGGGCGAGCGAGAAGAGGAGATCCTGCGGCCGGTTGGCGGTGAGGAGCCCGGCGGTCGCCCCGAGGAGGAAGGCGCGGCTACCCCGGGGCTCGGGATCGAGCAGGAGATAGAGGCTGACGGCGAGGAAGAGCTCGGCCGGGCCGTGCTGCCAGAGGGCCTGGCTCGAAATCACCCAGGTCGAGGTGCCGAAGGCGTAGAGGAGAGAGAGCCCGAGAGCGGCGCGCTCGGTCGTCTTTCGCCGCAGGGTCCAGAAGACGAAGAGGACGGAGAGGGCGGCGACGATCGAGGCCGAGATCTTTTCGAGGAGGACTCGGACCCGATGGCCGTACGTCTTGTCGTCCGGGCGCAGTTGAGGAAGGAATGCGGTGGGGACGTAGAGCGGGGTCACCAGGAGCGGCGTGACGATGGGATAGAGCGGAATCCAGTGGCCTCGGGAGGAGCGATAGAACGAGTAGCGCAGCTCCGGCGGGACGTTCTGCGCATAGCGGTCGAGATGAATCCCGTCGCCGCGCCAGAGGCCGGAGGGCACGAGGCTCGTCGCCAGGCTGTCGTAGGAGGCGATGTAGCGCAGGTTGCCGTTGTAGACCGCGAGGCAGAGAAGGAACAGCAGCAGCGAGCGGCGCCAGAGCCGTGGTCTCCAGACATCGAGAACCTCTGGGAGAACCTCTGGCGCCGCTCCGGGGGAAGGCAAGCGCTCAGCGTCCCCCGACCCGCAGGAGGAAGAGGCCGCCGTCCGTGCCTACGGCGAGGGTGCCGCTCCGCGCATCGAGCTCCAGGGAGTGGGCCGGCAGGGCGAAGGGCTGGAAGCTCCGGGCGCCGTCGTGGGTGACGAAGATCCCCGTGTCGGTCGCGGCGTAGAGAGTCGCGGGATCGAGCCCGGCAACGAGGTCGTTCGTCCTCCCCTGGACCCGCGGGTCGGGGACGTACTGCCAGTGCGCCCCGTGGTCGTGGCTCGCGAGGAACGTGTCGAATTGGGGGGAGAGGTCGAAGCTCGACAGGAGATACAGGTCCCGGTTCCCCGGTTTGACGATCAACCGGTCGCAGGAATCGAAGTCGGACGTCGGCGGCAGGTCCGAGATGGCGACGAACCGCGCGCCGAAGAGGTGGAAGGCCTGGCGGCCGCCGCAGGCGAAGACCACACCGCTGCGGCTGGGATCGACCGCCACCGCGGTCAGGGCCTGGTGAGGATCGAGGTCCCGGGAGAGCGAGATCCAGCTGGCGCCGCGGTCGGTGCTGGCGAGGAAGGCGTATCCCGGCTGGGGGTCGCCGGGGAGGGCGAAGCGCGCCACGGCATAGAGCTGGGCGGAGCTCCGCGGGTCGATCGCCACGTCCAGGATCTGGCCTCCGGGAGCCGGGCTGCCGGGAGAGACGCCGCTCCAGTGGCCGCCGCCGTCGGCGGTGGCGAAGAGACCGCCGGTCGTCACGGCATAGAGCGTACCGCGGGTCCGCGGGTCGGGGACGAGCCGACGGACGTCGGGGAGGCAGCGGGCGCTCAACACCCAGGTGGCGCCGCGGTCGGCGCTGGTGAAGAGGCCGCGGGAGAACCCGGAGGTGTTGTCGGCGACGAAGAGCTTCGCCGTCCCGGTCGCGGGCAGGGGATCGATCGCCACCGCCGCGATCGAGCGGGCGAGAATCCCTCCGTTGAAGCGGGCGAAGGTGGCGCCGCCGTCGGTGCTTAAGAGGAAGCCGTCGTCGGTCGCGGCGTAGAGATGGTCCGGGAGGCGCGGGTCGACGGTCAGATCGGCGATGTGCGCGGCGGGCGGCGACGCGAGGGTCCAGGTGGCGCCGGAGTCGGTGCTCTTGGCGATCCGCGCCCGCGGCGGCGGACAGGGCATCGGCGCGCCTTCCGGGAAGACGGGGTTGAGCACGGCATAGAGGGTCGTCGGCCGCCCGGGGACCGGGAGCGGCGGATCGGCGACCAGGCGGTCGACGCTCTCGTCCGCCTGAAGATCCAAGCCGCCCAAGAAGCTCCAGGTGACGCCGCGGTCGACGCTCTTCGCCAGGCCCTGGGGGCCGCCGGCATAGAGGATGGTCGAGGAGTCGGGGTCGACCAGCAGGCTCTGGACGTCGACCGGCACCAGCAGGCGGGCGGCGGCGCTCCCCGTCCGGTAGACCACCCCGTTCCCTCCGAGATAGGCGACCGACGGATCGCCGGGGTCGGCCGCGAGGACGCTCCCCCCCTGGACCAGGTCGCCGACCGTCTGCCAGGTCGCCCCGCCGTCCCGGCTGACGGCGACGAACGGTTCCGGTCCGATCGGTCCGACGGTCGCTTCGGAGAGGACATAGACGGTGTTCGGGTCCGTAGGGGCGAGGGTGAAGTCGTGGACCGGCCCGAACGGCTGGCCCGTCGCCGTGAAGCTCCTCCCGCCGTCGGTCGAGCGGTAGAGCCGTGCCGCGGCGGAGGCGTAGAGCGTCCGCGGAGCCGCCGATGTCGCCGATGCCGCCGATGTCGCCGGGGCCCGGACGATCTTCTGGACGGGGGCGGGGAGAGCCGCTCCCGGCGTCCAGCCGGCCGCCTCGGGGTCGGTGCTGACGAGAAGCCCGGCGAGGTAGGGATGGCCGACGAGGAGCCGGGTCTCCGCGGCGAGGGGGACCGCCGCCACGACCGAGAGGGTACCGCCCTCGGGCCCCAGGGGACCGGCGCCCTGGGCGGCGTTCGCCGGGTTCGCCGGGTCCGCCAGGTTCGTCAGGAAAGAGAGGAGCAGGGGGGCCGCCAGGAGAGCGCTCCGGAGAGCGGACCTGGCAGACGAAAAAGTGGCTTCGAGGCGCGTCGGATACGTCCGCATCGTCATCTCCTCGCGAGATCTCGCGTTTTCTATACCCCTTGTACGGAGAAGCTTCAGAAAACGCGGATCGCCCCGGAAGACAGGGATCGAGGAGGAGGAGAGATCCTCACCGGCCGGTCGGTCGGTAGAACGACGGCGCCGGGGTTCCCCGCAGCAGGCCACGGACGCTCAGATCCTCGGCTACGTCCGGCCAGTGGATGCGGTCGCCGTCGCCGACCAGCTTCCAGTTCCGCCGCGCCTCGGGGGTGGCGGCCGAGAGCTTGGGGAACCAGGCGAGGGGCACGAGCAGGGTGCGCCCGTCGACCAGGCGGACGACGAGCTCGTCGTCGGTGACCTCGACGTCCCGGGCGCGCCCCGCGGTTTCGACGGCCAGAGTATCCATGTCGCACCTCCAGAGCGGCCCCGGGAACGGGACCACTGCCGCGAGTATACGCTGCCCCGGAAGCGGGGTCAGCGGCGCCCGCTCCCAGGAGCGGGCGACGGGGCCGCAGCCGCCGGGGATCGCCGGGTGGCGGCGCCCTCCGGCAGGTGGCTCTTGCGGGTGGAGGAGAAGATGGAGGCGAGGAAGAGGAGGACGACCAGGAGGATCGCGGCGCCGCAGCCGTAGAGGAGCCGCTTCGATGCGAGCGATACCGGGACCGGAGGGACCGGCTCCGGCCCCCCCCGCGGCGCCGGCCGGAAATCTTCCCGTGGCGCCGCCGAGACTTGGGCGGCGGCCGCCCGGGCGCACCAGGGGCAGGCCCCGAGATGGCGGCCGTAGAGGTGGAGCGGATGGAGCGCGCAGGTCACGAGCGAGCGCTCCGCGTCGGCGAGCGCCGCCTGCCAGGCCGCCGCCTGGGGCCGCCGCGCGGGATTCAGGAACCCTGCCTCGAAGCACTCGCGAAAGAGCATCTGGAGGGCGGGGGAGAGCACCTGAAACGGCGGCGCGGTCCGCGGTGGGTGGAGCGGCGAGACCCGGGTCGTGCCTTGGAAGCCGGTGGACGTGGGGGTACCGGCGGCATAGGGGAACGGGCCGGCCGCGATGCGCTCGGGGAGCCCGGCCGGGCCGCCCGCGTCGGCGGGGGTGCCATCGAAGGGGTGGTGCCCCTCCATCAGGAGGCGGAAGAGGAGGACTCCGAGGCCGAAGAGGTCGTCCTCGGGGACCCGCTGGAGGACGATCCCCGGCGGTTGCCCCTGGAGCTCGGGCGGGGTGAGCTCCGGCTGGCTGGGGCCGGCGGCATGGACCCTGCCGTCCACCGGGTCCTCGATCTGAAAACTGTCGGTGCCGACGAGGGTGACGAGAGCGGTGTCGGCGACGAGGACGTTCGCCGGATCGAGGTCGCCCAGGACCGTACCATGGGCGTGGAGGGCGCCGACCGTCTCCGCCAGGTGGCGCGCCACCCGGTGCAGATGGAGCTGCGAGAATTGTGGCAGCTCGCGCTGGCGGACGACCGGATCGTAGACTCGGGCGAGCGCCCGCAGGCCGGGGACGAAGGGCAGCAGGCAGCCCGCGGCCGGAGCCGCGCTGTCGACGCTGTCGACGATATCGACCGGCCAGGCGATCGAGACGTGCCCGTAGGCGGCGCCGGGATCGGCGGGCGGCCGGGCGAGCATCGCGGCGAGCTTGCTGCCGCGTTCCGGTGTGGGCCGCAGGTAGATCCGGACGACCCGGGAGGTTTCACCTGTGAGGCCGTAGACCCGCCCTTCGCTGGTGACGCCGAAGGCGATCTCCTCACCGAGCACGACCGGCTGGCCGTCTCTGTAGCGCTTCAAGGGACTCTGCGTCATGGGCGCATCGCTCCCCGCCCTCCGGCGCGCGGGCTCGTCGCGTCGAGCATGGGATCTCCTCTCTGTCTGGTAGGAAAAGTCTATCAGGAGAGGGGGCGGAACCCGTCTGGAGGAAGGCCGGCGCCCAGAGGGCGCTAGCGGTTCCACTTGCTGTATATAGAATGTGGCCCGATGTCGACCGCGACGAAGACCTGCTCTTCTGGTGAGGCTTCCTGGCGGAGCAGGATTCTGTAATTGTCGTTGACCCGCATCTTCCAGTGGTCCGGCCACCCCTGAAGGCGTTCCAGCCGCAGCGAGTTGTAGCGAGGGTTCTCCGCCAGGAATTGGAGCTTCCGAGCGATGATCTTTTGGATGTTGGCAGGAAGAGAAGCTGCCGCCTCAAGGAAAGCGCGAGTCAGCTCCACCCGCGCCATGTCTAGGACTTGAGACTGCCCAGAAGCTCCTGAAGATTGCGGGAGCCGTCGAACGAGACGCGCTCCTCGTTTCCGCGGTGGAGCTCAGAGCGCAGGGCCATGAGCTCCCAACGTGCGTCTCGCAGCGCCTCCAAACCAGGCGCGAGCGACTTCCCGAGGCGCTCCACCAGGTTGAGTCCCTTCAGCCGAAGGCGGGGATTCGCGGCCTCCGCGAGGACGTCGCGATGGGCTTCGAGCGCCCTGGCTGCCGGCGCGAGATCCGCGGCAGCGCTCTCTTCCATCTCCTGGAGGTGGAGAATCACCTCATTGAGGTTGGTGGGAGGCTCCGCCTTGATCTTCCGCAGCAGGCGCTCGATCCCTTCCACGGTCAGGGCCACCCTCCGCTCGATCTGCGCCACTGAGCGCGTGATCTTCTCGACCTGAGAAGGATCGCCACCCTCTAGCTCCGACGGAGTTGGAAGAGGAGAGACGTAGTCCTCGATCCGCAGCGGCTCAGCCATGCCTGAAGTATAGCCGAGGTGTGGATCGCGGACAGGAGCGGCGTTTTGGAGCGGTCTCGTCGAGACGCTGACGGCGGGGCCGGCATTTTTTCCCGAGATATCTGTTTCAACATACATCTTCGGGGCGAAACCCCCGGGCAAAGGAGAATTCCCATGCATCAGCAGATCGCGGGCCTCCACCACGTCACGGCCATCGCGCGGGATCCGCAGGCGAATGCCGATTTCTATACCGCGGTCCTCGGGCTGCGGCTGGTCAAGCGGACGGTCAATTTCGACGACCCCGGGACCTATCATCTCTACTATGGCGACGAGGTCGGGCGTCCCGGCACCATCCTCACTTTCTTCCCCTGGCCCCAGGCGCGGCTGGGGAGGAGCGGTGCCGGCCAGGCCACGGTGACCGCCTTCTCGGTGCCCGAGGGGAGCCTCGGCTACTGGACGGAGCGGCTTGCGAGCCTCGGCGTCGAGCACCTGGCGCCCCGCCCGCGCTTCGACGAGGAGGTACTCCTGCTCAGAGATCCGGACGGCCTCGCGATCGAGCTCGTGGCCCGGGCGGGGGACGAGCGCGCTCCCTGGTTGGGGGGGCCGGTGGCGGAGAGCGCGGCGATCCGCGGCTTCTACAACGTCACCCTCACCGAGTGGAATCCCGCGGTGACGAACGACCTCCTCACCGGGACCATGGGCTTCCGCCTGCTGGGCGAGGAGGGCGACCGGCTCCGCTTCGGCACCGGGAGCGAGGGGGCGGGCTCGCGTCTAGACGTCCTCGCCGCGCCCACGGCGGCGCGCGGGGTGACCTCGGCGGGCACCGTCCACCACATCGCTTTCCGGGCGGCGACCGACGCGGCGCAGCTCGCCTGGCAGGAAACGCTCGCCGAGCGCGGCCTCCACGTCACCCCGGTTCAGGAGCGCCAGTACTTCCGCTCGATCTACTTCCGGGAGCCGGGCGGGGTGCTCTTCGAGATCGCGACCGACGCCCCGGGCTTCACGCTCGACGAGCCGGTCGCGAGCCTGGGGACGGCCTTGAAGCTGCCGCCCTGGCTCGAAGCCTCCCGCGAACGGATCGCCGAGGTGCTGCCACCTCTCACGCTCAAGGAGTCGGTGGCGCCGGCCCCGGCCGTGACGGTGGGAGGTGTCGCTTGAGCGCCGTCGCGAGCGGCTGGGACCGGCGCGATCTCCATCGGGGGCAACCCGTGGCCACCGCCGGCCGCCCCTTGGTCGGGGCGCCGGCCGCGGTCCTCGTCGTCCATGGCCGGGGAGCGACGGCTAAGAGCATCCTCTCGCTCGCCGACGAGCTCGACCGGCCGGGCTTCGCCTACCTGGCGCCCCAGGCGCACGGCTACTCCTGGTACCCGGCGAGCTTCCTCGCCCCCATGGAGCAGAACGAGCCGGGGCTCTCCTCGGCTCTCGCCGTCCTCGGCGACCTTCTGGAACAGGTCGGGGCGGCGGGCATCCCGCCGGAGCGCACGGTGCTCATGGGCTTCTCGCAAGGCGCCTGTCTCTCCTCGGAGTTCGCGGCCCGCAATGCCCGGCAGGGCCGGCGGCTGGGCGGGATCGTGGCCTTCTCCGGCGGTCTCATCGGGCCGCCGGGAACCCCGCGCGACTATCCGGGCTCGCTCGCCGGCACGCCGGTTTTCCTCGGCTGCAGCGACCGCGACCCGCACATCCCGCGCCAGCGGGTGGACGAGTCGGCCCGGGTGCTGACGGCGTTGGGCGGCGAGGTGACGGAGCGGATCTACCCCCGGATGGGGCACACGATCAACGAGGACGAGATTGAATTCGCGCGCGAGCTGCTCGACCGGGTGATCGGCGGAAGGGGCGAGGGCGGCGGCGCCTGATCGCGGATCAATCGCGGAAGAGGTCGGAGAGCGGCAGGGAGAAGCCGGGAAGGAGGTCGGGGTCCGCCAGGGTCTGCCCCTCCCCGAGCGGCTGCATGCCGGTGGGGGAGCGGTAGACGAAAACCTGCCGGCGCCGGGGGTCCACCATCCAGACCGCGTCGACCCCGGCGGCGAAGTAGTCTTCGAGCTTCCCCGTCACCTCGCTCCAGCGATCGTCGGGAGAGAGCACCTCGACCACCAGCTCGGGCGCCACGTCGAGATATCCCGAGGGGCCGCGGCGGGCATAGCGCTCGTTCGAGAGATAGAGGACGTCGGCGGCGCGCACGGTGTCCGGGTTGCGGCGGAGGTAGATCCCGACCTCCCCGGAGAAAACCCGGCCCCGGCCCGTCGCCTCGGCCCAGGCGAGCAGCCGCGCTCCCAGCCGCACTTCCACCTCGCCGTGGGCATATCCGGTTGGAACCAAAGGAACGATCCTCCCCTCCACCAACTCGCAAAGCTCCAGATCCGGACGATGGAACAACTCCTCCCCGGACATCAAAGCCTCTTTGGATTTTCCTAGTACGGCCATCGCGACAGCACTCCTCTCTCGGAGTCTACGTCAGTTCCATTCTCCGGACCAGCCGCTCCCAACCGCTTCCCAGACACCCCATGGTACGGTTCCGCCGTATGCGAGATCGACTCCTCCCGCCGCTCCTCCTGCTGGCGTCTCTTCCCTGGGCCTGCGGTCAACGCTCCTCGCCAGCGCTGGCCGCACCCGCTCCGATCCCTCCGGTACCCGCTGCCGCGGCTTCCTCTCCCGCTCCCCAGCTGGCTCGGACGAACCTCACCCGGGCGGACCGCGCGGCCTGGCGCCGGGTTCTCGGCTGGCCGGCGGATTGCGAGGAGGCGTTCACGGCCTCGGCGGCGGCGGACGCCCCGGGGATCGAGGTCGATCCGCTCTCCCCGGGACGCTCGCTCGTCGAGGTGCGTTGCGCCTGGGGCGCGTACCAAGGCTCGCAGGTATATTATTTTTACGACGAAACCCGGAAGCCGGCCGGCGTCCTGCCCCTGACGTTCGAGGTGCGGGAGTCGCCGGACGACCGGTCGCTGGTCCCGAGCGAGACCCGGGAGGTCTCCGGATTGTCGACTTTCGATGCCCGCACCGGACAGCTCACGATTCTCGACAAATTTCGCGGGCCGGGCGACTGCGGGACGCTCGCCACCTACGACTTCGCGGCCGGCCAGGCGCGGCTCGCGAAGCTGCGCGCCAAGGTCGCCTGCGACGGGGAGGGGGCCGAGGCGCCGGAGAGGTGGCCGGAGATCCCGCTGGCGCCGGGGGATTCGAGGGGAAAGGAGAAGGCAGGGTGAAATTCAACCACACGACGTTTTTCAACGGCTACCGGAAGATCTACGGCAAGCTCAACCAGGGGCAGGTCTCCGGGCTCGACAACCTCCTCAACTACATCGAGGGGGACGCCGACGTGACGGATCTCCGCTGGGCCGCCTACATGCTCGCGACCGTCAAGCACGAGTGCGCCGACACCTACCAGCCGATCACCGAGCGGGGGGCCAAGGCCTACTTCGACAAGTACGACGCCGGCACCCCCTTAGGCAAGCAGCTGGGCAACACGGTGACGGGCGACGGCTATCTCTACCGCGGCCGCGGTTTCGTCCAGATCACCGGCCGCGCCAACTACCAGAACCTCGGCGCCAAGCTGGGCCTCTCCGGCGACGACGACCTCGTGCTCCGCCCGGACAACGCCCTCCATCCCGGCATCGCCTACCGCATCCTCTCCTACGGCATGCGAAACGGCACCTTCACCGGCAAGAAGCTCGCCGACTATGTCAATGCCAAGGGCGCCGACTATAAGCAGGCGCGGCGGATCATCAACGGTCTCGACAAGGCCGACCTGATCCAGGGCTACGCCACGAACTTCGAAGCGGCGTTGACCAGCAGCGTCGCGGGCTGAAGAAGAGCCCTTTCAAGAATAGGAAGAGAACCATGCTCGCGCTCGCCCACCGGGGCCGCCACGTCGGCTGTCCGGAGAATACTCTGCTCGCCTTCGAGGCAGCCGTCGCCCATGGCGCCGACGGCATCGAGACCGATATCCGCCTGTCGCGGGACGGCCTGCCCGTCCTCTTCCACGATCGCCAGACCCCCGACGGCCGGGAGGTGGCGGCGCTCACCGCCGCCGAGCTCTCGGCCGCGGCGGGCTATGCCGTCCCCACCCTCGACCAGGCGCTCGCACGATTCCCGGACATCTTCTGGAACCTGGAGATCAAGAGCCCGGCGGCGGTCCCGATCACCCTCGAACGGATCGATCGGCTCCAGAAGCGCGGCCAGACAGGTGCAGGCGGGCGTTTTCTCATCAGCTCCTTCTGGCACCCCGCGGTCCAACCCTTCACCCGCTTCGCCGGGGTCGAATGCGGCCTCCTGCTCGCCTGCCGGCCGGAGAGCTTCGACGCCTTTGCCTGCCTCTTCCCCCGCGACGGCAGCATCCGCACCGTCGTGTGGAGCTACGAGACCCTCGATCCTGCCCTCCTGGAGCAGGGCCGGGCGCTCGGCTTCCGCAGCTATGTCTATGGAGTCGAGACCGAAGAGGAGCACCGGCACTGCGCCGAGCTGCCGCTCGCCGGAGTGATCACCGACCACCTGGAACGACTGCGGCCCGACGCGTAGGAACTGGGTCCATTTGAATCCGCGGACGGCCGACTGGCCGCGCGGAGCGCCCGAAGGAGGCCGCCCGCAGGTCCAAACGAGCCCAGTTCCGGATGCGCTATGATGGTCGGCTCCGCCCGCGGGCGGAGCCGGAGCTCCATGCAGAAGCGACCCGCCATCGAAGTCGAGCACGCCTACACCCACAACCTCAAGGGGATTGATTGCCGGGTGCCGCACGGCGCGGTCACCGTCGTCACCGGCCCTTCGGGCGCCGGCAAGTCGTCGCTCGCCTTCGACACCATCTTCGCCGAGGGACAAAGGCGTTTCGTCGAATCGATGTCGACCTACGCCCGGCAGTTCCTCGACCAGATGGAGCGGCCGCCGGTCGACGACATCCGGAACGTCCTGCCGGCGGTGGCGCTCGAAGCGAAGAACGCGGTCCGGAACGCCCGCTCGACGGTCGGTACGATCACCGAGACCCACGACGTCCTGCGGCTCCTCTACACCCACCTGGGCGACGTCGTCTGTCCGCTGGGCCACGGGCCGGCGCTCTCGGTCAGCCCGGAGGAGGCGGCGACGGATCTTTTAGCCGGCGCCGTCGGCGGCCCGTTCACCCTCGTCGCCCGGCTGCCACGGCCGAAGCGGTCCGCCGACGTGGCGCTCGGCGAGCTCGTCCGCCAGGGGTTCCTCCGCCGCCTCGGTGGGACGAAGGGCGAGGGGGACGAGGTGGTCCGTATGGAGCCCGGCGAGCGCTGGCCGGCGAAGCTCGATCCGCTGCCCCTGGTCCTCGGCCGGTTTCGGGCCGGCGCGAGCGGGGAAGACGCGGCGGCGCGGGTCGTCGCCACGGTCGAGGAGGCCTACCGGCTGACCGGCGGCCGGGTCGAGGCGCGCGGCGAGGGTACCGGGAGCACAGGGAACAGCCAGGGGAAGACCGTCGTCCGCCTCTACAGCCGCGAGCTCTCCTGCCCGGTCTGCGGCACCGTCGTTCGCCGGCCCACCCCGCCGCTCTTCTCGTTCAACTCGCCGCTCGGCGCCTGCCCGACCTGCCAGGGCTTCGGCCGGGTGATCGGTATCGACCGCGAACGGGTCGTCCCCGATCCGCGGAAAAGCCTGGCCGAGCGCCCCATCGCGCCCTGGAACACTCCGGCCTATGAGGAGCTCTACGACGAGCTCCTCGCCGCCGCCAAGAAGCGGAAGGTCCCGCTCGACGTCCCCTGGCAGGATCTCCCGGCGGAGGACCGGGAGTGGATCTGGAGCGGGGGTGGGAAGTTCACCAACCTCTCCGCTTTCTTCTCCTGGCTGGAGCAGCGGACCTACAAGGTGCACGTGCGGGTGCTCCTCGCCCGCTATCGTTCCTACACCCCCTGCCCGGACTGCGGCGGCACCCGGCTCCGCCCCGAGGCCCTGGCCGTCCACCTCTTCGGCCGCTCGCTGCCGGAGCTGACCGCCCTCTCGGTCGAGCAGCTCCGGGCCTGGCTCGCCTCCCGCCCGTGGAGCGCCCGCCAGCGCGAGGTGGCCGGGCATTTGATCGAGGAGCTCTCCGAGCGGGTCGAGGTGCTCCACCGGGTGGGGCTCGATTACCTGGCGCTCGACCGCCAGGCGCGCACCCTCTCGGGCGGCGAGACCCAGCGCATCCACCTCGCCGCCGCCCTGGGCTCGGGGCTCACCAGCACCCTCTATGTCCTGGACGAGCCGACGATCGGTCTCCACCCGCAGGACAGCGAGCGCCTGCTCTCGCTCCTCCGGGACCTGGCGGCGCGCGGCAACACGGTGCTCGTCGTCGAGCACGACCGGACGATCATCCGCGGCGCCGACCACATCATCGACCTCGGGCCGGCGGCGGGGGAGCACGGCGGCGCGGTGGTGGCGGAGGGGACGATCGAGGAGATCCTCGCGAGCGAGGAGTCGCTGACCGGCAAGTATCTCCGCGAGCGGCCACCGACCCCGGCCCGCCGCCACGTCGCCCGCTTCCGACGCGAGCAGGGGCGGGAATCGCTCGACGACGAGCTCCAGCACCTCCCCCGGGTCGAGGTGCGCGGCGCCCGCGCCCACAACCTGAAGAACCTCGACGTCGACTTTCCCCTGGGGGTCCTGGTCGCCGTCACCGGGGTGTCGGGCTCGGGCAAGTCGACCCTGGTCGAAAACGTCCTCTATGGGACCTACCAGCGCGCCCGCGGGGTCGTCGACGTCGAGCCGGGAGAGGTCGATTCGCTCGTGGGCCTGGCCGATTTAGAAGACGTCACCCTGGTCGACCAGCGGCCGCTCGGGCGCTCCAGCCGCTCGAACCCGATCACCTACATCAAGGCCTACGACGAGATCAGAAAGCTCTACGCGGCGAGCCCCGACGCCCGCGCCCGCGGCATCACCCCGGCCCACTTCTCGTTCAACGTCGAGCTGGGGCGCTGCCCGGTCTGCCAGGGGACCGGGGTCACCGAGGTCGACATGCAGTTCATGGCGCCGGTCACCGTTCCCTGCGAGGAGTGCCAGGGGCGCCGCTTCCGGCCGGAGGTGCTCGCCGTCCGCTACCGCGGCCGGAACATCGCCGAGACCCTGGAATTGACCGTCGACGCCGCGCTCGACGCCTTCGCCGACCAGCGGCGGCTCTGCCGGCGCCTGCGCACGCTGACGGAGGTCGGCCTCGGCTACCTGCGCCTGGGGCAGCCCACGTCGACCCTCTCCGGCGGCGAGGCGCAGCGGCTGAAGCTCGCGAGCTTCCTGGACCGCCCCGCGACCCTCAAGCGCCAACTCTTTCTCTTCGACGAGCCGACGACCGGGCTCCACCTCTCGGACATCGACCTCCTCTACCACACCCTCCGCCGGCTCGTGCAGCGCGGCGACGGGGTGGTCGTCGTCGAGCACAGCCCGGACCTGATCGCCCGCGCCGACTGGATCGTCGACCTGGGGCCCGGGGGCGGCGACCACGGCGGCGAGCTTCTCTACTCGGGTCCCTTAGAGCCTTTCCTGGAGGAGGTCCCGAGCCCCACCGCCGACGAGCTGCGCCGGCATCTCAAATGGCCCCTGCCGGCCCTGGCGGTGGCGCCGTAGGCGCGGGGCTCCGGTGGACACCCTCCCAACTTGCGCCGCCGCTCGATTTCCCTCTGCTATAATTGGGGTCTCGATTCAATGACTTCAATTCCCGGAGGCTCCGGGTGATCCGGTCGTGGAGATGATGACGAGCGGGAGCGATGAGGCCTGGTTCCTCGAATACGAGGGGCGGAGGATCGATCTCCGGGAGGGTGAGGTCACCCTCGGGAGGAGCCGTGGCTGCGGCGTCGTCCTGCGCGATCCGAGCGTCAGCCGGGGCCATGCCCTCCTCTCGGTGCGCCAGGGGCGGGTGACCCTCCAGGATCTCCGATCGAGCAACGGCACCTACGTCAACGGCAAGCGGCTCGACAAGGAGACGGTGGTCGAGGACGGCGACCGCCTGGTGATCGGGGAGACCGAGCTCTTCCTGCGCCGGGTCCGTGCCGGCGAGGCCGAGCCGGGAGGCAAGCGGATCGAGACCGGGGAGGTCAGCCTCTTCTGCCCCGATTGCGGCCTGCCGATCCACGGTGCCGCCGGGGGGCGCTGCCCCGGTTGCGGCGCCGACCTGACCGCCGACCGGGTGCCGCGGGTCGTCCCGACGGCCGGCCTGGGGGCGGAGCCTTCCGGCACCGCGGCGGATTTGTGGGATGGCACCGGCTTCCGGCAGCGGGTGGTGCGGGCGGCCGCCGGACCGCGGGCGGCCGCCACGCCGGTGGGCCTGCCCCGGCTCCCCCCGGAGTCACCCGCCGCTCCCGAGCCGCGGACCGATGTCGCGGATGTCGCGACCGCCGCTGAAACCGGGGATCGGTCGTCGACCGCCGAGACCCGACCGCGCGACGCGAGCGGCGCGATCGTGGCCTCCCCGGCGGAGCTGCCGATGTCAGTGCGCGAGGTCGAGAACCGACCCCCGCCGACCCCGCCGACCTCGCCGACTTCTGTAACCACGCCCTCGCCGCTCTCGGTCCTCCCGCCAAGCCCGCCGAGCTCGCCCGCCGGAGCGGCCGGACCGCTCCCGCCGCCCCCGCCGGCCGCGCCCTCCGACACCGGCCTGTGGTCCCGCCTGACCGACTACCTCCGGGGCCGCAGGGAGCCTTAGGGGCAGGGAAGAGGCCGAGGCCGGCGTGGGTTGAAGGTTCCTGTGCTTGCAGCCTGAAACGCTCGCCGCTAGGATGGAAGGGTGACGATCTCCCGCTCCGAACCGCTGTCGCTCCCCGCCTCCGGCCTCCCCTCGCTCCGGGTGCTCCGGGGGCTCGGCGCGCTGGGTGCCGCCTTCCTGGGCGGGGTGCTCCTCGTCGCCGCCTGGGCCAAGGCGCTCGATCCGCTCGCCTTCGCCCAACAGATCCATGGGGAGAAGCTCGATTTCCTGTTCTCCGCCCAGGCCGTCGCCCTCTTGGCCCTCGGGCTCGAGGTGGGGCTGGGAGCGGCGCTCCTCCTCGGCGTCCGCCGGCTCTGGGTGCTGGTGCCGGCGGCGCTCCTCGTCGCCTTCTTCCTCTTCCTGACCGGGCGCACCTACTGGCTCGCCGCCCACGGCGTGGCGCCGGACGCGGCGGGCTGCGGCTGCTTCGGCAACCTCGTCGTGCGCTCCCCTGAGGCGGCCTTCTGGCAGGATCTCCTCCTCCTCGTCCCCGCTCTTGCCCTCGCCTTTCTCGGGCGCCGCGGAGACGCCACCCGCCGCCGGCCGGCGGCCCGGACGGCTCTCGCGGCCGTCCTCGCCGTGGGAGCGATGGTCTTCGCCTGGAAGGCGCCGAGCCTGCCGCTCGACGATCTCGCCACCCGTCTGAAGCCGGGGGCGGAGATCCAGCGCATGTGCGCCGGGACGGGGAACGACCGGGTCTGCCTCGATGCCGTCGCCACCGACCTCCATGCCGGGACCCACCTGGTGGTGCTCGCCGACTTGGCCGACCCCGGCTTCCAGAAGTCCGTGGCGGCCCTGAACGCCTACGCGACGAGCGGCCGGGAGCCCGCGGTGCTCGTGCTCGCCGACGTCACGGCGGAAGCGAAGCAGGCCTTCTTCTGGCGCTTCGCGCCGTCGTTCCCCGTCGTCGAGACGCCGGGGGCGATCCTGCGCCCGCTCTACCGCCGGCTGCCGCGCTCCTTCGTGGTCGCGAACGGCCGCGTCACCCGCACCTTCAGCGGTCTTCCACCCCTCAATTCCCCTTCGAAGCTGGCCTCGGCCAGCGCTCCGCCGGTCTCTACGACTCAAGCTCACGACGAGGTTCGACGACCATGACGTACAGCCCAACCCGCCGCCTGCTGCCCGCCGCCGCCGCGGCCTTCCTCCTGGGAGCCCTGCCCGCGCTCGCCCAGGCGGTGCCCGCCGACTCCGGTCCCAAGCAGTTCCATCCGAACGGGGACTACCTCGTGGTCATCGACGGCAAGGACGTCCCCAACGCCGAGGTCTACTTCTCCGAGCGCGTCCCCGCCTTCCTCGTCCTGAGCTCCCGGCTGACCTCGCCCGTCCTCCTCTCCGTCAGCACCCAGACGGCCGAGACCGTCCAGCTGATGAAGGTGGCGAAGCAGGCGGACGGCTCGGTCAACCTCCTCGGGGACGCCGGTCTCGCCCCGCAGGGACCGATCACCGTCAGCGCTGAAGGCACGGTGAGCTTCACGGTCGACAAGCATCCGGTCCAGCTCAAGAGCCGACCGCCGCTCCTCGGCCTCCACGGGGCGAACGACCTGCGGGCCTACAGCCCGCCGATCTATGTGACCGGAGCGAAGAACTACCACCCCGACAGCCAGATGATCGCCGCTCTCAAGCGTTCGACGGCGCCGGTGACCGTGCGGGTCTTCTTCGGCTCCTGGTGCCCGCACTGCCAGCACTCCCTGCCGCAGCTCCTCCGCATCGAGGACGAGATCAAGGGCTCGAAGATCAAGTTCGAGTACTTCGGGCTGCCGAAGACAGGCATGGCGAACGTCCCCGAGGCCAAGAAGTTCGGCATCAACGGGGTGCCGACCGGCATCGTCTTCATCAACGGCAAGGAAGCCGGACGGTTGACCGCCAACGCCTGGAGCTCGCCGGAGACCTCGCTCGCCACCATCCTCACCGGGGCCGGCGTCACCGCGTCCCGCTAACGCACAGGCCCCGAGAGCGCGGCGAGCGGATCGACCCCGCCGTTGTGCCAAGAGGCATCAGGGCTCTGCAGCTCCCCCGGGACGACCGTCCGGGAGATCCCCAGGTCCACCAGGTCGGGGGAATCGTTGGCGAGCCGCCAGGCGTCCGCCCCGGCGAGCGCCACTCCCTGGAGCTGACCCCGCCAGGGGGCGAGGATCGCGGGGATCGCGGCGAGGTCGGGGACGGGGTGGACTCGCACCGTGCGCAGGCCGGGCGAGGGATGGAAGGCGGGCTCGGGCTCGACGATCACCGTCCCCGCGCCGAGCCCCTGCCCGAGCGCCCGGCCAGGAAAGAGAAGGGTGAGCCCCCGCATCTCGGCGGTGGCGCGGAGCTGCTGGACGGCCGCTGCCACGGCGGTCTCGGCAGGACCCGGCGGCCACCGCCCGGCGAGTTCTCCCAGGGCCGCCGCGAGCCGCGCCGCCAGCTCTTCCGGGTCGCCTGCCGTGTAGACCGCCGCGATCGAGAGACACCCGCGCTGATCGAAGAGCGCCACATCGCGCGCCAATCCGGAAACGATCGCCGCCGGCTCGACCTCCTTCCCCACGAGGGCCAGGCTGGTCTTCGGCCCATAGCGCACGAGCTTCCCGGGAGCCCGCCGTTCGAGATCGTCGAGCGTTTCCAGGCCGCCATAGGCGAGGAGGGTCGAGGCCCCGGCGAGGACCGGCGCCTCCAGGGCCGCGTCGCCCCCCGGCCAGGCGGCGGCGGCGACGGCGGCCGCCAGCCGCGGCTCCCGCCGGATGAGGGCGGCGAGGAAGGCGGGGGCGAAGAAGGGCTCGCTGGAAGGGGACTTGAGGAAGACGGGACGGCCGAGCGCCAGAGCGGGCAGCAGGGGCTGGACGGCGAGCGCCGGCAGGTTGCCGGCGAGGACGGCGAGCACCAGCCCCCGCGGTCCTGGAGAGAAACCCCGGACGCGGTCGAAGAGCGCGGTCGCGGGGGCCTCCCGGACTCCTCCGAGCACCGCCGCGAGCCCGGCGGCGAGCCCTTCGGGGGAGAGCCGGCAGCGCCGGGCGAGGACGGGAGCGAGCGCCCGCCGCTCGGGAGAGCCGGGATCGAGGAACGCCTCGACCGTCTCCGCCCAGGCGGCGAGCAGAGCCGCCGGACCGATCTCGGCGAGGGCTTCGCTCCCCCGGGAGGCGAGCGCCGCGACGGCCGCCCCGAGGGCCTGAGGCGTCAGGGGAGCCCCGGCGAGGGCGGGCGGGAAGGCGTCTCTTAGCATGGGGAGGATTGTAGCGGCGAGGATCGGGGTAGAGTCACCGGGTGCGCGCCACGGTCGGCCATTTCGAGATCCCCGCCCGCGACCCCGAGCGGGCGGCCCGCTTCTACCGGGAGGTCTTCGGCTGGACGATCGAGCCCCTCGCTTGGGACGGGCCGGTCTACTTCCGGGTGAAGGCGGCGCTCCAGAAGGAAGGTACCGCTCGGGAGGGGATCGACGGCGGCCTGACTGCCGGGGGTGCGGAAGGTTTCGCCGGGGACCAGCCGCTCCTCATGATCCACATCGAAGGCTCGACCCTGGAAGAGTGCCTGGAGCGGATCACCGAGGCGGGCGGAACGGTCGACCTGCTGATCACCCCGATCGGCACGCCGGAGACGCCGAAGTTGCTCGGTCGCTTCGCCCGCTTCCTGGACCCCGAGGGCAATCGGCTCGGGCTCTGGCAGGCGAGCTAGGAGCCAGATCTGCCCCAGATCAGACGTCTAGTTCATTGAGCGCGCCTAAGCCCCACCCTCCCCTCCTTACAGCAGACGCATCTGCTCGGGTCGCCGCGCGGCGGGCGAGCGTTCCTCCCCGCGGTCGAGGAGGGCCGCTTCGAGATCGGCGAGGTACGGAGAGGGCCGGCGCTCGCGGCTCTCGCCGTGGAGGCTTCGCCGCGCGCTGTGGAAGAGGAAGAGCCGGTCGCGGGCGCGGGTGATCCCGACGAAGAAGAGTCGGCGCTCCTCGGCGAGATCCGCCTCGTTTCTCTCCGCAACAGCCCCGGGGAAGGTGAGCGGGAGGAGGCCATCCTCGCAGCCGACCAGGAAGACGACGGGGAACTCCAGGCCCTTGGCGGCGTGGAGAGTCAGGAGAGAGACCCGCTCGGCCCGCGGGTCCCAGGTGTCGATCTCGCCTTCCAGGGCGACCTCGGCGAGGAGGCGCTCGAGGTCGTCCCCGGCGCGGACGGCGGCGGGGCGGAGGAGCTCGGCGGCGGCCGCGAGGGCCATGCGTTCGGCGGGATCGGCCGCAGTCCGTTCCGCGACCGCCCGATCGAGGAGCGCCTCGGCGCTTGCGGGCCGCAGGCGATCGCTCGGCGCGGTGAGGTGAGAGAGGAGCGTCCGTACTCCGGCGCTTTCGGCGAGCGGGCGGTGGGAGCGTTTCTGGAAGGGGATGCCGGAGCGGCCGAGGGCTTCCAAGAGCGCCGGCGTCTGGGCTTCGGTCCGATAGAGGATCGCGACGTCCGAAAAGGAGAGGGATTCTCCGGTGCCGGCCTTCCCGGCATTCCCCGCCTCCCGGCCGTCCACCCGGCCGCTGTCGAAGGAAAAGCCGGAGGTGCCGCCCACGAGCCGCTCCAGGGTATGGACGACGAGCTCGGCCTCGGCCCGCTCGGAGGCCGCCCGTTCGATCCCCACCCGGGGGGAGGCGCCGTCGCGCACCGCCACCAGCCGCCTCCCGGGGACGAGGCTGCCGGGACGGATCGCCTGGCACGCCGCGGCGACCAGGGTGCGGGTCGAGCGATAGTTGCGGGTGAGGTGGAGAACCCGGGCGCCCGGCCAGTCCTCACGGAAGCGCAGGAAGAAGCCGACGTCCGCCCCGCGGAAGCGGTAGATCGACTGGTCCGGGTCGCCGATGGCGAAGAGGCTGCCCGCCTGCGAGGCGAGGAGACGGACGAGGGCGTACTGCAAGGGATCGATGTCCTGGTACTCGTCGATCGAGAGGTGGCGGAAGCGCTCCCGGTAGAGGGCCGCGAGGTCGGGCCGGGCGCCGAAGAGGGCGAGCGGCCGGAGGAGGAGGTCGTCGAAGTCGAGGAGGTTGCGGTTCGCGAGGGCGGCCTCGTAGGCCGCGGCCCGGCCGGGGAGCTCGGGATCGTTCTCCTCGCTCTCCTCCTGCCCGCCCTGCCGGCGCCAGCGGCCGATCGACTCCGCCAGGCGGTCGGCACGGCGCTCGGAGCTGGGGGAGAGGCCGAAGAGGTCGCGGACGATCTCGGTCCGTTCGACCGGGGTGGCGATCCTGAAGCCGGGGGCGAGGCCGGCCGCCTCCGCCTGCTCGGTGAGGAGACGGAGGCCGAGGCCGTGGAAGGTAGAGACGGTGATCCGGCCGGCGGCCGTGGGGAGAAGGGTCGAGAGGCGCTCTTCCATCTCGGTCGCGGCTCGCCGGCTGAAAGTGAGGGCGAGGCAGCTCTCCGGCGCCACCCCGCGCTCGGCGATCAGGTGGGCGAGCCGGTGGGTGAGAGTCCGGGTTTTGCCGGTCCCCGGGCCGGCGACGAGGAGGAGGGCGCCGTCGACGATCTCGGCGGCGGCGCGCTGCTCGGGGTCGAGGGTGGCCAGGTGAGAGGAGACCGTCGAGCCGGCCGGGGGTCGTACCTCCGCGAGGCGCCCCCCTCCTGGCCTCCCCCCTGATCCAACCGCCTCCCGCCCAGGGGGGAGGGACGGTCCGCCCGGCGCCGGTGGATTCTGCGGCGACTTCTCGGTTCGGTTCGGGTGCTCCTCCGCTCCTTCCATACCCCCGAAAAGTGGCGCCACGATCTCCCGCTGCCGCAGCTCATCCGGCGCGAAGAGCCGGATCACCCCATACTCGCCGTCGTACCCCGCGTCCCGGTGCACCTCCCCGGCGCGCAGCCGGGTGAGAGCCTCGACCAGGAGGCTGTCCCCTACCTTCCGGAGATCCTCCAGGGGGAGACGTTCGAGGATGTCGATCTCGGGGCCGAGCTTCGACATCAGTCGGAAGAGCTCCTGCTGCACGGCTTGCGACGTGACCCCCACCCCGCGCAGCTCGGAGAGCACCTCCGGCAGGGGGACGAGGCAGCGAAACGGCGCGGCGCGCGGCGGTGGCGCCGGACCGGGGGCGCCGGAGACATTGGAGACATCGGGGCGGTCGGCCAGCTCCTCCACCCGGGAGAGGACGCCGACGGTGAGCGGCCGGCCGCAGGCCGGGCAGAGCCCCGAGGCGCTCCGGGTCTCGGCGGGCTCCATGCGTACCCCGCAGGCGCGGTGACCGTCCAGGTGGTACTTGCCCTCCTCGGGGAAGAACTCGACGGTGCCGGCGAAGCCGCTGCCGGTTTCCAGGGCGCGGCGGATGGCGAAGTAGTCGAGGTCGGTCGCGAAGGCGCTCGCCTCGCGGCCGAGCTTGGGGGGCGAGTGGGCATCCGAGCTCGAAACCAGGGTGAAGCGGTCGAGCCGGGAGACCCGCCAGTTCATCGGCGGATCGGAAGAGAGGCCGGTCTCGATCGCGAAGATGTGCGGCGCGAGGTCGCCGTAGCACTCCTCGATCGAGTCGAAACCGGATTTCGAGCCGAGGGCGGCAAACCAGGGAGTCCAGACGTGCGCCGGGACGAGGTAGGCGTCCGGCCCGCTCGCGAGCGTGATCTCCAGAAGGTGCCGCGAGTCGAGACCGAGGATGGGCCGGCCGTCGGCGGCGAGATTACCGATCGCCCCCAGCTTCTCGCGCAGTCGCGCCGCGGTGTCCAGGGTCGCGGCATAGAGGAGGTGGTGGACCTTCCGCGTGCGGTCGCCCTTCTTGTAGATGGTCGAGACCTCGACCTCCAGGAGGAACCGCACCGGCCCGCGGCAGCTCGGGGGGAGCCGCCCATCCAGCTCGCGTTCGAGATCGGGGCGCAGCCGGAAGAGCCCGGGCTCGGCGGGGACGAGCTTGTCGCGGATCTCCTCGAACCAGGCCGGATGGGTGAAGTCGCCGGTCCCGACGACCGTCAAACCCTTGAGGCGTGCCCAGAGGGCGAGGTGCTTGAGATCCGCCTCCCGGCTCGTCGCCCGGGAGTATTTGGAATGGACGTGAAGATCGGCGTAGAAGAGCACGGCGGCACGGGAAGAAGAGATCCCGGTGACGATACAACGCCACCGCGGTTCTGTCTACCCGTGCCTTGCGCCCGCGGAGAAAGCCGCTCAGTAGAAAGCGATCTCGTCCCCCGCGTCGTCCCCCGCGTCCGGGGCGACGATCGTTCCCGCCTCGCCGCGGGGGATGCGGAGGATATCGGCCAGGGCGCCGATGGCGGCGGGCTTGCCCGTGCGGACGGCGAAGTCGATCGCCGCCTCGACCTTGGGACCCATCGAGCCGGCGGCGAAGTCGTGGGCGGCGAGCGCCTTGGGCGAGGCCGTCTTGATCGCCCTCTGCCGCTCCGTTCCCCAGTCGAGGTAGACGGCATCGGCGTCGGTCGCCATGATGAAAAAGTCGGCGCCGATCTCGCGGGCGAGCAGAGCGCTCGCCCGATCCTTGTCGACCACCGCCTCCACCCCGTGGAGCTGGCGACCCGCGGCGTACATGGTGGGGATGCCGCCGCCACCGGCGCAGATGACGATGCAGCCGTGCTCCAGGAGCCACTTGATGGGGCGAAGCTGGAAGATCCGTTTGGGGAGAGGCGAGGCCACCACCCGCCGGAACTGGTCGCCGTCGGGAGCCATCACCCAGCCCTTCTCGGCGGCGAGCTGCCGCGACTCCTCTTCGTTGTACAGCGGACCGATCGGCTTGGTCGGCTTGGCGAAGGCGGGGTCGTCGGGATCGACCTCGACCATCGAGAGGATGGTCGCGAGCGGCTGCTCGAAGGGCAGGATGTTGCCCAGCTCCTGCTCGATCATGTAGCCGATCATCCCCTCGGTCTGGGCGCCCAGGACGTCGAGCGGATAGGGCGCGACCTTCGTGTAGGCGGCGCCCTGGAGCGCCAGGAGGCCGACCTGCGGGCCGTTGCCATGGGAGATGACGAGCTGGTGCTCGCGGCAGAGGGGGGCCAGGGCCTCGGCTGCGATACGGACGTTCCGGCGTTGATTTTCGGCGGTCATCGCCTCGCCGCGGCGCAGGAGGGCGTTGCCGCCCAAGGCTACCAGGATGCGCATTCGATAGGGCTCCTCCCCCAAGGCGGGGAAGTCTATCCTGGCGGGCGGGAAAAACCGCGGCGCAAAAAGCAGAGCCCCGACCGCGGCCGGGGCTCTGCCTGCCTTCGAAGGGTTTTCTTTAGCGGGTCTTGACGCAGCCGCCGTTGGCGTTCGACCACTCGTACTGGTAGCCATAGCCACCCGAGAGGAAGGGCGTCGGCGACCAGGCGCATTTGTCGTCGAGCTCGTTGCCGGAGGAGTCATACCAGGTGGAGCCCGTGGGATCGGTCACCGCCTCGCGGGTCTCGTGGGTGACGAAGTGCTCCTCGTTCTGCACCGCGGTCCAGCCCGAAACCTGGCAGCCGCTGCAGCTCGGATAGGGCTCGATGGCGTACTTGGTGGCGGTGGTGCCGCTGCCGATCCAGCTGTGGTACGCGCAGTAGGCCAGGCTCGGGCCGCCGCAGGAGTCGCTGCCGCCGCTCGAAGAGTACGAGGTGCTGGGAATGACGACCTCATAGATCGTGCTGTTGTCCTTGGTGTGGGTGGTCAGATACTTGTTGACCTCGGCCTGCACCTTGGCGTCGGTGACGTTGGTCGGCGGCGTGGTGGTGTCGAAACTGTCGGCCGTTCCGGCCGCGAGGTTCGTGAGCGCGACGGTGCCGTTGCTGCCGCTGTACTGCGTGATCGTGTTGTATTCGCCATTCGTGCCATACTGGTTACGGAAGGCCTGGAGGGTCGTCGCGTAGGTGTGGTCGGGGGAGGAGGCATTGGCGAAGGTCGGGCCCCAGAAAATGAAGACGACCTTGGCCGAGGGAATCACGGGTCCCCCGTGGTTGGTCGGGTTCGCCTTCTCAATCAACTGCTTCTCTTGACCCTTGGCAGGGAAGTAGATGATCCGAGGATTCTCGGGCTTGCCCAGCTTGGAAACGGGGCCTTCCTGAGCCATCAGACCGGCTGCGGCCAACAAACCACACGACACCATAGCCACATACTTCAAGCTTCTCGTCCTCATCAGTTGCATCCTCCAAAGAGTGCTGCTGAACATGGACCCACGGCCGTCCGCACTTTCACCATGAGAGCACGGAGCCATTTTGACACACCAACTTTTGGCAACACTAAGCTCTAACGAGACCTGGACTCAACATTAGCCCAAGGCTTTCGGCTTTGATTTTTTCCCAACTATAAGAGTCAGGTGCAGGTGGCCGGGGAAAGCGAGCCTCCCCCGTTGAGCTTTTTGGAATCTTTGTGGTCGACGATACGATCGGCCCTGGGGGGCCCGAATTCGATGGCCGGAAAAAGGCAGACACTGGAGAGGGAGATCGCCGAGCTCTACGGGTTGCCCCACGAAGGTTGGACGGCGGCGCGCAACGCCCTCGCCAAGCGGCTCTCGGGCGAGGGCAGGAAGGCGGACGCCGCGACGGTCCTGGCGCTCCGCAAGCCGAGCCTCTCCGTCTCGGCCGTCAACCAGCTCTTTAGGAGTGAGGGGGAGCGGATGGAAGAGCTCCTCGCCGCCGGGAAGCGGGCCCGCGCCGCCCAGGGCCAGGCCGTCGCCGGGCGTGGGGCGGACGCCTTCAGGGAAGCCCTGGGGGGGGCGCGGCGGCAGATCGAAGATCTCCGCCGCCGCGCCCTCTCCCTCCTTGAAGAGGGCGGGAAGGGTACGGGCGGCGCCATCGCCGAGCGGATCGGGCGGAACCTCGAAGCTCTCGCCTTCAGTCCGGCGGCGGCCGCCTCCGGAGAGCGCGGCTATCTCGACGCCGACCTCGATCCGCCCGGCTTCGAGGTGCTCTCCGGGCTGCGGCTGGTGCCGGCGCCCGCGCCCGCAGCAGAGAAGGAAGCCCCCCTCCGGCCTGCGCGCCTCCTGAAGCGCAAGGAGGCGCCTTTCGAGGAAGGTCGGGCTGCGGCCGCCAAGCGCGAGAGGGCCGAGGAAGCCGAGGAGGCCCGTCGCGCTCACGCCCTGGCCCGGCAACGGGAGCGGATCGAGCGGGCGGCGGCCGCGGTGGAAGCAGCGAAGGAGAAGGTGGCCGCCCTTGCGATCGAGGCGGCGACCGCCGAACGGGCGGCGGCGGAGGCGCGCCGGCAGACGGCCGCCGCGGAGCGCACCGCCGCCGCGGTCAAGCGTCGGGCGGCCGCCGCCGAGGCGGATCTCGCCCGAGCCGCGGAGCACCTCGCGAACGAGCGCTCCGGCTCAGGGTAGCGGGATGTCGCCGCGGGCGATACGGACCGCCGCGCGGGCCGCGATATCGAGCGGATCGAGGAGAGGGATACCCTCGATCGCGTCACGGCCGAGAGCGAGAGGAATCTCGGTGCATCCCGTCACCACGCACGAGGCGCCGGCATCGGCGAGCAGGTGGACCGCCCGGGTGAGCGTCGCGCGGTGCGGGCTGCCGGTTTCCGGATCCCGGTCGCCACCGGACTTGAGGCCACCCGGGAGACGCTGGCCCTGAGAGAGCGGTCCGTAGATGGGACGCATGACCAGTTCCTCCTGGAGTGTCTCTCCTGCGGGCAGATCGAGCAGGGACACGAGCCCAAAGCCAGGAGCCCGAGGAATGTCGATCCGGGAGTAGACGCCGCTCCGGAGCGCACCCGTGGTGGCGAGAACGCCGATCCGGGTGCCGCCGAACCGCTCTTCGGCTTCGGCCATGGTGAGCTCTACCATGTCGAGGATCGGCAACGCCGCGTGGGGACGGATCTCGGCTAGAAAAGCATGCGCGGTGATGCAGGTGATGACGGCGAAATCCGCGCCAGCGGCGAGGCGCTCGAGGCCGCGCAGCAGCGAGGGCACCGGCGAGGGTCCTCCTGCGAGGAGAGCGGTCGTACGGTCAGGGGTCTGAGGGATCGACACCACGGTCCATGCCGGGTGCTCCTGATCCGCGGCCGGGTTCCCGGAGGCGGCGAGCAGCCGCCGCTCGAACTCGATATGAGCGTAGGGTCCCAACCCGCCCAGGATCCCGATGACGTACCGCCACATGCGGGCAGAATAGCGTAACTCCCCCAAGTCTGGACGAGGGCGTCGGGAAGCCCCCGCGGCCCCCCAGAGGGGAAGGCCTCACGCGAGCATCCTCCATTTCAAAAATTTACGATGAAACCAAGGAGATATGCCGATGCCGATCCTGCGGAGAAAATACCTCATCCTGGCCATTTTTTAAGCGCCCAGGACGGCAGGAGTAGACATCGACTGTGCACTGTAGTTGTCTTCATCGCGAGACTAACTTAAGCAATCCAACATGGATTAGTGCGGATTGACAAACTAAACCTTTCCTAATAACATTTTAGACCGGCGTCGTTTTTTTAGCGGGTGCAGGAGACAGGGAAATGCTAATCGTGGGAAGAGCGCTCGAAGGGATGGAGCTCAGGGAGATCAATCGCAGCGAGAGCACGCCCTTTGTCATGCGCCTTCTGATCTGTGTGGGCCTCATGGGATTGTCGATCTGGTTGATTCTGGCTTCGGGTGGAATTCTTGGCCTTTTGGGGACGGTGATCCTGGGCCTGATGTTCGCTCACGCTGCCGAGCTTCAGCACCAGGCTCTTCACAATACCGGGCTCCCCAGCAAGGCGGCGAGCAGGGGAGCCGGATTTCTCCTCGGTCTACCGATGCTCGTCGCGTACTCCGACTATCAGTACCACCATTTCCAACATCACAAGCTTTTGGGTACGAGCGAGAACCGGGAGTTTTTCAGCTATGGGTATACTCAACTGACCTGCTTTAAACCACTGCTCGCTCATCTTTTGATGGTCGGTCACTATCGCGAGGTCTTGAGGTCGATCGCCTGGGCGCTCCGTGGGCGGCTCAGTCGCGGTGTCAAGCCGAGCGCGGCTCGCCGCATCCGTACCGAGTACTGGTTGATCGCATTGTTTCTGTTGACGATGGCCGTGGTCTCAATCGCGTTCCATACCCTTCTCTTTTTAAAAATTTGGTTGTTCCCGTTGTTGGTCGCGATTCCCACTCATGCCCTGATCGAGCTTCCCGAGCATTGGCAGCGGGCGAGCGACACCGACGATATTCTCGTCAACACCCGGACGATCCGTGCTGGATGGTTTGGCTATTGGTTTACCAATGGCAACAATTACCACATCGAGCACCACTGGCTGCCGAGCGCGCCGGTCCACCGCTTGCCCGAGTTGCATCAACTGATCGGCGACAAGATTTCGCCCGATACCTATCCGCAGTTCTACAAGGAATTTTTTCTGGAGCTGTACCGCAATACATTTAGGAATCGCCCGAAAGTCGATCGGGTCACGAGCGTTTGAGACCCGCACCGTAGACGCGGTATCGAATGCTCACCCCCTCATCTCCCGTGGAGGTTCTCCCTCCCGCCGCCGATTCAGGGGTCGAGGGCTTTCTGATCGGCTGTGCGGCCGAGATCCTCCGGATCTCCCCCGAGCGGGTCGGTCTGCACATACCTCTTTCAGCCCTCGGGCTTGACTCGCTCGCCGCGGTGGAGCTCCAGGCCCGGGTGGAGGAGCGCTTCGGAGCTCGTCTCTCTCTCGACTGGTTGTTCGCAGGCCCGACCCTGGCGGAGGTGGCGGAAGCTGCCGAGAAGATCCGCACCGCCGGTGAGGTTCCCACCCTGTCTCCGACGCCCGAGGCGGTGGTGGGCGCGGTGGGCGATGTCGGCCGGCTCTCGGCCAACCAGAGAGCGCTCTGGCTCGCGGATCGGTTGTCCCCAGCGAGCGCGGCCTACAACCTCGCCGGCGCGGCGCGGATCTCTGGCCGCCTCGACCGGACAGCCCTGAGAAGAGCCTTCCAGCTCCTCGTCGATCGGCACGTCGCCCTCCGCACCGCCTTCGTGGTGCGCGACGAAGAGCCGCTTCAGGAGGTTCTGCCGCGGGTGCCGGCGGATGTTCTCATTGAGGAGATCTCCCCAGGTGAGCCTGCGGCCTGGGAGGAACATCTCCGGGCGGAAGCCTTCCGGCCTTTCGATCTCGCCTCCGGGTCGCTGCTCAGGGTCCGCGTCGGGTCCGCGGGAGAAGAGGAACATCGGCTCTTGCTGGTGTTCCATCACCTGGTGTCCGACTTCACGTCGATCGCGATGCTCTTGAGCGAGCTGTCAGAGCTCTATCGGCAGGAGGCTGGTGGACCGGCGGCGCGGCTGGGCTCCCCGGGCCGTCCCTACTCCGAGTATCCGGCCTGGCAGGAGCGCGAGCTCGCCGGGGAGCGCGGCGAGGAGCTCGGGCGCTCTTGGGAGGCCCGGCTCCGCGGGCCGCTTCCCGTTCTCGACCTTTCGACGGATCGACCGCGACCGCCGCTCCAGACGTATGCCGGCAGTGCGCGGGGCCGCCGCCTCGGCGCGGTGCTGGCGGCAGAGCTGAGGACGTTTTCGCACCTGCACCGGGCGACGCTCTACATGACTCTCCTCGCCGGATTTCAGGCCGTGCTCGCGCGGTATGGGCAGGGCGAGGTGGTCGTCGGTGCGCCGACGTCTGGACGCACAGGGGGACGAAGGGTCGGCTTCGAGAGGACGGTCGGCTACTTCGTCAACCCTCTTGCGCTCCGCCTCGAAGCGGTCGGCGCTCGATCTTTCAACGAGCTGTTAGGAGCGACGCGGAAGGTCGCGGTCGAGGCTTTCGGGCAGCAGGATTTTCCCTTTGGATGGCTGGTGGAACGCCTGCAGCTCGATCGCGATCCCAGTCGTTCTCTCGTGTTCCAGACCCTGTTCGTCCTCCACCGGACCCGCCGGCCGGAGGAGATGGGACTGGTGGATTGGGTGCTGGGCCTGGGCGGGAGAGGATTCGAGCTGGGGGACCTCCAACTGCAGCCGCTGGACCTGGGTGAAAGTCGAGTAGCGTACGACCTGACGTTGTCCGCGGCCGAGACTGAGGAGGGGATCGGCGCCGCGCTCCAGTACAACCGGGACCTTTTCGACGGCGCGACGATCGACAGGATGCTCGGCCATCTCGCGAATCTGCTCCGCTCGGCCCTGGCGGACCCGGAAAGGCGGGTCGCGGAGCTCACCCTGCTGAGCGCGGCGGAGCGGCAGCAGCTCCAAGAGTGGAGCGCCACGGACGAGACCGTCCCCGACCGGAGCTCGGCACTGGCGGACTTCGAGTCGCAAGTTGCGCGGACACCGGAGGCCGTGGCGGTGGCCGCCTCGGGGGGTGCGCTGAGCTATGGCGAGCTCGATCGCCGAGCGAACCAACTGGCGCGGCGCCTGCGTTCGTGCGGCGTGGGGCCGGAGGTGCGGGTCGGTATCGCTCTCGCGCGGACCTCCACTCTTTTGGCCGCGCTCCTCGCGGTCCAGAAGAGCGGTGGGGCCTACGTACCGCTCGATCCGCGCCACCCGCAAGAGCGGCTGGCGAGGATCCTTCTGGATGCACGACCGGCCGTCGTGATCACGGAGGAAAACCTGCTGCCGGCGCTACCGGTGGGATCGGACACAGGGGCCACCCTTCTCTGTCTCGACCGGGAGAGAGCGGCGATCGAGCGCGAGAGCGGCGCGCCCCTGGCGATCGGGATCGAGGGCGAAAACCTTGCTTATGTGATTTTTACCTCGGGCTCTACGGGCCGGCCCAAGGGAGTTCAGATTCCCCACCGAGCCCTCGCCAATTTCCTGCGCTCGATGCGCCGGCGGCCTGGCCTGGGCGAGGAGGACGTCCTTCTCGCCGTGACGACGGTATCTTTCGACATCGCCGCCCTGGAGCTGCTGCTCCCCCTGTCGGTCGGGGCGCGCGTCGAGCTTGCGACGTATGAAGAGGCCGTCGATCCCGTTCGGTTGCAGGCTCGTCTCCGCGCCACGGGAGCGACGGTCCTCCAGTCGACGCCGGCCACCTGGACGATGCTCCTCGACGCCGGCTGGGAAGGCGATCGCCACCTCTGCGCTCTCTCTGGCGGTGAGGCCCTGCTGGCCGCTCTCGCCGGCGAGCTGTTGCCGCGGGTTCGCTCGCTGTGGAACCTGTACGGCCCGACGGAGACGACGGTCTGGTCGACGGTGCGGGAGGTGGGGGAGGGAGAGGTGCCGATCCTGATCGGCGGACCTATCGCAAATACGCGGCTCTGCGTGCTCGATTCCGCGTACGAAGCGGTGCCGGTCGGCGTGCCCGGGGAGCTGTACATCGGGGGCCTGGGGCTGGCGCGCGGCTATCTCGGCCATCCCGGTCTCACCGCTGAGCGGTTCGTGCCGGATCCGTTCTCCGGCGTCGCCGAGCCCGGAGCTCGCCTGTATCGGGTGGGAGACCTGGCGCGTTGGTGGCCGGATGGTCGCATCGAGTTCCTCGGGCGGGCCGATCATCAGGTAAAGATTCGTGGTTTCCGGATCGAGTTGGGGGAAGTCGAGAGGGCACTGACGGATTGCCCGGGAGTTCTGCAGGCGGTCGTCGCCACGGCCGACGATGAGCAGGGCGCGAGCCGGCTCGTCTCCTATGTCGTGCCGGAGTCGGGGGAGCGGCCGACGCTTGCGGGGCTCCGTTCCTCGATGGGGAAGAAACTTCCCGAGTACATGCTTCCCGCCGCCTTGGTGCTGCTCGAAGCTCTGCCGCTGAACCCCAGCGGCAAAGTGGATCGCCGTGCGCTGCCAGCACCGGGGCCGGAGCGTGAGGCGGGAGCTGGGACGTCGCTCCTCTCGTCGACCGAGGAGCTGCTCGCCGGCATCTGGGTGGAGCTTCTGGGAGTCGCCCGGGTGGGCCGGGACGAGAGTTTCTTCGACCTGGGCGGGCATTCGCTGCTGGCGACCCGGGTCGTCTCGCGAGTGCGGCAGATCCTCAATGTCGAGCTGCCGGTGATCCGCCTGTTCGAGACGCCGACCCTGGCCGGCCTCGCGGCGCGCATCGAGGAAAGCCTCCAAAGCGTGGGCCCTTGGGCGCCCCCGATCGTCCCGGTATCCCGGGAGGGAGAGCTGCCGCTCTCCTTCGCCCAGCAGCGGCTCTGGTTCATCGATCAGCTCGAGCCGGGAGGCTCGGCCTACAACATGCCGTTCGCGGTCCGTCTTCAGGGGGAGCTCGACCTTCCGGCGTTCGCCGCCGCTTTGAGCGAGCTGACGCGCCGCCAGGAATCGCTCCGCACGATCTTTCCGTGCGTCCTCGGTCGCCCCGTCCAGGTCGTGCTGCCGGCGGCGCCGATCCTGCCGGCAGTGGTGGACCTCGGGACGCTCCCCCGAGGCCTCGCCGCTCGCGAGTCCGAGCGCCTCACGAGACTGGAGGCGGCGGGACCGTTCGATCTCGGCCGCGGGCCTCTCCTGCGGGCGAAGCTCCTGCGCCGGTCCCGAGACGAGCATCTCGCCCTGGCAACGCTCCACCACATCATCGCCGACGGTTGGTCCCTGGGGGTGCTCTTCCGTGAGATCGCCGCGCTTTACGAGGCGTTTCGGGAGCGGCGCCCGTCGGCGCTCCCGGAGCTGCCGATCCAGTACGTCGATTTCTCCGTCTGGCAGCAAGCCTGGCTCCAGGGCGAGGTTCTGGAGGAACACCTCGCCGCCTGGCGGCGGCTCCTCAAGGGGCTGCCCTCGCAACTCGATCTGCCCACCGACCGGCCCCATCCGTCCCGGCCCTCCTACCGCGCCGGCTCGCGGCATGTGGACCTCGGAGAGAACCTGTCCCGAGACCTGCTGAGCTTGAGCCGGCAGTGTGGGGCGACTCTCTTCATGACGCTCCTCGCCGGCTTTCAGGCCCTGCTCGGCCGCTACGCCGGCCGGGACGACATTCCGGTCGGCTCCCCGATCGCCAACCGGAATCGCTGGGAAACCGAGGGACTGATCGGTTTTTTCGTCAACATGTTGGTTTTGCGCGGCGATCTCTCGGGTCCGCCGAGCTTCCGAACGCTTGTGGAGCGGACCCGGGTCGTCGCCCTGGCAGCCTATGCCCACCAGGATCTGCCGTTTGAAAAGCTCGTCGAGCTGGTGCCGGAGCGCGATCTCTCGACGTCCCCCCTGTTTCAAGTCCTTTTCGTCCTGCAGAACGCCCCGCCGGCGCGGCTTCTGTTGCCCGATCTCTCGCTGGAGCCGGTGACGATCGAGAGCGCGGCGGCCCAATTTTCCTTGAGCCTGGAGCTCCTGGAATCGAACGGGATAATCACCGGGACGATCGACTACAGCCGGGATCTCTTCGACGGTGCGACGATCGAGCGCATGATGGGGCATTGGACGACCTGGCTCCGCGCCGCGGTGACAGAGCCGGACCGCCTCATCTCCACTCTGCCGCTCCTGGGGAGAGAAGAGCGGCACCAGGTGGTCTCCGAATGGAACGAGAACGGGGCGCGGCCGCCTCGGAACCCTTCGATCGTCGCGATGTTCGAGCGCTGGGTGGACCGCGCTCCAGAGAGCCCGGCGCTCTTTCATGTCGGGCGGCGCCTGACGTATGGCGAACTCGACCTCCAGGCCAACCGCCTGGCGCACCGGTTGCTCCGGCTCGGCGTCGGTCCTGACGTGCGGGTGGCGGTTTTGACCGAGCGCTCGCCGGAGCTGATCGTGGCGCTCCTCGCGATTCTCAAGGCCGGCGGCACCTATGTGCCGCTCGACGTGGCGTATCCGGAGGAACGGCTGGCCTTCATGCTCGCGGACTCGGAGGCTCCCGTTCTCCTCACCCAATCCGGCGTGGCCGGCAGGCTTTCCGGCCGCGTCCGCCACGCCCTTTTCCTCGACCTGGAGGATCTGGAGGGGGAGAGCGCCGAGCGCCCGCAGCTCGACATCCGTCCGAACCAGCTGGCCTATGTGATCTATACGTCGGGCTCGACCGGCCGTCCGAAGGGCGGGATGATCTCCCACCACGCCCTCACGAGTTATACCGAGACGGTGCTGCCGGTCTACGGCGTAAAGCCGGGGGATCGCGTCCTCCAGTTCTGCTCGATCAGCTTCGATACCAGCCTGGAGGAGATCTCGCCCTGCCTCACGGGCGGCGCGGAGCTCGTGCTGCGCACGGACGAAATGATGGAGTCGATGGCGGTGTTCCTTAAGACCTGCCGGCGCTGGTCGGTGTCGGTGATGGCCCTGCCGACCCCGTTCTGGCACGAGATCGTCGCGAAGCTCGACACCGACGACCTGTCGCTGCCGCCGTCGTTGCGGCTCATCGTCCTCGGTGGCGAACGGGCTCTCCCGGAGCGGCTGTCGTCGTGGCGCCGGCATGCCGGCGAGCACGCGCGGCTGATCAATACCTATGGCTTGACGGAGTCGACGATCACTTCGACCTTCGGCCACCTGGACGTGCCTTCGCTCTCGGAGTCGCAAGGCGAGGTTTCGCTCGGACGGGTCATTCCGGATACGGAGATCTACCTCCTCGACCGCGAGGGAAATCCGACGCCGATCGGCTTGGCCGGGGAGCTCTGCGTCGGCGGTGGCCTCCTCGCTCGCGGCTACCAGAACCGTCCGGAGGTGACCGCGGAGCGTTTCGTGCCGCACCCATTTTCGAGCCTTCCCGGCCATCGGCTCTACCGCACCGGCGACCTCGCCCGGGTGCTGCCCAACGGTGAGCTGGTGTTTCTCGGCCGTGGTGATCGCCAGGTGAAGGTGCGCGGCTACCGGATCGAGCTCGAGGAGATCGAGGGCCGCCTGCTTCGCCACCCGGGGGTGGAGTCCGCCGTCCTCCTGCTCCGCGAGGACCGTCCGGGGGACAAGCAAATCGTCGCCTACCTGGTGTTCCGCCGGCCGCCGGGTCCGCGGCCGGGCGAGCTGCGGGCTTTTCTCCGCGAGACCCTGCCGGACTACATGGCGCCGGCGGCCTTCGTCGTGCTGGATGCCGTTCCGCTCACTCCCAACGGCAAGGTGGACCGCCGGCGGCTGCCCGCGCCGGAGCTGCCGGCGAGCCAGGAGTCCCGGTCCGAAGCGCTCACGCCCATCGAGGCGATCGTGGCGGGAATCTGGAGCGATGCGCTGGGCCTGCCGCGAGTCGGCGTGGGCGACAACTTTTTCGAGCTGGGTGGGCATTCGCTCCTGGCCACCCAGGTTCTCTCCCGGCTGCAGCGGGCGTTCGGAATCGAGCTGCCGCTGCGGCGACTGTTCGAGATCTCGACCCTCGCCGATTTGGCTCTCGCCGTCTTTGAGATCCGCTGGGGAACGTCGCTGCCGGCCCCTCCGCTTGTCCCGGTGCGGCGGGAGGGCGAGCTTCCGCTCTCGTTTACCCAGGAGCGGCTGTGGAGCCTCGACCCGCTCGTGCCGGGAAGCGCGGCCTACAACCTTCCGTTCGCCGTTCGCCTCACGGGGAAACTGGACCTCTCGGTTTTCGCCGCTGCCTGGAGCGAGCTTGTGCGCCGCCAGGAATCGCTGCGCACGGTCTTTCCGAGCCCTTTCGGTCACCCGGTCCAGGCTGTGCTGCCCGCCGCGCCGGTCGGCCCGGATTTCATCGAGCTTTCCGCGCTTCCCGCGGCCCTGGCCGGCTCGGAGGTGGAGCGGCTGGCCGCGGAGGAGGCGGAGAGGTCGTTCGACCTCGCCCGCGGGCCTCTCTTCCGGCTGAAGCTCCTTCACCAGTTCAAGGACGAGCACCTCGTTCTGGCGACGCTCCATTCCATCGCCGGCGACCCTGGGTCGGTCGAGATCTTCGTCCGCGAGCTTGCGGCGCTCTATGGCGCTTTTCGGGAGCGACGCCCTTCGCCTTTCCCCGAGCCGCCGGTCCAGTACGCCGATTTCGCCGTTTGGCAGCGCGGCTGGCTGCAGGGCGAGATCCTGGAGGAGCGGCTCGGCGCCTGGCGGCGGCATCTGGATGGAATGGACGGGCTGCCGGGGCCGCTCGATCTGCCGACCGATCGACCTCGTCCGCTCCGTTCCACCCGGAGGAGCGGCTCCCGGAGGGTGGATCTCGGGGAGGAGCTGTCGCGCGACCTTCTGACCTTGAGCCGGCGGAGCGGCGCGGCCCTGTTCATAACTCTCCTCGCCGGATATCAGGCCCTGCTCGGCCGTCATGCCGGCCGGGATGACGTTCCGGTCGGCTCCCCCTTCGCGAATCGGAACCTTTGGGGGACCGAGGGACTGATCGGCCCCTTCGTCAATACCCTGATGCTCCGCGGGGATCTCGCGGGCCAGCCGACCTTCCGCACGCTCCTGGAGCGCACCCGGGAGGCGACCCTGGAGGCTTATGCCTGCCAGGATCTGCCGTTCGAGAAAGTCGTCGAAGCGCTGGCGCCGGAACGGAACCTTTCGGTCTCACCGTTCTTTGATGCCCTTTTCGTCCTGCGGAACGCTTCCCCGCCGCGCTTCGTGCTGGCCGATCTTCTCTGGGAGTCGGTACCGATCGAGAGCCGCGTGGCCCCTTCCCCTCTGAGCCTGGAGCTGGAGGAATCAGACCGCGGCGTCGCGGGGACGATCCAGTACAGCCGCGATCTCTTCGACGGCACGACGATCGAGCGCTGGATGGGGCATCTCACCCACTGGCTCCGCGCGGCGGTGGCCGAGCCGGACCGCCCGATTTCCGATCTGCCGCTTCTGGAGCGAGCGGAGAGGCACCAGGTGGCCTCCGAATGGAACGAGAGCGGAGAGGTCTACCTTCTCGATCGCGAGAAAAATCCTGTGGCGATCGGTCTGCTCGGGGAGATCCATCTGGGCGGCGTCCTGGCCGACGGCGATCCGAATCGCCCGGAAGTTACCGCCGAGCGTTTCGTGCCGCATCCGTTTTCGAGCCTTCCCGGGGATCGGCTCTACCGTACCGGCGACTTCGCCCGCCGGCTGCCGAATGGTGAGCTGGTCTTCCTGGGCGCGCTCACCGAATCGCCCTAACTACGAAGAATCCGCGGCTGGCCGAGGTCTCTAGCTGGTACGACCGGCGATCTGCGCGCGATCGCGGAGCCGTGCGGCGGCCGGGGAGAGCGGGGCGTGGGTGAGGATCTGGTTGATCCGTTCGAGCGCCTTCACCGCGTCGCCGACACCCTGGTAGAGGACGACTTCGCCGTAGAGATTATCGGCGAGGACGTTCAGGCGATCGAGAACCTCGGGGACGTGCTGGCCCTTGGGGAACTTCTTCAAGTACTCGTCGCCGTTCTTGAGCTCGTCGTAGGCCTTCGCCATGGTGTCGAGCCGCTCGGCCGCGGCGCGTTTGAGGTCGGCGTCCTTGTCCTGGTCGACGAGCTGCTGGAGGGCAGCCAGCTCTTTCAGGTTGGGCACGAGGTTGCGGAGACCCGTGTGCGCCTTCCTGGACTCCACGTTGTCGCCCGACTGGATCGCCGCCAGGTACTGGGTCACGGCCTCGGTCTGGTTGCCGAGCCGGCTGTAGGCGTCGCCCAGGGCGAGGGTCACCTCGGGGTCTTCCGGCGCCTGCGGGAAGTTCGACAGGTAGCTGACGAGGAAGGAGGTCTCGTAGACGCCCCCCTTGAGCACCTGGACGGCCCGCGGGTAGAGATCCTTCAACTTGTTGTCGAAATCCTTGACCTCGCTGTCGATGGTCGCGAGGAGCGGGCTCTGCGGGGTGAGCTTGACGACCTCCTCGCGGGTCTTCTTGTAGGCGCGGATGACGCTCCCGTAGTCGCGCGAGAGAAGGGGTCGGGTGAGCTCCTGGTCGCGCTGGGCGTGGAGCTTTTCGAGGCGGATGCGCTCGGCCACCGCGTTGACCGGCCAGGCGTTCAGGGCGGACTCCTTGAGGATCTTCGCCTCCGGGCCGGCCGGCTTCTGGCGCTCGAGGTAGGTCATGAGCACCGTCTGGGTGCGGATGCGGTAGTCGTCCGCCGGGCGCTTGGCCTCGATCTTCCAGCTCTCCTTGCGTGCCAGGGCGGCCTTCTGGCGCTCCTCGCCGAAGGGGTGGGTCTGGAGGTAGCCGTACTCGCGCGCCTGGGGGGTCTTGGTGTTCATCACGCCCCAGAGCTGGCGGGCGCCGTCGGGGTCGTAGCCGGCGGCCGCGGCCAGGCGCTGGCCTTCCTGGTCGGCTTCGTCCTCGTGCTCGCGGCTGTAGCTGCGCAAGAGCAGCTCGTTGACCACCAGGCTCGCCGCCGCGGCGCCCTGGATGACGTTGCCGCGCGGGTCCTCGTAGCCGACCCGTGGGTCGTAGGGCGTGTTGGGGAGGTTCTTGCCGGAGCTATGCTCGGCGCCGATCAGCACTCCGGCGAGGAGGACGTTCGACAGCACGCTCATGATCGTCGCTTTGCGCTGCATGCGCTGGAAGTGCTCCAACGCGATGTGGCCGATCTCGTGGCCGAGGACGTTCGCCAGCATGTCGTCGGTGAGGCCGAGGTCGATGAGGCCGCGGGTGACGAAGATCTGGCCGCCGGGTAGGGTGAAGGCGTTCGGCACCCCCTCGTCGACGAGGGTGAAGGTGAACGGCATCTTCTGGTATTCCGCGTGCTGGGCGAGCTCGTAGCCGATGCGGTTGATGCGCGCCAGCTCGACCGGGTTGTCGTAGTGCCCGTACTCGTCCGTCGCCTCTTTGGCCACCTTGAGGCTCTTGCCGAAGAGGTCGGGATCAGTAATGTTCTGGGCGTGCGCGGAGACCGCGGTGAGCGCGGCGAGGAGCACGATGGCGGAAACCGGAATACGACGTCTCATCGGCATGTCAGACCCTACCTTGCAACAGTCAACATCACCCTACCGGGCAATAATCCCACAACTCCCCCGGGACTCCTAGGGAAACGCCTGGGCGGCTTATCTCCGGTCCGCATGGGGGCGATCCATCCAGGGCGTTGCCTTTCGCTAAGGTATAAGGCCCGGTGCCTTCGTCGTCTTCTCCATGCCGCGCTCGACCGCCTCGATCAGCCAGGGGCGCAGGCGTTGGGGAGGGATGGCGGGGGGGGAGGCGCCGAGCGCGGCGGACTCGATCCCGGCGTTGAGCGCGGGCGAGAAGACGAGCGAGACGCCGTCCCGGCAGTGTCCGGCGTGGCCGGCGGGTCCGGCGGTCACTACGACGATGGGGCCGGCGAATTCGACCAGGGCGCGGCCGATCTCCGCGCCGTACTCCAGCTGGCCGGCGCGGAGCGACTCGGGCGAGCCGTCGAAGCGGGCCAGGTTGGCGAGCACGACGACGGGCCGGTTGCCGGAGGCGGCGCCGATCGCCCGCGCCACCTTTTTCGCGGCCCGGGGGAAGAGGGTCTCGGCCTCGAAGCCGACGAGGCAGACCGGATGGCCGCCCAGGTGGGCCTCCCAGACGACCGCCAGCTCGGCGTCGCGCATGCCGTACCAACGTTCGAGGGTCGGATGGTCCTGATCGGCCACCGCCGCCAGGAACCGGCGGATCTCGAACGGCGGCGCGCCGTCCGGGGCGTTCGGGGAACCTTCGCCGATCTCCAGACTCTCCTGGATCTCCCGGTCGCGCGGATCGGTCGTCGGCGCCGGCCGGGGGAAGCGCTCGCCCGGCGCCCGGTAGGTGTGCTCGTAGTGGGCGAGGAGCATTCGGCAGGCCTCGCCCAGGTCGCGGGCGAAGTACTGCGCCGGCCCGTGGGGCCCGAGGATGCGCTCCGGCCGGCCGCGGGAATCGTCGTCGGCTTCAATGCGGGTCTCGGACGTCGCTGGCGTCGCGGGCGTCGGGGCGGTCGCGAGCACCATGGTCCCTTCGGGGGTCATGATGAGGGTGCCGCGGGTGTGGAGGAGGGTCGTCGCCGCGGCGTTCCAGAAAGGCTGGGCGCCGGTGTTGAGCCCGTGGACGACGAGGTTGATCTCGCCGCCCGCCCGGGTGTGCTCGACGATCCGGCGGAGGACCCGGGCGGCGCCGTCGGGCTCCTCGCCGCCGGCCGAGATGGCGAACCATTCGAGGGGGAAGCCCCGCTCCGCCGCGAGGTCTAAAGCGGCGAGGATACGGCGGCACTCGGGCTCGCCCAGCGCTCCCGCGCCACGGCTGGGATCGGCGAGGAGGATCACCCGCGCCATCCCCTCCGGATGGCGCGGGGTGAAGCTGCGCACCACCCCCACCACCAGGTTGGCGATATTGCCGCCATAGGGGCGATCGACCGGCACCAGCCGGCCCGCGGCGTCGAGGTCGTGCTCGACGAAGGAGCCCGCCGGCCGGCCGGCGAGGGTCTCCTGGCGCGGGGCGAGGCGTTTGACCACTTCGTAGGGATAGACGAGCCCGCGGCGGCGCAGCTCGACGACTTTCTGGGCGTACTCGCGGAGCGGCTTCAGGAGCGCCGCGGAGGGCTTGCGGAAGCGGATCGTCCGCTCCCCCTCGCCTGGATTGGAGATTTCGAGCACCCACTCGCGGAGGGCGCCCCCGGGACGGTCGGGGATGCGGCAGCGGACCGCCACCTTTTCGAGGCCGAGGCCGAAGGCGAGCGGCGCCATACGATGGACGAGCCCGAGGAGCTCCGCGGGCTCGAGGTCGACCGGCGGCCAGGCGTAAAGGAGGACCCGGTTCCATTCCAGGCGCTCCCCGGCCGGCCGCCGGGACTGGAAGCGGCGGATGCCCGCCAGGCACTCCATCAGCAGGTGCTCCAGCTGGGGGAGCTGGACGACGAGACCCGAGGCGTCGCGCACCGGGGTCAGGTCGCGCACCTCGGCGAGGGCGAAGAGCCGCTCGTCCCGCGGATTGTCCGCCGCCACCCCGTGGAAGAGGTAGGTCCCCTCGGGCGCCGGGGAACGTTCGAGGCGGAAGTTGCCGAGCCGCCAGAGCTGGAGCCGCTGGGCCATCATCGGATGGAGGCCGCGCTGGAGACGGTCCTCCGCATACCCGCCGGTCCCGCCGGTCTCCGGCCGGAAGGTGAAGTGCTCGACCCCCGAGGGATCGGAGAGCGAGACCGCCACCCGACGGAGGCCGGCGGGGAAGCCGGGCGCGGCGAGGTGGGCCGCGATCTCGGCGGCCACGTCTTCGGGCGTGCCGGAGGATGCCGGAGCGGGCCGCCAGAGATAGAGGTCGACCGCCACCTCGCGCCCGTCGCGCTCCATGCTTTCGATCTCGCCGCGCACCGCCGCCAGGGCCGCCGCGAGCTGGGCGTGCTCGGCATGGGTGGCGAGCACCCGCACCGGCACCTGGTGGTCGTAGTCGGCGCGGACGAAGTCCTGGCCGGCGGCGGACGCCGTGGGGCGGACGTCCGTCAGGGGGTGGATGCGGTAGTAGCGCCGCAGCATGACTTCGAGGATCGCCGGCCGGAGGGCCGCGGCGCCGGGCTCCGCTCGTCCGGCCTGGGTGGCGAAACGCTGCGACAGCAGGCGGTGGAGCGGCTCGGTGCACTCGACGAGGGCGCCGATGCGCGCCGCGCGCTCCTCGGGAGAGAGGCCGGGGGCGCCCAGGCGGGCGAGGTCGGCCTCCGCCGAGGCGTAGATCCGCTCGCCGGCCGCACGGAGGAGCGGCCGGTCGAAGCCGCGGTAGCGCACCTCGCGGGCGAGGTCGTGGACGGCCGGCTCGCGCCCCTGGGTCTCGGCGATCATCCGGTCGAGCAGGTCGCGGAGCGCCGGGGCGTCCTCCAGGCCGCCCGCGGCGAGCAGCCGTTCGAGGAGGGTGAGCACCGGGGGGACCTGCCGCGCCCGGCGGCGGTGGGCGAGGGCGAGGCGGAAGAGACTCTCCTCCAGAGCCGGCGAGCGGTCGAGATCCGGCGTGCCGTAGTGGGCGAGCGCCCGCCGCAGCCGGTCGAGGAACGAGGCGGGGAGCCCGGCGCCGCGGGCGTCGAGGTCGCGCAGGTAGATCCCCAGGTACTCCTCGGCGCTGTGGCGGGCGCCGTCCGCGATCCCGGGGTCGGGCTGGCGGCGGAAGAGGGCGGCGATGTCGGCGAAGGGGGCGAAGACGGCGACGGCGCGGAGGATCTCCTTTTCGCTCGCGGGATTGGCGGCATTGGCGGGATTGGCGGCCGGCAGGGCGGCGAGCTGGCGCTCCACCTCCGCGGGGTCGAAGTCGTAGCCCAGCATCAGCCGGCGCACCTCGGCGAGGCCGTCGCCGCGCGCGGCACCCTCCGAGCTCGGCGCCGCGAGGCCGGCGGGAGCGTCGAAGCGGACTCTCGCCGGGACCGGAGCCCCGCCAGGAGAATCAGTCCTCGCCCCTTCTCCCGAGCCGGGGACGGCGAGGGAGACCCGGTGGGGGATGCCGTCGACCTCCACCCGGCGTTCGTTCCCCTGGACGTCGTTGCGCACCTGCCAGCGGCGGCGGCCGAGGGTGAGCGCGCGGCCGGTCCGGCCGCGCGGCCCTACCCCCACCTCGAAGGGATGGCCGTCGACCTCCACCCGATAGAGCGCGGGTTCCAGGCAGAGGACGCGGAACCCGTAGAGCTGCCCCCGGTAGGTGAGATCGACCGCGTGGCCGCCCTCGGGCGGCAGCTCCGGCCGGCCGCGGGCCGCGGAGGAGAGGAAGCGGGCGCGGTCGAGGTCGAGCGCCGTCTCGCCGTCGGCGATCGCCGCGGCGAGGAGGGCGGCCTCGGCGCCACGGTGAGGGAGGTGCTCGCCGCTCGCCACCAGCCGGTCGAGCCAGGCCGGCTCGGCCGGAGCGCCCGCGCCGAGCCGGTCCAGCACCTCGGCGAGGAAGGCCTTGTCGGTCGCCCCGCCGGCGACCGTCACCACCGTCCGGGCGAGGCCGCTCGCCAGACGGTCGAGGGCCTCGGTCCGGCCGGCGCCGTGGGCGGTGAGGCGGACGAGGGCGGGATCTAAGGGGTCCGCGGGCGTCTCCCCCTCCTCGACCTCGGGGTCGGCGCGGAGGCCGGCCCCGGCGGCCGGGCGGAGGACGTCGATCGTCCCTGGGCGGGCGGCGAAGCCGGCTTCCGGGTCGAGTGCCCGGAGACAGACCTGGACGGCATGCCCGCGGGGCTCCGGCGGCTCCCCCTTGAGCAGGCCGCCATGGGAGAGATGGGCCTGCCGTGCCGCGAGGTCGAGCCCGGTCGTCGCCTCGACCAGGGCATACTCCGCCGGCAGCTCTGGGAGCGACTCGGTATAGCGGAACTCGCCGCGCGGCAGGTCGACCGCGAAGAGGAATGTCGAGGCCCCGGCGGCGCCGGGCCGGGCGAGACCGGCGGCCGTCGAGCGGAGGGTCCGTTCGATGGCCTCCGGCAGGCCGGGCGGCGGCGACTCGGCGAGCACCACCCGGCCCTGGTGGCGCAGAGTAGTGTCGATCGACCCCGGCGCCCAGACGTTGCCGGCGCTGTCGACGAGAACCGGCACCTCCACCCGGCGCGGACCGGTTTCGAGCCTTGAGGCGCGGTCGCCCACCGTGCGGGTCTGGGGGGGGCGCGAAGGGGAGCGGAGGCGGGCCATGGCGACAGGATACCCCGGGCGGCCCCAAGCGGGTCGCGCCGGATTCGTCTGGATTCCCCCTACGCGGTCGCCGCCGCGCTTTCCGCGGTCCCCTGAGGGACGAGGACCCGGAGCTCCCGCGCGCGGACCCGGTAGCGGAGCGGCGGGTCGAGGAGGAGAACCTCGCCGTCTAAGAAGACCGGTACCTTCTTCCCCCGCTTCCGGCGGACGTCGATCGTCAGCTCGGGGAGGCACCAGGATTCGAACCGGTCGGAGCGGGTGGCGCGGCTCACCAGGGCGAGGAGCGCGAGGAAGAAGAGGCAGATCCGGCCCGGGCAACTCGCGATGTAGAGATAAAGGTTGCCGCTGTCGAAGAGGTTGCGCTCCCCCGGGGTGAAGAGGCTCATGCTGTACTCGTTGTTGCCGACGAGCACGAAGTGGGTCTTCCGCGCGATCTTCCTCCCCTCGAAGGTCAGGGAGAGGAGGAGCGCGGGGGTCCGGGGGAGGACCCGGAAGAGCGCCACCAACGCCGCCAGCCACTTGTTCCGCCCGGCATGCTTTCTCTGGTGGTCTCTGTCCTGGACGACCGGCGGGTAGAAGCCGAGGACCGAGGTGTTGACGAAGACCTCGCCGTTCACCTCGCCCAGGTCGAGCGCGCGGACGTCGCCGCCGACGAGGGCGCGGGCCAAGGCCTCCGCCGCCTCGGGAATCCCCGCGGGGATGCCGAGATCGCGGGCGAAGTGGTTGAGCGTGCCCAAGGGAAGGACGCCCAAGGGAATCCCGGTCCCCACGAGCACCCCGGCGAGGCAGCGGACCGTGCCGTCCCCGCCGCCCGCCACGACGCCGTCGACCCCCGCCTGCACGGCGGCCCGCGCCCGCTCCGCCATCTGGTCCCCCGGGATCATCTCGACCGTGGCCTCGACGCCGCCCTTCCTGAAGGCGTCCTCCAGGCTCTCTTGCGTAATCTTCCCCGAGACGACCGTACCGGCCGCGCGATTGATCAGGACGGTGAGCCTCATGCGCTCCCCTGTTGCAATTCGTGATCCCGGTTTGGCCTGCCGCCCCGGCGCCTACATCCCGTACTGCTTGCGCCGCCGCCAGAGCGTCGCCTGGTCGATCCCCAGGATCTCCGCCGCCTCCTTGAGCGACTCGGTCTTCCCGAGCACCCGCTTGATGTGCTCCTCCTCGATCGTCGCGACCGGCAGCGGGTCGCCGAGCTCGATGCCTCCGATGCCGTGCGGGGTCGCCGCCGTGCTGGCGGCGGGCGTCCCCTTGACCATGAGGAGCTCGGGCGCCACCTCCGCCCCTTGGGTGAGCATGACGGCGCGCTCGACCGCGTTCCTAAGCTCCCGCACGTTTCCCGGCCAGGGATGGGCGAGGATCGCCCGCTCCGCCGCCGGGGCCAGGCGGAGACCCGGCTTGCCGTAGCCGCGGCTGAAGAAGGCGAGGAAGCGGCGGGCCAGGGGGAGGAGATCCTCCGGCCGCTCGCGCAGCGGCGGGATCTCGATCGTGAGGACGTTCAGCCGGTAGAGGAGATCCTCGCGGAAGCTAGAGGCGGCGACGGCCTGTTCCAGATCCTGGTTGGTGGCGGCGAGGATGCGCACGTCGGCCCGCCGGGTGGTGGGATCGCCCACCCGTTCGTACTCCCGGTCCTGGATGAAGCGCAGGAGCTTGGGCTGGAGGGGGAGGGGAAGGTCGCCGATCTCGTCCAAAAGGAGGGTCCCGCCCTCGGCGATGGCGACCCGGCCGGGGTTGTCGCGGCCGGCCCCGGTGAAGGCCCCGCGCACGTGGCCGAAGAGCTCGCTCTCCAGGAGCTCCGCGGGGAGCGCCGGGCAGGAGACGGTGACGAACGGGCGGTCGCGGCGCGGGCTCCAGGCGTGGATGGCGCGCGCCACCACCCCCTTGCCGGTGCCGCTCTCGCCGCGGAGGAGGACCCGGGCGTCCCCCGGCGCCGCCTGGTGCGCGAGGTGGAGGGCGGTCTCCATCGCCGGGCTCAGGCTCGCGAGGTCGGCCTCGGGATCGACTTGCGCGAGGTCCCCCTCCAGGGCCTGCACCCGGCGCTCCAGGCGGGCCAGGGCCATCACCTTCTCGAGGGTGAGGTCGATCTGGGCCGGGGTGAAGGGCTTCGGCAGATAGTCCGCGGCGCCCCGCCGCATGGCCTCGACGGCGGTCTCGACCGAGGCGTAGGCGGTGATCACGACGATCTTCAGCTCCGGCGCCGCCGCCGCCAGGCGGGGGAGGAGGTCGAGCCCCGACTCGGTCCCCAGCCGGAGATCGACGAAGGCGACGTCGAAGGAGCGCTCCCCCACGACCGCCGCGGCCTCCCCGGCGGACGCCGCCGCCCGCACCCGGTGGCCGCGGCCTTCCAGGTGGAGGGTCATGGTCCGCCGGATGTTGGGCTCGTCGTCGACCAGGAGGATGTCGAGGCTGGCGGGGGTGGCCATCGAGCCATCTTATGCCCGATCCACCCGGCAGCTCCGCCCGGCGGCTCAGCCCGGCATGGTGGGCATCGGGGGGATCGGCGGCAGCGGCAGGCCGAGCGAGAGGTCGGCGGCCTGGGCGAGGAAGATCCCGGCGAGGAGGGCGGCGGCGATCACCGTCGGGCGCCTAAGCGACGCCGGGAGCCAGCGGGCGGCGAGGAAGAGGGCGGTCGCGGCGACCAGGGTGAGCCAGTAGCCGCCGGTGGCGATGGCCAGTCGGAGGGCGGGGGGGAGACAGAGGAAGTAGAGCGGCAGGGCGAGCCCCGCCCCCACCGCGAGGAGCGGCCGACCCTCGGCGATCGCCTCGCCGGCCCCGAGGGCGACGACCAGCCGGAAGAGAGCGGCGGCGAAGAGGAGCGGCAGGGGACCGCGCTGGGTCTCGCCCACCCGCAGCAGCTCCCCGGCGACGGCGGCGGCGGCGAGGAAGAGGACGCCGAGCGCCGCGGTGAGCGGCCAGCCCAGATTCTCCACCCGGCCTTTGCCGAGAGCGAGGACCAGGTCGGCGCCGAGGAGCGCCGCGAGCAGGAGGACGAGGATCTTCCCCGGCAGGTTGGAGAAGAGGGGCGAGAGCCCGGCGGCGATCGCCGCGTCGGGGCGCTCGTGGACGTAGAGGAGGGCGGCGAGGGCGCCGGCGAGGAGGAGCGGCAGGGCGGCGTAGCCCCAGAGCTGGCGCGCCTGCGGCGCCATTGGCGTGGGCTCTGCCGCCATCGTTTCGTCCGCCCGGCGCAGGCGCCAGGGGACGACCGCCTGGCTGCCCCAGGCGACGAGGATAAGAGCGAGGAGGAGGCCGTTCATGCGGGCCGGCCGTACCGTTGCCACTCGAGGCGTTCGATCTCGCCGGGCGCGGCCGGTCCGAGCCGGGCGAGGAGGGCGGCGACCGTCTCGCCGCCCGGCGGCACGGGGAGATCGGGAGCGATGTCCGCCAGCGGTGCGAGGACGAAGCGGCGCTCGGCGAGGCGCGGATGGGGGAGGGTGAGCTCGGGCGCCGCCGAGGTGCGGTCGCCGTAGACGAGAAGGTCGATGTCGAGCGGCCGCGGCCCCAGGCGAACGACGTCCCGGCCGCGCTCCCGCCCGGCGTCCCGTTCGAGAACCATGGCCAGGGCGAGGATCGCGTCGGGCTCCATGTCGGTGTGCGCCAGGGCGGCGGTATTGAGATAGCTGGGCTGGGGGACGGGGGAGACCGGCCGGGTCCGGTAGAGCGGCGCGACCGTCAGGGGGCCCAAGGCGGCCCGGAGCCGGTCGAGCGCCGCCTGAAACGTCGCCTCGACCGGTCCCCGATTGCCGCCCAGCCCGAGGGCGACGGGAACGGCGCTAGACCTCGTCGTCGTCTAGATCCTCTTCCTCTTCTTCGGTGTCCAGATCGGCGTCGAGACCGGCGCCCTCCAGATCCTCCTCCGGGATGTCCTCGATCGGCACGTCGTCCTCCGTCTCGATGACCTTGGGGACGTCCACCTTGCGCTTGCGGCGGGCGGCAGTCGTCGTCGCCGGGCTCTCGTTGCTCGCGGCATCCTTCTGGTTGGCCCCGCACTTCGGGCAGATCGACTCCGGCTTCCCGAGGTCGTAAAACCTCGTGCCGCAGTTGTAGCATTCGTGTTTGGAACCCAGGTTGAGCTCGGCCATGTGCGCTCCTACGCGGTCAGGGAGACCGGTCTTTTTAGCGGGCCGGAAGGTAGCATCCCCCCGGAGGGCTGTCAACTCGGGAGGGGCACCGGTTGACAGCCTGCTTCTCCTGCATTACCCTCTAAAACGCATTACGAGCGGCCTGGCGCACGGCAAGCGGCGGGCTCGGCAACCTGGGACGGACACCCAAGGTGCCCTCCCGGTCCTCCGGCAGCAGCGGGGGAACGGGGATGCGGTCGCCCCCACGCGACAACCAAGTGTCCGCGGAAAGGAACCCGTTCTCGTGATGCCGCGAGACGGGTTTTTTTGTTGCCCGCGTTGCCCGCAAGAAACACGCAAGTGGAGGGAGCGACTGTGAGCCACGACATCTTCGACGTACCCGTACCCGCCCGGCCGGCGGACCTGGAGGAGCGCCGCGCCCGGCTCGAAGCCGCGCTGGCCGCCCGCGTCCTCGTCCTCGACGGCGCGACCGGCACCGCGATGCAGGCCGCGAACCTGACCGCCGAGGACTTCGGCGGTCCCGAGCTCGAAGGGTGCAACGAGAATCTCTGCGCCACCCGGCCGGACGTCGTCGACCGCGTCCATGAGGTCTACCTGACGGCGGGCTGCGACGTCGTCGAGACCAACACCTTCGGCGGCACCCCGCTCGTCCTCGGCGAGTACGGCCTCGAAGCGCAAGCCTTCGAGCTCAACGCCGCCGCGGCCCGGATCGCCCGCGCCGCCTGCGCGCGTTTCGATACCCCGGAGAAGCCGCGTTTCGTCGCCGGCTCGATCGGCCCCACGACGCGGGCGATCTCGGTCACCGGCAACATCACCTTCGAGGAGCTGACGGCCAACTTCCGGGTGCAGACTTTAGGGTTGATGGCGGGCGGCGCCGACTATCTCCTCATCGAGACCAGCCAGGACACCCGAAACGTCAAAGCGGCGCTGTTAGCGACCGAGCAGGCCTTTCAAGCCGCCGGCTGGCGCCTCCCCGTCGCGGTCTCCGCGACCATCGAGCCCACCGGCACGATGCTCGGCGGCCAGGACGCCGAGGCCTTCGCCGTCTCCATGCTCCACGCCGACCTTCTCTACATCGGCCTCAACTGCGCCACCGGCCCGGAGCTGATGACCGATCACCTCAGAACCCTCTCGGAGCTCTCCCGCACCCGGGTCGCCGTCGTCCCCAACGCCGGCCTGCCGGACGAGGACGGGTGCTACAACGAAGGGCCGGACGTCTTTGAGAAAGTGCTCGGCCGCTTCCTGGACGCCGGCTGGTTGAACCTCGTGGGCGGCTGCTGCGGCACGACGGACGCTCACGTGCGGGCGCTCGTGAAGCTTGCCGCCGGCCGGCCGCCGCGGCCGGTGCCGCACCACCACCGGAGCCTGATCTCGGGCCTGGAGGCGGTCGAGCTGACCGACGACACCCGGCCGCTCCTGGTCGGCGAGCGCACCAACGTCCTCGGCAGCCGCAAGTTCAAGCGCCTCATCCGCGAGGGCGAGCAGGAGGCCGCGGCGGAGGTGGGACGAGCGCAGGTCAAGGCCGGCGCGCAAATTTTAGACGTCTGCCTCCAGGACCCCGACCGCGACGAGATCGGCGACGTCGAGGCGTTCCTCGATCGCTTGGTCCGCCTGGTCAAGGTTCCAATTATGATCGATTCGACCGACGCCGCCGTCATGGCGCGGGCGCTCACCTACTGCCAGGGAAAATCGATTCTGAATTCGATCAACCTGGAGGATGGCCGCTCCCGTTTCGACAAGGTGGTGCCGCTCGCGAGGAGCTACGGCGCGGCGCTCGTCGTCGGCACGATCGACGAGAAGGGGATGGCGGTCACCGTCGAGCGGAAGGTCGAGGTGGCGCGGCGGAGCTACCAGATGCTGACCGAGATGGGCGTCTGCGCCGAGGACATCTGGTGGGACGCCCTGGTCTTTCCCTGCGGCACGGGCGACGCGACCTATCTGGGTTCGGCGGCGCAGACGATCGAGGGCGTGCGGGCGCTCAAAGAATTGTTTCCGGAGACGAAGACGATCCTCGGCGTTTCAAACGTCAGCTTCGGTCTTCCCGAGGCCGGCCGCGAGGTGCTCAACTCGGTCTTCCTCTACCACTGCACGAAAGCGGGGCTCGACGCCGCCATCGTCAACGCGGAGAAGCTCGCGCGCTATGCCGACATTCCGGAAGAGGAGCGGCGCCTGGCCGAGGAGCTGATCTTCCTCCCCGTCGGCGACGTCGAGGCCGGCGACCGCGCGGTGGCCACCTTCACCGCCTATTTCCGCGGCCGAGCGGCCGGCGCCGGCGCTGCGGGAAAGCCCGTCCGCGCCGACCTGCCGCTCGACGAGCGCCTCTCGCGCGCCGTCGTCGAAGGGAGCAAGGAAGGGCTGACCGACGATCTCGCGACCGCGCTCGTCGATCCGCGCTGGCCGAATCCGCTCGACATCATCAACGGCCCGCTCATGGCCGGGATGGCGGAAGTCGGCCGGCTCTTCAACGACAATCAATTGATCGTCGCCGAGGTGTTGCAGAGCGCCGAGGTGATGAAGGCCGCGGTGTCGTACCTGGAGCCGCACATGGAGAAAGCGGTGGATGGCTCCGGCCGCGGCAAGGTGATGCTCGCGACCGTCAAGGGGGACGTCCACGACATCGGCAAGAACCTGGTCGACATCGTGCTGTCGAACAACGGTTTCACGGTGGTGAACCTGGGGATCAAGGTGCCGTCGGAACGCTTGATCCAGGCCGCCCGCGAGCACAAGCCGGACGTCATCGGCCTCTCCGGCCTCCTCGTCAAGAGCGCGCAGCAGATGGTCCTGACCGCCGAGGATCTGCGAGCGGCGGGGATCTCCGTGCCGCTCCTGGTCGGCGGTGCCGCGCTCACGAGGCGTTTCACCCATCGGAAGATCGCGCCCGCCTATGGCGCCCTCTGCACCTACGCGAAAGACGCCATGCACGGCCTCGCCCTGGTCGAAAAACTGAACGATCCCGCCGCCCGGCCCGACCTGGAGCGCGAGGTCGCCGCCTTCCTCGTCGCCGATGCCGCGCCGGCGCCGGCCAACGACGCCACACCTGCCCCGGACTCCACCGCCTCGACGAGGGCCGACGTCCGCCGCGACCTCCCGGTTCCCCAACCGCCGGACCTCGATCTCCACATCCAGGATCTCGATCTCGATTCGATCTGGGCGCTCCTCAATCCTCAGATGCTTTACGGCAAGCATTTAGGATTGAAAGGCTCCGCCCGCCAACTGGAGGCCGCGGGCGATCCCAAGTTCCTGAAGCTCCAAGCGGTGATCGACGAGCTCAAGGACGTGGCGCGAAACGGCGGCCTGAAGGCGCGCGGCGTCTGGCGCTTCTTCCCGGCCGAGGTGGAAGGGGAAAAGCTGACCCTGCTCGATCCCGACACCGGCGATCCCGCCGCGGTCTGGACCCTCCCTCGCCAAGCGAGACCGGGAGGCCTCTGCCTCACCGACTACGTCCTCCCCAACGATCACGTGGCCCTCTTCGTGACGACCTCCGGGGAGGGGGTGCGCGCCCAGGTGGAGGAGTGGAAGCGCCAGGGCGAGTACCTCAAGAGCCACGCCTTCGCGGCCCTGGCCCTGGAGACCGCCGAAGCCGCCGCCGAATGCCTCCACGCCAACCTCCGCGCCGCCTGGGGCTTCCCCGACGCCAAGGGCATCACGCCCGACGAGCGCCTGGCGGCGCGCTATCGCGGCAAGCGCTACAGCTTCGGATATCCGGCGTGTCCGGATCTCGCGATGCAGCGGGAGCTCTTCGCGGCGCTCAAGCCGGAGGCGATCGGAGTGGAGCTGACGGAGGGGGACATGATGGATCCGGAGGCTAGTGTTTCGGCTTTGGTGTTCGAGCATCCGGATGCGAGGTATTTTGCGGTGTAGAGGCATGACGTCTGGAACTTGCAGCGCTTCGTGGACGCCCAGAATACCGTCTACGAGAATCCGTCCTATGATGCCGTCGCCCCTTCGGGGCTGGGAACGAGGGCCAAGTCGTCCACGACCGACCGCAGTCCGCAGGCTCCGATGGCGCTGGGGTTCCCGGCGTCGGAGTCCGCAACCCAACCCCGGGGAAAGCATTCCGGGACCTAAGATCGGCAGCCGAACCCTGGGGGAACTTTCCGCGGGCCCGGGAAGCTTTCCCCTGGCTCCGGGGAAGCTTTCCGCGGGCTCGGCAAGTTTTCCCAGCCCCGGGGAAGGTTTACCGAGGGCGCGGAAAGTTATCTTTGGCCCGGGGAAAGTTTTCCGTGGGTGCGGAAAGCTATCCCAGCCCCGGGGAAAACCTTCCGCGGGCTCGGAAGCTCTGGACGTTTCCTTCAGACAGAACCAGGTTCCACGGGAGGATGGGGCGCTGGCGAAGAAGCCGACCGCGTTACCCTTCCGCTCTGCCCTCGCCAGAATCTCGTAGACCGGCTTGTTGTCGGCGAAGACCTGCCACTCTGCGACGAGGCTTCCTCGCACGGCGGCGCGAAACGCCGCGGGGAGGAAGATCAGGGTGCTGTCACTGGCGGTCGTGGACTCGCCGCCGCCGGCGGGGCAGGCGATTCTCCTCACCCGTGCTCCTGGTCGCCGCGCGTGGATCCATCGCCGCCTCTCGGGAGCGATTCTCCTGGCCTGGTTCCGCCCCCTACCGCAGCCAATCCTCCAACTGCACCCGCGAATCCGTTCCCTCGTCCCGGTATTTGACGATCACCGGCGTCGCCAAGGAGATCCCCCAGTCGCGGCCGGCGCCTTTCGTCACGGCGCGGGCGCCGGGGACGACGACGGCTCCTGCGGGGACGACGAGGGGCTGGTCGCCCTCGGCGCGGTGGATCTCTTCTCGCACCAGGTCGTAGATCGGGGTCGAGCGGGTGAGGATGGTGCCGGAGGCTAAAACGGCGCGGCGCTGGACGACCGTCCCCTCGTAGACGCCGCAGTTGCCGCCGACGACCACCTCGTCCTCGACGATCACGGGGAGGGCTCCCACCGGCTCGATCACGCCGCCGAGCTGGGCGGCGGCGGAGAGGTGGACGCGTTTGCCCACCTGGGCGCAGCTGCCGACCAGGGCGTGCGAATCGACGACCGTGCCGTCGTCCACGTAGGCGCCGACGTTGATGTACATCGGCGGCATGCAGATCACCCCCCGGCCGAGGTAGACCCCGTCGCGGATGGACGAGCCGCCAGGGACGACGCGGACCCCGCTCTCGACGGTCAGCGGGCGCAGCGGCCAGGTGTCTTTGTCGAAGAAGGGGTGGCTCGCGAGCGACATGTCGATCACCTTCCCCAGCTTGAAACCGAGGAGGATGCCGCGCTTGACCCAGGGGTTCGTCCGCCAGCCGTAGGGACTGAGAAGATCGGGCTCCGCGGCCCGGGCCTCGCCGCGATCGAGGGCGCCGCGGAAGCGGGCGAGGACAGAGAGGTCTTCAGCGGTCGGGCTTTCCGGCGGGGCGGCCCACAGCCGCTCGACGTCGGCGATCAGGGCGGCGAGCGCGGCAGGGGTCTCTACCGGCTCCGCCATCAGGCCTCGACCGCCGTCGCCATCAGGACGTCCTCGACACCGCCGGGGAGGAGCCCGAGGTCGACCAGGACCTCCTCGATCTTCTTGAGGCTCCCCGGCTCGGGCCGTACCATGGGGAGCCGCCAGACCGGCTCGAGGAGACCCATGAGGGCGAGGGCGGCCTTGACCGGGCCGGGATTCGCCTCGATGAAGTTCACCTCCATGAGCGGGAAGAGCCGGCGGTGCATCGTGAGGGCGCCGGGGAAGTCCCCCTCCAGGCAGAGCGAGGCCAGGCGCGCCATGGCGAAGGGGATCTCGTTGCTCGCCACCGAGATGATCCCCACCCCGCCCAAGGCGATGAGCGGCAGGGTGATGGCGTCGTCCCCCGAGAGGACGTGGAAGTCCTCGGGGACGTGCTGGAAGATGGCGGAGATCTGCGAGATGTTCCCCGACGCCTCCTTGACCCCCACGATGGTCTCGATCTCGGCCAGGCGGCCGAGGGTCGCCGGGTTGACGTTCGTGCCGGTGCGGCCGGGGACGTTGTAGACGATGATCGGCAGCCGGGTGGCCTTGGCGATCGCCGCGTAGTGCTGGTAGAGACCTTCCTGGGTGGGCCGGTTGTAGTACGGGGTGACCGACAGCAGGCCGTCGACCTCCATCGCCTCGTACTCCTTGGCCATCTCGATGACGGCCCGGGTGTCGTAGCCGCCGGCGCCGGCGAGCACGGGGATCTTCCCCTGGGCCTCCTCCTGGACGATCTCGACCACCCGCCGCTGTTCCTTCTTCGACAGGGTGGGGTTCTCGCCGGTCGTGCCGCAGGGGACGAGGAAGTGGACGCCGCTTTCGATCTGCCGGCGGACGAGGTGACGGAGGGCCTCCTCGTCGAGCGAGAGGTCGTGGCGGAAGGGGGTGACCAGGGCGGTACCGCAGCCTTGAAACATAGGTTCTCCTCTAAAAGGATTTTCCTAAAGAACCTCTTCCCAAATCTCCGCGAATTCGTGGACGCCCGTTCGGCCGACGAGCCAGCGGGCGGCCTGGAGCGCTCCGTGGGCGAAGCCGGTGCGGCTCCGCGCCCGGTGCTCCAGGGTGATGGTATCAGCCTCGGCGTCGAAGCCGAGGACGTGGGTGCCGGGGATCGCGCCGGCGCGGCTGCTGGCGACGTCTACGGGGCGGTCGAACCCCGCCCGCTCCACCCGGCGGACGAGCTCCAGAAGGGTACCCGAAGGGGCGTCCTTCTTCTTATCGTGGTGGATCTCGTAGGCCCAGGCGCCGTACTCGTCCGCCGCGGCCATCAGCCGGGCGGCGGTCTCGGCCAGGCGGTAGAAGATCTGCACCCCGATCGAGAAGTTGGCCCCGTAGACGAGCCCGCTCCCGGCGTTCTCGACCGCGGCGCGGACCCGCGGCAGCTCGGCGCCCCAGCCCGTCGCGCCGACGACGACCGGGATGCCCAGGGCGGCGAGCTTCTCGACGTTCGCCGGGACGGCTTGGGCGGTCGAGAAGTCGATCGCGACGTCCACCCCCAGGAGGTTCGCGGCGGTGAGCCCCTCGCCGCCGGGGTTGTCGGCCGAGGTGAAGGCCGCCGCGACCTCGAAGCCGTGGGCCGGGGCGAGGGTCGCCAAGAGCCGGCCCATCCTCCCGTGTCCGACGAGCGCCAGGCGTGCCGGTCGAGTCATTGCCAGTCCTCCTCCCGGATCAGTTGGGCGTGGAGAGCGGCGAGCGCCTTCGGCGCCAGCGCTTCCTCGACCAGGATGCGCACCGCCGGAGCGGCGCCGCCCCGAAGGACGATCCCGGGCTCCTCCTGGTAGTCCATGGCGGCGGCGAGCACCTCGACGGCGAGCTTCTGGCTGGTCTCCAGGTCTTCGCTGACGAGCGAGATCACGCTCCGCCCGGAAGCGGTGCGGAGCGCCACCCCGGCCTCGGCGAAGGCCGCCTCGACCTCCCCCAGGCGCTCGGCGCGGTCGAGGGCGAGGGGGACCCCGGTGCCCGCCGTCCCCAGGACGAGGAGCGCGGGGCGGAGCCGGCGGCAGATCTCCGCCACGGTCTCGTACGGCGCTTCGGCGAAGAGCAGGTGGGACGAGGGGCGGCAGGCGATCGAGAGGATGCGCGGCGGGGTGCCGGGGGCGCGGCGGCCGATCACGGTGCCGCCGGCGGCGGGATTGCGCGAGTTGAGGATGCGGATGGGGACCCCGGCGCGGCTCGCCGGCTCCAGGGTGCCGGGGTGGGGCTTTTTGGACCCCGAGCAGGCGAGCTCCAGAGCCTCGCCGAAGGAGAGGCTGGGAACCACCCGCGCTCCCGGGACCAGGCGGGGATCGGCGGTGAGGAGGCCGTCGACGTCGGTCCACAGCTGGATCTCGTCCGCTCCCAGGGCGGCGCCGACGATGGCGGCCGAGAAGTCCGAGCCCTCCTTGCCGAGGGTCGTCGTCACCCCGTCGGCGGTCGCCCCGACGTAGCCGCCGAGGACCGCGACACCCGCGATCGGCCGGACGGCGGCTTCCAGGCGGGCGCCGGTCACCGCGTAGTCGGGCCGGGCGCGGGTGAAGCGGTCGTCGGTGACGATCACCCGCCGGCAGTCGATACAGGTGGCGTCGACCCCGCCCGCGACGAGGGCGCGGGCGAGGATCGCCGCCGAGAGGAGCTCGCCGAAGGCGGCCACCAGGTCTTCCTCCCGCGGCGAGAGGATCCGCGCCACGGCGATCCCCTTCAAGGCGCGGTCGAGGGCTAAGAAGTGCTCGGCGAACGTGGCGTCGAGGCTTTTCGCCGGAGTGACCGGCGCCGCCGAGCGGCGGTGGAAGGCCTCGATCTCTAAGGCGATCGCCCGCGCGCCGGCGAGATTGCCGACGGCGGCGGCCTGGGCGGCGTCGAGGAGCCGGTTCGTCGTCTTCGCCATCGCCGAGACGACGACCAGGGGCTTCTGGGGGAGCCGCTCGCGGACGAGGCCCACCACCCGCTCAATTCCGGCGGCGCCGTCGACCGAGCTGCCGCCGAACTTGAGGACGATCAAGAGAGGAGCCCTTCGCTCCGCATCAGCTCGGCGTTCAGAACCGCCGCCCCGGCGGCGCCGCGCAGCACGTTGTGCGACAGGGCGACGAACTTGTAGCCGAGGACCGGGCATTCGCGCAGGCGCCCCACGGCCGTCCCCATGCCCCGTTCGAGACCGGAGTCGCGCCGCGGCTGCGGCCGGTCGTGGCCCTGGAGGACGTGGATGGGCTGGCGCGGGGCGGAGGGCAGGCCGCGCTCCTGGGGCAGGCCGCGGAAGCCGATCAAGGCCGCCTCCAGCTCCGGGAGAGAGACCTTCTGTTCCAGCTCGAACGAGGCCACCACCAGGTGGCCATCGACCGTCGGCACCCGGTTGCAGGCGGCGGAGACGGTGAGCGGCAGCGGCTGGACGACCCCGGCGCCCGCATCGAAGTCGCCGAGGATCTTGGTGAGCTCGGTTTCGACCTTCCGCTCCTCGTCGCCGCCGATGTAGGGAATGACGTTGCCCAGGATGTCGAGCGAGGGGACGCCCGGGTAGCCGGCGCCGGAAACCGCCTGGAAGGTGGTGACGACGGCGCGCTTCAGGCCGAACGGGCGGAGGGCGGCGAAGGGGAGGACCACGACGACCGCGGCGCAGTTGGGGTTGGTGACGACGGCGCCGCTCCACCCCCGCTGCCGGCGCTGGACGGCGAGGAGCTCCAGGTGGCCGGGGTTGATCTCCGGCACCAGGAGCGGCACGTCCGGGTGCATCCGGAAGTGGCCGGAGTTCGTGACCACGGTATGCCCGGCGGCGGCGAAGGCGCCCTCGATCTCCCCCGCCTGGGCGCCGGCCATGGAGGAGAAGACGAGCCGCGGCCCCTTGCCGGGGACGCACTCCTCGACGGTCATCGCGGCGACCCGCTCCGGCGGCGGTTCTTCCTGCTGCCAGTTGGTCGCCTCGCAATAGCGTTTGCCGGCGCTCCGGTCGGACGCCGCCACCCAGGTCAGCTCGAACCAGGGATGGTTTTCGAGCAGTTGCACGAAGCGCTGGCCGACGGTGCCGGTGGCGCCCAGGATTCCGACCTCGATCTTCTTGTCCATGCCCCTCTCCCAATCTATCGAGGCAGAGTAGTGCCCCCCCGGGCGGCCGTCAATGGGACCGGCAAGGGGACCATCAAGGGGATCGATGGAGGAGCCGGCGCACGAGCTCGCCGTAGAGCTCCACGGCCTCCACCAGTTGCCGCTTGGGCACCCGCTCGTCGGCGGTGTGGGCGACGTGGATGCTGCCCGGCCCGAGGAGGAAGGGCTCGCCCCAGTGAGGGAGGCGGGGCACGTCGGTCGTGTATTTGACGACGGTGGTCGCGAAGCCCGGGAGGGAGCCCAGGTGGACGGCCGGCACCTCGCGCCAGAGGGCCACCCGGGCGCCGGCCGTTTCGATCGCGGCGAAGAGCGCGCGCCTGAGCTCCGCCGTGTCGCCCACGGTCCGCACCATCACCTCCGCCCGCGCCTCGTCGGCGACGACGTTGGGCGCCCGGCCGCCCGAGAGCGTGCCGACGTTGATCGTCGTCTCCCCGAGGATCGGATCGCTGGGGAGGGGGACGGCGCGAATTGCGGCGAGGGCGGCGAGGAGCCGGTCGATCGCCGAGTCGCCGAGCTCCGGGTAGGCCGAATGGGCCATCCGGCCCGCCGCCCGGACCTCTAGATAGAGGGCGCCCTTGGAGCCGAGGGCCAGCCGGTTCTCGGTGGGCTCGCCGTTCACCAGGTACCGCGAACGGGACGCCCGCGGATCGGCATCGGCCACCGTGGCGCCGACGCTGTCGGTCTCCTCGCCGACGACTAAAAGCAGCCCGAAGCCGGACTCGCCCGCGGCCAGGAGCGCCTCGATCGCCTTCACCATGGCGGCGATCCCCCCCTTGGTGTCGCAGGCACCGCGGCCGAAAACGTGCTCGTCGTCCTCGGCGGAGGGGACGAAGGGCGGTACCGTGTCCATATGGGTCGAGAGGACGACCCGCGGCTCGCCCCAGGCGGCGAAGAGATTGAAGCGGTCGAGAGAGACCGGCATTCGCTCGACCCTGCCGCCGGTTTTGCCGGCGATCTCCGCGAGGTGAGCGAAAAGGAAGTCTCCGACCTCCCGCTCGCGGCCGGTCGTCGAGTCGAGGTCGATCAGGGCGCGGGTGAGGGCGAAGAGATCCATGGGGTCCGTGGGACGTGCACGGAGCCTAGGCGAGCCGGGAGGGAAGAGCAAGAGAGGACCGGCGCCGGGGGGGCGGCACCGGTCCTCGGGGTTTCAGGGGGGGAGGATTTCGCGATGCCGCCTAGCGGCCGGGGGTTCTGCAGCAGAGCGCCCAGCAGTTACCGGACCAGGTGTTGCCGCCACCGTTGTACCCCAGGCACTGCCAGGCGTTTTGGAAGGGATTCGAGCCCAGCGTCTCGTCGCCCGACGTCCAGGCCTGGCCGAGCTCGAAGCCGCCGCCGGTCACGGTGTATCCGGTGTCGCAGGCCGGCGAGGCGACGTTGAACTGGGTGCCGACCGCGGCCGAGAAGGGCGCCGAGAGCCGCTCGCAGTCGAGCGCCGCGGTGGCCGGCGCGGCCATGTAGCCGAGGACGTCGACCACCAGCTGGGCGGCGCTCACGTCGGCGCGCAGGAAGAGGTCGTGGCTGCAGTCGGTGCTGGTCGCGGTGCTGGTGTTGCAGATCGGCACGACGATGCCGTTGGCGATGGCGAGGCCGGGGAGGTTGGCATAGTTGACGATGGCCGCGTTGGGGGGCGCGGGACTGGTGTTGTCCCAGGGCCAGGCCCTGAGGTCACCGGCGCCGGCCGGGGTGACGATGGTGAAGTTCAAAACCGCCGCCTTGGCGACAGGAAAGGGAACGCCGCAGGAGGCGGCGGCGCCGCCGGCGACGTCGATCGCGACCGCGGTGCCGGGGTGGAGCGGGCCGGTGCCGGCGCCCTGCAGCCCGGAGCCGGCGCGCGAGTCGTAGATCCGGCAGGGCTGGAGCGGGGTGTAGGTCATGTCGCTCGTCGGGCTGCCCAGCGTCTTGTTGAGGAGCGTCGTCTTGTCCCCCGCGGCGAGCCGGTTGAGGTCGTCGGCGGAGAGGAGCAGCAGCCGGCTGGTGGCGGCGGCGCGGGCGCTGGCGTCGATGTCCTTGCCCAGGGTGGCGCGCAGGCTGCCGAGGATGCCCTCGACCAGGTCGCGCTTGGCGAAGTCGGCGTTCGCGTCGGCGGCCGCCGGGGCGTTCTCGCCCGCCGGGGGCGCCCCGGTGACCGGGCCGGCCGCGAGGAGCGGCAGGCTGGTCGTGACTCCCAGGAGGAGCATCGCGCAGCACAGGTGTCGTTTCATGGGTTTTCTCCTATGTCGGTAGGGCTTTGGTGGAGCAAACGCTCCAGACGGAACAGGCACTCCTTGCGATAGGCGTGCCCGAGGAGCGATTCGTTACAGCCTGAGAGGGGTAACCTCCTGCGGTAAGATCCTCGGGTGCGACCCCGCCGCGGCTGCCTTCTCTTGCTGCTCGTTCTCCTGGCGCTCGCCGGGCACGTCTGGTATTGGTACCTGCCGCGCCTGCGGCCCGCCGTCCCCGACCCCGCGGACCTGCCGGGGCGCCTCCTCGCCTCGGGAGCGTTCGAGTCGTGCCTGTGGATTCCCTATCCGCACCAGAACCTGGCGGCGATCTCGGGGCACCTCCCGGACGGTGAGGCGTTCGTCGCCGCCGCCGCCCGCCTGGCCGGGGTGCGGGCGCCGGAGCTCCCCGGCTTCGGCCCCTTCGCCGTCCCTCCGGCCGACGAGATCACCGTCTGCTCGGGCGCCGGGGAAGGTGAGGGGCAGAGCTTCGCCGCCGCGGCGCGGATCTACCCCGTCCTCTCCTGGATCGCCAAGGCCGCCGGCCACCTCGCCGGCAATCCCTGGCTCGCCGGCGGCACGGTCGAAGAGGAGAAGCGCACGGTGCGGGTCGCCTGGCAGGGGAACCTGTGGACGGTCGCGACCGGCGACTTCCCGGTGCTCGCCCCGCCGGCAACGCCCGCAAGGTCGGCGACGCCGCCTGCCGCCCTCGCCGCGATCGCCCTGAAGAGCCCCGTCTCGGTCTTCCCGGCCGGCGTTTATCGGTTGCACGAAAGCGACACCGGCGCTGGTGGTGCGGCCGGCGCAACCCTCGCCCTCGACGGCAGCCCGGCGGCGCCCCCCGAGCTGACCGTGCCCGGCGGTAGAGAGAACCAGCCGATCCTCGTCCTCGCCGCGGCGCCCGGCCCGAAGTCTTCCGCCGCCGCCTTCGCCCTCTTCCCCAACGTCGTCTCGGGCTCGCTCCAGCTCCCCGGGGCCGCCGCCTTCTACCCGCCGGGGGGCCACCAGCGCTGGACCCTCCCCGCTCAGAACCTGATGGACGTCGTGACCGGCCGCCTGCCGCGCGGCAATGCCGCCGGCTGGGCGATGGTCGCTCTCGACGCCGCAAGCCTCCGCGAGGCCGAGGCGCTGGCACCGAGCCTGGCGCATCTCGTGTCTCCGGCCGCACCGCCGACATCCGGCGGCATCGGCGGCATCGGCGGCACCGGCGGCATCGGCGGCACCGGCCTGCGGCTGGGACTCTGGGTGGACCCGCGGCGGGCGCTCGCCATCGTCAGCCGCTTGCGCTCGGCTTTGGAGGCGGTGCCCTTCTTAGACCCCGAGCAGGTGCGGCGCTGGCGCGACGCGGAGACCGTCCTCACCCCCCTCGCCCGCTGTGACCGGGCGGCCCTGGCGACGGCCGGCCCCCCCGAGGCATTCACCCTGCGGATTTCCGGCTGCCATTGACCGCCGGCGGTCATCGCCGGCAGTTCCCGGACTGCTAGAATCCCCCCCGCCATGAAACGACACACCCCGATCCTCCTCGCCCTTCTGTCCCTCAGCCTCATCCCCCTCTCCGGGGTCGTCTCCACCTCGCCGGCCGCGGCCGATCCTCTGGCCGCCGGTGCCACCGATCCCTTGGTCCTCGTTCCGGGAGTCTGGGACTGGGCGAATCAGCCGGGGGCCTGCCTGGACAACCCGCAGACGCTCACCCTCTCGGCGGACCGCACCAAGGTGACCCTCGAGTACAAGAAACCGGTGACCAACGCCGCCGGCAAGCCGCAGAGGTCCGAGGTGTACAAGATCCTCGATGCGCGCGCCCGCTGGCTCCACGCCCAGGTCGTGGGGGAGACCAAGAAGGACCGCACCGGGCAGCCGGTGACCTACGACTTCGTGTTCGCCTCCGAGAACTCGTTCTGCTTTCATCGGGGCGACTGGGTCAAGGGTCAGTGCACCAAGATGATGGTGCGCTGCTCGGCGCTCCTCGCTCACCCTAAGTAGAGGCGGCCCGCCTCAGGGCGGCTCGCCGAGCACCGTCGCCCCGGTCGCGTCCCGCCGGACCTCCGGGGCGTAGAGGCCGCGGAGCTCCCGGCGCCACCAGGCGCCGGTCCGCGCCCGTTCCTCCCGGCTGGTGAACCAGTACTGCCAGAGCACCGTCCGCACCGCGATGGGCTTGGCGCCGCTCAAGGGATCGCGCGCGAAGAGGGCGAGGACGGTGGGCTCTTGGCTAAGGAGCCGGGCTTCGGTCGCGACCACCCAGGGCGCCTCGCGCCAACTCCCGAGCGAGGCGAACCAGAGGTTCCATTCGAAGCGCGGCTGGTAGGGAGCGTAGATCCCCGGCGGTTTCATCACGTCCTGCGGCTTGTAGCGGAAGGGATAGGCGATCCAGGTTTTGCCCCCGTCCGTCTTCCCCTGGAATTCGACCTCGTAGCGCCCCCGGGTCATCACCGCGAAGAGGCCGTAGGCGTTGGCGATGCGGAACGGTTCGAGCGCGACGGCGGGGAGGAGGAGCGGCTCGGGGAGAGCCCGGCCGCCGAAGGCGACGACCGTCCCGTAGAAGACCCAGATGAGCGCCGCCGCGGCGGCGACGAGCCGGGCGCGCTCGAAGCGCCGGCTCGCCGCCTCCGCCAAGGCGGGAGGGCGCAGCCGGAGACGCCCGAGGGTCCAGTCGTCGACGAGCAGGATGCCCAAGGCGAGCACCAGGTAGTTCAAAAACGCATAGTTGGCGGTGAGGATGATGCCGATCTGGAGGAGGGTCGCGACGACGAAGCCGGCGATCCGCAGGCGCCGGCCGAGGGGAAAGCGGGAGGGGAGGAAGATGAACCAGGCGAGGCCGAGCTCGATCACCAGGGTGGCGAGGGCGGTGGCGGCATGGAACGAGTGCGGCAGCTGGTGGGCGTACCAGCCGATCCAGGTGGGGAGCGGCCCGTTCTCGTAGTACTTGTCCATGGCGGTCAAGTCCCGCCACTGCGGCTCGCCGCTCGCGAGCTTGACGACCCCCGACTCGAAATAGATCCGGAACCACTCCCAGCGCAGCAGCCACAGGCTCGCCGCGGAGGGCGGATGGGAGCTCCCGAGACCGGGCTTAAGACCGGTCGGAGCGAAAAAAAGCGAGAGGAAGCCGGCTTCGAGGAGCATGCCGTCCGACTGGTAGGAAGAGAAATCCCGGGCGGCGGTGACGAAGGAGAGAAAGCAGAGGGTGGCGACGGCGAGGCTCGCCCGCGGCCAGAGGTTGAGAGTGAGGGCCAAGGAGGCGACGAAGCCGGCGACGACCAGCGCGGTGAGGGCGCCGTCCCCGGAGGAGATCCAGAGAAGAGTGGGGGCGAACCAAAGATACGTCGCGGGGTAGGCGCGCGCGACCGCCACCAGGTACGGCCCGGCCGGCAGGATGCCGTGCGGCCCGATGAGGCCGTGGATCTGGAAGGCCAGGGAGTAGAAGGCCGAGAAGAAGATGAGGCCCAGGGCGCGGAGGAAGAGGAACCGCGCCCAGAGATAGGAGTCCGCCGCGCCCCGGGAGGGTCCGAAGAACGCCGCGAGCGGCGATCCCACCGTCTCTTCAGCCGGCTCCGCCATGTCGGCCAATGTAGAGCAGGGCGCGGTGGCATCGCAAGCGTAGGGGCGGCCCCCATAGGCGTTAACTTAAGGCTCCGCGGGGCGGGCGGGCGACTGCGCTACACTACGTCGAGCCGAAAGTGAGGAACGAGTGAGGAACCGAGCACCGCGCGGTTTGACCCAGCTGTCTCTCTGTGCCCTCCTGACGCTCGCCGGCATGGCGCTCGCCGGTCCGGTTGTCGCTCGGCCGGCGGAGCCGGTTGCGGGCGGCGGGCTGCTCCTCGGAACCGGCGAGGCGCCCGCGCCGGTCTTGGCGAGCGACGTCCACATCGAGATCGCCGGGGTCGTGGCGCGCGTCCGCCTGACCCAGATCTTCCGCAACCCGAGCGCGCAGCCGCTCCAGGCCGTCTACGCCTTCCCCCTGCCCGCGGGTGCGGCGGTCGACGGCCTGTCGCTCGCGATCGGCAAGCGTGCCCTGCAGGCGAAAGTCGTCGAGCGGGCGGACGGGGAGGAGGCCGGCCGCGAGGCCCTGGCGGCGGGGAGGAAGACGGCGGTCCTCACCCGCGAAGGGCCGGATCTCTTTACGGTGGCGGTCGGCGCCATTCCCCCCGGCGAGGAGGTCGCCGTCGTCCTCGACCTCCAGCAGCTGGTCACGGTCGAGGATGGCAAGTTCACCCTGCGTTTCCCCATGGTCGCCCCCGCCGGAGCGCAGGGACTCGGAGGGCCGGAGGGAGACGCCGCGCCACCGCGCCGCAAGGCCAGGGACATTGCTTACTCCGTGGGTGCGGAGAGCAACCTCGTCAACCCCTTCGACCTCCATGTCGACCTCTATCCCGGGGTCCGGCTGGGCCGGATCGTAAGTCCGTCCCACAGCATCCAGGTCGCCGAGAAGGCCGGGCCGCTCTACACGGTGGACCTGGAGCGCGCGTCGTCGGCCGACCGCGACTTCGTACTCTCCTGGGAGCCGGTCTCCGGAGTCGCGGCGCAGGCGGCGCTCTACACCGAGGAGCGGGATGGCGAGCGCTACGTGCTCCTCATGGTGATCTCCCCGGCCGATGCCGCCGGCACAGCCGGCACAGCCGGGCTCTCCGGCGTCTCCGTCCAGTGGGACGATCCGGCGGCGGAGACCTGGCCGCGCAACCTTCCCGACCTCAAACCCGGCACGGCGCTCGTCGTCGCCGCCCGGATGTCCAAGGAAGCGAGCCTGGCCGTCATCTCGGGCCACCGCGGGAGCACGCCCTGGGAGGTGGTGCTGCCCCTGGGGAGCGCCGCTCCCGGCCAGGCGGTCGACAAACTCTGGGCGCGGCTCCAGGTGGAAGCCCTGGCGAGCGGTCCGCGGGATGAGCGCGCGGTTAAAGCGGCGCGGCCCACCGTCACCGAGCTCGGCCTGCGCTACGGCCTGGTCACCGACTACACGAGCCTGGTGGCCGAGGACACCGCCGCGAGCGCCGCCGACGCGCTTCCCCTCCGCGCCTGGGTCCCCTTGGCCGAGACGGCGAATGTCGCCAATACCGGGCCGATCGCCGGAGTTGCCGGGTCTCCCGGAGCGGCGAAGAGCCTCGTCCTCGCCTCGACCGCTCCGGCCCCCGTGCCCATCGTCGCCGCCCGCTCGACCGTGCGGTCGGCCGTCCCGCGCGTGGCGGTCCGGCACCGGCTGCACCCCCGGCATCGTCGTCACCGCCGCCCGCGTCGCCGTCGCCTGCACCACCGTGCGGCGGCCAAGGTCGCGGTGCTTCCTGCTACGGCGACCGGCGTGGCACCGAAACCGCGCGGGCGTCGCGGCCCGGCGAAATCACCGGTCCCGTAGTGTCTCGTCGCGGTCCGTAGCGTCTCGTCGCCGCCCGTAGTGTCTCATCCACGTTCCGTAAGCGTTGCGCGTCTCCCGTAAGCGTTCGTCGTGTTCCGCAAGCGTTGCGCGCGTCCCGTAAGACAGAAACCACCCGCGATCGGCTTCCCTGGGACCGCCGGCGTCCCGCCGGCATCGGTATCCCGCGGGATACCGCGGGCCGGCGAGGACGCCAGCGGTCCCAGGGAAAAAGCGCTCGTTATCTAGATTCGGGGCTCACCAGGCGTTCAGTGGCGGCGGGAGTCGTCGCGGCGGTCTCGGCGATCGTCGCGGTCGCGGCGGTCGTCACGATCGTAACGACGATCCCGGGAGTCATAGCGCCGCTCCTGGAAGTCCCGCCGGTAGTCCCGCTCCCGATCGTAGCGGTCCCGGTAGACCCCTCCATCCCGGTAGTAGCCGTCCCGGACGTAGTACCCGTCCTGAACGTAGCCGCCACGGGAGGCCCCGACGATCGCGCCCAGGGTGCCGCCGATCAGGGCGCCTCTCAAGAGCTGGTGCCCTTCGGTCCGGCCGCCTGCGATCTGCAGGAAGGTGCCCACGGCCGCACCGACGGCGGCTCCGCGGGCGACCCGATCCCCCTCCCGATGCTCCTCGGCCTGCGCCGACGCCGCGCCGCAGAATAGAAGCCCTATCAGCATCAACGGCAGGAAGACCCGTTGTTTCGATTGCGTCGTCATCTCTCGGTCTCCTTTCTGGCAACGGGAGCTTCCCGTTGGAGTCGCCCGGTGCTCTGCACGGCGGGCGACAGCCTCTATAGACTCCAAGAGCTGTGCCATGGCGGGCCTCTCCTCCCAAACGACTCGATCGAAACGGTTTGCGGGAAATTTCTGCGTTTCTGCGCTCGCGGGCTTGTCCTCTCCAGAGGACGACTCGCGTCGGCGCCCCGGACATCTTGACGGCCGACAGGTGAGGCATCATGATGCTTCCATGAGGACTACTCTGACGCTCGATGACGATCTGGCGGGACAACTGCACGAGGTGGCCAGGAAGAAGGGTGAAACGTTCAAGGAGGTCGTCAACTCCACTTTGAGGCGGGGGCTCGAGGGCGAGAAGGGGCGATCTCGTCTCCCTAAGTTCAAGGTCATTCCCAAAGCTTGCGGTTTTCGTAACGGCGTGGATGTCCTCCACCTCAACCAGCTCAACGACGATCTCGAGTTGGAAGACTTTCAACGGAAGCTGACGGCACGCGAGCGGGAATGATCCTCCCTGACATCAACCTGCTCGTCTACGCCTACAACTCGAAAGCACCCGGTCACAGCCAAGCCAAAACGTGGTGGGAGGCGGCTCTTTCGGAGAGCCAACCTGTCGGACTACCTTGGGTTGTGCTCCTGGGATATCTACGGCTCATGACCAGCAGGAGCGTGCTGGTGGTGCCTCTTTCACGGGAAGAGGCGGTCGGGCACATTCGATCCTGGTTGGAAAGACCGCAGACCCAGATCCTCCATCCAGGGCCTCTGCACCTGGAGTTGCTGGACAGCCTCATGCGAGACTCTCAAGCCCTGGGAAATCTCACGACGGATGTCCATCTGGCGGCACTCGCCATCGAACATCACGCCGAGCTCCATTCCAACGACGGCCATTTCGGACGGTTCCCCGGATTGCGCTGGAAGAACCCTCTCACGAGCTTGGTCTAAGAGGAAGGCAAGCGCCAACGCCCGGTGCTCCGCGCGGTGGAAGAGACGATCCGCGCCGGAATCCCGGTACACTTATTGCACCACCCCGCGTCCAATGATCCTTCCCTCGCTGGCACCTCGCCACCTCAAGCGCTACAAGGAGATCGGGCGGCTGCTGCGCTACTTTCGTGGCGACCTCTTCAAGGGCATGGCCGCGGGGGACGCTTTCGCGGAGCTCGCGCCGAGCGAGGCGGACGCCGCCATTCCGCCCATCCCCCCCGAAGCCGAGCAGCTCGCCGCGGACTTGGAGGCGCTCGGGCCGACCTTCATCAAGCTCGGCCAGCTCCTCTCGACCCGCGCCGATCTGCTGCCGCTGCCTTACATGACGGCGCTCGCCCGGCTGCAGGACCGGATCGCTCCTTTTCCTTTCGCGGAGGTCGAGAGCATCGTCTCGACCGAGCTCGGGGTGCGGCTCTCGAAGGCGTTCGCGCGTTTCGACGAAACCCCGCTCGCCGCCGCCTCGCTCGCCCAGGTCCACCGGGCGGCGCTCCGGGACGGCCGGGAGGTCGCGGTCAAAGTGCAGCGGCCCGGAGTGCGCGAGCAGATCCTCGAGGATCTGGAGGCGCTCGCCGTCCTGGCCGACCTCCTGGACCGCTTCACCGAGGCCGGCAACCGCTACGAGTTCGGCCGCCTGCTCGACTCGATGCGGATCGGACTCCTGGCCGAGCTCGACTACCGCCAGGAGGCGCAGAACCTGATCGAGGTGGGGGCCAATCTGAGCCGGTTCGAGCGCCTGATCGTCCCTGCCCCGGTGCCCGACTACACCACCTCGCGGGTGCTCACGATGGAGCTCGTCCGCGGCCGCAAGGTGACCGCCCTTTCGCCGCTCGTCCGGCTGGAGATCGACGGCGCGGCCCTGGCCGAGGAGCTGTTCTCGGCCTATCTCAAGCAGTTCCTGATCGACGGTCTCTTCCATGCCGATCCGCATCCCGGCAACGTCTTCCTGACCGACGATGGCCGCCTCGCCCTCCTCGATCTCGGCATGGTGGGACGGATCGCTCCCCGCCTCCAGGAGGGGCTCCTGAAGCTCCTTTTAGCGATCGCCGAGGGGCAGGGGGAACGGGTGGCGGAGCTCGCCTTCCAGATCGGCCATCCCACCGGGAGCTTCGACGAGCAGCAGTTCCGGCAGCGGATCGCGAGCCAGGTGATGCGCTTTCAGGGCGCCACGGTGGCGCAGCTCCAGGTCGGCCAGATCATGCTGGAGATCTCCCGCACGGCGGGGGAGACCGGGGTGCAGCTGCCGCACGAGCTCGCCCTCCTCGGCAAGGCGCTCCTGAATCTCGACGAGGTCGGCCGCACCCTCGATCCCGAGCTCGACCCCAACGCCATGGTGCGCAAGCACGCCATGGAGCTCCTGCGCCAGCGGATGTGGAAAAGCGCTTCGCCCGGCCACCTCCTGGCCGCCGCCATGGAGGCGAAGGAATTCGCCGAGCAGCTCCCCAGCCGGGTTAACCGCATCCTCGGCCGGATCGCCGACAACGACCTGCGGGTCAAGGTCGACACCATCGACGAGACCCGCCTGATGGAGGGCTTCCAGAAGGTCGCCAACCGGATCGCCACCGGGCTCATCCTGGCCGCCCTGATCGTCGGCGCCGCGATGCTGATGCGGGTCGAGACCACCTTCCGCATCTTCGGCTATCCCGGCCTCGCCATGCTCCTCTTCCTCGCCGCGGCCGGAGGCGGCTGCTATCTCCTCATCGACATCCTGTGGAACGACGAGCGCAGTCGCCGGCAGAGCCGTCCGCGTTGAGCGAGACCCGTATGAAAGGCGCACCATCGTCGGAGCGGGTCATGGGAAGTACCTATGGAGGAATGAATCCTCTCTCTTGTGCCAACTGGGTCGCAGCGGCGACGAGAGAACGGAAGGGTGCTGCTCGAAAGATCGTTTCTGTACGATACTGCCTTACGATCTGACGCGCGGACTGCCGGAGAAGCCTCGCAGCGGAGCGGAGTGACGACGGGGCAGGTTGGTTCGCCACTTCAAAGATGTCCAGCAGGCAGGTGACCAACTGGTCACAACGGTTGTGATGGATCCAGGGGTCGCGCCCCTTATAGTCACTGAGTGTCTTGTCGAGCTGGTAATCGATCGAGTCGAGCACGACAATCTCGTGCGACGTGCCGGAAAGCTTGAGACTACACGCCAGCCCAAGCTCAAAGGGCATATTGAGACGCGCGGGTAGGCCTTTGCGGCTGAGATCGTGAATCGATAAGCCGCATGAACGAAGAAGGTCGAAAATCCTTACCAACCGCCCCTGGCCCTTCTCTTGGATCTCCAGAACACAGTGAGGTTTTAGACCGAGGCAGACGAGCGTGCCTACCAGGGTAATGAAAAGCGGTTGGTAGGCCGCATCGTACGGCGTATTGAGGAAAACGGCCTGAGGATCTCGCAAGCGAGCTTCAGCGGGTTGCCGCGGGGCGAGGAGGGGTACGCTTCTTCGGACTCACGGTTTTGGAAGCCGCGTCCTTGGTCAAAGCCGAAGCACGGCGCACGCTCCGAATCGCCGAAGCACCGATCTCTGCTTCCGAGCGCGTGACCCCCAGAGACTCTCGGATGGCAGAAGCGGTAGCCTGCTTCACGGCGATCTTTCCCGGCTTGGAGGCGGCTTTGGGAGAGAGCTTCTCGTCGCCAGGGAGGGGGTTTGTCTTCGCCATGAAGCTATTCTACACCGACCGACCTCGAAGGGAGACCTCCATGCGCCCTGCCGCCATGCGCCCTGCCGCGCTCTCCGTCGTACTCTTGCTCTCGATGACTCTCTCCGCCGCCGCCCAGCCCCTGCCGCCGTCCCCTCCCTCCCTCGACTGGCCGAAGATCGCCGACAAGCTCGTCCAGCAGATGGCGCTCCGGCCGGGCGAGCGGGTTCTGCTCCTCGCCGCGCCAGGGCAGTTCGAGGCGCTCATCCCGCCGCTCCGCCTGGCCGTCCTCCGAGCCGGCGGCGTCGACCTCGGCGTCTTGACCGTCCTTCCCCTGTCGCTCTTCGCGGGTCCGAAGGCCGCGGAGGTCGAGGAGGGGGAGAAGCGGCGGCGTCCGGCGCTTGAGGAGATGCTGCGGAATGTCGACGTCGCCGTCATGATGCCCGGGGCGCTCCCCGTCCACGCCGAGTATGCGGCGATGCAGGCGATCCTCAAGAGCGGCCACGGTCGTACCATCCACTTCCACTGGCACGCCTTCGGAACCCCGAGCGCCATGCCGCTCCCCGGCCATCCACTGCCGGCGCAGGAGGTCATCGACGCCACCTACCAGCGGGCTCTCCTCGGCTCCGACTGCAAGGCGGTCGGCGAGGTGCAGCGCCGATTCGCGGCGGCGATGCGTGGGTCCGAGGTACGGATCACGAGCCCGGAGGGCACCGACCTCCGCTTCCGCATCGGCGACCGTCCGGTCAACTTCCAGGACGGCGACGCCTCGGCGGCCCGCGCGCGGACGGCGAAGATTCTCATCGATCGCGAGATCGAGCTCCCCTGCGGCGCCATCCGGGTGGCGCCGATCGAGGAGACCGTCTTTGGGACGATCGCGTTCCCCGCCGCCGAGTGGGCGGGAAAGACGGTCGAGGGGCTGAAGCTCCGGCTCGTCCACGGCAAGGTGACCGGAGTCACCGCCGCCGTAGGCCGGGAAGCGGTCGAGGAGGAGCTTCAGAAGGGGGGAGACGGGGCGCATTCCTTCCGCGAGATGGCTCTCGGCTTCAACCCCGATCTGGCGGTGCCCGCGACCGATCCGTGGATCCCCTACTACGGCTACGGTGCCGGAGTGGTGCGGCTCTCCCTCGGCAACAACGAGGAGGTGGGCGGCGCCGTCCGCGGCGACTACGTGCGTTGGAACTTCTTCGCCGACACGACGGTCGCCGTCGGCGGGCGGGTCTGGGTGAAGGCCGGGAAGCTCCAGGCGCCCTGAGGTCCCTCTTGCTCTCTACTTGGGGACCTCTTTGATCGCGAGCGTGTCGAGGAGCTTCTGAAACTCCGGCCGCGCGTCGTCCGGACCTTCGCTCGGCGCCACCATCCCGAGGGTAAAGAAATGATCGCCCTGCCGGACGAGGACCATCCGAGCCCGCAGGAGGGGCGCGCCGGCGGGCGATGGCGGCGATGATGGCGACGACAGGGTGTAGAGCCAGCTCGCCTCTGCCGCGGGCAGCCCGGAAATGGTGAGCTCCCGGATCTCCCCTTCGAGCGTCGGCTGGGCGGAGGCCCGTTCCGCCTTCGGGATCGCGAGCTGCAGCAGCTCCTTGGGGGAGAGCTTCCGGGAGTCCTCCGGGATCGGCTGGTAGAAGACGCGGATCTTGGGATTGAACCCGGTGTGGGAAGCGTCGTACTTCGCGAGAACCAGAAGCGGCTTCGGCGTCGAGCCCTGGTTGGAACCGGAAGATTCCTGAGGCAGGGAGACCCAGCCGTCCGGCAGCTTGACATAGAGCCCCGCGCCGGGACGAAGGGCGCTGTTGTCCTCCGCGGCGATCACGGCCATGGGAAGGCAGACGGTCAGGAGGACGGCCAGCCAGGCCAGGAGCACTCGCATCTCGGGTAACCGCATCGTGCCTCTCCCCGCGCGAGTTTAAACGTTCTCGCTGAAAACCCGTTCGTATACGGCGGCGAGCGGCAGCTCGCACCCGATGGCCGGCAGGGGGAGGCGGTCTTCCAGCCGGTTCGCCTCCAGGAGCAGCCATCCCCCCTCGGGCCGGCGGGAGTAGCGCTCCACCTCCACCTGCTCCTGGGAGATGAAGACGACCTCGGCGAGCGACTCGATCGTCCGGTAGTGGGCGAACTTCTTGCCGCGGTCGTAGGCCTCGGTGGAAGGGGAGAGAACCTCGACGATCAGGGTCGGGTTCAGAAGGGTGTCGAGCTCGGCGTCGGCCACCAACCGCGGCTCGCCGCAGACGACGACGATGTCCGGGTAGGTATAGAGGCCGGTCGCATCGACCCGGAGCCGGAGATCGCCGATGGAGGCTCGACAGGGCCGGCCGCGGAGTTGGGAATGAAGAGCGCTTGCGACATTCCAGACGATGTCGTTGTGCCGGAGGCTGGCCCCGGTCATGGCGAAAATTTCGCCGTCCAGGAACTCGTGTTTCACCTCAGACCGGCGCTCCAGGGCCAGGTACTCCTCGGGACTCAGGCGGCGGTTGGGTTCCGACATGGAAGTAGGGTACCACGCGGGCCTCAAGCCCTCGGCGAGTCGGGACCTACCGCCGGTTCCCGATCAACACCCGTAACTGCCGGAGCCGCGCGTCGAGCTGTTCCGGGCTCACGTTCGCGTACTTGACGGGGAGGAGCCGACGGCTGGAGGACTCGAAGACGGCCAGGAGTTCCATGTACTCCAGAAGCTCGACGTCCCGGCTGGGGAAGTAGTCGGCGGCGGCGGCGAGGAAATCGTCGGCGGTCACCGGAGTGTCGCCGGCTTCGGCGCGAGTGGCGCGAGTGGCGCGGGGGGCACGGGCGGCGTTGTCGTTGGCGAGGAGGAGGACGGCTTCGACGTCGGCGTTCGAGTAGCCCACGAGCTTGGTCGCGAAACGGTCGCGGATCGTCGCGAAGTCCACCTCGGTCTTGATCCGGTTTTTCCGCACCAGGGCGCGGGCCACCTCTTCGACCTCCTCCGGGGTCTGCGAGTAGAGGAAGGGGATCTTTCTGTCGAGCCGGCCGGCGCGCTTCAGGTCGACGTCCAGCTTGTCGGGGCGGTTGGTCATGACGAGGAAGAGGATGCGACCGCGGTTCGTGGTGTCGCTCATGAATTCCTTGATCCGCGCGATCACCCGCGACGAGGTGCCGCCGTCGGTCTCGCCGTCGCCGCCGCCGAAGGCGCGGTCGCCCTCGTCGATGATGACGACCACCTGACCGATCGCCTTGATGACGGAGAGGATGCGTTCCAGGTTCCCCTCCGTCGCCCCCACCCACTTCGAGCGGAAGTTCTTGAGCTTGATCGTCGTCAGGCCGCACTCCTTGGCGAAGGCCTCGGCGACGAAGGTCTTCCCCGTCCCCATGGGACCGGTGAAGAGGATGCCCATGGGCACCCGGCTCGTCCGCCCCTCCCTTATGCTCTCGGCGATCACCCGAAGGTCGCTTTTGACCTCCTCCATGCCACCGACGACCTCGAAACCGTGCTCCGGCTCGACGAACTCGACGAGGCCGAAGCACTCGCGTTCGAGGATCTCTCGCTTGCGCCGCGCGATCAGCTTGTCGGCCTCCAGGCGCAGGCGGTCGGCGGAGGCGGCAGCGGGGTCCGTCGTCGATGTCGCCGGCGTGGCACCGGGGGCGAGGAGCTTTTTGATCTCGTCGCGCGGAAGGCCGGCGGTCAGGGCCGCCAGGCGGTGGGCGCGCTCCGCCGCGTCCGGCCCGCCGCCCAGGATGCCGGCGATGAACGCCTCGCGCTCGGTGGTCTCCTCGACCTCTGGGGGCGGCGGGGTGAGGATGGAGGCGATCTGGATCGTCTTTAAGCCTCCCGTGATCTCGGCGTAGCGGTCGGCATCCTTGTCCGCCAGACGGGGATCGGCGGCGAGGGCGGCGGCCTTCCGGGTGTCGCGATCGGGCATGGGGATCTCGATCACCGCCACCTTCGGGTTCGCCACCAGCTTGGGCGCCAGCTCGGTCAGGTTCTCGGCGAGGAGGAGGACGACGTTGTCGCCGCGCTCGATCTCAGGGAGGAACGACCAGCGGTGGAGAGTGACGACCGAAGAGCGGTCGGTGTCGGCCTGGAAGGTGGGATCGCCGGCCGGCGCCAAGGCCTCGGCGTATTCCAGGAGGACCGCCACCTTCGACGACGACACGAGGAGCCGCTCCAGAGTGGCGAGGATCCGGGTCTTGCCGGGATCGAGGCTCGCGAGCTCGTCGTTCCCGTTGGGATTTGCGGTGAAGGCGCCGACCCGGGGCGGCGATTTGACGTAGCGGATGCCGGTCGCCACGTTGTAGACGGCGATCGTGTCCTTGCTGTCCTTGAGCAGCACGTCGGTCAAGAACTCGGTCAGCGAGAGCATCCGCCGGTCGTGGAGCACGGCGTCGTAGACATTCCCGTAGAGGATGAACATCGAGGCCTCGCCACGCAAATAGCGGTGGCGCAGGTCTTCGGCCCAGACGGGCAGGAGGCGGGGCTCGGACATGGGGGGGTAGTGTACTGCGTTCGGGTGGCTTCTCCGAAGAGCATGGCTTCTTGTACAATGCCTACAAGGTGAATGGCCCGTGACGATTCCTGACCTTGAGACGGAGGCGCTCCGCCTCGACCCCCGCGACAGGATTCACCTTGCGCACACCCTCGTGACGAGCTTGGGCGAGCTCTCGCCGCAACAGATTCAAGAATTGTGGCTGGACGAGGCAGAGCGCAGGGACGAAGAGCTTGAATCCGGTACGGTTCAGGCCGTTCCCGGCCCTGAAGTCTTCGCCCGCATTCGCCGCCGGCACTCTTGAGCCTGCCGTATACGTTTCATCCGCTCGCTTGAGTTTGCCGCTTCGCCAGGGTAAGGAAGTCGGGCAGCCTCTACCGCTCGATCGTCGCGAGCAGCTTCTCGGTGTCGGCGGCGGTCTGTTTGACCGATTCGACGCCGTCTAAGAGCTCGTCGAGCTGGCCCGAGAGCTCCTGCGGCGATTGCATGGTGACGATCTGGTCGGCGATCAGCTGGAAGGAGTTCGAGATCAGGTCGAGCTGGCCGCGCGCCACCTCCAGGTAGCGGTGGATCTCGGTGATCTTCTCGATCCGCTTGTTGAGGATCGAGAGGTTCTTCCTGGCGATGCCGGTCTGCTGGTCGTCCGGCTTGGCAGGATTTCCAGCCGGGCCGAGCGACTGCTCGATCCGTTTTTTGTCGGCGGCCAGCCGGCGCTCGTCCACCGTGCCCAGGTACTCCTCGTAGCGGGCGCAGGTAATCGAGAGGTCCATGAAGGCGCTCACCAGGCGGTCGGTCTTGTCGAGCTCGGTGCGCAGCATCTCGCCGGCGAAGGACGGGTTCTGCGCCGCCAGGCGGCGGATCTCCTGCTGGCCCGCGAGAAGCTCCATCACCCGCTGCCGCGCGTCCGGCGAGAGGCAGGCGAGGCGGGCGTTCCTCTCCCGGTCCGCCGCTTCCTGCTCCAGCCTCGCAACCTGGGGGTCCCAGAAGGCGCGGCGGAGCAGGCTCGACTCGGGGGCGTGGAGCATCCACAGCCCTTCGAGCCCCAGGGTCGCGAGCGCGATCAGGGGGTTGAGCGTCAAGACCGAGGCGGCGAGGCCACCGGTCAGGAGCGAGAGGTTGTAGGGGTTCTTGAAGGCAAGCTTCCAGTAGGGCCGCTTCTCGGCGCTGACCGTCTTCGCCCACTCGGCGGTCGTCTGCGCCGTCGTCAGCAGATCGGTGTCCGGACCGAGGGCCTTCGTCGGCAGATTCGGACGGATCGGAGTGACCGTCGCCGGTCTCTGCGGGGTCCGCGGTCGGTTGCCGGAGCTCTCCATCGGGAGATTCTACGCCCGATGCGGGTGGTGGTCCGCCGGGTCCATCGGTGCATAGAGGAGGTCGAGCAGATGCTTTTCGACCTCCCGGAACTCCGGCGCCGATTTGAGCGCCACGTCGTGGACGGCGAACTGCGGGACGTCCACCCGGTGCAGGATGCGCGCCGGCCGCGAGGAGAGGACGTAGACGGTGTCGGCCAGGTAGACGGCTTCCGAAACGTCGTGGGTGACGAAGAGGTTGGTGTTGTCCTCGGTCCTGGAGACGTCCAGGAGCAGGCTCTGCATCCCCCAGCGGGTCTGCGGATCGAGGGCGCCGAAGGGCTCGTCCATGAGGATGACCTTGGGCTGGTTGATGAGGGTGCGGGCGATCGCCACCCGCTGCTTCATGCCGCCCGAGAGGTCTTTGGGGTAGCGGTCGGCGAACTCCGCCAAGCCCACCGATTGGAGGTACTTGTCCGAGCGCGACAGGCGCTCCGCCTTGGGCACCCCCTGGAGCCGCAGGCCGTACTCCAGATTCTCCCGCACCGTGAGCCAGCCGAAGGAGGTGTAGGTCTGGAAGACCATGCCACGGTCGCGGCCGACGTCGGTCACCGGCTTGCCGTCCAAAAGGATCTCGCCCGCGGTGGGGGTCAGGAGGCCGGCGATGGCTTTCAAGATCGTCGACTTGCCGCAACCCGAGGGACCGAGGAAGACGACGATCTCGCCGATCCCGGGCTTGTCGAGGATGTCGAAGGAGACGTCCCGCACCGCCTCGGTGCGGTGGCCGGCGCGGTCGACGTAGGAGATCGAGACGTTCGCCAGCCGGAGCTTCGGGGTCTCCGCCGACGGTTCGTGGCGGTAGGTCGCCGCCTGCTGGCTCTTGGGCGGAACGGTGATGGCGATGGTGCCCGGCTCGCCGCCGGCGTTCGGGACCTTCGGGGCATCGGAGACGTTGGAGACGTTGGGTTCGCTCATGCCGCCTCCCGCCAGCCGAAGAAAATCGAGCTCAATGTGCGGATGATGAAATCGGTCAGGAGGCCGATGCCGCCGATGACGAGGAGGCCCGCGAAGGCCCAGGAGGCCTTCTGGTGCGTGCGGGCGAGCTCGATCATGTAACCGAGGCCGCCCCCCGGGTTGATCGCCTCGGCGAGGATGACGTAGGTCCAGGAGATCGCGTTCATCACCCGGAAGGAGTCGAAGATCTCAGGGAGCGCCGCCGGCACGAGCACGGTGCGGATCACCTGCCAGCGGCTGGCCCCCAGGGTGAGCGAGGTTTGCACCAGCTCCTCGGGCACCGCGCGGACGGCCGTGATGACGACCTGGAGCAGGAAGGCGAAGACGCCTAAGAAGAGAAAGGCGATCTTTTCCTTCTCGTAGATCCCGAACCACAGGATGAGAAGCGAGATGAAGGCCGAGATCGGCATGTAGCGCAGCGGCGCCACCACCGGCTCGAAAAAGCGATTGATCGGCTCGAACGATCCCATGAGGATGCCGAGCGGCAGGGCGACCGCCGAGGCGAGAAGGAACGCCAGGGCGATCCGCCGGGTCGAGATGAGGATCGCCCGCCCGAGGTCGTACTGAAGGAAGAGCTGGAGCGTGCCGCGCAAGGTCTCGGTGGGGGAGGGCAGGAAGTCGGGCGCCACGAGGTGACCGTAGGAGAGCAGGCACCAGGCGCCGAAGACGAGGAGCGGCGCGAAGAACCCGAGGATCGTCGCGGTCGAACGCGGCAAGGGTTCCCGGAGGGCGAAGAGGTGGGATTTCTTTTCGGGCATGGTCAGGTATGACTCCGGCCGAAGCCCCGCCCGGAGATCAATCTCCGGGCGGAGCCGCAGGGTCCACGGTCTTTCCCTACTGCGTCGCCAGGACGACCTTGATGTCCGTCCGCCGGTTGAGCTGGCGTCCGGTCTCCGTGGTGTTGTCCGCCACCGGGTTGGCCGCGCCGTGCCCGATCGTCTGGAAGCGCGCCGCCTCGATGTTCGGGAAGTTCTTCAAGATGTAGTCCTTGACCGCCCCCGCCCGCTTCTCGGAGAGCGTCAGGTTGGTCTTCTGCGCACCGGTGGCGTCGGTGTTGCCCTCGACCCGCAGATAGGTGTTGCCGAAGGAGGTCATCGTCTCGCCGAGCGCGTCGAGCACGATGTAGGAGCCGGCCATGATCTGGTCCGAGCCCGGAGTGAAGTGGATCTGGATCTCCTTGTTGATGATCGCCCGGTCCTGGGACGACGGCGCCTTGGCGGCGAGCTTCGGCTCTTCGACCTTCTGGCCGGGATAGAACGACGCCAGGGCCTGGAGGAAGCGGGTATCGGCCCAGTCCTTGGCCTCGACCGGCCGGGTGACGAGCCCCTTCTTCCGCCAGATGACGAAGGCGGTGTCGAAGAGGGTCTCGTAGTGCGCCTTGCCGCCGGCGAGGCCGTAGAACTGCGCGTTGTCGGCGTAGACGGTGAGCTTCAACCCCGAGAGCATGCCGGAGACGGTGTCGGAGTCGAGCTTCAGCGCCTTGCCGACGAGGGCATAGGAGCCCTGCGGGTCGTTCTTGATCTGCTCGATCCCTTCGAGCCAGCCGTGGACGAAGTCGCGCACGGTGTCGGGGGCCTTGTCGATCAGGTCCTGCCGGGCGACCAGGGTGTCGGCGATGATGTTGGTCGCCGCCTGGGTCGAGACGAGGACGTGCGCCTCGGCGCCCCGCGCCGTCACCGCGGCCGAGAGGTCGGGCTCCCAGGTGACCGCGGCGTCGACCTGCTTGGCCTTGAAGATGGCGGCGGCGGCCGGCGCGTCCTGGGTGAAGATGATCCCCTTCTCGACGTCGGCGCGGTCCTCCGGCGACAGGCCGGACTGGGCCAGGAGGTAGAGGAGGAGGAAGTGCGAGGGGGTGAACTGGGTGCAGGCGATCTTGTGGCCCTTCAAGTCCTCGATCGACTTGATCGAAGCGAGCGAGACGATGCCGTCGCCGCCCCGCGACCAGTCCTGCATGAGGATCGACTTCGCCTTCTGGTTCTGCTCGGAGAGGATCGACGCCTCGCGCGCCCAGTTGTCGACCGTGTCCCACATGATGTCGATGTCGCCCTTGCGGAACGCCGCGAGCTTCGCCGCCGGGTCTTCGAGGAGGACGAACTTGACGTCCATCCCATATTTCTTCTTGAACTGCGAGCCCGGGTTGGGGTCCATCCCGTTGTTGAAGACGATGCCCGGCGAATGGCCGGCCCAGGTGTTGATGCCGACGACGAGCGGGCGGTCGAGCTTGCCGCTGCCGCCCAGGTTGCTCGCCGGGGCGACCCCTTCAGAGCCGGTGCCGCGGGCGGGATCGGGCGGCGCGCTCCCCAGGGCGTCGAAGTCGCCCTTGCTCACGGTGCCGGTCCCTCCCGTGGCCGCGGGTGCCCCATTGGCACCCTTTTCGGTGGTCGCCCAGGACTTGAGACTGCCCCCCTTGTAATGCCAGAAGGCGTAGCCGACCACCCCCAGGATGACAAGGGTCATAAAGATCTTTGCGAACGGTGTGAGCCTCATGGTTCCTCCCGCGTCGGTCTCAGCGCGGCCCTCGCCCGAAGGCTTGAAACCGCGGAGGAGCGAGCTCTATCAGCCAAGGTTTAAATCTTTTTGTCTCAATGCCCGGACGACTCTTACATCGTCTTCTGGCCCTGCGACGCCTGTTGGGCGGCCCGCTTGGCCTTGAGCTCGGCGAGCTGCTGCTTGGCCTGCACGTCCCCCACCTGGCCGCGGAGCGCGGCCAGCCGGGAGTCGAGCGAGGTGTCGGCCAGCTCCTTGCCGAGGTTCGCCTCGGCGATGGTCGTCTTGATGTGCTCGCGCACCTTGTCCAGGGCGACCACCTCGGCGTCGACCGAGAGGCCGTCCAACTGCTGCTGGATCTTCATCCGCGCCTGCGCCGACTGGAACTTGGCGAGCATGGTGTCGCGCTCGGCCTTGAGCTTCTTGATCTCCGACTGCACGGTGAGGAGCGACGACTTGGCCGACTCGGCGTCCTTGTTGGCCGTTTCGAGCTCGGTTTTCATGTCCTCGAGCTCGGTCGTCAGGCCGTTCTTCTTCTGGATCAGGACGACCGCCAGGTCGTCCTGCGCCGTCTCGACGGCGGTGGAGAGCTCGGCTTCGGTCTGGGCGAGCTCGCGGGTGGCCTGCTTGTAGCGCTCGTCGATGTCCTCGCGGCGCTTGATGATCGCCGCGGTGGCGCTCCGCAGCCGGGTGTATTTTTCGACCATCCCGTTGATGGCGTTCTCGTAGGCGATCTCCGGATGGCCCTTCTCGATGTCCGAGATCCACAGCGAGAGGAACCCGTTCCAGAGGTTTCCGAGCCGCGCGAAAAACGATATGCCTGCCATGGCGTGGTTTCCTTAGAGTTAGCTGGAGGTTTGGGGCGGCGACTGAAGCTTCGGGGAATCCCGCACGACCTGGGCGACCGCCTCCTGGCCGAAGAATTCGAGGATCTGCTGGACAGAGAGCTTCTTCGCGTTGCAGGCGGCGACGACGCCCTGCTGCTCGCGGACGCGGCTCTCCGCCGCGGTGCGGATGCGCTCGATCTCCTGCTGGAAAGCGGCCACCTTGCGCTCGGCCTCGGCGCGGAAGCTCTCCGCCTGGGCGGCGCCGGTCTGGATATAGCCTTCGAGCGCCTGGATCTCCTGGGCCGAGGCCTCGATGATCCGCGCGATGGGGATGCCGAAGGCCTTGAGCGCGGCCGCCACGACCTGCTTCTTGACCGCCGCCGGGGCGTCGGCCGGCAGATCGGCGAGGAGCGCCTGGGCGCGCTCGACCTGCCCGCGCTCCTCGGCGGCGATGCCGGCAGCGTCGAAGATCGACTCGAAGTTGAGGTTGCCCGGGGGCACCGGAGCGCCGCCGGCATTGCCGGCATCGCCGAGGCTGCCGCCGAGCGTCGTCGTCAAGGTATCGGGTCCCGGCGCGGGAGTCGCCGGAGTGGAGAAGCCAGAGGAATCGGGCGCGCCCGCGGTCGCATCCGCCGGGGAAGCCTCCGCGGAGGAATCCAGGGACGCGTCGCCCGCCGCGTCCTTCTCGATGAACCAGCCGAGGACCGTGTGGCCCAGGCCGCCCTTTTTGTCGTCGCTCATCGTAGTTTGGGGTGAGTCGGAGGAGTTGGAGCACCCGAGGGTGCCGGTCTGGGACTCACGGAAAAAAGCATATCACGCGGCTTCGTCTGCCTTCCCGCGCCTCTCTCCACTACGCAAAGCCCAGGGATCGGGTTGCAGACACCGTCGACAACGAACTGTTATCTTGGTACCATGTTACCGACGTAAGAGATGGAGGGAATCCCCATGAAGCCGGAAGAGAACCGCCCCGAGCCGCAAGTTTCCCTGGTCGTCGAGCGGGTGCAGACCGGGGTCCGGATGGAGAAGCGGCTTCTGAAGGTTTTGAAGGCGCTCGCCGAATACTACGACCTTTCGCTCGGCGACTTGCTGGAGGGCATCGTGCTCTACGCCTTCGACGGCAAGGTGCCCTTCACGCCGGAGTCGCTCGCGCGGATCGCCGATTTGAAGAAGGTCTACGGGCTCGACCTCGACGCTTCGGCGAGCCATCGTCTGGAGGAGAAGGGAGGACCCGGTGGTACCGACTGAGGACGATCGCGCCTTCCTCGCCGCCTTCGAGAGCTGCGCTCTCCCCGCCGAGGCCTTCCACCACCGGGACCACGTGCGGGTCGCCTGGCTCTACCTGCACGAGCTGCCGGCGCCGGCGGCCCTGGAGCGCTTCACCACGGCGCTCCGGCGTTTCGCCGAAACCCACGGCCACCCCGGCCTCTACCACGAGACGATCACCTGGGCCTACCTCGTCCTCATCCGCGAGCGCATGGAGCGGGGAGCCGGCACGACCTTCGAGGACTTCGCCGCCGCCCATCCCGACCTCCTCACCTGGAAGCCGTCGATCCTCGCCCGCTACTACCGGGAGGAGACTCTGGGGTCGGAGCTGGCGCGGCGGGTGTTCCTGCTGCCGGACCGTCCGGCGACCGACCCTACCCCGTGGCCTTGTAGGTGACGACGATCCAGGTGCCGGCAGGGTGGAGTGCCGTGCCCGACTGCACGGTGACTTCTCTGCCGTCCGGTCGCCGGCCCAGGAGCGTGTAGACCGCCGCCTGGTTCGTCCGCGGCCTCAGAGCGAAGCCGTTCGCCCGCAGGCGCTCGGCATAGAAATCGAGCACCCGATCCGGTTGGTCCTGGGTGCGGAGCGCCACCTCGCCTTCCCGCGCGTCGGCGGGGCCCTTCGGCTCCCCTCCCGGATAGATCGGAACCCACGCCGGCAGCACCGGGTGCTCGGTTTTGGCACTGCGCTTCGCCTGCACCTGCATCCGCTTCTCGATCGCGCTCTTCTGGAGCTCCACGCGCTTGTGCCCCCACGACACGAGGAGGACCAGCTGGAGCAAAGCGAGGAAGGCGAAGAGGCAGCCTCCGCCGATCCAGGCGATCGCCGTCCGGGTCTGTTTCTTCTTCCGTGCCTGCTCCAGGATGCTGTCCGGCATGGGCTCTCCTCCAAGGTTCTGCCCATAAGCTTACCCGTTGGATCGCCGAGCACCTATAGCGCGATCACCGAAGAATCGCGAATCTCCTCCCTCCCGCGTGCGGCTCGATTCGCTCCTTAACTCGTCGACATCTCGATGCCGGGGTTGAACGGCATCGAGGCCACCCGCCGGCTCCAGATCCTCGTCCCCCGAGCGCAGGTGCTGATCTTGAGCCTGCACGAAGGGCCGGAATTCGTCCATGCGGCCTTCGATGCGGGCGCCAGCGGCTATCTCTCGAAGAGCTCAGTGTCGGTGGAGATCGAGCACGTCCTCCAGGAGGGACTTCCTGGCCGAAGGGACCTACCAACGAGACAGACTTTTCCCTGGGAGCGCTGGCGTCCCCGCCGTTTGGACCGTGGTCCCTGGACTTTGGAGAATTGTCCCGGGACTTTCTTTCATGGTCCCGGGATCCTGGCTCCTGGCGCCTTAAACGACGGTCGAAAGTCTGGGGGTTCTGACGGTTTCCCGGTGACGGGAGTCTCGGTCCCGTGATCACGGAGCAAAGTCCCGGGACTTTCGTTCCTCGTCGCGGGCCACGTCTCCGTGTCCCGGGATCGCGGGACGTGATCCCGAGACCTTGAGTCTCGGTCCCGGGATTCAGGGTCTTGGTCCTGGGACTTCCCTCCGGGGTCCCGGTACCACGAGTCCCGATCCCTCGATCCGAGCCGTATTCCAGGGATGGAAGCCGCAGTCCCGGGACCACGAGCGAAAGTCCCGGGACCGTGGACCGGGGTCCCGGGGCAACGTAGCAAAGCCCCGGGATCACCGAGCTGCGTCCCGGGATCACCGACCTTCGTCCCGGGACCACCGAGCTTCGTCCCGGGACCGGAGATCGTGGTCCCGCGCCCCGGAAGCAAGTCCCGGGACCACGGAGCTTTGTCCAGGGACCAAGAAGCGAAATCCCGGGACCACGATTCGTACTGCGTGGAGCGGCCGCTCGAATCGAGAGACCGTCGAACGGATTCTGGGGAAGGCTTTCACGGGGAGGGAAAAGCGGGGGGGGCGTGCCGAGCACGCCCCCCGGAGTGCAGGGCGACAGGTTAGCGGCTGGCGGGAGCGGCAGGCGTCGCGGCCACCTCGACCGTCGGCGGGGGGGCGCTGGGAGTCGTCGGCGCCGGCGCCGGCTTGCGGCCGCGGAAAGGCTGCATCCCGAACTCGGCGAGCTTTTCCGAGCGGATGCCATAGTGCTGCTTGACCGCCTGGCGCAGCAGGTTGGCCAGGCGCACGCCCTCGGTGAGGCTCTCCTGGAGCTGCTTCGAGGCCTCCTGTTTGGCGGCCCGCTGCGCCGCCTGCTGCTGCTTCAAGCCCGCGGCCTGGGCGACCATCGCCGCCAATTGGGTGCGGGGAATCTCCAGGTACTTCAAGTCGTCGGCATTGGCGACCAGCGGCGCGAGGAGGCGCTGCCAGTCGCCGATTTTTCCCGCCGCGGTGGTCTCCCGGTTGCGGGCCTTGGTTTTCGGGGTTTCGGTCGGCGGCGGGGTAAGGGTCTGCTTTTTCATGTCGAGCTTCCTTTCGCGAGCCTCGCGGCTCTGAGGACGGGCGCCGTCGGTGGCGCCGTCACGAACAGAAGCTTCTCCGGTCGGTACCCGAGAAAGCGACAAAAGCGGGGAGACGAATTTAAAAACTTTTCCGGCCTTCCTATCTTCTTGCAGCTTCAGGAGATAGAGGAAGAGAAGGAGAGGAGGCTGCGAAATCTCTTGAGATCGCGACTCTGCGCAAGGACGCGAGAAGGGCCCTTCTCGGTATTCTGCTACATTAGAGAGCGCTCTTCCTGCGCTCGGACCATAGAAAGGAGAACGTTCCATGAAAAGGTACTACCCCGTAGCGATCCTCGGACTGCTCGCCCTCGGGGCGAGCCCAGCGTCGGCCGACACGCCCGTCGGCACGTCCGCCGACCATGCCGTCGGCTTCACCGGCACCTACTACGCGACGCCCACGCCGCAGGCCGAGATCCTCCAGATCCATGGCGACGGCACCGCGATCCTCACCACCTCGGACCAGGTCACGGTGGGCGCCGGAGGGCTCACATTCAGCGACAGCATCGGCTCCTGGAGGGCCATCGGGCCGCGGAAGCTCTCGGCGCGCTTCTTGAATCTCAACTTCGCCGGGGTCATACCGTCGGCGACCTTCGCGGGCACGGCGGTCGTGGACTACATCTACCAGTTCGCGGCCAACTTCAACACCATTACCGTGACCTGCGTGGGCAAGATCTTCGCGCCGGACGTCGATCCGCTCGATCCCAGCTCGACACCTTTCATCACGTTTGATTGCAGCAACCTGAACGGCCATCCCTACCGGCGCGTGCAACCCAGGTAGCGCGGACCGGCGGAATTTTCGTCAGCATCGCAACCGATCTCGGTCTCTCGGTCCGCCGCGAGATCCAGGTCACCGGCCGCTTGGCGGACAATGGGCACGGCGTGCTCAACGTCGTGGTCACCGGTGCCGGAGACGTCAAGGTGGAGGGCAGGGCAGGCACGGGGGCTCTGCCCCATAGGCGCTAACCGAAGGCCGCGCGTAGGTGGCGTTCCTGGCCTGCACGCCCCACCCGTGGGGGGCGTTTCGCCGCCGGAACGGAACAGCTATCTATACAGGAAGACTCTCGACGGTGTGTCTACCCTTTCGGGTAGGCCACCTTAACCCCGTGGGGCGATACCCAAAACCGGCCCGGTCCGCTATGTTCGGAAGGTACCTTTTTTATGATCGCGATCCTGGAGTGCGGAGTCTGACCTCCCGGTTTGCGTATCCCTTGGGGGCTCTGATGAGATCTCTTCGCCGCCTGCTTGCCTTTGTGGTTCTCTTGGCGCTGACCCATGCCGTCCATGCCGCCGATACTTCCGTGCCGACCTTCGCCGGCAATGCCCAGCACACCGCGGTCTACCCTATCGTTGCAAAAAAGCGTCGGCTACCCTTGGCCCGACCGTTTTGCAACGGCCCCTTGGCCGAGAACGCTCCGCCGCTGGAGGACTTCACCCGGGGTGCGATCCAGCGGCAGAGCCTTGGAAAGCCTCGAATACCCTGCCCTTGGGACTTCTGCCTCGTTCAAGTGGTTTTTCCTATGCAACTGACGGGTCTACAGTGCCACGGCCCAGGATCTGAACGCGATCCATTGGTCGACCGCCATCGACTTGAACCCTTCGGGAGCTTTCGCCCACTATGGGAGCCCTCTGCTCACGGCAGGAAACACCATCGTCGTGCCGGTCAAGACCGCGAGCGATGGCTTCGAGCTCAAGGTCTTGAATGCGGTCGATGGCAGCGCGAAATACTCGCTCGCGACCGATTACATCCTACCCTCGCACGGCTGGATCCCGGTGTACCAACCGGCGCTCGCCCAGAGCTCTTTCGGCACCCGGCTCTACTATCCAGGCGCCGGCGGGACGATCTATGCGATCGATGCTCCCGACTCCAGCAGCCCCGGCGCCCCGGTACGCCAGGTTTTCTACACGACCCTCGCCGACTACCAGGCGAATGCCGGGGCCTTCAACTCGACGGTTTTCGTCAACACTCCGCTCACTCCCGACGGCAAGGGCGACATCTTTTTCGGTTTTCGGGTGCAGGGAACCGCTCCGGCGCCGTTGAGCACCACGGAGAGCGGGTTTGCCCGCATCGACCCGAGCGGGAACGCCATCTACGTGCTGGCCGGCACGGCGGCCGGCGATGTCGATATCTCCTACGACACCCACAACTCGGCCCCGGCGCTGAGCAACGACCAGACCACCCTCTACGTCGTGGTCAAATCCGCCAGCACGGATAGCTACGCCTATCTGCTCGGTCTGGATGCCACGACGCTCGCGACCCAATTCAGCGTGTTCCTCAAAGATCCGCGGAACCATAACGCCGCCAACGCCAGGCTCCTGGACGACAGCACGGCCTCGCCCATGGTGGCGCCGGACGGCGACGTCTATTTCGGCATCTATGCCGACAACACCGGCTCGCGCGGCTTCCTGCTGCGCTTCAGCGGTGATCTCGCGGTGGAAAAGGTCCCCGGCGGTTTCGGTTGGGACAACACCCCCGCCATCGTGCCGGCCGCGATGGCGCCTTTGTATACCGGCCCCTCGCCCTACCTGATCTTCACCAAATATAACGATTATGCCAATGCCGGCGCCGGTTCCGGCAGCGGGGTGAACCGCATCGCCCTGCTCGATCCCAACGCCACCGAGATCGATCCCCATCCGGCTTCGAACGGCATGCTGATCGAGCGGGAAGTGCAGACCGTGATCGGCCCCACGGCGGATGCCGAAGAACGCTCGGCCAGCCTGCCCTACGCGGTACGCGAATGGTGCATCAACACCGCCGCGGTCAATCCGGCCACCCAGAGCATCTTCACCCCCAGCGAGGACGGCCACCTCTATCGCTGGAACCTGGCGAGCAACTCCTTGAGCCAATCCATACCGCTCACGGCCGGCATCGGCGAGCCCTATGTCCCGACGGTCCTCGGTCCGGACGGTACCGTGTTCACGTTGAACGGCGGCACTCTCTTCGCGCTCGGTAGCGCAAGCGGCGTCGGCATCACTCTCCGCTCTTCCAGTCCCGATGTCAGGAACGGGGTGAGCGGCCAATCGCTCACATTTACCGCGGCGGTCGTCCCCATCGGCACTCCCGGCATTCTCCCGACGGGCACCGTCACCTTCGAGGACACCGTGTACTTCGTCTCCGGCCACGATGTCCTCGGCAGCACGACGACGGTGCTGGCGGGAGGCGTTCCCTTGGACGATACCGGTCAGGCCGGCTTCACCAGTTCGGCGCTCTCGGCGGACAGTCATTTCATTACCGCGCTCTACCGTGAGGATGCCCAGGGGAGGGACGCCAGCGCCGCCCTGGCGCAACGGATTCACCCCAGCGCGTCGGCCACCGCTCTCGCCGCAGCGCCCAACCCCTCCGATCCCGGCCAGCCGGTCACCTTCACGGCCACCGTGACCGCGCTGCCGCCGGGCTCGCCGACTCCTACCGGCATGGTGACGTTCGCGGAAGGCCCTACGGTGCTGGCCCAGGTTCCCTTGGACGGCAGCGGCGCGGCCGCCTTCACCACTTCGGCTCTGGCGGCTGGCAACCATTCCATCGCGGCGGTGTACGCTTCCGATATCCTTTTCGCCGCCAGCCGGGGCAGTACCGTGCAGGTGGTCCCGGGCCCCATCCTTACCGTCAGCTTGAGCTCCATCACCTCCGAGGACGGGTGGGTCGGCGAGTGGAGCGAAGGCTCGAACACCGGCGGCTGGATCGCCACCGCCGCCGCCTCTACCGACGGCTTGCGGGTCGGCGATGACAGCTCCAGGCGGCAGTACAAAACGATCGTCGCCTTCGATACTTCCGTTCTTCCGGCCGGCGCCAGGATTCTCTCGGCGACCCTGCGGCTGCGCCGCGCCACGCTTTCCGGCACCAACCCCTTCACCACGCACGGTACCTGCTGGGTCGACGTTCAGTCGGGGAGCGGCTTCTCGGGTTCGACGGCGCTCCAGAGCAGCGACTTCCAGGCCCCGGCGACCGCGGTCCGCGCGGCGAGCCTCACCAGCGCCGCGAGCGACCTGGACTGGTCGGAGGGCAGCTTGAACGCCGCGGGCCTCTTAGCCCTCAACCCAGCGGGGACGACCCAGCTCCGCGTCTATTTCAACCTGGCCGCCAACAAAGACAAGACCGCCGACTACATCGCCTACGACTCGGGCGCCGGCGGCCCCTCGGCCAACGGGCCCGAGCTCGTGGTGACCTATCGATAGCCTTAGAGAGCGATGTGCGAGAACGGGCGATCGAGCCGGCATCCCCTCTGGAGCGAGACCTTATTACTCTCCTACATTAGAGAGCGCTCTTCCGTGCGCTCTGACTACCCCCCTCGCGATCCTCGGTCGGCAGAAACGCTAACCCATGAGCGTTTGTTCTTCGCTTCGGGCCATATCGCTACTATAATAGCGATAGTTGAAGTCGCGACCCGGAGGTATCATGGACGGCTTTTCTCTTCAGACCCCCGAGCAGGTCCGTCAGACCTTGGCGGCCCGGACCCGAGCGCTGCGGCTGGCCAAGGGCTGGAAGCAGATCACTCTGGCCGAGCGGTCCGGGGTCAGCCTGGCCTCACTGCGGCGTTTCGAGGATTCGGGCAGGATCTCGCTCGAGAGCCTGCTCGAGCTCGCCTTTGCCCTCAACCGGCTGGACGATTTCGCAAGCCTGCTGGAACCCCCTCGCGCGTCCTCGCTCGCCGAGCTCGAGGCGGCCGAAGAGCGGACCCCGCGCAAGCGAGGCCGGATATGAAGAAGTTGGAGGTGCGCCTCCACCGCGAGCCAGGCCAGGAGCGCGTCGTCGGCCAGCTGGCGGAGGCGACCCGGGGGCCCGTCGTTTTCGAGTACGATCCGGCCTTCCTGCGCGACCCGCTTTGGCTGTCGCCCTTCAAGCTGCCGCCGGAGGGCGGCCTCATCGAGCATCGCGATCACGCCTTCGGCCCGATCTTTGGTCTCTTTGACGACTCGTTGCCGGATGGCTGGGGGCTGCTCCTCATGGATCGCTTTTTCAGCCAGCGAGGCTCGGTCCTCGCTCAAGTCTCCGTGCTGGATCGGCTGGCCTATTTCGGTACGAGAACCATGGGTGCGCTCACCTATCACCCGCCGACCGAACCCGGGGCCGCCGTGGGCACGAGGCTCGACCTGCACGAGATGGCTCGCGCTTCGGAGCAGGTGATCGCGGGCGCCGCTACAGAAGTGCTGCCGCTTCTTCTGCGCGCCGGCGGCAGTCCCGGCGGTGCCCGGCCGAAGGTACTGGTCGGGGTTTCCGGGGATTCGATCCTTTCGGGGGAAGACGACCTGCCGCCGGGCTACATGCATTGGATCGTCAAATTCCGGGTGCGCAACGACTCGCCGGACGTGGGGCCGGGTGAACTCGCTTATTCCCTCATGGCCAAAGAAGCGGGTCTCGTCCTGCCGCCCGCACGGCTCTTCGAGACGGCAGAGGGAGAGCGGTTCTTCGGGGTGGAGCGCTTCGATCGCCGAGGCAACCATCGCTACCATGTGCATACCTTCGGCAATCTCATCCATGCCAATTTCCGCATCCCGAGCTGCGACTACCGGCAGCTCCTCGAGGTGACGCGGATTCTGACCAGGAATCACCAAGACGTCCTGCAGTGCTACCGCCGAATGGTCTTCAACGTGCTGGCCCACAACCGTGACGACCACGTGAAGAATTTCGCCTTCCGGATGACCGATGCCGGCGACTGGGAGCTGGCGCCGGCGTACGATCTCGTGTTCGCGGGAGGTCCCGGCGGAGAGCATACGATGACCATCGCCGGGGAAGGTCGCGCCCCCGCGCGCCGCCACCTGCTGCAACTGGCGGCTCCCGCGGGAATCGCGGACCGCGACGCCGAGGCGATTCTGGACGGCGTCGCCGCGGCCGTCGCCCGATGGCGCGCTCACGCCCGCGAGGCGGGCGTGGGCGCGAAAAGCACCCGGGTGGTCGAAAAGGCCATCGGCCTATGCCTGGCCCGGCTCCAGTCATCGTAGGTTCTCGTCCGACCCCGTGAAACATTTTTGCCGGTTCCCTCGTCTGGTGGGTTGAAGCACGACCGAGATCCCTTACGAGGAGATGAAATCATGAGCCCCAAGACAGCTACCCCCAAAGTCGCGATAGCCGCCCTCTTCGCGTTCGCCCTGACGGCGGCGCGGGTTTCCGCCTCCGACCTCTGGCTGCACGTCAAGGTGCACGAGGCCAAGGACGACAGCCACGTCACCGTCAACCTGCCGCTCTCGATGGTCGAGAAGACCGCGTCCCTCATTCCGGCCGAGGCGCGCAATGGGGGCAAGATCCGGATGGGCGGCGACAAGGACATGGACATCGCCCAGCTGCGCCAGCTGTGGGCCGAGGTGAAAAACCGCCCCGACGCCACCTATGTGACCGTCGACGAGAAAGACTCCAAGGTCCGGGTGGCGAAAATCGGCGACTCCCTGAGCATCCTCGTCAAGGATCACACCGGCCGCGAAGGCAGCCGGGAGAACGTGGAGGTGAAGATCCCGCTCGAGGTGGTGAGCGCGCTGCTCTCCGGGCCGGGCGACGAGATGAACATCGGGGCCGCCATCCAGGCGCTCGCCCGGCGCGGCGCGGGGGAGCTCGTGACCGTCGACGGCGACGCCGAGACCGTCCGCATCTGGGTCGACGCCGCTGCCGAGAGCCGGTAAGGATCGAAAGCCATGACCCGAACCGCGAAAGTCCTCACGATCATCGGCCTCTCGATCCTCGCGCTCCCCGTCGGCGCCACCCTGCTCGTCGCCGGGAGCGTCGTGGCCCACGGTGTCGTCACGGTGAACGTCCAAGAGTCGAAAGCGGGCGGCACCCATCTCTATCTGCCGATCCCCGCCGATCTCCTCTACCTCGGCATGGACCTCCTGCCGGTCCTCGACCAGCACGGCGAGCTCGCCCGGGCGCGTCAGGAGGTCGGACCCTGGGCGCCGGTCGCCCAGGCCGCGATGGAGTCGCTCGAAGACTGCCCCGACGCCGTGCTCGTCGACGTCCAGGAGCACGGGCAGACGGTGAAGATCGTCAAGGTGGGGCGTTCGATCGAGATCGACGTTCACGATGCAGGCGACGTTGTCCACATCTCGCTTCCCGCCCACCTCTTCACCCGCGCCCTACGCCAGATCGCCTGAGGCCGCGGCCTCAGCTCTACCCTCGGGCGCTCCCTTCCGGGGGGCGCCCTTGCCGTGGGCTGCTACCATAGGGCCCATGCGCCTCCTCTACTCCTACTTACGCCACTACTGGAAGCTGGTCCTCTTCGCCCTCGTCTTAGCGGCGATCAACCAGGTCTTCTCGCTCTTAGACCCGCTCATCTTCCGCCACGTCATCGACCAGTACGCCACCCGCTACAAGGAATACACGACCGCCCAGTTTTTCCGCGGCGTCTCGCTCCTCCTCGCCGCGGCGGTGGGGGTGGCGTTCGTGTCGCGGGTGGCGAAGAACTTCCAGGACTATTACGTCAACGTCGTCACCCAGCGGCTGGGGGCGGAGCTCTACTCGGACGGGGTGCGCCATTCGCTGGAGCTCCCCTATTCGCTCTTCGAAGATCAGCGGAGCGGCGAGACCTTGGGCAAGCTCCAGAAGGTGCGAAACGACGTCGAGAAGCTGATCGCCCTCGCCGTCAACACCCTCTTCACGACCCTCGTGGGGGTCGTCTTCGTCATGGTCTACGCCTTTTCCGTCCACTGGCTGATCGCGCCGGTGTTCCTCGCGACCGTGCCGATCCTGGGGATTCTCTCCTCGGTGCTCTCGAAGCGGATCAAGACGATTCAGAAGGTGATCGTCGCCGAGACGACGGCGCTCGCCGGGTCGACCACCGAGTCGCTTCGAAACATCGAGCTGGTCAAGAGCCTGGGGCTCGCGGGCCAGGAGATCGGGCGACTCAACTCGATCACCGGGAAGATCCTCAAGCTGGAGCTGCGCAAGGTGCGCTCGCTGCGTCTCCTCTCTTTCATCCAGGGGACGGCGGTCAATGCGCTCCGCACCTCGATCCTCTTCCTCATGCTCTACCTGATCTTCTCGCAGCGGATCACGGTCGGCCAGTTCTTCTCGCTCTTCATCTACTCGTTCTTCATCTTCGGCCCCCTTCAGGACCTGGGGACGATGATCAATACCTACCGAGAGACCGAGGCGTCGCTCGACAGCTTCCAGGCCATCCTGAGCCTCCCCGTCGAGGCCCGGCCGGCGCACCCGGTCGCTTTGGGCGAGCTCGGCGCCCTGACCTTCGAGGACGTCTCCTTCACCCACCAGACCGCCGCCGCCCCGGCGCTCACCGGGGTCTCCTTCGCCGTCGATCGCGGCGAGACGATCGCCTTTGTCGGCCCCTCGGGCTCCGGGAAGACGACCTTGGTCAAGCTCCTGGTCGGCCTCTACGCCCCGCAGGCCGGCCGCATCCTCTATAACGGCAAGCCGGGGACGGCGATCGACTTGGACGAGCTTCGCGCGCAGATCGGTTTCGTCACCCAGGACACCCAGCTCTTCTCGGGCTCGATCCGCGAAAACCTGCTCTTCGTCAATCCGACGGCGACCGACGCCGACTGCCTGGAGGTTCTGAAGCGGGCCGCCTGCGACAGCCTCCTGGCGCGCGCCGACCGCGGCCTCGACACGGTGATCGGCGAGGGAGGCGTCAAGGTCTCGGGCGGCGAGAAGCAGCGCCTCTCGATCGCCCGCGCTCTGCTCCGCCGGCCGCGGCTCCTGGTCTTCGACGAGGCGACCTCGTCGCTCGACTCGCTCACCGAGGAGGAGATCACCGAGACCATCCGCGAGGTCGCCTCCGAGCAGGTGATGACGATCCTGATCGCCCACCGCCTCTCGACGATCCTCCACGCCGACCGCATCCACGTCCTGGAGCACGGCCGGATCGTCGAGGCCGGCCGGCACTCGGAGCTCCTGGAGAAGAAGGGCCTCTACTATGCCATGTGGAGACAGCAGGTGGGCGAGCGGCGGCCGACGCGGGTGCCGAGCCCACCGGCGCCGCAGCTGGCGGCGGCGGGGTAGGGGGCCGAGATCGGGCAGGCACGGGGCCCTGCCCTACCTGCCCCGACCTTCAATCTCCTGGGCCCAAGCGTGAACATTTCCGGGGCCGGCAGGTAGGGGCAGAGCCCCTGTGCCTGCCCGGCCCCTTCGGGGGATGGCGTCCGTAGCGTCACGAACCCTCGAACCCGAGCACCAGCCTCTTGCCCAACGCGTGGGCGGCGCGCTCCAACTGCTTGAGCGTGGGATTCGCATTGGGCTTCTCCAGGCGCTGTACCGCGGGCCAGGACGTGCCAAGGGCTCGTGCCAGATCCGCCAGGCTCTTGCCTTCCGCCTGCCGGGTCACGCGCAGTAGGATCGCCGTCTGTACCGCCGCGCTGGGGCTTGCCACGGGCCGCCGGCTGCGCTTGCCGGGCAAGGGAATCTCCGCCCCGTCCTCCAAGCGTTGTTCCAGGATACCCGTCAACACCTCGGCGGCATTGAAGGCGCACTCTTCCGGGGTCGCGCCCTCCGTGAAGGCTTCTTCGACATCCAGGAACTGCACGACGAAGCCGCCGCTCTCCTGCGGCTCCAGTGTGTATGGATACTCCAGCTTCATGTCAGCTTCACTCCAGTCTGTTTCTCGATTTTGCGGATCAAGCCGATGCCCAAGTCGCGCCCTCCGTGGACAGGAACCGGCACCGATTTGCCGTCTTTCTGCAGGATGTGGTGACTGCCGCTGATACGGACTTCCTTCCAGCCCGCCGTTTGCAACTTCTTATGACCTCTGTCCCATGCACGAGTAGAGTATACCATAAAAGATATATCTCCTTCACTCCTCGTGGGCGAGAGCACTCCGCCGAGGAGCCTGCTCAACACGGACTTTTCCCCGCGTCCTTCCTACAACCAGTACAAGGCGATGACCGGCCACTGAAGCGGTGGGTTTCTCTCGGGGCCGGGACGAACGGTCCGGGCCGGGCAGGGGCAGAGCCCCCGTACCTGCCCGACCTCGCCGGGGGGATGTGATCCGTAGTGACTTTGCGTCTTGTTACCGAGACGCGGATCAGATCGACCGCGAGGCGAGAAGTGCCGGTAGGGCGATCGAGCCGACGAGGAGTACGAGCCTGCTATCCTTACGCTTACTTGAAGAGGAGCAGAGATATGGCGGATACCCCAAGAGAGAGCAGGGAGGAGCGTACGACGGTGTCGCGGCGGAGTTTCTTGCGCGGAACCCTGGCGGCGGTCGCCGTGCTCGGTTTCGACGTCGAGCGGAAGAGCTGGGCGACGGCCGCGGAGCTCGCCGGCTCCCGGGCGAAGCTGGCTCCCGGGTTCCCGCACTTCGACGGCGAGATCCTCACCGACGACGCCTCGCTCTCCGCCGCGGCGGACGATTTTGGCCATGCCCTCCACCGCCGGCCGCTCGCCGTGCTGCGGCCGGGCTCGATCGAGGACGTCGCCCGGCTCCTCGACTTCGCCCGCCGGCACGACATCCAGGTGGCGGCGCGCGGCCAGGGGCACAGCACCTTGGGACAGGCGCAGGTCGCGGCCGGAGTGGTCATCGACATGTCGAGCCTGGACACGATCCACGAGGTCAACCCAGGAGATGCCTGGGTGGACGGCGGCGTGCGCTGGAGCGAGCTGCTGGCGCGGACGATTCCCTTAGGCCTGGCGCCGCCGACGCTCAACGATTACATCGAGCTTTCAATCGGCGGCACCCTGTCGGTGGGAGGCGTGGGCGCGCAGACCTTCCGGGCCGGGCCGCAGGTGGACAACGTGCTGGCGCTGACGGTGGTCACCGGCCGCGGTGAGATCGTCGACTGCTCGCCGATCCAGAACCGACCGCTCTTCGACGCGGTACGCGCCGGCCTCGGACAGTTCGGCGTCATCGTCCGCGCCCGGGTGCGCCTGGTGCCGGTCCCGCCCAGCACCCGCTACTATCAGCTGCCGTACGACGATCTCCACGTTTTTCTTGGGGATCTCCTGGCGCTCGTCCAGAACGGCCGTTTCGACACCGTGCAGGGCTTCGCCGCGCCGGGCACCGCGGGCGGCTATACCTACTCGCTGGAGGTGACGAAAGGCTTCACGCCCGGGCACGAGCCGAACGATGCCACCCTGCTTGCCGGCCTCCACTTCCTGGCCGGCCAGCAGGCGGCGCAGGATCTGTCGTATTTCGATTATTTGAACCGCCTGGCGCCGACGGTCGCGCTGCTCAAACAGCTCGGCGTCTGGTACTTCCCGCATCCCTGGATGGACCTGCTGGTGCCGACCGCCCACGCCGAGAGCTTCATCGGCGGCACGCTCGCGGCGCTCGATCCCGCCGACTTGGGGCAGGGGCCGATCCTCATCTATCCCTTCAGGCGAAGCCGCTTTGAGGCCCCCAATTTCCGCGTACCGGACGACGACACCTTCTTTCTCTTCGGGCTGCTGCGAACCGCCATCCCGCCAACCCCGGAGCGCTCGGCCGAGCTGGTGGCGGCCAACCGTACCCTTTTCGAGCAGGTGCGGGCCGTGGGCGGCTTTTTCTATCCCATCGACTCGGTGCCGATGAGCGTGGACGACTGGCGGCGCCAATTCGGCCCGCGCTGGCCCCAGTTCGTCCTCGCCAAAAGAACCTTCGACTCCGATGTTCTCCTGGCGCCGGGGCAGGGGATTTTTCCGCAGGATTGACGACGAGGAGAAGAAGGCTCCGGGCCGCGGCGGCAACCTGGCGGCATCGGCTGTCGCCGAGAGACACTCCGCGGCCGTGACCGGCAATGGCGCCACCCTCTACGTCGCGGCCCTGGGCTCCGACAAGGTGGGGATTTTCTCCACGGCGGAGCTCGAAGCCGACACGTTCGTGCCGAGCCACGGCGAACCAGATTCCCGTGAGCGGCGGCGGCCCTACCGGCCTCGTCCTGGATGAAGGTCGCAGACAGCTCTATATGATGACGCGTTTTGACCACGGGATCTCGATCGTCGACACGAAAAAGCGGACAGAGGCGGCGCACGTCCAGATGCACACCCCGGAGCCGCCGAGCGTCGTTACCGGCCGCCGGTTCCTCTATGACGCGAAGTCCTCGTCGAGCCACGGCGACTCCTCCTGCGCGAGCTATCACGTTTTCGGCGACCTCGACAGCCTGGCGTGGGATCTCGGCAATCCGCGCATCGGCGCGCTGGCGCCGCCTTCTCGGGCCGGCCCCCGGGCTTCCGTCTCAGGCTGGCATTCCTAATCCGCGTCAGGATCTCCAGGAACTCCCTCCTCGGAGAGGAGCCCCTCTACATGATTGAGCAACGCTGTCACCTGCCCCAGAGTCGCTCCCTGATCCAGGGGCTCGTCGTCCAAGATCTCGTAGCGAAGCTGAACAGCAAACGGATTGAGGTTTAGAAGCTCCCACAAGCTCGCCACCTCGACACCCCCACCATCCAACTTGTGGATCAGGAGGCTCAGGTCATGGGTCCGTGGGAAGTCGACACCTAGAATTGTCAGCCAGGCCTTGAGGGCTTTCTCGGCCGCCTGCTGGGCATGGAAACCGACGATTCCGTCACCCACCTCCGGCTGATCGCGAAGGATTTCCGCGGCGCGGAGATCCCTGCGAGCCAAGGCGAGCAACCTCGATGGCAGCTCACCCTCGTTCATAGAGAACTCTACCTTCCCGCAGCGCTTGGGCCAGGAGGTGCCCGGGAGAGTCTTTCCAGGCCGCGGCTTCCTTCTGGCTGTAGACCACAATATCCTTGGGTACTGGGAAATGGGCAAGGGCACGCCACAGCAAGGCTGCCTCGCGGCGCCGACTGCGCTGTTTACCGAAGCCCTCCCGCTCGATGACCAGTAGGTCGACATCCGAACCGGGCCGGGCCTCGCCGCGAGCATGAGAGCCAAACAGGATGATGCGCTCCGGCTCGACCTCCTGCACGATCACCTGCGCCATCTGCGACAGCAGGTCGTCTGAGACGTCAGCGGTGGTTGCCATGCATCCTCTCCTCCGCGACCTCGTTCACGGATCGCACAGGTGGAGGATAACAGAGCCTCTGTCGCATCGCCGCTGTGGATCACGGCTCTGGCGACCTGTCGAGCCGCCGCCGGTTTCGGGTTTCCAGGGCGCCACTCGATCCGCACGGCCCGCTCCTTGCAGCCTTCCAACGCCGGAGGAGAGCGATGATGAACGAAGGCAGGAACCGAGGGGCGGGCTGCGTGCTACTTTTGGCCGTGGTGATCTTGGCGACGACGACCTTCCGAGGCAGTGCGGCGACGCCAGGGATGGATGCCAAGGCGGGCGGAGGGCCGAACGTGGTCTGCATGGGAGTGATCTACAAGGTCAAAGCGGGGCACGAGGCGGAGGCCGAGGGCTATCTGCGGCACCTCCAGGAGGAGAGCCGGAAGGAGCCTGGTACGGTGCTCTACATCGTCCACCGCTCGACCGAGGACCCACGGCAATTTCTCATCTATGAGCAGTATCGCTCCCAGGCCGACCTCGAATCCCATCGCGCCAGCGCCCACTTCCAGCGCTACGCCAAAAACGGCATCCAGACGATCGCGGAGAGCCGGACGGGCGGCAGTTTTACGCCTCTGTAGCGCGACCTGGAGGAGGGGGACCGCCGCACCTCACGCTCAGGTTCCCGTCGGTTCCCGCAGGCGGTGGCATTCCTCTTCGAGCGCATGGACGCGCCGCCACAGCTCTTCACGATCGATCAGCGCCCTTCCCCGCTCCTTGAGGTAGGGGTCGAGCCAGCGCAGATAGGCGGCGGCGGCGCGGCTCTCGGTCACGTCGTCGCGGGCGGCGGCGCTCGCTGGGTGCTCGGCGAGAATCCGCCGGTAGAGATCGAGATAGCGATCGACCGCCGTGTCGAGGCCCGCCTCGGCGCGGATCCAGGCCGAGACCTCGGCCGCGTCGAGCGGCGCGTAGCGGGCGATCTGGGTTTGGAGCGCCGCGACCGAGAGCGGCTGGTCGAGGGTGCGGAACCCGAAGTTGAGCGGGCGCAGCCGCCCGAGCTCGGCGACGGTTACCATCGGGCCACAGCCCGCGGCGTCGCAGAGGACGACCGCCGCCCCCACCGCCAGCGCCTCGATCGCGGCGCGAGCTTTGGCGAACACCAGATCGTAGCCGGGGAGCAGCTCCTCGGGGCGATCGGCGACCTGGCCGCTCGCGATGCCCGCCACATCGACCTCGATGCCGGAATCGGCGCAGGCGGCGCGGATCACCGGCAGGTACGTCTCTTCCCGGGCGTTGTTGCTGAACACCAGCGCTCGCCGGGGGCGCGGCGGCAGCGCGGAGCGAGGACGGAACCGGCCGAGGTCGACGAAGTTGAGGATGGTCTCCACCTGCTCGGGCGGCACGCCGGCGGCGGTGAGCCGCTCGGCGGTCGGCAGGTCGACGGCGACGTAGCGGAGGAGGCGCGGGAAGAGGGGCGGGGCCTCCTCCCAGGGCTGGTAGCCGTGGCAGACGAAGAGTCCGGGGACGGCCGGAAAATGGAGCAGAGCGGTGAGCGTCGGGGCGTGGTGGTGGCCATGGATGAGATCCGGCGGCGGGCCGAGGGGGTCCAAGGCGGCAAGGTCGTCCACCACCGGGATGCCGGCGGCTGCCAGCTCGTGCGCCAGGTCCCCCAAAACCGGGCTGTAGGCGAGCGGCTGGTGGCCGCGGTCCTGAAACGCCCGGGCCAGCTCGACCACATAGAGCTCCGAGCCGGTGCGGTGCGCCAGGGTGGTGTTGGTCAGCAGGATCCGCATGGCACCGCCTGCGTCATCGGCTAGGGGCTCGCCGTCCAACGCAGCTGGCGCAGGCGTTCTGCCACCGGGACGACATGGGAACGGTACCGGAGGACTTCGCGGTAGAACCCCGCCGCCACCTGTCGCTCGCCATGCAACTCGTAGAAGGGAGGATCGGCGCAGCGGTCGCCGATCTCCAATCCGTAGCGCACCGGCCGCAGCCACTCGGTCCGGAAGGCGCCTTCCCCGTAGCGGGCGAGAGCGCTCTCCAGCTCCTCCCCGAGGCCCGGGTAGGAACGCGCAGCTGCCAGCTTCCGGGCCAACGACTCGTCGTCGAGCTCGATGCGCAGGCTCTCCGCCCGCTCCTCTTCGCCGAAGCCATCGGGGCGCCCATCGAGCAGGAAGTCGCGGTTGTCGACCGGGAGGCCGCGGGCGCGGAGCCCGGCCACCGCCGCGTTGAGCAGCAGGCGACAGACGTCGTGGCTGGGATTGAACCCCTCGACCGCGTCGCCGGCCACGAGCTCGACCTCCTCCTGCCGGAGGGACTCGGCCAGCTCCTCGGCCAGGCCGGCGAACAGCTCGCGGTCGCCTTGGAGCAGCGCTCCATAAAGCTCACGGTCCGCCAGTCGGCCATAGATCGGTCCCGGCCGTGCGCCGGTACGGGCGAGCAGCTCCGAGGTCGAGGCCAACCGGGAACGGCCGGTGTGACCGGAGCCGTCGGTCAGGACATAGACCACCGGCCGTGCCAGCTCCAGCCAACGATAGACCCGGAGCTCGTGGCCGGGGTGAGCGATGACCAGCGCGGCGCGGCAGGGGGGCGACATGGGGGGCTTTCGAGGGGCTGACGTGGGCGGATGAAGATCCAGAAGCCTAGAAGGAGATGAGCCTCAGGCTATCTCACGACCGCTCTTTCCGGCAAGCGGAGCGCGCCCGGCCGGTCGTGGTCCCGGAAGAAGCGAGTCAGGAGGCGCTTCAGGTATCATGGTGCTTCGCTGAGAGTCGATTTTTTCCGAGAGGTCTATGCTGCTCAGGAGTGTTCTCGTTCTGCTTCTGCTGTTCCCAGCCGCCTCCGCCGCGCAGGATCTCGGTGCGGCGATTTCCGCTGTCGTCCGGATCTCCGGTGCCCGCGGCGATGCGTCTGTGCGGGGAAGTGGCTTCGTGGTCGGCCTCGACCGTGGTAAGGCCACGATCGTTACCGCCTCGCACGTAATCCAAGGAGTCCAACAGATCGAGGTAACCTTCGCCGCTGACGTTTCCCAGAGTTTCCCCGTTGGAAGCGGAAGCGTGCTGGGGATGGATGCCAACAGCCCGAACGGCCTGGCCGTGTTTCAGGTCCGCGGCGCGATCCCCATGGGCGTGACTGCTCTGAGCTTCGAAGGCAAGAGCCGACCTCATCCCGGCGAGGCATTGTTTTTGTTGGGCTTTCCGCAGATGGAGCGGACTCCCCGCACGACCCAAAGAGCGCTGTCCGGTCAGAACGGGATGCTGCTGCTGATCGACCAGGCGAGCGGGGAAGGCTTCTCTGGCGGTCCCGTGGTCCAAGGCGGCAAGGTGGTAGGCGTGGTCACCGGTACCGACGACCAGACGACCTATGCCGTCAGCGCTCTGGTGGCGCGTGTCGCCCTGGAGGGTTGGGGAGTGAAGCTCGGAGCGAAGAGCAACCAGCAGGCGCCCCCTCCAAATACAGCCACGATGACCTGTGCTCCGGGGGAGAGGCTCACCGAGAACGGTATCACCTATGTCCACATCTGCGGAGGAACCTTCATCATGGGCTCGACAGCGAGTCCCCAACTGGTCGATGGTACCGAGAAACCGCTCCACCCCGTAACGCTGAGCGAGTTCTGGCTGAGCGAGACCGAGATCACGAACCAACAGTATCGCCGCGCCCATCCGGAACGCCAAGGCGAGGCCAACCTGCCGGTTGCCAACGTCAACTGGCCCGAGGCAGAGGCTGCCTGCGAAAGCTTAGGCGCCCAGCTTCCCACCGAGGCGGAATGGGAGTATGCGGCGCGCGCTGGCAGCCAGACCGCCTGGTCGTTCGGAGACGATGAGTCGAAACTCGGCGAATATGCCTGGTATAAGGCGAACTCAGGGGATCGAGCACACGTTGTTGCCACAAGGGCACCCAACCCGTGGGGGCTTTATGACATGCACGGCAATCTGGCGGAGTGGGTGGCGGACTGGTACGGGCCGTACCCGGGAGGGGCTCAGACCGATCCATCGGGGCCACAGGCAGGCCAACACCGCGTGGTGCGGGGAGGCTCCTTCGGCAACGACTGGCCCAACGTCTTGCGCTCCGCCATTCGGGGGAAGCTCCCACCCGGGGCCCGGTCCCGAGACATCGGTTTCCGCTGTGCTCGGGGTTCCCACCGCCAACCTTGACTCTGAGATTCCTCCAATTCACCCTTTGGAAAAACCTATGCTAATCCGCCATCTCCCGATTCTGTTTCTGCTGCTTCCGTCGGCCGCTGCCGCGCAGGATATCGCCATGGCGATGTCCGCCATGGTGAGGATCTCTGGTACGCGCGGCGATGCGTCCGTGCGCGGGAGCGGCTTCGTGATCGGCCTCGACCACGACAAAGCCACGATCGTCACCGCCTCGCACGTGATCCAAGGGGTCCAACAGATCAAGGTCACCTTCGCCGCCGATGTGACGCAGAGTTTCCCTGCTGAAAGCGAGGACGTGCTGGGGATGGATACCGACAGCCCGCAGGGACTGGCCGTGTTTCAGGTCCGCGGTGCGATCCCGAAGGGCGTGACGGCCCTGAGCTTTTCGGGCGAGAGCCGGCCTCATCCCGGCGAGGCGTTGTTCTTACTGGGTTTTCCGCAGATGGAGCGGACTCCCCGTACGGCCCAGCGAGCCCTGGCCGGTCAGAAAGGAATGTTGCTGCTGATCGATCAGGCGAGCGGAGAAGGTTTCTCAGGGGGGCCGGTGCTCCGGGGAGGTAAGGTGGTCGGCGTGATCACCAGCACGGATGATCTGACGACCTATGCGGTCAACGAAACCGTGGCCTACGAGATCCTGACAGGGTGGGGAGTGAAGCTCAATTCGCGGCCGTCCACCGCACAGAACGAGGTGGTAGGCCCCGATGGAGAAAGCCTTCCTGGCGTGATGCACTTCTGTGGTATAGATTGTGTGACCCTCGTATGGACTGAGAGCCACTACATCGTTGTTACGAAAAACCATAATCCCCCCCCTGGTTTCAGCAGCATCTGGACGGTCGAGAAGTTTACGCGCGACCTGGTCATATTGCACCGCCACGACTCCCCAAGCCCGCAGAACCCGAAGCGGGTAAACGGGTGGGACGCGACCTACACGGGCCAGATCTCCAGGGAAGGCAACAGTCTGATCAATATCAGAGTAAACGGCAGCAGTCAGAAGGTAAAGCTGACTTGGGGAAGCGCACTCAGCTCGATCGCTGGGAGCGATGAGGAGCGGGACGCCAGACGAAAAACGACACATCCATAGAGCATGCTGGTTCCCTTAGAACTCCGTTGCGAGGCAAGTAAAAAATGTTTATTCCCGTAAGTCAGATGATCGATCGAGACCGCTGGCGACTGCTGAGCCGGTGGCCGGGCCGCGCGCTCGCAGCGCTTCTTCTCACCTCTCTGCCTCTCTTCGCCCAGTACGAGGCAGCGCTGCAATACCAGAACCGCGGCAACCGCCACGAGGGTCTCAAATCCAAACCGGTCAGCGGCTACGACATCGAGCTCCTCTCAGCCCTCGTCGACTGGCGCGAGCCGAGCCCCGCCTGGCCCGAGACGGTGCATCTCAGGTTCTACCTCCCAACCGCCGAGCCGGTCTTCGTCACGGTTCGCCAGCCGCGGCCCAAGACCACCTACTACTGGCTCGACAAGGTGGAGCCTCCGTCACCTTGGCGCGCAGGAGCGTTCAATGAGTTCACCTGGCCCAGCGCAACCGTGCTCCGAAGCCTGCCCTCCGTCACCTTCGACGATCTGGGTGCCGTCGTGCGTCTGAGACAGGCAGAGCCCTCCAGGGAGGAGCTGATTGCCCCAGCTGCCCTTTTTCACGCTCAGCCGCCTGCTGCGGTGAACGCCTACCGCTTCACTTTTAAAACCAACGGTGCGGCCCACGTGGCTGGCGCCATTTACAGGGACGGTCAGAAAGTGGCGCTCTACCAACGCCCGCAGGAGCGAGAGCAACCCGGCAGCCCCTTCACCCTTCGATGGGACGCGCAAGGCCAGCCGGAAGGTGAATATTTTCTCGTGCTTTCCGGCTTCTTCGACAACGACAACACCCCACTCCTCAAAAGGGTGGCCTTTTATCATCGGACTGCCTGGCGATGAACACCTCTTCTGGCTTGCGCTGCCGCGCCTGATGCTTCGACTTGCACAGCATGGTGCCCTATCCTGCGGTGACCAAGAATACCTTCCCCGGATCGCACCGCTTGGCTACCAGGCTCGGGACCTCGTCCTCCCCCAGCTCGCCCAACTCGATGTCGGCCTTGGCCTGCTCGAAGGCCTCTTCGACGCTGCACCCCGACGCCACGGACAGGTAAAACGCGGTAGAGAAACGGATCGCCGCCGCGTCGCTTACCGCTGTCGACATACCGACCACGCAGTCGATGTGCTCGGCGATCGCCTCGCCGTGCGCCTTGGTATAGCAGGCGTTCAAGACCACGCAGCGCAGCGTGTCGTTGAATCGGGCGAGTAGACGCGCCAGCCGGTCGGCGGATACCAGGCGGGTTGCCCCGTCCTCACCCTGGAAGGCGATGGTGCGATCGGCGCTGCCGTGACCACTGAAGTGAACGACGCTCGGCTTCGTACTGAGAAGGTACTCCTGCAACTCAGAGACCCGCACCGCCCACTTTTGTACCAGCTCACACCGGCTGCCCAGGGCCGCCAGGGTCAGGGCCCGGTCAATGGCGCGGACCTCTTCGTCAAGGCGCAGTGGGACCGAGTCGACGGGATTCACGCCCAGGAAGAGGATAGGGGTCCTGGGAGCTCCGGAGACCTGCGAGCGAGGTGTCCTCTGCCAGACGTTGAAGGCAGCCCAGGCAGTGGCAACAAACCAGCAAGCGGCGGCCGGGAGCCAGTACCAGCCATGGCGGAAGATGTCGAACAGCGTTGGGCGAAGGTCGCTGATCGTCGCCCCGCTGCGGCTGCTGACCCTTCGTGCAATGCCGTCGAATTGCGCTTTGAGACCGTCCGCTTTGGCATCGAAGTCGAGGCTGCTCAGCCGGGCTTGAGAGAGCCCGCTTAGACCCAGGAGCTCGCCTTGCTGAATCTTCACCGCCTGGATGGCGGGAAATGCAGGGTAGCGGAGAGTTGTTTCTCCGCGAAGCGGCGAGATGAGAACTCCTTCGAGATCCTCTTGGAGGAGCTCCATGGAGGCGAGTGGAAGGTCGAGCGGCTCATGGAAAAGCTCCGTTGTATGAGTTGGCTCCAGGGTCACGATCAGGGTCAGGCCATGCTTGCCGCTCGTGATCTCGAATGTCCGACTCGGTGCTTCGGCCAGTCGCGCCCTGTAGGTTAAGAGGTCGCCAGAAAACGGCAAGGCGATGCCCTCGACTTCAACGAATGAGGTAACGAGCTCGAGGTCGGAGCTCAGCTCGAAAGTGAGATCCTGGGGCGTCTCGGTCTCGAGGCTCAAGACGGGTTTCCGGCCCGGAAAGATCTCGAGCACCACCGATGAGCCTGGCTGGAAGTAGATATGATCGAGAACCCCCAGTTGCTCCGCGGCAGGGTCGGGATTGTTGAGGGTCAGCTTGGCAGACGGATCGCTGCACAGGAGCCTCACAGGGCCGGTAGGATGGAGCTGAAGCCAGTCTATCCTGCTTGCTGCAGGATGCTTCGTGGCAGCCGAGAGCGGCTGCGGAACCGCAATCTCCAGTTTTTCGGCGGTGAAGGCTGCGGTGTCGCAACGTTCGATCGCGAGGGAAGAGAAGGGTACCGAGCGATTGAGGATCTCATAGCGCTTTGCGTCGGGGCGATTTGTGCCGGCCAGGGTAAGGGCGAGCCGTGTGGTCGTGAACTCAAGATGGACTTGGGTTGGAACGTGCCAGAAAGCCGAGATTCCAAGCAACGACAGGAGCGCCAGGGTCGGTACTGCGAGCCTGAGGAGCGTTCTCAGGTCGCGTGCAGAACGCCGGGCTGGTTGCACACCTGGGCCTTGAGCTGAGAGATTCATTTCTGCCGGCGGCGTGAGTCCCAAGCACAGCGGAAGCCGATACCCCCGAGCCGGTCCGTGGGCGCGCGGCTGAACCGATACGCGCAGCGCAGGAGCCGGGGCTTGGCGTTGACGAAGGAGCCCCCCCGTAGCACACGAAATTCACCAGTGGCTGGACCGGCGGGATTGGTTTGCGCGGAGCCGGGGTACTCGCCATACCAGTCGTTGACCCACTCCAAGGCGTTACCATGCATGTCATAGAGGTTCCACCGGTTCGGCTTTTTGGTGCCGACAGCATGCAGCTTGCCATCCGCATTCGTCCCATACCATGCATACTCGCCGATCGGCTTCTCGTCATTGCCGAACGACCAGGCCGAGGAGCTGCCGCCGCGCGCCGCGTATTCCCACTCGGCCTCGGTCGGCAGGCGTCCGCCGAAGAATGCGCAGGCCTCCCGCGCGTCTTCCCAAACGATATTGCCCACAGGCAGGCTACCCTCACCCTGGCTCGCCGGACGGAAGCGGCGATACTGATCGTTCGTAACCTCGGTCCTGCCGAGCCAGAACTCGCTCAGCGTGACGGGGTGAGAGGGTTTCTCACCATTCGAGGCTTGCGGGTCGTTCGCGGCCGAGCCCATGGTGAACGTCCCTCCGCAGATGTGGACGTAGGTGATGCCCTTCTCTACCCGTTCTTCCCCGGAAACGCACGACGCGACCTGCACCTGGGGCTGGGTACGGCTCGGCCGCCCCAGCGTCCCTCCCCAGCCACGGACCGCCGTCTGAGCCAACACCGCCTTGACCGCAAAGGTGAGCTGGGGGTTCTCGCCCATGACGACGCCGACCACCTTGCCGTTTCGCAGCACCGGACCGCCCGAGAACCCCTCTCCCACCGCTTGATCGAGCTGCAGGAAGTTGCCATCGGGACCGGCATAGGTGCGCCGCAAGGTGAGAGGGGCGGTCGCCATCTGGGGAAAACCGAGCAGGAGGAGATCCTCGCCGCGCTGCAGCTCCGCGTCAGCCTCGAAGCTCAGCGCCGACACTGCCGCTGGCACGCCGCGCACGCGGAACATGGCCAGGCCCCGCGCAGAACCGCCCTCCATGTGCACGTCTACGTAGGGAAAGCTCCGAGCCGGGGCGGCAGCGAAGGTGACCTCGACCTGCTGCAGGCCCTCGATCACGTGCGCGGCGGTGACGATCGTGGCCTCGTCGCCGTCGAGGCCGACCACGAAGCCGCTGCCGTGCATCGACGCGCCGTCGAGCAGGCCGGAGATCCGCACTACGCTGTGCATCGCAAGATCGATCTCCTGCACCGAGGCTGTCGTCGTGAGCAGGAGAAGGAGAGCGACGACGGCAGCTATCCGCAGCCGCTCCCGCAGGATGCGCTCCATGTTGCCTCCTCAAAGAGGGGATTCTAGCAAAAGGCCAGGGCATCTCCTGGAGGGAGGGCACAGGTGCGGTTCTTCCTTGGATCGGCCCGGGATGGTATTCTCTACCGCCTCGTTCTCGGCTACGAGGCGGAACCCGCGCATGATCGACCTCAAGAAATCCCCACCCGAGCTGTTCGCCCAGGTGCTGGAGGGGAACCTCCGGAGCATTGGGCCGTCGCGCAAGCTCTACGGCCACTTCGCCGAGGCGGTCCGGGTGCGCCTGGCGGCGGAGTGCGCTTGGGTGATGGGGGAGGACGGCGAGCTTCTCATGATGCGCGGCGATCCCGGAGACGCCGGTCTCTTCGATGCGGAGCGGACCCGCGATTTTCTCGCGGGTGGACATCCGAGTCTCGCGCGGACGGAGGTTCTGGCGCGGGTGACGGTGCACGGCCGGCAGCTCGCGGTCGTCGGGGCGGCGCGGCGGGAGCGCGAGCTCGGGCAGGCCGCCCGGCGGACCCTCGATCGGCTGTGCGGCGTGCTCGCCGCGGAGCTCGCCCGCCGCGAGGAGCAGCGCCTGACGCGGGTGCTCGACCGCATCCGCGGCAAGATCGCCTCGGAGCTCCGGCCGCGCGACCTCGCCTACCAGATCTTGGACGGGCTCCACCAGCTGGTCGACTACGACCACTCCTCCGCGTTCCTCACCTGGGAGCCGGCCGGCAGCCTGTTCCGGATCGAGGCCGAGAAGGTCGTCTGGACGAAGGGGAAGAGCGCCTTCGTGGGCCACGAGCTGCCCATGCCGTCGGCGATGGTCGAGGAGCTGCAGAACGCGCCGGGCCTCCGCCGGCTGGCCGGCGACGGCGACGGCGATCCCTTCTGGAGCCTCCTGGGCTACCACCGGGGCCGCGGCATCCCCTCGCCCACGAGCCTCCTCTGCGCGCCGCTCTACTACGGCGGCGAGTTTTTAGGCCTGCTCAAGATCGCGGCCTGGAAGCGCCGGCCGTTCGACCGTTGGGACGAGTCGGTCGTCGAGCGCTTCCTGCCCGCCGCGGCGGTGTCGATCCGCAACGCCCGGGTCAACCTGTCGCTCGAACGCCAGGCCATAAAGGCCGAGCTCAAAGCTTCGCTCGTCACCTTGGCCTCCGCCGTGGCCCACGACGTCAACAACGCGGTGGGGACGATCCTCCCCCTCGTGCAGCAGGTACGCGCCGATCTCGAACGCGGCACTCTCGACCCCTTGATCCTCGACCAGGATCTGGCGGTCGTCGTCGAGAAGGCGCTCCTCTGCCAGCGCATCTTCTCGAACATGCTGCGAGTGGCGCACACCGGCCGCGCCGGGGACGGGCCGGTGGACTTGAACCAGGTCGTCGAGGAGACCCTGCCGTTCTTCGCCGGGCAGGCGCTGCGGAGCGGGGTCGAGCTGGTGTTCGATCTGGCGCCGGAGCTGCCGCTCGTCCGCTTCTCGCGCCAGGATCTGCAACACATGGTGCTGAACCTGGTGAGCAACTCGCTCGATGCCCTGTCCGAGCTGCCCGATCGCTCCGCGGTCCGGAGGACCGGGGGGCGTCTCCGGATCTCCACCCGCGAGGAGGACGGAGGCGCGCGGCTGGTGGTCGAGGACGACGGACCCGGGATCGGACCCGAGCTGCTGGAGAAGGTGCAGGAGCCGTTCTTCACCACCAAGGAGGGCGGCACCGGCTTAGGCCTCGCCATCTGCCGGGCGCTCGCCTGGCAGAATGGCGGGCACCTCGCGATCGAGAGCATTCCCGGTACCGGGACCCGGGTCACCGTCGAGCTGCGGCTCGCCAAGCAGGAGGCGCCGGTGGGGGAGGCGGTGGCGGTATGAGCCGGCCGCACCGCATCCTGGTCGTCGACGACGACGCGGGCCTTCGGCGGACGCTCGAACGCATCCTGGAGCCGCCCTACGACGTCGAGGCGGTCGCCGGAGCGAGCGAGGCCCTGGCGCGGGTGGCGGCCGAGGAGTTCGACCTCGCCCTTCTGGACGTGCGCTTGAAGGAGGGCGACGGCTACAGCCTGTGCAAGGAGCTGCGCCAAAGCCGGCCGCAGATGGATGTGATTCTCATCACCGGCTCGATCTCCGAGCCCGACGAGAAACTCTTCCGTTCGCTCGAAGAGGGGGCTTTCTACTTCCTCTTCAAGCCGTTCGATCGCCGGGTGCTGCTGGCCCTGGTCGAGCGCTGCCTGCGTCTCCAGCGCGAGCGGTTCGCCAAGGAGCGCTATGCCGGGGAGCTGGCGGCGGATCTCGAACGGGCGCGGCGTTTCCAGCTGAGCCTGGTGCCGCGCGGGCCGGTCGCCGGCCACGGCTGGCGGGTGGAGGGGCGGCTCCTCTCCTGCGATGCCCTGGGCGGCAACTTCTACGTCGCCCAGCCGGACCCGGAGGGGCTCCTGGTCGCGGTCTGCGACGTCGTGGGCCACGGCGTCAGCGCCGCCATGTACGCCGGGATGCTCCGCTCGACCCTCTCCGCCGCTTGGCGCCGCGGCGCCGATCCCACCCGGGTCTCGCGCGAGCTTTTGGCCGGCATCGACTTCCTCGTGGGCGCCACCTGCGCCACGATGATCTGCGCCCTCCTCCTGCCCGACGGCCGGGTGCGCCTGTTCAGCGCCGGCCACCCGCCGCTCCTCGTCCTCCGGGCGGGCGGCGAGATCGAGCACGTCGCCTCGACCGGCCCGCTCCTCCACTTCATCCTCCGCGACCGGCCGCTCCCCACCCGCGAGATCGCGTTGAGTCCCGGCGACCGCCTGCTGGCCTTCACCGACGGCGCCTTCGAGGTCCGGAGCCCCGCCGATCAGGAGCTCGGCCTCGATCGCTTGGAGGCGACCTTCGCGAGCCTCGCCGATCGCCCGGCGGGAAAAATCCTGGACGTCCTGCTGGAGAGGGTCCTCGGCCACGGCGCGGGGCGGCCGGTGGCGGACGACGTGACGTTGGTTTTAGTCGAAAGGACGGGGTAAGGCAGCGTAACTGTTTCTACGAACCGGCGAAAGGATCGTCGACGATAAATGGGTTTCGGAACCGGATCCCTTCCAGCTCCCGGTCGTGCTGGAAATCCTCGCTCAGCAGCAGTGTGGCCCCCGCCTGCTTGGCGACCGCCCACTGCATCGCATCCCAAAACGAAAGGCGATGCAGCTCAACGGCTCGCATAGCGAGGCGCAGACTCCCGGGAGTTGAAGCGGTGACGGGGAACAGAACCTGCCAGTCCTCGACCTGGGCCGCGGCCTCCGCCACGGACAGCTTGCCCTTGCGGGTCGTCGCCGCGAAGAACTCACACAGGGTTTGCAAAGTCAGAAAACAATCATGTTTCCTCGCTGCCTTCTGCACGATCTCCCGCGCCCGGGTCTGCATCGCGCCAGCATCGGCATCCACGGTATAGAACAGGATGTTGGCGTCTAAGCTGACGCGCCTATCGCTCATACAGCTCGTCCCGGGCCGGAGCCTTGCCTCCCAGGTGATGGCTGCGGTTCAGGATGCGCTCCAGGGCCGCCTCCTGGTCGGGCCGGAGGGATCGTTCCTCCTCGGCAACGGGCGAGAGGAGGGCGATCGGCTTGCCGCGACGGGTGATGACGATGCGCTCCCCGGCCTCGGCTGCTTTCACATAGCGGGTCAAATGTTGATTGACCTCTCGCAAGCTCACTCGTTGTTCCATGCGAGTCATTGTAGCACGTAGAACATCAGTCCCCAGGCAGAGTCTAAAGCGCTGCGGACGGGCTTGAAGCTCTCCTACTGGATCGGCGCCGCGAGGGACGCCGCGCGGGCGGCCATCTTGAACCAGAAGGGTTTTTCCCGCAGCTCGGCGATCGTCATCTTTCGCGAACGGGCGAAGTCGGCTTCGAGCATGCGCTCGACCTGGCTCGCGATCCCCTTGTCGTCGAAGATCGCGGTGATCTCGAAGTTCAAGCGGAACGAACGGTTGTCCAGGTTCGCGGTGCCGACGCCGGCGGTTCCGTCGTCGACCAGGAAAACTTTTTCGTGGAGGAAGCCGGCCTCGTAGCGGAAGATCTCCACCCCGGCCTCGATCATCTCGCCGACGAAGGCGAAGGCCGAGAGGTAGACCAGGAGATGATCGGGATTGTTCGGGATGAGGATGCGGACCTCGACGCCGCGGAGCGCCGCCAGGTGGAGGGCGCCGACGACCGCCGAGTCGGGGACGAAATAGGGGCTTGTGATCCACACCCGACGGCGAGCAGAGTGGATCACCTCCTGGAACATGAGGCTCGCCGTCTCCAGCGGATCGGCCGGCCCCGAAGCGAGGATGAGGGTGACGACGTCGCCCGCGGCGGAGGCTTGAGCGAGCCAGTCGAGCTCCAGGGTCTCGCCCGTAGCCCAGCGCCAATCGTCGAAGAACGCATGCTGGATCCCTAAGACCGCCGGGCCTTCGATGCGGACGTGGGTGTCCCGCCAGGGTCCCAGGCGCGGGCTCTTCCCCAGGTATTCGTCGCCCACGTTGTGGCCGCCGATCCATCCCACCCGGCCGTCGACGACGACGATCTTCCGGTGGTTGCGGAAGTTGAGCTGGAGGCGGTTGCCGAGGCCGCGGTTGGCGAACGGCGAGGTCTCGACCCCGCCGGCACGGAGCGCCTGCAGGTAAGCCTTCGGCAGGCCGTGGCATCCCCATTCGTCATAGAGGAAGTAGACCCGTACCCCGCTCGCGGCCTTCGCCAGGAGATGTTTTTTGAGCTGGCGGCCGATCTCGTCGTCGTGGACGATGAAGAACTGCACCAGCACGTACTGCCGCGCCTCGTCGATCCCGGCGAAGAGGCTCTCGAAGGTGGCCCAGCCGTCGACGAGCAGCTCGACGGCGTTGCCGCAGAGGAAGGGGACCGAGGCGAGCGCCACCGCGGCGCGGGCGGCGGGGCGCTCGTCCGCGACGACGAAGGGCTCTACCGCCTCCGCCGCGCTCGCCGAGGAGCTCGCTTCGAGCATCTGGCGGGCGACGACGTAGCCGCGGAACTTCGAGCGGCCGAGGACCAGGTAGGCCGGCACGGTCAGGTAGGGGAAGGTGTTGAGCGAGACCACCCAGGCGATTGTGCCCTGCGGCGTGCGCACGGAGAGGAGCGCGTGCAACGAGCACAGGAAGCCGGCGAGATGACAGGCGAGAAGAAACAGGGCCAAGGCGGTTCTCCGGGCCGGGCGAAACAGGTACCGGACGAGGTACCGCGGCTAAGGAGGCGACAGCATACCCTGGCGCGATCTTTCCGGGGCACCGCGAAAGCGCACAAGATCGTCGAACTTTCGTAATACGCCTCGTCATGCATTTGCGCTAGGCTATCTAAGTAGGATCTACAGAAAAGGAGATTTGGATGCGCTCGAACCTGAAAACGTTCCCCTCGCTTCTCGCAGGAGTCCTCGTCCTGTCCTTTGCTGCCGCTCCGGTCCACGCGACGCCGGCCACCCCGAAAGTTCTCCCCATCGGCCTCGCGCGCCTGCTGCCGCTCGGCACCACCGTCACCATCGACGGCTCGGTCACCACCCCTTCGGGCGACTTCGCGTCGAGCTTCTTCGACGAGGGATTCGCCGTGCAGGACCCGACCGGCGGCATCTTCGTCAGCCTCCAGACGGACATCCATGTCGCTCCCCGAGCGCAGGCGCGGGTGACCGGTGCTCTCGCGGACAGCGGCGGCCTCCTCATCCTCGTGCCCGTCGACACCTCGGACGTCAAGATCCATGGCAAAGGCCCCAAGGTGGAGCCGATCCTCGTTCCGACCGGCTTCATCGGCGAGCTGACCGAGGGCCGGATCGTCGAGGTCGTGGGGACGATCGACCAGCCGGTCGTCAATGACCTCCCCTTCGGCTACAAGATCTTCGTGAACGACGGCTCGGGCGAGATCCGGGTCTTCATCAATCTCGGGACCGGCATCGACGTGAGCGGCTTCGCCCAGGGACAGCGGGTGAGTGTCACGGGCTTCAGCGGCCAGTTCGGAGACTACGAGATCGATCCCCGCTTCCCGAGCGACATCCGGATCGAACAGCACCACTAGCGCGAGGCCCTGCTACCGCGCTACCCCGAACACCGCCGTAGCCACGTCGTGCACCGGCGTGGCCACGTCGGCCTGTCTCCCCAGGCGGGAGACGGCGCCGGAGAGGTCGTCGATCTCGGTCGGACCGCCGGACTCGACGTCCAGGAGGAAGCTCGGCTTCATGGGCCGGGGCATGGACTCGACGTTGGCGAGGATTTTCTCCTCGTCCTCCGCGCCCAGGGCGACTCCCAGGGCACGGGCGACCGCCGCGACCTCGCCCACCGCCCGTTCGAGGAGGAGAGGGCCGAGCGGCGCCTCACGGACCGGGCCGATGGGCGCCCGGGCGAGACCGCAGGCGGCGGACATGGCGGTGATGAAGATGAATTTGCGCCACAGGTCGGCGGTGATGTCCTCCGAAGCCCGGGCCTCGGCGCCGGCCGCGCGGAAGGCGGCGGCGAGGCTCTCCACCCGCCCGGAGGTGCCGCCCGCGCGCTCGCCGACGATCACCCGCTGGAAATCGCTCCGCCGTTCGACCACCCCCGGTCCCACCCGCACGGCGCTGATCTGGGTGAGCCCCCCGAGGACCCGATCCGCGGGGACGCCGCCCGCGATCAGGCGCTCGGCGGCCTCGACGCCGTTCAAGAGCGGCAGGATGACCGCTCCGGCCTCGGCGAGGAGCCGGGCGGCCGGAGCGATCTCGGGCAGCGAATAGCCCTTGACGGCGACGATCGCAAGCTCGGCCCCGGCGAGATCCGCCGGCTCGCCGGCCGCCTGGACCGCCACGGTGTAGCTCCCCTCCGGGGTGCGGACGGAGAGCCCGCGCGCGCGGAGCGCCGCCAGGTGCTCGCCGCGGGCCAGGAAGCCGACCGCGTTGCCGGCCCGCGCCAGGGCGCCCCCGAAATAGCTCCCCACCCCTCCCGCTCCCAGAATCGCGATCCTCATCGCTCTCCTCCCTCTCCAGAGTCCAGGTACTATAATCCTTAAACGCTCCACCCTGAAGCGAACGGCGCCGTCCGCGCCGATCTCCGGAGGAGGCCCGAAGTCGATGAGATTCTGGCGTGAGCTCAAGGTCGCTTTCCGCTCTCTGCAGAAGACTCCCTGGCTGACGGCGACGGCGGTCCTCATGCTCGGCCTCGGCCTGGGCGCCGTGGGGGCGATGTCGAGCGTCGTCCAGGGGGTGATCCTCCGTCCCCTGCTCTATCCCGCGCCCGACCGGCTGGTGATGATCTGGAATTCGTGGACGGACTTCCCCAAGACCTGGGTTTCCCTCCCGGAGCTCCGGCTCTACCAGGAGCAGCGGGAGACCTTCGCGGACCTCGGTGTCTTCGATCTCATGAGTGTCAACCTGCCGGGGACGCCGGGGACGCCGGGGACGCCCGGGACGAGGGACGAAGCCGGTCGAGCCGAGCCGGAGCGGGTCGCTGCCGGGAAGGTCAGCGCCAATCTCTTCGCGGTGCTGGGCGTCCAGCCGGTCCTCGGGCGGAGCTTCCGGCCGGAGGAGAACCAACCCGGCCGGGACGGCGTCGTCCTCCTCTCCCACGGCCTCTGGATGCGGCAGTACGGGGGGGCGCGGGACCTCCTGGGCAAGACGATCGAGGTCGACGGAGCGCCGCGGACGGTGGTCGGCGTGATGCCCGAGGGGTTCGAGCTGCCGCTCGACTTCAGCGCCGCGGCGCCCTCCCGGCTCTGGCTGCCGCTCGCCTTCGATGCCGAGGACACCCAGGCCTTCCCGCGCCAGGGGGGCAACCACTCCTATTTCGCGGTCGGCCGGCTGCGGCGCGGGGTCCGCCCGGAGGCGGCCGGCGCCGTTCTCCGCGCCCTCGGCGGCCGCCTGACCGCGGCGGGCATGTACCCGGCGGCCTGGCGCTTCACCCCCCGGGTCTTCCCGCTCCTCGACGACGTCCTCGGGGCGGCGCGCGGCGCCCTCCTCGTCCTCCTCGCGACGGTCGCCCTCGTTCTCCTCATCGCCTGCGCCAACGTCGCCCTGCTCCTCCTCGCCTGGGGCCAGCAGCGCCGACGGGATCTCGCCATCCGGGCGGCTCTCGGGGCCGGTCGCGGGCGGCTGGTGAGCCAGCTGCTGGCGGAGAGCGCCGTTCTCGCCGCTCTCGGCTGGGCGGTGGGCCTGGGGCTCGCCTGGCTGGGGCTCCGCGGCATCGTGGCGCTCGTCGCGTCGAGCCTGCCGCGGGTCGCCGAGGTGGCGCTGGACTTTCGGGTGCTCGGTTTTCTCGCTCTCACTTCGCTCGCCACCGCCCTCTTGACCGGCCTCTTGCCAGCCTTGCACCATTCCCTGGTCGACCCCCAGCCCGAGCTCCAGGCGGGGGGACGGTCCGGTGCCGGCCTCCGGGGGCACAGTTTCCAGGGTCTTCTCGTGGCGGCCGAGATGGCGCTCGCGGTCGTCCTCGTCATCGGCACCGGCCTTCTGCTGCGGAGCTTCTGGAAGCTGCGCCAGGTGGACGTCGGCTTCCGGACCGAAAACGTTCTCACCCTGGAGCTCAATCCCAGCTCGCTCCACCGGGGCGACGGCCCGCGAGTGGCGCGCTACTACGAGGAGCTCCTCGGCCGGCTCCGGCGGCTCCCCGGCGTCCAGGAGGCCGCCGCGGTGCGGGAGCTTCCCTTGGCCTCCAGCATCGGAGATTGGGGGATCGACGTCGAGGGCTACGTGCCGATCTCCGGAGAACGGCTGAAAGGCGATTGGCAGGCGGTGACGCCGGGGTACTTCGAGGCGATGGGTATCCCGCTCGCGGCAGGGCGCTTCTTCACCGCCGCCGACCGGCTCGACGCCCAACCGGTGATCGTCGTCAACCAGGCGATGGCGATGCGCTTCTGGCCGCACGAGAGCCCCTTGGGCAAGCGGGTGCGGGTGCGCCGTTCCGGCGGCGGGAAGTCGGCGCCGGCATCGCCTTGGGCCAGCGTCGTGGGGGTCGTGGGGAACGTGCGGCACAACGGCATCACCGCCGACGTCAAGGAGCAGTGGTACCTGCCGCAGGCGCAGTTCCACCTCTCGACCGGCTTCGCGGTGACGGCGATGAGCCTGGTCTTGAAAACGTCGGTCCCCCCGGCGGAGCTGGTCCGGCCGGTGCGCGAGACGATTTTCGCTTTCGATCCGAAGCTTCCGGCGGCCAACATCCAGACGCTCGACGAAGTGCTGGCGCGCGCCCTGGCGCAACCGCGGATCACCCTCCTCCTCATGGTGATCTGCGCCCTTCTCGCGCTCACCCTGGCGGTCGTCGGCACCTATGGGGTGATCCGCTACAGCGTCGGCCAGAGGTCCCGCGAGATGGGCCTGCGGCTGGCCCTCGGAGCTCGGCCCGGCGGTGTCGTGGGCCTCGTCGTGCGGCAGGGGATGGCGGTCGCCGGCCTCGGGATCGCCGTGGGCAGCCTGGTCGCTCTCCTCGCCAGCCGGTCGCTCGCCGGTCTCCTCTACGGCGTCGAGAGCCACGACCCGGCGACCTTCGCCGCCGGAATCGGGATTCTCCTCCTCGTGGCGCTCGGCGCGAGCTACCTGCCGGCCCGACGGGTGACGAAGATCGATCCCATGGTCGTGCTCCGCGAGGGGTAAGTTTAGTTCGACGTTTTGACTCGCTACTCCGTAAGATAGGAATCAAACGGAGAAAGACATTGAAAACCCTGCGCCTGTTGCCGCTCACCCTGCTGGTTGCGATGCCCGCCCTGGCCGGTACCGCCTACGTCCCCTTCGTCACCGCCTCGCCGTCCGGAACCGACCGGGCCACCCAGGTGAGCTTCGGTCTGGTCAATCTGGGAACCGTGCCGCGGCTGGGCGAGGTCCACTTCGTCGCCTCTGGAGAGAACGGCAATGCGGGCGGCAGCGGGCTTTTTTCGCTCCGGATGGAGCCCGGGGAAATGTTCACTCGGGCCTGCTGCGTGGACGCCTCGGGCCTGCTCATCCTCTCCGGTGCCCCTCAGGTCGAGTACGACATCGGTCTCAACGAGGTCTTCCCGCAGCAGGCGGAGCCCAACTCCCTGTCCCTTCGCCTGCCGCTCATCACCTCCAAAGAGTCCCTGCCGGCCGGCTCCCGGGGCACTCTCCCGCTGCTTTCCGCGGACGGTGCCGGAGTCGTCGTGACCAGCTTCGGCATCCTCAACCTGGGGCACCAGGCGGCGCACTGCTCGGTCGACGGTTTCCCCCCCTATGTCGAGCAGTTCGTGCGGGAGATCGTCATCCCTCCGGTCTCGGTCGCGGCCTTTCCGGACCTCTTCCTGCGGCCGACCCTCGGCGCCCAGGGAAAGCCGATCGTGAGCTGCGATCAACCGTTCTATCCCTTCGCGTTGATCTACCACAACCTCTTGGGCAGCTCCGCTGCCGACGAGCTCCCCTGGGTCGATTTCGCCGGGCCGGTCGTGTCTCTGGGGACGGTTCCGTAGCGCTCAACCGCCCTCGATCCGCCGCACCTCGGCGAGCACGGAGAGATCCTCGCGGGCGGTGATCACAGTCGAGCGTCGCCGGGAGGGCCGTAGGGGGGCGGTGGAAGGTTGGCGCTGCCCCCTGCCAGGCGCTCTAGGCTGGCGGCTTTTTTACTTTTTCTTTTGGTTTTGCGGCTGGCGGCGGAGATTTTTTCTGCTGCTGCGCCGCCTGGACCTGCCTGGCTCGCGCCTGCTGCTCCTTCGCCTGTTGCGCCCGCAGTTGAGAGGTGCGCTCGCGGTCGGCATCGGGCTTGTGAGCGCCAGCAGCGCCGGGGGGCGCCAAAGGTGGGGCCGAAAAGTCGCTCTTTTGCTGCGTGCCGGCATGGATGGGAAGCGCCTTGCCGAACTCGGCGTGCGGTCCTCCCACCTGCCTGGAGAGCACAGACGGCTGATAAAAGGCGCCCTTTCTCCCCCCAGCCTCCGAGGCCATGGAAGCCACCTCGAGACGCGGCACCCGACGCCCCGTGATCTGCTCGATCCTCTGTACGCTGACACCCCGATTGATGATGTGGTTGTTGACCACTGTGTAGTGAGTGATGTCGATCGTCTCGTGAATGACCGTCGTGTTACGCGCCGTCGGCAGGATGACCGTGTTGATCCGCGGGGAAAGGATCCCCCCCTCGGGGACGAAGGTGAAAAAGCTGGAGGAAATCTCGGCCCCATTGATCTCCAACCCGGCGGCGGTCGAGAACCCGGCGGTGGGCGGGAGGGGAGCCCAACCCACATAACCGCCGCCTTGCCTCCAAGCCACCCAGGCCGGCGCCCAATCGGAGCCGGGTACCCAAGCCCAACCACCGACACCTCGGTCGTAGAACCAGCGCCCGTAGTGGAAGGGTGCCCAGCCCCAGGGCTCATCGGCGACCCAGCCCCATCCCTGGTCGGTATTGGCCCAGCGGCCATTGGTATAGGGACGCCAGGTGGGGTCGACCTTGGGCACCCACACTTCACCATAGCCTTCGTGCCCCACCCACTCTCCGTAGGGGGCGAGTTGGCTCTTGAAGGCCACATTCGTTGTCGGCGGGCTGTCGGGTGAGGTCTCGCCGCCAGAGAGGATCTCGGCTCCTGTCGTCGGCTGGTTGCCAGGGAAAGGTGGGGGCTCTTCGGCGGGACTCTGAGAATGTGCGATACCGGTAGCGAGAACGCTCGCCAAGAGCAGCAACGTGGTGGTCCTCGCGGTTCCAAGAATAGAACGCTCTTTGTTTTTCATCGCAATTGCATCCGTCGGTTGGATCGGTGATTTGAGGCGGTTGGCCAGAATAGCCGAATTGCCTCCTGAGCTAAAGAATCGACGTACGTTCCTTCTACAGCGAGAGCGGTCATTGGTCAAATGGGTATTTGACGATAGAGCCTAATCCACGTAAAACGGTCTCATCGTCGAAGCATAGAGAACACTCGACCCTTCGATGGCATCGCGGTCAAAGATAAGAACTCTGTATCCGAGGTTTGAATGGGTCCTTGGCGCCACGTGAAGCTCGGCATAGGGGATCTCGAGGGTCACGTTGCCAGTGGCCCGTTGATCTCGAGGGATGAAGGAAGCTCCCGTCGAGACTTGGCCATCACCGGATTTGTAGGTGCCGTCGATGTCTCTAAGCGGAGATCCGGAGCTGAAGAAAAAGTAGACGGCGACATAGAGTCTTCGTCGCTCCAGGTTTTCGGCGTTGAACCGAACGTTGATCGCCATGCCGCTCTGACCGGAGACCCTGACGTTGTGGTAGGAAGCGGTCCTTACGGCGGCGATGCCAGGCTTGGAGCGCCAGGGTGAAATTTGGGGCGGCGGCTTGGACTCTGGGGAAGTGGTGGGCGGCGGTACCGGCTCGGAGGGTTGCTCCACCGGTAGTTGTGGCAGCGTGATCGGTAGTTGTGGCCGCTCGATCGGATATGGAGACGGTCGGAGGGAATCTTTGAGGGGCAATCGTGGCACCGTTTGTGCCGAGAGCTCTTCCACCGGTCCTGTCGGTTGAGCGGGCAACGCTGCCTGGATCCTCAACTCCCCCTGGAGGAAGGCTAGAAATCTCATCATGGGGGGCACCCGGAAGACCACTGCACCGCAAATCAGAAGTGCCAGGACTCTCAGGGGAAAGTGCCGCGGTGGACTCACCGTGTCGGTCGCGTCCGGTCTGCCCCGGATCCAGGCTGCCAGGGTGGGAAGGCTCGAAGCTCCGATCAAAAATGAAACGATCGTGATCAACGCAGCCCAGTCCGTTAATGTCTCAGGCCCGTGCATGTAAAGAAACACCTCAAGTAAAATTAGGCATTTGTCTATGAGGATGTAAATCCCATTACGATTTAATTATCGCATAGGCAGGGCTTGGCTCTCAAGCGGCTGTTATCCAGACGCCCTCGACCCGCCGCACCTCGGCGAGCACGGAGAGATCCTCGCGGGCGGTGATCACCAGAGCACGGACAGAAGAGCCGGGAGTGGAGATCTCGGCATCCCTCCCGGCGGCGTCGTTTTTCGCCGTGTCGAGCGTCAGCCCGGCGAAGGCGAGCGCTGTCGCCACGTCCTGGCGGACGCGGGCGGAGTGCTCGCCGATGCCGCCCGTGAAGACCAGGGCGTCGATCCCGCCGAGCCCCCCGGTCATGGCGCCCACGGCACGGCGGAGGGTGTGGACGAAGATTTCGTAGGCGAGCCGGGCGCGCTCGTTTCCGGCGTCCGCGGCTTCGATCACTTTTCTGAGATCGGCGGAAACGCCGGAGACGCCGAGGAGACCGGAGCGCTGATTGAGAGCCTCCTCCAAAGAGGCGGCGTCCATCCCGTGCTGTCTTTCGAGATAGAGGAGGAGACCGGGATCGAGCGAGCCGGAGCGGGTGCCCATCATCACCCCTTCGAGCGGGGTGAAACCCATGCTGGTGTCGACCGAACGCCCCTCGCGTACGGCAGTCACCGAGCAGCCGCTCCCGAGGTGGCAGACGACGAGCCGCGCGGGAACCTGGCCGAGGATCTCTTTCGCCCGGCGGACCGCGTACGCCACCGACAGGCCGTGGAAACCGAAGCGGCGGAGGCCCCAATCGCGGGTCCACTCGTAAGGGACGGCGTAGATCGCCGCGGCATCGGGAATCGTCGCGTGGAAGGTCGTGTCGAAAGCGGCGATCTGAGGAATATCGGGAAAGGTTTCGATCGCGGCGTCGATCAGCTCCAGAGCTCTCCCTGTATGGAGCGGATCGATCTCGGCGAGGCCTGAAAGGGCCGCACGGGTGGCCTCGTCGAGCCGCACGGCCTGGCAGAGGCGCAGGCCGCCGTGGACCAAGCGGTGCCCGATCGCCTGTGGAGCGGGAAGATGGCGGAGACGGTCGAGCGCCGCTCGAGCCGCCTCCTTGCCGCCTTTCCAGTCTTCGTTCCCTTCCGCCTCGACGGTCTCCGCTCCAGCATCGAGGAGCGACCATTTGAGGCTGCTCGATCCGGCGTTGAGGACGAGAACGCGGTTCATCCAGCCTCTCTAGACGGGCGGCCTGTGATCGCTCTCTTTCGGCTTTTCCTCTTTCGTCGGAGGCTTTTTCTGCTGGTCCGGCTGGGCTGCCCCATGGAGCTGCTTGGTGCGCGCCTCTTCCTTCACATGTTGGTTCTGCGAAGCCGGCGGGTTCACTGGGCTCGCCGGCCGGTGCTGGGTGCTGCTGGCGGTGGTCGGGTCGTGGGGCGCCGCGTCGTGAGTCGTCCCGTGATGCGTGGCTGCCTCATGGGTGGCCGCGTCATGGGTGGAGAGGCGACGTTCGGTCTCGGTCCGGCGTTCGCCCCGGGGGCTCGACGGGTGGGAGTCGGCGACGCGGCTCTTCGGCTGCGTGATGGTCCGGTTGGTGAGCGCCCGGCCGAACTCGGCGTGCGGGACGGCGGCCTGGCGCGCGAGGAGAGGCGGCTGGTAGAAGGCGCCTCTCCGACCCCCGACCTCCGACGTCGCCAGGGAGGCGACCGTGAGCCGCGGCACCGGGCGTCCCGTGACCTGCTCGATGCGGTGGACGTCGACGCCCCGGTTGATGATGCGGTTGTTGATCACCGTGTAGTTGGTGATGTTGGTCGTATTGCGAACGATCACCGTGTTGCGCGTCGTCGGCAGGATGACGGTCTCGATCCGCGGCGAGAGGATCTCCCGCTCGGAGACGAAGGTATAAAAACCGAAGGAGATCTCGGGTCCCCGGAAGGTCAGCCCGGCGGAGGACGAGAAGCCGACGCTCGGGGTCAGGGGAGCCCAACCGAGGTACCCGCCACCGTGCCGCCAGGCCACCCAGGCGGGCGCCCAGGTGGAGCCCGGCACCCAGGCCCAACCGCCGAGACCGCGGTCGTAGAACCAGCGACCGTAGTGGAAGGGTGCCCAACCCCAGGACTCGTCGGCGACCCAGGCCCAGCCCTGGTCGGTGTTGGCCCAGTGACCGCTCGTATAGGGGCGCCAGGTCGGCTCGACCCGCGGCACCCAGACCTCGCCGTACCCTTCGCGCTCCACCCACTGCCCATAGGGGGAGAGCTGGTCTCTGAAGTAGGTCACGGTCGCCGCCGGATCGGGTGCGCTCTCCTCGCCGGCCGGGGGCTGGGCTTCCGCCTCCGGCTGGTTGCCGGGGTAGGGAGGGGGCTCGTCGGCGGGGTCTTGCGCGTGGGCGATCCCGGTCGCGGTCACGCTCGCCGCGAGCAAGAGCATCGCGATTCTCGCGACCCCTGAGGTTCTTTGTCTTTCCGTGTTTTTCATGGCGATGGCATCCGTCGGAGAGAGGGGTGGTTTCAGGGCGGTGGGCCGGGACGGTCGCGTCGCCCCTGGAGCTCGGAATCGGCTGATCCCTATCCTAACACGGGGCTTGCCTGTCCATTTGCATGTCCAAATGGACAGGCGGGCCGCCGGGGCGATCTCCGGCGGCGAATACCCCTTGACGGCCTCAGGCCGGACCCGGCGTGCGGAGCTCGGCGATCAGCTTCTTCCAGAGCACGGCCTGCTCCTGACCGGCGCCGATCCCGAAGCTCGCCACGTCGTCGGCGATCACCGCCGGAGGCCGGTCGAGCGGGGCCGTGCGGAGCTCCTGGACGATCCGGTTCTGCAGCGCGCGCTGGGCCTGGCTCAACTGGAGCGCCGCGATACCGTCCGCGATCGACCGTAGCTCCTGCGGCGGGGCCGGCGGATTCGCCACGGGCGCTCCCGGGTTCGCCCCCAGGCTCGATCCGTCGGCCTTGGCGAAACTCTTGCCCTGCCAGACATACTCGACCACCCCGTGGCCCGGGATCGCCTGCTGGTGAGCGCCGAAGAGAAGGCTCGTGTAGACCAGGAGGTCCCCCTGGCGCTGGCAGTGAGCGTCATCCCACCGACGGAAGCGAGTGCCGCCGCCGGGCGGCAACCAGAGGGCGTTCGGAGCCGCGGAGAACTGGGCTCCGGCGAGGACGGGAGCGGTGTTGGCGTTGCAATTCCGCTCGGCCCAGGCCGCGATGCCGTCCGGAGCGCGCAGGAAATGGAAAGGCACCTGAATCGTCCAGCCGGGCACATGGCAACCGGCCAGCTGGTCCGGGTCCGGGAAGGCTTGCCGGACCGGTGCCGCGACCTCCTGGATTTGCGGGCGAAAGAGATCCAGCAGATGGCGCTCGTCCCCCTTGAGGAGGAAAGGCGCGATTTTGGCTGGGGGAGTAGGGAGGGCCACGGCCTGGCCGGGTTCGGTCAGGGCGAGCTCGATCGAGTACTCGCGGAGGCCGAAGCTCGCCATGTGACCCACCGAACGCATCCCCGGGCAAGTGACGCGTTGGCCTCGGACGTAGGCGAAGGCGTTGCCCAGAAAATAGAGCTGAAGCCATTCGGCAGAGAGCTGGGCCAAGTCCTGGTCGCCCCGGAGTCGGGCCTCCCGGAAGACCGCGAGATGAGAGTAGAGGTGCCAGTTTCCGTAGATCGAGGAAAAGGCCTCGAACGCCATAAAACCGAGGTTGTCGCGCTCGTCGTTGAGGAGGCGGAGCCAGGTGGCCTCGGAGTCGTACTTGGCCGGATCCCGAAGATAGCGGATGGCCTCCCGCATCTTGGGGATGTTACCGCTGCCACCTTTGGCGATCGCGTCGACATCGTGCTTGGTCTCCCAGCAGTCGTTGACCGGCTGGATCGGTCCGCGCGACTCCGGCGGGTTGGAGGCCCACCACACGGCGTTGATGAGGTCAGGAAGGAGAAGCTTTTCGTCACCTATCTTCTTGCCGGCCATCGGAGTGAGCCTCCCTGGAGTCGATCTCCAGAAAAATAGGGGTACCCGAGGCGGGTACCCCGTCGAAGCGTTGGCGCTGCTCTAGGGTCCAAGCTCTTTTTCGAGCTCGACAAAGGTTGGGTTTTCTTCTCCCTGCCCGTCGAGGAAGGCGATCCAAATGTCGAGAACCTCGTTCTGGAGGCTATGTTTCTGGATCGTCGCTTCCATCGGCCAGGCCCACCGTTTGCCGAAGGCCTGCTGCATGCGGCTGTAGAGAACCTTGGACAGCCAGGCGTGCTGCGGCTGATAGCGGGGGCTGGTCCCCGTGCCTGCACCGGTGCCCGGGTCGGTGCCGGTCCCCGTCCCCGTGCCGGTCCCCGTCCCCGTGCCGGTCCCCGTCCCCGTGCCGGTCCCCGTCCCCGTGCCGGTCCCCGTTCCAGTTCCCGTTCCTGTTCCAGTTCCCGGCTGTTGGTAATCGTTGACGTAGTAGTTCATCAGCCCCCAGAAGGTATTGAGCTCCTGGTAAGGGCCCGGAGGCTTGCTGGGGTCCTTGACATGCACCGGGTTGGCCGGCGAGAAACCGGGAGTCGTTACGAGATAGGTATGCCAGACCGAATCGTTGCTCGCCTGGACGTCGGTGATCTCGACCTCGGTGGGGTTGCCGTCGTACAACGGGTTGGGGTTCTGGGTACCCCACCACCTGAGGGCGTCCTCGACGACGAACTTGAGCTCGTTCTGCGGACTGTACGCCCACTTCTTGAAGCCGGTGTCGCCGAATTGCGCCGTGCCCGGGCCATACCGCTTCTCGTAGGCGACGGAATCCTGAGGGAGGGTCCAGCTCTGGCCGTTGGGCGGCAGGGCGGTCAGGTCCATGAGATGACTGCGGACCGGGCTCGCGAGCGTTCCCAGGATGTAATAGCTGGTCGGGTTCGATAGCGTATAACCGACGCCAGGTTTTGACATCTGCGGGTCTCCTTTATGTCTGCGGCTCAGAAGAATTTTCTCCTCGGCTTCCGACAAACTAAGGAACGCTATGGGAGCGACTTTCCCCTCATGTCCAGCGCATGAAAGCGGAGCCTTCGCCCGCGTCCGAAGGGGACCTGCGTAACTTTCTGAGCTGAGAGAAGGGATGCAGCGGGGTTGTCGGACGCCACGCGTGGCGGTCGCGCAGCGTTCCGTAAGTTTTAGAACGTGTACCTAGCGGGCCGCGCTCGCCGTCGCTCCCGTCGCTAGGAGCTCGCGAGCGAGGAAGTCGTCGGCCGCCTTGAACAGCGCGATCCAGCTGCGGTGCAGTTGCAGGTCGTGGGTCTCGTCCGGGAACACGAGGGTCTCCACGTGGACGCCGCGCGCCCGCAGATCCTCGGCGAGCTCGACGGTCTGGGCGAACGCGACGTTTCGATCGTCGTCGCCGGCGACGAGGAGCACGGGCGAGCGCCAGCGATCGACGTCGGCCAGGGCCGAGGACCGGAAGGCGATCTGGCGGGCGCGCTGGTCCCGCTCGACGTTCCAGCCTGGCACCAGCGCTTCGAACTCCAGGTTCCAATCGTGGACGCCGGCATAATCGACGCCGGCCGCGAACAGGTCGGAGGCGCGCGCCAAGGCGAGCGAGGTGAGATAGCCGCCGTACGACCCACCCCACACGCCGATCCGCGCCGGATCGACGTCGGCCCGCGAGCGCAGGTACAACCCCGCCCCCTGGACGTCGTTGAATTCGCTCGCACCCGAGGCGCCGTAGTCGAGCGCTTCGCGGAAGTCGAGACCGTAGCCGATGCCGCTTCGGTAATTGACCGAGAGGACGATGTAGCCGCGGCTGGCGAAATACTGATTCATCGCGTAGGCGTTGTGGTAGAACTCCATATAGTGGAAACCGAGCAGCATCTGCCGCCGCGATCCGCCATGAAAGAACACGATCGCCGGGCGCCGTTCGCCCGGTTTGAGATCGCCGGGCAGAAAGAGCTGTCCGTCGAGCGACAACCCGTCGGCCGCCGCGAAGGTCACCGGCTCGGGCGTCACCAAGGCCGCTTCGGCCGGGAACGATTTCGGTGCCGCGGTGAGATCGCGCATCTCGTGTCCGCTCGCCGCGCTCCTCATCACCGCTACGCGCGCCGGCGAGCGGGCGCCGGAGCGCAGCAATGCCAGAGTGGCGCCATTTTCGCCATCGTTGATCGCCACCGGTGACCATTCGATCCCGTCGCCCGTAGTGACGGCGACCGGCGCGCCGGACGGCAGATCGACGCGCCAGATGTGGCGGCGCTCGGAGTCGCCCTGGTTGCTCGTCAAGAGCACCGCTTTGCCGCCGGCGGCGAGCGCGGCCTGCTCGACCTCGAATTTTCCCGGCGTCAACAAACGCGGCTCGGAATTCGCGGCATGGCCGTGATCGCCGTGATCGCCGCGATCGCCGGGATCGATACCGTAGAGGTGCGTCCAACCCTCGCGCTCCCACGGAAAGACGAGCACCCCGGCCGTGCTCCACAGCAGCATGTCGTTCGAGTCGAGCTCGCGGAACACGCTGCCGGCGCCGGCCGACGCGGTCCAGATCGCCTGTCCTACCCCGGTCTCGGCGTCGGCGATCCAGATCGACCAGGGCCGCCCCGTCCGCCGCGCGCCGAAGACCGCCGTCCGGGTCACCGTCGGCAGGCGCAGGAACGCCACCCGCTTCGAGTCGGGCGACCACGCCGGAGCCTCGTCGTCGTCGAGCCCGGGCGCCAGGTAGCGCAGCGCGCGCGACCGGCTGTCGTAGACGCCGATGAAGGCGTGGTCGCCGCGCCCGCTCACGAACGCGAGCTTCGTCCCATCCGGGGACCAGCGGAGCCAGCGCGCCTTGCCGCGGGTGTGGAGGAGCTGCGCCGCCGGGCCGCTGCCCGTGCCGCCGATGCCGCCGATGCCGCCGGTGCTCGCCAGCCAGATCTGATCCTTGGCGACGAACGCCACCTTGGAGCCGGCGACCGCGGGGGCGCTGCCGACGCCGATCTTCTTGGGTGCGCCGCCCGCGAGCGGGACGATCCAGATCGCCTGCTCCGTCCCCTCCGGCACGAGGGTCGGGTTCGGATATTCGCCGTGCGCGTTGAGGTCGCCGCCCCGCACGTAGACGAGGCCGCGGCCGTCACCCAACCAGTGCACGTCGGTGATCTCTTCGCCATCGTCCCGGGTGTAGGCGGTGAGCTGGCGCGGCGTGTGCGCCGGCCCGTCGGCAACCCACAGGTTCCGCACGCCGGCGTTGTTCAACACCCACGCCACCGCGCCACCGTGGGGCGCGGCGGTGAGCTCGGTCGGAAACGGCGCGCTCATCACCTGCTCCACCGTAAAGGCGGATGGAGCCGGCGGCGCGAGCATCAACAGGAGGCCGCAGAGGAATGCGTGCATGGTGCGACCGAGAGTAACGCACGGCCGCACCCGCGTCTATATGGTGCCTACCCGGCCGGCGGCTCGGGCGCCGAGATCGTCGGCTCCACCCAGGTGCGCCCGTCCTTGGCGATCAGGGTGTGGGAGGAGGGTGGTCCCCAGGTGCCGGCCGGGTAGGTGGGGAGATCGCTCGCCCCCTGCTCCTCCCAGTATTCGAGGATCGGCATGACGACCTTCCAGGCCTCCTCGACCTGGTCGCCGCGCATGAAGAGCGTGGCATCGCCCCGCATGACGTCCAGGATGAGGGTTTCGTAGGCCTCGGGCTCGGGGACGTTGAACGCCTCCTTGTAGCTGAAGCGGGTCTCGACCGGCGCCAGGCGGATGGCCGAGCCCGGGCGCTTGGCCTGGAAGCGGAGGACGATCCCCTCGTCGGGCTGGATGCGGAGCAGGAGCCGGTTGGGCTCCATCTCGCCGATCGCCGAAGGCGGGAAGGACTGGTGCGGCACCGGCCGGTACTGGATGCAGACCTCCGAGACATGGAGAGGGAGGCGCTTTCCCGTCCGCAGGTAGAACGGCACCCCCTGCCAGCGCCAATTGTCGACGTAGAGCTTCATGGCGACGAAGGTCTCGGTCGTCGAATGAGGATCGACCCCGGCCTCGGCCCGGTAGGCCGGCACCTTCTCCGTACCGATCAGGCCCGCCGTGTACTGGCCGCGCTCGACGAGCTCGTGGAGGTCCGCCGGCTGGAAGCGGCGGATGGCTTTCAAGACGTCCGATTTCTTGTTGCGCAGCTCGTCGGCGGAGAACGACACCGGCGGCTCCATGGCGATCAGGCAGAGGATCTGGAAGAGGTGGTTCTGCACCATGTCGCGGAGCGCCCCGGCCCCCTCGTAGTAACCGCCGCGCCCCTCGACCCCCACCTGCTCGGCGACGGTGATCTGCACGCTGTCGATGTAGCGCCGGTTCCACAGCGGTTCCTGCACCGAGTTGGCGAAGCGGAAGGCGAGGATGTTCTGCACCGGCTCCTTGCCGAGGTAGTGATCGATCCGGTAGATCTGCGACTCGGCGAAGCACTTGGTGAGGAAAACGTTCAAATCGTGGGCGGTGTCGTAGTCGTGCCCGAAGGGTTTTTCGCAGACGAGCCGGGCGTGCTCGCGATCGTCCGAGAGCCCGACATCGCCCAGGTGCTGGGCGATCATCCGGACGACCGTGGGGGGCGTCGCCAGGTAGAAGACCCGGTTGGCGGCGGTGCCCCAGCTCTTGTCGAGCTCGGCGAGCTTCTCGGCGAGAGCCTTGTAGGCTTGGGCGTCGCTGAAATCGGCCTGGTCATAGAGGACGTGGGTCGCGAAGCGCTCCCAGTCCGCGTCCACGACCTTGCCGCGCCGGCTGAACTGGTCGACGCCGTCTTTTAAGTGGGCGGCGAAGTCGGCCGGAGGCGCCGCCCGATCCAAGGCGATCACCTGGAAGCTGTCGGAGAGGCGCTTGTCGAGCCAGAGATTGTAGAGCGCGGGGATGAGCTTCCTCCAGGTGAGGTCGCCGCCGCCGCCGAAGATGACGAAGGCCGTGGGGCCGACGGGAGTGGGCATGTCCGGGGGTTCTCCCTTTCTGTGATCAGTCGAGCCCGAGGGCGGCGAGCGCCGCCTGCGTCGAGTCGTGGTCGCGGTGCCAGAGGGCGCGGAGGCCGAGCGACGCGGCGACCTCGACGAACATGTGGCGGTCCTCGATGTAGACCGTCCGTGCGGGATCGGCCTGGGCGATGTCCAAAGCGATGCGGAAGATGTCCTCGTCGGGCTTCCGGAAGTGGACGTAGGACGAGACGATGAAGAAGTCGACGAACTCGGCGAGCTTGAAGCGCGCGATACGGTCGGCGGTCACCTCGCGCCCCTCGTTCGACAGCACGGCCACCTTGATGCCGTGCCGGGCCTTCAACCCGCAGAGGAGGTCGATCATGTCCTGGAAGGCCCTGGCCTCCCCAAGGATGTAATCGATCACGTCCTCCCGAGTGAAGGAACGCGGCTCATAGAAGATGATGCGGTCGAGATAAGGGCCGAGTCCCATCTTCCCCGACTCGTAGGTGTCGTAGGTCAGGTGGTGGCGCTCGTCCATCTCCACCTTGTCGATCCCGAAGTGGTCGGCGGTCCGGTGGCGCAGCGGGTGGTCCCAGCCGTTGGTGAGGAGCACTCCGCCCAGGTCGGTGAAGATGTGGGTAATCGCGGTAGCCATGGCGAGCGCCATCATATCCCGGCGGCGCTCGGTCCGTCGGGAGCAGGGAACTTCTGCGATCGAAGGCCCGGCTTCAGCCGTCGAAGTGCCCTATCTCTGGAGCAGAAGTGCCCTATCTCTGGCGGGGAAGTGCCCTACTCCGGCAGCAGAAGTGCCCTACTTCGGCAGTAGAAGTGCCCTACTTCGGTAGTAGAAGTGCCCTCTCCTGTGGACGCTTGTCGGTGGTTCTGCCGATCCGCCGGCCACCCGAGGCCTCAACAGGGATGCCCGGGGTCATCGCCAAGCGAAGCGCCCCTCCTAGTGTAGTGCGTCAGAAATCCAGCACCCTTAGAGCGGACACCCAAAGAACCGCCATCCACTCCCGTCAGGCGTGTCATCCTGGAGCGGAGCGAAGGAACTGGGGGATGGGAGCCTGGTAAGCTCGGTCCTGTACCAAGGTATTGGTCGGAGACGCCCTAATTCGTATGGTGGGATTGCGACTTCTTTTGGAGGGGATGGCCCTTAGAAGCTGGGTAAGCCCCTTACCTTGTCGGAGACGCCCTAATTCGGAAGGAGTCAGCCCCGAGGCGGTAGAGACGTCCCAGGTCCTGAACGATACCCTCTCGGAGGCCACGGGGACTGCGGGACGTCTCCGGATAGGGTGGTCATCTCCTATTCGCGCCCTTCGCTCTCTCGGCAGCTTCCCGCGGGCCGACTGGTCCGGTCAGGGCGGCACGGCAACGAACCGGGAGGCCGATCGACGTCAGGCCACGACCGGCAGGCCCATCGACCTGCAGGCCGGGGCGTTGCCCCGGCGGAGACGTCCCGCGGTCCCCGTGGCCTCCGGGTCGATATCGTTCAGGGCCTGGGACGTCTCTACCCCCTCCGGTGAGAGGTAGGGCGTTCGTCAGGAAACCCGGACCGCCGCCTCTTTGCCCTCGACCGCCTTCAAAAGCTTGTCGTAGGAGTCGGAGAACTTCTTCACCCCTTCGTCTTCGAGCTCGCGGTAGACCTGCCCCTCGTCCACCCCCAGCTGCTTCAAACCCGCGAAGGCGGCGTGGGCGGCGTCGAGGTCGTCGTGGATGCGGACCTTGGGGGCGCCGTGGTCTCTGTAGGCGGTGAAGGTTTCGGGCGGCACGGTGTTGACGCTCTGCGGCGCCACGAGCGCCTCGACGTAGTAGAGATCCGGCAGCGCCGGGTCCTTGGTCGAGGTCGAGGCCCAGAGCGGCCGCTGGACGCGGACGCCCTTCGCCGCGAGCTTCTGGAAGCGCTCGCTGCCGAACACCTCCTCGAACGCCTGGTAGGCGATCCGGGCGTTGGCGATGGCGATCTTGCTGCGGATTTCCTGGGCGAGTTTCTTGTCGGCGTCCGAGCGCTTCTCGTCCTTCGCGATCGCGTCGAGCTTCTTGTCGACGTTGGTGTCGACCCGGCTGACGAAGAAGGAGGCGACGCTCCTTATGCGGTCGACGGGCTTGCCCTTCTGGACCCTCTCCTCCAGAGCCGAGAGGTAGGCTTCCATCACCTGGCGGTAGCGCTCGACGGAGAAGAGGAGGGTGATGTTGATGTTGATCCCCTCGGCCAGGCACTGGCGGATCGCGGGGATTCCCTCCTCGGTGCCGGGGATCTTCACCATGACGTTCGGCCGGGCGCAGGACTGCCAGAGCCGCCGCGCCTCTTCGAGCGAGCCCTCGGTGTCCAGCGCGAGGCCCGGGCCGACCTCGATCGAGACGAAGCCGTCGTCGCCGCCGGTCGCGTCATAGACCGGGCGGAAGGCGTCGGCCGCGCCGCGCACGTCCGCAACCTCCAGCGACTCGAAGACCGCGGCGGAGCTCTTGTGCTCGCCGCCGAAGCGACGGATGTCGTCGTCGTAGAGGTCGGAGTCGGCGATCGCCTTCTCGAAGATCGTGGGATTCGAGGTCATCCCCTTGAGCCCGTCCTCCTCGATCATCTTCTTGAGCAGCGGGCCCTCATAGAGATCGCGGCGGATGTAGTCGTACCAGACGCTCTGGCCGAGCTCGGAGAGTGCTTTCAATGGATTCATGGGCTGCTCCTTCTCTATGTCTACCCTTTGAGCAGGGCCTTGGCTTTTAGAACGACGTTGTCGATGTTGAACCCGAGCTCCTTCAAGACGACCTCGCCGGGGGCCGAGGCGCCGAAGCGGTCGACGGCGATCGAGCCGCCCTGGTCGCCCACCCAGCGCTGCCAGCCGAAGGAGACGCCGGCCTCGATCGACAGGCGGGCGGTGACGGCGGGCGGTAGAACTTGGTCGCGGAGCGCCTGCGACTGGTGCGAGAAGATCTCCCAGGAAGGCATCGAGACGACCCGGGTGGGAATGCCGTCGGCCTCCAGCTTCTCGCGCGCGTCGAGCGCCAGGGTCACTTCGGAGCCGGTGGCGATGAGGATGAGCTTCGGCGTGTCCTTCCTCTCGGCGCCGGCCTCGGCGAGGATGTAGGCGCCTTCCGCGAGCCCAGAGGCGGGGGCGAGCTTCGCGCGGTCGAAGGTCGCGAGCTTCTGGCGGGCGAGGACGACGGCGACCGGCCCGGCCTTGTACTCCAGGAGCCAGCGCCAGGCCTCGACCGCCTCGTTGGCGTCGGCCGGGCGGATCACCGTCAGGCCCGGCATGGCGCGGAGCGAGGCCAGGTGCTCGACCGGCTGGTGGGTCGGGCCATCCTCTCCGAGGCCGATCGAGTCGTGGGTCCAGACGAAGATCACCGGCAGCTCGTTGAGCGCCGCCAGGCGGACCGACGGCCGCATGTAGTCCGAGAAGGTGAAGAAGGTGGCGACGAACGGCCGGGCGCCGCCGTGGTAGGAAATCCCGTTGGCGATGCCGGCCATGGCGTGCTCGCGGACTCCGAAGTGGAAGTTCCGCCCGAGGCCGGTGGCGCCGTCGAAGCTCGGGAAGCTCTTGAGCGAGGTGCTGGTCGAGGTCGAGAGGTCGGCGTCGCCGCCCAGGAGCCAGGGGACGTGGGCGGCAATGGCGTTCATCGCCTTCCCGGCGGCGGCGCGGGTCGCCTCCTTCTCGCCGGCCTTGTAGACCGGCAGATCCTTGTCCCACCCCTCGGGGAGGGTCAAGGCCCAGGCGTCGTCCCACTCCTTCTTGAGGTCGGGGAACTTCGCCGCCCAACTCTTGAAGCGCCCCTCCCAGTCCGCTTGCGCCGCCTTGCCGCGGTCGATCGCCTCGCGGAAGTGCGCCAGGGCCTCGGGCGGCTCGTAGAAGGCCTCTTCCCACTCCCAGCCGAGCTGCTTCTTGGTGCGGGCGACCTCGTCTTTCCCGAGCGGGCTGCCGTGGGCCTCCGACGTCCCCCCCTTGTTGGGCGAGCCGTAGCCGATCGTCGTCCGGATGATGATCAAGGACGGCCGGTTGATCTCGATCTCGGCCTTCCGGAGCGCCGCGTCGATCGCCGCCAGATCCGTATTGCCGTCCTCGACGTGGAGGACGTGCCAGCCATAGGCCTCGTAGCGCTTCCCCACGTCTTCCGTGAAGGTGACCCGGGTGGGGCCGTCCAGACTCACTTCGTTGCTGTCATAGAGGAAGGTGAGCTTCCCCAGCCCCAGGTGCCCGGCGAGGGAGGAGACCTCGCCCGAGACCCCTTCCATCAGGTCGCCGTCCGAGACCAGGGCGTAGGTCCGGTGGTTGACGATCTCCTGGTCGGGCCGGTTGAAGCGGAAGGCGAGGCTCCGCTCGGCGATCGCCATGCCGACGGCGTTGGTCGTCCCCTGTCCCAGGGGGCCGGTGGTGGCCTCGACGCCGGGGGTCAGGTGGATCTCCGGGTGTCCCGGCGTTTTGCTCCCCCACTGGCGGAACGACTTGAGGTCGTCGAGCGAGAGGTCGTAGCCGGTCAGGTGGAGGAGGCAGTAGAGGAGCATCGAGCCATGGCCGGCGGAGAGCACGAAGCGGTCGCGGTCGGGCCACTTGGGATCGGTCGGGTTGTGCTTCAGGAACCGCTGCCAGAGAACGTACGCCATGGGGGCGGCGCCGAGCGGCAGGCCGGGGTGCCCCGAGTCCGCCTTCTGGACGCCGTCGATGGCGAGGGTGCGGATGGTGTCGACGGCCAGCTCTTCGATCGATTTAGCAACCGTGCTCAAGGTCTTCTCTCCTCTTCGTGCATCTTCGTCCAACGTCATCCAACGTCGCGCCCTATCGTTTCACGAAATCTAGGGGCAGGTCTCGAACGCCGACGTATCCTGGATGGGCTTAAAGGCCGCCCCCTGGGGATTGGTGTAGGTACGGACGGCGGCGGTCAGGGTGTCGGTGACGGTGATCACGGCCTGGACGTTGGTCAGGCCGCCGGCGAAGAACCAGTAGCGCGAGCCCAAGGAGCAGCCGTCGAGCACCTTGGTCACCACCTCGACGTTGCTGGCGTCGAAGAACCAGAAGTAGCCGGTGTCGGGAGTAAGGGAGACGGCCTGGGCGGCGCCGCTCTTGCCGTCCGCGGTCGTCCAGCGGATGCGGACCCGGAAGCGGCCGCCTTCGAGGCAGAGGCTGGAGGCATCCGGCACGCAGGAGGAGGTGGCGCCGCCGGTCCGCGGGTCGAGCCAGCGGGAGATCGCCGGGAAGGTGGCGGAGAAGGCGCCGTCGGCGCAGTCGTTCCGGTAGTCACAGCCGTCCGAGGGGTTGGGCCCGCAGCCGTCGGTGAGCGTCCCCACCACCCGGCCGCTTTCGAGGAGCGAGGGCGAGCCCGAGCTGCCCCCGAAGGTGCCGCCGAAGACCGGGAACAGATAGATGAACTTGCTCAAGTCGTTGATCGGGATGCCGCCCTCGTCCGCCGGCGAGCAGAGGTGGCGCGGGTGGGATTCGAAGGTGCTCTCGGAGTACGCCTGCGGCAGGCCCAGGGGGTGGGAGATGCGGAAGATTTTCGTCCCGTTGACGAGCACCGACGACCGCGCCTCCCAGCCGAGGAGGTAGCGTTGGTTGTCCGGGAAGCGGGAGAGCCGGAGCAGCGTGTAGTCGCTGTTGCCGCTCGTCGAGAGGAGGGTCGAGCCGTTGACCCGCGGCAGGGTGTCGAGGTCGGGCGCCGCGCCGTTGCAGGTGGCGGTCCGGTCGTCGAAGAAGACCTCCAGGGTGTTCGCCTGGTTGACCGTCGTCACGCAGTGGTTGGCGGTCAGGAAGTAGGGGATCGTCGTCGTGTCGTCGGTGTCGTTTAAGAGCGAGCCCGTGCATTCGGCGGCGAACTGTCCTTTCGAGTCGACATGGCCGAGGATGCCGATCGCCCGCCGCACGTCGTCGATGCCGGGGAAGCGGGTGGCGTCGATGCAGGCCGCGTCCACGAGACAGGCGGGGATGGAGCTGGCGCTCGCGACCGGCGTACCCACCGGATCGAGCCGGACCAGCTCCAGCACCCGGTCGACCCGAAAGCCCGATTCTCCTCCTAAGGCGGCGGTGCGGGGCACGTGGACCTCCAGGGTGATGCCGCCGCTCCTGCCACCGGAGACGCTCGGGGTCCACAGCTCGGCCTCCGTACCCGCGAGCTCGCTACCGAACGGTCCCACGGCGAGACCGCTCTCCCCGTAGACCCAGAGCCGCGAGCCGGCCGGCAGGTGGACGTCCGCCAGGTGGAGGCGCAGGCGCCAGGCCCCCTCGATCCGCACCTGGGTGGCCCAGACCCGCTCGTCCGTGGCGTCCTCTTTTGCGGCATCCGAAACGAACCCGCCCGCCAGCGTCTCGCCCGCCTGGGCGCGGAGGAGGGCGCCCAGGTCGACGACCTGGGGCACCGGCAGGTCGCGGACAAAGCCGTTCCGGGTCGGCTGACGCCGGTTCCGGTTCCACTCGCCGATCGCCGCCAGCCGGTCGGGCGCCGCCACCGCGGCCTTGGGGAGCACGGCCGCCGGAGTCCCGCCGGCCGCCTCGAAGGCATACCGCGGCAGGAGGTGGGGCTTCGTCTCGTCGACGACTCCGGTGGCGAAGGCCGGCGGGGCCTGCGGACCGAAAATCTCCGCGATCGGAGGCGAGGCGACGGCGGAAGGGGTCGGAAGGGCGGTCGCGAGGAGGGCGGCGGCGAGAGCGAGAGGGAGGAGGCTCATTCTCATGCCCGGCAGGATACTCCGGCTCCCTTCCTGGAGGTAAGCCTCGTCGCTTGGCAAAAGAGGAGCTGCAATCCGCCGCGAAGCCTCCGCGAGCGTCCCGAAGCCGTTGGCCATCCGCCAAAGGCCGTCGAATTCCGCCACAAGGCCCTCGAGTTCCTTCCCGAGGTCCATCAAATTCCTTCCCGAGGCCTTCGGATTCCTTCCCGAGCCCTTGGGATTCCTTCCCGAGGCCTTGGGATTCCTTCCCAAGGCCTTGGGATTGCTTCCCAGAGGCTTGGGAAGCAATCCGAGGCGCTCGGAATTGAATCCGAGGGGCTCGGGAGACAATCCAAGGGGCTCGGGAGCCAATTCGAGAAGCTCGGGAGCCAATTTGCGAGGCTTGGGAAGGAATTCGAGGCCGTTGGGAGCCTCTCCGAGGCGGTCGGAGCGCCATCCGAGGCGCTCTTCCGGGGTCTGGAGGGGTCCCTGCCCGTCTTTAAGAGGCTCCGCGTCCTCCTGCCCCCTGCCACTCTGCAGGCGATGACGTCATGCCCGCGGGGAAAGTTAGCGCCTATGGGGGTGTCCTGACAGATCTTCTCAAGCGAGCCGCTGCTCGACGACCGCCCCGTCGACGCTCTTGCCGGCGACGGTCAGGTAGATCTGGCCGCCGGAGATCGAGACCGAGATCTTCATCCGCCGGTCGAGGGCCCCGGTGAGAGCGGCGATCAGGGCGGGATCGATGGTGTAGAAGGGGATCTCGGCGCTCCGGTGGATGGTGTGGCCGGCGAGCTGGCGGAGCGGGTTCGCCGGCTGCCTCAGGGTATAGACGGCGACCCGCTCGGACTGCTTGGCCGCCCGGTGGAGGCGGTTCGCCTCGGGGAGCCCGACCTCGATCCAGGCTTTGTACCGTCCAGAGGGATCCTTGACCGCGATCGCCGGCTCGTCGCCGTCCGACACCCCGCCCTTCGAGAAGGCGATGCCCTCCTCGTATTCCAGACAGTAGGCGAGGAGCCGGGTGAGCAGGCGCTCGACCGATTCCGAGGGGTGCATGGCGAGCTTGAGCGGCAGGCTCTCGTACACCCCGCGGTCGGCGTCGGCGAGCTCGACGTCGAAGCTGTAGATCGTCGAAGAGAGCGCCATCAGCGGGGCGGAGCCTCGATCGTCAGCAGGTAATCGGCGAACACGGTGTTGAACAGCGCCCCCGGGCGCTTGGCCCGCAGGTGCGCGACCGCCTCCCGGCCGGAGAAGCCCAGATGGACGAGGATCAGCCCGGCGAGGAGGGCCGAGCGGTTGAACCCCATCCCACAGTGCGACAAGACCTTATGGCCGCCCGCGATGACGTCGGCCCCGAGCCGCGCCAGGGCGTGGAGCTTCGGCAGGTCGGGGAGCTCCTCGTCGAAGATGGGGAAGTAGATGTAGAGCACCCGGTTCGGGGTCGTGGGGATACAGGAATCGAGATCGCCGTCGAGGTCGAAGACGACCGAGATGTCATGCGCCTCGAGCGGCTCCCAGTCGTCGATCTTGGGCGACAGGAAGAGCCGGCCCTGTTCGTCGAGCAGAACGATGTCCATCCTCCGTCCTCCAGGAAAGCTCTATAGATACCACGGTGGGCTGGCGGTGTGCATATGGTATGTTTCTCGGTCCATGCCCCGCCTCCGGGCGGCGGGGCCGTGCGGCCGGGAAGGTCCCGGTCCGCTTTTGAGCGAGAGGACGGACGACGAAATGAGGAAAGTCGGCATCCTGTTCGGGCAGGAAGACACCTTCCCCTGGGCCTTCATCGAGCGGGTGAACAGCAAGCGTGTGGACGGCATCGTCGCCGAGCCGGTACGGATCGACAAGCTGGCGCAGGGCGAGCCCTCGGGCTACGCCGTGATCATCGACCGCATCTCCCAGGACATCCCCTTCTACCGCGCCTATTTGAAGAACGCCGCCTTGAACGGCACGGCGGTCATCAACAACCCCTTCTGGTGGAGCGCCGACGAGAAGTTCTTCAACAACTGCCTGGCGACCAAGATCGGCGTCGCCGTCCCCAAGACGGTGCTCCTGCCCTCGAACCAGCATCCGCCGGACACCAGCGAGAAGTCGATGCGGAACCTGGCCTATCCCTTGGATTGGGAGGCCATCTTCTCCTATATCGGCTTCCCGGCCTACTTCAAGCCCCATGCGGGCGGCGGCTGGAAGCACGTCTACCGGGTGAAGAGCGCCGAGGAGTTCTTCCTGGTCTACGGCCAGACCGGCGACCTCGTGATGATGCTCCAGGAGGAGATCGTCTTTTCCGAGTACTTCCGCTGCTACGCGATCGGCCGGAAGGACGTGCGGATCATGCAGTACGACCCGCGCGAGCCGCACCACCTGCGCTACGTCCAGAACCCGGACCCCATCCCGCCCGCGCTCTTCGAGCGGCTGCACGGCGACGTCATGAAGCTCAACCTCGCCCTGGGGTACGACTTCAACACCGTCGAGCTCGCGGTGCGCGACGGCATTCCCTACGCCATCGACTTCTGCAACCCCGCCCCCGACGCCGATCTCGCTTCGATCGGCCGGGAGAACTTCGAATGGGTGGTCGAGGCGGCCGCCAACCTGGCGATCGAGAAGGCCCGCGGCTACGTCGCCGGCCAGCCGCGCATCGAGTGGGGCGACTTCGTGTGCGCGCCTGCCGTGGCTTCCATCGTCTCCGGCGCCGCTGGCGCCCCCGGCGCCCCGACGCCGGTCGGCGCGTAAGCGAGAGCCGTCCGCCATGGCGCCCGTCCAGCCGTTCACCCTGGGGATCGAGGAGGAGTTCCAGCTCATCGATCCCCAGACGCGCGCCCTGCGCTCCCACGTCCAGCATCTGATGGACACGACGGGGGAGGGGATCTTGAAGGAGCAGCTCAAGTCCGAGCTCCACCAGTCGGTGATCGAGGTGGGGACGAAGATCTGCGCCAACATAGGAGAGGCGCGGCAGGAGGTCGTGGCGCTCCGCAGCAACCTGGCGGCCCTGGCGCGGAAGAACGGCCTGACCATCGCCGCCGCCGGCACCCACCCCTTCTCCCACTGGCGCGACCAGAAGATCACCCCCTCGCCGCGCTACAAGGAGATCATCGAGGACCTCCAGCAGGTGGCGCGGGCGAACCTCATCTTCGGCCTCCACGTCCACGTCGGGATCGACGACCGGGAGCTCGCCGTCCACGTCATGAACGCGGCGCGCTACTTCCTGCCCCACATCTTCGCCCTGTCGACCAACTCGCCTTTCTGGCAGGGCCGAAACACGGGGCTCAAGTCCTACCGGAGCAAGATCTTCGATCGCTTCCCGCGGACCGGCATCCCCGATCACTTCGGGAGCCTTTCGGAGTACGACAACTACATCAAGCTCCTGGTGAAGACCCACTGTATCGACAACGCGAAGAAGATCTGGTGGGACATCCGGATGCATCCCTTCTTCGACACCCTGGAGTTCCGCATCTGCGACGTCCCCATGCGGGTCGACGAGACGATCGCGCTCGCGGCGCTCATCCAGGCGGTGACGGTCAAGCTCTCGAAGCTGATCCAGCAGAATCTCGGCTTCCGCCTCTACCGGCGCATTCTCCTCAACGAGAACAAGTGGCGGGCGGCGCGCTACGGCATCTCCTCTAAGCTGATCGACTTCGGCAAGCAGGAGGAGGTCGACTGCGTGACCTTGATCCACGAGCTGCTCTCCTTCGTCGACGACGTCGTCGACGAGCTGGGGAGCCGGAAAGAGATCGAGTTCATCCACCAGATCCTCAGGATGGGGACGGGCGCCGACCGCCAGCTCGAGGCCTTCTACCAGTCGAACAGCCTGGAGAGCGTCGTCGACCACATCGTCGAGGAGACCCATCTCGGCCTGACGGATCTCTAGGGAGAAACGCACGCATGGTCCCCGAGCTGCGCCGGGCCTACAACGCCGCCTTCACCGAAGACGCCTACCGAGCCTTCCAGCACGACCTCGACGCCACGGCCGGCTTCCACATCGAGTTCCGGCTCTGCGAGACCCCGCTCTTCCTCTCGGACGCGCTCACCCGCGAGCTCGAAAAGGCGGCCCACGAGGTGGTCGAGGCGGTCCTCTCGCCGGAATACCTCGCGCAATCCGTACGGGCGGTGCCGCCGGAGCTCTCGGTGCCGGGCGAGCTTGGGCCTCCGGTCTTCCTCCAGATCGATTTCGCGCTCGTCCGCGACCCCGAAGGCAGTGGCGAGATCGTGCCGCGGTTGATCGAGCTTCAGGGCTTCCCCTCGCTCTACGGCTTCCAGTGGCTGATCGATCGCGGCTACCGCCGGAGCTTCCCGGCCATGCCGGCGGGCTGGACCCCCTATTTCGACGGGCTCGACGAGGTGAGCTATGCCGCCCGGATGCGCGAGGTCATCCTGGGATCGTGCGATCCGGAAAACGTCGTCCTTCTGGAGATCGAGCCCGAGAAGCAGAAGACCCGGGTCGACTTCGCCGTCACCGAGCGGATGGTGGGGATCGACGTCGTGGGGGTCGACCAGGTCGTCGTGCGCGGCCGCCAGGTCTTCCACCGGAAGGACGGCCGCGAGGTGCCCATCCGCCGGATCTACAACCGGGTGATCCTCGACGAGGCGACCCGCAAGGGGCTCGACCTCGGCCCTCTCTTCAAGCGCGAGGTCGACGTCTCTTGGGTCGGCCACCCCGACTGGTTTTTGAAGATCAGCAAGTTTTCCCTCCCCTTCATCCACAGCCGCTACGCGCCCCAGGCCTGGTTCGTCTCGGAGCTGCCGGAGATCCCGGCGGACTTGGAGAACTACGTGCTGAAGCCGCTCTACTCCTTCGCCGGTCTCGGGGTCGAGATCGGAGTGACGGCGGAGCGCCTGCGTTCGCTGCCCCAGCCTGAGCACTACATCCTGCAGAGGAAGGTCGACTACGAGCCCCTGGTCGTCACCCCGGACGGCGGTGCCAAGGCCGAGGTGCGGATGATGTTCGCCTGGAGCCCGGGAGCCGACCGGCCCCGGCTCATCAACAACCTCGTGCGGATGAGCAAGGGCGCCATGATGGGCGTCGACTTCAACAAGGCGAAGACCTGGATCGGGGCGAGCCAGGCCTATCACGCTCCCGGACTGTAGCCGCCGGAGCCGGCGGTTCTCCGGCACATCTCGTGCAGACATTCTCCACGCCGGGCGGGTCCCTCCCCGTCACGGCGCCACTTTCTTTTGCCTTCTTACCGACTTGAATGGAGAACCTATGTCGAAGGCGCCCAGCAAGAACAAGTCCGCTGCCAAGTCGACCGTCAGCGGTCCTTCCCGGGGTAGCGCTCCCACGAGCGACACCCACGACCCGATCGAGCGTAAGGCTGCGGACACCAACCGCCTCGCGGCGGCGTTCCCCACCAACAAGAACAAGCCCAACGAGTACGGCGAGGCGGCGGCGCGCAAGCCCAAGCCCGGAGCGTCCCAGGAGCCGCCGGACCGGACGACGACCGGCAGCACCCTGACCGAGGCGACGGAGTCGCCGAAAACAGGTACCCAGGCGCGGCCCGGGTGGAATGCCGGCAACGACCCCCTCGATCGCGCCCGGGTTGATTCGAGCGGCCAGGCGCTGACGACGAACTTCGGCCAGCCGATCGCGGACAACCAGAGCTCGCTCAAGGCCGGGCTTCGCGGCCCGGCGCTCCTCGAGGACTTCATCCTCCGCGAGAAGATCACCCACTTCGATCACGAGCGCATCCCCGAGCGGATCGTGCACGCCCGGGGCTCCGCGGCCCATGGCTACTTCGAGTGCTACGAGCCGCAGACCCGGTACACCCGCGCGTCGTTCCTGTCGACGGCCGGCAAGCGCACCCCCGTCTTCGTGCGCTTCTCGACCGTCGCCGGCGAGCGCGGCTCGACCGACACCCCGAGAGACGTGCGCGGCTTCGCGACGAAATTTTACACCGACGAGGGCAACTTTGACATCGTCGGCAACAACATCCCGGTGTTCTTCATCCAGGACGCCATGAAGTTCCCCGACCTCGTCCACGCGCTCAAGCCCGAGCCGCACCATGCTATGCCGCAGGCCGCGAGCGCCCACGACACCTTCTGGGATTTCGTCTCCCTGAGCCCAGAGTCGACCCACATGCTCCTCTGGGTGATGTCGGACCGCGCGCTCCCGCGGAGCTTCCGCACCATGCAGGGCTTCGGCGTCCACACCTTCCGGCTGCTCAACGCCCGCGGGCAGTCGCGGTTCGTCAAGTTCCATTGGACGCCGGTCGCCGGCACCCACTCGCTCGACTGGGACGAGTGCATCAAGATCGCCGGCGCCGACCCCGACTACACCCGGCGCGATCTCTGGGAGTCGATCGAGTCGGGGGTGTTCCCCGAGTACGAGCTGGGCTTTCAGGTTTTCGATGAGAGACAGGCGGACGGCTGGAGCTTTGACGTCCTCGACGCCACCAAGCTCATCCCCGAGGAGCTTGTGCCGGTCACGCCCGTCGGTCGCATGGTCCTCAACCGAAACCCGGACAACTTCTTCGCCGAGACCGAGCAGGTGGCCTTCGGAGTCCAGAACCTGGTGCCGGGGATCGATTTCTCGAACGACCCGCTCCTCGCCGGGCGGATTCATTCCTATTTCGACACCCAGCTGTCGCGGCTCGGCGGCCCGAACTTCCACGAGATTCCCATCAACTCGCCGATCGCCCAGGCCCACAACAACGAGCGCGACGGTCTCCACCGCCAAGCCATCCCGCGCGGCCGCGTCGCCTACGAGCCCAACTCTCTCGGTGGCGGTTGCCCGTTCCAGGCCGGTGCGGCCGGGTTCACCTCGTTCCCCGAGCCCATTGGCGCCAACGCCGCCGACAAGCTGCGGGGCAAGCCCGAGAAGTTCGCCGAGCACTACGCGCAGGCGACCCTCTTCTGGAACAGCCAGACCGCCTACGAGAAGTCGCACATCATCCGCGGCTTCCGCTTCGAGCTCACCAAGGTGCAGGTGCCGGCGATCCGCGAGCGCACGGTCGCGATGCTCAGAAACGTCTCCGACGAGCTGGCGCAGGCGGTCGCCGACGGCATCGGCATCCGTCTTCCCAAGGCGATGCCGCGGCTCGTCCAGGTCGAGCCGGAGATCACGAGCTCGCCGGCGCTCTCATTGACCGCGCGGCCCGGCGATGGCGGCATCCGCGGCAGGAAGATCGCCATCCTCGTCGCCGCGGGGAGCGACGGCCTCGCGGTGGCCGACCTGCAGACGCGGCTCGCCGACGCCGGAGCCGTCGTCCGGCTGGTGGCGGCGCGGCTCGGTACGTTCGAGGCGGAGGGCGGCACGCTGCAGGCGGACGCGACTTTCGAGACCATGCCGTCGGTGCTCTTCGACGCCGTGATCGTCCCCGACGGCGAGGCCGCGGCCGAAGAGCTGCGGTCCCTCGGCCAGGCGCTCGAATTCCTCAAGGACCAGTACCGGCACTGCAAGCCGATCCTCCGGATGGGCGCCGGAGAGGGGGTTTTGGGCGAGGCCGGGCTTCCGCTCGACGACGAGGCGGATTGGGCGCTCGTCCGCGAGCTGCCGGCCTTCGTGGAGGCTCTGGGCCGGCACCGCAACTGGGATCGGGCGATCGATCCGCCGGCGGTCTAAAAATCAGCGGTAGAGAAACCGTAACGCCTTGGGCAGCCGGCGTCGCCAGCTCGCCTCGTTGTGGCCGCCCTTGGCGTCCGGTCTCCACATCAGCCGATCGTCCTCGTAGCCCCGGCTCGCGAGGTGCGCGGCCATGGCGGCGACGATCGGCATCAGGCTGCCGCGCCCCTCGCGCGCTCCGCAGTCGAGATAGATGCGGGAGACCTCGGGGGTCGGCTGGTCGATCACCCATTCGAGGATCTTGTTGGTCGATACCCAGAAGGACGGCGACATGACGAGCGCGCCGCCGAAGGCTTCCGGATGCCGCAAGTGGGCGTAGAACGCCGCAAGGCCGCCCATCGACGAGCCGCCGACGACGGCGCCGATGGGACCGGGGATGAGCCTGAGCTCGGCATTGAGCGCCGGCATGAGGCTGCCGGTCACCCATTCCAGAAAGAGATCGATCTTCGGTTCCTCGCCCTCGAACGGGAAGGGGGAAAGCTCCAGAACCCGCTGATCGCCGCCATGATCGATCCCCACGACGACCGGCACCGGCCGGCCGGATGCCCCGGAATTGGCTAGCTTTTCGACGGCTTCGTGGAGGTACCAGCCGCCGGAGAACGAGGCGCTGTCGTCGAAGACGTTCTGGCCGTCGAACATGTAGAGGGCGAAGTGCTGGGCCTCCGGGTCGTAGGTGCGCGGCAGGTAGACCCGGACGTGGCGCGGCGCCAGTCCCGGCACCAGGAACGGCCCGAGGACGTTGACCCCCCCGGCGTGCAGGCGTCCGAGCGAGCCGGGGATGCCGACCTCGACCGGCACCGGCTCGTTCGACGGCACCTCCGCCGGCCACACCTTGCGGAGGAGGAGCTCTTCGATCCGATCGCCATGGCGAAGATCGCGCAGCGCCAGCTGGCGCGCCAGGATGAAGATCGAATAGCGGCTGTACTCCGGGTGCTCCGCCGTCCGCTCCCACTGCTCGGGGGAGAGCTGGCGCAGGCGCTCGACGAGCTGGCCGCGCTCGTGGACGTAGCGCTCCAGGGCCGGTTCGAGCTCCACGGCGAGGAAGGCCCCCTCCTCCTGCTCGACCGGCGGCTCGAAGGGGGTGAAGATCGGGTGCTCCTCGGCGAGCATCTGCTCGACCCGGGCGGCGAAGAGCGGCTGCGACTCGGCGAGATAGCAGGCATGCTCGCGGGCGGACCACCGGCCGGGCGCCGGCCGACGGCTGAGGATCTCGGGGGGGGCCTCGCGGATCAACGGCACGAGGAGCGCGGGAGCATTGGCGAGCGCCGTCAGCACGGCTGCGGGATCGTTCACGGGAGATGTCCTTCAGGTAGCGTTAAGGGACGGCGCCCGGAGCGGCGTGTCCGGTCCCGGGAGACTAGCAAAAAGGGGACCAGGGAGGGACACGCCTTAAGCAGGGAGGTCACTTCGTGGCCTGCCGCCTGCCAGGGCGAGGGACGGCCCTGCCGAGTCTGTCCCCCTTTCCTGCTGCGGGAGCACAGTTCTGGTGCTGGAGCACCGGAGCTTAGGAACACCGTGCCCCTCCGTTCGAGGCCACGCACGGATCTACCGCCAGAACCACCGAGCCAGGAAGACAGGAGGCATCATGCAGGGCCTTACCGAGCGACTCGAAGCCAATCCGCTCCGCCGGGAGCTGATCCACCATCCGTTTTTCAAGGAGATGAAAACCGCTGACCTGACCCGCGAACAGGTGGGGGTCTTTCTCGGCCAGTGGTGGCATCCCCTGCACTACTTCCCGAACTTCCTCGGGCGTTGCATCGACGCCGTCCCCGCCCTCGAGATGAAGACCGCCTTCTGCAAGATCCTGAACCAGGAGCTGGGCGAGGGCAATCCGGCCAACGCCCACGAGCGGCTCTACATCACGACGATGGAGGATGCGGGCTTCGACCGCGCCACGGTCTCCGAGGCCGCGCCCTTCGAGGAGACCCGCCTGATGGTCGAGCGCTATCGCGAGGCTTCGAGCCGGCGCCTCACCTCCCTGGGTTTCGTCTACGGCACCGAGACCGTCGACCTCGCCATGGTCGGCGGCGTCGGCAACGCCGTTCGCCGGGTCTCCGGCTTGAAGGATCTGCCCTGGGTGGACATCCACATCCAGCAGGAGCCGGACCACGTCGAGCAGGCCGGTGAGGCGCTCCAGAACGCCTTCACCGAGGACGAGGTGAAGACGATCGAAGCGAGCGCCGAGGAACTCTGGAGCCTGTGGATCGCCTTCTTCGACCGCCTGCGCCAGGGCATGTTCCCCGACGCGGTGGTCCGCCCGGCCGCCGCGCGCACCGAGGAGCTGGTCGCGGTCTAAGATCTCTCCCTGCCCGAACCTTCCTTAGAGCCTCGGTCCGGTCTGGACCGAGGCTCTTTCTGTTTCCGAAAGCGGTGCCGCCTCAGCGGTCTGGCGGCGCGCCGCCCAGGTCCGCCAATCGCTCCAGCCACTCGCGCACCTCCGCCGGATCGCGGAGCGAGTACGCCGCGGCGGTCTCCCGTCCGAGATCGGCGTCATGGGTGACGACGATCCCGATCCCGCGCGCGGCGACGGCCCGGAAGGCGTCCTCGTCGGTCACGTCGTCCCCGATGTAGATCGGGACCTTCGGTCTCTCCGGCATCTCCGGGTTCGTTGGCGCTCGACAACCGCCGAGCCGGCAGAGGATCCAGAGGAGCGCTTTGCCCTTGTGCCAGCTGAGCTTGGGGCGGAGCTCGAAGAGCTTCTTGCCGAGGCCTTTCTGGAGCGCCGGATGGGCGGCGAGGGCCTCGTCGACGGCGCGCTCGATCTCCGGCACCCGCTCCGGCGGAGCCAGACGGTAGTGGACGGAGAGGGCGAAACGCTTGGGCTCGATCAAGACTCCCGGCATGGCGCCGAGCGCCGCGGTGAGCTTCGCCGCGGCGGCCGCGATCTCCGCCGGGATGCCCGGGCCGACCTCGCGGCGGAGCCTTGGGTCAGGTAGAGCGGCACCGCCGGCAATGTCGAAGCCGTGGCAGCCGGCGTAGACGAGGTCGGGGAGACCGACTTTGGCCGCCACGTCCTCGCGATCGCGGCCGGAGAGGATGGCGACGGGGAAGCGGGCGGCGGCGCGGGCGAGGGCCTCGCGGGTCGGCTCGGGGAGCGTCGCGAGGTCGGGGGTCGAGGCGAGGGGCGCCAGGGTCCCGTCGTAGTCCAGGAAGAGCACCGGGCGAGCCCCGGCGAGCCGGCTTACGATCTCGTCCCAGCGGGCGAGGGCGGAGGGGGGAGCCATGTTCGGCAAGAAAGAGCAGAGACTCAGACGTCGACCCAGCTGTCCTCCAGGTCGAGGGTGGGGAAGTACTCCTTGGGAACCCGGAAGTCTTCCGGAACCGTCCCCAGGGCCGCCCGCAGATAGTAGTCCACCCACCAGAAGATGTCCTGCTTCCTGAGGAGATCCTGCATCAGCTCCATCCGCCGGCGGCGCTCGCCCTCGTCCATCTGGAGGGCGGCGAGGAGGGTGTCGGCCATGCCCTCGATGTCGTGCGGGTTGACGAGGAGCGCGCCGCGCTGGAGCTGGGCCGCGGCGCCGGCGAACTCGGAGAGGACCAAGACTCCGCCGCCTTCGAGCTGGCAGGCGCAGAACTCCTTGGCGACCAGGTTCATGCCGTCCTTGAGCGAGGTGACGAAGCCGACCCGGGCGATCCGGTAGAGGGCGATCAGCTCGCGCCGGGTGAGGCTCTTGTAGTGATAGTGGACGGGCACCCAGGCGGCGGTCGAAAAGGCGCCGTTGATCTCGCCGACCAGGCGCTCGACCCGGGCCTTCAGGGCCTGGTATTCGGGGACCCCCTCGCGGCTGGGCACGGTCATCTGGAAGAGGACGACCTGCTCGCGGAGCTCCGGGAAACGCTCGATGGCGTTCCTGAAGGCGAGGAGGCGCTCGGGGATGCCCTTGGTGTAGTCGAGGCGGTCGATCCCGAGGACCAGCTGGCAGGGGGCGATCGCCCGGCGCAGCTCGGCCATCCGGCTGCTGACCTCGGGCGAACGAGCGGTCTCGGCGAAGGCCTCGTAGTCGATGCCGATGGGGAAGGCGCCGACCTTCACGATTCGCTCGCCCACCCGGACCTGGGCGACCGGCTGGTCGCGGGTGATCTCCACCTCGGGCACCAGGTGCTCCAGACAGGTGAGGAAGTTCCGCCGGTCGCGCGGGGTCTGGAAGCCGAGGAGGTCGTAGGCTAAGAACGCGCCCAGGATCTGCGCCCGCCAGGGGAGCTTCAGGAAGACGTCGAGCGGCGGGAAGGGGATGTGGAGGAAGAAACCGATCCGGCGTCCCGCGGCGTCGGCGCGCACCAGCTCGGCGACATGGATCAGCTGATAGTCCTGGACCCAGACGAAATCGTCGTCGTCGCTGTGGGCGAGCACCTCGCGGGCGAACTTCCGGTTGACCGCGAGATAGCTGTACCAGAAGGCGGGCTCGAAGTTGCAGAAGCCGGTCTGGTCGTGGAAGAGGGGCCAGAGAATGCCGTTCGAGAACCCCTCGTAGAAGCCCTTGACCTCGTCCGCGCCCAAGAGCACCGGCACCAGCTCGTAGCCGCGCTCCCGCAAGCCGTCCGCCAGGACCGGTTCCCAGTCGCCCCCCGCGTCCAAGGCGAGCCCGGGCCAGCCGATCCACAGGCCGCCGCGATGGGAGAGAACCGGCGCGAGGGCCGAGACCAGGCCGCCGGACCCGCCCTTCAAGCTCCACCCCGTGGGCGTCTGTTCGAGGACCACGGGGAGGCGGTTGGAAACCACCAGGAGACGGGGCTGGAGACTCAAGGGCGGACCCCGATCGCGGGGCGGGAGAGAGGGTTCCGCATGGCGGGAGCTTTTCGTTGCATGCGGCTTGCCAGGGAGAGGGCCCTCCCGGGCGAGCGTGTCGAAGCCTCGCCCGGGAGGGCCGGCGGAGGATCTAGGTCAGGCGATGCCGTTGTTGGCCGTGAAGCAGGCGTGGTTTCCCGAGTGGCAACAGATCGTGTCGTCCGTCTCCACGATGGCGCCCGCCGCTCTCCGCAGCTCCGGCGCGTCGAGGCTCCGGACGGTCTCCTTGGCGAGCTTCAGCTTCTTCAACTTCTTCTGCATGAGGTCTCTCCTTCTCTGCCGGAGGGGCATCCCCCGGATCGGGCGATTCTAACCGGCCGTTTGACGATGTCGACTGAGATGCCGCGCCTCTGTACAGACTGATGGACAGACGCCGCCCGAGTCTGCGATGATGACGCCATGCGCGAGACCACGTTCACCGATTTGAGAAACCACGCCAAGACTTTTTTCGATGCGGTCGAGGGAGGCGAGACCGTCCGCGTGTATCGCAACGGTCGGCCGGTCGCGGACATCGTTCCGGTCAAGGCGGCGATGCCGGCCTGGAAGAAGCCGCCCCAGACTCGCCTCTCTCTGGGCAGCCTGAGCCTTGGCGATGAGGTATTGGCGGACCGCGACGAGCAGCGATGAGGGTCTTTTTTGATACCTCCGCCCTCACCAAGCGTTATGTCGAGGAGGAAGGGTCGGAGCAGGTGAGGGATCTCTGCGCCGCCGCGGATGCCCTGGGGGTCAGTGTCCTCGTCGTACCCGAGCTGATCTCGACGCTGTGCCGCCTGGTGCGCGAGGGCCGACTTTCCACCGCGGACTATCAGAGCCTAAAATCCGCCGTGCAGGCCGACCTCTCCGACGCCGATCTCTGCGACCTCTCCCAAGATGCTTTCGAGCAGGCCATCCGCTGCCTGGAACGTCATCCCCTTCGGGCGCTCGACGCCCTGCACGTTGGTAGCGCTCTCGTCTACCAACCGGACCTTTTCGTCTCCGCGGATCACCGGCAAGCCGAGGCCGCCGACCGTGAAGGGCTTGCAGTGATGGATCTCTCCCGCTGAATGCTGCTCGCGGCTCTCCAGGCGCTGCGCCGAAGCCGCACGCGCCGCTCGCGGCCCTACTGCTCGTCCGCCGAGGGGCCGTAGATCGAGGGCACCGGGGTGTCGGTCAGCCGCAGGTAGACGGAGAGCTGGCCGCGGTGGTGGATGGTGTGGCTGAGCAACATGGAGCGCACGGCGGCGATGCGCGGCAGGCTGAAGACGACGTGATCCCCGGCCCGGAGAGTCCAAGTCTGGGCGAAGGCGGCGTCATCGGTCTGGGCGATCGCTTCGCGGCTCTGCTTCACGTTGGCGTCGAAGAGGTCCAGCACCTCCTGGCGCGAGCGCGAGTCGAGGCGCTTGGGGGGCGTGGCGCCGGTGGGGGCGACGTCGAGGAACTCGGTCGTCAAGACCATCCCGCCGAATCTCGCGAGCTCGGCCAGATGGCCCGACAGGCGACCCAGGCTCATCGACTTCTCGTGCGGCTTCCAGCCCATCTTGTCTTCGGGAATCCGCTCCAGGAGACGGCGGGTGGTTTTCATCTCGTTATCGAATTCAGGGAGCAACATCTGCGCTAGGCTCATATAAGACCTCCGGTCTGACGAGTTGGAAGTGGTGGAGAACGCCGGGGGCGTGGCAATTCCGGCGTTCCGGCTGGTGTATGTGTACCATAGGCGCCCGGCCATGAGGCGGGAGCGGCCTTACTCGAGGCTTGTCAGAAACTCCAGGAAACGTCCGAGCTGCGGGCGATAGAGGAGCTTGAGCTCCAGAGCCTTCTGGACGACGAGCCGCAGCCGCAGGGGATCGAGCTTGAGGCCGTAGCCGGTGCGGAAGAGGTGACGGAAACGGCGCAGCTCGTCGAGCTTCTCGTAGGTCTCCTCGTCGAGAACGGCAGGACGGAGAGGAGAGAGGTCCAAGAGCATCCGCTGTAGCAGAGACTGGTGCCAGGAAGTCGGGTCGAGCTGGTTCTCGAAGGTCTTCGCGATGTTTCGGAAGGCATTCTCGAAAGCGGAGTAGAGGCCATGAAGGTGGTACCCGACGACGATCAGCCGATCCTGTTCCTCGGGCCCGAGCAGATCCGGCTCGCCCAAATCGCGATAGAGACCCTCGATCGCCTTGAGGTCGGCAGCGAGGCTACGCTCCAGGAGCAGAAACTTCACCCACCTTTTCGCCTCTGCGAGCTTCTCCCTCTCGTCCCGGCTCTCCTCGTCGCGCCGGGCATGGTATTCGCGAGGGGAGAGGGCCTTTGTCGTCATGATGCCAGGACGGAGAGAGACGTGGGGACCGCCCGCCGCTTCAAGCCCGCGAGAGGTACTTGTCCTCGCGGGTGTCGACGACCACCCGGTTGCCGATTTCGACGAAGGGGGGAACGTTGACGACGAGGCCGGTTTCTAGCTTGGCCGGCTTGTAGGAGGCGCTGGCGGTGGCGCCCTTCATGCTCGGCTCGGTGTCGACGACTTCCAGGGTGACCGTGTTGGGGAGGTCGATGCCCACCGCCCGATCCTCGTAGAAGTCGATCGAGATCACCGTGTTGGGGAGCAGATAGAGCATGGCCGTCCCCAGGGCCTCATCGTCCAGGGCCACCTGCTCGTAGTTTTCCTGGTTCATGAAGTGGTGGCCGGAAGGGTCGGAGTAGAGGTACTCCATGGGATGGGTGTCGAGGATGGCCCGCTCGACCTTCTCGGTCGAGCCGAAGCGGTGCTCGAAGCTGTTGCCGCTCTTTAAGCTGCGCATCTTGGCCTGGACGAAGCCGCGCCAGTTGCCCGGCGTGACGTGTTGGACTTGCATGATGCGGCAGATGTCATTCTCGAAGAGGATGCACATGCCGACGCGGATCTGGGTCGCTGGGATCAAGTTCTGGCTCCTTCGGACGGATGGGGTGCCGGCTCGTTGGGTCCTCCGGGCCAGCGCCTTCGGGCGCTCTGCGCAGCCAGGCGCTGGTCAAAGGACTTCAAACGGGCCAGTTCGACGGAATCTTAATGCTCCTCGTGCTCGGCGCGGCGGTGTTTCGCCGCCTCGGCGACGATCTTGTCCTGCACCAGCCGCGGGACCTCCTCGTAGTGCGAGAACTCCATGTGGAAGCTGGAGCGCCCCTGGGTCATGGCGCGGAGGGTCTGCGCGTAGTTGAGCATCTCGGACATCGGCACCGTCGCCTTGATGACCTGGTTGCCGTTCTGCGCCTCCATCCCGTGCGGCCGGCCCCGCCGGTGCGACAGGTCGCCCATGATATCGCCCATGAACTCCTCGTTGGTGGTGATCTCGACCTTCATGATGGGTTCCAAGATCGTCGCCCCGGCTTTCGCCATGGCGTCCTTGAACGCCAAGGAGCCGGCGATCTTGAACGCCATCTCGGAGGAGTCGACGTCGTGGAACTGGCCGTCGAGCAGGCGGACCGTGAAGTCGACGACGGGGTAGCCGGCGAGGAAACCGCGCCGCCGCGCCTCCTGGATGCCCTTCTCGACCGCCGGCCGGAAGTTCAAGGGGATGGCGCCGCCGAAGATGGCGTCCACGAAGGAGAAGTCGCCGCCGCGCTCCAGGGGCTCGATCTTGATCTTGCAGTCGGCGAATTGGCCGCGGCCGCCGGTCTGCTTCTTGTGCCGGCCGTGCCCCTCGGCGGGCTTGGCGATCGTCTCCCGGTAGGGGACCTTCGGGGGATGGAGGATGACCTCGACGTGCGAGCGGTGCTTCAGCTTGGCGACCGCGATCTCGATGTGGAGCTGGCCGGTCCCCGAGAGCAGGTGCTCGTGGGTGTCCGGGTCGCGGCTCGCCCGCAGGTTCAGGGCCTCGTCCATGAGCCGGGTGAGCGCCTCGCCGATCTTCTCCTCGTCGACCTTCGACTTGGGCTCGACGGCGAAGGACATGGCCGGCTCGGGCACGCTGATCCAGTCGATCTGGAGCGGCTTCTCCCTGCTCGCGAGGGTGTCGCCCGTGTGGGTCGACTTGAGCTTGGCCACCCCGCCGATGTCGCCGGCGATCAAATTCTGCACCCCGGTCCCGGTCTTCCCCTGGAGCTCCAGGAGATGCCCCAGGCGCTCACTCTCCTCCGTCCGCGGGTTGTAGGCCTGGGAGTCGGACTGGAGGGTGCCGGAGACGACCCGGAGGATCGAGATCTTCCCCGAGAAGGGGTCGGAGAGGGTCTTGAAGACGAGGGCGGCGAGCGGCGCCGCCGGATCGGCTGCGAGGGTGATCGCATCGCCGCCGACGTTCTTCGCCGGGAAGCCCTCGCGGTCGGCGGGGGAGGGGAGGAGGGCGATCATGGCGTCTAAGAGAGAGGCGGAGCCGATGCCGTGGCCTTGGGCGCCCAGGACGACGGGGAAGAGCTGGCGGCGGGCGATCGCCCGGCGGAGGCCGGCTTCGAGGTCGGCCTGCTCGAGGCTGCCGTTCTCGAAGAAACCCTCCATCAGCTTGTCGTCGGTCTCCGCCACCGCCTCGACGAGCTGGGCGCGGAGGCGGCCGGCGAGCTCCTTGACGTCGTCGGCCGAGTCCGCCGGGAGGTCGGCCGGCTCGGCCTTGCCGTTGCCGTCCCGGGTGTAGCGGTAGAGCTTCCCCTGGACGAGGTCGATGATGCCGGCAAAGCCCGCCTCGCTCCCCACCGGCACCTGGATCGGCAGGACGCCGCGGCCGAAGCTCTTCTGGAGACCTTCCAGGGCGCGGCTGAAGTCGGCCCGCTCGCGGTCCATCTTCGACAGGTGGAGCATCACCGGCAGACCGATCTCCTCGGCGTAGCTCCACACCTTCTCCGTATTCACCTCGACCCCGGCGACGGCGTTGATGGCTAAGAGGACCGAGTCGGCGGCGCGCATCCCCTGCTTGGTCTCGGTGAAGAAGATGCCGTACCCGGGGCAGTCGATGAGGTTGACCTTGTGCTGGCGCCAGGGGGAAAAGCAGGTCGCGAGGCCGATCGAGATCTTGCGGCCGATCTCCTCGTGGTCGAAGTCGGTCAGGGTGTTGCCGTCTTCGACGCGGTTGAGGCGCGTGGTCACCCCGCTGGTATACAACAGGGCGCTCACCAGGGTGGTCTTGCCGGTGTCGTTGTGCCCTGCGACGGCGACGTTTCGGATTCGTCCGGGATTCTCCACCTGCATGTGGGCTCCTCCTCAGAAAAACAGGGTGGCCAATATACCACAGCGGTCGTTTGCAAACTGCCCGCTAAACAGTAGAGAGATTTGCCTTTAAGCCTTGCTAAGGTTTGACTCAAGAGGCCCGGGGCGCCTAGAATCGCATCTCCGCCCCGACCCGCGTGAAGGTACGCCACAGACGCCTAGCGAAGCGAAGATGAGCCCCGTGAGCCCGATCAAGAACCCGACCCGCCTGGGGCGCTACGAGATCCTGGACGAGTTGGGCAAGGGTGCGATGGGGATCGTGTACCTCGCGAAGGACCCGCTGATCGGCCGCCTCGTCGCGCTCAAGACCTTCCGCGTCGGCTATTCGCTCAAGGACCAGGAGATGGAGCAGTTCCGCGCCCGCTTCATGCGCGAGGCGCAGAGCGCCGGCATCCTCTCCCATCCCAACATCGTCACCATCCACGACGTCATGGAGGAGAGCGACGACGGGATCGCCTTCATCGCCATGGAGTACGTGCGGGGGACCAACCTGAAGGTTCTCCTGCAGCGGGAGAACGGCCTGGACCTTCCGTACGTCGCCGGCATCCTGGAGCAGATCGCCGACGGGCTCGACTACGCGCACTCCAAGGGGGTCGTCCACCGGGACGTCAAGCCGGCCAACATCATCATCACCGCCGACAACCGGGCGAAGATCACCGACTTCGGGATCGCCCGGATCGACACCTCGAACCTCACCCAGGAGGGCCAGCTCCTGGGGACGCCCAACTACATGGCCCCCGAGCAGATCTTAGGCCGCGAGGTGGACCACCGGGCCGACATCTTCTCGCTCGGCGTCGTGCTCTACGAGATGCTCACCCGCCACAAGCCGTTCCAGGGCGAGAACCTGACGGTGGTCTCCCACCGCATCATCTACGACCACTTCACGCCGCCGCGGGACTACGTCGAGAACCTGCCGCCCGGGGTCGAGGCGATCCTCAACCGGGTCCTCGACAAGGAGCCCGGCCGGCGCTACCAGCGGGCGCGCGAGATGGCGGCCGACCTCTCCCGCCTGGTCGCCGAGCGGCGGCGGGCCTCGGAGTCGCTCAACGAGACCCTCTCGCTCACCTCGCTGGAGCTGCCTCCGCCCTCCGCGCCGGCCCTGCCGGTTCCGGCGGCCGGCACTGCGCCGGAAACGATATCGGGAACGGGAGCGGGAGCGGCAACAGGAACAGGTACGGGGCCGGGGGGCGAAACCGGATCGGGTACCGGGAGCGGGGCGGAGGTGGGCTCCGGCAGCACCGTCTCCACTTTCCCCTCGCTTCCCAACCCCCCGGTCATCGTCCCGCCGCCACCGCGCGGTGGGGGGCTGCGCCTCGTACCGCTCCTCGCCGGGCTCGCCCTGCTCCTCGTGGCGGCGGTGGCGGCCGCCTGGGCGTGGACCTACTGGCTGCACCCGGGCCGCCCGGCACCGGCCGCCGTGGCTGCGGTCGCCCAGAAAGCTCCGGCGCCCGATCCGGCCGCGATCCGCCGGCAGCAGGAAGCCGCCGCCCAGGCCGCCCTGGCGGCTCAGGCAGCGCAGGCGACCCAGGGGACCGAGCAGGCCCAGCAGCAGGTGCTGCAGCAGGAGATCGACCAGCGGCTGGGGCAGGCGCGCGACGCCCTGGCCAGCCGGCACTACGCCGACGCGGCGGCCGCCGCCACGGCGGTCCTCGGTCTCGCCCCGGGAAATCCCGAGGCGGCAGGCATCCTCGCCGCTGTCGACAAGGCCGAGAAGCGCCGGAAGGATCGCGCGGCAGCCCGGGCGGCGGCCGTGCCGCGTCCCCTGCCGACCGAGCCCCAGACCCTGCCGCAGGCCCCGCCGCCGCCGCCGGTGGTGGCGCCGGTGGCGACCGACGCCACCCTCGATCTCAACTTCTTCACCAACCTGCCGGAAGGGGTGCTGGTCCTCTATGTCAATAACGACCAGGTGATGCGGGAGCCGTTCAAGTTCTTCACGAAGACGGGATTTCTGCGCTCTGCTCCGAGCAAGGGGAGGGTCCAGAAGAAGATCAAGGTCGCCGCGGGGACGGCCGATATCCGCATCTACGCCACCTACGGCGGCAAGCGGACGGAGGTCCAGAAACTCTCCGGCAACTTCCCCGGCGGCACCAAGCGGACCCTGAACGCCACTTTGAACGAGGACGGCTCGCTGACGGCCCGGCTGGAGTAGGGCCGCCGGGCGCGCGGCCTCCTAGACCGGCGCCTCGGCGGGCACCGGCTGGTCCCGCGCCCAGATCTTGACCTCTCCCAAATCCCGGAGCTGGGGCTCAAGGATCTCGGCCGGCCCTACCGCCACGATCGCCATGTGCTCGGGGTCCAGATGGCTCTGGGCCACCCGCAGCACGTCCTCGCGGGTGACCGCGGCGACCCGTTCGAGGTAGCCGTCGTAGTGGTTGTCGGGCAGTTGGTAGAGGGCGAGGATCTCCAACCGCTTGGCGAGGTCGGCGATCGTCTGCAGGGTGTAGGGGAAGACCCCGGCTAAGTAGGTGCGGGTCTCTTCGAGCTCGTCGCTCGCAACGAAGTCCTCGCGGATGCGGGTGAGCTCCTTGAGCACCTCGCGCGTCGCGGCGCCGGTCGATTCGGTGGCGACCGCCGTGCCGACCAGGAACGGCCCGGGGCCGATCCGACTCACGAAGCGGGTCGAGGCGCCGTAGGTGAAGCCGTGCCGCTCGCGGAGGTTCAAATTGATGCGGCTGGTGAACTTGCCGCCCAAGAGGGTGTTCATCACCATCAGCGGCGTGAACTCCGGATCCTTGCGCGAGATCCCCACATGACCGAGGCGGAGCTCGGTCTGCGCCGCCCCCGGACGGTCGACGATGTGGACCATGACGCCGGGGAGGGGCGTGGGCCGGATCGCGGGCGACGGGGGAGCGGTGCGGCCCGGGTCGCCGTCCAGGATCTCCTCGACCTCGCGGAGGATCTCCTCCGGATCGAGGTCGCCGACGGCCAAGAGCGCCGAGCCGGCGACCGTGTAGTGATCGCCGTAGAAACCGAGGATCTCGTCGCGGGTCAGGGCCGAGACGCTCGCCTCGTCGCCTAAGAGCGATTGGGCGTAGACCGTACCGCTAAAGATCTCGGCGTTCAGCCGGTCGTCCGCCTGGCTCGACGGATCGTAGGCCCGGCGGAGGATCTCGGTCAGCCGCTGGCGGCGCAGCCGTTCGATCTCGCGCTCCGGAAAGACCGGTCCGGTCAGCACCTCGGCGAGGAGCTCCAGGCCCTGGCGGCGGTGGGAAGAGAGGAGGCCGGTGCCGAGATAGCCCTCGTCCCAGTCGGCGCCGGTCGTCAGATGCCCCCCGAGCTCCTCGACATAGGCCGCGATCGCGAGCGCGTCCCGCTTCGCCGTCCCTTCGTCGAGGAGCGAGCCGGTCAAGGTCGAGAGTCCCGCCCGCCCCGCCGGGTCGTGCTCGGCGCCGGCCGGGACGACCAGCTCCAGGCTCACCAGGGGGACCCCGGGGAGGTGGGCGGCATAGACGGTGAGGCCGTTTTTGAGGCGCCGCTTGAGGTACGCGGGGAAGCGGAAGGAGTGGATCTCCCCCGGGACCGGCGGCAGCTCGCGGTTGACCGGTGGACGGGTCACGAGACGGAGTCTCCAGGTACCAGCGCTGGGACCGGCGTGGGAGTCGGCGCGGGAGTCGGCGCGGGGACGACGCTCACCTGCACCCGCTCGTCCGGCGTGAAGTAGGCCGCGGCGTAGTCGAGCACCTCGCGCGCCCCGAGCTGGCTGTAGCATTCGACCTCCCGTTCGAGGCCGCCCGGGTCGTCGAAATAGGTGGCGAACTGGGAGAAGAGGTCGGCCCGGGTGTCGAGCTTCTGGAGCGCGCTGTAGTAATCGGTCAGCACCTTGTTGCGCGCCCGTTCGAGGTCGGCCTCCTGGAGCGGCTCGGTGGCGATGCGGTCGAGGTGCTCGAGGATGGCGGTCGACAGGGTCTCGGGGGCGGTCCCCGGCCGGGCGGTGGCGATGATGGTGAACGTGCCCACCGCCTCCGTGGGGTCGACCCAGGAGCCGACGTCCTGCGCGATCTGCCGGTCGTAGACCAGGTCTCTGTAGAGCAGGCTCGACTTGCCGGCCGAGAGGGCCGAGGCGAGGAGATCGGCGGCATACCAGCGGGGATCGCCGTAGGCCGGGGCGCGGAAACCGAGATAGACCCGGGGGAGCCGCACGTCGTCGGTCAGCACGTCCACCCGCTCGCCCCCCAGGGCCTCCAAGGGCGGCTGGACCTTCCCCACCGGCGGCCCGGAGGGAATGTCGCCGAAGTAGTCTTCGATCCGCAGGAGGGTCGAATCGGGGTCGAAGTCGCCGGCCACCGTGAGCACCGCGTTGTTCGGGGTGTAGTAGGTGCGGAAGAAGGCGCGCACCTCTTCGAGCGTGGCGGCGGCGATGTCGTCCATGTAGCCGATCACCGGCCAGTGGTAGGGGTGATCGGCTGGATAGAGCAACTCGTGCAGGCGCTCGCCCGCCCGGCCATAGGGCTGGTTGTCCACCCGCTGGCGGCGCTCGTTCATCACCACGACGCGCTGGTTTTCGAGGTTCGCCGAGGTGATCGCCGGCAACAGGAACCCCATGCGGTCGGACTCCAGCCACAGCCCGAGATCGAGGTTGTGGGCGGGGAGGGTCTCGTAGTAGTTGGTGCGGTCGAACCAGGTCGAGCCGTTGGCCACCCCGCCTACCTGCTGGATGTAGCGGAAGTGCTCGTGGGTCTTGATGTGCTCGCTCCCCTGGAAGAGCATGTGCTCGAAGAGGTGGGCGAAGCCGGTGCGGCCCGGCCGCTCGTTCTTCGAGCCGACGTGGTACCAGAGGTTGACCGCCACCAGGGGGAGGCTCCGGTCGTGGTGGAAGACGATGCGGAGGCCGTTTCCGAGCTGGTGCTGGGAGTAGCTGAGGTCGGGTTTCATGGCGGACATAGAATCGGAGACATGAGAGACATGTATAGATAAGGATGCGAAGATCGCGCCTGCAACCGAAGGGATGCCCAGCCACTCTACGGACGCCTGCGACAGGTGTCAATCGGCAGGGGGGCGGCGGGATTCGGAGAAGCCCTGTGGGCCTCTGTTTTTTCTCTATCCGCCGCTTTTTCACCTGGGGTCTTGACTTTACGCTGAGTTACCGCTGATACTTGTAGGTATGGAAAAAGAAAAGGCGATCTACCTGACGGAGACCCAGAAGGCCATCCTCGAATTCCTTGAGGAATACACCCGGGAGCGCGGCATTGCTCCCACCCACAGAGAGATCTGCTCCCGCTTCGGCTACTCTTCCTACGGCACCGTCTACAAGCATCTGAAGCTCCTCCAGGAGAAGGGCTTCCTGCGCCGCGACTGGAACCAGAAGCGGGGCATCGAGCTGATCCGCGCCATTCCCGGCGGCGGCGGCGCCGGTACCGACAAGGAGTTGCCGTTCTACGGCCTGATCGCGGCCGGCAAGCCGATCGAGGCCCTGAACGGCAACGAGCGCCTGGGGGTGCCGGCCCACCTCCTCACCGGCCGGCCGGGCGACCACTATGTTCTCCGGGTCGTCGGCGAGTCGATGGTCGAGGAGGGGATCTACGACGGCGACTACGTCATCGTCCTCCGCCGCGAGCGCGCCGAGCCGGGGGAGATGGTCGTCGCCCTGATCGGCGACGATGCCACCCTGAAGCGTTTCTACCCCGAGGGAGACACCGTTCGCCTGCAACCGGCGAACGCCGCCATGAAGCCCATCCGGGTGCCGGCCAAGGACGTCCGGGTTCAGGGTGTCGTGGTCGGGCTGATGCGGAAGTTCTAGGCCCTCACCCCCGGCCCGCCCACCCGACCTCCGAGGGTGGGCCGGGAGCCGCACCCGGAAAAGCCCCACCGGGCTTGCCTCTTGCAGAGCACCGGCGTAGGATCGCCGCGCCGAAACTCCCGATCCAGGAGGGCTCTGTATCATGCGCGTCCCGTGGACCTGTGTCCTCGTCGCCGCCCTCACCACCGCTTCCGCTCTCGCCCTGGCTTCTCCCGCCCTGGAGGAGTGGCGGGATTATGCGGGGCAGCTGGACGGCCCCCTCCCCATCCAGATGACTTTGTCGATCCGGGCGGATCGGCACATCGTCGGCTCCTATTTTTACTTGAAGCCCATGAAGGACATCCCGCTCGTGGGCGAGATGGGGGAGGACCACTCGATCGTGCTCCGCGAGTATGCCGAGCCGGGGCGGGTGACCGGGATTTTCCGCGGCAAGTTCGAGACTCGGGAGGAGGCCGGCGAGCTGCTCGCCTACGATCAGATCGTGGGTTGCTGGACGAAACCGGACGGCTCGGTCCCGCGGCTCTTCAAGCTCGCCCAGTCAAGCGACCGGCTGCGCCGGCCGGGAGAGAACCGCTACGCGGTGGCCGGCCTCGCCGACGACTCCGCGGTCGAGCGCTTCGCCCAGCGCTTCGTGGCCGCCCTGATGGCCGGGGACCGTTCGCGGGTCGCCGCGGCCATCCACCTGCCGATCATCGTCCGGATCGCCGGCTGGCCGATCAAGATCCGCCACAAGGAAGTCCTCCTCGCCCGCTTCGACTCGATCTTCTCGCCCGGCTTCCGCCATACCCTGGCGAGCGCCATCCCGCACGCCATGTTCGCGAGAAACGCCGGAGTGATGTTGGGCGAGCACGGGGAGGTCTGGATCGGCGACCGCGACGGGTCCCTGCGGGTGGTCGCGATCAACAACTGACGCTCTCTCTGTAAAGTTTCTCCCGCTTGAACCGGCGAGGGACCGGCGCGGACTTAAAATAAGGCGGAAAGAAATTTCCGCCAAGGGGTGTTTTCCCTTCGAACACCTACGGAGAGCCCAGCATGCCCAGGATCCGCCCCAGCGATCGTGCCCTCGTCACTCTGCTTTCTCTCGTCACTCTCTTCCTCCCCCTCTCGCCGGTCCGCTCCCAGCCGCCTCCCACCCAGGCGCCGGACAACACCCCGATCTTCGGCGAGGAGGTCGACGTCCGGGTGGTCAACGTCGAGGTGGTGGTCACCGACAAGCAGGGCAACCGGGTGACCGGCCTCTCGCCCAGTGACTTCCGACTGCGGGTGGACGGGAAGGACGTGCCGATCCAGTACTTCAGCGAGGTCCACGAGGGCCAGGCCGTGCCCGCCGCGCCGCCCACCGGGACCGAGACCGCGAGCCAGCCGGCGGAGCCGCCGACCTTGACCGCCGGCAAGGCCGTCGGCACGAGCTATCTCGTCTTCGTCGACGATTACTTCTCCTTCTCCGCGCAGCGCAACATCGTCCTCACCTCCATCCGCGAGCAGCTGAGCCGGTTGGGTCCCGACGACCGGATGGCGATCGTCGCCTACGACGGCAAGAAGCTCACCATGCTCTCCTCCTGGTCGAATTCGCCCCGCGAGCTCGGGCACACGATCGCCCAGGCCATGGAGCGGCCGACCTATGGGATCCAGCGCGCCACCGAGCTGCGCAACTTCGAGACCGGGCGCCACGACGCGCCGAGCGCCGGGAGCACCCTCCCGGCCACCTCCTCGGCGACCACCCTCCTGAACTTCGACGAGATCGGCTACGCCCGCGTCCTGGCGCAGCAGGTCGAGCGCGAGGCGACCGCGGCGGCCTCCGCCCTCCGCGCCTTCGCCCAACCGCCGGGCCGCAAGGTGATGCTCCTCCTCTCCGGCGGCTGGCCCTATTCGGCCCAGGACTATATGCTGAACAACGATCGCCCGATCCTCTCCCGCGACGTGCCGGAGGGCGAGCAGGTTCTGCGCCCTCTGGTGAGCACGGCGAACCTCCTCGGCTATACGCTCTATCCCGTCGACGTCCCGGGCATCGGGCCGAACACCTCCGACGTCGAGAACGTCGCGCCGGTCGGGCCGAACAACGAGCGCAAGTTCCAGGTCCAGCAGTCGCTCGAATTCGTCGCCAAGGAGACCGGCGGCCGCGCCCTTTTGAACTCGAAGCGCGTCGACGTCCTGAACACCGCCGCTACCGATACCACCTCCTACTACTGGCTGGGTTTCACCCCCGACCGGAAGCGCGACGACAAGCGCCACGAGGTCAAGGTCACCGTCTCCAAAGCCGGCTTGACCGTCCGCACCCGCGACAACTTCTTCGACCTCTCGCGTTCCTCGGAGGTCTCGATGCAGGTCGAGAGCGCCATCCTCTTCGGCAATCCGGCGGGGACGAGCGGCATGCCGATGAAGGTGGGCAAGCCCATCGCGGCCGGTCGCGGCACCATGGAGGTGCCGATCACCCTGGCCCTCCCGGTCGACCGCTTCACCGTCCTCCCGGTCGCCGGCAAGTACGCCGCCGAGCTCGAGCTGCGCGCCGCCGCCCTCTCCGAGCAGGGGGAGCGCTCCGACATCCCCGTCATCCCCCTCACCTTGAAATCGGCCAAGCCGCCCGCCCCGGGCGGCCATGTCCGCTACGACGTCAAGCTCAAGCTCCGCGCCATCCCGCAGCACCTGGTGTTGGCGATCTACGACCCGCCGAGCGGCAAGGTCACCCTGGCCGAGGCGGACGTCCGGCCCTGAGGCCGGAGCGCCCGGAGCGCCCGGAGCGCCCGGAGCGATATTGGCACAGGGGCCCGCAGGCCGGGCAGGGGGGGCAGAGCCCCCGTGCCTGCCCGGCCTGCCGCTCGATTTGACGCTTTTATTTGACGCTCTTACTTGACGCTCTTACTTGAAATACCCCGCCACGTCGACGATCACCTGCACGCTTCCGGCCGCCCCGTTCTGCACCCCGAGGGTGCCGGTGCCGTCCGTCGAGAGTTCGAGGATGGCATTGTTGGTGCGGGTCTGGGTGGCGGTGAAGTTGATGGTGCTCGTCCCCAGGGGGATGGCGTTGCCGGCGTAGAAGCCCAAGAAACCGCCGCCGGTCTGGCCGGTCACCGTGACGTTGACCGCGAGCGACTTCGCCCCGGCCGGGATCCCGCAGTTGCCGATGGCGGTGAATTGGCGGAGAGCCGCCGGAGCGAGGATGGGACCCCCCAGGGGGCCGTTGGGGTTCCGGGTGTCGACCAGCCGGCAGAGCGGGAGCGTGTAGTAGCCGAGCGCCCCCGACGGTGAATTGTAGAAGAAGGCGTTGGAGAGCGAGCCGCTCGAATTGCCCGGATTGGTCACGGTCGCCGCGACCGTCCCCGTGGCGTGCGCCCCGGTGAGCGCCGTGATGGTGTTGCCCGAGACGACGACGCCGGTCGCCGGCACACCGCCGAGCGACACCGTCGCCCCGCTCTGGAAGTTGCTCCCGGTGAGGACGACCGGGGTGCTGCCGAGCGTCGTGCCGCTCTTCGGCGTGATCCCGGTCACGACCGGGGCCGTGCTCAGCGGCAGGATGCAGACGTTCTGGGCGTTCGCCATCGCCGCGTTGATGTACTCGGTGAGCGAGCGCGGGTGGAAGACGAGCGAAGTGCCGCAGCCGCCGAGGAGCTGGCAATAGCTCATGAGGGTGCCGGTCACCGAGATGCCGTTGATCGTCTGCGGCGCCGGGCAGCTCGTGGCTCCCGAGTAGCAGCCCGCCTCCTGGTTGAAGCAGTTGTCGGCCGGCGGGCTGTAGCAGTGGGTATGGACCGAGCCGAAGTTGTGGCCGATCTCGTGCCCGACGACCTCCGCGTCGCCGGTCAGGTAGCTCTGCAGGAAGACCTGGCTGAAGCTGTAGCCGTAGGAGGTGTTGCAGAGCCCCGAGACCCAGGCGATGCCGGAGGCCGAGTTCGCCGAGCCCTTGCCCGACAGCATGACGGTGACGGCGCGGCTGACGTTGCCATAGTTGGCGGCCCAGTAGTCGGAGACTTCGGTGAGCTCCGCGCCGCTGGCGCCGCCGGTGCCGGGCTGGGTCCAGGGATCGGGGGTGGTCGAAACGCGGAGGAAAGTCGTCCCCTGGAGGAGACGGACGTGGAGGTCGCGCTCGTACATCACGGTCATCGCCCCGAAGAGGCTCGCGATGTAGCTCGTGGCGCTCGCGGTGCTGTTGCTGAACTTGTTGAGCAGCAGCTCGTTGTCGGTGTCGACCGCGACGGTCGCCGTGTGGAGGTCGGTGAAGGGCGGTCCGGTGCTGGCGCCGCCGCCGAGGATCGAGCGCAGGGCTTTCGAGGTGTGGGTCGGGTCCTGGAGCGCCTCTTCCTCGCCGCAGCTCCAGTGCGGGGCGGCTCCTGCCGGGGTGGCGGCGGCGGTGCCATCCCCGACGCCCAGGGCCTCGGGGGCGGCGACGAGGTTCTGCCCGGGTTTTCCGGGGACGGGGCGCAGCTCGTAGAGACCGGTCGGCAGCTGGGTGAAGCTCTGGGTCGCTCCCGTCGCCGGGTCGATGGCGAGGAAGACCCGCACCTGGTCGTCGTCCTCCGCCATGCCCCAGTAGAGGGCGACGTTCGAGCGGGGAACCTCGATCTTCCCGGTCCCGTCCACCCGATAGATCTTCGCGTCCGGCGCATAGATCTCGTGGCGGGTGAGGACGACGTCCCTCCGGGTCTCGGGGGCCACCGGCCAGTCGGTCACCCGCAGGCTGGCCTCGGGCGCCAGGGCGAGGAGGGCCGGGGTGAGGCCGGAGTCGAGCGTCACGAGCTCGGCGGTGCTCTTCTGGTCCGGTGCGACCACCCGCTCTCCCGGCCCGGCGCCCGGGATGCTCCCGATCGCTTCTGCGAGCGTCGTCGCCCGCGCACCGAGGGGGACGAGGAGAAACAGGAGCACCGCGGCGAGCCGGGGCGTTGTAAAAAAGGACAGGGATTTGCTATGGCGTTCATGGCAGGGCTTCGACATGACGTCCTCCGTGGGCGGACCGTAATCGTAAGGCTATCGCTAGTTGAGTATAAAGCCATGGACATGGTGTAGTTATTCCCGGCCTTCTCCCCTCCCTCCGTGTACAATGTCTCCCCTCATGACCGCCCTGTCCGCGAACCGACTGCCCCTCTACTGTTTCCCCTATGGCGGAGCTGGCGCGTCGGCCTATCGGGACTGGTCGCCGGGGCTGCCGGAGTGGATCGAGGTCAAGCCCATGCAGCCGCCGGGACGGGAGACGCGGTTTCGCGAGGCGCCGTACACGCGGCTCGCGCCGATGGTCTCTGAGATGGTGGGGAAGGTGGAGGCCGAGCGGGGGCCGTTCGCGCTCTTCGGGCACAGCCTGGGGGGGCTCGTCGCCTTCGAGCTGGCGAGGGAGCTCCGCCGGCAGGGCCGGCCGGCCCCGGTGCTCCTCGTCGTCTCCGGCTTCAGCGCCCCCCACCGGCTCCGCGACCGCGTGCGGGTCACCCATCTGGCACCCGACGACTTCTGGCGCGAGGTGCAGGTCCACTACGACGTCACCCCGGAGATCGTCGCCGAGCCCCTCTTTCGGGAGCTCGCCTATCCCGCCCTCAGAGCCGACCTGGAGATCGTCGAGACCTACGTGCCCTACGACGAGCCGCCGTTCGACTTTCCCCTCCTCGCCTTAGGCGGCATCGGCGACCCCGAGGCTTCGCCGCAGCAGATCGAGGGCTGGCAGGAGTACAGCCGTCGGCCCCTGCCGGTGCGGATCTTCCCCGGCGGTCACTTCTACGTCAACAGCTCCCGGCGGGAGGTGCTGGCGGAGATCGTGACGGCGGCTTCGGAGGCGTTGGTGACATCGGCGGGATCGGCGGCGGCCGCCGCCGATCCCGCCTAGTGCAGTGCGTCCCACAGATGGGTCCTTATCCCTGTAGGTTCGCGCCGATCTTTCCTACCGTCATCCTGGAGGGAGCCCTAGCGACTGAAGGATCTGCGTGGCGGAAAGCTCCCATCCCCCAGATCCTTCGCTCCGCTCCAGGATGACACGCCTTAAGGGAGTGGGTTGGCGGTTCTTTGGGCGTCCGCTCTATAAGGTACCGGATTTCTGGCGCACTACACTAGACGTCTGATCTGGGGCAGATCTGTAAGAACGAGCCAGATTTTTCCCTGGGAGCGCCGGCGCTCCCAGGGAGCAGACCTCGTCGGTTTGAGGTCGGTGTCGAGTCCCGCGTAGTTCCGTGGCCGTCTTTTCGAGTTCTGTCGTGGCGGCGTAGGTCAGCAAGAGGTGGGTCCCGGATTCGGCCGGTTGCGGTGGAATCCGGGACAGATGACTTGGGGGCTGCCTGTTCTAGGTTTATTCTGCCTTCTTTCTCACCCTGGCGCTTGAGATCCATCTCCTGAGTCCGACGCGGACGTTCTTGAAACAGCCGGCCGGTCGGTTCTGGTAGTACCAGCGGAAAGTTTTGGTTTCTTCGAGAATGTCGAGATCCCGGAAGTCTTCGAGGAGCTCGTCGACAAACTCGGCGTCGAGTCGGGAGTCGAACGGGTAGGCGGGCATCCGGCTCTTCAAATAGTCGAGGATGGGTTCGGCTTCGTTCATCCGCGTAATTCCTCCGCGGCGGTCAGGATGTGGTTGGGTTCGACAAGCCTGGCGTGAGAGGTGGCGGCGACGGCGAGTGCGTGATGAGCGAGGGCGTCGATTCTTCTCATGACTCCTTGGGAAGCGTTGAAGAGGGCCTCGACGGCGGGTTCGGTGAACAGCGGCCGCTCGAGGCCGGCGAGCTTGAGCCGGTGCTCGAGATAGAGGCGTGTGGTGTCGCGGTCGAATCCTCGCAGTGCGAAACGGACGGTGATTCTCTGAGCGAGGGCCTCTAAGTGAGACAGTCTCAAGGCCTGTCGCAGGCCGGATTGTCCGGCCAGGAGCACGGCGAGCCGTCCCTGGCTGTCCCACTCGAAATTGGTGAGCAGAGGCAAGAGGGCGAGGACGTCGGGTCTCAAGTTGTGGGCCTCGTCGAGCAGGAGCAGGACGGTGAGGTGTCGTTCCTTGACGAGACGTTGGATTTCGTCCTGGAGGAGACGGAAAGTCATGGCGCGAGACCAGAGGGGTGTGAGGCCGAGAGCCAGGGCGATCTGGCGACAGAAGTCTGCGGGGTTGACGAGGTTGTCGTGGAGGTAGAGCACGCGGACCTGATCGGGGTGGAGATCGTCGCGCAGTCGTCTCAAGGCGGTGGACTTTCCGCTTCCGGGCTCACCGGTGAGCAGGCCGATGGCGCGGTTGTCGACCAGGTACCGCAGGCGCGAGTGCAGCTCTTCGAGCACGGGCGAACGGAAGAGCTGGTCGGCGCCTAAAGGTCGCTGGAAAGGCAGGCAGGTGAAGCCGAAGGCTGTGGTATAGAGATTCATTCCGGCTCCTCCCGGTAGAACTTCTTGGCGATGAGATCGAGATAGCTGATGCCGGTTGTGGGGGCCTGCGGCTCGGCGGTTTGGCCTTCGCGGGTGGCCCTTCGCAGAGTGGCGTTGGTGACGAGATCGAGTCGGCGCAGCGGTTTCTCGGCGGTTTCGCCACGGCGGCGGAAATGGACAGGTCGGCCCGGATCGTAGGGGTCATAGAGAACCTCGATGGTTTCGCCGGCAAAGCCATCGGGCGCCTCGTAGAGGCGGCTGTCGAGGTGGACGGTTCGGTCACGTCCGACCTTTCTGTCGACCTTCATGCGCAGCCACAGCTCGAGCTGCTCGGGCGCCTGGCGGATCAACGCTTGATCCTGGAGAAAGCGGTCGAGCGGAGTCATTCCACCGAGGCCACCGTGCGGGGTCTGGTGGTATTCGGCTTCGAGCCAGGCCCAGAAGACGCGGTTCAGCGATGCCAGGTCGCGCAGGATCTCGTCGGTGACGTGGGGCAGAAAGCTCTGGCGGACGTGGCGGAAGAAGCGCTCGATCTTGCCGCGCCCGCGCGGTCGGTGGGGCCGGGAGTGGATCAGGGCGACATTGAGGGTGGCGCAGATGACTTCCAGGTGGTGGGTGCGGAAGGTCGCTCCGTTGTCGCAGTACAGCCGCCGGGGCAGACCCCGGCGCAGCAGGGCCTGCTTGAAGGCGTCCTTGAAGCAGGCGGCGTTTTCAGCCAGGTAGAAGGCGGCAAAGGGAACCATCCGCGAGGCGTCGTCGAGGAAGGCATAGAGGTAGGTCTTGCCGCCGTCGCGTCTTCCGGGCACCAGCAGGCGAGGCCCGTGCATGAGGTCTGAAGTCCACAGGTCGTTGACGTGCGGATGGGTGAAGGCCAGAGCGTCGGGCTCGCCGCCAGAAGCCGCCGCGGGTGCTGCGGGTGCCTGGCTGGCGAAGAAGCGATGCACCGAGCTTCGCGACAGCCGCACCGTCTTGTCGACTTTGCCTGCCAGCATAACGGCGCGGATCAGGCTATCGAGAGACGCGCCGGGCCGCTCGGCGCGCAGCGCCAGCAGCAGCTCCTGCACCGGCTCCGGGATCGCCCGCGGTTTGCCGGTATCGGCTCGCGGGCGCGGTTTGAGCCCGTCGAAGCCATGGCGCTCGTAGAGCTCGATCCAATCGCGCACCGTGGTGCGGCCGATCTGGGTGCGCCGGCTGCCTGGCACGGTCCAGGTCTTGGCCGCGATGGCCGACAGCAGCTTCTCCTTCTCCCGCGGCGCCAACGGCCGGCTCACCAACTCGCTGATCACTCCATGGCGGAACAACGCGATCTTCTCTCTCAGGGTCTCATCCATGCTCAAAAGTCTCCTCGAACGGCTCGGAGGCCATCTCCGAACCAGCAGGAGATGTTTTGACACAACCTTTTTCTCTCGAACAGTTACCAAGTTGTGTGGGTAGACTCGACCCGGGGTACCGAGGCCGGCCATGGCGGTACAGACCGCGCACCCCGCCGAGGAGACAGCCAAATCTCGACCAGAGATCGTGGCGCAGACGAGTCAGCCACCCAGCAACAGCGCCGAACGCCGCTTGCGCTCGCTCCCACCACCGACCCTCCACCGCTGGCAGCAGCGCCAGAACCGAGGACGTCCAAGCCCCCTCGGCGCTGCGCCGCCAACCCCGTACCCGCCGGACCCCCTGAGGGTCAGCTTGCTCGGCCGCCTCGGCGCCGGCGCTCGGAGCGCCCGCCGAGAGAGCCGCCTCCACGGCGCCCAACGTCGCATCCCGGTGGGCGCACAGATCCTCGGGAAACAGCGCGTGGCTGACTCCGCAGCGCGGGCACCGAACCCGACGCAACGGCTGAAGCTCACCGCCCAGACGGCGACGGTACGAACCATGACCTTGAAGGCGACAACCCTGGCAGCCAGGATCGGGACAGCTCACTGTCGGGATTGCCTCGCCGATCCGTTCCAGATACTCCTTGCAGCTGACACCCGGCAGGATTACCATGGGCTCCTCTCGGAAGCCCGTCGGCCCCTTTCTCCAGATCCGCCAAGAAACGAAGGGAGGGACGGCGGGCTTCGCTGTCTGTGCGGGAACTTGCGTGGACGAAAAAACGTCCCGCTTTACCGCGACAGCGAATCTAGCCGAACACGCTGGAAACCGGGAAGACTGCGGGCGGCGACCACGGATTGCGGCGGGCGTCTACAGGTCGGAGACCTCGCTAGCTATCCAGGGAGTCACGCTCGGCTCGGCGATCACCCGCCGTTGCCCGAGCCATGGACCGGCAGGACGGGTTCCATCAGGCGGGCGGAGCGAGCGGCCAGGCGTCTCGCGACGGCAGGGCAGGTCCCGGATAGAACTAAGGGCGCGATGGAAGGACCCTGGAGGGGAGGGAATAGAGCTAATTGCGCGGTGACAGAAGCTTACCGGCACCCGATTAGATCCTGACAATGCCGGAAAGGAACCAATCCGCACCCAACAGGATCTATCCGGAGCCTGGCAGGATCCAATCGCTCTTCAAATAGCTCCTGGCGCCGCTCGATAAGCTCTATCCGGTGCTCTCTTGGAGTCAGTCGCCGCGCTCTTAGCTCTATCCGTCGGCGGCTTAGCTCTATCCACTGGCGGCTTAGCTCTATCCGTTGGCGGCTTCGCTCTATCCGTCGGCGTTTTCCTCCGTCATCCTGGAGGGATCCCTACTCCGTCAATGTTGGAATGGTAGATAGCGATTGCCGAGACCTTGCGCTGTTCCTCTTCGGCCCCGAAGGGGCCCAGGCCCGTTCGGGGCCGAAGAGGAGGCCCGGCCGGCATTCTTCTAAGGTCTCCGGGATCTGCCTGAGCGTCTAGCGCAGGTACTCGGCCGGCAGCGCCTCCTTGGCTGTTTCCGGCTGCCAGACGACGTCGACGATCCACCAGCGCTTGCCGTCCGAGAACAGCTGGAAGCTGTTGATGCCGCGGACGAAGGGCTTGGCGTCGGCGGCGGCGTGGCGGCCCTCGTAGGTGCTCCAGACGTGGCGGATCTTGCCGAAGCTCTCGCTCCGCGCCGCCACCTGCTTGACGATGTAGCCCTCCTCCAGCATGTTCGGCTCGACGCCGTAGAGATAGGTCTGGGGCGTGAACTCCATCGGCATGACGCCGGCGTGCCCCTTGCCCTCGGCCGGAAGGAGATGGGCCTCGTGGTAGAAGAGCGACAGGAAGCGGTTCCAGTCCCGCTTCTTTCCCGCCGGACCGGAGAGCGACTCATAGTAGGCGGTGAGGAGGGCTTCGGGTGTCGCGACGTCCGCCGGCGCCGCTTTCGCCATGCCGGTCATGTGGCCGCCGGCCGGGGTCGAGGGCATGTCGTGCATCGCGTGGTCCGCCGGCGCCTGCGCGCGGACGGGGGAGAGCGGGAGGGCGCAGAGGAGGAACGTGGCGGACGCGGCGACCCAGAGGGTGAGACGAGACATAGGGGAGAGGCTCCTCAAGAAGAAGTGTAGGGAAGGCAGTCCGTCGAGGGCGCGAAGAGCGCCCTCGACGGGTTCCGCGGTCCGAGCGGTCCGAGCGGTCCGAGCGTGTTGCCGAAACTTCAAGGCAGGAGATTGAAGGGCCGCATCATGTCGTTGTCTTCGTGCTCCAGGATGTGGCAGTGCCAGACGTACGGGAACGTCTTGCCGTGCGGGATGGTCGCCCCGTTCGGCAGCTGGAAATTCTGGATGATCCGCGTCACCACCCCGATGCCGTTGTCGGGATCGCCCGGATACGCCTTGACGACGTCCTTCCATGCCGGACGCTCGTTCGCGTCGGGAGCCTCGGGCGGCGCCAGGAAGCGGATCTCGCCGGTCGACTGGTAGAGGTTGAGGTCGAACTTCTGCCGGTTCAGGATCTGGAAGCGGACCAGGTGGACGTGGATCGGGTGGCCGTCGGTCGTCACGTTGTAGAGCTCCCAGACCTCGGTGTCTCCGGAGTGCGGGTCCTCGGTGACCGCCGAGCTCCAGTGCAGGCCGCCGAGCGACGTCGTGCCGAGCATACCCTCAATGGGGTCGCCGGTCGTGGGATCGTCGAACTCGGCGAGCAGCAGCTGTCGGGTGCGGGCGGCGCTCTCCGGGTGGAGGAGGGGCACCGAGCCGAGCGTCGAGGGCAGCGGGTGATCGGGAGTCGACAGCGGACGGTTGACGCGGAACTGCATGATCTGCGGCAGGTCCGGTGCGCCGCCGCCCGGGAACGGCGCCGGGGCGTCGTTTTTCAACGTGAACGATTTGCCGGTCTTGCCGGTGAAATCGATCACGATGTCGTAGCGTTCCGCCGGTCCCATCAGGATGTCGGTCTGGGCGACCGGGTGGGGGAGGAAGCCCTGGTCGGCGCCGATCTGGATGAATTGCAGGGCCTCGTGCGAGTCCCGGCTGTTGACGAGCGTCATATGCAGGAAGCGCGCGTTGCAGGCGTTCAGCATCCGGAAGCGGTACTTGCGCGGCTCGACCTCCAGGTAGGGGAAAACCTTGCCATTGACGAGCGCCGTGTCGCCGAAGAACTCCGGAATCCAGACCGGCGGGATCGGCGGGGCGACCGTCGGGTCCTGGATGGGATAGTCGAGCGAGCCGTCCGGGTTGAAGAAGCGGTCCTGGAAGAAGAGCGGCACCTCGTATTTCCCCTTGGGGATCTGGAGGGCGTCCTCCTGGGCGTCGCGGATGAAGTACATCCCGGCGAGGCCGGCGAAGACGTTCAGCCGCGTAATGCCCAGGGCGTGGTCGTGGTACCACAGCATCATGGCCGCCTGATCGTTCGGATAGTGATACACCCGGTTGGTGAAATCCGGCCCGGTCCGGGCGAAACCGTTGGTGAACCAGGCCTCGGGGAATCCGTCGCTGTCGGGCAGCACCTTGGCGCCGTGGAGGTGGACGACCGTGCGCACGTCGGGCACGTTCGCCTCGGCACCGTGGATGGTGTGATCGATGGGGAGGAAGTGGGTGTCCGGCAGGTCGTTCAACCACTGCACCGAGATCGGCGACCCCGAACGTGTCTCGAAGGTCGGCCCGAGGTAGGTGCCGTTGTAGCCCCAGAGCTTCGTCGGAGGCAGGTCGCGGTGCAGCTTCTGGTGGATCTGCCGCATGTGGATGTCGACCGTCGCTGCCCCCGGCGTGATCACCGGTGGGAGTGGCAGCGGGTCGACGAACGGGGTGAGGGTCGGCGACGACTGGGCGAAGGCGAATTTCTTCGGCAGGAAGAGAGATCCCGCTCCGGCCAGTGCCCCGAGCCTCAGCAGCTCACGACGGCTCAGCTTCATAAGAGCCCTCCTGTTACGTCAAAAGTGAGCCAAAGCCCACTAGGGATGGCTTGCAGACAGACCCTGGAGTAACCCACGAAGAGACTTGAGCACGACGTTACACCCCGTTTGCTTAAATGTCAATCTAAATTTAGAGTGTTCAATCTGACAACGTTCCTTGTCGTTTTGCCCGGTCGCTGAAATGCTTTGGGCTCGGCATACACTTCCGAAGAGACGAATCCCCGACCCTGCCCGAGAGGACGACATCCATGCTCACTCCCCGGTCCCGCCTCCGTCGCTGGCTTCTTCCTGCGCTCCTCGCAACCGCCCTCGCGGCGCCGCTCGCGGCGGCGGGAGACCCGACCTACGCCGCGCTCCGCGGTGCCCGGCCGGATGGCCGGAAGATCGCGGTGGCGAACATCGTTCTCGACCGCCCGCCCTTCCGCTTCCAGCTCGACAGCGGCACGGTCCATCTCCTGGCGCCGATCGACGGGCGCACGGTGGGCGCCGTCTTCTCCGGCCACGGCAGCTATCGGCTGACCCCGGCGACCCCCAGCGAACGGCGGCAGCTCGCCCTCTCCTCCGGCGCGGGCGATTCCTTCGAGGTGCTGACCGACAGCTTCGACAGCCTGGTCCTCCTCTTCCTGGACGACACCGACGCCGAGCTCGAGCTCAAAAGCCCCGTCACCTTGGGAGCGCCCGACCCGCAGGCCGGGAAGATCTTCGAGAGCTGGCTCAAAAGGGAGCGCAAGGACTTCCGGACCAACTTCCACCTCCGGGTGCTGCAGGATCTGGAGAACGCTCCCGTCGTCACCACGGGGTTGTTCCTCGCTTTCATCGACGGCCAAAAGGTACCGCCGGCCTTGGCGGCGATCGATCCCAACGGCGTCGACGCGCTCCGTCTCTCGGACCGGCTGGGTGGCGAGGACAGCCTCTTCTATGTCGCCGATCCGAACAAGGGAGGCATCTGGTATCTCTGCGACCGGCCGGAAGAGGTGGCGAAGCATCGGCCGCATCCGGAAAAGCGCCTCACCGACGCTCTCGACTACCGGGTCGAGACGAGCGTCGAGAAGGGGGACGACGTCGCCGGGACGACGGTCGTCCACTTCAAAACCCTCGTCCAGGGACTCAAGGTGGTGCCGCTCCACCTGCTCCCGCGCCTCCGCATCGGCGAGGCCGCCTATGCCGTCGATGCCGCAGATGCCGCCGGTACCGCCGGCAAATCGGCCGAGCCGGCCTGGCAGCCGGCGGCCTGGGTGCAGGAGGACCGCGACGAGGACGGCGACGCCGCGGTGATCTTCCCGCAGCCGCTCGCCCGCGGCAGCGAGGTCCGCCTCCGCCTCGTCTATCGGGGCGACAAGGTGCTCCGGGACGTCGGCGACAAGAACTTCGTCGTCGGAGCGCGCGAGAGCTGGTACCCCAATCTCGGTGTCTTCAGCGATCCGGCGAGCTTCGAGCTCGTCTACCGCGTGCCCGCCGGCAACGAGGTGATCTCGGTGGGCCGGAAGGTGGACGAGAAAACCGAGGGGAAGCGGCTGATTTCCACCTGGAGGACCGAGGGACCGGTGCAGGTCGCGGGCTTCAACTACGGCAAGTTCAAGAAGCTCGAAAAGCAGGACCCGACGAGCAAGCTCGACATCCTGGTCTTCACCAATCCCGGCACCCCGGACGTCGTGCGCGAGATCAACTCCGAGCTCGGCGGAGACGATGGCGGCGGCGCCGGGATCGGCCGGGTCAACACCGAGCACCTCGCCGAGAGTGCGATGGCCGACGGCTTGAACTCGGCCCGGCTCTTCACCACCTGGTTCGGACCGCTTAAGGAGACCGAGGTGGCGATCACCCAGCAATCCGATTGGTTTTTCGGGCAGTCGTGGCCGTCGCTGATCTTCCTTCCCTATCTCGCCTTCTTAGATGGTACGCAGCGCCAGCGCCTGGGGCTTACCGGCGCCAAGGATTTCGTCGATCAGGTGGGCTATCACGAGTTCTCGCACCAGTGGTGGGGCCACCTGGTGGGCGCCGCGAGCTACCGGGACGTCTGGCTGGAAGAGGGCTTCGCCGACTTCTCGGCCGCCCTCGCCGTGCAGCACACCCAGGGCTTCAAGGAATATGAAAGGTTCTGGAGCGAGGCGAGAAAGCGGATCGTCACCAAATATCCAGGTAACGCCATGGCGAGCTATCAGGCCGGTCCGATCACAGAGGGCTACCGGCTCGGCACGGCGCGGACGCCGTCGGCGCCGCAGGCGATGATCTATTCGAAGGGAGCCTACGTCCTCCACATGTTGCGGATGCTGATGCGGGAGGGCAACGGCCCCGACGCCGACCACGCTTTCATCGCCATGCTGCGGGACTACACCGCCACCTACGGCGGCCGGTTCGCCACCACCGCCGATTTCCAGAAGATGGTCGAAAAGCACATGGTGCCGGCGCTCAACGCCACGGGTGACGGCAAGATGAATTGGTTTTTCGACCAGTGGGTCTACGGCACTGAGATCCCCCGCCTCTCCGCCGACCTGAAGGTCGCGCCCGAGGGCGACGCCTGGCGCATCACCGGCAAGATCGTCCAAGAGGGAGTCGGGAAGGACTTCCGCGTCCTGGTCCCCCTCTACGTCGAATTCGACAAGGGGGAGAAGGCACGCGTCGGGATGCTCCCCCTGGTGGGGGAGATGACGAAGCCCGTCGACGTCAAGCTCCAACTCCCCAAGAAGCCGAAGAAGGCGATCATCAATGGGCTGGGGGAGGTGCTGGCTCGGGAGTGAGAGTGTTTCGGTCGATCCAGAGTATAGCGCCCCGAGTGAGTCTGGTAGAATCACGGTATGAAAACTGCCATAGAAATTACCATGGACGAATCGGGTCGCCTCGTCATCCCCAAGATGATCCGCGAGCGCGCTGGCTTGCGCCCTGGAATACCCTTGGCCCTCACCTGTGAGGAAGGGCGGATTGAGATCGAACCTGCTCCGCGAGCCGTGACGCTGGTCCGGAAGGGCTCCTTCCGCGTTGCCGTTCCGGTCGAGCCCGGAGAGCCGCTGACCGCGGAAACGGTGGAGCGAGTGCGGGGTGAGCTGCGAGAGCGTCAGAGCTGATGGGGGATGCCTCTCCCATCGCCCTGGACACCAGCGCGATCGTCGCCGGGCTGCTGGCCTGGCATCAGCACCACGAAGGCGCCTTACAGGCGCTAGAGGACGCCTTCGCCGGAGAGAGAGGGGCCGTTCTTCCTCTGCCGGCCCTCCTTGAAGCGTACTCGGTGATGACCCGTCTGCCCGCTCCTCACCGCCTGAGCCCCGGTGACGCTTTGGCTCTTCTGGAGGATTCGCCTCTCAGACATTCTTCTGTGATCGGCCTTCCAGGGGAAGAGGCGTGGACGTTCGTCCGCACTCTCGTCGCGAAGGGGGTGGCTGGAGGCAGAGCTTACGATGCTCTGATCGCGGACTGCGCCCAAAGAGGCGGTGCTCGCCGCATCCTGACCCTCAACCGCCGGCACTTCGAGGGCCTCGATCCCGATCTTGAAGTTGTCAGTCCTTGAGCATTTAAGGCTGAACGGCCGCTCCCGCCGCCAACAAACCGCAATTCGGGAGATCGTGCCACAATAGGCCCCAACCTCGCTACGCTTCAAGGACAAGGGGACCGTGTTGCTCACGACTCGCCTCCGCTTCTGGGCGCGCCCCGACCCTGCCTCGGTTCGGGCCGGCCGGGAGGGAGAGCTGTTCGCCGCCAAGGTGCGGATCGGGGTCGGTGCGGTCGTGACCGTTCCCGCCTTCGGGCAGATCCTTGCCCAGCCGTCCGATCCCGAGCCCTGGGTCGGCGTCGCCGGGGCGCTCCTGACCCTCCTCCTGGGGGTCGCCGTGCAGAGCTTCGCCCGCCGCCGTGAGCCGCCCCCCAGCCTGGGATTCTTCACCTGTGTCCTGGACGTCACCCTCGTGAGCGGCGTCTTCTTCGCCCTGGCCGTCTCCGGGCATGCCCTGGCGGTCACCAATGGCCGGGTGCTGTGGGGCATCTACTTCCTGGCCCTGGGCTTCACCTGCCTGCGCCAGGACGTGCGGATGTGCGCCGTGGCCGGATTCGCCGTCCTGGCCGAGTACGGTGCCCTGGTCGCCTGGGCCATGGCGCACCGCGCGACCTCCGGCCTCGATCTGGTGAACCCCACCTACGGCGTCTTCCGGCTCGACAACCAGCTCTCGCGCCTGCTCATCCTCGCCCTCGCCACGGCGATCAACTTCGCCATCGTCCACCAGAGCCGCGATCTGCGCCGGCAGCGCGACCGGGCCGAGGAGGCGAGCCACGCGAAGAGCGAGTTCCTGGCCAACATGAGCCACGAGATCCGCACGCCGCTGAACGCCGTTCTGGGGATGCTGAGTCTCGCTCTCGACACGCCGCTCACCTCCGCCCAGTACGAGTACGTCTCGACCGCCCGGAAGAGCGGCACGGCGCTCCTCGCGATCTTGAACGACATGCTGGACATCTCGAAGATCGAGGCGGGTCGCCTGGAGATCGAGATCGTCCCCTTCGACCTGCGCGCCTGCTTGACCGACGCGATGGGGGTCCTCGCCTCGAAGGCGGAGAGCCGGGGCCTCGCCTTCCGCCTGGAGGTCCAAGACGGTGTCCCCGAAGCGGTTTTGAGCGACGCCGCTCGCCTGCGGCAGATCCTCGTCAACCTGCTCGACAACGCGATCAAGTTCTCGACTCAGGGGGAGGTGCGCTTGGGGGTCGGCGCCCGGACGGTGCGGGAGGGGGACACCGAGATTGTTTTCGCCGTGCATGACCAGGGGATCGGCATCCCCGCCGACCGGATGGACCGGCTGTTCCAGCCTTTCGGCCAGGTCGATCCCTCGTTCTCCCGTCTCTACGGCGGCACCGGCCTGGGGCTCGTGATCAGCCGCAGGCTGGTCGAACGGTTGGGGGGACGCATGTGGGTGGAGAGCGAGCCCGGCCGCGGCTCGACGTTCTTTTTCACCCTGCGGTGCCGGACGACGGCGACCCGCGCACGCGTCCCCGAGACCAACGACGATCCCGCCGGCCGCCCCTTCGCGGACGGGTTGCCGCTGCGCATCCTCCTCGCCGAGGACAACTCGATCAACCAGCGGGTCGCCCTCCTCATGCTCGACCGGCTGGGCTATCGGGCCGACCTCGCCGGCAACGGGGAAGAGGTGCTCGAAGCACTCCATCGCCAGCCCTACGACCTGATCCTGATGGACGTCCAGATGCCGGGGATCGACGGCCTGGAGGCGACCCGGCGAATCCGCGCCGAGCTCCCCGCGGAGCGGCAGCCGCGGATCGTCGCGATGACCGCCAACGTCCTGCCCGAGCAGCGCACGGCCTGCCTCGCCGCCGGGATGGACGATTTCCTCCAGAAGCCGGTCGACTTCGCCGATCTGCGCGCGGCGCTCGACCGCGCCGGCCGCGAGGGCCAAGAGAACGGCGAGAGTCTCGCGCCCCCCATGCCGGCGGAGGGCTCCTTCGATCCCGCGAAGCTCGCCGGCCTGCGCCAGCTGGGTGCTCTCGCCGGGAGGCCCTTGGTCGAGGAGATCGTCGATTCCTACCGGGTCGAGACCCCCCGGCGGCTCCAGGAACTCCACGCGGCGCTCGACCGCGCCGACCGGGCCGGCTTCGCCTTTCTCGCCCACAGCCTCAAGGGGAGCAGCGCCCAGATCGGGGCGGTCCGGACCGCGGCGCTCTCCGGAGAGCTCGAGCAGAAGGCGCCTTCGGCGGGCGCCGCCGACCTGGCGCTCCTCTTGGCCGAGCTCGAAAGAGAGGTCGGCCAGACGATGCCGCGGGTCCTGGCGGCGAGCGGGAGCTGACGCGGGCGCGGGTTCTCTCCTGCCAGACACCTCACTCTAGGAAGGTACTCGAGCTATGCCGGGAGCGCCTGGACGTGCACTCTCGTGGTGAGAGCCGTACGAGCCGCGACGCCTTCCCGCGCAGGTCTCGGTGAAGGAGAGCGGAATGTCGATGAGGAATTGGACGACCGTGTTGGCGCTGTCCTGCTGTCTGTCGGTTCTCACCGGGGGTGCCTTGAGCGCCAAGGCGGCTCCGGGTACCGCGGAGAAACCGAGAGTCATCTACCTGCCGGCCCGCGGCGTCGAGCGCGGTGGAGAGAAGGAGCTCCTCGCCAAGGCACCGGTCAACAATCTCGTATATCACGGTGGAGCGCTCATCCCCGTGCCCAAGGTGGTCCTCATCTTCTGGGGGCCGACCTTCGCGAACGCCGCGTCTCCCGATCACGCCTATGCCGTGGCCCTGCAGGCCTACCGCAACGGATTCGGCAATACGCCCCAATGGGCCGATATTCAGCAATACGGTATCGCCGCCCCCCCGGTGGCCCTCGGAGTGGGCACTCCCGACTGGTTCGACGTCCGGGTGCCGCCGGTCAATGTCACCGATGCCCTCGTCCAGGCCGAGGTCAACGCGTATCTGGCGTTCCATCCCGTCGACTTCACTGCGGTCTATCAAGTAGTCATCCCGCCGGGCTCCTTCTCCTCGGACGCTGGAGTGACCTCGTGCGGCGGACCGAACCTCGAATACTGCACCTACCATAGCTGGATCGGCAACGACCCCACCGCGATCAAGTACTCGATCCAACCCTACCCGAGTTGCGGCGGCTGCCAGGTACCCGGCTGGACGCCGACGCAGAATCAGGAGCACCTCCTCGGCCACCAGATCCGCCAGGTCGTAACCGATCCGACCGGGCTCGGCTGGTGGGATGCCGGCGGTGAGGAGGCCGACGGCAAGTGCGCCTGGGCACCGCCGCCGTATCTCGTCGGCGGTTCGGGCTATCAGTTCGAGTGGTCGAATGCGGTCGCCGCTTGTGTCCGGTAGCGGTCGCGAATGGGGTATCCCCATAAGCGTTCTGGCCTCGGCGAGAGGAGAGAGAGCGGCCTTCGAGGCCGCTCTCTCTCCGTTGGCTCAGAAGCGGTAGACGAGGGAGGATTTTTCAGCAATGCCAGATTGAGACATTTCTCAGGGATGATGAACGTTCGCATTCCGTCACCGATCGGCAGGTCAAAGCCCCAGGCCGGACGCGCCGAAGAGTCGGGTCAGACGGTCTTCCTCGCGGCTGAAATCTTTTAGCACGTCTTCGAAGCCGGCGACGAGCACCTTCCGGGTGATCTCCCCGAACTCGATCAGCTCCTGCATGGTGGCGCCCTTGGACAGGAGATAGGGCAGGCTCCAGATGCTGAAGTTGTAGAGGCTCAAGGGAACGGAGCCGCGCACGTCGCGGAAGACCCCCTTGGCGAGGTCCGCCGCCTGGCGCCAATCCATACCGCGGTGCAGCCAGCTGTAGCCCCTTCCCTTGATGGCGAATTCTTCCGCCCGACTCCTCGACAAATGCGAGCGAACGGGCCAGGTCGCCCTCAAAGTCCCGCGGCGGCGGATGCCCTCTCTCCGTCGCTCATGCACCGCCCTTCTTGCGCACCACGACCGGCACCGAGGAGCCCTGCGGCACGTCGGTCGCCCGAAGGAGGAGCTTGTGGGTGGTCTTTCCCGGGGTGCAGGAGACGATCTCGATCGGCACCGGCCGGGGCTGGCCGTTGTACCGCTTGAGCTCGGTCGCGACGGCCAAGTCGGCGCAGGCGCCGAGCTTCGCCGGCACCTCGACCTCGATGCCGGCCAGGGTGAACCGCCCGATGTGGTTGCTGTTGACGATCCAGAACCGTGCTTCGCCGGGCGTCTTGTTCGCTGCCGGGGCCGTCGCCGGCTCGACGTAGAGCCGCCCGGGCTCGACCACGTCATAGGTCACCTGCTGCTCCTTGGTGAGGCGGACCACGATGTAGTGCGAGAAGCCACCGCGCTCGGGGGTCGCGTAGACCGGGGCGCCGGCGCCGCCGGCCACGAAGTAGGTGATCCCGTCGTGCAGCTCGGGACCCTCGCGGAAATAGACGTGCTCGTGTCCGGCGAACACCGCCTTGACCGGATAACGGCGGAAGAGATCCTGCAGCTCCCAGCGGTTTTTCACCGACGGATGGCCCGTACCCTCTTCCGGATCGATGAGCGGCGAGGAGTAGAACTCGGTATGGCAGAAGACGAAGATGGCACGCGCGCCCTTGTTCTTCTCGAGATCCTGCTTCAACCACTCGACCTGTTCGGGGGTGACCTCGTCCGGGTGGCCGGGGACGGAGGTGTCGAGGCTGATGAAATGGATCCCGGCATAGTCGATGGAGCCGTAGGTCGGACCGAAGCGGACCCGGAACGCCTCTTCCGAGCAGGGCGGCCCGCACAGCGACTCGGCGGGAGCGTTGTTGCAGGTCTGGCCGTCATGGATCTCGTGGTTGCCGGGGGAGTTGAACAGCGGCACGGCGCCGCGCTTCGCGATGGCGGCGAAGCCGTCGTACTCGGCCTCCAGCTCGGCGCGCGTGTCGCAGTAGCCGTAGACGGTGTCGCCAGACCACAGGACGAGAGCGGGCCGCAGGAGGGAGATCTCGTCGAAGATCGTGCCCAGGACACGCGGCTGCGGCGCCCCCCGGCCCGAGGGGCGGTTGTCGCCGGCGACCACGAAGGTCACCTCGGAGGTGGGCTCGGCCGGCTTGAGCTCGGACGTCAGGCTCTTGAGCGGCCGGTCGGTCACGGCGTGGAGCGGCGCCGGCAGCGACGCGAGGAGCGGCAGGGCGAGAGCCAGGAGAGCGGCCACCGGGGCCGGGAGAACCGGTCTTTTCATCTTCATTGAACCTCTTCCTCCACGGAGCATGAAAACGAGCACCTATCTTAGCAGGCGGCGGTCGGATGAGGTTGCCCCTCACCGGCGTTTAATCGGGTGGTAGAGGCTGGGCGTCTACCCGGTGTAGAGAGCTCGCGGAGTCCATTAAGACGATGGGGGAAGGGTCGCCCAATTTCGGGGAAGAGCTCCCCAAAATCGGGGAAGGTCCGCCCAAGTTTGGGGAGGCGTTGCCCCATTTGGGGGGAGCCTCCCCCGGCTCAGACGGGTGGGGTTCCACTCGCGTCGGGCAAACCCAGATCCAGGAGCTGACCGTCACACCGGCCAGCCCTTGGGACCTGCTTGGGACCGCCCTCAGGCTTGGCATTCTATCGCGGACCTAAGGACTCGCGGTATGCCTATGCCCTTTCTCATCCCTCTTTTAAAGCGGCCGGGTCCGGCGGCGAGGACGTGGCCCAGGCGATGATAGGCATTTTCGGCCGGCTGCACGGCCGTTCCCGCCGGCCGGTCGGCGACCACCTCGCGGACGGTGGGGAGACGCCGTGCCGGCGTATAATCGATCTGGGAGGCAGCCAATGGCGAAAGCGTATGTACTTACCGGCACGCTCAAGGATGAGCAGACGGTCACCTTGGATGAAGCCTTACCGCTGACCCCGGGGAGATTCCGTCTCACGATGGAACCGCTTCAACCGGAGGCGCGCAAGCCCTATCTGGAAGTCGTAGCCGACATTCGCCAGCGGCAGCGCGCCCGCGGACATCAGCCCCGGACCCGTGAAGAGGTCGATGCCGACCTGAGCGCCGAGAGAGAGAGCTGGGGCCAATGACCGGTGCGCATCTACCTGGATAGCGCTGTCGTCATCTACACCGTCGAGCAGGTTCCTCCGTTTGCTGCGCTGGTGGACTCGCGCCTCTCGGAGCGCAATGTCGTGACCGTTGCCAGCGACTTGACTCGGCTGGAATGTCGAGTGAAACCTCTGCGAGACGAGAACGTCGCAGTGCTCCGGGACTTCGCAGACTATTTCGAAGGAGCTGTTGAAATCATGGTTTCCTTGTCTCGCGAAGTCATCGATCTGGCAACCGGAATTCGCGCCAGATACGGCTTCAAGACTCCCGACGCGATACACCTTGCTGCCGCGGTCTGGTCACAGTGCGAGGTCTTTTTGACCAACGACCACCGCTTGGACCGATTCGGCGAGCTTGCGGTGGAAGTTCTCCTGCCATAAGGCTGAGAGGCTGAGAGGCTGTGAAGAAATCGCCCTGGCTAGGATGGAGCGGGGTAGAGACGCGCAGCCGCTACCACGGTCCTATCCTTGACCACGACCGCCAGCGCGTCTCCAACGCCTCCAGAAGCAGGCATTTGCGGCCTGCGGAGACGCCCTGGTGGTAAGGGTTCCGGGGATTCTGAGGTCGCGGCTGGGCGTCTCTACGAAGGCCCTGTTGTGCGCCGAACTGATTTTTTCACAACCTCTGAGGTCTCCACCTTATCGAGGCGCTCTTCCGCTCGAGCCGGCGGCCTCCACCGGTCAGACCGCCTTCTGGTAGAGGGCGGCGTACTTGTTGGGTCGAGCACGACTGAAGTCGTACTCGGGCAGGATATCGTCCGCGCCGACATCGGCAACCGCAAGGTCGCGCCGAGCGGCTCTCCATCTCCTTCTCACTCTGGCATTCTATCGCGGACCGGAGGGCTCACGATGGTCGGGCCAGAGCGCCCCTTCGGGGTGGGAGGGGACGACCTCCACCCGGAGCAGGACTCCGGCGCGGGCCAGGTCGGCACGCACCTGCTCCCGGTCGGGTCCGGCGGCGAGGACGTGGCCCAGGCGGTGATAGGCGTTCTCGGCCGGCTGCACGGCCGTCCCCGCCGGCCGGTCGGCGACCACCTCGCGGACGGTGGGGAGACGCCGTGCCTCTTCCAGCCCTGAGAACCCGCGCAGCCGGCCGGGGCGGTCGGCGAGGAGGAAGCGGATGCCGGCGACCTCGCGGTGGAGCGGATCGAGGCGCGCCGGGCGACCGAGCAGCAGGTCGAGGAGGACGGAGAGGAGATCGATGCCCAGGGCGTGGCGGACCAGCTCCGGGATCATGCCGCCGGCGAGCCGGGGATTGATCTCGACGACCACCGGCCCGCTCGCGGTCCAGCGGACCTCGGTGTGGGCGGGACCGAAGTCGAAGCGCACGGCGCGGAGGGCCTGGAGGACCGCCTCGACGATTGTGTCGCTCGTCTCCGGCGGCAGGGCGGAGGGGAAGTCGTGCCCGGTCTCCACACAGTGGGGAGGCGGTGAGAGGTGCTTGTCGGTGACCCCGACGACCCGCGTCGTCCCGCCCGGCAAGGTGACCGTCTCGACGCTGTACTCCGGTCCCTCCAGGTAGCTCTCGACCAAGACCGTGCCGTCCATGGCCTGGCCGCGGACGTTGGTGGCGAGCGCGGCGAGCGCCTCGTAGTGGGCGAGGAGCTCGGCCGCGTCGCGGACCACCCGGACCCCGAAGCTCGAGCTGTCGGCGGGCGGCTTGACGACCAGGGGGAAGCGCCGCTCGGCCCCCAGCCGGCGGGCCTCCGCCGCCCCGCGGACCGGCCAGAAGTCGGGGGTGGGCAGGCCGGCGTCGCAGAGGGCCTGGCGCGTCAGGAGCTTGTTGCGGCAGGTGCGGGCGGGATGGAGACCGAGATAGCGGAAGCCGAGCCGCTCGGCCACCGCGGCGACCAAATCGACATAGAAATCAGAGAAGGTGAGGACGGCGTCGACCGCAGCGCTCTCGGCGAGGCGCGCCACGGTGGCGGTCAACCCCTCGACCTCGTTGGTCTCCAGGTCGAGCACGGAAAGACCGGGCGCCGCGCCGGCCCCGGCAGCGGTCAGGAAAGGGTACTTCTCCCGGCTGCGGGTGAGGAAGGTCACGCGGTCGCCAGCCGCGAGCAGGCGCTCGACCGCGATCCGGCCGGTGCCGGTGGTGTTGCTCTCGACGAAGACGAAGTGGCTCATCCGCGGCGGACTTCGGCTTCCAGCTCCCGGGTCAGGTCGGCGGTGAGCTGCGCGCCCGGCGTGGTGAACGGGACGGCGCCGTCTTTCGGGAGCTCGGCCCAACTCCAGCGGAGTGCGACCTCCTCGCCGTAGCGGATGCGGCGCGGCGCAGAGCCCGCCCGCTCTTCCGTGATGCCGTGCTCGGCCAGGTAGGCGTCGGAGTACACGCTCTGGCAGTAGCGGTCGCCGCGGTCGGGCAGGATGACCACCACGTGCTGGTCGGGGGCGAAGCGCCGTGCCACCCAGGAGGCGACGACGTAGGCCGCCCCGGACGAGCCGCCGGCGAAGATGCCCGCCCGCCGCGCCAGCTCGCGGCAGCCGTGGAACGCCTCGCCGTCCGACAGCCAGTGCACCTCGTCGATCGCATGGTGGTCGAGGTTGCCGGGCACGATGCTGTTGCCGTGCCCGCTCTGCAGCCGCTTGCGATCCGGCTGGTGGAAGAGGACCGAGCCCACGGCGTCGACGGCGACGATGCGCACGCCGGGGAGCCGCTTCAGGACGCCGCGCGCCATGCCGCAGAGGGAGCCGCCGCTCCCCACCGTCCCTACCAGAGCGGCGAGCCCCGGCCCCAGGGACTCGGCCAGCTCGCCGCCGAGCCGGTGGTAGGCCGCGGCGTTGCCGGGGTTGTCGTACTGGCGGGTCCAGAACGCGCCGGGGATCGCCGCCAGGATCTGCTGCAGGCGGCGCAGGCGCGACGACTGCCAGCCGCCCACGGCCTCGTAGGTGTCGACGATCTCCAGCTCGGCCCCGAGGGCGCGGAGCTTCGCCGAGGTCAGGGCGTCGATCCGCGGATCGGTGACGATGATGACGCGGTAGCCTTTGAGCGCTCCGGCGCGGGCCAGCCCCTCGGCCATGGTGCCGGAGGAGCTCTCGACGATCACCCCGCCCGGCTGGAGCAGGCCTTCGGCCTCGGCCTCTTCGACGATCTGGAGCGCCGGTCGGTCCTTCATGCCGCCGGGAAGGGCGAGCTCGAGCTGGGCCCAGAGCTGCGCCCGCCCCGCACCTTCATCGTGACCGTTCCCGTCCTCCCGCGGCGCGATGGCGACGAGCGGCGAATCCTTCATCAGGTCGAGGAGCGAGGTGTATTTTCTCATGCCGGACAGATCTCCTGGATCGCCTCTTCGAACCGCGCCGCGGACTCCGCGAGGCGCCGGCGCCAGGCGGCGATCTGGTCGTGAAGATGGAGCCGGCGCTCGCCGAGCGCGCGGAGTTGGTCGGCGACCGCATCGGGGGCGGGACCGCCGCCGAAGCGCGCGGCGTGGAGGCCGTGCTCGGGGTCGAGGGCGGCGGCGACCTCGGCGATCTCGGCGGCGTCGAGCCGGAGGGGATGGCCGGTGGCCGCGGCGACGATCGCCGCCAGCCGTTCCGCGACGACGCCGGGCGCGGCCTCACCTCCCGCGGGGAGGTCGCGCACCAGGGCGCCGACCGCGTCGTGGGCGGTGCGGAACGCCAGGCCGTGGCGGGAGACGAGGAGGTCGGCGAGCGCCGTCATCGTGGTCTCCGCCCCTTGGAGGAAGGCGCGCATGCGCTCCGGCCGGACCTCCATGCGGTCGAGGAGGAGCGCGGTCAAGGTGAGCGCCTTCGAGGTGGCGTGGCAGGCGGGCCAGACGTGCGCGGTCGCCTCCCCGCTCACCTCGACGCCATTGGCGAACGGGGTGTTTTTGAGTCCCACCAGGGTGTTGACCAGGGCGCCCACCGCCACCACCGCCTCGCCGCGGACGTTCTCCCAGACGAAGGCGTTCCGCTTCTGCGGCATGATCGAGCTGGTGCTCACCAGGTCGTCCGGCCAGCCGAGGAAACCGTAGGCGAAGCTCCCCCAGCTCTGCAGGTCGCCGGCGAGCCGGGTGAGGGTGGTGCCCAGGAGGGCGAGGGCGGAGAGCAGGTGGACGACGTAGTCGCGCGTCGCCACGGCATCGGCCGAGTTCTCGATCGCGGCGTCGAAGCCGAGCCAGGAGGCGACCGCCTCGCGGTCGATCGGGAACGAGGTGCCGGCGCCCGCCGCCGCCCCCAGGGGCGAGCGGTTGAGGAGCGGGAACGAGGCCGCCAGCCACTCCGCCCCGCGGAGGAGCTCTGCCGAGACGCCGGTCAGGTAGTGCCCCAGGCTGCCGGGTTGCGCCGGCTGGAGGTGGGTGAAGCCGCTCATCAGGGTCGAAGCCTCGCGCCCGGCGCGCGCAAAGGCCGTCTCCAGGAGGGCGTCGCAGGCATCGAGGAGGGTGAGCAGCTCGTCTCGCAGGCGCAGGCGGGCGACCGCGGCGTTGATGTCGTTGCGGCTGCGCGCCACGTGCGCCGCGCCGCCGACCTCGCCGCCCAGCCGCGTCACGTACTCGCGCTCGTAGAGCCAGAAGAGGCCGCGGTGCGCTTCCGGCGCCGCGAAGAGCTCCTCTCCCGCGGCCAGCCGGGAGGTCAGGTCGCGCTGGACGGCGAGGAGCTGCGCCGCGGCCGGGCGCGGCAGGATGCCCTGCCGGGCGAGCATGAGGACATGGGCGGCGTCGATGCGCAGGAGGTGCGGGAGCACGTGCTCGCGGTCGGCGCGGAGGCCCGGATCGTAGAGCAGCTCGCGGAGGACGGGGTGGGGGCCGAGCGAGAGCCGCCCCATGCGGTCGGTGCTCACGACCGTTTGCCGGCGCGCCGGCTCTCCAGGAACTCGCGGCGCCGGCTCATCGTCTCGCGGCGCTCCGCCAAGTGTTGGGCGAGCCGCTCCTCGGCGCTCTCGGCGGGCGCGAGAAGCTGGGCGAGAGCGCGGATCGTCAGGCCCTGGTAGAGCTTCGCCACCGGGATCTCCATGGCGAGCGCCTGCTTGAGCTCGGAGGCCATGCGCACGGCGAGGAAGGAGTCGCCCCCGATCTCGAAGAAGTTGTCGTGGACGCCCACCTGCTCGAAGCCGAAGGTGCGCTGCCAGACCTCGGCGATCGCCGCCTCCAGCTCGGTCTCCGGCGCCACGTAGGGGGTGGGAAGGGGCGGCCGGGCGTGGCGCTCGGTGGGCACCCCGCCGGCACCGGCTGTACTGGCGGCACCGGCGGCGGCGGCCTCGCGCGCCGCGGCGCGGGTCGAGGCCGCCGCCCTGCGCTCCGCCAGGTCGGCGGTCGAGATCGTCACCAGCTCAGAGGTGGCGGCGGCCAGGATGCGCCGGAAGGCCTCGCCGCCCTCGGCCGGGGTCATCGCCAGCCGGGCGAGGCCGGCGGAGAGGGCGGTCACCGGGACCTCCCCGAGCGGCGCGTCGTCGAGCCTCCAGTCGCCCCAGACGTCCCAGGCATCCCACTGGATGCCCAGCCAGCCCTCCTCCCCGCTGCGGCTCTCGACGAAGGCGTCGACGAAGAGGTTCGCCGCGGCATAGGGGCCATAACCGACCCCACCCAAAACCGCGGCGAGCGAGGAGACGGCGACCCGGAAGTCGAGCCGGCGACCGGCGAGGGCGCGATCGAGAGCGAACAGGCCGTGCGCCTTGGGCACGAAGTGCCAGGCGACCTCCTCCGGTCCGCTCCCGGCGAGGGGCAGGAAGGTGCGCTCGCCGACCACCCCGGCGGCGTGGATCGCTCCGTCGAGCGACCCCCAGCGGGCCAGCGCCAGCGCCACGGCGGCCGCGATCTCCCCCTCCTCCCAGCCCGGGGCCTCCACGACCAGCACCTCCGCCCCGGCCGCCTCCAGCGCTCCCACCCGCCCGGCGCGGCGCGCCGCGTCCGCTGCGGTCGTCGCGGTCGTCGTGGTCGCCGGTCCCTCGACGAGGAGCAGGCGGGCGGCCGCGGTCTCCGCCAGGTGGCGCGCCAGGCCGAAGCCGACCCCGTCGAGACCGCCGGTCACCAGGTAGACGCCGCGTGGACGCACGGCGCGGAGGGGGCGCGGCGGTCGGCCCTCGCCGTGCAGCCGGAGCGGCGGGAAGACCTGCTCGAAGCGCCGGCCGTCGCGGTCGGCGAGGAGGTGCCCGGAGGGACCGGCGGCGATCTCGGCGAGGACTCTCCCGACCAGCGCCTCGCCCTCCCGGCTCGCCCAGCCGCCTTCCGGCAGGGCGACGTCGATCGCCTGGCAGGCGACCGCGGGGAGCTCCTGCGGGATCACCCGGCAGAGCCCGAGGACGGTCGCCCGCTCCGGCGTCAGGTCTTCCCGCCCGGTGATCCGGTGGAGACCGCTGGTCAGGACCCAGAGCTCGACGGGAGCCGGGTGGGCGGCGAGCGCCTGGGCGAGGGAGAGCAGGCTCAAAAACCCGCGCTCCTGCGCCGCGGCGAAGCGGGCGCGCCCCGCTTCGCCCGGGGCGGGGCCGACGCTCCAGGCGTGGACCACGGCGTCCGGCATCCCGCCCGTGCGCGCCAGCTCGGCGAGCCGCCCGGAAAGGCCGGCAGGATCGGCGGCATCGGTGGGATCGGAGTCAAGGGCCACGGTGGTGACTTGGCAACCCTCGGCGGCGAGGCGGCCGGCGATCCCCTCGCCCAGGCCGTGCTCGTCGAGGAAGACCAGCCAGCGGCGCCGGCGGTCCGTCGCCAGGTCGCCGGGGGCGAGCGGACGAGGCGGGGCGGTGCTCTGCCAGGCCGGGGCGTAGAACCAGTCCGCCGGGTCCGGCCGCTTCTGCGGCTCGCCGTGAGCCTCGGCGGCCTCGGCCGTCGCCCGCTCGTCCCGCCGCCGCCCTTCGATCCGCTTTTCGATCCAATACCTCTGGCGCTCGAAGGGGTAGGTCGGCAGCGCCACCCGCCGGCGCCGCTCGCCGGCGAAGAAGCCGTTCCAGTCCATCTCGACGCCCGCCAACCAGAGCCGGCCGAGAGCGGTCCGCAGGGGGAGCAGGTCGCCTCCGGCATCGCCGGGATGGCGCAGCGAGGAGACGACGACGTGGCGCTCGGCCTGGCGCCGGGCGAGGGTCGAAAGCGTCCGGCCCGGGCCGACCTCCAGGAGCACCCGCTCGGGATCGCCCGCCAGCTCGGCGAGGGCGGCGGCGAAGCGGACCGGCCGGCGCAGCTGGCGCGTCCAGTAGGCCGGGTCCTCCGCCTCGCCGGCGGCGATCCAGGTGCCGCTGGCGTTCGAGAGGAAGGGGATCTGCGGCGCCTGCCGGGGCACGCTCCGCACCCGCTCTTCGAACGGTGCGAGGACGGGGTCCATCATCGCCGAGTGGAAGGCGTGCGAGGTGTGGAGGCGCCGGCCGGAAAGGCCGCGCTCCGCGAGCCGCCGTTCGAGCTCGTCGACCGCCTCGGCCGGACCCGAGACCACCGTGCGCTCGCGCTCGTTGACCGCGGCGATCGCGAGCCGCGGCCCGAGGAGCGGCAGCAGCTTTTCTTCGGCGAGCGGCACGGCGAGCATGGCGCCGCCGGGCTGCTCCTGCATCAGCCGGCCGCGGGCGGCGACCAGGGCGAGGGCGTCGGGGAGCGCGAAGACGCCGGCCAGGCAGGCCGCCACCCACTCGCCGACGCTGTGGCCGAGGAGGGCCTGCGGCTCGATGCCCCAGGACATATAGAGCCGGGCGAGGGCGTACTCGACGGTGAAGAGCGCCGGCTGGGCGAGCGCCGTCGGCTCCAGCCGGCGCGCCGCCTCGCCGTTCCCGCCGTTCCCGCCGTTCCCGCCGGTATCGCCGGCATTGCCGACCGACGGATAGAGAACCTGGCGCAGGTCGAGCCCCAGGTGGGGGGCGAGGAGCTCGGCGCAGCGGTCTACCTCGGCGCGGAAGACGGTCTCCCCGCGGTAGAGCTCTTCGCCCATGCCGGGGAACTGCGCCCCCTGTCCGGGGAAGAGGAAGACCACCGGCCGTCGCCGCGGCTCCTGGCTGTCGGCCGCGGTCGACACCCGGGCCGGATCGAGGCCGCGGAGCGCCGCGACCGCCTCGGCACCGTCCCGCGCCACTACGGCCCGGCGGTGGCGGAAGACGGTCCGCCCGGCCGCCAGGGTGTAGGCGACATCGGCCAGGGCGAGCCCAGGATCGGCTTCCAGGCGATCGGCGAGCTGGACCGTCCTCTCCGCGAGGGCCGCTTTGCTGCGGGCGGAGAGGAGGAGCAGTTGCTCCGAGCGCCCGGGGCTGGCCGATCTCGCCGATGTCGCTGATATCGCCCAGCCCGCCGGGGCCTCTTCGAGGATCAGGTGGGCGTTGGTGCCGCCGACCCCGAAGGAGCTCACCCCGGCCCGGCGCGGCCCGCCGGCTTCGGGGGCCGGCCAGTCGGCGAGCTCGGCGGCGACGAAAAAGGGGCTCGCCGCGAAGTCGATCTTGGGGTTGGGCTGCTCGAAGTGGAGGCTGGGTGGGATCTGTCGGTGCTCCAAGGCGAGCACGGTCTTGATGAAGCCGGCGACCCCCGCCGCCGCGTCCAAGTGGCCGACGTTGCTCTTGACCGACCCCAAGGCGCAGAAGCCGCGGCGAGCGGTCGCCGCGGTGAAGACCTTGGAGAGGGCCGCGACCTCGATCGGGTCGCCCAGGGCGGTTCCGGTGCCGTGGGTCTCGACGTACTGGAGGCTCTCCGGGTCGACCCCCGCCACTGCCTGGGCCGCGGCCACCACCTCCGACTGCCCCTCGACGCTGGGGGCCGTGTAGCTCACCTTGACCGAGCCGTCGTTGTTGATCGCCGAGCCCTTGACCACGGCGCGCACCCGGTCGCCGTCGGCCAGGGCGTCGGCCAGGCGCTTCAGGACGACCACCCCGACGCCGCTCCCGAAGACGGTCCCCGCCGCCCGCGCGTCGAAGGCCCGGCAGTGGCCGTCCGGCGAGGCGAGCCCTCCCTCCTCGTAGAAGTAGCCCTCGACCTGCGGCACCTTGACCGTCACCCCGCCGGCGAGCGCCAGGTCGCACTCGTAGTTCAAGAGCGACAGGCAGGCGAGGTGGATCGCCACCAGCGAGGTCGAGCAGCTGGTCTGGACGATGAGACTCGGGCCTTTCAGATTGAGCTTGTAGGAGACCCGGGTGGGCATGAAGTCCTTGTCGTTCGAGATGAACAGCTGGAAGCCGCCGCCGCGCGCGAAGAGCTCCGGGCGGGTGGCGAGCTGGGTCAGGAGGTAGGTGTTCCAGGCCACCCCGGCATAGACCCCGATGAGGCCGGGGTAGCCGCCCGGGCGGTGCCCGGCGTCCTCCAGCGCCGCCCAGCTGTGCTCCAGGAAGAGGCGCTGCTGGGGGTCGAGGATCTCGGCGTCTCTCGCGCTGTAGCCGAAGAAGAGGGCGTCGAAGTCCTCGATCCCTGCGAGCGGGCTCCCCGCCTTGACGTAGTCGGGGTGGGCGAGGAGCGACTCCGGCACTCCCGCCGCCCGGAGCTCCGCGTCGGAGAAGGTCGTGATCCCCTCCACGCCGTCCCGCAGGTTGGTCCAGAACTGGTCCAGGTCGCGCGCCCCGGGGAAGCGCCCGGACATGCCGATCACGGCGATGTCGCGCGGCCCGGCCGCGGCGAGCGCCGCCTCGACGTCGGCGGGGAGAGCGGGAAGATCCGGGAGATCAGATCCCGGCACGAGCCCCCCTCCTCCGGCTCTCCAGGAGCTGCGCGCGCTGGCGCTCGAGCACCTCCTGCTTCTTCTGGGCGCGCTCCCGGGCGTCGGCGAAGGCCGGCCGGTCCGCCGGCGGCGCGAGATGCCGGGCGAGGGCCGCGACCGTCGGCGCCTCGAAGATGCTGACCGAGGGGATCTCCATGTCCAGGGCTTTCTTGAGCTCGGCGACGAGCTGCACTCCTGACAGCGAGGTGCCGCCGAGCTCGAAGAAGTTGTCGTGGATGCCGATCTGCGCGATTCCCAACACCCGCTGCCAGACGGCGGCGATCCGCTGTTCCAGGTCGCTGCCCGGGGCGATGTAGCGGGTCGGGACGGCGGGGCGGGCCTGCGCCGGGAGCGGCGCGGAGAGAGCCGTGAGCTCCTCGGCGATGCGGGCGCCGGTCCAGGCGGCCGCCTCCGCCATGGCGGTGTCTAAGTCCAGGGTCGAGACGACGACCTGGGGGAGCCGGCCGCCGAGCACGCGGCAGAGTACCTCCGCTCCCTCGCTGGGCGCAATGCCGCCGCCCTGGACGCCGTAGCGGCCGGAGACCAGGGCCGCGAAGCGGGGATCGGCGGGATTGGCGGGATTGGCGGCCGCCGGCACTCCGTCCCGCCGATCTGCCTCGCCCGGTCCCGCCAGGGCGCGGAGCTGCGCCGCAGCCTCTTCTCCCACCCGTTTCATGGAGAAGCCGGAGATCGCCACCCGCTCCTCGCCTTCCGGATCGAGGAGCGAGAGGTCGCAGGTGAGGGTGTCGCCGCTCTCCCCGCGGTAGCGGGCATAGCTGTAGATCCGCGCCGGCAGGGGAGAGTGGAGGCGGAGCGATTCGTAGGCCAGGGGGAGGTAGTTCCCCTCCGCCCGCAGCTGGACCGACCCTGCCGCCACGTCGAGGAGGGCGGGGTGGAGGGCGTGGGAGGCCAGATCGGCGGCGAAGCCGGGGGCGAGCTCCAGGGTGGCGAGGCTCTCGCCCGCTCCGCCCCGCATGGCCGTGAGGTTCTGCCAGCGCGGGCCGGTCTCCAGGAACCCGGCGAGGCCGCGGGCGTGGGCCAGGCCGGCGCTCCCCAGGTCGTCGGCGCAGCGGGCGAGGATCTCCCCGATGTCGAAACGCCGCGGGGCCTGGGTTGGGCCGGCCGGCCGGCCGACCCGGCCGCGCGCGTGCTCGCGCGCTCCCGCCGCGGCGCCGGCCGGCGTGCTCGACACCCGGAAGCGATACCCTTCGCCCTCCCGTTCGAGGGCGATGAGGACGTCGGCCGCCTCGCCGTCCTCCACGACCAGCGGGGTGAGGAACACCGCCTCACGGATCTCGACCGGGCCGGCCCCGGCGGCCAGCTCGAAGGCCGCCCGCGCCATCTCCAGGTAGGCGGTGCCGGGGACGGTGGCGCGCCCCAGGATGCGGTGCTCGGCGAGGATCCAGCGCTCGGGGACGGCGAGCCGGGTGGCGTAGACCGCCCGCTCGGACGTCGCGGCGAGGCAGCGGTCGAGGAGCGGGTGGAGGGGAACGGTGGGCGCAGGGGGGGAGGCGGCCATGCCGACCTCCCGCCAGCGGTCCCAGTCGATCGCGGCGTAGAAGGTGCCGCGGCGCGTGGCGCGGCTACGGGCAAAGGCGTCGAGGAAGGTGTTGGCGGCGCAGTAGTCGACCTGGCCGAAGCCGCCCAGAATACCGGTGATCGACGAGCAGAGGAGGAAGAAGTCGAGCGGCTCCCCGGCCAAGGCCCGTTCGAGCACCAGGGTGCCCTGCAGCTTGGGGGCGAGGACCCGGGCGGCGGCCTCCGGGCTCTTCATCTGGATGAGGCCGCCTCCGGGGAGGCCGGCGGCGTGGATCACCCCATGGATCGCGCCGAAGCGCCGGCGGGCCAGGGCGACGACCGCTGCCATCGACTCCGGATCGGTCACGTCGCCCGCCGCCACGAGGACTTCGGCGCCGAGGTCTTCCAGGCGCGCCAGGCGCTCCGCGGCGAGCGCGCGATCGGCGCGACGCCCGACGAGCACGAGCCGGGCGTGTGCCCGCCGGGCGAGGAGCTCGGCGAAGGTGAGGCCGAGGCCGCCCAGGCCGCCGGTCACGAGGTAGACCCCGCCTTCGCGCAGGCGCGGCAGCGGCTCGTCCTCCGGAGACGTGGCCGGCGCGGGAAGCCGGACCGGCTCGTAGGTCTGCGTCCAGCGCCCCTCCCCCCGCCAGGCGACGATCGGAGGGGAGGAGCCCGCCTCGAGTTCGGCGACCAGCCGTTCGACGAGATCTTCGAGCTCGTCGGGATCGCCGGGATCGCCGAGATTGCCCGGCAGGCTCACGTCCACGCTCCGGCAGGCGAGGTGGGGGTACTCCTGGGAGAGCACCCGGCAGGGGCCGAGCACCAGGGCCTTCCCGGGCTCGTTCGCGCCCTCGCCCGGCAGGCGGTGGAGGCCGCTCGACAGGACGGTCCAGCGCTCTGGGGCGGACCCGCCCCGCCGGCCCGCGGCCTGGGCGAGGAGGAGGAGGCTGTCGAAGAGGCGGGTGCCCTCCGCGGAGGAGGCGAGCGGATCGACCGCCCAGGCGTGGACGACGTGGTCCGGCGCCCGGTCGAGGCGGGCGAGGCAGGCGTCGTAGGCCTCGTGCTGCAGGGGGCCTTCAACGGTCACTACCTCGTGGCCGCGCTGAGCCAGCTTTGTGGCGAGCCGCAGGGCGAGCCCGGAGCGGTCGGCGAGCACCAGCCAGAGGCCGCATTCCGGCGCCTTCGAGAGCTCGGGCGGCACGGTCTCCCGCCAGAGCGGGGCGTAGAGCCAGCCGTCCACCCCCGGCGCCCGGCGGGCAGGTCGCCCCGCCTGCCCGGCCGGCTCGACCCCCGGCTCAATCCAGTACCGCTGGCGTTCGAAGGGATAGGTTGGCAGGGTCCGACGGTGCCGTCTTGCGTCGGCGTGGAAGCCGTCCCAGTCGATCGGCACGCCGGCCATCCAGAGCCGGCCCAGGGCTTCGAGCAGGAGGTCCAAGTCGGGGCGCGGCGTCCGCGGATGGCGCATCGAAGGGATCGCCGCCCGGGAAGGCTGGCGGACGAGGGTGGTGAGGGTTTGGCCGGGGCCGACCTCCAGGAGGACCCGGCCGGGCTCCCGGGAGAGCTCCGCGACGCCGGCCGCGAAACGCACGGTGGCGCGCAGGTGGCGCCCCCAGTAGGCGGGGTCGGTGGCCTCGGCCGGCGTGATCCAGGTGCCGCTCACGTTGGAGAGGAAGGGGAGCCGCGGCGGATGGCGCTCGACGCCGCGCACCCGCTCGGCGAAGGCGTCCACGGCGGGGTCCATCCCCGCCGAGTGGAAGGCGTGGGAGACGTGGAGCCGCCGGACCTCGACGCCGCGCTCGGCGAGCCGGCGCGCCAGGTTCTCGATCGCCTCCTCCGGCCCCGAGGCGGTACAGGCGGCGGAGCCGTTGACCGCGGCGAGCGCCAGGTCGCTCCCCAGGACGGGAACGAGGTCGCGCTCGGGCAGCGGCACGGCGAGCATGGCGCCGCCCGGCAGCTCCTCCATCAGACGCCCGCGCGCGGCGACGAGGACGAGGGCGTCGGCGAACGAGAAGACCCCGGCCAGGCAGGCCGCGACCAGCTCGCCGACGCTGTGGCCGAGCATCGCCTGCGGGCGCACCCCCCAGGAGATCCACAGCCGGGCGAGCGCGTGCTCGACGACGAAGAGGGCCGGCTGGGTGACGCCGGTCCGGTCGAGCCGGCGGGCCGCTTCCTCGATCTCGTCGGGACCGGGGTAGAGCACCGAGCGCAGGTCGAACCCGAGGTGGGGGAGCAGAAGCTCCGCCCCTTCGTCCACCGCGGCACGGAAGAGCGGCTCGCCGCGGTAGAGGTCGGCCCCCATCCCGGGGTGCTGCGCCCCCTGGCCCGGGAAGAGGAAGACGACCGCAGGGGCGCCGGCATTGCCAGCATTGCCAGCATTGCCAGCATTGCCGGCATGGCCAGGCTCGGCGACGCCGTCGAGCCGCCGCTCCGGATCGCGGCCGGCGAGGACGGCCAGGGCGTCCTCGTACCCCCGGCAGACCGCCATGCGGCGATGGGTGAACGCCCGCCGGCCGACCTGCAGGGTGTAGGCAAGGTCGGCGAGCTCGGCGGGCATGAGCTCGGGGTGGTCCGCGAGATAGGTCGCGAGGTTGGCGGTCGCCGCCTCCAGGGCGGCGGCGCTCCGCGCCGAAAGGAGGAGGAGCTCGGCCGGCCGCGCGGCGCCGGCGGGCGCGGCCGCGGGCGGCTCTTCGAGCACCAGGTGGACGTTGGTGCCGCCGATGCCGAAGGAGCTGACGCCGGCGCGGCGCGGCGCCCCGGCCTCCCCCTGCCAGGCGGTGAGGGCGGTGTTGACCCGGAACGGGCTCGCCGCGAAATCGATGTTGGGGTTGGGCTCTTCGAAGTGGAGGCTCGCCGGCAGCTCGCCGCTCTCGACCGCCAGTACCGCCTTGATCAGGCCGACGACCCCCGCCGCGGTGTCCAGGTGGCCGAGGTTGGTCTTGACCGACCCCAGGGCGCAAAAGCCGCGCCGGGAGGCGCCCGCCGCGCGGTAGGCCTGGGTGAGCGCGGCGACCTCGATCGGGTCGCCCAGCTCGGTGCCGGTGCCGTGGGCCTCGACGTACCCCACGGTCTCGGGGGAGACCCCGGCCGCTTCCAGGGCGGCGGCGATCACCTCGGCCTGGCCGTCGACGCTGGGGGCGGTGTAGCCGACCTTCCCGGAGCCGTCGTTGTTGATACTGGAGCCGCGGATCACCGCCCGCACCCGATCGCCGTCGGCCAGGGCGTCCTCCAGGCGTTTCAGGACCACGATGCCGACGCCGTTGCTGCGCACCGTCCCCTTCGCCCGCGCGTCGAAGGCCCGGCAGTGGCCGTCGGGCGACGGGATCCCCCCGCCTGGTAGAGATAGCCGACGCGGTGGGGCACGGCGATCGAGACGCCGCCGGCGAGCGCCATGTCGCACTCGCCCGAGAGCAGGGCCTGGCGGGCCAGGTGGACGGCGACGAGCGAGCTCGAGCAGGCGGTCTGGACGTTGATGCTCGGCCCTCTGAGGTTCAGCTTGTAGGAGACCCGGGTGGGGACGAAGTCCTTGTCGTTCGAGATGAACGCCTGGTAGCTCCCCACCGCGTCCAGGAACTCGCGATTGCCGCGCAGGTTGTTGAGCAGGTAGGCGTTCAACCCCACCCCGGCGTAGACCCCGACCGCCCCGGGATAGCGCTCGGGATCGTAGCCGGCGAGCTCCAGGGCCTCCCAGGCGCATTCGAGGAAGAGACGGTGCTGGGGGTCGAGGGTCTCGGCCTCGCGCGGGTTGTAGCCGAAGAAGGGGGCGTCGAAGCTCTCGACCCCGTCGAGCACCGCCGCCGCCTTGACATAGGCGGGATCGGCGAGGAGCTCGGGGGCGACCCCGGCCGCTCGCAGCTCTTCGTCCCCGAGGGGGACGATCGACTCGACACCATTGCGCAGGTTCTGCCACAGGCGCTCGACGTCGGCGGCGCCGGGGAAGCGGCCGGTCATGGCGATGACGGCGATGTCGGTCCCCTCGCCGTGCTTCAGCGGCGCACGGCGCGGTCGAGAACGCCGCGCCGGCAGTTTCCCCGTCTCCCCCAGGAAGTTGGCGAGGGCGCCGACCGTCGGGTGGCGCAGCAGGTCGACCATGCTCGGCTCAGCCCCCGGCAGCTCCTCCTTGAGCCGGGCCTGGACCCGGGCGAGGAGGAGCGAGTGGCCGCCGAGGTCGAAGAAGTTGTCGGCGAGGCCGACCCGCGGCACCCCGAGCACCTCCTGCCAGATCGCCGCGATCGTCCGTTCGAGGCCCGGCCGTGGCGGCAGGTGGCCCGAGGAGGAGAGAGAGGCGGCGGTGTCTTCCTGGGAGGGCGCAGGCAGGGCCCGGCGGTCGATCTTGCCGTTCAGGGTGAGCGGCCAGGCGGTGAGGAAGACGAAGCTCCCCGGCACCATGGGCTCGGGGAGGTGGGCGCGGAGATGCGCGCGGAGGTCGGCGCTCGCCAGCGCCGCGGCCGCGGGGAGGACGTAGGCGACCAGCCGCCGGTCGCCGGGCCGGTCCTCCCGCGCCAGAACGACGGCCTCGCGTACCGCCGGATGCCGGGCGAGGTGGGCCTCGATCTCGCCCAGCTCGATACGGTGGCCGCGCAGCTTCACCTGGTGATCGACGCGGCCGAGGAAGTCGATCCTGCCGTCGGTGCGGCGGCGTGCCACGTCGCCCGTCCGGTAGAGGCGCGCCCCGGCCTCGCCCCAGGGATCGGGGGCGAACCGCTCGGCGGTCAGCTCGGGCCGGCGATGGTAGCCGCGGGCGAGACCGGCGCCGCCGATCCAGAGCTCGCCCGGGACCCCGACCGGCACCGGCTGGAGCGCGCGGTCGAGCAGGTGGAGCGCCGTGTTGGCGATCGGCGGCCCTAAGGGGACAGGGCCCTTCTCCGCCGCGACCCGGCCGGCGGCCGACCAGATCGTCGTCTCGGTCGGACCGTAGAGGTTCCACAGCGCGGCGCCGCGCGGCAGGAGCTCGGCCGCGAGCTCGCGCGGCAGGGCCTCGCCGCCGCAGAGGAGCGTGAGGCCGCGCCGCCCTTCCCAGCCGGCGGCGCGGAGGAGCCGCCAGGTGGCGGGGGTCGCCTGCAGGGCGGTCGCCGCGGACCGTTCGAGGGCGGCGGCGAGAGCCGCGCCGTCGCCCGCCGTCTCCCGGGAGACCAGGGCCAGGCGGGCGCCCACGCAGAGGGGGAGGAAGATCTCCAGCGCCGCGATGTCGAAGGAGAGAGTGGTCACCGAGAGCAGGACGTCGCCGGCCGCGAGGCCCGTCTCCCGGCCCATCGAGGTCAGGAAGTTGACCACGGAGGAGTGGCGGACGAGCACCCCCTTGGGCTGACCCGTCGAGCCCGAGGTGTAGATCAGATAGGCGAGCCCGTCGGGGGCGACCGGTGTCGCAGGCATCGCGCCGCTCTCGGCCGTCTCCGGTCCACTCACGGGAAGGCGGAGGACCGTGCCGGCGAACGAGCCCGGGGGCGAGAGCGGCTCCGCGGTGAGGAGGACGCGCACCCCGGAGTCCTCCAGCATGAAAGCCAGGCGCTCCTCCGGGTAGGAGGGGTCGAGCGGCAGGTAGGCCCCGCCCGCCTTGAGGACACCGAGGAGTGCCACGATCATCTCCGGCGAGCGCTCGAGGTAGAGGGCGACCGGCACCTCGGGGCCGACGCCTGCGCGGCGCAGACGGTGGGCCAGCCGGCCGGCGCGCCGGTCGAGCTCGCGGTAGGTGAGCCATCCCCCCTCCATCTCCAGGGCGATCGCCTCCGGGTGCCGGCCCGCCCGCTCCTCGAACCGCTGGTGGACGCCGAGGTCGCGCGGAAAGGGCAGGCCCGTGGCGTTCCACTCGCCGAGGAGCTGCCGGTGCTCGGCAGCGGTGAGCAGGGGGAGGTCGCCGACCGGCGTCTCGGGCCGCTCGGCGGCCGCGGCGAGGAGGACGGCGAGGTGGCCGAGCATCCGCCCGGCGGTCGCGCCGTCGAAGAGGTCGGCGTTGTAGCGGAGGACGGCGGCGAGCCGGCCGCCCACCTCCGCCGCCTCCAGCGCCAGGTCGAGCTGCGCCGGCCGCCGCGCGAGGGGGAGCGGGTTGAGCGATAGGCCGCCCAGCTCGGCCTCCACCCCTTCCTCCCCCAGGGCGAGGGCGGCGAGCGCCTCGCCGCCCGGCAGGTGCGAGCGCTGGAGGGTGAAGAGAACCTGGAACAGAGGGGAGCGGCCGGGGTCGCGCAGCGGCCGCAGGCGCTCGGCGAGGAGCGGGAAGGGGAAGTCCTGGTGCGTGAGGGCGTCGCGGACGTCGCGGCCGGCCCGTTCGAGGTGCGCGGCGAAGGGCGGGTCGCCCGCGAGGTCGCCGCGCAGCACCACGGCGTTCACCAGGTAGCCGGGCAGTTCGGCCCATGCGGCGTGGGTGCGGCCGGAGACCGGCGAGCCGACGAGTACGTCCACCTGCCCCGAGTGGCGATGGAGCAGAACCTGGAAGGCTGCCAGGAGGACGGTGTAGAGGGTCGTGCCCCGGCGCTGCCCCAGGGCCAGGAGCGGGTCGAGGAGATCGAGCCGCAGCGACGAGGCGCCCCCGCGATGGGTCTGGACCGCCGGCCGGGGCCGGTCGGTCGGGAGGTCGAGGTCGGGGAGGGGGCCGGCGAGGCGCTCCCGCCAGTAGATCCAGAGCCGCTCTCCCGCCGCGTCGGCGAGCCGCCTCTGCTGCCAGTCGACGTAGTCGGCGTAGGAGAAGGCGGACGCGGCAAGCTCTCCGGAGGAGGGCGGCGCACCGCCCACCGCCTCGCGGTAGCGGGCCGAAAGCTCGCGCAGGAGGAGGGCGAGCGACGCGAAGTCCGTGACCAGGTGGTGGAGGGAGAAGAGGACCACCCGCTCCTCGCCGGAGCGCTCCAGCACCCGGACCCGGACGAGAGGTCCCCGCTCGAGGTCGAAGGGACGGAAGGCCTCCGCGTGGAGATGGTCGGCGAGCGCCGCGGCGTCCGCGCCCGCGGCGGGGAGGACCGCGAAGTCGATCTCCATCCGCTCGCGCACCCGCTGCACCGGCTCGCCGCGGCGGGACTCGAAGGTGGTGCGGAGGACCGGGTGCCGGTCGACCAGCGCCTGGCAGGCCCGGCGGAGCGCCGGGGCGTCGAGCCCGCGCGCCGTACGCGCCGCCGCGGCGACGTGATAGGCCGCGCTCTCCGGAGCCAGGCGGTCGAGGAACCAGAGCGCGCGCTGGCCCGGGGAGAGGGGGAACTCGGCGGGCGGCGAGGCCGCGGGGCGGAGCGGTTCTTCCGCCGCCTCTTCCGCCCCCGCCCACAGCGCGAGCGTCTCCGCGGCGAGGCGTTCGAGGGTCTCTCCTTCGAGCAGGAGGGAGACCGGCAGCGCCACGCCGAGCTCGTCCTCGACGGTGCTCTTGAGCTCCAGGGCCGAAAGCGAATCGAGACCGACCAAGGGGGAGCCCGGCCCGAGGCGGCCGGGCGGGAGCCGGGCCGCCTCTCCCACCCGCTGAGCGAGATAGGCGACGACCGCCGCCTGCCGCTCGACCGGAGAGAACGCCGCGAGCGCCGCGAGCGTCGCGCGCACGCCGGCCGCCGCCGGCTCCTCCGACTGTGCACGCGCCCGTTCGAGGGCTTCGATCAGGCTCTGAGGCGGCGTCGGCGGCATCGGCGGCATGACCCGACCTTTCAGGACGCGCTCGCGCCGAGCCCCTCGGGGAGCCGGTCCGGCAGGTCGCGCTCGAGGTTCCACAGCGGCTTGTAGGCGAAGGCCAGGGCCACGGCGGTCGCGAGGAGGATGCCGAGGGTGATGAAGAGGAGGCCGATGCCGCGGCCGGGTCCCACCCCGATCACCCGGCCCAGGGTGCCGGCGAGCGGGCCGTGCGCCGCGAGGAGAGGCTCGAAGAGGCGGTCGGACATGGGACCGGCGAGCAGGTAGGCGATCGGCAACGCGGCCGCCGAGGTCATCTGCCGGATGGCGAAGATCCGTCCCAGCATGGCGGGCGGAACCTTCTTCTGCCAGATCGCCTGGCTGCAGCTGACGATGATCGGCAGACAGACCAGGTAGAGGAAGGCGGACGCCCCGACCAGCGCGGCGCTGGGGCGCAGGCCGCCGCAGACGAGGGTCACCCCCTGGACGGCCAGGAAGCCGAGCATGCCCATCACCTGCCGGCGCGGCCCCCCCCAGACGGCCATGAGCAGGCTGCCCAGGAGCATCCCGGAGCCCGCGATGGAGAGGACGACCCCCAGGACGGCCGGCGAGGCGAAGCTCAGGATGAGCGGCGTGATGAGGGTCTGGACGAGGCCGATCGCGAAGTTGATCACGCTCGCCAGGGCGAGGATGCCGAGCAGGCCGTTTCTCTCCCGGATGTAGATCCAGCCGTCCTTGGCCTCGACGAGGAGCGGGCGCCGCTCCGGCGTCGCCGCGATTTCCCCGGTCTCCCGCGGCGGGTTGGGGATGGCGACGGCGAGGAGCGAGACGATGGCGACCAGGAAGGTCGCGAAGTCGAGGAAAATCACGCCGCGGATCTGAATCGCCGCCACCAGGAACCCCGCGACGACGGGGGCGAGGAGCTGGCTCAAGGCATTGCCGATCTCGGTCATGCCGTTGGCGCGCCCCAGATGTTCCTTGCCCACCATGAGGGGGATGGAGGCGGCGAGAGCGGGGAAGCGGAGACCGCGGAAGACCGAGCTCAAGACCGTCGCCAGGCAGAGGCTCCACAGCTCGGTCCGGCCGGCCCAGAAGAGGAGGGCGAGCATCAGAGTGGCGGCGCCGGCGCCGGCGTCGCTCGCGATCATCACCCGGCGCCGGTCCCAGCGGTCGACCAGGGCGCCGGCCAGGGGCGAGAGGAAGGTGAGGGGAGCCACGGCGCAGAACGCGATCAGGGCATACTGGGTCACCGATCCGGTTTTGCGGTAGATCCAGACCCCCACCGCGAAGCTGGTCAGGCCGGAGCCCAGCATCGAGACCGCCTGCCCCAGGCAGACGAGGGCGAAGGCCGGGAAACCTTTGAGACGGCTGCTCATTCGTAGCGCAGAGCCCGCACGGGGTCCATTTTCGCCGCCCGGCTGGCGGGGATGTAGCCCGACGCCAGGGTGATGACCGCGAGGACCACCAGGGCGCCTGAGAAGGTGAGTGGGTCTCCCGGATCGACGTCGTTGAGCTGGGTGGCGAGCGACCGGGCGAGGAGCCAGGCGCCGGCCGCCCCGACGGCGAGCCCGACGAGGGTCAGGGAGAGGGCGCGGCCGAAGATCAGCCGCCTCAGGTCCCGCGGCCGGGCGCCCATCGCCGAGCGGATGCCGATCTCGCGCCGGCGCTGGCTGACCGCGAAGGAGAGCACCCCGTAGAGGCCGACCACCGAGAGGACCAGGCCCATGACGCCGAAGATGCAGTAGAGGAGGGCGCTTAGGCGGTCCTGCTTGGTCCGCTCGAGGATACGCTCGTCCAGGGTCGCGGCGTCGTAGACCGGCTCGTTGGGGTCGAGCGCCGCGATCGTCTGGCGCGCCGGGGAGAGGAGAGCGTTGGGGTCCGAGCCGCTCTTGAGCACGAAGGTGATCGAATCGATGGCCGGCAGGTTGGCCTGCGCGTAGGGGAGGTACAGGGCCTCCGAGGTCACCGAGGGGTTGTCCGGGTTGGCCGTCTCGACGACGTCTCCCACCGTACCGACCACGGTCAGCCACGGCCGCGTGGAGTCGTAGCGGCCGCGCTTCAGCCGTTTGCCCAGGGGGCTCTCGCCGGGCCAGTAGCGCCTCGCGAGCGACTGGCTCACCAGGACGACCCCGGGAGCTTTTTCGTCGTCGTGCTCGGTGAAGCCGCGCCCTTCGAGCAGCGGGATCCGGATCGCCTGGAGATAGGACGGCGTGATCATCCGGTAGTGGGCGATATAGAAGCCCCGCGCCGGGTCGGCCGGATGCCCTTCGACGTTCCAGGAGATGTAGTTCTGGCCCTGGAACATGGGCTGGGTCGTCGTCGCGCCGGCGACCGACACCCCGGGCAGGTGGCGGAGACGTTCGACCGCCTGGCGGACGAAGCTCGCCTTCTGCCGCTCCTCGGGATAGTGGCTGCCGGGGAAGCTCACCTGGAAGGAGAAGAGGTTTCTCGGATCGAAGCCGCGCGTTTTGTGACGGACCTTCTCGTAGCTCTGCAGCATCAGGCCGGCGCCGACTAAGAGGACGACCGCCAGGGCGACCTCGGACACCACGAAGCCGTTCAACAGGCGCAGTCCGGTGCTCCCCATGGTCCGCGAGCGCCCGCCCTCCTTGAGCGAGCTGTTGAGATTCGACCGTGAGACGCGGAGGGCGGGGGCGAGTCCAAACGCCGCCCCGACCAGGGTCGCGACGAGGAGCGTGAAAGCGAGGGTCGGGAGGTCCAGCCGCGGCTCGGTGTCGAACTCGGCCAGCGACTCGACGGCGGGGGAGAGGGCGACCAGCGGCTTGACCCCCCAGTAGCTGAGCAGCAGGCCGGCGGCTCCGCCTAAGAAGGCCAGGAGGATGCTGTAGGTGAGGAATTGCCGGACGAGGCGCTGCCGCGTCGCTCCCATGGCGACTCGCACCGCCACCTCGGTCTCCTGGGTCAGGCTCTTGGCCAGGAGGAGGTTCGAGACGTTGGCGCAGGCGATGAGGAGGACGAAGCCGGCCGCGATGGTGAGGAGGAGGAGCTTCTTGTCGAGCCCCTGCACCAGATCGCCGCGCAGGGAGCGCAGCTGGACCGAGGCCGGCGCGCCGGGGAGCGGGTGCTCGCGCGCCAGGGTGCGCACCAGATCCTCCATATCCGCCTGGGCCTGCTCCAGGGTGACGCCGGGCTTCAAGCGCGCCGGGGTGTAGAGGTTCGACAGCGCGGGGGAGTTGGGGACGAAGGCCGCCGGCACCCAGACGTCGGCGTCGTACGGGTGGCGGAAGCCGCGGGGCATGACGCCGATGATGGTGGAGGGCACTCCGTCCAGGTTGACGGTCCGGCCGAGGGCATGGGGGTCCGCGGCGTAGTGGCTGGCCCACAGCCGGTGGCTGATCAGCGCGACTCTGGGGCCGCCGGGGCGGTCCTCCTCGGGCAGGAGGTTGCGGCCGAGCATCGGTCGCACCCCGAGCACGGGGAAGAAGTTCTGCGTCATCTGGATGGCGGTCAGGCGCTCGGGCGGCCGGTCCGGCTCGGTCAGGGTCATGTCGACGTCGAGCCCGGCGCCGATGCCGGTGAAGACGCGGTTGCTCCGCTGCCACTGGAGGTAGGTGTCGATCGACATGCTGCGGATGTCGGGCTCCTCCCCCGGTTTGCCGAAGACCTCGCGCACCCGCACCATCCGGTCGAGCGCCTGGATGGGCAGCGGGCGCAGGAGGAAGGAGTTGACGACGCTGAACACCGCGGTGTTGACCCCGATCGCCAGCGCGAGCGAGAGCACCACGACGAACGTGATGCCCGGGCTGCGGCGCATGTTGTGGAAAGCCCAGCGTAGGTCACGGCTGATGGTCCCCATAGTCTCCTCTTCGCCTTTCTCGCCCGCGGCGGGATCGCCTAGCGGTGGCCCGCCGCCGTGGCGCTCCTCGCGGCAGCGGGGATCAGAGTGAGCGTCTCGACCGCCGGCCCGGGCAGGAAGGGGGTCGGCTCCCCCTTCGCCCAGGCGGCGTGAGCGTCCCGGTAGTGCGGGGAGAGCGGGTTGGCGCTCTCTCCCCCCGGCATGTGGAAGAGCCCCTGGCCTTCCGCTCCCGGCGAGACTACCATCCGCTCCGAAGCTCCGTACGACGGCTGCTGCACGCGGGGCATGTGGTCGTCGCCGGCGAGCGGCTCGGCCGGCATGTCGAGCCAGCGCCCGACGACGGGGAGCGCCCCCGAGAGGACGTTGCGGATGGCGGCGGTGTTGCGGCGCCCCCAGGTCCAGCGGGAGAGCGGCACGCCCTCTTTGCCGGGCTCCGCCAGAACCTCGTCGGCGACCGCCACGAGCTCCTCGTCCCAGCTCTTGGCGCGCGGATCGAGGAAGTTCGGCGGCCGATCGGTGACCAGCTTCCAGAGCGGGCCCTCCCACTGGTCGAACTCCTCCACGTAGTCGAGCTTCGGATCTCTCTTCGTGCAGGCGAGGGTCGCCGCCGCGAAGACGCGCCGCGCCAGGCGCTCGCGGAAGTCGTGCACCACAAGGTAGCCGACCGACTCGATCGCGGCCCGGCCGCCCCAGCTCTCGACCTGGCGCCGGAGCTCGCCGCGCCGGGGGTCGGCGGCGACGACCGCGGGGGTGAGCACGCCGAGCAGGAGGTCGCGCCAGCGCGCGAGGAAGAGGGCGCGGTCGTCGAGCTGGATCTTCAGCATGTCGGCGGTCGTCGCCCGTGGGAGGGCGGCGAGGTCGTCGCGGATCTGGCGGGCGCGCGCGCCGAGCACGTAGTTGCCGTCCCCCAGCCGGGCGAGGAGGTCGCCGCCGACCGCCCGGTTGTTGGCGCTCCACACCCGTCCGGACGGCGGATCGACGACCGCGGGGGTCTCCGCTGCCTGAAGCCAGCCGTTCCACCGGTTTTTCCCGTCGCTCCACGAGGTCGGCGTCCGGCCGTCGAACCCTTCGCGCCGGGGAATCCTGCCCGCGATCGTCCAGCCGATGTGCCCGGCGGAGTCGGCGACGACGAAGTTCTGTGCCGGGATGCCGCTCTGCCTGGCGATGGCGAGAGCCGCGCCGACGTCGCCTGCCGTCTCCAGCCCCAGGAGGGAGAAGTCGGCCGCGTCGTCGTCGTCCGCCACCCAGCGGATCGCCCGCCGCCGGCCCGCCGGGTCCGGATCGATCTCCGGCCCCCAGATCGTCTCGCGCACGTCGAGGATCTCGTCCGCCGCTCCCCGGGACCGCAGGATCTCGGCGTGATGCTCGAAGCGCCGCGCCCCGCCCGGGGTGAGGTAGGAATCGTCGTCGCCCGGGGTGATGTCCAGGAGGACGACGTCGCTGGTGTCGATCCGGCTGATGGTGAACCCCCAGGCGACGGCGCCGTTGCTCCCCACCACGAGGAGCGGGACCCCGGGGAGGGTGACGCCGGTCACCCTGCGGAATTTTGGCGGGCTTGGCGGGTTTGCCGGGTCGCTCGGGTCCGGCCAGAGGAAAGATGCGCGGTACCAGAGGTTGGGCACCGAGAGCTGCAGGTGCATGTCGACCGCGAGCAGGCTCCTGCCGCCGGCCGCGTGGCTACCTGCCACCGCCCAGGCGTTGCTCGCCCCGCGGTCGAGGGGAAGGGGCGGTCCGCCGGGACCGCCGGGAGCCGCCGGCAGGGTGGCCGCGAGCTCGGCCGGAGCGAGCCGCCGCGCATCGAAGACGTCCGGTCCCGGAACGGGAGGGGTCGCCAGGGGCTCGCCCACGAGCGGGGCATCCCACTCGGTCCCGTAGGGGGTCAGGAAGGCGAAGAGGGGCGCCGGCAGCGTCTCCCGCAGCAGGCCGACCGCCGACTCGTGACGCCCCTTCCCATCCTGGAGCATGAGGAACATCGAGAAGAGGACGAGGACGCTGTCCTCGGGCTGCCACGGCGCCGGGCGCGTCCGGAGGAGCAGGTACTCGAACGGCTTCTCGTCGAGCGCCGCGAGCCCGGCGTTGGCGCCGCGGGCGTAGGCCGCGAGGAGCGCCCGCTGTTCGCCGGGGAGGCGAGCCAGGATCCTCTGCGCCGCGGCCCGGAACCGGTGACGCCGGACCTGGCGGTCGACCGCGAGCGCCCGCGGCCCGAAGAGCTCGGCGAGCTCGCCCGCCGAGCGGCGGCGCGCGAGGTCCATCTGGAAGAAGCGGTCCTCGGCGTGCAGGAAGCCGGTGGCGAAGGCGACGTCCTCGCGGCTGCCGCCGCGGATCACCGGCACGCCTAGGCGATCACGCTCGACGACGACCTGGCCCGCGAGGCCGGCCACCGCCCGTTGCCCGCGGACCACCGGGAGGTCCGCCACCAGACGGCTGCGCGCCCAGACCGCGAAGCCTGAAAGGGCGAGGACGAGGAGGCCCAGGAGGGCCGCCACCCCGATCCCGACCCACCGCAGAACCCTGCGCGGGCGGCGGACCCCCGGAACGGCCTCCGCCGCCATCAGGCTCGCCCTCCGACGGCGCCCCGCGGAGCCGGCCGCTCCGCCCAGCACCGGGCGAGGCAGCCGTCGAGGAGCTCGCCCAGCGCCTCGACGTTGGGACTCTCGAAGAGGGTCCGATGGTCGCCGGAAACCAGGTGGGCCTCGATCCCGCCGGTCGCCTGCCAGCCCAACTCCGGGCCCTCCAGCGCCGTCATGTACGCGCTGCCGAACACCGTCACCCGGCCGGGGAGCGGCGCTCCGGGGGCGAACTGCCGGGCTGCCTCGAAGGTGGTCTCCATGACCCGGAGGTAGCGCTCCGCGTCGGTCGCGGTGAACTCCCGGGGGATGCGCCGCAACCCCCAGCCGCGGGTGAGGACGTGCTGGAGCTGCGCGTCGGAGTCGAGCTGCCGCAGCTCCTCGCTCGCGAGCGGGATGGCGAGCTCGCCGGCGAAGTAGGCGATCACCTCGGCGCGGTCCATGCTCGAAAGCTGCATGCGCAGGTTCGCCATGGCGTCGAACATGCCGACGAAGGCGATCTCCTCGCCTTCGGCCGCCAGGCGGCGGGCCAGCTCGTAGGCCACCAGGCCGCCCATCGAGTACCCCGCCAGGTGATAGGGACCGGTGGGCTGCACGCTGCGGATAGCATCCTGGTAGGTCGTGGCCATCGCCTCGATCGAGAGCAGCGGCTCCTCCCCGGTGAGGAGGCCGCGCGCCTGGAGGCCGTAGAACGGGCGCTCGGGATCGCGGGCGGCTAAAAGCCGCGCCAGCTCGACGAAGTAGAAGACGTTCCCCCCCGCCCCGTGGACGACGAAGAGGGGGGGCTTGGCGCCCTTCGTCTGCAGAGGGACGAGGGCGGGGAAGAGCTGCGGCGTGGGTTCCTCCTGCAGCACGGTCGCGAGGCCCTCGATGGTCGGCGCCTGGACGAGCACGGGGACCGGCAGCTCGCGGCCCAGGCGCTCGCGGATCGAGACCACGATGTAGATCGCGAGGAGCGAGTTGCCGCCGATGCGGAAGAAGTTCTCGTCGACCCCGATCGGGCTGACCTTAAGCACCTCCTCCCAGATCTGCTGCAGGGCGAGCTCCACCCGGTTGCGCGGGGCGACGAAGGTGCCCTCCCGTTCCCACTCCACGTCCATCGCGGCGAGCGCGCGGCGGTCGACCTTGCCGCTCGGGGTCGAAGGGAGCAGATCGAGCTGCACCAGGACCGCGGGCACCATGTAGGCGGGGAGCGTTGCGCCCAGCCAGTCGCGCAATTCGGCCGGGGTGGGAGCTTCCATGCCCTCCGCGGCGACGAAGAAGGCGGCCAGGTGGAGCACCTCGGCCGAGTTCTTCTGCACGACGACCGCGGCCTCCCGCACCTTCTCGTGCGCGGCGAGCACGGCCTCGATCTCCCCCAGCTCGACGCGGAAACCGCGGATCTTGACCTGGTGGTCGATCCGCCCGAGGTACTCGACCTCGCCGCCGGGGAGGGTGCGGGCGAGGTCGCCCGTCCGGTAGAGCCGCATCCCGGGCTCCGCCGCGGCGAACGGGTCGGGCACGAACTTCTCCGCCGTCAGCTCGGGCCGCCTGAGGTAGCCCCGGGCGACGGCGACCCCACCGATGTGGAGCTCCCCCGGAACCCCCAGGGGGACCGGCTCGCCTGCGGGGTCGAGGAGATGGATGCGGGTGTTCGCGATCGGCCGGCCGATCGGAACCCCGCGCCCGGCGTCCGGCGGCGAGAAGCGCCAGGCGGTCACCTCGACCGCGGCTTCGGTCGGCCCGTACAGGTTGAGCAGGGAGACGGCGCCGAAGCGCAGAAAGAAGCGCCGCACGGTCTCCGGCAGCAGGGCCTCGCCGCTGCAGAGGACCCGCCGCAGGGCCGTGCACTCTTCGAGGCCCGGCTCGTCGAGGAACGGCTGCAGCAGGGAGGGCACGAAGTGGACATGCGTGATCTCCTGGTCGACGATCGTCCGCACCAGGTAGGCGCTATCGCGTTGACCGCCGGGGAGGGCCAGCACCAGGGTGGCGCCGGTTACGAGCGGCCAGAAGAGCTCCCAGACCGAGACGTCGAAGCTGAACGGCGTCTTCTGGAGCACCCGGTCGGCCGGCGACAGCGGGTACTCCTGCTCGATCCACAGCAGGCGGTTGACGATGCCGCGATGGGAGTTGATCACCCCCTTGGGCTTACCGGTCGAGCCCGAGGTGTAGATGGCGTAGGCCGAGTTGGCGGGCACGGCCAGGGAGGCGAGCTCGCCCGTCTCCTCACCCGCCTCGCGCACCGCCGCGCCGAGGGCGATCCGCCGCACGGCGCCGGCCTCCGGGGCCTCCGGCAGCCGGCCTTGCAGGTGCTCCTGGACGAGGACGACCGGCGGGCGGGCGTCGGCGAGCAGGAAGGCCAGCCGCTCGCGCGGGTAGTCCGGATCGAGCGGCAGGTAGGCGCCGCCCGCGAGGAGCACCGCGAGCATGCCGACGACCATCTCCGGCGACCGCTCGGCGCAGAGCCCCACCAGGATCTCCGGTCCGACGCCCGCCGCGCGCAGGCGCCGGGCGAGGCCGCGGGCGCGCCGCAGGAGCTCGCCGTAGGAGAGGGTCCCGCCGGCCGCGCCGGCCGCGACGGCCGCGACCACGGCGAGCGCGTCGGGGGCGACCGCCGCCCGCGCCTCGACCCGCTCGTGCAGAGAGCCTCCGGGGAGCGCCGTGCCCGTCGCGTTCCACTCGACCACGACCTGGTGGCGCTCGGCCGGTTCGAGGAGGGGCAGGTCGTCGAGCCGGATCTCCGGCTGGCGGACCGCGGCGGCGAGGAGGGTTGCGAGCCGGCCGAGCAGGCGCGCGATCGTCGTGGGGTCGAAGAGGTCGCGGTTGTATTCCAGCCCGCCGGCGAGCCTGCCGCCGGTTTCGGACAGGGAGAGCGTCAGGTCGAACATCGCCGCCCCGCTGGGCAGGGGCAGCGGCTCCAGGGTCAATCCCGGCAGCTCCAGGGCGCCGGCGCGGGCGTTCTGCAGCGCCAGCATGACCTGGAAGAGCGGCGACCGGCCGAGGTCGCGCTCGGGGGAGAGATCCTCCACCAGGCGCTCGAAGGGGAGGTCCTGATGGGCGTAGGCGTCGAGCGCCACCTGCCGGGTCTGTGCCAGGAGGTCGGCGAAGCTCGGGCTCGCCCTGAGGTTCAGGCGGAGGACGAGGGTGTTGACGAAGAACCCGATCAGGTTCTCGATCTCCGGGTGGTTGCGCCCCGCTATCGGCGAGCCGACGACGATGTCGCTCTGCCCCGAAGAGCGGCCGAGGAGCGTGGCGAAGCCGGCGAGGAGCACCATGTAGAGGGTCACGCCGCGCTTCCGGGCGAGGGCCGAGAGGTCGGCGGACAGGTCGGCCGGCAGCGCGACCTTGGTCGAGGCCCCGCGCGAGGTCTGGATCGCCGGGCGCGGCCGGTCGGGGACCAGGGGGAGCCCCGGGGGCGCCCCGGCGAGCTGCCGGCGCCAGAAGGCGAGGTCGGTCTCCAGGGCCTCGCCGTCGAGCCAGCGCGCCTGCCAGCAGGCGAAGTCGGCATACTGGATGGGCAGTTTGGGGAGGTCGGCCCGCCGGCCGGCGGAGAGCGCGCCGTAGAGGGCTGCGAGCTCGTTGAGGAACACGCCTGACGACCAGCCGTCGAAGGCGATGTGGTGCAAGGTGAAGAGCCCCCAGCTCTCCTCCCGATCGAGGGAGAGGAGAGCAGCGCGGAGGACCGGTCCCCGGGCGAGGTCGAAGGGGCACCGGGCCTCCTCGGCCGCGATCCGCCGTGCCTCCGCCTCCCGCCGGGCCGCCGCGAGGAGGCGGAGGTCGACCTGCGGCAAGACCGCGCACGACTCCGGCGGTGTCGGCGCGACGATCTGGACCGGCCGGCCGGCCCGGCTTTCGTAGGTGGTGCGCAGGACCTCGTGACGGCGGACGACCTCGTCCAGCGCCCGTGCCAGGACGGGCGCGGCGAGCGGCCCGCGGAGGCGCACGGCGGTCGGCATGTTGTAGGCGGTGCTCTGCGGCTCGAAGCGGTGGAGGACCCAGAGCCGCTGCTGGGCGAAAGAGAGCGGGAGGGCGGCGTCGCGCGGCGCCTTTAGGATGGGCGGCAGCTCGCGCCCGGGAGCCGCCCGCAGCGCCTCCCGGACCTTCTGCGCCAGCCCGGAGAGCGTCGGGGCCGCGAAGAGCGCGACGATGGGGAGCTCGACCGCGAAGGCCTGGAAGACGCGGGTGACGACCTGGGTGGCGAGGAGGGAGTGGCCCCCCAGGTCGAAGAAGTCGTCGTCCCGGCGCACCCGGTCGCGCCGCAGCACCTCCTCCCAGATGCGGATCAGCAGCTCCTCCGTGGGGTCCTGGGGGAGCTCCATGTCCGGCCCGGCGGTGGTCTGCTGCTGCTCCTCCGGGAGCCCGGCGAGCGCCCGCCGGTCCACCTTGCCGCTCGCGGTCAAGGGCAGGGCGTCCAAGACGACGAAGCCGGCCGGAACCATGAAATCGGGCAACCGGCGTTTGACGTGCGCGCGGACCTCGGCGACGAGCGCCTCGGCGGCCGTCCCGGCCATCCCGGCCGTCGGCACCAGGCAGGCGATCAGGCGACGGTCGCCCGGCTCGCGCTCGCGCACGATGACCGCAGAGGAGGCCACCCCGGGATGCTCCGCGAGGACGGCCTCGACCTCCGCCGGCTCGATGCGGAAGCCGCGGATCTTGACCTGTCGGTCGATCCGGCCGAGGAACTCGAGCCGGCCGTCGGCCAGGTGGCGCGCCAGGTCGCCCGTCCGGTAGAGGCGCGCTCCCGGGGCCTCTCCGAGCTCGGTCGGCGCGGGGACGAAGCGTTCGGCCGTCAGGTCGGGTCGCCCGGCGTAGCCGCGCGCCAACCCCTCCCCCGTGGTGCAGAGCTCGCCGGGGATCCCGATCGGCGGCGTCCCCGAGGTGGTGTCGAGCAGGTAGACCTGGGTCCCGGCGATCGGCCGGCCGAGCGGCACCGGAGAGGGAACCTCCGCCGCGTCGTCCATCGGGTGGCAGGTGGTGAAGGTCGTGTTCTCGGTCGGGCCGTAGCCATTGATGACGCGCATCCTGCCCGGCCCGGCGAGCACCCGCCGCACGTCCGCGACCGCCGTGACATCGCCCCCGGGGAGCAGCTGGCGCAGGGGTGCAAACGCCTCCGGACGCGCCTCGACCACCTGGTGGAAGAGGCCCGCGGTCAGGAAGATCGTGGTCACCCCATGGCGCGCCAGGAGCTCGCCGAGCTCGTCGGGGGAGAGGAGGCCGGGCGGCGCGATCACCAGCTGGCCGCCGTTCGCGAGCGCCCCCCAGATCTCGAACGTCGCGGCGTCGAAAGAGGCCGGGGCGAGCTGCAAAAAGACCTCGCCCTCGTCCATGACGGCGCAGTCGCCGCGCACCAGGCGGGCGATGGCGCGGTGCGGCACCGCGACCCCCTTGGGCGTGCCGGTCGATCCCGAGGTGTATAGGATGTAGGCGAGGGCGTCGGGGTCCATGCCGCCGGCATCGCTGGCCGGAGGGCATTCCGGTAGCACGAGCGGCGGGTGGTCGAGGCAGACGACCGGGAGCGAATTGCGCACATCGAAGGCGTCGAGCGACCGCTCGGAGCCAAGGAGCAGGGCGACGCCGGAATCGGCGAGCAGGAAGGCCAGCCGTTCGGGTGGGTTGCCGGGGTCGAGCGGCACGTAGGCGCCCCCCGCCAGGAGGATGGCGAGGAGGGCGATCACCATGTCGGGCGAGCGCTCGACGGCGAGGCCGACCCGCACCTCCGGCCCCACGCCCCACGCGCGGAGCTCCGCCGCCCGGCTGCCGGCGGACCGTGCGAGCTCGCCGTAGGAGAGCGATGCCGCGGATAGCGCGGAGGAGACGAGCGCCACGGCGTCCGGCCGCCGCGCGGCCGCCGCCGCGAAGAGCTCGTGCACGGCGACGGCCGGCGCGGTCTCGCCGCCGCCCTTCCACTCCTGGACCAGCTGGTGCCTTTCTTCCCGCGTGAACCAGGGGAGCTCGGCGAGCGGGCGGTCCGGGTCCTCCACGATGCTCTGGGCGAGCCGCGTCAGGTGGCCGACCAGGCGCAGGACCGTCGAGCGGTCGTAGAGGTCGGTCGCGTACTCCAGAGAACCGCCGAAGCCCTGCTCGGCCTCGTGGAGAGAGAGGATCAGGTCGAATTTGGCCGCCGACGACCGGCGCTCCAGGGGAAGGAGGCGCAGGCCGGGGACTTCGACCGCGACGGCCGGCCTGTTCTGCAGGGCGAACACGGCCTGGAAGAACGGATTGCGGTTGGCGTGGCGCTCCGGCCGGAGCTCCTCGACCAGGCGCTCGAACGGGATCTCCTGATGGGCGAAGGCGTCGACCGCGCTCTTTCGCACCCGGGTGAGGAGCCGGCGGAAACCCAGGCCGCCCGAGAGGTCCGAGCGCAGGACGAGCGTGTTGACGAAGAACCCGATCAGCCCCTCGATTTCCGCCCGGGTGCGGCCCGCGACCCCGGAGCCGGTCAAGATGTCCGTCTGCCCGCTGTAGCGGCTGAGCAGGGCCTGGAACACCGCCAGGAGGACCATGTACGGGGTCGCCTCCTCGCGGCTGCCGAGGGCGAGGAGGGTCGCCGCCAGGTCGCGGCCCAGGGCGACGGGGAGATGCGCGGCGCGCATCCCCGGTCGAACCGGACGCGGCCGGTCGGTCGGCAGCTCCAGGGTCGGGGCCTCCTTAAGCTGCCGCCGCCAGTAGGCGAGCTCCGCTTCGAGCCCGGAGCCGAGGCCCTCGCGAGTGAGCCGCCGCCGCTGCCAGACGGCGTAGTCCCCGTACTGGATCGGCAGGGGCGGCAGGGGTGAGGGCCGGCCGGCGCCGAAGGCGGCATAGAGGGCCAGCAGCTCGCGGGTGAAGACGGCGCTCGACCAGCCGTCATAGACGATGTGATGGAAGGTGACGAGGAAGAGCGACTCCTCCGCGCCCAGGGTGACGAGCGCGACGCGCAGGAGGGGGAGCCGGCCGAGGTCGAACGGCTCGTCGGCCATCATCCGCGCCAGGCGCCAGGCGTGGCTCTCGCGGACCTCCGGGGAGAGGCCGGTCAGGTCGATCCCCAGGAGCGGCAGGACCGGCTCCGGCTCGACCACCTGGACCGGCAATCCAGAGTCGACGTCGAAGCGGGTGCGCAGAACCTCGTGGCGGCGCACGATCTCACGGAGGCTCGCGGCCAGGACGGGGGCCTCGACCCGCCCCGACAGGCGGAAAGCGGGGGAGGTGGTGTAGGCGGAGCTCCAGGGCTCGTACTGGTCGAGAAACCAGAGCCGCTCCTGGGCGAAGGAGGTGGGGAGCGGCCCGGTGCGTTCGACCGGCGTGACCGGCGGCAGCTCCGTCGCCTCGACGCGGGCGGAGCGGAGGAACGCGAGGATCTCCTCCTTGCGCCGGGCGAGCTCGGCCTTGAGGTCGGGATTGAGCCCACCTGTAGGAGCGCTGAAACGCAGCCGCTCGCCCTCCGGCCAGAGCTCGACGTCGGCGCGGTGCAGGTAGGAGAGGAACTGCACGGTGGAGAGCCGCGCGAGATCATCGATCGTCGTAACCGTGCTCATCGGCAACCTCCGTTCCCGGGCCGCGGTCGGGCCCTCACAGCTCCCCCTCTTCGCGCTCCGCCTGTCGGCCGGACGGAGCGGGGGAGGCGCTCCGGGCCTTCAGCAGGTCGTTCCGGGTCCGCCGGGTCACCGTGATAGCCTCGGCGAGGCCGGCGATCGTGGGCTCGCCGAAGAAGGTGGCGAGGGAGACCTCCACCTCGAAGGCCGCGCGCACCCGGGAGATGAGGACGGTGGCGAGGAGAGAGTGGCCGCCCAGGGCGAAGAAGCTCTCGTCGACTCCCACCCGCTCGACCTTGAGCAGCTCGGCCCAGATCGCTGCCAGCCGCGTCTCGATTCCGTTGCGCGGCGCGAGAGGCTCTCCGCGGGCGGCGACCCACGATGCACCGGGAGGCGGCAGGGCCTTCCGGTCGACCTTGCCGTTGGGATTGAGCGGCAGGGCCGGGAGGATCACGAGGCCGGTGGGCACCATATAGTCGGGCAAGCGCTCCTCGAGATGACGGCGGAGCTCGGTCGAGAGCGCCGCCCAGGCGGCCGGGTCGGGCTGCCGGTAGCCGTAATGGCTCCAGGGGGAGAGCGGCGCCGCCTCCCGCGGCAGGCCGGGCGAATCCGGCGCGGTCGTCCCGGCCGCCCCGGCCGTCCCGCCGCGGTGAAAGACCACCCGGCAACGCCCTTCCCGGCCGCTGCCCGACCCGTCCTCGTCGACATCGACGGCGTAGGAGAGCTCCCGGCCCAGCTCCCAGAGGTCTTGCGGTTCGACCGCCCCGGAGAGCGGCGCCTCCTGGCGCAGGAGCTCCCGAAGCTCTCCCACCGTCGCCGCCGGCGCCAAGCGCGCCAGGAGCTCCGGCACCCGGCTCTCTTCGGCCAGCCGGGCGTTGGGCACCCCGCGGAGCGCCAGCCGCCGTGGCCGCTCTTCCGCCAGCCGCCGTCGCAATCGGTCCAGGGTGAGCGCCTCGCCCTCCCAGTCGAGCCAGCACTCGTCTTCCGCCTCCGCCGTCTCCGCCGCCTCCGCCGCCTCCGCCGGCACGCCGCCGATGTCCAGCACCACGTCGTAGCGGAACTGGGTCAGCTCGTTGTGGGCCCGTCCTCCCTTGAGCTGGATCGAGGCCCGGCGGATCGCCGGCAGAGGGTGCCGGAGGTCGGCGAAGAGCTGCGGCAGGATCGCCAGCTCCTTGTCCCTGCGGAGGCTCGCCTGCACCTGGGATTCCAGGTCTCGGAGCGGCAGCGAGGCGGGCGACCGGAAGAGCGCGACCGAGGTGTGGAAGGCCTCGACCAGCGACGCGTTCCGCACCCCGCCGACGAAGATCCGGCCGCCTGGGGCCACGGCCCGCACCGCCCCGGCGAGCACCTTCACCAGGTACGGGATGCCGGGGAAGTACTGCACCACCTCGTTCAAGACCACGAGGTCGAAGCTCCCCAGAGGGATCTCCGACAGATCCTCCGCCGAGCGGACGAGGAGCCGTATCTCCGGGAGTGCCGCCTGGAGCTCGGCCGGGAGCTCGGCCCGCCGCTCCTCCACCTGCCGTGACAGGGCCCGGATCGCCGCCGGCGAGAGGTCCGTCCCCCAGTAGGCCGCGCAGCGCGGCGCGATCCGCCGCAGCAGGAGGCCGGTGCCGCAGCCGATCTCGAGCACCCGACGCGGTCCGAGCGCCAGGATGCGCTCGACGGTGTCCTCCACGCACTCCAGAACCTCCGCCTCGGCGAGCGGCTCGCCCGTGTAGCTGCTGATCCACACCCGTGCGCTCACCTCGCGGGGCGCGCCCTCCTCGTCCGCCGGCTCCCCCTGCTGCGCCTGCTGATAGACGCCGTCGAAGATCTCCCGCCAGGCCGCGACCCGGTCCCCGTCGACCGCCTCCGCATCCGCTTCTTCCGCGGCGCCCCTGGGCACCACGTAGGCGACGAGTCGGGGGTCGTCCGCCGTGTCCTCGCGGACGAGCGCCACGGCCTGGCGCACCTCTGGATGCGCCGCCAAGGCCGCCTCGATCTCTCCCAGCTCGATCCGGAAGCCGCGCACCTTGACCTGGTGGTCGATCCGGCCGAGGAAGTCGAAGGAGCCGTCGGGGAGCTGGCGGCCGACGTCGCCGGTGCGGTAGAGCCGCGCGCCGGGGGGACCGAAGGGGTCGGGGAGGAACGCCTGGGCGGTACGCGCCGGGTCGCCGAAGTAGCCCGGCCCCACTCCCACACCGCCGATCCACAGCTCGCCGGGGACCCCGATCGGCAGCGGCGGCAGCGGCTCGAGGCCGCGGCCCAACACGTGGAGCCGCATGTTCATCACCGGCCGCCCGATGGGGACGCGCGCCGGCCCCGCTCCCGGCTCCGGCCAGGCGCGGATCGCCTCGTGGGTCATGTCGTCCGAGCACTCGGTCGCGCCGTAGGGGTTGACGAGCGGGATCGCCGGATAGAGGCGGAGCCACGCGCGGCAGAGCTCGGGGGGAGGGTTTCGGCGTTGGGGAACATCCAGCGCAGGTGGGGGAGGGGGAGACCCGTCGGCCCCGCCGACCCCGCCGACCCCGTCGACGCCGCCGATCGCCGGCCGACCTCCTCGACCATCACCCGGAGCTGCGAGGGGACGACCTCGAGGACCGTGATCTGCCCGCGGGCGACCTCGGCGAGGAGACGCGGCGGGTCCTGGGCCACCTCGTCGGGGAAGATTAGGACGGTGCCGCCGACGAGAAGGGCGGCCAGGGACTGCCAGACCGAGATGTCGAACGACTGGGTGGCGGTCTGCGCCACTCGATCGGCGGCGGTCAATCCGAGGGTCCGGATCTTGAGCCACAGGTGATTGACCATTCCCTGCGCGTCGACCATCGCTCCCTTGGGCACGCCGGTCGATCCCGAGGTGTAGATGACGTAGGCGAGGTCGGTAGGCGACGTGCGGAGCGGCGGGGCGGAGCCGGGCCGCGCCGACAGCTCCGCGAGCGCGGGGAGCACCTCCGGTCGGGCCTCCCCCCCCTCCAGGGCCAGGATTTCACGGGCGAAGGGGAGGAACCCGGCCGCGGCGAGGAGGAACGGCGCCCGGCTCTCGGCCAGCACCTGGACCTGGCGGCGCACCGGGTAGCGTGGGTCGAGCGGCAGGTAGACGCCGCCGGCCCGGAGGATGCCGAGGAGCGCGGCGAGGAAGTCGAGGCCGCGCTCGGCCAGGAGAGCGACGACGACGCCCGGCCCCACGCCGCGCTCGGCGAGCGCCGCCGCGATCCGGTCGGCCCGCCGGGAGAGCTCGGCATAGGTGAGCGCGGCGCCGTCCGCGCCCGCCGCGCCCGCCGCGGTCGCCGCGATCAGCGCCACGGCGTCCGGAGTGCGCGCTGCCTGGAGCGCGAAGAGGGCCGGGAAGCCGGGCTCCGCCGGGAGCTGGGCGGCGGTGTCGTTCCACTCGGCGAGGAGCTGATGACGCTCCGCCGCGGTGAGAAGGGGGAGATCGGTCAGCCGCCGGGTCGGATCGCCCAGGGCGGCCTCGACCAGGATGGCGAAATGGCCGAGGATGCGGCGGGCGGTCGTCGCATCGAAGAGGTCGACGCTGTAGCTCAGGTTGTAGCGCAGGGCGGCCCCGACCTCCTCGAAGGTCGCCTCCAGATCGAGCTGGACGAGCGGCTTGTCGGGGCTCTCGAAGCCGAGCGTCAGGCCGGGTAGCTCGAGGGTCGGGACGGGGACGTTCTGGAGAGTGAGCAGCACCTGGAAAAACGGCGCATGGCTGCTGTCCCGCGCCGGCTGCAGGGCCTCGACCAGCTTCTCGAACGGCAGCTCCTGGTGGCGGTAGGCTTCGAGGGTCGTCTCGCGAACCTGGCTAAGGAGATCCAGGAAGGTCGTCCCCCCCTGCCGCCTCGCCCGCAAGACCAGCGTGTTGACGAAGAAGCCGATCAGCCTCTCGGTGTCGGGGTGAGCCCGGTTGGCGATCGGCGATCCCACGAGGACGTCGTCCTGGCCGGAGAGGTGGAAGAGGAGGGCCGAGAAGGCGGCGAGGAGGGCCATGAAGAGCGTTGCCCCCTCGCTTCGGGCGAGCACTTTGAGGCCCGCGGTCGCGGCGCTTGAAATCTCGGTTGCAAGGCGCGCCCCGCGCGAGCTGCGGACCGGCGGCCGCGCCCGGTCGGTGGGGAGCTCGAGCAGGCCCGGCGCGCCCGCGAGCCGGGCCCGCCAGTGGGCGATCTCGGCGGCGAGCGCTTCGCCCTGGAGACGCTCGCGCTGCCAGCAGGCGTAGTCCGCGTACTGGACGGTGAGCTCGGGGAGCGGCGAGGGCCGGCCGGCGGCGAACGCCCCATAGAGCGCCGCGAGCTCGCGCAGGAGGACCCCGCTCGACCAGCCGTCCGAGGCGATGTGGTGAACAGCGAAGAGGAGCCGATGCTCGGTCGCGTCGAGCCGCAGGAGGTGGAAGCGGACGACCGGCCCGCGCGCCAGATCGAAGGGACGGAGGATCTCGGCGCCGGCGAGCGCGCGAGCCAGGGGGAGGCGCCGCGCCGCGGGCAGCCCCCCGAGGTCGACGAGAGGCACGAGGAGGAAGTCGAGCGGCCGGAAGGGGGCGATCACCTGGACCGGCTGGTCGTCCACGGTGCGGAACGTGGTGCGCAACGACTCGTGGCGCCTTACGACTTCGCCGAGGCTCTGGGCGAGGATCGAGACCCGGAGGCGCCCGGTCAGGCGGACGCTCTGCGCCAGGTTGTAGGCCGGGTTGCCGGGCTCCAGCTGGTCCAGGAGCCAGAAGCGCTGCTGGGCGAAGGAGAGGGGGAGGTCGCGGTCGCGGGGCACCGGCGGGATGGCGGCCATCTCGGGCGCCGGGGCGCTCCGGGTGAGGAAGGCGAGGATCTCGGCCTTGTGCTCGGCCAGCTCGGCCCGCAACGCCGGGGTCAGGGCGCCCTGGGGCGCCTTGAAGCAGAGCCGGCCCTCCTCCGCCCAGAGGCGGATGCCGAGATCGCCCAGGCGGGCGAGGAGCTGGACGGCGTCGCCCGACCGTCGGGGCTTCGTTCCCTCCGAGGGCTGGCGATCCTGCCGGCGATCCAGAAAGGCCTGGATCTGCGCCGTCAGGCGGGGGACGATGGCGGCTCCCGTCTGGCGCACCGCCGGTAAGTGCCAGTTCTCCGCCGTCCAGCGGAGCACGAACAGGGCGCGCGCCACGAGGAACGCCTCCAGCCGCTCGCGGTGCGCGGCCGGCAGGGGGCGGACCTGGCGGTAGCCGCGCAGGAAGGCCTCTTCGAGGGCAGGGAAGTCGCGACTCCCCCAAGAAGGCAGGAGGGAGGACGCGATGTCGTAGGGGTAGTACCCCCAGCCGGAATCGGCGAAGTCGATCGCCGCCACCCGCCCATCCACGAAGAGGAAGTTCGTCACCTGGAGGTCGCCATGAATGAGGCCGAAGAGGCCGGACAGTCCGGACAGGTCGGAGATCTCGCGGCCCTCCCCCAGCCCTTCGATCTCGCGCCGCACGATCCCGGCGGCCGCTTCTAGGAGCGCGCGGTCGCCCACGGCCTCCGAAACGCCTGCGCTCGCCTCCGGGAAGCCGAGGAGCCGGTCGAGGTCGTAGCGGGGCCGCACGAAGCCTGGAGGTGGTGCGAAGCGCTCGCCGTGGCGATGGATACGGCCCATCAGCTCGCCGAAGCGGCGGAAGTCCGCGGCGCCGGGCGAGGGACCCGGCGCCTGCCCGTCGAGCCAGCGGAACAGCGCCGCGTGGCGCCGGCCGTCGCCGTCGGGAGCGGGCACGGAGACGACCGGCGCGCCGTCCCCGGCGGGCACCGGCTCGGGGACGACGAGGCCCGCCTCGTGCCGCAGAGATTCCAGCCAGGCGAGCTCGGAGAGGATGGCGTCGCGCCCATGGCTCCCCGGGCCGTAGAGGCGGAGCAGGTAGCGGGCCGGAGAAGACCCGTTGCCGGCAAAGTCAGAAACGCCGGCAATGCCGGCAACGCCGGCAACATCGATCCTGAAGGTGGCATGGACGCCGGAGGAGAGCGGGGTCACCGCGGCCCCTTCCAGGCCGAAGGCATGGAGAGCCGCTTCGCTCCATGCCACGGGGGCGAGCGCCGGAGTCTCGGCCAGGGGCTCGATCCCCGCCTCAGAGCGCAAGGCCCACCTCGAATCCCTCGCGGAGCGCCTCGCGCAGGCCGCGCGGGCGGTTGCAGTCGCCGATCGAGAAGAGCGCCGGGCCTTTGCCCGAGAGGGCGGAGCGGAGCTCGTCGGCGGGCCGGGCGCCGGTGGCGTAGACGACGCTCTCGGCCGCCACGGTAAGCCGCGCCCCCTGGGCGTCGCGGTAGAGCACGCCCCCGGGGACGATCTCCAAGACCTCGGCTCGATTATGGATCTCGATCCCGGCCTCCGCGAGCGCCCAGAGCAGATAGGTCCGCAGGTCCGTGGACACCCGGGACGCCGGCTCGCGGGAGCGCCCGAGGAGCGCGACCCGTTTCCCCTGCGCCGCGAGGTAAAGGGCGGCCTCGCAGCCCACCAGCTCGCTCCCCAGGACGGCGACCCGCTCCCCGGTGGTAGCACCTGCGAAGACGTCGATGGCGGTGGTGCCGGCACTGGCGGCGATGCCGGCGATGCCGTCGATGCCGGCGGCGTGCCTCGGGATCTCCGGAGGGGCGGACCGGGCGCCGGTGGCGAGCACGACGGCATCGGGCGAGAGACCGGCGAGGAGGTCGGGGGTGAACCGCTCGCCGAGCCGCACCTCGACGAGGTCGAGCCCGGCGAGCCGCCGGGCGAGGTGCTCGCGTAGGCGGTCCAAGGTCTTCCGTGCCGCGGCCGGCTTGGAGGCGACGCGGAGCTGCCCGCCGAGCTCGTCCCGCTCCTCGAAGAGCCAGACCTGGTGCCCGCGCATGGCGGCGACGCGGGCCGCCTCCATCCCTCCCGGCCCGCCGCCGACGACCACCACCCGCTTGCGCTCTGGCGCGGGTGCGAAGTGAGCCAGCGCTTCCCGGCCGAGCGCCGGATTGACCGCGCAGATCGCCTCCGGCTGGCGCAGCAGGGGGTCGACGCATTGCGAGCAGAAGATGCAGGGGGTCACCTCCTCGGCCCGGCCGCGGGCGAGCTTCTGCGGCAGCCAGGGATCGGCGAGCAGCACGCGGCCCAGCCGCACGAGGTCGATCCGCCCCTCCCGCAGGTGCCGCTCGGCGAGCTCCGGCGAGACCCGGGAGGTGACGCTCACCGGGATGGCGACGGCGCGCTTGATCGCCTCGGCCGCCGGCACGAGGTGCCCCTCCGGCCAGCTCATCGGGTGCATCCTGGGGAGGCCCACGATGGTGGCGGAGACGTCGAGCGCCGCCACCCCCGCGGCCTCCAGGCGGCGGGCGAGCTCGACCGTCTCGGCGAGCGCCAATCCGCCGGGCAGGGGGCGGATCTCGCCCGCTACGGAGAGGTCGGCGGCGCTCAACCGGCAGAGCACCGGGTAGTCGCGGCCGACCCGGCGTCCGATGGCGGCGATCAGGGCGAGGAGGAGACGCCCCCGGTTCTCGGCCGAGCCGCCGTACTCGTCCTCCCGGGTGTTGTAGACCGGGGAGAGGAACTGGGAGACGAGATAGCCGTGGGCGGCGTGGATCTCCACCCCGTCGAAACCGGCGAGGCGGGCGCGCGCCGCCGCCTCGGCGTAGCGGTCGACCAGGGCCGCGATCTCGTCCCGGCTGAGCGCGCGGGGGGTCTCCCCGGTGTGGCTCGCAACGACCGAGGGGGCGACCGGCTGGCAGCCGGTCAAGAGGGCGCTCGCCTTGCGGCCGGCGTGCTGGAGCTGGAGCACCGCCCGCGCCCCCGCGCCCCGGATGGCCCGGGCGAGACGCGCGAGACCGGGGATGAAGGCGTCGCGGTCGGCGCGCAGCTGGTATTGGGAGACCAGGCCCTCGGGCGCATCGACGCAGGTCGCCTCGACGACGATCATCCCCACCCCGCCGCGGGCGCGCTCGGCATAGTAGGCGACCGCCCGGTCGGTCACCGTCCCCTCGCGCGCCCCGAGGTCGACCTCCATCGGAGACAGGACGATCCGGTTGCGCAGGGCGAGCGGCCCGATCCGGACCGGCTCGAAGAGCTTCTCGTATGGGATGTTGGTCTCGGTTGCCTCGGTCGCCCTTGCCACGCCCTCTGATCTTCGGGCGGGCCGGCTCAAGTGCTCGACGATTTCCGCCTTCCGCGCCACCAGCTCGTTGCGCAGCTCGGGCGTCAGCGCTCCCGGCGGGGCGCTGAAGCGGAGCCTCTCCCCGGCCGTCTCCAGGCGGACCTGTCGGGCGTCGAGCGTGGCGAGCAGCTCGGCCACCGTGAGGCTCGCGGTCTCTGCCCTCATCCTAGATCTCCCCCAGCTCCTCTAGCACCGGGCCGGCTCCGCTCGCCGCCTGGGCCGCCTGGAAAGTCCAGCGGGTGACGCGCACCCGCTCCGCGATCGCCGCCACGGTCGCCCCCTCGAAGAAGTCCTGGAGGGCGAGGTTGACTTCCAGGGCGCCGCGCAACCGGGAGACCAGCTGGGTGGCGACGAGCGAGTTGCCGCCGAGGTCGAAAAAGTCGTCCTCGACGCCGACGTCGCGCAGCCCGAGAACCTCCGCCCAGATGCCGGCCACCTCCTGTTCGACCTCATTCCGCGGGCCGACGTAGGCGGTCTTGAGCAGCGGCCGCTCCTTCGCCTGCGGGGCGCTCTCCGGCGCGGCGGTGCGGCCGCCCGCGCGGGCGGCCGCCAGACGTTCCGTCAGGTCGACGGTCGAGACGACGACCTGCGGCAGCGGCCCCAGGGCGAGGAGGGCGGCGAAGGCCTCGGCCCCCTCCTCGGGGGTGATGGCGGTCGACGGCGAGGCGGCTCTGGCGACACCGGCGACATCGGCGCCGCTGCCCGGCAGGCGGAAGGCGTCCCAGTCGACGCTTGTCCAGGGCGTCGGGCCGCGCCGGCTCTCCCGGCGCGCGAAGAGGTCCAGGAAGGTGTCGGCCAGGCAGTCGACCGCCGCCGCCGGGCCGCCGGTCACCGAGGCGAGGGTCGAGGCGAGGAGGACGAAGTCGAGCTCCTCGCCGTCCAGGCTTTCGGCGAGCGCCAGGAGGCCGGCGAGCCGCGCCTGCAGCCGGTAGGCATAGAAGTCGCGGTCGAGCTCGGCGATCCGGCGGGCGAATTCCTCCCCCTGTTGGCCGGCGGCGTAGAAGACGCCGTGGAGCCGGCCGAAGCGGGCGCGCGCCTCGCCGACCGCGGCCCGCACCTGTCCGGGGTTGGCGAGGTCGGCCTCGACGAGCAGGATCTCCGATCCCAGCTCCTCCCAGCGCCTTATGGCGGTGAGGAGACGGACCGTGTCGTCGTCGTCCCTCCCGGTACCGGAGAGACTGCCGGAGAGCCAGGCGTCCCACGATTCGCGGGGCGGGAGGGCCATGTCGCCGACGAGCGCCAGCCGCGCTCCGACGGTCCGCGCCAGGAAACCGGCGACGAGGAACCCGAAGCCGGTCAGGCCGCCGGCGATCAGGTAGGCGCCGCCCTGCCGCAGCCGCGCCGGGTCGCCGGCGGGCTGCTCGATTTCCAGGCGCTCCGCGCCCTGCACCCAGCGATGGCCGCCGCGGTAGGCCACCACCGACTCGCCGGGATCGCGCGCCAGCTCGCCCAGGAGCTGCAGGGCGAGCCGCCGCTCCGCCCGGCTGCCGGGTGCGGCGGCCGTGACGTCGATCGTCCGGCAGAGGACGCCCGGAATCTCCCAGGGGATCACCTTCCCGGCGGAGAGGCAGGCCGCCCGCTCGGGGTGGAGCTCCTCCTCGCCGGTCACCTCCTGGGTGCCGCAGGCGACGACCTCGAGCCGCACCTCTCCCGCGGCGCCCTCGCCCAAGGCGCGGGCGAGGTGGTGGAGACTCCAGAAGACGACGTCCTGCGCGGCCTCGGGCTCCGCCGCGCCGTCGGGAGCCACCCCCCAGAGATGGACCACGCCCACCGGCGACCGGCCTGCCGCCCGGAGGTCCGCCAGGAGGCGCGCATAGTCCTCGAAGCGCCAGGGATCGATCCGGTACTCCCCAGGAGCGGGCTGGTCGAAGCCCAGGCCGGGGCGCACGGTGACCGTGTGCCGCCCCAGCTCGCGGAGCCGCTCCGCCAGCCGGTCGCCCAGCCCCAGGGTGTCGCCGAGGATCAACCAGGTCCCCTCGGGCACCGCGGGAGGCGCCGGCGCCGGCTGCTCGGAGCGCCGCCAGGAGAGGGCGTAGAACCACTCGGGCACGCCCCGCTTGCCGCCGCTCGCCGCCTGGCGCCAGATCGCCTGATCGCGGCCGATCTTGGGCTCGGCCCAGATCCGCCGGCGCTCGAACGGATAGGTGGGGAGGGGGACGCGGAGCCGCCGCTCGTGCCGGTAGAAGCCCGGCCCGTCGAGCTCCGCCCCGGCCACCCAGAGCCGGCCGAGGGTGGCGAGGAGCCGGGCCGGGGCCGGCAGGTCCCGCGGGCCGTCCAAGGCGGCCACGACCCGTTCCGCCTCCGGCAGCCGCTGCATCCAATCACCCGGCCAGATGCCGAGAAGAGTCGTCCGCGGGTCGTCCGCCAGGCCGCCGAGGGCATCCCCGAGCCGCGCCGTGGCCCGCAGCTGACGCTCCCAGAACGCCGTCCGGACGGCTTCTTCCCGGGGGAGCGGAGCCCCCGTTTCGCTCGCGATGAGGGCCAGCGTGGGAGACTGGAAGCTTACCCGGTCCAGAGCTTTCCGGTACTCCTCTCTGGCGGCAGCGTCGAGCGCGGCGACGAGCCTCGCTGCCCCCAGGTGGAAGCAGTCGACGCCCTCTTCATTCAAGCGCTCCTGGAGGGTTTCGATCGCCGCCTCCGGACCCGCGACGCGGCAGCGGGTCGGCCCGAGGACCGCTTCGACGGCGATCCCCTCTCCGCCCGCTCCGACATACTCCGTCAAGGACTCCTCGGCGAGCTCGATCTCCAGGCGGGAGCCGGCCGGGCAAGCGGCGAGGGCGCGCCCCCTCGCCACGGCCAGGGCGAGGGCGTCGGCGAGCGAGAGAGCCCCGGCGAGGCCGGCCGCCACCAGCTCCCCGACCCCCCAGCCCCAGAGCACATGGGGCGTTACCCCCCACTCCATCCAGAGTTGGGCCAGGGCGTATTCGAAAGCGAAGAGGGCCGGTTCCCCCAGATCTGGTTCGAGCCGCCCGCCGGCTGTAGCCTCCGGCACGCCGCAGCCGAGGAGCGGGCGCAGGTCGAGGCCGAGAAGGGGCGTCAAGATCTCCGCCGAGCGATCGAGCGCGGCCCGGAAGCCGGGCTCCGCGGCATAGAGCTCGGCGATCTCGGCGTGCTCGGTCGCCGCCAGGCGAAGGGCGACTTCCTCGCCGGGCAGGAGGAGGACCACCGAGCGCCGCTCGTCGGAGGCGAGGCCGCTCCACACCCGCTCCGGGTCGAGGCTCTGGAGGGTGGCGACGGCCTCCGCGCCCTCCCGGCAGAGGACGGCCCGGCGGGCGTCAAAGGCCCGGCGCCCGACGCTTAAGGTGTAGGCGACGTCGGGGAGGCCCGCCCGAGCCGGTCCCGCGAGATAGCCGGCCAGGTTCTCGCTCTGGGCGTGGAGGGCGGTCGTGGTCCGCGCCGAGAGGAGCAGGAGCTGCCAGGGCCGGGAGTCGCCGGACGGCGCGGCCAGAGGGGGCTCCTCCAGGATCAGGTGCGTGTTCGTCCCGCCCACCGCGTAGGTGTGGACGGCGGCGCGGCGCGGCGAGCTCGGCGATTCCGCCGATCGCGGCCAGGGGCGCGGTTCGGTGTTGACGAAGAAGGGGCTGCCGGCGAAGTCGATCCGCGGGTTCGGCGTCTCGAAGTGCAGGCTGGGGGGGATGAGCTCCCGCTCGAGCGCCAGGGCGGTCTTGATGAGGGCCGCGGCGCCGCTCGCCGCATCCAGGTGCCCGATGTTCGACTTGACCGAGCCTAAGGGGCAGAAGCCGCGCTTCCGGGTGCCGGCGCCGTAGGCCCGAGTCAGGGCCTCGATCTCGATCGGGTCGCCGAGCTCGGTCGCCGTCCCGGTCGCCTCCAGGTAGCCGATCGACTCCGGATGGACCCCGGCCACCGCCAGGGCCTCGGCCGCCGCCCGCGCCTGCCCCTCGACGCCGGGAGCGGTGAATCCGACCTTGGCGCTGCCGTCGTTGCAGGCCGCCGACCCCTTGATCACGGCGTAGACGTGGTCGCCGTCGCGCCGCGCGTCGGCGAGGCGTTTCAGGAGCACCACGCCGGCGCCGTTGCCGTGGACGTTGCCCTTGCCCCGGGCGTCGAAGGAACGGCAGTGGCCGTCCGGCGAGGGGAACCCGCCTTCCTGGTACAGGTAGCCCATCGCCTGCGGGACGCGGATCTGTACCCCACCGGAGAGGCACATGTCGCACTCCCGCCGCAGCAGGCTCTGGCAGGCGAGGTGGACCGCCACGGTGGCGGTCGAGCAGGCGGTCTGCACGGTGATGCTCGGGCCGCGCAGGTTGAGCTGATAGGAGACCCGGGTGCAGAGGAAATCGTTCTGGTTACCCACCAGGAGCCCGATCCGCGTCTGGAAGCTCGACATGACGCTCATCGGGTCGTAGTCGTAGAGGCTGCTGAAGAGATAGCTGCTGATGTTGACCCCGGCGAAGACGCCGATCAGCCCGGGGTAGGTCGCCGGGTCGTAGCCGGCGTCCTCCAGCGACTCCCAGGCGCACTCCATGAAGATCCGCTGCTGGGGGTCCAGGATCTCGACCTCGGCCGGGTCGGTGTAGCCGAAGAACTCGGGGTCGAAGAGGTCGACGCCCTCGATGTCCCCCTCCGCCCGCACGTAGTCCGGGTGATCCACCTGCTCGGGCGCGACGCCGGCCGCGATCACCTCGTCGCGGGAGTAGAAGGAGATCGACTCGACCCCGTTCTTCAGGTTCTCCCAGAACTGCTCGGGGGTGCCGGCGCCGGGGAAGCGCAGCGCCATGCCGATGATGGCGACCCCGGCGTTGTCCTCGTCGGCCCCTTCGGCGTCACGGGCCTCCTTCATGGAGGCGGTCCGGCGCGCCGCGGCGCGCTCCCGCGCCTCCTCGACCGCCGAGCTGCGGTTCGCCCGGTTGAGATGGCCCGAAAGGGCGCCGATCGTCGGGTAGGCGAACATGTCGACCAGGGTCAGATCCGGCGCGATCTCGCGGAGCTCCCGGTGCACCTGGGTGAGGAGCAGCGAGTGGCCGCCGAGCTCGAAGAAGTTGTCGTTCCTGCCGATGCGGTCGACCTTGATGAACCTGGCGCCAGAGCTCGGCGATCCGGCGCTCCGTCTCCCCCTGCGGGTCGGCGTAGGCCGCCCCGAGATCGGGGCGATCGCCGTCTTTGGGGGGCGGTGGCAGGGCCCGGCGGTCGAGCTTGCCGCTCGCGGTCACGGGCAGCGCGTCGAGCATGACGAAGACCGCGGGCACCATGTAGTCGGGCAGCCGCTCCTTCAGGAAGGCGCGCAGCTCGCTGACGTTCGGCGCCTGCCCCGGCCGCGGCGCGACGTAGGCGACCAGGCGGAGGCCGCCGGCGCCCTCGCCGGCGAGGAGGGCGGCGGCGGCGAGCGCCGGGTGAGCGGCGAGCGCCGACTCGATCTCGCCGAGCTCGATCCTGAAACCGCGGATCTTGACCTGATGGTCGATCCGCCCGAGGAACTCGATCTCCCCGCCCGGCAGGAAGCGGGCCAGGTCGCCCGTCCGGTAGAGCCTGGCACCCACTCGCCCCGCTTGCCCCGCTTGCCCGAAGAACGGGTCGGGCACGAAGCGCTCCGCGGTCAGCTCGGGCCGCTTGAGGTACCCTCGGGCGACGCCGATCCCGCCGATCGCGAGCTCCCCCGCGGCGCCGAGCGCGACCGGCTGGCCGGTCCGGTCGAGGAGGTGGATCGCGGTGTTCGCGATCGGCCGCCCGATCGGGACCCCGGCCCCGGCGCTGGGACCGATGGACAGGCAGCGCCAGGAGGTCACGTCGACCGCCGCTTCGGTCGGGCCGTAGAGATTGATCAGCGTCACCCCTCCCAGGCGCTCCGCGAAGAGCCGCACGGTCTCCGCTGACAGCGCCTCGCCGCTGCACTGGATCCGCCGCAGGGCCGTCAGGCGTTCGAGGCCCGGCTCGGCGAGGAAGGGCTGGAGGAGCGAGGGGACGAAGTGCGCGTGGGTGATCTCCCGCTCGGCGAGCGTCCGCGCCAGGTAGGCGCTGTCGCGCTGCCCGCCGGGGATGGCGAGCTCCAGGGTCGCGCCGGTGATCAAGGGCCAGAAGATCTCCCAGACCGAGACGTCGAAGCTGAACGGTGTCTTCTGGAGAACCCTGTCGTGCGGCGCCAGGGGGTAGGCCGCCTGGTGCCAGAGCAGGCGGTTGACGATCCCGCGATGGGTGTTGATCGCCCCCTTGGGCCTGCCCGTGGAGCCCGAGGTGTAGATCGCATACGCGGCGTTGGCGGCGGTGACAGTTTGATCCTGCGGGCGGGCGCCTTCGGGCGCTCCGCGCAGCCAGGCGCCCGTCCTCGGAATCAAACTGCCCCCGCCCTCGGCTGTCTCCTCCCAGCGCAGAGCGGCGCCGAGGGCGAGCCGCTCGACGCCGGGCGCCTCCGGCAGGCGGTCCAGCAGGTGCTCCTGGACGAGGACGACCGCCGGGCGCGCGTCGCCGAGGAGGAAGGCGAGGCGCTCGCGCGGGTAGTCCGGATCGAGCGGCAGGTAGGCGCCGCCCGCCTGGAGCACCGCGAGCATGCCGGCCACCATCTCCGGCGAGCGCTCGGCGCAGAGCCCTACCAGGGTTTCCGGCCCGACACCGAGCCGGCGGAGACGCTCGGCCAGGCCTTGGGCCCGCCGGTCGAGCTCGCCGTAGCTCCAAGCCCCCGCCGCCGCGACCAGGGCGAGGGCGTCGGGGGTCTCCGCCGCCCGTGCCGCGACGAGGTCGTGCAGGCAGAGATCGGGGACGACGGCTTCGGCGATGGCGGTGTCGTTCCACTCGCGGAGGAGTTGGTGGCGTTCGGCCGGGTCGAGGAGCGGCAGGTCCCAGACCGGCAGGTCGGGCTGCTCGGCGAGGCCGGTCAAGAGAAGGAGGAAGCTCCGGGTCCAGCGGAGGAGGGTCGCGCGGTCGAAGAGATCGGCGTTGTAGCCGATCCAGCCGACGAATCCGGTGGGCATCTCCTGGAGGTCGAGCTCGACGTCGAGCCGTGCCGTCGTCTCCTCGAAATCGAAGCGTTCGAGCGTCAGCCCCTCGGCCACGAGCTTGGGGATGGGCACGTTCTGGAAGGCGAAGAGGGCCTGGAACAGAGGGTTGCGACTGGTGTCGCGCTCCAGCTGGAGCGCTTCGACCACTTTCTCGAACGGCACGTCGTGGTTCGAGAGCCCTTCCAGGGTCGCCTCGCGCACCTGCTTGAGGATCGCCCGGAAGGTTGGGTTGCCGGAGAAGTCGGTGCGGAGGACTAGGGTGTTGACGAAGACCCCGATCAGGTTCTCGAGCTCGACCCGGGTGCGGTTCGCCATCGGCGTGCCGACGAGGACATCCTCCTGCCCGGTCTGGCGCAGGAGGAGGGTCTGGTAGGCGGCCATGAGGGTCATGAAGAAAGTCGCGTCCCCGCCGCCGGAGAGGGCCTTCAAGCGGTCGGTGAGCGCGTTGGGAAGGAGCAGGGAGATCCGCCCGCCGCGGAACGACGAGACGGTCGGGCGCGGCCGGTCGGTGGGCAGGGCGAGGAGAGGTGGAGCCCCGGCGAAGCGTTGCTGCCAGTAGGCGAGCTGCCGCGTCAGGGTTCCCGCCTCCTCCTGGAGCTCCCGCCACTGCCACCAGGCGTAGTCGGCGTACTGGATGGGGAGGTCCGGCACCTGGGCCGGCCGGCCCTCGGCGCTCGCCCGGTAGTGCGCCACCATCTCGCGGAAGAAGACTCCGGTCGTCCAGGTGTCCGAGAGGATGTGGTGCATCACCGCGAGGAAGACGTGATCTGCCGCCGCGATCCGCACGAGGACGGCGCGCCAGGGCGGCGCGGCCGCCATGTCGAAGGGCTTGCGGGCGAGGCCGTTGACGACCGCCTGCGCCTGCCGTTCCCGGCGCGCGGTCGGAAGCCCGGTCAGGTCGAGGATGGGGAGCGTCACGGTCGCCCCCGGCGCGACGAGTTGGAGCGGGCGGTCCTCGACCAGGGCGAAGGTGGTGCGCAGCGTCGCGTGGCGGCGCACGGTCTCGGCCAGGGCGCGCTTAAAGAGGCCGGCGTCGAGCGGCCCGCGGAGGCGCACTCCGGAAGGAATGTTGTACGCCGCCGTGCCGGGCTGGAGCTGCTGGATGAACCAGAGCCGCTGCTGGGCGAAGGAGAGGACGGGAGGGTCCGACGGGTGCCGCCGCGGCAGCGTCGGGGCCGCCTGGCGAACCGTGCCTGCACTATCGACAGAGTTGGCGGCGTTGGCGGCGTGGGCCGCCTGCTTCCCCTTGAGCATCAGCTCGAGGAGCTTTTTCTGCCGCGGCGAGAGGTCCGCCGTCTCCTTGGGATCGATCTCGCTCATCGGCTCTCGTCGCTCCGCAGCATCTCTTCCTGGCGCAGGATTTCGAGATCCAGATCCTCGTCGGACATCTCCTTGACCTGGGCGAGGAGCGCCTGCATCTCCTTCTCCTCGGCCTCCGCGCGGAGGCGCTCGACGGCGGCTGCCAGGTCGGCGACGGTCGGCGCCTCGAAGACCAGGCGGATGGGGAGCTCCAGGTGGACGACGTCGCGCAGCCGGACGACCAGGCGGGAGGCGAGGAGAGAGTCGCCGCCCAGATCCAGGAAGCTGTCGTAGACCCCCACCTGGGCCACCCCGAGGAGCTGGCGCCAGGCCTCGGCGATCGAGCGTTCGAGCTCGGTCCGCGGCGCCAGGTAGTCGACCCGGAGGCTCGGCCGCGGATAGAAGCCGACCGCCTCGGATGTCGTCGATGTCGCCGGTGTCTCCGATACCGCCGATGCCGCCGATATCGCCGGTGTCGCCGGGGTGCTGGGCTGGGCCGGCGCCGCGGCCGCCTGGGCGCTCCCGACATCTCTTTTGGTCTCGATCCAGTAGCGCTGGCGCTCGAACGGATAGGTGGGGAGGTTCACCCGCCGCCGCCGCTCCCCGTCATGGAAGCCGTCCCAGTCGATCCTCCCGCCGAGGAGCCAGAGCTTGCCCAGGGAGGTCAGGAGGAAGGCGGGATCGGGCTGGCGCTCGTAGGAGTGCGGCAGCGAGGCGAGGACCGCCGGCTCGCTCCCGCCGGCGCGGCCGGGGGCGTCCGGGTGCTGGAGGACGAGGCTCCCCAGGGTCTGCCCCGGCCCCATCTCCAGGAGGATGCGGTCCGGCACCCGGGCGAGCTCGGCGACCGCGGCGGCGAAGCGCACGGTCCCCGCGGCGTGCCGCGCCCAGTAGGTGGGGTCCACGGCCTCCTCGTCGGTGATCCAGCCGCCGGTGACGTTCGACAGGTAGGGAATGCCGGGCGGCCGGCGCTCCACCCCGGCGGTCAGGGCGACGAGCGGCGCGTGGAGCGGCGCCATCATCCGGGAATGGAAGGCGTGCCGGGCCTGGAGGCGTCGGCCGGCAAGGCCGCCGCCCAGGTAGCGTTCGAGCTCGGCTTCGAGCGCCGCGATCGCCTCAGGGGGGCCGGCGACCACCGACTGCTCGGGACCGTTTACGGCGGCGAGCGACAGCTCGTCGCCCAGGAGCGGCAGGACGTCGGCCTCGGCCAGGCCGAGCGCCAGCATGGCGCCCTGGGGCAGCTCCTGGATGAGGCGGGCGCGCCCGGCGACCAGGGCCAGGGCGTCCTCCAGGGTGAGCACGCCGGAGAGACACGCCGCCACGTACTCGCCGATGCTGTAGCCGAGCATCGCCTCGGGGACCACCCCCCAGGACATCCACAGGCGGGCCAGGGCGTATTCGAGGACGAAGAGGGCGGGCTGGGCGAGCCGGGTCTCGTGGAGCGGCGAGGCCTCGTCCGTCTCCTCCGTCTTCGCCGCCGTCTTCTCCGGCGTCCGGCCGAGCATCCGCCGCAGGTCGGGGCCGCGCTCGCCGGTCTCCGGGCGCACCGCCTTTTCCGGGTAGAGCACCGTCCGCAGGTCGAGGCCCAGGTGCGGCATCAGGAGCTCGGCGGCGCGGTCGACCTCAGCGCGGAAGACCGGCTCCGAGCGGTAGAGGCCGCGCCCCATGTCCACGTACTGGCCGCCCAGGCCGGCGAAGAGGAACACCACCGGCCGCTCCCGCCCCTCGGCGTAGGCGGCGAAGGTCCGCCGTGGGTCGTCGCCGCGGAGCAGACCGACCGCCTCCCCGGCGTCGCGGCATACGACACACCGGCGGTGCGCCAGCGGCTTGCGTCCGACTTTCAGGGTGTAGGCCGCGTCGGCCAGGCCCGTATCGGAGTAGCCATCGGGGTGGCTCTCCAGGTGTAGCGCGAGGTTCTCCGTCACCGCCTCCAGGGCGGCCGGGGTGCGGGCGGAGAGCGGCAGGAGCTGCCAGGGCCGGGATGGTCCCGACGGCTCGGCCGCGGGCGCCTCCTCCAGGACGACGTGGACGTTGGTGCCGCCCATGCCCAGCGAGTTGACGGCGGCGCGGCGGGGGGTGCCGGTTTTCGGGTTCCGGGGCCAGGGAGTGAGCTCCGTGTTGACCTGGAAGGGGCTCGCGGCGAAGTCGATCTTGGGGTTCGGCGTCTCGAAGTTGATGCTCGGCGGGATCTCCCCCTTCTCCAGGGCGAGCACCGCCTTGATCAGGCCGGCCGCGCCGGCCGCGCGGTCCAGGTGGCCGAAGTTCGACTTGAGCGAGCCGATGCGGCAGAAGCCGGTCCGCTCGGTCCGGGCACGGTAGGCCTTGGTGAGCGCGGTGATCTCGATCGGATCACCGAGCTCGGTCGCGCTGCCGTGCGCCTCGACGTAGCCGATGCTCTCGGGCGCCACCCCCGAGGCGTCGAGCGCCGCCAGCACCGCCGCCGCCTGCCCGGTGACGCTGGGAGCGGTGTAGCCGGCCTTGAGCGAGCCGTCGTTGTTGATCGCCGAGCCCTTGATCACGGCGCGGATCGGGTCGCCGTCGGCCAGGGCGTCGGCCAGGCGCTTCAGGAGCACCACGGCCACCCCGTGCCCCAGGACGCTGCCGTTCGCCGCGGCGTCGAAGGAGCGGGTGTGCCCGTCCGACGGGGCGAGGCCGCCGACCTCGTAGAGGTAGCCCTGGTGGTCCGGCACCACGATGCGGACGCCGCCCGCGAGCGCCATGTCGGACTCCCCCAGGCGCAGGCTCTGGCAGGCCATGTGGACGGCGACCAGCGAGGTCGAGCAGAAGGTCTGGACGGCGACGCTCGGGCCCCGCAGGTTCAGCTTGTAGGAGACGCTGGTGGTCAGCGAGTCCTTGTCGTTGCCGAGGATCGCCTGGAGCAGGTTGACCGAGCGGCGCACCTCGGGGTCGGCGTAGAGCTGGAGGAGGTAGGTGCTGAGATTAGAGCCGGCGAAGACGCCGATCGCCCCGGGGTAGATCCCGGGATCGTGGCCCGCCTGCTCCAGGACCTCCCAGGCGCATTCGAGGAAGAAGCGGTGCTGGGGGTCCATGACCTCGGCCTCGCGCGGCGAGTAGCCGAAGAGCGGGGCGTCGAAGCGGTCGATCCCTTCGAGGATCGACCCCGCCCGGACGTACTTCGGATCGGCGATCAGCTCGGGCTCGACGCCGGCGGCCAGGAGCTCCTCGTCGCTGAAGAAGGTCACCGCCTCGACCCCGTCGCGCAGCAGGCGCCAGAGCTCGTCCAGGTTGGTGGCGCCGGGGAAGCGGCCGGTCATGCCGATGATGGCGATGTCGGTGTTGGCGGGATGGGCGGTCGGCGCGGTCGTGGCTTTTCCCGGCCGTTCCGACCGCTCCGGCCGCGCGGGCTCCAGGTGGCGGGCGAGGGCGGCGACCGTGGGCGACTCGAAGAGGGTGACCGGCGCGATCTCGCTTCCCAGCTCGCGGTTGATCTCGGAGACCAGCTGGAGGCCGAGGAGCGAGTTGCCGCCCAGGTCGAAGAAATTGTCGTGGACCCCCACCTGCTCGACTCCCAGGATGCGCTGCCAGAGCTCGGCGATCCGGTGCTCGACGTTCCCTTGGGCGGCGGCGAAGCCGGTGCCCAGGATCCGCCTGCCGCCGGACGGTGGGGCGCTCGCCGCGGCCGGCCGGCTGGCGGCGAGCTCGCGCAGGAAGCCGTCGCCGGTGAACGAGCGGCCGAGCTCGATGCGGCCGGGGAGGGGCTGGGCGGAGACCACGACCTGGGCGGGCAGAGCGGAGAGGATGCGGTCCAGGGCCGCCACCCCCTCGGCGGGCAGGATGGCCTGCTCCAGCATCTCCTCGCGCCAGGCCTTGAGCTCGCGCGGCACCTCGGTGTGGACGGCGAGGCCCACCTCGCGCCAGATGTCCCAGTCGACGGCGATCGTCGGCGGCGTCGGCGGCATCGGCGGCATCGGCGGCATCGGCGGTGTGGCCGGCCCGCCGCGGGCGGCGTTTCGCTGCGCGAAGGCGTCTAAGAAGGCGTTGGCGCCGCAGTAGTCGGCTTGGCCGAACTCGCCCAGAATCGAGGCGATCGAGGAGAAGAGGACGAGGAAGTCGAGCTCCGCGCCGCCCGTGCCGCCCATGTCGCCCGTGCCGCTGAAAATCGCGTCGAGCACCCGGGCACCCCGGACCTTGGGGGAGAGGATGCGTTCCGCCGCCTCGCGGCTCTTCAACTGCAGGATTCCGCCGCCCGGCACGCCGGCCAGGTGGAAGACGCCGTGGAGGGCGCCGAAGCGTTGCCGCGCCGCCGCCACCACCGCCCGCATGCCCGCCTCGTCGGCGGCGTCGACGCTCGCCGAGAGAACCTCGGCCCCCGCCGTCTCCAGCGCCTCCAGGCGGCGGATCTTCCCGCTCACCGGGTGGTCCTCGCCGTGCTCCGCCCGGAAGCGCGCCCACTCCTCCCGCGCCGGGAAGGGGGAGCGGCCGGTGAGGACGAGCCGGGCCTGGAGCGTCCGCCCCAGGTGCTCGGCGAGGGTCAGGCCCACGCCGCCCAGGCCGCCGGTCAGCAGGTAGACCCCGCCCTGGCGCAGGCGCGGCGCGGCCGCGTCCGTGAGGCGCGCCGGTTCGAAGTCCTGCACCCAGCGCTCTTCTAAATCGGCGCCGCGCAGGGCCACGACGGGATCGGTTTCCGGGGCCGCTCCCGCGATCTCGGCGCCGATCTCCGCGAGAAGCCGCGAGGCGATGCGGACGGGCTCCCCGCGCTCCCCGTCGAGGTCGATCTGGCGGCAGGTCAGGCCGGGGATCTCCTGGGGAATGACCCGGCAGGGACCGAGTACCGTGGCCTTCTCGGGGCAGAGCGTCTCCCGGCCAGTGACCCGGTGGACCTGGCTGGTCACGACCACGATGCGCGTCCTGCCGCCGGCGCTCCGCCGGCCCAGGGCCTGGGCGAGGAAGAGGAGGCTGTAGAAACCTCTCTCCTGCAGGCGCTCGTAGGTCTCCTCCGAGAGGGGACCCGAGGCTTCCGGCGGCAGGCCCCAGAGGTGGACGGCGACGGCCGGGCTCGCCGCGAGCAGGGCGTCGTAGTCCTCCGGATGCCCGGGGCGGATGACGCAGGCATCCCCTTCAAAAGAGCGTTCCGTTCCCGCCCGCACTTCGACCACCGGATGGCCGTCCGCGCGCAGCCGCTCGGCCAGGGCGGCACCCAGGCTTTCCTCGACACCGTCGGCGTCGACGAACAGCAGCCAGGGAGCCTTCTCCCCGCCGGCCGCGGGTGTGTCGGCGACGGCCGAGGGCGCCTGCCGCCAGACCGGCAGGTAGAACCAGTCGGTCATGTCCGGCTGCTTGTCCAGGGTGACCCGGCGCCCCTGCCGCGCCGCTCCCGTTCCCGGAGCCGCCGGCGCGGGCGCGGCGTCGATCCAGTGCCGCTGCCGCTCGAAGGGGTAGGTCGGGAGCGGCACGCGCCGCCGTTCCTGCCCGGCCCAGAGGGCCTTCCAGTCCGGTGTCGCGCCGGCGAGCCAGAGCTTGCCCAGGGTGCCGAGGACCGACTCCAGCGCGTCCTGGCGGCTGTAGGCGTTGGGCAGCGTGGGCCAGGCGAGCCGCGCCGCCGCGTCGCCGCACGCCGGGTGCTGCTTGACCGCCGAGGTGAGGCTCTGCCCCGGTCCCACCTCCAGGAGGATGCGCTCCGGTCCGGAGAGCAGCTCGGCGATCCCGTCGGCGAAGCGCACGGTGCCGCACAGGTGCCGCACCCAGTAACCGGGGTCCTGCGCCTCCTCGGGGGTGATGAAGCGGCCGGTGACGTTCGAGAGGTAGGGGATCTGCGGCGCCGCGAGCGGCATCGACCCTACGAGCTCGGCCAGGCGGTCGGCCACCGGGGCCATCATCTCGGAGTGGAAGGCGCGATCGGTCAGCAGGCGCCGGCAGACCAGGTTCCGCTCCAAAAGCGTCCGTTCGAGGGCGGCGATGGCGGCGACCGGCCCGGCCGCCACCGTAAGCGCGGGGCCGTTCTCCGCGGCGAGCGACAGGCCGTGCGCGGCGAGGAGCGGCCCGGCCTCCGCCGCGCCCAAGGGGACGGCGAGCATGGCGCCTTCCGGCTCCCCGGCGATGAGCCGCGCCCGCTCGGCCACCAGGCGGAGGGCGTCGGGGAGCGATAGCACCCCGGCCAGGCAGGCCGCCACGTACTCGCCCAGACTGTAGCCGAGAAGAGCGCGGGGCTTGATCCCCCAGCTCATGAAGAGCCGGGAGAGGGCGTACTCGACGGCGAAGAGCACGGGCTGGGAGAGGCGCGTCTCGGCGAGGCGCCTCGCCGCCTCGCCTCCCTCGCCTTCCTCGTCTGGGGGCTCTACGGCGCGGCCGAGCATCCGGCGCAGGTCGACGCCGTCCCCCGTTGAAGGAGTCGTCGATGCCGCCGATCTCGCGTCCGTTCCATGGGGGTAGAGGACGGTCCGCAGGTCGAGCCCTAGCGAGGGCCGGAGGAGCTCCGCGCACCGGTCGAGCTCGGCGCGGAAGACCGGCGCCTTCCGGTAGAGCCCCAGCCCCATCTCCACCGCCTGCTCGCCCAGGCCGGGGAAGAGGAAGACGACCGGGCGCTCCACCCCCTCTCCCTCCCCGGTCAAGACCCGCGACGGCTCGCGGGAGGCCAGGAGGCGCGCCGCGTCGACGGCGGTCTCCCCCTCCCGGCAGACGACGATCCGGCGGTGCGCAAAGGCCCGGCGTCCGGTCGCGAGAGTAAAAGCCACGTCGGCCAGGTCGAGGTCGGGGTGACGTTCCAGGTGGGCGGCGAGGTCGTCGGTCCGGGCCTCCAGCGCGGTCGCGGTCCGCGCCGAGAGGAGGAGGACCTGGGCGGCCGGCGTGATCGGGCGCGCCGGGACGGCCGGCGCCTCCTCCAGGATCACATGGGCGTTGGTGCTGCCGATGCCGAACGAGCTGACGCCGGCGCGGCGCGGCAGGTCCGTGGCGGGCCAGGGGGCGAGCTCGGTGTTGACGTAGAACGGGCTCCGCGCGAAGTCGATCTTGGGATTGGCCCGGGTGAAGTGCAGGCTGGGCGGGATCTCGCCGTGATGGAGGGCGAGCGCGGTCTTGATCAGGCCGGCGACCCCGGCCGCGGTTTCCAGGTGGCCGATGTTGGTCTTGACCGAGCCGATGGCGCAGAAGCCCTCGCGCCCGGTGCCGGCGCGGAAGGCATCGGAGAGGGCCTGCATCTCGATCGCGTCGCCGAGGTCGGTCGCCGTGCCGTGGGCCTCGATGTAGGAGAGGCTCTCGGCGTCCACCCCGGCGCAGGCCATGGCTTCCAGCAGGACCGCGGTCTGCCCGGCGACCCCCGGCGCGGTGTAGCTCGCCTTCTGCGCCCCGTCGTTGTTGGTGGCGGAGCCGCGGATCAGGGCGTAGATGTGATCGCCGTCGGCCCGGGCGTCCTCCAGCCGCTTCAAGAGGACGGCGCCCACCCCGTTGCCGAAGTTGCTCCCCTCTGCCCGCTCGTCGAAGGTGCGGCAGCTCCCGTCGGGGGAGAGGATCCCCTCCCGGCTGGTAGAGGTAGCCCCGGCGCTGCGGGACGTTGATCGCCGCCCCGCCCGCGATCGCCATCCGGCACTCGCCCAGGAGCAGGCTCTGGCAGGCCAGGTGGACGGCGACGAGCGAGGTCGAGCAGGCGGTGTGCAGGGCGTAGCTCGGCCCCCTCAGGTTGAGCTTGTAGGAGACCCGGGTCGCCATGCAGGCCAAGTCGTTGCCGAGGGCGATCTGGAAGGTGTCGAGCGAGCGGAACAGCTCCGGGTTCGCCACGATGCCGAACAGGTAGGTGTTGGTCTTCGCCCCGGTGAACACGCCGACCGCCGCTTCCACCGTCTCCGGGTCGTACCCCGCCTGCTCGAAGGCTTCCCAGGAGCACTCGAGGAACAGGCGCTGCTGCGGGTCCATGATCCGGGCTTCGAGCGGGGTATAGCCGAAGAAGGCGGCGTCGAAGAGCTCGACGTCGGCGAGGAGAGGGACGGCGGGGACGTAGCGCGGGTCTTCGAGGAGCGCGGGGTCGAGGCCCGCGGCCGCCAGATCCTCCCCGGTGACCCGCGACAGCGACTCTCTGCCCTGCCGCAGGTTCTCCCAGTACTCGGCGACGGTTTTGGCCCCGGGGAAGCGGCAGGACATGCCGACGATGGCGATTTCCGACCCGTCGTAGACTGGGAGATCCTTAGCCAACGTTCACCTCGCGGACCGCGGCCCCGGCGAGCACCTCGCGCACGGCCTCGACGGCGGTCGCGATGTCGGCCCGGCCGATGCCATAGTGGGTGACCGCCCGCAGCCGCCCGCCCAGCTCGCCGACCCGGACGCCGTACCGGCGCAGAGCGGCGAGGAAGGAAGGGACGGCGAGGCCGGGGTCGGCCAGCCGCCAGAAGACGATATTGGTCTCGGGGAGCGGGGGATCGAGCACCAGCCCGGGGACGCTGGCAAGGCCTTCCGCCAGGAGCCGGGCATGGGCATGGTCCTCGGCCAGCCGATCGATCATCTCGTGGAGCGCGTAGATCCCGGCCGCGGCGATGAACCCCGCCTGGCGCATGCTCCCGCCCAGCATCTTGCGCAGCCGGCGCACCCGCGCCACGAAATCCCGGTTTCCCGCGACCAGCGAGCCGATCGGCGCCGCGAGGCCCTTCGAGAGGCAGAAAGAGACCGAGTCGGCGTGGCGGGTGATCTCGCGCACGTCAGAGCCCAGGGCCACGGCGGCGTTCCACAGGCGGGCGCCGTCCAGGTGGACGGGGAGCCCGTGTCCGGCGGCGAAGGCGCGGAGGCGGGCCAGGTAGTCGAGCGAGAGAACCCTCCCCCCACACAGGCAGTGGGTGTCCTCCAGGCAGATCACGCCGGCCTCGGCACAATCCGGGTTCTCTCGTCCCAAGACGGCCCGCTCCAGGTCGGAAAAGTCGAGCTCGCCGTTCGGCCGGTTGGGCAACGGTTGGTAGACGAGCCCGCCCAGCACCGCGGCTCCCCCCGCCTCCCAAAGCCACATGTCGGTCTGGTCGCCGAGCAGGATCTTCCTGCCGCGCGGGCAGTGGGCGAGCATCGAGAGCAGGTTGGCCATGGTGCCGCTCGCCACCAGGATCGCGGCCTCCTTCCCGAGCCGCTCCGCCGTCAGCGCCTCCAGCCGGTTGACCGTGGGGTCCTCGCCATACCCGTCGTCCCCCAGCTCGGCGCGGCGCATCGCCTCGACCATGGAAGGCGGCGGCAGGGTCACGGTATCGCTCCGCAGGTCGACGGTGCTGTCGGGGTGTTCGCCCATCGCCTTCGGCTCGTTCTGCTCGCTCGGGGTGCGCATGGCTGCTCTCGCCTCTCGGCTCACCGCCTAAGGGTCGCCGCCTCCGTCGGGGGCTCGGTATTTTCGGCAATGCCGGCAACTCCGGCAACTCCGGCAACGTCGGCAACGCTGGGAATGCCGGCGGTGGCGTGTCGCGCCGTACCCCAGCGGCTCTCCTCCAGGAGCTGGCTGTTGGAGGTCTCGAACCAGCGCTTGGGGCGAAGGTCGACGACGAACTCCCTCGCCCGCTCGAGCTTCTCCAGAAAGCCGGGGCCGTTCGGGTCGAAGAGGAACGCCAGGAGCGTGCCGCTGTGCCCGACGATGAGACCCTCGAGGCCGGTCCGCTCCAGGAACTCGTACATCTCCCCGAAGTACGGTTTGGGGAGCAGCTGCTCGTTGATCCGCGCGCTGATCGTGGCGGCGCTGGCGAGGATCGAGACGTCCTTTTTGCGTGCCGCGTAGCGCACCATGTCCCAGGCCACCTGCAGCTCCCTCTCGTCTTCCCGGGAGTACTGGAAGTCTCGCCGTTGGGCGTCGAAAGTCACCGTATCCACCTCGCCGTCGCCGCAGACGACCAGGGCGTAGAACGGCGGGAGGAGACCCAGGCACTCGAGCAGCAGGCCCCGACGGTGATCGAAGGCCACCGAGCCGGGATACATCGAGCCGTCCGTCGGCTCGATGCCGGTGGCGATCGCGGAGATCACCTCCGGCGTCGCGATCTCGCCCCAGGCCGCCGCCGCCGCCCGCAGGCTCGCCGTAATGTCGGCGGTGCTGGTGCCGAAGCCCAACCCCGGCCGGACGGGGGTGAAGACCCGGAGGACGCCGCTTGCGGGGTGGCCGGCGGCGGACAGGTATTTCGTCACCGCGGCGAGCGATTTGGTGCGTTCGGGCGGGTCGACGACGACTCTGCCGAGAGACGGATCCGGAGCGAACTCGGCCCACGAGAAGATGTTCACCGGCGAGGTGATGAGGAAGTGCCCGCGATCGCGGAGCCGTCCCTGCACGCACTCACCGAGCACGAGCGGGCAGTGCCCGAGCCCCAGAGTCGCCACCTGCTCCCGCGGCGGAGCTATCTTCATGGGGTCTTCATGGGGTCTTCATGCGGTCACAAACCCCAAGGGTTCGAGAGCCCGCGAGGAACCGTCCAGCACGACGGGCAGGTCGAGGGCGCGCAGGACGTTGGCCGCCAGGAGGCGCTGGTGCTCGTGCACGAAGAAGTGATTGCCCGGCAGCCAGCGCACCACGCAGGGCTTCCGGGTGAGCCCGGCCCACGCCTCCAGCTCCTGCCGGGTGACGCTCTGGTCTTCGATCCCGCCGAAAACCGTCACCGGCAGGTCGCATTCCGGGTCGGGCCGGTACTCGTAGCCTTCGATCAGCCGGGAGTCTCCGAGGAGGGCCGGCAAGAGGAAGTCGGCGGGCTCGTCGCTCTCCGGCTCCCCGGCGGGAGCCTCGCGCCGGGCCTCTGCGGCGAGGAACGGGTCGATGGAGAGCCGCTGGCTCCATTCCCGCGGCGGCAGGTGGGGGGCGCGCTGGGCGGACACGAAGAGGTGATGCGCGAGAGGTCGACCCGTGGCCTGGAGCCGGCGGCCGAGCTCGAAGGCGATAAGCCCGCCCAGGCCGTGCCCAAAGAGCGCTAGCGGCTTGTCGAGCCAGGGCTCGACCGCCGTGGCCAGGGCGCCGACCAGCGCCTCCATCCGCTCGACGGGTGGCTGTCGCACCAGGAGCCCGCGTCCCGGCAACTCGATCAAGAGGACTTCGACCTCGGGGCCGAGCCATTGGTACCAATGCCGGAAGATCTGGACGCTGGCCCCGGCATACGGCAGGCAGAGCAGCCGGACCCGGGAGCCCTCGGCCGAGCCACGAGCCGTTCGCGCACGGCCGACCAGAGAGCCACTGGGAAGGATCGTCGGCATTGAGGGTGAAGCCGAGCCCGTCGACGGGGCACTTGCACTCACGAACCGGCCCCCGTGGACTCCGCAACGGCTTCTATCATTACGCTATGCCTTGTTTCGCCCTACACAACTGAAGAAGACATATATATCTTACTGGCCATCTACTCCCATGTCAATAAGATGGTTGATAACAAAAGTTACGATAAACCACAAGGGTCAACAGAGTCTTCGCAGTCCAGGCTCCTCTAGGGGGCACTCCCAGGCGCCTTCGCCGCCCTCCGGCCTTCTCTGTGCAGCTTCAGAAGAGGAGCCTACAGTTTGGAAGGGGGAGCGTGCAATTCTCGGGTCGGCTTGCACGTCTTCGGAGGAAAAGTCCGTCTTTCCAGTCCTGGAGCTGCCCTCTCCAGGAAGGACTCGTGCAACTCTGCGGCGTCTTCGTGCAAATCAAAGACTGACAGCGGCTATTTCAAGCTTGGAGAGAGAAGCTACCTGACTTCTATTCGCACGCTTTCAGTTCCAAGCTGCACGCTTCTGTGGAAAAAGCGTGCAAATCGAGTCTAGAGTTGCACGAGTCTGAGTTGAAGATGGGTTGGTGGAGAGTGGGGGTGCCTGTTCCTTCCGTGTCTTTGCACGATCCTGCTTCTGCTTTGCACGATTCGGCATCGAGATGCCCGGTGTTTCCGCTCGACGGCCTGGGGATCTCGCGTCCAGCGAGGACGCGCCAGTCAGGGCGGCCAACTTCGCCCCGTTACGCCGCCGCCCGCACCGCCTCCCATCCCAGGCTGCCGGTCATGGCCGCCAGGATCTTCCGCTCTCCGGTGAAGGGTTGGCGGCCGTGGCAGGTGAGGAGGTTGTCGAGCATGAGGACGTCGCCCTTTTGCCAGGGAAAGAGGACGCGGTGATGGGCGGTGGTCTGCCGGATCTCGGTGAGCAGGTCGAGAGGGATCGGGGCACCGTCGCCGAAGGTGGCATTCTGGGGGAGGAGATCGTCGCGACCGCCGGAGAGGATCTTCATGGCATCGTAGACCTCCCTGGCGTGGGTGGACGGGTGGAACTGCTCCGCTTGGTTGAACCAGACCGCCTCGCCGGTCGTGGGGTGGACGGCGATGGCGGGGCGGACGCTAGTCAGGCGCAGACCGCCTCTGTCGGTCCACTCGAACGTGGTGTCGGCCTGGCGGAGGCGGGCCTCGACCTCGCCACGGTTCTCGGTCTCAAACGTTTTTTGCCACGAGGGGCCGAAGCCGCGACCGGCATGGAGGTTGCGGACATAACGCACGCGGCGGCGGGAGAATTCGGCGACGATCGCCGGGTCCAGGTGGCGGAGGAGGGCGCGGCTGTCGGCGAGCGGCGTCTCGCCTCCGCTCGGAGGCGGGGTGGCGCAACAGAAGAAGAGGCGCGCCGGCCAGCTCTCCGAGTAGGAGAGCTCGTTGTGCATCGAGATCGGATAGCGGGCCGGATACTCGGTCGAGGTATAGACACCGGCCGCGAGCCGGGTGCGCGGCGAATTGCCGTCGACGTAGTCCTGAAGCTCGCCGGAGATCGCCCGCGCCAGAGCGCGAAGCCCCTCCGGATCGACGACTCCCAGACCGCGGAAGAGAAGGGCGCCGTGACGGAGGAGCTTCTCCTCCAGGAGACTGCGATGCTCCTCGTACCAGGCGAGGAAGTGCGAGGCGTCGCGGGGCCGATCGGAAGGGGCGGCGGCGAAATCGACCCGCAGCGGGAGGTCGTGCGCGGAATCGAGGATGTAAATCTCGGGCATGGTGGGTCTCCTCTGGAGAGCTCGGACGTTCAGACGAAAGCCGCCCTGGCCGCTTCGCGGGTCGGAGCGAGCGCCTGGTCGAGGTGGAACGAGAGGCGCCGGGCGAGCGCCTGGACGTGTGGCTCGGTCAACAGCGAGACATGGTCGCCCGGCAGCTCTTCGGCGGTGACGGGGCCGGTGGTCGAGCGGCTCCAGCCGAAGTCGGCGCGGCCGTAGCGGGCGGAGAACTCGGCGGTCTTGAAGAGAGCTACCGGGGCGCGGAGCGAGCGCGGCGGCTGGCCGGCGTACTCCGCGATGGCCCGGCCGAGCCCCTCCTGGAGACGGACAAAGCCGCGCACCCAGTCGAGACCGGCATCGCCCGGCGCCAGCTCGCCCCGATGGAGGCGTTCGAGGAGGAGCTTCAGGCGCTCGTCGGCCGAGAGCGGCGCGAGCTCTGCGTCGGTGAAACTCCGGGCCTCCTCGGAAGGCCCGGCGAGAAAACGCTCGAGCAGATTGGCGAGGCTCACCACAACCGACTCCGAGCCCTCCCCATTTTCCCGGTCGCGGCATTCGGGCGGCGCCGGATTGTCGAGCGCCGCGAGGAGCGCCACCTCCTCGCCGTCCGCTTCGAGCTGGCGGGCGAGCTCGAAGGCCACCACCGCACCGCCAGAGTGCCCGGCGAGGAGATAGGGCCCGTGCGGCTGGACGGGGTGGAGAGCGGCGCGGTAGGCGGCGGCGAGCCTCTCGATCGAGGGCTCCTCTGCGCCCCGACCGTAGAGGTCGGGGACCTGCAGCCCGTAAAGAGGGCGGCCGGTCCCCAGGTGGCGGGTCAGGTGGCGATAGGGGACGACGCTGCCGGTGCCGGTATGGACCAGGAAGAGGGGCGGCCCGCTTCCGCCCGTGGCGAGTGGCACGAGGGGGAGCGCCGGCATTGTCGCCGGCTCCGCCGGCTCCTCTGCGGCGAACGCCGCCGCGAGCTCGGCCACGGATCGGGGCCCGAAGAGCTGCCCCAGAGTGAGCGGGAGACCGGCCTGGACGGCGCGGGCAACCGCCTGCACGGCGAGGATCGAATCGCCTCCCAGGTCGAGGAAGGTGTCGTGCCGGCCGACCGTCTCGACGTGGAGCACCTGACGGAAGACGGCGGCGAGCGCCTCTTCGGCCGGTTTTTGGGGGAGCTCGAGCCCAGCGCGCTCGGCGAGCGCCTCGCCGGGTGCGGGGAGGGCGGCGCGATCGACCTTGCCGTTGGCGTTGACCGGCAGCTCCGAGAGGAAGACGAAGACCCCCGGCACCATGGGCTCGGGGAGGCTGCCGCGGAGGTGAGTCTTGAGCGCGGTCGAGAGGGCCGCCGAGTGCCCGGCCCCCACCGGCCCGAGCTCCCGGCGTGGCACCACGTAGGCCACCAGCCGCCGGTCGCCGGGGGTGTCCTCGCGCACCAGCACGGAGCTCGCCAGGATCTCGGGGTGGCGGGCGAGCGCCGCCTGGACCTCGCCCGGCTCGATGCGGAAGCCCCGCACCTTGACCTGCTCGTCGATCCGGCCGAGGAGATCGATCGAGCCGTCGGGCCGGTACCGCGCGAGGTCGCCCGTCCGGTAGAGACGTTCACCGGGGCCGACCCCGGAGGGATCGGGGACGAAACGGAGCGCCGTCATCTCCGGCCGGTCGTGATACCCCCGGGCGAGCCCCACCGAGGCAACGCAGAGCTCGCCGGCAAAGCCGATCGGCACCGGCAGCAGCGCGGGATCGAGGAGAACGACCCGGACATTGTCGATCGGCCGTCCGATCGACGGCTTGACCGTGGCGTCCGCGCACCGCCCCCAAGTGGCGCAGACCGTCGTCTCGCTCGGGCCATAGGCGTTCCAGAACCGCCGCCCCGCCCACCGCGCCACGAGATCGACCGTGCACGCCTCGCCCGCCGTCACCAGATTGCGCAGCGCTCGGTACTCTCCGGCCGGCAGCGCGGCGGCGACCGTCGGCGGCAGGGTGGCGCAGGTCACCTCCCGGGAGTCGAGCAGCGCGGCGAAGCCGGGCCCCGGCAGCAGCGCCTCCCGCGGCGCGAGACAGAGCGCCGCGCCGGAGAGGAGCGCCGAGACCATTTCCCACGCCGAGGCGTCGAAGGAGAGCGAGGCGAACTGGAGCACCCGTTCGCCGGGTCCCAAGCCGAAGGCGCGGATCTCGGCTGCGGCGAGGCTCACGAGGCCGCGGTGGGCGATGGGCACCCCTTTGGGGGTGCCCGTCGAGCCCGAGGTGGAGAGCAGATAGGCGAGGTTGTCCGGCCCCGCCGTGGGGGCGAGCGGCGCCGGGCTCAAGCCGGCGACCGCCCCCTCCTCGGCGTCGAGGCAGACCACCCACGCCTGGTGCTCGGGAAGGTCGGGGAGGAGCCGCTCCTCGCTCAGCAGGACGGCCAAGTGGGAGTCGCGCACGAGGAGGTCCAGCCGTTCCCCGGGGTACGAGGGATCGAGCGGTACATAGGCCCCGCCGGCCTTGAGAACGGCGAGGATCGCGGCCACCGCCCGCGGTCCGCGTTCGAGGAAGATCCCGACCAGAACCTCGGGGCCCACGCCGAGGGCCTGGAGGTGGCGGGCGAGCCGGTTGGAGTGCCGTTCGAGCTCGCCATAGCTCCAGATTTCCTCGCCCCAGAGGAGGGCGGCGGCGTCCGGGGTGGTCGAGGCCTGGGCGGAGAACAGCTCGCCGAGCGTGTCGCCGGCCGCGAACGGCACCGGCGCCGGGTTCCACTCGGCGACGATCTGGTGGCGCTCGGCCGGGGAGAGGAGCGAGATCTCCCCCACCCGCACCTCGGTCGTGAGCCCGGCGAGGAGGGCGGCCAGGTGGGAGAGGAGGCGCGCCGCCCCGGCATCGCTCTCCCGCCGACGGTCGTAGCCCAGCTCGAGAGAGAAGACGGGCTCGCGGGAGACCCGGAGCCCCAGCGGATAGTGGGCGCGCTCGACCGACCGGACCTCGCGCACGACCACGCTCCCCTCCCCCGTCCGCCGCACCGGGCGCACCGGGAAGTTCTGATATACGAGGATGCTCTCGAAGAGCGCCCGGCCGGCCCCCGCGCCGCTTAAGCGTTGCACCGCGGGAAGCGGGCTCGCCTCGTGCTCGCGGAGCTCGACCATCCGCTCCTGGAGACCGGCCAGCCAGGCGGCGGCGGTCGCCGCCGGAGCGACGGAGACGCGAAGCGGCAGGGTGTTGATCAACGGTCCGAGGATCGCTTCGACCCCCGGGAGCGCGGGCGAGCGCCCGGCGAGGGTGACGCCGAAGACGACGTCGCGCTCGCCCGCGGCGCGGGCGAGAAGGAGTCCCCAGGCGCCCTGTAGGAGAGTGCTCGGGGTGAGCTGATGGCGGCGGGCGAAGGCGGCGAGCGCCGCCGTCTCGCCCTCGCCCAGGCGGAGCCCGCGGAAGGCGTAGCCCGGCTCGCCGTCCGGGAGCGGCGCGCCGGGCTCGCGGTCGAGAGGGAGCGGGGTGGGGACGGTGACGCCCGCGAGATGCTGCCGCCAGAAGACCTGGGCGGCACCGAGGTCGCGGCTCCGCTGCCATTCGATGACGTCGCGGAACGGCCGCGGGCGCCCGAGGTGGAGCTCGCGCCCCGCCACCGCCGCCTCGTAGATGGCGAAGACCTCCTGGAAGAGGAGGCCCAGCGACCAGCCGTCCAAGAGCAGGTGATGGAAGCTCCAGACGAAGCGGTGGCGCTCGGGGCCCAGGTGGAAGAGGGCGAAGCGGAGGAGCGGCGGGCGGGAGAAGTCGAAGCCGCGCGCCAGATCGGCCGTCAAGTGGGCTTCGAGGAGAGCGTTTCTCTCCGCCTCGGGGAGGCCGGTGAGGTCTCTCTCCTCCCAGGGGATCCGCACCCGCCGGTAGACCACCTGGAGCGGTACCGGGCGGTGCTCCCAGACGAAGGCGGTGCGCAGGATCGGGTGGCGCTCGACCGCCCGCTCCCAAGCGCGGCGCCAGGCCGCGGCGTCGAGCGGACCGTCGAGGTTCGACGCCGTCTGGTGGAAATAGGCATCGGGAGTGCGCGGGTCGAGGCTCACGGCGAGGAGCCCGGCCTGCAGGGGGGAGAGAGGATAGATGTCCTCGATCGGTCTTGCGGCGCGATCGCTCACGGTTCCACCTCGTCGGCAAAGTCTTCGGTATCCAGGGTCAGCTCGGCGACCAGCGCGTCGAGCTCGCCCTGGGCGAGGTCCAGAAGGGAAAAATCGGAAGGGGTATAACCGCTGGCGTCAGACGACCGGCCATGGGCGATCAGGGCCTCGATCGCGGCGAGAAATCCCGCGGCCAGGGCCTCCACCGTGGCCGGCTCGAAGACCCGCGCCCCATAGATCCACTCGGTTTCGAGCTGCCCGGCAAGCACATAGGCATTGATCTCGAGCCGATGCCCCCGCCGCCCGCGCGGGCTTTTGGGAGGCCCGGCGCTCTCCGGGGCGAAGGCCAAGGGTCCACCGTCCCCCAAGACGGAGTCGAGCTGCCCCAGGTAGTTGAACAGAACCTCGGGAGAGGGAATCTCCCGCAGCGCGGGAGTGGTCTCCCGGAGCACCCCGAACGTCGCTCCCCGGTGGGGGATGCGGCGCAGCTCCTCCTTGACCGCCTTGAGCGCCGCCCCCGGCCCGCCGGTCGCCGGGAGCTCGAGGAGCACTGGGAAGAGCGCGGTGAACCAGCCCACGGTGCGCGAGAGGTCGGCGTCGGCGACCAGCTCCTCACGGCCGTGCCCCTCGAGCTCGACGAGCAGAGGGCCGCCGGTCCAGGCGAAGAAGGCCTGGGCGAGCGCGGTCAGCAGAGCGTCGTCGATCTCCGTACCGTAGACCGGCGGCAGGTCGCGCAACAGGGCGCGCGTCGACTCCGCCGGGAGCGCTGCCCGCACCGTCGCGGCGTTCCCCTCGCCGTCGGCCGCGGCGGCCTCGGGATGGTCGAGCGGCAGGGCAAGGGCGCGCTCCCAGGACCGGCTCGACCAGGAGGCGAGGTCGCCGGCGAGCGCGCCGGAGCGGGCGAGCGCCGCAAGCTCGGCTGCCCAGCGGATGAACGGCGTGGTGGGCGGCGGCAGGGGCACCTCTCCGGGCGCGAAGGCCAGGGCCGCCAGGTCTTCGAGCAGGATCCGCCACGAAACGCCGTCGACGACCAGGTGGTGGACGGCGAGGAGAAGGCGGTCCTCCCCCCCATTTCCCAGGTGGAAAAAGACGGCGCGCAGGAGGGGGCCGGTGGTGAGGTCGAGGCTCGCCTGAGCCGCCGCGGACAACGCCTCGACCGCCTCCGGCCGACGTGCCGCGGGGAGGGCCGAGAGGTCCGCCACCCGGAGCGGCTCGAGGACGAGCGGTGTGGCGACCCGCTGTTTCCACTCGCCGGCGTCCGCGAAGAAGCGCAGGGCGAGCGCCGGGTGGTGCTCCTGCAACCGGGCGAGCGCGCGGTCGAGCCGCGCCGGGACGGCGCCGCGCACGGCGAGCAGGAGAGCCTGGTTCCAGTGCGCCGGATCGGGGAGCTCGCGCGCAAAAAAACCTTTCTGAATCGGGGTGAGCGGCGCCGGCCCAAGGAGGGCCGGTGAGCCCTCCCCCGTCAGCGTCGGCCGCCGCGGCGGGCCGGCGGCCGACGCCAGCTCGGCCACCGTCCGGTGGAGGAAGAGGCTTCGCGGGGTGATGGCGAGCCCGGCGCGCGCCGCCTGGGCGGCGATCTGCAGGGAGAGGATCGAATCGCCGCCCAAGGCGAAGAAGTTGTCGTGGCGCCCCACCCGCGGGACCCGGAGCACCCGGGCCCAGATCTCGGCGAGCGCCGCCTCGGCGGCGTTCTCGGGCGGAGCGTAGCTCCCCGGTGCCAGCTCGGGCCCGGGGAGCTCCCGCAGCTCGGGAAGGGCCGCGCGATCGATCTTGCCGTTGACGGAAAGGGGGAGCCGGGGGAGAGGGAGGAAGGCCGCGGGGATCGCGGCCTCCGGCAGGCTTTCGGCCAGGAATTGCCGCAACTCCGCCGCGTCCGCCCGGGGGCCCGCTTCGTCTTTCCAGACGACATAGGCCAGAAGCCGCCGGTCGGCGGAGCTCCCCACTGCGCGCGCCACGACCACCGCCTGGCGCACCGCGGGATGGCGGCGCAACGCCACCTCCACCTCCTCGAGCTCGATGCGGAAGCCCCGCACCTTGACCTGCTGATCGAGACGGCCGAGGAATTCGAGCGTACCGTCGGCCAGGAAGCGGGCGAGGTCGCCGGTGCGATAGAGCCGCCCTCCTCGCGCCCCGGGCCCGGGAGCGGGGGTGAACGCCCGGGCGGTCCGCTCCGGATCGCGCAGATAGCCGCGGCCCACGACCGGCCCGCCGACGCAGAGCTCTCCCGGAGCTCCGATCGGCAACGGGCGAAGCTCCGGGTCGAGCACGAAGAGCCGCGCGTTCTCGATCGGCCGGCCGATCGGGACGTGCACCATCCCCGCCGCGGGAGCCCGGAGGAGACGGTGATGGGTCACATCGTCCGAGCACTCCGTCGGCCCGTAGGCATTGAGCACGGGGAGATCCGGGAAGCGCCGGGCGAGCCGCCGGCAGAGGTCGGGAGGGAGCGCCTCCCCGGTCACGACCAGCCACCGCAACCGCTCGACGGCACCGGCACCGGCCGGATCTTCCTCCAGGCGGTCGAGGAGAGCGCCGAGGAGCGAGGGCACGATCTCGAGCACCGTCACCCGCGCCGCCGCGAGTTGGGCCAGGAGCAGCGCCGGGTCCCGCACCACGGAGTCGCCGAAGACCTCGACCCGCCCGCCGACCCAGAGCGGGGCGAGCACCTGCCAGACGGAGATGTCAAAGGCCTGGGAAGCCGTCTGGGCCACCCCATCCGCGGCGGTCAGCGCGAGATCCGCGATCTTCACCCGCAGGTGGTTGACCATCCCCTGGAGCGTCACCATGGCCCCCTTCGGAGCCCCGGTCGAGCCCGAGGTATAGATCACGTAGGCGAGGCCGAGCGGATCGCCCGGCGGGCGGGGATCACCGGTCGCCGGGCCCGAGGTCGGCGCCAGAAGCTCCTCTAAAATCAGCACCCGGGCTTCGCTCCCCGCGAGCTCCGCCGCCAGCGCCTCGGCCGCGAGGACCCACGAAACCCCGCTCTCCAGAAGGATCGCCCGTCGCCGGGCGGGAGGGTGGCGCGGGTCGAGCGGCAGGTACACCCCGCCCGCCGCCAGCACCCCCAGGACCCCCGACACCCATCCCGCCCCGCGCTCGGCGAGGATCGCCACCGGGACCTCCGGCCCCACGCCCATCGCCGCCAGCTGCCGCGCCAAGCGCAGCGCGCGTCGCCCGAGCTCGCCGTAGCTCACCACCCCATCCTCCGCCGCCACCGCTACCGCCCGGGGGGTCAAAGACGCCCACCGCAACAGCCGTTCGATCCCCCCGGCGCCCGCGGGATCGGTGTTCCCGAGATCCTCTCCTCCCCCCGCTCCCCCGGTCCACTCCACGAGCACCTGCTGGCGCTCCCCCTCGCCGAGGAAAGGCAGCTCCGAAATCGGCCGGTCGGGGGTGGTGGCGAGGCCGGCGAGCAATGTCTCCAGGTATGCCAGCAGCCGCCGCGCCGTCGGCGGGTCGAAGAGGTCGGTGTCGTATTCGAGGCGCGCCTCGATCCCCTGAGGCGAGGCGGCCAGCGACAGCGCCAGGTCGAACTGGGCCCGGCCGGTGGCGAGCCCCAGCGGGCTCACCGCGAGCCCGGCGAGCTCCGGCACCGCCGGGGTGCCGCTGTCGAGAGTGAAGCTCACCTGAAACAGCGGATTGCGGCTCAAGTCCCGCTCCGGCTGGAGCTCCGCCACCAGCCGCTCGAAGGGGAGGTCGCGGTGAGCGTACCCCTCGAGCGCCACGTCGCGAACCTGAGAGAGCAGCTGGCGAAACGGCGGGTCGCCGCCGACGTCGGCGCGGAGGACCAACTGGTTGACGAAGAACCCCAGCATCCCGGTGAGCTCGGCGCGGTCGCGGGTGTCGACATCGGTCCCCAGGAGGATGTCGGTCTGCCCCGAGGTCCGGTGGAGGAGCGCGGCGAAAGCGGCGGCCAGGGTCATGTACGGCGTCGCCCCGGCGAAACGACCGAAGGTTTCGAGGCGTTCTCGGTGGGCGGCCGAGAGCACCCGGGCGCGGCAGGTGGCGCCGCGGAAGCGCTGCACCGCCGGGCGCGGCCGGTCGGTGGGAAGCTCCAGGGCGGCGAGGGGAGGCGCCAGCCGGCGCTTCCAGGCCGCGAGGGATGCCGCCAGAGCCTCCTCGGTCCGCCATCGCCGCTGCCAGGCCGCGTAATCGGCGAATTGCAGGGTGGGCGGAGCGAGCGGTGACGGCCGGCCGGCGCCGAACGCCCGGTAGAGCGCCGACAGCTCGGCGAACAGCGGCCGCACCGAGCCGCCGTCGAAGGCGATGTGGTGGAAGGCGAGGAAGAGCACCGTCTCCCCTGGAGCCGCGGGCGAAATCAGGGCGGCCGCGAGGACCGGGCCGCGGGCGAGGTCGAACGGCCGCGCGGCGAGCGTCGCCGTCGCCTGCCGGAGCGCGGTCTCGCGCCGGTCCGCCGGCAGCCGGCCGAGATCAACCCGGGGGAGGGGGACGGGAGCCGCCGGCAGGATCACCGCCACCGCCCGCCCGCTCCCGTCGCCGGGCTCGGGATAGACCGTGCGCAGCACCTCGTGCCGGCGGACGATCTCGGCGAGGCTCGCGGCGAGAGCGGCGGCGGCGAGCGCTCCGGTCAGCCGGAAGGCGGCCGGCATGCTGTAGAACGGGTTCTCCGGCTCCAGGCGGGCGAGGAACCAGAGCCGTTCCTGCGCGAAGGAGAGCGGGATCTCCCCGCCGCGCGGGATGGCCCTGAGCGGCGCCGATGCCGCCGAGACCGCCGATGCCGCCGGAGCCGGCCGTGCGGCGTTCGCGAGCACCGCGAGGATCTCCCCCCGCCGCCGGCCGATCTCGGCGCGGAGCTCGGGGGTCAGCGCCCCCTGGGGCGCGCTGTAACGCAGCCGTCCATCCTCGGCCCAGATCTCGACGTCGAGCGCCGCGAGATCGGCCAGGAGGCCGCCGACCGGCCGGGCGCCCGGAGCGAGGAACGGCCGCGTGTGCAGCGGGCGCCGCAGCTGGGTCAGGAAATAGAGGGTCTCGACCGGCGCGATGGGCGCAGCGGCGGCGACCGGCGCGGCGAGAGCGGAGGGCGGCGGCGATGCCGGAGAGGCCGGGGAGGCCGGGGAGATCGTTCCCCGGCCGATGCGGGCGAGGGCGCCGAGGGTGCGGACGCCGGCGGCGGCGGGCGGTACGGTGGGCGTCTGGGTTGCGGGGACGTTCACAGCTCTCCCTCCTCTCGGTTCGCGGCAGGGCTCGCCGCCGAGCCGTTGCGTCCCGGCCCGCCGGCGACCCCGTGCAGATTCTCGATGCGCTCGGCCAGACCGGCGATGGTCGGCACCTCGAACAGACTGTGGATGGGGAGGTCGATCCCCAACTCGTCGCGCACCCGGAGGACCACCTGGGTGGCGAGGAGGGAGTGGCCGCCGAGCTTGAAGAAATTGTCTTGCACCCCGATCCGCGGCAGGTGGAGCGCCCGGCTCCAGATCTGGGCGAGCTGACCCTCGACCGGGGTGCGCGGCGCCATCCCGCCCGCCGCCGCCACCGCCACGGTGCCGGCGGCGGGGAGAGCCGGATCGGGGAGGGCGCGGCGGTCGACCTTGCCGTTGTCCGAGAGCGGCAGGGCCGCGAGCCGGACGAAGGTGCCCGGTACCATCGGCTCGGGGAGCGTCCTGGCCAGGTGGTAGGCGAGGTCTTCGTCGGAAGCCTCGGCAGCGGGGTGGAGGACCATCCAGGCGACCAGCCGCGGGCCGCCCTGGTGATCGCCCCGCACCGCCACCGCCGCCTGGCGGACCGCCGGATGCCGGCCGAGGACGGCCTCGATCTCGCCGGGCTCGATGCGCATACCGCGCACTTTCATCTGATCGTCGAGCCGGCCGAGGAACTCGATCGTGCCGTCGGGGCGGCGGCGGGCGCGGTCGCCGGTCCGATAGAGGCGGATCGCGGCGCCACCGACTTCGGGGGGCGGCGCGAAAGGATCGTCGGGGAACGCCTCGGCGGTCCGCTCGGGATCGTGGAGATAGCCGCGGCCCACTCCGGCCCCCCCCACGACGAGCTCGCCGGCCACCCCGGTGGGAAGGAGGCGCAGGCCGCGGTCGACGACGTAAAGACGGGTGTTGGCGATCGGCCGGCCGATCGGCATCCGCAGCTGCCCGGGCGGCGGCGGCTCGTGGATGGCGAGGTGGGCCACGTCGTCCGAACACTCGGTGGGGCCGTAGGCGTTGAGGAGCGGAATCCCCGGGAAGAGCGCCAGCCAGCGGCGGCAGAGGTCCGGCGGGAGCGCCTCGCCGGTGGCGAGCAGCCAGCGCAGCGCCGGATCGCGCGGGTCGCGCCGGCCGGGGCGTTCGAGCTCGTCCAACAGGGCGGCGAGCATCGACGGCACCAGCTCGAGCACCGTCACCCCTCGACTGACAACCCGCGCCCAGAGCGCCCGCGGGTCGCGCGCCTCCGCGTCCGAGAAAATATCGGTCCGCCCGCCCACGACGAGCGGCGCCAAGAGCTGCCAGACCGAGATGTCGAAGCACTGCGAGGCGGTTTGGGCGACCACGTCGGCGGCGCTGAGGCCGAGCGCCTCGACCTTGGCGAAGAGGTGGTTCACCATTCCCCGACCTTCGACCATGGCCCCCTTGGGAGTCCCCGTCGAGCCGGAGGTGTAGATCACGTAGGCAAGAGCGGTGGTGGAGGGGACGGGCCACGGGCCGTCATCGCCATTCTGCCCCTCCAGCATGTCCTTGCCGGTGAGCAGCCGCCGGGCTCGCGAGTGGCGGAGCATCTGCTCGCGGCGCGCCGCGGGGTGGCGCGGATCGAGGGGCAGGTAGGCCGCGCCGGCCTCGAAGGTACCGAGGATGGCCGCCGTCAGGAGGATGCCACGCTCGGCGAAAAGGGCGACCAGGTCGTCGGGACCGATGCCCTGCCGGCGCAGACCGCTCGCGATGCGATGCGCGGCGCCGGCGAGCTCGCGGTAGGTGATCCGCTCGTCGCCACAGGTGACGGCCAAGGCTTCGGGCGCACGGCGGGCGGTGCTCGCGAAGAGGTGGTGGAACGGGGTCGCGAGCGGGAAGGGGCGCGCGGTGTCGTTCCATTCGGCGAGGAGCTGGCGGCGTTCCCCTGCGCTCAACGGGGAGAGCGACTCGATCGGCGTCGCGGGGCCGGTCGCGGCGATGCCGGCCAGGAGGTTTTTAAGGTGCTCGCCCAGGCGGTAGGCGGTCGCGGTGTCGAAGTGGCTCTCCCGCCAGGTGAGGGTCACGGCGGGGAGGTCGGGTTCGAAGAGCAGGTGGAGAGGGATGCCGGTCTGCTGCGAGGAGACGTTTTCGGTCGCCCAGGAGTCGCCGATCGCCGGGTGGTTGATGAACACGAGGATGCTGTCGAAGAGCCGTTGGCCGGCGGGGAGCGGGCTTTCCGCCTCGACGGTGGCGAGCGGCAGGTGCTCGAACCGGTGGGCGCGGAACTGGCGGGTCTGGAGCTCGGCGAGCCAGGGAAGAACGGGTCCGGCGGCCGGTACCCGCGCCCGCACCGGTAGGGTGTTGATGGTCAGGCCGACCACCGTGTCGATCCCGGGAAGGTCGATATGGCGCCCCGAGCCGACGCCGCCGAAGACGGTGTCGGTGCCGCCTTCCGTTGCGCTCTCGGCACCCCGGGCGAGGGCGAGGCGGAGCGCCCAGGCGCCCTGCACCAGAGTGTTGAGGGTGAGCTGGTGGCGGTGCGCGAACGCCCTGAGATCGGCGATCAGGGCGACCGGCAGCGGCAGCCGGCGCTGACCGTAGGCGCGCTCGGTGGTGTCGGTGCGGTCGCCCAGATCCTCGGCCGCGAGCGGCGCCGGCGGCTGGAGGGAGGCCAGCTCCCGGCGCCAGAAGGCGCGCGCCTCCTCCTCGTCCTGGCGTTCCAGCCAGTCGATGTAAACGCGGTAGGGGGTGAGTTTGCCGGGCGTCGCCGGCAGCCCGCGGCGGAAGGCTTCATAGAGCCGCCGGGTCTCGCGCACCACCAGGGTGGCCGACCAGCCGTCGAGGAGCAGGTGGTGGTAGCTCCAGAGGAGACGCCAGGCGGCGTCGCCGACGCGGGCGAGCGCCAGGCGCAGCAGCGGAGCCCGGCCGGGGTCGAACCCTCGCCGGAGCTCGGCCGCCAGGCGCTCCCCCTGCCGCCGCGTCTGTTCGCCGGCGGAGAGCTCCCGCCAGTCCTCCTCCTCGACGGTCAACGGGACACTGGCGACCACGGCCTGGCGGGGCTCGGCCAGGCCCTCCCAGAGGAAGCGGGTACGGAGGATGGGGACCGCGGCCACCGTCTCCTGCCAGGCGCGGGTGAACGCCGCGAGGTCCAGAGGGGCGGCGAGGTCGGCGATCTTGATCTCGACGTACTCGCCGGACCCCGGGCTCGCCAGAGAGTGCAGGAGCATGGCCCGCTGCATGGGCGAGAGTGGATAGGAGGCCTCGCCGGTCTGCGGTTCGGCGTCCGAGGACGGGGGGACCGCCACGGCGCCGTCCGCCTTGGCCACCAGGCGGGTGACGGCGGCGAGCTCGCTGAGCGTCCGATAGCCGAAGAAGTCCTCGACCATCAGCTCGAGCCCGGCCTCGAGGGCCCGGGCGATCATCTGAATCCCCAGGATCGAGTCGCCGCCGAGCGCCAGGAAATTGTCTCCGCCGCCGACCCGCGGGACCCCCAGGAGGTCGGCCCAGATCCCGGCCAGGAGCCGTTCCTCCGGAGACCGCGGCGCCTCCTCCTCCGCGGTCGAGCCCGCGGGCTCGGGCCGCGCGCCCACGGCCGGCGGCGGGGCGGGAAGTCGGGAACGGTCGAGCTTGCCGTTGGCGGAGAGCGGCAGGGCGTCCAAGAGGACCACGGTCGCCGGCACCAGCGGCTCCGGCAGGCGTTCGGCGAGGAAGGCGCGGAGCTCTGCCGGGGCCGCTCCAGCGGCCGTCGGCACGGCGTAGGCCACGAGCTGGCGCCGTCCGTCCCCGTCCGTGTGCGCCACGACGGTCGCCTGATGGACGGCCGGATGGGCGACGAGCGCCGCCGCCACTTCGCCGGGCTCGACCCGGAAGCCGCGGATCTTCACCTGCTGATCGACGCGGCCGCGGAGCTCGATGGTGCCCGCGGGCAGGAAGCGGGCGAGGTCGCCGGTGCGGTAGAGCCTCCCTCCCGGTCGGTCGGGAGGAGCGAACGGATCGGGGAGGAAACGCTCCGCCGTCAGGTCCGGGCGGCCGAGGTAGCCGCGGGCGAGGACCGCGGCGCCGGCTTCGCCGACATAGAGCTCGCCGGGAACGCCGGCCGGCACCGGCTCGCCGCCCGGCCCGAGGAGGAGGATGCGGCGGCCGGCCAGCGGGCGACCGACGGGGATGGAGCGCCCCTCCTCGTGGTCTCCCGTGGCCGCCGCGGAAGAGCGTAGCCGGCCGGCGATCACCCCGACGGTGGTCTCGGTCGGGCCGTAGTGATTCCAGATTTCGAGCCCCGGGGCGAGCTCGGCGATCCGCTGGCAGAGCTCCGGGCTCGGGGCCTCGCCGCCCAGCACCACGGCGCGCCGCGGCAGCAGGGAGGCGTCGCCCCCGGCGAGGAGCGCCGCCAGGTGGCCGGGGACGATCTTCAGGTAGTCGACCGGTCGCCTGCGGAGCGCCGCGGCGAGGCCGGCCGGGTCGGTCGCGTGTGGGGTAAGAAGGTCCAGCCGGCCACCGGTCGCGAGCGCCGGGAAGAGCGCGGTGTGGCCGAGGTCGGCGGCGGCGGTCGAAATCATCCCGAAGCTCGCGCCCGGCGGCGGGGTGAGGAGCGCGAGAACGGCGTCCACGTAGCTCCCGAGCTGCCGGTGCTCGACCGCGACCCCCTTGGGGCGGCCGGTCGAGCCCGAGGTGGCGATCACATAGGCGAGGCTGGCGGGGAGCGACGGGTGCGGCCCGGTGACCGCAGCGCCGTCCGGGAGGGGGAAGACGACGGTCGCCATCCCTTCAGGGAGGAGGCCGGCCGTAGCCTCCGAGGCGACGGCGAGGGAGACAGCGGCGTCCCCGAGCAGCGCGGCCAGCCGTTCGGCAGGGTGGGTGGGATCGAGCGGCAGATAGGCCGCCCCGGCCCTCCAGATCCCGAGGATCGCGACCACCAGGTCGGGCGTGGGATCGAGGCAGAGGGCGACCGGGATCTCGGGTCCGGCGCCCCGGCGGAGGAGCTCGCCGGCGAGGCGGCGGGCGCGGCGGTCGAGCTCGGCGTAGGTGAGCTCCTCGCCATCGCGGGTGACGGCGACGGCCGCCGGGGTGGCCGCGACCCAATGCGCCCAGCGGTCGAGGAAGGTCGCCTCCTCTCCCGGGCTCCCGGCCCCGCCGCGATCCGCAATCTCCCCGACACCCGCCGCCAGTATCTGGTCGCGTTCGGCCGGGGAGAGGAGCGGCAGCGAGTGGACGGTCGCCTCGACACCCCGCCGGGCGAGCCCCGCGAGGAGCGTCCCGTACCAGCCGAGGAGCCGGCGGACGGTCGCCTCGTCGAAGCGGTCGGTCGCGTAGTCGGCGTGGATCTGGAGACCGGCCGGCAGCCGGGTGAGGTTGATGTGGAGCTCGCCGCCGGTCGTGCCGATCTCGGCCGCGGCGAGCGCCAGCTGGAGGCCGGCGAAGCGCGGCAGGCAGAGCGGCGGCTCGAGGTTGAAGGTGGCGGCGAAAGGCGTGGCGCGGTCGGTTTCGCTCCCGGCCAGGCGGCGGGAGAGAAGGGCGAAGGGGATCTCGGCGTGCTCATAGGCGGCGAGCAGCTCCTCCCGCGTCGCCTGGAGGTGGGCGGCGAAGGTGGGACCCTCCCCGTCCGCGAGCCGTGAGGGGAGAGCCACCAGGTGGCTGCAATAGGCGACGAGTGTCTCGGTCCCCGGCATCGACCGCCCGGCGACGGGAAAGCCGATGCGGAGCTCCTCCTGCCCGGTAATTCTGTGGAGGAGGGCGGTGAAGGCTGCGGCGAGCAGCATGAAGGGGGTCGCTCCCCGGCTCTCCGCGGCGCCGACGGGCGGCCCGGCCACCTCCTCGCTGACCGTGGTGGTGAGGCGCGCGCCGCGGAAGCTCGGGCTGGCCAGCCGCGGCCGGTCGAAGGGGAGAGCGAGCGGCGGGAGGGGACTCCCCAGCCGGTCGAGCCAGTAGCGCTCGTCCGCCGCCCAGAAGCCGCCCGTGCGCCGGCCGTCGAGCCACGCCACGTACTCGCTGAGCTGGAGGGCGTCCGGCAAGGAGGCGGGAATGCCGCTCTCCTCGGCGTTGTAGAACGCCGCCAGGTCGGTGAGCAGGACGACGGTCGACCAGCCGTCGACGGCGAGGTGGTGAGCGGTCAGCACCAGCCGGTAGCTCGCCGCGCCCAGGCGCAGCACGCGCAGCCGCACCAGCGGTCCGCGCTCGAGGTCGAAGGCGAGGCTCCCCTCGCCGCGGAGCCAGCCGGCCACCTGCCGGAAGCGCTCGGCGGCTTCTAAGGGTTCGAAGTTGACCGTGGCGATCGCGGTCGAAACCTCCCCCGGCGGATGGACGAGCTGGCGCTCGCCGAGGCGGGAGACGGTGGTGCGGAGCCCCTCATGGCGCTCGATCACCCGCGCCCAGGCACGCCGCAGCCGGGCGAGGTCGAGGGGGCCGGCGACCTCCACGACCACCGGCTCGAAGCCCGCGCCCCCCATCTGGGCCAGGACCCAGAGCTGCTCCTGGGCCGCGGTGAGCGGCAGCTCGCGCGGCGCCGCCGGGCTCTCGGTCGCGGTGCCCGCGGCGAAGAAGCCGCCGCTCCGCATCGCGGCGAGAGTCGCCTGGACGGCCTCCACCACCCGCTCGGTATCCTCGTCGGTATGGACGGTGGAGAGAAAGCCGTTGCGCCCTTCCCAGATGTACAGGCCGCGGTTCAAGAGATGGAGGAAAAAGAGATCGGTCTCCTCCGAAAAGGCGCGCTCGAAGGGGAAGCGGAAGCGGAAGAGCGAGCCGAAGCGTTCGGTGTGGACGGAAACCCCGGCGCGAAGGAAGAGCCCGTTGAGCGCCTCGACCATCTCGGCCGTCCGCCGGTTGAGCCGCTGGTAGAGGCCGATCCCCTCGCTCTCGATACGGGTCAACACCGCCCGTGCCGCCGCCAGGGCGAGCGGATGTTTGCAGAAGGTGCCGGCATAGAGGGCGGTCGGTGAGCGCGGGTAGGAGGCGTCGCCGTAGCTCCAGTCGCCGCCGTCGATGGCATCGAGGAAGCGGGTCTCGCCCGCCACCACGCCGATCGGCAGCCCGCCCCCCACCACCTTGCCGTAAACCGCGAGGTCCGCCGGAACGCCGAACCAGGCCTGAGCGCCGCCCGGGTGGATGCGGAAGCCGGTGATCACCTCGTCGAAGATCAGCGCCGTGCCGCTCTCCCGTGTGAGCCGCCGCAACTCGCGGAGGAACTCCTGCGGCTGGCCGTCGGGATGGCGGCTCTGCACCGGCTCGACCAGCACGGCGGCGAGCTCGCTCCCGTGGCTCCGGATGAAAGCGAGGGCGGCGGCGCTCTCGTAGGTGAGGACGGCGACGTCCGCGACCATCCCCGGAGGCACGCCGAGCGAGGTGGGAAGCGTGCGGAGCTCTCCTTGTTCCATCGCCGGGCCGGCCAGAACGCCGTCGAAAGTGCCGTGGTACGAGCCGGCGAAGAGGGCGATCTTCCGCCGTCCGGTGGCCGCCCGCGCCAGGCGGAGCGCCGCCATCACCGCCTCGGTGCCGGTGTTGGAAAAGGCGATCCGCGGTAGGCCGCTCAGGCGCGCGATCCGCTCCGCCACCTCCGCCGCGAGGTCCGACTGCGGACCCAGATGCATCCCGCGGCGCATCTGCTCGGTGATCGCCGCGGTGACGAAATCGGGGGCATGGCCGAAGAGGTTGACGCCGAACCCCATGGTGAGATCGATGTACTCGTTGCCGTCGAGATCCCAGATCTTCGAGCCCGCCGAGCGCCCCGCGACGATGGGATAGAGCATCTCCTTGGTCGCCTGGCGGAAGTGCATCGAGCTCCGGAAGTCCGCATGCACCCGCCGCGATGTCTGCGCCATCTCCTTCGACCGCCGGGTGCGCACCGTATGGCGGGCCGCGAGCTCCGCCACATGGTGGGCCTGGCCGGGCGAGAGATCGGGAGGCGCCGCCGCCCGCTCCGGCTGATAGGGAGAGAAGGCGGGAGGTGGGGTGGGCGCGGCCTCCGGCAGGGGAGGATCGGGTGGATGGACTGGGGGAGGAGCGGCCGCTTCCCGGCTCGCGGGGCTGGGGGTCAGGGCCTCCAGCTGCCGCAGCATCACCTCGCGCAGAATTTCGAGCTGCCGCCCGAGCAGCGCCGCGACCGGCCCGTCGCCTTCCCGAGCCTCGGCGGTACCAGCGATACCGGCGATATCATCGGCGATAGGCGGCTCCGGGGGCTCCGCCGGCCTTACCCGATCGACGTAGGAAGCGAGGCTTCCCAGGGTCGAGACCTCCTCGAACAGCTGCCGCACCGTGAGCTTGAGGCCGAATTCCCCCTCGATGCTCCGCAGGGCGGCGAGCAGCACGATCGAATCGGCTCCCAGCTGCAGGAGCGGCCGGTCCGCCGGCAGGCGCTCGGGAGTGGTCTCGAGCAGACGGGCGAAGAGCCGCTGGAGAGCCGCGAGAGTCGTCTCGCGACGGGCGGGCCGGGGCGTGGGAACCGTTGCGCGACCTTCGTGGATCACGGGCGCACCTCCAGAAGGCAGATCGAGCCAACAGCGTTGGCGCTCGAACGGGTAGGAAGGGAGAGAAAGCCGCAGTGCCTCGGGGCCGGCGAGCTCCCGCCAGGCGACGGCGGTGCCGCGGACGTAGAGCTCACCCAGCGAGGCCAGGATCACCTTCCCCTCCTCCCTCCCCCGGATGAGCGAGGGGAGGAAGACGGCGCGGTCGCCGCCCAGCCCCGAGCGGCCGAACGTGGTCAGCACCGGGTGGGGACCCATCTCCAGGAACACTACCGTCCCGCCGTCCGCGGCAAGCTCCGCGGCCGCGGCCTCCACGGCCTCGGCGAAGCGCACCGGCGAGCGCGCGAGAGCGCGCCAATACGCGCCGTCCAAAGTCTCGCCGGGAGCGAGGCGGCGGCCGGTCAGGGTGGAGAAGAAGGGGATCCGGGGAGGGGAGAAGGCCACCCCCGCCGCATCCGTCGCCACGCCATCCAGAACCGGCTCCACCAGGGGCGAATGGAAGGCGTGCGTGGTCGCGACCGGCCGCACGACCTCACCCGCCGCCGCCAGGGCGTGGGCGGCGGCGTCGATCGCCGCCGCGGCGCCGGAGATCACCGTGTTGCCGGGTCCGTTCCAGGCCGCCACCGTCACCGGCTCCGGCAGAGCGGCCAGCACCCGCTCGACAGTTCGCGGACCGGCGAGCACCGCGAGCATCTTCCCCCCCGCGGGCAGGGCCGCCATCCGTCGAGCCCGCGCCGCCACCAGAGGCAGCGCCGCTTCCAGCGGAACCGCCCCGGCCAGGCAGGCGGCGGCATACTCGCCCACGCTGTGCCCCAGAACCCCGTCGGGAACGATCCCCCAAGACTGCCAGAGCGTCGCCAGGGCGTGGGAGAAGGCGAGGAGCGCCGGCTGGGCGTACAGCGTATCGTCGAGGAGCGGACCTTCGCCGTGCAGGATCTCGCGCAGCGGCACCGGCAGATGGGGGCGCAGAACTTCCGCCGAAGCGTCGAGCGCCGAGCGGAAGACGGGCCACGACTCGTAGAGCTCCCGCCCCATGCCTGCGAGCTGGCATCCCTGGCCCGGAAAGAGGAACACCACGCGCGGGCGGCGGCCCGGGGAGGCCGTGCCGAGCCGGTACCCGGGCTCCCCGACCGCAGCTTCGCTCCCGGCGGTCCCGGCGCTCCCGGCGGTCCCGGCGGTCCCGGCGCTCCCGGCGGTCCCGGCGCTCCCGGCGGTCCCGGCGCTCCCGGCGGTCCCGGCGGTCCCGGCGGTCGCCAGAAAAGCCGCGAGCTGATCCCGGGCCTCCGCCACCGAAGCCGCCGACAACGCCAGCCGGCAGGAGTGGTGAGCGCGCCCGGCGCCGGCCGTCAAGGCGACGTCGGCCAGAGCCACGTCGGGGCTCGCTGCCAACCGACGATCGTAGCGCCCGGCAAGCGCCTGGAGCGCCGCCGGAGTGGCCGCCGAGAGAGCCAGCAGAGTCCGCCTCGCCCCGCCCGTGTGGACAGCAGCCCGCCCCTCGCCGTTCTCACCGTCCTCCCCCCTCCCTGGAGCGATCACCAGGTGAGCGTTCGTGCCCCCAAACCCGAACGAGCTCACCCCCGCCGCCCGCCGCCCCACGGGCCAGGGGGTGGGGACCACGGGCACCGCCAGCGCCGCTCCCAGATAGTCCGCCGGCCGGCGCAGGTGGAGGTGCGGGGGAAGCACCCCGTGCCGCAGCGCCAGGACCACCTTGATGAGACCGGCGATCCCCGCCGCCGCCTCCAGGTGCCCGAAGTTGGTCTTCACGGATCCCAAGAGGAGTGGCTCGCCCGCCGGCCGCCCGGCTGCATAGGCCGCGGCGAGCGCCTGCGCCTCGATGCGGTCGCCCAAAGGGGTGCCGGTGCCGTGGGCCTCGACGTACCCCACGGCCGCGGGCGGCAGTCCGGCGTCCGCCAGGGCGCGCCGGATCACCGCCTCCTGGGCCGGGCCGTTGGGTGCGGTCAGGCCGTTGCTGCGGCCGTCCTGGTTGACCGCCGAGCCGGCGATGACGGCGAGCACCCGGTCGCCGTCGCGCCGCGCGTCGGCGAGCCGCTTGAGCACCACGACCCCGCACCCCTCGCCGCGCACGTAGCCGTCGGCCGCGGCATCGAAAGTTTTCGAGCGCCCGTCCGCCGCCATCATGCCGGCCTGGGAGAAGGCGATCGTCCAGTGGGGGGTCAACATCAGATTGACCCCGGCGGCGAGCGCCACTTCACAGTCGCCCGCGCGGAGGCTGCGGCAGGCCAGGTGGACGGCCACGAGCGACGACGAGCAGGCGGTGTCGACGGCGAGGCTGGGGCCGCTCCAGTCGAAGAGGTAGGAGAGCCGGTTGGCCGCCATCGCATGGGCGTTGCCGGTGCCGGTGTAGGCGTCGACCGTCGCCGTCGAGGCGAGCGGCAGGAGGGCATAGTCGCCGCTGCTGATGCCGGTGAAGACCCCCGCGGCCCTCCCGGCCAGTCCCACCGGTGGCAGGCCGGCGTCCTCGAGCGCCTCCCAGGCCACCTCGAGCAGCAGCCGCTGCTGCGGATCGACGTGCGCCGCCTCGCGCGGCGACAGGCCGAAGAAGTCGGGATCGAAGCCGTCGACGCCGTCCAGGAACCCGCCCCAGCGGGTGCTCGCCGTCCCCGGCCGCGACAGGCTGGGATCGTAGATTCGAGAGGCGTCCCAGCGCTCGGCCGGCACGGTGCGGATGGCGTCGACACCGTCCGCGAGCAGCCGCCAGAAGGCATCGGCGTCCGGAGCGCCGGGGAAGCGGCAGGCGAGGCCGACGATGGCGATGGGATCGCGTCCACCGGACCCGCCGGCATCCGGAGGGCTCTCTCCGCCGCCCGGGGCGCCGCTCAAATGCCGCGCCAGCGCCTCCGGGTTGGGGAAGTCGTAGAGAACGCTGGGAGAGAGCGGGCGTCCCAGCCGGTGCTCGAGGTCGCCCGAAAGGCAGACCGCCTCGCGCGACGACAGGCCGTGGTCGGCGAACGGCATCCCTGGGTCGATCTCCGCGACCGCGATCCCCAGCACCTCCGCGAGCCGAGTGAGGAGGAAAGCCTGGATCGCCGTCGGGCTGGAGTCGATCGGTGCGCTCATCGCTCGGCCTCCAGGGGGACGCCGGAGGGTCCTCCGGTCAGCAGGCCCGGCCAGCCGCCGGAGAGGAACGCGGCGCGGCAGGCCCCGCGCTGCACCTTGCCGCTGGTGGTCTTGGGGAGAGCGCCCGGGCGCAGCAGGCGGATGGCCCAGGGGCGGGCGTCGTGTTCCTCGGCCACCGCGCGGCGGATCGCGGCGGCGATCCGGGCGAGCTCCTCGTCGCCGGCAGAGACGTGGTGGCGGTCGACCTCACAGACGACCACCAGGCGCTCTTCCTCGTCCGTGTCGACCGAGAAGGCGGCGGCGCCGGCCGTGCGGAGCGCCGGGTGGGCGCCTTCGACCGTCGCCTCGACGTCCTGGGGGTGGAGATTCCGGCCATCGAGGAGGATCAGGTCTTTGCGCCGGCCGCTGACATAGAGCTCGCCGCCTTCGATGAATCCCAGGTCGCCCGTCCGCAGGTAGAGCCCACCTCCCTCTCCGGCCAGGCGGGCGCCGAAAGTCTCCGCGCTCTCCTCGGGTCGTCCCCAGTAGCCTGTGGCGACCGACGGGCCGGCCACCCAGATCTCTCCGATCTCCCCCGTGGGGAGGGGGGCGCCGGTCGCGGGATCGACGATCGCCACCGTCAATCCGGAGAGGTTCGGGCCGCACCCCACCAGGTCCCGGGTGCCGGCCGTCGCGAAGTCGGCCGGCCGGGCGGACCCCTGCTCCAGGGCGGCGCGCTCGAAGGCCCGGAGTCGCGGTCGGCCGGTGGCGCGGCAGCTCGAGACCGCGAGTGTCGCCTCGGCCAAGCCGTAGCCCGGGCAGAAAGCGTCTAGGCGGAAGCCGGCGGGGGCGAAGGCCTCGGCGAAACGGCGCAGGGTCTGGGCGCGGATCGGCTCGGCGCCCGAGAAGGCGACCTCCCAGCAGGTGAGGTCGAGCGCGGCGCGTTCCGCCGCCCCGACCTTCTGGGTGCAGAGCTCGTAAGCGAAGTTGGGGGCCCCCGAAAAGCGGGCTCGATAGCGTTCGATCGCCCGCAGCCAACGCCCCGGCTGCTGGAGGAAGGCCTGCGGCGACAGGAGCACCGCATGGGCACCAGTGTAGATCGTCTGGAGGAGAATCCCGACCAGTCCCATGTCGTGGTAGTAGGGAAGCCAGGAGACGATCGTCGAGCCTTCCTCGTTGCCCCACGACTCGGCCAGCATTCGCTCGTTGGCCATCAGGTTGCCGTGGCTCACCCGCACCCCCTTGGGATCTGTGGTCGAGCCCGAGGTGTATTGCAGGAAGGCCGGAGCCGCGAGGTCGATCCGCCGCTTTCTTGGCGCCTCGACGCGGGGGGGGAGGGCATCGGTCGCCAGGCCGGGGAGGTCCGCCAGCGGTCCGCTGAAGCGGCCCTCGCGATCGGCCCAGAGCGTCGCGTTGGTGAGGAGCGCCGTCGCCCCCGAATCGGCGGCGATGGACGCCAGGCGCGACTCCGGGTGGTGGGGGCGTTGGGGGCGGTGCGGCCGGGGGGGCGGCGCGGGCACGGCGATGAGACCCGCCGCGAGGCAGCCCAGGAAGGCCGTCACCAGCTCGAGGCCGGGAGGGTAGAGCAGGAGGGCGCGCGCGTCGGGGCGAAGACGGCCGTCGTCGATCCACTCGCCGAGCGCGGCGGCGATGCCGTCGGCCGCGGCAAGGAGCTCGCCATAGGTGAGCCGGGATTCCTCCACCTCGCCGTTGGCGAGGAAGGTGAAGGCGGGGCGCTCGGGGTCGGTTCTCGCCCGGGTCCGCAGCCGGTCGACCACGGTTTCCGTCGAGCTCGTCGAGGGGGAGGCGGTTCCGCCGAAGCTGTCGTTCATCGTCAGTCTCCCGCGTCAGGGGTCGAGAAAAGGCCGGGTGGGTTTCCCCACCCGGGTTGAGACTTCACGCCATCCAAGCCTCGGGAAATGGCCTCAGACGGGATTGCTGAGCGCCGGGACGTACTCGGCGAACGACACTTCGACGTTCGCGATCGCGTCGCCGCCCAGGGCGTCCGTATCCGACCGCCAGCCGTCGAGGTCGGCGAATTTGTTGAACGGTACCGCCACGTGGTAAGCGTCGGTGGTGCCGGCAAAGCTCCGATAGACCAGGACGGCCGGGCTGTTCTTGGCGGAGTGAAGCTTTTTGCCAGCGGCCTCGAAGTCGTCCGCCGCGCCGGGATGCAGGTGATAGGTATAGGCCACCACATACGGCGCCGGAGCGCCCTGGGGAGGATTCGAAAGCTCGGGGACGAGCTCGAGGAACTGGCTGTCGCTCCCCAGGACGGACGCCGCACCGTGTTGCTGGAGCGCGCCTTCGTCCTCACCGCCGCCCGCCGCCGGCCAGGCGTCGAGGTCGCCGAACTTCGCGAACGGAATGAAGGCGTGGTAGTAAGAGACCGGGCCCGCCCAGTTGCGGTAGGTCACCACGTGAAAATCCTTGTAACGGCTGCTCTTGAGAGTCTGGAACGACTTGTTGAGGAGGCCTTCGATCTGGTTGCCGTGGCCCGGACGGGCGCGGTAGTTGATCGACACGCCATAGGGGCCGTAGTTCGTGATACCCATCGTTTTGTCACCTCGTCAGTAAAGGTTTGCGAGTACCCACCAAGGCGGCGTGTTCACACCGTGCCCGCCTCGGGGAAAGAGAACGTCGGATCCCGGGTCCTCGACGCTTTTTAGCAATGGCGGTGCCATCGCGGCCCGAAAGAATCTGGGGATAAAAATCGCCGGGTACGGAGGTGAAAAGACGTCGAGAAAGGTTGACCTCAACCGCCCCACTTATGTTGGACACAAGCCGACACAACCTCTTTGTGTCGGACACCGGCCGACACAATCGCATGCCGGAGATACAGGGTCGGGCCTCGACCCGGACGGGAAGTAAGTCGTGGGCGCCAGCTCGGGTCTCCCGGGCGTGGAGCCCCCTGCTTCGAGGCACGAAGTACCCCGGCTTTCGCCAGAAGCAGGGCACTTTCTGCCTTGGGATCTCCTGCTTCCAGCGCGGGAGTATCCTGCTTCGGGCACGGAAGTACCCCGCTTCTTCAGCGGAAGTACCCTACATCCTCCGGGGAAGTACCCTGCTTTTCGCCAGAAGTACCCTACATCCTGCGAGGAAGTACCCTGCTTTTCGCCAGAAGCACCCTACATCCTGCGGAGAAGTACCCTACATCCTGCGGAGAAGCACCCTACTTTTCCCCAGAAGTGCCCTACTTCTTCCCAGAAAGTGCCCTACTTCTTCCCAGAAAGTGCCCTCCCCTGAGGACGGGGCCTCGCGGAGTTGCATCGGCTCCTACCGGGCTTTAGTATGTAGGCCGTGACGCAGGGCCCGAGAGAAACGATGATCACCATCCGCGAGCATGGACCCGTTCGCGAGTTGCGGCTCGCCCGCCCGCCGGCCAACGCTCTTTCCCCGGACCTGGTCGATGCGCTCCATCGGGCAGTGTCGGCCGCTTCGAGCGAGGGGGTCCAGGCACTGGTGATCTCGGGCGGTCCTGGCATGTACTCTGCCGGCCTCGACGTGCCTCTTCTCCTGACCCTCGACCGCCCGGCGATCGCCGCCGCCTGGCGCGGCTTCTACGCCCTTCTGCGCACCCTCGCCGCTTCGCCAATCCCGATCGCCGCAGCGATCACCGGGCACGGCCCGGCCGGCGGAATCGTCATCGCACTCTACTGCGACTGGCGGGTGATGGCGGAGGGGACCTGGAAGATTGGCCTCAACGAGGTACAGGTCGGCCTCCCGTTGCCGCCAGTGATCTTCCGGACGCTGCAACGCCAGGTCGGCCCACGGCAGGCAGAGCGGCTCGCTGTCGGCGGCGTCCTCCTCTCTCCCACCTCAGCGGCGGCCTGCGGCCTGGTCGACGAGGTAGCCCCTGCCGAGCGGGTCGTGGAGCGAGCGATCGAGTGGTGTCAGAGCCTGCTCGCTCTCCCCCCGGAGGCGATGGCCGCGACCCGCCGAGAGGCGCGAGCCGACCTCGTCGGCCTCTTCGACCAGGTCTTCGAGCGCGAGCTCGACCAGGTGATCGAGAACTGGTGGAGTCCCGAGGCACAGACGGTGCTCCGCAACTTAGCCGAGCGGCTGGCCAGCCGGAAGCAGAAGTAGCTCTCGCGCAGGTCTTGGGGTCAGCCTGCCGCGGCTCCTCGGGCTGCTGCGCAGGCTTTTGGCTCGTACGGCCCCACGATCCGCGGCGATCCTTGCCCTTACGTTAAGGGCTATGGTACTTTGAAAAGAGCTTTAGAGGTTCCCGTCATCGCCACCACCAACCGCATCGCGAACGGAGTTGACCGGTGGCCAGGCTCGGAGCGGTGCTCCCCGACTCGCCATCGCGTCGTGGTCACGGGGATGGGCCTGGTCTCCCCGCTCGGCAATACCCTGGAAGAATTCTGGCAGAAGCTGATCGCTGGCTGCTCGGCGGTCAAGCCGGTCACCCGTTTCGACTCCGGCCGCTTTGCCTGCAAGCTGGCGGCGGAGGTCGACTCGTGCCCGCTCCCCAGAGAGGCGGAGCCGTACCGCCACGAGCTGAAGCGGCTCGACCGCTTCGTCCGCTACGCTCTCTCTGCCTCTGGCTCGACGCTTTCGGCCAGCCGCTTTCCCCTGGCGCGCCTGGCCGAGGCGAGCGGCGGGATCTACCTGGGGGTGTCGATGGGCGGCCTGGGGGCGCTGGAGAACGGCTTTCTCCGGCAGGAGGCCGAAGGGCCGGAGCGGACCGACCCCTATCTCATCTCCGCCACCATCCCCAACACCGCCGCCGGCATGATCGCCCTGGTCTACGGGTTCGACGGCCCGCAATATACTCTCGTCAGCGGCTGCTCGAGCGGCATCCAGGCGATCGGCGAGGCCGTAGAGGCGATCCGCAGCGGCCGCTTTGACTGGGCCTTGGCGGGTGGCGCCGAGGCGGCGATCACCCCGATCACCTTCTCGGGTTTTCAGGCCATGGGCATCCTCTCCCTCGCGACCGATCCGCAAACCGCGCCGCGCCCGTTCGATCAGGCGCGCGACGGCATGATCGTCGGCGAGGGCGCCGGGGTACTGATGCTGGAAAGCCGCGCTGCCGCTCTGGCGCGCGGCGCGCCCATCCTGGCGGAGGTGACCGGCTACTCGACCACCTCGGTGACCAGCCACGCCTTCTTCTCGTGCAGCGCTGCCACCGCCCGCTGTATGGAGCTCGCCCTGGCCGACGCGGGACTCGACCCGGCGGAGCTCGACTGCATCTACGCCCACGCTGGCGGTCTGGCGAGCGACGACAACGAGCTCCAGGCGATGCGCCGGATCTGGAACGGCCACGGCGGGAAAGCCGGGCCGGCCCTGACCTCCATCAAGGGACACCTGGGCTACAGCTTCGGCGCCGGGGGACCGCTCGACGTCATCGCCGCGATCCTCGCCCTGGCCGAGCAGCAGCTCTCTCCGACCCTCCATTTCAGCAACCTGGAGCCGGAGCTCTCCGGCTTCGACATCGTCGACCAACCGCGCAACCAGCGCCTGCGCACCAGCCTGATCAATTCCTTCGGGCTGGGGGGCGTCAACGCCTGCCTCCTGGTGAGCGAGGCGGGAGCATAGGAGCGGAGACATGGCACAGCCCCTTTCGGCGGAACCGATCGATCTATTGTCGGCCGAAGTTCTGGACGAGCCCTACCCGGCCTACCACGAGTTGCGCTCCCGGGAGCCGGTGCACTGGAGCTCGCTCTTCGGCGGCGCCTGGCTGGTCACCCGCTACGCGGACGTGGTGCCGGCGCTCAAAGACCGTGGCCTCTCCTCCCGCCGCGGCGTCGCCTCGATGGTCGGCTTCCCCGCCGAGCTGCGGGAGAAGTTCGCCGCCTTCGAGGACTTCTACACCACCACCATGCTGACCCAGGACCACCCCAAGCACACCCGCGTTCGGGCCCTGGTGGCGAGCGCCTTCACCCCCAGCTCGCTCGAGGAGCTGCGCCCCATGGTGCACCGGGTGGTCGAGGAGCTGCTCGCGCCGTTTCGCAAGGAACGCCGGATGGACCTGATCCACGACTTCGCCTACCCGCTGCCGGCGATCGTCATCGCCGAGATGATGGGCCTCCCTTGGGAGGATCGGGACAAGCTCAAGGTCTGGGGGGACGACCTGGCGCTCTTCGTCGGCGGCGGCATGGACGCTCTGGCGATGGCGCAGGCCGGCCAGCGGGGGATGCTCGACATGGCCGAGTACTTCCGCTACTGGATCGCCCGCCGCCACGAGGAGCCGGGCGACGACCTGATCAGCCGGCTGCTCGCCGAGAGGAACGGCGACCGGCTCGCGGACGACGAGGTGTGGACGCACTGCCTGCTCCTCCTGACCGCCGGGCACCAGACGACCCGCGACCTGATCGGCAACGGCATCTGGGCGCTGTGGAACGACAAGGAGCAATTGCAGAAGTACCTGGACGACGCGTCGCTCCGCGACTCGGCGGTCGAGGAGTTCCTACGCTTCGACAGCCCGGTCCAGATGGCGGGGCGGATCGCCACCGAGCGGACCCAGATCGGCGGGCAGTGGATCGAGCCCGGCCAGCGGGTCATCATGGTTCTCGGGGCGGCCAACCGCGACCCCGAGCAGTTCCCCGATCCCGACGAGCTACGAGTCGACCGTCAGCCGAACAAGCACGTCGCCTTCGGCGCCGGCCCCCACCACTGCATCGGCGCCTTCCTTGCTCGCGTGGAGGGGCAGGAGGCGTTCGACGTCCTGCTCCGCACCTGCCCCGACCTGCGGGTCGAGATCGACGAGATCGAGCGGCAGAGAAACGCCACCTTCCGGCGGATCAAGTATCTACCCATCTCCTGGGGGGCTGCCTAAGCCATGCGCCGATTCATCTCGCGGCGCCTCTCGGGGCTGGCGCAGTCGGACATCCGATGGATCAGCCGGGAGTGCGAACGGCAGGGCGGCATCAACCTGGCGTTCGGGACCTGCGACGTGCCGACGCCGCCGATCGTCCGCGCCCCCGCCATCGCCGCCATCGAGGCCCAGCAGAACGCCTACACCCTCCCCGAGGGCGCCGCCCCCTTGCGCCGGGCGATCGCGACCAAGCTCGCGCGCGACAACGGCATGGAGGCCGATCCGGTGACCGAGATCGTCGTCACCTCCGGCTCGGCCGGAGCTTTCGCAGCCACCCTGCTGGCGCTCTTGAACCCCGGCGACGGCGTCCTCCTCCTGGAGCCCTACTACGGCTACCACCTGAACGTCCTCCTGACCGTCGGCCTCACCCCGCAGTTCCTGACCCTGGGCGAGCCGCCCGGCTTCGCCCTGCGGGAAGACGAGCTGCGCCAAGCGATCCGTCCCGACACCCGGGCGATCGTCGTCTGCACCCCGTCCAACCCCTCGGGGAAGATGTTCAGCGCGGAGGAGCTTTCGATCGTCGCCCGGGTAGCCGAGGAGCACGACCTCCTGGTCATCACCGACGAGATCTACGAGTACATCCGCTTCGACGGCCGACCCCACATCTCGCCGGCCACCGTCGGAGGCCTGCGCGAGCGTACGGTGAGCATCATGGGGCTCTCGAAGACCTTCAGCGTCACCGGCTGGCGCCTGGGCTACGCCGTCGCCCGCCCAGAAATGGCCCGGGCGATCACCCTGGTCAACGACCTCCATTACGTCTGCGCCCCCACCCCCCTGCAATATGGGGTGATCCCGGGGATCGAGGCGCCGAAGAGCTTCTTCGATTCCCTCCAGGGCCTCTATCAGGGGAAACGCGACCGGCTCTGCGCGGCGCTCGCGGACTCAGGCTTGAACCCCATCGTCCCCCAGGGGTCCTACTACGTTCTGGCGGACATCCGGGAGCTCGGCTTCGCGGGCTCCCGGGAGGCGGCGCTGGAGCTGCTGGAGAAGGGCGGGGTCGCCGCCGCCCCGGGGACCGATTTCTACCGCGGCGAGGCGGGCAACAGCGTTCTCCGCTTCTGCTTCGCCAAAGACGACGCGGTGCTCGACGAGGCCTGCCGGCGGCTCCGGCAGTTCAAGCCGACGGCGGCATCGGCGGCATCGGCGGGGTTGGCGGGTTCGGCGACGGTGTAGCTCCTTGGCGTGCCGCCAGAGCGGAAAGGAAGATCTCCCGCGCCTGGCCGCGGCGGATCTTGCCGCTGGTGGTCACCGGCAGGGTCCCGGGGGCGACCAGCTCGACGTCGTAGACCTGGAGGCCGGTCGCCTCCCGCACCCGGCGGCGGACCGCCACCTCCAGATCTCCATTTTCACCGCTCCCGCCGAGGTTGCGGCGTTCGAGCTCGGCCAGCACGCAGAGCCGCTCGGTGCCGAGCGCCGGATCGGAGATGCCGAAGGCGGCGATCCGGCTGGCGCGCACCCCTTCGAGCCCGGCCACGGCCCATTCGATCTCCGCCGGGTGGTGGTTCTCGCCGGAGAGGATGAGGACGTCCTTGCTACGGCCGGTAATGAAGAGGCCGCCGCCGTCAAGGAAGCCGAGATCGCCGGTCCGGAAACCCGCCGCCAGGCTCTCCGGGCGCGGCTCGGCGAGCCCCAGGTAGCCGGCGAAGACCGAGGGCCCCTGGACCACGATCTCCCCCTGGCGCCCCTCCGGCAGCTCCTTACCCGTCGGGTCGACGATGGTGATCCGGATGTCGTCGAGCGGACGGCCGCAGTCGACGAGTACCAGTTCGTCGTCCGGTCCTGAAGACGCCGCCACCCGCCCCTTAGTCGCCAGGGCGCGGCGGCTCACCGCGCGCACCCGGTAGCGCTCGCCGTCCGGCTTGGCGGTCACCGCCAGGGTCGTCTCCGCCATGCCGTAGCAGGGAGTGATCGCGGTCTCCGAGAGGCCGTAGGGGGCGAGGAGGCGCTCGAAGCGCGAGAGCGTCTCGGCGGGCACCGGCTCGGCCCCCACGAAGGCGATGTGCCAGCTCGAAAGGTCGAGCCCGGCAAGCTCCCGCTCGCCCACCCGGTCGGCGAGCTGGCGCAGGGCGAAGGCCGGGGCGCAGGAGTGGGTACCCTTGTAGCGGTGGATGGCCTGCAGCCAGTGGGCCGGTCGGCGCAGGAAGCTCCACGGAGTGGAGAGGAGGAAGTCGAGCCCGTAGGCGAGCGGCAGGAGGACCCCGGCGATCAGCCCCATGTCGTGGAAGAGCGGTAGCCAGTGGACCATCACGTCGCCGGGGACGAAATGCGACTGGACCGCCATCTGGCGCAGGTTCGCGGCGACCGTGCGGTGCGGCAGGACGACTCCCTTGGGCAGGGCGGTCGAGCCGGAGGTAAGCTGGATGAAAGCGACGTCGTCGGGCCCCGGCGCCAGCTCCGGCCAGGCGGCGCCGGCCGCTTCGAGCGGTGGGTGGAGGTGGTCCGGGGTGAGACAGATCACCCCGCTCCCTAGTTCCCGGCTAGCCTCTGCGGCGAGCTCCGGCGGCGCCAGCACCCCGCGCATGTCGAGCGCGCGCGTCAGCTCCCCCAGCCTGGCCAGGAAGAGCGACGGCGCCTGGGCCGGCTGGGGCGGGCTCATCGGGCAGGGGACGATGCCGACGAGAAGGCTGCCCAGGAAGGCGGCAAGGAAGTCCTCGCCGGTGGGGAGCACCAGGAAGACCCGGTCTCCAGGTCGGAGGCCCGCGCCGAGCAGCCCCAGCGCCGCCCGGCGGGCGAGGGCCAGCAACTCGTCGTGGGGGAGGGGGCGGGGCTGCAGATCCGAGCCGAGGAGGACCACCGAGCGGACGGGCCGGGCCGCGGCCGCTGTGAGGAGGGCGTCGGCCAGAGTGGGGACAGCGGTATAGAGCACACCCAAATCCTCCCCACAAGGCGCAGACTTGTCAAATTGCGACAGCAAAAAATATACTCCCTTCGGTTCTCCTCCTTGAAGGAAACGTATGCGCGGGCTCGGGATCGTCAGAGAGGCATCACACCCCGGGGCAAAGAGGCCGGACGGCCGCAAGCTCCGCGTCGCCTTACTCAACTCCTACAACATCCCTCCCGGCTCGCCCGGGAGGGAGTCGATGCGGGTACAGAACTTCCTGGGCGCCCTGGCCGAGAACGGCTGGATCGAGGGGCGCGACTTCGACTTCGTGCTCCTGGACATCGAGGAGCGGCCGGCCATGCGCGAGGCGGTCCGCCGGCTGGTCGACGAGGGGGTCGACCTCATCCACTCCTTGGGCGCTCCCAACAGCATGATCGCGGCCGAGGCCACCTCCGAGGTGCCGATCGTCTACTGCGGCGCCCATCCCGAGGGGCTGGGCGAAGCGACCCTGGGGGCCGAGAACGTCACCGGCAAGATCCTCGCCCTCCCCTTCACCTCGAGCTACAAGAACTTCCGTTTCCTGCGTCAGCTCCTGCCGCAGGTGCGGACGTTCTGCACCGCCTTTTTCGAGGACACCCTCTACGTGCCGGAGACGATGAAGCAGATCCACGCCGCGGCCCGCGACCGCGCCGGGCGGCGGGTCTGGCTCTCCTCGAAAGAGGGGCCGGTGGGCTACCGCACCCTGGACGGCCTGGGGGTCATCATCGGCGTCGGCTACAAGGAGCTGGTCTTCGCCACCGCCGACGAGCTGTCCCAGGCGATCGACGACCTCGACCCGGAAACCAGCGTCTTCATGAACTACAACGAGCTCCTGCACTGCCCGGGAGCCTGCGACGTCGTCCTCCGGAAGAGCGAGGCGATGAACCTGCCGACCCTCTTCAACAACAACGCCCAGGCGGTCACCCTGGGGTTCCTCGCCGGGATCGCCGCCGACTGGGCCAAGCTCGGCCGCCAGTCGGGGGAGACGGCGGCCAAGATCCTCGCCGGCGCCCATCCCCGCGACTTCCCGCGCGAGGTGCATGCAGACCAGGTGGCCTGGGTCAATCTCGACGTCGCCCGGCGCCTCGGGCTCGCTCTCTCTCCCGCGGTGCTCGGCTATTTCGACCGCACTGTGACCGGCCGAGTCGACACGCTGTGCATGTGAGCGCCATGGACCCCAGGATCGTCGAAGTGGTCACCACCCGATTCGGCCAGATGATGGACCTCGATCCCGCGGGGCTCGACCTGCATGTACGGCTCGACGACGTCTACAAGGTCAGCTCGTTCAACCGGATGTGGCTGCTCAACGAGCTCGAACGGGAGCTCGACATCGATCTTCCGGAGGACGAGGGCAAGAGCGTCTGGACCCTGGCGGACCTGATCGGCCTCTGCGAACGCTGCGCGGCGGCACGGGTGGAGGGATGAGCCTGCCCCGGGTCGCCATCCTCAACTCCTACAACCTCCCGGGCCGCAAGGGGAGCGACTCTCTCCGTGTGCGCTGGTTTCTGGAGGCCCTCGCGGAACACGGCTTCGCCGCCGGGCGCGATTTCGACTACCAGCTGATCGACATCAACGAGCGGCCGGCCATGGATGCGGCCATCCGCCAGCTGGCGGCTTCCGGGGTGGACCTGATCCAGGCCTTCGGCACCCCCAACGCCATGACCGCCTTGGCCGAGGCCCCCGAAGTGCCGCTCATCTACGCCGGCGCTCACCCCGAGCGGCTGGGCGAGGACGAACTGGGGGCGCCGAACGTCACCGGCCGTATCCTCACCCTCCCTTTCACTTCGAGCTACAAGAGCTTCCGCTTCCTGCGCAAGCTCCTGCCGCGGGTCGAGGCGGTATGGACGGTCTTCTTCGAGGGGACGATGTTCGTGCCGGAGCCCATGCGCGAGCTTCACCGCGCCGCCCGCGACCGCGCCGGCCGGCGGCTCTGGCTGTCGGGCACCGCGGGGCCGGTGGGCTTCCGGAGCCTCGCCGGCCTCTGCGCCGTGATCGGCGTCGAGTACCGGGAGCTGGTCTTTTCCGACGCGGAAGAGCTCTCCATGGCGATCGAGGAGATCGACCCCCAAACCGGGGTCTTCATGAACTACACCGAGCTCCTCCACTGCCGGCAGGCCTTCGAGACTGTCCTCGCCCGGAGCGCCGAGCTGGGCGTGCCGACGATCTTCAACAACAACGCCCAGGCCGCCGCCTTCGGGTTCCTCGCCGGCATCGCCGCGAACTGGGCCAAGGTGGGTCGCGAGTCCGGGGAGACGGCGGCGCGCATCCTCTCCGGCACCCCAGTTTCCTCCATCCCCCGTGAGATCCACCCCGACCGGGTGGCCTGGATCAACCTTGGCACCGCCCGGCGCTTAGGGCTGGATCTCGACGACTCTGTGCTCGGCGCCTTCGACCTGCGGATCGACGGTCCGGTCGACGCGCTCTGCATGTGATCCAAGAGGAGCGCGATGATTCTGGCGGGCGACATCGGGAGCGAGACGACGAGCCTCGCCCTGTTCACGGCGGAGAAGGGCGACCTCCACCTCCTGCGATCGGCGACCGTGGCCAACGACGAGTTCCCCGCCCTGCGTACGGTGCTCCGCCGCTTCGTCGCCCAGGGCCTGTCGGCGCTCCGGGGAGCCTGCTTCGCCCTGACCGGCGCGCCGCCCTGGCCGGTGGAATCCCCCGAGGTCGCCGCCGCCCTCGGCCTGCCCGCCGCGGAGGCCGAGGTGATCGGCGCGGCCGAAGCCGCCGCGGAGCACCAGCAAGGGGGTCCTTTGGAGCGGGCGCCCAGCCCGCTCCTGGGGGCGGCCTGGCGCGTCGCCAGGCGCTGGAGCGCGCTGGAGATCGCCGGCGCGGCCGTGGGGGAGGGGGCATGAGCCGGGAGGAGCACTGCCGGAAACTCGAGCAGCTCTATCTGGGGGCGCCGTGCAACGTCCTCTACCTCCCCCGCATCACCATCGCCGAGGGGAGTTGCGAGGTGGTGATCCCGGTCCAGGCGCAGTTCTTCCACCCCGGCGGGGCGGTCCACGGCTCGGTCTACTTCAAGGCCCTGGACGATGCCGCCTTTTTCGCCTCCAACTCGCTGGTCGAGGAGGTCCTGCTCCTCACCGCGACCTTCCACGTCACCCTACTGCGCCCCATCTCCAAAGGCGAGATCCGGGCCCAGGGCACCGTCGTCCACGTCTCCAGCCAGATGGTCGTCGCCGAATCCGTGGCCCGCGACTCCGACGACCGGGTGATCGCCCGCGGCACCGGGACGTTCATGCGGAGTCGGATCGAGCTCACCCCGGATCTGGGATATCGGCTGCCGGCCTGATTCGCAGCTGTCGGCGTAAGGTTCTGTCCGGTTGGAAATGGTCCTCCCCAGCTCGTTGTACAATAGACCGTACATGGAGGACAGGATGCCAAAGCTCAAGCCCATCAGGCCGGGCCAGGATGTTCGCCCCCTTTCCGAGGTCAGGGCGCAGATCGCAGCCGTCGTCGAGCAGGTGCAGGATACCCGTCGGCCGGTCATCCTCACGCAGCGGGGCCGTAGCGCCGCAGTCCTCCTCGACGTCGAGACCTACGAGGGCCTCCTGGAGGAGCTCGAGCTCCTGCGCGACATCCGGGTGGCCGAGGGAGAGCTGGCTGCCGGGCGAGGCGTTCCCCACGGCCAAGCCCGCACCGAGATCCGTTGACGTCTCGGCCACTGAGCCGTGCCGGTCCGTCCATAGCAGTGCTGCCGAGGCGGGCGTCTCCGTGCACCCACCACACCCAGATATGGGTGTCCAGAAGGATCAAAGAAGCGCTTCCCAATCGCCTTCAGCGACGGGTTCTGTCGGATCTTCGTAGCGAATGGGCAGTCCGCGTAGCGGGTAAGGGTTCTCAAGGTGGGCAGCAGGTTTGAGCGGCAGCACGATAACTTCGACTTCATCGCCAGCCTCGAAAGGTAGCTCGGAGAGCTGGAGCTCGCCGCCCGCGCGAATCGTCGTCGCTGTCTTGTAGCCCCTCATAGGTTCAATATAGCGCTATGGCTGCGGGTCCTCGAGCCCCGCCACCTTCTTCCCCGCCTTCTTCCCCGCCTTCTCCTGCCGCAACGCCAGGAAGATCTCCCGCGCCCGGGTGCGCCGGATCTTGCCGCTGGTGGTCACCGGGATGGTCCCGGCGGGGACCAGCTCGACGTGGGAGACGACGAGGCCGGTCTCCTCGCGCACCCGGCGGCGGAGGGCGGCGGCCGGGTCCTCGCCGCTCGCCCCGGCGTCCTGGCCGCGGCGGTCGGTCTCGGCGAGGATGCAGAGGATCTCGGTGCTCTGGGTGGGGTCGACGACGCCGAAGGCCGCGACCCGGGTGGCGCGCACCCCGGCGACGTCGGCGGCCGCCCACTCGATCTCGGCGGGGTGGTGGTTCTCGCCGGAGAGGATGATCAGCTCCTTCCTCCTGCCGGTGATGTACAGCTCGCCGCCGTAGAGGAAGCCCAGGTCGCCGGTCTTGAAACCGTGTGCGATCTCCTCCCGGCTCGGCTCGGGGAGGCAGAGATAGCCGGAGAAGAGGGACGGCCCCTGGGCGGTGATCTCGCCTAGCTCTCCTTCGGGGAGCTCGCTGCCGTCCTCGTCCACGATGGTGACCCGGGTCCCCTCGACCGGCCTACCCGAGGAGACCAGCACCAACTCGTCCTCGGGGCTCGCCGGCGGCTCGACCCGACCCTCGCGAGCCAGGGCGTGGCGTCCGACCGGGAGCAGGCGGTACCGCTCTCCCTCGGGCTTGACCGTGATGGCGAGGGTCGCCTCAGCCATGCCGTAGCACGGGACGAGGGCGGTCGGCGCGAAACCGTGCGGAGCGAGGCGGCGGTCGCAGCGCTCCAGCACGTCGGCGTGGATCGGCTCGGCGCCGATGAAGGCGATCCGCCAGCTGGCCAGGTCGATCCCCTGGAGGTCCCGGTCGGTCAGCCGGTCGACCAGCTGGCGGTAGGCGAAGACCGGGGCGAGCGAGTGGGTGCCGCGGTAGCGGTGGATCGCGTGCAGCCAGTGCGCCGGCCGGCGCAGGAAGGCGAAGGGGGTGGAGAGGACGAGGTCCAATTCGTAGGCCAGGGGGAGGATCAACCCGGCCACCAGCCCCATGTCGTGGAAGAGCGGCAGCCAGCTCACCATCACGTCGCCGGCGACCACCCCCGAGGCGAGGGCGATCTGCCGCAGGTTGGCCATCACCGCCCGGTGGGTGACGACGACGCCCTTGGGGAGCGAGGTGGAGCCCGAGGTGAGCTGGAGGAAGGCGACGTCGTCCGGCGTGGGCAGCGGTCCCGGGAGGCCGGCCCCTCTGTGGCCTCCACCGGTCAGCCGGTCCGGGGTGAGCATCCGCACTCCTTCGCCGACCTGCTCCACAGCGGTGGCAGCGATCTCCGGCGACGCCAGCACCCCGCGCATGCCGAAGACTCGCGACAGCTCCGCCAGGCGGGCCGCGAAGAGGGCCGGCGACTGGGCACCCAGGGGCGGGCTCAACGGGCAGGGGACGATTCCGGCGAGGACGCTGCCGAAGAAGGCGGCGAGGAAATCGCGGCCGGTGGGGAGAACGAGGAACAGCCGGTCGCCGCGGCGAAGGCCGGCGGCGAGGAGAGCCGCCGCGGCTTCTTTCGCCATGGCGAAGAGCTCGTCGTGGGGGAGCGGATGGGCTTCCAAGTCCGAACCGAGGAAGGCGATCGAGCGGACCGGCCGGGTGGCCGCCGCCGCGAGCAGGGCGTCCGCGATCGTCGACGACGGAGAGCGGGAGGGAGCCACCAGGCGGAATCGTCCACGCAATCTCCGGCCTTGTCAATTACCTAAAGGAGCAGTACGATTGCTGGACGTTTTCAGTCCTTCCTTGGAGGCAGAATGCGGGGACTCGGGATCGTCAAATCGGATGCAGCCGGCGGCTCCAGAGGCGGGAACGGGCACCGGCCGCACGTGGCTCTCCTCAATTCCTACAACATCCCTCCGGGCAAACCGGGGCGGGAATCCATGCGGGTCCAGGGTTTCCTCGAGGCGCTCGCCGCGCGCGGCTGGGTCGAGGAGCGCGATTTCGATTTCACCCTGCTGGACATCGAGGAGCGGCCGGCCATGGAAGCGGCGGTCCGCAAGCTGGTCGCGGATGGGGTCGACCTGATCCACGCCTACGGCACCCCCAACGGCGTCGCCGCGGCCGAGGCCACCTCCGAAGTCCCCATCCTCTATTGTGGCGCCCATCCCGAGGGAATCGCCGAGATCACCCTGGGTGCCCCCAACGTCACCGGCAAGGTGTTTGCCCTGCCGTTCACGTCGAGCTACAAGAACTTCCGCTTCCTCCGTCGCTTCCTGCCCCACGTCGAGACGGTGTGGACGGTCTTCTTCGAGGAGACGGTGTTCGTCCGCCCGGAGATGCGTGAGCTCCACCGTGCGGCGCGTGACCGGGCCGGGAAGCGGGTCTGGCTCTCGGGCAAAGAGGGGCCGGTGGGGTTCCGCACCCTGGCCGGGCTGGGCGACATCGTCGGCATCGAGTACAAGGAGCTGCTGTTCAGCGATCCCGACGAGCTGGCGCGCGGCATGGAGGAGATCGACCCCAGGACCGGTGCCTTCATGAACTACAACGAGCTCCTTCACTGCCCGGGAGCGTTCGAGACGGTGCTCAAAAAGTCGGCCGAACGGGGCATTCCGACGATCTTCAACAACAACGCCCAGTCGGTGGCCGAGGGCCTCCTTGCGGGGTTTGCCGCGGACTGGGTGAAGCTCGCCCACCAATCGGGCGACATGGCGGCGCGGATTTTGGACGGCGCCCAGCCGCGCGACTTCCCGCGCGAGATCCACGCCGACCAGGTCGCCTGGCTCAACCTCGACACGGCTAAGCACCTCGGGCTCGAATTCGACGACGAGGTGCTGCGATATTTTGACCTGCCGATCACCGGCAAGGTCGACACGCTCTGTATGTGACGCCCGAAGCCCGGGCGCTCGCGAGAGGAGACGCAATGGATCCGAGGATCGTCGAAGAGGTGAAGTCTCATTTCAGCCAGATCATGGACATCGACGCGGAAGGGCTCGACTTCCACGCCCGGCTCGACGACGCGTATGGCGTGACCTCGGTCAACCAGATGCGGCTCGTCTCCGAGCTCAAGATCGCCCTGGGCATCGAGATCCCGGAGGCCGAGGGCAAGGCGGTTTGCACCCTGGCCGATCTGGTCCAGCTTTGCGAGCAGTACTCTCTTCCCCAGGGGCGCGTGGCCTCCGGAAGGGGATGAGATGTCGGCGAAAAAGAAGATCCTTCTAACCTCGGTCTTCCGCCCGTACGCATCGAAGAACAGCAAGTACAACAAGGACGGCGACGAGGAGTGGCTCGACTACATGGCGTCGCGGATCAGTCGCGAGCCCGGGCCATTCATCATGAGCTCCTACATGTCGGGAACGGCCTTGACCATCATGGCGGCCAACCTGGACGCCGACGTCACCGTGATGGGGCACCCAAGCCTCGACGAGTACATTGCCGAGCTCAAGAAGGGGCCGGACTTCGTCGGCATCACCTTCCTGATCAAGGGGCTGGGCAAGCTCTTCCCGATGATCGCCCTGGCCCGCAAGCACGCGCCGAAGGCCAAGATCGTGATCGGCGGTTTCGGCACCATGCTGCACAACCTGGGCAATCATGGCGCCGACTATCTCTGCAAGGGGGAGGGGATCTCCTTCTTCCGCAACCTGATCGGTCAGAACCCGGCCGACCCGGTGCGCCAGCCGGACGTCCTGGGCGACGTCACGCTCAAGTGCTTCCGCGACTACCCCTACCTGCCGCGCGCCCGCTACGCCGAGCTGACCCACGGCTTCGGCTGCCCGCACAAGTGTGAGTTCTGCACCACCTCGGCTTACTTCGGCTACGTCCACATCCCCTTCGGCAACGGCCGGGCGATGTACGACACCATGGTCGACATCCACGACCGGCACAAGATCAGCTACTTCTACATCTACGAAGAGGACATGTGCCTCTACAAGAAGAGCCTCGACGCGTGGGGCGGGGCGATCCGGGACGATCCCGACCGCACCCTCTTCTGGCACTGCTTCTCGACCGTCAAGTCGCTGACCACCTGGGATCTGGAAGAGCTGGTGGCGATGGGCCTCACCCACGTATGGATCGGTATCGAATCGGTCAACTCGCCCTTCTCGAAGAGCGTCGGCCGCGACAACATCAGCCTGTTCAACGACCTTCACAGTCTGGGGATCACGACCAGCGGCTCGATCATGTTCGGCCAGGACCACCAGACGCCGGAAAACCTCCAGGACGAGCTGGACCACGCGGTCGAGCTCTATCCGTCGACCTTCCAGTCGAGTGTCCTCATCCCCTCCGACGGCACCATGCTGCGCGCCCGCCTGGAGAAGGAGGGGCGCTTGCGCAAGGCGGACTTCTGGGACTCCGACCTTTACTCCGAGGTCATCTTCCACCCCGCCTTTAAGCAGGGGCAGCTGCGCGAGGCCGTGTTCTGGGCCTACGATCAATTCTACAACCGCACGGGACCGGCCATCCATCGCCTGGCTCGGCATTGGATCACCGGCGCCAAGCGGTTCAAGAACAGCCCCAACGCGGGGTTGCGGCGGCGTGCCGCCATCCTCGCCGAGCGGGCGCGGGTGGCGCGCACGGTCCTGCTCGAGACGAGTTCCTACCTGCCCACCGATGCGGTGCGCGAGACGGTGCGCGAGACGCTCGCCTGGATTCGCGAGGAGGTTGGGGCCCCGGCCTCGGCTGAGGAGGCGCAGGCCCGCCTGGTCAGGCGGATCTTCGACGTCGAGATGGCGAAGCGGGAGGTCTATCCGCCCGAGCCGATCGAACCCGATCTCAACTATCGCCGCTGGATCTCGGGAATTGAGGTGCCGGCCCAATTCGCACGCGCGGCGTGATCTCGTGAATCTGAACGATCCCATCCGCCGGGTCGCGCGGGAACGTCCCGCCGACCCGGCGGTCGTCGATGGAGAGCGCACCTACAGCTACCGCGACCTCTGGTCGGCGATCAGCCGGGCGGCGACGGGGCTCCGCGCGCAAGGCCTGAAGCCCGGCGACCGGGTGCTCCTCTGGCTTCCCAATGGCGCCGGCTTCCTGGCCGTCCACTTCGGGGCCATGGCCGCCGGCCTCCTCTCGGTTCCGGTCAAGGCCGAGAACGGGCCGGCCGAGCTCCTGGCCGCGATCGTCGACAGCAAGCCGCGCCTCCTCGTCGCCGACCGCGCCCTCCTTCCTCGCCTCCCGGAGGGACCGCCCGTCGACCTTCCCGTCCTGACGGTCGACGAGCTGTTCTCGCCCGAGCTTGCGGTGCCGTATCTCGACGTCGAGCCGGAAGAGGTGCCCGACGAGCAACCGGCGAGCGCCATCTACTCCTACGTCTTCGGCGAGGGCCGGCCCTACGGCGCCGTGCTCACCCACGGCAACCACAGCTTCGTCGGCGACTACTGCGCCCCGTTCTTTCGCATCGCGCCGGCCGACCGGGTCCTGATCGTGTTGCCCATGCTCCACGTTTTCCCCATGGGCATGGGCATCATGCCCGGCTTCTACCAGGGGGCGGTGATCTACCTGGGCGACGCCCTGCGCCCCCGAACGCTCTTAGAGACCATCTCCCGCGAGCGCATCACCCACATCCCCGCCGTGCCCCAGGTCTTCGAGCAGATGGCCCGCGCCCACCGGCCGGACCGCTACGACTTGAGCTCGATCAAAAACCTGACCAGCGGCGCCGACTACCTACCCGAGGAGGTCCAGGGGTGGATGCAGTCGACTCTGGGGGTGACCGTGATCCAGGGCTACGGCATGACCGAGACTTTCCCCACTACCTGCAACCCGCCGGACGAGGGGAATCGGCACGGCACTCTGGGTATCGGTTTCCACCCAAGCATCCGCTACCGCATCGTCAACCTGGCAGGGCAGGAGCTGCCGCAGGGCGAGATCGGCGAGATCGAGATGCAGACCCTGGGGACGATGGCGGGCTACCTCGATGCGCCGGAGGCCACGGCACGGCTGTGGCACGACGGCTGGCTGCGCTCCGGCGACCTGGGTTGGGTGGATGAGCGCGGCTATCTCCGTTTCGACCGAATGGTCAAGCCGATCCTGAACCTCTCCGGCAACAAGGTGGACCCGATCGAGGTGGCGCGTATCATCGAACGCTGCCCCGGAGTCGCCGCCGCTCGCGTCTCGGCCCTTATTACCTCCACCAATGGTGGCCTGCCGAACGTGGCGATCAAAGCCGAGGTCGAGCTCGAGCCGGGCGCTAAGGTCGAGGAGCGCCAGGTCCGCGCCCACTGCCGAGCCTGGGCGGCGCCATACAAGGTGCCGCAGAAGGTGGAGATCGGACCGCTAAGGTAGGCGCGTTCCGCTCGCTTGCCCAAGAGATCATCGGGTCGTTGACACGCGCATCGCGCAGGTCTGGCTCCGTGGTCCTGACCTGAGCACAGAAGGGGCGTTGATCCTCCCCGACCATGGACAAGCGAGTACTCCAGAGACCTTCATGACCTCAATTTCCCTTCCCGTGGCGGTCGCCCCCCAGGCCGTCAGCGACACTTCCGAAGCGGCTGCCAGCGGCTCCACCCCCTCCCCTGGTCAGCGGGCGCTCTGGTTTCTGGAGCGCCTGGCACCGGAGGGTGCGGCCTACAACATCGTCGTCGCGGGTTGGGTGCAGGGCAGGGTCGAACCTCCCGAGGAGGACGCTTTACGGCGTGCCCTGGCGGCCCTCGTCGGGCGTCATCCGCTCCTCCGCGCGAGTTTCCCGGAACGGTCGGGCGAGCCGGTGCTGGTGATCGACGAAGAGGTTTGTCTCGACTTCCTCCGGGTGGAAGTCGAGGACGAGGGTGACCCGGCGTTTCTCCAGCGCCTCCTCGCCGAGGCGTACCGCCCTTTTGACCTCGCCCACGGGCCGCTCCTCCGGGTGCGGCTCTTCTCGCGCGCTCCAGCCTGCGGTTCTCGTACCGTCGCCTTCCTCCTCGCGGTGCATCACCTCGTAGTCGACTTCTGGTCGCTCGCCGTCATCGCCCGCGAGCTTGCGGCGCTCTACCGGCAGGAGTCGCGCGGCGGGGCGCTGGATCTCGGCCCTCCCCCGGCGGACTACCGGGAGTACGTGCGTCACCAGGCCGAGGTGCTGGCCGGATCGCGGGGGGAGGCGCTCTGGGAGCACTGGGGCCAGGCGCTCGTCCCCCCCTTGCCGGTCCTTGATCTGCCGACGGACTACCGGCGGCCTCCCGTCCAGACCTACGCCGGCGGCTCGCGGAGCGCGCGCTTGGAGGCTCGCGAGAGCGGGGACCTCCGATCGCTCGGGCGCCGCAATCGCGCCAGTCTGTTCACCACCCTGCTCGCGATTTTCCAGGCCGTCCTCCACCGGCATAGTGGGCAACGCGACCTGCTCGTCGGCTCCCCGACCGCCGGCCGGGGCTCGTCCCGCTGGGCCGGCGTGGTGGGATACTTCGTCAATCCGGTGGTGCTCCGCGGGGAGGTGGGCGGGGAGATGTCTTTCGCTGAGCTGCTGGCGTCGACCGGCCCACGGGTGAGCGCCGCCCTGTCGCACCAGGAGTTGCCCTTCCCCTGGCTCGCCGAGCGGCTGCAGCCAATGCGCGACCCCGCCCGCTCGCCGGTCTTCCAGGCCGTCTTCACCCTGCAGAAGGCCGGGCGGCGAGAAGACCGGGCGCTAGCCGAATTCGCCCTCGGCTGGCCGGAAGCGCGGGTGGATCTCGGCGGCTTCAAGCTCGCCCCGCTGCCCCTCGGGGAGGAGCGCGCGCCCTTCGAGCTGGCGCTAGTGGCGGCGGAACCCGCTACGGCCAGCGAGGGCCTCACCCTTTCTCTCCAGTACAACGCCGACCTCTTCGACGGGACCACCGCGGCCCGGATGATCGGCCACTTCACGGCCCTCGTTCGGGCGGTCGTGCGGCACCCCGACCGTCCCCTGGCCGACCTCGGCCTGCTCTCCGTCGCGGAGAGCCAGCAGCTCCTCCGGGAGTGGAACGACACGGGTCCGGGGGTGGCCAGCGATCGTTGGGTTCACGAGCGGTTCGCGGCCCAGGCCCGGCGTGCGCCGGCTGCGGTGGCGGTAGTCCAGGGCGGGGAGTGGCTGAGCTATGGCGAGCTCGACGCCCGGGCCAACCGGCTCGCCTGGCGGCTGCGCACGCTGGGGGTGGGACCGGAGGAGGGGGTGGGGGTATGCCTGGAGCGTTCGCTTTTGAGCGTGATCTGCCTGTTGGCGGTGCTCAAGTCGGGCGGGGCCTTCGTGCCGCTGGATCCGGCCTATCCGACCGATCGGCTGGCTTTCACCCTGAAGGATGCTGGAGCTTGCGTCCTCCTGACGGTCGAACGGCTGGCTCGCCGGCTGCCGGAGCTTGCGGGAGGAGCCCCGGTGCTCTGCCTGGACGAACCGGCGTTGCTGGGCCGGGGCCTTGCGGCGGCCCCCGCTTTGGACCTGGCGGCGAACGATCAGGCCTACATCATCTATACCTCGGGCTCGACGGGGAGACCGAAGGGCTCGATTCTGCATCATGGCGGCCTGGCCAACGTGATCACCTGGCTGACAGCGGTGCTCGCGCCCACCGCAGCGGACCGCGGATCGCACCTCTCCGGTCCAGCGTTCGATGCGACCGTGTTGGAGCTGTGGCCGGTGTTGACCTCGGGGGCGAGCGTCCGCATCCCGGAGCCGGAGGAGGTGCTCTCGTCGTCACGATTGTCGCGATGGTTGGCGGCGGAGGCGATCGCTCTCGCCTTCCTGCCGACGCCGGTGTTGGAGGGATGGTTGGCGTCGTCGCTGCCGGCGGAGCTGGCGCTGCGCTGGGTGTTCACCGGCGGCGACAAGCTGCGGCGGCGCCCAGAGGCCGGCGCGGGTTTTCGGCTGATCAACCTTTACGGTCCGACGGAGAACACGGTGGTGATCACCTGGGGGGTGGTGGAGAGGCGGGGTATGGGTGCGCCGTCGATCGGCCGTCCGATTGTCGGGGTTCAGATCTACCTGCTGGATCGCTGGGCCCGGCCGGTGCCCTCGGGGGCGGTGGGCGAGCTGTATGTCGGGGGTGCGAACGTTTCTCGCGGCTACCTGGGTCGTCCGGAGCTGACGGCGGATCGTTTTGTGCCCGATCCGTTCGGGGTGGTTCCCGGGAGCCGCTTGTACCGTACAGGGGACCTGGTGCGGACGCAGTCGGACGGCAGCCTGGAGTTCCTGGGTCGGGTGGACTACCAGGTCAAAGTCCGGGGGCAGCGGTTGGAGCTTGGGGAGATTGAGACCCTGCTCTCGGGGCACCCGGAAATCCGTGAGGTGGTGGTGCTGGCGCTGGCGGATGCCTCCGGGGGCAAACGCCTGGTGGCCTTCCTGGTGGCCCGGCGGGAGGCTCGCACGGAAGAGGTGCGGTCCTTCCTCAAGGAGAAGCTGCCGCTCTTCATGGTGCCGTCGGCGTTCGTCTGGCTACCGGTTCTGCCGTTGACCCCGAACGGGAAAGTGGATCGCATCGCTCTGGAGCAACTGGAAGCCGCGGGGATCGACAGCGGAGGAGCGTCGGTGGCGCCGCGGAACCCGCTGGAGGAGCTTCTGGCGGGCGTCTGGGCCGATCTACTCAGGGTTGAGAAGGTGGGGATCGATCAGAGCTTCTTCGACCTCGGTGGTCACTCGCTGCTGGCGGCGCAGCTGACCGCCCGTCTCCGCGACTCGCTGGGGCTCGAGGTTCCGCTGCGAACTCTGTTCGAGAACCCGACGGTGGCGGGGCTGGCCGCCGCCCTCGGTCCGGGCACGGCGGTCGCTGCCTCGACCCTGCCGCCGATCGTACCGGTGCCGCGGCAGGGCCCGCTTCCGCTCTCCTTCGCTCAAGAACGGCTGTGGTTCCTCAACCAGCTCGAACCGGACAACCCCGCCTACCACCTGCCGGGAGCGCTGCTCCTGACCGGTCGGCTTGATCGGGCGTCTCTCGCCGCCAGCCTGGAGATCCTCGTCGACCGCCATGAGGCGCTCCGCACGACGTTCTCGGCGGTGGACAGCGGCGGGGCAGTCCAGGTCGTCGGTCCGGTGCCCGAGATCGCCCTGCCGCTGATCGAGCTGGGCTCGCTGCCCGCGCCGGAGAGGGCCGGAGAGCTCCGGCGCCTGTCCGCGACCGAGGCCCGGCGGCCGTTCGATCTGGTGACCGGGCCGGTTTTGCGCGCGGCGCTCCTCGGTCTTGCCGCCGACGAGCACCTGCTTCTCCTCTCCATGCACCACATCGCCTCCGACGGCTGGTCGATCGGGGTCTTCGTGCGCGAGCTGTCGGAGTGCTATCGGGCCCTCTTGGCCGGCTCGGCGCCCGTCCTGCCTATCCTGCCCGTTCAGTACGCGGACTTCGCCGTCTGGCAGCGGCGGTGGCTCTCCGGGGAGGTGCTGGAGGAGGGGATCGCTTGGGGGCGAGAGCTGCTGGCCGGAGCGCCCACCTTCCTCGACCTGCCCACCGATCGACCGCGGCCGGCGGAGCAGCGCTTGCGCGGCGATCAGCTCGATTTTCAGCTCCCTGTGGATCTCGTGGCGGCCGGCTTGAAGCTCGGCCGGCAGCGTGGGGCGACCCAGTTCATGCTCCTCCTCTCCGTCCTCGCGGCGCTCCTGGCGCGCCTGTCGGGCGAGGAGGACCTCGTCCTCGGCGCTCCCATCGCCAACCGTACCCACCGAGAGCTCGAAGGGTTGATCGGCTTTTTCGTCAATACCCTGGCCCTCCGGGTGGACCTTGCCGGAGACCCTTCTTTCACCGATCTGCTCGCCCAGGTGCGGCGGACGACCCTCGCCGCCTACGCCCATCAGGATCTGCCGTTCGAGAAGCTCGTCGAGGCGCTCCAGCCGGAGCGGAGCCTGGCCCATGCGCCGCTGCTCCAGGTCATGCTGGTCCTGGAGAACACGCCGGCGGAGCCGTTCCTGTTGCCGGGATTGACGGTCGAGCGGTTGGATCTTCCGGTCGGCGCGGCCCGGCTCGACCTCACTCTCGTCCTCACCCCCACGCCGTCCGGCCTCACGGGGTGCTGGGAGTACGACCGCGACCTCTTCGACCGCTCGACGATCACTCGCCTGGCGGCTGGGTTCGAGCGGTTGCTGGCAAGCGCGGTGGCAGATCCGGAATCGCCTCTCTCGGCGCTCGCCTCGCTCGGCGAGGTGGAGATCCAACAGCTCCGAGAGTGGGGCGCCGGAGATCCCCTGGCCGGCCTGGACACCGGGGAAAACGCCGGGGCCTGCCTGCATCAACTCTTCTCGGCCCAAGTGGCGCGAACGCCGCTGGCCGAAGCCTTGGTCGTCGGGACGGAGCGCCTGACCTATGAGGATCTCGACCGCCGGGCGAGGCGGTTGGCGGCTCACCTCGCCGGTCTCGGGGTGGGGCCGGAGGTGCGAGTGGGGGTCGGCCTCGGCCGCTCCGCGGGGCTGGTCGTGGCCCTCCTCTCGGTGCTCGAGGCCGGCGGGGCCTATGTGCCCCTCGACCCCGCCTATCCCGCTGCGCGGCTAGCCCATATGCTCGCCGACTCGAGAGCCGCCGTCCTGCTGACAGAAGAGGGTCTGGACGAGCGCTTCCCTGGCGGTGGCGGCATCCGGAGGGTCTACCTCGATCCGGTGACGGGAGAGGTGATCGGGGTGAATTTGGCCACGGACCGAGTCCCTGCCAGCGGCGTCCAGCCCGGCAACCTGGCCTACCTGATCTACACCTCGGGGTCGACCGGTCGGCCGAAGGCGGTCGCTTTGGAGCATCGCAGCGCGGTCGGCCGGATGCGTTGGGCGCGCCGGACCTTCACCGACGAGGAGCTCTCGGGGGTCCTCTTCGGGACCTCGGTGTGCTTCGACCTCTCGGTTTTCGAGCTCTTCGTGCCGCTCTCGTGGGGTGGGCGGGTGATCCTGGCGGAGAACGCCCTGGCTCTCCCCGGCCTGCCGGCGGCGGGGGAGGTCCGGCTGCTCAATACGGTGCCTTCGGTGATGGCCGAGCTGGTGCGCGAGGGGAGGCTGCCGCCGGGGATCACGACGGTGAACTTAGCCGGCGAGCCTCTCCCTCGGCCGCTCGCCGAGGCGATCCACGGCACGGGGACCGTCCGGCGCCTGCAGAACCTCTATGGGCCGTCGGAGGACACGACGTACTCGACCTGGGCGCGGGTGGCGCCGGCCGCGCCGGGAGAGACGCGGGTGCCGGCGATCGGCCGGCCCCTGGCGGCCACCCGGGCGCATGTGCTCGATCGCCGGGGCCAACCGGTGCCGCTCGGGGCGGCCGGGGAGCTCCACCTGGGCGGGGCCGGCCTGGCGCGCGGCTACTTCGGCCGGCCGGAGCTGACCGCCGAGCGCTTCGTTCCGGACCCCTTCGCGGAACGGGGCGGGGAACGGCTCTACCGGACGGGGGACCTGGTCCGCTACCGGCTCGCCGGCGATCTCTTATTCCTCGGCCGGATCGATCACCAGGTCAAGGTGCGGGGGTTCCGCGTCGAGCTCGGGGAGATCGAGGCGGCGCTCGGCGAGCATGAGGCGGTGCGCCGCGCCGTCGTCGTGCTCCGGGACAGCCGTCTCGTCGCCTACGTCGAAAGTGACCCGGCGGCGGCGGCCGGCCTCGGCGAATGGCTCCGCGCCCGGCTCCCCGAGCCGCTGGTGCCGTCCGGGTTCGTGGCCCTGGAGGCGTTGCCGCTCACTCCCTCAGGGAAGATCGACCGCAACGCCCTGCCGTCGTTCTCTTCGCTGCCTGCAGGGCGCTCGGCGCCCGCCGGCCGAGAGCGCGGTCCCCTCGAAGAGGTGCTGGCCGGCATCTGGGCGGACCTCCTGGACCTCGACCCGGGGGTTGGGCTCGCCGGGGAGGACGACTTCTTCACCCTCGGCGGTCACTCTCTCCTCGCTACCCGCCTCGCCTCCCGCCTGCGCGCGGCGTTCGGCGTCGAGCTGCCGCTCAAGCGCCTCTTCGAGGCCTCGACCCTCACCCGGATGGCGCTCGCCGTGGGCGAGCTGCGGGCGCGGGCGAGCGGGCCGGCCCTGCCGCCCATCCGGCCGCTCCCGGAGGGCGCCTTCTTCCCGCTCTCCTTCGCCCAGGAGCGCCTGTGGTTTCTCGACCAGCTGATGCCCGGGCCGGTCTACAACATGCCCGCCGCGCTGCTCCTGCGCGGCCCTCTGGAGGCGACCGTCCTGCACCGCACCCTGGGCGAGCTGAAGGTGCGCCACGAGACGCTCCGAACCACCTTCGCCGAGCGCGCCGGCCAGCCCGTCCAGGTGATCGCGCCGCCCGGCACGGCGGGGCCGGACCTGCCGCTCGTCGATCTCTCGGGCCTTTCCGAGGAAAGGAGAGGGGAGGAGGTCCATCGGCGTGCCCGCGAAGAGGCAGAGCGGCCGTTCGACCTCGCCGCCGGACCCCTCTTGCGGGCGGTGCTGGTGCGGCTCGCCCCCGAGGAGCACGTGGTCCTCTTCACGCTCCACCACATCATCGCCGACGGCTGGTCCATGGGGGTGCTCGTCCGCGAGGTTGCGGCGCTCTACCGCGCCGCCCTCCTCGGCGCGCCCGCCGACCTGCCGCCGCTCGCGGTGCAGTTTCGGGATTTCGCCGTCTGGCAGCGCGAATGGCTGTCGGGAGAGGTGCTGGCGGCGCAGCTCGCCTGGTGGCGGGAGCGGTTGGCCGGCGCCCCGGCCCTCCTCGAGCTCCCGGCCGACCGGCCCCGCCCGAGCGTCCAGCGCTTCCGTGGCCACCGCCGACCCCTCGACCTCGCCCAAGGGTTGGGGGTGCGGGCGCTCGGCAGCCGGGTCGGGGCGACCCCGTTCATGACCCTGCTGGCCGCCTTTCAGCTCCTCCTCTCCCGCCTCTCGGGTCAGGAGGACGTCACGGTGGGCTCGCCGATCGCCGGGCGCGGCCGCTCCGAGGTCGAGGGGCTGATCGGATTCTTCGTCAATACCCTCGCCCTGCGCTCAAACCGATCCGGCGGCCTGGCCTTCGTCGACCTCCTGGGCGAGGTGCGCGAGACGACCCTCGACGCCTATGCCCACCAGGACCTGCCCTTCGAACGTCTAGTCGAGGAGCTGCGACCGGGGAGGGACCTCGCCTACGCGCCGCTCTTCCAGGTGATGTTCGTCTTCCAGAACGCGCCGCCTTCGATCCTCCGTCTCCCGGGCCTGGAGATCGCGCCGCTCGACATCGAGGTCGGGATCGCCAAGTTCGATCTCACCCTCACGTTTGCCGAGACCGCGGCAGGCCTGGCAGGCGGGCTCTCCTACAATAGGGACCTCTTCGACGCGACGACCGCCGAGCGGCTCGCCGGCCGCTTTCAGAACCTCCTCGCCGCGGCGCTCGCCGAGCCCGGCAGGCCGGTGGTGGAGCTGCCGTTCCTCTCCGTCTTCGAGCGCCACCAGCTGCTCTCCGAGTGGAGCGCCGGAAGGCGGGAGTATCCGGGGAGCGATCTCCTCCACGAGCTCTTCGCCGAGCAGGCGGCGCGGCTCCCGGCGGAGCCGGCGGTCTGGTGCGCGGGAAGCTTCCTGACCTATGGCGAGCTCGACGCTCGCGCCGATCGCCTGGCGGCCCGCCTGCGGGCCGTGGGGGTGGGGCCGGAGAGCGTCGTCGGGCTCGCCCTGCCGCGCTCGTTCGCCCTGATCGTCGGCGTGCTGGGGACCCTGAAGGCCGGCGGGGCCTACCTGGCCCTCGATCCGGGTCTGCCCGCCGAGCGGCTGGCCTTCCTGGTCGCGGACGCGGACGTCCGGGCGCTCCTCGCCACCGCATCGACCGCGGGGCTGCTGCCCGCCGGCACCCTCCCGCGGCTGCTCCTGGACGACGACGGCGTCGGCCTGCCGCCCGCTCCACCGCTCCCTCCGCTCCGGCCCGCGGCTTCAATGGCGACAATGTCGCCGGACCATCCCGCCTACGTCATCTACACCTCGGGATCGACCGGCAAGCCCAAGGGGGTCGTCGTCCCGCACCGGGCGATCGCGGTGCGGATGCGCTTCTCCCGCGTCGAGGGCCCTGATCCCGGGCGATCGGATGATCCAGAAGACGACGCTCTCCTTCGACGTCTCGGTCTTCGAGATTTTCGGCCCCCTCCTGGTCGGTGGGCGGATCGTGCTGCCGCGGCCCGGCGGGGAGGGGGACCCGGCCTATCTCCTGGCCCTCGCCGCGGAGCACGGGGTCACCTGCCTCTCCTTTCCGCCCGCGCTCCTCTCCCTCCTCCTCGAGCAGGAGGCCCTGTCCGCCCTGGCTACCCTCCGCGTGATGGTGACCGGAGGCGAGACGGTGCCCCCCGAGCTTCCGGCCCGCTTCCATTCCCGGATGCACGCCCGGCTCGAGAACCGCTATGGCCCCACGGAGGCGACGATCTCGGTGACCGCCTGGCCGTGCGAAGCGAGTGAAGCGGGCCTGGCGGGAAACACCGCGCCACGGTTGCCGATCGGCCGCCCCTTGCCGGTGGCGGAGATCCTCCTCTTAGACGCCGCTTTCCAGCCGGTGCCCCTCGGCGCCTCCGGAGAGCTCTGCATCGGCGGGGTCTGCCTGGCGCGCGGCTACCTCGGCCGGCCGGAGCTGACCGCCGAGAAATTCGTGCCCCACCCGTTCGCCGGCTCCGACCGGCCGGGGGCGCGCCTCTATCGATCGGGGGACTTCGCCCGCCATCGAACGGACGGGGCGATCGAATTTCTCGGCCGGATCGACGGCCAGGTCAAGGTTCGCGGTTTCCGGGTGGAGCTGGGGGAGATCGAGGCGGCGCTCCGCGAGCATCCGGCCGTGCGGGAGGCGGTGGTGGTCGACCGCGCCGATCCCGCGACGGGCAGCCGGCGCCTGGTCGCCTGGCTGGTGCCCCGGCCGGGCACGGCGGGGTCCCCGCGCGAGATCGCGGAGGAGGTCCAGGGGTATCTCCGCGCGCGGCTCCCCGGTTACATGGTGCCCGCGTCTTTCGTGCCGCTCGAAGCGCTCCCGCTCACCCCCTCGGGGAAGGTGGATCGCCAGGCCCTGCCGGAGCCGGAAAGGGCTCGGCCGGAGGGGAGCGACGAAGAGCCGCGCGGCCCGTTCGAGGAGCTACTGGCGGAGATCTGGTCGGGCCTGCTGGGGGTGAGCCGGGTGGGCCGGAAGGACAGCTTCTTCGATCTCGGCGGCCACTCGCTCCTCGCCACTCAGCTGGTGTCGCGGGTGCGCGAGACGGTGGGAGTCGAGCTGCCGGTCCGCCGCATCTTCGAGGCGCCGACGCTCGCCGGCTTCGCCCGGCAGGTCGAAGAGGCGCGGTCGCGGGGGGAGCTGCCGGCTGTCCCGCCCGTCCGTCCGGTGCCGCGGGGAACGGGGGAGCTGCCGCTCTCCTTCGCCCAGGAGCGGCTGTGGTTCCTCGATCAGCTCGAACCGGGGAGCCCCGCCTACGTCATGCCGGCGGCGATCCTCCTCGCCGGCCGCCTCGACCCGCCTTCCCTGGCGGCGAGCCTGGCCGAGATCGTCCGCCGTCACGAGGCGTTGCGGACGACCTTCGGCACCGTTTCCGGACGACCCCGACAGGTCGTCGCCCGCCGCTCGTCCCTCGCCCTGCCGGCGATCGACCTGGGATCTCTCCCGGTCGCCCGCCGCCGGCCGGAGGTGGAGCGCTGGGCCCGGGCCGAGGCCCGCCGTCCCTTCGACCTCGCCCGCGGTCCGCTCCTGCGCGTCGTCCTTCTCCGGCTGGCCGCAGAAGAGCACGTCGTCCTCTTCGCCATGCATCACATCGTTTCCGACGGCTGGTCGATGGGGATCCTCGTCCGCGAGCTGGGGGCGATCTATGCCGCCATCGCCGCCGGGGTCGGCGGCGTCGCCGGGCGGCCGTCCCCCTTGCCGGAGCTGCCGGTGCAGTACGCCGACTTCGCCCTCTGGCAACGCGGCTGGCTCACCGGCGAGATCTTAGCCGCCGAAATCGCCTGGTGGCGCCACCGGCTCTCCGGCGTGCCGGTGCTGGAGCTGCCGACCGACCGGCCGCGGCCGGCGGCGCAGAGCGCGGCCGGCGCGGGGGTCGGGGCGACTCTGCCCCGGGAAGTCGCGGCCGCCCTCCGGGAGCAGAGCCGCCGGCGCGGCGTGACGCCCTTCATGCTGCTGCTCGCCGGCTTCGCCGCCCTCCTCTCGCGCTACACGGGGCAGGACGACGTGGCGGTGGGCTCGCCGATCGCCAATCGCACGCGGCTCGAAACCGAAGGCCTGATCGGCTTCTTCGTCAACACCCTGGTGCTGCGGACCGACCTCTCCGGCAACCCGTCCTTCGCCGATCTCACCGTCCGGGTCCGGGAGTCGACCCTCGCCGCCCACGCGCACCAGGATCTGCCTTTCGAGCGGCTGGTCGAAGAGCTCGCCCCGGAACGCAGCCTGTCCTACACCCCGCTGTTCCAGGTGATGCTCCTCTTCCAGCCGGGGGTGCTCGGCGATCTCCGGCTCCCCGGGCTCGATCTCCACCCGCTGCCGATCCCCTCCTCAGTGGCGCGGTTCGACCTCCTCCTCCAGGCGACCCCTGAGGACGACGAGCTGCGGCTCTTCCTGGAATACCGCCGGGAGCTTTTCGAGCCGACGACCGCCACCCGCCTCTTGACCCACCTCGGCAACTTGCTCCTCGGAGCGGCGACCGATCCCAGCCGGCGGCTCGCGGCCCTGCCGCTCCTCTCCGCCGCCGAGCGCGAGCAGGTGCTCCGCCAGTGGAACGACACCCGGGCGGCGGTTCAGCCGGTCCGGGTGCAGGAGATCTTCGAAGCCCAGGCGGAGCGACAGCCGTGGGCGCCCGCCGTCGAGATGGCCGGCGAGGTGTGGCTCTACGGCGAGCTCGAAAGCCGGGCCAACCGCCTGGCGCGCCACCTCCAGGCCCTGGGAGTAGGGTTTGAGTCGGCGGTGGGGATCTGCCTCGAACGCTCGCTGGCGCTCCCCATGGCGGTCCTCGCGGTCCTCAAGGCGGGCGGCGCCTATGTGGCGCTCGACCCGACCTATCCGACCGAACGCCTGGAGGGGATGGCCGGCAACGCCGGTCTCGCGGCGCTGGTGACCGCGACCCCCCTCCTCGACCGGCTGCCGCCGTCGCTCCTCGCGGTGCCGCTCGTGCTTCTCGATCGGGCGGCAGCGAACGGCATCGCCGGGGAGGACGAAACGCGGCCCGCCTGCCCGGCCGCGGTGGACAACCTGGCCTACATCCTCTACACCTCGGGCTCGACGGGACGGCCGAAAGGGATCGCGATGCCGCACCGGCCGCTCGCCAACATGGTGGCCTGGCAGCTCCGGGCGACGGCTCCGGGGCTGCGGACGCTCCAGTTCGCCTCGCTCGCTTTCGACGTCTCCTTCCAGGAGATGTTCACCGCCTGGGGCTCGGGCGGCTGCGTGGTCCTCCTCGCCGACGAGGTGCGCCGGGACGCCGTGGCGCTCTTCCGGTTCCTCGCGAGCGAGCGCATCGAGCGGCTCTTCCTGCCCTTCGTGGCCCTGCAGCAGCTGGCGGAGACGCCGGAGACTCCGGGGGCGCCGGAAAACGCCGCGCTGCCGCCGCTCCGGGAAGTGATGGCGGCGGGCGAGCAGCTCCGGGTGACCGACCCGGTGCGGCGGCTCTTCCTGCGGCTCCCGGGGAGCCGGCTGGAGAACCACTACGGGCCGTCGGAGGCGCACGCGGTGACCGCGTTCACCCTCTTAGCTCCCGCCGCCGGCTGGCCGGACCTGCCGCCCATCGGCCGGCCGATCCCCAATCACCGCGTCCTCCTCCTCGATCGGCTGTCGCCGGTGCCGGGAGAGCCGGTGCCGCCGGGGGTTCTGGGCGAGATCTACGTCGGCGGCGCGGGCCTGTCCCGCGGTTACCTGGGCCGGCCGGACCTGACGGCGGAGCGCTTCCTGCCCGATCCGTGGGGCGGCGAGGCCGGGGCGCGTCTCTACAGGACGGGCGACCTCGCGCGCTTCCGGACGAGCGGCCTTCTCGACTACCTCGGCCGCGTCGATCAGCAGGTCAAGGTGCGCGGCTTCCGGGTGGAGCCCGGCGAGGTCGAGGCGGTCCTCGCCGCCTATCCCGGCGTCCGCGCGGCGGCGGTCCTCGCCGTTCCGGGCAAGGGTTCGGCCGGGGTCCGGCTGGTGGCCTACGTGGTGGCCGAGGGAGTGAGCGGGGGCGAGCTCCGCGCCTTCCTCGCCGAGCGGCTGCCAGACTACATGGTGCCGTCGGCCTTCGTCGCGCTCGCCGACCTGCCGCTCACCCCGAGCGGCAAGCTGGACCGCCGGTCGCTCGCCCGGTTCGAGCCGGCGGCGGAGCTCCCGGGGGGGGGAGAAGGGCCACCGCCGCGGAGCGCCGTCGAAATCCTCCTCGCCGGCATCTGGTCGGAGATCCTAGGGGTGGAAGGGATCGGGACGGCGGACAACTTCTTCGAGCTGGGAGGCCACTCGCTCCTCGCCACCCAGGTGTTGGCCCGGGTGCGCCAGGTTCTCGAAGTCGAGATCGCCGTCAAGCGGCTCTTCGAGACGCCGACCTTGGGGGGCCTCGCCGAGGCGATCGAGGAGGCCCTGGCCGCCGGGCCGGCCCAGAGGGTCCGGGCGGCGCCGATCCTCGCCCTGGCGCGGCCGGAGACCGAGTTGCCCCTCTCGTTCGCCCAGGAACGGCTGTGGTTCCTCGATCAGCTCGAACCCGGGAGCGCGGCCTACAACCTCGGGTCGGCTCTCCGCCTCGCCGGGCAGCTCGACGTGCCGGCCCTCGCGGCGAGCCTGGGGGAGATCGTCCGCCGCCATGCCGTCCTGCGGACGACCTTCCGGACGGTCGACGGCCGGCCGGTGCAGGTGATCGCGCCGGTCTCAGCCCTCCTGCCGCGGGTCGACCTCTCGGCCCTTCCCGGGGAGGAGCGGGAGGCGGAGCTTCGCCGGCTGGTGAGGGAGGAGGTCCGCCGCGCTTTCGACCTGCTCCGCGGACCGCTCCTCCGGGCCACCCTCGTCCGGCTCGCCGCGGACGAGCACGCGCTCCTCTTCTTCCTCCACCACATCGTCTCCGACGGCTGGTCGACGGGGATCCTGGTGCGCGAGCTCGGCGCCCTCTACGGCAGCTTCCTCGCAGGCTGGCCTTCCCCGCTTCGCGAGCTGCCGTTCCAGTATGCGGACTTCGCGGTCTGGCAGCGCGGCCATCTGACCGGTGCGGTCCTCGAAGCGGAGCTCGCCTACTGGCGGGAGGCGCTCGCCGATCTCTCGCCCCTCGACCTGCCGACCGACCGGCCGCGACCCGCCGTGCGGCGGGGCCGTGGGGGCCGCTGCCATCTCCAGCTTTCCCCCGAGTCGAGCGGTGCGCTCGCACGGCTTTCCCGCCGGACCTCGGGCACCCTCTTCATGACCCTGCTCTCCGGGCTCGCAGCCCTCCTCTCCCGGATGACGGGCCAGGACGACTTCGCGGTAGGTACGCCGGTCGCCAACCGGAACCGGGCCGAGATCGAGGGGCTCATCGGCTTCTTCGTCAACACCCTGGTTCTCCGCCTGCGCTCCGCGGGAGACCCCGCGTGGAGCGATCTCCTGGCGGCGGTACGGCGGACCGCCCTCGCGGCCTACGCGCACCAGAACCTGCCGTTCGAGCAGATCGTCGAAGAGCTCGCGCCGGAGCGCGATCCCGGCCGCACGCCGCTCTTCCAGGTCATGTTGGCCCTCCAGAACCTGGACATCGGCACCCTGGCGCTTCCCGGTCTCCTCCTGGAGCCGATTCCGATGACCGCCGAGACGGCGAAATTCGACCTCCTGCTGACCCTCGCCGAAGAGCCGTCCGGCATCCTCGGCCTCTGGGAGTACGACCGGGATCTCTTCGATGCGCCGACGATCGAGCGCCTCTCCCGGCATTTCGCGGTGCTCCTGGACGGCGCCGCCCAAAGCTCCGGCGCGCGCCTGTCCGAGCTGCCGCTCCTCGCGGCCGCCGAACGGCAGCAGCTCGTCAGAGAGTGGAGCGACGAGCGCTCGGAGTACCCCCGGGAGAGCCCCCTCCCCGCGCTCTTCGCCGCCCAGGCGGCGGCGACGCCCGACGCTGTGGCGCTCGACGGCGCGCTTGACGACGGAGCTGCGGCGCTCTCCTACGGCGAGCTCGGCCGGCGCGCGAACCGGCTGGCCTACCGGCTCGCCGCGCTCGGGGTGGGGCCGGAGGTCCGCGTCGGGCTCTGTCTCGAACGCTCGTTCGACTGGCTGGTGGCGGCTCTCGGCATCCTCGGCGCGGGGGGCGCCTACGTGCCGCTCGATCCTTCCTACCCGCGCGAACGCCTGGCGCTCCTCGCCTCGGGAGCCGCGGTGCTGGTGACCGTCGAGCGCTGGCTCCCTCGCCTGCCGCCGGGCCCGAGAATCTATTGTCTCGACCAGGAGGCCGCGGCTCCCGGCTCCGCCGCCGCTGCCGCCACTGCCGCCACCGCCGTGGCTCCGGAGAGCGGCGCGACGGCGGACAGCCCGTGCTACGTCCTCTACACCTCGGGCTCGACCGGATTGCCCAAGGGCGTGGTGGTGCCGCATCGCGGGGTGGTCCGGCTGGTGCGCGGGACCGGCTACGTCCATTTCGGTCCGGGCGAAGTCTTCCTCCAGCTTTCGCCGCTCTCTTTCGACGCCTCGACGTTCGAGATCTGGGGGGCGCTCCTCCATGGCGGACGGCTGGTCCTCGCTCCTCCCCAGGAGCTCTCGCTGGCCGATTTAGGCGCCATTCTCGCCCGGCACGAGGTGACGACCCTCTGGTTGACCGCGGGCCTCTTCCACCAGATGGTCGACTTGCACCTGGCGGGCCTGCGACCGGTGCGCCAGCTGCTCGCCGGGGGCGACGTCCTCTCGGTGGCCCACGCCCGGCGGGTCCTCGCCGAGCTGCCCGAAACCACCCTCGTCAACGGCTATGGGCCGACCGAGAGCACCACCTTCGCCAGCAGCTTTCCGGTGCGGAGCCAAGAGGATCTCGAACGGTCGGTGCCGCTCGGCCGGCCGATCGCCAACACCGAGATCCACCTGGTGGACCGGGCGCTGGGTCCGGTGCCGATCGGGGTGGCGGGCGAGGTCGCGATCGGCGGTGACGGTCTCGCCCGCGGCTATCTCGACCGTCCCGACCTGACGGCGGAACGGTTCGTCCCCAACCCCTTTGGCGGCTGGGGCTCGCGGCTCTACCGGACGGGGGACCTGGCGCGTTTCTCGACGGCGGGACGGATCGAGATCCTCGGCCGCCTCGACGCCCAGGCCAAGGTGCGGGGCTTCCGCGTCGAGCCGGGGGAGATCGAGACGGTGCTCGGCCGGCACCCCGCGGTCCAGGAGGTGGTCGTGACGGTCCGCGAGGAGCGGCCGGGAGACCGTCGGCTGGTGGCCTACGTGGTGCCGCTTCAGGAGGTCGCCGGTCTCCCCGCCGGTCTCCCCACAATCCTTCGCGCCTACGCCGCGGAGAGCCTCCCGGCCTACCTCGTCCCGGCGGCCTTCGTCGTCCTCTCGGCCCTCCCCCTCTCGGCCCACGGCAAGGTCGACCGCGGCGCGCTCCCGGTGCCCGAGTGGGCGGGTGCCGGGGAGCACGTGGCGCCGCGGACGGCGCTCGAAGAGGTGCTGGTGGGGCTCTGGCAGCAGGTGCTCGGGCGCGAGAAGGTGGGGGTCACGGACGACTTCTTCCTCCTCGGCGGCCATTCGCTCCTCGCGACGCAGCTCATCTCGCGGGTGCGGGCCACCTTCCAGGTTGAGCTGGCGCTACGCCGCCTGTTCGAGGCCCCCACGGTCGAGACGCTCGCCGCCGCGATCCTCGCCGCCGAACCCGAGCCGGGTCAGAGCGAGAAGATCGCCCGAGCGCTCCTCCGCCTGGGTTCCGGGAGGCGGCACGGAGGGTAAGCTCTCGGTGCCGCGAGGGGCCAGGTTGAGGAAGGCGATCTCAGAATAGCTAGCAGTTAGTAGCTCCCGGATCTCAGCGAGATCGACTAGCACCCGGAGAGCTCCCGCCTCGACCGAGGTGTGCGGCCAGCGAACCCCAGGCGTCTTGGAAATCAGCCTTTGGAGCTTCGCCTCTGTTCTGGGGCAATCCGAGCCTATGCCGCGTGGCTTCCCGCGCCTCTCGGCGGGTATCGGTTCACACGCTCTGGTTTCTTGAGCTTGTGGTGATCTTGGCGGCTAGCGAAGCAGAAAGGCACAACTAGGTGCCACCAAAGGGATGCAAGTAGCGGAAACCGATGGTATCCCCAATGGGGACGAGTTCGAACTCGCTCTTCGTACTTCTTGCTGAGCTAAACCTAATCCGTTCAATGGCTTGGGGCGCCTGAGCCTATGGCTCCGCACCCGCGCACCGCCAGCAGCTCCTGGGCCACCCGGGGCATTGCCATGACGGACACGGTCTACCTCCACCAGCACGGTCCTAATCTCGGGAGAGCGGCCACCAAAGTCGAAGAGCACATCCGCGTGCTTCTGGGCGATGTGGTCCCTGAGTCGAGTCGAGCTCTCGCGTTCGACTCCCAGAGGAGTCCGATGAACCGCGTCCCCCAGCGGATCCTTCGAACGGGGTTCCGTCACTGGCTCGACACCGGCCAGCAGGCCCTCCTGCCAGAGGGGGCTCCGCCCATCGATCTGCCGAGTCCGGGCAGCGTCTACCGGCCGGCCCCCGGCTCGCGCCCTGAGGATGCGGGATCTCTCCTGCTCGCCGCCAAGGCTCTTGTCTTCTGCGGCTTTCCTCTTCAGCCCACCCCCTTGACCTCCCTTACGCGGCAGGCCCAACTCGGCGCCGACACTCACCTGACCGTCTACTTCTCGACGACAGAACCCGGCGTCCCAATCCCATTTGGCGCCGATCGAGCCCTCCTCGCCTGGATCACCGCCCTCACCTACGATACGGGCTTCGTCACCTTCACCAACCTGACCGACTTCTTCGAAGCCTTCCAACTCGCTCGCTCGGGTGTCCAGTACCAGCGTTTCGAACAGCGGCTCCAGCGCCTCTTGAGTCTGTCGCTGTCGGTAATCCTGAGAACGCCTACCGGCGTCGTCCGGCTCAACATGCGGCCCCTCCAAAAGACCTACACCCCCAGAGACGGCTGCGAAGCCCGCAGACTTCTCGCCTCGGAGCACCGCTCGAAGCAACTCTCGCTCCTGCCCTCCGACCTGAAGCGCTACGGGATCGTCCTCGATCCCGCCTTCCATGAGTATCTGCGCGACAATCCGGTCCTATTGCCGTTGACGCTGATGCGGAGGTTCCACGCCCGCCCTCTCTTCTGGGACGCAGCTTCCTATCTCCTCTACCGTTGCTGGTCCGCCAAGACCCAGTCCCGGATCACCTGGAGCCAGGTTCGCCGACAACTGGCGAGCGTCGACCAGCATGATCGGCGCCTCGTCAAGTCGCTAAACCGGGTGACCGAAGAGATCCGCAAGGACTATCCCGAGTTCCCCGCTCACGTCGAGGCCGGCACTCACGACCTCATCGTCGCCCCCTTCCGTCCGCCCGAGGAACACTTCAGAACCTAGAGGGAACTCGCGGGCTCTAGACGGAAGTCGAGTCCGCCCGCCGGGTGGATCCCGATCGGCTCAAGGCGATTCGGGCGGGTGAGGCCTATAGGGCCTTTTGCGTCACCCGAGCGCCCGGCTGGAGACCATCCGCCACCAGGCCGAGCCCTGGCAGCGCGAGGCGTCGAGGATCTCGCCGCGAGCCGAGCCTCCCAAACCCTCGACCGCTATGAAGCCGCCAGGTGGCTGCGCTGGAGCGCGACCCGCGACGAGACCCGAGCCGGGCTCGTCGCCCGCTACCTCGAAGATTGGCGGGAGAAGCCAGGAGAGTCGCAACTCATCGTGGCCTTCCGGACTCTGTTCCTTGGCTTGCTTGGCTTCCTTGAGGTGGTAGGATTCGCCCTCGGAGTACGATCTCCGCTTGGTGGATTAGGCGATCGACGAGGGTGACCACACCAGGTGACGCTGGGGAAGCCTCGTTCTATTCGGGAAGGGTTTTTGGGTGCCGATCAGGGGACGGCTTGCCTGGAGGTTGGAGTCGTCGAGTATGGACCAGTTGCGGGCGGCAAGAAGAATCTGCGGTCATACGGGGTGGCGCGTTCGACCACACGGCTGGCGCCCTGAGGTGCGCAGCCGAGTTGCCCCGGCCACGCTCTCTTCCCAAGGCGGCGGCTACTCGCGAAGGCAGGGCATCGGCATGAGAGGCTATTCAGAACAGGTTCATGAAAGGGGTCTACCTTGCGTCAGGCCATGGCGTTGGCAGTCCTGTTCCTGGCATTCGCGTACGGTTTGTACGGCCACGCCGCGGACCGGAGCGATAGCTTGAGCGGCAATTTCGCGGTGGACTTCCCCTCAGGTGGCCTATTGCGCGTTTACGTCCCATCCGGCACCGTCCGCATCGTCGGCGGCAGCGAGGATCGGGTCGTCCTCAGTTACGGCGGCAAGGAGCCGGCCCTGGGGCGCCAGACCAAGGTGAGCCTGGACCGATCCGGCCAGACGGGAGACCTCAGGATCAGGGGAGGAGCACGGAAGCGTAACTTCGAGATCATCGTGCAGGTACCTCGCAGGTCGAACCTCCGCGTTCGTATGCCGGCAGGACAACTGGAGATCGCGGGAGTCACCGGTGACAAGGACATCACGGTTTATTCCGGCGAGGTCACGGTGGAGATCGGCGAATCGAACCAATATTCCCGTGTCGACGCATTCGTGCTGGCGGGCGAGATCTCGGCCCGTCCCTTCGGAGTTGAAACAGGAGGGCTGTTCCGCTCGTTCGAGGTGCAGGACGGCGGCATCTATCGCTTGCATGCGCACGTCTACACGGGCGAGCTGACGCTCAAGCACTGATCCAGAGCGCCGCCCGCACCACGAGCCGCTCCCTGTCGATCGAGTACTCGAGGTCGGCGGTCAGGCTGGAAATCCAGCTCCGGGCCGCTCCTATCTCTGGATTGTTATACCCTGGCGCGGTGCTGCAACCTGAGCGCGGAGCAATCACTACTCACTATATTTTTGTTTTCATTTAACTTCGACAACTCGTAAGGCTGCTAAATCTTCTATCGCCTGGGGATTACTGAAAAATGCCGTCAAATCGATCAACGCTAATCTCAAGACCCTGCAGCCAGCAACCTGGAGGCGATCAATCGCGTATTCGTTCGGCGTCGCGCAGAGGGCCCGAGTGGAGACGGGCCGAACCGTGCCACCGACGCGCTATGGTAGAGTCCTAACTTTCATGAGCCGATGGACTCCGAGTGGGACTGTGTGCGAGTCCTTAACCGTCTGCTGGACTGGCCCGCGGTGGCGCTGCACACAGGCAAGGGGGTCGGCATCTACTTCTACTTCCGCAAGGCCTCGACGCACACCTGTACCTCCTTCACCCTGGGCACGGCGCAACCGGGAAGCCTCCGCCACCGCTTGCAGCATGAATGACCTGCAGGTCGCTCCCGGCGACACGAGGATCGACACCTGCGATCTCGCAGAGAAGCGGCAGAAGCGATGAACGTCACGTCGATCTCGATTGCATCATGGGCGGCGAGGCGATGAAGTCGACAGTCCTCGACCCGGCGGAACTGCCGCCACTCACCCGCGACCAAAAACGCGAGTTCCTTAAAGCCCTGCTCAAGAGCCGGATGAAGCCGCAGGTGTGGAATCTCTCCTTCGAGCAGCGCCGGCTGTTCACCCTCCATCTCTTAGACCCCGGGAGCTACGCCTACAACCTGCTCGGCGCTTACGAGATCGTGGGCATACTGAACGTCGCTTCGCTGCGTCGGGGGGTGGCCGAGATTCTGCGCCGGCACGCGGTGCTGCGCACCGTCGTATCTCTTCGCGAGGGGGAGCCGGTCCAGGTGGCGCGTCCGCCGGCTGACGGTCTCGACTTCCCGACCGTCGACCTCCGCGGTCTGCCGCCGGCCCGCCGGGGCGCGGCTTCCCACGCGGTAGCGGTCTCCGCCTCCTGCCGCCCGTACGACCTGCTGGCGGAGCCGCCCTGCCGCTTTCACCTCGTGCGCCTGGAGGCCGACCGTCACGTCCTCTTGGTGATGTTCCACCACATCGCCGCCGACGTGCGGTCGTTCGAGCTCTTCAACGACGAGCTGTCGGCTCTCTATACCGCGTTTCGCCGCGGTGAGCCGTCGCCGCTCGCGCCGCTGCCCGAGCAATATGGCGACTTCGCCCTCTGGCAGCAACGTCACTTCGACGAGCGGATGCTGGGCGGGGAGCTGGCCTACTGGCAGCGCGCCCTGGCCGGCATGGAGGTGACGGAGCTGCCCGGCGACCGGCCGCGGCCGCCGGCTCAAACCTACCGCGGCGCCCGGTACCGCTTCGATCTCCCCGCGAGCCTGCTCGCGGGCGTCGCCAGGATCGCGCGCGAACGCGACCTGAGCCCATTTATGGCGAGCCTGGCGATGTTCCTGGTGCTGCTCCATCGCTACACCGGGGCGACCGACGTCAACTGCGGCATCCCCGTCTCGGGCCGCACCCGGAGCGAGGCGGCAGCGCTCATCGGGTTCTTTGTCAACATGGTCGTCGTGCGCGTCGAGCTGGGGAGGGAGCTGACGTTCGAGGACGTCCTCAAACGGGTGAAAGAGTCGGCGCGGGCAGTATATTCCTCCAGCCACCTGCCGTTCGATCGCCTGGTCGAATCCCTGCGTCTTCGTCGCGACGGCCGCCGCAACCCGCTCTACCAGATCACCTTCCAGACGGGTCTGTTCCCGCGACTGGCCTTGGCCGATCTCGCGGTCGGTACGGTCTTCGATCAGGATTACGGGATCGCGCGCTCCGACTTGGAGCTTTATCTGGGAGAGGACGGCAGCGCGATCTTCGTCTACAACCTCGACCTATACGAGGGCGCGACCATCGCCGGCATCTCCCGCCGCTTCAGCAGCCTGTGCGAGGGCTTGGTGGCAGACTCCGCGCGCCCCATCGGCGACGTACCCTGGCTGAGCGCAGCCGAGTGGCACGCCGTGGTCCACGAGTGGAACGACGCAGTGTGGCCGGCGCCCGGGCCCGTCCAGGCAGGCACCCTCCACCAGCTCTTCGAGCGGCAGGCGGCGGCAGCCCCCGACCCGATCGCCGTGGTCCTCGGCGAGGAGGCACTCTCCTATGGCGAGTTGGAACGGCGGGCCAACCGGCTCGCCGGCTACCTCCGGACACGCGGCGTGGGCCCCGAGGTGCCGGTCGGCCTCCACGGCGAGCGCGCCCTCGCGATGCTGGTCGCGCTTTGGGGCGTGCTCAAGGCGGGCGGGGCCTACCTTCCCCTCTCGCTGAATCTGCCGCCGGAGCGCCTCGCCGCCGTCCTCGCCGACAGTGGCGCGCCCCTTGTGCTCTCCTGGGGCCGCGGCTCCGAGCCCGCTGGCGAGCGCCAGGACGTCGGCTTTGTTGATCTCGCGAGCCTCGATCTCGCGGCTTTCCCCTCGACGCCTTTGGCGCCCTGCCTCGCGACCGGGCACAGCCTCGCCTATGTCATCTATACCTCGGGCTCGACGGGCGGACCCAAGGGCGTGCTGGTCGAGCACCGGTCTCCCCTCAGTCTCGCCAGCGCCATGGAGCGGCTCTGCTACCGGGACCTCGCGGGCGCTCGGCTGCGGTTCAGCCTGAACGCACCGCTCGACTTCGATGCCTCGATGCAGCAGATCGTCATGCTGACGCGCGGCCACTGTCTGGTCGTCATCCCGGAGGAGGTCCGGCGCGACGGGCCGGCCTTTGTCCGGCACCTCGCCGCTCAGGACGTGGAGGCGCTCGACTGCACGCCCTCTCATCTGGCCATCCTGCTCGACGCCGGCCTGCTCGAGATTCCCCAGAGCAGCCTGCGCAAGATCCTCGCCGCCGGTGGCGCGATCGACCGTCCGATGTGGGATCGGCTGGCTGCCGACCGCCGGCTCCAGGCCTACGACATCTACGGGCCTACCGAGGCCACGGTCAACGCCACGGGTCAGGAGATCGATCGGCCGGGCACCGCGCCGCGTATCGGCAGACCGCTCGACGGCTATGCCGTCCACCTGCTGGACGCCAGTCTGAATCCGGTGCCACCGGGAGCCACCGGGGAGATCTGCATCGGCGGCTGCGGAGTCGCCCGGGGCTATCTCGCGCGTCCGGAACGGACGGCCGGCGCCTTTCTGCCGGACCCGTTCGGCGCCCGCGGCGAGCGCCTTTACCGGAGCGGCGACTTCGCGCGGCTCCGGCCCGATGGCGCGCTCGAATTCCTCGGCCGCCGCGACGACCAGGTGAAGATCCGCGGCATGCGCGTCGAGCTGGGGGAGATCCGGGCACGGATCGTCGAGCAGAAGGTGGCGCGCGAGGCGGTCGTGGTGGTGGTGCGGGGTGACGATGCGCACAGCCAGCTCCTCGCGGCCTATGTCGTACCCCGGGAGCCGGGGGACGCCGGGCGTCTGCCCGAGACGGTGCGGGCGGAGCTCCTGCGGCATCTCCCGGAGCACATGGTACCCGCCCGGATCGTCGTCCTCGACGAGCTGCCGCTCACCCCGAGCGGCAAGCTCGACCGGGCGGCGCTGCCGGCGCCGCCACTGGAGGCTGCGGCGGCGCCGGGCACGGCGCTGTCGGAGTACGAGGAACTCCTGGCCGAGATCTGGGCGGCGGCGCTCGGCATCCCCCGGTCGGCCATCGGCGCCGAATCGAGCTTCTTCGATCTCGGCGGCCACTCGCTACTCGCCGCCGAGGTCGCCTCGCGCCTGCGCCGGCTTTTCCAGGTCGAGGCTCCGGCGAGCCTGGTCCTCTCCCACCCCACGGTGCGAGACCTGGCGCGAGCCGTGGCCGGTCTGCGGCGCCGCGGCATGGAGCCTGCCACTGCGGCGATCCCGGGCCGCCGCGTCGATCCAGCCTCGCTGGCGCCGCTCTCCTTCGCCCAGGAGCGGGTCTGGTTCCTGGAGCAGCTCGAGCCTGGCCTCACGGCCTACAACATCCCGGTCTTCCTGCGCCTCCGCGGTCCTCTCGACGCCGTGGCGCTGGCGGCGAGCTTCCATCTGTTGGTGGCGCGCCACGAAGCTCTGCGTACCGTTTTCTGTCTCGAGGGCGGCCGGCCGGTGCAGCGAGTCGTCGCGGCTGTCGACATCGACGGGGAACCGGCGTTGCCGCGGGTGGACCTCGCGGGGCTCGCCGGCGCCCTCGGCGAGCGGACCGCCCTGGACCTGGCGCGGGAGATCGCCTCGTTGGGCATCGGCCTCGTCACCTACCCCCTCTTTCGGCTGGCCCTGGCGCGCCTCGGCCCGGCTGAGCACCTGCTGCTGCTCAGCCTGCAGCACATCGTTGCCGACGCGGGTTCGATCCGCATCCTCCTCGACGATCTCGGCGTTCTCTATACCGCCTGCCGGAACGGTACCCCGGCCATCCTGCCCGAGATCTCCCTCACACCCTCCGACCATGCCGTCTGGCAGCGTCAAGCGCTCGCCGGGGAGGGGATCGAGGAGCAGCTGCGCTTCTGGCGGACCCGGCTCGCGGCGGCGCCGCTCGCGCTCAACCTGCCGACGGATCGCCCCCGCCCGGCGGTCTTCCGTTACCGGGGCGGCCATGTGCGGATCGATCTCGCGGGTGACGAGCTCGGCCGCATCGTGCATGCGGCCGCCCGCTGCGGCATCACAGTTTTCATGTTCCTGACCTCGGCCGTCCAGCTCCTGCTCTCGCGCACCTGCGACGAGGACGACGTCTGGATCGGCTCGCCGGTCGCCAACCGGCCGCACGCCGAGTTGGGCGGCCTGGTCGGCATGATCATCAACATCCTGGTTCTGCGCGGCAGGCTCGGCCGCCACCAGACGGTCTCAGAGCTGCTAGCCGCCACGCGGCGCGCCGTGCTCGACGCCTGCGACCATCAGGACGTGCCGTTCGAGAAGGTGGTCGAGGCGCTCAATCCCGATCGCTCGCTGAGCTACAACCCGCTCTTTCAGTGCATGTTCTCCTTCATCAGCGGACCGGACGTCTCCCTCCAGCTGGAGGCGGTCATGGCGACCCGGCTGCCGGTCGACAACGGCACCGCGAAGCTCGATCTCACTTTCGATCTCGCCCACACCGGCGAGCGCCTGATCGGACACCTCGAGTACAACGGCGACCTCTTCGACCCTGCCACGGCGCTCCGCCTGGCGGGCAGCTTCCGGGTGCTCGCCGGACAGCTCGCGAGCGGCCTGGCGGGCAGCGGCCGCGCGCGCATCCTGGGGGACGGCGAGGACGACGCTGGCGGCGACCGCCGCGCGCTCGGCGAGCTGCCGCTCCTCACTCAGGCCGAGCGCTGCCAGATTGTCCAGGAATGGAACGACACCGCCGGCGAGCGGCGCCAGGACTCCTGCATCCACCAGCTCTTCGAGCGGCAGGCGCGCACGGCGCCTGACCGTATCGCCGTCGTCGTCGGCGATCTCCGCCTTTCCTACGGGGAGCTCGACCGGCGCGCCGACCGGCTCGCTCACCTCCTGTTGCACGGGTGTCGCTCGCCGCGGGCGCGGATCGCGATTTACCTACCGCGGACCGCCGACGTGCCGGTGGCCCTCCTGGGCGTGCTCAAGGCCGGAATGTGCTATGTGCCGCTCGATCTGGCCTATCCGCGGGAGCGCGTGGCGGGCATCCTGGCGGCCAGCCGGGCCGAGCTGGTGCTGACCTACGGCGCTCTGGGTGAGGGGCTCGATCCGGCGGTGGCGCAGTTGCACCTCGACCGCGTAAGCCTGGCCGGCGGGGCGCGCGGCGCGCCGCGCGTTCAGGCGGCACCGGACGACCTTGCCTACGTGATTTTCACCTCCGGCTCGACCGGCAGGCCGAAGGGCGTCGTCCTGCAGCACCGGCCGGTGGTGAACCTGATCGATTGGGTCAACGAGACTTTCGCCGTCGGTCCGGGCGACACGCTGCTGTTTATCACCTCGCTCTGCTTCGATCTCTCGGTCTACGACGTCTTCGGCACCCTCGCCTCGGGGGCGACCCTCCACCTCGCGGACGACACCGAGGTGAGAGATCCCGAGACCTTGGTCGAGCTGCTCTGCACCCGCCCCATCACCTTCTGGGACTCGGCCCCGGCGGCGCTCGCTCAGCTCCAGCCGTGCTTCGATCCGGCGCGGGGACAGGGCTCCTGCCTGCGGTTAGTGTTCCTGAGCGGCGACTGGATCCCGCTGGACCTCCCACCCGCCGTCAGCGCGGCGTTCCCGCGGGCTCGCGTCACCGGCCTGGGCGGCGCCACCGAGGCGGCGATCTGGTCGAACTCCTTCCCCATCCGCGCCATCGACCCCGCGTGGCGGAGCATCCCCTACGGGCGGCCGATCCGCAACGCCCGCTACTTCGTCCTCGACGCCGGTTTCGGGCCCTGCCCGATCAACGTCGCGGGCGATCTCTACATCGGCGGCCCCTGCCTGGCGCTCGGCTATCTCGATGAGCCGCTTTTAACCGCGGGGCAGTATCGGCCCGACCCTGAGAGCACGATGCCGGGAGCCGTCCTCTATGCCACCGGCGACCGCGCCCGCTTCCGGTCGGACGGTAACATCGAGTTCCTCGGCCGGCTGGACGCCCAGGTCAAGATCCACGGCTTCCGGATCGAGCTCGGGGAGATCGAGGCGGTGCTCGGGAGCCATCCGGCGGTCGCCAAGGCGGTGGTGCTGGCGCGCGGCGACCGGCTCGCGGGCAGGCGCCTGGTCGCCTACGTGCAGGCCGCCGGCCCGGTCCCGCCGAGCCTGGAGCTGGAAGCCGACCTCTGGGCCTGGATGCAATCGAAGCTCCCCGCTTACATGATCCCTGGCCACTGCGTCTTCGTCACCGAGTGGCCGGTGACGCAGAACGGCAAGCTCGACCGCCGGGCGCTGCCGGCGCCGGAGGTGGTCCGGGGTGGGGCCGAGAACGGCTCGGCCGCGGCCGAGAGCGCCGAGCAGGCGATGCTCTGCCGGATCTGGGCCGAGGTGCTGGGGCTCGAACGCGTCGGCGTCGACGACAACTTCTTCAACCTGGGCGGCGACTCGATCACGGCGATCCAGATCGTCGCCCGGGCGAACCAGCTCGGGCTTCGCCTCCGCGCCCGCGACTTCTTCCAGGCCCAGACGGTGGCGGTGATGCTGCCGCGCGTCGCCCGCCTGGACGCCACAGCGGCGGACGCGGTGGAGCTCGGGGTCGCCGCCACGGTGCCCGACGAGGTGGCGCTGACGCCGATCCAGCGGTGGTTCTTCGCCCGGCAGCTCGCCAATCCCCACCACTTCAACCAGGCCGTGTTCCTCGAGTGGCGGGCGCCGGTCGAGGTGCCCAGGCTGCGTTTTGCGCTCTTCCGGCTTTGCGCCCGCCACGACGCGCTGCGCCTGCGCTTCTTTCCCGCAGCCTCGGAGTGGCGGCAGGCGGTGCGCCCAGCGGAGGCCGGGAACCTCTTTGCCTTCCACCGCGTGGACCTCAGTCGGGTCGCGGACGGCGCCCTGCCGGCGGCGCTCGCCGCCTGCGCCTCGCAGGTGCAGACGACCCTCGACATCTTCGAGGGGCCGCTACTCGCCGCCTGCCTGTTCGACGGCGCGCCGCAGCGGCTGCTGCTCGCGGTGCACCACCTGGCGATCGATGCCGTTTCCTGGCGCTTTCTACTTGACGACCTCACGAGCCTCTACGCCGCCACCGACGACGATGTCGCCGTCGAGCCGTCGCCGGCCCGCTTTCTGAGCTGGGCCTTCCGGAGCAACCTGCCGGAGGCGATCGAGCCGTTTCGCCGCGAGGAGGAATTCTGGCTGCGCCAGGGGCGTAGCGGCGAGTTGCCCCGCGACCTCCCGGGGGGCGAGAACCTCGCCGGCTCGGCCGCGACGGTGACCGGCAGGCTGACGCGGCAGGAGACCGAGCAGCTGGAACGCCGAGTCCCCGAGGTCTACCGGACCGCCATGATGGACGTCCTGTTGACCGCGCTGGTCCGCACTCTCGGCGAGGGGGCGTCGGGCATCGCGTCCGCCCGGAGCGCCCTGAGCGTCGATCTCGAGGGCCACGGCCGCTCCGAGGAGCTCGGCGGCGGCGCCGCCGAGCTCGCCGTCGGCTGGTTCACCAGCATCCATCCGTTAACCCTTGAGCTTCAAGCCACGGCCGGCCTCGGCGCGCAGCTCCAGTCGATCAAGGAGCAGCTGCGGGCGGTGCCGCGGGAGGGGGTGGGCTACGGCGTTCTGCGGTACCTGAGCGCCGAGCCCGCCGCGCGCCTGGCCGCCTGCCCGCGGCCGCAGGTGCTCTTCAACTACCTCGGCCGCCTCGACGGGGCGCTGGCTGGCAATTCGCTCTTCCGTCTGCGCACCGACCAGACCGGTGAGGACGTCGGCGCCGAAAACGGCCGCTCGCATCTGCTCGAAATCACCTGCCTGATCCTCGACGGTGAGCTCGAAACCCGCTGGCGCTTCAGCCGCAACCTCCATCGCGAGGCGACCGCCGGAGGCTGGGTCGCGCGTTTCCTCGCGGCGCTCCGCGAGCTCGTCGAGCACTGCCTGCGGCCAGAGGCCGGAGGCTTCACCCCGTCCGACTTCCCGCTGGCGCGAATCGGCCAGCCGGCGCTCGACGCCCTCTTCGCCGCCCAGCCCAGGCTCGTGGACCTCTATCCCGCCACCGCCATGCAGCACGGCATGCTCTTTCACGGTGAGCTCGAAGCTGGCGCCGGTGTCTATCACCAGCAGGTCGCTCTCGACATCCAGGGCGATCTGGACCTCGACGTCTTCCGGGCCGCCTGGACGGCGGCCATCGCCCGCCACGCGTGCCTGCGGACGCGGTTCGTCGTCGCCGAGGGGCGCTATCTGCAAGCCGTGCTGGTCGATCACGACTCGTTCTGGAGCTCCGCGGAGGGGACGCACCCCGACGACCTCGATCGCCGCGACCTCGAACGCGCCTTCACCGTGGCGCGGGAGGTGCCGTTCCGCGTCACCGTCGCCCGCCGGTCGGCGGAGAGCCACCGCCTGCTGGTGAGCTTTCACCACGCGATCCTCGATGGCTGGTCGCTCGCCGTCCTCTTGGAGGAGGTGTCCGAGCTCTATCGGGCCGCCCGCCAGGGGCGCTCACCGGTGCTCGCCGCCGTCCGGCCCGTGCGCGACCACGCCGCCTGGCTCGGCGAGCGGGACGCGGCGGCCTCGCGCGCCTTCTGGCAGCGCTACCTCGTCGGCTTCCGCAAGCCCAACCCGCTGGCGCGCCCAGGGACCGGCGACGGCATCCGCTACGACCGCCGAGGCCTCCTTCCAGAGCTCGTCGGGCGGCTCGATCGCTTCGCGCGCCGCCGGGGGCTGACCCGGAGCACTCTCGTCCAGGCCGCCTGGGCGCTGCTCGTCGGCCGTTACAGCGATGCCGCGGACGTGGTGGTGGGAGTCACCAGCTCGGGGCGCGAGCAGGGCCCGGACGGCGTCGAACGGATGGTCGGCCTGTTCATCAACACGCTGCCGCTGCGCGTCGCGATCGACGAGCAGGCGGCTTTGGGGACCTGGCTGAGCGAGGTGCAGCAGAAGCTCCTGGCGGTGCGCGAGCACGACGATTCGGCGCTCGCCGAGGTCCAGGCGGCGAGCGAGCTGGGGGCCGGCCGGCCGCTCTTCGAGTCCAACGTAGTGGTCGAGAACTACCCGTTCAGCGAGGCGCTGACCGCGGGGTGGCTCGGGCACCGTATCGAAGGCATCCGCACCTACGAGCGCGCGAGCTTCCCGCTCACCCTGCTCGTCGAGATCCGCTCCGAGATCACCCTGGCGATCAGCTACGAGGCCCGGTACTTCGCCGACGCCTGGGTGCGCCGCGCTCTGGGACATTTCGAAAACCTCCTCGCGGCGATCGCGGGCGAGCGCCCACCCGCCACCCTCTCGGCGCTCGATCTACTCGGCGTGGCCGAGCGCCACCAGTTGGTCTTTGAGCACAACGACTCCCGGGACACCGCCGCCCCTGCTACCTGTCTCCACGACCTGGTGATCTCGCAGGCGGAAGCGACCCCCGACCGCGTCGCGGTCGGGGCCGCCGACGGCTGCCTGAGCTATGGTGGCCTCGCGGCGGGCTCAGCGCGCCTGGCGCGGCGGCTCGTCCGGGAGGGCGTTACGCCGGGCGATCGCGTGGCGCTCCTGGTCGAGCGTTCGGTCGCGGCGATCGCCGCCATCCTCGCCATCCTGCGGTCGGGAGCCGCCTATGTACCGATCGACCTCGACCTCCCGGCCAGCCGCATCGAGCTCCTGCTCGACGACAGCGGCGCGCACTGGGCCCTGGCCAGTGACCGGGGCCGGTCCACGCTCTTCCAGGAGCCCCGGCCGGCCCTGCCGGCGAGCCTGCGGGTGCTCGACCTCTCGGCTCTCGGTCCGCTGGGGGAGGCAGCCTCGCCGATCGCACCGGCCGGGGTCCGTTCCGGGGCAGCGCTCCCCCGCGTCGATCCCGGTCAGCCCGCCTACGTGATCTACACCTCCGGCTCGACCGGCCGGCCGAAAGGCGTCGTGATCGGGCACGGCTCGGTAGTCAACCTTCTCCAGGGCATGCACGAGCGGGTCTACAGCGGCGCCTCGGCCTCGCCGCTCCGCCTGTCGGTCAACGCGCCGTTCGCCTTCGACGCCTCGGTGCAGCAACTCGCCATGCTCGGTCATGGGCACACCCTGCAGGTCATCCCGGCCGCGGTGCGCACGGACGGCGCGGCGTTCGTGGATTTCCTCGCCAGCCGCGAGATCGAGGGGCTCGACATCACACCGCCGCACCTCAGCCTGCTGCTCGCGGCTGGGCTCGCCTCCCGACCGGACCTGGCGTTGCGGCGCGTCGTCGTTGCCGGCGGTCACATCGATCAGGTGCTGTGGGACCGTCTGGCGAGCCCGGCCCGCCGCTTCTTCGACGTCTATGGGCCGACCGAGGCGACGGTCAATGCCAGCGGTCGCCCGATCGACGCCGTCGGCGCCGTACCGAGCATCGGTAGACCGCTCGCCAACTACCGGTTGCTGGTGCTCGACCTGCGGATGCGTCCGGTGCCGCTGGGCGTCGCCGGGCACCTGTACCTGGGCGGTCCGGGTCTGGCCCAGGGCTACCACGCCCGCCCGGCGCTCTCGGGCGAGCGCTTCGTGCCCGATCCGTTCTCCGGCGAGAGCGGCGCCCGTCTCTACCACACCGGGGACCTGGTGCGGCGGCTCGACGACGGCGAGCTCGAATTTCTCGGCCGCAGCGACCGCCAGATCAAGCTGCGCAGCATGCGCGTCGAGCCTGGGGAGATCGAGAGCGTTCTGCGCGCCGCGCCTCACGTCTCGGCGGCGGTCGTGGTCCTCGTCCAACAGCAGCTGGTGGCCTTCTACACGACGCTCGACAGCCGTACCCTGGCACCCGAGGAGCTGCGGGCGCTGGCGCGGCGGACGCTGCCGGAGCACATGGTGCCGGGCGATTTCATCCACCTGGAACGGATGCCGCTCTTGGCCAACGGCAAGGTGGCGCACGAAGAGCTGGCGCAGAGGGGCGCGCGGAGCTGCCCGGCCAGGGTCGCGCCGCGCAATCGCACCGAGCACGGGCTGGCGCGGCTCTGGGCCGAGGTGCTCGGCCGCGACGAGGCGGAGATCTCGATCGACCAGGGCTTCCTGTCGCTGGGCGGCCACTCCCTGAACGCGGTGGCCCTGCTGGCGCGGCTCGACGGTGAACTCGGCGTCGAGGTGTCGCTCCGGGAGCTTTACGAGGGGCGGACGATCGCCGGGATCGCCGAGGAGATCGACCGCCGCGAGATGGACCTCCTCGGTTCGGCGCGAGCGGCGGAGCTCCTCGCCGAGCTCGAGCTCCTCCCGGCCGACGCGCTGCGGGTGCTGATCGAGCAGGGGAGAGAGGGAGACTAGGTGGGAATTCACGACGTCAAGACGATCACGCCCGAGCTACGCGAGCTGCTTCTGGCGAAGCTCCGCGAGGAGAGCCAGCAGAAGTCCCGCATCTCGCCGGAGCAGCGCTCCGGCGAGACGCCCAGGATGCCGCTCTCCTTCGCCCAGCAGCGCTTTCTCTTCCTCGACTGCTACATCCAGCGCCGCGCCGCCTACAACGTGCCGCTGGCCGTCGACATCACGGGATCGCTCGCCGCCGACAGCCTCGAAGCGGCCCTCGGCGACCTCGTCCGCCGCCACGAGATTCTGCGCACCACCTACTCGGTCGCCGGCGGCGAGCAGCTCCTCCACCCGGTCGTTCCGCTCCGCCTGGTCTCCGTGGACCTGGGCGGCGAGGCGGGCGCGGAGGAGCGCGCGACGGCGGCGATCCGCACCCAACTCGAAGAGCCGATCGATCTCGAGTCGGGCCCTGTGCTCGGCGCCACCCTCTACCGACTGGGGCCGGCCCGGCATCTTCTGGTCCTCAGTATCCACCACATCGCGACCGACGGGCGCTCGACGGTGATCCTCCTGCGGGACCTGGAGGAATGCTACCGGGCCCGCGCCGAGAACCGCCCCGCCGTCCTGCCGGAGCTGCCCATCCAGTACGCCGACTTCGCGGTCTGGCAGCGGCGCCACCTCGCCGGACCGGCGGGCGAGCGGCTGCTCGCCTGGTGGACGTCGCGCCTCGCGGACCCGCCGCAACTCGCGCTGCCGCTCGACCGGCCACGGCCGCCGCGGCAGTCCTACGCCGGCGGGATGCTGGAGCTACCGCTCGCCGAGACTCTGGGGCCGACGCTCGCGGGGCTCGCCCGCCGCGAGCAGGTCACTCCCTTCGCGATCCTGCTGGCGGCCCTGGCGGCGCTTCTCTACCGCATGACCGGCCAGCGGGATCTCCTCGTCGGCGCGCCCTTTGCCAACCGTGGCCTCCGCGAGGTTGCCGAGGTCGTCGGCTGCTTCGTCAACACCCTGCCGCTGCGGGTGGCGATCGCCGGAGACGAGACCGCCTCCCAGGTGTGCCGCGGGGTCCATCAGGCCGTCCTCGAAGCGCAGGAGCACCAGGACCTCCCCTTCGAGAGGATCGTGGAGGAGATGGGAGGCGAGCGCGATCCGAGCCACACGCCGCTCTACCAGGTCGTGCTGAACTTCCAGCCGGTGGCGAGGACGGCGCCCCTCGCGACGGAGGTTCAGGCGGCGCGTTTCGCCTACCGTGACTTCACGACCGAGTCGGCCAAGTTTGACCTCACCCTTGCCGTCTGGGAGGGGGACGGCCGCATCGGCGGCAACCTCGTGTACGACACGGTCCTCTTCGACGCCGCCACGGCGGCGCGCCTCGCCACCCACTTCGCGCGCCTGCTCGCGGCCATGGCCGAGACGGCGTACCGCCGCATCGGCGAACTGCCGATGCTCACCCCCACCGAGTGGGCGGAGCTCGCGAGCGGCCGCTTCGGGCGCGGCGCCCCGGCGACGGACGCAGGGCGCTTCGGCCGGGAGGCCGTCCTGGCGCGGATCTTCGAGGCACAGGTCGAGGAGACGCCCGACGCCGTGGCCGTGGCGGCGGAAGGGGAGCACCGATCCTATGGCGCCCTCAACCGCCGGGCCAACGGGCTCGCACACCTCCTGCGCCGCCGCGGCGTGGGCCCGGAGACGCGGGTGGGGTTGTGCTCGGAGCGCTCGCCGGACCTGGTCGTCGCCATCCTGGGCATCCTCAAGGCGGGAGGGGCGTACGTGCCGCTCGATCCGGCCTACCCCCAGGAGCGGCTGCGCTTCATCGCCGAGGACGCCGGCCTGGCGCTCATCCTGGCGGCCGAGAAACATCGCGAACGGCTGCCGCGAGCCGCCGCTGTCGACGTCGACTGGGCCGCGCCGGCGGCGAGCGATGCGAGCGACATGGAGGCGGCTAACCCTGTGGCGGCCCTGCCCGACAGTGCCGCATACGTCATCTACACCTCGGGCTCGACCGGCCAACCCAAGGGCGTCACCGTCTCCCACCGCAACGTAGCGCGGCTGCTCGGTCGGACGCGCCCGGTCTTCGACTTCGCGAGCTCCGACGTCTGGTCGCTGTTCCACTCCTACGCCTTCGACTTTTCGGTCTGGGAGATCTGGGGCGCGCTGCTCTCGGGCGGCCGGCTGGTGGTCGTGCCGTACTGGGTCAGCCGCTCGCCGGCCCACTTCCGTGAGCTCTGCGCGCGCGAGCAGGTGACGGTCCTCAGCCAGTCACCCACCGCCTTTCGGCAGCTCCTCTCGCCGGAGAGTGAGGAGGCCGTGGCGGGTGGCTTCCCGGCGGCGATCCGCACCATCGTCTTCGGCGCCGAGAAGCTCGACTGGGAGGTCCTCGCACCGTGGTTCCGGCGTTACGGCGACGCGGCGCGCCTGGTCAACATGTACGGCATCACCGAGACCACGGTGCACGTCACCCACCGCCGGGTCGAGCCGCACGAGCGCCCCCAGGGCAGCCCGATCGGACAGGCCATCGACGATCTCGACCTCTACCTGTGCGACGACGAGGGCGGCCTGGTGCCGCTCGGCGTGGCGGGCGAGATCCTGGTGGGCGGCCCGGGCCTCGCCCGAGGCTATCTCGGCCGTCCCGAGCTGACCGCCCTGCGCTTCGTGCCCAACCCCTTCGCGCGGCAGCCGGGCGAGCGGCTCTACCGCTCCGGCGACCACGCGCGCTGGCTTTCCGGCGGCGAGCTGGTCTTCCTCGGCCGTACGGACGACCAGGTGAAGATCCGGGGCTTCCGCATCGAGCTCAGCGAGGTGCAGGCGGCGCTCGCCGCGCTGCCGGGGGTGAGGGACGCGGTGGTGCTGCCGCGCCTGGACCCCGAGGGCCAATCCTACCTGGCCGCTTACGTCATGCCCGTCGGCGATCGCGCCCTGAGCGCCCGCCGGCTCCGCGAGGAGCTCGGCCGCGTCCTTCCCGACTACATGGTGCCGGCGCGCATCGTCCCGCTCGAAGAAGCTGCCGCTGACCGCGCACGGCAAGCTCGACCACCGCGCCCTACCAGAGCCATGGGAGGCCGGGCCGCTGGCCGTCGAGGCTGCTCTGGGGGCGCCCGAGTCGGTGACCGAGGCGGCCCTGGCCGCCATCTTCAGCGAGGTGCTGGGCGGCGTCGCGGTGGGGCGCGACGACAGCTTTTTCGTCCTCGGCGGCGACTCGATCCTGAGCCTCCGGATCCTCGGTCTGGCCGCCGCGCGCGGCATCCCGCTGACGCTGCAAGACCTCTTCGAGCTCCAGACGGTCAAGCGCCTGGCGCAGCGGGTGGCGAGCGGCCGGGAGACGGTGCGGCCGTCCGCCGGCTACGAGCCTTTCTCGCTGGTGCCGCGGGAGGTCCGCGAGAGGCTTCCCGAAGACGTCGAGGACGCCTACCCGCTGTCGATGCTGCAGCTCGGGATGCTCTACGAGATGCGGCGCCACGCGGAGCTCCTTCCCTACCACAATGTCGACAGCATCACGATCCGCGGCGCGCTCGACCGCGACGCCCTCGCGATGGCGATCCAGATGCTCGCTGACCGGCACCCGGTCTTTCGCACCAGCCTTCACCTCGCCGGCTTCGACGAGCCGCTCCAGCTCGTCCACCGGCACGCCCGGCTCGGCTTCGACTGGCACGATCTCCGCGGCCTGTCGAACGATGAGCAGGAGCGGCTCGTCGACGAGCACGTGCGCGGCGAGAGGAGCCGCCCGCACGACCTCAAGATCCCCGGCCTGCTGCGCTTCGCCGTCCATCGCCTCGCCGAGGACCGTTTCCAGTTCACGTTGACGGAGTGCCACGCCATCCTCGACGGCTGGAGCCTCACCTCGGCGCTCGCCGAGCTCTTCGAGCGCCACTTCCGGATCGTCGCCGAGGGCGATCCGCTGCCGTCGCCACCGCCCCGGCTGCGCTTTGCCGAATACATCCGGGACGAGGCTCGGCTGCTGGCGTCCGAGCCGGCGCGGAGCTTCTGGCACCGCCAGCTCGGCGACTTCACCTGGAGCGCCATCCCCAGGTGGCCGGCGACGGAAGGCGCCGAGGGCGAGGAGCCCGGCGGCGGTATCCGCCTCAACGAGGTGACCTGGACGCTGCCGGCTGAGCAGGTGGAGCGGCTGCGGCAGGTGGCGCGGCAATGCCAGGTGCCGCTCAAGTCGGTGTTCCTGGCGGTGCACGCGAAGGTTCTCGGCGGGCTGCTCGGCAGCGCCGACCTAGTCGTCGGCATGCAGGCCAACGGGCGACCCGAGGTCGAAGGCGGAGACGAGGTCTACGGCCTCTATCTCAACGCCATGCCGCTGCGCATCCGGGTGCCGGCAGGGGAGTGGCGGGACCTTGTCCGGGAGGTCTTCCGGGCCGAGTGGGAAGCGCTGCCCTACCGCGCGTTCCCGATGGCAGCGCTGCAGGAGCTGACCGGCGGCCGGCCGCCGTTCGAAGTCTTCTTCAACTTCGTCAGCTTCCATTCGCTCGACCGGGTGGTGCGATCGCGCCTGATCGAGGTGGTGGGGGAGAGCCGGTTCGTCGAGCCCAACCATTTCCCGTTGCTCGCGGGCTTCAACCTGAGCTCGGACGGCGGCGAGGTGACGGCGGTCCTGCAGAGCGCCCGTCGCGACTTCCCCCACGAACAGCTGGAGGCCATGCGGCGCCTGTACGACGACGCCTTCTCTGACCTCTTGGCGGCCGGAGAGGGCTCGCCGCGACTCGGCCCAGCCGCCGGGATCGGCGCGCCCCGCACCCCGAAGACCGCCGCCGCTCCCGACTCGACGCCGGTCCCGGCGGCGGAGCTGCTGCCGGAGCTCGATTCGCCCGTGCCCTATGAGCCGCCGGTGACCCCCACGGAGGAGATCCTCGCGGCGGTCTGGTGCAAGGCCCGTCGGTGTCGAGCGGGTCGGCAGGAACGACGGGTTCTTCAATCTGGGCGGCGATTCGATCGTCAGCCTGCGCGCGCTGGCGGCCGCCGAGGAGTTGGGCCTCCGCTTCAGCCTGCAGCAGCTCTACGAGACCACGAGGCTGCGCGACCTCGCCGCCGAGATCGGCCGGCGGATGTTGCCTGCGGAGCAGGGGGTGGCCGTCGAGCCGTTCGCGCTGGTCGGCGAAGAGGTGAGGAGCCGGCTTCCCGAGGATGCCGTGGACGCCTTCCCGATGGCCAGCCTGCAGCTCGGGATGCTCTACCACATGGAGCTGGATCCGGAGCTGCGCCCCTACCATAACGTGGACAGCGGCCTGTTCCGGGCCACGATGGTCCAGGGCCCTTTCCTCGCCGCGGTGCAGCGGGTGGTGGACTGCCATCCGGTGCTGCGCACCGGCTTCGATCTCAAGTCCTATGGCGAGCCGCTTCAGGTAGTCCTGCGGACCGCGGCGATGGAGGTGGTCTGGGAAGACCTGCGGGAGCTCGATGAGGCGGAGCAGGAAGCGCACCTCGCGGCGTTCACCGCGCGGGAGAAGCGGCGCCTGTTCGAGCTGATGCGGCCGCCGATGCTGCGCTACAGCATCCACCTGCTCGCGGGCGACGTCTTCCGGCTGACCATGACCGAGAACCACGTGGCTCTGGATGGCTGGAGCTTCAACGCCATCCTGGCCGAGGTCTTCGGCACCTATTTCCGGCTGCTTGCCGGCGAGCGGATCGAGGCGGAGCGGCCCGCCGCATCCCTCTACGGCGCCTTCGTCCGGCTCGAGCAACTGGCGGTAGGCTCGACCGCCTCGCGGAGCTTCTGGCGTGACCAACTCGCTGCCTGCCCGCGCCTGCTGGTCGGAGGGGGCGGCGAGCCGAGCGGCGGCGAGGAGGAGGTGGCGCCTGTTTTCCAGCAGGTCGAGCTGGTGGTGCCGCCCGCCGAGGCCGCCGCCTTCGGGCGCTGGGCGAGGCAGTGGATGGTGCCGCTCAAGACGGTCTTTCTGGCGGTTCACGTCAAGGTGCTGAGCCTGCTCGCTGGCGCCGAGGAGATCGTCACCGGGCTGGTCACCAACGGCCGGCCAGAGATCGCCGGCGGCTCCGACACCTACGGGCTGTTCCTCAACACCGTGCCGTTCCGGCTGCGGGTACCGGCGGCGGAGGGTTGGGCCGAGTTGGCCCGCAGGGTCTTCGAGGTGGAACGGCAGATCCTGCCGCATCGGCGGGTGCCGATGGGCACGATCCAGGCCGACTACGGCCAGCAGGCGCTCTACGAGGTGCTGTTCAACTACGTCAGCTTCCACTCCCTGCGCGTCATCCTGGAGCGGGAGGACTTCGCATACCTGGGCGACGTCCATTCGTCCTCGCCGACGCACTACCCGCTGGAGGCCTCCTTCAACGTCAACCCGGTGAACGGAGAGATCCTCCTCATCCTCTACTCGGGATCGAGGGCGCTGTCGCGGCGGCGGCTGGAGGCGGTCGCCGAGCTCTACCTCGAGGCGCTCCGCAGCCTGGCGGCGGGCAGGGCGCTCGCGGCGGCAGCGGTCCCCTCTGGAGTCCTCGACTGGGTACCGCCCGCGGGCTTCGGCCGTCCGCACCGCTCGCGCCCTCCAGAGGAGTCGGCGGCGGAAGACCCCTTGCCGGAGGCGCCGCCGGTCGCGCGGCGCGCCGCCGGGGGCTTCGCCCCGCTGTCGTCGTTCCAGGAGAGCCTCTGGCCGTCCCTCGACCACCCGCGTCCGGAGAGCCCGGAGCCCCACCTCGCGCGGGTGGTCCGGCTGCGCGGAGAGCTCGACGCCAGCGCGCTGGCGTTCGCGCTGCGGCGGCTGGAAACGCGCCACGAGAGCCTGCGCACGACTTTCCGAAGGGCGGACGCTGGTCCCCCCCTCCAGGCGATCGGCCCGTCGCGCGCGACGTACCTGCTCGCGGTCATCGACCTCACCGGCCTGGGGTCCGCGGCGGCGGGCGAGCGGCTCGTACCGGGGCTGGCGGCAGAGGAAGAGGTGCGGCCGTTCGACCTCGCACGCGGGCCGCTGTACCGGGTGGTGCTGGTGCACCTCTCGTCCGGCGAGCACGCCTTGCTGTTGACCCTTCACCCGCTCATCGCCGATTCGAGGTCGCTCGAAATCTGGCTCAGCGAGCTGTCGGCGCTGTACCTGGCCGGACGCGAGCGGCAGCCGGTCGAGCTGACGCCGCTGGCGGTAGGCTATGCCGACTTCGCGATCTGGCAGCGTGAGCGGTTGTCGGGCGAGGTGCTGTCGCGGCTGACGGCCTGGTGGAGCGAGCATCTGGCTGGGGCGCCGCCCGCCCTCGAGCTGCCGCTGGATCGGCCACGTCCGAAGCAGCGCAGCGGGCGCGGCGCCGCCCGGGAAGGCCTGACTGGTGATGCCGCGCTCATGGTGGGCTTGTCCGCTCTCGGGCGGCGCCACGGCGCGACGATGCAGATGACTCTGCTCGCGGCCTTCGGGCTGCTGCTCCACCGGTACACGGGGCAGCCGGACCTGGTCGTGGGACTGCCGATCGACACTCGCAGCCGGCCCGAGGTCGAGGGAGTGATCGGGCTCTTCTCGAACCTCCTGGCGCTGCGGGTCGAGCTGTCGGGCAACCCGCCGGCTTTCGAACTGCTCGAGCGTGTGCGCGCCGCGGTGCTCGCCGCCTTCCGGCACCAGGAGCTGCCGTTCCGCATGCTGGAGGCCGCGCTGCGACCGCGGCGTGACCTCGGCCGGGAGCTGCGGTTCGAGGTACAGTCCGTGCCGGCCCCCGCGGCCACCGGGATGGAGAGCGACGGCCTTCACTTCGCGCCGTGGTCCGTCGGCCGGGGCGCGGCGCCCCGCGACCTGACGCTCTCGCTCGACCTGGCGGAAGAGCTGACCGGCAGGGTCGAGTATGACCCCGACCTTTTCGACGCGACGACGATCGGCCGCTTTGCGGGGCACTTCACGAGCCTCCTCGCGGCCCTCGCGGCCCACCCGGGCAAGCGCCTGTCGGAGGTGTCGCTGCTCAGCCCCCGCGAGGAGCAGGCGCTACTGGTCGAATGGAACGATACGGCCGCCAGCGACACCGCCGCCGGCGACTTGGGGCCACTCGCGCACCAGCTCTTCGCGGCGCGTGCGGCGGCCACCCCGGAGGCCGTGGCGGCGCGCTGCGAGGGATGTGAGCTCACCTACGGGGAGCTCCATCACCGCGCCAACCGGATGGCACGCCGCCTGCGACGCCTGGGCATCGGCGCCGACGAGGTGGTGGGGCTGCTCGCCGAGCGCGGGCTCGATTTCCTCACCGCCGTGCTGGCGATTTGGCAAGCTGGTGGCGCCTATCTGCCGCTCGATCACGGCCATCCGGCAGAGCGCCTGCGCCGCATCCTGGCGCAGAGCGGCACCCGTCTGCTGCTGGTCGACAGCGCCGCGGCGAGCGGCCTCGACGCCCTGGGGAAGGACGCGCCGCGCTGGCAGTCGCTGGCCGGGCTGCTGGCGCCGGCGGCGGCCGCGGAATCCGGCGGCCTGCCGGCGCAGGCCGTCCCCGCCAACCTGGCTTACGTGATCTACACCTCGGGTTCGACCGGAGTGCCGAAAGGAGCGATGATCGAGCACCGCGGTCTGCGCAACCACCTCCTCGCCAAGATCGAGGGCCTCGCCCTCGGCGCCGACGACAGCGTGGCGCAGACCGCGCCGCACACCTTCGACGTCTCGGTGTGGCAGCTCCTGGCGCCGCTGCTGGCCGGCGGCAAGGTCCACATCTTTCCCGACGCGATCGCCCATGATCCGGCACGGCTGCTGTCCGAAGTGGCGCGCCACGGCATCTCGATTCTCGAAACCGTGCCGTCGCTCTTGGCACTGATGCTCGCCGACGCGGCGCGTGCCGAGGGAGACGAGCTGCCGCCGCTCGACCGCCTGCGCTGGCTCGTGCCGACCGGCGAGGCGCTGCCGCCCGAGCTCTGCCGGCGGTGGCTGGCCGCCTACCCGAACGTCCCGCTGATGAACGCCTACGGTCCGACCGAATGCTCGGACGACGTCAGTCATCAGGAGCTGCGGCATCCTCCCGGGGAGCTGCCGCGGGTCTCGATCGGGCGGCCGCTGCGCAACCTGAGACTGTACGTACTCACGCCCGAGCTGCGGCCGGCGCCGCTCGGAGTGCCCGGCGAGCTGTGCGTGGGCGGCATCGCGGTGGGCCGCGGCTATCTCCGGGACACGGCGCGCACCGCCGAGGTATTCGTGCCCGATCCCTTCGCCCGGACGCCGGGAGAGCGCCTCTACCGCACCCGTGACCTGGCCCGTCACCGCCCGGACGGCAGCCTCGAAGTGCTCGGCCGCATCGATTACCAGGTCAAGCTCCACGGCTTGCGCATCGAGCTCGGAGAGATCGAGTCTGCCCTGCGCTCCCACCCCGGAGTGAGCGATGCGGCGGTGCTGCTGCGCACGGCTGGCGCTCGCGGTCCCGAGCTGGTGGCCTATTTCGTGGCGATGGCGGCCGCGCCGGATGCCGGCGCGCCGGAGGTGCCGGAGCTGCCGGAGATCACCGCCGAGGCGCTGCGCGGCTTCCTCTCGAAGGTCCTGCCTGACTCCATGGTGCCATTGGCCTGGGTGGCGCTCCCGCGGCTGCCGCTGACCGAAAGCGGCAAGCTCGATCGCGCGGCGCTGCCGGCGCCGGCAGTACCGTGGACCACGGGCGGCGAGGGACTCCGCACCGTCCACGAGGAGCTGCTGGTAGGGATCTGGAGCGGGCTGCTGGAGTTGCCCGAGGTCGGCATCCATGACAGCTTCTTCGCCCTCGGCGGGCAGTCGCTGCTGGCCATGCGGCTGGTCTCGCGGTTGCGTGAGGCGTTCCGGGTGGAGCTGCCGCTGCGCGTCCTGTTCGAGAAGCCGACGATCGCGGAGCTCGCCGCGCACCTGGAGCTGGCGGCGGCCCAGGGCGCCGCCGAGGCGCCGCCGATCGTGCGCCGCCCGCCAGGCGCTCCCGCGCCGCTGTCCTTCGAGCAGGAGCGGCTCTGGTTCCTCGCGCGTTTTCAGCCCGAGAGCGCGGAGTACAACATCCCGAGCGCCTCGCGTCTGCACGGAGACCTGGATGCCCCTGCCCTGGTCACCGCCCTGCGCCAGCTCGAAGTGCGCCACGAGAGTCTGCGGACGAGCTTCGCGGAGGTGGACGGAGAGCCGGTACAGGTGATCGCGCCGCCACGCCCGACCGGTCCGCTCGTGCTCGTCGATCTCTCCGGTGGACCCAACGGCCTCGCCGTGCCGTCCGTGCCCGCCGAGGCGGAGATGCGACGGCTCGCCGCGCTGGAGGCGGCGCGCCCGTTCGACCTTCGCCGCGGGCCGCTCTACCGCGTCGTGCTGTTGCGTCTCTCTACCATCGAGCACGTGCTGCTGCTCACCATCCACCATGTCATCTCCGACGACTGGTCCGAGGAAATCTGGTGGCGGGAGCTCTCCGCCTTCTATGCGGCGGCGCGGCAGCGGCAGCCGTTGGAGCTGTCGTCGCTCCCGGTCCAATACACCGACTACGCGGCCTGGCAACGCGAGCGGCTGGCGGGCGCGGAGCTGTCGCAGCAGATGGCCTGGTGGCGGGAGCAGCTGGCGGGAGCGCCGCACGCGCTCGAGCTGCCCACGGACCGGCCCCGCTCGAAGGTGCGGCGCGGGCAAGGCGGGAGCTGGCAGGGCCTGGCCAGTCCTCCGGCCTTGGCGCAGGGCCTGACGGCGCTCGCGCGGCGGTCCAACGCCACCTGGTTCATGACCCTACTCGCGGCCTTCGAGCTGCTTCTCCATCGCTACACCGGCCAGCCGGACATGGTCGTCGGGACGCCGATCGCCAACCGCGGCCGGCGCGAGACGGAGGGGGTCATCGGGTTCTTCCTCAACACCCTGGCGTTACGGGTCGACCTCGCTGGTAATCCGCGGGTGGGCGAGTTCGTCGAGCGGGTTAGAGGAACGCTGCTGGCCGCCTACCAACACCAGGATCTGCCCTTCGGCAAGCTGGTCGCCGAGCTGCAGCCGGTGCGCGATCTCGGCCGTACGCCGCTCTTCCAGGTGATGTTCGTCTTCGTGGACGCGGCCGAGGGGAACGCGCTGCCGGGGCTGGCCAGCGAGCGGCTGTACCCGGCACCCGGCCCGGCGAAGTTCGACCTGACGCTGGCGCTCGAGCGGCGGCGCTCGGTCGAGCTCGCCGGCGGAATCGAGTATGATCGCGAACTCTTCGACTCAGCGACGATCGGCCGTTTCGGGGAACATTTCGCGGCGATGCTCAAGGATTTCGTCGCCCACCCCAGCAAGCGACTGACGGAAGTCTCTCTGCTGCGACCGTTCGAGGTGGCCCAGCTGGTCGAGGAATGGAACCCTAAGGCACAGGCGTCGAGCGGCTTGACGCTCGAGCGGCGCTTTGCGGCCCAGGTGGAGCGCACGCCTGATGCCCTGGCGGTCGCTGCCGGCGGGCTGCAGCTCACCTACCGCGGGCTCGACGTCCAGGCCGATCGCCTGCGGCAGGAGCTGGCACGCCGGGGCATCGGGGCCAACGTCGCCGTGGGCCTGTTACTCGAACGTTCGGTGGCGGCGGCGGTCGGAGTGCTCGCGGTGCTCAAGGCGGGGGGCGTCTGCATCCCCCTCGATCCCGCCTATCCGACGGAGCGGCTGCGGTTCATGCTGGCGGACAGTGCCGCGCCGGTGGTGCTGACCCACGAGCGGATGACGGGCCGGCTGCGGGAGCTGGCGGGAAACGGCGTCACCCTGCTGGCGATCGACGGTGGCGCGGCGCTCGGTGGCGCGACGGGCGTGCCGCCACCTCCGGCTGCGGTCTCACCGCAGCAGCGCCTCTACGTCATCTACACCTCCGGCTCGACCGGGCGCCCGAAAGGTATCGAGCTGCCGCAGCGAGTGATGAGCGATCTCGTCGACGTCCTGCTCGGTCAATGCCGGCCGCGGGCCCGCACCCTGCAGCTGGCACCGCTGTCGTTCGACGCGAGCTTCACCGAGATGTTCACCGCCTGGCTGTCGGGAGGCTCGATCCATGTTGCGGCCGAGGAGGTGCGGCGGGATGCGGCGCGACTGGCGCGCCTGCTCGAGGAGGAGAGCATCGAGACCGTGATCTTCCCGGTAGCCCTGCTGCACCAGGTGGCCGAGGAGATCGTGGGTGGCCATGCTTCGCCGCTGTCTCTGCGTGACGTGATTTCGACCGGCGAGCAATTGGTGATCACCGAAGCGGTGCGGCGCCTGTTCGCGGATCCGCGGTTCGCCACCTGCCGGCTGCACAACCACTACGGGCCATCGGAGACGCACGTGGTGACAGCGTTGACGCTTCCCGCCGAGCCGCGGCTCTGGGAGGACCGCCCGGTCATCGGGCGGCCGATCGCCAATGCGCGCGCCTACGTCGTCGATCTGGACCTGCGGCTGCAACCCTTGGGCGTGCACGGCGAGCTGCTGCTCGGCGGGACCGCCCTGGCACAGAGCTATCTCGGGCGCCCTGACCTGACCGCGGAGCGCTTCCTGCCCGATCCCTGGTCAGGCGGAACGGGGGATCGCGTCTACCGCACGGGCGACCTGGCGCGCTGGCGGCCGGACGGGGTGCTGCAATACCTGGGGCGCATCGACCACCAGGTGAAGCTGCGTGGGTTTCGCGTCGAGCCGGCGGAGATCGAGTCGGTGCTGCGGGCTCACCCCGCGGTGGGCGAGGCGGTGGTGGTGCTGCGCACCTCGGCCGTGCGGGGCCTCCAGCTCGTCGCCTACATCTTGCCAACGGCGAACGGGCCGGCGCCAGACGCCGCCGAACTGCGGCGATTTCTCGCCGCGCGGCTGCCAGATTACATGGTGCCTTCCGCCTGGGTGGGGCTGGCCCGGCTGCCGATCAATCCCAACGGCAAGCTCGACCGCGCGGCGCTACCGGTACCCGCCGAGCCTGAGGCTGGGAGCGGCGCCGCGCCCCGCACCGTCCACGAGGAGCTGCTGGCGGGGATCTGGAGCGCACTCCTCGGCGTGCCGACGGTAGGGAGCCACGACGACTTCTTCGCTCTCGGTGGCCATTCGCTCCTGGCGATGCGGCTCGCGTCGCGGGTGCGCGACGCATTTCGGCAGGAGCTGCCGCTGCGCGTCCTGTTCGAGAAGCCGACGCTAGCGGCGCTCGCGGCGCACCTCGAGGCAGCCGAGGAGGAGGGCTCCATCCCGGTGCCGCCGATCGTTCGCCGTGCGACGGCCGGTGCCGCGCCGCTGTCGTTCGCGCAGGAACGTCTCTGGTTCCTCGCGAGCTTCCAGCCGGAGAGCGCCGAGTACAACGTAGCGAGCGCGGTCCGCCTGCACGGCGACCTCGACCCGGGGGCGCTGGCCGGGGCGTTGCGGCAGCTCGAAGCGCGTCATGAGAGCCTGCGGACGAGCTTCGCGGCGGTGGACGGCGAGCCAGTACAGGTGATTGCGCCGACGCGGGAGAGGGGCCAGCTGGCGGTTGTGGACCTCGCCGGGCTGGCGTCCGCGGCGTCTCGGCCGTCCGCGACGAGCGACCTCGAGCGGCTCGTGCTCCGGCTGGCCGAGCGAGAGACGACGCGCCCGTTCGACCTCGGGCGCGATCCGCTCTACCGCGTGGTGCTGCTGCGTCTCGGCCCGGGCGAGCATGCGCTGCTATTCACCATCCACCATATCCTGGCCGACGACTGGTCTCTCGACATCTGGACGCGGGAGCTGGCGGCGTTCTACGCGGCGATCCGGGAGCGCCAGCCGCCCCCTTTCGCGCCGCTGCCGGTCCAGTACGCCGACTACGCGGTGTGGCAGCGGCAGTGGCTGGCGGGCGAGGTCGCTGGCGCGGCAGATGGAGTGGTGGCGGCAGCATCTGGCGGAGGCGCCGCGCAGTCTCGAGCTGCCCACGGACCGACCGCGTCCAAAGGTGCGCGCCGGGCGTGGCGCCACCTGGGACGGGTTGTCGTGCCGGCCCGAGTTGGAGCTGGGGGTCAGCGCGCTGTCGCAGCGGCTGGGGGCGACGCGGTTCATGACCTTGCTGGCCTCCTTCGATGTGCTTCTCCACCGCTACGCCGGCCAGCCGGATCTGGTGGTCGGGACACCGATCGCCAACCGCGGCCGGCGGGAGACCGAAGGGGTGATCGGGTTCTTCCTCAACACCCTGGCGCTGCGCGCCGACCTCTCCGGTAACCCACGGGTGGGCGAGCTCGTCGCGAGTGTCCGCGGCACGCTGCTGACCGCCTACCAGCACCAGGACCTCCCCTTCGAGAAGCTGGTGGCCGAGTTGCAGCCGGAACGCGACCTCTCGCGGACGCCCATCTTCCAGGTGATGTTCGTCCTTCTGCACGTATCCCGCGAGGAGCCGTCCCGCTGGGGGCTGCGGGGCTCACCGCTGGCGGTCGAGAGCGGCGCAGCGAAGTTCGATCTGACGTTCTATCTGAGCTGGCGGGGCGGAGACCCGAGCGCCGGGGCGGGCGAGCTCGCCGGCTCGATCGAGTACGACCGGGATCTTTTCGACCGTGCGACGATCGAACGGTTGGGTTGGCACTGGCGGACTCTGCTCGCGGGGATGGTGGCGGAGCCGGAGTCGGAGATCTCGGCTCTGCCGCTTTTGACCTCGGTCGAGCGGCATCAGCTGCTCGTCGAATGGAACGCGACCGGCGCGTCCTACCCGGCGTTCCTGAGCCTGCACGGTGCCATCGAGATGCAGGTCGCTCGTTCGCCGTTGGCGGTCGCCGTATCCTACGAAGGGAGCACGCTCAGCTACGAGGATCTCAACGCCCGCGCCAACCTCCTGGCCCGTGAGCTTCTCGGCCTGGGCGTAGGGCCGGAGATCCCGGTGGCGATCGCGGCCGAGCGCTCGCTCGCTCTGCTCGTCGGCCTTCTCGCGATCCTCAAGGCGGGCGGAGCGTACGTGCCTCTCGATCTCTCCTATCCGGCCGATCGCCTGGCTTTCCTGCTGGAGGAGCTGCGCGCCGCGGGCGGCTCGGTGCTGTTGACTGAGGAGAGTGCGGTGGCGGCCCTGCCCGAGTCGGCCGGGCTCCGCCGGATCCTGCTCGACCGTCTCCCGTTTCACGCGGAGCGTGCGGCGAGCCTTGGCGGTGCGGGCAACCTCGCGGAGCGCTCCGGTGGTGATCATCTGGCCTATGTCCTCTACACTTCCGGCTCGACCGGCCGTCCCAAAGGTGTGATGAACAGCCACGCGGGGATCCTCAACCGCCTGCTCTGGTTCCAGGATCGTCACGGTCTGAGCGCGGCCGACCGTGTGCTGCAGAAGACGCCTTTGAGCTTCGACGTTTCGGTCTGGGAGCTCTTCTGGCCGCTGATGACGGGGGCCGAGCTGGTGTTGGCCCGGCCTGGCGGTCACCGGGACGGTGCCTACCTGGCCGAGCTCATCGAAGTCCGCTCGATCACCGTGACGCACTTCGTGCCCTCGATGCTGGAGGCGTTCCTTCGCGAGCCGGACCTTTCGGGCTGCGGCAGCCTGCGGGCGGTGATGGCGAGTGGCGAGGCGCTTTCGCCGGCCCTGGGGCGACGTTTCGCCGAGCGTCTGGGAGCCCAGGGTGTGGAGCTGCACAACCTTTACGGTCCCACGGAGGCGGCGGTAGATGTCACCGCGCACCGCTTCGAGTCCGTTGGAGACTCCGCCGAGCCGCGGTGGATGCCTATCGGCCGGCCGGTGTCGAACACCCGTATCCACCTGCTCGACCGGGACCTGCGTCCGGTGCCGGTGGTCGTTCCGGGCGAGCTGGTGATCGGCGGGGTGCAGCTGGCGCGTGGCTATCTCGGTCGACCGGATCTGACCGCTGGTGCGTTCGTTCCCGATCCGCTGGGCACCGAGCCTGGAGCGCGGCTCTATCGGACCGGCGACCTGGCACGCTTTCTTCCCGGTGGCGAGATCGTGTTCCTGGGTCGCCTCGACCATCAGGTCAAGCTGCGCGGCATCCGTATCGAGCTGGGGGAGATCGAGTCGATGCTGCGCTCCCACTCGTCGGTGTCGGAGACGGCCGTGCTTCTGCGCAGTGACGGTCCGCGCGGCCCTGAGCTGGTGGCCTACGTCGTGCCGGCGGTGACGGTGGCAATGCCGGATGCCGTGGCGTTGACGCCCCCGGAGATCAATGCCGACGAGCTGCGGCGGTTCCTCGCGGCGAAGCTGCCGGAGCCCATGGTGCCATCGGCCTGGGTGACGCTCTCCGCGCTGCCGGTGACCCCCAACGGCAAGCTCGACCGCGCGGCTTTGCCGGCGCCTGCGGTATCGGCGATATCAGCAGGAACGGCGGGAACGGGTGACGAGGCGCCCCGCACCGTCCACGAGGAGCTGCTGGCGGGGATCTGGAGTGTGCTTCTGGGCCTGCCTGCAGTCGGCATTCACGACAGCTTCTTCGCTCTGGGCGGCCATTCGTTACTTGGCATGCAGCTCGTCTCACGGGTTCGCGAAGCGTTCCAGGTGGAGCTGCCGCTCCGCGTTCTGTTCGAGATGCCGACGATCGCGGCGCTCGCCGCGCACCTGGGGAGGGCTGAGGCGGGCGCGGCCCCTGTGCCGCCGATCGTGCGCCGCGCATCTGGCGGTGCCGCGCGGCTGTCTTTCGAGCAGGAGCGCCTCTGGTTCCTGGCGCGTTTCCAGCCGGAGAGCGCGGAGTACAACATCCCCAGTGCCTCGCGCCTGCACGGAGATCTGGATGTCGCCGCGCTGGCCGCCGCCCTGCGGCATCTCGAGGCTCGGCACGAGAGCCTGCGGACGAGCTTCGCGGAGGTGGACGGAGAGCCGGTGCAGACGATCGCGCCGCCGCGGGCAACCGATCCGCTCGTGCTCGTCGATCTCGGCGGTGTCCTGAGCGGGCTTGGCCCGGGCGCCGATGCGGAAGCGCTGCTGCTGGCCCATCGGGAGGCGGCGCGCCCGTTCGACCTCCTCCGAGGGCCGTTCTACCGCGTCGTACTGCTGCGGCTCTCCGCGATCGAGCACGTGCTGCTGTTGACGGTCCATCACATCATTTCCGACGCCTGGTCCGGGGAGATTTGGTGGCGGGAGCTGGCGGCCCTCTACACGGCGATCCGCGCTGGCCGGCCGTCGGCGCTCGCACCGCTGGCGGTCGGTTACGCTGACTACGCGGCCTGGCAGCGCGAACGGCTGTCTGGCGAGGAGCTGGCGCGGCAGCGGGCCTGGTGGCGGCAGCACTTGGCGGGGGCGCCGCACGCGCTGGAGCTCCCGGCGGACCGTCCCCGCCCGAAGGTTCGGCGAAGTCGCGGCGGGAGCTGGCAGGGTGCGGCCGTGGATCCGTCCGTGGTGCAGGGCGTGACGGCCCTCGCGCGACGGTCCAACGCTACTTCGTTTATGACCCTGTTGGCGGCATTCGATGTGCTTCTCCATCGCTATACCGGTCAATCGGACCTGGTGGTCGGGACGCCGATCGCCAACCGTGGCCGGCGGGAGACCGAAGGGGTGATCGGGTTCTTCCTCAACACCCTGGCGCTGCGCGCCGACCTCTCCGGCAACCCGCGGGTGAGCGAGCTCGTCGCGGGTGTCCGCGGCACGCTGCTGGCCGCCTACCAGCACCGGGATCTCCCCTTCGAGAAGCTGGTGGCCGAGCTGCAGCCGGAACGCGACCTCTCGCGGACGCCCATCTTCCAGGTGATGTTCGTCCTTCTGGAGACCGCCGCCAGCAGCGAGATGCCGGGCATGGTCTCCGAGCCGCTCTACGTCAGTGCCGACACGACCCAGTTCGACCTGACGTTCGCGCTCGAACGGCGGAGCGAGGAGCGCCGTACCGTTGAGGTCGGGCTCGCCGGCTCGATCGAGTACGACCGGGATCTTTTCGACCGTGCGACGATCGAACGGTTGGGTTGGCACTGGCGGACTCTGCTCGCGGGGATGGTGGCGGAGCCGGAGTCGGAGATCTCGGCTCTGCCGCTTTTGACCTCGGTCGAGCGGCATCAGCTGCTCGTCGAATGGAACGCGACCGGCGCGTCCTACCCGGCGTTCCTGAGCCTGCACGGTGCCATCGAGATGCAGGTCGCTCGTTCGCCGTTGGCGGTCGCCGTATCCTACGAAGGGAGCACGCTCAGCTACGAGGATCTCAACGCCCGCGCCAACCTCCTGGCCCGTGAGCTTCTCGGCCTGGGCGTAGGGCCGGAGATCCCGGTGGCGATCGCGGCCGAGCGCTCGCTCGCTCTGCTCGTCGGCCTTCTCGCGATCCTCAAGGCGGGCGGAGCGTACGTGCCTCTCGATCTCTCCTATCCGGCCGATCGCCTGGCTTTCCTGCTGGAGGAGCTGCGCGCCGCGGGCGGCTCGGTGCTGTTGACTGAGGAGAGTGCGGTGGCGGCCCTGCCCGAGTCGGCCGGGCTCCGCCGGATCCTGCTCGACCGTCTCCCGTTTCACGCGGAGCGTGCGGCGAGCCTTGGCGGTGCGGGCAACCTCGCGGAGCGCTCCGGTGGTGATCATCTGGCCTATGTCCTCTACACTTCCGGCTCGACCGGCCGTCCCAAAGGTGTGATGAACAGCCACGCGGGGATCCTCAACCGCCTGCTCTGGTTCCAGGATCGTCACGGTCTGAGCGCGGCCGACCGTGTGCTGCAGAAGACGCCTTTGAGCTTCGACGTTTCGGTCTGGGAGCTCTTCTGGCCGCTGATGACGGGGGCCGAGCTGGTGTTGGCCCGGCCTGGCGGCCACCGGGACGGTGCCTACCTGGCCGAGCTCATCGAAGTCCGCTCGATCACCGTGACGCACTTCGTGCCCTCGATGCTGGAGGCGTTCCTTCGCGAGCCGGACCTTTCGGGCTGCGGCAGCCTGCGGGCGGTGATGGCGAGTGGCGAGGCGCTTTCGCCGGCCCTGGGGCGACGTTTCGCCGAGCGTCTGGGAGCCCAGGGTGTGGAGCTGCACAACCTTTACGGTCCCACGGAGGCGGCGGTAGATGTCACCGCGCACCGCTTCGAGTCCGTTGGAGACTCCGCCGAGCCGCGGTGGATGCCTATCGGCCGGCCGGTGTCGAACACCCGTATCCACCTGCTCGACCGGGACCTGCGTCCGGTGCCGGTGGTCGTTCCGGGCGAGCTGGTGATCGGCGGGGTGCAGCTGGCGCGTGGCTATCTCGGTCGACCGGATCTGACCGCTGGTGCGTTCGTTCCCGATCCGCTGGGCACCGAGCCTGGAGCGCGGCTCTATCGGACCGGCGACCTGGCACGCTTTCTTCCCGGTGGCGAGATCGTGTTCCTGGGTCGCCTCGACCATCAGGTCAAGCTGCGCGGCATCCGTATCGAGCTGGGGGAGATCGAGTCGATGCTGCGCTCCCACTCGTCGGTGTCGGAGACGGCCGTGCTTCTGCGCAGTGACGGTCCGCGCGGCCCTGAGCTGGTGGCCTACGTCGTGCCGGCGGTGACGGTGGCAATGCCGGATGCCGTGGCGTTGACGCCCCCGGAGATCAATGCCGACGAGCTGCGGCGGTTCCTCGCGGCGAAGCTGCCGGAGCCCATGGTGCCATCGGCCTGGGTGACGCTCTCCGCGCTGCCGGTGACCCCCAACGGCAAGCTCGACCGCGCGGCTTTGCCGGCGCCTGCGGTATCGGCGATATCAGCAGGAACGGCGGGAACGGGTGACGAGGCGCCCCGCACCGTCCACGAGGAGCTGCTGGCGGGGATCTGGAGTGTGCTTCTGGGCCTGCCTGCAGTCGGCATTCACGACAGCTTCTTCGCTCTGGGCGGCCATTCGTTACTTGGCATGCAGCTCGTCTCACGGGTTCGCGAAGCGTTCCAGGTGGAGCTGCCGCTCCGCGTTCTGTTCGAGATGCCGACGATCGCGGCGCTCGCCGCGCACCTGGGGAGGGCTGAGGCGGGCGCGACCCCTGTGCCGCCGATCGTGCGCCGCGCATCTGGCGGTGCCGCGCGGCTGTCTTTCGAGCAGGAGCGCCTCTGGTTCCTGGCGCGTTTCCAGCCGGAGAGCGCGGAGTACAACATCCCCAGTGCCTCGCGCCTGCACGGAGATCTGGATGTCGCCGCGCTGGCCGCCGCCCTGCGGCATCTCGAGGCTCGGCACGAGAGCCTGCGGACGAGCTTCGCGGAGGTGGACGGAGAGCCGGTGCAGACGATCGCGCCGCCGCGGGCAACCGATCCGCTCGTGCTCGTCGATCTCGGCGGTGTCCTGAGCGGGCTTGGCCCGGGCGCCGATGCGGAAGCGCTGCTGCTGGCCCGTCGGGAGGCGGCGCGCCCGTTCGACCTCCTCCGAGGGCCGTTCTACCGCGTCGTACTGCTGCGGCTCTCCGCGATCGAGCACGTGCTGCTGTTGACGGTCCATCACATCATTTCCGACGCCTGGTCCGGGGAGATTTGGTGGCGGGAGCTGGCGGCCCTCTACACGGCGATCCGCGCTGGCCGGCCGTCGGCGCTCGCACCGCTGGCGGTCGGTTACGCTGACTACGCGGCCTGGCAGCGCGAACGGCTGTCTGGCGAGGAGCTGGCGCGGCAGCGGGCCTGGTGGCGGCAGCACTTGGCGGGGGCGCCGCACGCGCTGGAGCTCCCGGCGGACCGTCCCCGCCCGAAGGTTCGGCGAAGTCGCGGCGGGAGCTGGCAGGGTGCGGCCGTGGATCCGTCCGTGGTGCAGGGCGTGACGGCCCTCGCGCGACGGTCCAACGCTACTTCGTTTATGACCCTGTTGGCGGCATTCGATGTGCTTCTCCATCGCTATACCGGTCAATCGGACCTGGTGGTCGGGACGCCGATCGCCAACCGTGGCCGGCGGGAGACCGAAGGAGTGATCGGGTTCTTCCTCAACACCCTGGCGCTGCGCGCCGACCTCTCCGGCAACCCGCGGGTGAGCGAGCTCGTCGCGGGTGTCCGCGGCACGCTGCTGGCCGCCTACCAGCACCGGGATCTCCCCTTCGAGAAGCTGGTGGCCGAGCTGCAGCCGGAACGCGACCTCTCGCGGACGCCCATCTTCCAGGTGATGTTCGTCCTTCTGCACGTATCCCGCGAGGAGCCGTCCCGCTGGGGGCTGCGGGGCTCACCGCTGGCGGTCGAGAGCGGCGCAGCGAAGTTCGATCTGACGTTCTATCTGAGCTGGCGGGGCGGAGACCCGAGCGCCGGGGCGGGCGAGCTCGCCGGCTCGATCGAGTACGACCGGGATCTTTTCGACCGTGCGACGATCGAACGGTTGGGTTGGCACTGGCGGACTCTGCTCGCGGGGATAGTGGCGGAGCCGGAGTCGGAGATCTCGGCTCTGCCGCTTTTGACCTCGGTCGAGCGGCATCAGCTGCTCGTCGAATGGAACGCGACCGGCGCGTCCTACCCGGCGTTCCTGAGCCTGCACGGTGCCATCGAGATGCAGGTCGCTCGTTCGCCGTTGGCGGTCGCCGTATCCTACGAAGGGAGCACGCTCAGCTACGAGGATCTCAACGCCCGCGCCAACCTCCTGGCCCGTGAGCTTCTCGGCCTGGGCGTAGGGCCGGAGATCCCGGTGGCGATCGCGGCCGAGCGCTCGCTCGCTCTGCTCGTCGGCCTTCTCGCGATCCTCAAGGCGGGCGGAGCGTACGTGCCTCTCGATCTCTCCTATCCGGCCGATCGCCTGGCTTTCCTGCTGGAGGAGCTGCGCGCCGCGGGCGGCTCGGTGCTGTTGACTGAGGAGAGTGCGGTGGCGGCCCTGCCCGAGTCGGCCGGGCTCCGCCGGATCCTGCTCGACCGTCTCCCGTTTCACGCGGAGCGTGCGGCGAGCCTTGGCGGTGCGGGCAACCTCGCGGAGCGCTCCGGTGGTGATCATCTGGCCTATGTCCTCTACACTTCCGGCTCGACCGGCCGTCCCAAAGGTGTGATGAACAGCCACGCGGGGATCCTCAACCGCCTGCTCTGGTTCCAGGATCGTCACGGTCTGAGCGCGGCCGACCGTGTGCTGCAGAAGACGCCTTTGAGCTTCGACGTTTCGGTCTGGGAGCTCTTCTGGCCGCTGATGACGGGGGCCGAGCTGGTGTTGGCCCGGCCTGGCGGTCACCGGGACGGTGCCTACCTGGCCGAGCTCATCGAAGTCCGCTCGATCACCGTGACGCACTTCGTGCCCTCGATGCTGGAGGCGTTCCTTCGCGAGCCGGACCTTTCGGGCTGCGGCAGCCTGCGGGCGGTGATGGCGAGTGGCGAGGCGCTTTCGCCGGCCCTGGGGCGACGTTTCGCCGAGCGTCTGGGAGCCCAGGGTGTGGAGCTGCACAACCTTTACGGTCCCACGGAGGCGGCGGTAGATGTCACCGCGCACCGCTTCGAGTCCGTTGGAGACTCCGCCGAGCCGCGGTGGATGCCTATCGGCCGGCCGGTGTCGAACACCCGTATCCACCTGCTCGACCGGGACCTGCGTCCGGTGCCGGTGGTCGTTCCGGGCGAGCTGGTGATCGGCGGGGTGCAGCTGGCGCGTGGCTATCTCGGTCGACCGGATCTGACCGCTGGTGCGTTCGTTCCCGATCCGCTGGGCACCGAGCCTGGAGCGCGGCTCTATCGGACCGGCGACCTGGCACGCTTTCTTCCCGGTGGCGAGATCGTGTTCCTGGGTCGCCTCGACCATCAGGTCAAGCTGCGCGGCATCCGTATCGAGCTGGGGGAGATCGAGTCGATGCTGCGCTCCCACTCGTCGGTGTCGGAGACGGCCGTGCTTCTGCGCAGTGACGGTCCGCGCGGCCCTGAGCTGGTGGCCTACGTCGTGCCGGCGGTGACGGTGGCAATGCCGGATGCCGTGGCGTTGACGCCCCCGGAGATCAATGCCGACGAGCTGCGGCGGTTCCTCGCGGCGAAGCTGCCGGAGCCCATGGTACCGTCGTCCTGGGTGGCACTCTCCGCGTTGCCGGTGACCTCCAACGGCAAGCTCGACCGCGCGGCCCTGCCGGTGCCGGCATCGACGCGGGCAGCCAGCGAGATGTCTTATCTCGGGCCGCGCGACGAGCTCGAGCTGCGGTTGGCGGCGATCTGGGAGGAGATCCTGGGCGTCGGACCGATCGGGATGCGAGACGATTTCTTCACCTTGGGTGGTCATTCACTGCTAGCGATGCGACTCGCCGCGAGCATCCGCGCGAGTCTCGGCCAGGAGCTGCCGCTCGCCTCCCTCTTCATCGCCTCGACCGTCGAAGGGTTGGCCGCGCTGCTGCGCCGCCAGGCTCAGCCGGCCCGGCAATCGCTGGTCGAGATCGCGCGCGGCGACGGCGAGCGGGCGCCGCTCTTCTTCGTGCATCCAGTGGGCGGCGAGGCTCATCTGCTACGTCGATCTCGCCCGTGCTCTCGGTCCGGGTCAGGCCATCTGGGGGCTGCAGGTGCCGGACCTCGTCGAAGACCGCTTACCTTTCGCCCGCGTCGAGGACATGGCAGCCAGTTATCTCAATGCGGTCCGCTCGGTGCAGTCTCACGGACCCTACCGACTGGCCGGATGGTCCATCGGCGGCGTCCTGGCCTTCGAGATGGCGCGGCAAGCCGTCGCCCTCGGCGAGCGGGTGGAGCTGGTGGCGCTGATCGACTCCCATCTGCCGGATGTGGAGCCCTTCTCTCTCGACGAGCTGACCCTCATCAGCGAGTTCGCGGTCGACCTTTGGGGGATCTCCGGCCAGGATATGGCGGTCGCTCCGGAGGAGATCCGTGGGCTCGCGGGAACCGGCCCCCTGTTGCGGTTCCTCTGCGAGCGGGCGCAGCGCGCCGGCCTGCTGCCGCCAGAGATGACCCCCGAGCAGATGCGCCGCTCGTTCGAGGTTTTCGCCGGAAACCGGCGGCTGGTCGCGGGCTACCGGCCTGAAACCTATCCCGGACGAGTCGTCCTTATCCTCGCCGAAGCTGCGCGCGAATCCGCTGCAACCGATACCTCCCTGGGGTGGCGGGATGTGGCCCTGGGCGGAGTGGACCTACGCTACAGCCCGGGCGATCACTTCACGATGGTAGGGCGGCCCTACGCCGCTCACCTCGCGGCGCTGCTATCGGAGCGCCTTGATTCTATTCCCAACCCTTCGGACGAGCGAGCAGCGGGCGACGACCCTCCGTGCCGTCCCGGAAACCAGCCGTCGCGATCGGCGGCCAAGGAGAGTGCGTAGGTGAAACTCATTCTGCTGCTGCTCAAGGACTCCCGCAAGACCGTGCTCTTCGCCTCGATCTGCGGCGCCATCAGCGGCGCCTGCACGGCACTCATCCTCGGGCTGATCCGGGAAGCCATCGCTCCCACGCATGGCGTCCCTACCACCCATCTGGCGGCGAAGTTCGCCGGCGTCTGCCTGCTCTTCCTCGTTTCCACGTTGGGCAGTCATATCCCCCTCGTCTACCTTGCCGAGGGGACGCTCCTCAAATTGCGAGTGCAACTCGTGAGGAGAATCCTCGAGGGGCGCCTACGCTTCCTTGAGCAATTGGGCAGCCACCGCCTGTATGCCGCCCTGGCCGGCGACGTGGACCGGATCACGGACGGCTTCGCCGTCATGCCGGCGATCCTGATCAGCACCGTGGTCATCTTCGGCTGCCTGATCTACTTGGGGCTGGTCTCCTGGAAGGCCCTCGCCGCGCTGCTCGTCTCCCTATTGTTCTCGATCGTTCTCTTCGTCGCCGCCAACCGGCGGGCTTTGCAGCGGCTGTCCCAGGCCCGCGAGACCGGCAACGTGCTGTTCAAACACTTCCGCGCCGTTTCCGAAGGCGCCAAGGAGCTCAAGCTCCATGCTCCACGCCGGCGAGCGTTCCTTGACACCCTGCTGCTGCCGACCGCCCAGGCGTACCGCAAGCTCCGCTGCTCCGGGCTGGTGGAGCTCGAGACCGCCAATGCCCTTGCCAATCTGAGCTACTTCGCAGTGATCGGGCTGCTGCTCTTCGTGTTGCCGGTGGTCGGCGGCGGCACCGCGGTGCTCTCCAGCGCGGTGCTCGTCTTCGTCTTCATGCTCGCTCCGTTGACCACCCTGGGCAATCACTTCAACACCTTCGCGCAGGCCGAGGTGGCGCTACGAAGCCTCAATTCGCTGGGTGTGGAGCTCGAGAGCAGCGAGCACGCCGAACGGCTCGACGATACGGCCGGCAGGGTCGCCGGCCCAGTCGAGCGGGTGGTCTTCTGCGGTATTTCCTACTCCTACGCCAACCCGAACGCGGACGAGCGGTTCGCCCTGGGACCGCTCGACCTCGAGCTGCGGCCGGAGGTCCCTTTTATCACCGGCGGCAACGGCAGCGGCAAGTCGACCCTGGCCAAGCTGATCGTCGGCCTCTATGAGCCTGATGCCGGTTCGGTCGAGCTCGACGGACAGCCGGTTGTCGAGGCGAATCGGGAGTGGTACCGCCAGCACTGCACCGCGATCTTCGCCGACTTCTATCTTTTCGAGCGCCTGCTGGGCATGGATGACGACCGGCTGGACGAACGGGCCCGGCTGCTGCTCCCGGAACTGCATCTCGCGGACAAGCTGACGATCGATAAGGGCAAGCTTTCCACCACAAACCTCTCGGCAGGGCAACGGAAACGTTTGGCTCTGCTGGTCGCTTACCTCGAGGATCGACCGATCGTGCTCTTCGACGAATGGGCCGCGGACCAGGATCCCCAGTTCAAGGAGATCTTCTACAAGGAGCTGCTGGCGGAACTCCGCCGGCGAGGCAAAATCGTCGTAGTTATCACCCACGATGACCGCTACTTCTCGCAAGCGGACCGCGTCGTCAAGCTGGCCGACGGTCAACTCGTCGCCGGCTCGGAGGCGATGGCTCCAGAGCTCGGCGTCACGCGGCCCGACCTCGGTCCTCTATCCCACGCGTAGCGCCTTGACTAGGTCGAGCCTCACCGCCCGCCGCGCGGGCAGCAGACCGGCGAGCAGGATCACGAGAAGCAGCACCGCCGCGGCCGCGAGATAGGGGGTGGGCCTCGCCGCGTCGACCCCGTAGAACAGCCCGCCGATGAGCCGCGACAGGGCTAAGCCCAAGCCGAGACCGAGCAGCAGGCCACAGCCGGCGAGCACCAGGCTCTGGCGGAGGACGATATGCAGGATCTGGCCGCTGCTGGCGCCGATAGCGCGACGGATGGCGAGGTCGCGGGTCCGCTGGTTGATCCATTGGGAGACCAGGGCGAAAACCCCCAAGGCCGAGAGGAAGAGACCCAGCACCGAGAAGGCCGAGATGACCGCCGCCATCAGGCGGAAGGGCAAAAGCGCAAAGCTGACCTGCTCGTCCATGGTCCGCAGGTTGAAGACCGGGAGCTTGGGATCGAGAACGGAGACCTCTCTGCGGACCGCCTGCAGCAGCGAGGCCGGAGCGGCGGAGGAGCGGATGAGAAAGGTGACGTTGCCCACCGGGTGGCGATCGAAAGGCAGGTAGAGGAACGGTGTCGGATCCTCGCCGATCGAGAAGTACTTGCCGTTCGCGGCTACCCCGACGACCTGCAGATTGTCGACGGGCGCCTTGACGTACTTGCCGATCCCATCGGTCCGTGGCCAGAATCGCTTGGCGAAGGCCGCATTGACGATCGCCACTGGCGCGCTGCCCGGCCCGTCGGCGGCGGTGAAAGCCCGGCCCGTGAGCAGCGAGGTCGTCATCGCCGTGAAGTAGCCGGGGCTCACCGAGGCGAAGTTGACGAGCGGCAGCTCGTCCCCCTTGCGCACCTCGAAGCCCTCTGGGCGCACGAACTCTTGCGGCCGGGTTAGCGACAGCGGGATGGTGCTGGTGAGGCCGATGGCGATCACTCCGGGGAGGGCGCCGAGCCGCTGCTCGAGGGTGCGCGTGAACTGCCGCTGGGCAGGCTTGGGGTAACCTTGCAGGTCCAGGTCCACCGACGCGAGCAGCAGGTGATCGGGTCTGAAGCCGAGGTCCACGCGGTGGACATTGCGAAAGCCTTCTAGGGCCATGCTGGCGCAGACCAGCAGGATCATCGTGAGACACACCTGTCCGATCACCTGCGCTTTGCGGAACCAGCTGCCCCTGGAGCCCCCACCCGGGGTGTCCTGCTTCAAGGCCCCGACCAAATCCGTGCGGGTGGCCTGCAAGGCGGGTGCGAGGCCGAAGAGAATGCCGGTCGCCACCGCCACCGCGAAGGTGAAGCCTAAGGCTCCGAGGTCAAGCTGCGGCAGGATCGCGAAGGGCAGGTCCACGGGCGGTTTGAACGACTGGATGGCGCGCATCCCGGCGAGGCTGGCCAGCAGCCCAAGCAGGCCGGCGATCAAGGCCAGCACCAGGCTCTCGGTGAGGAGCTGCCGCAGCAGGCGGCTGCGGCCGATGCCCAAGGCGAGGCGAACTGCGATCTCGCGGCGACGGGCCGCCGAGCGCGCCATCAGCAGCCCGGCGACGTTCGAGCAGGCCAGCAGCAGCACCAGGCCGACGATCGCGAACAACAGCCCGAGAAAGCCGACGAAGGCGCCACGCACCATAGGGTTGAGGCTGGCGCTCGCCTCGGGATAGAGAGTGGCAGACTTGCCCGCGTTGGTGGCGGGATAAACTTTTTGCAACTGGCTCATCGCCGCCGCGATCTGCGCGCGTGCGGCGCCCAGGCTGGCATCGGGCTTGAGCCGCCCGATAACGGCGCCGATCCAGCCGTTGCCCCGGGCCGCCAGATCCTGGTCGGGAGCGGTGATCGCCACCGTCGAGATCGGCACCCAGAGCTCAGACACCAAGCCGACGTTGATACCGGTGAAACCCTGGGCGGCGACACCGATGACCGTGAATGGATGGCCGTTGAGGTAGACGGTGCGGCCGATCACCTGCGGATCCCCGCCGAACCGCCGCTGCCAGAACCCGTAGGAGAGCACCACCACCGGGTGCACCCGGGGGGGCGCATCGGCCGTGAGGTCGAATGGACGACCTTTGACCAGTTGGACGCCGAGCGTCTGGAAATAATTTTCCGAGACCAGGGCTCCCCAGAACCGCTCGCTCTGGCCCTCGAGGCTAATGTGTAGTGGTGTCGGCGCCTCGACAGCGATGGCGCTGAATGCCGGGCACTGCTCGCGCAGGTCCCTTGTAATCGGGATAGGAAAAGGACCCGAACTTGAGATCCGAGCGCTCGACAAAGAGCCGTGCCAGCCGATCTGGGTCCCGCATCTGGGAGGGGGGGAAGAGCAGCGACCGGGTGATGCTGAAGGTCACCGTGTTGGCGGCGATACCGAGCACCAGGCAGGCTACCATGGCCAGGGTCAGGCCTGGCGACTTGATCATCTGCCGCCCGGCGTAACGTAGATCTTGAAGCACCGAATCCATGCCTTTCATTGTCTCACAGTCCTCTTCATGCCTGCCGTACAGCGAGACCCGAGACCTCTTCGCACAGCCGGTCGAGATCGCTTTCCAGCGTGAGATAGTGGACGCTGGCGCGGATCGACCCCGCGCCAGGCATGCTACGGACCAGGACGCCGCGCGCCTCAAGGAGCCGGACCAGGCGCTCGTGTTTGCGGCCGATCTCCCGGTCCTGGCCAGCGTTCTCGACGCCGTAGCGGAAGAATACGAGTCCCGCCTCGGGAGGAGCCGCCTGCAGACGGGTGAGGACCGCCGGCTCGAGGTCTCCCAGCGCCTGCCAGAGCCGCTTGCCGAGCTTGCGGATACGCTGCCAGCGGCTCTCCTGGTTCCCCCATCCGTCGTGGGTGGCGAGGGCGGCCCGCCAGCCGGCGTAAAGCGCCACGGCGCAGGTGCCGGTCTCGAAGCGACGCGCGCCGGCTTGTAGCTCTACGTCGCCGGCGTGCCCGCCGAGGCGCAGGCCGCGCGGTCCGATGAAGGTCGGGCGCAACTCGTCGAGCGCGTCGGCGCCGACGTAGAGGGCGCCCGTTCCCTCGGGGCCGCAACACCACTTGTGGCCTGGAAGCGCGTAGAAGTCGACGCCGAGGGCGGCGAGGGCGAGAGGCATCGCGCCCGCCGCCTGCGCGCCGTCCACCAGGACCCGGGTGCGCCCCTGCCCGCGCTCCCGGCAAACGGCGACGACCTCGGACAGGGGCATCACGTGGCCAGTATCCCATGTCACATGGCTGAGGACGACGAGCCGGGTGCGGGGCCGCAGCCGCGCCGTGAGCTCCGCCAGGAGCCGGTCGGACCCGAGGCCGGCTGGCACCATGCCGAGCTCTAGACCGTGACGGCGAGCCACTTCGCGGATCGCGGCGGTGACTGGCGGGTACTCGTGATCGCTCATCAGGAGGTGGTCGCCGCGCTGCCAGCCGAGGCCCCAGAGGACCACGTTGCAGGCGGTCGAAGTGCTATCGAGCAGGGCGAGGCGCTCCGGCGCTCCGGCTTCGAGCAGGGTGGTCAGCGCCGCGCGGGTACGCTCGAGCTCGGCGGCGGCGAGCAGGCTGCCTTCGATCGACGCGGGCCCGGCCTCGTCCAGATCGCGATAGAAGCCGTCGATCGCCGCCAGCGCGGACGCCGGGAGGGGTCCCTGCGCGCCATAGTTGAGAAACGTCTTTCGCTTGAGGACCGGGAAGAGTTCCCGGTGCCTGCCCACCAGGAGCTCGGCGAGCCGGTCACGTTTTTCCAGGGCGCTGAGCCCGGAGACCGGCACGCTCAACGGGCGCTGCCTCCCATGAGATCCTCGAGCATCGCGTCGACCTCGTCGTCGGAGAGCTCGTCGACCTGTACGTCCGGGCTCACCGGTCGACTTTCGCGCGGATCCGGACTGGCCGGCATCGGCGTGGCCGCTGGCTCGGCGGCGAGCGCCAGGCCGGCGAGCTGCCGGAGACTGGGGTAGTCGAAGAAAGCGGTGATCGGCACTTCGATCTCGAGGTCGGAGCGGAGCCGGTTGCGGAGCTCCATGATCATCAACGACTCCATGCCGAGATGGTCGATCTTGTGGTCGACATTGAGGTCGCGCGGCTGCCGGCGAAGGAGCTCGGCGACGCGCGCCACCAGATAGTCGAGCAGCGGCTCCATGCGCGCCACTCCGGCCGCAGAGCGCAGGCGTTCCCGGTCGAGCGCGGCCGGGGCCGCGGGAGCCATGCGGCGCGAAGAGCGTGGCCGTGCGAGCTCCGCGAAGAGGGGCGAGCGCGTGGGGCCGCTCGCCGCCAGCTCTTCGAGGTCGAGCGGGAAGCAGATGGCCTGGGTGATACCGGCGTCGAGGATCGAACCCAGGGCCACGAGCCCCTGGCGAGGCGCGATCTCGCGGATGCCGCGCGCCGCCCACTCCTGGCGCAGCCGCGGCGAGGTCGCCGCGGCCATCCCGGCGCCGCTCCAGGGACCCCAGTTGATGCTGACCGCGGGCAGGCCTTGTCGCTTACGGGCATGCGCGAGGGCATCTAGGAAGGCGTTGCCGGCGGCATAGCCGCCCTGGCCAGCCGGACCCAGCAGCGAGGCGAGCGACGAGAAGAGGACGAAGTAGTCGAGTTCGAGCTCCCGCGTCAGCAGGTGCAGGTTCCAGGCGCCCTCGACCTTGGGCGCCATAACCGCCGCGAACCGCTCCCAGCTCTGGTTGAAGAGGATGGCGTCGTCGAGCACGCCGGCGGCATGGACGACGCCGCGGAGCGGGCCGGCGGCGGTGATCTCCGCCAGCAGGGCACCCAGCGCTTCGCGCTCCGCGACGTCGACGGCGCGGACCTCGACCTCCGCTCCGGCCAGCCGCCGGCCGATCTCGGCCATGCGGATTTCGTCCGGCCGCCGCCGCCCCACCAGGAGGAGCCGGCGCGCGCCCTGCTCCACTAGCCATTCCGCCACCTGCAGGCCGAGCGCTCCGGCGCCGCCGGTGACGAGGTGGACGCCGGCGCTGTCAAAGCGGCGGCCCGGAGATGGGCGTGGCAGCCGCGCGGCTGCGAGTCGCGGAATCCGGCGCTCGCCGCCGACGAAGGCGACCTCCGGCTCGGGGTCGGCGGCACCCAGCTCGTCCCGCAGCGCTTCCGCCTGGCGCCCCGGCTCCTCGTCCATCAGGTCGATCAGCCCGCCCCAGTGCTCCGGCAGCTCCTCGGCCAGAGTCCGGCCGAGCCCCCAGAGGGTTGCCTGCGCGACCGAGCCGCTGGACACCCCGGCCTCCGGCGCTGGCAGTGGGGCCGAAGGTCTCGGCGAATGAACGCCAACGGAGACCAACCAGATCCGGGCGTCGCGCGGCGGCGAGGCTACGGCGAGGAGCTTGACGAGGTGAAGGGTCCCCTCGCCGATCGCCGCCTGTGCCGCGAGAGGCGACGCCGCCGGGTCCAGCCGCAGCAGGTCGAGCCCCCAGAGATGGACGATACCGAGCGGCACCGCGCCGTCCGCGTCGCCACCGGCGCCGCTCATGGCGAGCAGCCGCTCGATGTCCCGGCGCTCGCGCGGGTTGACCACCACCGCCCCCGCCGGCGCCTGCCGTTCGCTCGTCGAGGGCACGGCGAGCAGGCACTTGGCGCCGCGCTCGGCGAGCAGCCGGGCCAGCGCTTCGCCGACGCCTCTCGCGTCCGCCAGGATCAGCCAGTGCGCGCGTCCGGGCGACGCTCCCGCTGCGGCGGCCGGTGGGCGTGGTCGCGGTTGGGGTCGCCAGGCCAACTCGAAGAGATCGTCCGCCAGGCCGGGATGCGAGGCGGGCGCGAGCAGCCGCTGCAGAGAGGCGTCGTCAGCGCGCTTGCAGAGCAATCCCCGACCTTCGGCGAGCAGGCTACCGTCATCGTCGAACAGCGTCAGAGCCAGGCTCGGGAGCGCGGCGTCGGCTGCCGAGACGCGGCGGAGGTGAGCCCACACCCCACCGGATGGCCGGCGATACCAGCGGAAGCGTTCGCAGGCGATCGGCAGCAAGAGCGGGCTGCCTTCCGCGGTGGCGCGGAGCAGCGGCAGCCCGGCCTGGATGCAACCGTCGAGAAGGGCGGGGTGGAGGTGGTAGCCTCCTCCGTCCGTGCCCGTCGGCAGCTCGATACGGGCGAGGATCTCACGGTCGCTGAGCCGTAGCAGTTGCCGGACGGAGCGGAAGGTGGGGCCGTACTCGTAGCCTGCGGCGGCCAGACCGTGGTAGAAGCCGGCCGTGTCGATGCGACTCCCACTCTCGACCAGCGGCGCGAGGTCCGTTGCTTCGGGCGCCACCAGGCGGCAGCGCCGGATCTCCCCGCGGGCGACAAGCGACCAACTGGCATCCCGCGCGCCTGGCGGCGCCTCCTCTACGGACCGGCTGAAGAGCTCGAAGGTGAAGCTCGCGGCATCGATCGGGGTGACGACGGTCTGCACCTCGCGCCGGACGCCGGGTACGAGCGGCAGCGGTTCCTGGATCGTCAGGTCAAGCAGCTCGGCGTCGCCCCCCACCACCTCGGCGGCGGCGGCGGCGGCCACCTCGATCAGGCCCGCGGCAGGCATCAGCACCAGCCCACGGAGACGGTGCTCGGCGAGGAAGGGGTGGCGCTCGAGGTCCAAAGTGGAGGCGAAGAGATGGCTACGCAGGGCTATGGGTAGCCGCCGCCCGAGCAGAGGATGGAGCTCTTCGGCACTGCCCTCGCCCTGGCCGCCGTCCTTCCAGCGGGCCCGGCGCCTCGCCGGACGGGAGGCCGCGGCATCGCTAGCGGCAGGTTCTACCAGGGCCTCGATCTCGCCCCGGTGGAGGGGGTTGGCGAGCAGCAGGAGAAGGTCGCCGAGGTGCTTGGCGCCGGCCTCGGGCGAGCAGCACAGCCAGAACGGCCGGGTGCGCGGTCGGAACTTGCTCTTGAACTGGAAGTTGGCATCGCCGTTGAGGATCCCCGCCTGATGCAGGTCGGCGAGGGAGCGCCGCACCTCGGCATCATCGTTGGGGTGGGCTTCAATCTGAGTCCCCAGCGTGAGTCCCAGGCTCAGCGTCGAGGAGCCTTCGGCCCGCACTTTCTCGAGGATGTCGAGGATGCCGAATTCCAGGCAGCCGGTAGCGACGCCGGGCCGGTAGTACTCCTGGTCCAGGAGCCAGCCGTCGAGCAGCGGCGCTGCCAGGAGGACGATGATGGCGTCGAGCTCGCCCGCCCGCCGCACTAGGAAGAGCCGCTGCCGCGGGCCGGAGAGGCCCGCGAACAGAGTCTGCTTCATATGCGCCAGGTAGGCCGGCGCCACCCGTCGATGGTCCGCCCAGGCGTCCATGATCGAGAGAATCTCGCGGTCGGTCGGGGGATGGCCGCTGGGGACGTACTCGGCGGTCTCGGCTCGATCCTCACGGCCGTAGCGCTGCACCGTGTAGCGCAGCCGGCGCATGCGGCCGCCACCGAGATCGAAGGACGGAAGATCCTCAATGTCCTGCCAGGTCCCGATGCGCGTGGTGCGGAGGCCCAGCCGCCGGATGGTCTCGAGCCGCCCCGCGCGGCTGTCGAGGAGGTAGAGGGCAAAGCCCCTGCGCTCAGAGAACTCGATCAGCTCGGTCAGCAGCGGTTCGTAGGCGGTCTCCTCGCCGACGTAGTCGAGGGCGACCAGCAGGCCGTTGCACTGGTTGACATGGATGAAGGACTCGCCGGTCGAACCGCAGAAGAGCAGCGATTTCCCGGTCACCTGGCCGATCGAGCCGGCACCCGCGGCGTGCTCGCCAGCGAGCTGCCAGAAGCGCCGCTCGACCTCGGGGTCCCGTGCCAGCTCCGCGAGGCGAAGCAGCCGCGGTGGCCTGGCCAAAGGCTGGAACCAATGGCTCCGCCGCTCGAAGCGGTAGACGGGGAGCCCGGAGAGGCGGCGCGGCGCGGCGCCGCCGGGGAACGCCGCCCAATCGAGCTCGACCCCGGCGACGTGGAGCCGGGCGACGGTCTCGGTCAGGACGTCCCAGTCCGGACGCGCCGCGTCGAGGGTCGACCAACAGGCGGCGCCGCACACCTCCCGCGCCAGCGCTCCGAGCACCGGCCGCGGACCGATCTCGATCAGCACGTCGCAGCCGTCTCTGTGAAGCTCCGAGAGGGCATCGGCAAAGCGCACTGTGGAGGTGAGCTGCCGCGCCCAGTGGGTGGCATCGGGCGGCCGATCGAGAATGCCGCCGGTGAGCGTGGAGTAGAAGGCGATGCCGGGGACGGCGGCCGCGATACTCCTGGCGGCGGCGGCGAGCGCCTCGCCGGCGGGCGCCATGGCCGGCGAGTGGAAGGCGTGCGAGACGGTGAGGCGGCGGCTACGGATGTCGGTACCGGCAAGCCTCGCTTCCACCCGCGAAACGGCGGCTGCTGCGCCGGAGATGACGATGTTTTCGTGCGCGTTGACCGCGGCGATCGCCACCGGCTCGGAGCCGATCGCCTCCTCGACCTGGGCGCGCGTGGCAAAGACGGTCGCCATGGCGCCGCCCATGGGGAGCTCCTGCATCCGCCGGCCTCGCTCGACGACCAATGCGAGGGCGTCTTCGAGCGGGAATACACTCGCCACGCAGGCCGCCACGATCTCGCCTACGCTGTGCCCGAGGACCGCATCGGGCAGGATGTTCCACGAGGCCAGCATCTGTACCAGGGCATATTCCAGCGCGAAGAGGCCGGTCTGGGCATGGAGCGTCTGGTGGATCCGCTCGCCGTCGTCGCCGGGAGGCGGGAACAGCACGTTCAGCAAGGGGATCTCGAAACGCGCGCCGAGCAACTCGGCACAGAGGTCGAGTGCGTGCCGGAAAGCCGGTTGGGTTGCGTAAAGCTGGCGGCCCATGCCGGCGGTCTGAGCCCCCTGGCCGGTGAAAAGGAGGGCGATGCGGGGCCGCCCCGCCGTCGAGACCGTGCCGCTGACCAGGGTGGCCGGCGCGGCCATCTCCCGTTCGTCCTCGCGCGAAGGCAGCGGATCGCCAAGCTCGACCGCGGAGAGGGCGCGTCCGAGCTCGGCGGCGTCGCGGGCGCCGATCGCCAGCCGCCGCGGCAGGTGGACACGGCCGGTGCGCAAGGTATGGCACAGATCGGCGAGGTCAACCTCCGGATGGTCCTTGAGGAAGCGGCGATGACGCGCGGCCAGTGCCCGCAATGCGGGCTCGCTCCGCGCCGAGAGGACGAAGAGATGCGGGCGAGCTCCGGAGGCGTCAGCTGCCGGGGCGGTAGAGGCGAGAAGGGTGGCAGCCGGGTCCTCTGCGCGCTTGAGTTCCGGGCCGCCAGCCGGCGTCCCCGAGGTTCCCTCGACGATGATGTGAGCATTGCTGCCGCCGAAACCGAAGGAGCTCACTCCAGCGAGGGCGACCTCGCGCTCCGGTGGCCAGGCGGCGGCGCGGGTGGGGATCGAGAAGCCCGGCGCGAGCGAGATCTGCGGATTGAGGTGCCGCAGATTCAGCTGGGGCGGGATACGGCGCCGGGCGAGCGCGAGGACGACCTTGAGGAGGCCGGCGATCCCCGCCGCGGCCTCGAGGTGGCCCAGGTGGGGCTTGACCGAGCCGATGGCCGTGGGTGCCGCCGACGCGTCCCGCGCGGCGAGGGCGGCCTGAATCGAGCGCAGCTCGATCGGATCGCCGAGCGGCGTACCCGTCCCATGGGCCTCGACGTAGCCGATCTCCGACGGGTGGACGCCGGCGTCGGCCAGGGCAAGGCGGATCACTTCCACCTGCGCCGGGCCGCTGGGGGCGGTGAGCCCGTTGCTGCGGCCGTCCTGGTTGACCGCCGTACCGCGGATAACGGCGAGCACCGGATCACGGTCGCGCCGCGCGTCGCTCAGCCGCTTGAGCACCACCATGCCGCAGCCCTCGCTGCGGACATAACCGTCGGCGGCCGCGTCGAAGGTCTTGCAGCGTCCATCCGGGGAGAGCATGCCCGCCGCCTTGAGGCCGTCGCCGATATCGGGATCGAGGAGCAGGTTGACGCCGCCCGCCAGCGCGGCGTTGCAGTCGCCGGCCGCCAGGCTGCGGCAGGCCAGGTGGATCGCCACCAGCGATGACGAGCATGCGGTGTCGATGGCCATGCTCGGCCCGCGCAGGTCGAAGGCGTAGCTGAGCCGGTTGGCGGCGATGCTCGAAGCCGTACCGGTACCGGCATAGACATCGCCGCCCGCGCCGGTCTGCAGGCGTTCATAATCGTGGCCGGAGATGCCAACGAAAACGCCGGCCGCGGTGCCGGCGAGGGCGGTGGGCGCGATGCCGGCATCGCCGAGTGCCTCGAAGCTCACCTCGAGCAGCAGCCGCTGCTGCGGGTCCATGCGCTCGGCCTCGCGGGGAGAGATACCGAAGAGCTCGGCGTCGAAGAGCTCGACGCCGCTCAGGTATCCGCCCCGCGGCGGTGCGCCAGCGCCCGTGGGCAGGAGCGCCTGCCGTTCGGCGGGCAGCGGCCGGATAGCGTCGCCGTTGCTCTCAAGGAGTCGCCAGAAGCTCTCCCGGCCGTCGGCTCCCGGGAAGCGGAGCGCGAGCCCGACCACCGCCACTGCCTGGGGAGCGGCCCCGCGCTCGCCGCCGGACCGGAGGCGGCCAGGGTCAGGCGGCGTCGCGGCCCCCTCGCCGCCCTCCCGCTGGTGAGCGGCGAGCCAGGCCGCCAGGGAGACGATCGTCGGGTGATCGAAGAGCAGCGTCTCAGGGAGCTCCGGGCCGCCGCCGCGCGTCGCCCCGGCCCCATTTCCCCAGCCCAGGGCATGCTCGATCTCGCGGGCCAGGCCGACCGCCGCCGTCGAACCCATACCGTACCGCGACAACGGCTGATCGATTTCGATGTCTCGCGGGTCGATGGCGAGTGCTCTCGCGGCAAGTTGCAGCAGGAGGCGCTCGATCTCGAGCCGTCGCCGGCGGGGAGCGGCCTCCGGGGGCCGCGCCGCGGCGGCGGGCTCGGCCGCGCTGCCTTCCGCCGCCAGCGCCGCTCGCAGCGGTCGCTCGGTCTCCCGCCAGGCTGCCATGCAAGGCAGCTCGCCGGCGAGGAACCGGGTGCGGCAGAGGCCGCGTTGCAGCTTGCCGCTCGAGGTCTTGCCAACGCTGCCCTGGCGTACGAGGCAGACGGCATGGACCTCGATGCCGTGCTCCTCGGCCACCGCCCGCCGGATGCGAGCGAGGAGCTTGGAGAAATCCGGCTCCTGCGCCGTGCGGCGGCTGACCTCCTGGACGACGACCAGCTTCTCCTCGCCGCCGACCTCGACGCCGAAAGCGGCTCCGCCGTGTGGACGCAGCCCCGGATGGGTCCGCTCCACGGTCAGCTCGATGTCCTGGGGGTAGAAGTTGGCGCCGCGAACGATGATCATCTCTTTGATGCGGCCGGTGACGAAGAGCTCACCGCGGTGAAGGAACCCCATATCGCCGGTTCGCAGGTAGCGCTCGCCCCCAGCCTGCCCGGCGGGCACGGCCCGGAACGTCTGCTCGGTGGCGTCGGGGTGGTTCCAGAAGCCTTGAGCCACACTGGGCCCGCTCACCCAGATCTCCCCGATCCGGTCGGGCGGACAGGGCTCTCGCGAGGCGGGATCGACGATGCGGATCTCGGCCTGCAGACGGGTGCTGCCGCAGCCGACCAGGAGGCGCGCCTGGCCGCCTGCCGCCGTGCTCTCGACCACTCGATGCTCCTCGAGCGCCTGGCCGTCGAAGGCGGTGGCCACGGGCGGCTCGGCCGCGTCGCCACTGGTCACGACGAGGGTGGATTCCGCGAGTCCGTAGGTGGGCGTGAGCGCTGCGGGCCGGAAGCCGCAAGGGGCGAAGGCCTCGGCGAAGCGCTGCAGGGTCTCCAACCTCACCGGCTCGGCGCCATTCACCGCCACACGCCAGCTCTGGAGGTCGAGGCCTGCCCGATCTTCGGCGGCGATCTCACGGACGCAGAGGTCGTAGGCAAAATTGGGAGCGGCGCTGTGAGTACCCCGGAAAGACGAGATCGCCTCGAGCCAGCGCCGGGGCCACTTGAGGACCGAGAAGGGGGACATCAGGTACGCCGGTACCCCCTTGTAAACGGGCATCAGGATGCCGTAGATGAGTCCGAGGTCGTGCGAAGGAGGCGTCCAGCTCACGATCACGCTGTCCGCCGTGTGCTGCCAGCGCAGGTCCATCTCCTCGCAGTTGGCCAGCAGGTTGCGGTGGCTGACCACGACGCCCTTCGGCCGGCCGGTCGACCCCGAGGTGTATTGCAAGAAGGCCGGAGAGTCGCTGGCCGTCGCGATGGGGAGCCAGTCTTCTGGGTTGGCGTCGAGCTCGCGAGTCGAAATGAGCGGCGCGCCGCAGCCAGCGGCCGGATCTTCCGCCTCCCCCGCCAGCTGAGCGAGCAGGGGGGGAGAAGTCAGTGCCAGCAACGCCCGCGCGTCCTCGACGATGGACCGCATTCGCTTAAGACGGGTCTGTACCTGTGTCGACCAGGCGGGAACCGCCACCGCGCCCGCGTAGAGGCAGCCGAAGAAGGCGGCGATGAATTCCAGCCCTGGCTGGAAGAGGAGCAGCACCCGGTCTCCGGGGCGGCTGCGGCGCTGCAGGCCGGCCGCGATGGTGCGCGCCTGCCGATCGAGCTCGCCCCAGGTGAGGCGCTCGTCATCGCTGCCTGTAAAGCGCAGGAAGGTAAAGGCGAGGCGATCCGGTTGGGTCGCCGCCTGGAGTCGCAGTAGGTCGACGAAGGTCGCCGCCTCGGCCGGCGCGCGGTACATGCTCATCGGGTGGAAGGCCTAGCGGCCCGGGCTCGGTGATGGCGCCCGGCTGGGCTTCGCCCCGGGCGCAGGCGGCTTGGCCGCGAGATCCTCGCGGATCCATTTCGCCAGGGTCTCACCGTTGAACAGAAGCTCGTCGGGGAGAGGCTTGTTCATCTGCATGAAGCGGGTCGGTGCGGGCACGCTGCCCTCCCAGGTGACCCCGGGCGCGAAGAGCTGGTAGGTATCCCAGGCGAGGAGGCCGTTCGGGAGCTTGATGGCCTTGGCGAACATCGTGGCCACGGTGTTGGTCGGCGTCCAGAAGTGGGTCACCCGGGGATCCGGCATGCCCTCGGTGGCCGCACGCGCGTTCTCCTCCCTCTCGTCGCCGAGCATCGGTCCCCACACGATATAGATCCGCAGCCGGTCATCCTTGATCGTGTCGAGCACGTACCGCCGGGTGACGAAGGCCTTGCCCAGGCAGGCGGGACAGGTCGGCGACAGCATCATCACCAGGCGCAGCTTCCCCGCGTCGCGGTTGAACGCCGCCCGAAGCTCGCTGGCGTCGTCGGCGAGGAGGTGGAGCGGCGGCTTGATCTCGGGCGCCCGCGGGTCCCCGGCGTCGCCCTTCCTCTCGAGAGTGAAGGGAGCCCGCACCTCGGTGTCATGGACGTGGCCGACGAGCTGGCCGACGATCCGTTTGCCGTCCGGTGCCAACTCGCCGCGCAGCCAGAAGCGGTTGGCGGGATCCTCTTTGCCCGGCACGAGGTCGTAGGAGATCTCGACCTGCGAGCCGTCGATCCCTGCGCTGTGGAGGGGATGGAACTTGAGCTCTTGCCCGGGCAGGTCGATCGTCCCCACCAGTGGGTTGCCGGACATCTCCACCGTCACCTCGAACTCGACCTGGGCCGGCTGATAGACGATCACCCCTTGCCATAAGCCGTCGAGCTGGCCCTTGGCCTGGGCGGGGCGGGCAGTCTCCTCTGCTGCCAAGAGCGACGAAAAAATTGCCAAACCCACCGCCAGCGGCCACGCTTTCATCAGTCACCTCCAAATTGTGGATGAACGCCTCAGGCACAGAATGCTTGGACTCGTCCGTGGCGACTCTACCATCCTACCGAGTGGCTCATTCCTCGAATTCTACGGGTGGGCGATCTCTATTGAGCCACTAATTTAGCATGCCATACCGACAGGGAAACGATCCGAAGCTATTCATAAGAGTGGAGGCGCTGGACCTCAAGGACGCGGCGCAACCGCCGAGGGATCCGCGGAGAGGGCTCTAGCGAGGAAGCTCCGTTGTGTGCCGGTTGCGTGTCGCGAAGATTCCGGGAGGGAAGGGCGGTCGTAAGTCTCTGATTCTAAAGAATATCCCCAATGGGGACGAGTTCGAACTCGCTCTTCGTCCTTCTGGCTGAGATAAACCTAATCCGTTCAATGGCTTGGGGCGCCTGAGCCTATGTCCGCGGCCGAGCACCACCTGCGGCTCCTGGGCCACCGGGGCATTGCCATGACGGACACGGTCTACCTCCACCAGCACGGCCCTGATCTCGGGAGTGCAGCCACCAAAGTCGAAGAATACCTCCGCGTGCTTCTGGGGGACGTGGTCCCTGAGTCGAGTCGAGCTCTCGCGTTCGACTCCCCCAGAGGAGTCCGATGAACCGCGTCCCCCAGCGGATCCTTCGAACGGGGTTCCGCCACTGGCTCGACACAGGCCAGCAGGCCCTCCTGCCAGAGGGGGCTCCGCCCATCGATCTGCCGAGTCCGGGCAGCATCTGCCGGCCTGCCCCCGGCTCGCGCCCTGAGGATACGGGGTCTCTCCTGCTCGCCGCCAAGGCTCTTGTCTTCTGCGGCTTTCCTCTTCAGCCCACCCCCTTGACCTCCCTTACGCGGCAGGCCCAACTCGGTGCCGACACTCACCTGACCGTCTACTTCTCGACGACAGAACCCGGCGTCCCAATCCCGTATGGCGCCGACCGAGCCCTCCTCGCCTGGATCACCACCCTCACCTACGATACGGGCTTCGTCACCTTCACCAACCTGACCGACTTCTTCGAAGCCTTCCAGCTCGCCCGCTCGGGGGTCCAGTACCAGCGTTTCGAACAGCGGCTCCAGCGCCTCTTGAGTCTGTCGCTGTCGGTGATCCTGAGAACGCCTACCGGCGTCGTCCGACTCAACATGCGGCCCCTTCAGAAGGCCTACACTCCGAGAGACGGCTGCGAAGCCCGCAGGCTTCTCGCCTCTGAGCACCGCTCGAAGCAGCTCTCGCTCCTGCCCTCCGACCTTAAGCGCTACGGGATCGTCCTCGATCCCGCCTTCCATGAGTATCTGCGCGACAATCCGGTCCTATTGCCGTTGACGCTGATGCGGAGGTTCCACGCCCGTCCTCTCTTCTGGGACGCCGCTTCCTACCTCCTCTATCGCTGCTGGTCCGCCAAGACCCAGTCCCGGATCACCTGGACCCAGGTTCGCCGACAACTGGCGAGCGTCGACCAGCACGATCGGCGCCTCGTCAAGTCGCTAAGCCGGGTGACCGAAGAGATCCGCAAGGACTATCCCGACTTCCCCGCTCACATTGAGGCCGGCACTCACGACCTCATCGTCGCCCCCTTCCGTCCGCCCGAGGAACACTTCAGAACCTAGAGGACGACGTGACATCACTACGCTCATCCACTTCGACGCCGTTTTTGATCGTGGCGAGACTTCTTGACCGCCGCCGACAGGCCGAGACAGGCCTAATCCCCAAAGAACTCGCAGCTCGGGCCTGACAGCGGTTTTGGCGCTTTCGCCCTCTTCGACGAAGACTTCGGCAACCGCAAGTCCTTGGCGCCTGGGCTGTTCGTGGTGGCGCCTGAGGGGACCTGGCCCGGCGGCGATCGAGAGAGCAGGTAGGATGTCGCGCGTGGGGGTGCGAGGTGTGCTTGCTCGGCTAGTCCGAAGTTCTTTTTCAAAGCTCGCCGAATTCGGCTCAAACCTTTGCAGTACAAGGGTTTCCACCCAGCCGTGCGGTGAAAGTGTACCCATGTAAATATACCCGAAATCGAGCACGAAGCCTCTTGACAAGCAACAGCCAGTACTTTATTCTAAGTACCCATGTACATTGAGGTCGTGCCTAACCGCGACTCCAACCCCTGCATCCTCCTGCGCGAGTCCTATCGGCAAGACGGCAAGGTGTGCAAAAGAACCCTAGGAGCCTGCGCGGCAGAAGGGTTTTCAGCACTTTTGGCTACCACTAATAGGTCATCGTGAGAACTTAACTACAACCCATGGTAGTCGGAATTTCCTGCCGCGCAGGCTCCTAGCCAACCTCTCCAAGCTGCCAGCGGAGGCTATTGAGGGATTACGGGCCCTTCTGCGCGGCGGTGCCGTCGTCGAGGACTTCCCCCAGAGCTTCGAGATCGTCCGGAGTCAGCCCTTCGGACATGTCGCGGCCGTCCTCGGAACTCTGCGGCAGATCGGCCTCGACCAAGACCTTGCCCCACAACGCTGCACCGAGCGCGACTTGGTCGTAGCAATGATCGTTGCTCGTATTTTGGATCCGGACTCCAAGCTCGCGACGGCTCGTGGCTTGGGCCAGGAAGCCCCGCTGAGCGCTTTGGTCGAGGAGCTCGATTTGCCCGATGTTGACGAGCGCAAGCTGTACGCGGCCCTGGATTGGTTGTACTTGCGCCAAGGCGCCATTGAGCAGCGCCTGGCTGGCCGCCATCTCCAAGAAGGCAGTCTCGTGCTGTACGACGTGACCTCCACGTACTTTGAAGGTCACTGTTGTCCCTTGGCCCAACTCGGCTACTCTCGGGATGGCAAGAAAGGGACTTTGTAGATTGTGCTTGGTCTTCTGTGCAATCAAGCAGGATGCCCGGTCGCGGTCGAAGTTTTCTCCGGCAATACGGCCGATCCGAAGACCCTGACCCCTCAGGTGGAGAAGGTTCGCCAGAAGTTTGGTCTGAGCCGGGTGATCTTTGTTGGAGATCGCGGGATGCTTACCTCGGCTCGGCTGCGCGAGGACTTTCAGGGTGTCGATGGGCTCGGCTGGATCTCCGCCTTGCGGACGACAGAGATCAAAAAACTGGTAGCAGGCCCCGACTTTCAATTCTCGCTCTTTGACGATCAGGACTTTGGCGAGGTGCAAAGTCCGGAGTTTCCTGACGAACGGCTGATCGCCTGCCGCAATCCATTGCTGCGGCGAGAGCGAGAGCGCAAACGAGAAGAACTCCTGCAGGCGACCGAAAGGGATCTGCAGAAAATAGCTGACGCAACCCGCCGGTCGAAAAAACGACTCCGGGGAAAAGATCAGATTGCGTTACGAGTCGGCAAGGTCATCCCTCGATTCAAGATGGAAAAGCACTTCTCGATCGAGGTTACCGAGGATTCGTTCTCGTTTCGACGGGATCAGAAAAGCATTGATGCCGAAGCGGCTCTCGACGGAATCTATGTCATCCGTACAAACGTCCCCGCTCCTGAGCTTTCGGCCGAGAACGCCGTGCGCTCTTACAAGAGCCTTTCCGCGGTCGAGCGCGCTTTCCGAAGCTGCAAGACCGTGGATCTGCACATTCGCCCCATCTACCATCACCTGCCCGAACGCGTACGGGCACACGTGTTGCTCTGCATGCTGGCTTACTATGTCGAGTGGCACATGCGCGAGAAGCTGGCGCCTGTGCTCTTCGAGATCCCGCTGCGGGCGAAGAGCAGCGCTCGTCCGTTGTCGCCCCAGCCCAACGATCACCCGGTGCACTGCGTAAGATCCGAAGCCTCCGGACCGCCGATGGCTTACCGGCTCACAGCTTCGCTACGTTGATGAAGGATCTGGCGACGCTCACCAAGAACCGAGTACAGCCGAAGATTTCCACCTCTCCTGCCTTCGACACTCTCTCTCGCCCCACCCAACTCCAGCAGAGGGTCCTGTCTCTGCTCTCCGTGGCGGCGTAGGCCCCACCTGTAGACAGCAGGCGGGTCTTTCTCGCCAGCTAAGTCTATTTTTATCTGATACTTACGTTTTCCATCGAAAAGAACTTCGGGCTAGTCACATGCTCTGGCGACGGGTAAGGGAGGCGGAAGCTGGCACGGCCCGAGAAGTTCGCGCATCCACCGCGCCTATCTGCTCCTGACCTCTATGGAGCGCCGGATGAACGCGCGCGCAGGGCCCAAGAGGAGGCGCTCGGTCAGCTCTTCGCCGCGCCCGCGCTCCTCCTCGGTCGTCCGCCCGAGTTCGCCGAGCGGGATCTGGAGCCGCTCCTCGCCCCGTTCCGCCGCGTCCTCCTCGCCTGCCTCCTGCGCGGGAAGACAATGAGATGCAAATCTTCCTGATGCAGTATGTAAAAAGCGACCTCCCATGACGATTGCCGGCATGGATATCCGGGCGGTCGGGCAATAGGTCTTGGAGCCACGCTGTCGACCGTCGCCCTGTCCGTGACCGTTTCTCGGAAACGCCGCCCTGAACTCTAGAGTGTTTAGGCCAAGTCCCAGCCTTGTCAAGGGCCGGCTAGCGCCGTCCGCTTCGCGGCTAGGTCGTCCTTGACAGGCGAGGACTTGACCGGGGCGCGCAGGGTGTTCAGGGCGGCCCGGAGACTTGGCGTTGCGGGTTATGCCGTGGCGTCGCAATCTATGCCGGCGGTCACGAAATAAGTCGGTCTCTACACAACGCCGAGCTATGTGGGAGGTGGTCGAGAGCGGAAGTGCCGTTTCTCCTTCTTCGGCAGCTTGTCACACCGAAGGGGAACGACTCATGGCACGAATCCTGCTCGCCTCTTTGAGAAATGGGGGAAATACTATGCCCACGGGGCAGAAGTCGCACTCCACAATCGACCCGACGGCGGTCCACGACTTTGCGCGCTCTCTGAACCGTATGGTGGACCCCGACGCGCTGCTCGCGACCGTCGGAGACCGCCTACGGGATCTGTTCGGTCCAGACCTGATCCTGGTCCTCCAAGTCGAGCCCAGGAATGGTGATTTCACCCCGGCGTACAGCATCGGATTCGACGAGGAGGCTTTGAATACTTTCGGGCTGTCGTCGCACGGCAGCCTCGCCGAATGGTTCGCGGCCAACGAGGAATGCATCGGGCTGTCCCTCGATCTCGGCCTGCCAGAGCACCTCGACCCTTCCGAACGGGAGCTCTTGAGGCGCCTGGCGGTCCAGATCTGTATGCCGTTGGTTTCGATGAATCGGCTGATCGGCATGATCCTTTTGGGCTCGACCAACCCCGGCTGGCGCCTGAAGGGCGAGGATTTGGCGCTCCTCGAGATGCTGTCGGGCCAGGTGGCTCTGGCCCTCGAGAACGCCGCTCTCCATTCCGAGCAGAAGGAGCGTCTGCACCGCCTGCATCTCGCCCAGGGCTTGGCGATGTCGGGTCGGTTGGCGGCCGGGATCGCGCACGAGATCCGAAATCCCCTGACCGCGATCCGCTCGACCGTCCAGTACATCGCCGATGAACTGGCCGAGGAGGACCCCAAGCGGGTCCTGGCGCAGGGGCTGCTGTCGGAAGTGGATCGTATCCAGCAGACGACGGAGGGATTGCTCAACCTGTCGCGGACCAGGAATTCCGAGCGACGGGAGATCGACCTCCTCGTCACGCTGGATCAGGCCCTGCTGCTGATCGAGGCACAGGCGCGGCAGCAGGGGGTGGAGATCGAGAAGGAGTATGAAGGGGAGCGTTTTATCGTGCTCGGCGACGCCGATCAGCTGCGCCAGGTCTTCCTCAATTTGCTGCTCAATGCTCTCGAGGCGATCCCCGAGGTCGGGAAGATCACGGTGCGGGTCGGGCCTTGGCAGTCCCGCTACAGCCCGCGCGACCGCCGGGTGCAGATCGAGATCGCGGACACGGGCATCGGCATCCGGAACGAGGACTTGGGACGGATCCTCGACCCGTTCTTCACCACCAAAGGCGAGGGGACCGGGCTGGGGCTCGCCATCTGCCAATCGATCCTTGCCCGGCACGAAGGCGAGATCGACGTGCGGAGCGCGGTGGGCCAGGGCACGACCTTCAGCGTACTCCTGCCCGGCCACGATTGAGATGGCAAAAATTCTCATCACCGACGACGAGGAGCGCGTGCGGCGGATCCTCTCCATTCTGCTCCTCGAGGAGAGGCACGAGGTGGTGGAGGCGGGCTCCGGAGAGGACGCACTGGCCCTCCTCGAGCGGTTCCCGGCCGACCTCGTGATGCTCGACCTGACCCTTCCAGGCATCGACGGCCTGGAGACCCTGCGCCGGCTGCGGGAGAGAAACCAGCACGCCGCGGTCATCCTGATGACCGCCTATGGCACCATCTCCTCGGCGGTAGAGGCGATGCGTCTCGGAGCGTTCGACTACCTGACCAAGCCGTTCGACAACCGGGACCTCCTGCTCGTGGTCGCACGCGCCCTCGAGATGCGCCGGTTGATCTCCGAGGTCGACACTCTGCGCTGTGAGCTCGAGACGGTCTACGGTTTCAACGAGATCATCGGCGTCAGCCCACCCATCCGGGAGGTCTTCAGGATCATGGCGAAGGTGGCGCCGGTCCATGCCACCGTGCTCATCATCGGCGAGTCGGGGACGGGTAAGGAGCTGGTGGCGCGGGCCATCCATCGCCGCAGCCCGCGGGGGGCAGCGAGCTTCGTGGCGGTGAACTGTAGCGCCATTCCCCAGTCTCTCGTCGAATCCGAATTTTTCGGGCACGAGAAGGGAGCCTTCACCGACGCGTACGCCCGGAGGATCGGCCGGTTCGAGGAGGCCGACGGTGGCACCCTGTTCCTCGACGAGGTCGGGGATCTTGCCGCGGAGGCCCAGGCCAAGCTCCTGCGGGTGCTCCAGGATCGGCAGATCCAACCGGTCGGCGGGAGCAAACAACGATCTGTGGACGTGCGGGTGATCGCCGCGACCAACAAGGATCTATCCCGCGAGGTGGATCAGGAGCGATTCCGGGAAGATCTCTTCTGGCGCCTCAATGTCGTTCCCTTGCGGCTGCCTCCCCTGCGGGAGCGACCGGAAGATCTACCTTTGCTCATCGATCACTTCCTGGAGCACTTCAACCGCGATCTCGGTCTGGCGGTCCGCTCCATCGCGGACGAGGCCCGACAACAGCTGCTCTGCTATCCCTGGCCGGGCAACGTGCGGGAGCTGGAGAACACGATCTGTCGCAGCATGATTTTGTGTGACGGCTCGCGTCTCAACCTGGCTGACCTGCCGGCGCGCATCCGTGGCGATGGCTCCAAGGGAAACGAGGACCGGGCCGCCGACCTCGATGAGATCACTCTTGGGGAGGCGGTGGAACAGGCCACAGAGCGGTTGGAGAAGGCTATGATCCTCTCCCGTCTGGAGCGGCATCGCGGGAACCGCACCCTGACCGCCAAGAGCCTGGGCATCAGCAGGAAGACGCTCTTCAACCGGATGCGGACCCTCCGCATCCCGAGCTGACTGCGGCTTGCGCCCCCGCTTACCCGGCCTGGGTAAGCGCGGACCCAACGGCGAGGGTAGAGAGGGTCGTTCTCCGGCGCCCACCGATCGGTGGATTGCAGCGTAAACCACTGACTTAAAAGGCAATGCAGGACTCCTCTGGAGGGCGCTCGGCGGGTGGCACCCCCCTTGCTCCCGAGGCCTGACCGCTCCCGGGATGTTTCCGGGAACGAAGCGCCGAGGAAGCCGTGCCGAAGACTCTGTTTCGAGCCATTGCCAACCCGATCGAGCCCCCGGGGGAGAACAAGGCCGCCGAGAGCCCGAAGGAGCTCCCGGACCTTCTGGGCCAGCTGCGCCAGGCTGCCGCCCGCCTTCTCGGCGTCGCGGCGGCGAGCCTGGACCCGGCGCGACCGCTCACCGCGCTCGGGCTCGATTCGATCACCGCCGTCGAGCTGCAACACGAGATCGAGCTCCGCTCGGGAACCTCGTTGCCGTTCGCGTTTCTCCTCGAGGGGGCGAGCCTGGAGCAGCTGACGGCGGCGGCGCTCGACCGCAAGGTCGTGCCGCTGGCTCCCCCTGCACCGGCAGGGTCGATCGTGGGCTCCGCCGGAGTCGCCGGGCAACCGCTCTCCTACGAGCAGAGGTCCCTCTGGTTCCTCGACCGGTTGGCGCCGGGGTCCGCGGCCTATCATGTCGCGGCGGCGGCCCGGGTCGACGGGTTGGACGTCTTGCGGCTGCGGGTCGCCTTCGAGATTCTCGTCGAGCGGCACCCCGGCCTGCGCACCACCTTCCATGCCGTGGACGGCGAGCCGCTGCAGGAGGTCCACGCTCGCCTGGACCTCCCGTTCGCGGTCGAGGACGCCACGGGGTGGGACGAGGCGCGTCTCGTCGTTCGTCTCCGGGACGAGGCGGAGCGCGGCTTCGACCTCGACCGCGGGCCACTGCTGCGGGTGGCACTCTTCACCCTCTCGCCGGGGAGGCATGCCGTGCTCCTCGTCGTGCACCACCTGGTCTGCGATTTCTGGTCGCTTGCCGTGGTGGCTCGGGAGCTCGGCAAGCTCTACTCCCTGGGTCGGGAGGGTGCCGCCTTGCTGCCCCTCCCGGTCCGCAGCTATGGCGACCACGTGACCCGGCAGCGGAGCCTGCTCGCGAGCCAGCGCGGGGAGACTCTCTGGGCCTACTGGCGGTCGCAGCTCGGAGGAGCGCTGCCGGACCTCGACCTTCCCACCGACCGTCCGCGTCCATCCGTCCAGACCTACGCCGGGGGCTCGCACCTCTTCGCTCTCGGCGCGCGGACAGGCCCGGCGATCAGGGCTCTGGCCCGCGCTCAGGGGGCGACGTACTTCATGACCCTGCTCGCGGCCTTCCTGGCGCTCCTGTCGCGGCTCACCGGACAGGAGCGGGTACAGGTCGGATCGCCCACGGCGGGCCGCAGCTCGGCCGATCTGGCCGGCGTGGTCGGCGACTTCGCCAACCCGGTGGTCCTCTGCGGCGACCTCTCGGGGGATTGCGATTTCGGGGAGCTCCTGGACCGGGTACGGCAGACGACCCTGGGAGCCTTCGCCCACCAGGAGTACCCTTTCGCGCTCCTCGCCGAGCGGCTTCAGCCGGCGCGGGACCTCAGCCGGTCGCCTCTTTTCCAGGCCGCTTTCGTCCTCTACCAGGATCCCCCCTCGGTACCCGCCGGGCTGGCGGCCCTGGCTCTCGGGGTTCCCGACGTACGGGTGACGACCGGCGCCCTCACGTTCGAAGCGATCCCGGTGCGGCCGCGAGCCGCTCAGTTCGACCTCACCCTGGCCGCCGCCGACCTCGGCTCGGGGCCTGCCGGCTGCTGGCTCTACAACAGCGATCTCTTCGATGCCGTCCGCGTTGTCCGCCTCGCCGGGCACTTCCGGGCGCTCCTCGAAAGCGCCCTCGCCCGCCCGGATCTCCGGCTCTCCGAGTTGCCTCTCCTTGCCGCGGCGGAGCGTCACCAGCTGACCTTGGAATGGAACGACTCCCGGGTCGAGGGATACGAGGGTACGCTCCAGGGCCTTTGTACCGCCCAGGCGCGGCGCTCTCCCAGAGCCGATGCCGTGGTGTACGAGGGGGACCGGCTCACCTATGCCGAGTTGGATCGGCGGGCCAACCGGCTGGCTCACTACCTGGGCGCGCGGGGTGTCGGCCCCGAGACCCTGGTCGCCATCGCCGTCGAGCGCTCGCTCGCTATGATCTGGGCGCTCCTCGGCATTCTCAAGGCCGGCGCGGCCTACGTGCCACTCGACCCCAGCTATCCCGGAGAGCGCCTGGCCTTCATGCTGGACGACTGCCAGGCGCCGGTGCTCCTCACCGTGCGCTCCCTCGTCGCGACCCTCCCCCCGTACAGGGGTCTCCTGGTCTGTCTGGATGAGCCGGGGTTGCTGGAGAACGAGAGCGAGGAGGATCCCGGAATCGCGGTGGGTCCCGGGAATCTGGCGTATGCCATCTACACCTCAGGCTCGACCGGAAATCCCAAGGCGGCGCTCAACACCCAGGGCGGCATCGTCAACCGACTGCTCTGGATGCAGGAAGCCTATCGCCTGACGGCGGCGGATCGGGTGCTCCAGAAGACCCCGATCAGCTTCGACGTGTCGGTCTGGGAGCTCTTCTGGCCACTCCTGGCCGGCGCCCGGCTGGTGATCTGTCGCCCGGGCGGGCATCGGGACAGCGCCTACCTGGCGCGGCTCATCGCCCGCGAGAGGGTCACGACGGCCCACTTCGTCCCCTCGATGCTGGAGGTCTTCCTGGAAGATCCTGCGGTCGCGGGCTGCGGCTGTCTCGAGCGGGTGATATGCAGCGGCGAGGCCCTGCCGGCGGCTGTCGAGCAGCGCTTCTTCTCTCGTCTCGCGGCGCGGCTGCACAACCTGTATGGGCCGACCGAGGCGGCGGTCGACGTGACCTACTGGGCGTGCGAGCGCGGGGGAGGAAGGCGATCGGTCCCCATCGGTCGACCGATCGCCAACACCGCGATCCACCTGCTGGACCCCGACTTGCGGCCCGTTCCGGTGGGGGTTCCCGGCGAGCTCCACATCTCGGGTGCCGGGCTGGCTCGCGGCTACCTGGGCCGGCCCGGTCTCACTGCCGAGAAGTTCATTCCCCATCCCGTGGCGGACGTGCCCGGGGCCGTGCTGTATCGGACCGGCGACCTCGCCCGCTTCCTGGCGGACGGCGCCATCGAGTTCCTCGGCCGCCTCGACCACCAGGTGAAGCTGCGCGGCTTCCGGGTCGAGCCCGGCGAGATTGAATCGGCCCTCTGTGACCACCCGGCGGTGAAGAGCGCCGTCGTGCTGCTGCGCGAAGGTTCCCTGGGGGACCGGCGGCTGGTCGCCTACGTCGTTTTGGCGGGAGCCGCCGGGACCGCCGGGATCCCGGGGCCGATCCTCGCGGAGCTGCGGCGACACCTGGCGGAGCGCCTGCCCGAGCACATGGTGCCGGCCGGCTTCGTCCCCCTGGCGGAGCTGCCGCTCTCCGCGAACGGCAAGCTCGACCGGCGCGCTCTGCCGGAGCTCGGGGACGGTGCTCTCCAGATCCCGGGACGGGGGTGCTTCCGGACCCCGTTCGAGGAGATCGTCGCCGGCGTCCTGGCGCGCGTGCTCGGGCGTGAGCGGGTGGGGGTCGGCAAGGACTTCTTCGCCCTGGGCGGCCACTCTCTCCTGGCGCTCCGCGCCCTCTCGGCGCTCGGCGTCATGGTCGGGCGGGAGCTGCCGGTGACCGCGCTCTTCCAGCACCCGACGGCGGCCAGCCTGGCCGCAAGCCTCGAAGCGCTGCTCGCCACGAGCGAGGGCCCGGCCGCGCCAGCGATCCGGCCGACGGGTGGCCGAGTCGCGCGCCCCCTCTCTTTCGCCCAGCAGCGGCTCTGGTTCCTCGACCAGCTGGAGCCGGGCAGCCCGCTCTACAACTGTCCTCTGGCCGTCCGTCTGACCGGCAACCTCGACCTCCGGGCGCTGGAGCGTTCCCTGGCTGAGATCTGCGCTCGGCACGAGGTACTGCGGACGGTATTCCCCGGCGCGGGCGGAGTGCCGATCCCGGTGACTCGGCCGGCGCTCCACCCGTCGCTCCCCCTGATCGACCTGGCGGCGCTCCGCCCGGCGCGGCGCGAGGCGGAGTCCGCTCGCCTCTCTGCCGAGGAAGCGGGGCGGGTGTTCGACCTCGCCTGCGGGCCGCTGGTCCGGGGCGCCGTGCTGCGGATCGGTCCGCAACGGCACCTGGGCCTCCTCACCTTCCATCACATCGTCTGCGACGAGTGGTCGCTCGGGGTGCTGGTCCGCGAGCTGGGAGCTTTCTACTCCGGCTTCGCGGCAGGGCGTCCGGTGGCGCTCCCGGAGCTCCCCGTGCAATACGCCGACTTCGCCCTCTGGCAGCAGGAGCAGCTCCGCAGCGATGTCGTCGCCGGCCATCTCTCCTACTGGCGGCGCCAGCTCGCCGGCGCGCCGGCCCGCCTGGAGCTGCCGCTGGACCGGCAGCCGCGACAGCCGAGCCACCGGGGCGCGATGCACCGCTTCGAGCTCAGCCCGGACCTGTGCCGCGGGCTCGAGGAGGTGGGCCGGCGGGATGGGGCGACCCTGTTCATGACCCTGCTCGCCGCCTTCCAGGTCCTGCTCTATCGCTCCTCGGGGCAGGATGACGTGGTGGTGGGCGCCGACCTCGCGAACCGCGGCCGTCCGGAGATCGAGGATCTGATCGGATTTTTCATCAACCTCGTCCCTCTGCGCGGCGATCTGGCCGGCAACCCGCCGTTCCGGGAGCTGTTGCAGCGAGTGCGTCAGGCGGTCCTGGGCGCCTACCTGCACCAGGGCCCTGCCGTTCGACAAGCTGGTGGAGGGTCTGCGGCCGGAGCGCACCCTCGACCAGACCCCCCTGGTGCGCGCCGTCTTCTCTTTCCGGCCCACCGCGCGCGAGCCGCTCGTCCTCCCCGGGCTCGAAGCGGTGCCGCTCGAGCCCGATGGGAAGTTGGCGAAGCGCGACCTGACGCTGTTCATCGAGCGGCGACAGGAGGGGATGTCCGGGAGTTGGGGGTACCGCACCGAGCTGTTCGACGCCGGCACCATCGCCCGTCTCTCCGGTCAATACGAGGCACTGCTCGCGCGAGTCGTGGAAAGCCCGGCAGAGCGCCTGGACTCTTTCGACCTCGAGCCCGCGGCCGAGCGGTTGCGGCGCGATACCGAGAGACTGGAGCGCAGGGCTGCGAAGCTCGCTCGTCTGCTGGACCTGGGAGCGGGCGCAGATCCTGGGCCGGGAGGAGCCCGGCTATGAAGGGAGAGTCGCCATGGAAGAAGTGATGCGAGACCTGCGGATCGCCGCTCGGCTCCTCCTCAAGAGCCCGAGCGCGACGTTGACCGCCCTCCTGACCCTGGCGCTGGGGATCGGGGCCAACACGGCTATGTTCAGTGTCATTGAGGCAGTCCTCCTGCGGCAGCCGGCGTTCGCCCACCCGGAACGGCTCATGGTGCTGCGCCAGACCGCCAACGGCGAGGGCGAGGACAACCTCTCCGCCGCCGACTTCCTCGACCTGCGCGCCCAGAGCCGAAGCTTCACCGAGATGCAGGCCTACACGAGCACGAGCGTCAGCTTGACGGGGATGGGCGAGCCCGAGCAGCTCGCCGGGGCCTTCGTCACCGCCGGTTGGTTCCGGCTGCTGGGGCGCCAGCCTCTCCTCGGCCGCGGCTTTTTTCCCAACGAGGACCAGCCAGGCCAGCAGGCAGTCGTCGTCCTGAGTCATGGCCTGTGGGCCCGGCGCTTCGGCAGCGACCGGGGGGTGATCGGTCACGCCATCGACGTCAATGGCGAGAAGCGTACGGTGGTGGGCATCATGCCGCCCGACTTCGAGCCGGTGAGCGGCGAGGAGATCTGGCTGCCGATCACCTTCTCGGCGGCGGATCTGAGCGACCGCGGGCGGAGCTTCACGCACGTGCTCGCCAGTCTACGGCCTGGTGTGCCCCCGCGGCGGGCCCAGGCGGAGATCGACGGCCTAGCGAGCCGGCTCGCGCGGCAGTACCCGGCGACCGATCGCGGGCGCGGCTTCCGGCTCATCCCTTTCAACGATTGGACGGTGGGGGACGTCCGCCCCATCCTGCTGATGCTCTTCGGCGCCGTCGGTTTTCTCCTCCTCCTGGTCTGCGCCAACCTCACCCACCTCGAGCTGGCGCGCGCGATGGCGCGGCAGCGCGAGGCCGCGATCCGTACCGCCTTGGGCGCCAGCCCCTGGCGTCTGGTGCGCGAGCGGCTGACCGGGGCCATCCTCCTCGCGCTCGTGGGGGGCGGTGGCGGAGTCCTGCTGGCCGCCTGGGGCACGCGGCTGCTGGGCGTCCTCAACCTGGCCGACGTCCCCCGCCTGGACCGGACGAGCGTCGACGGCCGGGTGCTCGCCTTCTCGCTCCTGATCTCGGTGGCCACCGGCGTTGCCTTCGGCATCCTGCCGGCGCTCCAGACCTCGCGATCTAACCTCCAGCCCATGCTCAAGGAGGGGGCGGGCCGGGCCACCGGCGGCGTCCAGCGGCAGCGCCTGCGTTCGCTCCTTCTGGTCTCGGAGATCGCCCTGGCATTGGTGCTCCTGATCGGTGCGGGCCTCCTCGTGCAGAGCTTCCGGGAGTTGCTCCGGGTCGATCCCGGATTCCATCCCGAGAGGTGCCTTGCCATGCGGGTCGTCCTGCCGCAGAAGACCCCGCCCACGGTCGCGGCCGCCTTCTCGCACCAGGTGCTCGAACGGCTGCGGCAGATCCCGCTGGTGCGGGCCTCCGGGCTGGTCACGAACGTCCCTCTGACGACCTCCCGCCTGCGCCTGGCGGTGACGATCGCCGGGCGTCCCGATCCAACCCCCGGCCAGGAGCTGAACGTCGATTACGACGCGATCGCGCCCGGCTACATGCGGGCGATCGGCGAGCCTCTGCTACGCGGCCGCTCTTTCGCCGAGCAGGACGACGCCAGAGCGCCGCACGTGGCCATGATCAACGAGGCGATGGCCGAGCGCTTCTGGCCCGGCGCCGACCCGCTCGGCCAGCGGATCAGCTTCGACGGCAAGAACGGGCCCTGGGCGACCGTCGTCGGCATCACGGGAAACATCCGCCGGCTCGGTCTGGACACGGCGGCTCCCCCGCAGGTGTACGTGCCCTTCGCCCAGGATCCCTGGTTTTTCATGACTTTCGTCGTGCGCACCGATACCGCTCCGAGCCAGGTGGCGCCGGACGTGCGGCGTGCGGTCTGGGCGGTGAGCCCGAACCAGGCCATCGCCTGGACTCGTCCGATGGGGGAGTTGATCGCCGTCTCGATCGCCAAGCCGCGTCTGAGCATGTCGCTCCTCGCTCTCTTCGCCGGGATCGCTCTGGTGTTGACCGCGGTGGGCATCTATGGGGTCATGGCCCACTCGGTCACCCAGAGGATGCAGGAGATGGGGATCCGCATCGCGCTGGGGGCGAGCCGGAATGACGTGATCCAGCTGGTTCTGAGAAATGTCCTCACGCTCACTCTCATCGGTCTGGCGATCGGGCTCGCCGTGGCTTTCAGCCTCAGTCGGGCCCTCGCACGGTTCCTCTTCGCTGTGAGTGCCACCGATCCGCTGACGTTTCTCACCATCTCCGTGCTCTTGGTCGGCATGGCGGTGGTCGCCACATACATACCCGCTCGGCGCGCCACCAAGGTGGAGCCCAGCATCGCGCTCAAGCGCGAGTAGGGAGGAGTCAGATGCAACAGCGACAGTTGGACAAGCTCCAGAAGCTCTTGAACGCCGAGCCCAGGGATCTCGCCTCGCCCGACGCGGAGCTGGTGAGGACCGGCGAGGTTCTGCCCGGAAAGACGTTTCCCCTGCTGGTTGAGCCCGCCGTGGAGGGCTTGGACCTCGTCCGCTGGGCGGGCGGCAGGCTCGACTGGATCGAATCTCGGCTGCGGCAGCATGGGGCTCTGCTCCTTCGCGGCTTTGCCCTCGGCGCGGTGTCCCGCTTCGAGGAATTCGCGCTCGCCGTCTGCCCGGACCTCTTCGGCGAGTACGGCGATCTGCCCTCCGAGCAGGGGGGCGACAAGATCTACCGCTCGACTCCCTATCCGTCGAGCAAGACGATCCTCTTCCACAACGAGAGCTCGCACCAGCACCGTTGGCCGCTCAAGCAGATGTTCTACTGCGTCCAGCCCTCGACGCATGGCGGCGAGACGCCGATCGTTGACTGCCGGCAGCTCTACCGCGTGTTGCCGCGCGAGCTGGTGCGCGGCTTCGCCGAGAAGCGGCTCCGCTATGTCCGCAACTTCACCGAAGGGCTCGACGTCAGCTGGCAGGACTTCTTCCGCACCGCGGAGCGGTCGGTGGTCGAGGACTACTGCCGCCGGGCGGGTATCGCCTGCGAGTGGACCGCGAGCGGTCTGCGCACCCACCAGCCCGCGGTCGCCGTGGCGCGGCATCCGAGGACCGGAGAGATGGTCTTTTTCAACCAACTCCAGCTGCATCACGTCGCCTGCCTGGAGCCGGAGCTGCGCGAGGCCCTGGGAGCGCTCTTCCCGGAGGAGGATTTCCCGCGCAACGTCTACTACGGCGACGGCTCCCGGATCGAGGACTCGGTCATGGCGGAGATCCTCGCGGCCTACTGGGCGAATTCGATGAGCCTCCCCTGGCAGGCGGGAGACATCCTGCTGGTCGACAACATGATGACCGCCCATGCCCGCAACCCGTACGTCGGCCCGCGCAAGATCGTGGTCGCGATGGGCGAGATGTTCGACGGCAGCGAGCTCGCGTCATGAGGAAGGGACTGGCTTCCAGTGTCTGGATTTCGAGGTGAAGGTATGAAGACGTTCCGTCTCTCTCCCCAACAACGCAGGCTGTGGCGGCTGGGCTCCGGGGATTGCGCCTACCGTTCGCAGTGCGCCCTGGATTTCGACGGAGCCGCGGATGGCGAGGCGCTCCGCCAGGCTCTCCGGCGGGTGGTCGCCCGCCACGAGATCCTGCGTACCACGTTCGGAACCGACGATCTCGCCCTCTCCTCCCAGAGGGTGGCCGAGGAGGCGGAGCCCGCCTGGAGAGAAGCCGGGCCCCTGCCGCCCGGAGGGCTCACGGCGCTCCTTGGAGCCGAGCGGCGAGCCACCTTCGATCTCTCCGCCGGGCCGTTGCTCCACGCCTGTTTCGCCCGGCTGGAGGAGGGAGGGCATGTCCTGGTCCTCACCCTTCCTGCTCTCTGCGCCGACCGGCTCAGCCTCTTGAACCTGGCGGAAGAGGTGGTCGCTTTCTATCGTGGCGAATCGAGCGGCGTCGCCGAGGCCATCCCGATGCAGTACGCGCGGTACGCGGAGTGGCAGAACGGGCTCTTGGAGGATGACGACGCGGAGGAGGGACGGAGCTATTGGCGCAGCCTCGAGCTCTCCCGCCTGCCGCCGCTGACGCTGCCCTACGCGACCACGGAGCTGACAGAGCTCGAACCGGACGCGGTCGCAGTGGAGCTCGCCGGCGGACTTTCCGCACGAATCGACGCCGCGGCGGCGGCGGCGGAGATCTCTCCCGCCGAGCTTCTGCTCGCCTTCTGGCAGGCCCTTCTCTACCGGTTCACGGGACAGCCGGATCTCGTGATCGGCGTTGCCTGCTCCGGCCGGGAGTACGAGATCCTTGCGGGCGTGATCGGGCCGATCACCCGCTACCTGCCGGTTCGCGTCCAGGTCGGCTCGGACCTCCGCATCGGGGAGTTGGGCCGCCTGTCCAGGGATCAGCTCTCCGCGGCGCGCGACTGGCAGGAGACCTTCGAGGGTGAGGACACGGTCTTCACCGCCCTCTTCGACTTCGACGAGATCCCCACCCTGGGCTCCGCTCGGGAAGTGGCGACCTGTGGCGAGCCGTTCCTCGTGCGGCTCATCGGCTCCCGGCGCGGCGGGAGGCTGGCCCTGGAGATCGGCTACGACTCGCGGCGGCTGGCGGCGGCGGCGGCATCCCGCCTGGCGGGCGCCTTCGCGCAGCTCTTGGCGGAGGGGCTCGTGAAACCGGACGCCCCGATCCGCGAGCTCCCGGTGGTGGGCGAGCGTGAGCGCCACGAGATGGGGGTCGACTGGAACCGCACCGCCAGAGAGCTCCCCGGAGCGGAGTGCGTGCAGAACCTCTTTACTGAGCAGGCGCGGCGCTCTCCGGAACGGCTCGCGGTCCTCTGTGGCGAAAAGTCCCTCTCCTATGGCGAGCTGCAGGCGGGGTCCAATCGGCTGGCGCATCTGCTGCGGAGGCACGGAGTCGGGCCGGAGGTCCGGGTCGCCCTTCTCCTCGACCGCTCGCTCGACATGGTGAGCGCGATCTGGGGAGTGCTCAAGGCTGGGGGAGCCTACATGGTGATCGACCCGTCCCTACCGGCGCAGCGCCTCGCCGCTCTCCTCGCGAGCGCCGGGGCGGCGGTCGTGGTCACCCGCGGGGACCTGGCCGGCGGGCTCCCGGCTCTCGGTCCCCAGGTGGTTGCGCTCGACTCGGACGCGCGACTCCTCGCGGAACAACCGGCCGACGACCTGCCTCCCATCGCCCTGGGGTCGAACCTCGCTTACGTTCTCTTCACCTCCGGCTCGACCGGTGTCCCCAAGGGGGTGGAGATCGAGCACCGCCAGCTCACGAATTATCTGCGCGCGATTTCCGAGGTGATGGATCTGCCCTCCGGCAGCGGTTTCGCCATGGTCTCCACCTTCGCGGCGGACCTCGGCAACACTGTCTTCTTTCCCGCCCTGTGCAACGGTGGACGACTGTATCTCGCGACCGAGGAGCGGGCCGCGGACCCCGAGGCACTCGCCGCGGACTTCGCACGCTTCGGCGTCGACTGTCTGAAGATCGTCCCCTCCCACCTCGCTGCCCTGCTCGGCGCCGTCCGTCCGCAGCGGCTCCTGCCGCGTTCTCTGCTCATCCTGGGCGGCGAGGCCCTGAGCTGGGAGCTTGCGGCGAGCGTCCAGGAGCTGGCTCCGGGATGCCGCCTCCTCAACCACTACGGTCCCACCGAGACGACGGTCGGGGTCATGACCTTCCCGGTGGCGAGCGGGCAGCGCTCGCCGTTCGCCATGGGAGTGCCGCTGGGACGGCCGCTGGCCAACGTCCAGATCTACCTGCTCGACGAGGTCGGGCATCCGGTGCCGATCGGGGTGCCGGGCGAGCTTTACGTCGGCGGCGCCAGCCTCGCCCGGGGTTACCTCGACGCCCCGGGGCTCACCGCCGAGAGGTTCCTCCCGGATCCGTTCGGCGATCGTCCCGGCGGCCGTCTCTACCGCACCGGAGACCGGGCGCGTTTCCTGCCGGACCGGAATGCCGAGTTCCTGGGCCGTGCCGACCAGCAGCTCAAGATCCATGGCTTCCGCGTCGAGCCGGGAGAGGTGACGGCCAACCTCAAGGCCCACCCGGAGGTCCGCGACGCGGTCGTGGTGGCTCGCGAGGCGGAGGACACGGTCGGCAATCCCCTGGTTGCCTACGTCGTCGCCCGCGGGCGTGAAGGCGCCCTCGACGGCGAGCGCCCGTACCGGCTGCCCAACGGCCTGGACGTCTTCCATCTCAACAAGAATGAGACCCTCCATCTCTACCGTCAGATTTTTGAAGATCAGATCTACCTGCGCCACGGTATCGAGCTCGCGGATGGCAGCTGCGTGTTCGACGTCGGAGCGAACATCGGCCTGTTCAGCCTGTTCGTCCACCAGGCGTGCCGCAACCCCCGGGTTTACGCCTTCGAGCCCAGCCCGGTCACCTTCGAGAAGCTTCGGCGCAACATGCTGCACCATCGGCTCGACGCACAGCTCCACCAGGCAGGGATTGCGGACACCCCTGGCACCGCCACGTTCACCTTCTACCCGCGGGTCTCGGTCATGTCGGGCTTCCACGCTGACACCGTGGAGGAGGAGGCGCTTTTCCGCGACTTTCTCGCCAATCAGGAGCGCGCCGGAGAACCCGGGGCGGCTCTCCTCCTCGATCAGGCCGACGAGTTGGTGGCCGGTCGCTTCGAGAGGCAGGAATTCATCTGCGGGCTCACCACCCTCTCGGATGTCATCCGTGAGCATGGCATCGAGCGGATCGATCTGCTCAAGGTCGACGTCGAGAAGTCGGAGCTCCAGGTGTTTGCCGGCATCGCGACGGAGGACTGGAGCCGCATCCGGCAGGTCGTGGTCGAGGTGCACGATGTCGCGGACCGACTCGAGCGGATCACCGGCCTGCTCGAGAGCCAGGGCTTCGAGGTCACCCTGGAGCAGGACGATACCCTGGGCGAGACGGGCATCTTCCACCTCTATGCCGCCCGACCGGCGACCGGCCACCGAGCCGCGGCCCGGCCCGTCCAGGCGCTGGCGTCAATCGGGACCGCGCGGGACCCCCTCTCGGCCAACGAGCTGCGCGAGTTCCTGCGCGGCCGGCTCCCGGAGCCGATGATTCCCGGCGCGTTCGTCTTCCTCCCCGCGCTGCCGCTCACCCGCAACGGCAAAGTCGACCGGCCGGCGCTGCCCGACCCACGGCAGGCGACGGCCGAAGCGCGACTCCCAGCCAGCCCCCGCACCCGCGAGGAGCGGCTGCTGGCCGAGATCTGGGGCGAGGCCTGGGCGTGCCGGGGGTGGGGATCCATGACAACTTCTTCGAGCTGGGCGGAGACTCCATCCTGAGCATCCAGGTCACCGCCCGGGCTAGCCGCGCCGGTCTCCGGCTAGCCACCCGGGACCTGTTCCGCCATCAGACGATCGCCGAGCTGGCCACGGTCGCCACGGGTAGCCGCCCGATCGCCGCCGAGACGGGCCCCGTCACCGGACCGGTGCCGCTCACTCCCATCCAGCTCTGGTTTCTGGAGCAGGGCTTGCCCGAGCCCCAGCACTTCAACCAGGCGGTCCAGCTCGAGATCCGCGGCGGGCTCGAACGAGAGCATCTCGCGACCGCGTTCGGCGCCCTGCTCGCTCATCACGACGCGCTGCGCCTGCGTTTGGTCCGCGACGGAGACCGGTGGCGGCAGGAGAACCGGCCTCCCGAAGGCGACCTGCCTCTCCTCTTCTTCGACCTCTCGGCGCTCGGCGGCACGGAGCTGGCGGAACGGATCGAGGTCGTTGCCGGGCAGGTGCAGGCGAGCCTCGACCTCGCCCGGGGTCCGCTCGTCCGCCTGGCGTTCTTCGACCTGGGGACCGGCCGTAGGGGGCGCTTGCTCATCGTCGCCCACCACCTGGTCGTCGACGGAGTCTCCTGGCGCATTCTGCTCGAAGACCTTGAGGCGGCGCTCGGGCAGTTGCAGCGGGGCCAGCCGATCGAGCTGCCGGGAAAGACTACCTCCTTCCTGCGCTGGTCCGAGCGCCTCGCGGAATATGCGCAGTCCGGAGCGGCCGACGAGGAGCTGGTGTACTGGGCGACCCAGTCGCCGGATGCCCTCCCCGGCCTGCCGCTCGACCCTCTGGGCGGCCTGAGCGGCGTGAACACGGTGGCCGCGACGCAGACCCTGGAGCTGTCGCTCGACCGCAACGAGACGACGGCTCTGCTCCAGGAGGTCCCGCAGGCCTACCGCACCCAGATCGACGAGGTACTGCTGACCGCCCTGGCTCTGGCCAGCCGGGAGTGGACGGGGAGGGAGGATCTGCTCATCGACCTCGAGGGGCACGGTCGCGAGGAGATCTTCGCCGACGTCGATCTCTCCCGGACCGTCGGCTGGTTCACCACCCATTTCCCAGTCTACCTGGACCTCGCGGGAGCAACCTCGCCACGCGAGATCCTCCAGACCGTCAAGGAACAGGTACGCCGCATTCCGAATCGGGGGATCGGCTACGGTCTCCTGCGCTATCTGGGAACGAACGGCGAAAGTCTTGCACGACGACCGCGGCCGGAGATCAAGTTCAACTACCTGGGCCAGGTCGATCATGTTCTCCCGGAGTCGGGGCTGCTCGCCCCCGCTCGCGAGCCCGTCGGCCCGGTCAGAAGTCCCCTTGGAGAGCGCAGTCATCTTTTGGAGATCGACGGCATGGTGCGCGAGCACCGGCTCCACCTGACCTTCACCTACAGCGCCGGCCTGCACCGGTCCGGAACCGTCGAGCGCTTCGCCCATGGCTTCCTTTCGGCTCTGCGCTCGATCGTCGCGCACTGCCTGTCGCAAGAGGCGGGTGGTTTCACGCCCTCCGACTTTCCACTGGCGCAGCTCGGACAGGACGAGTTGGACGCTGCCCTGTGCGAGGTCGATTTCCAGGAAAGAGGATTCCTTGAGCAGTCCTAAAGATTCCCGTCAACAGACCGTCGAGGACGCCTACCCCCTGTCGCCCACCCAGGAGGGGATGCTGTTCCATGCCCTCCACTCACCCGGCCATGGCGTGTACGTTACGCAGTACACCTGCATTCTCAGGGGCCTCGAAACCTCGCTCTTCGCAACCGCGTGGCAGCGGGTGATCGATCGTCACCCGGCCCTGCGCACCGCTTTCGTCTGGCGCAGCACCGCGAAGCCCCTTCAGGTCGTCGGCCGCTCGGTCGGTCTGCCGCTCGACGAGCGCGATTGGCGTCACCTCTCGGCGGCGGAGCAGGCGATCGAGCTCGAAGATTACCTGGCGCTCGATCGCAGTCGGGGCTTCGACCCCAATCGCGCGCCGCTCACGCGACTGGCGATGATGCGGACGGGCGAGGACGCCCACCGGCTGGTGTGGACGTTTCATCACCTGATCCTGGACGGCTGGTGTCGGGCCATCGTCCTCGCCGAGGTCCATCGCGGTCTATGGGGCGCTCCGCGAAGGCCGAGAGCCCGGCCTGGCGCGTCCGCGGCCCTATCGGGACTACATCTCGTGGCTGCAGCACCAGGATCTCGCGCGATCGGAGGCCTTCTGGCGCCAGTCCCTCGCGGGCTTTTCCGCGCCGACGAGGCTGCGCGTGGACCACCCGGCGGCCGGCGAGGCCGACGGCCACGCGAGCCTCGCCACCGAGCTGCCCGAGTCGACGACCGAGGCTCTGCGTGCTCTCGCCCGCCGCAATCGATTGACCCTGAGCAGCGTCGTCCAGGGCGCCTGGGCGTTGCTCCTGGGCCGTTACAGCCGCGAGCCGGAGGTGGTCTACGGGGCCGTGGTCTCGGGGCGGCCGCCGGAGATCGCGGGGGTGGAATCGATCGTGGGGATGTTCATCAATACCTTGCCCGTGCGGGTGAGCGTCTCGCCCGAGGCGCCGCTGCTGCCCTGGCTCGAGCAGCTGCAGGAACACCAGGCGGAGATGCGCCAGTACGAGAACAGCCCTCTCGTCCAGGTTCAGAAATGGAGCGAGGTGCCCCAGGGCCTGCCGCTCTTCGAGAGCATCTTCGCCTTCGAGAATTTCCCTCAGGAGAGCGCTCTGGCGGGCGGGCTCGAATTCGAGGACGTCCGTTCCATCCAACGCGGAAACTACCCCCTGGCCGGGGCGGCGGCGCCGGGGCGACGGATGTTGCTCCGCCTATTTTTTGCCTGCAACCGGTTCGACTCCGCGACGATCGGCCGTGCCCTCGGCCATTTCGAGACCCTCCTCAAGGAGATGGCGGCAGGCGCCGGCGTTCGGCTGGGCCAATTGCAGCTGCTGACCGCGACGGAGCGCCGGCAGATCCTCGCTGGATGGAGCGGCGGCGCCAGCGGCTATTCCCGCGACGTCTGCTTCCATGAGCTCTTCGCGGCCCAGGTGGCGCGGACGCCCGAGGCCCTCGCCGTGATCGCGGGCTCCGAGCGCCTGACCTACCGGGATCTCGAGCGGCGGGCGAATCAGCTGGCGCACGACCTGCGCGATTGGGGAGTCGGGCCGGAGGTCCGGGTGGGGCTCCTCCTCGAGCGCTCCGCAGCAGCGATCATCGCCATCCTCGCCGTCTGGAAGGCCGGTGGGGCCTATGTCCCCTTGGCTCCCGGCCTGCCTGCCGAGCGGCTCGCCTTCATGCTCGCCGACGCGGGAGTGGAGGTCTGCCTGGGCGAGGGGGCGCGGCTGGAGTCGCTCTCCAGGATGGTGGCGCGTTCTGTGGATCTGGATGAGGAGAGCGAGAGGATCGCGGCCGGCCGGCAGGACGCACCCTCGCCCCTGGCGTCTCCGGGGAACCTGGCCTATATCATCTACACCTCCGGCTCCACCGGCAGGCCCAAGGGAGTGGCGGTGGAGCACCGTCAGCTCACCCACTACCTGACCGCGGTACGCGATCGGTTGGATCTGCCTTCTGGGGCGACTTTCGCCAATCTTTCGTCGCTCAGTGCCGATCTGGGCCATACGACTCTCTTCTCTCCCCTGTGGACAGGAGGCTGCCTGCATCTGCTCTCGGCTGACCAGGCAGCCGATGGCGACGCCCTGGGCGACTACTTCCAGGCTCACGCGATCGACTGCCTGAAGGTCGTCCCCACCCATTTGGCGGCGCTTCTGGATTGTCGGCATCCGGCCGACCTGCTGCCGCGCGCCCGGCTGATCCTCGGTGGCGAGGCGGCGGACGGCAAGCTGATCGGAAGGTTGCGCGAGCTCGCTCCGCAATGCGTCGTCCTCAACCACTATGGCCCGACGGAGAGCACGGTGGGGATCACCGTTCACCGCGTTGTGGCGCAGAACGTCGACTCCGGGGCGCTCCCCCTGGGGCTCCCGCTGGGCGAGAACCGCATCTACCTGGTCGACCTCCATGGTCAACTCGCGCCAGTGGGCGTGCCGGCAGAGCTCTGCGCGGCGGGCCCTGGCCTTGCCCGCGGCTATCTCGGCCGCCCGGATCTGACGGCTGCTCGCTTCACTCCCGACCCGTTCGGCGATCAAGCCGGCCAGAGGCTCTACCGCACCGGCGACCTGGCTCGCTATCAGGCGGACGGCACGATCGAATTTCTGGGACGGGTCGACCATCAGGTGAAGATCCGTGGCTTCCGCGTCGAGCCTCAGGAGGTCGAAACGGCGCTCGCCGGGCATCCCGGAGTGGCGAGGGCGGTGGTCGTCGCCAGGGACGACGCCATGGGGACGCGACAGCTGGTGGCCTACGTCGTGCCCCGGCGGCGGGCGTCCATGGCGGCCGGCGACCGGCCGCTCCAACTGCCCTCCGGGCTCGAGGTCTTCCAGCTCAACCGCAACGAGACCGAGCACCTGTACCGCCAGATCTTCGAGGGTCGCATCTATCTGCGGCACGGTCTCGATCTCCCGGAGGAGGCCTGTGTCTTCGACGTCGGCGCCAACATCGGCATGTTCACGCTCTTCGTCCATCACCTCTGTCGGCGGCCACGGCTCTTCGCCTTCGAGCCCAGCCCTCCGGCCTTCGAGAAGCTCGCCGCCAACCGCGAGCTCTACGACCTCGACGTCGAGCTCTTCCCCTGCGCCCTCTCCGACCGGGAGGGGACGGCGGAGTTCACCCTGTATCCGCGCGCTTCGGTGATGTCGGGCCTATACGCCGACGCCGCCGAAGAGGAACAGCTCTTCCGCGACTACATGGCGGTTCAGGAGCAGGAGGGGCAGGCCCATGCGGCCGAGCTCCTGCAGCACGTCGACGAGCTCGCGGCGGGACGCTTCGAGAAACAGGTCGTGGAATGCCGGCTGCGGACCCTGTCGGGAGTCATCCGCGAGCACGGCATCGAGCGCATCGACCTCCTCAAGGTGGACGCGGAGAAGAGCGAGATGGATATCTTCGTCGGGATCGAGGAGGAGCACTGGGCGAGGATTCGGCGGATCATCGCCGAGGTGCACGACATCGACGGCCGGGTGGAACGGGCGGCCGAGCTGCTGCGTGGGCATGGCTTCGAGGTGGTCGTTGAGGAGGACTCCTCGCTCCAGGACACGGGCATCTATCACGTCTTCGCGCAGCGGCCGGCGGTCGCGACCGTCGCCAAGGGGGGGGAGGAGCGCCCCTGGCGCATCCTCACTCCCGTTCGCGGGCTCGCCGAGGACGGCGCGGCGGAGCTCCGCGAGTTCCTGACCGCGACTCTCCCGGACTACATGGTGCCCTCCCACTTCGTCCTTCTCGACCAGCTGCCGCTCCTGCCCAACTCCAAGGTCGATCGGGCGGCGCTGCCGGACCCGGAGGCGATTCGCCCCTCGACGGCGGAGGATTCCTACGTGGCGCCGCGAACGGCGACCGAGGAGTGTCTGGCACGGATCTGGTCGGAGGTGCCCTGCGGGTCGAGCGGGTGGGGGTTCACGACAACTTCTTCCAGCTGGGGGGCGACTCGATCCTCAACATCCAGATCGTGGCGCGCGCTCACCGCGCCGGCCTGCGGCTCAACCCCAGCCAGCTCTTCAAGTACCCGACGGTCGCCGAGCTCGCCGCCGTGGCCGGGGTGGCCGCGCCGACCGCCGCGGACGTTCAGGGGCCGGTGACCGGTAGCGTTCCCCTGACCCCCATCCAGGCCTGGTTCTTCGAGCGTAAGATCGCCGCGGCGCATCATTTCAACATGCCGCTCCTGTTCGCGGCGCGCCAAGCCATCGATCCCGCTCTGCTGGCCCGTGCGTTGGACGGAATCGTCGAGCACCACGATGCGCTGCGCCTCGGTTTCGAGCGCCAGGCCGACGGCTGGAGACAGTGGAACGCCCCGCCGGGCACCCCGGTTCCACTCGTCATCCACGACTTTTCGTACTTTGGGGCGGAGGCCGCGGACGCCGCCGTCGCGAGGGCAGGGAGCGAGTTGCAGGCGGGGCTCGATCTCGCCCGGCCGCCGCTCCTCCGCGCCGGTCTGTTTCGCCGCGGCGGCGGTCGGCCGGATCTCCTCCTCTTAGCCGTCCACCATCTGATCGTCGACGGTGTGTCCTGGCGGATCCTGCTGGAGGATCTCGCCTCCGCCTACGCCCAGCTCCAGCGCGGCGAAGCACTCCACCTGCCGCCGCGGACCACTCCGTTCAAGGCCTGGTCGGAGAAGCTGGGCGAGCATGTCCGCGCTGGCCGGTTGGCGGCCGAGGCTGGCCACTGGCTCGCCCTCGCCGGGGCGCCCACCGGCCTGCCGACGGACCATCCGCGAGGGGAAAACATCGCCGGTTCGGCGCGCAGCATCACGGTGACCCTCTCGGTGGAGGAGACCCAGGCCCTCCTCAGGGAGGTGCCCGCGGCCTACGGCACGGAGATCCACGAGGTTCTGCTCGCAGCCCTGGTGCGGGCCATGGCGGATTGGACGGGACAGGCTCAGGTGCTGATCGACCTCGAAGGCCACGGCCGGGAAGACCTGATCGGCGGGGTGGATCTCAGCCGCACCGTGGGCTGGTTCACGACCCACTTTCCCGTGCTCTTCGCTGCCGGGGATGCAGGGCCGGCGGCGGATCTCAAGGCGGCCAAGGAGAGGTTCCGCGCGACACCCCACCGGGGGATCGGTTTCGGCGCCCTCCGCTATCTGAGCCCGGATGTCGCCCTGCGCCAGGCGCTCGCCGCCCTGCCCAAACCGGGAGTGAAGTTCAACTACCTGGGGCAGCTCGACCAGGCGCTGCCCGCCGGCTCTCCCTTCACGCCCGCCGAGGAAGAGGCCGGTCCGGCCCGCAGCCCGCGTGGCGAGCGCGCCCACCTCCTCGAAATCGGCGCCGGGATCCAAGGCGGCCGCCTGTGGACGCGTTGGGTCTACAGCGTGAACCTGCATGACGAGGCGACGATCGAGCGGCTGGCCGCGGCGTTTCTCGTCGGGCTGGAGAACCTGATCGCCCACTGTCTCGCTCCCGATTCTGGCGGCTATACACCTGCGGACTTTCCGGAGGCTCAGCTCGACGAGCAGGGCCTGGAGGCGCTCCTCGCCCAGGTGGGTGGCGGAGATGAGGTTTGAGATGAGCAGGACCCGCGACATCGAAGCCATCTACCCGCTGTCCCCGCTGCAGCAGGGAATGCTCTTTCATGCCATCTACGGCTCGGGAGCGGACCACTACCTGCGCCAGGTGAGCCTCCCATTGCGGGGGAAGATCGACCCAGTCCTCTTGCAGGCCGCGTGGCAGGAGGTTGTCGACCGGCACTCCATCCTGCGCACCGGTTTCGTCTGGCAGGGAGTCGAGAGGCCGCTCCAGGCGGTACGACGGCGCATCCCGGTGCCCTGGGAGGTGCACGACTGGAGGGCATGCCCGGAAGGCGAATGGCAGGAGCGTCTCGACTCCTTCCTCGCCGCGGAGAGGCAGAGAGGATTCGAGCTCGCGAAGCCGCCGCTCCTACGTCTGGCCCTCATCCGGCTCGCCGAGGAGCGCCATCAGCTGGTTTGGACCTTCCACCATCTCGTTCTCGACGGGTGGTCGAAGGCACTGGTGATCGGTGAGGTCCAGGCTCTGTACGAGGCCCGTCTGCGGCGCCGGCCGTTGACCTTGCCTCCGGCGCGCCCTTTCCGCGACTACATCGGCTGGCTCGCGGAGCAGGAACCGGAAGCGGCGGAGCTCTACTGGCGCGAGACCCTGCGCGGCTTCACCGCGCCGACTCCGGTCGTCGCGCGAAACGGCTCGCCGAGGCCGGCCGCAGAGACCGGCGGAGCCCACGAGCAGGGCGAGTGGCGGTTGCTGCTGTCAGAGGAGACCACCTCCACCCTCCAGTCTCTGGCGCGACGCCATCGGGTGACCTTGAACACTCTGGTGCAGGGGGCTTGGGCGCTCCTGCTCAGCCGTTACACCGGGACCGACGACGTGGTCTTCGGCACCGTCGTCGCGGGTCGCCCCCACGAGCTCCCGGGAGTCGAGGCGATGGTGGGAGTGTTCATCAACACCGTGCCTCTGAGGGTGCGGGTGCCCGCCGGCGGCTCGTTCTACGGGCTGCTGCAAACTCTTCACTCGCACCAGGCCGACCTGCGGCAGCACGAGCAGAGCCCTCTGATCGAGGTCCAATCCTGGAGTGACGTGCCGCGCGGCGTCGCTCTCTTCGAGAGCCTCTACGCCTTCGAGAACTATCCCGTGCGCGGGCTCCTCGGCGAAGCGGCTACGGCTGTCGAGGGTGGGGAGGCCGTCGCCACCCTGGGGACAAGCTATCCCCTTACTCTGGTCGTCGCGCCGGAGCGGCGGATGCGGCTCCAGGCCCTGTTCGACGTCTCCCTGCTGGCGGAAACGGAGATCCTCGCTCTGCTCGGGAGCTTGGAGACCCTGCTCGATGCCATCGGCCATGGCGGCGAAGAATTGAGCGCTCTGCCCGTTTTAGGTGCGGCCGAACGCCATCAACTGCTGGTCGAGTGGAACGACTCTCTGGCGCACTACCCGCGAGAGGCCGGCATCCACGAGCTCTTCGGGCTCCAGGCGGAAAGGACCCCGGAGGCTGTGGCACTGGTCTTTGGCGCCGAGCGGTTGAGCTATCAGGAGCTCGACGCGCGGGCTCGCCGACTCGGCGGCCGCCTGCGGCAGCTCGGAGTAGGGCCCGACTCGCGGGTGGCGATCTGTGCCGGGAGATCTCTCGACATGGTCGTCGGACTGCTCGCCATCCTGGAGGCGGGAGGGGCCTATCTGCCGATCGATCCGGCCAATCCGGAGGAGCGGCTGCGTTTTCTCCTCGCCGACTCGGATGTGCGGGTCGTTGTCGCGGAAGACCGCTGGGCTGACCGTTTTGAAGACCTGGGTCTCCCTGTCGTCCACCTGGGCGGAGAGCTCCCGCCGGACGCGCCGCGGAGCGCTGCCCACCGGGCTCCCGGCGTCGGCGCGGCGAACCTCGCCTACGTGAGCTACACCTCGGGCTCGACCGGCCTTCCCAAGGGAGTCGCCGTGCCCCACCGCGCCGTCGCGCGTCTGGTGAGGAACGGCGGCTATGCTCGCCTGGACGGAGAGCAGCTGCTTCTCCAACTCGCGCCGCTCGCCTTCGATGCCTCCACCTTCGAGATCTGGGGCAGCCTCCTAAACGGCGGCTGTCTGGTCATCGCCCCTCCCGACTTCGAGCTCCGGGAGCTGGGGGCAACCCTCAGTCGTCACGGCATCACGACCTTATGGCTGACCGCCGGGCTGTTCCACCTGATGGTGGACGAGGATCTCGCCGACCTCGGGTCGGTGCGCCAGCTCCTGGCAGGGGGGGACGTGCTCTCCGTGCCGCATGTGCGCCGGGCCCTCGCCGGGCTCCCCGGGTGCCGGCTCATCAACGGCTATGGACCGACCGAGGGGACGACCTTCACCTGCGCCTATCCGATGTCGCAAGCGGAGGAGGTGGCGAGCTCGATCCCCATCGGACGGCCCATTCACAACACGACCGTCTACATCCTGGACCGCGAGTTGCGGCCGATGCCTTTCGGGCGCGCGGGGGAGCTCTGCATCGGCGGCGACGGCCTGGCGCGGTACTACCTGAACCGGCCGGACCTCACCGGGCTCCGCTTCGTTCCCGACCCGATGAGCGGTGAGTCGGGGGCGAGGCTCTACCGGACGGGCGATCTCGCTCGCCACTTCCCGGACGGCCGGATCGAGTTCCTGGGCCGCATGGATGCACAGGTCAAGATCCGTGGTTTCCGCATCGAGCCGGGAGAGGTCGAGGCCGTTCTCGCGCGGCACGAGGGGGTGCGCGAGGTGGTGGTGGCCGCTCGCGAGAGCGCCTCCGGCAGGCGCCTGGTCGCCTACTTCGTGGCCGCGGCAGAGAACCCCGCGACCGAAGCCGATCTGCTCGCCCTGACCCGGGAAAGCCTGCCGGACTACATGGTGCCGACGGCGTTCGTGGCGCTCTCCGAGCTGCCGCTCAACCGCAATGGCAAAGTCGATCGTCGCGCCCTGCCAGAACCGGAGGCCCAGCATGCGGAGGGGGAGGGCTCCTCGCCCCGTGACTTCCTCGAACAGCGGTTGGCGACGATTTGGTCCCAGGTGCTGCGGGTCGAGCGGGTTGGGATTGAGGACGACTTCTTCGCGCTCGGCGGCGACTCGATTCTCAGTATCCAGATCGTGGCGCGGGCAAACCAGGCCGGTATTCGGGTCACGGCCAAACAGCTGTTCGAGAACCCGACCGTGGCGCGGCTTGCCGCGGTCGTGGGCGCAGCTCTCCCGGCCCTGCGCGGGACCCAGGAGGTCGTCACCGGTCCGGCGCCGCTGACGCCCATCCAGCGATGGTTTTTCGAGCAGGAGATCCCTGCCCCCCATCACTTCAATCAGGCGGTGCTCCTCGAATCAACGGCCCCCCTCGACACGGCCGCGCTGCAACGCGCTCTCGAGCACCTGCTGGTGCATCACGACGCTCTGCGCCTGCGCTTTCACCGCGACCGGTCAGGCTGGCGGCAGGAGATCGCCGTCCCGGACGGCAAGGCGCCCTTGACGCGGATCGATCTCGCGGCTGTGCCGGAGGCGGGGCGCGGCGCCATCCTGGAAGCGGCCGCGAGCCAGCTGCAGGCCAGCATGGACCTGGCCCAGGGTCCCCTGCTCCGGTCCGCCGCCTTCGACCTGGGCCCTGCGCGCTCCGGCCGAGTGCTCCTTGCGGTCCACCACCTCGCCATCGACGGCGTCTCCTGGCGTATCCTCCTCGCGGACCTGGAGTCGGCCTACGCTCAGGCCAGAGCCGGCGAGCCCGTGGAGCTCCCGGCCAAGACGACCTCCTTCAAGCGCTGGGCAGAGCGCCTTCCCGAGCTCGCGCGGGAGAGCTGCGCTCCAGAGCTCGCCTACTGGTCGACCGCGGCTCGCGGGACTGTTCCGACGCTGCCGGTCGACTTTCCGCAAGGGATCAACAGCGTGGCCTCGACCCGCGTCGTCACCGCGTCGCTGGGGAAGGACGAGACGGACGCCCTGCTGCTCAGGGTTCCCGAGGCGCGCCGGGTGCGGATCAACGACGTGCTCTTGACCGCCCTTGTGCTCTCGGTGGCCGACTGGAGCGGCCAGGGGAAGCTGCTCGTGGACCTCGAGGGTCACGGCCGCGAGGAGATCGCCGCCGATCTCGACCTCTCGCGTACGGTGGGCTGGTTCACCGCGCTCTACCCCGTGCTCCTCGGCTCCGGCGAGGCCGGTGCTCTCGCCGGCGGCCCCGATCTCCTGGCGACGGTCAAGGAGCAACTGCGCTCCATCCCCCGCCATGGAATCGGCCATGGTCTCCTGTATTACCTGGGTGGGGAGGAGGCGGCGAGGGCCCTCGCCGCCCTGCCGCGCAGCGAGGTGAGCTTCAACTACCTGGGCCAGCTCGACCGGGTGCTCTCCGATGTCTCGCCGTTCCGTGAGGCCCCGGAAGCGCCCGGTGAGATGCGCGGTCGGGGCGGCCTGCGGCTGCGGCGGCTCGACGTCGGCGGCCGGGTGAGCGATGGTCGTCTGCAGATGAAGTGGAGCTACAGCGCGAACCTCTATCGCCGAGAGACGATCGAGCGGCTGGCGGACGGCTTCCTGCGACGGCTGCGCGAGCTGATCTCCTTCTGCCTTGAGCCCGGCGTGCCGTTCTACACGCCGTCGGACTTCCCGCTGGCCGGAATCGACCGGACGACCCTCCATCGTCTGGCCGGTCAGGGCCTGCGTATCGCCGATCTCTACCCGCTGTCGCACGCCCAGAAGGGGATGCTCTTCCATGCCCTCGCGAGCCCCGAGTCCGAGATCTATTTCGAGCAGACGAGCCAGCTGCTGCGGGGTGATCTCGACGTGCCGGCTCTCCGCCGTGCCTTCGCTTTGCTCGTCGAGCGCCATCCGGTCCTGCGCACGGCGTTCCTCTGGGAAGGGTTGGAGGAACCGCTGCAGGCGGTGATCGAGGGCATCGAGCCGCCCTGGCAGGAGGAGGACGTGAGCGGAGTACCGGACGCGGAGTTGGGTCCCTGGCTCGATTCCTTCCTCGCCGCCGACCGGCGGCGTGGATTCAGGCTGGCGAGCGCACCGCTCTTGCGCTGGACGCTCATCCACCTGCGGCCTGGTGAGTATTATCTGGTCCGCAGCTATCACCACCTGTTGCTCGATGGTTGGTCGAACGCGATGCTCCTGGCCGAGCTCCTGGCCGCCTACACGGCATTCCAGGAGGGGCGCGAGCCGCAGTCTCCCGCCCCGCGCCCCTATCGCGACTACATCGCCTGGTTGGCCAGCCTGGACCGGAGCGGAGAGAAGGCTTACTGGCAAAGGCAGCTCCAGGGCTTCACCCGGCCGAACCGCCTGCCTCGCGATCGGACACCGGCAGCTTTCGCTCCCGTCGGGCTCTGCGACAAGCAGGCGGCCGGGCTGAGCGCGGCTGCGACCGAGGATCTCCAGGGTCTGGCGCGTCGCCATGGGTTGACCTTGAACACCCTCGTTCACGGTGCCTGGTCGCTCCTGCTCGGTCGCTACTCGGGCGACGAAGACCTGGTCTATGGGGCGACGCTCTCCGGTCGCCCGCCGCAGCTCGCGGGTGTTGAGTCCATGGTGGGCCTCTTCATCAATACCCTTCCCGTGCGAGTCCGGATTTCTCCTCTCGCGACTCTGCTCCCCTGGCTGACCGAGCTCCAGGAGGGGCAGGTAGAGCTCCGGCAACACGAGTCGACTCCGCTCGTCGACGTCCAGCGTTGGACCGGTTTCACCGCGGGCCAGTCGCTCTTCGAGACCATTCTCGTCTTCGAGAACTTCCCGGTGGATCCCTCTCTACGGCGTTCCCAGGAGAGTCTCGCCATCGCCGAGCGACGCTCGACCTACAGCACCAACTATCCCGTGGCCCTGGTCGTCGCTCCCGGCCGGGAGCTGCGCTTCGAAGCTGCCTACCAGGCGGAGCATCTCACCGCCCCCATGGTCGGGCGGATGTTGCAGCAGCTCACGGCACTCCTCGCGTCGTTCGCCGCCGCTCCCGAGGCGCGGCTCGCCGACCTGCCATTGCTGACGCCGGCCGAGGGTCATCAGCTCCGGCTCGAATGGAACGCTCCGGGAGAGGAGCCGCCGCGGGCCTGTCTCCAGACTCTCTTCGAAGCTCAGGTCGAACGGGACCCGGGCGCCATGGCGGTGGTGTGCGGCGTGGAGTGTCCTGACCTACCGCGAGCTCTCCCTGAGGTCGAACCGGCTGGCGCGCCAGCTGCGAGACCTGGGGGTGGGACCGGAGGTGCGGGTGGGGATCTGTCTCGAGCGCTCGATCGATCTCGTGGTGGGAATCCTCGGCGTGCTCAAGGCTGGCGGAGCGTATGTTCCGCTCGATCCAGGTGCACCCCGTGAGCGTCTGGCCTGGATTCTCGAGGACTCCCAGGCCGGCCTGGCTTCTCCCGTGCTGGTGACGCAGCAGGCGCTGCTCGATGCGCTACCCGAGCATCGCGCCACCGTCGTGTGCCTGGAAAGGGAGGGCGGCGACCCCGCGGAGAGCGCGCCGGTCGAGCCCGCGGCGGAGGTCTTGCCGGAGAACCTGGCTTACGTGATCTACACCTCCGGGTCGACCGGCAGGCCGAAGGGTGTCGCGGTGCGGCACCACGAAGTGGTCCGGCTCTTCACCGCCACCCGCTCGCAGTTCGGCTTCGGCCCGGACGACGTCTGGACCCTCTTCCACTCCTACTCGTTCGACTTTTCGGTCTGGGAGCTGTGGGGTGCGCTCCTCCACGGTGGGAGGCTGGTGGTCGTGCCCTACTGGCTCAGCCGTTCGCCGGAGGCCTTCTGCGAGCTCCTCGTCCAAGAGGCGGTGACGGTGCTCAATCAGACCCCCTCCGCCTTCAGGCAGTTGATCTCGGCCGAGGAGGCCCGCCGGAAACAGGGGGCCGGAGATCCCCTCTCGCTGCGGCTCGTCGTCTTCGGCGGCGAGGCTCTCGAGCTCCAAAGTCTTGCACCCTGGTTCGCGCTGCAGGGCGATCGCACCCCGCGGTTGGTCAACATGTACGGGATCACCGAGACCACGGTCCACGTCACCTATCGTGCCGTGACGAGCGAGGATCTGCGCCAGGAGCGTGGAAGCCGGATAGGACGGCCCATCGGCGATCTTTCCGTCGATCTCGTCGGTCCGGACCTCGCGGCCCTCCCGATCGGCGTTCCCGGAGAGATCCTGGTCGGCGGGGCCGGGCTCGCCCGCGGCTATCTCGACCGTCCCGGGCTGACAGCCGAGCGCTTCATCCCGGACCCTTGGAGCGATGTGCCCGGGGCACGGCTCTATCGCTCAGGGGACCTCGCCCGTCTCGCGCCCGACGGCGATCTCGAGTTCATGGGGCGGATCGACCATCAGGTCAAGGTGCGGGGATTTCGCATCGAGCTCGGAGAGATCGAGTCGGAGCTGCGCCAGGCGCCCGGCGTCCGGGACGCCGTGGTCGTCGCGCACGAGAGCGCTCCGGGAGAGGTACGCCTCGTGGCCTACGTAGTCCCTGCCGAGGCGGCGAGAGTCCCGTCCCTGCGGGAGCGGCTCCAGGAGAGGCTGCCGGACTACATGGTGCCGGCCGCTTTCGTCGGGCTATCCGGCCTGCCTCTGACGGTCAATGGGAAGGTGGACCGGCGCGCGTTGCCCGCGCCCGATGCGATGCCGGCCGAGGCGCGGGCCGGCTACCAGCCGCCGCGCGATCCGGTCGAGCAGACTCTGGCATCCCTCTGGGCCGAGGTTCTGCGCGTCGACAGGGTCGGAATCGAGGACAACCTTTTCGAGCTCGGCGGCGATTCGATCCTATGCATCAAGATCGTCGCTCGCGCGGCCCAGGCGGGAATCCGCCTCACGGTCAAGCAGCTCTTCGAGCATCCGACGATCATCGCGCTCCGCCCATTGCTCGAAGCGGTGCCGGCCTTGGCCGGCGGGCTGGGTCCGATAGCCGGCCCGGTACCGCTGGCGCCGATCCAGCACTGGTTTTTCGCGCAGGATCTACCCGCTCCCCACCACTTCAACCAGGCCGTGCTCCTGGAGGCACGAGAGGGCTTGGATTCCCTCCTTCTCGGAGAAGCGCTCGGGCACCTGCTCGCCCACCATGACGCCCTGCGCCTGCGCTTCGAGCGGGATGGGGAGAGTTACCGGCAGCGCGCGGTCGCGCCGGACGGCCGGGTCCCGTTCACCCGCCTCGACCTGTCCGGCATCCGCGGGGAGGAACAGGTAAAGAGCCTCGAAAGGGCGGCTGCGGCTCTGCAAGCGAGCCTCGACCTCTCAGAGGGACCGCTCCTGCGGGTTGCCCTGTTCGACCAGGGACGCGGTCGCCCCGGCCGTCTGCTCCTCACCGTCCATCATCTCGCGGTGGATGGCGTCTCCTGGCGCATCCTCCTTGAGGATCTGGAGACCGCCTATCGCCATCTTCGAGCAGCAGCGGCCCGTCCGGCTGGCGGCCCGGACGACCTCGTTCAAGGCCTGGGCGGAGAGCCTCGTCCATCTCGCAAAGGAGGGTGGGTTCGAGAGCGATCTCGGCTATTGGCTGGATGAGTCGGGCCTGTCTGCGACGCGCCTGCCGCTGGATTTCCCGTCCGGTGCCAACCGGGCCGATTCGACCCGGGTCTTGGCGACGAATCTCACGCCCGACGAGACGGAGGCCCTCCTTCGGCAGGTGCCGCGCGTCTATCGCACCCAGATCAACGACGTCCTGCTGGCGGCTCTGGCCCTGACGATGTTGGATTGGACGGGGTCGCGCCAGCTCTGCCTGGACCTCGAGAGCCATGGCAGGGAAGAGATGACGGAAGGCCTGGACCTGTCGCGGACCGTCGGCTGGTTCACGGCGATCTTCCCCGTAGCCCTGGACCTGGGCGATCGCCGCGAACCGGGAGAGGTCCTCCAGACGGTCAAGGAACAACTGCGCAGAGTGCCCCATCACGGGGTCGGATTTGGAGTCCTGCGTTATCTCGGCGAGGGGGAGGCGGCGAGACGGTTGGCGGCTCTCCCCGATCGTCAACTGGTCTTCAACTATCTCGGACAGTTGGACCAGGCGTTGTCATCCTCCTCTCCCTTCCAGCCGGCCGGCGAATCCACCGGCCCCTTGCGCCATCCGCTCGGCGGGCGGCGCTGGATTCTCGACCTCGGCTGCAGGATCGTCGGCGGGGAGCTGCAGGTGCGATGGGCGTACAGCACGGCGCTCCATCGTCAGGAGACGGTCGAGGCGCTGGCGCAGGCCTTCCTCGCCCATCTGCGGTCGCTGATCGCTCACTGCCTGTCTGGGGAAACGCCGGTTGCTGCGCTCAAGAACTTCCCCCTGGCGCCGGATCGTAGGGCCGCGCTGGGCTCTCGGGTCGATGACCTCTATCCGCTGTCCCACGCGCAGCGAGGCATCCTCTTTCATACGCTTGCGACGCCGGGGTCCGAGGTCTACTTCGAGCAGCCTACCTACCGGCTGCACGGAAAGCTCGACGTGCCCTCCCTGCGCCGTGCCTTGCAGCGTCTGATCGAGCGCCATCCGGTCCTGCGGACCGCTGTTCTCGCCGATCTCGACGAGCCGCTGCAGGCGGTGCTCGAGGCCGTGGAGCTGCCCTGGGTGGAACGGGATGCCAGAGGGCTTCAAGAGGCGGAGCTGGAGGCCTGGCTCCAGGCCTTCCTGGCGGCGGACCGTGCTCAGGGGTTCGCGCTCGACCGGCCGCCGCTGTTGCGCTGGGCTCTCGTCCAGGTGGCGGACGAGGACTATTACTTCGTTCGTAGCTATCACCACCTGATCCTGGATGGTCGGTCAAACGCCCTGCTCATGCGGGAGTTCATGCTCCTCTACGAGAGCTTCAGCGCGGGACGGGATCCGCAACTCGCACCCGCCCCGCCGTACCGGAGCTACATCGAGTGGCAGATGGAGCAGTACTGGACTGAGACTGAGGCGTACTGGCGAGGGTTGCTGCGGGGCTTCGAGGTGCCCAATCAACTGCCGCGCGATCGTGCGGCGGACACGCTCGATACCAACTCGGGCTACGCCAAGCAGACAGCTTCTCTGTCGACCGGCGAAACCCTGGCGTTCCAGGCGGGGGCGCGCCGGCGGCACCTGACCCTCAGCACTCTGGTCCAGGGGGCCTGGGCCGTTCTCCTGAGCCGCTATTGCGGTGCCGAAGATCTCGTCTACGGCGTCACGGTTTCGGGCCGGCCGCCCCATCTTCGCGGTGTCGAGGCGATGATCGGCGTGTTCATCAATACAGTTCCGGCTCGCGTCCACGTCCCGAGTTGGAGGACCCTGGGCTCCTGGTTGGCGGAGAGCCAGGAACGCCAGGTCGAGCAGAGACAGTATGAGTTCACGCCGTTGGTCGATATCCAGCGCTGGAGCGATGTCCCCAAGGGGCGAATGCTCTTCGAGACGATCGTGGCGGTCGAGAACTTCCCGGTTGACGTCGCGGCCGAGGACCCGCGCCGGAATTTCTCCATCGTCGAGCGCCGATCGTCGTTCCGCAACAACTTCCCCTTCAGCGTCGTCGTCCTGCCCGGGGCCGAGTTGCGGATCGAGTTCGTACACGACCTGTGCTTCAGTGCCGTTACCGCCACCAGAATGTTGCGACAGTTCCGCTTCCTGCTGGGCGAGCTCGGTTCCTACCCGGACGCGTTGATCGGCGATCTGCCGCTTCTGACGCCGGAGGAGCAGGCGCAGCTTCTTGCGGAGTGGGGGGATGTGAGTCTTTTCTCTTCGGGTCCTGTCCTGCACGAGCGTTTCTCGGCGCAGGCGCGGCGCTCTCCCCAATCCTCTGCGGTGTTGATGGGGTTGGAGGGTCTGAGCTACGGGGAATTGGAGTCGCGCGCCAACCGCCTGGGGCACCGTCTTCAGGGGCTGGGGGTGGGTCCGGAGGTGGTGGTGGGGGTCTGCCTGGAGCGCTCTCCTTCGCTGGTGGTGGCGATTCTCGGCGTGCTCAAGGCGGGGGGCGCCTACCTGCCGCTCGATCCGGCCTACCCTAAGGAGCGTCTGGGTTTCCTGCTCGCGGATGCGGGGGTCCGGCTGGTGGTGAGCGAGCGCCGTCTGGCATCCTCTCTACCCACGGTCGGAGTGGAGCGGATCGACCTGGAGGATTTGGAAGCGGAGGTTGGGGAGGACGGTCCGGTCTCCAGCTCCGTGGTTGCTGAGAACCTGGCCTATGTGATCTACACGTCGGGCTCGACGGGTCGCCCGCGTGGGGTTCTGGTGAGCCATGGCAACGTGGGTCGTCTGCTGACGGCGACGGAGTCTTGGTTCGGTTTCGGTCCTGGGGACGTGTGGACGCTTTTTCACTCTTTCGCCTTCGATTTTTCGGTGTGGGAGATGTGGGGCGCCCTGGCGTACGGTGGGAGCCTGGTGGTGGTGCCGTACTGGGTGAGCCGCTCGCCGGAATCTTTCTACCGTCTGCTCGGGGAGGAGGGGGTGACGGTTCTGAACCAGACTCCTTCGGCGTTCCGCCAGCTGCAGGGTGCGGAGGAGGAGTGTGGGGGCGGGGTGGATCTGTCGCTGCGCCTGGTGATCTTCGGCGGGGAGGCCTTGGACGTTTCGAGCCTGCGCCCCTGGGTTTTGCGCCATGGGGCGGAGTCTCCCGTTCTGGTCAACATGTACGGGATCACGGAGACGACGGTGCACGTGACCTACCGTTCGCTCGCGGAGTCCGAGGTGTTGGGCGAGTCGGGCAGCGTGATCGGTCGGGCGATTCCGGACCTGAGCGTGCGGGTGTTGGCTGCCGGCCTCGTGCCGCAACCGGTGGGAGCTCCGGGTGAGCTGTGCGTGTCTGGGGCGGGTCTGTCGCGGGGTTACCTGGGGCGTCCGGATCTGACGGCGGAGCGTTTCGTTCCGGACGCCTGGGGCGAGCCGGGCTCGCGGCTGTACCGTTCGGGAGATCTGGTCCGGCGTCTGGCCGGGGGTGACGTCGAGTACCTGGGTCGTATCGACCAGCAGGTGAAGGTGCGCGGCTTCCGGATCGAGCTGGGGGAGATCGAGGCGGCTTTGGCGGTTGCGCCCGGGGTTCGGGAGGCGGTGGTGGTGGTGCGGGAGGACGTGCCGGGAGACCGTCGTCTGGTGGCCTATGTGGTGGGCGGTCCGGGTGGCTCTGCGCTGCGCGAGGCTCTGAGGCTCCAGCTTCCCGAGCCGCTGGTTCCGTCGTCGATCGTGGAGCTTGCTTCGCTGCCGCTGACGATCAACGGCAAGGTGGATCGTCGGTCGCTGCCGGCTCCGGAGCGGGAGCGTCCGGAGTTTGTGCCGCTCGGTCCCGAGGCGCCGCGCCGTCCGGTCGAGGAGGTTCTGTGCGGGATCTGGGAAGAGGCCCTGCGTCTGGATCGGGTGGGAGCGGGGGAAAACTTCTTCGAGCTGGGCGGTCACTCGCTTCTGGCGACGCAGGTCATGTCGCGGGTTCGCCAGGCGCTGTCGGTGGATCTGCCGCTGCGTTCTCTGTTCGAGCACCCGACGGTGTCGGATCTGGCGGCCGTGGTGGAGAGCAGCCTGCGCGACGCTTCCGGCGCATCCGGTGCCTCGGCGCCGCCGCTCGTGCGGGTGGCTCGCGGCAGCGATCTGCCGCTGTCGTTTGCCCAGCAGCGGCTGTGGTTCATCGACCAGCTGGAGCCGGGCAGCCCGGCGTACAACATGCCGACGGCGCTGCGTTTGAGCGGGCGTCTGGACCGTGCGTCTCTGGCGGCGAGCCTGGAGGAGATCGTGCGCCGTCACGAGCCGCTGCGGACGGTGTTCCCGGCGGGGGAGAGAGGCCCCATGCAGGCCATCGGCGCCGCGGGTCCGGTGGTGCTGGCGCAGGTCGATCTGTCGGGGCTGGCGGCGGCGGCGCGGGACCCCGAGGTCCAGCGCCTGGTGGTGGCCGAGGCGCGTCGGCCCTTCGACCTCGGTCGCGGTCCGCTGCTGCGGGCGGCGCTTCTGGTCGAGGGCGAGACCGAGCACGTGGTGCTCTTCACCCTGCATCACATCATCAGCGACGGCTGGTCGACGGGCGTTCTGGTGCGCGAGGTGAGCGCGCTTTACGAGTCTTTCCGGCAGGGCCTTGCGAGCCCGCTTCCGGAGCTTGCGATCCAGTATGCCGACTTCGCGAGCTGGCAGCGGAGCTGGCTGTCGGGCGAGGTTCTGTCGGCGGAGCTGTCCTATTGGCGGCAGCGGCTGTCGGGCGCGCCGCCGGTGCTGGATCTGCCGACGGACCGTCCGCGTCCCTCGGTGCAGAGCTTCCGCGGCAGCAGCGAGCCTCTGGCGCTGCCGGGCTCTCTGTGGGATTCGTTGCGATCGTTCAGCCGTCGGGAGGGCTCGACGCTTTTCATGACTCTGCTTTCGGGGTTCCAGGCGCTGCTTTGGCGTTACACGGGGCAAGAGGATCTGAGCGTGGGGACTCCGATCGCGGGCCGCAACCGGCTGGAGACCGAGGGTCTGATCGGGTTTTTCGTCAACACGCTGGTCCTGCGCGGCGATCTGTCTGGCGATCCCGGCTTCGGCGCTCTGGTGGGCCGTCTGCGGCCGGTGGTGCTCGAAGCCTACGCTCACCAGGACCTGCCCTTCGAGATGCTGGTCGAGGACCTCAAGCCCGAGCGCAGCCTCAGCCACGAGCCGCTCTTCCAGGTGGTGGTCGACTTCCACAACATGCGGCGCGACGCGATGGACCTGTCGGGCCTGCACTGGAGCTCGCTCAACGTGCGGCCCGACACGGTGCACTTCGATCTGATCCTGACCGGTCTGGAGGCGGCGGGCCGTCTGGGTGGTCTCCTGGAGTACCGGACGGACCTCTTCGACGGCTCGACGGTGCGGCGGATGCTGGGCCATCTCGCGACCCTGCTCGCGGGAGGGACGAGCGAGCCGGGGCGGGCCCTGTCGGATCTGCCGCTTCTGACGCCGGAGGAGCAGGCGCAGCTTCTTGCGGAGTGGGGGGATGTGAGTCTTTTCTCTTCGGGTCCTGTCCTGCACGAGCGTTTCTCGGCGCAGGCGCGGCGCTCTCCCCAATCCCCTGCGGTGTTGATGGGGTTGGAGGGTCTGAGCTACGGGGAATTGGAGTCGCGCGCCAACCGCCTGGGGCACCGTCTTCAGGGGCTGGGGGTGGGTCCGGAGGTGGTGGTGGGGGTCTGCCTGGAGCGCTCTCCTTCGCTGGTGGTGGCGATTCTCGGCGTGCTCAAGGCGGGGGGCGCCTACCTGCCGCTCGATCCGGCCTACCCTAAGGAGCGTCTGGGTTTCCTGCTCGCGGATGCGGGGGTCCGGCTGGTGGTGAGCGAGCGCCGTCTGGCATCCTCTCTACCCACGGTCGGAGTGGAGCGGATCGACCTGGAGGATTTGGAAGCGGAGGTTGGGGAGGACGGTCCGGTCTCCAGCTCCGTGGTTGCTGAGAACCTGGCCTATGTGATCTACACGTCGGGCTCGACGGGTCGCCCGCGTGGGGTTCTGGTGAGCCATGGCAACGTGGGTCGTCTGCTGACGGCGACGGAGTCTTGGTTCGGTTTCGGTCCTGGGGACGTGTGGACGCTTTTTCACTCTTTCGCCTTCGATTTTTCGGTGTGGGAGATGTGGGGCGCCCTGGCGTACGGTGGGAGCCTGGTGGTGGTGCCGTACTGGGTGAGCCGCTCGCCGGAATCTTTCTACCGTCTGCTCGGGGAGGAGGGGGTGACGGTTCTGAACCAGACTCCTTCGGCGTTCCGCCAGCTGCAGGGTGCGGAGGAGGAGTGTGGGGGCGGGGTGGATCTGTCGCTGCGCCTGGTGATCTTCGGCGGGGAGGCCTTGGACGTTTCGAGCCTGCGCCCCTGGGTTTTGCGCCATGGGGCGGAGTCTCCCGTTCTGGTCAACATGTACGGGATCACGGAGACGACGGTGCACGTGACCTACCGTTCGCTCGCGGAGTCCGAGGTGTTGGGCGAGTCGGGCAGCGTGATCGGTCGGGCGATTCCGGACCTGAGCGTGCGGGTGTTGGCTGCCGGCCTCGTGCCGCAACCGGTGGGAGCTCCGGGTGAGCTGTGCGTGTCTGGGGCGGGTCTGTCGCGGGGTTACCTGGGGCGTCCGGATCTGACGGCGGAGCGTTTCGTTCCGGACGCCTGGGGCGAGCCGGGCTCGCGGCTGTACCGTTCGGGAGATCTGGTCCGGCGTCTGGCCGGGGGTGACGTCGAGTACCTGGGTCGTATCGACCAGCAGGTGAAGGTGCGCGGCTTCCGGATCGAGCTGGGGGAGATCGAGGCGGCTTTGGCGGTTGCGCCCGGGGTTCGGGAGGCGGTGGTGGTGGTGCGGGAGGACGTGCCGGGAGACCGTCGTCTGGTGGCCTATGTGGTGGGCGGTCCGGGTGGCTCTGCGCTGCGCGAGGCTCTGAGGCTCCAGCTTCCCGAGCCGCTGGTTCCGTCGTCGATCGTGGAGCTTGCTTCGCTGCCGCTGACGATCAACGGCAAGGTGGATCGTCGGTCGCTGCCGGCTCCGGAGCGGGAGCGTCCGGAGTTTGTGCCGCTCGGTCCCGAGGCGCCGCGCCGTCCGGTCGAGGAGGTTCTGTGCGGGATCTGGGAAGAGGTCCTGCGTCTGGATCGGGTGGGAGCGGGGGAAAACTTCTTCGAGCTGGGCGGTCACTCGCTTCTGGCGACGCAGGTCATGTCGCGGGTTCGCCAGGCGCTGTCGGTGGATCTGCCGCTGCGTTCTCTGTTCGAGCACCCGACGGTGTCGGATCTGGCGGCCGTGGTGGAGAGCAGCCTGCGCGACGCTTCCGGCGCATCCGGTGCCTCGGCGCCGCCGCTCGTGCGGGTGGCTCGCGGCAGCGATCTGCCGCTGTCGTTTGCCCAGCAGCGGCTGTGGTTCATCGACCAGCTGGAGCCGGGCAGCCCGGCGTACAACATGCCGACGGCGCTGCGTTTGAGCGGGCGTCTGGACCGTGCGTCTCTGGCGGCGAGCCTGGAGGAGATCGTGCGCCGTCACGAGCCGCTGCGGACGGTGTTCCCGGCGGGGGAGAGAGGCCCCATGCAGGCCATCGGCGCCGCGGGTCCGGTGGTGCTGGCGCAGGTCGATCTGTCGGGGCTGGCGGCGGCGGCGCGGGACCCCGAGGTCCAGCGCCTGGTGGTGGCCGAGGCGCGTCGGCCCTTCGACCTCGGTCGCGGTCCGCTGCTGCGGGCGGCGCTTCTGGTCGAGGGCGAGACCGAGCACGTGGTGCTCTTCACCCTGCATCACATCATCAGCGACGGCTGGTCGACGGGCGTTCTGGTGCGCGAGGTGAGCGCGCTTTACGAGTCTTTCCGGCAGGGCCTTGCGAGCCCGCTTCCGGAGCTTGCGATCCAGTATGCCGACTTCGCGAGCTGGCAGCGGAGCTGGCTGTCGGGCGAGGTTCTGTCGGCGGAGCTGTCCTATTGGCGGCAGCGGCTGTCGGGCGCGCCGCCGGTGCTGGATCTGCCGACGGACCGTCCGCGTCCCTCGGTGCAGAGCTTCCGCGGCAGCAGCGAGCCTCTGGCGCTGCCGGGCTCTCTGTGGGATTCGTTGCGATCGTTCAGCCGTCGGGAGGGCTCGACGCTTTTCATGACTCTGCTTTCGGGGTTCCAGGCGCTGCTTTGGCGTTACACGGGGCAAGAGGATCTGAGCGTGGGGACTCCGATCGCGGGCCGCAACCGGCTGGAGACCGAGGGTCTGATCGGGTTTTTCGTCAACACGCTGGTCCTGCGCGGCGATCTGTCTGGCGATCCCGGCTTCGGCGCTCTGGTGGGCCGTCTGCGGCCGGTGGTGCTCGAAGCCTACGCTCACCAGGACCTGCCCTTCGAGATGCTGGTCGAGGACCTCAAGCCCGAGCGCAGCCTCAGCCACGAGCCGCTCTTCCAGGTGGTGGTCGACTTCCACAACATGCGGCGCGACGCGATGGACCTGTCGGGCCTGCACTGGAGCTCGCTCAACGTGCGGCCCGACACGGTGCACTTCGATCTGATCCTGACCGGTCTGGAGGCGGCGGGCCGTCTGGGTGGTCTCCTGGAGTACCGGACGGACCTCTTCGACGGCTCGACGGTGCGGCGGATGCTGGGCCATCTCGCGACCCTGCTCGCGGGAGGGACGAGCGAGCCGGGGCGGGCCCTGTCGGATCTGCCGCTTCTGACGCCGGAGGAGCAGGCGCAGCTTCTTGCGGAGTGGGGGGATGTGAGTCTTTTCTCTTCGGGTCCTGTCCTGCACGAGCGTTTCTCGGCGCAGGCGCGGCGCTCTCCCCAATCCCCTGCGGTGTTGATGGGGTTGGAGGGTCTGAGCTACGGGGAATTGGAGTCGCGCGCCAACCGCCTGGGGCACCGTCTTCAGGGGCTGGGGGTGGGTCCGGAGGTGGTGGTGGGGGTCTGCCTGGAGCGCTCTCCTTCGCTGGTGGTGGCGATTCTCGGCGTGCTCAAGGCGGGGGGCGCCTACCTGCCGCTCGATCCGGCCTACCCTAAGGAGCGTCTGGGTTTCCTGCTCGCGGATGCGGGGGTCCGGCTGGTGGTGAGCGAGCGCCGTCTGGCATCCTCTCTACCCACGGTCGGAGTGGAGCGGATCGACCTGGAGGATTTGGAAGCGGAGGTTGGGGAGGACGGTCCGGTCTCCAGCTCCGTGGTTGCTGAGAACCTGGCCTATGTGATCTACACGTCGGGCTCGACGGGTCGCCCGCGTGGGGTTCTGGTGAGCCATGGCAACGTGGGTCGTCTGCTGACGGCGACGGAGTCTTGGTTCGGTTTCGGTCCTGGGGACGTGTGGACGCTTTTTCACTCTTTCGCCTTCGATTTTTCGGTGTGGGAGATGTGGGGCGCCCTGGCGTACGGTGGGAGCCTGGTGGTGGTGCCGTACTGGGTGAGCCGCTCGCCGGAATCTTTCTACCGTCTGCTCGGGGAGGAGGGGGTGACGGTTCTGAACCAGACTCCTTCGGCGTTCCGCCAGCTGCAGGGTGCGGAGGAGGAGTGTGGGGGCGGGGTGGATCTGTCGCTGCGCCTGGTGATCTTCGGCGGGGAGGCCTTGGACGTTTCGAGCCTGCGCCCCTGGGTTTTGCGCCATGGGGCGGAGTCTCCCGTTCTGGTCAACATGTACGGGATCACGGAGACGACGGTGCACGTGACCTACCGTTCGCTCGCGGAGTCCGAGGTGTTGGGCGAGTCGGGCAGCGTGATCGGTCGGGCGATTCCGGACCTGAGCGTGCGGGTGTTGGCTGCCGGCCTCGTGCCGCAACCGGTGGGAGCTCCGGGTGAGCTGTGCGTGTCTGGGGCGGGTCTGTCGCGGGGTTACCTGGGGCGTCCGGATCTGACGGCGGAGCGTTTCGTTCCGGACGCCTGGGGCGAGCCGGGCTCGCGGCTGTACCGTTCGGGAGATCTGGTCCGGCGTCTGGCCGGGGGTGACGTCGAGTACCTGGGTCGTATCGACCAGCAGGTGAAGGTGCGCGGCTTCCGGATCGAGCTGGGGGAGATCGAGGCGGCTTTGGCGGTTGCGCCCGGGGTTCGGGAGGCGGTGGTGGTGGTGCGGGAGGACGTGCCGGGAGACCGTCGTCTGGTGGCCTATGTGGTGGGCGGTCCGGGTGGCTCTGCGCTGCGCGAGGCTCTGAGGCTCCAGCTTCCCGAGCCGCTGGTTCCGTCGTCGATCGTGGAGCTTGCTTCGCTGCCGCTGACGATCAACGGCAAGGTGGATCGTCGGTCGCTGCCGGCTCCGGAGCGGGAGCGTCCGGAGTTTGTGCCGCTCGGTCCCGAGGCGCCGCGCCGTCCGGTCGAGGAGGTTCTGTGCGGGATCTGGGAAGAGGCCTGCGTCTGGATCGGGTGGGAGCGGGGGAAAACTTCTTCGAGCTGGGCGGTCACTCGCTTCTGGCGACGCAGGTCATGTCGCGGGTTCGCCAGGCGCTGTCGGTGGATCTGCCGCTGCGTTCTCTGTTCGAGCACCCGACGGTGTCGGATCTGGCGGCCATGGTGGAGAGCAGCCTGCGCGACGCTTCCGGCGCATCCGGTGCCTCGGCGCCGCCGCTCGTGCGGGTGGCTCGCGGCAGCGATCTGCCGCTGTCGTTTGCCCAGCAGCG
>CAVWNC010000004.1:0-3639412 GCA_963756455.1 uncultured Acidobacteriota bacterium
GGTCGCCAATCGCAGCCCGGTCGAAGTGGAAGGGCTGATCGGGCTGTTCGTCAATACCCTGGTGCTCCGCACCCGGCTGGACGGCGAGCTCGGCCTGGACGACCTCCTGGAGCGGGTGCGGCAGGCGACCCTCGGCGCCTACCTGCACCAGGAGCTGCCCTTCGCGCGTCTGGTCGCCGAGCTCCAGCCGCAGCGCAGCCTGGTCCACAACCCGCTCGTTCAGGTGATGCTGTCGCTGCTCAACGCGCCCATGCCCGCCCTCGGCTGGGGAGAGGCGGTGCTCGTGCCCGTCGAAGTCCCCAGCCGGACGGCGAAGCTCGATCTGCTGCTTGGGCTGCGTCCGGACGGCGAGGGGCTCGGCGGCAACCTGGAGTACAGCACCGATCTCTTCGACGCGGTGACGATCCGGCGTTGGGTCGACGCCTTCGAGCGGTTGGTCGAGGGGATCGTCGCCGATCCCCGGGCCCGCATTGCGGATCTGCCGATCCTGGGTGCCGGCGAGCGCCATCAGATCCTCGCGGAATGGACGGAAGGGAATGCCGGGAGCGGCGGCGCGAGGAGCGTCCGCCCCTGCCTGGACAGCTTCGCCTGCGAGGTGGGCGCGGCCCCCGACGCGCTCGCCGTCGTCGGTCCGGGCGGCACCGGTCTGACCTATGGGGAGCTCGACTCCCGGAGCCGCCGGCTGGCCGGCTTCCTGCGGCGGGCGGGGGTCGGACCGGAGGAAATCGTCGGGCTGATGCTCGAACGGTCCCTCGACACCATCCTGGCGGTCGTCGCCGTCCTCCGGGCCGGCGGGGTCTGCCTCCCCCTCGATCCGAGCTACCCGCGAGAGCGGCTCGCTTTCCTGCTCGCGGACTCCCGGCCGGTCGTTCTCCTCGTCCATTCCTCTCTGCTCGACCGGCTGCCCGAGCCGCGGGGCAACGGGGATCCGCCCGCGATCTGTCTCGACCGGGGTCTCCCGCCGGACGGTCGCGGGTGCGAGGCGGCCCTGCCGGCGCCCTCTCCCGGTGCCCTGGCCTACGTCCTCTATACCTCGGGCTCGACCGGCGTCCCCAAGGGAGTGGCGATGCGGCACGGGTCGCTCGCAAATCTCCTCCAGTGGCAGCTCGGGGAGCTGCCGGCGGCGCGGCGGACGCTCCAGTTTTCGCCGCTCGGCTTCGACGTCTCGTTCCAGGAGATCCTCTCGACCCTCGGCTCCGGCGGCACCCTGGTGCTGGTGGCGGAAGACCGGCGGCGGGACCCGGATCGGCTGTGGCGCTTCCTCTGCCGGCACCGGATCGAGCGGCTCTTCCTCCCCTTCGTCGCCCTCCAGCAGCTGGCGACGGCGGCGGTCGGCGCCGGGAGCCTCGGCGCGGCGTCTCTCGCGGAGATCCTCACCGCGGGGGAGCAGCTCCAGGTCACGCCGCAGATCCGCTCCTTCCTCGCCGGGACGGGGGGCTTTCTGGAGAACCAGTACGGTCCCACCGAGACGCATGTCGTCACCCGCCACCGGCTCTCCGGCGATCCCGCGCGCTGGCCGGACCTGCCGCCGGTCGGACGGCCGATCGCGGGGGTCGATGCCTATCTCCTGGACGCGTCGCTCCAGCCGGTGCCGGTGGGGGCGATCGGCGAGATCTGCATCGGCGGTCTGGCCCTGGCGCGCGGCTATCTCGGCCAGCCGGGATGGACGGCCGAGCGATTTGTCCCCCATCCCTTCGTCACCACGGCCGGCGCGGGGAGCCGGATCTACCGTACCGGGGACCTGGCGCGCCGGCTCGCCGACGGCGCTCTGCAATGTCTCGGTCGCGAGGACCACCAGGTCAAGATCCGCGGTTTCCGCGTCGACCTCTTGGAGATCGAGGTCGTGTTGCTCGCTCATCCGGCGGTCGGCAAGGCTGCCGTGGCGCTCCGGGAGAGCAGGTCGGGCGACCGGCGCCTGGTGGCGTTCGTCGTCGCCTCCGGGGGCGGCGAGCCGCCCCCCGCCGGCCTGGGGGAGGAGCTGCGGCATTTTCTCCGCGCCCGGCTTCCCGAATACGAGGTGCCCCAGGCGGTCGTCTTCCTCGAAGCCCTGCCGCTCACTCCGAGCGGCAAGGTGGACCGGCGGGCCCTTCTGACCCTGGACCTCGGCGGTCCGGTCGGAGAGAGCCGCGGGGGATTCGGCAGCCCGACCGAGGAGCTGCTGGCCGGGATCTGGTCGGCGGTTCTCGGCAGCCCGGTGCTCTCCGGCGACGGCCACTTCTTCGAGCTCGGCGGGCACTCCCTCCTCGCCACCCGGATCGTGGCCCGGGCGCGGGAGCTGTTCCACATCGAGCTGCCGCTCTCGACTCTCTTCACCCACCCGACCGTGGCGGCGCTGGCGGCCGAGGTCGACCGCGCCCGCGCCACCCCGGCGCCGGAGGCGTTGACCGCGCCGCCCCTCCTCCCGGCGACCGGCGACGCCTGCGCCATCGGCGATCCGCCGCTCTCCTTCTCCCAGGAGCAGCTCTGGTTCCTCGACCGGCTGGAGCCGGGGAGCCCGGTCTACAATTTCCCCGTCGGCGTCCGCCTCGAAGGCACCCTCGACCGGGCCGCCCTCCACGCGACCCTGGTACGGGTCGTCGAGCGCCACGCGATCCTCCGCACCCGCCTCCGCGCCGTGGCCGGGCGCCCGGTTCAGGTGGTGGCGGAGCACCTCGTCCCTGCCTTGCCCGCGGTCGACCTCGCGGCGCTGCCTCAGGCGGCGCGCCAGGCCGAGGCCGAGCGCCGGGTGGCGGCGGAGGCGCTCGCCCCCTTCGACCTCGCCCGGGGGCCGCTCTTCCGCGCCACTCTGATCCGTCTGGACGCGGACCACCATCTGCTGCTCCTCACGTTCCACCACGTGATCATCGACGGCTGGTCGCTGCGCCTGTTCTTCGAGGAGCTGGCGGCGCTCTACACCGCGGCGGTGACCGGGGCGGCCGCCGACCTTCCCGCCCTGCCGCTCCAGTACGCGGACTTCGCCCGCTGGCAGCGCGCCTGGCTCCGCGGCGCGGTGCTCGAGCGGCTGCTCGCTTACTGGCGGCAGCGGTTGGCGGGAGCTCCCGCGGCCCTGGAGCTGCCGTTCGACCGGCCCCGGCCGCCGGTGCAGACCTATGGCGGCAGCTCCCGGCCCCTGGCGCTCGATCCGGCGACGACGCCTGCCCTCCGCGCTTTTGCCCGCGAGGAAGGCGCGACGATCTTCATGACCCTCCTCGCCTCCTTCGCGACCCTCCTCAACCGCTTCAGCGGGGAGACCGACCTGGTCCTCGGGACGCCGACCGCCAACCGCAATCGCGTCGAGCTTGAATCGCTCCTCGGCTTCTTCGCCAACAACATGGCGCTGCGTCTCGACCTGGCGAGCGATCCCACCTGCCGCGACCTCCTCGGCCGGGTGCGCGACGCGGTGCTCGCCGACTATGCCCACCAGGAGATGCCGTTCGAGAAGATCGTCGAGGAGCTGCGGCCCGGGCGCGACCTGAGCCACAACCCGATCTACCAGGTGGTCTTCGCGCTGGAGGCCTCGACGCGGCCCGACCGGCTCGACCTCCCCGGCCTCGGGGTCACCCCGCTACCGGCGGTGGAAGGGACCGCGAAGTTCGACCTCGCCGTCTACATGGAAGACCGCGGCGGCCGGTTGAGCGGCCTGTTGGAGGTCAACCGCGACCTCTTCGACCCGGCGACGGCGATGCGCTTGAGCGGCAGCTTTACGGCCCTCGTCGCGGCGCTCCTCGCGGAGCCGTCGCGGCGGCTCTCGGAGCTGCCGCTGCTGGCGCCGGCCGAGTGGCGTCAACTGCTGTGGGTGGACCTTCGCGGCTACCGGATCGACCTGGGGAGGATCGAAGGTGCCCTCGCCGCCCACCCGGCGATCGCCGAGGCGGCGGTCGTCCGGCGCGTCGACCGGCCCGGGGAGGAGCGCCTGGTGGCCTATGTCGTGGCTGGCCCGGCGCGGCCCGGCAGCTCGCCCACCGATATCGAGGAGCTGCGCGCCTTTCTGCGCCGACGGCTGCCGGAGTACATGTTGCCCCAGGCCTTCGTCATCCTGGACGAGCTGCCTCACACCCCCGGCGGCGAGCTGGACCGGAGTGCTCTGCCGGCGCCTCTGGCTCCGCCGGAGAGCGTCTCCGCGGCGCCGGTCAGTGAGGCCGAGCGGACCGTCGTCTCGATCTGGCGGGAGATCCTGAACCTCGAAGAGGTCGGCCTCGCGGACAATTTCTTCGCCCTCGGCGGCCACTCCCTGCTCCTGCTGCCGATCCAGGAGCGGCTGCAGGAGCGCTGCGGCGTCACCGTGCCGGTCGTCGATCTGTTCAAATTCCCCACCGCGGGCGCCCTTGCCCGGCATCTGAGCGGGCTGCAAGCGAGCTCTCGGCCGGTGGAGCTGGCGGGGCCGGTGCAGAAGCTTGAGGAGCGCGCCGCCCGCGTCCGCGCGGCGGGAGAGCAGGAGGCGCGGCGTCGGGTACGGGGGGTACGGGCGGCGCGCCGTCCCGCCGCCGTGGCGATCTCCCCAATCTTCCCTCCGGCGGATGGAACGGCCGAGGACGAAGCTCCAGAGCCGGGCGTACTCAAGACCGTCCCGGCATCAGAAAGGTAGACATGGAGAGCCCCTTCAGCAACCCGGGGAGCGGCATCGCGATCGTCGGTATGGCGGGCCGGTTCCCGGGCAGCCGGGACGTCGACGGATTTTGGGAGAACCTCGTCGGCGGCGTCGAGTCGATCACCTTCTTCTCCGCCGAGCAGTTGCGGAACGCCGGGGTGGAACCCGAGCGGCTGGCCGATCCGGCTTTCGTCGGGGCGCGGGGGGTGCTCGACGGGGCCGAGCTCTTCGACGCTGCGCTCTTCGGCTTCACTCCGCGCGAGGCCGAGGTGATCGATCCCCAGCACCGGCTGCTCCTCGAGTGCGCCTGGGAGGCGCTGGAGCGGGCGGGCTATGCGCCGCATCGCTTCCCGGGGCCGATCGGGGTTTTCGCCGGGGCGGGGATCAACACCTATCTGCTGTCGAACCTGCAGCACAACGCGGAGGTGATGGGAGCGGTCGGCTCGTTCCAGGCCATGCTGGGGAGCGGTGCCGACTTCCTGGCCACCCGGATCTCCTACAAGCTGGGATTGCGCGGCCCCAGCCTGACGGTGCAGACGGCCTGCTCGACGTCCCTCGTGGCGGTTCATCTGGCGGTGCAGAGCCTGCTCAACAACGAGTGCGACCTGGCGCTCGCCGGCGGTGTGCGGCTCCTCGTGCCGCGCCAGGGAGGGCAGACCTATCAGGCGGGCAGCATCTTCTCGCCGGACGGGCACTGCCGCCCTTTCGACGCGGCGGCGGCGGGCACCCTGGATGGGGAAGGGGTGGGTCTGGTGGTGCTCAAGCGGCTGGCCGAAGCGATCGACGACGGCGACTCGATCCATGCCGTGATCCTGGGCTCGGCGCTCAACAACGACGGTGCCTCGAAGATGGGCTATACGGTGCCCAGCGTCGAAGGGCAGGCGGAGGTGGTCGCCATGGCCCAGGCGCTGGCCGGTGTCGACGCCGCGACCGTCGGGATGATCGAGGCCCACGGCACCGGCACTCCGCTCGGCGATCCGATCGAGGTCGCGGCGCTCTCCCGGGTCTTCGCCGCGACCGCCGCGCCCGGCACCTGCGCCCTGGGCTCGCTCAAGAGCAACATGGGTCACCTCGACGCGGCGGCGGGGATCGCCTCGCTGATCAAGGCGACCCTGGCGGTCGAGCGCGGGGTCATCCCACCGAGCCTGCATTTCGAGCGGCCGAACCCGCAGATCGATTTCGCCTCGGGTCCGTTCTACGTCCCCACGGTCGCGACCCCCTGGCCGGCGGGCGGCCCGCGGCGGGCCGGGGTGAGCTCGTTCGGGATCGGCGGCACCAACGCCCACGTCGTGCTCGAGGAGCCGCCGATGCCGTCGATGCCGCCGGAGCTGACGGCCGGAAGCCCCGCGCGTCCCCTGAAGCTCGTGGTCCTCTCGGCGCGCACCGCGGCCGCCCTGGAGGAGAGCACCAAAAATCTGGCCGAGCATCTCGGCCGGTGTCCTGATCTCGACCTGGCGGACGTCGCCTACACCCTGGCTCTCGGGCGCGCCGAGCTCGACCAGCGCCGCATCGCCGTCTGCGCCGGGACCGCGGACGCCGGCCAGATCCTCACCGCGCTCGATCCCAAGCGGGTGCTGACCCGCGCCCGCGGGGCCGGCGAGCGGCCGGTCTTCTTCCTCTTCCCGGGCCAGGGCTCGCAGCATCCCGGGATGGGCGCCGAGCTCTACGCCACCGAGCCGGTCTTCCGCGCCGAGGTGGACCGCGGGGCGGAGCTCCTGCGCCCGCGGCTGGGGCTCGACCTGCGGCAGGTGCTCGCCCCTCCGGAGGGCGATCCCGGGGCGGCGGCCGAGCGGCTGGCCCAGACCGCTCTCGCGCAACCGGCCCTCTTCGTCGTCGAGCATGCCCTGGCCCGGCTGTGGATGGCGTGGGGGTTGCGGCCGCAGGCGATGCTCGGCCACAGCGTCGGCGAGTACGTGGCGGCCTGCCTCGCCGGGGTCTTCTCGTTCGAGGACGCCCTGCGGCTGGTCGCCGAACGCGGGCGCCTGATGCAGGAGATGCCGGGCGGATCGATGCTCGCGGTGCCGCTCTCCGAAGCGGCGGTGCGGCCGCTCCTCGGCGGGCTCTCGCTCGCCGCGGTCAACGGCCCCGCGATGTGCGTCGTCTCGGGGGATTCCGGCGAGGTCGAGGCGCTGGCGATCCGCCTGGCGGCGGAGGGCCGGGAGGTGCGCCGCCTCCACACTTCGCATGCCTTCCACTCGGCGGCCATGGAGCCCATGCTTGCGTCCTTCGCGGCGTCCTTCACCGGGCTCCGCCTCAGGGCTCCGGAGATCCCCTTCGTCTCCAACCTGACCGGGACATGGATCCGGCCCGAGGAGGCGACGTCCCCGCGCTACTGGGTGCGGCACCTGCGGGAGACGGTCCGCTTCGCGGCGGGCCTCGAAACCCTCTTCGCGCGGCCCGCCGCGGTGTTCCTGGAGGTCGGCCCCGGGCAGGCGCTCACCGCCCTGGTCCGTCAGCACCCGAAGCGGCCGAGCGTACCGTCGGTGCTCGCCAGCCTGCCGAAGCCGGGCGACGGCCGGGGGGCCGACGCGGCGCTCCTGCGCACCCTGGGCCAGCTCTGGCTGGTGGGCGTCGAGGTCGATTGGGCGGGCTTCCATGCCCAGGAACGCCGGCGGCGGGTGCCGCTGCCGACCTACCCGTTCGAGCGCCAGCGCTACTGGGTCGAGCCGACGGCGGGAGCGGAGAAGCTGCGTCGTCGCGCCCTCGGAGCGGGAACGGCGGTGGGGGAGGGCGAGGTCGCCGGCTGGTTCTGGGCGCCGCTCTGGCACCAGGTCTTCCCCACCGCCGGGAGCGCCCTGCCGGCGGCGGCGGAAGCGGGGGGCTGGCTCGTTTTCGCCGACGAAGACGGTTTCGGCGAGGGCCTGGCGGCGCGCCTCCGGGAGCAGGGCCGGGAGGTGGCGGTCGTCCATGCCGGGGAGCGCTTCCTGGCGACCGCGGAGGGCGGCTTCGTGCTCCGGCCGGGAGAGCCGGGGGACTACGCCGATCTCCTGGAACAGCTCGCCCGGCGCGGGCTCGTCCCGGCGCGGATCGTCCACCTGTGGAGCGCCGGGGCCGCGCGGGAGGTGGGGGAGGAGCAGGAGCGGGGCTTCTACAGCCTGTTTCACCTGGCGCGAGCCCTGGGCGACCGCCGCCCGGCGGGCGCCCGGCCGCCCCTCCACCTGGGGATCGTCTCGACCGGGGTGCAGCGGATCACCGGCGGCGAGGAGCTGATCCCGATCCGGGCCACCCTGCTCGGCCCGGCGGCGGTCCTGCCCCAGGAGTATCCCGGGATCACCTGCGCGGCGATCGACGTCACCCTCCTCCCGCCGGAGAGCCGGCGGGGGCGGCAGCTCCTCGACCTCCTCCTGACCGAGCTGGCCGTCCCGGCGGACCCGGTCGTCGCCTACCGGGGCACGGTCCGCTGGCTGCGGGTCTTCGAGCCGCTGTCCTTGCCGTCCCCGCCGGCCCCCCCGACCTCGCTGAGCCCGCGGGGTGCGCCGGCCCTCCGCGAGGGGGGAACGTACCTGATCACCGGCGGCCTCGGCGGGGTGGGCCTGGAGCTCGCCGGCCTCCTCGCCCGGCAGGCGAGGGCGAAGCTGGTGCTGGTCGGCCGCTCGCCGTTCCCGGAGCGGGAGGCCTGGCCGGCCCTCGCCCGCGGCGCGGGCCGCCCGGCGCGGATCGCCCGGCGCCTCCGCGAGATGGAGGCGGCCGGGGCAGAGGTTTGGACGCTGGCGGCCGACGTTACCGAGGCCTCTTCGATGCGCTGGCTGCTCGGCGAGGTGCGAGAGCGCTTCGGTCGCGTCGACGGGGCGATCCACGCGGCGGGGGTCCCGGGGGGCGGTCTGACGCAGTTTCGCACCCGCGAGGAGATGGCGGCGGTCCTGGCGCCCAAGGTGACGGGAACGCTTCTCCTGGCGGATCTCCTGGTCGAGCTCCAGGCCGAAGCCCCGCCCGATTTCCTCGTGCTCTGCTCGTCGCTCAACGCTCTCGTCGGCGGTCCGGGGCAGCTCGACTACGCGGCGGCCAATGCCTTTCTGGACGCCTTCGCCCAGTCGTCCTCCGACGCCCTCCCGGTCGTCTCGATCAACTGGGACGCCTGGCGCGGCGTGGGGATGGCGGCGCTGCGGCACGGGGCGGCGTCGGGGGAGACGGGGGACGATGAGAGGGACGCCGAGATCCTTCACCTGGAGCCGTTCTCCCACCCGCTCCTCCGTGAGCGCGGGATGAGAGGCGACGGCGCGGGGATCTTCGTCGGGCACCTCTCGCCGGCTGAGACCTGGGTCTTGGACGAGCACCGGCTGGGCGGCCATCCGGTGGTGCCGGGCACCGCCTACCTGGAGATGGCGGGGGCCGCCTACCGCGGGCTGACGGGGACGGCGAGCGCGATCGAGCTCCGCGACGTGCAGTTCATCACCCCGCTCCAGGTCGTCGACGGCGAGAGCCGCGAGCTGCAGGTCGTCCTGCGCGGTATCGGCGGCGGCGGCGGCGGCGGCGACGGCTCCCACCACTTCACGGCGCAGAGCCGGGACGGCGGCGGCTGGCAGGAGCACGTCACCGGGATGGTGGGGATGGTGGCGATGCCGGGGATGGCGGGCGCGGCGGCGGGGGAGGAGCGGGCCCGGCTCGACGTCTCGTCGTTCGCCGGCTGGGAGGAGGAGGTGCTCGGCGAGGACTATCGGGAAGATCTGCGACAGGCCGGCCTCGGTCCGCGTTGGGAGCTGCTCAAGAAGGTCTACCGGCGGGACGGCGAGCGGGTCGGCCTGCTCGAGCTGGCGCCGGAGTTTGCGGCGGACGTCCAGGGCTTCGCCCTCCATCCGGCGATCCTCGACGCGGCGACGAGCTTCGCCGAGTACTACGTGGAGGGCACCGCGGGCCACTACTACCTGCCGCTCTCCTACAAGCGCCTCTCCATGCTGGGGCCGCTGCCGTCGCGGATCTACAGCCACGCCCGGCTGCACACCCAGGGGCTCCAGGGGGTCGAGACCCTCTCCTTCGACATCTCGATGCTCGACGAGACGGGGGTGGAGTGCGTGCGGGTCGAGGAGTTCACCCTGAAGCGGGTGGACGTCGCCGCGGCGCTCCGCGGTCGTGCCCGGCAGGGCCCCTCGCGAGCGATGTCTCCGGCCTCTCCGGCCTCTCCGTCCTCGTCGCTGGAGGAGAGGCTCGCCAGCATGGCGCCCGAGAAGGCGGTCGAGGCGTTCGGCTGGATTCTTGCCGGCGATGGGGCCGGCCACCGGCTGCCGCAGGTCGCCGTCTCGGTGCAGCCGCTGCCCGAGGTCGTGGCGCGGGCGCGTTCGATCACCGCCGAGGTTCTGGCCGCATCGCTCCGCCCGGTGTCGGGCGGGCACGCCCGGCCCGATCTGGAGACTCCATACGTCGCTCCGCGCGGCGAGATCGAGGAGCGGATGGCGGCGATCTGGGCCGACGTGCTCGGCCTCGATCGGGTCGGTACCCAAGACGACTTCTTCGAGCTCGGCGGCCACTCTCTCCTCGGCACCCAGCTGATGTCCCGGATCCGCGAGGCGTTCGGCGTCGAGGTGCCGCTCGGCAAGCTCTTCGAGGCCGCGACGGTCGCCGACCTCGCCGCCGTCGTCGCCGCCGTTGCCGGCGCCGCCGATCCCGCCGCCGATCCCGCCGCTGCCCGGGCCGCTCCGCGCCGGACGATCCCGCGCTACCCGCGCGGGGGCGACCTGGTCCTCTCGTTCGCCCAGGAGCGTCTGTGGTTTCTCGATCAACTCGAGCCGGGCACCACGGCTTACAACCTGCCCGCCGCGGTCCGCCTGGAGGGCGCGCTCGACGTCGCGGCCCTCCTCAGGAGCCTCCGCGCGGTGACCGGCCGGCATGCCGCGTTGCGCACCATCTTCGGCACGGTCGACGGGCAGCCGATCCAGGTCATCGTGGCGGAGGCGAGCTCGCGCTGTCCCGTCGTCGATCTGGGAAGCCTCCCTGCCGCGCGCTGTGAAGCGGAGGAGCGGCGGCTGATCGACGAGGATTCGGCGCGGCCCTTCGACCTCGCGCGCGGGCCGCTCCTCAGGTCCGCTCTCCTGCGGCTTTCGCCGCGCCGGCACACGGCGCTCTTCACCCTCCATCACGTGGTCGCGGACGACTGGTCGACGGGAGCTCTGATCCGCGAGGTGGCGGTGCTCTACGGTGCGTTCACCGCGGGTCTGCCCTCGCCGCTGCCCGAGTTGCCCGTCCAGTATGCGGATTACGCCCGGTGGCAGCGCGAATGGCTGTCGGGCGAGGTCTTGGCGGAGCAGCTCCGCTATTGGCGGGAACGGCTCGCCGCGGCGCCGGCGCTCCTCGATCTGCCGCTCGACCGCCCCCGTAAGGCGCTGCAGAGCCAGCGCGGGGCACAGGTGCCCATACGGCTGTCCGCCGCGGCGGCACGCGAGGTGGCGCTCCTCGCGCGAGACTCGCGGGCGACGGTGTTCATGGTCCTCCTCGCCGGCTTCTCCGTCCTGCTGGGACGCCTCGCGGGTCAGGAGGACGTGGTGGTGGGCACGCCGGTCGCCAACCGCACCCATCGCGAGATCGAGGGGTTGATCGGGTTTTTCGTCAACACCCTGGCGCTGCGGGCAACGTTTCCCGGGGGAACGGACTTCGCGGAGCTGCTGGGACGGGTCCGCGAGGAGGCCCTGGGCGGTTACGCCCATCAGGATCTGCCCTTCGAGCGGCTGGTCGAAGAGCTGCAACCCGAGCGCAGCCTGGCGTACGCGCCGCTCTTCCAGGTCATGCTCGTGCTGCAGAACGCCCCGGTCGGGAAGCTCGAGCTGCCGGGCCTCTCGATCGTGCCGCTCGAAGTCGAGCCGGGCCGCGCGAAGTTCGATTTCGACCTGTCGCTCCGCGAGACGCCTCTCGGGCTCGTGGGCAGCTGGGAGTACAACGGAGACCTCTTCGACGCCACGACGGTCCGGCGCCTGATCGAGGGCTTCGAGGGCCTGTTGTCGGCGGCGGCGCGCGAGCCGAGGCGCCCGGTGGCGGCGCTGCCCCTCCTCTCTCCGGGGCAGCGCCATCAGCTCCTCGCGGAGTGGAACGACACGGCGGCCGAGCTCGGGCAGGCGGGGGATTTCGTCGGCGTCTTCGAGCGCCAGGCGGAGCGCTCGGCCGACGCCGTGGCCCTCCGCGAGGTCGGGGGAGGCTCCCTCAGCTACCGCGAGCTCGACCGGCGCGCGGACCGTCTGGCCCGGGCGCTCCAGGCGCGCGGGGTGGGGCCCGAGGGTCTGGTCGCGATCCGCGCCGAGCGGGGAGCGGATTTCGTCGCCGCGGTGCTCGGCGTGCTGAAGGCCGGGGGAGCGTTCCTGCCGCTCGATCCGGCGCAGCCGCCGGCACGCTTGCGACAGGTGCTTAGCCGGAGCGGCGCGGGGTGGCTGCTCACCTCGGCGCCGGCGGTCGGCGAGGGCGAGCCGGCCACGAGCGAGCCTCTGGAGTCGGCGGAGGCTCTCGATCTCGCCCCGCTCCTCGGTGGGGGAAAAGGGGGAAAAGGGGGAGAAGGGGGAAGGGCCGGGGCGGAGAGGTGGGTGGGTCCCGACCAGTTTGCCTACGTGATCTACACTTCCGGGTCGACGGGGACCCCCAAGGGGGTGATGATCAGCCACCTGGGGCTCTTCAACCATCTGCTGGCGATGATCCGGGCGCTCGACCTGACGGCGGGCGACCGCATCGCCCAGACGGCTGCGCAGAGCTTCGACATCTCGGTCTGGCAGATGCTCGTCGCTTTCGTCGTGGGCGGCCAGGTTCTGGTCTTCGGCGACGACCTGATGCGCAGTCCCGAGCTCCTCGCGGTTTCCCTCACCGACGAGCAGGCGACCCTGCTCGAGATCGTGCCGTCGCTCCTCGCCGCCCTGCTCGACGTGGACCCCGGGATGGCGCCCGGCCTGCGCTGGCTGCTCGCGACCGGCGAGGCGTTGCCGCCGGACCTGGCGGCGAGATGGCTGGCGGCGCGGCCGGGCGTCGCTCTGCTCAACGCCTATGGACCGGCGGAGTGCTCCGACGACGTCAGCCTGGAGCGGATCGAGAGGGTGCCCGGCTCCCTGGCCTCGGTCCCGATCGGGCGTCCGCTCGACAACCTGGGGCTCTACGTCGTCGACCGCGAGTTGCGCCTGGCGGCGATGGGCGCGGTGGGGGAGCTCTGCGTGGGAGGCGCCGGAGTCGGGCGGGGCTACCTCGGCGAGCCGGCGAAGACGGCTGCGGTCTTCGTGCCCGATCCGTTCTCCGGGTCGGCGGCGGCGCGGCTTTACCGGACGGGGGACCTGGCCCGCCAGCTGGTCGGTGGGGTGATCGAGTACCTGGGTCGCGCCGACCAGCAGGTGAAGATCCGCGGCTTCCGCATCGAGCTGGGGGAGATCGAGGCGGTCCTCGCCGCCCATCCGGGGGTGCGCGAGGCGGTGGTGGCGGCACCGATCGCCGCGACGGGCGAGCGGCGGCTGGTCGCCTATGCCGTGCCGCGCGAGGGCGCCTCCCCTGCGCTCGCCGAGCTCTCCCGGCACCTCGCGGCAGCCCTCCCGGCCTACATGGTGCCGGCGAGCTTCGTGCTGCTTTCTGCCCTCCCCTTGAACCGTAACGGCAAAGTGGACCGAGAGGCCCTGCCGGCGCCGGAGATGGTCGCGGTGGCGATGACGGCGCCGCGGGGTCCGGTCGAGGAGATCCTCGCCGCCCTGTGGGCGGAAGTGCTGGGGCGGGACCGGGTCGGCATCCACGATGACTTCTTCGCCCTGGGCGGCCACTCTCTGCTCGTCACCAAGGTGATCTCCCGGGCGCGACGGAGCTTCCGGACCGAGATCCCGCTCTTGAGCCTCTTTCGCCATCCGACCGTGGCGGGCCTCGCGCGGGAGGTCGAGACCCTACTCGGGCTCGGCGCGCCGTCCGTACCCCCGGAGGCCCTGGCCCTGGCGCCGGTCGACCCCGGCGAAGATCCGCCGCTCTCCTTCGCCCAGCAGCGGCTCTGGTTCATCGACCAGCTCGAGCCTGGCGGCAGCGCCTACAACATCCCCGTCGCCGTGCGCTCGCGCTCGCCGCTCGACGTCGGTGCCTTCGCCTGGGCGGTCGACCGGTTGATCGAGCGCCACGCGGTCCTGCGCACCCGCTTTGTGGCGGTCGACGGGAGGCCGAGCCAGCGGATCGAGGCCGCGCCCGCCGTCGGTCTGCCCGCGGTCGACCTCCGTGGGCTCCCGGCCGGCCGCCGGCTCGACCTCGCCCGGGACCTCGCCCGCGAAGAGGCCGCCCGCCCGTTCGACCTCGGCCGCTGCCCCCTGCTGCGCGCCTTTCTTCTCCGTCTCGACGGCCTCGACGGTTGCGAGGGGAGCGAGGGGAGCGATCAGATCCTCCTCTTCACCCTGCACCACATCGCCGGCGACGAGGCCTCGATGGACGTCCTATTGCGCGACATCGAGGAGCTCTACGCGTCCCGCACCGCGGGCCGGGCACCGCTCCTCGCGGAGCTCCCCATCCAGTATGTCGACTTCGCCGTCTGGCAGCGCAGCTGGCTCGCCGGCCCGCGGCTGGAGGATCACCTCGCCTACGCGCGGCGGCGTTTCGGCGGCCCGCTGCCGCGGCTCGAGCTGCCCATGGACGGTCCGCCCGCCACCGATCCGCAGAGCGGCTCGGCCGCCCTCCACCTCGCCCCCGAGCGGATCGCGGCGCTGCGCGACCTGGGACGCCAGCAGGGAGGGACCCTCGCCATGACCCTCCTCGCCGGTCTCGGGCTGCTGCTTTCGCGGCTCGCCGGCCAGGACGACCTGATTCTGGGGATGGCGATCGCCAACCGCAACCGCCTGGAGACCGAGGGGCTCGTCGGGTTCTTCGTCAATACCCTCGCGCTACGCATCGACTTCTCGGGAGAACCCTCGTTCCGCGGCCTGCTCGAGCGCGTGCGCGAGGTCACCCTGGAGGCTTACGCCCATCAGGATCTGCCGTTCGAGAAGCTGGTCGAGGAGGTGCAGCCGGAGCGCAGCCTCGGGCACCATCCGATCTTCGAAGTCCTGTTCAACCACCTGGTGGTCGCGAGCGACGAGCGGAGACCCTCGCCGCTCGCCTGGGAGCCGCTCGATCTCGGGGCGCCGCAGGCGAAGTTCCTGTTGACGCTCTATCTGACGGAGGGGCCGGATGGGGTCGATCTCCAGCTCGTCTACCGCCGCTCGCGTTTCGCGGCGGCACGGATGGCGGGGATGCTCGAACAGCTGGAGCAGCTGCTCGCGGCGGTCGTCGCCCGGCCGGACCTGCCGGCAGGCGAGCATTCTCTCGTGACGGCGGCCGCCCGGCGGGTGCTGCCCGATCCGGCCCTGCCCCTGCCGGAGCCCGTTTTTGCGCCGGTGGTCGAGATCGTGCTCGGTACCGCGACCCGAGCTCCGGACCGACCGGCGATCCGCTACCGAGATCGCACTCTGAGCTACGGCCAGCTCGCTGCCCAGGTCGAAGCCGCCGCCCGGCACCTCGCCGCCTCGGGGAGCGGGCGCGGGGAGCGCGGGGAGCGCGGGGAGATCGTCGCGGTCGCGGGGGAACGCGGCTTCGGGCTGGTCATCGCCATCCTCGCCGTCCTCAGGAGCGGTGGCGTTCTCCTCACCCTGGACCGCGCCCTCCCCGCCGCCCGCCAACGGCTCCTGCTCGCGACCGCTGGCGCCCGGCGGCTGCTCCATGCCGGCGCCCTCCCCGCGGCCGACCGCTGGCTCGCAGAGGTGGGCCCCGAGGTGCTCGAAGTGGACTCCGAGACCGGCAGGATCGACGGCGTGGCGATCCCGCAGCTCGCGGCCCCCAGTCTTCCTGCCCTCGCAGGCGACGACCCGGCCTACGTCTTCTTCACCTCCGGCACGACCGGAGTGCCGAAGGGAGTGGTGGGGCTCCACAAGGGGCTCTCCCATTTCGTCTCCTGGGAGCGCCAGCGTTTTGACATCGGCGCCGACGATCGCGGCGCCCTGCTCGTCGCGTTCGGCTTCGACGCCGTCCTCAGAGACCTCTTCCTTCCCCTGGTCGCCGGCGCCTGTCTCCATCTTCCGGAAGCGGAGGCCGGCCCCCGGGAGATCGTCGACTGGCTGGAACGCCACGGCATCAGCTACCTCCACGCGGTGCCCGCCGTCGCTCAGGCCTGGTTGAACGAGCGCCCGCGGGGGGCGACCCTCGCCGGCCTGCGCTTTCTCTTCCTTTCCGGCGAGCCGCTCCCGGGCGCCCTGGTGGAGCGCTGGCGGGAGGCTTTTCCCGCCTCCGGCGAGGTCGTCAACTTCTATGGCGCGACGGAGGCGACGATGATCCAGAGCGCTTTCCCGGTGCCGCGCCCGGCGCTCTTCGGCGTGCAGCCCGCCGGCTGGCCGCTCCCCGAGACGGAGCTCCTCGTGCAGGCCGCGGGCGGCAGGTTGTGTGGGGTGGGCGAGCCGGGAGAGGTGTACGTCCGCACGCCGTTTCGCGCCCGCGGTTATCTCGACGCGGGAGAGGAGGAGGCGCGTCGCTTCGTCCGCAACGCCGCGCGCGACGATCCCCGCGACCTGCTCTACCGCACGGGCGACCGCGGCCGCTACCGGCCGGACGGCAGCCTGGAGGTTCTCGGCCGTCTCGATCAGCAGGTCAAGGTCCGCGGCGTGCGGGTCGAGCCCGAGGAGGTCGTGGTGTGCCTCCTCGGCCATCCGGAGGTCGCCGCCGCCGCGGTCGTGCCCTGGCTCCGGGAGCTCGGGGATGCCCGCGATGCCAGGGATGCCGGCGAGATGGCGCTCGCCGCCTACGTCGTGCCGGCCGCCCAGGGCGAAAGCCGGCCCGATCTGCGCGCGTTCCTCGCCGCGCGCTTGCCGGCGGCCCTGGTGCCGGCGGCCTTCGTCTGGCTCGCCGCCCTGCCGTTGACCGCCAACGGCAAGCTGGACAGGAAGGCCCTGCCGCCGCCGGAGCCGGGGGTGGGCCGCGGCGCGACGACGGGGGAAAGGGCGGCGCCCAGGACTCCCGTGGCGGAAATCCTCGCCGGGATCTGGGCGAGCGTTCTGGGGCTCGCCCGAGTGGAGGACGGCGACAGCTTCTTCGACCTCGGCGGCCACTCGCTGCTCGCCACCCAGGTCGTCTCGCGGGCCCGCCAGGCCCTGGGCATCGAGGTGCCTCTGCGCCAGCTCTTCGAAACGCCGACCCTGGCCGGTTTCGCCGCCGCGGTCGCCGCCGCCGGGGCCGCCAGGGTCGCCGAAGCCGCCGGGGACCGGGAGGGCCCGGAGCTGCCGCCGATCCTCCCCGCCCCGCGCCATCCGGCACCTCCCCTGTCCTTCGCCCAGGAGCGCCACTGGATCCAGCGCCGCTCGACGTCCGGCACCGCCGTCGCCAACTCTCTGCTCGCTTTTAAGCTGACCGGTGAGGTCGACCTCGCCGCGCTCGAGCGGAGCTTCCGGGAGATCCTCGCCCGGCACGAGATCCTGCGGACGACCTTCGCGGAGGACGGAGGAGGGCCGGTTCAGGTCGTCCACCCGGAGCTCGCGCTCCCCTGGTCGTTCTGTGACCTCACCGCGCTCCCGCGCCCAGCCCGGGAGGCGGCGGCCCTCGCCTTGACCGCGCGCGCCGGGCGCCAGGTCTTCGATCTCGGGCAGGCGCCGCTCTTCCGGGTGACCCTGCTGCGCATCGCCGCCGAGGAGCACCTCCTCCTCGTCGTCCAGCACCACGTCCTCACCGATGGCTGGTCCCAGGGCCTCCTGCTGCGCGAGCTCTCCACCCTCTATCAGGATTTCGTCGCCGGCCGGGAGGCTTCTCTGCCGGTGCCCGCCGTCCAGTACGCCGACTACGCCGTCTGGCAGCGCCGGTATCTCCAGGGGCCCGCTCTCGAAGCTCAGAGGAGCTATTGGCAGGACCGCCTGCGGGGTCCTCTCCCGGTCCTCGGCCTGCCGACCGCGCGGCCGAGGCCGGTGGTCCGGCACCTCCTCGCCGGCAGCAACGTTTCCCATTCCCTCCCCGCGCAGTTGGGCGACGGCGTCCGTGCCTGGAGCGCCCGCGAGGGAGTGAGCCTGTTCATGACCCTGCTGACGGGTTTCGAGATCCTCCTCCACCTCTACAGCGGCCAGGAAGACATCCTCCTCACCACCCCCATCGCCAACCGCAACCGCATCGAGACGGAGGGTCTGCTCGGGCTGTTCATCAACGCCCTCGTGCTGCGGATGGACCTCTCCGGCGATCCTGACGTCCGCACCCTCCTGCACCGGATGCGGGAAGTTACGCTCGGGGCCTACGCCCACCAGGATTTCCCCTTCGTCCGCCTCCTGGAAGAGCTGCTGCCGGAACATGTCCAGAACCACAACGCGCCCTTCCCCGTCGCTTTCGTGCTCCAGAACGCCCCCGTTTCGCTCCGCGACCTCCCTGGCCTGCAGATCCGTCCCCTGGAAATCGAGTCGGGCACGGCCGTGCGCGACTTCCTGCTGATGGTGGTGGAGGGAAGGGAGAGCCTGGAGGCCGTCGTCAAGTTCCGTACCGATATCTTCGATCGCGAGACGGTCCGCCGGATGCTCGTTCAGTATGAGAGGATCCTCACCGCTCTGGTGGCCGATCCGGGACGAAAGCTGTCGACCTTCCGCCTGGAGGAGAGGGGTTGATGCTCGACGATCTGCGCTATGCCCTGCGGATGCTGCGAAAGACGCCGGTCTCGACCGCCGCCGCCCTGCTCTCTCTCGCCCTCGGGATCGGGGCGAACACCGCCATCTTCGCTCTCGTCAAGGCGGTCCTTCTGCAGCCCATTCCCGTCGCCCGACCGGCCGAGCTGGCCTCGGTCTACACCGTCGACGCTGCAGAGCCGGGCATGCAGAACAGCTCCTTTCCCAACTATCTCGACTATCGCAAGAGCACCCACACCTTCTCCGGTCTCCTCGCGTACCGGGTAATCCGGTTCAACCTGTCGATCGAGGGCGAGCCCATCCAGGTGGACGGCGCCCTCGTCTCCGGCAACTACTTCGACGTGCTCGGCGTGCGGCCGGCCTTCGGGCGCACCTTCCGGCCGGAGGAGGACGCGACGCCGGGCTCCCATCCCGTCGTCGTATTGGGCTACGGGCTCTGGCAGCGGCGCTTCGGCGCCGACCCGGGCCTCGTCGGCCGGACCGTCCTCCTGAACGGCCGGGCCTTCACGGTGGTGGGGATCGCCGCGCGCGGTTTCTACGGCCCCGAGGTGCTGCGCACTCCCGAGGTTTTCGTGCCGATGATGATGTACGACCAGGTGCTTTTCGGGACGCTGCGTTCCTGGTTCCTCAATCGCAACGCCCTGATCCTCAAGCTCGTCGGGCGCTTGGCGCCGGGGGAGGGCCTCGCCGCGGCGGACGCGGAGATGAACGCGATCGCGCGGCACCTGGAGAGCGAGTATCCGGAGGACGACAAGGGGCGTGGCATCTCTCTCCTGCCGCTCGCCCAGTCGACCATCTCGCCATGGGAGCGCCAGACCTACGTCCTGTCGGGAACCGTCCTCGAGATCACCGTCGGCCTTCTCCTGCTGATCGCCGCCGCCAATGTCGCCAACCTGCTCCTCTCCCGTGCCCTGCTGCGCCGCAGGGAGATCTCCATCCGGCTGGCCCTGGGTGCCGGCCAGGGTCGCCTGGCCCGGGGGCTGTTCACCGAGAGCGCCGTCCTCGCGGTTCTGGGAGGCGCGCTCGGGCTCCTCTTCGCCGCTTGGGGGCGTTCGTTGCTCTGGTCGCTGCGCCCTCCCAACCTCCCCGCCTCGCTCGACGTCAGCCTCGATCTGCGGACGCTGCTCTTCACGCTCGGCCTGGCGCTCGTCACGGGGCTCGGCTTCGGGATGGTGCCGCTCACCCAGGTCTTCTCCCCGTCGCTCGTCGCGGCGCTCAAGGGGGGGAGCGCCGCCGCGCCGGGCAGCGGCGGCCGGCGGCTGCGCAATGCCCTGGTCGTCGGCCAGGTGGCACTCTGCGTCGTCGCTCTGGTCATCGCCGGGCTTTTTCTGCGCAGCCTGAGAAACGCCCAGCGGATCGATCCCGGCTTCGCCGCCGACCACCTGCTCGCGATGTCCTGGAACCTCGGGGCCCAGGGTTACGACGAGCCTCATGGTCAGGCTTTCTACCAGCAGGTCGTCGAGCGGGTCGAGTCGCTCTCCGGTGTCCGTAGCGCCGCCGTGGCCGAGATGCAGGTGCTCAAGGGACCGATGCACCAGCGGGTGATCGCCGTCGCCGGGCAGGAGGTCACCGCGAAGGGCGGGTCGATCTACGTCCAGGCGCAGTCGGTGAGCCCCGGTTACTTCGAGACGATGGGCATCCCGATCCTCCGCGGCCGTGGCTTCAACAGCACGGACCGCGCCGACTCCCTCCCGGTCGCGGTGGTCAACGAAGCCATGGTCGCGCGCTTCTGGGCGGGCCAGGATCCCCTAGGCAAGCGCTTCACTTTCCAGGACGACAATCAGACCGTGGAGGTCGTCGGGGTCGCGAGGAACAGCAAAATCGGCAGCCTGGGCGAGGAGCCCGCGCTCTCCGGCTATCTGGCGATGCGCCAGAAGTATGCTCCCGGCGCGACCCTCTACGCGCGGACCGTGGGCTCGCCGGCTCTCCTCCTGGAGACGGTACGCAAGGAAGTCCAGTCCGTCGACCGCAACCTGCCGATCGCCGACACCACGACGCTCGCGGAGCTCATCCGCAACTCTCTCTGGGCGGCCCACCTGGGGGCCATCCTGCTCTCGCTCTTCGGTCTCCTGGGCCTCACCCTGGCGGCGGTGGGAATCTACGGGGTGATGAGCCATCACGTCGAGCAGCGTCGGCGGGAGGTCGGCATCCGGATGGCCCTCGGGGCGGGCTCCGGCAACGTGATCGGACTGATCCTCCGGCAGGGGATGACGCTGGTGGGAATCGGGAGCCTCCTCGGCATCGCCGCCGCCGTCGCCACGACCCGCCTCCTGGGCAGCCTCCTCTTCGGCGTGAACGGATTCGACCCCTTGGCTTTCGTCGCGGCCCTCTTAGTCCTCGCGCTCGTCGCGACTCTCGCGAATCTCCTTCCGGCCCATCGGGCGTCGAACATCGCGCCTCAAGAGGTGCTCAAGGAGTGAAGCTCATGTTTCCTATCTTTACGACCGCCTGGGCCCTGGCCATTCTCTTTCACCTGTCGACGCCCCAAGGGAGCGATCGGAAGCCAGCCTCCGTTCTGCTGTTCGTCGCGGCGCTCTCAGCCATCGCCTGGCCGGCCTCCAGTCTCTCCCTTTTGGCGCTGTGCATTCTTCAGATCGTACAGTTCTGGCGGAGACTCCCCCGTGCTCAATCGAGCGAGTATTTCAAATTCATTTGTGGTCTCTGTCTCCTGTCTACCTACGCCGGGCTCTCCTGGTCGGAGTCTGCCCTGCGAATCGAGCCGGAGGTCTGGTTTCGGTCGGCCGTACCGCTGTTGAGGCTGGCGGTCAGCCTGTTGTTCTTTGCCGCCGTGCTGCATAAGCTCAATTTCGATTTCCTCAAGGTGGGGGTGAGCTTCGCCCCCCAGTTCTTTCACCGTTTCCTCGATGCGCTCGGCCTGCCTAAACTCCGCTTCATGCAGCAGACCTTTCCACACGTCACGATCCTGACCGAGGCGTTCATCGCCGTGGGCTTACTCTTCCCGGTGACCCGCCTCTTCGCCGTCGTGGTACTTCTGCTGTTCTTTTTCGTCGTCGGTCTCCAGGGGATCGTGCAATTTTCGTCCCTCATGTACGCCGCGGCGCTCCTGTTCTTGGACGACAAGCGCCCTTGGAAGTCTATGGCCGGGTCTCGGGTTGCCGGCCGCGCCTCCGCGCCTGGCGTTCGTCTCTCTGTGTGTCCTTGTTTTCTCGGCAGTCTTCGTGCTGCGCCGAGGGTCGATGCTGCTCGTGCCCCTGGTGTCCCTGTTGTCGGCGTTCGTCGTTTTCGCCTTGGCGAGAGCCGTCCTCGCCCGGGGCTCTCGCGGCGTGGAGCTTCATTCCACGTTTCCCCTCTCCCTGGGGCAGGTTGCCCTGTTGCTGCTCTTTTCCTTGAATGAGCTGGGCCCCTACATCGGTTACAAGGACTGGCCTTCCTTCCGCATGTACAGCAATCTGGCGACGGGGTTTTTCGGCAACCATCTGTTCTTCCAGGCCTGGCTCTTCCTGCCGATGTTCAAGGGGCGCCGGGAGGTCGTGATCTCCGCGGCCACCAAAGAGCTGCTGTACGTGAATCACGGGGAAGAGGGGGAAGATTTCTACGTCCCCTACAGCTCGTTGGCGGCCATGGCGCGCTATCAGCTCAGGCACTCATCGCCCGCCGACGAAAACCACCCGCGGCAGATTGAATACCGGCACCAGGACACCCGCATGACGGAGGATCTCGAATCCTTCGGCAGGCAGGGTCGATCCTGGTTGGACTTCGTGCTGCCGGCGCGGTTCTTTTACCATTTCCCGGCCTCGCGGAAGACCGGGCCTTAAGGGGCGGGCTTACTCCCGTCGCTTGACGCCCACTGCCGTCGTGTCCGCCTCGGACAGCAGGTGCCCCATCTTCTCGCGTTTCGTCTTGAGGTAGGGACCGTTCTCGTGCGTCGCTCCGATGATCAATGGAACCCGCTCGACGACCTCGATCCCGACCGCCTCCAAGGCGGCGATTTTTCGCGGGTTGTTGGTCAGAAGCCGCACCTGCCGGATATTGAGATGGCGCAGGATCTGCGCCGCCGGCTGGTAGTCGCGGAGGTCGGCGGCGAAACCGAGCTGCTCGTTGGCCTCCACGGTGTCGAACCCCTGATCCTGGAGGGCGTAGGCGAGGAGCTTGTTGTAGAGACCGATGCCGCGCCCCTCCTGCCGGAGGTAGAGGAGGGCGCCGCGGCCGCGCTCGGCGATCTGGTCGACCGCCGCCGCGAGCTGCGAGCCGCAGTCGCAGCGCAGCGAGCCCAGCACGTCGCCGGTCAGGCATTCGGAATGGAGCCGCACGAGGATCGGACCGTTTTCGGCCACCTCTCCCATCACCAGTGCGATGTGGTGGACCCCGGTTTCCGGCTGCTCGAAGACCAGGGCGGCGAAGTCTCCCGCCCGGGTGGGCAGGCGGGCCCTGGCGACGCGCATCCATGAGGTGCCGTTGGTCTTTTCGTCCGCCATCTTGCTCTCCTTGACGAGGGTTCTCATCCAGCATCCAGCGGGCGCCAGTCGAGGATGAGCCCCAGGGTTTCCTGGCGCCGTTCCCTGAGCAGCGCGTAGGCCTCCACCGCCTGTCGGGCGGGGAAGCGGTGGGTCACGAGGTCGTCCACCGCGAGCTCCCCAGAGGCCAGCTCCTCCAGAAAGAGCTCGGCATGCCGTTTGGCGCTCCAGGGAGCGTCGAAGGTCGCCTGGGGTGGGTGGGAAAAGTAGTGCGCGCCGACCAGAGTCAGGCTCGTCCGGTTGCACAGGTCGTGGAAGTCGAAGGTGCTGGCGCCGCTCGGGCTGCTGACGACGAGGAGGCGGCCCTGCGGGCGCAGAAGGAGAGCTTCTCCGGGGAGCGCCCGGGGGTTGCCGGAGGCCTCGATCACGACGTCGACCCCGGCCGGCCGGCCGGGGCCGCGCACCGAGTCGACCATCTGGCCGGCTTCGCCCGCGAGCGGTACGAAGGGCGGCCCGGCGGGCAGCCGGGAAAGCCGCTCCCCTGCCGGGTCGATGCCGAAGACCGGCCGCGCGCCGGCCAGCCGGGCGAGGCGCGCCGCGAGCTGGCCGAGGAGGCCCAGGCCCACGACCGCGACGCTCTCGCCCCAGGTGAGCCCGACCCGACGCAGGCCGTTCATCACCACCTCGGCGAGCGTGGTCAAGGCCGCCGCCTCGTCGCTCACCCCCGCCGGAACGGGCCGCAGCTCGGCGGCCGGACAGACCGCGTAGGCGGCATGGGGCTGGTGGCTGTCGACCCGGCGGCCCACCCACTCCGCGCCGACGCCGGGACCGACCGCGATCACCTCGCCGACGTTCGAGTAGCCGGCGACATAGGGAAAGCGGCGCAGCTTCTGCCACTCCTCGCCGATCGCGGGCCCGCCGTCGAGGACGGTGAGCTCGGTCCCCGGGCTCACCAGGGAGACCCGGGTGCGCAGGAGGACCTCGCCCGCTCCCGGGGTCGGCACGGGGCGTTCTTCGAGCGCCACCTGGCCGGGGGCCGGGAACACGACGACGGGGTGGGTCGACGGGAGCATCACAGAAGGCTCGCCGTCGGCTCGACGAGAACTTTGACCGCGCCGCTCGTCCCGCGGTCGTTGGCGGTGGCGAAAGCCTCGCCGATCCGGGTCAAGGGAAAACGGTGGGTGAGCATGGGGGCGGCGTCGACCCGGCCCGCGGCGATCCAGTCGAGGGCGATCTGGAATTCGCGGACCCCCGACCAGGTCGAGTAGCTGCTCGAAAAGCGCAGGTCGAGCTCACGGCGGTTGGCCTCGCGGTAGACGACGCTCACGTCGTGATGGAAGGCGCCGAGGAGGACCACGACACCGCCGCGCGCCGCGACGGCCACGGCGAGCGGCAGGGCGAGGCCGGCGCCGCCCACCGATTCGAAGACGACGTCGGCTCCCCAGCCGTCGGTCGCCGCCTCGACCGCCGCCGCCACGTCCTCGCGCCGGCTGTTGATCCCCCGGTCCGCCGCGCCCATGGCGAGCCCGGCTGCGAGCGCGGCGTCCCGGCGGCCGACGAGGATCGTCTGCCGGCAGCCCTGGAGGCGGGCGACCTGGCCGACCGCCAAGCCGACCGGCCCGGTGCCGAAGACGACGACGTGGTGAAGCGGCGAGAGGGGTGCCCGGTGAACGGCGTGGACGGCGCAGGCGTAGACGTCGGCCAGGGCGCCGACGTCCAAGGGCAGGGAAGCGGGGAGGGGGAAGACGTTCGATTCGGCGACGAGGTCGAACTCCGAGAAGCCGCAGCTCGTCCGCCGCACTCCACCGGCCAGGCCGCGCCGGGGGCAGAGGTGGTAGTCGCCACGGCGGCAGAGCCGGCAATTCCCACAACCCCTGAGATGCATCGGCTCGACCGCCACCCGCTGGCCGACCGTACAGCGGGTGACCCCGGGGCCGACCTCGACGACGACCCCCGAGAGCTCGTGCCCGATCCGCTGCGGCCAGACGGCGGAGCCCCAGGGGTCTTCCCCGCGGTAGTAGTGGAGGTCGGAGCCGCAGATCCCCGCCGCCGCCACCTGCACGAGAACCTCGCCGTCCCCGGGCCGGGGCTGGGCCACCTCCTCGACCCGGATATCGGGACCGCCATAGAAAACAGCCGTCTTCATGAGCCCGCTTTAAGCCGCCCTTTCGAGCAGGCGCTGCTGCATGCCGCGCAGGCTCTGGAGCACCGTCAGATCTTTGGGGTCCAGGCGGTAGACGACGCCGTCATAGGAAGTCGCGACGACATGCGGTCCGGAGCGCCCGAGCGCGCTGATCCCGTTGGCGGCGATCGAGCGGCGGAGGACCGTCACGGACGGCAGCTCGACCCGGATGACGCTCCCCCAGTAGTCGCCGACGAGGACGACGTCCTCCTCCACGAAGCAGACCGATTTGAGCGAGCGTTTGCCGAGCGGCACGGAATGGACGAGCTGGCCGGTCTCCAAATCGTAGATCTTCAGGGTGAAATCGCGCGACACGCTGGCCAGCCGCTCCCCGGAGGGCGCCAGGTCGACGTCGTTGATGATCGCCGTGTGCCCTAAGAAGCGCTGCGCGACCTCGCCGGCGAAGGTCCACGAGAGGAGGAGACCGTCGGCCCCGCAGCTGACGCCGATCTCTTTCGTCGGATGGAGGCGGAGCGCCTTGACCGCCCCTTCGTGGAGATGGAGCTTGCCGCGCACGCTGCCGTCCGGAGCCACCCGCACGATGGCGCTGCTGTAGCAGGCGACGAAGGCTTCCCCCTCGTGGCCTGGATGGTGGGCGAAGCGCACCGAGTTGATCGGGCCCTCGCCGAGCTTCACCTCCAGCCCGTCGGCCAGGCTGCCGGTCGCCCGGTCGAAATGGAAGAGGTGGAGCTTCTGGTCGTGCGAGCCGGCGGCGACCCGCGCGCTCCCGCTGTCCAGGGTGACCGCATTCATCAACATCCGTCCCGAGGCCGGCTCCGAGCGCGCGGTCCAGAAGGCGCGTTCCGGATCGAGGTGGCCGAGACGGAGATAGCCGTCGTCGCTCACCAGCACCACGTCCCCCTCGGGCGAGGCGCCGATGTCGTTGAAGCAGGCGTTGCCCGCCTCGGTCGCCTGGTCGCCCACCTCCTGGAGCAGCTCGCCGGTCGCCGCTTCCCAGAGGAGCACCGTGCCGTCGAAGGTGCCGGCGAGGATGAGCCGGCCGTCGGGCGAGAAGGTGAGCGAGCGTTCCCACGCCGAGGGGCGCTTGTCGACCCGGAGCTTCTGCTCCAGGGTCTGGGCGTCCCAGACGAGGGCACCTTCTGGTCGTAGGCCGAGGAGAGGATGTCTCCCGAGGTGGGGGAGACCGCGACCTTCTTGATCCCGGAGGTGTGGGCGGCGATCTCTTTGACCAGGGCGCCGTTCGTGGTGTCGAAGACCCGGACGCAACCGTCGTCACAGCCGAGGATGGCCCGCTGGTGGAGCGGATCGATGGCACAGGTGTCGGTCTCGTTCTCGAACGGGCCCCAGAGCGACAGCAGCTTGCCGGTCGTGAGGTCCCAGACGCGCAAGGTCTTGTCGTCCCCCGAAGAGTAGATCCTGCCGTCGTGATAGCCGAGCGACAGGACGTCCTTCTCGTGCCCTTCGAGCACCCGCAGGATGTTGCCGGTGGCGAGATTCCAGATGAGAATCCGGTGATCGCGGGAGGCCGAGACCCCGAGGTCGTCGCCCTTGCCGCCCTGGTCGCCGATGAAGAGGAAGTCCTCGACGTCGTCACTGTGGCCGCGCAGCACCCGCTCGGGGCGGCGGGTCGCCAGATCCCAGATGCAGGTCGTATAGTCGGAAGAGCAGGAGGCCGCACGTCGGCCGTCGTCGCTCACCACCACCCGGTTGACCAGGTGCAGGTGGTAGCCGAGCAGCTCCACCCGGCCGTTCTCGGTGTCGAAGAGAGCCACCGCGCCGTCGTAGGCGGAGGTCACGACCTTGCGGCTTCCCGGGATCATCGCAACGCCCGTCACCGGGCCGCGGTGCCGGGTGAACCCGTCGACCGCCGCCTCCGGACCGGTAGCGAAGCTGATTGGATGCAGAAGATCCTTGAGCATTTGTTCTCCTTAGTGCGGTTACTCTGATCAGCTACAATATCATGGGTGCCGGGTGGAAACGAGACGGGACTGGATGGTTTCGAGAGTTTCTGCGCCGCGCTCCCGGCTTTGCCCGGGTGGAGGGGAGTCCTGTCGATGAAAGCTCTGCGTAAGTTCGTGGTCCTGACCCTCCCGCGCACCGGGAGCAACTACCTGTGCAGCCTGCTCAACGCGCATCCGGAGATCCTCTGTCACCACGAGGTCTTCAACGCCAGCGGGATCTTCTGCTCGTTGGACCTGCGCAGCCGTTCGTCCTACTACTTCGGCACCTTGGAGGAGCGCGACCGCGACCCCCTGGGGTTTCTCGCCCGGCTCTGGGACCGCTCCTTCGGCCGGCCGGTCGTGGGAGTCAAGTTCTGTCGCGGGCAGAACCGCGCCGCCTTCGAGGCCCTGCTCCGGGACCCCGAGGTGCGGAAGATCGTCATGCGGCGCCGCAACCGGGTGAAGACCTACGTGTCCGAGATGGTCGCCCAGCTGACCGGCGAGTGGGAGAGCTACCCGGGCGTCCGCCCGGCGGGGGAGCGGCTGAAGATCCCCGTCCCCGCCGCCGGGCTCTGCCGCTACGTCGAGCACAACCAGGTCTACTACGACGACATCTTCGCCCGCCTGGCCGCGAGCGGGCAGGAGCCCGTCACCGTCGACTACGAAGACCTGTTCGCCACCGGGCCCGAGGTGCTGGAGCGCGTCCTCCGCTTCCTGGCGGTAGCGCCCGAGGGAGCCGCCCTGACGGGGGCGACCCGCAAGCAGAACCCGACGGATCTAAGGCAGCTGATCGCCAATTTCGACCAGCTCGCGGCGGCCCTAGAGGGGACCGAGCTGGAGAGCGAGCTCCACGCCAGAGATCTTTAAGCTCGTCCGGACGCGTTCCTGAAGCTTCCGGACGTGTTCCTGAAACTTCCGGATGTGTTCCTGAAACTTCCGGACGCGTTCCTGAAACTTCCGGACGCGTTCCTGAAACTTCCGGACGCGTTCCCGAAACTTCCGGACGGGTTCCTGAAGCTTCCAGACGGGATCCGGAAGCTTCCGAATGGGCTCCGGAAGGCTTTACCTCAGCAGCAGTGCAGGAGCACGCAGCTATGCAGCCGGGTGCATGCCGTGCCTACACAGCCGCTGCAGGTGGTGAGAAAGATCGGCGCGCTGTCGATCCCTTGCAACGTTTGCTGCGACACTGGCTGGGTGGAAAGGTCGGCCCAGATCGGCAGGGCAGCGGGAGCGGGCGCGCTCGCCGGGGCGTTCGCGAGGGTGGCGATGGCGGCGGCGGCGGGAGCGCAGCCCGGCGCGTCCGCGGCACGGAGCGCGCCAGGGAGCAGGGTGAGGACCAGGAGCGAGGCCACCAACATCCAGCGTGTACGCATAAAGTTATTCTCCCTTTTGAATACAGACATGATGCTCCAGGCTGGAACGGAACGCAACCTACCCCGTCGGCCCCGCCGACCGCTCGATCGCCCGGATGTAGGAGACGAGCTCTGTCGCCTCGGCGGCGGGGAGGAGGTTGTGGACGAGGACGACCTGGAAGGCGGTCCACTCGGCGAGGGCGGAGCGGAGGAGGCGCTGGCGGAGGTCGGCGCGCGGCAGGGCGCCCCCCTGGGAGCCGGCGGCTTCCAGGAGGAGGAGATGCTCGACGTTCTCGCGCAGAGGCTCGGCGGCGAGCCGGCGGCCGGGACCGGGTTCCAGGCCCTGGAGGAGAGCGCGGGTGCGGTCGGAGGCGTTTTTCAAGAAGGCGCGGAAGGCCCGCCCGAGGTCGACTTCCGCCGACTTGGCCGCCAGCACGTCGCGGACGAGGAGGAAGATGCGGTCGTAGACCTCGACCAAGGCGGCGAGAGCGGCGGCCTCCGGCGCGGCCGGGGGGAGGCCGGAGAGATCTCGGGCTCTCCCCGGGCGGCGACGAGGCCGGCCTGGAGGAGCTTGTAGAGCACCTTGTAGGTGTTGAACTCCCCCCAGGCGGTGCCGCGGACGACCTCCTCGACCGTGCTCCGGCCGTCGATCAGACCGAGGAGGCGCTCCAGCCGCTCGTCGAGCTTCTCCTTCGGTTTGCGGTGTGTAGGCGCCAACACCGTTCGCGGGCCGCGGATGTGCTCGCGGATCAGCCCCCACTCGTCGATCCGCTGGTAGCCCTCCATGAGGACGTTGTTGGTGTCGATCGAGAAGTGCGCCAGCTCCTCCTCCAGGAGATTGCCGTCGAAGAAGAGGAAGCTCCCGCGGGTCAGCCGGAAAATCGAATAGATGATCTCTTCGATCTGATATTTGATCCCCCACCAGAGGCCGGAAGAATCGATCAGCTTGCGTTCCAGGAGCAGGGCGCCGAAACGCTTGCCGGGCACCAGATGCCGCTCGGCCTCGGCGAGCGCCTCGTGCGACAGCTTGCCCACCCGGTAGAGGAGCTGGCCCAGGCGGTCGTCGGGCTGATTGCTGGCGGCGAAGGCGATCTCGCCGCGGCGAAACCAGATCGATTTCTGGATCGGGTCGTCGAGCACCGTCAAGAGGCCGGTCCGGCGGCTCATGTTGAGGAGCGAGAAGAGATCGGCGATCCCGAAGCTTAAGAGGTTCCCCTGGAGCGAGATCTGCCCGGCCTTGAGGATCGCCGCCGGCCCGGAGTCGGCGCGGACCAGGTGAATGAAGCTGTGTCCGGCCGAGAAGACGAGGAAAGGCTCGGGACGGAGCAGGCGGAGCTCGCGCATCACCGCCCCGGGGAGCGTGACCTCGCCGCCCGGTTCGAGGAGCGCGGTGCGCTCGGCGACGGGCGCGGCGGTATTTCCGGACGGGGTGACCCGCGGCGTTCCCTGGAGCGGTTCGGCGGTCATCGCACGGCCTCCATTTCCCGCCAGTCGTGGGCCACGAAGCCGCTCCGGCCGAGCGCGGCGGTCAGCGTCTTCGCCGTTCGCCGCAGGCTCGCCGCCGCCTGCGAGAAGACCGCCGGATGGCGCTCGGTGCCCAAGCTGCGGCTCGCGATGACGGCGAGCGAAAGGGTGATGAGCGGTACCTTGACGAGGTTTCCCTTGTCGTCCCGCGCGTTGAAGGCGCCGCGGGCGAGATCCGAGGGGTGGAAGAGGGCGAGCTTCTCGCGATCGAAACGGGCGCAGATCTCGCGCAGAGCGTCCGCGGTCACCGGCCGGGGAGAGACGAGAACGAAATCGTCGCCCCCGGCGTGCCCCAGCCGCGCTTCGCTGCCGAGAAGCGGCAGACCCTCGGCGAGCACCCGCGCCGTCGTCCGCACCAGCTCGTCCCCCTGAAGGAGGCCGTAGACGTCGTTGTACTCCTTGAAGTTGTCGAGGTCGGTGAAGAGGACGGTGAGAGCGCCCTCCGACTCCGCTCTCTCGGCCGCCAGCCCCACCTCGATCCACTTCTGGACCAGCGCCGTTCCCGGCAGGCCGGTCAAGGGGTTCGAGAGCTGCGCCGTCTGCACTTCGAGCTCGGCGGTCTTCAAAATCAGCTGGCGGATGGTGACGATGCCGCGGCACTGGCCGGCGGCGTCGGTGACGATGAGAGGGTCGTACTGCGAATCCCGCGGCCGCGACAGTGCGAGCCGGGCAAGCGAGAGGATGTTGACGCTCTCTTCGACGACCAGAGGGTTGGGCCGCGCGACCACCTCGGCCGGTTTCTTCTGGAAGAAGGCGAAGCCGTAGGGCCCGCCGGTCTTCGCGTAGTAGTGCTCCCGGGTGCAGAGATGGGTGGGAACCCCCTGGGCCACGATGACGATGCATTCGAGCTCGCCGTCGCCCTTGAACCAGGGATCGAAGTCCTCGCCGAGCGCGGTGCCCGCCTCGATCGTCGTCGTCTCCTGAACCATGCTCCCCACCGGCTCGTCGAAACCGAAGCGCGCTGCCGGGCCGGCGAGTGGCGCGAGGACCGGGACCTGGCTCGTGGCGGACATGCTCTCAATGCTGGCTGGATGATTGAAGCACGGGAAGGGGCGAACGTCTGTGGCGGAGCTGTGGCAGTTCTGTGGCTTGACTCCGTCCGTCGACTGTGTATACTCAGTATATGGATATGCACAGTGATCTGGTGATCTCCCGGTCGGATGGCCGGCCGATGTACCTCCAGATCCTGGAGCAGATCAAGCAGCGGGTGGCCGTGGGGGATTGGGCGCGGGGCGAGGAGATCCCGTCGATCCGCCAGCTGGCCGTGGCGCTCCGGGTGAGCGTCATCACGATCAAGCGCGCCTATCTGGAGCTCGAACGGGAAGGGGTGATCGTCACCCAGCACGGCAAGCCGTCGACGGTCGCCGCCCACCCCGACCTCCGTCCGCGGCTCTATGACCAGGAGTTGGCGCAGCACCTGGAGCAGGTCGCCCGCCTGGGCTCCCTCCTGGGGCTGACGCAGAAAGATCTCATGTCCCGGTTGCGCGACGCCGTCAACCGATTCGAGGAGGAGGATTCATGACCGGCCTGGCCGTTCAATTCGAGGGCGTGCGGAAGGTCTATCCCCACTTCACGCTCGACCATATCGATCTATCGCTCCCCACCGGGAGCATCCTCGGCTTCATCGGCGCCAACGGCGCCGGAAAGTCGACGACGATCCGGATTCTGATGGGGCTCGTGCACCCGGATGAAGGAGAGGTCCACGTCCTGGGGAAGGCGATGCCGAGAGAGCAGGTCGAGGCCAAAAAGGACGTCGGCTTCGCCTCCGAGGATCTGCGGCTCTACGGGGCGGCGACCCTCGCCTGGCACATGGCGTTCATCCGCTCGATCTATCCCACCTGGGACGCGACCTACGCCGAGAGCCTGCTCCGGCGATTCGATTTGAAACCGCAGCAGAAGATCAAGGGGCTTTCGCACGGCCAGCGGGTCAAGGCGGCGCTCCTCCTGATCCTCGCCCGGCGCCCGCGGCTCCTCGTGCTCGACGAGCCGACGACCGGGCTCGATCCGGTCGCCCGCCAGGAAGTTCTGGGCGAGCTCATGGAGGTGCTCGCCGACGAGCGGCGGACCATCCTCTTTTCCTCGCACAATACGCTCGACGTCGAGCAGATCTCCGATCAGATCACCTTCATCGATCGCGGCCGGATCATCGACTCGAACGACAAGGAGACCTTCCTCGACCGCTGGCGGCGTCTGCGGCTCGACGTGCCGCCCGGCGTCGTCCTCCCCACGCTCCCCGGCATCGTCGATGCGGCGGGGAGCGGCAGGATCACCGTTTTGACGACCGACCGTTTCGATCCCGCGATGACCGCGGCCTACGAGGACGCGGGGGCCACCGTTCACTCCGTGGACAGCATGACTTTGGAAGAGATCTTCGTCGCCAACGTCCAGAGCCGAAGGGAAGGGAAGGCCGCATGAGCACCTCCATGATCCAGCGTCTCATCCTCAAAGACTGGTATTTCCTGCGCTATCCGACCCTCGGTTACCTTCTGGGCGGCGCGTTCAGCCTGGCTCTCGTCCGCACGGGCAACGCCGGCCTGTCCTTCGCGGGGACGATCCTGCTCATCACGATTCTCATCTCGGTGGGCATCCATCTCGCCATGCTGACCGTCATCAACGAGAGGAAGGAGCAGACGCTCACCTTCGTCATGAGCCTGCCGATCTCCACCCGGGAGTACACGATCGCCAAGATCCTCGCCAACGTGCTGATTTTCCTCGTTCCCTGGATCACCCTCCTCCTCGGAGCCCTGGCGCTCCTCTGGGTGGGCGATGCCGGCGGCATGATCCCCTTCGTGACGATCATCCTGACCGAGATCTTCCTCTCCTACGTCCTGCTCCTGGCCGTGGCTCTCGTCAGCGAATCGCAGAGCTGGACCGTCGGCGCGATCGTCGCGGGAAACCTCGCCCTCAACGGGGTTCTCTACTGGGTGTCCCACATCCCCAGCATCGCGACCGCGATGAAGGGACACGCCGTCGTCTGGCATGGGGCTCCGATCACGTTCGTGATCGCGGAGGCCCTGGCGATCGGGCTGCTCCTTGGGTTGACGTTGTTTTTTCAGGGTCGGAAGACGGACTTCCTGTAGACGTCGCACCGACGGCCGGGGAGGGTCACAGCCGGCCGGACCGCGAGCGCAGTGCGTCCTCGACGATCGTTTCGAGATCGGACCGCTGCGGCTCCCAGCCGAGGCGCTGCTTCGCGCGTGACGGATCGGCGACGAGCTGCGCCGGATCGCCGGCGCGACGCGGACCGACGACGTGCGGGACGGCCTTGCCGAGCACGCGCTCCGCGGCTTCGATCACCTCGCGCACCGAGTAGCCGCGGCCCGTGCCGAGGTTCATCGGTCCGAGCGTCTCGCCACGCTCGAGGCGCGCGAGCGCGGCGAGGTGTGCCGAGGCGAGATCCTGGACGTGGATGTAGTCGCGTACGCAGGTGCCGTCGGGCGTGTCGTAATCCTCGCCGAACACGCGGATCGATGGACGCGCCCCGGTGCCGGCATCGAGCACGAGCGGGATCAGGTGGGTCTCGGGCTCGTGGCTCTCGCGCAACGTACCGTCCGGGTGCGCTCCGGCGGCGTTGAAGTAGCGCAGCGCGGCCCAGTTCAGCGAGTAGGCGTGCTCCCAGGCCTCGAGCGCGAATTCGATCGTCAGCTTCGTCGCGCCGTAGGGATTGACGGGCTCGCGCACCGCCGTCTCCGCGATCGGGACCGAGACCGGGTTGCCATAGACCGCCGCCGTCGACGAGAACAGACAGGCCTGCACGCCCTCGTCCCGCAGCGCTTCGAGGAACGCCAGCGTCTTGACGACGTTGCTGTGGAAGTAGTGGTCGGGACGGTGCACCGACTCGCCGACCTGGATCTTGCCGGCGAAGTGCGCGACCGCGCCGACGCGGTGGACGGCGCAGATCTGCCGCACGGCGTCCTTGTCGCCGATATCGCCGACGATCAGCCGGATGTTCGGCGGCAGCGTCGCCGGCGTGCCTCCCGAGAGATCGTCGAGGACCACGACGTCGCGTCCCGCATCGGCCGCGAGGCGGGCGAAGTGGCTGCCGACGAAGCCGGCACCGCCGGTGATCAGGATGGTGTCGCGTGGGTTCGAGCTCATTGTGGTTGCTCCGGGGCGACCAGGACGCGCGGGGTGCCCGCGGTCTGATGGCAATATTGATCACGATATCGGCCGCAATATTCGTCGACGATGCGGCGCGATGCCGCTGCCGCGGTGCCCGCCTTCGCGGCCGCCACGATCGCGCCGCCGAACCCTCCACCCGTCAGCCGGGCACCGTAGATGTCCGGATCGGCGCCCGCGATCGCGACGAGCGTGTCGATCGCGGGCACGGAGATCTCGAAGTCGTCGCGCATCGAGGCGTGCGAGGCGACGAACAGCTCGCCGAGCGTATGGAGGTCGCGCGCCTCGAGCGCGGCGACCGCGGCGAGCACGCGATCATCCTCGGTGATGACGTGGCGTGCCCGCCGGGCGAGCGTGCCGGGCAGCCGCGCGACCCGCGCGAGGTCGGCGACGCCGAGGTCGCGCAGTTGCGGGACGCCGAGACGGCGCGCCGCCTCCTCGCACTCGGCGCGCCGTGTCCGGTAGTCGCCGGTGGCGTGCTCGTGCTTGAGCCCGGAGTCGATCACGAGGAGATCGAGATCATCCGGGAGCGGGACCTGCCGCGTCGCGAAGGTGCGCGTATCGAGGAACAGCGCGCTGCCCGGCTGCCCGAGGCTCGCGCACAGTTGATCCATGGCGCCGACGGGCGCGCCGACGAGCTCGTTCTCGGCGCGCTGGCCGAGCAGCGCGAGCCGGGTGTCGTCGATCGCGAGCCCGAAGGCCTGGCGGATCGCGCGGAGCACCGCGAGCTCGAGGGACGCGCTCGACGACAGGCCACTGCCGAGCGGCACCTCCGAGGCGATCTTCAGCTCGAACCCCGCGAGCGCGTGCCCCGTCAGCCGCAGGGCCTGGGTGCAGCCCAGGATGTAGTCGAGCCAGCTTCCTCGCCGGCGCTCGTCGCCGAGCCTGTACTCGGCCCACGCGCCGATCTCGCGGCTCCACACGCGGACGAGGCGGTCCTTGCGACGTCGCAGCTCGACGGTCGTGCGCTGCGGGATGGGCGTCGGCAGCACGAAGCCGCCGTTGTAGTCGGTGTGCTCGCCGATCAGGTTGACGCGCCCGGGCGCCGACGCCGTAATTACATCCAATGGAACCGTATCCGATGGAACCACGTCCGATGGACCCACGTCAGTCATGGGTCACCTCGACGGCGCGGAGCTCGGCGGCCTTGTCCTCAGGGTACGTGTCGGCGGTGAACGCGCCCGCACCGATCTCGCTCCCCGCGAGGTACTTGAGACGCCCCGGCAGGCGCAGCCACGGATAGATCTCGATGTGCGCGTGCGAGTACGGATGCTCGCCGCGCACCGGCGCCTGGTGCACCGCGAGGATGTACGGCATCGGCTTCTGCCACAGCGCGTCGAGCTTGCGCAGCACGATCTGCAGCGCGCGGGCGAGGTCGCGGCGCTCGTCGTCGCCGAGCTCGGACAGCGTCGCGACCCGGCGCCGCGGCGCGATCCACACCTCGTACGCCCAGCGCGCGCACACCGGGACCCAGGCGACCGCCCGCTCGCTCGCGTGCAGCACGCGCATGGGCTGCGCGAGCTCGGCGGCGATCAGGTCCTCGAGCAGGCCGGAGCCGTGCCCGGTCCAGTGCGCGCGCTCCATCTGGTGCTCGCGCGCCGGGATCGGCGGCACGAACGGGTAGGCGTAGATCTGACCGTGCGGGTGGTGCAGCGTGACGCCGACCTCGACGCCCCGGTTCTCGAACGCGAACACGTACTCGACGTCTCCGCGCTGCGCCAATGCGGCGGTGCGGTCCGCCCACACCGCGAGCACGAGCTCGATGCGGTCGAGCGGCAGCGAGCCGAGCGACGCCCTCGGATCCTGCGTGAACACGACGACCTCGCTGCGCCCACCGCACGGCTTCGTCTCGACGATCGTCGACGGCGCCGTGTCCTCGGTGTCCTCAGCGGTGCCGAGCGCGGAGAACAGGTTCTCGAAGACCGCGACCTCCCACGGCCCGGCCGGCACCTCAGTCGGGTGCCGGGGGTCCGTCGCCGGCGCGAGCGGGTTCCACTCGGGGGGCGGCAGGAACGTGCGGTTCTGCCGGTGGGCGGCGTAGATGATCCACTCGCCGCGCAGCGGGTGGTACCGCAGGTGCGACGCGAGCGGACCCCGGGCGCCCGGCGCCGGTGCGTCGAACGCGCCCTCTAGAGGGTGCCGCGCGTACAGGATCAGATCGCGACCGTCGGGCTTGGTGAGCTGGCGCTTGTGGACGGCCAGGGTCATACTTGGGGATCCACGTCCATGGCCACGGCCTTGCGATTGCCGCGTGTCGCTTCCGCGATCCGCGCGAGCGGCACCTTGGCCTCGCGCCGCATCGTCAGCAGGCCGTTCTTCTCCTGGAAGGTGTCGGTCAGCTGCGTGTAGCAGAAGCCCGCGATGCCACGGCACGCGTGGAGAGCGCGGAGGATGCCCTCGTACGCGACGGCGAGACCCTCCGGCTCCCCGGCATGGCTGTAGCCCCAGCCGGGCTCGTCCGTGCGCTCGTTGAGCAGCGCGATGCCGCCGAACTCCGAGAGCACGATCGGATTCTGGCCGCCCTCAAACCCCGGGATCATCAGCGCGCGGCCACCGGGCTGCTGGCGCTCGAGCACCCTGTGGACGGCCTCGGGCGTCGCGTAGCGCTCGCGCAGCACCACCGGGTTCGACGCGTAGTCGTGGATCGTGATCAGATCCGTTGCGACGTGCTCCCAGCCGTCGTTGCCGACGACCGGCCGCGTCGGATCGAGCGTCTTCGTCAGGTGGTAGAGGCCGCGCACGTAGTCGCGGTGCGCGGGGTTGGTCGGCAGATCCGGCACGCCCCACGACTCGTTGAGCGGCACCCAGGCGACGATGCACGGATGCGAGACGTCGCGGCGGATCGCTTCGATCCACTCCGACACGAGCTGCTGGACCGCCTGCGGTGTGAACCGGTACGGGCTCGGCATCTCCTCCCAGACCAGGAGACCGTAGAGGTCACAGAAGTACAGCCAGCGCGGATCCTCGAGCTTCTGATGCTTGCGCACGCCGTTGAAGCCGAGCGCGATCGTCAGCTCGACGTCGCGCCGCAGCGCCGCCACGTCCGGTGGCGCCATCAGCGTATCGGGCCAGTACCCCTGATCGAGCACCATCTTCAGGAAGAACGGGCGGCTGTTCAGGATGAAGCGGTCGCCCTGCACGCCTACGGAGCGCAACGCCGTATAGCTCCAGATCGCATCGACGCGCCGATCGCCGGCGTAGATCTCGATCTCCGCCTCGATCAGCGTCGGGTGCAGCGGGCTCCACAGGAGGTGGTTGCGGTAGCTGTCGATGCCCGGATCGGTGAACGCGATCCGCCGCGCCAGCTCGTGGCGGGTGAGCGCATAGCGATCGTCCGCGATCACCTGATCGCCGTGCGCGAGCTTCACGCGCACCGACATCTCCGGCTCGAGCGGTCCGGCGAGCTCGATCTCGACGCCCATCTCCCAGCACTCGAGATACGGCGTCCACCGCACGCGGTGCAGGCGCTGGCGGGGGACCGGCTCGATCCATACCGTCTGCCAGATGCCCGTGGTGCGCGGGTACCAGATCTCGTGCGGCTGCTCGAGCCAGTCCTGCTTGCCGCGCGGCTTGGCGAGATCGAGCGGGTCGTCGACGACGTGGACGACGATCTCCATGCGCCCCATGGGGTCACCGCCTGCGATCGCGCTGGTCACGTCGGCGCTGAACGGCGTGTGCCCGCCTTCGTGCTCGATCACCGGCTCTCCGTTGACCCAGACCTTCGCCCAGTAATCGACGGCGCCGAAGTGGAGGAGCAGGCGCTCCTCGCGGTCCTCGGGCGCGAGGTCGACGGCGGTGCGGTACCAGCAGCCGTAGTGGAAGCTCGTGTCGCCGATCCCGCTCGCCTCGCTCTCCGGCGGATACGGAACGCGGATCGTGCGATCGAAACGGACGTCGCGCGGCTCTCTCCAGCTACTGTCGTCGAACGTGAAGTCCCAAAAACCGTCGAGGCTGCGCCAGCGCTCGCGCTGCATTTGCGGACACGGATGCGAGCCGCGGGCGAGCCAACGTTCGGTCGGAGGTGGCGCATTGCGATTCATGCGGTGGCCTCGGTGGTGAGGGACGCCCGCGCCCACCGGCCACGGGCGGCGGGCGCGGGGTGGACGGGGCGCCGGCCCCGCGCAATCGCGCGCCAAGCCGCCGCGAGCGCGGTCGGCCGCGGCACCGGGCCGCGAACGTCGAACAGGCCCGGCTCGTAGACGTTCTCGCACCGCGTGACGAGGCAGTGCCAGTCGTACGCACCGAACACGGACCACGCCGTCATCGCGAGCACCGGCACGCCCGCGTCGCGCGCCGCGACCACGCCATCGAAGATCTCGCCGAGCCAGCGCAACGGCTCCTCGCCCGCGTCCCCCATGTGCGCCTCGGTGATCGCGAGCGGGATGCCGAAGCGCTGGTACGCCTCGGTCAGCAGCCGCTCTACGCCGGCGAGCTTCCCCGCGAGCACCGAGTGCACGTCCGCGTAGGCGTGTCTGCCGTTGCCGCCGTGCGACCACGCCGGCCAGCGCGCGAGGTTCTCGTCGAGGTAGCGCTCGCTCGTGGCGTAGTAGTTGAAGCCCATCACGTCGGGCGGCTGCGGGTTGTCGCGGAACCACAGTACGTCCCCCTCCTCAAACCCTGCGGCCAGGATCCACTTCCAGAGCGCGTGCGTGCGGTCGACGCGCCCGCACAGCAGGTCCAGGCTGAGCCAGCGCCGCGCGTTCTCGTATCTCGCCTGGTAGGCGAGCCGCGGAGTCGCGTGCGTGTACCCGAGGTCCTCGGTCTGGATCAGCCGCGCCGCGGGGCTCACGGCGCGGATCGCGCGCATTCCAAGCACCGTCGCCTTACATTGGGTCAGCAGGCAGCGCAGGAACGTCGCGTCGTCCTTGCCGTGCGGATACCAGTGGCCGTAGAGCCCCGAGAACCGGGCCGTGGTCAGCGGCTCGTTGATCACGGTGTACGCGTCGAGCCATGGATAGCGCTCGGCGACGGCGCGCGCATACCGCGCGAGGTGGTCCGGAAACGCCGGATCGACGAGGCTCGTGGAGCGCGGCCCCGAGCCGTGGTGCACGAGGGTCGCGATCGGCGGCAGGCGGAGCTCCCGCAGCCGGGCAAGGCGCGCGTCGGTCCACGACCAGTCGGCATCGGCGAGCTCGCCCGGCGCGATGCGCTCCCAGAGCACCGGGTAGCGCAGCCGGGTGACGCCGAGCGACGCGACCCGGTCGAGATCCGCCAGCCGGTCGTGGTGACCGGTGCGGACCGACTGGTCGTAGTACACGTCGCCGACCCGGTTGACCGTGCACTCGATCCCTGCCCACGCCGCGAGCGGCGGCGTGTTCCCGTGGTCGTCGATCCAGTCGCCGAGCATCGGCTATGCTTCTTTCGCGAGAAGGGTCTGCGCCATGGAGGCGCCCGCCGCGGTGGTGTGGAGACCGGAGCCGCGCAGCGACTCGCGCGTCTGGATCGCCCTGGTGACATGGTTCCACATGTCCGTCCAGGTCCGGTCCCAGGAGAGGTTCGACAGGAACGCGTCAGTGTGAGCGAGGCGCGCGGACCGATCCGACGCGAGCGCCTCGTCGATCGCCGCCGAGAACTCGCCGGCGGTGTCGGCGATCCACGCGAGACCATCGCGGCCATACGGCTGCACGACGTCGCGGATCGACGTCGACACAACCGGCTTGCCGGCGGCGAGGTATTCGGGCGTCTTGGTTGGCGAGATGAAGCGCGTCGAGTCGTTGCGCGCGAACGGCAGGATCGCGACGTCCCAGCCCGCGAGGTACTCGGGAAGCTCATCGTAGCTCTTGCCACCGAGGTAGTGGATGTTCGGCTTGTGCGGCAGGTCGGCGGGATCGATCTTGACGATCGGTCCGATCAGCACAAGCTGCAGGTCCGGCCGCATCTCGGCGAGCTCGCCGACGAGCTCGATGTCCATGCGCTCGTCGATCACGCCAAAGAAGCCGACGCGCGGCGCCGGGATGTCCGCCTGGTCCGGCGGCTCCGGCATTTCCTCGCGAGCGCGTGCGAAGTGGGGCACGTCGACGCTCGACGGAAACGGGTGGATGTTGCGGTGCTGCGATTGCGAGCGCTTGTGCTCGTACAGGCTGTGGCCACCCGTGAACACCACGTCGGCGTCCGCGAGCAGCAGCTTCTCGCGCATCTTCAGAACAGCCGGCGCGCCCTTGAACAGCGACAGCTCGTCCATGCAGTCGTAGACCACCGCGCGCGGCCTCACCTGGTCGGTGAAGGCGATCGGCATCGGCGTGTAGTACCAGAGCACCGGCCGCGCTCCATTCAGCTCGCCCTGGACGATACGAGCGATCATCCTGCGCAGCACGGCCTCGACCCTCTCCGCCGGCGTGCCGGGGGCGAGGTGCGGGACGGCGACGCGGACACCCTGGTCGCTCGGGTAAACCGCGAGCTCGGGCTCCTTCGCGTCGAACACCGGTTCCTCGAAGAACACGACGTCGTGTTCGCGTGCACAGCGGCTCAGGAGGTGTTGCGGGCGCTGGAACACGAAATTCCAGCGTAGATGGGAAAGGCAGAGAACAGATTCGCGCGTGCGGGCCATGACCGAACCTCTCAAGGGGTTATCTGCTGATGTGCGCCGACAAGATTCTTAAGAATCCTGCGCACGTGAGGAGACTGCGTGCACATTCTGTACCCGGGCCTGAGGGCCTGAGAGGCCTGAGATGGATGCACGCGACGATCCGGCACACGGTTTGCAAACACCTCCTCGCGTGCGCTGCGGGTTGGAAGATCTGTCGGCGCACACCAGCAGGTACCCCCTGAGAGGTTTGGTCATGGCCCGCACGCGCGAATCTGTTCTCTGCCTCTCCCACCTGCGTTGTAAATTCGTCTACCAGCGGTCCGCCGCAGGGAAAGGAAATTCGTCTCATGTTTGATTACCTGATCGTCGGGGCCGGTTTCGCGGGGAGTGTCTTGGCCGAGCGGCTGGCGTGCGGCTCGAGCAAGAAGGTGCTTCTCGTCGACCGTCGCCCACACATCGGAGGAAACGCCTACGACTGCTACGACGATTCGGGGATCCTCATTCACAAATACGGACCCCACATCTTCCACACCAACTCACGCGAGGTCTTCGAGTACCTGTCGACCTTCACCCACTGGCGCCCCTACGAGCACCGGGTGCGCGCCAGCGTGGACGGTCAGCTCGTGCCGATCCCCATAAATCTAGATACGATCAACCAGCTTTACGGGCTTGAGCTGACCAGCATGGACATGGAGGCCTTCCTCTCCTCCGTCGCTGAGCCGCGCGAGCCGATCCGCACCTCCGAGGACGTGGTGATCTCCCGCGTCGGACGCGAGCTCTACGAGAAATTCTTCCGTGGCTACACCCGCAAGCAGTGGGGGCTCGACCCCTCGCAGCTCGACTCCATGGTCACCGCGCGGTTGCCGGTACGCACCAACCGCGACGACCGCTACTTCTCTGACACCTTCCAGGCCATGCCGCTCCAGGGCTACACCCGGATGTTCGAAAACATGCTCGATCATCCCAACATCAAGATCCTGCTCAACTGCGACTACCGCGAGGTGGCCGACGACATCCCCTACGGGAAGATGATCTATACCGGCGCGATCGACGAGTTCTTTCAGTTCCGCTATGGCAAGCTCCCCTACCGCTCGCTCCAGTTTGATTTCCAGACAGTGGATCAGGAGTGGATGCAGCCGGTGGCGGTGGTAAACTACCCCAACGAGCACCTCTACACGCGCGTGACCGAGTTTAAACGCCTGACCGGTCAGGTGCACCCCAAGAGCACTCTGGTCTACGAATATCCGGGCAACGAGGGGGATCCATACTATCCTGTGCCGCGGCCGGAGAACAATGAGATCTACAAGAGGTATCAGCAACTCGCCGAGGCAACGGGCGTGCACTTCGTCGGCCGTTTGGCCACTTACAAGTACTACAACATGGATCAGGTGGTGGCCCAAGCCCTCTCGGTCTACGCCCGCATCGTCGGCATGAAGCGCGCCGAGGCGACCCGGGCGGAGGCTTCGGCGCCGGCCCTCGGCACGGTCATCCCGCCGCCCCATGGACGACGGCCGGCGAGGGTCACCAGAGCCGGCGCCTGAGCAGGCCTGGAATTGTTCCGTGGCTTCAAACGTACACGGGCGGTCGGCCGGGCGCTCTTCAGTACTCGAGGACAACCCGCGCCGGAAGCCGTAGCACGACAACCTCGTGCTCGGAGTGCGCCACGGTCCTGCGTCCGACGCGCACGCCGCGGATCGGCCGGTCGTCCGGCGAGTGGACGATGAGCCGCGTCGGGTGGGCGGTGCCTCGCAGCTCGATGACGATCCGATCGGTGCCGTCGGCGTGCATCCGGATATCGATCGGGCCGTTGTAGGTGGCGAGGGGACCGACGTGAAGGGTGCCCTTGCCGAGCCAGCTCCGAGGAACCCCGGCGCCGACGACCAGCGCCCCGTCCTCCCTGTCATAGGCGATGGCATCCAAAACGGAACGAATGAAGTCCGAGGCGACCCAGGCGTGGGGCATGTCGCCGATAAAGCGGGGCTTCCTCGCGTCGGTTCCCACGACCTCGGCCCATTCGTTCCAGGCGGCGGGGCGGCGGTCTTTGAGAAAGCGATCGAAGAGGGGCAGGGCGCGGGCTTTGTCACCGCGGCGGAGGAGGGCTCCGATCGAGCGCATCTCGTAGGGGGTGTAGTCCTCGCGCGGTTTGGCGAGGGATTCGAGATAGCGGTCGAAGGTGTTCCCGAGCTCCTTCTGGGGAAAGATCGCTCCCAGGTTCAAAGGTGAAATGCCGATGGCGGTCGAGGTGGCGTCGAAGTCGCCGAGCTCGGCCGAGCCGGGTACGAAGTCGAGATGATGCTCGGCGATGGTGCGGCGGAGGGAGGCCTCGAAGGTCTTCCGGAAGGTGGCGGCCTGGTCGGCCAGGGCGCGCTCGCGCTCAGTGAGATGGAGCTTGCCGGCGAGATAGGCCGCGTCGTCGAGGCCGCGGAGGGCGAAGAGGTCGTCCCAGTAGGAATGGACCGGCTTCGCCGAGTAGCCTTCGTGGCTGATCGATTCGGTGACGAGCCCCTCGTACTCGCCGTGGTTCTGGCTGGAGAGGAGGCCGATGTAGCGCGCCGCGGCATCCACATGGGGCCAGAGACGACGGACGAGGGGTAAATCCTTCGTCGTCCGTTCGATCTCGGCGACTAAATAGATCAACTCGCCGTGGCTGTCGTTCTCGGGTACAGGATCGGCACCGCGGTGATCGACGCAGCAGGGGACCTTGCCGTCGGGATACTGATAGTTGGCGAACCAGGTGGCGAAGCGTTTCGCGGTCTCCGCGTGGCCGAGCCTCAGGAGGACGGCGGAGATGAGCGCGCCGTCGCGGATCCAGGCGCGGTCGTAGGCCCGCGAGCCCGGTTCGAGCGCGGCGCCGTCTTTGTGGATCAGGGTCCAGGCGATGTTGCTGCGGATCGTATCGGCGATCTCCGGCGCGCCGGGAATCTCGATCGCCACCCGGTGCAGTTTTTCTCTCCAGGTGGTGGCGATCTGATGGAGGGCTCCTGTGACGCCGGCACCGCTGACAACCGGTTGCGCCTTCTTTTCGAGCGCCACCGAGAGATCGATTATCCGTTCTCCCTTCACCGGATCGACGGGATAGACGAGCGCTCCCGAGGCGTAGCCGAAGGGATCGTAAACTTTCGTGGCGCCGTCCCCAGGGTGGCGGAGCGCATCGACGATGTTCCCTTGGTCGTAGGTGACGGCGGCGAAGCCCTGCGGTTGGGTGAGCGCATGGACGCGCCGGGTCTCGTCGACGATGACATCCTTACCGTCAAACGCGAGCTTGTGGATGGGGGAGACGCCGCCCTGGGTATTGAGGAACTGCGTCGGCGGGTTCACCTGAAACGGCCGGATGGCGAGCGCGAGCGAAGTCTTCTTTCCGCTCGCGCCGTGAACGCGATATCGCAGGAGCAGTAGAGAAGAATCCGTCACCGCCGCGGTCACGTCGAGCGTTACTCCCGCCGCCGTCCAGGTGACGGTCGGGATCGGCAGATCTCCCTCGGCGAGCGACTGTTTCGGCGCGGCGTCGTTCCAGGTGACGGCACGGCCGTCGATCAGGAGAAAGGGCTCGATCGAGAAACCGGCCTTGAAGGGCTCGACGTTGCCATCTTCCCCTACGAGCGCCTCGTTCTCTGCGCCATCCGCGCCGATCACCGTCCAATACGGCTGCTCGCCGGCGAGGTAGCGCGGATAGTCGCCGCGCGGAGCTTCCTTCGCGACGGCGGCGAAGAAGTCGTTCGGCGTCGGCGCCCACTCGGGCGGCTCGACGTCCACGGATTCGATCGCGAACCCCTTCCCCCGGCTGCTTTTCTGCATCCCCAGCCGCACGAGCTTCGCCTCCTGATCGGGGAGGAAGAGAAGCTCGTCGCGACGGCGGTTGCCGGCGATCTCACGAACCTTCGACCAATGCTCGCCGTCTTTGGAAAGCTCGACCGCGAAGTTTTTCGCGTAGTCTTCCGCATCCCAGCGGATGTGCATGCCGCCTACTTCTCGCAAAGCTCCCAGATCGATCGTGAGCGGTGCCGTACTTTCGTCGCCATGCCAGGGGCCGTGGGTCACCGGACCGGTGGCGGCGGGGGGGAGAGGCGTCAGGGTGAGATCGTCGATCCAGACCGTCCCCTTTCCACCGGTCCCGGCGGTAACGACGATCTCGATCGCCGCGACGTGATGGATCTCGCCGCCTCCCTGCGGTCCCCAGGCGAAGGAAATCTGCCGTTTCTTGGTCGAGATCTCCGTCCAGGTCTTGGGGAAGACGAAGTCGCGCCGATTCATCCACCAGACGTTGTCGCCGGTGTCGTCGATCAGCTTCACTTCCAGGTTCTCTACCGGGGATTCAGCACGGAGCGCGAAGGTAAGATCGTAGTTCGGCGGCAGGTCAAGATCGAGCTTCCGTCGCGCGATGGCGTAGCCCGCGTGGTGCTGGAAGTCGAAGTCGAGCCGCATCGCATGGTCATCGCCGCCATGGAGGCCCGCATCCGAGCCGATTTTAAGAGAGACGCCGTCCGACGGATGGGACGACCAAACGGCGGTCGATTCGAAATCATCAAGAAGGTTTGAGGATCCAGGCGCGAGGAGGAGCGCGGCCAGGAGGAGCGCGCGCTTCACCCCTTGACGCTCCCCGCCATCAATCCCGAGATGTAGTAGCGCTGGAGGGCCAGAAAGACGACGAGCACGGGGAGCACGGTGACGACCGCTCCTGCCATCATCAGCTCGATGTCCAACGCGTGCTCGCCCACCAGGCTCGCCATGGCGACCGGGAGGGTATAGCGCTTCTGATCGGTCAGGACGATGAGCGGCCACATGAAGTCGTTCCACGTCGTCATGAAGGTGAGGATCGCCAGGGTGGCGAGGACGGGTTTGGCGAGCGGCAGGACGACGGACCAGTAGATCCGCAGCTCGCCGGCGCCCTCGATGCGGGCCGCTTCGATCAGCTCCTGGGGGACCGAGAGCATGAACTGGCGGATGAGAAAGATGCCGAGGACGCTCGCGAGCGCGGGGAGGATCGCGCCCCAGTAGGTGTTGACGAGATGGAGCGCCTTCATCAGGAGGAAGAGCGGCAGCATGCCCACCTGGGCCGGGATGATGAGCGCCGAGAGCAGCAGCCCGAAAAGCCGGTCGCGACCGCCGAAACGAAGCCGGGCGAAGGCGTAGCCCGCCATCGAGCTGAAGAGGAGCGAGCCCAGGGTGGCGACGATCGCGATCGTCGCGCTGCTTAAGAAAGCGCGGCCGATGTTCAGGCGCACGAAGAGCTGGCGATACTGGTCGAGGGTCGCCGCGTGGGGGATCAGGTGCGGCGGGAAGGTCGTCGCCTCGCCGCTCGCCATGAAGGAGGCGGAGAGCATCCAGAGGAGCGGGAAGAGGGTGAGCGCGCCACCGGCGACGAGCGCCAGGTGGAGGAAGAAGACGCCGGGGCCTCGCGAGGTTCCCTTCATGATCGATCCTGAAAGCGCATCTGGAGCGCTGTCGCCGCCGCGATGACGACGCAGAGAAGGAACGCCACCGCCGCCGCGTAGCCCATCCGCCACCAGCGGAAACCCTCTTCGTACATGAGCATGACGGCGGAGAGGGTTTTGTGGAGGGGACCGCCTTGGGTCATCACGTAGGGCTCGGGGAAGAGCTGGAGGTAGCCGATGGCGGTGACGATGCCGACGAAGAGGAAGGTCGGCCCGAGCATGGGGAGGGTGACGTGCCGGAACTGCTTCCACCAGCCGGCGCCGTCGATCTTCGCCGCTTCGTAGAGCTCCTCGGGAATCCCTTGGAGGCCGGCCAGGATGATCACCATGTTGTAGCCGAAGTTCTTCCACACCGCGAGGAGGATGATCGCCGGCATCGCCCAGTGGGGATCGCCCAGCCAGTCGACCTGCGGCAGACCGAGCGCTCCCAAGCCGCGATTCAAGGCGCCGAAACGCGGATGGTAGAGGAAGCGGAAGGCGATCGCTACGGCGACGAGCGTCGTGACGACCGGCGCGAAGTAGACGGTGCGGAAGAGCGGCTTGAAGCGGGCCGCCTTGGCGTTGACGAGGAGCGCCGCGGCGAGCGAGACGACGACGGTGAGCGGACCGCCCACGAGCGCGAAATAGAGAGTGTTGCCGAGCGCCGTCCAGAAGGTGTCGTTTCGTAGGACGGCGGCGAAGTTGTGGAAGGCGACGAAGCGGATGTTGTGAAGGTCGCCCAGGGAGTAGAGGTCGAAATCGGTGAGGCTCAACGCAAAGCCGGCGACGACGGGGAGAAAGAAAAAGACGGCGAGAAGCCCCAAGGCCGGCGCGAGGAAGAAGGCGGCGGCCCGCGCCTCCCCCTTCATCGAGATTTCCCCTGCCGGGCCAACACCCAGCGGCGCTTGGCGAGAATCTCGTCGGTCGTCTTGTCGAGATCGGCCAAGGCGGCGGCGGGGGTCTGCGCTCCCCGCACGGCGGACTCGCCATGCTGGAAGATCGAATTTGCGATCTGTTCCCACTCGGCGACCTTGGGGAAGGGGTGGACCCGTTCGAGCTGCTTTTGGAAGGCCGGAAAGTAGGGGTCCCGCGCGAGGGCGGGAGTCGACCAGGCGCTTTTTCGCGCCGGCAGGTCGCCGGTCTTCTCGAAGAGGCGGATCTGCTCCGCCGGCTGGGAAAGAAATTCGATCAGCTTGCGGGCCGCCGCCTGGTGCCGCGAGGCGCGGAAGACGACGAGGCTCGAACCGCCGGCCATGGAGATCCCGGTCGGCTGCGAGGCGTCGTGCGCCGGGAGCGGCGCCGTGGCCCATTTGCCGTTCATCTCGGGAGGCAGACGGTGGCGGAACTCGCCGACGTTCCAGGGGCCGGTGATGTACATGGCGAAATCGCCCTGGGCGAACTGCTGGTAGAGGTTCGCCACCTGGGTGTTGCTCACGACCGGTGCCAAACCGCGGTGGAAAGCGTCGACGTAGAACTGGAAGGCATCGCGAAAGGGGGGCTCGGAAAAGGCGCCGCGGGTGCCGTTGTCTTTGAGGAACGGCGAGCCGTTCGAGAGGGCGAGCGCCTCGATGGGCTCGAATTCGTTGGTCGGCATGAGGATCGCGAAGCGGCAGAGGCCGCGGGTCTTGATCTTCGTCATGGCAGAAAGCCACTCGCTCCAGGTGCGCGGCGCCTGCGGGTAGCCCACCGCCGCCAGGATGTCGCTCCGGTAGAAGAGCACCCGGGTGTCGACGTACCAGGGAATGCCGTAGAGGACGCCGTCGACGACGTTGGTCGCCCAGACGCCGGGAAAGTCGTCGTGGCCGTCGATCGTCCGCGAGTTCTTGGCGAACGCCGAGAGGTCCGCCAGGGCGCGGACGGTGACGAACTCCGGGATCCAGGTGTTCCCCATCTGCGCGAGGTCCGGCGTGGCGTCGCCGGCATAGGCGGTGAGAAGCTTTTCGTGCGCCGCGATCCAGGGGATCTGCTGCACGGTCACCCGGATGCCGGGATTCTGGCGCTCGAACTCGGGGATGCGGTCGGCCACCACCTCGCCCTCGCGGCCGAGCCCCCAGAGCTCGATCCGTTCGACGCCGGGCTCTCGGCGCTCGGCACAGGAAGCGGCGATCAAGAGGAAAAGCGCCATCCAGGGAAGCCAGGCGCGGGGTTCCGGCCGCGGTCGATCCTGCGGGCCGGCTCCCTCGGGCGCTTCGCGCAGCCAGGAGCCGGTCCTCGGAATCGACCGCAGCCGGAACCTGGGACGGCTTACCCTCACCGGGTCTCCAGCCACCCGCCCGTGAAGCCGGCACGCTTCAGACCCGTGACGATGTGCTCGTTCTTCCGCATCGTCTTCCACACCAGGCCGCTGCGGTAATTTTCGATCATCGCGACGATCGGCCCTTGATCGATCCCCAGATAGTCGCGATCGAACCAGCCGAAAGTCGGATCGACTTCGCCGCTCTTCAATCTAGGACCCTGGCGGAGAGTCGGGTTGAAGGAGTCGAGAAAGCCATATTTTGCGTAGAGATGGCTGCCGTAGCGGCTCCGCATCTCGCGGAGGGCGGCGAGCGACAGCTCGGGGGTGAAGGCGATCGAGGAAATCGCGGCGGTCGGGGCGATCGTGCCGTCGTCGCGGACGTCGCCTTCGGTTGCGCCCCTCGCCGTATAGCCGTGAAACTCGCGGCTCCGGCCGTCGATCGTCCTCGTGCCGTCGAGCGGACCGTCACAGGCGGTCAGACCCCAGATGCGATCGCCGTAGTCTCTGTAGCCTGCCGGATTCTCGACCGCGTAGGAGTGCTGGGCGAGGGTGGCGCGGCGGGAGTTCTCGAAATAGTCGCTTCCATGAGCGCGCATCACGTCGTCTTGAATACCGTGGAAATCGATCCAGACGTGCGAATACTGGTGGCCGAAGAGAGGAGCGAAGAGGAGATGCTCCTGGCCGTAGTAGGTGCCCCAGCGGTAGGTGCTGGTGTACTCGCCCCAGGCGCTCGGCGGCACCGGATGGGTGGGCGAGCCGAGCGCGAGGACGATGACGATCATCGCCTCGTTGTAGCCCCGCCAGTCGTAGGTATGGAAACCCTCTTCGGGCGTCCAGCCCATGCTGATCGCCGACTTCCGCACCTGCTCCCAGGGCCAGTCGACCCGCCGGTAGAGATCCTCCGCGGTCGTCCGGATCGCCGACTCCGTGGGGTCGTCGCGATCGAAGTAGGACTCGTCGAAGAGCACCCCGGCGAGGAGGAGCGAGGTGTCGATCGTCGACAGCTCGACGGTCTCGAAACGCTCGGCGGTCCGCATGTTCAGGAAGTGGTAGAAGAAACCTTGATAGCCCGAGACGCCGCGCGGCTCAGGACCCTGCTTCATGGCGAGGAGAGAGCGGAGAGTCCGAAGCGTGCGCTCCGCCGCATCCTTTCGCGAGACGAAGCCGCGCTCGGCGCCGATGCCGTAGGCGGTCAGGCCGAAGCCGACGGCGGCGATGCTCGAAAAGGAGGGGGTCGGGGCGCGGTCGGGGATGAGAAAGGTTTTGGGATCGGCCAGGTCCCAGAAGTAGTGGAAGCTGCGGTTTTCAACGTCGTCCAGAAGCACGGAGTCCGAGACCGGCGGGGAACCGATCGCAGGCGGGGAGGAGGTGGTTGGCGCTAGGGGCGCTGGGGACCGATGGACGGGCGGGCTGGCGCAGGAGAGGAGAGCGACGGCCAGGAGGAGCGCGGCGGTTCTTCGTGCCATGGTTCCCTATCGTAGCGTGATCGGAACGTGGAACGGGAAGAAGGGGGGCGGGCCGTACGGGCCCGCCCCGAGGATCACCCTCCGCCTTAAAGCCCGGAGGACGACGGACGATCTTAGAAGTTGACTTTGAGGCCCACCTGCTCGCGGCGGCCGAGGTCGACGACGCAGGTCGGCTGACCGAAGGAGGGGTTGCCTCCGGGTCCGATGAAGTTGTTGAGACAGCCGTAGTTGGCCCAGTTGAAGGCGTTGAAGACCTCGCCGACGATGCCGAGCGAGACGTTGCCGCCTACCCGGAAGTCCTTCTCCAGGCGGAAGTCGATCGTCCGGTCGGCGAAACCCCAGGTGGTGGGAGGGCGGATCGAGTTCTTGAAGGGCAGGGTTTCCTCGCGCGCCGGCAGATCGAAGCCTTGCGAGAAGTCGAGGACGTTGGTCGCTCCGCCGGTGCCGAAGGAGAGGCTGGCGCCGAAGCGCAGGTCCCAGGGGAGACCGCCGAAGAGGACGTTGGCGACGATACGGTCGCGCTCCGTGCCCGGGACCTCGTGCTCCGGATAGGCGGCGGCGCTCGGGTAGTCGAGGCTGAAGAGGTCGTTGCCGTTCTGGGTCGCCTTGGCGTGGGTCCAGGCGAGGTGGGCGCCCCAGATGCCGCTGAACGGCCGGTCGAGCGTGAGGAAAATGGCGTTGTACTTGTAGTCCTTCCCCTTGGGGTCGGAGATGATGACGTTGCCGTAGCCGGGCACGAGGGGCTGGCAGCATGGGACGCCGGAGGCCGAGAGCCAGGTGAAGCCGCGGTAGCCGCGGACGCCGTCATAGGAGATCGAGCCATTCCACTTGCCGAACGACTGCCGGAGCCCGAGGTTCCACTGGTTCGAGTAGGGGGGCTTGGTCTTGTTGTCGAGGAGGTAGATCTCGGGGCTCGTCGCGCCCGAGGCGATGAGGGCGTTCAAGCCCGCGACGCTCAGGTATTTCGGATCCCACTTGATCGTCCCGTTCCCTCCGTTGGGCGAGAACTCGATCGTGTAGACGGGGTATTGCAGGCGGTAGCGCTCGTCGAGCGTGGCGTTCAGGAACAGGCGGTCGTAGTAGCGCCCGGCGCCGCCGAACACGACGGTCTTGGCGTTGCCCGACACGTCGTAGGAAAAGCCGAGCCGCGGCTGGAGCTCGCCGTCGTAGGCCGGCCGGTCGTGGCCGTTCGAGAAGTAATCCGAGCTGACTTTCCCGGAGAGGCCCGCCACGATGTTCGCCGGCGTCACGTAGCTCGAATCGAGCTCCTTCGTCTCGTAGTCATAGCGCAGGCCGAGGTTGATCGTCAGGCGGGAATTGACCGCCCAGGTGTCCTGGCCATAGATGCCGTACTGCTGGTTGTTGGTCGCGAGCGTCGGATTGCCGAAGCCGAACTGCGCCATGTAGGGCTGGTCGAAGGTACCGTTCCTGAAGCTGAAGAGAGGGTTTCCGGTCTGGTTCTTGTCGACGTTGTAGCGCAGGGAGTCGAGGGTGCCGCCGACCTGGAAGCTGTGCTGGCCGCCCCAGTTGGCCACGCTCCAGCTGTAGTCGTCGCGCAGCTCGAGCCGCCGCTGGTCGAAGTTCTGGGTGGTGTCGGCGCCACCGACCCGGATGATCCCTTCATAGTTGAGCCCGACGTCGGTGTTGTCGATCGCCGCCTGGTGCCAGTAGTAATCCTGATAGCTCAGGGTCGCTTGGTTCAGGGTGTCGTTGTTGTTCCACTGGTAGCGCACGGTCGAGCCGTTGACCGCGTTCTTGATGTTGTGCGCCGCATCGAAGCCGGTCTGGCCGCCGAAGTCGCGGGTCTCTTTTTCCTCCCGGTAGTTGCCGCTCCAGTCGACGAGCTGGTTGTCCGCCGGCTGCCAGGAGAGCTTGCCGAAGCCTAAATTCGACTTAAAGGGGCTGGGGAAGGTGCCCTCGGCGGAGGCGAACCGCTGGGCGTAGGCCGAGTTGCCGACCGCAACCCCGGTCGTCGCGTGCTCGTTGTCGCCCTCGTAGGAGAGGAAATAGTGCAGCTTGTCCTTGATGATCGGGCCGCCGATCGAGATGCCGGGCTGGTTTCGCTGGTAGTCCGGGTTGGTCGTGAGGGTCGAGAACTCGAAGTTCTGCGGCAGCTTCGACACCCACTGCTTGGGCTGGTAGAACCAGAAGGCCTGGCCCATGATGTCGTTGCCGCCCGACTTGGTGACCGCGCTGATGATGGCGGAGGAGGCCTTCTCGTACTGCGCACTGTAGTTCTGGGTGATCACCCGGAACTCCTGCACGGCGTTCTGTGGGAAGGGGTTGCCGCGGCTCGAATCCTGTCCCACGGCGCCGCCCTGGAGGACGTCGTTCTTGAAGCTCACGCCGTCGATGAAGACGTTGGTCTGCTCGGAGGGCTGGGCGTCGGCGGCGATCGTCTTTCTGAGTGGATCGGTCGACAGCCGGATGCCGGGCGCCAACGCGGCGAAGTTGAGGAAGCTGCGGCTGTCCTGGGGGAGGTTCTCGATCTGCTGGGTAGTGACGTTGGTCGCCGCCTCGGACGACCGGGTTTCGACCGCCTGCGCGCCGACGACGGTGATCGATTCGCTCACCGTCCCGGTTTTGAGGGTGATGTTCAAGTCGAGGTTCTGACCGACCAGGACGCGCACCGTCTCGTTGTAGGTTTCGAACCCCTCGGCCGAGACGGAGATCTTGTACTCCCCCGGGGTGAGGCCGCCCAGTTGATAGAAGCCGGTGCCGCCGGTCGTGATGTTCTGGGTGTAGCCCGAGGCCGTGCCGACGGCGTGGATCTGGGCGTTGGGGAGCGCCGTGCCGCCCTCGACCGTCACTTTGCCACGGATGGTGGCCGTCGTCGTCTGCGCGAAGGCGGGGACCGCCAGGGCGCCGACGAGCAGTACGAACAGGAACGACTGGAACCTTCGCCTCATGTCTCCTCTCCTTTTTTTCCGCCACGCAGCTTTCGGTCGGGTTGCGGGCACTGCATCGTAAGGGTTTCAGGACTACGGCACGAGCCGCGGACGACCAGGGTCGTCGCAATACGGTCGCGCCGCCTTGCGGGATCTTCAGGCTGTTGGATCGCGGCGAGCAGGAGGCCGAAGGCACGGGCCCCGAGATCGGCGATGTCGACACGGATGGTGGTCAAGGGCGGTGTGACGTAGCGGGCGACGGGGATGTCGTCGAAGCCCGCGACCGACATCTCGGTCGGGACCGCCACAGAGGCCTCGGCGAGCGCCGCGAGCGCGCCGACGGCCATCGAGTCGTTGGCGGCGAAGATCGCCGTCGGCCGCGGCTCGATCGCGAGGATCTTCTGCGCCGCGAGGCGCCCCGACTCCTCGGTGAAGTCGCCGTCCTGCTCGTACCCGGCCGGCACGCCCACGGATTCGCCGCGGTGGTCCCCGATCTGCTCCCCGATGTGATCGAAATACCCGCGCAGGCGCTCGTCGGCGTCGGCGTTGCGGTCGGGGCCCTTGATGAAGGCGATGCGCTCGTGCCCGAGCTCTCCCAGGTAGCGCAACATCTGCCGCGCGCCGCCATAATTGTCGATCGTGATCGAGCTCGGCGCCGGTTCGCTGGAGGCTTCGTGGGGCGTCTCTGGCGTTTCGGCGGAATTGAGGAGGACGAGCGGCAGGTTCCACGGCAGCGCTTCAGAGACCGAGGAGAGCGCCACGTCGGGGGCCATGACGACCAGGCCGTCGACCCGCCCGCGCATCGCCTCCAGAACCTCGACCATCTCCGAGACGTCGCTGTGCGAGCCGGAGACCAGGATGTGGTATCCCTCGCTCCGCGCCGCCAAATCGATCCCCCGGATCACCTCCGAGAAGAACTCGCCGTGGACCTCGGGGAGGACGATTCCGATCGTCTGGCTGCGCCGGCTGGAGAGCGAGCGGGCGGCGACGTTCGGCACGTAGCGGAGCGCCTTGGCGGCCTCCAAGACCTGCTGCAACGTCTCCTCGCGCACCACCCCCTTGCCGTTCAGCACGCGGGAGACGGTGGCGACCGAAACCCCGGCGCGTGCCGCGACGTCATGGATGGTCGTCGCCGCGCCAGGGCGGCTGGCGGAGCGTCGAGAGCTTCGGACGGGCGGGTGATCTTGACTCATCCGTATGTAACCGCTTACATTGTCACACTACTGCAATCCCCCGGGGCTGTCAACGACGAAATGCAGGCACTCACGAGACTTGAAGCTGGAGCCGAAATGACCGACCTGCGCTTCCCCCCCGGGTTTCTCTGGGGCGCCGCCACCTCCGCCTATCAGATCGAGGGCGCGCCGCTCGCGGACGGCGCCGGCCCCAGCATCTGGCAGCGCTTCAGCCACACCCCGGGCCGGATGACCCTCGGCCACACCGGCGACGTCGCCTGCGACCACTACCATCGCTATGCCGAGGACGTCGCCCTGATGCGCGACCTCGGCCTCGGCGCCTACCGCTTCAGCATCTCCTGGAGCCGCGTCCTCCCGGCGGGAACGGGGACGGTGAACGAGGCCGGGCTCGATTTCTACCGGCGCCTCGTCGACGCTCTGCTGGCGGCCGGCATCCGGCCGATGGCGACCCTCTACCACTGGGACCTCCCGGCCGCCCTCGACGACCGCGGCGGCTGGCTCAACCGCGACGTCGCCGACTGGTTCGCCGACTACGCGTCCGTCGTCTATGGCGCGCTCGACGACCGGGTGGAGCTGTGGGCGACGGTCAACGAGCCCTGGGTGATCGCCGACGGCGGCTACCTCCACGGTACCCTGGCGCCGGGGCACCGCAACCTCTACGAGATGCCGATCGTCTCTCACAACCTCCTCCGCGCCCACGGCCGGGCGGTCGCGGCCTACCGCGCCGTCGGCCGGCACCAGGTGGGCCTGGTCGTCAACCTGGAGCCCAAGTACGCCGCCTCGGAGAGCCCGGAGGACTCGGCCGCCACGAGGCGGGCCGACGCCTACATGAACCGGCAGTACCTGGACCCGGTCTTCGGGCGTTCCTACCCGGAGGAGATGGCGGAGATGTTCGGCGCCGCCTGGCCGTCCTTCCCGGCGGCCGACTTCGACACCCTCTCCGTGCCCTTCGACTTTCTCGGCGTCAACTACTACACCCGGGCGGTGACCGCCGCCGACCCCACGGTCCCCGTCGAACGGGCGATCCGGGTTCGCCAGCCGGAGGCGATCTACACCGAGACCGGCTGGGAGGTCTATCCGCAGGCGCTCTCCGATCTCCTCATCGGCCTCCGCGACCGCTACGGCCCGCTGCCGCTCTACGTCACCGAGAACGGCGCGGCGTTCTACGATCCGCCAAGTCCGATCGGGGGCGGCGGGGGAGGGGTGGAAGACCCGCTCCGCGTCCACTACCTGCGCGAGCACCTCCGCGCCGTGGGCCGGGCTTTGGAGGCGGGGGTCGACGTCCGCGGCTACTTCGTCTGGTCGCTTTTGGACAACCTCGAATGGAGCCACGGCTTCACCAAGCGCTTCGGCATCGTCCACGTCGACTTCGCGACCCTCACCCGGACGCTCAAGGCGAGCGCGCGCTTCTACCGCGAGGTCATCGCGAGCCATGGTGCCGTGCTAGAGTCCTCCGCGCGAACGATCTTCAACCCTTAAAACAGGAGGCACCATGCGACATACGTCCCGTCTCGGGCTGGCGGCGGCTCTCTTGGCGCTCGCCGCGCTCCCCACTCTCCCGGCCTCCCCGGCCCTGGCCCAGCAGCAGGACTTCTCGAAGGTCGAGATCAAGGTGGAGCACGTGGCCGGCAAGGTCTACATGCTGACCGGCTCCGGCGGCAACATCGGCGTCTCGGTGGGGGACGACGGCATTCTCATCGTCGACGACCAGTACGCGCCGCTCGCCGACAAGATCCGCGCCGCTCTCAAGGGCCTGGGGGAGGGCAAGCTCAAGTTCGTCTTGAACACCCACTGGCACGGCGACCACACCGGCGGCAACGAGAGCTTCGGCGCCGAGGCCCCCATCCTTGCCCAGACCAACGTGAGGAAGCGGATGGCGGTCGACCAGAAGGTGATGGGCGAGGTGGTCAAGGCTTCGCCCGCGGGAGCCCTGCCGGTCGTCACCTACGATCAGTCGATCACCCTCCATTTCAACGGCGAGGACATCGACGCCGTCCACTACCCGCACGGCCACACCGACGGCGACTCGATCATCTTCTTCACCGGCTCGAACGTCGTCCACATGGGCGACGACTTCTTCAACGGCTTTTTCCCCTTCGTCGACCTGGCGAGCGGCGGCACCGTCCAGGGGATGACGGAAAACGTCGGCCAGGTCTTGAAGAAGCTGCCGGCCGGCGCCAAGGTCATCCCCGGCCACGGCGCCCTCTCGGACGGCGCGGGCCTCCAAGCCTTCCACGACATGCTGGTGGGGACGACCGCCGTCGTGCAGAAAGAGATGAAGGCCGGCAAGAGCCTGGACGAGATCAAGAAGGCCGGTCTTCCCGACACCTGGAAGTCCTGGGGGAACGGCTTCGTCAAGACCGACCTCTGGGTGGAGACGATCTACAACAGCTTGAAGGTCCCCGAAGGCGCGAAGAAGCCGGCCGCGAGTACCAAGCATCACTGATCGATGGGATTTCGGGGCACCCCTGAGTGGGGTGCCCCGGGTAGCCTGTAGGCAACTCCTCGGGGACGCTTTCCAGGGCTTCGCCCTTCGCTCAGGAATTACGGCCTTTCAGGCCTGAAGCAACCCTGAGGATCGAGGCTGTGTTCCGCCGCGGGTCCGCCGGGAGCTTCCCCGCCCCCCTGGCCGCGCCAGCGCGGGAACGGCTACACTCTCCCCCCGATGAGCGACCCTGGTTCGACCCGTAGACAGTTCCTCGGAGGCGCCCTGGCGTCGGGCAGCCTCGTCCTCCTGGGCGGCGTTCCCCGTCTCCTCGCGGCGGTCCCGGCGCCGGCGCGGAAGCTCCGGGTCGGCCTCGTCCTGCCCGGCGGGGCCTCGGCGGACGGCGCCGCCGTCGCCTTAGGCGTCCGCTTCGCCGCCGAGGCGGCCCGGCACGCGCTCGGCCTCGTGGGCGGCAGCTTCGAGCTCCTGGAGGCGACGGCCGCCGATCCCCATGCGGCGGCTCGCGAGGCGGCCCGGCTCGCTTCCCAGGAGAAGGTCACCGCCGTCATCGGCGGTCTCGACTCGCGCACCCGCGAGGCCGTCACCGAGGTCGCCGAGCGGCTTCACTTCGCCTTTCTGGCCACCCGCGCCCCGGGCGACGTGCCGCCGCCCGAGCCGGTCCGCGCGCACCAGCTCCACCTCAACCCGCCCCACTACGACCTCTGCCGCGCGCTCTCCCGGTACCTGGTGACCGAGGCGCATCTGCCCAGCTGTTTCTTCGTGGGAACGGCGGGGGAGCCCGGGACCTTCCTCACCGGCAGCGCCCGCCAGACCCACCTCCAGAACGCCGGCACGCTCGCCGGCATCGCGACCGTCGAGCCCGGAGCGACGAGCTTCGCGCCGCTTCTCGCGCAGATCGCCCAGGCCCGGCCCCAGGCCTCTTCCTGAACGTGGGGGAGCCCCTCGTCTCGCGCCTCCTGGCGGCGCTCGACCACGCCGGCCCCGCGCTCGCCGCCGTGCCCGTGGCCGGTCCCTTTCCGCCGCTCGGCGGCGACCGGATGGACGCGCCGACGCTCCGCCGCCAGATCTGGCCTGTTCTCTGGCATCCGGCCCTGGTCGCGGGCGGCGCCGCCGAGCTCAACCAGCGTTTCCAGAAGCGATTCAACCGGCCCCTGGGCTCGCTCGCCTGGATGGGCTGGGCGGCGGTCCAGGCGCTCACTTCGCTCGCCGTCCAGCCGGCCGACCCGGCGATCGCTTCGCTTCTCCACCCCGGCGCCGATCTCGCGGCCCGCCTGGGCATCCTCCCGTTCGACGGCCACAAGGGGACCCCGCTCCACTTCGACTTCAACCGCTACCTCCGCCAGCCGATCTACCTCGTCGGCACGAAGCCCGGCGCGCCTCCCGGCCCGCTCGCCCTCCTCGGCAAGGTGGAGCCCGAGAAGGGCGGCTGACGGGGTTTTAAGAGAGTGGGAAGGAATCGCTTCCGCCGCGGGTAGAGACGCCCAGCCGTTACCGCGGTCGTTGCCTTGACCCCGATGCCAGGGCGTCTCCAACGCCGAGAGGATCGGAGGCGTCCGAGGCCTGCGGAGACGCCCTGGCTGTCGGGGATCCGGGGATTCTGAGGTAGCGGCTGGGCGTCTCTACGAAGATCCGTCGTGTGGAAGGTCGCTTCTTCCGCAGCCGCTTACTTCCGGTGCGCGGAGCCTTCGAGGTACGTTTTGAACTCGCCACCGGGCGGGGCGATCTCGAAAACGATATGGAGGGTGGCGTCGGGGTTCTTCCGGTAGGTCAGTCGAAAGCGCGGCCCCGGTCCCTCCTCGCTCGTGAGCACCGCCTGCCCCTCCGCGGTCGTCACCCGGTAGTGGAGGGTATGACCCTCGTTGTCCCAGTAGTCGGCACGGAACGCCGAGCCCTCCTTAGAGATCACCATCAGATCCTCATGCCGCTCGGCGCCGACGTTCGCGACGTTGTGCCGGACGAGGATTCTCCCCCCGAGCTCAGGCTTGAGGGAGAATTCGCCGGAGCCTCCCTTGCCTTCGCCCACCCAGTCCCCCTGGAGGAAGGCGAACGGTGCCCAGTCGGGCTTGGCGGGGGCGGGCGGTTGGGAGAAGGCGGGGGAGGGGAGGAGGCCGAGGAGCGGCAGCACGCAGGCGAGGGCGAGGGTGAGAACGGCGGAGCGGTGGGGCATGGGGTCTCCTCAAAGTTTGGGGGATTCTAGCGAAGTCTTAAGACCTCCAACCGCCGAGAGACCTCCTCCCCCCGGTCTCGCCCCGGTCGTCTCCGTAGGGGCACCCCCCTGTGGGTGCCCGGGCGGGAGGGCGGCCACGGGGAGCCGCCCCTACGCCCGGAATCCAGGGCTTGGTTTTCTCCCAGGCCCGGCGTCCGGAGAGGGCGCGGGCCGCGGGTGGAGCGGTTCGCCCATGCCAACCGTCCTCAGAGGAGGGCACTTCTACGATCGAAGTAGGGCACTTCTGCTGCCGGAGTAGGGGACTTCCGCTGCCGAAGTAGGGCACTTCTGCGATCGAAGTGGGGCACTTCTGCTGTCGAAGTAGGGCACTTCTGCTGTCGAAGTAGGGCGCTTCTGCGATCGAAGTAGGGCACTTCTGCGATCGATGTAGGGCACTTCTGCCGCCGAAGTAGGGCGCTTCTGCGATCGAAGTAGGGGACTTCTGCTGCCGAAGTAGGGGACTTCTGCTACCGAAGTAGGGTATCTCTGGCAAAAGTAGGGTACTTCCGCGGAAGAAGTAGGGTACTTCCTGGGAAGAAGTAGGGTACTTCCTGGGAAGAAGTAGGGTACTTCCTGGGAAGAAGTAGGGTACTTCCTGGGAAGAAGTAGGGCACTTCCTGGGAGGAAGTAGGGTACTTCTGGGGAAAAGCAGGGTACTTCCTGGGAGGAAGTAGGGCACTTCCTGGGAAGAAGTAGGGTACTTCTGGAGAAATGTAGGGTACTTCCTGGGAGGAAGTAGGGTACTTCCTCGAGGCGCCTCCAGGCTGCACCGCGTCCTCTCTCTACCGGCGTAGGATATGCTCGTCCGCTCCGGAAGCGCTGCACCAGGCCGTGCCCGCCATTCCTCTTGGGTTGGATTGTGTGCGCTTCCCGCATGCAGAAGGGTGAGTGCCTTTGTTTGAGCAAGCCTTCAAGAACATCGATGACGTCCTCTGGAAAGAGGCCGGTTGCACGACGGAGCTCGACTACACGGAGCAGACCTCCTGGCTGCTGTTCCTGAAATACCTCGAAGGGCTGGAGCAGGACCAGGCGCAGGAGGCCACCCTGGAGGGGCGGAAGTACGCCTACATCCTCGACAAGCCCTACCGCTGGGACAGTTGGGCCGCGCCGAAGGATAGAGCCGGGAAGCTCGACCACGACAAGGCGCTCGTGGGGGACGACCTGCGCGACTTCGTCAACCTGCGGCTCTTCCCCTACCTCCACGGCTTCAAGCAGCGGGCGACCCGCGCGGACACCATCGAGTACAAGATCGGGGAGATCTTCGGGGAGATCAAGAACAAGATCCAAAGCGGCTACAACCTGCGCGAGATCATCGAGCACGTCGACGCCCTCCGTTTCCGCTCGCAGGCCGAGAAGCACGAGCTGTCGCATCTCTACGAAGCCAAGATCCGCAACATGGGGAACGCCGGGCGCAATGGCGGCGAGTATTACACCCCGCGCCCGCTCATCCGCGCCATCGTCCAGGTGGTGGACCCGCAGCTCGGCGATCGCATCTACGACGGCGCGGTGGGGTCGGCCGGCTTCCTGTGCGAAGCCTACGACTACCTCAAGAAGATGCATCCGAAGCGCACGACCAAACAGGATCGCACGCTCCAGCAGAGCACCTTCTACGGGCAGGAGAAGAAGTCGCTCGCCTACGTCATCGCGATCATGAACATGATTCTCCACGGCATCGAGGCGCCGAACATTCTCCACACCAACACGCTCACCGAGAACGTCGCCGACATCCAGGAGAAGGATCGCTTCGACGTGATCCTCGCCAATCCACCGTTCGGAGGCAAGGAGCGCAAGGAGGTTCAGCAGAACTTCCGCATCCGCACCGGCGAGACGGCGTTCCTGTTCCTCCAGCACTTCATCGCCAAGCTCAAGGCTGGCGGCCGTGCCGGGGTAGTCATCAAGAACACCTTTCTCTCGAACACGGACAATGCCTCGGTGAGCCTGCGGAAGCTCCTTCTGGAGAGTTGCAATCTGCACACGGTGCTCGACTGTCCCAGCGGCACATTTCAAGGTGCCGGCGTGAAGACTGTGGTGCTTTTTTTCGAGAAGGGTGCGCCTACCCGCAAAGTCTGGTACTACCAGTTGGACCCCGGCCGTAACCTTGGCAAGACCAATCCGCTTAATGATGAAGACTTAGCCGAGTTCGTGAAGCTGCAGAAGACGTTCGCGAACTCGCCGAAGTCATGGATTGTAGAGGCGAAGAGCATCGATAAGCCGACTTTCGATTTGTCCGTGAAGAACCCAAATGGGAACGAGGAAGTCTCGCATAGAAGCCCGTGGGAGATCATGGACCAGATTGCCGCCTTAGACGCAGAGAGCGCTGAGGTGCTTAGGCACATCAGGGCACTGCTATGAAGAATGGTTGGCAGCACAGGAAGGTCAGCGAGATCGCTAAGTATTCGCTGGGCAAGATGCTCGACAAGGCGAAGAATAAGGGTGACCTCAAGCCTTATCTCCGAAACCTCAACGTCCGGTGGTTTGACTTTGACTTATCGGACGTGCTTCAGATGCGTTTCTTGCCAGAAGAGGCGGAAAGATATCAAGCCATCCGAGGCGATGTGCTCATTTGCGAAGGCGGTTATCCGGGACGGGCGGCGATTTGGGAACGAGACGAACCGATCTACTTCCAGAAAGCTCTTCACCGGGTGCGGTTCCACGAGCCAGGACGCAATAGATGGTTTCTCTACTATCTCCATGCCAAAGACCTTGACGGCACCCTCAAGGACCACTTCAACGGAGCTGGTATTCAGCACTTTACCGGCGAAGCGTTGGCTCAGCTCGAAGTCCCTCTCCCTCCCCTCTCCGAGCAACAGAGAATCGTCGGCATCCTTGACGAAGCCTTCGAAGGTATCGCCACCGTCAAAGCCAAAGCCGAGAAGAACCTTCAAAAGGTCTACGCTCTCTTCGAAAGTCACCTTCAATCAGTTTTCACTCAGCAGGGACAAGAGAGGGTGGTAAAAAGGATCAACGAACTCGCAAGACACTCGCTTGGCAAGATGCTCGACAAGGCCAAGAACAAGGGAACTCCGCAAGCCTATCTGCGTAACATCAACGTTCGTTGGTTTGCATTTGATTTGTCGGACCTTCTTCAGATGCCATTCCTTCCGAATGAAGCCGAAAAATACACTGCCGTCAAGGGAGACCTATTGATTTGTGAGGGTGGTTATCCTGGCCGTGCTGCTATCTGGAATGAGGACTACCCAATTTATTTCCAGAAGGCTCTTCATCGCGTGCGTTTTCACCATCCGGAGCACGCCAAGTGGTTTCTCTATTACCTGTATACCCAGGACAAAAGCGGAGCGCTGAAGCAGCATTTCAGGGGGACGGGCATCCAGCACTTCACTGGTGAAGCCCTGGCTCGATTCGAAGTTCCCGTGCTGCCATTACCAGAGCTGCGTAGAGCGGTGGCAAAGTTTGAGAAGCTTGCCGCCGAAACCCAACGCCTAGCCACCCTCTACCAAAGGAAGCTAGCCGCCCTGGAGGCCCTGAAGAAGTCCCTCCTACACCAAGCCTTCACCGGCCAGCTCTAAAGGTCCCACCCATGAACGAAGCCGAAACCCGAGCCGAACACATCGACCCCGCCCTGGCGGCGGCAGGCTGGGGAGTCGTCGAAGACAGCAAGATCCCCCGCGAGTATTCCATCACGCCAGGCCGCATCGAAGGCCTCGGCCGGCGCGGCAAGCCGCTCACGGTCGACTACGTGCTGGTCTATCGCAACCGCAAGCTCGCCGTCATCGAGGCCAAGGCATGGGACAAGCCGTTGACGGAAGGCGTGGCACAGGCGAAAGCCTATGCGGCGAAGATGGAGGTGCGCTTCGCCTATGCCACCAACGGCCAGGGCCTCTATGCCATCGACATGCAGACCGGCCAGGAAGGCGAGGTGCCCGGCTATCCCACCCCGGACGAGCTATGGGGGAAGACCTTCGCGGAGGAGAATGCCTGGCGCGACCGCTTTTCCGCCGTGCCGTTCGAGGACAAGGGCGGCTCCCACCCCAGCCGCTACTACCAGGACATCGCCGTCGAGCGAGTGCTGGAAGCCGTCGCCGAGAACAAGCCGCGCATCCTGCTCACCCTCGCGACCGGCACGGGAAAGACCTTCATCGCCTTCCAGATCGCCTGGAAGCTCTTCCACAGCCGCTGGAGCTTGCGCCGCGAGCCCGAGCGCCGGCCGCGCATCTTGTTCCTCGCCGACCGGAACATTCTTGCCAACCAGGCCTACAACGCCTTTTCCGCCTTTCCCGAAGACGCCTTGGTGCGGATCGAGCCGTCCGACATTCGGAAGAAGGGGAGGGTGCCGAAGAACGGGAGCCTCTTTTTCACCATCTTCCAAACCTTCATGAGCGGTCCGCCGAAGGACGGCAAGCCCTCGCCCTACTTTGGCGACTACCCGCCGGACTTCTTCGACTTCATCATCATCGACGAGTGCCACCGAGGCGGCGCCAACGACGAGAGCAACTGGCGCGGCATCCTCGAATACTTTGAGCCCGCGGTGCAGCTTGGCCTCACCGCCACGCCCAAGCGGAAAGACAATGTGGATACCTATGCCTATTTCGGCGAGCCGGTCTACGTCTACTCGTTGAAAGAGGGCATCAACGACGGCTTCTTGACGCCGTTCAAAGTAAAGCAGATCGCGACGACGCTCGACGAGTACGTGTATACGCCCGACGATACCCTGATCGAGGGCGAGATCGAGGAGGGCAAGCGCTACCAGGAGAGCGATTTCAACAAAATCATCGAAATCCGCGAGCGGGAAGCCCACCGCGTGCAGCTCTTCATGGAGCAGATCAACCAGAAGGAGAAAACCCTGGTGTTCTGCGCCACCCAGGATCACGCTCTCGCCGTACGCGACCTCATCAACCAGATGAAGACGAGCCCCGACCCGGACTACTGCCAGCGGGTCACCGCCAACGACGGCAAGCTCGGCGAGCAGCACCTCCGGGACTTCCAGGACAACGAGAGGACGATCCCCACGATCCTGACGACCTCCCAGAAACTCTCGACGGGAGTGGACGCCAGAAACATCCGAAACATCGTCCTCATGCGGCCCATCCGATCGATCATCGAGTTCAAGCAGATCATCGGCCGCGGCACCCGGCTCTACGATGGCAAGGAATACTTTACGATCTACGACTTCGTCAAGGCGTACAACCATTTCCTCGATCCGGAATGGGACGGAGACCCGATCGATCCGGAGCCAGAGGCGTCTCCCAAGCCGGAGTCCAGGCCACCCGAGCCGGAAGGCCCGACCGAGCCCGGTCCGGAGCCCGGCCCGCCTCGGCAGAAGGTGAAGATCCAGCTCGCCGACGGCAAGGCGCGGACCATCCAGCACATGATGAGCACGACCTACTGGCATCCCGACGGGACTCTCCTGTCGGCGCCACAGTTCATGGAGCTGCTCTTCGGGAAGCTCCCCGAGTTCTTCAAGGACGAAGCCGAGCTGCGGGAGATCTGGAGCGTACCGGAGACCCGGAAGAAGCTCTTGGAGGGACTCGCCGAAAGAGGCTTCGGCGGAGCGCAACTCGCCGAGATGCAAAAGTTGATCGATGCCGAGAAGAGCGACCTCTTCGACGTTCTGGCCTACGTCGCCTATGCCCAGCCGCCGATCACCCGGGAAGAACGGGCGGCCGGGGCCAAAGTCATCATCAGCACCCGGTTCAACACCAAACAGCGGGTTTTCCTCGACTTCGTGCTCTCGCACTACGTGAGCGTCGGGGTGGAAGAGCTCGACCAGGAGAAGCTCACTCCCTTACTGCGCCTCCAGTACCAGAACTCGATCGCCGACGCCCTGGACGATCTGGGGAGTGAGATCGGAGGGGTGTTCGTGGACTTCCAGCGCTACCTGTATCCGCGGCGCGTAGCGGGCTGAAATCCCCAAGCCGGGCGGCACGGGGGCTCTGCCCTACCTGCCCGGCAAGGAAACATCGGAGCCGCGATCAGGAGTCGCGGAAGAAGGGATTGCGGTCGAGGGCGATGGCCTCGACCTCGGCGATTCGCGTAGCGAGACGCTGCCGCCAACTCGCCAAGTTGCTTTCAGGCCTGAAAGGCCGTAATTCCTTAGCGAAGGGCGAAGCCCTGGCCGGACCTGGGCCCTCCCCCCCTTCGGCCCCCTCGCCGATCGCCACCCGGCGCCGCCGCCGAACATCCCCGGCACGAAATCGCTCGATCGCTGCACTATCTCAATAGGCGTCCCCGTCGGCCGCCCGCGGGCCGCGAGGATGACGCCCTAAGGAGGTACTCCGTGAAGAAAGCACCGAAGAAGATGAAGCTGACCCGTGAATCGTTGCGCTGCCTCACCGCCTCGCCGGCGGACCCGGCCTGGAAAGCGATCGCGGGCGCCGCCGCGACGTTCCCGCCGGTCTGCGAGAAGACCAACTTCATCAGCTGCCGCAACTGCTGACGACCCGAGACCGCCGGATCGTGGCAATGCCGCCACGAGCTGCCAAGCCACGATCCGGCAAAGCCGTCTCCCCGAGGAGACACGGCGTCCCCCTTGGGCTCCCTCTCGGCGTCTCGCGCCGCCCCGGGCAAGGGCGGCTTCGATCCCGGATCGCCTTTTGCATAAGTTCTTGAACGGTTCGGTCGGACCGTGGGGAGAGCTGTGCACCGAGAGAGCCAAAACCCAATGTCCGTGGGCGAAAAGTACAGGAATCCTTACATTCCTTACAAGGGATTTTCGTCGGCTTGAAGACTCTCGAAGGGGTCCCTTTCTACCATCCAGAACGCTGCCACGGCTCGCCGGGCGTGGCAGAAAAGGAGGTCGGCTCTGGAGAAAGTGGAGAAGGTCAGCACGGCACGCACGGACGAGGCGAACGCAACCTGGGGTCGAGCTGGTTCCTTTCTGCTCCCGAGCCTCGCCGCTCTCGCGGCGCTCGCGGTCTCGTGGCAACGGTGGATCAATCCCTTCGTCGATTCAGGAAGGGAGATGGACGTTCCCTGGCGGTTGGTGCAGGGCGAGCGGCTGTACCGGGACATCACGTACTACTACGGGCCGCTGGGCGCGTGGACGAACGCTTGGGCGCTGCGCCTCCTCGGCAACCGCTGGGTGGTGCTCGAAGGGGTGTGCGCCGTCCTTTCGGGCCTCATTTTCTGGCTGCTCTTCAGGCTCACCCGGCGCGCCGGGAGCCCGCTCTCGGCGACCGTCGCGACGACTCTCGCGGCCGCTCTCTGCATGGGCGCGCCCCGCGGCGGGGCGTTCCTCTTCCCCTACTCCTCGGCGAGCCTCTTCGCCCTCGCCGGCGGCCTCCTCGCTCTCGACGCCGCCACCTCGTCCCACCGGCGCTATCGCCGGCTCTGCGGGCTGGGCCTCGCCGTCGCCCTCACGTCGCGGGTCGAGATCGGGGCGATCGCGGCGGTGGCCCTCCTCGTCGCCGGCATCCGGTCGCGGGATCGCGAGGAGGCCCGCGGGGACGGCGGCGCGGTGGTCCTGGGCGTGCTTCTCGCGGGCGGGATCTACGCTCTCGCCTTCGCCGGGGTCCCCTGGGGACGGCTCCTGGCCGATGGACCGATCACGCCGTTTCTGGAGATGCCGGTCGAATGGCGGGCGCTCTATCTCAAGGTTCTGGGTTTCGAGGAGCCGGGGCGCGCCTTCGGCTATCTCCTCGCCTCGCTCGCCCTGGACGCCGTCCTCCTCGTCGCAGCGGCCCGAGGCACCGAGGGGGGGCGCAAGATTCTCTTCCCGGCCGGCGGCCTCTTAATTCTGGGGCTCTACGCGGCGAGCCCCTGGGGAGCCGTGAAAGGCAACCTGCCGCCTTTCCTCGCGATCCTCCCGCTCCTCGCCGGCGTGGCGGCGCTCGTCCTCCTCGTCGCACCGCTCGCCGGACGGGATCGGCCGCGGTTCCTGCTCTTCGCCTTCAGTGCGGCGGTCGCCGGGCGGGTGCTCTTCGGCCTCTCGGTGGGACCGCGGATGAGCGCCTATGCGGCGCTGCCGCTCCCGGGCCTCTTGGCGACCGCCTGCGTCCTCGGCTTCGACGTCCTCGCGCCGCGCCTGCCGGCGCCGCAGGTCTTCAGCCGGCGGCTCGCGGCCTGCTGCGCGATCCTCGGGGCGCTCTTCCTCTACCGCGTCGGGCGGATCGACAACAATCCCGGGATCGTCTCGCTCCAGACGGCGGCGGGGACGCTCCGCCTGCCGGCGCCGGAGGCTTCGGCGATCGCGCGGACGCTCTCCTACCTCGAACGGAACGCGCGGGACGGCGAGACGCTCACCGCTTTCCCGGAGAGCGGCTTTTTCAACTTCGTGCTCGGCCTGCGGAGCCCGCTGCGGCAGGATCTGATCGTTCCCGGGGTGCTCGCCGGGCTCCCCGAGGCCGCCACCGCGCGCCAGGTCGACGTCGCCGGCCCCAAGTACATCCTGCTCTGCAACCGTCCGACCCCCGAGTACGGCCCGGTGGCGTTCGGGCGCGACTACGCGGCCCGGTTGTGGACCGAGGTCCAGGGACGCTATGTCCTGACCGGCGCCTTCGGCTGGGCGCTCCCCAACGCGCCGGTGGGGACCGCCGAGTTCTTCATCCGGCTCTATGAACGAAACCCCGCCGCCAACGCGCCGGTCCAGCTGCCGTCCTCCGGCCTGCGGCGGACCTTCCCGGCCGTCGATGCCCTGGTCTCCCAAAGATTGCCGTAAAAAGGAGGGATGGAGTGGAAGGGCAGGCAGCGCAGAGCGCAAAGAGGGCCCGCTGGGAGTGGATCGCGGCAGGAGCCCTCTCGGCGCTCGTCGTGGCGCTCCACGCGGTGCGTCTGCTCTTCGCCGGGGCGCTCTGGCGGGACGAGGCCGCGGCGGCGCGTCTGGCGCAGCTCCCGACGCTGGGGGAGATCCGCGGCCTCTTCCAGCACGAGGCCTTTCCGCTCCTCTTTCCCTACACCGTAAGGGCCTATACCTGTCTCTTCGGCAACGGCGACCTCGCCTTCCGGGCCTTCGGCTTCGCCGTCGGCTTGGCGATCGTCGCGATCCTCTGGTGGAACGCCCGGAGCACCGCCCGCACGGTCCCCCTGCTGTCGTTGGCGCTCCTCGGGCTCGACCTGCCGTTTCTCGTCTACGGCGATTCGCTCCGCGGCTACGGCCTGGGAAGCGCGTTTCTCCTCCTCACCTACGGGCTCCTGGCGCGCGCGCTGGAAGCGCCCCCGGCGAAGCGCTGGACCCCTTCAGTCGCCCTCGTCCCGGCCGCGCTCGCCGCCGTCGCGAGCGTCCAGGTTCTCCTGAGCAACGCCTCGCTCGTCGGCGCCCTCTGCGCCGCGGCGGCCCTGGTGGCGCTCCGGCGTCGGCGGCATCGGCGCGTGGGACTGGCGGTGGGGATCGCGGCCTGCGGCGCGCTCGCCGCCCTCTCGCTCCTGCCCTACGCGGGGTCCCTGGCCGCGGCCCGGCGGCAGTGGAGCTTCATCGTCGTCTACCCGGTGGGACCGAGCCGGCTCTTCCACGAGTTTGCCTCGACGTTGGGGCCGCTCGTCGTCCGGCTGACCTGGCTGGGGCTCGTGGGGGTGGGGCTCTGGGCCGTCGTCCGCCGGTCGCAGCAGGACGACCGGACGCTCTTCGCCGCCCTCACCATCCCCTGCGCCCTGGCCTCCAACGGGGTGTTCCTCTCGATCCTCAGCTACACGCCCCGGCCCTGGTACTTCCTGCCCCTCCTCGCTCTTCTCGCGAGCGCGCTCGACACCCTCTTCGCGGGTCTCGCGCGTTCCGCCGATCGGCGGGCGGGGCCGCCGGCCCGGCTGCGGGTCTGGGCGGTCGTCGTTCTCCTCGCCGCCCAGGCGGTGCCCCTGGCGCGGAGCGCGGCGCTCCGCCAGACCAATGTCGACCGGGTGGCGCGGCAGGTGGCGAGCGCCGCGGCGCCCGGGGACCTGGTCGTCGTCGATCCCTGGTACTTCGGGGTGAGCTTCAACCGCTACTACCGGGGGACGGCGCGCTGGGTGACCCTGCCGGACCTGCCGGACCACCGCATCCACCGCTACGACCTCCTCAAGGTGCGGATGGCCGCCCGGCACCCGATCGACGACGTGCTGGCAGAGGTGACGGCGACGCTGCGCTCCGGGCACCGGGTGTGGCTGGTCGGCGGCTACAAGACGCTGCGGCCGAACGACGACCTGAGCTTCCTGCAGCCGCTCCCGGAGCTGCCCCCGGCCCCCCAGACGCCCGACGGCTGGCACGACCGGCCCTACACCCTCGCCTGGTCGCGGGAGCTGACGGTCTTCCTGGAGCTCCATGCCGGCCTTCTCAAGCCGGTGGCGATTTCGCCGGGAGAGCGGGCGGGGGAGCGGGCCAACCCGCTGGAGGATCTGCCGCTCACCGTGGCCGGGGGATGGCAGGAGAGGGTGGCGACCGCGGCGACCGTGGCGGCGACCTCGCCCAGCGCGGCGACCGCGCCCGTCAACCCGCGAAGGGCCGGTTGAGGAACTCCTCGGCCCGGGCGCGCACGTCGCCTTCGGGACTCTGGCTCAAGACTTCCTTGTAGCAGCGCACGGCGTCGTCCCGCCGGCCGAGGGCGTCGTAGGTCATGCCCCGGCGCAGGCGGCCGGCGGAGCGCAGGTAGGCGTCGTAGTTGCGCTCGGCGGCCAGGTAGTCGAGGCGGTCCAGGTACTCGAGGGCGCTCGGATACTGCCGGTTCGCCATCTCGCCGCGGGCGAGCCAGTAGAGCGCCTCCTCGGCGATGGCGCCGCTGTAGCCCGGCCGGCCGGCGACCTGGCTCTCCGCCACCTGTTGGAAGAGGATGCCGGCGTCGGCCCACTGCCCGAGTTGGGCGTAGACCCGCCCCTGGGCGACCTCGAAGACCGGGTTCTCCGGGTGGTGCAGGCGGAGCCAGGAGACGTCCGCGTTGGCCTTGCCGTAGTCCTTCTCGAACTGGAAGTGGAGCTGGTAGAGGGCGTAGTAGGCCTCGGTCTGCACGAAGCGCCCGTGCTCGGCGGACTCCTGGAGCTCGGCCAAGCCCCGCGCCCGGTCGCCGCGCGGCAGGAGGAGGGCGAAGGGCTTGAGGAACGGATGCTGCTTGGGCACGACGTCCGCCAGGTAGTCGAAGAGGCCGATGCCGAAGCCGAGATCGGGGTTCCCGGGGTCGAGCTTCTGGACCTTGCGCAGGCTGGCAAGCGCCCGCCGGCCGTCGTTCGCCGCCCGCAGCCAGCGGCCGCGGTAGGCGTGCACCCGGGCGCGGAAGGCGTAGGCGCCGCTCCTGAAGAAGAGACCGTCCAGGTCGTTCGGGTTGCGCCGCAGCCGGTGGTCGGAGAGGTCGACGACCCGGTCCATGGCGGCGAGGAGCTCTGCGTCGTGGGCCGGGTTCTCGGGGTCCAAGAGGATCTGCCACCAGGGGAGGAGCCCTTGGAGGAGCGGGCCGACCGGATGGTCGGGGTAGCGCTCCGCGATGCGGGCGAAGGCGCTCCCGGCGGCGGGGAAGTCCATGGCGTAGAGCCGGTCGAGCCCGGCGAGAGCGTCGGCGCGGAAAGTTGCGTCGTCGAGGATCGTGGCCGGCCGGGGGGGCGGCGTTGGCGACGCCGGGGTGGCTCGCAGAGGGAGGACGGGAGGGGCCAGGAGCCCGAGGAGGAGGGCGCCGGCAAGACGGACGGCGAACGGATGTGCGGTGCTCACGGCGTAAGTCCCACCTCTCCGCGGCGACAGGGCCGCTCGGGAGGGATAACAGCCGGCGGCCTCCGGAGCTTCCAGGCGAGCCCGTTGTACCCGCTGAGTGCCCGCTGTCAGATTCTGGACAACGCCCGCGAAGACCTGGTATAAGGAAGCCCTGGGCACTGAAAATTTGGGCACTCCGGCGGTTTGTACGGGCGGTAAATCTTCCGTTCAAAAGAAGGTGAAACGATGAAACACACGCTCTACGCGCTCCTGACCCTGACCCTGCTTCTGCTCCTCCCGGCCGGCCGCCTCGCGGCGCAGGAACCGGGGGAGATCTCGGTGACCCCTGGGGGGCCGATTTCCGCCGGACAACCGACCGAGCTCGCCCTCACACAGGTGGGGAGCACGACGATCGACCTGCGGAACCTGCCCAAGGTGCCGCCCAAGAAGCGGGAACGGCCCGAGCGCGAAGAGCCGGACGTCACACCGGTCGCCCTGCCGGGGCTCCTGCCGCCGCCCACCGCTCCCAATGCTCTCACGCCGCCGGGGCCGAGCGCCCCGGCGCCTTCGCCGACGGCGAACTTCCTCGGCCTCGACTTCAACACCTGGGGCGCCGGGCATCCGCCCGATCCCAACGGCGACGTCGGGCCGACCTACTACATCCAGACGGTCAACACCTCGATCGGGGTCTACCGGAAATCGGACAGCACCCAGGTGGCGGCGTTCACCTTCGACACCCTGATGAGCCAGGGCAGCTTCGGCAACCTCTGCGATACCGACAACTTCGGCGATCCGGTCGTCCTCTACGACACCTTCGAGGACCGCTGGATCATCACCGACTTCGCCTTCCAGCTCGACGGCTCCGGCAACGTCATCAACCCGCCCGCCGTCTACCAGTGCTTCGCGGTCTCCAAGACCGGGGACCCGGTCTCGGGCGGCTGGAACTTCTACTCGCTCCACACGACCGACGCCCTCTGCGACTATCCGAAGTTCGGCATCTGGCCGGACGGCCTTTACATGTCGTCCAACCTCTTCGGTCTCGCCGCCAGCGGCTCGTTCATCAACCCGCGGGTGTGGGCCTTCAACAAGGCCCAGATGTACGCCGGCGCGCCGACGGTCCAGGTCGTCACCTTCAACGCGCCTTCGGCGGAGTTCACCGTGCTCCCCGCCAACGCCCGGTTGCAGACCGGGACGCCGCCCGCGGGCTCGCCGAACTACTACAGCGTCGTCTGGCAGTTCACCAACGCGGTCTCGGTCTACAAGTTCCACGTCGACTGGAACCGCATCTCGCTGTCCACCTTCACCGGGCCTTTCACCGTCATCGCGCCCGCCAGCTGGGCGAGCCCGCCGGCCACCGTGGCCGCCATGGGGGGCAACAGCAACGATACCCTGGCGCTCCGGCTGATGATGCAGAACCAGTACACGAACTTAGGGGGCGTCGAGTCGCTCTGGGACAGCCACACCGTCCAGGGCAGCACGACGACGATGGCGGCCCCCCGCTGGTACCAGACGGTGGTGACCGGCGGCACCGTGTCGGCGACGACGACGCAGGCGGCGACCTTCCTTCCCGACACCACGGTCAACCGCTACATGCCGAGCGTCGCCGTCGACCGCGCGGGGGACATGGCGATCGGCTACAGCGCCTCGAGCGCCACCCTCATGCCGGCGATCCGCTACGCCGGCCGGCTGGCGACGGACCCGGTGAGCACCCTGCCGCAGACCGAGACCTCGCTCGTCGAGGGGACCGGCGCGCAGACCGGGACCAACCTCACCCGCTGGGGCGACTACAGCGCCATGTCGCTCGACCCCAACGGCTGTACCTTCTGGTACACCAATGAGTATTACGTGACGACCGGCGGCAACTGGCAGACCCGGATCGGGTCTTTCGCCTTCCCCTCCTGCACGCCGGTCGCCTCCGGCACCGTGTCCGGCACGGTCACCGCGACCGCGGGCGGCGCGCCGATCCCCGGCGCCTCGGTGGCCCTGGGGAGCCGGATCACGACGACGGACGGCTCGGGCGTCTACACCTTCACCGGCATCCCGTCCGGCACCTACCCCTCGATCACGGTGAGCGCCCCGGGATTCAACCCGGCGACGGCGACGAACATCGTCGTCACCGACAGCACGACGACGACCCAGGACTTCTCGCTGACCGCGGCGCCGACGAGCGGGTGCCTGACCGACACGTCGCAGGCGGATCTCCAGACCGGCGTGCCGACCAACGTCGACCTGACCGCGAGCCCCGGCGACGGCGTCCTCCTGAACGCCCCGAACATCGACCAGCAGAACACTTCGGTGACCGCGAACGGCTTCGGCGTCACCAGCACCAGCTGGGCCGGGCAGACCTTCACCGCCGGGGTGACCGGACAGCTCGTCCAGGTCGATCTCGACATGTTCTGCAGCGCCTGCACGGGGACGACGCCGAACCTGACGGTCTCCATCCGGGCGACGACCGGCGCCACGCCGCTGCCCACCGGAGCGGATCTCGCCTCCGCCACGATCCCCGGCTTCAACAGCGGCGCCGGCGGCTTCTTCTCGGCGGTCTTCGCGACGCCGCCGACGCTCACCGCCGGAGTCCGCTACGCCATCGTCTTCCGGGCGACGTCGAACCCGTCGGCGGGGACCTACGCCTACGTCTGCAGCTGCACGGCGAACAGCAACCCCTACACGAACGGCCAGCGGGTCACCTCGACCAACAGCGGCTCGACGTGGACGGCGGACGTCACGGCGGGGGGACGCGATCTCGGCTTCAAGGTGTACATGAAGACCGGCTTCGCGGCCTCCGGCGACCTCCTCTCGTCGGCCAAGGACAGCAACCCGCCGACCGGCTTCAGCCCGACCTGGACGACGCTCTCCTGGACCGCCACGACGCCGACCAACACGGCGATCAGCTTCCAGGCGGCGGCGAGCAATTCGGTGAACGGTCCGTTCAACTTCGTCGGTCCCGACGGTACCGCGGCGACCTTCTATACGACGAGCGGCGGTTCGCTCAGCCAGTTCAACGGCAACCGGTATCTGAAGTACCGGGCCTTCCTTCAGACGACCGACAACACGGTCACGCCGACCTTGAGTGACGTCACGGTCTGCTTCACCGACGTCGCGCCGGTGGCCCCGGACCTCTCGCTCACCAAGAGCGACGGCGGGGCCAGCGTGGCGCCGGGCGGCACCGTCGCCTATACGCTCACCTATGCGACTTTGAACGCGACGGCGGTGACCGGGGTGACGCTCACCGAGACCGTGCCCGCCAACAGCATCTTCAACTCCGGCGCCAGCACGGCCGGCTGGAGCTGCGCACCGAACAACAGCGCCGGTTCCACCTGCACGCTCGCGGTCGGCACCTTGGCCGGCAACAGCGGCAACCAGACCGCGACCTTCGCCGTCACCGCGGCCAATCCGCTGCCGGCCGGGGTGACCCAGCTCTCGAACACCGCTTCGATCGCCGACGACGGCACCCACGGCGCCGACTCGACGCCGGGGAACAACACCGGGAGCGACACGACGCCGGTGACCGGCGCGCCCGATCTCTCGCTCACCAAGAGCGATGGGGGAGTCTCGGTGGCGCCGGGAAATACCGTCGCCTACACCCTGACCTATGCCAACTCGGGCAACCGCGGGGCCTCGGGGGTCGTGATCACCGAAACGGTTCCCGCCAACACCACCTTCAACTCCGGTGCGAGCACCGCCGGCTGGGCCTGCACGCCGAACGGCAACGCCGGCTCGACCTGCACGCTCGCGATCGGCACTCTGGCGGCCGGCGGGGGCAACCAGACGGCGACCTTCGCCACGACCGTCGTCAATCCGGTGCCCGGCGGCGTGACCCAGATCTCGAACACCGCCTCGATCGCCGACGACGGCACCAACGGCACCGACCCGAACTCCGGGAACAACACGGGGAGCGACACGACGCCGGTGAGCGCGGCGCCCGACCTCTCGATTACCAAGGACGACGGCGGGGTCACGGTGGTCCCCGGCGGCAGCATCAGCTACACGCTCACCTACTCGAACTCCGGCTCGATCGGAGCGACGGGGGTGGTGATCACGGAGACGGTTCCCGCCAACACCACCTTCCTCCCCGGCTCCAGCACGGCCGGCTGGTCGTGCACGCCGGACAACACCGCCGGCTCGACCTGCACGCTCTCGATCGGCGCCCTGGCGGCGGGGAGCGGCAACCATACGGCGACCTTCGCCGTCACGGTCGCCAATCCGCTGTCTGCGAGCGTCACCCAGATTTCCAACACGACGACGATCGCCGACGACGGGACGAACGGCGCCGACCCGACGCCGGCCAACAACACGGGCAGTGACACCACCCCGGTTCTGAACGGGCTCTTCTACGCCATCACCCCGTGCCGCCTGCTCGACACCCGGAACCCCAACGGTCCCTACGGCGGTCCGGCGCTGCCCGGGCAGTCGACTCGCGTCTTCGTCGCCGCCGGCCAGTGCGGTATCCCGGCGGACGCCAAGGCCCTGTCGTACAACGTCGCGGTGACGCTCGGCACGGCGCAGGGCGACCTCCGCTTCTACCCGAACGGCGGCACGACGCCCCTCGTCGCGGTGATCAACTACATCGCCAACCAGACGCGGACGAACAACGGCATCGTCGTCCTCGGAGCCGCCGGCGACTTCGTCATCAAGTCCGACCAGCCGACCGGTACGGTGCAGGTCATCATCGACCTGAACGGCTACTTCAAGTAACGCCCTGGCGGGCGGAGACGCCCCGCCAGAGCGTCCTCGCAGCAGCGGCCCTCCTCCCGGGTTTCCTTCCCGGGAAGAGGGCCGCAAGTTTTTTGGGGGATGGTGACCGAACCCTCGCGTGATGAAGAGAGCGTGTAATTGATGTGATCGTGGTACAATGATTATGCAGGTAAACTTCAAGCCATTGGGGGATTCACGTCTATGGTGCAGAGGGCAAATAAGTTGGCGGCAATCATAGCGTTGGCCTTGATCCTGACCACGGGCAAGACCTGGGCGTCGACGACGACTTATACCGGCTGTCTCTACTGCAAGCCGGTCACCTTCACAGGATCTGCGGCGACCTGCGAGGGCGCCCCGGTCGATACAGAGGTGGGTTGGGTGACGTGCATGGAGACTGACCTGGGAACCGGCCTGTTTACTGCGGATCCCTTGTGTACAACGAGCGGTAACCCTTGCATAGTGACCAACGCTGGCGGCGGAAGCGGGGGCGGGGGCACCGGCGGTGGTGGTGATGGCTGCGCGCGCGGTGCGGGCGATGTCTGCGAGGCCGAGTGTTTCAGCTGCGGTGGGGGACAGCGCCAGTAGAATGCACAGGATGAGAGTCTGCGGGATCCTTCAGTCCATTCGCGTGGACCGTATTGCCGTTGTCCTGGCCGGCTTTGCACTGCTAGGCCTCGTGGCGCCAGGTCAGCTTCGTGCGGACGATCCGCCGGCGCCCTGTGTATCCCCACTCCAATTCGAGCTCGACCCGAAGGCGCCTCTACCCGACGGCTTTCAGGGAACGCTCGTCCTGCGCCCCGTGGGAAGGGAGGGCGAGCCGATACGCCTGGAAGCCCATGTCGGTACCCCGGCTCGCACGGCGCTTCCCTGCTCGACCAAATGGGAGGTGACTCCCCAATTTCCTCAGGCTTGGGGGCCGCGCGTCACCGTGGTGAGCGGTTCCCAGCCGCAGGGAGACGCGCCGGTGAGACGGCTCGCCCTCTGGCCCATGGGAAAAATTGCCGGTTCGGTGAAGCTTCCCGGCAAGGGAGAGCGGCTTCCTAAGGTGCTCACTGCGACGACCCTTGCTCCTCGCGTGCAGCAGAGCGGGGGGTCTCCCCCCAAGGGCAAGATGGACTGCCCGGTCGACGCGCAGGGGAAATGGAATTGCACCCTTCCCGCCGCTACCTTCGACCTCGTCTTCGAGGCTTTAGGCTTTGGCCCGCAGTACCGCTGGGCCGTCCGGGTGCTCCCTGGGCAGGTGAGCGATGTCGGGGCCTTGGAGCTCAAGCGGGGGGCGACCGTAGCCGGCTGGGTCGCGGTCGAGCAGGGAACGATCGATCCCCAGTCCTGCCACGCCCGGCTGGCGCCGCTCGTGGCATCCGGGCGGATGAGCGAGAAGATGCAAAAAACCGTGCGGGAAGTCGCCGTCCGAAAAGACGGCTTCTTCCAGCTCAATGCCGTGGCCTCTGGCAATTACCTCCTGGAAGTCCGACAGAAGGGCTTCGCCGTCGGTACGGCGGAGGTCACCGTCTCGCCCCGTTCAGCGACTTTCCTGCGCGACCCGATCACCTTGAAGCGCCCTTTTCAACTAGCGCTGGCTCTCTCGCCGCCGCTCGATTGGCTCGACAAGCGCTGGCAGGTCGAGATCTCCCGCCTGCCGTCGGCGAGTGGGAGCTCCGGGCGCAGCGTGTACACCGGCGCTGCCGATCCGCAGGGCTTGGTGAACGTTCCAGGACAGGAATCCGGGCGCTTCGCGGTCCAGATCCTGGATTCTCGGGGAAATCGCCTGGCGAGCGAGACTCTTCAACTGGGGCCCGAGGAAGACCGGAAGACGATCGAGGTCAAGTTTCTCACTATCCACGGCACGGTCCACCTGGGCAAGGAGCCGCTCGCCGCCACGCTCTGGTTTGGGGGCCACTTCGGTAGCCAAAGCGTTGAGCTCGAGTCGGATTTGGAGGGGAAGTTTCATGGCGTCCTGCCACGCGACGGCTGGTGGCGGGTCGACATCGCGTCCACCGCGCCACCGTTTGAAATCCGCAGAAAAGTGAAGGTCGATTCGGACGGCCACGATCGCGGTACCGTCGACATCTCTCTGCCCTCGACTCACTTCTTTGGCAAAGTCGTCATGGAGGACACCGGGCAACCGGCGTCCTCCGCGGTCGTCGCCCTCTCGACCGACGAGGGTGACATGAACGTGCATGCCGATGATTCCGGGGCTTTTGAGCTCCGGGGTCTCCCGACCGGTACATTCTATGCGGCGGCGGAGCTGACCTCCGGGAAGGATTCTTGGACGAGCGATCGGCTCACCTTCGTCGTGGGAGACGGGCAGGATCTCGGCCCGGTGGAGGTGCGGCTGCACAAGGACCGGAAGGTGACGGGGTTCGTCCAGTCCCCCCTGGGTCCGGTGGCCGGAGCGAGCGTCCAGGTCATCCCCTTCCGCCCAAGCGTCATGTTCGGCGACATCGTCCATACGGATGTGGACGGCAGCTTCTCGGCCCAGGTTCCAAGCCTGACGGAGACCTCTTCGGCGGTGGTAAGCGCGCCCGGTTTTGCCCTCCGGGCTTTCGCCGTAACGACCGGAGAGCCGCCGGCGCCGCTCGGGGTAAGCACGGCGGGTGGCACTCTGGAGATCCAGTTTCCCGAGGAGTCGGAAGCGACTCAAAAGCAATCCCCGTCCCTCTGGAGCTTTCAAAACGGCCTTCCCCTTGCGACTCAGGCGCTCGCAGAGTGGGCTCTCCTTCACGGCCAGAGCACCGATACCCGGGAGAGGAAATCCGTGATCCCCGAGATGGCGCCCGGGGAGTACCGGGTGTGCATCGTGGCGCAATCCGTCCTGGTGCCGTGGGAACTGTCGGGGTGGACTGCGCCGCTTGCCAAGTGCGTCGCGGGCCAGCTCGAAGCCGGGGGTACCCTACGTTTGGATCTCTCGCGACCGTAGTTACTTGAGGATTTCGCTGAGGTCGAGGTTCCAACCGGGCACGGTGTCCGAGGCGTCCAGGGTATCGGTGGGACCGAGACGCGAGACCGGCGCCCCCGGCCGGTAGACGAAACAGGAGCGCTTCTTGGGCAGAACGACGAGAACCAGCTTGGCGCCAGAGGCAAGCCACAGGTAGACCTTCTCCTGCACGTCGGCGAAGCTATCTGAAGGGGATACCACCTCGACGACGAAATCGGGAGCGCCGGGGAAGTAGCCCTCCTCCTCGAAGGACGTCGCCGCGAGCCTCTCGCGCGAGACAAAGGAAACATCGGCCGCGCGTACGGTGTCGGGATCCGAGCGCAGCTTGAAACCCGTCTCCGCGGCCGGTACGACGCCAAGATTGTGAGCATGAACATGCAGGAAGAGTCGACCGCTGATCTCACCGGCGGTGGCCCCGGGCTGAAAGCCGGGTGGCGGCATGCGTCGTAGTTCCCCTTCCACGAGCTCATAGCGCCAGCCGTCCCGTGGCATGCGGAGAAGCTCCTCGGCGGTGACGAGTGGAGAGGCGACAGCCATGAATTTATGCTACCACGGGCATCCGTGCCGCCCCGATCGACAAGTTGCTGCCCGCTAAAACGCCCCCAGAGGCAGCAGCCTAGGGTTACTGAAAATACCCGTTGACGTCGAGGATCAGGTGCACCGTACCGTTGCCGGAGATCGCCGGGCTCACGGTGAGGATGCCGTTCGCGTCCACCGGCAGGACGGCGTTGTTGGCGCGGGTCTGGCCGGTCGTGAAGTTGACGGTCGAGGCGAGCGGCGGCATGCAGTCGGGGGAGAAGCTGATGAAACCACTGCCGGTGGGGGAGACGACCGTGATGTTGAGCGACAGGGCCTTGGCCGTCGCCGGCAGGCCGCAGGTGCCGTTCAGGGTGAAGTCGCGGAGCGTCCCGGAGTGCAGCGCCGGACCTCCCAGGGGTCCGTTGGCGTTCCTCGTGTCGACCAGCCGGCAGGGGGCGGGGATGGTGTAGAACTGCTCGGCGGCGTTGCTCACCATGCAGGCGGCGCCGTGGCTGTTGCAACTCGCCGTGCCGGGAGCGACGCCGGTCCGCCGGGGGTTCTGGTGGAACTGTCCCCAGGGCGGCGTCGAGGAGCGGTTGACGGGGTTCCAGACGTTGACCTTGGTGTCCGTCGCTCCGGAGATCGCCACCACCTCGATCTTGGCATTGTCGGTCTCGAGATCGTCCACCGCCACCCCGGAGAGGCTGTTCGCGGTATAGAACGCGTAGACGCTCCCCCCGGGGTGGGTGCCGCCGTCGGTCAGCAGGGTGCCGGTCGCCGAGAACACGGCGACGCTGCCGTTATCCGGCACCAGGACCTCCAAGCCTCCATCGCCGAGGACGTCGGCGATCACCGGATCGCCGGCGCTCAAGGAGGCGCCGAAGAAGTCCTTGGGCACGGCGGTCCACAGCTGGGTGCCGTTCCCCTTAACGGCGGTGACGTGGTAGGCGGTGGGCATCTGGGTGGTGTCGGCGGAGGTCACGACGACGTCGAGGATGCCGTCGCCGTCGAGGTCACCGAGGGCGGGGGAGGTCGTCGCTTGCCCCTGGATGGCGAGGCCCGGATTGGCGGCCGTGCCCCAGACCGGCGAGCCGTCGCAGTGCCAGCCGTAAATTTTCTGCGAGCGGTTGGGGTAGAAGGTCCCCGTGCCGTGGATGATCTCCGGTTTGCCGTCGCCGTCGATGTCGCCGACGGCGGGGGAGCTGGTGATCACCTGGTCGACGCACTTGGGGAAGCCGGGGATCTCGGTCGGCGGGCCGCAGGAGACCGGATCGGAGGGGTTGCTGCAGCTCTGGGTCGAGTCGAAGCGCAGGACGTGCAGGCAGCCGCCCGCCGGGGTGTTGTAGGGCGCCCCTTCCTGGTGGGCGTCGACGCCGAAGATGATGTCGAGCTTGCCGTCGCCGTCGATGTCGTGGAGGACGGGCGAGGACCAGATGGTGTCGCGCATGAACTTCGGCCAGCCGTTCTTGTCGGCCCCGCTGGCGCCGTTGACGACGTAGAGCTGGTAGTCGAAGCCGCCCCAGACCACCTCGTTGTGCCCGTCGCCGTCGACGTCACCGATCGCCGGAGTGGCGAAGACCGGGTCGGGCTGGCCGTCGGGGCCGCCTTCGAGCCGGTCCTGGCTGGGGTGCGACCAGAGGAGCGTGCCGTTGCTCCGGTAGGCCTTGACCCCGCCGGGACCGCGGCCGGCGTAATCGCCCCAGCCGATGACGATGTCGTGGCTGCCCTCGCCCTCGAGATCGCCCACCGCCGGGCTGGAGGCCATCTTGCCACCCACCGCCACCGGGAAACCGGGCGCCTCACCCCAGACGTTGCTGCTGTTCTTGTAGAGGACGTGGAGGTTGCCCTGGGTGGTACCGAAGATGATCGACTTCGTGCCGTCGGCGGAGAGGCCGAGATCGGCGATCAGCGGTTTGCTGACGGCTACTGTCCCCTCGCCCACGAGGGTGATGGGAAAGCCCGGCTTCGAAGGCGGGGTGTTCGGCTGCTGGGCCGAGAGAGGGGCGGCACCGCCCGCGAGAACGCTGGCGATGCCGAGGGCGAGTAAGGTCACGCGGCAAGCCGGCCGGGAACGGCCCGAGGCTCCCGCCAGGGGAGAGCAACGTCTGTAGGTCATATCGTAATAAAAGTATATCACGCTCCGGTTTGTTCCCCGGGCTTACAGGAGCCGGAGCTCCCGGTAGAGACCGAGCCAGCGTTCGGCGATCTCGGGAGCCTCGGCGATTCTGGCGCCGGCCGCGAGCGGCGGCAGGCTCTCCGCCCCCGAGCGGACGACGCCGGCGATCGCCGCCGCCATGCCGGCGGCTCCCTCCGCGGGGGGGACGACGAGGCCGCCCCCTTCACCGCGCAGGCGCTCGCCCACCGCCCCGAGATCGAAGGCGACGACGGGCACCCCGGCCGCCCGGCACTCCGAGAGCACCAGGCTGAATGACTCGGGAACGATCGAGGGAAGGAGGGCGAGGTCCACCCCGTCACGGCGCAGCAGGCGGGGGAGCGTGCCGGCCCGATAGTAGCCGCGGACCCGCACTCCCGGCTGCCCACGGAGCCGGGCGAGGAGACCCGGGTCGCCGCCGCCATAGACACTCCAGGTGACGCTCCGGGTGAGATCGGTATCCCGAAGCTGCTCCAGGAGCTGGAGGAAGACCTCGCCTCCCTTGTGCGGCTGGAGCCCGCCGACCAAGGCGAGGTGGAGGATCGGCCCCGCGGCCGTCCGGGCGGGGAGCGGAACGGGCGGCGGCAGAGCGGGGGGGAGGATCCGGCGGTCGGCGGGAAGGGCGCCGAAGAGCTCGCCGTGGGCCCGCGCCAGGAACTCCGAGGGGAAGACGACGGCGCGGGCGGCGGCGAGGAGTGCCTCGCCGGCCTCCCGCCAGCGGGCCTGGAGCTCCGGCGCCTCTCCCAGGCAGGCGGCGCAGCGGTCGAGGTCCCGGCAGTAGCCGCAGAAGCGCCGCTCGGGCTCTTCGAGCAGGTGCGGACGGGGGCAGAAGAGGGCGAAGTCGTGGAGGGCGAGGACGAGCGGCAGCCCCTCGCGGGTCAATTGGAGGAGCGAGGCCGGGGGGAGCCCCGCCGCCCCCTCGACCTCCAGGACCCGCGCTCCCACCCGCTCGGCGGCCCAGCTCACAGCGGCTTCGAAGTCCGGATCGCGGAGGGCTCGCCGGGCGGGCGGCCGGCCGGGGAGATGGAGGGACCGGCGTTCGCCCCCCGGCCCGCTCGACACCTCCAGGCGATAGCCCCCGTCCCGCGAGGCTCCCGCCAGCGGATAGAGGAGGGCGACCGGCCGCAGGGCCTCCTCGGAGGTCAGCCGGGCGAGCCATTGCGCCTGGACCCCGCCGAACCGCGGCGCCGGAGGGTAGGCGCTCACCGAGAGAATGGGGCAGTCCGCCCGCCACCCCGCTCGGGCGCCGGGAAACGACCGTCGGCGCCGGGTCTCCGCCAGCCGATCGAGGGCGCGGTCGCGCACCGCCAGCATCCCCTCTCCGCGAAAGACCCGGAGGGCGGTCTCGAAAAGCGGCACGCTCACCGCGGCTCCAGAACTTGCCGATAGACCGCCTCGATCTCCTCGGCATGGTCGCCGAGGCTTAAGACCGGCGGCAGGTTCGCCCGCCAGCGGTCGACGATCGCCGGCTCGGCGGCGAGCCGTTCGATCCAACCTTGCAGCTCCGGGATGCTCCCCGGGGTGAGGAGGGCACCGCAGTCGCGGCCCCCGTGCGCCTCGAGGAGCGCCCCCAGCCGGCTGGCGAGGACCGGCACCCCGCAGGCCATGGCCTCCCGCGCCGCGAGGCCGAACGACTCCAGGCCCAAGGAAGGGACGAGCAGGACGTCCATTCCTCCGAAGACCGCGGCCTTCTCCTCTTCGGGGAAGCTGCCGGCGAGGCGAACCGAAGGCGGCAGGCCGCCGGCCGAGAGCTCCGCCGCGTACTCGGGCGAAATCGTGAGATCCCCATGGACGGTCAAGGTGGCGAGCGCGGGATCGATGCCGCGGAAAGCGGCCACCGCCACATGCGCCCCCTTGTGCGGCAGGAGCGAGCCGAGAAAGCCGAAGCGGAGGGGCCGGCGGGCCGGCGGGCGGGGCGGCCGGCCGAGCGCTCCCGGCACGGCGATCCCATAGGACAGCACGTGCACCGGATCGCCCGGGCGGAGGAGGCCGAAGCGGCGGTAGTCGTCCTCGACCGCCCGCGAGCCCATGACGAAGGCGGCGGGGTGCCGCAAGGCGCGGCGGGCGAGAGCGCCGCGGAGGGCGTAGAGGGCGGGATTCCACAGCCCGGCGGGCGCCAGGCCGGTCAACGGGAGGCAGCGCGAGCACTTGCCGAGCCCCGGCCCGGAGCAGAGCCGCCGGTCGCGGTCCAGGAGGTTGGCGCGGGCGCAGGCGGCCCACCAGTCCTGGACCTGGTAGACGATCGGCACTCCGGTCCGCGCGATCCGCGACAGCAGGCCGAGGCCGTGCCCGGCCAGGTGGTGGACGTGGACGATCTCCGGGCTCACCTCGGCGAGGAGCCGTCCGAGGTCGGCGGCGAGGGTGCGGTCCCAGAGGGCGTTGCGCGACAGGGGATCGCGCTGGACGAAGTTGTTGACCACGAGCCGCACCCGGACACCAGAGTCGAGCAGCTCGACCGCGTCGCCCAGCGAGCGCTCGGGATCGGCGAGCCGGGCATAGACGGTCACCTCCCGCCGCTCCGCCTGCCAGCGGGCGAGACCGGCGGCGTAGAGCTCCGTCCCCGCCTGGCTCCAGGGTGGCCAGCCGTGGACGACGTGGAGCACCCGCGCGGGCGAGCCCGCCGGAGGCGCCGCGAGTTTCCGGGGCGCAAAGAGATCGGCGAGCACCCGGTCGCGCAGCGGCCGCAGGGGGTCGGCGCGGAGGAAGGCGGCGACGGTCGCCATGTACTCGGGATGGAGCCGGCGCATGGCGCGGTGGGCGGCGGCGACACGCCCCACCCGCGAGGTGCCGAAGCTCCGCTGCCCCTCGTGGAAGATGAAGGTCGCGTCGTCCAGGACATGGGCGAAGCCGGCTTTCAGGGCGCGCATGGAGAACTCGCTCTCCTCGCCATAGCCGAGCCCGAAGCTCGCCCGATCGAAGGGGCCGAGGACGTCGAGCGCCTTCCTTTTGATGTAGAGGCAGACTCCGACTCCGGTCGGCAGGCGCGGATAGACCCGCCGCGACCGTTCTTCCACCCGCCGGGCGAAACGGTCGGTGTCGTAGCCGGTGGGAAGGGCGTTGGTCTCCAGGAAGCGGGGGAGAGAGCAGATGGTGGCGCTGTTGGAGAACGGGGTGACGGTCGCGATCTCGGGGGCCGAGTAGGCGGCGGCCTGGAGCTTCCCCAGCCAGCCGGCGGTCACCACGGTATCGCTGTTCAGGAGCACCACGTCGCGATCGGAAGCGGCCATCCCCAGGTTGACCGCCCCCACGAACCCCTGGCGCTCGGGGTTCCGGAGGACCAGAACCCCCTCCGGATGCGCCGCCGCCGCGGCCGCCACCCTCGCCTCGACTGCCGCCGATGCCGCCGATGCGACTGGCTGGGGCCCGTCGAAGACGAGGATCAGGCGGTCGCGCGACAGATCGGTATGGGCGAGCAAGCTCGTGAGGCAGCGCGCGAACGCCTCGGGAGCGCCGTAGACCGGGACGATCCCGTCGACCGGTCCGGGAGGCCGGTCGGAAGGGACCCGCGAAGGGTCGCCCGCGAGGCTCAAAGGGCGCTGCCGCATCGGGCGGGCACGGTATCACGGTGGGCGCTCGGTGCCGTGGGCCCATCCCCCCCGGTCCCCCCCGGGTGGGTTACCTCTCCTCACGCGTTCGTCTCGTTCGGCCGCGCTTTTCGACATGGGGTCAAGCCACCCTATAACTACGCAACTGCTTCCAAGGGTTGGGATTATCGCCGGGGTGCTACCCTTATGGGAGAACGCGCGCGCAAAGGGACGGACCCAGGGAAGAGCATGGCGAGTTGGCTGGAGATAGGGAAGCTGTCGCAGGAGGACGGGCCGGACGACGACGAGCGGGAGTTTCCGCTCTCCTACGGCCAGCGGGCGCTGTGGTTCCTCGACCGGATGGCGCCGGGCAACCCGGCCTATGTGATCGCGGGGGCGGCGCGAATCCGGGGCCGCCGGGACAGGGTCGACCCCGCGGCGTTCCGGCGGGCGGCGACGGCGCTCGCGGCCCGGCATCCGGGGCTGCGAACCACCTTCCACGACGGGCCGGACGGAGCGGTGCAGCGGGTGGGCTCCGCGCCGCTCGTGGACTTCGTCCTGGAAGACTACGCCGCGGCGGACGCTTCGGAGCTGTCGCGACGGCTGTCGGAACTCGCCTACCGGCCCTTCGACCTGGCCCGGGGGCCGCTCTGGCGGGTCGTCCTCCTCCGCCTCGGCGAGGAGGGCTACGCGCTGGCGCTCTCGATCCACCACGTCGTGGCGGATTTCTGGTCGCTGGGGGTGATGCTCCGAGATCTCGGGACGCTCTACAGCGAAGCTTCAGGAGAGCCGGCGGTCCTCCTAGCCCTCCCGCCCCTGCGGACGACGTTTGCGGCGGTCGTGCGACGGGAGGCGGAGAGCTTCGCCGGGGAGGAGGGGGAGCGGCTGTGGAGCTTCTGGCGCGGGGCGCTCGCCGGGCGGCCGCTGGTGCTCGACCTGCCGACCGACCATCCGCGCTCGCCGTCGCCGGCCCACCGGCGGAGCGCCCAGACGGTGGCGCTCCCTCCCGCGGTGGCGGAGGCGCTCCGGCGGCTCACCCGTCGGCGCGGGGCGACCCTCTACATGGGGGTTTTAGCCGCTTTCGAAGTGCTGCTCCACCGCTACAGCGGTCAGGACCGGTTGCTGGTGGGCTGCCCGACGTCGGGCCGGCAGAGCGCCGAGCTCACCGGGCTCGTGGGCTACCTGGTCAACCCGGTGGCGATCCCCGGCGACCTGGCGGGCGATCCGCCGTTTTCCGAGCACCTGGAGCGGGTACGCGGGTCGGCTCTCCGGTCTTTCGCGCATCGGGACTATCCGTTGCCGCTTCTCGCCGAGCGGTTGCAGCCGGAGCGCGAGGCGGGAGTGTCACCGATCTTCCAGGTGATGTGCGTGTTACAGAAGGGACGGCGGGCGGAGGAGGAGGGCCTGGCGGCGCTCGCGGTGGGGGAGGCGGGGGGCCGGATGAGTCTCGGGCCCCTGGCCCTCGAAACTCTGGCGATCCAGGCGCCGGGGGCGCAGTTCGACCTCTCCCTGGCGCTGGCGGAAACGCCCCGCGGCCTCTCCGGCCGGCTGGCCTACGACCGCGACCTGTTCGAGGCGGCGACCGTGACCCGGATGGCGGGGCACCTGGAGACGCTGCTGACGGCCCTCGCCGGGACCGGGGAGCGGAGCGGGGAGCTGCCGGAAGCGTGGGCGAGTCGGCTCTCGGCTCTTCCCCTGCTGTCGGCGGCCGAAACGCACCAGCTGGTGGGCGAGTGGTGCGGGGAGGAGCGGAGGTACACGGGAAACGAGCTGCTGCACGAGCTGTTCGTCGCCCAGGCGGCGGTGCGGCCGGGGGAGCCGGCGCTCGGCTGTGCCGGGGAATGGATGACCTACGGCGAGCTCGACGCGCGCTCGGACCAGCTGGCGGCGCGGCTCGCCGCCGTCTTCGCCAGGACGGGGGGAGAGCGGGAGCCGATCGTGGGGGTCTGCCTCTCCCGCTCGTTCGACCTCCTCGTGGGGGTGATCGGGCTTTTGAAGGCGGGCGGAGTCTACCTGCCGCTCGATCCGGCGCTGCCGGCGGAGCGCCTGGCCTTTCTGGTGGCGGACGCGGGCGTCGCGGCGATCCTCGCCGAGGAGGCGACCGAGAGGCTGCTGGACACCCTCCCGGGAGGGAGCGCGGTGCCACGGCTGCGGGTGGGCAGCCTGGAGACCGAGGAGAAACCATTCGCGCCGCCATCCCTCTCGCCGGAGCACGGCGCCTACGTGATCTACACCTCGGGCTCGACGGGAAAGCCCAAGGGCGTCGTCATCCCCCATCGGGCGATCTCGGCGCGGCTGCTCTACGCCGTGAGGGAGGATCTCCACCCCGGCGAGCGGATGATCCAGAAGACGACGCTGTCGTTCGACGTCTCGGTCTTCGAGCTGTTCGGGCCGCTTTTGACCGGCGGCCGGCTGCTGCTGCCGAAGGTGGGCGGGGAGGCCGATCCGGCGTACCTCCTGGCGGTCGCCGCCGAGCATGGGGTGACCCGTCTGTCGTTTCCTCCCACGCTCCTGTCGCTGCTCCTCGAACAGGAGGCGCTGCCGGCGCTCTCGGTGCTCTCCGCGCTTCGGGTGGTGGTAACCGGCGGGGAAACGGTGCCGCCGGACCTGCCGGCGCGCTTCCATGCCCGCATGCGGGCTCACCTGGACAACCGCTACGGCCCCACCGAGGCGACGATCTCGGTGACGACCTGGCGCTGCTTTCCGGGCGCGGATACGGGCGTCCGGCTGCCGATCGGCCGGCCGATCCCGGTCTCCCGGATCTATCTCCTGGACCGCGCGCTGCAAGCGGTGCCGATGGGGGTGCCGGGGGAGCTCGCGATCGGCGGCGTCTGCCTGGCGCGGGGGTATCTGGGCTCACCGGGGCTGACGGCGGAAAAGTTCGTTCCAGACCCGTTTTCGAGCGCGCCCGGCGGACGGCTCTACCGGAGCGGCGACATCGCGCGCCACAGAACCGATGGAGCGATCGATTTTCTCGGCCGTCTGGACGGCCAGGTCAAGGTGCGAGGCTTCCGGGTCGAGCTGGGGGAGATCGAGGCGGCGATCCTCGACGGCCCAGGGGTCAAGGAGGCGGCGGTCGGCGACCGGGAAGACCGCGGGAGCGGCAGCCGGCGGCTGGTGGCCTGGGTGGTGGCGGAGAAGACGGAGCCGGGCACGGCGTTCTCGCTGTCGGCGCTCCAGGAGCACCTCAGGAAACGGCTCCCCGGCTACATGGTGCCGGCGTCCTTCGTGCGGCTCGACGCGCTGCCGCTGACGCCGTCGGGCAAGGTGGACCGGCTGGCGCTGGTGGAGCCGGCGGGAACGTTGGAGGGGATCGGCGAGGCGCGGCCGGGGGCGGTGCCGAGCGGCATGGTGGAGGAGATTCTGGCGCTCCTCTGGACCGACCTTCTGAAGCGGGAAGGCATCGGCCGGGACGACGATTTCTTCGCTCTCGGCGGCCACTCGCTCCTCGCCACCCGGCTGGTGTCGCGGGTGCGGGAGACCCTCGGCGTCGAGCTGCCGCTCCAGGCGGTCTTCGAGACGCCGACGCTCGCGGGGCTCGCCGCGGCGATCGCGGCCATCACGACGAGCGCGACGAGCACTGCCGGTGGGACGGAGCCGGCGCTCGTCGCCCGGCCGCGCCGGCAGGGGCGGTCGGACGCCGCCGCCGTGCCGCTCTCCTTTGCCCAGGAGCGGTTGTGGTTCCTGGACCGCTTCGAGCCCGGCCTCGCGACCTACAACATGCCGGGAGCGTTCGACCTCCGCGGCGATCTCGACCGCGCGGCCTTCGCGGCCGCCCTGGGCGCCGTGGTGCGGCGTCACGAAGCGCTCCGCACGATCTTTCGGGAGATTGATGGACAGCCGGTGCAGGAGGTCGCGCCCGCTCGCGATCGCGGCGAGTTTGCCCTGCCGCTCGTCGATCTGGCGGGGCTCGCTCCTAAAGCTCGCATCGGCGAGACGGCGCGGCTCGCGCGCGCCGAGGGTCTGCGGCCGTTCGACCTCGCTCGGGGGCCGCTCCTGCGGGCGGTGTTGCTCCGCCTCGAAGAACGCCTCCATCGCGGGCTCTTCACTCTCCATCACATCGTGGCGGACGCCTGGTCGATCGGCATTCTGCTCGACGAGCTGAGCGTGTTCTATCGCGGGTATGTGGAGGGACGTCCAGCGATCGTTCCGGCGCTTCTGGTGCAGTATCCGGATTTCGCCCTCTGGCAGCGGGAGTGGCTGACGGGGCAGAGGCTGGAGCGCCAGCTCGACCACTGGCGGAACGCCCTCGCGGGGCTCCCGCCGCTGGAGCTCCCCGCCGATCACCCGCGGCCGCCCGTGCGCTCGGGGCGCGGCGGCCTCCATCGCTTCAGGTTTTCTCATGGCGACGACCTCACCCGCTTCTCCCGACAGGCGGGTGCAACTCTCTTCATGACCCTCGCGACCGGCCTCGCGGCGCTCCTCTCGCGGCTGACGGGAGAGGAGGATCTGGCGCTCGGCTCGCCGATCGCCAACCGCACCCACCCGGAGATCGAGGGGTTGATCGGTTTCTTCGTCAACACCCTCGTGCTGCGCTCGGACCTGCGGGGCGATCCGGAGATGCGGACGCTTCTCGGCCAGATCCGGCAGGCGGCGCTTGTCGCCTACGCCCACCAGGAGCTTCCCTTCGAGAAGGTGGTTTCGGCGTTGGCGGCGTTGGCGCCGGAGCGCGATCCCGGGCGGACGCCGCTCTTCCAGGTCATGTTCTCCTTGCAGGACGCGCCGCGGAAGGCTCTGGAGCTACCCGGTCTCACCCTCGCTCCGGTCGAGACCCTCTGGGAGCAGGCGAAATTCGATTTGACCCTCTTCGTCACCGCGACTGCGACTTCCGAGGGGGGCCTGACCGGCGCCTGGGAGTACAGCCGTGACCTCTTCGAGCCCGCGACGATCGAGCGGCTGAGCGGCTGGCTCGACGTTCTCTTGACCGCCTTCGCGCGGGCGCCGCGGACGCGGCTGGCGGATCTGCCGCTCCTCTCCGACGGGGAGCAGGAACAGCTCCGCACGGAGTGGAGCGGCGTCGAACCGGAGCCCGAGAGCGTCTGTCTCCATCAGCTTTTCGAGGCGCAGGCCCGGCGCGCGCCGGCAGCGCCGGCGGTCGAGATGGGAGACGATCGGCTGACCTACGGCCAGCTCGACGCTCTGGCGGAGCGGCTGGCCGACCGCCTGCGCCGGGCGGGCGTGGGGCCTGAGACGATCGTGGGCATCTGCCTGGAGCGCTCGCCGCTCTGGGTCGTCGCGATCCTCGGCGTGCTCAAGGCCGGCGGTGCCTATCTGCCGCTCGATCCCGACTCTCCACCGGAGCGCCTGCGCTTCCTGTTGGCCGACGCCGCGGCGCCGCTCCTCGTCACGGTCCAGGCGATGGCGCCGAGTCTCGCCGGCTCCAGGGCGACGCTTCTCTTTCTCGACGAGCCCGTGGGGATGTCCGCCTGGGTGGCCAGAAATCCCACGGTCGTGAGCCCGCAAAATCTGGCCTACGTCATCTACACCTCGGGCTCGACAGGGAAGCCGCGCGGGGTTCAAGTCACCCATGCCAACGTCTCCCGGTTGCTGGCCTCCACCGAGCGGTATTTCGACTTCGGTCCCGAGGACGTCTGGACGCTTTTTCACTCCTTCGCCTTCGACTTCTCGGTATGGGAGATCTGGGGCGCTCTCGCCTTTGGCGGCCGGCTGGTGGTCGTACCGTACGCCGTGAGCCGCACGCCGAAAGACTTCTACGCTCTCCTGGAGCGCGAGAAGGTGACGGTGCTCAACCAGACGCCGTCGGCCTTCGGGCAGCTGATCCGGGCGGAGGGGGAAGCGGGGGGCGGCCGCGATCTTTCTCTCCGCTGGGTGATCTTCGGCGGCGAGGCGCTCGACCTGCAGAGCCTGCGGCCGTGGGCGGCGCTGCATGGCCTGGAGCGCCCGCGCCTGGTCAACATGTACGGCATCACGGAGACGACGGTCCACGTCACCTGCCGGTCGCTCGCCGCGGTGGATCTCGCCCCAGGCGGGGGGAGCCCGATCGGCCGGCCGATCGCGGATCTCGGCCTGCGGGTGCTCGACCGCGGCCTGGCGCCGCTGCCGGTGGGGATTCCCGGCGAGCTCTGCGTCGCGGGAGCGGGCCTCGCGCGGGGTTACCTGGGACGTCCGGAGCGAACCGCGGCCCGCTTCGTGCCCGATCCCTGGGGCGAGCCCGGCGCGCGGCTCTACCGTTCGGGCGACCTGGTGCGCCGGCAGGCCGACGGCGACCTCTCATATCTCGGGCGGATCGATTTCCAGGTGAAAATCCGGGGCTTCCGGATCGAGCTGGGGGAGATCGAGTCGGCGCTCCTCGATCACCCGCGGGTGGCGCAGACGGCGCTCCTCGCCCGCGAGGACCGGCCGGGGGAAAAGCGATTGGTGGCCTATGTGGTGGCGACGCCGGGCCTGCCGGACGATTTGCCGGAAGAGCTGACGAAGGATCTGCGCCGCCATCTCCTGACCCGGCTGCCGGAGTACATGATCCCGGCCGCGATCGTCCTCCGGTCGGCCCTGCCGCTGACCGCGAACGGCAAGGTGGACCGCAAGGCTCTGCCGGCGCCGGAGACGTCGAGCGAGGAGGGCTTCGCGCCGCCGGGGACACCCCACGAACGGCTCCTGGCGCGGATCTGGTCCGAAATTCTTCACGTCGAGCGGGTGGGCCTCCGGGACAACTTTTTCACCCTGGGCGGCGACTCGATCCTCTCGATCCAGCTGGTGGCCCGCGCCGTCCGGGCGGGCTGCCGGATCACGCCGCGGCAGGTCTTCCTCCACTCCACACTCGGCGAGCTGGCGGCGGTGGCAGGGGCGATCGAGGCGCGCGGTATCGATCAGGGACCGGTGACCGGTCCGGTAGCGCTGACACCGATCCAGCAATGGTTTCTCGGCTCCGCTCCGATCGATCCCCAGCACTTCAACCAGTCGGTGATGCTGCGGGTGGAGGCCGGTCTCGGTACGCCTTTCGGAAAGCGGGTGATGGCGCGGCTGGAGCCGGCGTGGCGCGCGGTTCTCGTTCATCACGACGCCTTGCGCTCACGATTTGCGCGGGATTCAGCAGGCTGGCGGCAGTGGAACGAGAGCCCGGAGAATCTCGTGACCGGTTGGGCGCGGATCGATCTATCCGATGTACCGGCGGCCCTCGCCACGCCGGAGATCGAGCGCGCGGCGGCGACGGTGCAGCCGAGCCTCGATCTCGCCCGCGGTCCCCTCGCCCGCGCCGTCGGCTTCGATCTTCCCGGCGGCGAGGCGCGCCTTCTCGTCGTAGCGCACCACCTGGCGATCGACGGGGTGTCCTGGCGGGTGCTCCTGGACGATTTGGGAACGGCCTACCGCCAGCTCGCCCTGCCCGAGAAGACGACGTCCTATCGGAGCTGGGCGGCGCATCTCCTCGACCGCGCGGCGGCATGGACGCCGGAGATCGCGGCGGCGGAGTGGGTCTGGTGGGAGCGCGAGATCGGGACGACGGCGGCGGTCGCTCTACCGATCGATTTTCCGGGCGGCGCGAACCGCGCCGGCGACGCGCGGCGGGTGGTCGTCGAGCTGGCCGCCCAGGAGACCCGGGCTCTCCTCCAGACGGTGCCGGCGGCCTATCGCACGCGGATCGACGACGTGCTGCTGACCGCTCTCGCGGCGACGCTCGCCGGGCCCGGCGGGGCTTTGCGAGTCGATCTCGAAGGGCACGGCCGCGAGGCGATCTCTGTAGGCGATGAGATCGATCTGTCGCGCACGGTCGGCTGGTTTACGAGCCTCTACCCGGTCGCGCTGGCCGTCGAGACGAGCGATCCGGGGAGCGCTCTGCGGTCGACCAAGGAGCACCTGCTGAGGGTTCCGGGCCGCGGGCTCGGCTGGGGTTGGCTGCGCTACCTGCGGCCGGAAGGGGTGGCGCTCGCCGGTCCCTCTCCGGAGGTTTCCTTCAACTATCTCGGCCAGCTCGACGCGGCGCTCCCCGACGGCTCGCCCTTCTCGGCGGCGGCGGAGAATCCCGGGCCTGCGCGGAGCCCGCGGGCGCTCCGCGAGCACCTCCTGGACGTCGGCGGCGCGGTCGTCGGCGGCCGGTTGCGGATGACCTGGGTGTACAGCGCGGAGCAGCACCGCCGGGAGACCGTCGAGGCGTGGGCGGGGCGCTTCCTCGCGGTCCTCTCCGAGCTGATCGCCCATTGCGTCTCCCGGGTGGAGCGCCGGCTGGGTGGGTACACGCCGGCGGATTTTCCGCTCGCGCAACTCGGCCAGTCCGACCTCGACCGGCTGGTGGGCGAGGAGTGGGGGATCGAGGACATCTATTCTCTCTCGCCGCTCCAGGAAGGTCTCCTCTTCGAGACCCTGCTCGCGCCGGGCTCGGGAGTCTACGTCGTCCAGGTGCTCTGCCGGCTCGCCGGGGATCTCGACGAGGGCGTCCTCGAACAGGCCTGCCGCTGGACGCTCGACCGGCACCCGGTCCTCCGCAGCTCATTCCATGGCGAGGGGCTGGAGCGGCCGCTGCAAGTCGTTCACGGGTCGGTCGAGAGCGTTCTCGATCGGCGGGACTGGAGAGAGCTGCCGGAGAGCCTCGAAGAGCCGGAGCGGCGGCTCCAGGCGCTCCTCGCCGAGGATCGCGAGCGCGGCTTCGATCCGGGGCGGGCGCCGCTCATGCGCTGGACCCTGGCGCGGAGCGGAGGCGCCGGGGACTCCTGGCTGCTCTGGAGCCAGCACCACCTCCTCCTCGACGGCTGGTCCTTCTCGATCATCGCGGCCGAATTCCTCGCCGCCTACCGCGCTCTCCAGGCGGGGGCGTCGCCGCCCGCGGTCCGCCGGCGGCCCTACCGGGACTACATCGCCTGGCTGGAAGGCCGGGACCTCCAGGAGACCGAGCGCTACTGGCGGCGGACGCTCGCCGGCTGGAGCGAGCCGACGCCGGTGGTCGATTCGCTGGGCCAGCGCCGCCAGGGTGGGCAGGGTGGGCAGGGCCGGAGCCGGGCGCACGGACGCGAGGACCACAGGCTCCCGGCGGCGCTCACCACGGCGCTCGAACGGCAGGCACGCCGCCACCAGCTCACCCTCAACACTCTCGTCCAGGGCGCCTGGGGATTGCTCCTGGGCCGCTCGACCGGGGTCGATGACGTCGTCTTCGGGGCGACGGTGTCGGGCCGGCCGGCCGAGCTTCCCGACGTCGAGGAGATGGTGGGGCTCTTCATCAACACCCTGCCGGTCCGCCTCGACCTGGCGGCAACATCGGAGAGTCTGCTCCCTTGGCTCTCCGAACAGCAGCGGGGCCAGGCGGAGCTTCGCCAGCACGAGCACAGCCCGCTGATTCAGGTGCAGGCCTGGAGCGGGGTGCCGCGCGGCCGGGCGCTCTTCGAGACCATCCTGGTCTTCGAGAACTATCCGGTCGACGAGTCGCTGCGCCGGGCGGGCGGCGGCGAGGGCGGCCTCCACGTCACCGAGGTGCGGGGCGTCGAGCAACCGCACTATTCGCTCGTCCTGGTCATCGCACCGGGCGAGAGCCTGCGCCTGGGGCTCGGCTACGACCGATCGCATTTCGATGCGACGACGGTCGGCCGCCTGCTCTCCCGGCTGGAGACTCTGCTCGCCGGCATGGCGCAAGCCCTCGACGCGGGGGGGGAAGCGCCGTTCGCCGACCTGCCGCTTCTCGGCGCCACCGAACGCCAGCAGCTGATCGGCGAGTGGAGCCATTCCCCGGCAGCGGAGCGCGCGATGCCGCCGATACCGGAGGCCGAGGCGTCGATCCCGGCGCTCTTCGCGCTTCAGGTCGCGCGGCAGCCCGACGCCACGGCGCTCGCCGCCGACGGCCTCGCGGTCAGCTACGGCGAGCTCGATCGGCGGGCGGGCCGGCTGGCGCATCAGCTCCGAACCTTGGGCGCCGGCGCGGACACCCTGGTGGCGACGGGCCTGCGGCGCTCGGTCGCCGCGGTGGTCGGCCTGCTCGGGGTCGTCAAGTCGGGCGCTGCCTATTTGCCTGTCGACCTCGATGGGCCGGCCGAGCGGACCGCTCTCCTCCTGGCGGATGCCGGCGCGTCCCTGCTGCTCGCCGAGGAGGAACGCGAGGCGAATCTGCCGGGAATCACGGTCGTCGACGTCGAGCAGGATCGTGCCACGGCCGGGCGGAGCGCCGTCGATCCGCCGGACGTCGTGCCGGCCGAGGGCCTCGCCTACGTCATCTACACCTCGGGCTCGACGGGCCGTCCGAAGGGGGTGATGGTGGCGCACCGCGGCGTCGTCCGCCTGGCGCGGCAGAGCCGCTTCGCCCGCCTCGGACCGGAGGAGACGATCCTCCAGCTGGCGACGCTCGCGTTCGACGCCTCGGTGTTCGAGATCTGGGGCGCGCTTTTAAACGGCGGCCGGCTGGTCCTCCCGCCGGCCGGGAATCCGACCCTCACCGAGCTCGGCGAGGCCCTGGTGCGACACGGGGTGACGACGCTCTTCCTGACCACCAGCCTCTTCCACCAGATGGTCGACGAGAATCTCGCCGGCCTTCGGCCCTTGAGCCAGCTCCTCTTCGGCGGCGAGGCGGCCTCGGCGCCGCACGTGGCGCGCGCCGCGGCCGGCCTGCCGCGGACGCGGTTGATCAACGGCTACGGCCCCACCGAGGGGGCCGTCTTCACCTGCTGCTGGACGCCGGGGACGCCGGGGATGCTGGCGGGGAAGATGGGGGAGATCGGCGCCACGATCCCGATCGGCCGTCCCATCGCAGAGACCGAGGTCTATGTTTTAGACCGCGACGAGCGCGCCGTGCCGGTGGGGGTACCGGGAGAGCTCGCGACGGGCGGGGCGGGCCTCGCCCGCGGCTATCTCGGCCGCCCCGACCAGACGGCCGAGCGCTTCCGCCCGCACCCGTTCTCGACGTCCGGCGAGCGGCTCTACCGCACCGGCGACCGGGTGCGCTTCCGGCCCGACGGCGAGATCGAGTTTCTCGGCCGCATCGACCGGCAGGTCAAGATCCGCGGCTTCCGCATCGAGCCGGGGGAGATCGAAGCGGTGCTCGCCGCCCATCCTGCGGTCCAGCAGGCGGTGGTGCTGGTGCGGGAGGACCGGCCGGGAGAGAGGCGCCTGGTCGCCTACGTGACCGGTGGAACCGGCGAAGATCTTTCAGGCTATCTGCGCGAGCGACTGCCGGGCTATCTGGTGCCGGCGGCGATCGTCTCTCTCCCCGCGCTGCCGCTCACTCCCAACGGCAAGCTCGACCGCGGCGCGCTGCCGGCGCCGGAGGGGGCGGGCGACGACTCCTACGTGCCGCCGGCTTCGCCTTTCGAGGAGATCGTGGCGGCGATCTGGGGGGAGCTTCTCGGGCGGGAGCGGGTGGGCGCCGGCGACGACTTCTTCGCTCTCGGCGGCCATTCTCTCCTCGCCACCCGGGTGCTCTCCCGGGTGCGCGAGTCTTTCGGCGTCGAGCTTTCGCTCGGCAGTCTCTTCGAGGCGGGCACGGTGGCGGCCTTCGCGGCGCGGATCGAGTCGGCTCTCGCGGCGCGGACCGGCGCGGAGCGGGAGATCCCCCGGCTCCTTCCGGTCCCCCGGGATCGCGACCTGCCGCTCTCCTTCACCCAGGAGAGGTCGTGGCTCATCGACCGTCTGGAGCCGGGCTCGGCGGCCTACAACATCCCCGCCGCGCTGCGCCTCCGCGGCCGGCTCGACGGCGCCGCCCTGGCGGCCACGCTCGCCGAGCTGGTGCGGCGCCACGAGTCGCTCCGCACCACCTTTCGAGAGGTCGGCGGGGAGCCGGTGCAGACGATCCGTCCCGCCGCTCCGGACCGGCGGCCGGAGCCACTGCCCTGGATCGATCTCGCCGGCCTGCCGGCGCGGCGACGGGAGGGCGAGGCCGCCCGCCTGACGCGGGCGGAGGCCCGCCGTCCCTTCGACCTCGCCGCCGGGCCGCTCCTCCGCCTCTCTCTCCTCCGCCTGGGGGACGCGGAGCACGTCGCCCTCCTCACCCAGCACCACATCGTCTCGGACGGCGGGTCGGTCGGGGTGCTCGTCCGCGAGTTGGGCGCCCTCTACGCCGCCTTCCGCACCGGCCGGCCCTCGCCGCTCCCGGAACCCGCCTTGCAGTATGCCGACTTCGCCGTCTGGCAGCGCGAGTGGCTTTTAGGCGGCGAGCTCGAAGCGCAGCTCACCTACTGGCGTCGGCGGCTCGCCGGCGCGCCGGACCTTCTGGCGCTGCCGTTCGATCGGCCGCGCACGGCGCCGCTCGACAGCCGCGGCGGCATCGTTTCCCGGCGGCTGCCGGCGGAGCTGGCGCGCCGCCTGCGCGCCCTGGGACGGGAGGGAAACGGGCGCACCCCGGCGACGTTCTTCATGGTCCTCCTCGCCGCCTGGAGCGCCTTCCTGTCGCGCTTCTGCGGCCAGGACGAGGTGGTCGTCGGCTCGCCGATCGCAAACCGCCGGCAGCGCGAGCTCGAAAACCTGATCGGTTTCTTCGTCAACACCCTCGCCCTCCGTACCGATCTTTCGGGCGACCCGGAATTCACCGCGCTCCTCGACCGGGTGCGGCCGGCGACCCTCGCCGACTACGCGCACCAGGATCTCCCCTTCGAGCGCCTCGTCAGCGAGCTGGTGAGCGAGCGGAGCGAGAGCCATTCGCCGCTCTTCCAGGTCATGCTGTCGCTGGAGAACGCCGCGACGGAGCGGCTGGAGCTCCCCGGTCTCACCCTGGAGCCGCTGCCGGCGACCGGCGGCACGGCCAAGTTCGACTTGACCCTCCTGGTCAGCGAAAATCTCACCGGCATCGAAGATCTCGGGAACCTCTGGTGCCGCTTCGAATACCGCGCGAGCCTGTGGGACCGGACGACGGTGGAACGCCTCGCGGACGCCTTCGCGCTTTTCCTCGGGGGAATGGTCGAGCGGCCGGCGGCGCGGCTCTCGGAGCTGCCGCTCCTCGGGGCTGCCGAGCGCCAGCAGCTCGTCGTCGAGTGGCGCGGCGAGACCTCGGAGTTTCCCCGAGAAGCGACGATCCACGAGCTTTTCGACCGCCAGGCGGCGCGGACGCCGGAAGCGGTGGCCGCCGTCTTCGCGGCCGAGCACCGGAGCTACGGCGCGCTCGCGCTCGGCGCCGATCGTCTGGCCCGCCGGCTCGTGGCGCGGGGCCTGGCGCCGGGTTCCCGGATCGGCGTCGGTCTCGATCGTTCGCTCGCCCGGGTGGAGGTCACGCTCGCGATCTTGAAAGCCGGCTGCGCCTATCTGCCGGTCGATCCCTCCTATCCGCAGGAGCGGCAGGATTTCCTCCTCGAGGACAGCGCCGCGGCGCTCCTCCTCAATGCGGAAGAGCTCGATCGACTGGAAGAGTCGACCGCGCCGGCGGTCGAGCCTCTGCCGCGGCTGCCGGCGGAAAGTCTGGCGTACGTCATCTACACCTCGGGCTCGACCGGCACGGCCAAGGGGGTCGCGGTGCCGCACCGGGCGGTGGCGCGGCTGGTCCTGGGCGCCGACTACGCGGACTTCGGGCCGGAGGAGGTATTCCTCCAGATGGCGCCCTATGCGTTCGACGCCGCCACCCTGGAGATCTGGGGCGCTCTCCTCCACGGCGGGCGGCTGGTGATCCCGCCGCCCGGGGAGCTGGGGGTCGAAGAGATCGGGGACCTTCTGGCGCGGCACGCGATCACCACCCTGTGGCTCACCTCCGGGCTTTTCTATCCGATGGTCGATCTCGCCCTGCCGGCGCTCGCCGGCGTCCGCCAGCTGTTTACGGGCGGCGACGTGCTCTCCCCCTCGCACGTCCGGCGGGCGGCCGCCGCGCTCCCCGGAACCCGCCTGACCAATGCCTACGGGCCGACCGAGAACACCACCTTCACCTCCTGTTTCCCGGTGGGCGAAGGGACGGACTGGAACCGCCCGCTGCCGGTGGGGCGGCCGGTCGCCAACACCGCGGTCTATCTGCTCGATCGCCACCGGGCGCCGGTTCCGCGGGGGGTGGCGGGCGAGCTGGCGGTGAGCGGCGCCGGCCTGGCGTGGGGATATCTCGGCCGCCCCGACCTCACGGCGGAGCGCTTCGTGCCCAGCCCCTTCCCCGCAGAAAGCGGCGGCGAGCGGCTCTATCTCACGGGCGACCTCGCCCGCTTCGGCCGCACGGGGGAGACCGAGTTCCTGGGGCGGCGGGACGGCCAGGTGAAGGTCCGCGGCTTCCGTGTCGAGCCGGGCGAGATCGAGGCCGTGCTCCACAGGCACGCGGCGGTGGCGCAGTCGGTGGTCGTGGTGCGCGAGGATCGGCCGGGGGACCGGCGCCTGGTGGCCTACGTGGTGCCGGATGTCTCGGCTGGTGCCGGTATTTCCGTCGCCGATCTGCGCTCTCACCTGGCGGCTCGCCTTCCCAGCTTCATGCTGCCGTCGAGCTTCGTCCTGCTTCAGACGCTGCCGGTGACGGCGAACGGCAAGGTGGACCGCCGGGGCCTGCCCGCCCCCGACGCCCCCGACGCCGCCGGACAGGAGGAGGGGGAGGAGAAGACCGCGCCGCGGACGCCGGACGAGGAGCTTCTCGCCGGCATTTTCGCCGACGTGCTGAGCCTCGACGAGGGAGTGGGGATCGACGACGACTTCTTCCTCCTGGGCGGCCATTCGCTGCTCGCGACCCGGGTGACCTCGCGGGTGCGCGAGGCCTGGGGCGTCGAGCTGCCGCTCCGCGAGCTGTTCGCGGCGCCCACGGTCCGCGCCCTCGTGCCGGTGATCGAGGCGGCGACGTCCCGCCCTTCGCGGCCGCCCATCGTGCGCCAGGCCTCGCTCCTGCCGGGAGGTGTCGAATCGCCGGCCGGTTGGCCGCTCTCCTTCTCGCAGCAGCGCCTGTGGTTCCTGGACCAGCTGGCGCCCGGCACCGCCGCCTACAACATTCCTGCGGCGTTTCGCCTGGAGGGTCGGCTCGACGCCGCGGCCCTCGCGGCGAGCCTCGGGGAGGTCGCCCGCCGGCAGGGATCGCTCCGCACCGTTTTCCGCGCCGGGAAGGAGGGGGCGGTCCAGATCGTCCTGCCGCCCGCCCCGGGAGTCCTGCCGCGGGTCGATCTCGGGTCGCTCCCGCAGGCGGCGCGGGAAGGCGAGCTCGCGCGGCTCGTCATGCGCGAGGCGCGAACGCCGTTCGATCTCGCCCGCGGGCCGCTCTTCCGCGCTCTCCTCGTCACCCTGGACGCGGAGGACGGGGCGCTCCTCATCACCCTCCACCACATCATCGGCGACGGCTGGTCGGTGAGCGTCCTCGTCCGCGAGGTCGTGGCGCTCTATCGCGCGCTCGTCTCGGGGGAGAGAGTCGCCCTCCCCGAGCCGCCGATCCAGTACCCGGATTTCGCTCTCTGGCAGCGTCGATGGCTGCAGGGCGACGGGCTCGCGCAGGGACTTGCGTATTGGCGGCGGCAGCTCGCGGACGTCCCGGTGCTGGTCCTCCCCACGGACCGGCCGCGGCCGCTCGCGCAGACCTGGAACGGCGCCCAGGAGCTCTTCCACCTCGGCCCGCCCCGCTCGCGCGCGATCGGCCAGCTCGCGCGGCGGCGAAACGCCACCCCCTTCATGCTCTTCCTCGCCGGCTTCGCCGCTCTCCTCTCGCGCTCCACCGCGGAGGACGACTTCGGCGTCGGCACCTTCGTCGCCAACCGCACCCGGCCGGAGGTCGAAGGGCTGATCGGCTTCTTCATCAACAACCTGGCTCTCCGCGTCCGCCTGGACGGCAATCCGACCTTCGCCGGGCTCGTCGCCCGCTGCCGGGAGACCGCCCTCGACGCCTTCGCCGGGCAGGACGTGCCCTTCGAGGCGATCCTCGACGACCTGCGCCCGGAGCGGAGCGCCGCGCATCCGCCGCTCTTCCAGGTCATGCTCGTGCTCCAGAACATGCCGAAGGAGAGCTTCGTCCTGCCGGGGGTCACCTTCACCCGGATTCCCTTGGCGAGCCAGCGGGCGAACTTCGACCTGACGCTCTGGCTGAACGAGGAAGAGGAGGGAGGATTCGCCGGCGCCCTCGAATACAACCGCGACCTCTTCGAGGCGCCGACGATGCAGCGCTTCACGGAGCACCTGCGGGTGCTGCTCGACGCCACCCTGGAGGAGCCGGAGCGGCGGCTCTCCCTGCTGCCGCTCCTCCGGCCGGAGGAGAGCTGGCAGATCCTCGGTGAATGGAGCCGCGGGCCGGCGCCGGCGCCCGGGGGCTCAACCGTCGTCGAGCTCTTCGCGGCGCGGGCCGCCGCCTTCCCGGAGGCGGTCGCGCTGGTGGGGGGCGATGCGGGTGAGGAGCATCGGACCTACGGCGCGCTCACCCGCGCCGCCGCCGGTCTCGCTCATCGCCTCGCGGAAGCGGGGTTGGCGCCGGAGTCGCCGGAGGCGGCCGTGGGGGTTGCGGTCGGCCGTTCGCCGGAGCTTCTCGTCGCCCTCCTGGGCATCCTCGCGGCGGGCGGCTCCTACGTGCCGCTCGACCTCGCCTCGCCGCCCGAGCGCCAGGCGCTCCTCCTGGCGGATGCCGGCGCCCGGGTGGTGGTGACCGCGGGGCGGGCGGAATCGTCCTGGGTCGCCCAGGGTCTGACCGAGATCCGCCTGGACGGGCCTCCGGCGGAGCCGTTCCCCTCGGCACGCCCGCTCTCGGCGCGCGCGGCGCGGGTCTCGCCGCGCCAGCTGGCCTATACGATCTACACCTCGGGCTCGACGGGCAAACCCAAGGGCGTCCTCGTCGAGCATCGCTCGCTCGCCCATCACACCGCCGACGCCGCGGCGTTTTTCGCCATCACCCCAACCGACCGGGTGCTGCAGTTCGCCGCCGTCAGCTTCGACACCAGCGCCGAGGAGATCTGGCCCTGCCTGACGAGCGGCGCGACGCTCGTCCTGCGGAGCGGCGAGATGATCGCCTCGCCGCGCCGGCTCCTCCTGCGCTGCGGCGAGTTGGGGATCACCGTCCTCGACCTGCCGACCGCCTACTGGCACGAGGTCGTCGCCGCCCTCGCCGCCGGGAGCGCGGCCCTGCCCCCCGCGCTCCGCCTGGTGATCCTGGGCGGCGAGCGGGCCCTGCCGGAGCGCTGGGCGGCTTGGCGTTCCGTTCCGGGAACTCGCGGCGTCCGGCTGGTCAACACCTACGGCCCCACCGAGGCGACGATCGTGGCGACCCGGTCCGAGCTCGGCGCCCTGCCGGTTCCGGAAGCCGGACGGGAGCCCGGCGGGGACGCCGGCCTGGAGGCTCCCATCGGCCGCGCCATCGCGGGCACCCAGGCCTATGTCCTGGCGCCGGGCTTCGCCCCGCAGCCGGCGGGGATTCCGGGCGAGCTGTGCCTGGGCGGCGCCGGGCTCGCCCGCGGCTATCTCGGCCGTCCCGACGCGACCGCCGAGCGGTTCGTCCCCGATCCCCTGACCCCCATCGCGGGAGCCCGCCTCTATCGCACCGGCGACCTCGCCCGCTATCGGCCGGACGGCCAGCTCGAATTCGTCGGCCGCGTCGACCACCAGGTCAAGATCCGCGGCTTCCGGGTCGAGCCGGGGGAAGTCGAGACGGCGCTCTCCTCCCATCCGGCGGTGGCGCTCGCGGTGGTGATGGCGCGGGACGACCTGCCGGGGGGCCTCGGTCTCGTCGCCTACCTGGTGGCGCGGCCGGGCGCCGGGCTCGCCAGCGACGAGATCCGCGCCTTCCTGGGGGCGCGTCTCCCTGAGTACATGCAGCCCGCCGCGATCGTCGTGTTGCCCGAGCTGCCGCTCCGGCCGAGCGGCAAGGTGGACCGGCGGGCGCTCCCGGCGCCCGAGCGCGGGGGCGCCGAGGAGCGGGAGTACGTCGCCCCGGGCACTCCCATCGAGAGCCTCCTGGCGGAGATCTGGAGCGATCTCCTCGCTCTCGACCGGGTCGGGGTGACGGACAGTTTCTTCGCGCTCGGCGGGCACTCGCTCCTCGCTACCCAGCTGGTCTCGCGGCTCCACCTCGCCCTGGAGGTGGACCTCCCCCTGCGCACGATCTTCGAGGCGCCGACCCTGGCGGAGATGGCGCTCGCCGTCGAGGAGCTGGTGATCGCGCGGCTCGACGACCTGAGCGAGGAAGAGCTGGAAGCCCTGGAGAGCCTGACTTGAACGATCCGCAGGTTTCGGCAGAGCTCGCCCATTGGAGAAGGGAGCTGGACGGCGCTCCCGACCTCCTCGATCTGCCGACGGATCGGCCGCACCCGGTTTCCCCCTCCCGCCGTTCCGGCGAGCTGCGCTTCACCCTCTCGCGGACGCGGACCGCGGCACTCCAGGCGTTCGCCGAGCGCGAGGGAGCCCAACTCTTCGTGGTGCTCGTCGCCGGCTTCCAGGCGCTCCTCGGTCGGTTGACCGGGCAGGACGATCTGCTCCTGGGGAGCGTGGTCTCCCACAGCGTCGGCGGCGTCGGCGGCATCGGCGGCGGCGCCAACCTCGTCGTCCTCCGCGGCCGGTTGGAGGGCGAGCCGAGCTGTCGCCAGTGGCTCGCCAGGGTCCAGGCCACGACCCGGACTGCCTACGCTCACGCGGAGCTGCTCTTCGAGACGCTGGTCGAAGCGCTGAATCCCACGCGGAGTGGCTGCCGCCCTCCGCTCGTCCAGGCGGCGCTGGCGTGGGAGGAGCCAGCGGTCGCGGCGAGCCGGGAGCTTCTCCTCGCGGTCACAGAGGCGGAGGGCGAGCTGACCTGTCGGCTCGGCTATTCCGAAGATCTCTTCGATCCCGGTACGATCGCCCGCTTCGCCGGCTACCTGGAGCGGCTTCTCGCCGGCTTCGTCGAACGACCGGAGGGACGGCTTCAAGAGCTGCCGCTCCTCTCCGCCGCCGAGCGGGCCGAGCTGACGGTCGAGTGGAGCGGCGCGGCGCCGACGCCCTATCCCCGGGAGAGCACCCTGGTCCAGCTGTTCGCCGAGCAGACGGCCCGCCGACCCGACTCGGTGGCGATCGACGGCATGGGCCTGGAGATGACCTACGGCGAGTTACACCGCCGGGCCGATCGCCTCGCCGCCCGCCTCGTCGCTCTCGGGCTCAAGCCGGAGTCACGGGTGGCGCTCCTCCTGCCCCGGGGACCGGCGCTGGTCGTCGCGATGCTCGCGGTGGTCCTCGCGGGGGGTGCCTACGTACCCCTGGATCTCGGCTTGCCGGAGGAGCGGCTGGCCTTTCTCCTCGCGGATACCGCCGCTCCGGTCCTCCTCACCGAAGAGAACCAGGCCCATCGCGTGCCCCCGAAGGGGCCGGTGGTGCTCTGTCTCGACGGTCCGGCAGGCGCGCTCCCTCCTGCCTACATGCCGCCAGCGATGCCGGTGACGACGCCGGAGAGCCTGGCCCATGTGATCTATACATCGGGCTCGACCGGAATTCCGAAAGGGGTGGCGATCCCTCACCGGGGCGTCGTCCGCCTCGTCCGCGACGCGGGCTACCTGCAGCTCACCGCCGAGGACCGGGTGGCGCAGGTTGCCAACCCGGCCTTCGACGCCGCCACCTTCGAGATCTGGGGCGCGCTTTTAAACGGCGCGCGGCTGCTCCTGATCGACCGCGAGGTGGCGCTGTCGCCTGCCGCCCTCCAGGCGGCGCTCCAGCGGCACCAGGTGAGCGTCCTTCTCCTCACCACCTCGCTTTTCCACCAGGTAGCGGCGATGGCGGCGATGGCGACGAGGGAAGGTTTCGCCACGCTCGACCACCTGCTCTTCGGCGGCGAGACGGCCGATCCGGCGGCGGTCCGCCGGGTGCTCGAAGAGCGGTCCGCGGGCGCGCCTCTTGAACCTCTACGGTCCCACCGAGAGCACGACCGTCGCCACCTGGTTCGGCGCCGATGGGCTGGCGGCGGACGCGCTGACGGTACCGATCGGCCACCCGATCGCGAACACCTCGGTCTACGTGCTCGACCGCCGGCTCGGGCTGGCGCCGGTCGGGGTGCCGGGCGAGCTCTACATCGGCGGCGACGGCCTGGCGCGCGGCTATCTCGGGCGTCCCGAGCTGACCGCCGAGCGTTTCCTCCCCCATCCCGGTTTCGGCACTGGGGTCGACGGGGGAGCGGGCGGCGCGCGGCTCTACCGGTCGGGGGACGTGGTCCGCCGGCGCGCCGACGGGGCGATCGAATTTCTCGGCCGGATCGACGGCCAGATCAAGCTCCGCGGTTTTCGCATCGAGCTGGGGGAGATCGAGGTTCACCTGCGAAACGGCCCCGGCGTCCGCGAGGCGGCGGTCCTCGCCCTCCGCGACGGCGAGCGCGGGCTCCGTCTCGTGGCCTTCGTGGGAGGCGAGCCCGGAGGCGGGTCCGGAAACGAGCCGACACCGGCCGCGCTGCGCGCCTTTCTCAAGGACCGGCTGCCCGCCTACATGGTGCCCGCCGCCTTCGTCTTCCTGGCCGCGCTGCCTCTGAACGCCAACGGCAAGGCCGACCGCCGGGCGCTGGCGGCGCTCGACGTCAAGCCGGACGCCACGGACACCGAGACCTCTGGCCGGGCGCCGGGGACCCCGATCGAAGAGCTGGTGGCCGGCATCTGGTCCGAGGTGCTGGACGTTCCCCGGTTGGGGGCGGACGACGACTTCTTCGCCCTGGGCGGCCATTCGCTCCTCGCCACCCAGGTGGTCTCGCGGGTGCGGGACGTCCTCGGGGTCGAGCTCCCCCTCGGGCGTCTCTTCGCGGCCCCGACCCTCCGCGCCCTGGCGGCGGAGATCGCGGCGGCGCGGGACCTGGGAGGCGGCGCGGCGGCGCCGATCCAGCCGGCGCCGCCGATCCGGCCGACACCGCGGGACGTCCCCCTCGCGCTCTCCTTCGCCCAGGAGCGGCTGTGGTTCCTCGACCTTCTGCGGCCGGGGAGCGCCGCCTACAACATCCCTGCGGCCCTGCGGCTCCGCGGCCACCTGGAGGTGCCGGCCCTGGCGGCGGCGCTCGCCGCGATCGTCGAGCGCCACGAGACCCTGCGGACCACCTTCCTGGCGCGCGAAGGCCGGCCGTTCCAGGTCATCGCTCCGCGCGGCGGGATCGCGCTGCCGGTCGTCGACCTCCGCGGGCTCGCGGACGCCGAGCGGGATGGGGAGGCGCGGCGCCTGGGGGAGCGGGAGGCGCGGCGGCCCTTCGACCTCGCCGCCGGTCCCATCCTGCGCGCCACCCTGCTCTGCCTGGAAAGCGGGGAGAGGGAAGAACATCTCCTCCTGCTCACCCTTCACCACATCGCCGGGGACGGCTGGTCGGTCGGCGTCTTCTTCCGCGAGCTGAAGACGCTCTATGCCGCCCATGCCGCCCATGGCGCCAAAGTCGTCGGCTCGCCGCTCCCGGTGCTCCCGATCCAGTACGCCGACTACGCGGTCTGGCAGCGCGGCTGGCTCTCCGGCGAGGTTCTCGCCGGGCAGATCGCCTGGTGGCGGGAGAGTCTCGCCGGAACGCCCGCCCGGCTCGACCTCCCCGTCGACCGGCCGCGGCCGGCGATCTCGCGGCGCCGCGGCGCCATGGTGCCGCTGGCTCTTGCCGGAGATCTTGGCAGGGACCTGGCGGCCTTCTCGCGGCGCTCGGGCGCCACCCTCTTCATGACTCTCCTCGCGGGCTTCGCGACCCTTCTCTCCCGTCTCACCGGCGAGGAGCGGCTGGCCGTCGGCTCGCCGGTCGCCAACCGGACCCGGACGGAAGTCGAGGGATTGATCGGGTTCTTCGTCAACACCCTGGCCCTCGCCGTCGATCTGCGGGGCGAGCCGACCTTCGCCGCGCTGCTCGTCCGGGTGCGCGACCTGGCGCTCGGCGCCTACGCCCACCAGGATCTGCCGTTCGAGCGCCTGGTGGAGGAACTGCACCAGGAGCGGCACGCCGACCAGTCGCCGATCTTCCAGGTGATGCTGGTGTTGCAGAACGCTCCGCTGGCGAGCTTCGAGCTGCCGGGGCTCACCCTCACTGCCGAGGGGCTCGCCGGGGGGACCGCCAAGTTCGACCTCACCTTGAGCTTCGCCGAAACGGCGAACGGCGGCCTCACCGGAGCCTTCGAGTACGACGCGGACCTTTTCGACCGCGCCACCGTCGAGAGGTGGGCGGGGCACCTGTCGGCGTTCCTCGCCGCCGCGGCGGCCGATCCCGGCCGGCCTCTTCCGGAGCTTTCGCCGTGGAGCGCCGCCGAGCTTCAGGAGATCCGCGGCCGCCGGAGGGGACCGCGGGAAAGCCCGAAGGCGGTGGTGGGGAAGGGGGGGGAGGCGGAGGGCGACCTCCAGGCTCGCCTGGCGGCCCGCGAGGAGAAAGTTGCCGGGCTGCGCTCTTCTCTCTCTGAAAAGAAGCGGGCGCTCCTCGGCAAGCTGGTGGCGGGGCGGACCGGTGGGTCTCCGCCTGTCCGCGAGACGACGATCCCGCGGCGTCCGGAACCGGGGGCGGAGCCGGGGCCGGCGGTGCTCTCCTTCGGCCAGGAGCGCCTCTGGTTTCTCGATCTCCTGCAGCCGGAGAGCCCGTTCTACAACATTCCGCTGTTGCTCCGCCTCGCCGGCCGGCAGGATCTGCCGGCGTTCGTCCGCAGCGTGCGGGAGATCGTCCGCCGCCACGAGAGCCTCCGCACGACCTTCGTCAGTATCTCCAGCGAGCCGCGGCAGGTCGTCGCCTCCGACCTGCCGGTCGCCGTGCCGATCGTCGACCTCCAGCCACTCCCCACCGCGGCGCGGGAGGCGGAGGCCCGGCGGCTCGCCGTTGCCGAGGCGGGGCGCCCGTTCGATCTCGCCCGGGGGCCGCTCCTGCGCACGACCTTCGTCCGCCTTTCGGAGACCGACGGATTGGCGTTTTTCCTGCTCCACCACATCGTCGGCGACGGCTGGTCGATGGGTCTCCTGGTGAGCGAGCTGGCGAGCCTCTATCCGGCCTTTGTGGCCGGCGGTGCCGGCGCCAAGTCGCCCCTGCCGGAGCTGCCGATCCAGTATGCCGACTTCGCCGCCTGGCAGCGCCAACGGCTCGTCGGCGAGCGCCTCGCGAGGGAGATCGCGCACTGGCGCCAGGAGCTCGCCGGCGTGCCCGACCTCCTCAACCTGCCGACGGATCGGCCGCGTCCGCCGGTCCAATCGTTCCGCGGCAATGGGCTGAGCTTCACCCTCCCGCGCTCGCTCGCCACGGCGCTCGGAGCGCTGGCGCAGAGCGAGGGCGCGACCCTCTTCATGGTTCTCCTCGCCGGCTTCCAGGCTCTCCTCGGCCGTCTGACCGGCCAGGAGGATCTGCTGGCCGGCACCGCGGTCGCCAACCGGACGCCGCGCGAGGTCGAGGGCCTGATCGGCTTCTTCGCCAACATGCTGCCGCTCCGCGGCCGGATGACGGGCGAGCCCAGCTGCCGGGAGACGCTCGCCCGGGTCAAGACGACGTCGCTCGCCGCCTATGCCCACCAGGATCTGCCGATCGAGCTGTTGGTCGAGGAGCTGCGGCTCGCGGGAATCCGCGGCTACAACCCGCTCGTCCAGGCTCTCCTCGTCCTGCAGAACGCCCCGCGCGGAACGCTGGAGCTGCCGGGCCTCACCCTGCGCGCCGTCGGCGCTCCGGTGACGACCGCGGTGTTCGATCTCGCGCTCGCAATCTTCGAGATCGGCGGCGAGCTGGTCGGCCAGCTCGACTACGCGACCGACCTCTTCGATTCGAGCACCGCCGCCCGGCTGGCCGGCCACTTCGAGCGGCTCCTGGCCGGGTTCGCGGCGGCGCCGGAACGGCGGCTCTGGGAGCTCCCCCTCCTCTCGGCGGTCGAGCGGGCGGCGATCCTTCTGGAATGGAACGACAGCGGGATCGCGGGCGCGGGCCGGCCGGATGGCCGCATGCCGCGGGCGATGGAGATCGCGGCACGGCGGATTCCCGACGCCGTGGCGGTGGTCGACCGGGGAGGGCAGCTCACCTACGGCGAATTCAATCGCCGGGCGAACCGCCTCGCCTGGCGGCTGCGGTCGCTGGGGGTGGGACCGGAGGTGCCGGTCGCGGTCTGCGCCGAGCGCTCGGCGGCCCTGGTCACCGGCTTCGTCGCGGTCCTGAAGGCGGGCGGTGCCTACGTGCCCCTCGATCCCACCCATCCACCGGCGCGCCTGGCCCTCGTGCTCGCCGATATCGCCACCGGGATCGCCCGCCCGGTGGTGCTCGTCACCGAGAGCCTCCGCGAGCGGCTGCCCGTCGCGCCGGTCGACGATCCACGGGTGGTCCTCTCGCTCACCGCGACCCAACAGAAGGACGGCGAGCGGGAGGACGACCCGCCCCCCCTCGCGACGCCGGGCCACCGCGCCAACATCATCTACACCTCGGGCTCGACGGGAACCCCCAAGGGCGTCGAGGTTCCCCACGCCGGGCTCACCAACGTCATCTCCCACTTCCGCGAGGTCCACGAGCCGGGTCCGGGCGACCGCTTCAGCCAGGTCGCGAATCCGACCTTCGATGCCGCGGCGCTGGAGATCTGGAGCTGCTTCGTCTCCGGGGCCACCCTCGTCATCCCGGACGAGGCCACCCGCGCGGCGCCGGACCAGTTGATCAAATGGCTGGTCGCCGAATCGATCACGATCAGCAACCTGACGACGGCCCTCGCCATGGCGGTGTTCGCCCAGACCGGAGCGGCCTGGCCGCCGGGGACCGCGCTCCGCGTCTTCCACACCGGTGGCGAGAGCCTGCACGGCATTCCCCGCGGTCTCCCCTTCGGGCTGTGGAATCTCTACGGGCCGACCGAATGCTCGATCATCGCGGCGACGGCGCGGGTGGCGGGCGGCGAGGCGTTGCCGCCGATCGGCCGGCCGGTCAGAAACAGCCGGGTGTACATCCTGGACCGCCTCTGGCAGCAGGCGCCGCCGGGATTTCCGGGCGAGCTCTCGATCGGCGGCGCCATCGTGGCGCGCGGCTACCTCGGCTGGCCGGCGCGGACCGCCGAGCGCTTCGTGCCCGATCCGTGGAGCGGCGAGCCCGGGGCGCGGCTCTACCGGACCGGCGACCTCGCCCGCTGGCGGCCGGATGGGCAGCTCGATTTCCTCGGCCGTTTCGACGGCCAGGTGAAGATCCGCGGCTTCCGCATCGAGCTGGGGGAGATCGAGGCTGCCCTGGCGGCCCACCCCGGCGGCGTGCGGGAGGCGGTCGTCGTGCCCTGGAAGGGGAGAGGGGAGGAGCGGGCCTCGCTCCTCGTGGCGTACGTGGTGCCGCACCCTGGCGGCGGCTCGGGCGGCTCTGGAGGTATTACGGCCGCCGACCTGCGTTCCTATCTCAAATCCCGGCTGCCCGAGTTCATGGTGCCGTCGAGCTTCATTCTGTTGCCCGAGCTGCCGCTCACTCCGAACGGCAAGGTGGACCGCCGGGCGCTGCCGGAGCCGGTCTTCGGCCGCCGGGAAGAAGGGGAGGAGTGGGAGGCGGAGATGGCGTCGCGGACGCCGGCCGAGGAGCTCCTCGCCGAGCTGTGGAGCGAGATCCTCGGCGTCCCGGTGGGTCTCGACGACAACTTCTTCGAGCTCGGCGGCCATTCGCTCCTCGTGGCCCGGGTGGTGGCGCGGGTGCGCGAGGTCTTCAAGGTCGAGCTGCCGGTGCGGACGCTGTTCGATGTCCCCACCGTGGCGGGGCTCGCCGAGTGGCTCACCGTGGGCCGCGGCGAAACCCTGCCGCCGCCCCTGCTGCCTGCCATGGGCGGAGCGGAGAGGCCGCTCTCCTTCGCCCAGGAGCGGCTGTGGTTCCTCGACCGGCTGGAGCCGGGCGGGGGGCTCTACAACATCGGCACCGCGGTGCGCCTCGTGGGGCGGCTCGACGTGGCGGCCTTCGCGGCGGCTCTCGGCGAGATCGTCCGCCGGCACGAGGCGCTCCGCACGGGGTTCCGGGAAGGCCGGCAGGAGCTGGCAGGGCAGCCGGTGCAGGTCGTCGAGGCCTGGAGCCCGCTCGGGCTGCCGGTCGTCGACCTCTCGGCGCTCTCCGGGGAGCCCGGGGGAGCGCGCGAGACGGCGGTCCGCCGCTTGGCGCTCGAAGAGGCGGCGCGGGATTTCGACCTCGCCCGCGGGCGGCCGCTCCGGGCGACCCTCGCCCGGCTCCAGGCGAATTCCGCGAACCCGGCCGACGCCGCGGATGGTCCGGAGCACGTGCTCCTTCTCACCCTCCACCACATCGCCGCCGACGGCGGGTCGGTGGGGATTTTCGTCCGCGAGCTGGGGGCGCTCTATGAGGCGTTCCGCGCCGGCCGGCCGTCGCCGTTGCCGGAGCTGCCCATCCAGTACGGCGACTTCGCCGTCTGGCAGCGCTCCTGGCTCTCCGGCGCGGCGCTGGCGGCGCAGACGGCCTACTGGCGGCAGGCGCTCGGCGGCGGGCCGACCCTCGAATTGCCCACCGACCGGCCGCGGCCGGCCGTGCGCAGCCCGCGCGGCGCGCACCGGGGGATGGCGCTGCCTCCGGGGCTCACGGAGGATCTGCTGCGCTGGGCGCGCGGGCAGGTGGCGACCCCGTTCATGGTCCTCCTCGCGGCCTTCGAGGCCCTCCTCGGCCGCTGGAGCGGGCAGGCGGACGTGCTGGTGGGCACGCCGATCGCCAATCGGAATCATCGAGAGATCGAGGGATTGATCGGGTTTTTCGTCAACACCCTGGTCCTCCGCGGCGACCTCTCGGGCGATCCCGCTTTCCGCACGCTCGTGGCGCGCACGAGAGAGGCGACCCTGGGGGCTTACGCGCACCAGGATCTGCCTTTCGAAAAGCTGGTGGAGGAGCTGGCGCCGGTGCGGGACGGCAGCCGCACGCCGCTCTTCCAGGTGATGTTCACGCTCCAGAACGTGGCGGCATCGAAGACGACGCCGGGTTTCGGGGACCTGATCGCCGAGGGCTTGGAAGTGGCGGGGGAGACGGCGAAGTTCGATCTCACTCTGTCGCTTCTGCGGGGCGGGGAAAAAGGCGTCGCCGGCTTGATGGGCGACATCGAGTACAGCACGGATCTCTTCGATGCCTCGACGATGATGCGGCTCGGCGGCCAGCTCGAAACTTTGCTGGCCGCCATGATGGCCGATCCCGACCGGCGGCTCGCCGAGCTGCCGCTGCTCTCGAAGGCCGAGCGGCACCAGTTGGAGATCGAATGGAACGCTCCGCCGCAAATCAGAGATGCGGGGAGGGCGACCCTCCAGGCGCGGCTCGCCCGGCAGGCGACGGAGACTCCGGATGCGGTGGCGGTGGTCGATGGCGAGACGCGGCTCACCTACGGCGAGCTAGCCGCCCGCGCGACGCGCGTGGGGCGCCGGCTCGGCGCCGCGGGCGCCGGGCCGGGGACGGACGTGGGCCTGTCGTTCGAGCGCTCGCCGGAGCTGGTCGTGGGGCTCCTGGGGATTCTCGCCGCGGGCGCGAGCTATGTGCCGATCGATCCCACCTATCCCGCGGAACGCCGGGACTTCATGCTGCGGGATGCCGGCCTCGCGGCGGTGGTGAACCGGAAATGGCTCGACGCCCCGGGAGAGAGCGCGGAGAGTGGAGCGAGACCGATCGCAGCGGGGCTCGACGACTCGCTCTATGTGATCTATACGTCGGGCTCGACCGGTCAGCCCAAGGGAGCGCGGGTGCGCCACGGCGCCTTCCTCGGTCTCGTCGACTGGTACATCGAGGAGCTCGCGATGCACGCGGCGGATCGCGTTCTCCTCCTGAGCTCGGCGAGCTTCGATCTCACCCAGAAGAATTTCTTCGCCCCCCTCTTCGTGGGGGCGGAGCTTCATCTCGCGCCGTCCGTCTACGATCCGCTGGAGCTGCGAGCGCAGGTGGAGCGCCAGGGGATCACCCGGATCAACTGCACACCGAGCGCTTTCTATCCGCTCGCGGAGGAGGGCGATCCGGCGGCTCTCGCGAGCCTCCGGACGGTGATCCTGGGAGGCGAGCCGATCGCCGTCTCGCGGCTGGATCGCTGGCGGCGCTCGGCCTCCTGCCAGGCTTCGGTGATCAACAGCTACGGACCGACGGAGTGTACGGACGTCGTGGCCTTCCATCGCCTGGGCCTGGGCCTGGGCCTGGGCCTGTCGGGAGCCTTGTCGGGAGGCGTACCGCTCGGCCGGCCGGTCCCCGGCGCCCGGCTGTGGATCGCCGGCGGCGCGGGGGAGCCGGCGCCGATCGGCGTTCCGGGCGAGCTGTGGATCGGCGGCGGGTGCGTCGGCTTCGGCTATCTCGGGGACGCGGCGCGGACGGCGGAGAAGTTTCTTCCCGATCCATTTTCAAACCTTCCGGGCGAGCGCGCCTACCGGACGGGCGACCTCGCGCGGCGGCTTTTGGGCGGCGAGATCGACTATCTGGGGCGGATCGACAGCCAAGTCAAGGTGCGGGGCTTCCGGGTGGAGTTGGGGGAGATCGAGGCGGCGCTCGCCGCCCAGCCCGGGGTGCGGGAGGCGGTGGTGATCGCGCGGGAGATCCATCCCGACCGGCCGGGCGATCTGCGGCTGGTGGCGTATCTGGTGCCCGAGGAGGGCGCGGAGCTTCTCCCCACCGCATTGCGGGAGGCGCTCTTGGCGCACCTGCCGCAGTACATGGTACCGGCGAGCTTCGTCGTGCTCGCGGCCCTGCCGCTCACCCCCAGCGGCAAGATCGATCGCCGCGCGTTGACGCTCTCAGGTGAGGACGACGGCGCGGCAGGCAGAGACGAAGGCGCGGAATTCGTGGCGCCGCGGACGCCGGTCGAAGAGCTGCTCGCCGGGATCTGGGGCGAGCTGCTCCACGTCTCCCGGGTGGGTGTGCGGGACGACTTCTTCGCTCTCGGCGGTCACTCTCTCCTCGCCACCCAGCTCGCTTCCCGACTGCGTGCGGCCTTCGGCGCCGAGGTGCCGCTCCGCCGGATCTTCGATGCTCCTACTCTCGGCTCGATGGCTGCGGAGATCGAAAGCGCGCGGCAGGGCTCGGACGCGCTCGCGGAGACGGCAATCGAGCCGGTCGAACGGGCCGGGCTCCGCCTGCCGCTCTCCTTCGCCCAGGAGCGGCTGTGGTTCTTGGATCGCTTCGATCCGGGAAATCCTTCGCTCAACATCCCGCTCGCGGTGGCGCTCACCGGTCGTCTTTCGATCCCGGCGCTCGGCGCGGCCTTGGGCGAGCTGGTCGCCCGGCAGGAATCGTTCCGCACCACTTTCGAGTCGCTCGCCGGCGAGCCGAGCCAGGCGATCCATCCCGCGGGGTTAGTCGTCCTGCCGGTCGTCGACTTGGCGGCGCTCCCCGAGGGCCGTGGCACGGGCGAGGCCGATCGCCTGCTGGGCGAGCAGGCCTTCCGCGGCTTCGACCTGGAGCGCGGGCCGCTCTACCGCGCGGTGCTCCTGCGGCTCGCCGCGGATCGCCACCGGTTCCTGCTCGTGCTCCACCACATCATCTCCGACGGCTGGTCGATGGGGGTGCTGGTGCGGGAGCTGGGGGCGATCTACGGCGCTCTCTCCCGAGGCGAACGTCCGCGCCTGCCGCCGCTTCCGATCCAGTACGCGGATTTCGCGCTCTGGCAGCGCCGCGCTCTCGCCGGGGAGAAGCGGCAGGATTTGGATGCCTGGCTCTCGCGGCTGGGTGGCGACGTGGAGCCCCTGGAGCTGCCGACGGACCGGCCGCGCCCGGCGGTGCAGACCTATCGCGGCGGACGGTGGCCGCTCGTCCTGCCGGCGGACCTCTCGTCCCGGCTGCGCGATTTCGGCCGGCGCGAGAGCGCCACTCTCTTCATGACGCTCCTCGCGACCGCCAAGGCGCTCTTCCAGCGCCAGAGCGGGCAGGACGATATCCTGATCGGTACGCCGATCGCCGGCCGGCGGCGGATCGAGACCGAGGGATTGATCGGATTTTTCCTCAACACCCTCGTTCTCCGCACGGATCTGTCGGGACCCTTAAGCCTCCGGGAGCTGGTCGCCCGCGTCCGCGAGGTCACCCTGGAAGCCTATGCGCGCCAGGACGTCCCCTTCGAGGCGGTGCTCGCCGGGCTCAAGGGAGAGCGGGATCTCTCACGCACGCCGCTTTTCCAGGTGCTGTTCAATATGCTGAACCTGCCGCGAGGGGAGCTGCGCCTGCCGGATCTCACGCTGCAGCCCCTGTCGGCGCCGGAGGATGCGCCGTCCAAGTTCGACCTGACGTTATATGTCACGGAGCTGGGTGAGGAGATCGGGATCGATCTGGTTTATAACGCGGATCTCTTCGACGCCGCGCGGATGGCGGACCTCGCCGATCAGTACGCGGCTCTTCTCGCGCAGGCGGTCGAAAGCCCGCAGCTGCCGCTCGCGAACTTCAGCCTCGTCACCGAGCGGGCGCGGGAAGTTCTCCCCGATCCGCGGGCGGAGCTGGACGCGCGCTTTGAGGGTTCCGTCCATGAGCTGTTCGCGCGCGAAGCGCGGCGGGCGCCTGGACGGATCGCGCTGTCCAGTAGGGAAGGTGGGTGGACGTACGGCGAGTTGGATACGGTCGCCGATCGGCTCGCGAGCTGGCTTTTTGCCCAGGGTTTGGCGCGAGAGGAGCGGGTGGCCATCTACGCCCACCGGAGCGCTCCCCTCGTGCCGGCGGTGCTCGCCACGCTCAAGGCGGGCGGCGTGTTCACGATGCTCGACCCGGCCTATCCGGCGGCGCGGCTGGTCGACGTCCTCACCCTGGCGTCGCCGCGCGCCCTGCTCCTCGTCGCGGCGGCGGGACCGCTGCCGCCCGAGGTGGAGGCCTGGAGCATTGCGGCGGGCTGTCCGCGGCTCGTTCTTCCGGCGGGCGGGCCGGAGGCGATGCTCCGCGAGATCCCTCATGGATCGAGCGAGTTTCGGCCGGTCGCGGTGGGGCCGGACGATCTCGCCTATATCGCGTTTACGTCCGGCTCGACCGGCGCTCCCAAGGGCATCCTCGGGCGGCACGGTCCGCTCACTCATTTCCTGCCTTTTCTCCGCGAGCGCTTCGGGCTCTCCGCCGAGGATCGCTTCACGCTGCTCTCGGGGCTCGCGCACGATCCCTTGCAGCGCGACGTCTTCACCCCGCTCTGCCTGGGGGCGACGCTCCTCCTTCCCGATCCCGACGACATCCCCGTGCCTGGCCGGATCGGCGCCTGGATGGCGCGCGAGGGAGCGACCGTGGCGCACCTGACGCCCGCCATGGCCCAGCTCCTCACGGAGCTGCCGGCAGGCGAAGAGTCCCCGACGGTCCCCAGCCTGCGCCTGGTGCTCCTCGTTGGCGAGGCGCTCACCCGGCGGGACGTGGCGCGTATCCGGCGCCTGGCGCCCGCGGTCACCGCGATCAACCTCTTCGGCTCGACCGAGACCCAGCGGGCGGTCGGCTACCACGCAGTGACCGAAGAGGAGGCGTCGACGCGCGGCCGCGGCCAGCAGATCCTCGCGCTTGGGCTAGGCATGAAGGACGTCCAGCTCCTCGTGCTCGGCGCGACGGGCGAGCTGGCGGGGATCGGCGAGGTGGGGGAGATCGTCGTGCGGAGCCCGCACCTCGCCCGCGGATATCTGAACGATCCGGCGCTCACCGCCGAGAGGTTCCGGCTCAATCCGGCGACGGGCCGGGTGGGGGATCGGCTCTACCACAGCGGCGACCTCGGCCGGTATCTGCCGAACGGCGAGGTCACCTTCGCCGGCCGCGGCGACTTCCAGGTGAAGATCCGCGGTTTCCGGGTGGAGCCCGCCGAGATCGAGGCGGCGCTCACCCGCCATCCGGCGGTCGCGGCGGCGGCGGCGCTCCTCGCGGAGGAGCGGGGGGAACGCTTCCTCGTCGCTCTCGTGGTGCCGCGCCCGGGTGTAGAGCCGACTCCCGCGGAGCTCCGCGAGCATCTGCTGGCGGAGCTACCCTGCTACATGGTGCCGGCGGCCTTCGCCCGGCTCGCGGCTTTGCCTCTCACTCCCAACGGCAAGCTCGATCGCCGCGCGCTCAAGAGCCTCGTCCCGGCGCTCGCCGAGATGGTGGGCGAAGGGGCCGGCGCGGGTTATACGGCGCCTCGCGATGCGACCGAGGAGCTGCTGGCCGGTCTCTGGGCAGCTCTCCTGGGGCTCGACCGGGTGGGGATCGACGACAACTTCTTCGCCCTCGGGGGGCATTCGCTCCTCGCGACCCGTTTGGTGTCGCGCATCCGTGAGGTCTTCTCTGTCGAGCTTCCCGTGCGGGCGCTCTTCGACGCGCCGACGGTCGCCGGGCTCGCCGGGCTGCTCGCGGCGCTCCTCGGGACCGGCAGCGGGGGAGAGGCGGCGCCACAACTCCGGCCGGCAGATCGCCCGGCATTCGGCAACGCGGAGTTTCCGCTCTCCTTCGCCCAGGAACGGCTGTGGTTCCTCGATCGCCTGGCGCCGGGAGAAGGGGCCTACAACATCAGCGCCGCGGTGCGCCTCACCGGACCGCTCGACGTGGCGGCGTTCGGCGCCGCCTTAAGCGAGATCGTCCGCCGCCACGAGGCGCTCCGCACCCGCTTCGGGGAGGGCGCGCGCGGAGAGCCGGTGCAATCGATCGGCGCGTGGAGCCCACGCGGACTGCCGGTGATCGATCTCTCGGCGCTTCCCGGGGATGCGCGCGAAGCGGCGGCTCTCCGGTTGGCGAGGAAAGAGGCGGGGCGGCCTTTCGACCTCGCCTCCGGGCGCCTCGCGCGAGCCACGCTCCTTTGTCTCCGAGTCTCCGTAGAGACGCCCAGCCGCTACCACGACATCCCCGGATCGTTACCGCCAGGGCGTCTCCGCAGGCCTGAGACGCCGGCTCCTCTCGGCGCCGGAGACGCCCTGGCTCTCGAGATTACGGAAAGGTCGGTGGTAGCGGCTGGGCGTCTCTACCCCTCGGCAGGAGCCCTCTCCAATAGCGCCGAGCACGTCCTCCTCCTCACCCTCCATCACATCGCCTCCGACGGCTGGTCGCTGGGCGTCCTGGTGGGGGAGCTGGGGGCGCTCTACGGGGCTTTCCGCGCCGGCCGGCCCTCGCCCCTTCCCGCACTCCCGATCCAGTACGCGGACTTCGCCGTCTGGCAACGGGCCTGGCTCTCCGGCCCGGTTTTGGAGGCCCAGGTGGCCTACTGGCGCCAGGCGCTCGTCGGCGCGCCGACCTTGGAGCTCCCCACCGACCGGCCGCGGTCGGCGGTGCGCAGCTCGCGGGGGACGCGGCGGCGCGCGGCGCTATCTTCGGCGCTGTCGACCGACCTGCGGCGGCTCGCCCAGGGACAGGGGGCGACGCCCTTCATGGTCCTCCTCGCGGCGTTCGAGATCCTTCTCGGGCGGCTGAGCGGTCAGGACGATCTGCTCGTGGGCTCTCCGATCGCCAACCGGACCCGGCGCGAGGTCGAGGGGCTGATCGGCTTCTTCGTCAACACCCTGGTGCTCCGCGCCGACCTCTCCGGCGATCCCGATTTCCGGCGCTATTTAGGCCGCACCCGCGAGGTCACCCTGGCGGCCTACGCCCACCAGGATCTGCCGTTCGAAAAGCTCGTCTCCGAGCTGTCGCCGGTCCGCGACACCAGCCGCACGCCGCTCTTCCAAGTGATGTTCAATCTGCAGACGGCCGCCGCCGTCGGCGCGGAATCCACCGAGGGACGCAGCTTCCCGGGCTTGACCGCCGAGCGGCTGGAGATCCTCGGAAACACCTCCCAGTTCGATCTCACCCTGGCCCTGAGCAGCGGCGGAGAGAGCCCTTTCGCCGGCTCCTTCGAGTACAGCACGGATCTCTTCGACGGCACGACGATCGAGCGCCTCCACAGCTCCTTCCGAACCCTGCTCGCCGGCATCGTCGCGGACCCGGGAGCGCGGCTCGCCGACCTCCCGCTCTTGACCGCGCCGGAGAGAGCGGCGCTCCTCGTCGAGTGGAACGACACCTCGGAGGAGAGCGGGGCGCTGCTCGGGGAGACCGTGCCGCGGGCGATCGAGGAGCGGGCGCGGCGGGTTCCTGACGCGGTCGCCGTCGTCGCTGCCGGAGGGCTCCTGAGCTACGGCGAGCTGGACCGCCGGTCGAATCAACTGGCCCACCACCTGCGCGGCCTGGGCGTGGGGCCGGAGATCTTGGTCGGCGTGGCGGTCGAGCGCTCGCTTTTCCTGCTGATCGGTCTCCTCGGCATCCTCAAGTCCGGCGGCGCCTACGTGCCGCTCGATCCCGAGTATCCCCAGGAGCGCCTGGCCTTCATGCTCGAACAGTCGCGCCCGGCCGTGCTCCTCACCGAAGAGAAGCTCGCCTCGAAGCTGCCGGCGGCTTCCCGCCAGAACGCCCGGATCGTCCTGATCGATCGCGACGGGCCGGCGATCGCCGGTGAATCCGACCGCGCGGTGACCTCGGGGGTCGGTCCCGAGAACCTCGCCTACCTGCTCTACACCTCGGGCTCGACGGGACGGCCGAAGGGCGTGCAGATCTCCCACGGAGCCCTCGCCAACTTCCTCGCCGCCATGGGCGACCGGCCGGGCCTCGCGAGCGCGGACGTCCTCCTCGCCGTCACCACGCTCTCGTTCGACATCGCCGGCCTGGAGCTCTACCTGCCGCTCCTCGCGGGCGCCCAGGTGGTGCTCGTGCCGCGCGCCGTGGCGCTGGACGGCGAACGGTTGCGCGAGCTTCTCGTCCATTCCGGGGCGACGGTGATGCAGGCGACTCCCGCCACCTGGCGGCTCCTCCTCGAAGCCGGCTGGCGGGGCGATGGCACGCTCACCGTTCTCTGCGGTGGGGAGGCGCTGCCGCGCGACCTCGCCGAGGCGCTCCTCGCCCGCTCGGGTGCGTTGTGGAACCTCTACGGCCCCACCGAGACGACGATCTGGTCGATGCTCCAAAAGGTTTCGAACGCGGGTCGGATCTCGATCGGCCGGCCGCTCGCCAACACCCAGATCCACCTCCTGTCGCGCGGCCTCCTGCCGGTCCCCATGGGTGCTCCCGGCGAGCTTCACATCGGCGGCGCCGGGCTCGCCCGCGGCTATCGCGACCGTCCCGATCTCACCGCCGAGCGTTTCCTGCCGGACCCCGCCGCGACGGCCCCCGGCGCCCGGGTCTACGGGACCGGCGACCTCGCCCGCCACCTGCCGGACGGCAGCGTCGAGTACCTCGGGCGGATCGATCACCAGGTCAAGGTGCGCGGTTTCCGCATCGAGCTGGGGGAGATCGAGGCGGCGCTCACCGCCGACCCCGGGGTGCGCGAGGCCGTCGTCGTCGCCCGGGAGGCGAGCCCGGAGCGGCCGGGAGACCTCCGGCTGGTGGCCTACGTCGTGCCGCGCATCGTCTTCCCGGCGCTCCCGGCCCTCCGCGCCGGCCTCGCGGGGCGCCTGCCGTACTACATGCTGCCGACCGCCTTCGTCGTCCTCGCGGCGCTGCCCCTCACCCCCAACGGCAAGGTCGACCGCCGGGCGCTGCCCGCTCCCGATCTCTCGCCGGCCGAGCGGGAGACGCGCTACGAGGCGCCGCGACTTGGGGCCGAGGAGAGCCTGGCGGCGATCTGGGTCGAGGTGCTCGGCGGGCGCGTGGGCCGGGTCGGCCGCCATGACAACTTCTTCGCCCTGGGCGGCGATTCGCTCCTCGCCATCCGCATCGTCACCCGCGCCCGCGAGGTCGGCCTGACGCTCACCGTGCTCCAGCTCTTTGAGCGCCAGACGATCGCGGATCTCGCCGATCTGCCGCAGATCTCTGCCACCCCGACCGCTCCGATCGTGCCGGAGCCCGAAATCCACCCGGAGAGCGCCGCGGGTCCGGACGTTTCCGGCGCGGACCTCGATCCGGACGACCTCGCCCGTTTCCTCGCCGAGCTGACGGGAGGCTAAAGATCAAGATCGCGCCGGAGGACGTCGAAGCACTCTACGAGCTGTCTCCCCTGCAGCAGGGGATGCTCTACCACAGCCGCTACACGGCCGAGTCCGAGGTCTATTTCATGCAGCTGAGCTGCGGCCTCAAGGGCGATCTCGATCCGGCGGCCTTCGAGCGCGCCTGGCAGCAGGTGGTCGACCGCCACACCGCGCTCCGCGCCTCGTTCCACTGGCGGGAGCTCGAACGCCCGCTCCAGGTGGTGTCCCGGCGGGTCTCCGTGCCGTTCGTCGTCGAGGACTGGCGATCGCTTCCGCCCGGCGAGCAGGCGGAGCGCTTCGAAGCGCTGCTCGTCGACGACCGCCGGCGCGGTTTCGATCTCGCTCGCCCGCCGCTCCTAAGGCTCACCCTCTGCCGGATGGCCGACTCGCCCGACAGCCGCTACCAGCTGGTGTGGAGCTTCCACCATCTGCTCTTCGACGGCTGGTCGATGCCGCTCGTCCTCCAGGAGGTTTTCGCCTTCTATGCCGCGGCCCGGCGGGGCGAGAGTCTCGACCTGCCTCGGCCGCGACCCTATCGCGACTTCATCCTGTGGCTGAAACGCCAGGATCTGGCCGCCGCCGAGGCCTTCTGGCGCCAGGCCCTGGCCGGCTTCACGGCGCCGACGCCGCTGGTCCTCGGCGCCTCCCCCGCCGACGCTCCCGAGGGCGACGGGATGGGGCGCGTCTACCTGCCGGTCCGGGGTGCGCTCTTCGCCGGGCTCCAGGAGCTCGGCCGCCGCCGTCGCCTGACCTTGAGCACGCTCGTCCAGGGCGCCTGGGCGCTTCTCCTCGCCCGTTCGAGCGGCGAGGAGGACGTCGTCTTCGGCGTCACCTCCGCCGGCCGGCCGGCGGACCTCCCGGGCTCGGGCCAGATGATCGGCGTGTTCATCAACACCCTGCCCGCGCGGGTGCGGGTGCCGCTCGACGAGCCGCTCCTCCCCTGGCTCCAGGAGCTCCAGCTCGCGGAGCTGCGGATGCGCGAGCACGAGCACAGCCCGCTCGTCCGCATCCAGGAGTGGAGCGACGTGCCGCGCGGCGTGCCGCTCTTTTCGAGCCTCGTCGTCTTCGAGGGCTTCGCCGTCGAGGGGGCGCTCGGGAGCGATGGCGCGGGCGATCGAGCAAGCCTCGCGATCGGCGAGGTGCGGCATGTCCAGAAGACGAATTTCCCCCTGGCGCTGAACGCCTCGCCGCAGGGCGACTGGCTGCGCCTGCGGCTCTCCTACGACCGCCACCGTTTCACGACGCCCGACGCCCTGCGGGCCCTCGGTCACCTGGAAGTCCTGCTGCAACAGATGGTCGAGAACCCGGAGCGGCGCCTGGGCGACCTGCCGCTCCTGACCGCCGCCGAGCGGCATCAGCTCGATGTCGAATGGAATGCGGAATGGAATGCCGCGCCGCGCCGCGCCAGCCCGGCCGACGCGACGCTCGCGGCGCGTCTCGCCGCGCCGGCGGCGCGAACCCCGGACGCGGTCGCCGTCGTTTTTGGGGAAACTCGGCTCACCTACGGCGATCTCGCCGCCCGCGCGGCGCGGGTGGGGCGCCGTCTGCGCGCCGGGGGAGCCCGGCCGGCGGACCGGGTGGGGCTGTCGCTAGACCGCTCGCCGGAGCTGATCGTCGGCCTCCTGGGGACTCTCGCCGCGGGCGGCACCTACGTGCCGATCGATCCCGCCTATCCGGAGGAACGCCAGGCGTTCCTGCGGCAGGACGCCGGCCTGGTCGCGATGGTGGACCGGGAGACGCTCGGGGCGGGCGAGCTGGCGGGCTCGGCACCCCCGAGCGAATCCGCCGGCCTCGACGCCCCTCTCTATGCGATCTATACCTCCGGCTCGACCGGCCGGCCCAAGGGAGCGGTCGTCCGCGAGCGTGCCTTCGTGGATCTCGTCGACTGGTACGTGGCGGAGCTCGGCATGGGCGCCGCCGATCGCCTGCTCCTCCTGAGCTCGGCGAGCTTCGATCTCACCCAGAAGAACTTCTTCGCCCCGCTCCTGGTCGGCGCCGAGCTCCACCTGGCGCCCGCCGCCTACGATCCGGGGGCGCTCCGGGCGTACGTCGAGCGCCACGGGATCACCCGCCTCAACTGCACCCCGAGCGCTTTCTATCCGCTCGCCGAGGAGGGCGATCCGGCGGCACTCGCGAGCCTCCGTTCAGTGGTCCTGGGCGGCGAGCCGATCGCCGCCGTGCGCCTCGATCGCTGGCGGCGCTCGGCAGACTGCCGGGCGGTGGTGATCAACAGCTACGGACCGACCGAGTGCACGGACGTCGTGGCCCATCACCGACTGGCAACGCCCGACGGTGTCGGGCCTGCGGCGGGGGTGCCGCTCGGCCGACCGATCCCCGGCGTCCGGCTGTGGATCGGTGGGCACGTTGGGGAGCCGGCGCCGATCGGCGTTCCCGGCGAGCTGTGGATCGGCGGCGAGTGCGTCGGCGGCGGCTACCTGGGCGATCCGGCGCGGACGGCGGAGCGGTTCCTGCCCGATCCTCGGGGGAAGACCCCGGGAGCCCGCGTCTACCGGACCGGCGACCTGGCGCGCCGGCTGCCGGGCGGCGAGATCGACTCCCTGGGCCGGATCGACCACCAGGTGAAAGTGCGCGGCTTCCGCATCGAGCCGGGGGAGATCGAGGCGGCGCTCCTCGCCCACCCGGCCCTCCGCGAGGCGGTGGTCGTGGCGCGGAACGACAGGCTCGTCGCCTACGTCGTGGCGCGGGATGGAGCCGTCCCCGACGATTCCGAGCTGCGCGGCTTCCTCGCCGCCCGCCTCCCCGAGCCCATGCTGCCGGCGCTCTTCGTGCCCCTGCCGGCCGTGCCGCTCACCCCGAGCGGCAAAGTCGACCGCCAGGCCCTGCCCGATCCCGACCGCCTGGCGCGCCAGGCCCAGACGGCGACGCTCCCCGCGAGCGATCTCGAAATCTACCTGGCGGGGCTCTTCCACGACGTGCTGAAGCTCCCGGCGGACGCCGCCGTGGGCACCGAGGACGACTTCTTCGCCCTGGGCGGCCATTCGATCGCCGCCGCGGTGCTGATCAACCGGTTGCAGGAGAAGCTCGGCACCATCCTCTATGCCGTGGCGCTCTTCGACGCCCCCACGGTCTTCCGGCTCGCCGCCTACCTGGTGGCCAACGATCCGGCGGCGGTGGCGCGGGTGTTCGGCGCGGCCGCCCTGGCCGCGCCGGGCGTCGCGGCGCCGCCCGCCCCGCCGCCAACGCAGAAGATCGATCGCGAAAAGGTCGCGGCGTTCCGTCGCGCCATCGCGCCGCTTCCCTCTCTCCCTCCGCCTGCCGAGCGCAACCGGCCGGCGGTCTTCGTGCTGTCGCCGCCCCGTTCGGGCTCCACCCTGCTGCGGGTGATGCTCGCCGGCCATCCCCGCCTCTTCGCGCCGCCCGAGCTCGAGCTGCTCTCCTTCCACACCCTGGCCGAGCGCCGCGCCGCCTTCCCCGGCCGCAACGCCTTCTGGCTCGAAGGGACGGTGCGGGCGGTCATGGAGGTGCGGCGGCTGTCCGCCGAGGACGCCGAGGCCGAGCTCGGCCGCTTCGAGCGCGCGGGGATGACGACCGGGGAGCTCTACCGCCGGCTCCAGGAGTGGATCGGCGACCGCATCCTGGTGGACAAGAGCCCCTCCTACGCGCTCGACGGCGCGGTGCTCCAGCGTGCGGAGGAGACCTTCGCGGACGCGCGCTACCTCCATCTCCTCCGCCATCCCTACGGCATGATCTCGTCTTTCGAGGAGGCCAAGCTCGAAGAGGTCTTCTTCCGCCATCCGCACGCCTTTTCGCGCCGGGAGCTCGCGGAGCTCATCTGGCTGGTGAGCCAGGAGAACATCCTCGCTTTCCTCGCCGGGGTGCCGCGCGAGCGCCAGATGCGGGTTCACTTCGAGGATCTCCTCGCCCATCCGGGGCCGGTGCTCGAAGAGATCTGCGCCTTCCTGGGTCTCGACTTCCATCCCGATATGGCGCTCCCCTACGAGAAGCGGGGAGGCGAGGCGCCGGGCGCCGGCCGGATGACGGACGGCATCCGCCCCTGGTCGCGGATGCTGGGGGACGTCAAGTTCCTGCAGCACCAGGACGTCGACCCCGCGGTTGCCGAGCGCTGGCGCGACCGCCTCCACGACCTGGTGCCGGGGGACGAGACCGTCGCCCTCGCCGCTACCCTGGGCTATCCATGCCCCGCGCTCCGCCCGGCCTCCCGGCCGGCCCGTTCGCCGCTCGTTCCCCTCGTCCCTCCCGCCGAAGCCGGTCCGGGCCGGCCGCTCTTCCTCATCCACCCCGCCGGCGGCCACGTCTTCTGCTACCTCGACCTCGCCCGCCGGCTCGGCCCCGACCGGCCGGTCTATGGCCTCGCCACCCCGCCGCTTGCGGCGGGGGAGCGCGCCCCCGGATTGGAAGAGCGGGCCGCGGTCTACGTCGAAGCGATCGTCTCCGTCCAGCCTCAGGGACCCTACGCCCTCGGCGCCTGGTCGCTCGGCGGCGTCTTCGCCTGGGAGGTGGCGCAGCAGCTCCGGCAGCGGGGGGAAGAGGTCGCCCTCCTCACCCTTCTCGACAGCCAGGCTCCCGACCCGGCCGCGCCCCGCCGCGACCAGGCCGATCTCCTGGCGGCCCTCGCCGAGGAGCTGGAGGCGAGCTCCGGCCAAACGCTGGCGATCACCGCGCCGGCCCTCCGCGAGCTGCCGGAGGCCGAGCGCGTGAAGACGGTTTTCGAAGCGGCGCGCCGAGCGGGCGCGATCCCCGCGGACGTCGGGGAAGAGGCGGCGCTCGAGCACCTGCGAGCCCTCGAAGCGAACGTCTCGGCCACCCGCGCCTACCGGCCGCGGCCCTACGCCGGAAGAGTCCTCCTCGTCCAGGCCACGGGCCGCGGAAGGGAGTCGGAGGCGCTCGGCTGGAATGCCCTGGCCGTGGGCGGTCTGGAGGTCGCGTCCTTCGCGACCGATCACTATCGGCTCCTCTCCGAGCCGACGCTCGGCGAGCTCGCCTCTCTGCTCCGGGAGAGATTGGCAGAAACGCCGTAGAGACGTCCCAAGTCCTGAACGATATCGTTCGCAGGCCACGGGGACCGCGGGACGTCTCCGCTGGGGCTCCATCGTTGCGAACCGGCGATGCCCTTCGAGGGCACACCGGCGGGCCTTACGCCTCGGCTCCAACGGCTCTCTTGTGGGCCTACCGGCGTGACGGGAGATTCTGTCGCCCGCGGGCGGTCGCCAGACAGCACCCGTTGAGAGCATAATGAGCCATGCCTATTCGTTTGACCGAGCAGCAGCAGCACGTTCTTGATTCGGCAGACGCCCAGCCTCCCCAGGTCGTCGATCCCCGTACCGACGCGGCGTATGTCCTCATCCCCCTGAACGAGTATGAGGCTGTCCGCGAGCTCGTCGAGGACGAGAGACGACAAAGAGCGATCCATGCGGTTGCCCTCCGGAATGCCGGACGACGCGTGGCAGAGGTTCCTTGACGGAGCCTGGCGAGGTCTATATCGCCGATTTCCCGGAGCTGGACCCCACCCTGTCGTCGTCGTATCCCGGGAAAACCTCAACCGTGGCCATTACGCCTTTGTCGTCTGTACCTCTTCGCGATTCGCGGTCCGCAGCCAGCTCTCGAGCTGCGTGCCGTTCCAGGCTGGCCAATTTGGCTTCACGTCAACTGCGTAGCTCAGTGCGAGAACATCCTGTCGATCGATAAGAGGCAATTGGATCTAAGTGCCGGTCCGATCGGCGTTCTCGACGAAAGAGCCTTGCGGGATATCGTGAAAGCCATCGGGTATGTGATCGAGTCAGACTGTGAGCCGGTCTAGACGTCTGACCTGGGCGACATCTGGACAAACGAGCCAGATTTTTCCCTGGGAGCGCTGGCGTCCCGCCGGCATCGGTATACCGGCGGTACACCGCCGACCGGCGGGACGCCGGCGCTCCCAGGGAGTAGACCTTGTCGGTTTGAGGTCGGAGACCTCGCTAGATTCACCCTGGCCTCCCAAACTCTGAGCTGTCTTCTTTCCTCTTCTCGGGGCGGGCTTTCCTTCTTGCGCCTCCGGGCGCGATTGATCCCCTGCTTGCAGGCCATATTCTGGCACTGCGCAACAGGAGGTTGGGCCTTCTCATCCCATCTCTAAGCCCTGCGTCCTGGCTTCAGGGTTCACGGCCACCGTTGCCCATCGGCACATCGCGTCGTATGCTCGCCCCACCCGATGTCCCAAGAGCTCAAACCGCTCCGCAAGATTCTCGCGCGCGCTGTCGCGGCGGCAGGCCTCCAGCCGCATGCAGTCGCGGAAGCGTTGGGCCTGTCGGTGCGGGCGTGGGAGCGGATCCTCTCCGGCGAGCAGATCCTCTACGTCCGCCACCTCCTGGCGCTCGCCCGCCTGCTCGGCGTTCCTCCCGGGGACTTTCTGGAGACCGGGTTTCCGGAGGCGAGACGGCGGCGGCCGGCCGGCTCGCCGGCAGGATCGATCCCGCACCGCTCCCGTCCATGGCGCCTACTCCACCAGGGGCCGGCCGAGGCGGACTTCCAGGCCTTGTGGGAAAGCCGGGACGAGAAGCCCTGACCGTCCCTGGGCTCCGTCCAGCCGATTCAGAGAACGAAGAATCGTAGAGCGTTCGCACCCGTCCGTGCGCCTGGCTCGATCCGCTCCGGCCAGCGAGGGCAGAATCCTTGGGTTGACGCCTCCTCGTCACCTTTGATAGCGTGTGCCGAAGTTCTACTAAAAAAGACGCGAGTGATGGCTCTGCAGCACATGGCACCTTGAGCCTCCATCCCTTCAATCGGCGCCTGCTGGCCGAGGATCTCATCCGGGTTCGCCGGCCGGACGATCGGGAGCGCTACGCGGCATCGCAGCGCCAAGCGTGCATCGACCCCAACCCGCACCAGATCGACGCGGTGATCTTCGCGCTCCGGCGGCTGCGGGAAGGTGGGTGCATCCTCGCGGACGAGGTTGGCCTCGGGAAGACGATCGAGGCGGGGCTTGTCATTGCCCAGCGCCGGGCCGAGGGTGCCGAGCGCATTCTGCTCATCGTGCCGAAGTCGCTCATCGGCCAGTGGCAGAGCGAGCTACTCCACCTCTTCGGCATCCAGACACGAGAAGATCCTCCCCATTTCCTCGGCTCGGGCGTGTACCTGGTGGGCCGCGAATTCGCGGGCAGCGAGCGCGGCGCCGCTCCGCTCGGTGCCGGGCCGCCCTTCGATCTGGTGGTTATCGACGAGGCCCACGAGGTGTTTGCCGGGCTGCACCGGCGGTATGGGCGCGACGGCGTTTACGACGAGACCTCGGAGGAGGCGATGATGGCTCACCGCGTCCGCGGCTTCCTCCGTGCGGCGCCGGTCCTCCTGCTCACGGCGACACCGATGCAGAACTCCCTGGTCGAGCTCTGGGGGCTGGTGCAGTACGTCGAGCCCACCGGTACTCTCCTCGGAGACATCACGACCTTTCGGCGGGTGTTCTGCGCCGAGGACGACCGAACGCTGGTCCCCGGACAGGAGCACGAGCTCCAGCGGCGTCTCGGAATGGTGCTCCAGCGGACGCTCCGCCGGCAGGCACAGGAGTTCCTCGACCGGCCGTTCACGCAGCGGCGGTGTCGCCTTTATGAGTATGCGATGAGCGCCGACGAACGGTCGCTCTACGACGATGTGACCGAGTACCTGCTCGAGCCGTCGCTCTTCGCGTTCTCCGGGCGGCAGCGTCGCCTCCTGTTAATCGGGTTCCACCGGCGGATGGCCTCGTCGATTCCGGCCCTGGCCGCGAGCCTCGAAAACGTCGTCGCCCGGCTCCGCCGTCTCGTGAAGGGGCCCGTCGCGGAGGCCACGGCGGACGCCCTGCTCCCTGATCTGCGCGACCTGGAGGCCGAGGAGGACGAGGTAGTGGTGGAGGCGCCGGCCGACGAGACGGCCGTTCCCCGAGATCCGGCAGGGGTCGCGGCCGAGTTGGCTCGCGTGGAGGCGCTCCTCACCCGGGCTCGATCTCTTCCGAGTGATGCCAAGGCGCGTTCTTTCCAGGAGGCGATTCGGGTGATCCTGGATCTCGGCCGCCAGGGCCGCGGCAGCGGCAAGGCCGTGGTCTTTACCGAGTCCATCACGACCCAAGAGTATCTGCGGACCTTGCTTCTCGCCGTGGGATTGGAGGACGAGGACATCACGCTGTTCCGCGGCTTCAACGACCAAGCTCGCGCGAGCGAGGCCCTCGCCCATTGGAAAGAGGAGGAGGGAGCCCGGCTCGCTCCCGGCTCCAGGCCGAGCCGCGACGTCGCCGTACGGCTGGCCTTGGTTCATGAGTTCCGTACGCGGTCCAAGGTACTGGTGTGTACGGAGGCGGGAGCGAAGGGGCTGAACCTCCAGTTTTGTGAGACGGTGATCAACTACGATCTGCCGTGGAACCCGCAGCGCATCGAGCAGCGCATCGGGCGTTGTCACCGGTACAGCCAGCAGCGGGACGTCACGGTGGTCAACTTCATCAACCGCGACAACGAAGGGCAACGGCTGACCTTCGAGATTCTGAGCCAGAAGCTGGACCTCTTCGGCAAGGTGCTCGATGCGTCCGATACCGTGCTGCACGAGCCGCGCACCGACGCTCCCGAGATCGCCGTGTCGGCCTTGTCGGTCGAGCTTGAGAGCGACCTCCGGAGCATCTACAGCCGCTCGCGGACGGTCGAGGAGATCACGCGCGACATCGCGGCGCTGCGCGACAAAATCATGGAACGGCGAGAGGCCTATGAAAGGGAATACAGGCGGACCTCGCAGATCATCGAGTCCCGGTTCGACGAAGAGGTCCGACGGGTGTTCCGACGCCTCCGCGACGAGCTCCCCGAGGCTCTCGTCCAGCTCGATGGGGACCTCGCCGCTGTGGTCGAGGGCTATTTGGTTGCGTCGGGGGCTGAGTACCGGCGATCCGAAGATGGTCCGCGAGCCGTCTTCGAGATCGTGTCGGAGAAGGGCTTGCCGGCGGAGCTCGGGCACAGTCGGAGATTTGCGACAGGGGACGCGCGCGGCCTCACCGACGCCGAAGCGTTGAACCTGGCCCATCCGTTGGTGCAGGCGGCGATCGCAGAGGCGCGCACCTGGTCGGGTGGATCGGTGGCGCTTCGGCTGCCGCCTCATGCCCCTCCCGATCTCGCCGCACTGATGGGGAAAACCGGTGTGCTCGGGGTGGTCCTCGTCGACTATGGAGGGTTCGAGCCTGTGGAGCGGGTGATCGCGGCGGTCGTGGTGGACGGCTCACCTATTGACCCGTCGCTCGCAGCCCGCCTCTCCCGGCTGTCCGCTATCGAGGGTCCGCCGTTTACGGTGGTCGTGGACCCACCCTGGCTCGACGACGCTCTGGACGAGGCGGTGTTCGTCGACCAACGGGCGGTGGAGGCCAGCGAGCAGAAGCACTTCGAGCAGGCTTTGGGGCAACTCGAGCGGTTCGTCGAGGACAAGGTCCTCGTCTGCCGTCGGGAGCGGGCGAGCCTCGCCGAGAAGCTGCGCGCCGCCCGCGTCCGCCGCGACGAGATTGTAGGTGCGAGCGCCCGTGAGCGCGTCGAGGCGGAGATGGCCCGTCTCGCCTCCCGGGACGAAGAGCTCGAACGACGGGTCAACGCCCTGGATTCCAGGGAGGATGAGGTCTACCGGAAATGGCGAGACCATTACCACGAGTTGCGGTATCAGGCGCCAAAGGTGACCCGGCTGTTCCGGGTGGCATTCCAGATCGATCCTCCGGAGTCGAGGACGTCGTGCTGAGGCTGCTGCACACCGCGGATTGGCATCTGGGACGGCGGTTCCCCTCGTTTCCCGAGGAGGCACAGAAGAAGCTCTCGCGAGCGCGGATGGACGTGGTGGGCAAAATCCTCGACGTGGCGCGGCGGAACCGGGTCCATGCGGTGCTCTGCGCGGGGGACCTGTTCGACGATCCGTCACCGACTCCGGATTTCTGGGAAGGGCTCGCGAAGATCTTCCACGATCATCCGACACCGGATGCGCCGGTGTTCCTCGTGCCGGGCAACCACGATCCTCTCACCTCCGAATCCGTCTGGGCCGTCGGGCATCCCTTTCGCGCCCGGCTTCCCGCCTGGGTCCACGTGGTCGACCGGGACGACTTCGTCTATGAGATCCATCCGGACGCGGTTCTCTATGCGCGGCCCTGCCGGTCGAAAGCTGGAGAGAGCGATCTCGCGATGGCTCTCCCCGCGCGGGAGCCCGGCAATCGGCAGCTTCGTATCGGTTGCGTGCATGGCTGCACCGTCGATATCGAGGGCTATCCGACGAACTTCCCGATCCGACGGGATGCCGGGGTGGAACGCGGGCTCGACTACCTGGCGATCGGCGATACCCACTCGTTTCGTGACGTCACCCTGAACCTGCCGGTGCCGACAGTGTACCCGGGAGCCCCGGAGCCGACGAGCTTCGACGAGCCCGGCGCCGGCCAGGTGGCCCTCGTGGCACTCTATCGGCACGGCACGCGTGCCCGCGTCGAAGCGGAACCCGTGGCCTTCTGGCATTGGCTCGACGTGCGATGCCGGGACCTGAACGAGCTCCGCTCCTTGCTGACCACGCACGATCTCGAACGCCATGTGGTGAGACTGCACCTGGACATGACCGTCTCTCTGGCCGAGGAGAGTGAGCTCGAGCGCATCCTCCGGGACCTCGCGGGGACCGATGCGACGCACGGCCGTGTGGGCGTTCTGCTCGTGGATCGGTTGAATCTGCGGCTCCACGTCGGTTCCGCGGATGCCTTTCCCGAGGATCTGCCGCCGGTGCTTCAGGACACGGTCGCCCGCCTCGACCGGATCGTCGAGGAGTCGATGGATGCAGCGCAAAAGGAGAGGGCCACCCGGGCTTTGTCGCATCTCTACAAACTGCTCCAGCGGCAAAACGAGCTTCTCGGAGGGGCGGCTCGGTGAGGCTCCATCGTCTGCGGGTTCAGAACTTCGCGTCGATCCGGGAGATGGACGTTGAGCTCGGCCCCGGCTTGAATGTCCTCTACGGCCCCAATGATCTCGGCAAATCGACGCTCGCGGATGCGATTCGCCTGGTGCTTCTGCTTCCTCACACCTCGACCTACTGTGAGCCGTACGTTCCCTGGACCGGTGCCCAAGATCCTTTCGTCGACCTGACGTTCGAGACGGAGGCCGAGCGCTTCTGGCGAGTCCGGAAACAGTTCGGCAAGCGTGGCTCCTCGCTTCTCCAGGAGTCCCGGAACGGCCAAGATTTCGATGACGTCGAGCGTGCGCGCGGGGTCGATGCGAGACTGCGAGAGATTCTGCGCTGGGGCATCCCGGAGCCCGGGGGTACCGGGGCTGCGAAGGGTCTGCCGACGAGCTTCCTGGCGACGGCTCTCCTCTCGACTCAGGCGAATGTGTCCGATCTTCTCGATGGCAGTTTGAGCGACGACTCGACACCCACCGGAAAGGATCAAATCGCGGCCGCCTTGGAGGCCGTCGCGCAGGACCCGCTGTTCGTCTCGCTCCTGCGGGAAACTCAGGAGCGCCGGGACGAGGCGTATACGGAAAAGGGTGCCAAGAAGACGGCTCGGGGAAGCGTCTTCAAGGCCGCTGCGGACCGGGTCAAGGAGACACGCAAGGAGAAGGAAGATCTGCAGAAGATCGTCGACGATTCCGAAGGGGTGGAGCGGCGCCACCGGGATCTCCTGGAGGAACGGGAGAGGCTCGAGCAGGAGCGCGCCGAGGCGGCGGATCGCTCGATCGAGGTGCAGGGGCTCGCACGCCAGGCGGCGGATCGCGCCACGGCCGCGGAGCGCGTCCGGGTCGCGCTCGAAGCGGTGCTGCGCATCGAGAAGATGGAGCTGGACGTGGCGGATTCGGCGGCCCAGGTCGAGACGCTCGCCGGTGGGAAAGCCCATTCGGAACGGACACTTGAGGCCGCTCAGACTGCCGAAGTCGGAGCCGGCGAGGCCTTGGCTGCCGCCGAAGAAGCGGCACGGTCGGCTGGATTGGGCTCTGACCTGGCTGACACGGTGGCCCGCCAGGCGCTTGAGCTGCGCCAGGTCGCGGCGGAGAAGGCAGCCCGGGAGGCGCGGCAGAGCCTCGCCGCCGCGGCCATCGCACAGGAACGGGTCGATGCCGCCCGCCGGGCCGAGCGCGAGCACCGGGAGCAGGAGACTGAAGCTCTCCGCGCGCAGAAACGATGGGCCGAAGCCGCGAAGATGGAGCAGGCGGCCCAGGACGAGCTCCACCGCTGCGATCTGCTCGCGCGTGGCTTGGAGGCTCGAGCTGCGGAGACGCAGGTCGCGAGCGCTCAGGCCGACGTCGCGAGGGAGTCGGCTCTTCAGGCGGAGTGGACGAAGGTCTCGGGGGAACGGGTTGCCGCGGCGGAACTGCGAGCGGCGATCCTCGTGCCGCCGGCGGGGAGTCTCCCGGCCCTGCGGAAGCTCGCGACGGATCTCGCGAGCGCGCGGGGAGCCCTCGACGTGGGGCTCGTGATGACGGTGATCCCCGCTGCGCTCGTCCCACTGCGGGTCCGTAAGGACGGGGGCGCGGTGGAGGATCAGGGGGTCGTCGCGCAGCCCCTGGAGATCGAAGCGGACACCGAGGTGGAGGTCTACGTCGCCGACCTGGTGACCGTTCGTGTTCGCGGTGGACGCCGGGAAACGCAGGAGAGGGTCCGGTCCCTGGAGAGTCGATGGGACGCCGAGGCTCTGCCGCACCTTCAGACGGCCGGGGTCGCGGATCTCGACGCGCTCGACGCGAAAAGGGCAGAAGCCCGAGATCTGGAGGCCCGCCTCCAGTCGTTGGACGGGAGCCTGGACTCTTTGGGGCGCCAGCTCACCGCTCTTGCCGGCGCGGCCGGGGCGCTGGGCGAAGCCTCCGCCCGCGCGGCTACCTGTCATCTGGAGCTTGGGGACGTGCCCATCGAGACGCTGGCCGCCGATCTCGCTGCCCTGGGGCCGGAGCCCGGTGCGGCGCTTCGGGGCCGTCGACACCAGGCGTCGCGAGATCTGGAAACAGCGAGGACGACCGCCGCTGAGGCCGCCACCGCCCAGACCCTGGCGAAAGAGCGAGTGAGGACTCTGCAGGCGAGCCTTGAGGCGATCGTGGTGGCGCGGGACACCGCTCTCGCGGAATTTCCCTCCGGTGTTGCGGCTGGAACGGCGGTCGCCGAAGAGGCCCTCGGGATCGCCTTGCAAGGGCAGGAGACCGTCGAAGCCGAGCTCGCGTCCTTAGAGAACCGGATGGAGGCACGGCGGGGACAGTTCGAGGCGGCCCTGGCGGACGCCCGGGAGGCGACCGAGAAAGCTCATCGTGACGTCGAAGTGGCGCAAGGGAGCCTCGCCCAAGCGATCGCCGATCATGCCTCGGAGGTCGGGCGGCTCGCCGAGCTGCGGAAGCTACGCGCTGCCGCGGATCTCCCGGCTGCCGAGCGCGAGCTTCGGGAAGCGGCTGAAGCTCACGACGCCCTGCCCGTACCGGAACGAGCAGTGACCCCCGAGGAGGTCGTTGCAGCCGAGGAAGCTTTAGCGAGAGCGAGACAGGGCTACGAAGCCGTCGACCGCGAGATCCAGCGCACCCAAGGTGCTCTCCAGCAGGTGGGGGGGGCGGTCGCACGGGACCGGCTGCGCGACGCGATCGAGGCCTTCGAGCAGGCGGAGCGCCAGGACCGCGAGATCGAGGAGGACTACGAGGCATGGAGACTGCTGCTGGAGCAAATGAAGGCGGCGGACGCCGCGCAGGCGAGCAATCTCGGCCAGGTGCTCGCTCCCGCCATCGCGGCTCGGTTCCAAGCCCTGACCGAGCAGCGCTACCACAGCCTCCAGCTCACCGCGCACCTGGGCACGGAGGGCATCGTCGTCGCCGGGGCGCTGAGATCCCCCGAGCGGATCTCGGTCGGCACGCGAGAACAACTCTCCACCCTCTACCGACTCTGCCTGGGAGAATATCTCCAGACGACGATCGTCCTCGACGATCAGCTCGTCCAGAGCGATGACTCCCGGATGGAATGGTTTCGCGCGTTGCTCGCGGAGAAGGCCCGGAGCTTTCAAATCATCGTGTTCACGTGTCGGCCTGGGGACTATCTGGTGCCGGGGGCGATGGTGGCGGGGGAGGGGATGATTTATGCCGATAGCGAAGAGGGATTTGTGCGGGCGGTTGATCTTGGGCAAATAGCCAGGTGAGCATGAAAACGACTGTCGTTAGTTACATGAGGTCACCGGAATGCATTTAGCCAAACTCACCATCCAGGGCTTTCGGCTCTTCGGCCTAACTTTCGAGATGACCCTGAATCAAGGCCTCAATGTGCTCGTCGGAGAGAACGACTCCGGCAAGACTGCCATTGTCGATGCCATCCGCTTCGCACTGGGTACGACGAGCCAGGATTACCTGCGTGTCGAGGATTCGGATTTCCATCTTGCCGACAGTAAGCGAGCTACCGAATTTACAATCCGGTGCAAGTTCGAGAACATTGAACAAGAGACGGGTGGTGCCTTGCTGGAACACTTGACGTATGAAAATGGTAAGGTGTCCTTGTACGTGACGTTTCGTGCAAGCCGCAACGAGGCGTTCTCGTCGCGACGTCGGATCAGCGTCACGGTGCGGTCTGGACTTGCAGGGAATGGGCCTGTGCTCGATGGCACTGCTCGGCTCTCGCTGCAGACAACCTACCTTCGTCCGTTGCGGGATGCTGAGCGCGAGTTAGATGCCGGAAGGAACTCGAGGCTCTCGCAGATACTTCAATACGCGAAGGAAATCGTTGCTCAAAAAAATGAATCTTTCGATCCTGGCGCTTTCGTCACAGCTCTACGGGCTAAACAAGAGGTGAACCTTCCACAGAGCATCATAAATGTCTCGCGTCTTGCGGATCATCTTATTCAGCAGAACGAGGGAGTTAGCAAGGCGAGGAAGCGCCTTGAGGATTCCTACTTGGACAAGCTGAACCTCGGCGAGGATACCCTGCGTAGCACGGTGTCTGTCGCCAACGCCGCCACCCCCGACCAGCGACTCAGATCCATTCTCGAAAAACTCGAGCTTCGACTATCGACTTCAATAGATGTCGAAGGCCAGGTTCCGCACGGTCTGGGCTACAACAATCTCCTCTTTATGGCCTGCGAACTTCTCCTACTCGGGCAGGATCTAGAGACCCTGCCGCTCCTGCTGATTGAGGAGCCCGAGGCTCATCTCCATCCTCAATTACAGATGCGCCTTGCGGAGTTTCTCCAAGAGCAAGCAACTGCCGCAGACAATCGGCAGGTTCAGGTAATCGTCACGACTCACAGCCCAAACTTGGCATCCAAAATTAAACTTGCCAACATGACATTGGTTTGCCAAGGGTGTGCGTTTCCGATGGGCCCAGAGCATACACTTCTTTCGGACACAGATTACCGTTTCCTCGAGAGATTCCTAGATATCACGAAAGCCAATATGTTCTTCGCCCGTAGTGTGCTGATCGTCGAGGGTGCGGCAGAGGGCCTTCTCATGCCTACCTTCGCGCGCTTGGTTGGACGTGATTTCACTCGCCATGGAGTTTCGATCGTCAATGTCGGTAGTCGTGGCTTACGTCGCTACGCGCGTATTTTCCGACGTAAGCTGCTTGCTGACGGAACCCCTGCGCCGCCGATCCCGATCCGCGTTGCCTGCTTAGCCGATCGAGACATCATGCCAGATTGCTCTAGCGAGGCGTTCAGGCCTGCTAACGATTCGAGTGCTGAAAAAGCGGAACGAAATTCAAGTCGTGTACCTCGATTTGAAAAAGATCTCACAGGCAAGGCAAGGACTGAGTGGAATAAGAACAGGTGTGGCGACGATGGCGAGAATGTGAGCACCTTCGTCGCGGATCACTGGACCTTGGAATACGATATTGCTCACGCGGGTTTGGGGCGAGAAGTTTATTTGGCAGCCGAACTCGCACGAGAAGAGGCACTTGCTGATCGGCGAGCGGACGGCTCAATCGCAGACATCGAGGTGATCCAGGCAACGGCGGATAAAAAATGGCAGGACTTAGTGGTGGCTCATGGCTCTCGTCTTGACAGCGTCGATTTTCTCTCCTGCAAGGCTTTCGAGTCTTTAAGGAATGGAGTGGTGCGAAAGCCGATCGCGGCTCAGTATCTGGCCTCTCTTCTTGAGAACCCTGAGGCACAGGAAGAATTCTCGCCACTCGTCCCTCGATATATTCGAAGCGCGGTCGAATACCTGACCAGAGTGACAACTGCGCCCGACCTTTCAGAGCTACTAGCGGACTCGGCGCAAGCGCAGGATGAATCGGAATTATGAAGGTAGTCGGAGACAGCCGAGGCGACATCTTGCTTCCAGAAATCACGGAAGAGGACATTTGGGAGATCGAGAACCGTTGGGGGATGTCCTTCGATCCTCCTCGGCGTGAGATCCTTAGGTCGAACAGTAGTTTCGATGTTATGGCTTGTCCAGGTAGCGGGAAGACGACTCTACTCGTCGCAAAACTGGCAATCTTGGCGAAGCGGTGGTCATATTCTCGGCGTGGAATTTGCGTACTATCCCACACTAATGTAGCTCGAAAAGAGATTGAAGAGAGGCTTTCGGGAATAGCCGCGGGTGGGCGATTACTAGCCTATCCGCATTTCATTGGTACCATTCATGGTTTTGTAAATCAGTTTCTGGCGCAGCCCCTGCTTCGTTCTGAAGGGCGGCTCGTTAGTTTGATTGACGACGAGGTTTGCTTTAGTTGGATGAAGAAATACTTATTGGCTAAGCCAGTCCGCTTCGGGCTTGGTCAATTAGTGCATCATGAGAGGACACTCGATGACCATATTCGGAGACGACTGTGTGCTGGTGATGCCGGCAATCTCGCTTTTATGGCGACACCAAGTGGTTTAGATGATAGGCAGTGGCGCACACTCAAGGGTGCCAAATTGAAAGCCACCGCTCGCGGGTTTTATTGCCATGCGGACATGCTTTTTCTGGCGGAGCGGCTTCTGCAAGAGCATGTGGAAGTAGCCAACTTGGCGCGTTGGCGCTTTCCAGTGGTCCTCATTGATGAGACCCAAGACACGTCTGAAATTCCTAGTCGCGTTCTGGCTCATGTGTTTCCTCGTTCCGGGTGCGTGCTACGGCAGCGTTTTGGCGATTCAAATCAAGCGATCTATGACCGTGGCCAGACTCGCCCCACAACTGACCCCTTTCCGGGTTCCGAGATCCGATGGCTCACCAACAGTCAGCGATTCGGTCAGGCGATCGCGACCAAAGCCCACCCGTTGGCTCCAGATCAGCCGAAGCAGCAACTGTTGGGATCTGGACCGCCGCGCTCTGGCTTCCCGGAGTTGAGCGATCAAGCGCTGCCTCATACCATCTTCTTCTTTTCGTTGGCGTCAGAGAAGTGCGTACTTCCTGCCTTCGCACAATTGTTGCTGGAGGTGTTTCCAGCCGAAACCCTATGTTCTAAGCAGTTCCTTGCTCGGGCCATTGGATTCGTTGGCCGAGCAGAAGGAAAGGCAAAGGGGCAAAGGGAGATAGTACCTCGGAGCCTCCGTGACTATTGGCCGGAATATGAGCCGCGAGTGGCAAAGATCGACCCGCGCCCAGAGAAGCTGGCTGACTTTATTCATCTCGCGCAACGGCAACGCGCCAGCATGGCCGATTGCGCCCAAGCCGTTTCGACAGTGTTGCGAGGGATCATAGAACTGATCGAACTGGTTGTGCCAAACGCCTGTGCTGGGTCTGGGCGGACCTTTAAGGGCATTTGTGAACTGCTGGTGTCTGATCAGCTTGCATTGCGCACACTCGAAAGGCTCTTGTGGCGGTGGTGTATTGAGGCGGTACCACTGAGCAAGTCCAATTGGTCATTGCAGCTCCGTGAGCTGAAAGAAGCTCTGGCACCGATTCTGGTGGGTCGCCAGACTGAAATGGTGAGACCATTCTGTGAGTGGTCGACTGCCTTTGCCGAAGACGCGTCAAGCGGGACTCGTAATCACGGCTTGCTGAATCGCTACCAGTTCCCGGAGAAAGACCCCAGAGTGGCGATTGACGTCGGGACGATCCATAGCGCGAAGGGGCAGACGCACACTGCGACGCTCGTCCTGGAGACTTTCGCGAATATGCATGACGTGGGAGATCTCTTGGATTGGTTGGTGGGTGACAAGCATGGCGCAGGGAAGGAGAAGGGACTCCAGCGTCTCGAGCGGCTGCGACTCATCTACACAGCGATGACCAGACCTACCCATCTGCTGTGCATTGCGATGAGGGAGAAAGTTCTTGACGTGAAGGGGAATAGAGAGGCTACGATCGCGAAGTTCCGGAGCCGAGGGTGGCAGGTGAAGTATTTGTAAGTGGACAACCAGATAGGTGCCATGAGAGGTGCTGGCCAGACCGATAGTCCGATCTCCTTCACTAATGATTTGCTTGCGATCATGCCAATCGCGCAGCCAACGGCTTCACGAGATTCAAGGCGCCAGGCAGAAGGCGCCGCCCTGCTTGAGCCGACCTGCCAACTCCCGCACTTCGTCAACGGTATGGTGCTTCGCCCCACAACGGAACTGGTTCGCCAGGGCACGGGTATCCTCCTCCAGCATCGAGACTTCACCCCGGCGCCAGATCTCCCGGCTGGAACCCGATCCGGCGGTCCGGCGGGGAGCGCCGATCCTCGGCGAGGAAGCGTGCGAGCTCGCGCCCCAGTTGACTCGTGAGCTCCAGGGTTTGGCAGGCGTCCTGGTAGAGGAGAAGGCAGGCGAAGGCTTCCTTGGACAGATCCTTGGCGGTGAAGATCGGCAGTAGCTCGGAGGCGAGGCGGCGCAGGCGTTCGACCTCCCCGGTCTCGAGGTAGAGGAGCCCGAGGTCGATCGAGATCAGGGCGGCGTCGTATCCCATCTGCCGGTTCACCAGATCTCTCTGCACCTCGACGAGCGCCTCCTCGGCGGCGTGGAGGTTCCCCAGCCCTCGGGCGATCAACCCCTCCGCCCAGCGCAGGCGAAAGCGGTGGGTTGACTCCGCGGGCTCGTTCGCGAAGAGCGGCGCCACCTCGGCGAGGAGGGCGGCGGCTTCCTCGGCAGGACCCTCGCGGACGAGGAGGGTCAAGAGATTGAAACGGGCCATGCGATACAGATCGGGTTGACGCTCGGGGTCGATCTCGCCAGAGGCCCGGCGCAGGATCTCCGCCGCTTTTTCCAGATCGCCGGACTCCCAGACGACCTTCGCCTCGAGCAACAGAAGCCTTCCCACGCTCGGCAGGTCCCCCCGCTCGCGGAAAACTGCGAGAGCTTGCCGGGTCAGCTCCAGGGCTTCGGCAAATTCTCGTTGATCGAGCCGGAGGGAAGCCTTGAAGCTTTGGACCTCCGCCAGCAGGAGCGGGTCGCCATCCCCGGAATGGTCGAGCAGTTGCTCCGCGGCCAGAAGGCACTCCTCGGCAATGCGGAACTCGTCGAGCACCCGATGGGCGTTGCCGAGGGTGGCCAGGGCCTCCGCTCGAATGGCGGTGAGCGACGACTCGCCGTACTCTTCTCCCAGGTGAGTGGCAATCCGCAGAGCGAGGGTCGCCCAGTCGACGGCACGCTGACCGTCGGCGAACGCCTCCCTGCGGCTACGCTTAAGGAGCCAGCGGCAGAGTCCCCAGGTCTGGAAGCGCTCATCCTGCTCCACGACCCGCACCCTTTCTGGATGAGGGAGAGGCTCGAGCTCCGCCGAAAGCTCGGGGATCTCGACGGCCTCGCTGACGACGACGAGCTCGTCCCAATGCCCGACCTCCCTCTTGAGCCGCTGCAGCTCCTGGTAGACGGCCCAACATTCCGGGCAGCGGCGGAGGAGATGAGGTGCGACGTGGCCGATGACCTCGTCGTACTCCAAGCGGTTGGTCAAGAGCTTTGCCATGAGCAACAAACTGAGGTGCGGTTCCTCGGCCAAGGGTCTCTCCTTCGGTTGGGGTTCCTGCTCTAGAAGAATAGTTACCGCAGCCTCCGATCCGGTGACACCTTTGTGCAAGAAATTTCATGGGACGACTCGACCGGCGATTCCCGCCGGGCACGATGCCAGCCATGAAGGGAGGAAGTGATGTCCTTCGACCGTGCCTGCTTCACCCTCGTCTTCGCGTCCGCCGTACCGGTCTTCACCGCTCCAGCGCACGGGGGCGCCACCCCGCTCGACCACGGCCTGATGATCGACCCCAACGGCTAGCGAGGCGGCGTCCCGCCGGCCGGCGGTAGACCGCCGGTAGACCGATGCCGGCGGGACGCCGGCGCTCCCAGGGAAACATCGCCTTTCCTGAAGCTTCCGGAACCCGTCCGGAAGTTTCAGGAACCCGTCCGGAAGCTTCAGGAACGCGTCCGGAAGTTTCAGGAACACCTCCGGGAGCTTCAGGAACGCGTCCGGAAGTTTCAGGAACTCGTCCGGAAGTTTCAGGAACGCGTCCGGAAGCTTCAGGAACCCGTCCGGAAGTTTCAGGAACGCGTCCGGAAGTTTCAGGAACGCGTCCGGAAGTTTCAGGAACGCGTCCGGAAGTTTCAGGAACGCGTCCGGAAGTTTCAGGAACCCGTCCGGAAGCTTCAGGAACGCGTCCGGAAGCTTCGGAAACTCTTTCCGGCGCCTTAAATAAGCGCCCGCCAGAGACCCGGCAGGCGGCACCGGGGGACATAAAGTCGGAGGAATCAAGGGGTTGGGAGAATATTCTCCTCTCCCGAGAACGGCAAGGATAATTTTTAGGCAAAAAGGATTGACTTATGCCCGCGAAGAGATACCATCTCTCCTCGTTGGGAGAGAGAGTCACAGGACGGCGGAGGCGTACTTCCGGGCATGGCGCCCGGGAACGTAGCGCTCCCCAGGAGGCGAGGGAAGATCGAACGCGGAAAGACAGAAAACGACAGCAGGTCGAAGGTGGGGGAGAGCTCTCGGTCAGGAGAGCCCTCCTCCGATGTGCACCGGAAAGGTTGGACCCCTTACCCGGCTACGGCGCGCGCCCGGCATCTCAATTCCGAGGGCCGTGCACGTCTACGAGAGACAGCTCCGTAGCTTACTCCCTGAGCGAAGGAGAAGCAAAATGAGTAGCGATGGAACCACCCCGCCGGTGAATCCGGCCAAGGGCGCCCAGCGTGGACAGACCACCCTGGCCGCCGAGATCGACCGCTGGCAGACGCTGGCCGACAACCTGGCGCCTCAGATCGACCAGATGCCGGGGCTTGCGGCCCCGTTCGCGCAGTTTCAGACCCTGCTGGCTTCGGCCAAGGGCGTCCGCAATCAGCTCAACACGTTGCGGGCGGATACCGATTCGGCCCTCGCCCAGCGCAACGCGATGCTCGTGGACGGCGGAGCCCTCTTTGCCCGCCTGACCCTCGGTCTGCAGTCCGTCCATGGGCCGCGGAGCCCCCGGCTGCGGGAGTTCGGCCTCAAACCGCGAAAGACGCGAGCCAAGAATCGCTCGGCGTCGACACCGCCGCCGCCCACCACTGAGGTCACTGAGATCGCCAAGGTGACGACCGCACACCCGCCCGAGGCCACGCCCGCCGCGCCCGCAGCTACCGCTGCGAGCCCCGGCAAGTAAGCAGGAAGCAACGAGGGGGGCCGTCCGGCCCCCCCTTTTGCCGCGGTCTCGCCACGGCTGGCCTTCGTGAAAACGAAAAGGCCCGCCCCGAAGGGCGGGCTCTGGCGCTCCGTGTCCTGCTCCCTGCCGACTGTCAGCAGGCTAGGCTTGGGCTCGGCCCTTGCGCAGTGCCACCAGGGCGGCCGCGGCCAGCAGAACCCCCAGCAGCAGGAGGCCCAGCGAGCCGAGGGTCGGGACCTGCACGATCGCTTCCCCGATGGGAATCGCGAGGTTGCCGGTCTGGCTGCAGCCGGTGGTCGTGGTCACGGTCACCGAGAGCTGGACCGTGCCGCTGCTGCCGGCGGTGAAGGTGACGTTGGGGGTGCCGGCGCCGCCGGTTAAGGTGCCGCCGGTGATCGTCCAGCTGTAGGTGGCGCCGGTGCCGGAGTCGGGCACCGAGGCGGCGTTGCCCGGCGAGCCCGGATTGACGAGGCTGGCGGCGGTGATCGTCGAGCCGACGATGGCATCGTCGACCGCGCCGTTCTGGCTGACGTAGTTGGCGTTGCTGAAAGTCCAGGCGTCGCCGGTGTAGGTACCCGGCGCAGTGTGCGTCGTCGCGGTGAGATCGAGCCCGGTGAGGCTCGCGCCCGCGACACCCGTCGCCGTGCCCAGTGCGGTGTGCGGCGCGCCGTCGAAGGCCCCACAGAATCCGGTCACGGAAACGGTGGCGACGGCCTGGTTGATGGTGATCGCGGCCGGCGCCGAGTCGGCGGCGGCGCTGTTGACGTCGCCGTCGGTGTGGGCGACGACCTGATAGGTGCCGGCGTTGGTCGGCGGCGTCGCCGTCGGACCGTACGTCGTGGTTCCCGTGCCGGTGTAGCTCAACGTCACGACCTCGGTCTCACCGCTGCCGCCGGTGGCTGAGCCGCTGCCGCCGTGCGGGGTGCCGTCGTAGGTGAAGGTGCCACCCGTGGCGCTGATCGTCGAGGCGGCCTTGCCGATCGAGAGGGCCGAAGGCGTCGAGGTGCCGCTGTTGTTGTTGGTGTCTCCCACGGTCGAAGCCGTCACCGTATAGGTGCCGGCGGCCGCAGGCGCCGTCGCCGTCGGCCCATAGGTCGTCGAACCGGTGCCGGTGTAGCTGAGGGTCACCGGCAGCGTCTCGCCGGCACCGCCGGTCGCCGTGCCGGAGCCTGCGTGCGGATTGCCGTCGAAGGCGAAGGAGCCGCCGGTCGCGGTGACCGTCGGGTCGGCCTTGTTGATGGTGATGGCGACCGGTGTGGCGTTTCCCGAGATGTTGTTGCTGTCGCCGGCCGTCGAGACCGTTCCTGTATAGGTGCCGGCGGCCGAAGGCGCCGTGGCGGTCGGCCCGTAGGTCGTCGTGCCGGTGCCGGTGTAGCTGACCGTCACGGTCAGGCTTTCGCCGGCGCCGCCGGTCGCGGTGGCGGCGACCGCGCGCGCGGTGCCGTTGTAGGTGAACGTGCCGCCGCCGGTGACGGCGGAGAACGTCGGGGTCGCCTTATTGATCGTGATGGCGACCGGGCTCGTGGCGCCCGAGTTGTTGTTGGTGTCTCCGGGCGTCGAGATCGTTCCTGTATAGGTGCCGGCGGCGGAAGGCGCCGTCGCCGTCGGCCCGTAGGTCGTAGTACCGGTGCCGGAGTAGCTCGCGGTCACCGTCAGGCTTTCGCTGGCGCCGCCGGTCGCGGTGGCGGCGACCGCGTGCGCGGTGCCGTTGTAGGTGAACGTGCCGCCGCCGGTGACGGCGGAGAACGTCGGGTTCGCCTTGGCCACCGTGATCGTCTGCGCGTTCGACGTCGCCGCCGTGTAGTTCGGATCGGAGAGCGTGGCGGTGATGGTGTGGGTCCCCGCCGTCAGCGGGGGGTAGAGCGACGCCTGGAAGAGACCCAAGCCGCCGGCCCCCGCGGTCACGGTGGTCATCGGCTGCGGGCTGCCGATGGGGGTGGCGCCGTCCAGGAACTGGATGGTCCCCGAGGGAGGGGTGGCGGCGATGACCGTCCCCAGCACGCCGCTGAACGCAAAGGTCTGATGCCAGGTGCCGCTCGTCTTGACCGTCAGGGAGACGGTCGTCGTGGCGGCGGTGAAGGTCTGCGAGAAGACCGGCGACACGCTGCTGTTGAAGGTCGCGTTGCCGGCGTAGACCGCGGTGATCGAGTGGACGCCCGCCGGCAGGTTGACCGCCGCCGCTGGCCGGAAGGTCGCCGTGTGGGCCGCGCCGACCGTGCCGGAGCCGAGGAGCACGCCGCTGTCGAAGAAGTTGACCGTGCCGCTGGTCACGGTCGTCGGCGTCATCGTCGCCGTGAAGGTGGGACGTCCGCCAATAATCGCCGGATTGGTGTTCGAGGTCACCGCCACGCTCGTCGCCGTGCCGCCCTGCACGGTCACCGTCACCGGCGCCGTCGCGGTGCCGCTGTTGTAGTTGGTGTCGGCGGTCCAGGTGGCCGTGATCGAGTGGGCGCCGGCCGTGGCGATCGCGGTGGTGGTGAGGATGGCACGCGCGGCACCGGTGGTGGTGGCGGCGAGAGCCGCGGTGCCGAGCGTCGTCGCGGTCGTCGTGTCGGTGAAGGTCACCGTGCCGCTCGGGCTCGCCGTGCCCGGCCCGGCGCCGGAGAGGGCGGGGGTGGTGAGGGTGAGCTGCACCGAGGAGCCGGAGCTGATGGCGGTGGCGCTGGTGGTGAGGGCGCCGGTCAACGACGCCGCGGTGATGGTGACCGTGACCGGGGTCGCGGTCGCGGTGTTGAAGCTGCCGTCGCCCGAGTAGCTGGCGCCTAACGAGTGCGTGCCGACGGTGAGCGGCGCCGCGTCCTGGAAGGTGTAGCCGCTGACGCACGAGGTCGTGGGGATGGCGCCCGACAGCACGTGCGCGAACCCGGCGGCGTTGAGCGTCGCCGTCGTCAGCGGATTGCCGTTGTCGGTCAAGGTGAGCGTGCCGGTCGGGATGCCCTGGTTCGAGACCCCGGCGACCGTGAAGTCCGTCCAGATGTAGCTGCCGTAGGTGAAGGTCGTTTGCGGCGTTTCGACGCAGGTCGTGCCGTTGAAGGCGTTCGGCGCGATGGTGACGTTCGCCGCCTCGGGAGACACCGTCACCGTGATCGGCGCCGACGTGCTGGCGGCAAAGGTGGCGTCGCCGCTGTAGCGCGCCACCAGGCTGTAGGTTCCCGCCGGCAGGTTGGTGACCGAGAGCGAGTAGTTGCCGCTGCCGTCGAGGGTCGCGAGCGGCGGCGGGTTCAGCAGGCCGCCGGTGTTGGGATCGGGCGGGTCGCCGAGAGCGCCGGTGCTGGGGAGGAACGTCACGTTGCCGGTCGGTGTTCCCGACCCGGCGCCCGGCGCCACCGTGCCGCTCATCGCGACGCCCTGGCCGTGGGTGAGGCCGGTCGTCGGCGTCGCGGCGAGCGTCGTCGTCGAGCTGCGGAAGGTGACCGTGCTCCACAGATTGGCCAGCTGCGTGGCATTGGGCGAACCCAACCCGGTCGCGAGATCGTAGCCCGCGCCCGCCGTCCAGCCGATCTTGTTGGCCGCGGTGCAGGCGGAGTTGGCGCAGATCAGGGTGTTGCCGGTCGTAATGTCGCGGAAGGCGCAGGTCGGATCGAGCGTCGGCGAGTTCGACGCGCAGTTGAGGCCGGCCGTGTGCTGGTTGTCGGCCAGCGTGTAGTAGACGTAGTTGGCCATGCCCTGGCGCCCGCCGTTGACCTGATTGATCAGCGCCTGAACGCCCGCCATGGTGGGGGTCGCGACCGACGTGCCGCCGACGATTCCGGCGTTGACGAGCCCGCCGGTCGAGCTCAGCTGGCAGATGCCCTCAGCACAGTAGAGCGTGCCGGCGTGCTGCGCCGCGGCCGCCATCGCCACGTCCGGCAGATAGCGGTGCGGGCCTGGCACGAAGGGCGACGGCGGCGAGCTGAAAGCTCCGGTGCCGGCATAGGGCGGGTCGCTCGCCGGCACGCCGAAGCCGTGCTGCCACGAGGGCCGCGGGAAGTAGGCGCTGATCCCGCCGCTCCCCGACCACAGGCCGCCCGCGCCGGTCGCGCCGCTGCCCTTGGCTTCGTTCCACGGCACCTCGGGGATGTAGCCGAGCGCCGAAGCGAAGGGCGGCGCCGTGGTGGCGGTGGGGCTCCAGTTGGCGGCGGTGTCGGCGAAAAGCGTGCCGCCGACCGAGACGTTGAACGGCGTCGAGCCGAGCCCGCTGACCGCGTAGCCGAAGGACTCGAAGTTGCTGTTCGAGTTGTCGCACCCCGCCGGCCCGTTGTCGCCGGAGGAGAGGAACACGGTGATGCCCTGCGCGGCGGCCTGCCCCCAGAGGTTGGTGAAGAGCGCCTCGGCGACGGCCGAGAAGTTGTCCTCACACTGGCCGTAGCTCTCGGAGATGATGTCGGTCAGGTTGTTGTCGACCGTATAGATCGCCGAGAGGTCGACGCCGTCGGTGGTGAGCGTGGCGCGCGAGGTGATGAAAGTGATCTGCGCGCCCGGCGCGGCGCCGCCCGAGACCTCGACGTCCAGGTAGGACTCGCCGTCGTCGCCGCCGACCACGCCGGGGTCCTCGCCGGCGACGACGAACTTCGGGTCGTTCGGCTTGAGGCCGAACATCGTGCGGTAGATCTGCACGTCCGACAGATGGATGTCGGTGCGGCCGACGACGCCGATCGAGACGCCGGTGCCGTCGAAGCCGCCGGTCAGAAGAGGCGTCGTGTTGTAGATGGTCGCGAAGTCGCCGGCGCCGACGAAGTGGGTCGTGCCGTTGGTGTAGTCGGGAGAGCTGAAGGCGCCGCGGTAGGGGTCGGCGAAGTAGGTCTTGCCCGGCGAGGGCGGCGACGCGGCCGCGCCCTCCTGTGCCGCCTCCGCCACGCGCGCGCCTGCCACCGTTCCCGAGGCGATGAAATCGGCATGTTTGAAGAAGCTGTTGAGCGTCGGCACGCCGGAGATCACCGGCCGTAGCGCCGCCGGCACCGAGATGTCGGCATTGTTCGACACCCGCGTGTGGCCGTTGATCAGGTAGGAGTGCATCTCGGTGCGGAACGCCGTCTCGACCTGATCGACGGTGCCGCTGAACTGGATGAAGCGTTTGCTCTTCGCCACCTTCTCCACCTTGAAGCCCTGCTGCGCCAGCCAGCCGGTGACCTTGGCGACGTCGGCGTCGTGAACCCCGAACTGCGCGCCGAACTGGTCCGGCGTCAGCCACCGGTGGAAAACGCCCGAGGTGCGGTCGAGCTGCTGGTCGAGCAGCATCGCGAGAGCGTGATCCTGCTCGACGCTCGGCCGCAGCACCATGATCAGGTGATTCATCGCCCTCGTGCGCAGCAGCCGTCCGGCGTCGGTGGCACCGCGCACCGCCGGCGGCACGTGGCCGGAGATCACCACGCGGTCGTGGTCGTCGATCGCCGCCTTGACTCGCGGTACCGGTTGCGCGGTCACATGGGCCTGCGCCGCGAGCGCGGCCGGCAGGATCGGCAGTGCCGCCAGGGAGAGCAACAAGGAGAGCAGCAGGATGGGGGTTTTGTTTGGCAGCGGGCGGAACGAGCGCATACCTCAGCTCCTCTTGAATGAGAAGAAACACGCTGAAGATTTGCCGCGGGAAGGAAACGCGGCGAAACACTCCGTGCAGTGGCTCACAGACCCGAGACACGACGTCTCCGGCTGACCGACATGGCAGGCGACGCGGCGGAGTGTAACATGAGGATCGGGTGGCTTCAGGCCTCCCGGGCCGCAATTCCTGAAGCGAAGGGCAACGCCCCAAGCGACCAAGCCTTGTGCGAAGCCAGCGAGCGTTACGCGTCGCGATTCTTAAGGTGAGTGGCGGGGCAGAACCTTTTCGATGAGGCGGCACGCCGCGCCGGATTCCTCGACTTCCACGAAGCGCCGCTGCATCCGCTCCACGTTGGCGTGGACGGCAGGCTGGTCGGCGGCTTCGACCAGGCTATAAATCGTCTCCGGGGAGAAGGCGCCCAGGTCCCCCCGGGTGCCGAGCCCGTGGTGGACGACGCGGCGGGCGTTGTCGGGCTGGTCGTGGCTCAAGGGGAAAACGACCATTGGAACGCCGAAGAAGATGCACTCCTTGACGGTGCCCAGGCCGCCGTGGGTGATGGCGACCGTAGCCCGGCGCAGCAGGTCGAGCTGGGGGGCCCAACCGGCGACGAGGATTCCGGCAGGCGCCGCGAGCTCCTCGGCGCGGAGGAGCCCTCCGGTGGCGATCACGACCTGCCAGTCCTGCCGCCCGGCGAAGGCTTCGCCGGTGGCGCGGAGGAAGGCGGTGATGCGGTCCCGGTCGGAGCGATAGGTCTGGCTGCCCAGGGAGACGTAGAGCAGCTTGCGCTCCGGGTCGAGGAGATCCCAGGGGAACGCTCGTCCGCTCTTGCGCTCCAGGTCGACCGAGGCTTCGGCGTAATGCACGTCGGGCTCGTGGTCGTGACGCTCCGCTTGGACCTCCAGCTCGGCGGGGCAGAGGATCACCTCCCGGAAGGCCGTGAGCCGCGCCGCGATGTCGTCCATCTGCCGCACGCCGGGGTCGGCGCGCTGGACCAACTCGACGAAATCGCCGGCCGCTCCCCCCATCTCCACCAGCAGGTCGCCGAGCATCTCGGGATAGCGGGACTTGGCATACCTCCGCAGCATCGGCGTGAGGAGGACGATCGGCACACCGTAGCGGTAGTGCAGGACGAGGGCGTGGGGGGCGAGGAAGCTCGAGAGGAGGAGGAGGTCGGGACGGAGAGCGCTCATCGCCCGGTCCAGGGCCTCGTCGCCGGCCACCATGTCGAGCCAGGAACGGTAGTAGACGGAGTCGGTGCCGACCTCCTGAGTGAGCCGCCTCATCTCGGCGCCGCTGTCGCTCGCGCCGGGAACCGATTCCGCAACCTCCCGCTGGGTGCGGAGGGTACCGGCCGGCACCAGCCTTTCTAGGATCGGACGGAAGTCGAAGCCCTGGGAGCGAACGTAGTTGCCGCCATCGGCGAGGCCGATATAGGTGACGCCGTGGCCGCGCGCCTCAAGACGCCGAGCGAGCCGAAAGGTCGGGTTCAAGTGACCCTCTTCGTGCTCCATCAGGAACGTGATTCTCGCCATGGGCTTTGATTCCGGCGGGGAAGCCTAGCACGCCCGGCGGAGGGAGACCCCTGAGCGGGCGGCGGGAACTCCGTTCAATTATTTAGACGATACAGACACATGTCACGGTTCTCCAAGCCGTCGCACTAAGGGGGTAGACATCATGATCTAGGGAGTCGTTTTGGTGCACACGCTGCGCGATCTCGCTCTTGAGATGCGGGATTCCATGGATTGCTGAATCGAGGCCTGATCTTTTGCTTTACTTGGTTTCTGAGGTGCTGCGGGCGCGGGCGGAGGAGAGTCCGGAACGTTGGGCTTTCACCTTCCTGCACGAAGGCGAGTCCGAGGCCGGGCGTCTCAGCTATGAGGAGCTGGACCGGCGGGCGCGCGCGATTGCCGCCAGTCTTGCCAGCCTCGTGGCCCCCTGCGGCAGGGGAGACCGCGCGCTCCTCCTCTTCCCTCCGGGGCTCGACTTCATCGCCGCGTTCTTCGGCTGTCTCTACGCCGGCGTCATCGCGGTGCCGGCGTACCCACCGCGCTCGCCGCGGTCGCTGCCGCGCCTGCGCGGGATCCTGGCCGACAGCCGTCCCGCCGTCGCCTTGACCACCGGTTCGGCTCTCCCGGGCCTCCGTGCCTGGTTCGAGGCCGATCCGGAGATCCCCGCCATCCCTTGGCTCGCCACCGATGCGATCCCCGCCGACCGGGCGGAGGCGTGGCGCTCCCTGGACCTCGATCCCGACAGCCTCGCCTTCCTGCAATACACCTCGGGCTCGACGGCCGATCCCAAGGGGGTCATGGTCAGCCATGCCAATCTGGCCCACAACCTCGGGCTCATCGCGGCGGCCTGCGACCACGGCCCCGACTCCCGCTTCGTCTCCTGGCTGCCGGTCTACCACGACCTCGGATTGATCGGGCAGGTGCTCCAGGCCGTCTGGGTCGGAGCGCCCTGCGTGCTGATGGCCCCCACGGCCTTCCTGAAGCGGCCGCTGCGCTGGCTGGAGGCCGTCTCGCGCTACCGCGCGACGACCAGCGGCGCGCCCGACTTCGCCTGGGACCTCTGCGCCCGGAAGGCTAAGGGCGCCGATCTCTCAGATCTCGATCTGTCGTCGTGGCGCGTCGCTTTCACCGGCGCCGAGCCGGTGCGCGCCGTGACGCTCGCGCGCTTCGCCGCCGCCTTCGCCGGGTGCGGCTTCAGCGCCGCCGCCGCCTATCCCTGCTACGGCCTGGCCGAGGCGACGCTGATGGTCTCCGGCGGCCGGCCGGACACGCCGCCGCGGGTGGCCGCCTTTAGCGCCGCGGCGCTCGCTCTGGGGAGCGTGGAGCCGATCTTGGAGGGGGAGGGAGAAGATGCCGCTCCGGCGGCGCTCCGCACCCTGGTGGGCTGCGGCGCGCCCCTGGGGAGTCAGCGGGAGCAGCGGGTGGTCATCGTCGATCCCGAGACCGCCCTGCCGCTGCCGCCGCACCGGATCGGCGAGATCTGGGTCGCCGGGCCGAGCGTGGGGCAGGGCTACTGGCAACGCCCGGAGGCGACCGCCGAGACCTTCGGGGCGCGGACCGCGACCGGCGACGGGCCGTTCCTGCGCACCGGTGACCTGGGCTTCCTCCACGCCGGCGAGCTCTTCATCGCCGGCCGGAGCAAGGACCTGATCCTCCTCCGCGGCAGGAACCTCTACCCGCAGGACGTCGAGCACGCCGCCGCGGCCAGTCACCCCGACCTCCGGCCGGGCGGTGGCGCCGCCTTCACCGTCACCGTCGAGGGCGAGACCGCGGGCGCGGAGCGGTTGGTCCTCGTGCACGAAGTGATCCGCCATCCCAAGGCCGCGGTCGAGGAGATCGCGGCGGCCATCCGCGCCGCGGTGTCCGACGAGCAGGAGGCCACGGTGGCGGAGGTCGTCCTCATCCGGCCCGAGACGCTGCCCCGCACGTCGAGCGGCAAGGTGCGCCGCCAGGCCTGCCGCAGCGCCTATCTGGAGGAAGAGCTTGCCGTCGTCGGCCGTTCGATCCTCGCCGAGCGGACGGGCGAGGCCGCCGAAGACGCGGAAGACCCCGAGCTCCGGTTCGACCTCAGCCGGGAAGCGCTCCTCGCCTTGCCGGCCGAAGAGCGCAGACCGGTAGTAGCCGAGCAGATCCGCCGGCACGCCGCGACGGTCCTCGGCCTCGACTCCGCCGGCGTGCCGGCCGATCTCCCCTTGAGCCGGCTGGGTCTCGACTCGCTGGGCGCGGTCGAGCTCGCCAACGGGCTCGAACGAGCGCTGGGCGTGGCCCTGCCGGTCGCCGATCTCCTGGCGGACGGCAGCCCGGACGCCCTGGCCGGGCGGCTGCTCGATCGCCTCGACGACCTTTCGGACGTGCCGGAGATCCCGGTCCTCCCGGTGTCGGGAGCGGAGGCTTCTCCGGCCTCCTTCGAGCAGGAGCGGCTCTGGTTCCTCGACCAGCTCCGGCCCGGCGATCCGGCCTACAACCTGCCGGCGGTCGTCGGTCTGGGCGGCCGGCTCGATCGCTCTGCCCTGGCGGCGAGCCTGGGGGAGGCGGTGCGGCGCCACGCGAGCCTGCGGACGACGTTCGGCGTCGAGCAGGGGAGGCCGGTGCAGCGGATCGCTCGGGAGAGCGCCGCCCTGCTGCCGCTCTGGGACTTGACCGCGCTCCCCGCGCCGCGGCGTTCCGGCGAGGCCGACCGTCTCGCGACGGCCGAGGCGGAGCGCCCGTTCGACCTCGCCCGCGGTCCCCTCCTGCGGGCCGGACTTCTCGGCCTCGCCGGCGAGGAACACCGCCTGCTCCTCACGGTCCATCATGCCGTCTGCGATCTCGGCTCCCTGCAGCGGGTGATCGAGGAGGTGACGGCGGACTATGCGGCGCGGGTCTCCGGCACGCCGGTATCGGAGAAGCCGCCGGCCGTCCGGTTCACCGATTTTGCCGTCTGGCAGCGGCGCCGGCTGCAGCCGGAGATCCTGGCGCCGCGGCTGGACTTCTGGCGCCGGCAGCTCGCCGGTATCGCGGCTCTCGATCTGCCGGCCGACGGGGCTCGGAATCGGGCGGGGAGGGCGAGCGGCCAGCGCGATTTCTCCCTCTCCGCGCCCGTGGTCGACGCCCTGCGGGAGCTGGCCCGGGCCGAGGGCGCCACCCTCTTCATGGGCCTCCTCGCCCTCTTCCAGGCGCTCCTCTACCGGTGGAGCGGCGAGGACGATTTCGTCGTCGGCTGTCCGGTGGCGGGTCGCCCGCGGCCCGAGCTCCTTCCGGTGGTGGGCTTCTTCGCCTATCCGCTCCCCCTCCGCGCGGACCTCGCGGGCGAGCCGACTCTGCGCCAGCTCCTCGCCCGGGTTCGCCGGACGGCTCTCGCTGCCTACGCCCACCAGGAGGTGCCGTTCGCCAAGCTGGCGGCGGTGGCGCGCCTGGAGCGGTCTTCGGGGATGCCGGGGATGCCGGGGATGCCGGGGACGTCCGCGCCGGGGCCGGCGCCGCTCTTCCAGGTGATGCTCGGCTACCTCGACCGGCCGCTCCTCGATCGCCGGCTCCCCGGTCTCTCGGTCGAGCTTTTGTCCCTGGGCCACGGCGTCGTCGACTGCGATCTCTTCCTCACCTTCGCTCGGCGCGGTACTTGTCTGGAGGCCCATCTCGGGTTCGACGGCAGCCGCTTCGCGCCGGCGACGATGGACCTCTGGGTGGAGTCTTTCAACGCCCTGGCGCGGCGCGCCATCGAGGCGCCGGACGCGCCGCTCTCGGGTTTCGCCATCGAGCCCGGTCTTGCGGCGCAGGCGGCGCAGGCGCGGGCGGCGCGCGAGCGGGCGGACCGTTTCACCCTTGCGGTGGCGGCGACTTTCACCGCCGAGCCGGTGGCGGAGAGCCTCGGCTTCTGGCTGCGCGAGCTGGACGTGCCGGCGCGTCTCCGCTTCGCTCCCTACGGGCAGGTCCTGCCGCAGCTCCTCGACCCTGCGAGCCTCTTCGGCCGTAACCCTTCCGGGCTCAACGTCGTCCTCGTGCGCGGCGAGGATTGGGGCAAGGATCGACAGGGGGCCGAGCGCCAAGCGGACGAGCTGGTCGCCGCGGTCCGGGCGGCGGCGGAGCGCTTCCGGGTGCCCTGTCTGGTGGTGATCACCCCGGCTTCACCCGCTTCACCCGCCGGCCTGGAGAACGCCTTGGAGGAAAAGCTGGTCGCCGGGCTCAGCCGTGCGGCCGGGGTCGAGCTGGTGACGTCGGGGGAGCTCGCGGCGCTCTATCCGGTCGCGAGCTGCCATGCGGCGGGCGGCGAGGAGCTGGGGCACATCCCCTACACCGACGAGCTGTACGCCGCCCTGGGGACGCTCCTCGCCCGCCGCCTGGTCCGCGGGCTCGCCGCGCCGGTCAAGGTTCTCGCCCTCGACTGCGACCAGACGCTCTGGAAAGGGGTCTGCGGCGAGGACGGACCGCTGGGGATCGAGATCGATCCGCCCCACCGGGCGGTGCAGGAGCTGGCGCTCGCCCGGCACCGCGCCGGCATGCTCCTCTGTCTCTTGAGCCGCAACAACGAGGAGGACGTGGCCGAGGTCTTCGCCCGCCGGCCGGAGATGCCGCTCGGCCGCGAGCACATCGTCGCCTCCCGGATCGACTGGCGCCCCAAAGCGGAGAACCTGCGCGCCTTGGCGGCGGAGCTCCACCTCGGCCTCGACAGCTTCGTCGTGCTCGACGACGATCCGGTCGTCTGCGCCGAGATCCAGGCGGCCTGCCCCGAGGCGTTGGTCGTCGAGCTGCCGGTCCCTGAGGAAATCCCCCGTTTCCTCGACCACCTGTGGGCGCTCGATCCCCGGCCGGCCACGCCGATTACGACCGAAGACGAGGAGCGCACGCGGCTCTACCGCGAGGAGCAGAAGCGCGAGCGGCTGCGGAGCGCGGCGCCCAGCTTCGCCGAGTTCCTGGCCGGTCTCGACCTTGTCGTAAGCTTTCCGGACCTCACCCCCGAGCGGCTGCCGCGGGTCGCCCAGCTCACCCAGCGCACCAACCAATTCAACGTCACCACTCTCCGCCGCGGCGAAGGCGAAATCCGCGAGCTGTGCGGCGCAGGCGGCGCCCGCGCCGCCTTCGCCCTGCTGGTCGAGGCGCGCGACCGCCTGGGCGCCTATGGGCTGGTGGGGGTCGTCTTCTATCGACTGGCCGGGCCGATCGGGGACGCCCTGGTGGTCGACACGCTCCTCTTGAGCTGCCGCGCCCTCGGGCGCGGCGTCGAGCATCGGGTCGTCGCCCGCCTGGGGGAGATCGCCCGCGAGCGGCGCCTCGCGCGGGTCGAGATCCCCTACCGGCCGACGCGCAAGAACCGCCCGGCCCTGGATTTCCTGAACCAGATCGGCGAGCCGTTCCGGCAACCGCTCGCGGAGGGTTGGCTCTTCGCGCTACCGGCGGCGGTGGCGGCGAGCGTCGCCTTCACCCCGGACGCGCAGAAGCCGGAGTCGGAGGCGCCGGTCCCCGCGATCCTCCCGGCCGTCTTCGGCGGCGCCCGTCGTCCGGCGCTCGCCCGGCGGATCGCCCGCGAGCTCCGAACGCCGGCGGCGGTCCTCGCCGCCGCCCGGGCCGGTCGCGAGGTGCGACCGGGGATGGCGGGCGGCTACGTGGCGCCGCGGACCCCCACCGAGGAGCGGCTGGCCGAGCTCTGGCGCCAGCTCCTGGGCGTGGAGCGGGTGGGGGTCGAGGACCACTTTTTCGACCTCGGCGGTCACTCGCTCCTCGCCATGCAGGTGCTGTCGCGGGTGCGGGAGGCCTTCGGCGTAGAGGTGCCGCTCGCCGCCCTGTTCGAGGACGCGCCGACGGTGGCGAACCTGGCGCGGGCGATCTCGCGCCTGGAGGTCGCGCGGGCGGAGACGAGCGAGATCGCCGCCCTGCTCCGCGAGCTCGAAGAGATGCCGGAAGAGCAGGTTCTGGCCCTCCTCGCCAGTGAGGGCGGACGATGAGGTTCCTCCTCGTCCAGAGCGCGCCGCACGTCCCGGCGCTGGGCGGCGCCAACAAGCACAACCGTGCGCTCCTGGAAAATCTGGCGGCACGCGGGCACGACTGCGCCGTCGTGGCGCTCGGCAGCCCCGAGGTGCTGGCGGGCGTGCCCGGCGGCCCGCCGCCGCCGCCCGGCGGTGCGCCGGCCCCAGTGGTGAGCTTCCGGCTGGCCGGCGTCGCGGTCGACGCGGTGATCGACGGCAGCCGGCTCCGCGAGCACGTGGTGCGCCGCATCCACGACTTCTCTCCGGACCTTGTCCTCGTCTCTTCGGAGGACCCGGCCCAGGCCCTCCTCGAAGCCGCTCTCGGGGCGAGCCCCGGCCGCGTCGTCTACCTCGCCCACACCACCCTCGGCCTGCCCTGTGGGCCGCAGGCGTTCCTCCCCAGCGAGAAGCGCACGGCGCTCCTCTCCCGGGCGGCGGCGGTCCTCGCGGCGAGCCGCTATGTCGCGGACTACCTCCGGCGCTGGGCCGGGGTCGAGGCGGCCGTCCTCCCCATCCACTTCTATCCGGCAGAGTCCCCGGCCCTCGGGTTCGAGGCAGGCGCCGTCACCCTGGTCAACCCGTCCGCGGTCAAGGGGATCTCGATCTTCCTGGACCTCGCCCGCAGGCTTCCCGGGACGCCGTTCGCGGCGGTGCCCACCTGGGGGACGACGGCGGCGGACCGCGCGGCTCTCACGGCGCTCCCCAACGTCACCCTCCTGCCGCCGAAGGAAGACATCCACGAGATTTTCGCCCGCACCCGCATTCTCCTCGTGCCTTCCCTCTGGGCGGAAGCCTTCGGCGGGATCTGCGTCGAGGCGATGCTCTGCGGGATTCCGGTTTTGGCGAGCGCCGTCGGCGGGCTCCCCGAGGCGATGCTCGGCGTGCCCGATCTCCTCTCTGTGCGGCCGATCGAGCGCTACCACGAGCGGCTGGACGACCGCGGCATCCCGGTCCCCGAGATCCCGCCCCAGGACAGCGGCCCCTGGCTCGACGCTCTGCGGGAGCTGCTCGCCGACCGCGCCCTCTACGAGCGGCGGTCGCGACAGGCGCGGGCCGCCGCCGGCGCCTACGTCGCGGCGATCGACCACAGAAAGACCGAGGCGTTTCTGGCCGACCTGGCCGGCGTGGCCGATCTGGCCTCCGTGCGGCGGCCGTCGGCAGCGGTGACGGCGGGGGCTGCGGCGACGGCAGGGGTGGGGGAGGGAACCGACGACGAGCTGCGCCGCCGGCTCGACCGGATCTCCCCGGGAAAGCTGGAGCTGCTCAAGCTTCGCCTGAAGAAAAGCGCGGGCGCTGCTACGGCGTCGGCGGCATCGGCGACATCGGCGACATCGGCGGCGTCGACATCGATCCCGCGGCAACCGCGGCGGCAGGGCGCGGGGGATGCCTTTCCGCTCTCCTTCGCCCAGCAGCGCCTGTGGCTCCTCCATCGGATCGATCCGGAGAGCGCCGCCTACAACGAGTTCCTCTTCGCCCGCCTGCGGGGGGCTCTCCGGCCCGCCGCCCTGGCCGCGGCGCTCGACGGGCTCGTCGCGCGTCACGAGCTGCTCCGCACGCGCTACGTGGCGGCGGAGGGCGAGCCGTGCCAGATCGTCGACCCACCCGGTCGCCGGCCGCTACCGGAAGTCTGCCTGCAGGGTCTGCCGGCCGCCGGCCGCGAGGTTGAAATGGAGCGGGTGGCGCGGCAGGTGGCGCGGCGGCCGGTCGACCTCGAACGCGGGCCGGTCCTCTCCGCCCTCCTCCTGCGCCTCGCAGCGGACGAGCATCTCCTCGTCGTCGTCGTCCACCACATCGCCGCCGACCACTGGGCGATCACGATCGCTCTCCGCGAGCTCTCGGCGCTCTACACCTCGGCGTTGGCTGGCGGGGCTGGCCAGGCCGGCGGGGCGATCGACCTGCCGCCCCTACCGATCCAGTACGCCGACTTCGCGGTTCACGAGCGGCGGTGGCTCTCCGGCCCGGTGCTGGAGGGCTTCCTCGACGCCTGGCGGCGCCAGCTCGCCGGCGCCCCGCCGGTGCTCGACCTGCCGAGCGATCGCCCCCGTCCCCCGCTCCAGAGCTTCCGCGGGGCGCGCGCCGGGCTGGCCCTGACGCCCACCGCGACCATGGCGCTCAAGGAGCGGGCGCGCCAGGAGGGGGCCACCCTCTACATGCTGCTCCTCGCCGGCCTCCAGGCGCTGTGCCACCGGCTGACCGGCCGGGAGGATCTCGTCCTCGGTACGCCGGTCGCCGGTCGCAACCGGGTGGAGACGGAGAGCCTCGTCGGCTACTTCCTGAACGTGTTGCCGCTGCGCGGTCGGCCGCACGCCGAGCTGCCCTTCCGCGACCTCCTCGCCCAGGCCCGGCAGACGACCCTGGATGCCTTCTCCCGCCAGGAGCTCCCCTTCGAGAAGCTCGTCGAAGCTCTGGCGCCGGAGCGCAGCCTGAGCTTCTCACCGCTCTTCCAGACCCTGCTCAATTATCAGAACGTCCCCGCGCATACGCGACAGCTCGCCGACCTGGAGCTCTCTCCGTTGCCGATCGAGATCGGGATCGCCAAGTTCGATCTCGATCTCTACCTGGAGGAGCACGACCGGGCGTTGGTCGGCAGCGCGTTCTACAGCACCGATCTCTTCGACGCCCCGACCGTCGAGCGGCTGCTGCGGGGTCTGGTCGGGGTGCTGGCGCACGCCGCCGCCCGGCCCGACGACCCGCTCGCCGCCTTTCCGCTGCTCGCCGCCGCCGAGGCCCACCAGGTTCTCATCGAGTGGAACGACAGCGGGGAAGAGCCTGGCGTGGCCGATCTGCCCGCGCTCATCGCCCTCCAGGCCGTGCGGACGCCGGACGCGGTCGCCGTGGCCGGCGCCAATGGCGCCAATGGCGCCCATGGCGATGCTAGCGGTGAGATCACCTACCGCGATCTCGTGGCGCGGGCCGGCCGGCTCGCCCGTCACCTGCGGCGGCTCGGTGTGGGGCCGGAGGTCGTCGTCGGGCTGGCGGTCGAGCGCTCGCCGGACCTGGTGGTCGCTCTCCTCGGCATCCTGGCGGCGGGCGGGGCCTACCTGCCGCTCGACGACAGCTATCCGCGGGAGCGGCTGGCGCAGATGCTCGCCGACGCCCGCCCCGGCGTGCTGCTCACGACCGACTCCCGCACCGCGGACCGGTTCGCCGATCTCGCCGCGAGCGCGCCGCATGGGCTCGCTCTCGACCGCGGGTGGGAAGCGATCGATCGCGAGCCGGGCACGGGCCTTCCGGACGGTGGCGCGGCGCCCGACAACCTCGCCTATGTCCTCTTCACCTCCGGCTCGACCGGGCGGCCCAAGGGGGTGCAGATCCCCCGCCGTGCCCTGGTCAACTTCCTCCTCTCCATGCGGCGCGCCCCGGGCTGTGCGGCGGGCGAGCGGCTGCTCGCCGTCACCTCGCTCGCCTTCGACATCGCGGCCCTGGAGATCTTCCTGCCCCTCCTCGTAGGCGGCACGGTCGACCTGGTGAGCCGGGAGGAGGCGGGGGACCCCCAGGCGCTCACCGTCCGCATGGCGCGGGCCGCGTCGGCTTCGCTGGCGGCGGATACCGCCACCTGGACGATGCAATCGACCCCGGCGACCTGGCGGATGCTCCTCGCCGCCGGCTGGGCGGGCGACCTCCACCTGCGCGCTCTCTGCGGCGGCGAGGCGCTGCCGCCGGACTTAGCGGCCGCCCTCGCCCCGCGGGTGGGGGAGCTGTGGAACCTCTACGGCCCCACCGAGACGACGGTCTGGTCGTCCCGGCAGCGTCTCGCCGCCGGCGAGCGGGTGACGATCGGCCGGCCCTTGGCCGCCACGTCGCTCCATGTGCTCGACGCGGCCGGGGCGACGGCTCCCTTGGGCGTCCCCGGGGACCTCCTGATCGGCGGGCTCGGCCTCGCCCGCGGCTACCTGGGCCGGCCCGACCTCACCGCGGCGAGCTTCGTCCCGGCTCCGAGCGGGGCGCGCCTCTACCGCACCGGCGACCTCGCGCGGACACTCACCGACGGCCGGATCGAGCATCTCGGTCGCCGTGACCACCAGGTCAAGGTGCGCGGGTTCCGCATCGAGACGGCGGAGGTCGAGCTGGCCCTCGCCCGGCATCCCGGGGTCGCCCAGGCCGTGGTGGCGGTGCGCCACGATCCCTCGGGCACCGCCTATCTCGCCGCTTGGCTGGTGCCCGCCGGCGCCATCGCCACGGCGGCTCCGGCGATTCCGGCGGCCCTGGCGGCGAAAGAGCTCCACGCCTTCCTCGCCGAAACGCTGCCGGAATTCATGATCCCCTCGGTCTTCGTGCCGCTCGCGGAGCTGCCGCTCACCGCCAATCGCAAGGTGGATCGGCAGGCCCTCCCCGAGCGGCCGCGGGCGGGAGGCGCTCTCGTCTTCGCCCCGCCGGGCAGCGCCCTCGAAGAGGCGGTCGCCGCCCTCTGGCGGGAGGTGCTCGGCGCGCCGCGGATCGGCCGGCACGACAACTTCTTCGAGCTCGGCGGCCATTCGCTTCTCGCCACCCAGCTGGTGGCGCGGCTAGAACGGTCGCTTCAAGTAGACCTGCCGGTGCGGGCGCTCTTCGAGGCGCCGACGGTCGCCACGCTCGCGGCGCGGGTGGAGGCGGCCCGCGCCGGCGGACGAAAGCCGCTGCCGCCGATCCCGCGGGCCGACCGCGGCCGGCCGCTGCCCCTTTCGTCGGGACAGCGGCGGCTGTGGTTCCTCGACCAGCTGGAGCCCGGGAGCGCCGCCTACAACATGCCGGTCCTGGCGCGGCTTTCCGGCGCGCTCGACGAGGCGGCGCTGTGGCGGTCGCTCGGCGGCCTGGTCGCCCGGCATGAGGTGCTGCGGACACGGTTCGAAGCGGTGGCCGGCGAGCCGCTCCTGGTGATCGCGGCGACCGGCTCATGGCCGTCCTGCCGGGTCGAGCTGGGAGGGCTGCCCGAAGGGCGCCGGGAGGGGGAGCTCGCGCGCCTGGCGGACGGGGAGGCGGGGCGGCCCTTCGACCTCGCGCGGGGACCGCTCTACCGCGGGGTGCTGGTGGGGATCGCTCCCGAGCGGCAGGCGCTCCTCCTCGTCCTCCACCACATCGTCTGCGACGGCTGGTCCTTGGGGGTGATCCTCGACGAGCTGACCGCGCTCTATGCCGCCAACGCCGCCAGCGCCGCCAGCGCCGCAGATGCCGAGCCGTGGGCGCTGCCGGACCTCCCCATCCAGTACGCGGACTTCGCGGCCTGGCAGCAGAGCCCGGCGGCACCGGCGGCACCGGCGGCAGGCGAGCGGCGGGCCGGCGATCTCGCGTTCTGGCGCGAGCAGCTCGCCGGCGCTCCGGCCCTCCTCGCGCTGCCGACCGACCGGCCGCGGACGGCGGTGCAGAGCCTCCGCGGGAGCCAGGTGCCGGTACGCCTGTCGCCCGCCGTGCGCGCCGGTCTCCAGGCGGAGAGCCGGCGGCACGGGGTGACGCCGTTCATGCTCCTCCTCGCCGCTTTTCAGGTGCTCCTCGGCCGCTTGAGCGGCCAGGACGACGTCCTGGTGGGGACGCCGGTCGCCAACCGCACCCGGCCCGAGATCTTTGGGCTGATCGGATTCTTCGTCAACAACCTGGTGCTCCGCGGCGATTTGCGGGCCCTCCGGGAGGCGGAGCCGTTCGCCGGCTTCCTGGCCCGGGTCCGCGCCACCGCGCTCGCCGCCTACGACCACCAGGATCTGCCGTTCGAGGAGCTGGTCGCCGAGTTGACCCCGGAGCGCAACCTCGGTCAGAGCCCGCTCTTTCAGGTTCTCCTGGCGCTCCACGACGCGCCCCTCGCGAGCCGCGAGCTCTTAGGGTTGCGCCTGACGCCGGTACCGCTCGCGAACGGCAGCGCGAAGCTCGATTTCTTCCTCGCCCTGGGAGCCCAGGAGGACGGCTTGGCCGGGACGCTCGAATACGCGACCGCGCTCTTCGACCGGACGACGGCCGAGCGCTTCGCGGGCTATTTCGAGACGCTGGTGACGGCGGTGTCGCAAGCGGGGGAGCCCGGCGTTCTGCCGATCGGCGAGCTGCCTCTCCTCACCGCGGGCGAACGCCGGCAACTTTCGACCCCCGTGCCGGCCGTCTCTCCAGGGGGGAGCGAAATGCCGTTTCTCGCCGGCGCGGAGTCGCTCCGGGCGAACGAAGAGATCCTCGCCGGCATCTGGGGGGAGCTCCTCGGTATCTCCCGGACCGCCCGGATCGCGCGGACGGAGAGCTTCTTCGATCTCGGTGGGCACTCGCTCCTCGCCACCCAGCTCGTCTCCCGCATCCGGAGCTGCTTTGCGGTCGAGGTGCCGCTGCGCCGCGTCTTCGACGCCCCGACCCTTGCGGGGATCGCGGCACTGGTCGAGAGCCTGCGCGCGCCGCGGACGGCGGGCGAGCCGCTCCACCGCCTGCCGCGGCCCGAGCGCCTGCCGCTCTCCTTCGCGCAGGAGCGGCTCTGGTTCCTCTACCAGATGGATCCCCAGAGCACCGCGTTCCACATCGGCGGCGCGGTCGAGCTCCAAGGTCATCTCGACATCGCGGCGCTCGGCGCGAGCCTCGACTCGATCGTGCGCCGCCACGAGGTGCTGCGCACCCGCTTCACGAGCGTCGACGGCGAGCCCCGGCAGGTTATCGCTCCCGCGGTGTCCCGCCGCCTGCCGGTCGTCGATCTCCGCGCCCTCGGGGAGCCGCGGCGCGAGCGCGAGCTGCTCCGGCTGGCCGCCGCGGAGGGCCGTCGTCCGTTCGACCTCGCCCAGGGGGACCTGCTGCGCGTCCAGCTCCTGCGGCTCGGGGAGAGCCGGCACGTCGCCCTGCTCTCCCTCCATCACATCGTCGGCGACGGCTGGTCGATGGCGATCCTGGAGCGCGAGCTGGGAGACCACTACGCGGCGTTTACGAAGGGCATGCCGCCGCCCGCGCCGGAGCTTGTCCTGCAGTACGCCGACTACGCCCTCTGGCAGCGCCAGCGTCTGGCCGGCGAGGAAGAGGAGCGTCAGCTCGCCTACTGGCGGCGCCAGCTGCGCGGCCCCCTGCCGGTCCTCCTCCTGCCGATGCGGCGGCAGCGCCCGGAGGCCCCCAGCCTGGTCGGTGCGGTCCAGTCCTTCCGCCTCTCCCGCGAGGGTTCGGCGGCGCTCCACGAGCTCGGCCGGCGGGAGGGAGCGACGCTCTTCATGACGCTCCTCGCCGCCTTCCAGGCGCTGCTCCATGGCCATACCGGCCAGGAGGACATCGTCGTCGGCACCAACGTCGCCAATCGCAACCGCATCGAGGTCGAAGGGCTGATCGGATGTTTCGTCAACAACCTGGCCCTCCGCACGGATCTCTCCGGGGACCCGAGCTTCCGCGAGCTTCTGGGGCGCGTAAGGAGCGTGACGCTCGACGCCTACGCCCACCAGGACGTGGCGTTCGAGAAGGTGATCGCGGAAGTCGAGCCCCGGCGGCAGGGCGGCTACTCTCCCCTCTTCCAGGCGATGCTCGTCCTCGAAAACTATCCGGCGGCCGCGCGGGAGCTACTGGGCTTGCAGCTCGCCCCGCTGGAGCTGCCGAGCCATAACGCCAACTTCGAGCTCATCCTGACCCTGGCGGAAAGCCGCGACGGCCTTTCCGGCCGATTCACCTATGACGCCGACCTCTTCGACGCCTCCACCATGGCGCTCCTGGCGTCCGATTTCGTCGCCCTCTTAGGTCAGGTCGCGGCCGACCCCGACCCGACGCTCACCCAACTTCTGCTCGACGCCGAGCCGGTCGAGAGCGTCATGACCGGCAGCTTCAACGAGAGTCTCTAGGACATGGCGACAACCGTCACCGCCTTCTCCGACCTCCTGGGCCACTTCGGCCCGGGGATGGAACTCTTTCACTACTCGGCGAGCCACCTGCGCGAGCGCTACGGCGAGACCTACGAGGCCGATGCGATCTTCATCTTTCAGAAGCTCGGGGAGTTCGCCGGGCTCTACGGGGACACGCCGCCCGCGGCGCTCGCGATCTATCGGCGCTGGATCGAGCAGGCGCAGGCGGAGCGCCTCCAGGGCGAAGCGAACCGGGAGGTCGCCGCGGACCCCGATTTCCGCCGCCACTACCTCTATGCCCTGACCTTGAGCACCGTTCTCAACCGTTCCCGCTACGAGCTTCTCCTGCACTATCGCCAGGCCGTCGAGGCGCATCTCCCCCCGGGAGCGCGGATTCTGGAGATCGGCGCCGGCAACTGCCTGGACTCGGCGCTCGCGAGCCGCCATGGGCAGGTCCGCGCCTACGAGAGAAACGACTTGAGCCTCGTCTGGCTCCGCCTGCTCGAGCTTTCCGGCCGGGTCGATCTGCGGATCGAGGACTACGGCTTCTCGGAGCCCCAGGGATTCGATTTCGTCGCGATGATCGAGCTTCTGGAGCACGTCGTCGATCCCGCCGCCTACTTGAGAGGGGCGAGCCATGTGCTCCGCGACGACGGCCTCGCCTATTTCACCTTCGCCGTCCGGATGCCGCAGTTCGATCACCTGACCGACTTCGGCTCGATCCAGGAGTGCCGCGACCTGCTCGCCGACAGCGGCTTCGCGGCGCGCGAGGAGCAGTGCCTGGTCGACACCTATCTACCCTTCGAGGAAGAGGACCGCTGGCGGTTGGGCGAGGACCCGCGGCATGCCGTCGTTTACTGCTGCCTGGCCCACAAGGACCGCGGTCCGGAGCCCGCCGAGTCTCTACGACAGTTCAATGGGGAGATCGAGTAGCGCATGGCCCACGAGCCCATCCATGAAATGGTCCGGCGTTCCGCCGAGCGCTTCGGGGACCACCTGGCCGTCGATGCGGCGGATCACCGGCTGACCTATCGCCAGCTCGTCGACCGGGCCGGCGAGCTGGCCGCTCGGCTCCGCCAGAGCGGCGCGGCGCCGGGGTCGCTCGTCGCCATCGTCGCCGACCGGGTGGGCGACGTCATTGCGGCGATGCTCGGTACTCTGGAGGCGGGTTGTGCGTTCGTCCCCCTGGACTTCGGTTTTCCGGTCGCCACGCTGCCGGCGGTGATCGCGGAGGTCGAGCCGCGCTTCTGGCTGGTCGGCCCCGAGCACGAAGAGGCTCTCGCGGAGCTCCGGCGGACGCTCGGCTTCGAGGTCACCGTGCTGCCGCTCGCGCCGCTTGATACCCGCGGAAACGGCGTGGTGTCGAAGGGCGTGGCGCTCCCGGCGGACATCCCGCCCCGCGACCCGGAGGGCCTCTGCTACGTCTACTTCACCTCCGGCTCGACCGGTCGGCCGAAGGGCATCGCCGGTCGCCTGAAGGCGATCGATCACTTTATCCGCTGGGAGATCGAGGCGCTGGGGATCGGTCCGGGAACCCGGGTCAGCCAATTCACCTCGCCGGCCTTCGACGCCTTTCTGCGCGACGCTTTCGTCCCCCTGGCGGCGGGGGGGACCGTCTGCGTGCCGGGAGGGCGGGAGGTGCTCCTCGACGGCCGAAGGTTGGCGGAGTGGATCGAGGAGCAGCGTGTCGAGCTCCTCCATTGCACGCCGTCGCTCTTCCGTTCGCTCCTCGCCCTGGACCTCGATGCGGGCCGTTTCCAGGCACTCCGCCACGTGCTCCTGGCCGGCGAGCCGCTGCTGCCTACAGACGTCAGGCGCTGGCACACCGTCTTCGGCGACCGCATCGAGATGATCAATCTCTACGGGCCGAGCGAGACGACGATGGTCAAGTTTTTCCACCGGGTGCGGCCGGAGGACGGCGGTGCGCAATTCGTGCCGATCGGGCAGCCGATGCCGGGCGCGCGGGCGATCGTCGTCGACGACAAGGGCCAGGTCTGCCGGCCGAACAAAGTGGGCGAGATCTACATCCGCACCCCGTACCGCAGCCTGGGCTATCTCAACCAGCCGCAGCTCACAGGCGAAGTCTTCATCCAGAACCCGTGGAGCGACCGGCCGGACGACGTCGTCTACAAGACGGGAGATCTGGGGCGGGTGCGGGAGGATGGAAATTTCGAGATCCTCGGCCGGCGCGACCAGCAGGTCAAGGTGCGGGGCGTGCGGATCGAGGTCGCGCCCATCGAGGATCTCCTCCGCGATCATCCCGCGGTCGCCGAGGCGGTGGTTGCGGCCCGCGACGACGTCCAGGGCAACAAGTTCCTCTGTGCCTACGTCGTCGCCAAGGGCAAGCTGGAGCCGGACCGGCTCGGCGAGTTTCTGCGCGCTCGCCTGCCGGAGGCCATGATCCCCTCGGTCTTCGTGGAGATGGAGGCCCTGCCGCGCACCTTGAGCGGCAAGGTGAATCGCCAGGGGCTGCCCGATCCGGGGGGGCTCCTGCGCCGCGAGCACGTCGCCCCGCGGACGCCGGTCGAGGAGGAGCTGTGCGGCATTTTCTCGGAGCTCCTGGCGGTCCCGCGGATCGGCATCCGGGATAGCTTCTTCGCGCTCGGCGGGCACTCGCTGTCGGCGACCCTCCTGCTGTCGCGGATGCGCGCCAGGCTCGGCGTCGAGGTCCCGCTCCGCGAGGTCTTCAGGCGGCCGACGGTCGAGGAGATCGCTCTCACCGTCACCCGTCTTCAGGGTGAACAGAAGGCTGCGGCGGCGACGACCGCCCCGACCGCGCCGAACGCTCCGATCGCGCCGATCGTTCCGGTTCCCCGCGGCGGGCCGCTCCCGCTCTCCTTCGCCCAGCAGCGCCTGTGGTTCATCGATCAGCTCGAACCGGGCTCGCCGCTCTACAACATCCCGGTGGCGCTCCGCGTCCGCGGGCCGCTCGACTCTCGGGTGCTGGCGCTCTGCCTGGGGGAGATCGTGCGCCGCCACGAGTCGCTCCGCACGGTCTTCGCTCTGCGGGAAGGGGCGCCGGTGCAGGAGATCCGCGAGGCGGACCCCGGCGTGCTGCCGCGGGTCGATCTGGCGGGGCTGCCGGAGAGCCGGCGCGAGGCGGCGGCCCAGGCCTTAGCCGGCGAAGAGGCCGGCCGCCCGTTCGATCTCGGCCGCGGTCCGCTGCTCCGCGGTGTCCTGCTGCGCTTGGCAGAGGAAGACCACGTCGTCGCTCTCTCCGTCCACCACATCGCGAGCGACGGCTGGTCGATGGGCATCCTCGTCCGCGAGATCCTGGCGCTCTACGCGGCCCTCTCCGCGGGCCGGCCCTCCCCCCTGGCCGAGCTGCCGGTGCAGTACGCGGATTTCGCGCTCTGGCAGCGGCAGCGCCTGCCGGAGGAGGCCGTGGACGCGCTCGGCGCCTACTGGCTTCGCCGCCTCGCCGGGGCGCCGCCCCTCCTGCGCCTGTTGACCGATCGCTCGCGCCCGGCCCGGCAGAGCTATCGCGGTGCCCGCCTGGAGACGAGTTTCCCCGCCGAGCTCTGCCGCCGGGTCGCGGGGCTCGCGGACTTGGAAGGTTGCACGACCTTCATGACCCTCCTGGCCGCCTTCGCCGTCCTTCTGTACCACGGCTCGGGCCAGGAGGATCTGGTCGTCGGCGCTCCCTTCGGAGCCCGCCACCAGCCCGAGATCGAGGGGTTGATCGGTCTCTTCGTCAACCCTCTCCCCCTGCGGCTCGACCTCGCTGGAGACCCGACCTTCCGGCAGTTGCTCGAAGGCGTCCGCCAGGAGCTGATCGAGGCGCTGAGGCACCAGCACATGCCGTTCGACCGGCTGGTCGAGAAACTCCGACCGGAACGCGACCTCGGCCACAACCCGCTCTTCCAGGTGACGTTCAATCTCATCGAAGGCGACCTGGCCGAGACCGTGGCCCTGCCCGGCCTGGAGGTGGCCGAGTTCCCCTTCGCGAGCGAGTCGACCCAGTTCGATCTGAGCCTGACCGTGAGCCGCCAGGGGCAGGATCTGAAGGCCACGTTTCTCTACAGCACCGACCTGTTCGACGCGCTGACCGTCGGCTGGATGGGGGAGAACCTCCGGCAGGTGCTCGACCAGGTGACCACCGCGCCGGAAACCCCGCTCCGGCATCTTGGGGAGATCTTGAGGGAGGCGGAGACAAAACGCCGCGCCGCTCTGGCGGCGGCGGTCAAGAGCGCTCATCGCGAGAGCTTCAGCCTGCATAGGCGGCAGGCGGTGGCGGTTTTGGAGGAGGCTTTGAATGAGTGAGACGATCGAAGGATTCCGCCTTTCGCTCCAGCAGGAGCGCCTGTGGAATCTGGCGCTCGCGACCGCGGAGCCCTTGCGTGCCCGGCTCGCCATCCTCCTCGAAGGAGCGATCGATCCGGCGGCCTTACGGGCGGCGCTCTCCCGGGTCATCGAACGCCATGAGATTCTGCGCACCCGCTTCCCCCTCGTGCCGGGGATGAAGCTCCCGCTCCAGGTGGTCGCGGCGGCGGAGACGGCCCTCTCCTGGCGCGAGGGAGAGGAGGGCATCGACGCCCCCGCTCTGCCGGCGAACGTGCCAGCGAACGAGCCGATCGTAGAGGCTCGCCTGCTGAAGCGAGCGGACGATCTCCACCGGTTGCAGATCGAGCTACCCGCCCTCTGCGCCGACCGGGAGACCCTGATCCATCTGGCGCGCGAGATCGGGCGCCACTATCAGGCGCGCCAGCGCGCGGAGGACGCGGAGGGCGCGGCCGGACCGGTTCTGGAGACGGTGCAGTATGCCGACTTCGCCGGCTGGCAGCAGGAGGCTGCCGCCGCGCATGAGGAGGCGGCGCGCAAGCTGTGGCAGACGCCCGGACTGGCGGCGGCGCTCCGCGCCCGGCTTCCAGGGGCGGCGGATGCAACTGCGGAGACGCGGTTCGTCCCCCGTACCCTTCGTCGTCCCCTCTCCACGGCCGCCGTCGAGAATCTCGTCGCCGCCGGAGGCGAGGCCGCCACGCCGTCCGCCGTGGTGCTCGCCGCCTGGATGCTTCTCCTGCAGCGCTATCTCGAAACGTCACGGGTAATGGTGGGGGTGGCCGTCCCCGGCCGCGGGTTCGAGGAGTTGGCGGGCGCCCTGGGGCCCTTCTCCCGCTACGTTCCTTGCCAGTCGGGTATTCTGGAGGCGACCCCGCTCGCCGCCGCCGCCGTGGTGCTCGCCGGACGCCTGGAGGAGCTTTCGAGCCGCCAGGAATCGTTCTCCTGGGAGGGGCTCGACCTTCCCCAGGGGACCCCCCGTTTCTTTCCCTTCGGGTTCGAATGGCGGGAGCTGCCCCCGGCCTGGCGGGTGGACGGTGTCCGCTTCTCTCTCGACGAGGCCAGCGTGCTCGACGACCGCTTCGTCGTCAAGCTCGCCGGAGTGCGCCGCGACGGAGGCTCGATGGAGATCGAGCTTCTGTACGACGCCGCCGTGCTGCCTGCCGACCAGGCCGAGCTGCTGGCGAGCCGTTTCACCGCTCTCTTAAGCGACGCGGGGGAGCGCCCGGCGGTCGCCGCCGGCGAGCTCGATCTTCTCTCCGAGAGCGAGCGCCGGCAGATCCTCTCCGAGCTCAACCTTACGGCGACCGATCTCGGCGCGGCGGTCACTTTGGCGGCGCTCTTCGAGGCGCGGGCGCGGGTCTCGCCGCGGAACGTCGCCCTGGTCGCCGCGGGCGAGACCCTCGACTACGGCGAGCTGGAGGCGCGGGCGAACCGGCTGGCCCATCTTCTGCGCCGGCTGGGCGTCGGGCCGGAGGTGCCGGTCGCCCTCCACGTCGAACGTTCGTTCGACCTCGTGATCGCCCTCCTCGCCGTCGCCAAGGCGGGGGGCGCCTACGTCCCCATCGATCCCGGCTACCCACGGGAGCGCCGGGATTTCATGCTGGCGGACTGCGGAGCGTCGCTGCTGCTCGTTGGCGCCGGCGCCGCCGGCGAAGCACCGCGCGGCGGCGGCCTGCGGGTGGTCCGCCTGGACGAACGGCCGGCGGAGGTGGAAAGCTCCGAGCCCCTGCCGACGTCGCCAATGTCGCCAACATCGCCGCCATTGGCTCTACCCGAGAACCTGGCCTACGTCCTCTACACCTCCGGTTCCACCGGCCGGCCCAAGGGCGTGATGATGTCGCATGCCGCCATCGCCAACCGGCTCCTCTGGATGCAGCGCGAGTTTCCGCTGGGGGAGAGCGACCGGGTCCTCCAGAAGACGCCGTACGGCTTCGACGCCTCGATCTGGGAGATCTTCGTCCCCTTGCTCGCCGGCGCCCAGGTCGTCCTCGCCGAGCCCGGCGGCCATCGGGACAGCCGCTATCTGCTCGACGCCGTGGCGCGCCACGGCATCACGGTCCTCCAGCTCGTGCCATCCCAGCTCGCCGCCTTCCTCGACCAGGAGGGCGTGGGGGAGAAGTGCCGGTCGCTCCGCGCGATGTTCTGCGGCGGCGAGGCGCTCCCGGGCGCGGTGGCGAAACGTCTCCTGGCGGAGACCGGAGCGGCCCTCTGCAACCTCTACGGCCCGACCGAGGCGGCGATCGACGCCTCGTTTCACGTCTGCCCGCGCGGCGAGCCTCTCGCGGACGTCGTGCCCATCGGCCGTCCGCTCGCCAACGTCCGGATCTACCTGGTGGATCGCCTCCTGCGTCCGGTCCCCCGGCTGCTGCCGGGCGAGATCGTCCTCGGGGGCGCCGGTCTCGCCCGCGGCTACCGCGGGCGGCCGGAGCTGACCGCCGAGCGGTTCGTCCCCGACCCCTGGGGGCCGCCCGGCGGCCGCCTCTACCGGACCGGCGACCTCGGGCGCTTCGCGCCGACCGGGGCGATCGAGATCCTCGGCAGGATCGACAGCCAGGTGAAGCTGCGCGGTGTGCGGATCGAGCTGGGGGAGATCGAGGCGCGCCTCTCCGAGCACCCGGCGGTGCGCGACGCCGTCGTCGTCCTCCGCGAGGACGTTCCCGGCGAGCCTCGCCTCGTCGGCTATGTGGTCCGTCATGCCGCCAATGCCGCTGGCATCGCTGACGCCGCCCCGCCCTTGGACGACCTCTGCGAGCTTCCCGGCGGTCTCCGGATCGCCTGCGTCAACCGCAACGAAGCGGAGGTGGTCTACCGCGAGATCTTCACCGACGGGAGCTACCTGCGCCACGGTGTCGAGCTTGCTGACGGTGCCTGTGTCGTCGACGTGGGGGCCAACGTCGGCCTCTTCACCCTCTACGTCAAAGAGCGCTTCCCGGCGAGCCGCGTGCTCGCCTTCGAGCCCATTCCGGCGATCTTTGAGAAGCTCCAGACCAACGTCTCCCTCTACGGGCTCGACGTGGAGCTCTTCCCCTGCGCCTTGGGCGAGCGCGCGGGGAGCGCTCCGTTCACGTTCTATTCGGGCTGGTCCGCGATGTCCGGCCGCTATGCCGACGCCAGGGACGAGGAGAGCGTCACCCGCACCATCCTCTCCCACGACGGGCTCGTCGACTCGGACATCGAGCACCTGACGGCCGGGCGGTTTGCCGGCGAGGTCGTCCAGTGCCGGATCAGGACCCTCTCCGAGATTCTGCGGGAAAGCCGGGTCGAGTGGATCGACCTGCTGAAGATCGACGTGGAAAAGAGCGAGCTCGACGTGCTCTCGGGGATCGCGGACGAGGATTGGCGCCGGATCGGGCAGCTCGTGATCGAGGTCCACGACCAGGACGGGCGTCTCGAAACGATCCGGTCGCTCCTCGCCGGGAAGGGTTTTTCGGTGGCTTTGGAACAGGATGCCTTTCTCACCGGCACACCGATCTGGAATCTCTACTGCGTGCGGCCCGAGCGCCGGAAGTCTCCGGCAGCGCGGCCGGCAGTACCGGCGGCGGCGCCACTGACGTTGCAGGCGACCGATGCACCCGCCGCCGACCTGCGGACCTTCCTCGCCGCGCGGCTCCCCGCGGCCATGGTCCCGGTGGCGATCCTGGACGTCCCCGAGCTGCCGCGCCTGCCCTCCGGCAAGGTCGACCGCAACGCCCTGCCGAAGCCCGGTCGCGGTGGCCGCCCAGCAGTGACATTCGTCGCGCCGCGGACCGCGATCGAGCAGGCGCTGGCGGGGATCTGGGAGACCCTCCTCGGCATCGAGCGGGTGGGGGCCCAGGATAACTTTTTCGATCTGGGCGGCCACTCTCTCCAGGGCATGCGGCTCGCGGCCCACGTGCGCGATGCCCTGGGGGTGGAGCTTCGGGTGCGGAGCATTTTCGAGCATCCCACCCTCGCCGGCCTGGCGCAGCTGGTGACCGACGAGATGGTGAAGCAGCTGGGCGCGGATCTGGTGGCGGAGCTCCTCGCCTCGGGTGCTGAAGCGGCGGCTGTGGCCGGTGGAGAAAGCGCATGACGGAACCCACCTCCCAGGTTCTCCAGGTTCTCGACATCCCGGCGAACAAGCTCTCGCTGTTCGTCGAGCAGCTCAAGCGCAAGCAGGCCGGCACCCGTCTGCCAGAGCTCCGCGCCGTCGATCGGAGCGGCCCGCTGCCGCTCTCGTTCTCCCAGCAGCGGCTGTGGTTTTTAGACCAGCTGGAGCCCGGCACCTCGTTCTACAACCTGCCCTCGGCGGTCCGCCTGCGGGGGAGGCTCCGCCGCGACGTCTTCGCGGCGGGCCTTGACGAGCTGGCGCGGCGCCACGAATCGCTGCGCACCCGCTTTCTCGATCGGGGTGGGCAACCCCACCAGGTCGTCGATCCGCCGCAGGCGGTGCCGTTTCCGCTCGTCGACCTCTCCGGCCTGCCAGAAGCTCTTCGGGACGGCGAGCTGATCCGCCGCGCCACCGGCGAGGCGCGGCGACCGTTCGACCTCGCCCGTGGGCCTCTCCTCCGGCTGCTCCTCTTCGCGCTCGGCGAAGACGACCACGCGGTCGTCTACAACATGCACCACATCATCTCGGACGGCTGGTCGGCGGTCGTCTTCGTCCGCGAGATCGCCGCCCTCTACCAGGCGTTCGGCGCCGGCCGCCCGTCGCCGCTGCCGCCGCTCCCCATCCAATACGGCGACTTTGCCGTCTGGCAGCACGAGCACCTGCAGGGTGCACTGCTCGCCGGGCACCTCGCCTATTGGCGCGCGCGCCTCTCCGGCTGCCGCGGCCTGGAGCTGCCGGGCGACCGGCCGCGGCCGGCGATCGAGCGGTTCCGCGGCGCGAGCCGCGGCGTGAAGCTGGACGCGGCGCTCTTCGTGAGCCTTCAGGAGCTGGCGCGGCACTCCGGCACCACGCTCTTCATGGTGCTCTTGACGATCTTCAAGGCTCTCCTCCTGCGCTACGCCGGGCAGACGGACGTGGCGGTCGGCTCGCCCATCGCCAACCGCAACCGGCGCGAGGTCGAAGGGGTGATCGGCTTCTTCTCGAATACGGTGGTGCTGCGGACCGACCTCTCGGGCGATCCCTCCGGACGCGAGCTGCTGGCCCGGGTGCAGGAGGTGACGCTCGGCGCCTACGAGCACGAGGACCTGCCGTTCGAGCTCCTCGTCGAAGAGCTGCTGCCCGATCGCGACATGAGCCGCAATCCCCTCTTCCAGGTGATGCTCGTGCTCCAGAACCAGCCGCGGGCGCGGGTGCCGGCGGGGGAGCTCGACCTCTCCTACCTGGCGCTCGCGACCGGCACGGCGAAGTTCGACCTGACGATGTTCTGGATGGAGATCGAAGGCACCCTGGAGGGGGTCGTCGAGCACAACTCCGATCTCCTGGACGAGAGCTCGGCGCGCCGGTTCTACCGCCACTTCGAGAGTCTCGGCCGCGCCCTGGTGGCGAACCTCGCGCTGCCGCTCTCGGCCCTCTCGCTCTTGGACGAGAGCGAGCGCCACCAGATCCTCCGCGAGTGGTCGGGCGCGAGCCTGCCGCCTGATGGCCTCCTGCCGGTCCACCACCAGGTCGAGGCGCAGGCGGCGCGGACGCCCGACGCTCCCGCGGTCGTCGACGGCGAGCGCCGGCTGACCTACCGCGAGCTCAACCGGCAGGCCAACCGCCTGGCGTACCGCCTGGCCCGCCACGGCGTCCGGCCGGAGTCCCTGGTGGGGATCTGCGTCGAACGTTCGATCGAGATGGTGGTCGCGGCGCTCGCCGTGCTCAAGGCCGGCGGCGCCATCGTGGCGCTCGATCCCGCGTATCCGTGGCAGCGGCTGGCGACGATCATCGACGACGCCCGGCTCGCCGTGCTGCTCACCGAAGAGCCGCTGCTCCGCCATTTCCCCAGCCATGTCGGGATCGCCCTCTGCCTCGACGACGGCTCTTTGGAGGACGAGTGGGAGCGCGAACTCGCCGCGCTTGCCGCCGAAGATACCGGCGATCCGGCGATCGGGGTGACCCTCGACAACCCGATGTACGCGATCTACACCTCGGGTTCGACCGGGCAGCCGAAGGGGATTCTGGTGACCCACCGGAACTTCGCCAACCTGGTCGCCTGGCAGTCGCAGGACCCCTCGCTCGCGGCGGGGGCGAGGACGGTCCAGTTCTCCACTTTCGGCTTCTGCGTCAGCTTCCAGGAGATCTTCTCCTGCTGGTGCTCGGGCGGAGCGCTGGTCCTGGCCGGCGAGATGACCCGCCGCGATCTTGCCAACCTGCCGGCGTTCCTGGTCGCCGAGCGGATCGAGCGCCTGCATCTTCCCTATGCGGCGCTCAAGCATCTGGCCGACGCGGTGGAAGGCTCGACGAATCTGCCGACGCGTCTCCGCGAAGTGGTGACGGCGGGCGAGCAGCTGCGCATCACCCCCCAGGTGCGCGGCCTCTTCGAACGGCTGGGCGGCGGCTGCCGGCTGCACAACCAGTACGGCGCCTCGGAGACGCACGTCGTCTGCGCCTGGACTCTAGAGGGCGCGCCAGCCGCGTGGCCGCCCATCCCGCCGGTCGGCCGCGCCATCTTAAGCGTCGCCGTCCACCTCCTCGACGCCACGCTCCTGCCGGTGCCGGTCGGCGTGCGCGGCGAGATCTGCGCCGGTGGTGCCTGCGTTCCCCGCTGCTACCTGAACGACCCGGCGCAGACGGCGCAGAAGATGGTCCCCGATCCCTTCTCCGCCCACCCCGGCGCGCGGATGTACCGCACCGGCGACCTCGGGCGCGCTTTGGCCGACGGGCGGATCGAATACATCGGGCGGCTGGACGGCCAAGTGAAGATCCGCGGCTTCCGGGTCGAGGTCGGCGAGGTGGAGACCGTGCTGGCGCGCCACCCGGCGGTCCGCGACGCGGCGGTGGTCGCCCTCGCCGGCGGTCCCGGGGAGGAGCACCAGCTGGTCGCCTACGTCGTCGGCGAAGAGGGTATCCCGGGCGCTCCGATATTGACGGAGGAGCTGCGGGCGCACCTCAAGCGCGAGCTGCCGGAGCACATGGTGCCGCGCACCTTCCTCACCCTCGCCGAGCTGCCGGTAAACGCCAACGGCAAGCTCGATCAGGCGGCCCTGCCGCCACCGCCGAAGCTCGCCCGCCTTGGCGCGGCGGCGGACTACGCGGCGCCCGCGACGCCGATCGAAGAGCTGCTCGCCGGCATCTGGAGCGAGGTGCTCCGCATCGGGCAGATAGGGGTGAACGACAACTTCTTCGAGCTCGGCGGCCATTCGCTCCTCGCCACCCAGGTGGTGTCGAGGAGCCGGGCCGCGCTCGGGGTCGACCTGCCGCTCCGGGCGCTCTTCGAGGCCCCGACGGTCGCCGGGCTTGGCGGTCGGGTCGCGGAGCTGCGGCGCCGGGGGGAGGGGATCGCGGCGCCGCCGCTCGTCGCTTTACCGCGGCCGGCGCGCCTGCCGCTCTCCTTCTCCCAGGAGCGGCTCTGGTTCCTCCATCAGTACGATCCGCGGGCGAGCACCTACAACCTGGCCGTCGCCCTGCGGCTCCTCGGCAAGCTCGACGTCGGCGTCCTAGCGCGCAGCTTCGAAGAGCTTACGAGGCGGCACGAGTCTCTGCGCACCTGCCTCCCGGGCCGGGACGGCGAGCCCGAGCAGGTCATCCTCGCGCCCGGCTCCGCCGCCCTGCCGGCTCTCGCCGTCGTCGACCTCGCTACCTTAGGCGCCGCCGAGGTGGAGGCGCGGCTCTGGGCGGAAGAGTCCGCGCTCCGGCCCTTCGACCTCGCGCGGGGGCCGCTCTTCCGGCCGCTCCTCCTGCGCCTCGCGGCGGACCGCGCCGTCGTCGTCGTCGCCATGCACCACATCGTCTCCGACGGCTGGTCGATGGAGGTGCTGATCCGCGAGCTGACGGCTCTCTACCAGGCCTTCGCGGCGGGCCGGCCTTCGCCGCTGCCGCCTCTCGCCTTCCAGTACGCCGACTACGCTCTCTGGCAACGCCGGTGGCTCGATCAGGAGCCTTCGGGCGTGCCGCCAGCCTACGGGAAACGGCTCCTCGGCCTTCCACCGGAGCTCGAGCTCCCGACCGACCGGCCGCGGCCGGCGGTGCGGATCCCGGCGGGGGCGACCTGCGGCGCCACGTTCCCGGCGGCGTTGACGGCCGGCCTGCAACAGCTCGCCCGCGGGGAGGGCGCGACGCTCTTCATGGTGCTGCTGGCGGGATTCGAGGTGCTCCTCGCGCGCTCTTCGGGCCAGGAGCTGCTCGCGATCGGCACCCCGATCGCGGCCCGGAACCACTTGGAGATCGAAAACCTGATCGGTTTCTTCGTCAACACCCTGGTGCTCCGCGCCGACACCGGCGGGGAGCCGACCGGCCGTGAGCTTTTGGCGCGGGTGAGGGAGGAGACGCTCACCGCCTACGCGCACCAGGATGTGCCCTTCGAGCGGCTGGTCGAGCAGGTGGCCCCGGAACGCAGCCTGGCGCGGACGCCGCTCTTCCAGGCGATGTTCGTGCTGCAGAACGCCCCGCTCGGGGGCGCCGCGCAGCCGGCGATTCCGGGACTCGCCCTCGAACCCTTCGCTCTTTCGGGCAACACCGCCAAGTTCGACCTGACGCTCGTCCTCGCGGAGCAGGCCGGGCGGCTCGGGCTCTCCCTGGAGCACAGCACGGACCTTTTCGACCGCAGCACGATCGAGCGCTACCTCGGTCAGTTCGAGCGTCTCTTCGGCGGCCTGGTCGGCGATCCCGCGCGGCGGATCGCGGAGCTTCCCCTGCTCTCGGCGGCGGAGAGCCACCAGCTGCTCGTCGAGTGGGGCGGCGCCGGGACCTTCCCGCGGCCGGCGGCCTGCCTGCACGACATCTTCGCGCGCCAGGTGGAGCGCTCGCCCGACGCCGTCGCCGTCGTCTGCGGCGACGAGGCGCGGAGCTACGGCGAGCTCGACCGCCGGGCCGGGCGGGTGGCCAGCCGGCTGCGGGGCCACGTCGCCGCCGGCTCGCTCGTCGGGCTCTCCATGGAGCGCGGCCACGGGATGGTGACGAGCCTCCTCGGGATCCTCAAGGCCGGCTGCGCCTACGTGCCGCTCGACCCCGAGCAGCCGCGGGCGCGGCTTCAATTCCTCATCGGGGACACCTCCCTCGCCCTCATCGTGGCCGGCCGGGAGGTCGCGGAGCGGCTGCCCGATACGGGCGCGCTGGTCCTCACGGCGGAAGACCTGGAAGCGGGCGACGCTCGTCCCCAGCCGGAGAACCCGGGCGTGGCGGGAGTGCCGGGAGTGGACGGGCCGGCCTACGTGATCTACACCTCGGGCTCGACGGGCCAGCCGAAGGGCGTCGTCGTGAGCCATGCCAACGTCGTCCGCCTGTTCGCCGCTACGGCGGACGACTTCGGGTTCGGCCCCGGAGACGTCTGGACCTTCTTTCACTCTTTCGCCTTCGACTTCTCGGTGTGGGAGATCTGGGGTGCGCTCCTCCACGGCGGCCGGCTGGTGGTCGTGCCCCACGGGGTGAGCCGCTCGCCGGCAGCGTTCCGCGCCCTCCTCGTCGAGCAGGGGGTCACGGTGCTCTCCCAGGTCCCCTCGGCGTTCGCCCAGCTGTCGGCGATATCGGCGATATCGGCGATGCCGGAGGCCGTCGGGAACGGCGACGACCTCGCTCTGCGCTGGGTGATCTTCGGCGGCGAGGCGCTCAACCCGCGGAGCCTCCGCTCCTGGTGGGCGCGCCACGGCGGGGAGAGCCCGGCGCTGGTCAACATGTACGGCATCACCGAGACCACTGTGCACGTGACCTCGCGGCGCCTGCGCCGGGAGGACGTCCTCTCCGGGCATGGCAGCCCCTTGGGCGGGCCGCTGCCGGACCTCGCCGGGTACGTGCTCGATCGCGAGGGGAGACCGGTGCCGATCGGCGTCGCGGGGGAGCTGTGCGTGGGGGGGGCGGGAGTGACGATGGGATATTTGAATCGTCCCGAGCTCACCGCCGCGCGCTTCGTGCCCAACCCCTACCCGGGCGCCGCCCCCGGGGACCGGCTCTACCGGAGCGGCGACCTCGCCTGCTGGCGGGCGAGCGGCGAGCTCTACTACCTGGGGCGGATCGATCACCAGGTGAAGGTGCGCGGCTTCCGCATCGAGCTGGGAGAGATCGAGACCGCCCTCGCCCGGCATAAGGCGGTCGCCGCGGTGGCGGTGGTGGTGCGGGGGGAGGGAGTGGAGGAGCGTCGCCTGGTGGCCTATCTGGTCCCCGCCGGAGACCGCCCGCCGGCGGTCGAGGAGCTCCGCCGGCACCTTAGGGAGACGCTCCCCGACTCCATGGTGCCCGCGGCCTTCGTCGTTCTCTCGGCGCTCCCCTTGACCGGCAACGGCAAGCTCGACCGCGGCGCCCTGCCGGCGCCGGGCGAGGAGCGGCCGGACCTCGAGCAGATCTACGTCGCGCCGCGCACGGCGGCCGAGACGGCCCTCGCCAGCGTCTGGTCGCGGGTCCTGGGGGTCGATCGAGTGGGGGTGGAGGACAACTTCTTCGCCCTGGGCGGGGACTCCATCCTGAGCCTCCGCGTGGTGGCGCAGGCGGCGCAGCTGGGCTGGGCCTTCAGCCTGCCCGATCTCTTTCGGGATCAGACCATCGCCGCGCTCGCCGCCAGCCTGGAGGCCTCCCCGGCATCTTCCCCGGCGTCCCCGGAGCTCCCGGCACCGAGCGTCGCGCCGTTCGCGCTCGTGGAGGACGAGGATCGGCGGCGGCTGCCGGCGGGCCTGGAAGATGCCTACCCCCTGGCGTTCCTTCAGGCCGGCATGCTCTACCACATGGCGCTGACGCCCGACGATCCGCTCTACCGGAACGTCGACAGCTGGCACCTGCGGGGACCCTTCGAGGAAGCGGCCTTCCGCGCCGCAGTGGAGAGGACGGTGGCGCGCCACCCGATGCTCCGCACCTCCTTCGACCTGACGAGCTATAGCGAGCCGCTGCAGCTCGTGCACCGTACGGCCACCCTGGCGATCACCGTCGAGGATCTAAGGCACCTTCCGGAGGACGAGCAGGAGGCGGGGGTGGACGCCTTCCTCGCCGCAGAGCGGCGGCGGCCCCTCGCTCTCGGCGCGGCGCCGCAGGTGCGCTTCCACGTCTATCGGCGGACGGCGGCGAGCTTCCAGTTCACCCTGACCGAGAACCACGCCATCTTCGATGGCTGGAGCCTGCATTCGACGCTGGTGGAGATCTTCGATCTCTATTTCGCCTTCCTGCGTGGCGAGACGCCCGCGCCGGTACCGCCGCCGCGCCTGACCTACCGCGACCACGTGCTCGCCGAACGGCAGGCGGCGGCTTCGCCGGCAGCGGCGGCCTATTGGACCGCGGTCCTCGACGGCTGCCCGGCGGCCGAGCTGCCGGCCTGGCCCGTGCGGACATCTCAGCCGGAGGCCGCGGCGGAGCCGGCGGGCGAGGGCAGCTCCAGGATGCGGAGCGTCTCCCGGGCCTTGCCGGCGGCGGTCTTTCACGGCCTGAAGGGGCTCGCGCGGCGGGCGGCGGTACCGTTTAAGAGCGTCCTCATCGCCGCCCATCTCCGGGTGCTCGCCGGGACGAGCGGGGAAGACGAGGTGGTGACCGGTCTGGTGACCAGCGGCCGCAGCGAGGAGCTGGGCGGGGACGAGGTGCGCGGTCTCTTCCTCAATACGCTCCCCCTGCGTTGCCGGCTGGCGCCGGGGTCCTGGCTGGATCTGGCGCGGACCGCCTTCGCCGCCGAAGAGGCCCTGCTGCCCTTCAGGCGCTACCCGTATGCCGTCCTCCAGAGCGAGCGCGGCCGCCGGCCTCTCTTCGAGGCGGCTTTCAACTACGTCCACTTCCACGTGGCGCGCGACCTGATGCGGCTGGGACAGCTGGAGGTGCTGGGATTCAAGCGGGGTCCCGGCGCCAACTTCAAGCTGATGGTCCATTTCGCCCAGGACTTGGAAGGGCGGCAGGCGACCTGGGAGCTGGAGTACGACAGCCGGCGGCTCCCGGACGCCCAGGCGCTGGCCCTGGCGGGGCTCTACGAACGCACGTTGGCGGCGATGGCGTCCGACCCCGGAGCGGCCGTCGAGGACTTTTCTCCGCTCTCGGCCGCCGAGCGGCACCAGGCGCTCCACGAATGGAACGGCACGGCGACCGCCTACGCCGCGGGCGCGTGGACTCTCCCCGAGCTCTTCGCCCGCCAGGCGGCGGCGAGCCCCGAGGCGATCGCCCTCGTCTTCGCGGGAGCCGTCCTTACCTACGCCGGTCTCGCCTCCCGCGCCGCGGCGCTCGCCGCCCATCTGAGAGACCTCGGAGTGGGACCCGAGACGGTCGTCGGCCTCTGCGCCGAGCGCTCACTGGAGATGGTGGTCGCCCTCCTCGCCATTCAGGCGGCGGGCGGCGCCTACCTGCCGCTCGATCCCGCCTATCCGGCCGAGCGCCTGGCCTCGCTCCTCGCCGACGCGGCGGCGCCGGTGATCCTCGTCCAGGAGCGGCTCCTCGACCGCCTGCCGCCTCATTCGGCGCGGCTCGTCCGGCTCGACGGTCCAGTCCCGGGTCCGTCTGAATCCGAGGACGGACGACTGGCTGCGCGGAGCGCCCGAAGGAGTCCGCCCGCAGGTTCTGACGGACCCGGGACCGACAACCTGGCCTATCTCATCTTCACCTCCGGATCGACGGGGAAGCCCAAGGGGGTGATGAATTCCCACCGGGGGATCGTCAACCGCATCCTCTGGATGCAGGAGCGCTACGGGCTTACCGCTGCCGACCGGGTGCTGCAGAAGACGCCCTACAGCTTCGACGTCTCGGTGTGGGAATTCTTCTGGCCTCTGGTGACCGGAGCGAAGATGGTGCTCGCTCTCCCCGGCGGTCACCAGGACAGCTCCTACCTGGTGCGGACGATCGCCGAAGAAGGGATCACCGTCACCCACTTCGTGCCCTCGATGCTCGGCGCCTTCCTGGCCGAGCCGGACGTCGAGCGCTGCGTCTCCTTGAGGCAGGTGATGGCGAGCGGCGAGGCGCTGCCGCCGGAGCTCGCGCGCCAGTTTCTCTCCCGCACGGGGGCCGAGCTGCACAACCTCTACGGCCCGACCGAGGCGGCGGTCGACGTCACCGGGTGGCAGTGCGAGCGTGAGCCCGCGCTGCCTGGGATGCCGATCGGCCGGCCGGTCGCCAACACCGAGATCCACCTGCTCGACCGGCAAGGCGACCCGGTGCCGGTGGGGGTGCCGGGGGAGCTCGCAATCGGCGGCGTGCAGGTGGCCCGCGGCTACTTGGGGAGGCCGGAGCTGACCGCCGAGCGGTTCGTGCCGGACCCCTTCGCCGCCTCTCCGGGCGGTCGGCTCTACCGCACGGGCGACCTGGCGCGGCGGCGACCCGGCGGAGAGGTCGAGTACCTGGGCCGGCTCGACCACCAGGTGAAGCTCCGCGGTCTCAGAATCGAGCTGGGCGAGATCGAGTCCGTCCTCACCGCCCACCCGGCGGTACAGGCGGCGGCGGTCGCCCTGCGGGAGGTGCGGCCGGGCGACTCCCGGCTCCTCGCCTACCTCCTTCCCCGGGGGAGCGAGTCTCCCTCCCCGGCCGCCCTGCGGAGCCATCTCGGGGCACGGCTGCCGGAAGCCATGATCCCGGCGCACTACGTCTTCCTGGAGACGCTGCCGCTCACCGCGAGCGGCAAGGTGGACCGCCGTGCCCTGCCCGCCCCGTCGCCTGCCGTCTGGACGGGCGAGCGGACGGGAGATCCGGCGGCTTCGCACAGGGAACGCACGCCGCTCGAAGAGCTGGTCGCCCTCGCCTGGGCGGAGGTTCTGGGGATCGAGAACGCCCAGGCGATCGGCAGCGAGAGCTTCTTCGACCTCGGTGGGCATTCGCTCCTTGCCACCCAGCTGGTGTCTCGCCTGCGCACCGCGTTCGGGGTCGAGCTCGGTCTCAAGGCGGTGTTCGATGCGCCGACGGTTTCAGGGATCGCCGATCTCGTGGCGCGGACGGCGGGTGGCTCCGCGGCGACGGCGGCGCCGCCGCTCGTCCCCATGCCCCGGGACGGGGCGTCCCCTCTGTCGTTCGCCCAGGAACGGCTGTGGTTTCTCGCCAAGCTCGATCCGGCGAGCGCCGCCTACAACATTCCGGTGGCCCTGAAGCTCCGTGGCGAGCTGGCGCTGCCGGCCCTCGCCGCCAGCTGGACGACGATCGTCGAACGCCACGCGGCGCTGCGGACGACTTTCCACTCCGGGCCGGTGCAGGTGATCTCGCCGCCGGCCGCCCTGCCGCTCCCCCTGGTCGACCTCACCGCCCTGCCGGAGACCGAACGCGCCGGAGCTCTCGACCGCTGGGTGCGGGAGGACGCGCGGCGCGCCTTCGATCTGGAGCGTGGCCCCGTTCTGCGGGCATTCCTTCTGCGCACCACAGCTGTGGAGCACGTCCTGGCCCTCAACTTTCACCACATCGTCGCCGACGGTTGGTCGATGGGGGTGGTCGTCCGCGAGCTGGCGGCGGCCTACGGAGCGTGGAGCGCCGGGGAGCGTCCCGTTCTCCCGGCCCTGCCGATCCAGTACGCGGACTATGCGCTCTGGCAGCGGCGGTGGCTCCAGGACAACGTGCTGGAGAAGCAGCTCGCCTGGTGGCGAGAGCGCCTCGCCGGTGTGCCGGAGGTGCTCGCTCTGCCCACTGACCGGCCGCGGCCGCCGATGGCGAGCCAGCGCGGTGCGACGGTGGGGGTGGCCCTTCCGACGGCCGTGGGCGCGGCGGTCCGGCGGCTCGCCCGGGAGAATGGGGCGACGCTCTACATGGTGCTCTTCGCGGCGCTCGCGGCCGAGCTCTGCCGCCTTACCGGCGAGGAGCGGGTGGCGGTGGGCTCGCCGATCGCCAACCGCAACCGCCTGGAGACCGAGGGCCTGATCGGCTTCTTCGTCAACACCCTGGTGCTGCCGGCGAACCTGGGTGCCGATCCCACCGTCGCGGCCCTCCTCGCCCAGGTGCGGGAGACGACGCTCGGCGCCTACGCCCACCAGGAAGTGCCGTTCGAGAAGCTCGTCGAGGTTCTCGCCCCGCAGCGCAGCCTGGCGCATGCGCCGCTCTTCCAGGTGATGCTGACGCTCCAGAACGCGCCGCTCGGCGAGCTGGCCTTACCGGGGCTGGCGATCGAGCTCCTGGCGGTGGAGGCGGGGAGCGAGAAGTTCGACCTCACCCTGTCGCTAGGTGAAGGGAAGGATGGAGGACTGGCCGGTGCTCTCTCCTTTGCGACCGACCTCTTCGAGCCGGCGACGGCGGAGCGCTTCGTAGGTTGGTTCACCACCCTCCTGGATGGCCTCGCGCCCGGCCGGCGGATCTCGGAGCTGCCGCTGCTCTCGGCCGCCGAGCGGCACCAGGCGCTCCACGAATGGAACGGCACGGCGACCGCCTACGCCGCGGGCGCGTGGACTCTCCCCGAGCTCTTCGCCCGCCAGGCGGCGGCGAGCCCCGAGGCGATCGCCCTCGTCTTCGCGGGAGCCGTCCTCACCTACGCCGGTCTTGCCTCCCGCGCCGCGGCGCTCGCCGCCCATCTGAGAGACCTCGGAGTGGGACCCGAGACGGTCGTCGGCCTCTGCGCCGAGCGCTCACTGGAGATGGTGGTCGCCCTCCTCGCCATTGGAGAGGCGGGCGGCGCCTATCTGCCGCTCGATCCCGCCCACCCGGCCGATCGCCTGGCCTCGCTCCTCGCCGACGGCAACGTGCCGGTGATCCTCGCCCAGGAGCGGCTGCTCGACCGTTTGCCGCCCCATTCGGCGTGGCTCGTCCGGCTCGACCCGACGGGAGAGGCGCTCCGTACGGCCGGTCGTCCGTCCGCGGATGCCAACGGACTTGCGGCCGACAACCTGGCCTATCTCATCTTCACCTCCGGCTCGACCGGGCGACCCAAGGGGGTGATGAGCTCCCACCGGGGGATCGTCAACCGCATTCTCTGGATGCAGGAGCGCTACGGCCTCACCGCCGCCGACCGGGTGCTGCAGAAGACGCCTTACAGCTTCGACGTCTCGGTGTGGGAATTCTTCTGGCCCCTGGTGACCGGAGCGAAGATGGTGCTCGCCCTCCCCGGCGGGCATCAGGACAGCTCGTACCTGGTGCGGACGATCGCCTCAGAGGGGATCACCGTCACCCACTTCGTCCCCTCGATGCTCGGCGCGTTCCTGGCCGAGCCGGACGTCGAGCGCTGCGTCTCCTTGCGGAAGGTGATGGCGAGCGGCGAGGCGCTGCCGCCGGATCTCGCGCGCCAGTTTCTCTCGCGCACGGGGGCCGAGCTGCACAACCTCTACGGGCCGACGGAGGCGGCGGTCGACGTCACCTGGTGGCAGTGCGAGAGAGAGCCGGTCCTGCCGGGCGTTCTGCCGGCGCTGCCGATCGGCTACCCGGTCGCCAACACCGAGATCCACCTGCTCGACCGGCAAGGCAACCAGGTGCCGATGGGAGTGCCGGGGGAGCTCGTGATCGGCGGCGTGCAGGTGGCCCGCGGCTATCTCGGCAGGCCGGAGCTGACCGCCGAGCGGTTCGTGCCCGATCCCTTCTCGGCGTCTTCCGGCGGCCGCGGCGGCCCCGGCGGCCGGCTCTACCGCACGGGCGACCTGGCGCGGAGGCGGCCCGGCGGGGAGGTCGAGTACCTGGGGCGGCTCGACCACCAGGTGAAGCTCCGCGGTCTCAGAATCGAGCTGGGCGAGATCGAGTCTGTCCTCACCTCCCATCCGTCGGTACAGGCGGCGGCAGTCGTCCTGCGGGAAGCGCGGCCGGGGGACTCGCGGCTCCTCGCCTACGTCCTTCCCCGGGGGAGCGAGACTCCCTCCCCGGCCGCCCTGCGGAGCCATCTTGGGGCATGGCTGCCGGAACCCATGGTCCCGGCGCACTACGTTTTCCTGGAGACGCTGCCGCTCACCGCGAGCGGCAAGGTGGACCGCCGCGCCCTGCCCGCCCCGTCGCCTTCCGTCTGGACGGGCGAGCGGACGGGAGGGCCGGGGGCTCCGCCTAAGGCGCGCACGCCGCTCGAAGAGCTGGTCGCCCTCGCCTGGGCGGAGGTTCTGGGGATCGAGAACGCCGAGAAGATCGGCACGGGGGAGAGCTTCTTCGACCTCGGTGGGCATTCGCTCCTCGCCACCCAGCTGGTGTCTCGCCTGCGCACCACGTTCGGGATCGAGCTCAGTCTCAAGGCGGTGTTCGATGCGCCGACGGTTTCCGGGGTCGCCGATCTCGTGGCGCGGACGACGGGGGACTCCGCGGCGACGGTGGCGCCGCCGCTCGTCCCCATGCCTCGGGACGGTGCGTCCCCCCTGTCGTTCGGCCAGGAGCGATTGTGGTTTCTCGCCAAGCTCGATCCGGCGAGCGCCGCCTACAACATTCCGGTGGCCCTGAAGCTTGGTGGCGCTCTGGCGCTGCCGGCCCTCGCCGCCGGCCTGACGACGATCGTCGAACGCCACGCGGTGCTGCGGACGACCTTCCACCCCGGGCCGGTGCAGATGATCTCGCCGCCGGCCGCCCTGCCGCTCCCCGTGGTCGACCTCACCGCCCTGCCGGCGGCCGAACGCGCCGGGGCCCTCGACCACTGGGTGCGGGAGGACGCGCGGCGCGCCTTCGATCTGGAGCGGGGGCCGGTCTTCCGCGCGCTCGTCCTCCGCACCGCGGCTTTAGAGCACGTCCTGGCTCTCAACGTTCACCACGTCGTCGCCGACGGCTGGTCGATGGGGGTGGTCGTCCGCGAGCTGGCGGCGGCCTACGGGGCGTGGAGCGCCGGGGAGCGTCCCGCTCTCCCGGCCCTGCCGGTCCAATACGCGGACTACGCGCTCTGGCAGCGGCGGTGGCTCCAGGGCGACGTGCTGGCGGCGCAGCTCGCCTGGTGGCGTGAGCTCCTGGCCGCTGTACCGGAGGTGCTCGACCTGCCCACCGACCGGCCGCGGCCGCCGGTCGCGAGCCAGCGCGGCGCAACGGTGGGGATGGCCCTGCCGGCGGCCCTGGGCGCCGCGGTCCGGCGGCTCGCCAGGGAGAATGGTGCGACGCTCTACATGGTGCTCTTCGCGGCGCTCGCGGCCGAGCTCTGCCGCCTCACCGGCGAGGAGCGGGTGGCGGTGGGCTCGCCGATCGCCAACCGCAACCGCCTGGAGACCGAGGGTCTGATCGGCTTCTTCGTCAACACCCTGGTGCTGCCGGCGAACCTGGGTGCCGATCCTACCGTCGCGGCCCTCCTCGCCCAGGTGCGGGAGACGACGCTCGGCGCCTACGCCCACCAGGAAGTGCCGTTCGAGAAGCTCGTCGAGGTTCTCGCCCCGCAGCGCAGCCTGGCGCATGCGCCGCTCTTCCAGGTGATGCTGACGCTCCAGAACGCGCCGCTCGGCGAGCTGGCCTTACCGGGACTGGCCATCGAGCTCCTGGCGGTAGAGACGGGGAGCGAGAAGTTCGACCTCAGCCTGTCGCTCGGTGAAGGGACGGATGGAGGCCTGGCCGGCAGTCTCTCCTTTGCCACCGACCTCTTCGAGTCGGCGACGGCGGAGCGCTGGGTGGGCTGGCTCACCAGCCTCCTGGACGGCCTCGCGCCCGGCCGGCGGATCTCGGAGCTGCCGCTGCTCTCCGCCGCCGAGCGTTGCGAGGTGCTCGCCGCGGGTATGGGTATTGGAGAAGCGGGAGAAGCGGGCGAAACGGGCGCCGCCGCCGTGCCCGCCGGGGATCTCTGCCTGCACGAGCTGGTGGCGGCGCAGGTGGCGCGGACGCCCGCGGCCGAGGCGCTGGTCGTGGGGAGCGAACGGCTGACCTATGGCGAGCTCTGGCGGCGGGTGGTGAGCCTCGCCGCGGTGCTGCGGTCGGCGGGCGTCGGTCCCGAGACCCGGGTGGGCGTTTGCCTGGAGCGCGGCACGGCGCTCGTCGTGGCGCTCCTCGCCGTTCTCGAGGCGGGCGGGGCCTACGTGCCGCTCGATCCGGCCTCTCCGGTCGAACGCCTGGCCCTGATGCTGGGGGATTCGGCGGCGGCGGTCCTCCTCACCCGGGACGGCGTGGTGGAGTGGCAGACGACCGCGGACGTGCACCGCATCCGGCTCGACTCCGCGGGACGGGCGACGGCGGCGGGGCCGGCGTCGGCACCGCCCCAGGGCGCCCCGACGCCGGCGAACCTCGCCTACCTGATCTATACCTCGGGCTCGACCGGGCGGCCCAAGGCGGTGGCCCTGGAACACCGGAGCGCCGTCGCCATGGTGCGCTGGGCGCGGTGGGTGTGGAGCGACGCCGAGCTCTCGGGCGTCCTCTTCGCCACCGCGATCGGCTTCGACCTCTCGGTCTTCGAGCTCTTCGTCCCCCTCGCCTGGGGCGGTCGGGTGATCCTGGCCGAAAACGCCCTCGCCCTGCCGGCGCTCCCCGCCGCCCGCGAGGTGACGTTGGTCAATACGGTGCCCTCGGCGGTCGCCGAGCTGGTGCGCGGCGGCGGCCTGCCGGCCTCGGTGCGCACGGTCAACCTGGCGGGGGAGGCGCTACCGGGGGCCCTGGTCGCGGCCCTCTACGCGCTCGGCTCGGTCGACCGGGTGTGGAACCTCTACGGCCCGTCCGAGGACACCACCTACTCGACGGCGGCGCTCCAAGGGAGGGACCGTGAACGGGCGCCGGGTATCGGCCGGCCCCTCCCCGGCACTCGGGCCCACGTGCTCGACCGCTGGGGCGAGCCGGCGCCCGCGGGCGTGCCGGGGGAGCTCTTCCTGGGCGGCTCTGGGCTCGCCCGCGGATATTTCGGCCGGCCGGAGCTGACCGCGGAGAGATTCGTCCCCGACCCCTGGCCCGACCTTTCGTCCGCCCGCGGCGGCCAGCGTCTCTATCGTACCGGGGACCTCGTGCGGCGCCGGCGCGACGGCGATGAGCTCGACTTCCTGGGCCGCGTCGACCAGCAGGTCAAGGTGCGCGGCTTCCGCATCGAGCTGGGGGAGATCGAGGCGGCGCTTCTCGCTTGCCCGGGCGTTCGCGACGGCGCGGTCGCCTTGGCGACCTCTTCGGCACCGGAGGTCGGCGGGCAGCGTTCCCGGCTGCTCGCCTACGTGGTCGCCCAGGAGGGTGTCGTGGTGAGCGCCGCGGAGCTGCGCGAGCGGCTGCGCCGCCGGCTGCCGGAACCCATGGTGCCCGCCGACTTCGTGCTCCTCGGGGCGTTGCCGCGGACGCCGACCGGCAAGCTCGACCGGCGGGCGCTCGCGGCTGCCGGCGGCGAGGCGCTCGCGGTGTCGGCCGCTCCCTACAGCCCGCCGGGCAACCCGACCGAGGAGCGGCTGGTGGCGATCTGGCGTGAGCTCCTCGGTCGCGACCCGGTCGGCATTCACGACAGTTTCTTCGACCTCGGCGGCCACTCGCTGCTGCTCTTAGAGCTGCAGCGCGCGATCCTGCTTCACTTCGACCGCGAGGTCTCGATCGTCGACCTCTTCCGTACGCCGACGATCGGCGACACCGGTGGCCGCGGCGGCCTTGCCCGGCTGCTCACCGAGGGGCGACAGGCGCCGACCGCGGCCGAGGAAGGCGACGCGCGGGCGCAGGCCCGCCTGAGCGGAAGGAACCGGCGGCCGCGGCCGGCCGGGGCGTAGAGGGATCGACGGCGATGGCAGAGCAAATGGAAGACCGGCGGGCCTACGAGGTCGCCATCGTGGGAGCGGCCGGCCGCTTCCCGCGGGCGGGCGACCTCGCCGAGCTCTGGGACCGCCTGCGCCAGGGCGAGGAATTGATCTCCGTCTTCTCGCCCGCCGAGCTCCTCGCGGCGGGCGTGCCGGAGGAGCTCCTGCGCCATCCCCGCTACGTCCGGGCGCGGGGAGCGCTGGCCGGGAGCGACCTCTTCGATGCCGCCTTCTTCGGCTTCACCCCGCGCGAGGCCGAGATCACCAGCCCGCAGCACCGGCTGTTTCTCGAAACCTGCTGGCACGCGCTCGAAGACGCCGGCTGCGATCCCGCCCGCCTCCCGGGCGCTGCCGGCGGTGCCGGAAATACGGGCAATTCCGGTGCGATTGGCGTCTTCGCGAGCGGCAGCTCGTGCAGCTACTTCTTCGATCTCTACGCCCAGCCGGGTCTCGTCGCGAGCGTCGGGCCGCTCCGCGTACAGATCGCCAACGAGAAGGAGTTCCTGCCCACCTGGGTGTCCTACAAGCTCGATCTGAAAGGTCCCAGCATCAACGTCCAGACCGCCTGCTCATCTTCCCTCGTGGCGGTTCACATGGCCTGCCAGAGCCTGCTCAGCCGGGAGTGCGACCTCGCCCTCGCCGGCGGCGTGTCGGTCCGGCAGCGGGACGCCGCCGGCTACCTCTACGAGGAGGGTGGCATCCTCTCGCCGGACGGCCACTGCCGCGCCTTCGACGCCGCGGCGGCAGGCACGCTCGACGGCGACGGGGTCGGCGTCGTCGTGCTCAAGCGGCTGCTCGACGCCCTCAAGGATGGCGATCCCATCCGGGCGGTGATCAAGGGCTCGGCGGTCAACAACGACGGCGCCGGCAAGATCGGCTTCACCGCCCCCGGTCCCGGCGGCCAGACGCGGGTGATCGCGGAAGCCTTGGCGGTCGCCGGTGTCGACCCAGAGACGGTCTCCTACGTCGAGGCCCACGGCACCGGCACCCGATTGGGAGATCCGATCGAGATCGCCGCCTTGAGCGAGGCTTTCCGCGCCCGCACGGCGGCGCGGGGTTTCTGCGCCGTGGGCTCGGTGAAGACCAACCTGGGCCATCTGGACGCCGCCGCGGGGATCGCCGGCCTGATCAAGACGATCCTCGCCCTGGAGCACCGGACGCTGCCGCCGAGCCTGCATTTCTCCACCCCCAACAAGGAGATCGACTTCGCCGGCTCGCCGTTTTACGTCAGCGCCCAGTCCGCTCCCTGGGAGCCTTCAGGCGGCGTGCGCCGGGCGGGGGTGAGCGCGTTCGGCATCGGCGGCACCAACGCCCACGTCATCGTCGAGGAGGCGCCGCGGCGGGAGTCGGACCCCGGCCGGCCGTGGCAGCTCCTGGTGTGGAGCGCGCGCACGGCGGCGGCCCGCGCGGCCCTGGGGGATCGCCTGGCGGCGCGCTGGGCGGATCGGGGCGCCACCGCCGCGGCGCCGCGCTCGCTCGCCGACGACGCCTTCACCCTGCAGCAGGGCCGCCGGGCCTTCGCCTTCCGCGCCGCCCTGGTCTGCCGGGATGCCACTGCCGCCGCTGCCGCCGCCGCGGCCTTCGCTCAGGGCGCGCCGGGCGCGGTGTCGCTGGGCGAGGCGCCCCTCCACCCCCGTCCGGTCGCCTTCGTGCTGCCGGGACAGGGCACCCAGAAGGTTGGGGTGGCCGCCGAGCTCTATGCCGAGGAGGAGGTCTTCCGTAGCGCCGTCGAGCACTGCTCCGAGCTGTTGCGACCGGCGCTCGGACGGGACCTGACCGCCCTGCTCTATCCGCTGCCGGCGGCGCGCGAGGAGGCTCTGGGCCTCCTCGGCGAGACCGCCTGGGCGCAACCGGCGGTGTTCGTCCTCGGCTACGCCTTAGCCCGGCTGTGGATGTCCTGGGGGGTACGGCCGCGAGCCCTCCTCGGCCACAGCCTCGGCGAGTACGTGGCGGCCTGCCTGTCCGGGGTGATGAGCCTGCCCGACGCGCTGACCCTGGTGGCGCACCGCGCCCGCCTCATGCAGAGCCTGCCGCGCGGCGGCATGCTCGCGGTATCCCTCGCCGCCGCCGACGTCGAAGCGCACTGCGGCGGCAGCCTGAGCCTCGCCGCCATCAACGGGCCGGAGCGCAGCGTCGTTTCGGGCCCCCTGCCGGAGCTCGACGATCTCGAGCGGCGGCTGGTCGACCGGCGGGTGTCCTGCCGGCGGCTCCAGGTTTCCCATGCGTTTCATTCGTCCATGCTCGATCCCGTCCTGCCGCTCTTCGCGGAGCCACTGCGCCGGATCGCCCTCCACCCGCCGGAGATCCCTTTCCTGTCCTCGGTGACCGGACGGTGGATCACCCCGGAGGAAGCGACGGACGCCGCCTATTGGTGCCGGCAGATGCGCGACCCCGTCCTCTTCGGGCCGGCGGCGGGCGTGCTGCTCGGCGCCGACGCCTGGGCGCTGCTCGAAGTGGGGTCCGGAGAGACGTTGAGCGGTCTGCTCAAGCGCCATCCCGACCTGCGCCCGGACCATCGGGTGGTGGCTTCGCTCGCCGCCGGCGCGGAGCCCGCGGGTGGGGAGCGCGCGGCGTTGCTCCAGGCGCTGGGGCGGCTGTGGGTCGGTGGCGTCGAGGTCGACTGGGCGCAGCTCCATCGGGGGGAGCGCCGGCTCCGTGTCGCCCTGCCGGGCTACCCCTTCGAGCGCCAGCGGTATCGGGTGGCAAATCGGCTACGACGACCGGCGCCAGGAGAGGTGGAGGACCCGAGATCCGTCGCGACGGCGGAAGGCAACGAGGAGGTTTCGATGGCTGAGGAGGAGGCGAGCCGGAGCGCAAGCGCGCTCTGGCGCGAGCGGATCGTGCAGGCACTTTCAGAGATGATCCACGAGCTGACCGGCGCCGAGCCGGGGACGATCGACGCGCAGGCGTCCTTTCTCGACCTGGGAGTGGATTCCCTGCTGCTCATCCAGGCGACCCAGAAGCTCCAGGACCGCTTCGGGCTGCGCATCTCGCTCGTCCAGCTGCTCGAAGAGCTGACGACGCTCGCCGCGGTGGCGGACTATCTCGTGCGCGAGCTTCCGAGGCCGGCGGAGCCTGCTCCCACGCCGGCCGCCCCCGTGCCGTTGCCGCCCGTCGCAGCCGCGGTCGGCCTGCCGCCGATCTCGCCAACAGCGCCGATATCGCAGATGGCGCCGACATCGCCGATGCTCTCGGCGCCGGAGGCGGCGTCCGGCATCGAGCGTCTCTTCGCTCAACAGCTCCAGATCATGGCCCAGCAGATCGACCTGCTCCGCGGCGGCGCTGCGGCCCCCGCCTCCGCTGCCCCCCCTCCGACCGCTCCGCCGGCTCCGATCGCCGCCACCGCTCCGATCGCTCCGCCGGCGCCGAGCACCGGGCCCGAGCCGCCCCGTGCCTTTACGGGTTTCGGCCCCTACCAGCCGATCGAGACCGGGCCTGCCGGGGAGCTCACCGCGGTGCAACGGCGGTACCTCGACGGCTTCATCGCGCGTTACGTGCGGCGGACGGCGAAGTCCCGCGAGACCACCGAAGCCAGCCGCCGGGTGCTCGCCGATGGCAGGGCCTCGGTGGGCTTCAGGCGGCTGTGGAAGGATCTCGTCTATCCCATCCATGGCGACCGCATGCAGGGGACGCAGGTCTGGGACGTCGACGGCAATCCCTACACCGACATCTGCATGGGCTTCGGGGTGCATTTCTTCGGCCACTCACCGGACTTCGTCGTCGCGGCGATGGAGCGCCAGCTGCGTCACGGGATGGGGGTGGGGCCGCAGTCGTCGCTCGCCGGCGAGGTGGCGGGGATGATCTCGGCGTTCACCGGCCTGGACCGCGTCGCCTTCTGCAACTCGGGGACGGAGGCGGTCATGGGGGCGCTCCGCGCCGCCCGCACCTACACCCGCCGCAGCAAGATCGCCCTCTTCGCCGGTGCCTACCACGGCTGGGCCGACGCCACCCTGGCCCGCACCCAGGTGGTGAAGGGCCGGCGGGTCTCGCTGCCGCTCGCCCCCGGAGTCTCCACGACGGCGGTCGAGGACGTCCTCGTGCTCGACTACGGCACGGCCGAGTCCCTGGAGATCCTGAAGACGGAGATGGGGGGGCTCGCCGCGGTCCTGGTCGAGCCGATGCAGAGCCGCCGGCCGGACTTCGCGCCGCGGGAGTTCCTGCACGAGCTGCGGCGGCTGACCGCGGCGGCCGGGACGGTTCTGATCTTCGACGAGATGATCACCGGCTTTCGCCTCCACCCGGCAGGGGCGCAGGGCTGGCTCGGCATCCAGGCCGACCTCGCCGTCTACGGCAAGCTGATCGCCAACGGTCTGCCGATCGGTGTCCTGGCCGGTGGGGCGCCCTTCATGAACGTCCTCGACGGCGGTCCGTGGACCTACGGCGACGACTCTTATCCGCGGGCGGAAAAGACGATGTTCGCCGGCGCTTTCTTCAAGCACCCGCTCACCATGAGCACCGCCCGGGCGGTGCTCGGCCGCATGCGCGAGGAGGGTCCGGCGCTCTTCGAACGGCTGAACGCGCGGACGGCGCGGCTCTGCGCCGACCTGAATACAAATTTCGCGGCGGCGGGCGCGCCGATCACGGCGGTCCACTCGGGCTCGCTCTTCCGCTTCCGCTTCGCGCCGAACGTGCCCTATACCGAGCTTTTCCCTTACCACCTGATCGACCACGGGATTTTCTACAGCCTGGAATCCGGGAACTGCTTCCTCACTCCGGCGCACACGGAGGAGGATCTGGCGCGGGTCGTGACCGCCGTGGGCGCGAGCGTCCGGGAGCTGCAGGAGGGCGGCTTCCTGCTGTCGTCCACGGGTCCGGGAGGCGCGGGAGGCCCGGGGGGCGGCGGGATTCCTGCCGACGTCGTCACGGCTCCGGCCCCAGCCTCCCTCGCGAGCGCCCTCCCGGTCTCTCCGTCGATCTCCCCGCCGCCGGTGCGCGGCCTCGATTTCAGTCTCTTCTACTTCGGCAGCTACGACGCGGCGTTCGATCCCGCGAAGTACCGGCTCCTGCTCGAAGGCGCGAAGCTCGCCGACCAGCTGGGCTTCCGCGCCGTCTGGCTCCCCGAGCGCCACTTCCACTCCTTCGGCGGGTTGTCGCCCAACCCGGCGGTGCTGGCGGCGGCCCTGGCGCGCGAGACTCGGCATCTTGAGCTGCGGGCGGGGAGCGTCGTCCTGCCGCTCCACGATCCCATCCGGGTGGCGGAGGACTGGTCCCTGGTGGACAATCTGTCGGACGGGCGGGCGGGGGTGTCGTTCGCCTCCGGCTGGCATCCCGACGACTTCGCCCTGGCGCCTGCCGCCTACGCCGGACGGCACGACGCGATGCGGCGCGGCATCGAAACGGTGCGGCGGCTGTGGCGCGGCGAGTCGCTCGCGGTGACCGGCGGCACCGGGCAGCCGCTCGACGTGCGGCTCTTTCCCCTCCCCAAGCGCGCCGATATCCCGATCTGGCTCTCCGGCACCTCGGCCGAGACCTTCAGGCTCGCCGGCCAGCTCGGGGCGGGCGTCGTCACCAATCTGCAGGTGCTGCCGCTCGACGAGCTGGCAGAGCGGGTGGCGCTCTATCACCAGGCGCTCGCCGCGGCGGGGTTCGACCGCCAGAGGGGCCGCGTCACCGTGCTGCTCCACACCTACCTCGCGGGCGACGCCGCGATGGCCCGCGAGGCGGCCCGGCGGCCGTTCTGCAACTATCTGCGCTCCAACCTCGGCCTGGTCGCCAACCACCTGGCGAGCGACGGGCGACCGATCGATCTCGACCGGGTGTCGCCGGAGTCCCTGGACTACCTGCTCAACGGCCACTACGAGCGCTGGGCGGCCGGGAGCACGCTGATCGGCTCCGTGGAGTCGGTTTCCGAGATCGTCCTGAAGCTGGCCGTGGCCGGCGCGACCGAGCTCGGCTGCCTGATTGATTTCGGGATCGATCCGGATCTCGTTCTCGACAGCCTCAAGCCTCTCGATCGGCTGCGGCGGTCGTCGGCGGCATCGGCGGGATCGGCGGGATCGGCGGCCTCATCGCCCCCGCCGGCTCCGCGCCACCGCTTGACCGAGGCCCAGAAGGCCCTCTGGTTCCTCACCCAGATGGGGAGCGACGCCTCGCGGGCCTACAACGAGTCGATCACCCTCCACCTCGCGGGTCCGCTCGCCGCCGGCGCGCTCGCCGGCGCGCTCGCCGGCGCGCTGACGGCGCTCCTGGCGCGCCACGAGGCCCTGCGGATCGAGGTCGGCGCCGACGGCGAGTTTCTCTCCGCGGCCCCGGCGCGGCCCGTGCCCTTGCCGCGGGTCGATCTCTCGGCCCTCCCTGCGCCCTACCGGGAGGAGGAGGCCGAGCGGCGGACGCTCGCCTGGGCGCAGGAGCCCCTGGACCTCGCCGCCGGCCTGCTGCTCCGCGCCGCGCTGCTGCATCTCGGTGGCGCGCGCCATCGACTGGTCGTGACCACCCACCACCTCGCGGTCGACGGCCACTCGATGGGCGTCCTGGTGAGCGAGCTGGCGGCCCTCTACACCGCCGCCTGCCAGGGGAGCCCGGCGCTCCTGCCGCCGCCGGCCCGCCTGGGGGACGTCGCCGCGCGTTCGGCGAGCGACGACCCGGACACGGTCCTGGCCGACGAGGACTATTGGGCGGCGCGGTTGACGCCGCACCCGCCGGTGCTCGCCCTGCCGCTCGACCGGCCGCGCCCCGCCGTCAAGGGCTACGCCGTCGCCCGCCACCGCCGCCGGCTCGACGGGGAGATCGCCCGCGCGCTGCGCCACTTCAGCCGGGAGCAGAAGAGCACGCTCTTCATGACCCTCCTCGCGGGCTTCAAGGTGCTCCTCCACCAACTCACCGGCCAGCGCGACCTGGTCGTCGGCGTCAACGCGACGCCGCCGTCGTCGAAAGAGGACCGGGCGCTCGTCGGCTTCCGGGTCAACGCCCTGCCTTTGAGGAGCGCAATCGCACCGGACGAGCCGCTCGCGGCCTACCTCGCGCGGCTCAAGCGGCTGGTGGCGGAAGGCTACACGCACCAGGCCTTCTCGCCCCACCGCGTGCTCCGCCGGGTGGGGCTGAAGCGCGACCCCAGCCGCTTCCCGCTGGTCTCGGTGGTGTTCGATCTCGAACGCTCCGCCGGCGCGCCCCAACTCGCCGGGCTGGCCGTCGCGGTCGACGCCAACCCGGTGGGCGCCAAGGTGGATCTCTACGTCAATGTAACGGAGTCGGCGGAGGGGCTGGAGCTGCGCGCTGACTTCGACGCCGATCTCTTCGCGACGGCGACCGTCGCGGGCTGGCTCGCGCACTACGAGCGCTTGCTCCGCGCCATCATCGAGACGCCGGAAGGGGCGATCGACGACCTCCCCCGGCCGGCGCCTCCCGGCCTGGCCGCGATGGCCGCGATGGCCGCGACGGCCGGGGTGGTGGGGCCGCTCGCGGGACCGACCTCCAACCTCAGCCGCTACCAGCAGCTCCTGTGGATGAGTCAGAAGCTGGCGCCGGAGGCCCCCCTCCTCGCCAACGGCGGGGTCGCCCGGCTGCCGCTCCGGATCGACCGCGAGATCTTCGCGCGTGCCGTGGCGAGCGTCGTCGCGGGGAGCGACGCCCTGCGTACCGTCATCGAGGAGGTCGACGGGGTGCCCTATCAACGGGTGCGGGAAGGCGGGAGCCCGGGGGTCGACTTCGCCGATCTCTCGGCGCGGTCGGAACCGTTCGCGGCGGCGCGGTCGCTCGCTCTCGCGCGATGCCGGCGGCCGCACGCGCTCGACCGGTCGCTTTTAGACGTCGCCCTCTACCGCCTGGGGGAGGAGGACTTCCTCTGGTACGCGAACGTCAACCACCTGGTCGCCGACGCCTGGGCGGTCTCCCTGGTGCTCGACGCGATCTCCCGCGCCTACCAGGCCCTGCTCGCCGGGGAAGCGCCGCCTCCCGCTTCGCCGCCCTTCGCCGACTATCTGGGGGAGGAACGCGCTCTCGCCGGTTCCTCTGAGGCGCGGCAGGCCGAGGCGTACTGGCGGGAGAAGCTGGCGCGGCCGGTCGATCCCCTCACCTTCTACGGCGAGCCGGCGGCGCGGCGGGCCGGCCCCGCCGAGCAGGTCGCCTGCGACCTGGGTCCGGAGCGCACGGCGCGCCTGCGCCGCCTGGCGGCGGACGAGCCGTTCTATTTCGCCTCGGTCGAGCTGTCGCTCTTGAGTCTCCTCGGGGCCCTGGTCGCCACCTGGCTGGCGCGGACGGGCGGCAGCCGCGCGCTCTCTCTGGGCGTGCCGTTCCACAACCGCCTGACGGCAGCGGCCCGGCGGACGATCGGTCTCTTCATGCAGATCCTCCCCGTGCATCTCCGCCTGGACGCTGCGGAGACCTTCCCGTCGCTCGCCGAGAAGCTCGCCCTGGAGAGCCTGGAAAGCGTGCGGTTCCGGCACTTCTCGGTGGGCAACCAGCTGCACCGGCGGGCCTACGAGGTGGAGCTCAACTACATGCCCGTGGGCCTCGCGACGTTCGCGGGCGTGGCGGTCGAGAGCGAGTGGTTCCAGCCGGCGGAGACGACGAGCGAGAGCCTCGCGGTGCAGATCCTCGATCGGGGGGAGAGCCTGGCTCTCCGTTTGAGCTTCCACGGCGAGGTCTTCGCCCCGCGGCAGCGGCAGCTCGCCCTCGGGCACATCCTGCGGGCGGTCGATGCCCTGCTCGAGAATCCGGCGCGGCCGATCGACTCGTTCGCGCTCCAGAGTGCGGAGGAGCGGCAGGAGATCCTCGCCGGCTGGAACGCGGCGGCGCGGGAGCTCCCCCTGGAGGAGAGCTTCGCCGCCGCCTTCGAGAGGCAGGCGGAGAAGACGCCCGGCCGCCCCGCGGTGACCGACGACCTCGGCACCTTCACCTACCGGGAGCTCCAGGAAAAGGCCGGTCGCCTGGCCGGCCTTCTGGCAGAGGCGGGGGTCGGGCCGGAGAGCTTGGTGGCGATCCTGGCGCCCCGCGACCGCACCTTCCTCGCCGCGATGCTCGCGGTCTTCCATGCCGGCGGCGCCTACCTGCCGCTCGACCCGGCGCATCCGGAGGGCCGGCTGCGGCAGATCCTCGCCCAGAGCGGCGCGCCGCTGGTGCTGGTCACCGCCGAGTTGCACTCCAAGCTGCTCGCCGCCCTGGACGGCGAAGCGGGCACCGGACGTCCACAGATCCTGGTTCTCCAGGGTGGGCTGGGGGACGAGGGCGGCCAGGCGGCCTGCCCGAGCGCCCCGGGAGACCGGCAGAGGCTCGCCTATGTCCTCTACACCTCGGGCTCGACGGGCGCGCCCAAGGGCGCCATGGTCGAACAGGCCGGGATGATGAACCACCTCTACGCCAAGGTCACAGCCCTCGGGCTCGGCGGCGAGGACGCCGTGGCGCAGACCGCCTCGCAGTGCTTCGACGTCTCCGTCTGGCAGCTCCTCGCCCCGCTCCTCGTGGGCGGCCGGACGCGCATCTATTCGGAGGCCGCGGTGCGCGATCCCGCCGCTCTCCTTAGCCGTTTCGAGGCCGACGGGATCACGGTCGCCGAGACCGTGCCCTCGCTGCTGCGGGCCCTGCTCGACGAGGTGGAGACCGCCGGGGCGGCGCGCCCGGGCCTCGCCGCTCTCCGCTTCCTGCTCGCGACCGGCGAGGCCCTCCCCGCCGACTTCTGCCGGCGCTGGCTCGGCGTCTACCCCGCCGTGCCCCTGGTCAACGCCTACGGTCCCACCGAATGCTCGGACGACGTCACCCACCACGTCCTCACCGCAGTCCCGGAGGGGGAGATGGTGCCGGTGGGCCGGCCGATCGCCAACACCCGCCTCGCGGTCGTCGACCGTAACGGTCTGCCGGAGCCCGAAGGCGTCGCCGGGGAGCTGTGGATCGGCGGCGCCGGCGTCGGCCGGGGCTATCTCCACGATCCCGCGCGGACGGCGGAGGCCTTCGTGCCGGACGACCTCTCCGGCATTCCGGGAGGACGGCTCTATCGGAGCGGCGATCTCTGCCGGTTTCGTCCCGATGGCAGTCTCCACTTCTTGGGTCGCATCGATCACCAGGTCAAGATCCGCGGCCAGCGCATCGAGCTGGGGGAGATCGAGATCGTCCTGCGCCGGCATGAGGCGGTGCGCGAGGCGGCGGTCCTGGTCCGCCGGGACGGACCGGGCGAGCCCCTCCTCGCCGCGTACGTGGTGTTTCACCCCGGCGCCGCGGAGACTCCGGGCGTCCTGCGGGGGTTCCTCCAGGAACGCCTGCCGGACGCCATGCTCCCCGCCGCCTTCGTCGTCCTCCCGGCGCTGCCGGTGACCCCGAACGGCAAGGTCGACCGCGCGGCGCTGCCCGCTCCGGAAATGGGTCGGGAGGCCCTGGAATCGGCGGTGGTGGCGCCGAGAAACGCGCTGGAGGCACGGCTCGCGGCGATCTGGAGAGAGGTGCTCGGCCTCGCCGAGATCTCCGTCGACGACAATTTCTTCGAGCTCGGCGGGGACTCCATCCTGAGCATCCAGATCGCCTCGCTCGCGACCCGGGGCGGCCTGCGCCTCAGCCCGCTGCAGCTCTTCGAGCACCCGACCGTCGCCCGCCTTTCGGCGGCGTTGGGGGAGATGCCCGAAGACGCCGTCGTCCTGCCAGAGCGCCATCCAGAAGACTTTGGGCCCGTTGTGGGGCCGATGCCGTTGACGCCCATCCAGCGGCGCTTTTTCACCCTCGACGTCCCCACGCCCCACCACTGGAACCAGGCCCTCCTGCTGGCGGTGGCGGTGCCCCTGGTGCCGCGGGCCCTGGCCGCGGCCCTGGCCGGCCTCCTCGTTCACCACGACGCGCTGCGCCATCGCTTTAAGCGCGGCGCCGAGGGCTGGGAGCAGGTGGCGACGCCGCCGGCGCCGCCCGGGGTGGGGGAGAGCGCCCTCTCGTGCCTCGATCTCACCGCCCTGCCGGCGGCCAGGCAGAGCCTGGAGGTCGAGCGGGCGGCGGCGGCTCTCCAGGGGAGCCTCCACCTCGCCGCCGGGCCGCTCCTGCGCTCTGCCACCTTCACCCTCGGGGCCGGCCAGCCCCAGCGCCTGCTCCTTCTCGCCCACCACCTGGTGGTCGACGGGGTCTCCTGGCGCATCCTGCTCGAAGACCTGGAATCCGCCTACCGGCAGGCCGAGCGGGGCGCTCCCGTCGCGCTGCCCGCGAAGACGACTTCCTTCAAGCGGTGGGCCGAGCGCCTGGCCGCGCACGCCGCCTCGCCGGCCCTGACGGCGGAGGAGCCCTACTGGCTGGACGAGGCACGCCTGGAAGCCCGTCCCCTGCCGCTCGACTTCGCCGGGGCCGGGGCCGGAGGCTACAACACCCGCGTCTCGACGCGCTCGCTCTCCGTCGCCTTGGACGCCGCGGAGACCCGCGCTCTCCTCCGCGAGGTGCCGGCGGCGTTCCACACCCAGATCAACGATCTGCTGCTCGCCGCCCTGGCCGAAGCGTTCGCCGGCTGGACCGGCGGTGGCCCGCTCCTCGTCGATCTCGAAGGGCACGGTCGCGAGGAGATCGCCGAGGATTTAGACCTCTCGCGCACGGTCGGCTGGTTCACCGCGCTCTTCCCGCTCCTCCTGGACGCCCGGCCGGAGCTTGCGCCGGAGCTCCGGCTCGCCGCGGTCCAGGCGGCGCTCCGGGCGGTGCCGCGGAGCGGCATCGGCTACGGCCTTCTGCGCTACGGCGGGAGGGCCGAAACGGCGGCCCGTCTGGCCGCCTTGCCGGCGGCGGAGATCAGCTTCAACTACCTCGGCCAGTTGGACCAGGCCTTGGGCGGCGAGTCGCCCTTCCGCGCGGCGGCCGAATCCGCCGGCCCCACCGCCGGTCCCGGGGGCCGGCGCAGCCACCGGCTGGAGATCAACGGCCTGGTCGCCGGCGGCGAGCTGCGGTTCGATTGGGCGTACAGCCCGAACCTCGACCGCGCCGAGACCGTCCTGGGATGGGCGCGCGAGCACATGGAGGCCCTGCGGCGCTGGATCGCCCGCGGTGTCGTCGGCGTCGGGGCCGCGCCGGATCTCCCGTCGCCCGCCGCCAGCGCCGCCGACGCCGCCGCCGCGGACTTCGACTGGAGCCCGGCGCAGATGGACGAGATCGCCGCCGTCCTCAGCCTGGGCGGAAATCCGGCAGCCGGGCAGGCGGCCGGGCGGGCCGGAGGAACGGTCGAGCGATGAGCCCGGTCGCCGACTTCTACCCGCTCTCTCCGATGCAGGAGGGGATGCTCTTCCACACCCTCTACGCGCCGGATGCCGGGGTCTACGTGACCCAGGTGAACCTGAGCTTCCCGGCCGCCGAGCTGGATCTCCCGGCGTTTGCGGAGAGCTGGCGGCGGGTGGTCGAGCGCCATGCCGTCCTCCGCACCCGCTTCGCCTGGGAGGGCCTGGAGGCGCCGATCCAGGCGGTCGAGCGGGAGGTGGCCCTGCCGGTCGAGCAGCGCGACTGGCGGCATCTGCGGCCCGCCGAAGGCCGCCGTCGGCTCGCCGCCTACCAGCGCTCCGAGCGGGCGCGGCGCTTCGACTTGAGCCGCGCGCCGCTCCTGCGGCTGGGCATCCTCCAACTGCCCGGCGGGATCTGCCAGGGGGTCTGGAGCTTCCACCACATCGTGCTCGACGGTCGGTCGGTCTCGCTGGTGCTCGAAGACGTGGCGGCGATCTACCGCTCGCTCGCGAGCGGCGTCGAGCCCACCCTTCCTCCCGTCCGCTCGTTCCGCGACTACATCGTGTGGCTGAAGCGCCAGGATCTGGCCCTCGCCGAAGACTACTGGCGCGGGGTGCTCCGCGGCTTCCGCGCCCCGACGCCGCTGCCTTCGGGGTACGAGGGCGGTCCTTCCCCGGCCGCCGGCTACGGCATGCAGCACCGCGTCCTCCCGGCCGCGGCGACCGCGGCGCTCACGGCCTGGGGGCGCCGGGCCGGCCTCACTCTCAATACCCTGTCCCAGGGGATCTGGGCGCTTCTCCTCGGCCGCTACAGCGGGGAAGAGGATGTGGCCTACGGTGTCGCCGTCCTCGGCCGTCCCGCCGATCTGCCGGGCGCCGAATCGATCGTCGGCCTCTTCATCAACACCCTCCTCCTGCGCGTCGCCGTGTCGGCGGATGGCCTGCTCGTCCCCTGGCTCCAGGAGCTGCAGGCCGCCTGGGCGCGGTCCCGGCGCTTCGAGCACAGCCCGCTCGTCCAGGTGCAGACGTGGAGCGAGGTGCCGCGCGGTGTCCCTCTCTTCGAGACTCTCTTGAACTTCACCGGCGGGCCGCGGACGGGGGGGGGCGAGGCCGGCCGGGCGGCCGGGGGCTGGGAGGTCGAGACCCAGGCGCAGAGCCACGTCGCGCTCACCCTGGACGTCCTGGTGGGAACGGCGGTCGAGCTCCACCTGCGCTATGACCGGGCGCGCTTCGGCGACGCCTTCATCATCCGGCTGCTCGGGCACCTCGCGACCCTCTTCGCGGCGCTGCCGGAGGAGCCTCACCGCCGGCTCGGCGAGCTGCCGATGCTCTCCGCCGCCGAGCGCTTCATGGTGACCGCCGAGTGGAACGACACAGCGGTCGAGCGACCGCCGGGACCGGATCTCCTCCATGCCCGCTTCGAGCGCTGGGCCGCGGCGACCCCGGAGGCGGTGGCGCTGGTCGCGGACGGTCGCTGTCTCACCTACGGTGGGCTCGCCGCCTTGGCGGGCGCCCTGGCGCGCCGCCTCGTCGCCCAGGGAGTGGGGCCGGAGTCGCGGGTGGGCGTCCTCATGGAGCGCTCGGTCGAGATGGTGGTGGCGCTCCTCGCCGTCCTCAAGGCGGGGGGAGCGTACCTGCCGCTCGATCCGGAGCACCCGGCCGAGCGGCTGGCCTTCCAGGCCGCCGAGGGCGGGGTCGCCGTGGTGCTCGTCGAGCGCGGTCCGCGGGGCTCCCTGCCTGAGCTCGATGCGCCGATCCTCGCGGTCGATGTCATCGAGATGTGGGGCGAGTTGGGGGCCGAGCCGGCGGTCGCCGCTCCCCGGTGCGCCGCGACGCCGGAGAATCTCGCCTACGTCATCTACACCTCCGGCTCGACCGGGCGGCCCAAGGGGGCGATGGTCTCCCACCGGGCGATCTGCAACCGGCTCGACTGGCAGGAGGAGACCTACCGCCTGTCGACCCGGGGGCGGGTGCTCCAGAAGACCCCGTTCAGCTTCGACGTGTCGCTGTGGGAATTCTTCTGGCCGCTCTCGACCGGCGCCTGCCTCGTCCTCGCCCCGCCCGGGGCGCAGCGCGACCCCGCCCGCCTGCTCGACGTCATCGTGCGCGAGGAGATCACCGACCTCCACTTCGTCCCTTCGCTCCTCCATTTCTTCCTCGAGATGGACGGGGTCGCGGCCGCGACCTCGCTCAGGCGGGTGATCGCGAGCGGCGAGGCGTTGAGCGCCGAGCTGGCCGAGCGCTTCCATGCCGCTCTTCCCGGTATTTTTCCGACCTCGCTCCACAACCTCTACGGGCCGACCGAGGCAGCGGTGGACGTGACGTCCTGGCTCTGCGAGCGGGGGAGCGGGGCGCGGGCGGTGCCGATCGGGCGGCCGATCGCCAACACCGCCATCCACCTGCTCGACCCCCTGGGGCGGCCGGTGCCCGTGGCGGTGGCGGGGGAGCTTTACATCGGCGGGGTCGGTCTCGCGCGCGGCTACCAGGGCCGCCCCGATCTGACAGCGGAGCGCTTCGTGCCGGACGCCTCGGCCGGCGTTTTGGGGGAGCGGCTCTACCGGACCGGCGACCTGGCGCGCCGGGGCGCCGACGGCCGGATCGAGTATCTGGGCCGCATCGACCAGCAGGTCAAGGTGCGCGGCATCCGGATCGAGCTGGGCGAGATCGAAGCGGTGCTCGCCGCGCACCCGGGGGTCCGCCAGGCGGCGGTGGCGGCCCGCGCGGACGGCCCGACGGGCCCGCGCCTGATCGCCTACGTCGTGCCAGAGACGCCGGAAGAAAACGCGCCGGATCTCGACGAGCTGCGCGCCTTCGCGCGGCAGCGGCTGCCGGAGGCCATGGTCCCCGCGGCGCTCGTCCGCCTCGCGGCCCTGCCCCTGACGACGAGCGGCAAGCTCGACCGCCGGGCGTTGCCGGAGCCCGCCGCCGACCTGGCGCCCGCCGGGGGCGCGGAACCGGCGCGCGACGAGGTGGAGGCCGCGCTCGTCGAGATCTGGGAGACGCTCCTCCATCGCCGCCCGATCGGCATCCGGGACGACTTCTTCGCCTTGGGTGGACATTCGCTCCTCGCCGTGCGCCTCGTGGGGAAGCTCCACAAGCGGTTCGACCGCCGGGTGCCGCTCGCCCTCTTCGTCGAGAACCGGACGATCGAGCGCCTCGCCGCCGCCCTCCGCGAGCCGGTGCGGGAAGAGCGCCGCTCGCCGCTCGTCGCCCTCCAGCCGGCGGGCGACCGGCCGGCGTTCTTCTGCGTCCATCCGATCGGCGGGCAGGTGCTCTGTTTCGCCGACCTGGCGCGCCACATCGGGACGGAGCAGCCGGTCTACGGCCTGGAGGCGCCCGCCCTGGACGCGGTGGGGACGACCGCGCCGTCGATCCCCGAGATGGCGGCCGCCTACCTCGCCGCCGTGCGCGGCGTCCAACCCGGCGGCCCGTACCTCTTTGGCGGCTGGTCGATGGGGGGAATCATCGCCTTCGAGATGGCCCGCCAGCTCCACGAGGACGGCGAGGAGACCGCGCTGGTGGCGATCCTCGACTCCTGGTCGCCGATCATCCACCGCATCGTTCCCGACGACGCCTACCTGCTCTCCGAGCTGGTCAAGGACCACTCGCTGCAGCGGGGAGTGCCGCCCGCCCTCTCCTACGAGCAACTCGCCGAGCTCGAGCCCGAGGCCCGTCTCCGGCGGGTGCTCGCGGTGGCCCAGGACACCGGTCTGGTGGCGACCGACGCCGACGTCTCCTGGTTGCGGCGGTCCCTCGTGGGCTACCGGGCCCGGCGCGAAGCCCTGAGGCGTTACCGCCCGGCGCCCTACCCCGGCAGTCTGCTCCTCGTCCGCGCCCGCGAGGCGGACGAGGCGCTCCTCGCCACGCTCGAAACCGCGCTGGGGATCGACGTGCGCGACCCTCAGCTGGGTTGGGGCGCCTACACGACCGGGCCGGTGGCGGTCGAAACCGTCCCCGGCAATCACTCGACCATGTGCTCCGAACCCAACGTCCACCTGCTCGCCAGGTCTCTCCGCAACTCGATCGAACGAGCGCTCTCCGGGCAGGAGGTGCGTCGATGACTCCCTCTCCCGTTCGGCACTCGGCCGCCCGCGAGCGCAAAAAAGTCTCCCCAGGGGGAATCCGTCCATGACCCTGCTCAAGTTCCTGCTCCGTTCCTCGCCCACCATCGCCGTCCTCGCGATCCTCGCCGGGCTCGTCGCGGGCGGCTGCAACACCGCTCTGGTCGCCTACATCGTGCGGACCATCACCCGCTCCGGCGATCCGTCGGCGGCCTGGATCTGGGGCTTCGTCGGACTGTGCCTGCTCCTGCCGCTCACCCGCTTCGCCTCCTCGGCCCTCCTCATCAAGCTGTCCGAGAAGGGCGTGCACGACCTGCGCATGCACCTCTCCGAGCGCATCCTGGCGGCGCCGCTCCGCAAGCTCGAGGAGGTCGGTCCGGCCGGCCTGCTGAGCACCCTGACCGACGACGTGCGGACGATCTCCGGCGCCCTCATCAGCATCCCTTCGACCTGCATCCAGATCGCCATCGTGCTGAGCTGCATGGGATATCTCTGCTGGCTGTCGCGGCCGGGTTTCATCGGCATGGCGATCCTCCTGGTGGCCTCGATGGCGAGCATCCAACTGCCGGTGATGCGCTCGCAGGGCATCCACCGCAAGGCGCGCGATCTCCAGGACGTGCTGTTCAAACACATGCGGGCGGTGACCGACGGCAACAAGGAGCTCAAGCTCCACAGCGGCCGGCGCCGGGCCTTCCTCGACGAGTCGCTGGGGGCGACCTCGGCCCAGGCCGAGCACTACACCGCGCTCGGCAGCGTGGTCGACGCGGTGACCGGCGGCTGGAGCCAGATGGTCTTCTTCGGCGCCGTCGGCGGCGTCCTCTTCATCCTGCCGCGGCTGCTCTCGATGTCGACCGAGGTCAAGACCGGCTACATCTTCACCATGTTGTACATGATGGTGCCGATCGACGTGATCATCGGCGTCCTCGTGCCGGTCGCGATCCGCGCCGACATCGCGCTCCGGAAGATCGATTCGCTCGGCATCTCGCTCGAGAAGGTGAGCCACGAGACGCCGGCCGTAGAGCCCCGGCCGGCCGGCTGGAGCCGGATCGACCTGGTCGGCGCCACCCACACCTTCACGAGCGAGCGCGCCAACGAGACCTTCGAGCTGGGGCCGATCGACTTGACCGTCCATGCCGGCGAGGTGGTTTTCATCATCGGCGGCAACGGCAGCGGCAAGACGACTTTGGCCAAGCTCTTGACCGCGCTCTACATCGCGGAGTCCGGCGAGCTCCGACTGGACGGCGTGCCGGTCACCGACGCCAACCGCGACGCCTACCGCCAGCACTTCTCGGTCGTCTTCTCGGACTTCTACCTGTTCGACACCCTGCTCGGCATCGAGGCGCCGGAGCTCGACGCCCAGGCCCGCGAGTACCTCGAGAAGCTCCATCTCGAAGGCAAGGTCGAGATCAAGGGCGGGGCGCTCTCGACCCTCGGGCTCTCCCAGGGCCAGCGCAAGCGGCTCGCTCTCCTGACCGCCTACCTGGAGGACCGCGCGATCTACCTCTTCGACGAGTGGGCCGCCGACCAGGATCCGCTGTTCAAGCAGACCTTCTACTACCGGCTGATCCCCGAGCTCAAGGCGCGCGGCAAGACGGTCCTCGTCATCAGCCACGACGACCACTACTACCACCTGGCCGATCGGGTGATCAAGCTGGAGAGCGGCAAGATCGAATACGACACCACTCCGGCGGCGCTCGGCGCGCCGCGTCTCGCCGCCGGTCCGCTCGCGATGGCGGTCGCCGAGCCGCTGCGGGAAGGGCTCGCGGTCAAGTGACCTCCGACCTTCTGACCCTCGTCGACCTGCTCCGTCTGCGGGCGGCGGAACTACCGGAGCGGACGGCCTACGTCTATCTGGTCCATGGCCCCGCCGACGGCGAGCCGGTGGAGGAGCGCCTGACCTATGGCGATCTCGACCGGGCGGCGCGGCGGATCGCCGTGCGGCTGCAACGGGCCTGTCCGGCGGGGGAGCGGGTGCTCCTCCTCCTGCCGCCGGGGCTCGCCTACATCGAGGCGTTCTTCGGCTGCCTCTATGCCGGGAAAGTCGGGGTCTGCGCCTATCCGCCGCCGCTCACCCGCGGCCTGCGCCTGCTGCCCCGGCTGCGGGCGATCGTCGCGGATTCAGAAGCCCGGGTGGCCTTGACCACCACCGCCATGCTCGCCTCGGCGCAGGCGTTCCTCCATGGTGCGGCGGACTTGGCGAACCTCGTCTGGTTGCGGACCGACGACCTCGAAGACAGCGCTGTCGCCCAGGAGGACGACGCGGCGGCGTGGGTCGCCCCCGGCACCCCCCCCGACCACCTCGCTTTTCTCATGTACACCTCGGGCTCGACGGGGACGCCGCGGGGCGTCATGGTCGACCACGGCAACGCGATGCACAACCTGGCGGCCTTCCCCGGCTTCCGGGAGCGGCCGCTCACCGCGAGCGTCTCCTGGCTTCCCCTGTTTCACGACCTCGGCCTGGTCTTCGGCGTGCTGCAGCCGCTCTACCAGGGGGCGCCGGCCATCCTGCTGCCGCCGGAAGCCTTCGTCCGCCGGCCGGTGCGGTGGCTGCAGGCGATCACCCGCTACCGCGCGAGCGCCACCTTCGGACCCAATTTCGCCTACGACCTCTGCGCCCGCCGGATCGCGCCCGAGGAGCGCGCCGGGCTCGATCTTACGAGCCTGAGCTTCGCCCTCAACGGCTCCGAGCCGGTGCGCGCCGAGACCCTCGACCGCTTCGTCGCCGCCTTCGGCCCCCACGGCTTTCGCCGCGCGGCGTTCTATCCCGCCTTCGGGCTCTCGGAGGGCACCTCCGACGTCTCGGGGAACGCCGATTTCAAGCCGCCCCGGGTGTTGACGCTCGCGAGCGCCGAGCTCGATCGTCACCGGGTGGTCGAAGTCGATCCCGCAGTCGATCGAGGCGTGGAAGCCCGCCGGGTGGTCGGCTGCGGCGCCGTGCTTCCCGGGCAGCAGGTCGCGATCGTCGATCCCGAGACGCTCGCCTGCCGGCCGCCCGACGAGGTCGGCGAAATCTGGATTCAGGGGCCGAGCGTCGCCGCCGGCTATTGGGCGCGGCCCGAGGAGAGCGCCGAGATCTTCCAGGCGCGGCTCGCCAGTGCCGGTGATACCGGCAATACCGCCGATCCCGGCGAGGGGCCGTACCTCCGCACCGGCGACCTGGGATTCCTCCGCCACGGCGAGCTCTTCGTCACCGGGCGACTCAAGGATCTCATCATCCTCCAGGGCGTCAACCGCTACCCGCAGGACCTGGAGCTCACGGTCGAAGAGAGCCATCCGGCGCTCCGGCCCGGCTGCGGGGCGGCCTTCTCCCTGGAGGCGGAGGGCGAGGAGCGCCTCGTCGTCGTCCACGAGATCGAGCCCGAACCGGCGCCGGACTTCGACTCCGTGGTGGGCAACGTCCGCCAGCGGCTGGTCGAGGAGCACGAGATCGATCCCTGGCAGATCGTCCTCCTGGCCCCCGGCGGGCTGCCCAAGACGTCGAGCGGCAAGATCCAGCGCAAGGCCTGCCGCGAGGCCTTCCTCGCCGGCGAGCTGCAGACGGTCCGAGTCTGGCGGGCCCACGAAGCGGCGGCAGAGGCGGGCGCCGAGCGCACGGCCGCTTCCCTCCGCGACTACCTGCTGGCCGCGGTCGCCCGGGTGGGCGGGATCGCCCCGCAGGCGGTCGATCCGTCGGCGCCCCTCGCCCGCTACGGGCTCACCTCGGTCGCGCTCACCGCGCTCCTGGCGGACCTCGAGGGCTGGCTCGGCCGCCCCTTGCCGGTGGGCTTTCTCTTCGCCCACCCGACGATCGACGCGGCGGTGCTCTCTCTCCGCGCGGACTCAGGCCCGCGCCAGGAATCGGCGGCGCCGTCCCGCCGGCCCGCCCCCTCCGCCCCTTCCGATTCCTGGGCCGAAGCCGAGCCGATCGCCATCGTCGGCATGAGCTGCCGCTTGCCCGGGGCGCCGGATCTGGCCGCGTACTGGCGCCTCCTGCGGGAGGGTGTCGACGCGGTCTCCGCGATTCCGGCGGACCGCTTCGACGTCGAGGCCCTCTATGATCCCGATCCCACGGCGCCCGGGCGGATGACGACGCGCCACGGCGGCTTCCTCACCGGTCTCGACCGCTTCGATCCCCTTTTCTTCCACATTTCGCCCCACGAGGCGGCGCACCTCGACCCCCGCCAGCGGCTGATGCTGGAGCTCGCCTGGGAGGCCCTGGAACACGGCGGGATTCCGCCGGCGAGCCTCGCGGGGAGCGCCACCGGCGTCTTCGTCGCCACCCTGACCGACGACTTCTACCACGTGCTGTTCGAGCGACCTGACGCGCGGCGATGCCTACTCCGGCACCGGCTGCGCCAACAGCCTGGTGGCCAACCGGCTCTCCTACTGTTTCGACCTGTGCGGGCCGAGCCTCGCCGTCGACACCGCCTGCTCGGGGTCGCTCGTGGCCCTCCACCTCGCCTGCCAGAGCCTGCGGAGCGGCGAGAGCAGCCTGGCGCTGGTGGGCGGCGCGATGGTCAACCTCCGGCCCGACGGCTTCATCTTCTTCTCGCGGGTGGGCGCCCTGGCGCCGGACGGCCGGTCGAAGTCCTTCTCCCCCGAGGCCGACGGCATCGGCCGTGCCGAGGGCGCCGGCGTGCTCGTGCTCAAGCCGCTCTCCCGGGCGGAGGCCGATGGCGACCGCATCCTCGCTGTCATCCGGGGCAGCGCCGTCAACCAGGACGGATTGAGCAACGGCCTGACCGCCCCCAACCCCCGGGCCCAGGAGGCTCTGCTGCGCCAGGCGTTCCGGCGCGCCGGAGTGGCGCCTCACGAGGTGCAGTACATCGAGGCGCACGGCACCGGCACGCGCCTGGGCGACGCCGTCGAGCACTCCGTCCTGACGGCGGTTTTGGGCGCCGGCCGTCCCTCCGGTCGCTACTGCGCGATCGGCTCGGTGAAGAGCAACTTCGGGCACACCGAGGCCGCCGCCGGGGTGGCGGGGGTGATCAAGGTCGTCCTCGCCATGCAGCACCGATCGCTGCCGCCCAGTCTTCATGCCGGGAATGCGGGAGACTCGGGAGCTTCTGCCGACCCGCCGCTGCGCCTCCAGGCGGCCTTAGGTCCCTGGCCCGACCTGGAGAGTCCCCTGATCGCCGGCGTCAGCGCCTTCGGGATCGGCGGCACCAACGCCCACGTGGTTCTGGAAGCGGCCCCGGCGGTCCCGGTGGACGCTGCCGCCACCCGCTCGGACTACCAGCTGCTTCCCCTCTCGGCGCGCAGCCCGCAGGCCTTGATGGACCTGGCCCAGGCGTATGCGCGCCTGCTGGCCGACCCCGCCGCGCCGCCGCTCGACGACCTCTGCCATTCGGCGAGCGTCCATCGCGACCATCACCCCTACCGGGCGGCGGTCTCCGGCCGGACCCCCGCCGAGCTCGCCCGCGGCCTCGCGGCGCTCGCGACCCCTCCGCGAGCGTGCTCTCCGCTGCCGTCCCGGCGGGTCCTGGTCTTTTCAGGCCAGGGCTCGCAGTGGCCCCGTATGGGGTGGCGCCTGGCGCAAACCGAGCCGATCTTCCGGCAGACCCTGGAGCGCGCCGCCCGCCTTTTCCCCGCGCGGGACGGACGTTCTCTCCTCGCCGAGCTCGAAGCCGGCGCCGCGACTTCGCGGCTGCACCAAGCCGACCTGCTGCAACCGGCGATCTTCGTCGTGCAGGTGGCGCTCTCTGAGCTCTGGCGCTCCTGGGGGCTCACCCCCGACGCGGTCGGCGGGCACAGCCTGGGCGAGGTCGCCGCCGCCTACGCCTGCGGCGCCCTCAGCCTGGAAGACGCGGCGCGGGTGGTCGCCGAGCGCTCGCGGCTCACCCTGGAGGTGATCGGGCGGGGCAGCACGGCGGCGGTCGAATGGCCCGCCGAGCAAGCGGAAGGCCTGCTCGCCGGCCGGTTCGCGGATCTGAGCCTCGCCGGCGTCAGCAGCCCGAGGGCCATCCTCGTCTCGGGCGCCACGGCGAGCGTCGAAGCGCTGGTCGCCGAGCTCCGCGCCCAGGGCACGCGTTGCCGCATCCTGCCCGGCGACCCCATCCCCCTGCACAGCCGTGTCATGGACCCGCTGGCCGAGCGGCTCGCCTCAGCGCTCCAGGATCTCCGCCCGCGCCCGGCGACGGTGCCGTTCTTCTCGGCGGTCACCGGCACCGTGCTCCCCGGCGAGGCGCTCGACGCCGGCTACTGGGGGCGCAACCTGCGCCAGCCCTTCCGCTTTGACACGGCGATGGCGGTGATGTCGGCGCTGCCGGCGATGGCGGATCCAGAGAACGGCGAAGGCGCGGTGGTGTTCGTCGAGGTGAGCCCCCACCCGCTCCTGGTCACCGCGATGGAGGACAACCTCCGGCACCTGGGCCGCCCGGCCCCGGTGTTCGCCTCCCTGCGCCGCGACGAGGACGAGCGCGGCGAGCTGCTCGCCGCGCTCGGGGGCCTCTATACCGCCGGCCTCGCCGTCGACTGGCGCCGGCTGTACCCCTCCGGACGGCTCGTCGACCTGCCGTCCTACCCCTGGCAACGCGAGCGGTACTGGTTCGCGCCCGCGTCGGCACCGAGAGCGGATAGCCCGCAAGCGGAGCGGCGGATCGTCTGGGACGTCGAGGTGGGAGGGCCTGCCGAGGACTGGCTCGCCGACCACCGGGTGGAGGGCGACGTCGTCCTGCCCGGCGCCTATGCGCTGACGCTCGCTTTGGCCGCCGGCGAACGGGCGCTCGGCGGACGCCATCGGTTGGAGGACGTGGAGCTCCGTCGGGCTCTCGTCCTCCAAGCGGGGGAGGCTCGCCGGCTCCGTGTGGAGGTCACTCCCGGCCCGCGGGGTTTCGCCTCCTTCGAGATCGCGAGCCGGGAAGCGGGGGAGAGCGCTCCCGGACCGGCGTTCACGGTCGGCCGCCTGGCCGCCGCGGGGCCACCGGAGCCGGAGCGGGGGAGACGGTCGAGGAGATCCGCCGCCGGTGCCGGGAGGAGATCCCCGTCGCGGCCCACTACGCGGCGCTCTTGAGTCGGGGCCTGGCCTACGGTCCCCGGTTCCAGGCCATCCGCGCGCTCTACCGGGGGGACGGCGAAGCGCTCTCCGAGCTGCGGCTCGCCTCCTCCGTGCCGCCCGCGACCGGCGACTTCAAAATTCACCCCATCCTGCTCGACGCCGCTCTCCACACCGCCGCGGTCTTCCTCCCGGCGGCCGCGGATTCGGGCGCGGAGGTCTACCTCCCGGTGGGATTCGCCGCGGTGCGGACGGTGGAACCGGCCGCGACGGCTCTCTCCTGCCATGCGATCCTCCGCCAGGCCGGCCCGGAGCGCTGGATCGTCGATCTCCAACTCTTCAATCCCGACGGCCGCCTGGCGCTCGCCGTCGATGGCCTACGGGTCGAGCGCGTCCCGGCGGCCGAGGTCGCTCAACCCTCGGCTCAACCCTTAGCTCAACCCGAAGACCGGCTCTATCGCGTCGAGTGGATCGCCGCCCCGCCGCCGGTGCCCGCCGCGCTGCCGTCGGCGACATCGCCGACATCGGCGACATCCGGCGTCCTCCTGATCGGCGGCGGCGCGCTCGCCGAGGCGCTGGCGCGCGATCTCAGCTCGCGCGGCGTCCCCGTTCGCCGGACCGCGGTCTTCGAGCCCCTTTCCGATCCCGGCACGGGCCGGCTGGAAGCCGTCTTTCTCTCCGCCCTCGACGCGCCGCCGGAGGCGTTCGAAGCGGCGCCCGAGAAGGGCGTTCTCGGTGCCCTGCTCCACGCCTTCCAGGCCGCCGCCGATGCCGCAGATACCGCCCGGCCGGTCCGCTTCTGGGTGGTGACGCGGGGCGCCCAGCCGGTGGGGCCGGTGACCGCTCCCGGTCAGGCGCTCCTCTGGGGCCTGGCGCGGGCGTTCGGCCAGCAGGAGCACCGCGAGCTGTGGGGAGGGTTGATCGATCTCGATCCCAATACGCCCATCCGCTCGCCGGACGAGGCGCGGCGGATCGCCGACCACCTCCTGGCGGCCGCCGGTTCCGGCCGGGAGGACCAGATCGCCCTGCGGCCGGCCGGGAGCTTCGTGCCCCGCCTGCGCCGCGAGGCCGCGCCTCCGGGTGACGGCAGCGTGCGGTTGCGCGCCGATGCCACCTACCTGATCACCGGCGGCCTCGGTGCCCTCGGTCTTCGGGTGGCGCGGTGGATGGTCGACCGGGGCGCCCGCCGGCTGGTTCTCCTCGGACGGACGAGCCTGCCGCCACGGCGGACGTGGAGCGCTCTCGCTCCCGCGGGGCGAGACGGCGAGCGGGTGGCCGCCGTCCGCGCCCTGGAGGCCGCCGGCGCCAGCGTCCATCTGGCGGCGCTCGACATCGCCGACGAAACGGCCGACGAAACGGCGGTGGGCGAGTGGCTCACGACCTTCGAGGCGGAGGCGTGGCCGCCCATCCGCGGCGTCGTCCATGCCGCCGGCCAGCTCGACGACCGCCTGCTGCTCCGGCTGGATGCCGCCGGCCTGGCGGCCGTGCTGCGACCGAAGGTCACGGGCGCCTGGGTCCTCCATCGCGCCTTCGCCTCGCGGCCGCTCGACTTCTTCGTGCTCTTCTCTTCGCTCTCCGCCGTCCTGCCCCCCCCGGGACAGGCCAACTACGCCGCCGCCAACGGTTTCCTCGATGCCCTCGCGGAATACCGGCGGACGCTCGGCCTGCCCGGCTTGAGCCTCGGCTGGGGGCCGTGGGCGGAGGGCGGGATGGCGGCCCACCTCTCCACGCAGCCCACCGCGACCGGCGCCCTGGCTCCGGTCACGCCGCTCCCTCCGGACGAGGCCCTGCGCTTGCTCGGCCGGGCGCTTAGCGGAGACGCGGCGCACCTCGTCGCGGCGGCGATCGATGGGGCGGGGCTCCGCCGGCTCTACCCCGGCGGCGGCCCGCCGCCGATCTTCCACGATCTCCTCCCCGCCCTGGAGACCGCGGCGACCGGGCCGATCGCTCCGGCCGCTCCGATCGCGATCCCCGCCGCCGAGGCCCGGCCGGCGGTCGAGGAGCGCCTGCGGGAGCTGGCCGCCGCCGTGCTGCGGCTGCCGGTCTCCCGGCTCGATCTGCGCCAGCCTCTGCGGGAGCTCGGATTCGACTCGATCATGGCGGTCGAGCTCCGGGCCCACCTTGAAAGCAGTCTCGGTCTCACCCTGCCGATGCGGATGCTCCTGGACGCCCCCAGCGTCCATCAGCTCGCCGGCCGGTTGACCGATCACCTGGGCTCGTTGACCGACGGTCGGCGAGCCGAGCCTTGAGCCTCCTCTGGAGAAAAACGATGGAAAGTATTCTGCACGACTTAAAAATCAGCCTCCGGATGCTGTTGAAGAGGCCCGGCTTCCCGCTCGCTTCCGCCCTGGTGCTCGCCTTCGGCATCGGCGCGACCGTCTCCATCTTCACCTTCATGAGCTCCTTCGTGCTCCATCCCCTGGATCTCCCTGAGCCGGGCCGGATCATGCAGCTCTGGGAGGCCGACCAGCGGGCGGGGTGGGACAAAAGAGAGGTCTCGGCCGGCAACTTCCTGGACTGGAAAACGCAGAACCAGGTGTTTTCGAGGCTCGCGGCCTACCGCCCCGGGAGCTTCAACCTGGCGAGCCGCGGCGAGCCGGAGCGCGTTTCCGGCGCCCAGGTCTCTGCCGAGTTCTTTCGCGTCCTCGGGGCCAAGCCGATGCTCGGTCGTGATTTCCTGCCGACCGAGGACCAGGTGGGAGCCGCCCGCGTGGCGGCGATCAGCAGCGGTCTCTGGCGCCGCCACTTCGGCTCCGACCCGGCGGTGATCGGCAAGAGCTATGTCGTCAACGGGGAGAGCTGCACCATCGTGGCCGTCCTCCCCGCCGCTTTCCACCTGCCCCATCTCGGCCGCGCCGACATCTGGGTGCCTTTCCTCCTCTCCGCCAAGGATGCCAACAACCGGGGCGACCGCTGGCTCGACGTCCTGGGGCGCCTGAAGCCGGAGGTCACCGCTGCCAAGGCCCAGGCCGACATGTCGGTCCTGGCCGACCGCCTGACGCGCGAGCATCCGCGGCCGGACACCCGGATCGGCGTCCTCGTCGTGCCCCTGGAGCAGGAGGTGGGGCAGCTCTACCGGGCCTCTCTCCTCGCCCTCCTCGCCGCCTCGGCGGCCCTCTTGCTCCTCGCCTGCGCCAACGTCGCCAACCTCCAGCTGGCGCGCAACTCGGCCCGCGAGCAGGAGATCTCGATCCGCGTCTCGCTCGGGGTCAGCCGGTTCCGCCTGGTGCGCCAACTGTTCCTCGAAAGTCTCCTCGTCGCCCTCCTGGGCGCGGCCCTCTCGCTCGTCTTCGCGCGGGGCGCCATCGCTTTCATGCTGTTCAAGCTGCCGGCGGAGATCCTCGGCTACGTCCCGCACTACGGCGCCGTCGCGATCGACTCGGGGGTGCTGCTCTTCAGCCTCGCCGCCGCCGTGCTGACCGCGGCGATCTTCGGTCTCCTTCCCGCCGTGCGGGCGACGCAACCCCAGGTCAGCACGCTCCTCAAAGGTGCCGGCAGGTCGTCTTCCGGCCGCCGCGCGCGCCGGCGTCGGGGCCTCCTCCTGATCTCCGAGGTGACGCTCGCCCTGACCCTCCTCATCGTCGCCGCCCTGATGCTCAAGAGCTTCAGCCGGTTGGAGCAGGTCGATCCGGGTTTCAAGGCGGGGCGGGTGCTGACGATGCAGCTCGATCTCGCCGAGGCGGTCTATCCCCGGCCGGAGCAGCTGACGCATTTCTATGAGAGCGCGCTCACGCGGATCGAGCACATTCCGGGAGTGGTGAGCGCGGCGGTCATCGATCACGTGCCCCTGGGCGGCAGCAACTACAGCGGTTCGGTCACCGTCTTCGGCGCGGCGGAGAAAGGGGACTGGGCGTTCACCATGATGCGGAGCGCCTCCTCCCGCTACTTCGAAACCCTCGGCATCCCCGTCCTCGAAGGCCGCCCGTTCGGGCTGGAGGATACGGCGACCTCGCGCCCCGTCGTCCTCGTCAACCAGACGATGGCGAAGCATTTCTGGCCCACCGGAAGCGCCCTCGGCAAACGCCTCAAGCTCGGCGCTCTCGACAGCAACGCCCCGTGGCTCGACGTCGTCGGGGTGGTCGGTGACGTCAAGCACTGGAGCCTGGCCGACCTCCCCTCGTCGCAGATCTACCAACCCCTCGCGCAGTGGCCGCAGCGCACGGCGACCTTCGTCCTCCGCACCGCGGTCGATCGTCCGGCGAGCGTGGCGCAGGCCGTCCGCAAGGAGGTTCTCGCGGTGGACCCGAACCAGCCGCTCGGCGAGCTCCAGACGATGCAGCAGCTGGTCGACCGCTCGACCCTCGTCCAGAACATGAGCGTCGTCCTCCTCGGTTTCTTCGGCACCATCGCCCTCCTGGTCGGCGCCTCCGGGGTCTTCAGCGTCGTCTACTACCTGACCTCGCAGCGCACCCACGAGTTCGGCATCCGGATGGCGCTCGGCGCCTCGCGCCACGACATCCTCCAACTGGTGCTCGGGCAGGGGCTTCGCTGGGTCGGCGTCGGTCTCCTCCTCGGTGCGGGGCTGGCGTTCGGCTCGGCCAAGGCGATGTCCGGCCTGCTCTACGGCGTCGCGGCCGGCGACCCCCTGACCTACGGGGGCGCCGTCCTGCTGTTGGGCGCCATCGCCACCCTCGCGATCTATCTCCCGGCGCGCCAGGTGAGCCGGGGGACGCCGGCGATCTCGACCCAGAGCGAGTGAGAGGCTCGATATGCCGGCACGAATGCAGAGAGGAGTGCTTGAATGACCGACGATCCCGTCCGTGAAGATCCCAAGCCCAGGTCGCCGTTCGGGATGAAACGGCGTGTGGCGGTGACCTCGCTCGCAGACCTGGTCGAAATCGCGCCCCTGTTTCCCGACCCGGCTCTGCCCCTGGTCGTCAGGCCGCGCCTTTCCGGTCTCGACCTGCCGGCGTGGGCCGCCGAGCATCGGCAGCTCCTCGACGACCACCTGCTCCGCCACGGCGGGATTCTCTTCCGCGGCTTCGCGATCGACGGCGCCGCGCAGTTCGAGAGCCTCATTCAATCCCTTTCCGGGGGCGCCCTGGAGTACCGGGAGCGCTCGTCGCCACGGAGTCTGGTCGAGGGCAAGATCTACACCTCGACCGACTACCCGCCGAGCCAGCCGATCTTCCTCCACAACGAGAACTCGTACCAGAGCGTCTGGCCGCGGAAGATCTTCTTTTGCTGCCAGCAGCCGGCGGTCTCGGGAGGCGAAACTCCCATCGCGGACTGCCGTCGCGTCTTCGCGCGGATGGATCCTTCGGTGCGCGATCGCTTCGTCGCCAAGGGCTGGATGTACGTCCGCAACTTCGGCGACGGGATGGGGCTCGACTGGCGGACGGTCTTCCAGACCAGCGACCGGGCGGCGGTCGAGGAGCACTGCAAGAAGAGCGGGATCACGGTCGAGTGGAAGTCGGGAGACCGGCTGCGGACGCGCTCGGTGCGGCCGGCGGTCGCGCGGCATCCGCAGACCGGCGAGCTCCTCTGGTTCAATCACGCGACCTTCTTCCACGTCTCGACGCTCGCGCCGGAGATCCGCGAGATGCTCCTCTCTGAGTTCGACGAGGAGGATCTGCCGACGAACACCTACTATGGAGACGGCAGCCCGATCGAGCCCGCGGCGCTCGATCACCTGCGCTCGCTCTACCAGGAGGAGACGGTGCGCTTCCCCTGGCAGCAGGGCGACGTCCTGCTCCTCGACAACATGACGACCGCCCACGGCCGTTCGCCCTACGGCGGCGAGCGCAGGATTTTAGTCGGCATGGCGGAACCGGTGACGCGGGAAGCGGCCGGCGATCTCTAGGCGCCGCGACGGCGAGCGACATGGAATTCGGGATCCTGTTTTTTCGAGCCGCGAGGAGACCGCCGCTGGCGGCAAGTACCGGCTGCTCCTCGAGGCGGCGCGGCGGGCCGACGAGCGGGGCTTCGCCGCGGTGTGGACGCCGGAGCGCCATTTCCATGCGTTCGGCGGGCTCTATCCGAGCCCGGCGGTCGTCGGGGCGGCGCTCGCGATGGTGACGAAGCGCCTCCAGATCCGGGCGGGGAGCCTGATCTCGCCCCTCCACCACGACATCCGGATTGCCGAGGAGTGGTCGATCGTCGACAACCTCTCGGACGGCCGGGCGGCGATCTCCTTCGGTTCGGGCTGGAACGTCGACGACTTCGTCTTCTTCCCCGAGCGCTACGAAGGCCGCCAGGCCCTGATGTACGAGCAGCTCGCGACCGTCCGCCGGCTGTGGCGCGGCGAGACGCTGGTCCGCGCCAACACCTACGGCCGGCCGGTCCAGGTGACGCTCCACCCGCGCCCGGTCCAGCCGGAGCTGCCGGTCTGGGTCACCTCGTCGGGCAATGTCGAGACTTTCGTGAGCGCCGGCGTGCACGGCGCCAACGTGCTCACCCACCTGATCGGCCAGGATCTGGGGACGCTCGCCGGGAAGATCGAGCGCTACCGGGAAGCGCTCGCTCTCCACCACGGCCCGGCGGCCCGCGGCAAGGTGTCCCTCATGCTGCACACCTTCCTGGGGACCGACGTCGAGGAGGTCCGCTCCCGGGTGAGAGAGCCCTTCCGCGCCTACTTGAAGAGCGCGATCCGCCTGGAGCAGCTGGCGGCCGAAGGCGGCGGCACGATCAGCGGCGGCCACCGGATCGCTCCCCACGAGATTCCGCCCGCCGCGCTCGAAGAGCTGCTCGACCTCGCCTTCGAGCGCTACTGCCGGGAAGGCGCGCTCTTCGGGACCCCTGAGAGCTGCGCGCCGCTCGTAAGGCAGCTCGAAGAGCTCGGCGTCGACGAGATCGCCTGCCTGATCGATTTCATCGACGATGTCGACGCCGTGCTCTCGGGCCTCGATCCCCTGGACGCGCTGCGCGCCGCCTGTGCGCCGGAGAGCCGGCCGGTGGACGCAGGGCTGATCCCGGCCTTCCTGCCGGCCTTCCTGGAAGACCTCGAATGACCTGTCGGGTTGAAGGGGGAGCCTCCGATGTGCGGCATCACCGGCTACTTTGATCGGCATCGCGATCGTCAGGGTCGGGGAACGGAGCCGCCGACCCTCGCGCGGATGACCGGCACGCTCGTCCACCGCGGCCCCGATGCCGGCGGCGCTTTCGAGGAGGGGGGAATCGGCCTCGGCTTCCGCCGGCTCGCCATCATCGATCTGACGACCGGCGACCAGCCGATCGTGAGCGAGGACGGCAATCTGGTGCTCATCTGTAACGGCGAGATCTACAACTACCTGGAGCTCGCCGCGGAGCTGACTGCCCAGGGGCACGTCTTCCGCACCCGGAGCGACGTCGAGGTGCTGCTCCATCTCTACGAAGAGCACGGCATCGACCTGCTGCACCGCCTGAACGGCCAGTTCGCCTTCGCCCTCTACGACCGCCGCGCCCGCGAGCTGCACCTGGCGCGCGACCCCGTCGGCATCAACCCGCTCTACTACGCGGTGGTCGACGGGATGCTCCTCTTCGGCTCGGAGATCAAGGCGATCCTCGCGCATCCGCTCGCCCCGCGCGAGGTCGACCTGACCGGCCTGGACCAGGTGCTCACGTTTCCCGGCCTGGTGGCGCCGCGGACCCTGTTCCAGGGCATTCACAGCCTGCCGGCCGGGCATTTCCTCCGCGCCGGTCCGCGCGGCATCGAGGTCCGCGAGTACTGGGACCTGGTCTATCCGCAGGACGGCGAGCCGGCCGAGGCGGAGCCCGAGTCGTATTACGTCTCGGGGCTCCGCGACCGGCTCACGAGTGCCGTGCGCTACCGGCTTCAGGCCGACGTGCCGGTCGGTTTCTACCTGAGCGGCGGCCTCGACTCCTCGCTCCTCGGCGCCCTCATCCGTCAGGTTTCCGATCAACCCCGGCACTCGTTTTCGATCACGTTTCCGGACCAGGAGATCTCCGAGGGGCGCCACCAGCGCCTGATGGCGGAGGCGCTCCAGTCCACCCACCACGAGATCCACTTTTCCTGGTCCGAGATCTGCGAGCGCCTGAAGGAGATGGTCTATCACTGCGAGTGCCCGGTCCGGGAGACCTTCAACACCTGCGCTCTGGCGCTCTCGGCGGCGGCGCGGCAGGCCGGCGTGCCGGTGGTGCTCGCGGGGCAGGGGGCCGACGAGCTCTTCGCCGGCTACATGGGGTACCGCTTCGACCAGTCGGGCCTCCGCGGCGGTGGTGGCGGTCGTGGCGGTCGCGAGCGGGGCCTGGACGGCATCCTGGAAGACGAGATCCGCGAGCGCCTGTGGGGCGATCCCGACCTCTTCTACGAGCAGGAGTACCTGCCGCTCCGGGAGATCAAGGAGGCGCTCTACGGCGAGGAGCTGCGCGCCGCCCTGCCCGATTTCGAATGCACCCAATTCCCCCTCGTGAACGGCGAGCGCCTCCGCGGCCGCCACCCGCTGCATCAACGTTCCTATCTCGACTTCAAGCTCCGCCTCTCGGAGCACCTGCTCTCCGAGCACGGCGACCGCATGACGCTCGCCCACTCCGTCGAAGGTCGCTACCCGTTCCTCGATCCGGAGGTGGTGCGCTTCGCGACCGCGATCCCGCCCGATCTCAAGCTCCATCACCTGGTCGAGAAGTACGTCGTCAAGCAGGCGGCTCAGGGACTCGTGCCGCCATCGATCGTCGAGCGTGAGAAATTCGGCTTCCGCGCCCCCGGCACGCCCTACCTTCTCCAGCGGCGGGTCGAATGGATCGAGGATCTCCTCTCCTACGACCGCATCCGGGCGCAGGGGTACTTCGATCCCGACACGGTCGAGCGCCTGAAGCAGCAGTACCGCCGGCCGGGTTTCACGCTCCACCCCCATCTGGAGATCGACCTCCTGATGGTCGTCCTCACCTTCGGCATCCTGGTGGATCTCTTCAAGCTGCCGGTGGCGAGCGGCGCGGCGGTGGGGGCGGTCTAGGTTGGGCGGTCCGGGACTTCGTCGCGCGCCGCGGGAAGCCGGTCGAAGCCGATCTCGCGGCGACTCTTGAGAGCTTGCGCCGTGGGCGCGGCCGTTCCTGCTCTAGTATCAGGTACGTGGCCGGAGAGCCATGCAAAAGAAACGTTAGCGAAAGGAGTGAAGAATGAAGAAGTCAGGCGTGAAGAAGCTCACCTTGAACAAGGAAACGGTGAGGGCTCTCAATCCTGGAACCCTGGAACAGGCACTGGGTGGGATCAAAGCCGATTCGGGCTCTGGGTGCACTGCATGCTTTAGCTGCACGGTTGCGTGAGCTGCACTACTTGCCTAGCGGGTGATGTGCAGTAGCCATCGCCATTTTTACCGATGGGCTGGTTTGGAGGGCGGGGTGTGATCTGCAGCACCCCGTCCCTGTTCTTGGATATGGGATTGCCCGATCCCATCTCCAAGTCGTTCCCCGCCTTTCGCCTGGCACCTATCGGCGCAAGGTCTTCCGGGCGCGAATCGCCCTCCTTCGAGGTTCGAAGTACCCGGCATTCGCCAGAAGCAGGGCACTTTCGGCCTTGGGATCCCCTGCCGCCAGGGCGGACGTACCCTACTTCGGGTGCGGAAGTAGCCTGCTTCTTCAGCGGAAGTACCCCACATCCTGCGAGGAAGTACCCTACATCTTGCGAGGAAGTACCCTGCTTTTCGCCAGAAGTACCCTGCTTCCTTCCAGGAAGTACCCTACTTTTCGCCAGAAGCACCCTACATCCTGCTAGGAAGTACCCTACATCCTGCGAGGAAGCACCCTACATCCTGTGAGGAAGTACCCTGCTTTTCGCCAGAAGTACCCTACTTCTTCCCAGGAAGTGCCCTCCCCTGAGGACGGTTGTCGTTAGAAATCCTCCCATACTCGGCCCGCGTTCCCCACCCGCCCTTGCGCACCCTGGATTCATGAGGGGCCTGCCCCCGCGGCCATGCCGGCCGCACCCGGCGGGCCTCCCTGGAAAGGAGCTGGTTGAGCCCACTCTTGTCGCCCGCGCAGCGCCCGAAAACGGCGCCACCGGAGGCAAGAGGGACCGCCGTACTTTGTTGACTTGACAAGTACTTTGCTTGTGCTTAAACTCCCGGAAGCCAAGGAGGTACAAAGGATGAGGCAGTTGTGTGCCGCGGTAGCTTTGGGCTTGCTGATGGCTGGTGCCGCGCAGGCCGCTTCTCAGCAGGCGGTTCCGCGTGTGGCAGTAGAGATCTCAGGTGCCCCAAGCAGGAATAGGGCCGATGGCTACCAACTGGTCATTTCTTACACTGGGCACAAATCGCTCACCCCAGACGCGATCGCTGTGTACGCAGAGCCGTCCCATACCTTGCTGCTCGCGCGGTGAATGCCCAGAGCAAGGAGAGGGATGCCCTCATCCAGAAAATGACTTCCGCAGGAGCCCTCACAGTTACGACCGGTTCCGACTTGGATTTTCGGCACCTCCTTACCCTCTTCTTCTGCGACCTTGTCAACTGCACGATCGAGTGCGAAGACTTTTAGGCCTTCGCTGGAGGAAAGTTCCATGAAGAAGCTATCCCGCCCTGTGCTCCTCTTCGCCGCCGCAATCCTCTTGTCCCATGCGACCCTGGCGAGGGCCGGCCAGCCTGCCTATGGCACGGACATCAGCGTGGAACCCGCCGGAACAGGCGCCTATAAGATCAAGGCGAAGGTGATGGATCTCGCGGACAAGTCTGTGCTCTCAGCGCCCGCGCTCAAGGTGGCGGTCGACGAGCCTGCCACTAGCGAGACGGTGCTGCCCGATGGACAGACGCGAGTGCTGATGACAGTGAAGTTCGACTCGGCGGCCCATCGGGCCACCTGCATGATCGAGGTCAAGAAAGCGGGATTGACTCTGGCCTCTTCCAGCGCCAGTCTGCCTCTGCCCTAGCAGGTAGGGGACCTCTGCGAGCCTCGGCCTCGCCTGGTGCGCCCCTGGCTAGGTGCCGCCGCCCCTCCGGGGCTACCAAGCCTGAGAGGGTGTGAAGAAATCGTTCCACCGCAGGGGTAGAGACGCGCAGCCGCTACCACAGGATTTTGCTTAATCACGAACGCCAGCGCGTCTCCAACGCTTCAACGAGCACAGCCGTTTGAGGCCTGCGGAGACGCCCTGGCGGTATGCGTTCTGGAGATTCTGAGGTAGCGGCTGGGCGTCTCTACGAAGGCCTATCGTGCGCCGGATCGATTCTTTCACAGCCTCTGGGCTCAGCGCTGAGCTGTTGGAGCCATGCGCGAGAGCGTACTCTCCTCGAACCGCAGCGCGGCGGCCTCCTCGGCGGTCAAGCTCGACATCTCCCCTCCTCCGGGGTGACGTAGCATCCCAATTCGGCCCGCTTTCCCCACCCGCCCTGGCGCACCCTGGATTCATGAGGGGCCTGCCCCCGCGGCCATGCCGGCCGCACCCGGCGGGCCTCCCTGGAAAGGATCGGTCATGCGTGTCCTTCGCACCACCGCCGTCGTTCTCCTCCTGGCCCTACCACTCGCTCAGGAGGCCTTCGCCTCCGCGCCACGCACCACGACTCCGGCCACTGTGACCCCGACCGCCAATGAAGGGTGCTTGATAGACCCGTGGGGCCGCTGTCGGACCAGCCCCACCCCGGCCGCGGATTATGGGTGCGGGATCGACCCATGGGGTCGCTGCGCAACGAATCATTAAGCCACTCCTCCACAGGGGGCTGGAGCACTCACGGAGCTTCGGCCCCCTTGTCCCAAGCGACCCTAGAGAGTGCCGGCCAGCCTGCCTGCCTGCCTGCCTACGGCACGAGTCCGGGAGGAGCGAAAAGGCCTCGAACTCCCGCCAGAGCGCCTCCAATTCCCGCCAGAGCGCCTCGAATTCATGACAGAGCACCTCGAATTCCGGACAGAGGGCTTCGAATTCAATCCCGAGGCTCTCGAATTCTTTCCCAAGCGCCTCGAATTCTTTCCCAAGGGCCTCGAATTCAATCCAGGGCCCTCGGATTCAATCCCGAGGGCTTCTGGCGGAATTCCGAGGGGTTTTGGCGGTCCCCAAAGATACTTTTCGTCCTCTCTGGGGGACAGGAAAGGAGCCGAGGGGGAGTTCTCAGGGTCCCTGCGAGATTTTTTCGCCCTCGGAGAACCCCGCGGGCAACTGGCGTCCTTCCGGAGGTCGCCGTCGGCAGTTCGACGCGCGCGGCGGCCTCCTCGGCGGTCAAGCTCGACATCTCCCCTCCTCCGGGTGACGTAGCATCCCAATTCGGCCCGCGCCCCCCACCCGCCCTGGCGCACCCTGGATTCATGAGGGGCCCGCCCCCGCGGCCCTACCGGCCGCGCCCGGCGGGTCTCCCGGAAAGGATCGGTCATGCGCGTCCTTCGCACCACCGCCGTCGTCCTCCTCCTGGCCCTACCATTCGCTCAGGAGGCGTTCGCCTCCCCGCCACGCACCACGACTCCGGCACCTGCCGGGCGGCGCTGGGATCTCCTACAGCAGATCCGGAGTGTCCTCGTAAGCCTGTGGAGCCCTGAAGGGTGCGGGATTGAACCCCTGGGCCGCTGCCTGGCAAACCCGACCCCGGCAATCGATGCGGGGTGTGGGATGGACCCGTGGGGCCGCTGCCGGACCAGCCCCACCCCGGCCGCGGATTTTGGGTGCGGGATGGATCCATTGGGTAGCTGCGCAACGAATCAGTAAGCCACTCCTCCACAGGGGGGCTGGAGCGCTCACGGAGCTTCGGTCCCCTCTTCCTCGAACCGCAGCTCGGGATCGAGGCGCGCCCGGCGCAGGTAGCGCTCGACCCGCCGGGTCAGCTCGACGGTGGCGGCCTCGCGCCGCGCCGCTTCGCAGAAGACGTGGAGGGCGGCCAGGGCTTCGCGGTGGACCTCCTGGGCCTTGAAGATCGCGAGCATCTCCTCGGCGACGGTCGCCACCTCGGCCGTATGCCCCTGCTCCAGGAGGACGAGGGAGAGGTCGAGGCTCACCAGGGCGTAGTTGTAGGCGAGATCGAGATTCAGGAAGGTGGAACGCGCGTGCTGGAAGGCGGCGAGCGCCTCGGCGGGGCGCCCGAGCGCGGCGGCGGTCCTTCCGGAAAGCCAGGCGACGCGGACCAAATCCAGCCGCTCCCCCAGGCGCTCGGCGAGCGCTTGCACCTCGGGAAGCCGGGCGGCGACCTCCGCCGCCCGGCCGAGTCGCCTCGACCAGCAGGAGGCGTTCCTCGGGCGTCCGGCGTTCCAGGCGGTCCCATAGGGACCAGGCCTCGGCGCGATCCTCCGGCCTCGGCGCCCTGTCCGCGTCGAGCGGCCGGAGCACGAGATCCGCCGCCTCGCGGAGGACGAGCAGCAGCTCGATGCCCGTGCCGTCCACGAGAGCGCGGTCGATCCGCGAGCGACCGCGCGCGGTGACCCGGAAGGACCGCAGGAAGAAGAGCAGGAGGTCGAGCAAGGGGATGGGGAAGCCGGCCGCGGCGGCGAACGTCTCCAAGGTCTCCCGATGGATCGGCCGCTTGCCGCGGTCGAAATCGGAGATCCGGCTCGGGGCGACCCCGGTCTCCCGGGAGAACCCGGCCTGATCCAGGTCCATAAGGTAGCGGAAGAGCACCATCGCGAAGCGCGCGGCGGCCTCCTCGGCGGTTAAATTCGACATCTCCCCTCCTCCGGGATGACGTAGCATCCCAATTCGGCCCGCATTCCCCACCCGCCCTTGCGCACCCTGGATTCATGAGGGGCCTGCCCCGCGGCCAATCCCGGCCGTGGCCGAGCCGGCCTCCTTCGAAGGAGCCCGTCATGCGCGTTCTCCGCTCCACCGTCCTCCTCCTCGCCCTCACCCTGGCCGCCGCCGTCCCGGGATTTGCCGCCCCACCCCGGGGAGCGCTCCCCCCAGCCCGGCCCGCCTCGGCCCTCGCCTCGCTCCGCGGCTTCCTCGTGAGCCTCTGGAACGACGCCGGCTGCCTGCTCGATCCCTTGGGTCGTTGCGTCACCCGCACCGCCGCCGACGAGGGCTGTCTGATGGATCCTTTCGGCCGCTGCGCCCCCAGCACCGCGTCCGCCCGCCCGACCTCCGATGCCGGCTGCCGCCTCGACCCGTTCGGCGGCTGCATCAAGCCGGTCCAGCCGACCGTCGACGCGGGCTGCCGGCTCGATCCGCTCGGCCGTTGTCTGCCTTAAAGATCCGCCCCCACGAGGGGGCGAAGCCGGCTCAAGAGGCTTCGCCTCCCTCTTCGTCGAACCGCAGACCTGGATCGAGCTCCGCCCGACGGAGGAAACGGAAGACTCTCCGGGCCAGCTCGGCCGTCGCGGTCTCCCGCCGCGCCGCCTCATAGAAGACCCGGAGGGCGGCGAGGGCCTCCCTCTGCACCCCTTGCGCGTTGAAGATCCAGAGCATTTCTTCGGCGATCTGCCGCACCTCGCCCGTCCTCCCCTCGTCCAGAAGGAGGAGCGAGAGGTCGAGATAGACCAGAGCTGCGTCGTAGGCGAGCTGGTGGTGCCGAAACGCCTGTCGTACCTGCTCGAAGGCTGCCCGCGCCTCGGCGGTCCTGCCAAGCCCGGCGGCGACTTTCCCCGAGAGCCAAACGACGCGGGCCAGGTCGAGCGGCTCTCCCAGGCGCTCGGCCAGCATCCGGACCTCGGCCAGGCGCGGCGCCGCCTCCTTGGCCCGGCCCAACTGGCATAGGTCTTCAAGGAGGTTGAAGCGCAGAACCAACGCGAGGCGGGGTTCCCGGATCGCGTCGACCAGAGGCGCCGCCTGTTCGAGGGTCGCGGTCGAGCCCTCCGGATTTCCCAGGACTTTCAAGATATTGGCCTGGCTGATGAGGATCTTCCCCCGCAGCTCACCGTCATCGACCGCCAGGGCGCGCTCGATGCTCTTCAAAGCTTCCGGAAAGCGGCGTTGGTCCCGGCGGAGGTTCGCCTCGAAGGAATGGAGCCAGGCCTCGTTGAGCAGCCCGCGGTCGCCCGGGGCGCCGGCCTCCCAGAGCTTCCAGGCCTTGGCCAGGGCCGCGTCCGCCACGGGAAGCTCCTGGAGCGCCCGGCGGGCATTGCTCACGTGCCCCCAGCAGTACCCCAGAAGCCGCCAGCGCCAGGTCTGCTCGCCCGGCACCCGGGCGGCAATGGCGAGCGCCAGCTCCGTCGTCTCCAAAGAGTTCCGGGGATGGTTTGCCGCCAGGGTCACACTCTCCGCCAGCACCCGCTCGCAGAGCGCCCAGGTCTGGAAATCGCCGGCCTCTTCGATGAGAAACGCCCGCTCCTCCGGCGTCCGTCGTTTGAGGCGCTCCCAGATCTGCTCCGCCTGCTGCCGACTGTGCAGGGCCTCCCCCCCGTCCGTCAGGAGGGTGAGGATCGAGTGGGTGCCCCCCGAGGCCAGCCGGCCGATTTTCTTCGCGATCGCCCGGATCTGCCGGCGCGTGCGGTCGTGGGAGGCCCCGGAGCTCGCCGGGGCGCGCGACGCCTCCCGGTTCTCGGCCAGGGTCTCCAAGGTGGCGTCGATCCGCTCCGGCGGCAGCCCCATGAAGGCGATGAGAGATTCCAGCCGGGAGCGGGTCAGGGTCTTCCACCCTCGCTCGTAGGCGCTGGCTTCTGGCGGAATCCCGAGGGGTTTTGGCGGTCCCCGAAGATACTTTCCGTCCTCTCTGGGGGACAGGAAAAGGAGCCGAGGGGGAGTTCTCAGGGTCCCGGCGAGATTTTTTTCACCCTCGGAGAACCCCGCGGGCAACTGGCGTCCTTCCGGAGGTCGCCGTCGGCAGTTCGACGCGCGCGGCGGCCTCCTCGGCGGTCAAGCTCGACATCTCCCCTCCTCCGGAGTGACGTAGCATCCCAATTCGGCCCGCGCCCCCCACCCGCCCCTGGCGCACCCTGGATTCATGAGGGGCCCGCCCCCGCGGCCCTACCGGCCGCGACCGGTGGGCCTCCCGGAAAGGATCGGTCATGCGCGTTCTTCGCACCACCGCCGTCGTCCTCCTTCTGGCCCTACCACTCGCTCCAGAGGCGTTCGCCTCCCCGCCACACCCCGCGACTCCGGTGCCTGCCGGGCGCGGGGACTTCCTGCAGCAGATCCGGAGCTTCCTCGTGAGCCTGTGGAGCCCTGAAGGGTGCTTGATGGACCCGTGGGGCCGCTGCCTGGCAAACGCGACCCCGGCAACCGATGCGGGGTGCTTGATGGACCCGTGGGGCCGCTGTCGGACCAGCCCCACCCTGGCCGCGGATGCGGGGTGCGGGATGGATCCATTGGGTCGCTGCGCAACGAGTCATTAAGCTCATCCCCCACAGGGGGCTGGAGCACTCACGGAGCTTCGGTCCCCTCTTCCTCGAACCGCAGCTCGGGATCGAGTTGGACCCGCTGGAGGAAGTGGGCAATCTTCCGGATCAGCTCGACCGTAGCGATCCCCTGGCTAGCCGCCTCGCAGAAGACCTGGAGAGCAGCCAGCGCTTCCCGGGGTACCCCTTGCGCCTTGAAAATCGCGAACGTCTCCTCGGCTGTCGCCCGCACCTCGGCCAGCCGGCCGAGCTTCAGGAGGACGAGGGCCAGGTCCAGGCTTACGGAGGCATACTCCAAGGGTAGCTCGCGGGTACGGAACTCGCTCTGCACCTGGGCGAACGCTGCGAGCGCCTCGTCGGTTTGCCCGAGTCCCGCCCCGGCTTTCCCCTCTAGCCAGAGGACTCTGTGGAGATCCAGCTCTTCACCCAGCCGTTCTGCGAGCGCTCGAATCTCGGGGAGCCGAGCTGCTACTTCGGCAGCCCGGTCCAGGGCGCAGAGGTCCACCAGGAGGTTGAATCGAACGACTAAAGCGAGCCGCGGCTCCTTGTGGACGTCGATCAGGCGCTCTGCCTCCAGGAGGGCTGCCGTCGAGGCCTCGGGATCGCCGAGGGTCTCATGAATCCGCGCCTTGGAAACGAGGATTTGTCCCCGGAGCTCGCCGCGGTCCAAGTCTAGGGCCTCGGCGATCTTCTGGAGGGCCTCGGCGAACCGGCGCTTGTCGCGGCAGAGGTTCGCTTCCAGCCCCGGCAGCCAGGCCTCGTTGAGAAGCCCCGGGTCCCCTGGCGCGCCGGCCTCCCAGAGCTTGCGGCCGCGTTCAAGGTCCCGCTCGGCGGCCGGCAGGTTGTTACAAGCGCGCCGGGCATTAGCCACGAAGTGGAGCACCCAGCCTAGCAGCCGCCAGCGCCAGGTCTCTTTTCCCGGCACGAGCTCGGCGATGCGGAAGGCCAGCTCGGCCCACTCCAGGGCCTCCCGTGGGTGATTAGGCGCCAAGGCCACGCTTTCGAGCGCCGCCCCTTCGCAGACGGCCCAGCTCCGGTACTCCTGGGCCGCCGTGACGAGGAGCCGTCGCTCGGCGGTCGTACATCGCCGAAGGCTGGCGAGGAGCGACTCGGCCTCACGGCGATCCTCGGCCCGCGGCCGCGGGTTGGCGTTCGGCCGCGCATGGCGCCGGGGAGAGAGGATGAGATCGCCAGCCTCGTGGACCACGGCCATCAGCTCCATCACGAACCCGTCCTCCAGGGTGCGATCCGGGTGGGCCCGGCCGCGCCAGGCGAGGAGAAAGGTGCGGATCTGCCGAAGCAGGGGATCGACGAGGTGGGAAGGGAAGTCCAACCTCGCCGCGATCTTCTCCAGGGTCTTCTTCGGGAGCGGCCGCTTTCCCCGATCGTAGACCGAGACCAGGCTCGCGGCGACTCTGGTGATCCGGGCGAAGTCGCCCTGGCTCAGCCGCCTGGCGCGCCGGAAAAGGATCATCGCCAGCCGAGCGGTGAGATCGCCGAGGCTCTCCTCGTCGCTCTCTTCCTTCCTATCGTCCTCCTCGTTCTCCATCTGGATTCTCCTCCGTGAGATGCAGCATCCTTCAAAGCGGATTTTCTTCCCCGACCGGGAGCACCATACCTTCCGAAGAGGCCTTACCCCGCGGCCATGCCGGCCGCGACCGGCGGGCCTCCCGGAAAGGAACGGTCATGCGTGTCCTTCGCACTACCGCCGTCGTTCTCCTCCTGGCCCTCCCACTCGCTCCAGGGGCCTTCGCCTCCCCGCCACGCACCACGACTCCGGCACCTGCCGGGCGAGCGGATCTCCTGCAGCAGATCCGGGGCTTCCTCGTGAGCCTGTGGAGCCCTGAAGGGTGCTTGATGGATCCACTCGGCCGTTGCCTGGCAAGATCGACCCCGGCCACCGATGCCGGGTGCGGGATCGATCCGTGGGGCCGCTGTCGGACAAGCCCAACCCCGGCCACGGATTATGGATGCGGGATGGATCCATGGGGTAGCTGCGCAACGAATCATTAAACCACTCCTCCACAGGGGGCTGGAGCCGCTCACGGAGCTTCGGCCCCCTCTTCCTCGAACCGCAGCTCGGGATCGAGCTGGACCCGCTGGAGGAAGCGCGCAACCCTCTGGACCAGCTCGACCGTGGCGGCCTCCCGGCTCGCCGCCTTGCAGAAGACCTGGAGGGCGAACAGCGCTTCCCGGGGTATCCCTTGCGCCTTGAAAATCGAGAGCATCTCCTCGGCGATCATCGCCACCTCGGCCAGCCGGCCGAGCTTCAGGAGGACGAGGGCCAGGTCCAGGCTTACGGAGGCATAGTCCAAGGGTAGCTCGCGGGTACGGAACTCGCTCTGCACCTGGGCGAACGCGGCGAGCGCCTCGGCGGTCCGTCCGAGCCCGGCCCCGGCCTTTCCTTCGAGCCAGAGGACCCTGTGGAGATCCAGCTCTTCGCCGAGACTCTCGGCGAGCGCTCGGATCTCGGGGAGGCGAGTTGCTACTTCGGCGGCACGGTCCAGGGCGCAGAGGTCTACCAGGAGGTTGAACCGGACGACCAACGCGAGCCGCGGCTCCTTGTGGACGTCGATTAGGGGCTCCGCTTCCAGGAGGGCCGCCGTCGAGGCTTCAGGGTCGCCGAGGGCCTCATGAATCCGCGCCTTTGCAAGCAGGATCTGCCCCCGGAGCTCCCCGCGGTCCAGGTCCAGTGCCTCATTGATCTTCTGGAGCGCCTCGGTGAAACGGCGCTTGTCGCGCCAGAGGTTCGCTTCCAGCCCCGGCAGCCAGGCCTCATTGAGAAGCCCCGGGTCCGCCGGCGCCCCAGCCTCCCAGAGCTTGCGGGCACGGGCCAGGGTGCGCTCGGCGGCCGGGAGGTCGTTGCAGGCGCGCTCCGCGTTCCCGAAAAACGCCAGACAATACCCCTCCACCCGCCAACGCCAGGCCTGCTCTCCCGGGAGGAGCGGAGCGAGGAGGACGGCGAGCTCGGCCCACGGCCGGGCCTCCTGCGGATGGTTCGGCGCCAGGGCGACGCTCTCGGCGCACATCCTCTCGCAGAGCGCCCAGTTCCTGAATTCGCGCGACTCCGCCACGAAGAGCCGGCGCTCGGCGAACGGGCGCTTTTTCAGGCGGGCGATCTGCGTCTCCGCCAACTGCCGGCTGTAGAGGGCCTCGCCCTCGTCCGTGAGGAGGGTGAGCACCGAACGGCAGAAACCCGAGGCCAGCCGGCCCACCTGGGCGGAGAGGCTCGCGATGTGGCGCCGGGTCTGGACGAAACGGTCGGCCGGCGCGCCGGGAGCCCGCGCCGCGGCGCGGTTGCCGGCCAGGCAGTCGAGCGTGTCGTCGATCGTCTCCGGCGGCAGACCCAGGAGGCCGATCAGGTACTCCACCCGGCCACGGGTCAGCGGCTTCCTAGCGTTCTCGTAGTCGTTGATGAGGCTGGGCAGGACACCGGCCGCCTCCGCCAGCCGGGTCTGGCTCCAGCCCTCGCCTCGACGGAGGAACTGCAGAACGATGCCTAGGTCCGACGACTGCAGCATGATGGGGTCTCCATTTTAAAGGTTGCGTTCGTACAGATAAGTGCGCGTGGTCCCGATTTCGTGACATCGAAAGCGACGACCGCCGATATGGTTTCGAGGTTCGTGGAAGCGGTTTCTCCGGAAAGAGATCGGGACCCACTCGGCAACGAAGTTTTTCCCTCGCGCTTCTTCGTGTTCGCCCCTCCCCCTAATCTCGCAGTCGATGCGAGACCCCGAGCACCCCCACCCCGAGATCCTCTACCGCTTCCTCCTGTGCGAGGCGTCGGCAGTCGAGACTCGCGCCGTCATCCGCCATCTCCTCGGCGGCTGTATCCATTGTTCCGCCGTGCTCCAACCCATCTGGCGGTTGGGCGACCGGCGGGCGCGCTGGCCTGCCGCAGCGAAGCCGGCTCGGCGAGCCGTCCCGGCGAGGCTTCTCCGCCAACCCGGCACGAGGGCCTGACTTGCATGGACAGGGATGAAACCCTCGCCGCTCTGCGCGCGAACGTCGTCGCTTTGACCGCGATCCAGGAAGACCTCGAAGGCATCGAGAGAAGCCTGCCCGCGTCGCCGGAGGAGACCTCGACCGAGGACTTGGGGCCGGTTCTCGACGGACCGGCCGAGGTCCGCGCCGTCCTCGGCGCCGTGCTCTACGACCGGCTCGCTCCAGCAATCCTCGACCTGCGGAGCCTCGTCGAACACCCGCCGGCGCCCGAGGAGAGCCCCGCGACCGGTGTGCCGGAAGACTCGGACGGGCCGGAAGAGTGCGTGCGCCTCGACTTGACCGCCGAGGAAGGGGCGATGCGGCGGATCGTCCGGGCCGTCGTGATCATGGACTACTTCACCGCCCGGCTGAGCGTCGACGAGCGGGACGAGGTCTACATCCCCCGCTACACCGCCGAACAGGCCGGGCTCCGGGTCTGGAAGGCGCAAGGCCGCTGGTTCGCCTCCTGGCGCCGACTGGAAGTGCCGGCGACGGCGCCCGAAGCCGAACAGTGGGCGGTTTTTCACCTCGAGGAGCCCGCCGACGGGCGCGGCGGCCTCATCTACCGCGAGTGAGGGCCCGGCCGATGAAAACCAGGAGCGTCGACGATCTGCTGAAGCTCGCCCTCTCCCAACCTGGAGGACCGTCGTACCTTCTGTTGCGCTTCGTGCCGAGCGCCGACGAGACGCAGGATCTCTGGGCGGTGAGCCAGGCCCTGCCCTGGCTGGGGCAGCTGGACGACGGGCGCTTCCCGCTCTTCGAGGATCTCCGCGGCTACGGGATGGGAGTCGTCGTCTGCGCCGACCGGCAGGAGGCGAGAGAGCGCCTGAAGGAGATCCGCGGCGAGCGGATCGCCGCCACGCTCTTCCAGCACAACCGGACGGCCGCACGGCGGATCCGGAACCCGGCGCTCCAGCGCCTGCATGGGATCTACCCCACGTCCCCGCCCCTGGTCGGCTATCTGGTGCGCTCGGTCCACCGCCTGCTGCAAGCCCGGTTCGGCTGGAGCGCCGGCCTCGCCGACCCGCGGGTGCGCCTCCTCGATCCCGCGGCCGGCTCCCTGCCCTTCCTGCGCGCCGCCTGGCGGCTGGCCCTGGAGGCCTGCTGGCACCAGGGAGGCGAGACGGGGGATCTCCTCCACAGCCATCTGCTCCTTCACTTCCTGGGTGTCGAGCTGCTGCCGGAAGCGCTCGCCCGCGGGCTCGCCAGCCTCCGCCGGGTCCTCGCGGTCTACGGCTGCCCGCCCGGCCCCGAGGTCTCCCTGCCCACTCTTCTCGGCGACAGCCTCGATCCGATCGCGCCGGTGCTCGACTTCCCGGCCAACGTCGTCCTCGGCAATCCACCCTGGCGCGGCCGGTCGGAGCCGCGGGGGCCGTGGATCACCGACCTCCTCTCCGACTATTTTCAACTCGACGGCCAGCCGCTTGCGGAACGCAACTCGAAATGGCTCAACGACGACGCGGTCCGCTTCCTCCGCTTGGCGCAGTGGAAGATCGATCAGGCCGGCTCCGGGATCGCCGCTCTCGTCCTCCCTCATACCGGTCTCGACGCGCCGACCTTCCGGGGTCTGCGCCGCTCCCTGCTCGAGAGCTTCGACGAGATCTATGCCCTGGACCTCCACGGCAACCAGAGGAAGCGGGAGAGAAGCCCGGATGGCGGAGTGGACGAAAACGTCTTCCCGGACGTCGCCCAGGGGGTCGCTCTCTTCCTGCTGGTCAAGCAACCGGGGCTGGCGAAACGGGTGCTGCGCGCCGACCTTTACGGGACCCGGCGGGACAAGCTCCTCGCCCTCGCCGCCACCCACGTCGACACCACCGGCTGGGAGGAGGTGCATCCCAGAGCCTCCGCCTATCTGTTCTCCGCCGCGGAGGACCGGATCGAACGCGAGTACCGGCGCGGCCTCAGCCTGCCGGAGATCTTCCCCGTCTTCACGACCGGGATCATCACCGGGCGGGATGAGATGGTGACCGCCCTCGACTGGCACACCCTCGTCGAGAGGCTGGGCGGGCTCCGCGCCGGGGCGGAGACCGGCGCCGGGCTCGACCCGCTATGCTGGGAGGAGTTTCGGCAGGACGAGCGCTGGCCCCGGCGTGTCCTCTCCTTCCTCGCTCGGCCCTTCGACCGCCGCTATCTCTTCTATGCCCACTACTTCCTCGAAAGGCCACGGCAGGCGGTGATGTCCCACCTGGAGAACGGCGGCAACCTCGCCCTCCTCGCCTCCCGGCAGACGAGGGGCGAGCCCGGCGCCCTGGTGACGCGCTGGATCGCCGGGCACAAGGTGGTCTCCGCCTACGACGTCAGCTCGCTCTTCCCGCTCTACCTCTACCCGGAGTAGGGGACCGGCCAGGGCGGCCGAAACCCGCGGTCGCGGGTACCCGACCGGCTGCCCAACCTCGCCCCGGAGCTCCTCGTTTCTCTCGGCGAGCGCTACGGCAGAGAGCCGAGCCCCGAGGAGATCCTGGGCTACGTCTACGCCGTGCTCTACGCCCCGGCCTACCGGGACCGATACAGAAAGCTCCTGCGCGGGGACTTCCCCCGCATCCCTTTCCCGGCAGCGCAGGCGCCCTTCCTCCACCTGGCGGCGCTCGGAGCGGAGCTGATGGGGCTCCACTTGCTCGCCGACCGGCGCCTCCTCGATCCTCCGGTCGGCCTGGTCGGCGATGTCCAAAAGCCCCTGGGGCCGCGCCCGCGCAGCTTCCTGCGCTATTGGGAAGACGAGGGCCGGCTCTACGTCAATCCCGAGGATCTCGGCTTCGAGGGCATCTCGCCCGCGGTCGAGAGCTATGCCATCGGCGGTCACCCGGTGCTCCGGCGCTGGCTGCGGTCGCGCTGCGGCCGGGTGCTTCTGCCCGAGGAGATCCTGACGTTCCGCCGGATCGCGTCGGCCTTGACCTTCAGTCTCCGACCTCAACCGACGAGGTCTGCTCCCTGGGAGCGCCGGCGTCCCGCCGGCATCGGTATACCGGCGGTATACCGCCGGCCGGCGGGGATGCCGGCGCTCCCAGGGAAAAATCTGTCTCGCTTGCTTGCTTGTACAGATCTGCCCCAGGTCAGACGTCTAGTTCATTGAGAGCGCCTATGGGGCCGCCCCTACACCCAGAATCCAGAATCTCGCGACTTTGACGAGATCCTGGGGTGCTACCGGCCGGCCCTCCTCTCCCCCGCGGCCTGTATTACAATTCGTGCGGGACTCTCGCCTTCGTGAAAACCCTGTCCATTGAAGTACCCGCCACGCCCTTGGTGCCAGCGCTGGACGAGAGGCCTCTCTCCTATGGCCAGCGGGCGCTCTGGTTCCTCGATCGGCTGTCGCCGGGCAATCCGGCCTATGTGATCGCGGGCGCGGCACGGGCGCGGGGACTGGACGCCGCCGCCCTGAGGCGGGCCGCCGCCCTCCTCTCGGCGCGCCACCCGGCCCTTCGCACGACGTTCCACGAGCGGTCGGAGGGCCCGGTCCAGCGGGTGGAGGCGGTGGCGGACATCGAGATCTTCCTGGAGGATGCGACCAGCCTGGAGGGGCCGAGCCTCGCGCGGCGCCTGACGGAGGTGGCCTACCGGCCCTTCGACCTGCAGAGCGGCCCGCCCTGGCGGCTGGGGCTCCTCGCGCTCGCCGGGGGCGACCAGGCGCTGGTCCTCTCGATCCACCACATCGTCTCCGACTTCTGGTCCCTGGCGGTCCTGCTGCGCGATCTCGGGGCGCTCTACGGGGCGGAACTGGGGATGGCTCCCGCCGGGTTGCCGGAGCCGGAGAGCGACTTCGCCCAGGTGGTCGCCGAGCAGGAGGCACGGCTCGCCGGCCCGGAGGGGGAGCGGCTCTGGCAGTTCTGGCGGGAAGCCCTCTCCGGGGTGCCGCTCGTCCTCGACCTGCCGACCGACCGGCCGCGCCCGCCGGTCCAGACCTACCGCGGGGAGATGCGGGCGTTCGCACTCCCGGCCGGGCTGGACGAGGCGCTGCGGCGGCTCACCCGGCGTCGCGGAGCCACCCTCTTCATGGGGCTCCTCGCCGCCTTCGACGTGCTGCTCCACCGCTACAGCGGGCAGGAGCGGCTCCTCGTCGGCTGCCCGACGACGGGGCGGAAATCCGCCGAGACGGCCGGGCTCGTGGGCTATCTCGTCAACCCGGTGGCGATCGCCACGGACTTCCGGGAAGACCCGGATTTCGATGCGCTCCTCGCCCAGGTGCGGGCGACGGCGCTCGCCGCCTTCGCCCACCAGGACTATCCGCTGCCGCTCCTCGCCGAGCGTCTGCAGCAGGAGCGCTCCTCCGGCCGCTCGCCGATCTTCCAGGTGATGTGCGTGCTGCAGAAGGGGCGGCGGGCGAGCGAGCGGGGCCTGGCGGCGCTGTCGGTGGGGGAGGCGGGGGTGCGGCTCGATTTCGGCCCGCTGGCGCTCGAGTCGCTGCCGCTGCGAGGACCGGGCGCCCAGTTCGACCTCTCGCTCGCCCTGGCGGAGACCGAGCGGGGCCTGGGCGGCCGGCTGGCCTACAACCGCGACCTCTTCGAGCCGGCGACCGCGGCGCGGCTCCTCGGCCACTTCGAGGTTCTGCTGACGGCGCTCGCCACCGGCGCGCTCGGCGAGCGGGTGTCCGCGCTGCCGCTCCTTAAGGCGGCCGAGGCGCAGCAGCTGATCGAGTGGAACGCTCCCGACGCGGAGTACCCCGGCCTGGGCCTCGTCCCCGAGCGGATCGCGGCGCGGGCGGCGGGCTCCCCGGACACCACCGCCCTCGTCCTCGACGGCGCCTGGATGAGCTCCGGCGAGCTCGACCGGCGCTCGGCACGGATCGGCCGCCACCTGCAGGCGATGGGCGTCGGCCCGGAGAGCCGGGTGGCGATCCTCGCCGAGCGTTCGTTCGAGATGGTTTCGGCGCTCCTCGGGATCTGGCGGGCGGGCGGGGCCTACCTGCCGCTCGACCCCGCGCTGCCGCCCGAGCGGCTGGCCTTCATGCTCGCCGACGCCCGGGTCGCGGCCGTCGTCGCCGCGCCGCACCTGGCGGCGGCGCTCCCCGAGACGGTGGGGCCCATCACCTTCCTCCTCGACGCGCTGGGGAACGCCGAGCCTGCCGGAACATCCCCTCCGGCGGCCCTCCTGCCCGATCACCCGGCCTACGTCCTCTATACCTCGGGCTCGACGGGCGTCCCGAAGGGGGTGGTGGTCTCCCACCGCGCCCTGGACAACCGGCTGCGCTTCGTGCAGGCGATGGACCTCGCTCCCGGCGACAGCTTCCTGCACAAGACGACGTTCAGCTTCGACGCCTCGATCTCCGAGATCTTCGGGCCGCTTTTAGTCGGCGGCAAGGTCGTGCTGGCGCGCCCCGGGGGGGAACGCGATCCCGGCTATCTCGTCGAGCTCCTGCGCCAGCACGAGATCGCCTTCGCCTCGTTCAACATGGCGGTGCTCTCGATCCTGTTGAAAGAGCACTCGCTCCGCGACTGCACCAACCTGCGGACGATGGTGACCGGCGGCGAGGCCGTGCCGCCCGAGCTGCCGGACCGCTTCCACGCCCAGTCGGACGCCGAGCTGCTCAACCGCTACGGCCCCACGGAGACGACGATCTCGGTGACCTCCTGGCGCTGCCTGCGGGAGCCCAAGGGCCGGGCCATCCCCATCGGACGGCCGATCGCCCGGGCCGAGATCCACCTGCTCGACCGCCATTTCCAGCCGGTGCCGATCGGGGTGCCGGGGGAGCTCTGCATCGCCGGAGTCTGCCTCGCCCGCGGCTACCTCGAACGGCCGGCCTTGACGGCGGAGAAGTTCATCCCCCTCCCCTTCGCCTCCGGGGCGCTCGACGGCGGCGGCGTGGGCGGGCGGCTCTACCGGAGCGGCGATCTGGCGCGCTACCGGCCGGACGGGGCGATCGAGTTCGTGGGGCGGATCGACAGCCAGGTCAAGGTGCGCGGCTTCCGGGTGGAGCTGGGGGAGATCGAGGCGGCGCTCGCCGAGCATCCGGGGGTCGAGCGGACGGCGGTGATCGACCGCGAGGAGCCGGGCACCGGGAGCCGCCGGCTGGTCGCCTACTTCGTGCCACGGCCGGGGGCAGAGGTCGCCGCCGCGGATCTCGTGGAGCTGCTGCGCCGGAAGGTGCCGGGCTACATGATTCCGGCGGCCTTCATGGCCCTCGAACGGCTGCCCTTGGGGCCGACCGGCAAGGTGGATCGCAAGGCCCTGCCGGAGCCCGAAGCGGGGGAGAGCTCTGCGGCGGGGGCCGGGGGGACAGCCGGGGGCGGGGGGACCGCTGGGGAGCCGCCGCGCGGTCCGCTCGAAGAGCTGCTGGCGGGGATCTGGGCCGACCTCCTGGGCGTGCGGACGCCGAGCCGGGAGGACAGCTTCTTCGATCTCGGCGGGCACTCGCTGCTCGCCACCCAGGCGACGTCGCGGGTGCGCCAGGCGCTGGGGGTGGAGCTGCCGCTCAAGGCGCTCTTCGAGGCGCCGACGCTCGGCGGCTTCGCCGCCGTGGTGGAGGCCGCCCGGCACGCGGGGGGGATGCCCCTGGCGCCGCCGCTCCGGGCGCGGGCGGCGGGGAGCGGGGCCGCGGCGCCGCCGCTCTCCTTCGCCCAGGAGCGACTGTGGTTCCTCGATCAGCTGCAGCCCGGGCTCCCCACCTACAACCTGCCGGGGGCGCTGGCGCTCCACGGCGACCTCGACCGGGCGGCTTTCGCCTGGAGCCTCGGCGAGATCGTGCGGCGCCACGCGGTGCTCCGCACGACGTTCGCGGAGGTCGACGGGCGGGCGGTCCAGGTGGTGGCGCCGGCACCGTCCCCGCCCGGGATGATGCGGGTGCCCGTCGTCGATCTCGGGGGGTTGTCTCGCGGGACGCGCGGGGCCCGCGAGGCCCGCGAGGAGGAGACGGCGCGGCTGACCGAGGAGGAGGCCCGGCGCCCGTTCGACCTCGCCCGCGGACCGCTCCTTAGGGTCGCCCTCCTGTCGCTCGGCCGGACGGGCGAAGCGGCGCACCGGGCGCTCTTCACCCTCCATCACGCGGTGGCGGACGCCTGGTCGATCGGCGTCTTCCTGGGGGAGCTGGAGGCGCTCTACGGCGCCGCCGTGGCGGGGCGGCCCTCGCCCCTGCCGGAGCTCCCCGTCCAGTACGCCGACTACGCGGTCTGGCAGCGCGGCTGGCTCTCCGGAGAGGTGCTCGCCGGCCAGCTCGCCTGGTGGCGGCAACGGCTGGCCGGGATGCCGGAGGTTCTGGACCTCGCGGCCGACCGGCCGCGGCCGGCGATCGCGAGCCTCCACGGCGGGAGCGTCCCCGTGGCCTTCGCCGAGGAGCTGGTGGGGGATCTCGCCGCGCTCAGCGGCAGCCGCGGGGCGACGCCGTTCATGGTGCTCCTCGCGGTCTTCGCGGGCCTCCTCTCGCGGCTCTGCGGCGAGGGGCGGGTGGTCGTTGGCTCGCCGGTCGCCAACCGCACCTACCGCGAGGTCGAAGGGATGATCGGCTTCTTCGTCAATACCCTGCCGTTCCCGGCCGACCTGACGGGCGATCCGCCGCTCGCCGGGCTGCTCTCCCGGGTGCGGGAGATGGCGCTCTCGGCCTACGCCCACCAGGACGTGCCGTTCGAGAAGCTCGTCGAGGAGCTGGCGCCGCGGCGGAGCCTCGCCTGGTCGCCGCTCTTCCAGGTTCTCCTGGTCCTCCAGAACGCGGCGCTCCCCCGGCTCGACCTCCCCCGCCTGACCGCCGAGCCGGTGGGGCAGGACAGCCGAACGGAGAAGTTCGATCTCACCCTCTCGCTCGCCCCGCGGGAGGCGGGGATGGCGGGGACCCTCTCCTACAGCACCGACCTCTTCGAGCGGGCGACGGCGGAACGGCTCGCGGGCTGGTTCGAGATGCTCTTGACCGGGGCGGTCGCGGAGCCCGAACGGCGGCTGTCGGAGCTGCCGCTCCTGGCGCCCGCGGAGCTCCGCCAGCTGCTCTCCTGGAGCGCCGGCCCGGAAGCGGAACTGGTCGGAGCGATGGCAGCGGCCGCCTCGGGACTCTCGCTCTATGACCTCTTCGCGGCGCAGGCGGCGCGCACCCCCGCGGCCGTCGCGCTCGTCTCGGGAGCCGAGCGGCAGACCTATGCAGACCTCGCGGCGCGGGCCGAGCGGCTGGCCGGGGTGTTGCTCGGACTCGGGGTAGGACCGGAAGAGCGGGTGGCGATCGGTCTCGCGCGCGGACCGGCGCTCGTCGTGGCGCTCCTCGCCGTGCTCCGGGCGGGCGCCGCCTACGTGCCGCTCGATCCGGCCTATCCGGCCGAGCGGCTGGCCTTCATGCTCGAAGATTCCGGGGCCGCGGTACTCCTCACCCAGGACGACCTGCGCTCCCGTCTGCCCGAGACGGGCGGCCGGACGATCCTCCTCGACCCGGCCGGGATGCCGGCGATGCCCATGGAGCCCGCGGGATCGGGGCACCTGCGGGCGCCGGTCGAGATCGATCCGGAGAACCTCGCCTACCTGATCTACACCTCGGGCTCGACGGGGAGGCCCAAGGGGGTGGCCCTCACCCACCGGAGCGCGGTCGCCCTGGTGTCCTGGGCGCACACGGTGTGGAGCGCGGAGGAGCTTTCGGGCGTGCTGTTTTCGACCTCCGTCTGCTTCGACCTTTCGGTTTTCGAGCTGTTCGTGCCGCTCGCTTGCGGCGGCCGGGTGATCCTGGCGGAGAACGCCCTGGCGTTGCCGGCGCTCGCGGCGGCGGGCGAGGTGACCCTCCTCAACACGGTGCCCTCGGCGATGGCGGAGCTCCTCCGCCAGGAGGCGGTGCCGGCCGCCGTGCGGACGGTGAACCTCGCCGGCGAGGCGCTCCAGCGGCCGCTCGTCGAGGCGCTCCACGGCCTGCCGCAGATCGAACGGGTGTGGAATCTCTACGGTCCGACCGAGGACACGACCTATTCGACCGCCGCCCTCCTCGCGCGGGCGACTCCGGGGGCGCCTTCGATCGGCCGGCCGATCGCCGGCACCCGGGCCTATGTCCTCGACCGTCATGGGGAGCCTCTGCCCTGGGGCGTTCCGGGAGAGCTGCTCTTGGGCGGCGCGGGCCTCGCCCGGGGGTACTTCGGCCGTCCGGACCTGACGGCGGAGCGCTTCGTGCCCGAAGTCGGGCCCGAGATGGGGATCGCCGGCGCGCGCCTCTACCGGACCGGGGACCTGGTGCGCCTCAAGGCCTCCGGCGAGCTCGATTTCCTGGGCCGGCTCGACCACCAGGTGAAGGTAAGAGGTTTTCGCATCGAGCTGGGGGAGGTCGAGGCCGCGCTCCTTTCGGAACCCGGGGTCGGCGCGGCGGCCGTGCTGGTGCGGGAGGACCGGCTGGTCGCCTTCATCGAAGCCAAGCCGGAGCCGGGGGCGCAACTGACGGCGGTGTCCGCCTCGCCGGTCCTGCGGGCGGCCCTCCGCGCCCGGCTGCCGGAGCCCCTGGTGCCGGGGATCGTCGTCCTTTTAGAACATCTGCCGCTGTCGCCGAACGGCAAGATCGACCGGCGGGCGCTCGCCCTCCTCTCGCCCGAGACGGGAGCCGGTTCAGGGGCGGACGCGGCGCCCCAGACGCCGGCCGAAGAGATCGTCGCCGGGATCTGGGGAGAGGTGCTCCGGCTCGAACGGGTGGGGGTCCTGGACGACTTCTTCGCCCTCGGCGGTCACTCGCTCCTCGCGACCCAGGTGGTGGCACGGCTGCGCCAGGCGTTCTCGGTCGAGGTGCCGCTCCGCGCGCTCTTCGAGAGCCCCACGGTCCGCGAGCTGGCCGCGGCGGTCGAGCGCGGCCGGGTCTCCCAGGGTCTGCCGCTCCGGCCGCGGTTCCGCGGCGACGCACCGCTCTCCTTCGCCCAGGAACGGCTGTGGTTTTTAGACCAGCTGGCGCCGGGGAGCGCCTCCTACAACCTCCCCGTGGCGCTCCGCCTGACCGGCGAGCTGGACCGGCCGGCCCTCGCCGCGAGCCTGCGGGAGATCGTCCGCCGGCACGAGGCGCTCCGCACGAGCTTCCGGGCGACCGCCCTGGGACCGGTCCAGGTCATCGCCCCGGCGGCGGGATGGGACCTCCCCCTAGTGGGCCTCGACGGCCTGCCGCCGGCGCGCCGGGAAGGGGAGGCGCGACGCCTGGCGAGCGCCGAGGCGGCGCGCCCCTTCGACCTCGTGGCGGGACCGCTCCTCCGCACCGCGCTCCTGCGGCTCGGCGATCTCGGCGAGGTCAGCCATCAACTCCTCCTGAACGTCCATCACAGCATTTCGGACGGCTGGTCGATGGGCATCCTGGTGCGCGAGCTGGGGGCGCTCTACGGGGCCGCGATCGCCGGCGATCCCTCGCCCCTGGCGGAGCTGCCGATCCAGTATGCGGACTACGCCCTCTGGCAGCGGGACTGGCTCTCGGGCGAAGTCCTGGCGCGCCAGCTCGCCTGGTGGCGGGAGCGTCTCGCCGGGATGCCGGAGGTGCTCGACCTGCCGGTCGACCGGCCGCGGCCGCCGGTCGTGAGCCTCCGCGGCGGCAGCCTGCCGGTCGCCCTCCCGGCCGCTCTCGCCCGGGAGGTCGCCGGGCTCGCCGGGAGGAAGGGCGCGACGGGCTTCATGGTGCTCTTCACCGCCTTTTCCGCCCTCCTCTCCCGCTGGAGCGGCGAGGAGCGGCTCGTCGTCGGCTCGCCGGTCGCCAACCGGACCCACCGGGAGGTCGAGGATCTGATCGGCTTCTTCGTCAACACCCTCCCCCTGCCGGCCGATTTGAGCGGCGACCCCGCGAGCGCCGATCTCTTGAAGCAGGTGCGGACGACGACCCTCGCCGCCTATGCCCACCAGGACGTGCCCTTCGAGAAGCTCGTCGAGGCGCTCGCCCCCGAGCGCAGCCTGGCCTGGGCGCCGCTCTTCCAGGTGATGCTGGCGCTCCAGAACGCGCCGCTCCCGGCGCTCGCGCTCCCCGGCCTCACCGCCGAGCCGGTGGGGCTCGACAGCGGGATGGAGAAGTTCGACCTCACCCTTTCGCTCACCCCCCGGGAGGAGGGGATGAGGGGAGTGCTCTCCTACAGCAGCGATCTCTTCGAGCGGACGACCGTCGAGCGGCTCGCGGGCTGGTTCCAAATCCTCCTCGCGGGGATGGTGGCGGCGCCGGAACGGCGGATCTCCGAGCTGCCGCTCCTGACCGCGGCGGAGCGGGCAGAGCTCGGGACCGAGTGGAACGACACGGCGGACGCGGAGGACCCGGAGGGCGCAGAGGGAGAACGGGTCTTCGACCTCTTCGCCGCCCAGGCCCGGCGGCGGCCGTGGGCGACGGCGGTGACGGTCGGCGGCGTCGGAAGCGTCGGAGGGGGTGGGAGCGAGCGCCGCCAGGAGCTGACCTACGGCGAGCTCGCCGCCCGCTCCGGCCGGCTCGCCCGCCGCCTGCGCGGGCTCGGCGTCGGGCCGGAGGTGACGGTCGCCGTCTGCATCGGGGTTTCGCCGTGGCGGGTGGTGGCGATCCTCGCCGTCCTGGAGGCGGGGGGCGCCTACATCCCCCTCGACCCCGGCTACCCGAAAGAGCGCCTGGCCTTCATTTTCGCGGACGCCCGGCCGGCGGTGGTCCTCTCCGAGCGTGCCCTCGCCGGCTCGCTCCCGGACTCGCTCCCCGCCGTTCTCTATCTCGACGAGGGGATCGAGGAGCCGGAGGGAGAAGCGACGGCGGCCTCGGCGCCGCTTGCGGCCATCGATCGCGATCACCTCGCCTATGTCATCTACACCTCGGGCTCGACCGGCCGGCCGAAGGGGGTGGAGCTCCGGCAGGGCGGCCTCGCCAACCTCGTGCGCTGGCACCGCGCGGCGTACGCCGTGGGGCCGGAGGACCGGGCGACCCTGGTGGCGAGCCCGGGCTTCGACGCCGCGGTCTGGGAGCTGTGGCCCTACCTCGCGAGCGGCGCGAGCGTCCACCTGGTCGCCGAGGAGGAGCGGCTGTCGGCGGCGGCTCTCCTGCGGCTCTGGGCGGCGGAGAAGGTGACGATCGCCTTCCTGCCGACGCCGCTCGCGGAGGCTGTCGTCGAGCTTCTGGAGGAGGGGTCGGAGGAGCCGGGTGGGGACGTTCCCCGGGAGCTGCGGGCTCTCTTGACCGGCGGCGACCGCCTGCACCGCGGCCCCGCCGCCGGGTCGCCCTTCCGCCTCTTCAACCACTACGGGCCGTCCGAGTACAGCGTCGTGACGACGGTGGCCGAGGCGCCGGCCGGCAGCCGCGCCGCGCCGCCGATCGGCCGGCCGATCGGCAACACCCGGGTGGGGCTCGTCGGGCGGCGCGGCGAGCTCGTGCCGCCGGGCTCTGCCGGGGAGCTCTGCATCGCCGGGGCGGGGCTCGCGCGCGGCTATCTCGGGCGGCCCGATCTCACCGCCGAGCGCTTCACGCCTTCCCCGTTTGGCGACGCAGCTAGCGCGCCGGGGGAGCGGGTCTACCGGACGGGGGACCGGGCACGCTTTCTCTACGACGGCCGGCTGGAGTTCCTCGGCCGGCTGGACCGCCAGGTCAAGATCCGTGGTTTCCGCATCGAGCCGGGCGAGGTGGAGTCGGTGCTCCTCGGGCATGAGGCGATCGAGCAGGCGGCGGTGGTGGTGCGGGAGGACCGGCCGGGGGATCGCCGGCTGGTCGCCTACTTCGTGGGGGCCGACGGCCTGGACCTCCGCGGCTACTCCCGGGAGCGCCTGCCGGAGTTCATGGTGCCGTCGGCGTTCGTCCGCCTGGAGGCGCTGCCGTGGACGGCTCATGGCAAGCTCGACGCCGCGGCCCTGCCGCGCCCCGACCGGGCGGAGGGCCTGGACGGAGCGGAAGACCTGGCCCGGCCGCGCACCCCCGCCGAGGAGGTGATGGCGGGGCTGTGGTCGGAGGTTCTGGGGATCGGGGAGGTCGCAGCGGGGCGGGGGATCGGCCGCGACAGCAACTTCTTCGAGCTCGGCGGCCATTCGCTCCTCGCCACCCGGCTCCTGTCGCGGGTGGGCCAGGCTTTCGGCGTCGAGCTGGCGCTGCGGACGGTGTTCGAGGAGCCGACCCTGGCCGGGATGGCGGCGGCCGCCGAGCGCGCCCTGGCTGTCGCCTCCGGTCCCCCGGCGCCGCCCATCCGTCCCCTCCCTCGGGACGGCCGGGAGCTGCCGCTGTCCTTCGGCCAGGAGCGGCTGTGGTTCCTCGATCGCCTGCAGCCCGGCAGCTCGGCCTACAGCATCCCGGCGGCCCTCCGCCTCTCCGGGCAGCTCGACGTCGCCGCCCTGGAGGGCGCCTGGGCGGCGCTCCTGGCTCGCCACGAGGCGCTGCGGACGACCTTCGCCACCGCCGCCGACGGCCGGCCCGTCCAGGTGATCGCGCCGCCTGTCGGCGCCGCTGACGCCGGCGACCGCCGGAACCTGCCGCGGGTCGATCTCGGAGGGCTTCCGCCTGAGCTCGTCGAGGGAATCCTCCGCCGTCTCGCCGCCGAGGCGGCCCGGCGGCCGTTCGACCTCGAACGCGGCCCCCTCGCGCGGCTGCTCCTCGTCCGCCTGGGAGCCGCCGAGCACGCCGCCCTCTTCGCCCTCCACCACGCCATCGCCGACGGCTGGTCGGTCGGCGTCCTCGTCCGCGAGCTGACGGCGCTCTATGGCGGCGCCGTCGCCCGCCGTCCCGCGAACCTGCCGGAGCCCTCCCTTCAGTACGCCGACTTCGCGGTCTGGCAGCGCGGCTGGCTCTCGGGAGAGGTGCTCCAGGCGCAGCTCGCCTACTGGCGCGCGCAGCTGACCGGCGCCCCGGCGCTCCTCGAGCTGCCGGCCGACCGGCCGCGCCCGGCCCTCCAGAGCTTCCGCGGCGGAGGCCACCCGGGGAGGTTGCCGGTCGCCCTCCTCGGCGATCTCCAGGCACTCAGCCGGCGCGAGGGGGCGACCCTCTTCATGGTCCTCCTCGCCGGCCTTGCCGCCCTGCTCTCCCGGCTGAGCGGCCAGGACGACCTCGTGGTGGGGACTCCCATCGCCGGCCGCACCCGGCTGGAGACCGAGGGGCTGATCGGCCTCTTCATCAACACCCTGGCCCTCCGCGTCCGGGTCGGCGGCCCGGGGGGCTTCCGGGCCCTCCTCGCCGGGGTGCGCACGGGGACCCTCGCGGCCTACGCCCACCAGGACCTGCCGTTCGAGAAGGTGGTGAGCGAGCTGACCGTCGAGCGCGACCTGTCGCACGCGCCGCTCTACCAGGTCATGCTGGTCCTGCAGAACGCGCCGGCCGCGGCCCTCAAGCTCCCGGGCCTCGTCCTGCGGCCGGTCGAGGTCGAGACGGAGACCGAGAAGCTCGACCTGACGCTGAACGCGGTGGAGGACGCCACCGGGCTCGCGCTCCGCTGGCTCTACAGCCGGGACCTCTTCGACGCCTCCACGGTGGCCCGCTTCCATGGCTCCTTCCTCGCCCTGCTGGCGGCCGTCCTCGCCGCGCCGGAGAGGGGGTTGAGCGAGCTGCCGCTCCTCACCCCCGCCGAGCGTCACCAGCTCCTCCGCGAGTGGAACGGCGGGGCCATATCGTCGACATCGCCGATCCCCTTGGGGCCCGCGCTCGCGGCGCGGGCCGCCCGGTCGCGCCGGGAACCGGCCCTGATCGGGGGCGGCCTGGTGCTGACCTACGGTCAGCTCCACGCCCGCGCGGCCGGCGTGGCCCGGCGGCTGCGGCAGCTGGGAGTGAGGCCGGGCCTGCGGGTGGGGATCTGCCTCGAACGTTCGCCGGACCTCGTCGTCGGCCTCCTCGCCATCCTCGGGGCGGGGGGAGCCTACGTCGTCCTCGATCCCGCCTCTCCGGCGGAGCGCCTGGCCTTCCTGCTCCGCGACTCCGGGGTCGCCGTCGTTCTCGGCCGGGGCGATCTCGCCGCGCGGCTTCCCGACGGCGGGCCGCCGCTGCTCCTTCTGGACGGCCTGACGGACGACCTCGCGGATCTCACGCCCAATGCTTTGGAACCGGCGGCGGATCTTGACGACCTTCTCTACGTCATCTACACCTCGGGGTCGACCGGCCAGCCCAAGGGCGCCGGGGTCTACCAGCGCGGCTTCGTCAACCTGCTCCGCTGGTACTCGGAGGAATTCGACCTTTCGGCCGCGGACCGCTTCCTGGTCGTGACCTCGGCGGCCTTCGACCTGACGCAGAAGAACCTCTTCGCCCCGCTTCTCGTCGGCGGCCTTCTCGTCCTCGCCGATCCCGGAGCCTACGACCCGGAGGCGCTCGTCGCCACGATCGAGCGCCATCGGATCACCCGGCTCAACTGCACCCCGAGCGCCTTCTATCCCCTCCTCGCCCGCGCGGAGACGGGCGGGTGGGAACGGCTCTCGTCGCTCCGCAGCGTCTTCCTCGGCGGCGAGCCCATCGCCCCGGCGCAGCTCGCCGTCTGGCGACGGTCGGCGGGGAGCCATACCGAGGTGGTCAATACCTACGGTCCCACCGAGTGCACGGACGTCGTGGCATGGAAGCGCCTGGCACCGCCCGGGGCTTCTCCCGGGGAAGGCGGAACGCTCCCGGTGACCCTGGGGCGGCCGGTCCCCGGCGTCCGGCTGCTGGTTCTCGACCCGCAGCTCTCCCCGTCGCCCCTGGGGGTAGCCGGGCAGCTCGCCGTCGGCGGGGTGGGGGTGGGAGCGGGATACCTGGGCCGGCCCGATCTCACGGCGGAGAAGTTCGTTCCCGACCCTTTCGCGTACGAGCCCGGGGCGCGGCTCTACTGGACAGGGGACCTGGCGCGCACCCTCTCGGATGGCGAGCTCGACTTCCTGGGCCGGGCGGACGACCAGGTGAAGGTGCGGGGCTTCCGCATCGAGCTGGGGGAGATCGAGTCGGCGCTCGCCGCCTGCCCTGGAGTGGGCGCGGCGGCGGTATTGGCTCTGGCGACGCGGGGCGACCGGCCCGGGGAGCGCCAGCTCGTGGCCTATGTCTCCCCCGCTCCGGGAGGGGAGCTGCTGGCGGCCGAGCTGCGTGCTGCCCTTACAGCGCGGTTGCCGGAGTACATGGTGCCGTCGCGGTTCGTCGTCCTCCCGGCGCTGCCGCTCTCCGCCAACGGCAAGGTGGACCGCAAGGCCCTGCCGGCGCCGGAAGAGGGGCCGGAGTCTCCCGCCGGCCGGGTGGCGCCGCGGACGGAGCCCGAACGGTTCCTCGCCGGCCTGTTCTGCCAGGCCCTCGGGGTCGCCGAGGTGGGGGTCACCGAGAGCTTCTTCGACCTCGGGGGCAACTCGATCTCGGGGGCGATCCTCATCAACCGGTTGCAGGAGGCGCTGGGGAAGGTCGTCCCGGTGGTGGCGATCTTCGACCATCCGACCGTGGCGGGGCTCGCGTCCTACCTGGAGTCGCGTCCCGGCGCCCCATCCCGGCTCGGACCCCGTAGGCGGGCGGCCGAGGACACCTCGCTGATCCCGCTGTCGTTCGCCCAGGAGCGGCTGTGGTTTTTGGACCGGCTCGATCCGGGCTCCGCGGCCTACCACATCCCGGGAGCGTTCCGGCTCCGCGGCGACCTCGACTCGGCGGCGCTCCGCGGGAGCCTGGGGGAGATCGTCCGCCGCCATGCGGCCCTCCGTACGACCTTCGCCACCGGCCCGGACGACCTCGGGCACCCGGTCCAGGTGGTGGGGGAGGCCGGCGAGCTGGCCGTCTTCCTGGCGGATCTCGGCGGGCTGCCCGCCGCGATGCGCGAGCGGGAGGGGAGGAGGATCGCCAGGGAGGAGGCGGTGCGGCCGTTCGACCTCGCCCGGGGACCGCTCTTCCGCGCCGGGCTCGTCCGCCTGGGGCCGCGCGAGCACCTGGCCCTGGTGACGATGCATCACATCGTCTCCGACGGCTGGTCGCTGGGCGTGCTGGTGGGGGAGCTGGGGGCGCTCTATCCGGCCTTCGTGGCGGGGGAGCTATCGCCGCTCCCTCCCCTCGCGATCCAGTACACCGACTTCGCCGTCTGGCAGCGGAGCGCTCTGGCGGGAGAGACGCTCGAAACCGAGACCTACTGGCGGGAGGCCCTGGCCGGGCTCGCTCCGCTCGACCTCCCCACCGACCGGCCGCGACCGATCCGGCGGCGGGGGCGCGGCGCTCTCCTCCCCGTCGCCCTGCCGGCCGAGCTGTCGGCAGCCCTCGCGCTTTCCGCGCGGGCGGCGGGCGCCACTCTCTTCATGACCCTCACGGCCGGCCTCGCGGCTCTCCTTTCCCGCCACTCCGGGCAGGAGGACGTGGCGCTGGGCTCGCCGGTCGCCAACCGCACCCGGGGGGAAATCGAAGGGCTGATCGGCTTCTTCGTCAACACGGTGGTCCTGCGGAGCGACCTCTCGGGTGCCCCGACCTTCGCGGCGCTCCTCGGCCGGGTGCGGCGGCGGACGCTCGCAGCGTTCTCCCACCAGGATCTGCCGTTCGAGAAGGTCGTCGAGGCGGTGGCGCCGGAGCGCGACACCAGCCGGACGCCGCTCTTCCAGGTTCTCTTCGTGCTCCAGAACGTTCCGGCCGGGCGCCTGGAGCTGCCGGGGCTCACCCTGGAGCCGCTGGAGCTCGGCTGGGGGGCGGCCAAGTTCGACCTGACGCTCACCCTGGCCGAGACCGCGGAAGGCCTCGCCGGGACCTGGGAGTACGACCGCGATCTCTTCGACGGGACGACGATCGCGCGGCTCTCCGGCCACTTCGAGCGCCTGCTCGACGCGATGTCGGGGGGGGCGGCGGGGTCTCCCCTCGGGTCTCGGCTGCCGGTCGCGGCGCTGCCGCTCCTCGGCGCGGCGGAGCGGGCGCAGCTCGCGGTCGAGTGGAACGACGTGGCGGGTACGCGGTGGGGCGAGCCGGGGGAGCGCCGGCTGTATGCGAGAGTGGCGATTCAGGCCCGGCGGACGCCGGAGGCGGTGGCGCTCGCCTGGGGCGAGGAGCGCCTGACCTATGGGGGGCTCGTCGCCCGGGCGGCTAGCCTCGCCCGGCGGCTGCGGCAGCTCGGCGTCGGGCCGGGACGGCGGGTGGGGATCTGCCTCGACCGTTCGCCCGCTCTCGTCGTCGGCCTCCTCGCGACCCTCGGAGCCGGGGGAGCGTACGTCGTTCTCGATCCGTCCCTGCCGGCGGAGCGCTTGGCCTTCCTGCTCGGGGACTCAGAAGTCGCCGTGGTTCTCAGCCGGAGCGATCTTGCCATCCAGCTTCCCCAAGGCGGACCGCCGGTGCTCCTCCTCGACGAGGAGAGCGGCGTGGGGGATACGGACCTCGCGCCGGACGTTCGGGACCTGGCGACGCCGGAGACGGCCGGCCTCGACGATCTGCTCTACGTCATCTACACCTCGGGCTCGACGGGGCAGCCCAAGGGCGCCGGGGTCTACCAGCGGGGTTTCGTCAACCTTCTCGACTGGTACGGGGCGGAATTCGACGTCTCGGGCGAGGACCGTTTCCTCGTCGTGACCTCGGCGGGCTTCGACCTGACACAGAAGAATCTCTTCGCCCCGCTCCTCGCCGGAGGTCTCCTCGTCCTGGCGCCCTCGGGGGCCTACGATCCCGCGGCGATCGCGGCGACGATCGAGCGCCACCGGATCACCCGTCTCAACTGCACCCCGAGCGCCTTCTACCCGCTCCTCGGACTCGCGGAGCCGGGCGGGCTCGAACGGCTCTCCTCGCTCCGCAGCGTCTTCCTGGGCGGCGAGCCGATCGCCCCGGCGCAGCTCGCTCCCTGGCGCCTTGCGGTGGGACGCCACACCGAGGTGGTCAACACTTACGGTCCCACCGAGTGCACGGACGTCGTGGCGTTCCATCGCCTGGCCCTGGACGCGACGTCCGGCCTCGTGCCCCTGGGGCGACCCCTTCCCGGGGTCCGCCTGCTGGTGCTGGACCCTCAGCTTTCCCCCCTGCCGCTGGGGGTGGCCGGTCAGCTCGCCGTCGGCGGGGTGGGAGTGGGCGCGGGGTACCTGGGCCGGCCCGGGCTGACGGCGGAGACGTTCGTCCCCGACCCCTTCGCGGCAGAGCCCGGGGCGCGGCTCTACTGGACCGGGGACCTGGTGCGCACCCTGCCGAACGGCGACCTCGACTTCCTGGGGCGGGTGGACGATCAGGTCAAGATCCGGGGCTTCCGCATCGAGCTGGGGGAGATCGAGGCGGCGCTCGCCGCCTGCCCGGGAGTGGGCGCGGCGGCGGTATTGGCCCGCGCCCTGCCCAGCGGCGAGCGCCGCCTCGTCGCCTATGTCTCTTTCCGGGAAGGAGAGCCGGGTAGCGATCTGCGGGCCGATCTCCGGGAGATGTTGGCGGCGCGGCTGCCGGAGTACATGGTGCCGTCGCGGTTCGTGATTCTCCCCGCTCTGCCGCTCTCCGCCAACGGCAAAGTCGACCGGAAGGCCCTGCCGGCGCCGGAGGAGGGGCCGGAGTCTCCCGCCGGCCGGGTGGCGCCGCGGGCGGAGCCCGAGCGGTTCCTCGCCGGCCTGTTCGGCGAGGCTCTCGGGCTCGCCGAGGTGGGGGTCACCGAGAGCTTCTTCGACCTCGGAGGCAACTCGATCTCGGGGGCGATCCTCATCAACCGGTTGCAGGGGGCGCTGGGGAGGGCGGTCCCGGTGATGGCGATCTTCGACCAGCCGACCGTGGCGGGGCTCGCGGTCTACCTGGAGGGGGCACCCGGCGACGCGCATCCTGGCGCCGTGCCGCGGCTCGCGCCCCGCCGCGAGACCCCGGGGGAACCGGCGGCGATCCCGCTCTCGTTCGCCCAGGAACGGCTGTGGTTTTTAGAGCAGCTCGACCCGGGCTCCGCGGCCTACCACATCCCGGCAGCTTTCCGGCTCCGCGGCGACCTCGACCCGGCGGCGCTCCGCGGGAGCCTGGGGGAGATCGTCCGCCGCCATGGAGCCCTCCGCACGACGTTCGGCATCGGCGCGGGCGACCTCGGACACCCGGTCCAGACGGTGGGGGAGGCCGTCGAGCTGGCGCTCCCTCTCCTGGATCTCGCGGGACTGCCCGCCGCGGCGCGGGAGCGGGAGGGGACGCGTCTCTCCAGGGAGGAGGCGGTGCGGCCGTTCGACCTCGGCCGCGGACCGCTCCTCCGCGCCGCGCTCGTGCGCCTGGCGAGCCGGGAGCACCTGGCCCTGGTGACGATGCACCACATCGGCTCCGACGGCTGGTCGATGGGGGTCCTGGTCCGCGAGCTGGGGGCGCTCTATCGGTCCGCGGTGAGCGGTGAGCCCTCGCCGCTCCCTCCCCTCCCGATCCAGTACACGGACTTCGCCGTCTGGCAGCGGGATTGGCTGGCGGGGGAGACGCTCGAAGCGGAGGTGGCCTACTGGCGGGAGGCCCTGGCCGGGCTCGCGCCGCTCGACCTCCCGACCGACCGGCCGCGGCCGGCGCGGCGGCGGGGGCGCGGCGGCCTCCGCGCCTTCGCCCTCTCTCCCGCGCTTTCGGCCGCTCTCGCGCGGCAGGCGCGGACCGCGGGCGCCACTCTCTTCATGACCCTGGCGGCCGGCCTCGCGGCCCTCCTCTCCCGCCACTCCGGGCAGGAGGACGTGGCCCTGGGGTCGCCGATCGCCAACCGCACCCGCGGGGAGATCGAAGGGCTGATCGGCTTCTTCGTCAACACCTTCGTCCTGCGGAGCGACCTCTCTGGCGCGCCCACCTTCCCGGCGCTCCTCACCCGGGTGCGGCGGCGGACGCTCGCCGCTTTCGCGCACCAGGATCTGCCCTTCGAGCGGGTCGTCTCGGCCCTGGCGCCGGAGCGCGACACCAGCCGGACCCCCCTCTTCCAGGTTCTCTTCGTGCTCCAGAACGTTCCGGTCGGGCGCCTGGAGCTGCCGGGACTCACCCTGGAGCCGCTCGATTCCGGCGGGGAGACCGCCAAGTTCGACCTGACGCTCTCCGTCGGCGAGACCGCCGCGGGCCTCGCCGGGGCCTGGGAGTACGACCGCGACCTCTTCGACGGGACGACGATCGAGCGGCTGTCCGGCCACTTCGCGAATCTCCTTGCGGCGGCGCTCGACCCCACCCTCAGCCCCGGGCTGCCGGTCGCGGCGCTGCCGATCCTCGGCGCCGCGGAGAGCGCGCAGCTCGCGGTCGAGTGGAACGACGTGGCGGGCGGGCTGCCGGGGGAACGCTCCCTCTTGGCGGAGATCGAGAGCCAGGCCCGGCGGACGCCGGAGACGGTGGCGCTCGCCTGCGGCGGAGAGCGCCTGACCTATGGAGCGCTCGTCGCCCGGGCCGAGCGCTTCGCCCGGCGGCTCCGGGCGCTGGGCGTCGGGCCGGGCCTTCGGGTGGGGCTCTGCCTCGACCGCTCGCCGGAGCTCGTCGTCGGCCTCCTCGCCACCCTCGGGGCGCGGGGAGCGTACGTCGTCCTCGATCCCTCCCTCCCGGCGGAGCGCCTGGCCTTCCTCTCCCGGGATTCAGGGCTGGCGGTGGTGCTCAGCCGGAGCGATCTCGCCGGCCGGTTCCCGACGAGCATCGCAGACGGGCCGCCGGTGCTCCTCCTGGACGCCGCGCCTGGGGCTCTGGATCGGGGGGCGCCGGAAGCGGGCGACCTCGACGATCTCCTCTACGTCATCTACACCTCGGGCTCGACGGGCGAGCCCAAGGGTGCCGCGGTCTACCAGCGGGGTTTCGTCCACCTTCTCGACTGGTATGTGGAGGCGTTCGGCCTGTCGGCCGCGGACCGTTTCCTCGTCGTGACCTCGGCGGGCTTCGACCTGACGCAGAAGAACCTCTTCGCGCCGCTGCTGGTGGGGGGGCTTCTCGTTCTCGCCCCACCCGCGGCCTACGATCCGCGGGAGATCGCCGGCACGATCGAGCAGCAGGGGATCACCCGGCTCAACTGCACCCCGAGCGCCTTCTATCCGCTCCTCACTCTCCCGAAGCCGGGCGGGCTCGAACCGCTCGCCTCGCTCCGCAGCGTCTTCCTCGGCGGCGAGCCCATCGCCCCGGTGCGGCTCGCTCCCTGGCGCCGCACGGTGGGCCGCCTCACCGAGGTGGTCAACACCTACGGACCCACCGAGTGCACGGACGTCGTGGCGTGGAAGCGCCTTGCCCCGCCGGACGTCCACCCGGAGGACCCGGAGGAGGACGGCGGGCGCCCCGTGACCCTGGGCCGCCCGCTCCCCGGGGTCCGCCTCCTGGTGCTCGACCCGCTGCTCTCGCCGCTGCCGCTGGGGGTGGCCGGGCAGCTGGCGGTCGGCGGGGTGGGGGTGGGGGCGGGCTACCTAGGCCGGCCCGAGCTCACGGCGGAGAAGTTCGTCCCCGACCCGTTCGCGGCGGCGCCCGGAGCACGGCTCTACTGGACGGGCGACCTCGCCCGCACCCTGCCGGACGGCGACCTCGACTTCCTGGGCCGGGTGGACGACCAGGTCAAGATCCGGGGTTTCCGCATCGAGCTGGGGGAGATCGAGGCGGCGCTCGCGGCGTGCCCCGGGGTGAGCGCGGCGGCGGTGCTGGCGCTGGAGAGCCGGCCCGGCGAGCGCCGGCTCGTCGCCTATGTCTCCTTTCAGTCGGGTGCCGATCCAGGAGCGGATCTGCGGGCGATCCTGGCGTCGCGATTGCCGGAGTACATGGTGCCGGCGCGGTTCGTCATCCTTCCCGCTCTGCCGCTCTCCGCCAACGGCAAGGTCGACCGCAAGGCCCTGCCGGCACCGGAGGAGAGCCTGGAATCGCCGGCGGGGCGGGTGGCGCCGCGAACGGAGTCCGAGCGTTTCCTGGCCGGCCTGTTCGGCCAGGCCCTCGGGCGCGCGGAGGTGGGGGTCACCGAGAGCTTCTTCGATCTGGGGGGCGACTCGATTTCGGGGGCCATCCTCATCAACCGGGTGCGGGAGGCGCTGGGGAAGGTCGTCCCGGTGGTGGCGATCTTCGACCATCCGACGGTCGAGGGGCTCGCCGCCCACCTGGATCTGGATCGCGATCGGGTTCCCGGCCCGGCCGGCCCGGTCCGTAACGACATCGGGCCCCGCCGGCAGGCTTTGGCGGGGGTGACGGGGGTTAAGGAGCGGTCGCCGATCCCGCTCTCTTTCGCCCAGGAGCGGCTGTGGTTCTTAGAGCAGCTCGACCCCGGCTCCGCGGCCTATCACATCCCGGCGGCGTTCCGGCTCCGCGGCGACCTCGACCGGGCGGCGCTCCGCGGGAGCCTCGGGGAGATCGTCCGCCGTCATGGAGCTCTTCGCACGACGTTCACCCTCGCGGCCGACGGGCAACCGGTCCAGCGGGTGGGGGAGGACGTCGGGTTGGCGATCCCCCTGGCGGATCTCTCCGGGCTGCCCGCCGGGCAGCGGGAAGGGGAGGGAGGGAGGCTCGCCCAGGAGGAAGCCGTGCGCCCGTTCGACCTCGGCCGGGGACCGCTCCTCCGCGTCGGGCTCGTCCGCCTGGGGCCCCGCGAGCACCTCGCCCTGGTGACGATGCACCACATCGTCTCCGATGGCTGGTCGATGGGGATCCTCGTCGCCGAGCTGGGGGCGCTCTACCGGGCCTTCGCGGCCGGCCGGCCCTCGTCGCTCCCACCACTCCCGCCACTGCCGATCCAGTACACGGATTTCGCCCTCTGGCAGCGCGGCCGGCGGGCGGAGGAGGCGCTGGAGGCCGATCTCGTCTACTGGCGGGAGACCTTGGCCGGGCTCTCCCCGCTCGATCTCCCGACCGACCGGCCGCGCCGGTCGCGGCGGCGGGGACGCGGCGCTCTCCGTCCGGTCGCCCTGCCGGGCGAGCTGGCCCGGTCCCTCACGCTCCGCGCGCGGGAGGAGGGCGCCACGCTCTTCATGACTCTCGCCGCCGGCCTCGCGGCTCTCCTCTCCCGCTACTCCGGACAGGAGGACGTGGCCCTGGGATTCCCGGTCGCCAACCGTACCCGCGCCGAGATCGAAGGGCTGATCGGCTTCTTCGTCAACACTCTCGTCCTGCGGAGCGACCTCACGGGCGCCCCGACCTTCCCGGCGTTCCTCGCCGGGGTGCGGCGGCGTACCCTCGCGGCCTTCTCGCACCAGGATCTGCCGTTCGAGAAGGTCGTCTCGGCCCTGGCGCCCGCGAGAGACACCAGTCGGACTCCGCTCTTCCAGATTCTCCTCGTCCTCCAGAACGCTCCGGTCGAACCGCTGGAGCTGCCGGGGCTCACCCTGGAGCCGCTGGCGCTCGGCTGGGAGGTGGCCAAGTTCGACCTGACGCTCACCCTGGGCGAAACCGCGGAAGGCCTCGCCGGGACCTGGGAGTACGACCGCGATCTCTTCGACGGGACGACGATCGCGCGGCTCTCCGGCCACTTCGCAAATCTCCTCGTGGCGGTGCTCGATCCCACCCGCGGTCCCGGGTTGCCGGTCGCGGCGCTGCCGATCCTCGACGCGGCGGAGAGCGCGCAGCTCGCGGTCGAGTGGAACGACAGGCCGGGCGAGCGTCAAGGCGGTCTTTCGCTCCGCGAGGGGATCGAGAGCCAGGCCCGGCGGACGCCGGACGCGGTGGCACTCGTCGGGGGTGGGAAGCAATTGACCTATGGGGCGCTCGTCGCCCGGGCCGAGCGTTTCGCCCGGCGGCTCCGGCAACTCGGCGTCGGACCGGGAGTCCCCGTGGGTCTCGCTCTCGAACGCTCGCCGGAGCTCGTCGTGGGCCTCCTTGCCGTCCTCGGGGCGCGGGGGGCCTATGTCGTGCTCGATCCCACTCTCCCGGCGGAGCGCCTGGCGTTCCTGCGGCGGGATTCCGGCGTCGCGGTGGTCCTCAGCCGGAGCGACCTGGCCGGGCGGCTTCCGGCCCGCGTCGCTGGCGCCACTGCCGCCACTGCCGCCAAAGACGGGCCGCCGGTGCTCCTCATGGACGGCCCGGCGGACCTCGTTCCCCTGCGGGAGGCGCCGGAAGCGGGCGCCCTCGACGACCTGCTCTACGTCATCTACACGTCGGGCTCGACGGGCCAGCCCAAGGGGGCCGGGCTCTATCAGCGCGGCTTCGTCAACCTCCTCGACTGGTACCGGGAGGAGCTCGGCCTCTCGGCGGCGGACCGTTTCCTCGTGATGACGTCGGCGGGCTTCGACCTGACCCAGAAGAATCTTTTCGCCCCGCTCCTGGTCGGCGGTCTCCTCGTCCTCGCCCCACCCGCCGTCTACGATCCGGAGGAGATCGCCGCCACGATCGAGCGCCATGGGATCACCCGGCTCAACTGCACCCCGAGCGCCTTCTATCCCCTCCTCACTCCCCCGGGGACGGGGAGGCTGGAGCGCCTCGCCGCGCTCCGCAGCGTCGCCCTGGGCGGCGAGCCCATCGCCCCGTCTCAGCTCGCGGCCTGGCGCCTCTCGGTCGGTCGCCACACCGAGGTGTTCAATACCTACGGTCCCACCGAGTGCACGGACGTCGTGGCGTTTAAGCGTCTCCCCCCGCCGGACGTACATCCGGAGGAGGGCGGCGCGCTCCCCGTGCCCCTGGGCCGCCCGGTCCCCGGGGTCCGCCTGCTGGTGCTCGATCCGCAGCTCTCCCCGTTGCCGCTCGGGGTTTCCGGCCAGCTCGCGGTCGGCGGGGTGGGCGTGGGGGCGGGATACCTGGGACGGCCCGCGCTCACGGCGGAGAAGTTCGTCCCCGACCCCTTCGCGGCGGAGCCCGGGGCGCGGCTCTACTGGACGGGCGACCTCGCCCGCACCCTGCCGGACGGCGACCTCGATTTCCTGGGCCGGGTGGACGACCAGGTCAAGATCCGGGGCTTCCGCATCGAGCTGGGGGAGATCGAGGCGGCGCTCGCGGCCTGCCCGGGGGTGAGCGCGGCGGTGGTGCTCGTATGTGAAGACCGGCCCGGGGAGCGCCGGCTCGTCGCCTATGTGTCCTCCCGGGAAGCCGGGTTGGCGTCGGCCGATCTGCGGGCAGCCCTGGTGACGCGGCTGCCGGAGTCCATGGTGCCGGCGCGGTTCGTGATTCTCTCTGCGCTGCCGCTCTCCGCGAACGGCAAAGTCGACCGCAAGGCCCTGCCGGCCCCGGAGGAGAGCCTGGAGCCGGCCGCCGGGCGGGTGGCCCCGCGGACAGAATTCGAGCGGGTCGTGGCCGGCCTGTTCTGCCAGGCCCTCGGGCTCGCGGAAGTGGGGGTCACCGAGAGCTTCTTCGGTCTCGGCGGCGACTCGATCTCGGCGGCGATCCTCATCAACCGTCTGCAGAAAGCCTTGGGGAAGACCCTCCCGGTGGTGACGATCTTCGACCATCCGACGGTTGCGGGGCTCGCGGCCTGCCTGGAGGGGACGACCGGTGCCCTGTCCCCGCTCGCACCCCGCGAACCGGCGCCGGCGGAGCTGGAATCAGCGCCGATTCCGCTCTCCTTCGCCCAGGAGCGGTTGTGGTTTTTGGAGCAGCTCGACCCGGGCTCCGCCGCGTACCACATCCCCGGCGCGTTCCGGCTCCGCGGCGACCTCGACCTGGCGGCGCTCCGCGCGAGCCTCGGAGAGATCGTCCGCCGCCATGGGGCTCTCCGCACGACGTTCGCCGCCTTCGGTGGGCAGGGCCAGGCGGTCCAGATGGTGCAGGAGGCCGCCGGGCTGCCTCTCCCTCTGGCGGATCTCGGCGGGCTGCCCGCCGCGACGCGGGAGCGGGAGGGACTGCGCCTCGCCCGCGAGGAGGCCGTGCGGCCGTTCGACCTCGCCCGGGGACCGCTCTTCCGCGCCGGGCTCGTCCGTTTGGGAGCGCGCGAGCACCTGGCGCTGGTGACGATGCATCACATGGTCTCGGATGGCTGGTCGATGGGGGTCCTGGTCGGCGAGCTGGGGGCGCTCTATCGGTCTCACGCCCAGGGCGAGCCCTCGCCTCTCCCCCCGCTGCCGATCCAATACACGGATTTCGCCGTCTGGCAACGGGGCTGGCTGTCGGGAGAAATCCTGGAGGCCGAGATCGCCTATTGGCGGCAGGCTTTGGCAGGGCTGCCGCCGCTCGACCTGCCCACCGACCGACCGCGCCCGCTGAGACGCCGGGGGCGCGGCGCCCTGCGTCCCTTCGTCCTGCCGGGAGAGCTCTCGCGGTCTTTGGCGACGTGCTCGCGCCAGGAGGGCGCGACTCTCTTCATGACCCTCGCGGCCGGTCTCGCGGTCCTCCTCTCCCGCTACTCCGGGCAGGAGGATCTGGCCTGTGGGGTGCCGATCGCCAACCGGACCCGCCGGGAGATCGAAGGGCTGATCGGCTTCTTCGTCAATACCCTCGTCCTGCGGAGCGACCTCTCGGGCGCGCCGACCTTCCCGGCTCTCCTCGCCCGGGTGCGGCGCCGGGCCTTGGAGGCCTTCTCCCACCAGGAGTTGCCGTTCGAGAAGGTCGTCGAGGCGCTGGCGCCGGAGAGAGACACCAGCCGGACGCCCCTTTTCCAAGTCCTCCTCGTCCTCCAGAACACCCCGGTCGAGCGCCTGGAGCTGCCGGGGCTCACCCTGGAGCCGCTGGAGTTCGGTTGGGAGGTGGCCCGGTTCGACCTGACGCTCACCCTGACCGAGACCGCCTCGGGCCTCGCCGGAACCTGGGAATATGACAGGGATCTCTTCGATGGAACGACGGTCGAGCGGCTGGCCGGCCACTTCGAACGTCTCCTGGGTGCGCTGGTTGCAACTGCCGACCGTCCCGGGCTGCCGGTCGCGGCGCTGCCGATCCTCGGCGCGGCGGAAAGCGCGCAGCTGCGGATCGAGTGGAACGACCTGCCGGGCGCTTTGGGGAGAGAGCCGGCGGGGGAGCGCTCGCTTCTGGAGGGCATCGAGAGCCAGGCCCGGCGGACGCCCGAGGCGGTGGCTCTCGTCTGCGGCGGGGCGCACCTCGCCTACGGTGCGCTCGTCGCGCGGGCCGAGCGTTTCGCCCGGCGCTTGCGGCGGCTCGGCGTGCGGCCGGGTCTGCGGGTGGGGATGTACCTCGAACGTTCGCCGGAGCTCGTGGTCGGCCTCCTCGCCACCCTCGGGGCGAGGGGAGCGTACGTGGTTCTCGATCCCTCCCTCCCGGCGGAGCGCCTGTCCCTCCTGCTCCGGGACTCAGGGCTGGTGGCGATCCTCAGCCGGAGCGATCTGGCCGGGCAGCTTCCCGACGGCGGCCCGCCGGTGCTCCTCCTGGACGGTGGGGACGATCGCGGCGATCGCGACGTTGGGGATCGCGCGCCCGGCGCGCCGCATCGGGACGCACCCGGAGCGGGCGGCCTCGACGATCTCCTCTATCTCATCTACACCTCGGGCTCGACCGGTCTGCCCAAGGGCGCCGGAGTCTACCAGCGGGGCTTCGTCCACCTCCTCCACTGGTATGCGGAAGAGTTCGGCCTCGCGGCCGAAGACCGTTTCCTCGTCGTGACCTCGGCGGCCTTCGACCTGACGCAGAAGAACCTCTTCGCCCCGCTGCTGGTGGGGGGGCTCCTCGTGCTCGCTCCTCCGGGGGCCTTCGATCCCGAGGAGATCAGCGCCACGATCGAGCACCACGGGATCACCCGCCTCAACTGCACCCCGAGCGCCTTCTATCCGCTCCTCACCCTGCAGGAGCCGGGTGGGTTGGAGCGGCTCTCTTCGCTCCGCAGCGTCTTCCTGGGCGGCGAGGCCATCGCCCCGGCGCAGCTCGCTCCCTGGCGGCGTTCGGTGGGGCGGCGTACCGAGGTGGTCAATACCTACGGTCCCACCGAGTGCACGGACGTCGTGGCCTGGAAGCGCCTGGCGCCACCGGGCTCCCCGGCGGAGGACGCCGGCGGGCTCCCCGTGCCCCTGGGACGCCCGGTCCCTGGAGTCCGCCTCCAGGTTTTGGATTCTCTGCTTTCCCCGTTGCCGCTCGGAGTGGTCGGGCAGCTGGCCGTCGGCGGGGTGGGAGTGGGGGTGGGATACTTGGGCCGGCCCGAGATCACGGCGGAGAAGTTCGTCCCCGACCCCTTCGCGGGCGAGCCCGGGGCGCGGCTCTACTGGACGGGGGACCTCGCTCGCACTCTGCCGGATGGCGATCTCGACTTCCTGGGGCGCATCGATCACCAGGTGAAGGTCCGCGGCTTCCGCATCGAGCTGGGGGAGATCGAGGCCGTCCTCCTCGCCGCTCCGGGAGTGCGGGAGGCGGTGGTGCTGGCGCGGCGGGATGCGCCGGGGGCTGCCGGCGCTGCCGGCGGAGACGCCCGCCTAGTGGCCTACGTCGTCGGTCCAGAGGCGGAGGGCCTGGCCGCGGCGCTCGGCCGTCACCTCGCCGAGCGCCTGCCCGAATACATGGTCCCGGCGGCCTTCGTACGGCTCGCCGCCCTACCGCTCACCCCCAACGGCAAGCTCGACCGCAAGGCCCTGCCGGCGCCGGAGTGGAAGGCCGAGACCGCCTACCTCGCCCCGCGCACGGCGGTCGAGGAGATTCTGGCCGGCCTCTTTGCCGAGGTGCTGGGAATCGCCCGGGTGGGAGTCCACGACGGTTTCTTCCGGCTCGGCGGGCACTCGCTCCTCGCCACCCAGCTCGTCTCCCGGGTGCAGGGCACCTTCCGGGTGAAGCTCCCGCTCCGGCGTCTCTTCGAGAGCCCGACGGTCGCGGCGCTCGCGGCGGCGGTGGTCGAGGGAGAGGAGAAGACCGGGCAGAGCGAGAAGATCGCGCGGGCGCTCCTGCGGCTCCGCGAGCGGTCTGCGGTTGTCCCCGCAACCGCGCCCGCCGTCGACTCTACCCCGCCCGCCCGCGGCGCCTAACTCAGCGCCCATGGGGCCGGACCGAGGAGACGACTTTGAGGACACCTGCCCCGTCGAGTTCTGCCCTTGTGCCCGGCCGCCCACTCCCGTAGGCTTGGGAGAATGCCAGCCTCCACTGCCCGCGAGCTTCGGACGGACGGTGCCGACTGGAGCGGCCCGCGGTGAGGGTTCTCACCATGGACGACCTCGTCCTCCTCGACGAGGGTGTGGCGATCCAGAAGCAGTTCGACCTCCAGAACTATGTCGTCCTGAAGCGCCTCTTCGGCCTCTTCGCCGCGGCGGCGCTCGGCTTGGCGATCGCCGCCATCGTCGAGCGCGAGTTGTGGAGCGGGCTCGCCGCCGCCGGCAACCTTTTCCTCGTCTTCGCCTTCTTCGCCCTCAGAGACAGCGACCTCTTCGAGCGCTACTTCCGCCGCGTCAACGTCGTCTCGATGCTCCTCGAGCTGTTCTTCCTCGCCCTTCCCTGGAGCCACAGCGAGGCCGGCGTCATCTTTGCGGGCTTCATCTTCCCCCTGGTCCTCCTCCTCTTCCGCTTCCGGATCTCCGAGTACGTCCTGCTCTTCGGCAGCTTCTGGGCTGCCACGCTCCTTCTCCTCTACCGGATCGGGAGCGGCAAGGCAGCCGGGGGGCTGGACCTCGGGGGTACGCTGACCGGCGCTTCGATCGTCATCGTCCTGGCGTTCGCGGTGGCGGTGGGGATCACCGCCCAGCGGCGGCGGGCCTTCCTCGTCGAGTGGCGGCGCCAGGCCGGGCGGAGCCGCGAGCGGCTGCGGATGCGCGAGGAGATCGAATACGCGCGGAAGATCCAGCTCGCCATGCTGCCGCAGGCCGCCCCCGAGGTCGCCTGGGTCGACTTCGCGGGGGCGTCGCTCCCGGCGACCGAGGTGGGAGGGGACTACTACGACTACTTTCAGCTCGGCCCCGAGCGCCTCGCCCTGGTGGTCGGCGACGTCTCCGGCCATGGCCTGGCGAGCGGCCTGCTCCTCTCCGGGGTGCGCAGCTGCCTCTATCTCCTCGAAGAGGAGCTCGAGCACCCCGTCCAGGTGCTCGGCCGGCTGCACAGGATGGTCCGCCGGACGACCGACCGGCGCACCTTCGTCACCCTCCTGGTGGCGGTCGTAGACGGCGCCCGCGGCACCCTCCTCCTGGCGAGCGCCGGCCATCCCCCGCTCCTCCTCTGGTCGGCCCGCACGCGGACGCTCACCGAGGTGGGGAAGGGGTCGCTCCCCCTGGGCACCTGGCTCGACCCTCGCTACGAAGAGGAGACCCTCCCGGTCGAGCCCGGCGACGTCCTCGTCCTCTACAGCGACGGTCTGCTCGAAGCGCGCAGCCACCTCGGCAAGGAATTCGGCGACGACCGCCTGCGGCGGACGGTCACCCGCGCCGTGGCCGGCGCCGCCGAGCCGAGCGCCCGGTCCATCCGCGACGCCGTCCTCGACGGACCTGTCGAACTTCAAGGGCGACGTCGAGCAGGCCGACGACATCACGCTGGTGGTCGTCAAGGTGCGGTGAGATTGAGAGCCTCAGTCGGGAGCGAAAGCCCCCTACGCCACGGGCGCTTCGACCTTGAGCATCCGTCCCCAGGCCTGGCGGAGGTTCTCGGGGAGGTCGAGATCGGGAAAGATGTCGCGCACCTCGTCGCGGGTGACGTAGGTCCAGATATCGTCCCACTGCGCGTAGCGGAGCAGGTTCGAGACCGCCCAGGAGCGCTGCTTGGGGGTCCCCTGGCGGAGGATCTGGCGGAGCTCTTCGACCGTGACGCGGTCTTCGGGAAAGAAGTAGAGGGAATCGCTGGTGTCGCGGTGTCGTCCCGGTCCTGGCATGGCCTGCTCAGTATAGCTGCCTCCAGGGTTTGCGGAAAGAGACCGAGATCGGAAGCCCGGCCGACGGGACGCCCCTTGACCGCGGGCGCCCCCGTTCGCTACATTGACGTCCGCTCGAAGAACGCTCGGGCGGGCATAACTCAGCTGGTAGAGTGCAAGCTTCCCAAGCTTGATGTCGCGGGTTCGAGTCCCGTTGCCCGCTCCATTCGTGCCCTTTTCCCTCACCTGTCCGGGTCGTAGAGAGGTCCGATGTCGATCTTCCGCCGCGACACCGCAGCCCCTGCCCGTCCTGCGGCCGCCTCCGCGGCGCCCGCCGGGGAGACCTCCACACCGCGCAGCGGGGCGACCCATGTCGCGCCGGGGACGCGGATCGAGGGCCAGGTCACCGGCGCGACCGAGCTGCTCATCGAAGGGGAGATCGTGGGGACCGTGAAGGTCGAGGCCACCGTCACCGTCGGCGCCTCCGGGGTGGTCCACGGCCCGATTACGGGGCGACTGGTCAAGGTGGCGGGCAAGGTGATCGGCAACGTGCGCGGCACCGACCGGGTGGAGGTCGGACCGGCGGCGGTCCTCGAAGGGGACATCGCGGCGCCGCGGGTGGTGATCGCCGAAGGGGCGTTCTTCAAGGGCATGGTCGAGATGAAAGGCGAAAAAACTCAGCCGAGCCGTCCGCAGCAGGCGGCCGAAACGAAGAGGGAGTCTTAGCGTGCGGATCGGAATCCCCAGGGAGATCAAGGACAACGAGTACCGGGTCGGGATGATCCCGGCCGGCGTGCATGCCTTAGTCCAGGGCGGCCACGAGGTCTGGGTCGAGCAGGGGGCGGGGCTCGGCAGCGGCATCTCAGACGCCGACTACGCCGAGGCCGGGGCGACCCTCGCCCCCGACGCGGCGACGGTGTGGAGCCAGGACATGGTCGTCAAGGTCAAGGAGCCGGTCGAGCCCGAGTTCGTGCTCCTCCACCCCGGGCAGGTGCTCTTCACCTACCTGCATCTGGCCCCCCTCCCCAAGCTCACCGACGTGCTCCTCGAGCGCAAGGTGACGGGCATCGCCTACGAGACGATCTCCGACTCCGAGGGGCGGCTGCCGCTCCTGACGCCGATGTCGGAGGTCGCCGGACGGATGGCGGTGCAGGTGGGGGCGAGCTTCCTCCAGAAGATCCACGGCGGCCGCGGCACGCTCCTCCCCGGGGTGCCCGGGGTGCCGCCCGGCGACGTCGTCGTCATCGGCGGCGGCATCGTGGGCCTCAATTCAATCAAGATGGCCTTGGGGCTGGGCGCCAACGTCACCCTTTTGGACACCAACCTCGACCGCCTGCGGTTCATCGACGACCTCTTCCACGGCGCCGTCATCACGCTCGCCTCGAACCACCACAACCTGATGGCCGCCCTCCGCCGCGCCGACCTCCTGATCGGCGCCGTGCTGATCCCCGGCCGCGCCGCGCCCAAGATCGTCACCCGCGAGATGCTCAAGCTCATGAAGGAGGGGGCGGTCATCGTCGACGTCGCCGTCGACCAGGGGGGCTGCTTCGAGACCACCCACCCGACGACCCACTCCGACCCGGTCTACACCGTCGACGGCATCGTCCACTACTGCGTGGCGAACATGCCGGGAGCGGTGCCGCGCACCTCGACCTTCGCGCTCAACAACGCCACCCTGCCCTACGGGCTCTCCCTCGCCAACAAGGGGATGGAGCGGGCGGTGCGCGAGGACCCCGGCCTCTGGGCGGGCGTCAACACCTACGCCGGTCACATCACCTGCAAGCCGGTGGCGGACTCCCTGGGCCGGGAGTGGCGGCCGCTCGAAAAGCTGCTGTAAGAAGAAACGCCGAAACCCCGGCACCTGCTCCAAGGAGGGCCGCTCTGGACGTAAGATCCGGAGGGGCCTTTTTTCTTTTGCCGACCCGGTATGAGGTCTCGTCCGCACTCAATGTAGAGAGACATATTCATGTCAAAAACTCTACGCCAGCGTTTGCTCAGCATCGATCCCCAGGACACCTCGTTCGCCCGCCGCGGCTTTCGCTGCCCGGACGGGGAGATCCGCGAGCGCCTGGAGCGGGTCGGCGGCGCCTTCGTCAGCGGCTACCACGCGGCGCTCGCGGAGGACCGTCCGGCCGAGCTCGGAGCGCGGTTGGAGAGCGCCGAGGCGGAGTACCGCGGCTTCGTCTTCGAGGGGGCGGCGATGGCTCTCACCCTGCTCGATTTCCTCCTCCCCTGGAAGGGCGGCCGGCTGCGGCGGTTCCTCGACGGCCCCGGGGCGTCCCACACCTACCTGGTCCATGTCGGCGCCGGCTGGGCCCTCGCCCGCGTGCCCCTGCGGGTCCGGGCGCTCTTGAAGCGGCTCGATCCCGTCCTCGGCTGGCTGGCGCTCGATGGCTACGGCTTCCACCAGGGCTTTTTCCACGGGCCGGAGGCGGTCTCCGGGCAGCGGGTGCCGCGGTCGCTCAGCGGCTACGCCCGGCGGGGGTTCGACCAGGGCCTCGGGCGAAGTCTGTGGTTTGTGGAGGGGGCGGACGTCGAGCGCATCCCGCGCACCCTCGCCGCCTTCCCGGCGGCGCGGCAGGCCGACCTGTGGAGCGGGGTGGGGCTCGCCTGTGCCTACGCCGGCGGCCGCGACCGGGCGGCCCTCGCGGCGCTCCGCCGGGCGGCGGGCGGCGACGCCCCGGCGCTCGCCCAGGGTGCGGCCTTCGCCGCCAAGGCCCGGCAGCGGGCCGGCAACCTGATCCCGGATACGGCCCTCGCCTGCGAGGTGCTCTGCGGCATGGGGCCCGCGGCGGCGGCGGCGCTCACCGACGAAGCCGCCGCGGATCTGCCGGCGGACGGCGCGGTCCCCGCCTTCGAGGTCTGGAGGCAGCGGATCCAGAATCGTTTCACCCTCTCTACAGGAGTGAGATCATGACTCCTCAACCCGGCTTCCTCCGCCGCAACACGGTGCGGCTCGTCTCCCTCGCCCTCCTGCTCTCGCTCTACGGCTTCACCCGGCTGCCCGAGCTCCCGGACGCCGAGCGGGCCGCGATGGCGGCCCGCTTCGCCTTCTCGCGGCAGCCGCTGCCCGCGGTCCCCGGCCTGCCGCGGCACACGCTCCGCACGGTCCACCCGAGCTACCGGCGGATCGCCGCCTGGATCTCGGCGGTCGGGGCGGCGGCGGCCTTGAACGACCTGGACGGCGACGGTCTGCCCAACGACGTCTGCTACGTCGACACCCGGGTCGACCAGGTGATCGTCGCCCCGGTGCCGGGGACCGGGGCGCGCTATCCGCTCTTCACCCTCGATCCGGCGCCGCTCCCCTTCGACCGCGCGACCATGGCGCCCATGGGCTGCCTGCCCGGCGACTTCAACGAGGACGGCCTGACCGACATCCTGGTCTACTACTGGGGCCGGCCGCCCGTCGTCTTCCTGCGCCGGACGGGCACGACCGCTTCCGGCCCGCCGGCGCCCGACGCCTACGAGCGGGTCGAGATCGCCCCGCCCGGCGAGCGCTGGTTCACCAACGCGGCCACCCGCGCCGACTTGGACGGCGACGGCCACGTCGACCTGATCGTCGCCGACTACTTCCCCGACGGTGCCCACGTCTTAGACGCCCACGCGACCGACCGCGCGGAGATGCAGGAGAACATGTCGCGCGCCGGAAACGGCGGTCGCAAGCACCTCCTCCTCTGGGACGGCGGGACGTCGGGGGAGCATCCGACCGTCCGCTTCAAGGACGCCTCGGCGGCGCTCGACGACACGGTCTCCCGCGGCTGGACGCTCGCCGTCGGCACCGCCGACCTGGACGGCGACCAGCGCCCGGAGATCTACTTCGCCAATGATTTCGGCCCCGACCACCTGCTCCACAACCTCTCGACCCCCGGCCACCTGCGCTTCCAGCTCCTCGTCGGGAGGAAGACCTTCACCGTCCCCTCCTCGAAGGCCCTCGGCCGCGACTCCTTCAAGGGGATGGGAGTCGACTTCGGGGACTTGAACGGCGACGGCCTGCTCGACATCTACGTCAGCAACATCGCCGACACCTTCGCCCTCGAAGAGAGCCACTTCCTCTTCGTCTCGACCGGCGACCTCAAAGCCATGGAGCGCGGCATCGCCCCCTATGTCGACCAGGGCGAGGAGCTCGGCCTGTCGCGGAGCAGCTGGGGCTGGGACACCCGGCTCGGCGACTTCGACAACGACGGCGTCCTCGAAGCCCTCCAGGCGACCGGCTTCCTGCGCGGCGAGGTCAATCGCTGGCCCGAGCTCCACGAGCTCGCGATGGGCAACGACCTCCTCCTCCGTTCGCCCCGCGACTGGCCGGTCTTCGGCGCCGGCGCCGACCTCTCCGGCCACCCGCACGACCCCTTCTTCGTGCGTTCCGCCTCGGGCCGCTACTTCGACCTCGCGGCCGACCTCGGGCTCGGGCAACCGCACGTCAGCCGCGGCATCGCGACCGCCGACGTCGACGGCGATGGCCGGCTCGACTACGTGGTGGCGAACCAGTGGGAGACCTCCTGGTTCTTCCACAACCAGAGCCCGCACCCCGGCGCCGCCCTGGATCTCTCGCTCCAGATCCCCATTTCTCCCATGGCGGCGACGCTCGTCCTCCCCGGGATCTCGCCTGCGGCGCCGCTCCGGGCCTGGCCGGCGATCGGCGCCGCCGCGACCGTCCACCTGCCGGACGGCCGGCGCCTGGTGGCCCAGGTCGACGGCGGCAACGGGCACTCCGGCAAGCGCAGCCCCGACCTCCACTTCGGCCTCGGCCAGCTGCCTGCCGCAACCCGGCTGCCGGTCGACCTCGCCTGGCGCGACACGCACGGCGCGGTCCACCACCAGACCCTCCGACTGTCCCCGGGACGGCAGACCGTGCTCCTCGGGGAAGCCCAGGGAAAGGAGAGCTAGACCGTGCACGACGAGAAAACCGACCTGCGGCTCGCCGCTCTCCGCCGCTTCGCCTTCGCGATCACGCTCTTAAACGTCCTCGGGCATACGGTCTTCGGCTTCGAGCAGTCGTGGGCGCAGCCCTTTGTGGGGTTGGGCGCCGCCTACGCGACCGAGATCCTGCTCGAAATGATCTTCGCCTGGAGCTATTGGCGCCAGGGCCGCCGCCCCCGCTTCTTAGGCGGCCCGGTGGCGTTCGTCAACTTCCTCCTCCCGGCCCACATCACGGGGCTCGCGGTCGCCATGCTCCTCTACGCCAACGACCGCTTCCTGCCGATCGTCTTCGCCTGCGCCACGGCGATCGCCAGCAAGCACATCTTCCGGGTCCGGGTGGGGAACGCGAGCCGGCACTTCTTCAACCCCTCGAACCTGGGCATCACGGTGACCCTCCTCTGCTTCCACTGGGTGGGGATCGCCCAGCCCTACATGTTCACCGAGAACCTGGTGGGGGCGGGCAAGTGGATCCTGCCGGCCTTCTTCTTCCTTCCCGGCACCTTCCTCAACTACCGCCTCACGGGGAGGCTGCCGCTCATCGGGTTCTGGCTCGGCTCCTTTTTCCTCCAGGCCGCGGTCCGCGCTCTCGTCTTCGGTACGCCGCTCCTCCCCAAGCTCCTGCCGATGACCGGCACCGCCTTCGTGCTCTTCACCTTCTTCATGGTGACCGACCCGGCGACGACGCCGGTCCGGCCGCGCAACCAGGTGCTCTTCGCCGCCACGGTCGCCGCCGCCTACGGGCTCCTGATCACCGCCCACGTCGTCTTCGACCTCTTCTTCGCCCTGTCGATCGCCTGCGCCTCGCGCGGTCTCGGCCTCTACCTGCTCGAAGCGCTCCGCCACCGCTCGCCGGTGCCGGTGGAACGGACGGCGGCCGCCGTGGCTCCCGCCGTCGGGGGCTCGGGAGCGTGAGCGGAGGTGAGCCCGCCGGGATCGCCATCGTCGGGATGGCCTGCCGCTATCCGGACGCGCGCTCGCCGGCCGAGCTGTGGGAGAACGTCCTCGCCGAGCGGCGCGCCTTCAGGCGGCTGCCCGCCGAGCGGCTGGATCTCCGGGACTACCCCTCTCCGGAAGGCGGCGCGGACGGCATCGACGCCCGCGAGGCGGCGGTCCTCGAAGGTTGGGACTTCGACCGCGTCCGCTTCCGGGTGGTGGGGAGCACCTACCGCTCGGCCGACCTGGCGCACTGGCTGGCCCTGGAGGTGGCGGACCAGGCGCTGGCCGACGCCGGCTTCGCCGACGGCCGCGGGCTGCCGCGCGAGGCGACCGGGGTGCTCCTCGGCAACTCGCTGACCGGCGAATTCTCGCGCGCCAACTTGCTCCGTCTGCGCTGGCCCTATGTGCGGCGGGTGCTGGCGGCGGGCCTCGCCGGGGAGGGGTGGAGCGCTCCCGCCGCCGCCGACACCGCCGCTTTCCTGGACCGCCTGGAGGCGAGCTACAAAGCACCGTTCCCCGAGATGAACGAGGAGTCGCTCGCCGGCGGCCTGTCGAACACCATCGCCGGGCGGGTCTGCAATCACTTCGACTTCCAGGGGGGCGGCTACACGGTCGACGGCGCCTGCGCCTCCTCGCTTCTAGCCGTCGCCCAGGCCGCTTCGGCGCTCGCCGCAGGCGATCTCGACGTGGCGCTCGCGGGCGGGGTCGACCTCTCGCTCGACCCCTTCGAGCTGGTCGGCTTCTCGCGCGCCGGGGCCTTGGCGGAGAGCGAGATGCGGGTCTACGACCGGCGCTCTTCCGGCTTCATTCCGGGCGAGGGGTGCGGCTTCGTCGTCCTGATGCGGCATGCCGACGCCCTCGCCCAAGGGCACCGGGTGCTCGCCGTGATCCGTGGCTGGGGGATCTCCTCGGACGGCCATGGGGGTTTGAGCCGGCCCGAGGCGGCGGGGCAGCGCCTGGCTCTCGAACGGGCCTACCGTCGGGCCGGCTTCGGCATCTCCGACGTGTCCTACTTCGAGGGGCACGGCACGGGAACCGCGGTGGGCGACGCGACGGAGCTCGCCGCCCTCGGGCTCGCCCTCACGCTCGCCCGGGGGAAAGACGGCGAGCGGCCGTCCCCCCTTCCCGCCGTGGGCTCGGTCAAGGCCAATCTCGGCCACACCAAGGCCGCCGCCGGCCTGGCGGGGCTCATCAAGGCCGTCCTCGCGGTGGGGCACCAGGTGCTGCCGCCGAACACCGGTTGCGAGGAGCCCCACCCGGCGCTCCTGCGCTCGGGGCTCCGCACCCTCTCCGGCCCGGAGATCTGGCCGCACGACCGCCCGCTCCGCGCCGGGGTTTCCGCCATGGGCTTCGGCGGCATCAACGGCCACCTGGTGATCGAGGGGACGGCGGCGCGGCGCCGGCGCTCCCTCGGCACGGCCGAAAGGCGGTTCGCCGGCTCCGTCCAGGACGCCGAGCTGCTCCTCCTCGCGGCGCCCGACCGGGCGGCGCTCCGCGGGCAGGTCGAGCGCCTGCTCGCCCTCGCCCCCCGCATTTCCCGCGCTGAGCTCGCCGATCTCGCCGCGACTCTCGCCCGTGACCTCAAACCCAAGCCGCTGCGGGCGGCGATCGTGGCCGCCCGCCCGGCCGATCTCGCCGCGCGTCTCGCGACCCTCCGCGACTGGCTCGACGAGGGGGACCGGCCGGGGGCCCGCCTCGAATCCCGGCTCGGCCTCTTTCTGGGCGGACTCGGCGAGGCCGGCGAGATCGCCGCCGCCCGGCCGCCCCGGATCGGTTTCCTGTTCCCCGGGCAGGGCTCGCCGGTCCACCGGGGCGGCGGTCTCTGGCGGCGCCGTTTCGAGGCGGTCGAGGAGATCTACCGCCGGGCCGGGCTTCCCGGCGCGGGCGGGGAGGAGAGCCCGGACACCGCCGTGGACCAGCCGGCGATCGTCACCCATGCCCTGGCCGGTCTCGCGATCCTCGGGGAGCTCGGCATCGAGGGGACGGTCGGCGTCGGCCATAGCCTGGGGGAGCTCGCGGCCCTGGGCTGGGCGGGGGCGATGGGGGAGGACGACTGCTGCGGATCGCCGCGGCGCGCGGACGGGCCATGGCCGAGCTCGGCGAGCCGGCTGGAGCGATCGGCGGCATGGGCTCGATCGCGGCCGATCCGGCGACGGTGGCGGCGCTCCTCGCCCCGGGAGCCGTCCTCGCCGGCTTCAACGGGCCGGCGAGCACCGTCCTCTCCGGGGAAGCGAGGGCGGTCGACGAGACCCTCGACCGAGCCCGCCAGCGGGGCCTGTCGGTCACCCGACTCAAGGTTTCCCACGCCTTCCACTCGCCGCTCGTCGCGGCGGCCGGCGAGCGCCTGGCGGCGGCGCTCGCGACCGCCGAGCTCCTGCCCCTCTCCCGGCGGGTGGCCTCGACCGTGACCGGGGGGCTCCTCGATCCCGCCGTCGACCAGAAGGCTCTCCTCCTCGCCCAGGTCACCTCGCCGGTCCGCTTCACCGAAGCCCTGGCGGCGGTCACCGACGAGATCGGCGAGGTGGATCTGTGGATCGAGGTGGGTCCCGGGCGGGTCCTCGCCGGCCTGATGGAGGACTTTCTCCCCACCCCGGTCGTGGCCCTGGACGCCGGGGGGCCGTCGCTCAGCGGCCTCCTCGCAGCGGCCGCCATGGCGTTCTGCCTCGGGGCGCCGATCGATCCCGCGGCGCTCTTCGCGGGCCGTTTCACCCGCCCCTTCGACCTCGACTACCGCCCCCGCTTCCTGGTCAACCCGTGCGAGCTGGCGCCGCCCCTGGACACGGCCGTGGATGCGGCCGTCGTGGAAGCCGTCGTTTCGCAGATACCGGCCGCGCCGAGCCCCGCCCGCGATCCCGCTGGCGATCCCGCTCGCGATCCGGTGCCGGCTTCGCCGATCGACCTGCTGCGCCAACTCGTGGCCACCCGCGCCGAGCTGCCGGAGTCCGCCGTCCGGGAGGACAGCCGGCTGCTTTCCGACCTTCACCTCAACTCGATCTCGGTCGGTCAACTGGTGGTCGAGGCTTCCCGGCAGCTGGGCTTGGAACCCCCGGTTTCCCCCTCCGACTACGCCCAGGCGACCGTCGGCGAGGTGGCGCGGGCGCTCGCCGAGAAGCGGGAGCAGGCGGGGAGCGACGGCCGGGCTGGAAGGGAGGAGGAACCGGCGGCGGGCGTCGACAGCTGGGTGCGCGCCTTCACGATCGCCTGGATCGAGCGGCCCCTGCCGGAACGGGGGGGGAAGAGAACGTCAGCCACGCCGGGCATCTTCCAGGTGATCGCGCCGGAGAACCACCCGCTGGCCGGCCGTCTCTCCGCGCTGCTCGCCACGAGCGGTCCAGGGGTGGCGGTCGGCCTACCCCCCGCGCCGGACGTCCGAATGGGGGAAACGATCGAACTCCTGCTGGCGGCCTCCCGCGCCCTGCTCGCCGGGGCGGGGCCGCGGCGGTTCCTCGTCGTCCAGGAGGGCGGCGGGGGCGGCGGCTTCGCCCGCACGCTCCACCTGGAGCTGCCGGAGGTCGCCACCTGTGTCGTCGACCTCCCGTTCGGCGATCCACGGGCGGCGGACTGGGCGGCGGCGGAGATCGCGGCGCTTCCCTCGGGCTATTCGGAAGCGGCCTACGACGGCGAAGGCGTTCGCCGGGTCCCGGTTCTCCGGCTGCTGCCGGAAGCCGCGATCTCGACTCCGCCCCCGCCCCTCCTCACGGCCGCCACCGCCTCCGACGTCCTCCTGGTGACCGGTGGCGGCAAGGGGATCGCCGCCGAGTGTGCTCTGGACCTCGCCCGCTCGACCGGGGCGCGGGTGGCGCTCCTCGGACGCTCCCGTCCCGAGACCGATCCGGAGCTGGCGGCGAATCTCGAACGTTTCCGCGCCGCCGGGGTCGCCTTCGTCTACCAGCCGGGGGACGTCACCGATCCCGCCGCCGTCCGCACCGCGGTCGCCGCGGTGGAGGCGATCCTGGGGCCGATCACCGGCATCCTCCATGGCGCGGGCGTCAACCACCCTCGCCTGCTGGGAGAGCTCGATGCCGCGGCCGTCCGCGACACCCTCGCCCCCAAGCTGGGCGGCGCCGAGAATCTCCTCGCCGCCTTGGGGGAGGGAGGTGCGGGTCGCCTGCGGCTCTTCGTCGCCTTCGGCTCGATCCTCGCCCGCACCGGACTGCGCGGCGAGGCGGACTACGCGCTCGCCAACGAGTGGCTGGCGCGCTTCACGGAGCGGCTCCAGGAGCGGATTCCAACCTGTCGCTGCCTGGCCCTCGAATGGTCGGTTTGGGCCGGGGTGGGGATGGGGGAGCGCCTGGGGCGTCTCGCCGGCCTCCTCCGCCAGGGGATCACGCCGATCCCGCCGGAAGCGGGGGTCGGGATGCTGCGGCAGCTCCTGGCGCGGCCACTCCCAGCCGTCTCGCCCGCCGTCTCGGTCGTGGTCGCCGGCCGCTTCGGCGAGCCGCCGACCCTCATCCTCGAACGCCCCGAGCTGCCGCTTTTACGCTTCCTCGAACAGCCGCGGGTCTACTATCCGGGGATCGAGCTGGTGGTCGACACCGAGCTTTCGGCGGGCACCGATCCTTACCTCGAAGACCACGTCTTTCGCGGCGATCGCCTGTTCCCCGCCGCCCTCGGGCTCGAAGCCATGGCGCAGGCGGCGCTCGCGCTGCTGGGAGCTTCTGGCGAGCCGCCCGTCTTCGAGCACGCTTCTTTTCCCCACCCGGTCGTCGTGCCGGAGAAGGGGAGCGCCGTCATCCGGGTGGCGGCGCTCGTCCGGGGTCCGGGGGTCGTCGAGGCAGTTTTGCGGACCGCCGCCACCGGTTTCGCCGTCGACCACTTCCGGGTCACCTGCCGCTTCGGGAGCTTCGGGAGCTCCGGGAGCGTGGCTCCGGCGGGAGCGGAGGCGTCGGTCGTCGGCTGGGGAGAGGAGGGGGAGTCGGTCTCCCTGGAGGTTCTCGGCGATCTCTACGGCGGCGTGCTCTTCCACACCGGCCGCTTCCGTCGGGTGAGCGGCTACCGGCAGCTCTCGGCGACCGCGTGCCTCGCCGACATCTCTCCCGATGGCACGACCGCCTGGTTCGGCCGCTATCTCCCCGCCGACCTGGTGCTCGGCGATCCCGGGGTCCGCGACGCCGCCATCCACGGCATCCAGGCCTGCATTCCCCACCGGACCCTCCTGCCGGTGGGGGTCGAGCGGATCGTCGCCACCCGCCTCGGGAGCTCCGAGCCCTACGTCCTCGCAGCCCGCGAGCGCGAACGCCACGGCGACACCTTCGTCTACGACCTCGAGCTGCGCGACACCGCCGGCCACCTCCGCGAGCGTTGGGAGGGCCTCAGCCTCCGCGCCGTCGATGCCATCGCCGCCCCCGCGGCCTGGAGCCTCGCTCTCCTCGGTCCCTTCCTCGAACGCCGGCTGGGGGAGCTGGTTCCTGGCTCCGGGGTCCGGGTGGCGCTCGCAAGCCTGCCGGAAGGTGGAAAATCGGCGAGCGCCATGGTTCTCCGGCACCTTCTCGGCTCCGGGATCACCGTCCACCGCCGGCCGGACGGGAAGCCCGAGGCGGGGCCCGCCGGCCCGTCGGTCTCGGTCTCCCACGCGGGAGAGGTGATGTTGGCGGTCGCCGGCCTGCACGGCGGGATCGTCGGCTGCGACGTGGAGCCCGTGCGGGCGCGGGGCGAGGCGCTCTGGCGCGACCTCCTCGGTCCCCAGCGCTTCCGCCTGGCCGAGCTTCTGGCGGGCGAGAGCGGCGAGGCGGCGGACAGCGCCGCGACGCGGGTCTGGGCGGCCGCCGAGTGCCTGACGAAGGCCGGAGGGCTCCACGGAGCGCCTCTGGTCCTCGGCGAGCGGACGGCGGATGGCTGGCAGCTTTTGCGCTCCGGCGACCGGGTGATCGGCACCTACGCGGCGCCGGTCCGGGAGCTGGGCGGCCCGGAGGCGCTCGCGGTCCTCGCGGTGCTCGTGGGAGCCTGAACGATGCGCGCCTACGAATACCGCCACCGGGTCGGCTTCGAGGAGACCAACCTCGTCGGCAACGTCTACTACGTCAACCACCTGCGCTGGCAGGGCCGCTGCCGCGAGATGTTCCTCCACGATCACGCGCCGGAGGTGCTCGACGAGCTGCGCCACGGCCTCGCCCTCGCCACGGTCCGCTGCTCCTGCGAGTATTTCGCGGAGATCGAAGCCTTCGACGAGGTGACCGTGCGCATGCGCCTGGGCGGCATCGCCCAGAACCGCATCACCCTCCTCTTCGAGTACTTTAGGGGGGAGGAGCTCCTCGCCCGCGGCGAGCAGCAGGTGGCCTGCATGCGGCGCGAAGGGGGGAAAACCGTGCCGACCGCCATCCCTCCCGCGCTCCGCGAAGCGCTCCAACCCTACTCAGGGACGTAAAGGAGAGGCCCCGATGTCCAAGCTGACCAAAATCGCGCTCGCTGGAATCCTCGCCGTCGCCGTCCTCGGCGGGCTCCATGCCTGGGTGAATCTTGGCGTGGGGAAGGGGATGGGGATGCGGATGGCGGAGCGGGCGCCGGCTGCCGCGACCTCCGCCGAGTCCCCCTTCCGGGTCGGCTTCCTGCCCGTCACCTGCCATCTCACCTGCCCGGTCGCCGACTGGATTCACCAGAACACCGAAGGCCAGGGCTTCTTCAAGCCCGTCCGCTTCAGCGGCTGGCCGGAGCTCAAGGAATCGCTCCTCTCGGGCTATCTGCCGGCGAGCTTCCTCCTCGCTCCCATGGCGATGGTCCTGGCCGAGCAGGGGGTGCCGATCAAAATCGTCTACCTCGGCCATCGCGACGGCACGGCCCTCATGGTCCACAAGGACTCGGCCATCCACACCTTCCGCGATCTCCGGGGTAAGCGCATCGCCGTCCCCAACCGTTTCTCCAACCAGAACCTCATCATCCACAAGGGTCTCGCCGACTTCGGCCTCACCCCCGCGGACGTCAAGATCGTCGAAATGCCGCCGCCGGACATGCCGGCCGCCCTCTATTCCAAATCGGTCGACGCCATCATCTCGGGGGAGCCCTTCATGGCCGAGACCGAGATGGACGGCTACGGCCGCGTCCTCTACCAGGCGAAGGAGCTCTGGCCGGGCTTCATCTCCTGCGTCCTCGTCGTCTCGCAGAAGATGATCGACGAGCACCCGGAGCAGGTGCAGGCGCTGGTCGACGGCATCGCCCGGAGCGGCCTCTGGCTCGACTCCGGCATGGATCACCGGATGAGCGCCGCGGCCGCGGTGGCGAAGAACTATTACAACCAGGACCCGCGGCTGCTGCGCTTCGTCTTGAGCAAGCCGCCCGACCGGGTGACCTACACCCGGCTGTCGCTGGTGCGGAAGGACTTCGAGAAGATCGAGGAGATCGCCCTTAAGACCGGCATCCTCGCCCATCCGATCGCTTTCGAGCAGTACACGGATACCCGCTTCTCCGACCACGCCATGAGTCTTCCGGCCTACACCTGGGAGGGGCATTGAGCGAACGGAGAGAACGGAGGGCGCGGTGGGAGACCCTCCTCCTGCCGCTCGCGGTGGCGGCGGGATTCGTCGCCTTCTGGCACCTGGCGGTCGTTTTCTCGGGGAGCCGGATCTTCCCCACTCCGCTGGCCGTCCTCGCCGGGATCGGCGAGCTGGTGCGGCGAGGGGTGCTCTTCCCCTACGTCGTCGCCTCGCTCTTCCGGGTCTCCTGCGGTTTCCTCCTGGCGGCGCTCGTCGGTATCCCCGCCGGTCTCGTCCTCGGCTGGTTCGGCCCCGTCTACCGCGCCTTCAACCCCGCCCTCCAGGTGCTGCGGCCGATCTCGCCCATCGCCTGGATTCCGGTCGCTATCCTGTGGTTCGGGGTGAGCGACGCTGCCCCCATCTTCCTCATCTTCCTGGCGAGCGTCTTCCCCATCACCACGGCCGCCATCGCGGCGGTTCAGAACCTCCAGCTCGTCCATCTCCGCGCGGCGCGCAATTTCGGTCTGCGCGGCCTGCCGCTCTTCCGCAAGGTGGTGCTGCCGGCCGCCCTGCCGCAGATCCTGACCGGCCTCCGCCTCGCCCTGGGGATCGCCTGGCTGGTCGTCGTCGCCGCCGAGATGATCGCCGTCGACTCGGGGCTCGGCTACCTCATCATCGATGCGCGGAACGCCGGCCGCCGCTACGACCTGGTGGTGGCGGGGATGGTCCTCATCGGCCTGATCGGCCTCGGCCTCGACCTCCTCATGCGGCGGGTCGAACGCCTGGACGAGGTGCGCTGGGGCTTCGAGGGCTGATGGAAGGCCAACCGAAAATCGCGATCGCCGGCCTCTTTCGCAGCTTCCCGGGCGCCCGGAAGGGGGAGGAGATCCCGGTGCTCGAAGACGTCGACCTCGCGGTGCCGGAGGGCGCTTTCGTCTGCCTCGTCGGCCCCTCGGGCTGCGGCAAGTCGACGCTTCTGAACATCGCCGCCGGTTTCCTCCCGCCCAGCCGGGGAGAGGTGCGGATCGACGGCCGGCCGGTCCGCGGACCGCACCCCCGCCGGCTCTTCATCTTCCAGGAGTCGAGCGTCTTTCCCTGGCTCACCGTGGCGGAGAACATCGGTTTCGGCCTGACCGGAAAGCCCGAGGAGCGCCGCGCGATCGTCGACCACTACGTCCACCGGATGGGGCTCGGCGGCTTCGAGTCGGCCTATCCGCGCCAGCTCTCGGGAGGGATGAAGCAGCGGGTGGAGCTCGCGCGGGCTCTCGCCTGCCGGCCCGACGTGCTCTTCATGGACGAGCCCTTCGGCGCCCTCGACTACCTGACACGGCTCCGGTTGCGCGCCGACCTGATCGAGATCTGGGAGCGCGAGCGGCCCACGGTCCTCTTCGTCACCCACGACGTCGACGAGGCGGTCCAGCTCGCCGACTGCGTCGTCGTCCTCACCCCCCGGCCGGCCCGGCTCCGCGAGCTCGTCGCCATCCACCTGGAGCGGCCGCGCGACCCGGACGCGCCGTCCTATCTGGAGCTTCGCGACCGGATTCTGGCCCTCCTCGGGGTGAACCGTCTGGGCCGCGTCCCGGCCGAGGTCAGGTAGCGCCGGGGACCCCTGAGAATGCCGGGATCGCCGGGAACGCCGTTCCGGTTCCTCCCTCCCACAGCTCCCGCAGATCCTGCGGTACCGGCGCCTCGAAGGCGAGCGGCTCTCGCGTCGACGGATGGCGAAAAGCGAGCCGGAAGGCGTGGAGGGCGGGGCGGGGGAAATCGCGGAGGCGCTCCTGAAGGGAGCGTGGCTGGGCTTTCCAGCGCGCCTCGCCGTAGACCGGATCGCCGACCAGGGGATGGCCGACGCTCTTCAGGTGGACCCGGATCTGGTGGGTGCGGCCGGTGTGGAGATCGAGCGCCAGGAGGGCGATCCCGGACGCCGCGGCGAGGGTTTCGTAGCCGGTCCGGGCTGAGCGGCCGTCGGCGCGCACCGCCATCTCCATGCGCTTCGCGGGGTGGCGGCCGATCGGCGCGGTGATCGTGCCGGCGGGCGGCCGCGGGGCGCCGTAGGTGATCGCCAGATAGCGTTTGCCGACCTCGCGGGCGGCGAAGGCGCGGGCGAGACGGGCATAGGCGGTGGCGGTCCGCGCTACCACCATCACCCCGCTGGTGTCTCGGTCCAGGCGGTGGACGATGCCCGGCCGGCCAGGACCGCCGACCCCGGCCATCTCCGGATAGCGGGCGAGGAGGCGGTGGGCGAGGGTGCCGGTGGGCCGCCCGGCGCCCGGATGGACGGTCAGGTCGGCCGGCTTGGCGAGGACGACGAGCTCGGCGTCCTCATAGAGGAGGTCGAGCTCGCCCGGCTCGGGGAGCACCCGCTCCTCCCGCGGCTCCTCCGGCTGGCAGGCGATGGCATCGCCCGTCTCGACCGCTTGGGAGGGCTTGGGGAGAGCGCCGTTGACCTGCACCCGGCTGTCTCGAATCCAGCGCTGGATCTGGTTCCTCGGCAGGTCCAGGTGGGTCGCCACGTGGCGGTCGAGGCGTTCGCCCGCCGCCGCCGCTTCGACCGTCCAGGCGGGCAAGGCGCGTCTAGCCCTGGCTCCCCGCGCCCGCCGGAGGGGCGGGGGCCGGATGGCCTGCGCCCCGGTGGGGCCGCAGGCTGTCGAACGCCATGAGCGCGATGCCGACCGAGATCGCGCTGTCGGCGACGTTGAAGGCGGGCCAGTGGTGGAAGCCCACATAGACGTCGATGAAGTCGGTGACGGCGCCGGTCACCACCCGGTCGATGAGATTGCCCACCGCGCCGCCGACGACGAGGGCGAGGGCGACCAGGAGCAGCCGGTCGTGCGTCGGGGTGAACCAGAAGTAGACGCCGACGGCGGTCAGGGCGGCGAGGCCGAGGAGGGTGAGCAGCCAGCTGCCGCCGGTCGTCCCCTGGGCGGCGAAGAGGCCGAAGGCGACACCGGTGTTCCTCACGTGGGTGAGGTTGAGCAGGCCGGGAACGAGCGGCTCGGTGGCGCGGTCGGGAAGATGGATCTCGACCCGCCACTTGGTCCACTGGTCGGCGATCAGGATGGCGAGCGAGACGAAGAGATAGCGCAGCTTATGGAAACCGGCGGTGATGCCGGCCGTGCCGGCCATGTCGGCGATATCGGCGATATCGGCGATGCCGGTGATATCGGCCCGCGTCGTCTCGGCGGCGGGCGGGGGAGTGTCGGCGGGCGAATCAGGACTCACGGTGGTTGCCATCTCCTCGCAAGGCGGTGGGGGCGAAGGCCCGGGCGGCGGCGCGGACCAGCTCGGGGAGCCGGGGGACCTCCTGAAAGAGGCGGATGCCCGCCGCCCCGGCGGCGCCGGCCGCCGCGACCTCGCCCAGCCGGTCTAGTGTAATGCCACCGAGCGCATAGACGGGAATGCCCACCGCGGCGGCCCGCGCCAGACCGGCGAGCCCCGGCGGCTCGCCGTAGGCGGCTTTCCCGGGCGTGGGATAGATGGGGCCGAAGGTGACATAGTCGGCGCCCGCCGCGAGCGCCGCCTCCACCTCGGAGATCCGGTGGGTGGAACGGCCGAGGAGGGGCCGTGAGCCGAAGCGCTGGCGTAGGGGGGCGATCGGCACCCCATCGGCGGGGAGATGAGCCCCGTCGGCGCCGGCGGCCAGGGCCACGTCCAGCCGGCCGTTGACGAGCAGGCGGCCGGGGGGCGGAAAGACGGAGCGGGCGAGGCGGGTGAGGCCGTGGAGGGCGCGGTCGTCCAGGTCCTTCTCCCGGATCTGCAACGCCCCGACCCCGGCCGCCGCGAGCTCCCGGACCCAGGGGGCGAAGCGCTCCTCGGCGCTCTCCTCGGAAAGGTCTGAAAGGGATACCCGATCGCTCACCGCCAGCAGCCGGAAGAGCATGGCCTCAGTCGCGCCGCCGCGAGCGCAGGAGCGCCTGGAGGTCGTTGGCGCCCCACACCAGATGGACGAGCCCGAAACCCGAGACGGCGCCGCGGAAGAGGGGATGCAGGAGGAGCGTCCCCACGGGACCTAAAGGGAGATGGGAGAGCGTGCGAGCCCACATCGGGCCCCAGGGCGCGAGGATCAGGAAGATCCCGGCCTCGACGCAGTAGACGACGAAAAGGATGCGGAACACCGTGTCGGATCGCATTCGAGGGCCGATTGTAGCCCGCTTCGGGGGAGGGAACGGTTCCCGCAAGGCATTAACTTAGGCCCACGCGGGTGGGCGGGTCCCTCCCCCCTGCCGCCCGCCACACCGTGTGACGCCCGTGGTCCTCCCCCTCAAAGAGCCCTTACCGGCCGTGGTGCTCGGGCGGCTTCGCCCCCGCTGCCGGCCGTTGCGGCTCCTGGTGCTGCGGCGGCGGGCTGGAGCGTTGGGGCGGCGGCGAGTACCGCTGGGGGGGCGGCGCGTAGGAGCGCGGCGCCTGACCCTGCACGTTCTGCGGCGGCGCGTAGGGATAGGGGACGTTCCGCGGCAGGCGCGGCGTGACGCCCGTCCGTCCGGGATTCTGCCCCTGCTCATACGGCTGGGCCCCGGTCCGCTGCCCGCGGTCGATCGGCTCGGTGCCGGGGCCGGACGGGGTCGGGACCTCCCGCCAGGCGGGACGCTGGCGGCCCTGCGCAGCCGGTGGGATCACCGTCAGCGTCATGGGCGCCGAGCGCCGAGAGCGATCCCCGCCGCGCTCGTCGCGGGGCGCCGTCGGGAGCTCCCGCCAAGCCTCCCGGTTGCGGGTCGTGGGAACCGCGGTCGGGGCCGGGGTCCGGTCGGCCCACTGTCCGCGACCGAGGGCCGGGTGCCCCGAGGCGGGATTCTGGCCCAGGGACGAGGGCCGGAGCGGCGTGCCCGAGAAGCGGCTCTTGTCCGGATTCGTCGCGGTCACCGTGCGGAGCACCTGCGGCGAGAGGTTCGGCTGGCGCGCCACGAAGGAGGTCACGTCGGGCAGGTTGCCGCTGCCGCGGAGGCCGTCGATACCCCGGTGGCCGTGGGCAGCGCGGAGGACGTCGATGGCCTGCTCCGGGTGCTGCGCACGGGCCGGAGTGAGGCCGCGGGTATCGGTGGTGATGAGGCCCCGCGGCAGCTCGCCCACCCGCATGTCGCCCCGCAGGTCCCCGCCGTGGCGCACGAAACGGCCCCGATCGAGATGGCCGAGGTGGCCGTGGTCGGTGAAGTTCCAGCGGTTGAAGAAGTCCCGGTTGCCGCCCGCCCAGCCGTAGACGCCGTTGCGGAAGGCCGGATCGTGGAAGCGGCGGCCGTACCAGCCGGTGTAGTAGCCGACCGGGCACCAGCCGATCTCGCTCGGTCCCCAGTACCAGTAGACCCAGGCCGGCGAATAGACGGAGCCCGGCTCCCAGGCCCAGCCGTAGTCGTCCAGATAGTCCCAGGTGCCATAGTGATAGGGCACCCAGCCCCAGGGCTCATCGGCCACCCAGGTGAGGCCGCTCGGTGTGTAAGTCCACGAGCCGTCGCTGTAGGGGCTCCAGTCGCCGTCGTTGGCGGCGTTCGGGCGCCAGTAGCGTTGGCCGCCGACGTCGATCCAGGAGCCGTACTGGTCGAGCGACGAGCCCTCGTAGCGCAGGCTCGGATCGAGATTCCCGCCGTCGGCCACCCGCGCCTCCAGGTCCCGGCCCCAGCGCTCGATGGCGTCGTAGGCGCCGGCCTGGGCGATCTCGGCCTGCGCGTCCTCCCGGCCCTCGACGTGGGCCTCCTCATCGGCGCGGACGCGGCGCGAGCCGCGGGGAGTCACCACCTCGACGCTCCCCCGGCGGACGAGGACCGAGGTCCAGTCCCCCTGGTCGGAGGTGATCCGGTAGGTTCCCGGGTATTGGACGTAGACGGTTGCGTTGGGGGTGTCGATCCGCGGCAGCTGGTCGCCCAAGGCGTCCGGCAGCACGACGAGCTGGAAGTTCCCCTCGTCGAGCCGGAGGAGGGTCTGGCGATCCCGGGTGTCGGGAGTCGCGGCGAGCTTCGTGAGGACGACGTTGCTGCCGCCGTCCAGGCGGAGGATGTTGCGGTCGGAGAGGACGATCTCGACCCGCGCCTTCTCGGCGACGAGAATACGGTCGCCCGCCATCACCGGCTGGTTGACCTGGGGAGTGCTCCGCTCGCCGCTCCCGGCCGCCACCAGGGTGGCTCCGCCGTCGACGATCCGAAAGTAGCCGTAGCTGCCCTGGGGGGCGTCGGGACCGGCCGGATCGACGTTCGAGGCCTCCTCGACATCGGAGACGTCGGCGGTATTGGCGGCATCGGCGATATTGGCGGCATCGGCGGTATTGGCGACATCGGCCGTGGCATCAGTCACGAGGTCCGAAGACGGGACGGCCCCCGGGTCTCCCGCGGAGTCGCCCTGGGCCACCGCCGGCCGACCGGCGGTCGTCGCCAGCAGCATCAACAGCAACGTCCCGGCGAACCCCAGGGGCTTCAGGGAACCTGGGGAATGTCTGGGCGGAATCTTCTCGGTGGTCCACATCGGGCTCTCCCTTGTCTTCTACCCCGGGTAAGAGCAACTTTCAGACCAGGGCGCCGCTTTCCCGCGCTTGGCCCGAAGTCCCACAATTCGTGCTGTTTGGCTATAATGTCTCGCGCTCCACCCGTCCCCCGGAGTAGTCACGGCCGTCCTCTGGTGGCCGCAGGGTGGGTGCGAGCCTTGAGGAGGCGATGCGACCGTGGGTATCAAGAGCTGGTTCGGGGGCGGCGCCAACAAAGCGACGCCGCAAGAGTATACGATCGACGATCTGGTCGTCCTCGAGCGCTACGAGGAGGCCGGGGACCGGCTGCGCGCCAAGCTCAAGACGAACCCCGAGGACCTGCACACCCACCTGAAGCTCGCCGAGGTCTACACCCATTTGAAGCAGCACGAAAAGGCGGTCGACGAGTACGGGTTCGTCGCCGAGGAATACGCGAGCGACGGCTTCTATGACAAGGGCATCGCCCTCCTCTCGAAGGCCATGAAGCTCGCTCCGCTCGACACTTCGATGCGCTTCAAGATCGACCGGATGCAGCGCGAGAAAAGCATGGAGCACATCCGTGCCCAGGCCCTGGAGGGCCTCCGCGCGGCCGGTGGCCAGAAGGCGGGAACCTCGGCCCTCCAGCTCGGCCGGCTGTGGCACAACCTGGTGGGGAGCAGCCTCGTCGAGCACCTCTCCGGCGACCAGCTGAAGCGCCTGTTCTCGAACATGGAGCTGGTCGAGCTGACGACCGGCACCCTCCTCGCCCGCGAAGGGAGCCAGGAGGCCTTCCTCCTGCTTCTCGTCCAGGGCCTGATCGAGGTCAGCGTTCCCATCGGCACGAGCGCCGGTACCGGCGGCAGAACTACCGTGCTCCGCAGCTTCACCTCCGGCCAGATCGTCGGCGAGTCGGCCCTCCTCGAGCGCGGCAGCTGGCCGGCGGACTACAAGGTGACCGAGCCGCTCCTCGCCCTGAAGCTCACCCGCGAGGGCTTGGAGAAGAGCCTGGTCGGCAACTCCGACCCGCGTGCCTTCCTGGAATCGCTCCGCGAGCAGCACAACGACCGGGACGTGGCGGCGTCGCTCCGCCGGCTGCGGACCGGGGTCTGACGGAGCTTTTTGCGATGTCGATCCTCGCCATCCGCCTCTATCCCGACCCGGTCCTCCGCGCACGGAGCCGGGAGGTGACCCGCTTCGACGCGGAATTCGATAAGCTGGTCTCCGACATGATCGAGACCATGCATGCCGCCCCCGGGGTGGGGCTCGCCGCGCCGCAGGTCGGCATCGAGTCCCGGGTGGCCGTCGTCGACGTCTCGGTGGGCAAGGAGCCCCAGGAGCTCCACGTCCTCGTCAACCCCGAGCTCGTGGAGAGCGCCGGCGCCGAGATCGACGCCGAGGGCTGCCTCTCCCTCCCCGGGATCACCGAGAAGGTCGAGCGCCCGATCCGGATCCGGGTCCGCGCCATGGACCGCGCGGGGAAGCCCTTCGAGCTGGCGGCCGAGGGGTTCCTCGCCCGCGCCGTCTGCCACGAGGTGGACCATCTGAACGGCATCCTCTTCACCGACCACCTCCGCGGTCTTCGCAAGGAGCGCATGAAGCGCCAACTGAAACGCCTCGCCTCCGGCGCCCCTGCCGAATCGACCGTCGAGGTGCGCTCGTGAAGCGCCCCGCCGGCCGCTCTCACCGTCGCGCCCAGGGCCTCACGGCCCTCCTCGTCGTCCTGGCTTTCGTGGCGCTCTCCCTCCTCGCCGCCTGCGGGGGCGGAGGCGGGGGTGGCAGCACCCCCACGTCGCCGCCACCCCCTCCGCCGCCCCCGGTGACCCAGCCGAGTGTCACCTTCACCCCGGCCGCGGCGGCCGGCGCCGGCAGTATCTCTCTCGCCATGGGCGCCGGCAGCACCCCGATCAGCCTCCAGCTCGAGGTTCGGTCGGGGGGCTTGCAGGATCTGTACGGGGTGGCCTTCGACCTCCAGTATCCGGCGAATCTCCTGCAGCTCACCGGGGTGACATCGGGACCGCTCCTCTCCGGCGGCACTTTCCAACAGAGCCAGACGAGCGGCAACGTGATCCTCGGGGTGAGCCGTCTGGGCGCGGTTCCGGGCGTCAGCGACGCCGGGGTGATCGCGACCCTCCAATTCAAGACTCTCGTCTCCGGCACCGGCCTCTTCTCGTTCTCGCGCAACACGGCCCTCGATTCGACCGGCAAGCCCCTCACCGTGACCTGGGTCGCCGGCTCGGTGACCACCGTCGTCGTCCCGTAAGGCTTTCTGCCGACTATGTCCGAGCTCGTCCTCTACAACACCCTGGGGCGCGAGCTTGCCCCCTTCCGGCCCATGGTCCCCGGCGAGGTAAAGGTCTACACCTGCGGCCCGACGGTCTACAACGACGTCCACATCGGCAACCTGCGGACCTTTCTCTTCGAGGACATCCTGCGGCGGTCGCTCGGCTACCTCGGCTACCGGGTGACCCAGGTGATGAACCTGACCGACGTCGACGACAAGACGATTCGCGGGGCGAACGAGTTGGGGGTCTCGCTCGACGAATTCACGGCGCCCTACATCGCGTCGTTCTTCCGCGACCTGAAGGCCCTCCACGTCGAGCCGGCGGAGCGCTATCCGCGGGCGACCGAGCACATCCCGGAGATGATCGACATGATCGCTGAGCTGATCGCGACCGGTCATGCCTACGAGGCGGACGGCTCGGTTTTCTTCCGGCTGTCGACCGATCCCGACTACGGCCGTCTCTCCGGCTTCGGCCACGGCCAGGAGGCGCGGCGGGGCGAGCGGGTGGCGAGCGACGAGTACGACAAGGAGGACGTGCGCGACTTCGTCCTCTGGAAGGGGACGAAGCCCGGGGAGCCGAGCTGGGATTCGCCCTGGGGACCGGGCCGGCCGGGCTGGCACATCGAGTGCTCGGCGATGAGCATCAAGTACCTGGGCGCCACTTTCGACATCCACTGCGGCGGGGTGGACAACATCTTTCCCCACCACGAGAACGAGATCGCCCAGAGCGAATCGGCGACGGGGAAGCCCTTCGTCCATACCTGGCTGCACTCGGAGCACCTCCTGGTCGACGGCGCCAAGATGTCGAAGTCGCTCGGCAACCAGTACACCCTGCCGGAGCTCCTCGGCCGCGGCATCCCGGCGCGTTCGCTCCGCTACCTCTTCCTGGCCGTCCACTACCGGCAGAAGCTCAACTTCACCTTCGAATCGCTCGACGCGGCCGGCGCGGCGCTCCGCAGAGTCGACGAGATGCGCTTTAGGCTCGCCCACGCGCCGGTGTCCGGCGAGGCGCGGCCGGCCATCGCCCAGGCCGCGGAGCGCCTCGCGACGGACTTCGCCGCGGCTTTGGCCGACGACCTGAACCTCGCCTCGGCGCTCGCCGCCCTCTTCGGTTTCGTCAAGGAGGTCAACGTGGCGATCGAGGCGGGTCTCGGGGAGGGCGACCGGGAGAGGGTCGTCGCGGCGCTCGCCGACGTCGACCGGGTGCTCGGGGTGCTCGACGCGGCCGAATGGCAGGACCAGGGCGATACCGCTTCGGAGGACGAAGAGATCACCCGGCTCGTCCACGAGCGCGACGAAGCCCGCCGCCGCCGCGACTTCGCCGCCTCCGACCGCCTCCGCGCCGAGCTCACCGAGCGCGGCATCGTCCTCGAGGACACGCCCCAGGGAACGCGCTGGAAGCGGAAGTAGGGGCAGGCCCGAGACCTGATGCCGTCTGAATTCGACCTCCAGACGCACAATCGCGGCCGCGGCAAGGTGGGGGAGGAGGACGCGGTGCGCTGGCTTACCCGCCAGGGCTTCTCGATCCTCGACAAGAACGTCGTCACCCATGCCGGGGAGATCGACCTCGTCGCCCGCGAGGGGGAGACCCTCTGCTTCGTCGAGGTCAAAGCCCGCGGCACCGCCGCCTTCGGTCCCGCCATCGCCGCCGTGGGCCGCGCCAAGCAACGCCGGATCTGCCGCGCCGCCGCCCTCTACCTCGCCCAACGCCGGCTCTCCGGCGCCTGCCGCTTCGACGTCCTGGGCCTCGACGCGGCGGAGGACGGCTGGACTTACACCCTGATCCGCGACGCCTTCCCCTACCAAGGCTGAAAAGTCAAGCCATCCTCGGCGCCTAAGTACTTGCAACCGGGGAACTTGCCCGAGTTGTGCGAAGCGCTTGACAGTCCCGTCTCCGGACACTATCCTTTGCAACCTGTGGGCGGGAATAGCTCAGTGGTAGAGCACAACCTTGCCAAGGTTGGGGTCGCGGGTTCAAATCCCGTTTCCCGCTCCAATTTCCTCCTCCCCTAACGAGCCCTCGGCCCGAAGAGGGGGAAAGCAGCAAGGAGCCGAGGCCGCGTACGCGGCCTTTCTGGTCTCTGCAAGATCGATCTTTGCGGTTCTTAAGGCGACGTAGCCAAGTGGTAAGGCGAGGGTCTGCAAAACCCTTATTCATCGGTTCGATCCCGATCGTCGCCTCCAAACTCTCCCCTCGTATTTCTCAGAAATTCCGTGGCATCCCTGCCTCTCCGTTCTTGCGGGAGAGAGCCTATTCGTTCGTGAAGACGACGTCTTCGTAGACCTCGTCGAACCGTAGAGCGTGGGGGACGGAACGGAGTTGCAGGATTCCGGACTCCGGGCGGAGCTCTTCGAAGAGCCAGCGGGTGGGGTGCTCCTCGTCCCTGAGGTACCGCTCGATCAGCCGTTCCCGTTGCGAAACGAGCAGGTACTCGCGGAAGCTGGGGATACTCCGGTAGTAGGCGAACATCGCCCCATGGTCGTAGTCCTGGGTGGAGTCGGACAGGACCTCGATGAGGAGAGAGGGGTTCAGGAGCGTGTCGCGCTCGGAGTCCTGGAAGGAGTGCTCGCCGCAGAGCGCCACCAGATCCGGATAGAGGGCGCGCCGCTCGGAAGGCACCCAGACCCGGAGCTCCTGCGGGTAGACCCGGCAGGGCGTGCCGCGGAACCGGGTGCGCAGGGAGGTCGTGAGATTCGCCACGATCTGGGCGTGCACCCGGGTGGCCGCCTGGATCGGCACGACCAGGCCGTCGTGGAACTCGTGGCGGACGTCCGACTGGCGCTCCAGCCGGAGATATTCCTCCAGGGTGTAGCGAGGTTCCGGTACTGCCGACATAAGGCAAGTCTAGCATCCTGACCCTGTGCTGCCGGAGCGTCCGTCACCGGTACATGTCTTGCAGCCAGTGTTCCTGTCGACGCATGCCGCCAAGGCCCAACCCACCAGGAGGAGACATCATGGCCACCCATACCGAGACCGCCCCGGAGAAGCCGCAGATCGAAGCCGAGCCCAAGCCGCCGTACCCGAAGCAAAAACTGGCGAAGCCCGGCATCCAGGCGGAGATGGAGCTCCAGCCGCGATGGCGGGCGCCGAGATACAAGGCGGCGGGGAAGCTCGCAGGCAAGGTGGCGCTGGTGACCGGCGGGGACAGCGGCATCGGTCGCGCCGTCGCCTACCTCTACGCCCGCGAGGGGGCGGACGTGGCGATCGTCCATCTGCCCGAGGAGCAGGAGGACGCGGACGAGACGCTGCGGGCGATCGAGGAGGAGGGGCGGCGGTGCCTCGACCTCCCCGGCGATCTGACCGACCCCCGGTTCTGCCGGGAGGTCGTCGAGCGGACCGTCCGCGAGCTGGGCCAACTGGACATCCTCGTTTCGAACGCCGCCTGGCAGAACCGCAAGAAGAGCATCGATCAGGTGAGCGACGAGGAATGGAATCGCACCTTCAGGACCAACATCGACGCCTATTTCCACCTGTCGAAAGCGGCCGTGCCGCACCTGAAGCCGGGGAGCGCCATCATCGCCACCAGCTCCGAGACCGCCCTCCAGGGCGAGAAAGCCCTCCTCGAGTACTCGGCGACCAAGGGGGCCATCAACTCCTTCACCAAGTCGCTCGCGGCCCAACTGATCGAGAAGGGCATCCGCGTCAACGCCGTGGCCCCCGGCCCGGTCTGGACCCCCTTAAACCCCGCCGACCAGGGCTCGACCCCCGAGCAGATCGAGAAGTTCGGCAGCAAGCAGCCGATCCAGCGTGCCGCCCAACCGGAAGAGATCGCCCCAGCCTACGTCTTCTTGGCGAGCGACGCCGACTCCTCCTACATCAGCGGCATCGTCCTCGCGGAGATGGGCGGGATGGCGACCGCCGGGTGAGCGGGTAGGCGGAAAGAGTCTCGTTGTAAGGCTCCAACGTGACGTTGGAGCGTCGCAATGAAGCGCCCTACCGTTGCAACGTGACGTTGGAGAGGTTCAACGAGTCGTTGTACCGGTACAACGTGACGTTGGAGCGTCGCAACGAAGCGTCCTACCGTTGCAGCGAGACGTTGGAGAGGTTCAACGAGTCGTTGTACCGGTACAACGTGACGTTGAAGCGTCGCAACGAAGCGTCCTACCGTTGCAACGTGACGTTGGAGAGGTTCAACGAGTCGTTGTACCGGTACGACGTGACGTTGGAGCGCCGCAACGAAGCGTCCTACCGTTGCAACGTGACGTTGGAGAGGTTCAACGAGCCGTTGTACCGGTGCGGCGTGACGTTGGACCGTCGCCCCAAGGAGAAAGACAGCATCTTCTGGCGAATACAAGACTTCGGGGTTCGTTCTCTCCTCCCGATACAAACGCCCAGGATGGTCCATTTGGGCTCACTGTATAGCGGGGCGGCCGAGGCCTCTCGTCTCGGGAGGAGAAGGGAGCCGTCCTGAAGGGAGCCCTCAGTGCGTGTCCTCCGAGCCGCTTGTCTCCTCCTGACCCTCACGCTTTTTACCACGCCCCTCCTAGCCCTGGCGCGTGCTTCACCGCCAGCCCCACAGGAGAGGAGAGTGGCCGCTCTCGATCTCTCTCTTCTGTTCTCCCGCCTCGGCGGAGAGCTTCGTGCTCTCTTCGGCGCTCTCGGGTCCACCATGGACTCCAACGGCTCGCCTTCGCGCTTGAGCTCTCCCACCCCGGGCAGCACTCCCCAAAGCGACCTCGGCTCCTCCATGGATCCGGACGGCGCGAAGTAGCTCCAGGGTGCCGGCTGGCCGGATCGGTCGGCGCCCTCCCTTTCGCGCGTCCGAAAAACCCCCTTGCGCTGCGAAGGTTTAAGTAAGAGACTTCAGCTACTTCTAACCTTGTGGAGGCGACCGGATGTCCGATACCCACATCACCCGCGAGCTTCTTCGGGCCGTCGCCCGTGGCGAGCTCCCGCCCCGTTTCCTCGTCCAGGTTGGCGCCGAGCACCTAGCCTCGATTTGTCCCCACTGCCGTGAGGAGCTGGAAGCCTGGAAAAAGGAACGGGCGAGCGGCGGTAAGGACTACAGCCAAGTCTTTGAGATACTACCGCGGGTGATCGAGGCCGAGGTTCCCCGAATGGAGAGCGCGCACAGAGGCGCCCTCCGTGACCTCAATTCGCTCCTCGCCCTCCCTCCTGAGCGTCGGTTCGACCGGATCAAGAATGCCCGCAACCGTTTCCGGGGACCAGGGCTCGCCGAGCTTCTTCTGGAGGAGAGCCGGAAGCTTCTTCACCCCACCCCCCGTGCCGCTCTTCACCTCGCCGAGCTCGCCCGAACTGTCGTCCACCACTCCCCGACCCTCCCCGGTGCCTTCGACCTCATTGCCCTTGCCACGGCCTCCATGGCGAACGCCGCTCGGGTTGCCGGTGAGCTGCGGACCGCCGAGAGGCACTTCGGCCACGCCCGGTACGTCGTCTCTCAGGAGGGAGTGACGGACCCCGAGGTTCTCGCCCGGATCGAGGATCTTGAAGCCTCCCTCCGTAAAGACCAGCGCCTTTTCGAGCTCGCAGAGAACCTTCTATCGCGCGCCGCGATGCTGTACCGCCTGGCCGGCGCGAAGCTCGCCTCGCTCCGGGTCCTCGTCAAACTGGCCGATCTCTTCTCCCAACAGGGTGCGGTCGAAAAAGCCCTTGAGACTCTTCGGCCGGTGCTCCTTCGTCTTCGCCGAGAGGAAGATCCGCGTCTCTTTCTGTGCGCTCGCTACAACCTAGCCCTCTACCTCGTGGCGCTTCGCCAGTACGGGGAGGCGGAGGAAATTCTTGTCTCCGAGCAGGATCTTTTCGAGCGCTTCGCGGAGCCCTGGACCCTCTTCGAGTAACGTGGCTCAAGGGGAAGATCGCCGCCGGTCGAGGTGCCCTTGCCTCAGCGGAGCGCTTCTTTCTCGAGGCACGAGAAGGATTCATCCGAGAGGGGATCGGCTATGACGCCGCCATGGTTTCGGTTGAAGATCTCGCCCTTCTGTACCTTCGAGAGGGACGCTTGGAAGATGTGAAGCGGCTCGCGGAAGAGATGCTCCCGATCTTCGAGGCTGGCGACGTTCACAGGGAAGCCCTCGCTGCTCTGATGCTCTTCCAGGAGGCGGCGCGGCGGGAAGCACTGACCGTGAAGCTCGCTCGGGAGGTCGCACGGTATCTCAAGGAGGCGAGGAGCGATCCGTCTCTTCGATTTGGGAAAGTGACGTAGAATTCTCTGCAAATAATTGGCTTAGAATGATCTTGTCTCGCTCGGAACAGCTTATAGCTAAGGCTATTTTGGAAAACGGCATAGAGGTTGACTTGGTTGAGTCGCAGGAGTTACTCGGCATAGATGGAGTAGGGGTAATCACCGTGTCAGAGCTTCTTGAAGATTTCCGGAAGGCGAATCTGCCTGGTGTCCTGGTAGGCCCTATTTCTTGGCATGTGATGTTTGGATCGCCTCTAGCGATTGATTTGAACAATGAGCGAAGATCGATTTTTTCTCTAGTGATATCGGGGGTACGTCGCTCATTTCAATACACTATTAATACCATGTTAGCGCGAGGTCATGTGCTGAGAGATGTCCTGCAGGACAAGGAGATCTATAAAGAATTAATTACCGAAGGATTCGATTGGAGAAAATTGGTAGAAAGCCAGCTTGGGCATGAATTAACAGTCGGAGAAGTGGAGGCGCTCTCGCATGGTTCAAGATCAGCTACGTTGAGTCTTAATTTATCCGGCTTAAAGCCTTATTTGCGCCTCGTAATCACGACGAAAGCAGAGCCAGTTACCTGAGCACATCTCTCCTTGCCGACCCCATTGGGGGCAGCTATACCCCGCTATCGGCTCTTGCGTCGGCGGCCTCAGCAAATTTGAACGGTACTAGCCGGGTATTCTCAGGTCTCCAGCGAATAGCGTTTCCCTTGCGACTCCCATTTTGCTCGCGGCTCAAACCTGTGGCCAGCCCTGCATCCTTAGCCACCTGCGCCAGACCTCGAGTGCGCGCAACATCGGCAAGAGCGAGTAGGAGAAGGTCTGGATCGGCTATTTCGAGGACAGTAGGCATGTACTCAGCGACCACCGCATCGTCGCTGAGGTAGCGCGCTGCATCGAAAGGGAGGAGCTTGGTAGCAGCTTTGGCCTTGTTGATGGTTTCAACTCCAATATTGTGATCCGCCAGGCACAACCTCTACGACTTCTTCCCTTTCCGCGCTGCCCGAAGAGCATCCGAAATCTTGCTGGCGAGTTCCCGCTCGGAATCCTCACCCCAGCCGCTCCGCATGAAGACGATCTCCCCCTCGGGACTCACCACCCAATAGGTTGGAAAGTTGTGGACGTTGTTTTTGTGGACGAAGTCCTGGTGCTCGTCCCAAACCTGGGGCCAGGTCATCTCGTTCTTGGCGATGAACTTCTTGAGCGCCTCCTGGTTGGTGTCCGTGCTCACGCTCAAGAGCACGAAGGGCTCCTTCTCCCACTTTTTGGCGAGGTTGTGGAGAGCGGGAACGGAGGAGCGGCAGGGGGCGCACCAGGTTCCCCAAAAATCCATCAGGACGACTTTGCCCTTGAGCTGCTCGGCGGTCAGGGTCTGGCCGTCCAGGGTCACCAGGGAGAAATCGGGAATCAGATGCTTGCGCGCCCGCTCGGGGTTCTGGATGAGCGAACGGGCGGTCTCCGCGTTCGCTCCCTGGGGTTCCTGCTTCAGGTACTCCTCGAGGATCGGCACGCCCTCGCTGTCCCGATGGAGACGGAGCAGGACGCTCCCCAGGTTGAAGCGGAGCACGTTGAGCCTGCCGCCGCTCCCGTCCAAGGCCTTCTGGAAAAGTTGGGCCGCCCGTTCCAGGTCCGCATCGTTTTTGGCGCTCCCGAAGACCGCGAAGCCCTGCTCGCTCGTCGCTCGGGTCTCCAGGGGACGGTCGCCACCGGCGAGCCGGATGGCTTCGGCCGCGCTCTTCTCGGCATCCTTATAGGCCCCCAACCGGTTGTAGGCCCGCGCGAGGCCCAACTGGCAGTCGGCGCAGTTGCCGTGGGCGAGCTTGTCGGCCTTGCGGAACGACTTGACGGCCTCTGGATAGTCTTTCTGCAGCAGTCGATCCTGGGCGTGCGCCAGCTCCGCCGCCTGGGGCGAGGGCGGTGCCGCGGCCGGTGGGGGATCGGCCAGAGTGGGACGGCCGGACAGGACGACCAGAACGACGGCGAGCACGAGGCGGCGGAGAGCGAAGCGTTGCATCCGGGCACACTCCTTGGGAGAAGGATTCGAGGAAGCCATCCAAAGAGAGGTGATCGTCGGCGCGAAAAGATTTCATGCCCGTCCTCTCGTCAACGGCTGCCGCCGAGAGGGCAGCTCTTGAGGAGACGCGGTGGTGAGGCAGGAGCGCCCCGGCCGGGTGAGCCGGCGCTCGAGGGCCCTACGGGCAGGCGCCGAGACGGCGCCCCTTGACGTGGGTGACGTCTTCCTTCCCTTCCCTCTTCGTCGTCATCGTGCCCTCGAAGCTGTCCCCCCGGTACGTCGCCGTGCTCGTGATGGCGGCCGAGTCGCAGGCCAGGGAGTAGGAAACCGTCCCTCCGACGATTTTGTACTCCTTGAGAGCACAGTGCTGCCCGGCGCTCTTCTCCGCCGCCGCGCGGCCGGTCTTCTCATCGCCGTTGACGCTCGCGGCATCGGCGGGGGTCATGCATTTCTTGAAGGTCCGTGTCCCGTGCGCCGGGGTCGTGGTCGTGAACTCCCACTCCCCAGCCTGCATCCGCTCCGCCGCGAGGAGCGGGGAGGTCGTGGAGAGGCCGAGGAGCAACAGGGAAAGAAGAGATGCTGTCTTGATTTTCGTCATGGCCGGGACGCTACCGGCGTTCGGGAGAGGTGTCAAGGCGATCGGAGCCGCGCTCGTAGGGAAGGGGTGGGGGAGAGGGCGGAAGGTCTGGCGGTCCGCGGCGTCGCTCTGGCGGTCGCCGTCACAACGTTATCGGATAAAGTTGATAGGGCAGACCTTGGCTTTGGAGATAGGATCGAGCTCGTGGTGGTCGCTGGTTACCAGCGTACCCGCTTCTTGCATCGTCAGGGCGAGCGCGAAGCAGTCGGCCAGCGACACTCGACGCCACTCAGCCTTGAGGTCGCCGGCGAGCCGCCACAGCTGGGGTGGTAGGGTTTCGAGAAGCTCAAGGCCATACCCAGCAAAAATCGTCTCCAGGCTTTCGGCATCCGAGGTGTTGCCCCGCCGTTGGAGGTCATAATAGACTTCGCAGGCGCTGATGGCATGGATCAGGCAGCGGTTTGTAGCCTCTTGCAGGAGCGCCTCGACCCGCTCGGCGCCGGGTTCGTCTTCCAAGAGGGCAATAAAAGCGCAGGCATCGAGGACGAAGACCTGCCTAGCGGGCAAGCTTGCGCTCCTCAAGCTCAAGCTCATCCTGCTTGCGTCTTGCCATCTCTTCGCTCCCCGAAGTGAGGCCACGGCCGGCGCCCCGGAGGCGCTTCAAACGCGCCCGGCGCTCCTCTGGAGGCAATTCGCTGAACGGCCTCGGATCCTGCGCCAGTTCTGCGGCCAGTGCCGCCAAGCGCCCGCGACCAGCGGGAGCCGGGGTCGAGCGCTCGTCTTCGTTCTCTGGCAGCTCAAGCACGATCAGCTCCACCGGGCCAGAACGGACGGTTTCGGGAAACTCGATGGTCGCGCGGTGATTTTCCGGGACAACGACTCGAATCCTGTGTGCCTGCATGGCTAGGTTCGCTCCTGGGCTGAATTTACCATAGGGGCCGCTGCCTGCCCCAAGCTGATCCAGCATCCGTTCGCCGTTCGCGCCGCGAAGATCTCGATGGCGGCCTTCGCCAGCGGGTCGGCGACGATCGCCGGCGCGGCTCAGGGGTGGAGGAGGCGGGGCAGGGGCGGCGGGATATGATGGCTGTGCGACGAGTTGGTCATCGACAGCGTCCGCATCCGCGTAGCGACACCGGCATGCATTATAAGATGAAGCGAGACACCGTGCGTCCCCAGGATCGTGTCGATGCCGAGCGCTTCGCGAACGTTTCGGTCTGGGGGAGGAGAAGTAATGGGAGTTCGGAAGTTCCGTTCGGTCGCCGAGATGCCTCCTCCAAAACCACTTACGCCTTTGGATCCCGAGAATCTCAGGCTAGCCTTCTCGTTGATGGGTTTCACCCACTGGCTGAGTCGCGGTGCCTTCGTCCCGGGGGTCCGAAAGTTTCGGTCCGTGGAGGAAGCGGATGCCCACCGCCGCGCCTGGGAGCAGGAGGAGGTGCGGAAGGCGGAAAGACATTATGGGCTAAAGGCAGCCCCTTAAGGCCCTCGTGACGCCCCACCATTGCTTCCGAGCGCCTCTGCCAGCGATGCCGACCGCGGTATTGGAGTCTGCGAGACTAGGTGAGCAACACCGAGGATTCCATGAGAGCCATTCCTGAAGAATCGTGGATCTCACAAACGCAGGCGGAACAAACGTATTCGGAGCTTAAAGAGAAATTTTCTGTACTAGAAGAACGGCTTGCAAGGTTTAATTTAGGGCTGCCGAAGAATTCTCGGTTCGCAACTTATCGCCATACTCTGGAGCGACTAAGCCAATTCTCCACTGGAGGAGCCGTCGACCTCAGTCGCCAAGACGATGACAATATCCATGACGCTCTATTGGAGAGCGAGATGTTCGCCTCCAGCATGGCAGAAGCTACAGGGATGCCGGAAGTCGTTGGATGGCGAGAAGTCGTCTTAAGGACTTTCGCCGATGACAGGGAAGAAAACACACCAGGCCGTGATGCCCTATTCGAGCTATTTCTTGCGGCACAGCTACGCCAAGCTGGATTCGTTGTTCGCCTTGAAGAACCTGATGTTACATTTGAGCTAGAAGATGGGACGTCTATTGCAATTGCAGCCAAAAGGGTTAAGTCCGCAGATCAGGTCATGAAACGCATCAGGAAAGCTGGAAAGCAGATCGAGAAATGTTCGAGGTACGGGATTGCTGCGATACAGCCAGTCTGGTTCTCAAGACAAAGAACTAGAGCATCTGGAATGCAGGGTGCATTCGAGATTCTTCGTAGTGAGACTCAAGCCTATGCTGTTAGGAAGGCAGGAGAATTCCGCAAGGCTGTCAACGCGAAGAAGACGATCGGCTTATTGCTTTTAAGTTCTAGATTGGTCGAATTGGATTCTGCCGGTCCCCGCGCAGGGTTAGGAATTGTACTTTGCTACTATCTGATGAATTTTTGCCATATTGGCGATCCTCGCCAACGCTTCCTAGCCCAGTTGAACGATGGACTGGAGCGTAGCTCTCATTTATTTGTCCCGCAGTGAGTACTGCTTCTTCGGCGCACTCCGCGAGGACAGTGTTCCGACGAAGCGGCGCAGAGCATGCTCAGGCCTCGACCGTGATCAGCCGTAAGCCCTCGATGTGCCGGAAATGCTGGACATTGTGAGTCACCAGCGGAGACTCATAGCGGATCGCGGTTGCGGCAATCCAAGCATCTGCGGGGTCCATCGGTTGCCCCTTCCTCGACATGAGCCGAGCCCACTCCCAACTCATCGCGTCATCATAGGGAAGGACGACATAGCTCCTGAGGTGCTCCTTAAGCTCGCGGACCCGGTTCTCTCCCCATCCACGAAGAAGGGGCCAGCGGTACAACTCGGCGACCGACATGAAGGAAATGCCAAGGAACCGACCCTCGAGGTGCTCCCAATATCGGTGGGCCAGAGAGTGTTTCTTGAGGAGATAGGAGACAACAGAAATATCAACGACAACTCTACTCACGCACCGTTCCGACCCTGGAAGCTCGGGTGTCGCCAGTCCTCCAACTCCGCTTCGAATCCATCTTCCACCTCTTCCGCAGGCCAGCCGCCAAGTAACGTCTCGAGCCGGTCCACGGGCTTGACTCCCTGGAGCCGTGCCAACTCCTCGAAGGAGAAGCCATGCCAGAACTCGCCCGAAGTTCCGGGTATATCTCGGTGACGTGGTTTTTCATGTACAGCCATGATACACCTCCAAATCGCCCTTGATTGTACCTGAGTTACCCAAGGCCAGGGCAAGCCGAGGCCGCTCAAGCCTTGCTCAGGCCATGCCTGCCAGCGCCGCCTGCCCCAAGCTGATCCCCCCATCGTTCGCCGGAACCTCGCGGTTGGTCCACACGACGAGCGAAGCTCCGAGCAGTCGCTCGGAGACCCCTTCGAGCAACATCCGGTTCTGGAGGACCCCGCCGGAGAGGACCACCGTATGGATCCCCTCCCGGTGCGCGATTCCGACCGCCGCTTTCGCGAGCCCTGTCGCCAGACCGAGATGGAAGGCGCGAGCGATCTCGGCCGGAGGCCGTCCAGCGATCCGATCTTCGATCATCGCTTGCAAGAGCGGCCGGAAGTCGAGCTCCCGCCCGTCGAAGCTCGCCAGGTAGGGCTCGACCTCCGGAGATGCTTCCCAAGCCTGCTGCTCCAGCCAGATCGCGGCCTGCCCCTCGAACCCGATCTCCCGGGTGAAGCCGAGAACGGCGGCGGCGGTATCGAAGAGTCTTCCGGTTGAGGTCGTGGTGAAGATGCGCAGTTTTTTCTCGACCAGCTGGCGCGCCTGGGTGTAGCGGTTGGGGAAGTGGAAGGGTGCGGCGGTGAGATCAGGGAGATTTTCGATTTCGGCGAGAAAGCCTGCCGCGGCCTGGACGGGGTGACGTGCTGCGGCATCGCCTCCGGGTAAGAGCGCGGGGCGGAGATGGGCGACGCGCTCGAAACCGGACCGGATGCTGCCGGTGAAGATCTCTCCTCCCCAGATCGTTCCGTCGTCGCCGTAGCCGGTGCCGTCCAAGGCGATGCCGACGACTCTTTGATCGAAAGCCTGATGCTCAGCGATAACGCTTGCGATGTGCGCTCGGTGATGCTGAACCGCCACGATGCCGGCTCCGGCTTCCAGAGTCGATGCGAAGAGGGAAGAGGCATACTGCGGGTGGAGATCGTGGGCGACCCGGAGGTCTTTCGGATCGACCTCGTACATGGCGAGGAAGTCGCGAACGGTTTCCTCGAAGGCGCGAAAGGCGGCGTAGTGATCAAGGTCGCCCAGGTGCTGGCTGACGAAGGCCTCACCGCCGATGACCAGGGTGATGGTGTTCTTGAGATCCGCGCCCAGCGCCAGAATAGGCCGGGAGGCCGGCAGACGGGCGACGGCGCTCGGGGCGTAGCCGCGGGCACGGCGGAGGATCGCTGGGCCCACCGCGGTTACCCGGCAGATGGAGTCGTCCACTCTTCGTGCAATGGGGCGTTCCCCGATCAGAAACGCGTCGGCGAGCCCCTCAAGACGCGCCAGGGCATCGTCGTCCTCATAGGCGATCGGTTCGTTGGAGCGATTGGCGCTGGTCATCACCAGGACTTCGGGCGCGCCTTGGGCGAAGAGCAGATGGTGGAGCGGGGTGTAGGGGAGCATGACGCCCAGATCGCGATTGCCTGGCGCCACTCCTGGCAGATCGACACGGGCCGGCGCGAGAACGATCGGGCGTTCCGGGCCCGTGAGAAGGGCTTCGGACTCCGGCGAGAGATCGATCAGTCCGCGTGCTACCGCGAGGTCTCGGGCCATCAAGGCGAACGGTTTTTCCTTACGGAACTTGCGCTCGCGGAGCGCCGCGACCGCGGCGGGGTGGCTCGCGTCGCATCCCAGGTGATAGCCGCCGATCCCTTTGATCGCCAGAATGTGGCCGGTACCGAGGAGCCGCGCCGCCTCGGCGATGGCGGCTTTGTCACCGGTGATGTTGCGGTCTCCCTGGTGCAGCACGAAGTGCGGCCCGCAGACCGGGCAGGCCACGGGCTGAGCGTGGAAACGCCGATCCATGGGGTCTTCGTACTCGGCGGCGCAGTCGGGGCACATCGGCCAATCGCGCATGGTCGTGCGCGGACGGTCGTAGGGGAGGGAGAGGATGATCGAGAAGCGCGGACCGCAGTCGGTGCAGTTGATATAGGGATACCCGTGGCGCCGATCGCGCCCGCCGACAGCCGAGGCGAGCTCGGCGAGGCAATTCGCGCAGACGGGAAGATCGGGGCTGATGCGGACCGTGGGCGCCTCGCAATGCTCGCTCTCCCGGATCGTAAAATCAAGGAAGTCCTGGGGCTCGGCCGCTGTCGTCTCCAGCGCCGCGACGCGGGCGGCCGGCGGCGTTTGGGAGGTGAGAACGGCGGCGAAGGTGTCGAGGATGGGGCCCTCTCCTTCGATGTGAATCTCGACGCCGTCGGCGCCGTTCAGCACCCAGCCCACGAGGCCATGGGTCCTCGCCAGACGAAAAACGAAGGGGCGGAAGCCCACTCCCTGCACGACCCCACGCACGCGGAGGAACCGGGCTTCACGCGGCATGGGGGGCCATGGCCGGCGGTCGGCCTAGCAGTCGGGTACCGGCGGCGCAGGGGGGAGACCGGCCATGCAGGTGCGGCCCTGGTAGCCGATCTGGCGGACCTTGCCATTCTCGACGAGCACGGGGACCGCCCGCTGGCCGCCGGTCAGGGCGGAGAGGCGTTCGGAGGCTTCCGGGTCGACTTCGACGTCGTATTCGACGAACTCGCGGTCCTCCCATTCGAGCTCCTGGCGGAGCTCCGTCGTCCACGGGCAGCCGGCGGTGCCGTAGAGCTCGACTTTTGCGCTCATGGAAGAGTCTCCATCAGCTCCAAGAGAATGTGATAGGTCGAGGCCTGGATCTCCTGGATGCGCGGCACGTAGTCGCAGGGAACGACCAGGGGGTGATCGGCGAGGCCCCGGCGCACGGTTTCGCCGCCGTCGTAACCCAGGAGAGCGACGGTCAGGAGGCCGCGCTTCCGGGCTTCGACGAGCGCCGCCAGGATGTTGGCCGAGCCGCCGCTCGTCGAGATCGCGACCGCTACGTCCTGGGGGCCGGCATGGGCGATCAGCTGGCGGAGGAAGATCGCCTCCGGACCGATGTCGTTGGCGAGCGCCAGGAGGGTCGCGGGCTCCATTGAGAGCGAGAGCGCCGGGATCGGCCGGAAGCTCTTCTGCGGCACCATGCAGTCGAGGGCCCAGTCGTTGGCGTCGGTCGCCGAGCCGCCGTTGCCGAAGAGGAGGAGCTTGCCCCCGGCGGCGATGCGGTGGCGGATGGCGGCGACGGCTTTCACGATCGCTTCCGATTGGCTCTCAGCCACGGCGGAGCGGAGCCGCTCGTTCTCCGCCGCCTTCGCCGCGATCGACGCCGCCACCGAGGCGAGGAGACCTTCGGTGTCCTGCTTCTCCTTGCCGAGAAAAGGATAGAGGAAGCTCGCGGCGCCCACGTCGTGCCCCATCTCCCGGTGCTCGAAGAAAACGTGAACGGTCTCCCAGAGGGTGTGGTAGGCGATCTCGATCAGCTCCTGGTGGAGATAGGGATCGGACGTCGGCGGCGAGAACGAATAGTCCGTCGGTCCGTCCTCACCGGCATCCCCGGGAAACGCGAAAGTCTGCGCGCCGCGCTGCCGCGCCCGGCGAAGTACTTGTTGCACCTCGGAATCTCCGGAGGGTGGCCCGAAGCCCATCACCATGTCGTCGGAGAGGAGGAGGGTGGCGATGCCGTCCATGCCTCCGAAGCTGGCGAGCGAGAGATCGAGCGCCGGGAGCGCGCGCTTGCCGACGATGACAGGATGGACGAACTCGACCGAGACGTGCTGGGCATCGGTCGCGTAGTGCCCGCGGCCGAAGGCGAGGAGCCGGCCGCCGCGGAGAAAACGTTCCGCCATCGCCTGGCAGGCCTTTGCGAGGCGCGCTCCCTCGGTGGGGAAAAACCTTGCCGAAACCCGGTTGCGCTCGGCGAACCGCTCGGCGACGAACTCGGCGCCTGCAGTAGCCGCGGGGGTTGCCGCTCCCGTTTCCATGCTCAACAGATGCGGGGGAGAGGATCGCCGGAGAGCATGTCGACGACCCGCATGCCGCCGTAGGTGGCGACGCCCAGGACCGTGCGGGCCGGCTCCGCGCGCACCTCGCCGACGATCACCGCGGCTTCGCCTCCCGGCACCGAACGCACGGCGGCGAGCGCCGCGTCGGCGTGCTCCGGCGCCACGACGGCGAGGAACTGACCTTCGTTCGCGATATGGAGCGGATCGAGCCCCAGAAGCTCGCAGGCGCCGCGCACCGCGTCGCGGACCGGGATCTCCTCCTCAAAGAGGGCGATCCCCAGGCCACAGTCGCGGGCCAGCTCGTTGAGCGCCGTCGCCACCCCGCCCCGGGTCGGATCGCGCATCCAGCGGACTCCCGGGGCCGCGGCGGCGAGGAGACTCTGGACCATCGGGTAGACCGAGCGGGTATCGGAGCGGAGATCGGCTTCGAGATCGATGTCGCCGCGGGCGAGGAGGATCGTGATGCCGTGATCGCCGATGGGGCCGGAGAGGATCACCCGGTCGCCCGGGCGGACCGACTTCGCCGAGCAACTCGCCCGCGGGTCGACCCGGCCGATCCCGGCGGTCGTGATGTACATCGAGTCGGCCTTGCCGCGCTCGACGACCTTGGTGTCGCCGCCCACGATCTCGACTCCCGCCCGCGCGGCCGCCGCGGCGAGCGCCCGCGCCTCGGCTTCGAGGACGGACGAGGGCAAACCCTCTTCGAGAACGAAGGTGACGAGGAGGGCGACCGGTTGGGCCGCGGAGACCGCGAGGTCGTTCACCGTGCCGTTCACGGCCAGGTCGCCGATCGAGCCGCCGGAGAAGCGCAGCGGACGGACGACGAAGCTGTCGGCGGTGAAGGCGAGGCGGGCGCCGTCGATCGTCAGATGGGCGGCATCGGCGAGCGGCCCGCGGAGCTGGCCGGCCGGGCCGCCCGTGACGCCAAAGAGCGGCACGAAGAGACCCTCGACGAGCCGCCGGCTGGCCTTGCCACCGGCGCCGTGGGACATCTCGATCTGCGGATCGCGGAAGCGAACCGCGGGAGCGGGAGAGGCTGGCTTCGGCTCCGCGGTGGGAGCGACCGCTGCGGCCGCTGCGGCCGCGGTCGCAACGTCGGTCGCGCTCTTCATGATTCGAAGCCGGCCAGGATATCGGCGGCGTCGGCGGGCACCGTCATCCGGTGCACGTAGTTGAAGTAGGCGGCGCAGGCTCCCTCGGAGGAGACCATGAGCGCTCCCACCGGCGTTTCGGGCGTGCACTCGCGGCCGAAGAGCTTGCACTGATGCGGTTTCAACACCCCCTTGAGCACCTCGCCGCACTGCGCGGCTTTCGGATCGGTCACCCGGATGCCGGGCACCGTGAAGCGCTTTTCGGAATCCCAGCCGGCGAATTCGTCGCGGAGCTTGAGCGCCGATTGCGAGATGAAGCCGAGCCCCCGCCACTCGAAGTAGGGGCGCAGCTCGAAGACCTGCCCGAGCGCCCGGAGGGCCGGCATGTTCCCCTCCCAGGGGACGACGCGGGCGTACTGGTTCTCGACCTCCGCCCGGCCGTCGGCCAGCTGGCGGAGGATCATGACGAGCGATTGCAGGATGTCGAGCGGCTCGAAGCCGGAGACGACGATCGGTTTGCCGAAATCCCTCGTGATGAACTCGTAGGGCCGGCAGCCGATGACCGTCGAGACGTGGCCCGGCCCGATGAAGGCGTCGAGCCGCATGTCCGGCGAGTCGAGGATCGCCCGGATGGCGGGGATGATCGTCACGTGGTTGCAGAACACCGAGAAGTTGGGGACGCCGAGCTGGCGCGCGCGGAGAATCGTGAGCGCGGTCGACGGCGCCGTCGTCTCGAAACCGATGGCGAAGAAGACGACGTGCTTGTCGGGGTTCGTCTGGGCGAGCTTGAGCGCGTCGAGCGGCGAGTAGACCATGCGGATTTCTACCCCGCGCGCCTTGTGCTCCAGCGGGCTCCCGTGCGTGCCCGGCACCCGCATGACGTCGCCGAAGGCGGCGAAGATCACCCCCGGCTCGGCGGCCAGGGCGAGCCCATCGTCGGTCCGGCCCATGGGAAGGACGCAGACCGGACAGCCGGGCCCGTGGATGAGCTCGACGTTTGCGGGCAGCAGCCCTTCCAAGCCGAAGCGATAGATGGCGTGGGTATGGCCGCCGCAGACCTCCATGATCCGATAGTGGCGATCGGGGTTCGCCAGACGCTTGATCTCGTCGGCGGCCTGGCGGATGAGGTGCGGATCGCGGAACTCGTCGACGTACTTCATGAGACCGGCTCACTTCCGAACTGGTAGCCTTCGAGCTCGGTCATCGCCTCCAGGTCCTCGCCCAGCATCTGCAGCATGCGCATCTGCTCCTCCGCGGCGCCGGCGCTGATTTTACTCATCGCGAAGCCGACGTGGATCAGCACCCAGTCGCCGGCTTCCAACCCGTCCTCGCGCAGGAGGTCGACGTTGACCCGGCGCTTGACTCCGGACACCTCGACCATCGCCAGGGTATCGGAGGTCTCCGGCAGGAATTCGATGACTTTTCCAGGGATCGCCAGGCACATACAGATCTCCTTACTTTCTGATCCCCTGAAAGCGAAGACGGCGCGGGGGATCGCCACGGCATCAGGGCCGGCTCACATCCGCTTCATCCTCACGTAGCGCACGATGTCAGGCGCACCGGTGGCGAGCGCTCCGAGCACGACCACGGCAACTCCGACGACGATCCAGGTCCAGACATTCATTTTCATCCACCTCTCTCCTGCAAAGTTCCTTCCAGAGCACCGGCCGGATTGCCAGCGCTCTCGCGGGTCTGCCGGCCCTCTCGCTCGACGAGCTCGAGGAGAAGCGTCACGGCTTCGTCGACCGCCGGCTCGACGGCGGGGGAGAGACCCATCTCCTCCTCCGTCGAGAGCGGCTCACAGCCGACGATCCAAACCCTTCCGGGCGTTCCGCCCAGGGAGCGCAGAAGGGCGAAGACCGCATCGGGGGTCATGTCATGGGCGTCCGCCGCAACGTTCGAGGCGTTGGCATTGGCGGCATTGGCGAGCGCTTCGAGGTCGGGCTCGATCAGGTAGACCGTTCCCGGCTCTCCACCGCGGGGCGTGATGTCGACGAGGATGGTGGTGTCGTCCGGATGCTCCAAAAGCTCAAAGGCGAGATGGACTCCGCGGATGCCGAAATCGGCCACCCGCACCCCTTCCGGCAGCGGTCGTGACGCCAGGCGCCGCACGACCTCGACCCCCCAGCCGTCGTCGCCCAGGAAGATATTGCCGATGCCGGCTACCAGGATACCCACGATGTCTCCGTCGTGAAGCGGTCCTACATCGCGCGGATTCTGAGATAGCGTTTGAGGTCGGGAGCGGAGCTCACCGCCAGGTAGGCCAGGCAGATCGCGACGGCACTCAGCAGGATACGGCGTAACATTTCAACTTCTCCTCTCCTCTAGGGCACTCTGCCCGGGTTCGTCTGGAGACCGCGACGGCAGGTCTGGCAGGGGCTCGACCTCGTCGGGATAGAAATAGAAGAACCGCCCCGTGGCGGCGCCCAGGTCGGCGGTCGGATCGTCGGCGAGCGTCACCGCGACATAGGACGCGTTCTCGACGTCGCTGTAGACCCCCTCCACCCGCGCCTCCCGGCCGGCGAGGAAGAAGTCCATCGAGTCGGCGCGCCGGGTGGGCCGGAGGATCACGCGCGAGCCGCGGGCGACGAGGACGCCGTCGATCCTCGTCGAGGCGTCCTCCGGCGGCGTCTCGCCCGGCGGATTGAGAAACTCCTCCCAGCTCGACAACAATCCCGCGGTGGCAGGCTCCGGTCCGGCGGATTGTACGGGATTGGTGGTCTCGGCCGGGCGCAGTGAGCGCATGGCGCCGTGCAGGCGCTCGAAGATCTCGTCCGGGATGCCGTCGGCGCGATCGACGATCTGGCGCGCCCGGGGATCGGTGCCGCGGGCCTCGCGCTTCTCCTCTGCGGTGAGCGTCATGATCCGCAGGGTGAGGATCTCGTCGATCTCCGTCGCGTCGCAGAGGTCGCCCTGGCTCTCCGGGGCGATCGCCGGATAGTCGTAGAGGATGATCGGCGACGACAGGACGAGGTCGCGGCTCCCTTCCACACCGACGAGGACGGGCCAGGTGCGAACGTTGGCGCAGCCGGCGACCGCCGGCGCCGCGTCGGGCGGCGGATCGAGGAGCGAGACGAAACCGCCGTCGCGAACGGAGAGGAGGGTGTGGGCGGAGAGGAGCGAGCGCCGGAGCGCCTCGTCTCTTCCGGAAGGACGGCCGGAGGGACGGCCCGCCGGCAGGTCGGCCGGCCAGGGCGTCCGGTTCTCGATGCGAACCCGGAGCCGCAGGAGCGGAGTGGCCTCGATCTTCTCGGCCGAAAGGAGCACGACCGCCGTGATCGGCCAGCGTCGCCGGGTGATCCGACCGTGGATCGCGTCCGTCTCGGCTGAGCGGATCTCTTCGACGTCCAAACCCTCGGGGAGCGTAAAATCGATCCGGCGTTCCCCTTCCCGCGCGAGCTCCAAAAGAGAGAGGTCCCGGATTTCGAGCTCCCCCTCGACCCCCTCGTCCCAGGCGACCAGAAGCTTGCCGTCCCCGGCGCCGCTGTCCATGAATTCCACCGGGCGGAAGGTCGCGGGATCTGTGCCGGTCGTCGCCTCTTCGAGGGTACGTGCCTGGAGTTGGAGGCAGCGGACCTTCAAATCGATCTTCGGATCGGCGTCGGAGCCCGGCTCGATGAGGCATTCGGTCTGCATCTCCCAGGATTCAGAGCCCTGGCCCTCGCCCTTGCAGTACTCGCGGGGAGCGACGACGCCGAACTGGAAGCGCACCTGGTTCTTGGACGACGAGGCGCGGTAGGGGTAGAGCACGTAGCCCTCGTAGAGAACGGCGTCCGCCACCTTCTGCGCCAGGGCGAAGCTCACGAGGGGACCTCCAGGGTGGGATGGTCGGCGAGGAGCGCCGCCAGGGCATCGTCCCAGGTCGGAAGCGCGTGCTCGGCCTTGAAACGCTGGAGCGCGTCGAGGCTCTCCCGCTGCACCCGAATCCAGGCGCTGCCGGGGAAATAGCGGTCCATCACCTCCCGCCACCGGCGGACCGGAAGACGGAAGCTCGCCTCTTTCTCCCACGGCACGCGCTCGACCATGAAGCTTTTGCCTTCGGTTCCCCCCGCGGTGAAGATCGTGCCGCTGAAGAGGAGGAGGAGGGGGATCTCGCCGTCGTCCAAGGCCTCGAAGTACTTGGCCGCGGCGACCTCGAAGTCATAGGTGCAGGTCATCGGGAGGTCGACGGTCGTGGCGCCCGAAAAGCCGGTCACCATGAGCGGGGCGTGAGTCCAGAGAAAAGGTTTCACCGTGTCGCCCCAGCGGCTCGGCTGGCCGAACATTTCGAGCAGCCTCGCCTGCTCTTGCGGGGAATGGGAACGGCGGTTGGGCTCGATCTGGATCTGGCAGCGTAGAGCGATGGCGTGGATGGCCTGCCCCGTCGCCTCCTCGATCCGCAGGGAGAAAATGAGCGTCGGCACCGCCGCATAGGGCTCGGCTCGGGCGCCGGTGACCTGAAAGCTCAGATCGGCCATGCGGCGGTCTCGGCGGTCTCGGCCGGCTTTGCGATCTCGGTGGGCTCGCCGCTCTTCTCCCGCACGGCGGCGAAGAAGGCGTCGATCTCTTGCCAGGCCTCCTCGCCTCCCTCGAAACCCTTCCAGCGCTTGCGGATGCGGCCCACCAGCTCGTAGCAGGAGTCGATCGGCACGACGTAGCAATCGAATGTCGCCAATTTCGCGCCTTCCTCGTCCGCGGCACCCGACCGCCGTCGGTAGACGAGGAGCGCCTCGACGTCGGGCTCCAAACCGGAGAGGATGGGGTTCGACCGTGCCAGCTCTTCCCAGGTTTCGAGCGGCAGGAGAGACTCGGTGGCGCCGGCCGGGCTGGGGTAGAAGGCCGCGGTGTGGCCGAGGGTGCTGTTGTAAAAGAAGAACGCGATGTTGACCGGGATTTGCAAGGTTTCCCACTGCGCCTCGGTGAGCACGAGACCGCGGGCACGGAGATAGCGCTCGGGCACGGCGCGAAACTTGCCGCCCGCCGCTCCGGACTTGGTGAAGAGGAGACCACAGGGCCGGCAGGCGCACATCAGGCTCCGGGTCTCCAGGTTCACGAGGTGGCGGTGCTCGGGAGGGATGAGCACCCCGCACAGCTCGCAGCGCTCGGCTTCGGCGGCTTCGGCGGCTTCGGCGGTTCCGGAGGACGCCGAGCGGAGACGAGGACGGGATTGGAGGAGGCCCTTGAGCTTGCCGATGACCGCGGCGGGATCGTTGACCTCGTCGGAGTCGCCAGGGTCGTCGGAGCCGGTGGGGCCGCTCATGCGGTTTCCCTCGTGGCGCTCTCCTCGGTTCCACCCTGGTTGAAATTGCAGCCACCGAGCTGCACGAGCGTGGGGGGAGGTGTTGCGGGATCGCCCGGCACCGCGATACCTTCCACGTCGATCTGCGTGATCTCCGGGGCGGCCTCCTCGATCGCTTTTTCGACCGCGAGCTTCATGGTGATCGTCGAGGACGGACAGCTCTTGCAGCTCCCTTCGAGGCGGAGCCGGACGACGTTCTCGTCGATCCCCAGAAGCTTGACGTTGCCGCCGTGCGATTCGAGATAGGGACGGACGTGGTCCAATGCCCGCTCGACCCGGAAGTCGAGGTCGAGCGGGTGGAGATCGTGGAGCACGAGGAGGCTCGAAACCAGGTCGTCGGCCGCCAGACGGGCGAAGACCGGCCCGGCCGCCGCGTCCATCTCATCGATGATCGAGAGGATGCGCTCGAGCCCGGCCCCGTAGAGCTGCATGAGGAGCCGCACCAGCTCCTCGGTTTTACCCTGCACGGCCGGGCTCAGGGCGGCGAGTTCGCCCATCAGGACTTCGATGCGATCACCCGCCGCCCGCAGCTCGTGTTCGACCTGCTTGTCGTGCGCCATCCCCTATTTACCTGGTTCCAGGAGATTGAGCGTCGCCGGCGAATGCCGGTGCTCGACGACTCGGCCGTTGGGGAGCGTCTGGTGGACGCCGCACGGCAGGCAGGGATCGAAGCTCCGCACCGTCCGCATGACGTCGATGCCCTTGAACTTGTCCTGCGGGTTCTCCTCGAAGATGGGGCAGCCCTGGACGGCGTCCTCGTAGGGTCCCGGCGTCCCGTAGGTGTCGCGCGGGTTGGCGTTCCACGGGGTCGGCGGGTAGGGGTGATAGTTGGCGATCTTGCCGTCGCGGATCACCATGTGGTGCGAGAGGACGCCGCGGACCGCCTCGGTGAAGCCGCAGCCGATCCCGTCCTTGGGCACCTTGAAGGTCTCCCAGGTCTTGGTGTGGCCGGCCCGCACCTCCTTGAGCGCTTCGTCCATGAAGTGCAGGGCGGCGGCGGCGGCGTAGGCCTGGAAGTAGGTGCGCGCGCGGTTTCTCTCGATCGTGTTGCTCCACTGCGGCACCTTCCACTCGAAGGTGACCGCCGGCTTGAGAGCCGTTTTCGGCAGATTGATGACGACGCTGTTGCCGGTCGCCTTCAAATAGCCGATGTCGACCAGACCGGCGAGCGCCGTGGCCCACAGGCGGGCGAGCGGGCCGCCGCCGGTGTCGAGCGCCAGGTGGTCCTTGCCGTCGTACCAACGGGGCGACATCACCCAGCTGTAGTTGCCGCCGAAGTCGCGCTTCTGCGGCTTGGGGAGGGTGTGCTGGTTCCACGGGTGGCGCTCGTCGACGGGATTACCCAGGGGATCGTTCTTGACGAAAATCTCGTGGCCCTTCCAGTCGTCGTAAAAGGAGCTGCCGAGGAGGATGCGGATCCCCAGGTTGATCTTGACGAGATCGGTCGTCACCAGCTTGCCGTCGACGACGATGCCCGGGGTGACGAACATCTTGCGGCCCCAGTTCGTCATGTCCTTGTACTCGAAGTTGCAGACCTCGGGGTCCTGGAAGCTCCCCCAGCAACCGAGGAGGATGCGCCGCCGTCCCACCGCCTCGTAGCCCGGCATCGCCTCGTAGAAGAAGTCGAAGAGGTCGTCGTGCATCGGCACGACCCGCTTCATGAACTCGACGTAGCGCATGAGCCGGGAGAGATAGTCGGTGAAGAGCTGGATCGTCGCCACCGTGCCGACGCCGCCCGGGTAGAGGGTCGACGGGTGGACGTGCCGACCCTCCATCAGGCAGAACATCTCCCGGGTCATGCGGCTCATCTGCAGCGCTTCCCGGTAGAACTCGCCCTCGAACGGATTGAGCGACTTCATGATGTCGCCGATCGTCTTGTAGCCGTGGGCGGCGGCGTGCGGGGCCTCGGTCTTGGTGGCCTTCTCCCACACCCCGGGATTGGTCTCCCGCACCATCTTCTCGCAGTAGTCGACCCCGACCAGGTTCTCCTGGAAGATGTTGTGGTCGAACATGTACTCGGCGGCCTCGCCCAGGTTGATCATCCACTCGGCGAGGTGCGGCGGCTTCACCCCATAGGCCATGTTCTGGGCGTAGACCGAGCAGGTGCAGTGGTTGTCCCCGCAGATGCCGCAGATCCGGCTGGTGATGAAGTGGGCGTCTCGCGGGTCCTTGCCCTTCATGAAGATGCTGTAGCCGCGGAAGATCGACGAGGTGCTGTGACACTCGGCGACCCGCTTTTGGTCGAAATCGATTTTCGTATAGATCCCGAGGCTGCCGACGATGCGGGTGATCGGGTCCCAATGCATCTCGACCAGATTGGACTTCGTTGCGGTTTTCGCTTTCGCTGCCTCGACCGTGGTCGCCATCGCCGGCTCCCCTTTCGTAAAGTTTAGGATCTCAAAGCTCTACGTGATCGTCTTCTTGGGATCGACGCCGGTCACGTCCCGGAGAGTCGACTTGCCGGCCGGCCGGCCGGAGCCCTTCTCTTCGACCTCATAGCGGCCGGGCTCTTTACTGTCCTTCTCGATGACTTCCTCGCCTCTCCCCTGCACGCTCTTGCCGACGTTTTTGGGATGGCCGGGCTCATCTTTGGTGACACTGTCGTGGGAATCCTTCGCCATGTTGCCCTCCTTCCGGTTCACCAGTTTTTTTCATACCCCGTGGTCAGCTCCCTGCCCCGGTGGCGCCACTTGGGCTCCTTGTCGACCGTCCTCGCCGTGACGCCGCGCAGCGCCCGGATCATGCCGCCATAGAGCCCGGAGGCGGCGGACGAAACCCGCGCGCCGGGCGGCTCGTCCATGAACGGCATGAACTTGTCGGGGAAGCCCGGCATCGTGCAGCCGATGCAGATCCCGCCGACGTTCGGACAACCGCCGACGCCGTTGATCCAGCCGCGCTTGGGCACGTTGCACTTGACGACCGGACCCCAGCAGCCGAGCTTGACGATGCATTTGGGCGAGCCGTACTCGTGGGCGAAGTCGCCCTGCTCGTAGTAGCCGGCGCGGTCGCAGCCCTCGTGCACCGTGTGGCCGAAGAGCCAGGTGGGGCGCAGAGCCTCGTCGAGCGGGATCATCGGCGCCTGGCCGGTCGCCTGATAGAGGAGATAGAGGATGGTCTCAGAAAGGTTGTCGGGATGGATGGGGCAGCCGGGGACGCAGACGATGGGGATGCCGGCCTTCGACTTCCAGTTCCAGCCCAGGTAGTCGGGGACGCCCATGGCGCCGGTCGGGTTGCCGGCCATGGCGTGGATGCCGCCGTAGGTGGCGCAGGTGCCGACCGCCAGGACGACCAGGGCCTTGGGGGCCAGGCGGTCGAGCCACTCGGAGGTCGTCATCGGCTGGCCGGTCGCCGGGTTGTTGCCGAAACCCGACCAGTAGCCTTCCTTCTTGATCGACTCGTTGGGAATCGAGCCTTCCACCACCAGGACGAAGGGCTCGAGCTCGCCGCGATCGGCCTTGTGGAACCACTCGATGAAGTCGTCGGCGCCGCCTTCCGGACCGCACTCGAAGTCGATCAGGGGCCAGTGCACGGCGACCTTGGGAAGGCCGGGGAGGGCGCCCAGGGCGATCTCCTCGATGCTCGGCTGGGTAGCCGCGGTGAGAGCGACCGAGTCGCCGTCGCAGGAGAGGCCTGCGTTGATCCAGAGGATGTGGACGACCGGTTCCTCGGCCGGTTTCGCTTCGGCTTTTTTCGGGCTTGCCAAAGGCGCCATGCGCTACCCCCTTTTTTCAAGCTGCACGATCTCGTTACCTGTGCGGAGACCTCCACGCATTGGATGACCTCTCCGCGTCACTTCTCTTGATGCACGCTCCGCACCAGCTCACAGCTCTCGCCGCGGGCTGCTCGTCGAGCTGCCATCGTGTCTGTTGGTGCTGTCGGTGGTTCGGTGGAGGGGCCCGCGAAGCCGCGGGTCTTACGGAGTCGTTCAGGATTCGCCGCCCAGTACATCGCTCTGGCGCTAGCCCCTTCCCAGAAAGCGAGAAGCGAAAACAACCTCTCGCCACGGCCCACGGTAGGTCAGGCTTTCCGCCGTGTCAATAGGGTATTTCACCCATGGACCCAATTCCTTTCGGGTGTATCCTGCCTGCGGAGACGCGCGAGTCGACTCCCGTCGGCCTCTTAAAGATACCTGCGCGCACGGAATATGCATGAGCTTTCGATCGCGATGGGCCTCATCGACGCGGCGTGCGAGGAGGCCGAGCGGCTTGGAAACGTCCGGGTCGTGGCGCTCCATTTGTGCTTGGGTGCGCTCTCGGGTGTTGTAAAAGATGCTCTGGAATTTTCTTTCGATCTCGCCGCCGAGGGCACGGTGATCGCCGGAGCGCGCCTGGAGATCGAGGAGATCCCGATCGTCGTCTTCTGTCCCACCTGCCGTGCCGAGCGGGAGCTCCCCGGTCTCCAGAGCTTCCGTTGCCCGGTCTGCGGCGGCGAGACGGCCGACGTCGTCCGCGGGCGGGAGCTGGAGCTGGTCTCCATGGAAGTAGTGGATCGAGTGGATGGGGAGGCGGGAAGCGACGGGACGGAGGGTGAGGATGCAGCCGCGTATCGTTGAGGTCCGCCGGGGCCTGTTGAAGAAAAACGACCTCCTCGCCCGCGACCTGCGCCAGCGCTTCGCCGACTCTTCGGTCTTCGTCGTCAGCCTGGTATCGAGCCCCGGCACCGGCAAGACCGCCTTCCTGGAGGCGACCCTCGCTTCTCTCCACCCGCGAGCCCGGGTCGCCGCTTTAGTCGGCGATCTGGCGACCGACAACGACGCCCAGCGTCTCGGCCGCTCCGGAGCCCCCGTCCGCCAGATCGTCACCGGCACCGTCTGCCACCTGGAGGCCGAGATGGTGGGGAAGGCCCTCGAAGGTTGGGATCTCTCCGCCCTCGACTATCTCTTCATCGAGAACGTCGGCAACCTCGTCTGTCCGGCGAGCTACGACCTGGGCGAGAACCTCCGCGTCGTCCTCCTCTCGGTGACCGAGGGCGAGGACAAACCGCTCAAATATCCGACGATCTTCAACGCCGCCGACTTGGCGGTGATCACCAAGATGGATTTAGCCGACGCCGTGGGTTTCGATCGCGAGCTGGCGCATCGAAATATCCGCGAGATCTGCCCGCGAATCGAAATCGTCGAAACCTCGGCGCGGACGGGGGCGGGGATGGACGGGTGGCTCGCGCGGCTCGCGGCGCTCGCGGAGGAGAGCCGGCGGGTGACTGCGCTCCGCTGACAGGATCGGTTTGGTGGTCTGGCAGGTTCCCTCGCCCGTGCCCCGCAGTGCGCACGGGTTTAATAAGTACCGACTGGCTCTCGTGGTGAACGGTGTCTGTCTGCTGCGCTACGACAACGAGACCGGTAAAGGGGAAGTGCTGCAGGCGCCCTGATTCTGAAAAAATCGAGGGTCTTCGTCTCTACCCCTTCCCCCTTCTGCAGGGTGATTTTTTCACAGCCTCTCAGGCAAGCCAGAGGGCTGCCACCATGGCCAGGCCGATGAGGGCGTAGAGCGCGCGATACCGTGCTTGCAGGCGGCGGATGCTCGCATAGGTGAGGCCCTCGACCCGAGTCTTCTGCCACCAGCGTAGGTAAACGGGGTAGAGGACGATGAGGGCTACCAGGGGACGGGGGAGGATCCCTGTCAGGGCTAAGAAGAAAAGGAGGGCGTGGGCGAGGGTGAAGAGGGCCAGGCTGGCGTCGAAGGTGCGGCGGGGGCCGAAGATCACCGCGTTCGTCCGGATGGCGTTCCGAACGTCGCCTTGGTAATCGCGGACTTCCTGGGTCAGGTGGCCGGCGGCGAAGGTCAGGGCGAAGAAGGTGGCCGTGGCGAGGCCGCGACGGTCGATGGCGTTCCCCAGGGAGTAGCCGAGGAGGAAGTGGAGGGCGCCGCCGACCAGGTGGGCCGCCGAGTTGAGGAGCGGTCTCCCCTTCCAATTGAAGCGGGGAAGGGAGTAGAGGGCGCTCAAGGCAGCGATGGCCAGTGCCAGCCAGAGGGTGCTGGGGCCGAGGCGGCTGAAGAGGAAGAGACTCAGGGCCAAAAGGCCGGCCGCCAGAACGCCGATCTCTTTCTGGCCGACCCCTCTGGCCGTGAAGACGCTTCTGGCCTTGTTGGGATCGGTGAGGTCGGCGGTCAGACCGGACCAGTCGTTGAGCATGAAAATGTGTGCCATCAGGCAGACGTTGGCGACGGTGAGCATCGCGAGCGGCCCCACGTTCACCGCCGCCGGATGGCGGATCGCGCAGGCGGCGCCGAGCAGCGGTGAGCCCTGGAGAACGAGGATCTCCGGCAGGCGCAGGCAAGACAGGTAGCGGCGAAGGCGCTCGCCCAGGCGGCCTCCGGTCGAGGGGGCCGCCGGCACGCCAGGCGCGAATCGGGGCGGAGCCTGCGGCACCGGGGAAGCTTCAGCCGTTCGTATGGGGGTGCTGGAGGTGCGCATATTCGTTAGCAAGCCTTAGCCAGAGCGCATAGCCGACGTCCTCCGACCAGTAGTATCGAGGGACTGTCGCGGTGAGATCGTTGTGGTAGAGGAGCGGCGGATTCTTTCGTACCAGGGCAAAGTCCTCTTGGGCCAGCTGGCGGAGCACCGCCCGGAGCTCTGCCGCGTCGGGCGGTGGAACTCCGGCTTTCCGCGCCCGCCCCAGGAGCCGGACAAGGGACACCCAGATCTCCTGGTCCGGCACCGACGTCCGCATCCGCGACGCGGGCAGCTCCAGCGCACAGCCGGCGTGCTCCAGGTCGGGGAGGCGAAGCATCGGGACCAGCGGCGCCCTTCGATAGTAGACCCAGACCCGATCCTGGTCGACCACGGGGCGGAGCGCTTCGCAGAGCGCCCGGCCGGCCGGCGGCCAGCGCCTGGGCGAGCAGCAGCAGCACGTGCATCTGGATGCCGATGTCGGCAGGGTCCGGATCGCTGCCCGGGTCGATGCACTGGTAGGCCGCACGGGGCGCGAGCCAGGTGCGGTAGAGGCCCTCGGGAGTGCGATAACGGTCGAGGGTCGCCACGGCGGCCGTCAGCCGCCGACGGTCATGGCCGGGAGCGAGCCGCCAGACGAGCGCCGTGTCGTCGGCATCCGGGGTGATCGCGCACCCCAGGGTGCCGATGCCGGGAGCGTCGGGGAGGCCGTGGTAGCGCACCAGCCCGCCGGCCTCGATCTGGCCGGTGAGATGCCGGCGGGCGCGCTCTACGCTGTCGCCGAGAGGGCCGGCGGCCGCCAGGGGGTCGAGCAGGTCGATCAGGAGAGCGGTGAGGAAGGTGTTCATCTCCGGATGCGGCGCCTCGAAGCGCGCCGCCTTCGTGTAGGCGGTGAGCCAGTACCCCGGCCCCTGTTGGTGCGCCCGAAGCCGCGCCACCGCCGTCCTCACGCTTGCGTCGATGTCGAAGCCGTCGGCCCGCGCCGCGTCTCCCGCCGTCGGTGCCGCCGATGCAGAGGATGCTGGCCGCACCGTCAGCTGGCGCTCCCCCAGGTAATACCCCTCGCCGTTCTTGGAAGCCCAGACATGGACGGCCAGCTGGTGCTCGCCTGGAGCGACGCCGGCCGTGTCGAGCGGCACGCGCCAGCCGGCGGGGCTCGTCTCGCCCAGCGCACCGCGGACGTCGGGGCGGTCGAAGAAGGTGCGGGAGGTGACGATCCGCCGGCCGTCGATGACGGCGGCCACCTGCCAGGGCGTTCTGTGGCCGGCCAGCGCCCAGCCGGTGGCGTCGACCTTCTGGCCGGCCTCGATGGTGTCGTTGGCGCCATGGCCGCCATGGCCGCCAACGACGTCGACATTGCCGCGCATCTCGACCGTCAGCTCCGCCGGCGCGAGGCCATGCCGCAAGGAAGCGACGAAGGGAGCGTTCCGCCAGTCCCACGCGGCCCGCAGCGGGTCGGAACCGCGCGCAGCGGCGAAGATCGGGATCTCGGTGGCGCCGGTGTACCAGAAAGCGCCGATGGCTTCGATGGCGATCGCGACGCCGACCGCCAGCAGGAAGCACACCCGGCCGAGGCCGCGCAGCTCGGCGACCACCGGCACCAGCATCCACAAGAGCAGCGGCAGGAGGTCGGTCAGGAAGCGCGGCCCCCAGGAGATGCCGGCCCGCCAGTCGGTCCTGGCATAGAGCAAGACCTGGAGGACGACGCCGGCGCTCATCGCGAGGAGGAGGCCGCGCTCGCCGCGGCCGCGCGGCAGGTGCCGCCAGGTGAATGCGAGGAAGAGAAGGAAGGGGGAGAAGACGAGAAGCCCCCGCGTCGGGCTGAACAGCAAGCCGCCGAGGCCGGAAAGCACGCCGTGCTGGAAGAAGCCGGTATTGCCGAGCCGCCCGTACCCGCCGGCGAGGTCGTGGGCCACGCCGAGGTTGTAGGCCAGCACCAGGGCGGCCGGCAGCGCCGCCGCCACGGCGAGCAGCACCGCCCGGCGGCCGGCCCAGAAGAGCCCGTACACGCCGAGCGCCGCCGCGAGGATGGCATCCGGAGGGCGGTTGCTGGCGATGAGTCCGCAGAGCAACCCCGCCGCCAGCGCCCGCGGCGCGGTGCACGGCGCGGTGAGGAGCAGCAGGAGGCCGATCACCAGCAACTCCGCCATCCCGTGCTGCCACAGAGCCTGGCTGCTGATCACCCAGGTGGTGGTGCCGAAGGCATACGCCAAGGTGAGGAGCAGTGCGATCGGCGCCGCCGCCCGGCGCCGCAGCAGCAGATAGAGGAGCGCCGCGGAAAGCGCCGCCACGAGCGAGGCGGAGAGCTTCTCCATGACCCGCGCGATGCGGTCCAGGCGCCGATCCGTCCACCCCCGCAGCTCCAGGTACCCGGTCGCCGGGAGGTAGAGCGGCGCGAGGAGCACCGGCTGCACCACGGGATACAGCGAGATGAAGTGGCCGCCGGGAACCGGCACCATCCAGAACGCCCGATCGGCCCGCCCCTGGGCGGTGACCGTCGCGATCGGATCGAGAAGGATGGTGTGGTACCGCCAGATCGCGAACGGCAGGTAGCGCGCCGGGAAGGCGTCGCCGGGGCTGATCGCCCGCCAGTTGGCGTTGTAGACCAGCAGACAGAAGAGACCGAGGAGCAGGCTCGCCCGCAGCGCGCGCCGGCCGCCCCAGAAGCCCTGGGTCTCGGGCAGAGCGGCGGTTGTAGCCCCCCTGCCGTCGCGGACGGGGGTCATGATTTCTTGCTCACTGGCGCTACTTCCCACAGGAGTCCGTCTCGGGAGTCCGACTCCACAACGAGGTTGGCGAGAGGTCGGAGGCTACCACAAAGCGCCGGGAACGGCTGTCGCTCCCGGACGTGTTCCCGAAGCATCTGGACGGGTTCCTGAAGCTCCCGAAAGAGCTCTGGAGCCTTCCGAACCGGCTCCCGGATAGAGCTAAGACGCCATCGGATAGAGCTAAGACGTGGGCCGATAGACCTAAGAGAGCGGCGGCAGACTCCAAGAGAGCACCGGATAGCGCCTATCGAGCGGCGCCAGGAGCTATTTGAAGAGCGATTGGACCTTGCCAGGCTCCGGATAGATCCTGTTGGGCGCGGATTGGTTCCTTCCTGGGTGTCGTTAGACCTAATTGGGTGTCCGTTAGCTTCTATCACCGCCCCATTAGCTCTATCCGGAACCTTCCTTGCCGTCGCGAGCCGTCGAGCCGCTCGCTCCGCCCGCCTGATGGAACCAGCCCTGCCGCTCCTGGCTCGTCGGTGAGACCCCCCTACACAAGGTGGGGGCCTAGGGGTGCCCGCCGCCACCGGCCGCAGCGCTACTGTCTGGAGCCGTGGTACGCCAGCGCGTCTCCAACGCCTCCAGAAGCAGGCATTTGCGGCCTGCGGAGACGCCCTGGTGGTAAGGGTTCCGGGGATTCTGAGGTAGCGGCTGGGCGTCTCTACGAAGGCCCTGTTGTGCGCCGAACTGCTCGAACATGGGCTTGCGGACGAAGTCCTGCTGATCGTCTATCCGGTCCTGTTGGGCACGGGGAAGCGCTTCTTTGCGGAGGGAACCCCGCCACGCTCCTTCGAGCTCGTCAGTACGAAAACATTTCCGTCCGGCGTCATCCTCAGTGCTTACAAGGTGGCCGGGCCTTTGAAGTCCGGATAGTTCGGACGGCACCGCTGGCGCTGGACCTCATGGTTGGGCCCAAAAGCGTTGGGCGTGAGGTGAAACCCTGCAGGCAAGGATTATGGGTATCCAATACGAGAAGGCGAAATCACGCGGCAGGCTCGGGTGCTCCCCGACTACGAGGAACGCCGGGAGGCTCTGCGAAGCATGGGGGAGCGGCTGGTCTGGTGAGCGGATTGGCGTCTCTGGCCTGCGGAGACGCCCTGGCAGTAGGGATTGTGGAGAGTCTGGGGTAGCGGCTGGGCGTCTCTACGAAGACCTGGCATGCGCCGGATCGACTCTTTCACCACCGCGGAGGGACACGCGGCAGGGGCGGCAAGCCTGCCGCGCGTTGCTTAAAAATTGAACTGCAGGGCGGCCAATGGCCGCCCGGGGAGCTTGGCCGGGTGCGCCGAGGCGGCGAGGGGGACGTCGCCCAGGGGCACGTCCGGCTGCCGGGCGGCGGCGCCGAGGATCGCGAGGAGCGCCTCGCCCAACTCCGCGAGACCCGGCGCCGGACGGTCGCGGCGGGAGAGGAGCTGCATCGCGAGGCCATCGCCAGCACCGCGCTCTTCCACCCGGAGGATCAGCTCCACCTCGCGATAGGCCGGCGCGGCGAAGCGTTCCGGCCCGTCGGCTGCCTCGGCGGTGGCGTCGAGATAGCCGATGTCGAAGACCGGGGGCACCTTCATGGCTCCCGGGACACGGAAGGTGCTGGCGAAGAGGCTGGGCGCGAAGAGCCGGTGGGGCTCGGCGGCGGTGAGCTTGCCTTCCGCCGCCCGCGCGAGCTCCCGGAAGCCTAGCCGCTCGTCCGCCGCCAGGCGGACGGGGAGCGGTTGCCGGTCGCTAGCGCCGGTTGCCACCACCACAGCGACATCGCCACGTCCGTCGAGGCGGAGGAGCGCCGCGGCGAGCGCCGCCAGGAGAACGCTCCGGCGCGGCACGCCGGAGTCCCGCTCCAGGGCGTCGAGCCGCGGCCGGGCGAGCGTCAGCACCCGCCCCTTCTGCCAGACGACCCCCGCATCCGCCTGTTGTGCCCGCTCGCCGGCCTCGGCCGCCGTTCCGGCCGCGCCGGTCGACAGGGGAGCCGCGAACTCGTCATGCCAGAACCGCTCGGCGGCCCGATAGCCCGGGGCGGAGAAGACCTCGAAGGCCTCGCGGTCCGGCACCGCCGGCCGGTCGAACTGGCTGGCGCGCCGCAGGTTCTCGATCAACTGCGGCGACGGCTCCGGGCGCGAGGGTTGGAGCACCTGCTCCCGCACCACGGCGTTAAAGCTCTGGAGGAACGTCTGGATCTGCTCGAACGACATGCCGCGGTTCTGCAGCAGGAAGAGAGAGACGAAGTTGAAGCCCGGATCGGGCACCCACACCGGCTTGTCGAAACGGAAGAAACAGCTCTCGACTAAATCGCAGGCCGTGTTCACGTCCATCGTGTCGTGCGACCAGGAGAAGTGATAGCCCTTGATCCCGTAGCGGTCCTTCTCCTGCCAGATCGGCGTCACCGGATCGCAGTACCAGACGAGCGCGCGGTAGAAGTCGGGCTCCGTCTCGTCGAGGAAGGAGATCGTCTCCTGGGCCGTCGCGTAGGTCTCGCCGGGGAAACCGAAGAAGAGCGAGGCGAAGACCTGGATTCCCGCCTGCTTGAAGAGCGGAATCGACGACAGGTAGTGATGCTTGCGCGGCGTCTTGTGCATGTTGATGAGCATCTGGTCGTTGGCCGACTCCAAGCCCAGGAAGACCCCCTGGCAGCCCGCCCGCGCCATCAGCTCGACGAGCTCGGCATCGCAGAAATCGGCACGGAAAAAACAGTGCCATTTGAAGCCATAGCCCTGGCGGATCATCATCCGCATCATGTCTTTGAACGTCTGGAGCGGAACGTTCGCCGTGTCGTCGACGAAGAAGAGGCCGGTGACCGTGCCCACCGCGCGGATGGAGTTGAGCTCGTGCTCGATGTATTCGAGCTTCGAGACGTCGTACTTCTCCGTGCGGAGAGGAAAAGAGCAGAACGAGCAGGTGAACGGGCAGCCCTTGGTGATCCGCACGTTGACGTAGCTGCCGACGTCCTCGGGTGGGAAGAGCGAGTAGTCGATGAGGTTGTCGTAGAGGGTGTTGAACTCGCGCTCGGCAGGCGTCAGCACGAAGCGATCGCCCTCCCGGTAAGCGAGGTTCGGGATGGCGGCGAAATCCTGGTCGCCCTTCAACGCCTCGATCAGGCGCACCAGCGCCTGCTCGCCCTCGCGGCTCCGGACGTAGAAGTCGGCGTCGATGTACTTGAACACCGCCTCCAGGTCGCTCTCCTCCATGCTCTCCGAACGCTTGGCGACGTAGGGACCGCCGACGACGATCTTCGTCTCCGGGCTGTGCTCGCGAACGAAGTTGACGACTTCGAGGATCGGAGTGTCGTAGTTGTAGATCGTCGTCGTGACGACGGCGGTCAGGTACTTGCCCGTCCGCAGCTTCTCGCGCAGCTCGTCCTTCTGGAACTGGAAGAGGTTGACGTAGTCGAAGGTGAAACCCCGCCGCGCCAGGTAGCTCCCCAGGTAGAGGACGACCATCCAGACGAACCTCGGTGTTGTGGAACTTGCGCCCGCGGTCCAGGGGAGACCGGCCCTCGGAGTGGAAATGGTCGAGGATGTCCATCGCCCGGTAGGGCCGGCCCTGGTACTGGACGTAGTTCAGGCGGAGGTCGCGATAGTCGGGATGGTCGGCGCCCATCGAGCGCATCATCTCGACCTCGTGCGAGAACTCGCCGTCGTTGTAGCCGATGATCAGGCAGTCGGTGACCATGGCGAACCTCCTGAAGCGGTGAAGCAGCCCGGCGGGGCCGGGCTAGGGCACCGAGGCGACGATCTGGAACGAGTCCGTGGGATTCACGCACTCGCCCGGGGTGACCGTACGGTGGAAAGAGACCGTCCCGAAGCCGTCGAACAGCCGCCGGATCTCCTCCTCCCCCGACAGCATATGCCGGGTGTGGACGCTCGCGAAGTGGTCGAAGAGCTGGAGGAGCGACTCGCGGCCGCCGTTCTGGTGCTGCGGGAAGCTGTCGGCATGACCGTCGAGCAGCTTTCGCGCCCGTTCCGCGTAGCCCTGCCGCAGCTCCGGGGTGGTGGCGTCGCCGATCATGGCGGTGGTGACCAGGGTGCCGCCCGGGGTCAAAAGCTCCTTCCAGCGCTTGACGATGAGCGGCTTGTCGGCGCCCTTGATGACGGTCAGGAACTCGTCGGTGACGATCAGGTCGAAGGCGGCCATGGGGAGGTCCCCGGTGAGCAGGTTGGCGCAGGTGCACTCGATCGCGAAGCCGTGCTTTTCGGCGTACCACTCGCAGGCGCGGAGAGGCGTACGGCAGATGTCGTAGACCTGGATGCGCGGGGTGGCTCCGGTCGCCTCCATCGCCTCGTGGAGGGTGGCGAGCATGCCGTAGTCCGCCGCGGCGGAGATGAGGACGCGGGCCTGCGGCCGCTTGCGCAGCACTCCCGTCAAGGCCTCCTGGTAGAATTCGTACCAGGGTGGAACCGCCACCATGTTGAGCAGCCGCAGATACTGCCAGGTGCCGTGATACCAGTTGCAGCTCATCGACGGCGGCGCCTGCGCCGGGTCGTGGGTCTTGGCCCATTCCTCCATGCCGCCGGCATCCTTGCTGCCGCACTCGGTCGCCGCCCAGCGCTCCATGAGCGGGGCGGATTCGATCAACAGCTCGCGGGTGCGCGGGTCCAGCGAATAGAGAGTCTCAGCAGGCGTCGTGGACGGTGATGGCATTCGTGAATCCTCCTCAGGTTCCCTCGGCTCTGACAAGAAGATACACGAAAGATTTGCATTTTGGAACCGATGTAAAAGAGCGACGTAGCGGGTATAATCTGCCGGCCCGCTACTCGTGGCTCTGCAGGCTTGGAAAGAACTTTGAAGGGAATCTGATGCCAATGATTAACACTGAGGCTTTCATCCGCAAAAAGGATCGTCCGCAGGCCCGGGTACGTCTATTCTGCTTCACCTTCGCGGCGTCGAGCGCCCAGATCTTCCACGGTTGGAACGATCACGTGCCCGACTGGCTCGAAGTCAGCGGCTGCGAGCTGCCCGGCCATGGCGGCCGGCTGGCCGAGACGCCCCTCGACGACCAGAATGCGGCGGCGCTCGCGATCGCCGATACCTTGGAGCCCGTCCTCGATCGTCCCTATGCGCTCTTCGGGCACTGCCTGGGGGCCGCCCTGGCCTACGAGGCCACCCGCATCCTGCGCGAGCGGGGGCTGCCGCAGCCCGTGCGCCTCTTCAGCTCCGGCGCGCGGGGGCCCCATCTCGGCATCCCGATCGCCGACGTCGAGAGCATGGAGGACGAGGAGTTCATCGAGCACATGCACAGAGCTTATTCCGCCCCGATCACCTTCCTCCGCCATCCCGAGATGCGGCCGCTCTTCCTGCCCATGGTCCGGGCCGACGCGCGGATGACGCAGAACTACCGGTACGTGCCCGGCCCGCCGGTCGACTATCCCGTCACCGCCATGGCCGGGGAGACCGACCCCGACGTGCAGCGGGAGCACCTCGAAGGCTGGCGCCAGCACACGACCGCGAGCGTGACCCCGCGCATCTACCCGGGCAATCACTTCTATTTCCTCGACAGCGCGCCGACGCTCCTGGCCGACTTCACGAGTGCCCTGGAGCCGCACGCATCGAGCTAGGGGGAGGGAAGGCATGAGCGTCAGCGTGAGCCTCCAGGAACGGTACGCCCCGAACAACCGCTGCTTCGGCTGCGGCCCGGCGAACGAGCGGGGATTGCGGATCAAGAGCTATGTGGAGGGGGACGAGGTGGTGGCCGAGTGGACCCCCGAGCCCTACCATGAGGCTTCTGAAGGCATGGTCAATGGCGGCATCGTCGGGGCGCTCTTCGACTGCCACTGCAACTGGACCGCGGCCTGGCACCTGATGACCCGCCAGGGGGGCACCGAGCCGCCGTGCACCGTCACCGCCGACTACCAGGTGCACCTGGTGTATCCCACCTCCTCCGCGGGTCCGTTGCGCCTGCGCGCCTGGGTGGTCGAGTCCGGCGACGACCGCGCCGTCGTCGAGGCCTCCCTCGAAGCCGGCGGTCGGACGACGGCCTACTGCCGGGGCACTTTCGTCGCGGTCCAGGAGGGCCATCCCGCCTTTCATCGCCGGTAAAGCGGTCGGTAAAGCCGCTGGTAAAGCGCGGAGCGTCATGACGGATTTTCTACTGGACAGACGTAGGCTCGCGTCCCCCTCGCCGGAAGAGATCGCGGAACAGGTGGCCGGGTTGGCCGAAGAGGCCGCGCGCGTCCTGCGTGTCGACCGCGAACGGCTGGCTTCGGACCGGCCGCTCACCGCGCTGGGGCTCGACTCGCTGGCGGCGGTCGAGTTCGCGGCTGCCATCGAGGCGCGGACCGGGATCGCGCTGTCGCTCGCCAGTCTGCTCTCCGGAGCGAGCCTCCAGGCGATCGAAGAGGAGGTGCGGGCCGGGCTGACGGAAACGTCCAAGCTGGCCGAGACCCCCGAGGTGGAAGCCGGTCCTCCCCTGGGCGAGCACCCGCTCTCGGCCGGGCAGGAGGCGCTCTGGTTTTCCGACCGGCTGGCGCCCTCGGCCGCCGCCTACAACCTGGCGGCGGCGGTGCGGGTCGAGGGTGGGCTCGACCCGGAAGCCCTCGGCCGCGCCTTGCAGGCTCTCGCCGACCGCCATCCGGCCCTCCGCACGACCTTCTCCTTCCGCGCGGGCGAGCCGCGCCAGATCGTCCACCCACGCCTGGCGGTGGACTTTGAGGTGGAGGCGGCCGCGGTGCCGGCGGCGGACCTCCCGCTCGAAGCGGTCTCCAAGGCCGCCTACCGGCCGTTCTCCGAGGCCGCCTACCGCCCGTTCGACGTCGAACGGGGACCCCTCCTGCGGGTCCGGCTCTGGCGGCTGGAAGCCGCGCCGGCAGCCCAGACACCCGGAGCCCCCGGAGCCCCCGGAGGCTGGCTGCTGCTCCTCGCCGTCCACCACCTGGTCGCCGACTTCTGGTCGCTCGGCCTGCTCGTCCGGGAGCTCGGCGCGCTCTATGGGGAAGCGACCGGCCGCGGGCCGGCGGCTCTCGCGCCGCTGCCCTTCGGCTACAGCGACTACGTCCGCTGGCAAGAGCGGGCGCTCGCCGGGGAGCGCGGCGCCCGGCTGGGGGGCTACTGGCGCCGGCAGCTCGCCGGGGAGCTGCCGGTGCTCCAGTTGGCGACCGACCGCCCGCGCCCCGTCGTCCAGACCTACGCGGGCCTCTCGCGCGGCCTGCGGCTCCCCCCCGCGCTGGCGGACGGCCTGCGCGCTCGCGCCAGCGCCGCGGGGACGACGCTCTTCGTGACCCTCTTGACGGGTCTCCAGGCGCTCCTCTGCCGCTACACCGGCCAGGACGAGGTGGTGATCGGCTCGCCCACCGCGGGCCGCGAGCTGGCGTCGTTCCTTCCGGTGATGGGCTATTTCGTCAACCCGGTGGCGCTCCGTCTTTCCTTGCCCGAGACCGCCGCGATCGGCGCGATCGGCGCCGGCCCCACCTGGAGCGAGCTGCTGGCCGCGGCGCGGGGCATCGCCCTCGCCGCCTTCGAGCACCAGGCCCTCCCATTCGCCATCGTCGCCTCTCGCCTGCGCCCCGAGCGGGATGCCGGCCGCTCGCCGGTGTTCCAGGCCCTCTTCGTCTTCCAGAAGGCGGCGCGGCCGGAGGAGCGGGGCCTGGCCGAGCTGGCCCTCGGGGAAGGGGGAGCGCGGGTCGCCCTGGCCGACCTGACGCTCGTCTCCGTGCCGCTCAGAGAGTGCCGGGCCCTCTTCGATCTGAGCCTCCTCGTGGCGGACGCCCCGGCGGAGACCGGGCTCCCGGTCGTGCTGCAGCTCAACCGCGACCTCTTCGATCCCACCACCGCGGAGCGCCTGCTGGGGCACCTGGCAAACCTCCTCACCGCTCTCGCGACGGACCCCGGCAGCCGGGTCGCCGCGGCCGAGCTGCTCTCGGCGGCGGAGCGCCGGCAGCTGACCGCCTGGAACGAGACGACGGTCGAGCTTCCCGGCGGCCTCACTCTGCCGGACCTCTTCGCGGCCCAGGTCGCGCGGACCCCCGAGCGGGAAGCCCTCGTCTGCGGCGCTCTGCGTTTTACCTACCGGGAGGTCGGCGGACGGGCCGAGCTCCTGGCGCGGCGGCTCCGCGCCCTCGGGGTGGGCGCGGAAACCCGGGTGGGGATCGCCGCCCGGCGTTCGGCCGATCTCGTCGTGGCCCTCCTCGCCATCCACCGGGCGGGAGGCGCCTACGTGCCGCTCGATCCGGCCCAGCCCGCCGAGCGTCTCGCCTGGATGCTCGCCGATTCCGGCGCCGCCGTGCTGCTCGTCGAGGAGACCCTCGTCGCCGATCTGCGGGCGGCCGGCATCCCCGCCGGCTGCCGGGTGGCTCTTCTCGACTCCGCCGTCGATGTCGCCAATGCCGCCGATGCGCGCGGCCTGGAGAGCCTCCCCGTCCAGCCGGAGAACCTCGCCTACCTGATCTACACCTCGGGATCGACGGGGCGGCCGAAAGGGGTGGCGATCGAGCAGCGGAGCGCCGTCGCCTTCGTCCTGTGGGCGCGCGCGGTCTTCTTGGACGCCGAGCTTGCCGGGGTCCTCGCCGCCACCTCGGTCGGCTTCGACCTCTCGGTCTTCGAGATCTTCGTGCCGCTCTCCACCGGTGGCCGGGTGATCCTGGCCGAGAACGCTTTCGCCCTTCCCGGGCTGCCGGCGGCGGACGAGGTGCGGCTCGTCAACACCGTGCCCTCGATCCTCGCCGAGCTGCTCCGCGAGGGGGAGGGCCTGCCGGCGCTGCCGGCAGGGGTCACTAGCGTCAACCTGGCCGGAGAGCCGCTGTCGCGAGCCCTCGTGCGCGCCGTTCATGCGGCCTACCCCGACGTCCGGGTGCGGAACCTCTACGGACCTTCCGAGGACACGACCTACTCGACCTTCACCGTCGTCCCGCGGGACGACGAGGCGGCGCCGACGATCGGCCGGCCCATCGCCAACACCCGGGCGGTTCTCCTCGACCGCGGGGGGCGCGAGGTGCCGGTCGGCGTGCCCGGCGAGCTTCACCTCGGCGGGGCGGGCCTGGCGCGCGGCTACCACGGGCGGCCGGACCTCACCGCAGAGCGCTTCGTGCCCGATCCGCTCGCCACCGGTCTCCGCCTCTACCGGACCGGGGACCTGGCGCGCCGCCTTCCGGACGGCGAGCTCGAATACCTCGGCCGGATCGACGACCAGGTGAAGATCCGCGGCGTCCGCATCGAGCCGGCGGAGGTGGCGGCGGTCCTCCTCGCCCAGCCCGGCGTCCGCGAGGCGGTGGTGCTGGCGGAGGGGAGCGGCGGCGAGCGCCGTCTGGTCGCCTATGTCGTCGCCGCGGCGACGGCGACCGTCTCTGAAGCCGAGCCCGCGGCGCTCCGCGAGTCGCTCCGGCGGCTCCTGCCCCCGGCCATGGTCCCGCGGGCGATCGTGCTCCTGCCGGGCCTGCCGCTCACCCCCAACGGCAAGCTCGATCGCCGGGCGCTCGCCCGCCTCGCCCCCGAGCTGCCGGCGAGCGGGGCCCGGGAGGACGCCAAGGGAGAGCCGGCGGCGCTCCGCACCCCGGCAGAGGAGCTGCTGGCAGGGATCTGGGCGGAGGTTCTCGGGGTCCAGCGCGGGGTCGAGCGGGTGGGGGCCGGCGACAACTTCTTCGACTTGGGCGGGCACTCGCTTCTCGCCCTCCGCGTCCAGGCCCGGGTGCGCGACCGGCTCGGCGCCGAGCTGCCGCTCGCCGCCTTCTTCCAGTTCCCCACCCTGGCGGCGCTGGCGCGGCGGCTCGCCCCGGGGGCTCCGGGGACTCCGGGGACTCCGGAGACAAGGGATCCCCGGCCGCCCTTACGCCGCGCGCCGTCCGAGCGGACGATCTTCCCGCTCTCCTTCGCCCAGGCGCGCCTCTGGCTCCTCGAACGGCTCAACCCGGGCACCGCGGTCTACCACATGGCCGGTGCCGCCGGCCTCTCCGGTCGGCTGGACGTCGCGGCGCTCGGCCGGGCGCTGGGTCAGGTGGTGGGGCGGCACGATGCCCTCCGCGTCCGCTTCCGCGAGGTGGGCGGGGAACCGGTCCAGGAGATCGTGCCCCCCGAGGCGATCGGCGGGAGCGATGGGAACGGCGCGAGGCTTCTGCCTCTCGCCTGCCTCGCCGGGCTCGAACCGGCGCGGCGGGAGGCCGAGGTGGAGCGCGTCTCCAGGATCGCGTCCCGGCGGCCGTTCGACCTCGAGCGTGAGGCGCCGCTCCGCGCGCTCCTGCTCCGCCGGGAGCCCGACTCCCACCAGCTTCTCCTCACCCTGCACCACATCGCCGCCGACGAGGACTCGCTGACCCTCCTGGGACGGGAACTGGCGACTCTCTACAGCGCCTCAACGCCAGCGACGGTGCTCCCGGAATTGCCCCTGCGCTACGTCGACTTCGCGCTCTGGCAACGGGAATGGCTGCAGGGCGAAGTGCTGGACCGGCAGGTGGCCTGGTGGCGGGACCACCTCGCCGATCTCCCGTCCGTCGAGCTGCCGACCGACCGGCCGCGGAAAGCGGTGCGCGGCTCGGGCGGGGCGGTCGCCACGAGCGTCCTGCCGCCCGCGCTCGCGAGCGCGCTCGCCGCCCTCGGCCGCCGCGAGGGGGTCACCCTCTTCATGATCCTCCTCGCCGCCTTCCAAGCGGTTCTGGAACGGACGACGGGCGAGCCCGAGGTGCCGGTCGGCAGCCCGGTCTCCAGCCGCGACCGTGAGGCGCTCCTGCCCATGATCGGTTTCTTCGTCAACACCCTGGTGCTCCGCACCCGCGGCGGCACTGACAGCTCGACCTTCAGCTCGTTCCTGCGGCGGGTCCGCGAGGCGACGATCGAGGCCCACGAGCACGGCGACGTTCCGTTCGAGCTGCTGGTGCAGGCGTTGCGACCGGAACGGGGTCTGGGGAGCAACCCGTTCTTCGAGGTGATCTTCGCCTTGCAGCGGCCGCCCCGCGGCTGGCGGCTCGGCAATCTCACCTTCGCGCCGCGGACCGTGCCGACCGGCACCGCCAAGTTCGACCTCACCCTTTATGGGATCGAAGCGGAAGGGGCGATCTCCTTCGTCCTGGAGCACGCGACTGACCTCTTCGACCGGACGACGGCGGCGCGGCTCCTGGGGCACCTCGAAACCCTGCTCGCCGCGGCGGCCGCGGCGCCGGAGCGGCCGCTCGCCGATCTCCCCATCCTCTCGTCGGCGGAGCGCCAGCAACTTCTCGAATGGGGCGAGTGGGGCGGGGCCGGATCTCTGGACCCCGATCTGCTGCCCGATGTGCAGCCCGCCGATCGCGAGGTCCAGGTGCTCGACCGCGCGCTGCGGCCGGTGGCGGCGGGAACCCCGGGCGAGCTCTGTTTCTTGACGGAGGAGGGCGAGCTTCGGCAGACCGGCCTCCGGGTGCGGTTCCGGGCCGACGGTCGGATCGAACGGTTCGGCCGGACCGCCGGGATCGCTCTCTCGATCCTCGCCGCGGTGGAGGAGCCGCCCACCCCGGGGGTCGACTACGGGGAGGCGGAGCGGATCGTGGCGGACGTCTGGCAGGAGTTCCTGAGCGTCGAGACGGTCCAGCCGGGGGACAACTTCTTCTCCCTCGGCGGCCACTCTCTCCTCCTCCTTCCCATCCAGGAGCGGCTGCGGGAGCGCTCGGGCGTGACCCTGCCGATCCTCGATCTCTTCAAGTACCGGACCGCGGACACCCTCGCCCGCCATCTGCACGAGCTGCGGGCGGGCTCCCCGGCGGCGCGCCCGGCGGAGCCGGAGCGGCCGGCGCCCATCGTCCCGCGTCCGGCGGACGCCGGCGACCCGCCGGCCTCCTTCGCCCAGGAGCAGCTCTGGTTCCTCGACCGGCTGGAGCCGGGGAGCCCGGTCTACAACCTGCCGACCGCCGTCGAGCTCCAAGGACGGCTCGACCGCGCCGCCCTGCACCGGGCGCTGGCGCAGCTCGTCGTCCGCCAGGCCGTCCTCCGCACCACCCTGGAGAGCCGGGAGGGACATGCGGTCCAGGTGGTGGCGGAGCGCCTCGTCCCTGCTCTCCCGGAGATCGACCTGACGGCGCTCGCGCCCGCCGCCCGCGAGACGACGGCGGCGCGTCTCCTGGCGGCCGAGGCGCTCTCCCCCTTCGACCTCGCGGTGGGGCCGCTCTTCCGCGCCACCCTGCTCCGCCTCGCGGCGGACCGGCACGCTCTCCTCGTCACCTTCCATCACACGATCACCGACGGCTGGTCGCTGCGTCTCTTCTACGAGGAGCTGGGGGCGTTCTACCGCGCCCAGGTCGACGGCTCGGGGGACCCCGGCCTCGCCGCCCTGCCGGTCCAGTACGCCGACTTCGCTCCCTGGCAGCGCGAGCGGTTGCGGGGCGAGGTGCTCTCACGGCTGCTCGCCTACTGGCGGCAGCGGCTGGACGGTGCCCCCGCGGTCCTCGACCTGCCGCTCGATCGGCCGCGCCCGCCGGTCCAGCGCTATCGCGGCATCTCGGAGCTCCTGGAGATCGAGCCGCGGGTGGCGGACGCCCTCCGCGCCTTCGCCCAGGGCGAGGGCGCCACTCTCTTCATGACCCTGGTCGCCGCCTATGCGACGCTCCTCGAGCGCTATTCCGGCGAGCCGGACCTGGTTTTGGGGACGCCGACCGCCAACCGCTGGCCCGCCGAGCTCGAAGGCTTGCTCGGCTTCTTCGCCAACACCATGGCGCTCCGCGTCGACCTGTCGGGAGACCCCACCTTCCGCGAGCTCCTGGGGCGGATTCAGCGCTCGGTGCTCGCCGACTACGCCCACCAGGAGATGCCGTTCGAGAAGATCGTCGAGGAGCTGCGGCCCGGGCGGGACGTGAGCCACAACCCCATCTACCAGGTGGTCTTCGCGCTCGAGACCTCGCCGCGGCCCTACCGGCTCGCTCTCCCCGGGCTGTCGCTCACCCCGCTGCCGCCGGTCGAGGGGACGGCGAAGTTCGACCTCGCCCTCTACATGGGAGACCACGGCGGCCGGCTCGCCGGTCTCTTCGAGGCCAACCGGGACCTGGTCGACCGGCCGACGGCGGTTCGCTGGTTGCGGCATTTCGTGACCCTCGCGGCGACCGCGGTCGAGGAGCCGGCGCGGCGGCTCTCCGAGCTGCCGTTCCTCACCCCGGCCGAGCGCCAGCAGCTCGTGGAGCGCCGCGGGCTTTCCGGCCGGGAGGGCGCGGTCCAGGTCCGCGGCTACCGCCTCGATCCGCGGCGGATCGAGAGGCTTCTCGCCGAGCATCCGGCGGTCGCCGCAGCGGCGGCCGTCGTGCGGGCCGACCGCCCCGGGGAAGAACGGCTGGTGGCCTATATCGCGCTACGGGATGCCACGAGCGAGCTCCGCGCCTTCCTCGCCGAGCGCTTGCCGGCCTACCTGCTGCCGGCGGCGATCGTCGTCCTCCCCGAGCTGCCGCGCACCCCGGAGGGCAAGCTCGACGTCTCGGCCCTGCCGGCGCCTCCAGAGCGGCCGGAAGGCGGCGCCGAGGCGCTGCCGGCCGCCGACGAGGCGGAGCGGATCGTGGCCGAGATCTGGCGCGAGCTCCTGGGAGTCGAAACGGTCGGTCTGGGGGATAATTTCTTCGCTCTCGGTGGACACTCTCTCCTCCTCCTCCCCATGCAGGAGCAGCTGGAGCGGCGTTTCGGCGTCAAGATCCCGGTCGTCGACCTCTTCAAGTTCCCCTCGGCGGGTGCCCTCGCCCAGCGGCTGAGCCGGGCGTCGGTCAGCGCTCCGGCGGAGGTGGCGGAGCGGCCGGCGGAGCAGGTCCGGCAGCGCGCCGAGCGCACTCTCGCGTCGGTCGGCCGGGGCCGCTTCGCCGAGGCCCGCCGCCGGGTGGAGGCGGCGAGCCGGCCGCCGGCCCCGCCCGCCCGTCCTGCCGCGCCAGCCGGGGCTGGCATCGATGCCGGAACCGCCGAGACAGCAGATCCCCTCGCCGAGGAGGAGGGGGCAGACTAGGCAGGCGCGGTCGCGCGGTCTGTCGACCAGGAGTCGAGGCATGGACGATCCCCGAAGCTCATCCGTCGCAATCATCGGCATGGCGGGCCGGTTCCCGGGCGCTCCCGACGTCGAGCGCTTCTGGGAGAACCTCGCCGCGGGGGTCGAGTCGATCACCTTCTTCAGCCCGGAGGAGCTACTGGCCGCCGGGGTGGACGCGGAGGTGCTCTCGGACCCGGCCTATGTCCGGGCGCGTTCCGTCGTCGCCGAGGCGGAGAGGTTCGACGCCGCCTTCTTCGACCTCTCCCCGCGCGAGGCCGAGGTGATCGATCCCCAGCACCGGCTGCTCCTGGAATGCGCCTGGGAGGCGCTGGAGAACGCCGGCCACGATCCCCGACGGTTTCCGGGCACGATCGGCGTCTTCGCCGGGGCGGGGGTCAACACCTATCTGCTCGCCAACCTCCAGCACAACCGGGAGGTGATGGGGGCGGTGGGCTCGTTCCAGGCGATGCTCGGGAGCGGCGGGGACTTCCTCTCCACCCGGATCTCCTACAAGCTGGGCCTCACCGGTCCGAGCCTCACCGTGCAGACGGCCTGCTCGACCTCGCTCGTGGCGGTCCACCTGGCGGTGCAGAGCCTACTCAACGGCGAGTGCGACCTGGCGCTCGCCGGCGGCGTGCGCCTCCTCGTGCCGCGCCAGGGCGGGCATCTCCATCAGCCCGGCAGCATCTTCTCGCAGGACGGGCACTGCCGTCCGTTCGACGCCGCGGCGACCGGCACGACGGAGGGGGAGGGCCTGGGGCTCGTCGTGCTGCGCCGGCTGGCGGACGCGGCGGGCGACGGCGACCGCATCCAGGCCGTGATCCTGGGCTCGGCGATCAACAACGACGGGGCGGGAAAGCTCGGCTACACGGTGCCGAGCGTCGAGGGCCAGGCCGGGGTGATCGCGCTGGCGCAGGCGCTTTCCGGGGTCGAGGCGGGTACGATCGGCCTCATCGAGGCGCACGGCACGGGCACGCCGCTCGGCGACCCGATCGAGATGCAGGCGCTCTCCCAGGTCTTCGCCGGGGCGGTCGAGCCCGGCCGCCGGATCGCCGTCGGCTCGCTCAAGAGCAATCTCGGGCATCTCGACGCGGCGGCGGGCGTGGCCTCGCTCCTCAAGGCGGCGCTCGCGGTCGAGCGCGGGGTGATCCCGCCGAGCCTGCACTTCGAGCGCCCGAACCCGCAGATCGACCTGGCGGCCGGCTCGTTCTACGTGCCGGTCGTGGCGACCCCCTGGCGGGAGACGGGACCGCGGCGGGCGGGGGTGAGCTCGTTCGGCATCGGTGGCACCAATGCCCACGTCGTTCTGGAGCAGGCGCCGGAGGTGGCGCCGGGGAGCGCGTCGCGGCCGCTCCAGCTCCTCGTCCTCTCCGCCCGCACCCCGGCGGCCCTGGAGCGGACGACCCGCAATCTGGCCGAGCACCTGAGGCGCCATCCCGAGCTCGACCTGGCGGACGTCGCCTCGACCCTGCAGACGGGCCGGGTGGCCTTCGACGCGCGCCGGATGGTCGTCTGCGAGAGCACCGAGGACGCCCTCGTGCTCGCGACGCTCGACCCCAAGCGGGTGCTCTCCCGCACCCGGGAGGCGGGGGAGCGGCCGGTCTTCTTCCTCTTCTCCGGCCAGGGCGCCCAGTATCCCGGGATGGGGGCCGAGCTCTACCAGAACGAGCCGGTCTTCCGGAACGAGGTCGACCGCGCCGCGGAGATTCTCAAACCCCATCTCGGTCTCGATCTGCGGCAGGCTCCTCTATCCCGAGGGCGGCGACCCGGGAGCGGCGGCCGAGCGGCTCGAACAGACCGCGCTCGCCCAGCCGGCGCTCTTCGTCGTCGAATATGCCCTCGCCCGGCTGTGGATGGCCTGGGGGGTGCGGCCGGAGGCGATGCTCGGTCACAGCCTGGGCGAGTACGTGGCGGCCTGCCTCGCCGGCGTCTTCTCGCTCGCCGACGCCCTCGCCCTGGTCGCCGAGCGCGGCCGGCTGATGCAGGAGATGCCGGGCGGCGCGATGCTCGCGGTGCCCCTGCCGGAAGCGGAGGTGCGACCGCTCCTCGGCGGGCTTTCGCTGGCGGCGGTGAACGGCCCCGCCATGTGCGTCGTGGCGGGCGAGGCGGGCGAGATCGCGGCGCTTGCCGAGCGGCTTCGCGACCGGGGTCTCGAAGGGCGCCGCCTCCACACCTCGCACGCCTTCCACTCGGCATCCATGGAGCCGGTGCTCGACCGTTTCGCGGCGGCTTTCGCCGGTCTGCGGCTCCACGCGCCGGCGATCCCGTTCCTCTCGAACCTCACCGGGACCTGGATCCGTCCCGAGGAGGCGACGTCCCCGGCCTACTGGGTGCGCCACCTGCGGGAGACCGTCCGCTTCGCGGAGGGGCTCGCGGTTCTCTTCGCACGGCCCGGGGCGGTGTTCCTGGAGGTGGGGCCGGGGCGGGCCCTGACGTCTCTGGTGCGCCAGCACCCGTCGCGGCCGGGAGCGCCGTCGGTGCTCGCCAGCCTGCCGACCGCGGGCGACGGCCGGAGGGCCGACGCGGCGGTCCTCCGTACCCTGGGGGAGCTGTGGCTCGCGGGAGTCGAGATCGACTGGGCGGGTTTCCACGCCGGCGAGCGGCGGCTGCGGGTGCCGCTGCCGACCTACCCGTTCGAGCGCCAACGCTACTGGGTCGAGCCGGATGCGGTGGCGGAGCGGGGGCGGCGCCGTGCGGTGCGCGGGGAGGGGGCTGTCGACGACTGGTTCTGGGTGCCCCTCTGGCGGCAGGCCCTGCCGCCCGCGAACGGCTCGGCGCATGGTGCGGACGGTGCGGAGGAGGGGAGCTGGCTGCTCTTCGCCGACGGTGGCGGCTCTGGGAGCTTGAGCGACTGTCTGGCGGCGCGCCTCAGGGAGCGCGGCCGGGAGGTGGTCGTCGCCCGCGCCGGAGAAGATTTCGTCGAGCGCGACGCGGGCGACTTCGACCTCCGGCCCGGTTCGGCGGCGGACTACGGCGCCCTGCTCGATCGGCTCGCCCGGCGGGGGATCGTCCCGACCCGGATCGTCCACCTGTGGAGCGTCGGCGCTGCCGCGGCGGATGCGGCCGCGGAGCAGGAACGGGGCTTTTATAGCCTGTTTCACCTCGTCCGGGCCCTGGGCGAGCGTCGGGCGGACCGGCCGGCGGACCGCCGGCCGCCGCTCCACTTAGGGGTCGTCTCGACCGGAGTGCAAAGGATCACCGGTACCGACGAGCTCATCCCCGTCCGCGCCACTCTGCTGGGTCTCGCGACCACGCTGCCGCAGGAATACCCGGAGGTCCGCGCCGTGGCGATCGACGTGACCCTGCCGCCGGCCGCGCCGGCCAGTAGCCGCGGGGAGCGCCAGCTCGTCGATCTCCTCCTGGCCGAGCTGGACACCGCGGCGGAGCCGGTCGTCGCCTACCGCGGCACGGACCGCTGGCTGCGGGTCTTCGAGCCGCTCTCCCTGCCATCGTCGTCGGGCCCGGGCCCGCTGCCGTTCCGTGTCGGAGGGACCTACCTGATCACCGGCGGTCTCGGCGGGGTGGGCCTGGAGCTCGCCGGTCTCCTCGCCCGGCAGGTCCAGGCGAAGCTGGTGCTGGTCGGCCGGACGCCGTTCCCGGAGCGCGCGGCCTGGCCCGCGCTGGCGCGCGGCGAGGGCCGCACGGCGCGGATCGCGCGCCGGTTGACCGAGCTCGAAGCGGCGGGGGCGGAGGTCTGGACCGCGGCGGCCGACGTCACCGACCGCGAAGCGATGCTCCGGGTGCTCGACGCGGCGCGCCGGCGCTTCGGGCGGATCGACGGGGCGATCCATGCCGCCGGCCTCCCCGGCGGCGGCCTGATGCAGCTGCGGAGCCCCGCGGCGGTCGCCGCGGTGCTGGCGCCCAAGGTCACGGGGACGCTCGTCCTCGCCGATCTCCTCGCCGCCGACCCGCCGGATTTCCTCGTCCTCTGCTCGTCGCTCAACGCCCTGGTCGGCGGCCTCGGCCAGTCCGACTACGCGGCGGCCAATGCCTTCCTCGACGCCTTCGCGCAGTCCCGCCCTGGCGAGCTGCCTGTCGTGTCGATCAACTGGGACGCCTGGCGAAACGTCGGCATGACGGACCGCCGCCCGGACGAGCGCCTGGACGAGAAAACCGCGCTGCCGGAAGCGCCGCTGCTCGCGGATCTCCAGCCGTTCTCCCACCCGCTCCTCCACGAGCGCGGGACCGACGGCGAGGGCTCGGGGGTCTTCGTGAGCCGGCTCCGCCCCAGCGAGGACTGGATTCTCGACGAGCACCGGCTGGGCGGCCACCCGGTCGTTCCGGGCACCGCCTACCTGGAGATGGCGGGCGCCGCCTTCCGGGGGATGGCGGACGGGGCGGCGGACGGCGCTTTCGAGATCCGCGACGTGCAGTTCATCGCCCCACTGCGGATCGGCGACGACGAGATGCGCGAGGTGCGGACCGTCCTGCGCCGGAATGGCGACGGCTTCCATCACTTCTCGGTGCGGAGCAAGAACGGCGGCGGTTGGGAGGAGCACGTCACCGGGATGGTCGGCGCGGTAGCGGACGTGCCGGCGATGCCGGCGGCGCCGATCGACGTCTCCTCGTTTACCGGTTGGGAAGAGGAAGTCCTCGGCGCCGACTACCGGGAGGATCTGAAGCAGGCCGGCCTCGGTCCGCGCTGGGAGGTGCTCAAGAAAATCTACCGGCAGGGCGGCGAGCTGGTCGGCCTGCTGGAGCTGGCGCCGGAGTTCCAGGGCGACGTCGTGGGTTTCAAGCTCCATCCGGCGCTCTTCGACGCGGCGACGAGCTTCGCCGAATACTACATGCCGGGGACGCGGGGAAACTACTACCTGCCGCTCTCCTACAAGCAGCTGTACGTCAGCGGTCCGCTGCCGTCGCGGATCTACAGTCACGTGCGGCTCCACGACACCGATTTTGAGAGTGCCGAGACCCTCTCTTTCGACGTCTCTGTGCTCGACGAGACGGGTCGCGAGCGCATCCGGGTCGACGAGTTCACCATGAAGCGGGTGGACGTCTCGGCGGCGCTTCGCGGGCACGCCCAAAAGGGGAGCGAGGCGCCGGGGACGCCAGGCTCGCCGGAGACGCTCCTCGGGCTCGCAGCGAGCCTGGAGGGTATGGATCCGGATCTGGCGGTCGAGGCGTTCCGCCGCGTCCTCGCGGGGGCCTCGCTGCCGCAGATCGCGGTTTCGGTTCGCCCCCTGCCCGAGGTCTTCGCGCGGGCGCGGTCGCTCACCCTGGAGCGTCTCGCCGAAGCGGCAGCCGGTCCTGCCGGCCGGCATGCCCGCCCCGACCTCGCGACTCCCTACGTCGCTCCCGAGGGGGAGCTGGCAGAGCGGCTGGCCGCCATCTGGGGCGACGTGCTCGGCCTCGACCGGGTCGGTGCCGCGGACGACTTCTTCGATCTCGGTGGGCATTCGCTCCTCGCCACCCAGATGATCTCGCGGGTCCGCGAGGCGTTCGGCGTCGAGGTGCCCCTCGCCCAGATCTTCGAGGCCACGACGGTCGCCGATTTCGCCGCCGTCGTCGAGAAGCGGCGCGATGCCAGGGGGGGTGGCGAGGTTGGCGGCATGGGCGGGGCGCACGGGGTCGTCGAGCGCGGTGCGATCCCGCGCCGCCCTCCAGGCCGCCTGCTGGAGCTCTCCTTCGCCCAGCAGCGGCTGTGGTTCCTCGACCTTCTCGATCCGGGGTCGGTGGCCTACAACATGCCGTGCGGGATCAGGCTTCAGGGCGCCTTGGACGTCTCGGTGCTGCGTGCCGTCTTCACCGAGATCGTCCGCCGTCACGAGACCCTGCGCACCTCGTTTCACGAGGAGCGCGGCCGGCGCTACCAGGTCGTGGCGCCACCGGCCCCGCTGCCGCTGCCGCTCGTCGACCTTGCCGCTCTCGGCCTGCCGGAGCGGCGCGAGAGCGAGGCGGAGCGGCTCTCCAAGGAGGCGGCGCGGTGGCATTTCGACCTCACCCGCGGGCCTCTCCTCCGCACCCTGGTCCTCCGTCTCGCGGCCGAGGAGCACCTGGTCTCGGCGGTGATGCACCACATCGCCTCCGACGGCTGGTCGATGCGCCTCTTCAGGCGCGAGATCTGGACGCTCTATCCCGCCTTCCGGGCGGGCCTCCCGTCGCCGCTCCCCGAGCTGCCGATCCAGTACGCCGACTATGCGCTCTGGCAGCGGGACGTGCTGGCCGGACCGCTGCTGGCGAGCCAGCTCGCCTACTGGCGGGAGCAGCTCGCGGGCGCTCCCCAGGAGCTCGCTCTCCCCTTCGACCGCCCACGGTCGGGGGGCGAGATCTTCAGCAGCAAGGTCCGTCCCTTCACCCTGCCGTCGCCGCTCGTTGCCGCTCTGGTCGCCCTCACCCGGGCGCACGGAGCGACCCTGACGATGACCCTCCTCGCCGGCTTCGAGGTTCTCCTCGGTCGCCATACGGGCCAGGAGGATCTGACGGTGGGGATGGGCGTCGGGGGGCGCGACCGGCGCGAGATCGAGCCGCTCATCGGCTTCTTCGTCAACTCGCTCGTCCTCCGCGCCGATCTCTCGGGGGAGATCGGCTTCGACCGGCTGGTCGATCGGGTGCGGCGGGTCGCGCTCGAAGCCTACGCGCACCAGGATCTGCCGTTCGACAAGCTGGTCGAAGAGCTCCAGCCGGGGCGCTCCTTACGGCGCCCGCCCTTCTTCCAGGTGATGTTCGGCTTCGAGGCGCTACCTTCAGAGACCCTCGAGATACCGGGCTTCCGACTCGCCTTCTTCGCCGAGGAGCTGGTCGAGACCGGCTCCGCCAAGTTCGACCTGACGATCTCCCTTTTCGGCCAGGGGGGAGACGTGACCGGTCTGCTCGAATACGACGCCGAGCTCTTCGACTTTGTGACGATCGAGCGCCTGCTGCGGCATTTCGAGAACCTGCTGGACGGAGCGGTCCGCGCGCCCGGGACTCTCTTGGGCGATCTGCCGCTGCTCGATGCCGGCGAGCGCCAGCAGCTGGTCGAGGAGTGGAACGCGACGGCCTCGGCCTACCCGTCGGAGGCGAGCCTCCGGGAGTTGTTCGAGGAGCAGGCTCGCCGCGCGCCGGATGCCACGGCCCTCGTCGTCGACGGTACCGGGCTCGGCACGCAGCTGACCTACGGCGAGCTCGATCGCCGCGCCGATCGCCTGGCGCTCCACCTGTGCCGTCTCGGGGTCGGCGCCGAGAGTCTGGTCGGGCTCGCGGCGGGGCGCTCGCTCGCGGGGATCGTGGCGATGCTCGGCATCGTCAAGGCCGGGGGCGTCTATGTCCCGCTCGATACCGGCTATCCGCCCGAGCGGCTCGCCTTCCTGCTCGCGGATACCGGCTTGCGGGTGCTGGTGGGACTGCGCAGCACCGTGGCGCTCCTGCCGCCGCATACGGCCGAGGTGGTCCTCCTGGAAGAGGGTGGTGAGGGCCTGCCGGCGGTTTCTCCCGGCGCCCTGGAGACACCGCGGACGCCGGGGGGAGACGCCCTGGCCTACCTCATGTACACGTCGGGCTCGACCGGGCGGCCGAAGGGAGTGCTCGTGCCCCAACGCGGCGTGGTCCGTCTGGTGCGCGAGCCCGACCTCGCCGAATTCGGCCCGCACGAGGTCTGCCTGCAACTGGCGCCGATCTCCTTCGATGCCTCGACGTTCGAGATCTGGGGGACGCTCCTCCACGGTGGCCGCCTCGTGCTGCCGCCCGCCGGGGCGCCTGCCCTGGCGGAGCTCGGCGATGCGATCGATCGTCACGGCATCACCATGCTCTCCACGACCTCCGGGCTTTTCCACCTGATGGTCGAGCACGAGATCGAGCGTCTGCGGCCGCTCGGCCAGCTGTTCGCCGGCGGCGACGTCGTGTCCGCCCCCCGGGTGGAACGGGTGCTCCGCGAGCTGCCGCGGACGCGGATGACCTGCTGCTACGGCCCGACCGAAAACACGATGCTGAGCAGTTTTTGCCGTCTCCGCCACCCCGGAGAGATCGGACCCTCCGTACCGCTCGGCCGTCCGCTCGCCAATTCGTGGATCCATGTCCTCGACTCCCGTCGGCAGCCGGTGCCGGTGGGGGTTGCCGGCGAGCTGTGCACGGGCGGGGATGGCCTCGCCCGCGGCTATCTCAATCGGCCGGAGCTGACGGCGGAGAAATTCATCCCCGATCCCTTCGCCGCGGCGTCCGCGGTGGGCGGCCGTCTCTACCGGACGGGAGATCTGGCGCGCTACCGCCCCGACGGCCGCCTCGAGTTCCTCGGCCGCATCGACGACCAGGTGAAGCTCCGCGGCTTCCGGGTCGAGCCGGGCGAGATCGAAGCCCGGCTGCGGGAGCACCCCGCGGTCCGCGACTGCGCCGTCGTCCTCCGCGAGCACCCGCCGGGGAACCGCTTCCTGGCCGCCTACGTGGTGGCGGCTCCGGCGGTCTCGGGCGAAGGCGGAGCGGCGGTCTCGGGTGAGCCTGCCGTACGGGCCTCTCTGCGCGACTTCCTGGCCGGCAAGCTTCCCGAGTACATGGTGCCGGCCAGCTTCACGCTCCTCGCGGAGCTGCCCCTGACGTCGAACGGCAAGCTGGATCGCCGCCGGTTGCCGGCGCCGAGCGGCGAGCCGGTGGGCGAGAGCGGCTCGTCCCGCGCGCCGCGCACCCGGACCGAGCGGCAGCTGGCCCGCATCTGGGCCGAGATCCTGGGCCGCGAGCGGATCGGCGCGACGGACGACTTCTTCTCCCTGGGCGGCCACTCGCTCCTCGCCACGGTGGTGGTGACGCGCCTGCGGTCGGAGCTGGGAGTCGAGCTGCCCTTGCGGGCCTTCTTCGAGTCGCCCCGCCTGGCGGACCTCGCGGCGCGGATCGAGACCCTGACCCGCGCCGCGACGCCACCGCTCGTCCCGACGGAACGCTCCGGCCCGCTACCGCTCTCTTTCGCCCAGGAGCGGCTGTGGTTCCTCGATCAGCTGGAGCCCGGGAGCGCCGCCTACAACCTCCCCGCGGCGGTCCGCCTGGAAGGGACGCTCGACCTCCCGGCTCTCACCCGGAGTCTCAGGGCCGTCGCCCGCCGGCACGCGACGCTCCGCACGACGTTCGCCGTCGTCGGCGAGTCGCCGGTCCAGGTGATCGCGGCGGAGCCGCGCCTGCCGATGCCGCTGCTGGATCTGGGGGCCATCCCGTCCGTCCGGCGCGAGGCGGAGGCGCTCCGGATCGCCGCCGAGGAACCGGGGCTGCCGTTCGACCTCGTGCGCGGCCCCCTCTTCCGCTCGGCCCTGCTGCGGCTGGGACCGGCGCATCACATCGCTCTCTTCACCCTCCACCACGCCATCTCGGACGGCTGGTCGATGGGAGTGCTGGTGGGGGAGGTGGCGGCGCTCTACGGCGCTTCCGTCGCCGGGCGCGAGTCGCCTCTCCCCGCGCTGCCGATCCAGTACGTGGACTTCGCGCGGTGGCAGCGCGGCTGGCTCGCGGGCGCGGTGCTCGCGGAGCAGATCGACTACTGGCGGGAGCGCCTGGCCGGGGCGCCCCTGGTGCTCGACCTGCCCGCCGACCGGCCGCGGCCGGCGCTGCAGAGCTTCCGCGGCGCGACTCTCGTCGCCTTCCTGCCGGCGGGCCAGACGGAAGCTCTGGAGCGGCTCGCGCGCCGCCATGGAGCGACGCTCTTCATGGTCCTCCTCGCCGGCTTTGAAACCCTGCTCCACCGCCTCACCTGGGCGTCTTCCGTGCTCGTCGGCTCGACGATCGCCAACCGCACCCAACGCGAGATCGAGAATCTGATCGGATTCTTCGTCAACACGCTCGTGATGCGTGCCGACTTCCCGTTGGGGATTTCGTGGAGCGAGCTCCTCGCCCAGACGCGGGAGTCGGCCCTGGGGGCTTACGCGCACCAGGATCTGCCGTTCGAGAAGCTGGTGGAGGAGCTGGCGCCGACCCGCGACCCGTCCCGCCCCGCCATCGTCCAGGTCGTGATGCAGCTGCAGAACCTCCCGCTGCCGCGGCTCGCGCTGCCGGGGCTCGCCCTGTCGCCGGTCGAGACCCCCGGCCGGACGGCGAAGTTCGATCTCGGCCTCTCCCTGGCGGAGACCCCCGAGGGGCTGCGCGGCTCGTGGGAGTACAACACCGACCTCTTCGATGCCGCCACGATCGAACGGCTGGTCGGCCGTTTCCATCGGCTGCTCGGCCATGTCGTGAGCCTCGCCGAGCCTCTGGAGGCGCGGATCGCGGAGCTGCCCCTCCTCACCGCGGAGGAGCGCCACCAGCTGCTCGACGATTGGAGCGGGGTGGCGGTCCGACCGGGTCCGGAGCGCTGCCTGCACGACCTCGTGGCGGAGCAGGGGGCCGTCCGCCCGCAGGCGGTGGCGGTCGTCTGCGGCGGGGAGAGCCTGAGCTATGGCGAGCTGGATCGCCGGGTGGAGCGGCTGGCGCGGCGGCTCCGCGGATCGGGGGTGCGCCCCGAGGTGCGGGTGGGACTCCTGAGCGAACCGTCGATCGAGCGTGTCCTGGGACTCCTCGGCGTGCTCCGGGCCGGCGGAGCCTACGTGCCGCTCGACCCGAATCATCCGCCGGCGCGCCTCGCCTGGAGCGTCGAAAGCTCGGGGATGGCGGTCGCCCTCGCCCAGGAGAGCCTGCGGGCGAAGCTGACCGCGGTGGCGGGGACGCTCCCGGTGCTCTCGCTGGCGGAAGCGCCGCCGGCCGTCCCGGCGGGGGGGGAGGAACCGGTTGGCGGTGCCCTGCCGGCGAACCTCGCCTACGTGATCTATACCTCGGGGTCGACGGGGCGTCCGAACGGCGTGCTGGTGCCGCACCGGGGCGTCGCGGAGCTGATCGCGACGGTGCGGCGGCGCTTGCCGGTGGGCCCGGCGAGCCGGCTGTCGCAGGCCTCCTCGTTCTCCTTCGATGCCTCGGTGCTGGAGGTCTTCCTGGCCCTGGGGAGCGGTGCCACCCTGGTGGTGGCGCGGAACGACGAGCGGCTGGGAGAGGCTCTGGAGGTGTTCCTGGCGCGGGAGGAGGTGACGATCCTGGCGCCGACCCCGGCGGTCCTCGAGACGCTGTCGCCGGACGGCTTGGCGCTCCGGGCGGTCGCCGTCGGCGGCGATCGCTGTCCGGCGCCTCTCGCCAGCCGGTGGTCCTCGCGGGTAGAGCTCTACAACTGCTATGGGCCGACCGAGACGTCGATCTTCTCGGTCTATGGCCTGTGCCCGGTGGCGGAGAAGGGAGAGCCGGCGATCGGCCGTCCGGTGCCGGGCGCGGAGGTCTACCTGCTGGATCGCGACGGGCAGCTGGTGCCGCCGGGATCGGCGGGCGAGCTGCTGTTGGGCGGCGCCGGGCTGGCGCGCGGGTATGCGGGCCAGGCGGAGAGGACGGCGGAGCGCTTCGTGCCGCACCCGGGCTCGCCGGTGCCGGGGGCGCGGCTCTACCGGACGGGAGACCTCGCGGGGTTCCGGCCGGACGGTCGGCTGGAGTTCCTCGGCCGGATCGACCACCAGGTCAAGGTGCGCGGCGTGCGTATCGAGCCGGGGGAGATCGAGGCGGTGCTGGGCAGCCATGGCGCCGTCCGGCAGGTCGTGGTGGTGGCTCGGGAAGACCTGCCCGGCGGCCGCGGTCTGGTGGCCTTCGTCGTCGCCCAGGAGGGGAACGTTCCCACGGTGTCGTCGCTGCGGCAGCACGCCGCGGCGCGGCTTCCCGAGGTGATGGTCCCGGCGCGCTTTCTCGTCGTCCCGCACCTGCCGACGACGGAGGTCGGCAAGCTGGACCGCCGGGCCCTGGCCGTCTGGCCGCTGGACGAGGCCAGCGAGCCCAGGTCGCCGCGGTCGACCGCGCCGCGGACCCCCACGGAAGAGCTGCTGGCGAACCTGTTCGTCGACCTGCTCGGCCGCGGGCGGGTCGGGATCGACGACAACTTCTTCGAGCTCGGAGGGCACTCGCTGCTGGCGACACGGTTGGTGTCCCGGGTGCGGGAGGCGTGGAGGGTCGACCTGCCGGTCCGGGAGCTGTTCGAATCGCCGACCGTCAGAGCGCTGGCGGCGAGGATCGAGCAGGAGAAAAAAAGCGCGCAAGGGACGCTCCTGCCGCCTGTCGAGCCGGTGGGGCGGGAGGGAGCGCTGCCGCTCTCCTTCGCGCAGCAGCGTCTGTGGGTGCTCCACCACCTGGAGCCCGGATCGACGGCCTATCACCTGCCCCTGGCCGTGCGCCTCCGCGGCAAGCTGGATTCGGTCGCCCTCCACGACAGCCTGGGGGAGATCCTCCTCCGACACGAGGCCCTGAGGACCCACTTCGAGGTTCGGGACGGCAGCCCCGCGCAGGTGATCTCTCTCTTCGTGCCGCCGGCGCTCCCACGCGTCGACCTGACCGCCTTGGCCGCCGGGCCCGCCGGGCGGCGGGAAAAGGAGCTCCTCGGGCTGATTCAGGCCCAGGTGCTCCACCCCTTCGACCTCGGGCGTGGGCCGCTCTTCCGGGCTACCCTCGTGGTGCTCGATCAGAATCAGGTTTCCGAGCGCTCCGAGCACGCCCTGCTCACGGCCATGCACCACATCGTTTCGGACGGCTGGTCGCTGGGCGTGTTGATGGGCGAATTGGCCGAGCTCTACGCCGCCCGGCTCGACGGCCGTCCGGCGCATCTGCCGGCGCTGCCGGTGCAGTACGCCGACTATGCGGTCTGGCAGCGGCGCTGGCTCGCGGGCGAGGCGCTGGAGCGGGAGATCGCCTACTGGCGGCAGACTCTGGCCGGCGCGCCGGTGCTCGAGCTGCCCGCCGACCGCCCCCGGAACTGGACGCGGAGCGGGGAGACCGGCGCCCGCGCCCTCGTCCTCCCGGCCGCCCTGGCGACGGAGCTGGTGCGCCTCGGCCGTTCGCACGGGGTGACCCTGTTCATGGTCCTCCTCGCCGCCTTCGACGTGCTCCTCCACCGTTACACCGGGCAGGAAGACGTGGCGGTGGGCTCGCCCATCGCCAACCGTACCCGGCACGAGATCGAAGGGCTGGTCGGTTTCTTCGTCAACACCTTAGTCCTCCGCACGGCCGTTGCCGCGGAAACCGGCGCGGTCGAGCTCCTGAAGCGGGTGCGGGAGACGACGCTCTCGGCCTACGCCCACCAGGACGTTCCCTTCGAGAAGCTGGTCGAGGAGCTGCAACCCGAGCGCGGTCCCCACCGCTCCCCCTTCTTCCAGGTTCTGCTCGCCCTCCAGAACGCCGCCCTGCCCGCTCGGCCGCTGCCGGGCCTCACCCTGACGCCGCTGCCCAGCCCCACCCTGGGCGCCAAGTACGAGCTCACCCTCTCGATCGCGGAAGCCGAGGACGGGAGCCTCCGGGGCCGGGTCGACTACGTGAGCGACCTCTTCGACCCGGTGACCGTGGATCGCCTGATGGCTCATTTCACCCACCTCCTGGCCGCCTTCGCGGCGGCGCCGGACGCAGGGACGGAAAAGACGGTCGGCGAGCTGCCGCTCCTCGACCGGGCGGAGAGCCACCAGCTCCTCGGCGAATGGAACGACAGCCGGCGGACCCTCCCCGCTCCGGCCATCCTCCACCGGCTGTTCACCGAGGAGGCGGCGCGCCGTCCGGAAGCGGTGGCGCTGGTGACGGCCGACGAGCGGATCACCTACAGAGAGCTCGACCGACGCGCCGACCGGCTGGCGCGCCGGCTGCGCCGCCGCGGCCTGCCGACGGAGGCCGCGGTGGGGGTCTTCCTCGAACGCTCGCTCGGAGCGGTGGTGGCGTTTCTCGCCGTCTTAAAGGCCGGCGGGGCGTACGTCCCGCTCGATCCCACGTACCCCGTGGAGCGCCTGGAATTCATGCTCCAGGACACCCAGGCCCCCTTCGTCCTCACCCACGCCGCGCACGCCGAACGGCTCTCCGGGCTGGGGACGGTGGTTTTGTGCCTCGACGCGGACGAAGAAGCGGACGAGGAGGAGAGTGCCCCAACCGCCGGGCTCGATGCCCCCCCGACCGTGGACGCCGACAACCTCGCCTACGTCCTCTATACCTCGGGCTCGACCGGCCGTCCCAAGGGCGTCGCCGTGCCCCATCGGGCGGTGGTCCGGCTGGTGCGCGAGACCGACTATGCGGCCTTCGGGCCGAACGAGGTCGTGCTGCAGTTCGCGCCGGTCGCCTTCGACGCCTCGACCTTCGAGATCTGGGGAGCGCTCTTAAACGGCGGCCAGGTGGCCCTGGCGCCGAACGCCGCGGCGGCCCTGGCCGACCTCGGGGACCTGATCGACAGGCATGGGATCACCACGGTGTTCTTGACGACGGCGCTCTTCCACCTGATGGTCGACCACCAGCTCGAACGTCTGCGGCCGCTGCGGCAGATCCTGACCGGTGGCGAGCTGATGTCCCCCGGCCATGTGCGCCAGGCGCTCGCGGGGCTCGCGGAGACCCGTCTCACGATCTTCTACGGCCCGACCGAGAACACCACCTTCACCTCCTACTGTCCGCTGCGCGATCCGGCGGAGGTCGGCGCTTCGGTGCCGCTCGGTCGACCGATCGCCAATACCCGGGCCTACGTGCTGGACGATCGGGACCGGCTGGCGCCGATCGCGCCGATCGGGGTGGCCGGCGAGCTGTGCACGGCGGGGGAGGGCCTGGCGCGGGGCTACCTCAACCGGCCGGAGCTGACCGCCGAGAGGTTCGTTCCCGATCCTTGGGGGACGGGCGGCCGGCTCTACCGAACGGGGGACCTGGCGCGGGTTCTGCCCGACGGGCGGCTCGACTTCCTGGGCCGTATCGACCATCAGATCAAGCTGCGGGGTTTCCGCATCGAGCCGGGGGAGATCGAGGCCCGCCTCACCGAGCATCCCACGGTCCGCGAGGCGACGGTCGTGGTGCACGAGCAGCCGGTCGGGAACCGCTTCCTCGTCGCCTACGTGGTGGGCGCCGAGGTTTCCGAAGCCGACCTCCGCGCCCACCTGCGGGAGCAGCTCCCCGAGTACATGGTGCCGACGGCCTTCGTCGTCCTGGAGTCGCTGCCGCTCACCGCGAACGGCAAGGTGGACCGCCGCCGGCTGCCGGCTCCGGGCGCGGCACGACCGGACGAGGGCGAGCCCGGCCTGCCGGCGGAGGCGGACGCCGCCTCCGCAGCGGCCGTCGAGCCCGGCCCACCGGTGCCCTCCTCCGCGCCGCTCTTCCCGGTCGCGGAGCTCCTGGCGGAGCTCTGGCGGGACCTCCTGCGGATCGAGGACGTCGGGCCCGCCGACGACTTCTTCGAGCTGGGCGGCTACTCCCTGGTCGCCACCGCCCTCTCCTTGCGGGTGCGCGAGGCCTTCGGGGTCGAGATCTCCCTCCATCGCCTGTTCGACGATCCAACTCTGGGGGGTCTGGTGGCCGAGGTGGAAGAGGGACTGCGGCAGGACCGCGGGGCCGAGCCGCCGCCGCTCCTGCCGGTCGACCGCGGCGGCCCCCTGCCGCTCTCTTTCGCCCAACAGCGCCTGTGGATCGTCGACCAGCTGGAGCCCGGATCGACGGCCTACCACGTCCCCCTGGCTCTCCGCCTCACGGGAGAGCTCGATGCCGTTGCTCTCCATCGCGCCCTGGGCGAGATCGTCCGCCGGCACGAGGCCCTGCGGACCCACTTCGAGGCGCGGGACGGCAGCCCGTTCCAGGTGATCTCCCCCTTCGTGCCGCCAGCGCTGCCGCGCGTCGACCTGACCGCGCTCGGTGTCCTCCGCGGGGAACAGCGGGAGGGAGAGCTGCTGCGGCTGACCGCCGCCGAGGCCCGCCGACCCTTCGACCTCCGCCGGGGGCCGCTCCTGCGGGCCACCCTGGTGGCGCTCGCCGGCTCCGAGCACGCCCTGCTCACCACCCTGCATCACATCATCTCGGACGGCTGGTCGGTGGGCGTCCTGCTCTCCGAGCTGACGGCGCTCTACGGTGCCCTGAAGAGCGGCCGCCCCTCCCCCTCGGCGCCGAGAGTGCCGGAGCTGCCGGTGCAGTATGCCGACTACGCGGTCTGGCAGCGGCGCTGGCTCTCCGGGGAGGTGCTGGAGAGGGAGATCGCCTATTGGCGGCAGGCCCTGGCCGGGGTGCCGGTGCTGGAGCTGCCCACCGACCGTCCCCGGCATTGGGTGCGGAGCGGGGCCGCCGACTCGCGCTCTCTGGTCCTCCCTCCTGCCCTGGCGGCGGAGCTGGTGCAGCTGGGCCGCCGGCAGGGCGTCACCCTCTTCATGGTCCTCCTCGCGGGCTTCGAGATGCTCCTCAACCGCTACACCGGTCAAGAGGATCTCGCGGTGGGCACGCCGATCGCCAACCGCTCCCATCGCGAGATCGAGGGGCTGGTCGGCTTCTTCGTCAACACCCTGGTTTTGCGTACCGCCTTCCGCGGGAATGCCCGCGCCCGGGACGTTCTCAAGCGAGTACGGGAGACGGCGCTCGGCGCCTATGCGCACCAGGACGTCCCGTTCGAGAAGCTGGTCGAGGAGCTCCGCCCGGAACGCGGTCCCCACCGTTCTCCCTTCTTCCAGGTTTTCTTCACTCTGCAGAACGCGCCGATCCCCGCGCGGCGGTTGCCGGGGCTTACCCTCGTGCCGCTCCCCGTCCCCAGCCTCGGCGCCAAGTTCGAGCTCAGCTTGTCGATGGCGGAGGCCGAGGACGGGAGCCTCGTGGGCGGGATCGAGTACGGGCGCGAGCTGTTCGATGCGTCGACCCTCGACCGGCTGCTGGGGCATTTCACCCACCTCCTGGCCGCCTTCGCCGCGGCGCCGGAGCTGGCGGTTGGGGAATTGCCGCTCCTCGCCGCGCCGGAGCGCCATCAGCTCCTCGCCGAATGGAACGACACCCGGCGGGTCCTGCCGCGGCCGGCCGTCGTCCACCTTCTGTTCGCCGAGCAGGCGGCCCTGCGGCCGGAGGCGGTCGCCCTGCTGTCGGCGCTGTCGGGAAAAGAGGAGCGGGTCAGCTACGGCGAGCTCGACCGGCGCGCCGACCGGCTGGCGCGCCGGCTGCTCCGGCTCGGGATGGCGCCGGAATCCCCGGTCGGAGTCTTCCTCGAACGCTCGCCGGAGATGGTGACGGCGCTCCTCGCGGTTTTGAAGGCCGGCGGGGCCTATCTTCCCCTCGACCCGGCCTACCCTGCCGAGCGTCTGGAATTCATGCTTCGCGACGCCCGGTCGCCGCTCGTCATCACCCAATCGGCGCTCGCCGACCGGCTCGCCGGCTCGGGAACGACCCTGGTGCCGATCGACGGCCCGGACGCAGGTGACATCGGCGACATGGCGCCCGATCTCCCCGCCGCCATGAATGTGGATGTGGACGCGGCCAACCTGGCCTACGTCATCTACACCTCGGGATCGACCGGTCAGCCGAAGGGGGTGTGCGTCGTGCACGAGGGGATCGTGCGGCTGGTGCGCGAGGGGGGCTTCGCCACCCTCGGTCCGGACGACGTCGTCCTCCACGTCTGCCCGGTCTCCTTCGACGTCGCGACCTTCGAGATCTGGGGCGCCCTCCTCTCCGGTTCGATCCTCTCGATCCTGCCGAGCGGCGCGCCGGCGCTCGAAGAGCTGGGCGAGGCCATCGCGCGCGACGGGATCACCAGCCTGTGGCTGACCTCGGGCCTCTTCACCCTGATGGTGAACCATCGCCTGGAGGCGCTGCGGCCGGTGCGCCAGATCCTCGCCGGGGGCGACGTGGTGCCGCTGCCGCAGGCCGAGCGCGTCCTCGCCGAGCTGCCGGGCTGCCGGCTGATCGACGGCTACGGGCCGACCGAGAACACGACGTTCACCGCCTGCCACCCGATCTGGCAGGGGCTCGCGGGCCGCGGCTCGGTGCCCATCGGCCGTCCCATCGGCAACACCCGGGTGGTGATCCTCGACCGGGATTTCGCGCCGGTTCCGGTGGGGGTGGCGGGGGAGCTCTACACCGGCGGCCTGGGCCTCGCCCGCGGCTACTTCGAGCGCCCCGAGCTGACCGCGGAGCGTTTCGTCCCGGACGCCGTGTCGGGGGAGACCGGCGAGCGCCTCTACGGAACCGGCGATCGCGCCCGCTGGCTCGCCGACGGGACGATCGAGTTCCTCGGCCGCCTGGATCACCAGGTCAAGGTGCGGGGCTTCCGCATCGAGCTGGGGGAGATCGAGACAGTCCTCGGCCGCCATCCGGCGGTCCTGGAGAGCGTGGTGGTGACGCGGGAGGACCGCCCGGGGGACCGGCGGCTGGTGGCCTATGTCGTCCCGGCGGCGGGCCTCGAGCCGGCGTCGGGAGAGCTCGCGGGCTTCCTCCGCCAGACGCTCCCCGAGCACATGATCCCGAGTATCTTCGTGACCTTAAGCTCGATCCCGCTCTCCCCCAACAGCAAGCCCGACCGGGCGGCCCTGCCGCCACCCCCGGACGTGACGGTGGGGACGGAGGCCTCCTACGTGCCGCCGCGCAGCCGGCTGGAGGAGCGGATCGCCGCGATCTGGCGCGAGGTTCTCGGCGTGTCCCGGGTGGGGGTCCACGACAACTTCTTCAGCCTCGGCGGGCACTCGCTCCTCCTGCTCCAGGCGGTCGCCCGGCTCCGGGATGAGCTCGGCGACGAGCTCGGCGCGGAGATCGGTCGGTCGCTGACGCCGATCGAGCTCTTCGAGTACCCGACGGTCGCCGCCCTGGCCCAGCGCCTGGCCCCTCCGGGGGAAGCGGAGGCGGGGACCTCCGTTCTCGACCGCAGCCGGGACCGGGGAGCGTCGCGCCGGCAGTCGCTCCGCCGCCGGCCCCGGGGGGCGCCATCTCCGGAATCGCCGGTCGTACCGGACGAGGAGGAGGGATGACGGTTGCCGATCCCGCCGATCCCGCCGATATCGCCGAGGGGCTCTACGACGTCGCCGTGGTCGGGCTCGCCGGCCGGTTCCCCGGTGCCAGGAACGTCGCCGAGCTGTGGGAGAACCTGCGCCAGGGCGTCGAGTCGATCTCGTTCTTCGACGACGCCGAGCTGCTGCGGGCGGGGGCGTCGCGGGAGCTCCTCGCGGACCCCAACTTCGTCCGCGCCCGCGGGGTGGTGGCCGAGGCCGACCGGTTCGACGCGGCGCTCTTCGGTTTCAGCCCGCGGGAGGCGCAGATCATGGACCCCCAGCAGCGGCTCTTCCTGGAGTGCGCCTGGGACGCCCTGGGCGACGCCGCCTGCGATCCCGACCGTTTCCCCGGCGCCATCGGCGTCTACGCCGGGGTGAGCCAGAGCTCCTATTTCCTCTCGAACCTCCTGTCTCACCCGGAGCTGCTCCGCACCGTCTCCCCCCTGGAGCTCCGGCTCGGCAACGACAAGGACTTCCTCTCGACGCTCACCTCCTACCGGCTGAATCTCAGAGGCCCGAGCGTCACCGTGGCCACCGCCTGCTCGAGCTCGCTCGTGGCCGTCCACTTCGCCTGCCAGGGGCTGCTCAACCGGGAGTGCGACCTGGCGCTCGCCGGCGGCGCCTCGCTGACCTTCCCGCAGATCCAGGGCTACCTCTACCAGACCGGGAGCATCGTCTCGTCCGACGGCCACTGTCGGGCCTTCGACGCCGCGGCCTCGGGGAGCGTGGGCGGGGACGGCGTGGGGATCGTCGTGTTGAAGCGGCTGGACGACGCTCTTGCCGACCACGATCGCATCCACGCCGTCATCAAGGGCTCGGCGATCAACAACGACGGGGCCGGCAAGATCGGCTTCACGGCCCCCAGCGTCGAGGGCCAGGCGGCGGTGATCACGGAGGCGCAGAGCGCCGCGGGGATCGCGGCCGACAGCATCTCCTATGTCGAGGCCCATGGCAGCGGGACCCCGATGGGCGACCCGGTCGAGATCCGCGCCCTGACCCGCGCCTTCCTCGCCGGTGCGGACGCCGCGCGCCCCGGTTCCTGCGCCGTCGGCTCGGTCAAGACCAACCTCGGTCACCTGGACGCCGCCGCCGGCATCGCCGGCCTGATCAAGACCGTCCTCGCCCTGGAGCACCGGCTCATCCCGCCGAGCCTGCACTTCGTAAAACCCAATCCGGCGATCCCCTTCGCGGAGACCCCGTTTTTCGTCGCCGCCGAAGCCCGTCCCTGGGAGAGCGACGGTGAGCCGCTGCGGGCCGGCGTCAACTCGTTCGGGATCGGCGGCACCAACGCCCACGTGGTGCTCGAAGAGGCGCCGGCCCGGGCTCCTTCGGGCCCCTCCCGGCCTTGGCAGCTCCTGGTGCTCTCGGCGGCCGGAGAAGCGGCCTTGGAGCGGGCCACCGGGGATCTGGCGGCCCACCTTACCGCTCACCCGGAAGGAAACCTCGCCGATATCGCCCATACCGGCCGGATCGGGCGCAAGGTTCTCCGCCATCGGCGGGCGCTCGTCTGTCGCGATCGGGAGGACGCCCTGGCGGCGCTCACCGCGCGCGATCCCGCCCGGCTCCTCACCGGTGACGATCCCATCGCCGGCCGGCCGGTCGCCTTCCTCCTGCCTGGAGTGGGGGACCACTACCCGGGGATGGCGAGCGGGCTCTATCGATCCGAAGCGGTCTTCCGGCGCGAGGTCGACCGCGCCGCCGAGATCCTCACGCCGCTCCTGGGGACCGATATCCGGCAGCTTCTCTTTCCCGGCGGCCCTGAGATGGCCCCGGAGGCGGACGAGCGGAGCGGACCCGACCTGCGGCGGATGCTCCAATCCCGCGGTGGCCCTGAGACCGCCGAGAGCGATCTCGATCAGACCGCCCTCCTCCAGCCCGCGGTATTCGTCGTCGACTACGCTCTGGCCCGGCTGTGGGAAAGCTGGGGGGTGCGGCCGCGGGCTCTCCTCGGCTACAGCCTGGGGGAGTACGTGGCGGCCTGCCTGGCCGGGGTCTTCTCTCTCGCCGATGCCCTCAAGGTGGTTGCCTGGCGGGCACGGCGAATCGCGGAGCTCCCGGCGGGGGCCATGCTCGCCGTCCCGCTGCCCGAGGTCGAGGTCGCGGAGCTCCTCGGCTCCGGGACTCCCGGGGGAGCCGCCGGCGAGCTCTCGCTCGCGGCGGTCAATGCCGCCGAGTTGGTCGTCGTCTCCGGCTCTGTGGCGGCGGTCTCCGCCCTCGCCGCGCGCCTGGGGGAGCGCGGCATCGCCTGTCGCCGCCTGCCGACGAACCACGCCTTCCACTCGGCCATGATGGAACCGCTCGCGGCCCCCTTCGCGAGCTTCCTGTCGACGATCGCCCTCAAGGCTCCGCGGTTGCCCTACGTCACCAACGTGACCGGTACCTGGGTCACCGCGAGCGAGGCGACCGACCCCGAGCATTGGGTCCGCCATCTCTGCGGACCGGTCCGCTTCGCGGCCGGCCTCGCGGCGCTCGGGCGGGAGCCGGCCACCTGTCTCCTCGAGGTCGGTCCGGGCCACGGCCTCACGACCCTCGCCCGCCAGGAAGGGCAGAGCGCGATCGCCCTACCCACCCTGCGCCCGGTCTACGACCCGCGGCCGGACTCCGCCTTCCTCCTCGACACCCTGGGCAAGCTCTGGCTCGCCGGCGTGGAGATCGACTGGGCGGGCTTCGCCGCCGGGGAGCACCGGAACCGGGTGGCCCTGCCGGGTTATCCCTTCGAACGCCAGCGGTATTGGATCGAACCGCGGATCGAACCGCGGGGCACGGTGGGAATGCCGATCGCGACGGTGGACGTCCCGCCGGCCTCCCAGGTGTCCCCGGTCCCGCCGGCCGGCAAGATCGGTGGGGGAGAGGTGGCGACCCATCCGCGGCCGGCTCTCCGCACGCCCTTCGTGGCGCCGCGCTCGGAGCGCGAGGCGCGGATCGCGGCCCTCTGGCAGGAGCTCCTGAAGATCGACGCCGTGGGGGTCCACGACAGCTTCTTCGAGCTCGGTGGCCACTCTCTCCTCGCCCCCCAGGTGCTCCTGGGGCTGCGCCAGGCCTTCGGCGTCGAGGTCCCCCTGCCCCGGCTCCTGGAGCAGCCGACCGTGGCGCTCCTCGCCCGTGCGGTCGAGGAGCTGGAGATCTCGCCGATTTCCGCGTCGGCAGCAGGCTCAAACACCACGCCGAACTGGGCGACCGAGGTCGCCTTGGACCCCGCGATCGGCCCGTTCGCGGCGCTCTCCGGCGATCTCCTGCACCCCGCCGCGGTGCTCTTGACCGGCGCCACCGGTTTCCTCGGCGCCTTCCTGCTGCGCGACCTCCTGGAGCACACCGGCGCCCGGGTCTGCTGCCTGGTGCGGGGAGAGAGCCCGGAGGCGGGGCGGGCGAAGATCCTCGCCAATCTGGCGGCGCACCGGCTGGCGATTCCGGAGGGGGCGGCGGCGCGGGTCGTGCCCGTCCTCGGCGACCTGACGGAGCGGCGCTGGGGACTCCCGGAAGCGGACTTCAAGGCCCTGGCCGACGAGGTCGAAGCGATCTACCATGGGGGCGCCTGGGTCAACTTCACCTATCCCTATGCGGCCCTGAAGGCGGCCAACGTCCTGGGGACGGAGGAGGCCCTGCGCCTCGCCGCCACGGGGCGACCCAAGCCGCTCCACTTTATCTCCTCGATCGCGGTCTTCGCCCCCGGTGCGTTCGTCGACGGCGTCGGCTGGGAGGATGCGCCTCTCGCGAGCCCCGAAGGTCTCTTCGGCGGCTATCCGCAGAGCAAGTGGGTGGCCGAGAAGCTCGTCGGTCTGGCCCGCGAGCGGGGCGTCCGGGCCACCGTCCACCGGCCCGGGTTGATCGCCGGCGACTCGCGCTCAGGCATCGGCAACCCGCGCGACCTGCTGTGGGCCTTCCTCAAGGGTTGCCTGCAGATGGGCGCCGCCCCCGACCTCCAGACCCGCTTCGATCCGGTGCCGGTCGACTTCGTCAGCCGGGCAATCGTCCACCTGACCGGGCGGCGGGAGAACCTCGACCGGGCCTTCCACTACGTCCACCCCAAGCCCTTGTCCTGGCGCCAGGTCTTCGACTTCGCGGTCTCCCTGGGCTACCCGGTGCGCCGACTTGACGAGGAGGACTGGGCTCGCGAGCTGGCGGCGGAGCTCGCCCGCTCTGCCGCGAACGCCCTCTTCCCCTTCAACAGCCTGTTCGGCGGACCGCCGGCGGGAAGCTCGGGCGCTCCCGGGCCTGAGGCCCCGGCGCTCCCGGCGAGCCCCCGCTTCGATGCGAGCCACACCCTGGAAGGCCTCGCCGGCTCCGCGATCCGCTGCCCGCCCCTCGACGCCGAGCGGCTCGGGATCTACTTCTCCTACTTGATCGAGAGCGGCTTCCTGCCGCCGCCTCCGGCTCCCCCGGCTTCCGATATTACCGGTCCGGTGGACGGGCTCGCCGGGATCACGCCCGTCGGAGCATGATAGAAAGAGGCCCTCAGGCTCACCATGGAAAAGCTCTTACAGGATCTACGATATGGCCTCCGCGGGCTGCTCCGCCGCCCCGGCTTCACCGCCGTGGCGCTCCTCTCCCTGGCCCTGGGGATCGGCGCCAACACGGCGATCTTCACCCTTCTGAATGCCGTTTTCTTCCAGCCGCTGCCGGTCAGAGACATTTCCCGGCTGGTCGCGGTCTTCACCGTCTCCTCGGACATCCCCGGCTATCTGCCGATCTCCCAACCCAACTTCGTCGACTACCGAGACCAGGGTGGTGTTTTCTCGGGCCTCGCCCTCGTCTCACAGCTGACTTTGAGCCTCTCCGGCGGCGGCCGGCCCGAGCAGGTCTCCGGTCAGATGGTCTCCGCCCGCTACTTCGAGATCGTCGGAGTGCGACCGGCTCTCGGCCGCACCTTCCTGCCGGACGAGGACCGGATCGCCCGTCCCGTCGTCGTCCTCGGGCAGGGCCTCTGGCGCCGGCGGTTCGGCGCCGACCCGAAGATTCTCGGCCGGACGATCCGCCTGAACGGTCGTGAGCTGACCGTCGTCGGGGTGGCTCCCGCCGCGTTCTACGGCACCTCCTTCGTGTCGCGCTCCGACTTCTGGGTCCCGGTGGGGATGTATGAGCAGGTTCTGCCCGAGTTCGTGCGCTCCCTGTGGACCAACCGCCGGGTCCTGGGCTTCGGAGCGGTCGGGCGTCTCAAGCCCGGCATGAGCCTGGAGCAGGGACAGGCGGCCCTCAAGTCGCTCGCCAGCCGGCTCTCCGAGGAGTATCCCGACGCCAATCGCAACCGCAACGTCGTCCTCCTCCCCCTGACCCAGGCGCTGATCAGCCCCAACGACCGCCAGGGGTATGTGCGGGCGGGAGGCCTGCTCGTCACCATGGTCGGCCTGGTCCTCTTGATCGCCTGCGCCAATCTGGCCAACATGCTGCTCGTCCGGGCCTCGGGCCGGCGCAAGGAGATCGCCGTCCGGCTCGCCCTGGGGGGCCGGCGGGTGGACCTGATCCGGCAGCTGCTCACCGAAAGCCTGATCCTCTCCCTGGTGGCCGCGGCGGCGGGCCTGCTGCTCGCCACCTGGTCGTTCAGCCTCCTGTCCCTCGTCCAGTCTCCCTACCTCCCGGAGTCGCTCGCGCTCGGCCTCGACTTTCGGGTGCTCGCTTTCACCCTGGCGTTGGCGCTCGCTACGGCGCTCCTCTTCGGGCTGGTGCCCGCCCTCGCCGTCAGCCGCCCCGACCTCGTACCGGCGCTCAAAAATGCGACCGCGGCGAGCGCCGCCTCCGCCGGCGGGACGAGAGGCCGGCGCTTCGACCCCAGAAACCTCCTGATCGTCGGGCAGGTGGGCCTCTCGGTGGTGGCGCTCGTCGGCGCCATCCTCTTCCTCCTGAGCCTCAAGAACGCCCAGCGCATCGACCCGGGCTTCGAGCGCGAGCATCTGGCCGTCCTCTCCTTCGACCTAGACAGCCAGGGTTTCGACGAGGCGCGCGGACAGGAAGTCCTGCGCCGGGTGGTCGAGGAGGTCGCGCCGCTCCCCGGGGTACGGTCGGCGGCGGTCGGGGAGAACCTGATGCTGGCGGACACGGGCGTGCGTCACATCCTCCTCATCGACAGCCCGGCGGCGCCCGCCGACCAGCGGATCGTCGCCCAGGAGAGCTCCGTGGGTCCGGGCTACTTCGAGACCCTGGGCATCCCCCTCCTGCGCGGCCGCACCTTCTCGGCGGCGGACCGCGCCGACTCGCGGGCGGTCGTCATCGTCAACCGCACCCTGGCCGACCGTTTCTGGCCCGGCGAGAACCCGATTGGGAAGCGGTTCGCGGTCCTCCCCTCGAAGCGGGTTTTGGAGATCGTCGGTGTCGCGAGGGACGCCAAGTACAACACCCTGGGGGAGGAGCCGCAGCTCTACATCTACCAGCCCATGGCGCAGGAATATACGCCGGCCGTCACTCTCCACGTCCGCACCCTCGGCGAGCCGGGGACGGTGCTCAGCGCGGTGCGACGCCAGGTCCAGGCCCTGGCGCCCGAGATGCCGCTCACCCGGGTCAAGACCATGCCGGCGGTGATCGGCGAGCTCCTCTGGGCGCCGCGCGTCTGCGCCGTTCTTCTCGGCCTCTTCGGCGCCGTGGCGCTCCTCCTGGTGATGATCGGCATCTACGGCGTGATCGCGCACTCGATCGCCCAGCGCCAGCGCGAGATCGGCATCCGCATGGCGCTCGGAGCCCAGCGCTCCGACGTGATCCGCCTTTTCCTGCGCCAGGGGCTCCTCGCGGTGGCCATCGGCCTCGCCTGCGGCTTGGGGGGGGCTCTCCTCGTCGTGCGGACGATCGCCGATCTGCTCTTTGGAATCGATCCGATGAATCCGGTCGTCTTCCTCGCCACCCTCCTGCTCCTCGCGGTGGTGGCGGCGGTGGCCAATTACATCCCTACCCGCCGGGCGACGGCGGTCTCGCCCCTGGTCGTGATGCGGCAGGAGTAGCCGCAAGCGACCTGGCGCCAGGAGAGCCCTGCCATGAAGATCAAGTCCTACGCCCATGCCAGCTTCCGTATCGAGGGCGGCGGCAAGACCGTCGTCACCGATCCCTACGAGCCGGCGGTCGCCTGGTTCGCCCCGATCGACGAGCCGGCGGACCTCGTGCTGATGAGCTCCGACACCGATCGTTTCCACTGTGATCCGAGCCACGTCCAGGGAAATCCCCAGGTGATCAACGCGCTCAAAATCCCGGCGGAGGGAATGGTCGTGAACGGCCTCGCACTCCAGGCCTTCCCCGCCCGCGAGCGGTTCCAGGCGCGCCTCCTCTTCCGCGGCTTTCGTCCCCGCCTGAACGCCATGTACCGCTTTGCATTGGAAGGGATCCGGGTGTTCCACACCGGCGACATCGGCCGGCGTTTCCGCCCCGAGGAGATCGCGGCTCTACGGGGCAACGTCGACGTGATGTTCGCCCTCTCGGGCGGGGTGCACAACATCGAGGTCGACGACATGAAGCGGGCGGTCGACGAGATCGGGCCGCGGGTGGTGATCCCGATGCACTATTTCAATCCCAAGGGGCGGTTGAAGATCCTGCCGGTCGATGCGATCGCAGGTACATTCCCCAAGGATCGCGTCGTGCGGAACGGGGAGTCGGAGGTCGAGATCACGGCGGCGACGCTCCCCAAAGAGCCTCACCTCTACATTCTCGAACCGTCGCGCTGAGGCGAGCCCCAGCGACTGCCTACGGGAGAGCCGCGCCGGCCGAGACGCCCGTCGGGGCCGTCGCGGCCGCCGCGGCGAGGACGGGAGCCGGAGCCCCGGCGCGGGTGCTTTGGGCCAGACCGGAGGAGCCGAAGAGTTGGGTCAGGCGCTCTTCCTCGCGGCTGAAGTCCTTCGGCACGTCGTCGAAGCCGGCGACGAGCATCTCCCGGGTGATCTTGCCGAACTCGACGAGCTCCTCCATGGTGACGCCCTTGGAGATCAGGTAGGGCAGGCTCCAGATACTGAAGTTGTAGAGGCTCAAGGGCACGGAGCCGCGGATGTCGCGGAAGGCCCCCTTGGCGAGATCGGCGGCCAGGCGCCAATCCATGCCCCGGTGCTGCCAGCTGTAGCCGCCTCCCTTGATGGCGAACTCCTCGGCCCGGCGGGCGATGGGGGAGCGCGGGTCGTGGTAGTAGAGCTGGACGTTGAAAAACGTCGGCTTCGCTTCCTCGATGAATTCGAGCGAATGGGCGAGCGTCTCTCTCGTCTCGCCGGGGAAGCCGCAGATCATCGAGGCGAAAGTGACGATGTTGCGCTGCCGCAGCTGCTCGACCCCCCACCTGTAGCGCTCCACCTTGGCGTGCTTGTCCATGTACTCGAGGATCGTCTGGTCGCCGGACTCGATGCCCAGAAAGACTCCGATGCAGCCGCTCTCCGCCATCAGGTCGAAGGTCTCCTCGTCCGCGTTCGAGCAGCGGAAAAAGGAGATCCACTCGAAGCCCCACTGCTTTTGAATCATCATCCGCAGGAGCTTCTTGAAACGCGGCAGCGGCACGTTGAAAGTGTCGTCCACGAAGACCAGGTAGTGCGTGCCGATGCTGTGCAGGTACTCGAGCTCCGTCTTGAGCTTCTCCAGGCCGGTGACGACATGCTCGCCGGCGAGGGTCGGATAGTTGCAGAACGAGCACGAGAACGGGCAGCTTCGGGCCGTCCGCAGATAGGCGAGGGGCTTGATGAGATCCTTGTCGAGCAGGCTCCAATCGACGCTGTTGCCGTCCATCTCGTTGTTTTCCGGCTCCCGCCGGGTCTGCTGGAGCTCTCCTCGCGAGTCCCGATAGAACAGATTGGGAACGCCGGAGAGGCTGCTGCCGGAGGCGAGGCAGGCGAGCACCTCGGAGAGCGTCTTTTCTCCCTGGGAATCGGTGACGTAGATGTCGGCGCCGATCATGCCGAAGACCAGGGGGAGCATGTCCTTCTTGAGGTCGTAGGCGAGGTTGAAGATGTGCGGACCGCCGACGATGATCTGGGTGCTCGGGGAATGGCGGCGGACGAACGCCACGATCTCGGCGATGGGAGCGTTGTCGATGTAGTAGGTGGTGGTGATCGCCACGCTCCGGGGACGTTCGGCGAGGAGCTCCTTGAATCGCTCTTGATCCTGGGTGAAGAAATTCACCGCTTCGACCCGGAAGCCCCGCCTTATGAGGTACGACTGGAGATAGCAGACGCCCAGGGAGGGGGAGGCGAAGGTGTTCAACCGGGGATGGATGCCGGTGCTGCGCTCGACCGCGCGGTTGATCAGCTCCATGTACGTGATGCGCTCTCCACCGAGGAGGATGGAGTTCGTCATGATCTCGTGGTACGCACCCGAATGTTGGCTCATTTTCTTCTGGGTGGCGGCGAACGTGCCGAAGGAGACGTCGTTGTAACCGACGACCACGCAATCGAGGGGAGCTGTCATTCGTTACCTCCTAACCTAGCCCGTGCTGCCCAGCCCCTGACCGCCGCCGAATCCGCAACCGACACAGGGTCGAGGACGGCGGGGGCCAGACCGCAATCCTGCGCAGAAGTATAGCCGATGGTCTCTGCGACGACCAGTCGTCCATTGACTTCGTCGGCGCGCGGCTTCCCTTCGGGGCAGGCCCTCCGCCATGGGATTGCATTTCCGGGCGCCGTCCTACCTGGAACGCCTCCTTACCGCTTCCGCGCCACGAAATCGATCTCGACCAACGCCCCCTTGGGCAGGCCGGCGACCTGGACGGTGGAGCGTGCCGGCCGGTGGTCGCCCATGGCTTCGGCGTAGATCGCGTTGAGCTTCGGGAAGTCGGCGAAATCCTGCAGGTAGACCGTCGCCTTGACGACGTCCGCGAAGGAGGCGCCGGACGCGGTCAAGACCTGGCGGAGGTTCTCGAAGACCCGGTGCGCCTGGGCCTCGAAGCCGCCGGGGACGAGCTCGCCGGTCGTCGGATCGAGCGCGACCTGGCCGGAGGTGTAGAGCCAGCCGTCGACCGAGACGGCCTGCGAGTAGGGACCGATGGCGCGCGGGGCGCCGTCCGTGTGATGGAACTCCATCCGTGACTGCTCCTTTCGGGTTGTAGGGTGCGAAGCGTCAGGAGGGAGAGGGGACCGCGGGGTCCTCCCCCGACTCCCAGACGCCGACGTAGGGCAGATTTCTGAAGCGTTCGGCGACGTCCAGCCCGTAGCCGACGACGAAGACGTTCTCGATCTCGAAGCCGCGGTAGTCGATCGGCACCTCGACCTGCCGCGCCGCGCGTTTGTCTAAGAGCGCGCAGAGGCGGACGCTCCGCGCCCCCCGGAAGTGGAGGAGGGCGACGATCGTCCGCAGGGTGTGGCCGGTGTCGACGACGTCCTCGACCAGGAGCACGTCGCGGCCGCGGATCGAGAGGTCGACGTCCTTTTTGATCCGCACCTCGCCGGGGACCGTGCTCCGGCCGTAGCTCGCGGTCTGGAAGAAGTCGAGGACGACGGGGATGGTGAGCCGTTTCAGGAGGTCGGTCATGAAGAAGACCGAGCCCTTGAGGACGCCGACGACGACGAGCGGCTCGGCCGGGCTCGCGGTCGCCCCGTAGTCGCGATCGATCTCGGCGGCGATCTCCGCCGTCCGCCGGGCGATCTCCTCCTCCGTGAGGAGGACCCGGACCCGGCCGTTTTCGTTTGTCGCCGCCATGGCGTAAGATCCTTCCAAAAGTCAGACCTCCAGAGCGGAACCCGCAGAACGGAACGAGCGCAGCGTAGCGAAAACAGCCATGGCCACTCAGGAACTCGCCGTCCTCCATCGCCGATATACCGATACGTCGCAGCGCTTCCGGGCGGCGTGGACCTTCCACCAGTTCATCCAGAGCTTGGAAAAAAGCGTTCTCCAGCGATCCTCGGAGGATCTCTCGAACGACTTCCAGACGCTTTACGCGGAGCTCAAGGAGATCTCCCAGAGCCTGAACGCCTCCGAGAGCGAACGCATGCGGGGGAAGCTCGATTGGCTCGAACGGCGACTGGGCGAGCTGATCCTCACGCTCGAAGAGGAGGATAGCAGAGTCGCTCCGTACTTTCTGCGCCAGTTTTTTCGCCGGGTGAAGAACTACGACGAGAAGATCCTCACCCAGCTCGCCAAGTTCTACGTCTACGCCCAGAACGGCGGAACCTGGCAGCACGACCGGCTCGACAAGGTCGATTTCCTCCTTACCCGCCTCTCCGAGGAGGACGGCGACCAGACCTCCGGACCGGTGCTCCGCGACCTGCGGCGCCTGGGCGAGGTCTTCGCGGCCCTCTGGGGACTCCTCGCGGTCGATTCGCCGTCACCCGAGGCGGTCGCCTTCCACCGGGCGGCGATCGAGGAGATCCGCGCCGAGGTGCTGCGGGTCGACAACCTGGACCAGCTGAACGAGGGGAGCCTCGTCCGCCGCTACCGCGACCTGAAGCACGGGCTCGGCCACCTCTTCTTCGAGCCCGAGCTCGCGCTCGCCGTCCAGGAGACCAACCTGACGCTCAAGGGGCGCATCCAGAAGCTCTACCGCCAGGAGGAGCGCCGGATCGCCGCCGAGTACCAGCGGATCTTCGAGCTCGAGCGCGAGGTGCCGGTCTCCGGCGAGCTCGATGGTGAGCTCGCCGAGTTCCACCAGGAGATCGAGCGCTTCGAAAAGCAGCTCGAAAGAGACGAGTTCAAGCTCGAGGACTTGGCCTCCATCCGCCAGCGGGTGCGCTCGCTCCTGCCGCGGCTGACCGACGCGCGCTCCTCGGTCTCCAACTCCGGCATCCATCGCCTGGGCGACACCGGCGAGCACCGCGCCGCGGCCGCCGCCGAGGCGCAGCTCCCCGAGCGCGAGGACGTCTTAGGCGAGCACTTCCGCCGCGTCGTCGAGCACCTCCGCGAGGTCGACAGCGACGTGGCGCCCGAGAGGGCGGTCCTGACCCCCGAGGTCTTCCCCCTCCGCCTGGAGCCCCGCGAGGTGATCGCCTTTCGGAGGCTTTACGGGAGCGGCGACTACGACCGCGAGCTCGAGCAGTTCCTCCTCGAAGCGGCGGCCCTCCGAGTCCGCATCAACGAGGAGGCCCAGGAGATCGCCGGCATCATGGACGAGACCTCGGTCACCGGCGAAGCCCCGGCCTACTCCCGCGCCCGCCTGACCGCCCGCACCGCCGACGCCTACCTCTGGCGTTTCCAGCACGTCCTCTCCGAGCTCCAGCTCCTCGGCAACGCCCCCGAAGGCCGCCAGGTCCAGATGCTCCGCATGCGCCTCATGCGCGACTATTCCGGCCTCTGGCTCCTCGCCTACAAGCCCTTCATGGGGGTGCGGCGCCCGGGGGCGACGATCGCCTAGAACCGGTATGGGCGTCGACGCGGCGGCAAAGGTCAGGTCCGCACGGAGCTATACTGACCTCGGAGGTGAACCTCATGACGACGACGCAATTAGTGGAAGAGGCCCTGAAGCTCGACCCACAGGATCGCGCTGACATGGCCAATCGCCTCCTTGCGAGCCTTGATGGTTTGTCAGAACCTGAGCTGGAAGCCCTGTGGCTCGCGGAGGCGGAGCGGCGCGACCGCGCCCTCGATACCGGTGAGCTGAAGTCGAGACCTGCCGAAGAGGTCTTCGCTGACATCCGGTCGCGCCTGAAGTGAGCTTTCGCGCTTCGCTCAACTCCCTGGCGGAGATGGAGCTGAACGACGCGATCGACTATTACGAACAGGGATCGCCAGGGTTGGGTACAGCTTTCCTGGCCCTTGTCGAACACGCGGTCACCGACTTGGTCGAGTACCCTGAATCCGCCCCCATCTTGCGTGGGTCCTATAGGAAAAAAGTTCTCACTCGTTTCCCGTACAATCTAATCTACCGCGTCAAGAGCGAAGAGATTCGCATCCTGGCGGTCGCCCACCAGCGGCGCCGTCCGTTCTACTGGTTGGGTCGAAGTTGAGGCCCGGCGACCGGGGGCGGTGCTCCCCTGGAATGGGAGTGAAGTCCCGAGACCTTGAGGCGCGATCCGGGGGATTGGCAGAGCGCCCGCGGCGACCCGCACCGCCAGGGTTGCCAGCTCGACCGACTGTTGCGGCTCGCCACACACCGCCGCCCGGCACTTCCAGAGGAGCAGGTCGCAGACCCCCCCAGCCCTGCAGGCTCTCCTCCGTCTCGGCCTGCCGGAGCTGCGCCTCCAAGAGAAGCCTGGAAAGCCGCTCCACGAGCGCCGGGGCCTCCCGGCTCTCAAAAACCGCAACCATCTCATTCCAATGGCCCACCTGTCCCTGAAGCCGGCGGATCTCCGCGACGCGGGCCGAGCAGACCTCGCACTGGGCCAGGAGGTGCGGCAGCACCTCGAAGGCCAGCTCGTCATATTCCATCTTCCCGGCCAGCAACTTCGCCATCTGCTCCAACGTCGGATGTGGGGGCGTCACGGGCTCTCCTCGGGTCGGGCGTGGGTTTCGGGCATCGCGGGATGCCTCTACAGAAACAGAGTAGCGGCAGGCGACGATTCGGGACAGGGAAGTTGTCGGGAAGTCACTTCGCCGTCCGACAGATCCCGGGAAAGCTGGCACAGCGTCGAGAGATCTGGAGCAGCTTCGCGAGCCGAAGGAGCGCCGTCGCCCGGATCTGGAGCCGAGTCGCTCGACGACGTTCTGGATAAGTCGAAGCTGTAACAGATCCGCGCGACGATGGAGCGCCGTCGCGGGCTCCAGGACAACTTTGCGAGACGTCGCGGCACCGTCGACAGGGGCTGCGGCCCCTTCGCGGGACGACGGGTCGTCGTCGCCAGATCCAGAGCGTTTCCGGGGGAAGGCGTCGCATCGTCGACGGATCGGAAGCGCCTTCGCGCGACTCCGGGGTGCCGCGGCCGGATCTGCGGCGTGTTCGCCGGACTGTGAACCGTCGCCGGCAGATGCAGCATGGAGTTGCGGGACGGTGTCCCAGCGTCGGCGCGAATCGTCTGGCAGTGCGTCACGAAAGGAGTGTTCTCAGTGAGCTGAGTAGAGTCATGAAGAACCTCCTGGGTCTCGAAGGCCAGCGGGTGAAAGTCCCGTCCGGGGAGTTGTCGGTACACCCCGGTAGCCACTGGAGCGGCCGAGGCGAGTGATCTCCCGGCCGAAGCCTCCGGAGAAGTCCTTGGTGCAACCAAGGTGCAAGTGCGCAGGCCGTAACGCGAGTGAACCCTGAGCAGGCCTCGATAGTTTCTCGCTGGAGCCGACCCTCCTGTCAGATGGGGAAGGCCGCCGGGGGGCGGGGGAGCAACCGATCGTAGAACCCGTCCTCTCCAGCCGGGGTAGTGGGGACCGCATGCGCATAAGGTCTTTGAGGCAACGTGAGAGATCCACGGCGGTGGCGGATCGCAGCCGCCAACCGGGCGGTCTGAAATGGCTGGCCTTGGGCGGCTGGCCGAGCTTCGTCAGGAACTGGAGGAAGAGACCTACCGTCCGCAGCCGGTACGGCGGGTGAAGATCCCCAAGCCCGGCGGTGGCGAGCGTCCCCTCGGAATCCCAACCCTTCGGGACCGGGTGGTGCAGACCGCCGTCGTGCTCCTGCTGGAGCCGATCTTCGAAGCCGACTTTGAGGACAACGTCTATGCCTATCGACCGGAGCGCAGCGCGCACGACGCGCTGGCCGAGGTGCAGGAACGGCTCTATGGTGGTCAGGCTCACGTCGTCGATGCCGACGTGACGAAGTACTTCGACACGATCCCACACTCCGAGTTGTTGCAAAGCGTGGCGCGTCGGGTGGCAGACGGGAAGATCCTGCGGCTGCTCAAGCTGTGGCTGAAATCACCGGTCGAGGAGCGGGATGAGAGGGGAAACCGGCGGATGACAGGCGGCAAGAAGAGCAAACAGGGGACGCCTCAGGGAGGGGTCGTGTCGCCGTTGCTGGCCAACATCTACATCAACCGTCTCCTGCGTCACTGGAGGGAAACAGGGGCGTGTGAAAGGCTGGGTCACATCGTTTCCTATGCCGATGATTTTGTCATCCTCTGTGCGAGCCGACGGCAAGCGGAAGAAAGCTTGTCGAAGGTGAGCCGTTGGCTGTCGAAGATCGGTTTGACGATCCACCCGACCAAGACGCGTCTCTGCTATGCCCGGGAAGAGCCGTTCGACTTTCTGGGCTACACCTTCGGCCCGACTCGGCACTGGCGCACCGGGCAGCGAATCCTCGTTGCCCAACCCTCGAAGAAGGCCCAAAAGAGGCTCAAGGAGAAGATCAACACTCTGCTGTACCGGGGCAACCCGACGCCATGGCCCGAGCTACGGGACCGTCTCAACCGGCAGCTCCAGGGTTGGGGCCAGTACTTTAGCTTTGGGTGGACCCGGCAGGCCTATCAGGCCGTCCGGTTCCACGTGGCGCATCGAGCCCGCCGGTTCCTCTGCCGCCGCCACAAGCTGCGGATCGCAGGGACCGGTCGTTTCGGACTGGAAGAGATCTACGGAGAACGGGGCGTGATGGACCTTCTCCACCTTCAGAGGCGCCTAAAACGAAGGCCCGTGCATGCCTCCTCGTGAAGTCCCTCCGAGAGCCGGATGCGGTAGAGCCGCACGTCCGGTTCGATGAGCGGCGGCGGGAGACGGAACCACGGCCGAGACTGAGGCACCGGCAAGATGGCGAAAGCCGCCGGCAACAGCTACTCCCTCGACCTACAGTCACCGCGCCCGCCGTCGACTCTACCCCGGGTGATTGCGACGATCTCGAGAAGCCTGCAGCCTTCCTGCCGTCGTTCCGACGCGAAGCGCTGCCTCTAAATTCTAAAGATGCTGAGTCCTTCCTTCTTCAAAGACAAAGCGTGTAGATTCCGTTCGCCATGAAGAAGGAGCCCTTGCACAACACGTCACGCCCGAGGATGGCTTCGAAACCAGAGCCTTTGGGCAGCTGAGGGAATTCCCCCACCTGCAAACCCGAATACCGGACGAAACCATCAAGGCGGATCAGTAGATCCACGAGATAGACGTTCGTGTCGACCACATGAGTGGCGGATCTCATCCGCTGCATGCCGATGGGTTGAATCTCAGCCGCCGTGGCGACCGATGGGGCAATACAGGTCTGTACAGCCCCGGTGTCGAGCAGCGCCCAAACGGTGGAAATCTGGTGAGGCGACGGGAAAGGTAGTGTGCCTGGGGGGGAGATACCGATTTGAACTAAGGGGTCCTACTTGAACGTCGAAGTCCCTACTGAGGCAGGGCATGAGAGAAGTAGCCCAGGTCAATGACCTTATCGACAACCTCCTGAATGGAGAAGCCGCTGAGGCCAAACTCCTTTTTGCCCACGGTGTAGGCATCCATGGCCGTATCGAAGAAGTCGACGACCTCGCCATCCTTCATGAGAGCAAACTTGCCCCCATGGGAAGGGAGAAGCTTCGGCAGTTTGGCGCGGAAAGCTTCGTAGTTCCGTTCGACTTGGCTGGAGTTGTGCATGTCGGTTCCCTCTTCTTAAGAGTACCACCGCGTCGCCAAAGAGTGCCATCCGATCGGCGGCGGGGACGCCGAACAGTTAGCAGCCCGGCAGGCGCGGGCCCGCCGCCTCTCGGGAGCGGACGCCGGACCAGCTCGGCGCCGTCGAGATTCCTCTCCTCCTTTGGATCACATCGAGTACCATGTCGGCATGACCGACATGCCCCTCGCGATCGCAGAGGAGATCGAGCGATACCTCCGCACCGGCGACTACGACTCACGGCATGCGAAGTGGCCGGGTGACTTTCTTAAGAGCGCTCAGAGGGCTCACGCCGACTTGCGTGAGGCGCTCGTTCGCAAGGTCTTTCAACTCGCCGGCGAATGCAAACAGCGCACCCTCCCGGAAGGAGACACCGCCGCGTTGGTGCGGCGTAAGGTGGAGCCGATGGTGCGCGGCCTGTTTCGCCGGGCGGAGCAGGATACCGTGATCGAGGTGGTTGCCCGTTCCGTCATCTTTCTCACCGGCGAAAACATCGAACGGATCTTGCGGGACTGCCAGTGGCACAGCACCGCCTGGGAACTCGCGAACCTCTACCTCGCTAGCGTCGGCGGGGAGCTCCTCGGAAGCGAGCCCGACAGGATCGTCGGTCTAAGCACCGCGACGACCTGTTACGTGTCCCCTGAGTATTTTGCTGAAGCCGATCCGTTCGCGGACTATGTCGTCCACGAGGTCGCCCACATCTTCCACAATTGCAAACGTCGCACCTTGGGGCTCCCCGAGACTCGCTCCCGCGAATGGTTGCTCGACATCGGATTCGGCAGGCGCGAGACCTTCGCTTATGCGTGCGAGGCGTATTCCTGCATCCGCGAACGTGCGGCGACCCCCTCCGAACGACGGGCGCTCGCCGCGGAGTACAGCTCCGAACCGCGCATCTCCGAGGAGAGCGTGGACCCCCACGACATCGCGGACATCCTCCGGGAGGCCGCTCTGACCAGAAATGGCTGGAAAGTCATCCTCGGCCGCTGCGCCCCGAAGAGTGCCGGGCGATTGACGAGCTCCGGAGCGGCAGGGCTGTAGAGAGAGACTGCCCCCCATGAAGCCCGCGCCCATGACCTGGCGGCCACAGTACGCGCTCTCCCCGGCGGTTGTACGTTCGCTCCTGGCGGTTGAGACGACAATGGAAGCGAGGCATGCATAGGGTTCGCCGCGTCATTCTATTCGAATCTCCCACGTAGAGATCCATGGACAGAAGTCTCCGGCTCTGCGAGGATGACGGTATGCGCGAAGCCACCTTCATCGAGTTCCAGGAACCCTCTGGGAGCGTTGCAGGATGAAAGCCTCCGGAGTCCACTTCGAGGCGCTCCGCGAGATCGCCCTCGCCCTCCCAGGGGTAGTGGAGGGAACCTCCTATGGCACGTCGGCCTTCCGGGTGGGGAAGAAGTTTCTCGCCCGGATGAAAGAGGACGGCGAGACGCTCGTGGTGCGGATCGGCTTCGACGAACGGGAAGCGTTGATGCAGGCCGAGCCCGCGATCTTCTTCATCACCGAGCACTACCGAGGCTATCCCGCGGTCCTCGTCCGGCTCGCGAAGATCGATCCGGATGCACTGCGCGACGTCCTCCTGGAGGCATGGCGCAACCACGCCCCCAAGAAGCTCCTCGCGGAATTCGACCGACGGCCGACCTAGAGCCACGAATTCACAGAATTACTTGCGGCGTGCGGCGAGGAGGGAAACGCCCATTCTCCACACTCGCGGTCTGCGGCGTGCAGACCGCGCACTGATCCGTGCCACGGCGATAGAGATAGACTGCCCCCGTGAAGTCTGCTCCCATGGCCTGGCAGCCGCGGTACGCGCTCTCCCCGGCGGTCGTGCGTTCACTCCTGGCGGTCGAGTCGGCGCGCGCGGTCGTCGAGCACACGCCGGTGCCGCCGGGGGTGGCGGAAGAGCTGCGGCGCCGGGCGCGGCTGCGCTCCACCCACTATTCGACGCGGATCGAAGGGAACCGGCTCACCCTGGCCGAGGCGGCGGCGGTGATCGAGGGCGGTCGCATCCGGTTCCATGGTCGGGAGCGGGACATCCACGAGGTTCGCCACTACTGGCACGCTCTCCTCCGCGTCGAAGAGTGGGCTGCCCAGGGCGGTCCGCTCACCGAGGAGCGCCTTCGCCGGCTTCACGGTCTCGTCGAACGGGGGCCGCGGGCGCGGCCGACGCCCTACCGCGAGGGCCAGAATACGATCCGCGATGCTGGCACGGGAGCGCTCGTCTACCTGCCTCCGGAAGCCCGCGACGTACCCGACCTCATGGCCGCGCTCGTCCACTTTATCGAGGGAAAAGAGGCGGCGCAGCTGCCGGTGCCGGTAGTCGCCGGGCTCGCCCACTATCAGTTCGTGACGATCCATCCCTACTACGACGGCAACGGCCGCACCGCTCGCCTGCTCGCGACGTTCCTCCTCCATCGTGGCGGCTATGGGCTGAATGGCTTCTTCTCCTTGGAAGAGCACCATGCGAGCGATCTCCAGGCCTACTATGAGTCGCTGGTCGCTCATCCCCACCATAACTACTATGAAGGCCGCGCCGACGCGGACCTCACAATCTGGCTCGAATATTTCCTCCAAACGCTGGCGACAGTATTCACCGCTGCCCGCGAGGAAGCGCTGGCCGCGACCCAGCAGGGGCGCATCGTCCCACCCGAGGCGATCCGTCATCTCGATCCCCGCGCCCGGGTGGCGATTGGCCTGCTCGCCCACCGCGAACGGATCACGGCCCACGAGGTGGCGACGGCCCTCGGCCTCTCGGACAGAATGGCCCGAGTTCTTCTGCGCGGATGGCTGGACGACGGCTGGCTGGAGATGGCCGACAGCTCGCGACGGGCGCGAGCCTACCGGTTATCGGCAACGTATCGGCAACTTATCGGCAAGTCATCGGCATTGGGCGGAGAGGGCTGAGGCGAGCCTGGAGCTTGTCGGCGAGCCCGCACTTGCCGAGTCACCGGCACCCGAGGCCGGCGAGCTACTCCGCGAGCGCGGCTTCCGGCGGCGGGACGCGCTGGGGCCTCTTCCTCGCCTCGACGACGGCCGATCGCAGCATGGAGACGGCGGCGTAGAGGACGACGACGACGACCAGCCAGCGGAGGGCGGTGAGGGGCAGCGATTTGACGACGAGCGCCGCGATCAGGACGGCCGGCACGCCGCCCAGCGCGAGGCCCAGGGCCGTGCGCAGGCTGTAGCGCCCGCTCCGTACGAACTTGACGCTTCCCACCGGCATGAGGAACGCGCAGGAGCCCATCATGATGGGGAAGGCGGCGGTGGGGGTCATGCCCAGGAGGCTCACGAGGATCATGCACGGCCCATAGAGGCCGACGCCGACTTCCATTAAGGCGCCGAGGAGGAAGTTGCCGGCGAGCCCCACCGCGAGCTTGCCGCCGGTGAGGGCCTCGGTGTTGCCGCCCGCCGGCAGCACTTCATAGATCTTCATCAGGAAGAGCGCCGCCGCGACGAGGAGGGCGAAACCCATGGCGATCTGGATCTTCCGGCGTGAGGCCTTCGCCACGACGCCCGCCCCGAGCCAGGAGCCCAGGCAGGCGGCCGCGATCATCAGCACCAGGGTGCGCAGCTCGACGGTCACGATGGCGATGAAGATGAAGGCCTGGGTGATGGTGGCGAGCGTGTGCCCCACGTTCAAGGTACCGGGGATCTTTTCGTCGGCGACCCGGCGCCGCAGCTTGAGCACGGCGGTGGTCGGCGCGTAGGAGCCGATCCCCAGGGTGTCGAAGAAGGCGGTGACGAAGCCGAGCGCCACCTCGAAGAGGGAAGGCGCCACCGAGCTCCTGCCGGTGTCTCCGGCCTCGCCGGTCGCGTCCATATCGCCGGTGGAGCGAACGCGGCGGCGCACGGCGCTCACCAGGACGGCGAGATAGAAGGCCGTGAAGAGGCCTAAACCCACGAAGAGGGCGAGCTTCATGGGCCAGGATCTTACACCTTCGGGAGGGCGCGGCGTGTGCGTGGCGAGCGGCGGGGAGCTGTCTTTGACGACCTGGCTACAGGAGGCTACACTTAAGTCGATGAAGCAGGTTGGAATCCGTGAGCTCAAGGATCATCTGAGCGAATACATCCGGCACGTCCGAGAGGGAGAGGTCATCGTGGTGACCGATCGTGGCGAGGCCGTGGCGGAAATGCGCTCGCCATCCGAAAGCAGCGAGTTGGAGAAGAAGTATCCCGGTCTCGCCGAGATGGCCCGAAAGGGACTCGTCCGGCTGCCCTTGAAGCCGAACCACCCCAGTGCCTATCCCCTGCTTCGATCGGTGACCCCTCCCGGCACAGCGGCCAGGCTGCTCGACGAAGATCGCGGAGAGCGATGAACCTCTACGCGGAGTCGAGCGCAGTGCTCGCCTGGTTGCTCGCGGAAAGACCTGCCGACGACGTCAAGGCTGCCTTCGGCGAAGCGGAGTGGGTGTTCGCCTCGGACCTCACACTGGCCGAATGTGACCGTAGTCTGATCCGAGCGCATGCCACCGGCAGCTTGTCCGAGTTGGAGATGACCCGAAGGCGGGCGCTCCTGGAGGCCATCTCGGTCCACTGACACTCATGCGGATCGATCGAGAGATTCTCGAGCGGGCGCGCCAGCGATTCCCTGAGGAGCCGGTCCGCACCCTGGATGCATTGCACCTCGCGAGCGCCCTTTCCGCGCGTGCGGTCGTCTCGGATCTCGTTCTGCTCAGCCTGGACGATCGGGTTCGGAAGAACGGCGCCGCCTTGGGATTCGCAGTTCTTCCTGCCTGAGCTGGAAACGGGGCGGGCGATCGTCCCGATTCGGCTGCCGAGTCGCCAGATCTGAACCCTTACCCGCCCTTTGGGTTGACATCCGACCCGAGCCGCCTTATCCTCTCAGGTAGAATGTCAACCCAAGACGAGAACGACGATCGCATCGAGCTGCTCCAGGGCACGCTCGACCTCCTCATCCTGCGCACCCTGGTCTTCGGCCGACAGCATGGCCAGGGGATCGCGCGGGCCATCCAACAGTCCTCCGGCGAGGTGTTGCTGGTGGATCACGGCTCGCTCTACCCGGCGCTCCAGCGGCTCGAAGCCAAGGGCTGGGTCGCGGCGACCTGGGGCACGAGCGAGAACAATCGCAAGGCGCGCTTCTATGCGCTCACCCCGCGCGGGCGGGGACAGCTGGTGCGCGAGGCGGACCGCTGGGAGCGCCTCGTGGCGGCCATGGGACGGGTTCTGGCGCCTTCCGGCGCCGACGGGCAAGGAGCGTAACGACATGTTTGGGAAGACACGGCGGAGCGACGAGGATTTCGGCGAAGAGGTCGAGGCCCACCTCGCGATCGAGGCGGACCGGCTGGTGGAGGAGGGGATGCGCCCGGAGGCGGCGCGGGCCGCCGCCCGGCGGGCCTTCGGCAATGTCACCCGCAGCCGCGAGCGCTTCTACGAGGCGAGCCGCCTCCTGTGGCTCGACCACCTGCGGCGCGACGTCCGTCACGCTCTCCTCCAGATCCGGCGGGGGCCGGTGTCGAGCGCCATCGTCATCCTCTCGCTCGCGCTCGGCATCGGTTTCAACACCGGGATTTTCTCGCTCGCCGACCAGGCGCTGGTGCGGGTGCTCCCGGTGGTCCAGCCCCGGCAGCTCGTCCTCCTCGACTGGAAGGGCACCTTCGTCGGCGGTGGGCGCGGCACCTACAACCTTTTCTCGTACCCGTTCTATCGCGACCTCCGGGAAGAGACCCAAGTCTTCGCCGACGTCTTCGCCCGCTGCCCGATCGACGTGCACCTGACGGTCGGACACGGGACGGAGGCGGTCGGGGCGGAGCTCGTTTCCGGCTCCTACTTCCCGACCCTCGGCGTGCGGCCCGCGCGCGGCCGGCTGCTCGCCGGCGCCGACGATCTCCATCCGGACGCGCATCCCGTCGTCGTCCTCTCCTACGACTATTGGCAGAACCGACTCGGCGCCGATCCCCGGATCGTCGGCAAGCACATCCTCGTCAACAGCTTCCCGATGACCGTCGTCGGCGTCGCCGAGCGGGGCTTCCGCGGCGTCGATTGGGGCTCGGTGCCGGCGCTCTGGCTTCCCATCATGATGAAGCGCCAGGCGACGCCCGGCTGGGAGGCGCTCAACGACCGCCGCACCCGCTGGCTGCACGTCTTCGGCCGCCTGAAGCCGGGGGTCACTGCGGCACAGGCCAAGGCGCAGCTCGCGCCCTGGTTTGCGGCGTACCTGCCGGCGGATACGCGGCGCGAAGGCTGGCCGCCGGTGACCGCCGGGCAGATGAAGGAATACCTGGCGTCGACCCTCGAAGTGCTGCCCGCCGCGGACGGGCGGTCGGACCTCAGGCGCCGGCTCCGGCAGCCGATTCTGATCCTGCTCGCCGCGACCGGTCTGATTCTGCTCCTCGCCTGTTTAAACGTCGCCAACCTGTCGCTCGCCAAGGCCCTCTCCCGCCGCCGGGCGACCGCGATGCGGGTCGCCCTCGGCGCCTCGCGGCGGCGCATCCTCGCCGAGCAGCTGGTCGAAAACGGCCTCCTCGCCGCCGCCGGCTGTGCCGCCGGGGTGCTCCTGGCGCCGCTCGTCAGCCGCACCATCCTGTCCTTTCTGCCTACCGGAGCCGCCGGGGTGGCCCTGCGCTCGGACGTCGATCTCCGCATCCTCGGCTTCGCGTTGGTCGTGACCGCTCTCGCGGCCCTCATCTCGGGCTCGGCGCCGGCCCTCTACGCCGCCTCGATCCAGCCGGGGTCGGCTCTGAAGCGGGAATCGTCGTCGGTCGCCGGAGGCCTGGGCTTTCGCAAGGCGCTCGTCATCGGCCAATTCGCTCTCGCTCTCATCCTTCTGATCGGTGCCGGCCTTTTCACCCGCACGCTCGGCGCCCTCCGCGACCAGGGACCGGGCTATTCCACCAGCAACCTGTTGATGTTCCGGCTCGATCCCCTGAACAACGGCTACGACGACGCGCGGGCGAAGCTCCTCCTGCGCCGCGTCCTCGACGCGATGCAGCGGACGCCCGGGGTCGAGCAGGTGGGCATCTCCCGCTTCGAAATGCTTTCGGGTGGGGGATGGAACAATCCGGTGACCGTGGAAGGCCGGCAGCACATCGTGACCGAAGACCTGGCGATGAATTCGGTCAGCCCGGGTTTCTTCGCCGTCCTCGGGGTGCCGATGCTCCGCGGCCGCGACTTCGAGGAACGGGACGCGACGCTCGACACGGCGATCGTCAACCAGGCGTTCGTCGAGAAATACCTCCAGACGGAAGATCCGCTGGGCGCACGGCTCGGCATCGGCGAAGGACCGGACGTGGTCGCCGACAGCCAGATCGTGGGCGTCGTCAAGACCTTCCACGATTTTGCTCTACGGAAGGAAGAGCCCGAGGTCTTCTTCGCGTTCTTCGAGGGCAAAGCCAAGGAGGGGGCGTTCTACGTGCGCTCCCGCACCGCGTCGGCGGCGGCGATGCAGTCGATCCGAGCCGAGCTGCGGCGGATCGACCCGGCGCTCACGGTGCTCTCGCTCCGCACGGTAGACGATCAGCTCGATCGCATGCTGACCAACGAGCGCCTGCTCGCGACTCTCGCCGGAGCGTTCGCCGCGGTGGCGACGCTCCTCGCCATGATCGGCCTCTACGGCGTACTCTCCTTCTCGGCCGCCAGCCGCACCCGGGAGATCGGCATCCGCCTCGCCCTCGGCGCGCCGCGCCGGGCTGCTTCGGGGCTCATCGTCCGCGAGGCGGCGATCCTGACGGCGGTCGGCATCGCGATCGCCCTCCCCGCCGCCTGGGCGCTCGGGCGCCTCGTCGAAAGCCAGCTCTTCGGCGTCCGCCCGACCGACGCGGTCACCCTTGTGGGCGCCGCCGGGATCCTCGCCTTCGTCTGCCTCGCCGCCAGCCTGGCGCCGGCTCAGAAGGCGGGCGCGGTCGATCCCCTGGAAACCCTGCGCGGAGAGTGACGCGGTCTATCGTCCCGCTCCGGCAGCGATCCGGAGCGCCTTCTGGAACTGCGGATCGCGGCCCTCGGCGTAGGGGAGCTCCGCCGCGACCGGGACGTCGGGAGCGACGCCCGTCCCCTCCAGGTGCTCGCCGTCGACCTGGACGTCGCTGACGGCGAGGAAGAGGAGCGAACCGTCCGTGAGCACGTAGGGCCGGCCGGCGACGACCGCGGCGGCGGTGCGCTCGCCGACGAGGGTTCCCAGGTGATGGCGCTGGACGGCGCGGGCGACGACCTCCTTGCCGCTCCGGGTGCCGCCGTCGACGAGGAGGACCAAGGGCTTCCTCCAACTCCCCGCGTAAGGCGTCCGCCGTCCCTCGCGATCGATCGCCACCAGCTCCGGGGTGGCGGGATTGAACAGGTTGAGGAACGAGGTGTCGCAGCCGCCGAAGCCGCCGCGAAAGTCGAGCACGAGGGCCTCGGCGCTCGCGAGCGGTCCGGCGAGGGCATCGGCGAGCATCGGCTGCGGCTCGTCCCCACCGCAGACCCAGAGGAGGGCATAGGCGATCCGGTGACCCTCGAAGTCGAGGACGCCGGTCGCCGCGCGCTGGGCCGCCAGCCACTCCTCCTGCGGCTGGACCTGGCGCGGGGTGACTTTCAAGGCGACGAGCGGCGCGCCCCGGCGGCGCTCGACCCCGAGCGCGATCTCCCTTCCGGCCCGACCGGCGAAGGAGCGCCGCGGCGCGAAGGGCAGGCCGTCCGCCGTGGCGATCCGATCTCCCCGTAGAAGCCCCGCCCGCTCGGCGGGGGAGTCGGGGAAAGTCCGCGCCACGAACCAGCCGCCCTCCCGCTCGACCAAGTCGACGCCGATTCCGTCGTACTCGGCGGGGCGCTTTAAAACCTTGCCGAAGAGAGCGAGGAGCTCGAAGTAGCCGACGTCCTCCGGCGTGTAGTACTGGGTGTGCGAGGCGCCGAGCCGGGCGAGGCGTTCGCGGGTCGCCTGGTGGAAGGCCGCGGGATCGGTCATCCCGTCGGCATAGCCCGCGTTCTCCGTCGCCCAGCGGGCGGCCTTCTGGGGGTCGTAGAAATTCTGGCGAACGATCTCGACGATCTCGTGGCCCAGGGCCGGGAAGTGGGGAACGGCGGAGGCGGCCAGGAGGAGCGAGAGGAGAGCGGAGGAGAGGAGGGGGGCGCTCATGCGGAGAGGGTAGCAGGTCCGGGCGGCCTCCAGAGTCTCGTCTGAGTCGTCCCCTCCGTTGCTCGTCGAAGTGCTCCTGTGCGATACTGTAAATCCTAACCTACTGTTGGCAGTTAGTGATATGCCAATCGATCTCATCGCCCAACGAGGGCGAAAGGAGGAACATGAGACAGTTTGCGTCCGTCGTCATGAGTCTTACCCTTGCTTGTGCCTCGGCAGCCTCTGTCGCTGCCCAATGTCCCGCTGTCGGCCAAGCGACTGGTTGCAATGCGATCATTACCGTGACAGATACCGGGACGTCCGTCACGCTCACCTCCCAAGGCCCCTATGATGGAGACGACGATACTCTCATCGGCGTTAGAAACAACAGCAAAATTGCCATAACCACTCTTGGTCTCAGGTCACAATTAGACATATTTGCATTCGATGGCGATGGTCTGACTACCTACGGAATCCAAGGCAATTCTCAAGACGATACTGGATATGGCGGCCCGAATGCTTATTTTTCAGACATCAGCTCAGATTTTACCTCGGGGATCGTCCATTTCATCGTGCCGATCCCGCCCAACGGCGGGATGGGATATTTTGCTTTGGAGAACGCGCTCAATGCCGCGACGGCCTGTTCTTCGATCCTCAATAATTCCGTGACCCACACGGCATCGGGACCGAACATCGATGCCACCTTCATTCCGAATCTCAATTTTACGCTTGCGCGGGCAGCGAATTATTGCGGATTTAGAGACTTCGACTGGGTCCAGCAAGTTACGCACAAGAACGACCCTAGCGAGTTTTATGCCCGGAACATTGGCGGTGCCTTCGACAGCAAGGTCAACGGCAGCGTCAGATTGACCAGCGCCAGAGTTCCGTTCAACGATCCCCCTTCTGGCGGAGGTTATTTAAACGATGCTGTCGACAACAGTTATCCGTTTTATTACGACGCCAGCTCGGGCGAGCTGCAGCAGCACGAGCTGGACGCATATCAGCTCACATTTCACGACAGACCAGCAGATCTCTGCTTGCCAGGTGGCCCCGATGCAGGGGGGCCAAATTGCAGCTCCAAGACGGAGCCTTCAGGCAGCTACGTCGGATTTACTACCCACTTGGCGGGAGTCAACGCAGATGGCACGGCAACCGACCTGGGAATCGGCTTCACCTGGACCAGCACCTACAATGGAATCGCTGGCGAAGTTGCAACGTTTAAGACAGACCAGTCCGGCGGGGGCTCCGGGGCGGGAGGAATCGCTGTTACGAGCGTTACCGATGTGACGACCTATCAGTATCCTGGCATCACGGTAAATTCGATCAACGGTAGCTCCTGCGTGCCCGGCAGCACGACCCTCTGCCTCAACAACGGTCGTTTCGCCGTCAGCGCGACCTTCGACTCCGGCACGCAGTCGGGCCAGGCCCAAGTGGTTCAGTTGACGCCGGACACCGGCTATCTCTGGTTCTTCAGCGCCAGCAACGCCGAGGCGGTCGTCAAGGTGATCAACGGCTGCGGGCTGGACTCCAACTTCTGGGTCTTCGCCGGCGGCCTCACCAATGTCAGCACGAAGATCACGGTCACCGACACGGTCACCGGGATCGCCAAGACCTACCTGAATCCGGCCAACACGCCCTTCCAGCCGATCCAGGACACCAGCGCTTTCGCCACCTGCTCCGCGGCCGACGCCGCGGCTTCGGTCAAGTCGGAGGCCAGCGCGAGCGTGGAGGACTGGACCCGGCAGCTCGCAGAAGAGACGGCGGAGACCGCGACGGTGCTCTCGTCCCGGGCCCTACGCCTCAACAACAACCGCTTCCAGGTCGACGTCACCTGGCACACGTCCGACGGCAAGAGCGGTACCGGCACGCCGGTAGCGCTCACCAGCGACACCGGGTACTTCTGGTTCTTCGACAGCAGCAACGTCGAGCTGGTGGTCAAGGTGTTGGACGGGTGCGGGCTGGGCGGGCACTATTGGGTCTTCGCGGGTGGCCTGACGAATGTGAACACAGTGATGACCGTCACCGACACGGCGACGGGCATCGCGAAGACGTATAGGAATCCCCAGGGCACGCCCTTCCAGCCCGTGCAGGACACCAGCGCTTTCGCCAAATGCCCCTAAAGTTCTCGTCCCGCCTGGTGGTGTGACGGAGACGTCACTTGGATCACCTCTCACTGGAGCCTCCACGCTGTCCCCGTGGAGGCTCCAGCTTTGTCTACTCTCGGGCTGGTCCGCCTTGGCTCCGCTCTTGCCATGCTCTGCGAATCGGGGATCGGCGAGAGGGAAGGTGCCAAGCCTCGACCCACTGATGAAAGAAAGGTTGTCCCCAATGCTCGCGCGACACCAAGCGATTGTGTTCTGCTGTTCGTTCAGCCTACTGTCGGGCATTGCCTCTGCGCATGCTTCCAACCTGACCTGTCCCCTCCTGGAGATTCACTCCGTCGCTCTTTCAGAGGATTCCGAAGAAGAGGCGCTTCGTGCCACCGGGCCCAATCGCGAGGCGCCGCCGAGCCTGGCCTCCTCAGCGGCACGATCTGACGCCGCCGGTCGGCAGGAGGTGACTCTCCTCGCTCTCGGTCCTGTGCTTGACTCCCTGGATTCGCGCGAGATCAAGACGGATTTCGCATGCACGGCCGAGGGTGCCATGCTGGCGGCAACGATCACACGCTATTCAGGTGGCGTGATGAAAAATGTATTCTGGCGACCCAGAATCAAAATCGTCATGACGCTGCGTCGGTCGGAAGCACGATTTCGGGCTACCTGGAAAATGCGTCGAACGGACGGTACTGAGCTGGACCACGCAGGCGTCGACCAAAAATATCCGGTCACCGTGACGACGACGATTCGCTCCCAATAGGCGGGTGGTGGTCTTCCTCACCGCCGTCGCCGGCTACCTGCCGGCCGCCGCGCCGCGACCCTCGATCCCCTCGTGGCCCTCCGCGGCGAGCAGGAGGCCGGATCGACGATCCGGGGAATTATCGGGCTCTCGCCGGGCTTAGAATATAGCCGGTGCTTAAGCCATGCCGTACGCCGACCTCCTAGTCCAGCGCATCCGCGAGCTTCCCGACCGACCGGGCATCTACATTTTCAAGGATGCCGGGGGGAAGGTTCTCTACGTCGGCAAGGCGAAGTCTTTACGCAAGCGCGCTTCCTCCTACCTGGTTCGCGACCACGAGCCGCGCCTGGCGGCGATGGTCGCCGAGGCGGCGGACCTGGAGTTCGTGGCGACCGACTCCGAGCCCGAGGCGCTCCTCCTCGAAAACAACTGGATCAAGAAGAAGAAGCCGCGCTACAACATCCTCCTCAAGGACGACAAGACCTATCCCTACCTGAAGCTCACCAAGGAGGAGTTCCCCCGCATCGCCTTCACCCGCCGCATCCGGGAGGACCGCGCCGACTACTTCGGCCCCTTCCTCCCCGGCGGCCTGGCGAGGAAGGCGATCAAGCTGGTGCAGAAGCTCTTCGGGATCCGGGTCTGCCACATCGAGATCGACGGCAGCCTGCCGCGCCCCTGCCTCTACTACGACATGCACCGCTGCCTCGGCCCCTGCGTCGAAAGGCTGACGACGAAGGAGGCCTACGACCGCGCGGTCCACCAGGCGAAGCTTTTCCTGGCGGGGAAGAGCGAGCCATTGGTCAAGGATCTGAAGCGCCAGATGTGGGAGGCGGCCGAGGCGACCGACTACGAGAAGGCGGCGCAGCTGCGGGACACCCTCGCCGAGATCGAGTCGATCAGCCAGCGCCGCAAGCTCTCCTCGGTGGGCGGGGAGGACGTCGACGTCTTCGGGGCCTACGTCTCGGGCGGCCATGCCGCGGTGGCGGTGCTCGTCATGCGCGACGGCCAGGTGCTCGACCGCCGGGAGCTTTTCTGGGAAGCGGTGGGGGAGATCACCCCTGAGCAGCTCCTCTCCGAGCTCCTCCCCCAGCTGTACGATCGCACGACCTTCATCCCCAAGGAGATCCACCTGCCGGTGCCGATCGAGGGGGAGGAGGCGCTCCTCGAATGGCTCTGTGAGAAAAAGGGGGAGAAGGTCTACGTCCGCATGCCGTCCCGGGGCGACAAGGCCGACCGGGTGGCCCTCGCCCATCACAATGCCCAACTCGCCCACCATCGCCGTTTCCGCGCCGACTCCGTCGAGTCCCCCGGCGCCATCGCCTTGGAGCGTCACCTGGAGCTTTCCGAGCCGCCGCGCCGGATCGAGGGCTTCGACATCTCCCACTTCCAGGGCGGCGAGACCGTGGCCTCGCTCGTCGTCTGGGAAGAGGGAAAAATGCGGAAGTCCGAGTACCGGAGCTTCAACATCAAGATCGCCGAAGGCATGCCGGACGACTTCGCCTCCATGCACGAAGCGGTCGGCCGCCGCTACAAGAGGCGCCTCGAAGAGCTGGGAGCGATGCCCGACCTGATCCTGATCGACGGCGGCCGCGGCCAGCTGAACGCGGCGCTCGACGCGCTGGTGAACCTGGGGGTCGAGGAGACGCCGATCATCTCGCTCGCCAAGCGAGAGGAGGAGGTCTACGTCCCCGGCCTCCCCGAGACCCTGCGCCTCCCGAAGGAAGACCCGGGCCTGAGGCTCCTCCAGCAAATCCGCGACGAATCCCACCGCTTCGCCGTCTCCAAGCACCGCGCGAGGAGATCCGTGCGGACCCTCCACAGCAAGCTCGACGACCTGGCCGGGATCGGCCCGCGACGCCGGAAGCTGTTGCTCCAGCGGTTCGGCAGCGTCACGGGGGTGAAAGAAGCGCCGCTCGAAGAGCTGCAGGCGGCGTTGGGTCCGGGGATGGGGCGGAAGGTTTTCGAGCAGTTGCGGGCGGGGGAGGAGGCGATACCGGAAGCGCCGGAGCCTCAGGCTGCGGAGACCGAAGGCCAAGAACCTCCTATTTAAGACAAACGAAAGAGCCGGCGAGGACGCCAGCGGTCCCAGGGAATTACGCCGGCGGCTTTTCCCCGGGACCGATCTGTCGCCGGAGGTGCGACGTTCACCAGGGAATTACGGCTGCTGCTTTTTCCCTGATAGGGGTAGGGAGAGCCGGTTGGATTCCCGGCCCCCCCTCCCTCCGAACCGGACGTGCGGATCTCCCGCATCCGGCTCTCCGGTTGGTGGTCTTACCTCCGAGAGGATTGACGGGCCTGAGCATAGGCTGCTTGGAAGGAGAACAACCCCTGCTCAGCAAAGAAGGCGTTAGGCCAGCGGTTGTGGTCTCGGCCCCGTGACCGTCCCTTGCGCTTTTGACGATGGCGCAGGAGGCTACGGAGACGCATCCTGATCCACTTGTCCAGCTTCTCAAAGACCGTCCAGTGGCTATGCTTGAAGTACTCAAACCAGCCCCTTTGGATCGGGACCAACTCCGAAACCACCCGCTGAAGGCTGTGCCCATTGGTGCGCTTGGTCTCCGCTCGGATCTTGTCCTGGAACTTCCGCAGGCTCTTCTTGCTGGGCCAACGAAGGCCCCTCTCGAAGTGGTAGCCCAGGAAGTCGAAACCACCACGCTGGGTGGCTTCGACGATCCGAGTCTTTTCGGGATGAAGCCGCAGTCCTGCCGCGGTGGTCCAACCCTCGACCTCCCTCAACGCACTTTGGGCTTCAGAGTGGCTGCGGCACAAGATCACAAAGTCGTCGGCGTACCGCACCATCTCATAGCCCAGTTGCGCCATGTGATGATCCAGAGGATCCAGGTAGATGTTGGACAACAGAGGGCTGATCACGGCTCCTTGCGGAGTTCCCCGCTCCGGAGTCCAGTGTTTCGCACTCTCCAGCACCTCCTGCCCGAGATAGGCTTCGAGCAGTTCCAGGACCTTGCTGTCGGCGACCTTGCCCCCCACCTGCTCCAGCAGCGGCTGGCGGGGAATCGTGTCGTAGAAGCTCTGGAGATCCGCATCCACCACGTGCACATATCCCGCGTTGAGAAGCTCAGCGACTCGACGCAGGGCATCCTTGGTCCCTCTTCCCGGTCGGAACCCGTAGCTCTGGGCTGCGAAATCCCGCTCGAAGATCGGTTCCAGCACGTTGCGCAATGCAGTCTGAACCACCCGGTCTCGAACCGTTGGAATCCCCAGAGGGCGTTTCTCCTTGCTCCCTGGTTTCGGTATCCAAACCCGGCGGATCGCCTGAGGGCTGTAATTCCCCTCTTGCAGCGAGACCGCCAGGAGTTGCAGGTTCTCCTCTAGGTGGGCCTCGAACATCCCGATCGTCACATGGTCCACGCCTGCGCTCCCATCGTTGCGCTTCACTTGCGTGAAGGCTGACTTCAGGTTGCGCAGCGAGCTGACCTTGTCGATCAGGCTGTACCACGTACCTCCTTTGACCCCCGACTCGAGGGCCGTCAACATGCGTGCGGTCCAGACATTGGGTTCCACCCAGGACCACCGGCCCGAGGTCTCTCCGGCTTGCTTAGCCCTTTCAGGCACTCCCGCCGGTTCGGCTTCCGTCTGGCTGTTCCTCATGCATCCACCTTCCTGTCCTCCTTGGCTCCACGCCCATTACGACGCTTCTGCGCTACTACGAAGACTCTGACTCCTCGGGGGGCTCCTTCACCCTCTCCCGAGGTCTCCCCGCTTCACGTCACCCGTTCCTCTGAGACCGTTCTGCCTTCAACCACCCCGTGCCCCCCCATCGCTGCTTTAGCACGCTACCCCTCAGCTCGATGGGCTTCCCTTGCAGGTCTGGGCTTCGCCGTTAGTCCGCGGGCTCGCCGAGCGCACAAGGCCGAATCAAGTTCGTCATCCTGCGGACCGGTCTCTCACCTCCGGTTGCTCCCCACCCCGCCTCACGGCGACGCAGTTACCTTTGGCTCCAGGCCGGAGAACGTATGCCTGGAGAGGACTTGCACCTCTCTGAACGAGTGCGCTCACGGGCGCACGGACCGCTGGCGTCCCGCCGGCATTTCTTTCTTCTTTTTCTCCTGCCGCGTGCGTCCTTCCGCCTCTCTCATGCGCAGCCCGCACCATAGTAGCAGTCCCTCCGTACCCCCCCTCGCCAACGCCTTCTCCGCCGACTATCTGGCCTGCCTGCGCGAGCGGGACGAGAGCATCACTGCCGCCGAAGCCGAGCTCGCCGGCCCGTGGAAGGTCGATGCCATTCCCGGCAAGCCTGGCGCCGTCGCCGTTCTTCGGGCCTGGGAAGACCTGGAGGCCGGGGATCGGCCCGTCGCCGTCTGGTGGCACGAGGAGATCGCGCGGCTCCTCGCGATCCTCCTGCCCGTCGTCGACCGCGAGCCGCTCTTCCACCTGGCAGAAGAGGAAACCCCCGACGGCTATCCCGTCCGCATCGTCTACGGCGAGCAGGGACCCGTGGTCGCCGGATGGCTCGACCGGTACGAGCCCGGTTGGGTCGAGAGGCTGCACCTGCTGGAGGCGATCGCCCGTTCTCCTCTGGCGCTCGCGACGCTGCTCGAGGTGGCGGGGCCGGGCGCGGAGGAACAGGTGGGGAAGATCCGGGCTCGACGCCAGCACTGAGCACGACAACCGGACATTCGCTCGGGGGCGGCGCGGTACGGCCGCCCCTTCGTCATGGAAAGCGACCGGTTGGCTCGCGAAAGGAGCAAAGAGGCTCGCGGCAGGAACGAATAGAGTCGTGAAAGGAGCCCATAGACTCGCGCAGAGAGCTAAGAGGCTCGTGGAATGAGCCAAGAGGCCGGCGGAAAGGCCTAAGAGGCTCGCGGAGAGACCTAAGAGGGTGGTGAAAAGACCTTGTAGCAAGGGGGCAGTCTCTATTCGCTGGCCGAAGTGGTCACGTCACCGCACGGAGTGATCTCTTCGCGTCGCAGTGAGAGCCCTCCGCGGCGTATAGGAGCTTTCTCAGGCCTGACAAGAACATACGCGGGCTTTAAAGGAGGAGGCCGCGGGTCTCTTAGGTCCATCCGCAGCTCAATAAGGTCTTTGCGCGGCTCCAAGGGTTCTTTCCCCTGGGCAAAAGAGAGCCGATCCGGGGCCGCCGACCGGCCGCTGATCCCCGTGATACCCTATTTCGATGGCAGAGCCTCAGCGCAAAATGACCGCCGAGGAGTACCTCGCCTTGGAGCGCCAGTCGGAAGAGAGGCATGAATTTCTCGACGGCGAGATCTTCGCGATGTCGGGTGCCAGCGCCGAGCACAACGACATCGTGTGGAACATCGCGAGCAGCTTCCATTCCCAGCTGCGTGGCCGGCCCTGCCGGGCGTCGATCGCCGACATGCGGCTCCAGGTCAGCGAGACGGGCCTCTATACCTATCCGGACATCGTCGTCGTCTGTGGGGAGCGCCGGTTTGCCGAGCCCGATACGCTGCTCAATCCCACCCTGATCGTCGAGGTTCTGTCCCCTTCGACCGAAGCCTACGACCGCGGCAGGAAGTTCGGGCACTACCGGACGATCGAGACGCTCCATGAAGTGGTTTTCGTGGCCCAAGACCGCGTCAACGTCGAACGGTTCTCCCGTCAGCCGGAGGGCGCCTGGCTGCTCTCCGAGGCGCGGCGACTCGAAGACCACCTGCCCTTGCCCTCGATCGCCTGCGAGCTCTCCCTCGCCGCCGTCTACGAAGGGGTTTTCGGCGGCGGCGCATGAGCGAAGCCGCCGCCTCCCCTTTCGCCACCTGGGAGAACTTCTACGTCATCGTCGGCTCCTCCGCGGCGGCCCTGATCGGGCTGCAGTTCGTCGTCATTGCCCTTGTCGCCGGATCGCGAACCAAGAGCACTTCGCGCGAGATCGCGGCGTTCGGCACGCCGACGATCCTCCACTTCTGCGCGGTGTTGCTCCTTTCGGCGATCCTGAGCGCCCCCTGGCGGGGAATCGCCCGGGCCGACGTCCTTCTGGGCGTCTGTGGGGTGGCCGGGGTGATCTACGTGATGATCGTCATCTGGCGCGCGAGCCGCCAGACGCGCTATGTGCCGGTGTTCGAGGACTGGCTTTGGCATGCCGTGTTCCCGTTCCTCGCCTACGGCGGGCTCCTCTGGGCGGCGATCCGGCTGCCGCGGGATTCCACCGCGGCGCTCTTCGCCATCGCCGGGACCGCCCTGCTGCTGCTGTTCACCGGCATCCACAACTCGTGGGACACGGTGACCTACATCGCGGTCCGGCCGAAAGAGCCGAAGGACGGAGGCGAGGAGAAGAAGAGCCCGGAGGAAAAGCCGTAGAGCGAAGCGTCGGGCCTTAAAACCCGGCTCTATTTCGCCAGCTCCTTGTAACGGAAACAGAAGGTCGCGTGATCGTTGACGATCCCTACGGCCTGCATGAAGGCATAGCAGACCGTGGGTCCCACGAAGGCGAAGCCGCGGCGCTTGAGCTCCTTGCTCATGGCTTTCGACTCGGGGGTTTCGGCCGGGACGTCGCCGGGGTTCGACCAGGCGTTCCGCTTCGGCTTGCCGCCCACGAAGCTCCAGAGAAGCCGGTCGAGGCCCCCTTCCTCCTCGCGCACGGCGAGAACCGCCTGGGCGTTCGCCACCGCCGAGAGCACCTTGGCGCGGTTCCGAATGATCCCGGGGTCTTCTAGGAGCTTCTCCATCCGGGCCGGGGTGAAGCGGGCGACCTTCTCGGGATCGAAGTCGGCGAAAGCCTTCAGGTAGCCATCACGGCGTTTGAGGATGGTGATCCAGGAGAGCCCCGCCTGGGCGCCTTCGAGGATGAGCATCTCGAAGAGCTTCCGCTCGTCGTGGACGGGGACTCCCCACTCCGAGTCGTGGTATTCGAGGTAGAGCGGGTCTGCCGGGACCCAGGCGCAGCGCGGCTTGCCGTCTTCGTGGTCCATGCCGGGCAGTCTATGACGATCGAGCGGCCCCTGGCACGGTGATAGAGTGACGCGATTCCTCGCGGGGGTGGGGTGATGCCGGTCTCAGAGGCGAATTCGAAGATCGTCTACGCGGCTCTCAAGAGCTGCGGCATCCGCCTGCTCTCCGTTCTCCCCGAGACCTGGCTCGTCCACCTCGTCACCCTGGCCGACGAGGATCCCGAGATGGGGCTCGTTCGCCTCGCCAAGGAGGAGGAGGGGGTGGGGATCTCGGCCGGCGCGCACCTGGCGGGCGTGCGCTCGGCGATGCTGATGCAGAACCATGGGCTCTTGGCGAGCATCAACGGCATCGTCTCCCTCGCCCAGCTCTATCGCATTCCCCTCCTCATGCTGGTGAGCTACCGTGGCGGCTTCGGCGAGGAGCACCCCTGGCAGACGGAGGGGGGCGGGGTCACCGAGGGAGTGCTCGACGCCCTCCGCATCCCCTACCTCGCGCTCGACGAGCCGGCGCACGTGGCGGCGCGGGTGCGCCAGGCCCAGGTGCTCGCCGAAGCGAACCTGCGGCCGGTGGCGCTCCTCCTCTGCCGCGGCCTCATGTGGGAGGACTGATGCTCCGCCTGGACGCTCTCGCCGCCCTCTACTCGCGCCTCGCCTCGCGGATCGTCGTCACCAACATGGGGGCGGCGCCGGCCGAGCTCTTCTCGCTCGGCCACCAGCCGGGCTTCTTCTACGTCTGGCACGCCATGGGCCTCGCCTCCTCGGTGGGGCTGGGGATCGCCATCTCGCGCCCCGAGCTGCCGGTCGTCGTCATCGACGGCGACGGCTCGGTGCTCATGAACCTGGGGAGCCTGACGACCCTCGCCCGCCACCGGCCGGCGAACCTCATCCACGTCATCTTCGACAACGAGGTGCTCCTCTCGGTGGGGCGGAGCTTCACGACCGCCACGGCGACCGGCAGCGATCTCGCCGCCATCGCCGCCGCCTCCGGGGTGCCGCGGACGGCCACGGTGCGGAGCGAGAAGGAGCTCGTCGCGGCCTTCGACGCCGCGGTCGCCGCTCGCGAGCTCGCCGTGATCGTCGCCAAGGTCGAGCCCAAGGGGCCGTCGTCGTACTTCATCGACCTCCATCTGCTGGAGAACCGCTTCCAGTTCGAGCGCCATCTGCGCCCACCGGCAGAGGCGTCAGGAGAGAAAGGAAGGGAGAACGGATGACCTCCTCGCTACACCAGCTGATCGCCGACTTAGCCGCCGGCACGGTCCAGGTCGTCGACCTGACCCAGCCCTTGAGCGCCGAAACCCCGGTCATCGGCCTGCCCCCCGAATTCGCACCCTCGCCGGGATTGACGCTCGAACCCATCTCGCGTTTCGACGAGAAGGGGCCGGGTTGGTACTGGAACGTCCTCCACCTGGGCGAGCACACCGGCACCCACTTCGACGCCCCCATCCACTGGATCACCGGGCGGGACCTGCCGGGAAACGCCTGCGACACGATTCCCCCCGGCCGCCTCGTGGGGCCGGCCTGCGTCGTCGACGTCACCGCCGACGTGGCGGCGAATCCCGACTTTCTCCTCACCCGGGACGCTCTCCTCGCCTGGGAGTTCGAGCACGGCCGCATCCCGGCGGGAGCCTGGGTGCTCCTCCAGACCGGCTGGAGCCGGCGGCAGGGGGCGCAGGCGTTCCTGAACGCCGACGCGACCGGCCCGCACAGCCCCGGCCCGCGCAAGGACGCCCTCCTCTTTCTTCTGGAAGAGCGGGACATCCTGGGCTATGGCGCCGAAACGGTGGGGACCGACGCCGGACAGGCGTTCACTTTCGATCCTCCCTTTCCCGCCCACACCTTCCTCCACGGCGCCGGCCGTTTCGGGCTCGCGAGCCTCTGTAATCTCGACCGCCTGCCGCCGACGGGAGCGGTGGTGATCGCCGCGCCGCTCAAGATCGTCCAGGGGAGCGGCAGCCCCATCCGTGCCCTCGCTTTGGCGCCTCAGGCGTCCCTGGCGCCCCTGGCGCCAACGACGCCGTGAAGGCGGCGGTGCTCGAGGGCTACGGCGGCGGCGACAAGCTGGTCGTCCGCGAGATGGAGCCGCCGCGACCGGGTCCCGGACAGGTGTTGTTCAAGGTCCGGGCGGCGAGCGTCAATCCCATCGACTGGAAGATCCGCTCAGGGAAGATACGCCTGCTGCTGCGGGCGCCGCTCCCGGCCGTCCTCGGCTTCGACGCCGCGGGCGAGGTGGTGGAGATCGGCCCCGAGGTCTCCCGCTTCGGGCCGGGGGACGAGGTCTACGGCCTGCTCGACAATCCCTTGGGTGGCGCTTTTGCCGAGTACGCGGTCGCCCAGGAGTCGGCGCTCGCCCCCAAACCGCCCCTCCTCTCCTTCGAGGAGGCCGCCGCTATCCCCCTGGCCGGTTTGACCGCCCTCCAGGCTCTCCGCGACTGCGGCCAGCTCGCCTCCGGGGAGGAGCTCCTCGTCAACGGCGCCGCCGGGGGAGTGGGCCACTTCGCGGTGCAGATCGGGGTCGCCTTGGGGGCCCAGGTGACCGGCGTGGCGAGCGGCCGCAACCAGGAGCTCGTGCTCGGTCTCGGCGCCGAGCGGGCGATCGACTACGAGGAGGTCGACTTCACAGGGGAGGACGCGGCCTACGCCGTGGTCTTCGACGCGGTGGGGAACCGCACCTTCGACGACTGCACGGCGGTGCTCGCCCACGATGGAGGCATCTACGTCACCACCCAGGCCGGATTGAAATTATCGATCTGGGTCGCTCTCACCGCCCTGGGGAGCCTCGCCGGCCACAAGCGCCGGGCCCGCTTCATCCACACCCGTCCGAGCGGCCAGGATCTGGACGTCCTCGGGCATCTCATCCAGATCGGCAAGCTCCGGCCGGCGGTGGGGCGGGTGTACCCCTTGGACGAGATCCAGAGGGCCTTGGCGGCGAGCGAGACCGGGCATACGCGGGGGAAGATCGTGGTGCGGATCGAGTGAAGGGGGGCTATCCTTATTCATGCGCTCCGCGGTCTGTCTTTTCTTCCTGCTCCTCCCCTGGTCCCCTCTCCATGCCTCCGCTCCACCCTCTCCCGCCAAACCTGAGTTCAAGGCCGAGATCGACATCCGGCTGAGCACGATTGTCCTCCGTGTGGTCGACGGTCGGGGGGAGCCGATCCGGGGCCTTTTGCCGCGGGACTTCCGGGTTCGGTTGGGCGACAAAGAGGTGCCTGTCGTTGCGGTCGACTGGATTTCGTCTCAGGAAACGCCGGCGACGCCGGAAAAAGTGGTCCCGGAAACCCCTGCCGTTTCCGCGACGGCTGCCGTTCCGGAGCCTGTCGCGGTTTCGACCGGCAAGCTCGTCGTCCTCTTCGTGCAGGCGGACGCCAATTCGGCGGTCCGCACCCGGGGGCACCTGAAAACCTTGCCCTATGTGAGGAAGCTTCTCGCCGCTCTCGATCCCGAGGATCGGGTGGCGGTCGTCTCGTTCGACTCCCATTTGAAGCTCTGGCAGGACTTCACCGCGGATCGCGACGTCGCCCACGCCGCGGTCGATCGGGCGATCCGCTTCGGTGCGGTTCCACCGGTGGTGACGGTGGCGGGGCCGCCGTCGCTGGCCGAGAGTTTCGATGTTGGGAAGGCGGCCGACATCGCGTCGCCGGAAAAAGCGCTCGTCGAGACCGCGGCGGCTCTGCGGCCGATCGGCGGGGAGAAGGTGCTGATCTTCCTCGGCTGGGGGCTCGGCCGCTTCGGCTCCGGGGGGACGACGATGACCCCGGGCTTCGCTCCCGCCATCCAGGCGCTCGCCGCGGCGCACACCTCGGTCTTCGTCTTGGACGTCACCGAGGCCTCCGTCCATGACCTGGAGATCGGGCTCGAATCGGTGGCCGAGGCGACCGGTGGCACCTACGCCAAGACCTACGAGGAACCCGACCTCGCCATCCGCGAGCTGGTGCGGACGATCTCCGGCTACTACGTGCTGACGTTAGATCCCGACCAGCTGCCGCCGGGCGAGGTGGGGAAGCTTCAGATCGATCTGCGGGAGAAGCGCGGGACGGTGCTGATACGACCGGTCGGAGTGCGGTAGGCGTGACAAACGCTATGGGTAGGAGACTGGCGTTCGACGCCATTTGGCGCTATACTCTGTGCCAGATGGCTGGGAAGGAGGGAACCATGCCAGCTACATCTGTGATCGTTGAAGCCCTGGGGGGGCGCGCAACACTGGACAACCCCGTCGAAGGCCCCGCGGATCTGAGCGCCCATATCCGAGCGGGACTCCCCTATGCCTCGTTGGAATCGGTGATGGCCAAGTTCGACCTGCGGCGCGAGGAGGTCTCCTCGGCGCTCCATCTGCCGCCGCGGACGCTCGCGCGGCGCAAGCAGGAGCAGCGCCTCTCGCCGGACGAATCGGATCGGCTCTTCCGCCTCGTCCGTCTCGCCTCGCAGGCGGTGCAGGTGTTGGGCAGCGAAGAGCGGGCCTCGCTCTGGCTGCGGCGCGGCAACCGCGCCCTGGGCGGCCATCCGCCGATCGAGCTTCTGGATACCGACGTCGGAGCCCGCCAGGTCGAGGAGATCCTCGGCCGCATCGAGCACGGCGTCTACAGTTAGATGTCGGACCCACCAGCAGCGCCCGCAACCGGTGCCCCGAGGCCGGCGCGGCTGGTATGGCGCATCACCGCCCCCCGCTACGCCGAGCGCGCCTACACCGGGGAAGGGGCGCGCCTCTACGGCGGCCGCTGGAACCATCCGGGGACGCCGATCGTCTACACCTCCGACACCCTCTCGCTCGCCGCCCTGGAGTATTTCATCCACCTGGAGCCCGACATCGCGCCCGAGCACCTGGCGTCCCGCGCCGCCGAAATCCCCTCAGACCTCCGCATCCCCGTCCTTTCCCTCGCCGACCTCCCCGCCGGCTGGCGCACCTTCCCGGCCCCCGAGCGCCTCAAGGACCTGGGAACCGGCTGGGCGCGCTCGCGGGTCAGCGTCGCCCTTTCGGTCCCCGCGACCGTCATCCCCCACGAGCGAAATGTGCTTTTAAATCCCCTCCACCCCGACTTCGGAAAGATCCGGCTCCTGCCGCCGGAGGATTTCTCGTTCGATCCAAGGATGTGGAAACGGTAGGGGGGCGTCCCTGAGCGATCGGGCCGCCGGTGTGGCAGCGTTTCGCGGAATCAGGCATCATGGAGCGTCAGGGAGACTATGGGAATGATCCACATCGACCTGCCGGAAAGCGTGCTCTTGACGACGGGGCAATCGCAGGAGGATTTCATCAAGGAAGCGAAGTTCCTGCTCGCCCTGAAGCTCTTCGAGCTCGGGCGGATGTCTTCCGGCCGCGCGGCAGAGCTCTGCGACCTGCCGCGAATCGACTTTCTGCTGCTTGCCGGGAGAGCCGGAGTTCCCGTGGCGGATCTCGATGAAGAGGAGCTGAGCCGCGAGTTTGCTGATGGATGAAGGGCCGATCGTCTGCAATGCGGGCCCCCTCATCGCGCTTTCCATGGTGGTTGTCTGGCTTTGCTCGAGAAGCTCTATTTCCGTGTCCTCGTACCGGAAGCCGTGTTCCATGAAATCGTCGACTCTGGCGCCGGCCGTGTAGGTTCGCGCGAGATCGAGTCGGCTTCTTGGATCGAGATCCTCTGCTCCGAGCCACCCCCGGAGCCGTTGCTTGCCAGTGAACTTGGTGCAGGGGAGGCAGCGGTGATCGCTGCCGCCCACCGACTCGGGGCCAAGCTCGTTCTCCTCGACGAGAGGCGAGCCCGTCGAATCGCCGAGCAGGCCTATGACCTGCGGGTCAGAGGCAGCGCCGGAATCCTCGTAGCTGCCAAGCGCGTGGGTCTCATCCCCGCGGTGCGGCCTCTTTTAGCGTCGATGTCCAGACAGGGCTATTTCCTATCGCACCGGCTGATCGACGCGGCGTCTCGGGAATCTGGAGAGTAGGGAATCGTCGACTTTCCCGCCTGGCGCGGCCCTACGACCAGCTCGGCACGCCCGGGTCGCAGCTCCAGCTGGCGATGGCGGGCGACGAACGGCTTCGGCAGCGAGGCGGAGAGCAGGGTCTGTTGGTCACCGGGTCGGTCCAGCCAAGGGTTATGGATGCGGAGCATTGTCAGAAGGGAGGGATCCATGCCGGGCCTAGCCTATGCCCAGCGATGAACCAGGTCAATCGCGCAGGTGCCCGGCGTTGAGCAGGGTTAAACGCCGGGATGCCCACCCGTTGGTAGGGTTGAGGGCGGTTGAGGTCTGGCCCCGCGGTCGTCTTCGTCGGCACCCTGATCCTGTGGTGGCGACCGACGTGCTTCGAGCTCGTCGACCTCCGCCTCCACCCGGGTTCGCCAGGGTGACGAGCTGCGCCCCGGCCTCCAACCTGCTGAGCCGTGGTAGAACTGCCCCGGTGAGGAACCGGTCCGAACGGGGAAACCTGCTGCTCGCGCTCTGTCTGCTGGGTACTGTCCCCGGCGCCTGCTCGCACCGGCCGCCGCCCGATCCCTCGCCGCTGCGGTTCGAGGTCGTCCTCCCGGCCGGCCTCGCCGAGGCACCGGGGGGCGCGACGCCGATCGACGGCCGGCTCGTCCTCATCCTCTCGAACGACCCAGGAAACGAGCCCCGTTTCCAGTTGCGCGACGAGCCCCCCAGCCAGCAGGCCTTCGGGATCGACGTCGTCGGGCTCAAGCCGGGGGGGAGCGTCGTCCTCGACGGCGCGACCCTGGGGTATCCGGCGGCGAGTCTCGCGGCGGTCCCCGCCGGGCGCTATCGGGCGCAGGCGGTCCTCAACATCTATGAGACCTTCCGGCGGAGCGATGGCAAAGAGGTCGAGCTGCATCCCGACCATGGCGAAGGACAGCAGTGGAACGTCTCGCCCGGGAACCTCGTCTCGGCGCCCGTCGAGCTGAAGGTCGACCCGGGCAGGCCGGGGACGATCCGGCTGGCGCTTGAGGCGGTGATCCCGCCCCGGACGCCGCCCGCGGACAGCCGCCAGATCCGTCACGTGCGGATCGTGAGCCCGCTCCTCTCCCGCTTCTGGGGACGCCCGGTCGAGTTGGGGGCGGTGGTCCTCCTGCCCGATGGGTACGACGAGCATCCACGGGCGCGCTATCCGGTCGTCTACTACCACGGCCACTTCGAGCCTACGATCCCGATCTCTGAAGGAAATCCCGTGGAGGTTGAGCGCGCGGGCTCAGGGGAGCCGGCACCCCGGATGCTCCTCGTCACCCTCCAGCACGCCAACCCTTACTATGACGACTCCTACGCCGTCGACTCGGCGAACGTCGGCCCCTACGGCGAGGCCATCGTCCGCGAGCTCATCCCCGAGGTCGAACGGCGTTTCCGGGCCGTCGGCGAACCCTGGGCGCGGGCGCTCTACGGCAATTCCACCGGCGGCTGGGCGGCCCTGGCGCAGCAGGTCTTCTATCCCGATTTCTACAACGGCGCCTGGGCCAACTGCCCCGATCCGGTCGACTTCCGGGCCTATCTGACCACCGATCTCTACCACGACACCAATGCCTACTGGGAGGAAAGCAGGCTCGGCCGCTCACCCCGTCCGGCGAGCCGGGAGCCCGGCGGCCGGGTGACCTCGACGATGGAGGAGACCAACCGCTACGAGCGGGTGCTGGGCAGCCACGGCCGCTCCGGCGAGCAGTTCGACGCCTGGCAGGCGGTGTGGAGCCCGGTGGGGGAGGACGGCTATCCGAAGCCGATCTTCGACAAGGCGACGGGGGTGATCGATCCCCAGGTGGCCGCCGCCTGGCGGGAGCGCTACGACCTCACCCACATTCTGAGTCGCGACTGGAAGAACCTGGGACCCCGGCTCGCCGGCAAACTCCATATCAAGGTGGGCGGGGAAGACACCTACTTCCTGGAGCGCGCGGTCCTCCGTCTCGACTCCTTCTTGAAGAGCACCCGGTCGCCGGGCCACGGTCCCTGGTACGGAGGAGACATTGAGGTCGGCCGCGGCGCGCCGCACTGCTACACGGGAGATCCCCCGCTCCCCGAGAGCTTCTCCCGTCTTCTTCTCAACGAGCGCCTGCTGCCCCAGGTCGCCCGCCGGATGCTTGAGACGGCGCCCCGGGGGGCCGACGTGACGAGCTGGCGCTATTGACGACCTGTGGCATCCTTCACCGTGCACCGACTCTCGAGGAGGTTTCAACCGATGCTCCGATCCCTGCTTCTCCTGCCCCTCCTGCTCGCCGGACCGGCGGGTGCCTCTCCACCCGTTCCGACCTCGGCCGCCCCGGCGGCGCCGGGAGCCCCCGTCGTCGGTACCGTTCCTCCACCGGCGATCGCGCCTGGCGTCGATTCGGTCCGCCGCGTTCCGGTGAGCGAGCTCCAGCAGGCCCTGAAGGCGGGGAACGTCGTCGTCGTCGACGTCCGCTCCAAGGACGACTATGCCGCCTCGCATGCCCATGGCGCGCTCTCCATTCCCCTCGCAGAGATCGAGCAGCGCTCGAAAGAGCTTCCCCGCCAGAGCTTCATCGTCACCTACTGCACCTGACCCAACGAGCACACGAGCGCCCGTGCGGCGCTCCTCCTCACGCAGCAGGGCTTTCCCAAGGTCGGTGCGCTCTTAGGTGGCCTCCACGCCTGGTCCTCGGCGGGTTTGCCCGTCGACAAGAGCTCGGCGAAGCCGTGAACGGAAGGCTCGCCGGAGGAGGCTTGCGAGTCTCTTCCGGCGGTCAATCCCTCTTGGGCACCCGCTCGGCGATCAGGCGGTGGACGGCGGGGGGCTCGTCGCCGACGTGGAACGCCCGCGCCTGGTCGGCGAGCTCGCGGTCGGCGACCGTCATCCGATCGCGCTGGCGGAGGTATTCGAGCCACGACTTGACGAGGAAGATCTCGACCATCCGGTGCTCGACCGCGGCGTCGGCGAAGAGGCCCCACTCCATGGCGCCGTCGCGGAGCCGGATGCGGCGGACCGCCCGCATGGCCTGGGTGAAGTCGTCCTTGCGGGCGGGGTCGACCTGGTACTGGACGGAGACCAGGACCGGCCCGCGGTCGGGCTCCGGCTCGTGGCGGACGATGGGCGCCGGCCACAGGCGGGACGGCGCGAGGTTCAAGCCCTCTCCCGAGCGCAGGTGATAGCGGGCGGTGAGCCCCAAGCCCACGACCATCCCCACGGCGGAGATCGTGAGCGAGGTCGAGACCGAATAGCGGTCACCGAGCGCTCCCCAGAGGGCGCTGCCGCCGGTCAGACCCCCATAGAAGACCAGCATGTAGACCGAGAGCGCCCGCGCCCGCACCCAGGAGGGGACGAGCGTCTGCACCGCCACGTTGAGGCTCGACAGGAGGGCGAGCCAGGCGCCGCCGGCGAAGAGCATGGCGAGGAGGAGGAGGGGAAAGTTGCGGACGTAGGCGAGGGTGAGAGTCGCCGCGGCGAAGACGATCGTGGCGACCGCCACGACCAGGTCGGTCGAGTTGTTGCGGTTGAGGCGCGGCAGGACCATCGCCCCGGAGACGGCGCCGATCCCGAGAGCGCCCAGGAGCAGGCCGTAGCCGGCCGGTCCGCCCGAGAGCTCGCGTTTGGCGATGATCGGCAGGAGCGCCCAGAGCGAGCTGCCGCAGAGCACGAAGGCGGTGCCGCGGAGGATGACGGTCATCACCTCCGGCGCGTGGAGGACATAGCGCACCCCGGTCTGCATGGCCCCCCAGATGCGCTCGGCGGGGAGCATCGTCTCCTCCTCCGGCCGCTTCCAGCGGTAGAGGACGAACAGGACGCCCACGAACGAGACGGCGTTGAGGAGGAAAGTCACCCCCGGGCCGGAGGCGGCGACGATGAGGCCGCCGATGGCCGGGCCGGCGGCACGGGCGATGTTGAAGCCGACGCTCGCCAGAGTGACGGCGGCCGGCAGATCCTCGCGCGACACGAGCTCCGGGGTGATCGCCTGCCACGCCGGACCGTTCATCGCCGCCCCCAGGCCGAGGGCGAAGGTGAAGAAGAGGAGGTTCCCGGGAGTGGCGGCGCCGGCCAGGGTGACGATTCCCAGGGCCGCCGCGGCGACCGTCATCCAGGTCTGGGTAAAGAGGAAGGGCCTTCCGCCGGTCGAGGACGTCGGCCAAGGCGCCGGACGGCAGCGACAGCAGGAACATCGGCAGGCTCGTCGCCGCCTGGACGAACGCCACCTCGGACGCCTTCGAGCTGATCGTCGCCATCAACCAGGAGGCACCGACGTTCTGCAGCCAGGTCCCGATGTTCGAGGCGACGCTCGCGATCCACAGCCAGCGGAAGACCGTGTTGGCGAGCGGGCTCCAGGGCGAGCGAGGCCGTTCTGGGACCGCACCGGTCTCCGGGGCCTCAAGAGTGGGGATGACGGTCGCCATCGCGGGCTAGAGTCTATCCCGTCGGCCCCGGAGCGTCGTTGCCTAGGCGAGGCCGACCCGCTCCAGGTACTGGAGGAACGGCACGGTATCGATTCCCACGCTGCGGTAGGCGACGTAGCCGTCTGGACGGATGAGGTAAAGGCAGGGCGAATCGGCCCCGTAGCGGTGGTGGACGGCGCCTTCCGGATCCCGCCACCGCGCGGTCCCCGCGCCCGGGTCCTCGGCGGCCCTCGCGGCCGGCAGGATCAGATGGGGGAGGAGGAGCCGCGGGTACTCGCCCGCGAGCACCCGGCCGAGCTCACAGAGATCGAGGGGCGAGGGGGCGTCCCCGGTCGCCCGGCTGCCGGCGAAGAGGAGGAGGGTGTGCCGGGGGTCGCGGAAGAGCTCGAAGAGACGCCTGGGCGCGCCGGTCCCCAGCTCTTCGAGCGCTCCGTCCGGCGCGCGATCGCCGGCCGCCGGCCCGGCGGAGTGAAGGCCGGGGAGGGGGAGCCCCCAGTGCTCGGCGACGATCGGACTCTGGCGGTAGGCGACCGCGAGCTCGGCCAGGGTGTCGGCGACGCGGTGGGCGAGGGGGCCGATCCCGGTCAAGAGGGGGAGGACGAGATCGCGCAGGCGCTGGGCGAAGGGATGGTCGAGGAGGAGGGCGGTCTCGGTGATCCGGTCGGTCAGGTGGAGGACGGCGCGCGCCACCGGCTCGCGCTCCACGCCGTAGCTGTCGAGGAGCGCCGCCGGGGCTTCCTCTCCCGCGACGAGCGCCAGCTTCCAGCCGAGGTTCCAGGCATCCTGAATGCCGGTGTTCATCCCCTGCCCGCCGGCCGGGCTGTGGATGTGCGCCGCGTCCCCGGCGAGCAGGATCCGGCCGTGCCGGTAGGCCGTCACCATCCGGCGCGAGATGTGGAAATGGGAGACCCAGAGAAGGGAACGGAGCTTGACTCCACCCGGACCGCGATCGTCGATCAGCTGCTGGATCTCCGCCTGGGTCGGCCCCTGGGTCGACCCGGGTGTCGGTTCCGGTCTGGGCCCGGCTTCGGCGGCGGCGCCGGCCTCCCGCGGCAGGTCGGCGACCATCCGGTAGCGCCCGCGGCCGAAGGGGAAGAGGCCGAGCAGGCCTTGGGGATGGAAGAAGAGGGAGACCTCGTCTTCCGAGCACGGCACGTCCCCTTCGAAGTCGGCGAGGACGAAGCCCTCCTCGTAGGGCGCGCCCTCGAAGCTCGCCCCCAGCTGGTGGCGGACGGTGCTGTGCGCGCCGTCGCAACCGAGGAGCCAGGGCGTCCGCACCGTCTCCTCGCGCTCCGCCCCGTCGCCCCCCGCGGAATGCCGGAGCGTGGCGGTGACCCCGTCCGCGTCCTGGGCGAGGGCGGCGAGCTCGGTCCGGCGCTCGACCTCGACGCCGAAGGTCGCCAGATGCTCGGCCAGGATGCGCTCGGTTTCGCTCTGCGGCAGGCTGAGGAGGAACGGGTAAGGGGTGTCGAGCTCGGCGAAGGCGATGTGGGCGAGCTGGCGGCTCGCGGAGTGGATGCGGAGCCCATGGAGGAGATGGCCGGCGGCGAGCGCCGGCTGGAGCACCCCCATCGCCGCGAAGACCTCCAGGGTGCGGGGGAAGATGCCGAGAGCCTTGGAGGCGGTGGAGCGCGCCGGTACCCGGTCGAAGATCCGGAACGGCACCTGGCGCCGCGCCAGCTCGACGCCCAGGGCGAGTCCCACCGGGCCGGCGCCGGCGATCAGCAAGGGGGGAGAGGGGAGTGTGGTCATCGGGGGTGCCTCGGAACACTCTTCGCTGGGCACGAAATGTTTGCAGGAACGATGCCGCGGAAGGGCCCGCATGGGGAACCGAGAGCGCGGCGCGGAGATCGCTTGAGCTGCGCTATGCTCCGCGCCCTATGGACCTCCACGACCTCTCCCCGGCCGCCTTCTGTGACCTCCTCAGCCGCGAGGGCATCGCGCGCTTCTACCTCGTCTGGGACCCGGAGGGCGAGCGGATGGTCGCCTCGCACCCGGTGGTCGAACCGCTCGCCCGGCTCCTCGGGGAGGACCACCGGGACGTCGACCGCCACGAGGGGCTGTTCTTCCAGGTGGCGCCGGACACCGGCGTGCTCCAGGGGGTGTTCCTCCACCGTACCTGCCGCGGGCAGGGGGCGGGCGGCGTCCGCTTCTGGCGCTATGGGACGGTCGAGGAGTACCTGCGGGACGGTCTGCGCCTGGCCAAGGGGATGACCTTGAAGAACGCCCTCGCCGGCCTCTGGTGGGGCGGGGGCAAGGGGGTGATCGCGCGCGGCACCGGGCAGTCCGAGGAGCCCGGGGCGCGGCGGCGGATCTACGAGGAGTACGGGGAGCTCCTCACCTCTCTCCGCGGCGCTTACGTGACGGCGGAGGACGTCGGCACCTCGGTCGAGGACATGGCGGCGGTCTTCTCGCGGACCCGTTTCACCACCTGCATCCCGCCGGCCCTGGGCGGCAGCGGCAACCCCTCGTTGCCCACCGCCCGCGGTGTCGTGCGCGGCATGGAGGCTGCCCTCGCGCATCTCGGGCGGGGTGGGCGGGACGGCCTCGCCGGCAAGACGGTAGTGGTCCAGGGGCTGGGCCACGTGGGCGAGGGCCTCATCGGCTTCCTCCGCGAGCGCGGGGTGGCGCGGGTGGTGGGCTCGGACGTCGATCCGGCGCGCGCCAAAGCCCTCCGCGACCGCTTTGCCTCCGGCCCGGGCTTCACCCTGGAGGTCCGGGTGAGCGAGCGCGGCGACAACTCGATCCTCGCCGAGCCGGCCGATATCGTCGCCCCCTGCGCCACCGGCGGGGTGCTTTCGCCCACGACGATCCCGACGATCCAGGCCCCGATCGTCTGCGGCGCCGCCAACAATCAGCTCCTGGACCCCGAGCGCGACGATCTCCTCCTGGCTGCCCGCGGCATCCTCTACATGCCCGACTTTCTCATCAACCGGATGGGGATCGTCCACTGCGCCGACGAGCAGTACGGCTCGCTCGCCGACGATCCGAAGCTCGAAGCCCACCTGGGCGACACCTGGGAGAACAGCATCTACAACTTGGCGCTCGCGGTGCTCGCAGAGGCGCGGGCGACGGCGGCGCCCCCCGCCCGGGTCGCCCTCCGCCGGGCGGAGGAGCGTTCTTTCGATCTCCATCCCCTCTGGGGACACCGGGGAGCGACGATCCTCCGTTCGCTGGTCGCGAACGGCTGGGCGGGGACCGCAACCGGTCCCTAGTGCCTGAAGCGGAGTCCTGGTAAGCTCGCCCGCGCATCCCCTGGAGGGGCGGGAGATCGGCTTGCATGCACGATGAGAGCGTACTGATTCTGAATGGCGACGACGTTTCGGCCCTGCTCCAGGGGCGCGAGGCGGAAATTTTGGACGCGGTGCGGCGGGCTTACGTCGCCCATGGACGGGGGCAGAGCTCGCTGCCGCATTCGAGCTTCCTGCGCTTCCCGGCGGACGAGCGGAACCGGATCATCGCGCTGCCGGCATTTCTAGGCGAGGGCTTCGACGTCGCCGGCCTCAAGTGGATCTCGTCGTTCCCCGGCAACGTCCAGGCGGGCACGCCGCGGGCCTCCGCCGTGCTGCTCCTCAATTCCTGCGAGAACGGCCACGTCGAGGCGATCCTCGAGAGCTCGCTGATCAGCGCCAAGCGGACGGCGGCGAGCGCCGCCCTGGCGGCGAGCCTCCTGACCGGCGGCCAGACCCCCACGACCCCCACAGAGGTCGGCCTCATCGGCACCGGGGTCATCAATTTCGAGGTCGTCCGTTTCCTGCGGGTCGTCCTGCCGGGGATCTCCCGGGTGGTGCTCTACGACCTCGACGCGGCGCGCGCCGGCCGTTTCGCCGACCGCTTGCGGGAGTCCGGGCTCGGCGAGGTGACGGTCGCGCCGGACCTCTCCGCCGTCCTCGCCGCCTGTCCGCTGGTCTCCTTCGCCACCACCGCCGGCCGGCCGCACGTCGCCGATCTCGCCGCCTGCCCGCCCGGAGCGACGATCCTCCATCTCTCGCTCCGCGACCTCGCGCCGCAGGTGATCCTCGCCGCCGATAACGTGGTCGACGATGCGGACCATGTCTGCCGGGCGCAGACGTCGCTCCACCTGGCCGAGCAGGAGACCGGCAACCGCGACTTCATCCGCTGCTCCCTGGCGGAGATCTGCGAGGGCGCCGCCAGCCCGCGCGCCGAGGGCAAGGCGGTCACCGTCTTCAGCCCGTTCGGTCTCGGCGTGCTCGACCTCGCGGTGGGCAAGCTGGCCCTGGACGCGGCGGTCGCCGGAGGGCGGGGCACGGTCATCGAGCGCTTCCTGCCGACCGAGGAAGGCGCGGTTTAGCCCCGCTCGGAAGCGACTCCGAAGAGGTGCAGAAATGATGCACGGAACAGAGGTTCCAGCCCCGCGGGTTCCGCGCTCGCCGGTTCTGACGGCCGTGACCGCGATCCTCCTCCTCGTCCTCCTCTGCGGCGCGGCGGCGGCGGGCGACCTGGCGGCGGTCAAGGCGCGGGGCAGGCTCATCCTCCTCTGCCACCCGGTCCAGGACAGCCCTTTCGTGGCGGTCAACCTGGACGTCATGCGGGAGCGCGGCCTGAAGCTCGACGAGCTGCGCAAACCGGAGGAATTCACCGGCGCCGAGGTCGAACTGGCGAAGGGCTTCGCCCGACGCCTGGGCGTCCGCCTGGAGATTCACGCCATCGCGACCGGCTACGACGCCCTCCTGCCGGCCCTCTTGAGCCGCGAGGGGGACCTGGCGGCGAGCGAGCTCTCGATCACCCCGAAGCGTCTCCAGAGCGTCGATTTCTCCCGGCCCTACGTCGCGGACTGGCTGGTGGTCGCCGTCCGCCGGGACAGCCGGATCGCCTCCCTGGCCGATCTCGCCGGCAGCAAGGGGGCGGTGATCGACGGCTCGAGCCACCTCGAGTTCCTGCGCGCGGCGGCGCCCGAGGCGAAGGTCACCCTGACCAGCTTCGATTTAGAGAGCCTGGATTCCGTCGAACACGGGGATGCGGACTATACGTTGATCGACACCAGCGTGCCGCCGGGGGAGAGCCTGGACGCCCTCCATCCCGGCCTCAAGGTGGCCTTCCGCCTGCGCGAGATCGGCGACGCGATCGCCGTTCGCAAGGGGAGCGATCTGCTGTCGCCCCTGAACGAGTACCTCGCGGCGCTCAAGAAGTCCGGCGCGCTGCAGCGGATCCTCCAAAAGAACGGGGTCCAGGCCGAGAAGAAAAGCGCTCCGCCACGGAAACCCTGAGAACGGGAGCCCAGGCTCCCGCCCGCCGTACCCCACAGCCACGGCTCCCCCCTTTCCGCTCGATCGTGATTCGGTGCGGACCCGGATTGCGCCTCCGGCTACACCCTATACAGGAGCCTTTGGAACGGCGGGGATAGAAATTTGATGAGTGTCGCAGAACTAGAATCGCTCCAGCAGGAAACACACCCTGGAGACGAGCTGCCGCTCTCGTACGGTCAGCGGGCGCTGTGGTTCCTGGAGCGCCTGGCGCCGGGAAATCCGGCGTATGTCATCGCGGGCGCGGCGCGGGTGCTGGGCAGGGTCGAGCCGCCGGCGTTCCGGCGGGCCGCCTTGGCGCTCGCGGCTCGCCATCCGGCGCTCCGCACGACCTTCCAGGACGGCGCGGCCGGCCCCGTCCAGCGGGTGGGCGAGGCGCCGCGGGTCGATTTCGTCGAGCTGGACGGCGGCGATGCGACCGAGCCCGAGTGGCTCTCCCTCCTCTCGGCCGCGGCTTTCGCGCCCTTCGACTTCGAGCGCGGCCCGCTGTGGCGGGTCGTCCTCGTCCGGCTCGACGGCGACGGCGATGGCGGCGACGGCGGCGACGGCGGCCAGGCGCTGGCGCTCGCCGTCCACCACATCGTCTCCGACTTCTGGTCGCTCGCCATCCTCGTGCGGGAGCTGGGGGAGCTCTACGCCCGCGAGCTGGGCCTTCCCGCCGCGCCGCTCGCCGCGCCCACGGCCTCGTTCGCGGTGGTGGTCGAGGGCGAGGAGGCGAGGCTCGCGGGAGAGGCCGGCGAGCGGCTCTTGGAGTACTGGCAGGGAGCGCTCTCCGGGGTGCCGCTGGTGCTCGATCTGCCGGCGGATCGGCCGCGGCGTGCAGGGTTGCACACCGGGGCGTGGCGGCCCTTCCGGCTGCCGGCGGCGACGGTCGACCGGCTGCGGCGGCTGTCGCGCCGGAACGGGGCGACGCTCTATATGGCTCTCCTCGCCGGCTTCGCGGCTCTCCTCCATCGGTACACCGGCCAGGAGAGGCTGATCGTGGGCTGCCCGACGACGGGACGGACGCCGGAGCTGGCGGGCCTCGTGGGATACCTCGTGAACCCGGTGGCGATCGCCGCCGACCTGCGGGGCGATCCGGACGTACGGGCGCTCCTGGACCGTGCCCGGGTCGCGGCCCAGGCGGCCTTCGCCCATCAGGGCTACCCCTTCGCTCTCCTCGCCGAGCGGCTGCAGCCCGATCGCGATCCCGGCCGGCCGCCCCTGATGCAGGCGCTCCTCGTCCTCCAGAAGGGGCGGCGGGCCGGCGAGCGGGAGATCGCGGCCCTGGCGGCGGGGGAGGCGGGGGTCCGCTTGGCGATGGGGCCGCTCACGCTCGAATCTCTGGCCCTGCCGGACCCCGGAGCGCAGCTCGACCTGACGGTGATGCTCGGGGAGAGCGAGGGCGACCTGGGGGGGCGGCTGCAGTACGACCGGGAGCTCTTCGAGGCGGCGACGATCGATCGCCTGGGCGGGCATTTCGCGTCGCTCCTCGCGGGGATCGCCGGAATCGCGGGGGGGACGGCGGAGCCCGGGCCGCGGGTCTCCGCGCTGCCCCTGCTCTCGGCGGCGGAGCGCCACCAGCTGCTCCGGGAATGGGTCGGCCTGCCGGCTTCTCCGACCGAGCGGCTGGCGGGCCGGCTGGCCGCCGTCGTCGCCATCGATCCGGGGGCCCCGGCGGTCGCGGCCGGCGACTCCGTGCTGACCTATGGGCAGCTCCACGGGCGGGCGAGCCGATTGGCCCACCGCCTGCGGGGTCTCGGGGTGGGGCCCGGCGCACGGGTGGGGATCTGCCTCGACCGCTCGCCGGATCTCGTCGTGGGGCTCGTCGCGGCGCTCGCCGCCGGGGGGGCCTACGTGCCCCTCGATCCCTCGTATCCGGCGGAGCGCCTGGCCCACGTCGTCGCGGACTCCGGAGTCGCGGTGATCCTCAGCCGGAGCGAGCTGGCCGGACTTCTCCCCGCGGGGGGACCGCCGGCGTTCCTCCTCGATCGCCCGGAGGGCGTGGAGGCGGGGGAGCTGCCCCCGGCGGAGCGCCGCGCCGGGGGCAATGTCGCCAATATCGCCGATGTCGCCCATATCGCCGATGTCGCCCATATCGCCGATGTCGCCGATGTCGCCGATATCGCCGGTATCTCGGATCTCCTCTACGTCATCTACACCTCGGGTTCGACGGGGCTGCCCAAGGGCGCGGGGGTCTTCGAGCGCGGCTTCGTCAACCTGCTCTCCTGGTACGTCGAGGAATTCGGCATCACCCGGGAGGACCGTTTCCTCGTCCTCACCTCGGCGGGCTTCGATCTCACCCAGAAGAACTTCTTCGCGCCCCTCGTAACCGGCGGTCTCCTCGTCCTCGCCGATCCGGGGCTCTACGATCCGCGGCAGATCGTCGCGACGATCGCGCGGCAGGGGATCACCCGGCTCAACTGCACCCCGAGCGCCTTTTACCCCCTGATCGAGGAGGCGGGAGCCGCGGGGCTCTCCTCGCTCCGCAGTGTGTTCCTGGGCGGCGAGCCGATCGCTCCGGCGCGGCTCGAAGCCTGGCGCCGGGCCGGCGGGCGGGATACGGAGGTGGTCAATACCTACGGTCCCACCGAATGCACCGACGTCGTGGCCTGGCATCGGCTGCCGGGGCTTCCACAACTGCCAAAGCTTCCAGGGCTGCCGGAACCGCTGGACGGGGGCTCCGGGCCGCCCCCCGTGGGGCGCCCGCTCCCCGGGGTCCGCCTGCTCGTCCTCGACCCGCACCTCGGGCCGGTGCCGATCGGAGCCTCCGGGCAACTCGCCGTGGGCGGCGTGGGGGTGGGAGCTGGCTACCTGGGGCGACCGGCTCTCACCGCCCAGAAGTTCGTTCCCGATCCCTTCGCGGAGAGCCCCGGGACGCGCCTCTACTGGACGGGAGACCTGGCGCGAAACCGTGCGGGAGGGGAGATCGAGTTCCTCGGCCGGGTCGACCGCCAGGTAAAGGTGCGCGGCTTCCGCATCGAGCTGGGGGAGATCGAGGCCGCGCTTCTGGACGAGCCCGGGGTGCGCGCGGCGGCGGTGCTGCTCCGCGAGGACCGCCCGGGGGACCCCCGGCTGGTCGCCTATGTCGAGCTGGCCTCGAACGTGGAGAGGGAAGAGGGTACGGACGCCCTCGACGCCCTCCGCGAGGCTCTGGAGCGGCGCCTCCCCGCGTACATGGTTCCCGCCGCCTTCGTCGTCCTGGACGCCCTGCCGCTCTCCGCCAACGGCAAAGTCGACCGGCGGGCGTTGGCAGAGAGACCCCCGGAGACCGCCTCGGCGGCGGCTCCGGGAGCGTTGGGAGCCCTGCCGCGGACCGCCCTGGAGGCGCGCCTGGCCGGGATCTGGCAAGAGATCCTCGGCCGGGAGCCCATCTCCATCTTCGACGATTTCTTCGCCCTCGGCGGGCACTCGCTCCTCGCCACGCGGCTGATCTCCCGGCTGCGGCAGGAGCTCGGGGTGGAGCTGCCGCTCCGGGCGGTCTTCGCGGCGCCGACGGTGGCGGCGCTCGCCGCCCGGATCGCGGCCGCCACGGGGGAAGACGGCGGCGGGATGCCCGCCCTCCTGCCGCTGCCGGCGGCGGCGCGCTCCGGCGGTCTGCCGCTCTCCTTCGCCCAGGAGCGGCTCTGGTTCCTCGACCAGCTGGAGCCGGGGAGCGTCTCGTACAACATGGCCGGCGCTCTGCGGCTCTCCGGCCGGCTTTCGGTGGCCGCCCTGGCGGCGGCCTTCGCGGCGATCGTCGAGCGTCACGACGTGCTCCGCACGACGTTCCGCGCCGCCGGCACTGGAGACCTTGGCGACAAGGGCCCGGTCCAGGTGGTCGCGCCGGCCGGGGGCTCGTCCCTGGTGGTCGTCGACCTCGCGGGCCTGCCGGTCCCGGTGCGGGAAGCGGCGGCCGGGGGACTCCTGGCGGCGGAGGCGGTGTACCCGTTCGATCTCTCCCGTGGCCCCCTGCTGCGCACGACCCTCCTGCGGCTGGACCGCGAGCGCCATCTCGCTCTCGTCACCCTGCACCACATCGTCGCCGACGGCTGGTCGATCGACGTCCTCGTCCGCGAGCTGGCTTTCTTCTATGCCGCCGATGCCGCCGATGCCGCCGCCCGGCGGGGTCGGCCGGCGCCGCTCCCGCCACTCCCGCCACTGCCGATCCAGTATCCCGACTTCGCCGTCTGGCAGCGGACCTGGCTCGCCGGGCCGGAGCTCCTGCGCCAGCTCGACTGGTGGCGGGAGCGCCTCGCCGGGGCTCCCCGGACCCTCGACCTCGCCACCGACCGGCCTCGGCCCCAGGTGCTCTCGGCACGGGGGGGCGCCGTGCCCTTCGTCCTACCGGAGGAGACGAGCGCCGGGCTCGCCGCCCTCGCCCGCGCCGCCGAGGCGACCCTCTTCATGGCCCTCCTCGCGGGCTTCACCGCCCTCCTCTCCCGCTACACGGGGCAGGAGGATCTGGTCGTGGGATCGCCGATCGCCAACCGCACCCGGAGCGAGGTCGAGGGGCTGATCGGTCTCTTCGTCAATACCCTGGTCCTCCGCGGCGAGCTGGCCGGCCGGCCCGACTTCGGCGAACTCGTGACGCGGGCGAAAGAGATGGCCCTCGGGGCCTATGCCCATCAGGATCTCCCCTTCGAGCGCCTGGTCTCTGAGCTGGAGCCGGGTCGGGACCTCTCCCGTTCCCCCCTCTTCCAGGCCCTCCTCGTGCTCCAGAACCATGCTTCGCGGCCGCTTCAGCTTCCGGGCCTCACCCTGGAGACCGTCGAGGTCGATCCCGGGACCGCCAAGCTCGACCTCCAGCTCACCCTGACCGAGGCGGAAGGGAAGCTCGCCGGCTCTCTCTCCTACGCCGCCGACCTCTTCGACCGCGGGACGGTGGAACGGATGGCGGGGCACCTGTCGATCCTCCTCGCCGGGGCGGCGGCCGATCCCACACGCACCCTCGCCGAGCTGCCCCTGCTCTCGCCGGCGGAGAGCGCCCAGCTCGCCGCCTGGAACGCCACGGCGACCGTCTACGCCGAGGCCGCCTCGACCCTCCCGGAGCTGTTCGCCCACCAGGCGGCGGCGAGCCCCGACTCGGTCGCTCTCGTCTTGGCGGGCGAGGCGCTCACCTACGCCGCCCTCGCCGCCCGCGCGGGTGCCCTGGCCGCCCACCTGCGGGACCTCGGGGTGGGGCCCGAGACGATCGTCGGCCTCTGCGCCGAGCGCTCGCTGGAGATGGTGGTCGCCCTCCTCGCTATCGAGGCGGCGGGCGGCGCCTACCTGCCGCTCGATCCCGCCTATCCGGCGGAGCGCCTGGCCTCGCTCCTCGCCGACGCGGCGACGCCGGTGATCCTCGCTCAGGAGCGGCTGCTCGATCGCCTGCCGCCCCACGCGGCGCGGCTCGTCCGGCTCGACGGTCCGGTCCCGGGTCCGTCTGAACCTGCGGGCGGACTCCTTCGGGCGCTTCGCGCAGCCAGTCGTCCGTCCTCGGATTCAGACGGACCCGGGACCGACAACCTGGCCTACGTCATCTTCACCTCCGGCTCGACGGGGAAGCCCAAGGGGGTGATGAATTCCCACCGGGGGATCGTCAACCGCATCCTCTGGATGCAGGAGCGCTACGGACTCACCGCCGCCGACCGGGTGCTGCAGAAGACCCCCTACAGCTTCGACGTCTCGGTGTGGGAATTCTTCTGGCCCCTGGTGACCGGAGCGAAGATGGTGCTCGCCCTCCCCGGCGGGCACCAGGACAGCTCGTACCTGGTGCGGACGATCGCCGAAGAGGGGATCACCGTCACCCACTTCGTCCCCTCGATGCTCGGCGCCTTCCTGGCCGAGCCGGACGTCGAGCGCTGCGTCTCGCTCAAGAAGGTGATGGCGAGCGGCGAGGCGCTGCCGCCGGAGCTGGCGCGCCAGTTCCTCTCGCGCACGGGGGCCGAGTTGCACAACCTCTATGGACCGACCGAGGCGGCGGTCGACGTCACCTGGTGGCAGTGCGAGAGAGAACCCGTCCTGCCCGGCGTCCTGCCGGGAATACCGATCGGATATCCGGTCGCCAACACCGCGATCCACCTGCTCGACCCGGAGGGAAACCCGGTGCCGGTGGGAGTGCCGGGGGAGCTCGCGATCGGCGGCGTGCAGGTGGCCCGCGGCTATCTCGGCAGGCCGGAGCTGACCGCCGAGCGTTTCGTGCCCGATCCCTTCTCGGCGTCTTCCGGCGGCCGCGGCGGCCGCGGCGGCCCCGGCGGCCGGCTCTACCGCACGGGCGACCTGGCGCGGCGGCGGCCCGGCGGGGAGGTCGAGTACCTGGGGCGGCTCGACCACCAGGTGAAGCTCCGCGGTCTCAGAATCGAGCTCGGCGAGATCGAGTCCGTTCTCACCACCCATCCGGGGGTACAGGCGGCGGCCGTCGTCGTGCGGGAGGACCGGCCCGGGGACCAGCGGCTCGTCGCCTACGTGGCGCTCGCCCGCGGGAAAGAGGGAGAGGAGCGGACGGCCGTCCTCGCCGCGCTCCGCCGAGCCCTGGAAGAACGCCTGCCGGCCTACATGGTGCCGGGTGCCTTCGTCGTTCTCGCCACCCTGCCGCTCACCGCGAGCGGCAAGGTCGACCGCCGGGCGCTCGCGGGCCGTCCCCCGGAGGCGGAGACGGCCGACCGGCAGGAGGTGGCGCCCAGGAACGACCTGGAGGCGCGCCTGGCGGAGATCTGGGCGGGTGTTCTGGGCCGCGCGCGGGTGGGGGTCCGGGACAACTTCTTCGCCTTGGGCGGGCACTCGCTCCTCGCCACGCGGCTGGTGTCTCAGGTGCGGCAGACCCTCGGGATCGAGCTGCCGCTCCGCGCGGTCTTCGAGGCGCCGACGGTCGCCGGCCTCGCCGCTCTCCTGCGGCGGGAGGAGGAGAACGGTTTCGCCCCGCTCGCCCCCGTCCCCTCCCTCCCTCCCCTCCCACAGCCGGGCGAGCTGCCGCTCTCCTTCGCCCAGGAGCGGCTGTGGTTTCTCGACCAGCTCCAGCCGGGGAGCGCCGCCTACGACGTCGCGGGCGCCGCGCGTCTCACCGGCCGGCTCTCGGCCGCCGCCCTGGCGGCCGCCCTCTCCACGATCGTCGAGCGCCACGAGGCGCTCCGTACCACCTTCCAGGCGGGGACGGGCGGGCCGGTCCAGAGGATCGCGCCGGCCGTGGAGCTGGCCCTGCCGTTCGTCGATCTCGGCGGAACCTCTGCCGGGGAGGTGGATCGCCTGGCGGCGGAAGAGGCGGCGCGGCCGTTCGACCTCGCTTCCGGCCTCCTCGTGCGCGCCGCCCTGCTGCGGCTCGGCGCGGAGGAGCACGTGCTCCTCCTCACCCTCCACCACATCGTCTCGGACGGCTGGTCGATGGGCGTCCTCCTCCATGAGATCGCCGTCCTCTACGGGGCCGCGGTGGCCGGCCGGCCGTCGCCCCTCGCGCCGCTCCCCCTCCAGTACGCGGACTTCGCCCGCTGGCAGCGCGGCTGGCTCGCCGGGGGGGAGCTCGAGCGTCAGCTCGCCTGGTGGCGGGATCACCTCGCCGGCGCCCCGGCGCTCCTCGCTCTCCCCACCGACCGACCCCGGCCCGCCGTGCAGCGCTTCCGCGGCGGCACGGTACCGGTGGCCTTTCCGCCCGCCCTCGCCGGCCGCCTGGCGGCGCTCGGCCGCGAGTCCCAGGCGACCCTCTTTATGGTGCTCCTCGCCGGCTTCTCGGCTCTCCTGGGACGGCTCGCGAACAGCGAGGATGTGGTGGTCGGCTCGCCGGTCGCCAACCGGCAGCGCGCCGAGGTCGAGGGGTTGATCGGCTTCTTCGTCAACACCCTGGCGCTCCGCGCCGATCTCTCGGGCGAGCCCTCGTTCGCCAAGATCGTAGACCGGGTGCGGACGGTGACCCTGGGGGCCTACGCGCACCAGGACGTGCCCTTCGAGAAGCTGGTGGAAGCCCTGGCGCCCGAGCGGAGCCTCGGCCACTCGCCCCTCTTCCAGGTGGTCCTGACGTTCCAGAACGCCCCGCTCGCCCCCTTCGAGCTCCCCGGCCTCACCCTGGAGCCGCTCCCCGCTGCCGCCGGGATGGCGAAGTTCGACCTCACCTTGACCCTCGGCGACGCGGGCGTCCTGGGCGGGAGCTCCCTGGACTACGACCGGGATCTGTTCGACCCTGCGACCGCGGAACGCCTGGCCGCCCAGATCGAGCGGCTGCTCGCAGGGGCGGTGGCGGAGCCGGAGGCGGGGATCTGGGACCTGCCGCTCCTCTCCGCGGCCGAGCGCGCGCAGCTCCTGGAGAGCTGGGCGGGGACGGCGAGCCCCTATCCGCGGGAGAGCACGGTCGACGCTCTCTTCGCCGAGCAGGCGGCGCGGACGCCCGAGGCTATCGCGCTGGCGGCAGGAACCCGTGGGGAGGAGCAGCTGACCTACGGCGAGCTGGCCGCCCGGGCGCGCGACCTGGCGGCCGTCCTCGCCGATCTGGGCGTGGGGCCGGAGGACGTCGTGGCGCTCGCCCTGCCCCGTTCGCCGGCCCTGGTGATCGCGCAGCTCGCGATCCTCGGGGCCGGGGGAGCGTATCTGCCGCTCGACCCCACGAACCCCGCGGAACGCCTGGCCTTCCTGTTGGAGGTGGGGCAGGCCTCCCTGCTCCTGACCGCCCACGATCTCGAAATCCCGGTCTTTCCCGGCGTCCGTGAAGGGCGAATCGACCTCGACGGCCGGCTCCAACCTACTTCAGGATTGCGTGGGCGGGGGGTGTCCGGGCCGGGTTCGATTCCGAGGACGGGCGACTGGCTGCGCGAAGCGCCCGAAGGAGCCCGCCCGCAGGATCGAACCCGGCCCGGACACGGGGCGGAAAACCTCGCCTATCTCATGTTCACCTCGGGCTCGACGGGAGAGCCCAAAGGGGTCTCCGTCCTCCACCGCGGCATCGTGCGCCTGGTGCTGGGGACGGGCTATGCCCGTTTCGGGCCGGAGGAGGTATTTCTGCAGCTCGCGCCGGCCTCCTTCGACGCCGCGACGCTGGAGATCTGGGGCGCTCTCCTCCACGGCGGGCGCCTGGTCCTCCCGCCGCCCGAGGTGCCGAGCCTGGCCGAGCTGGGGGAGACGCTCACCCGGCACGGGGTGACGACCCTCTGGCTGACCGCCGGCCTCTTCCACCAGATGGTCGAGGAGAACCTGGCCGGGCTCTCCCCCGTCCGCCAGCTCCTCGCCGGCGGCGACGCCCTGTCGCCGGCCCACTTGGCGCGGGCCGTCGAGGCGCTACCCGGCACCCGGCTCGTCAACGGCTACGGTCCCACCGAGGGGACGACCTTCACCTGCTGCTGGCCGGTGGACGCCGCGCGTCTCGCCGAAGGCACCGTCCTCATCGGCCGGCCGATCGCCAACACCCAAGTCTACGTGCTCGATCGCGAAGGCCAGTCGGCGCCTCTAGGGGTACCCGGCGAGCTTCTGGTGGGCGGCGACGGCCTGGCCCGCGGCTATCTCCACCGCCCGGACCTGACGGCCGATCGCTTCCGCCCCGATCCGTTCGGCGGCGGCTTTGCCGGCGACGGTGCCGGCGGCCGGCTCTACCGGACCGGCGACCTCGTGCGCTGGCGGCCGGCCCGGTCGCCGGAGCTCCCCGGGGAGATCGAGTTCCTGGGCCGGCTCGACCGCCAGGTGAAGATCCGCGGCTTCCGCATCGAGCCGGAAGAGATCGAGGCGGTCCTCGGCCGGCATCCGGCGGTCGCCCAGGCGGTCGTCCTCGTGCGGGAGGACCGGCCCGGCGAGAAGCGCCTGGTGGCGTACGTCGCCGGTCCGTCGGGAGCCGACCCGTCGGTGGCCGACCTGCGGGCGCATCTCCAGGCGCGGCTCCCCGTCTACATGATGCCGGCGGCGTTCGTCGTCCTCGCCAGCCTGCCCTTGACCAGAAACGGCAAGGTCGACCGCCGCGCCCTCGCCCGCCTGGCGCCCGATGCGACGGCGGAAACCGCGGCCGTCTATGTCGCACCCGGCACGCCGGAGGAGGTGCGGCTCGCCGGGATCTGGTCCGATCTCCTGGGGGTCGAGCGGGTGGGAGCGGGCGACAGCTTCTTCGAGATCGGCGGCCACTCCCTCCTCGCCACCCGGCTGGTGTCGCGGTTGCGGGAAGCCCTGGGGATCGAGCTGCCCCTCCGGGCGGTGTTCGAGACGCCGACCCTGGGGGCCCTCGCCCGGCGCCTCGCCGAGCTGTCCGCGGGGCCGGAGAGCGCCGATCCGCCCCTCGTGCGATCGTCGCGGGAAGGCGATTTGTCCCTCTCCTTCGCCCAGGAGCGGCTGTGGTTCCTCGACCGGCTGGAGCCGGGGAACGCCTCCTACAACATCGCCGGCGCCGTGCGGCTCGCCGGCCGGCTCTCCGTGCCCGCCCTGGCGGCGGCGTTCGCGGCGATCGTCGACCGCCACGAGGCGCTCCGCACCACCTTCCGCCCCGGGCCGGCCGGCCCGCTCCAGGTGATCGCTCCGCCTTTCGCGGCCGGTCTGCCGCTGCCGCTCGTCGACCTCTCGGGGCTGCCGGCAGCAGCCCGCGATGGGGCGGCCGGGCGCCTGCTCGGCGAAGAGGCGACCCATCCCTTCGACCTCGCCCGCGGTCCCGTCCTCCGCTCGACCCTCCTGCGGCTCGACCCCGAGCGCCACCTCGCCCTCGTCACGCTCCACCACATCGCGGCCGACGGCTGGTCGATGGACGTGCTCATCCGCGAGCTGGGGGCTTTCTACGGAGCGGCCAGGGAGGCCCGGCCGGCGGCCCTCGCGCCCCTCCCGATCCAGTACGCCGATTTTGCCCTCTGGCAGCGGGCCTGGCTCGCCGGGCCGGAGCTCGAACGCCAGCTGGGCTGGTGGCGAGAGCGCCTCGCCGGGGCGCCCACGACCCTCGACCTCGCGACCGACCGGCCCCGGCCGCCGGTCCTCTCGGCACGGGGGGGAGCCGTGCCCCTCGTCCTCCCGGAGGCGACCGCCGCCGGGCTCGCCGCGCTCTCCCGCGCCAGCGGGGCGACGCTCTTCATGACCCTCCTCGCCGGCTTCTCCGCCCTCCTCTCGCGCTACACGGGCCAGGAAGACCTCCTCGTGGGCTCGCCGGTCGCCAACCGCACCCGCCGCGAGGTCGAGGGGTTGATCGGCTTCTTCGTCAACACGCTCGTCCTCCGCGGAGAGCTCGCCGGTCGGCCCCGCTTCCGCGAGCTCGTCGCCCGCGCCCGGGAGATGGCCCTCGGGGCCTACGCCCACCAGGATCTTCCCCTGGAGCGGCTGGTCGAGGAGCTGCAGCCGGCGCGGGACCTCTCGCGCTCGCCCCTCTTCCAGGTTCTCCTCGTGTTGCAGAACAACGCGTCCGGCGTCTCTGGCGGGCTTGTCCTCCCCGGGCTCACCCTGGAGCCGGTCGAGGTCGATACGAAAGTGACGAAGCTCGACCTCCAGGTCACCCTCGCCGAGACGGGGGGAACGATCGCCGGGACCCTCACCTACGCCGCCGACCTCTTCGACCGGGGGACGGCGGAGCGGATGGCGGGGCACCTGTCGGTCCTCCTCGCCGGGGCGGCGGCCGATCCCACACGCACCCTCGCCGAGCTGCCCCTGCTCTCGCCGGCGGAGGGCGCCCAGCTCGCCGCCTGGAACGCCACCGCGACCGTCTACGCCGAGGCCGCCTCGACCCTCCCGGAGCTCTTCGCCCGCCAGGCGGCGGCGAGCCCCGACGCTGCCGCTCTCGTCTTCTCCGGAGCCGTCCTCACCTACGCCGCCCTCGCCGCCCATTCCGGCGCGCTCGCCGCCCATCTGAGAGACCTCGGGGTGGGGCCGGAGACGGTCGTCGGCCTCTGCGCCGAGCGCTCGCTGGAGATGGTGGTTGCCCTCCTCGCCATCCAGGCGGCGGGCGGCGCCTACCTGCCGCTCGATCCCGCCTATCCGGCCGAGCGCCTGGCCTCGCTCCTCGCCGACGCGGCGGCGCCGGTGATCCTCGCTCAGGAGCGGCTACTCGACCGCCTGCCGCCCCACGCGGCGCGGCTCGTCCGGCTCGACGGTCCGGTCCCGGGTCCGTCTGAACCTGCGGGCGGACTCCTTCGGGCGCTTCGCGCAGCCAGTCGTCCGTCCTCGGATTCAGACGGACCTGGGACCGACAACCTGGCCTACGTCATCTTCACCTCCGGCTCGACGGGGAAACCCAAGGGGGTGATGAATTCCCACCGGGGGATCGTCAACCGCATCCTCTGGATGCAGGAGCGCTACGGGCTCACCGCCGCCGACCGGGTGCTGCAGAAGACCCCCTACAGCTTCGACGTCTCGGTGTGGGAGTTCTTCTGGCCCCTGGTGACCGGGGCGAAGATGGTGCTCGCCCTCCCCGGCGGGCACCAGGACAGCTCGTACCTGGTGCGGACGATCGCCGAAGAGGGGATCACCGTCACCCACTTCGTCCCCTCGATGCTCGGCGCCTTCCTGTCCGAGCCGGACGTCGAGCGCTGCGTCTCGCTCAAGAAGGTGATGGCGAGCGGCGAGGCGCTGCCGCCGGAGCTCGCGCGCCAGTTCCTCTCGCGCACGGGGGCCGAGTTGCACAACCTCTACGGACCGACGGAGGCGGCGGTCGACGTCACCTGGTGGCAGTGCGAGAGAGAACCCGTCCTGCCTGGCGTCCTGCCGGGAATACCGATCGGATATCCGGTCGCCAACACCGCGATCCACCTGCTCGACCCGGAGGGAAACCCGGTGCCGGTGGGAGTGCCGGGGGAGCTCGCGATCGGCGGCGTGCAGGTGGCCCGCGGCTACCTCGGCAGGCCGGAGCTGACCGCCGAGCGTTTCGTGCCCGATCCCTTCTCGGCTTCTTCCGGCGGCCGCGGCGGCCCCGGCGGCCCCGGCGGCCGGCTCTACCGCACGGGCGACCTGGCGCGGCGGCGGCCCGGCGGGGAGGTCGAGTACCTGGGGCGGCTCGACCACCAGGTGAAGCTCCGCGGTCTCAGAATCGAGCTCGGCGAGATCGAGTCCGTTCTCACCACCCATCCGGGGGTACAGGCGGCGGCCGTCGTCGTGCGGGAGGCGCGGCCGGGGGACTCGCGGCTCCTCGCCTACGTCCTCCCCAGGGGGAGCGAGGCACTCTCCTCGGCCGCCCTGCGGAGCCATCTCGGGGAGCGCCTGCCGGAGTACATGGTCCCCGCGCACTACGTCTTCCTGGAGACGCTGCCGCTCACCGCGAGCGGCAAGGTGGACCGCCGCGCCCTGCCCGCCCCGTCGCCCACCACATGGACAGGCGAACGGATGGGCGATTGGACGGGAGGTCCGGCGGCGCCGGCAAGGTCGCGCACGCCGCTCGAAGAGCTGGTCGCCCTCGCCTGGGCGGACGTCCTGGGGATCGGGAATGCCGCGGAGATCGGTACCGACGAGAGCTTCTTCGACCTCGGCGGCCACTCCCTCCTCGCCACCCAGGTGATCTCCCGGCTGCGGGAGAGCTGCGGCGTCGAGCTGCCGCTCCGCCGCCTGTTCGAGCGCCCGACGATCGCCGGTTTGGCGGCGGCCATTGAGGCGGCGCGGGCGGAGGAGGGTGCCCGGGGGCTGGCGCCGGCGGCCCTCCCAGCGCCGATCGTCCCCCTGTCCGCGGCCGCGCGGGCGGCCGATCTTCCCCTCTCCTTCGCCCAGGAGCGGCTCTGGCTCCTCGATCAGCTGGAGCCCGGGGGGTTCGCCTACAACCTCCCCGCCGGCCTCGAGCTCAGGGGGCCGCTCGACCGCCCGGCCTTGGCCGCCGGCCTGGGCGAGATCGTCCGCCGCCAGGAAGCGCTCCGCACCCGTTTCGTCGCGAGCGGCGGGCGGCCGATCCAGGTGATCCTGCCGGCCGTTCCGGCGGCGTGCTTCCCGGTGCCGCTGGTGGATCTCTCGGGGCTGCCCGCGGCGCGGCGCGCCGCGCTCGTCGCCCGGCTGGCAGAAGAGGATGCCCGCCTGCCCTTCGACCTCGGGCGGGGCGCCCTCTTCCGCGCCACCCTGCTGGGCCTTGCCCAAGACGGGGAGAACCACGCGCTCCTCCTCGCCATGCACCACATCGTCTCCGACGGCTGGTCGCTGGGCATCCTCGTCCGCGAGCTGGCGGCGCTCTACGGCGCCTTCCGGGAAGGGCGGCCCTCGCCGCTCCTCGAGCTGCCGGTCCAGGGGGCGGACTACGCCGTCTGGCAGCGCGCGCGGCTCGCGGGCGGCACCCTGGAGCGCGAGATCGCCTGGTGGCGGGAACGCCTGGCGGGAGCGCCGACGGTGCTCGAGCTGCCGACCGACCGGCCGCGGCCGCAGGTCCAGCGCTTCCTCGGCGGGCATCAGCCCTTCGCGCTGCCGGCGCCCCTGGCCGCCGCGGTGCGGGCTTTCAGCCGGCAGCGGGGGGCGACGCTCTTCATGACTCTCCTCGCCGCCTTCCAGGCCCTCCTGTCGCGTTACACCGGCCAGCTCGACCTGCTCGTGGGCTCGCCGGTCGCCGGCCGCACCCACCGCGAGGTGGAGGGGCTGATCGGCTTTTTCGTCAACACCCTCGTTCTCCGCCTGGAAGCCGCGGGCCAGCCGGGCTTTCGGACCCTCGTCCTCCGGGCGCGCGAGACCGCTCTCGGTGCCTACGATCACCAGGAGCTGCCGTTCGAGCGGCTGGTGCAGGCGTTGCGGCCGGAGCGGGACCTCTCCCGGGCGCCGTTCTTCCAGGTTTTCTTCGCCCTCCAGAACGCCCCGCTCGGCGAGCTGGAGCTCCCCGGCCTCACGCTCTCCCCCCTGCCGGTCGAGAGCGGGATCGCCAAGTTCGACCTGACGCTGGGAATACGGGAGACGGCGGAGGGCCTGGCTGGTAGCGTCGAGTACGACGGCGATCTCTTCGAGCCGGTCAGCGCGGCGCGCCTCGCCCACCACTTCGCCATCCTGCTCGAAGCGGCGGTCGTCGCTCCGGATCTCGCCCTCTCCGAGCTGCCCCTCCTCTCCGCCGCCGAGCGTCAGCAGGTGCGGCGGGAGTGGAACGATTCGCCGCTCGACTATCCGCGGGAGGGCCTGGTGCCCGAACGGGTGGCGGCCGCGGTGAGACGGGCACCCGACGCGGTGGCCCTACTCTCTCTGGGGGAGAGGGTGAGCTACGGCGAGCTCGCGGCGCGAGCCGGCCGCATCGCCCGTCACCTGCGCGCCTCCGGGGTCGGCGCGGAGAGCCGGGTGGGAATCGCGGTCGAACGCTCGCCGCTCCTGGTGGCTTCGATCCTCGGCATCTGGGAGGCCGGCGGTGCCTACCTCCCGCTCGACCTCGCACTCCCCAGGGAGCGGCTCGCCTTCATGCTCCGGGATGCCCGGGTCGCCCTCGTTCTCGCCGAGGGTGCCGAGGGCGCCGCGGGCGCGGCGCTGCCGCTTTCCGGGGTGCCCGTCCTGGCGGCCGAGGCGCTCTGGGCCGGCGAGCCGGTCAGACCGGCACCCTCGGCGGCGCCCCTGGTATCCGCCCAGGCCGCGTACGTGATCTACACCTCGGGCTCGACGGGGAAGCCCAAGGGGGTGACGGTCGACCACGGCGCCCTCGGCAATCGCATGCGCTTCGTCGAGGCCCAGGAGATCGCGCCGGGGGACTCGTTCCTCCACAAGACGACCCTCCTCTTCGACGCCTCGGTGGGGGAGATCTGGAGCCCGCTCGTCGCCGGCGCCGCGGCTCTCCTCGCCGCTCCCGGCGAGGAGCGCGACCCGGCGCGGCTCGTCCAGCTGATCGAGCTCTGCGGGGCGACGCACGCCTCCTTCACCCCCAGCCTGCTGCGCGCCCTCCTCCTCGCCCGCTCCCTCACGCGCTGCTCCAGCCTGCGGGTCGTTCTGACCGGCGGCGAGGTGGTGACTCCGGACCTGGCGGCGCTCTTCTATGCCCAGTCCTCGGCGGATCTCTATAACCGTTACGGTCCCACCGAGGCGACGATCTCGGTGACCTCCTGGCACTGCGCGCGGGGCGAGACCGGCCGGATCCTCCCCATCGGCCGGCCGATCGCGCGGACCGAGGTCTACGTCCTCGATGCCTGGGGCGCGCCGCTCCCCGCCGGGGTCCCCGGCGAGCTCTGCCTCGGCGGCCCCGGCCTCGCCCGCGGCTACCACGACCGCCCGGATCTCACCGCGGAGCGTTTCGTGCCCCATCCCTGGGCTTCCGGGGAGCCGGGCGAGCGGCTCTATCGCACCGGCGACCTGGCGCGCTTCCGGGCCGACGGCGCCCTGGAGTTCGTGGGCCGGGTCGACGGCCAGGTCAAGATCCGCGGCTTCCGGGTGGAGCTGGGGGAGATCGAGGCCGTGCTTTTAGAACACCCGGCGGTCGACAAGGCGGTGGTGATCGACCGCGCCGATCCCACGACCGGCAGCCAGCGCCTGGTGGCCTACGTGGTGTTGCGGGCCGGGGAGCCGGAACCGCCGAGCTGGCGGGAGCTCGCCCACCACCTCGAGCGGACGCTCCCGGCGCACATGGTGCCCGCCGCCTGGGCCGTCCTCCCCGAGCTGCCGCTCTCGCCGACCGGCAAGGTCGACCGTCGGGCGCTGCCCGAGCCGGAGATCGAGACCGGGCCGGCGGGGGAGCGGGAGCCACCGCGCGGTCCCATCGAGGAGCTGGTGGCGGGGATCTGGTCCGATCTCCTGGGCCTCCCCCAGGTGGGCCGGGAGGATCGCTTCTTCGACCTCGGCGGCCACTCGCTCCTGGCGACCCAGGTGGTCTCCCGATTGCGGGAGGCGCTCGGCGTCGAGATCCCCCTCCGCCGCCTCTTCGAGGCGCCCACCGTGGCCGGCTTCGCCGCGGCGATCGCCGAGGTGTCGGAGAGGTCTCCAACCTCTCCGCTTCGCTCCCTCACCCCGCTTGAAGGGCCGCGCGATGCGTTCCCGCTCTCCTTCGCTCAGGAGCGGCTGTGGTTCCTGGACCAGCTCCAGCCCGGGAGCGCCCTCTACAACATTCCCGGGGCGGTGCGTTTCAGCGGCCGCCTCGATCCGGCGGTCCTCAGGGTGGCTCTCGGCTGGCTCGTCGAGCGGCACGAGGCGCTCCGCACCACTTTCGGACAGAGCGGCGAAACGGGCGATTCCGGAACCGCGATGCAGAGGATCGGCCCGCCGTTCGTACCGGCGCTGCCGGAGATCGACCTCTCCGGTCTCGTTGGCACCGGCACGGCGTTCGGGGAGAGGGAGCTGCGCCGCCTGGCGGCGGCGGAAGCGCGCCGGCCCTTCGACCTCGCCGCCGGGCCGCTCCTCCGGACGGCCCTGGTGCGGCTGGGGGAGGAGGATACCGTCGCCCTCATCACCTTGCACCACATCGTGAGCGACGGCTGGTCGATGGGCGTCTTCGTGCGCGAGCTCGGCCTCGCCTACGGCGGCATTGGCGACCTCGCCGGCGGCGAGGCTATGGCACTGCCTCCTCTCCCCGTGCAGTATGCCGACTACTCGGTATGGCAACGGGAGCGGCTGTCGAGGGCGGGGCTCGACGGCGAGGTCTCCTGGTGGCGGGAGCGCCTGGCGGGGGCGCCCACGGTGCTCGACCTGCCGGCCGACCGGCCGCGGCCGCCGGCGCCGAGCTATGCAGGCGGCCGGGCCCGCTTCCGGCTGGGCCCCGGGCTATCCGCGGCGCTCGGGCGGCTGGGGAGACGGCAGACGGCGACCCCGTTCATGGTCCTCCTCGCGGCCTTCGAAACCCTTCTCGCGCGCGCCGCCGGGCAGCTGGAGCTGCTGGTGGGAGCGCCGGTCGCCAACCGCACCCACCGCGAGATCGAGGGGCTGATCGGCTTCTTCGTCAACACGTTGGTCCTCCGCGGCGAGCTCTCTCCGAAGACCCGTTTCCTCGACCTGGTGACGGCGACCCGCGAGATGACCCTCGGTGCCTACGCGCACCAGGATCTCCCTTTCGAGCGGCTGGTCGAGGAGCTGCAGCCGGCGCGCGACCTCTCCCGCGCGCCGCTCGTCCAGGTGACCCTCGTGCTGCAGAACCTGCCGGCCGCCCCGCGCTTCCTGCCAGGTTTGGGGATGGAGCCGCTCGCGGTCGACGACGGAGCGGTCGCCAACTTCGACCTCCAACTCGTCTTCGAGGAGCGCGGCAACGACCTCGCGGGAACCTTCGTCTACGCGACCGATCTCTTCGACCGGACGACGGCGCTGCGCTTCGCGGCGCAGCTCCAGACGCTCCTCGCGGCCACCGTGGAGGAGCCGGCCCTCCGGCTGGCGGACCTCCCGCTCCTCGCCGCCGCCGAGCGGCACCAGCTGCTCGCCGAGTGGAACGACACCGCGCCCACGCCGGGGGAACCGCCGCCGCACGTTCTCGCGGCCTTCGCGGCGCAGGCGGGGCGGACCCCGGACCGGGTCGCCATTGTCTCCGGTGTCTCCGACGTCTCCGACATCGCAGGCATCGCGAGCGTTCCGGGCACCGAGTCCGTGACCTACGGCGAGCTCGAACGCCGCTCCGCCCTCCTCGCCCGCCGACTCCTCCGGGCGGGGGTCGCTCCGGAGGCTCCGGTGGGCGTCTGCCTGCCGCGCTCCGCCGACCTGGTGGCGGCGCTCCTCGCGGTGTGGAAGGCGGGTGGCGCCTACCTGCCGCTCGATCCCGCCTATCCGCGCGAACGCCTGGCGCTCCTCCTCGCCGACTCGGGGGCGACGACGGTGTTGACTCTCGCTCGCCTCGCGGCGAGCCTGCCCGAGACCGGCGTTCGGCAGGTGCGGGTCGACGAGGTCGCGACCGGACCGCTCGACCTGGCGACCGCCCTTCCTGCGAGCGGAGGTCCGGAACGCCTCGCCTACCTGATCTACACCTCGGGCTCGACCGGCCGCCCCAAGGGGGTGCAGGTGGAGCACGGGAACCTGGCGCACCTCCTGGCCGCCGCCGGGGCGGCCTTCGGCTTCAGAGACAATGGCGCCGGAGACGCCGGAGACGCCGGAGGCGCCGGGGACGCCGGGGAGGCGATGCCCTGCGTGGCGCCCTTCTCGTTCGACATCTTTTTCTTCGAGCTGCTCGTCCCCCTTCTCGCCGGCGGCACCGTCCGCCTGGTGCCGCTCGCTCCCACTCTCGACGTCGAGGCGCTGGTCGCCGAGCTGCCGCGGATGACCCGCCTCCATGCCGTGCCGGCCCTCCTCCGGCAGATCGTCGAGCGGGTGCTCCACGGCGGGCTTCCTTTCCCCGGGCTGCGGACGGCTTTCGTGGGGGGCGACGCGGTTCCCGTGGAGCTCCTCGTCGACCTTCGGCGGGCTTTCCCGGCAGCCGAGCTGCGGGTGCTCTATGGGCCGACCGAGGGGACCATCGTCGCCTCCAGCTGGCGGGTGCCGCCGGGGGAGCGGCCGGCGCGCTCGCTCCTCGGCCGGCCGCTCCCCGGCACCACCCTCGTGCCGCGCGATGCCGCGGGCAACCCGGTGCCGATCGGCGTCGCCGGGGAGATCTGGCTCGGCGGCGCCGGGGTGGCGCGCGGCTATCTCCACCGCGAGGAGCTGACCGCGGCCGCTTTCCCGGTCGTCGCCGGCGAGCGCTTCTACCGGACCGGGGACCTCGCCCGCCGTCTCTCCGACGGCACCCTGGAGTTTCTCGGCCGCGGCGACGGCCAGGTCAAGATCCGCGGCTTTCGCATCGAGCTGGAGGAGATCGAGGCCGCCCTCGGCCGGCACCCCGGAGTCCGCGAGGCGGTCGTCCTGGCCCGGGAGGACCGGCCGGGGGAGCGCCGGCTCGTCGCCTACGTCGTTGGCGCTGCCAGGGAAGACGCTGCCGAGCCACCGACGGCCGGAGCGCTGCGGGCCTTCTTGAAGGATCGGCTGCCGGAGTACATGACTCCCGCCGCCTTCGTCTTCCTGCCCGTGCTCCCCCTGAGCGCCCACGGCAAGGTGGACCGGCGCGCCCTGCCGGCTCCGGAGGAGACGGCAGGGGGATCGGTCGCCGCCTGGGCCGCGCCCCGCACGCCCTGGGAGGAGCTGCTCGCCGGGATCTTCGCCGAGGCCCTGGGGGTGACTTCCGTCGGGGTCGAAGACGATTTCTTCGCCTTGGGCGGCCACTCGCTCCTCGCCACCCGGGTGGTCTCCCGGGTCCGCCAGGCGCTGGCGATCGAGCTGCCCGTTCGCGCCCTCTTCGACGCGCCTACCGTGGCGGCTCTCGCGCGGCTCGCCGAACGGGCGCGGGCGGCCGCCGGGAGTGGGGCGGGGAGCGCGGTCTCCCCGGCGCCGCCCCTCGTGCGCCGGGAGAGGCCGGGGGACATCCCCCTCTCGTTCGGCCAGGAGCGGCTGTGGTTTTTGGAGCAGCTCGAACCCGGCGGCGTCGCCTATCTGATGCCCCTCGCCATCCGCTTCCGGGGCCGGCTCGATCCGGCGGCGCTCGCCGGGAGCCTCTCGTTCCTCGCCGCGCGCCACGAGTCTCTGCGCATGACGTTCACGCTTTCCGGGAGCGCGGGCGAGGAAGGGCACCCGGTCCAGGTCGTCCCCCCGGCGCGCCCCGTCGAGCTGCCGCGGCTCGACCTCTCCGCGCTCCCCCCGGCCAGGAGGGAAGCCGAGCTTCTCCGGCTCGCCCGAGAGGAGGCGCGGCGTCCGCTCGACCTCCGCCGCGGACCGCTCCTCCGCGCCGCGCTCGCGGCGCTCGCGGGCGACGAGCACGTCGTCCTCCTGACCCTCCACCACATCGCGAGCGACGGCTGGTCGATGGACGTCTTCGTGCGTGAGCTGGTCGTCGCCTATGGCGCCCTGGCCCAAGGTGGAGACCCGGACCTGCCGCCCCTCCCCATCCAGTACGCGGACTTCTCGCTCTGGCAGCGCGAGTGGCTCTCGGGAGAGGTACTGGCGGGGGAGATCGCCTGGTGGCGGGAGCGTCTCGCGGGGGCTCCCGCCCTCCTGGAGCTGCCGACCGACCGGCCGCGGCCGCCGGCTCAGCGCTACCGCGCGAGCGAGCTGCCGTTCCTCCTGTCCGCCGAGCTGTCCATGGCCCTCGAAGGACAGGCGCGCCGGCAGGGGGCGACCCCGTTCATGCTCCTCCTTTCCGCCCTCGCCGTCCTCCTCGGGCGCTGGTCCGGCCAGGACGACGTCGTCGTGGGCTCGCCCATCGCCAACCGCAACCGGGCGGAGACCGAGGGGCTGATCGGCCTCTTCATCAACACCCTGGCCCTCCGCGCCGGGCTCGCCGGCGAGCCCACGCCGGCCGCGCTCACCGCGCGCCTCCGCGAGGGAACCTTGGCCGCCTACGGCCACCAGGATCTGCCGTTCGAGAAGCTCGTCGAGGCGCTGCAACCGGAGCGGAGCCTCGCCCACGCTCCGGTCTTTCAGGTTCTCTTCGTGCTGCAGAACGCCCCGCGCCAGGCGCCCCGATTGCCGGATCTCCAGCTGGAGACGGTAGCGGTGGCGCCGGAGGTGACGAAATTCGACCTGACCCTCGGTCTCCGCGCCACCCCCCAGGGGTTCGCGGGAGCCTGGGAGTACGACCGGGACCTCTTCGACGCCGCGACCGTGGCGCGCCTGGCCGGCGGCTTCGAGAGGCTGCTCACCGGGTTTGCCGACGAATCGGCCGGCTCCGTTTTCGACCTGCCGCTCCTCTCGGAGAGCGAGCGCGCGGAGCTTGCCGCCTGGAGCTTCGGGGGATCGATCGCGCCCGCCGACGCCTCCCTCCACGCTCTCTTCCAGGCGCAGGCGGAACGGACCCCGGAGGCAGAGGCGCTCGTCGACGGTCCGCTGCGCCTGACCTACCGGGAGCTGGCGGCGCGGGTCGATCGGCTGGCGGGGAATCTCGCCGCCCTCGGGGTGGGGCCGGAGGCGCGGGTGGGGGTCTGCCTGCCGCGGACGACGGCGTTGCCGGTCGCCCTCCTCGCTGTGCTCGCGGCGGGCGGCGCCTACGTGCCGCTCGATCCGGAGTACCCGCGGGAGCGGCTGGAGCTGATGCTCGCAGATTCCGGCGCGGCGCTCCTCCTCACCGCGGCGGATCTCGTCCCCCGGCTGCCGCATGTCTCCGGCATCGCTGGCGCCGCCTGCCGGCGGATTCTCCTCACGCCCGACGGCCTGCCGGAGGACGACCTGCCGTCCGCGCGACCGCTCTCGCCGGTCCCGGGCGACCTCGCCTATCTCATCTACACCTCCGGCTCGACCGGGAAGCCCAAGGGGGTCGCGATCGAGCACCGGAGCGCCGTCGCCCTCGCGACCTGGGCGCGTGACGTGTTCTCCGCCGTCGAGCTCTCGGGCGTCCTCTTCGCCACCTCGGTCTGCTTCGACCTCTCGGTCTTCGAGCTTTTCGTGCCGCTCGCCTGGGGCGGCCGGGTGATCGTGGCGGAGAACGCCCTCGCTCTCCCGACCCTCGCCGCGGCGGGCGAGGTGACCCTCGTCAACACGGTGCCCTCCGCGATGGCGGAGCTGGTGCGGCAGCGGTCCCTGCCGCCCTCGGTGCGGACGGTCAACCTCGCGGGCGAGCCGCTGCCGCGGCCGCTCGTCGACGCTCTCTATGCCCTCGGCACGGTCGAGCGGGTGTGGAACCTCTACGGCCCCTCCGAGGACACGACCTACTCGACCTTCGCTCTCCAGGAGGCCCGGGGAGACCGCCCGCCGGGGATCGGCCGTCCTGTGGCCGGCACGCGGGCGCACGTCCTCGACCGCGCAGGGCAGCCGGTGCCGCCGGGGGTCGCCGGCGAGCTGTACCTGGGGGGCGCGGGGCTCGCCCGCGGCTATCTCGGGCGGCCGGAGCTCACCGCCGAGCGCTTTGTCCCCGATCCGTTCGCGGCGGCCGGCGAGGCGGGGGAGCGCCTCTACCGGACGGGCGACCTGGTGCGCTACGTTGCCGGCATTGCCGGCATCGCCGGCGGTCCCGGGGGGGATCTCCACTTCCTGGGTCGGATCGACCACCAGGTGAAGGTCCGCGGTTTCCGCATCGAGCTCGGCGAGATCGAATCCGTCCTCCGCCGCCATGAGGCGGTGCGTGACGCCGTCGTCCTGGCGCGCGAGGACCGGCCCGGCGATCGTCGCCTGGCCGCCTACGTCGTCTTCGCCGCGGCCCCTGCCGAGACCGCCGAGACCGCCGAGGCGACGGGGGACGAGCTCCGCGCGTTCCTCGCCGGGCACCTGCCCGAGTACATGCTCCCCACCGTCTTCGTTATCCTCCCCGCCCTGCCGCTGTCGCCGAACGGCAAGGTGGACCGCCGCGCGCTGCCGGTCCCGGAGTGGCGGGCCGAGTCGGTCTTCGCGCCGCCCGAGGGAGCGATCGAGGAGGTGCTCGCCGGCATGTGGGAGGAGGTGTTGGGGATCGAGCGGGTGGGGCGTCACGACGGCTTCTTCCGCTTGGGCGGCCACTCCCTCCTCGGCATGGAGCTGGTCTCTCGGGTGCGCGGCGCGTTCCGGGTGGAGCTCCCCTTGCGGCGCCTCTTCGAGACCCCCACCGTCGCCGCCCTGGCGGCGACGGTCGTCGCTTCGGAACCGACCCCCGGCCAGAGCGAGAAGATCGCCCGCGTCCTCCTCCGGCTTCGAGAGAAGCGCCGGCAGAAACTCTCTTAAGCTGGCGTACAGAACCTGCAAAAACGCCGCACCAGGCGGCTCCGCTCCCATGGTACGCTTTCGCCTCTACCGACAGGAGGCCGTTTGGGATGGCGGGGATGAAAGGAAGGATCAAGGGGACGGGTATGGCGGTGCCGGATCGGGTGCTGACCAACGCCGATCTGGAGAAGATGGTCGACACCAAGGACGAGTGGATCCTGACCCGCACGGGCATCCGCGAGCGGCGGATCGCGGGTCCCGACGAGTCGCTCTCGACCTTCGCGGTCCCCGCCGCCCGCGCCGCCCTGGAGATGGCGGGGGTCGACGGCTCGGAGGTCGACCTCGTGCTCTGCGCCACGGTCACCCCCGACACCCCCTTTCCCGCCACCGCCAACCTGATCCAGGACCGGATCGGCGCCACCCGCGCCGGCTCGTTCGACCTCTCGGCCGGCTGCACCGGCTTCGTCTACGCCCTGGCGGTCGCCGAGCAGTTCATCGAGAGCGGCATGGCCCGCACGGTGCTCGTCGTCGGCGGCGAGATCCTCTCCAAGATCACCGACTGGAACGACCGCGCCACCTGCGTCCTCTTCGGCGACGGCGCCGGCGCCGTCCTCCTCCAGGCGACGGCGGAGGCCGACCGCGGCGTCCTGGGCTGCGCCATGCACAGCGACGGCTCGCTCGGCGACCTCATCTTCATGCCCGGCGGCGGCAGCCGCAACCCGCCTTCCCGCATCCTCTACGAAAGCGGCCTCGCCTTCCTGAAGATGCGCGGCAACGAGACCTTCAAGATCGCCGTCCGCTCGCTCGCCGAGGTCAGCCAGGAGGTTCTCGGCCGCGCCGGCATCGCCCAGGGCGAGGTCGACTGGTTCATCCCGCACCAGGCGAACCTGCGGATCATCGAGGCGGTGGGGAGGCGGCTGGAGATCCCCGAGGGGCGGACCTACGTCAACATCGAGCGCTACGGCAACACCTCGTCCGGCTCGATCCCCATCGCGCTCGACGAGCTCAACCGGGCGGGGAAGATCGGCGAGGGCGACGTCGTCCTGATGTCCGCCTTCGGCGCCGGCCTGACCTGGGGCGCGGCCGTCCTCCGCTGGTAGGTGGCGCGTCCGGGAGAAGCGATGCAACTGAACGAAGCCCAAGCCATCGTCACCGGCGCCGCCCGCGGGCTCGGCCGCCACTTCGCGCTCGCCCTCCTCCGCGAGGGCGCCAAGGTCGTCGCCGGAGACGTCAACGCCGCCGGCCTGCGGAGCCTCCGCGGCGAGGCGGAAGGGCTGCCCGGCACGCTCGCCGTCTCGACCGTGGACATCGCGAACGAGGCCGCGGTGGGAACCTTCCTGGAGGCCGCGGCCCGCGAGCTTCCGGGCCTGAACGTCCTCGTCAACAACGCCGGGGTGTTAAGAGATGGCATCCTCGTCACCCGCGAAGACGGGGCGGTCCGCAAGCTGCCGCTCCTCCAGTGGAACAAGGTGCTGGACGTCAACCTGACCGGCCAGTTCCTCATGGCCCGGGAGGTCGCGGCACGGATGGTCGAGAGCGGGACCCGCGGGGTGATCGTCAACATCTCGTCGCTCGCCCGTTCGGGAAACGTCGGCCAGTCGAGCTACGCCGCCTCCAAAGCCGGGCTCGACGCCTGCACCCGCACCTGGGGGCTGGAGCTCGCCCAGCACGGCATCCGGGTGGGGGGTGTGGCGCCGGGGGTGATCGACACCCCCATCCTCGAAGGGATCTCCGGTCCAGCTCTCGAAGATCTCCTCCACGCCATCCCTCTGGGGCGGATCGGCACCCCCGACGAGGTCTGGCAGGCCGTCCGCTTCATCCTCACCTGCGAGTTTTTCACTGGGAGGACGATCGAGGTGGACGGCGGCGCCAGCATGGGGTAGGGGGGAAGGAGGAGTCCCTTCGGCCCTCCCGAGCTCTTTTCTGTGCAATTCCAGAGGAGAAGTCTACAACTTGGGTATTGAGACGTGCAGTTCTTGGATAGACTTGCACGAGTTGGAAGGAGAAGCCCGGTCCCTCCCGTCCTGAAGCAGGGCTTCTCCAGAGGGGATTCGTGCAATTCTCTGGCGTACTCGTACAGCTCCAAGGCCGACATCGGGTACTTGCGGGGGCGCCCACGGGTCCTTCCAGGTTGGAGAGAGAGGACTTCCGCCTTCTATTTGCACGCTTTCAGTTTGAAGTTGTGCACTTCTGAGGTGGGGGCGTGCAAGTCGAGCTTGGAGTTGTACGAATCGCAGTTAGAACTGGGGTCGTTGGGGAGGTGGGGGAGCCTGCCGCGGCTGTATCTTTGCACGAGTGCGTTTTTGCTTTGCACGATTCTGTAGCAGATGGCCCGTGCTTCTGCTTTAGAGCCTGACGGTTCGGAGGAGGATCGCCGGTCTCGTCGGCGGACGACCCCGAGCGCCGTTCTTCGCCTCTCTGGCGTCAGATCGTGCACCGCTCGATCTGCACGACAAGGGTGGCACCCATCGGTCTGGGTGCGACAGGGGGCCCCTCATCCTAAGTGAGATAGAATAGACACTTAGGAGACATCCGACATGACCGTATTGCTTGAGCAAGCCATGGCAGAAATCGAGAAACTGCCAGCAGACGCGCAAGATGCCATCGCGACCCGCTTTCTGGCCGAGGTGGCGGATGAGCAAGCCTGGGTGGCGAGTTTCGCGACCACGACCGACGCCCAGTGGGACCACCTCGCCGAGTCGGTACGGCATGAAATTGCGGCGGGTGACGTGGTGCCACTCGACGAGGTGTTTCCGGCACGCAAACACCCATGAGGTCCAGTACCACCAAAAAATTTTGAGGTGCCAGGCGTTTCTTGGCACCGAAACGCTCGGTGTTTCTCCGATGAGTGTGCGCCGCTTGGCCAGATCGGCACTCTCTGTCTAACCTAGGAGGGGGGCGCTCCCGTCACCCCCAACCTGCGTTCGAGCCAAGCCACCTCCCGCTCCCGCCGCCGGTACCCCGTCTTGTTCACGAGTTTTCGCGCCACCGCCACGTGCCCCCGGGCCGCCGCCGTGTCGCCCTTCTGGAGCTCGAGGCGCGCCCACTCCAGGTGGGCATCGCAAGCGTAGAGGCGCATCCCACCCTGCTCGGCGATCTCCAGAGCTTCGGAGAGGTCGGCCTCGGCAGCGGTTCGGTTTCCCCGTAGGCGGTACATCTCGGCTCGGGCTAGCAGACCTCGGGGCATGTAGTGCTCGGTACCAGCCTGCCGTAGCCCTTCCACCGCGCAATTCAGGTGCTCCGCGGCTTTGGCGAAATCGGCGTCGGCCTCCTCGCCGGGAGCGGTCGGCACGGGGTCCGTCAGGGCCAGGCCGAGTTGCGCCCGGCCCAGGCTCAGGTGGTCGAGGGCGATAGGGAGAGGACCAAGACCTCGGATCGCCCACTCCAGAGTTTGCCCCGCACGCTCGCGCACCTCCTGACAGATCTGGCGAAATCGCCGCCCCTCCTCAGGGGCTGCGGCGACGCCGTCCAGCCCAGTCCCGTCCTCCGGCTCTCCGCAGCTCAGTAGCAGGTCGCAGTACAGATAGCCTCGCAACGAGTAGAGTTGAGAGTACTCGGGCTGCCACTCCGCCTGCATGGCCTCGGCCGCGCGGAAGGCCTCCGCGCTTTCCTTCCGTCGGTCCTCCTGATGCAGGGCATCGGCCAGAGCTGTTCGTCTAGCGATCCGTTGGAAGATGTCGCCACAGCGGTCAGCCAAGGAAACGCTCAACTCTCCGAGGCCTACAGCCTGTTGCACCTCACCGAGCGTGAGCGTCAACTCGCCGAGGTTGTTGGCGCAGAGGGCGGCGTTCTTCCAGTCCTCCAGCTTTTCGTGTCTCTCCAACGCTGCACGCATCGGCGGGACCGCCTCCGCCAGCCGCCCCAGCGCCCGTAGGCAGAAGGCAGCTTCGTCGAGGGCAAGCGCCTGCCAGTCGGTTTCAAGCTGGACTGAGGGGGAGTTCCAAGGAGGATCGAAAAAACCAACCAGCGCCGCCAGCTCCGAGCCATAGGCACCGAGAGCCTTAGCGTTGTAGTTCTCATTATCTCGCCGAGCTCGCCGCCAGTAGACCTCTTCCATCGCCTCCTGCTGCCGTCCCGCCCGACAGCCATGGATTACCGCGGCGAAGAGCGGCTCCATCGCTTCCAGCGTCTCGGGAAACTCCGGCGCTGCCGCCTTCAGGTACTCGTAGAGCCGCAGGTTTCCCTCCTGCCACGCCTGGGGCCGTTCCTTCTCTAACTCCTCCTGAAAGTAGAACCGCACCACGGCCCGCAGCTCGGAATCCTTCCCCTTCACTCCGAGTTGCCGTAGCAGCTCCACCCCCGCCACCGGAGACAATGTCTCCAGACTCACCTGCGGCGCCGTCTTCGGGAAAGACTCCAGGTCGGCGATCCGCTCCCGGGTGGTGACGACGCAGAGGCCGGGGTTGCTCCCGGCCAAGGACTTCAAGAGTGCAGCCAGACCTGGATCCTTGAGCCGGCCAGCGAGGGGGTGGCCCGGCGAATGCTGGAGCGGCTCGATGCCGTCGAGCACAAGGAGGGTCTTCTCCCGCCGGACCAGTTCGGCCAGCCTTAGCCCGCGATCCCGCGCCGCGCCGACCTGAGGATCGGGATCGCCAAAGAAGCGCAGGGCGGTATCGAGGAAGCGGTCCGCCGAGGTGACGCGCTCCTCGGTGCCCTGGCTGTAGAAGGACCAGTCGAATACCCACCGGGCGCCGCGCCAGCTGGCAGCGGCCATGCTGTCGAGCCAGCGTCCCACCAGGGACGACTTGCCCACCCCGCCGAAGGCTACGAAGGTGAGCACGTGGGTGCTCGGCTCGAGGTCAGGAAATCCGCCGAGATCAGGAATACGGCGGCGGCCGCGCGCTCCATCGCCTGCTGGATAGCCGGTTGCCAATCGGACCCGGCGGCGATCTGGCGGTCGTTCCAGATCTCGAGGCTCCACTCGGCATCGAGGACTCGGAGATGGCGGACGAGGCGGTCCTTCCACCGCTCATCCTGATGGCTGTAGCTGATGAAGACGGTGCTCGCGCTCGGCGGCATTTGAAGGAGGATTGTATCCTGTTGGCTTGAACGGAGGCTGGGGGTGACGGAGGCGCCCGCCTCCTAGCCTCCCCCAGGGGGGAGGGACCCGCCCTCCCAGGAAGAAGAAGCAAAAGCCGGCGTGACGCCAGCGGTCCCAGGGAAGGACAACTTTTCGAGTTTCGGGCCGCCCGGGCTGTAGGCGCTTAGAGCCCCGGAGGGGCTCCGCCACTCATACCGCCCAGGGCGCCCAGGGCGTTGAGCGAGGCCCGGCTGGGGTCGAGGGCCACGAGCTTCTGCTGCGCTTCCTGGCGATAGCCCGACTGCGGGAACTCGTCGACGATCTTCTGGTAGGCGCCGATCGCCTCCTGCTTGCGCTGCAGTTGGTCGTAGGTCAGGCCCAGCTGGTAGAGGACGACGTCCTTGGGGAGGGGAGAGGAGGAGTCGTCGAGCATGGGCGTCAGTTGACCGACCAGCCCTTCGGCCTTGCCCTGCCGGCGCTCGACGTCGTAGAGGTTCAAGCGGGCCTCGGCGGCCGCCGCGCTGTCCTTGTGCTGGTCGATGAACTCGCTCCACAGCTTCCGGGCGTCGTCGAGCTTACCCTGGCTCGCCGCGATCTGGGCGAGGTAGAGGCCGGCGACGTCCGCGGCGTCGGTGTGGGCGTGGTGGGCGCGGACGCCCGCGAAGAGCGCCTGGGCGCGGGACTGGCGGGCCGTCTCGCTCGGGAAGCTCGGCTCGTCCTTGTCCTGCGGCTTGGCGCCGGTCGCCGCGACGGGCGCCTGGTAGACCTTGAGCGCATAGGCGAGATCCGTGCTCGCCGCGGCGGAGCGCTGCGCGAGAAAGGCGCGGATGCCGAAGACCAGGCCGGCCAAGACGACGACGGCGCCGATGGCATAGAGAATCATCCGGGTATGAGACTCTGCGTATTCGACCGACCGCTCGACGGCGGTCGCGAAGTCGTCGCGCTTCATGTCCTTGCGGCTCAAACGTGCATTCATCAGCAAACTCCCAGGGAAAAGGCCGCGCAAAGTCCGGAAAACAAAGGCGGGCGGCGTTCGAAAGGCGCGCAACAGGCTACCACAATCGTAGCCGGCGGCCAAAAGAACGGGGGCGGGCGGTTAGAACGTGCTCTGGCCGAAGCTCGCGGCGAGGACCGCCAGATCCTGGCCGTCGACGATGCCGTCGCCGTTGAAATCGGCGGCGAGGTTGAAGTTGGTGTTGTAGCGGTGGGCGCCGAAGGCCAGGGCGAGGATCACCAGATCCTGGCCGTCCACCCGTCCGTCCCGGTTCAAGTCCGCCGGCAGGAAGGTGGTGCCGGCGATCTGGAACTTGGTGATCGGCCGGTCGAGCACGTTGGGCGGGCTCGCCTGGTCTTTCGAGCGCATGCTCACGGTGACGATGCCGGCGAGCGGCACCGGCAGCTGGTAGTCGATCGTCAACGCCTTGGAATCGCCGGACATCGGCGGCATGTTGACCTCGACGCCGTTGATGAGCATCGCGGTGTTGGCGACGTCGATCCCGGTCCCGAAGTCGTAGAGGACGATCCGGATCGGCGACGTGGCCGGCACGTCGAGCGCGCCATCGGGGGGCTCGACGTCGCCGGTCACCGGCGGCACCGCGTCGACCCCGGTCAGGGCGTCGGCGAAGACCCGCGCCATGCGGTCGTAGCCCTTGCTGTTGGGATGGAGCTTGTCCTCGCCGCCGAGATAGTCGAGGTTGAAGACGTCCGGCGTCTCGTGGAGGAAGATCTCGAAGGGATCGACGAGCGTCCGCTGGTTGACGTAGGCGAGCTCGCGGATGAGCCCGGCGAGAACCCCGGTGATCTCGTTGCTGCCGTCGGTGTTGGCCTCGGGCTCGCGGGGGATGACGGTCACGTGGACGGTCGAGACGCCGCTCGTCGCGGCCCGCTGGGCCATCTTGTCGAGATTGAAGGAGATCGACTCCGGGGAGACCTTGGCATTGATGTCGTTCGTCCCCTCGAGGAGGAGGAGCGTGTCGCCGGTCGCGGCGCTCGCCAGCACCCGGTTGAGCCGGGTGAGGCCGCCGGTCGTCGTTTCGCCGGGGAGACCGTAGTTGAGGACGGTGGCGCTCTGGCCGCGCTGGTTGAGGAGCGTCTGGAGGCGGCCCGGATAGCCGCCGAGGTTCTTGGAATCGCCGACCCCGTAGGTGATGCTGTCGCCGAAGGCGAGGTAGCGCTGCGCCGCGGCCGGCCGGGGGAGGAGGGCCGCCGTAACGAGGGCGGCGGCGAGCGCGAGGAAGGCGAGGCGGCTTCTCATGCGGGTTCCGGCGATCATGGGCGCACCCAGGAGGCGGCGCGCTCCTCGCCCGTCGCCGGCCAGCGGAAGCTCACTCCGATGCCATCGGGGGCCGCCTCGACGACTGGCGTCTCGCCGTTCGCCGCGCCGCTCGCCGTTGCCACCCGAGCGCTGCGGCCGGCCTTCCCCGTGCCGTCGACCTCCATCGCCGCCCAGCCCTGCGGCCCGGCGGTCTGGTAGAGGAGCCAGCGGGCCGTGCTCCCCGACGCCTGGAAGGCGGGGAAGAACGAACCCGAGGGACCGGCGGCGAGCGGCTTCTCCCAACGGCCGGCGCGGAAGCGGGCGGTGACGACCTGGTAGCCGTTGCCGTCGAAGCGGCTCCAGGCGAGAAGGGCGCCGTCGGCGGTCGCGGTGAGCGCTGGGGTGATGTCCGGCACGTCGTTGTCGGCCGCCACCCGCTGCGGTGCGCTCCAGGTGCCGTCGACAGCCTGCCGGCTCCAGACGATCTCGTCGTCGTGGCCGTCGAAGGCGCTCCAGGCGAGGAGCCAGGAGCCGTCCGGCAGCCGGACCGAGGCGAGGGCGAGCTGGCTCCCCGGTCCGGGGGCGGCGATCGTCCGCGGCGCCTCCCAGCCGCTGCCGTTGAAACGCGCATAGCGAACGGCGAGCGTGCGCGGGCTGTCGCCCTCCAGCCAGACGAGGCCGCCCAGGTGCCCGTCCTCGACCAGGGGGAGGGGCTCGCGGCGCAGGCGCGACGCGACGGGCGGCGCCGGGAGGGCGGCGGCGGTCTTGGTGTCGCCGGTGAGGACGACGATCTCCTGCGCGCGGACGGCGGTCACCACCCAGCCGTGCTCCCCGAGGGCCGCGGCGTTCGCCAAGTCGGCGCCTTTCGGGAGCGGCGGGGTGACCCGCTCGCCCGAGGCGAGCTCCAGACTGGCGACTTTGCCGGCCGGGCCGGCCGGGCCGGAGTGAAAGATCGCCGGCTGGCGAATCTCGCTCGCGCTCGCCGAGCCCAGACCGGACACCAGCACCCAAGACAACGTAAACGCCCGGACTCCCATGGCACGCATAGCGGCGAATCCTACCGGCGAGCAGCCCGGCGAGTCAACGCGGCGGCGCCTGCGCTATCATCGTCCTCCATGCGTGCCGCCATCCTCGCCATCGGTTCCGAGCTTCTCGGCACCGAGCGCCTGGATACCAACTCCCTGCGGCTGACCGCCGCCCTCGACCGCCACGGGGTCGAGCTGCGCAAGAAGTCGGTGGTGGGGGATTCCGAGGCGGAGCTGGCGGCGGAGGTCCGCGCCCTCCTCGACCGCGTCGACCTCCTGCTGGTGACCGGCGGCCTCGGCCCTACCGCCGACGACGTCACCCGCGAGGCGGTGGCCGCCGCTCTCGGCCGCGGCCTCTACCTCGACCCGGCAGTCCTCTCCGCCCTCGAAGCGCGCTTCCGCGCCTTCGTCCGCCGCATGCCCGAGGTCAACCGCCGGCAGGCCCAGGTGATCGACGGCGCGGTCGTCCTCCCCAACGCCCACGGCACCGCGCCCGGCCTCCGCGTCGACACCCGCTGGGAGGAGAGGGAGGCGACGATCTTCCTCTTCCCCGGCGTGCCGCACGAGCTCGAAGGGATGATCGCCGACGCGCTCGAACCCTGGCTCGCCGAGCGCTCGGGCGGCACCGCCCGCGCCTCGGTCACCCTGAAGATCTCCGGCCTGCCCGAATCCGAGGTGGAGGAGCGGATCGCCCCCGCCTACGAGGAGTTCGGGCGGGAGTCGATCACCATCCTCGCCGGCGGCGGCGAGATCAAGCTCATCGCCACCGCTTCCGGACCGGAGGGGGAGCGCACGGCGCGGCTCGCCGCCATGGCGGACCGCCTCGCTCTCTTGGCCGGGGACGCGGTCTATACCCGGAACGCCGACGAGACCCTGGAGCAGGTCGTGGGCGGCCTCCTCCGCGAGGCGAAGGCCACTCTCGCCACCGCCGAGTCGTGCACCGGCGGCCTCCTCGCCGAGCGGCTCACCCGGATCGCCGGGAGCAGCGACTATTTCCCCGGCGGCGTCGTCACCTACTCGAACGCCGAGAAGACCCGGCTCCTGGGGGTGCCGCCCGCGCTCCTCGCCGAGCACGGCGCGGTCTCCGAGCCGGTCGCCCGCGCCATGGCGGAGGGAGCGCGGCGGAGCTTCGGCACCGGCTACGGCATCGGGATCACCGGCGTCGCCGGTCCGGGGGGAGGCAGCGAGGAGAAGCCGGTCGGCACCGTCCACGTCGCCGTGGCGGGACCGGACGGCCGCTTGGCGCACCGCCGTTTCCGCTTCCCCGGCGGTCGCGAGCGGGTGCGCTGGTTCGCGAGCCAGCTCGCCCTGGAGATCCTGCGCCGGCTGCTCCTGGACGCCGCCCGCTCCGTGGACGAGGCGGGGAAAGCCGTCGAATCGCTATGGAGATGAAGCCGTAAGGATGCGCCTCTTCGTCGCGATCGAGATTCCCGCGGCGGAGCGCGGGGAGGCCGGCCGCCGCCAGCGGACGGTGCGCGATCGGCTCCCGCCCGCCCGCTGGGTCGATCCGGACGCCCTCCACCTGACGCTCGTCTTCCTGGGCTCGCTCGCCGAGCCGGCCCTCCCCGCCCTGGGCTCCGCGCTGACCGCGGCCGCCGCGGGACACCCGCCGTTCTCCCTGGCCCTCGCCGGGGGCGGCACCTTTCCGCCTCGCCGGCCGGCCCGGGTGGCCTGGCTCGGCGTCGAGGCCGGCCCGGAGCTCCGAGCGCTCCAGGCGGACGTCGCCGCCGCCGCCGTCCGCGCCGTCGGCTACGAGCCCGAAGGGCGACCCTACAACCCCCACCTGACGCTCGCCCGCTGCCCGGAGCCCTGGCCGCGGCCGGCGATCGATACCTTCACCGCCGCCTTCGCCGGCCCGGTCGGCGCGCCTTTCCCCGTCTCCCGGGTCGCCCTCTTCGAGAGCCGGCCCGGCGTGGGCGGCTCGCGCTACCGGGTGGCGGCGGCCTTCCCGCTCGCCGCGCGCGCCGGTCGCGCCGGCCGCAGAGCCTCCGCGGAGGCGACCGCGTGAAGCCGAGCCCGGCCCTCGATTTCGCCCTCGTCGCCGGCGCCTACCTCCTGGGCTCGATCTCCTGGAGCTACCTCCTCGTGCGGATTTTGAAGGGGCGGGACATCCGGACGGTGGGGAGCGGCAACGCCGGGGCGACGAACGTCCTCCGCGCCGCCGGCAAGGGAGCGGGCGCCGCCGTCCTCCTCCTGGACGTGGGCAAGGGGGTCGCCGCCATCTCCGTCGCGCGGGCCTTTTCGGCGCCGCCGGCCATCGTCGGGGCGGCGGCGGTCGCGGTCGTCCTCGGGCACGTCTACCCGATCTTCTTCGGCTTCCGCGGCGGCAAGGGGGTGGCGACCTCGGCGGGCGCCATGGGCGCCCTGGCGCCGCTCGCCCTCGCCTTGACCCTTCTCGTCTTCTTCCTCCTCGTCTTCTGGAAGCGCTACATGTCGCTCGGCTCGGTCGTCGCCGGGGCCACCTTCCCCCTGATGGTCCTCCTCTGCCAGCGGCTCGGCTGGGAGACCTCGCCCGGCGATACGGGCGCGTGGACTCTCTGCGCCGCGGTGACCCTGGGCCTCCTCATCGTCGTCAAGCATCTGGGGAATCTCCGCCGCCTGGCCGCCGGCACCGAGCCCCGGCTCGGCGAACGGGCGGCGGAGCGGGACCCGGCCCACCCGGGAGCCGCGCACCATGCCGAATAGACAGCAGCGGCGGATCGGCGTCCTCGGCGCCGGCTCCTGGGGCACGGCGCTCGCCGTCCACTTCGCGGCGGTAGGCGGCCACCAGGTGACCCTCTGGGCGCGGCACCGGGAGCTCGCCGAGCAGATGGCGAGCCAGCGGCTGAACGCCGACTACCTGCCGGGGGTGACTCTCCCCGAGCGGCTGCACCCCACCGCCGACATGGGGGATCTCCTCGACTGCGAGCTGGTGGTCCTGGTCGTCCCCTCGCACGGTTTCAGGAAGGTGCTGCGGGAGTTCTTGATCCTCCACCCGGGCGACCGGCCGGTCCAGCTCGTCTCCGCCACCAAGGGGATCGAGACCGACACTCTGGCGCGGATGAGCCAGGTGACCTTCGAGGAGGGGATCGCGGCCGACCGCGAGGTCCGCTTCGCCGTTCTCTGCGGCCCGAGCTTCGCGGCCGAGGTGGCGAGAAACGTCCCCACGGCGGCGGTCATCGCCTCGGAGGACGGCGACTACGCGACGGGGATCAGGGAGTCGCTCGCCACCCCGCTCCTGCGCCTTTACTCCTCCCACGACGTGGCCGGAGCGGAGCTCGGCGGCACGGCCAAGAACGTCATCGCGATCGCCGCCGGCACGGCGCTCGGCCTCGGCTTCGGGCAGAACACATTGGCCGCTCTCATCACCCGCGGTCTCCACGAGATCACCCGTCTGGGGATCGCTTACGGCGGCCAGGCGCGCACTTTCGCCGGTCTCGCGGGGCTCGGCGACCTGGTCTTGACCTGCACCGGCGGCCTCTCGCGCAACCGCCGCACGGGCCTGGAGCTCGCGCAGGGCAAGAGCCTCGAAGCGATCACCGGCAGCACCACCATGGTCGCCGAGGGCATCCGCAACTCCCTCGCGGTCTCCAAGCTCGCCGCCCAGCGCAGCGTCGAGATGCCGATCACCCGGCAGATGGTGGCGATCCTGTACGAGGGGAAGGACCCGCGGCAGGCGGTCGAGGATCTGATGACCCGGGAGCTCAAGGACGAGACCGAGCTCTGATCCGCCTCGCCGACGGAGCCGACGCCGGCGGTACAGCAGGACGTCGAAAGGGCCGCAGACCTCGACGAGGAACGGCTATTCGATCCGCAGATTATGAATCTCGATGCCGAGTGCCGGCGCGCGAGAAAGGGGGCCATCCGTGGTGAGGAGAGGCGTTTCGTAGAGGCGCGCCACGGCGACATAGAAAGCATCATAGGCACTGACGTTGTAGCGATGTCGCCAGGCTTCTCGGATCAGAGTTGTATGGGGTACGCGGTCGATGGGCCAGTCTCTGAGATCGTCGAGAGCCAGCCCGGCCCGGGCTTCCGAGAGCCTTCTTTGCAGAACGGCGCGCCTCAATACCGAGAGCACCTCGACGTCAAGGAAGGCGGGTGCCATCAAGACGGCGCCCTCGACGAGATCCTGGAGTCGGCGGCCGACAGGAGTTTGGAGGAGGTACTCCACGGCCGCGGAGGCATCAATGACAAAGCGGCTCACTCGATCTCTCGTTGTCGCTGGCCCCGCTCTTCCTCGAGCAGAGAGGACGCCGAGCCGCCGAGATCGGTCGGCGGGCGCTGGGCGAGGCGTTCATACCACTCGCAGCGATTCATCTCGCGCTCGAGAGCGGCCAGCGCCACGTCGCTGAGCGTCCGATGATGTTGCCGGGCATAGCTCCGAAGGCGAGCATGGAGAGGCTCGGGTAGATTCTTGACTTGGAGGTTTGCCATAGCAAAGAGTTTAGCATGCTGCCAGCATGCTCCACAGGCGGAACCGGTGTCTACTTGACGCCGATCCGGACCCGCGAGCTCCAGAACCACCGCGAGGATCGCGCCGGCCGAGAGCCGAACGCCCGCTCCGCCACGCTCCGCAAGCGGGGAACCTGGAGATCCTCCTCGGTCAGCCCCAGCTTCAGGAGGGATCGCACGTGGCCCTGGCTCAGGAAGACCCCCACGACGCGATCCGCGTCGCCCTCCTCCACGTGGTGGAGGAGGCACTCCCGGGTATAGCGAAAGCAGCCGCTCTCCTGCATCCGGCCCAGGTGGCCGGACTTGTTCCACCGCTTCAGGCTCTCCACGATGCCCCGCTCCCGTTCGAGGCGGCGCGCGAGAGCCATGCATTCGGTGTAGGCGAGGTCCACCTCCCAGGAAGACGTCGAGGGCGGCCAGTCGTAGTCATAGGCGGCGAAGACGCCGCCGTCCCGAAGGATGCGGGCGCTCTCGACGAAGGTGGGGGAGGGGTCCATCCAATGGAGAGCCTGGCTGCAGGTCACGAGATCGGCGCCCCCGCCGGGAAGCCCGGTGGCGTGGGAGAACCCCTTGCGGTAGGTGATGTTGTCCCCGCCCCGCCGCTCGGCCTCCTCGCGCATGGAATCCGTGGGATCGACGCCGATGACGGAGCGGGCGTGGGATGCCCAGTAGCGAGTGGAAAGGCCGGTGCCGCAGCCGAGATCGACGACGAGCGCGGGCGTGGAGCAGGACGCGATGGGAAGCAGGAGGTCCGCCAGGGCCGCCGGCGGGGAGGGGCGCGCGCGGTCGTACTGCGCGCCGAAGCCGGTGAATCGTTCGATCGTGGGAGAGAAGTCCGAGTCACTCATGAGAGGTCGAGGGAGAGCCCGGCAGATCGCCCGGTTCGGTCGGCAGTTTCAGGTACTCGCGCGCTGCCTCAAGGAACAACCTTCCCTCGCGAATGAGGTCGTTGACGATATCCGGGTCGAGAACGGCACCTGTCGAATAGTCTGCCGTCTGTCGGAAGTCGTGGCCTGTATCGAGGAGACGGTGGAAGCGAGGATCGAGGCGTGTGGTCTTCGCGAAGAGGCGTCCATATTGAGCGATGACTTGCCCGTGTCGTGAGAAGCTCAGTCCCTCGGTCAGAAGCAGCGCCTCGGCGATGTAGAAGGAACCGTAATAGGAGCGAGAGGCCGCAAAGTCGGCGTTCCCTGCATCCAACAGCAGTTCCGCAGCACCGAACGATCGGCCTGCCTTCTCGAGGAGGAGATCGATGTCACTCAAGCTGCAGCCGGAACGGCTTCTTGACGCACCCTAGAAAGGAAGGCCGTCTTCGCTTCCTGGAAGGCCTGATAGCTGACTGGATAGACGGAGAGGAGCCTATCCGCGGCGAGCCCCAGCGGCCACTTGATCGGTTGAACCCGCAGAATTTCCCGGCTCAGCTCGACCGGCCCATCCAGAAGTAGAAGCAGATCGACATCACTCCCCTCGTCGGCCTCGCCGCGCGCGTAGGAGCCGTAAAGCAGAAGTCCGCGGAAGCGGTCCCCATAGAGATCCTTGAGACCGCGTTCCAACTGGGCCAGGGTGCTCGCGAGCTCGGGAGGGAGGGTTGCCATGGGGAAAGTCTACCGCGGAATGCCCCGTCCTGCCCCTCGGTAGGGGCCGGCTGGAAGAAGTTGCGGCGATCGCCGTGACTCCATGCAATTCGTTTGCAATTTTCAGCCCCCTGCCATCACGACTGGGACAGAGGATTGACTTTGGCCCCTCAGATGGGCAGGAAAGGAGAACTTGTATGATTCCCAGCATCGAGCATCCGCAGCAGGCACCCGAGTACGGTCCGGCCCTGGACGCATTCGCGGACATCGAGGCGGCCTATCAAGAGTCCCTCCTGGGCAGTCACGTGGAGTCCGTGGCGGCGCATTCGTGGTATTGGTGCACCTTCACGGGGGACTATCACCTGAAAGGGCTGAGTCAGCTCTTCCTCAACGGCAAACCGAGCTTCACCGGGGGGACCGGAGACTACAGCTTCTCGGGCACTCTCGAGGGGATCGGCGTGACCGTGGGCGGTATCCTGAGCGGCTACGGCCGGTTCAGCCGCCACCCCGCGGAGCTGACGGGCGCGGTCTGGTGCTCGGCGGTCGCTACCATCCCAGGGCCCATCCTGCCCAACTTCGTGGCGACGTTCTACCGCGGCGACGAGCACCTCGGCGAGGTTTGGGGCTGGACCATCGGCTTAGGCGCCGGCTTTCGGGTGAGCGGATTCGTCGACTGGCGGAAGCCCTAGCGGCCACGAGTCCGCTCCTCCCGCGAGCGTCGGGCCGCGGGATCGTACCCATCGCATGAACGCAGGGCGCGGCGCGCGGTCCGTACCGCTTTTCGGCGCGGGGCAGAGCCTGCCCCATTCCGGGGGACGCTTGCCCTTTTGGGGCAGAGCTTGCCCGAGTGGGGCAGAGGCTGAACTTTTCGGGGGAGTCGCGCCCAACCGGGGCAGGCCGTGCCCTTTTCGGGGAGGCCGTGCCCTTCGGGGGCGGCCTTTGTCCTTTGCGGGCGACGGCTGCCCTCTTTCGGGAGCCGATGCGCGCGACCGCGCGCCGAGGGCTGCTTCCGGACGGTCCGGCTTGCGAGCGGGTGCGACAGGCCTGGGCGGAGGCGGGGATTGTAGCAGGGCGAGCCTCACTGCGGTGGGTTGGAAACGGCCTTCCAGCCACGTTGACAGTCCCCGGAAACTTTAGTCTGATCGGATCTACCGTGATCTTCATCTCCCACGCGTCCGCGGACGACGCCTTCGTGGCCGAGCTGCGGCAGGCGCTAGAGGCGCAACGTCTTCTGGTCTGGGTGGATTCCCGCAACCTGCGGGGCGGCGCCAAGCTCGCGCCGGAGATCAAGGCGGCGATCGAGGAGGCGCCGCAGGTTCTCGTCGTGCTCAGCCCGAGCACGGTCAACTCTTCCTGGGTGCGCCGGGAGATTGCGCTGGCCCTGGAGGTCGAGAAGCGCCGCGGGGAGGACGGCTACCGGGTCATCCCGCTCCTCCTCCCCGGCATCACGCCGGGGGCGCTCGGCACCTGGTTCGACGAGGAGCCGGTCGCCGTGCCGATCGCATTGGGTCCCGGGCGCCTGAGCGCCGCGATGCCAGCTCTCCTCGCCGCCCTGGGGAAGCGGCTGCCGACCGATCCGCCGCCGTCCGCCGAGGCGGACGCCCGGCCGGTCGAGGAGCTGGTCCTCCTGCTCGCCGATCCCAGGATCGAGACTCGCGATGGGAAGCGCCGGGCCACGGCGACGGCCACGGTCGTCTACGAGCCGGCCCAGGCAGGGGCGCGGCGGATCGAGAGCCGGCGCTTCCCGTTCACGGCGCCGCTCGGTCCCATTGAGGCCGCCGACCTCAAGTGGTACCTGGAGACGTTCTATATTTGGCCGGACAGGATGGCGCAGGAACGCGCCGAGGGGATCGCGAACCGGCTGCCGCAATGGGGCCAGGATCTCCATCGGGCCGCCCTGGGCGCGGAGTCCGCCCGTGAGGCGTGGACCACCTGGGAGCAGGTCGCTACCGCCTCGGTTGCCGCGGAACGCCGCTTCTCGGTGCAGGTCGACCGCGAGCTTCCCGAGGGCACTACGAAGGAGGCGCAGGATGCCGCGGGCGAGGCTGCCACGGAGCTGCTGGCGCTCCCGTGGGAGCTTCTCCACGACGATCGCTCCTGGCTCTTCCAGGGCAAGCAGGCTGTGCGCGTCCGCCGGCGCCTGCCCAATCGTCACCCCCAGCCCGCCCGGCCGACCGCACTGCCGGTCCGCATCCTGCTCGTGAGCCCGCGGCCTGAGAAAGATGCCAAAGGCCACCGCCTCGGCTACATCGACCATCGGGTGAGCGCCCGGCCGTTGGTCGAGGCGGTGGAGGGCCTGGGCGATCTCGCCCGCCTCACGATCCTCCAGCCGCCCACCTATGCCGCCCTCGTAGCGGCGTTGGAAGCGGGCGACGAGGGACATCCCTTCGATGTCGTCCACTTCGACGGGCACGGGGTCTACGACAAGCGGCTGGGGCTGGGTGGGCTCTGCTTCGAGGAACCCACTGAGGACGCGAGGGCCGAGCGGACGCTTGACTTCGTGGACGCCGGCCGCCTGGCCGGCCTGGTCCGCCAGCACCGCATCCCCCTCGTCTTCCTCGAAGCCTGCCAGACCGCGGTGGCGGAGGTGGACCCGACCGCCTCGGTGGCCGGGAGGCTGCTGGAGGAGGGGGTCGCCTCGGTGGTCGCCATGAGCCACAGCGTGCTGGTGGAGACGGCCCGGCGCTTCGTCCAGGCGTTCTACGCCGACCTTGCCCGCGGCGCCCGGGTAGGCGGGGCGATGCTCGCCGGCCAGCAGGCGCTCTTCGCCGATTCCCGGCGGGGAAAAGTCCTGGGGGCGGGCGAGCTGCGGCTTCAGGATTGGTTCGTGCCGGTCCTCTACCAGGAGGAGCAGGACCCGCAGCTCCTCACCCGCGTTTCGTCCAAGGAGGTCCAGCTGCTCGAAGCGCGGAAGCGGCGGCTGCGCCTGGGCGATCTTCCAGAGCCGCCGCCGCACCACTTCCAGGGGCGCAGCCGGGAGCTCCTGGCGCTGGAGCGCCTGCTCCACCAGGAGCCCTGGACGGTGGTGCGAGGCACCGGCGGTCAGGGCAAGACGACGCTCGCCGCCGAGCTGGCCCGCTGGCTCACCCGCACGGGGCGCTTCGCCCGGGCGGCCTTCGTGAGCCTGGAGCACCACCGGGACGCCCGCGCGGTGCTCGACACCCTGGGGCATCAGCTCCTGCCCGATGGCGACAAGTACTCCGTCGCTCAGTTTAAGACCTTCGACGAGGCGCTCCAGCCCGTCGAGCGCGCGCTGGGTGATCAGGCCACGATCCTGGTGCTCGACAACTGCGAGAGCGTGCTGCCCGAGCGGGAAGAGCCGGCCGCGGCACCGCCCGGCGAGGACGCTGCCAGGGTGATCCTCTCCCTGTGTCAGCGGCTCCTGGAGGCCGATCCGCGTGCCCGCCTGATCTTCACCACCCGCGAGCCGTTGCCGCCGCCGTTCGCCGATGCCCGGCGTGAGTTGGAACTGGGCGCCCTGGGGCGAGAGGACGCCATCGAGCTGGTGAGCGAGGTGATGAAGCAGAACGGCTGGACGCCTCCCGCGGACGACGCGGGCAGCACGCCCCAGGAGATCGAGGATCTGGTGGAAGCGGTCCACCGGCACGCCCGCGCCCTGGTGCTGCTGGCGAAGGAGATCGCTCGCGGCGGTGTGAAGGCGACCACTGGGGACCTCCGTTCGTTGATGGCCGATCTGGATCGCAAGCACCCCGGTGATCGCGAGAATTCGCTCTACGCGAGCGTCGCGCTGTCTCTTCGCCGACTCTCCTCGGCCTCGCGGGAGCACGTCCGCGCCCTGGCGGTCTGCCAGGGGGGCGTGTATCTCGGAGTCCTTAGGGTGCTTACCGGCCTGGCGCCGGACGCCGCCCGCCAGGTGGCTCTCGACCTGATCGAAGTCGGCCTAGCGGAGGAGATGGGCTATGGCCACCTGCGCTTGGACCCCGGCCTGGCTCCCTTTCTGCTGGGTGAGATAGCTGATGAGGACGCAGAGGATCTCCGCTCCCGCTGGGCCGAGGCGATGGCTCAACTAACGGGGTATCTCTACCAGGAGAAGTCCAAGGATGCCCGACTCGCCGCGCAACTGACGCTGCTGGAGCTCTCCAACCTCCTCGGCATGCTGGACTGGCTCCGGACCTGTTGGCTGCCGGAGCGCGTGGTGGGATTGGCAAGCAATGTCGAGTCGCTGGTGGCGGAGTTAGGCCGGCCGCAGGCCTTGGCGCGGGCCACGGAAGCCCGAGAACAGGCCGCGCAGAAGCTGGGCGATTGGAGTCATGCCCGTTTCTTGGCTGAATCGACTCCCATCGATCGCCTGCTCGAACGCGGCGACCTCCCCGCCGCGCACATCGCTGCCCAACAGCTCCTCGCGAAGTGCCTTGCAGCTGGCGAAGCGGCTTTCCTATGGGCCGCCGATGATCTCGCACATGCGTATTTCAAGCTGGGTCGTGTGCTGAGAATGGGCGGCGCGGTAGAAGACGCTTTAGTGCCGATTGAGGAAGCGCAGCGTCGGTTTCAGGAGCTGGCCGATGCAGGCGATCGACATGCAGAGCGTATGGTCGTGGTCGCCATCACGGAAACAGGTGATTGCCTGCGCGCTCTTGGGCGCTTGGAGGAAGCTGAAGAGGCCTATGAGAAGGCCATCGACCTCGACCAGCAAGCAACTCGGCTGAGAGATGTAGCTACGGGAAAGGGTCAGCTTGGCACTGTGCGACTCCTGCAGAAGCGCTTTGCGGAAGCCATGAGGAGCTATATTGAAGCCCGGGATTCGTTCGAGGCGCTGGGCGAGCCGCGCGGTATCGCCACGGCCTGGCACCAGATCGGCGTAGTTCACGAAGAAGCCAGCCACTTTGAACTCGCCGAGCAGGCCTATCGCCAATCATTGGCGATTTCAGTGCGGGAGAACGACCTTGCCGGTCAGGCCATGACTCTGAACCAACTGGGTACCTTGTACGATGAGATGGGCCGGTTGGAGGAGGCGGCAACGTTTCACAGTCAAGCTGCAGAAGCCTTCGCACGGCTAGGAGACCTGGCAAACGAAGGGAAAGCACGAAATAACCTGGCCATCAGGCTGATCAAGCTCCGCCGTTTTGACGAAGCCCGGCCGGAACTCCAGACTGCGATCGAGTGCGACAGGCCTTACGGGCACGCGGCTGAACCCTGGAAGACCTGGTCTACATTGGAAGGCCTCGAACGCGCCACCGGCCACGCCGAGGCCGCGGAGGCCGCCCAGAAGCAGGCGATTGAGGCCTACCTGGCCTATCGCCGGGCTGCGGGCGTGAGCCAGAGTCCTGCCGCCCAACTGTACGCGTTGGTGGCGCAAGCGATTCAGGGCGGGAGCGAGGCTGAGGTTCTACAAAGTCTTGAGGAACTCGGCTCCGGGTCCGATCTACCGACCTACTTGAAAGCTGTGATTCCGAGGCTGCAAGCGATCCTAGGCGGCGACCGCAATCCTGGGCTCTCCGAAGATCCGGAACTGGACTACGATGACGCTGCCGAGCTTCAGCTCCTGCTCGAATCGCTCGCGGGGTAGGGCCCGGTCGAGCGCTGGAACTGGATTTCTGCCACTAGAGCGGCCCATAATGAACGAGCTCGGGTACGCCCCAGCCTGTTGGAGAGGACACGAACGTGAGCGAGCTTCACCGTATAACCATCGAGCCGGGCAAGTGTGGAGGGCGCCCGTGCATTCGCGGTCTGAGGATTCGGGTTAAGGACATGCTCGACCTCCTGGCCGCTGGGACCACCCGCGAGGAGATCCTGGAGGACTTCCCCTACCTCGAGGCGGGTGATATCGACGCGGCGCTCGAGTTTGCGGCCCGCCAGAGCGACCATCCCATCCTCCACCTTGCCTGAGGCAGTTTCTGGTCGATGCCCAACTTCCGCCGGCTCTGGCGAGGCGGAAGAGAAGTTCGGGCGGCCCCTCCCGGAGCTTGAGGGATGTCGGAGGTCATCGCAAAGCGTGTCGCCCCCCTCCTAGCCTCCCCCCTGACCCAACCCGCCTCCCGCCCAGGGGGGAGGAACCCGCCCGCGCAAGCGCCATGTGTCGGTGAAGCGAGCACTAACGCATGGCTACACCACGCCGCCGCTACCGGAGCCGGATTCGCCTACCGGGCCGAAGACCGGTTCAGCGCCACAGCAGCCCGGATGAGCGTCTTGAAGGCAGCCTCATCGATTTCCTCCCCCTGATGGAAATCGATCGCGCGCCGGGTGTTGCCTTCCAGGCTGGAGTTGAAGAGCCCTTTCGGGTCCGCAAGCGTTGCGCCCTTGGCGAAGGTCAGCTTCACGGCTTTTTTGTACGACTCGCCGGTGCAGATCAGCCCGTCGTGAGACCAGACCGGAACTCTCCACTTCCACTCCTCGACCACCTCCGGGTCCGCTTCGTGGATGAGAGCGCGGAGACGGGAGAGCGTCGGGCCCCTCCAGTCGTTCAGCTCCTCAATCCTCGCGTCGATCAGCCGGGAAGGGGGTTCGCTCTCGGTGGTTGCGCTCTTTTTCATCGGGTTGGCTCCTCCTGCGGCCGTAGGACCACAGGGTCTACTCTATAGCGGGAGGGGTCGGCGGAGGTGAGGGTCTTGCAGTCCACCCCGCCTTCCCATACCCTCGCGAGCGCGAGCCGAACCGCTGCACCTCTAGAGAGCCCGTCCTTAAAAGCCGTGGCCGTGATCCCCCGAGAGAGCTCCGCCGAAGCCTCCGCCCCTCCCCGCCCCGTTCCGGCTCCCGTGCCGGCGGAGGGCGGCACGGTATCGCGCGCCCTCCCCTGGGCGCGCCGCTTCTACGTCGTCCACCTGCTCACGGTCTTCGGCATCGCCCTGTCGAACATCTTCCTCGGTCTCACCATCCTCACCGCGCCGTTCGGCCTCCGCGACACCACGATCCCCTGGCGCCGGCTGCAGGCCCTCTACCGACCCTTAAGCCTCTACGTGCTCCTCCTCGCGGCCGCGGTCGTCGCTTCCTCGGAGCCGCGGGCGAGCGCGGGGAGCCTTTCGGAGCTGACGTCCCTCGCCACTCTCTTCCTCGCGCCCCTCCTGATCCGCGGCGAACGCGCCGCCCGGCGGCTGGTCGAGGGGATCGGCATCCTGGGGGTGGCGATCTCCCTCTATGGCCTCGCCCAGTTCCTCTTCGGCTTCGGCGGCCTGGAGCATCGCATCCGCGGTCCATTCTCGCACTGGATGACCTTCGCCGGGGTGCTCCTCGTCTGCGACCTTCTGCTCGTCTCCCGCCTGGCGGCCGATCCGGCGAGCCGCAAGCCCTGGCGCTTCCTGGCGGTGGCGATCATCACCGTGGGCCTTTTGGGGAGCCTCACCCGCGGCGCTTTCCTCGCTCTGGTCGTCGTCCTCGCCGTCCTTTTGACGATCCGCCGGCCGCGCTCGCTCGTCGCCCTCCTTCCCGCGGCGCTCCTCTTCGTGCTTCTCGCCCCCATCCCGCTCCTCTCCCGGATGCTCTCGATCGGCGATCTGGCCGACGCCTCGAACTACGACCGGCTGTGCATGATCGACGCGGGGCTCCACATGATCGCCGAGCGCCCGCTCTTCGGCATCGGCCCGGACATGGTGCAGGCCCGCTACCCCCTCTACCGCCACCCGACCGCCCCGCGCTACTGGGTGCCGCACCTCCACAACACCTTCCTCCAACTCGGCGCGGAGCGCGGCCTGCCGGCGCTCGCCGCCTACCTATGGATGATGGCGGTGCCGATCGGCCTCGCCACCCGGCGCTTCCGCCAGCAGGGGGGCTTCGCCGGGCCGCGCGCCGATCTCTATCTGGGCGCCGCGCTCGCCTTGATCGGCTTCAACCTGGCCGGACTCTTCGAGTACAACTGGGGGGATACCGAGGTGCAGCGCCTGGCGCTCTTCGTGCTCGGCCTGCCCTTCTGCCTGGAGATGGAAGCGCTGGAGACGAACGGGAAGCCGACGGGCGCTACGGTCGATTGACGAACAGGAGGTTGTTGCCCGAACGGGCGACGACCGGGGTGGTGGCGAGCGCCGGCGGGAGGGAGCGCCGGTCGACGACCAGGTAGACCCGGCCGGGACCGTTCCAGCGCCGCCAGAGCTCCGCCTCTCCGATCATCCAGCGCGAGACGTCCTCGTGGCTCATCCCGTAGGCGAGCTCCCCGGTCCAAGCCGCGACGGTCACCGTCCTTCCCAGGTAGAACGGCAAATCCTGAAAGTAGTCGTGATAGCTCGCCACCTCGTCGCCGGCCTGGAGCCGGGAGCGGATGGCGAGGGCGAGCGCCTTGACCGACCGCCCCGGATCGAGGGGCGGCAGGCTCGTCGCGAGGGTGGTCAAGAAGAGCGCCGCGGTCACCCCGCAGGCGAGGAGGGCGGCCCGCGCCCGCCCGGCGCGGTCCAATAGGAGAGGCAGGAGGCCCATCAGGAAGAAGCTTCCAGCGAGGGCATAGGCGAAGAGGCCGAGCTGGCTCGCGAACTCGGCGGCCTTGGGGACGCGGGGGAGGACGAGGAAGGCGCTCCCCAGGATGCCGGCGAGGACGAGGAGCGAGAGGTAGGTGAGGCCGCGCTTCCCGGAAGCCCTCTCCCCGACGCCGTCCCAGGCGCGGGCGAGATCGCGCCCGAGGAGGAGGGCGAGCGGCGGCAGGACGGGGAGGATGTAGGGGACGAGCTTCGAGCTCGACAGCGAGAAGAAGGCGAAGACCAGCCCGGCCCAGAGGAGGAGGAAGAGGACCGCCCGGTGTTCTCCGGGGTCCCCCGGGTCCTCGGGGTCCTGTCGGGACCTCCAGGCGTCGCGGATCGCCCGCGGCAGGAAGACCGTCCAGGGGAGCATTCCCGCCAAGAGAATGGGGAGGAAGAACCAGATCGGCTCGTAGCGCTTGTGGACCGTCGTCGTGTAGCGCAGGAAGTGCTCATGGATGAAGTAGAACCAGGCGAACTCCGGGTTGGCGAAGGAAACCAGGAGGTGCCAGGGCACGGCGATCAGGAAGAAGAGGCCGATCCCGGCGGGGGAGAGGGCGAGGCGGACGAGCCGCCAGTCCCGCCAGTCGCTCCAGTCCCGGGTGACGAGCATCCAGGGGACCAGGACCATGCCCGGGATGACGATCCCGATGAGTCCCTTGGTCAGGGTGGCGAGGGCGGCAGCGCCGTAGAAGAGCCAGATCCACAGCCGGCGCTCCCGGGGGTCCGCGGCGCGCGAGGCAAGGAGGAAGGCGAGGAGGGTCACGGTCAGGAAGGCGGAGACCGCCATGTCGAGGGTGACCGCCTCGCCGAGACCGAACCAGAGAGGGGTCGTGGCGAGCACGACCCCCGCCCCGAGTCCCGCCCGGCGGCCGAAGAGCCGGCGCCCGGCGATGTAGACGGCGAGGACCCCCACGAGCGCGAAAAAGGCGGGAGCGAGGCGGACGGCCCACTCCCCTGACCCGAAGAGGCGGAGCGCTCCCGCCTCGATCCAGTAGAACAGGGGAGGCTTCTCGAAGTACTTGACCCCATTGAGCCGGGGCGTGATCCAGTCGCCCGTCGCGACCATCTCGCGCGGGATCTCCGCATAGCGCCCCTCGTCCGGCGACCAGAGAGCCCGGCGGCCGAGATGGGGGCCGTAGAGGAGGGCGACGCCGAAGACGAGAAGGAGGAGGTCGCGCAGGAACGAGCCCCGGGGGGCGAGGGACGGCGGGGCAGGGGCGGCGAGCGGTTCTTCCATGGCGCGGAGCTGCCTACTCTATAGCAACGCCCGGCAGGACGGCTTGGGCTCCACGGGCGTGTCGGGCTTCTCCGTCCTCTCTACCGCCCCGCCCACCACGCCCACGCCAAGAGGATCAGAACGGCCGCGAGGCCGACCAGCGCCCGCTTGCGCCGGTTCTTGCGGTAGAGCTGCCAGACCGACTCGTCCAGGTAGATTCCTCCCGGCGCCGGGTGGAGGGCGCCGAATTTGAGGAAGCGGCGGATCTGCCAGGCCTTCACGGGGTTCCTGGTTTCGACGACGATCGCCGAGTCCGGTTCCGTCGCGTGGGCATCCCGGAGGGTGCGGAGAAGAGTCTTCTCGGCACTGGCCATCGCCCCGGTCAGGAGGGTCAGGAGCGCGGTGAAAATTTCCAGGATCTGGTGTCGCACCGGGAGCATCTTCTCACGTGGGCTATACTCCGCCCCATAGGAGGTTTTCCCCATGAGACAGCGCGAAACCCGACTCCAAACCCCTCTGGTCAGAGACGGCGGCGTGCTCCGCCCGGCGACCTGGGACGAGGCGTTGGACCGTGCCGCTGCCGACTTCCGTTCGGCCGTCGAGGCGAAGGGACCGACGACGTTCGGCCTCTTCAGCTGCTCCAAAACGACCAACGAGATGAACTACCTGGCGCAGAAGTTCGCCCGGACGGTGATCGGCAGCAACAACATCGACAGCTGCAACCGGACGTGACACGCCCCTAGCGTCGTCGGTCTGGCGACGGTTTTCGGTATGGGCGGCGGGACGACCTCCTATGGGGAGGTCGAGGAGACGGATGTCATCCTCCTCTGGGGCAGCAACGCCCGGGAGACGCACCCGATCTTCTTCCATCACGTCTTGAAGGGCATCCACAACGGGGCGCGGCTCTATGCCGTGGACCCCCGGCGGACGACGTCCGCCGACTGGGCGGTACGCCACCTGCCTCTGAACGTGGGAAGCGACGTCGCTCTGGCGAATGCCGTGGCCCGGGAGATCCTCGCGGCGGGGCTCGAAAACAAGAGCTTCATCGAGAACGCGACGTCCGGTTTCCAGGCGTTCCAGGAAAACGTGGAGCCCTGGACCCTGGAGCGCGCCGAGGCAGTGACCGGCGTGCCCGCGGCATCGATCCGCGAGATGGCCCATGCCTACGCCCGGGCCGACCGCGCCGTCATCTGCTGGACCCTGGGGATCACCGAGCACCACAACGCGGTCGACAACGTCCGTTCGCTCATCAACCTCTCCCTCTTGACCGGCCACGTGGGGCGCTACGGCTCGGGGGTCAATCCGCTCCGGGGGCAGAACAACGTGCAGGGCGGCGGCGACATGGGGGCTCTCCCGGACCGGTTGCCCGGCTTCCAGCACGTCGAGAACGCCGAATTGCGGGGGAAGTTCGAGCGCGCCTGGGGAGTGAAGATCCCGCCGAAGAGCGGCTGGCACCTCTCCGGGATGTTCGACGCCATGGAGCGCGGCGACCTGACGGCGCTCTACGTCATCGGCGAGAATCCGGCGAGCTCGGAGTCCGACCAGCATCGCACCATGCGCCTCTTGAGCGGCCTCGACACCCTGGTCGTCCAGGACATGCTCTTGACCGAGACCGCCAAGCTCGCCCACGTCGTCTTCCCCGCCGCCGCCGGCTGGTGCGAATCGGAAGGCACGGTGACCAACAGCGAGCGCCGGGTGCAGCGGGTCCGCCGCGCCCTAAAGCCACCGGATGGGGTGCGCGACGACATCGAGATCCTCTGCGATCTCGCCCGCCGCATGGGCCGGGACCTGGGCGATACCGGCGCCGAGGCGCTGTGGAACGAGGTGCGGACACTGAGCCCGGCCCACGCCGGGATGTCCTACGCCCGGTTGGAGGAGGGCGGCCTCCAGTGGCCGTGCTACGACGAGACCCATCCGGGGGAGATGTACCTCCACGGCCGGCTCTGGGAGCGGCCGGTCGTCGGTCCGCTCGCACCCTTCGCCGTGGTGCAGGACGATCCGCCGATCGAGGCCCTGTCGGAGGAGTTCCCCTTCCGCCTGACCACCGGGCGGCGGCTCGATTCCTACAACACGGGCGTTCAGACCGGCCTCTACGCCTCGCCCAACCGCCGGCGCGAAACCCTGGACCTCTTCCCGGAGGACGGCCGGCGTCTCGGGATGACCGAGGGGGAGGTCGTCCGCGTCGTCTCCCGGCGAGGCACGGTGCTCGCCCCGGTGCGCTTCGATCCCGGTCTCCGCCCGGGCCTCGCCTTCCTCACCTTCCACTTCCCCGACCAGGTGGCGACCAACGAGCTGACGGTCGACGCCGTCGATCCGCTCTCCGGCACCTCCGAGTTCAAGGCCGCCGCGGTGCGGGTCGAGAAGGTGTCGCCGAAGGTTCTGGCGGCAGCCGAGTCGGCGGACGTGCCGGTTCCCGCCCACGCCTGACCGGAGATCTGGATGGATCTGCACTTCACCGCCGACGAGCCCACCCCCGAGGAGCGGGCAGCCGTCGACGGTTGTCTCCTGGAGATTGCCGCCGCGCCGGACGCGGATCTGCGGCAGTACCTCCTCCCTGTGCTCCACGCCATCCAGGATCGGATGGGCTGGATCAGCCCCGGCGCCATGAACCACGCCTGCCGGCAGCTTTCGGTCCCGCCCGCCGAGGCTTTCGGGGTCGCCGACTTCTATGCGCTCTTCCAGACCCGGCCCCATCCGCCGGTGACGGTCCACGTCTGCGACGACATCGGCTGCAGGTTTTGGGGTGGGGAAGCGCTCTGCGGCGAGATGGAGGCGACGCTCGGCGCCGCGGGGACGAGCCCAGACGGGCGGGTGACCTGGCATCGGAGCCCCTGTCTCGGTCTCTGCGAACGGGCTCCGGCGGCTCTCGTCATCGCGGCCGGCACCTCACCTTGGGAGACCGCGCTGGGGCCGGCGACTCGGGGAGCGATCGAGGAGGCCGTGGCCGGGAAGGGCGCGGCTCCCATGGATCTCGCCCGCTCCGTGCCGCAGAGAGGCGAGCCGGGCTTGCGGTTGCTCTCGAGGATCGGCAAGGTGGACCCCGCGAGCCTCGACGACTACCGGGCGGCCGGGGGCTTCCTCGCTCTGCGCCGGGCGATCGAGATGGGTCCGGAGCGGGTGGTGCGCGAGGTGATCGACGCCAAGCTCGTAGGGCGCGGCGGCGCCGCTTTCCCCACCGGGCAGAAGTGGCTGGGCGTCCGCTCGACGGCGGCGCCGCGCTACCTCATCTGCAACGCCGACGAGTCCGAGCCGGGGACGTTCAAGGATCGGGTGCTGATGGAGGGCGACCCCTATGCCCTCGTCGAGGCGATGACGATCGCGGGGTTCGCCACCGGCTGCGAGCAGGGCTACCTCTACGTCCGCGGCGAATATCCCCTGGCGACCGAGCGGCTCGCCCATGCCATCCGGGTCTCCCGGGAGCGCGGCTACCTGGGGAAGAACATCCTGGGGGACGGGGTGCGCTTTGAGATCGAGCTGCGGCGGGGCGCCGGAGCCTACATTTGCGGCGAAGAGACGGCGCTCATGAACTCGCTCGAAGGGCGCCGCGGCGAGCCGCGCAACAAGCCGCCGTTCCCCACCCAGGTGGGGCTTTTCGGGCGGCCGACGGTGATCAACAACGTGGAGACCCTGGTGAACGTCCTCCCCATCGTGATCCATGGGGGAGCGGCCTTCGCCGGGGTGGGCACCGAGCGCTCGACGGGGACCAAGCTCTTCTGCCTGTCCGGCCACGTGGCGCGGCCGGGCGTCTACGAGGTGCCGTTCGGGGTGACCTTGCGACACGTCCTCGATCTGGCGGGGGGCGTGAGCGGCAGCGGCCGGCTCCAGGCGGTGCTCCTCGGCGGCGCGGCGGGCGCCTTCGTCACCCCGGAGCAGCTCGACGTCCCCCTGACCTTCGAGGGCACCCGCGCCGCCGGGGCGACTTTGGGCTCGGGGGTGATTTTGCCCTTCGACGACACGGTCGACCTCCGCCAGGTGCTGCGGCGGATCGCCCAGTTCTTCCGCGACGAATCCTGCGGCCAGTGCGTGCCCTGCCGGGTCGGCGCCGTCCGCCAGGAGGAGGTCTTGAACCGCCTGGCGACCGATCAGCCCCTCGGCTCGGTGGCGGCGGAGGTGGAGCTTCTGAAGGAGCTCGGCCAGGTGATGCGCGATGCCTCCATCTGCGGCCTGGGCCAGACGGCATCGTCCGCCGTCGAGTCGGCCCTCGCCCGGTTCCCCATCTACCAGGAGACCCGATGAGCTCGAACCCCATCCCGCCGGCGGCTCCGGAAGCCGGTCCCACGCCGCTCATTCCGGTTCCCCGCGGGCCGTTGCCGGTCGCCCCGCCGCCGCGGCTGCGGAACCGGGTCGAGCTGACGATCGACGGCCGGCCGGTGGCGGTGCCGGAGGGGGCGACGCTCCTCGATGCCGCGCGCCAACTGGGGATCGACACGCCGACCCTCTGCTTCCTCGAAAACCTGACCCCGGTGAACGTCTGCCGCATCTGCGTCGTCGAGGTCGAGGGCGCCCGTACCCTCGTGCCCGCCTGCTCGCGGAAGGCGGAGCCGGGAATGGTCGTGAAGACCGACTCCCCGCGCGTCCGTCTCTCCCGCCGGCTCGTCCTGGAGCTCCTCGCCTCCTCGGTCGACGTCTCGACGGCGCCGACGATCCAGGAGTACATGGCGACCTACGGCGCCGAGCCGGAGCGTTTCGGCGCCCCCGCGCTTCCCGCCGCTTCGGGCGAGCGCGACGCCGCCCGTCCCGGTCACCACCACGCTCCGAACGCCGAGACCGCGCTGTCGGCGGCGACCGTCGCCCAGCCGGTCAAGCTCGACAACGACCTCTACACCCGCGACTACTCGAAGTGCATCCTCTGCTACAAATGCGTCGAGGCCTGCGGCACCGACGCCCAGAACACCTTCGCCATCGCCGTGGCCGGCCGCGGCTTCGACGCCCGCATCTCGACCGAGTACGACGTCCCCCTCCCGTCTTCGGCCTGCGTCTACTGCGGCAACTGCATCGGCGTCTGCCCCACCGGCGCCCTGATGTTCAAGAGCGAGCACGACATGCGCGAGGCGAAGACCTGGGACGAGTCCCGCCAGACCGCGACGGACACCATCTGCGCCTACTGCGGCGTCGGCTGCACGCTCACCGTCCACGTCCAGGACGAGAAGATCGTCAAGGTCTCCTCGCCGGTCGAGAACGAGGTGACCCACGGGCATCTCTGCATCAAGGGGCGGTTCGGGTGGGAGTATGTGAATCTGCGGAAGTAGGGGCCTTAGGCCACGGGCGCGTTTTCTATCCCCCCTCACTCATACACGCAATACCCCGAAATCAACCACCGCCCTCCTGCCTTCCGGAACTTGAACTTCGTCTTCCACTGGTAGGTCGACTCCACCTCCGCCGTCGCCGTGTCCCCGTGGACGGCGACGCTCGTGAGCTTCAGGTGGTCGACGAAGTCCTTCTTGTAGTCGTACTCCTGGGCGCAGAAAAAGAGGTCCATATCTTCCGTTTCGAGGAGCGGACCCCTGCCGTCTTTCGCCATCTGATCGAACTCCGCCTTCGGCATCGCCGCGAACTGGGCCTCGTACTTTTTGTAGTAGCGCTCGACCGCACTGGGGAAGTCGGGGGTGAAGTAGCCGCTCGCGACGAACCGGTCGGCGAAGGGACGGAGGGTCTTGGTGTCGAGGTAGAACTTCGTGCTCCCTCTGATGTCCACGATCTTCGGTTCCAGCGCGGCCACCTCCAGGTGGTGGGCGAGCACCCAGGTGTAGAAGCCCTGGACGGTCTTCTGGAGATCCTGCTGCGGCGGGCCGGGGAGGGCCGCAAGGAGGAGCACGAGGGGGAGCGCGGTCAGGGTCAAAAGAGCCCGACGACTTTCCCTTGGGCGTCGATGTCGATCGCCCGGGCCGAGGGGATCTTGGGGAGACCGGGCATGGTCATGATGTCGCCGCAGATCATGACGACGAACTCGGCTCCCGCCGCCAGGCGGACCTCACGGATGTCGATCTCGTGTCCGGAGGCGGTGCCCAGGCGTTGGGCGTCGGTCGAGAAGGAGTACTGGGTCTTCGCCACGCAGACGGGGTAGTGCCCGAAACCGTCTTTCTGCAGCCGGTCGATCTGCTCTTTGACCTTGGCGCTCGCGGTGACCCCGGCGGCGCGGTAGATCTTTTTGGAGATCTTCTCGATCTTCTCCCAGAGGGTATCGGCATCGTCGTAGACGAAGTGGAACGACGACTCCCGCTCGCAGAGCTCGATGACGACCCGCGCGAGATCCGCGGCGCCTTTGCCGCCTTCGGCCCAGTGATTGGCGAGGACCGCCGAGACGCCGAGCTCCGCCATCCGCGCCTCGACGAGCTTCACTTCCGCCTCGGTATCGGACACGAAGCGGTTGATCGCGACGACCACCGGGATGCCGTAGTGCTGCTGCACGTTCTCGACGTGGCGCTCGAGGTTCGCGAGCCCCTTTTCCAGGGCTGGCAGATCCTCCTGGGTGATCGTCTTGAGGTTCCCGCCGCCGTGGTACTTGAGGGCGCGGACGGTGGCGACGACGACCGCCGCCGCGGGTTTCAGGCCCGCTTTCCGGCACTTGATGTCGACGAACTTCTCGCCCCCTAAGTCCGCCCCGAAGCCGGCCTCGGTGACGACGTAGTCGGCGAGCTTCAGCGCGGCCCGGGTCGCGATCACCGAGTTGCAGCCGTGCGCGATGTTGGCGAAGGGGCCGCCGTGGACGAAGGCGGGGTTGTTTTCGAGCGTCTGCACGAGGTTCGGCTTGAAGGCGTCCTTCAGGAGGACGGTCATCGCCCCCTGCGCTTCCAGGTCGCGGGCGCGGATCGGCTTGCGGTCGCGGGTCGTCGCCACGATGATGTTGCCCAGGCGCTCCCGGAGATCCTCGATCGAGGTCGCGAGACAGAGGATCGCCATCACCTCGGAGGCCGCGACGATGTCGAAGCCGTCCTGGCGCGGAAAGCCGTTCCCGACCCCGCCCAGGCCGGCGGTGATGTCCCGGAGCGCCCGGTCGTTCATGTCCATCACCCGCCGCCAGGTGATCCGCCGGACGTCGATCCCCAGGTCGTTACCGTGGTGGACGTGGTTGTCGAGGAGCGCGGCGAGGAGGTTGTTGGCGAGGGCGATGGCGTTGAAATCGCCGGTGAAGTGGAGGTTGATGTCCTCCATGGGGACGACCTGGGCATAGCCGCCGCCGGCGGCGCCCCCCTTCATGCCGAAAACCGGCCCCAGGGAGGGCTCGCGCAGACAGATCACCGCCTTCTTGCCGAGGTGGTTCAGGGCGTCGCCCAGGCCCACGGTGGTCGTCGTCTTGCCCTCCCCGGCCGGGGTGGGAGTCATCGCCGTCACCAGGATCAGCTTGCCGTCCGGCCGGTCTTTCAGGCTCGCGATGTAATCCAGGGAGATCTTCGCCTTGGTATGACCGTAGGGCTCCAGGGAGGCCTCGGGGATGCCCAGCTTGTCTTTAGCCACCTGGGAGATGCGTTCGAGCTTTGCCTGTTGCGCGATTTCGATGTCAGACGCCATGGACTCGCGGGTCTCCTCGCTTGTAGATGAGAATTGGGAGCTCCGGCGGTCCCCTCTTCGGAGAACCGCCGGAGGCGAATGATAGCGCAGGCCCTCGCCGCCTTGGCGGCGGCGAGCGGTGTTTACGGGAACATGCCGGCCTGGAAGAGGTCGGAGAGGTCGTTGTTCGACGACACCGTCGAGAGGAACGACAGGCCGAGGATGCGCTCGACGGACTTGACGATCGAGCTGTGGGTGTAGGAGACCGTGCCGGTGTAGTTGGCCTTGACCCCGGGGCCGATGGCGAGGAAGGGCATCTTGCCCGTCGAATCCCCCTCGTCCCAGGTGAGGAAGATGACGCCGGAGTGGGCGTTGGCCCAGGTGATGATGCGCGGCAGCTCCGACTTCAGCCAGTTGTCCCCGGCCTGGATGGTGTTGCTGTTCGGGCAGCCCGAGGCGCCGTGCATGTCGTTGCAGAGGTTCGGGGTGATGAAGACATAGCTCGCGATGTTGTTCGCCGCCAGGTCCGTCGCGAACGAGGTGTAGGGTTTGCTGTGGGCGATGCAGTAGGCGTTGGTCTTGGACGGCGGATTGCCCGAGACGTCCTGAAAGAAGATGAAGGGGTCGTGCTTCGGCGCGTAAAAGCCGCTCGCCGCGATGGGGCAGGAGCCGGTCGTCGAGTTCTGTCCCTCCTGGTAGGTCATCCAGGTGGCGCCGCCGACCGAGTTCTTGATCTGGGTGACCAGGTGGGCGGTGCTCGCCGTGCTGTTTGAGCTCGACGGGTTGTTGTCGGTCGTGAAGGTGTGATCGGAGAAGGCGTTGGTGCCCGCCTCCATCCACACGTAGTGCGGCTCGCTCGGGATGGAGAGGGCCAGGGGATCGTTGAAGTTGGTGGCGTGGGCGTAGCTCGGGATCAGGGTGTTGTTGATGTAGGGGGCGTCCGTCGTGTCGCCGTAGATCTCCGTCGAGTCATGGTTCTCCATCGCGATCACGAAGACGTGCTGAATGACGGCGGCTTGGGCGGCGGCGAAGCCGGGGAGCCACGCGCCCGCGAACGCCACCATCGCCATACCGGTCCGGGTCCATTTCCTCATACTCCATCTCCTTCAAGTCAGGGGTCGCCCTCATGGCGACCTATCGAGGGTCGTTGACGACGCACTTTAGCAAACCTGGGACACTTTCCCGCGACACCCCGGGAACGGTGCGGTGAACGCTGGGGCGATTCCATCCGGAACGGGTCTAGAATGGCCGGCGTTCGCCAACGCTTCCCTTGAGAGGTCAAAATGTCGCCGAAGCTCCTCCCCGGCAACCCCCTGATCGTCCTCCTCACCCTCGTCACCTTCCTGCCCCTGGTGGCTCCGCCGGCCTCCGCCGCGGAGACTGTCGACCTCGGGATGGTCAGTCGCATCCGCTCCGAGGGCCTCGATCACTCGCAGGTGATGGATACCCTGTTCCAGCTGACCGACGTCATCGGACCGCGGCTCACCGGCTCGCCCCAGGCCAAGGCGGCGAACGAGTGGACGCGGCAGCAGCTCGCCGCCTGGGGGCTCGCCAATGCCCACCTGGAGGCCTACCCCTTCGGCCGCGGCTGGTCCTACAGCCGCGCCAGCGTCCGCATGGTCGTCCCGCGGGAGGTTCCCCTGGTCGCGCTCCCCAAAGCCTGGACGCCGGGAACCTCGGGCCCCATCCGCGGACCGCTCCTCGCGGTCAAGGTCGATGACGTGAAGGATCTCGCCCAGTACAAGGGCAAGCTCGCCGGCAAGGTTCTCCTGTGGACCGAGACCCCGCGGTCCGAGCGCCGGCCGCAGCCCTCGGAAGAGGAGACGCCCCCCATCCATCGCTACTCCGAGAGCGAGCTCGCCGATCTCGGCAAGTTCGAGATCCGCGGGGAGCCCGGGGAGGACTGGCACGAACGATTCCTGAAGCGGCTTTCGCTGCAGAAGGCGACCAACGAATTCCTCACCCAGGAGGGGGCCCTCGCCACGGTCTCGATGTCCTCACGCGCCAACGGTCTCCTGCAGGTGTCGGGAGGGGGTTCCTATGAGCCCGGCGCCAATGTCGGCGTGCCGGCGGTCGTCCTGGCGCGTGAATCGTTCGACAGCCTGAAGCGGCTCCTGGATGCCGGCAAGGCGGTCGAGCTGGAGCTCGACGTCACCAGCCGCTTCCACGACGAGGACAAAAACCTCTATGACACGCTGGCCGAGATCCCCGGCAGCGAGCGCGAGCCCGAGGTGGTGATGGCGGGAGCGCATCTCGACTCCTGGCACTCCGGCACCGGGGCGACCGACAACGCCGTCGGCTGTGCCGTGGTGATGGAGGCGGCGCGCATCCTGAAGGCTCTCGGGGTCAAGCCGCGGCGGACCATCCGCGTCGCCCTGTGGACCGGCGAGGAGGAGGGGCTCCTGGGTTCGATCGCCTACGTCAAGGCTCATTTCGTGAGCCGTCCGCCGACCACCGATCCGCAGGAGAAGGCGCTGCCCGAGGATCTGCGGAAGCCGACCTGGCCACTCACCCCGCTCCCCGCGAACGCCAAGCTCTCGGCCTACTTCAACCTCGACAACGGAGGCGGCCGGATCCGCGGCATCTACGCCCAGGAGAACGCCGCCGCGCGGCCGATCTTCGAGGCCTGGCTCACACCGCTCCAGGATCTGGGAGCCGACACCGTGACCTTGCGGAACACCGGCAGCACCGACCACGCCGCGTTCGACGACGTCGGCCTCCCCGGCTTCCAGTTCATCCAGGACGAGCTCGACTATTCGAACCGCACCCATCACACCAACCTGGACGTCTACGACCGGGTCAACCCGAAGGATCTGATGCAGGCCTCGGTCGTCCTCGCCACCTTCCTCTACGACGCCGCCATGCGGCCGGAACCGTTCCCCCGGAAGGCGCTGCCCACGGCGCCCCGGGAGAAGGAGAAGAGGAAGGAGGAGACGAAGCGAGAGGGGGCGCCGCCGGCGGCTGCGGCTGCGGCGGGACGCTAAGCGCGGGAGTTCTAAAACATGGCATGGAAAAGACGCAGATCGCACGGCGCGGAGAGCCCATCCGAGGTTCCCTTCGAGGTCCCGTTCGAGGTCAAAGGGAAGGTGGGGAAGATCGAGGAACCCTCTCCGCAGGCGTTCCTCCGCGGCTACGTGGCGGCCAACCGGCCGGTGATCGTCCAGGGGGTGATGGAGCGCTGGCCCGCCCTCACCACCTGGTCCTGGCCGCACCTCGCCGAATTCTTGGGCGAGCACGCGGGGGAGGTGATCGTCTCGGCCAATGGGCTCTACCCCGATTATCTCTCGGAGCCGTCGCCCATGACCAAGGTCGCGATGACTTTCAAAGAGCTCGTGGAGCGCATGTTCGAGGCGGAGGGCACGGGGGCGCGGCCGCCCCTTCTGGCGCTCGGAGAGACGTACTACATCTACGGCAAGTCCTACCTCTTCGAGGCCTTTCCGGAGCTCTTGAAAGACGTCTCCCCGCCCAGTTGCCTGGGGACCACCCCGGTCTCGACCACCAGCACCTGGATCAGCTCCAAAGGCTGCGTCACCCCGCTCCACTACGACCTTCCCAACACCCTCCTCTGCCAGGTCCGCGGCTCGAAGGAGGTCCATCTCTTCGACCCGCAGCAGTACGACCGGCTCTATCTCCGCGGCGCGCGCTTCCCGGGCTTCGACAACTTCGAGCGGCAGAGCCAGGTGGACATCCACCATCCCGACTTCGCCGCCTTCCCGGAATTCCGCCGCGCCGTGGCTCTCTCGGTCACCCTCCGAGAAGGGGAGGCGCTCTTCATCCCCTCGAACTGGTTTCACGAGGTGGAGACTCTGGAGCCCTCGATCTCGGTAGGCTTCACCTTCGCGGGCGGGACGACGACCTCGGAGCTGGCCGTCCTCTCCGACCTCTTCAAGCAGGTGGGGGCGGGGGCGCCGGTCTCCGGGATGGACCTCTTCCAACGCACCGGGGGGAAGGGTGAGAGGGCGACGTCCCCGCCGGGGAGTACCGGAATCCCGGCGATGGACCCGGCGAAGATGCAGCAGCTGATGGCCTCGCCGCAGGTCCAACGGATTTTAGCCGACCCTGTCATCTTAGAGAGCCTGATGCGTTTGATGGCGGAAACGGCCGGAAGCGGCGGAAGCGGGGGCGGATGAAGCTCTTTCGCCGCGCCAAGCCGGATCTCCCGCTCGCGCCGCTCGCGAGCTACGAGCTGCTGACCCGCGCCGGCTGCCATCTCTGCGACGAGATGGCGCTCCTCCTGGACGAGGTGCTCCCGGAGCACGCGCAAAGCTACACGGTGCGCGATATCGATGCCTCCAATGCCGCGCTGGCTCTCCGCGAGCGCTTCGGGGACGTCGTCCCCGTCCTCTTGCGAGACGGCGAGCCGGTCGCCAAGGTGCGCCTCGACCGCCGGACGCTCGAACGGATCGTCCGGCGGCGTGCCGTTCGTGATCGCCCGTGATCGCCGGCTCCCCGCCCAGGCGAGGCCGGCGCTCGTCGTAGCGACGGCGGGAAAGCCCGCCGCCTCGAAGACGAGGGCGCTCGCCACGTCCCAGGCGTTAGGGGAGGATGAGGAGCTTCGCGGCATCGTGGTGGAGGGCCGCGAAGCGTCGGGCACGCTCTTTCTGGGTCGGGCTCAAGGTCACACCTCTCTCTTCATGGAAGCCGACGATACAACCAGGGACGGGGGGAGGGAAATCGAGGGACCGATCGTCCCAGACGTGCTAGATTGACTGCGACCCAAGACCTTCGTAGACCCCCAGGTCGCACGGCAGAGACTTCCGGAGGACCGAATTCTTTGTTCGACGACAGGGCAGAGCGCGCGGCGCGTTTCGGCGAGCGTTTGCGCCGGGGGTGGGAAAGGCGCCTGGAATACGCGCCCTTTCTTCTCCTCTCGACCGCCGTCCTCGCCTTCTGCCTGGCGATGCCGCTCTTACGGGTCGGCGACGCCGCCGACTACATCTTAGGCACCGAGAGCCTCTGGTACGACCATGACCTGCGCTACACCCGAGAGGATCTCCTCCGTCATCTCGACTTGAAACCCGCCGGCTTCGACAGCCCGGCGGGGCTCCACACCGCCGTGGGCCGGGACGGGGCGGTCTGGCTGGGGGCGCATCATTCCTTCTACTACTCGGTCGCCGCGCTGCCGTTCTACGCCGCCTTCGGCTACCGCGGGTTCTATCTCGCCAACGGCTTCCTCTTCTGCCTCTTCGCCCTCTGCCTCTACTGGCACCTGCGGCGCTTCAACGCCGCGCCGACCGCCTGGGCCTGGCTCCTCCTCGCGCTCGTCTTCTCGGCCTCATGGACCTACGTCGCCTGGATTCACGCCGAGGTTTTCTACATGGCCCTGGTCGGCTTCGGCCTCTATCTCTGGCGGAGCGGCCGGCCGGTCTGGGCCGCCCTGCCGCTCGGCCTCGCGGCGGGGGCGCAGCCGATCCTCGCGCTCCTCCTCCCGGGAATTCTCTTCCTCGTCTGGCGGGAGCGACGCCGACCCGGCCGACCCGAGAGATGGCGGGAGATCGCCGTCATCGCCGCCATGGCCGCCGTGCTCGCCTTGGCGGCTCTCCCTCAAGGGCTCTTCAACCTCTACGCCTTCGGCCGGCTGCACCCCATGCTCGGCACCGAGACCGTGGGCTGGGGCTACGTCTCCTGGGGGCGTTTCGTGCGCTCGTGGCTCGACCCGGCGGCGGGGATCGTCTGGTTCTATCCGGCGATCGGCGTCGCGCTTCTGGAAGCCCCGAAGAACCGGCGGACCGGGGTCCTCGTCCTTTCGGCCCTCGCGGTGATCCTCGGCTCCGGCGTCTCGATCGCCTGGTTCTCGCACCAGGTGGGTCTGCGCTACGGCTCCTACGTCTTCCCGCTCTTCCTCTTCCTCGTCGAGAAGGTGGACCTCGCCCGGCCGCGGGCGCTCCTCGCCTGGTGCGCCGTCGTCTTCGCCGGCACCGGCCTCGCGATCAACCCGATCGGCAACTCGGCGATGAGCCCGCGGGAGAAGACCTTCCTCCCCTTCGCCCTCGCCCGGGAGGTGCCGGGTTTCCGCGAGAACCGCGACGTGCTGTGGAATCGCCTCGTCCACCTCGGCCCCAGCGTGGCGGTGGAGGATCTCTGGCCGGACGGCTGGATTCCGGGCGGGGAGGAGGTCACCTGCCAGCTAGCGGCGAGGCCCTTGGGCGCGGTCGAGCTGACCGTCGCCCCCTGGCCGGCCGCGATGGGCCGCGCCCAGCGCCTCCAGGTGCGGACGCTCACCCGCACCTACGAGATCCCCCTTCCCGCCGGCCGGGTGACCCAGGTTCCCCTGCCGCTCGTGCCGGGCGACTTCCTGGACGATCCGTCGGGCGGCCAGGGCACGATCCGGGTGCGGCTCCGGGCGGAAGGCTGGTCGCCCTTCGCCTTCGCTCCCCAAGGGAACGACTACCGCCGCCTGGGGGTCTGCATCCTGGAGGTGCGGCAGGCGGGGGTGCTGCTCTATCGGCGGTAGGAAGCCGGCGCGTTGCGCGCCCCCGGTCCCAACCGATACCATGAGCCCGCCTCGGGCGTCTCTCTCGGGAGCCGTCCATCCCCCGGAACCCCAGGAGGAGACCCTGATGTCGAATTCCATCTCTCACGTCCCCGTGCCGGTCAACGAGCCGGTGCGTTCCTATGCCCCCGGCTCGGCCGAGCGGGCTTCCTTGAAGAAGCGGCTTCACGAGATGATGGGGGAGGAGATCGACATCCCCATCGTCATCGGCGGCAAGGAGATCCGCACCGGCAACACCGGTAAGTCCGTCTGCCCGCACGACCACGGCCACGTCCTCGCGACCTACCACCAAGCCGGCGCCAAGGAGGTCGAGCTGGCCGCCAAGGCCGCCAAGGAGGCCTGGCACGACTGGTCCGAGATGGCCTGGGAGGATCGCCTGTCGGTCTTCCTCCGCGCCGCCGACCTCCTGACCGGCCCCTGGCGCGACACGGCGAACGGCGCCACCATGCTCAACCAGTCGAAGACCGTCTTCCAGGCCGAGATCGATGCGGTCTGCGAGCTCGCCGACTTCTGGCGCTTCAACCCGCACTATGCGCGCTCTCTCTACGAGGGGCAGCCGGGCTCCCCGGCCGGGGTGTGGAACCGGGTCGAGTACCGGGCGCTCGAAGGCTTCGTCTTCGCGGTCTCGCCGTTCAACTTCACCTCGATCGGCGGCAACCTGCCGACCGCGCCGGCGATCATGGGCTGCACGGCGCTCTGGAAGCCGGCCTCGACCTCGGTCTTCTCTAACTACCAACTGCTGAAAGTTCTGGAAGCGGCGGGCCTGCCTCCCGGGGTCGTCAACTTCCTCCCCGGCAAGGCGAGCCAGGTGGGGGACCCGGTCCTCGCGCACCCCGACTTCGCGGGCATCCACTTCACCGGCTCGACCCCGGTCTTCCAGCAGATGTGGAAGACGATCGGCGAGAACATCCCCAGGTACCGCTCGTACCCGCGGATCGTGGGGGAGACCGGCGGCAAGAACTTCGTCTTCGCCCACCCCTCGGCCGACGCGGAGGCCCTGGCCACCGGGCTCGTCCGCGGCTCCTTCGAGTACCAGGGGCAGAAGTGCTCGGCGGGCTCGCGCGCCTACGTCCCGCGCTCGCTCTGGCCCGAGGTCGAGAAGCTTCTGCGGCGGATGATCGGCGAGATCGAGATGGGAACGCCGCTCGACTTCCGGCACTTCATGGCGGCGGTGATCGACGAGAATTCCTTCGACCGCATCGCCGGCTATATCGAGTATGCGAAGCAGTCGAACGACGCCGAGGTGCTGATCGGCGGCAAGGTCGACAAGTCGAAGGGCTATTTCATCGAGCCCACGGTCGTCCTGACGACAGATCCGCGTTTCAAGCTCATGCAGGAGGAGATCTTCGGGCCGGTCCTCACCCTCTTCGTCTACGAAGACAAAGACATCGAAAAGACCCTGGAGCTCGTCGACACGACGAGCCCCTACGCCTTGACCGGCGCCATCTTCGCCCAGGACCGCCGGGTGATCGCCAAGCTCAAGAAGGCCCTCCGCCACGCCGCCGGCAACTTCTACATCAACGACAAGCCGACCGGAGCGGTGGTCGGCCAGCAGCCCTTCGGCGGCGCCCGCGCCTCGGGCACCAACGACAAGGCCGGCTCCATGCCGAACCTCCTGCGCTGGACCTCGCAGCGCGCGATCAAGGAGAACTTCGTGCCGCCTAAGGACTTCCGCTATCCACACATGGACGCGGAGTAGGCCAGGAAGCTTCCGGAACACGTCCGGAAGCTTCAGGAACGCGTCCGGAAGCTTCAGAAACGCGTCCGGAAGTTTCAGGAACCTACCTGTTTAGCGGGGACCGCCTCCGTGCCAGACGCCGAGGGCGATCAGTACCAGCACGATGGCGACGAGGCCCAGGGTCACCCGGGCGGCGGTCATGAGATGGGTCCGCGCCACGTGGCGAGTCCCCTTGGGTTTGATTCCGGTGATGGCAACCAGGGCGATGACGATCGCGGCGATCCAGAGAAGAGTCAGCCAGCTCATGGGAAAGTTCCCTCCTGCCGAGCGTCGTGCGAATCGGGTGCCAACGCGCCAGAGGGCGCAAGGGGCGTTGACCCTCGCAGAGCTTTCCTCTACGCTCAGGCTCGAAAACAGCGTTGGAAAGAACTGACGCTGATCTGGGAGCGAGGTGGAGCGATGAAGAAGTTCCTGGGGTGTGTCGCTGTCGCAGCTTCGTTGATCCTGGCAGGGACCGCCGCCGCCGATCCCGCGAAGAGCGAGCGGGATCAGGCTTTTCTGGCCGGGCTGGCGCAACCGCCGACGCAGGTGGGGCTCGAAGCCCCGAAGGCGAGGCCTGCCGACATGTGCACGCAGACGTTCTGCTCGTCGGACAAGGATTGCTTGAACACCCCGTCCTGCGGGCCCGGCACCTTCTGCCATCGCTTCGCCCTCTGGAACCAGTGCGATTACTTCTGATCACTCCTCCGGTTGGAGCGGAGGGCTCCTCCGCTCCGGCCGACCCTCCGGTCTAGAACCCAGGCGGCCGCATCGCGGCGACGCCTGAAGCGCGTTCGAGCGCCAACCCTGCGCGACCGAGGGTACCCTCATCGAAGAGACGGCCGAGGAGGGTGATGCCGTGCGGTACCCGCCGGGGCGGCGCGAAGCGCGGCAGCGGATGCTCGGGGTCCGGCGCCCAGTCGCTCCGCGCCTCGGAAACCTCGACGAAACCGGCGCGGAGGGTGAGCGAAGGGTGGCCGGTGAAGTTCGAGATCGTGAGCATCTCGTCGCGGAGCGAAGGGACGAGGAGGAGATCGACGCTCGCAAAGAGGCGTGCCATCTCCCGCGCCACTTTCCGCCGCAGGCGATCCGCCTGCACGAAATCGACCGCCGAGAGGAAGCGCGACTGGCGGAAGGTGTTCGGCCAGGCGTCGGGGACCTGTACCTTGAGCGCGTCCAGGCCGTGGGAGAGGGTGAGCTCTTCGAAGGCGGCCGCCGCCTCGGCGAAGAGGATCGTGTTGAGCGAGCCGTAGGGCCAGTCGGGGAGCTCGACCGGCGTCGGGATCATCCCCAGCCGGCGGACGGTTTCGAGCGCGGCGCGGTCGACGTCGGTCGCCGGCGGCTCCATCATCCAATGCGGGAAGTAGCCGACCCGGAGCCCGGCGACCGGCGCCGTGGCGTCGAAGTCGAGCCGGCTGGGGACGCTCGACACGTCGCCCGGGTCCGGCCCGGAGATCGCCGCCAGGACGAGGAGGGTGTCCTCGACGCTCCGCGCCATCGGCCCCAGCTTGTCGAGCGACCAGCAGAGGGTCATGGCGCCGTTTCGTGCCACCCGTCCGAACGTCGGCCGCAGGCCGGTGACGCCGCAGCGCATCGACGGGCCGACGATGCTGCCGCCGGTCTCGCTCCCCAGGGCGAAGCCCACGGCGGCCGCGGCGGCCGCCGCGCCCGGTCCGGCGGAGGAGCCCGAGGAGCCCTCTTCCAAAAGCCAGGGATTTTTCGTCTGTCCGCCGAACCAGATGTCGTTCAGGGCCAACGCCCCGAGGCTCAGCTTGGCGACCAGCACCGCCCCGGCGCGATGGAGCCGATCGACGACGACGGCGTCGGCCTGGGGGATGCGATCACGGAAGGGCTCGGCGCCGTAGGTCGTGGCGATGCCGGCGGTGTCCAGGAGATCCTTGGCGCCCCAGGGGATGCCGTGGAGCGGGCCGCGGTAGTGACCGGCGGCGATCTCCTGGTCGGCCTGCCTCGCCTGCCGCAGCGCCAGCTCGCGGGTGAGCGTGATCGTGCAGAGGAGCTGCGGCTGGAAGCGTTCGAGGCGGGCCAGATAGATCCCGGTGAGCCGTTCGGAGGAGAGGGCCTTCGCTTCGATCCAGCGAGAGAGCTGGAAGACTGGGGCGAAGGCGATGTCTTCGTCTTTTGCCGGCAGCGGCAGCGGTTCGGCCGCGCTCCGCATGAAGCGGTCGCGCGCCGGCCCCGCGCCGCCGGACTCGGGAGTCGGGCCGGCGACATGAGTCGGCTCCCAGCGGGTGGCGGGGGCGAGCGACGGTTCGAGGGCGACCTTGCGCGGCCCCGTCCGCCGCTCGGCGACCGGCGCCATCGACACCTGCCAGTTGCCGGCGGCCTGGGCGCGCTCGGCCGGGGTGAGCTCCACCTGCACCAGCTTCTCCGCCTCCGCGATCGTGGCGGGGGAGATGGCCGGCCCGAAGGCGGGTCCGGTGCCGAACGCCGGCGGCGTGCCGGGCGGTGGCTCGGGCGGCGCTTCTGCTTCGGCAAGATCAGGCTGGAACGCCCGGTCGGCGGTACCGCCGACCGTCGCCGCGCCGATCAGGCCGACGGCCGAACCCTTGAGGAACTGCCTGCGGGAGCTGGGCATGGGATCTCTCCTTGGCGAAGTAGCGATCTTACGACAGTGGGCGCCCGGTCTGGAGGAGAGGGCCTGCCGCGGAATCGATCAGACGAGAGGCTTTGGCGCGGCTGAGGGCGCCTGGAGATGACGACTTCCCTGCGATGGTATAATCGAGCTATGACGACCGCGGATCTTGAAGAGGCTGTCCTAGATCTCCCTCTCGAGGATCGTGCCCATCTCGCGCACAGGCTTCTTGAAAGCCTGGACCCGCCTCCGCAGAGAGCGGTTCAGCAGGCTTGGCTTCAAGAGGCACAGCGCCGTGCCGATGAGATCGACCAGGGTAAGGTGCAATTGGTTTCTGCTGAGGAGTTGGAGCAGAGCGTGCAGTCACTCTTCAAGTGACATATCGCCTGCACCCGGAGGCGGCGGCGGAGCATAAGAAGCAAGTCGCCTACTATGAGGCCAAGGAGGCTGGTCTCGGCCGGCGCTATCACGCGGAGTTCCTTGTTGTCCTGGCTGCCGCCTGCGAAGCCCCACACCGGTATCGAATCCTGCGCCCGCCGGCCTTTCGCTCTGTAGGCTTTGACATTTTTCCCTTCGATCTCATCTATCGTGAGGTGGGAGGTTCCATCCAGGTTCTCGCCGTGGCTCACCATCGGCGGCAGCCGGATTACTGGCTAAGCCGTCTCTAACCCGTTCCAGAGAGCCCGATGGATGGGGCGGAGGATCTTTTCTCACAGCGCTGGGATAGACTCCGCCAACCCGATCCCCTCGGTCGGTAGCCCCATCGGAATGCCTGTTCCCGCCCCTCTCCCAGACGACCTCGAAGCCCTCCAGAAAGCCGCCGTCGGCTACTTCCTCCGGGCTGGAAACCCTCGGAACGGCCTGATCGCCGACAACTCGCGGCCGGGCGCCCCGTGCAGCATCGCGGCCACCGGGCTCGGGCTCTCCGCCTATGTCGTCGGCGTGGAGCGGGGATTTCTCTCCCGGGACGAGGCGGTCTCCCGGACGCTCGCGGCCCTCCGGTTCTTCCGCGACAGCCCGCAGGGGGAGGCGAAGGACGCCACCGGATACCGCGGGTTCTACTATCACTTCCTCGATCTCGAAAGCGGCCGGCGGGTGTGGGACTGCGAGCTGTCGATGATCGACACCGCGTTCCTCATGGCCGGGGTTTTGACGAGCGGTCAGTACTTCTCGGGCGCGGGCGGCGAGGAAAGGGAGATCCGCGAGATTTCGCGCTTCCTCTACGAGCGGGTCGAATGGCCGTGGGCCACCCAGGGCGGGCTCCTGCTGTCCATGGGGTGGAAGACCGGGGTGGGGTTCCTGAGCTACAAGTGGGAGGGCTACAGCGAGGCTCTGCTCCTCTACCTTCTCGGCTTGGGCTCGCCGACCCATCCTCTCCCCGTCGAGTGCCACCGGGCCTGGGAGGTGACGTCCCAGTGGGAGAACCTCTACGACATCGATTTCCTCTTCGCGGCGCCGCTCTTCATCCATCAGGTGCCGCAGCTCTGGGTCGATTTTCGCGGCATCCAGGACGCGCTCATGCGGGAGAAGCGCTGCGACTATTTCGAGAACAGCCGACGGGCGACCCTGGTGCAGCAGCGGTACGCCCGGCGCAATCCGATGAACTTTCAAGGGTACGGCGAGAACGGCTGGGGGATCACCGCCGGCCCCGGCCCCGGCTTCACACGGCAGCGGACGGCCGGGGGGATCGAGCGGCAGTTCTACGACTACGTGGCCCGCGGCGTCCCCTTCGGTCCCGACGACGGGACCTTGGCCCCCTGGGCGGTCGTCGCCTCCCTGCCGTTCGCGCCGGAAATCGTCCTGCCGGCCCTCCAGAACCTCCGGGAGACCTATCCGCAGGCGGTGAGCGCGGAGGGCCTCCTCGTGAGCTTCAACCCGACGTTCAGTATCGGAGACCAGGGAGACCAGGGAGAGAGGGAAGACCCGGGAGACGGGTCTGGAAAGGGCTGGGTCTCCCCGGCGAGCTATGGGCTCGACCAGGGACCGGTGGCCCTGATGATCGAGAACTACCGCTCCGGGTTCCTGTGGAATCTCATGCGAGAATGTCCGGCCCTGGTGACCGGCCTCCGCCGGGCGGGATTCCGCAAGGGGTCCCGGAGACCCCTTTAGACGGCCAGGCCACCGAGAGATGCCGAAAGCGACAGAGACCGAGCGACCGAGAAACGAGATCGCCCGCGACGCCCCTCCCTGCGGGCTGCTGGCGGACGATCCCTGCGACGCCGAGCTCCTGGCGCACGCGCGGCCGGCGGACTGGACGAATCCGGCGCCCGCCGCCTGCTACAACCTCGTCGTGATCGGCGCCGGCACCGCCGGCCTCGTCACCGCGGCCGGCGCCGCGGCGCTCGGCGCCAAGGTGGCGCTCGTCGAGAAGAACCTGATGGGCGGCGACTGCCTCAACTTCGGCTGCGTGCCCTCGAAGGCGCTCCTGCGCTCCGCCCGCTTTCACTACGATCTCCACCACGCCGCGAAGTTCACCGGCAGCGTCCTCCCTCCCACTCCTGCGGATTTCACCCTCGCCATGGAGCGGATGCGCCGGCTCCGCGCCCAGCTGAGCCACCACGATTCCGTGGCGCGGTACCGGGAGATGGGCGTCGACGTGTTCCTGGGCGAGGCGTCGTTCGTCGATGGGGAGAGGATTCATGTCTCCGGCGCGACGCTCCGTTTCAAGAAAGCCGTGATCGCGACCGGCTCGCGCGCCGCCCGGCCGACGATCGAGGGTCTCGAAGCGGCCGGATATCTGACCAATGAAACGGTGTTCGACCTGACCGAGCGCCCACGGCGACTCCTCGTCATCGGCGGCGGTCCCCTGGGCTGCGAGCTGGCGCAGGCCTTCTGCCGCCTGGGCTGCCAGGTGACCCTCGCCAACCAGGAGCCCTATTTTCTCCCCGGCGAGGAGCGCGACGCGGCGGACATCCTGGCCAATGCCCTGCGGCGGGACGGGATCGACGTGCGGCTCAATACCGAGGTCGTGAGCGTCACCCAAGCAGGGGGCAAGAAGCTGGCGCGTCTCGTCGACTACGACCAGGTGGAGACCGTGGCGGTCGACGAGATCCTCGTCGGGGCGGGGCGGGTGCCGAACGTCACCGGCCTCCACCTCGAAGCGGCCGGCGTCGTCTACGACCGCGAGCGCGGCGTGAAGGTGGACGACCGCCTGCGGACGACCCACCGGCGCATCTACGCCGCGGGCGACGTGGCCCTGAAGACCCAGTACACCCACATGGCGGACGCCACGGCGCGGATCGTGCTCCAGAACGCGCTCTTCGGGGGACGGAAGAAATTGAGCGCGCTCACCATCCCCTGGTGCACCTACACCGACCCCGAGATCGCCCACGTGGGCGTCTACGTCAAAGAGGCACGGGAAGAGGGGTTCGGCATGAAGACCTTCACCGTGCCGATGAGCGACGTCGACCGCGCGGTGCTCGACGGCGAGGCGGAGGGCTTCGTCAAGATCCACGTCCGCGAGGGCACCGACACCATCTTGGGCGCCACCATCGTCGCCCGCCACGCGGGGGAGATGATCAACGAGATCTCCCTCGCCATGGTGGCGGGGATCGGCCTCAAAACCCTCTCCCAGGTCATCCATTCCTATCCCACCCAGGCCGAAGCGATCCGCAGGGCCGCCGACGCCTACACCCGGACCCGCCTCACCCCGTTCTGGAAAAGCCTCAGCCGGCGGTGGCTCGCCTGGTCGCGGGGAGAGCGCTAGAGGCCTCACTCGCCGCGGAGAGCGATGGCGGGATCGAGCTGCGAGGCGCGCTGGGCCGGGAGGAGCGAGGCGAAGGCGGCCACCGCGGCGAGGAGGAGCGCCACGGCGGGCACCGTCGTCGCTCCGAAGGGCACGAGCCCGGCCAAGGCCGCCTGGATGCCGCGGATCGCCAGGTAGACGAGCGGCAGGCCGAGGAGGAAGCCGATGCCGGTCAAAATCATCCCTTGCCGGGCGATGTCGGCGAGCACCCGACCGCGCTGGGCGCCGATCGCCAGGCGGACGCCGATCTCCTGCGTCTGCTGGGTGACCGAGTAGGAGAGGACGCCGTAGATGCCGAGCGCGGCGAGGAGGAGCGCCACCAAGCCGAAGCTCCCGAGGATCCCGGCGATCAGCCGGGGGCCGACCAGCTCCTCGCGGATGCGCTCTTCGAGGCTCGCGAGGCCGCCGACCGGGAGCGCGGGGTCGAGCTCGCCCACCGCGGCACGGAGGGGGGCGGCCAGCCCTTCGAGAGACCCGCTTGCGCTGCCGGGAAACGCCGCGATGCGGAGGAAGAGATAGAGCTCGCGCGCCCCGGTCTGACCCTGCGGCAGATAGAGGATGGGGCTCGGCCCTTCCCGACCCGGGATACGGTTCTGAACGACGTCGGAGACGATGCCCACGATCTCCCGCGAGCGGCCGTCGACGGTCAGCCGCCGGCCGAGGGGCGCCTGGCCGGGGAAGTAGCGGCGGGCGAATGAGCGGCTCACGAGGACGACCGGCGGGCTCCCGGCCCGGTCGCCGGGGCCGAAAGCCCGGCCGGCGACCCGCGGGATGCGGAGCACCGAGAAATAGTTGGGGAGCACCGAGAGGGCGATCTCCTGCGGCGGCGGACCGCCGGGAGGCGTCTGGCCGTCGATCGTGAAGCTCGACGTCGGCTGGTCGCGGAGGCGGGGCAGCGCCCCGGCGGCGGTGACTTCCTGCACCCCGGGCAAGGCGGCGAGGCGCTGGGCGATCTGGCCGTAGAAGCGCGATGTCGGCTCCACGCCCGGGTAGCGGCGCTCGGGGAGAGCGAGGCGGAGGGTCAGGAGATTCCTGCCATCGAAGCCCGGATCGAGCGACTGGAGGGCCATCATGCTGCGGACGAGGAGGCCGGTGGCGGAGAGGGCGCCCAGGGCGAAGGCGATCTCGACCGCCACCAGGGCGCGGATCACCCGGCGCTGGCGCCGTCCCCCCGCCGCTCCCCGGCCGCCCTCCCGGAGCGCCCCGGCGAGGTTCGGACGGGTGGCCGCGACGGCCGGATAGAGGCCGAAGAGGACTCCGGCCACGAGCGCGACGCCGGCGGTGAAGGCGAGCACCGGGGTGTCGAGCTGGGGGAGGAAGGTCCGCGGCACGCTGCCGGCGAGCGACTTGGCCATGAATCGGATGCTCCACACCGAGAGCAGGAGACCGAGGGCGCCGCCCAGGGAGGCGAGGAGGACGCTCTCGGTGAGCAGCTGGCGCACCAGTCGGCCGCGCGCCGCCCCGAGGGTGGTGCGCAGGGCGATCTCTCTCTGGCGCTCCTGGCCGCGGGCGAGGAGGAGGTTGGCGACGTTGGCGCAGGCGATGAGGAGGACGAGCGCCATGACGCCCTGCATGAGGACGAAGATCATCCGGTCGGACGGGCCGGGTATCTGCTCGCGGAGGGTGACGGCCTGGCTCTCGTAGCCGCGGTTGGCCTCCGGGTGGGCGGCCGCGAGCTGCCGGCCGAGGCGGCGGACCTCGTCCTTGGCGGCGCCCAAGGGAACCCCGGTCGCCATGCGCCCCATCACCAGCCAGGAGCGATCGGTGCGGGAGAGCTTCGCCGGATCGATCGCCAGGGGAACCCAGACGCCGGCGCCGACGGTCAGGAACTCGGTGTCCGGAGCGAGGACTCCGATCACCGTATAGCGGAGGTCGTCAAGGTCGATCGTCTTGCCGACGATCGCGGGATCGGCCCCGAAGCGCCGCCGCCAGAGCGGGTCGGCGAGGAGGACGACGCGGTCGTGGCCGGGGAGCCCTTCGTCGGGCCGGAAGTCGCGGCCGAGCCGGGGCGCGCAGCCGAGGAGCCGCAGGCCCCCGGGGGTGGTGCGGATCGCCTGCACCTCCTCCGGCCGGTCGCCGCCGGTGAGATTGAAGCGCCAGGGGGAGAAGGCCTCAAGCGCCGAGAAGCTCCGCGCCTGGGTGCGCAGGTCGACGAAATTGGCGGGGGAGAGGGGGGACTGGTTCTGGGGCTGCTCCCGGGGAGCGTCCCAGAGGAGGACCAGGCGCGCCGCGTCCTGATAGGGGAAGGGGCGCAGGAGGAGAGCGCCGATGATGCTGAAGACGGTCGAGTTGCCGGCGATCGCGAGCGCGACCGAGAGAGCGATGAAGGCGGACACCCCCCGGTACTTGAGGAGGTTGCGGAACGCGATTCGCAGATCCAGCGCCAGGTTCGACATGCGGCCTCCCGGGATGCCAGGAAAGGTGGAGTCGGCCGGCACTACGAGGGGAGGGCGACCGGGGTTTCAGGGCCGGCTGTGCTATCTTATTTCCGTGCGTAACACGCTCCGCTGCTGTGGCGTCGGCGTCCTCGTGCTGTCGTTCGTTCTGGCCTTCCTCACTCCGGCCTTCGCGAGCGCGCCGACGGATGCGGGCTGCGCCATGTCCTGCTGCCGGTTGGGTCATGCCATGGCGCATGGGAAGACTGGGAGCACCGGGCATCCCGGGCATCCAACGCCGAGTTGCGGCAGCTGCAACCTGCGGAGCGGCAACAGCGGCATCTCCGGCGTTCTGCCCGCCGGCCTGCCGCCGTCCGTCCTCCCGGCGCTCACGACCCTGCCGGTGCCTGACCGCGGTGAGGCGCTCCTCGGCGCTTTCGCGCGGAGGCTCGTTCGCCAGAGCCGCGATCTTCCCGACCAACCGCCCCGCGGCTGACCTCCTCTCCCTTTCCCTGCACCGTGGCGCTCGTAGCGCCGCGGTGTCCCGGACGTCGTTCTTCCTTTGAGAGGAGATTTCCATGGGGCATCGCCCGTGGGGTACGTGTTTCCTGTGCAGCGTCGCGCTGCTCCTGGCCGCGGGGTCGGCAAGAGCCCAAGGCGCCGTCGAGACCCCGGTGTCATTCGCCGCTCCGAACAGCGCCGGCCCGGCGCTGATCGCGGTCGGGGATGACCCCGGCCGGCGCCTGGTGATCAACGGTTTCGGGGCTTTCTCCGCCAACTTCAACAACAACAATGGCGACAGCTCGTTCGATCCCTCGACCCTCGCCGTGTCGCTGTTCAAGGAGCTGTCCGATCGGGTCTCCGTCTTCGCCCAGCTGACCGCCGGGCGCGATGCGGCCTCGCCCTTCCTCGCCGACCAGCCGCAGGGCTCGCGCGATATCTCGACCGACATCGACAACCTGCAGCTGCGCTGGCAGCCGTCTTCCACTTCCGGCTTCGACGTCGTCCTCGGCAAGTTCGACTCGCCCCTGGCCATCGAGCGCGACGACGCGCCGCTCAACTTCCAGGCCACCTCGTCGTTCACCTTCGACTTCGCGCGGCCGGTCAAGTTCAGCGGCGTTCAGATCCATGACGCGTTTTCGCCCAGCTTCGAGGGGTTCGCCATCGTCGCCAACGGCGCCGACGTCGACACCGACAACAACCGGGCGAAGACGGGGGCTCTCTATGGCCTGTGGAGCCCGTCGCTCGCGGCCCACGTCGGCTTGGGCGTCATCCACGGCGCCGAGGAGGACGGCACCAGCCGCGATCCGCGGACGACGGTGATCGCCACCCTCCTCTTCCAGCCCGCCGAGCGGGTCGTCTGGGGTGGCGAGACGGTCGTCGGAGGCGAGCCCCAGGCCGGGCTCGACGGCGGCTCGGCGCGCTGGTACAGCCAGATGCTCTTCGTCCACGCCCGCTTCGGCCCGCACTGGGCGGGGACCGTCCGGGTGGATGGCCTGGACGACCGCGACGGGGCGCGGACCGGCACCCGCCAGGTTTTGCAGTCGTTCACCCTCTCGCCGCAGTACCTGGTGGGCGGCAGCTTCTACGGCATCTTCCGCTATCTCGAACGGACGACGCTCCGGCTCCCCGAGCTCTCGATCCGCCTCGACCTGCGCTACGACCGCTCGACGGAACCGGTCTTCGCCGCCAGGACCGACGGCGTGGGGCGGCGCGACCATGCCTCGGCCACGCTCCAAACGGTGTTCTTGTTCTAGGAGGTTTTTCTCATGGGTGGTTTGCGACAGGCTCCGTTCGAGGTCCGGCTGGCGGCGACGCTCTTCCTGCTGCTCCTGGGCGTTGCCGACGTCTTCGGCGCCTGGGAGGTCAGGAACTTCGCCGCCTTCACCCCGCGCGCGGTGGCGGCGACGGTGGCCGTGGAGCGCGAGAATCCGATGCCCGCGATGCCGATGGAAGGGATGAGCCAGCCCGCGGCCTCGAAGGCGGAGGAGCATCCCGTGGACCTCCAGGCGCTCGACCGGCCGCACCACACGATCGGCCGCGACCTCCTCGTCCAGGACACCCATGTGCACGTCCCGGCCTATGCGCTGACCGCGGCGGCGCTGTCGCTCCTCGTCTTCGGGCTCCGCCTGTCGTCGCGGGCGAGGAGCGCGCTCGTCCTCCTCGCCTTCGTCGCCCCGTTTGCCGACTTCGTGGGCCTCTGGGGGGCGCAGCTCTTCCCCCGGGTGGGGGTGCCCTTTGGCGCCTTGGCCGTCGCCGGGGGTTTCGCCATGGGGCTCGCCTATCTCTTCGTCCTCGTCCTTACCCTCTTCCAGTGCTGGTTCTCCCGTTCCCGAGAGGTGCATTCCCATGCGTAAGATCCAAGCTCTTTGGGTCGTCCTGTCGCTCGCGTCGGCGCTCTGCGCCCTGCCGGCCTTCGCCCATGTCACGCCCAACGTCGAGTTGCTCAAGAAAGGCGAGTTCGTGGAGCGGAGCCTCCCCGGCGCCACCCGTTTCCTGGAGCAGAAGCTGACTTTCGGCGCCAACGATCTGGCGGCGGTCAAGAAGGCGACCGGCTGGACGCCTTCCGAGGAGGACGCCCGGATCTACGTCGGCCGCGACGCCCGCGGCGAGCGGGTCGGCACCGTCGTGCTCCTCTGGGTCCCCTCCGAGCACGGGCCGGTGGGCGTCGGCGTCGCCTTCGGCGGCGACGGTAAGATCCTCCGCACCGCGGTGACCGACGCCGGGAGCGAGCCGCTCGCCTGGATTCGCCCCCTCCTCGCGGGGGACGGCTTGGCGACCTGGAACGGCCTCGCGCTCGACGCCGCGCCCGACCCCGCCAGGGTGGCGCCCCAAGTGACCGGCAGGATGAGCCGCTACTACGCGGAGGTCGTCGCCGAAGGCGTAAAGCGGGCGCAGGCGGTCGAGCGCGTCTCGCTCGCCGTCGCCAAGTGAGGGCGGGCCGCCCTCTGTTGAGCGCATTACGCTGAACACCGCTCCTGCAACCGCCGGCGCAGTGCGTCCCGCACGGCCTGGAAGCCGTCGTCGAGGTGGATCTGAAGCTGTCTGGGCATGAGGACACCCTTGAGGAAGCAGAGGATCGGATCGACGTCCCGGGCGAACCTGTGGGCCAGACGGATCTCCTCGGAAGACTCGGGGCCGAGGTCCGATCCGAGCTCGATTCTCAACGCTTCGAGCTTCGCTCTGCGGGCAGACCAATGGCGAACATAGGTCGCCCTCTCCTCCAGGTCACCGATCTTCACCTCTTCCAAGACGATCGGCACCACGCATCGAGCGAGCTCGTCCGGGTCCTCCTGGCACCTCTCCCAGAGTCTGTAGATCTCGAACATGCAGTAGGGGGAGCGCAGATACTTGTCGCTGATCACCGTCACCACGAGGTCGGCGCGGGTGAGTTGGCGCATGAAGGGTGAGATCCGTTCCCCGGGCCGGATCCGGTCCCGGTCGCGGATGGGGAGGAAGCCATCTTCCGCCAGCGCTCGATAGAGCTCTTCGACGGTCTTCTCGCGTATCTTCCCCTCGGGAGTATCGTCGTCCCCCCAGGCATAGGAGATGAAGACCTCCGGGGGTTTCTCCCCGGGGCCGAGTCGCTGGGGTTGGATGTCGAGCTTTGGAGGCTCCCCGGTCTGCAAGGCTTCAATGGGGTGGGGCTCGCGGTCTTCGAGGAACGTGGCGGCGAAGGCGGCTGGGGTGAGGCGCTCCTCGGGTTTCTCTCCGATCCGTTGCTCCAGAATCGCCCAGCGGATTTCCAGCAGGAGCCCCCGAGGGTCTCTGCCTTGCGCTTGCAGCACCAGCGCTCCGGCGCCCGGTGCGTCGGCGGTGCTCGTGTCCTCGAGCTGGACCAGGAGCTGGGTATCCCGCTGGCCGTCTTTGAGCCAGAAGCCGTACTTCCAATACTCGGCGAGGTCCCCGGCCTGCTCGCCGACCCTCCTCATCAAGCCCCGGATCACCGCCGGGTGGAAGAAGCGGTACTGGAGCCGCAGCGTCGGCAGGTCGGGGGCGTCCTTCCAGGCATGGAGGCGGCTTTTGATGATTTCGAATGCGGGCAGCAGGTCCGGCGCGACTCGCCCGCGATCGTCCTAGGCACTGTAGTGACAACTTTCGAAGAACTCGAAGGCAATCGACTCTGGCAGGGGCGGAGGTTGCGGCCGGACTCCACGGTCGCACTGGCTTTGGACGACGATCACCGGGCTGTCCTCCCCGGCGAGGCTCCGCACGTAGTCGAGCCAGTACGCGAGCGGCTGGTTGCGCAGGGTGAGGCCGTTCTCCGTGTACTCGTCCCGGTTTTCGAGCGCGGGGGTCCAGAGGAGGAGGAAGACGGCGCGGCTCCGCAGAAAGAGCGCATGGGTGCCGTGGTAGATGTCCTGCCCGCCGAAATCCCACCAGTTAACCTGGAAGACGTGCTCCTGGTCTTTCGCCTGGAGTCGGAGAGGCTTCCTCCAGATCTGAACGCCATGGGTGGACTCGATGGCCTCGTTAAAGGGTTCATCACGGAAGCGGCGGCAGAGCTGGGTCTTCCCCACACGGCCATTGCCGAGAAGAATCACCTTCACCTCGTTCTCGGCCTCGGCGCCGAGTTTCAGCTCGTCAAGGTAGGAGCGCAGCCGAGGGAGGCAGTTGTTGAATATGTTATGAGAGAGAACCTCCCGGGGGATACCGGCGACCTCGTCAGCCACAAGTTCGGCAAGGCGCGGGTGGTTTGCCAAGGCACGGAAGGTCTCCGGCAGGGGGCGGCAATTGAAGAGGAAGAGTGACTGAAGCGCTTCGAGGTTCGCCAGGGGAGCGAGGTCGGTGACGCCAGTGCCCGAAAGGAAGAGGTACTGAAGTCCTTGGAGATCTGCCAGGGGAGCGAGGTCGGTGACTTCAGTGCTCTGAAGGTGGACGCTCTGAAGGCCTTGGAGGTTCGCCAGGGGAGCGAGGTCTGTGAACTCAGGCCACATGTCGTTATCGTGCCACGCAAGCTTCCCTGCTGACGTGGGGCCATACACACCCAGGTGAAGCTTCCGGAGATCCGGCAGATCTCCAAGACTGTCAGGGAGTTCCTTCAACTTCAGATCTCCGAGATCCAGAACCTCGGCCTCCTCCCTCCGAGCTTCCGCGATCCGTCGCTCCGCCTCCGCCAACCGCTCGGCGGGCGTAGCCCCTTCCTCGATCTTCATTGTTCCGATGATATCTCAAGCAACCCGCTCTCCCCCTTGCCCTCCCGCCCCATTCCTGCTAACGTCTTCCGCATCGGGAGGATCGTCCTCCCGCCCAAACCAAGCGGGACCGGCCCGAGTGCCACCTCGAACCGGCCCCTCACCACGCAGAGGAGATAGCCTCATGCGCAGCTCTCGTCATAGTACCAGTCCGTCCACCCCCTCCCTCGACAACGCCTTCTCCCCCTCCTACCTGGCCCTCCTCCGGGAGCGCGACGACGTCCTGACCGCGGCCGAGGCGGAGCTCGCCGGCCCCTGGAAGATCGAGCCCGTGCCGGGCCGACCGGGGGCGGTCGCCATCCTCCGGATCTGGGAGGATCTCGCGGTCGGCGATCCGCCCGTGGCCGTCCTTTGGCATCTCGAAACGGCGCGGCTCCTCGCAGTCCTCCTGCCGGCGATCGACCGCGAGCCGCTCTTCCATATCCAGGAAGAGGCAACAGCGGAGGGCTTCCCGCTCGTCGCCGTCTACGGCGAGCAGGGTCCGCAGGTCGCCGGCTGGCTCGACCGCTACGAGCCGCGCTGGGCCGAGGGGCTCCACCTGCTGGAGGCGCTCGTGCGCTCGCCCCACGCCCTCGCGACCCTCCTCGAAGCGGCGGGACCGGGGGCCGAGGAACAGGTCGGGAGAATTCGCGCTCGACAGCAGCAGCCGTAAGGCAGGACGGCCAGGCAAGGAAGGACCTCGGGGTCGGCACCCGCCGATCCCGAGTCCGCGCTGCCCCTTCCTACTTTCGGCTTTCCGGAGCCCTTGCGCGATCTTCCGCAGACCATCCTGAAGCTTCCGGCACTCGTCCGGAAGCTTCGGGAACACGTCCGGAAGCTTCAGGAACACGTCCGGAAGTTTCAGGAACACGTCCGGAAGTTTCAGGAACACGTCCGGAAGTTTCAGGAACACGTCCGGAAGCTTCAGGAACACGTCCGGAAGTTTCAGGAACACGTCCGGAAGTTTCAGGAACGCGTCCGGAAGCTTCAGGAACCCGTCCGGAAGTTTCAGGAACACGTCCGGAAGCTTCGGAAACTCTTTCCGGCGCCTTAAATAAGCGCCCGCCAGAGGCCCGGCAGGCGGCACCGGGGGACATAAAGTCTGAGGTATCAAGGGGTTGGGGGAAATTCTCCTCTCGCGAGAACGGCAAAAATAATTTTTAGCCTCCCCCCCGGAGAGGTGCCAGGCAAACGGCGGACGCCTTCAACGGGCCAGTAGCTCCTCGCGCAGAACCTGGCGCAGCGCCTCGACCGTGACCGGCGCCTGCTCCGGCGCCAGAGCGGCGCGCAACGTGGCATTGATAAGAGTCTGATAGCCCTTGCCCTCGCGCTCGGCGCGAGCCCGGAAGGCCGCGAGCACATCGTCGTCGATCAGAATCGTGATGCGGGTCTTGCCTCCCGCCACCTCAGCCTGCAGCTTGGCCAGGTGGGGTACGTCCTTCGCGCGCTTGGCGCCGGTGAAGTCATATTCCTTGCGCTGCATGCTCCATAATTATGCATATGGAATGTGCATGAGACAAGAGACAGCGCCGATCCACCAGAACGGCTGACGGTGCGAAAGGCCGGCGAGGCGACAAGCCCAGGGGCTTGCGCCGCTCGCTCTGCACTACGACCTCGATGTCGTGCGGGAGACGCCATCCTTCTCCGAGGCCCCATCTGTTGAGCGCATCGCACTAAAGGAATCGCCACGACTCTCCTTCGCGGGCGAGCGGCACCAGAGAAGGTGGAGGGCTACCGTCTGGGTCTCTGGATTTCCGGGCCTCGAAGACCACGTTAGTGAATGAGAGAATGACGCCAAAGTCCGCGACTCCGATCGATATCCGGCTCTCCTATGGCCAGCGTGCCCTCTGGTTCCTCGACCGGCTGGCACCCGGCAATGCCGCCTACATCATCGCCGGGGCGGCGCGCGTCGTCGGCCCTTTCGATCCGGCTGCCCTCCGCCGGGCGGTCGTGGCCCTCGCCTCCCGCCATCCGGCCCTGCGCTCCACCTTCAAGGACACGGAGGACGGGCCGGTCCAGCGGGTAGGTCCGAAGTCGCTCTCTGAGCACGTCGAGATCGTGGAAGAGGACGGGGCGGCGCTCTCCGCGTCGGAGCGCGTCGAGCGCCTCTCCGAGATCGCCTTCCGGCCGTTCGACCTCGCGACCGGGCCGCTTCTGCGCGTGGGCCTCCTGCGTTTCCGGGGCGGCCCCGACTCCGAGCCCGCGGAGGCCGGATACCTGCTGAGCCTCTCGGTACATCACATCGTCTCCGACTTCTGGTCGCTCGCCGTCATCCTGCGCGATCTGGGGGCGCTCTACGCCGCCGAGCTGGGCGAGACGGCGCCGCTGCCTCCGCTCTCGGAGATCGGAATCGCCGAGATCGTCCGCCGGGAGGAGGCGTCGCTGGCCGGGGAACGTGGGGAGGAGATCTTCGCGTCCTGGCGCCAGGCGCTCGACGGCTTCCCCTTCGTCCTCGAGCTGCCCACCGACCGGCCGCGGCCGGCGGCCCAAGGCTTCCGCGGCGCCTCGCTCCCGCTCCACCTCGATCCCAGGGTGGCCGATGCCGTGAGGCGGCGGACTCGTAAGCGCGGCGCCACTCTCTACATGGGCCTCCTCGCGGCCTTCGACGCTGTCCTCGCCCGGCATAGCCACCAGGAGAAGCTCCTCGTGGGATGCCCGACGACGGGGCGCGGCGATGCGGCGCTCGCCGGTCTCGTGGGCTATCTCGTCAACCCGGTGCCCATCCCCGGCGATCTGTCGGGCGACCCGGCTTTCGGCGAGCTGCTGGCCCGGGTGCGCGCCGCCGCCCTGGGCGCCTTCGGCCGCCAGGCCTATCCGTTCCCCCTCCTCGCCGAACGGCTGCAACCGGAGCGCGATCCCAGCCGCTCGCCGCTGTTCCAGGTTCTCCTCGTCCTTCAGAAGGGGAGGCGGGCGGAAGAAGAGGGCCTCGCCGCGCTGTCGGTGGGGGAGGCCGGGGTGCCTCTGGAGCTGGGCGGCGGGGTGCTCCGCCTGGAGTCCATCGCCCTGGACGAGCCGGGGGCGCAGCTCGATCTCCAGGTGATGCTCGCCGAGACGGCGCACGGCATCGCCGGTCGCTGGCTCTACGATCGCGACCTCTTCGAGCCGGCGACGATGGCGCGGATGGCGGGGCACTTCGCACATCTGCTCGGTTTTCTCGCCGATGCCGACGAGTTCGCGACCCCGCTCTCCGAGCTGCCTCTCCTCGGCGCCGCCGAGCGGGCACAGCTCACGGCCTGGGCGGACGGCGGCATCCTCGCGCCCGGAGCCTCCTGCCTGCACGAACGGGTCTTCGCCCAGGCGGCGCGCACCCCGGGGGAGATCGCCCTGTGGGCGGGCGAGCGGCAGCTGACCTATGCCGAGCTGGCGGCGGGGGCGCGGCGGATCGCCGGCCATCTGCGTTCGCTCGGTGTGGGTCCCGAGGTGCGGGTCGGCCTCTGCAGCGAACGGACGCCTCAGATGATCCTCGGTCTCCTCGGCATTCTGGCCGCGGGCGGCGCCTATGTGCCGCTCGATCCCGCCTATCCGGCGGAGCGCCTGGCGTTCATGCTGGAGGACAGCGGGGCGGCGCTCGTCCTGGTCTCGACCGGAGCGGGCGGCCGCCTGCCCGCGGGCACCCGGACGGTCGCTTTGGCAGAAGCGTTGGAAGAAGCGCCGGCGGGTCGGGCGCCGGAAACGTGGCGGGGCCCGGAGCTCGGGAACCTCGCCTACCTGATCTACACCTCGGGCTCGACGGGCCGGCCGAAGGCGGTGGCGATCGCCCACGCGAGCGCTTCCGCCCTCGTCACCTGGGCGGCGGGCGCCTTCTCGCCCGCGGAGCTTTCGGGGGTGCTCGCGGCGACCTCGATCGCTTTCGATCTGTCGGTCTTCGAGATCTTCGTCCCCCTCTCTCTCGGCGGCACGGTGATCCTGGCGGAGAACGCCCTGGCGCTCCCCCAGCTGCCGGCGCGGGACGCGGTCACCCTCGTCAATACCGTGCCCTCGGCGATGGCGGAGCTGGTGCGCGGCGGCGCGCTCTCCCCCTCGGTGCGGACGGTCAATCTGGCCGGCGAGCCGCTCCCGGGGAGCCTCGCGCGGCAGATCCATGCGGCCGGAGTGGGGCGTCTCCTCAACCTCTACGGTCCTTCCGAGGACACCACGTACTCGACCTGGGCGGCGATCCTGCCCGCCGGTTCTGGGGAACCGGGCGAACCGGGAGAGCCGGCGATCGGCCGGCCGCTCCCCGGCGGGCGCGCCTATGTCGTCGATCCCCGCCAGCAGCCGGCGCCGCTCGGGGTGCCGGGCGAGCTCTGGCTGGGCGGCGCCGGTCTCGCCCGCGGCTATCTCGGCCAGCCGGAGCGGACGGCGGAGCGCTTCGTGCCCGATCCGTGGAGCGGGGTTCCCGGCGCGCGGCTCTACCGCACGGGCGACCTCGTACGCTTTCGGACCGGCGATGCGGCGGGCGACCTCGCTGGCAGCCTGATGTTTTTGGGCCGGCTCGACCACCAGGTCAAGGTGCGCGGTTTCCGCATCGAGCTGGGCGAGGTCGAATCGGCGCTCGTCGCTCTCCCGGGAGTGCGGGAGGCGGTGGTCCTCGCCCGTGAGGAGGCCTCCGCCGACAACCCCGGCAAGCGTCTGGTCGCCTATGTATCGGGGGACGGGATCGATCCCGAGGGACTCCGCGCCGGGCTCGCCGCCCGCCTGCCGGGGTACCTGGTGCCGTCGGCCTTCGTCCTCCTGCCGGCCCTCCCGCTCACCCCCAACGGCAAGGCCGACCGGCGGGCTCTCGCCGGGGTCGCTCCGGAACAGACGGCGGGTTCCGGCGCCGGCTATGTCGCCCCGCGGACCGCCACGGAGACCCTCCTCGCGGCGATCTGGGCCGAGGTGCTCCACGCGGAGCGCGTCGGGGTGACCGACGATTTCTTCCAACTCGGCGGGCATTCGCTCCTCGCCACCCAGGTGGCCTCGCGGGTACGCCGGGCGTTCGGTGTCGAGATCGCCGTCCGCCGGCTGTTCGAGGCGCGTACCGTGGCCACCCTGGCGCTCGAAATCGAGGGGATCCAGGCCGCCGCCGATACCCCATCCGCCGGGGTTTCCCTGGAGCCGGTATCGCCCGCGCGCGAAGTCTTCCTCGACGGCAGGTTGGAGGCCCCGCCCTCCTTCGCCCAGGAACGGCTGTGGTTTCTCGATCGCCTGGAGCCCGGGACCGCCGCTTACAACGTCCCGGTGGCCCTGTGGCTCGGCGGTCCCCTGGAGATCGCGGCGCTCGCCGCGGCCCTCGCCTCGGTGGTCGCGCGCCATGAGGCGCTGCGGACGACGTTCATCGAGACCTCGGGGCGGCCGGTGCAGCTGATCGGACCGGTGCGGGCGGCCGTTTGGAACCTGCCGGTCGTCGACCTCGCGGCTCTCCCGGAAACCCGGCGGGAGGAGACCGCCCTCACCCTCGCCGGGGAGGAGGCGGCGCTGCCGTTCGACCTCGAACGCGGTCCCCTCCTGCGCTCCGCGCTCGTGCGGCTCTCGCCGCCGGCGGCGAGGGGGCTCCGGGAAGGCGATCACCTGCTCCTTCTCACCCTCCATCACATCGTCACCGACGGCTGGTCGATGGGCGTCCTCGTCCGCGAGGTGGGAGAGGTCTACGGGGCGCTCCTCGCCGGCCGCCCGCCGGTGCTCCCGGAGCTTCCCCTGCAGTACCGGGACTATGCGATCTGGCAGCGGGAGTGGCTGGCCGGCGAGGTGCTTCGGGGCCAGCTCGCCTGGTGGCGGGAGCGCCTCTCCGGCATGCCGCCCCTCCTCGACCTGCCGACCGACCGGCCGCGGCCCGCGGTCCAGGGGACGGCGGGGGGGAGCCTCGCCGTGGCGTTGCCAGAAGGGCTCACGGCCTCGCTCTACCAGCTGGCCGAGGGCGGTATCTCCGGCGTCTCGGGCATCTCGGGCACCGCCAGCCTCTTCATGGTGCTCCTCGCCGGATTCCAGGCTCTCCTCGCCCGCCACGCCGGGCAGAGCCGGGTCGTCGTAGGATCGCCGGTGGCCAATAGGAACCACCGCCGGATCGAGGATCTGATCGGCCTCTTCGTCAATACCCTGGCGCTCCCCGGGGACCTCTCCGGCGATCCACCGTTCGCCGTCCTCCTCGCCCGGGCGCGGGAGACGGCGCTCGGCGCCTACAGCCACCAGGAGCTGCCGTTCGAGAAGCTCGTCGAGGAGCTCTCGCCGGGGAGGAGCCTGGCGCACACCCCGCTGTTCCAGGTTCTCCTCGTGCTCCAGAACGCCGACATGGGCCCGCCGGCGCTCCCCGGTCTCACGGCGACGCTCCTCGACATCCCCAGCGGGATGGAGAAGTTCGATCTCACGCTCGACCTCCAGGAGCAGGCCGGCGGTCTCGCCGGCAAGCTCACCTACCGTCTCGACCTCTTCGACCCTCCCACGGTCGAGCGTCTCTTCGGCCATTTCGTCCACCTCCTGGCGGGCGCCGTGGCCGATCCCGCCGTGCGTCTGGCCGACCTGCCGCTGCTCTCGGCCGCCGAGCGCGCCCAGCTGGCGGAGTGGTCGGGGACGACGGGCACGGAGGAACGGGAGGGCACGCTCCAAAACCCCCTCGCGGTTTCCTGTGCACGGGTGCCGGAGCGGGTGGCCCTCGTCACCGCGACGGCTCATCTTTCCTATGGAGAGCTGGCGAGGGGAGCCCGGCGGATCGCTTCGCGCCTCCACGCCCTGGGGGCCGGACCGGAGGTGCGGATCGGCCTCGCGAGCGCCCGGAGCGAGGAGATGGTCCTCGGGCTCCTCGGCATCCTTGCCGCGGGCGCCGCCTATGTGCCGCTCGATCCCGCCTATCCGGCGGAGCGCCTGGCGCTCCTCTTGGCCGACAGCGGCGCCGCTCTCGTCCTCGCCGGGAGGAGCGTCCTCGAACGGGTGCCCGCGGCAGCCCGGGTCGTGCTCCTCAAAGATCTGCTGGCCGGCCCGCACCTTCAAGCGGATCTCGAATCCTCGCTGCCGGTCGCCCAGCCCGGGAACCTCGCCTACCTGATCTACACCTCGGGCTCGACGGGCCGGCCGAAGGCGGTGGCGATCGCCCACGCGAGCGCCAGTGCCCTCGTCCGCTGGGCGGCGGAAACCTTTTCGCCGGAGGAGCTTTCGGGGGTGCTCGCGGCGACCTCGATCGCCTTCGACCTTTCGGTCTTCGAGCTCTTCGTCCCCCTCGTCCTCGGCGGGACGGTGATCCTCGCCGACAACGCCCTCGCCCTCCCCGGGCTGCCGGCACGGGAGGCGGTCACCCTCGTCAACACCGTCCCCTCGGCGATGGCCGAGCTGCTGCGGGACGAGGCGCTCCCGGCCTCGGTGCGGACGGTGAACCTGGCCGGCGAGCCGCTCTCAGGAAACCTGGCCCGCCAGGTCGCGGCGGCCGGGGTGGGGCGCCTCCTCAATCTCTACGGCCCTTCCGAGGACACCACCTATTCGACCTGGGAAGCGGTCGCCGCCACCGGGTCGAGGGAGCCGGGGATCGGCCGGCCGATCTCCGGCGGGCGGGCCTATGTCGTCGACCCGGGGCTCCAACTCGCGCCGCCCGGCGTGCCGGGCGAGCTCTGGCTGGGGGGCGCCGGCCTGGCGCGGGGCTATCTGGGACGCCCGGAGGGGACGGCCGAACGCTTCGTGCCCGACCCCTGGAGCGGCCTGCCGGGGGAGCGCCTCTATCGCACCGGCGACCTCGTGCGTTTCCTGCCGGAAGGCGAGCGGATGGGCGAGCTGATGTTTTTGGGTCGGCTCGACCACCAGGTGAAGGTGCGCGGCTTCCGCATCGAGCTGGGAGAAGTGGAGGCGGCCCTCGCCGGCCTCCCCGGGGTGCGGGAGGCGGCGGTGCTGGCCCGCGACGAGCCCGGAAGGCTGATCGCCTACGTCTCGGGCGACGGCGTCGACGCCGAGGGGCTCCGCGAGCAACTTGCGGCCAGCCTGCCGGGGTATATGGTGCCGTCCGTCTTCGTGCTCCTCCCAGCCCTGCCGCTCACCCCCAACGGCAAGGTCGACCGCCGGGCGCTCGCCGGGGTGGCGCCGGAGCCGGGCGCCGGGATGGGAGTCTCCTCCACGGCGCCGCGGACCGCGACCGAGGCTCTCCTCGCGGCGATCTGGACCGAGGTGCTGGGGGTCGATCGGGTGGGGATGGAGGACGACTTCTTCCTCCTGGGCGGGCATTCGCTGCTCGCCACCCAGGTGGTGTCGCGGCTGCGCCGGACGCTCGGGGTCGAGGTCTCCGTGCGCCGGCTGTTCGAGGCCCGCACCGTGGCGGCCCTGGCGCGGGAGGTCGAGACGGCCCCCGCTTCGGCGGCACCGGCGGGATCGGCGGCGGCGGTGGCGGCGGGGGCATCGGCGGGATCGGCGGCATCGGCGGCATCGGCGGGGATTCCGCCGCTCCTTCCCGTTCCCCGTCTCCCTGACGGTACGGCGCTGCCGCTCTCCTTCGCCCAGGAGCGGCTGTGGTTCCTCGACCAGCTGGAGCCGGGGAGCGCGGCCTACAACATGGCCGCCGGCTTGCGTCTCACCGGCCGCCTCGACCTCCCGGCCCTCTCGGCGAGCCTCGGCGAGGTGGTGCGCCGCCACGAGGCGCTCCGCACGACGTTCCGGGCGGGGGCCGAGGGAGCGGTCCAGGTGGTGGGCGGGACGGTCGGGGCGGTGGGGGAGCTGCCGCTGCCGCGCCGGCTCCCGGTCGTCGACCTCCGGGGTCTTCCGGCAGGAAGGCGGGAGAGCGCGGCGCGGAAGCTGCTCGCCGCCGCCGCCCTCCAGCCCTTCGACCTGGTGCGCGGGCCGCTCGTCCGGGCCCGCCTCTTCCGCCTCACGGCCGACGAGCACGTCCTCTTCCTCTGTCTCCATCACATCGTCGCCGACGGCTGGTCGATCGGCCTCCTCGTCCGCGAGGTGGCGGCGCTCTACCCGGCGTTCCTCGCCGGCCTGCCCTCGCCGCTCGCGGAGCTGCCGATCCAGTATGGCGACTTCTCGGTCTGGCAGCGCCGCTGGCTTTCCGGGGAGACCCTGGCGCGGCGGGTCGCCTGGTGGCGCGAGCACCTCCAGGGCATTCCGCCGCTGGAGCTGCCCACCGACCGCCTGCGGCCCGCCGAGGGCTTCCATGGTGGCGGGGAGATGCGCGAGGTCGCTTTCCCCACCGCTCTCCTCGCGGCTCTCCGAACGCTCGCGGCGGAACGGCGGGGGACGCTCTTCATGGTCCTCCTCGCCGGTTTCGAGGCCCTCCTCAGCCGCTACTCCGGCCAGACCGATCTCGCGGTGGGCTCGGTCGTCGCCAACCGCGGCCGGGTCGAGGTCGAGGAGCTGATCGGCTTTTTCGTCAACACCCTGGCCCTCCGCGCCCGGCTCGACGGCGATCCGGCCTATGGCGAGATCCTCGACCGGGTGCGGGAGACGACCCTCGCCGCCTACGCCCGCGAGGACGTCCCCTTCGAGCTGCTGGTCGAGGCCCTGGCCCCGCGGCGGGACCTGGCGCGGACGCCGCTCTTCGACGCCGTTCTGAACGTCCAGCCGGCCGGGCTCACCGCGCCTCTCTCGCTTCCCGGTCTTGATCTGCGACCGGTGACGCTCCCCCCCGGGCCGGCGAAGTTCGACCTGACGCTGAACCTCTTCGAGAGCGCCGAGGGGCTGGTGGGGAACCTCGCCTACCGGCCGGAGCTCTTCGACGCGGCGACGATCGAGCGGCTGGCGGGGCATTTCGCCACCCTCCTCGCCGGCGCCGCCGCCGATCCCGGATGCCGGCTCTCGCGCCTGCCGCTCCTCACCGCGGCCGAGAGCCAGGCGCTCCGCGAAGGCAACGCCACGGCGGTCGACTATCCCGGTGATTCCGGCGGCGTGGGCACCCTGGCGGCGCGGTTCGCCGCCCAGGCGGAGGCGAGCCCCGACGCCGTGGCCCTCGTCTTCGACCGCACGGCGCTCACCTACGGTCGGCTCGCGGCCGAGTCGAGAAGCCTGGCGCGGCGCCTGCGGCGGCTGGGGGTGGGTCCCGAGGTGCCGGTGGGAATCTGCCTGGAGCGCTCGCTCGATCTGGTCGTCGGGCTCCTGGCGATCCTCGAAGCCGGCGGCGCCTACGTGCCGCTCGATCCGTCCTACCCGCGCGAGCGGCTGGCCGGCATGCTGGCGGACGCCGGTGCTCCCGTCGTCCTCACCTGGCGCCGGCTTCAGGAGATCCTCCCCGTCCTTCCCGTCCAGGCCGGCCGCACGATCTTCCTGGACGATCCCGCCGAGCCGGTCACCGGCCTGGAGCCCACGCCCGTCCCCGCCGGTCTCGACAATCTCGCCTACGTCATCTTCACCTCCGGCTCGACCGGCCGCCCGAAGGGGGCGATGAACGCCCATCGGGGGATCGTCAACCGGCTCCTGTGGATGCAGGAGACGTACGGCCTGACCCCCGCCGACCGGGTGCTCCAGAAGACGCCGTTCAGCTTCGACGTCTCGGTGTGGGAGTTCTTCTGGCCCCTCCTCTCCGGCGCCTGCCTCGTCGTGGCGCGGCCGGGCGAGCACCAGGCGCCGGCCCGCCTGGCGCGGACGATCGTCGAGGAGTCGGTGACGACCCTCCACTTCGTGCCGGCGATGCTCCAGGCGTTTTTGGAAGAGCCGTCCTCGGCTCATTGTGAAAGCGTGCGGCAGGTGATGGCGAGCGGCGAGGCCCTCCCCCTGGCCCTCCAGAACCGTTTCTTCGAGCGTTTGCCGGACGCCGCGCTCCACAACCTCTACGGTCCCACCGAAGCGGCGGTCGACGTCAGCTTCTGGGCCTGCGAGAGGGGTTCGGCGCGGACGGCGGTGCCCATCGGCCGGCCGGTCGCCAACACCGCTCTCCATCTCCTCGATGCCGGGTTCGAGCCGGCGCCGATCGGGGTGCCGGGCGAGCTGTTCCTCGGTGGCGTGCAGGTGGGGCGCGGCTACTTCGGCCGCCCCGAGCTGACCGCCGAGCGCTTCGTGCCCGATCCGGCGGGCGAGCCGGGGGCGCGGGCCTACCGGACGGGCGACCTCGTCCGCCGGCTCCCCGCCGGCGAGGTCGAGTTCCTCGGGCGGATCGACCACCAGGTGAAGATCCGCGGCCTGCGGATCGAGCTGGGGGAGATCGAGTCGGCCCTCGCCCGCCATCCCGCCGTGCAGGAGGCGGTGGTGCTGGCGGAGGCGAGCCTCTCGGGCGAGTCGGCGGATCGCCGTCTCGTGGCCTACGTCGTGCCGGAGGCCCGCCGTGCGGCGCCGCTCCGCGCCCGCCTCCGCCTGGAGCGCGAGGGACGGCTCACCGCGACCGATCTCCACGAGCTGCCGAACGGCATGGCGGTGGCGCACCGGAACCGCGGCGAGACCGAGTTCCTCTACCGGGAGATCTTCGTCGACGAGGGTTACCTCCGCCACGGCATCGCCGTCGCCGACGGCGACACGATCTTCGACGTGGGGGCGAACATCGGCCTCTTCGCCCTCTTTGCCGGCCGGCGGGCGCGGGGGGTGCGGATCTTCGCCTTCGAGCCCATCCCGGAGGTCTTCGCCGCCCTCCGCCTGAACGCCGCTCTCCACGGCCTCGACGCCCGGCTCTTCGACTGCGGCGTCGCCGAGGCCGCGGGAACGGCCGAGTTCACCTACTACCCGCACGCGACGCTCATCTCCGGCCGCTTCGCCGATGGCGCCGAGGAGCGGGAGGTGGTGCGCTCCTTCGTCGAATCTCAGGTGGATGCCGCCGCCGCGGATCTCGGAGCGGACCGCCTGGAGGAGATGCTGACCGAGCGCCTGGAGGCGCGGCAGGTGGTCTGCGAGCTGCGCGCCCTGTCCGAGGTGATCGCGGCCGAAGGGGTCGCGCGGATCGATCTCCTGAAGATCGACGTCGAGAAGAGCGAGCTCTCTGTGCTCGCCGGCCTGGCGGAGGAGGACTGGGCGAAGGTGCGCCAGGTGGTCTTGGAGGTGCACGACGTGGAGGGTCGGCTCGCCCAGGTGCTGGCGCTCCTCGAACGGCATGGCTTCGAGGTGGCGGCCGAGCAGGACCTGGAGCTCTCCGGCACGGCGCTCTACAACCTCTACGCCCGGCGTCCGGCCGCGGCGGGGGAGTCGCGGGTGGCGACGCCGCCCGAGCCCGCCTGGGAGAGCGCCGGGGCGCTCGTCGCGGACGTCACCGCGGCGCTCCGCGCCGAGCTTCCCGAGTTCATGGTGCCCGCCGCCTTCACTGTGCTCGAAGCCTTCCCGCTCTCGCCGAGCGGCAAGGTCGACCGCCGGGCTCTCTTGAGCTCCAACTTCGCGGCCGCCCTGGTCCAAGGAGCGCGGAAGGCGCCGAGCCGCCCGATGGAAAAGCTCCTGGCCGGGCTGTGGGCGGAGCTACTGCGCCGCGATCCCGAGGAGATCGGCGTCGAGGACAACTTCTTCGTCCTCGGCGGCCACTCGCTCTTGGGCGCCCGGCTCCTCTCGCGCCTGGAGAGCCGCCTGGAGGTCGAGATTCCCCTCCGCCGCCTGTTCACCTCGCCCATCCTCGCCGACCTGGCGCGGGAGGTGGAGGCGGCCGTCGAGGCGAAGGGCCAGGCGGTTACTGGCGCCGGTGCCGCCGGTGCCGCCGGCGCGGGAAGTCAGCTCTCGCGGCCCGCGGAGCTGCCGCTCTCCTTCTCCCAGGAACGGCTGTGGTTTTTGGACCAGCTCGAACCGGGGAGCGCGGTCTACAACATCCCCGCCTTGATCGGCCTCCGCGGCGAGCTGTCCCTGGGCGCCATCACCGCGGCGCTCGACGGGATCGTCCGCCGCCACGAGGTGCTGCGGACGACCTTCGCCCGCTCGGCCAGCGCCGCGGACCGGCCGATCCAGGTGATCGCGGCCGAGCGCCGGGTCGAGATCCCGATCGTCGACCTTGCGGCGCTCCCCGAGCCGCTGCGGCGGGCGACGGCCGAGTCGCTCACCCGCGCCGAGGCGGGGCGCCCGTTCGACCTCGGCGCCGGCCCCCTCCTCCGGGCGCTCCTCGTGCGGCTTACGCCGGTGTCCGCTCCCGCCAACGTTCGCGGCGAGCACCTCGCGCTCCTGAACCTGCACCACATCGTTTCCGACGGCTGGTCGACCGGCGTTCTGATCAGCGAATTGGCGGCTCTCTACACCGCCTGCCTCACGGGTCAGGCCTCGCCGCTCCCGGCCCTCCCCTGGCAGTACGCGGACTACGCGCTCTGGCAGCGCCAGCTCCTCGCCGGACCCGAGCTGGAGCGCCAGCTCGGCTGGTGGCGGGAGCACCTCGCCGGGGCGCCGGAGGCGCTGGAGCTGCCGACCGACCGGCCGCGTCCGGCGGTGCAGGGCTTCCGCGGCGCCCGCTTGCCGTTCGTCCTCCCTGCCAATCTGGCGGCGGCCGCCCGGCGGCTCTCCGAGGAGTCCGGGGCGAGCCTCTTCATGACCCTCTTGACCGTCTTCCAGGCGCTCCTCGCGCGGCTCTGCGGTCAGGACGACCTGACCGTGGGCTCGCCGATCGCCGGTCGCCGCCGGCCCGAGGTCGACGGGTTGATCGGCTTCTTCGTCAACACCCTCGTCCTGCGGTTGAAGCTCACCGACCGGGCGGGCCTCCGCGGGCTCCTCGGGCGGACCCGCGAATCGACCCTGGGCGCCTTCGAGAACCAGGACGTGCCGTTCGAGCGGCTGGTCGAGGCGCTGCGCCCGGCGCGTCAGCTCGCCCGCACACCGCTCTTCCAGGTGATGTTCGTCCTCCAGAACGCCCCCGCGGCGAACCTCGCCCTCCCCGGGCTCGACCTCGCCGCCCTGCCGGTCGAGATCGGCGTCGCCCGGTTCGACCTCACCTTCGTCCTCCGCGAGGACGACGGCCGGCTCGCCGGGGGCATCGAGTACAACCGGGACCTCTTCGACGTCCCCACGATGGCGCGCCTCGCCGCCCACTTCGAGACCCTCTTGGCAGCGGCCGTGGCGGTGCCGGACCACGCCGTGACCGAGCTGCCGCTCCTCTCCCCGGCCGAGCGGCACCAGGCGCTCCGCGAGTGGAACGACCGGGCGGAGGAGTATCCGCGGGAAGGGCTCGTCCCCAGCCTCATCGCGGCGGTCGCCGGCGAACGGCCGGACGCCCCCGCCCTCGGGCTCGACGGGGCGCGGATGAGCTACCGCGAGCTGGAGCTGCGGGCGGCCCGGATCGGCCGCCACCTGGTCGCCGCGGGAGTGGGGCCGGACGACCTGGTGGGGATCGCCGCCGAGCGCTCGTTCGCCATGGTGGCGGCGCTCCTCGGGATCTGGAAGGCCGGCGCGGCGTACCTGCCCTTGGACGTCCACCTGCCGCCGGAACGCCTGGCCTTCCTGCTCGCGGACGGCGCCGTGGAGATCGTCCTCACCCAGGAGAGTCTCGCCCCGGCGCTCCCCGCATTTCGCGGCCGGTCGCTCCGGGTCGAGGATCTCTGGGAATGCGAGCCTGAAGGCGCCCGCGCGGACCTCTCGGACTTCCCCGAGCTGCCCGATCGCGCCGCCTACGTCATCTACACCTCGGGCTCGACGGGCCGGCCCAAGGGGGTGGTGATCTCCCACCGCGCCCTGGGCAACCGCCTGCGCTTCGCCCAGGCGGTCGAGCTCTCTCCCGGGGACAGCTTCGTGCAGAAGACGACGACGAGCTTCGACGCCTCGGTCTGCGAGATCTTCAGCCCGCTGCTGACCGGCGGCACGGTCGTCCTCGCCCGGCCGGGTGGCGAGCGCGAGCCGGCCTACCTGGTCGACCTCGTCCGCGACTGGCGGATCCCCCACATGTCGTTCACCATGGCGATGCTGGGGACGCTCCTGGACGAGCAGTCGCTCGCCGGCTGCGACAGCCTGCGGACGGTGCTCGTCGGCGGCGAGGCGATGCCGCCCGACCTGCCGGCCCGCTTCCATGCCCAGTCCGCGGCCGAGATCTTCAACCGCTACGGCCCGACCGAGACGACGATCTCGATCACCTCCTGGCGCCCGGAGCGCGGCTGCCAGGGGCGGACGGTCCCCATCGGCCGTCCCATCGCCCGGACCGAGATCCACGTGCTCGACCGCGCTCTGGAGCCGGTGCCGGTGGGGGCCTTAGGGGAGCTCGCGATCGGCGGCGCCGGCCTGGCGCGGGGCTATCTCGCGAGGCCGGACGTCACGGCCGAGCGCTTCGTGCCCCATCCGTGGAGCGGCGAGCCGGGAGCGCGGCTCTACCTCTCGGGGGACCTCGTGCGGTTCCGGCCGGACGGGGCGCTCGAATTCCTCGGCCGCACCGACAACCAGGTGAAGATCCGCGGCTTCCGGGTGGAGCTGGGGGAGATCGAGGCGGCGCTCGAAGAGCATCCCGCGGTCGCCCAGGTGGCGGTCGTCGACCTCCCCGATCCCGGTACCGGCAGCAAGCGGCTCGTCGCCTACTTCGTGCCCCATCCGGAAGGCGACCTGGCGCCGCGGGCGCTCCAGGACTACCTCGCGACCCGGGTCCCCGGCTACATGGTGCCGGCGCTCTTCGTCCGTCTCGACGCCATGCCGCTCACCCCGACCGGCAAGACCGATCGCCAGGCCCTCCCCGAGCCGGCGGCCGAGCGGCCCACGGCGGCCTGGGAGGCGCCGCGGACGCCGATCGAGGAGGTTCTCGCGGGGATCTGGGAGGAGCTTCTGGGGGTGCGCCAGGTGGACCGCCGGGACAGCTTCTTCGAGCTCGGCGGGCACTCGCTCCTCGCCACCCGGCTGGTGTCGCGCCTCCGCGAGGCCGCAGCGGTCGAGCTGCCCTTGAAGGCGGTGTTCGAGGCGCCGACCCTCTGCGGTCTCGCCGAGCTGGTGGAGGCGGCCTGGAGAGACGGCGGAGCGTCATCCACGCCGTCCGCGCGCATCGCCCCGCCGCTCCGGCCGATTCCGCGGCGCCGCGACCTGCCGCTCTCCTTCGCCCAGGAACGGCTGTGGTTTTTAGAGCAGCTCGAACCGGGGAACGCCTCTTACCACCTGCCGGTCGCCGTGCGCTTCAAGGGGCGGCTCGAAGCGGCGGCCCTCGGCGGCGCGCTCGCCGCGATCGTCGCCCGCCACGAGGCGCTCCGCACCCGCTTCGTCACCGTCGAAGGCCGGCCGGCGCAGGCGATCTCCGCCCGGGTCCACCTCGGCCTGCCGTCGGTCGACCTTTCCCTCCTCTCTCCCGACCGGCGGGAGGAGCGGGAGGAAGAGGTTCGGCGGCTCGCCCTGGAGGCGGCGCGGCAGCCGTTCGACCTCGAACGGGGTCCGCTCCTCCGCGTCCGTCTCCTCCGCCTGGAGGAGGAAGAGCACGTGCTCCTCCTCTCGATGCACCACATCGTCTCCGACGGCTGGTCGATGGGGGTTCTCGTCCGCGAGCTGGGCGTCCTCTACCGGGCGGCGGTCGAGGGGCGTCCCTCGCCGCTCCCGGCGCTCCCGGTCCAGTATCCGGACTTCGCGGTCTGGCAGCGGGAGTGGCTCTCGGGCGAGGTGCTGGCCGCCGAGCTTCGCTGGTGGCGCGAGCGCCTTGCCGGGGCGCCGGCCGTGCTCCAGCTGCCGACCGACCGGCCGCGTCCGGCGGTCGCCAGGTTCCGCGGCGCGGGCCTCCCCTTCCGTCTCTCCGCGGCGGTCACCGCCGGGCTCCAGGCGCTCTGCCGGCGGCGCGGGGTGACTCCCTTCATGGCCCTCCTCGCCGGCTTCTCGGCGCTCCTCTGGCGCGGCTCGGGACAGGACGACCTGGTGGTGGGCACCCCCATCGCCGGCCGCACCCACCGGGAGATCGAGGGGTTGATCGGCTTTTTCGTCAACACCCTGGCCCTCCGCACCGATCTCTCGGGAGAGCCCGGCTTCGCCGGGTTGCTGGCGCGGGTGCGCGAGGGGGCGCTCGCCGCCTATGCCCACCAGGACGTGCCCTTCGACAAGCTGGTCGAGATCCTGGCGCCCGAGCGGAGCCTCGCCCATGCGCCGCTCTTCCAGGTCTTCCTCGTGTTGCAGAACACGCCCGCCGAGACCCTCCGCCTGCCCGGGCTGGAGCTCAAGCCGGTGGAGCTGGGGACGGGGGCGGCCAAGTTCGACCTGACCCTCGCCCTGGGCGCGGCCGCCGATGGCCTTGCGGGTGTCTGGGAGTATGACCGCGACCTCTTCGATCCGCCGACGATCGCGCGGCTCGGCGGCCAGCTCGAACGTCTGCTGGAGGCGGCGGTGGCGGAGCCGGAGGCGCGGATCGGCGCGCTCGCTCTCCTTTCGGCGGCGGAGCGCCAGCAGCTCGCCGAGTGGAATGGCACCGCGGCGCCCTACCGCGAGGTTTCCCTCTCCGAGCTGATCACGGAGCAGGCCGCGCGGACGCCGGACGCCGCGGCGGTGGTCTTCGAGGACGAGGTGCTCTCCTATGGCGGCCTCGCCGCCCGCGCCGGGCGCCTGGCCGGCGAGCTTCGGCGGCTGGGGGTGGGGCCGGAGGTGCGGGTGGGGATCTGCGCCGAGCGCTCGCTCGGGCTCCTCGTGGGGCTCGTGGCGATCCTCGAAGCGGGCGGCGCCTACGTGCCGCTCGATCCCTCCTACCCGGCCGACCGCCTCGCCTTCATGCTGGAGGATTCGGGCGTGCCGGTCCTTTTGACCGAGGGAAGCCTGGCGGCGGCCCTCCCGGGCCTCCGGGTCGATGGCATCGAGGTGGTGCGCCTGGACCGAGCGTTTCCGGCGAGCGGGGACGCCGTTCTCTCCGCGGGACCGGCTCCTTCGGGCGCTCCGCGCGGCCAGTCGCCGGTCCGCGGAGAGAAACGGCGCCCCCGCTCGGGGCAGGTCGACCCCGATCAGCTCGCCTATGTCATCTACACCTCCGGCTCGACGGGCCGGCCGAAGGGGGCGATGAACGCCCATCGGGGGATCGTCAACCGGCTGCTCTGGATGCGGGAGCGCTACGCGGTCGGTCCCGGCGACCGGGTGCTCCAGAAGACGCCGGTCTCCTTCGACGTCTCGGTCTGGGAGCTCTTCATCCCGCTCGTCACCGGCGCCTGCCTGGTGGTCGCCCGGCCTGGCGGCCATCAGGATCCCGCCTATCTGGTGGAGACGATCGCGCGGCAGGCGATCACCCTGCTGCACTTCGTGCCCGCCATGCTCTCCGCCTTCCTGGAGGCTCCCGGGGTCGAGAGCTGCACGGCGGTCCGCCAGGTCATCGCGAGCGGCGAGGCGCTCCCCTCCGACCTGGAGCGCCGGTTCTTCTCCAAGCTTCCTGCCCGGCTCGACAACCTCTACGGTCCGACCGAGGCGGCGGTCGAGGTCACCTTCTGGGCCTGCGACCGGGAGGGGACGGCGGGCCGGGTTCCGATCGGCCGGCCGGTGGCGAACACCGCCATCCACCTCCTCGGCCGCGACCTCCGGCCGGTGCCGCCGGGAGGCTCAGGAGAGCTCGCGATCGCCGGGGTGCAGGTGGGGCGCGGCTACCTGAACCGGCCGGAGCTGACCGCGGAGCGTTTCCTCCCCGATCCCTTCGCGGGCCGTCCGGGAGCCCGGCTCTATCTCACCGGCGACCTCGCCCGCCACCTGCCGGACGGCCCGATCGAGTATCTCGGGCGCATCGACCACCAGGTGAAGCTCCGCGGCTTCCGCATCGAGCTGGGGGAGATCGAGTCGGCCCTCCTCGGCCACCCCGGGGTGCGCGACGCGGCGGCCATGGTGCGGCCGATGCGGGATGGGGCGCCGGGGGATCTCCTCCTGGTGGCCTACGTCGTGCCGGAGCGTCCCCCGGAGCGGGTCGAGGAGCTGGAGGGCTCGCTGCGGAGCTTCCTCGGAGAGCGCCTGCCGGCGCACATGCTGCCCGCCGTCTTCGTGTTCCTGCAGCACCTGCCCCTCACCCCGAACGGCAAGGTGGATCGGCGAGCCCTGCCGGCGCCGGACTGGCGCGCCGGCTCGTCCTACGTGGCGCCGCGGACCCCGCTCGAAGAGGTGCTGGCGAGCTTCTTCGCCGAGATCCTGGGCCTCGAGCGAGTGGGAGTGGAGGACGGCTTCTTCAAGCTCGGCGGCCACTCGCTCCTCGCCGCCCAGCTGGTCGCCAAGGTGCGTGGGGCCTTCCAGGTCGACCTGCCGCTCCGGCGCCTGTTCGAGACGCCGACGGTCTCGGCGGTCGCCGCCGCGGTCGCCGCCGCGGAGGGCAAACCGGGGCAGAGCGACAAGGTCGCGCGCATTCTCCTCCGGGTCCACCGCATGGCGGCGGAGAAGCGGCTCACTCTTCCGCCTGGCCGCAGTGCGATAGGATAGGTCCATCCGCTGTCTCTCAAGAGAGGACGTACCATGGACCTACGAGCAGGCGCTGCTCCACGGCAAGCGAATCCCGCGGCCAACATACAGATCCAGGGAGGAGGCCCGGCGTTTTTTTGGGGCTTGAGCGTCCTCTGGACCGCTTTCGTCGTGTTTCTGCACTTCGTGGGAGGCACGCCGGGGGGGCTGCCGCAGGTGGGGCCCCTGGGCTATCTGATCGGCGAGGCGCTCTTTTTCCTGCTCGGCGGCATCAACGTCGTCAATGAGTGGAAGCGGCGGCCGATCCTGCTCTTCGGCCGCTACACGTCGACCATCGGCCCCGGCCTCGCCTGGATCGAGCCCATCTTCCATCGCCGGCTGGCGGACGTGGCGGTACGAGACGTCGTCAACGAGCTGCGGATCGGGGGCGTGCAGACCCACGACAACGTTCCCATCTCGTTCAACCTCATCATGACGACCCGTGTCGACCAGGCGCGGGTGCGGGATTTCATCGTGCGGGTGGCCAACGGCTACGAGGCCACCCGGCAGCGGGCGCTCGCCTCGGTCACCGAGATCGTCGGCAACCATGAGCTGGACGCGATCCTCCATAACCGCGGCCAGTTCTACTCCGAGGTGCGCGATTCGCTCCAGGGGAAGGTGGCCGACTGGGGCGTGACGGTCATCGCCGTCGAGCTCAAGGACTTCCAGATCACCGACGAGCAGATCCAGCAGGCCATCGCCATGAAGGCGCGCGCCGGCAAGGAGGCCGACGCCGAGCTGGTGCGCGCCGCGATGCAGCTCCACATCGCCAAAAAGCTCGTGGAAGCGGCCTCGGCGCTGACCCCGGACGGCTGGCGGTTGAAGGAGCTGGAAGTCCTGGTCGAGCTCACCCGCTCGGCCCAGAACAACACCCTTCTCATCCCCACCAACCTGCTCAAGGGGCTGCAGGACATCGGCACCGGGAAGATCTCGATGCTCAAGTCCACGGAGTAGGGGACGGGAGCGCATCCACGAACCGTTGTACCATTCCATGCGGCTTTAGGATTCATCAGCGGATGGACGTTCTTCTTCATCTTCCCCTCGGCAGGCGGCTGTCGCTCTGCCTGCTGCTCGCAGCGTTCCTCACGGCTTCCGGAGCCGCTTCCGCGGCGACGAACGTCGTGCGGGTGCCGGCGGACGTCGCCACTCTCGCCCAGGCCATTCCGCGGGTCGTGGACGGCGGCGTCATCGAGCTCGCCGCGGGTGCCTACGCCGCGCCCACGGCGGGTTTTACGATCACCAATCCGGGTAAGAGCTTCACGATCCGCGCCGCTACGGGCGCCGCCGTCGCTCTCGATGGCGCCGGCACCCATCCGATCTTCGTCCTGCGCAACACCGGGACGGCGCGGAGCCGGTTGATCACTTTCGAGAACCTCATTTTCAGGAACGGCGGCGGCGGCTCGTCGACCCTGTCGCCCGGGGTCACGGTCGACCTCGGGCAGGCCCAGTTCGCCGGCTGTCGCTTCGAGAACAACGTGGGGTCCGCGGGGGTCGACGGCGGTGGGGTCAAGGTTCGGAACGGCTCCACCGCGACCTTCACGGACTGCGTCTTCACCGGCAACAGCTCGCCCATCGCCGGCGGCGCCATGATGGTCAACGAGTCGACGGTCGCGGTTTCCGGGGGGAGCTTCCTCGGCAACCGGGTGAACCTGCCGGGGAGCGATCCTTCCTCGCATGGGGGCGCGATCAACGTGATCGATGGGACGCTCCAGGTGTCCGACGCTTTTTTCCAAGGCAATCAGGCGGGCTGGGTGGGCGGCGCTGTGCTCGCCTTCGGCACCTTCGACGCTACGCCCGCCATCCCAGAGCCGCCGCCGCACTCCTCCGTGTCGATCACCCGCTCGACGTTCCAGGACAACCTCGTCGCGCCCCAGCCCTGCTGCCCGCCGCCTGGCGATCCCACCGGCGGCGCGATCCATGTCGAGGATCAGACGACCCTCTCCGTCACGGAGTCCCGTTTCATCGACAACCAGGCGCAGTTCGGCGGGGCGATCGACAGCTACCGCGCGCTCGTCCACGTCTCGGGCTCGACGTTCCAGGGCAACCGGGGGAGCTTGACCGCCGCCACCCAAGCCGCCGGCGGGACGATCTCCGCGGTCTCGAACGACGCCGTCGACAGCACGACCGTGGGCGGCCAGAACCCCCGGCCGGCCGGGGTGACCGTCGCCGACTCGCTCCTCGAGGGAATCCATCCGAGCGCCGGGATCGGCGGTCCCGCCGCGAGCTCGGGCGGCTGCCTGCTCGCGATCGGCGACGAGCAACACCTCTACGGGCTTGGTGGGCTGACCCCGGATGGCACTCTGGACACCAACCGGGCGACGGTCGGAATCAGCGGCTCCGTGTTCGCGGATTGCGCGGCCGGTCCGAGCGCCACGGTCGGTGCCGGGACGGGCGGGGCGATCAACGGCGCGCTCGTGGCGTTGACCCTCGCCGACTCGCTGATCCTGGACTCGCAGGCCGTCCAGGGGAGCGGCGGCGGCCTCTTCCTGGCCAACGAATCCGACGCGCAGGTGACGCGGACGACCTTCGCCGGCAACGCGGCCACGAGCTCCGGCGGCGGGATCTTCGCCGCCGGCTCGAACCTCGCGATCAGCAGCTCGGCCTTCGTGGGCAACGAGGTCGGCGCCGCACCCGAGGGCGCCGGGCCGCTCACCCTGTCCCATGGCGCGGCGCTCTTCTCGACTCCGCTGGGCGCCGGCGTCCCTCGCGTCGGCTCCGGGGACGCGAGCGGCCTCGTCACGGGGACGATCTTCAGCCAGAACCTGGGCTTGCCGGTGTGGGACTTCGACTCGGGCGGCGCGAGCCCGGTCAATACGATGCAGTATGCCGGCAACGTTTTCTTCAACACGACCTTCGGCGACAAGGTCTACCTCGATACCGCGACCGATCCCAACCGGTTCGGCTCGAACGTTTCGGATCTCAACCCGCTGATCGTGGTCCGCAGCGGCGGTCCCACGACGGTCAAGGCGCCACTCCCCAACAGCGCGCTCTTCGCTCCGCCGGCCGCCGGCTCGCTCCTCGCGCTCCCGGGAGCGGGCTCGCCGTCGTCGCGCTCGGCGCCCTTCCTCGCCTACGCCTGGACGGGCGGTGCCGCGACCCTCAACGGTGCGCCGCTCGCTCTCCACGACGGCTTGATCGAAAACGCGACCCCCGGCCCCTACACGCTCGTCGTCGACGGCGTGACGGTCGCTTCGGCGCTCCTCCAGGCGTCCCGCTGCACGGCCGATCCGACCCTCTGCCTGGCGAACGATCGTTTCAAGGTCCAGGTGCAGTGGACGCTGGCGACGGGGGAGACAGGCCAGGGCCATCCGGTGGCCCTCTCGGGAGACACCGGCTATTTCTGGTTCTTCAACGAAGCCAACGTCGAGCTCGTCGTCAAGGTTCTGGACGGCCGTTCGATCAACGGCGATTTCTGGGTCTTCTATGGCGCTCTTTCGAACGTCCAGTACACCTTGACCGTGACCGACACGGTGACGGGGACCGTCAAGACCTACAGGAACCGCCAGAACCACCTGGGGAGCCTCGCCGACACCTCCGCCTTCCCGACCCCCGGGGCCACGGCGGCCGCCTCTCCCGCCGCCGCACCGCCGCCGGCGACCGTCAACCCGTGCGGCGCGGGACCGGCGGACCTCTGCCTGGGCGGCCGCTTTCGGGTCGGCGTCACCTGGAAGACGGCCACCGCGACCGGCCTCGGCACCGCCCAGATCCTCACCGGCGACACCGGCTACTTCTGGTTCTTCGATCCCGCGAACGTCGAGCTCGTCGTCAAGATCTTAGACGGCCGCTCGGTCAACGGCGAGTTCTGGGTCTTCTACGGCGCCCTCTCGAACGTCGCCTACACCCTGACGGTCACGGATACGGCGACCGGCCGGACGAAGACCTACAGCAATCCCCAGGGCACGCTCGCGAGCGTCGCCGACACCTCGGCCCTGCCGGGACCCTGACCGTCGCGCGTCGCGAAGGCATCTTTGTCGAGGCACCCAGGGAGTGCTAAACTCCCGTCGCCGAAAGGGGAATCGCCATGAAGCGCACCGGTCTCGTCCTCGTCCTCGCCCTGCTCCTCGGAACCGTCGCCGATTTCACCAGCGTCGCGCAGGCCGCGGCCGGGGACCTGCCTTTCCAGAACGGCCGCTTCCTCGTGGGCGTGACCTGGAAGACGACCGACGGGACGACCGGCGTCGGGCACGGCACCTCGCTGCCGGGCGACTCCGGCTACTTCTGGTTCTTCGACCCGGTGAACGTCGAGCTGATCGTCAAGGTGCTCAATGCCTGCGGGGTCAACCAGCACTACTGGGTCTTCGCGGGCGGGCTCACCAACGTCAACGCGGTGATCACCGTCACCGACACCCAGACCGGCGCCGTCAAGACCTACACCAATCCGCAGAGCACCCCGTTCAAGCCGGTCCAGGATACCAGCGCGTTCGCCTGCCCCTGACCGCGCCCTCGCTCGCCTCCCGCAGACGGCCCTCCACGGGGCTGACGTAGGCCCTCTCTCTCCATGCTCGATTTCTTCCAGCGGATGCTCGAAAGCTACGGCTACTTCGTCGTCGCTCTCATCATCCTGGCCGAGGGGGCGGGCATCCCGCTCCCCGGGGAGACGATCCTGCTCCTCGCCGGCGCCTACGCCGGGGCGGGGAACCTCGACATCCGGGGGGTCATCCTCGCCGCTGCCCTGGGGGCGATCGCGGGGGACAACCTGGGCTATTTCCTCGGCCGGCGGGGCGGGCGGGCGCTCCTCATGCGCTATGGGCGGACCTTCCGTGTCGGCGAGAGCCAACTGGCGCGGACCGAGGCCTTCTACGCGCGCCACGGCACGAAGACGGTCTTCTTCGCCCGCTTCGTCGCCGTCCTCCGCACCCTCTCCTCGCTGCTCGCCGGGGCCAACCGCATGCCCTACCGGCGCTTCGCGCCCTGGAACGCCGCCGGGGGCATCGTATGGGCCGTCCTCATCGGTTCGCTGGGCTCGCTCTTCGGCAGCCAGTGGCGGCAGGTCGCCCACTGGATCGGCCGGGCCGGGATGCTCCTCGCCCTGACCGCCCTGGTGGCCGTCCTCGTCGTCGTCTTCCGCCGCCGCCTCCGGGCGACCGGCGGTCTCGCTCCCTTTCTCCGCGCCCGTTTCTCGCCCCAGGGGTACCTCGGGCTGCAGCTGACGATCGGCGTCCTCCTCGTCCTCCTCGCCGGCACGGTCTTCAGCGCGGTGGCGCGGATCGTCCATCACACCCCGGTCGGCTGGCTCGACCGCACGCTCGCCACCGTGGTCGCCCCGTCCTCCGGCCGCCTGACCTGGCTGATGGCGGCCGCCTCTTTCGTCGGCAAGCCCGTGGTCGTCCTCCTCTTGAGCCTGGGGCTCGCCGGTTTCTTCGCCTTCCGGCGGCAGGGGAGCGACGTCTTCCTCGTCGCTCTCGCGGTGGGCGGCGCCGAGGGGCTCAACCAGCTCCTCAAGCTGCTCTTCGCCCGCCATCGGCCCGGCCTCGCCGACCTCGTCACCTACAGCTTCCCCAGCGGCCACGCCACCGGCTCGATGGCATTTTTCGGGCTCCTCGTCTATCTGGCGCTCCGCGCCGGCGGACCGTTCTGGCGCCGAGCCCTGGTGGTCGCCGGCGCCCTCGCGGCCGTCCTCCTCATCGGCGCCAGCCGGGTCTACCTCGGGGAGCACTATCCGACGGACGTCGTCGGCGGCTGGGCGGTGGGGCTCGTCTGGCTGGCGAGCGCCATCACCACCGTCGAGACCTGGCGCCGGCGCGAGATCTACCTCCGCCAGCAGCAGGACGTCCGACCCGATACCGGGAAGGGAGGAGCAGGATATCCTTCCCCCTGACGGTACCCTCCCGGGCGGCGCGCCGCCGCCCTCGCCTGGCGGGTGCCCGGAGATCGCCATGGCGAACCCCCCTCTGCTCATGATCCCCGGCCCGATCGAGGTCTCGCCGGCCGTCCTCGCCGCCTTCGGCGCGCCGCCTCCCGGCCACACCGCCGCTCCCCTGATCGAGGCGTTCGGCACCGCTCTCGGGAGGATGCGCGAGGTGTGGCAGGCCGGTCCCGACAGCCAGCCCTTCGTCCTCGCCGGAGGGGGCACCGCGGCGATGGAGATGGCGGTTTGTAACCTCACCCGTCCCGGCGACCGGGTCCTCCTCGTCAACACCGGCTACTTCTCGGACCGCCTGGCCGAGATGCTCCGCCGGCAGGGGGCCGAGGTGATCCCGGTCGGCGCGGCGCCGGGGGAGGCTCCAGAGCCCGACGAGGTGCGGGAGGCGATTGGCGCTCATGCCGCCCACGGGCCGTTCCAGGCGCTCTACGCCACCCACGTCGACACCTCGACCGGGGTGCGGATCGATCCGGCGCCGCTCGCCCGCCTCGCCCGGGAGCACGGGATGCTGTCGATTTTCGACGGCGTCTGTGCCACGGCGGGGGAGCGCTTCGCCATGGCGGAATGGGACGCCGACGTCTATCTGACCGCCTCGCAGAAGGCCCTCGGCCTGCCGCCGGGTCTGGCTCTCCTGGTCGCCAGCCCGCGGGCGCTCGCCGCGCGTTCCGAGCGCCCGGCTCCCAAGCCCCCGATGTACCTCGATTGGGAGGCCTGGCTGCCGGTGATGCGCGCCTACGAGGAGCGCCGGCCGAGCTATTTCTCGACCCCCGCGACCAACCTCGTCCTCGCCCTCGCGGTGGGCCTGGGCGAGATCCTGGAGCTGGGGATGGAGGCGCGCTTCGCCGCCCACGAGCGTACCGGGCGGGCGCTCCGCGCCGCCTGGGCCGAGCTCGGCCTCGCCCTCGTGCCGGCGCGGCCGGAGCTGGCCTCGAACCTCCTCTCGGCCCTAAGGTATCCAGCGGGAGTGGACGCGACGCTCGTCCGCCGCATCCTGGACCACGGGGTCGCCGTCGCCGGCGGGCTCCATCCGGCGATCCGCGACTCCTACTTCCGGGTGGGTCACATGGGCTACGTGACCGGCCGCCCGGAGCTTCTCCAGCGGACGGTCGAGGCTATCGCCGCGGCACTCCCCGATCGAGACACCGGAGCCGGCGACCGGGCCTGGGCGGCGGCGGAGGCGGTGCTCGCGGCGCCGGTCCTCTGAAGCGGGTGGTATAAAGAGCCCATGGAAAACATTGAGGCGGCTCCGGCCGCCGACTCTTTCGAGGCCCTCGGGCTCACCGACGGTCTCCTGCGCTCGCTGGCCGAGGTGGGCTACGAGGCGCCGACCCCCATCCAGACCGTCGCCATTCCGCCCCTTCTCGCCGGCCGCGACGTCATCGGCCAGGCGCAGACCGGCACCGGCAAGACCGCGGCGTTCGGCCTGCCCCTCCTGCAGGCGATCGACCCGGCGGAAAACGGGGTCCAGGCGCTCGTCCTCACCCCCACCCGCGAGCTCGCGATCCAGGTGGCGGAGGCCCTCCACACCTACGGCAAGTACCTGCCCCGGCTCGTCGTCCTCCCGGTCTACGGCGGCCAGTCGCTCGAAGACCAGCAGCGGCGGCTCCTGCGCGGGGTCCAGGTCGTCGTCGGCACCCCCGGCCGGATCATGGACCACCTCCGCCGCGGGACGCTGCGGCTCGATCGGCTGAAAATGGTGGTGCTCGACGAGGCGGACGAGATGCTCCGCATGGGGTTCATCGAGGACGTCGACTGGATTCTCGCCCAGGCGCCCGCGTCCGGGGAGGGCGCGGAGGGCCGGCGGACGGCGCTCTTCTCGGCCACCATGCCGCCCGAGATCCGGCGGATCGCCCAGCGCCACCTTTCAAACCCCCTGGAGCTGCAGCTCGAAAGGAAGGCGCTCACCGAGACGACGATCGAGCAGCGCTTCCTCCTCGTTCCCCAGCAGCAGAAGCTCGACATCCTGACCCGGCTCCTGGAGACCGAGCCGATCGAGGCCGCCCTGGTCTTCATCCGCACCAAGACCGCCGTCGCCCAGGTGGCGGAGCGGCTGGAGGCGCGCGGCTATTCGGTCGCCGCCCTCCACGGCGACATGACCCAGCCGCTCCGCGAGCGGGTGATGGAGCGCCTCAGGAAGGGGACCCTGGACGTCGTCGTGGCGACCGACGTCGCCGCCCGCGGCATCGATGTCGAGCGGATCAGCCACGTCGTCAACTACGACATGCCGAACGACCTCGGGGCCTACGTCCACCGCATTGGGCGGACCGGGCGGGCCGGGCGGGCGGGGATCGCGGTGCTCTTCGTCACCCCGCGCGAGCGGCGGATGCTCTCGGACATCGAGCGTTTCACCGGCCAGCGCATCGCGCCGATGAAGATGCCGACCGCCGCCGACGTCGCGGCCCGGCGGACGGAGCTGTTCAAGGAGAACCTTCGGCGGACGATCGCCGAGGGCGACCTCGATCTCTATCTCGCCCTGGTCGAGGGTCTCGTCGAGGAAGGCTTCGACATCGCCGAGGTGGCCGCGGCGGCGGCGGCCCTCGCCCGCCGCGACCGGCCCCTGGAGGCGGTGATCGAGCCCGAGCCGGCGGCGAGCGCTGGGGGCGGAGAGCGGAGTCACGGCGGGACCGGCTGGGGCGGCGGTGGCAGTGGTGGCATGGTGCGCCTCTTCTTGAACGCCGGGCGGCAGAGCGGGGTGCGGCCGGCCGACATCGTCGGCGCCATCGCCAACGAGGCTGGCGTGCCGGGCAAGGAGATCGGCGCCATCGACATCGACGAGCGTTTCTCGCTCGTCGAGGTGCCGGCGCGCTACCAGCAGCAGATTCTCGAACGCATGGCCGGGATCACGCTCCGCGGACGGACCGTGACGATCCGCGTCGCGGGAGAGGCGGACGAGGGGAGCCGGACCCGGAAGCGGCCGGGAGGGCCGGTCAAGCGCCCGGTGGGGAAACGGCCTCCCAAGCGGTAGGAGCCTGCGGGGCACCGTTCAGCTCGTCTCTCCGTACCCGCCCCCTGCCTCGGCGATCTTCTCCTGGACTTCGAGAGTGAGGGTCAGGGCCGAGGCGAGCCGACGGAAAGTAAGGATCTCTTCGGGGAGGAGCACCCGGCCCCCGCGGGGGACCAGCCAGCCGGCGAGGACGTCGTAGCCGCCGATGCCGTAGCGGTAGACCTCGGGAGAGATCTCGCTGAAGCCCAGCCCAGAGTCGTTGACGTAGAGCCGGCTCTTCTTCGGCTCGTAGCGGAGAAGCGTGCGCCGGCCCGATCCCAGGCGCCGGGTGGGATCACCGACGACGCCGACCGGAGGAACGGCGAGGCGCCGGTCGGCGAGCAGGTGGAGACCGAGGAGCTCCGTACCGAGCGCTGCCAGGCGCGTGAAGGTTACGCGCTCCCGGGCGAAGGGGATGCGGGGAAAGTCCCGGCGGAGGAGCGTCTTGTAGCGCTCCCGATAGGTCGGGTCGTAGAGCACGGCGTAGACGTAGCCCAGGATCTCTTCAGGGCTCGGCGCCTCGCCGTAGCGCTCCGCGAGGGAGGCGAGGAGATCCAGAGCGAGGTTGGGGACCCGGGGGCCGGCTTCGGAAGCCCCTTCCTCCTTGGGATAGAGATAGAGGGGAAAGACCGAGCTGACGTCGTAGGCGGAGGCCGCCTTGTGCCCGGCGATCCAGCGGGTGACGAAAACGCCGGGCTCGCCGCGCGACTGGCGGGAGGCGAGGAGGGCGACGTTGTCCCCCCGTTCGAGGTGCGTCATGACCTTCTGGCGCGACCGTTCGAGAAAATCGTGCGCATAGAGAAGGAAGCGGCGATCGAAGGGCCGAACGAGGAAGCTCGCGATCCGCTGCGGCCAGTCCGTCTCCCGGTCTAGGGCTTTCCGTTGGGCGGCATCGAGCCGCGGGTCCTCGGGAGGGAGCGCCCGCAACCTCTCGACCAGCGCTCGCGGACTGAACGCGACCACGAGTCCGTCGTCGCCGGTGATGACGCCCGTCGAGACGAGCGGGAAGATCTCCGGCAGCCGCAAACCCCGGCAGTATTCTCGCTCCAGCCGCTCTTCCTCCTGGGGAAAGAAGAGGTAGAACGGGCCGCGGGGCTCGACTTCCTGCCAGGGGGTGGTGCCGACGTGGGTGCCGGCGAGCGCCGCGAGCTTCTCCCGCCGACTGCCCTGGAGATCGGCGCGCAGCACCCGCTTCGGCAGACCGGGTTTCTTCACCAGGAGGAAGACCGCGGTTCCCTGGGCGACGCCCCGGAAGACGTTCTCGTCCGGCCCGCCGTCCGGGTTCTCCTCTCGCTTGCGTTGGTTGCCGTGGAGATCGTAGGCGTAGATCTCCTCGAAGCTCGTAAGGAGCGAGGCGCGGAGACCCCGAAAGGTCGGCGCGTCGAGCCCGTTGTGGGGAAGGAGGAGGGCGACGATCCCTTCCCCGGTCTGTTCGAGCTTCCACTGGGCCAGGCGGAGGAAGCGCACGGCGTCGTCCTGCAGCCACTTCGGATTCTTCTCGCCCAGGAGCACGCCGTCGAGCCCGTAGTAGTCGGCGACGAGATCGGCGATCCACGGCCCCGGCTTCTCCGACCGGCCGCGCCAGGGCGGATTGCCGAGGACGACGTTGGCGGGAAAGTCGAGGACCGCCGCCGCCGGGCCGAGCGCATCGCCGAGGACGGCGGGCAGGGGCTCTTCGGCGGCGGGCTCGCGGCCGTAGACGCGGAGGAATCGGCGGAGGGACGCGACGCCGCGGGCCTGGGCCTCCGGCGTCAGCTCGATTCCCAGGAAATGGGGCAGGAGGTGGTTCCTTACGAAGTCGCCCTGCTCGCTCCCCTCGCCTCCCTCGCCCCGATGCCAATCCGCCTCCAGGGCGAGCCGCCAGGAGGCGCGCAGGAAGTTCATCGAGCCGGCGGCCGGGTCGAGCAGGCGAACCCGGGGGTCGGCCAAGCCGGCGCTCCAGCCGAGCTTCGTCTGGAGCAGCCGGTGGACCGAGCGCGCCAGGTAGCCGGTGAGCGCCGGAGGCGTGGCATAGATGCCACAGCGGCCGCGGACGTCCGCCTGCAGGCTTGCCCGCCGCCCCTTGCACACGTGCCCCGAGAGCCGGCTGCCGCGGAGCGCCACCTTGAGCCCCAGGGCCTCCCCTTCGTCCCCACAGGCGACGACCGCGAGGCCGCGCTGCCGCAGGTCGCGGAAGAGGGTTTCGACCCCGCGGCCCAGCTTGGGAAGCCAGGGGATGTCCTGCGAGATCCGGGAGACGTCTTCGATCTCGTCTGCGGTCGGCACGAATTGGAGCACCAGGTGCCAGGTCTGGCCCGGCCGGGTGAGCGCATGTTTCAAGACGTCGACGACGGAAAGAGCTTTCATGGTCGGAGGGGTCAGACGCGGGCGGGCTGCTGGTAGTCGGCGGCGGCTTGGAGCGTCTCGATCAGCGGGTCGAGGCGATCGTCGAGCACGATCGCGGCCACCGCCCGGATTTCCGTCAGCACGTCGAGCTCGTCGGGCATGTCGACGTCGGCGATCTCTTCCGGGGAGGGAGGAATGCTGGCGTGCAGCTGGACGAGCCGATCGCGGACGCCCTGCAAGGTCACGACGATCGCCCGCAGCATGGCCCGAGCCACTTCGATCTCCTCGTCTCCGCCGGTCCTCAGCGCTCCCGTCTTCGCCATCGCTTCAGGCTCTCCTTTCCCGCGCGAGGCGGAGCGCCCGCCGTCCCCGTCCGTCCGCGATTCGCCAGAGCGGCCGGGTCACGGCCGCGCACGAACGGCAGCCGGAGAGGAGGTGGCGGACGATGGCGCGGCTTTCGGTCTTCGAGGTCTCCCCTCGGAGGAAGCCGAGGAGCAGGGTGGGGTGGGGATGTTCGCGGTCTCGCATGGTGGCTTTCTGGGTAGCGCTCCAGGCGCCCGGTGCAGGAGATCGTAGGGGCCGCCGTCCTGTCCGAGAGGACGGGAGTGCTTGTTTTCCATGCCTTATCGTTGGTCCGGGGGTGTGTCGCAGAGTTCCATCATTCTTTCTCGCTCTTTTGTCACGAAAGCACGCTGGCTCGCACTTTGGTCCTATAGGAATCTCTTGTAGGAGGGGATGGAATGACGAGGAAGCGTTCACCCGAGGCTCTGGCCCTGCTCTACCTGCGCCTCGCCTTCAATTGGGGGATCAAGAAGCTGGCGGCGGCCCTCGGGTTTTCGAGCGAGAAGCACCTCGCCGGCTACGAGACGGGCGAGCGGCCGCTCAGCCGCGACTACCTGGACACCCTCGTCGCTCCGCTCGGCGCCCCGCCGGAGGCGGTCGACGTCCTGCTCTGGGTCCACGAACGGATCGTCCCCAAGCCCGAGGAGGAGACCGCGCCGGCTTCACCGCTCGACCTCACCCCGGTCGAGCGCTTCAGAATCTTCCGCACCGCCCTCGCCGCCGGGTGGGCGCTGGCGGAGAGGCTCGTCACGGAGCTGACGCGGCAGAAAAAGGCGCAGAAGCTGGCGGCGGTCCGGCGGGCGGCGCAGGAGCTCGCGACGCGGTTGAAGTCGGTTGCGTCGCAGAAGCGGCGGGTGTTGCTCGATCTCTTCCCGGAGTTTCGGAGTTGGGCCGTCGTGGAGGCGCTCAGCCACGACAGCGAACGGGCGGCCTCGCACTCGGTCGAGAACGCGATGGAGCTCGCCGAGCTCGCCGTCTACGTCGCCGAACGCCTGCCGGGTGGGGAGGCGGAGCGGGCGAGAGCCGCGGGTTATGGCTGGTGTTACATCGCCAACGCGCTCCGGGTGGCGACCGAGTTCGACCGGGCCGCCGAGGCCACGAAGCGCTCCTGGAGACTCTGGCAGGCCGGGGAACCCGCCCGCGCGCTGCCGCTCGCCGAGTGGCGTTTGTGGGATCGCGAAGCGTCCCTGCGGCGCGAGCAGCAGAGGTTTCCGGAGGCGCTGGAGAGCATTGAACGAGCGCTTGCCTCCTGCGACGGCGAACCTGCGGCGGCTGGGCGCATCCTCCTCAACAAGGATGCCATTCTCCATCAGATGGGCGACTTTCAGGGCGCTCTCGAAGCCTTGGTGAAGGCTGCTCCTCTCGTCGAAGCCACGGCGGACCCCAATCAACTCTTCGCGCTTCGGTTCAACCGGGTTGCCCACCTGTGCGCTTTGGAACGCTTCGCGGCGGCGGCGGCCCTTCTGCCCGAGGTCCGCGAGATGGCAGTCGACCAGGGCAGGAGATTTCACCTGATCCGGCTGCGGTGGCTGGAGTCCAAACTGATGGCCGGGCAAGGGCAGACCGAGGAGGCGAGGGCCTGTCTGGAGCAAGTCTGCCAGGAGTTCGCGGGTCTGGATCTACCCTACGAGGCGGCACTCGCCGCGCTCGAGCTGGCAGTGATCGACCTCGAGGCAGGGCGCACCGCCGAGGTGCGGGAGCTCACGCTTACCATGCGCCGGATCTTCGAGCATAAGGGTATCGCGCGGGAGGCTATGGTTGCACTCGCCCTCTTCTGCGAGGCTGCCCGGCGGGAACGCGCTACTGTCGAATTGGCGCGCCAGGCAATCGCAGCAGTAGAGAGAGCGCAGCGCTCGGCCTCCCCGGCGACAAGCTGGCGGAGAGGCCGAAGAAAAGCTCGCTCCTAGCTGTGGCAGCGGCCACCTGGGTCGATAACGCAGCCGGTGTCGGTGCTCGGCTTCGAGGCCCCCTCCGTGCAGCGGCCGTTCGGGTCGATCCAGCAGCCCAAATTGGTGCTCGCTTTGGGCGGTGCCGGTGGGACCACCTGCGTGGCACCGGTCAGGCAACGACCGCTCGGGTCGATCCAGCAACCCGTGTCGCTCCAAAGCCTTTGGAGGCTGCTCCAGGCGCGGTCCAAGATCGTCGAAGGGGCCGAGGCCGTCGTTTTCAGAGCCCTTCGCGGCGCGGCGACCGAGGGCCAGGGGAGGACGAGCACGGCGACGAACAGGAGGAAAAGGGTCTTGCGACGGAGAGAGAGGGTGGTCATGGAGGCTCCTGAGGAGAGGGGCTCCGCCGTGGCCGCCATGGCCCCGGGGGCGGCTCTCGATAAGAAAGGTGCACCAACTCACCATAACCGATGGAAAAACGAGGGAGGGGGTTGACATGGCGAAGAGGGGAGATCCGAAGGTCCTGCGGTTCGTCGTGCTGTTCCTGCGCCACTATGCGGACCTGACCCAGGAGGCCTTCGGCCAGGCCGCGAGGGTCGACCAGGGGACCATCTCGATTTACGAGGCGGGCGACAAGGCCCCACCGGAAGACGTTCTGCGGCGGATGGCGGTCGTGGCGCAGGTGCCCTGGCCGCTGGTGGTGCTCCTGCGCCGCTTCCTCACCGTCCTCTTCGCCTGGCTGGCTGGCGGGAGCGCGCTCGCGGTGCCGCGGGAGGGAACGCCGGCCGAAGAGGCAGCCCTGGAGGCGGCGCTTCTGGCGGTGGTCCCGTACCGGATCGAGGAGGCTGTAGCGGACGAGAACGGCCCCTCACCGGAGGAGGAGCGCCGGGAGGCCGAGGAGATCTGGGCCGGCCTGGAGCCCTTTCCGCTCGCCGAACGCCGGCGGTGGATCGAGCTCACCGTCCGCGCCTCCCGGAGTTGGGCCCTGGCGGAGAAAATCTGCCATGCCAGCGAGCTCGCGGCGGCGCACGAAGAGGCGATGGAGCTGGCGGTCCTCGCCATCTCGATTGCGGAACGGGTGCCGGACGAGGCGCGAAGGGCGCGCACTCTGGGCTACTCTGGGGGCTACGTCGGAAACGCTCATCGGGTCGCAACCGAATTCGAGCGCGCTCGGGCGGCCTTCGCTCTGGCCCGGGAGCACTGGAAGTCGGGTGAAGGAGCGCGTTCCCTACCCCTTGCCGGCTGGCGGCTGGAAGACCTCGAAGCGTCGCTCTACACCGATCGACGCCAGTTCCCCGAGGCTCTGGACTGTCTCAACCGGGCTTTAGCGGCCTGTGGAGACGATGCCTTGGCGGTCGGGCGTATCCTGACGAAGAAGGCGCATGTCCTGGAACAGTTGGGCGACCCCGCGGGTTCTCTCCAGGCCTTGGAACAGGCGACTCCCGCGATCGAAGCTTCTGGCGATCCGTAGCTCCTCTTTGAGCTTCGCTTCAACACCGTGGCCAACCTTGTCCACCTGGAGCAATATGAAAAGGGAGAGCGGCTCCTCGCCGAGGTGCGCGAGATGGCGGTCGCGCAAAGAAGGAATCTCCACCTGATCCGCCTGACGTGGCTGGAGTCTAAGGTAGCCGCCGGGCGGGGACGGACGGAGGAGGCGAAGGCCGGCCTGGAGCAGGTGATCCAGGAGTTCGCGGGCCTCCCCTATGAAGCAGCTTTGGCCTCCCTGGACCTGGCGGTGCTCCAACTCAAGGAAGGGCGCACGGCCGAGGTGAAGGAGCTGGCGGGCGCCATGGGCGGGATCTTCGAGGTCAAGGGGATCGCTCGGGAGGCGCTGGCGGCGCTTCGACTTTTCTGCGAGGCCGCGATCCAGGAGGGCGCTACGGTCGAGCTGGCGAAGCAAGTGATCGCTGAGGTGGAGAGAGCCCAGCGCGCGAGCTCTCCTGCGTAGCGAGGGCCAGGGGTAGGCGTTTGGGATCGCGGGATGCTGGATTCCGTCCGCTCCCACGTGGAGACACAACAATCGGACCCAGAAGCCCATGGGAGGGGTTTCCGGACACTACGGCGAGCCGTAGAGACACAAGCGCTGGTCCTGGAGACACTACGGGAGGACGTAGAGCCACTACGCTTACGACTGTAGACACTACGGAACGATCCAGAGACACTACGTTTTCTGCTGGAGACACTACGAAACGAGCTGGAGACACAAGAAACTCTGGCGGAAGCGAAGGACACGGCCTGCCGTAGTGTCTCGCCGACCGGTTCCCGGGTGTCGACGGGGGACCTTTGTGTCTCTACGCCAGCAGGGTACGAAGGTCCAGAGTGCCGGAGGCGGGACTCGAACCCGCATGCCCTTACGGGCGGAAGATTTTAAGTCTCCTGCGTATACCATTTCGCCACTCCGGCGGCGGCTGGATTGTAGCAGTGCCGGCAGGCTACAATCCCGCCCCGCACGCAATCGACCGACCTTCGTCGTCTTGGGACCCTCTGCCATGTATCGTGAGCCCGACCTCTCTCTGCCGCACTTCGCCGCCGCCCCCGACTGCCGCTTCACCCCGGCGCCGGCGGACACCGTCCTCCCCGATGGGTTCATGTCGACGACCGACCATCCGACCTACGTCAAGATCGCGGGCCGCTGGCGGATGCCCGAACGGCCGCGCATGGACTCCCACCTGGTTTGGGACCCCGCCACCGAGCGGTTGATCGTCAAGGAGTTCCGCCTCGTCCGCCAGGGCGACCTCGTGGCCACCGTGCGCGCCGAGGACGGCTCGGAGGGGGTTCTCGTCTGGGATCACGGCTTCGCCGACGAGGTCGACCAGACCGCCGCCGAGGCGTTCTCGTTCATGTCCTCCGAGGTGAGCCGGGAGAAGCCGGTCAACTACGATGCCATCTTGAAGGAATTCCTCAACAACCGGGGCGATCGCGGCTACATCCTCTGGGTGATCGGGCCGGCTCTCGTCCATGCCCGCGGGCGCCAGGCCATGGAGTGGATGATCCACCACGGCTTCTGCCATGGCCTCATCTCCGGCAACGCGGTGGGAGTCCACGACGTCGAGGCCGCCCTCTACGGCACGACGCTCGGCATGATGGCCGACGGGTCGGGGAGCGCGGGCGGGCACATCACCCACATGCGGGCGATCAACGAGGTCAAGAAGGCGGGCTCGATCCGCGCTCTGGTCGACGACGGGCGCCTCAAGAGCGGCATCATGCACGCGCTTACGGTGACCGGCACGCCCTATGTCCTCGGCGGCTCGATCCGCGACGACGGTCCGCTGCCGGAGACCCTCGCCTCCGTCCTCGACGCCCAGGCCGCCATGCGCGAGCTGACCGTCCAGGCGACCATGGTCGTCATGGTGGCGACCGCCCTCCACGCCATCGCCGTCGGCAACATGCTCCCCACCTTCTGCGCCCGCCCCGACGGCTCGATCTCGGAGGTTACGACCATCTGCGTCGACCAGACCGAGTTCGTCGTCAACAAGCTCAAGGACCGCGGCACCCACCAGGCCTTCGGCGTCGTCACCAACGCCCAGGACTTCCTCCGTCTCCTCCAGCTCGAGCTCCAGGAACGGGTCGGATAGATAGGTAGCTCCGGCGGCTGGCCTCCGGCATCGCGATCTGGAATCCCGTAGATCCACGCCAGGGGCAGGGTACTTTGGGCTTGGATCTATGTGGTTCCAGTTTGAAACCACGTAGATCCACGGCGGAAGTCGGGTGCTTTTGGCGTGGATCTAGGTGGTTCCAGTTTGAATCCACGTAGATCCACGGCGGAGACCGGGTGCTTTTTGTCGTGGATCTGGGTGGTCCTGGTTTGAAACCACGTAGATCCACGGGCGGAGGCCGGATGCTTTGGACGTGGATCCAGGTGGTTCCAGTTTGAAACCACGTAGATCCACGGTGGAGGTCGGGTGCTTTTGTCGTGGATCTAGGTGGTTCCAGTTTGAAACCATGTAGATCCACGGTGGAGGTCGGGTGCATTGGACGTGGTTCTACAGGCTTCCGGTTGGGAACCCGTAGGCCCATGCGTCCCACCGCCGGGCGGGCGGTGGTGAGCCAGGGCGGGGGTGCAGGCGACACGGTAGGGCATTCTACGATCCCGTTGCGGTCCCGTGGCTCTGGGTCGACCAGACTCGGAGATTCGTCAGAGGCGAATCTGCAGGGGTGAGCTTGCAGGTGTTTAGCCTTACCGGCTCACCGGCGCTTCTGTTTTCCAGGGGTGGCAGTCCCGAAGTAGCTCGCTGTTGCCTGTTCGAGGAGGAGTGCTGCGACCTGCATGGGGCTTACTTGCCGGTCCCCCGCGCTGAGCAGACTGGCGAGCTCTTTGAGACGTTGCTCGGTTTCAGGAGCCATGGGCACCTTCGGCCTTTTACTCCATGCCGGATTGGAAGGACGACCAGGACGCTTACCGGAGCTCGGTTCCAGTCGCCCTCGCAAGCTCTCCGCCAGCGCTGCCATGCCGAAAGCACCCGCGGAGTAATCGGGCACAGTACCTACCATGGTAGCGCCAAGTTTTTTCGCCAAGGACTCAATGTTCTTAGCCATCATTCCTCCTCGAGCGGGAGCGGATCTCCAGATAGTCGCGATCGATCACGATCCCCACGGCACCCTGCTGGCTCTCCTCGCCCAAGCGCCTAAGAAAGCCTCGCAAAGTCTCGGCGTGATCTTCTAGAGCCTGCTCCGTCGTGTAGCACTGCATGATTACGGGTGCGTCGAAGATGAGCTGTCCACCCCTCTCGTCATCCCGCCAGACACCACGTCCCTGCGGGAACGCGGTAGCACCTCCGAAGAGGCGGCCCAATACGGACAGGGCCTCGGTCACCCAGTACTCTTGATCGATAGCCTTCTCATAACGGTCGACGCTGGGGACAAAGAGCACCAGCACCGTCGACGCTCTCTTTTGAGCTTGTAGGCTCTCGGACCACTCGGGCATCGCACTCTCCTCGACCTAGAGGGTGCCACTTTTGGGGCAATAAGTCAAAGCCCGCGCCTCCTTCCAATCCTGTCCGCTTTTGGAACACCCCTTTCCCGCCGCCGGACACCGAATCCGCCCATCCCTCCCCCCTCCCCGCGCAGAATCAACGACTTACACACTGGCACATCCCTTGCCCTTAGCAGCACCCAGCCGACCGGAGCCTCCATTCCCGGCCGCTTCTTAAGACGAGGCGCTCGATGCGAGATCTGTGGAACGACCTGCGGTATGCCGCTCGCACCCTGGGGCGGAGCCCGGGGTTCACCGCCGCCGCGGTGCTCACCCTGGCCTTGGGGATCGGTGCCAATGCCGCCGTGTGGAGCGTCGTCCATGCCGTGCTCCTGCGGCCGCTGCCCTATCCGCACCCGGAGCGGCTGGTGATGCTGTGGGAGACGGCGCCACAGGTGCCCCGGGATTCGTTCTCGGGGCCCGACTTCCTCGACTATCGGGCGCGCCTCGCCGGGCGGGACGGACGGAAACCCTTCGCCGGGCTCGCCGCCTTCGTCGCCTCCGGGGTGCAACTCGACGGCGAGAACGGACCCGAGCGGATCCGCGGCGGCACGGCGACCGAGGGGTTCTTCCAGCTCCTCGGTGCTCGGCCGTCTTTGGGGCGCACCTTCCTCGCCGAGGACCACCGGCCGGGCGCGGCGCCGGTGATCGTCTTGACCGACGGCCTCTGGCGACGGCGCTTCGGGGCCGATCCGCGGATCGTCGGCAAGAGTCTGCCGGTCAACGGCCGGAGCGCCACGGTCGTCGGGGTCCTCCCCGCGGGCTTCCGGTTCTCGATCCCCGGCTTCCTCCGCCCGGTCGAGGTGTGGACGCCGCTCGCCCTCTCGCCGGGTGGGGATCGCGGTGGGCACATGCTGCGGGTGCTCGGGCGCCTGAGGCCCGGGGCCACAAAGGCGGCTTTGCAGTCGGAGCTTGCGGCGACCGCCGCTCTCCTCGCTCGGCAGTATCCGGGGACCAACGACGGGGTCGGGGTGCGGCTCATCCCGCTCCACGAGCAGATCGCCGGCTCGTCGCGGCGGGCTCTCCTCGTCCTCCTCACCGCGGTCGGGCTCGTCCTCTTGACGGCCTGCGCCAACGTCGCCAATCTCCTCCTCGCCCGGGCGGCCTCGCGGCGGCGGGAGATCGCGGTCCGCCGGGCGCTCGGCGCCGGGCGGCTGCGGCTCGTCTCCCAACTGCTCGCCGAGAGCCTGCTCCTCGCCGCCCTCGGGGGCGGGCTCGGCCTGCTCTTCGCCGCCTGGGGGCTCGATCTGCTGGTGCCGTTGGGCGGCGCCCAGCTGCCGCGGGCCGACGAGATCCGTTTCGATGGCGCGACCGTCGCCTTCACCGCCGGCGCCGTGCTGCTGACCGCTCTCCTCTTCGGCCTGGCGCCCGCCCTCTCGGCGTCGCGGCAGGCTCCGGGCGAAGGGCTCCGCGAAGGCGAGCGGGGAGGGAGCGGCGTCGGCCGGCGGCGCGCCCGTGCCGCTCTGGCCGTCGCCGAGGTGGCTCTCGCCCTCGTGCTCTCGACCGGCGCGGGGCTCCTCATCCGGAGTTTTCTCGGCCTGCTCGACACCCGGCCCGGTTTCGAGCCCCAAGGGGTGCTCACCGCGACGGTCGTCCTCCCCAAGTGGAAATACCGCGAGGAGCCGGCCCAGGCGGCCGCCCTGGAGCAGCTGGTGGACCGCGTCGCCGCTCTCCCCGGGGTGCGGGCCGCGGGCGCGATCGACGACCTGCCGCTCAACGGCGATCGCGACGCCAATACCTATGTCGTCCCCGGGATGCCCGCGGACGCGAAGAGCCTGCCGGACGCGGAGATCCGCTCGATCACCCCGGGCTACTTCGCGGCCATGGGCATTGCGCTCGCCGCCGGCCGCCCCTTCGCGGCGGCCGACTCCGGCAAGGCGCCGCCGGTCGTCATCGTCAACCAGGCCCTGGCGCGGAGCTCCTTCCCGGGGGTCGATCCGGTCGGCAAACGGCTCTCCTTCGATAGCAAGGAGTGGTTCGAGATCGTCGGGGTGGCGGGCGACGTGCGCGATCTCGCCCTGGATGCCCCGGCGGAGCGCGAGATCTATCGGCCCGCGGCCCAGACGCCGGGGCTTCGGATGACCCTCGTGCTGGCGGGCGGGAACGCCAAGGCCTCCGGCGATGCCAGCATCTCGGGGCTCGCCAACGCCGTGCGGCAGGCGGCCCAGGCCGTCGATCGCGAGCTGGTCGTGACCCGGGTGGAACCGATGACCGAGGTGATCGGCACCGGGCTCGCCGAGCGGCGTTTCCACGTCCTCCTCCTCGGGCTCTTCGCCGCCGTCGCCTTCGCCTTGGCGGCGCTCGGGGTCTATGGCGTCATCAGCTCCGGAGTGGCCGAGCGGACCCGGGAGATCGGCATCCGGGTGGCGCTCGGCGCCGGGCGCGGGGCCGTGCTCCGCATGGTGCTCGGGCAAGGGGCGGCCCTCGCCGCGGCCGGAGTGGCGATCGGCACCGCCCTGGCGCTGGGCCTGACCCAGCTCCTGGCCGGGCTCCTCTACGGGGTGGGCGCCGCCGACCCCGGAACTTTCGCCGCCGCCGCGCTCCTCCTCGCGAGCGTCGCCCTTTTCGCCAGCCTCCTGCCGGCGGCGCGGGCGGCCCGTCTCGATCCGGTCGTTGCGCTCAAGGAAGATTGAAGGAGAGAACGCCATGCACCTCGCGACCGACCTCCGCACCGCCCTCCGCCGGCTCGGCAAGAGCCCCGGCTTCGCCGTCGCCGCAGTGCTCACCCTGGCCCTCGGTATCGGCGCCAATACCACCCTCTTCAGCATCGTCGACGCGGTGATCCTCCGGCCGCTCGCCTTCCCGCGGCCCGCCGAGCTCATGGCCCTGCGGACCGAGCGCGCCCGCTCCGGCAGTGCCGGCGGTGCCGTTGCGGAGGCCGCGTCGGCCTCGGCCCCGGACTATCTCGACTGGAGCCGGCAGAACCATGTCTTTAAGGCTCTCGGCGCCGCGACCAGCGAGGCGGTCGTCCTCTCCGGCCGGGGGGAGCCGGAACGCCTGGCGGGCGAGCGGGTGTCGCCGAGCTTCTTTGCCGTGCTCGGCGTGCGGGCCGCGCTCGGCCGTACCTTCACGGCCCAGGAAGACCGGCCGGGGAGCGGCGTCGTCGTGCTCTCGAACGGGTTGTGGAAGCGGCGCTTCGGCGGCGATCCGCGCATCCTCGGGCGCAGCCTGCGGCTCGACGGCGAGCCGACGGTCGTCATCGGCGTCATGCCCGCCGGTTTCGGCACCTTGGAAGAGGACTCCGAGCTGTGGTTCCCCATGGCGTTCACGGCGGACGACCTGACCAGCCGAGGCTCTCACTTCCTCACCGTCCTCGGTCGTCTCGCCCCCGGGGTCACCGCGGCCGGGGCGCAGGCGGAGATGGCGGCCATCGTCGCCCGGCTCGCCCGCGAGCACCCGGAGGAGGACGCCGGCTATACGGTGAAGGTCAAGCCCCTCCACGACGTCGTCACCGGCGGCGTGCGTCCGGCCCTCCTGGTCCTCCTGGGCGCGGTCTCCTTCGTCCTCCTCATCGCCTGCGCCAACGTCGCCAATCTCCTCCTCGCCCGGGCGGCGACGCGGCAGCGCGAGCTCGCCGTCCGCGCGGCGCTCGGTGCCAGCCGCCGCCGGCTGATGGCCGAGATGCTGGCCGACGGCCTGCCGCTCGCTCTCGCCGGCGGTCTCGTCGGGGTGCTCCTGGCGCTCTGGGGAACCGACCTCGCGGTGGCCGCCATCCCCGACGGGCTGCCGCGCGCCGGCCAGATCCGGGTCGACGGCATGGCCCTGGGGTTCACCCTCGCCCTGTCGCTCCTCACCGGCCTCGCCATCAGCCTGGTGCCGGCGTTCCAGGCCGGGCGTGGCCAGCTCCACGATGCGTTGAAGGACGGCGGCAGAAACGCTTCCGGCGGGGCCGGCCGGCATGCCACCCGGAGCCTCCTGGTGGTCCTCGAGCTGACGCTCGCCGCGGCGCTCCTGATCGGCGCCGGGTTGATGCTCAAGAGCTTCGCCCGGCTGACCGAGGTCGATCCCGGCTTCCGGCCGGCGGGTCTCTACTCCGGCCGGGTCGGGCTCCCCGACGCGCGCTATCCGACGAACGCGCAGCAGGCCGCCTTCCTCGACGCCGTCCTCGGCCGCCTGCGGGCGGCTCCCGGGGTGCGCGAGGCGGCGGCGGTGTCGCCGCTGCCGCTCGGCAGCTCGCGCCATACCCTGTCGCTCGCGATCCTCGGGCGGCCGCCGCTGCCGCCGGGGGTGCGGCTCTCCGCCAACTGGCGGACGGTGAGCCCGGGCTACTTCCACACCATGGGCATCCCGCTCCTCGCCGGCCGCGACATCGAAGGTCGCGATCGCGAAGGGGCGCCGTGCGTCCTCGTCATCAATCGCACGATGGCCGGCCGTTCCTTTCCCGGCGAGAGCCCGCTCGGCCAGCGGGTGCGGATCGGCTACAACGACCTGGTGTGCGAGATCGTCGGCCTGGTGGGGGACGTCAAGCACGCGGGCCTCGCCGTCGAGGCCGGGTCGGAGATGTACACCGCCTTTGCCCAAGCCCCGTTCCCGCGGGTGGACCTGGTGGTACGGATGTCCCCGGGGGCGCCGGCCGCCAGCACCTCCAGCACCGCCGCCGCGGCCCTCCGCGCCGCCGTCCGCCAGGTGGACCCCGAGCAGGCGGTGTCGCAGATCGCGGCGCTCCAGTCGCTCCTCCGCGGCTCGGCGGCGCGGCCACGCTTCGTCCTCTCTCTCTTAGGCCTCTTCGCCGCCCTCGCCCTCCTCCTGGCGGCGGTGGGGCTCTACGGCGTCATGTCCTGGTCGGTGGGGGAGCGCACGCACGAGATCGGCATCCGTATGGCTTTGGGCGCCCGGCGCGAGGAGGTTCTGGGCATGGTGGTCCGCCAGGGGGCCGGCCTCATCCTCGCCGGGGTGGTCTCCGGGCTCCTTGTAGCCGGCGGGCTCACGCAGCTCCTCTCGCGGCTCCTCTTCACGGTGAGCCCGACCGACCCCACGATCTTCGCCGCGGTGCCGCTCGTCCTCGCCGCGGTGGCTTTGGTCGCCACCTGGCTGCCGGCCCAGCGCGCGACGCGGGTCGATCCCTTGGTGGCGCTCCAGGCGGAGTGAGCGGCGCCGCAAACCGAAGACGGAGGATTCCATGGGAAGAACGCTCGAAAACCTTCGCTACGCCGTGCGTACGCTCCAGAAGAGCCCCGGCTTCACGGCCGTAGCCGTCCTCACCCTGGCCCTGGGGGGCGCGGTGGCCTTCGTGCTCCTGATCGCCTGTGCCAACGTCGCCAATCTCCTCCTGGCGCGGGCGGCGGCGCGGCAGCGGGAGACCGCCCGGGCGGCGCTCGGCGCCTCTCGGTGGCAGCTCGTCCGCCAGCTGCTGACCGAGAGCCTGCTCTTGACCGTCGCCGGCGGTCTCCTCGGGCTTCTCGTCGCCGTGTGGACGAAAGACCTCCTCACCTCCTGGAGCCCGGTCAGCCTGCCGAGCTTCCTGCACGTCCGCCTCGACGGGCCGGTGCTCGCGTTCGCCGCCGGCGTTTCGCTCGCCACCGGCCTCCTCATGGGTCTGGCGCCGGCCTTCCAGATCGCTTCTCTGGGCGTCGGTGAGGCGCTCCAGGCGAGCGGCCGCAACGCGGCGGGGGGAGACGCCGGGAACCGCCTGCGGCGCGGCCTGGTCGCTCTGGAGGTGGCGCTCTCGCTCCTCCTCCTGGTCGGCGCCGGGCTCATGATCCAGAGCTTCCGGGTCGATCCGCTGGTGGCGCTCCGGCATGATTGAGAAAGCCTGTATTGCATCTACACGTTGTAACGTTCTATCTTCTATGGGAGCCTGGTAAAGGACAGTCGAGCCCTTCTTCTTCGATCGACGGAGGCAGCCATGCCCGATCCGGCGGAGTTCCGGCAGGCGATCCCGCTCTACCAGGTGCTGGTCGAAGAGTTCAATCACCAGTATCCTGACTCTCCCATCCCGCTCGAGGCGATCACCGGCAAACGCGCCGCTTATGAAGCGGAATACGACGGCGAGCATCCGTACGGCGAGGCGGGGACGCCCGAGGCGCGCGAAGAGCGGCGCCAGGCGATCGACTACCGGCTCGTCCGGGAGTTCTACTGCCAGCTCCACCAGAAGAGAGTCGAACGCTCGGCCCTCTGCTTTTCGGGCGGCGGCATCCGGAGCGCCACGTTCGGGTTGGGGATTCTCCAGCGCCTGGCGCATCTCGGCCTGGTGACGAGATTCAACTTCCTCTCGACGGTATCGGGCGGCGGCTATCTCGGCAGCTGGCTCTCCGCCTGGATGGAGCGCGAGGCCGGGGGACCCGCGGCGGTGGAGGCGGAGCTCTCGCGGCCTCCCCGTTTCCCCTTGAGCCCCGAGCCGCAGCCGGTCTCCCACCTGCGCAGCTACAGCCGCTACATCAGCCCGCGGTTCGGCCTGCTCTCGGCCGACACCTGGACGCTCGTCGCGATCTTCTTCCGCAACCTGTTCCTCAACTGGCTGGTCCTCCTGCCTCTCCTGGCCGTCGCCCTGATGATCCCGCGGATCAGCATCTACTTGGCCCGCCAACAGCATCCGCCTTCCTGGGTGCCGCCCACGGTCTTCGGGTTCGGGCTCCTCTGCGGCATCGGCGCCATCGCCTATCTCGGCATCCATCGGCCCAGCCTGGAGGGGAAGTCGGTGTTTTTCCGCTGGCCGGACCAGTGGCGCGGGCAGGTCGCTTTCCTCTGGCTCTGCCTGTTGCCGCTCTCGATCATGGCGATCGCCACCAGCCTCTACTGGGCCTGGGTCCCGATTCCCCTGGAACGCCTGTCCTTCGACGTGTTCGGTCTCCACATCCCTCCCCAGAAGGCGGCTCTGGCGTTCGTCGGGTTCGGGCTCGCCCTTCACGGCGGCGGCTATCTCGTGGCGCGGCTTTTCGTGCCTCTGCCCAAGCGGGAGATCCTCGGGGTGATCGTGACCGGCGGCCTGGGGGGGTACGCCGCCTGGCTCGCCGCGAGCCGGCTCTTCCCCATGCTCTGCGGCGAGGCGAACGTCCTGCGCTACGTCTGCTTCGCGGCCCCTCTGCTCCTCTTCCTGTTCTTAGCCACCGCCACCCTCTTCGTCGGGCTCTCCAGCAAGTACACCGAGGACGAGGATCGGGAGTGGCTCGCCCGCGCCGCGGCCTGGATCCTCATCTTCGTCGTCGTGCGGAGCACGGTCAGCCTGATCGTCATCTATGGCCCGGTCGTCTGGCATGTCGTGGGGGTCAAGTCGATGAGCGCCGTGGGGGGGATCTCCGGCCTGCTGACGCTCCTTCTAGGCCTGAGCTCCAAGACCGGGGCGAGCGAGAGCAAGAAGAACGAGCCGGCGCCGCCCTCGACCCAGGTGGCGAATCTCGCGATCAGTCTGGCGGCGCCGCTCTTTGCGCTCTCCATCGTCGTCGGCCTGGCCTTCGGCACCACCCTCGTGATCCGGCTCCTCGCCCCCGCTCTCCGCCCCGGCTTCGCCTGGCCCGTGGACGATCTCAACCCCGACGATCCGCACGGCCATCTGATCACCCTCTACCACTCATCCGGTTGGGTGATCCTTGCGGTGACCTTAGGCCTCGGCGCCCTTGGGTGGATCATGGGCTACTACGTCGACATCAACCGCTTCTCTCTCCACGCCGCCTACCGCGACCGCTTGATCCGTGCCTATCTGGGCGCCTCGCGCAATCACGACGAGAGGCATCCCAACCCGTTCACCGGCTTCGATCCGGCGGACAACCTGCAGATGCAGGAGCTGCGGAAGATCGAGCGACCTTTCCACGTCGTCAACGCCGCCTTGAACCTGGTGGGCGGGAAGAACCTCGCCTGGCAGGACAGAAAAGCCGAATCGTTCACTTTTTCGGCTCTCCACAGCGGCAGCTTCTGCGTCGGCTACCGCCCGTCGGACCGCTATGGGCTCCACCGGGACAAGAAGAAGGCGATCTCGCTCGGCACGGCGCTCGCCATCTCGGGCGCGGCGGCGAGCCCCAACATGGGGTACCACTCCTCGCCGGTCATCACCTTTATTCTCGCCCTCTTCAACGTCCGCCTCGGCTGGTGGCTGGGAAATCCCGGGCCGGCGGGCGACAAGACGTACGACAAGTCGGGGCCGACCTTCGCGCCGAAGGCGCTTCTCGCCGAGGCGTTCGGCCTGACCGACGACGAGCACCCCTACGTCTACCTCTCGGACGGCGGCCACTTCGAGAACCTCGGGCTTTACGAGATGGTGCTCCGGCGCTGCCGCTACATCGTCGTCTCGGACGGCGGGGGAGACCCCGAGTTCAATTTCGAGGACCTGGGCAACGCCCTCTCGAAGATCCGGGTCGACCTCGGGATCTCGATCGAGTTCGACCAGCTGCCCATGCGCTCGCGGGACGATCTGGCCGGAACGAGCTTCGACCGCGCCCCGGGGAAGCGCGAGTTCGCCTACTGCGCCCTCGCCCGCATCCCCTACTCCTGCGTCGACTACCTGAAGACTCCCGGCGATCTGGGGGACATCGACGGCTGTCTCCTCTACGTCAAGCCGTCCCTGAACGGCACGGAGCCGGCCGACGTCTTCCACTACGCCAAGCTCCACCCCGGTTTCCCCCACGAGTCGACGGGCGACCAGCTCTACAGCGAGTCGCAGTTCGAGAGCTATCGGGAGCTCGGCTACCATGTGATGGAGGATGTGGGCGGCCCGCAGAGAGAAGAGCCCCTGGAGATGCTGGAGCTCTTCGAGCGGGCCGCCGGGTATGCCGGCGGGAAAAACCCCTGTCAAAGGAGCGAGGTGGGGGAGAAGGGGACGGTCGAGGAGGATTTTACGGCGTAGGGGGCTACTGGTAGCGCTCAAGGCGGAGTGCGGAAGCTTTCGAACGAAAAAGCAAGCCCCATCGCAACCCTCATTTCTGCAGGCTGTGGAATCCAGTCGTCCAAGTGATGATGAGGATGCAGGTCCATACAGCCACAAAGAGAATGGGAATGGTCCGCCGAGACAACCAGGTCGGTCCACCTGGGCTCTTGGTGGCTTCAAAGCCGATGATCGGGAGAGGATCGGGTTCGCCGCAGGATTGCGCGATCGAATCCCACCGGCGGAGCAAGTCTGTCATCGCATTGGCGTTGAGCTGAAGCTCTTGCCAATACACCAGCGCGGTCATGCATCCCGTAATGGCGAAGACGGACAGGATCAGCTGCGAAAAGATGGGAGGGTCGAACTGTTTTCCCGCGAACAATCCGAAGGAAGCGAAAAGAAAGCCCTGCAACGTATAGAGGGCTTGGATTCGATCCGCTGTCAGCTTGTCTTCATGAACCAACAGCTCGCGGAGCACCCGACGGCGATCCTCGACGGTCCAAAGCGGGTTCTTCGGTGGGGGGTTGTCACTCATTGAGTGGAGACGACGTCGTATAAGCGGAAGTCGAGGAGGACTTTACGGCTTGGCGGCGGGCATAATCGCCACGAAACGCGCTTCCGAGAGAGCGCCTTTCTCGAAGATGCGGACGACGAGGCCCGAGCCGTTCGCGGTCGCGGCGCAGCCGGAGAGGAGCACGAGGGTCCCGGCGCGCGGGGAGAGGACGTGGCTGACCTCCAGGCGGTCGTCGTTCTTCGTCCGGATCTCGCTCTTCGAGTGGGCGAGGGTGACCCACTCGCCGGCCGGGTTCAGACGGGTGAGGAAGAGCGCCTCTTCGTCCGGGGTGCGGCGGTCGAACCAGGCGAGCTCCAACGGCCCGCGCCGGTCGCCGGTGGGGAGGTCGATCCAGTAGTCCTTGCCCTGGCGCCAGATGCCGGTGGTGCCTGTGTTGCCCCACGGGGTCCAGGTCGAGCGGCGCCAGCTTTTGCCGGAGTCTGAAGAGAGATAGATGGCGCCGTCGGCCGAGAGATAGGCGGCGCCGCCACCGGTCAGGGAGACGACGGCGCCGCGCCGGGCGGGAGGCAGATCGGGGAGCCCCTGCACCCAGACCTCGGGAGGACCGGAGGCGAGGAACAGGCCGGTGCCCGAGAGCACGCCGTCCTTGTGCTGCGGTGAGGGGACCGCCTCGAGGTCGCCCACGGCGGTCACCAGGAGGTTCCCCTTGCTCCGCCAATCGCGCTCTTCGAGGCGGTAGGCCCAGGCCCGCACGACGCCGACCTCTTTCCCCTGACCCTGGACGACGAGCCAGGGCGTCCCGGTCTCGTCGTAGGTGGCGGCGGCGGTGATGACGGCGGGGGCAACGATCGGCTCTCCAAGGGGCTCCCAGGCGCCGTCCTTGAAGCGGACCGGCTGCAGGCAACCGGCGCCGCAGTTACGGGCGGCGACGACCGGTCCCGGTCCCACCGAGCCGCCGAAGCGGCCCTCCCCGGGATCGGGATAGGCAGTCGCCGAGCTGCCGTCCGCCGCCATCTCGACGACCCAGGCCTGCGGGCTGCCGGCGAACGGCGGCACCGAGAGGAGAACCCGGCCGGACGCGGTGTCCGTGCCGATAGGCGTCAGGGCGGAAGTGCCGTCGCAGATCCGCTGCAGGCTCGACGTGGCCGGTGAGGTCTCCGATGTCGCCGACAGGGCATGCACGGGCTCGGGCGGTGGCGCGGCGGCGAAGAGCTGTGGGGCGAAGAGCAGGGCAGCGGCGGAGAGGAGAGCTCGGATTTTCATAGGGATTAGGTCGAGCGAGAGGTCAGCGAGCGAGTTGGTAGATCAAGGGACGATAACGGGGCGCAGGGATAGGCTTTCCGGTCTCCCTTGCCGCCGAGAGCCAGGCTTCGCGCGCCTGTTCGACCTGAGCCAGAGCCTCTTCCGCGGTTCCACCGAAGGCCGAGCACGCGTCGAGGTCTGGAATATCGGCGATATATCCACCGTCCTCATCGCTGTAGAAAATGTTGATATGGTAATCGGTCACCGCTACTCCTCCAGGTGGAGATTGTACCGCTCGATCAGCTTCAAGAGTTGGCGAATCTGGTAGGGCTTGGCTTCGCCGCCGACCTCTTGCAGATTGACGAGCTCCGGAATGGATGGGTGGGTGAACACGTGATGGCTGCCGCTGACTCGGGTTTGCCGAAAGCCGAAGCCTTCCGCCAGGCTGCGCAGATCCGCGAAATCCACATTGTGCAGAGCGCCCTGAGCCAACTTCTTAAGTAGGGCTCTGCGCTTCATCCCGCCTTCGTCCCACCGCGAATCACCCGCGCCGGCACGCCCGCCACCGTGGCGCCCCGGGGAACGTCGGCGAGCACCACCGCGCCGGCCCCGATCACCGCGTCGTCGCCGACCGTGATCCCGCCGAGCACCCGGGCACCGGTGCCGATCGTCACCCGGTCTCCCACCCGCGGGCAGTCGAGCTCGTCGAAGCGGACCTCCCCCAGGGTGACGCCGTGGAGGAGCGTACAGTCCTCGCCGATCACCGTCCGGCCGCCGATGACGAGCCCCAGGGCATGGGCGATGATGCAGCCGCCGCCGATCTCCGCCCGCGGCAGGATGTCGACCCCGCAGTAGGCGATCGCCCAGCGCCGGCAGACGGCGGGGAGGAGCGGCACCCCCCAGACGGCGAGCGTGTGGCCCAGGCGGTAGGCGAGGAGAGCCTGGAAGCCGGCATCGAAGAGCAGGGAGTCGGCGAACGCGAAGAGGAAGCCGCGGCCCTTGACCGTGCGCAGGCGCGAAAAGTCACGGGAAAGCCGCGGCCACATCTAGGCGGCGCCCGCTTTCCGGGGAGCCCGCCGGAAGGCGCGGAGGAGCCCCAGCCGCGGCAGGCGGCTGTAGAGGGGATAGAGCCCGTTCGCCTTGAGTCGCCGCTCGAAACGGCTCTCCCCGGGATTGACGATCAGCCGCGGCAGGGCGAAGGGGTCGCCCGCCCGGGCGCCGGGGTGAGCCTGGATACCCACGGCCGCCAGGTAGCCGGCCTCGGCCACCGCGGCGCGGGCCCGCTCGTCGAGCCGGCCATAGGGGTAGCAGAAGGTCCGGACGGGGACCCCGAACGCCGCCTCCAGATCCTGCCGCGAGCCGGCGACTTCCCCCGCCAGCTCCGCCGCCGAGCTGGTGGTCAGGTCGCGGTGGGTACGGGAATGAGAGCCGATCTCGATTCCGGAGTCGGCGAGACGCCGCAACGCCTCGGCACCCAGGAGCCGCTCTTCCCGTTCCCCTGCCGTCCGGTCCCACCGGTTGCTCCCCCCAAGCTCGCCCGAAACCGCGAAGAGGGTCGCCGTCATGCCCCGTGTCTGCAACTCCGGGAAGGCATACTCGGCGAAGCAGCGGCAGCCGTCGTCGAAAGTGAGAACGACGCTCCGCCGCGGCAGGGATTCCCCCTCACCAGCTCTCGCCACTGCCTCGGCGAGAGTCCACGTCCGGTAGCCCCGGGCAGCGAGGTCGTCCAGGAAGCGGGCGAAGTCGGCGCGGTCGAGATAGCTGTTCGGATGGAGGGGAGGCGGCGCGAGGGGGCCAGGCTCGACGTGGTGGAGCATGAGGATGGGGGTGGAGAGGGGGGGCATGGTGGGATCGAAACCAGGGTATCACTCGGGGAATCGAGCTAGAAGTGCGCGTCGCCCAAGCCCTCGCAGCATCTCCGCATACGCCCGCACCGTCCCGCCAACGGGGAAGCGCTCGGCCCTCCTGCGCGGGATCTCTCCCCAATCCCGGCCGAGCGCCGCTTCGAGCGCCGCGGCATAGGCAGCGACGTTCGTCACGTCGCAGAAGATCCCCGCCTCGCCCACCACCTCGCGCCGCACCTCGTCGTCCGGAGCCACGGCGGGGCGGCCGCAGGCCAGGGCTTCCAGGTAGGTGAGGCCGAACGACTCGGTGAGCGAGGGGAGGGTCAGGCAATCGGCGGCGGTGTACCAGGAGGGCATGGCGGAACGCGGCACGGCCGAGCGCAGGTAGCGGCCGGGGAGGAGCCGTGCTCCCAGCCGGTCGACGGCGGCGGCTTCCGGTCCCTCTCCCAGGAGGACGAGGCTACCCCGCCCCAGGCGCGCCACCGCCTCGACCGCGAGGTGCATCCGCTTGTGCTCGTCGATCGCCCCGGCGGCGAGGACGATCGGCCGCGGCAGGTCGAGCGGCACGGGCGGGGCGTCCGGTCGAAAGAGCTCCAGGTCGATCCCATGCGGGATGACCGCGATCCGCGCCCGCGGCGCCCGGGCCCGGATCATCCGCGCCGCGGCCGCGGTGAAGGTCACCACCCGGTTCGGACCCTGGCGCGCGAACGCTCCCTCCCACTTCGGGCTGTTGCCGTGGGCGATGTCGACGAAGGGGACCCTCTTGAGCCGCCGCAGCAGCCGGCAGAGCCAGGCCCCCACGATCCCGCCCTCCATGACGACGGCGTCGAAGTCGCCGCTCCAGAGCCGCGGGAAGGCGGCGAGGGCGGCGGTGTCCCATTCGAGGTTCAGGGGATCGAGAAAGAGAGTGTCGAGGGCCTTCCGACCCAGCCGGGTGGCCGAGTAGAGGGCGTTCACCAGTCGTTGGTCCCGCGGAATCGCTCCGATCCGCTCGATCCGCACGCCGGGAATGGACGCCTCGCCCCGGCAGTAGAGGGTGACGGAGAAGCCATGCTCGCGGACGAGCGTCGCGGCGAGCTCGACGACGAAGGCCTCCGCCCCGCGGTTGAGGAGGCCGACGCCGGGCATGAGGAAGGCGATGTTCAACGGGGGCTCGCGGGGGAGGTCCACTCTCGGCTCGATTGTATCTCCCGCCACACCGCCTCCGCCGCCAGCCGGATCCCCGCCGCGTTCCAGTGCGTGTCGTCCCGCCAGTAGAGGTACTTGTGCCGGGGGAGCCCTGAGGCGGCCTGGGCCGTGAAGAGGGGTGTCACGTCGACGACGGGCAATCCGGACGCCCGGAGCCGGTCCGCCAGGCCCGCCAGCAGCCGGGCTCCCTCGGGCTCCCGCGGCCCTCCCGTGGTGAGCGGCCCGTACACGGTGTATTTGTTGGGCACGAGGAGGACCACCAGCTGAAGGTCGTGCTGCCTGACCTTCTCCGCGTACCAGGTGAGATAGTCGCTCCAGCCTGTGACCAGGGGCTCTGGATCTCCCACGGGCCCCAAGTCCCAGGGAATGAAGAGCATCTCGTCGCCGCCGGGGAGCGGGCGGCGGACCACGGCATCGCGCTGGCCGTTGGGTTCGAAGACGTCATCCTGGAACCACCTTAAGAATCGGACGGTCTCGATGTGGAGCGGGGATTCGACCCAGGGGGAGAGCCGGTGCACCGTCGGCAGGAGGCGGGTCTCGAAGGCGCCGGCGGCATTGGGGGCATTGGCGGCATTGGCGGCATTGACGGCCCGGCCCGGCGGGTAGGCGACCACCGGGGCGTCGACGCGGGTCGGCGGCGCGATGCGCGCCTGCCGTTCGAGGAGCTCGTAGATCGCGAGGCCCGGCCGGAGCTTCAGGGTCTGGGCAAGAGAGGCCAGCGGGTCCGGCGGAGGGGGGCCGGGCGGCAGGGAGAATCCCGCGTTGTAGAAACGGGCGCCCGCGAGTTGGGTGAGCTGGCCGGAGAAGGTTTCCGCCTCAGGCTCGGCATGCCCCACGATGAACGAGTCGCCGGTCACGATCCCAAGGTAGCGCTCGCGGTCGATGTCGTAACCGTTTCTGAAGCCCAGCCGGTCGACGTGAAACTCCTCGTCGTGGTACTGCCGCAAGCCCCGTAAGTTCCCCATGGACGCGAGATCGCCATACGCCCGGCGCATCCGCACCACCTTGCCCGGCTCGAAGGGACCCGGAGCGCTCAAGGTGGTGCGGAGCGCCGGCTCCCAGACGCGGAAGGCGACGAGGTCGAGCGGCAGGAAGCGCCCGGCGAGATCGGCGACGAGGACGAGCACCATGAGCGCGGGGAGGAGCGTCCCGAGCTGCCAGAAGCGTCTCGTCCTGGGTGCCGTCGCCATGTCAGAACTGGGAATAGAGGAACGGCGAGGCCGTCCCTCCGGCGATGATGGCCAGGCAGAGGGCGTAGCCGACGGCGAAGGCGGCCGTCCAGCCCGGCCGCCAGTCGTGCTCGATCTCCCAGGTGTTGGGAGCGAAATGCGCGATGCCGGAGGCGACCCCGAGCGCCAGGAGGAGCCCCACCGTGGCGGGCATGCCCGCCGTGCCGGAGACGTTGGGGTGATAGCTGAACATGCGGCCGAGCATCACCGTCGCCATTTGAAAGTCGGTGGCGCGGAAGAAGAGCCAACCGAAGACGACGGCGAAGAAGGTGACCGTTCTCCGCACGGTTACGTTCACCCGCTCCAACGGTTCGGCGAAGAGGCGGTTGAGGCAGAGGAGCGCTCCGTGATAGCCGCCCCAGAAGACGAAGGTCCAATTGGCGCCATGCCAAAGACCGCCGAGGAGCATGGTGATCATCAGGTTGCGATAGGTTTTCCCCTCCCCCTTTCGGCTTCCCCCGAGGGGAATGTAAAGGTAATCCCTGAGGCAGGTGGAGAGCGAGATGTGCCAGCGGCGCCAGAAATCCGCGATGTCGACCGACTTGTACGGCGAATTGAAATTCTGCGGCAGGCGGAGGCCGAAGAGGAGCCCGAGGCCGACCGCCATGTCGCTGTAGCCCGAGAAGTCGAAATAGAGCTGGTAGGTGTAGCCGAGGAGGCAGAGCCAGGTCTCGAAGGTCGAGAGCTGCGCATAGCCTGAGAGCGCGGGGTTGATGATGCGGGCGATCGTATCAGCGAGGAGAACCTTCTTCATCATACCGATGGCGAAGAACGACCAGCCGCGGTCGAGATTGCGGACGCGGTCGGCCTGTCCCAGGTTTTCCAGATCGCTCTCGATCTGGCGAAAGCGCACGATCGGCCCCGCCACCAGCTGCGGAAAGAGGCAGACGTAGCAGGCGAGCTCGAAGAAGTTTTTAGTCGGCGTGATCGTGCCGCGATAACTGTCGACGATGTAGGTGATCGTATGGAACGTGTAGAACGAGATGCCGATGGGAAGGAGGATGTCCAGGGGTTGGACGTTTAAGGGATGCGCGAAGAAGCGTGCGAGGGCCGCAGCGGTTGAAAGACCGAAATTCACATATTTGAAAAACCCAAGGAGCAGGAGGTCGACGGTGATCGGGAGCACCAGGCAGAGCTTCCTTAGGCGGGGGGTGTGCCAGCGGAGCATCCCGAGGCCGGCAGCGTAGCTCACCAGGGTCGAGAAGGCCATCAGGCCGCAGAATTTATAGTTCCAGCTGCCATAGAAGACGTAGCCCGCGATCGTCAGCCAGACATAGCGCTGATCTTTCGTCCGCAACCGCCAGAAGACGAAATAGACGATGGGGAGGAAGAGAAAGAGAAATTTGAGGCTGTTGAAGAGCACGGCGAGCTTTTAGGTGGCGGAGGCGAAGAGCGCTTTGAGCGGCTTGGCGAACTTCGCCGCGTAGACGAGCGCCGCGACCGTCGCCGCTACGAGCGAGGCCGCGAAGAGCGCCCAGCTGTCTTTCGGACAGAGCCAGCCGGCCAAGAGGAAGAGGGGGAGAGGGACGAGGTAGAGGAAGGCGAGGTCTTGCCCTAAGCGCCAGAACTCCGCGGGCGAGATGCGGTAGACCCGCCAGGCGAGGAGCCAGTTGCCGAGGAGGAGGTACTGCGCCCAGGCGAGGCCGGCGGCGCCCCAGGCGCGGGTGAAGAGGATGCCGAAGAGGAGGAGGGAGGCGAGGTTCAAAGCCACCGCCGCGAACCAGGAGCGGTCCTGCCCCTCGACTTTCAACACCTCTCCCCCCAGGCGGGAGAAGGGGTCGGTCAGGGGGACGAAGCAGAGGATGCGGAGGATCGGCACCGCCGGCCCCCAGTTGTGACCGATCAAGATCTGGAGGAGGACGACCCGGGCGTTCCAGAAGAGGAAATAGGCGGCGAGGGTTTCGAGGGCGAGGATGGTCACCGTCCCCAGCCGGTAGGCGGCGAGGAAGCGCGGGCGGTCCTCGGTGCGGTACTCGACGAGCGCCGGGTAGAGCACCCGGGCGACCGCCGGGAGCACCAGGGCCTGGAGGCGGAAGCCCCAGTCGCGGGCCTTGCCGTACTGGCCCACCATCCCGACCTTGGTGTAGGCGCCGAGGATGAAGCGCGACACGTAGGGCACCGGGAGGGCGGCGAGCGCGATGAGGAAGAGATAGTTGCTCCGGGCGAGGAGGCCGGGGAGGAGCGCGAAGTCTTTCTTCCCCAGCTCGAGATGTAGGCGGCCGCGCACCCGCCACCAGAGGAGGGCGGCGAAGAGCGCGGCGCCGGTGAGCTCGCCGGCGACCAGGCTCCAGACCCCGAAACCGCGGAGGGCGAGGGCGACCGCCACGAGGGCGATCGAGAGGCCGCGGAGGATCTCGGGCAGCACCAGCCGGCCGACGGCAAGCTCGCGCTCGAAGAAGAGCTTGGGGACGACCGCTAGACCGTCCAGGAACACCCAGAGCGCAAAGACCCGGAGGATCGCGGGGAGTCCGGCGGCCCCCTCCGACAGGTGGGCGAAGAGCGGGGCTCCCAGAGAGAGAGCGAGAGCGAGGAGCGCCCCGGCCGCGGTCACCCAGAGAAAGACCGCGCCGTAGGGGCGGCGCTCGTCCCGCACCAGCTGGTAGGGGAGCCCGACGTCTCTGAAGATGCTCGCCACCATGACCACCCCCAAGGCGAGCTCGAAGAGGCCATGGTCGTCCGGCACGAGGAGCCGGGCGAGGAGGACGTCCCCGGCGGCGCGGATGAGCAGGCGGCCGATCTGGCTGCCGTAGGCCGCGAGGGTCGAATGGAGGAAGCGGCGCTCGGTCGTCATCGCGGATCAGAGGACGGTCGCGGAGAGGCGGGCCAACTCGCCAGGACGGAGCGGTACCAGGCGCGGCGGAAGGCGATCACCCCCGGGAGGGCCGGCAGGCAGCCGGCGAGCGCCTGGCGATGGTCCAGGAAGATCGCCAGGCTCCCGGTGATCGCCTTGACCGGCGCGGTCCAGGCGAGGCGGCGGCGGCTCGCCCAGGTCGGGCCGGTGGCGAAGGCCTCCGGGTGGCGGACGCGGAAGGCATGGAAATGGGCGCCGTACCAGGTGGCGTGCTCGACGAGCGAAAGGCGGCTGGTGCGGACCGCCGCGTGCTCGACCCGGGCCTCCGGCACGAAGGCGGTGGCGAGGCCGAGCTTGCGGGCGCGGAGAACCCAGTCGTGGTCCTCGGAGGTCGTCAACGCCTCGTCGAAGGGGCCGACCCGCTCCCAGGCGTCTCTGCGGACGGCCAGGTTCAGGCTGCCGAGCGGTCGGCGGCTGTCGGCCTCGGCCGGGCGGTCGGCAAGGAGCTCGTGGAAGGAGGCGATGTTGTCGGCGAGCGCCCAGCGGTCCCCGCCCCGGGGGAACTCGACGGCGCCGCCCGCGATCGGCGCCCGGTCGAGGGCGGCGGCCAGGGCCTCCACCCAGCCGGGGGCGGGACGGCAGTCGGCGTCGATGAAAAGGAGGCGAGAGCCGCGCGCCACCCCGACCGCCCGGTTGCGGGCCGCCGCCGGGTTCAGCCGCTCCGCGGTCTCGACGAAGCGGAGCCCTGAGCCGGTACGCTCACGCGGCACCTTCCCCGGCGCGTCTTTTCCCACGACGACGACCTCGATCCCGGGACCGGGCGCCCCCTGCCCGGCCAGGGCGGCGAGCGTCCGGTCGACCCAGGGGGAGTCGAGATCCGGGATGAGAACGCTGAGGAGGCTGACGTCGGGGTCGGGCAAGGGACTCCGGGGCTGCCCTACGACCGGCTCCGGCGCTGCCGGATCATCCGGCCCCAGTGCTGGGAGCGCAGTCCCGCGACCTTGCGGATGCGCTCCTCGGCCACCCGGCCCGCCGCCTGGGAGGTGGGGATCGACTCCGAGCGCGAGATCTCGAAGACCCGCATCATGTTGAGGTAGATGCCGCGGGTCATCCGCATCGCCCGCTCGCGGTTGTAGCTCGTCATCAGCTCGTTGTAGACGTTGATGAGGCCGCCGGCGTTGATGACGAAGTCGGGAGCGTAGAGGATGCCCCGGTCGTGGAGGGCGCGGCCGTGCCGCTCCTCGTCGGCGAGCTGGTTGTTGGAGGCTCCGGCGACCACCTTGCAGGCCAGCTTGGGGATCGTCTCGTCGTTCAGGATCGCCCCCAGGGCGCAGGGGGCGACGATGTCGCAGGGGACCGCCAGGATCTCGCCCGGGGGGACGATCTCCACCCCCAGCTCCGCGCGCACCCGCTCCGTCGTCTCGCTGTCGATGTCGGCGGCGAAGATCTTCGCCCCCTCCTCTTTCAAGTAGGTCGCGAGATGGTAGCCGACGTTCCCCAGGCCCTGGATGGCGACCGAGCGGCCGGCGAGCGAGGCCTCGTCGAACTGCCAGCGCGCCGCCGCCTTGATCCCCTGGAGGACGCCGAAGGCGGTGACCGGCGAGGGGTCGCCGCCGCCGCCGTGGGCCGGAGCGACCCCGGTCACGGAGCGGGTTTCGGTCAGGATGACCTCCATGTCCTCCATGTCGGTCCCCACGTCCTCGGCCGTGATGTAGAGGCCGCCCAGCTCCTCGACGTACTGGCCGAAGCAGCGGAAGAGGGCCTCGCTCTTGTCCTTTTTGGGGTCGCCGACGATGACCGCCTTGCCGCCGCCCAGGTTCAAGCCCGCCGCGGCCGCCTTGTAGGTCATCCCCCGCGACAGCCGGAGGACGTCGGTCAGGGCGTCGTCCATGCTCTGGTACGGCCACATGCGGACCCCGCCCAGGCCCGGGCCGAGGACGGTCGAGTGGACCGCGATGATCGCCTGCAGGCCGACTTCCGGGTTGGAGCAGAAGAGGATCCGCTCGTGCCCCATGCCCGCCATCTGCTGGAAGAGCTCCATACTCAATCCTTCTTTCGGAGAGACCCGACGTCAGTTAGGAACCGTGACGGCAATTGACGGCAATTGACGGCAAAAGGGCCGGGTCCGGCAGGAGGACGACTCGGTCAGGATGGCGCGCACCCCGGGACCCGTTCTGGCGGCGGAAGTCTATCCGATGGCAGGAATGGGGACAACGCGGAAGGATCGGCCCTCCAGGTGGCGGCGGGGCCTGACTAAGTGTATGCTTAGATATTATCCTCGTAGTCAGTACCAAGCCGGGGGTGGAGGCCGTGCATGCATAGCGCTGCCGGAGGTGTTCTCGCCGGCGTTTCCGACGGGCGGCTCGTCCTGCTCGTGGTGGGGCTCCTCGCGTTGGCCGCTGTGCTGTTCCTGGCCGTTCGTCTGGTCGACCGCCTGGCCGATCGTCGGATCGATGGCCGGGTGAGCCGGCCTTCCGCCGCCCCGTCGCCGGCCGAGGAGGCCATGCGCCAGTCCATGGAGGCGGCCGAGGCCGCGCATCGCGCCAAGGCGGAATTCCTGGCCAACATGAGCCACGAGATCCGCACGCCGATGAACGGCATCATCGGCATGATCGAGCTCGCCCTGGGGACCGACTTGACGCCCGAGCAGCGCGAGTACGTCGAAGTGGCCGGAGTCTCGGCGGACCTCCTGTTGCGGCTGATCGACGACATCTTAGACCTCTCCAGGATGGAGGCCGGCAAGCTCGACCTCGATGCGATCGACTTCGATCTCCGCTCTGAGCTCGACGAGACCCTCCTCTGGCTCGCGCCCGCCGCCCACAAGAAGGGGCTGGAGGTGGCGCTCCACGTCGCTCCCGAAATTCCCCGCGCGCTCCAGGGAGACTCGGCACGGCTCCGGCAGATCCTCGTCAACCTGGTCGACAATGCCATCAAGTTCACGACGACCGGCGAAGTGATCGTGCGCGTGAGCGAGGAGGAGAGCGACGGCGAACGGTGGGTCCTCCATTTCGCCGTGACCGATACCGGGATCGGCATCCCGGCGGAGAAGCGGCAAGGCATTTTCGCTCTCTTCACCCAGGCCGATTCCTCGATGACGCGCCGGTTCGGCGGCACGGGCCTCGGGCTCACCATCGCTTCCCAGCTGGTGGCTCTCATGGGAGGGGGAATCTGGGTGGAGAGCGAGCCCGGCGTGGGCAGCACGTTTCATTTCACGCTGCCGTTCCTCGCCCGGACCGAGGTCGCGGCGAGCGCGGCGCCGCCGCCCCCCGTCAAGCTCCACGGCCTGACGGTGCTCGTGGTGGACGACAACGCGACGAACCGGCAGATCCTGGAAGAGATCCTCTGTCTCTGGGAGATGCGGCCGACCATCGTCGAGAGCGGCGAGGCGGCGCTCCGGGCGCTCGAACGCGCCCATGCCAGGAACGAGCCCTTCCAGATCGTGCTCCTCGACTGCCAGATGCCGGGTCTGGACGGCTACGCGGTGGCCGAGCGGATCAAGGGACACCACGAGCTCGCGGCGACGATGATCATGATGATCTCCTCCGTCGGCCAGCAGGGGGATGCCCTGCGCTGCCGGGAGCTCGGCGTCGACGCCTATCTGACCAAGCCGATCCGACAGTCGGTCCTCCTGGCGGCTCTCCTGGGCGCCCTCAGCCATGCCGCGCGGCTCAAGGCAGCGTCAGCGGCATCGCCGGCATTGGCGACATCGCCGGCATCGGCGGTGGCGTCCCCGCACCCGCCGGCGGGGGACGAGCGGCGAGCTCCGCGGCGCGTCCTGGTCGCCGAGGACAACCCGGTGAACCAGCGGCTGATCGTGAAGATCCTGGAGAAACAGGGCCTTTCGGTCGTCCTGACCCAGAACGGCCGCGAGGCCCTGGCCGCCTCGGGAGAGGAGCCTTTCGACATCGTCCTCATGGACGTGCAGATGCCCGAGATGGACGGCTTCGAGGCGACCGCCGCGATCCGGCGCCGCGAGCGGGAGACGGGGCTCCATCTGCCGATCGTGGCGCTCACCGCCCATGCCCTCAAAGGGGATCGCGAGGCCTGCCTGGCCGCCGGGATGGACGCCTATATGGCGAAGCCCATCCGTGCGCTCGAGCTTCTCGAGGTGATCGAAAAGCTCACCGCCACGGCACCGGGGTCGTCGGCCGCGGCGGTCTTGGAAGGATCCTTCGACCGCGAGGAGATCCTCGCTCGCGTCGAAGGCGACCTGGCGCTCCTGACCGAGCTGGTCGAGCTCTTCAGGACCGAATCGCCGCGTATGCTTTCCGAGTTGCGGCGAAACGTCGAGGCGAACGACGCCAAGGGCCTGGAGAGGGCCGCCCACGCCCTGGGCGGCTCGGCGAGCAACTTCGGGGCGCACGCCGCGGTCAGGATCGCCAAGGATTTGGAAGCTCTGGCGCGTGGGGGAGCGCTCGACACGGCGGCGGAATGTCTGATCGATTTGGAACGGGAGGTCGATCGGCTCCGGCGCGGGCTGGCCGGGCTCGTCGCGGAACCGGTGGGATGAGAATCCTCATCGCGGAAGACGATCCGGTGTCCCGGACGCGGCTCGCGCACGCCCTCGTCGAGCTCGGACACCAGGTCGTGGCGGTGGCGGACGGCCTCGCGGCGAGCGGAGAGCTCCTGAAGCCCGACGGTCCGCGGCTCGCGATCCTCGACTGGATGATGCCCGGGGCGGACGGCCTGGAGGTGTGCCGCGCCGTCCGTGCGCGCGCCGGACACTACGTCTACGTCCTCCTGCTCTCCGCCCGGCACGGCCAGGAGGACGTCGTCACCGGCCTCAACGCGGAGGCGGACGACTTTCTGAGCAAGCCGTTCGACGTCTCGGAGCTCGCCGCCCGGCTGCGCTCCGGCGAGCGCGTGCTCGAATTGCAGGAGGGCCTGCTCCGCGCGCAGGAGGAGCTCCGAGCGCAGGCCACGCACGATCATTTAACCGGTCTGTGGAATCGCGCCATGATCCTCGATCAACTGGCGCGGGAGCTCAGCCGTGCCGAGCGGACGAAGAGCCGCCTCGCCGTGGCCCTGGCCGACCTCGACCACTTCAAGAGCATCAACGACACCTACGGGCATGCCGTGGGGGACGACGTGCTCCGCCACGCCGGCCAGCGGATCACCTCCCAGCTGCGCAAGTGTGACTACGTGGGCCGCTATGGAGGCGAGGAATTCCTCCTCGTCCTCCCGGGCTGCGACCTGGACGGCGCGGCGGAGGTCGCCGAGCGGATCCGCGCCAACCTGGCGGCGGAGCCCCTCCGTTCCGGCGCGGCGCTGCTGCCGGTGCGCGCCAGCCTGGGCATCGCGGCCTGGTGGCCCACGGTGACCGCTCCGCTGCTGATCAAGGCGGCCGACGATGCGCTCTACCGGGCCAAGGCGCTCGGCCGCAACCGCGTGGAGGTCTAGGTCGTGGAGCCGGCGAGCGGCGCCGCGCTGCGCTGTTTTTTGGTACTGGCCTTGACCGCCCTGGCCGCTCTCGCCATGGGGGATCGCCTGGCGGCCGAGGAAGCGGCGGCGGAGGCGCCGCGCCTGCGCGACCAGATCAAAGAGGGCCTGGCGGGTTCCTTCGCCCTGCCCTGGCACCAGCTGCTGGAAAAGGAGAGCGAGTCGGAGTGGAGGAACCTGCTGACCGGTTTCAGTGGCTCGTTCGCCTTCAGCTATCCCCTCAAGGTTTCGTCGCCGCAGGCGAAAAGCGGCGCCGGGAGCGAGGGCGACCGCGCGCTACACTCGGAAGTCTTGACCGCCACCGTGACCTACCAGCCGCTCGGCGCGTGGTTCGCGAGCCTCACCGCCTACCGCTACCTGGAAGCCGGCCTCCAGGCACCGTGGAACCCCGATTTCACCTATGTCTTCGGCTACGACGACTGGCACCCCTACTCCCTGAGCTTCACGTACTCGAACTACGGCGGCAACCGCTGGTCCCCGGACGTCGCCGCCGGCGAGCGCCGGACGCAGTTCCGCCAAGGGGGTTGGTCGCTCGGTTGGAAATTCGCCCTGCCGCCTCCGGTCGAGAGATTTCTCCTCAATCCGGAAGGGAGCCTGGGCTGTGGGACGAACGTCAATCTCTCGCCCGATTACACGGATCTCGCTTCGGGCGGCCTGCTCCACAACAAGACGACGCTCAGCGTGGGCTGCAAGTACGCCCCCTTCGGCTGGTGGTACGTGAACGTCAAGGCGAACTACTATCCCCATCCGGCGCAGCAGCAGCCCTGGGATCCGGACTTCACCTACGGCTTCGGGTACTTCGATTGGCATCCCGGGACGGTCTCGGTCCAGTACAACAACTACTCCGGCAACCGCTACCCGGGGCGCAAGCCGGGGGTGGGAACCGGCCGCTTCGAGGACGGCAGCCTGACCGTTTCCTACTCGTGGGCGCCCTGAGGTCGAGGGACTTATTTTTAGTTGAGCCTATTTGACAATACCGGGCAATCTAAAGTATCATCCAGATAGTTCACCGGCACATCATCGGCAGTCCAAAGAGCCCACGAGGGCTCGTCATGCACGGCAGAAGCGCCCGGCAGAAATGCGGGCAGGGGGAGAGTCGTATGCAGATCGAGGAGAGCAGGGAGGGAGAGGTCGTCATCGTCGAGCCCAGGGTGGCTCGCTTGGACGCCCAGCAGGCGATCGGTTTCAAAGAGGGCCTGCTCCGATTGGTCGAGGGCGGCGATCGCCAGCTCATCCTCGACCTCAACTACGTGGAGTTCATGGACAGCAGCGGCCTCGGTGCCGTGGTGGCGATTTTGAAGCGCCTGGGCTTCCATGGCGTGCTGGTGATCTGCAATGCCCACCAGGCGGTGTCCGAGCTCTTCCGGCTGACCCGCATGGACAAGGTGATCCAGCTGGTCGGGACCCGGGCGGACGCCCTCACTCTGGCCCACGCCGAGAGCCTGAGTTGATTCGCGCTTCCCATTGTCGCCCTAGGACCCGGTACCAGGCCGATGGAAATGCGAGCGCAGCGCCTCAGGTGGGGGCTCGGGGTCAGCCTTTGGATCGGCGGGATCGGCGGGATTGGCGGGATGGTCTCTGCCCAGCCGGCGGCTTTGCCGATCGCGGCAAAGCCGCCGGAAACGCCGTGGCCTCTCGTGCTGTCGCTCGACGGCCTGTGGAAGGCTCTGCCGGGTAACCTCGCGCCCGCCGATCTGTACGCGCCGGCGGTCGACGACTCGGCCTGGGCGGATCTCAAGGTTCCCGCGAATTGGTTTCTGGAGGGTTTAAACGTCGGCGGCACCGTCTGGTATCGGCGCCGCTTCGAGGCACCGTCGTCGTCGGCCGGAACCGTGGCGAGCCTGGAGTTTGCGGGGGTCGACTACACGGCGGACGTCTGGCTCAACGGCATCTACCTCGGCCACCACGAAGGCTACTTCGCGCCTTTCTCTTTCGTCGTCGGGAACGCCGTGAAACCCGGCGCCTCGAACCTTCTCGCCGTCCGGGTCGACAGCCCCTATGAGACACCGGAGGCCTGGTCGCTCCACAAACGCCTGATCAAAGGGGTTTTCTCCCACCACGATACGCGTCCGGGAGGGGCCTGGTCGCCGCGTGGGCAGGACGGCAACACCGGCGGCATCTGGGCCTCCGTCACCTTGCGGCTGACCTCGCGGCTCCGGCTCCTGGAGTTGCGCGTCCGGCCCGAGGTCGATCCGGCGACGGGAATCGCGGCGCCGCGGGTGGAGCTCACCGTCGATCTCGCCGGGCCGCCCGATCAGATGGCGGATTTTGCGGTCGTCTTGGCGCCGGACAATTTCGCCGGCCGGGCGAGCGAATCCCTCCGCTTCTCTCGTCCGCTCAAAGCCGGTCCCAACGAAGTCGTCCTGCTCCTGCCGCCGCGGGCGGTCGAGCTGTGGTGGCCCTGGGAGCAGGGCGAGCCCCGCCTCTACCGGTTGGCGGTCACGGCGAGTCTCGGGGGTCAGATCAGAGACCGCAGAGAGACGGTCCTCGGCTTTCGCACCGTCGCCCAGGAGAGCTCGGGAACCTGGCGCATCAACGGCCGGCGCACTTTTCTCCGCGGCACCAACTACATCTCCACCCAGTGGCTGAGCGAGATGACGCCGCAGCGCTTCGCCTTCGACGTGGGGCTCATGAAGGCCGCCAACGTCAACGTCGTTCGCGTCCACGCGCACGTCGAGCCGGAGGCGTTCTATCGCGCCTGCGACGAGGCCGGCCTCCTCGTCTGGCAGGACTTTCCCCTGCAATGGGGATACACCGACGAACCGGCCTTCGCGGCCGAGGCGGAGCGCCAGGCGGTGGCGATGGTCGACCTCCTCTTCGATCATCCCGCGGTCGTCGTCTGGAGCCTCCACAACGAGCCCCCCTGGGATGCGGATTGGATGCGCTACCGCTACCCCGACTACGATCCGGAGCAGAACCGGGCGCTCGACTTGAAGCTCCACGACACGGTCGCGGCGCGCGATCCGTCGCGGGTGACCCACCTCGCTTCGAGTACGACGGAGCACCCCTGGTACGGCTGGTATTCGGGCTCCTGGCTCGACTACGGAAAGCCGGCCAAGGTGCCGCTCATCACCGAATTCGGCGCCCAGGCACTCCCCGGGCTCTCTGCGCTCCGCCGTTTTCTCGCCGAGGACGAGCTGTGGCCGGAGACCGACGCGGCGTGGGCGGTCTGGGAGTACCACAACTTCCAGCGCAAGGAGACCTTCGAGAACGCCGGGGTAGAGAAGGGCGCTTCGATCGACGAGCTGATCGCCAACACTCAAGGCTACCAGGCGCGCCTGATCCAGCTGGCGGCGGAGAGCTATCGAAGGCAACGCTATGCGCCGGTTACGGGGATCTTTCAATTCATGTTCGTCGAGAGCTGGCCGTCCATGAGCTGGGGCCTCCTCGATACCTGGCGGCAGCCGAAGGCGGGCTACCAGGCGCTCCGCGACGCCTACCAGCCGGTGATGCCGAGCGTCGAGTGGCAGCGCCTGCGCTTCAAACCGGGAGAGGAGGTGGCGTTGGGGCTCTGGGTCGTCAACGACCTCCAGACCGCTTTTCCCGGTGCCGCTCTGCGCTGGATTCTGCGGCGCGACGGCGCGGCCGTCGACAGCGGCGATGCGCCGCTCGACGTCGCCCCCGACAGCGGCCGGCGGGTTTTGACGCTTCTCCGGAAGGATCTGCCGGTCGGCCACTACGAGCTGGCGGTGCGGCTTTCCGGACGGGATGGCAAGATGCTGGGCCGCAGCGAGCACACCTTCGAGGTCGCCTCCGGGAGCAGCGATGCGCATTGAGCCGGCGCTCGCCGTTTTCGGCCTTCTCGGCCTGTTCGCCGTCCGCGGCAACCAGGTGGGGTATCTGCCGGGCTGGCCGAAGGTGGCCCTGCTGCAAAGCGGTGCGCTGACGATGACCTCGGCGGAGCTGCGGGAGACCGAAGGCGGCCGCGTCGTCTGGCGGGGCCGCGCCCGGCCGCTCGCTCGCCGGGGATCTGCCGGAGCGGGTTGGGCGACGGTCGACTGGAGCGCGGTGCGGACCGCGGGCAGCTACGTCCTCTCGGTCGATGGGGTCGTCTCGCCCCCCTTCCAGGTGGGAGCGACGGTCTACGATCTTCCCTTGCGCTCGCTGCTGCGTTCCTACTTCCTCCAGCGCTGTGGGGTCGCCCTGGACGACGCCGAGACCGGCCTCAAGCACGGGCCCTGCCATACCGACGACGGGGTGACCGTCCGCGCCGATATCGACGGACCGGCCGGGCGCCGGCAGGCGGCGGCGGGCGGCTGGCACGACGCGGGGGACTATGGCAAGTACGTGGCGACCGGCACTGTGGCGGTGGCGGAGCTCCTCTCGGCCTATGCGGCCTGCCCCGCCCTCTTCCCCGACGGCCAGCTCGGCATCCCCGAGAGCGGCAACGGGCGCTCGGACCTGCTCGACGAGGTCACCGTCGAGCTTTTGTGGCTCCTCCGCATGCAGCGCGCGGACGGGGCGGCCTACAGCAAGCTTTCGGGAGCGCGGTGGCCCGACCTCGTGCCGCCCGACGCCGACCTCCAGCCGCGCTACCTCTACGGTGTCTCGAGCGCCGAAACCGCCAAGCTCGCCGCGGCTTTCGCCTTCGCGGCGCGCGTCTTCGCGCCCTTCGATCGACCGGCCGCGGAGCGCTATCTGGAAGCGGCGAAGAAAGCCTGGAGCTATCTGGAGGACCACCCCGGCCAGTTTTTGGATTGGCGGGCCGAGGACGACTCCGGGTCGGGCAAGTACCGCGCTTCGGACATCGATCGCGAAGCGACGCTTCGGACCGATGAGGCCGATCGCTTCTGGGCGGCGGCGGAGCTCCTGCTGACGACGGGCGAGCCGCGCTTCGCGCGCTATGTCGACCGCCACGCCGCCGCCTTACCCTACACGCTCTTCGAATGGAAGAATCCCGCGCCGCTCGCCATGGTGCATCTGCTGACGGCGAAGGCGACGGGCCGGCCGGGCCGGGCCACGCGGGCTCTCCTGCGCAAGAAACTCCTGGCGCGCGCCGCCGCGATCCTCACCGTCGCGCGGCGCGATCCCTTCGGCCTCGCCAACGACCGCTTCATCTGGGGCTCCAACAAGATGGCGGCGGAGGACGGCATCACCCTCTGGTGGGCCTGGCGGGCGACCGGTCGCGCCGAGCTGCGGGCCCGGGCGCTCGACCAGCTGCACTACCTTCTCGGCCGCAACGCGCTCGGCAAAAGCTTCGTCACCGGCGTGGGCGCCGATCCGGTGCGGCAGGTGAGCCATATCTTCGCCCGCGCGGTGAAGCTCGACGTTCCCGGGCTTCTGGTGGGCGGCCCCAACGAGCTCGAACAGTCGGGGATCGCTCCCCGCGGCCAGGGATCTCTGAGCTACGCAGACGATGCGCGCTCCTACGCCACGAACGAGTCGGCGATCGACTACAACTCCGCTCTCGTCGGGCTTCTCACCTTCGCTCTCGCCGAGCCGCTCGGCGACCGGTGCCGACCATGAGCTTCTATTTCGATCGCTTCGAGGATCGCCGCCCGCCCGCGCCGTTACCTTATTCGGCGGCCCGGGAGCTCCTCTGGCAGTTCCTCGCGGCCTTGAGCCTCGGGCTCGGCGCCTGGTACATCGCCTGGCGTTGGGGCGGGTCGCTCAACCGCCAGGCGCTGTGGTTCGCCATCCCTCTGGTGCTGGCGGAAACCTGTGCCTATATCGGCATGGTCCTCTTCACCTTCAACCTCTGGCGCGACACGCCGCCGTCGATCCCCGAGCCGCCGCGCCGGATCGCCGAGTGCGTGGCCGCCGCCGTGGCGGAGGACCGGCCGCTCCGGGTGGACGTCTTTTTCCCCACCTACAACGAGGAGCTCGACCTCGTCCGGCTGAGCGTCGAGGACGCCAAGCGGCTCTCCTATCCCTATCCGATCGATATTCGCATCCACGTCCTCGACGACGGTCGCCGCGACGACATGCGGCAGCTCGCGGCGGAGCTCGGGGTCGGCTACATCACCCGCACGAGCAAGGCCGGCTTCAAGGCCGGCAACCTGCGAAACGCCATGGAGCAGACCGACGGCGACTTCATCGTCATCTGCGATGCCGACACCCGGCCGTTCCCCACTCTCCTGGAGCACACGCTCGGCTACTTCCGCGATCCCGAGATGGCGTGGGTGCAGACGCCGCAGTGGTTCTTCGATCTCCCCGCGGGGAGCCGTCTGCCGGCGGCCTGGGGGCGCCGGCTGGGGGCCATCGGCCGTCTTCTCGGGCGGGGCGTCGAGGCCTGCATCGGGCCGGTGACGGTGGGCGCCGATCCCTTCGTCAACGATCCGCAGATGTTCTACGACGTCATCCAGCGCCGTCGCGGTTGGGCCAACGCCACCTTCTGCTGCGGCGCGGGCTCCGTGCACCGCCGGGAGGCGGTGATGGAGGCGGCGGTGAAGGGTTGGGTGGCGCAGATCGACGACGAGGTTCGGCGGGTGAAGGAGAGCCTGGGGGAGGCAGACGTCCCTGGTGGCTTGGAAGCGGCGATGCGCCGCCAGGTCGCCCGCGACATCGAGCTCACGCCCTACAAGTTCCACGTTTCGGAGGACATCTACACCTCGATCGTCCTCCACGGCGACCGCGACCGGCACTGGAAGTCGGCGTTTCACCCCTATGTGCAATCGAAGATGCTGTCCCCTCAGGATCTGCAGACCTGGGCCATCCAGCGCTTCAAGTACGCCGGCGGCACCCTGGACATCTGCCTGCACGACAACCCGGTCTTCCGGCGTGGTCTCGACTGGCGGCAGAAGGTGATGTACGCCTCGACTTTGTGGTCGTATTTCGGCGGCCTGTGGAACGTCGCCTTCCTCGCCTCGCCGGTGATCTTCCTGTTCACCGGCATCGCCCCGGTTGCGAGCTACTCGTTCGAGTTCTTCAAGCACGCGCTGCCGTTCCTGATCGCCAATCAGCTCGCGACGATGGTGGGCACGTGGGGCGTCGAGAACCTGAAGGGCAAGGGCTCGTTCATCTCCTTTTTCTCGCTCAACCTGCGCGCCCTGTGGACGGTCGTGCGCGGCGAGACGATCAAGTTTCCGGTCACCCCCAAGGAGCGGCAGAGCGGTACGTTCTACCGCCTGGTGAAGCCGCAGATCGCCTTCATCGCCCTCACTCTCGCCGGTCTCCTCGTGCAGGCGCTGCGGCTTCTCTTCTGGCACCGGGGCGATCCCGGCGCCTACCTGACCAATCTTTTCTGGGGCTTGAACAACGTCTACCTGCTGTCGGGCATCGTCCGCGCGGCGGGCTTTAAACCCGAGGAGTGAAAGGAGCGGCGCCGTGACGTTCAAGGAAGGGCTCATCCTGTCGCGTGGCCATCTCGTCTTCCTGGCCGGTCTCGCGGCGGCGTTCGGCATCGCCATCGCGCTCGAACGGGAAAAAATCCAGGTTCCGGTCCATGCGTCCGCTTCCCAGGTGACGGCGACGATGACCGCTCCGGGTCCGCCGCTGGCGCTGCCGGCGGTTCCGCCGCCCGGGCCGCTGTCGGCGGCGGACCTGGCGCGGGCGCAGCGGGCCTGGTCCTACTTCGAGGTCAACCGGCGACCGGAGACCGGGCTCGTCGACTCCGTCGACCGCTATCCGGCGACGACGATGTGGGATACGGCCTCCTACCTGATGGCCTTGATCGCCGCCCGCCGCCTGGAGGTGATCCCACAGGCGACTTTCGATGCGCGGATCGCGGCCGCCCTGGGCGCCCTCGCGCGGCTGCCGCTCTTCGCGGGCAAGCTGCCCAACAAGTCGTACAACACGCAGTCTCTCGCCATGGTCGATTACAGCAACCACCCCACGCCGCGCGGCATCGGCTGGTCGGCGATCGACATCGGCCGCCTGCTCGTGCCGATGAACATCCTCGTCTGGCAGCAGCCGCAACACACCCCGGCCGTGCGCGCGGTCGTGGCGCGCTGGCAGCTCGCCGACCTGGTGCGCGACGGCCGGCTCTTCGGGGAGATCCTGAAACCCGACGGCCAGGTCGCGAGCCAGCAGGAGGGGCGCCTGGGGTACGAGGAGTACGCGGCCAAGTCGTTCACGCTCCTCGGGCAGGACGTCTCCGAAGCCCTCGGATACCGGGAGTTCGTGCAGTGGGTGAAGATCGACGGCATCGAGGTCGCGACCGACAGCCGGACGCCGCAGCTCTTCGGGGCGCACAATTACGTCGTGAGCGAGCCCTACGTCCTCGACGGCCTGGAGTTCGGTTGGGATCGCGCCAGCCGCGATCTCGCGGCGCGGGTCTTCGCCGCGCAGGAGGCGCGCTTCCACCGCACCGGGGTGCTCACCGCGGTGAGCGAGGACAACATCGACCGGGCGCCCTATTTCGTCTACAACACCGTTTTTAGCGACGGCAAGGCGTGGAACACGCTGACCGACACCGGGGCCGATGCTTCGGTCGACCGGAGCCTGAGCGTCAAGGCGGCCTTCGGTTGGGATGCGCTCTACCGGACGGCCTATACCGCCCAGCTCGTCGCGGCGGTCGAGGGTCTTTACGATCCGGCGCGCGGCTACTATTCCGGCCGCTACGAGAGCGACGGCCAGCCGAATCGGGCGATCACCTGCAACACCAACGCGATTCTTTTGGAAAGCCTCGCCTACCGTCACCTCGGCCCGCTGGTCCAAGGCGACGCCGGGAAGAGCGCGCCATGACGCCGCGTTGGCCGGCCTTTCTGCTGGTCGGCATCGCCGCGCTGACCGCGCTGGGGGGCCCTCTCGGCTGCAGCGGCTATGCGGCGAAGGCGGCTCCCGCGACGAGCGCGGCCGGCACGGCGGCCGTCTCCAGGGTGGAGCGCGAAGCGACGGCGGCGGCGGCCTGTGCCACCGGGCAGGGGCAGACGCAACCGGTCTGCTGCATGGCGACCGCGGCCTGCTCGGGCACGGCCCGTCATCCCGGGCGGAACGGCTGCCTGACGCCGAAAGAGCTCGAAATGGCGAAGATCGCCTGGCGGTACTTCGAGAACAACGAGCAGAAAGAGACCGGCCTCGTCAACGCCGTCGACACCTACCCGTCGACCACCCTGTGGGACACCGCCTCCTACCTGGGGGGGCTGATCGCCGCCCATCGCCTCTGCCTCATCCCGACGAGCGAATTCGATCGCCGGGTCGTCGCCCTGCTCCACACTCTGGGCTCGGTTTCGCTCTACCGGGGCGAGCTGCCGAACAAGGTGTACAACACGAAGACGGCGGAAAAAGTGAACTATGGGAACGTTCCCGGTGAGATCGGCTTTTCCGCCCTCGATATCGGCCGTCTCTTGATCTGGCTCCGCATCCTCCGCGAGTACTATCCGGAGCACGGCAACGCCGCGGACAGAGTCGTCATGCGCTGGAACTTCTGCCACGTCGTCGACGCCTGCGGCACCCTCTTCGGGGCCTACATCGATACCGACAAGTCGACCGTCTACGCGCAGGAGGGACGGCTCGGCTACGAGGAGTACTCGGCCCAGGGCTTCGATCTCTGGGGAGCACCGGCGCCGCGGGCGGAGCTGCCGGAGCCCTACGCCGTCATCCCGATCTACGGCATCGACATCCCGTACGACACCCGCGACCCGCGGGAGCTCAAGGCGCACAACTACGTCGTCTCCGAGAGCTACATCCTTTCCGGCATCGAGCTCAACTGGGACCTGGCTTCCGACAAGAGCGAAGACGACATGCACCACAGCATCCCCTGGATGGCGGATTTCGCCGACCGCATCTACCGCGTGCAGGAGGCGCGCTACAAGGCGACAGGAATCGTGACGGCGCGCACCGAGCACCAGCTGGACAGCGCACCCTACTTCGTCTACGACACGATCTTCAGCGACGGCTTCGCCTGGAACACGATCACCGAGGAGGGCCTGTATTCGCCGCGTTTCGCGGCGATCGCGATCAAGGGCGCGCTCGGCCTCTGGGCACTCTGGGATACGCCTTATACCGACCTGCTGTTCCGCATCGTCGCCAACAAATACGATCCGGAGAAGGGTTTCTACGAGGGGATCTACGAGGACGGCCGGGGCGTGATCAAAACCTTCACCGCCAACAACAACGGGATTCTCTTAGAGCTCCTGCTCTACAAGGTGGAGGGCAAGCTCCTGCGCTTCAGCGGCGCGCCGAGCCTCTGGGAGCACTATCTGGTCAACGAGCGCTCGAACGGCGCGGTGCGCTGCGTGCCGCGCAGTGTCAGCTGCAAGGATCCACCTTGAGGTCAGGGCCGTTGCGCGGTCGCTGGTGCCGGGCTCTCTCGCTCGCGGCGGCGATCCTGCTCGCCGGCTGCGGCGTGATCGTCCGCGGTGTCTATCGTGGGGTCTCTTCGGTCCGCGATTCCGAGCTCTTCCACCAGGGCCGGCACGGCCCCTTGAGCGACGAGGAAAAGGAATGGGCGAAGGCGGCGTGGAAATACTTCGAGAACAATGAGAACCCCGCGACCGGGCTCGTCGGCTCGGTCGATCAGTACCCGGCCGCGAGCCTGTGGAACCTGGCGGATCACCTGGCGGCGATGCTCGCCGCCAAAGAGCTCGGGCTCATCACCCAGCGCGACCTCGACGCCCGCCTGAGCCTCACCCTCCAATTTCTCAACACCATGCCCCTCTTTCTGGATCGGCTGCCCAACCGCCTTTACAACACGGCGAGCGGCCGCATGGTCAACTATGCCAACCAGCCGGAGGCGATCGGCTGGTCGGCGATCGATCTCGGCCGGCTGCTGCTCTGGCTGCGGATCGCCGCCCAGCGCTACCCGGCCTATCGGGAGTACATCGAGAAAGCCGTGCTCCGCTTGAGCTTCTGCGACGTCGTGGACGAGTGCGGCGGGCTCCACGGCGGCGCCCGCATGCAGGATCGGCTGCAGCTGCTGAGCGAGGGGCAGCTGGGCTACCAGCAGTACGCCGCCCTGGGCTTTCAGGCCTGGGGCTTCGACACCACCCGCGCCTCGCGGATCGCGCCTTTCGCGCGCCTCAAAATCGACGGCGTCGAGATCCTCTACGACGCGGAAGATCCGAGAGAGACCGGCGGCTTCGCGCCGGTCCTCTCCGGCCCCGCCGTGCTGGAGGGCCTGGAGCTCAACTGGGATCGCGTCGACGACCGGACGAGCAACGACACCGAGCACAGCGATTTCGTCCTGGCGGATCTGGCAGAGCGCATCTACGCCGTCCAGGAGGCCCGCTTTCGGCAGACCCACGTGCTGACCGCGCGGACGGACCATCCGCTGTCGCAGAACCCTTTTTTCGTCTACGACTCGATCTTCGTCGCCGGCTATCCGTGGAACACCATCTCCGATCACGGCGACGTCTTCCTCGACAAGTCGCTGGTTTCGACCCGCGCCGTCTTCGGCCTCTGGGCGCTCTGGCGGACCGCCTACACCGACGAGCTGATGCGCGGCACGCGCCACCTCTACGACCCCCAGAAGGGGTGGTTCGAGGGGCGCTACGAGGCGACCGGCGGCTACGAGCGGACGATCTCCTGCACCACCAACGCCATCGTCTTGGAGAGCCTCCTCTACAAGCTTCAGGGCAAGCTCTTCGGGCGCGACGCGCCCGGCTCGTATCTGACGGCGTTCCTGGCCGACCCGTTCCGCCATCCGGGGCGCTGCTTTCCGAACGAGAGGGCGGGATGCAAAGGCGAGCCTTGATCCGCTGGGCGCGACTCGGGCTGAGAGCCGGCCGGATCGCGATCGTGATCGCGCTCGCCGCCGCTCGCTCGGCTCCGCTCGTCGCCCTCACGGATCCCAACACCCACGGGCGCGAGTTGCTCCAGGCCGGCGACCCGCGCACGGCGGGGGTCGCCTGGCTCGCCGCCGCCGCGGAGCAGTCGCGGGAGGGGAGCAACCCCGGCGTCCTGCGACAGGCGGCCCTGTCGGCGGTTCTCGCGACGATCGCTTTCGAACGCGCCAGGGATGGGCGCGCCTATGTCGCCTGGTCGCAGGCGATCCGCTGGTGGCTGGAGGCCGGCACCTCCTGGGAAGTGGAGCGCGCGGTCCTCGGCCGGCGGGTCCGCGAGATCCAGGCCAGCCTGCGGGGCGCGGAGGTGACCGCCGGAGGTCCCACCCCGGCGGCGGGGGAGCTCCAACTCCTCGCGCTCGCGTCCGCCACCGGCTTTCTCGACTACTCGGGGCCGCGGCCGGGCCTGCCCTCTCCCCAGGAGGACGCCGGGCTGCCGATCCCCGTGCAACGCGACTACTTCGCGCGTCCGCTGGGGGTGGAAGAGGAGGAGAAGAGCGCTCCCGAGACGCGGGGCCGCGTAGCAGAGGAGCCGCCGCCGGCCCTGGCTCTGGACCCCACTGCGAGCCCGGCCCCAGTTTCACCTGCCGGGCTTGGCGGGCACGGCTTGCCGAGCGCGGGCTCCCCCGCGGAGATCACTCCCGCTCCGACTCCCAGCCTGCCGCCTCCGGCGCCTACGCCTGAGAAGCCCGCCGAGCCGAAGGGCGAGGCCGCGCCGCTCGCCATGACGGACCTGGCGGTGGCGCGGGCGGCCTGGCGGTACTTCGTCGCCGCCCGGCAGGAGAACACCGGGCTCTACAACTCCGTCGCCGGCTACCCCTACGCCACCCTGTGGGATCTGGGCAGCGGGCTCGCCGGCCTGGTCGCGGCCGAGCAGCTCCACATCCTCGATGCGGGGAGCTTCCACCGCGATGCCGTGCTGTTCTTGACGACGCTGCGTGAGATGTCGCTCTACAAGGGCGAGCTGCCCAACCGCGAATACCAGACGCAGAGCGGCCGCATGGTCGATCTCCTAAACCACCCGTCGCCGGTCGGAAGCGGTTGGTCGGCGCTCGACCTCGGACGCCTGCTGATCTGGCTGCGGATCACCGCCGACTTCTATCCGGACCTCCGCCCGCGGGTCGAGAAGGTGGTCCAGCGGTTCGATTTCTCCCGCCTCGCGGCCGGCGGCGAGATGCACGGGGCGATCGTCACCAAAAACGGCGAGAGCCTCAACCAGGAAGGGCGCTTGGGCTATGAGCAGTACGCCGCCGCCGGTTACGCTCTCTGGGGCGTGGCCCTCCAGGCGGCGCACGGCTACGGAGAGATCGTCTTCACCCCGCTCGACGGCCAGAGCGTCCCGCGCGACCGGCGCGAGAACGCCAATCTGACGAGCGACCCGTTCATCCTCGCCGGCCTCGAATTGGGCGGCATCGACCCGACCTTCCAGGGTTTCACCGAGACCGTCCACGCCGCCCAGCGGCGGCGTTTCGAGACGACCCGGATGCTGACCGCGGTGGGGGAGGATGCGCTCGACCAGGAGCCCTGGTTCGCCTACAACTCGGTCTTCGCCGACGACCGGCCCTGGCAGTGCCGGAGCGCCGGCGGCCGCGACGTTCCCGAGCTGCGGACGCTCGGCACCAAGGCGGCGTTCGGCTGGGCGGCCCTCTACCCCGACGACTACGGCAAGCGCCTGCGCCGGGCCGTCGAGCCGTTGCTCCATCCGCGCCTCGGCTTCTACGCCGGGATCTACGAGCGCGATGGCGCGACCAACAAAGCGCAGAACGTCAACACCAATGCCGTCATCCTGGAAGCGATGCTCTTCTTACAGCGCGGCGGCAAGCCCTTTCTCGACCTCCCGGCGATCCCGGCCGGGCCGGAGCCTCAGCGCGGCACCCAGCGGTAGAGCACCTTGTAGCGCACGAGAAGCCAGAGGATCGCCAAGGCCGCCGTGTGGAGGAGGGTATTGATCCACAGGTCGCCGTGCTCCGTCGTCAGGTGGAACGGAAATGCGTTGCTGAAGAGCGCCAGCACGTAGACGTGGACGACGAAGACATAGAGCGAGGCCTGGCCGATGGGGATGAAGAACCAGCCGAAGGCGCGTTCGAGCGGTCGCCAGAGGAGGGTCAGAAGAGTGAGAGCGGCGACCAGGGCCACGGCATCGTTTAAGACCCGCAGCGGTCCCAGGGTATTTTTGAGAAAGTAGGGATCGTACAGCTTGTTGAAGACCGTTGGCGGAATCATCGCCAGGCGCGCGTAGGCCGGGATGAGCGGATTGGGCGTGTTCTGGGCGAAAAAGAAGAAGGCGCCGAAGAGGATGCAGCAGGCGATGAGGAGCGGCCGGCCGCGCCGGCCGCTCATGAAGGCGAAGACGCTCTCCCGGTAATAGCCCAAGGTCAGGCCGTGGACGTAGAGGAGCTGCCAGGTGAGAAGGGGGAAGGCGTATTCGAACTGCGCTCCGGTCGGCATCTGCGGGTAGGCCCAGTTGAAAATGTAGAAGAGCCACGAGAGCGCGAGAAGGAGACGCCAACGCCCCTGCCGCAGGAGGAAGAGAGCGAACGGCGAGAGAGCCAGAAGACACACGTAGAGACCGAGGATCTGGATCTGGTGCGGTCCGCCGCGCAGAGTGAGGATGCGGGCGAGCCAGGTTTGCACGTTGTTGCCCGGCTCGGGGTAGAGCTGGTAGACGGTGCCGGAGCCGCGGTCGGTGAAGCTCATCACGGCCCGCATGTCCAGGACGGGCAGGAGACTCAGGAGAAAGATGCTGACGCTCACGAAGACGTTGACCCGGTAGAGGAGCGTCGCGCGGTCGAAGAGCTTGAAGCCGGCGTCGCGCCAACCCTTTTCCTCGATGCGCCGCCGGTAGATCATACCGATCACCGAGCCGGAGAGAAGGACGAAACCTTCCGCTCCGGAGATCACCCCGAACCTCTCCCAGGCGAGAAAGTTGTAAAGGGAAAAAATCTCGAAGTGGACGACGACGAGGACGAGCATCACGACTCCGCGCAGGAAGTCGATCCGCAGATCACGGCCGTCCGCGGTGGGACTGTAGGCCCAGGCATGCCGCGGGCCGGCCGGCGGTAGGACCGCGGCGATCGATTCGTTCATGGCGTCTCCTCGGTAGGGTCTCGGCTCAGCCGGCGGCGAGCGCTTCGACGGCCTCCTCGGGGGTCGCGAAGAGCCGCAGGACGCGGTCGAGCCGGGTCAGCTTGATGAGCTCGGTGACCGGCTTCCGGCAGCCGGCGAGCGCCAGGATCCCGCCCTCGGGCGGCAGGCGCTTCAAAGCCGAGAGGATGGCCGAAAGGCCCGTGCTGTCGACGAAATCCACGGCGGAAAGGTCGAGCACGAGGAGGGACAGGCCGGTCCCGATGCGGTCGCCCATCCGGGTTTTGAAATCCGGTGCGCCGGCGGCGTCGAGCCGGCGGTCGAGGAGCTTGGCGAGCGTGACGCCGTGCGAGAGAGAAAAATCGATGTTCATGGCATCTCCTTGAAAGGCCTGGCCGCCGTTTCCGTCAGCGCCCGACCAGAAGGACGGTGGAATGGGGAGCGACCGTGTAGGTGAAGGCGTCGACGAGGAGCGGCTCGGCGCCGTCGGGGTTGAAATCGAAAGGCGAGGGAAGGGCGCTGTCGGCGGCGAGGCGGAAGCGGCGGTCGCCCAGAAGCGGCAGCTCGCAGAGCACGGCTTCGTCGCTCGAGTTGGCGAGGACCATCAGGGCGTCGTCGGTTTTTCCGCCAGGACCGGGATCGCCGATCGGCTCGCCGCCCCAGCCGGCGGCGCCGACCAACGCCTTGGCGAACGGATCGAGCAGCTCGCACCGCGGATCGAAACGCTTGAGAGGAATATCCGCCGCATCGGGCGCCTCGGGCGGACCGCCGGCGCGAAAGGCGTACTCGACCCCGGGGTCGAGGCCGGCCACGAACGCATGCCAGATGTCGCCCGTGCGGTTCGTTCGCGGGTCGAGGACGAGCTCGATGGCCGGCATCGCGACCGCTTCCGCGGTCGGCGTGCCGGGCGGGTAGAGGATCAGGTGGACCCACGAGGCGTGCGCCGAGACGACGGCGAAATTGATGCCGCGCCGGCGGAGCGTGGCGCCGAGCGGCAGGGGATGGCCGCGCTCGACGGCGAACTCCGGGCTGACCAGGCCGAGGAGCGCGGTCCGCGGATCGCGCTCCCCGGCGGTCTCGGGGGCGACGTTCATTCGGGGACACTCCGCAGGTCCCAGATCTCGTCCGCGTACTCGCGGATCGTCCGGTCGCTCGAAAACTTGCCGGTCCGCGAGACATTGAGGATCGCCTTTCGCCACCACTCTCCGGGCTCTCGGTACTGCCGCCCCGCGAGCTCCTGGGCCTCGCGGTACGCGGCGAAGTCCGCCAGGTGGAAATAGGGATCACCGTGGTCGACGAGGTTCCGCCGGACCCAGTCGAAGCGGCCCGGGAAGCCCGGCGAGAACCGATCGCCGGAGAAGGCGTCCAGCACGCGGCGGAGGGCGGGATCGTTCGCATAGAGGTCGGCCGGCCGGTAGGCGCCGCTCGCCTTCAACGCCGCGATCTCATAGACCTTGAGCCCGAAGATGAAGATGTTCTCCGCGCCCACCTCTTCGCGGATCTCGACGTTGGCGCCGTCCAGAGTGCCGATCGTCAGGGCGCCGTTCATGGCGAACTTCATGTTGCTGGTGCCCGAGGCCTCGGTGCCGGCGGTCGAGATCTGTTCGGAGAGGTCGCCCGCGGGGATGATGATCTCGGCGAGCGACACCCGGTAGTCGGGAACGAAGGCGACGCGCAGCCAGTCGCGGGCGCGGGGATCGTTGTTGACCACCTCGGCCAGGCTGTTGATGAGGAGGATGATCTGTTTCGCCACCCAGTAGCCGGGCGCCGCCTTGCCGGCGAAGACGTAGGTCTTGGGCACCGGCGGGGTCTCCCGGTCCTCGACCAGGGCGAGATACTGATGGGCGATGTGCATGGCGTTCAGCAGCTGGCGTTTGTACTCGTGGATGCGCTTGACCTGGATGTCGAACAGCGAGGTCGGATCGACCTCGATGCGGGTCGAGTCGGCGATCAGCTCCGCCAGGCGCTCCTTGTTCTGGCGCTTGACGGCAGAAAAGGCGTCGTGGAACCCGACGTCGTCCGCCAGGGCTTCGAGCCCCCGCAGCCGTTCGAGATCCGCCGGCCAGCCGGTCCCCACGGCTTCGTCGAGGAGCCGCGCGAGCCCGGGGTTGGCGGTGAGCAGCCACCTTCTCGGGGTGACCCCGTTGGTCTTGTTGTTGAACTTCTCCGGCCAGAGCGCATAGAAATCGGGCACGAGATCGGTCTTCACGAGCTCCGAGTGCATGGCGGCGACGCCGTTGACCGCGTGGCTGCCGACGATCGCCAGATGCGCCATCCGCGCCTGCTTGGGCTCGCTCTCCTCGATGATCGACATCCGGCGCAGGCGATCGACGTCGCCCGGCCAGCGTTCGGCGACCCCGGCGAGGAAGCGGTGGTTGACCTCATAGAGGAGCTGGAGGTGGCGCGGCAGGACGTGCTCCAGGAGCGGCACGGACCAGCGCTCCAGCGCCTCCGGCATGAGCGTGTGGTTGGTGTAGCCACAGGTGGCGCAGACGACCTTCCAGGCCTCCTCCCACGGCAGGTCCCTTCTCGTCGAGCAGCAGCCGCAGGAGCTCGAGCACCGCGAGGGTCGGGTGGGTGTCGTTGAGCTGGATCGCGACGTGCTCGGCGAAATCCTTGAAATCGGCATTCGGACGCCGCTCGAAACGGCGCACCATGTCGCGTACCGCGCAGGCAACGAGGAAGTACTCCTGCAAGAGACGCAGCTCGCGCCCGGCGGCCACGGCGTCCGAGGGGTAGAGCACCTTCGAGATGGTTTCCGATTCCATCTTCTGCTCGACGGCGCGCAGGTAGTCGCCACCGTTGAAGATCTCCATGTCGAATTCCTGCGAGGAGCGGGCGGCGAACAGGCGGAGCCAGTTGACCGTCCGGCCGCCGTAGCCGACGATGGGGAAGTCGTAGGGCACGCCGACCAGGGCCTTCCAGCCGAGCCAGAGCGGCACGTAGTTTCCCGCCGCGTCCTCCGCATGCTCGATGTGGCCGTAGGCGGGGACGTGGCAGGCCTCGTCCGGGCGCTCGATCTCCCAGGGGCTGCCGTAGGCGAGCCAGTTGTCGGGCTGCTCGCGCTGGCTGCCGTTGTCGATCTCCTGCCGAAAGAGGCCGTACTCGTAGTGGATGCCGTAGCCGAAGCCCGGCAGGTCGAGGCTGGCCAGAGAGTCGAGAAAGCAGGCGGCCAGCCGGCCGAGGCCGCCGTTGCCGAGAGCCGCGTCGTGCTCGGTCTTAAGCACCGTCTCCAGGTCGCCACCGACCCCGATCAGAGCCTGGCGCGCCGCGTTCAAGGCGCCCAGGTTCTGCAGGTTGTTTTCGAGCGAGCGGCCGGCGAGGAACTCCATCGAGAGGTAGTACAGCCGCTTGGCGTCGGCCTTCAGGTAGCGCTCCTCGGTGTCTAAAAGATGCCCGACGGCCTCTTCGCGGACGGCCAGGGCGGTGGCGTTGAACAGCTGGGGCGGCGTGAGAGCGCCCTTGGGCAGGCCGAGACTGACGCGGGCGTGATGCTCGATCGACGCCGTCCAGGTTCCATTGGTGGAACCGGCCGGCCGCACTGCGGTCGTTGCCATGTTCGCCTCCGTGATCGGAAGGGACGACCGACGCGTCGGAGGCCCTTGATGTGTGTGAGTGGCTGAAAAGCAGTGTGCGCTCAACTGCGAGTTTCTGTCAAGTGCTGGGGAAGGGGCGATATGGGCAAATCGCCGCATCCGAGGTGAGGGGTAGAGACGCCCAGCCGCTACCACGGCTTTTCCGCGACCACGAACACCAGGGCGTCTCTGGCCTGCGGAGACGCCCTGGCGTCAGGGTTCCGGGGATTTTTGAGGTAACGGCTGGACGTCTCTACGAAGACCCTGTCGGGCCGCGGAGAGCTAGCCCCGAGGCTGTCAAGACAGAAAAAGCACCCGCTGTCGCCCGAAGGCGTCATTCCTAGATCCAGGGGCGGCATTTCAGGTCGCAAAAAGAGGGGACAGGGTGCAGAAAACCGGATTTCATGGCGCAGAAACCTCTTTTCAGCCTCGAAAAACCGGTTTTTGCCTCCAGAAAAGAGGCAATCGCGAGCCAAAAAGAAGATTCCGCGCCCCAACAGCTTCTTTTCTTGCGGAGAAAAGAAGGTTCTGCGGCCAGAAAAGATGTTTTCCGCTAAAGAAAGCCTCTTTTTGCGGCGAGAAAAGAGGGTTCCGGGGCGCAAAAAGGAGAATTTGGAGCGCAACCGGAAGCGTCCGGCGACCGCCGAGTCGAGCCCGCCCCGGCTCGCTGCCCGTCTCCTTCCGGTTCCCTCGGCGTCAGTCTCGGGTGGAGTACCAGTCCAGCACGCGCAGGGCGCGGAGGGTGTTCCACCGGCTCGGCCGGCCCTCGCCCTCGTCCGTCTCGATCGGCATCCTGCCGGGATACCGGCCGTCGAGCGGCCATCGGCCGTCGTCGCCGCGCCTCGCCGCGACCAGCTCGATCGCCTCGGCGACCCGCTCGTCGGGCGCGACGCCGGCCCGGCGCAGGTATTCGAGCCCCCGCAGCACGTCGTAGTGCCACCACGTCGGGAAGGCGAAGCGCGTCCACGCGGCATCGACGACCTCGCCGGTCGACCGGCGCCTGAAGAGGCGGCGTGCGAGGAGATACTCCTGTCCGCGGAGCCGGGCCGAGCTGACCGCCGGGCCGCCCCCGCCCGCCTGTTCGTATTCGAGCAGGGCTTCGAGCCCGCAGATCGTGGTGTGGAACGACGACCGCGTCGAGCGGTGGGGGGCCTCGCAGTTCCAGCCCCCATCCGCCAGCTGCTCCCCGAGCAGCCGATCGACGATGCCCTGGACGTCCTGGCCGAAGTACGCGCCCGGCGCCGCCACCTGCCCGTTGATGCAGGGCTCGACCTCGCCGGCGAAGAAGGGGTTGTCGTGCACCTCCCGCGGACCGCATCCGCGCCACGTCACGCGGTCGCGGACGAGCCCCACCGCGCGCCGTGCCTCCTCGCTCGCGGGATCGAGCCCCATCGCCCAGAGGAGCGACAGGACATGCATCGTCGAGTCCCACCCGCGGTTCCACGCCGTGCCGCCCCACCGTCCGTCGGGAGCCTGGAGGGCGAGGAGCCGCGCCCCCGCGCCCTCGGTCGCGACCTTCGCCCGCTCGATAGCGACCTCATCCGCGGAAGCATCGGTCAGGTCGCGGAGGACTTGCCAGCGGATCGAAGGGTCGGAATCGAGCAGCCAGTGGAGGACTGAGCTCTCCGATTTATGGGGATGCTGTTGGGGTGGGTGGTGGGGCATCTGCGGTTTCTCTCCTGCTGGTCCAAAGAGGCTTGGCCTTTTGCTGTCACGGCCAGCGAGCGTACCAGGCTTCGCCAGGAGGCTGGCAGCTCGGACCGGTTAGCCCTGGGAGTCGGAGCCGGTGGAGACCTCCGGTTCATCGTCAGTCGCCGTCTTTGACTTGCCCTCGCTGTCGACCGTCCCCAAGGCGTAGACGCAGATCTCCTCGAAAGAGACCCGGTTCTCCTCAGCAATGTCCATCAGCTTCTGGAAGCTTTCCATCACCTCCGGGGGCATGGTGCCGCTGCGCATCTCCCGCAGCCAGGCGGCCTGGAACTTGAGCGGGTGGCGCCCCGAAAGGGGTTTGCCGACATAGATGTGGAACGGGGCCTTGGTGCCATTGAAGTCACAGGGAATCGTGAATCGCTTCATCCCTCCTGCCTCTCTTCTCCCGGGCGCGGGCGTTGCCGGCCGAGGTCGATGGTGCCGTTGAGCTCCAGGAGCAGCTCGTGGAAGGTCTGATCCAGGCGCCCCACGTGCCGGATGGTCTCCTTCCGCTTCCCAGAGGAGTCATTGCTCTCGAGGAGATAGACATCCCGCCGGCAGTGCGGGTGATCCACGGCGCGCGTCAGGGCGGAGAGGATCGCGTCGCGCTCCTCCGGCGGGCGGTAGAGGTTGCGCGCCAGGGCGGCGAGCGCCCGTCCGGTCGCATAGGCGGCGACGCCCGGCGCGGCGACGAGGTCGTCGAAGAGCTCCTCCAGAAAGGCACGATCCACGTCGCGGTAGCGGCCGATCGACCCGATCGCCGTCCTCTGGACATGGCCGACGTCCGCCAGGCCCGATCGCACCGCCACCTTGGCTTCGGCATCGAAGCGGCGCAGGTAGCTGAGCAGGATCAGGGCGGCCTGCCGGCCGGTATAGCTACCCTGGAACCGCGCCGCATCCCGGAGGAGAGGCGCGAGGTCGGGGAGAGTCTGCGCCTCCGCGAGGAAGGAGATCGGCAGCTTCTCGGCGGCGACGGCGAGAACGGCGAGAAGTTCGCTCTTGGGGTCGGTGAACCAGGAACGATCATCCGGCATCTCATGGCGGAGCTCGTCGGCCAGCCAGCTCATCAGGACTGCCAGGAGGTGCGGACTCTGCTCCACCCGCTGGGCGGCGGCCCGGATCCTTTCGTGATAAGGCTCACCAGCCCAGACCAGACCTCCCAGCTTCTTGAGTGTCTGGCGCAATTCCTCGCTATCCGCGTCGAGCAGCCGGGAGAGCGGCTGGCGCTTGGCCGCGAAGATCTGCCTGGCCGCGGCGGCCATCGGACCCATCGGCAAATTCCGGTGGGTCCGCCAGGCGAGGTCTGCCGCCTCGACCAGGGCGGCCGGATGATCCAGGAGATACGTGTCCTGGGTTAAAGCAGCGCGGGATATCCCCCGGACGGAGGGCGCGATCTCGGCCCAGCGCTCGGGCGTGATCCAGTCTCGATCGAGCAGTCTGCAGACGCTCCGGAGCAGCGCCCGTTGCGCCTTGGGAGAGGGTTTCGCGATTTCCTTGACGAACCTTCGCCAGGCGCTTCCTGTAATCTTTTGAATGTCCCCCAGGATCAGGCGGGCCTCCTCCCCTTCTGGAGTCTCCTCGGCCGCCTCCTCCACCCAGGTGGAGAGGCAGCGTTCATCATTGTGCCGGGTGCGCTCGAACGCCCAACCGATCGCCTGGGCAACCTGCGCCTGATCCCGGCAGTCGAGGAGGGCCCGGGCCAGGCGATGGAGCGTTCGCGATCCCAGAGAGGAGACGTTGAAAATACGATGCAGGTCCGAGAAGTCGCCATACAGGGCCAGGGCCGCGCGGTAGCGGGTGCGATCGTCGGGATGGGAGAGGAGCTCGATCAAGGCCGGCAGGGTCAGCTCCGAGAGATCCTCGACCTCGGCGAGCAGGAGATCGCGGTAGCGGCGGACCTCCGGGTCGCCGCCGGCCGGCCAGCGCCGCACGATGGGCAGCACGGAGGCGTCGGGATTCTGGACCCACGGCAGGATCTCGCGCACGAGGCTGTCCTCTCCGCCTTCGAGGAGCCTGCCGAGCGTCACGGCGGCCTCGCGGGTGAGTCGAAGCCCAGAGACACGGGAGCGCTGGCGAAGGGCGTCGAGCGCCTCTTGCCGGCGAGGTGTGTCGAGGACTTGCCACAGGCCGGCTGCGTCCCAAGGCAGGAGGAAACGCTGTTGAAGATCATGGATCGTCGCTCCCAGGAGGAGTGCGGACAGGCCGCTGTCGCGCTCCGCGAGGGGCGCGGCATAGAGCTCAAGAAGCGGGGCCGCGGCGCGCTCCGCCTGGGCACGCCACCGCGGATCGCGGAGGCCGGCGACGAGCCGCTCGAAGCGGTCGCGGAGACTCCCGCCACCGGGCAGGGCGGACCGCAGGCTGAAGAGCGCTGCGGCCCGGCGTTCTTCGTCGAGCGCCGCGACGTCGTCGAGCGCCAGGGCGAGCAGAGCGTTGCTCTCTTCCAGGGGGAAGGCCGCCGCGAGCCGAGCCAGGGTTCGCGCGCGCTGTTCATGCCGGCGGGCCGGGATGCTCAGTGCCGCCTGCCGGGCGCGCCGCATCCACTCCTCCGGCTGGTGGCCGAGTGCGGCCAAGCGCTCGCAGGCCCAGGCCCGGAGCAACGGATCGGTGATCGCCTGGGCGGCACGGGGCGCGGCGGCGGCCAAGACCGCGCTGCGCTCCGTCACCGCCGCCCGGAGTCTCCCCCAGAGGCTACCTTGCGGCCGGTTGCCCTTGAGGACCGCAGGGTCGGGCGTCGCGAGGAGCTCGCCGCGCAGGTCCGAAAAGTGGCGGAGGAGCTGCCAATAGCCGCGAAAACGCAAGTATGGATCGGTGATCCCCTCGATCTCCGCCAGGAGCTGGGCGATGGGATCGACTGCGAGCAGGAGCTCCGCGTCCGGATCTCCCTGCTCGAGGAGGGCCTGGATCGTCTCGGTCCGGGTGGCGAAGCGGTCGGAGAGGCTACCCAAAGCAAGGATCAGCGCCTCAGGGAGGAGCCCGTGCTCCGGGAAGAGGGGCGCGAGGACGGTCAAGGCCCAGCCGCGGACGAAATCGAACGGTTCGTCGAGCGCGGCGAGGGCGTCCAGGGCGGCGACGAGGACATCGCGCGGACCTTCCGGCAGGGGAGCCAGGCGGTCCAGAGCCCAGCCGCGATGTCCCTCCCAGAGTCCGTTGGCACTCTCGTGGGCGACGGCGAAGGTCTCGGCGAGGAGCATCGGCGAAGCGGCGAGTTGGCCGGCTGCGGTGTCGAGAACGACCGCCAGGCTGTAGACCGGATCTTCGGCGGAGCCCGCGAACGCGTTCTGCCAGGCTTCGGCGAGGAGGGGCGCCCGCGAGCCGGCGAGCTCCATCACGTTGACCGGGCCGCTGCCGAAGGCCTGCGCCACCCGGAGAGTCGCCCGCACGAGCTCGGTCCAGGCGTCGCCGGGATCCTCCTCGGCGGCGGCCTTGAAGGTCGCCAGGGCGGGCACGACCGCCGCGCTGACCGCGATTTCGAGGGTCTGGGCCACCCGAGAGAGCAGCGCGAGCACGGAGGTGGAGAGCGGTTCCCCGGAGGGGTCGACGGCCGGCGGGGCTCCGAGGGCCACGAGAGCCAGGAACACCTCGCCGCGCTTCTGGAGCGAGAGCGGTTCGCGCCAGCGATCTTCGAGCCAGGGGATCAGCGACGTGGACGGCCGGCGCGCCAGGAGGCAGCCGATCACCTCCTCAGTCAGCCAGGGGACGTCCCGGTGCATCCTCTCGATGCGGAACGAGCTCCCACTCTTCCGGAGCTCCCCGAGGGCCGCTTCGATCACTCCGCGCTCCGTGCTCAACCGCTCCTGAGTCTCCGCAGCCCGCGGATCCCCGGACCGTTCACCCCACCGGATCTGCTCATGGTTCACCATCGCCAACTCCAGCTCCTTCGCGGCGAGGCGCTCGGGAAGGCCGCTGTCGAGACCACCGTAGAGGGCCATTCCGATCCGCACCCAGCCGGAGTCGGCGAGGAAGCGCTCGGCGAGCTCGGCGTTTCGAAGCAGCTCGCGGCCAAGGGCTCGGCGCCCGCCTAGCGGCACCTCGGGAGCTCGCGCCTTGAGGGCGCGCAGGGCGTCGTCGACCGGCCACCCCCAGGCCGCGCTGTCTCGGGGGAGGGCGGCCTCCAGGGCTTCGGCGAGGCGCAGGGAATCGCTCTTGGCAGCGCGTGCCAGCCGTGCCGCGGCCAGCCGGCGCGCCGTAGGCCCGGGCCCCTCGCTCGGAGCCGTCAGGCTCTCGCAGAGCACGCGCTCGGCGGTCTCCTCTACGGCGGTGTCGCCGCCCTCCCGGCGCTTCAGGAGCGCCGTATAAGCCCCCTCCACCTGCTGCCGGAGACGGGGGAAGCGTTCGAGCGCGCTGCGCTCAGACGCCGCGGCGAGCAGGCGCTCCGCCACCCGTTCGACGGCCCGCGGGGGGATCTGTACCATCTCGGGGAGGGCGGCAACGATCAGCAGCGGAGCCCGGGGCATCAGGTTCCCCAGGGGGTCCGGGTGGTCGAGCATGGAGCTCAGGAGCGCCTCGAAAGCCGGCTCGTCCAGCTCACTGCTCAGGAGCCCCAGAGCCATCAAGATCGGCTCGCGCCAGCGCGGGGAGCTCAGGCGGTCGAGGATGGCGACGGTGGCGCTCGCGCGGTCATGCGCCAGATGGCAGGCCGCGAGGTACTCCTGGAAGGTGAGATGCAGGAAGCCGTAGACGCCCTGTCCGCGGGCGGCCAGGAGCCCCACCTCCTCGCTGAGGACGGTGCGGAAGGCGATGGCCTCTGCGGGCTCGAGATGCTGGCGGAGCACGGCCTCGAGTTTGGGCTCGTCGATGACCCCGATCCCGGAGGTCGCATGCACCTCGGCCGCCAGGGGCACGAGGATGGCCAGGAGCTCCTCGTCGGTGCGCAGGCGCTCGCCCTTCCCCTGCGCCCGGAGCCGCCATTTTTCGAGCAGGATGGAAACCGCCATGGCGTACAGGCGGACGCGCTGGCGGGGGAACCCACGCTGGCCGTGCTGGTAGACCAGGGCAAGGATGGTCACGAGGAGCGGATTGCTCGCCAGCTCGCCCGCATCGCGGCGCCGGAGGTCGGCGATCGCCGTTTTGAGCCCTGCCGCTTCCCGTTCGGCTTCCCGCTCGGCCAGCGCATTCCAGGCCTCCCGCGGCAGCGCCGCCCGGCGGGCGGCGCGCACCCAGACGTCACAGAAGCGATCGACGGCCCTGGGCTCCATGGCTTCGATGGTCAGGTGGGTCGCCCGCTTGCTGAGCGGCGCCATCTGGTAACCGACGATGCGGCTGGTGACGACCAACTGCACTCCGCCGACCTGGTAGGGCTGGGCGATCCCCCCGGGGAACTCTGCCGGACCGAGGCCCTTGGCGAGCTCGTCGTCGCCCGCCGGCAACCAGGCGTCGATGAAGCGGTCGATCTCGTGCGCGATGTCATAGCGTTGGGCCGGATCGTCGATCTCGTCGAGCCCATCCAGGAGCACCACCGCCGTCCCCTCTTCGAGCTGGGCCAGGAGCAGGACGTGGAGGGCTTGCGGATCGAGCGGGCGGCCATCCCGCGTCGTCGCCGTCCGGCCGTACTGCGCGAGGTGATGGCCAAGGAAGGCGGCCAGGGTCAGCGTCGGCTCCTGCTCGCGGGCCTGGGCGAAGGTGGCGACCCGGATCAGGATGGGAACCCGTCTCGGCCCCAGGCTGATCCAGCCGCTCCCCTCGGTCGCCTCGGGGTCCACCTGATGGAGGGGCACCTCCACGGGGTCGCGCATCTGCAGACCCGCGGTCGCCAGCTGCAGCGTCAGCCACCGCGCCAGGGTCGTCTTGCCGCTCCCCGGGTCGCCGAGAATGACCATGCGACGATAGCTCCGGAAGGCCTCGCCCAGCGTGACGCTCTGGGAGCGGGGCGCACCCCCTTCCCGGAGGAGCTGCGGCCGGTCGCGCTCTTCGATGGACGCAGGCAGCGGCGCCATGGCCACGAGACTCGTCATGTAGGTGACCTTCCGGCGCAACTGCTCAGGGTCCAGGGCCTCGACCTCGGGGAGGTTCGCGAGAGTCCGCGCCTGTTCCTCTAACGCCTTGCGGCTCTGGGTCCGTTCGTAAGAACCGGCGAGATCGCCGCGCAGGGCTACGTAGACGGTATCGAGCGGGACCGCCGGCCGCCGGCCGATCTGCGGCAGCCCGGGGAGCTCGAGCTCCCCGTACTCTTCGACGAGCCAGCGCAGATAGCGCTCGAGGAGGTCGCTCTCCGTAGCCACTTCCCCCTTCTCGAAGAGCGCGCCCTCGCGGTTGCGCAGGAAAAGCACCGGGGTGCTCCACTCCGCGCTCTGCGGCGCGGCGGCGAAGATCGCCCGGCGTCCCGCGGTGACCGCCTGGTCCACCGCGTCGCCATTGGCGATCCGGCGGTAGAACACCCGGCTGAAGGTGATCGCGGCGCGGTCGGTCACCGGGAACTGCATCGCGACCACCGCGGGGACGCCGCTGCGCACGAGCCCCGTGGCGACGCCGGCGAAGGGGTAGGGCCCCGCGTCGGCGGCCCGGGCCGTATTGCAGGCGTTGAGGAAGACGAGCTGGAGCGGCGGCTCCGCCAGGAGGGGCGACAGCGTCTCGCCATCGACCCAGTCCTCGCCGCGGTCCGCGGTCTCGAGGGCGAGGAGCCCCTTGCCGCTGTCGGCGTCGAAGCGACCGTGGCCCATGAAGTGCAGCACGTGAAACGACCCGTCGAGCAGAGCTTCGTTGAGCGCCTCCAGAGTGGTGCGCTCGATCTCGACGGCTTCGGCTCCCTGATCCTTCCAGATCCGCTTGAGATGGGCCCGCTCCTGGTCCAGGTCGAGCGGCGGCAGCTTCAAGGGACTGGCCATCGCGAGGAGGATCCGCAGCGGGGCGGGCCGCAGTGCGGGGCGGGGTGGCCGCGGCACTTCGAGATAGCGCACGACCGGGCTCCTCGGGCTGAGGCTGAGAAAGCTCTCGCTTCCCGGGTCGTAGAGGAGCTCCCAGGGCAGAGCGGCAAGACGGATGAGCTGGGGGTGATTCGGGTTGATCATCAGCACGATGCGCAGGCCGGCGTCGCCGACCATGCCCAGGCTCTTCGCGTAGAGCTCGTGCACGCGCCTGGGAAAGAGGCTCCGGAAGAGCCGCCGACCGACCTCCACCGGAGTCTGCGATCGCGCTTCGAGCCGCCCTTCGCGGATCAGGTGCCGCAGGGCATCGCGGAGCTCCGCGGGGAGATCTTCCTCGGCCACCGGCTCGCGCTCGGAGGCCAGCCCGAAGGCGCCTTCTTCCGAGCGGAGCAGCAACTCCTTGAGGAGGCGCGCGACGGACTGCGACGCTTCGTCCCCGAAGGGCCTCTCGAAGACATCAATGTCCTCGCCGGCCGGAGACTGGGCGTGGACGGCGAGACTGTCTGATCCATCCGGCAGGATCTGCAGGATGAAGTCCTGGTAACCCAAGGAGCGGCCCATCATCCATGCCAGGAGAGCTTCATCGTCGCACCTCACGCCGCCTCAGGGGGCCTGCGGTTTCTCCTCGATCCGGTGGAGTTTGCAGAGGGATGATAGCCCAGGTGGGGGAGGCGAGGAGAGGCCCGGCAGGCAATCGCGGGACGCCGCCCCTACCAGGCCGGCCCTGAAACCGTCCTCGAATACAAGCCGGGACAGCTTGAACCGCGCGAGGCCCAGAGCACCGGCGTAGGGCAGGGTTACGACGTAGCGTACCTTCGCTGCCTCGGGTGATCTCGAAGTCTGGAGGCACGGGATGAAGGACTCGACGAAAGGCGGGGACCCCCACCTATCAGGGCTAAGTCAACCGGATTTGGGCCCATTCGACGTTCCGTCCACTCGCCCTTCCCGGGCGTACCAATGGAGGGCGCCCCCCACGGCGCCGAGGATGCATCCCAACGCTCCCGCGAGGAGGCCCAGCAAGGGGCCTGCATTCGCCATCCCGCTGGGCTGGAAGAGGAACGGCCCAAAAAAGCCTGCCGCGAAGCCGATCCCTCCTACCGCGCAGGTCCCCAGAAAGACGGAGCTGGCAAGGCTGGTCGGAAAGGACGCGGTGTGTGTCCAGACATACCACGCCATCCCGGCAGCCGCCAGTAGGGAAACGAGGGAGCTCATCCAAAGGGAAGCATGGAGCAAAAAGGCTGGAGGGATTGCAAACCAGAAGACGAAATACAGGGCGGCCAGGCTGCTGAGGAGCGTCACCCCGATGCGGACCACGATGTTCATGCCAGCTCCCAAGAGGTGTCAGGCGAAAGGTGAGGACCAGAGGACAGGGCGGCGACGCTGCGGCGCATGGTGGCGATCTCCGTGGGCGAGAGGAAGGATTCTACCCCCGATCACGGATTCGCCGGCGCGGCGCGCTCCGCGCCGTTAGGTGCCTCCCGCCAGGCCAAGCCTGGCCCTGGAGGATCGGCGTGGGCGAACCGCCGCGGCCTATTCGAAATAACCGGCGACGTCGAGGATAAAATGCACCGTCCCGCTGGAATCCACTTTGACTTCCACCGTTCCGGACGAGTCGGCCGGAAGCTGTACAATCGCATTATTGGAGAGCGTCTCGCCCGGCCTCCAGTTGATCGTGCTGGCGAGCGGCGCCGGATTAAGCCCGCTCGGATAGAGGCGAAGGTCGCCGGCCGCCGTGGGTTGGGTGATCGTCACGTTCACCGCAATCGCCTTGGCCCCGGGGGGATCCCGCAAAGGTTCGCCACGCTGAAGCTTCTCGGCGCACCCGGCTGGAGCACCGGGCCTCCGGTGGGCCCGGCCGGCTGGCGGGTGTCCACCAATCGGCAGGGGGCTACCGTGTTGAATCGTGAGCAGCTCCCATCGATGGCGATCGCCGCGTTCCCTGAAGCTGTGCCCCTGCAATAGGCATCGGCGACCGAGGTCACCGTGTAGGTGGTGCTGGCAGTGGGCTGTACGGAGCGTGTGATGAGGTTGGAGGCCACCCCCGGCTCGGTCGCTCCGTCTGACCATCCAACGGTCCAGGGAGCGGTCCCCGTGAGCGCCGCCTGCAAGGTGGCGGAGGAGCCTGAGCAAATCTGCGCCGAGCCGCTGACGACCGCGGTCGGAAGGGGGCGGACCAGGACGTCGGTCGTCACCGGCGCAGACGAACAACCGTCTATCCTGGCCGTCACCGAGTAGATGCCGGAGCTGGCCGGGCCGGCGGCGGACAAGAGAGGGTTCTGCTGGGTAGACGCAAAGTTGTTGGGTCCGGTCCAGCTGTAGGTCGCGCCCTGGACCGTCGAGGCCGCCAGCTGGAGGTCCTGGCCGGCGCAGATCGGCCCACTGTTCGACGCGCCCAACGGCGGCGCGCTGGAGGCTGCCACGGTCGTGGCGCGAAGCTGGCAATCGCCAACCGTCATGGTGACGGTGTACGAGCCTGCCGCAGCGCCCGTCGCGTTCTGGAGGAGGGGGTTCTGCTCCGACGACGTGAACCCATCCGGACCCGTCCATTGGAACGACGCGCCCGCCAACCCGAACGCGGTGAGCTGCAGCGACTGACCCGGGCAGAACGGACCGCTGTTGCTGGCGGTTGGGGGCTCGACGAAATCGCAGAGGAACGAAAAGCCGGGAGAGAGCGTCGCCGCCCCTCCGGCGGCGGGATTCGTGACCGTCACGGCGGAGCCGCCAAGCGGATGGGCCGGCGTCGTAACGACCAAGCGCGTGCTGTTCATGAACACGACCTGGGTGGCCGGCTGATCATCGAAACGGACGGTGGCGCCGGGTTGGAAGCCGCCGCCGAGCAGCAGCAGCAGCTCGCCGCCGCGGCTGTCTCCCTCCCCTGGCGAGACGCTCTGGAGGCTGATACCGGTCACGTCGTCGGCGGGGTTCGTGCCATCGCGCCCGTTCACGGCCTCGGATAGATCGGATTCGCCGCCGGTGTCGCTATCGGCCGCTTGCGGATCGGTGCCGTTCCTGTATTCGTCGAGGTTGGCGAGACCGTCCCCGTCGGGATCGAGATCGGCATCAGCGGGATCGTGAGGGTTGAGCCGGTGCGCGCTCTCCCAGCTGTCAGGCATCCCATCGCCATCCGTGTCCAGGAGCTTGCGGATGTCGCCGCCGTAGATCGCGTTGGAGAAGTCGCCGTTGCGGACACGGGCGTAGACGTAGTACACGCCATCGGCGAGGCCCGAGAGGTCCCATGTGTACTTCATGGTCCCCTGTGTCGCGGCGATCCCGGTGGCGATCGGCGTACCCTCAAAACCGCTTCCCGTCGTATCGTAGTAGAGGTCCACGGTCGTGGCGCCGTTGCCATCGAACACGCTCCATTGCAGCGTCGCGCTGTTCCCGGTGACGACTTCCTCCACGATCGGGCTGCTCCAGGTGAAGGCCGGCACGGCATCCCGCTGAAACGACATCCAGCTCCAGTAGGGACCGGTGCTCGTCACCGTATCCGCCGGCCGGCCCGCGAGCCGGTCGCCATTGGGAGTGCTCACCGTGATCCGGAGATGGGCGAGAGTGTAGGGGCCGAGCCGGGCCTGGCGGTACACCTCCAAGCCGGAAAACGAGAGGGTGACCGGGAAGCTGCCGGCGGCGCCAGCGGTGCCGGTGGCGACACTCTGCGCGACCAGCGATCCGTCCGCCGCGAGCAGATCGCCGGAGTAGGTGTAGGTTCCGGCGGCGGGCAGGTTGGCGGTGAAGCTCCAGTTGAGCGAATCATACTTCTCGTCGCCGTCGTTGTCGGGAGCTGTCTCGACGAACGGGCCGGAGAGGGTGGAACCCGACGACCCGACGGAGAACGCAGCGTCTGCTTGCCGCTCAAAGTTGCCGACCGAGGACGATCCGGACGCCACGACCGAGACCGTGTACGCCCCCGTGTCGCCCGCGGTGAAGCTGCCGCCGTAGATGCCGTCGCCGGCCAGACCGTCACCATGCTGACCGTCGTCGTACAGTGTGAGGTTTTGGACCCCATCGCCTGACTGCGACAGGACATCCGCCGAGATCAGAGCGCCTGTCACCGCCGTTCCGCTCACGTCGAGAGCCGCCTGCACGGTGACGGTTTCACCCGGGAGGTAGCTCGTGTCTCCCAGCGTGACCGCCAGAGCGAGCGGCGAGCGCGTCGTTACGGTGACCGCCCACGGAGACCCGCTCGCCGGAAGGTGGGGGCCGCCTCCCGCTGAGGAAACCGCGAGGTTCAGGGTCCACTGGCCCGCCGCGGGGTTCCGTACGACGAACACCTGGTGGCTGCCGCCCGCGGTCGGATTTGCGGCGTAGAGAGTCGTCAGCCCATCCACGGAGGTCGGCGTGATCACCCCTGCCGCCGGAGACGTCAAAGCCGCGGCGGGATTCGCATTCGCGGCGTCGATCCGCACGGACAGCTCGGAAGCGCTGTCCACCGGGAAGACCAGAACGCTCTGCAAGTGGGGCGTGTCCAAGCGGCCAGAGGCGGATACGACCGTGCGCTCGGCGGACCGTGGTGGCAGCGGCACGACCTCCGAGACTCGGGCTTCCTGCCTCCGGCCGCTTGCGGCGGCCTTCCTCGTTGCCTCTGTGAAGGGATTGCCGAGCGACGAGCAGATCGCCGGGACGGTGTGAGCTCCCAGGATGGTGTTCAGGGTGGGCGCCAGGGAAGCGCAGTAGAAACCCTGCCAGCTGGCGGGCTCGTCGAGGAGGGCGTTGTGCAGGTTGGACGGCGGGAGGCGCGGGGTGGTCTCCGTGTACAGGCTTCGCGCGGCGTGAAACTGCGCCGGCAGGCAAGCCTCGTTGCTGCCCGCCTCCTGTAGACAGCTGGTGAGGCCCAGTCCCAATTGGCTGTCCGTCGGCACGACGTTGTCGCCTTCGTTGTACAACACGGTAGCAGTACCCACGACCCCAGGCAGCAACGCCAGTGCGCCGCGAGCCAGGAGCGAGGGTTGCACCACGCTGGCCAGCGCATAGAGCGGAGTGGGACTGGCGGACTCCAGAATGGTGAGCTGATGGAACAAGCTCACGGCCGACTCATCTTGCAGGAAATACTGGAGAGCATTGTCACAGCACTGGCCTTTGCAACGGTTTCCCCCGAGCGCGCCTGCAATGCCACCATTGCTGAACCCCTCCGCGATCGCCTGCAGGCGGGCGATCGGCGCGCCCCCATGGGGTGTGTCCAGGGTCACCACCGCCAAGACCTTCCCCGGATTGTGCGCGGCGTAGTAGCGCGCGATCTGGCCTCCGTAGCTGTGACCGACAAGGATGAAGGGACCGTCCGTCCCCAGCCACGAGTGGCTATCGACGAAGGTCCCCAGTTGCTGCGCGGCATCCTCGATCGAGGCTCTCCCATCCACACCTGTAACCACACAAACACCGTAGGCTGACGTGCAATCGTCCGCCTGGGACGGGCAGGCTGTGGCGCCGCCAAAGTCCTGTGCGAGCTGGCACGGGATGGATACGCTGTGGGCGTCAGGGGGGAAGAACCATTGCTCGGCATGGGGCCCGCAACCCGAGAAGTTGTAGCCGTTCAAGAGCAGGATCCGGGTTTTCTGGTTGACGACGAGATCCACAAACCCCCCGGGGCCCCAAGCGCCGTCGCCAGCCTCGCCCTGAACGGTGACTCTGTGGGTCCCGGCTGAGAGTTGTCCGGTCGGCAGCGCATACGTAAAGGTCGGAACGGTCGTTCCGGACTGCGGCGACATCGCCGCACATTGGGCGCCGTCGACGCAGATCTGGGCACCGAGGGGGGCGGCGGTGAACGTCGCCGTGACCGACACCTGGGTGGCGCCCTGGGTTGGGTTGGGGGTCGCCACGACGGTCGGTTCCGGCGGCTGCGAGGAATAGACGGCAATGGGGATGTCCACCTCTCCACAAACGCTGGAAGCGACGTGCAGGACATCCTGCCCAGGGCTGTTGCCGGCCTGGTAGTCGATGCTTTGCCCCACGGCCGGCATGGGCGACAGCGTTGCGCCGGAGCGGTTCTGCGGCAGGCTCCAGGAGTAGGTCGCGCCGGGCAGATTCAGCGAGAATTGAAGAATTCCGTTCACCAAGACGCTCGCGCTACGCGCATCGGCGAAGAGCTCATGACCGGAGCATGCGAGGGCATGGATCGTGACCCGAGCGTACTGGGACAGGTCGCCGCAGTGAGCGGTGAGCCTGAGCGCATAGGATCCCGCCACGTCGGGCGTGAAGCTTGGGGACAGGGTGGTGGCGTCCAGCAGTGCCGCCGCCGAACCGGCGGGCCTGGCATCGAAGGTCCAGAGGAGGTCGGGCATGCAGGTGGCAGACGACCAGGTCCCGCTCAGGTTGATCGGGCTCCCGGACCGAACCGTTTGGTCCTGCCCTGCGCTCACGGTCAGGGTGCCTGCGCTCGCGAGCACAAAGTTGTCATAGCTCGAGCGCCCATCGGTGCCTCCCCAGCCGGCGAACGCCAGGAGTCCCGCGCTGCCGGATGCGATGTCGGCGTCGGTCGCGGTCAGAACCACGTCGGACTTGCCGCGGCGGGACACCCGGAAGGTCAGGGAATTGCCCGTAGCGACGAATTGCAGGTGGTACGGGTAGCTGGTGACCCTGGAATCCTCGAGTCTTGCGAGCTCTGAATACACGCCGCCAGCGACTTTGTAGAGGATGATCGCGTCGGTGGCGCCGCCGTGAGCGAGGCGGCCGCCATAGTAGTTGTTCGCGTCTCGCACCCGGGCCATGATCCGTCCGTCCACGCCGACGTCGTGGGAAGGGGGTGTCGGCGCCCAATCGACGTCGATCGTCTGTTGCGCGCGGTCGATACCACCGAGGATGACGGCGTCCTCGACCTGTTGCGCGGTCACCTCTTCCGCTTCGCCGTTTTGGAGTTGCAGCATCGTGCCCGTGAGCACCTGCCATGGGCTTCCGAGGGAGGGAGCCGCCGGTCGGTCGAAGTGGTCCTGGAAGATCACCGTCGGGTCTGTGGCCATCGGATGCGTCGCTTCGTCCAGCGTCGTCGCCATCACGTTCCAGGCGGTCGCCTGGCTCCAATCGCCAGGCGGATGGCTGCTCACCGAAAAGCTCGCCCTCCGGGAAAAGTCCCCGCAGTTGCCATACAATTGGTAATAGTAATTTGAATTCCAATCGAACGAGTCGAATCGTATCCAGTAACTGGCGTCGAGAGTGGAGCCTGTCACCGGGCCGTAGTATTGATCGAGACCATTCAGTACCCCCTGGGAACCGATGAGTAGGGTGTAGTTACTATCCGCATACCAGCGAAGAGAGAAATTGTAAGGCAGGCAGTCGTCATTGGGTAGAGTGCTCATGCCTCCCACCCTAAGGCCGAGATAGCCGATACCGTCATCCGTCGACATGCGGGGCCGCCCCAAGCGGACAGGAGCCATCGTGATTCCGAAGGCGGATGTGTAATCGAAGGCGAACGAGGGGCCCTGGCTCGGGATGATCGTGCCGTCCATGGCATCCGTAAAGGAGCCGGCGACGGTCGCATACGAGAGGCGCCCCCCCAGGGCGCCCAGGGTAAAGACGCTGAGCGTCACCGTCAGCAGAAAACGCCGGCCTCCGAGTCGGGTGCCCTGGCCCGGGGCGGAGGCGCCGCAGCGGAGACCGTCACTCTCGCTACGTGTACCTGTCATCTTCGAGCTCTTCCTTCCTGGGGAAGCGCAGCTCGCTCTTCCTGAAGAGCAATGAGCCCGCGTTCACCACGAACAGATTCTGCCGGCGGTCATGACTTCGGCACCCGCGCCGTTAAGTGCCAGCCGAACTACGGGGATCGCCACCGGGCTTTTGGATTTGGCTTGGTCCTGGGGTCTTAGCAGACGTTGCAATAAGAGGCCGGCTCGAAACAATTCCTATAGCCATTCGTGGTATGGCCATAGAACGAGCCGCCGAAGGCAGCGAGGAGCTGGGGCTCTTCGAGGGCGAGGAGGGTCTCGCGGTTCAGACGAAGTTTCAGGCTTTTCTTGAGTACATCCTTCTTCATAGGTCTCCCTTGTCGGTAAAACTCGGCTCGGCTCTTCCGGCCGCTCCGGAGGTTTAGCGGGAGGGAGTATACGCCAGGTCTGACTGCGATTGAGCCGCTTTATTTTCGGTCCAAAACGTTCCTTGATCGGCCGCTAGCTGGCAGCGACTTGGTGGAAGCCGTGCTCGCGCCCTAGATCTCGGACCCGACCTGAGAGGTGCCTGCCGAAAGGTGAGAGTCCCTGACGAGCTCTGCTCCCGAGGCTCCGATCTGCTGTGGCTTGCCCCGCTGTTCTAGGCAAGTGAGAGCGTCCAGAAGGCTCGGATCGGACGAATCTGGCCTACTCGCGGCGTGGCTGGCCGCCGGTGGCCTTGTCGTCAGCCTGTAAGGGTAAAGACCTTCCCATCCCCTGGGTCGAGAGAGGCGGAAGAGGCTCAGACATCGGGCAGCCGACAGTGGTTTGCGTTCTATCCAGCGACCCAAGGCGCGACCGGCGGGAAGCTTCCAGCCGGAAAGACGACATTGGGCTCACCGGCTCGCAGACTCGCGGCAGCATCTCGGAAGGCCGCGATGAAGTACTTATAGCCCTCGTAGAGCTCCAGGCGGACCTTCCGGCTCGCCGCATGGAAGAGCGGCGCGGGGGACTTCTTCAGCCTTTCGGGGGCGGCCTGAGGTTCCTGCGCCAGGACGGCGACCGCACCTTTCGCGGCCAGGCCGCGCAGTTGGCGCTGGAGTGCGGCCTGGCCTTCGATCTCCTCGACCATCTCTGCGATGCGCTTCCGGTACTCCTCGGCCGAGAGGTGAGCCCAGCAGGGGAGGGGCTCGAGGTGCAACCTGTAGGGCGTCGCGAAGTCCAGGCGTTCGAAGGCGATGCCTCGGCGCCGAGCGATGTGCTCCCGAGTGCGGTCGAACCAGAGCCCTTCGAGAGTCTCCTCGCCAAGGAGGGCGCGAACGGCGGAGACGCCGGGCCAGTCTCGCAGCTGCTCGACAAGCCCTTCTTTGACGCCGTGGGCCAGGATGTAGCGAAGTCGCTCGGCCTGGGCTGCCTCTTCCTCGCTGACGGGAATGGCCTGGTACCGGCGGCCCCAGAACTTCTCGCGCCAAAGAGCGCCGAGGATGATCTCATTGAGCTCGTTACTGGGGGTGAGGAGAAAGCGGCCCTGGACCGCTGCCGAAGCTCTATAGGCATAGACGCATTTCGTTGACAGCCCTCTGTCCTGCCCGATACGCTTGTTGCAAGAATCATTGCGGGTCAGCGCGGAGGCCAAAATGAGGAAACGAGAGATTCAGGCAGACTTCGTGTCGGACGAAGGTGACTTCTACAGGATCGAGAGGAAATCCACCAAAGGCGTCAGCGCCATCGCGGGGGGTATTCTGGGCTCGTTCCTGGCCCCAGGCGCCGGTACCCTGATCGGCGGCCTCCTGGGAGCCTTCGCCGGGCAGGATGGGAAGGTCGACATCATCCCCAAGAAGGACGTCACGGAGATCATCGAAGAGTCCTCGGGTCACATCCGCGTTGTCATCGACCTGGATCGGAGCGAGGGCGAAAGCAGGGCCTGAGCGGTTATTTTTTGTGGACTCGACGACTGGCTGAGGGACGCCAGGCTCTGAAGGCGCTCGCCTGGTTCTGCCGTTAGGTACCGTGAAGTGCCAGCCGAACTAACTAACGGAGACCTCCGCCACGGCACCCCCGCTTTTCTCTCTAGAATGGTGACTTCCTGATGACGCTTCCAGATCTCCTAGGAATCTCCTGGCCGATTCTTCAGGCGCCCATGGCGGGGGTGCAAGGCAGCGCGCTGGCGGTCGCGGTTTCCAACGCGGGCGGTCTCGGCGCGCTTCCCGGCGCGATGCTCGGGCTCGATGCCCTGCGCCAGGAGCTGGCGAGCCTTCAGGCACAGACCCAAAAGCCTTTCAATGTGAACTTCTTCTGCCACGCGGAGCCGCAGCCGGACGCGACGCGGGAAGCGGCGTGGCGCGCCTTGCTCGCGCCGTATTTCTCGGAGCTCGGAATCGATCCGGGCTTGGTGTCTGCCGCGCCTGCACGAGCGCCTTTCAGCCGCGCCGCGGCCGACGTTTTAGGGGAGCTCAAGCCCGCCGTGGTGAGCTTCCATTTCGGCCTGCCCGCGGAAGACCTGCTGGCCGAGGTGCGCAGCTGGGGCGCCAAGATCCTCTCCTCGGCGACGACCCTGGACGAAGCGCGGTGGCTGGAAGCCCGGGGCGTCGATGCCATCATCGCCCAAGGGCTGGAGGCCGGCGGCCATCGCGGCATGTTCCTGTCGGAAGATCTGAGCTCTCAAGTCGGGACGCTCGCCCTGGTGCCGCAGATGGTGCAGGCGGTGAACGTTCCCGTGATCGCGGCCGGTGGCATCGCCGACGCCAAGGGGGTGGCCGCGGCCATGGCGCTCGGCGCAGCCGGCGTGCAGGTGGGCACCGCCTACCTCTTGTGTCCCGAGGTCACGACCAGCCCGTCGCATCGGGCGGCGCTCCAATCGGCGGCGGCACGGCGTACGGCGCTCACCAACGTTTTCAGCGGGCGACCGGCACGGGGCATCGTCAATCGCCTCATGCGCGAGGTGGGACCGATGAGCGCGGAGGCGCCGGCTTTTCCCTTGGCGGCCGCGGCTGTCGCGCCGCTCCGCGCCAAGGCCGAGAGCCTCGGCAGCGGCGACTTTTCGCCTCTGTGGGCAGGCCAAAATACCACGGGATGCAAAGCGATCCCGGCGGCTCTTCTGACCCGAGAGTTGGTGGGGGAGTAAAGGAGCGGTTCCCCCATCAGGCCGCGGGCTCCGGCTTGACGAGGGTTGGCAAGGCGGGTGAGACTAGGAGCTCGTTCATGCACCATGGCCCGACGCCCGCCCAGACCGAAAGCCGCACCCTTCGATCTCGTCCGGATCGCGGTCGTATCCCTCGCGGTCCTGGCGTTGATCCCGCTTCTCGTCGAGCTCAGCCATCTGGCGGCCACCTGGGGCTGGCAACCGGTGACGGCGACGGTCGTCGGGATGCGCCATGAACCCTACCAGGTCGGGTACTCTTCAAAAACGTCCCCACCCACCGTTCGGACCGCTTACCGCGACATTCTCCTGTACTCCTATTCGGTGGACGGCAGAGAGTATGGTGGAATGGAAGCGTATCCGGGCGGACCGGGCGATCCGTCGAGCCAGCGAGTCGTCTACTACAATCCCTCCAAGCCCTCGGAGTCGACGTTGCGGCAACCTTCGGCCACTCTGCTCGCCGGCGGTCTGGTGGCCGACATCGCCCTGATCATCGTTCTCTCTCCCGGCCGCACCTCACGGAAGCGGATGGGGCGGTGGTTCCGGCAGCAGAGGAACGGGTGATCGGCGGCCGGCCCGGGCAGCCTCGATCCCTACCCATTCCGCTCCTGGTGCTCGGGCCGCAGCAGGTCGAGCACCGTCTTGACCGGCGCGAAGGTGGCGTCGGGGACCTCGACGAAGAGGGTGTTCCATCCCGCCATGGCGCCGTTCCAGAGGCCGGGCCGTTCGAGCGCCTTCAACGGGCGTCCCTCGAAGGTCTTGGCGGAGATGAAAACGGTCGCCGGATCGACGTAGCGGTCGAGGTCGTACGGCGCGCCGTGATGGTCGCGGAGGCCGCAGACGAGGTCGACTGGATTGAAATGGGTCGACTGACGGAGGATCGACTGCTGCTCGGGGTCCCCAGGATCGACCTGCGAGGCTTCGACGATTTGGGGAGCCACGCCGCCAAACCCGTCTTGAGTCGACTGGACCCAGAAGGGACCTCCTCCCGGCTCGCCCTGATTGCGCACCATGCCGCAGACGCGGAGCGGCCGATCGAGAGCCTCCTCTAGAAACCCTTTCTGTTCGGCGAGCTCGGCCGTCGCGAAGCCGCTCGGGAGCGCCCGCCCGATCGTGCCGCAGAGCTCGCTGCCCCGGCGGAGCACGGCGTCTCGCGCCGCCGCCTCCAGAGTGTCTACCGCTTCGAGGCGGTTCAGGACGGCGAAGATCCGTTCCTCGATCGAGACGAGAAGGCCGCAGAGAAGCTTTTTCCAAAGGTAGACGAGCGGCGTGCTGTCGTCGCGCACGACGTTGTCGATGTTTTTCAACACGACGACGTCCCACCCCTGGTGGCCGAGGTCGAGGAGGTTTCGCAGCAGCGCACCGTGGCCTCCCGGCCGGAAGAGGAGAGAGCCGTCGGCCTGCCGGAAGGGCTGATCGAGGGGATCGACGGCCAGGGTGTCCGTGGCGCGCCGCTGGGTGGAGAACGAGACTTCGAGCCGGCAGTCGTGGCGCGTTTCGAGCCCGGGACGGACGCGGTCGACGAGGCGCTCGAACGCCTCCAGATGGTCGGGGGAGACGGTGAGATGGACCCGGGCGCTGCCGTCCCCACCGCGGCAGAGCGCCGCCGCCTCCACCAGGTGCTCCTCGAGCGGCGTGCGCGGCCCTTCCGGGTAGCGATGGAAGCGCAGGAGGCCCTTGGGGAGCTCCGCGTAGCCCAAGCCGACGGGATCGAGCAGGTAGCGGAGGACCGTCCCGTGATCGGCGCTCCGCACCGCCGCTTCGAGCTCGATGCCCTCGGCGCTCAAGACGGCGGCCAAGTCTTCGTGGAAGGCGAAGCTCTCCAGGTTGGCGAAGAAGGCGGTCACCGCCACCGCCGCCGCCATCGCCTCCGAGGGCGGCGCCTCCGGCCCGGCGCGGAAGGAGAGGGCATCCTTGAACATCCGCGTCGCCGCTCCCGAGGCCGGCACGAGCTTGCCGATCCGCCCGGCATGGGCCGCCCGGTCGAAGGCGGCGAGCAGCTCGGCCTCGCCGCTCTCGGCGAGCGTGAGGATGCCGTCCCCGGGGCGGCAGGGACGGACGAGACGGGTGAAGGGAGGCGGGTGGCGGAACAGCTCCAACTGGCGGGCCGCCTCTTCGGGCGCCAGGCCGATCGCCGCCATCTGCCGCAGGTCGCGCGGGGTGAACGGAGGTTCTTCCATAGCGTTGTCCACAGCCGGCGCTCGGGGGTTGCGCAGCCACTTGCGAATCTCTTGTGCCGGGATCGATCAAGAGCATGCTAACATAGCTTTCGCGAGAACCCAGGAACCTAGTCCGTCGTCCCAGCGCGGCCCGCACGCCGAGGATCTCCGTGTCCGTGTTCCCATGAGCTCCGAGCCCCTATCGATGCGCCGGGACCCACCGGCGACCCCCGAGCGCCAGAGCTCGTCCAGGGTCGAGGGTTTCATTCTCGATCCGGTCGAGGCGGAGCACCGCAAACAGTTGCGGGAGAGGCGCTTTCACCTCCACCAGATTCCGGCGCTGCGGCTTTCCGGGGGCGCCATCCTCGCCCTGCTGCTGCTGCTCTACGACCTCTTCTTCGCGAGCCCTTTAGACGTCAGGAGCTACCTCCGGATCGCCGTCGCGATCCTCCTCTACTGCGCCGTCACCTGGCTTCTCCTCCTCCGGTTCTACGGCAAGCTGGGGAAGATCGACCTGAGCTTCGTGTTCCTGAACACCGACGTGCTCCTCTTCCTGGCGGCGCTCCACCACACGGGAGGCCAGAACCTCTGGCTGACGACGCTCCTCCTCGTCCGGGTGGCCGATCAGACCAACACCAGCTTCAGGCGGGCGTTCTACTTCAACCATCTCATCGCGGTGGGCTTCCTGGGCCTCCTCCTCTACCGGGACCGGGTGGAAGGCCTGCCGGTCGACTGGCGAGGCTCTCTGGTCGTCGCCCTGATCCTCTGGCTGATCGGCGCCTACATCGCGCTCACCGCGCGCACCGCGGAACGGCTGCAGGCCCGCACCCGGAGCGCCATCCACATGGCCCGCGTCCTCGTCTCCGAGCAGAAGGAGAAGGCTCGCGAGCTCGTCCTCGCTCGCAAGGCGGCGGAGGCCGCGAGCCGGGCGAAGAGCGAGTTCGTGGCCAACGTCAGCCACGAGCTGCGAACCCCGATGAACGGCATCCTCGGTTTGACCGAGCTTCTCCTGGACGGCGAGCTCGACCCCGAGCCGAGGGAAAATCTGCGCCTGGTCTTGAGCTCCGCGGTCTCGCTCTTGAACCTGCTCAACGATCTGCTCGATTTTTCGAAGATCGATGCCGGCCGGCTGGAGCTCGTGGAGACGAGCTTCCGGCCGGGGGAGCTGGTCGCGGACGTGCTCAAGCTGCAGGCGAGGCACGCCGCGGAGAAGGGCTTGAAGCTCTCGACCCGGATCGACCCGGAGGTCCCCGCCTTCGTCGCGGGAGACGCCGGGCGCTTGCGCCAGGTCGTCGTCAACCTGGTCGGCAACGCCCTCAAGTTCACCGCTCTGGGCGAGGTCGCCGTGAGACTCGACGCCGAGCGGCCGGCCCTGGGCCGGGTGACTCTCCGCCTCGCCGTCCGCGACACCGGGATCGGGATTCCGGCCGAGAAGCAGGGCGAGATCTTCGGCGCCTTCATCCAGGCCGACTCCTCGGCCAGCCGCCGGTACGGCGGCACCGGCCTCGGGCTCACCATCACGGCCAAGGTCGTCGAGATGATGGGCGGCGAGATCTCGCTCGCGAGCGCCGTGGGCTGCGGCAGCACGTTCACCGTCACGGTCCCCTTCAAGGCGGTGACGGACGTTCCGCAACCGGCGCTCCGCGCCGCCCGCCTCGCCCGCCTCGCCGAGGCCGACCGCGAGACGCAGCGGAAGATCCTGGAGGAGCGTGCGCTCCAGATCCTCCTCGCGGAGGACGATCCGGTGAGCCGGTTGGTCGCCCGGCGTCTGCTTGAACGCGGCGGCCACGAGGTGACGCTCGCCCTCGATGGGGCGGAGGCGGTCGAGCGCTGCCGCGAGCGGACCTACGACGTGGTGTTCCTGGACCTGCAGATGCCGGGGATGGACGGCCTCGACGCCGCCACCCGGATCCGCAAGCTCGAAGGCGGCCGCCGGCTCCCCATCGTCGCGCTCAGCGCCTACGCCTCCGAGGAGGACCGCGGGCGCTGTCTCGCGGCGGGCATGGACGACTACGTGGTCAAGCCCGTCGACTCCGAAGCGCTCGGGGCGGTCCTCCTGCGCCTGGCCGGCCAACCCCAGGAGACCCCGGCATGAGCAGCCGGATTCTGATCGTCGACGATGCGGTCTTGAACCAGAGGCTCCTCACCTCGATCCTCAGGAAGGCCGGTTTCGAATGTCTGGTGGCGGGCGACGGCGGGGAGGCGCTCCGCGCGGCCCGCGAAGCGCTGCCGGACCTGCTCCTCTTAGACGTCGTCATGCCGGGCAAGGACGGCTACGAGGTCTGCGCCGAGCTCAAGGCGGACGAGCTCCTGGCGGACATCCCGGTGATCTTCCTCTCCTCCTTAGACGACGCGGCGGACAAGATCAAGGGGCTCGCGGCCGGCGCCGCCGACTACATCACCAAGCCCTTCCACGGCGGCGAGGTGCTCGCCCGGGTGGAGACGCAGCTCCGTCTGCTCCACCTCACCCGCGCCTTGAAAGGCCTGAACCACGACCTGGTGGAAAAGCAGCGGCACCTGGACGACGACCTCCTCGCCGCGGCCGGCATCCAGAAAGCGCTCATCCCGCGCGTCGATCTCGCGCTCCCCGGTCTGCTCCTCTGCCGCCTCTTCGTCCCCTCCTCGGCGGTGGGGGGCGACATCTTCAACGTCCAGCAACTCGACCCGGAGCACGTCGCGTTCTACATCCTGGACGTCAATGGGCACGGCGTGCCGGCCGCCATGGTCGCCGTCCTCGTCTGGCAGAGCCTGTTGCCGGCGATGGGGCTCGTCGTGCATCCGGCCTGGGCGGGCCAACCCGGCGATACCGGATGCCGCGTCGCGCCGCCCGCCGAGGTCATCCTCGGTCTGGAGCAGGAATACCCTTACGAACGCTTCGAGCGCTATTTCACCATGTCCTACCTCGTGCTCCACGTGCCTTCGGGTCGCCTCACCTACAGCACCGCGGCCCACCCGCTGCCGATCCTGGGGCGCCGCGACGGCACTCTGGAGCTGCTTGAAGAGGGCGGGTCGATCGTCGGCCTCGGCCTCGGCAGGTACGACGAGGGAGAGGTCCGGCTGGAGCGCGGCGATCGGATCTTCCTCTACACCGACGGCATCGTCGAGTACCGTTCGCCCGCCGGCGAATTCTTCGGCGAGGAGCGGCTCCACGACGTCCTGCGTTCCGCCCGCGCCCTGCCGCTCAGCGCCATTGGAGAGCAGCTAGAGGACGCCCTCAAGAGCTTCGGCGGGGGCGCCCCGGCCGAGGACGACATCTCTTTTCTCGCGTGGGAATACCATGGACCCGGAGACTGAAGAAGCACCGCATGCCATCGAGCTCCTGATCGACAGCCGGCTCGAGAATCTCGATCTTTTGGGCGGGGCGGTCAGCGGTATCGCCTCCGTCCTCGGCTTCGACGAAACGGAGCGCTATCACCTGGAGCTCTGCGCCGTCGAGGCGGCGAGCAACTCGGTCCGTCACGCCTACCGCGGCGTTTCGGGGCAGCCGGTCCGCCTGCAGGTCGTCGTCGGCGATGCCTGGCTCGAAATGCGGATCGCCGACCGGGGCACGCCGGTGCCCTTGGAGCGCCGCGTGCCTCCCCGGAGCGTCGAGCCCGCACCGGACCTTCCGGACGCTTCCGACGCTCCGGAGGCCCCGGAGCTTTTGGAGGAGGGAGGGCGCGGCCTGTTCCTCCTGTTCACGTTGATGGACGAGGTCGCTTTCGGCTTCGAGGAGGGCTGGAACTTCGTGGCGCTCACCAAGCGGCGGCCGGCGAGATGAGCGGGCTTCTCGCCGGCTCCGAGGAGCCCTTCGATCCCGCGGCGGCGCTCGAACGCCTCGCCGACGACGAGGAGCTCCTCCGCGAGGTGGTCGGGCTCGTCGACGAGGAGTGGCGGCGCCAGTCGGCGGCGATCGAGAGCGGGCTCCGGGAAGCGAACGCGGCGCCCGTCGCGGCGGCCGCCCACACGCTCCGCGGGGTGATCGCGCAGCTGTCTTCCGAGGGGCTCGCCGCGGGCCTCGCGGCGGTCGAGCACGCGGCCCGCGCCGGCGACCTCGCCGCCGCGGCGGCGGCCTGGCGGACCCAGGCGCCGCGGACCGCATCCTTCGTCGCCGGTGTGGCGCGGTGGGCTCGCGAGGGACCGTGAAGCGGCGGCTCGTCTCCGCCGCCGCTTCCGCCGCCTCAGCCGTCGAGCCCCTCGTCGACGGCGTAGCGCATGATCTCGGCGTTGTTCTTCATGCCCATCTTCTCGAGGATGCGGGTGCGATAGGTGCTCACAGTCTTGACCGAAAGGTTTAAATCGGCGGCGATCTCGCTCACCGTCCTCCCCGCGGCGAGGAAGCGCATGACGTCGAACTCCCGGGTCGACAGCCGCTCGTGCGGCGGCCTGGCGCTCTGGGTGTCGAGGTTCAGGGCGAGACGCTCGGCGAGCGCCGGGCTCACGTATTTGCCTCCCTGGTGGACCTTGCGGACGGCTTCGACGAGGCGCTCGGGAGCGGCATCCTTGGTGAGATAGCCATCGGCGCCCTCGCGCAGACAGCGGATGGCGAAGTGGTCCTCGGCGTGGACGGTGAGGATGAGGACGTGGGCATGGGGCACGCGGCGCTTCACCTCGTGGGTCGTCTCGATCCCTCCCCGGCCCGGCATCGAGACGTCGAGCAGGACGACGTCCGCCTGCTGGCGGTGGGCGAGGTCGACCGCCTCCGGTCCGCTCGCCGCCTCGGCGACGACGGTGAAGTCCGGCTGGGCGTCGAGGATCCGCTTGAGGCCCTCCCGCACGATGGGATGGTCGTCGGCGACGAGGATGCGGATCATGGCGGGGCCGGCTTCGTGCGGCTCGCCCGGGTCGGCGCGGCGGGGAGGTGGACGGAAACCCCCCGCCGGCCGCCGCCCGGAGGCGCGGAGATCCAGCCGCCCTCCACGGCGAGGGCCGCGAGGAGCTCGGCCGGCGGCGCGGCGCCTGTTTTCGTTGCGGACGGGCGGCTCGGAGAGCTGAGGACGTCGACCCGCAGGTGGAGCCCCGCCGGGCCTCCCGCATCGCCCTCCCCGCCCGCATCGCTCACGGTCCGCAGGACGAGCTCGCCGCCTAAAGGGAGAGCGGCGAGAGCGTCGAGGCCGAACGCGAGGACGAGCTGGTGGAGGAGGGCGGGGTTCCCCTCGACCAGGCAGGTCTCGGCGAGCTCGTCGACGATCGCCGCCACCTCCGGCGGGAAGCCTTCCCGCAGGAGGTGGACGAGGCCCTTGACGACGTAGAGCGGCTGGTAGAGGAGCGGCTCGTCCTCACCGCGCTTGGCGAGCGACTCCAGCTGGCGGATGGCCTGAATCGAGCGCGTCACGCTCTCCCGGAGCGCGGTGGCGAGCGGCGCCTGTTCCGCCGCGAGGCCGGGCTCCAGCACGTCGAGCAGCATGACGAGAGAGGCCAGGTGGTTGTTGAGCCCGTGCGCCACCCCGCCGGTCAACGCGGCGATGCACTGCAGCCGATGCGCGCGAAGCGCGCCGTCGGGCGTGGAAAGCAGAGAGGTCGTGGCGGTCATGAGCGGAAAAAGGAAAGCCCTCCCCTCGGGGGATGAAATTTAAGTGTACGTGCTGACCCTTTAGAGACTATAGTAGCGCTAATCCTTCGTGAAGTGCTTCCCGAGAGAGAGATGAGCATGACCGGCTCCCTGCCGCCGATGTCGCCGATGCCGCCGATGCCGAGGGACAGGCCGATGGACCCCGAGGAGGACGTCCACCGGGCGCGCCTGCGCGTCGAGCGGATGCTCGCCGCGAGCCCGGCGGTGCATATCGAGCTGCGCTCCTACGGCGCGTCGATCGAGCCGGTGTGGGTGAGCCCCAACATCTTTGCGCTCCTCGGCTACAAGGCGGAGGAGTGCTTCGCTCTCGGCTGGTGGCAGAGCCATATCCACCCGGACGACTGGGTGCGGGCGCACGTCTGGGCGGACAAGCTTTTCGATCCCGGCCATTGGATCGGGGAGTACCGGTTCCGCCACAAGAACGGGGAGTACCGTTGGCTCCGCGACGAGGGCCGGGTCGTCGAACGCCACGACAGCGGCCTGGAGATCGTCCTCTCGTGGTCGGACGTGACCGACTTGAAAGCCATCGAGCACGGTCGCCGCATCTTCGAGGCCCGGGTCACCCGGTTGATCGACGTGACCTTGACCGCCATCGCCCAGACGGAGATCCACGACGGCCTCCTCGTCTTCTTGAATCCCGCGGCGCGGCGGCTCTTCGGTCTCGGTCCCGACGAGGAGATCGCCGGCCGGCGCTTCTCCGAGTTCCTGCCGCCGATGGCGGCCGCCCAGGTCGCGCTCGAATGCATTCCCGATGCGTTCGCCACCGGATCCTGGCAGGGCGAGTCGACGCTCCGGGATGCCGACGGCCAGGAGATCCCCGTGCAGCTCCAGGTTCTCTACCACGAAGGTTTCGGCCCTGAGGAGAGGCTCCTCGCCTTCCTCGCGCTCGACATCAGCGCCCTCAAGGCGGCGGAGAGCGAGCTGCGGTTGACCAAGGAGGCCGCCGAGCGGGCGAATTTCGCGAAGACCGATTTTCTCTCCCTCATCAGCCACGAGCTGCGGACACCGCTCACCTCGATCCTCGGCTTCGCGGAGATGCTCTCCGACGGTATCGGCGGCGAGCTCACGGGCCGCCAGCAGAGTTTCCTCGACAACATCCTCGCCTCCGGCCGCGATCTGCTGGGGCTCATCAACGACCTGCTCGACCTGGTCAAGATCGAGGCGGGAAAAGTCGAGCTCGAAGCCTACGCCATGGACGTCGGCTCGCTCGTCGAGGACATCACGGGGGCCTTTACGGCCATCGCGGGCAACGCCGGGCTCCGCCTCGAAGTCGAGATCGGGCGGCCCCTCCCCATGGCCCAGGTCGACGCTCGACGCTTCAAACAGATGCTCTTGAACTATCTCTCGAATGCCGTCAAGTTCACTCCCCCGGGGGGCGCGATCCGCGTGCGGACACGCTCGGTGGGAGCGATGCCGACAACATCGGCGACATCGGCGATGCCGGCGACATCGGCGATGCCGGCAACCCTGGATACCTCGGAGCCGTCGCGGCCCGGTGCGTGGCTCGTCGTCGAGGTCGAGGACACCGGCGCCGGTATCGCCGCGGAGGACTTCAGTCGCCTCTTCGAGGCCTTCGAGCAGCTGGGCACACGGAACTTCGGCCAGCCGGGAACGGGCCTGGGTCTCGCGCTCACCCGGCGCCTGGCCGAGCTCCATGGCGGCCTGGTCTGGGCCGAGAGCGCCGGCCGCGGGCAGGGCAGCACCTTCGCTTTCGCCCTCCCGATGAGCCGGCGAGAAAAGTCGGCCTCGCGATGAGCCGTCTCCGCCACATCCTGGTCGTCGACGACCTGGCGCCGAACCGCCAGCTCCTCTGCGGTCTGGTCGAGTCCCTGGGCTACGCGGCGGAGCCTGCCGCGAGCGGCCTCGAAGCCCTGGCCAAGCTGCCGCTCGAAATCGATCTCGTCCTCCTGGACGTCATGATGCCGGACATGGACGGCTTCGAGGTCCTGCGCCGGACGCGCGCCCACCCTGTCTTCCGCGATCTCCCCGTCATCATGGTCACCGCTCTCGACAGCCGCGAGGATCGGGTGCGCTCGGTCGCCGCGGGGGCCAATGATTTCATCGCCAAGCCGGTGGACAAGACGGAGCTCAAGATCCGCATCGTCTCCCAACTGCGCTTGAAAGACGCTCAGGAGGAGATCCGGCGCCACAATTCGGAGCTCGAGGCCAAGGTCGACGAACGGACCCAAGTCCTCCGCGAAACCCTGGCGGAGATGGTGCGGGCGCAGAAGCAGACCTACGAGGCGCAGCTCGACTGCATCCAGCGGCTGGTCCTGGCGGCGGAATTCAAGGACCGCGATACCGCGGCCCACATCAACCGCATCGGCACGTACATCGAAGTCCTCGCCGGGGCGCTCCATCTGCCTCCCGGGGAAATCGAGCTCCTGAAGCACGCCTCGCCGCTCCATGACGTGGGCAAGATCGGCATCCCCGACGCCATCCTGCTCAAGAAGGGGCCGCTGACGGTCGAGGAGCGCATCGTCATGTGCACGCACACGACGATCGGGGCGGAGATCCTCGCCGGTTCCCCGTCCGAGGTTCTCCGGGCCGGGGAGATCATCGCCTTGAGCCACCACGAAAAATGGGACGGCACCGGCTATCCGCAGGGCCTGGCCGGGGAGGCCATCCCGCTCTCGGGCCGCCTCTGCGCCGTCGTCGACGTCTTCGACGCCCTGACCTCCAACCGGCCCTACCGGCAGGCCAGCTCGGGAAAAGAGGCGCTCGAGCTGATGCGGGAGAGCCGCAGCACCAGCTTCGAGCCCCGCCTCTTCGACCTCTTCGAGTCGATCTTCCAGGAGATCGAGGGCCTGCGGCTGCGGCTCCACTCGCCGGACGAACGACCGGGATGAAAAAGATCGGGCCTAGGTTCCCTGCTGGACCGCCGCCAGGGCGGTCTCCGCGGCCGCGATGACTTCCCTCCAGGCGGCCGAGCCCCGAGAGTGCTGGGCGGGGGAGAGGAAGGACGTGCCGACCGACACCGAGAGCGCGGTCGCCTTGGAAGCCCCGAGCGGAAAGATTTGCGAGCGTAGAGCCGCCCTGATTTTCGCCGCCACCGCTCTCACCTTGTCATTTTCGATGCGCGGCAGGAAGGCGAGGAACTCGCCTTCGCTCCAGCGGACGACCATGTCCTCGGCCCGCGTCTGTCCCAAAAGCAGCTGCGCCAGGTGTTTCAAGGCGAGCTCCGCGGCGCCTTCGCCGTGGATCAACTTGAGGAGCTCGATGTGATCGAGCCCGAAGAGCATGAAACCGGCGCCGGTCGAGGGGCCGTGCGGTCGCCGGTCGAAAGCGGAGAAATGCCGGACCCTCGCCGCGTCATCGGCGATTTTCTCCTGGAAATAGCGGCGCGTGCGGAGGCCGGGCAAGCTCGCGTCGGTCTCGGCTGTCCACTGCGGGGGAGGGAGGAGCTCTTCCGATTCCATGATCTCTCTCTTTCGTCCTCCGGTCGCAGAGCAGCCGCGGTGGACGCGGGGGAAGACGGGCCGCGCCTCTGACTTTTCGAGGGTAGGCCGATCGGCGAGCGCCGGGAATCGGTTGAGTGGAGGTTCTGCGGTAGGCCGAAAGCCGACCGGCTGTCGGTCTTCGTCCTACAGGGCCAGCCGGTTCGCGGCGTCGAGTGCCGCCACCTTGTAGCATTCGGCGAGCGTCGGATAGTTGAACACCGCATCGAGGAAGTAATCGAGCCCGCCCCCGAGGGCCAAAACCGCCTGGCCGATGTGGAGCAACTCGGTCGCCCCGGTGCCGATGATGTGGACGCCTAAGAGCGCCCGGGTGTCGCGATGGAAGAGCATCTTGAAAAAGCCGCTGTCGTCGCCGAGGATCTGGCCGCGGGCGATCTCCCGGTAGCGCGCGATGCCGACCTCGTAGGGGATCTTCTTTTCGGTCAGCTCGTGCTCCGGGAGGCCCACCATGGAAACCTCGGGGATGGCGTAGATGCCGATGGGGAAGTGGGCGGACATCGGCTTGGCCGGGACGCCCAGGGCGTGGCAGGCGGCGAGGCGCCCCTGCTCGGAGGAGGTGGCGGCGAGGCTCGGATAGCCGATGACGTCCCCCGCGGCGTAGATGTGGGGCACTTCGGTGCGGAAGCAGGCGTCGACTTTCAAGCGCCCGCGTTCGTCCGCCGTGAGGCCGGCGGCGGCGAGGTTCAGGCGATCGGTGGCGCCGATCCGACCGACCGAGAAGAGGACGATGTCGGCCACCAGGCGCTTGCCGGACTGGAGGGTCAAGACCGCCCGGCGCGGCGGACCGTCGTGCACCTCGATCGTGTCGACCGCCTCGTTGCCGCGGAAGAGGACGTTTCGGTTCCGCATCTGGTGGATGAGCTCGTCGACGATCTCCTGGTCGAGGAATTCGAGCGGCCGGCGCTGGCGGTCGACCAGGGTGACGCTCGTCCCCAGGGCGGCGAACATGGAGGCGTATTCGAGGCCGATCACCCCGGCGCCCACGACCACCATGCTGTGCGGCACCTCTGGGAGTCGAACGATCTCGTCGCTGGTCAGGATCGTCACCCCGTCGACCGGCACGCCCGGCGGCGGCGAGGGGCGGGTACCGACGGCGAGGAGGATCTGGGCCGCCTTCAAGGTGGTGCGGCTCGCCCCGGCGTCGACGTTGAGAGTGTGAGGATCGGCGAAGGAGGCCTCGCCCGAGAGCAGCTGGATGCCGTTTCTCTCCAGCTGGTCCTCGATCACCGAGGCCTCGCGGTCCACGACGTCGCTCACCCGCGACAGGAGGTCGGTGATCGACGGCCGGTGCGGGCGCAGGCCCGGCTCGCCGCGACCGCCGCGACCGAAGGGCGGCTTGGCGGCAAAGGAGAGGACCGCCTCACGGAAGGTTTTGCTCGGGATGGTGCCGGTGTCCAGGCAGACCCCGCCCAAAACCTGCCGACGCTCGACGATGGCGACCCGCCGTCCGAGCTTCGCCGCCTGCACCGCCGCCCGCTGCCCGGCCGGACCGCTGCCGATACAGACGAGGTCGTACGGATAGCTCGCATCCAAACCGGGCCTCCTCTCGGGATCTCCGACCATCCGCTGCGGATTCTATCCCGCGCGGGTGACGGCCCGGTGAACGGCCTCAGGGCTCCGAGAGCTGGTCGACGAAGGTCCCGCTCTCGACGGCCACGTAGAGCCGGTGGGACGCCGTCGGGTGGAGGGTCAAGCTCTGGACGAAGAGATCGCCGTAACGGGTGAGCCCGACGTTGACCGGCGCCCAGGTCACTCCGCCGTCGGTGCTCCGCCAGACTCCCTGTCCCGGACTTCGTGCTCATCATGATGGGTTTCCTTTTCTTCAAGGCTCGGTCAGCTGGTTGACGAGAATCGCGGTATCGACGATCGCATAGACCCGGTGCGGCACCACCGGATCGAGCACCAGCCCCTGGGCCAGAAGGTTGCCGTAGCGGGCGAGGCCGGCGTTCTCCGGTGCCCAGGTGACGCCGGAATCGGTGCTCCGAAAGACCCCCTGTCCGGAGGTCGCGGCGTAGAGGGTTGTCGGAGTCACCGGATCGACGAGGAGATCGGTCGCGGTGAGGCCCGAGCCGCTCGCGGCGAAGCTCGAAATCTGGCGGAACGTGCGTCCGGCGTCGTCGCTCCGGAAGAGGCCGGCGGCACGGATCGCGTAGAGCCGTCCGGACCGGCTGGGATCGAGAGCGAGAACCTCGCCGTCGGCGACGATCCGCTGCCAGCTGGCGCCGGCGTCGGTGCTCTTCCAGATCCGTGGAGTGGGCTCCTGGACCTGGCCGTCGACGTCGACGCCGCGGCGTACACGATGTCCGGGTCTCGCGGGTCGACGATCAGCCGGTCGATGCGGCGGGTGACCTCGGGGTTTCCCGCCGGGCAGGGGAGAGTGACCGACCAGGTGCGACCGCCGTCGCGGCTCCGTTCCAGAGAGCAGGCGCCGCCCAGGAGCACCCGGCGCCGGCCCGCCGGCGCCAGGCTGGAGAACACCTGGGGGGAGGTGGCGCTCCAGGAGTCGCCGCCGTCGGCCGAGTCGAAGATCCCTTTGTCGGTCGCGGCGTAGAGGAGGTCCGGGTTCGCGGGGTCGATCACGAGGTCCCGGATCGGGGCTCCGCGGAAGGGCTCGGAGGTCGGTGCCAGATTCCCGAAGCTCGCCCAGGCGGCGCCGCCGTTCCGGCTCTGGTATCCCTCGCCTCCTCTCACCGCGTAGACCGTCGACGGTGCGCCGGGTCGGAAGCGGAGCCGGGTGGGAAAGCCCTCTCCCGCGCCGCTCTCGGCGACGAGCGCCCAGTGCCGGCCACGGTCGACGCTCCGGAAGACGTCGAGGATGGAGATCCCATAGAGGGTACGGGTGCCCGGTGCCGCCTGAACCAGGGCGATCCCGGCGGCGGGGAGGCCGGCGCCGCGCGGAGTCCAGGTCTCCCCGGCGTCGCTGCTCGAGAAGAAACCGGTGGCGGCCGTGGCATAGACGATCGACGGGGTCCCCGGCTCGTAGGCCATGGGGAGGACCGGCTGCGGGATCTTCCGCCAGCTGGCGCCGTTGTCGGTGCTCTTCCAGAGATCGTTCAGGCCGGTGGCGAAGATCGTCACCGGGCTCGTGGGCACGACGAGCGTCACGACGAGCGGCTCGGGAGTGTTGGGGACGGGGGTGAAGGTCAGCCCGCCATCGGTGCTCGTGAGCAGTCGGCCGCCCGTGGCGTCGGGAGGGGTGAGCCAGAGCCGCCGCGGATCGGTAGGATCGGGGACCGGTCCCCAGCTCAGGACGAGGAAATCGAGGGTGTAGACCAGGCTCCAGGTCACCCCGCCGTCGCCGCTTCGGTAGAGGCCCTGGGTCGTCGCGACGAGGAGCGTCGGCAGCGCTCCCCGGCCGGCGGGGAGGATCCGGAGCACGGGGAGCGCCCGCCCGTGAGGGAAGATCGGGGCGCGGAAATTGAGCCCGGCAGCGATTCGGGTCCAGCTCCGGCCCGAGTCGACGCTGTGGAAGACCTCGGTGCTGGTGACGAGATAGAAGCTCCCCGGGTTCGCCGGATCGGCGGCGATCCCCTGCTCGGTGTCCTGGTCGAGCCCGGCTCCCGAGAAGGCCCAGGTGGCGCCACCGTCGTCGCTCCGGTAGAGCCCGTAGAAGTCGGTGATGGCGAGGAGACTCTGCGGAGCGGAAGGATCGATCACGTAGGCGACGATCTGCCCGTTCCAGGGGCCGTAGAGGGTGAAGCGGTCGATCCCGGCCGAGGCCTGCCGGGCGGCGAGCAGGGGGACGAGGACGAGGAGCAGAGCGGCTGCCGAGGAAGCGTGCGCGCGAAACATACGGGTCCTCCTAAAAACTCGCCACGTAAAGCCGCTGGTCTACCGCGGCATAGATCCGGTGGGGCACGCTGGGGTCGGCATAGAGCCGCTCGCCGAAAAGACTCAGATTTTCGAGGCTGCCGATCGCGGGAGGAGTGAAGAGAGCCGGCACCCAGGTGACACCGCCGTCCGGACTGCGGAGGACCCCCTGAAAGATCGAGGTCCCATAGAGCGTCGAGGGCGCCCCCGGGTCGACCAGGAGGTCTAAGGCGTAGGGATCCGGGTAGGTGCCCACCCGCACCCAGGTGGCGCCGCCGTCGGTGGTTTTGAGGAGGTCGCCGTCCTGCACGGCATAGAGGGTTGCCGGGTGCGCCGGGTCGAGGGCGAAGGAGGAGGTCCCGTGATCGAGGATCGTGCGCCAGGTGATGCCGCCGTCCTCGCTCTTGACGAGGGCCTGGTTGAGCTCCAGGGCGTAGAGAACCTCGTGGTTCGTCGGGTCCGGCTGGAGCTTGCGGACGAGCGAGTCGAGGACGCGCGTCCCGGTGACGCCGAAATTGGTGCTGCGCACCAGGCCGTCGCGGTCGACCTCCAACAGGTTCCCGGAGTCGATGGGGTCGAGCTCCACCAACGTGGGAATGGGGCGACTAACCGGGGTCCAGGTGAGGCCGCGGTCCGAGCTCCCGAAGAGTCCGCGAGCCAAGGTCTCGAGGAGGAGGTGGTCGTCGTTTCCGGGGTCCACCGCGAGGTCGGTGAAGTCGACCGAGAAAATGGGATCGTCGATCGCAAGGCTCGCCCAGCTCACTCCGGAGTCGACGCTCCGGAACACCCTGAAGCCGAGGATCACGTAGACGATCGATGGATCGGCGGCATCGAAACGGATGTGGCCGGCGTTGGCGGTATTACCGGTGATCTGGAAGGCGCTGTGGAGGATTAGAGACCAGCGCTCGAAGCGCGGCGCACCGGCATAGGCATCGAAATCGGTGAAGGCGTAGAGCGTGCCCCCCCGGGCCCTGCTTTGAGCCGCGCCGAGCGCCAGCGCACGGATGTTGTCGACCGTGGGAAGGGGAGCGCCGAGCGACCGCCAGGTCAAACCGGCATCGGTGCTCACCCGGAGGCTGTAACCGACGAAAGCGTAGACGGTTCCCGGCGAGGCCGGATCGGCCTCCAGGCGTAAGAGGCCGATCCCCGCTCCGCGGACTTCCTGCCATCTCGTCCCCCCGCTGGTGCTGCTAAAGAGACGGCCCTCTCTGTTGGTCGCGAGATAGACCGGCGGCGAGGTGGGTACGATGGCGAAACGGAAGACCCCCTGGGCGAAGGCGGCCGGGAGAGCGAGGCGGCTCCAGAGGGAGCCGGCGTCCGTGCTGCGCAGGAGCCCTGCCGTGGGATCGTCGCCCGAGGTCGCGGCGTAGGCCGTCGTCTTCGGGTGCTGCGGATCGATCGCCAAGGCGGTGAAGGCGACTCCGGACGCCTCCGTCCGCACCTCCGGCCAGGTCACCCCGAGGTCGTGGCTGACTCTGAGCTTGCGGCCGGCGGCCAGGTAGAAGACGGGGTTCTGACCGTGTTGCCCGGGGGCGGTCGCGAGCTGGATCTCCGCTGCGCCGGCATCGGACCCGAACGTCTGGCCGGTGGCGACCGCCGTCCAGCTCTGCCCGAGATCCGCGCTCCGGTAGAAGGCCGTGAGGCTCGCCCCGTAGAGTGCACCGGGATGGAACGGATCGGCGAGGAGGCTCTGGAGCGGGTCCCCGCCGAGGCCGAGACCGGACCACGCCCAGGTGTGCCCCCCGTCGGCGCTCCTGAAGAGGCCGCCCAACTCGGTCGACAGCAGGAGGCCCCCGGGCTTACCGGGCAGAGCCAGGGCGGTGAGGAGGAAGCCGTTCGGCGGCCCGAAGGCGGTGAAGCGGTCGATCCCCGCTGCGGCGGGATGGGCCGCGAGCGCGGCGAGCGCGGCGGCGCACAAGAGAACGGGTAACCGGGAAGCGAGGGATCTCTTCCTCTTCATTTCTTTCAAGGCTCCGTATCCGGTTCTGCAGCGCTCCCGGCTGCTATGGAGCGTTTGCTGGATCGATGGGTATACGGAGGGGAGAAGAGAAGAGTCCAGAGAGTTGTCCCGACTTCTCCGCTATGCTGGCTCGATGAGCGAACAGCCGCCCCTGTCGACGCTCCTCTCCCAGGCGCTGGTCGCCTTTACGATCGAGCTCGACAACGAGTTCGAGCGCCAGATGCCGCATCGGACGACGGGCACGAAATCGGCGGCCGCCTCGCGCCAGGGTCCCTGGTTGGTGTCGTTCGTCATGTGGGCGAACCTCCTGCGGCTCGTTCGCGAGGAGGGGGTGACGGTCGGTGAGCTCGAGCGCTCCGCTCGGATCGCGAAACCGTCGTTGACGGGAATGGAGCGCTGGGGGTACATCGTCGTCGAGGCCGAGCCGGCGGACCCGGCGGACGCCCGCCCCCGGCCGCCGCGTTCCGACTGGCGGGTGCTTCTCACTCCCAAGGGTCTCCGGGCGCAGAAGGTGTGGCGACCTCTCCCCGACGTCATCGAGGAACGCTGGCAGGCGCGCCTGGGCGACGCCTCAATCTCGCGGCTGCGGGAAGCGCTCTCGGCGATGGTCCGGCAGCTCGACGCCCGGTTGCCCGAATATCTTCCGATCCTGGGGTATGGGTTCGTCACCGAGGCTTTGCCGCCGGAGAGCCGGGGGGCGGCCGACTTGCCCCGCTTGCCCCTCTCGGCGCTCCTCTCCCAGGTGCTGCTCGCCTGGACGATCGAATTCGAGTCCGCGTCGGAGCTGTCGCTCGCGCTGTGTGCCGACGTCTTACGGCCCTTAAGCGAGGAGGGCGTGCGCGTCCGCGACCTCCCGCGCCTCAGCGGTGTCTCGAAAGAGGCGATCCAGATGGGACTGGGCTTTCTCGAGAAGGGCCGCTACGTCGACGTCGTGCCGGATGAGACCGCCAGCCGGGCGCGGCTCGCGCGGCTCACCGCGAAGGGTTTGAAGGCTCGGGAGGCCTACCGGCAGCGGCTCGGCGTCCTCGAAGAGCGCTGGCGGGCGCGCTTCGGCGAGGACTCCATCCGCAACCTCAGAGAGGCGCTCGCACGGTGCGTCGGCGATCCGACCGCCCCCCTCGCGGACTCGCCTCTCTCCCTCGGCCTGAAACCCTACCCCGACGGCTGGCGGGCGGCGGTCCGGCCGCCCGACACGCTGCCGCACCATCCCATGGTGCTCCACCGCGGCGGATTTCCGGACGGCGCCTGACGACGGGGCGCCGTTTCATCCTCCTGTTTTCCAGGGATCTTCCGGCCAGGCATGCTTGGGGTAGCGTCCTCTTGGCGAGGGCGGCTCAAGGAGGAGGAGGGAGGCTTACTTCGAAGTCCGATGACTCCCGATCCGTTCTCTCAGATGCGGCAAGATCCAGACTTCGGCACCAAAGGCCGCCAGAACGAGAAGGACGGGAAGAACCAGGAAGAAGAGAGTCATTCTCGCACCTCGGGTGCCGAGTAAATTCCAACTAGAAGAGCTGTGAATCCGGCTAAAATCCAAGCCAAAAGCTCAAAGGTTGATATTTTGACGTTATTGAACGTCTTGTCAAGCGTAGCGAAGACCATTACCAGGACACCGATCTCGCGAAGCGCCTCACAAAAGAACTTATAGACTTGTCGTCGCGGTGAATTGTACAACCCCTCGCTCCGTATCTCAATTCGTTGCAAGCAAAAGACATGATGCTACGGAGCGTAGCTAACCGCTCGGCGGTTGTCAATCGACTCTCGGCGCCTCTGTGGCGCCTCTAGGCGCTCCTTCCCCCCTTCGTTACCGTGGCCGTTCGGGCCGGCTCTGTGGCTGGACGCTCCAGGGATCTTCCGGCCAGGCATGCTTGGGGTAGCGTCCCTGGAGCTCCTTGCGGACCTCCCTGTAGGTGGTCGCCCAGAAGCTTTTCAAATCCTGGGTGACCTGCTGGGGCCGGCCGTTGGGAGCGAGGAGGTGGAGGAGGACGGGCACCCTGCCTGCCGCGATCCGCGGCGTCTCGGCGAGGCCGAAGAGCTGCTGGATGCGGGCTGCCAACACCGGCGGCCGGCCCTCCTCGTAGGTCAGCGGCACGCTCCGGCCGCCGGGGATGGCGAGGCGCTCGGGGGCCTCCCGGCGGAGGGCTTCCCGCTGCTCCCAGGTGAAGGCGCCTTCGAGGGTGGTCAAAAGCGGCGCGCGCTTCAAGTCGGCGAAGGAGCGTCGGCCGGCGGCGAGGACGGGGAGGAGCTCGCGGAGCTCGGCTTCGCCGAAGGCCGGGAGCCCGAGCTCCGGCATCCAGGCGGCGAGGCAGCGGACGCGGACGAGGAAGGAGGAGACGTGCGGATCGTCCAGGGGGAGGGCACGATCGAGCTGCCCGGCCGCCGCCTCGGCGAGAAGCTTTTCCACCTCGCCTCTCTGGTCGCCGGGGACTGTCGCCTCCGCCTCGGCGAGGACCAAATCCTCGTAGCGGGTCCGCTTCCAGGCGATCACCCGCTCGGCAGCGGGATCGAACTGGAGCTCGACCGCCGTCGTCAGGCGCTCCGCGGGGAGCCAGGCGAGCTCGACCGCCGAGGCGAGGCGGACGAGCGACTCGCTGCCGCGGTCGTCCAGGTCGACGGCGACGAAGAGCTCGGCATCGAGGACCGCGCTCTCCTCGGCCAGCCGCACCCCGCGGCCGCCGACCAGGAGGGCACGCGGGCTCCGCGGCTCGCGGCGGCGGGCGAGGCGGTCGGGGTAGGCGGCGAGGAGCGCGCGGAGGAGAGCCTCTTCCCGCGGGAGCCTCGGAGAGCCGGGGGGAGGCGCCGGGAGCTCCCGCCGGGCGATCTCGACCAGCTGGTCGCGGGCCTGGAGGACGAAACGGGCGGCGTTCCGGTGAACCTGCCGGCCGCCCGGGAGATCGGGCTCCCGCCGCCGGTTCTCGAAAGCCTCCAGGGCCTCCAGGCGATCGAGGAGGTCGGAGCGCGAGGTGTGAACCGCGCGTTGGCGCGCTTCCCGATCGCCGCGTTGGCGCGCTTCCCGATCGCCGCCGGAGAACGGATCGCGCTCGGCGAGAAGGGCGGCGAGGAGGGCGGCCTCGCGCGTCCAGCCGCGGGCGTGGCCCGCGATCAGCAGCCGGGCGAGCCGCGGGTGCACGGGGAGGCGGGCCATCGTCTGGCCGAGGGCGGTCACGCCGTTCGTGTCGACGGCTCCGAGGCGGGCGAGGAGGAGCCGGGCGGCGGCGAGGGCGGCGGGATCTGGGGCTTCGAACCAGCCGAAGCGTTCGAGGTCCGCCTCTCCCCAGGCGAGGAGCTGGAGGGCGGGGGAGGCGAGGTCGACCCGGGCGATCTCGGGCGTTTCCCGTGCCGGCAGCGTGGCCTCCTCCCAGGCGCCCCAGAGCCGCAGGCAGATCCCCGGCCCCTGCCGCCCCGCCCGGCCGGCGCGCTGATCCGCCGAGGCGCGGCTGATGCGGCCGAGCTCCAGCCGATCGAGCCCGGTCGACGGGTCATAGCGCAGGCGCCTTACGAGCCCGGAGTCGACCACCGCTCCCACCCCGGGAAGGGTGATCGAGGTCTCGGCCACGTTGGTCGCCAGCACCACCCGCCGTCGCTCGCCCCGCTCATCGCGGCGGAGAAGCTCGTCCTGGCGCTCGGGCGGGAGATCGCCGTAGAGCGGCAGGACGGCGATGTCCTGGGCGGCGGCGAGCGGGGCGAGGGCCTCGCCGGCACGCTGGATCTCGCCCACTCCGGGGAGGAAGACGAGGACGTCGCCGGCGCTCTCGGCGGTCGCCTCGAGCATGCTCTCGACCCCCGCCGCGACCGCTGCGGTCAGCGCTGACAGGGCCGATACCGGGCGCGGAGCGGTGCGTCCCGACCGTTCGAGGTGGCGGATCTCGACCGGGTACTGGCGGCCCCGGCTCTCGATCACCGGGCCGCCGAGGAAGGCGGCGAGGGGACCGGGATCGAGGGTGGCCGACATGGCGAGGAGGACGAGGTCGGGACGGACCTCGAGCTGCACCCGGCGGGCCATGGCGAGGGCGAGGTCGGCCGCCAGGCTCCGTTCGTGGATCTCGTCGAAGAGGACGGCGCCGACCCCGGTGAGGAAAGGATCGGCCTGGAGCCTCTGGACGAGGATGCCCTCGGTGACGACGAGGATGCGGGTCGCGGCGCTCGCCCGGCGCTCGAAGCGCACCTGGTAGCCGACCTCCTCGCCCAGGCGGAAGCCGCCTTCCTCGGCCATCCGCCGCGCCGCCGCCCGGGCCGCCACCCGGCGCGGTTCGAGGAGGATCAGGAGCCCGCCTCCCCCGATCCCGGCGGCGAGGAGCGCCGGAGGCACTCGGGTGGTCTTGCCGGCCCCGGTCGGCGCCACCAGCACGGCCGTGTTCCCCTCCTGGAGCGCGGCGGAGAGCCGCGGCAGGACTTCGTCGATCGGGAGGGGCTCTCTCATGACACCGGAGGGTTCTCGATTTCGAGATCCGAGCGCTTCGTCTCGCGCTTCTCCATCAGCGGATGGTAAGGGCTGAAAAAGCCGTTCTCCTTTCCCCTTCCAATGGAAATCATCGCTTTTGGAAACAGATCTTAGGCATCCTGCAACTCGTTGAGCAGACAAGGCTTAGCTTGCCTGGAGAGAAAATTGTGGGTACAGTGCGGAACATGCCGCCCGAGCTGGGAGACTTCAGTATCGCCTTGAGCATTCTGCGCATTTCGCGCGGCTGGAGCCAGGACCAGGTCGCCAAGGCTTCCGGCATCACCAACAGCGCGCTCTCCGAGTATGAGCGCGGCAAGAAGGTCCCGGAGCTCAAGAGCGTGAAAAAGATCGTCAAGGCCCTGGGCTACGAGCTTTCGGCCATCGAACGGACGGAGGACTTCCTGCGCGAGCTGCGGGCCGAGAGCCACATGGAGGCGCGGCGGGAGCAGGACGGCAGCTACTCCCTGGTGCCGGTTTCGCTCCCCACCGGACTGGCAAAGCGCCCTGCCGCCGCGATCGGAGGTGGGGAAGGAGGAGGGGAGGACTTCGACCTCGCCGCCACGTCCGGGCCGCTCCGGACCCGGGCGCGGCGGGTGGCGGCCCAGGTGGGCCAGGCCGCCACCGGCTTCAGCCTGCTGCTCTTCGACATCCTCATCGGGAACGGTGGGCAGGGCGGCCAGCGCGGCCAGGGCCGGGAGTAGCGCGCCTCACTTTCCGCCGGTCGCCGGCGGAGCCGGGGCGGCCGCATGAGGGGCGAGGTTCATCCCCAGGAGATCCGGGTGCTCCGGATCGCGCTCCAGGTGAGGGTAGCGCGGGCCTCCATGGTAGTCGACGCTATAGGTCTTGTAATACTCCACGTTCTCGACCAGAAGCTCGATCGGCGCCTTGCTTCCCTTGGCCTCGCGGAGCGCCGCATCCACCCACTCTTTCTTCCAGGCGCGGCCGTTGACCGCCACGAGCTTCATGCCCGGACCGATCCCGGCCTGGAAGGCGGGCGTTCCCGGGATGACGTCGTGGATCTCGCCGTCCTCCTGGACCTCGAGGCCGAGGGAATAGGTCCAGTCGGTGTACTTGGAGCGCTCCTCGCGGTCCTTGATGGCGTCGTTGGGAACGTCCGTGTAGGTGAGCTTCCAGCCGCTGGCGCGCACCCCGCCCTGGGGGGACTGGGGAGCGGTCGATTCGAGGCGCGAGGTGAGGAAGCCCTTCCAATCGTAGGGAACGAGGGCATTCAAGGTCGCGACGACGTCGGCGAACGTGTAGGTCCGCACCTCCGGGCCGCCCATGCCGCCATGGAAGAGGTGGCAGAAGTCGTCCATCGAGGCCTGACCGTGGGTCTTCTCGCGGAGGAGGGTGTCGGCTTCGAGCCAGATGAGGACCGATTCGTCGTAGTAGTCGGCCCCCCGGCGCCAGGAGCCCCAGCCGCTGGGCAGCCCGCCCAGGGTCTGGGCGGCGACCGCGGTGTCCGCCAGAGGGCGCCAGGTGCGGCCGGGCTGGTAGTCGAGACTGGCGGCGATCTGGGCGATACGATCGCGGGTGTACTCCGGGGTCCACAGGCCGCTGCGCGCCGGCAGCACGGTGGACGCGTACTGGGTCAGACCCTCGTAGACCCACAGGAGGTCGCCCTGCATCGGAGTATGGAGGTCGGGGCTGATGAGCCCTGCCGGACGGCGGAACTTGCCGTTCCAGGAGTGGGCGTACTCGTGCGAGAGGAGCCCCGCCAGGTTGCGGCGCAGGCTCTCCTTCAAGAGCGCCTGCTCGTCCGTCCGGTCGTCGCTCGACTCGTGGTGCTCCAGGCCGAAGTGGGCCGTGTGATCGGAGAGGGTGAGGAGCCAGTGGTAGCCGCGGTAGTGGTGGCCGCCGAAGAAAGCCTCGGTCTCGCGGACCAGGTTCTGGTAGAGGGCCGGGAAGCCGGCGGGCATGTCGAGGGCGCCCTCGGTGTCGGCCGCCATGTCGATCTCGTGCGGCAGGGCCGCGGTCCCCAGGTCGACCGTCCGCGTGTGGGCGCCGAGGAGGACCGGCGAGTCGATGAGCGAGGTGAGCGGGACCGGCTTAAACTCGGTCGCCGCCGTCCCCTCGCCGTGCCGGGCGACGGGGAGCGCGGTCGCCAGCTTCCAGCCCGCCGGCAGGCGCACGCTCGCGGTCACCGCCACGTCGTCGGTCGCGATCCCCTGCGGGTAGAGGACGACGGTGTTCCAGGAGAGGATCGCGAGCTCCGCCGTGGTGCTGCGCCCCGAGCTGTAGATCCCCTCGCCCCCGGAGGAGAGGAAGTCGAAATCGATCGCCAGCGACTTCGCCCCGGCGGGGAGGGTGAGGTGGAAGGCATACATATCGACCGGGTCCCGGTGCCAGGCGAGCGGCGCGCCGTCCACCCGCAGCTTCAGGCCGGCGATCTCGGCGATCGGTCCGTTCGGCCCGTGCTCGCCGGGGAGCCACTTCGGGTAGTAGAGGGTGAGGGCGCCCGGGGCGACCGCCATCTCGATGTGGGTGTGGAAGACCTGGCGCATCACCTCGGTGGCGTCGACGGCGACCGAGAGAGAGGCCTTGGGCGTCCCCTGGAGGCGGGGAGCCTCCGCCGGCCGGCTGGCGGCGAAGAGGCCTGAAGGAGCGGCGAGGATTCCGGCAAGGGCCAGGGCGTGCGACAGCTTGCCGACGACAGCAGGCTTGATCACGGCGGTCTCCCAGGACTTGAGCCGGCGGGGATCGTCGGCTTGGGGGTTGCTCGCCCCCCATCCTACCCCAGGAGCCGCCGGGGAGCTCGCTCGGCGCGCGATGGCCTTCCTACCCCATGGGGTGGCCCCGCCTGCCCACCCCGCGGTGCGGTGAGGCCGCCTCACCGGGTATGGAGCCGGCTTCCCCGGCTGCCCTACCCTTTCAGTCAAGACATGAGCCCAGCCTTTGCGCCCATCTAAGGGGAGGAATCCTGATGTCGAAGAAAAGCCAGACCGTCCTGATCGGAACCACCCTCAACCCGGCGGGCGACAAGCTCGTCGCTTCCGGTATCCGTCTGGCCCAGTCGATGGGCGCCAGGATCCACCTCGTCCATGCCTACGAGCTGCCGCGGGTCCCATTCCCGATCGGCGGCGTTCCGGTCGGCGAGCTGCTCGACGTGGAACGCCGGGCGCTCGCGGAGAGGATGGAGCAGCAGATCGCCCGGCTGGGCCTCCGGCGTGAAGAGATCGCGGAAACGACCCTCGACCTCGGCTCTCCCCACCGGGTTCTGGTGGAGACGGCGCGGAGGATCGACGCCGATCTGGTCGTCCTGGGAGCCGTGGAGAGCGGTGAGGCGCTTTCCCGGCTCCTGGGCTCGACCGCCGACCGGGTCGTCCGCAAGGCCGACCGCCCGGTGCTCCTGGTGCGCGAGGAGCTCGCGGTGCCGCTCCAGCGAGTGCTCTTGCCGGTCGGCCTTTCCGACCGTACCGCCGAGGCCCTCGAAGAAGGGCTCGAGCTCCTGGGCGGCATGGAGGGCGGGCGCGACGCGGAGCTCGAGGCCCTCTTCGTCTCCGCCGAGGTGGACGGTCGCCCCGCTCGCGGCCAGAACGTTCCGGACCGGGTTCGGCAGATGGCGACCGGCCGGCTCGACGGTTTTCTGGCCGGAGCGCTGGCCGCGGCGCGGAGCGCCACCGAGTGGCAGATCGGCTCCCGGGTGGAGTTCGGGCTCATCGACAGAGAGATCCTCAACCGGATCGAGCGCTGGCAGCCGGACCTGGTCGTCCTGCGCACCCACGACCGCGAGGAAGTCGAGCCCTTCCTCCTCGGGCGGGTCACCATGGCCCTGATGCGCCAGGAAGGAGCGAGCGTCCTCGTCATCCCCCCCGTGGCGGCCCGCGCCACGATGATGCTGCCTCGCGCCATGGAGACGGTTTCCGTCGCCGCCTGAAAGTCGCTGCCTGAGAGTCGGACGGCGCGGGGTTCCTGCCCCGGGAGCCCCGCGCCGCGCCCGCCGTGCCTAGCGATCGGGGGTGGAGGACTCGACGATCCGATTGCGGAGGGCGTAGCTCACCACCTGCGCGCGATTGTGCAGGTGGAGCTTGTCGAGGATGTTCCGGACGTGGAACTTGACCGTGTTCTCGGAGACTCCGAGCGCGCGCGCCAGCTTGCGGTTCGAGGTGATGCCGGAGACCAGGAGCTCCAGGATCTCCCGCTCGCGCTCGGTCAAGGCGTCGGGGTCGGAGATCGCCTTTCCGCCGGAGCCGCCGGAGCCGCCGGAGCTGCCGGAGCTGCCGGAGCTGCCGGAGGATACCGCTTGGGACGGCCGGGCGAACTCCTGGAGGAGCTTGCGTGCCAAGGCCGGAGTGAGCGCCGGCTCGCCGCGTCCCACCCCTTCGAGGAGAGAGAAGAACTCCTCCGATTCGAGATTCTTCGAGAGAAATCCCTGAGCTCCCGACTTGATCGCCTCGAAGAGCATGGCGTCCTCGTCGGAGGCGGTGAGGACGACGACGTTGACCGCCGGCAGCTCGGCGCTCACCAGGCGGGTGGCGGCGAGGCCGTCCATCCCGGGCATCGAGAGATCCATGAGGAGGACGTCGGGGGCGAGCTCGCGGGCGAGCTCCAGGGCCTCGCGGCCATTCCGGGCCTCGCCGACGACCTCCAGACCGCGCGCCGTGAGGAGACTCCGCAGGCTGTCCCGGAAAAGGGCGTGATCGTCGGCGATGAGGATCTTCATCCGGGACTCCCGTAGCGCTGGGGGGCGGGGGTTTTGAGGGGGATTTCGACCGTCACCCGGGTGCCCTCGTCGGGCCGTGAGTCCCAGCGCACGGCACCGCCGACGCTCTCGGCGCGCTCGCGCATGGTCGTCAGGCCGAAGCGCGGAAAACCGGGACGGCCGATCTCGGCCGGATTGAAGCCGATCCCGTCGTCGGCCACCGTCACCACCACCTGTTCGCCCGCCTTGCCGATCGCCACGTCCGCCTGCTGCGCCTGGGCATGCTTGCGGACGTTCGCGAGCGCCTCCTGGACGATGCGCAGGAGCTGCAGCTCGATGCCGGGGGAGAGCCGCAGGGTCTCATCGATCGCGAGCCGGCAGGAGACCCCGGTCTGGCCCTCCCAGGCGGCGACGAACTCGGAGAGCGCCTCGACCATCGTGCGCTCCGGCCCGATGCCGGTGCGCAAGCCCATGATCGACTCGCGGAGATCGGCGTAAACCTCGCGTGCCGCCTTCGCCAGCTGCTCCAACTGGCGGTTCGCCTCCTCGGTGCGGCCGGCGCGCAGGAATTCGCGCACCGCCTGGGCCTTGGCGTTGACGTAGGCGAGCACCTGGGCCAGGCCGTCGTGCATCTCGTGGGCGATTCGGAGCCGCTCCTCGGAGACCGCGGCGCCCTGCAGGCGGCGCTGCAGGTAGGCGCTGTCGATGGCGATGGCGGCGGTGGTGGCGAAACGGGAGAGGCTCGCCTGGTCCTCGGCGGAGAACTCCTCGGCCCCGCTTTTTTCGGCGAGGTAGAGATCGCCGCGGAAGGGGCTCTTGCAGAGGATCGGCACCGCCACCTGCCGGCGGCATCCCGCCTCGACTTTCAACTCGACGGCGGCGCCCGAGGTGACGAAAGACTCGACGCGATCGTCATCGCCGAGGACCGAGAGGGCGCCGTAGCGGGCGTCGACCAAGAGGCGGGCCTGATCGACCACCCGCTGGAGGGTGGTCTCCAAAGTGAGGGCGTCCCAGATGTCGAGCGCCGCCCTGTGCAGCGCGGTCACCTCGCGGTGCTGGCGCTCGACGCTCGCCTGGATCCGCTCGATGAAGTGGAACATCGCGCCTAAAAACACGAAGGCGAGGATGGAGATCGCGGCGTCCATGAACAGGCGCCCCGGCCAGGACTGTAGATAGGGCAGGATGGCCTGGCGGACGAGCTCGATGACGGCGATCGACACCAGCACCGAGACCAGGGCGATCGCGCGCAGTTGCCGGAGGGTCAAAGCCGCCATGCCGGGACGAAATTCTAGCGTACTTCCGGTCGCGAACCTCGCTTCCGGGCATGGATTCCGAGCAGGGCGTAGAACGGACACCAGCCGAGGAGGCCGGTGAGCAGCGGGACCCAGGCGAAGACCTCGAGCGCCCGCCCGCCGAGGCCGCCCACCGCTCCGCTCCAGGCCACGGCCAGCATCGCGGCGCCGAGCCCGATGCGGCAGAGACGTTCCAGGGGGGAGAGGTTGAGGAATCTCATGCCGGCTCTGCCTGAAGCATGCCCTGACCTGCCCCGGTGAACGACCTCCAGAGGGGCGGGAGGGGCTGCGCCGCAGGGTAGGCCGCTCCCTACCCCGCAGGGTGGTTCGCGGCTAGGGAGAGGCGACGATGCCGTGCCGGAAGGCGAAGCCCACCACCTGGGCGCGGTTGTGCAGGTGGAGCTTGTCGAGGATGTGGCGGACATGGAACTTCACCGTGTTCTCGGAGACTCCCAGATCGTGGGCCAGCCGGCGGTTCGAGGTGACGCCGCGGACCAGCAGTTGGAGCACCTCCCGCTCGCGGTCGGTGAGCGCGTCGGGGTCGTGGAGCTCGGCCGCCGGCGTCTTCCTGGCGAACTCCTGGAGGAGCTTGCCGGCGAGGAGTGGGGTGAGCGCCGGCTCGCCCCGGCCGAGGCCCTCGAGCAGGGAGAAGAAGTCCTGCGAGTCGAGGCTCTTCATCAGATACCCCTGGGCTCCCGACTTGATCGCCTCGAAGAGCTGGGCGTCCTCTTCCGAAGCGGTGAGGATGACGACTTTCACCTCCGGCATCTCGGCGCTGATCAGGCGGGTCGCCGCCAGGCCGTCGAGCCCGGGCATCGAGAGGTCCATGAGGACGATGTCCGGATTGAGGCGGCGCGCCAGCTCGACGGCCTCGCGTCCATCCCTGGCTTCGCCCACGATCTCGAAGCCGCGCGGGGTGAGCAGGCTGCGGAGGCTCTCCCGGAAGAGAGTGTGGTCGTCGGCGATCAGGAGCTTCATGTCCGTCTCCCTCCTCTTCTTCGGCGGTGATTCTTACCTACGCATAGCATAGACGCCTCGCGCCGGCACGGCTAGCGATCGGCATACCGACAAGGAGGCCGACGACGAAGCTGACGAGGTGGCCGACGCGGTGCCACCCCGGGGCGTGGGGGCGGCCGCCGCCCCCCGGCGCTCTCCTGCCCTCTGCCCGGGTATACCTCAAATATTCGCGACTCCTTAAGCTTTTCCTATCGGCGAAGGACGCCGATTCGACAAGAAGGAGCGACATCATGGTCCCCAATCCCACCCAGGCCTTTCTGCCCTTCGAATACGACCCCTTCGAGATGTTGCCGCCGCTCCTGGACGCGCATCATCCGGGTCTCGGTGGCCACTGCCTGCGCACCGCTCTCGCCGCCGGTCTGCTCGCCCGCCAGCTCGGCTTCTCCGCCCTCGACTGCCTCGCCCTGCGGCTCGGTGCCCTCTACCACGACGCCGGCAAGCTTTTCGTGCCGAGCTCTCTGCTCGCGGCTCCCCGCGGCCTGACGGTCGAGGAGCTGGAGCTGGTCCGCCGGCACGTCGCCTCCGGGCTTCGGCTCTTGCGCCACACGGCCCTGCCGCTCGTCGCCTCCGACGCCATCGCCCACCATCACGAACGCTGGGATGGCAAGGGGTATCCCCTCGGTTTGAGCGGGCTCAGAATCCCGCTCGCCGGCCGCCTCTTAGCCGTCATCGACGTCTACGACACGATCCGCAGCCCGCGTGCCTACGGCCCCGTCCTGTCCCGCGAGGAGGCCCTGGGACTGCTCGCCCGGGTCGCCGGCAGCCAGCTCGACCCCGATCTCGTGCCGCTCGCCGCTCTGCTCCCGGAGGAAGTGACCTGGAGTGGCGGTTTCGCGGTCGATGCCCTGGGGGTCGCCGGCCCCACCTCCCAGGGTTGGGCGGAGGCCGCCCGCTGGTGGGGACTGAACCTCCAGCAGGGTATTCCGCCGGTCTCCTCTCCTCTCTAGGATGGATCTATCGGTACTTCCCGAATTTTACTTACGCTCAGGAGATATCTCTCATGTTTTCCATACGTCAAACCCGACCGCTCCAGGCCTGCCGCGTGGCCACGGGTCTCCTCCTTTTCTCTTCGTCTGCCGCCCTGCTCGCCGCCACGCCGGTCCACCCGGGCCGGCCGGTTTCCCCGGCGGGGAGCCGATTCGCGGAACTGGCGGCGCAAATGCCTTTGCGGTTCGAGCAGAACAGGGGTCAGCTGAGAGACACCGGAGTGGCGTACTTCGCTCGCGGCCTGGGATATCGGCTCTCGCTCACCCCGGAAGAGGCGATCTTCGAGCTCGGCGGCCCACGGGCCGCGGGAACACGGTTGAGCCTTCGCCTGGCCGGTGCCGCGGCGCATCCCAGCCTCTCGGGCATCGATCCTCTGCCGACCCGGAGCCACTATCTCCTGGGGAACGATCCCAGGGCCTGGCATACGGGAGTCGCGAGCTTCAAAGGGGTGCGCTATCAGGGCGTCTATCCGGGAACCGATCTCGTTTTCTCCGGCCAGGAGCGCCAGGTCGAGCAGTCTTTCTACCTCGCGGCCGGCGCCGATCCGGGACGGATCCGGCTGGTCTATTCTGGCGCAAAAACCCTGGCGGTCGGCGGCACCGGCAACCTGATTCTCGGCACCTCCGGAGGCGATCTCACCGCGGATCGCCCGGTCGCCTATCAGGTCGTGTCCGGGGAGCGGCGGCCGGTCGAGTGCCAGTATGCAGTGCGGTCCGCGACCGAGGTGGGATTCGCCCTCGGGGCCTACGATCGGAAAATCCCCCTGGTGATCGATCCCATCTTCAGCAACTCGACCTTCCTCGGCGGCAGCGACGACGACATCGGCCGCGCCGTCGCCGTCGACGGCAGCGGCAACGTCTACATCGCCGGCAGCACCGCCTCGATCGACCTCCTCGGCGCGAGCGGGCCGGGCGGCGTGGAAGACAGCAACAACGGCGGCGCCTACGTCGGCTTCGTGATGAAGGTCGACCCTACCGGTACCCAGCTCCTCTATTCGACCTATCTCGGCGGCTCGGACGTCGACGAGATCTACGGGATCGCCGTGGACGCCGCGGGCGACGCCTACGTGACCGGTTATACGTTCTCGACCGACTTCCCCACGGTCTCCCCGACCCTGGCGTACCGCGGCAACGGGGATGCCTTCGTCGCCAAGCTCAACCCGGCCGGCTCGGCGCTCCTCTACTCCACCTACCTCGGGGGGACCGACGACGATTTCGGCAACGCCATCGCGGTCGACGCCGTCGGCAATGCCTACGTTGCGGGCACCACCGGTTCTCGCGACTTTCCCGGCACCACCGCCGCCTCCCTGCAGCAGAACAACCGGGGTGGGCACGACGCCTTCCTGGTCAAGCTGAGCCTCACCGGCTCGCTCGTCTATTCGACCTACTTCGGCGGCAGCGGCGAGGACAGCGCCAACGCGATCGCCTTGGATCCCGGCGGCAAGATCGTCCTCGCCGGCTCCACCTGCTCCGCGGACTTGACCACCACCGTCGGCGCGGTCGTCACGGTGAGCCTGGGGACGGGCTGCCTGCTCGCCAGAAACGACGCTTTCGTCGCCAAGCTCAACCCGGCCGGCACGGCGCTCGTCTATTCGACCTACCTGGGCGGCGCCGGCAACGACGTGGCCGAAGGCGTGGCGGTCGACGCCTCCGGCAACGCCTACGTGGTGGGAGAAACCAACTCCTCTACCTTCACCGGGGTGACGGCGGGATCGTTTCAGCCCACCCACTCGCGCGGCTATGCCGCCTTCGTGACGCGGATCAACGCGGCGGGGAGCGCGGTCAACTACTCGACGTTCTTAGGCGGCAGCGGCAGCACCGCCTTCGGCGTGGCGCTCGACGCCGCGGCGAACGCCTACGTGACCGGCAGCACCGTCGACGGTTTTCCGATCGTCAACGCCTCCAACCTTCAGGATACGTCGGCGGGCGATTTGGATGGTTTCGTGACCGAGCTCACCCCCGCGGGCGCGGTCGTCTATTCGACCTACTTCGGCGGCTCCGGCACCGACGGCGGCTATGCCATCGCGGTCGACAGCTCGCGCGGTGTCGTCTACGTCACCGGAGCGTCGTGCTCCTCGACGCTCCCCGGCACCGGCCCGAGCTCGATCCAGCCGGCGGACGCCGGCGGTCCCGAGGACGCCTTCCTCATCCGCCTGGTGTCGGGGTACGACCTGCGGATGGCCGCGACGGCGAGCACCACGCTCGTCGATCCGGGCAAGAGCATCACCTACACCTTGACCGGCAGCAATATCGGCGGGGCGGACGCGAGCGCAGTGACGATGACCGACGTCGTCCCCGTCAACACCACGTTCGACCCGACGACCTCGACGCCGGGCTGGAGCTGCCTGCCGAGCAACGCCGCCGGCTCCACCTGTACCCTGGTGGTGGGGCTGGTGCACGCGATCCAGATGCCGACGGCGACCTTCGTCGCCAAGCTCAACACCCGCTTCCCGGCGGGCGCCGGACCGATCCAGAACACCGCCTGCATGCATCCCGGGACGTCCTGCGCCACCCTCTCGACGCCGACGACCGCGGCCGCGGTTCTCACGATTTCGACGACGGCGGTCGAAAACACGAAGCTGATCGTCAAGACGCTCACTTATACGATTCACTACTCGAACACCGGCAACCAGGATGCCGCCTTCGCGACCTTGAGCGACCAGGTCCCGGCCGGCCTCATCCTCGATCCGACCGAGCTGCTCCTGGGATGGCCCTGCCTGGCGGTCGCCGGATCGATCTGCAGGTACAACGTGGGAACCCTGGCCGCGGGGGCGAGTCTCACCGTCAACCTGATCTTCGACCTCCTCCCGCTCCTGCCCTCTTCGACGATCATCACGAACACCGCCTGCCTCCAGGCGGCGGGAAACCAGGGGGAGCTCACCGGAAAGTCGACGAGCGTGGTCCAGACCTGCACGACGACGATGACGTCGCTCAAGTGAAGAGAGCCTCCGTGTTCGCATTTTTCCCGGCGGGGCCACCCGCCGGGTTTGTCATTCCAGCCAGAAGCTGCTAAAGTAAAATTCCAATCTCTCTCCAGGAGAACGTCGCCCCATGGCCTTACCGGGCATCGCACTCGATAGCTCCCTGCGCGACGAGTTTTTAGGCGCCATCATCCTCCTCTCCGCGGAAGGGAACATCCTCTCCTGGAACAGCGGTGCCGAAGTCCTCTGCGGGTTCGCCCAGGCGGAGATCCTCGAGCGCCCTCTCTTCGAGCTGATCGACCGCGCCGAGCACAGCGACGAGGTGCGCGGTCAATTCCGCCGGGCTCTTCGAGCGGGGCTCGGCGGCCTTCGAGTGCGCCTGCCGGAGGAAGGATGGCTCGATCGCCTTTTTGAGCGTCGCCCTGAAGCGCCTCGCCGATCCCGCGGGCGACACCGTCGTCGCGGCGAACCTGCGCGACTCGGCCGACCTCACCTGCCAGCGGCAATCGCGCGTCCTGGGAGCGAAGTTCCACAGTCTCCTCGAAGGGGCGCCGGACGCCATGGTCATGGTCAACCAGGGCGGCCGGATCGTCCTCGTCAACAGCCAGACCGAGACGCTCTTCGGCTACGGCCGGGACGAGCTCTACGGCCGGCCGATCGAAGACCTCATCCCCCAGCGTTTCCGGGTGGGGCATCCCGGCTACCGGACGGGGTACTTCTCCGGTCCCCGCCCGCGTCCCATGGGGCAGGGCCTGGACCTCTACGGCCTGCGCCGGGACGGCAGCGAGTTTCCGGCCGAGATCAGCCTCTCGCCCATGGAAACCGAAGAGGGCACCTTCGCCACGGCGGCGATCCGCGACGTCAGCGAGCGCAAGCGGGTGGAGGCGAAGTTCCGCGGTCTGCTCGAATCCGCTCCCGACGCGATGGTCATCGTCGACCAGAACGGCAAGATCGTGCTCGCCAACGCGCAGACCGAGCGCCTCTTCGGCTACTCCCGCGAGGAGATCCTCGGTCAGCCGGTGGAAATCCTCGTTCCGAAGCGCCTCCAGGCCACCCACCCGAAACGCCGGGAGGCCTACTTCGAGGAGCCCCGGGTGCGCGGGATGGGGATCGGGATGGAGCTCTACGGACAGCGCAAGGACGGCACCGAATTCCCGGTCGAGATCAGCCTCTCCCCCCTGGAGACGGAAGAAGGCATCCTCGTCTCCTCCGCCATCCGCGACTTGACCGAGCGCAAACGCCTGGAGGATCTGCGCCGCAAGAGCCTTCAGGAAGCGAGCCGCCTGAAGAGCGAGTTCCTCGCCAACATGTCGCACGAGCTGCGCACGCCGCTCAACGCGATCATCGGCTTCACCGAGTTGCTCCACGACGGCAAGGTCGGGCCGGTCCCTAGGGATCAGGAAGAGTACCTGGGCGACATCCTCACCAGCGCCCGCCATCTGCTGCAGCTGATCAACGACGTTCTCGACCTGTCGAAGATCGAGGCCGGCAAGATGGAGTTCCGGCCGGAACGGGTCGATCTCGCGGAGGTGATCCGCGAGGTGCGGGACATCCTGCGGAACCTGGCGGCCTCGAAGCGGATCACCATGAAGGCGGAGGTCGACCCGGGGGCGAGCGAGGCGGTGACCGATCCCGCGAAGCTCAAGCAGGTGCTCTACAATTACCTCTCGAACGCGCTCAAGTTCACACCCGAAGGCGGCGAGGTGACGATCCGCACCGCCTCCGAGGGCGAGGATGCCTTCCGCCTGGAGGTGGCCGACACCGGCATCGGGATTCGCGCCGAGGACCTGAACCGTCTCTTCGTCGAGTTCCAGCAGCTCGATACCGGGTCGTCCAAGAAGTACCCGGGGACCGGCCTGGGTCTCGCTCTCACCAAGCACATCGCGGAAGCCCAGGGGGGGCGGGTGGGCGTCAAGAGCACGGTGGGGAAGGGGAGTGTCTTCTTCGCCGTCCTCCCGCGCGTCGGCGGGTCTCCAGGCAGCGGTCCGATGGTCGAGCTGCCCACCTCGCTTCCCGCTCTCGCTCCCGGCGCGCCGTCCATCCTCGTCATCGAGGACGAGGCCGAGCACCGTTCCTGGCTGGTCAACGTGCTGACCGCGGCCCGCTACTCGGTGGAGACGGCGGCGACCGGTGCCGAGGCGCTCGCGCGCTGCCGGGAGCGTACCTTCGCCGCGATCACTTTAGACCTCCTGCTGCCCGACACCACGGGTCTCAGCCTGCTGCGATCGCTTTACTCCGAGGGGCTGAACCGCGGCGTGCCGGTCATCGTCGTCACTCTCGTGGCGGAGAAGCTGGCGCCGGACCTCGCGGTGCACGACGTCTTCAGCAAGCCGGTCGAGGCGTCCAAGCTTCTCGCCTCGCTCAAACGCGCCGGCGCTCTGCCTGGCACCCTCCAGCCGCTGCTCGTCGTCGACGACGATCCCTTGACGCGCGAGCGGACGCGCAACAACCTCGAGCAGTCGGGGTACCGCATCGTCTGCGCCTCGGACGCCTCGGCCGCCCTCCGCGTCGTCGACGAGGATCCGCCCTCGATCATCGTCCTCGACGCTCTCCTCCCCGGCATCGACGCCCTCGACCTGCTCGCTCGGCTGCGCCAAACCCCGGACGGCCGCCGTGCCGCCCTCATTCTCTGGGATGTGACCGAGCTGACGGCGGAGGACCAGCGGCGGCTGACCGCCCTTGCCCGAACGATCCTCGACCGGGCCGAGAGCAGCCCCCAAGCACTCCTCGACTCTCGGGAGAAGATGAAGAGCTCGGAGCCCCCGCTGGACCCCGAATCGAACGATCGGAAGGAGGAGCCCCTTGGATGAGACGATTCTGATCGTCGACGACAATCCGGCCAATCTGAAGCTCATCCGGGTGCTCCTGAGCACCGAGGGCTACGCAATTCGTTGCGCGGCCGATGCCGAGGAGGCTCTGGCCCTCCTCGCGGAAGTCCGTCCGCATCTCATCCTCATGGACCTGCAGCTCCCCGGCATGGATGGTCTCACCCTGACCCGCAAGCTCAAGGCCGATCCCGAGACCCACCACATCCCGATCCTGGCGCTCACCGCCTACGCCATGAAAGGCGACGAGCAGAAGGCCCGAGAGGCCGGCTGCGACGGCTACATCACGAAGCCGATCGACACCCGGCGCCTGCCCCAGGAGATCGCACAGTTTCTCGCCTCGCCCAGAGAGCCGAGCTGAAGGGACGGGCTGGATCTCCACCGACGAGCGTCCTCAGGGGAGGGCACTTCTGCTGCCGAAGTAGGGCACTTCTAGTGTCGAAGTAGGGCACTTCCGCTGCCGAAGCAGGGCACTCCAGACCGGAAGCCCTCGACTTCTCAGGCAGGCGGAGGCGATTCGGGGCTCCAGGAGGACGTTGCGGAGCAGGATGCCCCCCGCGATCTCAGAGGATCGCCTACCCACGGCACCGGTGGGAGGGAAGCCGTCGACGACCCGAGCCCGGGAGGGCTGGAGCGACGGCATCCGGGCGGGGACTCCGGCGTCTTACCGGGGCTCGCCCGGCTTGGGGTCGTCGCCGCTCCCCACCTGGGGAGGCGGGACCGGGTCGTCTTCCGCGGCCTTCATGGAGTTCTTGAACTCCTTGATCGAGGTGCCGAGACCTCGGCCCAGCTCCGGTAACTTACTGGGACCGAAGAAGATCAGGGCGATGCCGAGGACGAGGATCAGGTGCATCGGCTGGAAGAGTCCTTCGAACATGGTACGAACCTCCGGAACGGGATGGTCTCCGGGATGGAGCCAGCTTCCCTCTAGGGTAACACCGAGGCGGGGGAAAAATTGCGCTCCTGCTGGAGAAAAGGAGGGAGGAGCGTAACTTGGGCGGTGCTATAGTAGGGTTCGACGCCAAATGGAGCCCACCACTTTGACAGGTACGAGAGAAGGCATCATCCGGGTGCCGGTGAAGCCCAAAATGCTCCGCTGGGCCCGCGAGCGGCCGGCCGGAGTACCGCCAGCTTGCGCGTCAGACTCCCGAAACTGGAGCTCTGGGAGCACATCAGAGTCCCCGAGCCGGGCAGGCACGGGGGCTCTGCCCCTACCTGCCCGGCTGGACGAATTTCTTCCCTCTAGCGTCCCAAGCCAGCGTCCCCTGTTCCTTCTCATCTCTTCTTTGGAACGCTAGATTCCTCCGTCATGCCCGCGCCAACTCCACGCCGAGCTGATCTACGAGGCTTACAGGGCACGGGACCGCGAGGATTCCCACCGTCTATCGCAAGTCTGCCGTCCCGACGTAAGAGACGCTTGGAGACGCTGCCCGGTCGCGCCGAGAGGCCGCGCACCCGTTTGGAGACGAGTAGAGGGTCCCGCCAGGGGGATCGGCGCCGCCCACGGGACGCGAAATGCGAGATTTGGGACGCGAGGAAGCCTCTGCAGCCCCGCGGCGGGTCTGGGAAGGCGGGAGACCCTCGCGTGGAGACGCTGGGAGAGCAGGTAGAGACGCTGGCGAAGCGAGTGGAGACGCTGGGGAAGCTCTGGAGACGCTGGGGAAGCACGCGGAGACGCTGGGGAAGCTCTGGAGACGCTGGGGAAGCACGCGGAGACGCTGGGGAAGCACGCGGAGACGCTGGGGAAGCTTGTGGACACGCTAGAGAGTCAGCCGAGACGCTGGAAACGTGGCTGGAGACGTTCCAAATACTTCTGGATCGTCTCCAGCCACGTTTCCAGCGTCTCCAAACTCGATTCCAGCGTTTCCACGATCGTCTCCAGCGTCTCGAAACCCGAGGTGCGGTCCTCCGTACGCTCCAGCAGCGTCTCGACGGTCGACCGCGACCCCTCCGCAGTACGCGCCGACCTACACGGTGAAGCTGAAATCGAATTCCTGCCCGACCATGAGCCTGGCGGTCTGGGCGGGTAAGTTGATGCTCTTGAGGAGCTTGCCGCTGCCGTCAGAGACCTGGACGGTGAACGCGTCCACCTTGTAGGTGCTGAACAGGTTCGACGGCTGCTGGACGATCGAGATCCTCAGGATGTGAGAGCCCGGGGCGATCTGGTCCTTGGCGCTCAGGAGAACCGTCGAGAAGCTGGGCTCCGAGCAGAAGTAGCTGACGGGAACTCCGTTGCCATCGTAATCGGGGACGACGGCCCCCGGTGGACAGCTGTCCGCCTCGACGACGTGGTCGACGGTCAGCTGGACCCAGGTGAGGGTCGGCTGACCGGAGGTGTCGCTCAGGGTCGTGGACAGGGTGAAGCGATCGGGCCCCGAGAGCATGCTGGGGGGATCGGTGGGGGATTTCTGACTGCAGCCGGCGAGCGCGAGCGCCGAGAGAGCTGCCACGAGGAAAGCCTGGCGGATCTGCATATCGTGCCTCCATGGGCGCCGGTCGTCAGGTGTAGCTCGGCGCCTCGTAAAGAAGTCTGACGGAACCCGGCAGGCGCCGCCAGAGCATGTTCATGCGTGGCGTCGCGGGCGGGCTATAGCAAGCCGGCCCGCATGGCCTTGCTCACCGCCTCGGACTTGGTGTGGACCTGGAGCTTTTCGTAGGTGTTACGGATGTAGTTGCGGACGGTGTTGATGCTGATGCCGAGCTCGCGGCCGGCGGCCTCGTAGCCGAGGCCCCCGGCGAGGAGGCGGAGGAGGTGGATCTCCTGCGGCGTGAGCGCGGTTTCAAGGGCCTGGGGTGGGGCGGTCCGCCGGAAGAGCTCCACCACCTTCCGCGCGATCTCGGGCGACATGGGCGCCCCCCCCTCGTGCGCTTCGCGCACCGCCTCCAGGAGCCGCGCCGGCGGGGTGCGCTTCAGGAGGTAGCCGGTGGCGCCGTTACAGAGCGCCTCGAAGACCTTGTCCTCGTCGTCGAAGGCGGTGAGCATGAGGATGGTCGCCCCCGGCCAGCGCTCGCGGAGCGCTCCCGCCCCCTGGGAGCCGGGTCTACCGGGGAGCCCGATGTCCAAGAGGATGACGTCGGGCGCCTCGCCGCCTTGGGGCGCGGCGAGCGCTTGCTCGAGCGAGCCGTAGACGGCGGTACAGCCGTAGCCCGGCGTGCCGTCGACCAGGAGCCGGAGGCTCTCGCGTGTGATGCGATCGTCCTCGACGACCGCCACCCGGATGCGTTTCTGCTCGGTCATGGCTCTCCCCCAGGGCGCCTGACCCTACCACCCGCGGACGGTGCCGCGCCAGGCATGATCATGCGCGTCTCAGGGCTTCAGGCGCAGGCGCACGCGGGTCCCCTCGCCCGGCGCCGAGTCGATCGTGAGCACGCCGCCGAGCCGCGCCGCACGCGCCCGCAGGTTTAGCAGGCCATGGCCGCCGCTGCGGCTCTCGCCGGCCTTGGCGGCATCGCTGCCATCGGCGGGCGCGAAGCCGACGCCGTCGTCGCGCACCTCGGCGAGCAGCTCGCCTCCCACCTCGGAAACCTCGATCCAGACCGCGCCGGCGCGGGCGTGGCGGGCGGCGTTGTGGAGCGCCTCTTTGAGCACCAGGTAGAGCTCCCGCCGGGCCGCGGGGCGGAGCGCGATCTCGGCCGCCCGGGGCGGGGCGGAGAAGTGGACGGCGAGGCCGCGGGACTCGAAGAGGTCGCTCGCGAAGCGGCGGATTCTCGCCAGCAGGCTTTCGAGGTCGTCGCGGCGGGCGTCGAGCGCCCAGACGATGTCTCCGGTGGCCTCCATGAGCTCCCGCGCCGTCTCGCCGATCTGATCGAGAAACGTCGCCTCCGGCGCCGCCGGATCGGCCACCCGGCGCCGGCTGAGCTCGGCCAGGATCGAGATGCGCGACAGGCTGGAGCTCAGGTCGTCGTGGAGATCGGCGGCGATCCCCGTGCGTACCCGCTCGAGCTCCAGGAGCCGTTCGAGACGCGCCCGGTAGAGGCTCCAGGCGATCCCGGCGGCGGCCGCGGCGACTGAGAGGAGGAACCACCAGCGTTGCCAATAGGGACGCAGGAGCGTGAAGGCGAGGAGAGCGGGGGAGGGGCTCACGACGCCCTCGGGCGTCACGGCGCGGAAGAGAAGCCGGTAGTCGCCCGGCGCGAGACCGCCCAGGAGCACCGAATGCTCCGTCTGCGGCTCGCTCCAGGCGGCGGTCGATCCCGACCCTAGAAGCTGGTACTGGTAGCGCAGGCCCGCGCCATAGGCGAAGCTGATCGCGAGGAAATGGGCCTCCACCTGGTTGCGCTCGGCGGGAAGGGTGAGGCCGGCGAGCTCGTGGACGCCCAGGGGGGGCAATGCCACGGGTACCCCGCCGAGCCGCAGGTTGCTCAGGAACACGGGCGGCGGCGCCGCGCTCCGGGGAGCCGCGGGGAGATAGCGCGCCGGCCCCGAGGGCGTCCCGAACCAGAGGCTGCCGTCCGCCGCGCCGTAGGCCACGTTGACGACGCTCGCGGGGAGACCCTCGGCGACCGAGAGGGCCCGGATGCGGCCGGTCTCGGGGTCGAGCCGGTCGATCCCCTTGCCATGGCCGAGGTAGATCGCGCCTTGAGGGTCCTCGGTGATGCAGAGGATGCGGTCGCTCGACAGCCCCTGGGCGCCGGTGTAGGCGACCGACCGCGGCCGCGCGGCTTCCAGGTTCTCGAAACGGAGCACCCCACCGTACGAGGTCGCCACCCAGAGACGCCGCTTCTTGTCGACGAAGAGGTCGTTGACACCCCCGAGCGGCGGCGTCCCGTCCCCGTTGAGGAAGAGGTCGGCCGTGTCGCCCCGGAGGCGCGCCAGGCCACCGCCGGAGAGGCCGATCCAGAGTTGGCCGTAGGAGTCCTCCACGAAGGCCGAGGCGCCGACGCCGGGGGCCAGCCGGTCGAGGGCGGCCACCGGGCTGAAGCGGCCGGTCTCGGGGTCCCAGCGCGTGATCTTCCCGTTCGCCGCGGTGCCGGGGTCCTCCTCGCCGAGCGAGGAGACCCAGAGACGGCCGTGCGAATCCCGGAAGAGGCGGGAGATCTCGCCGATCCCGGCGGCGGCCTTCCGGTACGTGCCGGGCGCCTCCGGTAGCGCCTCAGGCGTTGCGACCGGAGGGAAGTGCCAGATCCCGGCGCCGTCGCCCAGCCAGAGCCCGCCGTCCGGGTCCGCCACCACCACCGGCCGGCGGCCGCGCCGGGGAGGCGCGGCGCGGGCGAGCGCCCGGGGGGTCACGTCGCGCAGCTCCTGGCCGTCGAAATGGAAGAGCTGGGGATGCTGCCCCTGGCTGCCCCAGACGTAGAGGTTCCCCCGCCGGTCCGCGAAGATCTCGCCCACGCCGAGGCCGGGCGAGGGATCGCCGCCGGTGCCTCCAACGCTGCCGACACCGCCAGGGTCGCCGACGTTGCCGACGTTGCCGGCGAGTCCGAAGGTGAGGAAGCCACCGGGAGCGATCCGCATCAGGCCATGGGCGCGGGTCCCCACCCAGAGATCGCCGTCGCGGTCCTCCGCCAGGCCGACGATCTCGTCGTCCAAGAGACCATCGCGGCGGCTGTAGCCGCGGAGCCCCCGGCCGTCGCCGGCATCCAGCTCGTGGAGGCCGGCCGGGGTGGCGATCCAGACCTTGCCGGCGCGGGTCTCGATCATCCCGCCCGAGAGCCGCGGACCGGCGTTCGCGAAGTCGAAGCGGCAGACCTCTCCAGGGGCCGCGGGGAGACTGGGCGATGCCCCCTGCCGGCAGGTACCGGCCCGGGAGCGTTCGAGGAGCGAGCCCCCGTTTCCCCCGTTCCCGCCGGGAGCGAGCACGTAGAGGGCCTGGCCGGTGAGCACCCAGAGCCGATGCCGGGAATCGAGGAGGAGAGCGCCGACCCCCTCCCAGCGCGGCGAGGGAAGGATCGGGCTCGCGATCCAATGCCCGTCCGCGAGGCGGTGGAGGAGGCCGGTCCGCCGGCCCACCCAGAGCCCGCCCGCGCCGTCCGGGGCAAGGGAGGTGATCCCGACGATTCCCGGCGTCTCCGGGACGGCGGCAGCCGCGCGCAAGCGAAAGAGCCCGCCGCCCGGCGCGGGCTCCGCCAGCCAGGGCGAGGCGCCGTCGGCGAGGAGCGCCGTCACCCTTCCGCGTCCCACCGGCCCCTCCGTCGCCGGCCGGAAGATCCTCCCTGTGCTTACCGGAGCGACGTCGAGCCGGGCGAGGCCGCCGGTCGTGCCGACGAGGAGCCCGCCGTCTGGAGCTTCCAGGAGGGCGGTGACGTTCGGGCTCGGCAGGCCCTGGCGCGGGTCGTAGCTGACGAAGCGGGTGCCGTCGAAGCGACTGAGCCCGCTCCGGGTGCCGATCCAGAGGAAGCCGCGGGAATCCGGGAGGAGAGTGTGGATCTCGTCACCCGCCAGGCCGTCTGCCGCGGTGTAGACACGGATGGGCAGCCGTTCCGTCGGCGGTCGCACCACGGCCGCCGATGTCGCCGGAATTGCCGATGTCCCCGGTATTGCCGGTATCGCCGACACTGCCGTCGTGACGTCGAGACCGAGGACAGCCGTGAGCAGAGCCGGAATCCAGATTCGCCGCAACGCGTCCTTTCGACCGAAGAGGAGAAGGACAGCATATCGCGAAGCCGCGAGGGAAGACCGAGGGAGGAGAGCTCGGGCTGCCCCGGAAGCGCTATACTAGCGCTAATTCTTAGATGAAGCTTCCGGGAGATAGCACGAGGAGAATGCCCCGTCCGCCGTCGGACTCGCCGGGGAGGGCCCGAGGTCCAGTTTTTTCTTTCTCCCACCTCGTCGGTTGGGTCGCCGTCCTCGTTGGTTGCGCCGTCCTTCTGAGCTGGGCCGCGGGGAGCGACGCTCTCAAGAGCATCCTTCCGGGCTACGTCTCGATGAAGCCCAACACCGCCCTCTGCTTCGTCCTCCTCGGTTGGGCCTTCCTCTCGGCGAGATCGCCCGCGGCTCGCACCCGCCATCTCGGAATGGTCGGCTCCCTGGGAGCGGCCGCCGTGGGGTTGGCGACCCTGGCGGAGTACCTGGGCGGTTGGGATTTCGGCCTCGACCGTTTCCTTCTACCGGAGTCGCCAGCGACGTCCCTCACCCCCTTCGTGGGACGGATGGGCGCCAATGCCGCTCTCGCCTTCGTGGCGCTCGGCGTGGCGCTCGCCGCGTTCGCGATCTCCCGGTTCCCGGTCGCCGTCGAGGGGGGCTCGATCGTCGCCATCGCCTTGGCGGGGCTCGCCAGTCTCCGCTATCTCTACGGCGCGCAACCCTTTCCGCGCTTTGCGGTAGCCTCCTCCCAGATCGCCTTCCATACCGTGCTCCTCCTCCTTCTCCTGGGCGTCGGGGTGCTCGGGGCGGCGCCAGAAGGGAGGGTGAGGCGTCTCTTGTCGAGCGCCGGACCGGGCGGGACCGCCAGCCGCCGTCTGCTGCCGATCCTGTTTGCGACGCTCGTGGGACTGGGATGGATTCGGCTCAAGGGTCAACACATCGGCCTCTATGGGCTGGAGCTCGGGCTGTCTCTCATGGTCTGGGTCTCCCTCGCCGTCTTGACGGCCAGCATCGTTTGGATTGCCAGTTTCCTCGAACGCCTCGACCAGGAGCGCCGGATCGCCGAGGACATGCGGCACGCGATCGAGACCCAGCTCCAAGCAGAGAAGGAGGCAGAGCATCTGAAGAGAGCGTTCGTCGCCAACATGTCCCATGAGCTGCGGACGCCGCTCAACGCGATCCTCGGATTTGCGGAGCTGATCGAGGACGGCAAAGCGGGACCGACGTCTCCTCTCCAACGCGAGTTCCTCGGGGACATCCTGACCAGCGCCCGCCACCTGCTCGCTCTGCTCAACGACATCCTGGACATCGCGAAGCTCGACTCGGGAAAAGCCACTTTCCGGACCGAGCTCCTGTCCCTCCCGCTCGTCACGCAGGAAGTCTTGAGCGTGCTCAAGAGCCTCACCACCCGGAAGAACCTCCAGGTCGAGACCGACTTGGATCCTGCCGTCTGCGATTTGGAGCTCGATCCCGACCGCTTGAAGCAGGTTCTGTTCAACTTCCTGTCGAACGCCATCCGCTTCACCCCGCGAGGCGGCAGGATCACGATTCGCGCCCGGCCCGAAGATGCTACGCGCTTCCGGCTGGAGGTGGAGGACAACGGCGTCGGCATCCGGCAGGAGCACCTGGGCGAGCTGTTCCAGGAATTCCGGCAGGTGCACCGTCATGGGGTGACGGAGGAACTGGGAACGGGGCTCGGTCTCGCCCTCACCAAACGTCTCGTCGAGGCGCAGGGGGGGAGCGTCGGGGTCAGCAGCACGGAGGGTCTGGGAAGCGTGTTCTTCGCGATTCTCCCTTGTTCTCTGCGGCCCGCCCTCGCGAGCTCTTAGACGTAGAGCGGAAGCCGAACGGTACGAGGTCACGGCGGACGCGGTGGGTTCGCCGGCCGGCCATGGCCTCGGGCCGTTTCACGGGGCCTCACCTCCTTGACAGCTCCCTTTTTAGTCCACGTCTATTCGAAGTACGTGCACTGCAGGTGGGCCCGCGATTGGGCGATGATGATCTCGCCGGTCACGAGGCCGAGACCCTGAACCGGCAGGGCGTTGAGCGTGACGTGGATCGCGTTGACGGTCAGGTCCATCGAGCTGCCGGCGACCGTCACGATCTGCTCGTTGAGCACGATGCGCAGGCCGGCGAGATCGACGAGCACGGTGTTGGGCGTCGGTTGGGAGGGAAGATCAGCCAGGTTGAGCTGGGAATTGGCCAGGCTGCTCGTACCGGTCATCGCCGGATGGCCGACCGTGCAGGGGCAGACGAGCTGCGCCCGTGAGCTGATGGCGTCGGCTTGCAGGCCGAGGAACGGCAGGAGGCCCGCCAGCTTGAGTTGGACCGTCGCGACCGTCGCGGCGGCGAAGACCTCGTTGGTCGACGGCACCTGCGATTCGGCGTCGACCTGCAGCAGGCCCACCTGGAGCACGGTGCCGAGCCCGAGGACGTTGGTCGAGGCCGTGATCTTGGCGCTCGCCAGCTGTTGGGTGAAGTTGTAGGCCGGAGCGGCGTTCCCCGAAACGAAGGGGAGCGGGCCGCTGGTCACCTGGAGGACCGGCCCCAAGAGGGGAAGGATTTTTAAATTGATCGATTCCCCGAAGGCCGAGCTGTTGGCGTCGGCGGGGCTCTGCGCCGTCGCGGAATGCGAGAGGGACAGGGAGAGTAGGAGGAAGGCGAGCCCGAGCGGGCGCGCTGCGCGCTTTGAAACCATGAGGTCTCCTTTCCAAAAGACAACCCATCAAAGTTCTATAGCTCTATGGATAGGTACGGAGCGGGCCGAGACTTCGGTTGCCTCTGGGAGGAGAAGCGAGGCGCCGACCGGCGCCCGCCACCACCGAGAGCGTGGAACCGTTTTCCGCCGCCAGCGAGAGCCCGAGCCCAAGGAGCGGCGGGTGGCGCTGCCGTTTTGAAGTCGCGGCGGCGGGGTGCCGTCGCGAGGGAGTCCCGGCGTGGACCGGTATCGCCGCAGCGGAGACGTCTTGGGACGTCTCTACGCCCTACGCTGTGGTGTCATGCGGGATACCTTCGTTTCGACGACGGGACGCCCTCCGCCGACGACGGGACGTAGAGACGTCCCAAGTCCTGAACGATATCCTTTGCAGGCCACGGGGACCGCGGGACGTCTCCGCTGGGGTCAATCGTCCCGAGCCGGCGATGCCCTTCGAGGGCACACCGATATGTCTGAAAATTCTGTGCTTTGAAATTTTCGCTGCTGGTGCAATGTGCCGTCGCAAGAGAGCACCAGCGCGGGTCGGTATCGCCGCAGCAGAGACGTCCCGCGGTCCCCGTGGCCCATGGGAGGATATCGTTCAGGACTTGGGACGTCTCTACGCCCTACGCTGTCGTTGTGGTTTCCCTTTGCGCATTCGTTATCTATTCGTTATCGTTTCCAACGAGAGGGATTGGCGCGGATGTAGGCGCGGACTCGCTCGAGGTCTGTGGGTTCGCGCAGAATTGTGTCGTAGAACCTGGTCTGCCAGGCAAAACCCGGCTGCTGCAGGTCCAGCCGGATCCGCTTGGTCGATTTCGACTTGAATTGGTTGAGGATCGCGCCGAGCGATTGAGACGGCAGGCCGCTGGCCCCCATCGGGCCCGGCTCCTGGGGTGGCGCGTCCTCAAAGACGAGGATGCCGTGCATATGGTCGGGCAGGATGATCCATTCATCCAGGGTAACGTGTCCGCTGATTCGGCACTGGGTCATTTTGAAATCGTCCCTTTGAAGGGACGGCTCTTATACGTGCCGCGCTCCTTCGGGGCTTCGACCGGGAGGAGCGCCACGATATCCGCGACAGACCAGAGGTGTGAGGTAACGCCGGCCGCCATGGCAGGCGAGCAGCGGATGGTCTGGTGAAGCCGGGCGAAGTTGTAGTGCATGAAGAAAATGGCGAGCGCGGCGCAGTGGTTCTCCAGCTTCTTGCTGTGGCCGTTGGTGAGCCGGGTATAGCGGCGGAGCCCCATCCGCATTGAGAGGTTGGCGCGCTCCACATAACTGGTAGAGATCCGCTTCGGGTCGGGGTTGCCGCAGATCGCATGCTTCTGGGTTCCCTTGCACTCCGCCGGACTGTAGCGGACCTCGGAGCCTTCCGGGGCGGCACCATACACCTTGACCAGTTGGGCATAGTCGAGATCGCCGTTGAAGGCATCCTCTAAGGCGCCCACGTAGACCTTGAGGCCGTCCGTCGTGATCTGTGGGCGGTAGGCTAGGCGGCTCGCCAGATCCTGGCAGAACTCGTGTGCGGTACCGGCATCCCGGGACCCCACCATGAAGGACGGGATGAGCTTCGTGTCCGCGTCGATCGCCGTGAACGTCCAGACGTCGCCGTATCCGAAGGTGCCGAGCTTGTCCTGGGGGACGTTCTTTTGCTTGGCGTAGCAGAATGCCCAGATCTCGTCCAGTTCCAGGGTCTTGCACGGGAGGTCGTGGAAGGCTTCATCCATGTACTTCGCACAGACCGGCCCGAGGTCGGCAATCAGCTTCGTGACCGCCCCTTTGGAGGCTCCCGTGATCCGGCAGGTAGAGCGGATGCCCACTCCTTCGACCAGGGCGGCAACGATGGCGGCTTGGCGTTTCGGGTCCATGCGATTCATGATGACTTATTATGCGTGAGCCAGAGATCCATGTCAAGCATCTCGACCCACATTATTACACTATGTGTGGGTCAGGGTGTTGACATAGTTGATGAGGCCAATTAGGATGGGAGTCGCGATGGAGATACGCTTCGCTACCGCCGACCTACAGCGCCTGTACTGTGATCCTGCCTTCGCGGGCGGGCATGCTCCGGCGATCGTGACCGCCTTCCGCAAGGTGGTGGGGATCATCCAGGCGGCAGCCGACGAGCGCGACTTCCGCGCCCTTCGGTCGCTCCGATTCGAAAAGCTCAAAGGCAAGAGAACACACCAGCACTCAATGCGGTTGAACGATCAATGGAGGCTGGTAGTTGAACTGGAGGGTAAGGGAGCGGACAAGGTTGTTTCCATTGTTTCTATTGAAGACTATCACTAGGCACCGAAAGGGAGACCCCAAATGACACGCTTCACCGCCGCTGAGGTGTTCCCGCCTGGAGAGATCCTGAAGGACGAGCTTGAGGCAAGAGGCTGGACGCAGACGGACCTGGGGGAGATTCTGGGACGACCCGCGCGGGTCGTCAACGAGATCATCACCGGGAAAAGAGGGATCACGCCTGAAACAGCAAAGGGGCTTGCCGAGGCCCTCGGAACAACGGCACAGTTCTGGATGAATCTTGAGAGCGCATGGCAGCTTTCCAAGGTAAGAGACGAGAACGGTGACGTAGCGCTCCGCTCCAAACTATATGCCAAGGTACCCATCAAGGAGATGGTGCGCCGCAACTGGATCGAGTCCTCCACCAATGTTGAGGTTCTGGAGTCTCGTGTTCTGAACTTCCTCTCCATCAAGTCACTCGACGAAGAGGTAGAGTTCGCGCATGCCGCGCGTAAGGGCACATCATATTCGGAAGTCTCGCCAGCTCAGCAGGCGTGGTTTTGCAGGGCGCGGCAGTTGGCGAGGGCTACCACCGCAAGCCGGTTTTCAAAGGCCAACTTAGAGCCTAGTATTGCCCGCTTGCGGGAGCTACTACCCAACGCTGAGGATGTCCGACACGTTCCCCGAGTTTTGTCGGAGATGGGTATTCGCTTGGTCATCATCGAGCCACTTGCGGGAACGCGAATTGATGGCGTGTGCTTTTGGCTGGACGAACACTCGCCAGTGATCGCTTTGTCGCTCCGGTACGATCGGATTGATTGGTTCTGGTTCACGCTTATGCACGAACTGGAACACGTTAAGGCGGGTGACGCCATGCATCTTGATACCGATCTTGTAGGGGAGGGGGCGGCGAAGCCGGAAGACAAGCCGGAGAGTGAGTTGCGTGCGGATAGCTTCGCCACCGAGAATCTAATAACCCCGCGGGATCTTGATAACTTCATAGCCCGCATCCGACCTCTATACTACAAGGAAAAGATACGAGGCTTCGCCAGCCGAATCGGTGTCCATCCTGGCTTGGTGGTGGGGCAGCTTCAGTTCAGAGGAGAGATTAGCTACGCTCACAATCGCGAGATGCTCGCCAAGGTGAGAAACACGATCACGCGCGCCGCGCTGACGGATGGCTGGGGATGTAGTCCACCGGTCGTGCTCTAGGAAGGAGAAGAAATGGGCAGAAAGCGCACCGGGAAAACCTATGGCGATCAGATGCGGGAGATCGCCAACAAGTATCGTGAGTCCGGGCACTCGTGGCCCGCGACGGCGCGAACAATCGCGGCATGGGCGATCCAGCAGGGCTTGTGGCAACCTCAGCCCTCCGCCATCGTTGATCGCTGCGCCGATGAACTGGCGCGGGCCATGCGCGAGGAATACATCACTGACCCTCAGGGCCGAAGAGTCCGGGCAAAGCATGCCGCCCGTCTTTCCGAAGATGGCGAGCAGACAACCCTGTGGGATGACATCCGCTCCGCAAGTCGCGAGCACATGGCGGTGGCGTTCCAGCAGCGACGACAGCAGGTTGTGGGTGACTGCTGGCAACTCAAGCAGGACGTGGACAGTTTCAATCAGAACAACAAGCCGAGCCAGCTAATCCAGATGATCTTCGATTTTACGGACGACTTGGCAGAGATGGAAGCTGTTGCGTAGTTTTACCAGTGTGCGGACTCGACCGCGCACGTTACCAAGGAGTAGTCATGGCCAAGAATGAGAAGACCTCCCCGAAGGTGGCAAGCACGGCAGGCAAGTTGTTGAGTAACCCGAAGACGCCCGCCAAGGTGAAGACCGTGGCGGCATCGGCACTCACTCAGGCGGCGAACAAGAAGAAGTAGCGTCAGCAGGGTCCAGTAGTTCGACGGTCCTGATGATCGACCGAACCGGGATGGCCATAATTCCATTCCCCTGCGATGGCGCCTCACCGTGATCCTGTGACAGGTGAGGCGCCAGCACTTTGCAGGACTCGTTCTCTCGCACCAACCAACCGACCGACCGACAGGTGAGAGGCTCGCCACCGAGGTCAGAGATCGACTGCCAGCCAGTCGCACAATACGAATCTTGCCATTCGATCAGCACAAGGCGGGGGGGGATTGATATCATTTGTCCCTCCCTGCCCAACGCGCGAGGGCAGCCCTTCTTGCACTCTCGCTCCGCTCCTCGGGGGTGAGCTTGGCGGCGAGCGCCTTGCCGCCCTTCAAGCCGCCCTTGCGTCCCGCGGCTGCCTTTGGCGGGAGCGGGGGTGGCTCCTCGGCGGGGGGCTCCAGGTGGGCCGCGTGCTGCAACACCCGGAAGGCTACTTGCGTAAAGTCTGGCTTGGGCTTCTTGCTCATGGCGGTCTCCAGTATGGCACGGGGGCCGGTCCCCTCGGAACCGGCCCCGGGTGGTTCTCTTCAGGGCTTCAGCGGAGCCGCGCCGCGCGCGACTGCGCTAGCCAGTTCCGCGGCCAGCTCGCGGCAGTGGCGGGCGTACCGGAAGGTGGCGATGATCCGCTTCTCCGGCATGTACGCGAGCGAGTACGTCTTACAGCCGGGGTCTCCTGCGCCGGCCCCGTCACCCCGGAAGATGGCGAAGGGCTGGGATATCCAGGCCGACAGATAGGGCGTGTGGCCGTCCTGCATGCTGACTTGGGCTCTTCCTCGCGACCACATGAGGGGGAGAGGCAGGCCAGCTCTGGCGCGGGCCTTCAAGTAGGCGTCCGCCGCCGCACCAAGCCACGCACCAACCGAGCGGTATCCCTCAGCCTCCGCTGCGCGCTTCCATCTCGCGGATTGCTCGGTGGAGCCCTGGACGGTGAAGCTTGCGACCTTCAAGTTCTCGCCCATCGCGCTTTCTCCTCCTTCCTCGTCTTGTCCTCTGCGATCTTCGCCCGGCGCTTCTTCTTCCGGAGCTCCCGCTCAGCTTGCAGGATGGTGCGGCGAACCTCCTTCAAGGCGCGATGGTTTTTGATGACGTACTCGGCGCAGAGCAGGAAGAACGTGGGCATGCCGAGCCCCGGCCCCCAGATCGTGGAATAGGCGATGCGGTACCGCCAGCGGTCGTGGTCGTCGTCAACGTGGACGGTGAACTTCGTGGGCGAGTAGGTCCCGAGACAAGCCTTTGCCCGGGCAAGGTTGGTGTGGGTCGGCGGGTACATGTACTGTGGCCGGCTCATCCGTCACACCTCGTACATCTCGACCCCGAGGGGTCGGCGGTCGTCGGCTACCAGGCGGAGGACTTGCCAGCGCTGATCCTCGGGAACGTCGTCGGGAGCATCCCAGCATCGCCAGTAGGCGAACCACCTCCCGGCCAGGTGGACGACGGCCAGCTCGGATTCGTCCGCGTCGTGGACGGCGTACCACTCGCCGGCTTCCTTCGCGGCGAGCACTTCCCCGGGCGCTGGGGTGAAGTGGACTTGCTTAACGATCTCGTAGAGGGCGCGGCGGGTTGCTTCGGTCGTGCGGGTAAGGTCGGGCGGGATAAACTCGGGGCGGTCGGGCATGGGATGGCTCCGTGCTCGGCTAGGTCCGGCGGGGTGTTCTCAGCACTCCGCCGGGCCGCTTCTGGGGTGAAGGGAACGGTTCCCCTCTTACAGAGGGGAAGTTACCTCAGATTCGACGGCTTATCAGTCCTCATAAGGGGACAATTTCAAAATGACCCAGTGCCGCTGATTCGTGGGATTTTTCTCCACTCCTCGGCGACAACTCTTCCCGCCGGCGATAGCGCCACCTCACCCTCCACGACCTCTCCAAACCAACAGACCCGCTCGCGCGTACAGAGGGTCACGCTGTAGACGCCGGCTCGCCGGTAATCCCAGCCTGCGAGACGTGCGGAAGGAATCCGATAGCGGTTTTTGAATCGAAGCTCGTCGGACACCCAGGCAGGATACCTCGGCGAAGAGCGGTAGGGACGTCTCCGCTGGGGCAATCCGCTCTGAGCGGCGATGTCCTTCGAGGGCACATCGGTATGTCTGGAAATTCTGCCACCTGAGATTTTCGCTTGGGCTGGATGATGTGCCGGCGCAAGAGGGCACTGGCGTGGACCGGTATCGCCGCAGCGGAGACATCCCGCGGTCCCGACGCGTTTTCGAACCTTCCGCACGGGTTCCCGAAGCTTCGGGACGGGCTCCGGAAGCTTCGGGAATCTGTCCGGACGTCTCAGAAACCCCTCCGGAACCTTCCCTATCCCAGCCGGCGTCGGTTCTCACATCTGCGGCAGGTACCTGCCGTGTTGCGCTCCCTTGCGGTCCTCTCGCCCCTCCTCACTGGGCCGGCACCTCGCAGTTGACCATCCACGGGATACCGAAGCGATCGACGAGCATGCCGAAGCGAGCCGCCCAGAAGGTCTCCTGGATCGGCATGTCCACCGTGGCGCCCTCCGCCAGGGCCTCAAAGACCCGCTCCGCCTCCGCCGGGTCGGCGGTCTGGACGGCCACGGCGAAGCCATGCGGTTTTCGCGGGCTCTGCGGCGGGGTGTCCGATCCCATGAGGACGGCATCGCCCACGACCAACCGCGCGTGGATGATCCGATCTCCCCAGTCCGGGGACACCTGGTCGGCCATGGGCGAATCGGCATGGGTCTGCATCCTCACGATCTTGCCGCCCAGGCTCCGTTCGTAGAACTTGAAGGCTTCGGCACATGTGCCGTCGAAATTCAGATAAGCGATCAACTGCATGGAAGCTCCTTTCGTAGGGGGACGCCGGAGCGCCCCGGATCAGGCGTTCAGGGAGGTTTCGTGGAGCAGCGCGGCGAGGCGGACCAGGCTCTGCGACCAGCCCTCCTCCATGCCGGCGAGCATCTGCGCCGAGATGGGAACGAGGCCCGTGGCTTCCGACTGGACGGTGAGCTTCGTCCGCTCGCCCTCCGCGGCGAAGGTGACGGAGATGAGGTTTTCGATCAGGGGCTTTTCCTCCGCATCGCGGGCGACGGTCCAGAGGACGAGCCGTTCCGGCGGGGCGACCTCGCGGAAGGTGCCGGTCATCGGATACTCGGTGCCGTCGGGAGCCCGCATGACGATGCGGAGAGCGCCGCCGGGACGGACGTCCATCTCGCAGACCGGATTGGTGAAGACCTCCGGCCCCCACCACCGCGCCATGTGCTCGGGCTCGGTCCACATCCGGTACACGAGCTCCCGGGGCGCATCGAAGATCCGCGTGAGGACGACCTTGCGCTCGATCGGCGCCGCCGCGGGCGAGGCCGCTGGAGAGGGAGTGGGAAGGGTGTCCGTGGCACTGCGCTCTGCTGTCATTGTGTGGGCTCCTTCGCTGCGTCTGCCTGACCGTGTGGATTTGTTGAACCGACAGGTTACCTAACCAGTAGGTTATGTACCATCCCGAGGTTCGCACTGTCAAGTTTTGGACCGCGTCGACGGCGACGCGGTCCGGAGAGGAGAGGTATCCGGAGGCCGAGGGAGAGGAGGGGCTCGACTACTTCTTCGTTGCCCCCACCGCCGTGCCCGGCGACTCGCCGGGGGCGAGCGGCTGCGGTTCTTCCTTGGGCGCTTTCGGGGCCTCCTCCGGGGCCTTGCCCGAGGAGCGGATGGTGATCACCTTGTTCAGGGTGTCGAACCAGAAGGGCGCTCCCAAGGAGATGGCGATGGCGGTCAGCAGCCAGCCCCAGAGGTGGAAACGGGCGGCTTGGCCGAGGTCGTCCCAGGCTTGAGAGTTCCCGAGGTCTCGCAGGGTTTTGAAGGGCGCGCTACGGAACGTCTGCCCGCTCGCTTCCGCGCCTGCCGCTGGCGGAGGCGTCCAGGACCAGCCGATGGGCAGGTTCAGGCCGTCGAGCTTGCCGTGGAGAGCGTCGAAGGTCGGGTCGATCTTCGTCCCGTCGGGGTTGTCCTTGGCGTACGCCTGCGCCTGGGCGACGATCGAGTCGCGGAGAGCCGAGTCGCGCGACAGGTTCTGGACGATCTGGATCGAGTCGACGTTGATCCCCACGGTCAGGACGACGGCAAGGACGAGATGGACCCACTGGGTCTTCCGCTTGTACCAGCCGGTCACCCGGTCCATCGAGTTGTTGAACCAGGTCTCGAGGTTTTCCTTGAGCTTCGAGGCGTCGCGCTCCGACTCGGCGAGGAGGACCGAGAGCGAGCGGCCGAGAGGGGTGCCGGCGAGCCGGGACTCGACGAGGTCGAGCGTCTGGCGATCGGTCGCCTCGTCGAACAGCTGGCCGGTGAGCCGCGCGAGATCGGCCGCTTGGTAGCCGGAGGTCTGGGCATGGTCGAGGATCTGCTGGAGGTCACTCTTGATCCGGGCTCCGGCGGCGCCTTTCAAGGGGAGGGCGGCGATCGCCGCGCGGGCCTCGGGACTCTTCGGGTCGACGATTTTGCCCACCGCCGTCTCGACCTCCTGCCGCACGTCCTCCCGCAGGGTGTCCAGGAGGGCGACGGCGAAGGTGCGGGACGGGATGTAGGAGGGGCCGCCGTTGGCGTTGGCCTTGGCCGCCGCGGCCGCGTCGGTGACCGGCTTGGTGACGAGCGGCGAGAGCCCCTGGATCAGGGGATGGGCGTAGAGCTTCGCCGCCCAGGTCTGGGTGCCCGGGCTGTCGAGGAGGTTCTGGATGCCGAGGTAGAGCGTCGCCGCCCGCCAGCGCAGGCGGCTCGAGATGAGCTCGGTGACGGCGGTCACCATGAGGCTGACGACGAGGTAGACGAAGATCAGGCCAACGGCGACGTCCAGAATGGCGGAACCGAACATTGGCACCTCCCGTCAGAGTGGGTGGAGCAGAGGCGAAAAGTCTATCATGGCCATAGACGGTCGGCCCCGGTCCTTTCCCGCGGCCGAGGTCCATGGGAGGATGGACCTTCCATCTTTCAAGGAGAGATCTCGATGCACAAGACCCTCAAGCGGACGCTCGCCGCGGCTCTGCTGCTCGGCGCCGCCGCCGTCACCCTCCCTGCCAAGGCCAACGCTGCCGACCTGCCGATCGACAAGGACGCCCAGGGCGTCGCCATTCATGGCTACGACGCCGTGGCCTACTTCACCGCCGGCAAGCCGGTCGCCGGAAAGGCCGAATTCAATACCAGGTGGCAGGGCGCCGAGTGGCGCTTCGCGAGCGCCGAGGATCGCGACCTGTTCGTCAAGGAGCCGGAGAAGTACGCCCCCCAGTACGGCGGCCACTGTGCCTACGGCATGGCCTTAGGCCATCTCGCTCCGGGCGACCCCAAGGCGTGGAAGGTCGTCGACGGCAGGCTCTACCTGAACTTCAACAAGGACGTTCAGAGCCAGTGGCAAAAGGACACCGCCGGGTTCATCCCCAAGGCGGACAAGAACTGGGCGGAGCAGGCGCCGAAGCCGTAAAGCCCGCGCTCAGCCCTTCTTCTTCGCCAGCCTTTCGACCAGCTCGCGGAGCACGGTCTGGGTCTCGGTCCGCCACCAGCTCTCGGACGTGGTCGCGAGCTCCTGCTCGACGTTGTCGAAGAGGGCGACCAGGTCGGCTCGCCCGGCCTGGCGGGTGAGGGTCATGGCCTCCGGGGGCAGAGCGAGGAGGGACTGACACCATTCGACCGCCCGCTCGACCACCCGTTCGGTCGGCGCCAGCTCGTCGACCAGGCCGGCCCGCTCCGCCTCGGCGGGACGGAGGAGGAGCCCCGCCGTGGCGAGACGCTCGGCCTGGCGCGGGCCGACCTGCCGCCTCAGGGCGGCGAGGATCACCGGCGGCAGGGCGAGGCCGACCCGCACCTCGTTCAAGCCTGCCTTGAAGTCGCCCTCGGCCATCACCCGCCAGTCGCAGTAGAGCGCCAGCACCGTCCCTCCGGCTGGAGCATGGCCGGTGATCGCCACGGCGATGGGAATGGGAGAGGCGGCGAGGGCGTGGAGGAGCCCATAGAAGTCGCGCCAGGCGGCGGCCATCGTCGGCCGGTCGAGGGTCAAGAGATATGGCACGTCGAGGCCGGCCGAGAACATCCCGGGCGCGCCGGAGAGGACGAGCGCCCGCGCTCCGTCGCCCGGGGCGCCGGTCACCGCCTCCCGGAGGGCGGTGATCAGCTCGGGCGACAGGGCGTTGGCGGGGGGCCGGTCGAGCCGGAGCTCGCGGACGGTGCCGTAGTCGGTGGTGGCGATCAGCGTAGGCACAAGGGGTCTCCTCTCGGGCTCTGGCGGACTGCATCTTATGGCAGTTGGGCAGGAGCCGCCGCTTGCCCCCTCTCCCCCCGATAGGGGAGAATGACGGTCGCCTCTTCGATCGCTCCGCATGCTCGACACCCTCACCCAGCAGAAAACTCTCCCGCACAGCGAGGAGTCGGAGCGCGCGGTTTTGGGCGCGGTGCTCCTCGATCCGCAGATCCTGCCGACGATCACCGGGCGGCTCAAGGCGGAGGACTTCTACCTGGAGCGCCACCAGACCCTCTATGGGGGCATGGTCCAGCTCCAGGAGGAGCGGGTGACGATCGACCTGCGGACCCTCCAGGCGAAGCTCGAGCAGCAGGGCCGGTTCGAGGGGATCGGCGGCATCGCCTACCTGGCGAGCCTCGACCTCGACCTCCCCGACCTCGGGCGGGTCGACGCCTACGTCGAGATCGTCAAGGAGCGGTCGATCCGGCGGCGGCTCATCACCGCCTCGGGCCGCATCATCCGCGAGTGCCTGGACGGCGGCCTCCCGGCCCAGGAGGCTTTGGCCCACGCCGAGCAGGAGATCCTCGGCCTCGGCGAGGAGGCGATCCAGCGCGGCTTCGTCCAGCTCGCGACCGTCCTCCACACCACCCTGGAGGAGTTGGAGGAGCGCCCGGGGGCGACCCTCACCGGGGTGCCCTCCGGCTTCACGGACCTGGACCGCATCACCCATGGCTTGAACCGCGGCAACCTCATCATCATCGCCGGCCGGCCGGGCATGGGGAAGACGAGCTTCGCTCTCAACATCGCCCAGAACGTCGCCATCCGCGAGAAGCGGGGGGTCGGGGTCTTCTCGCTGGAGATGAGCCAGCAGGAGCTGGCGCTCCGCGTCCTCTGCGGCGAGGCGGAGGTGCCGTTCAACCGCCTGCGTTCCGGCACCCTGTCGCAGAAGCAGTGGTCGAGCGTCGTCCAGATCGTCCGCAACACCTCGGACGCGCCGCTCTTCATCGACGACTCGCCCAACCCCACCCTCCTGGAGGTCGCCTCCAAGTGCCGGCGGCTCAAGGCCGAGCGCGGCCTCGCCCTGGTCATCCTCGACTATCTACAGCTCATGCAGGCGGGCGGACGCTACGAGAACCGCAACCTGGAGATCGCCGCCATCAGCCGCGGCTTGAAGCAGCTCGCCAAGGAGCTGGAGATCCCGGTCATCGCCCTCTCCCAGCTCTCCCGCCAGCCGGAGCGGCGGGGGAGTGACCATCGACCACAGCTGGCGGACTTGAGAGAGAGCGGTTGTCTCGCCGGGGACACTCTGGTCACGATGGCCGATTCGGGAGCTCGGATCCCCATCCGAGAGCTCGCGGGGAAGAGTGGCTTCGCCGTCTGGGGGCTCGATTCAGAAACCTTGAAGATGGCGCGAGCCCAGGTCTCCCAAGCCTTCGCGACGGGGGTGAAACCAGTCTTCCGGCTGACGACCCGTCTCGGTAGGTCCATCCGTGCCACGGCGAACCACAAGTTCCTCACCATCTCCGGATGGAAGCGGCTGGACGAGCTCGCCGCCGGAGATCATCTCGCCCTCCCGCGCCAGGTTCCCGCCGGGCCGGAGGCGACGATGCGCGATGCCGAGCTGGCTCTCCTCGGGCATTTGATCGGCGATGGTCGCACGTTGCCGCGGCATGCCATCCAGTACACGACCCGAGAGGAGGACTTGGCCGAGATCGTCGCGGAGCTGGCGCGCGAGGTCTTCGATGACGAGGTGAACCCTCGGATCGCACGGGAGAGGAGCTGGTTCCAGGTCTACCTGGCGTCGACCCGCCTCCACACCCATCGGCGGCATAGCGCGATCGCGGATTGGCTGGACGGGCTGGGGGCCTGGGGACTCCGATCGTACGAAAAGCGGATTCCGCCGCCAGTGTTTGAGCAACCTGCGAAGAGCATCGCGCGCTTCCTCCGGCATCTGTGGTCCACCGATGGCTGTATCCGGATGCCCAAGCGAGGCCGGGGATATCCGGCTATCTACTACGCCACGAGCAGCCCCGGCCTGGCCACCGATCTCCAGTCGCTCCTGCTCCGGGTGGGACTGCGAGCCCGCGTGGAGGTCCATCCGCAAGGCACCAAGGGTCGGGATCAATTCCACGTCAAGCTCAGCGGGCAATCCCAGGTTCTCCGCTTCGCCGAGGTGGTCGGCACGGTCGGCGCTTACAAGACCGCTTCCATGGAGGAGATCGTCCACTCCATCGCCGGGCGCTCGGAAAACACCAACCGCGACGTGGTCCCGCGAGCTGTCTGGGACCTGCACGTCCGGCCGGCGATGCAAAGAAATGGCATCACCCACCGCAAGCTCCACGAGGGCATCGACACCGCTTATGCCGGCCTGACGATCTTCAAGCAGAATCTCAGCCGGAGCCGGGCTCTGCGAGTCGCTCTCACGGTCGGTTCCGAGATTCTTCGCGCCCTCGCCGAAAGCGACGTCTACTGGGACCAGATCGCGGCGATCGAGCCCGACGGGGTCGAAGAGGTCTTCGATCTGACGGTACCTGGCCCCCACAATTTCATCGCCGCGGACTTCTTCGTCCATAACTCCATCGAGCAGGACGCCGACATGGTCGCCTTCATCTATCGGGACGAGGTGTACAACCACGACCAGGAGGACAACAAGGGGTTGGCCGAGCTGATCATCGCCAAGCACCGGAATGGTGAGACCGGTACCATCCCCCTGGTCTTCCAGGGCGAGATCACCCGCTTCCGGAGCGCTGCTCGCACCGAGGAGTACAGTGGACCCCCGCCCTTCTGAGGTTCTCGCTTCTCTCGAGCGAGAACCAGGCGAGCCCGGCCGGGGCGCCCCGGCGGCGGTCGACGACCTCGCCGCCGCGCTGCGGCCGGCCTGGGTGGACGTCGACCTCGACGCCCTGACCGGGAACCTCCGTGCCATCAGGCGGCGAGCGCCGGGGATGCGGGTCCTGGCCGTCGTCAAGGCGGACGGCTACGGGCACGGCGCCGTGGGGGTTTCGCAGGCCCTGGAGGCGGAGGGGGTCGACTGGCTGGGAGTCGCGCTTCTGGAGGAGGGCGCCGAGCTGCGGCGGGCGGGGATCGCGCTCCCCATCCTCGTCCTCGGCACGGCACGGCCGGCCAAGATGAGCCTCTACCGGCACTACCGGCTCACCCCGACGATCTCGTCCCTCGACGAGCTCGCCCTCTGGCGCGAGTGGGCGGTCTCCCTGGGCGAGCGCCAGCCCGTCCATCTGAAGGTCGACACCGGGATGAGCCGGCTGGGGGTCGCTCTCGACGAGGTACCGGCGGCCCTGGCGGCGCTCCGCACCCACCCGCGCCTGCGCCTCGCCGGCCTGCTCTCCCACTTCGCCGACGCCGACGACCTGGGGAGCCCGCGGACCACCGACCAGGAGGCCCGCTTCCGCGCCGTCCTCGACCTCCTCACCGAAGCGGAGCGCGAGAGCATCGAGATCCACATGGCGAACAGCGCCGCCTCCCTCCACAACCCGGAGAGCCGGTTCACCCTCGGCCGGCTGGGGATCGCCCTCTACGGCATCGACCCGGTGGGAGGAGATGGGCTCACTCCCGTGATGTCGGTCCTGGCGCGGATCGTCCAGGTGCGGGACGTCCCCGCCGGCACCCCACTCTCCTATGGCGGCCGCACGGTGACCCGGCGGCGGAGCCGGATCGCCGTCGTCCCGGTGGGCTACGCCGACGGCTACGCCTGGCGCCTGACGGGGAAGGCCGAGGCGCTGCTGCGCGGCCACCGGGTGCCGATCGCCGGCTCGGTCACCATGGACATGACCCTCCTGGACGTCACCGAGACCGGCGGCGAGGTGGGGGAGGAGGTCGTCCTCCTCGGCCGGCAGGGGACGCACGAGATCCCCGCCGCTGAGCTCGCCCGCCTGGCCGGCACCATCTCGTGGGAGGTTCTCTGCCACTTGGGCCTCCGCCTGCCCCGCCGCTATCTCCGCGCCGGACGGGTAGAGGAGATGACGACCCGCTTTTCGCGATAAAATCGAAAGCTGTCGTTCCGGCGCAGGCGACGCGGGGAGGTGCCGGGGCCTCCCGCGTGCTATAAAGGGAAGAAGCTTCATCCCTGCATTGTTCTTGGGACACGGATTAGGCACTGAGGAGAGGGCGACCGTTTGAGCTCCATACCGAACCCTGAGGTCGGGACCCTGCCACCGCGGCCGGAGGCGCGGGCGCCGCGCGTCCTGCCGCGGCCGATCGAGGGATTCTTCCAGCAGATCGGCCGCTATTTCCATCTTCTCGGCCGGCTCTTCGCCTGGACGCCGCGCCCGCCCTACGACCTGCGGGAGCTGGTGCGCCAGATGGTGCGGGTGGGCTTCGACTCGATCCCCGTCGTCTTCCTTACCGCCATGTTCACCGGCATGGTGATGTCGTTGGAGACCTTCACGACGCTCCGCCGGTTCAACGCCGAGAACTATGTCGGCTCGCTCGTCGCCCTCTCCATGGTGCGCGAGCTGGCGGCGGTGCTCTCCTCGCTCATCGTCGCCGGCCGGGTCGGCTCGGCGATGGGGGCGGAGCTCGGCACGATGCGGGTGACCGAGCAGATCGACGCCCTGGAGGTCATGGCGACCGATCCCGTCCACTACCTGGTGGTGCCGCGGGTCTGGGCGACGACCCTCATGATGCCTCTCCTCGTCATCATGGCGGACGGCGTAGGCATCTTCGGCGGCTATCTCGTCTCGGTCGTCCTCATGGGGGCGAACCCGGTCTCCTACATGGACAATACCTACCAGTTCATGGAGGTCCACGACCTGACCGCCGGCCTGCTCAAGGCGGCGGTCTTCGGCTTCCTGCTCTCGTCGATCGGCTGCCAGCAGGGCTTCTATACGAGCGGCGGCGCCGAAGGGGTCGGCAAGGCGACGACCTCCGCCGTCGTCCTGGGCTCGGTCGCCATCCTCATCGCCGACTTCTTCCTCTCCCGGCTGCTCTTTTGACCGCCATGCCCGAGCCCCGAGATTCCCAGGCTTCCGCGCCGGGCGGTTCGCAGGCCAAGATCAGCCTGCGCGGCCTCAAGAAGGCCTTCGGCCCCAAGATCGTCCTCGACGGCCTCGACCTGGACATCCAGGCAGGCGAGTCGATGGTCGATCATCGGCGGCTCGGGAACCGGGAAGAGCGTGCTCTTGAAGCACATCATCGGTCTCTTGAAGCCCGACGCCGGGACCGTCGTCGTCGACGGGGTGGCGATCGAGACCCTCGGCAACCGGGAGATCACCGAGTTCCGGCGCCGTTTCGGCATGGCCTTCCAGGAGGGCGCCCTCTTCGACTCGATGACGGTGGGGGAGAACGTCGGCTTTCCCCTGAAACGCCTGACGAAGAAGAGCCCGAAAGAGATCCGCCAGCGGGTCGAGGAGTGCCTGGAGATGGTGCGGCTCGAAGGGGTGATCGACCGCGCCCCCTCGGAGCTCTCGGGCGGCATGCGGCGCCGGGTGGGTTTCGCCCGCGCCATCGCCCAGCAGCCCGAGATCCTCCTCTTCGACGAGCCGACGACCGGCCTCGACCCGATCACCACGGCGCAGATCAACGAGGTGATCAAGGAGCTCAACGACCAGTTGAAGACGACGACGGTGACGATCACCCACGACATGGAAGGCGCCTACAAGGTGGGCGACCGGATCGCCATGCTGTACAAGGGTAAGATCATCGCGGACGCGCCGCCTGCCGAGTTCCGGAATCTCAAAGACCCGCGCGTCCAGCAGTTCCTCCACGGCGAGGCCCACGGACCCCTGACGGACGGGGATGGGGACATCGCGAGCACGAGCACACAGAGATCAGCAGCGAATCGATAGGCAATCGTCAGGCGCCGTTTCGATCGGCGCGGGAGCGGACATGTCACAAACGGTCAAGGTCGGGATCTTTGCCACCATCTGCCTGGTCATCCTGGCGGTCCTGATCTGGAAGGTCGAGGACATCAACCCCTTCCACCAGAACGGCCGGCGGATCGACGCGGTGTTCGACACCGTCGCGGGCCTGGACGACAAGGCCGCGGTGCGGGTCGCCGGTGTGAAGGTCGGGCACGTCGACGGGGTTGGCCTCGACTCCAAGGCGGAGCGGGCACAGGTGAGCATGGTGCTCGAGAAGCCGGTTCCCCTGCACCAGGGGACCATCGCGCGGATCTCGAACCTCGGGCTCCTGGGCGACAAGTACGTCGAGCTCGTCCTCGGTCCCGCGTCGGCCCCCCTCCTCGCCGGCAAGGTGGTCCTCCAGGGCGAATCGCCGGTCTCCTTCGACCAGGCGATCGCCAAGATCGACAAGATCGGCGACTCGATCCAGGGGATCACCGGGCAGTTGAACGGCGGCGCCGGGGGAGGCGCCATCTCGCGCCTCTTCGACACCCTGGACGCGACCGTCAAGGACTACGACGTCCTGGTAACGGACAACCGGGCGAACCTCAAGGGGACGATCGCCAATTTCGACCAGGTCTCGGCCACCCTCGCCCGCGAGCTGCCGCGCCTGGCGAATGAGATGCAGCGCACGGTCGGCCAGATCTCCCAGCTCGTCCAGGAGAACCGGGGGGACGTCAAGGGAAGCCTCTCGAACGTCCGCGAGCTCACCGAGCGCCTCCAGACCTCGGTCGACAACTTGAACAAGATCACCGGCACCATCGCCTCGGGTGAAGGGACGGTGGGCAAGCTGGTCAACAAGGACGAGGCCTACAACAAAGTGGTCTCGACCCTGGACAGCATCAAGAGCGGCGTCGACACGGTGAGCTCGACGATCGGGGCGCTCCAGAAGTTCCGCTTCGATTTGGATCTCAACTCCTACGCGCTCAAGAAGGATTCCCAGAGCAATCTCTTCCTGGACATCGATCCGCAGAGCGGCCGGCGGCTCTACCGAGCGGGGATCAGCAGCACGCCGGAAGGGTCCTTGACGACCAAGACCCAGGTCATCACGACGACGCTCCCGGACGGCAGCAAGCAGACCGAGACGATCCGGAACGTCGAGACCCAGGACTCCAAGGTGTTGACGGCGCTCTTCGGCTACCGCGCCCCGTCGGACCTCAGGCTCTGGGCGGGCCTCGTCGAGGGTACCGGCGGCGTCTCCGCCGAGTATCCCTGGAGCGAGAAGAGGCTCCAGTTCAAGTTCGACGCCTTCGACTTCAACCGACCCGACAACAAGCGCGCCCACCTGCGCTTCACGACGCGCTGGGAGTTCAACCAGAATCTCTATCTTTTAGGCGGCTACGACGATCCGCTGGAGACCAAGTCGTTCTTCCTCGGCGGCGGCATCCGCTGGAACGACGACAACATCAAGTACCTCCTGGGGGCGATCCCGAAGTTCTAGAAGGACCTTACCCCTTGAGGAGCGATTCGGCGCCGTCGATCCAGATCGGGGTGCCGGTGATGTGGTCAGAATCGTCGGAGGCGAGGAAGAGGACCAGCCGGGCCACCTGGTCGGCTGAGGCGGCCTTCCCTCCGGTCAGGGGGATCTTGCCGTGCGGGAACTCGACCGGCTCCTTGGCCTTTTCCAGGTCGCGCCGCTCGGTGTGCTCCTCGATGTCGGTCTCGACGGCCCCGGGACAGATGACGTTCACCCGGATCTTGTCCTTGGCGAGCTCCAGGGCGAGCATCTGGGTGAGGGCGACCTGGGCGGCCTTGGTGCTCGCGTAGGCGGTGGCGCCGCTGTTGCTGAACATTCGGGTGCCGTTGACCGAGGCGGTGACGATTACCGAGCCGCCCTGGCGCTTCAGATACGGCACGGCGGCCTTGATCGTGTAGAACGTGCCCGAGAGGTTGATGGCGACCGTCTTGTCCCACTCCTCGGGATCGAGCTCCTCAATGGGTGCCCAGACGCCGTTGACCCCGGCGTTGGCAAAGACGACGTCGAGCCGCCCCCACTTTCCGGCCGCCTCGCCGATCGCCTTCTCGACCTCCGCGTAGCGGGAGACGTCCCCCTGGACCGCCAACGCCTCGCCGCCCTCCTGCCGGATGCGCTCGATCGTCTCCTCGAGCTTGTCCTCGCTGCGGCCGAGGATCGCGACCCGCGCCCCCTCACGGGCGAACGCCCGCGCCGCCGCCTCGCCGATCCCCGATCCACCGCCGGTCACGAACGCCACCCTGTCCTTGAGCTTCATACGCTTCCCTCCTTTTCATTCCGAGCGGAGGGCTTACAAGGGGCGTGCCCGTTCTAGGGTGGGGGAGTGGAAGCGATCTCCGGGAACGGTCCCGCGAGCGGCAGCAGGAGCGCCGAGGCTCCCGCCCGATCTCCATCCGCCGCCGCGGCCGCGGCGCGGGCGAGGGTGGCGCTCACCGGATCGGTTCCGGGCGGTCGCCAGGCGGCGGGCTCGGGGGCGTCGCGGGGGCGATCGAGGCGAAGGGCGAGGGCGGCGATCCGCGGGTCGTCCGGGCGAGTCGCCCGCGCCACCCGGGCGGCGAGAGTGGCGCGGGGGCGATCTCCCAGGGCGAGGAGGTCGCGGGCGGCCCAGTATTCCGGTACTCCCACATCCTTGTCGTCGATCGTGAAATCGCGGCCGTTCCCGAGGAGCGGAGCGAGGGTCCGCAGGGACTCCGCGGCATGGCCCCGCTCGGCGAGGTCGACCCCCGCCGCGAAACGGCGAGCACTGAGCAGGAGCTCCGGGCGGAAGGCCCGCCCCTGGCCGATCGCCACCAGCCGGCTGCCGAGAGACGGCGCCTCGGGGCCGAGAACGGTGTCCCAGCCGAGCTGGTCCAAGAGGGCAAAACGGGCGGTGGCGGCGGCGAGACCGAAGGCTACCGCGAAACCGAAGAGAACTGCGAAGGCGGGGCGGACGGCAGCTCCGAGGCGGCCGCGGACGAGGTCGGCGGCGGCGACCGGCCCGACGATCCAGAGGGCGAGGGCGAGCGGCAGACGCTGGCGGGCCGAGGCGTAGAGCGCCACCTGGACGGCGAAGGCGAGGACCGCGATCGTGAGCGGACCGGCGAGCTGCCGGCGGCGCTCCGGCCTCACCAAGGCGATCCAGGGGAGGGCCAAGAGAGGGAGGAAGAAGCCCCAGGGGAGCCGGGGCCGGAGGCGCCGGTCGAGCTGCTCGGCGATCTCCAGATCCTGCCCCTCGTAAGGGGAGAGCGCCAGAACGGCTTTCCGGCCGAAGCGGTCGAAGGCTCGACCGGGCCAGGCGCGGAGCGACTCGAAAGCGAGCCCCGTCCAATAGCGGTTGGAGAGCGACGGAGAGACCGAGCGGCCGAGAGCGAAGCCGGCGATCCGGCGGTAGGCGACGTGACCGTAGTCATAGGCCTCGCGGTGCGCCCGCTCGAGGCTGAAGACCGCCTCCGGCGCGAAGCGGGTGAGGCCGGTGGCCCCCGGGCCGTTGCCCTCGTAGAAGACCGCCCCGGGATTCATGATCGTCGGCACCCCGGTCGCCCGGGCACGGGAGATGAGGAGGGGGACGACGAAGAGGGCGGGGATGAGGAGGGTGATCGCCGCCAGGGCGAGCCGGCGTCGATCGAGCCCCGTGCCGTCGCCGCGAGCGCCGCCGGCGCGATCGGTGGTCTTCCAGCCGATCCAGACCGCCCAGACCGGCACCAGCACGAGATGCTGCGGCCGCGCCAGGCCGGCCGCCGCCAGGCAGGCCGCGGCCCCCGCGGCGGCGAGGAGAGCCCGACGCCCCTCCGGCTTCTCCCGCACGGCGAGGCCCAGGAGCACCGCGACGGCGAGCGCCGCGAGCACCAGGCCTTCGGGCTCGTGGATGCCGCAGTAGACGAGGAACGGCCGGTAGCAGGCGACCCCGAGACCGGCGGCGAGCCCCCAACCGCTGCCGGCGAGGAGCGCCACCGCGAGGGCGACCGCGGCGGCGGTGATCCCATGGAGCAGGCACTGGAAGGTGAGGATCGCCCGGTATCCGCCGGGGGCCAAGGCGCGGGTCAGGGCGAGATAGAGCGGGCTGTAGTCGAGGAGCCGCTCGGACTGCTCGGCGGGAGGGGCGGCGGCCGCCGCCAGGTACTTGGGGAAGATCGTCCCCGGCCGGGTCGCATCGGCCACGACGAAGGCGAAGACGAGAGCGGCCACGAAGGCGACGATCGCGGCGCTCGCGGCGAGGACGGCCGGCCGGGCACGGGACATGCCGGTATCTTACCGGGCATCGGGGCCCGGCTCCGTTTCGGACGCTTTCTTAGCGTTTGCCGCACGGCAGGAAGCTCCCCTTGCCGGTCTTCCGTGCAACTCGTAAGATGGAGGGCAACCCTATGGATATGGAGAGAGATTCGGAGGCCTTTCTGCGCGCCTTCCATGCCCGGCATCCGGGAGCCACCGCGCGGACCATGCGGGCCGGGCGCACGCCCGAGGGTCTCTCCTCCTACGAGATCCTGGCCCGGGTCGTGCCGCCCGCTCCCGGCCCGGTGACGATCGTCGACCTCGCCTGTGGCGACGGCTATCTCCTGGAGATCCTCGCCGACCGCCTTCCCGAGGCGCGGCTCGTCGGCATCGACATGAGCGAGGAGGAGCTCGCCGCCGCCCGCGAGCGCCTCGGCCCCGGACGGGCGGAGCTCCTCCTCGAACGGGCGCAGCGTTTGCCGCTCCCCGACCGCTCGGTCGACTACCTCCTCTGCCACATGGCTCTCATGCTGATGGACCCGGTCGAGGAGGTGGTGCGCGAGATCGACCGGGTCTTGAAACCCGGCGGGGTGTTCTGCGCCGTCATCGGCGGCAGCGATCCGCCGGGCGGCGCCTACGCCCACTTCATCGCCGTCCTTCAGGAGGCGCTCGCCCGCCGGCCGCAGGCGCCGATCGCCCTCGGCGACCCGCGGACCCAGTCGGCCGAGGGCTTGCGCGATCTCTTCGGAGCGCCCGGCGGCCTCGGCGGAGCCGTGGAAGTGGACGAGGTCGTCCTCCACCTCGACGGGACCGGCGAGCAGGTGCGGCAGTTCCTCACCGCGACCTATTGGTCGTCGCTCCTCTCGGAGGAGGAATGGGGAGAGGTCGACCGCGAGGTTTCCGCCCGCCTCGACGTCCTCTGCCGGGAAGACGGCACCGTCCCCTGTCCTCTCGGCCTCCGCCGCTTGTGGTACGAGAGCCGGGGCTAGAGAGCCTCGCTCACATCGAGGCATCCTCGACGATCTCCCAGATCGCACCACGGTGCCGGAGGACGAGGAGGGTGAGGCCCTCGGCGGTCTTCTTGTCCGGCTGGCCGGGATAGACGAGCTTCCAGCGCGCGGCGACCGAGGCGCCGGGAACCTCGCACGGCGGACCCTCGCCTCCCACCAGGGGGCGGGTCTCGACGACGTCGAGGCTCAGGGTCCCCATGGCTTTCTGGTCCGGGTAGCGCTTCTTGTAGCGGGCGAGAACCTGGTCCCGGCCGCGGGTGAGGCCGGTCGGGGAGAGGAAGCTCGCGTCTTCGGCGTAGACCGCGGTGAAAGCTTCGAGGTCGCCGCGGTTCCAGGCCGCGGACTGGGTGGCGAGAAGCGCCCGGACGGCGTCCTCCGCCTGCCGGGCGCAGCCGGGCGGCGCGGCTTTAAGGGGACCGGCCCCGAGGGCGAGCGCCAGAAGCGGGATGGCGAGGAGAGAGGTTCGTCTCATGGGAAAGACATGCTACTTCAAGAACAGGAGACGGTGACCCCACCCCAGAGACCGGCGCAGTTGTCGGCGACGAAAACGTCGCCAGGAAAGCGAGGCTGAGCAGGGGGACGAGGCGGGACGTGGACATCCGGACCTCCTTGGGATGGAAGCTCCGGAAGATCGGATCACCCGGCCACGGCCGCAGACCCGAGTGGGCGGAGGGTGGCACGCTATACTGCCTCCATGTCGCCCGAGGAGACTCTCACTCAGATCTGTGGGGAATTCGACCTTCTGGCGATCTACCTTTTCGGCTCGCGACAGGACGAGGGGTTGCGGCGGCTCCTAGGGCATGGGGTTTCCGGTGAAGGATCGGATCTGGACGTGGGGATCGTCTTTCGGAATGCCCACTTCGACCCTCGCCGTCTCTCGCTCCTCCAGGTTCGTCTGGAAGATCTCTTCGAGCCGCTCCGCGTCGATCTCGTCCCTCTCCAGCGGGCGGATGCACTGTTCCAGTTCAATGCTATCGACGGTCATCGGGTGGCGGCTCCCGACGCGGATGCGGCCGACCGCTACGAGCTCGTCATCATGAGCCGTGCCGAGGAGCTTTTACCCATCCAGCGCGAGCTGGAGCGCCAGCAGTTCGGGTTCAGCACGACATGACGTCCGGAGCGGTGAGCTTCAAGGTCGTGAGAGACGGGCTGCAGGTCGTCGAAACCTGCCTCACGGAGCTCCGCAGCCTGCCGCATTCCTCTCTGGAGGAGTTCCTCTCCGATCGGCGGAATCCCCCCGCCGCCGAATCTCTCGTCCGGCGCGCGATCCAGGCCCTCTTCGACGTGCTGCGGCATCTCCTCGCCAAAGGGAGCGGCCGTGGCGTCCTCGAGTACAAAGAGCTGGCGCGCCTCGCCGCACGGGAGGGTCTGATCCGTGATCCCCATCTGGCGCAGGTCGCGCTCCAGATCGCCGGTTTCCGCAATCGGCTCGTCCACTTCTACCAGGAAGTCACTCCGGAGGAGCTGCACGGAATTCTCACCACCGACTTAGTCGACTTGGAAGGGCTGGCGGAGGAGCTGAAGCAGGCAGCGATCCGCTCGCAGGCTTAAGCGCTGAAGATCCTTCCCCCTTCCCCCTACCCCCGGCCGCCCAAAAGCTCCTGCACCCGGCCGCCGATCGCCCCGAGCGGCAGGCTCTCTCCCACCGCTCCGGCGAGGACGGCGGCCCGCGGCATGCCGTAGATCACCGAGGTCGCCTCGTCCTGGGCGAGAGTGCGGGCGCCGACCCTTCGGAGCTCGGCCATGCCGCGGGCCCCGTCGTGCCCCATGCCGGTCAAGAGGACGGCGACGGCGCGTCGGCCCACCGCCACCGCGGCGGAGGCGAAAAGGACGTCGACCGAGGGCCGGTGGGTCGCCGCGGGCTCGACGCCTAAGACGGCCTTGAGGCCCGAGCCGTCCCAGACGACGGAGAGGTGCATCCCGCCGGGGGCGATGTAGACCGTACCGGAGAGGAGGGCCTCGCCGTCCATCGCCTCACGGACCTGGAGGGGGAGGTAGGCGTTCAGACGCTCGGCGAAGGCGCGGGTGAAGCCCGCCGGCATGTGCTGGACGACGGCGACCGGCACGGAGATCGAGGCGCCGAGGTCTTTGAGGATGCGCTCGATGGCGGGCGGGCCGCCGGTCGAGGCGCCGAGGAGGACGACTTTGATCCCTCCCTCCCCGGCCGGCGCCGAGCCTCCCCATGCCCCCAGGATCCCCGACATCCCGGGCATCCCGAGGCCCGAGACCCGGCCCGGCTCAGTGTAGGGGGACGGGAGGCCGGGGGGGAGCGAGCCGTCGTCCGGCTCGTTGCCCGCCATCCCGGTCACCTGGCGGAGCTTTTCGAGCAGCACCCCGCGGAGGGCGTCGAAGTCGACCAGCGAGTACTCCTGCTTGTCGACGAAGTCCATGGCGCCCCGGTGGAGGGCCTCGATCGTCTGCGGCGCGTCCCGCTTCGAGTGGGTGGAGAGGATGATCACCGGGGTCGGCCAGGTCGCCATAATCCGGTCGAGGGTGGGGAGGCCCCCCATCCCCGGCATCGAGAGGTCGAGGATGATGGCGTCCGGCCGCCAGCGGTCGAGGTGGTCCAAGAGCTCCTCGCCGGAGACCGCGGTGCCCACCAGCTGGATGCCGTTCTCTTCGGAGAGAATCCGGGCGAGGGCGCGGCGGATGAACGACGAGTCGTCGGCGACCGCGACGCGGATCAAGGCCCCACCTTCCGGGGGGCCTTCCGGTAGGCGATCGTGTCGCGCAGGCGGACGGTCTCGAACTGGTCGGAGAGGCCGATGATCGACTCGGCGGCGCCCAGGAAGAGGATGCCGCCGGGGCGCAGGACGCGGGCGAAGTGGGCGATCGCCGCGTGCAGGGCGGGCTCGGTGAAGTAGATGAGGACGTTGCGGCAGAAGACCGCGTCGTACGGCGGCGGGTGGCCGAAGCTCGGCAGGTCGAGGATGTTGCCGCCCGCGAAGTGGACGCCCGTCCGGTAGGCGGCTTTGAGCGCCCAGCGTTCCGAACCCAGCGCCAGACCCAGCGCCGAGCCGATCGCCGGAGCGGGCGAGGGATCGGCGAGCGGCTGGAAGTAGCGCTCGATCTGCTCGGGGGCGAGGGCGCGGAGCGACGTCCGCTGGTACTCGGCCCGTTTCGCCATCTCGATACGGCTCGAATCGACGTCGAAGGCGTCGATCACGACCGTCGTGCCGGCGAGGCGGACGAAGCTCTGGCGGGCGAAGATCCCCAGGGTGTAGGGCTCCTCGCCCGACGAGCAGCCGGCGGAGAGAAGGCGGAGCGACCCGGGCACCGCAGCCCCTTCCTTGAGCTCGTCCAAGGCGGCGTCGAAGAGCGCCGTGAACTGGTGGGTCTCGCGGAAGAAGAAGGTCTCGTTGTTGGTCACCAGCTGCGCCAGGTAGCGAAGCTCGCCGTCGCCGTCGCACACGAGCTGCAGATAGTAATCCAGGTAACGTTGCAGATGGAGGGCCTGCAGGCGCGGGCGCAGGCGCGATTCGAGGAGATCCCGCTTGTGCTCGGGGAAGGTGATCCCGAAGCGGCCCGAGATCAGCTCGTTCAAGAGCAGGTACTCCTCCTCCGTCATGGCGGCGGGCCGCGCCAGCCATGCCCCCGTCTGAAACCCCGTCATCGTCATCCCGACAACGAGGAGAGAGCGCGGTGCGCGACGGCGGGCACCGGGTCGCCGGCCAGGAGGGCCAGCGGCGCCATGTTTTCGGGCCGGCTGAAACGGGTCAGCACGTCGGCGCAGGCGAGGCGCACGTACCAGTCGGGGTGGGTGGCGGCCTCGCGGAAGAGGGCGCTGTCGTCCTCCGTGGCGCAGAGGGAGAGCGCCCGGTAGGCGAGCCGGGCCTCGCTCTGCGCGGCCTTCCTCGCGGCGTCGGCGAGGGCGGCGCGCGCCTCCGGGCCGCCGATCCGCCCCAGGCTTTCGAGGACGAGCGGATAGAGCTCCCGGCGCTCGGCCAAGAGGGTCAGGAGGACGGGGACGCTGTCGCGGTCGCGCAGCTCGCCTAAGGCGCGCACGAGGGCCGGGGTGGGCCGCTCCGCCGCCCGCCCCCGGAGCGTCGGCAGCAGCTCGCGGAGGCCGGCCGCGGTCGCCACCTCGGCGGCTAAGTCGGAGTAGCGCTCGGGCTCCTCCGCGATCCAGGTCTCCCAGGGGAGCGGACGGACGGCGGCGGTGACGTCGGCGAGCTGCGCGATGGCCGCCCGCCGCTCGTCGGGGGCGAGGGCCAGGATGCCCGCCGCCACCTCCTCGCCGGAGGCGCCGAGCCGCGCCCCGAGCACCAGCCGCTCGATGGGGTCGACCCCGGTCGCCATCGCCGCGAGCGCCGCCTGGACGTCGCCGCGGTGCTGGGAGAGCGCCGGTTCGAGGGCGGTTCTGCCCTCGGGGGACAGGCGGAGGTGGAGGGCGAGAAGCTCGCGGCCGATCTCCGGGTGGCGCAGGCGGGTGAGCGCGGGGACCGCGGCGGGGAGGAGCTCCGCCGCGTCGCTCCCGGCGAGCGCCGGGTAGACCGCCTCGGCCGGCGCCGAGCGCGGGTAGCGGGTGGCCAGATGGAAGCCCCAGGCCCGCGCGTCCCCGGGCTGGGCCAGGAGACGCGGGATCAGGTCGCGGCGGCGGGCGAGGGCGGGCGGCAGGCTCGCCCCCAGGCCGGCTCCGGCGAGGACGGCGATGGCCGCGTCGTCCTGCTCTCCCGGCCCCACGGTCAGCAGGCAGCGGGCGGCGGAGGTGCGCACCTCGACCGCGGGATCGGCGAGGCGGGTCGCGAGGGCCTCGGCAAGGCCGGGGAACGGCGCCGGCAGGCCCGACAGCCCTTCGAGCACATGAGCGAGGAGCCCGAGCACCTCCTCGGCTTCGAGCTGCTCGCCGTAGAGCATCCAGTGCGAGGCGAGGACCCGGAAGGCCGAGGCGCCGCCGATCCGGGCGATGGCCTCGGCCGCCATCGAGCCCGCGAGGAGGTCGGTCAAAAGCTCGGTCAGCGGCTTGATGGCGACCGGCGAGCGGAGGTCGCCCAGGGCCTGGACGGACGCCATCTGCAGCCAGGGATCGCCGGCCAGGAAGGGGAGGAGATCGGGGATCGAGCGCGCGTTGCCCAGCCGGCCGATGGCGAGGATCGCCGCCTGGACGACATTGGGGTCGGCATGGGTGAGGGCGCCGCGCAGGGGCTCCAAGGCGCGCGGATCGCGCAGGTGGTCGAGGATGAGGACCGCCTGGAGCACGACGTCCGGATCGTCGTCCTTCAAAAGCTTCAGGGCGACCCCGAAGCTCCGCCCGCCGCGCAGCTTGAAGACTTCGAGCCCGAGGTTGCGCAGGATGGCGTCGGAGTCGTTTCGGAGGTAGCCCGTCAGCTGCTCGTCGGTGAACACGGCGGCGCCGGCGCGGAGCGCGCGCTCGCGGATGCCCGGGCTTGAATTGCGCGTCAGCCGCTCGATCGCGACGGCGCGGTCTTCGAGCGGCAGGGAAGGGAGCTGCTCCAGGAGCTCCATGCACTCCTCCCACGACGGGGGAGGGGAGAGGACCGGATCGAGTGTCGACATGAGGCTCCTACCAGGTTCTAAAGTGACAGGCGGCGGCTGAAGATATCGCGATCGTCGTGCCTCTTGGCGGCTAAACCTGGAAGACCTCGGACATCCCGCGCAGCCGATCGGCCTCGCCGGCGAGGCTCAAGGTGGCGTTCGTCAGCTGCTCGGTCGCCGCCAGGTACTGCTGCGCCACGTGGGCGATCTGGTCGACCGCCTTGACCACCTGGTCGCCGCCCTTCATCTGCTCGTTGGTGGCGTCGGCCACCTGCTGGGTCATGCGGTTCATCATGCTGACCGAGGTCATGATCTGGCGCGCCCCGTGCGCCTGCTCGCGGGCGGCGGTGGCGAGCTGCTGGGTGACGTTCTGCATCGTGCTCGCGGTGCGCAGGATCTGGCTCGCCCCGGCGTTCTGCTCCTGGGTGGCGGCGTGGACGTCGCGGATCAGATCGGTCGTCCGCTTGACCGAGGAGACGATCTGGTCGAGCACCTGGCCGGAGAGCTGGACCGCCTCCGCGGTGTCTCTCTGCACGGCCTCGACGAAGGCGTCGATCTCCCGCGTCGAGGTCATCGAGCGCTCGGCGAGCCGCTTGATCTCCTCGGCGACGACGGCGAAACCGCGGCCGGCGTCGCCCGCCCGCGCCGCCTCGATCGCGGCGTTCAACGCGAGGAGGTTCGTCTGGTCGGCGATCTCGTTGATCAGGCGGACGATCTTCCCGATGTCCTTGCTCGACGTGCCGATCCCCTGGATGACGTGGGAGAGTCGCGCGCCGCCCTCCGAGGCCGCCTTCGCCGCCTCGCGGGAGACGTCGTCGACCACCTGCACCCGGCCGGCGATCGACTGGATCGAGGCGGTCATCTCCTCGATCGTCGCCGAGGTCTGCTCGACCGAGGCCAAGAGCTCCTCGGAGCTTTTCGCCACCTGCTCGATCGACGCCCCCATCTCCTGGATCGACGACGAGGTCTCCTCGACGTTCGCGGCGAGCGCCTGGGTCGAGCGGTTGATGCTGTCGATCTGGCTCGCCATCTCGACCATGGTGGCCGAGGTCTCCTCGGTCGAGGTCGACTGGCTCTCGGCCCCCCGCCGGATCTCGCCGGCCGAGCTGGAGATGCGGTCGACCGCCCCGGTGACCTGGATCGCCGAGCTCTTGACGTCGCCGATCATCCGCCGGAGATTCCCGGTCATCCGCATGAAGGCGTTGCCGAAGACGTCCGCCTCCGAGCGCGGGACGACCTGCACCTGGAGGTTCCCGGCGGTGATCGAGTCGGCCACCGCCGCCATCTCCTTCAAGTAGGTGACCATCCGTTCCATCGCCTGGCCGAGCTCGCCGACCTCGTCGTCCGAGCGCGCCGAGGCGACCCGGCCCGACATGTCGCCCCGGGCCAGCCGGCCGGCGACCTCGACCGCCGCGCCGAGCGGCACGGTGAGCGAGCGGATGACGAAAAAGGAGAGGCTCGCCAAAGCGAGGATCGAGAGCACGGTGACGATGGCGATCGCCGCCAGTGAGGAATTCTGGTTGTCGCGCGCCTTGCTGAACGCCGCCGCCATGTCCTTGCGGTTGCTGGCGGTGAAATTCTCCAGGATGTGGTGGACCGCGTTGTACTGCTTGTTCTGCTCCGCGAGCGACGTCGCCAGACGCTCGGAGACCCCGCCGCCCCCGATCAGGCGGAGCGCGTTCTCCCGCGCCAGGGCGTAGTAGGCGCTGAACTCCTTGTCGATCGTCGGCACCGCGCCCTTCGCCAGCTCCTTGTTGTCCTGGAGCTGTTTCAAAACGATCAGGAAGTGGTCGCGCAGACCGTCAGTCTCGCCGAGCATCCCCTTGTCGGCCGCCGCCACCGCGTCCTGGAGGCTTCTCTGCACCTTGGCCAGGGTCTCCTCGAGCTCGCGGCTGGCGTCGACCGCCGGGAACGATCCGTTCTCGATCTTGCGGAGGATGTCGCTGTTCTTCCCGCCCACCCCCCACGACACCGCGAGGATGACGAGGAAGGCCAGGGCGGAAAGCCCCGGCATCAGGGCCACCTTATGGGCGAACTTCAGGCGTTTGAGCACGGGCCCTCCTCCCTCGCCGCGATCACTGCGCCACCTTGAGGACTTTGATCCCCGGCCCGAGGTCGGCGCCGGCGGGGGCGTAGCCGATGGCGCCGGGGTTGCCACGCACGTAGGAGAGGGCCTCGCCGATCGACGGCTTCTCCGGCGGCGGCACGTCGTGGCCGGAGAAGATCATCTTCTGCCAGTAGGCCTTGATCGCCGCCGTCCCCTTGCCGTGGATCTGCTTCGAGAACGCCTCGCGGAGGGCCGAAGAGTCGATGAGGTCGACCGGCAGCACCTTCTCGCCGCTCGCCCAGCGGGCGGTCTTTTTGAGGAACATCTTGGAGACCTCGTCGCTCGACAGCTCGCCCGTCGGGTTGGCGGCGTTGACGACGACCACCACCGATTCGGCGGCGGCATGCCGGCCGCCGGCCCAGGCCCAGAGGACGGCGATCAGGACGGCGAGCAGCAGCGGCAGGGTGCGGCTTCGGCGGCGCGAAAGGGAACCGGAGAGCGGATCGACAACAGGATGACGATGCATGGCAGAACCCCTAAATGGATAGAAGCGCCCGGCCGTCCTCGATGAGGAGCACCCGTTCGACGTCCAGGAGGATGACGAGATCTCGATCTAGATGATGAACGCCGCGAAGGAAGTCCGTGCGTTCGGTGAGGACGTCCGCGGGAGGCGGCTGGATGGTGCTCGGCAGGATCTTCAAGACCTGGCGGGCGGCGTCGACCAGGAGACCGATCGAGCGCCCGCGGGCGTCGGCGACGAGGACGCGGCTCTCGGGGCCGATCTCCGAGGCGGCGAGCCCCAGCCGGACCCGCAGGTCGACGACGGCGAGCACCCGGCCGCGCAGGTGGGTGATCCCGCGCACCGCGGCGGGGGCGTGGGGCACCCGGGTGATCGTCGCGATGCGGAGGATCTCCTGCACGTGGCTGACCGGCAGGGCGTAGATCTCGCCGGCGAGAGAGAACGTCACCCAGCTCTCGGGCCGCTCCTCGGGCTTCGCCTCGCGCGCCGCCCGGCTGTCCAGGCTGTCGACGAAGGCGTAGATGCTCTCCCGCCCGACGAACGGGGAGGCCGGCGCCCCGGGGGCGGTTCCGGGGGGGCTGGCGGGATCGGTAGGATCGGTGGCCGACCTCGCGGCGGCGTTGGCCGCGTTGGCGGCAGTGGCCGCGTTGGCGGCATTGGCAGCGTTGGCGGCATTGGCGGCGTTGGCGCGGTCGACGTGGGCGAGGATCTCCGCCGCGAGGCCCGAGGCCGGCAGCGAGATCCGCGCCGGATCGTCGGCCTTGCCGCTCCCCTGGACGCCCGTCTTCCCGGGCCGCTTGTCGCTCATACCGTCACCCCCTGGGCGGGGGAGAGGCCGAGGAGCCCGATGGGATCGAGGATGAGGACGGCCCGGCCGTCCCCCATGATCGTCGAGCCGGCGATCCCCGGGGGCGCGCCGAGCACCGAGTCGAGCCCCTTGACGACGATCTCGCGGATGCCGAGGATCTGGTCGGCGAAGAGGGCGCGCTGCCGGCCGCCGTCCTCGATCACCACCGCGTAGCCCTCGCGCCGCCTTGCCTGCGCGGTGCCGAAGGTCACCCCGAGGTCGAGGCCGGGGAGGATGCCGCCGCGCCAAGTGAGCACCCCGGCGCCGTTCAGCTCGTGGAGCCGCTCGGGCTCGATGCGCACGCTCTCGACGACCGCGCGGAGCGGCAGGGCATAGTCCTCGCCGTCGCAGCGCAGCAGGAGGGCGCGGGTGATCGAGGCCGAGAGCGGCAGGTGGAGCCGGAAGAGCGTCCCCGTACCCTCGCGGGACGCCACCTCCACCCGTCCACCGTGGCGGACGACCGCCTCGCGCACCGCCGCGAGACCGATGCCGCGGCCGGAGCCCAAGTCGGCCTCCTCGCGGGTGGAGAAACCGGGGAGGAAGAGAAGGTCGAGCGGGTCTTCGCCCGCCGCCAGAACGTGCCCGTGGCGCTCGGCCGCGGCGAGCACCTCTCTGCGGTCGACCCCGCCGCCGTCGTCCAGGACGTCGATCCGCACCTCGCGCGGCGAGGCCACGGCGTCGAGCCGCAGGGTCCCCGCCGCCGGCTTCCCCGCCCGCCGCCGCACCTCCGGGGTCTCGATGCCGTGGATGACGGCGTTTCGCACCAGGTGCCCCAAGGCCTCGCTCGCCAGCTCGATCAGCGCCTTGTCGAGCGGGGTGTCGGCCCCCGCCGTCTCGAAGCGGATCTCCTTGCCCACCTCGGCCGAGGTGTCGTGGACGATCCGCGACAGGTGCCTGAAGAGGGTCGAGAGCGGCACCATGCGGAGGTTGAGGACGCTCCCCTGGAGCTGGTCGAGGATCGTCCCCAGCCGGTCGTGGGCCTGGGCGAGCTGCTCCCAGGCGGCATTCAGCGGCGTCAGCTCGGTCGAGCCGACCCGGCGGGGGAGGTGCGGGCGGAGACCGGTGAGGGCGTCGGCCAGGCGGTTGCGGACGATGACCACCTCGGCGAGCTGGTCGACGAGGCCGTCCAGGGTGGAGAAGGGGATGCGGACCGAAGACGAGACCTCGCCCGCCGGCACCCCGGCGAGCCCCTCCGAGGCCTCGCTGTGGGTGGGCGCCCCGGTCTGCGTCTCCGTCAGGAGAGCGCGGAAGCGGTCGACCCCGGCGAGGAGCGGCTGGACTTCCGGTTCCCCCCCTGCGGGGTCTTCGAGGCTCTCGACCCGGTCTTCGAGGTCGTGGGCCAGACGCTGCTGCTCCGCGAGGCCCATCATCCCCGCGTTGCCTTTGAGCGTATGGAGCTCCAGCCGAATCCCGGAGAGGATCGCCGGGCGCTCCGCGGGCTCCGCCCGGGGGAGCGTCAGCAGCAGCTCCTCCAGGTGATCGAGGCGCTCCACGGCCTCGGCCGCAAAGTCGGCGAGGAGATCGTCGGCGAAGCTTCGGCTCATGAGATATCCGGCCTACGGCGCAGCGCCCGGCGACTCTCTCCCCTGGAGAGTCCGTCCCTGCATCCCGAAAGGGGTTGAACTTTAGAGTACCGCAAAATTCCCCCCGGCGAGCTCCGCGCTGCCCTTCCCTCCAAAGTGCCGGCCCGACAGACCCTCCCGAGGAGGGGCTCAAGCCCGCTCAGATGTTTCTAAAACTAGTTGAATGCAACTGGGGGGATGATACCAGAGGACGGGGTGGGTAGGGCAGGCCCCCTGGGCGGGAGGTTCGACGCGAGTCTGTCCAGGGCTTCGCCCTTCACTAAGGAACTACGGCCTTTCAGGCCTGAAGCCCAGAAAGGTGCTTCTTCCCTGATAGGGGTAGGGAGAGCCGGTTGGATTCCCGGCCCCCCCTCCCTCCGAACCGGACGTGCGGATCTCCCGCATCCGGCTCTCCGGTTGGTGGTCTTACCTCCGAGAGGATTGACGGGCCTGAGCATAGGCTGCTTGGAAGGAGAACAACCCCTGCTCAGCAAAGAAGGCGTTAGGCCAGCGGTTGTGGTCTCGGCCCCGTGACCGTCCCTTGCGCTTTTGACGATGGCGCAGGAGGCTACGGAGACGCATCCTGATCCACTTGTCCAGCTTCTCAAAGACCGTCCAGTGGCTATGCTTGAAGTACTCAAACCAGCCCCTTTGGATCGGGACCAACTCCGAAACCACCCGCTGAAGGCTGTGCCCATTGGTGCGCTTGGTCTCCGCTCGGATCTTGTCCTGGAACTTCCGCAGGCTCTTCTTGCTGGGCCAACGAAGGCCCCTCTCGAAGTGGTAGCCCAGGAAGTCGAAACCACCACGCTGGGTGGCTTCGACGATCCGAGTCTTTTCGGGATGAAGCCGCAGTCCTGCCGCGGTGGTCCAACCCTCGACCTCCCTCAACGCACTTTGGGCTTCAGAGTGGCTGCGGCACAAGATCACAAAGTCGTCGGCGTACCGCACCATCTCATAGCCCAGTTGCGCCATGTGATGATCCAGAGGATCCAGGTAGATGTTGGACAACAGAGGGCTGATCACGGCTCCTTGCGGAGTTCCCCGCTCCGGAGTCCAGTGTTTCGCACTCTCCAGCACCTCCTGCCCGAGATAGGCTTCGAGCAGTTCCAGGACCTTGCTGTCGGCGACCTTGCCCCCCACCTGCTCCAGCAGCGGCTGGCGGGGAATCGTGTCGTAGAAGCTCTGGAGATCCGCATCCACCACGTGCACATATCCCGCGTTGAGAAGCTCAGCGACTCGACGCAGGGCATCCTTGGTCCCTCTTCCCGGTCGGAACCCGTAGCTCTGGGCTGCGAAATCCCGCTCGAAGATCGGTTCCAGCACGTTGCGCAATGCAGTCTGAACCACCCGGTCTCGAACCGTTGGAATCCCCAGAGGGCGTTTCTCCTTGCTCCCTGGTTTCGGTATCCAAACCCGGCGGATCGCCTGAGGGCTGTAATTCCCCTCTTGCAGCGAGACCGCCAGGAGTTGCAGGTTCTCCTCTAGGTGGGCCTCGAACATCCCGATCGTCACATGGTCCACGCCTGCGCTCCCATCGTTGCGCTTCACTTGCGTGAAGGCTGACTTCAGGTTGCGCAGCGAGCTGACCTTGTCGATCAGGCTGTACCACGTACCTCCTTTGACCCCCGACTCGAGGGCCGTCAACATGCGTGCGGTCCAGACATTGGGTTCCACCCAGGACCACCGGCCCGAGGTCTCTCCGGCTTGCTTAGCCCTTTCAGGCACTCCCGCCGGTTCGGCTTCCGTCTGGCTGTTCCTCATGCATCCACCTTCCTGTCCTCCTTGGCTCCACGCCCATTACGACGCTTCTGCGCTACTACGAAGACTCTGACTCCTCGGGGGGCTCCTTCACCCTCTCCCGAGGTCTCCCCGCTTCACGTCACCCGTTCCTCTGAGACCGTTCTGCCTTCAACCACCCCGTGCCCCCCCATCGCTGCTTTAGCACGCTACCCCTCAGCTCGATGGGCTTCCCTTGCAGGTCTGGGCTTCGCCGTTAGTCCGCGGGCTCGCCGAGCGCACAAGGCCGAATCAAGTTCGTCATCCTGCGGACCGGTCTCTCACCTCCGGTTGCTCCCCACCCCGCCTCACGGCGACGCAGTTACCTTTGGCTCCAGGCCGGAGAACGTATGCCTGGAGAGGACTTGCACCTCTCTGAACGAGTGCGCTCACGGGCGCACGGACCGCTGGCGTCCCGCCGGCTTCTTTCCTCTTCTTCTGTTTTTGTGGGACGGCCAGAAGCTCTGATCGACCCCCATGCTAGACTGTCCTCTGAAGAGGATGCTCCGCCGGGCACCCGTACCCTACTCCATCCGCCCGCGTAGCCGGAGGTTCTGAGATGACCGCGATCCCTCTCTCGCGAACGATCGAGTATCCGGAGTCGGACGGCCGTCCCATGGCGGAGACCCAAGCTCACGGGCAGGTGATGGTCGACCTGTTCCACGCGCTCTCTCGGCGCTATGCCGAGGTGCCCGACGTCTACGTCTGGTTCAACATGCTCCTCTACTTCGTGCAGGGGGACCCCAGGGCCTGTGTGGCGCCCGATGTCTTCGTGGTCCGCGGCGTGGACAAGCACGAGCGGAGAACCTACAAGGTCTGGGAAGAGGGCCGGGCGCCGGCCTGGGTCTGCGAGGTGACCTCGAAGAGCACCCGGGACGAAGACGTGATCACGAAGAGAGGCGTCTACGAACGGCTCGGAGTCGAGGAGTACTTCCTGTTCGATCCCTTGGGGGAGTACCTCAAGCCTCGGCTGCAAGGGTACCGTCTGCTCCGCGGCAGGTACCAGGGGCTGGCGCCGCAGGAGGCCGGATCGCTGTTGAGCCAGACGACGGGCCTCCGGCTCGTGCCGGAGGGGAAGCGGCTGCGGCTGCGAGACGCTGCGACCGCCGAGCCGCTGCCCTGGCCGGAGGAGGATGCGGTAGCCCGCCTGGCCTCCGAGCACGAAGCCGAGCAGCAGAGCCGCAGAGCGGACCAGGAAGCCCGCAGAGCGGACCTGGAAGCCCACCGAGCGGACCTGGAAGCCCGCCGAGCGGACCTGGAAGCCCGCCTCGCGAGCCAGGAAAGGTTGGCCCGCGAGGCCGCCGAGCAGCGGACCCGCGCTTTGGAGGAAGAGCTGGCCCGCCTGCGCCGCGGCGACTTCTAGCCGGTAGGCGCTCCGGCTCCTCGTCGCCCGGGGGCAACCGCGGGCTCTTCGTTCCTCCTGTTCTCCGCAAACCCCACCAGGGCTTCGCCCTTCGCTAAGGCCCGAGCCGGCAGTTTCCTCCCCGGGTCTGCCGATCTTCGGTTCGGATCTATCCGCTTCAGACGTGGGTCTAGGTGGTTCCAGCCTGGAAACCACCTAGCCTCTGGCGTGCATCGCCCTATCTCTGGAGCGGACCTACCTGGTTCCAGTTTGGAACTACCTAGATCCTGGCGTCGATCTACCTGGTTCCAGACTGAAACCACCTAGATCCTGGCGTCGATCTACCTGGTTCCAGTCTGAAACCACCTAGATCCTGGCGTGGAGCTACCTATCTCTGGAACGGATCTACCTGGTTCCAGTTTGGAACCACCTAGATTCAGGCGCGGGATTTCCCTTCTCTGGCATGGATCTACCTGGTTCCAGTTTGAAACCACCTGGATCGAGGAGTGGACCGACCTGCTTCTGGCCTGGAGCTACGGCGGTGAGAGCGGGGGATGGGGGAGGCGGGCTCCGCTCATCCGTCCTCGCGGATGCGGGCACACACCTCGGCCAGGTGTGCGAGGTCCCGGGTCGGCCGCAAATCGTCGTCCCACTCGTCGTCGTCGTCGTCGACCATGCCGATGAAGTACCGGCGGTCCAGGAACTTGCAGAGCTCGGCCTGGCCCACGTCCTGACTCCGGGGCCGGTAGTGACCGGAGGAATTCGACCACACGAGCACGTTGTGAATCCGCGCCATCACCCCCGCGAAGAGGGCCAGGCTGCGGTCGGCGAGGCTGCTGTGGCCGGCTCCCCCGGAGATGGGCACTTCCTGGTAGACGATACTCAACGGATCTTCGGTCGAGATGACGAAGAGGTACTCCAGGTCTCCGTCTAAAGACGCGAGATCCGTGAGCTTCAGGGGCGCTTCCTCGAAGGGCGGTTGTTGGTGCCCGACCGCCCGGTAGAAAGTCGTGGCCTCGGGCGGCGCGAAGTAGTCCATCGCGAGCCCCAGGAGCTTGGCGGTATCGTCGCCGGCGTCGCTGAACGCCAACCCGCCGACCAGGCCCGCGAGAGCAACCTTGGGGACTTCGGTGGAGGCGGAGGCCCGCTGGATCGTCCGCGGGAGCGGCGACCGCGGTCGAGCGGGGGGCAGGGGAGGTGGAGCGAGCCGGCCGAGAGCGGCCGGAAGAGCCGGAGCCGGCGGTGCGCCCTTCGGCTGGAGAGCGGACCCCCGCGGAGTGGAGCGGGCCGGAAGCCCACCGCCGCGTCCGGCGTGGAGCGCCGCCTCGACGTGCGGCGCCGAACGGGGGGCGGACGGCGCGGCCTTCCGCTGGGCTCCCGCGAGCGCCAGCTGGACGTGCGGGGCCAGCGGGGGAGCCCCTGGAGTGCGCTTGGGGGCTTGGCCCATCGGTTCTCTCGCCATCGGGAAGACTCGCGCTCCAGACGCCTGGGCACCCCGGAGGATACCATCCCGCAGGGTTTTCCTCGGAGCGTCGGGGTCAGCGCGAAGCGAGGAGGACTGCCCGGCCGTCTCGGCGGTCAGGCACGACTTCGCGCGGAGCCCGGACCTGGCCGGCGTTCTCAAGGCTTTCTAAAGCAGCTGCACCGCGAATCCACGTCCCCCGGGGTAGGCGATGGCGAGCCTCGCGGTGTCGCCGGGGGCCACCCGGCGCTCGCCCAGCCGGGGCTGCCGGAGGTAGAGGATCTGCGGCCAGTGGGTGCGCTTGAGCCAGGGGGCCGAGGAGAGGCGGACGTCCCCTTCCTGACCGTCGAGGCGGGCCACGAAGTAGAGGAGGACGCCGTCGAGCCGGCCGGCGCGCTCGATCGGCAGCTCGGCGTGGGTCTGAAAGAAGACCCGCTCGCAGGTTTCCAAATCCGCCGCGTGGAAACAGACCGGCTCGCCCAGGAACCGGAATTCCTCCGCCTCGATCTCGCGGAAGGACTGCGAGTAGAGGCGATCGGAGAAGTCGTTGCGCAGACCTTCCCGGTCGATGAGACCGGCCACCGCCTCGCTCCGGATGCCGATCTGGGCGGCGGTCGCGCGCACCCGGTCGAGCCGGCTCTGGTGGCGGTTGACCGCGAGGTCGCACTCGAAGGGGACGGCGTAGGCGTCGAGGCCGCTCGGGAGGAGCCGGCCGGCGGCGCTTTTTCCCGCGCTCGTACCCGCGCTTGTACCCAATAGATAGAGGTCGCGCATCCAGACGGTCTTCAAGAGGATCTCCTCGTCGAAGATCTCGTCGCCGATGAACTCGCTGACGATGAGGTCGACCTCGCCGATCTTCGCCGCCAGCTCGGGGTCGAAGAGGTCGCCGCGGAGGAATTCGATCTGCCCGGCGACGCCGTTCTCCGCCGCCAGCGCCCGGGCCGTCTCCAGAATGGGACGGCTCTCGATAGCGAAGACCCGGGCGCCGAGCTTCGCCGCCGCCACCGAGAAGATGCCGACCCCCGCTCCCACGTCGAGGACCCGCATGCCCGGCTTCACCCGGCGCTCCAGGGCCCGCAGGTAGGCCGCGGTTTTGAGCGGGTCGACGAACATGTGGTAGTAGAGCATCGGCAGGTAATAGCTCTCGCGCTCGGCCGGGCGCTCCGCCACGACGACGATCCCGGCGGCGAGGAGACCGTCCAGGGCGGCGGTGGCCGCTCCCGGCGGGAGGCTGGCGCCGCGGGTACGGGCGATCGCTTCGAGGACAAGAAAATCGGCCTCGCTCAACGGCTGCCAGGCCTCGGGCCGGCGGTGGAGCCCGACTCCGAGCGTCTCGCCCGCGGCGTCCCACGCGAAGAAGACTTCGTCCGAGATGCGGAGCATGGGATCTCGATGTTCCAGGTCAGCGAAGCGGGACGAGAGCGACCCTCTCCACCGTCATCCTGCGGGGAGCCTTGGCGACCCAAAGGATCTGGGCGGGGGAGCGCCGGATCACCGCGAGGTAGAGAGCTGGTACCGGAGGCGGGAGTCGAACCCGCAAGCCCGTGAGGGCGGTGGATTTTGAGTCCACTGCGTCTGCCATTCCGCCACTCCGGCACTGTGCCAGGGGGGAATCCTAGGGACACTGCCGGGCAGTGTCAACGACGGCGTTTCTCTCGGAGACGTCCTCTACGGAGGTCATCCTTACGATGCAGATGACCTCCCCTGTTGACGCACCCCCGGTTCATGGTGTATAAATGACATGCGTAAGCGTAAGTCCATCAGTGACTTACTTGTCCTAGCTCCACCTCTTAGCTCAAATCAAAGGGAGTCGGGAACGTGACATTCAAGGTCGGCCAGAAGCTTGTTTACCCGAACCACGGGGTTACCGTAGTTGAAAATATCGCCGCGGACAGCATCGACGGCAACGAGCAGACCTACTATCACCTGCGCCTGCTCTCCAACAACTCCAAGGTGATGGTGCCGAAGGCGAACCTCGACCTGGTGGGGCTCCGGCCCCTCTGCCAGACCCGGGAGGTCCGTGCCCTCTTCGAGATCCTCGAGGACGGCAACATCGACACGTACAAAGACTGGAAGGGCCGCTACAAGCAGAACCTCGACAAGATGAAGACGGGCCGCTTGACCGAGGTCGCCGAGGTGCTCAAGAACCTCCGCCTCGTCAGCCAGCGCAAGAGCCTGTCGTTCCGCGAGAAGAAGATGTACGAGCGGGCCAAGTACTTCATCGTCAGCGAAGTGGCGCACGTCAAGGACATCAACGAGCGCGAGGCCGAGGGCACTGGTCGAGCGTTCGCTGACGTCGAGCCTGGAAAAGCGCACCCGGGCCGCGAGCTGACCCCGCATCCGCTTTCTGCAGAACTCGAAAGGCCGCTTCTCCCGAGCGGCCTTTCGAGTCTCGGGACGTCTTTCCGTCGAATCCCGTAGAATCACCATCATGACCTCCCGGCACTTCCGGCTGTCCCTCGCGTCCCTCTTCCTCCTCCTTCTCTCCCAGGCCCCGCGGGCCGTCCGCGCGCAGGCCCCGCCCCTCCCGTCGACGCCGCCTTCGGCCGAAGCCCGGGGGCTCGCCGAGGCCGAGATCCGGCTCGAACGCCGGCTGCTCGCCCGCGACCTGACCGCCTATGCCCAGGCGCGGGCGGTCGAGCAGCGCGAGCGGGGCCGCTTCGACTCCGCCTCCGGCCGGCTCGACCAGCTGCTCACCGGCGGCGGCCTGACGATCGCCGGCTTCGAGGCCCTGGAGGAGGAGATCCGGACCGCCGCCGAGGGCGCGCGGAGCGCCTCCGAGCGGGTGATGGAGCTGCGGCTGCGGGCGGGGGAGAGGCTGCGCCGGATCGGCGCTCTCCAGGAGGATCTCGCGGGGAGACCGGCGAGCCTCGACCCGGTGACCGGGCGGTGGCGGGTGCGGCTCGACCCGGGCGACCGGTCGGGGACCTTCGACCTCCGCCTGCGCGGCACCCTGGTCTCCGGCCGCTACGGTCTCGACGACGGCCCGTCCGGATCGCTCACCGGCACCTATGTGGATGGTACCCTGACGCTCCGGCGGGTGGATTCGCGGGCCGGCTTCGACGTGACCTACACCGGCACGGTCGATCCCGGCGCCGGCCGGATCAGCGGCCGGTGGCAGGGGACGGAGCTGGCGAACGGCAGTCCCTCGTCGGGCGGCTGGACCGCCGCCCGGCAGATAACGGCGGAACCCTAGGAGCGTCTGTGAACAAGGACAACGTGCTGTTCGCCGTCATCGGCATCCTGCTCGGCTTCATCTCGGGCTATCTCCTCCATGAGGTGATGGCGGCCCGCCAGCCGCCGCGCCTGCGCCCCGGGGACGTCGCCGCGGCCACGGCCGGCGCGCCCGAGGGCGCGATGGATGCCAATGCCGCCGGTGCCGCCGGTGCCGCCGGCAGTCCCGGTGCGCCCGATGGCTCCGGCGCTCTCGGCGAACCGGCCGCCACGGCCGCGGGCGCCGCGGGCGCCGCCGCTGGGGCGTCCGGCGGCGCGGGCGCGCCCATGGCCGCCATCCAGCAGCTCCGGGAGTATGTCGAGAAGAACCCCAACGACGCCGACGCCGTGCTGAAGCTCGCCAATGCGAACTTCGACATCCACCGCTGGGACCGCGCCCGCGAGCTCTACACCCAATACCTGAAGCTCAAGCCCGATCAGCCGGACATCCTCTCCGATCTGGGCATCACCTACCGGGAGCTGGGGCAGTTCGACCAGGCCCTGGAGCAGTTCCAGAAGGCCGAGAAGCTCGCCCCCACCCACTGGCAGGCGCGCTACAACCAGGCCGTCGTCCTGGGGATCGACCTCAAACGCTACGACGACGCCCAGAAGGTTTTGGCCGACATCGAGAAGCTGCAGCCCGGGAACCCGGACGTGGCGAAGCTCGCCGCCGAGGTCGACCGCCGGCGCAAGGCCGCCTGAGGAGCGCCGCGGGATGCTGGGACGCTTCGTCGAGCTCGTCGTTTTCGGCTTCCTCCTCTGGCTGGCCTATGAGGGCGTGAAGGCGCGGGTACGGGCCTTCTTCTCCGGCCACTCGACCCGAGTCTCCCGTCCCTCGCGTTCTCCCGGGCCGACCGCGGAGACCCTCGTGCGCTGCTCCGAATGCGGCACCCACGTGGTCAAGTCGCGAGCGCTCGCCTTCCGGGATCGGCCCGAGGTCTACTGCTCGGAGCGCTGCCAGGGGGCCGCGGAGCGCCGCAAGCGCGGTCTTTCCTAGGTGTACGCCGACGTCGCCCTCCCTGTCCCTCTCCCCCCGCTGACCTACGAGGTTCCCGAGTTCCTGCGGCCGCTCGCGGTGCCCGGGGTGCGGGTGCGGGTGGGGATGGGGAAGCGCCGGCTGACCGGGGTGGTGGTCGCCGTCCACGACCGCCGGCCGGAGGGGGTGAACCTCCGTCCTTTAGAAGAGATCCTCGATCGCGAGCCGGTGGTGACGGCGGAGATCCTCGAGCTCGCCCGCTTCGCATCCGACTACTATCTGGCGCCCCTGGGGGAGGTTCTCCGCGCCATGCTGCCCGGCAACCTCCCGCCCTGGGGCGACCGCAAGGTCTGGCTGACCGATGCCGGCGCGCTCTCGGCGATCCGCGACCCCGCCGAGGCGGCGGTCGTCGAGGCGCTCCGCGACGGGGGCCGGGTGACGGTCGGCGATCTCCAGGCCCGGCTCGGCTTTCCCGACCTGGAGCGGGTGCTCGCCCGGCTGGCGGAGCGGGGGAGGGTGGCGAGCGAGGACAGGAATCCCAAGGGAGCCCGCTATGTGACCGCGGTCGAGCTTTCCCCCGGCGAGGTCCGCGAGCATCTCAAGACGGCGGGCCGCTCGGCGGCGGGGAAGGCGGTCGTCGAGTACCTGGCGGCGGTGGGGCGGCCGGCGACGGTGGGCGAGGTGGTGGCGGCGGCCGACTGCGGGCCGGCGGTCGTCCGACGGCTGATCTCGCTCGGCGTCCTCCGCAAGTTCTCCCAGGTCGAGAAGCTCTCGCTCGACCGCCACCGGATGCCCGGAGGGACGGGAACGGGCGGCGCGGAGACGCCGATCGTCCTCCGGCCCGACCAGGACGCGGCGCTCGCGCCCATGGCCGAAGCCCTGGCGGCCGGCCGCTTCGCGCCGTTTCTTTTAGCCGGGATGACCGGTTCGGGGAAGACCGAGGTCTACCTGCGGGCGGCGGACCTCGCCCTCCGCGCCGGGAAAGCCTCGATCCTCCTCGTCCCCGAGATCGCTCTCGTCCCCGCCCTCGCCCGGACGGTCGAGAAGCGCTTCGGGCCGGAGCTCGCGATCCTCCACTCGGGGCTCGGCTCCGGGGAGCGCCACCAGGAGTGGGAACGGGTGCGGCGGGGCGAGGCGCGGGTGGTGCTCGGGCCGCGCTCGGCCCTCTTCGCTCCCTTTCCGCCGGGGCTGCCGCTCGGGCTCATCGTCATCGACGAGGAGCAGGACAGCTCCTACAAGCAGGAGATCGTGCCGCGCTACAACGGCCGCGACCTCGCCCTCGTCCGGGCGCGGAACGCCGGGGCGGTGGCGGTCCTCGTCTCGGCGACCCCCAGCCTCGAAAGCCGGCACAACGCGGAGCAGGGGAAGCTCCAGCAGCTCCGCCTGACCGTCCGCGCCGGCCGCGGCGAGCTGCCGGAGGGCATCCTCGTCGACCTGAAGGCCGAGGGTCCGCGGCGCTTGCCGGGGGAGGTCCACTACTCGGAGCGCCTGCGGACGGAGATCGCCGAGGCGCTCGGCCGCGGCGAGCAGATCATCCTGCTGCGCAACCGCCGGGGCTACTCGCCGATCCTCCTCTGCCGGGCCTGCGGCGAGGACATGCGCTGCGAGGACTGCGGCCTGCCCCGCACCTTCCATCGCCGGAATGCCCAGCTCCTCTGCCACTACTGCGGCTCGACCCGGCCGGTGCCGGAGCGCTGCCCGACCTGCGGCGAGGCGGCGCTGGAGCCGATCGGGGCGGGGACCGAGAGGGTGGAGGAGGAGTTCAAGGAGCTCTACCCGGGAGTCTCGATCGACGTGCTCGACCGCGACACGGCGAGGCGCCCCGGCGGTCCGGCGGCGCTCCTCGAACGGTTCGACCGCGGCGACGTGCGGGTCCTGATCGGCACCCAGATGGTCTCCAAAGGACACCACTTCCCGAACGTCGGTTTAGCCGCGGTGCTCTCGGCCGACACCTACCTGGGCTTTCCGGACTTCCGGGCGGTCGAGCGGACCTACAACCTCCTGGTGCAGCTCGCCGGTCGCGCCGGAAGGGGAGAGCGGGCGGGCCGGGTGGTGATCCAGACCTACCATCCGCAACACTACGCCATCCAGGCCGTGCTCAAAGGCGACGACGAGGGCTTCGCGAGGGAGGAGATGCGCTTCCGGAAAGCCTTTCACTACCCGCCCTTCAGCCGCATGGTGCAGCTCCTGGTGAAAGACAAGAACCGTGATCGCGCGCAGGAGCTCGCGATCCAGCTCGCCCACGACCTCTCCGCCCACCCCCTCGGCCGCAAGGTCCGCCTCTCCGGCCCCGCCCCCGCACCCCTGGAGCGCCTCCGCGGCCAGTGGCGCTTCCAGCTCCTCGTCCGCGCCGCCGACGGCCGGGCGCTCCATAAGCTGATGAAGGAAGCGCTGCCCGAGAATCCCTCCTGGGACCTGACGGTCGACGTCGATCCTCAACAGCTGCTTTAGGGAATGTCGGCGCGCCGACATGGGCGATCCAGGCCTGTTTTGGGCGGGCGGGTCCCTCCCCCCTGGGCGGGAGGCGGTTGGGGCAGGGGGGAGGATAGGAGGGGGGCGACACGCACTGCGATGACCTATCCTCACTTCACCCATCCCCCGCTCCCCAGGGCATGCTTCCGATCGCTCCAGTTCCGCATCTCTTGATAGACTTCTCCAGCCATCCCTCGGAACCCCTGGATCGTCCTGGAGGAGAGCGAGATGAGGAGACCTCTGCTTCTCGGCCTCGGTCTGGTGCTCGCGGCCACGACGCTGGCGGCCGCCGTCGGGAAGCTCCTGCTCGTGGCGCACGATCTGGAGGAGCGGCCGCTTCCCGGCCTGCGCTTCACGTATGCCGGCGTCGAGTCCCGGCCGACCAGCAAGTCCGGGGCCACCGAGCTCGACCTCCCTGCCGGTATGGAGACCGGCCGCCAGATCAAGCTTCTCCTCGTCCAGGGTGGGAAGAAAGCAGAGGACTGGTTCCTCGTCAACCCCCAGGTCAACATTCCGAACGCCTCCGACCCGGCCGACGTGGTGCTCATGCGCCGGAGCGCCTTCCGCAAGCTCGCCGCGGAGGCGCGCGATGCGTCGGTCGTCGCGTCGCGCCGCACGGGCGAGCCCACGGCGGAAGACCGGAAGTGTGCCATGGTCGAAGCGGCGTCGCGTCGCGGCCTCACCCCCCAGCAATTGGAAACGGCGATCGCCTCCTTCGCGGACACTCAGGATTCGAAGGATCGCGGGATCTCGGCGTACCTCGCGGGTGAGTACTCTCAGGCCGAGCAGCTCTTGAAAGGGGCGGCCGAGAAGAAGGAGCTGGACCTCGTCGAGACCCTGAGTTACTTGGGCGCCTCCCAGTTCGAGCAGGCCGAGTACCGTGCCGCCGCGGAGTCGTTCCGTAAGGCGATTGCCTTGCATGGCGAAGATGCGGCTCTGCTGAGCTGGCTGGGTCAATCTTTCTACCGGTTGGCTCAGTGGGCTGAGGCCGAGCCGCTGATGCGCCGAGCGCTGGCCATCGCCGAGAAGAGCTACGGGCCGGATCATCCTGACATCGCCATTCGCCTGAACAACCTGGCCGCGCTGCTCCAGGCCACGAACCGCCTTGCGGAAGCCGAGCCTCTGATGCGCCGAGCGCTGGCCATTGCCGAGAAGAGCTACGGGCCCGATCACCCTGACGTCGCCATTCGCCTGAACAACCTGGCCGCGCTGCTCCAGGCCACGAACCGCCTTGCGGAAGCCGAGCCGCTGATGCGCCGAGCGCTGGCCATTGCCGAGAAGAGCTACGGACCGGATCACCCTGACGTCGCCATTCGCCTCAACAACCTGGCTGTGCTGCTCCAGGCCACGAACCGCCTTGCGGAAGCCGAGCCGCTGATGCGCCGAGCGCTGGCCATCGACGAGAAGAGCTACGGGCCGGATCACCCTGAAGTCGCCACGGACCTCAACAACCTGGCGCAGTTGCTCCAGGCCACGAACCGCCTTGCGGAGGCCGAGCCGCTGATGCGCCGAGCTCTGGCCATCGCCGAGAAGAGCTACGGGTCCGACCACCCCGACGTCGCCACGGACCTCAACAACCTGGCCCAGTTGCTCCAGGCTACGAACCGACTTGCGGAAGCCGAGCCGCTGATGCGCCGCGCTCTGGCTATCGACGAGAAGAGCTACGGGCCGGATCACCCCGACGTCGGCAGGGACCTCAACAACCTGGCCGTGTTGCTCCAGGACACGAACCGCCTGGCGGAGGCCGAGCCGCTGATGCGCCGAGGGCTGGCCATTTCCGAGAGGAGCTACGGGCCGGATCACCCCACCGTCGCCACGGCCCTCAACAACCTGGCTGCGTTGCTCAAGGCCACGAACCGCCTTGCGGAGGCCGAGCCGCTGATGCGCCGAGCGCTGGCCATTGCCGAGAAGAGCTACGGGCCGGACCACCCCGACGTCGCCAGGGACCTCAACAACCTGGCCGTGCTGCTCCAGGCCACGAACCGCCTTGCGGAGGCCGAGCCGCTGATGCGCCGAGCGCTGGCCATCGACGAGAAGAGCTACGGGCCGGATCACCCTGACGTCGCCAGGGACCTCAACAACCTGGCCGTGCTGCTCCAGGCCACGAACCGCCTTGCGGAGGCCGAGCCGCTGATGCGGCGGCACGTGGTCATCTTCATCGACTTCACACGTCGCATCGGGCACGAGCATCCCCACCTGCGAGCCGCTTTCGCCAACTACGTTGCCCTGCTCCAGGCCATGGGGAAGACGCAAGCCGAGGTCGAGGCGACGCTCAACTCGCTGTTGAAGCCACCAGCATGAGCGGAGAGGCCCGCCCCTTCGACGTCTTCCTGAGCCACAACAGCCAGGACAAGCTGCTGGTGGAAGAGATCGGCAAGCGGCTCAAAAAAAGCGGGTTGCGCGTCTGGCTGGACAAGTGGGAGCTACGACCGGGCTCCACGTGGCAGGAGGGCCTCGAGGAAGGGGTAAAGGCCTCGCGGGCCGGGGCCGTATTCGTAGGCGCCGAGGGCATGGGGGCCTGGCAGAAGCCGGAGATGCGGGCGTTCATCGCGCGCGCCCAGCGCGATCAGATCCCGGTCATCCCCGTTCTAATCCCCGGATGCCCGGACTCCCCGCGGCTCACCCTCTTCCTCGAAGCCTTCACCTGGGTGGACCTGCGCCAGGGGCTGAGCGAAGATGGCCTGTCTCGACTGACCTGGGGCATCACCGGCGAGAAGCCTCCGGGCACGGGGACGGACACGGCTCGTGGAATCCACCCGGTAGGACTCGGCCGCCGAGCCGGAGTTGGGTGGACCGGGTGGCGATGGGCCGCCGGGATCCTGGTTCTCGCGGGAGTGCTCGCTCTCACGGCGTGGCTCCTGGCGCGTTCGCCAGCTCCTCCCCGGCCTGTGAAACCGGCGATGTACGCGGTCCGCGTCCAGGTGCTCGACCCGCAGGGCCGGCCGGTCCGAGAAGCCAAGGTGAGTGCCTCGGTCAGCAACGAGCCGCACGCGCTTCCCGATGGGGGGTGGGAAATCGAGATCCCGGCCGCCAAGGTCCCGATCGACGGCCGGATCACGCTCCGGGCGGAACACCCGGAGTGGGAAGGGAAGCAGGTCGAGCTGCGCCTGGGCGAGGACGCGAACCCGCGCGTCGAGATCCCTCTTCGAGCACCGGAGACCTGGCTCCGCGGCCAGGTGGTCCGGGCGGTCGAGGAACACGATCAGGGAGTGGCGGGCGTTCAGGTTTCCTGGCTGGACGGCACGGCGGAGCCGGCGGTCACGGACGCGGACGGTCGCTTCGCGCTCAAGCTCCCGGTGCCGCGCGAGACCCGGGTCCGACTCCGGGCCGAGCCCCCGAGCGGGCCACTGGAAGATGCCTTCTGCTACGCGGACCGCGGCAGCTGCCCGATCCTCCTCGGCCGGCGTTGAGACGCGACGAGCGTCCAAATCGACGCAAAGCCCGCAGAAGAGCCACAGAAGCCGGGAGACACTACGAACGATCCTCTGGGACCTGACGGTGGACGTCGACCCTCAACAGTTGCTTTAAGGAATGTCGGCGCGCCGACATTGGCGCCGACGGTCGGGCCGACATGTCGGCGCTATGTCCGACACTCTTCCGACACTCGGTGGACACCGAAAACGGCTCCTTTCTCGGGCATGCTCGTTGCTATTTAGCGGCAAAGCAACCGAAACCAACCCAAGCCGAAAAAACTCACTTGCTGGATCGAAAGGAGATCTTCATGCCCAGCTTCACCCCCGAACAGACCATCTTCAGTCTTGCGATGCTCGCGGGCCTCTCGGACACCTATACCGGGAGCGTGGCGACCATCGAGGCTGCTTTGACGACGGATCTCAACAATCACCTCACGGCCATGACGGCCGAGATCGGCTCGTGGGAGGTCGTGTGGGGCCCCGCCGTGTACGAGCTCCCCACCTCCAACCGGCCCGACAACACCATGTACGTGGCCCGCGGGAACGGGCAGCCCGGCTTTCCGGATCTCGTGGTCGCCATCGCCGGGACCAATCCCTATTCGCTCTTCGACTGGCTGGTCGAAGACCTCCTCGTGACCCCCCAGATCCCCTGGCCGAGCGGCAAGCCGTTCTCCCTGGAGCGCCGGATCGCTCTCGGCACCTTCATCGGCCTCTCGGCCCTCCAGACCCTGAAACCCGGTGCGGCGCAGCCCGGTGCCGGTACCACCCTCAAGGAATTCCTCGCCACCCAGGTGAGCGCCCCGCTCTCTCTCGCGATTACCGGCCACAGCCTGGGCGGCGCCCTGTCGCCCACCGTGGCCCTCTGGCTCCACGACGTGCAGAAGGACTGGGATCCCGCCGGCCATGCGAGCTTGTCCGTCCTCCCCGCGGCCGGTCCCACCGCCGGGAATCAGAGCTTCGCCAGCTATTCCGATGCCCAGATCGGGGCCGAGGTCACGCGGCTCCACAACCCGCTCGACATCGTCCCCCACGCCTGGACGACGTCCGATCTCCAGCAGCTCCCCACCCTCTACGCGCCCGCCATTCCGGAGAGCGACCTGTTGGACGACCTGGTCGACTTGGCCGTCGACATCTCGAAATTCGGCGACTACACCCAGATCAACCTCAACGCGCCGCCGCTGCCCGGGAGCGCGGTCAACCCCGCGCAGATCAATCCCAATGCGTCGGCTTTCGTCAACTTCCTGAGCCAGGCGGTCTATCAACACATCGACGCGTACTTCGATCTCCTGGGGATCCCCAAGGAGACGCCTGCCTTGAGCGATCTCCTGTTGCGTCTCAAAGCCAGCGCCGGGGTGGTCGACCCGGCTCAGCTCGTCAGCCGGCTGCAGAGCAAGCTCGCCAAGTTCCAAGCGTGAGGCGGGCTCGCTCGGGCAGGGCAGACCCCCGGGCCTGCCCTGCCGACCCTCAACCGCTGCCTTAGGGAATGTCGGCGCGCCGACATTCCCCCCCGCGCGTTGACCTCTCCCTCCCGCTTTGCTACCTTGCCGTTCGTCATGCAGACTGCCGAGACCCACTTCGACGAGCCGCTCATCGAAATCCGCCGCCGGATCGAGGAGCTGGAGGGCTATCCCGCGGGGAGCGGCCAGGAGCGCGAGCTCGAACGGCTGCGCGCCACCCTGAAGAAGAGCACCGCCGAGGTCTATGGCAACCTCAACCGCTGGCAGAAGACGTTGGTCGCCCGCCACGCCGACCGCCCGTATACGCTCGACTACGTCCAGTACCTAATGACGGAGTGGATCGAGGTGCATGGCGACCGCGCCTTCGGCGACGATCCGGCGATCGTCGCGGGCTTCGCCAACTTTCAGGGGCGGAGCGTCGCCGTCATCGGTCACGAGAAGGGGCGCGACACCAAGGAGCGCATCCGGCGCAACTTCGGCCAGCCGCGGCCCGAGGGGTACCGGAAGGCCCTCCGGGTCATGCGCCTGGCCGAGAAGTTCGGCCTGCCGGTCCTGACCTTCATCGACACCGCCGGCGCCTCGCCGGGAATCGACGCCGAGGAGCGCGGCCAAGCCGAGGCGGTGGCCCGGAACCTCATCGAGATGGCGTCCCTGGAGGTTCCCATCGTCGTCACCGTGACCGGCGAGGGAGGGAGCGGCGGTGCCCTCGCGCTCGGGGTCGGCGACCGTGTCTTCGTGCTCGAATACGCCACCTACTCGGTGATCTCACCCGAGGGCTGCGCCGCCATCCTCTGGAAGGATCAGGAGAAGAAGGCCGAGGCCGCCGAGGCCATGAAGCTCACCGCTCCCGACCTCCTGGAGCTGGGCGTGGTGGACGAGATCATCCCCGAGCCCCAGGGAGGCGCCCATACCGATCCCGCCGAGACCTGCCGCCGGGTGGGGGAGCGTCTCCAGGCGGCGCTCGTCGAGCTCGAACGCCTGCGCCCAGACGAGCTGGTCGCACAGCGCTACCAGAGATTCCGCTCGCTCGGGGTCTACGACGAAGGATAGAGCCCTGGCCCCCGTAGCGGCCCCCGCCGAGGCTCCCCTGGCGCGAATCCTGCCGATGCCTTCGATGCCTTCGGTATTTCCGGTATCGCCGGTATCACCATCGATATCGCCGGTGGCCGCCACGGCTCCCGTATGGGCCGCGGCGCCGGTGCCGGAGGTCGCCGCGGCGCTCGTCTGCGCCGGCATCTCGCCGCGCCTCGCCGCCCTCCTCGCCCGCCGCGGGGTGAACGATCCAGAGGAGGCGCGCCGCTTTCTCCACCCCGCCGCCGACCAGCTCTTCGCCCCATCGCTCTTGGCCGGCATGGCTGAGGCCGTGGCCCGCCTCGTCGCCGCCGCCGACCGCGGCGAGGAGGTCGCCGTCGTCGGCGACTACGACGTCGACGGCGTCACCTCGACCGCTCTCCTCTTGGCCGCCTTTGGCGCCTGCGGCATCCGGGCGCGGCCCATCCTGCCGCACCGGCTGGAGGAGGGGTATGGCTTCCAGCCCCTCCACGTCGAGCGTGCCCGGGCCGCCGGCTGCACCCTGATCGTCACCGCCGACTGCGGCAGCTCGTCGCTCGCCGCCGCCGAGGCCGCCCTCGCCTCCGGCATCGACGTGCTGGTGACCGACCATCACATCCCGGGCTGCGAGCTGCCCGCGGGCGTCCTCCAGATCAACCCGCGCCAGGCGCATTGCTCCTACCCCTTCCCCGACTTGGCAGCGGTCGGCCTGGCGCTCAAGCTCTGCCTCGCCCTCTTGACCGCCCGCGGCAAACGGATCGACCTCGACGCCCTCCTCCGCATCGCCTGCCTCGGCACCATCGCCGACCTCGTCCCCCTCCGCGGCGAGAACCGGGTGATCGCCGCCCTCGGCCTGGCGGCCCTGCCGCGCACCCGCTCGGAGGGCTTGAAGGCGCTCCTCAAACAGGCCGGGATGAAGCCGCCCTACAGCGCCGCCGACGTCGGCTTTCGGGTCGGGCCGCGGATCAACGCCGCCGGGCGCTTGAGCACCCCCGAGCAGGCGCTGGAACTCCTCCTGACCCGCGACGCGAAGCGGGCCGCGCTCCTCGCTCTGGAGCTCGACACCTGGAACCGGCAGCGCCAGGCCGAGGAGCTGCGGGTGGCGGAGGAGGCGACGGCCATGGCGGCCGCGCTCCAGCCTCTGCCGCCGATCCTCGTCCTCTATAAGGAAGGCTGGCACAAGGGCGTCGTGGGGATTGCCGCCGGCCGGCTGGCGCGGGACTGGAACCGTCCGGCTCTCCTCCTCGCGGTCGAAGAGGACATGGCGACCGGCTCCGGCCGGAGCATCCCGGGGATCGAGCTGCACGGCTTTCTCTCTCCCTGGGGAGAGCGCCTGGAGCGCTTCGGCGGCCACTCCCAGGCGATCGGCCTCTCGGCGCGGCTCGCCCACCTGCCGGCGCTCCAGGCGGAATGGGAGGCGGCGGCGGCCGGGTGGCCGGCGGAGCTTCTCGCCCGCCGGTACGAGTATGAGATCGACGTCGAGCCGCAAGAGATCTCCCTCGATCTGCTCCGCGAGCTCGCCTGCCTGGAGCCGCACGGCCAGGGCAACTCGCGGCCGCTCGTCCGTACCGGGCCGCTCACCCTGGCCGCCCCCCCGCGCCTCTTCGGCAACGGTCACCTGGCGGCCCGGGCGCGCGGGGCTGGCCGGGCTGGCGATGCTGGTGGGGGAGCCGCCGGCTCGCCCGTCGAGCTCGTCGGCTGGGGCTGGCAGGCGCGGGCGACGAAGCTCGGCGGCACCTTCGAGGTGCTCGGCTATCTGGAGAAGGACGACTACACCGGCGGCCCCATGCTCCGTCTCGTCGACAGCCGGCCGTTCGTTCCCCCGCCGGTACCCCATAGAATGAGCCCCGATGCCGATTAAGCCGCGAAGAGGAAACGTCACCTGGCTGCGAATCCTGCTCCTCATCCTGTTGATCGGGACGGTCGGCGGCGTCTTCGGCCTGCTCTACTTCGGGCGCGCCGGCAAGACCCCGAAGAAGAAGCCGGCCGACGACGACGCGATGAACGCGGAGAAGGGGACGACCCTCATCGGGCAGGACTTCGACTACACCTACACCCAGGGCAACCGCCCGGTCTTCCGCATCCGCGGCGACAGCATCCAGGCCGACAAGGCGGGCACCCTCTACCTCGACAAGGTCGGGGTGACCATCTACGACCAGAAGGCGCGCCCGTTCGAGGTCGAGAGCCGGGAGGCGACCTTCAAGCGCGCCACGAACGAAGGGGAGTTCCGCGGCAAGGTGCATCTCCGGGGGCCGGGCGACCTGGAGCTCAGGACCGATGCCCTGGACCTCCTCGACCAGGGGCACACGGTGGTCACCGAACGCCCGGCCGAGATCAACTTCGCGAAGACCTACCTCGCCTGGGGCAAGCAGCTCCAGGTCCACATGAACGAGCAGCTCTTCTTCCTCGAAGGCGATACCAGCATCACCAACCTCGACGACAAGGCCCCCGACCTGTCGCTCAAGGCCGACCGGCTGGTCTACCACCGCGACCAGCGCCAGATCCAGGCGGACGGCGACGTCGAGCTCATCCGCGACAAGGACAGGCTGAAGACCGACAACATCACGACCTACCTGGACGCGGACGAGAAGTCGGCGCTCTCCATCCGCGCCCTCGGCCACGTCGTCGGCGAGGCCCATCCGAAGAGCAAGGACCCGGGAAACGCCATCGTCCGCTTCAAGGGCGACGACCTGACCGTCGTCATGGACCCGGAAGCGAAAAAGGCCGGGCAGGAGGTGCGCAGCATCGTCCTGGTGGGAAAGCCGCCCGCACGGGGTCAGCGGGACGACAAGGCCGAGTTGCAGACGATCGGCGCCGGGGTGACCCGCACCCTCTTGGCGAGCCGGGTCGAGGGGCACATGGTCGACGGGGTGCTCTCGGCGGCCAACGGGTTCGGCGGGGTCGACCTGCGCGAGGTCGGGGCGGGGGGAGCGCTCCTCCGCCACGCCATGGGGCAGCAGGCCCAGGCCGGCTTCAAGCCGGACGGCCAGGTGGCGGCCCTTTCGCTTCAGAACAGCGTCACCTACAAGGACCCCCAGATCGAGGTCAACGGCGACCGCGGCCAGATGAACTTCGAGTCCGGCCTGGGGGAGTTCTTCGGCCGGCCGGTCCACGCCCACAACGAGCGCGGCCAGTTCACCGGTCCCCACCTCCTCTACGAGCGCGCCACCGGCATCCTGCATGGCGAGGACGGGGTGCAGGCTCTCCTCGAACCGCAGAACAGCGGCGCCCTCGGCGATTCTCCCCTGGAGCAGGGAGAGGGGCCGGTGCACGTCGATGCCAAAGAAGCCTTTATGCGCGACAAGCCGCGCTCCTTCCTCTTCCGCGGCGACGTCCGCGCCTGGCGCGGCGAGAGCCTGCTGACCGCGCCTGCCGTGCGCGGCGACCAGACGGCGCCGGACGCGGGGGAGACGAAAGGCGAGGACCGGCTGACCGCGACCGGCGGCGTGAAGACCCTCTACATCCCCCGCCCGCAGGATACGGGCGGGTCGGGAACGCCCGGCGGTACAAAAGACACGGGAACGCCGCAGAAGCCGATCGAAGTGACGAGCGGCACCCTCGTCTATCTGCAGAACAAGGGCCTCCTCACCTACACTGGAGACGTGCGCGCGGTGCAGGAGGGGCGGATCATCACCTGTCAGCAGCTGGACGTCCAGGCCGGCAAGGACCGCAAGGTCGAGACCATGACCTGCACCGGCCAGGCCCACCTGGTCGATCCCCTGGCCGGCCGCGACTTGACCGGCGACCGCGCTCTCTACAAGGTGAAAGAACGGGTCATCGAGATGTACGGCAACCCGGTCCACATGAAGGACAAGGACGGCAACCATCTGCAAGGCAAGCACATGACCTACACGATCGCGGGCGGCCGGGTGGAGGTCAAGGGAGATCCCACGGCGCCGACGCCGGCGGCTGCGGGGACGGCGGCCCCGGGAGCTCCGGCGGCTCCTGCACCGGCGGCCCCGGGGACGACTCCGGCCAAACCGACGGCCCCGGGAGCCTCGGCGGCTCCAGGAACCTCAGCGGCCCCGGCAGGCGCGACTCCGGCCAAACCGGCGCCTCCGCCGCCGCCGGTCCAACCGCCGCCCGGCGCCGGAGGGCCGGCCCGATGAGCTCGACCGCCGAGGCCCAGAAGCTCTCGACCGACACGTTGCGCAAGGTCTACCGCGGCCGCGAGGTGGTCAAGGGGGTGTCGGTCGAGATCGGGCCGGGGGAGATCGTCGGGCTCCTGGGGCCGAACGGCGCCGGCAAGACGACGACCTTCTATATGGTGGTGGGCTTGACCCAGCCGGACAGCGGCAACGTCTTCCTGGGCGACGAGGACATCACCGAGCTCCCCATGTATCTGCGCGCCCAGCGCGGCATCAGCTACCTGCCCCAGGAGCCGTCGATCTTCCGCAAGATGTCGGTCGAGGACAATCTGCGGTCGATCTTCGAGACCCTGGACCTGCCGCACGCCGAGCAGGAACGGCGGATCGACCAGCTGATCAGCGAATTCGGGCTCACGAGGGTGCGCCGCAACAAGGGGTACGCCCTTTCCGGCGGCGAGCGCCGACGGGTCGAAATCGCCCGTGCCCTGGTGATCAGCCCGTGGTATATCCTCTTGGACGAGCCGTTCGCCGGGATCGACCCGATCGCCGTGCTCGACATCCAGGGCATCATCCGGCACTTGAAGACGATGGGCATCGGGGTCCTCATCACCGACCACAACGTCCGGGAAACTTTGAAAATCACCGACCGGGCCTATATCATCAACAACGGCGAAATCCTGCGCTCCGGCACCCCCCCGGAGCTCGCTACCGATCCGCAGGTCCGTAAGATCTATCTCGGCGAAGACTTTACACTCTAGGAATTTAGGGGTGGCATGGCCTTAGAGCAGAAACTTTCCCTCAAGCTGGCGCAGAAGCTGGTGATGACGCCTTCTCTGCAGCAGGCCATCAAGCTGCTGCAGATGACGCGGATGGAGCTCGATACCCTCCTCACCCAGGAGCTGGTCGAGAACCCGGTGCTCGAGGAGAGCAGCGAGGTCACCGACGAAGACGCGCCGCGCGAGGAACCGACCCCCGAGGAGAAGCCCAATCCCGAGGAGATCGACCACGGCGAGTCGATGGAGAACATCGACCTGGACGCTTACTTCGGCGACTACTGGGAGGGCTCCGGCCACTCCTCGATGATGGAGGAGCGGGACGAGCCGCCGATCGAGAACAGCCTGTCGCGCGAGCCCGACCTCTACGACCACCTCCTCTGGCAGCTCCACATGGCGGACGTGACGGCCCGCCAGCGCGAGATCGCCGAGCTGATCATCGGCAATCTCACCCCCGACGGCTTCCTGGTCGCCACCCCGGACGAGATCCGCGAGCTCGGCGACACCTGGTCGGGCGAGGGGGAGGGGGAGTGCCGCAACTACACCTTGGAAGAGGTTCTGGCGGCGCTCGCCCTCGTCCGCGACTTCGATCCGCCGGGGATCGCCTGCAAGGATCTCCAGGAGAGCCTGCTCCTCCAGATGGACGCCCAGGGGATCGCCCAGGACTCGATCGCCCGCCGCATGGTCGTCGAGGCCTGGGACCTCTTCCTCCGCCGCCAGTTTCCGGCGGTCGCCAAGAAGCTCGGCGTCGAGCTCGCCGAGCTCGAATGCGAGCTCGAGCTGATCAAGACCCTGGAGACCCACCCCGGCCGCAAGTTCTCGACCGACCGCCCGCACTACATCGAGCCCGACGTCTTCGTCCGCCGGGTGGGGGAGGAGTACGTCATCCAGCTGAACGACGACGGCCTGCCCCGGCTGCGGGTGAGCCGCGCCTACCGCCGGATGCTGCAGAGCATGCGGAGCGAGGGCAAGCAGTCGGAGGCCCAGGCGTTCATCAAGGACAAGATCCGTTCCGCGGTCTGGCTGATCAAGAGCCTCGACCAGCGCCAGCGCACGATCTACAAGGTGGCCGCCTCGATCATCCGCCAGCAGCGCGAATTCCTCGACAAGGGCATCGAGTACCTGCGGCCGATGGTGCTCCGCGACGTGGCGGAAGACATCGGCATGCACGAGTCGACGGTCTCCCGGGTGGTCTCCAACAAGTACATGCACACCCAGCGCGGCCTCTTCCCCATGAAGTTCTTCTTCCACAGCGGCATCGACCGGGAGTACGGCGACAACATCTCCTCGCTCACGGTCAAACGGAAGATCGAGCAGCTCATCCAGGCCGAGGACGCCAAGCGCCCCCTCTCCGACAGCGAGCTGATGCGGATCCTGAACCGCGAAGGCATCCAGATCGCCCGCCGCACGGTCGCCAAGTACCGAGACGAGCTCTCCATCCCCTCCTCGACGGACCGCAAGCAGATCTTTTAGCGCGCGCACCTCTTCCTGAGGTTTCCGGACATGGTCTCGACCCCATCGCACGTCGAGGTGAGCGAGCTCCTCTCGCCGGAGCTCCATGATCTCCAGCTGCGGGTGATCTCCGGCGAATCCCACCTGGACAACTGGATCAGCCACCCGCGGGTGCAGAAGCCCGGGCTCGCCTTCGCCGGCTACTACGCCTATATCAAGCCGGGACGGGTGCAGATCATCGGCGAGAGCGAAACCGAGTACCTGCGAACCCTGGACGACGAGGAGCGCTACCTGCGCTTCGAGCACATCACGTCGCTCCCGGTGCCGGTCTTCGTCATCACCAAGGGGATCGCCGCGCTCGACGGTTTCCTCCGCGCCTGCCAGACCCGCGAGGTGCCGGTGCTCTCCTCGACCGCCCTCTCCTCGACGGTGATCAAGGGGATCAGCTACTTCCTGGAGGATCACCTCGTCCCCTCGACGACCCTCCACGGGGTGCTCCTCGAGATCTACGGCATCGGCGTCCTCCTCATCGGCGACAGTGGGGTGGGGAAGAGCGAGGCGGCCTTGGACCTCATCACCCGCGGGCACAGTCTGGTGGCGGACGACCGGGTGACCGTCAAGCGCTATCCCAACAGCGACCTCATCGGCTTCTCGGAAGGGCCACTCCGCCACCACATGGAGCTCCGCGGCATCGGCATCATCAACGTCCAGGATCTCTTCGGCCTCGCCTCGGTGCGCGAGAGGAAGGCGATCGACCTGGTGATCGAGCTGGAGCACTGGGAGACGGGGCAGAGCTACGAACGGCTGGGGTTGGACGAGACCCTGTACAATATTCTCGAGACGCCATGTCCCTACATCCGCATGCCGGTGACCATGGGTCGAAACGTCGGCATCCTGGTCGAGATCGCCGCCCGCAATCACGTCTTGAAGCTCCAGGGGCATCACTCCGCCCGGGAGTTCGCGCGCAAACTCGAGGAACAGCTTGAGCGCAACCGAAAAGCCCTCTCCCGCCAAGGCTGACCCCCAGGCGAACAAAGCCAAGCTGGTCCTCATCACCGGCCTCTCGGGCTCGGGGAAGAGCACGGTCGCCAAGTGCTTCGAGGACCTGAACTACTACACGGTCGACAACATCCCCCTGCCGCTCCTCCGGGAGTTCCTCTCCCGTCCGCTGGAGCTCGTCCGCGGCTACGACCGGATCGCCGTCGTCACCGACGTCCGGGCGCCCGGCTTCGCCGAGGAGTTCCCGCGCCTGATCGGCGAGATCGACCGCCAGAGGCTGGACGTCACTCTCCTCTTCTTAGAGTCGTCCGACGAGGTTCTCGTCCGCCGCTTCTCGGAGACCCGCAGGCCGCATCCGCTGGCGCCCGACCGCCCGGCGATCGAGGGGATCGAGCACGAGCGCGAGCTTCTGGCCGACTTGAAGGCCCAGGCCGACCTCCTGATCGACACCAGCGCCTGCTCGATCCACGAGATCCGCGCCCAGATCTACCAGGAGTTCGCGACGACGCCGGGGGCGGAGCCCGGGATGGTCGTCTCGCTCGTCAGCTTCGGCTTCAAGCACGGCATTCCCTACGGCACCGACCTCCTCTTCGACGTCCGCTTCCTCTCGAATCCCCACTTCGTGCCGGGTCTGCGGGAAAAGACGGGGCAGGACCAGGCGATCCAGGAGTACCTCGGCCGGCAACCCGAGTACGCAGAGCTGATCGATCGTCTCGTCGACCTCCTCGCCTTTTTGCTACCCCGCTACCGCCGGGAGAACCGGAGCTACCTCTCCGTGGCGATCGGCTGCACGGGCGGCCGCCACCGCTCGGTCGCGGTGGCGGAGATGCTGAAGCAGAGGCTCGAAGCGCTCGACTGGCCGGCCCGGCTGATTCATCGGGATATTTCAAGGTAGGGGAGTCGTCCTCGGGTTCTCCCTCGCCACAAGCCCCTCCCCTTCGTCGCCGCTTGTTTTCCGCGGGAGGGCGGGTCCCTCCCCCCTGGGCGGGAGGCGGTTGGGTCAGGGGGGAGGTTAGGAGGGGGGCGCCTCGCTGTGCGCCTGACTCTTCCCGGAGGTCTTCAGCGCTCCGGCGATCACCTCCAGGACCGCCTCGGGATTCCGGAGAACCTCGTGGTCCCAGAAGCGCAGAACTCGGAATCCGTGACGGCAAAGCCAGCCATCCCGAACCGCATCCTGGATGTTTTCGAGGTGCTGCCCGCCGTCGACCTCGACGATGAGCTTCTGGGCGAGGCACGCGAAGTCCGCCACGTAGCTGCCGATGGGCACCTGCCGCCGAAACTTGGCTCCGAGGGAGTGTCCGCGGAGACTTTTCCAGAGGCGATGCTCGGCGCCGGTCATGGCGCTGCGCAGCTCACGGGCCCGGCGGGATATGTCGTCCAAACAGGATCTCTCCTGGGCTGCTGGATGGAGCTCAGCGGAAGGATACCGGGTAGAGAGCTTGCGGGGAAGGAGCGGCGGTCGGTCAGACAGAAGGAGGTTGTACTTGCGCGAGGCGCCCCCCTCCTAACCTCCCCCCTGACCCAACCGCCTCCCGCCCAGGGGGGAGGGACCCGCCCGCTCTGCATTTTGTCGTCAGCGTCGGAAGGGCGGCGTCCGCCCCTCTTCATTCCGTCGTCGCCGTCCGAGGGGCAGTGACCGAGGAGACTTGAGCGGAGTCCCGTTCGGTTCGCCCGCGAGCGACTGTTATAGCGCCGCGGAAAGAGGATGGAGAAGTCGGCTATCAGACTATTGAGCTTCGATTTCAGCTTATTGGCGGCCGACAGTTAGAGGCAGGGTACAGAGCAGAACATACAGAGCCCGACACGCTGATGGAGAGTCCAGACAGGAGCTGGCAGAGCTCTGACGCGAGCTCATACGAGCTTCGAGAGAGACCCGAATATCTCTATTAGGACGGCTCGGCAGCCTATGGGAGGATTCCGCGCCGTAAAAAGCCGAGATCGGAGCCCTAAAGGAGGCTGATCGCGGAGAGAGTGTTCATGTTGAAGGTGAAATAGCTGAGGGCGAGCGCTTCTTGGTTCTTTTGGACGCCCTCATGGATCTAAGCCCCGGCTGGGGCGTAGGTAGCGAGCGTCCGAAGAGAGCCGGAGCAAGTCGACATGACAGAGAGGTTGTACTACCGCGAGGCGCCCCCCCTCCTAGCCTCCCCCCTGCCCCAACCGCCTCCCGCCCCGGGGGGAGGGACCCGCCCGCCCGCGAAGGCCCCGGGCTTCTACCCATAGGCAGGCAACTCGACACCAACCCTTGCATGGGCACGGGGGCTCTGTCCCTACCTACCCCGACTCAGGCAAGGTAATACTAGGGGGGCCGGGCGGGAGGCCCGGAGAGGTACGAATCGGAAGAGACTCTTCCTACCGGAAGGGAACTTCCCGCGTGAGTGTTATGCTACGGGGCTCGTCATGATCGGCAAGCTGATTCTCACCCATGGCGGTACGGCCCGCGAGCTGCTCGCGGCCGCGCGGACCATCTCCGGCGAGCTCAAGGGCTTCGAGGCTCTGTCGCTCGATTGGAACGACACCTTCGAGGAGGCGAAGCTCAAGGTTCGGGCCGCCGTCGACCGGCTGGACCAGGGCCAGGGGGTGCTCGTTTTGACCGACATGTTCGGCGGCACGCCTTGCAACGTCGCGCTCACCTTCCACCAGCCGGGCCGCATCGAAATTCTCACCGGCGTGAACCTGCCCATGGTGCTGAAGCTCGCGTGCCAGGGAGTGGAGGAGACCAGCGTGGCCGAGGTCGCCCACTGGTTGCAGGCGAAAACACAGCGTAGCGTCTGCCTGGCGAGCGACATGGGGCCCGCCACACCTCCGCCGGGGCGACGATGATCGAGCGCCAGGTCGAGATCATCAACCGGCTGGGCCTCCATGCCCGGGCCGCCGCCAAGCTGGTGCACACCGCGAGCGGCTTCCGCAGTCACATCACGCTGATGAAGGACGGCGAGGAGGTGGACGCGAAGAGCATCCTCGGGATTCTCCTCATGGCCGCCGCCCAGGGGAGCGAGCTGACCCTCCGCTGTGAGGGAACGGACGAGGAAGACGCCATGCGCGCCATTACCGGCCTCATCGGCAACCGCTTCGACGAGGAGAGCTGATGGCGAGCGAACGCATGCAGGTTCTCTCCGGCATGGGAGTCTCGGGGGGCATCGCCATCGGTCGGGCGGTCTGTATCTCGACCCGGCTTTCAGAGATCTACCGTTTCACCTTGGACGAGGGCGCGGTCGAGGTGGAGATCGAGCGCTTCAGGAGCGCCCTTGAGCATGCGCAGAGCGAGCTCCAGCGCGTCCGCTGCCGGGCCGACGAGCACCTGGGCGACGAGCTCGCGGCGATCTTTGACGCCCACGTCCTCCTGCTCTCCGACCGCTCGTTCATCCAGCGGATCGAGGATCGCATCCGCAGCCAGCGGGTGAACTCCGAGTGGGCGGTCCACAAGATCGCCGAGGAGCTGGACGACCGCTTCTCGAAGATCGACGACTCCTACTTACGCGAGCGGAGCGAGGACACTAACCGACGTCAGCCGCCACCTCCTGCGGAGCCTCCAGGGGATCTCCCACCAGCAGATCTCGAAGGTGCGGGGGGACGTCATCATCGTCGCCGACGACCTCACCCCGTCGGACGCGGTGCGGCTCGGCCGCGAGCACGTCCTCGGCTTCGTCGTCGAGTCGGGCGGGCGCACCTCGCACACGACGATCATCGCGCGATCGCTCAACATCCCGGAGGTCGCCGGCCTCACCGGGATCACAGGGGCCCTGGCCGACGAGGATCTGCTGATCGTCGACGGCGAGACCGGCTCGGTCATCCTCCATCCGACCGACGAGGTTCTCGCGGAGTACCGCCTCCGGCGCGTCGCCCTGGAGCACAAGAAGGACGAGCTCCTGGAGACCCGCGAGCTCGAGGCGGTCACCCGCGACGGCGTGCGGATCCATCTCATGGCGAACATCGACCTGCCGGAGGAGATCGACCAGGTGCGCACCTTCGGCGCCGCCGGCGTCGGCCTCTACCGGAGCGAGTTCCTCTATCTGGAGAAGAGCCCGCAGCTGCCGACCGAAGAGGACCACCTGGAGATCTACCGCCGGCTGGTCGAGGCGGCGGCGCCGCACCCGGCGATCATCCGCACCTACGACCTGGGTGGCCGCAAGCTGGCCCGCGAGGTCATGGCGACCCACGAGGAGAACCCGGTCCTGGGGCTGCGGGGCATCCGCCTGACCCTCGCCCGCCCGGACGTCTTCAAAACCCAGCTGCGCGGGCTCTTCCGGGCGAGCGTCTACGGCGACCTCTGGGTGATGCTGCCGCTGGTCTCGACCCTGGACGAGGTGCGCCGCTTCCGGGCTTTCGCCAACGAGGTCTGCGCCGAGCTCAAGGCCGAGGGCCTACCCTACCGGCACGACCTGCGGATCGGCGTCATGATCGAGGTGCCGGCGGCCGCCATGATCGCCGACCTCCTGGCCCGTGAGGTCGACTTCTTCTCGATCGGTACCAACGACCTCATCCAGTACTCGCTCGCCGTCGATCGCAACAACGAGCATGTGGCCGATCTCTACCAGCCGCTCCATCCGGCCATTCTCCGCATGCTACGCTTCGTCATCGACAGCGCCCGCGCCGCGAAGATCGAAGTCAGCCTCTGTGGCGAGATGGCGGCGGACGAGCGCTATGCGCCGCTCCTCATCGGTTTGGGGTTAAGGCGGCTGTCGGTCGCGCCGCGGGTCGTCCCGACGATCAAGACCGAAATCCGGGAGCTTTCCGCGGCGGAGTTGCAGAGTCTCGCCGAGCATTGCATGAGCTTCCGCACGGCCGCGGACGTCCAGCAACATGTCGAGAGCTTCCTCGAAGGGGCGCTCTCCTTGAAGCCTTAAGGAAGGGGAGTCGATATGCGTATTCCGATCCGCCGCGTGGAAAAACCCTGGGGCTACGAGCTGATCTTCGCTCATACGGATCGCTATGTGGGGAAGATCCTGCACGTCAACTCCGGCCAGGCCCTCTCTCTGCAATACCATGAGGTGAAGGACGAGACCCTCTATCTCTCCGATGGGGAGGTCGAGCTGGTGGTGGAGGAGGAGGGGAAGCTGGTGAGCACCATTCTGCGCGGCGGGGACTCGTACCGGATCTCCCCTTTTACCAAGCATCGGATGGTCGCCGGACAGTCGGGATGCGACATCATCGAGGTCTCGACCCCGGAGTTGGACGACGTCGTGCGGCTCGAGGACCGCTACGGCCGTGCCTAGGCCCATCCTGCCTCGTCTCTTCCCGGCCCTGATCGCCCTGGCCCTCGCCCCGGCCTGCTCCCATCCCCCTCAGCCGGTCACCGCGGCGAAACCCGCCGCTCCCACGCCGGCGGCGACCACCTCGGCCGCTCCGTCCGCCCCGTCCGCCCCGGTCCCCACCGTGGCTCTCACCCCGGAAGAAGTGATCGCCGCCAGCCACTCCAACCCGGCAGCCCCGGGAAAGAACGAGCCGGTACGGGACGGCAGAGTGGTCGTCGTCGATAACGGAGACGACGCGGCGGGCCACCCGAAGACCCTCGTCGAAGCGGCGCGCGAGGAGAAAGAGCGCCGCTCGCATGCGGGGGAGTCGGTGGCGGTGATCACCAACAAGACCCTGCCGTACTCCAAGGGCCAGCTCACGTTTGCCCAACCCGCGGCCAAGCCGGTGTCAGCGGAGAAGGGGGCGGAGAAGGGAACCGCGGCGGGCAAGGGCGAGAAGGGCAAGGAGAACGCACCGGGAGAAGTCCACGATGAAGCCTACTGGCGCCAGCGGGGGCTCGAAATCCGCCAGCGCCTGCACCAGGCCGCCGAGGAGATCTCGAAGCTGCAGCAGAATGTGGCCGATCTACGGCAGAGCTTCTACTCCGAGGCCGACTTCGCCAAGCGCGACACGCAGGTCAAACCGGAATGGGACCGTGCGCTGGACCGTTTGCGGCGCAAGAAGGAGGAGGTCGAGGCTACCCGCAAGGAGCTCGACGCCTACCTGGACGAAGGCCGCCGGGCGGGCGCCCTACCGGGATGGCTCCGCGAAGGCGCCGAGCTCGAGCCGCCGCTCCCGGCGCCGCCACCCGCTCCCAACGAACCGGTCGAGCCGCAGGTGCTCCCGCAAGGACCCCCATGAGCGACACTCCGCGCCGCGTCTTCATTGAAACCTGGGGCTGCCAGATGAATGAGCTGGACAGCCAGCGGATGCTGGGCCAGCTCATGCAGCAGGGCGTGCTGCCGACTCACGATCCCGCGGAGGCCGACCTCATTCTCCTCAACACCTGCAGCGTGCGGGAGAAGGCGGTCCACAAGGCCTACTCCCGCCTCGGCGAATACCGCCTGCTCAAGAAGGATTACAGGGGAGAGAGCGGCGAGCTCCTCATCGGCCTCTGCGGCTGCGTCGCCCAGCAGGAGGGGGAGAGGGCGCTCGCCCGGGTTCCGGATCTCGACTTCGTCCTCGGACCGGGACGGGTGGGGGAGCTCCGGGAGGTCATCGCCCAGCGCCGGATGGGGGAGCGGGTGGTCGCCACCGGCTTTCCCCAGAACCGGCAGTACGACATCGATGCCGTCTCCCGGCACGGTGAGTACAAGGGGATGGTGACCATCATCGAAGGCTGCAACAAGAACTGCACCTTCTGCATCGTTCCCCAGACCCGGGGTCCCGAGCAGAGCCGCCCCATGGCCGAGATTCTTCGCGAGGTCCGCCACCTCCTCGACTACGGGTTCGCCGAGATCGAGCTTCTCGGGCAGACGGTCAATCACTGGCGCGAGCCCGGGGGAGACCTCGATTTCGCCGATCTGCTCTCGGCGGTCGCCGGCCTGCCGGGGCTGCAGCGCCTGCGCTTCGTCACCTCCTATCCGCGCGACTTCACGCCCCGGATGGTCGCGCAGATCGGGCTTCACGAGCAGATCTGCCCCTATCTCCATCTGCCGGTCCAGTCCGGCTCGGATTCTGTGCTCCGCCGGATGGGCCGCGGCTACACCCGCGAGCAGTATGTCGATCTCGTCCGTCAGCTCCGGCAGGCGCGGCCGGATCTCGCCCTGTCGACCGATCTCATCGTCGGTTTCCCGGGAGAGACCGAAGAGGACTTCCAGGCGACCCTCTCGCTCCTGGAGGAGATCCGTTTCTCCTCCCTCTACGCCTTCAAGTACTCTCCGCGTCCGGGGACCGCGGCGCCCCGCCTGGAGGGAGCAGTGGAGCTGGCCGAGGCTGCCCTACGGCTCCAGCGCCTCACGGACGTGCAGGACGCCATCCAGCGCGAGATCCACGAAGGGCTCGTAGGCAGAGAGTTCGACGTCGTCGTGACCGGCTGGGGCCGCCAGCCCGGCACCCAGACGGGACGGACGACCTGCCACCGGGTCGTCCACTTCGCGACTCCGACCGACCCTGCCCAGCTGGGCGCCATCACCCGCGTCCAGATCGAGACCGCCCTCCCGCACAGCCTGCTCGGCCGCAGCGTTGCGGCCGTCGCCTAAGCCCTCCGCAAGCTTCGTCTCCTCCTTGACCTGGGGCCCCTACGGCCCCAGAATGGGTTTATGAGTGACCTCTCGCCCGAGCTCCGCATGGAAATCAAGGGTCTGATGCTCGACCCTTCCTCGAACGTGCCGATCGTCATCCTCAAGGATACGGAGAGCCAACTCTTCTTACCGATCTGGATCGGTCCCTTCGAGGCGAACGCCATCGCCCTGCGCATGGAAGGGGTCGACCCTCCGAGGCCCATGACCCACGATCTCCTCCGGCTGGCCATCGAGCAGCTGGGAGCGCGAGTGGAAAAGATCGTCATCTCCGACCTCAAGGAGAACACCTTCTTCGCCCTCATCCACCTTCTGCGCGGCGAAGAGCGAATCGAGGTGGATGCCCGCCCCAGCGATGCCATCGCCCTGGCCCTGCGGAGTCAGGCGCCGATCTTCGTCCTGCGTGCCGTCATGGAGAGCGCCCATGCGGTCGACCTGGCGACCCAAATCAGCGATGAGGAGAAGCTCAAGAAATGGCTGGAGGAGATCAGTCCCGAGGAGCTGGGCAAGTACACGATGTAAAATCCAGACCGGCGCCAGGACTGTACGCACGATTCTGGCGATAACCTCAAGAAAAAGAGCGGTTTACACGCCATGTCGGCGCGCCGACATCGGTCCGACCTCGCTTGACCCTGCCGGGGCCTTCCCATAGACTGCCCGCCGCCCATGATCATCGCGATTACCAATCAAAAAGGGGGAGTGGGGAAGACGACGACCGCCATCAACCTCGCCGCGGCACTGGCGAGCAAGGGAAGGCGGACGCTCTTGCTCGATCTCGACCCCCAGGCCAACAGCTCGATGTCGTTCCTGGACGTACATCAGCTTGCCGGTGCCTCCGTCTATGAGGCCCTGACTGAAGACCATATCCACCTACCTTCCATCATCAAGGCCGTCGAGAAGGTCCCGAACCTTTTCATCGCTCCCTCGACCATCGCCCTGGCCAAGATCGAAGCCAAGCTCATCGGCGAGCTCGACAGCCACTATCGGCTGAAAGATGAGCTCCAGATCGTTCAGGCCGACTACGACTACATCATCATCGATACCCCTCCCACCCTGGGCATCATCACGGTGAACGCCCTGGTCGCCGCCTCCCATGTCCTGATCCCCATCCAGGCCAGCTACTTCGCCCTCGAAGGGACGGACGACCTCCTGGAGACGATCGATAAGATCAAGATCCGGGCGAACCCGCAGCTCCAGATCCTGGGAGCGCTGATCACGCTCTACGACAAGCGGACCCTGCTGGCTAAGGACATCTACGAGCAGATCCAGCGGGTCTTCGGGGTCAAGGTCTTCAAGACCATGATCACCAAGAGCGTGCGCCTGGAAGAGAGCCCAGCCTACCGGGAATCCATTTTCACCTTCGCTCCGAAGTCGACGGGGGCCTATGAATATTACCGTCTGTCGGAAGAGGTGTTGAGCCGTGTCTGAGGTTTCGAAGAAGCGGGGCGGCCTGCCCATGCAGGTCAAGATGCGCCACGATACCCACTTCGTCGAGGAGCTGGCCGGAAGGCATGAGACCCCGGTGGGGAAGATGATCCCCCTGTCCGCCATCGAGCCCGATCCCAATCAGCCGCGGTCCACCATGGGAGACCTCGACGAGCTGGTCTCGTCCATTCAGGACAAGGGGGTCCTGGAGCCGATCCTCGTCCGTCCCCGGCCCCAGGACGGTCTGGGCCTGCTCGAAGGCGGAGGTGCCCTCTACCGCATCATCTCCGGCGAGCGCCGGTTCCGTGCTGCCCAGGAAGCCGGGCTCTACGAGGTGCCGGCGATCGAGATGGACGTCTCCGAGGAAGAAGCCCTGGAGATCGCCCTCATCGAGAATCTCCAGCGCAAGGATCTGACGCCCTTTGAAGAGGCCGAGGGCTACCGGGCGCTGGCCGAACGGCACCAGTACACCCACGACGAGATCGCCGACGCGGTCGGCAAGTCCCGCTCGGTGATCACCGAGAGTCTCACCCTGCTGCAGATGCCCGGGCGGGTCCGCGAGACCGTCCAGGCCCTGGGAATCTCGTCCAAGTCGCTCCTGCTGGAAGTCCTCAAAGGTGGCGACGAGACCGAGATGATCCGCCTCTTGGAAGAGGTCGCTCGCCAGGGTCTCAACCGGGACGACCTGCGCCGCCGGCTGCGCAACCGGGACAACAAGGGGGGCTCGGTCCGCCGCAAGCCCTACGTCTTCAAGTTCCGCTCCCCGGACAAGACCTACAGCCTGTCCCTGGCGTTCCGGCAGAGTGAGGTCGAGAAGGATGACCTCATCCGGGCCCTGGAGCAGATCCTCGTGCAGCTCCGCCAACCGCAAGCCTGAATCGTTCCCGTCGTCCCTGGATTCCGCCGTTTCAGGGTGCCCAGGAGCCGGCGCGGCCGCGCGCACGAAACGTCTGTTAAGGATGATTATGTTAACTCGCCTGTGCGGGGGCGGTCCGGGTTGGCTCCTGCGGGCCGGCGCCCTCGGGCGCTTCGCGCAGCCAGGCGCCGGTCCTCGGAGCCAACCCGGACCGCCCGGCGGCTTCACTCGCCTGCCAGCCACTCGGCGGCAAGGTCTTCGTCCTCTTCCAGGCGGAGCTTGACCAGCTCGGCGTTTCCGGCTTGAACGGAAAGAGCGCTCTCGATCTCTCGTCGTATCCAGGCCAGAAGGTTCTCGCTCGACGGGATCTGGCCGCCTTCCCCAAACTCCGGCAGCGCGGCGTTCAGGTGCTGGTGGTCGAGGCGCTCGACGACCTTCGCCTGCACCAGCGCGTCCAGGGCTCCGAGATCGATGATGAACCCGGTCGACGGATCGATCTCGCCGCGGACGGTCACGAACAGGCGGTAGTTGTGGCCGTGCCCGGGCAGGTTGGCGCACTTCCCGAAGCGGGCCCGGTTCTCCGCCTCCGACCAGTCAGGTCGCCGGTACAGGTGGCTGGCGCTGAACCGGTAACGCCGTTCGAGGCGGACCTTCATTCGACCTGCCCCCGCCAGAGCTCCGCGCCGCCGGTCACCTCGACCATCGAGCCCGTCGCGTAGTCGCAGGTCAGAAGAAACTCGACGGCCTGGGCGACGTGGTCCGGATCGCCCAGCCGCTTCAAGAGGGTCTTCTCGCGGATCACCGCCAGCTGTTCCTCGCTCGTCGCCGCCGGCGGCAGGACCGGACCGGGGATGACCCCGTTGACCCGGAACCCGGGCGCCATGGCCTTGGCGAGCGCCTTGACGAGTGGGATCACCGACGCCTTGGCGACACTGTGGACCAGATAGGCCGTCCACAGCTCGAGCGCCCCGGAGTCGCAGATCGCGACGAGGTCTCCACCGCGGGAGCCCCGCAGGCGGACGAGCTCCTGGGCGAGGAGGAAGAGAGCGCGGACGTTGAGAGCGAAGGTCGCGTCCCATTCCTCAGCTGTCGTTTCCAGGAAGGAGCGCTTGAGGAAGGAGGCGGCGCTGTGGACGATGGCGTCGGGCGACTCCCCCGCCGCCACGCAGGCGGCGAGGAGCGATCGAGGACCGTCGGGCTGCCCCAGGTCGGCCGTGAAGCAGGCTCCACCGGCCGGCAGGCCGCGGACCAGCTCCTCGGCCGCGGCCCCGCTCTGGTGGGAATGGACGAGGATCCGGGCGCCCTTTTCGGCCAGCCGAAGGCTGATCGCGGCGCCCACCCGATGGGCTCCGCCGGTGATCAGCACAGTTCGACCTGCCAGAGAGCTCCTTGGGTCCATATAATGCAGGCGTGAGACGTCTGGATCGTTACATTCTGCGTGAGATCGTCGGCCCGGTGGGGCTCGGCTTTCTAGTCTATACCTTCATCCTCCTCCTCCGTTTCCTCTTCCAGTCGGCGGAGATGATCATCCGCCGCGGCCTCTCCCCCGTCATCGTCGGCAAGCTCCTGCTCCTCACCCTGCCGAACATCGTCGTGCTGACGATCCCGATGTCGCTCCTCTTCGGCATCCTGATCGCGGTGGGCCGGCTGTCGTCGGACAGTGAGCTCATCGCCATGCGCTCCTGTGGCACGAGCCTCCTGACTCTCTACCGCCCCATCCTTCTCCTCTCGACCTTTCTCACCGTCGTCAACTCGCTCCTCATGATCTATGCCCTGCCCTGGGGCAACCACTCCCTGGAGCAGCTGCAGTTGGAGATCCTCACCCAGACGGTGTCTCAACAGGTCCAGCCGCGGGTCTTCTTCGAGGAATGGGAGGGCAAGACGCTCTACGTCTTCGACGTGCCGCCGGGGAGCGATCGCTGGAAGGGGGTCTTCATCGCCGAATCGATCCCCGCCACGCAGTCCCACCAGATCACGGTGGCGGACTACGGAGAGGTGAAGATCGACGACAAGGGCGAGCGCATCGTCCTCGTCCTCTACAACGCCCTGCAGCACAAGGTGAACCTCGCCTCGCCGGAGAGCTACGAGATCAGCCGCCACAAGCGGCTCGAGCTCATCCTGGAGGACCAGTTCTCGAGCAACCGGCGAGCGAAGATGGCGATCTCCAAGGGAATCCGGGAGCTGACGCTCGGGGAGCTTCGCGATCTCTCGAAAGACCGCGGGGTCTCGACCGAGCAGCACAACCTCGCCTGGGTCGAGATCCATAAGAAGTTCTCGATTCCCGTCGCCTGCATGGTCTTCGGGCTCTTCGCCCTGCCCCTGGGGTTCAACAACAAGCGTGGCGGCAAGGCCTCCGGTTTCGCGATGTCGATCGCCATCATCCTCATCTACTACGTCCTCTTGAACAACGGCGAGGAGGCGGCGCGCTTCGGCCGGATTCCTCCCTGGCTCGCCATGTGGTCTCCCAACCTGCTCCTCGCCGCGGCCGGGGTCTTCCTCCTCATTCGGCGCAACCAGGACAAGAGCCTCATGCTGACGCGGGTCGACCGCTGGGTCCGTCAGGATCTGTGGGCCAGGCTCCTCCGGCTCAAGAATCAGCGGCGGGACCGCCTGAAGGAACGCCGGGAGCGCCAGGAGTCCGCATCCGGTGGCAACGGAGACGGGCGGGTCCAGCGGGAGCGACGGGGCCTCATGCTCCGCCTGCCCAGACCGCGGCTCCTCTTTCCCAACATCCTGGACCGCTACGTGGTGCGGCTTTTCCTCTTCGTCTTCGTGCTGGTGCTGGTCTCGGGGCTCTCGCTCTACATCCTGGGGGACCTCTCCGAGAACATCGACGACATCCTCAAAAACAAGATCGCCAACTCGATGGTCGTCGACTACTACAAGTACATGTCGCTCCAGATCTTCTATGAGATCTCCCCCATCATCGTCCTGGTGACCACCCTGGTGACGTTCAGCCTGCTCTCGCGGACGAACGAGATCACCGCCTGCAAGGCACTGGGGATGAGCCTCTACCGGATCTCCCTGCCGGCGGTCCTGACCGCCCTCTTGATCTCGGTCTTCTGCGCCTTCCTGGAGTCCGAGATCCTGCCGGCGTCGAACGAGCGGGTGGCCCAGATCCAGGATCGGATCAAGGGGCGGGAGACCCCCCGAACCTACCGCCGGGCCGATCACCAGTGGCTCTTCGGGCAAGGGCGCTACATCTACAACTATCTCCACTACGACGAGAAGACCCAGAGCCTCCAGAACCTCCAGGTCTTCGACTTCGACGACAACCACCGCCTGGTCCGCCGCCTGGTCGCCCAGTCCGCCCGCTACATCGGCGACGCCTGGCTGTTCAACGACGGCTGGGCGCGCGAGTTCGACGGCGTCAACGTCTCCTCGTACACCCCCTTCCAGGGGCCACGGATCGTCCACTACCCCGAGACGCCGAGCTACTTCAGCTCGGAGATCAGGCCCCCCAAGCAGATGCGGTACGGCGAGCTCAAGAGCTATATCCAGGAGCTCATCGACAGCGGCCAGTCGGTTCCCGACCTTGAGGTCGAGCTGCAGAACAAGGTCGCCTATCCCGTCATCTCGCTCATCATGGCGATCGTGGCGCTCCCCTTCGCCTTCCGCCTGGGGCGCCAGGGAGCCCTCTACGGGGTCGGCCTCTCGATCGTGCTCGGGATGGTGTTCCTCTTCGTCTTCGCCTTCTTCACTCAGCTCGGCAAGGCGGGAGCCCTCCCCCCCTTGATCGCGGTATGGAGCCCGGGCGCGGTGTTCGGAATCCTCTCCGCCTATCTCTTCCTGGGCGTCAAGACCTGAACGGGGTGGTGCGTTTGAGGGGATGGAGGGTCGAGAGGAGGAGCGGAGCCGCTAGCCTCGCTGGTGCTTCTTCCGGTTCCCGACGAGACCCGCGGCCGTCAGGTGGCGCAGGAGCGTGGCGAGGCACCGGGTGGTGATCTTGCTCATGCTGGACGGGCTGTAGCCGAGGCGCTCGGCCACTTCCGAGGATTCGTACCCCAGGCGGTACCGCAGAAGCAGGAGCGACTGGCAGCGTTCGGGCAGCCGCCCGATGACCGTCCCCAGGTCGCGCGCGATATCGGCCTGTTCCTGCTCGGGGGCCGTGGGCTTGGCCATCCATTCGAGGACCGTGGCGTCGACGACGTCGTAGAGCTGGCGACGATGGTCCCGCCAGTAGAGGAGGCAGCGGTTCTTGAGGGTACCGAGCAGCCAGGCCTCGCGGTCCCGGATTCCCTCCCACTGATAGATCAGGGCCAGGAAGGCCTGCTGGAGGATGTCTTCGGTGTCCTGGGGAGGGATGCGGTATCTTGCGAAGAGCGCTTTCAGCCGCGGTCGGACCTGGTGCAAGAACTGCTCAAGCTGGACCTCTTGTCGCTGGGTAGGCTGGGGATGGTTGAGCGCACTCATTCTGCTACCGTTGTCCAGGCTCGCTAGGTTACCATCCCACCCTGGACCTGTCCAGCGAGCGGGAGACCTGGGAGGAGCTCGGTTTGAACCTTTGCAGGGGCTCCTTACTCCGGTCGTGGAGCGATGGGAAGGCCATATCCCAGCAGTTGCTGGGTCAGGGCCGCGAGGCAACGGCGAGTGACTTTCCGGATGCTCGACTTGCAGTAGCCCGTGCGTTCCGCCGCCTCGGCGGTGCTGCAGCCGAGACCGTAACGCAGGCGGAGGATGGAACGGCAGCGGTCGGGGAGAGCCGAGAGGAGGGAGTCGAGATCGAAACGCAGGTTCGAGCTCTCCTGGGCCGGAGCCTCCGCCTCCGCGAGGAGCTCTAAGATCGCGGTATCGACCAGGTCCCAAAGCCGGCTCCGATGCTTGCGCCAGTAGATGATACAGCGATTGGAGAGGGTCGCGAGCAGCCAGGCGTCCGGATTGCGGATGCTCCCCCACTTGGAGACCATGATGAGGAAGGTCTCCTGTAGCAGGTCCCTCGGCGTCCTGCGGTGGGATGCGGTAGCGGGCGAGAATCCGCTTGAGCCGCGGCTGCATCCGGTCGAGGATTTCCTCCAGGGAGGGTTCCACGACGCCTGAGGTTTCCGTAGGGGTCATGAATCAGCTTGAGAAAAGCAGCTGAAATTACCCTACCAATGTTCGATTCGAATGTCCAGCGGCAGACTTTACAAGTTTTTGACGACTGGGGCCGGCTCTTCGGAGCGGTCTCCGACGAGAGCGCGGTCTCAGAGCGGCCCGCGTTGGCGGGGATCGGGAGTGGCGTGCGTCTTCCGGCAGCGGACCAGGTAGGCGCTCAGCTCCTGAACCAGGTCGAGGGTGACCCGCTCCATTTCGGCCGCCTTCTGGAAGACGATGAGGGTCGCCAGGATCTCCCGCTGCACGTCGCGCGACTGGAAGATCGGCAGCATCTCCTCGGCCAGTCGGCGCATCTCGGTGCTCCGCCCGTCCTGGGCGTAGATGCGGGCGAGGTCGAGGGAGAGGAGAGCCGCGTCATATCCGAGCTCCCGGGTGACGAGATCCTGGCGCACCTCCTTGAGGAGGGCCTCGGCAGACTCCAGGTTCCCCAGCGCGAGGGCGATCTTGCCCTCCACCCACTTGAGGCGCATGAGGTTCATGCGATCGCCGAGCTCTACGTAGAGCGGGCGGGTCTCGGCGAGAAGCGCCAGCGCCTCGGTAGGGCGCCCGCTTTCGTTGAGGCAGAGGATGAGGTTGTGGCGCGCCGCCACGAGGAGACGCGGCTCGGTGGTCTTTGGAGGGATTGGGTTCGTGGGGCTTTGGGCGACGTCGATCCGCCTCAGGCCCTCGGTGAGCAGCTCGATCGCCTCCTCCGGCCTGCCGTCGACGCTCGCGAGGAAGCCCTTGGCGATGAGAGCCTTGCCTACGAGATGGAGGTCGCCGTTGCGATCGGCGATGTGGGCCACCCGGTCGAGCAGGCGAGCGGCCTCCCGGAAGCGTCCCTGATTGCCCCGGAGCGACGCCTTGAGCAGGAGGAGCCAGGCCTTTTCGAGCGGGTCTCCCGTCCCCTCCCGGAGCAGATCCTCGGCGTGGGCGAAGCCCTTCTCCGCCGTCCGGAAGTCGGAGCGGATGCGCTCGGCATTGGCGAGGGTCGACCAGGCTCTGGCCGCGAGATCGTTGATCCGCGCCGCGCCATACACCATGGGATCGAGATGCGCGGCCGCGGCGGCTCCGAGCTCGGCGAGATCCAGGGCGCGGCCGGGATCCTGGAATCCCCATTCCCTGGACTCTTCGAGCAGCAGATCGCAGAGCGCCCAGCTCTGGAACCTGGCCTCATGGGCGATGAGCATCCACTGGCGATCGAAGGGGTAGGCCGCGAGCTCCGTCAAGAGGGACGGCGCGGCGGCGCGCTCGATGGAGAAGGCCTTCTGCCGGCGGCCGAGCTCCCGGCGCGCCGCGGCGAAAGCCGGTGCGTAGGAGAAGCTCTCCGAGTTCTCCGCGCGGATCTCCTCATTCGGCTCGTTCGCCCCGTTTGCCAATGTCGCCAATGTCGCCAATGTCGCCGACGTCGCCAACGTCCCTCTCGCGGGCCGCGGGAGGAAGCGCTCGGTGAGCCGCCGGCAGCGGACACATCCGGAGAGGAGGTGACGGGTGATCTCGCGGTTTTCCTGGCGCGAGAGCTCGGCGCTGCCGAAGCGTTCGAGGCGCGCCCGCCGGGGGTGGCGCTCGACCATCCTGCGGCTCCCTCTGGAAGCCGACCGCCAGGAGTTGGCGGGTGAGCGCCGCCAGGCAGCGGTTGGTGACCTTGCGGATGCTCGAGGCCCGGTAGCCCATCTGCTCGGCCACCTCGGTCGGCCCGTAGCCGAGCCCATAGCGCAGCTTGAGGAGCGACCGGCAGCGGACGGACAGCTTGCCCAGCACGCGGTTCAGGTCGCAGGTCAGCTCCGTCTTCTCCTGCTCCGGGGCTTGCGGCACGGAGATCAGGTCCAGGATGGCCGTGTCCACGGCGTCACAGAGACTGCCCCGGCGCTTGCGCCAGTACATGATACATTTCTTCTTGACCGTGCCGATGAGCCAGCTCTCCGGGCTCCGGATCTTGTCCCACTTGTAGAGGAGGGTCAGTTGGGCATCCTGAAGGATGTCCTCGGCATCCTCCGGAGGGACCTCAAAGTGCCGCAAGACCCGCTCCAGCCTCGGCCGGGCGTTCTTGAGCAGCTTGTTGAGCGATTCTCGCAGTTCGGGGTGATCCAGAGTTGCCATTAGCACCCAATGTCTGTCGCGTCGATGCGCGTAGGCTAGCACCCCGCTCGCCCCCTGTCCAGAAGCGGTGCCGGGACCGGCATTCACCTCGGGGAACCAGCCAACCCACCCAGCGCGACGTACCCGCTCTGTGGGCTAGCGGCCGTTGGGATCGATGCCCGCGCCGTTGTCACCCGTCGGGTTGGACGACGTCTTCGGTCCGCCGGGAACCGGGGCAGGGGAGCTGGTCAGCGCTCTGTCGACCAGAGATTTAAAGAACGTAAGAGCGGCGGGAAGAATTCCCTGCCCGACCCGGCTCTCGGCGTGGACTGGTTGTCTGGTGGCAGCGGCCAGCAGGGTGGAAGTCGGCGCCAACGAGGCGCCCACCAGGACGATGACGGCGAGACGACGATCCCATCCATGTCTCATGTAAATCCCCTCCCAGACCTTCGCGGTTCAAAGCGGTCCCAAGAGGGGACCGACAATATCAAGGGGTGCGACACCCCCACCCTCGCGGGACAAGCGAGGCGAGGTCGGCAGGTTCGCCCTAGGCAGGATAAGATCCGCGCCCGATGGGTGTCTTCCTCCTTTTCCTGCTGGCGACCGCTCTCGGCTCGCTCACCACTCTCTACTGGATTCCCGAGCCCGACCTCGGCCGCGGGTACTTCCAGATGAACGCCCTGGTGATCCTCGGCCTTCTGGGTCTCGCTCTCGCCGTCGTGCTCCTCCACCCCTTCCCAAGGCTGGGCACGGCGGCGACCGCCACGCTCGCCCTCTCGCTCGCCGGAGCCTTCCTCTACTATGCGGCGATCTGGCGGGAGCGCTGGGATCTCTGCCGCTGGCCGCTCACCCTCTCCACCGCGGCCTGCCTGGCCGGGCTCCTTCTCGCCGGCCGTGGGCTGGTAGGAACCGTCACCGAGCTCCCCCACCGCCAGCCGCTCCTCGCTTTGAGCCTCCTTGCCTCGGCGCTCCTCCTCGGCTGGTCGCTCATCACCATGCTCCTCGGCCATTGGTACCTGGTGGCCCCCCGGCTCACCTTCCGTCACCTCGTCGTCTTCTGCCGGGCGCTCTTGGCGATCGCCGGCCTCCGCCTGCTCGCCGTCCTCGCCTCGCTGGCGGTGGCGGCCGGGGTGGACGAGCGGGTCGATCCCCATCCGCTCTACCTCCTGGCCGGCTTCTCAGGCCAGGGGATCTTCTTCTGGTTTCGTCTCCTCTGGGGCCTGGCGGTCCCCCTGCTCCTCGCCGCGATGGCGCTCCACTGTGCCCGGCAGCGCTCGAACCAGTCGGCGACCGGCATTCTCTACGTGCTCGTCGTCGGCACTTTCATCGGCGAGATCACCGGCTACTTCCTCACCGTGACGACCGGCGTGCCGGTCTAGGCTCCGCGGTTGCGCATCCGCACGCAGTGCCGCGATTGCGGGCTCCCCTTCAGGGCCGAGCTCTCGCCCGAGACGGCGGAGTTGCCTTGCCCCAACTGCGGCCGGACGCGGCTGGTCGCCGCCACCGGCTGGAGCGACGTTCCATCCGCGATGGTCGACGTCTGTCCCCTCTGCGGCTGTCGCCACCTCTATCCCCAGCGCGACTTCAACCGCGCCCTGGGCTGTACCCTGGTCGCCGTCGGCGCCGCCCTCGTGCCCTGGACTTTCGGCCTCTCGCTCCTCGCCTTCGGCCTGGTCGACCTCTGGCTCTACCGGCGGCTCCGGGAGGCGGTCGCCTGCTACCGCTGCGACACGATCTACCGAGACGCCCGTCCCCTCCCCCGCCAGACGGAGTTCGACCTTCTGAAGCACGACGTGCTCAAGTACGGCAAAAGCTGGGACGACGAGAAGGTGGGGAAGATCGAGGAGACCGGTGAAGGGGGCGGCGAGGAAACCTCGCCGCCCGGGTGATTTCGATTCAGGCGGGTTGCGGGACGCCGGCGGCTTCCACGGGCTCGCCCTTCAAGCCCGCGGCCTCGCGCAGCTCCGACATCCGCCGCGTGCTCTCCCAGCTGAAGTCCTGGTCCTCGCGGCCGAAGTGGCCGTAGGAGGCGGTCTGGCGGTAGATCGGCCGGCGCAGGTCGAGGTAGTCGATGATCCCCCGCGGGGAGAGCGGGAAGTGGTCGCGCACCAGGCGCTCGCAATCGCCGTCGCCCACCGTGCCGGTGCCGAAGGTGTCGACCCGCACGGAGACCGGATCGACGACGCCGATGGCGTAGGCGAGCTGCACCTCGATCCGCTCGGCGAGGCCGGCCGCCACGAGGTTCTTGGCGATATGCCGGGCCATGTAGCAGGCCGAGCGGTCGACCTTCGTGGGATCCTTGCCCGAGAAGGCGCCGCCGCCGTGCCGGCCGTAGCCTCCATAGGTGTCGACGATGATCTTGCGCCCGGTCAAGCCGCAGTCCCCCTGTGGGCCGCCGATGACGAACCGACCGGTCGGGTTGACGTGGAAGATCGTCCGGTTGTCGAGGAGCGCGGTGGGGATCTCCGGCTTGATGACGTGCTCGATGATCTCCCTCGTCAGCTCCTCCTGCGCCACCTCGGGGTCGTGCTGGGTCGAGATGACGACGGTGTGCACCCGGATCGGCCGGGTGCCGTCGTACTCGACCGTCACCTGGCTCTTGCCGTCCGGCCGCAGCCAGGCGAGCTCGCCGGCCCGGCGGGTCTCGGCCAGGCGGCGGGTCAGGCGATGGGCGAGGGTGATCGGGAGGGGCATCAGCTCCGGCGTCTCGCGACAGGCGAAGCCGAACATCAGCCCCTGGTCGCCGGCGCCGCCGGTATCCACCCCCTGGGCGATGTCGGGCGACTGCGGGTCGATCGACGAGACGACGGCGCAGGTCTTGTAGTCGAAGCCGTAGTCGGCACGGGTGTAGCCGATCTCCTGGATCGTACGGCGGGCGATGGCGGCGAAGTCGACGTAGGCCCGGGTGGTGATCTCGCCGGCGAGGAACGCCATACCGGTCGTCACCAGGGTCTCGCAGGCGACTCGCCCCGTGGGGTCGTGCCGCAGCACCTCGTCCAGAATGGCGTCTGAGATCTGGTCGGCCACCTTGTCGGGGTGCCCCTCGGTCACGGATTCCGAGGTGAACAGATGGGCGTCTCGCTGGCTCATATACGCACCTTTAGCGGTCGGTCAGTTGAATCGTCTACTTCCACAGTGCTGGCGAAGGTCGATAGCGCGACTCGATGGAGGAAAAAAAGGGAGAGAAGCCTCCCATTCGAGTGGTCGAAGATGCTATCACGCTCTATTGGTGGCCGGTTCCGGGAGCTAGCGGATGGGCCGGCTCTCGAGGACACCGTAGAAGAGGGTGGAGATAGCGTGCAGGGTGGAGATGGCGACGGCCTTCCTCCGGGTCTCCAGGCCGCCGGTCAGGGACGAGATCATGCCGCCGCTCCGGCGGGTGCCCGGGACGGCCAGGGGGACCTGGTCGCTGTCGAGCCCGGCGATGATGCGCTCGGGGACCTGGATCGAGCCCGAGGAGCCCCAGGCCTCGCCTAAGAGCCCGCGGACGACGGTCCAGTTGCGCACGAAGTAGCAGTGCCTGCCGTCGACGTCCAGGCTGTGCAGGCCGCCTTCGGTCGCGACGTAGAAGTGGTAGTTGTCGGCGAGCGCCTTCTCGAGCGCCATGGCGCGCTCGCGAGCGAGCCCGATGACCTCCTCGTCGGAGACGGGGAGCCCGATGGCCGGCTCTGCGAGCTGCTGGGGCACGACGGCGACGGAGACGGCGCGGTCCAGGCCGTCGTGGAAGTAACGCAGGAAGCCGTCCCGGACGCCGAGCAGCTTGTCCGCCGACGGTCCCGCGACCGCCACCTCGACGCCCGTTTGGAGCCTTTGCCAGAAGTTCTTAAGATCTGTGATCATGATCCTCAGTCGCCACAATAAGACGGTCAAGGATATTCGCCGCCTCCGGCGAAGTAAAGGCGACCTCACCCTCCTGGAGGGACCACACCTGGTGGAAGAGGCGCTCGCCGCGGGGCTGGAGCTTGAAACCGTCCTCGCGACGCCGGCGTTTCTAGCGACCGGAGAAGGCGCCGTCCTCACCCGCCGGCTGCCCGTCTCTCCCCTGGAGATCGCCCCCGAGCTCCTGGCGGAGCTCGCCGATGCCGACTCGCCCAAGGGTCTTCTCGCCGTCGTCCGCCTGCCGCGCTCCGGAGTCTCGGCCCTGCCGCTCCGAGCGGGGGCTCCCTATCTCTATCTCGATGGCCTCCAGGACCCCGGCAACCTCGGCGCCCTGGCGCGGGTGGCGGAGGCGGCGGGGGTGGCGGGGATCGCCCTCGCCCCCGGCACCGTCCACCCCAACCATCCCCGCGCCCTCCGCGGCTCGGCCGGGAGCCTCCTCCGCCTGCCGGTCGCCACGGGCGTCACCCCGGAGGCCCTCGTCGCCCACCTCGCAGCCCTCGGCATCCCCGGCGCGGACGCCCCGCGCTGGGCCGCCCTCGTGCCGCGCGGCGGCACCGACCTCTACTCCACCTCCTTGGCCGGCACTCTCGTCCTCGCCCTCGGCGCCGAGGGACCCGGCCTCTCCCCCGCCGCCGCCGCGCTCGCCGACTTACGCCTCACCATCCCCTTGGCGTCGCCCGTCGAGTCGCTCAACGCCGTCGTCGCCGCCGCCCTCGTCCTCTTCGAGATGCGACGGCAGCGATCCCAAGGATGATCCGTGGTCTAATCCGCCGGCAGAGGAGGGAGGATCCATGAAGATCGCCATCGGTTCGGATCACGCCGGCTTCCGCTACAAAGAGCAGATCAAGGAGTTTCTGGCCACCTTGGGGCACGAGGTGGAAGACCTGGGGACCGACTCCGAGACGCCGGTCGACTATCCCCTCTTCATCCGGCCGGTGGCCGAGGCGGTGGCGAGGGGGGATGCGGAGCGCGGCATCGTCCTCGGCGGCTCGGGCAACGGCGAGGCGATCGTCGCCAACCGGGTCTCGGGAGTACGCTGCGCCCTCTGCTGGAACGAGGAGTCGGCGCGCCTCGGCCGGCAGCACAACGATGCCAACGTCATCTCCCTCGGAGAGCGGATGATGCCCATCGAGATGGCCCTCTCGATCGTCCGCATTTGGCTCGACACCCCCTTCGAGGGCGGCCGCCACCAGCGCCGGATCGAGCTCATCGATGCTCCCCCTGCGGCATCGGCAGCGTCGGCGGCGGCGGCATCAGCGGGATCGCCCACCTCTTAGATGTTGCCCGACGCCTACGCCGCGCTCCGCCGCCAGCTCGGGGAGGACCGGGTGCGGACCGCCGTCCCCCTGGCGCCATTCACGACTTTCCGCATCGGCGGCCCCGCCGATCTGTTCTACGAGGCGGCGAGCGGCGACGAGCTGGCCGCCGCCATCCTCGTCGCCCGGCGTCTCGGCGTGCCCTGGTTCCTCCTCGGGGTGGGCGCCAACATCCTGGTCGGCGACCGCGGCTTCCGAGGCCTCGTGATCCGCAACCGGGCACGGCGGATCGACCTCCTGCCGGGAAACCGGCTGCGCGCCGAGAGCGGCACCCGGGTCGACCCTGAGCTCATCGAAGCCGCCGTCTCCCGCGGCCTCTCCGGGATGGAGCACTACGTGGGCATTCCCTCGACGGTCGGCGGCGCCCTCTGGCAGAACCTGCACTTCCTCTCCCCCGCCCCCGCCCGCGAGCGGACGATGTTCGTCGCCGAGGTGACGAGGGAGGCCGAGATCCTCACCGAAGAGGGGGAACGCCGGACAGTCGACGTCTCGTACTTCCAGTTCGGCTACGACCAGTCGATCCTCCACGTCCGCCGGGACGTCGTCCTCGCCGCCACCTTCGAGCTGACCGCGGCCGACCCCGTCCGGCTCCGCGAGATCATGGCCGAGAACCTCGACTGGCGCCGCGCCCGCCACCCACCCCTCGACAGCGAGCCTTCCGCCGGTTCCATCTTCAAGAAGATCGAAGGGATCGGCGCCGGCCGGCTGATCGACGAGTGCGGGCTCAAAGGGGAGGCGATCGGGGGAGCGACGATCACCCCGCGCCACGCCAACATCATGATCAACCGCGGCGGCGCCACGGCGGCCGACGTCCGGGCGCTGATCGCGCGGATCCAGGAGGTGGTTCTGGGACGGACGGGATATCGGCTGGAGGTGGAGATCTCGTTCGTGGGAGAGTTCTGAAGGGGTGTCGGGTGTACTCTAATCTGCAGAGAGGTGGGGCGAGGTTTACCGTCTCGCCCAACGGATAGGAGCCTTCTCATGGTCAACCTAACTCTTGAGCTGCCCGAGGGTGTCTTCTCGGCCCTGCGACGCTCTCCGGATGCCTTCGGACGCGAGCTCCGCCTTGCCGCGGCCATCCATTGGTATCAGCGGAGCCAGATCTCGCAAGAAAAAGCCGCCGAGGTGGCCGGCCTGGATCGCACCGACTTCCTGATGGCGCTGGCTCGGGAAGGCGTGGACGCTTTCGTAGTGGACTTCGACGATCTGCAGCGTGAGCTGGAGCGTGGCTGACCTCCCCGCCGTCGACGCCTCCCCGCTGATCTTCCTCACCCGAGCCCATCTGCTCGACCTCCTGCAACTCGTCGCCTCGGAGATCGCGGTCCCTGCTCCGGTAGCCCAGGAGATCCAGCGCCGTGGTCCTCACGACCCGGCGGCTCTGGCGCTTTCCACCGTTCCCTGGCTGCGGGTGGTTGAGGTCCCCGCTCTATCTCCGGCGATCCAGGCCTGGGACCTCGGGAGGGGTGAGTCCGCGGTGCTCTCCTGGTGCGCCGCGAGACCGGGCGTGGATGCCATCATGGACGACTTGGCGGCTCGGAATTGTGCCGAGACTCTCGGTATCCCGGTTCGCGGCACGCTGGGCTTGGTGCTTCTGGGAAAGCGGCGGGGACGTTTCGCCGCCGCCCGTCCGGTGCTCGATTCTTTGCGGCTTTCCGGGATGTATCTTTCCAGTCATGTCATGGACCGTGCATTGAGAAGCGTGGGAGAGTGACCCGCCAGAGAGTCGCTTCCGCGATACCATATCCACCATGAAAGCCATCCGCGTCCATCAGCTCGGCGGTCCCGAAGTTCTCAAGCTCGAAGAGATCCCCGATCCTGCTCCCGGTCCCGGCGAGGCGGTCGTCCGCGTCGAGGCGGTGGGGGTCAACTTCATCGACGTCTACCACCGGACCGGCCTCTATAAGGTCCCCTCCCTCCCCTTCACCCTCGGCCAGGAAGGCGCCGGCACGGTCGAGTCCGTGGGCACGGGGGTCACCGAGGTGGCCGCGGGCGATCCCGTGGCCTGGACGATCGTTCCGGGCTCCTATGCCGAAAAGGCGGTGGTGCCGGTCTCGAAGCTCGTCCCGCGTCCTGCGGGCGTCACGGCCCGGCAGGGCGCCGCCGTCATGCTCCAGGGAATGACCGCCCACTATCTCGCCTGCTCGACCTATCCATTGAAGCCCGGCGACACCTGCCTCATCCACGCCGCGGCCGGCGGGGTCGGACTCCTCCTCTGCCAGATCGCCAAGCTCCGCGGCGCCCGGGTCCTCGGCACCACCTCGAACGCGGAGAAGGCCGCCCTCGCCCGAGAGGCCGGGGCGGACGAGGTCATCCTCTACACCGAGCAGGACTTCGTCGCCGAGACGAAGCGCCTGACCGGCGGCAAGGGCGTGCAGGTGATCTACGACGGTGTTGGGCTCACCACCTTCGATAAGGGCCTCGACTGCCTCGTGCCCCGCGGCATGATGGTGACCTACGGCCAGTCGAGCGGCGCGGTGCCCCCCTTCGCGCCGTCGATCCTGAACGTCAAGGGCTCGCTCTTCCTGACCCGTCCCTCCCTCGGCCACTACATCGCGACCCGCGAGGAGCTCCTGGAGCGGGCGGGAGACGTCCTCGGCTGGATCGGCGCAGGCAAGCTCGCGCTCCGCGCCGAGCACGACTTCCCCCTCGCCCAGGCGGCCGACGCCCAGCGCGCCCTCGAAGGCCGGAAGACGACGGGAAAGGTGCTGCTGATCCCGTAGCCTCCCTCAGCGGGAGGAGACAGATCGGCCGGCGAGTTGCTCCGTCCTTGGGAAAGCCCTGTACCCTATCGGCACCAGATATCGGCTTCTTCGGGATCCTCCACCATGCCCATTCACTCGACTTCAGACCACTTAGCCCAGGACTACCTGACCCTGGAGCGCTTGGCGGAGACCAAGAGTGAGTATCGGGACGGGGAGATGTTGGCGATGCCCCAATCCGGCCATGAACACCACCTGATCATCACGAATGTGGCGGTAGAGCTGAGCCAACAGGTCAAACGGCGACCGTTCGAGGTCTATGCGAGCGCCATGCGATTGCACGTGCCGGCCACCGGCCTCTATACCTATCCTGACGTCTCCGTAGCCTCCAGCGAGCCTCGCTTCGAAGATGACCAGTTCGACACCCTGCTCAATCCCACCCTGATCGTCGAGGTGCTCTCCCCCACGACCGAGAGCTACGATCGGGGCAAGAAATTCGAGCACTACCGAGCCCTCGACTCGCTCGCCGAGTACCTGCTCGTGTCGCAGGACGAGCTCCTGGTCGAGCAGTTCGTTCGCCAGACCGGCGGGACCTGGCTGTTCACCGCGACCGCCGGCCGGGAGGGCGTCGTCCAACTGCCTTCCATCGGCTGCACCCTGGCCCTCTCCGAGGTCTATGACAAGGTGCCGCTCGCTTGAGCGGTCCCGTTACTGCGCCATTCCTGCACTCTTAAGCCGATGCCCCCGATTACGCTCCTCCCCAGGTCTCCCAAGTGGGCCCCCGACTCCTGGAAGGTGAAGCCGGCCCTGCAGCAGCCGACCTATCCGGACGCCGATCACCTGACCCGGGTCTTGGCCGAGCTCTCCTCGCTGCCGCCGCTCGTCACCTCCTGGGAGGTCGAGCACCTGCGGTCGCAACTCGCCGAGGCGGCGCGCGGCGACCGCTTCCTCCTCCAGGGGGGCGATTGCGCCGAGAGCTTCGCCGACTGCAACTCGAAGGTGATCGCCGACAAGCTCAAGATCCTCCTCCAGATGAGCCTGGTGCTCGTGCACGGCATGCGGAAGCGCGTCATCCGCGTCGGCCGTTTCGCCGGGCAGTATGCCAAGCCGCGGAGCGCGGACACCGAGACCAAGGACGGGGTGACCCTCCCCACCTACCGGGGCGAGATCATCAATGGGCCCCAGCACACCGCCGCCGACCGCACCCCGGACCCGGAGCGGCTGCTCCGCGCCTATGAGCGCTCCGCCCTCACCCTGAACTTCGTGCGCGGCCTGATCGACGGTGGCTTCGCCGACCTCCACCACCCCGAGTACTGGGACATCGCCTGGGTCAAGCACTCGCCGAACGCCGAGGAGTACCGCCGCCGGCTCCTGGCGATCGCCGATTCCGTGCACTTTCTGGAGAGCGTCTCCGGCCAGGCGGCGGCGGGAACGAGCCGGGTGGACTATTTTACCAGCCACGAGGGACTCCACCTTCCCTACGAGGAAGCACAGACTCGCAAGGTGCCGCGCCGCACCGGCTGGTACAACCTCGCGACCCACTTCCCCTGGATCGGCATGCGGACCGCCGACCTGGGTGGCGCCCATGTCGAGTACTTCCGGGGGATCAAGAATCCCATCGGCGTCAAGGTCGGATCGGGGATGACCCCGGAGGCTCTGGTCGACCTGATCGAGGTCCTCGATCCCGAGCACGTGCCGGGCCGGCTCACCCTCATCCACCGCTTCGGGCACGCCAAGATCGCCGCCGGCCTGCCGCCGCTCTTGGAAGCTGTCCGTCGCGCCGGGCGCACGGTCCTCTGGGTGGCCGACCCCATGCACGGCAACACCGAGTCGACCGCCACCGGGGTCAAGACCCGGCGCTTCGAGCACATCCTCTCGGAGCTCGAACAGGCGTTCGAGATCCACAAGGAGCACGGCACCTACCTGGGGGGGGTCCACTTCGAGCTGACCGGCGAGGACGTCACCGAGTGCCTGGGCGGCGCCCGCAACCTGACCGAAGCCGACCTCGAACGCGATTACCGCTCGACCGTCGATCCGCGGCTCAACTACGAGCAGGCCCTGGAGATGGCCTTCCTGATCGCGAATCGGGCGGGCTCGGTTCCGGCGCACCGGCACGCCCGCGCGGCGGAGGGGTAGGGAAGAAGCACCATTCCCCAGACCAATCCAAGTGAACCAGATCCTCTGGATCACATTGGAGATATCCCGGATGAGGAGTTAAAACGGCGAGCTGCGGCTCGATCTTCTCGACCAGATCCTTCTTCATCATCTTCCTCCCAGGAGACGATAGGCCGAAACCGTCGGAGCGTCCACAGAAAGATCTATACAAAGGAAATCGGCCCCACCTCCCATCCGGGAAGCAGGGCCGGCCTGGGGACGGTTCTAGCCTTTACAGGCCTGCGAGTTGGGGACGCAGGTCGCCTGGTTGTGGATGATGCAGCAGTGATCGCCCTGGATGCAGAGCAGGTTGCAGACGGCCTGCGCCTGCGGCTTAGGCTGCTCCCACGGTAGCGGCTGCACAGCCGGGGACTCGACCGCGGGGGGGGTGCTGGTCTGAGGAAGGGTGGTTCGCGGCGCTGCGGAAACCAGGGTCGTACCCATCATCGCGAGCCCACCGATCAGCATTTGAATCTTACGCATGGTTCTTACCTCCTATCCAGATGCCGTTCCCGTGTTCTGGAACGTTCTCTCGGAGAGACTTCGCAAGGATCATGCCTGGATAGCTAAAGCTGTATCCAAAAACGCCGTTAGGGATTGAACGCGTAAACGCGCGATCACACCGCGCCGGGGCAGCTCGCGGCGAGCTCCGGCTCTTACGCCGAGGCCTGCGCCGCGGGCGCGGGAAGGCGGTAGACGATGTCCAGGATCGTCTCGTTGCGGAAGGGCTTCTTGACGTAGGCCGCCGCTCCGGCGCGCAGGCCGCGGAGGGTGTCCTCTTCCTTCCCCTCGGTGCTCACGATGACGACCGGGATGGCAGCGAGGGCGGGATCGGACTTGACCTGGGTGAGGAACTCGAGCCCGTTCATCCGCGGCATGTTGATGTCTAAGAAGATGAGCTCGGTATCGGGGTGCTCGGCGAGCCGGGTCAGGGCCTCCTGGCCGTCCAGGGCGCTCACCAGGGTCGTCTTCGGCAGGATCACGGAGAACATCCTGTGGATCAATTTCGAATCGTCGATCACCAGGATCTTGGTCGGCTGCATCGAAAACCCCCGGAAACGTTTGCGAGGAGGATAGCAAAGACCCCGCGCGCCGTCTATTTCTTCTACTCGTAGCGCAGGGCGTCGATGGGATCGAGCGCCGCCGCGCGGCTCGCCGGGTAGAGACCGGAAGCGAGGCCCACCGCCATGGCGACCCCGGTCGAGATGAGGATCGAGGAGGCGGTGACGACCGTCGGCCAGCCCGCCCAGGCGGCGACGCCGCGGGCGATGGCAAGCCCCAGGGCCACTCCCACCGCGCCGCCCAGGAGGCTGATGGCGAAGGACTCGACCATGAATTGGAAGCGGATGTCCGACCCGCGCGCCCCCACCGCCCGGCGAACCCCGATCTCCCGCGTGCGCTCGAGGACTGTGGCGAGCATGATGTTCATGATCCCGATGCCGCCGACGAGGAGCGAGATACCGGCGATCGCCCCCATGACGGCGTTGAACAGGCGCTGGGTGCGCCGGCTCTGCTCGAACAGGGCGGCGGGCACGACGAGGTCGTAGTCGGCGGCGCCGCCGTGCAGGCGGTCGAGGAGGTCGCGGATGGCCGGCGCCGCCTGGCCGGCGGCGGTGCCGTCCTTCAAGCGGACGACGATCTCGTCGAGCGGCGAGGCCAAGGGGGCATGCTCGAACTTGCGCTCCGCGGTCGAGACCGGAAGGTAGATGACGTTCGCGACCGATCCCACGTTCACGCCCTGAAAGGTGTCCCCCGCTCCCCCCTCCGCCGCGAGGATGCCGACGACCGTCAGCCAGACGTCGTTCACCTTGAGATCGCGGCCGAGGGCCGGACCGTAGCCGAAGAGATCGCGGCGGACCGCGGCGCCGATGACGCAGACCTGGGCGTGGGTGCGCTCGTCCAGGGGGTCGAGAAAGCGTCCCTCGGCGAGCGTCAGGTGGGCCAGATCGGCATGGCGGAAGGAGACGCCGTAGGCCGTGGCGGCGGTCTTCCCCCCTTCTGAGAGCACCCGGTAGGGATCGATCTTGATCGACGGCGCGGCCTCCTCCACCCCGGGGACGGCCTCGACGATGGCCGCGGCGTCGCGCGGCGAGACCCCGGGCGACTTGGCGCGGATCTCCTTGAGCTCGTCGTCCTTGAAGGGCTTGGCACGGACCAGGACGTTTCTGAGGCCCAGCCGCTCGACGAGCGCCAGGGCCTGCCGCTCGGCCCCGGCGCCGATCGAGAGCATGGCGATCACCGCGCCGACGCCGAAGATCATCCCCAGCATGGTGAGGGCCGAGCGCAGCTTATGGCCGGCCAGGTTGTCGACCGCCGTCCGGATCGCCTCGGCCGGGGTCATCGCGAGGCCGGCGTCCGGGAGACTGCGGAGGAGGACGGCGCGGCCGGGGTCTTCCCCGCCGCGGCAGGGCTTCCCGGCGTGTCCCCGGGCCCGCGCTCCGGATCCCCGAGCGCCACGACGTCGCCCGGCTTCAAACCGGCGGCGATCACCACCCGGCCCATGCCGGAGGGGCCGAGGGTCACCGGCACCGGCGTAAAGCCGCTCGCGCCGCGCCTGTCGACACGCTTGTAGACGACCGTTCGGCCGCCGCGATCGAAGACCGCCTGGCGCGGCACGGCGAGGGCGCGCGGCACCTCGTCCAGGGTGAGGACGGCGCGCACCCGGGCCCCCGGCTTCATCCGGGCGGCGTCGGTGCCGCGGAGCTCCAGGACGACGGCGAAGTACTGCACCGGCGAGCCGCGGAGGCGGGGCTTGGCGAGCGAGTCGACGCGGGCGATGCGCGCCTCGTACGTCGAGCCGGGGGCCGATTCGAGCTCGACCGTCGCCGGTTTCCCCACCGCGAGCCCCGAGGCGTCGGCCTCCAGCACGAAGACCTCGGCCTCCATCCGCGCCAGGTCCGGAAGGTCGGCGAGCGGCTGCCGCTGCCAGACCGTGTCGCCCATCCGCGGCGTGTTGCCGCGGTAGTCGCGGCGGTAGACGAGGATGCCGTCGTTGGGGGCGGTCACCGAGAGGGCGGCGAGGCCTTTCCGCGCCTCGCCGATCTTGAAATCCGCCTGGTGGCCCTGGATGGCGAGGAGGTCGAGCTCGGCCTTTGAAACCTGCTTCTTTCCCTCCTCCGCCGCGCGGGCATGCCGGGCCCGTGCCCCGGCGAGGCCGCCGTCCAACGCGGACTCGATGCGCTCGTTGCGCGAGAAGATCGTCTCGTCCTTCTTCTGGAAGCGGTGGGCGCCGTCGAGCTCGAGCTCGGCGATCCGCGCGTCGACGGCGAGCTTCTGGACCTCGGCCGAGCTCTCCGCCCGTTCCTTAGAGACCTTGAGCCGCGACTTCGCGAGGTCGTCCTCGGCGTCGTGCAGGGCCTTTTCCATGTCGGTGGGATCGAAGCGGAGGATGGGATCGCCCGCCTGGACCACCGCTCCCTCGGGGGCCAGCCAGGCGATGCGGAGCGGCCCGTCGACCCCGGGCGGCACGGTGATCGCCGTGGCGCGGGTCGCCCGCAGGTTGCCCTCCGCCGGCACGCGATGGAGAAAGGGCGCCGGCGCGACCCGCAGGGTGGGCAGGTCGGCGGTACCCGCGATACCGCGGGGGAGAAACGCCCCCCCCGTGAAGCCCAGCAGGGCGACCAGGACCGCCAGAAGGAGGCCGCCCAAGAGGTACGGCCGGGCGCGTCTCATGCCCCCTCCTCGTGGAGCCGCGCCGGGACGCGCGACAGGCGGTCGCCCGGGGCGAGACCCGAGAGAACCTCGACCTCGGAGGCGTTGCGCCGGCCGAGCCGGGGCCGCACGGCCTCCGTTCCGAGGAGGGTTTTCCGGTAGACGAGCGGCCCTCCGGCGGTCACCAGGACGGCATCCGAGGGCACCAGGAGGACCCCCGGTGCCCGGCCGGTTTCGACCTCGCCCCGGAAGCGCATCCCGGGGCGCATGCGGAGCGGATCGGTGCGGTCCAGGGTCACCGTCAGGTCGACCACCTTCTGCCGATCGTTGTCGCTCCGCGACTCGACCGCGCCGCGGACCGTCTCCACCCGACCGGTGAAGAGGAGGTCCGGCTGGGCGTCGAGCCGCAGGCGGACCCTCTCCCCGACGGCGATCCGCCCGGCGTCGGCCTCGTCGACCTGGGCGTCGGCCCGCATCCGCGAGAGGTCCGGGATCTCGACCACCCGCTCCCCCTGCCAGACCGCGTCCCCCACCTTCTTCTTCTCCCCCCGCTGGTCGGCGACGTAGACGACGGTGCCGTCCCGCGGCGCCCGCACGGTCATGCTCTCGATCTGCTCGCGCATCTCCCGCACCCGCGAAGCGGCCCGGTCGCGCCGCTCGCGGAGCGCCGCGAGCTCGGCCTCGCCCTCCCGGGCGCCGAAGCCCAGGCGTCGCTCGACATAGGTGATCTCGTTCTCGGCGAGCCCGAGGTCCCCACGCGCCTCCTTGAGCTTGGAGCCGGCGACGAGGTCGGAGGGCACCTCGACCTGGAGGGAGAACTTCTTGCGCTTCGCCTCCGCCTCGGCCAGGCGGAGCTCGTCGTCCCGCCTCGCCGCGGCGAGGCTCGCCTCCGTCTTCTTCGAGCTCTTTGGCCGCCGAGCTCTCCTCGGAGATCTTGTCGACCAGCTTCCTCGCGAGGTCCGAGCTGTCGAGGCCGAGAACCGGCGCGCCCTTCCGCACCAGGGTCCCCTCGGGGGCGAGGAAGGCGATCTTCTGGTTCCAGGATTCCGGGATCTGCGGCGGTCCCACGGCGGCGGAATCGACGGCGGCCAGGGTGCCGGTGACCTCGGCGCCGAGCACGAGGTCGTCGCGGCGGACCTCGACCCAGCCGCCGTCCGCCGCCCCGGAGGCGCGGCCGGCGAGCCACCAGAGGCTGAGGCCGCCGAGGAGGACGGCCGCGCCGAGGAGGCCGAGGAGACGGCCCGGCCGCCTCAGGCGAACCCCCCGGCCGACGCTCATCCCGCCCTCCCGGTCTTCTCCGGCGTGTCCGGCCGCAGGCGAGTCCCCGGCGTGAGGCCGGCGAGGACGACGCAGGAATCGGCGTCGCAGGCGCCGAGCCGCACCGGCACCGAGCCTCCCGCGGCGAGGCGGGCGCGCGGCGGCTCGGGACCGAGGTCGAGGCCGGCGCGGGGGGCGAGGAGAGCCTCTTTCACCTCCGGTCCGAGAACCTCCACCTTGACCGACATCCCCGGCCGCATCCGCGCGGTGTCCACCCGGTCGAGCCCCAGGCGGACCTTGAAGCCCCGCAGGAGCGAGCTCCTGGCCGATTCGCGGGCCACGGCGGAGACTTCGAGCACCCGCGCGCCGAAGCTCTCGCCGGGGTAGGCGTCCAGGGTGCAGCGAGCGGTCATCCCGGGCCGGACCCGGCCGTCGTCGACGTCCGAGAGGGTGGCCGCGACCTCCAGGGTGGAGAGGTCGGGGAGGCTCATCACCGTGAGGCCGGTCCAGACGTTGTCCCCCGCCTCGATCTTTCGGCCCTCCCAGGGATGGTCGGCGACGAGGAGGATGCCGTCGCGCGGGGCGGTCAGGACGAGGGCGTGGATCGCCGCTTCGGCGTCGTGGATCTCGCGCCGGGATTTCGCGAGGTCGACGGCTTGAACGCCCAGATCCGCCGCGCTCCCCTGGCGCTGGGCCTTCAAGTCCGCTGCGGCTTTCTCGACTTCCGCCTCGGCCTTCGCGAGCGCCAGCTGGCGTTCCTGGTACTCGAGGAGCGGGAGGAGATCCTGCGGGACCGCGGCGGCGAGCTTCGCCTTGGCGAGGTCGTTTTTCTTCCCCTCGACGGTGAACTGCTTCTCGGCCTCGGCGGTGGCGGCTTGGGCGCGGGCCTTCTCCAGGTCGTCGGCCGCCTGCGCCGCCGACCGCCGCTTCTCGTCCAGATCCGAGGTGAACGTCGAGTTGTCGAACTCGACCACCTTCTGACCGCGCGCGACCGGGGTGCCGTCCTTTTCCATCCAGCGGATCTGGAGCTGCCAGGTGGGCGTGCGCGGCACGGCCAGCTCGGTCGCCCGCCGCGCGGAGAGCTCACCGGTCAGCAGCAGGCGCTCGCGGAGGGTGCCGCGCCGCGTCACCAGCTCCCCGCCCCGGTTCACCGATCGGGTGGACGCGGCGGCCCCCGTCTCCGCTCCGGCGCCGGCACAGCCGAGAAAAGGAACGAGAGACAGGAGGAGGGGGATCAGGGATCGCGAGTACGACATCTCTGAAACTTCTACGCCAGGCGAGGCCTGCTTGTCCAGTCCGGCCCGCCAGCGAAAACAGGATCGGCACCGCCCGGCTTCCCGCCGCCGGTCTTTGAAGGGCTTCGCCTTACTTCGTTCCGAAGTCGACCTTGGGCGCCGTCTCCGCCCCGGGCTGGGCCGAGAAGTAGGGCCGAGGTTGGAACTGCCAGTGCAGGAGGCTCACGAACCAGGCGGCCGGCACCCGCTGCAAGCGGGTGTTGTAGCTCTGGGCCACCTCGTTGAAGCGGCGCCTTTCGACGGCGATCCGGTTCTCGGTCCCTTCGAGCTCGACCATCAGGTCGCGGAAGCCCGCCACCGACTTGAGGTCGGGATACTGCTCGGAGACGACGAGGAGGCGGGAGAGGGCGGAGGAAAGGCCGTCCTGGGCCGCCTGGAAGCGCTTGAACGCCTCGGGGTCGTTCAACATCTGGGGGGTGAGCTGGATCGAGCCCACCTTCGCCCGCGCCTCGACGACTTTCGTCAGGGTGTCCTGCTCGAAGGCGGCGGCGGCCTTGACCGTCGCGACCAGGTTGGGCACCAGGTCGGCGCGGCGCTGGTAGACGCTCTCGACCTGCGCCCACTGGGCGTCGACCTGCTGCCGGGCCTCGACCAGGCCGTTGTAGATCCCCGTCGACGAGAGGGCGCCCACGATCCCGACGAGCACCAGGACCCCCAAGATCGCGATACAACCCAGGTTCTTCATGATTCACGGTCCTCCCGTCGTTTCCCGTACCGCTCGGGAGCGGGCATCATATCGCTTTCGTCCGGCAGCCCGTACCCGGCTCTCCGGCGGAAGGACCAGGTCTCTGCCGTGAGCTTTGCGGGATCGCAGTCTATCGGGGGGCGAGAAATTGCTCGACCGTCAGGCCGGACTGGCGAATCAGGCTGCGAAGAGTCCCCTTCGCCACCTCTCGGTGATCGGGTACCGAGAGCGTCGCCATCGAGCCTTCCTTCACCAGGATGATGTGGCTACCCCGTTGGCGGGCTACGGACCAGCCGAACCTGGCAAAAATTCGGACTACGGCCTGTCCGCTGAGGGCGGGCAGGATGGGCACTCTAGGCTACGACCTCGACCTCGCGCGTCTCGATGGTGAGGGGTAGCCCCCGCTCGGCACGAACTTCGAGACAGAGGGCGATGGCCTCACGAATGTTCTCCAAGGCCTCGTTCTTCGATGCGCCCTGGCTTACGCAACCAGGAATTGAGGGGCACTCGACGACCCAGGCCCCATCCTCGTCTCGATCCAGAGTCACTTGAAAACGCATGCGGACCTCTCCTCCTTCAGTCCTCAAGTATAGCCCTCCCACGTAAGGCCGTATCTCGCGCAACAGACTCTAGGTTCGCGCTTCTGGGGAAGCCCCGGCGCAGACCTACCTTCGCTCCCACACCTCGAACCGGTACAGATGGGCGAAGCCCTCCCCCGCTTTCTCCTCCACCAGGTGCTCCACCAGGTGCCAGGCGCGCGGGTCGAGCTCGGGGAAGAAGGCGTCGCCAGGGAATTCGGCCTCGATCCGGGTGAGGTAGAGCCGCGCGGCGAGATCCAAGGCCTGGCGGTAGATCTCGGCGCCGCCCGCGATCCAGACGTTCTCCCTCTCCGCCTTCTGGAGGGCCTCTAAGATGGAGCCTGCCACGGTCACCCCCGCGGGGGCATAGCCGGGCTGGCGGGAGACCACCACGGTCTGCCGCCCGGGGAGGGGACGGCCGATCGACTCGTAGGTCTTCCGTCCGAGGAGGAGCGTCCCCCCCATCGTCAGCCGCTTGAAGCGCGCGAGGTCCGCGGGGAGATGCCAGGGCAGACGGTCGTGGTCGCCGATCACCCGGTTCGCCGACATCGCGGCGATGGCGGCAATGCTGGCGATGCTGGCGATGCCCTGGACCGTCATACGGCGATGGGGGCCTTGATCGCCGGCCAGGGGTCGTAGCCTTCGAGCGTGATGTCCTCGTAGCGGAAATCGAAGACCGAACGCACCTCGGGGTTCAGGTGAACCCGGGGCAGCGGGCGCGGCTCGCGGGTGAGCTGGAGGCGCGCCTGCTCCAGGTGATTGCTGTAGAGATGGGCGTCGCCCAGGGTGTGGATGAATTCCGCCGCTTCGAGCCCGGTCACCTGGGCCACCATGAGGGTGAGGAGGGCGTAGGAGGCGATGTTGAAGGGGACGCCCAGGAAAACGTCGGCGCTCCGCTGGTAGAGCTGGCAGGAGAGCCGGCCCTCCGCCACCCAGAACTGGAAGAGCGCGTGGCAGGGAGGGAGGCGCATCTGGTCGATCTCGGCCACGTTCCAGGCCGAGACGATATGCCTGCGGGAGTCGGGATTGCGGCGGATCTGCTCGACGACCTTCTCGATCTGGTCGACCGAGCCGCCGCCGGGGAGGGGCCAGGAGCGCCACTGTGAGCCGTAGACCGGCCCCAGGTCGCCGTTCTCGTCGGCCCACTCGTCCCAGATCCGCACCCCGTTCTCCTGGAGCGGGCGGACGTTGCTGCTCCCGGAGAGAAACCAGAGGAGCTCGTGGACGATCGAGCGGACGTGGAGCTTCTTGGTCGTCAGGAGCGGGAAGCCCCGGCCGAGGTCGAAACGCATCTGGTAGCCGAAGACCGCGAGCGTCCCGGTGCCGGTCCGGTCGCCCTTCGGGACCCCGTGTTCGAGGACGTGCTCCAGGAGGTCGAGGTATTGCCTCATCGGGATTTCATGGCTACAGTCGCCCGCCGTGCCCATCATTCTATATGGCCCAGCCCCCGACCGCAGCCGCTCCCTCCTCGCGGCCGTCCTCGGGCTCCTCCTGGCGCTGGGGCTTGCCGCCTGCGACCGGATCGGGAGCGGAGAGCGGGGACCGACCGGGGCCGCCGCCGGCAATCCCGGCCCTCCTGCCCGCGCCGACGAGCCCACCTCAAGAGTGCGGGTCTTCCTCATCTCGCCCGGGGATCAGGGCCATGCCGGACACCAGGTGGGCTGCGGCGACAGCGCCATGCCGGTCGAGCTCGCCCTCCCCCGGAAAGAGCCCGGCCTCGAAGGGGCGCTCGGCGCGCTCCTCGCGCTCAAAGAGCGCTACCAGGAACCCTCCGGGCTCTCCAACCCGCTCTACAGCTCCGCGCTTCAGTTGGTACGTGTCGAGCGTCACGGCGGAGACGCCCGGGTGTACCTCAAGGGCTACCTGGAGATGGGCGACGAATGCGACAACCCGCGCATGCTCGCCGAGCTCCAGGAGACCGCCCTCCAGTTCAAGGACGTCTCCCGCGTCCAGTTCTTCCTCGACGATCGTCCCCTGCCCGAGATCCTCTCCGGGAAGGGATGAAGGTCGGGGGGAGCGCCCACCCGAGAGAACCGGAGTCCGGTGCGCTCGCGACACCCCTTTCCTGCCGTCCTCCTGAGGGCGAGATCCGCGAGGACCCTACCGCTCTGCGCCCGTGAGCCGCCGGTACATCTTTCGCAAGGTGGGTTATCCTACCCGGCGGTCCTGTCTGCAGGATCTTCCAGGTCACAGTTTTCCCGAAAGGACCGCGATGCAGGACGAGCCCGCCTCTCCCCGGATGCCGGAGCCGCCGGACGTTCCGGAGACGCCGGAGACGCCGGAGGCCCTGGAGACCACCGAGCCGAGCTTTCTCTCCGGCGGCGGGGAGATGGGCGCCCGGATGCGCGCGAAGGACTGGTCGCTTACGGCGCTCGGTCCGGCGGAACAGTGGCCGCAGAGCCTGAAGACCGCGGTCCGCATCATGCTCACCTCGCGCCAGGCGATGTTCGTCTGGTGGGGCGAGGAGCTCATCAACCTCTATAACGACGCCTACAAGTCGATCGTCGGCGGCAAGCACCCGGAGGCGCTCGGCCAACCCGCCTCCCAGGTCTGGCGGGAGATCTGGGAACAGGTCGGCCCCAGGGCCGAGTCGGTGGTGGGCCAGAACGAGGGCACCTACGACGAGGCGCTCCTCCTCATCATGGAGCGCAACGGCTACCCGGAGGAGACCTACTACACCTTCTCCTACAGCCCGGTCCCCGACGACTTCGGCGGCACCGGCGGCATCCTCTGCGCCAATACCGAGGACACCCAGCGGATCCTGGGCGAGCGCCAGGTGGAGCTCCTCCGCGAGCTGGCGGCGAGCACGGCGGACGCGCGGACGTTCGAGGAGGCCTGCCGGCGCAGCGCGACCTGCCTCGCAAAGAGCCCTCACGACCTGCCCTTCGCCATGATCTACCTGGTCGAGCCGGACCGCCAGAGAGTCGTCCTCGCGGGGGCGGCGGGGATCGCGCCAGGCCATGCCGCGGCGCCGCCTTCGGTCCCCCTGGACTCCCCTTCGCCCTGGCCCTTCGCGGCGGTTCTCGAAACCCACAAGGCCGTCGTCATCGACGATCTCGGGGCGCGGTTCGCGGCTCTCCCCGCGGGAGCCTGGGGACGGCCCCCCCATCAGGCGGTCGCCCTCCCCATCGCCGCCTCCGGCCAGACCGGCAAGGCGGGCATCCTGATCGCCGGCTTGAACCCGTTCCGGCTCTACGACGACTCGTACCGCGGCTTCGTCGACCTGGTGGCGGCGCAGATCGCGGCGAGCGTCGCCAATGCCCAGGCCTACGAAGAGGAGCGCAAGCGGGCCGAGAGCCTGGCCGAGATCGACCGCGCGAAGACCGCTTTCTTCTCGAACGTCAGCCACGAGTTCCGCACCCCCTTGACCCTCATGCTGGGGCCGCTCGACGACATCCTCGCCGACCCGGACGACGAGCTGTCGCCGGCGGTCCGAAACCTCCTCGCCGTCGTCCACCGGAACGGCCAGCGCCTGCTGAAGCTGGTCAATACGCTTCTCGACTTCTCCCGCATCGAGGCGGGCCGGGTCGAGGCGGTCTTCCAGCCGGTCGACCTGGCCGCCTACACGGCGGAGCTCGCGAGCGTCTTCCGCTCGGCGATCGAGAAGGCCGGGATGCGTCTCCTCCTCAACACTTCGCCCCTCGCGGAGCCGGTCTTCGTCGACCGCGACATGTGGGAGAAGATCGTCCTGAACCTCGTCTCGAACGCCTTCAAGTACACCTTGGAAGGGGAGATCCGGGTCGCCCTCCAGGCCGAGAACGGCACCGCCGTCCTGGAAGTCGCCGACACCGGGACGGGGATTCCCGAGGCGGAGCTGCCGCGGATCTTCGACCGCTTCCACCGGGTGGAGGGGGCGCGCGGGCGGACCCACGAGGGGACGGGGATCGGCCTCGCCCTCGTCCAGGAGCTCGCGAGGCTCCACGGCGGGAGCGTCGAGGCGACGAGCGTCCATGGCGAGGGGAGCACCTTCCGGGTCGCCATCCCCCTGGGTGACGGCCACCTGCCGTCCCAGCGGGTCCGCAGCACGGCGACCCTCGCCTCGACCCACCTGGGGGCGCGGCCGTTCGTCGAGGAGGCGATGCTCCTCGCGGACGCCGGCACGCGCCGCTCGGAGCCTGAAATGAAGCCGGAAGCGCCGCCCGAACCTGGCGCGGCCGGCGCCCCCGCCGCCCGTATCCTCCTGGCCGACGACAACGCCGACATGGGCGACTACGTCCGCCGCCTGCTCGCCGATCGCTACTCCGTGGAGCTGGTCGGAGACGGCCAGGCGGCGCTCGCCGCGGCGCGCGAGCACCCGCCGGACCTCGTGCTGACCGACGTCATGATGCCCCTCTTAGACGGCTTCGGTCTGTTGCGGGAGCTGCGCGCCGATCCGCGGACGAGCACGATCCCCGTCATCCTGCTCTCCGCCCGCGCCGGCGAGGAGTCGCGGGTTTTGGGGCTCGAACGCGGCGCCGACTACCTCATCAAGCCGTTCAGCGCCAAGGAGCTCCTCGCCCGGGTGGGAGCGCAGCTGGAGATGGCCCGGGTCCGCAAGGAGGCCGCGGCGGAGCTCGAACGGCACCTTCTGAGCGCCACCGAGGCGCGCCACCAGGCCGAGGCCGCCAACCGGCTCAAGGACGAGTTCCTGGCGACCGTCTCGCACGAGCTGCGGACGCCGCTCAACGCCGTCCTCGGCTGGGTCCAGCTGCTCCAGGTGAGCCCCTTCGACGAGGCGGCCACGCGGCGGGCTCTGGCGACCATCGAGCGCAACGCGCGGGCGCAGAACCAGCTCATCGAGGATCTCCTGGACGTCTCACGGATCATCACCGGCAAGCTCCGCCTGGACGTCCGCCAGGTGGACCTCCTCTCCGTCATCCAGGCGGCGATCGACGTCGTCCGGCCGACGGCGGAGACCAAGGGCGTCCGCATCCAGGCCGTGCTCGACCCGCTCGCCGGACCGGTCTCCGGCGATCCCGGCCGCCTGCAGCAGGTGGTCTGGAACGTGCTCGCCAACGCCATCAAGTTCACCCCGCGGGGAGGGCGCGTCCAGATCCGGCTCGAACGGATCAACTCGCACGTCGAGATCGTCGTCGCCGACACCGGGATCGGCATCGACCCGGCCTTCAAACCCTACGTCTTCGAGCGCTTCCGGCAGGCCGATGCGTCGAGCTCGCGGCCCTATGGCGGCCTCGGGCTCGGGCTCGCCATCGTCCGCCATCTGGTCGACCTCCATGGCGGCACGGTGCGGGCGGAGAGCGAAGGCAGCGGCCAGGGGGCGACCTTCGTCATCGGCCTGCCGCTGACCGTCGCGCACTCGATATTGGGGGGGGCGGGGGCGGGAATGGGGGCCGGCGGGGCGGATCGGATGCATCCGGCGGCCGGCGCCTCTCTGCCCTTCACCCCCTCCCCCGTTCTCGCCGGGCTGCGGGTTTTAGTCGTCGACGACGAGCCCGACGCGCGGACCCTGGTCAGCGCGATCCTCGAGCACTGCGAGGCCTCGGTCGTCGCCGCCAGCTCGGTCGCCGAGGCCTTGAGGATTCTCGAACGCGAGACGATCGACGTCGTCGTGAGCGACATCGAGATGCCGGGCGAGGACGGCTACTCGTTCATCCGCAAGCTGCGCGCCCGCGTGGCGGCGGGGAAGAGCTTCATTCCGGCAGCGGCCCTGACCGCCTACTCGCGGGCCGAGGATCGCCACCGGGCGATGGTCGAGGGCTACCAGATCCACGTCCCCAAGCCGGTCGAGCCGGCCGAGCTCGTGGCGGTGGTTTCGAGCCTCGCCGGCCGGCTGTACGAGAATCCGGGCGGCTCGCGGTGACCATCGATCCGCTTTCGGGCGGCGGCGAGATGGGTGCCCTCATGCGCTCCGTCGCCTGGGAGAAGACCGCCGTCGGCGCCGTCGCCGCCTGGCCGCAGAGCCTGCGCACCGCGCTCAGCATCCTGCTCGAGACCGGCTTCCCCATGTACATCGCGTGGGGACCTGATTTCACCCAGTTCTACAACGACGGCTATCGCCCCATCCTCGGCTCGACCAAGCATCCGGCCGCCCTGGGGCGGAGCACCCGGGAGACCTTCGCCGAGATCTGGAGCATCATCGGGCCGATGTTCCACGGCGTCATGGAGGGCACCGCGACGACGGTCGTCGACTTCCTCCTGCCGCTCGACCGCCACGGCTTCGTCGAGGATTGCTACTTCATCTTCTCCTACAGCCCCATCCGGGAGGAGGGAGGAAAGGTCGGCGGGGTCCTCGTGACCGTCACCGAGACGACCGAACGCATCCTCGGCGCCCGCCGGTTGAAGACGCTCCAGGCGCTCGCCGCCCGGACTCAAGGGACGACGACGGCCGAGGCGGCCTGCGAGGGGGCCGCCGCGGTCCTCGCGGACAACCCGGACGACGTGCCCTTCGCCCTCCTCTATCTGCGCGCCCCCGACGGGGAGCGGGCGGTGCTCGCCGGAGCGGCCGGGATCGCGCCGGGGACTGCCGCCAGCCCGTGGGAGATCGATCTCGCGGCGACCGACGCGCCGCTGCCGACTCCGGCGATCGGGGCGATCGCGGCGGTGATGCAGAGCGGCGTGGCGGAGCTCCTCGGAAGCCTTCCCGACGGCGCTCTTTCCCCCGCGGAGCCGGCGGCGGGATCGGCGGCATCGGCGGGATCGGCGCCGTGGCGGGGGATCGTCCTCCCCATCGCGCAGCCCGGCGAGGGCCGGCCGACCGGCGTCCTCGTCGCCGCCCTGAGCCCCCGCCTCGTCTTCGACGAGAAGTACCGGAGCTTCCTGGAGCTGGTCGCCGGCCAGGTCGCCACCGCGATCGCCACCGCCCGCTCGCTCGCCGCCGCCGAGGCGCGGGCCGAGGCGCTGGCGGAGATCGACCGCGCCAAGACCGCCTTCTTCTCGAACGTCAGCCACGAGTTCCGCACCCCGCTCACCCTGATGCTCGGGCCGACCGAGGAGGCGCTCGCCCAAGGGGATCGCCTGCCGCCTGAGGATCTGGCGCGCTGGCAGCTCGTGCACCGCAACGGTCTGCGCCTGCTGAAGCTCGTCAACACCCTCCTCGACGTCTCCCGCATCGAGGCCGGCCGGGTCCAGGCGGTCTTCGAGCCGGTCGATCTCGCCGCCTCGACGGCGGAGCTCGCGAGCGTCTTTCGCTCAGGCGTAGAGAAGGCCGGCATGCGGCTCCTCTTAGACCTCCCGCCCCTCGGGGAGCCGGTCTACGTCGACCGCGACATGTGGGAGAAAATCGTCTTGAACCTCGTCTCGAACGCCTTCAAGTACACCCTGGAAGGCGAGATCGAGGTCTCGCTCCGGGCGGCGGACGGCACGGCGGTCCTCGCCGTTCGCGACACCGGGACGGGCATCCCCGAAGCGGAGCTGCCGAAGCTCTTCGACCGCTTCTACCGGGTCGAGGGAGCGCGCGGCCGGACCCACGAGGGGACGGGGATCGGTCTCTCCCTGGTCCGTGACCTCGTCCATCTCCACGGCGGGAGGGTGACGGTCGAGAGTACCGAGGGCGTCGGGAGCACCTTCACCGTCACCCTCCCGCTCGGCCGCGAGCACCTGCCGGCCGAGCGTCTGGGCGGCGCCCGGACGCTCGCCTCGACCGCCCTCGGGGCGAATCCGTTCGTCGAGGAGGCGCTCCGCTCGCTGGGCTCCCCGGAGCCTCCCGAACGTGGGGAACGCGCGGAGCGGGTGGGGCCCGCCCCCGCCCGCATCCTCCTCGCCGACGACAACGCCGATATGGGCGACTACGTGCGCCGGCTGCTCGCCGAGCGCTGGGAGGTCGAGCTGGTGACCGACGGCGAGGCCGCCCTGGCCGCGGCGCGCGAGCGCCCGCCGGACCTCGTCCTCGCCGACGTCATGATGCCCCGGCTCGACGGCTTCGGCCTCCTCCGCGAGCTGCGCGCCGATCCGCGGACCTCGACCCTCCCCGTCCTCCTGCTCTCCGCCCGGGCCGGCGAGGAGGCGCGGGTCGCGGGGCTCGAACGGGGGGCCGACGACTACCTCGTCAAGCCGTTCAGCGCCCGGGAGCTCCTGGCGCGGGTGGGCGCCCACCTGGAGATGGCCCGCCTCCGCAAGGCCGCCGAGGCGGAGCTCGCGCGGCTCCTCGCCGTGGCGACCGAGGCGCGCCAGCAGGCCGAGGCCGCCAACCGCCTCAAGGACGAGTTCCTGGCGACCATCTCGCACGAGCTGCGGACGCCTCTGAACGCCATCCTCGGCTGGGTGCAGCTCCTCCAGGTGCGCGGCTACGACGCCCCGGGCACCGAGCGGGCGCTCGCCACCATCGAGCGCAACGCCCGGGCGCAGAACCAGCTCATCGAGGAGCTCCTGGACGTCTCGCGGATCATCACCGGCAAGCTCCGCCTGGACGTCCGCCAGGTGGACCTCCTCTCCGTCGTCGAGGCGGCCGTGGAGGTCGTCCAGCCCACCGCCGAGACCAAGGGCGTCCGCCTCCAGGCGATCCTCGATCCGCTCGCCGGGCCGGTCTCCGGCGACCCCGCCCGGCTCCAGCAGATCGTCTGGAACGTGCTCGCCAACGCGATCAAATTCACCCCCAAGGGAGGCCGGGTCCAGGTGCGTCTCGAACGGGTGGATTCAAGCGTCCAGATCGTCGTCGCGGATACCGGGATCGGCATCGATCCCGCCTTCAAGCCCTACGTCTTCGAGCGCTTCCGGCAGGCCGACGCCTCGAGCTCCCGGGCCTACGGCGGCCTGGGGCTCGGCCTCGCCATCGTCCGCCACCTGGTCGACCTCCACGGCGGCACCGTTTGCGCCGAGAGCGCCGGGGTCGGCCAGGGGGCGACCTTCATCCTCTCCTTTCCGCTCACCATCGCCCGCACCCTCGCCCCGGCGGACGCGGCCTTCGGCGGCGCGCCGCCTCCGCTCCATCCGGCCGCCGGCGCCGCCCTCCCCTTTATACCGTCGCCCGTGCTCGCCGGGGTTCGCGTCCTCGTGGTGGACGACGAGCTCGACGCCCGGACCCTGATCACCGCCATCCTCGAACAGTGCGCCGCCGCGGTCACCACCGCGAGCTCGGTCGCGGAGGCCTTGGCGATCCTCGACCGCGACCCGGTGGACGTCGTCCTGAGCGACATCGAGATGCCCGGGGAGGACGGCTACTCGTTCATCCGCAAGCTGCGCTCCCGGGAGGGCCGGAGCTTCCTTCCGGCCGCGGCGCTCACCGCCTACGCCCGCGCCGAGGATCGCCACCGGGCGATCGTCGCCGGCTACCAGATCCACATCCCCAAGCCGGTCGAGCCCGCCGAGGTCGTGGCGGTGGTCGCGAGCTTGGCCCGACGGCCGCAGCAGCCCGAAGAACCTGCGCACTAGTGTAGTGCGTCAGAAATCCAGTACCTTTAAGAGCGGACACCCAAAGAACCGCCAATCCACTCTCTTAAGACGTGTCATCCTGGAGCGGAGCGAAGGGCCTGGGGGATGGGAGCCTTTCCGCCGCGCAGATCCTTCGGTCGCTAGGGCTCCTTCCAGGATGACGGTAGGGAAGGTCGGCGCGAACCTACCGGGATCAGGACTGGCGGCGAACCGCGGTACGCTAGCGAGGTCTCCGACCTCAAACCGACAAGGTCTACTCCCTGGGAGCGCCGGCGGCGAGCGCCCTGCCGCAAAGGTAGGGCTCCTGCAAGCCGGGGGACGGGACCTCCACACCGGAGACAGGGCATCTCGGGTGTGGATCTACCTGGTTCCGGTTTAAAACCATCTAGATCCAGCCTGGAGGTCGGGTATCTCTGCCGTGGATCTACCTGGTTCCGATTTGGAACCACCTAGATCCAGCCCGCAGGTCGGGTACCTCTAGCGTGGATGGGTGGGCCGGACGGTTACGATCTACCTGGTTCCGGTTTAGAACCACGTAGATCCAGCCTGGAGGTGGGGTACTTCTGTCGTGGATCTACCTGGTTCCGGTTTGGAACCACCTAGATCCGGCCTGGACGCCGGGGCTCTCTGGAGCGGATCTGCCCGCTTCGGATCTCGCTCCTCCTCTACCGCCGGCGGATGACCGAGTCTTGTAGAATGGAAGAGATGCTGATCGCAGCCGTCATCGTGTTCCTCGCTCTCGTGCTCGCCGCCGTGAACGTCACGAAGAAGAGCTTGCGGGAGCTTTCGCAGGACGAGAAGGCCCGGCTCGTCGATGCCGCCGCCCGGACGCCGATCTCTTGGTTCCTCGCCGCGGACTCGCGAATCGGAATGCCGCCGCGGTTCCTGCGGAGCTTCCTCGTCGCCCGCGGCCTCCGGCTCACCGGAGCGGCCGTGCTCTTCGCGGCGGCGGCCGTGTGGCTCCTGCGTTCCCATGCCTGACCCGACCCGCGAGAGCTACGACCAACTGGCCGCCGCCTACGCCCTGCACCTCGCCGCGGAGCTCGCCGAAAAGCCGCTCGACCGGCATCTGCTCAACCGCTTCGCGGAAGGCGTCCGCGGGCGCGGCCGGAGCGCGGACCTCGGTTGCGGCCCCGGGCATGTCGCGCGCTATCTGCGCGAGCAGGGCGCGGAGGTTTTCGGCCTCGATCTGTCCCCGGAGATGGTCCGGGAGGCGAGCCGGCTCCACCCGGAGATCGAATTCCAGGTGGGCGACATGCGGTCGCTCGATCTGCCGGACGGCGGCCTCGCGGGGATCGTTTCGTTCTACTCCCTGATCCACTTCGAAGACCGCGACCTCGCGCCGGTCCTCAGCGAGATGCGGCGGGTCCTCGCTCCCGGCGGGCTCGCCCTCGTCGCGTTCCACATCGGCGAGGAGACGCTCCATCGAGACGAGCTGTGGGGGGTTCCGATCTCCCTCGACTTTCGCTTCTTCGAGCCCGCCTGGATATCCTTGAAGCTCCGCGAGGCCGGCTTCCAGATCCTCGAAGCGACCGAGCGCGAGCCCTACGAGGAGGCCGAGTACCCGAGCCGGCGGTGCTATCTCCTGGCGAGGAAGCCCGAGGCGGTGGGCTGACTGCCCTCACTCCCACTCGATCGTCGCCGGCGGCTTGCTCGTCACGTCGTAGACCACCCGGTTGACCCCGCGGACCTCGTTGACGATCCGGTTCGCCACCCGGCCCAGCAGCTCGTAGGGGAGGTGGCTCCAGTCGGCGGTCATGAAGTCCTGGGTTTCGACCGAGCGCAGGGCGACGACGCTCTCGTAGGTGCGGAAGTCGCCCATCACCCCCACGCTCTTGACCGGGAGGAGGACGGCGAAGGCCTGGCTCACCTTGTCGTACCAGCCGCTCTCCCGCAGCTCGTGGAGGAAGATGGCGTCGGCCTCCTGGAGGATCGCCACCCGTTCGGCCGTCACCTCGCCGAGGATGCGGACGGCCAGGCCCGGGCCGGGGAAGGGATGGCGGCCGATGAGAGCTTCGGGCAGGCCCAGCTCGCGGCCGAGCTGGCGCACCTCGTCCTTGAACAGGAAGCGGAGCGGCTCGACCAGGTCGAAGCCGAGCTTCTCGGGGAGACCGCCGACGTTGTGGTGGGTCTTGATGACCGCCGAAGGACCCTTGACCGAGGTCGATTCGATGACGTCCGGATAGAGCGTCCCTTGGGCCAGAAACTGAAAACCGCCGAGCTCCGCCGCCAGGCGGCGCGCCTCCTCGGTGAAGACGTCGATGAAGAGCCGGCCGATCGTCTTTCTCTTCTTCTCGGGTTCCTCGGTGCCGGCGAGCTCGCCCAGGAAGCGCTCGGCGGCGTTCACCCGCAGGATGGGGATGCCCAAGCCGTCCTCCAGGCTGTGGACGACCTGGGCGCCCTCGTCCTTCCGCAGGAGGCCGGTGTCGACGAAGACCGCCGTCGAGCGGTCGCCCACGGCGCGTTTCAAGAGCGCCGCGACGACCGAGGAATCGACGCCGCCCGAGAGCGCGCAGAGCACCCGCCCCTCCCCCACCCGCGCGCGGACCGTGGCCACCGCCTCTTCGAGATAGGACGCCATCCCCCAGTCGCCGCGGGCGTGGCAGGCGCCGTAGAGGAAGTTGCGCAGGATGTCGCTCCCCGCGACCGTGTGCGACACCTCGGGATGGAACTGGATGGCGTAGAGGCCGCGCTCGGGGTCCTCGAAAGCGACGATGGGCGCGTTGTCGGTACCGGCGGTGGTGCGGCAGCCGGGTGGCGGTTGGCGCACCCGGTCGCCGTGACTCATCCAGACCGTCTGCACCGGCGCGAGACCGGCGAAGATCGTCCCCGGATCGGAGACCCGGATCTCCGCCCGCCCGTACTCGCGGTGCGAGGAGCCCTCGACGCTGCCGCCTAAGAGATGGGCGGCGAGCTGCATGCCATAGCAGATGCAGAAGACGGGGATGCCGAGAGCGAAGAGCACCGCGTCGCAGTGGGGAGCTCCCTCCTCGTAGACGCTCTGCGGGCCGCCCGAAAGAATGATCCCGATCGGCTGCCGGCGCCGGATCTCGTCGACCGAAAGATCGAAGGGGTGGACCTCACAGTAGACCCGGTTCTCGCGCACCCGGCGCGCGATGAGCTGGGTGAACTGGCTGCCGAAGTCGAGGACGAGGACGGTCTGATGCCCCGCCGCCGGAGCGTTGGGAGCGTCCGAAACGGTGGGATGCGAGTGGGGGGTCTCCATTGCGGGATGTTACCTTATCGCGAGCGGCAGCTCCCCCCTGAGAGGCTGTGAAAAATCACTGCAGAGGAGTGAGGGGTAGAGACGCCCAGCCGCTACCTCAGACCTTTCCGTGACCACGAACGCCAGGGCGTCTCTGGACTGCGGAGACGCCCTGGCAGCAGGGGTTCCGGAGATTTTTGTGGTAGCGGCTGGACGTCTCTACGAAGACCCGCGATTTTTTCACAGCCCCCGAGTGCGCGGGCCGACCTCATGCAGTAAAATCCCGCCGAAAGGAAAAAGATCCCTCGTGCCAACTTTCCATCTCCCTTCCAATCTACGCCATCTGGCCGGCGGCGCCGAGCAGGTCGAGGTGCCGGGCGCGACCGTGGGCGAGGCGCTGCGGCAGCTGGAGCGTACCCACCCGCGGCTCGCCGGCTGGGTGCTCGACGAACGAGGCGCGCTCCGGCCGCACGTCTCGCTCTTCCGGAACGACGAGCAGGCGGCGCCGGAGAGCCCGGTGGCCGCGGGCGACCAGGTGCACATCGTGCCGGCGATCTCCGGCGGAATGCCGGATGAGACGACCGCGGTGCCGGAGGAGGTCGAGGTGCTCCTGGGGACCCGCAAGGGCCTCCTCGTGCTGCGCGGCCCGCGCGGCGGGCGGCTCGCGGTGACGGCGCGGCGGTTTCCCGGGCAGCCGGTCGAGTATGCGCTCCGCGATCCGCGGAGCGGTCTCTGCCTCGCCTCGGTCACCCACAGCCATTTCGGTCCCAAGCTCTTTCTCTCCGCCGACCCGGAAGCGCCGGACGACGCCTGGGAGCAGGCGGTGGGACCGACCTTCCCGGAGGGGGCCGACGCGGCGGTCGAGAAGATCTGGATCGTCGAGCCGGCGGTCGAGGACGGCGTCCTGTGGGCCGGTGTGGCGCCCGCCGCGCTCTTCAGGAGCGCCGACGGCGGCCGTTCCTGGGAGCTCGTCCGCGGTCTCTGGGACGAGCCCAGCCGGCCGCAGTGGGGGCCGGGAGCGGGCGGCCTCTGCCTGCACTCGATCTGTCCCTGGCCCGGCGATCCTCTCCGGCTCGCGGTGGGGATCTCGACGGCGGGGGTGTGGCTGACCGAAGACGGCGGCACGAGCTGGCGGCGGGGCGTCTCCGGGCTCGTGCCCCGCTACCTCCCGGAGGAGGCGCGGGCGAACACCTACGCGCACTGCATCCACAAGCTCCTCCGCGCCGAGCTGGAGCCAGAGACTCTCTACATGCAGTTCCACGGCGGCGTCTACCGCTCGGACGACGCCGGAGAGACCTGGAACGACATCGGGACGGGCACCGGGCTCCCCTCGGACTTCGGCTTCCCCCTCGCCCTCGACCCCAGAGACCCCGCGCGCGCCTTCGTCATCCCCCTCGTCGCCGACGTCGACCGGGTGACGCCGGAGGGGCGCCTGCGGGTCTACGAGACGCGCGACCGGGGCGCCCACTGGGAGGCGCGGACCGCCGGCCTGCCGCAGGAGAGCTGCTATCTGACGATCCTCCGCCAGGCCTTCGGCCACGATGGCGGCGACCCGCTCGGGCTCTACTTCGGCACCGAGTCGGGCGACCTCTACGCCTCGGTCGACGGCGGCCAGACGTGGATCGCCGCGGCGCAGGGGTTGCCGCCCATCCTCTCGGTCCGCGTCCGGCGGTAAGCCTGCGCTCCTACCCGGTCGAAGCCGGTGCGGCCGGCGGAATCGGGGCCACCGGCAGAGCGGGCAGGGTCTCCCCCAGCTGGGCGGCGAGGATGCGGACCCGGGAGTTGGCGGCGTCCAGGGCCACGGCCTTCTTGAGCCACTTCTTGGCCTCGCGTGGGTTGCCCGCGGCCCGGGCCCAGATCCCCATGGCGGCGTAGGGCTCGGCGTTTTGGGCGTAGAGGTGGAGGGCCTTCTTGTAGAAACGGTGCGCCTCGTCGAGCCGGCCGTGGGCGAGCGCCAGATCGCCCAGGTTCAAGAAGTTATAGGGGTTCCGGCTCCCCACTTTCTCGGTCAGGGCGAGCAGCTGGTCCGCCTCGTCGTTGGCACCGGCGCCGCCGCGGACCCGCAGGAGCGAGGCCAGGTTCTGGTAGGCGGAGACCGCTTCCGGATCGAGCTCCAGGGCTTTCCGGTAGGCGGCCTCGGCGCCGGGGAGGTCGCGGTTGCGCCGCCTCGCGACCCCTAAATTGATCCAGGCGCGGGCGAGGTCCGGATCGAGGACCACCGCCGTCCGCAGCCAGGTGAGGGCCTCCTCGTCCCGGCCTTGGCGCAGGAGCTCGCCGCCGCGGTTCGAATAGTAGAGGGCGACCGCGGTCTGGTCGGAGATCTGCCGGATGCTCCGGTAGGCGACGATGGGGGCGGCCGAGAAGTCGAGGATCTTGGTCTCCCGGCCGTTGCCGTAGCCGGCGCTGATGTGCCCCGAGACCACGACCAGGTCGCCCTCCTTCTCGAACTTCTGGATGTCGTCCACGTCCAGATAGAAAACCGCCACTCCGATCTCTCTCGCCATCCCCACGAAGAGGTTGGTGAAGGCCAGGCAGTTGGCGTGATGGCGGGCGAAGGCCTCGGTCGCGGTCCCCGTGAAGTGCGCCTCGTAGGTGAGATTCAGCCGCTTGGGATCGAGGAGGGCCTTCAAGAGGAGCTTCAGGCGGTCCTCGGGCGGCCCCGCCTGGGGCACGTTGGCGTGGACCCACTCCTTCATCTCCGGCGTCAGCTCATAAGGGAGGACGACGGTCGCCGAATCGAGGCCCCGGGCGCGGAGGAGCTTCGCCAGGTCCGCCCGGTCGAGCGAGTGGAGGCCCGCGCCGGCGCAGGCGAGGCTTACGAAAGCGGGAACGAGGGCCGCGAGGAGCGCCGCGCGCCCCCACCGGAGGAGGGCGACGGCCCGGACGGTGGGAAGCGGGGAGGCGGCCATGGCGATGTTGGCGATGCTGGCGATGCTGGCCGGGTCAGGTCGCCCGCGCCGCCGGGCGGCGGAAGAGGAGCTTCTTGGCTCCGAAGTAGAGGAGGAGGAGGAGCGCCAGGACGGAGAGCACCGGCACGGTGATCGAGAGCACCGAGAGGAGGGCCGCGCCCCCCGCCTCGACGGTCGAGACGACCGGGTTGCCGAGGCCGCCGGTGGTGAGCGTCGAGACCCCGCGCGCCGCCGCGGTCAGCCCCTGGAACACCGCCGCCGTGCCGCCGCCGGCGAGGAGCGCCAGGCTCCACTGCAGGAACGGGCTGACGTGGCCGAGCGACGAGGCGGTGACGAGGATGCCGGCGACGACCGCCGTGGGCGTCGCGACGGTGTCGAGCAGGTGGTCGACCCAGGGGATGTAGTATCCCGCGATCTCGATCACGGTGGCGACCGCGAAGGCGAGGAGGGCGGGCTTCGAGCCGATCCAGCCGAAGCCGTGGGCCAAGGTCATCTCGCCCGACTGGGCGGCGAGCGAGAGCACGAGGAGGGGCACGAAGACCCGGAACCCGCAGGCCGCCGCGAGCCCGATACCGACCATGACGCTCAGCAACGTCTCCATGAGGGAAGTTTACCGCATAGGAGGCTGCTTGGTTGCGGCCCTGGGGGGAGGGCGGCCACAGGGGGCCGCCCCTACGATCCGATCCGCGTGCCCGGCCTTACAGATTCCGCCGGCTTTACAGATTCCGGTTGATGAAGCTCTCGAAGTTCGACTTCGGCATCGCCCCCATCATGCGGTCGGCCATCTGGCCGTTCTTGAAGAGGATGAAGGTCGGGATGCTCGACACCTGGAACTTGTAGGCGGTCTGCTGGTTCTCGTCGACGTTCAGCTTGGCGATACGGACCTTGCCGTCCATCTCGTCGGCGATCTCGTCGAGCACCGGTGCCACCATCCGGCACGGACCGCACCAGACCGCCCAGAAGTCCACGAGGACCGGAACGTCGGACTTCAACACCTCGTCCTCAAAGTTGGCGTCGCTGATCGTCACGATCTTGTCGCTGGCCATAGAATTCTCCGTCTCCCTTCTAAAAGCGCCGGTGAAGAAAAGCGGGCCTCCTCAAGGAGCCCCGCCTATTACTGGTACCTCGGTTAGGTCTCTGGTAGCAGCCCTTGGGGCCTGCTCTCGATCACAACAGACATTTCCGGAGCAAAATTGCGCTCACGGGTCGATCGCCTGCCCGTGCTCCAGGCGCTGGCGGGCGAAGAGCTCGCGGGTGGCCTCGACGTCCCGGCGGATCTGCGCCGAGAGGTCCATGACGGTGTGGAAGATCCGCTCCTCGCGGAGGCGCTTGTGGAACGCCAGCTCCACCCGCTGCTTGTAGACGTCGGCCTTGAAGTCGAGGATGTGGCTCTCGACCACCCGCTGGTAGTTCTCGTAGACCGTCGGCCGGGTGCCGATGTTGGTGACCGAGTCGAAGGTCGCCGGATAGCTGGGGAAAAAGACCCGGCTCGCGTAGACGCCGTCGGCCGGCACCAGCTTGTTCTCGGACGCCAGGTTGATCGTCGGCCAGCCCAGCTTCTGCCCCATGCGGTCGCCGCGCACGATGACCCCGGAGATCGAGTAGGGCCGGCCGAGCATCTCCCGCGCCTCCTCGACCCGTCCCTCAGAGATCGCCTGGCGGATGCGGCTGGTCGAGATCCGTTCGCCGCGGTACGTCACCTCCGGAAAACCCTCGGCGGTGAAGCCCAGCTCGCGGCCCATCTCCTGAAGGAGGGCGAGGTTGCCCTGCCGGCCGTGGCCGAAGCGGAAGCCCGAGCCGACGTAGATCCCCTGGAGCTTCAAACGGGTACCCAGGAAGTCGCGGACGAACTGCGCCGCCGGGGTCCGCGCGAGCTCCGGGGTGAAGCGGACGACTAAGAGCACGGCGATCCCGAGGTCTTCGAGGAGCTTCTCCTTCTGCTCCGGCGTCGTCAGGCGGACCGGCACCGGCATCTCGGGCCTCAAGATGGCGGCGGGATGGGGGTCGAAGGTGAGGACGACCGGCGGCGCCGACTGCTCGGCCGCGCGCTTCACGACCTGTTCCAGGATCGCCCGGTGGCCGCTGTGGATGGCGTCGAAGTTGCCGATCGCCGCCACCCCGCCCTGCGGCAGGTCGCTCGTCGTGTACGCGTCCTGGATGACGACCATGGCGTTCGAGCGGGCTCCGGAGGATCAGACGGAGGCGAGGTCCGCGAGCGCCACTTCGACGCCGGGAGCGCCCACGGGGCCGACGATGTGCCCTACGACGTCGTTCGGGTAGACCTCGGTGATCACGACCTCGGCGAAGGTCGCCGCCGGCGCCCGCCCGTCGTTGATCAGCACCCGGCCGTCGATGTCCGGGGCCATGCCGTGGTGGCGGCCTTCGAGCAGATGCTCGCTCTCCGTGCAGACCCCCTCGACGAGGACCCGGAGCCGCTCCCCCACCAGGCGCCGACGCTGGGCGAGAGCGATGGGCTTCTGCGCCTCCAGGAGCTGGCGCAGCCGGCGGCGCGCCACCTGCTTCGGCACCCGCCCCGGCAGCTCGGCCGACGGCGTCCCCTCTTCGGGGCTGTAGGCGAAGGCGCCCAGGTGATCGAAGCGGGCTTCTTTCACGAACCCCAGGAGGTTCTCGAAGTGCGCCTCGGTCTCGCCCGGGAAGCCGACGATGAAGGTCGAGCGCAGGAAGACGTCCGGCGCCAGCTCGCGGGCGCGTTCGAGGAGCCGCAGGTAGCGCTTGGCGTCGCCGCCCCGGCGCATGCGGGCGAGCACCTCGCCATGGCTGTGCTGGAGGGGCATGTCGACGTAGGAGCAGAAGCGCTCCTCGCTCCCCATGAGCCGCAGGAGATCCTCGTCGAGCGTCGTCGGATAGGCGTAGAGGAAGCGGATCCACGGGATGTCGGTGCCGCGGAGGAGAGCTTCCACCAGGCGCACGAGGCCATGCCGGCCGAGATTCAAGTCCTCGCCGTAGCGGGTGGTGTCCTGGGCGATGAGGCAGAGCTCCTGCACCCCCTGGGCCGCCAGGTTCCGGGCCTCGGCGACGAGGCTCTCGATCGTCCGGCTCCTAAAGCGCCCGCGCCAGATCGGGATGGCGCAGAAGGTACAGGGGTTGTTGCACCCCTCGGCGACCTTCAGATAGGCATAGCCGCGGGTGGTGACGAGTCGGGGGTCGGTGTGGTCGAACACCATGTGCGACGGCGCCGGGAGCGGCGGACCGCCGCCGAGTTGGACGAGCTGCCCCACCTCGCGCAGCTGGTCGAGCCCCACGAAGCCGTCGATCTCGGGGATCTCCCGGGCGAGATCCTGGCCGAAGCGGTTGACCATGCACCCGGCGACGAGCACCTTGTCGACCCCGTGGCCCTTCCTCCCCACCACTTCGAGGATGGTGTCGATCGACTCCTGCTGGGCCTCCTCGATGAAGGCGCAGGTGTTGACGATGACCGTCCCCGCCTGTTCGAGATCGGAGACCACCTCATACCCCCGCCGGGCGAGCTCCCCCAGCATCACCTCGCTGTCGACGAGGTTCTTGGGGCAGCCGAGGCTGATCATGCCCACGCGGGGCCGGTTTAAGGGTGCGGTGTTGTCGGACATGGGCGCGCAAGTCTAACAGATGGAGGAGGAGGAGCATTCCCTGATGGGCGCTAACCTAAGAGGCTGTGAAAAAATCGACCCTGCGTCCGCAGACGGTCTTCGTAGAGTCTCCGCAGGCCGCAAATGCCTGCTTCTGGAGGCGTTGGAGACGCGCTGGCGTTCGTGGTCAAGGATAGGACCGTGGTAGCGGCTGCGCGTCTCTACCCCGCTCCATCCTCGCCAGGGCGATTTTTTCACAGCCTCTCAGCGCGGGCGACAGCTTGCGCCTCGATCTTTCCTCCCATCCCTAGGAGCTCCGTTGCCGGCGCTGCCGGTCCGCCACGCCGGAACCATCGGAAAGACGAGAGGGCTCTCCCCCATCCCTGAATTTTGAAGAAAACTATAGCTTCATGCGAGCTGTTACAACTTTCTGCACATTCGCTTGACACGCGGATACCCCCGTTTACACAATCCCCCCACTTTCTGAAGATGCCTTCCTGAGAGAGCGAGAAAGGGGCGGGAGATGTCGATGGAGTTGGCGCGGGCCGTAGGGGACCGGATACGAAAGCTGCGCGAGGCGCGGGGGTGGACCCAGGAGCAGCTCGGCCAAAAGACGGCCGTCGCGCGCTCGCAGATCTGCCGCTACGAGAACGGTGCCTACGTCCCCAACGCTCCCTCGCTCGTGCGGCTGGCGGACGAGCTCGGGGTGACCACGGACGAGCTCCTCGGCGTGACCCCGAGCGGCGCGGAGGAACAGTTCGAGGACTGGCTCCTGCGCTTCCCGCCCGTCCATCACGAGCCGCTGCGGAATCTCGTCTATTCGTACCTCAAGACCCACCGGCTCGACGACCTCATGGCCCGCCCGGCCCCGCCGCGGCCGCAAACGATCTGACCTCTCCGGGGCCTTCCGTCCCGGAGCTTCAACGCAGTACGGAGAACGCAACATGAAGACGAACGGACAGAACCTGCCTCTCACCCCCAAGCCGCTCCCGCGCCGGAGACCGGCCGGTCCCGAGCGCCTCAAACCCGAGCGGGTGGAGCTCCGCATCGAGACTCTGCCGGGTTGGACGCTCCGGGCCGGCGGACGGTCGATCTCACGCTACTACGACCTCCCCGGCACCGCCCAGGCGCTCGCCTTCCTCGACACCCTCCAGAGCCTCGGCCGCGCCCACGGCCGGCTGCCGCAGATCCAGCTGGGAGCGGACGGGGCGCGCCTCACCTTTCCCACCCCGCGCTCGGCCTGGATCCACAACGCGGATTACGAGTTGGCGATCGCCCTGGGAAAAAAGCCGTGAGATCACACGCTCCAAAGCGTCTCAAGCCTTACGGAACGCGACCAAGCTCTACGGATCGCGACCAAGGCTTACGCATCACGACGAAGCGCTCGGCCATGCGGCTCAAGCATTACGCGGCACGACGAAGCGTTGCGCCATGCGTCTAAAGCGTTGCGCAACGCGAGGAAGCTCTACGCATCGCGACGAAGCGTTCGTCTCGAGCGAGAAACCGCTGTCCCGGAGACGAGGCGTTCGCCTCCGAGACAGCATCACCGGAGCGGTTCCCGCCGCTCCGTCCATGTAGCAAGACGAGAAGGAGAATACACCATGACGACTCCCACCAAGCCGCGCCAGCGGCGCATCGGTCCGAAGTCGAGCGGCGAGACGTTGACGGTCTGGGATGCCTTGAGTACGACCGCCAAGTCGCAGCTCTCCGACAACCCGCAGGCCATGGCCGATCAGGCGGCGTTCGCGGACGCCATCGCGGACATCAAGGCCGCCAATGCCCTGCAGGACAGCCTCACCGCCCAACTCCGGGACTCGATCAGGAGCCGGCAGGAGAGGGTAAAGCAGGCCCGGTTGCTGCGCAACCGTGTCGTCGCCCACCTGCAGTCGAAGTTCGGACCCGACAGCGAAATGCTGCGCCAGTTCGGCCTTCGTCCCGCCGGCCGCCGGAAGTCGGCATCGGCAACCCCCACGCCCGTCCCCGCCCCCGTCCCGGCGCCGGGCGGTAGCGTTCCCGAGGTGAAGACGCCGTAGCCGTACCGCGGGGGGGCCGCCCGGCCTCCCCGCTTTTTTCTCCTCTCCCCCACCGACGAGCGCCGCGTCGACCTACTTGCCTCTCCTCGTGAGCTCCGAAGGATCGTCGGGGCAGATCGTACAGCCTTCGGCGAGGAGCTCCTTCACGTCCAGATCCTCACTCTCGACGACTGACAGCGGAATGCAATCGTCGTCCCCGCCGGTGTCGTCGGCGGAGCGGAGAGTCCGGAGGCCGAGCCCCAGGCGTAACGCGAAGTCGGCGGTCTGCCCCGAATCGCGGTTCGCGAGGTGAAGCTGGGTGTCCATCGTAAGCACTCCGGCGAACGCGCCGCGGCCTGGATCGTCGGCCGCTTCGAACACCATCGGAGTGACCGGCTGGGGGCGGGTTGGATCGAGAGTCAACGTGGCATCCCAGAACCCGCAGGAGGTCTCCACGGTCACGGCGCTCAGGAAGCGATGAGCGCTGAGCGACAGGCCCGCCCCTCGGTTCGCCACCTCGAAGCTCAGGACCAGCGTCGGGGTGATCTGACATTTCGACTTCACCCCATCCCTCGGATCTGACCGCAGGACCGGCTTGGACGGGCCCCCACCCTCACAGAGACGGCGGGCCAGAGCCTCCACGTCGAGAGGGAGAGTCGAGATCGTCCGCGGCGAGGAGACGAGATCGACCTCGGCGGAGAGAACCGGGGGGTGGACGGCCGCGGAGGCGGCGCCGCTGACGAGAGAGACGAGCAGGAAGAGACAGGACGGTCTTAGATGCATGGTGATGTCCTCCGGGTTCGCCCGGTGCCTCGGGGGTCGGGCGTGCACAGGTACGACGCGAAAAAGGCAGGGAAAAAAGGCTCAGCCATGGGGAAGTCCGAGTCGGCTCAGGTACTCCGCCGCTTGCCGGGTGTAGGGATGGTCCGGTCCGTGGAGGCGCAAGAGAGCCTGGTAACTGCGCTCCAGAAGGGGCCGCGCGCGCTCCGGCTGTCCCAAGGCGAGGTAACAGCCGCCGAGCACGCTCTCGACCTGCGGCACCGCGCCGCCGGTCTGCGCCTGCGCGTCCGAGGCCTCCGCCAGCTTGAGGCTCCGGCGGGCGAGGCCTAGGGCGCCCGCCGGATCGGCATGGAGGAGATGGACGCGGGCTCGATCGTTCAGCACCCGCGAGAGGTTGGCACGCTGGTCGCCGGGCAGCGACCGATAGATCTCATAGCTCTTGACGTAGGCGGCATCGGCGGTCTCCAGATCCTGGCGGTCGAGCGCCAGGCTGCCCTGCAGGCTCCAGAGAACCGCCTCGTCCAGGTTGCGCGGAAATCGATAGGTGCGGCGGATCTCCAGCAGCTCGTCGAGCGTCGCCTGGGCCGCGACGAAATGGCGGCCCTCGCGCCGGGCGATGGCCAGGTCCAGAAGGGATTGGACGAAGTCGGGGTGATTGGGCTTGAGGAGGCGCCGGCGCGTTTCGGCGATCTCCGCCAGGAGGATCTCGGCACCGGCAGGATCGGCCGCCTTGAGAAGGACGGCCGCCAGGTTCCTCTTGACGAGGAGGGTTTCGTCATCCGCTTCCCCGAGGGTCGAGCGGAAGTAGCTGAAAGCCAGGGAAAAGAGAACCCGAGCCCTGGCGTATTTTCCTCGCCGCTCGGCGAGCGACCCCAGGTTGTTGTAACAATCGGCCAGATCTTTCGGGCGGCCTTCGAGCCGGCTGATCGCGCAGGCACGGTCGAAATTCCTTTCGGCCTCGGCGAAGTCCCCCTCTTCCAGAAAGGCGGTGCCCAGGCCGTTCCGATCCACCGCCAGGGCGAGCGCGGTAGGGAGGAGATGGCGCTCCTTGAGCGCCAGGGCCCGCTTAAAGAACCGACGAGCCACGGCGTACTCCTCCTGATCGAGGCTCACCTGCCCCAGCGCATCGAGAGTTCCGGCGAGAGCCAGAGCGGCCTCCTCGCCCGCATCGCGGCGCGGCTCGCGCAGCTCGCGAGCCCGTTCCAGATTCGTCCGCGCCTGCGGGTAGAGCCCCAGCCTGCGGTAAATGTCGCCGGTCGATTCGAGCAACGCGGCCCGGGTCTCGGGCGGGTACCGCGAATCCCGCACCAGAAGCTCCTGACTCACGGAGTCGAGGATCTGCTGGACGGTCAAGGTCTCGCGCCGATTGTTCTCCGGCCTGGCTTTCTGCATCAGGCGGAGCAGGAGATCGTTGAGCGATTGGGTAGCCTGGCGCTGGGCCTCGACCTTCCTGCTCTCTCGGCGTACGGCGAGGTACTGGACGAACGCGATGACGGCGAGCAGACAGACCCCGAGCGCCAGGGCGGACGCGAGCTTGTGGCGGACGAGGGTCCGGCTCAGGCGATAGGCCAGGGTGGGACGGCGGGCGGCCACCGGTCGCTGGGTCAGGTGCCGTTCGACGTCCTCGGCGAGGGCCGCCGCCGTGCCATAGCGGCGCTCCGGCTCGGGCTCCAGAGCCTTGCCGAGGATGGTGTCGAGGTCACCTTCCAGACGGTGGGCGAGACGGCGTCTCTCGTCTCCCTTGGCGGTGAGGGCGACGAGGGCCTGGCTCGGAAGACGGCCGGGCCCTCCCGGCCCGAGCTGTCTCTCGACCGACCGGGGGCTCTGCCCCACGAGAAGCTCGTAGAGGAGGAGCCCGAGGCCGTAGACGTCGGTCGCCGTCGTCACCGGCCCCCCCGCCCGCTGCTCGGGGCTCGCGTAATCCGGCGTCATGGGGCCGGGGGTGAGCCCGGTCAGGGCCGACATGCCGCCGAACGAGCTGGGATCGAGGAGCTTGGCGATGCCGAAATCGAGCAGCTTGGGCTCGCCCAGGGCATTGACGAGGATGTTGGCGGGCTTCAGGTCGCGGTGCACCACGAGGCTCTGGTGGGCGCTCTGCACGGCGCCGCAGACGCTGAGGAACAGGCGGAGCCGGGCGTCGAGCGAGAGCTTCTGCTCCTCGGCATAGGCGGTGATCGGCTGCCCCTCCACGTACTCCATGACGAAGTAGGGACGGCCGTCGGGGGTCGAGCCGCCGTCGAGCAGGCGGGCGATGTTGGGATGGGCGAGGGAGGCGAGGATCTGCCGCTCGGCGACGAAGCGGCGCACGATCTCATCCGTATCCATCCCTCGCTTGACCACCTTGAGGGCGACCCGCTGGGTGAACCTGGGCTCGTCGCGCACCGCCAGATAGACCGTCCCCATCCCGCCCCGCCCGAGCTCCTTCAGCACACGGTAGGGACCGAGGCGCATCCCCCCGTCGTCCGCCGGAGCATGAGTCGCCGGGAGGGGCATCCCCTCGCCGGCGAGGGCGGGATTGTCGGGGAGAGTTGCGTCGAGCGGCGCGCCCTCTCCGGGCGCGCCGATGAAGCCTTCCTCGACCATGGCTGGCGCCCTCCAGATGGAATGCAAATAGCATATCAAGGCATCTATTGAAACAGAACACCGGGAGCGAGCGCCTCGAGTGCCTCGAACGCGGAAGCTACGCCGCCTGCCGCGCGTGCGCCGCGATTGCCGGCGCCGCCGCCGGTGCTCCGCTCCCCCCGGCCGCCTTTCGGGCGGCCGCCAGGACCGGTCCGTACTCGTGTTCCAAAAGCGGGTTGGCCTGGAGCGCGCCTGCGAGCGCGGCGACCGCCTGGCGCGCGCCCGCCTGGCGACGCCCGGCGTCCGGTTCCAAGCCGGCGGCGCGGTATTCGAGGAGACCCTGGAGGGCGAGATAGCGTCCCTCGCCGGGGGTCACGGCGAGCGCCTGGGACAGCCGGTCGAGCCCGGCGCGGAGCGCCGCCGAGACCAGCCGGCGATCCGCCGTGGCCTCGGCGCGGCAGCGGGCCACCTGGGCCTGGGTGAAGAAGACGTCCGGATATTGCGGATTGACTAGAGCCGCCCGCAACAGATCGGCTTCGGCCTGGTCGAGATTCCTCGCCGGGCTCGTCTTCCGTTTCAAATCCCAACGCGCGGCGACGAGACGGACTCGCGCCTGCTCCAAAAAGGTATCGGCGTCGGTGGGGTTCAAGCGGAGGTAGGCGAGGAGGGCCGCGTCGGCGGCGGCGAGGGCGGGCCCGGGGTCTTGCCCCTGCTCCAAAAGCCCGGCCGCGAGGCTCCGGTAGGTGTAGCCGAGATTGAAGCGGGCGAGCGAGTAGTCGGGCTTGAGCGCGACGGCCTTCTCGTAGCGCTCGGCGGCGGCGGTCAGAGCCTCACGCGGATCGCTCCCCCGGGTCAGCAGGTACTCGCCGAGGGTGAGATGGATGTTGCCGAGGTTGTTGTAGACCGGGGCGTAGCCCGGGTTGAGCCGGCTCGCCCGCTCGAACGCCGCCACCGCCTTCCCCACCGAGACGCTGGGGTCCAGCCCGCGGGCGACCTGGACCTCGGCCATCGCCTTCCAGGCGTTGCCCTGGTTGATCTGGGCTTTCATCAGCTTGGGATCGAGCTGGAGCGCGCGCCGGTAGCTCTCCGCCGCCAGCTCCACCGCCTGGCTGGGATCGACGCCGCGACGCTGCTCGACGAGGACGAGGAGCAGGTAGGCGGTGCCGAGACCGGAGTGCGCCGAAGGCAGGCCGGGCTGGATCTCCACCGCCTTTTTCGCCGCGTCGATCCCCTTCTGGGCGTCGGCCGTGGGATCGCCGCCGTGCTCGAGCTCCCACTGGGCCAGCAGCCGGTGGGCGGAGGCCAGCTGGTTGTAGGTCCGGGCATTGCGCGAATCGGCCGCGAGAGCGCGCTCCAAGAGCGCGATGGCGGTCGTGAGGTCGGACGCCGGGTTCTCCCCGCGGGTGGCCTTCTGATCTCCCTGGTGCCAGAAGATCGTCGCCTTCTGAACCACCGCGTCGGCGAGCTCCGGGTCCACCGCGAGGGCCAGGTCGCACGCGGCGAGAGCTTCCCGCACCTGGGCCTCGGGCGCCCGGCGCAGCGATAGGATGGCGTTGAGCTGGCGCGTCCGGCGCTCGCAATCGCCATCGTAGAGCCCGGCCTCGCTGGGCACCTCACGGAGGAGCCCGCCGTAGACCTCCCCCGCCTGGTCGTAGAGCGCCAGGGCCTCCTCGAAGCGGCCGCCGTTGAACGCCTCGTTGCCCTCGGCCATCGAGACCTCGGCTTCGAGCTGGCCGGCCTCGTAGAACCTGGGGTTCTGCCGCCGGGCTTCGCGGGCGGCCGCTCGCGCCGCGGCATACCGCCCTTCGAAGAAGGCGAGGAGGGCCGCGGGGTAGGGCGCGCTCGCGGACGGGCCGCCGGGCGCGCGGAGATAGGCGAGGGCGGGCAGGCGGTAGTGGCGCTCGATCTCGTCGCGGCTGGTCTCGCGGCTGACGTCGGCGAGGGTGCGCTCGTAGAGAGCCGCGAGGGTACGCCCGAGGGCGATGGCGAGCTCGGGGCTGCGCTCGCCGGCCTGCCAGGAGCGCTCCAGGTAGGTCCGCGCGCGCTCGTACTGGTGGAGCGCGAGATAGCCCTGGCCGAGGGCGAAATTCCCCGGTCCGTCGGCGATCTCCCCGAGCCGGCCCATCTCGGCGCGGAGGGTCTCCATGCCGGCGCGGAGCTGCCGTTTGTGCGGCGTCACGTCGTGGTGCGGGAGGAAGGCCTCGTAGGTCAGGCTGCTCTGGAGCTCGCCGATCCGCTGGCCGAAGCGTTGGGCGAGCTCGGCCCGCTCGCGGGCCCGCAGCAGCGCCCGGAAGCTCGCCGCGCCGAGAACCGAGAGGGCGAGCACCGCCGCCACGGAGACCCAGGTCAGGGCCCGGTGCTTCCGCAGCCGCTTGCCCACCCGGTAGGACCAGCCGGCCGGCCGGGCCTCGATGGGCTCGCCGTCCAGGAAGCGGTCGAGATCGTCGGCGAGGTCGCGCGCCGTGTCGTAGCGCCGCGCCGGATCTTTCTCCAGGCATTTGGCGACCAGGGTCTCCAGTGTCCTCCGGCAGGTGGGGGTCGATCCGGCGCAGCGGCTTCGGCTCCTCCAGGACGAGTTGGAAGAGGACGTGGGCGAGGTTCAAGTCCGCGAACGGCGGGACGCCGGCGAGGAGCTCATAGAGGACGACGCCCAGGCTGTAGACGTCGGTTCGCCGGTCGAGGGTCTGCCCCTGCGCCTGCTCGGGGGAGAGGTAGGCCGGCGTGCCGCTGATCACCCCGGTCCGCGAAAGCCCGGTCTGGCCCTGTTCCAGGGCGAGGCCGAAGTCGACGACGAAAGGGTGGAGCTCGCCCGCCTCGTCGCGCGCCAGGAGGATGTTGGCGGGCTTGAGATCGCGGTGGATGAGGCCGGTTTGGTGGGCGGCGTGGACGGCTCGCGCGACGTCTCGCACGAGCCGCAGCTTGGCGGAGAGCGGCAGCGCCTCGGCGAGCTCGCCCAGGTTCTTGCCGTCGATGTACTGCATGGCGATGAACGGCCGGCCGGCGACCTCCCCCACCTCGTGCACCTGGCAGACGCTCGGGTGGGCGATGCGCGCCTGGGCCCGGGCCTCGCGCAGGAACCGGTCGGTCTGCTGGTCGTCGTTTCGATGCAGGAACTTGAGCGCCACGTAGCGGCCGAGGGCGGGGTCGAAAGCCAGGAACACCGTGCCCATGCCGCCGCGGCCGAGCAGGCGCTCGACCCGGTAGCGGGTCCAGTCGGCGAGGAAGCGGTACTCCGCGGGAAGGGAGGGCTCGGGAAAGCCTTCGCGCGCGAGCTCGGGGCTCCCCTCTCCGCGGGCGAAGGGATCGTACGAACGCAGGCTCGCGGTGCTGCGGTTGAGGTCCGGGGTGTCGTCCGCGGCGCGTTCGAGCTCGGCGGAGAGGGCGGCGACGGTCGCCGGGGTCAGACTGCCGGCGGCGAGGAGCGCCTGGATCCAGCGCTTCTCCGGGTGGGCGGCGTCGCCCTCCTCGCCGTCCGCGGCCAGACGCTCGGCGACGGAATCGAGGTCTTCCCAGCGCAGGAGACCCCTGGCGATCGCCAGCCTGAGAAGGCCGCTCTCCCTGGGTTCGTTCATGGTCGGGGTCGCTGTGAAGCGACCTTCAGTCTATCCCGCTTTGCGTTCAGGCGCGCGGGGGGGAACCGAGCGGTCCGCTCGGCGCCGCCCCCGTCCTCGCCGCTCATGGTTGACAAAGTCAACTCGGTTCGGCAGCATGATTACTGAAATCTTTGTACCGGGAACCTGCAACTTTTCTCGTGGGAACCTGTAACGGCTGAAGGAGAGGAGTTCACGTGCGCGACATGAAATCCTTGCAAGAGGCTCACACCAGCTCTGCAGAGCCTTTGCTTTCCAGAAGATATGTGGAGCTGGCGGTCCAATCCTATGAAGATGGTGATCTCACCGAAGGCCAGCTCATGAAGATTCTTCACACAGACCGGCAGCGCGCCCGGCAGATCGTCGAGGAGGTCAAATCCCAGACCGCGGTAGTCCTTGAAGGAAATGCGGAGCGGTTCGACCTCACCGAGACGCTCCTCGGATCGGGAAAGACTGATCCGACCGGAACCAGCTCTCCAGGGGAAGATTGAGCGCCTCGCTCCCGCCGCTCCTCTGGCTCAACGGCGCCTTCGGCGCCGGCAAGTCGACCGTCGCCCGCGAACTCGTAAGGCGCTGGCCGGAAGCTCGCCTCTTCGATCCCGAGGAGATCGGTTTCCTGCTCCGGCGCGCCGTGCCGGCTGAAGAGCAGACCGGCGATTTCCAGGATCTGCCGCTGTGGCGTCGGCTCACCCTCGAAACGGCGCTCGGCCTCCTCCGCGACTACCGCCGGCCCCTCGTCGTGCCGATGGTGCTGGTCGAACGACGCTACTTCGACGAGATCATCGGTGGCCTGCGCTCCGCGGGTGTCGAGGTCCATCCCTTCTCGCTTCTGGCCTCGCCGTCCACCTTACGGTGGCGCCTGAGGTGGCGATGGTCGCGGCCCCAGTCGCGCCGCTGGGCGATCGAGCAGATCGCTCGCTGCTCGGAGGCGCTCGCCTCTCCGGAACTCGGACGGCATGTCCACACCGACGGCCGGCCGGTCGGCGAGATCGTAGAAGAGATTCTCGGCTGTCTACCGGCGCGCCCTCATCCAATAGCTGAGAGCGAGAACGGGAGCGACAGCCTGCCTCGTGGGGTGCGCCCATCAGGGCGCGCAGATGTCTAAGGCATGCGGTGCAGAGCGATCGCGACGAAGCTCCACGTCATTCTCTCTGCGAGTGGCGCTCCACATACTCTCGAAGGACGCCATCCATCCGCGACTGCCAACCTTCGCCCGTGGATTTGAAGTACGCGACGACCTCGGGGCTGTAGCGAACCGAGAGGAGCAGCTTCTTGTTCTCAGACTTTGGACGTCCGCGCAGTGCGCGCATCGGCACCATGGCCTTCAACTGTTTTGGCGTGAGCGGCTGAGCATCAGGATCGCTCTGGGCTGCCGTAGTGATGGCCTCGTCTTCTTCCGTGGTGGGCATCACGATAGAGGGCCGCTTAGAAACTTTCGACATAGTGCTTCACCTCGCGACGATTGGCGCGGCGCAGGCTGATGATCCTTCGCACTTCGGCTCGATCCACAAATGCCACGTAGTACAGAATGTCGGTCTTCGGAGCGAGCGCGATCCTGCGTGTCTCGTTGTACTCGAACCGTTCGTCGACCCACACCAACGCAGCTTCCCAGTCGAGCTCGATGGCCATGACCAGAGAGACCCCATGCTTGGCACGGTTGACTCGGTCTTTGGCTGGATCGAATTCGACCTGCATTTTTTATTGTAGCTACAGTAAACATCTCTGTCAACGTGGATCGACGCGTAGCTATTACCCCCCCACCCGCACCCGCAGCCGCTCCCCCAATCCCCGGAAACGCTCCACCCACAGCACCGCCGCCGCCTCTCCGGCCGCCGCTCGCTCGGAGCGCTCGGCGTAGAGCGTCAGGAGGAGCTCGTAGTAGACGTTCTGGGCATTCCACAGGTCGGTCTCGAAGGGCGGCGAGACGGCGAGGGTGGCGGCGTTTTCCAGGCGTTCTAAGAGGCCGGGCTCGTCGGGGCGCTCGCGGAGGTGCTCGATGAGGCGGAGGAGCCCGTGACCCAGGGCGTAGCCGAGGCCGGCGGCATCCAATGCCAGCCCCAGGGAGCGCGCTTCGTCGAGGAGACGGCGGACCTCGGCGAGATCGGCTCCGGGATCGGCGAGGATGCGCTTCAGGTCGGCGTTGACGACCAGCTCGGCGGGGGCGCGGAACTCCGCCGGGAGCGGGCTTTCGAGATCGGTCAGGAAGCGCATCAGCGGCCGCTGCCGGAGGTACACCTGGCGGAACTCGGTTTCGACCTCCAGCCTCGTGGTGGCGAGGATGCGGTCGAGGAGCCGCCGCTGCTGGTCGCGGAAGAGCGACTTGAGCGAGTAGGGCACGCCGCCGAAGTGGCGGTCCAGAAGGCGGATCACCTGGGGGAAGTCGGCCCTCTCGAAAGCCCGGCCGGCCTCCTCGACCAGCTGCTCGTAGGCGTCTTCCCCCGCTTTTTCTTCCCTCGCCGCCTCTTCCTCCGGCCCGATCTCGCGCACCGCGGCGTTGACGTTGTGATCGCCGAAGTGGAGGACGGCGTAGCTCAGGTGGGCCGACTCGGCGGTCACCTCGGAGGCGACCCCGAGGCGGCCGAAGGCGAGGCGCGCTCGGCCGGCGACGAATTTCCGGCCCTCCTCGGGCTCGACCTCGTAGCAGTAGGTGCGGGCCGGCCCCGGGATCTCCTCGAAGACCGAGGTCACGGCGTAGTGCGCCGCCACCTGGGGGAGTCCCACGAACGAGGGACGCACGTGGCGCTCATAGATCCGCCGCCCATCCCCCTCCTCGGGGAGATTGCTCTTCGCCTTCTCCAGGCGGGCCAGGAAGCGCTCCTCGGTGTGGTCGCCGAAGAGCTCCTGGGCGAGCTGCACCGCGCGGCCGGCGTAGCGCAGAACCTGGACGGTCTCGATGCCGGAAAGGTCGTTGAAGAACCAGCCGCAGCTGGTGTACATGAGGAGGGTCTGGCGTTCCAGCTCCAGGAGCTTCAGGGCCTGGGTGCGCTCCGCCCCTTCGAGGTGCCGGCCCTGGGCGTGGTGGGCGAGGAAGGCGGCGACGTGCTTGGGCGAGCGGTCGTGGAGGATGTGGACATAGGCGTCGCGGGCCGCCCAGGGATCGCCGAAGAGCGGCTTTGCGGCCGCCTCGAAACGCCCGGCGATCTCGTCGCGCAGGCCGTCCAGGGCGGCGCGGAGCGGCGCCCGCCAGGCCTGGTTCCAGCCCGCCGGGCCGCCGGTCGAGCAACCGCAGTCGCTCCGCCAGCGCTCGATCCCGTGGATGCAGCTCCAGGAGCTGTCCTCGACGATCTCGACTTCCCTCTCCGGCGGGTGATGCTCCAGCATCTCACCGTAGTTGGTGAGGGTGACCGACTCGTCCTCCTCCAGCTGGCGGAGGGCGTAGGCGAGGGCCATGTCCCCGTAGCGGTGGTGGTGGCCGTAGGTCTCGCCGTCGGTCGCGATGTGGACCAGCTCCGGCCGCGAATCGTCGGCCGAGAAGGCGCCGAGGAGCCGGCCGACGAGGGTCTCGCCGTTCGCGAGGAGCCGCTCGAAGGCGACGGCGCGCGAGATGGCGCCATCGTAGAAGAAGAGGTCGAGGCTGCGGCCGGAGGGGAGGTTCAGGCGGTAGGGCACCCGGCTGTCGATCCCCTCCGTCGCCTCCTCCCAGGGGGCGGGCTCGCCGTCCTCCCCGGCATCGCTTGAAGGAAGCGGCCGGAAGCGGAGCGCCTGGCGGGGCTCGAGGAGCGTGAAGCGGACGCCGAGCTCGGCGAGGATCTCCAGGCTCTGCAAGTCGACCGCCGTCTCGGGCAGCCAGAAGCCCTCGGCCGGCCGGCCGAAGCGGTGGGCGAAGTCGGCCAGGCCCCAGAGGATCTCGGTCCGCCGGTCGCGGCGGCTGGCGAGCGGCAGAATGCTGTGGTGGTAGCCTTGAGCGAGAGCGCCGCCATGGCCGGAGAAGCGCTCCCGTCCCAGGCGGTCGGCGGCGAGGACGGCGCGGTAGACGTCGGGGGCGTGGACCTCCATCCAGGAGAGCAGGGTGGGGCCGAAGTTGAAGCTCATCCGCGCGTAGTTGTTGACGATCCGCTCGATCCGCCCCTCGCCGTCCAGGATGCGGGCGCGGGCGTTGGGGCCGTAGCACTCGGCGGTGATGCGCTCGTTCCAGTCGTGGTAGGGGTAGGCCGAGTCCTGCACCTCGACCGTCTCCAGCCATGGGTTCTCCCGCGGCGGCTGGTAGAAGTGGCCATGGATGCAGACGAAGCGGTTCATGAGCGCAGCCTATCGTAGTAGACGCGGAATTCCTCCCGAGGGCTTCCCGGGCTTCGTGCTACTGTCCCCCGCCATGAAGAACCTGACCGGTCGAGAGCGCAAGTACCTCCGCGGCCAGGCGCACAGCCTGAACCCCCTGGTCCGGATCGGCAAGCAGGGCCTGACTGAGGGCGCCCTCCATGAGATCGCCGCCGCCCTGGACGTCCACGAGCTCATCAAGGTGCACGCCCCGGGGACTAAAGAGGAGAAGCAGGATCTCGCCGGCCGCATCGAGGAGGGCACCGGCAGCGCCGCCGTGGGAATGATCGGCCACGTGATCATCCTCTACCGCGAGCAGCCGGACCCGGAGAAGCGGCGGATCGAGATTCCGGAGCTTTGAAATACCAGCGGAGATACCAGCGGAGGCGTCAGCGCCCGGCCGCGGGCACTCCCTGATCCACCTCGGCGGGCAGCTGGACGTCGCCGCGCGACGACTGGAGGGCGTCGCTAAGGGCTTCCAGCCGGCGCAGGTGTTCCTTCTGGGTGGCGACCAGCTTTAGAAAGACGTCGGCGACCGGCCCGGGGACGTCGCGGATCATCTTCGGATAGAGGATGTCGTTCTCGTAGCGCTCCTCGGCGATGGCGGCGGCGAGGTCGGTGTCCTTGCCGCGCACCTGCTCGGAGGCTTCGAGGAGCGAGATCGCCAGCTGGTCCTTGGTGACGGCGAGATCGAGCCAGGCCCGCGCCAGGTTCGGCAGGCCGTCCGTCCGGGCCTGGGCGGCGTAGGCCCGGAAGCGGGCGGCGCTCGCGGCCTCGGCGGTGAAGCCGGTCTTCAAGTGCTCCTGGAAACGGGGGATCCTGGACACGGTCGGTCTCCTCTCACTTCGCGCTAAGATTCTCGGCGTGGACGGCCCTGGCCGCAGACGTCGCCTGCCGCCCGTCGCCCGATGCCGCGCCATTCTATGCAACTCCAGGCGGCCGGGCCAAACCGGACCCGAAACCCTGATCTCCCAGACAGCGTAGACTCCTTCGGGCGCCTCCTCGGGCGGCCCCTCCATGAAACCCGACCGTGACGAGCCCATCCAAGAAGAGCCTGGCCCTGGTCGCCACCCTCCTCCTCCTCTTCGCCGGGGCGGTCGCGAAGGTCCCCTACCTGTCGACGATCTGCAAGTTTCTCTTCGCCGCCGTCGTCCTCGTCCTCCTCTTCCTCTTCGCCTGGCGCCTCTTCCAGCGTTTCCTCTACAAGGTCGGCCGGCGGCTCGCCTTCTCCTACTTCCTCATCGGGGTGCTCCCCATCCCCATGGTCCTCCTCCTGCTCCTCGTCGGCTGCTATCTCCTCGCCGGCTTCTTCATGGGACACCTGTTCCGCGACGTCACCCACGGTCTCCAGGGGGAGGTGCAGGCCCAGGCCGAGGCCGGCCTCACGGAATTCGCCCGCACCGGCAAGCCCCTCCGCCTCGCCACCGCCCGGGACCTCGGGACCGATCCCACCATCGTCCTCGGCTACTACCGGAACGGCCGGCGGGTGCTGGGCGACCCGCGCACCCCCGCCGTCTGGCCCGACTTCGAGAGCCCCGAGACGTCCGGCGCCGCCGGCGCCGCCAACGCCACCGATGGGCGGCGCGAGATCCTGGCGCCCTTCCTGTCGCTGGCGGACGGTTCGCCCACCCTGGCCGGCCTCGCCCGGAGCCCCGCGGCCGGCGCGGGAGCGGTGGGGGTCGTCGCCCTCTACGTGGGGCACCTCGAAGCGACGCTCAGCGAGCGCAGCGGCGTCTGGGTCGAGATGATCCGGCCCGACGAGACCGACGTGGGTTCGAGCCTCATCCGGGTGCAGGTCGGCTCGCGGACCCTCCCCCTCCAGCGCATCCACCGCGAGCGCGCCGTGGGCGAGGCCGCACGGTTCTTCCGCAAACGCTCAGAGGGGCAGCCGATCTGGGACGCGCCGCTCCTCTGGTGGGGGGAGATCGCGGGCGAGCAGCGCCGGGTCCATTCCGGCAAACCGGTCTCCGTGCAGATGAGCGTCACCCTGAGGAGCAGCCCGCGCATCCTCCTCCGCCACCTCTTTTCGAGCTCGGCCGAGGTCGACACCGGGGCCTGGGGAGCGCTCTTCGCCCTCGCCTTCCTCCTCTTCGACGTCTACATCGTGGCACTGGGGATGGCGATCGTCATGATCTTCGGGCTCTCCCGGGCGGTCAACCGGATGAGCCGGGCGACCGCGGCCCTCCAGAGCGGCGATTTCACCGTCCGCATCCCGGCCAAGCGGCGCGACCAGCTGGGCGCGCTCCAGCGCTCCTTCAACCAGATGGCCGGGAACTTGGAGAGCCTCGTCGCCACGGCGGCGCAGAAGGAGGCGCTGGAAAAGGAGCTGCAGCTCGCCCGCGAGCTCCAGAAGAGCCTCATCCCGGGGAATCTCCCCTCGGGCGGGGCGGTCGAGTTCGCCAGCCTGTTCGAGCCCAGCGCGGCGATCGGCGGCGACTACTTCGACATCCTCCGCCTGGACGACCGGCGGCTCGCCGTCATCATCGCCGACGTCTCCGGGCACGGCCTCTCGACCGGCCTCCGGATGGCGATGATCAAGGCCGCCCTGGCGATCCTCGTGCAGGAGGAGAACGACCCGGAGAAGATCCTCACCCGGCTGGACGCCGTCGTCCGCGCCGACACCCGGACCCGCTTCTTCGTCACCGCGACCCTCGCCCTGATCGACTTCCGGGAAGGGACGCTCATCCTCACCAACGCCGGCCACCCCCCCACCTACCTGCTGCGAAACGGGGAGGTCGAGGAGATCCTCCTCCCCGGCTCGCCCTTGGGCGGCATGGGGAAGAGCTACGGCCGGCGGACCGTGCCCTTGGAGAGCGGCGACACCCTCGTCTGGCTCTCCGACGGCCTGATCGAGGCGACCAACGCGGCCGACGACGTCTTCGGCTACGACGCCGTGGTCGCCGCTCTCGCCGGCCCCGCCGCCTCCCCCACCGCCGTCCGCGACCGCCTGCTCGCCGCGATCGAGCGCCACGTGCAAGGCGAGCCGCCGCAGGACGACCGGACTTTGCTGGTGATGCGATATTCGGGGCGCGATAAGCTTTCCTCCCCATGACCTTCAAAGACCATTTCTCCGGCCACGCGGCGAGCTACGCCGCCTACCGCCCGGGCTATCCGCCCGAGCTGTTCGAGTTCGTCGTCTCGCTCACCCCCGGGCGGGCGCTCGCCTGGGACTGCGCCACCGGCAACGGCCAGGCGGCACTCTCGCTCGCCCAAGTGTTCGAGAAGGTGATCGCGACCGACGCCAGCCGGCAGCAGTTGGACGAGGCCCTCCCCCACCCGCGGGTCGAGTACCGGGTCGCCCCCGCCGAGGATTCCGGCCTGGCGGACGGCTCGGTCGATCTCCTCACCGTCGCCCAGGCCCTCCACTGGTTCGACTTCGACCGCTTCTACCGGGAAGCGCACCGGGTGCTGGCGCCCGGCGGCGCCATCGCCGCCTGGTCCTACAACCTCCTCCGCGGGACCCCCGAGGTGAGCGCGTTGATCGACCGTCTGGCGGGCGAGATCACCGGCGCCTACTGGCCCCCGGAGCGCCGCTTCGTGGACGAGGAGTACCGGACGATCCCCTTCGCCTTCCCGGAGGTCCCGGCGCCGGTCTTTCACCATCGCGAGACCTGGAACCTCGAGCGGCTCGTCGCCTACCTCCGCACCTGGTCCTCCGTCGTGCGCTTCGAGGCCGCCACGGGGGAGGACCCGGTCGCCCGCATCGCCCCCGAGCTGGCGGCGGCCTGGGGCGACCCCGAAGAGACGCGGATCCTCACCTGGCCGATCTTCGTGCGGGCGGGCCGGCAGACGTAGATCCCCGCCGCGCTCCCGCTTTGGCGGCAAATTGCGGTAAATTGTTGGCGGTCTATATGGTTACCGCATTCATCTCGCGCAAGGGCGGCGTGGGGAAGACGACGAGCGCCGTCAACCTCTCCTCGGCGCTCGCGGCGCAAGGCTTCCGGGTGCTCCTCGTCGACCTGGACAGCCAGGCGTCGGCCTCCCTGTCGCTGGGGGTGGAGCGCGGCCGCCTCGCCCCTTCCTCGGCGGACGTCCTCCTCGGTGGCGTGCCGGCGGGCGACGCCGTCCGCGCCACCACCGTCCCCGGGCTCGACCTCCTCACCGCCTCGGTCGACCTGGGGCAGGTGGACGCCGAGCTCGGCAAGCTCCGCGGCCGCGAGGGGCGGCTCCGCGCCGCGCTCGCCCCGGTCACCGCCGACTACGACTTCATCTTCCTGGACTGCGCCTCCTCGCTCTCGCTCGTGGCGATCAACGCCGTCGTCGCCGCCGACCATTTCATCGTCCCCACGGTGCCGCAGTTCCTCGCCATCACCGGGGTGCAGAACCTGATCGCCGCCGCCGAGCGCCTGGCCTGGGACGCCGGCCGCAGGGTCCGCGCCCTGGGCGTGCTCTTGACCATGGTCGACTTCCGCACAAAGGCGATGCGGGCCCATGTCGACCAGATCCGCGCCGAGCACGGGCCGCTCACCTTCGCCATCGCCATCCGGGTCAACACCCGCCTCGCCGAGGCGCCAGGGCACGGACAGACGATCTTCCAGTACGACCCCAAGGCGACCGGGGCCGCCGCCTACAAGCTGCTCGCCGAGGAGTATCTGATCCGCTGCGGGGTGGCGGCACCGGCGTCGGCGACTCCGGCCTCCCCGGTGTCGCCGAGCGCCGCCGATCTCGCCGCGCCGGGGATGGCGGCTGGAAGGGCGGGAGGCGCGTGAAAACAGTCTGATACGATTTCTCCCATGATGGAGATTCCATTTCTCTCCCTCTTCCGCCGCGCCTTCTCAAACCTGCGAAGGTCCCCCAGCTTCACCCTCCTCTCCGTGCTCACGCTCGCCGTGGGGATCGGCGCCACGACGACCGTCTGGAGCGTCATCGACGGCGTCCTCCTCCGTCCCCTACCGTATCCGGGGGCCGACCGGCTGGTCTCCATCTTCCAGCGGGCGCCGGGCTTCGGGCTGGGGGATATGGCGATCCCGGAGTCGGTGCCGCTCTACCTGCTCTACCGCGCCCAGACCCACCGCTTCACGGATTTGGCGATCTTCCAGGCGGGCACCGCGAACCTGAGCGGCGCGGGCATCCCGGGCGCCCCGGGCGGCGGCGGCGCGCCAGAGCGGGTGACGGCGGCCTTGACCACCGCTTCCTTTTTCCGGGTGCTCGGCGTCGCGCCGCGGCTGGGGCGAGCCTTCACCGAGGGGGACGAGCGCCCCGGCGCTCCGGCGGTCGCCGTCCTTTCCGATCCGCTCTGGCGGCGGCATTTCGGCGCCGACCCCGGGGTTCTCGGCCGGGTTCTCCGCATCGACGGGGTTGCCACCCGGATCGTCGGCATCCTGCCGCCCAGCTTCGCCTTCCCCACCCACGAGGGGATCGAATCGACCGCCGGCGTCAGCCTCCTCCTCCCCATGCCGATCGATCCGCTGCGGGCGGCGATCGGCGCCTTCAACTGCTTCGGCCTCGGCCGTCTCCGCCCCGGGGTCACCGCCGAGGAGGGGCAGGAGGAGATCAACGGCCTGCTCTCCCACCTGGAGCGCTACGTCCCCACCGATGATGCGAAGGGGATGAAAGACGCCAAGCTCTCGGCTTTTGTCAAGCCGCTCCGCGAGGTCGTCGTGGGCGACGCGGAGAAGGTGCTCTGGGTGCTCTTCGGGGCGGTGGGATGCATCCTCCTCATCGCCTGCGTCAACGTCGCCAACCTGCTCATCGTGCGCGGCGAGGGGAGGCGCCGGGAGGTGGCGGTCTACACCGCGCTCGGGGCGCCGCGGAGCCGGCTGATCGGTGCCGTCCTCGCCGAGAGCGTTCTCCTGGCCGCGGCCGCCGGGGCGATCGGGGTCCTCCTCGCCGCGGCCGGGCTGCGGCTCCTCGTCGCCCTGCGGCCGGCCCACCTGCCGCGCCTCGAAGAGGTCCAGCTGGACGGGCGGGTGCTCGCCTTCTCCGCGGCGCTGTCGATTTTCGCCAGCCTTCTCTTCGGTCTCCTCCCCGCCCTCCGCGCCGCCGCCAACCGCGACCTGGCCGCCGAGCTCAAAGGGGGCGGCCGGACGACGACGCTCGGCCTCGCCGGCCGGCGGCTGCGCCAGGTTCTCGTCGGCCTGGAGCTCGCCCTGACCCTGGTCCTCCTCACCGGCTCGCTCCTTCTCCTCCGCAGCTTCCTCCGGCTGCTCGACGTGCGGACCGGCTTCTCGACCGATCACGTGTTGACCGTCGTCCTCGACCTGCCGCAGGCGGGGTATTCAGACGACGCTCGCGTGGCGCGCTTCTATACGGATCTCGTCACCCGCGTCTCGGGACTCCCCGGGGTCGTCTCGGCCGCTGCCGCCTCCTCTCTCCCCCTGGGGGGCAACGTGCCGGGGACCGGTCACCTCTTCGCGGACTTTCCGCTCCCCGACCGCGGCTCGCCGCCGATCCTCTACACCAACTACGTGACCGACCGCTATCTCCAGGCGCTCGGCATCCCGCTCGTCGCCGGCCGTGGCTTCACGCCGCGGGACATCGACGGCCGGACCGGGGTGGTGCTCGTCAACGCCGCGCTCGCCCACCGCTACTGGCCGCGCGGGAGCGCCGTCGGCCGGCGGATTCGCCCCGACCGGCCGACCGACCAGGCCGATCCCTGGTACACCGTCGTCGGTGTCGTGGGAGACGTCCGCGACCGCGAGATCAACCAGCCGCCGGACGAGATCGTCTACTACCCGCTGCTCGGCAAGAACCCGGGAGCCTGGGCGATCCGCGAGATGACCTTAGTCCTCCATACGAGGGTGCCGCCCGAGTCGCTCGCCTCCGCGGTCCGCCGGGAGGTCGCGGCGCTCTCGCCCGACATCCCGCTCGCCGACGTGCGGACGATGGAGGAGGTCGTCCGGCAGTCGCGGGCGCGGCAGACCTTCTCCGCCTCCATGATCCTCGCCGCCACCGGAATCGCCCTCCTCCTCGGAGGGGTGGAAATCTACGGTTTCGTCTCCTACCTGGTGGGCCAACGAACGCCGGAGATCGGCATCCGCGTGGCGCTGGGAGCCCAGGCCGGTCGCATCCGCTGGCTGATCCTCCGCGAATCCCTGGAGGTCGCCGCGGTCGGTCTCGTCGTCGGCCTCCTGGGAGCCCTGGGCCTCACCCGCTGGCTCGCCTCGCTGCTCTTCGAGGTCAACCCCTTAGACCCGGTGACGTTCGTCGCCGTGCCGCTCCTGATCCTCGGGCTCACCCTGATGGCGAGCTACCTCCCGGCGGACCGGGCGGCGCGGATCGATCCGCTCCTCGCGTTGCAGCGTTTTGAGTGAGGGGTGAGGGATAAGCTTCCCGTAGCGGGGGCGGTTTGGTGTAGATTAGGTGCAGGTGATTTGACGATGACGAAGCTAGAGACTCTCGAACACGAGATTGCCACCCTCACCGCACCCGAGCTCGCCGAGCTCCGCGACTGGTTTCAGGCATTCGACGCAGAAGTGTGGGATCGGCAACTGGAAGCAGACGCCAAAGCTGGAAAGCTGGATTCCCTCGCCGAAGCCGCGCGTCAGGCCTTTGAGGCCGGTCAGTGTACTGAGCTTTGAGGCACCATGCCTCCCAGGAGTTCTGGTCCTGCTACAGGACTCTGCCGGGGAACGTTCAGTCTCTCGCCGACAAGAACTTCGCTCGGCTGAAATCCGACCCTCAGCACCCTTCCCTTCACTTCAAGAGGATTGGTGACCACTGGTCCTGCCGCGTGGGGCTGGCATATCGGGCGCTGGGACTTGAGGTACCGGATGGGGTGCTCTGGTTCTGGATTGGAAGCCACGCGGACTACGACAAGCTCATCGCGCGAAGATAAGACTGGCATAGCGTGCGACGACTCGAGGAGTTTAGGAGACGCTCGATTCCTTCGTCCGTGCGATAGAATCCTGCGAAGCCATGGCACAGGAAGAGCGCAAGCCTTTCGTCCCGGGATTCCAGGAAGACGTCTTCCTGAGCTTCGCCCATGTCGATAACGGGGAAGACTGGGTCAGCGACCTTCATTCCTTCCTGGATCTCCATCTCCGCGAGCTCCTGGGCAGGAACGTCCGCACCTGGCGGGACCCGAAGATGCAAGCCGGCGATGCGCTCTGGGAGACGCTCGCTCCGACCATTGCCGGGAGCGCCGTCTTCGTCTCGATCCTTTCGCCGGGCTATATCGAATCCCCCACCTGCGTCCGGGAAGCCCGCCATTTTCACGCCACCTCCCGCGCCCGGGGCAGTCTGCTCGTGGATACCACCTGCCGCCTCGTGCAGGTGATCAAGGCGCCGTTCGAGCACAGCCCGGAGACCCGGTTCCTCGCCGAGATCGAATCGCTCCAGAGCCGCTTCTTCGAGCCCCGGAAGTTCGACGGGATCCATTTCAACCCCTTCCCCTCCCGGGTGGGCCTGCCGCGCTACGCCGACTTCCACACCCAGGCGGAAAACCTGGCCCAGTCGCTCGCCGGGATTCTGCAGAAAATGCGGGCGAAGCTCGCCCGGGCCGAGTCGGGAACCTCCCGCGTCCGAGTTTTCCTGGCGGAGGTGACCTCCGATCGGAAGGACGATCGCGCTTTCGTCGTCAACGAGATCGCCGACCGGTGCGACCTCGTGCCGGCCGAGGCACTGCCCCACACGCTGGAGGAGCTGACCCTGCAGCTCTCCGGACAGCTCGCCGGCTGCGCTCTCTCGGTCCATCTCCTGGGCTCCCGCTTCGGGTTGCAACCCGAGGGGGAGGAGGCCCGATCGCTCCCCGAGGTCCAGCTCGATCAGGCCGCCGGAATCCGTCGGCTGGTCTGGATCCCCGAGAATCTCGCCGCGGTCGAGGAGCGCCAAGAGCGCTTTCTCGCCCAGGTCGAAGCCTGCCGCGACGCCCGCCTCGAAGTCGTCGCCCGCCAGGGGTTGCCGGACTTCATCCAGCATCTCAAGGACGTCTTGCAGGAGCTGGCGCGCCCTTCCCGAGCCCCCGTGCTCGGCAAGGCGATCTACGTCGTCTCGGACCCGCGGGATCTCGCTCGTCAGGAGCTCCGGCAGCTGCGCAATTGCATCCTCCGCCAGGGGCTCCGCATCGAGGACCCGGTCTTCGAAGCGGACAAGGAGAGCCTGCGGCTGGCCGAAGAGCAGGCTCTGCGCGACTCCAACGCCGTCCTTTTCTATTGGGGGGAGGCCCCCGACACCTGGGTGAAGATGCGCCGGAAGGCGATCAGCAAGACCTTGGCGACGCTGGAGCATGGGGCGCGGTACCAGCGCGCCCTTTACCTGAGCGCGCCCGAGGGGGGAGCCAAAGGGCTGTTCAAAGATCTGCCGGAGGGACTGTTTCCGGAGGAGTTCGGACCTCCCCTCGTCGTGCTCGGGGACTGCGGCGAATTTGATTGTGGCAAGCTGACCCCCCTTCTGCGCTCCCTCGGCGGGAGTGGGGCTTGAGCGAGCCGGCCGCCTCCGTGGCGACGATCCACCCTTTTCCTGGTCTGCGCTCCTTCACCCGCGAGGAGCCTCATCTGTTCTTCGGCCGGGAGGGGCAGAGCGACGAGATCCTCCGGCGGCTCGAACATTTCGGTTTCGTGGCGGTCGTGGGTACCTCCGGCTGCGGCAAGTCTTCGCTGGTCCGAGCCGGGCTCCTGCCGGCTCTCCTCGCCGGGTATGCGATCAGAGCCGGTTCCAACTGGCAGATCGCGGACTTCCACCCGGGCGGCGATCCTCTGGGCAACCTGGCCCGCGCCTTGAATCGCTCCGGCATCACCGTCGGGAAGGGAGCCGCGCTCGACGCCGCAACGCTGCGCTCGGCCTCCGCGGCGGTGGTCGAGGCGGTCGCCCAGGCGCGCCAGGAAGGGCGCCTCGCGGCCGACGCCAACGTCCTTCTCCTCATCGATCAGTTCGAGGAGCTGTTCCGATACAAGGCGAAGACCGAGAGCCACACCGCCGACCGCGACGAGAAGGCCCGCTTCGTCGCTCTGCTCGTCGAGGCAGCCCGCGTCCGCGCGGAGCGGATCTTCGTCGTGCTCACCCTGCGGGCGGAGTTCCTCGGCGACTGCACGCAGTTTCGCGACCTCCCGGAGGCGATCAACCGCAGTCAATACCTCGTTCCGCGGATGACCCGTCTCGAACGCCGTGCAGCCATCGAGGGGCCGGTGCGCGTGGCGGGCGCCGAGATCGCCCCCCATCTGGTGCAGCGCCTGCTCAACGATCTGGGCGAGGATCCCGACCAGCTGCCGGTGCTCCAGAACGCCCTGCTGCGGATCTGGGGTGCCTGGGTCGCGAGCAGCAATCTGGAGCGGGAGATCGAATTCGAGGACTACCAGGCGGTCGCCAAGACAGCCGAGGGCACAACGACCTTGAAGGCCGCCCTTGACCGCCATGACGAGGAGGCTCTGGACGAGGTGGTACAGCGTCTCGGGCCGGCCGGGGAGTCCCTGGTCAAGGGGATCTTCCTCCGGCTCCGCGACCGCGACGACCGAGGACGTGAGGCCCGCACCCCGGCCCTCGTCCAGGATCTCTGCGCCGTCACAGGAGCCGATCTCGACGCCGTGCGGATCGCCGTCGACTGTTTCCGTGACGACACGGCCGGCAGAACCTTCCTCACCCCGTTCAAGAACCAGCAGGACGAGGTCGGGCCGGAAGATGAGATCGACATCACTCACGAGTCGTTGCTCCGCTGTTGGACGAACCTGAAAGACAAGTGGGTGCCGGAAGAGGAGGAATCGAGGCGGATCTACGTCGATCTCGCCCGGCGCGCCGAAGCGGAGGGGGCTGAACAGAACCTGCTACAGGGCGGCCTCTTGGAACGCTATCTGGAATGGTGGCGGAAACGCCAACCGAACGCCGCCTGGGCCGCCCGCTATCACCCGGGTTTCGCGGCCGCGGAGAAGTATCTGCTCGCGAGCAACAAGGCCGCGGCCGACAGCGTTGCCGCCGAAGCTCGGAGGAAGGCTGAGATCGCCGAGGCCCAGGCCAAGGTGGAAAGGCCCAACTCACCCGCAGATACGCCTACTGGATCGGCGCCATTAGTCTCGTTGGCTTTGCGCTGGCGCTCACCGGTTTTCTATTGGCGCAGAAGTCCAAGAGTGACGCCGTCGCCTACCTCCTCGCGAGCCGAGCGGCGCTGACCGCGGGGGAGGACGGTGCCGGTCTCGAGACGAGTCTTCTCCTTGCGACGGCGTCCCTTCGGCGCTTGCCGACCCCCGAGGCGCAGGCGGTTGCGGATCGCGCCCTGTCTCTACTACCTCCGCCCCTTGCGCCGCCTCCCACTTCAGGCGCTCGCCAGATCGCTTTCGGTGCCAGGGGAACCGTGCTGGGTGTTGTGGACCGGGGGGGAACCCTGAGTCTCTGGGCCACCAGTGGCCGAGAGCCCAAGGCTCGCGCCGGCTCGCTCACCGGAATCTCCTCGTTCGCTTTCTCCCGCCAAAGCGCAATGCTGGTGGGTGCCCAAGAGAGCGGGTCCGTGGTCGTCTGGAGTGCTACCGAGGGCCGGAGGATGGCGCAATTCGAATGCCCCGGCAAGAAGCCGGCGGTCGCCATCAATGCCACCGGAGCGGTAGTCGCTGCGCTCTGTGCCGGCCACCTTCACGTCTGGAGGGCCGACCCGAGTTGGGATCGAGCGGAAGTGATCTCCGTGCCGGCCCTGGAGGCCGTGTGGACCCACCTCGCTCTCGACGACACAAGCGAGACCGTGGTGCTCGGCCGTAACACCGAGCCCGATGCGTTCGACGCCCCCTCCTATATCGCCTTGATTCACCTCAGTTTGGGGGGAAACCCCAAGTCATTCCCGGTCGGCGAGCGAATCCAGGCGATGGTTTTCACTCCCGACGGGTTGGAAAGCTCCCTGGTGCTGGGTGGTGAGGGCGGAAGGGTCTGGGTTCAACCGTTGAACCAGGTGTCCCAGAACCTGCCCAGCCGAGAGACCCAAACTCTTTTCCAGCGCTCGACGCCGGTTACCGCCCTATCCTTTAACGAAAACGGCTCGCGGCTGATCGCGGGCTACCAGGATGGTGTCGCCAATATCTTCGACCTCCACCAAGTCGAGGTCACCCGGCTGGTCGGCGATGGACCGGCAACGTCAGTAGCGCTGAGCGACGAAACCGGCCAAGCCTTCTCAGTCGGCCGAACCCTACAAGCATGGAACCTGGCAAAGCTCGACTCCTTGTTCCTTCAAAGAGTACTCACAGCGCAATTCTATACAGATCCGCCCCTCCTGCTCTATCGTTCGTACAGGTATTCCGCCTTCCTGGATCTTCGTACCCGGACTGAGGTGGCGCGCTGGGATGGACGCAGTTATCCGATCACCATCAGCCAGGATGAGGCCATAGCGGCAGTCACAACACGGAACCCGCCCACCCCCTCACCCTCCTTCTCCTTGACCGTCTGCGAGTTTTCCACTCGGCGGATCGGAGCTCATCTATGGGAGAAGCCAGTCGCGATCCGTGGACTTCTGGAAAATCTCGGCTTTAGCCACGACGGCAAACACCTCACAGGCTCCATCGTCCTTAGCGACAGGCCAGGGGTGTTCGTATGGAACGCCGCTACAGGTGCCGAGGAGGTCTACCTTCCCGACCGCCAACCGCTCCTTGCGTTGTTGTCGAGTTTCTCCTTCACGCCCGATAGCCAGCGAATTCTCTTCGCTCCCGTAGGTGGCAGGCTCCGGTCTCGACGTCTCGACAGCCAGGAGGAGGAGGGCTCTCAATCGTCCCGGAGACTGGCATCGAGACCCTGGCCTTCAGTCCAGACGGCAGGCTCCTCGCCACGGCAGCGAGCGGCGGCGAGAATCCCACCGCCGACATGGGCGAGCCCCGGGTGACCAAAATCCATATCCGCCACTATCCCTCAGGTCGGGAGTTGAGCTCCTTCGAGCAGACCGGCCCTATCCGCGATCTCGTGTTCAGCCGCGATTCCCAGCATCTCCTGAGCTTGGGTCTTGACCGTTACGTTGTCATGTGGAATACAAAGACAGCACGAGAAGAGGGGAGGTTCCTCACCCCTTCGACCCCGATGGCAGCCACCTTCACGCCAAACGGGGACGTCGCCATCGTGGATCGGACCCAGCTCGTACTTCATCATTGGAGGCCGGAAGACCTGATCCGCGAGACCTGCCGGCGGATGAGGCCTAGCCGGCGCAATCTAACTCCGGAGGAATGGAAGCGCTACGTGCCGGGGGAGGATTACAGCGAGACCTGTCCAGCGTTGCCGTGAACCTTGTTTGCCCGGCTGCCCTCCCCGGTGGGGAGGATGTACCAACGACGGCAGCCCGGCGTACCGTCGCCCCTACGGGGCTTTGGATTCTGTGGGTTAACTCTAACCAGGGGCTTGCGCCCCTGGCTACACGCCGCCGCCCCTACGGGGCTGGCAAAAACGGAATCCCCAAAGTCCCCGCCATGTACCCGGTCAGCAGGTCGCCGTCCCAGCCGCCGAACCAGTAGGTGACCGGCCAGGGGTGGCCGGTGTCGGCCTTGCCGCCCAGGTTCTCCAGGCCCTCGATCGTCTGCGGTCCGTTGATGTTGTGGCTGTAGGTGAGCTGGAAGGCCATCTTGCTGTTCACCCGGTCGCCCCAGAATTCGAGCTGGTAGATGCGGCTCTTCATCGCCTGGATCTTCGCCCGCAGCTCTTCGGGATTCGGACAGCCGGATACCGCCAGCTCCTTCTCCAGGATCTCGATACGCTCGCTGAGATAGCGCCGCCGGTCTCTGAAGTAGGAGAACTGGTCGAAGACGCGGAGGATCGACATCACCTGGGTCGACGAAGGAGAGAACGCGGTGGGGAGCCGCCTCGCGTAGAGGGCGGGGTCCTCGATCTTCCAGATCTTCTGCTCGGGATCGGCCGGATTGAGATAATCCTTGGCGAAGATCGACACCGTCTCGCCGCGGATGGCGAGCTCGAAGGGGTTGACGACGAAGGCCATGTTGTCGTCCGAGCCCACGATGTTGTTGCGGCTGTCGTAGGTCGGGCCGTCGAAGGGCGGATTTTTCCCTTCGAGGGCGACCTTGGCGCCCTTGGCGCCGGTAAGCGCCGCGGCCGCCTTCGCGTAGGGCTTGCCGTCGAAGGTCACCCCGGTGACGTTCACCCCGATTTGAATCCCCATCCGCTCGGCCGGCTCGCGCAGGTTCTTCTGCGCAAATTCCGGGGTCACCTGGGTGCGGATGACGGCGTCGAGCTCGTCCTCCCCCACGAGCGCCATGGTGTAGCCGGAGACCCCGCGCTCCTCGTTGGTGGGGTCGGGATCGGTCGCGAGGCGGCAGAGAAAATATCCCCCGAACTGGATCTCCAGGAGCTTCGCGTAGGTCATGGACGGGCTTCCCTTCTCAAGGAGCAACGACGAATTGCGTCAGCTGGCCGATCTGGTAGATCCGCCGCAGGTTGTTGGACATGGCGGTGGCGCTCTCGAGGACGAAGTGGAGCTGGCGTTTGAGATACGGGACGTCCCCGGCGCTCCGCGCGATCTGCGGCAGATCCGCTTTCGACAGCGCTTCGAGCTCCGCGATGATGTGGGCGAAGCGAGCCAGGAAGAAATCGATGTTGCCGAGCGCCTCGGCGTCGTAGCGCGAGAGGAGATCCTCGTCCTCCCGGGAGAGGTGGTAGTCGGGGCCGATCGTCTCCTCGCCGTCGCCCGACCGGGTGTGGGCGAGCACCTCGGCGATCGGCCGCAGGAGCATCGTCATCGCCGGACCGAAGGCGGTCTCCTGGAGGGCCGAGCTGAAGAACGGATAGATCTGCGACGCGACCGGGACGAAGTTCTTGTAGAGCGAGGTGAGGACGCAGAGGAGCGTCGCGTAGCTGTAGTTGAAGAGATCGAAGGTCCGCCGGGCGAAGGGATTCGTGATCTCCCCCGGCCGCGGGTTCTTGGGGAGCGGCAGCGACGGCTCGAAATGAGGGTCTCGCGCCAGCTCGTCCACGAGCTCGTCGTGGATGTCATAGAAATGCTTGAAGTGGCTCTGGAAGCCCGGCGGCGCGCTGATCCCTTCCCCCTCTTCGACGATCAGCTGGATCGCGAGGTTCGCCGACGCGACGTCGACGATGGGGAAGAGATTGATCTGGTACTCGACCGGGACGTAGACCTGTTGATGGGGGTTGCCGGTGAAGAGATCGGGAAGGGTGTTGACCGCCTTTTCGATCAGGGCATAGAGCTCGGTGATCGTCCCCGGGTGGATCTCCGCCACGTTCACCGCGGTGCCGACGGCATCGACCGCCTCCACCCCACCGGGCGCCAAGTGGGTGCGGGCGAGCGGGTAGGGACCGCCGCCCTCCGCCGCTCCCGTCCCGGCATTTTCCGGGGCCGCCGCGGCCTGCCGCACGTACTCCGCCTCGGAGTGCGAGCCGCAGGGGTTTCCGGCGGTGCCGAAGCACCAGGCCGGGAGGGGATCGCCGCTCGCTTTCAGGACGTCGTAGCCGGGGCTCTCGGCGCAGACGAAGCGGCCGATCGTCGCCAGGTTGAAGCGCTCGAAGACGAACGGGATGTCGCAGGGGACGACCTCGCCGCCCTTCGCCTTCTCGGCCGCCAGGTTCGCCCCCAGGTAGTAGCGCGACTGGCGGGGGATGTTCTCGCGGCTGAAGTAGGGATCGGCGCCCAGGGCGGTCAAAAGCCCGTTGACGAGCGCCAGGTGCTCCATTTCCTGGCGGGCCACCATCAGGAGCGTCGAGCCCCAGCGGCGGACGCATTCGAACTGCGCCGCGCTGCAGCGCTCGTCCGGCCGCTTCTTCATCGAGAAGGCGGCGTAGAGGTACTGGACCATCAGCTGCTGCTCGATCTCCGCCGCCTCGCGGAGAGCGCGGATCAACTGCGGCTTGGTCCGGATCGGTCCGCTTCGGCTTGCCTGGCTGTCCCCCATCCTGTCGTCCTCCGTGCTTCCCTTGCGAGCGGAGACGAGGATACTATGGGGAGAATCACGAAGCCAAAAGGGACTCCGAGCGATTCCCGAAATGCTTGTCTCCTTCCTGCCACTCCTGGCAGGGGAGGGACGCCGGAGCGCCCGAACCGTCGAAGGGAGGTTTTCGAGATGGAATCCAAGATTTTCCCCTCCCGGGCCATGGTCGCGGCCCTGCTGCTCGGCGCGCTCGGTGCACTCGGCGCGGGGACCGGGGTCGCAGGCGCCCTGGACTTCCCTCCCGTCACCGACGCGGAACGGACCCTGAAAACCGTCGCCGGGGCGCCCAACGCCCCCGCCGTCGTGCTCTTCCACAAAGGGGAGTTCCAGATGCTCGACCTGGCGAGCCATGAGGTGTCGTCCCGGCTCTCGGTCGAGCGGCGGGTGAAGATCCTCACCGAAGAGGGTAAAAACCAGGGGGAGATCGAGATCGAGCACAGCGACGACACCCGCCTCTCCGGCTTCGCGGGCCGCACGGTGCTGCCCGACGGCACGGTCGTCCCGGTGCCGGCCGACGCCAAATTCGTCCGCCGGCTGTCGAAGAACCGCAACCTCTACGTCACCGCGGTCGCCTTCCCCGCCGTCGCCGTGGGGGCCATCCTCGACTATCACTACGATCTCCGTTTCGACTCGATCTTCTACCTGGAGCCCTGGTACTTCGCGAGCCGCCTGCCCGTCCTCCACTCCGAGATCACCTACCAGATTCCCAACTCGCTCGGCGTCCAGACCTGGGGCCGGGACCCCTACTCGGTGGGGGTCCAGAGCGAGAAGACGAGCACTCTCAGGGGCACGCGCCTCAAAACCTGGGCCGACCGCGTGCCGCCGGTGCCCCGGGAACCCTACGCCTTCCCCTTCGAGGATCTGGCGGCGCAGGTCTCCGTCATCCCCACCGGCTTGAGCACCGGCGGTCCCCCCCGGCCCCTCCTCGACAATTGGGCGGACACCTCGGCTCTCCTCTTCGAGACCTACGACGAGGCGCGGCGCGGCAACGGCGACGCCAAGCATCGTGCCCGGGAGCTGGTCGCGGCGGTCGAGAAGACGGCGGGCCCGGGCCAGCGACCGCAGGCGGAGACCCTCTATCGCTTCGTCCGCGACCAGGTGGTGACGACGAGCCCGCTGGGCGGTGTCGTCCTCGGGCCGGACAATACGGTCGACGCCGTGCTCGTCAAGGGGGGCAATTCGGTGCGCAAGGCCCTCCTCCTGATCGCCATGCTCGACGCGGTCAAGATTCCGGCCCGGCCGGTCTGGGCCGCCGGGCGGGACGGCGGCACGGTCGACCTGCGGCTCGCCAATCCCCACTGGTTCGATCGCGTCCTCGTCGCCGCCGAGATCGACGGCAAGCGGATCTATCTCGATCCCGCGGCGGCAGGGCTGGGTTTCGGCCAACTGCCGGCGGACCTCGAAGGGACGACCGCCCTCCTCCCCGACAAGAAGAAGCCCGAGCCGGTGGTGCTGCCGGAGACCCCCGCCGAGCACAACAGCCGGCACGCCACGCTCCAACTCGCGGTGGACGACAAGGGCGCCGTCGCCGGGAGCGGCACCCTCCTCCTCTCCGGCCACCGCGCCCAGGAGCGCATCGCCTGGAAGGACTCTCCGGAGAAGACCGCCGAGGCCTGGAAGGAGTGGCTGGGGAAGATCTACAAGGACTTCACCATCTCCGCGGTCCAGGTGACCGAGAGCCCCGAGGAACCGAAGATTTCCCTCCGCTGGGCCATGGCCGAGCGCCCGGAGGAGGTCTTGGGCGACCAGGTGAGACTCTCCCCCAGCCAGCCGCTCGGCCCCGCGGCCCAGCCCTTCAAGGTGAAGACCGTCCTGCGCCGCTCCCCCATCCGTTTCGAGTTCGCCGACCGCGGCGAGGTCGAGGTCACCCTCACCTGGCCCGCCGGCTGGACGGTCGGCACGCATCCCGAAGCGGTGCGCGCGGAAAACGACGCCGGTGCCTTCACCGCCGAGCTCGAGGTGAAGGAGGCGGAGCGGGCGCTCACCTACCGTCGCCGGCTGGAGATCCGGCAGCGCCAGTTCGTCAAACAGGACGCCTGTGAGCGGGTGAGCGCGCTCTTTGACGCGGCGGAGAAAAGCGACGCCCAGGGGCTGGTTTTGGTCCGGCAGAAGCCTTGAGGGATGATGGGATGAAACGTTTTTTCCTTCCCCGTCACTCTTCTCCAAAGCCGCGATACGATAGAACCCACAAACCCCTGAGGGAGTAGAGATGCCGTCGGCCGCCCTGCGCTGGAGCACCGTTTCGTTCGTCCGGTCCGCCCTGATCTTCCTGGCGCTCGTCCTTCCAGGCGCGCCCGGCGCCGCGTTCGGCGCGGACTTCCCCCCGGTCACCGACGCCGAGCGCGCGCTCGCGAGCGTCCCCGGCTCCCCCAACGCTCCGGCCGTCGTGCTCTTCCACAAGGGCGAGTTTCAGATGCTCAACCCGGCGAACCATGAGGTCTCCTCGCGGCTCTCGGTCGAGGAGCGGATCAAGATCCTGACCGAAGAGGGCAAGAGCCAGGGCGAGGTCGAGATCGAGCACAGCGAATACGTCCGGCTCTCGGGCTTCGCCGGCCGCACGATCCTCAAAGACGGCACGGTGGTCCCGCTCCCAGGAGACGCCAAGTTCGTCCGCCGGGTATCGAAGAACCATGACCTCTACGTCACCGCGGTCGCCTTCCCCGCCGTCGCCGTGGGGGCCATCCTCGACTTTCACTACGATCTCCACTTCGATTCGATCTTCTTCATCGAGCCCTGGTATTTCGCCGGCCCGCTGCCGACCCTCCAGTCGGAGATCGTCTATTACATTCCGAAGTCGATGTCGGTCCAGACCTGGAGCCGCGACCCGCTCGGGGTGGGGATCAAGAGCGAGCGCACGGACACCGTTCGCGGCACCAAGGCGCGCAATTGGGTGGAGCACGTGGCGGCGGTGCCCAACGAGCCGTTCGGCTTCCCCTTCGAGGACATGACGGCGCAGATCACCATGCTCCCCACGGTCTTCCATGCCTACGGCGACGAGCGGCGGTTGCTCGAAACCTGGGCGTCGACCTCCGACCTGCTGCTCGACGACTATGACAAGGTTTTGAATGCCGATCGCAAGGCCTCCCACAAGGCCGAGGAGCTGGCGAAGGCCGCCAACGCCGCCGGCAAAGGGAAACGCGAGCAGGCGGCGGCGATCTATCGCTTCGTCCGCGACGGCATCGTGACCGAGGGCGCCGGACACGCATTCCTCAATTCCGAGCACTCGGTCGACAGCACGCTCTCGAAAGGTCGCGGCGACGCCCTCGACAAGGCCCTTCTCTTAGTCGCCATGCTGAACGCGGTGAAGATCAAGGCCTCGCCGGTCTGGGCCGCCGAGCGCGCGCACGGCTTGGTCGACCTCCGGCTCGCCAACCCGGCCTGGTTCGACGAGAACGTCGTGGCGGCCGAGATCGACGGCAAGCGGATCTTTTTGGACCCGGCGGACCGCGCCCTGGGCTTCGGCCAGCTGCCCTACGCGCTCGAAGGGACGATCGCGGTGATCCCCGACCGCAAGAAGCCGGAGAGCGTGGCGCTGCCGGAGGCGCCTTTCGACCATAACGGCCGGCACGCCATGCTGAAGCTCGCGGTGGACCCGAAAGGGGCGCTCGCGGGGACCGGCACCCTCGTCCTCACCGGCCAGCACGCCACCCTTAGGATCGGCTGGAAGGAGGACGCGGAGAAGACCGCCACCGCCTGGAAGCAGTGGCTGGAGAAGGGTCTCAAGGATTTCACCGTGACGGACGTCCAGGTCACCGAGTCGGCGGAGGACCCGAAGGTCGAGGTCCGTTGGAAGATGGCCCAGCGCTCCGAGGAGGCGTTGGGCGACGAGGTGAGCGTCCTCCCCAGCCGGCCGCTCGGCCCCACCTCCCAGCCCTTCGCCCTCCCCTCCGCCCAGCGGCGCTCGCCCGTCCTCTTCGACTTCGCCGACCGCGACGAGGTCGAGCTGGAGCTCACCTGGCCCGACGGCTGGAAGGTCGAGAGGCGCCCGCAGCCGGTGGCCCAGGAGAGCGATGCCGGCGCCTTGAAGACCGAGCTCGAGGTGAAGGACGCCGAGCGCTCGCTCACCTACCATCGCCGGCTCGACGTGGCGAAGAAGCAGATCGTAACCCTCCAGGGCGTCGACCGGATGCGCGCCCTGTTCAGTGCCGTGGAGAAGAGCGATGCCGAGAGTCTGGTCCTCGTACGCCGCTAGCGCCGCGCTGCTCGTCGCTCTGGCGGCCCTGGCCGCTCCGGCCCGGGCGGCGACGATCCTCGACAAGTCGATCACGATCGAGATCCGGGCGGACGGCTCGGTTTCCGAGCATACCCAGCTCGCCGTGCGGCTCGACTCGCCGAAGGATCTCGGCGCCTGGTCCCCCTACCCCATCTATCTGGATTTGAACCGCAAGCTCGTCGACCTCAAGGCTTCGGCCACCCAACCCGACGGCAAGGTGGTGAAGGTCGGCCGCAGGGGGCAGGACACCGCCGAGGTGACCGCCGATTTCGAGATCCACAGCTCCAGCCGGGTGCGGACCGTCGAGATCCCGGCGGTCCCCGTGGGCTCGGTCTTCCACCTCGACTACCAGGTGGAGGAGAAACCCTATTTCCCCGCCGGGCGCATCCACCTGGGCACCGACGGCGACCGGATCGAGCGCCTGCGGGTGGAGATCCGGGGCGCTCCGGCGACCCCGGCGAACGCTTCCTGGCGCTGGCGGCTGGACGGCTCGAAGGAGGGCCTGACGGTCGAGGAATCCCCGGGTCGGGTCGTGGTGACGGCGAGCGGCCTCCCCGCCGTCGAGCCGCCCGAGCACTCCCCTGAATCGCTCGGCCCGGTGCTCCGCTACGGCTGGGGTCCGCAGGCGACCTGGGCCGGGATCGGCCGCTGGTACGGGGATCTCGTCGCCTCCGTGCCGCACGGCACACCGGCGCTGCGCAAAAAAGCGGAGGAGATCGCCGGCACGATCCCCGGCCGGCGCCAGAAGATCGAGGCGCTCGCCGCCTTCGCGCGGAAGGACGTGCGCTACGTGGCGGTCGAGGTGGGGATCGGCGGCTACCGTCCGGCGGCGCCGGAAGACACCTTGACCCGGCGTTGGGGCGACTGCAAGGACAAGTCGGTGCTCTTAGTCGACCTCCTCGCCGCCGTCGGCATCGAGGCCTATCCGGCGCTCATCCGCCTGGCGCCCATGGGCCGGGTGGACGCCGACTTCCCGTCTCCGAACGAGTTCAACCACGTCGTCGTCGCGGTGCCGGTCGTGGGGCTCGACCCGACGCCTGACGACCCGGTGTCCGATGGCTTCCTCTTCATCGACGCCACCGAGACCCTGGGCTCCGCCTTCTGGTTCCCCGCCTCCGTCCAGGACCAGGAAGCTCTGGTCCTCCGTGGCGACCGGAGCCTCCTCGTCCACACGGCGGTGCGGCCGGCCGTCGAGTCCCGGTCGCTGGAGGTGACCCTCGCCGGCACGGCGACGGGCGACGCCGTGGGCCAGGCGGTCCTCCTCGTCACCGGCGAGACCGGCGCCGCCTGGGTGAGCCGCCTGGCCACCCGCCGGCCCGAGGAGAACGAGGCCGACGCCCGGTCCCTCCTGGCCGCCGCGCTCCCCGGAACGACCCTCACCGCGCTCGGCGTCAAGGCGTCGCGGGAAGGGGTGCCCTCGCTCCGCATCTCGGCCCGGGTCCAGATCCCCGGGTTCTTCCCGCCTGGCAGCGATGCCACAGCCGCCCGAGGCGGCAGCTTTCAGCCTCCGAGCCTCCACGGCCTGCCCGCGCCCGGGCTCTTGGAAGGCCGCACGGTGCCGATGGTGCTGACCCCGGAGGTGACGCGCTCCGTCTGGAGGCTCCAGCTCCCCGAGGGCAGCTGTCCCCCGGCGGCGCAGGACGCGGCGGTCGAGAACGACCTCGGCAGCTTCCACCAGAAGGTCGGAATGGAAGGGACCCTCCTCACCGTCGAGCGCCGCGCCGAGCTCAAGAGCCGCTGGATCGAGCCGGCCCGCTTCCCGGCGCTCAAGGAGCTCGCGCTCGCCGAGTACCGGGCGGGGAAGCGGTTGGTGCGTCTGGAGTGCGGGGGTAAGACCTCGCGGTAGGGTGCGGAGCGCTCAGCCGAGGGAATGAAACGAGAAGCCAGCCCCGGAGGGGTGACGGCGTCTAGACAGGGGCGCAAGCCCCTGGTCAGCGAGATTAGAAATTGAAAGCCCTGTAAGGGCGACGGCGATCCCAGGCTCTTCCGTTGCGAGAGCCTCGCTGGACCGGGTCCTGGCGCTCCTCCGGGAGCGGTCTATACCGTCCCCCGGGCACGGGGACAGCGAGTGGGTTGTGATACCCGGCAGCGCCTTTCTCATGGGTAGCCCTACAGGAGTTGGCGAGGGTGACGAGCGGCCGGCTCGCACCGTGCCAGTTTTGCCCTTTCGGCTGGCGACTCACCAGGTAACGAACCATGAGTACCGTCGACTTGTCCCTGGCCAGGAGAGAGAGACGACGAGTTGCCCGTGGTCTATGTGAGCTGGCATTCGACCTACGCCTATGCGGCGTGGTTAGGGGGACGCCTGCCGACGGAGGTCGAGTGGGAGTACGCGGCGCGTGGGGTTCGCCTCGCGAGTACTGCGCCCGCGACGGTTCCCCCACGACTCTGGATCGGGTCGGATGGTACAGAGGCAACTCCGACGGGAGGTCCCATTCAGTCGGGCAGCTGAAACCGAACCCGTGGGGTCTCTACGACATGTATGGCAACGTCTGGGAGGGGGTGGCCGACTGGAAGGGCCCCTACGGCAAGTATCCGCAGGTCGATCCCTGGGATCCCCTGTCGGCAGCAGACGGGTATTACGCGGTGGCAGCTTCTGGCACGGCGCAGAGAGTGCGCGCGCAGCGTGCCGGTATGACAGGGATCCAAGGTTCGGAAACGTGTGTATCAGGGCTTCCGCGTCGTCCTTCCAGCCGGCCCTGAAAGCCTCATGGCGGACGACCGGGGGACCGCCTCGCTCTTCCCCACTCCGCTGTTGCCGAACACTCGGCGGTAGCCAGATCTTAGGCCGTTAGAAGTTGGGGAATGCAGTCCGGTGCCGAGCATTTTGATAACCACGCCACCTCCTATTGCAGCATTACGGCGCGATCGAGCCTGATACACCTTCGAGAAGCTCAGGGCCGGCTGGGAGGATAACGCGGAAGCCTTCACCACTGCCTTCGTGCTCCGGATCCTCTTCTATCCGATGTGCCGAGCGCACCCTCCATGCGTCGCTCCAGGAGCAGCCACCGCGGAGCGCGCACATGCCGCCTTCCGAGGCCTCGAAGGTACCTGGATCGACCTCAAGAGGATCTAAGATCAGGCCTTTCTCGCGCACTTCATAGCCCGTCCGGGGACTCAGCGTCCACTCCCAAACGTTGCCGTGGACATCGTAAAGCCCCCAGGGATTAGCAAGCTTCGCGCCGACCCTGTGAGTCTGGCTACTGGCGTTGGCCCCGTACCAGCTAACCTCCGCGAGAGCCTCTTCAGAGTCGCCACTCCAGTACCGGCTCTCTGTGCCCGCCCTACAGGCGTGCTCCCACTCCTCCTCGGTTGGAAGCCGGGCACCGCGTGCCCAAGGAAAGATCAAAGACAGCCAGCGGCAGAAGGATATAGCTTCGTACCAGGTAACTCTCACCACCGGATGGTGGTCAAATTCCTTTCCTGGGACTGCTCCCCAAACACCACGGGGATGCTCAGGATCGAAGGCCGCATACTGAGTCCGGGTCACCGGGACCACGCTGCAGCGAAACGGCCGCGCGATCGTCACCTCGTGGCGGGGATGTTCATTGCTTTGGCCCTCGCCTTCAATACTTCCCATCCAGAACCGCCCAGCGGGGATCTTCCGCCAGAGCGCCACGCGGCCGTCGAGCGGCGACTCGATCCAGCGGAAAAGCTCTTCCGGTGGCGGCGGGATGTGGTCGTATAGGCGATTGCGTAAAGCCGCCGCTTCCCTAGCGTGCTCCGGCGCACGTCGGGCGACCTCCTGAGCCGCCTGGTCGAGGAAGAAGAGGTCTTTACCGCTTCGAGTTTTCTTACGAAGTCGGTGGATGAGTGCAAGCACCCGCTGGGGCTCTCCCACTAGTTCGGGCAGGCGCCGATACACTTCTGGCCGCTCTTCGATATTTACGCTAAACTCAAGAACCTCGCGCACTGTGTCGCCCTTGAGACTCTGGGCGGTGGCCAGGGCGCGCAGACCGAGAGGACGGTTCTCAGCTACCAGGGCACGCACCAACTCGTCCGGCGCATCAACCTGCCCCACGAGGAGGGCGAAAGGCTCAGCCCAGCGACTCAAATCTTCGTCTGCGGTGAGCGTCCGGGCGCGGGCGAGCAGGTTGGTCTTGCCCTCTTTCTCGCCGTACTCCTCGGCCAGGCGTTCGGCGGCCAAGGCCTCGCGGAAGGTGCGGTGCCAAAAGCGCCAGTCTGCATCGGGACCGTCGTGAGGACCGAGGATACCTGTTCGCTCGGCGACCTCGTCGAAGAATGAACGCAGTCCTGAGCGCCAACGTGGGACGCGCTCCAGATCCCGACACAGGGCCTCTGCGGCGGGTTGGTAGAGACGTTCCTCAAGCCGGTTCCGCGGCTCGGCATCCAGGTTGTCGACGGTCATAGAGAAGGCGAGATACCGGAGAGCCTGGCGGACCGCAGCCGGGCGGTCGATCGGCGCTTCCTGGAACCGATGCTTCCCCTCGAGAAGGAGGTCGAAGACCTGGTCGTAGAGCCGGGTACGGTTTCGGTCGAGCGCCTTCTCCTGCTCGAAAAGGAGAGCCATGAGGGTGAGGTAGAGAGGATTGCCCGCGAGCTCGCGAAGCTCAGGCCCATCAAGAGAGGAAAGCGCCGCGATGGCGCGGGCATCGTCCGGCACACCGGTCGCGCGGCCGAACCAACGGGCGAGGAACTCCCGGCGGCGCTCGCCGTCGAGAGGCAGGAGGGTCAGCTCGCGAAAGCCATTCCCCGGAGGGCGGTAGCCGATGGGGCGGCTGGTGACGACGAGCGGCGAGGCGGGCCACGTGGCGGCGAGGTCGCGTAGAAGTTCTTCCGCTCGCTCGTGCTCCTCGCGTGGGACCTCGTCCAGACCATCCAAGAGCACGAGCAGGCGCCCTTGCTGACCCTCTCGGTCGAGGACAGCCTTGAATCCCTGGGGCCGGATGGCCAGCCAGCTCCAGGCGACGGACCACGCGATCGAGGAGCGAGTAGCCCTCTCGCATCAGGCGGGGAAGCGACTCGTAGAGGGGCACCCAAGGACGATTCGCCTGCCGGGCGAGAGAGGCCGAGAGGTGGCGCAGAAGCGTGGTCTTTCCGGCGCCCGGGTCGCCCAGAACCACCCAGCGGCCGGTAACCCAAGGGTGGGCGGTGCGATCGAGGGCGAGCACGTCGCGCAGGCCGAGCGGACGGTCGAGCCGCGCCGCTCCGGGCTCCAGGGAAGCCGCGCGAAGGGTCTCGGGACGAAGCTCCAGCTGGACGTAGATCCGGTCGAGAAGCTCCATCTCGGCCTGACGCTGGAAGTAGGGGGCCAGCCGCTCGTGATCGGCGGCGACCTGGCGAAGCCAGAGGGCGAGGAGACTACGGTCGGGGCCCTGTTGGCCCAAAGCTTTAAGCTCTTCGCGCAGCGGCGCGAGCGCCGCGACCCGGTCCGGCTCATCCTCCTCGAGATTCTCCTCCAGGGTCTCGACGATCCGAAGGGCAGCAGCGATAGGTTCCTCATCAGCAGTTGCCCAGACCAGTGCGGCCGAGGCGGCGCAGGCCCAAGAGGGCTGGCCGTCGAGCTTCTCTGGGGCCAGCCGAAGCCAGGAGGCGATGGCGACCCGAGACAATCTCTTGGCGAGAAGAGGAGTCAGCCAATCGACCAGCCAGGTCCGCAGCGCCGCGGGAAGCCCAGGCTCAGGCGGTGCGGGGATCTCGATCCCGGCTGGGAGCGTGGGCAGGTTCCGCCGATCCGTCTGCCCGAGAAGGCCGCCCACAAGCGTCTCAAGACCGCGACGGAACTTCTCCTCGCCGGCTTCCCGGAAGTCCACCGTCTGGATCTGAGCGAGGAACGGAGGCAGCGGGGTCTCGACCAGGTAGACGAGATGGAGGTTCCCCTCCCGCCAGTCCCTCCGGGTGGCGAGGAAGCTCTGCCACTCGTCGGCGACCCGTGGAGAGGCGAGGGCCTCCGGGGTGACGACCAGAATGAGCTGCTCGGCCCGGTCGAGGCCCGCCTGGAGCTGCCCGATCCAGGAACGGCCGCTCGCGAGATCAACGTCGTCGAGGAACACCTGTCCAGGGTGGCCGGAGGCGGCGAGGCTCGCCTCCAGATTGCGGTGGAGGATCTTCACCCAGGGCTGATAGCGGTGGGCGTAGCTCAGGAAGGCCTTCTGCCGATCGGGCATGAGAAAGAATCATAGCGCTGGTGCGAATGTAGCGGAGAGCCCGGGGACTTGTATCCTGCGGGAAGAGGACTGACAGCTGCTGAAGGGACGCCGTTTGCAGGTTATCGCAAAGCGAGGTGCCCATCTGGAGTAGACTTTTCTATGGCCACCCTCCCTCCCCAGCTCGCGAGCACCCTGGCCCAGCTGGAGCGCGGGCTCCGGGATCTCTATGGGGAGCGCTTCCGCAGCCTCCTGCTCTACGGTTCCTATGCGCGCGGCGAGGCGGGCGAGGGGAGCGACGTTGATCTGCTCATCCTGCTGGATGGGCCGGTCCAGCCGGTGCGTGAGCTCTTGCGGATGGAGCCGGTGACCTGGCCGCTTTCCCTGCACTCGGGTTTCTCCCTCTCGACCCTCCCGTTCAGCTTCCAGGCGTACCGGCAAGCCGACGAGAACCTCTTCCTGTCCCGGGTTCGCCAGGAAGCGGTCGCCGCCGCGTGAACGAGAGCGTCCTCTTCCTCGAGCGGAAGTTCCCGGACGGGTTCTGGAAGCGGCTCCGGGAGAAGGGTTTGCGGCCCTGGCTGGATGAGGAAGAGCTGCTGGCCGGGCGCGACTGGCAGAAGGCCCTCGAGACATCATTGAGACCAGTCCTGCTGCGATCGTTTGCGTGGGCAGGGACGGGCTCGGTCCCTGGGAGGACCGCGAGATGCGGGCCTGCCTTCTGCAGTGCGTGGAAGGCGGCCAACCTGTCATCCCCGTGCTTCTTCCAGGCGCCGCCAAGAAACCAAAGCTGCCGCTCTTCCTCCGGGCTTTTACGTGGGTCGACCTCCGAGGCGGCTTCACCCCTGAGGGACTCGCCAAGCTGGTCGCCTGCATCACCGGCCAAAAGCCCGCCGCCGAGCCGCCTCCCGGGCTCTCCCCTCCCCCGCTCCACAACCTCCCTTTCGAGTCCTTGGGCGACCTCTTCAAGGGGAGAGAAAAGGAGTTGGCGGAGCTCGAAACGTTCGCCACGTCCGCCGTGCCGAAGAAGGTTCTTCATGGCCTCGGCGGCATCGGCAAGACACGCTTAACGGTCGAGCACGCCTGGCGCCACGGGCACCTCTATCGTGGCGCCGCCTTCTTCGTCCGCGCCGACTCGCCGGCCGGTCTCCGCGCGCAGATCGCCGCGCTGGCGGGCGCGGACCTGCTTCGGCTGCCGGAGCGGCAGGCCTCCGCAGAAGAGGAGGTCTTCGGCGCTGTTCTTACCTGGCTGCGGGAGAACCCCGGTTGGCTCCTCATCCTCGACAACGTGGATACGGAGGAGGCGGCCCGGGCGGTCCGGGAGCTCTTGCCCCGCCTCCAGGGCGGGAAGGTTCTCGTCACCTCGCGGCTCAAGGCGTGGCCCGCCGGTTTCGGGAAACGCGAGGTCGAGCGCATCCCTCCGGAAGAGGCGAACGCGTTCCTCCTGGAGCGCACTCAGGACGCGCGGGCGAAGAAGCCGACCGATGGCGCCGATGCTGCCCAGCTTGCCACCCTGCTCGACGGCCTTCCCTTGGCGCTCGAGCAGGCCGGAGCCTACATCGCCTACCACCGGTTCTCCTTGCGCGGCTACCTCGATGCCTGGGACCAGACCCGCGAGGATGTCCTCGGCTGGTACGACGAACGGGTGATGGACTATCCCCATTCGCTCGCGGTGACATGGCAGCAGACCGTCGAACGCCTTGGTCCAGCTCCGGCTGCCCTCCTCCGCCTCATGGCCTTCCTCGCGCCGGAGCCGATCCCTATCGGTTTGTTCGAGACCGGCGAGGAGATCGTGGCGGAGGCGAGTCAGAAGATGGCGGAGGAAAGCGGGACGTCTCCCACGACAGAGACCGTTCGAGCGGCTCTGGCGGCTCTCGCCGCCTATTCGATGATCGAGCAGGAAGAAGGTGTGGTTCTCGTTCATCGCATGGTCCAGGAGGTGACGCGGAATCGGGTTCCAGAGGAGTCGCGGCGTAGCTGGACCGAGATGGCTCTGCAACTCGTTGACCGCTTTGCACCACCTGAGCCTCCAGATGATGTCCGGACCTGGCCGGTCTGGGATCTCCTTCGGCCTCATGCCGCGGAGGCCTGGCTCATGCGGATCGGCTGGAGATCCAACATCCCACCGCCCAGCTTATGGATCAGCTGGGTGTTCTACTGAAGACCAAGGGGCTTTTCTTGGAGGCGAAGGCTCTCTTTCGCCGAGTTCTTGCCATCTACCAGGACTCCTTCGGCACCGACCATCCCAACGTCGCTGTAAGCCTCAACAACCTCCTCGCCTATCTCCTCAAGGACACGAACCGGCTGGATGAAGCAGAGCCATTCATGCGGCGCGCTCTCGACATCGACCAGATTTCTTTCGGAAACCAGCACCCCAACGTCGCCATTCGCCTCAACAACCTCGCTCAGCTCCTCCAGGACACGAACCGCCTGGACGAAGCAGAGCCCCTCATGCGACGCGCTCTCGACATCGACCAGGCCTCCTTCGGTAACGAACACCCCACCGTCGCAATAGACCTCAACAATCTCGCTCAGCTCCTTAAGGCCACGAACCGCATGAGCGATGCCGAGCCACTCATGCGCCGCGCTCTCGACATCTTCGAGCGCAGCTACGGCCCGGAACATCCGCTGATGAAGACCGCTCGCGAAAACCTGGAGATCTTGTCGGCGGCAAAAGAGGCGAGCTGACGGGCGGCTGGCGGGCAAGTTTCGGGAGGCTCCCCCCATCCCCGCCCACCACACCGCTCAGGGGGGAGGGACGCGGGGCGGAACGTTGCCACGCGTCCGCCGGGTGGCTTGAGGCCTCCCGAGCCGTAGTTCCTAGCGAGGGCAGCGCCCTGGGCAGACTCGCGCCGCCTGCCATGCGACCCAGCCCTACGCGACGCGACGAAGGCTTGCGCGTCGCGACCAACGCTTGCGACACGTGGACGAACGCTTGCGCATCACGACCAAGCGTTGCGCGACGCGACCAAGCGTTACGCGTCACGATTAATGCTTGAGACGCATGGACGAACGCTTGCGCGTCACGCCTAAGCGTTGCGCAACGCGCGCAAGCGTTCCGCGCGACCCGTAAGGCTTTATCGCGCCGATTTGGCGTTGGGAAAGACCGCGGCGAGATCCGCCGCGAGCGCGTGGACTCGCGGCGTGCGGAGCAGGCTGTAGTGGTCTCCCGCCGCGGTGTGGACGGCGAGCCGTCCGACGGCGACCCGCTCCCAGACCGCGAGCCGCGCCTCCCGGTCCACGCCCTCTTCCGCCAGCCAGAGGTCGATCGGGCTTGCGGCTACCGGTGTGCGGTAGGCGAAGGCGGCCTGGACGTTCGCTTGGAAGAGGCGCAAGAGGCGGCGCACCTGGGCGGGCTCGGCCCCGGGCGGGAGGGCGCCGGCCGCCTCGGCGCGGGCGAGGACGAGGTCGAGACGGGCCTCGGGATCGAGCGGTGCCAAGTCGCTCGCCTCTAGCGCGATCCGCACTCCCGCCATCCCCCCGAGGTCGCGGGCGAGAAGGAGGAGCGACGAGACGTCGTCGAGCTCGGTGCCTTCCGGAAGGTCGCTCCCGCCGGCTTCCCCGGGAGTCGTGGGATCGAGGAGGGCGAGGGTCGCCCGCTCCCCCACCCGCTCGAGCTGACAGGCCACCTCCAGCGCCACGAGGCCGCCGAAGGACCAACCGCCGAGGAGGTAGGGGCCGGAAGGCTGCGCGGCGCGGAGCGCTTCCAGGTAGGCGGTGGCCATCTCCTCGATGCTCTCGAACGGCGTTTCGCCCGATTCCAGACCGCGCGCCTGGAGGGCGTAGAAGGGCTGCTCTCTCCCGAGAGCCGCGGCCAGCTCCCGATAGCAGAAGACCGAGCCTCCCACCGGGTGGACGCAGAAGAAGGGCGGCCGCCCGGAAGTGGCGTCCACGGGCGTGAGCGGCACGAGCGGCGTCCAGGGAGCCGCGGCGGATCCCTCTTGGCGGAGGAGCATCGCCAGGCGCTCGACGGTCGGCGCCTCGAAGAGGCGGGAGAGCGGCAGCTCGCGGCCGAATTCGCGCTGGATGCCCGCCATCAGGCGGACGGCGAGGAGCGAGTGGCCGCCCAGGTCGAAGAAGCTGTCGAGAACCCCCACGCCTCCATCGCCAGCCGGCACCCCGAGCACCTCGGCGAAGAGGCGGACGAGGGTCGATTCGACCGCGTCGCGCGGGGCGACCACGGTCCGCGGGCCGCGGGTCGGGGCGAGCGTCGGGCGCGCGACGAGCGCCTTGCGGTCGAGTTTACCGGTCGCAGTGAGCGGCAGGACTTCCCAGAAAACGAAGCTCGACGGCACCATGTAGGCCGGCAGCCGGGCACCGAGCCGCTCGCGCAGCCCGCGCTCCAAATCGGCGGCTTCGCCGGCGTCTCCGGCATACGGGCGCGGCACGACGTGGGCGACGAGGCGGCGGTTGCCGCCCTCGCCCGTCGTGACGACTGCGGCCTCCCCTACTCCCGGCTGCTCGCAGAGAGCCGCTTCGATCTCGCCGAGCTCGATGCGCAGACCGCGGACCTTCACCTGGCTGTCGATGCGCCCGAGGAACAGGACGTTGCCGTCCGGCCGCTGGCGCACCAGGTCGCCCGTGCGGTAGAGCCGGCTGCCCCACCGGCCGCTCCAGGGATCGGGCACGAAGCGCGCCGCGGTCAGCTCCGGCCGGCCGAGGTAGCCCCGGGCGAGGCCGAGGCCGCCGAGGCAGAGCTCGCCGTCCACGCCCTCCGGGACCGGTTGCTGCCGCGGGTCGAGCAGGTAGGCCTCGGTGTTCGCCACCGGCCGGCCGATGGGCGGCTCCTGGGTGAAGGTGCCCTGGCAGGGGAAGGAGAGCGAGTAGATCGCCGTCTCCGTGGGGCCGTAGCAGTTGAGGAGCCGGACCCGCGACGCCCAGCGCTCGGCGAGCTCCGGCGGGCAGCTCTCGCCGCCGGCGGCGATCGTCCGCAGGGCCGGCAGGTCACCCTCGGGCAGGAGGGCGAGCACCGAGGGGGTCATCACCAGATGCGAGACCTCCCGGCGCCGCAGCAGATCCAGCAGGCGCGGCCCGGGCACCCGCTCTTCCCCGCTTGCGATCACGAGGGCGGCGCCGCTCCCGAGCGCCAGGAAGATTTCGAGCACCGCGGCGTCGAAGCCGAAGGAGACCAGGTGCGACACCCGGTCGCCAGGGAGAACGCCGCAGGTTTCCCGCGCCGACGAGATCAGGTTGACGGCCGCCCCATGGCGGACGAGGACGCCGTTGGGGACGCCGGTCGAGCCCGAGGTGTAGATGACATAGGCGAGGGCGTCGGTATCGAGTTGCGGCAGCGGCCGGTCCCAGTCCGTGCCCGCTTCGCTCGGCTCTTCGTCCAGAGCGACGAGCGTCCGCTCCACTCCGGCAGGCGCCGGATGCCGGTCGAGGAGGCCGCGGTCGGCGAGGAGGACGGGGACCGCGGCGTCGGCGAGGATGCGCTCGGTGCGCGCCGCCGGATGGTCGGGGTCGAGCGGCACGTAGGCCCCGCCCGCCGCGAGCACGGCGAGGAGGGCGACGACGCGCTCGATCGACGGCTCCGCGAGGATGCCCACCCGCGTCTCCGGCTCGACGCCCAAGGCGCGGAGCCGCCGGGCGAAGCCGTCGACCCGGCGGGCGAGATCGCCGTAGGCCAGCTCCCGGTCCCCGGCCAGGAGAGCCGGCGCCTCCGGGGTCGCCGCAGCCCAGGGCGCGAGCAGCTCGTGCAGGAGGAGGGGCGCCGTGGCCTGCTGGGTGGCGTTCCAATCCAGGAGGAGCTGCTGGCGCTCCCCTTCTCCCAGGAGCGGCAGAGCGGGCCAGGGCGTCTCGGGATCGGCGACCGCCGCCGCCAGGAGGCGCGCGAGGTGGTCGAGCATGCGGCGCATCCGCACGGCGTCGAAGAGGTCGGCGTTGTAGTCGAGGGAGAGGGTGAGCCCCGCGGGCCGCGGCGACGCCGCGAAGCCGAGATCGAACTTGGCCTCCCGGCGATCGGCCCCGTCGCCATCGCCGCCACCGTCGCCGCCAACGCCGCCGATACCGCGGACCGTGAGCCCGGGCAGATCGAGCGCCGGCGGCGCGCCGCCGGAGACGGCGAACATCACCTGGAAGAGCGGCGTCCGGCCGAGGCTTCTGTCCGGCGCCAGCTCCTCGACGAGGCGCTCGAAGGGCACGTCCTGGTGACCGTAGGCGGCGAGCGCCATCTCGCGCACCCGGGCGAGGAGGGCGCGGAAGGTGGGCTCGCCGGAGAGATCGGCGCGGAGGACCAGGGTGTTGACGAAAAAGCCGATCAGGCCCTCCGTCTCCAGCCGGTTGCGGTTGGCGATCGGCGTTCCCACGACGACGTCCTCCTGCCCCGCATGCCGGGCGAGCAGGACGTCGAAAGCGGCGAGGAGGAGCATGAAGAGGGTCGAGCCCTCGCTCCGCGCCGCCCGCTCGACAGCGCCGGCGAGCGCCGGCGGCAGGACGACCGACGCCGTGCCGCCACGGAAGGTCTGGATCGCCGGCCGCGGCCGGTCGGTGGGCACTTCGAGCACCGCGGGCACCCCGGCGAGGCGCTCCCGCCAGAAGGCGAGCTGGCCCTCCAGGACCGCGCCTTCCAGCCACTGCCGCTGCCAGACGGCGAAGTCGGCGTACTGGATGGGCAGCCGGGGAAGCTCGACCGGGCGTCCGGCGAGAAAGCCGCCATAGAGGGCCGACAGCTCGCGGAGGAAGATACCCGTCGACCAGCCGTCGGTGATCGCGTGGTGGAGGGTTAGCAGGAAGGCATGCTCCTCTCCGCCTTTCTCCAGGCGGAGAAGGGTCGAGCGGACGAGGGGACCCTGCGCGAGATCGAACGGCCGCGCGGCTTCCGTCGCGGCGAGCCGAGAAAGCTCCGCCGCTCGCGGTCCCTCCGGGAGCGCCACGAGATCGACGACGGCCGGGGTGAGATCGAGCGCCGAGTCGATCTCCTGGATCGGCCCTTCCAGCCGTAGGGTGAAGCGGGTCCGGAGCGACTCGTGGCGGCGGACGATCTCGTTGCAGCTCGCCGCCAGCGCGGCGACGGAGAGCGCTCCCGAGAGGCGCGCGGCGAGCGGGATGTTGTAGAGCGCCCGCCCCGGTCCCAGGCGATCGAGGAACCAGAGCCGCTGCTGGGCGAAGGAGAGCGGGAGGTCCCGATCGCGCGGCACAGGCACGATCGCCGGCAGGGCGTCCACCCGGCGGGCGGCCTCGATCTCCCCGGCAAGCCCGGCTACCGTCGGCCGCTCGAAGAGGGCGCGGAGCGGCAGGTCCACGCTGCACGCCGCCCGGACTCGCGACATCACCCGGGTGGCGAGGAGCGAATGCCCACCGAGAGCGAAGAAGTCCTCTTCCGGCCCCACCCGCTCCAAGCCAAGCACGTCGGCCCAGATCCCGGCGACCATCTCCTCGACCGGGCTGAAGGGCCGTGCGGCCGGACCGTCGGAGCTATCGGAGCCATCGGCGGCACCGGCACGGTTGGGGGCCGGCGCCAGCCGCCCGAGGGCGTTCCGATCCACCTTGCCGCTCGGCAGGAGAGGCAGGGCGTCGAGGACGACGAAGGCGGCGGGAACCATGGACTCAGGGAGAACGCCCGCGAGGGCATGACGGAGATCCGCGACGGTCGGAGCTATCTTGCCCACCCCTCCCGACACCGTCAGATAGCCCACGAGACGGCGATCGCTCCCCTCCCCGCGCAGCAGGACGATCGCTTGGCCCACCGCTGGGAGCGCCGTGAGCGCGGCCTCGATCTCCCCCAGCTCGATGCGGATGCCGCGGATCTTCACCTGGTGATCGATCCGTCCCAGGTACTCGACCTCGCCCCCGTGGAGGTGGCGGGCGAGGTCACCGGTCCGGTAGAGCCGGGCACCGGCCTCTCCCGCCGGGTCGGGGAGGAACCGTTCCGCCGTGAGATCGGGCCGACCGAGATAGCCCCGCGCCACCTGAACGCCGCCGATCGAGAGTTCGCCCGGAATGCCGACCGGCACCGGCCTCCCCTCGGTGTCCCGGACGACGATGCGGGTATTGGCGAGCGGCCGGCCGATGGGGATGACGGTGTCCCCGGGCTCGCAGGCCCAGGCGGTGACGTCGACCGCGGCCTCGGTGGGGCCGTATTGGTTGAAGAGCCGGACCTCCGGGAGTTGGGTGTGGAGGCGCTCCAGGAGCGCCAGAGGCAGCGCCTCGCCGCCCGTCATCACCCGCCTCAAGGCGCTCCCCGCGAGGAGCCGCTCGATCCCCGGCTCGGCGAGGAAGGCCTGGAGCATGGGCGGCACGAAATGGGAGATCGTGATCGCCTGACCGGCGAGGAGCCGGGCGAGATAGGCCGGGTCACGGTGCCCCTCCGGCTCGGCCAGCACCAGGCAGGCACCGGAGACCAGCGGCGCGAACAGCTCCCAGACCGAGAAGTCGTAGCCGATCGGAGTCTTCTGGAGCGCCCGGTCGGACGGCGAGAGCGCGAGGCCGGGGGTATCGAAGGTCCACAGCAGCCGGTTGACGATCGCCCGGTGGCTGTTCATCGCCCCCTTCGGTCGGCCGGTCGAGCCCGAGGTGAAGATCACATAGGCCAGGTTGTCCGGCGAAACGGGTGAGGCGTCCAGGAGCGCCTCGCCCGCGGACGGCGCGGGTGGGAGTGGAGAATCGAGGAAGATTCTCCGAGGCTCCGGGCTTCCCTCCGGGAGGGCGGCGGCCGTCCTTTCCTGGACCAGGAGGATGGCGGGGCGCGCGTCCTCCAGCATGCGGGCCAGGCGCTCCCGCGGATAGGAGGGATCGAGCGGCAGGTAAGCGCCGCCCGCCTGGAGCACACCCAGGAGCCCCACCATCAGATCGAGCGAACGCTCGACGCAGATCCCGACGACGACCTCCGGCCCCACGCCGAGGAAGCGCAGGTGCCGGGCCAGGCGGGCCGCCCGGGCGTCGAGCTCCCCGTAGGTGAGGATGGCGTCCGCGAAGACGACGGCCGCGGCGTCCGGGGTCCGCCGCGCCTGGACGACGAGGAGCTGGTGCAGGCAGGCCTCGGGGTAGCCGGCCGCGGTACCGTTCCATTCGACGAGCGCCTGGCGCTCCGGCGTGGTGAGGAGCGGCAGATCCGTCAGGAGCACCTCCGGATCGTCGACGGCCCCGGCGAGAAGGGTAGCGAAGTGCCCGGCCAGCCGGTCGATCGTCGTCCGGTCGAAGAGATCCAGCCGGTAGGTCAGGGTGCCGGTGAGCCCCGACTCGGTCGGCGCGAGAACCAGGTTCAAATCGAACTTCGCCGTCGTCGCCGCGAACGGGAGGGGCGACAGGGTGAGCCCGGGCAGCTCCAGGGCGCCCCCAGGGGCGTTCTGGAGGATGAACATCACCTCGAAGAGCGGCGTCCGGCTGGTGTCGCGCTCGGGCTGCAGCTCCTCGACCAGCCGCTCGAACGGCAGATCCTGGTGGGCGAAGGCGCCCAAGGCGGTCGCGCGCACCCCGGAGAGCAGCCCGCGGAAGCTCGCCCGGCCGGAGAGATCGCCAATGCCGCCGACGCGGAGCACCAGGGTGTTGACGAAGCAGCCGATCAGTCCCTCGATCTCCCGATGGTTGCGGTTGGCGATGGCGGTGCCCACCGCCACGTCGTCGCGGCCGGTGTAGCGCGCGAGGAGCGCCGAGAGGCCGGCGAGGAGGCTCATGAAGAGCGTCGCTCCCGACGAACGCGAGTGCCGGGCGAGCGCGGCGTGGAAGGTCGGAGAGAGGACGAACGAGCGGACGCCGCCGCGCGCCGCGGCCACCGGCGGCCGCGGGCGGTCGGCCGGCAGGTCGAGCGGCTGGAGACCGGCGAGCGCCTGGCGCCAGTAGGAAAGCTCGCCTTCCAGAACCTCTCCCGAGAGCCAACGGCGCTGCCAGGCCGCGAAGTCCGAGTACTGGACCGGCAGCTCCGGAAGCGGGGACGGACGCCCGGCAGCCGTCTCTGGGTAGAGCGCCGCCAGCTCGCCCACCAGGACCCCCGTCGACCAGCCGTCGGAGGCGATGTGGTGGAGATTGAAGAGCGCCGCGTGCTGCTCCTCTCCCAGGCGGAGGAGAGAGCCGCGGAAGATCGGCCCGCGGAGCAGGTCGAACGGCAGCCGGCTGTCCTCCCGGGCGAGCCGCCGCTCCTCGTCCTCCCGGGGGCCGCCGGGGAGAACCGCGAGATCGACGAGCGGCAGGGGGAAGAGATCGGGCGCCGGGGAGAGTCTCGGCACCGGCCGGCCCTCGACCGCGTCGAAGGTCGTGCGGAGCGTCTCGTGCCGGCGGACGATCTCCCCCAGGCTCGCGGCGAGCGCCCGGCGGTCGAGCCGGCCGGTGAGGCGGAAGGCGACCGGCATGTTGTAGGCCGGGCTGTCGGGCGCCAACTGGTCGAGGAACCACATCCGCTGCTGAGCGAAGGAGACCTGCAGCTCCGCCCCACGCGGCGCCGGCACGATCGGCGGCGGGGCGGACGCCTCCATGTCTCCGGAGCCTCCGGAGTCTCCGGAGCCGCCGGAGGAGTGGGAGCGGACCCGCAGCACGCGTTCGATCTCCGGCGCCAGGGCGGCCACCGTGGGCTTCTCGAACAGCAGCCGGAGCGGCAGCTCGACTCCCAGCGCCTGGCGCACCCGGGACGTCACCTGAGTGGCGAGGAGCGAGTGGCCGCCGAGCTCGAAGAAGTTCTCTCCCCGTCCCACCCGGTCGAGCCGCAGCACCTCCTCCCAGATCCCGGCGAGCAGCTCCTCCAGGGGACCCTGGGGGTCCGTCGAGCGGTCGACCGCGGGCGCCCGTTCCGACCGCGCCCGCTCGGGGGCCGGCAGGGCGCGCCGGTCCACCTTGCCGTTGACGGTCAGGGGAAGGGCGTCGAGGACGACGATCGCCGAAGGCACCAGCGGCTCCGGCAGCCTGAGCTGGAGCGCCTGGCGCAGATCGCCGGGGACGAGGGAAACGAGCGCCGTGCCCACCACGTAGGCGACGAGGCGGCGGTCGCCCGGCTCGTCTTCGCGGACGATCACGACGGCTTCCCGCACGCCCGGGAGCGCGCCCAGGGCCGCCTCGATCTCCCCCAGCTCGATGCGGAAACCCCGCACCTTCACCTGGTGATCAATCCGGCCCAGGTACTCGATGTCGCCGTCCGGCAGCCGGCGCACGAGGTCGCCCGAACGGTAGAGCCGCGTCCCGGGATCGACCGCCCAGGGATCGGGCACGAAGCGGTCCGCCGTCAGCTCCGGCCGGTTCAGGTAGCCGCGAGCGAGACCGGCGCCGGAGATACAGAGCTCTCCGTGGACGCCCACCGGCTGCGGCTGAAGACTGCGGTCCACCACCCGCAGACCGAGATCCGGAATCGCCCGCCCGATGACGCTCCCTCCCCCACCTGCCACGTCCGTTGCGGTGAGCGGCCGGTAGGTCACGTGGACCGTCGTCTCGGTGATTCCATACATGTTGACGAGGAGCGGCCGATCCGGCCCGTGCCGCTCGACCCAGGGCCGCAGGCTCTGGATCTCCAGCGCCTCGCCGCCGAAGATCACCAGCCGCAAGGCCAGCTCCTGACGGGTACCCGCCATGCCCGCCGCTATGGCTTCTTCCTCCGCCCGCATCAGCTGCCGGAAGGCGGACGGCGTCTGGTTGAGCACCGTGACTCCTTCCTGCCCGAGCAGCTCGTAGAACGACTCCGGCGACCGGCTCACCCAGTACGGCACGACGACCAGGGTGCCGCCGTAGGCGAGCGCGCCCCAGATCTCCCACACCGAGAAGTCGAAGGCGTAGGAGTGGAAGAGGGTCCACACGTCCTGCGGGCCGAAGCCGAACCAGGGCTCGGTCGCGGAGAGGAGCCGTCCGACGTTCGCGTGGGTCACCTGCACCCCGCGCGGCTTGCCCGTCGAGCCCGAGGTGTAGATGACGTAGGCCAGGTTCTCCGGGCGGGCCTGCGCCTCGGCCGGGTCGAGCGGGCCGTCTCCCTCGCTTTCCGTGTCTTCCAGGTAGATCCGCTGGGCCACGATCTCCGGGGTCTCCGGCAACGCGGCCTCCACCTGCCGCCCGGTGACGATCACCGGCGCTCCGGCGTCTCCCAGCAGATACGCCAGCCGCTCCGCCGGATACGCCGGATCGAGCGGCAGGTAGGCGCCGCCCGCCTTGAGCACCCCGAGAATCGCGACGACCAAATCCAGCGAACGTTCGAGGCAGACCCCGACGACGATCTCCGGTCCCACCCCCGCCCGCCGCAGCCGCCGCGCCAGCCGATTCGCGCGGCGGTCGAGTTGGCTGTAGCTGAGGCTGTCGACCCCCATCACGACGGCCGGCGCGCCGGGCGCGCGCCGCGCGCGATCCTCGAAGAGCCGGTGCAGGCAGGGGCCGGCCGCGAACGCCTCGACGTCTCCCCACTCGGCGAGGAGCTGCTGGCTCTCCCCCACCGTTAGCAGGGGAAGATCGGAAAGCGCGCGCTCCTCCCGGCCCTCTTCTCTCACGACTTCCGCGAGGAGCGTCTTCAGGTGACCGGCCAGCCGGTGGATCGTCGCGCGGTCGAAGAGATCGGTCCGGTAGTCGAGCTGGCCGGCGAATCTCCCCGGCTTTCCCGGCTCGCCCGTCTCTTCCGCGAGCGTCAGGGTCAGATCGAACTGGACCGTCCCCTGCTCCAAACGCAGCGAGCGCCAGCTGAGGCCGGAGAGCGCCATCTCGTCGCGCGGCATGTTGTGCAGGTTGAGCACCACCTGGAAGAGCGGCTCGTAGCTCAGGCTGCGCTCCGGGCGGAGGGCCTCGATCAACATCTCGAAGGGCACGTCCTGGTGCGCGTAGGCTTCGAGCACCCCCCGCCGTACCCGTCCCAGCGCTTCCCCGAAGCTGGGATTTCCCGCGAGATCGGAGCGCAGGACGAGGGTGTTGACGAAGAAGCCGATCAACCCCTCGGTCTCCAGTCGATTGCGGCCGGCGATCGGCGAGCCCACCGAAACGTCGCTAGCCCCCGAGTAGCGCGCGAGGAGCGTCGCCCACGCCGTGAGGAGCGCCATGAACGGCGTCGCTCCGGCCCGCCGGGAGAGCGCGCGGAGGCTTTCCGCCAAATCCGCCGAGAGCGCGAAAGGTTCGGCGGTGCCGCGGAAGCTCTGCACCGGGGGACGGGGACGGTCGGTCGGCAATTCGAGGAGAGCCGGAGCGCCGGAGAGCCGCTCCCGCCAGTACGCGATCTCCCCTTGAAGAACCTCGCCCGAGAGCCAGTCCCGCTGCCAGACCGAGAAATCGGCGTACTGAATGGCGAGTGGGGGGAGCGGGCTCGGACGGCCCTGCCGCAAGGCCTCGTAGATCGCGCTCACCTCGCGCACGAGCACCCCGATCGACCAGCCGTCGGCGATCGAGTGGTGGAGGTTGAAGAGGAGGACGTGCTCCAGGGCGCCGATCTGGAGGAGACTCGCCCGGAGGAGCGGCCCGCGCGCCAGATCGAACGGCCGGCGGGCCTCCGCGAGAGCGAGCCGCCGCACCTCGGGCTCGCTCTCCTCCGCGGGGAGACCCGACAGGTCGATCCCCGGCAGGTCGATCCCCGGCATGGGAGCGGGCGGCAGGATCACCTGCACCGGCCCCTCGTCTCCGGAACGGAAGACCGTACGCAGCACCTCGTGCCGGCGCGCCACTTCGGAGAGGGTGGCGGCGAGGACCGCCGCGGCGAGCGGCCCGCGGGCGACGAGCGCCGCGGCGATGTTGTAGGCCGCGCTCTCGGGCTCCAGCTGGTTCAAAAACCACAGCCGCTGTTGGGCGAAGGAGAGCGGCAGCCGCCCCTCGGAACCCTGCGGGCTGTCGCGGCGAACCGGCAGGAGGGGCGGCGCGGCGAGGTCGCGGCCGGCGATCGTCCGCCCGATCTCGGCGGCGAGCCCGGCGACCGTCGGTTGCTCGAAGAGGTTTCTGAGCGGCATCTCGACACCGAACACCTGGCGGATGCGGGAGACCACCTGGGTCGCCAGGAGCGAGTGGCCGCCGAGGGAGAAAAAATCGTCGTCGGCGCCGATCCCCGACACTCCCAGAACCTCTTCCCACATCCCGGCGAGGAGCGCCTCGATGCCCTCCCGCGGCGCGGCCTTGTCGTCGGCGGCATTGCCGCCGACGACGTCCGGCTCGATCCGGGCGAGCACCCGGCGGTCCACCTTGCCGTGGGCGGTGAGGGGCAGGGCGTCGAGGACGACGAAGGCCGCGGGCACCATGTACTCCGGCAGCCGGCCCTTGAGGTGAGCGGTGAGCGCTCTCCGGAAGTCCTCCGGATCGCCGGTCCCATCGGTCCCGGTATCCGTCGCCACCAGGTAGGCGACCAGCCGGCGGTCCCCGGCATCTCCGGCCTGGCGGCGAACGAGAACCACCGCGCTCTCGACCGCCTCGTGGCTCGCGAGCGCCGCTTCGATCTCTCCCGGCTCGATGCGGAAGCCGCGGATCTTCACCTGGCTGTCGATCCGGCCGAGAAACTCGATCCGGCCTCCGGCCGTCCACCGCACGAGATCGCCGGTCCGGTAGAGCCGCTCCCCAGCGCTCCCTCCGGCGCGCGCGAACGGGCTCGGCACGAAGCGCTCGGCGGTCAGCTCCGGCCGCCCCAGGTAGCCCCAGGCGAGGCCGTCGCCGCCGGTCGTAAGCTCCCCGGGCATCCCCACCGGCACCGGCTCCAGGGCCGGGTCGAGAACGTAGACCGAGGTATGGGCGATCGGCCGGCCGAGCGGCATGGAGGTACCAGCGGACGTCGCCGCGGAGATGCCGGCGTCCTCCCCCCGCTCCACGGTATGGCAGGCGGTGAAAGTCGTGTTCTCGGTGGGACCGTAGCCGCAGATCAGCCGGGTTCCGGGGAGCTCCAGGGCCGCCTTCCGCATCAGCGCGGGCGCCAGCACGTCGCCCCCGGCGAGGAGCTGCCGGAGCCCGGCGAGCGGCGCGAGCCCGCCCTCGGCCACCATCTGGTGGAAGAGGCCGGCGGTGAGCCAGAGCGCCGTCACCCCGTGGCGCTCGACGACACCGCCCAACTCGGCGAGCGACAGGGCGCCCGGCGGCGGCATCACCAGGCGGCCGCCGTGGAGGAGCGCCCCCCAGATCTCCAGCGTCGAGGCGTCGAAGGCGAAGGGGGCGAGCTGGAGCCAGGACTCGTCGCGACCGAAGGCGGCGTAGTCCGTCTCCCGGACCAGCCGCACGACCGCCCGCTGCGGTACCGCGACCCCCTTGGGCATACCCGTAGATCCCGAGGTGTACATCACATAAGCGAGCGAGCTCGCCGGGATCTCCGGCAGGGCGGCGTCCTCCGTCCCAACCCCATCACCGACGGAGGGTCCGGGGTCGGTTTGCAACCGAGGACGGGCGCCTGGCTGCGCGGAGCGCCCGAAGGCGCCCGCCCGCAGGTTCAAACCGACCCCGGACCCGGCCGCGTCGAGACAGATCACGACCGCCGCGGATTTCGGCGAAGCGGGCAGGAGCGGCAGGAGCCGGGTCTCAGTCAGGAGTACCGTCGCGGCGCAGTCGCGGACGAGAAAATCCAGCCGCTCCTGGGGGTAGGACGGATCGAGCGGCACGTAGGCGCCCCCGGCGGCGAGGATGGCGAGCGTCGCCACCACCCGTTCGACCGAGCGGTCGAGGCAGAGCCCCACCCGGTCGCCCGGAAGCACCCAGAGCCGCAGCCGGCGGGCGAGGCGATCGCTCCGCTCGCGCAGCACACCATAGGTCAGTTGCAGCTCACTCCCGGCGACCTCGGCCACCGCCACGGCATCGGGCCGGAGCGCCGCCTGCCCGGCGAAGAGCGCGGGGAGCGACGACTCCCGCGGGTAGGGCCGCGGCGCGCCGCCGCTCCAGTCGACGACGAGCTGCTCGCGCTCAGGCGGGGTGAGGAGCGGCAGCTCGGAGATCGGCCGCCCGGGCTCCGCGACGGCCGCCGACGCTCCGGTCACCGCGCCGAGGAGGACAGCGAGATGCCCGGAGAGACGGTCCAGGGTCGGCGCCTCGAAGAGATCCAGGCTGTACTCCCAGGCCCCGGCGAGCCCCTCGGCGGTCTCGATCAGGGTGAGGGTGAGGTCGAACTTCGCCGTCCCCCAGCTGAGCCGCACCGGCTCCAGGCGGAGGCCGGGAAGCTCCAGGGCTTCCCGCGGCGCGTTCTGGAGCGCCAGGAGAACCTGGAAGAGCGGCGTCCGGCTGGGATCGCGCTCCGCCGCCACCGCCTCGACCACCTTCTCGAAGGGCAGATCCTGATGCTCGTACGCGGCGAGGGCCGTCCGTCGCACCCGGTCGAGCAACTCGCCGAAGGGCGGCTCCCCGGAGAGATCGGTGCGGAGGACGAGGGTGTTGACGAAGAAGCCGATCAGCCCCTCGATCTCCCCCTGGTTGCGGTTGGCGATCGGCGAGCCCACCGCCACGTCCGTCTGCCCGGCGGCGCGGGAGAGGAGGACCGAAAGCCCGGAGAGGATCGTCATGAAGAGGGTCGCGCCCGCGGCACGCGAATACCGCTCCAGGGCCTCGCGCGTCGCCGGCGGCAGGACGAACGGTTGGAGCGCGCCCCGACCCGACCGCCGCGACGGCCGCGGGTGGTCGGTCGGCAGGTCGAGCGGCGACAGGCCCGCGAGGTTTTCCCGCCACCAGGCGATCTCGCGCTCCAGGACGGCGCCCGAGAGCCAGCGCCGCTGCCAGAGGGCGAAGTCCGGATACTGGATCGGCAGCTCCGGGAGCGGCGAGGGCAGGCCGGCGTGGAACGCTCGGTAGAGCGCCCCCAGCTCCTGGACGAGGACCCCCATCGACCAGCCGTCGGAGACGATGTGGTGCATATTGAAGAGCACCAGGTGCTCGTCCGGAGCCAGGCGGACGACCGCGATCCGCAGCAGCGGGCCGCGCACCAGGTCGAACGGGCGCTCGACCTCGGCCGTCCCGATCCGCCGCGCCTCCGCGCTCCGCGCATCCTCCGCAATGCCGCCAATACCGACTAAGTCCACGAGCGGCAGGGGCGAAACGCCGGCGAGATGGGCGGCCGGCGAGATCACCTGGACGGGGTTGCCGGAAGACAGCGCGAAGGTCGTCCGCAGTGCTTCGTGCCGGCGGAAGATCTCGGCGAAGGCAAGGGCGAGCGCCGGGGCGTCAAGCCGGCCGACCAGCCGGAGCGCCGCCGGCAGGTTGTAGGCCACCGACCCCGGCTCCAGCTGGTCCAGGAACCACAGTCGCTCCTGAGCGAAGGAGAGCGGCAGGTCCCCCCGCCGCGCCGTCGCCGCCGTCGCCAGGAGGGGCGGCGGCGCCCCGACCTCCGGCCGCCGGACGGCGACGGGTCCGGCGGGCGCCGGAACGAGCTCTCTGCCGGTCGCGGCGTCGAGGAGCGCCGCGACGCCCCCGAGGGTCGGTCGTTCGAAGAAGCCGCGCAGCGGCAAGTCGACGCGGAAGATCGGCCGGATCCGCGACACCACCTGAGTCGCGAGGAGCGAGTGGCCGCCGAGCTCGAAGAAATTGTCGTCGACCCCGACCGAGCGGACGCCCAGGATCTCCGTCCAGATGGCGGCGAGCCGGACCTCGGTCTCGGTCCTCGGTGCCGGGCTCCCGACGCTCCCGGCGGACCCGTCCTCCCGGGCCGCCGGCTCGATGCGGGCGAGGGCCCGGCGGTCCACCTTGCCGTGGGCGGTGAGCGGCAGGGCCGGCAGGAAGACGAAGGCGGCCGGCACCAGGGGCTCCGGCAACCGGCCGCGGAGATAGGCGGCGAGCGCCGGGCCTGAAACGTCACCCTCGATGCCCTCGACGTCCTCAATGCCCTCGATGTCCTCGATGCCCTCGACGATGGCCCGCACGAGATAGGCGACCAGCCGGCGGCCCTTCCCGGTCTCGCCCCCGGCTCCACCGACCGCGAGGACGGCGGCGCTCTCGATCTCCGGATGGCTCGCGAGCGCCGCCTCGATCTCCCCCGGCTCGATCCGGAAGCCGCGGATCTTCACCTGACCGTCGATCCGCCCCAGGAATTCGAGCCGGCCGCCCGGCCGGAAGCGCGCCAGATCGCCGGTCCGGTAGAGTCGCTCCCCCGCCCGTTCGCCGGCCGCGAAGGGATTCGGCACGAAGCGAAGGGCGGTCAGCTCGGGCCGCCCCAGGTAGCCCCAGGCGAGGCCGTCGCCGCCCGTCGAGAGCTCTCCGGCCACCCCCACCGGCACCGGCTCCAGGGCCGGATCGAGAACGTAGACCGAGGTGTGGGCGATCGGCCGGCCGAGCGGCATCGATGTGCCGGCGGAGATGACGGCGCTGGCGTCCTCTCCCCGCTCCACGGTATGGCAGGCGGTGAAGGTCGTGTTCTCGGTGGGACCGTAGCCGCAGATCAGCCGGGTTCCGGGAAGCTCCGAGGCGGCCTTCCGCATCAGCGCGGGCGCCAGCACATCGCCCCCGGCGAGCAGCTGCCGGAGCCCGGCGAGCGGCGCGAGCCCGCCCTCGGCCACCATCTGGTGGAAGAGGCCGGCGGTGAGCCAGAGCGCCGTCACCCCGTGGCGCTCGACGACATCGCCCAACTCGGCGAGCGAGAGGGCGCCCGGCGGCGGCAGGACCACCCGGCCGCCGTTTAGGAGCGCCCCCCAGATCTCCAGGGTCGAGGCGTCGAAGGCGAAGGGGGCGAGCTGCAGCCAGGACTCCGCCGGACCGAAGGCGGCGTAGTCGTTCTCCACGACCAGCCGCACGACCGCCCGGTGAGGTACCGCCACCCCCTTCGGAACGCCGGTCGAGCCCGAGGTGTACATGACGTAGGCGAGCGATGTCGCCGGCATTGCCGGCATTGCCGGCATCGCGGGCATCGACGGGAAGCTGGCGCCGGCCTCCCGCGGAGCCCCTGCCGCTTCGTCGAGACGGATCGCCACCGCTCCGGTCTCAGGGAGGAGCGAGAGGAAGCGGGTCTCGGTGACGATGGCCGAGGCGCCGCTGTCACGAGCGATGAAGTCGAGCCGCTCCTCAGGGTAGGACGGCTCCAGCGGCACATAAGCGCCCCCGGCGGTGAGGATGGCGAGGGTCGCCACCACCCGGTCGAGCGAGCGGTCGAGGCAGAGGCCCACCCGGTCTCCCGGCCGCACCGCGGCCGCCAGCAGCCGGCGGGCGAGAACGCCGGCCCGTACCGCCAGGACCCCGTAGCTCAGGTGGAGGGCCGGGCTCGCCGCCACCGCCACGGCGTCGGGGCGGAGCGCCGCCTGCTCGGCGAAGAGGTCGGGGAGCGACGACTCCCGCGGGTACGGGGTCGCCCGGCCGCCGCTCCAGTCGACGAGGAGCTGCTCACGCTCAGCTGTCGAGAGGAGCGGCAGATCCGAGATCGGCCGGTCGGGCTCCGCCGTGGCCGCCGCGAGCAGGTTGGCGAGATGCCCGGAGAGCCGCGCCAGGGTCGGCGCCTCGAAGAGGTCCAGGCTGTACTCCCAGGCCCCGGCGAACCCGGAGTCGGCCTCGACTAAAGTCAGGCTGAGGTCGAACTTCGCCGTCCCCCAGCTGAGCCGCACCCGCTCCAGCCGGAGGTCGGGGAGCTCCAGGGCCTCCCGCGGCGCGTTCTGGACGGCGAGGACGACCTGGAAGAGCGGCGTCCGGCCGGGGTCGCGCTCCGGCGCCAGCGCCTCGACCACCTTCTCGAAGGGGAGATCCTGGTGGGCGTAGGCGGCGAGCGCCGTCTGCCGCGCCCGACCGAGGAGCTGCCGGAAGGGCGGCTCGCCGGAGGCGTCGGTGCGGAGGACGAGCGTGTTGACGAAGAAGCCGATCAGCCCCTCGATCTCCCCCTGGTTGCGGTTGGCGATCGGCGAGCCCACCGCCACGTCCGTCTGTCCGGCCGTCCGCGCGAGGAGGACCGTGAGGCCGGCGAGGAGGGTCATGAAAGGGGTCGCGCCCGCCGACCGCGAGAGCCGCTCCAGGGCTTCCCGCGCCGCGGCCGGAAGGGCGATAGAGCTCAGGGCTCCCCGCCCCGAGCGCCGCGACGGCCGCGGGTGGTCGGTCGGCAGGTCGAGCGGCAGAAGGCCCGCCAAGGTCTGCCGCCACCAGGCGACCTCGGCCTCCAGGATCGGCCCCGCGAGCCAGCGCCGCTGCCAGAGGGCGAAGTCCGGGTACTGGATGGAAAGCTCCGGGAGCGGCGAGGGCCGGCCGGCGTGGAACGCCCCATAGAGCGCCCCCAGCTCCTGGACCAGGACCCCCATCGACCAGCCGTCGGAGACGATGTGGTGCAGGTTCAAGAGCACCAGGTGCTCGTCCGCAGCCAGACGGACGAGCGACACCCGGAGGAGCGGCCCGCGGACGAGGTCGAACGGACGCTCGACCTCCGCCGTTCCGATCCGCCGCGCCTCCGCGTCCCGGGCCTCCTCGCCGAGACCGCCGAGATCCACGAGCGGCAGGGGCGAAACACTGGCGGCGGTGCCCGCGGCCGGCGAGATCACCTGGACGGGACTGCCGGCCGAGAGCGCGAAGGTCGTCCGCAGGGCTTCGTGCCGGCGGACGATCTCGGCGAAGGAGAGGGCGAGTGCCGGGGCGTCGAGCCGGCCGGCCAGCCGGAGCGCCGCCGGCAGGTTGTAGGCCACCGACCCCGGCTCCAGCTGGTCCAGGAACCACAGGCGCTCCTGGGCGAAGGAGAGCGGCAGATCCCCCTGCCGCTCCGCCCTCGTCGCGGCCATCGCGGCCATCGCGACCGTCGCCGCCGCCACCGGCAGCGCGGCGAGCTCCAGGCGCCCGGCGGCGACGAGGGACGCGAGGCCTCCCAGGGTCGGCCGCTCGAAGAGACTGCGGAGGGGCAGGTCGACGCCCCAGGTCCGCCGGATCCGGGAGATCACCTGGGTGGCGAGGAGCGAGTGACCGCCGAGCTCGAAGAAGTTGTCGTCGACCCCGATCGAGCGGACGCCCAGGATCTCCGTCCAGATCGCGGCGAGCCGGACCTCGGCCTCGGTCTCCGGGGTATCGCTCCTCGCCGCGGACGCATCACCTCCGGGGGCGAGCGGCGCGATGCGGGCGAGGGCCCGGCGATCCACCTTGCCGTTGGCGGTGAGCGGCAGGGTGGGCAGGAAGACGAAGGCCCCGGGCACCATGTACTCCGGCAACCTCCCCCGCAGGTAGGCCGCGAGCTCGCGCCGCAGCGCGAGCTCGTCGGCCCTCGCCGGCTCGGCGTCCGTGGGGAGCGCGGGGAGCGCGGCGAGCGCGAGATAGGCCACCAGCCGGCGATCCCCGGCCTCGCCGCGGACGAGGACCACGGCGCCTTCGACCCACGGGTGGCTGGCGAGCGCCGTCTCGATCTCCCCCGGCTCGACCCGGAAGCCGCGGATCTTCACCTGGCCATCCTTCCGGCCGAGGAATTCGAGGACGCCGCCCGGCCGGAAGCGCGCCAGGTCGCCCGTCCGGTAGAGGCGCTCCCCCGGCCGCTCGGCGTACGGGTTCGGCACGAACCGCTCCGCGGTCAGCTCGGGTCTCCCCAGGTAGCCCCGGGCGAGACCGTCGCCACCGATGTGGAGCTCGCCCGGCACCCCCACGGGCGCCGGGGCCATCCCTTTCTCCAGGGCGGCGAGGACATGGACCGCGGTGTTCCGGATCGGCCGGCCGATCGGCACCGAATCGCCCAGCCTCTCGGCATCCTCGCCGCTCCCCACCGCGTGGCAGCTGGTGAAGGTGGTCGCCTCGGTGGGGCCGTAGCAGCAGATCACCCGGGTTCCCGGGAGGCCCAGGGCGGCGCGCTCGACGTGCGCCCCCGAGAGCACGTCCCCGCCGGTGAGCAGTTGCCGCAGGCCGGCGAGCCCCGAGAGGTTGGAATCGACCATCTGGTGGAAGAGGGGCGCGGTCAGGTGGAGCGTCGTGACGCCGTGGCGGGCGACGAGGGTTTCGAGCTCGGCGAGCGAGAGCGCCCCCGGCGGCGGCATCACCAGCCGGCCACCGTTTACAAGCGCTCCCCAGAGCTCGAACGTCGAGGCGTCGAAAGCGAAGGGGGCGAGCTGGAGGAAGACCTCTTCGGGTCCGAGCTCGGCGTAGCCTCCCCCCCGCGCCAGCCGCAGGACCCCGCGGTGGGGGATCGCCACCCCCTTGGGAGTGCCGGTCGAGCCCGAGGTGTACATGACGTAGGCGAGAGCGGCCGCCGGGACCTTGAGCGGCCCTCCCGCCGGCGGCGAGCCCGGCGATCCCGGCGAGCCCGGCGAGCCCGGCGATCCCGGCGAGCCCGGCGAGCCCGACTCCTCCGGCTCCCGGTCGAGGCAGATCCGGACCGCCGCGCTCTCCCGCAGGAGCGGGAGGAGCCGGGTCTCGGTCACCAGGATCGAGACGGCGCTGTCCGCGGCGATGAAGTCCAGCCGCTCCTGGGGATAGGAGGGCTCCAGGGGGACATAGGCGCCACCCGCCGCGAGGATGGCGAGCGTCGCCACCACCCGCTCGACCGAGCGGTCGAGACAGAGCCCCACCCGCTCGCCCGGCGCCACCCCCGCGGCGCGCAGCCGGCGGGCGAGGCGAGCGGCCCGGTTCCAGAGGGCACCGTAGGTCAGCTGCGGAGCGGCATGGGCGGCATCGGCGCTGTCCGCGCTCCCCGCGACCGCCACGGCGTCGGGCCGCAGCCCGGCCTGCTCGGCGAGGAGAGCGTGGAGCGAAGCGTCCCGGGGATAGTCCGCCCGCTCCCCGCGCCACTCGACGAGGAGCTCCGCGCGCTCGGCGGCGGAGAGGAGAGGGAGATCCGCGAGCCGCAGATCGGGATTCCCGGCGGCCCCGGCGAGAAGGATCAGGAAATGCTCGGCGAGGCGGGCGACCGTCGGCGCCGCGAAGAGGTCCAGGCTGTACTCGAAGCCCCCGCCGAGCCCCTCCGCCTTCTCGGAGAGGAAGAGCGAGAGGTCGAACTTCGCCGTGCTCCCCTCCCGGGCGAGCGCGGTCAGGGTGAGGTCGGGCAGCCGGAGCGTCTCGGCGGGGGTGTTCTGCAACGCGAAGAGGATCTGGAAGAGCGGCGTCCGGCTGGGGTCGCGCGCCGGCGCCAGGGCCTCGACGATCTTCTCGAAGGGCAGATCCTGGTGGGCGTAGGCGGCGAGGGCGGTCCGCCGGACCCGGCCCAGGAAGGCGCGGAAATCCGGTTCTCCCGAAAGATCGGCGCGGAGCACCAGGGTGTTGACGAAGAAGCCGATCAGCCCCTCCGTCTCCCCCTGGGTGCGGTTGGCGATCGGCGTGCCGAGCGCGACGTCGTCCTGCCCCGCCATCCGGGCGAGGAGGGCGGCGAGCCCGGCCGCGAGGACCATGAAGAGGGTCGCCCCCTCCTCCCGGGCGAGTCGCGCCAGGGCGCCGGCCGTCTCGCCCGGCACGGCGAAGCGGTGGACGGCGCCACGGGCGGTCCGCCGCGGTGGGCGCGGGTGGTCGGCCGGGAGATCGAGGGGAGGCAGGCCGGCGAGCGCCTCCCGCCACCAGGCGACCTCGCCCGCCAGGCGCTCCCCCGAGATCCACTGCCGCTGCCAGGCCGAGAAGCCCGCGTACTGCGTCGGCAGCTCCGGGAGCGGTGAGGGGCGGCCGGCGAGGAACGCCGGGTAGAGGGCGCCCAGCTCCCGCACCAGGACCCCGATCGACCAGCCGTCGGAGATCGCGTGGTGGAGGGTGACGAGAACCCGCTGCCGCTCGGGAGCGAGGCGGAGGAGGACGGCGCGCACCAGCGGCCCGCGGGCGAGGTCGAAGGGCCGTTCCGCCTCCTCCCGGGTGAGCCGCGAAAGCTCCTCGGCGGCGGCGGTGGCGGGCGTGGGGAGCCCCTGGAGGTCGATCTCGTGGAGCGGCAGCGCCGCCGGGGGGGCGATCACTTGCACCGGCCCGCCCGCCGCCTCCGAGAGGACCAGGGTCGTCCGCAACACCGCCTGCCGGCGGGCGATCTCGGTTAAGGTCGCGGCGAGCACCGCCGGCCGCAGGAGGCCCGAAAGCTCGAACGCCGCCGCCATGTTGTAGGCCGAGCTGCCGGGATCGAGCTGGTCGAGGAACCACAGCCGCTCCTGGGCGAAGGAGAGCGGCGGATGGAGGCCGGCTCCCGCCGCGGCCTCCCCTGGCGCCGATGCCGCCGACGCCGTCCCCACGGTCTCCGAATCCGGCAGGGCGGCCTCGATCGCGCTCGCCAGGCCGCCCAGGGTCGGGGTCTCGAAGATCTGCCGGACGGGGATCTCGACCCCGAACGTCCGGCGGATGCGCGACAGCACCTGGGTGGCGAGGAGCGAGTGGCCGCCGACCTCGAAGAAGCTGTCGTCCGGGCCGACCTCCTGGACCTTCAGCACCTCGCTCCAGATCGCCGCGAGGCGCTCCTCGACCGGCGTCGACGGCTTCCGCCGCGCCGCTCTCCCCGCGCCGCCGGAGGGGCGCTCGGGCTCGATCCGCGCCAGGCTCCGGCGGTCGACCTTGCCGCTCGGGGTGAGCGGCAGGCGATCGAGAGAAACGAAGGCCGCGGGCACCATGTACTCCGGCAGCCGGGTCTGGAGGTCGGCGCGGAGCTCCGCCACCGCGACCCCGGGAGCGACGACATAGGCGACCAGCCGCAGGCCGCCCGTCTGGCCGCCCCGCCCGTTTCGTCCCTCGGCGCGCACGGCGAGCACCACCGCCGCCCGCACCCCGGGATAGCCGGCGAGGACCGCCTCGATCTCCCCCGGCTCCACCCGGAAGCCCCGCACCTTCACCTGCTGGTCGGCGCGGCCCAGGTAGTCGATCTCCCCGTCCGGCCGGAAGCGCGCCAGGTCGCCGCTCCGGTAGAGACGGGCCCCGGGCTCGCCGCCCGTGGGGTCGGGCAGGAAGCGCTCGGCGGTGAGATCCGGCCGGCCGAGGTACCCCCGCGCGAGGCCGGCACCTTCTCTCCCACCGATATAGAGCTCGCCCGGCACGCCCACCGGCACCGGCTCGCCGGGGACCGGCGACAGACGGTCGAGGAGGAGGATGCGCAGGTTGGCGATCGGCCGGCCGACCGGCGGCAGCGCCGGCCAAAAGGCGGCCTCTCCGGTGAGGGAGAACGCGGTGACCGCGTGCGCCTCGGTGGGGCCGTAGTGGTTGTCGAGCCGGCTCCCCGGCATCCGCCGGAACAGCGCGGCGAGAGCGCCGGTCACCTGGAGCTGCTCGCCGGCCGTGATCACCTCCCGGAGGGCGGGCGCCGGAACGCCGTCCGCGACCGTCTCGGCGATCTGCTGGAGGGCCACGAAGGGGAGGAACAATCGCTCCACCCGCCGTTCGCGGAGGAGCCGCAGGAGGGCCGGAACGTCACGGCGCACCTCCTCCCCGACGAGCACCAGACAGCCGCCCGCGCCCCAGGTCGAGAACATCTCCTGGAAGGAGACGTCGAAGGAGAGCGAGGCGAACTGCAAGGTCCGGAGGCCCAAAGGCGCCCGCGCCAGCTGCCAGGCCACCAGGTTGGCGAGCGGGCGGTGCGGCATCGCCACCCCCTTCGGCCGGCCCGTCGAGCCCGAGGTGTAGAGGACGTAGGCCAGCTCCTCGCCGGAAAGGGGGAGGCGCGGCCGCTCGGTGTTTTCCGGGTTCTCCGGGCTCTCCGGGTTCTCCGCTTCCCCGTCGAGGAGCACCCGCGGCACGCTCCCCTGCCCGAACGCCGCCGGCAGCCGGGAGACGAGGGTCGAGACGGTGATCAGAACCGCGAGCCCGGCATCCTCCACCACCAGGGCCAGGCGGTCCGCGGGATAGCCGGGGTCGAGCGGCACGTAGGCGCCGCCCGCCTTGAGCACGGCGAGGACCGCCACGGGGACGGCGAGCGAGCGTTCGAGACAGATGCCCACCGCCGACTCCGGCCCCACCCCGAGGGCCCGGAGGTGCCAGGCCAGTCGGTTGGCCCGCTCTTCGACCTCCCGGTAGGAGAGCGCGGTGCCGTCCATCTCCACGGCGGGCGCCCCCGGCGTGCGGTCGGCCTGGGCCTCGAAGAAGCCGTGCACCGTGAGGGCGGCGACGGCGACCGCCGGGCCGGCGCTTGAGCGGAGCACCTCCTCCCGTTCCACCGCTCCCAGGAGGGGGAGCGCCGAGAGCCGCCGGTCGGGATCCTCCACGGCGGCCGCGAGGAGGTTGCCGAGATGCCCCAGGAGGCGGGCGGCGGTCGCCTCCTCGAAGAGGTCCCGGCTGTACTCGAGGGCGGTGACGATTCCGTGCGCTCCGGTTGTCACTTCGAGGAGGAGGTCGAAGCGCGCCACCGCCGCCGCCTGGGGCAGCGGGCGGACGGTGAGCCCCGCGAGGTGAAGCCCGCCGAGCACCGCTTCCTGGAGGAGCAGCATGACCTGGAAGAGCGGCGTGTGGGCGAGGCTCCGCTCCGGCGCGAGCTCCTCGACCAGGCGCTCGAAGGGCAGATCTTGATGGGCATGGGCGGCGAGGGTCGTCTCCCGCACCTGGGCGAGGAGGGCGGCGAAGGTGGGGTCCCCGGAGAGCCCGGTCCGGAAGACCAGGGTGTTGACGAAGAAGCCGATCAGCCCCTCGGTCTCGATCCGCGTCCGGTTGGCGATCGGCGAGCCCACCACCACGTCGTCCTGCCCCGAGTAGCGGGCGAGGAGAGAGGAGAACCCCGCGAGGAGAGACATGTAGAGCGTCGTTCCCGGCCCCCGGACCCCGCGGGCGAGCCGCGCGAGGCCGGCGACGACCTCGGCCGGCAGCGGGAGCCGCACCCGGCCGACCCGGCCGCTGGGGGCGGCCGGCCGCGGGTGGTCGGCCGGCAGGTCGAGCACCTCCGGCGCTCCGCCAAGCCGCTCCCGCCACCAGCCGAGCTGCTCCGCCAGAACCTCGCCGGTGAGCCAGCCGCGCTGCCAGACGGCGTAATCCGCGTACTGGACCGGCAGCTCCGGCAGGACCGCGGATGCCTCGGGACGCCGGGCGACGAACGCCCCGTAGAGCGCTCCCAGCTCGCGGATGAGGACGCCGACTGACCAGCCGTCCGACACCGCGTGGTGCATCGTGAGGAGAGCGCGGTGCGCCGGCCGGCCGGAACGCGTTCCGAGGTCCAGGAGAGCGGCGCGAAAGAGCGGCCCGCGGGCGAGGTCGAACGGCCGCCGGGCCTCCTCCCGGGTCAGCCGGTCCGCCTCCCGCTCGCGCACGGCTTCGGGCAGTCTCGAGAGATCGGCGAGCGGCACCCGCCAGGTTCCTGCCGCTACCGCGGGCGTCACCACCTGCACGGGGCGGTCGTCGATCTCGGTGAACGTCGTGCGGAGCGCCTCGTGCCGACGGACGATCTCCCCCAGGCTGGCGGCGAAGGCGGCGCGGTCGAGCGCTCCGGAGAGATCGAAGGCGCCGGGCATGTTGTAGCTCGGCAGGCCGGGCTCCAGGCGGTCCAGGAACCACAGCCGTTCCTGGGCGAAGGAGAGCGGCAGGGCGCCCGCCGGGAACGCCGCCCGCGCCGCCGGGCGGAGCGGCGGCGTCGGGGTCGCCCGCGAGCCCGCGTCCCCCGCGAGCGCTGCTTCGACGACCGCCGCGAAGCCGGCGAGCGTCGGCGTCTCGAAGATCGACTTGAGCGGCAGCTCGATGCCCAGGACCTGGCGCACCCGGGAGACCAGGCGGGTGGCGAGGAGCGAATGGCCGCCCAAGTCGAAGAAGCGGTCCTGGCGGCCGACCCGCGGCGCCTCCAGGAGATCGCTCCACAACCCCGCGAGCAGCTCTTCGAGCGGACCCCGGGGCGCCTCGAAGGACTCCTCTCCTCCCCGCTCCCCCACCTCCTCCCGGGGCTCCGGCAGCGCCCGCCGGTCGACCTTGCCTGACGGGGTCAGGGGGAACGCGTCCAGGAGCACGAAGCCCGCCGGCACCATGTAGCCGGGGAGCTTGCCGGCGAGGAAGCGCTTGACCTCCGGCACCGAGACCTCCCCATCGGGGCGCGCCACCAGCCAGGCGACGAGGCGCCGGCTCCCGCTGCTCTTGTCCTCGCGGTCGGAGACCGCCGCCGCTCCCACTCCTGGATGCTCCAGGAGGGCGGCCTCGATCTCCCCCAGCTCCACCCGGAAGCCGCGCACCTTGATCTGGCCGTCGATCCGGCCCAGGAACTCGATCGCCCCGTCCGTCCGGTGGCGGACGACGTCCCCGGTGCGGTAGAGGCGTTCCCCCGGCGTCGCCGCGAAGGGGTCGGGGATGAACTTCTCCGCCGTCAGCTCGGGCCGGTTCAGATACCCCCGCGCGAGACAGACGCCGCCGATCAGAAGCTCGCCCGCCACCCCCATCGGCACCGGCTCCAGGCCGGGGCCGAGGAGATAGATCCGCGACACCGGCACCGGCCGGCCGATCGGCAGCCGCGGCGGCACCGGATCGCCCGGCTGCGCCCGCCACGAGGTCACCGAGATCGTCGCCTCGGTCGGCCCATAGCGGTTCTCGAGGTGGGCGTGCATGCGGGCGTAGAAGCGCGCCGGCAGGTCGGGCGGCACGGTCTCGCCGCCGGTGACGACGACCCGCAACGCGGCGAGACCGGGGAGAGCCTCCTGTTCGAGGAGCAGGGTCAGGAGGGCGGGCGGGAACGACAGGCGGGTGATCCCATGCTCGGCCGCAAGCTCCAGGAGGTAGCTCGGATCGCGTTCGCCGCCCGGCTTGGGCAGCACCAGCCGGCCGCCGGTCAGGAGCGGTCCGAAGATCTCGAAGACCGAGACGTCGAAGGAGAGCGTCGTCTTCTGGATCATCCGCTCGCCCGGCAGCAGATCCTCGGCGCAGGCGAAGCGCATCCGCGCCGTGATCGCCCGGTGCGGGATGACCACCCCCTTCGGCCGCCCCGTCGAGCCCGAGGTGTAGATGACGTAGGCCGGGTGGTCCGGCGCGATCGGGACGCGGTGATCGCCGGCCTCGCCGGCCGACACCACCCACGGGCCGGCTCCCTCCGGCACGAGATCGACCCGCAGCTGCGGCACTCCCGGAAGCCGGGGGTGAGAGGGCAGGCACTCCACCGTGTCCGCCGCGACGAGGATCGCCGCGAGGCCGGCGTCCTCGACCAGGAAGGCCAGCCGTTCGACCGGCAGGGCGGGATCGAGCGGCAGGTAGGCTCCCCCCGCCTTGAGGGTGGCGAAGACGCCGGCCACGAGGTCGAACGAGCGGTGGAGGCAGACCCCCACCAGGCTCTCCGGCCCCACTCCGAGCTCGCGGAGGCCGGCGGCCAGCTCCTCGGCCCGCCGGTCGAGCTCGGCGTAGGTCTTCCACTCCCCCGAAAACCACAGCGCCGGCTCGCCGGGGGTCCGCGCCACCTGCGCTTCGAGGAGCTCGTGGAGGAGACCGTCTCCCGCGTAGTCCCGCTCGCCGCCCTCCCATTCGAGGAGCAGCTGGTGGCGCTCGGCGGCGGAGAGGAGCGGCAGGTCGGCCAAGTGGCGCGCCGGGATCTCGGGCGACGTGGCGAGCGCCGTCAGGAGATTCGTCAGGTGCGAAACGAGGCGCGCCGCCGTCGTCGGCTCGAAGAGGTCGCGGTCGTAGCCCAGCCGGCCGCGCAGACCGCGCGCCGTCTCCGCGAACGCGAGCGAGAGGTCGAACTGCGCCCCCGGCGCCTCCAGGGTGAGCGAATCGAGAGCGAGCGGCCCCATCGCCATCCGCACCCCGGCCTCGCCGACCGAGAGCGCCGCCAGGCCCTCCTCCTCGCGGCGGCTCTTCTGGAGCACGCACATGGCCTGGAAGATGGGAGAGACCCCCGGATCGCGCTCCGGCTGCAGCCGCTCGGCGAGGAGCGGCAGGGGAAAATCGCGGTGGGCGAAGGCGGCGAGCGCCGCCGTCCGGACCCGGCCGAGGAGCGTCTCGAAGCTCGGATCGCCGCCGTCGGCTCCGAGATCGGTGGCGATCGCCACCGGGTTGACGAGATAGCCCACGAGGGCGCCGAACTCGGCCGTCTTCCGCCCGGAGGTCGGGCAGCCCACGATCAGCCGCGTCTGCCCGCTGTAGCGATAGAGGAGAACCTCGAAGGCGGAGAGGAGCCCCATGTAGAGGGTCGCGCCGCGCTTCCGGGTCAGCCGGCGGAGCGCCTCGGCGATCTCCGGCGACAGGGCGAAGGCGCGGCCACCGCGGCGATGGGTCCGCCCCGCCGGCCGCGGATGGTCGGTCGGCAGGGCGAGGACGAGCGGCATCCCGGCGAGGGCATCCTGCCAGAACTGCCACAGCCGCTCCCCCTCCGGCCCGCCGAGGCTCTCCTCCTCCTGGCGGACGACCTCGGAAAAGCCGACCGCCGGCTCCGGCAGGCTGGCGGGGATCGCCAGCTCCTCGGAGTAGAGCGCCCCCAGGTCGCGGATCATCACCCCGAGCGACCAGAAATCGGAGACGACGTGGTGGACGGAGAGGACGAGGGCGTGCCCGCCGTCGCCCAGCCGGACGAGCGCCAGGCGCCAGAGCGGGCCGCGCTTCAGGTCGAACGGCCGGTAGGCGATCTCGGTCAGCCGCGTCAAGAGCGCCGCCTCGGTGAGGCCGCTCCCGTCCTCCACCAGGAAATCGACCCACGGCTCCTCGCCCACCCGCTGTACCGGGCCGGCCGGAGTGTCGTCGAAAGTCGTCCGCAGGCCCGCGTGGCGGGCCGAGAGGGCGAGCGCCGCCCGCTTGAGGGCCGAGGAATCGAGGGCGCCGTGCACCCGCGCCGCCCCGGCGATGACATAGGCCGCGTTCCCCGGCGCCATGCGGTCGAGGAACCAGAGCGCCCGCTGGCCGTAGGAGAGCGGAAACTCGTGGAGCCCGCCCGCGTCGCCCGGCGCCGCCGGGAGGATCGTCAAAGGTTGCATATCGAAATGAGTAAGGGATTTCTCCGCCGTCCGCTTCCGGGGCGGCGTTCGTTCCAACTCCGTTCCTCCTGGAGAGTGCGGTCCGAGGCGAGGGTGGGGACAGCGGTTCGAAGTTTAGCGTGCCTCTTAAGGCCGGTCCTCGACTTTCCCGGACAGGCGATCGAAGTAGGACTGGAGGACCGCCGGGTCCGCGGTGTGGCCCAAGGCGGCGACGAGCACCATGCGCGCTTTCAAGCCGTCGACGTCCTCGCCGGAGACGACCCCGAGGTCGCGGAGGGCCGGAGAGACCTGGACCCGGCCGTTCCCCGTTCGCGAGGTGAGGACGACCACCAACCCGGCGCGACGGGCGGCGGCGATCTCGTCTTTCAGGGCGTCCGGGGAATTGCCGCGGCCGAAGAGCTCGACGACGAGGCCCCGGGCGCCGGCGGCGACGGCGTCCCGGACCTGGCGCCCATCGCTGCCGACGACGGCGACGACGAGCTCGACCCGCGGCTCGACCGCGGCGGTCTCGATCCGCGCCCGGCGCAGCGGCCGGCTCACCAGGTGGATCCGCCCGGAGTCGACGTAGCCCACCGGGCCGCCGGCGGGAGAGACGAAGGCGTCGACGGCGATGGCGTGCGCCTTTTTCACCTCGCGGGCGGCATGGATCTCGTCATGGAGGGTCACCAGGACCCCGAAGCCACGGAGGGCCGGGGAGGCGGCGAGGCGGACGGCGTTCTCCAGGTTTCGCGGCCCGTCCGGGCTGCCGGCGGAGGGCAGCCGCATGGCGCCGGTGACGACGACCGGCCGCTCGGCGGCGAGCACGAGGTCCAGGAAGAAGGCGCTCTCCTCGATCGAGTCGGTCCCCTGGGTGACGACGATCCCGGCGAGGTCGGGATCTGCCGCGAGCGTCAGGTCGAGGTGCCGGGCGAGCTTCCAGAGCCTCTCGGGGGTGAAGTCCGAGCTGCCGAGGATGAATGGATCCTCGGCCGAGATCCGGGCGATCGCGGCGAAGCCGGGCACGGCCGCCAGGAGATCGCCCGACCGCCGCTCCCGCTCGCCGGCATACCCCGCGGCGGCGATCGTCCCCCCCGTCGACACGACGAGGACCCGGGGGAGCCCGGTGACTCCAGTGGGAACAGGCATGGATCAGAAGCGCAGGTCGGCGTCCGCCACCCGGGGGAGGGCGAGGTCGTCGGTCCAGCGCACCGCCCCGGGATCGACCGGGCTCCGATACGAGCCCCAGCCGCCCTCCGGCCCCAAGGCCTCGCGGAGGCCGGTGGCGAAACGCGGCATCAGGGGACCGGCGAAAAACGCCAACGCCCGCGTCGCGGTGAGCGCGGCGGAGAGCGCGCAGCCGGTCTCCCCGGGCTGCCCGAGGGTCGCCGCGACGTGCCCGGCCAGCCACTCCAGGTGGTCGGCGAGAAGGCCGGCGGCCACCCGTAGGCTGAAGGCCTCGACACCGTAGGCCGCCTCCAGGCCCGCGGCCAGGGCATCGAGCCGGCCGGCGAGCTCCGCGGGGAGGGGCGCCGTCTGGACCGGCGATGCCGTCGACATCGTCGACATCGGCGACATGCGGCGCGCCAGGGCGGCGCCGAGCCGGGCGTGGATGTCGTTCCAGGGCGCCGTCAGACGGCGGTCGGTCGTCGCCTGGAAATCGGCGACGACGAAATCCGTCTGCTCGACCTCGGGGTTGGTGAGCGCGAGATAGAACCGCAGCTGGTCGGCGGAGACCCGGGCGAGGATGTCCGTCCCCCACACCGCGTGGTTGCGCGTCGTCGAAAACTTCTTGCCTTCGAGCAGGTAGAACTCGTTCGTGATGTTCGCCGCCGGCAGCCTGAAGCCCAGACCGGAGGCGAGGAGGAGGGTGGTGAAGCTCACCACGTACTGGAAACTGTTCTCGAAGCCGTGGAAGCAGACCACCTCGTAGTCGGTCGAGCGCCGCCAGTCCCAGCCCTCCTCCCATCCCTGCATCTCGCGCCACTTGTCGACGGTGTCGATCAGGGCCGGCAGGATCTCCAGGCGCACGTTCCAGATCTGTCCCTCGAAGCCAGGCAGGGTGACCGGCAGGCCATAGTCCGAGACGTAGGAAAGCGCGATGTCGGGGAGCGGCCGGGCGAGCGCCGACCGGAAGAGATCCTTGACCGTCTGGCGGAACCGGCTGGCGCCGCTCCCCAGGAAGGCCGTGAGCTCCTCCCGGTAGCGCTCGAGCGGGAGGAACAGCCCGCGGTAGGTGCGCGTCTCCCGCGGCGGCTCGCCGCAGGTCCGGCAAAGGCGGTCGCCCATGTCCTTCGGCTGGTTGGGCAGAGCACAGCTCTCGCAGCCGTTGCCGTAGCACGGCGTGGCGCCGCAGTTCGGGCAGGTGCCCTGGAGATAGGCCTCGAAGAGGTACCGCTCGCAGGTGCCGCAGTAGGGCATCTCCTCCTCTTTGACGAGGAGCTTGCCGCGTTCGTAAAGATCTTTGAAGAAGCGTTCGACGAACTCCCCCTGGTGGGCGTCCGGCGCGCCCATGAAGTCCGGCGCGATGTCACAGGCGGCGAGCGACCGCGCGATCCGCCCCGTGAAGTGTTCGAGGACGGCCGCGGGCTCGATGCCCAGGCGCCGGCCGGCGGTCAGGACGTAGGGCTGGTTCGAATCGAAGTTCGAGAGGAAAGCCACCGTGTAGCCGCGCAGCCGCAGATAGCGGGTGAACGCATCCGCGGCGAAATAAGGCCCCGAGAGGTGCCCCACATGCAGATCGCCGTTCGGAGTCGGCGGATCTGCCAAGACAATGAATCTCTGCTCTGGCATGGGTCTACTTCCTCGTTGTCAGACACAGGGGCCTGCTCTAGGCACCTTCAATTATACGGCTGAGCCTGCGGGTGGATCTGTCACGTCCGGAAGGCATCGGGACCTCCGATCTCGCGCGTTTCTCCGGCGAGCACCCCAGCCGATCCCGCGGGTGATTTGCCGTGCTCCACGGATAGGGTGCCGCGAACGCGCGTTTGGGAGTCAACGGAAGGAGATTCAACCGGTTTCGCGACGCCTGGAATGCCGTGTGGAGCCTCGCGGAGGCATGGTTTATACTCCCCCGAAATTTGCCGGCGGGCTTCCGCGCTCCCCCGCGGCGGAATCGGCAGTCCTGACCTTACGCTCTCGAAGGAGAAGACCGTGTTGATTCGCCAGCTCCACTCCCAGGCATGGGCCTCAAGCGTCCTCCTCATCCTTCTCGCCAGCTTTCCCGCCGGCGCTCTCCCCGCGGCGGCCCAGGGTGCTCCCGCGGCGCCCCCCGCTCTCGCCACCTCCCCGGCGAACGCCGAGGCGCTCTTCCAGGCCGGCGAGTGGGAGAAGGCGATCGTCGCCAACGAGGCGGCGGTCCAGGCCGAGCCGGGAAACGGCCGGGCCTGGTTCCGCCTCGGCTTTTCGCAGGTCCGCCTCAAGCGCTACGACGCCGCCGCGGCGTCCTTCGATCGCGCCCAGGCGGCCGGGTACAAACCCTCCGCCTATCTGAGCTTTGGCAGGGCCGCCATCGCCGCCTCCCGGAAGCAGAAGGACGAGGCGCTCGCCGAGCTCGACCGGGCGGTGGCGGCGGGTTTCGCCAACCTGGCTTTCCTCAAAGGCGACGAGAACCTCCAGGCGCTCGCCGGAGACCCCCGCTTCAAGCAGCTCCAGCTGCGGATCGAGCGCCCCTGCGAGGCCGATCCCGCCTACCACAAGATGGACTTCTGGCTCGGTTCCTGGGTCGCCTTCGCCGAGGGCAAGAAGGACGGCACCGATCGCATCGAGAAGACCTTGAACGGCTGCGCCCTGATGGAGAACTGGGACGACGTCGACGGGCACCAGGGCAAGAGCCTCTTCTACTACAACCCGGTGACCGGCAAACGCAAGCAGGTCTGGGTGACCGACGCCGGCCCGCTCAAGGAGAAGCTGGAGGTCGACGCCCCCGGGAAGGGCTCCGTGCGGTTCCAGGGGGAAATCCCCATGCGGGACGGCGGCACGATCCTCGATCGCACCACCCTCACCCCCCTCCCCGGCGACCGCGTCCACCAGGTCATCGAGCAGTCGCACGACGGCGGCAAGACTTGGGAGGTGGGGTACGACGCCACCTACGAGCGGCCGAAGCCCTAGGCCTTATTACCCGGTGCTCTATCCGGTCTGCCGCACCTCGGGACCGGCGGCGAGCAGCTCGGCGATCGTCGGCTGCTCGTAGACCGCCCGCGGGGTGAGCGGCAGGCCGATCTCGCGCGCCCGGGCACAGAGCTTGAGCACGAGGATCGAGTCGCCGCCGAGCTCGAAGAAGTCGTCGTCCTCCCCCACCGCCTCGACCCCCAGAACCTCCGCCCAGAGGAGCGCCAGCCGCTCCCCTTCCGGATCGTCCAGGGTGAGGATCGGCCCGCGGTGCCGCGGCTCCGGGGCGGGGAGGGCGCGACGATCGAGCTTGCCGCTCGGGGTGCGCGGCAGTCGCTGCAGGGTGACGAAAGCGGCGGGCACCAGGGGCTCGGGCAGACGGGCACGGAGGAAGGCCCGCAGTTCTCCCGGGCGCACCTCGCGTCCCGTCCGGGTCACCACGTAGGCCACCAGCCGTTTGTTCTCCGTGGGATCGGCGGCCGGCGCCAGGCGCTCGTCCAGACGTTCCGCCAGCCAAGCCCGCTTGGCGGGCGAGAGGGCCGCCAGCCGACGCTCCAGGTCGCTGCCGAAATCGCGTTCGTTCTTCATTTCACCGCCTTGACGACGACCATCGAATCCGCCCACCAGTAGTTGCAGTCCGGCGGTGGGTGGAGGGACCGGACGACCGACAGGGCGACCGAGCGGAAGAACTGGAGCACCCGCCGCTGGTGGCGCCGGCTCATCGAGTCGATCTCGTTGCTGTAGTAGGTGAACACCCCGCCGTCGCGCAGGCAGGCGGCGGCGGTGGGAAAAAAGTGCTCGGCGTAGGTGACGTCCTGGAGGACGTGGTCGACGTACTCCTTCTCGTCGTTGTGGTAGGTGTCGAAGAAGACCGCGTCGTAGGTGCCGAGCTCCGCCGTCACCTCCTGCCACTTGCCGCGGAGGAGCCGGATGTCGCGGCCGGGATAGCGCTCGCGCCAGCGGAGGAACTCTGCGATCACCCCGGCGTTGGGCTCGATGACGGTGTACGACCGCACCCCCAGCTCCTGCAGATAGGTCGCCGAGATCCCCATCCCGAAGCCGACTTCGAGGACGTCCCCATGCGACTCGGCGGCGACCTCCGCCATCGCCCGCATCAGGGGACGCTCCCAATCCTGCATGACCTGCTGGCCCTCGATCTCCAGCTGGGTGCCGTCGTAGCGCGCCGCGCTCTCCCGCCAGCGTGCGCTCGCGATCTTCGCCCGCTCCGAGCCCGGCACGAAGATGGGCGCGATGCGGTCCAGGTGCTCCAGATCGGCCACCACCTCGTCCAGGATCTGGTTTAAGAGCCAGGAGCGCTGGTGGCTCGCGGGCGGCGCCACGAAGCGGTCGTCCTTCAAAGCGAGGGAGAGCTCGAAAGCGCGCGACCGGCGGACGAAATGCCGACCGCGGGCGGGCCGGAACGGCCGGGGATCGGCCGGCTCGGCAGCGCTCTCCACCTCGGCGAGGAGACGCTCCGCCTCGTCGGGGGGCAACCCGGCGAGCCCGGCGAGGAGCTCGATCTGCGGGAGATATCGGCCGGGAGCGGGATCGGCCGCCGAGCGCTCGCGGGCGACGACGACGACGTCGGCGATCTCGGGATGCTGGCGCAGAGCCGCCTCGATCTCCCCCGGCTCGATCCGGTAGCCGCGCACCTTGACCTGCTCGTCGACCCGGCCGAGGAAGGAGAGCTCGCCGTCGGGAAGAGCACGGGCGAGGTCGCCGGTCCGATAGAGCCGGTCTCCCGGTTCGCCGCCACCGCCGCCGGCGCCGCTCCAGGGATCGGGGAGGAAGAGCTGCGCGGTCAAGTCCGGCCGGCGCAGGTAGCCGCGGGCCACTCCCGGGCCGCCGATGTAGACCTCCCCCGCTTCGCCCGCCGGCACGGGTTCCTGGTCGGGATCGAGCAGATGGACCTGGACGTTGCCGAGCGGCCGCCCGATGGGGACCGAGCTCCCGGGCGCCGGCAGGTCCGGCTTCTCCAGCGTCTCCAGCGCCCCGGCGAGCGGCGGCTCGTAGAGGGTGGCCTGGACCGTCGTCTCGGTCGGGCCGTAGGCGTTCCACACCAGGGCGCGCTCCCCCACCGCCCGCTGCCAGGCGACGAGCCGCTCGGCCGAGACCATCTCGGCGCCGACGATCACCAGCCGGAGCGTGGCCGGGAGGGTGACCGCGCCGCGCGCCAGCTCGGTCACCAGGGCGTGCCAGTACGAGGCGGTGAGGCCGCAGACCGTCACCCGGCCCGCGTCGATCGTCCGCAGCAGCTCGGCCGGCGAGTCGAGCGCGTGAGCCGGCGCCAGCACCAGGGTCGCCCCGGCGAGCCAGGTGGCGAAGATCTCCTCCGCCGCGACGTCGAAAGAGAGCGAGGCGAGTTGCAGCATCCGGTCGCCGGGACCTATGGGGTAGCGCCGGACGACGCTCTCGACGTGCTGGACGAGGGCCCGGTGCGGGATCATCACCCCCTTCGGACGCCCTGTCGAGCCCGAGGTATAGATGACGTAGAGGAGGTTTTCCGCCGAGAGGGCCGCGGGCCTTTCAAGCGGCTCCCCCTCGCAGGCGGCTTCCTGTTCGGCGAGCGCCATACCGATTACCCGGCCGCGGAACCCCGGGAGGGGCGGCTCCGCGGCATCCGCGGCATCGGAGGTGAGGAGGAGAAGAGCGCCGGAGTCCTCCAGCATGAAGGCCCGCCGCGCCTCCGGATAGGCGGGGTCGAGGGGCAGGTAGGCACCGCCGGCCTGGACGACGGCGAGCACCGCGACCGCCATCTCGGGAGAACGCGGGAGAGAGAGGGCGACGGGGACCTCGGGGCCGACCCCGAGCCGCCGCAGATAGCGGGCGAGTCGGCTCGCCCGCCGGTCGAGCTCCCGGTAGGTCAGCCGCTCGCCCCGGCTGCCGAGCACCGCCAGAGCCTCGGGCGCACGCTCGACCTGGCGGGCGAAGAGGTTCTGGATGGAAAGGCTTGAGGCGCCTGAGGTGGGAGTCGAAAGAGAAGCGGGGGGCAAAAGCGGCTCTCCTTGCTGATCTGCATGCGGGCCAGCCGTCAAGGCACCCGGGCGGGAAATCTTACCTCACCGGCACGATCCGGTAGACCCGGTCCGGGTCGGCGTCGTGGACGAGCACGACCCGCGGACCCATCTCCCCTTCCCAGCGGCGGATGCGCTGCAGGGGGTCCTTCGCCCGCCGCCACGATCCTCCCATATCGTCGGTGTGGACGACGATATGGCTGATTCCCAGAGCCGCCAGGAGGTCGACCGCCCGGGCGTCGGGCAGGAAGCGCAGCACCTGGCCCGAGATCCGGTCGTAGCTCGGGGGGATGAAGCTGCTGTAGCCGTTGGCGATCGGCTTCCAGTGGAGAGTCGAGTAGTACATGTAGGGCGTCTCGTGCCAGTAGGCGCGCATGGGAATCTCGATCAGGGCCCGTACGTCGCTCCGCCCGGCGATCCAGCTGTACACCTCGGGGAAATCCTCCTCTTTGAGGAGCGCCGCCCAGTGGATGGGGCGCGGCAGGATCTCGGCGAGAAGCGCCACGGCGAGGACCGTCACGACCGTCCCTTGGACCCACGGCCGGCCGAGCCGGGCAAGCCGCCCCCACACGCCGTCGAGGCCGCGGGCGGCGAAGAAGACCACCGTCAGCCCGAAGAAGGCATCGAAACGCGCCGGCACCCGCATGCCGTTCATCCCCGGGACGACCCGCATGAGCGGCACGTAGACGACGGGGAAGCTGAGGAGGAAGCAGGCGATCCCGGAGAGGAGAAGCCCGCGCTCCCAGGGCTCCATGGCCCGGAAGGCGAGCCGGCCGGCGCCGCGCCAGCGCCGGGAGAGCAAAACCCACAGGCCGAGGCTCGCCGCGAAGAGCGCGCCGAGCCCGAGCCAGACCGTCGGGTCGAGCTCGGGGAGCCAGGCGGCCAAGGGGGTGTCGACATCCAGGTGGAGGGTGTAGGCGTCCCCCAGGACGAAGGCGAGGATGGCGACCCCGGGGAGCCCCCAGAGGCAAAGCCGCCGCCATCCGCGGATCTGCCGCGCGCCGTGAATCCGGTAGCGCCGCCAGAAGGCCGCGAGGCCCAGGGCGCCGAAGAAGGTCGCCAGGAATCCCGGGAAGAGTGCGTTTTCCGGCCGCACGAAGGGCCGTTCCGCGGGCGGCAGGTTGGTCCGTTCCCAGAGCCCGCGCGACGAGTAGAGCGAATAGCGGTTCTCGGGCGCCGGGCTGACGTAGCTCGCGAGCGTGGCGGCGTTCTTCACCACCTCGCGCACATCCCGCTTCATGTCCATCCGCTGCGCGAGCTTCAGGAAGGGCAGGAACTGGAGGAATGCCGCCGCCGCCGCGAGCGCCGCGACCGCGACGAGGACACGGAGCGCGGCCGGCCGCAGGATCTCCCGGCGCTCCGAGTAGAGACGGCTCGCGAGGATGGCCGCGAGCGGAAAGTGGATCATGTAGGCGAAGTAGCAACCGCTCGTCAGATTCAGAACATAGAAGAGGAGGAAGAGCCCGGCCCGCCGGGGCTGCCGGAGCCCAGGCTCGGCGAGCAGACGGTCGAAGCTCCAGAGGGTGAGAGGAATCCACTGGGCGAGAAGGATCGAGAGGTGGTTCAAGTGGCTCAGGCGGAACGGCGTGAAGGCGTACATCGCGCCGCCCAGGAGGGCCACGGCGGCAGAGACGCCGCTCCTCCGAAGCACCCAGAAGACCGCCAGGCCGGTGAGCACGAACGAGGTGAAGAAGAGGAAGTTGTAGCCGGCGATGGCGTTCTTGAAGAAGTAGATCTCCAGGGCCGGCCCGAGAAAGGGGTCCGAGAACGCCAGGGCGCCCTTCGCCGGGAAAAAGATGTTGGCGTTCCACAGGTCCGGGAAGCCCAGGTGGGCCTGGTGGACGACCCATTTGAGGACGTAGAGGGTGAAGACCGGATCGCCGGCGTTGGGCGCGATATGGTCGGCGTAGACCGTGGCGATCGGCCACAGGTAGACTCCGGCCACCCCGGTGTAGAGGACAGCCGCAGCGGCACTCTGCAGCAAGAGCTTGCTTCGAGCGGACATCGCGATGGTTCTCGGCGCGGGTTCTCGGCGCTTGTTCTCGGCGCTTGTTCTCGGAAGAACCGGAGCTTAACACTTTCTTTGCGCCTTCCGGACCGGTTTTCGGGCTCAGCCAGGCGGCCGTCCTGCACCTTCCTTTTTCATAGAGACTTCTTCCCCCAGTCGAAAGGGCCCCGCGCTCGATGCCGATCGCAGTTTTTCTATCGTTCGTTCTCGCGCTGGCCCTCCCGGTACAGGCCGCGTCCCCCTCCCGAGCCGCGGGTTTCGATCTCCCCACGAGCTCCGGCACCGTCACGCTCGATTCCCTGCAAGGGAAAGTGGTGCTGGTCGATTTCTGGGCTTCGTGGTGCGGTCCTTGCCGGCAGTCGTTCCCCTGGCTCCGCACGATGTCGGAGCGCTACGGACCGCAGGGGCTGGTCGTCGTCGCGATCAACCTCGACAAGGACCGGGCGCTGGCGGAGAAGTTTCTCCTCGCGTTCCGGCCTCCGTTCACCGTGGCCTTCGACCCCGCGGGGAAGACCGCCGAGGCCTTCCACGTCTCCACCATGCCGTCGAGCTACCTGGTGAGCCGCACCGGCCAACTGGCGTACTCTCACCCCGGTTTCTACCCGAAAGACGAAGACGCCTTCGAGAAGCGGATCGAAGACGAGATTTCCCGATGACGGAGGGTTTCCCCATGAGAAAAAACCAGCCGGCGAAGTGGCCCCTGCGGCTCGCTTTCGCCCTCGCGCTGCCGGTCGTTCTCGGCGGCTGTGCTACCGTTCACCCCTGGGATCGGGATCTCCTCGCTGAGAAGGGGATGACCTTCATTCCCAGCCCACTCCTCCACTCGATCGACGAGCACATCTATTTCAGCAAGGAGGCCTCGATGGGCGGCCAGGACGTCGGCGGCGGAGGCTGCGGGTGCAACTAGGCGCCGGCAGCTCCGGCATTTCTACATCGGCGCTCCGCGAACGGCTGAGCCTGGCCGCGGTCGCCCTCCTCTTCCTCCCCGCCGCGGCGATGGCGGACTCGGGCGCGACGAACCAGCTCGAATACTCCGGGCTCTTCTACGGCGAGCAGAGCCGGACCCAGGTCTTCGAGCCCAACGTCCGCGCCACCCGCCTCTTCGGCGACGGCCAGGTTCTCTCCGCCCAGTTGGGGATCGACGTCATCACCGGCGCCTCGCCGAGCGGCGCGCTGCCGTCGAGCAGCGTGCAGACGACGACGACCCCGTCGGGGCGGCTGGTCAACGTCCCCGCGGGCGGAATTCCGACGACGAAGTTCGAGGACCACCGGGTCGGGCTCGACGGCGAATGGCAGAAGCCCTGGGGGAGACTCGTCACCTCGACGGTCGGCGTCCACGCCTCGCGCGAGAAGGACTACGACTCGCTCGGCTTGAACGGCAAGGTGGCCGCCGAGCTCCTCAACCGGCGGGTCACCGTCTCCGTCGGCGGCGGCTACAACCGCGACAGCGTCTTTCCCGTCGGTGGCACGCCGATCGGCCTCTCCGACGGCAGCGAGGTCTCGAACCACGCGAATCCCAAGCGGGTGAAGAGCGCCCTCGTCGGCATCTCCCACGTCGTGACGCGCCGTTGGCTCCTCGGCCTGGACGGCACCCGCACCTTCGAGACCGGCTACCTGACCGAGCCCTACAAGGTCATCAGCATCTTCAGCCCCTTCGACGGCGAGCCCACCGGAGATACCCTGACCGACAACCGGCCGTCGACCCGGACCCGCTCTTCGGCGCTCGCGAGCTCCGTCTACCACCTCCCGCACGACATCCTGTACACCTCGTACCGCTACTACTGGGATACCTGGGGGGTGCGCTCGAACACCTACGACGTCAAGTACCGGTACGACCTGAAGGACGACTGGTACCTGGAGCCGCACGTGCGGTACTACCACCAGACGGCGGCGGATTTCTTCACGGTCGGGATCTCCGAGCTCCTCCGGCCGCCGGAGTACGCCACCAGCGACTACCGCCTGGGTGAGCTTTCGACCCTCACGATCGGCGCCACCTTCGCGTTCCGTCTGGCCGGCGAACCGTCGCTGTGGACCCTCCGCGCCGAATACATCCGGCAGGCGGGCAACAGCTCTCCCCCGAGCGCGGTCGGCACCGAGCGGACCTTCGACCTGTCCCCGCCGATCCACACCTTCACCGCGGTCGTCGGGTACGCGTTCAATTTCTGAGATCGAGCGGGTCGAGGACTACTTCGCCGGCCGCTTCGAGGCCATGGCGAGCCCCTGCACGGTGCTGATCGACGGCGACGACCGGGCGGCCGCGGCGGCGCTGGTCGAGATCGCGGCCGGCGAAGCGCGCCGCATCGAGCGGAAATTCAGCCGCTACCGGAAAGACAACCCGATCCACGCCATCAACCACGCCGCAGGGCGGCCGGTCGAGGTCGACCCCGAGACGGCGCAGCTCCTAAACTACGCGGCGACCTGCTGGGAGATGTCCGGCGGGCTCTTCGACATCACCTCCGGCGTCCTCCGGCGGGTCTGGAAGTTCGACGGCGGCCACAAGGTACCGGGGCCGAAGGCGATCGAGGAGTGTCTCCGGCAGATCGGCTGGGACCGGGTCACCTGGCGGAGCCCCGTCCTCACGATGCCCGTCGGCATGGAGATCGACCTCGGCGGCATCGGCAAGGAGTACGCGGTCGACCGCGCCGCCGGTCTCCTCGCCGCGCGGACCTCGGCCCCGTTCCTCGTCAACTTCGGCGGCGACCTCTACGCCGCCGGCCCCCGGCGCGGCAACCGTTCCTGGGGGGTCGGCATCGACGATCCAGAGCGCACTGGTCAGGCGGCCCTCTACAAGCTCGACGTCGCCCGCGCTGGTCTGGCGACGAGCGGAGACGCCCGGCGCTACGTGAAGTGGCGCGGCCAGCGCCTCGGGCACATCCTGAATCCCAAGACCGGCTGGCCGGTCGAAGGCGCTCCGCGTTCGGTGACGGTCGTCGCGCCCACCTGCCTGGAAGCGGGGACGCTCTCGACCCTCGCCTATCTCCAGGGGCCGGGAGCGCGGGCCTTCCTCGAGGAGCAGAAGGTCCAGTTCTGGCTGCTGTGAAGGCCGGGCGAGCCCCGGTGCCCGTTGCGGTTGCCCCTCCCGCCCCCATCTGCTACTGTCCCGACCGGCTTTTTTAGCCGGATCGACCAGCGAAACGCCCGCGGAACGGAGCCATGGCCAACGTCATCATCATTGGTATGCAGTGGGGGGACGAGGGGAAGGGGAAGATCGTCGATCTTCTCTGCCCGGCGTTCGACGCCGTCGTCCGCTACCAGGGCGGCCACAACGCGGGGCACACGGTCCGCTTCAGCGACCGCCACTTCTCGCTGCAGCTGATCCCCTCCGGCATCCTCCATCCCGAGATGCTCTGCGTGCTGGGCAACGGCATGGTGATCGCGCCGGACGCCCTCCTCTCCGAGCTCGGCCGCCTCTACGAGGCCGGGGTGCGCTTCGACGGCCGGCTCTTCCTCTCCAACCGGGCCCACGTCCTCCTCCCCTGCCACGCGGCGCTCGACCAGGCGCGGGAAAAATCGCGCGGCGCGGCGAAGATCGGCACTACCTCCCGAGGCATCGGCCCGGCGTACGAGGGGAAGGCGTCGCGCTACGGCCTCCGCCTCTGCGACCTCTTCTCCCCCGATCTCGAAGAGCGGCTCCGCGTCCAGCTCAACCGCATCCAGGCCGAGCTCGCCGTTCTGGGCGGCGAGCCGCTCGGCCCGCCGGCCGCCGCGGCCGACCAGTGCCGCGCCTGGGCCGAGCGCCTGAAGCCGTCGCTCGCCGACACCGAGGAGCTGTTGAACGGCTGGATCGACGCCGGCAAGAGCCTGCTCTTCGAGGGCGCCCAGGGCACTCTCCTGGACATCGACCATGGCACCTATCCCTACGTCACCAGCTCGAGCTCGACCGCCGGCGGCGCCTCGACCGGCACCGGCGTCCCGCCGACCCGGATGGACGGGGTGATCGGGGTCCTCAAGGCCTACACGACGCGGGTGGGCGGCGGTCCCATGGTGAGCGAGCTCGAAGGCAAGGTGGGCGAGTTCCTCCGCCAACGCGGCAACGAGTTCGGCACCGTCACCGGCCGTCCCCGCCGCTGCGGCTGGCTCGACACCGTCGTCGCCCGCTACGCGAGAACGGTCAACGGGGTCGACACGATCGCCCTCACCAAGCTGGACGTCCTCGACCAGTTCGACGAGATTCCGGTCTGCACCGGCTACCGGGTGCACGGCGAGCTTCTAAAAAGCCTGCCGCCGGAGCAGCGCTCGCTCGAAACCGCCGAGCCGGTGCTGCGCACGATGAAAGGCTGGAAGAAGGAGACCGTGGGCATCCTCGACCCAGCCGACCTGCCGCAGGAGGCCAAGGACTACGTCGACTTCATCGAGCAGGAGGTCGGCGCGGTCTGTTCCCTCGTCTCGACCGGCCCCCGGCGCGAGGAGACGATCGTCCGCGAGGACAAAACCCTCGCCCGCCTGACCTCCGGCCGTCTCGGCCGCGTCGTCCTGGAGCGCCACGGCGCCTGATCTCCACTTCGGGCTATACTCCACCCGGCTAGGGCCGTTAGCTCAGTTGGTAGAGCAGCGGACTTTTAATCCGCGGGTCCAGAGTTCGAGTCTCTGACGGCCCACCATTTAGAATCAACAATTTAGGGGTCACCGCGGGACCCCCACTTCCCCGATTCGGTACACTTTCGGTACACTGAATGGATGGCGACCATCCAAACTCTCAACCGGAAGAGTGGTAAGCGGTACCGCGTCATCATCCGCCTGAAGGGCTTTCCCACCGAGACCGAGATTTTCCTTCGCCTCACCGACGCCCGACGCTGGGCCGCTCAGACGGAAGCGGCGATCCGGGAGCACCGGTACTTCGGTAGCCAGGAATCCTCGAAGCGCACCGTCCAAGACCTCCTCGCCCGCTACTCCGACGAGATGCTGGAGAGCTTCGGTACCAACGAGCGACGCAACCGCGTCCGTCAGCTCGACTGGTGGCGGCAGCAATTGGGGCACATGGGACTCGGGGATCTCACTCCAGGCGCAGTCTCGGAGGCCTTGACGCTCCTCAAAAACGGCAGCGGTCCCTCGGGACGGCCGGTGAGCGCTGCGACCCGCAATCGGTATCTTTCGGCTCTCAGTCATGCTCTGACCCTCGCTTGGCGAGATTGGGGTTGGCTCTCCGAGAACCCCGCGCGGCGGTTGCGGCGAGGCAAGGAGGCAGGGGGCCGGGTTCGTTTTCTGGATGAAGAGGAGCGGAGCGCTCTCCTCGGTGCGTGCGCGGCGAGCGACAACCCGCGTCTGGCGCCGCTGGTGGTGCTCGCCCTCTCCACCGGGGCTCGGCAGGGGGAGCTGCTGCGGCTGCGTTGGAGCGACGTCGATGTCAGCCGGCGGGCGCTTCGCATTCTCGAAACCAAGAATGGCGAGTCGCGCTCCATCCCGCTGCCCCAACCCGCCGTCGAGGCTCTGCGTCAGCTGCCTCGGCGTCTGGGATCGGACTTTCTCTTCGCCACTCCGGAGGGACCGGCGACCTTCCCACGCAAAGCCTGGGAAAAGGCACTGAAGGACTCCGGCGTCACGGACTTCCGGTTCCACGACCTCCGCCACTCCTGCGCCAGCTATCTGGCGATGGCCGGCGCCACGATCCGGGAGATCCAGGAGATCCTCGGCCACAAGTCGCTCCAGATGACGGTGCGGTACTCGCATCTCAGCGACCAGCACCTCGTGGGCGTCGCGGACCGGATGGCGGAGAAGTTCCTCGGCCAGATTTCGTAGCGAACCAGTCGAGAAACTTCCGCTCGTCAATCAGAAGCTTCCGGCCCGACTGGATCACCACCGAGACCAGCCCGTTCTCCTTCCGGTGGAAGAGGAGCCACTTGAGGCTTCCCACCGTGAAGGCGGGATGCCGGGCCGCGAGCTCCTTGACGGAGAGGAGGGTGGTCGGCGACTGGAGATGCTGGACCTTGCGCTCCATCTCCTCCAGGCGTTTGCGGATGACCTCGACCTCGCCCTCGAGGGTGCTCAGGAGCTCACCCAAGGGATTCAACACTTCGGCTCGGGAACGCGTTCCACTCTGCATGCTCGACTCCTCGGCTCAGGACAGTCCCGACAGATAGGTCAAAGGAAGAGGCGCCGACAGCGGCCCCTGCGCCGCCCAATTAACGGCGGCGAGCGCGATGCGCGCCGAATGCTGGCTGGAATTCCAGGGCGGTAGACGGAGCGGAGTACCGGCGGGCAGGTCCGGCGGGAGGGCCGCCACGAGGGTCCAGGCGGCGCCATCCAGGGAGAAATAGACGTTCCAGCCGAGAAGCGTGCTCCCAGGCGGGCTCGCGACAGAGATCGCGAAGGCCGGTTGCGCAGCGCTCTGGGTGGGGTCGAGCGGATCGGCCGGGAGGAACCCGAGGAAGCGCGCCTGGACCCCGGTAGGGACAGGTGGAGCCGCCGAGGGGACCGGATCGGTCGCCAGGATCGCCGGGGTGAAGGAGACGGTCGAGGCAGGAGCGCTCCCGGCCGCGACCTGAAGTCGAGGAGCGGAGTAGCCGGAGGTGGAGAAAGTGTGGGAGGCGAGCGGAGTCGAGCTCGTCTGCGAGAACGGACCGGTTCCCGTCCAGTCATAGCGATAGACCGTGGGAGACCCGACGATCTGGTAGTGGAGGGCGAGCGGCACCCCGGCCGGGAAGATGCAGAAGGTGGGGCAGAGGGGCGAGCCGAAGGCCAGCGCCACGGGCGGCGGGGGGTGCGACGGCAGAAAGTATCCCGTGACGTCGACGACCAGGTGGAGGCTCGCCGGCGGTCCACTGACGAAGCGGGCGGCGAAGGTCGCGCTTCCGTCGGTCGCGAGCGGGAGAACCGCGAGGTTCGAGCGTGCCGGGTGGCTGGGATCGGTCGTGAGGGTCGACGTCTCCGGCGGATAGGAATTGCCGGGGAAGAGAGTCAGGAAGCCGGAACCGGTGGGGCTCACGGCGGTGACGTTGGCGGCTAGCGCGATGGCGGTCGCCGGCACCGGACAGGCTGTGGTCGAGAAGACCCGCGGCGGGTCGGTCGAAAGAAGCGGCTTCCCCGACCGGGTATCGAGGAGCCGGCAGGGACGGGGAAGGGTCCAGAAGGCGGCCGGGGAGTCGGGCACGAGGATCACCGTGCCGGCGTGCGCGGTCGCCGTTCCGGACGGCGAGTCGGCCCGGAGGTCGATCTGGTAGGAGCCCGGGGCGAGCCGGGCGGTCGACCAGGTGGCGGGATTTCCATCGAGAAAAGTCGTGGTGCCGGTGGGCGAGGTGATCGTCCAGTGGAAGGCGATGGGCGGCTTCCCGGTCGCCTTGGCCGAGAAGGTCACTGTCTGACCGATGGGGACCGGGGTCGGTTGGGCCAGGGCCGAGGCGATCCGGGGTACCGGGTCGAGCACCGTGAGAGTCTGGGTCTTGGTCGAGCAGGCCCCCTGGGCATTGCAGACGGTGAGCGTCACGTCGTAGTTGCCAGGTCCGGGGAAGACGACGGTCGGGTTCCTCTCGTGCGTAGTTTGCTGGGCGAGAAGCGGCGGCGCCGGGAGCGACCCGAGGGCCAAGAGGAGAGCGAGAGCAGGGCGCGGAATCACGGTCTTTCAGTCCTCCGAGATCAGAGCGGCGAGTGGGACGATGTCGGGGTCGAGCTGTCGGCCGGCGGCCTGGCGGAGCTCCGAGAGGGCCTCAGCGCGGGAGAAAACGGGGCCATAGGGCCGCTGGCTCCGGAGCGTGTCGTAGACGTCGGCGACGGCGACGAGCCGGGCGGAGAGCGGAATTCGCGGGCCGGCGAGCCCCAGGGGATAGCCGGTCCCATCCCAGCGTTCGTGGTGATGGGCGATAGCGTCGTAGGCCGGAAGCGGTAGCGGCGTTTCGCGCAGGAGCCGGAGCCCGTGGGCGACGTGCCTGCGGACGAGGGCGAGCTCCGGCGGCAGAAGCCGGCGGGGTGTCGCGAGGAGCCCAGCAGGGACGATGAGCTTCCCCACGTCGTGGTAGAGGGCGCCCAAGCGCAGGGCGATCCTCTCCGCGGGCGACTGACCGAGCTTCTGAGCCAGGCGAGCGGCGAGAAGTGCGGTCCGCCGGGAGTGATCTCCCAGGCCGGGAAAGTGGGCTTCGAGGAGAGGCGGAAGGACCTGGATCGGGTCGAAGTCCAAAGGGCGGAAGGCAGCGAAGGGGCTCACTTTCATGGCTTGAGGTCCAAGGGGCGGCCGGGAGATCCCGGCCGCCCTGTTCGATTTCCTCTCCTGGATCAGGGTTGGGCCGCCAGCAGAGCGAGCAGGATCGAGGTGTCCGCGCAGTGGGCCTCGAGGAGGCTCCTCTGGGCGTCGGAGGGCGAGTCGGCGAGCTGGTGGATCTCGATCACCTGCTGGAGAAGCTTATGGAGCAGCCGGCTCCTCGGCTGGCCGGCGAGCTTCCGCGCGCCGGGGAGGAGAAGCTGGCGCCGCTCGGCGGCGTGGAGCGCGTCGAGCGCCTCTTCAAAGCGCTGGATGTCCGTGGCGCTCACCGGAACCTCCAAAGAAACACCGTGCCGGCGCAGCCGAGCGAGACCATGAGGCCGAGGAGGCCCCAGGCGTTGAGGGTCGGAATCTCGGTGACGAAGGGAACCGAGAGCGGGGTCACGGTCGGGTCGTCGGGGGCCGGGGTCGCCGGATCGTCCGAGGCGTCCAGGGGGAAGTTGGTGCCGGCGATGAAAGCCTGGGTGGCGACGCTCTTGACGGTCGTCGCCGGGTCGATCTTCGCGGCGAAGGTAATCGTGACCGAGGCGCCGGGCGCGAGGGTCGAGACGTCGACCTTGAAGCTGGTGTCAAACGGGCTGTTGCCGGAGGCGATCGTCCCGGCGGTCGCGGTCACCGAGCCGGGCACAAAGTGGAGCGCCGGGTCGAGGTGCGGGGTGATCTCGAGGCCGGTCGCGGCCGTCGCCGACGTGCAGTGGATCTCCAGGGTGTAGGCGAGGAGCTCGCCCGGATCGGCGGCGCCGTTGTGGTTGGCGTCCTCGGGGAGCGCGGTGAGCGTCGAGGTGACCTTCGCCGCGGGCGGAGTCGTCGCCTGCGAGCAGGTCGAGGTGACGCGGGTCTTCCCCACCTCAATGGCCGTCGTCTCTCCGATGCAGGCGGTATTGGCGACCTGAGAGGCTCCGGCCGGCAGAGTTCCGACGACGAAGGCGGCGGTCCGGGTGAGGCTCGCGCCGGCGGCGAGGCCGGGGACGTTGATCGAGCAGTTGGAGCCGGCCGAGAGATCCGGGCTGCAAGACCAGCCGGGCGAGGAGCCGGCGGGATCGAAAGTGGTGTTGGCCGGTACCGTGTCCCGGAGCGTGAGCGGCTCGGAATCCTGGTTGCCACTGTTGGTCGCGGTGAGGGTGAAGGAAACGTGATCGCCCGGATGGATCGGACCGGCGCCGTAGCTCTTGGTCAGGGCGATCCGCGGCGCGGCGTTAGGCGTCACCGTCACGGTCGAGCAGGTGATCGAAACGCCGGTCGCGCTCGCGCAGGCGGTATTGGCGATCATCGTCACCCCCATGGGGAGAGGGTTGGGGACCGTGACGGCGAAAGCCGCGGTGTGGCTGACGCCAGCGGCGAGGCCGGGAAGAGTGAGCTTGCAGGTCGAGCCCGCCGCGGGCGAGGTGCAATTCCAGGCGGGATCGCTCTTCGCCGGATCGAAGGAGGTGCTGGGCGGGACCGTCTCCTCGAGGGTGACGAGGGTCGCCCCTTCGTTCCCGGTGTTCTGGACCGTCACCGAGTAGAGGAGATCCGTCCCGGGCGTGCCGTCGCCGGAGGTCAGGGTCTTGGTGACGTTGAGCGCGGGGAGACCGGTCGTCGGAATCGTGACGGTCTGGCAGGAATCCGGGGCGTCGGGCGACTTGGCGCAGGCGGTATTGGCGACCGACTCGACGCCCGCGGGAAGCGGATTGTCGACGACGACGGCGAAGTGAGCGGAACGGAGAGCGGCCGCCTGGAGCGAGCCCAGGGCGAGCGTGCAGGTCGAGCCCGCGGCGCCCGAGGGCTGGCACTGCCAGCCGGCGTCGCTCGACGAGGGCGAAAAGATCGTATTGGCGGGGACTCTTTCAGAGAGCGTGACGTTTCCGGCGCCCGCGTTTCCGGTGTTCCGGACCGCCAGGTTGTAGACCAGGGTGGCACCGGGAGAGCCGGTGCCGGAGGCGAGGGACTTGGTGAGCGAGAGGATCGGCGTCCCGGCGGTGGGCACCGAGACGCTCGCGCAGTCGTCGACCTGGGAGGGTCCCTCCGTGACGCAGCCGGTGTTCGAGATCGAGGAGACCCCGGCGCTTAAGGGCGAGACGACGGTGACGGCAAAGAGGGCGGAGGCCGAGGCGTTCCCGAGGAGATTTCCCATGGGAAGCCGGCAGACCGAGCCCGCGCCCGGGCTGGGGGTGCAAACCCAGCCCGGGCTCGAGAGAGAGGGCGAGAAGGCCGTATTCGGGGGCACGGTGTCCATCAGCTGGACACCGCCGACCCCGGTCGAGCTGGTGTTGGTCGCGGTCAGCGTGAAGGTCAGAGGCGAACCCGGAACGGCGTTGCCGCCCGCGGTCTTCGTGACTTTCAAGGGCGTCGCCGGGCCGGAGCAGGTGGCGGTGGGAAAGGTCTGCGGTTCGGTCGCGGATAGGACCGAGCCGCCCTCCGGCTGGACGAGGACCGAGGAGGTGAAGCCGGGGACCCCGGCGCGAGCGACGTAGATCGCCTTGTAGGTGATCGAAACGAAGTTCTGGTCCGGCGGATTCGAGGCCGCGGGATCGCAGGTGAAGCTCGCCGAAAAGCTTGTGTCGTGCGGGTCGAGGCCGCTCGTGAAGTTGGCGGTGCAACCGACTTCCCGATCCAGGGTCACGAAGGCCGAGCCGCCGAGATAGGAGAGATTGACCGTCGCCGGGGTCGGCGCGGTGATCGTTCCGGAGGTCTTCGGGGCGCCGTCTCGGGAGAAGTAGCCGGTCTCGATCGTGACCGGCTCCCCGCAGTCGAGCTGGCCGTTGCCGTTGACGTCGTCGAAGCTGACGAAGTGGGTGAAGGCGGCCTGCTCGGCGAACGCCGGGATCGAGGCCAGGGCGAGACAGGAAGCGAGGACAAGAGGTCGCAATCTCATGAGGCAGTCTCCGTGGGAGTTGGGACCTGCCGCAGCAGGTATTGAGAGAGAGCGTCGGCCGCCCCGTCGAGCGTGGGATCTAGGGGCAAGCCGGCGAGGGTGAGCAGGTGGTGGATCTCGGGCAGAGCGAGCTCGAACCGGACGGAGGTCGGCGCGCTCGAAGCGGCCTCCGCGCGGCGGCGGGAGCGCTCTTCGGCCGAGGCGAGAATCGCGGGGGTGATCTGGAGGCCACGGGCTCGCGCGTAGGCGAGAAGGTGGCTCTGGACGGGCTCCGGGAGCTTCGCGAAGCGCCGCCCGGTCTCGGCGCGGACGATCGTGCCGCTCGCCACCGCGTCACGGGCGGGGCCCTTGAAGTTCGTGACCGAGAGCATGTGGCTCAGCCAGGAGCTCGACTTGCCGAGCCGATCGGCGAGCTCCTGGCGGGAAAGCGCGCTGGTCTCCAGGAGCTGGGTCAGGGACTGGGCGCGCTCGAGAAGCGAGAGGTCCTGGCGGACGTCGTTCTCGGCGAGTTGGCGGAGGAGCCGCTCGGCGGGGTCGAGGGCTCTCTCTTCGAGGACGGCCGGGATGGTGGTCCGGCCGGCGGCGAGAGAGGCCCGGTAGCGGCGCTCGCCGTAGAGGATGAGGTAGGGGGTCTCCTCGGGGTCGGGGTTCGGAGTGAGGACGATGGGTTGGAGCACCCCCCGAGCCCGGATGCTCTCGGTGAGCTCGGCGAGGGCCGCCTCGTCGAAGACTTTGCGCGGCTGGTTCGGATCGGGGGCGATCCGATCGAGGGGATATTCCTGGCAGTCCATGAGAGTCAGCGATAGGGAGAAAGGGCGAGGTCGGCGCGGACGAAGACCTGAAATTCGGTCCCCGACGGAATGCGTAGGGTGGGAGCGATGGCGAGCCGGCGGCGGAGGAGCTCCGCTCCGACCGTCGAGAGCTCCTGGCCGAGAGCGGCGGCGCCGACCTGCCGGGTCGAGGCCGCCTGGCCGAAGGTGGCCGACTCCTGGGGCTGCGAGAGCTGGGCTCCGGCGCTCAGAAGCGAGAGGAGGAGCGCCGAGCCAAAGACGGTCCCCAGATGGTCGTCGACCGAACCCGGAAGGCCGGCCTCGCCGGAATTCGAGATGCCGGGAAGGCCCGGGAACCGGAGCGAGGTGCCGTCCGGGAAAAGGAGGCGATCCCAGGCGACCAGGAGGCGCTGCTGGCCGGCGGCGACCTGGTTCTGGTAGCGGCCGAGGAGTCGCGAGCCCTTGGGGATGAGCACCTGCCGCTCGGTCCGGCTGTCGTAGACGTCGTGGGAGACCTGAGCGACGAGGTCGCCGGGAAGATCGCTGTTGATGCCGGTCGCGAGGACCGCCGGGATGAGCGAGCCGGCGTCGAGCTGGGTCGGCGAGAGCGGTGGATCGAGCGTCACCGGGAGGCGCCGATCCCGCGGGGTCTGGGAGCTTGCGAGGAAGGCCGTCGTGGGGTCCTGGGGCTGCGGTGGAGCCTCCCGTGATCCCTGCTCCGGGAGCGGCTCGGTCAGGCCGGGGATGTGAAGCGCGGGCAAGGAGGGCAGGGAGAAGCCCGGCGCGCTGCTCCCGCCTGCGCCAAGCGCTCCCCCGCTCCCTGTCGCGGCGGGGGCCGAGATCGACATCGGAGCATGGAGAGCCCGCTGGTAGGCCTCGCGGCGAGGATCGACCGGGGCGCTGGCAGGGACGGAGGCATAGCCCGCCGGCGGGGCCAGGTAGGGTGCCGCCGAAGACCCGGGCGAGGAGCCGGGGGGCCTGCCGGCGAGACTGGGCTCGCCGCCGAAAGGAGCGCCGGGAAGCTGCGCTCCCCGCTCCGCGGCCTCCAGGGCGGCGAACTCCGCGGGATCAGGACCGGAGGACCGCGGCCCTGCAGGTACCGGAGGCGCTGGAGGCATCGGAGACTCCGAGGGATACGACCGTGGAGCCTTGTGAAGAAAGCCGGGCTCTACCGCCTCCGCGGTCTCGGGGTGCGGGTGAGGCGCGGCCGAGGCCGGAGGCATCGGTCGCTGGCTGACGAAGTAGACGACGGTCGCGAGCAGAAGGGCGCCCGCGAGGCTCAGAAGGACGAGGGCGAAGCTGTTCAACCGGCGCGGGGTGGGCGGGCTGGGGCTCAAGGGCGTCTCGGGCATGACGGGCTCTCCAGGGGCGTAGGAAGACGGTGGATCAGCGGGTGTGGCGCTCGAGGACGAGGCGGCGATCGCCGAGGAGGAAGACGGCGCGGTGGAAGAGCCGGTCGGTGACGTAGTAGTCCCCGCGGACGGCGTAGTTGAGGAGGGTCTGCTTGCCCGACTCGTCGAGGGCTGCGAGGACCGGGGCCTCTAAATCCTTGGGATGGCTCGGCAGATGGATGTAGCAGTGGAGGCCGTCGTCGAAGACCTGGGCGGGCGTCCAGGGGAAGTGATGCTCGGCGCTCCAGGTGTAGGAGAAATGGAGCGATTCCAGGTCGGCGCTCGCGAGCGGGACGCTCGCGGCGGCGACCTCGGAGGCGCGGGCGTTGGCGCGACTCCAGGTCTCGACGAATTCGTTCGGATGGTAGAAGCGGACGAGCGGGGTGTAGGGAAGGTGCGGGTTGTAGCCGCGATCCGTGGCGGCCTCGTCGCAGGGCGGGCTGTCCAGGAGGAGCTGGTAGACGTGGCGGTCGGTCGTGACGACGAGGTTCGTCGTCACGTTGCAGGCCGTGGGCTTGACGAAGAGGAGGGGCGTCCCTCCGCCGGCGCCGGTCGCGGCGGGCTGCACCGCCCAGCGTTCGGAATCGCCGGTCGCGACGTGGAGGACCTGCTCGCCGTGAGCGAGCTCGACCGCGCAGACCCGGAGCGGTGCGCAGCGAAGCGTGGCCGAGGCATAGCCGTAGGGGACGAGAGTGACGCCGGGGCGCTCGAGGACCGGCGGGCGCGTGCCTTTCTTGAAGGCTTCGACGGAGGCGAGGGCGCCGTCCGGATCGTCGGCCGGCGCCGCCGGATTCGCCGTTGTTGCAGTGGCGGTCTGCGAGGCCGGCGGTGGAGCCGCGGCGGGCAAGGTCGGGATGCCGGTGGCCGTCGTGGGAGCTTCGGTCGACGGCGCGAGCTCCTCGGCGTTCGCGGTTCCGCCGACAGCGGGGATCGAGAGGGCGAGGATCAGGGCGAGAGCGGGGGCACTGCGTTTCATCACGGGCGTGCTCCTTTCGGGGCGGAAGAGGCGATCTGGGACCAGGTGATGCTCTGGACCCAGATGCCCAGGGGATTGACCTGGATGCGGTCTGCCTGCGACGGCGGCTCCAGGCGGAGATGGAGATAGGCCTCCCAGGCGGTCGTTGTCGGTGCGCCCAGGCGAGGGGTGGTGGTCTCGGTCCAGAGAACCTTCCAGGTGTTCGAGCCCGGAAGCTGGAGGACCGATTCGACGTCGGCGCTCCTCGTCGCGGTCTGGGCGAGGAGGCGCGGATCGTGGGCAGGGTCGGCGAAGTAGGAATCGAGAAACGCCCGGGCGTCGGCCGTGACGTACTGGTAGGCCCGGAGGAGGGCGTCTCGCTGCGCGGTCGGGTCGGGGTAGACCGTGCGGAGGCTCGCGACGAAACGGGTGAGCTCGGCGACGATGATCCGGTGATCGGTCCGCCGGATGGGCTCGGCCGGACCGAAGGCCACGGCGCGGCCGAGCCGGTCGACCTCGACGACAAAAGGGGTGAAGCGGGAGGTGACCGCCAGCCGGCAGAGGGTCGCGGTCTCGAAGAGGAGCAGGGCCAGGCAGGCGAAGGTCGCGATCTGCCAGTTGCGCTTCCCCTTGGCGAGGTCCGAGTAGGTGCCCTCGAAGGCGCGCCGCCCGTCGAGAAAGGTCGGCTCGGGCTTCATACGTGACCGCGGATCGCCTCGGCGAGGCGAAAGTGAGCGTTCGCGGTGAGATTGCCGGCAGCCGCCCCGGGGATTCGCCAGACAAGAAAGACGAAGGTGAGGGAGCCGGCGAGGACCTCGTAGATCGGCCTCAGGTTCGCTGGGTAGTTGGCGGAGGCGCCAGTCGCAATCGTCTGCCAGTGGGGAACGAGCGCCGTTCCGACCGAGACCAGGGCGTAGAGGAAGAAGATCTTGACGCCGACGCGGACGGCGTAGAGGAGGTAGTTGTCGGCGAGGGGCGCCGTGCCGCGAAAGCCGGCGAAGCCCAGAAAGAGCACCCCGCTCGCGAGGACGACATAGGACTCGACGAGGACGAGCAGAAGCTGGACGGCGATCATGGCGTAGGAGAGCCAGACCAGGAAGCCGACCATCAAGAAGAGGAGGGTCGCTGCGGGATGGACGAAGAAACCGAAGTCGTTGGCGGCCAAGAGGAGGTCGAGCGAGAGCTGCTCGCCGTACTCGAGGATCTGGGTGGGATTGACCGTCGTGGTGCCGGAGGCGATCTGTCCGGCGGTCTCAAAGCCGTGGGTGATCGCCGGCACCCAGAGCGGAAAAAAGGTGATGAGCGTGTAGAAGAAGGAGAGGACTAAAAACTTCAGGAGAAAGTTGGCGCAGATCTCCTCGATCGCCGTCCGGCGCAGCCCCCAGAGGAGGGCCGAGACGGCGAGCTCAATGATCGCGAGCCCGGCGAAAGTGTGCTGGGCGACCGGCAAGAGTCGGTCCAGCCACTGCGAGCTCGCCGTGTCATAGGCGTGCTGGACGTCGTCGAAGACCTGGGCGTGCGCCGCGGCGGGCAGAAGCAGGCTCGCCAAGAAGAGGAGAAAAGAGAGACAGAGAATCGTTCTGCGCACGGGCTTAGCCTCCGTATCGCGACCACGAGGGTTGGAAGGAAAAGCCCGGCGAGGTGGGGCCGGGCTGGGCGAGAGAATTCGTCAGAACCTGGCGAAAGGAGGCTTCCGACTGCGCCTCGCGGTTGAGCTCGTGGGCGTAGAAGACGGCGTGGAGGTTGGCGGTCGCGGCGAGGGTCCGCTTGGTGACCGAAAGCTCCTGGGCATTGAAGGTCTGGAGGCTGTTCAGGGCCTCCAGAGCCTGCTGAGGGCCCTGGGCGGCGTCGACCTGGCCCTTGATGCGCTCCAAGAGGAGTTGGTCGTTGATGTCGTGTTGGAAGTCCTGGTGGAGGGCACGGAGGGTATTGCCGAACGTATCCAACGCGCTTCGGCTCTGGAGCTGGCTCTCATCACCGTAGACCTTCCAGGGCTGGTAGCCCGGGAACGTCGCGTTGTAGGTCTCGAGGACATTGTCGAGGCTGTAGGCGAGGGCCTTGCCCTGGCGCATTAGATAGTCCATGTAGGAGATGAGGTCGTAGACCTCGCGCCAGTTGCGGACGTCGAGCTTTTTGAGAGATTGATATTCGTTTTTGATCTGCTGGACTTGGTTCCGGATCTGTTCGTACTGGTTGACGATCTGATCGGCGAACTGGATGTAGTGGAGGATGTGGTAGTAGAGATTGACGGCGATATGGGCGGCGTCGGTGACCGGGATGATCGCGTGGGCGGGCTGCGCCCCGGGCAAAAGAAATAGAAAGACCAGGAGAGCGCAAGCGAGCCGGAGCGGAGTGCGGCGTTTCCTCATGACAGGGCTCCTTCGAGTTGGATGTAGCGGTCGGCCCACGCCGCAAGGCTGCGGTCGCGCAGCCATTGGGCGGGCCAGGTGTGGGGATGCCGCGCGCGAAGGGCCTCGGCGCGGGCGACGGTTTCCTGGAGGCTGATCCCCTCGGCTGCCGATAGGAAGGAAAGGGCGACCGGCCCCAAATCGAGCTGGAAGAGCCTTTGGCCGGCCGGGCTCGTGAAGTAGTAGTCGCGTTTGGCAACGGCCTTGGCGAGGAGAGCGATCGCCGCCGGAGAGAGCCCGAGATCCGCGTAGAGCGGCGCGTGCCCCGGGCTCTCGGCGTCCGGGTTGGGGAGGAGAATCCGGGTCGGGCAGCTCTCGACAAAGACGTGCCGGTGCTCGGAGGCATAGAGCTGCGAAAGGCTCTGGGTCACGAGGACGACCGCGGCATTCTGCTTCCGCAGGGTGAGGAGCCAGGAACGGATGCGCTGGGCAAAAAGCGACTTCATGAGCGGCAGCCACGCTTCCTCGATGATCAGAAGGGTGGGCCGGCCGGCCGAGAGGTGCTGCTCGACCCGATGGAAAAGATAGGTGAGGACGGGGAGGAGCGCCTTCTCGTCCATGTCGAGCAGATGTTTCAGCTCGAAGATCTGGAAGCGGCCGGTCTTCAGATCATCGTGATCGGAGTCGAGAAGGTGCCGGAGATGCCCGGAGGTATAGGGCCGGAGAGCATCGGGGAGATCCGAGTGCTGGAGCTGGACGAAGAGCTCGGTCAAAGTCCGGTTCCGGACCGGGTAAGAAGCGATCAACTCGAGCGCTCGGGAGAGCGCCGAGCGCCGGGGCGCGGTCAGCTCGACCCCCTGGAGTGAGATGAGGAGCTCCAGGTAGTCGGTTGCCCAGGCGAGCTCCGGCTCCGCATCGATTCCGGCCAGGGGCTGGAAGGCCAGGGGCTCGGCGGTCGCGATGTCGTAGTGCTGGGCGCCGGCCGCGAGCCCCAGGAGACGCGAGCTGTAGCCGACGTCGAAGAGAAAGACCGAGGAGTCCGGATAGCGCAGAAACTGGGCCGCAAGCGTCAGGACGAGAGTGCTCTTACCCGCTCCGGTCGGTCCGACGACCAGGGTATGGCCGACGTCCTGGTGGTGGAGGTTCAACCGAAACGGGGTCGAGCCGGTCGTCCCGGCAAAGAGGAGCGGCGGGCTCCCGGGAGGGAAGAATCCGCAGGGGTTGTGGGCGAGCCCCGCCCACACGCTGGTGACCGGGAGGAGGTCTGCGAGATTGGCGCTATGGACCAAGGGACGGCGGACGTTGGCGTAGCCGTTTCCCGGATGGGAGGCGAGCCACGCGTCGAAGGTGTTGACCGATTCGACCCGGGCGGCAAAGCCGCGGTCGTTGACGAGCTTGACGATCTCGGTTGCGATCTGCTCGGCGCGGCGGGGATCGGCGTGGAAGACGACGATCCCGGTCGTGTAGTGGACGTAGCGGACGGTGCCCGAGGCGTTTTCGGCCGCCGCCGCCGCGGCATCAGAGACCATGTCGTCGGCATCGGCGTCGCGGAAGAGGGCATCGGTCCGCTGCTCGTCGGCAGTGGGGTTCTTGTTCACCATCTGGCCGAGCCAGGAGCCGAGCGAGCGGCGCTTGCGGAACCAGCCGAGCTGGATGCGGCGGATCCTCGCGTTGGCGGTCGGAGTGGAGAGAAAGATCAGCCGGTTGGACCACCGGAAGGCAAAGGGAAGCCGGGCGAGGTCGTCCAGGAGTGCCGGCGTCGTCGCGGCGGGAAAGCCGGTGATCGCGACGACCCGGAGGTGGAGATTCCCCACCTGGGGAGCCCAGCCGCCAACGACGTCCTGGCTCGCCAGGACAAAATCGAGATAGGACGCCGCTGGGCGGACTGGATGGGTGAGGCCGGTGACGCAGGTATGGAGGTAGGTGAGGAGCTCGGTCGGCGCGAGGCTCCGGACCTCGAGGGCGGCAGAGAGGCGGTTCTCCAGGAGCTGCGCCTGCTCGATAAAGGAGTCGAGCACCTCTCCCCAGTCCGCGTCCCTGGGAGCGGACTGGACGAAGCGGGCGGCGAGCCGGGCGAAGATCTCCGGGGCCGGCCGATGGGTGAGGGTCAGGTAGTAGGCGGTCTCGTAGTGCGCGCTCTGGGCGTCGTAGGCCACCCGGCGCTCCTCGTCGAGGAGCCGGGTCACCGGGTCCGGAAAGTCACCCTCCGGCGCGTAGCCCGCCGCCGGGGTGCGGAGCGCATCGGCGTGGACCATCCATCCGTCGCCCAACGGGAGAAGGGCGCGGTTGATGCGCTCCGAAAGATGCGCCAGTTCTTCGTGCGTCGCCGACGAGGTGTCCGGACCGCGGTAGGTCCAACCGGTTAAAAAGCTTCCATCTTTGGTGACGACGATCGCGGGCCGCTCGGCGACGAGAAAGGCCCAAGGGAGTAGATCCGGCAGGCCCGCCGGAGCGGTCCGGTGCTCGCGGAGCCGGGCGAGGCCGGCGAGCGCCGCCGCTCCCGCGGCGAAGAAGAGGGCCGAGTCGAGCATCAGCGGACGTGGGGAATGGAAGGCGCGACCGATCGGCCGCGGGCTTCGAGATCGGGTCGGGCCGGGTAGAAGTCCTGGCTCAGGCTCCGGAGATAGACCTGGAGACAGAGCGGATCGAGGCTCGTGAGCCACACGGCGACCGGATGGACGACGGTCACCAGGAGACCGAGAGCGAGAAGAGCGGGGAGACGCGGCCCGATCGAGACGTAGAGAGCGCCGCCCGCCATCACCTCGAAGGCGAGGAAGGCCGGCGCCGCACCGGCGAGGAGGATCGGGCGCGTGAGGCTCTGGTGGAGCGGCCGCATGGCTCTAGAGGAGCGCCCCGGTGATGCCCAGGGTGTCGAGGATGGTGGGGGCGGCGAGGAGGATTGCGGCAGCGATCAGGGCCTGGAAGAGGCGGTTCGCGCCGCGCTCGTGATTGCTCGTTCCCCAGACGATGCCGGCGATGACGAAGAGGAGGATCGAGGCGGCCTTGGCGGTCGGACCGGTCAGGTTGTTGACGATCTTGTCAATCGGTCCGTTCCACGGCATGGTGTCGCCCCCGGTGCCGGCAAAGGCCGGAGAGAGGGCGGTGAGGGCGAGGGGGGTCGCGACGCTGAAGACGCGGGCGACGCTCAAGTTTCTCTGGGCCATGCATCTCTCCTTTCAGAGGGTTTCGAGACGGGGTTGGTCGCCGGACAGCCCGCGGACGCGGACGAGATCGGTGACCCGGCGGCCGAGGTTGTCGCCGGCGGTGATGACGACGAGATCGATCGTTCGAGCGATCTCGGGGAGTTGCGAGGGAACGCCGTTTCTCTGCGCGAGCCGGTCGAGCCGGAAGAGGGCGCCCTGCGGATCGGTCGCGTGGAGGGTCGCGCAGCCGCCCGGGTGCCCGGTCCCCCAGGCGTCGACCAAGTCGAGCGCCGAGTGGTCGCGGACCTCGCCGACGATGATTCGGGTCGGGGAGGCGCGGAGCGTGGCGCGGACCAGATCCGCGAGCGAGATCCCGGGGCAGGTGCGGAGGGCGAGGTGATCCGCGGCCACGCACTGAAGCTCGATCGTGTCCTCCAGGATCACCAGCCGATCGGTCGGGCAGAGCTCCGCGATCTCGGCGAGAAGGGCGTTGGCGAAGGTCGTCTTGCCGGATCGCGTGCCGCCGGCAACAAGGATGTTTTGGCGCTCCAAGACCGCCTGGCGCAAGGCCAGGCGGTGCTCAGGCCGGAGGACCCGGGTCTCGACGAGCTCGTCGAGCCGGTAGACGCGGGCCGGTGGATTGCGGACGACGAAAGTCACCTCCGGGACGCAGGGAGGAACAAACCCCTGAAGCCGGGCACCTCGAAAGGTTCCCCGCGGAAGCTCGGCCTCGAGCATCGGCGAGGCGTCGCTTAAGGGTGTCCCGAGCGAGCTCGCGACGGTGTTGAGAAAAGCCCGGGTTCGGTTGGCTTCGAGGACGAGCTCCGTGGCATTGCGCCCTTGGGAGCGCGTGTCGACGCGCACCCGGCCGTCCGGATTGACATAGAGCTCGGTGACGTCCGCGTCCGCCAGGAGGGCCGAGACCTCCGGCCCCAGCAGGCGTTCCATGATCTCTGCGAAGTGTGGACCTGAAGAGGGCCCAGCCACGGAGCGTTCCATGGCCGCGAACGGTACACGAAAGAGAGTGACTCGTCAACGTTAAGATAGCCGTGAGTAGGTTATTAGTTTGCAGTCTAGTCAGATTGAAAGCCGCCATGTTCGATGTGTTCGGGGTTCCGCCCGGGGCCGAGCCCCTCACGCCTCCCTACAGCCGCGCTGTCAGGGCTATGCATTCTCTTCGACGACCTCGCCGTCAACCAGGTCCTCTCCCCCACTGTCCCGCCGACGCGGTGCACGTCCCGAGTCTCTCGTCCGAGCCGAAAAGAGGAGCAAGCAGGCGAGCAAGCTCGGCGGCGGTTCGTCGAGTTCTTCACCGCCGAGAACCGCAACTACCCGAAGGGCCTACGGCTCTGCCGTAGGCCGCTTCCTCTGCTGGTGCGAGGTCCGCGGTCTCACCCTTGAGACTCTTGTATCCCTTCCTCGTCGCCTCCTACATCGAGGAGCTCGCGGCGACTCACGCGGTCGCCTCGGTCAAGCAGCATCTGGCGGCGCTGCGCATGCTCTTCGACAACCTGGTCGTCGGCCAGGCCCTTCCCCCACAACCCGGCTGACGCCGTCCGCGGTCCGCGCCTTGTCATCCGCGCCGGCAAGACACCGGTCCTCCAGGAGGAGCCCGGCACCCTGCTCGCCGCGATCGACGGAGTCGACCTGGTCGACCTCACGGCGGGACGCTCAAGCGCGCCGCGGCGATCGCTGGCCAAGCCTCGACCCGGACGACGCAGCTCTACGGCCGCCGGCACGAGTTGGTGGAGCCTGACGAGATTGAACGAGTGAAGTTCTCGGGGGCGAGCCTAAGCCTGGAGACTCGCTGATCGGAGCCTCCGACTTCCTGAAGAATCCTGCGGCCTGGGAGCCAGCGCTCGAGAGCTCCAAGAGCGTTCCCGGCGCACCGCCGCGCCGGCCGATCCAGGCGCGCCAGGCGAGGAAGCCACCCCTCTACCTACGGAAACTCCGAGGAGCGCAGCTTTCGGTCCGCTTCCTCCGCCCCCGCAGCCCCTTCCTCCCACCAGGTGACCCGGCCGGCCTCGTCGACGACGGCGGCGAAGCTCCGCGGCTGCCGCTTCTGGCCTTCGTAGAAGCCGGCCCAGAGCCGCTCCTTGTCGGTCCAGGCGCCGACGTCGCCGATCCCGACGTCGAAGGCGCGGCCGATCGCCAGCCGCAGGCCCTCGATCGCTTCGCTCCTCGTTCTGGGCATCCTGACACTCTCCTCTCGTTGGTGATCGCCGTTCGGTCCTGGCTCCCCGCTCCCCCGTCGCCCGGGGTTATTCGATGCAGCCAGGCCAGCGCCCGCCGCTTACTGTCGCCGTTCGCTACCCTCGGAGAGGGGTCGCGGACGGAAGTCTCATGCCGAGCTCTTTCCCGGGGATCGGTTTCTCATCCACCTCACTCGGGCGAGGCTAAGGCCAGGGGCCGGACTTTGCCTCCAAGTTTCCGGACGTGCGTCCTTCAGCCGGCCGAAGGCCGGCACCTTGGAGCGCCCTGCAACCCTGGCCTTTTCGCTCTGCCCGTGGCGGATGAACCGACACCCCGAAAAGGAGACGACATGAGCGCATCCCTCCCCCTTCCGATCTCGATCGCAGAGGCGATCGTAGCCATCGAGACGCGCCTCGACGCTCACCCCACCGCCCCGGTGACCCCGCCGCTCCGTGCGGCTCTGAGCCGCCTGCTCCAGTTCCCGGTGGGCTCTCCCCTTCCCGACCTGGAGGAATACGAGCCCGCGTTCATCGCCGCCGAGCGAGCGAACCAGGCCGCCTTCGATCGCAATCTCTTCGTGATGGAGAACTTCGTCGTGGCCTTCGTCTCGGAGTGTCAGGCCGCCCTACCCGGGCCGACCGAAGTCGCCTGGATGGAGGCCCTGCACGACTCAATGCTCGCGCATCTCCGGCTCTGGTTTCGGGCCTACTCTCGGGAGATCCGCCCGGACGAGATCCCGAGCGATATCGAGGGCTGGAGCCTCTGCCGCCTCGTAGCCGCCTTCCAGACCGCGAATGCGGTCGACCCAGACCTCTTCCCCTACCAACCCCTCACCCCCGCCGAGCTCGTCGCCCTCTCGGCGAACCTCTGTTGAGATCCTCCCCCGGCCGGCGATCTCTTCGCCGCCGGCCTCAAATCGAAGGAAAGGCGGATGGGAGGGCGACAGCTGCATAGGTGCAGCCGCCCGGTGCGGCGGGGGTCATAACAACGGACGGGAGGTGAGCTGAGGGCTAAGGGCTTGATTCTGCTGGTGCGGCTGGGAGGACTCTACCCTGACCTTGAGTTTAGGAAACCCAATCCGCGCCTGTCTCTCATTGTTTTCTGGTGATCTACAGTGTCTCTATTGTCACTCGAATCAACGATTTACCGCAACTGCCGTTCGCACAACAGAGACACGACAACCACCCAGGAGACGCCGAGGGGCAGACATCAGGGTGCCAAATGAGGGCCAAGGAAACTCATCCGCCCTTCTCCCTTGGCCATGGTTCGCTGACTTCTGGGACGCAGAGTCGGACCTCCTGGAGGTCCGATGAGCAGCGGCAAGCGGCCTGCGCAGAAGATGCGCAAACAACAGATTCCCAGCCGCTGGCTGGACCAGGTAAAGCTCAATCCGCCTCCGGAGCTCGCGGCGGAAGACTTGAGATCGATGGCCCTCTCGGTTTCCAAGGAAAACGGACTCCTACCTGCCCCTGGCTCTGAACCCACCCTTGCCGATCGTCCCGACGACCCCAACTCCCTCCTTCTCGCCGCCAAGGCTCTGGTCTTCTGCGGCTTCCCCTACAAGCGAAGCCCCTTGACCACGATCACCCGCGAGGCCCAACTCGGCTCCGACACCCACCTGACCGTCTACTTCTCGACGACGGAGCCCGACGTCCCCATCCCCTTCGGCGCCGACCGCGCCCTCCTCGCCTGGATCACCACCCTCACCTACGACACCGGCTTCGTCAACTTCGCCAGCCTGACCGACTTCTTCGAGGCCTTTCAACTCGCTCGCTCCGGGGTGCAGTACCAGCGCTTCGAGGAGCGCCTGCAACGCCTCCTCAGCCTCTCGCTGACCCTGCTCCTGCGAACCCCGAGCGGCACCGCCCGGCTCAACATGAGACCGATCCAGAAGGCCTATACGCCGAGGGACGGGGCCGAGGCCCGGCAACTCCTGGCGACCGAGAACCGCTCCCAACTCTCCTTCCTACCCGTCGATCTGAGGCGGTACGGGGTCGTCCTCGACCCGGCATTCCATGACTACCTGCGCAACAGCCCCGTAGTCCTGCCGTTGCGCCTGATGCGCAGGTTGCACAACCGCCCCCTCTTCTGGGACGGCGCCTCTTACCTCCTTTACCGGTGTTGGTCGGCCGTAACCCCGTCCCGGATCACCTGGCGGCGCATCCGACGACAACTCGCGAGCATCGACCAGCACGATCGTCGTCTCGCTTCTACCCTCAACTGCGTCGCCGAGGAGATCCGCAGCGATTATCCCGACTTCCCTGCGCAGGTGGAGAAGGGTACCCACGATCTACTGGTGGGACCCTGGCGGCCGCCGCAGGAGCATTTCCGCCCTTAAGCCTCTTCCTATTGTCTTCCACAGTTCACTGCGGCCCGCCACGGCACCCGCGGCCCATAGGGAAAGCCGAATCACGAGACCGCGGAGTTGATCGTCCATGAGCCGAATCGAAAATCTGCGGCGATCAAAACCATCAGCACCGTAGCCTAGATGGCTTCCCCGAACTCGGGACGCTCGCGGGGATAAGTGGCCTCGGTGAGCTCCACCCGGGTGCCCCGGTGAGGTATAGGGGCGTACCCCGATGCCCGGAAAGTGTCGGCGATCCATCCCCCTCGCCAACCGTGGCATCGGGGGTCCTACCAGCGGGGTCTGAGAACAAGGATCGCTCTAGGCCGGGGGCCTTACGTTAGCTTTGGGAGGTAGTCTGCGACATCCGTCTTTACTCCGCATTCGGTTTTCTGCCAAGATTGCTTTAGCTCTGACAGAGATATGTCCGCCGCACGCCACGCCCTGTTGATCGGCATCAACCGGTATCCGCAGATCCCGGGCGCGGATCTCCAGGGGTGCGTCAGCGACTTGGAGCTAATGCGCTCCCTCCTCATAGATCGCTTCGGCTTCCCCGCCGACAGCACCCGGGGGTTGCGCAACGAAGAGGCGACGCAGCAGGGGATCCGAGACGCGCTCGCCGAGCTCGCCTCCGGGGTGGGAGAGGGCGATGTCGTTGTCCTCTTCTACGCTGGCCACGGCTCACGGCTGGCGGATCCCCGCCAAATGGATCGCATGATCGAGTCGATTGTCCCCTACGACAGCGGGCGCGGCGAGCTGCCCAACCTCGACATCATCGACGAGGAGATCGACCGGTGGGTCCAGGGGGTGAACCAGAAGACACCCTTCGTCACCCTGATCTTCGACTGCTGCCACTCGGGCTCGGTGACCCGCGACCCCTTCGGCGAGGCGACCCGCGAGGCCCCCGCCGATCTCCGCTCACCGGCCGAGATGTTTGGTGGCGGACCGGTGCCGGAGGTCTTCGCCGCCACCCGCGTGGTCCGAGCGGATCCAGCCGAGAAAAAGGGGACGGCCGGTTGGCTGTCAGGACGGCGGCGCGCGGTGGTGATCGCTGCTTGCCAAGCGGACGAGTATGCCAACGAGCTCAAGACCTTCACCGGCGAGAAGGTGGTCAAGTACGGCGCACTCACCTATTTCTTGGGCCAGGCGCTGCTGCGGGCGCAGTCGGGCGCCACCTGGCGGGACGTCTTCGAGCAGACCACTCCGGTCCTCACGGCGAAGTACGGCCGCCAGCATCCGCTCCTCGAGGGCAGGATCGATGAGCTGCTTTTCGACACCCAGGAGATCCGGCCCGCCTCCTACCTGCAGGTGCTGGCGGCGAGCGACGGCAGGGTCGATCTCGGCGGCGGTGGAGCTCATGGCTTGCGGCCGGGCTCTCTATGGACTGTGCGCTCGTCCGGTGCCCACCACCGCGAGGCAGGCGACGAGATCGCTGTTGTCGAGGTGCAGACGGTGCGCGCGGCGTCTTCCACAGCGCGAGTGATCGAAACGCAGCGGCCCGACCTTCTCGCCGCTGGGTTACGGGCCTTCCTGCGCGAGCAGCGGCTGCCGGAGCCCGGCCTCACACTGGCCATCGCTGCGCCCGAAGAGCCGCGTGCCCGGCTTGTGGAGGCTCTGGTCGACACCCTCCTTCTCCGACGGGTCGAGGAGGCCAAGGAGGCCGACGTGCTGGTCCGCTGCCTCGAACCGCGGCAGGCCGCCGGTCCTGACGATCCCTGCCCCGCGGTGGGCCCCCTGGTGGAGAGAACCTGGGCAGCTGTCGGGCGCGACGGCCGTCTCGCCGTGCGCTTGCGGCCGGACCGGCCCGAAGAGATGCGCGGCCTGCTCGACGACCTCGCCGGTGCCGGCCGCTACCGCCAGCTCCTGGCCCTCGACAACCTGGACCCGTCGAGCCGTCTGAGAGGCCGCGTCCTGCTGCGAGCCAAGCGCTGGAATCCCGACCAGAAGACCTTTGCCGACGCCCTGCCGGAAGCGGGCATTGGCATGATCGTCTTCCGCGCGGGCGAGAAAGCCGATTTTGAGGTCATCAACAATCATGATGCTCCGGTCTGGGTCACCCTGGTGCAGTTCGGCTGCGACGGCAAGATCGAGCTGCTGATGCCGATGCCCGGACACGCCACCTACGCCCGAGGGGGGTTGCGGATCGGGCCGGGAGAGATCCTCCACCTAGCCGCCGATTACTACCGTCAGGATCCGCAGTTCGCCGATGCGGCGCTCGAAGGTCTACCTTTACATCTGCCGGCAGGTTTCCCTTGGGCGGCCGAGCCGGGAGAGCAGGCGGAACGGGGCTACGTCACGCTCAAACTTCTGGTAACCCCGGCGACCGCCGATTTCGAATTCCTGGAGCAGGAGGCCACGCGGGCCGCGACCGCGGCCGGCCGCAACCCGCTTGAGCAACTCGCCCTGCTCTACGCCATGGGAGAGGGGAAGCGAAGCTTCCGCCCCGCGCCCCTGGAGACCGTTCCGGAGATGGACTGGGCGGCAGTGAGCCTGCCGATGGGAGTGCGGAGGTAGGTACGCGAGGAGATTGCGGTGGCGATGAATTATCTCGATTTCAAGCTTCTCATCGGCGCTGGCGCATCAGGGATCTATAACGTTACGCTGCTCGATTCTCCGGGTAGTGGCGAGTGCCACCCCGCATGGAGATCCCGCTTGCCAATCCGCGGCTCCAGGGCTGTCTCTGGGCGATGGAATGGACGCGCAGCGAAGATGGGCGCAGCTTCGCTCCCCGTCCGGCAGCAAACGCCGATGCAGCCGCTCCGGCGGTTTCATCCGCAGCCTGAGGTCGAGGCGGAAATGGTCGCATGAATCGCCAATTGGCTGGGGCAGAAAGAATGGTTGATCAATTCACCGTTCGGGTTGGCATGTTTGTCGTCTACGGACTGATCCTCGAATCATTGTAAGGAGATGATGATGACCTCGACCGTCCTCGTTCTAGCGTTTCCAGGCCGCGAGGCCGATGCGGAGACCGCTCTCATCCGGCAGCACCTCGACGGAGGCGATTTCCGAGTCGAGACCGCCAGGATCGAGCAAACCACGGATCTCATCGCGGCGCTAGTGGAATACGATCCGCCGATCGTCCATTTCGCCGGATCGGGCGGCGAGCTCATCGCCAATGGCAGCGCGCTCTCACCCGAAGGGCTAGGCAGCCTTTTCGCCAAGGCCGAAGCCGCCCCGGACTGTGTGCTGCTCAACGCCGACTTCAACCTGGAGCGTGTTGACGCTCTGCTCGATCTTGCCCGTTGCGTGGTCGGAACGCCGGGCGGCGACCGCAAGGCGGCGATGCGTTTCTGGGATGGCTTTTATCAGGCTATCGGCCGCGGAGAAGCGCCTGCGGCGGCTTTCGAGCGCGGCCGCGTCGCGGTCACTACCTTAGGTCTCGGCACAGAGCAGACTCCCCGCTTTGCGAGCCGCTACCCGAACATCTTCGATGTCGAACGGGACCGCCTGCGCAGCGAGGACGCGGCGCCGTTGCGTGGGACGGTCTTCAAGGCTTTCAGCGAAAAGCCCTCCGAAACTCCTCTCTATCCGCTGTGGTTCGGCACCAACCGCGCGTTGGTGGACGCTGGCGATGTGACCAAGGGCTTCTCCGGCGAGCGCGACACGGCACTCCACTATGGCACCTGCCGGGTGGCAGTGCCCAGGTCGCACAGGATCGGCTCGGTGGGCTCGGCGTGGTGGAAGCGGCTGCTCACTGCCGAAGACGATCGGCTGCGACTGGACTGGAGCGCGCTCCGCCTGCTGGCCGACGAGGCTTTCTGGGCCGATCTCTCCCGCGCCTTAGCCGAGCGCGACGCCGGCCAGCGTATGGGGTTGGTGGTCATCCACGGCTACAACGTGAGCTTCGAGTCCGCGGCGCTGCGGGCGGCGCAAATCGGCTTCGACCTCCAGGTTCCCGGCGCGACCGCCTTCTTCTCCTGGCCTTCGCGGGGCCGGTTCGCGGGCTATACCGCCGACGAGGCCACCATCCAGGCGAGCGAAAAACACATCGCGCAATTCCTTCTCGAATTCACACGTCGGAGCGGCGCCGACGAAGTTCACGTCATCGCCCACAGTATGGGCAATCGCGGCCTGCTGCGCGCCATGCAGCGCATCGTGGCAGAAGTCGGAGAGGCGACTCGGGTGACCTTCGGGCAGATCGTGCTCGCCGCACCGGACGAGGACCAAGAGGTCTTCACCGAGCTGTGCGCCGCCTATCGCAAGCTGGCTAGGCGAACCACCCTTTACGTCTCGGCCAAAGACAGGGCGGTGGCCACCTCGCTCTTGGTCCACGATGCGCCGCGGGTGGGTTTCACGCCGCCGGTGACCGTCGTCCCCGGTATCGATACCGTGGAGGTGACGAACGTCGACGTCTCGCTTCTCGGCCACGGCTATTTCGCCGACGCCCGCGATCTGCTGCACGACATCCACAGCCTGTTGATCGCTGATGCGTCCCCCGCCAACCGCATGGGTTTACGGCCGGCGACCACGGCCGATGGCCGGGGCTACTGGGTGATTGAAGGGTAATTACTTTGTTTCACTTCAGGCTCCGCGCTGCCCACTCCGGGATTGCTCATTTCGGTTCGCGGCTCCGCGGTGCGGGTCCAGAGTCACCGGTATCGGCACAGACAAACCGGCATCATAGGATTCTGTAGTACCCAGTTTTCGCTGGACATACTCTTGGAAGTCGAAGGTCACCTAGGCCGCCCGCCTAGGGACGATCGTCAGTTCCTGTCCACGCCCCATAGGATTACGGTCTCGTTCCCACCCGCCGAGGCCAGCCACTTCCCGTCCGGACTGAAGGCGAGTCCGAAGACCACGTCCTTGTTCCCCTCCTGCGTGAGCAAGGCCATGTGCTTCCCGTTAGGGCTGAAGGCGACGCCAGAGACCACCTTGTGCCTCTCCAGCGTGGCCAGCAGCTTGCCGCTGTCCATGTCCCACAAGATCGCCGTCTGGTCCCCACTCGCGGACGCCAGCCGCTTCCCGTCAGGGCTGAAGGCGACGCCATAGACCGCGCCCTTGTGCCCCTCCAGCGTGGCCAGCAGCTTGCCGCTGTCCACGTCCCACAAAATCACGGTCCGGTCCCCACCCGCCGAGGCAAGCCGCTTCCCGTCAGGGCTGAAGGCGACGCCATAAACCGTGTCTTTGTGCCCCTCCAGTGTGGCCAACGGCTTGCCGCTGTCCACGTCCCACAAGATCACGGTCCGGTCCGCACTCGCCGAGGCAAGCCGCCTCCCGTCAGGACTGAAGGCGATGCCATAGACAGCGGCCCTGTGCCCCTCCAGAGTCGCCGACGGCTTGCCGCTGTCCACATTCCACAAGATCACGGTCCGGTCCGCACTCGCCGAAGCCAGCCGCTTCCCGTCAGGGCTGAAGGCGACGCCATAGACCGCAGCCCTGTGCGCCTCCAGCGTGCCCAAAGGCTTGCGGCTGTCCATGTTCCACAGGACCACGGCCTGGTCCGCACTTGCCGAGGCCAGCCGTTTCCCGTCCGGGCTGAAGGCGACGTCATTGACCTTGCCCTTGTTCCCCTTCAGCGTGGCCAGCCGCTCGTAGCTGAGCGGGTCCATCGTCACTTTTGACTGCCCGGCCGGTGAGATCTTCGCCAGCGATGTGAGACCCCAGCCGCCAACGAGGACCCCGAGGACTGACAAGAAGGCGGTCAGCAGGACGACGGCTCCAGTCCTCGGGCCGAGAGCGGCGAGTCCCTGGTCCCAGACCCAGCGTCTCCAGGTTTTGGGAGCCAGCACTTGGAGACGGGTTGGCTTCTTGCCGACGAGGAAGCTGACGAAGATCTGATCGCGGAGCGGGCCTTCCTTGGGTTCGTCATGCGCCCAGTCTTTGATCAGCCGCCGCCAGTCCCACTTCTCTACCCAGCGCCGAAACCGATCGCGCAGCCTCCGCGCCTCGGGTACCGGCGGCCTCGCCACGTCGAGCCGGAAGCGGCTGCCGGGCGTCTCGCGCCATTGCAGAAACTGAAGCAGCCACTCGCGGACCGCCTTCTCGTCGGCGGCCGAGAGGTCCTGCAGGAGCCGCAGCCGCAGCCAGTCGGGCATCGAGCCGTGGCGCGGCCAGGGCAAGCGGGTCAGCGCCATCAAAGTCGCCTCGTCGAGCACGGCCCGGCCCTCGCGGCGCCGCAGGAGGAGGCCCAGGTAGAGGGTGAAATACCAGTCGAGCTCCGGGTAGACGGCCTGCGAACAGAGCCATCGGTAGCCGTCCGGCCCCAGATAGAAGGAAAGCTCATCGCACAGATCGGACAGCTCTCTCTCCCCTGACGGGTGACGCTCGAGAAAGCGCCCGGGACGCGCCGCGAGGAGGTCCGGGTACGGCGGTTGCCAGGGATCCGCCAGTGGGCGGGCCACCACTCCCTCCTCCCCTTGCAGCATGTCGGCGAGTCGTTCAAGGCCCGTTTCGTTGGCGGGAAGGACGGTGAAGCCGGCGGCGGACAGGTCGAGCTCCCGCCGTCCCCAATGGCAAACCGGCACCGGAGTAAGGAGAGCTTTCCGGGGCCAGGCGGCGAACAGCTTGACCACCCACGGCGCGAGCCGTCCGGTCACCGGATCGGCGAAACCGGAGCCATCGGCGAAGACCGCCAGGTGGTGGCTCGGGTGGAGGCCGGCCAATTCCTCGAGGTCGCGGTGGACCTCGGCGACGTCGCACAATGCCACGCGTCGAGGATCTCGGTCGAAATCGTAGCGGTCGAGGTCGACGCCGCTCGTCTTGAGGCGGTCGACCAACAGGTCCACCATTTGTGCACGCTGGTCGCGGAAGCCGACCCGATCGATCAGCGCCAGATAGACAGGGACGTCGAGCCGTGCCTTGAACACGGGAGTGAAGAACCCGAGCCGCCGCACGGAGGCCTCGACGGTGGCATCGGCGTCGAGGTCTCCCGCTCCGAACCTCTGGCGCCTCCGCAACTCGACCCAGACGCGGGCCAGCCTGGCGCCGCGGTACAGATCGTGGCGTGGCTCGGGCAGGGAGAGAGCGGCGGTGGCCTGCTCCTCCCGAGTGGAACGGCGCTCGAGAACGAGTCGCCGGCGGCGCCGGACGCGCCAGACCAGCCAGGGCCCGGCAAAGACAAGGGGAAGGAGCGCAAGGCCGGCCTGGACCTTGCGCTGGTGCTCCAGCAGGCGTTCCCAAAGGCTGATCGGCGCCAGCGTGACGCGCAGGTTGCCTCCGGCCACGCTGGAGTTGAGGATGAAGGGTGGTGTGGAGTGGTGATCGGGATGAGTGAAGAGAATGGCCGCCGGTCCGGTGGGAAAGCCCATCTCGCCTTGCTTGTTGCTCGTCGCCAGGATCGGAAGAGTTGCCGGGTCGAGATCGACCTGTGGGGCCGACCACCAGATTCGTGCAATACCGTCTTCGCATCCGGTGACGACACGCCGACCGTCGGGGCTGAAGGCGGCGCTGTTCATCTCAACTTGAGGGCCACGGAGGATCACGGTCTCGCCGGAGCCATCGGTCGATGTGACCCGTGCAGTGCCGTCTGCGGAGGCAGTGACAATCCGCCTTCCGTCTGGGCTGAAAGCGACGCCAAAGATCTGAGCCTGATGCCCCTTCAGCGTCGCCAGGGGCGTGCGGTTGTCCACGTCCCAAAGGATCACGGTCCGGTCCCAACTAGCCGAGGCCAATCGCTTCCCATCCGGACTGAAGGCTACGCTAGTGGCCGCGTCCTTGTGCCCTTCCAGTCGAGCCAGAGGCTTGCCGCTGTCCGGGTCCCACAGGATCACGGTCTTGTCCTCGCTCGCCGAGGCCAGCCGCCTCCCGTCCGGGCTGAATGCGATGCCAAAGACCGCGCCCTTGTGCCCCACCATCTTGACCAGTGGCCTGCCGCTCTCCACGTCCCACAGAATCGCGGTCCGGTCCCCGCTCGCCGAGGCCAGCCGCTTCCCGTCCGGGCTGAACGCGACGTCATAAACTGTGTTCTGGTGCCCCGCCAGCTTGGCCAGTGGCCTGCGGCCATCCACATCCCATAGGATCACGGTCTTGTCCTCGCTCGCCGAGGCCAGCCGCCTCCCGTCCGGGCTGAAGACGACGGCCCAGACCTTGTCCGTGTGGCCGCGCAGGACCACAGGCTTGCCGGAGCCATCAGCCGCCCACACCTGCACCGTCGTGTCTGCTGAGGCGGAGGCGATGCGCTTTCCGTCCGAGCTGAAAGCGACGCTCAACACCTCACCCTCATGGACGCGGAGCGCGAGCAGTTCCCCAGTGGCCAGGTGGGCCGCCGTCTGACGTATAGGGCGGCCGACGAGGTCAACGACTCGGACCTTCAACGTCGCGGTCCTTTGAGCCTTCCCCCCGACTCGCCCTCCCCCCAACCCTAGCTTTGCCGTGCCCTGGTTGGTGTCACGGGATCCGGTGTCCGGTCCGGCGACTGTAGGGCCGGGAGCGGGAACCGCCTTTTCGGTTGGAACGAACCAGGAGCGCCAGTGCCCCACGAGGCTCGACCCCCAGATCAGACCTGCTACGACTGCCGCCGTCCCCAACGCCGACGCCGTCCACCACTTCCACGGTCGGGTGTGCCGCACCAGCTCGGCCAGCTCGCTCTGGTGGAGAGGTGGCGGCGGGAGGGATTGCGGCGGGAGCTCTCCTTGCTGTCCGCCCACGTGATCGACCCACCACGCGTCGAACCGGCGATAGAAGAGCTGCTGTTGCTCCGGGTTGGTGCAGAGGACTGGCGCCAGGTAATTGCGCAGGCGATGTGGATCGCCGTCGACGCCGTCGCGATGGCAAGCGGCGGCCGCTGCCCGGGCTTCGAGGTACTCCCCAACGCCAATGGCGAACCCCTCGCCGCGCAGCTTGTCGAGGAGGGCGAAAAGGGCATCGTCAGACCACCCTGGAGCGGGTCCGCCGGCGCTCGGCGGGGCTAGTTCCGGCTCTGCGCCCACTTGGCAACCTCCGGACGGGCCCGGTCGCGATCCTCCTTGGTCTTGATCAGCGTGCAGAGAGTACGCTCCACCAGCCGGTCTCCCGCAGTAGGCGGCCCGCAGACAAGGTCCTGAACCCAGGCCAGGAGCTCTCCCGTGGAGGGCGTCTTGATCAGGCCGAGAGCCGGATCGCGGAGGTGTAGGAAGAGGCCGAGGGCGGAATCCAAGAAACGGTCGTCGCCGAGCGCCACGCCCAGCCGGCGGTGGATGATTTCCTCCAGACGCCCCCGGGAGGGGAAGGGGATGTAGTAGAAGACGCAGCGCCGGAGGAACGCCTCGGCGAGGTTCTTCTCCGAGTTGCTGGTCAACACCACCACCGGCCGCAGAGCGGGGTCGGCCTCCACCAACTCGTTGCTCAGCTCGGGGATGCGGAAATACATGTACTCGATTTCGTTGAGCAGGTCGTTGGGGAAGTCGCGCGGTGCTTTGTCGACCTCATCGATAAGCACCAGCGACCGCCGCCGCCCCGGATGCTTATCCGGGGCGAGCAGATGGGCAACCCGCTGCGGGTCATTGGCATAGAGGATGGCCCGCCCCAGGGCCGTCCATTGAATGTAGTCGAGAGCGCTGATCGGGCCCTTGCCAGCCTGGGCGGCTTGGAAGCGGCTCAGGGTGTCATAGGTGTAAAAGAGGTCGCGCGCGACGCTGGTGGACTTGGTCTCGAACTTGAGCGGCTTGCCGTCGCCCAGGTGCAACTCATGGGCGAGACTGGAGGCAAGTTGGGTCTTGCCGGTGCCCGGCTGCCCGGTCAACAGCAACGGCTGGCCCAGGTGGAGGGCCACATTGACGGCGTCGATCAGTCCCTTGTCGGCCAGATAGCCCTCGGACTTGGTGAACCGATCGGTGAGCGGTGTCGGCAGCTCAGGAGGGCTGTTTCCGGGCCAGGGCTCACCGGTGCCGCGGTACCAGGGGGATTCCATTTAGACGCCTCCTTGATTGAGACACTCGAGGAGCTGGCCGCGCAGCCTCGGCGCCAGTTCCTCCATGGGAAGGCTCGGCGAGGTGCGGAACATCTCCAGCGCCTTCTCCTTGAGGCGGTCGCAGATCAGGGAGTTGCGCTCTGCGCCAGACACCTGGCAGGCGAAGCTTTTGGCGTACATTTCGATCCATAGGCGGACGTCCCCCTCGACGATGCTCGCGAGCTGCGGCAACTCAGCGATGCCGAGGCCGGCCGGCCGCCGAGCCGTGACTTGGGCCAGAAGGTCCGCGACCCTCCGGCTCGGGCTTCTCTTCCAGAACTGCAGTCGTGAAGGGGCCGCGGTTTCGTGGTAGCCGAAGCGGAGCAGAAACAACAAGTCCTGCCCCTCGGGAAGATCGGGCCAGCGCGCGAGATTGCCGAGCCAGGCCTTGAGCAGCTCCGGACCGAGTTTTGGCTGGTCTTCCTCGAGGGCGAAGACGATGTCGACCATGACCGGGCTCTTACACGCGACGACCGCATTCGCCATCGCCTCGAGCCCGGCGTTGCGGTCGCCGCAGAGCCTTTCGGCCAGGTTTCGCCGCAGCGGACCCAGACGCTCTTCGAGACTGCCCCCGCCCGGATCTTTAAAGGCGAGGGGTCCCTTGCGGACCAAGGGCGCTTTGCCCAAGTAGCGCGGGAGGGTCGGGTCCAGCAGGCGGTCAACGAAGCGGTCGAGCGCCTGCCGGTAGTCGCCGTGGATCAGTATGGCCAAGGGACGGCATGGGAGGTGGCTACGGTGGGCGGCAACGGCGGCGTCGAGCCGGCCCTCCTGGTCGCTTCGGTCGCAGAGGTAAGGCAGGAGGTCCGGGATATCGTCCGTCGCCTGGCGGGTGGTGGGCGAGCCGGCGGCGCCGAAAAGCTTCCAGCCCCTGAGCCGATCCTCACTGCCCGGGGCGAAGTGAAGCTCCCAGGGCCAGTCCACCATCCCACCGGCGGGCTGGGGCGCGAAGGAACGGCAGGCCCCGCGGCTGTCTTTCACCTGCGAGCGGACGATGTCCACCGCTTGCTCAAAGGCGGCGCCCAGAGGGGCCTCCGTAGCGAGGCTTTGATAGAAGCGAGCCGAGAACTCCGTCGCTATCTTGTCGTCGATGGCCCGGGTCGTGGCAACCACCGCTGGCACGCCGGCCGCCAGCAGGGCCTGCACCTGCGGACCGGTGGAGCAGCCGTTGAGGAAGACCAATTCCAGGCCTTGCTGCTTCCCCAGGAAGCCGGCCAGCCCCTCGGCGTGGACCTCTGCCGCCGCTCCGTCAGGAGTCTCCAGCAGGATCTCTTTGCCACCCGCATGGCCGCCGAAGTGGAAGACCGCGATGCGGCCTGTGAATTCGCGATCGAGGAAGACGTTCCACATCTCGTCGGTGGTAGTGTCGGGCCGCTCCACCACGTCGCAGCGGCCGGCCTGCCTCGCCGCGTTCAGGGCCTTCCGGACTCGCTTTTCCTCCTCGGCGAGGTTGCGCAGGTAGCGCTTCCCGACGGCGCGGTCGTTGGCGAAGGCGAAGAAGACGACGGGCTTGGTCATGACCAAGTAACTTTAGGAGCTCCATGGTGGGTCGCGCTATGCGGTTCTGTGCCGTGGCGGCGGATCATCTTATTTCTCGATATTTGCAATTCCAGCCGCCTGACTCAAACTTTCGAGCTTGTCCATCGTAGTTTGCTCCTTGCCTGCGCTTGGCGGCTCGACAGGTCAGCCAAGCGATGGACAACTCTAAATGGCAAACGACTACTGCCACTCCGATGAGAAAAGGGTCGATGTACAAGGCTAGCCGAGCGGGTCCGCGAAAGTCTAATGGCATCATGCCTCTATTTGTAGACCTCGAAATATCCAGCGTTCCTGCCGAGTAGACGGACTCAATCCGGAATTTCCCAACTCGGGTCTGCAGGCCCAACACTTGATTCTCCAGAGGCGCGAGCCGTCCCGCGGGACCTGGTATCGCGCTACTCCGGGAGTGAACGCGGAGCAGGCTTCACCCCGCTACGGCCCCACCACACGGCGGTGCCATAGCAAAGCACCTCGGTGACCTCCTTCCTCACCTCGTTGGCGTCGTAGCGAACGCCGACGACGGTGTTGGCCCCGAGCGCCTCACGGCGACACGCACCGAGCCGTCACATCGAAGAGAGGCAGCACTTCCCTGGTGTCCGGCGTCGTATCGAAGACCGTGCAATCCCGCGGCTCGAACCGGTACGACCCGCCCACGAAGATCGAGCTCGCGCCCTCCTCGACCTCCACCCAGTCGCCGGCATTCCCCACCATGTCGAGCAACCCGAAGGGGCTCACGCCTGCGGGGAAAGCCGCGCTGGGCTGCACCTGGCTCGGAACCCCCACCGCCGCCGGGAGACCCGCGTTCGCCCGCCGGCGGTCCCAGACGTTCCCCCACGGATAGATCCGGCCGTCCACCCCGCGCGCCGCGAGCTCCCACTCCTCTGGTCGCGGCAGCCGCTTGCCCTGGCCCGCGCAGTAGAGCCTCGCCTCGATCCGGCTGAGCGGAGCCGGGCACTCCGGGCAGGTCCCCTCGATCTTCGGCAGATGGGCTGCCGCCTCTGCATGGGGTTCCCGGGTCGCGACCTTCCGTTCGACCCGGTCGATCACCCCGAAGATCGCACCGAGATCTCCCACGAGCTTGCCGGCCGCCGGGAGCCCCACCGCCTGGAGGCCCGCCCGATTCTGAAGCCGGGTGAGGAGGACCGACTGGAAGCTTTCGAGCTTTCCCTGCTCCACCGCCCTCTGGGCGAGGGGCAGGTACTCCCGCACCGTCACGGGCTGGAGATCCATCCAGAAAGCCTTCGCGCTTTGCGCCGAGGTCTTCTCCTCGCCAGCCAGCCACGAGGTTCTCGGGATGTAAGACATCCCGGGATGGCGAAGCACCTCCGCGGAGGTGGGCAGCGCGAGCTCCACGTACTTGGCCGAGAACCGCCATCCTGGTTCCTGCCGGAGGGGGTAGTGGATCACCCGCGGCGCGCCGTCCGCATAGTTCCCCTCGACGGTGAGGATGAGGTCGACCGCGGGAAGCTGATCGCGGAGTTGGGTGTCGAGGCCCACCTTCCAACTGCGCAGCCGCCGAGAGAGATTGCGCCCGGGATCCTGCTCCCAGGCGGTGATGCGGAGATTCTTCGCTGCTTGCGGCAGATCTCCCAGGCGCACCATCAGCCGGAAGTGATCCCGGTAGTAGAGGGCCGCCGTCCCCGCCGAGGCGGCCAGCAGGATTCCCGTCGCGATGAGGATGGCCCGGAGCAGGGTGTAGGTTCGGGAGCGGCCGCGAGCGATCGAATCCTCGCTCGATCGCGAGAGGCGGAGGGGCCGACCGCTCGCCCAGTAGTCGATCGCCTGGGTCGGAACGAGCGGCGCCGCCCGAATCACTTTTTTCATCCCGAGCGCGAGTTGCGCGACGTCGATCTCCTCCTCCCGGCGGAGCGCGTGGAGGGTCTCCGCGAAGGCGAGAGAGAACCGAGTCGCCCCGTCCACCGGGAGCTCCAGGGCGGAGTCCTCCGCCGCGGAGGCGAAGACGAAGGCGTAGCGCCCCCTCAAGCCCTCGGGCATCTCGTCGGCGAGCGCCGCGGCGTGGCAGGTATCAACCAGGACGAGACCGTGGCCTTCGGCCGCGAGGAGCTCGCCCATCCGGGCCAGCCACTCGCCTCCGGGAAGAAGCCGGGTGCGCCCCTCCTCGAGGGCTGCGACCGTATATCGCCCCTCCTCGTCTCGCCAGGCGTGGCCCACCAGGTAGAGGAGGGTCAGGCCCTCCGCGGGAGGGAGCCTCGCGAGATCCCGGAGGTCACGGATGGACTGGACCGAGGCGCCTGGCGCCAGGAAGGGGGTCAGGGCTTTCTCGATCAGCGTGGCGCTCCGCCCCAGAGTTCGGAGCGGCGGCAATCCCAACCGGGCAGGGGGTTCCCCCTCCAGGGTGAAGAGGAGAGCTCGTGCGATTTTCGCCACGCTCACCCGGCCAGGAACTGGCGGAAGCTGGTGTCCTCGGCGACCCCTTGCGCCGTGTGCAAGGCCGGCGCCGCGGCGATCAGCTTCTGGAGGAGGAGCGGCGTCGCGGCTCCCAAGTGGAAGCAGAGAAGAGCCGAGGCGCTCCCGGCGATATAGAGGACCGGCATCAGGCCACCGAGCGCGATCATCGCGACCGTCCACACCCAGTATCCCTTCCGCCGGGCATAGCGCGCACTCCCCGCCGGCTTGCGCGACAGCATGTACCAGTGGAGCACCTCCGCGCCGAGGCCTCCCAGCAGAGCCAAGACCACCTGCTGCCACAACTGCTCCAGAACCATGTGCTCCTCCTCGCCTAGAGGCCGCCGGAAAAGAGTGCCTGGCCGCCATCAGGAAGCAGCGAAAGCCACTCCTGTTCCTTCTCCATCTCTGTGGAGACGAGTATACCGGCGGTCGTGGCGAGTACGTGGGAACTCAGGAATCCTTCAGAGTCCTTGCGGTAGGGCTTTTGGGCGTGCCCCCGGCTCCGCCGGGGTCGGGCTCTCCGCTCTATCTCCTCGGCGGCTCCGCCGCCTGCGGGGATGCCGCTGCGATCCCTCACGCGGCCTCCGGCGGGAATCCCTCCACCAAACCTCACCGGGCTACAACACCACCTGGTGCAGAAACAGGCGGCGAAGTCTCGCACCGTAGTTTAGATAAGATAGCTGGAGATAAGGTGCTTAGTACCTTATGGCCTGAGTACCGCAGGGGGCACCAACAAGGTCAGCTCTCTGTCCTGGCCGGCTCTAAGGCCTCTTGGTTATGGTACCTCCTGCCCTTGCTATACTTCTTTCTCGCCCTGCCGTTCAGCTATCGCCCGCTGCCTACGACCGGAGGCCGCGACGTAGGCAAACCGGCCGGATGGTAGAGAACCGGGCCAACCTTGGGGAGGTCGACCGATGCTGTTTGTAGAGACCGCCGCGCATACGGGCGCCGTCCAGATTCCCTCGGAATTTTTCACTCTCCAGAGCATGCTGACCTTGACCGGCGCCTCCGGCGCCACGTTTGTCGTCTGTAACGGTCTCCAACGGGCTTTCGACTTCAATCCTCGTTGGCTCGCTCTCCTGGTCGCTCAGATCGTGGTCATCGTGGGCACCCACCTGAGCCACACCGGAGGCGTGGGCCTCGGTGACTACTTCGTCGCGGTTCTCAATGGATTCTTGGTCTATGCCACCGCAGCCGGGACCACCCACATCCTCGGCGGTCCTTCCGAGGCTCCTGCGGTGGCCCGCGGGGCGCGAGAGGTGAGCCCGCCCTCTTTTGGGAGCCGCCGGCGCTTCCTCTCTCCGTGGTTTTAGGGTCCGAGAGAGCGAGCGCCGAGAGCTTCGCCGCCCAGACTTGGGCGCTCGTGGTCGGCGTCTCCTCATACCAGGATCCGGGTCTGCCCGGGCTCTCTTCCCCCGCCGCCGACGCTCAGGCCCTCTCGGAGACGCTGAACGATCCTCGGGGATGTGCCGTGCCGCGGTCTCAGGTGCGCCGACTGCCGGCGACCGGCAATTCGGTTCGTCGCGGCGAGCTCCTAGAAGCGCTGGGCTGGCTCGCCGAGCGCGCATCGCCTCAAACCCTCCTCCTTTTCTACTTCGCCGGCCATGGCCTGCGCCGGGACGAACAGTTCTATCTCTGTACCAGCGAAACCTCCCTGGCAGCTCCGGAGGGCTCGGCGGTCAGTAGCGAGGACCTGGAGCGGTTGTTCCGCGCCAAGAGTCCCCGGGGTCTCCTGTTTCTTTTCGACTGCTGCCGGAGTGCCGGCTTCGCCGAAACCGCGCCTCAGATCTTTCGCCAGCTCTCGGGAGGAGATTTCCGGATCCTGTTGAGCGCCTCCCGGACGGACGAGCCCTCGTGGGAGCTTCGAGATGGCAAAGGGACTCTCTTCACCCACCATCTCCTCGCCACTCTCTCCGGGAGGGAGGTCGCGGGGGCCGCACCCGGGCCGATCTACTTCTCCGACCTTCTGCGGCACCTCCAGGACCGCCTTGCCGAGGATCTGGAATCGCTCTACCCGAACCTCGCGCGGCAGGAGCCGGTCTTTGCCGGTGTGTTCTCTCGCGATCCGCTGCTTTTTCTTCACCAGCAGCTGACTCTCTCCCGAGTCGCCGTCCGGACCTCGCGCTACTCGCCCGCCTATCTCCGTCGCCTGGTAAAGCGGAGCATTGCCGGGCTCGCCGCTACGGTCTTCTTTTCGCTGGGGACCTTATATACCTTCGCCGAACAGCACCAGTTCGCCCAGGTCGATGGCGGCGCCCTCGCGCTCTTCCAAGGCTACCCGGGACTTTCTTTTTTTGGCTTTCCCCGACGGATCTCTTCCCTCGATCTGGGACCGGGAGCCCTCCGTCCCGGAAGCCCCTTGAAGAAGCCGGGAGGAGCCCTCGTCGCCTCGCTCCAGCAGCCGGTGCTGCCCTCTCTTCTCGGCCAACTGGAGCCCCCATTTCGGGCACAGTATCTCTACTCACAAGGCTTCGACGACGACGCTCGTCGAGAGATCCGGGCCTTTCTGCACTCCGGCGCCGAGAGGAGCGAGTGGCATGGCGCGGCGGTCGGTCTCTTCGCGATTCTCGCCCAGGACTCCGACCGTCCGCTTCTTTCCTCTCTTCTCTCGCACCCCAGAGACGACGTGCGTCTCCCTGCCTTCCTCGGGCTCTTGCGGCTCGACCGCAGGCGCGCTCTTCCGCTGGCGTCGGAGATCATCGCGAGCAGTGTGTCGAACGAGGCGAAGATCTTCGACGAGCTTTCCGAGCCCTGCGATCCGCTGACCCAGCGCTTCTTGATCGAGCGGCTTCACGGGGAGAGGTGGCTTCCCGACGCCAAGGGGATCCTGGACGCCGCCCTGCGGACCCGCTGCCCTCTGACCCTCGCCGATGTGCTCGTCTATACCCTCGACAGCAACGACAGCCCGGGACGCCGCGACGTCGCCCTCTTTGCCTCGTTGCAGTACGGAGATCGCTTCGCCGCCGAGATCCGGGGCCTGCTCGCCAAGGCCTCGAGGCTGCCTCTCTCTTCTATCTCCCAAGACCGGTTGGGGCACCTCTTCGAGGGCCTGCGGTTCGCTCATGGCACCGGATGTCCGTCCGAGGTTCTTCCCTTCGAGAGCTCCAAGGACGCAAAGCTCGCCTCTGCGGCGATCCTGACCGAGATCGTCCTCTGTCCGGGGCTCTCCGAGCCGGACCGCGCCCGGAAGCTCGCTTCGCTAGCCGCTCTCGCCCCCGGTCAAGACCCCAGTGTCCTGGGGACACTGCTACGGTTCCAGCTTCTCGACACGGTGGCCTTTCTGGCGGACCCTCGGCACGATCGGGCGCTCGCCTCTGTAATCGGGGATCTGGAGGACAGGGTCTTCACCCCGGTCCCCGGGGAGCGCTCGAGCTTTTCTCGTCTTCTGGCCTCGAGCGATGCTAGGGTCCGCGCCTGGTCTCTCCACCAGCTCCGGCGCCTGCATGCTCCGGTGCAGAATCTCTCTCGCTTCTTCTTCGATGCCGACCGCCAAGTCGAGGAAGAGGCCTATGCCTCGTTCTGGGAACAGGATGCTGCCGGCGCTCGCCGGGCACTTCTGGCGCGGATGAACGATCAGTCCGCCGACTTCCTGCCCGAGTTGCTGGGGAGAGTCCCCCTCGCCCGCGGAGATCTGGAAGCGTTTCGACCCTATCTCAAGGGTAGCCCCCTCGAGCGCCAGCACGCCTCGGCGGTGCTCGTCCTGCGCGGGAGCTTGGAGGATGCGGTCGGCCTCGTCGATTCGCCCGATCCACTCGTTCGGAGAGCCGCCCTGGACCATGTCGGCATCCGGTCGGATCTCGCGAGCGTCGCCGAGAGGGTTCGTCAGGCGCAGCAGCGACACCCGGATCGTCCTCATCCCATAGCTTCGTTGACAGGAGCGCTCGCCGAACGGACCCTCCTCGCGGGAGAGATTACGCGACTCCCGGTCTGGGCGAAGCCCTGGCGGGGCGAGGTGCTGCGCGAGGCGCATTCCCCCGAGCCTGGTGCTCGGCTCTGGCTGGAGCAGGCGGTCGGACGGCCGACTGGGTGAGCCGCTGGAGAAAAGTAGATTCGGGGAAAAACTCTCTGAGAGGTCAGGAGGGCTCAGATAATCGATTCCGGCTTCGGCTCTCTTTGGAGCCTCCAGAACTCAGTGACGAGCTTCTTTGTCCTCTCCGGCGCTTGACGTTTGGCGGCCAACCGCAGCAGTTGCCAGGGACCACTTGATGAACGGCTCGCCTACTACGGTGCCTCGGAAGCCGGGATAAAATATTGAAAAGACTAATAGTTACGGAAGTGCCAAGTGCCTTTCCGTCGGTCGTAATCCCTGCGATGACCGTTGAAGCTCACGCCCGGCGCGCAAGACCATTGCACTCTGCGAGATAATGTTCGACGGAGTGAGTACCAACGACGAGCCTGGCCGGCTACCTGCCGCCGCCCCAGAAGAGCACAGGCCGAGCGCCGCAGATACCCCTGTCGTCCCCGCGGGAACGTCGGGCGGAGCTCTGGCGTCTCCCGACGAAGACGCCACTTTAGAGCTCGAAGCGCTCGCCGATAAAGCCCGTTCGCACCGCGAGGCGGCTGGCGAATTCATAGACGCCTCCGTAACACTGCCCGCCCAAGCCACAGCCACCGCGCTGCGCCGGAGGCCGGCACCTGCCGAAGGCGAACGGGCCGCGGTCGTCGGATACCTCGGTCAGTACGAGTTCGCCGCCGCACGAACCCTACAGGCTCTATTGGATGGCACCTTGGTCTCGGTGCGTGTGGCGGATATCAAAGCCGGGCAGATCGACGACTTCCAGGTGCAGTCGACCGAGCTCGTGGATGCCCATCAGGTCAAGTGGAGCCTTCACCCCGGAAGCATAGGTTACGCGGAGTTCGTCCGCGACACGGAGGGTCGGACGCGCTACATGCGGCAACTGGCCGATGGTTGGGAGCGACTCACTGCACTTCACCGCCCGCGGCGAGTCGTAGTGCATTTCGTTACCAACAGCCTCCCCTCGATCGGTGCCAGCCAGTCGATCCCACGGCCGGCCGGCCCTCGGGCCGATGGGGCTGTCCGGACCCGGAGCTTCGCCGCCTTCCTGGCCGAGGCGTGGAAGCCCGCCGTCGAGACGGCACGTGCGGGGGCCGATCCGGAGGGCGTGGTACCCGCGCACTGGGCTCCCGCCATGGCGGCGCTCGTTGACGCGAGCGGTCTCGACGCCGATGCGTGGCGCCGTTTCCTTGCCGACTGCGAGCTCGAGTTTGGTGTGCCGAGCCTTGAAGCCAGAATCGCGTCCGCGTTGGGGACCGACACCGAGCGGGCGGTGCTCCGCGAAGATGCCAACCGATTGGCGCATGCGTTCATGCAACTCGTCGCGCGCCCCGACCGTCATATCGAGTTCACTCGCGAGCAGCTACTTGACGAACTCGGCTGGCGATACCGCGCAGAATTCAAGTCTGAGCACGAGTTCCCCGACCCCGAGATCCCGTATCGGAACATCTCAGAGACGGTGCGCGAGGTCACCACCGCTATCGAACAGTTCACGGGCGGCTACCTCGCCGTCATCGGGTCGCCGGGGTCGGGGAAGTCGACGCTCCTCACGCGAACACTGCGCGAAAGCGCGTACCGCGTAATTCGCTATTACGCGTACGTACGCGATGCAGTCGGCGGGAGTCTCCGCCGAGGCGAGGCGGTCAACTTCTTCCACGACCTGACAGTCGCGCTCGACCGGACGGGATTCCGCGTCGGCACCACTCTGCCCGTCGACAACCTCGACCTCCTCACGGTCCGCGTGTATGCGCAGCTCGCGCAGGCTCACGCGGAATGGGCGGGGGGAGGCAAGCGCACGATCGTCCTCGTCGATGGGCTTGATCACATTCCTCGCGAGCAGCAGCCGACGCAGTCGCTATTAAACCACCTGCCCCACCCGGAAGATGTGCCGGGCGGCGTGCTCTTCGTGTTGGGCACCCAGACGGACCGCCTTGAGGGCATCTCGCCGCGCATCCGCGAACAGCTCGATGAGTTGGGGCGACGCATCACGATGCGCCCCCTCGAGCGCCAAGATGTGCTCGATATTGTCGAGTCAGCGACCGATCTGGCCCCCGCACCCACCCAGGCCGAGCGTGAGCGTATCTTCGAGCTCAGCGCCGGGCATCCCCTTTCCCTCAACTACATTATCAACCGTCTGCGCCACGCTTCCGATACCGCGGTCGTGGACACGCTCAATGATGTCGAACCGTTCCGCGAGGGAATCGACCGACAGTACGCCACCCTTTGGGGCACCGCCGAGGACGATGTCAACCTCGCGCGCCTGCTCGCTCTGCTCGCCCGCGCGCGCGGTCCCGTACGACTCGATTGGTTGCGCCGCTGGGCACCACACCAAGCGCTGCACACCGTCACGACGCGCCTCGCCTACCTGTTTCGTCAGGAACATGGCGGTCGTTGGGCGTTCTTCCACAACAGCTTCCGCGCCTTCCTCATTGAGCGCACCCGCGGGATGCCCGCCCTCGGTGGCGACATTGACCTGTTTATCGAGCTAGCCGATCGCTGCGCGGCGACGGATGCTCGCGAGCCTGAGAGCGCTGACGAGCTCTACTATCGTGCGCGGACTGGCGACACCGCGCGTGTCCTGGGTCTCGCTGACCCCGAGATATTCCGCACGCAGTTCGTGGCTGGGCGGTCCGCGACAATTATCCGTGACGATCTCGCCTTAGCTCTGGATGCCGCCGTGATGAGGCGCGACATCGTCGCGCTCACGCGGGTTCTGCTGTGCAGCGGGGAGTTCGCCCAGCGGGAGTATTACGCGAAGCGGCTGCCGCTTGCCGAGGCGTGGCTTGAACTCGGCGATATCGACCTGGCGCTCGGCGCGCTCCGAGAGGGTGCCTCCCTGCGCACGTCGCGGGGGGCTGCGTTGCGCGCGGCGGCTGCGCTCGACACACGAGGCTTCTCCTTGGAAGGGCGCGAGGTCTTCACGCTCGCAGAGCCGCTCGACGTGCTCCGCGGAACCTCAGAGAGGACTCGTGCACCTCGCGACGAGATCGACCTTCTCCATGCCTGGATCACCGTCGCGCCCCGCTTCCGGTCGGTGCCCGTGCTCCTCGAGAGGATCGAACACGCACAAGCGGCTGCCGATGAGGTGTGGCCACGCGCCGAGCAGAACCAGACCGACCCAGACGAGACCAAGGCTCGCCAAAATCGGCTATTGCAAGGACTCGCGGTCGCCCTTGATGAACTGGAACGGCGGGAAGATGCCGACGCGGTACGCGCGACACTCCGCGGCCGGGACGGGGCGGTCGGCTGGTGGTTCTGGTCGCAAGCGCGGGGATGCTACGATGCACTCGCCGCTGGCGACCGGTCGGGGGCAGAGGCTAGGTTCGGCGTCTTGCGCGAAGCGTTTGAGCAGGGTGAGCTCCCGGAGGAAGTCCTCGAGCCGGCGGCACGCATCGCGATGGCGGGAGGCTACCTCCGGATCGCATGCGACGCCGATGCAGCGCGGCGCGTGCTCGGGAACGTCGGGCAGCCGGCCCCTGTTACTGAAACGTACGGGCACGGTGAGGGCTGGAACCCGTTCCATGAGCTCTTCTCGCTTAACCGGGCACTCGGTGCCCTCGGTGACCAGCGGCCACTTCATGAGATCGTGCCTGACGTGCCAGCTGGGTCGGCGTCAATGCAAGGTCGGAGGGAGGAAGGCACTGCACTCGTCAGAAAGTTCGAGCGCGGGGTTGTGCATCTCGGCCGTCTGGCCGGACGCATCTGGGTGGGAGAGCGCTTAACGCCACCCGACTTCGAGCTCTCCGTGCGGCCGCTCGTCCGCCTTTTCCCCGATCACCCAAATCTGGTGAGCGGGGCCTACGTCGCACTCGCTGCGCGCGGCGAGTTCTACACGCGCCTCGTTCAGGTTGCGTCGGACCAGGGGGCGGAGTGCGTAGCTGTACTTCAGCGACTGTTTGAGGCCGAGTGGTCCGACGAGGCGCGGCGCAACGCATGGCCGGACTCTGTCGTGCGCGTGATCCTCACCGAGTCGCTCTCGGCCGGCGCGCCTGCGGACTGGGTGCGGAGTTGGCTCGCGCAAATCGAGCCGACGATGTTCCGCGGTGAAGAGCTCGAGACCAGCCTGACCGACGGCGTTGCGCAGGTACGCGCGTGGGTGGCCTCTGGAGACATCGTCGCGGCGCGAATAACCCTCGAGCGTGTTCTTCGCGCAACCTTCGGGAACGAGTCGAAAGACGGCCAGTTGACCACATGTCTCAAGTGGGCGGTCCACGCCAACCATGAGGACCCTGCGCGCACACCGGAGCGGCTTGGGCAGATGGCTGCAGCAATTCTCTCCATCGCCGGTACTGAGGCGCAGGGCTACGTCGGGCCGCACTTCCTTGAGGCGGGCGTGGCAGCGGGAGCTCGGCCAGCCCGTGCCGTTGTCGAATGGGCGCTGAGGACCGGCGTGCAGAGGTGGGCGGAAGCGCTGACGATCCTAATCGACGGGTTCGCGACGCGCGCCCCGGTCGCAGCGGGGGCGCTCTCTGCGTGCTACCGCTCGCTGGTGCTTCCATTCGCGCGGGCTGCGGATGTCGACTCCGTCGCGCATCTGAGCGCAGCACTCCGCACGGCAGAGGACACGGAGGAGTTCGACGCACTGGCAGAGGCCATCGAAGTCGTGGCGCTTGGCTCGACGCGCCCGGCGCTTCGTGAGGCAGTGGCAGGACACCCGGAAGATGCCGCAGAACTCCTGCGTGACGCGATGGCGGGAGACGCCAGGGCTCCCAGGCAGATCGTCGACGCGTTCGAGGGTTTGTCACTCACGTTGGGCGAGCTGCAGGCGCGTGTTCAGAGCGTCGCGGATGTCGAGGACCTCGCCCAGCGGCTCAAGCCGAATGCGTACTTGTACCAGTGGGAGCTCATCCTCGCCCCGTTCCTCGCCAGAGCGGCGGCGGACGAGCTGATCGCCACGGCTGCTGCGATACCGCAGAACGAGTGGAGAGTCCTGGCCACTATCGCCGAGCGGCTCCTCGACCTGGGCGACTCACGAGCAGGGGCGGTGGTGGCACACGTTCTCCGAAGCTCGCGAGCCGCCGGGTGGTGGACGCACTACGACGGCGGCAGCCGCCTTACCGCGTATGAGCTCCTAAACCGCGTCTCTGCGGAGAATGGTCGAGATGCGGCGTGGCAAGCCCTGCGAAACGATCTCGCCGCTGGCGAAGTGGGGCCGATTGACGTCTTCCGCGAATGGCACCGCGTGGTACCGGTACTAGCGCCTGGTACGCCGGCGGTAAATATCTGGGAGGTGGTCTCGCAGCACGTGGCGGCTCTCGTTGCGTGCGCGCCGCAGGGCGAGCCGCTCGTGGTCCCAGCGGCGGAGGATCCCAGCAACCCCGCGGCGGCGGCCGAGGCGGTGTGCGAGCTCGTGGCCAGCTATCTCGATCACCATGCCCTCGCGCTTTCGCAGGGGGCACAACAGTTTTTCACGGACCGGTTGCTCGCCGCGGATGCAGTCGCAGAAGCGACACTGGCAGCGCGGCTTTCGGATATTGACACCCCGAAAAATGGTGCGCTCCTAGTCCTGCGCGCCGTTACCCGCGTGCATGGCACGGTGCCTTCGTCGATGCAAGAAGCCTTGCACGCGCTGCGCGAAGCGCCGAGTTTTCCCGACCGTCGGATTGCTCTCGCGCTCAGCGTCCTTCACGAGGGAGCCGGCAACGTCGACGGCGCTGGGATAGCTAGGGTCGTTCCTCCGCCGGGGATCGTGCGGCCGCTCCCGCCGGTCTTCAGTCTCGTGCATCCGCCGGCACCGGCACAACGCAACCGACCGTTGCCCGGGCGAGGTGAGATGCTCGAGCCGGCCGAGGATGCGGCGGCCCTCGTGTCGTTGTTCCGCCCGGAGCTCGATCTCATCGCGGAATGGGCTGGCGTGCAGCCGGAGGCGCTGTACCAGTACGTCGCCGATCGCGCCATCGCCAGCCTCCCTGAGGGTAGCCGAGACTACGCGTTTAATGAGGAGCCGGCGCTCCGTAACGAGATGAGTCGCCTTGGGCTCGAGGTCACATACCGGCGCCCGCGCCCACGTCGAGTTGAGCGAGCGATGGCCGAGGCAATAGCCATGCTTGTCGACCACGGCTGGCTCGGGGAGCGATACCTGCCGGCGCTCGACCGGCTCTTCCGAAGTGCCGATCCGCACTTCCTCGTCGTGCGGCCTACACGACGGCCTTCGATCGTAGCCCCTATCCGCGAGCGCGCGGACGCTCAGTATGTTGGAAGCGCCTGGACGGCAGACGTGAGATCGGACGACGCGGTCACTGGGCGCACGATGCCAACCGTGTCGAGTCTGTCAGTCGATCGCAAACGAGGAGAAATGACCGAATCGCAGCCGTCCAATGCATTTAACGACGCTGCTGTTGCCGATAGATCGGCGGGAACTGCCGACGATGGCTGGATCGTGCTGGCGGAGGAGACGTGGCTTCGGTGGCTCGACTGGAAACAAGCCACGGAGACACGTGTCGCGGCCCGACTTGAGCCCAAGGTTTGGGCATCGATCGATCCCGAGGAAGCTTCCGAGAAGGCCGCGGACCCGGACGACATCAACGGTGATGCCGCGGCGGGCCAAGCGCTTGCAATACACGTCGCCGAGTTCTCGCACCTTACAGCGGACGAGTACCTCATTCGCGCCCGCGCCTCCTACTCGATCGTCGTCCGCAATCTCACTTATCGCTTCGAGACGCCGGGAGGGGGATGGCTCGGCCTCAATCCATCTTTGGCCGAACACCTTGGGTGGCGGCCTGCCCCGGACGGTCTGTTTCGCTGGATCGATGCAGATGGAAAGATCGTCGCGGAGTCCGTCTGGTGGCAGGACGGCTTCGCGCAACAGTGGCCTCCCCTCTTCGACGATGAGGTCGGTTATGGATGGCTGGTGCGCGTCTCCGCCAGCGGTTGGCAGAACCTATCGACCGCTGTCGGCGCATGCGTTGACTGGCGGCGGGTTGCCCGGCTTGCCCAAAAACAGCCGCCGAAAAGCGTGGAGGAGTGGACTCCAGTCTCCATCGCATAGGCACAGCAGGACGGAGCCTGAACTCGCGATCCTCCGTTACCCAATTTTTTAGGGAAGTACTACGCCTCCTCGGCTTGGCCCCAGGCTAGCACCTCCCACAACCATGCGCGGAGAGTTCTAACTCGCGCGCAGTTGGTCCATCAACGCGCGGAGCCCGTGGTCGCTTGGCAGCGGCAGCCGGCGGGCATCTACGGCTTCGGACGGGACCCCTCTTGGTCCGCCGAGAGCCGCTGCCACTGCGGCACTGTTGGCGCCGCTTATGAGGAAGAGGAGAACAGCCAGGTAGCAAAACGGTTTCTGTCACATGGTCGAATCTCCGAAAGGACGATCAGTTCGCCTTCCTCAATACGTCGGCCCTCCGCGATCAGACTCAACCTCTCTACGGAGGAGGACCTCGAAGAGCAGGAGGGTGAAGCCAGTCGCCGCCTGGCCGATCAGAGTTCGATAGAAAACGGCCTATTCCTGGCGAGCGAACCTCCCCAAGCGAAGTACGAGAAACATCTCATCATCGCCTCAGTCTTATCGCACTTTAATCAGACCTAGAGCAGGCGCCAGCCCAGCCGAAGAATGGTATGGGTCGTCGCGCTCCAACAAGCGAGGTCGAAAGCAAGCGCCAAATGTATGCTGTCAATGATTGATAGTACCTGCGCCAAGGTTGCCTGCGAACAACTCCTCTTCCTCCTCAACCTCCGTTCCCAGCGCCTTACACCGTCGCCCCGAGAAGCCCCAGACTACCTCGGTCCCTATAAAAAAATCGTCCACCAGCTCGCATCGTACGCCCGCGCGTTCCAGATCGTTTCTTAGCTGGCTCAAAATCTTCTGTAGACGGCGGTAGAGAGGCTTCGATTCGAGGCCCATTCGGCGAGCAATGTCCACCCCTTTAGTACCGTACCAAAACCTCATCTTGAGGATCGACTGGTCTTCCTCGGGTAAATTTTTCAACATGCCCCTGAGCGCGGCATAAACACGAACTCGGCTTTCGCGCAGTTCGCGCTCGAAGATTCGCCCTTCGGGCCGATCCTCGGGCGCCAAGAGATCCTTAAGTTTCTCTTCCCCCTCTATGCGCCGCGAGGCCTTCTTCGGGAGCCGCTTCCAGATCTCCTCAAGCTCCTGTCGAGACTCCGTCACCCGGTGGTTAATACGCAGGACTTCGGATGCCTCGTCCAAGGTCAGCCCCTCATCGGACACGAGACCCTCGAGCTTGACCGCCACCTGCCCCAGCCTTATCGCCTCGGCAGAGGGGCGCCGCCGTCCCCAGTGCCGAGCTCGAAAGTCCTGGAAGGCCGTTGTGGCGACAATGGTCAGAAAGGTCTTTATACTAGTCGCTCCCTTAAACTTTCGAAAAATTGCGTAGTTATCCTCAACGAGCTTCATCTTGAGCTCCGAGCAGAACTCTTCCTCCTCGTCGATGCTTGCGTGGTGACGTCGTGCAATGAGTCCCCACCACCCCTGGTAGTAGAGGAGCTCCACGGGGTCCTGTGCGTCGCGAAGCTTTCGGGGGTACTCCCCGGCCCGGTAGGCCCGCACCCCAAAATCCTTCACCCCTTCACGCCGGAGGATCTCCAGGACCTGCCGGGCCATGGCCTCGGCCTGCTCCTGCGGCACCAGGTCGGACGGCCGGGCGTCGGGATTCTCCCGGAACTTGGCCGCGATCCGCCGGAAGCTCGCCGACGGATCGGACCAGACGGACCTCGTAGGCCCCCATCTCCAGCCAAGGGGAAATCGTCCTGGCGGGGGCGGCGGAGGGAGCGCTGAAGAGAGCCTGCTGACCGGGCATACGCGGCTCGATCCTATCCTGGAAGTGGATTCCTGAGGAGGACGGCTCCGGCGATGCCCTGGGCGGCTCGGGAGGGTCGACCCGCTGGCCCTCCGGGTTCACCGGCGAGCCCTCTCGCGCCCCTCCTCCCCCAGCGCCTCCTCCAACTCCCTGGCGATCTTCGCCACCTTCCCGGCCGACGAGCTCGCGAGGGCCGCGAGCCGCGCACCCCTACCCGGCGCGAGCCCGACTTCTTCCTCGGCGGCCTCTCCGGCCGCACGAAGGAAGTATCCGAGGTACGCCAGGTCGCGGGCGGCGGCCCGGAGCTTCCCCGTCGTCCAGGACCCTCTGCGCGGGATGCGGCGCTCGTAGGATTCGAGGGCATGGTCGAGCAGCATCCACGCGAGCCGTTTCAGGGCCTTGGCACTCTTGGGACGGAAGTGGAGCAGCATCGTCTCGCGAAAGCCTTCTTCGCGGTCCCAGTGGATGTCGTCAGACTGCCCTGGATCGTTCGTCATCCTGTGCTCCTTCTTTTCAAGCTACGGAGAAAGTTTCTCGGCTGTGGCTCTCTCGGCTCCCTCTCCTTTCCGTGTCCGCCGCGATGTCCCCAATCCCGGGGGGAAGGACATCGCAACGACACGGAAGGAGATCGAACATGAACCCCTGCCCCACCGCCGACCTGACCCTCACCTGCCGCACCGCCGACGCCCACCGCTTCGTGGAGCTCGGCCTCACTCCCGTCCGGGTCCGGGGACCCCTGGCCGATCTTGAGCTCCCCCGCTTCGACCCGGCGCACTCGGCTCCCCTGCTCTCCGCCGGCCGCCACCAGGTCGCCGCCGACGGCGTGCCCTTCTATGGCCACACCTCCCAGAGCCGGGACGGCGGTCCGGTCGTCTTCGCGGCGGACGGGACGAGCTACATCGAGGTGCCCGCGAGCCTGGACCTCCTCCCCACCGTCCGCCTCCGGATGCAGGCGTACCCGGACTCGTACGATCTCCTGCTCGGCCGCACCTACCTCCGCAACCTCGCCGCCACGGTCCTCGCCCTCCCGGATCCCAAGCCCTGGCTTCCCGTCCCGTCCCACGAGCTCGTGGCCCACATGGGCTGCGACTGCGGCGGTCGCGGCTGGTTCCTGGCCGAGGACGAGGACTCGGGCTTCTTCCAGATCGTCGCCTGCGACATCTGCCGGCAGTACGAGAGCGACGGGCTCGCCGGGCTCCTCGCCAATACCGCCATTGAGGCGGGCTGGCCGTAGGCTCACGGCTTCCGCATCTTTTCGCGCCCCAGCCGGAGCGCCGCGTCCGCGATCCGGGCCGCCGCGTGTCCGGCGGCGACGGTCCCCAGGCTCGTATGCCGTCCCTGGGGATCGATCATCCGCGCCCGGATCTGCCCCAGGAGGAACTCGATCGTCCGGATCTTTCCCCGGACCCCGAGCGCCGCTTCGAGCTTCCCTCTCGCCGCCCGGGTCGGGGTCTGCCCGCGCTCCTGGCGGGAGATCGCCGCCTCCGACACCCCCGAGGCCGCCGCCAGCTCGTCCTGCCGCCAGCCGCGCAGCAGCCGCAGGACGATCAGCAGAACCGACCACTCCAGGGGGGGCCGGCGCTCGCTCCCCTCCTCCGTCCGGCGGAGATCCTCGAAGCCCAGGGCGACCACAGCCTGGGTGATGTGGAGGGCGGCCGATGCCACGCCGTCGATCTCCCGGATCGCGTTTCGGTGATCGGGATCGACCATCGTCGCCCGGAGCAGCGTGAGAAACATCTGGATCTCGTTCGTCCATCCGGCCACCCCAAGCGCTTCCTCCAGTTTTTCCCGGGAGCCGCTGATCCCGGAGACCGCCCCGACCTCCTGCTTGGAGATCGCCGAGGTCGAGACTCCCGAGGCCGCCGACAGCTCCTCCTGACTCCAGCCCCGGAGGGTCCGCAGGAGGATGAGAAGAAGCGGCCATTCGAGATCCGTGGGTGGCATGGTGGTCTCTTGAGACTCTGCAAGCCCCGGCCGGCGCTCTCAGAGAGTCCCACGACGCTCGCGGGAGATCCGGCGCCGGCCTCCCTTGGAGTATCTCCCGAAGCTTCCGTCCGAGCGCCGGAGACCCCTCCATCGCCTAGCTACTAGGCATCTCCTATCCACTTTCCGGAGTACGCTTGTTGAAACCACATCTGAGGAGGCCGCCGGGCCGCCAGGGAGGCGTCTCCGGTCGAGCCGCCTGAAAGGAGCTTTCCATGTCCCGCAGCTCTCGTCTCCTGGCCCTGCCTGTCCTCATCCTCCTGTCGGCCTCGCCCGCTCTCCCCCAGACCCGCCCCGGCGCGGCTCTCCCGCAGCAAGCCTCGTGGGGCGAGGCCTTGCGAGAGATCCTGCCGGACTTTCTGACTCGGTTGTGGGTACACGGGCAGGCGGGGCGACCGGTGGCCTCTTTTTCGGCCTCCCCGCGATCCCGATCCGCTGACCTGGGATGCAGCATCGACCCTTATGGAAAGTGTGTAGCGGCGACCCAGCAGACCGGCGGCCACTAACTAAGCCTGATCGGACCGGAGTCCCGAAGCTCCGGTCCTTATGCCGCCGGGTCGAAGCGCAGTTCCGGAGACCTTCGCGCCCGCTGCAGGTACTTGACGATCCGCATCACCAGCTCGACCGACGCCACTTCCTGCTCGGCCGCCTCCTGGAACAGTCGAAGCGCGCTCTGCGCCTGGGCATGGAGATCTTGGCTCGCAAAGATGGGAGCCGACTCCGCGGCGAGATTCTTCACCGCGCCGGTCCTCCCTTCTTCGAGGAAGATCCTCGCCAGCTCCAGCGAGACCGTAGCGGTATCGTAAGGATTCCCCCGGTCAAGGAATTCGGCTCGGACCGCCCAGAGGTGGTCGAGGGCCTCCGCCGGCCGGCCGCGCCCGGCGGCGATCCGACCCTGGAGCCACCGCAGGCGAATCTGGTCGCCCCCGGTGGCATACGTCAATCCCTCTTCCAGAAGCTCCGGCATCAGGCTCTCGGCTTCTTCATGGCGATCTAGATTGCAGAGGTTGACGAGTATGTTGAATCGGTTTGGAAAACCGAGATGCGGCGGAATAATCGCCGCCGCCTGTCGCAATACTGCGAGCGCCTGATCGTAGCTCTCCATCTCCTCCAGAATCTTGGCGTGGGTCAGGAGGAGATAGGGCCTCTCCTGGAACGTGGCATCGGCCAGGGCCTGGTGAATAAGCCGCAAGGCTTCCGGGAAGCGATCCTGGTGCATGCGGAGGGACGCTTCCATGCCCCAGACGCGGCCGGCATCGAGAACCTTGTAAGGATCGCCTCCCGCTCCGGCTGCCCAGAAGGCGATGGCTCGGGAGAACGCGGCGTCCGCCTGCTTCAGCTCTCCACCGGCCCGGTGGACGTTTCCGATGTGCGCCCAGGCGAAGCCCTCCAAGCGCTGGCGAAAACGCTCGTCTCCCGGCACTACCTCGGCCACCACCCGCGCGGCCTCCGCGAGCTCGGCCGCCCGCTCCGGGTCGCGCGCGATCACCTTCAGGCTCTCGTCGGCCAGCCACTCCGCCACCGACCATAGGTGGCAACCGGGATCCTCGCGCACGAACGCCACCAGGTTCTCCCGTCCGCGTAGGTAGAACCCGATCTCGCTCGCGATCGCCCGCTCCCTGGCGGCCTCCGCGTCCGCCCAGTCCTGCAGGATCCAGTCGCTGAAGCCATCTCGGGCGACCCGGCCCATCTCATCCCCAAACTCCCGGGCCGAGCGCATCCGGGCGGCAGAAACGAGGATCGGCCCCACCCAGACATCCAAGGTCGACCCTTCCCGCCCCACCCCCTCCGCCAAGGCCAACACTTCTTCCAGGAGGAGCCTTGCTCACTCCCAGAGCGGAGGCGAGCCGCTCCAGGACCGGCAGGCTGGGCTCATGCTTGCCCCGTTCGTAGGCTTCGATCGTCGATTCCTTCATCCTGGCGGCTTTCGCGAGGTCTTTTCGTTCCACCCCGAGAAGAGTCCGCAGAAAAAAAAGAACCGCGCTCCGTACGGGTCGCTTGGTCCGTGCCATCGGCCTATTTTCGCCTCCCTTTTCTTGGGTCCCCATTGGACCATCTCCATTTTCCGGAGTCAACTTGCACATTCTTTGCGCTTTTGTCCAGAGACTGGACGACACCCTCGCCACAGAGCCTCCAGAGGGGACAAGTCCCCCCCTGGACTCCCCCTTTCAGAGACCCGGAGAAAACAGAGTCCAGAGCTTTCAGAGATCAGAGCGGGAATGGGGAAAGCACAACCCGAAACCCTATGTAGTCGCGCCGGTAGTTCGGGAAGCTCCAGCCGCGGGCGGCGCAGCGGACGTTCCTCGCAGCGTCGTCGAACGCCCCGCCGCGAACTATGCGTAGAACTTGCGCCGATGCTTTCAAAACTTCGCGACCATCTCCGGCTGCGTAGGGATAGCCCTCCTCGACGCTCCGCGTCCACTCCCAAACGTTCCCGCTCATCTCCTCGCAGCCGAAGGGGCTCGCTCCACCACCGAAGCTGCCCACCGAACTCGGTTCGAGGAGACCCGTTCTGTCGAAGTTCGCCCGATTCGGATCCGCCTTCACTCCCCAGGAGAAAATCCTTCCATCTGTGCCTCGTGCGCCTTTCTCCCACTCCGCCTCCGACGGCAGGCATACCCTCAGATTTCCTGCAGCCAGACCAGGCCAGGGCCCACCCCCCCCATTCCTACTCCCTTCCCCCAACTCGCGTAGCCGCTCGCCCAGCCACCCGCAGTACGCCAACGCGTCGAACCACGGGACCGACGTAACCGGATGGTTCGACGGACCCTCCAACTCGCTCACCTCTAACGGCTCATAGCCGGACTCCTTCACGAACAAACGGTACTGCGCCACCGTGACCGGGTAACGAGCCAACCAATATCTCGGCAATGTCACCTCGTGCCTGGGCCTTTCCTCCTCAGCTGACGAGGGGTCGACCTTCCTATCGCTCCCCATTAGAAAAGGCAACCTGCCGGAACCTCCACAAACCCGAGGAACGGCTCCGCCGGCAGATACCACCTCGCCGCATCGAACCGCGGATCTCCCAGAACCGCGAGCGACTTGCCCGCCGCCGCCCGCTCCCGCGCCGGAAAGCTCTCGGAACGGAGCAGGTGCAGCTGCCACCGCCGAACCCGCTCGAGCTTCGGCTCGTCCTCCTCGTCCAGCTGCGCCAAGTTGGCCGACTCCGTAAGCGCCTGCCCTGCGAGCAGAGCCCCCCAATCGTCCGCCGCACCGGTCCCCGCACCCCCCGGCTCCCGGAAGCAGAGAGCGTCCGCCAGTTGCCACACGCTCGACTCCGCGCCCCGCGCCGCCTTGGCACCCGCTAGGAGCACCGCCTCCCGCCAACGCCCCGGGTCTTCCCGGCCCAGACGCGCCGCGCCCTTCGGAAAGTTGCGAGACGTCAGATGGCACGCCGCCAGGTACTCCTGAAACGTCCGGTGCGGGAATGTGTAGACCCCTTCTCCCCGCTCGACCAGGAGCCCTGCCCGATCGCGCAGGTAGTCCATCAGCTGCCGGAAGTCCGCGTCGGGATTCCGGCTGAGGCGGAGCAGCCGACCGACCAGCTTCCCCTCCTCCACATCCGCCGTGTCCTCCAGCCCCAACTGCGCGCTGTGGGCCTCAAAGGCCGCCGCATCGAGCGCCTGCCGGACCTCCTCACGGTCGACCTTCAGCCACTCGGCCAGGCTCGCCGGAGCCAGCACCGGAGCCCCCGACTCGTCGACTTCCAGCCGCCGCCGCTCCCAGGTGTTCAGGAGCAGCTCGACCGTCTCCGCGTAGAGTTGCTCCCGCCGCTCCGGCAGGATCCCGCTCTTCCAGGCGTGGAGGCTCGCCATCAGGGTCAGGAGGAGCGGCCGCTCCGCCAAGCTGAGCAGGCGGTCGCTCGCGAAGATCGCCCGCCGCAGACGCTCCGCTCTCCCCCGCGCCTCCGCCTCCGGGAGCCTTCCCTGGGCTGCCATCTGGGCGTACCAAAGACCGACGAAGCGATCGATCTGCCCGCGGCTGAACGGCGCCAGGACCGCCTCCTCGAAGCCCCGCACCCACCACTCCGGCTTCTGGTAGGCGTAGGTCCGGCTCGTCAGCACCACCCGGCTCGTTCCCAGGCTGCCCGCGAAGGCCTCGATCGCCTGGCGGATCTGCGGTCGCCGCAGCTCCGCCTCCGGCACCTCGTCAAGGCCGTCCAGGAGCACCAACCCGTGCCCTTCGAGCAGCTCCTTCCGCACCTCGGGGTACACCTCCGACAACCCGGCCCGCGTGAGCTCTCGCTCGAGGAACCTCCAGAGATCCTCCGCCGCCGCACACTGCCCCGGCGGAGGCAGCCCCCGGACCGCGAAGTCCCGCAGGACCACCCGCACCGGGAACAATGGGCCATGGTTCCAGGGCTGGGGCTCCTCACCCTCCTGTCTATCCTCGCCGGGCAAGGGCGAGGTCAGGAGCTGGAGGTTCGCCTCGTTCCAACCCAGGAGCTCCCCCGCCATCGACAGGGCCAAGAAGTTCACAAAGGTGCTCTTGCCGCTCCCGGGTTCGCCCAGGAGCACCAAGCGAGGATGCCGGTTGAGCTGCTCCAGAGCGGAGAACGGGCGGTTCTCCCGGCCGACTCGGAGGGCCTCTCCCGGCTCGCCGCGCTCGCGCGCCGAGCGCGTCAGGAGAGCGGTGTAGATCGCGTGCAGGCGGAGCCGCGCCTGCCGATCCGTGGCGAGAGCCGGATCGACTCCGGTCAGGTCCAGGAACCCGGTCTCGTCGACCACCTGGCGCAGGTAAGCCTCCCGCAGCGAGCTCCGACTCGGACCGGCTGACGCCGGCGCCGCCTGCGTGATGGTGACGTTTCCGCCCGCGGCGATCCCGCCCGCTCCGGCGGCCACGGCGCCGGCCCCGTTCGCCGCCGCGCCGTCGCCCCGCACCTGGACCCGAATAGTCTCTCTCTGGATTCGGAGCCCGGCCAGCACCGCTTCCGCCTGCTCGGGAGGCAGAGACGCCCGCAACACCGCCTCGTTCGCGAGAGCTGCCTCGACCTGGGCCAGCATCTGGCCCAGGTCTTCCCGCTCCGGGACCTCAGCCACGGTCCCGAGGAGCCTCCCGGCATTCCCGGCCACGGTGTGCCGATTACGACGTCCCCTCCGGCCGCGATCCCATTCTTGCCGGCCGCCACCGCTCCGTCCCCCTGGGCGATCGCTCCGCCCCCCTCCACCTGCGCCCAATTGGCGCGCGGGCCGGCCGCCTTCAGGAGCTCCGCGATCTCGCTCGCGAAGCCCGGATTCGCGGTGAGGATGTCTTCGAGATGGAGCTCGACCGCCCCCTGCGCCCGCGAATCCTGGGGCCGTCTCGCCAGGCACCTCGACTGCTCCCTTCGCCCCTTCCTGCGCCGCGACCTGGGGGCTGACCTTCCCCCAGAGCTTCTTGGCCTTCTCCCATACCCCCTCGCCAAATTTCTTGGCTGCCTCCTTGCCCACTTCCTCGCCGGCCTTTTGCAGGTACGGGAGGAAGGGAGTCAGGTACAAGACCAGATCGTGCGCGAGCGTCGCAATGTCCATCGGCGGTCTCCTTTCAGAGTTCAGAGCGGAAATGGGGAAAGCACAACCCGAAAGCCTAAGTAGTCGCTCCGGACGAACGGGTTACGCCAGTCTCGGAAGGCGCAGCGACCTTTCCTCCTGTTGTAATAGAACGCCCCGCCGCGAGCCACGCGGAGGCCTTGTGCTGATGCCTCTAAATCTTCGCGACCATCTCCGGCTACGTAGGGATAATTCTTCCTGACGCTCCGCGTCCATTCCAGAACGTTTCCGCTCATTTCTTCGCAACCGAAAGGGCTGGAGCCGCCGGGGAAGCACCCGACGCTGCTCGGTTCCCCCATCCCCGTGTCAGCAAAGCTGGCTCGGTTCGGGTCCACCTCGCTGCCCCAAGGAAAGATTCGGCTTTCCAAGCCACGCGCAGCCTTTTCCCACTCCGCCTCCGACGGCAGGACCGCCCGTAACCTCCCCGACGCCAATTCCTCCCAGAATTCGTCCCCTTGCCCTCGCCTCTCAACCGCCAACTCCCGCAGCCGCTCCCCCAGCCAACCGCAATACGCCAGCGCATCCTCCCAGCTCACCCAGACCACTGGAGCGTTCGAAGCACCCTCCAGACTCCGCGCATCGCCCACCTTTCCGCCGCTCGCCGCGACGAAAGCCCGGTACTGCCCCACCGTCACCGGAAATTTCGCCATCCAGTACCCCGGCAGCCGCACCTTACGTCGCGGCGACTCGTTGCTGTGAGCGCCTGGATCGTCCTTCCGGTCGTTTCCCATCGGGAACGCCCCCTCCGGCACCTCCACGAACCCCAAGGTCTCATCCTCCGGCAGAAACCAATGCTTCTCGTCGAAGCGAGTGTCCCCCAGCTTCGCCAGTGCCTTACCCGCCTCCCCTCGCTCCCGGGCGGGGAAATGCTCGGCCTGCAGCAGGTGCAACATCCACTCCCGCAGCCTCTCGAGCTTCGCCACGTTCGCCTTCCCTACCCGATCCAGATCGGCCGATTCGGCGACCACCTGGGCGGCGAGGAGCGCTCCCCATTCGTCTTCCGGCTCAGCCCTCCCCTCGCCGGGCGGCGGACCCGCGCACATCGCCTCCGCCAGGTACCAGACCACCCCCCTCCCCATCTTGGCTCCCACCAAGAGAACTACCTCCCGCCAGCGGTCCGGGTCCTCCCGGCCCAGCCTCGCCACCTCGTCGGGGTAGGTGTCGGCGCCGGTCAGGTAACAAGCCGCCAGGTACTCCTGAAACGTCCGGTGCGGGAATGCGTACCTCCCGCGGCCGCGCGCCAGGAGCAGTCCAGAACGATTCTCAAGATAGGACAGCAGTTGCCCCGTATCGACCTTCCCCCTCGTCTCGCCGCCCGCCGGGCTGCGGAGAGCAAGGAGCCGTTCGACCAGCCTCCACCCGGGCACGTCCGCGGTTCCCACTCGCTCGGCCTGCCCCTGATGGGCCTCGAAAGCCAGCTCCTCGAGGGCCTTCCGGACCTCGCTCCGGTCGACCTTCAGCCAGGCGGCGAGGCTCGGCTCCGTGACCACCAGCTCGCCCTTGCGGCCCAGCCGGGCGCGCTGCTTCTCCCAAACGTGGAGCAGCAGCTCGACCGCCTCCTCGTACAGCTGCTCCCGACGTTCCGGCAGGTCGCCGCCCCGCAGAGCATGGAGGCTCGCCATCAGGGTGAGGAGGAGCGGCCGCTCGGCGAGACCCAGCAGACGGTCGCTCGCGAAGATCGCCCGCCGCAGGAGCGCGCCGCGGCCTTGCGCCAGATCTTCCGGCATCCTCCCCAGGGCCACCTGATGCTCGTACCAGAGCTCCACGAACCGCCCGATTTGGGCCGGGCGGAACGGCGCAAGAATCGCCACCTCGAAGCCCGGCAAGCGGGCGCCCGGATCCTGGTACGCGTAGGTGCGGCCGGTCACCAGCACTCGGCTCTCCCCGATTCCCATGGCGAAGTCGGCGACCGCCTCGCGCACCTGCAGGCGGCGGTCGTCCGACTCGGGGACCTCGTCGAGGCCGTCGAGCAGCACCAGAGCGCGACCGGCGATGAGCCTCCCGCTGGAGGATCGGAAAGAATCCGCCATGCCCGGCTTTCTCCAGATCTTTCTCAAGAAACTCCCAAAGGCGGCTGGCCGTCGCCGGCTCTCCGGGCTCTCCCAGAACTCCCGTGCTGGCGAAGTCCTGCAGCACCACCCGCACCGGCAGGAGCCGGCCGCGGCTCCAGGGTTGGGGCTTTTTCTCGCCGTCCTCCTCCCCCTCCGGCAGGGGAGCCCGAAGCTTCTCCAGGTTGGCGTCCGCCCGCCCCAGCCCCTCCCCGGCCAGGCAGAGCGCCACATAGCTGACGAAGGTGCTCTTCCCGCTCCCCGGGTCGCCCAGAAGGACCAGCTTGCGGTGCCGGTCCAGTTGCTCCAGGGCCGAGACCGCCACCCGCTCCTCGGCCCTCGTCTCCCGGTCCTTCCCCGGCTCGAACCGGGCCGAGAGGGTCAACAGCGCGGTGTACACCCCGGGAAGCTTCAGCCGCGGGTCCTCGTGGCGATCGGCGATCTCGCGATCGAGGACCGAGAGTGGCAGGATTTCGGTCTGCTCGATCACCCGCCCGAGATAGGCCCGCCACAGGACGTCCTCGCCGGGACCGAAATCGGCGACGCCTCCATGGAGATGAAGGTTCACGTCCCGGCCGGCCCCGATCCCGTCCGTCACCGCAACCGAATGATCGCCGAGCGCCATCGCCCCCGGGATCTCGCCGAGCCGCCTCTCGACATCCTCCGCGAGGCTCAAGTCGGCCGCGAGGATCTCCTGGAGATGCCGTTGCCAATCGTCTCGTGCCGGACCCGTCTCCGGTCCCAGGGCCGCTGCTCTCGCGGCCTGGATCGCTTCGGCCTGCCCTTCTACATTCTGCCGCAATCGGTTCCAGAGGCTCTGGAGCCCCTCGGGAAGGGGAGGACGACGACCGGCCGGTTGGCCGGCCTCTCCCATCGTCTGTCCTGTCCCCTCGACGTTCCCTTGGACCAGTTCCGGCAGTACCGGCGCGAGCGCCGCCGCCAGGGCCTCCGCGATCCGACCGATCTCCAAGGCTGCTCTCCTTTTGCGCGTGTCAGAGATCAGAGCGGGAACGGGGAAAGCACAACCCGAAATCCTACGGAGACGAGCCGGCCGTCCGGGAAGTGCCAGTTGCGGGCGGCGCAGCGGACGTACCTCGAGGTGAAGTCGAACGCCCCGCCGCGAATTACGCGTAGTACTAGCGCTGATGCTTCAAATTCTTTGCGGCCATCTCCGGCCACGTAGGGATACGCCTTCTCGATGCTCCGCGTCCACTCATCGACGTTTCCGCTCATCTCCTCGCAGCCGACAGGGCTCGCTCCGCCAGGGAAGCATCCTACGCTGCTCGGCTCCCCGAGCCCCGTCTCATAAGAGTTCGCCCGGTTCGGGTCAAACTCCCGTCCCCAAGGAAAGATCCGGCCGTCCGAGCCACGCGCCGCCTTCTCCCACTCCGCCTCCGACGGAAGGAACGCCCGCAGCCTTCCCGACGCCAATCCCTCCCACATCTCGCCCCCCTCTCCCCGACGCTCGACCGCCAATTCCCGCAGACGATCTCCCAGCCAACGGCAATACGCCATCGCCTCCGTCCAGCTCACCGCCACCACCGGGTGATTTGCCGAACCCTCCAAGCTCCGCGGGTCTCCAACTTCCCCACCCGCCGCCTCCAGGAACGCTCGGTACTGCCCCACCGTCACCGGATACCGGCCCATCCAGAAGCCCGGCAGCCCCACCTCGTGCTGCGGTAGCTCGGCGGCAAAAGCACCCGGGTCCTCCTCCTTAGTGCTCCCCATCCGAAAAGCTCCCTCCGAAACCTCGATGAACCCCACCGTCTCATCCTTCGGCAAAGACCAGCGCGTCTCGTCGAAGCGCGGGTCCCCCAGCTTAGCCAGCGTCTTGCCCGCTGCCGCCCGCTCCAGGGCCGGAAAACCTTCCGCCCGCAAGACCTCGATTAGCCATCGACGCAGCCGCTCCAGCTTCACTTCATTCGCCCGGCCCACCCGGGCGAGATCCGCCGATTCTGCGACCACCTGGCCGGCGAGAAGAACTCCCCAGAGATCCTCCGCCGACCGCCAAGGATCGTCCCGCCCCAGGTCGCACAGGGCCTCGGCCAGCGACCACGTTGTCGACCCTGCGACTCGCGCCGCCTTGGCTCCGGCAAGGAGGACCACCTCCCGCCAGCGGCCGGGGTCCTTCCGCCCAAACTCCGCCACCTCGTCCGGAAAATTCGCTCCGGTCAGGTGACAGGCCGCTAGGTACTCCTGGAAGGTTCGGTGCGGGAAGGTATAGACCCGCTGCCCGCGCGCGACCAAAAGCCCCGACCGGTCCCGGAGGTAGGCCACGAGCTGCCCGGCATTCGCTCCGGGGTTCCGGCTGAGGTGCATCAGACCGCTCACCAGGTCCCCCTCCGCTACGTTCGCCGTTCCCTGGACCTCTGGCTGCGCCGCGTGCGCCTTGTAAGCGAGCTCCTCCAGCACCTGCCGGACGTCCTGCGGATGCACCCGCAGCCATTCCGCCAGGTTCGGCTCGACGAGCGACGGGGAACGCTCCCGCTGGTTCTCCCAGGTGCTGAGCAGCAGATCGACCGCTTCGGCGTAGAGCTGCTCCCGCTTCTCCGGCAGATTCCCCCGCCAGACGTGAAGGCTCGCCATCAGGGTCAGCAGGAGCGGCCGCTCCGCCAGAGCGAGCAGCCGCTCGTTTGTGAAGATCGCCCGCCGCAGCTGCTCGGCTCGATCTTCCGCCTTCCCTGCCGGCATCTTCCCTACGGTCACCTGCTGCTCGTACCAAGCGCCCACGAAGCCCGCGATCTGCCCCCGGCTGAACGGCGCGAGGATCGCCTCCGCGAATCCTTGCAGCCGCCAGGCCGGGTCCTGGTAGGCGTAGGTCCGGCTGGTCACCACCAGCCGGCTCGTCCCCACCGTCGTCGCGAAGTCCTGCACCGCCTGCCGGATCTGCTCCCGGCGGTGTTCGGCTTCCGGTACCTCGTCGAGGCCGTCGAGGAGGACCAGACCGCGCCCGGCCTGGAGCTCGCGCTTGAGAACGGGGTAGAAGCCCGCATTCTCCGCCGCCACCATCTCCTGTTCGAGATATCCCCAGAGGCATTTCGCCGTCGCTCGCTCGTCGGGTGAAGCCGGCAGGGCCTTGGCCGCGAAGTCCCCCAGCACCACCCGCACCGGCAGGAGGTGCCCATGGCGCCACGGCTGGGGCTTCTTTGTAGGCTTGCCGTTCTCGTCTGGCAGCGGCAGGGTGAGCCGGCCGAGGTTCGCTTCCGCCAGGCCAAGGGCCTCGCCGGCGAGACAGAGCGCCACGAAGTTGAGGAACGTGCTCTTCCCGCTCCCCGGATCGCCCAGGAGCACCAGCCGGCTGTGCCGGTCCAGTTGCTCCAGGGCCGAGAGCGGCGTCTCTCCCCGGGCTTGCGGCAGATCCTCCTCGTGCCGCGAGGAGCGGGTCCGAAGTGCGGTGTAGACCGCGTGGAGCTTGAGCGAAGGCGCCTTCTCTCTCGCCGCCGCCGGGTCCACCCCCTGAAGCGGCAGCAACTCGGTCAGTCCGATCAGGCGGCGCAGGTAGACCTCCCGCGCGGTTTTTTCTCCCTCCGCGTTCGCCGGAACCACCCCGTGGTAGTGGTTCGTCGTGATGTCTCTCCCGGCGGCGTACCCTCCTTGCCCCGCCGCCACCGCTCCGTCTCCGACCGCCGACGCTCCGGACCCCTCGAGCTTCACCTCGATCCGGACCCCGGCACGATCGAGGAGCCGCGCCATCTCCGGCACCAACTCCGGGTCGGCCTCCAGGATCTTCCGCACCTGCCGCCGCCAGGCGCCCCGGCAGTCCTCATCCTCCGGCGCCTGGGCCAGGTCGACCGCCGCCTCCAGGGCCGCGGACCGCGCCTCGATCGCCGGCCGAGCTCCCTCCCAGAGATTCTGGAGCTCCTCGGAGACTCCTTCGCCAGCGCCGTGACCATCCGCCTTCAGCAGAGGGGGCAGTACCGGCGCCAGAGCCGCCGCCAGGGCCTCAGCGATCCGAGCGATGTCCAAAGGCTCTCCTCCTGTCGTCCGCTTCTTCCAGGAACCGCGAGAGTTTAGCAAATGCCCGGAAACCGCGGCGGTCAAAAGCCCACCTCTCCCACGCCCCGCCCCCTCCCCTCGCAAGAGGAGGGAGGGAAAGCCGTGGGCAAGAGAAGGCGAAGTCTCGCCTTCTCCCTCACGAAAAAGGAGAGGTCATGAAGCTCACCGCAAAGGCCCAGGAGGTCGCCCAGGAGATCCTCACCGCCTTCGAGAACGGCACCGTCCCCGCCGCGCTCGCCGTCACCTTCCTCGCCCGGAACCCCAACTCCCCCTGCGCGCGGTGGAGTTGGCGGAACCGCTTCCTCATCGCCCTCCGGGGCCACGCCGACGCCCGCGGCTTCCGCCAGTGGCAGGAGGTCGGAAGACACGTCCGGGCGGGAGAGCGGGCCACCTACATCCTCGGGCCGGTCCAGGTGAAGAAAGGCCGCGACGCCGAGGCGGACCCGGGTACCGAGGACGAGACCGGCACTCGGTTGGTCGGCTTCCGCTGCATCCCGGTCTTCGGCTACGACCAGACCGAGGGCGAGCCCCTGCCGGAGCTCGAGCAGGCCACGGCGTACCTGGAGGCTCTCCCGCTCCTCGAGGTCGCCCACCACTGGCAGCTCGTCGTCAAGGCGGTCGCTCCCGGCGGCCGCCTCGGCTACTACCGCTCCGGGATCGAGATCGGGCTCGCGGTCGAGAACTTCGCCACCTGGACGCACGAGCTCGTCCACGCTTCCGATGACCGGAGGGGCACCCTCACCCGCCGGAGCGGCCAGCAGCTCGACAACGAGGTCGTCGCCGAGCTGGGGGGCGCCATCCTCCTGGAGTGTCTGGGCTACACGGTCGAGAGCGACCGGGGCGGGGCCTACCAGTACATCGAGAGCTACTGCCGGAAGCACTCCCGGGACCTCCTCTCCGTCTGCACCGAGCTCCTGGAGCGGACCTGCGCCGCGGTCGAGCTGATCCTGGAGACCGCCGAGGCGCTCGGGGCTCGGGAGGCGGCCTGAGGCTCGCCTCTCTCTCCCCTTCACCGGGCCTCTCGGCCGGACTGCCCGCCGGCCTGCCCGCCCGCCTGCCGAAGATCGACCGGCGGGCCGGCTTCCCCTCTCTCGCACGCATAAACGCTGACGCTCTCCTCGTACCCTACGGCAAGCGCGGAGCTTCCCGGCGCCCGCGCTCTCCGGGGGAACGGTACGCCGGTTCGGCTCGGACCGCCGTCTTCGTCGACAGCAGGAACCCGCCGGGCCGCCCTGGAGGAAGAGCCCGCTTCTCCAGCTGGCGGATTTGGGCGTGCCCCCGGCTCCGCCGGGGTCGGGCTCTCCGCTCCAATGTCCTCGGGCTTCGCCCTCCGGGCATTTCTGCTCCGATCCCTCACGCGCCCCCGCCCTCCCCCGAAGGAACGGCCCCCGGAAGACCTGGCAGCATCGAGCCTCCGCAGGAGCCGGTCCGCCAGCCCGAGGAGCCCGGCCGAACGACGGAAGAGGAGGAGGGAGGTGGAGGGAGGCAAGGGCGCCCCGGGAACCGGGGTCGCCCGGGGAAATCCTGGAGCCTCCGGTGGACCGCCGGGGCTCCACCTCACGGAAAGGAGACACAGCATGGGTAGCGCGGAATTGCGGGATCGTCTTCGGAATCTCTGGCTGGAGCGCCTGGACACCGGCGCCGATCCCCAGGGGAGCGGCTACCTCGCCCTCCGGGTGAAGGGCGAGTGGCGGTACTGCTGCCTCGGGATCGCCTGCGAGGTCTACCGGGAGGTCGTCGGGACCCTCGCTGTCGAGGAGGGGACCGGCCCCCGGGTCTATGGCGGGGAGATCCGCTACCTGCCCGAGGAGGTTCGGGCGGCGTTCGGCTTCCGCTCGGTCTGCGGCACCGACGATGCTCTCCTCTGGAAGTCCGAGGAGCACGACTCCCTGGCGGACGCCAATGACTCCGGGGAGCTCACCTTCCCCGACCTCGCGGAGCTCGTCCGCCGGAACCGCTCTCTGGTGTTCCTGGAGTAGGGAGTCGGGCTCCGCTGGCGGTCGATCCGCCGTGACTCGCGTCTGCCCCAGAGATCTTGAAAATCAGGCGGTAGTCCGGTCTCCAGGGGGTGGCGGCCTCGGCCGCCGCCCCTGTCTTCTGCTGGACAGGTGCCGTCCAGGGTGTCAGCCAACCTGAATCTTGCCGGCCTTGCTACAATAGCCCGCACAGCAGACAACGGATGTCTCTGGGTTGGTTCTCGCTATCGGGTGCTCCTGCCCTGCCCGGGATCCTCCAGATGCTGGTACCTGGAGGGTAGATGGGCGCTAAGAACATGGATGCTTTCGCGCTACGAGACAGCGTCGTCGACGAGTACAAAAGCTTCGCGACATCCTTCACGACCATCTTCGCCCAGGACATCCGCCAGCAGGTCGACGCTATCTATGCAGAGGGCCGATTCTGGCCCGAGCCGCTCCTCCAGATCAATCCGAGCTATCGCCGCTCGAAGACCGTCGGCGAGCTCGTCGCGTCCGGAATGCTCCAGCCCGGGTGTGCCGAGATCTTCCAGGACTCGGGCGAACCGCTACGGCTCTACAAGCATCAGGAGCAGTCGATCGCGCTCGCGTCCCAGGACGAGAGCTTCGTCGTCACCACGGGCACCGGGTCTGGCAAGTCGCTCTGCTTCTTCATTCCGATCGTCAATTCCGTGCTGGCCGAGAAAGCGGTCGGCGGCGAGAAACGGACCCGCGCGATCATCGTTTATCCGATGAACGCGCTCGCCAACAGCCAGCTCGAGGAGCTCGATAAGTTCCTCTCCAACGTGAGCGGTCCGAGGCCGATCACCGTGGCACGATACACCGGCCAGGAGAATAGCGATCAGAGGCACCAGATCGCCGAGGATCCTCCTGACATCTTGTTGACCAACTTCATGATGCTCGAGCTGTTGATGACCCGGCAGGACGAGATCGACCGCCGGGTGATCGGCAACTGCGCGGGCCTGCGCTTCCTTGTTCTCGACGAGCTCCACACCTATCGCGGACGCCAGGGAGCGGATGTCGCTCTCCTGGTGCGCCGCGTTCGCGAGCGGCTCTCCCCCGAGCGGCTGCAGTGCATCGGCACCTCGGCGACGATGGCGAGCGAAGGATCCCAGGTCGACAAGAACCACCTGGTCGCGGAAGTCGCCTCGCGGCTCTTCGCGGCGCCGATCCCGGATAGCAACGTCGTCGTCGAGACCCTGGAGCGCGTCACCAATCCGGATATTTCTGAGCCGTGGGTGCTCGCAGCTCTCGGCCCGGCGATCGATGCGGGCATTCCGCCCCATATCTCCGACTCCGGGCTGCGGACGCACCCGCTCGCCATCTGGATCGAGACCCGGCTGGGCATCGAATGGTCCGACCTCGACCAGCGTTGGGGGCGAGCCCGCCCGCGAACGGTCACGGAGGCGGTAGCCGTGCTCGCCGCGGACGCAAGACGAGCTCCCGACGCCTGCCAGGTTGCTCTGCGCGAGCTATTGCTCTTGTCGAGCATCCCCGAGACCGAACGCACCGGCGACCCGAACGCTAACTCCCATAGTTTTTTCGCTTTCAAGCTTCACCAGTTCATCTCGGGTGCAGGTCATGCCTTCGCGACCCTCGAACCGCCCGGTAGCCGGATCGTCACGGTCGAGGGACAGCAGTTCCTTCCTGGTGCGCCAGAAAAGCGCCTCTATGCTGTCCACTTTTGCCGCGAATGCGGGCACGAGTACCATCCTGTCCGGCTGGTCAACGAAGCGGGCGAGCGGATTTTTCTCCCCCGCAACATCGACGACGCTCCCCCCAAACCGCCCGACAGCGACGATGCGGCAGAGCTCACGGGCGAGGAGGACCCCGACCGCGAGGAATTCGGCTTCCTCACCCTCCATGCGACCGACCCCGGATTCGATTTCGCGGGCCGGGAAGAGCAATATCCCGAAACCTGGCTTGAGATCGGTCCGAAGGGCATCCAGCGTCTCCTGCGCAACTATCGCGCGGCCCGCCCCCATCCGTTTCTGGTAGCCCCCACAGGGAAGGTCGGATCGGGTATCCAAGCCTGGTTCTTGCCGGGGAGATTCCGGCTGTGCCTGCGCTGCCGCGAGACGCAGTCGACCTCGGCGAAGGACCGGACGCGCCTCGCTTCGCTCTCGGCCGAAGGCCGCAGCTCGGCGACCACGGTGCTCGTCACCAGCGCCTTGCGCTGGATGCACGGCCTCGACTCTGGTCTGGAGGGTTTCACTCGCAAGCTCCTCGGGTTTACCGACAACCGGCAGGACGCGGCGCTCCAGGCGGGGCACTTCAACGACTTCCTCTTCGTCAGCCTCATCCGCGCCGGGTTCCTGGGCGCGCTCGAGACGGCTGGCCCTGCGGGCCTGCGGAGCGATCAGCTCGGCCTGGCGCAGCAGAGGGCCCTCGGCTTCGATCGCCCGGATCCCGAGTTGCGCGCGGAGTGGCTGCTCGAGCCCGCGCTCAAAGGCTTTGCGGTCCAGGACGCCGAGGCGACGCTGCGGCAGGTTCTCGCCTACCGCGTCTGGTTCGATCAGCGCCGCGGCTGGCGTTACACCAACCCGAACCTCGAGCAACTCCGTCTGGTGCAGGTCCGCTATCTCGGCCTCGAGGAGCTCGCTTCGGACGAAACGGCGTTCGCCGACGCTCCCGCCGTGCTGCGCCAGGCCTCGCCGCAGGTCCGCGCCGACGTGTATCGCGAGCTTCTCGACCACCTGCGCAAGTGGATGGCAGTACGGAGCCAAGTTCTCGAGCCGACCTCGATCGAACAGATGCTGCAGCGCTCTTACAGCCGCTTGCGGGTGCCCTGGGGCTTCGGTTCCGACGAGAAACCGCGGCGGGCCGGCTGGCTGATGATCGCATCTCCACCCCGCAAAGATGTGAAGCTGCGGGATCAGGATCTGATCGTGCGGGGCGGCTCGCGCAGCGCCCTCGGCAAGGCGCTTCGCTCGTCGGATCTCTGGGGTGGAAATGCGATCCGCTCCTTGAAACCGAAGGAACTGGACGCTCTCGTGGCATCGTTGCTCTCGGCAGCCTCGATGCACGGTCTCGTTTCGGAAGAGGTGACGCCGTTCGGCAGCCATACCGGCTGGCGCTTGAACGACGGTTGCGTAGAGTTCCACCTGGGAGAAGCCTCACGAGACGCTGCACTCGACCGCGAGAACGCCTTCTTCTGTGATCTCTACGGTAATCTCGCCCAGCTGCTTCGCGAGGTCGGGCATCCGCTCTTCGGCTTCGAGGCCCGCCCGCACACGGCTCAAGTCGATAGCGAGAAGAGGGCTGTGCGCGAGAAACGCTTTCGCTATGGCAATAAAGAGCGCGACGAGCTCACGGCCGATGAGAAACACCTGCGCGAGATCGACGAGACGAGTCGCTTCCTCCCCGTCCTCTTCTGCTCGCCGACGATGGAGCTCGGCGTCGACATCTCGGCCTTGAACGCCGTCTACCTGCGAAACGTCCCACCGACGCCGGCCAACTACGCGCAGCGCAGCGGTCGCGCTGGCCGGAGCGGCCAGGCCGCTCTCGTCGTCACGTACGCCGCGGCGCAGAGCCCGCATGACCAGTATTTCTTTCGTGATCCCAGGGCCATGGTCCATGGCGAGGTTCGCCCGCCGCTCCTCGATCTCGCCAATCGCGATCTCGTCAACAGTCACCTCCAGGCGGTCTGGCTCGCCTGCACCGAAACGCTGCTGAGCCCATCGATCGCCGATCTTCTGGAGCTTTTGGACGCGAAACGCCCGCTCAAGGAGGAGTTGAAGCAGCCCATGGCCGAGCCCGGTGTCGCGGCACGGGCAATCGAGCGGATGGGGCGAGTGCTCGACCTCCTGGCCGACGACCTCACCCCCGCGCACGCCCCCTGGTATATCGGGGGACGCGACGCGTATGCCGCCGCCGTCGCTCAGGAGGCGCTCGCCCGCTTCGATGCCGCTTTCAAACGCTGGCGTGATCTTTTTACCGCTGCCGAGCAGCAACGCGATGCCGCTCGCCGCATCATGGACAACTACGCCGCGCCACAGGAGGAGAAGCGAGCTGCCAAGAGCCGGCACACACAGTCGATCGACCAGCTGGACCTGCTCCAGAAAGGCACCAGCACCCAGTCGAGCGACTTCTATACCTACCGCTACCTCGCGACCGAGGGGTTCCTGCCCGGCTACAACTTCCCGCGGCTGCCGCTCATGGCCTACGTGCCGGCGACGAGCGACAACCATGGCAAGCAGACGTATTTGCAGCGGCCCCGCTTCCTGGCCCTCTCCGAGTTTGGGCCGCGCAGTCTGGTCTACCACGAGGGCCGCGCCTACCGCGTTGTGCGCGCGCTCCTCGCCCTAGGCCCACAGGACGCCGCCACCGCCGAGGTCCGCCTGCCGACGCAGTCCGTGCGGATCTGCCGCGCCTGCGGCGCCGGCCACTTCGACGACCAGGCCTCGCTCTGTCGCGGTTGCGGCGTCTCGCTCGGCAATGCCGAGATCGTCAACGATATCTTCCGGATCGAAAACGTGGCGACGCATCCGGCCGAGCGCATCACCGCCAACGACGAGGAGCGCCAGCGCCAGGGATTTGAGTTGCAGACAACCTTCGAGTGGGCGATGCGCGACCAGCTGCCCGACGTACGGAACGACAACGCTAGCGACGGCGCAGGCGTTGTCGTCCGTCTCTCCTACGGTCCTGGAGCGACGATCACGCGCCTCAACAAGGGACTTCGCCGCCGCGCTGACCGTACCAAATTCGGGTTCAGCATCGATCCCGTCTCCGGCTGGTGGGCCAAGAATGAGGACGAAGACGACGAGCCCTCCGACCCAACCGTGTCAGCTCGGCAGAGGATCGTGCCCTCGGTGCGCGATCACAAGAACGCTCTCCTTCTCCAGCCCGCTGACCCGCAGCTCTCGTCGCTCACTCTGACCACGATCCAGCACTCCTTGCTCCGCGGCATCGAGGCGGTCTTCCAGCTCGAGCAGGGCGAGATCCTCGCCGAGCCCATGCCCAGTCGTGAGGCTCGTAACGGATTCCTCCTCTATGAGGCGGCGGAGGGCGGCGCCGGTGTCCTCACCCGTCTCGTCGGCGAGCCGACGCGGCTCGCCGAGGTGGCGAGGAAGGCCCTGGCGATTCTGCACTTCGACATCGAGGGTCAAAGCGGCCTTCCCGCCGAGGCCGAGGCGCTCGTCGATCTGCCGGATACGGCTTGTGTCGCGGCCTGCTATCGCTGCGTGATGTCGTACTACAACCAGCCGGATCACGAGCTCCTCGACCGCCGTGACCCGCAGGCCCGGAGCGTCCTGCTGCGGCTCGCCCGCAGCAGCACCTCCGGCCTCGATGCCATACCGGGGAGCCGCTCGACGCTGGACGCCGAAGTCGGCTCCCCTGCCACGCTCGACCCAGCGCTCGCCCACTGGCTCGCTCTCGCCCGAGCCCGCGACTTGCCACCTCCCGACCCCAAGCCGCTCTCCCTGATTCCCGCTGCCGAGGGCGGCGAGGCTCGCCTGCCGCTCGTCTGGCGCACTCACTACGTCGCGGTGCTCCTTGATGATGCCATGCCCCAACACCTCGACCGGCTCGCGGACCGCGGCTTTGAGGTCATCACCTTTCCCGCGGCCCCTTCCGCCGATCCTCTCGTAGCATGGGATGAGCCCTTCCGTCGTCTTGCGACCGCCCTCGGACGGAGCGCATGACGATCCCCGCCGCCACGTCGCAGCCCACCGTCCCGGCCAGTCAGGAGCTCTACAGCCCGGGTAGCCTAGTCAGCGCCCGCGGTCGGGAGTGGATCGTGCTCACGGGCAGCGACGCCGAGACGCTCCGCGTGCGACCCGTTTCCGGCTCGGAGGAAGACGGAACATTCATCCACCTCGCGCTGGAGCCCGAGCCGGTGCGAGCGGCGCGCTTTCCGCGGCCTGGTGTGACCCAGCGCGCCAGCCACGACGCGGCACTCCTCCTGCGCGACGCCCTGCTCCTCTCTCTCCGCCGCGGCGCGGGCCCGTTCCGAGGTGCCGGTCAGATCGCCGTCGAGCCGCGCGCCTACCAGCTCGTGCCGCTCCTGATGGCGCTCAAGCTCGATCCGGTGCGCCTGTTGATCGCCGACGACGTCGGCGTCGGCAAGACCATCGAGGCGGCGCTCATCGCGCGCGAGCTCCTCGACCGTGGCGATATCGAGCGCACTGCCGTTCTCTGTCCGCCTCACCTCGTTGATCAATGGCTCGGCGAGTTGGAGACGCACTTCCACATCCGCGCGGTCGGCGTCACCGCGACGAGCGCCGGCCGGCTCGAACGCAATCTGCCGCCCTCCGAAAGTGTCTTCTCGGCGCACCCGCATACCGTGGTCAGCCTCGACTACATCAAGAGCGACCGCCGCCGCGCCGACTTCTTGCGCACCTGCCCCGAGTTCGTGATCGTCGACGAGGCGCACACCTGTGCCGCGACGGGCGCGGGTCGCCACCAGCGCTACGAGTTGCTCCGCGGCCTTACCGAATCGCCGACCCGCCATCTGGTGCTCCTCACCGCCACCCCTCATAGCGGTGACGAAGCCGCCTTCTTCCGGTTGCTCGGTCTCCTCGACCGCGACTTTGGCCGGCTCGCCGAGGCGACCGGCGAGGAGAGACTCCAACTCCGCGAGCGTCTCTCGCGTCACTTCGTGCAACGCCGCCGACCCGACATCGCCGAGTGGAAGGAGGGCAACCTCTTTCCCCGCCGGGAGACGAAGGAGCTGACCTACGAGCTCACCGGCGGTTGGCAGAAGCTGTTTGACGGGGTTCTCGACTACTGCGCCGCCGTTGTCGACTCGGCAGCCGGAGACGAGCACCGCGCGCGGCTCAGCTTCTGGGGAACGTTGGCCCTCATGCGCTGCGTAGCCTCGAGCCCGGCTGCGGCGGCGCAGGCCCTCCGCACCCGTGCCGGGCTGGAAGAGTCCGAGGATGCGGAGGCCCTCCTGGACCAGGTCTTCGACGGTGGTGCGGATTCGCTCTCGGAGGATGACGTCGAGCCCCTCGCCGGCAACGACGAGCCGGCTCTCGTGGGTCTTATTGCCCAGGCCGAAAAGCTTGCCGGCCAGACCGGTGACCCCAAGTTGAAGTTGCTCACCGCTCACCTGGGTGAGCTTGTGGCGGATGGTTTCAATCCGGTCGTCTTCTGCCGCTACATCGCGACCGCCCACTACCTCGCGCGCCACCTAGAAGGCCAGTTCGCCGACGTGACGGTAGCGGTCGTGACGGGCGAGCTCACTGCGGAGGAGCGCCGGGAGAAGGTCGACGCCTTGGGGGACGCCGACCGCCGTTTGCTGGTCGCCACCGACTGTTTATCCGAGGGCGTCAACCTCCAGGATTTCTTCGACGCGGTCGTTCATTACGACCTCTCCTGGAATCCCACCCGCCACGAGCAACGCGAGGGGCGGGTCGACCGTTTCGGCCAGCCCTCTCGGGTCGTGCGTACGACTCTCCTCTATGGCGCCAACAACCCCGTCGACGGTGCCGTGCTTGACGTCATCCTGCGCAAGGGTGCCCGCATTCGGGAGGAGCTCGGCGTGCCGGTTCCCCTTCCCGACGATGGGCACACTCTGAGTCGCGCCCTGATGCAGGCGGTTCTCCTCCGCACCCGGGCGAAGGATGGACAGCGGCAGCTCACCCTCGACTTCCTGGAGCTCCCCGAAGCGAAGGCGATCGACTCCCGATGGCAGGACGCGGCCGAGAAGGCGAAGCAGAATCGCACGGTCTTCGCCCAACGCCGCCTCAAGCCCGAGGAGGCTCCTCCCGGAGTGGGAGAAGACTCTCGCCGCGGTCGGCGGCCGGGACGAGGTGCGCCGCTTCACCGATCGCTCGCTCGCCCGACTCGGCTCCGGGCTGGAGACTCTGCGGCGCGGCTTCAAGGTGCCGCTCGCCCCGCTTCCCGAGGAAGTGCGCGAGCGCCTCGAAGCCGAGGGGCTCACCGGCACTCTGCGCATCGACTTTGCCTATCCGCCTGCGTCGGGTTGCCGGCCGGTGCAGCGCAGCCATCCACTGGTCTCCGTGCTCGCCGAGACTCTGCTCGAACGCACCCTCGCTTCTCCAGCGGATTCCACCGGTTCCGCGACTCCCACCGACCCGGGCGTGCTCGGCCGGGTCGGTTGCTGGGTGTCGGCCACCGTCGCGGAGCGCACGACGGTAGCGCTCCTGCGCCTTCGCCACCAGCTCGGCACCCAGCGGCCCGGCCGCGGCGCAACTACGCTTCTCGTCGAAGAGGCGACGGCTCTCGCCTGGATCGGCGCCGACGGCGCTTCGCTCGTCGAAGGCGCCGACGCATTCGCGCTCCTCGTCGCCTCACCGGTCGGCGACCCACCGCCGCACGTGCGCGACCGCATGGCGACACAGGCGCTAGAGCTCGTGGCTCTCCGCAACGCGGACCTCGACGCCTTCGCCGAGCGCCGCGCCGAGGTGCTCCTTGCCGATCACCGCCGCATCCGAGAGGCCGCCGCCGCACGCGGCAGCTACAGCGTCAAGGCGCTTCTGCCGCCGGATGTCGTCGCTGTTTACGTTCTGCTCCCGCCGGTGAGCTGACGCGATGGCCGCTCGACGCACGACAAGTAAGGAATCGAAGCCGCGGTCCTCGGTGCGACCGCGCCCGCCGCGGAAGCCCCGACGCCGTGAGGTGAAGCTCGCCTTCGAGGCTCTGACGATCGAGGGCGGCCTCCTCTCTCCCGACTGGCTCGCCCGCGTCGCCGCCCTCGAGGCGGGCGGCCAGGGAGAGGCCGACTACCGCATCCCCAAGGGCTTGCAGTTGCGGGATGAAATCGGCCGCTACTGGCGCATCGCGCAGGCATACTGGAGTGACTTCACGACCGGCCTTGCGAGCGCCACCAAGCCTGAAGCCGCGCAGGCGCTTTCCGAACGCTTCGTGCTTTCCCTGCTCCGCGAAGGCTTCGGCTTTGGCTCGCTCACCGCGACCGAGCCGCGGGTGCTCGCCGAGCGCAGCTATCCGATCGGATTTACTGCGCTGGGGGAACGGGTTCCCGTCGTGATAGCTCCGGCCGGGAGAGGGCTCGACACCCTGGCGCCCACCTTTGGCGAGGGCGGCCGGCGGCGCAGTCCCTTCGGCTTGGTGCAAGAGTACCTGAATGCTGCCGAAGGCGCGACCTGGGGGCTCGCATCGGATGGGCTCGCTTTGCGAATCGTTCGCGATAACGCGAGCCTTACGCGGCCGGCGTGGATCGAGGCCGATCTCTCTCGGATCTTCACCGAGGAGCGCTATTCCGACTTTACGGCGCTCTGGCTCCTGGCCCATGAGACGCGCTTTGGACGCGCCGACCAAGCTCCAACGGAGTGCGCTCTGGAAGCCTGGCGCGACGCTGGCCGCGAGGAAGGGACTCGCGCCCGCGAGCACCTGCGGCGTGGCGTCGAGGAGGCCCTTCTCGCCTTCGGGCAGGGCTTTCTCGCCCAGCCTGAGAATACGGCCCTGCGCGCAGCGCTCCAGAACGGCTCGCTTTCGACGATCGCCTACTTCCAGGAGCTACTGCGCCTCGTCTACCGCCTCATCTTCCTGCTCACGGTCGAGGAGCGTGGTCTGATTCACCCTGAGGGCTCGGCAGAGGGAGCGCGCCGGCTCTACGCCGATGGCTATAGCCTACGGCGCCTCCGTGAGCGGTCGATCCGACGAAGCGCCCACGACCGATTCTCGGACCTCTGGGAGGCAACGAAGATCGTTTTCCGGGGCCTTGCGGTGGGGGAATCGCGGATCGCACTACCGGCGCTCGCCGGCATCTTCGCCTCGACCCAATGTCCGAGACTCGATGTAGCAAAGCTTGAGAACCGGGCGCTGCTCCTCGCCGTCTTCCGCCTCTCGTGGCTGCGCGAGGCATCGGGCCTCGCGCGCGTCAACTGGCGAGACATGGGGCCCGAGGAGCTTGGGAGCGTCTACGAAAGCCTTCTCGAGCTGGTTCCCCAGGTAACGCTGGGAGGCCGCCTCTTCGCCTTCGCGACCGGCGGGGAGACGAAGGGGAACGCGCGTAAGACGAGCGGCAGCTACTACACACCCGACAGCCTGGTGCAGGTTCTCCTCGACAGCGCGCTCGAGCCGGTCGTGGCCAGCACCCTCGCCGCGAGCCCCGAGCGGCCGGTCGAGGCCCTGCTCGAGCTCTCCGTCGTCGACCCCGCCTGCGGCTCCGGCCATTTCCTTCTTGCCGCCGCTCGTCGGCTCGCTGGCCACGTCGCGCGTTTCCAGGTGAACGGTACGCCGACGGCTGCCGAGTACCGCCACGCCCTCCGCCAGGTGGTTGGGCGTTGCCTTTACGGCGTCGACCTGAATCTGATGGCGGTCGAGTTGTGCAAGGTTAGCCTCTGGATGGAAGCCGTCGAGCCCGGCCTGCCGCTAACCTTTCTTGATGCCCACATCCGCCACGGCAATGCCCTTCTAGGCACGACGCCCAAGCTGATGGAGGCGGGCATCCCGGACGCGGCTTGGAACACGATCGAGGGCGATGACCGCGAGGTCGCGAGCGGGTTGAAGAGACGGAACAAACGATCTGAAGGGGGTCAGCGAGCGCTCGACACTCTGTGGACCAAGCCAGTCGAGAGCGAGACGGCAGAGGTAGAGCATGCCGTTGCGGCTATCGAGGCGGCGCCGGATACAGACGTCGAGGCGCTGACGCGCAAAGAAGCGCGATGGGAAGGCCTACTCGACTCTGAGGCCTACCGCCACCAGAAGCTCGTCGCTGACACATGGTGCGCCGCGTTCGTCTGGCCGAAACAGCCGGGGCCACTCCAAGACGCGGCGCCGACCAACGACGTGTGGATCCAGATCCACGACCGAAGGGGGCTACCGAACCCGCTCACGGTGAGCACAACCGAGGGCCTTGCTGATCAGTACCGTTTCTTCCACTGGCATTTAGCATTCCCACAGGTCTTCGCGAGGGGGGGGTTCCATATTGTGCTAGGAAACCCGCCGTGGGACCAGCTCCAGTTTCGGGAACAAGAATTCTTCTCCTCTCGGAATCCAAGTATCGCTGAGGCCTCGACCGAAGCGGCGAGAAAGCGAATGATCGGCTGCCTCTCCGTGAGCGACCCGCGCCTACTGGCCGAATACCAGTATGGTCTTCGTGCGAATTCCGGTGAACGCTTCTTTGCACTCACAAGTGGCAGGTATCCCTTGGGGGCACGCGGAAGAGTGAATACCTACTTACTCTTTGCGGAAGTGGCCAGCGAGATAGGCAGCAACGTCGGGCTGATCCTGCCCACCGGAGTGGCTACAGACGAGAGCGGCCGCCTTCTGTTCAGCCACTTATTCTCGGGCGGTCGACTTCGCATGCTGTGGGACTTTGAGAATCGGCTACGGTTGTTTGCGGACGTAGATGGAAGGGCGCGGTTCGCACTTTTCTCCCTTTCCAGGCAATCGTCTGTACCCGCCGATCTCTGCTTTGGTCTTCACTCTGTTGCGGATGGCAACGATGAGAAGCGGCACTTCACACTAAGCGCCTATGAGCTTAGTTTGCTCAATCCAAACACCCATACTTGCCCATCCTTCCTCCGCCGCTCTGATGCAGAACTCGTGAAGCAGATACACGAACGCATTCCCGTGCTGCTGAAGGAAAACGATGTATCTAGCAAGCATGACTCCTGGGATGTTGTCACCAAGCCAGGCCTTTTCAATATGGCGACGGACTCTGGTCTTTTCGTCGAACCTGAGGAGGGTCAGAATCTTCTCCCCGTTTATGAGGGAAAGATGTTCGGGATCTACGACCATAGAGCGGCCGATGTCATCCTGAGCGAGACTGCGACTATTCGTCAAGGACAGAGCGACTTGATCGGCGATGAGGAGCATAGAAATCCTGAACGTTACGCTCGACCACGTTACTGGGTCTCTCAAACCGAGATCAAGAGACGAGTTCTGGGTCAATGGGATCGCGGCTGGATTACAGGTTGGAAAGAAATTACAAGTCCTACAAACTCGCGAACGCTGATACCTGCGTTGCTACCACTCTCCGGGATCGGCCATAAGATTCCAGTCTTCCTTCCTTCCGTAAATGTTCGCGGCCTAAGCCATGCCCTTGTCGCCAACATGGCATCGTTTGTGTGCGACTATGTCTGTAGAAACAAGCTAAACGGGACGAGCCTCACACCTTTTACCCTGAAGCAACTCCCCGTCTTGCCGCCAGGCACATACGCCAAGAATGCTATTTGGGATCCAGGCACGACACTTGGTGCCTGGGTCCTACTCCGTGTTCTCGAACTAACGTATACCGCCTGGGATCTCCAGCCCTTTGCCCTCGATGTTGGCTATGACGGCCCGCCCTTCTGCTGGAACCCGGAACGCCGGTTCCTGCTGCGGGCCGAGCTCGACGCAGCTTTCTTCCATCTCTACAGCCTCTCGCGCGACGAGACTGCTTACATCCTCGATACCTTCCCGATTATCCGCAAGAACGACGAGAAAGCGCACGGCGAGTTCCGCACCAAACGCCTGATCCTCGAAATCTATGACGCCATGGACGAGGCCACCCGCACCGGCCAGATCTATGCCACGCGTCTCGGCCCAAGACCTGCCGATCCACGTGTTGCCCATCCCCCGCGCATCGGCAGCGTTATCCGGTTTCCTTCTTCCATGCTTGTGCCGCCGCTCCCGGCATGGGGCCAAGAACTCTTTGCCGAGGTCGCAGCGCGCACGCAAGTCAGTCTCACAGCTGGAACGTGGGGAACGAGCCTATCAGGCGAGAACCTCGGCATGGTCGCGTTGGCCGCTGTGTTGCGCAACCTGCCAGGGCCGCGCGCTCGTGAGGAGGTCGAGCGCGCCGTGGTTCTCGCGCTGGTTCCGCGACTAATGCAGCCGAACTTCGACAACATGTCTGCGAAGACATGGGGTAGCTTAATTGGTCGTGAGAACCTCAAGATCACCTCAGTCAGTGCCCTTGGAATTCCGTGGAACGCTGTGATCCGTAGAGCGATCCACCAGAATGTCCTCGCGGTGGAGGTGAATGGCCGTTGGGGCCCGGGGACGGAGGTCGCCGACGCCCCATCTCCCGCATTTGAAGCACGCACGCTCGTTGTCCTCGCATGGTTGGCCATGGTGCCCGCGGAGGATGATGAGGTGAGCAAGCAGATGGAGGATCTCCATGCCGCGTAAGCCGGTTCAACAGAGACTACCTTTCCCTGCTCCTCCTAGGCTCGAGTGCGCTACCGGCCGGGCTGAGCCAACCCTCTGGGTCCGCCGCCTCCTCCTGTGGCACGACGTGTCCAAGGAGCCCATCCGTGACGTCGCTCTGTATCGCGGTCTGAATATCGTCTGGTCCCCGACCGGAAGCGACTCCGAAGCTCTCGCCACCGGCCACGCGGCAGGGAAAACCTTGTTCTGCCGCCTGCTTCGATACTCCCTGGGCGAGGACTCGTTCGCGGACCCCGAGGACTCCGATGCGATCCGCACGCGATTTCCTGAAGGAGGAGTGGGGGCGGAAATCAGACTTCGAGGAGAGACCTGGGTGATTCGGAGGCGGTTCGGAACTCCGCGGGACGATCGCGCGGTGAAAGCGGAGAGCGTCGAGCGACTCTCAGATGAGAGCCTTCGCGGTTCCTTCGGAGCCTTCCGCAACGAAATCGAAAGCACCGTCTTCGACGATAACCAGCGACGCCTTCTTGGCGAGATGGCAGATGTTCAGAGCGCGTGGCAGTACGTCCTAGCATGGCTGACCAGAGACCAGGAATGCCGAATCGACGGATTGACTCATTGGCGGCATCCGGAGTCCAGTTCCCAGTCTCCTGTTCGTAGTGCGGGGCCTGAGACCCGGCTGAACGTACTCCGTATCGCGATCGGACTGTATTCGGAAGCATCGCGCGTGGCCAGAAGGGCAGTCGCGGATGCAGCCAGCCGAACGAAAACGACGAGCGCCGTGGCTCGTCAAGCGGAGGTGCGTTTCGACTCGCTACGAGACGAGCTGGCAGCTGCTCTCGGCGTTGAGGCCGACCTCATCTGGCCTCCGCCGGTCGAGCTTCTTCAGGACGAGCAGACTGCACGAGAGGAACATCTTCAATCATTGACGGCACTTGCCGATCATAAGATTCGCGGCACGACTGCCGTGTCTATGGACCCGACGCACGCGCGTGACGAAGAGCAACTGGAACAGGCCGCTGGCGACTTCGCCCGAGTGACACAACGAATCGCGAATCTCGCAAGTGAAGTCGAACGCAAGCGTGAACGCGCGAAGCTGCTGGAACCAGAGAGTGCCGAGCGCTGGAAGGAGGTGCGAGAAGCAAAGCATCCTGTCTGTCCGTATGACGGTACGCCACTGGATGTCGACGAGGCGAGATTCGTGTGCCCGCTCCCGCGCCTTCCCGATCCCGCCGCTGCCGAAGGGATCGCCGCGGAAACCGAGGCGACTCGGAAGGAAGTGTTGAAGTGACCTTGAAAAGGACGAGAGAGATCTGACCGCGCTCAACGGTGACAGAGCGTCGCTCGAGGCGAAGGTAGGAGCACTTCGGCGAAGCATCGAGGCTCACCGCCTCGCCGTTGCCGCAGCGACCAGCGCCAGTCAGGCAGCATGGGCAACGAAAGGGATGGTGCGCCGACTGTTCGAGTTGCGGGCACAGTGCGACAATGCGCTTCGCGCCGAAGCGGAAGCCAAGGAAGCACTCCGAGGGCGTCAGGACGGTCAGGTTGAAGGATTGTCCGCGTTCTCGACAGGCAAGCTCGAACGATGGTTCGATTTCCTGGTTCAACGCGTAGTCGCGCCCGAGGCAACAGGGGCGATTGTGCTGGATGGCAACGGCCTGCACCCAAGGATCCAATGGCGCGGGACACGGCGTTCTGTCGCGCTCAACTCGCTCCAGATCGTGCTCTTTGATCTCGCTGCGATGTTGTGCGCAGTGGAGGGTGACTCGCGAGCCCCAGCCTTTCTAGTGCATGACAGTCCTCGCGAAGGAGATCTCGATCCGTGGACCTACGCACGCCTCTTTGAAGCGCTCTTCGAGCTTGGGCCGAACGAGAGTACTGCACCATTCCAATACGTCGTGACGACAACGACCGATCCGCCTGAGGAAGTGCGATCAAGAGTTCGGCTGCGGATCAGCGCCGGCGAGGAACAGCAGCGGCTGTTTCGGGTCGATCTGTGATGTCCGGCGCCATTCTCTGAAATCTTGGTGCTGCATCGTCATTACCAGCCTGAAGCACAAGCGCTGAGGAAGCCTCCCCGCACCGACCGAGCGAGGTACTGATGCCCCTTGGCCCGTCCGCCGCCACTCTCACCCTGCTCGAAAAGCTGGCGGTCGACAACGGCTTCGATCGAGAGCTGCCTCGCGAGGGCGAATGGCTCGCTTTCGCGAGCACACAGAGCCCCTTGCGAATCTGGCTGTCGTCACCTGGAGAGGCGCTGTTCCTTGCCGCGCTCTCCCAAAGCAATGTCGCAGCCGCGCTCGAGATTGGCACAGCGACCAAGCCCCTCCTTCCCTCGATCGCGGTCGCCGCCCGAACCGTCACCAACCTCCCGGCGCTGCACCATCTCGTCCGCCGCGCTTTCCAGCTCTCGAAGACTCTTCCACACGAACTGCTTCACACCTTCGAGAAGGAGACCGCCAGCCTTCCTCGCTCGACCGAGGCTGAGCGCCTCGTGGTCCAGCGCGTCGGCCAGGATATCTTTCGTACCGGCCTCCTCGAATACTGGGAGGGCCGCTGCGCTATTACCGGTCTCGATGTGCCCGAGCTCCTGCGCGCGAGTCACATCAAGCCATGGGCCTCCTGCACCAGCGACACCGAGCGGCTAGACGTGTTCAATGGCTTCTTGCTGGCCCCGCACCTGGACGCGGCCTTCGACGGTGGCTTCATCACCGTAGCCGATGATGGAGCTGTGGCGCCGTGGGAAGGGCTTGGCGCGGACGCTCGACAGCTGCTGGGTCTCGCCACCCCATTGAGGGTCACAGCGCTCGCCCCCGGCCATCGCGCTTACCTACCTTGGCACCGGGAGCATATTTTCCGCGGGAGCGCCTACGCTGAGGACTGGTAGACTTCTGGCCTCTTCGGCCCCAGCGCAGCGGTGATCGCGCGGGTCATGATCGGTCCTTCTACTCATCGCTATCGACCTTATCTGTCTCTCTTGATTCTTCTGACATCTCAGGGCTAGCAATGGTTCCGATATCCTTCCGAGGCAGCCTTACAGGCGGCATCGGAATATCATTGACCTCGAAGGCCGAAATGGCGAAACCAGACTTCGGGCCTGGACCAGTGTTTTCCATGAAATCATCGTCTGTGGGTTCATCAGGGCGTCTCATAGATCTTCTCCACTTTCTCCATAGAACGTTGAAAAATAAATCCTTGCCTCTTTCTTGGCCCTGGATGAGTAGCCTTTCCTCTGAGGCAACGGATCGCCGTGCAAATTCTTTATAAATGCCTTTTGAAAGCGACGCCTGACATCCATAGAAAGACGATTGATTTGAGCATCCGTAAACTCACCTTCGGCGACAGAGTACCAATTGCTCTCGGCAAGATTAAAGAGATCCGCTAGCTCTGAACCTAGGGATGCGATCTTCTCAGCCCTACGCTGGTAAGGCAACAATTCCTTTACTGCGGAAAGAAGCTGTGACCCCGCAATAATCGCAGCCCACAAAAACTGAAGATGCTGCCACACAACCCAGGCCGCTATGCTGCTACTGGAAGCCAGAGCTAGGACAATCTTAATACCAGTATCAATCCGCTTAGACTCGAGTTCATAAGAGGACAGATACATGGCATAGATTTTTAGCTGCACTAGTTCGTTCCAGTAGCGCCATTGCTGATAGTGTGGGCTCTGTCTTCTTCTTGCTCTATTCCTAGACTTACCCATCTCAACTTCGGTAGCCATCGCCTCCTCCGCCTGGAATGCGCGTTCTGAGCTTAATTTCAGTAGTGACAGCAGAAGGAAATATTAGTAGGCCAGGGAGACGCTGTCAATGACATCTAAATCTTTGCGGCCACTTCGTTCGCCTGCTGACGTGGCGAGATCCGCACTGGAATCAAGAACCTCCGGCGACAGGACGCGCCTCCGCGCTGCCCTTGATTCCTGGATCCATGGGCTCGGGTCCAGCATACTGACCCGTATCCTGGAGAGCGATCAGGGCATCGCCGAGCAAAGGAGCCGCTTCAACTGCCAAACCTCCTGCCGGTGATCGACTGCCTCCTCACCGAGACCGCGCAGATCCACAGTCTGCCCCCTCGTGGCCTTTCCCTTCCCGTGGGACGTCAGACAGTCTCCGCCCGCTGCCTGCGAATCCGGCCCATGCACCCAGTCTTCCCGGTCTCCCACCGGGATCTTCCGCTCGGAACCCTGGGCCAGGCTAGGCCGGAGCCGGGCTTTCCTCCAAGTCTCCGGACGTGCGTCCTCCGGCCGGCCGGGAGGGCCGGCACCTTGGAGCGCCCGGACTCCGGCCTGGACGCTCTGACCATGGCCGAGCGTACGACATCCCGGCAAGGAGACCCGATGATCCGCTACAGCACCTCCGACCTTTTCGCCTCCCCCGCCCAGACCCTCGTCAATCCCGTCAACACCGAGGGTGTCATGGGGGCCGGCCTCGCCCGCGCCTTCCGCACCCGCTACCCGGAGATGTTCCGCGAGTACCAGGAGCTCTGCCGCCGGCGCCGCCTTGCGGGCGGCAACCTCCACCTCTGGCGCGGTCCCGACCGCTGGGTCTTGAATCTCCCCACCAAGACCTCCTGGCGCCTCCCCTCCACCCTCGCCCTCGTCGAGGCCGGCCTCCAGCGCTTCCGCCGCGACTACGAGGCCCTCGGGATCACCTCCGTCGCCTTCCCGGCCCTCGGCTGCGGCTTGGGCTCTCTCGCCTGGACCGATGTCCAGCCCCTCCTCGAGTGCCACCTCTCCGACCTCCCCATCCCGGTCAACGTCTACCCGCCCCGCTGACTCCCGGTCCCTGTGACCGATGCCGACAGACGCCGGCAAACACCGGCAAACACCGGCAGCCACCGCCTGCTGGCGGCCCGGCGCCAGCGCCGGGAAAAAAGAGGGGGGGAAAGGGCTCCGGTTGGGATCGATGGAATTCTCCATCGATCCAGTCCGGAGTGGAGGTGCTGGGAACGGAAAGCCCTACGGACACCATCGGCAAGGGGCGGGGCGGCTGCGGCCGCCCCGCGTTGCCGGGTCCGGCTTTCCGCTCCGTTCCTCCTCCTGGGAGTCCCCGCCCATGCCCCAAAAGCCCAGAGAGCCGCGCCGGCCAAGCCGTGGCCGTTCCCCGAAACCGCCTCGCGACCACCACCCTCTGGGTGCCAGGGTGCCCGATGGCTTAGAATCTGCCCCCATGGTGAACACCAAGTCAGGTCCGGGCCGAGGAGGAGCGCGCCGGCCGGCGGTCGCTACCCCCGCCGCCAAGCCCGCGAAGACCGCCAAAGCCGCCACCCCCGCAAAAGGTGCCAAGCTCGTGCTGCCCCCGGAACCCGAGTCCTCCCAGACCTGGACCGGGCGGTTGCAGATCCAGGCCTCTCCGGACATGGTCGACTTCCTCAACCGCCTGGGCGCCCGGCCCGACCGCGGACGGAGCCCGTTCAGCCTCACGAACGTCATGCGCCGGCAGTTCGAGCTCTTCATGGCCGCGATCGACGAGAGCGATCCGCGGATCTCCCGGGGCTTCCCGCAGGAGTACTACGACCTGACGATCGAGCTCGTCACCCAGCCCTGGACGCTCAACGCCGACGCTCTTCGCCTCCTCGAGCACTACCTCGGCCGCCAGCCGCACCTCAACTACCTGCTCGAGCAGATCGGCGCCGACCGCAAGGCCTATCTCGCCGCCATCGCCAAGCTCAACTTCTCCGAGAGGCTCCACCTGATCGAGCAGGCGCACATCCGCCACGCTCCTCCCCCGCCCGAGCCCGGCTCTCTCGACCTCTAGACCCGACCATCCCTCGCCCTCCGGCGATCGGCGGGGCCTCCCCGGGCGGCGGATGCCGCCGGACCGGACGGCCCCGCGTACACGGATGTTCTCTTTTTCTCCCGGCGGGAGCCCCCCCGCGAAGGCCGGTCCTGCCGGCCCGCGGGCTCGCAGCCTGGACCTAGTCAATCCTTCCGTACCTGCTGAAGAGCCGGGCGATTTTGAGAACATCTGTGACACGCTCAGCCTGTCGAAAAGCCTCGGATTTCGCCCCGTTTTTGAGAACATCTGTGTCACGCCGTTGAGAACATCTGTGCCACGGGTTTGAGAACATCTATGACACGCTTTTGAGAACATCTGTGTCACGCCTTCCTTATAGAACAGGAGTACAGGTATACAGGTCCATACCCAGGAGTAGAGGGGCACCCCCCTGTGGAAAACTTTCGGGGGCTTCCGGGGCCGACTCCAGGATGAGGGGGGCCTTGCCCCCCTCAGACCCCCCGCTTCGGGTGGAGGGGAGCTGTGCAGGTGCCGGGGCTGCCTTCCGGGGGACCGGGCGGGCTCTCTGTCGGGTGAAGACAGTGTCTGGTCAGCCACTCGTGACAGGGAAGTTCGAGCTCCGCTCTTGCTCCCCTCCCCCACCCTCTTTCCTACCGAAAGGATCGTCCGGGGCTTCGGGGACGCCCTCGGGGGGCGCGGTCGCGGAGGCTTCCGCGCGGGTTTCCGGCTCCAAACCGCTGCGCGCCAGATGTAGGACCAACATCTGGACTCCGGAAAGTGGATAGAAGACGCCGGATGACTGTGCTTTTGGAGACCCCCTTGCTTTTTTCTCGCTTTCTTCTCGTACCCTACGGCGCATGGGCCCCGAGGCCCCTGGAGATCCTTTGCCCATGCTCCATGAGCTCCCTCCCTTCACCGCCTTGGACTGCGCGGGACCCGTCCGTTCGCTCGACACGGATCATCCTCCGCTCTCCCACTTCGATCTTCTGCTCCGCGGCGAGCTCTCGCCCGCCGAAACCCACGTTCTCCTCTGCCACGTCCTCCGGCACCCCGACTGTCCGACCTGTACCGGCTCCGGCGCTCGCGGGGGTCCCGGCGATTCGGCCGACGACGAGGGGCTCCTCGCTCGCCTGGACGAGCTCGTGGGCGCGGCGGGAAAGGGAGCCGGGCCGCACTCCGCCGTTCTCTGGACGGAGCTCGTCGCGCTCTCCCCCGAGAAGCGCGCTCTGACCCTCCAGCGGCGGCGCTACCACACGCCGGCCTTCGCCCTCTGGCTCCTCCGCTACTCGCAGGAGCAGGTGTCCTCCGATCCTGGGCTCGCCCGGCTGGTCGCCGAGGTCGCCCTCACCGTTGTCTCCCACCTCGCCCACCCGCCCGCCCTTGGGGGAGCCGTCCTGCACCGGCTCCGAGCGGCCGCCCTCGTCCACCTCGGCAACGCTTGCCGCTGTCTCGGGAGGCTCGGCGAGGCGTCCGGAGCCTTCCGGGAGGGCGAGCGGGAGCTCAAGGCCGCGGACCCCGAGCCGCTCGCTCGGGTCCAGTTCCTGGCGCTCCGCGCGAGCCTCCACAAGGAGCCTCGGGCGCTTCCGCGAGGCGGCGAGGGGCCTCCGGACGGCTTTGCGGCTCGGCCGTCGCCACGCCTCGCCCCATGTCCAGGGCCGCCTCCTCCTCCAGCTCGCCGAGCTCGCCGGCTTCGAGCGGCCGGCGCTCGGCGTCCGCCTTCTCGACGCGGCGCGGCCGCTCCTCGACTTCCACCGCGAGCCGCGGCTCGAGATCGTCCTCGCTCACCGCCGGATCTGGTTTCTCAATGACGCCGGCCGGCCCGGTCTCGCCCTGGACGCCTACCGCGCGACCTTGCGTCTCTACGCCTGCTGGCCCGAGCTCCGCATCCGGGGTCTGCGCTGGTGGCTCCTGGGGCGGATCGAGCGCTCCCTGGGAGAGCTCGAGCAGGCCGAGATCTACCTCTCCCGCGCCGTCGCCCTCTTCCGCGAGCACGGCCACGCCCACGACCAGGCCCTCTCCGGTCTCGACCTCGCCGACATCCACCTCCGTCTCCGCCAACCCGAGAAGGCCCGGCGACTGCTCGATGAGGGCGCCGAGTTTCTGAAGAGGCATCTGCACGCCGAGGGGCTGGAGCTCTGGCTCACCCTCGCCCACTGCACCCTCTCTCCCGAGCTCCTCTACCAGGCGGTCGCCTCCTACCTCCGCGACTTCAAGGTCCCCGGCGAGACCGGGCTCTAGGCGAGACCGTCCCCTCTCGCTCCAGGCCTCCGGCCTCCCCCACACGCCCTCGGAGGCGAAAAGCCGGAGCTTGCCCGGCGGGAAAGATCAGAGACGACGATCGAGGAGAAGGGAGATGCAGAAAAAGCGGGAGGGGGAAGGGGGAGAAGAAAGCTGGAAGAAGCTCCTTTTCTGAAGCCTTCTGTTCAAAGTCGAAGCTCTCCTTTCGCGGGCTTTTTTCGATGTCCTCTTCTCCGGGGGTGAAGGACATCGAAAAACCCGAAAGGAGATCGACATGAACAGCGTCATCCTCACCGGCCACCTCGGAAACGCCCCCACTCTCGGGGGCGAGAGCGACACCACCTGCGCGCGCTTCAGCTTGGCGGTCACCACCCGCTACAAGAAGGACGACGGCGAGCGGGCCGAGCGCACCGACTGGCTCCAGGTCGTCGCCTTCGATGGGGTCGCGAAAAGCCTCGCCGATCTCGGCAAGGGCGACCTGGTCGGCGTCGTCGGCCGCCTGCGCACCAACACCTGGGAGAAGGACGGAGCCCTCCGCACCACCGTCGAGGTCGTGGCGCAGAGCGTCGAGTTCCTGCGCCTCAAGAAGGATCGGGAGGCCGCGCACTAGGCCCGGCCTCCGAGGGGGTGGCGGAAGCCTTCGGGCTTCCCACCACCCCTTCGGGGGCTGTCTCTCTTAAAGCCCACCGACAGGGATCGCCCCGACGCCACGAGACACCGGCCTCTCCCTTCCGTGTCGTCGTCGAGAGCCCTCCTGCGGGGGGAAGGACTTCGACGACGACACGAAAGGAGAGATGCTCATGAAGAAAGATCCCCGCCTCCCGGCTTCTCCCACCTCGGAGCCGAGCTTCGACCGCCTGGCTTCGGACGACCTGCTCGCCGTTTCGCTCTCGCTCCTCCGCCTCGTCCGGCGCTGGAGCCAGTCCGAGCTCGCCGAGGCCTCCGGCCTCACCAACAGCGCCATCTCCGACTATGAGCGCAACCGGGTCGATCCCCAGACCCGCTCGCTCTTCCGCCTCGTCGGGGCCATGGGCTATCCCCTCTCGGCGCTCGACCAGACCCGGGACTTCATCCTGATGCTCCGGGCGCAGATCGGCCCCGGGGTGGAGGACCCGGCCGCCGCCGCGGCCTTCTCGGCGCCGTCGCCGGGCCCGGACCCTCGCCGCCAGGAGATCGCGCTCCTCGCCTCCGAGGGGGCTCGCTTCACCTCGCGGTTCCTCCACCTCCTCTTCGAGTCTCTGGGGCAAGTGGAGATCCTTCCGGGGGAGGAGGGGCCGGACTCGGACGGCGGCTCCTGACGAGCGTTCTCCGGTTCCCTCCTCACTCCAGGATCGGTCTCCCCTCCTCCGGGTAGGGGATGCGGTTTCCCCGGCGGTCGGGGAGGGACGAGGCGGTCCCGCCGCCGGGACCGCCGCGGAGAGAGGGGGAGGAGAGGGGGTGCCTGGCGCGGGGTGGCCCCGCGCCAGCTCTCCCTGGAAGGAGACTCCTCATGCTCCTGCTCCTCGTCGAGGCCGCCCGATGACCGGGCGCCTCTACCTCGCCGCCGCGGCTCTCCTCTTGGTCGTCGGCCTCAATCTCTCGCGCGATCTCTCTCGGCCTGCCCGCCGCCTATCTCCGGTCCGTCGCCCTTTTCTTCTTCTCCCACTTCGGCGCTCCACTCCTGCCGAGAGGATCGTCTCTGGCGTTCCGGGGTCGCCGGCGGCAGGGAGCTGCCGGCCGAGTTTCCGGAGGGAGCTCCCGTGCCCACGGGATCGCTTCCGCCTTCGGTAGAGCGCGCGGCTTGGCGCCCGACTCTCCTCGGCTATGCCTCCCGGACCGGCACCCGCCGCAACCTCGCGGCCCTCCGCTCGTGCGGCTGGGGTCTCCTGGTCTCCGCCCAGGGGGCGCTCCGGACCGAGGGCTTTGCGACCTATGCGCTCGACAACGGCGCCTGGACGGCCTTCCGCACGGGTCGTCCCTTTGACGAGGCGGCGTTCGTCGCCGCGGTCGACGCGCTTGGGGCTCGGGCTCAGTTCGTCGTGGTCCCGGATATCGTCTGCGGAGGTCTCGACTCTCTGCGCTTCTCGGAAGCCTGGCTTCCCCGCCTCGCCGGCGTCGGCCGCCGTCGTCTCCTCGCGGTGCAGAACGGCATGGTGCCCGCCGATGTCCGGTCCTTCCTTTCCTCGGAGGTCGGTCTCTTCGTCGGTGGCGATACGGCCTGGAAGGAGAGCACTCTCCCGCTCTGGGGAGAGCTCGCCCGGGAGCGAGGCTGTTATCTCCATGTCGGGCGAGTCAACTCGGCTCGGAGGATCCGGCTCTGTCAGCTCGCGGGCGCTCATTCCTTCGACGGCACCAGCGTCTCCCGTTTCGCTCAGACGATCGGCCGCCTCGATGCCGCCCGGCGCCAGGCGGTCCTCGACTTCCATCCGCCTCGATGAGAACGCCGTACCGACCTTCTCTTCTCAAGACCCAACGGCCTTCCAGGGGAAGCGCCAGCTTCTGGAGTGGGGCGCATCCCCGGCTTCGCCGGGGTCGGGCTCTCCGTTCCAATCTCCTCGGCGCTCCACGCCTCCGGGGATTCCACTGCGATCCCTTGCGCGCGCCTCCCTCAAGGGAGGCGATAAGGTCGCCGGCCCGCGGCCGGCGGTCCCCGCCGGGCACTGCCCTCCCAAGGAGTCTCCCCGGCTCCAGGAACCCGAGGCTTGAACCGGATCGCCGAGAGACGATCGCCGGAAGCCGCCTCTCCGCACCGCCGGTCCCGGTCTTCCCTGGAAAGTTCCCCAGACACCGGACCTTGCCACCCTGCCGTTCCGCGCTTCGCCGCCCGAGTCCCGGATCGGATCTCCAGACCCTTGCTCTTTCCTGCTGGTCCTTCCCCCGGGGCCTTGGTCGCGCTCGGTTTCCATGGGCACCGCCGGAGGTTCCCTCCGGCTCGGACGATCTCGTTTTCTCCGCGGGACCATCCTGTCTCCCCGGCCTCGGTGCAGCGTTCGATGCGGTCCTGGCCGAGGCGAAGAGGGAGGGGGTAGATCGAGGTTGGGGGCACTCGCCTCCGCGCCCCTGTCCGGAGGGTCGATCGCTCCTGGCTTACGGGTCAGGCTAGGCCAGGGTCGGGCTTACTCCAAGTTTCCGGACGTACGTCCTCCAGCCGGCAGAAAGCCGGCACCTCGGAGCGCCCTTTCCCCCTGGCCTTTCCGCTCTGCCCGTGCCGGATCAACCGACACCCCGGAAAGGAGACACGGACATGAGCACCCCCACCACTTCTTCTCAGACCCTCATCGGCTACCTCGGCAAGGACCGCATCGAGCGCTACACCGAGGCCCGCACCTATACCGTGATGGTCCCCGACCCGATCCTCGACAACGAGCTCGTCGAGCACGAGGTCACCACGAACCCGCGCCCCTACATCAAGCTCTCGCTCGCCACCCACCAGGGACCCGGGGGAAGGAGCACCTCCTGGCACGATCTCATCGTCTGGGGACCCGACCAGGGCTCGGCCATCCACCCCGCCTACCTCGCCAGGAAGGGCGACAAGGTCCGGGTGACCGGAAAGTTCGAGGAGTTCCCGGTGAAGACCGAGACCGGCGAGACGATCCACCGGCGGCACTTCGTCGTCGATCGCCTCCGGTTCGACCGGTTGAAGAGCCCCGAGGTCCCGTAGGCCGGGGAGCTCTCCTCCTGGGGGCGGCCCTCCGGGGCCGCCTCCCTTTTTTTGCTTCCCTTCCGGATTCGGGGTCCCTTCGCGGCTCGAAGAAGTCCTCGCCGCGACATCCCCACCCTCCCCAGACGCGTGGCCGCCGCGGAAGAGCCGCGGCAAGAGTCTTCCTACCTGGAGAGATCGGAAGAGAGAAGCTGGTCCAAAGAGAGGGGGAGGGGAAAGCAAGGGGCAGGGAAATGGGAAAGGCTGAAGGAAGTTCTTTTCTGATGTCTTCTGTTCAAGGTCGAATCTCTCCTTTCGCGGCTTTTTTTCGATGTCCTCTTCTCCGGGGGTGAAGGCCATCGAAAAACCCGAAAGGAGATCGACATGAACAGCGTCATCCTCACCGGCTACCTCGGCAACGCCCCGACCCTCGGGGGCGAGAACGGCACCTCCTACGCACGCTTCAGTCTGGCGGTCAGCACCCGCTACAAGAAGGAGGACGGCGAGCGGGCCGAGCGCACCGACTGGCTCCAGGTCGTCGCCTTCGATGGGGTCGCCAAGAGCCTCGCCGATCTCGGCAAGGGCGACCTGGTCGGCGTCGTCGGCCGCCTGCGCACCAACACCTGGGAGAAGGACGGCGTCGCCCGCACCACGGTCGAGGTCGTGGCGCAGAGCGTCGAGTTCCTGCGCCTGAAGAATCGGGCGGAGGGGTAGGGCCTCTCGGGGCGGCGGGCGGAGCGCCCGCCGCCCTTTCTTCTTTCACCCTCAACCTCGTAAGGAGACGATCGATATGGAACCTCCGTGCTGCCCGTTCACCGCTCCCGCTCCCGATCCCGCCGCTCCCTCTCCCGTCCTGGACGACATACCTCGTCGCGGGATCGACTGGGACCTCTTCTGGAACGGCTCCGTCTGGAAGCTTCAGTGCGTGGACACGCCCGACGAGCGAGAGACGCGGCTTCTGTCGACCGACGACGAGGCCGCGGGTTTCGTCCTCGACTGGGCCTGCACGCCCGACGAGGAGGACCAGGACGACGATGAGAAGGAAAAGCTCGCGAAGTACGCTCCCGTTCGCCAGGAGTGTCGCGAGGCGCTGCGCGAGCTGGTGGCCTCCTGGGATTCGCCCGCCGGACCGTAGGAGGCGCTGAGGATACTTCGCGAGATCTTACGTTTTATTCTCGCCGATCTCTGGTATACTTGCCATCCAGGGAGGATGTTCCTCCCGCCCCGAAGCAAACGGGGCCGACAGAGTAACGAGCTCTGCCGACCCCTTGACCACGCAAGGAGGATAAGTCCATGCGCAGCCCGCGGCATCCTATCAACCCGGAAGCCCCTCCCCCCGAGAACCTCTTCTCCCCCGCCTTCCTCGCGATCCTCCGGGAGCGCGACGAGGCCCTGACCGCGTCCGAGGCCGAGCTCGCCGGCCCCTGGAAGTGCGAGCCGGTCCCCGGCAAGCCCGGCGCGGTCGCCCTCCTCCGCGAGTGGCAGAGCGTCGACCTCCAGGACGCTCCCGAGGCCGTCGTCTGGCACGACGAAACCGCTCTCCTCCTGACCATCGTCCTCCCGGCGATCGAGAGGGAGCCGCTCTTCCACCTCGCGGACGAGGAGACCCCGGAGGGCTACGCCCTCTCCGCGGTCTTCGGCGAGCAGGGGGTCCAGGTCTCCGGCTGGCTCCGGCAGTACAAGCCCGAGGTGGCCCAGGCGCTCCACCTCCTGCAGTGCATCGAGCGCTCCCCCGCCGCCCTCGCCGCCCTCCTCGAAGCCGCCGGCTGCACCGCCATCGAGCAGGCCGGCCAGATCCTCGCCCGCCGCTTGGCGCGGTAGCCCAGAGCCCCGCCCGGGAGGTCGACTCCCGGGCGGGGCTCATTTCCCACGGTCTTCGGCCTGCGCACACCTGGCCCAGAAGATCCAATCCGGAAGCCAGACGTGTAAGATCTCCGCGTGCCGAGGACCGGCCTCTTCATCGACTCGCCTGCGCGATGGCTCCGCCGTCTTGATGCGCTGCCGCCTCGCTGGGCTTGGGGTCTTGGAATCGGAGCCGGAGCTCTGGCGGGGGCACTGCTCGCCGGAGCCAGGCCGACTTGGACCGGAGCGTCCGGGGTCCTTCTCCTCCTCGGCGTCGCGATCGCGCTCGCCATGAGCGGAGAGCCTGTAGCGCTGCTGGCGGGCATCGAGCCCGAGCCTTCCGTCCAGCCCCTCGTCGATCTCGTGTCGCTCGTCGGCGGACGCTTTCGGATGGGAAGCCCCGAGGACGAGATCGGCCGCGACGGCGATGAAGGCCCAGTCCCCGAGGTGAGGATCTCGCCCTTCGCCTGCATGAGATTCCCGGTCACCCGTCGGATTTATGCCGAGGTCATGGGGAACGACCCGGGCTCTCCCGAAGGAATGGCAGACGAACGCCCGGTCAACAACGTTACCTGGTTCGATGCCGTCCGCTTCTGCAACCGGCTCTCCGAGCGGGAGGGCCTCAGCGCCTGCTACCGGATCGATCGAGTCAAGGTCTCTTGGGACGGAACCGCCGACGGCTATCGCCTGCTGACAGAAGCGGAGTGGGAGTACGCCTGCCGGGCCGGAACGCAGACGCGTTGGTCATTCGGAGAGGACGAATCCCTTCTCGCTCAGTACGCCTGGTTCGCCGAAAACTCAGATGGAAAGCCGCAGCCGGTCGGCAAGCTTCAACCGAATCCTTTTGGCCTCTATGACATGCATGGAAATGTCTGGGAGTGGTGCTGGGACTGGTACGGCCCTTACCGAAAGCGCGAGAGAACCGATCTCGTAGGACCCCAAGAGGGGAACCGGCGTATGCTGCGGGGGGGCTCCTTCAACTACCTCACGCCCAGGTTCCTGCGCTCCGCGTGCCGGGACTCGTTCGAGCCCTCGGACCGGAACGAGTTCATCGGCTTCCGCTGTGGTCGAGGCTCCCGCCACCAGCTTTGATCATTGTCTCTTGCTCTTCTCCCGAGAAGCGGCAGGCAAAAATTTTTGTCATGCCTCTGACAAGCCGTCGTCAGATGGATAACAACAGCCCACGGTAGGAGCTGAGGCCCCGTCGCAGCTTGTCGCCCCCCAGGGCGTCCGCTGCCAGAAGGCGCCGCTTTAGACGTCTCTTGGCTTTCGGTCCCGGCAGGATTCCAGGACCGGCTGATTCGATAGCCGAGGTAGGTGCTCGGCTGTGCCGTGGGTTGAACGCCGTCGCACTTTGGTTTGAGCTCCAAACGCCGCTCGCGGCGGAGCCACTCGCGGATCGCTTCGCGCGCGTCGACGAGAAACGAGCGATCGTCCGCGAAGAGCACCAGATCGTCCATAGCGTTGGTACGCCGCGGCTTTCAACTCTCGCTTGACGAAGTGGTCCAGCCCATCCAGGTTGAACCCGCCGCACCAGTGGCTGAGGAACCCTCCCAGCGGCTGTCCACACCCGGCCGGCACCGGGTCTTCGGCAAGAGGAGCGCCTCAACGGCGAGGGCGATAGGTAGACCTCGCCGCCGGCCTCGACGAGCTGGCGGACCAGTGCAAGGGTTCTCGCATCTCGCAGGCGCCGCGCGAACAGATCGCACAGGATCTCGTGATCGACGGAGGCGAAGTAACGTCGTACGTCCAGGCAGAGGCGGAATCGATACCGCCGGGAACAGGCGAGGTAGGCCAGAATCGCTCGATGCGGTCCGCGCCCTACGCGAACGGCGTAGCTCGATTCGATATAGCCTCGCTCATAGGTGGGCCCGATCTCGGCGAGAAGGGCTGTATGGAGGATGCGGTCGCGGACCGGCGGCGCCGCGACCACGCGGATCTTCGGGTCGTGGATCACCTGTAGACGATAGTGGCCAGACGCTGGGTCTGGATCAGATACCGGACCTGGCGCAGCGACTGCCGAGCCGGGCCGCCGCCTGCTCGACCATAGGGGCGAGAATCAAGGCTGGCGGCGGGAGCCTCCACCACAGCGGAAACCGAAGCCCTCGACCCGGGCCAAGGGCTCGGACTTGTTCCGAAACGCGGAGCGCAGGAAACTGGGCGAGATGCTAAGGTAGGAGCCCCCCCGTAGCACGCGCTCACGGCCCTGCGGGGGCCCGGTGGGGTCTCTCTGAGGGAAGGCCGAATACGTGCCGTACCAATCAGCCACCCATTCCCAGGCATTCCCGTGCATGTGGTAGAAGCCCCAAAGATTCGGAGCCAGCGACTCCACCGGGTGCGGCTTCCCACCGAAATTTTCTCCAGACCACGCATAGGCTCGCAGCTTCTGGGGATCATCCCCGAAGGACCACTGGGTGGCGGTCCCGGCGCGGCAGGCGTACTCCCATTCCGCCTCGGTCGGCAGGCGGTAGCCGTAGTGCTGGCAGAAGGCCTGCGCCTCCTCCCAGCTCACCCTGGTAGCTGGAAGGTTGTCCTCTCCTGGACGCTCGGGGTGAAGCTTCCGGTACTCCCGGTTGGTCACCTCATACTTGCCCAACCAGAATTCGCTCAGGGTCACTTCGTGAATCGGGCGCTCGTCGTAGTTCTCCTGTGACCCCATCTGGAACGAGCCTGGGCAGAGGCGGATGAAGGCGAAGCCATTCGCGTCCGTCTCCTCGACCGGCCGGCAGCCGTCGATTCCCAAGCCGCGCAGGAATACTTTGCCAGGATCGCCAAAGAACACCCGAGCCTGAGGCCAGACTTCGTCGATGGACTTCACGGCGCTCGAATCAAAGCTCAAGGCTGCGCTTAAGTCCACCCAACGAGTAGTCTTGAGCATTAAATCGGGAAACCTATCGCGGTGCACATTCGCCACTTTCGTGATTTCTAGAGCATCTTCTAGATATTCCTGAGCTTCAGCCATGGCTGTGCCGTTTGAAGTATCTTGGCCCATTCTCACCAGGAAGACTTGCTTCGCCTCCGAAGTAGGAGTCCAGGGAATTTCCAGTGTTTCGAGCACCTTTACCCATCCCGAACCGACCACCACGGTATCCGTGCTGCCGCTCTCAAGAAGCGCGAGCGCCAGGGCATCGACCTCGGGAGCCCCCGGTCGCACTGCAAGAAGCGCGATACTTCGCCGGATCGCAGCGGAGAGGACGGGTGGTGCCGCCGCCCCGGAGCCGCAGCGCCAGACCTCCGTCCCGTCCGCCTGGCGCTCGACACAAGCGCGCTTCGCTTGCGGCTGCCAACGGACGGTCACCCGGGAACCCGCGGGCACGATCCGATGCTCGCTCGCGGTGCGCGTCGCGACCGTGACGCTCCATCTCGAGCCGTAGGGCTCGATCCACTCTCTCGCATCGGCCGGCTTTGCCTCCCGATGGATTACCGACGGGAGCCCTGTACGCTCGATCTCGCTCCTGGCCGCCACCACCAGCGCTCCGAGCCCGAGGCCCAGCCCCAGGGCCACTCCCAGCCGCAACCGGCTCGAGCGCCCGAGGACCAGAGCCGGCAGCACGCCTCGACCGAACTTCATCTCTTGGAGCATCGCCTGGGGGGCGGCGGGGAGCTCCGTCCATGCCCAGGGCAAGCCGATCTTCCCGAGCCGGCCCCAGTCCGCCGGGAGGAGGCCGGACAGATGCTCTCCGATCGACTCCGTGAGCCGTCCCCGGTAGAGCCGGTAGAGCTCGCGCGCGGCTTCCTCGGGACGGCGCCAGAGCTTCAGGAGCGCGCGTTCCATCGCCAGCCGCTCAGCGGCGGGGGTTCCCTCCCAGGGAGCGGCCCCCGACACCGCCGAACGGACCTCCATCTCCCGTTGGTAGAGCGAGTCCCAGGCCGCGAGCGCCCGGAAGAGGAGGCTCGGCGCCGTCTTGTCCGGGGAGTCTCCCTCCGCGCTCCGCAGCCAGTTGAGGAGCCGTGCCCGGGCCGAGGGAGGCCATTGCAGGCGCCCGGGCGGCCCGGGGGCCTCCTCGCGGAGCGCTCGAAGCGCCCAGGGCGAGGTGGCGAGGCCGAGCCGCTCCCGGAGATCGAAAGCCGTCTCCTCGGCGACTGGTGAGGGGCCCAGGGCGCAGACCGCAGCCCAGGCGGTGTCGCCGAGGTGGCCGGGGTGGCCGGAAAGAGCGCCGTCCCGGGCCGTCCCTCCGATTCCCGTGGACGTCGCGGCGCCGCCGAGGAACCGAGCCAGTTCCTCCGGGGCGAGTAGGGGGATGCCGTGCCGGGCGAGGATGCGGGGCAGCTCTCCCGCGCCGTCCGAGAAGTCGACGAAGGCGAGCCGGGGCCAGGAGGAGAGGCCGCGCAGCAGCGCCTCAACGCGCACCCGGCGGTCGGTCGCCGCCCACTGGTAGCAGAGGAGGCGGCCGTCGGTCAGCACGGCGACCAGGGCCACATTTCGGCGCTCGTCGAGCTCGTTGGGGGCGAAGACCTGGCCGTCGGCCGCCACCAGCCGCTCGGGAAGGCCGCGGAACCTCGCCCGCTCGACCGGCAGGCCGTAGAGACGGAGGAGAGCCTCGATCTCCCCGGCGAGCCGGCCGAGAGCCGGGTCGTCGGCCGTCTCGTCGGTCCAGATCCACACCTCTCGTGGGTAGCGGGCGCGCTCGAAGCAGAGCTCCGGAAGCCCTCCGGCCCGGGCCGTGGCTTTGACCGTGGCCGGGAGGTCGAGCCGCCGGGTGGCCTCCTCGGAGACGTAGCGGCCGATCCCCCAGACCAGGGTCTCCTGCTCGCGTGGGGAGAGAAGCTGCGCCCCGCGCAAGGAGGGCGGGGAGAGGAAAACCCGCGGCGGCCCCGGGAGGGGGGGAAGCGGTGTCCGCGCGGGCACCCAGCTTTTGCCGCGGAGCCGCCGCCAGAGCTCTCCCGCCGCGGCGAGCGAGAGCAGCCCGAGGCCAAGGGCCGGCCAGCCGGACCAGGTGCCGGGGCCCGGGGTGACCGTGAGCGCCGGAGCCCAGGGAGTGAACGTGCGTTGGCGCACGTCGGCCGAAGTGAGCCCTTGGAGGGGTGGAGGGGCGGGCTTCGAGGGCACGACCTTTCGCTGGTCTGTCGGCGGGCTCCACCGGACGTCCCGGTCGGTCGCCACCCCGATCGCGAGGAGCAGGCAGGTGGCCGCGGCGCCCCACCACGGCTTGTGGCTCCGCGGCCGTTCCACAGAGGCAGGGGCGGGCCGGGGCGGCCGCTCGGGGGGAGCTTCGCGCGCGCGGACGTCCGCTTCGCTGCGCTCCAGCCAGGCGGCGAAGACCCGCTCGAAGACCTGACGGTCTTCTCCGGACTTGACGAGGAGGGCGGCGAGGAGCCTCCCCAGGCGAGCGCCGGGAGCCTCCCCAACCGTTTCGCCGGAATCGAGCGCCGGCTGGCGAGAGAAGACCGCCTGGAGGCGGGCGAGCTCGGCCACTCCGACGCCCAAACCCGCTTCGCGCAGGGCGGCGAGCAGAGCAGGGAGACCGAGCTCGGGGCTCATCCGGAGTCAGGAGAGGAGAGCGAGGTCATCCCGGTCTTTGATCAGGGCGGAGAGGGCCGGCAGGAGCCTCGGCTCGACTTTCAGGTCTCCCTCGGTGAGGCCGCCCTGCGCCGAGAGGATCGTCAGCCAGACGAGGAGCTCCGCCGTGGCCGGCTTTTTCCGGAGGTCGCGGCCGCGGAGCTCCAGGAAGCGCTGGATGGCCGTCTCCCGGACCTCTCCCGGGAGGTGCGGGAAGTCGCCCATCCGGGCATCGACCGCCCGGCGAACCAGCTCCTCGGTGAAGGCGATGTGGTGGAAGATCGAGCGGCGCAGGAACGGCTCGGGCAGCCGGCGCTCGCTGTTGCTGGTGATGATCAGGAGGGGCGGCGGCCCGCCCTGGCGCTCGACGACGCGGCCGGTCTCCTGCACGGTGAAGCTGTGCTGGTCGAGCACGTGGAGGAGGTCGTTCGGAAAATCGCGCGGCGCCTTATCGATCTCGTCCAGGAGGACGACCGAGGGGGCCTCGGTCTCGTAGGCCTTCCAGAGCGGCCCCGGGCGCACGAAGTCTTCCTTCTCGATCGTCTCCTCTTTGCGCCGCGGGTCGCTCGCCGCATGGAGATAGGCCACGGCGTCGAAGCTGTAGAGGAGTGCCCTCGCGGGTGGTGGTGCTCGCCACATGGAGGGCGAAGAGCTCGATGTCGAAGTACCAGGCGAGGTAGTGCGCCACCTGGGTCTTGCCCGTCCCCGGCTCGCCGGTCAGGAGAAGCGGGGCGCCCACCGCCAAGGCGACGTTGACCGCGTCGACCAGGGCGGCGTCGGGCTGGAAGTAGGGGGCCGAGGCGCGGAGGCTCCCCAGGGTCTCCGGGATCGGCCGCCGGGCGAGCGCCGCGCGCCGTTCCGGGGAACGCTCCTCCGGCACCAACAGCTCGAACGGGTGGTCGTTCACCGGGGTCCTCCGTTTCCTTGTTCGCGGCGAAGCCGGGCGAGCAGATCGTACCAGGAGCCGCTCTCCGCCTCTTCGAGGAGCGCGATGGTCTCCTCGAACTGGCCCCGGGTCCGGGCGACGATCCGGTCCGCGATCTCTGCCTGGATGTCCGCATTGCAGGTCGAGCCGACGAGGTACTCGAGGAGATGATCCTCGCTGACCTCGCCGAGCGGCGGCAGCTCGCTCAGCCGGAAGACCGGGGAGCGGAGCTCGCGGCGGAGGGTCCTGGAGCTGCCGGGTGAAGACGTCGTGCTCGGAGAGCGGGATCTCGAGGGCGAGCGAGCAGACGAGCCGCAGGTCGTCTGGACAGTGCGTTCCGAGGTAGCTGCCGGCGAAACGGAGCCAGTCGGCGAGCTGGCCCCCCTCGGGCCTCGCCGGGAGCCCCGGCGCGTCGCCACAGGTGCCCCAGTGGAGCCAGAGGAGAGCCCGGCGCCCCGGCGCCACCGCCTGCGGGGCCTGCCGGCGAAGACAGGCTGGAACGGTCTCGTGCGGTCCGGCGTCGAGCTGGACCTTCAGGTCCATCTTCGAGATCGCTTTGCCGCCAGGCGCTCTCGACCGGCAGCGCCAGGTCGAGCCACCGGATGTCGACCAGAGGGGCGAGCGACTGCTCGAGGTCATGCCGCAGCTGCTTTTGGAGCTTGACGAGCGAGTTTCCGGGGGCCGCGAAGGGGACGAGAGCCAGAACCCGGCGGTGCCGATCCCGGGCGAGCTCCTCGATGTGTTTGCGGACGAGGGCCTTCTGCGTATCCCGGTCGACCTGGAGAGAGGGGAACTGGCGGGCGGGCGCGCTCTGGTAGCGCGCGGTGCGCCAGGCGCGGTAGTTGGCGCGGACCAGGAGCGTGGCCGGGTCGTCGCCGGGAACGGTCCTCGCGCGATGCACGTCGTGGAAGGCCGCGACCGGGTCCTCGCCGCCTCCCAGCCAGCGCGAGAGCCACTGGAGGGCGGTGGTCGAGGAGCCGTCAGTCCAATGCGGGCGGCGGCGCCCGAGGAGGAGAGGGACCTGGTTCAGGTGCGGCTCCGCCGCCTCGGCGCCGCCGAGCCCCGCGGTGTTGAGATAGAGGACCGCCGGTGTATGGCCCGCCGCGGTGAAGAGTTGCTCGAGATCGTGGAGGGAGAGCGGCTCGGGCTCCCCCATCCCGTCGAGTAGCAGTCCCGCGACCGTGCTCCGGGCGTAGATGTAGAGGAAATGCGGCCCCTCGCGAAGGCGGGCCACGAACTCGGCGCGGGTCCGCGCGACGTCGACGTAGCCGGTCTCCTGGCCCGTCGGCCAGACCCGGTCGAGGAGTTCCCGGACCGCGCTCTCGTGCCCGGGATCGAAGGGCCCCCAGTCCTCGCCTCCCCGAGGAAGCACCAGAAGCACCCGGCTGGGGGCGGTCGTCTGGAGATCGTCGGCCGGATCGGCGAGACCGGCCGTGGCGGTCGTCGAGAAGGTCCAGCCGATGTCGAGAAGGAGATAGCGCTGCCAGGAGGTCCACCGCCACGGGAGACCGGCCAGGAGGGGCTCCTTGGTCGCGATGCGCAACCGCACCGGCGCCCAGGTCGGGTTCGGTTGCGGCACCTCTCCGGTACGGCCGAAGACGGCTCGGAGCACCGGCTGCCAGCGCTCGGCCGGCCCAAAGAGGATCTGCCAGAGCCCCTCTCCCCAGTCGCCTTCCGCCTCTCCCGGGAGGGGAGCTGCGCTGTCGAGCGCCGCCGCGATGGGGCCGGCGCGCTGCCGGAGGTCGCCCCAGGAGAGCGGCCGGTGACCGAACGGCGCCCCTCCCGGCAGGTGATAGTCGACCTCGAGCCCGCCGTTCCGGCGTTCGATCCGCACGACCAGCTCATAGGACTGCGCAGGGCCGGCCGGCGCTGCCGAGGGCCCCGTCGAGACCGGCGAGACCGGCGAGAGTGCCGGGCTCGCCGCCGGCGCCGCGCCCAGAGTGAGGAGTCGCTTCCCCAGCTTCTTGTACTCCTCTTCCCGCAGCGGCCCGCGGAGGGCAGCGAGCGGCCGGTCCGGGGTGCCATAGCCCTGGAACTGGGTCAGCCGGGCGGTCTCCTTCCGGCCGGTCTTCGGATGGACGAAGGGGTAGGACGTCTCTCCCACCAGGGAGTGGTTGAGATAGACCGGGATCAGGGTCATGCCGCCCGCCGCCTGGCGCGCCAGGATTTGCGGCACTTCTTGCCCGGCGATGAAATCGGAGCTCAAGAAATCCTGGGAGATGAGGAGCACGGCGACCGTCGCCGACTCGAGCGCCGCCGCGATCTCTCCTTGCCAGTCGTCTCCCCCGGTAAGGGCGGTGTCGCTCCACGCGGTGAGGAGCCCTTCCCGCTCGAGCGGCCGGACGAAGATCCTTAGGCGTTCGAGCGCCTTGGCATCCCGGTGGCTGTAGCTGACGAAGATCTTCGCGCCGGCCAACTATCGCTCCTGATTTGAGTTGGTACGTTGCGAGCTTAAACGATCTCCGCAACCACGCCAAGGGCCGGTTCCCGCAAGACTCCCCCACCACCCAAGAAGAGCGGTTTTAGGCCGCGGGCGAAGAGGCCCTGACGGGCCTCTCGGGCGGACTTAGGCCGGGAGGGTTCTCTCCCGGTTGCGGCTCCGCCTCGGGCTGCCGCGGAGGGAAGGATGGGATTTCCCGCTCTCACGATCGAGGCTTCGTCGCCGGACGCTTCCACCAAGACCCGCACCTTCTCGGTCCACCTGCTGGGCTACCTCGCCGCGGACCCGCTCTGGGAGCCCGGCGGGAACGGCTCGGCCGAGCGGCCCGTGTGGGTCGCCTACTTCGGGACCGAGAGGGAGTCCCACCCGTTCACTGCCAACTTCCGCGCCGGCCGGAAAGCCCGAAGCCGGTTCGAGGCGCTCGACCTGCCGCGCCGGGCGCCCCACCGTTGGACCACCCAGAAGGTCCCGGGGGGCCTCGTTACCGTCGCCTACATCCCGGCGCTCTTCCATCTGGAGCCCGCGGGGCCGGTCGAGGACGAGATCCGCTTCGTCTTCGCGCCGCCCCGCTGGTGGGTCGACGAGCAGGCCGGCGAGCTCGCCGAGCTCGGGGACGACTCCCGGGACACCGCCCGGGCCGCCCTCTTCTGCGCCTACCTCGACCGGCGGACGCCGCTCCCTCTGGTCCACGACCTGCGCTTCCATCTCCAGGTCTACCGGGCGGCGCTCGCCTCGGGCTGGGTCCACGAGCTCTCTGGACACAAGCGGGAGGGGGTGGTTCTGGTCGGGCGAGACGCCGAGGCCGCGGGCCTCGACGCCCCTCTGGCCTGCAGGGTGGGACCGTCCACCCTGGCCGAGTTCCTCGTCGAACAGACGTCCCTTTACCACCAGGAGGAGATCCGCCGTGGCAAGACTCGCATCGCAGCAGGTGGCCGGTTACTTTCCTACCCCGCAGAGGCTTCTTTCCAGCTTTGCTTCGATTTTGAGGTGGCCTGAGCCGGAGGGGCCGACCTGCCTCTTAGACCCCTGCGCCGGCGAGGGGACCGCCATCCGGACGCTCCGCAGGCTCTGGGTCGAGAGCTACTGCCCCGATCCCTACCGGCCGGCCGGTGGCTGGCACAACCGCATGTCGATCCTGGCCTGCGAGCTCGAGGCCGAGCGGGCCGCGGCGCTCCAGAACGGCCTCGATCCTTCGGCCGACAACGCCTACCACGGGGACGCCTTTCGGCTCTCCCGGACGAGCCTCGCCGACAGCGGGGCGACGGTCCTCTTCCTCAACCCTCCCTACGATCAGGACCCCGAGTACCGGCGTCTGGAGCACCGGTTTCTGGTGCGCTTCAGCCAGCACGTCCACCCCGGGGCGGGGTACCTCTTCTACCTGGTGCCCTACCCGGCGCTCGAGCCCTCGGCCGAGCTTCTCTCCCGGCACTTCCTCGATCTGCGGGCCTGGCGGCTCCCGGAGCCCGAGTTCTCCCGGTTCCAGCAGGCCCTCCTCGTCGGCCGCCGGGCGATGCGACCCCTCACCTCGTCGGGGATGCCGGCGATGGCGCGGACGATCCTCGACTGGGCAGAGGATGGGCGCTCCCTTCCGGTCCTCCCCGAGCGCTGCCCGGACCCCTACGAGATCAACCGCTCGCCCGAGACCTGGTACTCCCTGGCCTACGAGCTCGCCCCCTATGACCTGACCGCCGCGGTCGAGGGCTTCCGGCCCTGGCAGGACGCGCCGGTGGGGATCTCGCAGTCCGCCCGGGAGCTCCTCGGCTCCCGCTTCGAGACCGCCATGCCGCCCAAGCCGGTCCACATCGCCCTCGCCCTCTCCTCGGGGATGTTCAACGGCCACCGTCTGGAGCCCAACGATCCCCGCCGCCATCCGCCGCTCCTCGCCAAGGGCGTCTTTGAGCGCGAGCTCGTCCCCGTCTCGGAGCGGCAGAACAGCGAGGGCGAGGTGGTGGCGACGGTCGAGATCGAGCGGCCCCGCCTGGCGCTCACCATCCTGCGGCTCGACGACTCCTCCTTCCACCGCCTGGCCTCCGGGACCGTGCCGGTGGGCGGGGACGAGGTCTCGCTGTGGAACGCGGCCGATCTCATCGCCAACTACGACCGCTCGCTCGCCGAGCTTCTCGCCCAGCAGTTCCCGGCCCTCCACGATCCGCACCGGGACGAGCACCGGATCGCTCTCCCAACCCTCGCCCGGAAGCCCTTTCAGGCCCAGGCCCACGCCGTTCAGGCGGCGCTCAAGCTCCTCGCCCGGGGCGCCAATCCGTTCCTCGTCGCCGAGGTCGGCACCGGCAAGAGCACCATGGCGCTGACGATCGCCGCGGCGCTCCTGCCGGGCCACCACCCCGGGACGGTCGCGGAGCTCCGCCGCCAGGGTCTCCCCCACCAGCTGCCGCGGGTCGAGAAGATCCTCATCGTCTGCCCACCGCACCTCCTCCAGAGCTGGAGCGACCAGGCCGCGGCGGTCGTCCCGGATCTCCAGGTCCAGATCGTCGAGTCGGCCGGCGATCTCGCCAAGCCGGCCCAGATCTACATCCTGAGCCGCGAGGCGGCGAAGCTCGGCCATGGCCACCGGGGCGTCGAGGGGCGCTGCCCCCGCTGCGGCGCGAGCATCGAGACCACAGCCACGGCCAACGCCACCCGGCGGCTCCGCTGTGAGGCCCTCCCCCGGCGCCCAGTAGGTCGCGCGGCCCGCCTCGCCATGGATCTCGCGATCCTCCTCGCTCCCAGCTGCCCGAAGGACCCTCTGGTCGCGGAGCTCGTCACCGCTCCCGCTCTGCGGCGGCGGCTCGACCGTCCGGCCCGGCCACTCGCGGTCGACCGGCTCGTCGACTTCCACGACCGGCTGCTCCGGGAGATCGAGATCCTCTTCCGGGCGAACGACGACGAAGAGCAGGCGATCCTCCTCCCCCTGGTCAAGCTCCTCGTCCACTTCGATACCGTTCTCGGCACCGGTGACCGAGCCATCCCGGTGCTCGCTGATCTGGCCCAGGGACCGGAGCCCGCGACCTGGGGACCCCACGCCTGGGTGCGCTCGGTGCTCGCGGCTCTCAAGGACCAGCAGAGCGTGGCCCCGTTCGAGCGGTTCGAGACGAGGGCGCGGGAGCTCCTGGGGGTCCTCGAGACCCTCCACTCTCTCGCCACCTGGGAGGAGCGGGGACCCTGCGGAGAGCCGCTCTACCAAGCGATCCCCAAGCCTCGCCGCTATCCGCTGGCACGGTACATCCTCCGCCGCCACCCGCGGGACTTCTCGATTCTCATCCTCGACGAGGCCCACGAATTCAACCAGGCCGGCTCGGCGCAGTCGAAGGCCGCCCACCGGCTGACCGGGCTTCCCGGGGTGCCCACGATCGTTCTGACCGGGAGCCTCATGGGGGGCTACGCCAGCTCGCTCTTCGCCAACTTCTGGGCGCTCTCCCCAGCGTTCCGGGCCGAGTTCGGCCGCGACGATCGGGCCGCCTTCATCGCCCGCTACGGCTTCCGGAAGATCCTCGTCTCCCATGAGAACCGACCCCGGAAGCTCGGCACCCACACCGACCGCGAGGTGGGCTCCAAGACGACGATCGGCGAGGCTCCGGGGCTCATGCCCAACTTCATCCTCAAGCACCTGCTCCCGGTCGCCGCCCTCGTGCACAAGGGCGATCTCGACGTCGAGCTGCCGCCTCTGACCGAGGTCCCGGTGGCGATCACGGTTCCGGAGGACGATCCGATGGCCCGCGAGCTTCTCGCCGAGTACGAGCGGCTCCAGAACGAGCTCCTCTCCCGCATCCGGGCCGACCGCTTCGACCCGGAGCGCGCGGGGCGCCTCCTCGGGGCTCTCGTCGAGCTCCCCTCCTACCTCGACCGGGCGACCGAGGAGCTGCCGCCCTTCGAGATCCGCTATCCCGAGGAGCTGGACGGCGAGCTGATCGCCACGGGTGAGGCGTTCCCCGCCGACTGGCGGACGCCGAAGGAGGCTTGGCTCCTAGACCGGGTCCGGCAGGCGCTCGGCCGCGGCGAGAAGGTGCTCGTCTTCCTCCGCCACACCGGGAGCCCGGAGCTGCCGGCCCGGCTCCTCAAACTCCTTGGTGAGGTGACCCCGAAGGCCGCCTGGCTCGACGCCAAGAAGGTCCCGAGCGCCCGGCGGGAAACCTGGATCAACGAGCACGTCCTTGCCCGGGGCGTGGAGGTTCTCCTGGTCAATCCCAACGCGGTGCGGACGGGGCTCAACAACCTCGTCTCCTTCTCCGTCGGCCTCTGGTACGAGCTCGACCTTTCGACCACCACCTACCGCCAGGCCAACGGCCGGCTCCACCGGATCGGACAGACCCGGGAGGTGACGATCGAGACCCCGTACTACGCGGGCACCGCCCAGGAGGTCACCTTCGAGCTGATCGCGAAGAAGACCACCGCCTCTCTCCAGGTCGACGGGCTCGACCTCCAGGCCGCGCTCGAAGCCGCCGGAGCCTCCGATGAGGAGACCGCCGCGCTCTCGACCGCCCTGTCGCTGGGGCAGGCGGTCTACCGAGCTCTCTCGGGACGGGGTACGGGGGCGCGGTAGGGCTACCTCCTTCCGGCATCTCCGGGGAACGTTCCGATTTCCGGTCGACATCCCTGGGCCGCAGAGAGGGGAGACCGGACCTCCGGTCGAGGACCGAGGGAATGCCTCCCTCGGTCCCTTGGAGGAAAAGCCGCCATGAACCACCCCGATCCTTCGCTCGAGATGCCCGTGATCTTCGCCTACACCCGCACTGACGCAATCGAGGACGGAGTCCTCGTCGACGCCACGGTCGGCGACCTGGCGGAAGTCACCCGCCAGCACTTCAAGGTCCATGTCGCCATGACCGCCGCCGTCTACGGCATCCTGGAGCGCGCGGTCCAGAACCCTCGCCATGCCAACGACTACAAAGGCGTCTGGCACGACATCTGTTGGATGCTCCGGATCGCTATCTCCCGCCAACCGGCGGAGCGCTCTTCGTCGGAGCTTCTTTTCCGCGTCGTCATCACCGGCGCCGGCCCGTCGAAGAACTGGACCTTCAAGGCCGTGATGGGGCCGGACGACGAGGGGGAGGCCTGCCTGACCATCATGCTTCCCGACGAGGACTAGCTTAGTCTAGTGTCCCGTGCGGTTAGTTCGTTCTCTTCGCGTCGGTGTGACCGAAGCACGGAACTCTCCACTACGGTGGGTGCGATCTTTCGCCCGGGACACTAGACAACAAGTCCAGCCCCGTTTCATGCGGTCACGACCGTGGTGGTCACGAGAACCGGCTTCCGCGCTTCTTCCAGGAGAGCCCCTAGGATCTCGCGGAGCGCTTCTCCAAAGCCCTGGACGAGACTCTCGACCGTATCGAGATCGTGCATGGCTTCGCTGTAGCGCCAGCGCATCTGCAAGCTCCCCTGGGACACAAAGCCATCGATCTCGAAGAGATGACCGCGCCGGCCGTACGGGCTCCGCGCGGGAGCCTGGGAGAAGGAGTGGGTCGGCATGAGTCGAGCCGTCCCTCCTCTACCCTCGCGCCGGCCCTGGTAATTGAAGAGCACTTCCGGCTGGGGCAGGGCGGCCAGGGCGGCGGCCGCGGGTCGCCGGCTGAGGTAGCGGAACAGACCAAAGCCCAGGCCTCCGCTCGGCACGGCGCGGAGCTGTCGACGGCAGCGCTCCAGGGCCAGCGCCGGGTCGGTCACCCCGGAGAGGTCGAGGCGCAATGGGTAAAGGGCCGTCATCCAGCCCACGGTGTGCCCGAGATCGACATCTTCCCAGAGGGCCTCCCGGCCATGGCCTTCGAGGTCGACGTCGAGGACGGGACTACCGGTCCAACGGAAGAAGGTCAGGGCGAGCGCGGTCAACAGCGCTTCGCTCACCAGCGCCCGCCCGGCGCGGGGAAGAGCGTGGAGGAGATCCTCGGTCTCGTTCACCGAAAGGGTCTGGTAGACGACCCGCGCGGAGCCTTCGGTGTTCTCTCCTCCGGCCCGGTCGAGGGGCAGAGGGTAAGCCGTCTGCCGAGCTTCGGGTAAGAGCCAGAAGCCGAGCTCCCGTTGCAGGAGGTCCGACTGCGCATGCTCCTCGAGGCGACGGGCCCAGACGCCGAAGGGAGTGGTCGGCGGCGGGAGCCGGATCTCCTCTCCTCGGGCCGCCTGCTCGTATCCGGCGTCGAGCTCGGCGGCGAGGATCTGCAACGAAACGAGATCCACCGCCAGGTGGTGGACCAGGAGCGAGAGATGGGGAGGGCGGCCGCTCTCCAGGTCGAAGACCAGGAGTCGGAAGAGGGGGCCGTGTTCGAAGTCGAGACTCTCCTGGAGAGGTCCGGCAAACCCCTGGAGCGCTTCCTGGCGCGCCCGCTCCGGAAGGGCTCGGAGGTCGATCCATGCCGGCGGCGGCGAGTGCCCGGGCTCCACCTCGCGCTGCCACACTTCTCCTGTCGCTGGATCCTGCCCAAAGCGCAGCCGGAGGGCGTCGTGCCGGGCGCAGCAGACGGCGAGCGCGCGTTCGAGAGCGGCCGGGAGGAGCCGGGAGCTCGCCTGGAGGTCGAGCGTGAGGTTCCAGTGATGGCGATTCCTCAAGGCAGACTCGAAAAAGCGCCTCTGGATAGGAGTGAGGGGGATCGGAGCGGACAGCGCTCGGGGAACGGGCGCCTGTCGCGATCCGGCGAGCAGTTGGAAGCGCTCCGGGCTGCCGAGGAAATCGAGCTCGCGGAGAGCGCGGCCGGGGTCGACCGCGACGCGCGCGAGGAGGCCGCGGAGGCCGTCCTGCCAATGCTCGACCGTCGCCCGGTCGAAGAGAGCGGTGTTGAAGCTGCATTGAAAGACGAAGCTTTCCGGCGTCTCGACGAGAGTCCAGTAGAGCTCGAATTCCGCCGTTCCCGTGGGCACCTCGGTGAGCTCCATGTCGAGCCCGGGCAGGACGAGAGGGCCAGGATGGTCGAGGGTGAAGAGCGCTCCGACGAGGGGGGGACGGCTGGGATCGCAGAGACCCAGCCGGCGGACCAGGCGGCTCAAGGGGTAGGCGCGGTGCTCGTGGGCGTCGAGCAGCACCGTGCGAGCGGCGACCGCCAGATCGGCGAAGGAGGTCGCGGCCGAGCTCCGCGAGCGAATCGGCAGGAGGTGGAGAAAATAGCCCACGAGCGGACCCCCATCCGGAGGGTGCCCCGCGGCGGGAACGCCGACCACGAGATCGTCCTGCCCGGTCATCCGGTGGAGGAGCGCCTCGATCGCGGCGAGCATCAGGGTGAGAGTGGTGCAGCCGAGCCGCCGGGCGAGATCCCGGAGCGGAGCGACGTCCGAGCGGTCCAGGCGGGTGTGCGTGACGTCGGCCCGGAAGGTCCGTCGCGGCGGGCGAGGATGGTCGGTGGGCGGCGCGAACGGTGGCGGCAGCGGGGAGAAGCGACGAAGCCAGAAAGCCTCGTGGGCCGCCATCTCAGGGCTCTTCTCCCGTGCGAGGACGGTCTCGACGGCCCGCTCGTAGGACGCCGGGGCGGGCAGACTTCCGGACTCGCCGCGGAGCTCCGCGGTGTAGAGCTCGGCGAGCTCGCCGAGGAGGATCGAGAGCGAGCGGCCGTCGGCGGCCAGATGATGCACGGTCAGAACGAGGACATGAAGGTCGTCCGCCAGCCAGATCAGCTGGCAGCGCAGGAGAGGACCGCGGGTGAGATCGAAGGGGCGGCGGACCTCGGCGGCGGTCCGCAGGGCCTCCTCTCCTTCCCGGTCGACGGAGCGGGTGAGATCGAGCCCGGTCAGGTCGACCGCTCGCGACGGCAGGATCTCCTGGCTCTCTCCCGCCGGATCGAAAACGATGCGGAGCGCCGTGTGACGGTCGACCAGCCGAGAGAGAGCACGGCCCAGGGCCGCGCGGTCCAGGGTGCCGGCGAGCCGGAGCCGGAGGCCGAGGTTCAAGGTGAGCGCGGCGTTCGCGTCCATCTGCGCGAGTTCCCAGAGCTCCCGCTGGTCCTCGGTCAGCGCCTGCCTTCGGAAGGGCAGGAGCGCAGGCGGCTTTCTCGCTTGCGAGGCGCCGGGCAGGAAGCCGCCCCGGCGCATCTCCAGCACGCTCTCCCGCACCGCTTCGACGATCCGCCGGAGATCCTCCTCGGTATGGGCGGTCGAGAGATAGCAGACCCGCCGCTCCCAGATGTAGATCCCCTTCTCCAGCAGGTGGTAGAAGAAGAGATCCTTGAAGGCCCAATCGGGCGGAAAGGTGAAGGTGAAGAGCGACCCGAAGTGGGTCACCCGGAACGGCAGGCCCTCCTCCACGAAGACGTCGTTGAGGGAAGCCACGAGCCGTGCGGTCTTTCTCCCCAACTCCTCCTGGAGGTCCGGGTTGGCCCGGATCTGCCGGAGGCAGGCGAGCATCGCCGCCATGACCAGAGGATGGCGAAAGAAGGTGCCGGCGAAGAAGGTGGTTTCGGCTTCCGGAGTGGAGCGGTCGCCGTAGCTCCAGAAACCTCCGTCGATGGCGTCGAGATAGGCCGCTCGACCGGCCACCACTCCGATGGGCATGCCGTTGGCGACCGCTTTGCCGTAGGTCGTGAGGTCGGCCCGGACGTCGTAGAGGGCCTGCATGCCCCCTCTGTGCATGCGAAAGCCGGTCACCACCTCGTCGAAGACGAGGGCGATTCCGGCCCGCTCGGTGACCTCGCGAAGCCGGCGCAGGAAATCCCGCCGATCGAGGTCGGGGCGGCGGCTCTGCCGAGGCTCCACCAGGACGGCGGCGAGCTCGCCGGCATGAGCCTCGACGATGGCGAGCGAGTCGAGGCTCTCATAGTCGAGCACCAGGACGTCTCCGATGAGGCTCCGCGGGATGCCGGGGGAGAGCGGCACCGCGCGCAGGCCCCCTTCCCCATCCGCCTCGCCGCGGGCGAGGATGCCGTCGAAGGTCCCATGGTAGGAACCGGAAAAAAAGGCGACCTTCGCTCTGCCGGTGACCGTCCGCGCGAGCCGGATCGCGGTCATCACCGCCTCCGTCCCGGAGTTGAGGAAGGTCGCGCGCTCGGCGCCGGTCAGCTCGCAGAGGAGGGCGGCGATCTCTCCCGCGGTTTCCGATTCCGGCCCGATCTGGACTCCGAGGGCGAGTTGCGCGGTCAACGCCTCGGTGAGGAATTCCGGCGCGTGCCCGAAGAGGAGCGAGCCGAAGCCCATGGTCAGATCGACGTACTCGTTGCCGTCGACGTCCCAGATCCGGGAGCCCGACCCGCGGTGGCCGATGAGGGGATAGACGAGCTCCTTCCAGAGCAGCCGGAAGCCGGCGGTGGCGCGATTGTTGGCGAGGACCCGGCGGTAGGTTTGGGTCCGCTCTTTGGAGCGCCGGGTCCTTTCGGCCAGGCGCTCGACGAGCCTGTCGAGGTGCTCGCTCTGGTCGGGCGTGAGCCCGCTCCCGGCAGAGCGGTCGATCGGCTGATGAGCGACGTACACCGGCCGCTCCGGCGCGGGTGAGGTCGGCCTGGAAGGGGGTCCGGGAGGAGGCAGGGATGGAGAGGTGCGGCTCCTGCCGGGTGCGCTCGCCGCGTCTTCACCCCGGGCGACCGGGGGCGCGGCGGGCCGGGAGCGACCGAGGAGCTCGAGCTGGCGCTCCATGATCCGCAACTGCTCGGCGAAGATCGACCGCAGCTCGCCTCTCGGCTCGCCTGTCACCAAGGGCTCCCTCGCGGCTCCCCCGATCTCCACCGGGCCGGCCACCGTTGCCGCCGGCCGGTGGGGCAAGGCCGGTTGGGCCTCCTCGACAGGCGGGGACGGAGGGGACGGTTCGCTCGCCGGGAGCTCGCGCTCCAGGTGCTCGGCGACGGCGTCCACCGTCGACAGCTCCTCGAGCAGCCGGCGGAAGGGGATGCGGGCACCGAGTTGCTCCTGGAGCTGCTGGCTGGCGCGGAGGAGAAAGAGAGAATCGGCTCCCAGCTCGAGGAAGCTAGCGCCGGGCGCCACGTCCTCGGCGGGGAGCCCGAAGAGATCCGCGAACAGGGTCTGGATGCGGGGACGGAGCCGCGGCGGACGGCGGGCGTCTCCGGCCTCCGCCCAAACCGGTTCAGTCATGACGATCTCCTTTGCCGAGAGAGGCGACGGGGTCCTCCAGAAGCTCAATCTGGCGGGAGAGAACGGCGAGCTGGCGGATGACGAGATCTTCGACCTCCAGCTCCTCACCGCCCACCGCGATCGCGGAGAAGCGGGGACGGGCCACCGCCGGGACCGGCTGCGGCGGATCCGGTCTCTCGTCCCTCTCCTCGACTGCCGGGAGGGGAACCTTGCCCTCGCGCCGCAGCCAGTGCGAGCGGCGCTCGAAGGGGTAGGCGGGAAGGGGAACCCGGCGACGCTCTCCCTGGTGGAGCGCGGGCCAGTTGAGCCGGGCCCCGGAGAGCCAGAGACCGCCCGCCGCCCGGAGGAGCTCGCGAAGATCCTCTGTCTTCCCGGCCTCGCCTTCGCGCGCGGACTTCCTGGCGTCCAGGGAGAGATCCCGGATCCTCCCCTCCTTGAGTCCGGGCAGGGAGGCGATGGCGCTGGTCTGTCCGGCTGGGCGAGCGAGGGCCTGGTGGACGAGCTGGCTCAAGGTATCCCCGGGACCGACTTCGAGGTAGACCCTCCCCGGCTCCTCCGCGAGCGCACGGACGCCGTCCGCGAAGCGCATGGTCTGGCGCAGGTGGCGGACCCAATAGTCGGGGTCTGTCGCCTCCTCCGCGCTCATCCAGGTCCCGGTCAGGTTGGAGACGATGGGGATTCGCGGCGCCTCGGGACCGGCCGCGCGGACCCGGGCGGCGAACGGCCCGAGGATGGGCTCGACCGCGGGAGAGTGGGCGGCGTGCGAGGTCGCGAGGCGCTGGCAAGGGACCTCCCGGTAGGCCAGCCGCGCTTCGAGCTCGACCATGTCCTCCTCGCGGCCGGAGACCACGACGACCCCGGGGGCGTTGATCGCCGCCAGGCAGAGTCCCGGCCCGAGGAGCTCTTCGGCCTCCGCCTCGGGGAGGAGGACGGCGAGCATGACTCCGGTGGGGAGACCCTGCATCAGCTCGCCCCGCGCCGCCACGAGGTCGAGGGCCGCCGGGAGCGAAAAGACCCCGGCGAGACAGGCGGCCACGTATTCCCCGAGGCTGTGGCCGAGAAGGGCCGTGGGGCGCACCCCCCAGGAGATCCAGAGCCGGGCGAGAGCGTATTCGAGAACGAAGAGAGCCGGCTGAGCGACGGCGGTCTGGGCGAGCCAGGCCGCCGCGGCGGGGTCCTCCCGCAGGGGGAAGAGAGCCTCGCGGAGATCGAAGCCCAGCCGGTTGCGGAGAAGGTCGCAGCAGAGGTCGACCTGGGCGCGAAAAACCTCCTCCCGCCGGTAGAGCCCGACGCCCATCCCGACGCGCTGCGCGCCCTGGCCGGGGAAGAGGAACGCGACCTGCGGCGTGTCGACGCTCCGCCTTCGGGTCGGCAGCCGCCGGGGAGGGCCGGTGAGCGCCGCGACGGCATCCGCAACGTCGGTAGAGACGACGGCCCGCCGGTGCTCGAAAGACCGCCGGCCCATCTGGAGGGTATAGGCGACGTCCGCGAGATCGAGATCCGGGTGCTCCTTGAGGTGATGAGCGAGACGCTCGGTCGCCGCCGCCAGGGCGCTCTCGGTCCGCGCCGAGAGGAGCAGGAGCTGGGGATCGCGGGCTGCCGAGGCGGGGTCGGCGCCGGGGGCCTCCTCCAGGACGACATGACAGTTCGTTCCCCCGAGCCCGAACGCGCTCACACCGGCCCGGCGAGGCGTGTCCCGGGGCGGCCAGGGAGCGAGACGGTCGTTGACGTAAAAGGGGCTGTTGGCGAAGTCGATCCGTGGGTTGGGGGTGCGGAAGTGGAGGCTCGGCGGGATTCTCCCCCGCTCGACCGCGAGCGCCGCCTTGATGAAACCGAGGATGCCGGCGGCGGCGCCCAGGTGTCCGAGGTTCGATTTGATCGAGCCCAAGGCGCAGGTGGCTCGGTGCTCCGGACCGAGACGGAACGCCTGGGTCAGGGCGGCGATCTCGATCGGATCACCGACCGGGGTCGCGGTGCCGTGGGCTTCGACGTATCCGATCGTTCGCGGCTCGACCCGCGCCAGAGCGAGAGCCTCCTCGATCGCCCGCGCCTGGCCCTCGACGCTCGGGGCCGTGAAACCGACCTTGGCCGCGCCGTCGTTGTTGATCGCCGTACCGCGGAGGACGGCCCGGATCGGATCGCCGTCGGCCCGGGCGTCCTCCAGCCGCTTGAGGAGGACGATGCCGGCGCCGTTTCCCCGGATCGTCCCCGCCGCCGCCGCGTCGAAGGGCCGGGTGTGCCCGTCGGGTGAGTAGATGCCTCCCTCCCGATAGAGATAGCCCACTTCCTGCGGCAGGCGCAGGGAGGCGCCGCCGGCGAGGGCGAGATCGCACTCGCCGTCGAGCAGGCTCTTGACCGCCAGGTGAACGGCGACCAGGGAGGTCGAGCAGGCCGTCTGCACCGTCAGGCTGGGTCCGCGGAGGTTGAGCTTGTAGGAGATGCGGGTGGCCAGGAAATCGTTGCTCGCGCCGAGCAGGTCCTCGAGATCCGCCATCTCCGCCTGGTAGCCGCTGGTCTCCGCGCCCACGAACACGCCCACCGGCCCCGCCTGCTCCTCCTGGCCGTAGCCCCCCACCTCCATGGCCTCCCAGGCGCATTCGAGGAGGATGCGATGCTGGGGATCGATCCTCGCGGCCTCCCGCGGCGTGATGGCGAAAAGCTCGGCGTCGAAGAGGTCCACCCCACCGAGAACCCCTTTGGCCCGGACATAGGCCGGATCCGCGAGGAGGCGGGACGGCACGCCGGAGGCCGCGAGATCCCCGGCGGAAAAATAGGAGACCGACTCCACGCCGTCGCACAGATTCCGCCACAGCTCCTCGTCGCCGGCCGCCCCCGGGGCGCGACAGACCATCGCGAGGATCGCCACCTGGTCCTCGAGCGGCTCCGCTTCGGCTTCAGTCATGGAGAGGACCTCCCGCGCGGTGCTGCCGGCGAAGCTCCCGCCGGCGCGAGGCGGAGCCGCTCCGGGTCTCCCGCGCGGTCCTCTCCCGCGCGCCGGTTTCGACGTCGCCGATCGACACCTCCAGGCAGACCGCGAGGGCCCGGATCGTGGGGTAGCGGAATAGGTCGACGATCGAAACGGTACGCCCGAGGTCGTCCTGGAGCCGGGCCTGCATCTGGGCGACGAGCAGAGAATGGCCGCCGAGGTCGAAGAAGTTGTCGTCCGTCCTCACCTCGGCGAGCCCGAGGAGCTCTCGCCAGTGGTGGGCGATCCGCCGTTCGAGAGCGGTCCGCGCCAGGGTCCCGGAGTCCTCCGCCGCCGCGTCCCGGATCGGCCGCCGGGCATGCTCCGGCGCCGGGAGGGCGGAGCGATCCACCTTGCCATGGGCCGACAGGGGTAGAGCGGCCAGCGGGACGAGCGTGCCCGGGACGGCGTAGCCGGGCAGGTGTCGCGCGAGGAACCGGCGCAGCTCCTCGATCTCCAGGCTCTCCTCCCCGCGAGGAACGACGTAGGCGACAAGCTCCTCCGGCCGGCCGTTGCTCCGGTGGTGGACGACGACGGCCTCCCGCACCGTGGAGTGGGTGCCGAGCAAGGATTCGATCTCCCCCAGCTCGATGCGGAAACCCCGAATCTTGACCTGGCGGTCGGTACGCCCCAGGTACTCAAGCTCGCCATCGGCTCGGAAGCGGACGAGATCGCCCGTTCGGTAGAGACGCGCGCCGGGAGGCCCCCAGGGATCGGGCAGGAAGCGCTCGGCGGTCCATTCCGGCCGGCCGCGGTAGCCGCGGGCGAGACCGCGGCCGCCCAGGTAGAGCTCGCCGGGAACGCCGCAGGCGACCGGCCGGCCCTCCCCGTCGAGGGCCTGCACCCGGACCCCCGGGAGCGCCCTGCCGATCGCCGGCGATCGTTCGGTCTCCCCCGCCGCAACCCTCCCCGAGGTGGCGACGACCGTCCCCTCGGTGGGGCCGTAGTGGTTGACCAGCGCAAAGGTCAGGTCGCCGGACGGGCGGTGGTGCAGCCGGTCCCCGCCGGTCAAGAGAACGCGAAGAGCGCCGGCCTCCGGTGGGGAGAGCGCCAGGACACCCTCCGCCAGCGGGGTGGGAAGGAAACTCAGAGTGATTCCCTGCTGCAGCCAATCGTCGCGGAGCGCCGCGGGCGCGATCCGGACCTCGTCCTCCGGCAGATGCAGGCTCGCTCCGGCGACGAGGGGAGGCCAGATCTCCCAGACCGCGGCGTCGAACCCCGGCGCCGCGACCTGGGTCGAGCGGTCGGCCGGAGTCACGCCATAGGTCCGGAGATGCCAGCGGACGAGATTCTCGAGCGAGCGGTGCTCCACCTCGACGCCCTTCGGGTGACCGGTCGAGCCCGAGGTGTAGATGACATAGGCGAGGCGCTCGCCGAACGGCTCGACTCTCTCCCCCGCTCCGGTTTCCCCGCTGCCACCCCCGAAGGAACCGACGAAGAGCTGCCTCGGACCCTCGCCGCCCGGCGCCAGCCGCGCGCCGAGGACGGGATCGGTCAGCAGGGCGGCGGCCGCGGCATCCCGCAGCATGAAGGCGAGGCGCTCGCGAGGGTAGCTGGGGTCGAGGGGGAGGTAGGCCCCACCCGCCCGCATCACCCCGAGAAGAGCGACCACCATCTCGACCGAGCGCCGCAAGAGCACCCCGACGACGCTCTCGGCGCCGATCTCGAGCTCTCGGAGCCGGGCCGCCAGATCCTCGGAGCGGCGAGCGAGCTCGGCGTAGGTCAGGTGCTCAACTCCGTGGTGGAGCGCGAGCGCGTGGGGCGAACGCGCGACCTGCGCCACGATCCGGGCGGGGATACCGGCGTCGTCGTCCTCCTCCGGGCCGTTCGCACTCCACTCGATGAGCAGCTGCGAGCGCTCCGCCGCATCCAGCCACGGCAGCTCGAGCAGCCGGTTCCCGGGCGCCGCCACGGAGGCCGAGAGCAGGATCTCGGCGTGGCGCAAGAGCCGCAGGACGGTCGAGCGGTCGAACAGGTCCGAGCTGTAGTTCGCCTGGAGGGAGAGCCTCCCCCGGCCGGCGACGAGAGAGAGGGTCAGATCAAATTTGGCGGTGTCGTTTTCGACCGGCAAGGGAACGGGAAGAAACGCGGGAGGCCGGCCCGCCGTGACGCCGGGAGCCGCCGCCGATTCCTCCACGGCGCACACCACCTGAAAAAGCGGCGAATGGCCGAGATGGCGCTCCGGTCGCAGCTCCTCGACCAGCTTCTCAAAGGGGAGATCCTGATGGCCGTAGGCCTCGAGCGCCGTCTCACGGATGTTCGCAAGGAAATGGCGGAGCACCGGGTTCCCGGCAAGCTCCGTGCGCAGCACCAGGGTGTTGGCGAAAAAGCCGATCAGGCCCTCGGTCTCCGCGCGGTTGCGATTGGCGATCGGCGTGCCGACCAGGAGGTCGGTGGCGCCGGTATACCGGTGGAGCAGGAGGTCGACCACGGCGAGGAACACCATGAAGAGCGTGACCCCCTCCCCTCGCGCCAGATCCCGGAGCGCCGCCTCGAGCTCGGGAGAGAGGGCCTGGTCCCGAGAACCGCCCCGAAAGCTCTGGACCGCCGGGCGCGGCCGGTCGGTCGGCAGCGCGAGCAGAAACGGAGCGCCGGAGAGCCGCTCCCGCCAGTGCTCGACCTCGCGTTCGAGCACTTCGCCCTGGAGCCATTCGCGCTGCCAGCCAGCAAAGTCGCCGTACTGGAAGGGCAGCGGGGCGAGAGGAGCGGACCGGCCGGCGCGGAGCGCCTCATAGATGGCGCTCCATTCGCGTTCCAGGATTCCCATCGACCAGCCGTCGGCGGCGATATGGTGCAGGCTGAGGAGCAGCAGGCACTCCTCGTCCCCCAGGCGGACGAGCCGGGCTCGCAGAGGCGGGTCCGCGGCGAGGTCGTACCGGCTCCTGAAGGTATCCCGCGCCAGCCGCCGCAACTCGTTCTCCCGGTCCGGTCCCGGCAGGCCGCCGAGGTCCAGCAGCGGGAGGGTCTGCCCCCCATCGGAGGAGACCTGCTGGACCGGCTCACCGTTCACGCAGAAAACTCGGGTGCGCAGCACCTCGTGACGTTCGATCAGGCGATGGAAGGCCTCGTCGCAGGCGCCATGGCAGAGCGGCTCGGCGAGGCGGTAGGCGCGCGACATGTGGTACGTCGAGCTCTCGGGAGCCATCCGGTGGAGAAACCAGAGCCGCTGCTGCGCGAAGGAGAGGGCGAACGGGCGGTCCCTGCGGACGGGCCTGAAAGGTGGGATTTCGGACCGGCGCTCGCCGGCGAGACGGGCGAGCCGGAGGGAGAACGCGGCCACGGTGGGCGCCTCGAAAATGGCGCGGACGGGAACCTCGATGCCGAAGAGCGCCGCGATGCGGGTCGCCGCCCGGGTCGCGAGCAGAGAATGCCCGCCGAGATCGAAGAAATTGTCGCGCAAACCGACCCGTTCGACTCCCAGCACACCGGCCCAGACCTCGGCCAGGATCTCCTCGGCGGGGCTCTGGGGGGCGACGTACTCGGTTTCAGAACACGCGGCGCCGGGAGCAGGCAGGGCGCGGCGGTCGACCTTCCCGGTGGGGGTCAACGCCAGGGCGGGAAGCTCGACGAAGAGCGCCGGCACCATGTATTCGGGCAGCGACTCCCGCAGCGATTCCCGCAGCTCGCCGCCGATCGCGGCGCGCCCGGAGACCGGCACGACATAGGCCACGAGACGCGGCTCCGCCGGTGGGTCGTCCCGCACCTGGACGACACACCTCTCGACGGCCGGGTGCCGGGCGAGAGCCGCTTCGATCTCCCCCAGCTCGATGCGGAATCCCCGGATCTTCACCTGGTGGTCGAGACGGCCCAGGTATTCGACCGTCCCGTCTGGCAGCAGACGGCCCAGATCGCCGCTCCGGTAGAGTCGTAAGCCGGCGTCCGCATGAAAGGGATCGGGCACGAAGGCCGCCGCGGTCAGGTCCGGGCGATTCAGATAGCCCGCGGCGAGGCCCTCTCCGCCGACGCAGATCTCCCCTGGAACCCCGACCGGCGCCGGCTGGAGCCAACGATCGAGCACATCGAGCGAGAGGTCGGGAAGGGCCCGGCCGATCCGGCTCCCCGAACCGCCCTCCCCCTCCTCGCGCCCGAGCGGGTGCCAGGTCACGTGGACCGTGGTTTCGGTGATCCCATAGAGGTTGACGAGCCGGGGCCGGAGGTCGCCATGGCGTTCGAACCAGGGGGCGAGAGCCTTGGGCTCGAGGGCCTCGCCACCGAAGAGGACGAGGCGCAGAGCGAGGGCGTCGCCCTCGACCGGCGGCGGCTCGGTGACCGCGACCGCGCTCAAGGCCCGGAAGGCGGACGGGGTCTGGTTGAGAACGGTCACCCGCTCCGCCGCGAGAAGGGCGAGGAACGACTCCGGCGAGCGGCTGACCCAATAGGGGACGACCACCAGACGCCCGCCATGGAGGAGCGCGCCCCACAGCTCCCAGACCGAGAAGTCGAAGGCGTAGGAATGAAAGAGCGTCCAGACGTCGATCGGAGCGGGATCGAAGAGCTCCCGGGTGGAGGTGAAGAGACGCACCGCGTTGGCGTGGCTGACCAGGACCCCCTTGGGCCGCCCAGTCGAGCCCGAGGTGTAGATGACGTAGGCGGTCGCCTCCGTCGGGAGGGACACCGCGGACCCTTTCCCTCGCGGGTCTCGGCTCGCCTCCAGGCAGACGACCGCAGCGCCGTGGGCGGGCAGGCGCCGGCGCAACTCCTCCCGGCTGATGAGCACCTTGGGTCTCGCATCCTCGAGGATAAAGCCCAGCCGTTCCCGAGGATGATCGGGATCGAGCGGCACGTAGGCGGCGCCGGCTCGCAGGACCCCGAGAATCGCCACCACCATTTCGAGGGACCGGTCGAGGAAAAGCGCCACCCGATCCCCAGGGAGCACCCCCTCCCGGGCGAGCCGCGCCGCCAGGCCGGCCGAGCGGACCGAGAGCTCCCCATAGCTGAGGTTCCACTCGCCGCAGGTGACCGCCACGGCTTCCGGAGCCTGGTCCGCCCGGGCCACAAAACGCTCGTGCAGGCAACCGCCGTCGTCCTCCCGCAGCCGGTCTCCCCACTCGACGATCGCTTGTTGTCTCTCCGGCCGGCTCAGCACCGGAAGCTCGGAAAGCGAGGCCAGGGGATCGGCCACCGCACCCTGGAGCAGCGCCTGGAGCTGGGCGTCCAGGCGATGGATCGTCGCGGCATCGAAGAGATCGGCGTTGTATTCATAGCGGCCGATCGCCCAGCGATCCTCGGCCGACCCTTCGCGCCCCACCCGCTGCTCGGCGCGCGGCACGACGATCAGATTGAGGTCCATCTTGGACGTGCCGTTGGCGCGCAGCTCCGGAACCATTTCGAGCCCGCCAGCACGGCCGTCGGGGACCGGCGCGTCGTGAAAATTGAACATCAATTGGAAGACCGGGTTGCGCCCGGGTCGCCGGTCGACGTGAAGCGATTGGACCAGCTGGTCGAAGGGCAGGTCCTGGTGGGCGTGGGCCTCGACCGCCAGGTCGCGAGTCCGCTCCAGGAGGGATTGGAAGGTGGGCTGACCGGAGAGATCCGCGCGGAGCGGCAGGCTGTTGACCATCATGCCGATCACCCGCTCGAGCTCGCGCAGACGCCGGTTGGCGTTGCTCGTGCCGATGACCAGGTCGACCTCGCCGGTGTAGCGGTGGAGGAGGGCGAGGAAGCCGGCGAGCATGGTGGTATAGAGGGTCGTGCCCTGGCGCCGGCTGAATCGCCGGAGATCCCCATAGATCTCGGGCGCAAGCGGCAGGGCGAGCACCCAGCCGCGGAAGGATTCGCCTAAGGGGCGCGGCCGGTCGGTCGGGAGCTCGACCGGTGGAGGGCTTCCCGCGAGCTTTCTTTCCCAATAGGCGAGGAGCCTCTCCAGCACGGCTCCCCGCATCCATTCCCGCTGCCAGATCGCATAGTCGGCATACTGCACGGGGAGCTCGGGTAGCCGCGAGGCTTCGCCCCGGCTGTAGGCCAGGTAGAGGTCGCGGAGCTCGCCGAAGAGGACCGCGAACGACCAGCCGTCGTGGACGAAGTGATGCTCGACCTGGACCAGGACGTGGGCGTCCTCGCCGAGCCTCAGAAGGCGCCACCGGATGAGCGGTCCGTCGACGAGATCAAAGGGGATCCTGATGATCTCGAAGATCAGCCGCTCGGCATGTCTGCGGCGCTCCGTCGAGGGCAGGCAGCGAAGATCGATCTGCGGCAGGGGGACGGGGGCGGCCGGATGGATGACCTGACAGGGCCAGCCATCGACCTCCGGGAAGGTGGTGCGGAGGACCTCGTGCCGGCGGACGATTTCCCCGAGGGCGCTCTTCAGGGCCTCCACCCGAAGCGGGCCGCGGAGCCAGATCGCCACCTGGAAGTTGTAAGCCATGTTGCCGCCCACGACGAGCTGGTCCATGAACCAGACCCGCTGCTGGGCGAAGGAGAGCGGCAGGGGGCGGCCGCCGCGCGGCGGGCGGCGGATGGGTGGGGGCTCGGGAATGTCCGAAGAGGGCTTGCCTTGGGCTCCCCGTTCGATCCGCTCGGCCAGGGCCGCGACCGTCGGCCGGCGAAAGAACTCGGTCAGCGGCATCTCCAACGAGAACGCCTGACGCAGACGCGACAGGGCCTGCGCCACGAGCAGCGAGTGGCCGCCGAGATGGAAGAAGTTGTCCTCCACTCCCACCCGGTCGAGGTTCAGGAGGTCGGCCCAGAGATCGGCGATCGTCCGCTCCAGCGGGCTGCGCGGCGCGATGAACGTCTCCGTGAGCTCCGGACGTACCCGGTCCGGGGCCGGCAGGGAGCGGCGGTCGACCTTGCCGTGCGCGTTCTGCGGCAGGGTCAGAAGCGTCACGAAGGCCGACGGCACCATGTACTCCGGCAGGCTCCGCGCGAGAAAGCGCTGCCATTCGGAGGCGGAAGCCGGTTCGCCCTCCGGAACCACGTACGCGACCAGCCGCTGATCGCCCGGCGTGTCCTCCCGCAGGACGACGGCGCCGTCGACCACCCCCGGGCAACGGCGCAAAGCGGCTTCGATCTCCCCCAGCTCGACCCGATACCCACGGAGCTTCACCTGGTGGTCGAGCCGCCCCAGGTACTCGAGGGCGCCATCCTCTCTGCGGCGGACGAGATCGCCGGTCCGATAGAGGCGGCCTCCTTCCTCGCCGGAGAACGAGTCGGGAACAAAGCTCTCGGCGGTCTGGTCCGGACGCCCCAGGTAGCCGCGCGCGAGGCCCACCCCGCCGATGAGGAGCTCGCCGGGCCCCCCGGGGGACATCGGCAGGAGGTTACCGTCGTGGACATAGAGGCGTAGATTGGCGATCGGCCGGCCGATCGGCACCGGGCCCTCTCCCCCACCCTGGGGGAGGGCCCAGGCGCTGACCTCGACCGCCGCCTCCGTCGGACCGTAGAGGTTGTAGAGAGCGATGTCCCGGTGGGGCAGGCCGAGATAGAAGCGGCGGGCGAGCTCCGGGGTCAAGGCTTCGCCGCTTGCGACCACTCGCCGGAGCGAGCGACAGGTCTCGACCCCGGCGCTGCCCAGAAAGGCGCTCAGCATGGAAGGGACGAAATGGACCGTCGTGATCTCCCGCTCCCGGATGAGGTCGATCAGGTAACCATTGTCCCGATGCCCCTCGGGACGCGCCAGGACCAGCTCGCTCCCCGCGATCAGAGGCGCGAAGATCTCCCAGACCGAGACATCGAAGGTGTAGGGAGTCTTCTGGAGCACCCGATCCCGGGGGCCGAGCCCGAAATACTCCTGCCCCCAGAGCAGGCGGTTGCAGATGGCGCGGTGGGTATTGACCACCGCCTTCGGCCGGCCCGTGGAGCCGGAGGTGTAGATGATGTAGGCGGCGTTTTCGGGGAGCGCCCGGCAGGCGGGATTCTGCGCCGGGCGTCCGGCCCGGAGCCGCTCCAACTCGTCCATGGAGAGCACGGTAGGGGAGCCGGTCGGTATCCGGAAGCGAAATCTCTCCTGGACCAGCAGGACTTCAGCCCCGGAATCGGCGAGGAGCAGGGCCAAACGCTCCGCGGGATGCGTCGGGTCGAGCGGCAGGTAGGCGGCACCCGCCTTGAGGACACCGAGAAGGGCGACGACCATCTCGACAGAACGCTCGAGGAGCACCGCCACCGCCGACTCCGGTCCCACCCCCTGGTTCTGGAGGAGATGGGCGAGGCGATTGGCGCGCTCGTGGAGCTCGCGGTAGGTGAGTCGGCAGCCCGAAGCCGCAACCGCCGGAGCATCCGGCGTGCGTGCCGCTTGCGCCTCGGCCAGGAGCTGCAGGTTTGCGGGTTCCGGATAGCGGATCGAGACGTCGTTCCAGAGGGTGAGCTCCGGAGCCGCCGAGGGCGCTGAGATCTTGGTCGAGAGACCGTCCACTGCCACCTCCTCTAACTCGGAGGAAAGAATATACAGATCGTCGCTATCACGCAACTACGTTTCAATGCTGTTTGCCAACACCCGATGCAGGAGGGAGGAGGCTCGGTAACGAAGGAAGGATTTCGCTTCAGGCCACTCGGCGGACGAGGCCCGGAGGCCCTGTCCAGCAGTCCTGCCAGCATGGTCCCCGGGGAGAGCGCGTAGAGGACTTCCACCACCGCAAGGAAGCGAGCCCCCAGAAGGGCCAGGGAGGATTCGACACCTCTCCTCAGGTCTTCGCAGTAGCGAGGCAATTCTGTATGGCCGTGACCGGAGAGCGCGCAGACGACGTTGAAGGTGCCCGCTTCCCGATCCTTCTCGACCGATGCCGTATCGTCGTCGTACTCGATGACCTCTTCGAGGGCGGCGAAGCCTCGGAAGGTTGCCTCCTCATAGGGCCATCCCTGCAGACGCCATAGCAAGCGATGGAGGAGGCGGAAATCGAAAGAGCGCAGCGATGCCGCCTGGCGGATCTCCGGGACGGACAGCCCCCCTTCCATGTAACGTCTCTCCAGAGAGAAGTAGGTGCGCGCGCCGTCGAGCTCCGCAGCCAGGTGGTCGTCATAGAGCCCGAGCTCTTCCAGGAAGTCTCTGATTTTGTCCAGACCCGCGTGTGCTGCGCCCAGACAACCCTCCTCGTTCGTCGTGTCGGCACTATAGACGAGAGCCTCCAGAGTCACCCAGATACCGAAGTTCTGGAAAAGCTCGCGAGGAGTGTTGTGATAGACAAAATGGATCTTCGAGAGGGCAAAAAGGGCTCGCCCCGCCCGGTCGAGGCTGGCGAAAGAGGCGACGGGAGCATTCTTATCGAAGGGCACGGACTCCCTCTACCGGGGTCAACCGGTCTACTAGGAATGGAGCCGGTAGAGTTCCCGGCGACGCCAGAAGTTAGTTGCACATTGATAATTTTGTCAACTGCGCCGAATCATGCCAATCGAAGCACCAGCTGCTAGGCCTGCACCTCTCCACCACCCGCTGTCTCCAAACCCGCGCGCCGTCCCGCATCCCTACTTCCCGAGCAAAGAGGCGAATTGAGAGGAGGGAAAGTGGGATCGATGAATTCTCCTTCGATCCAGATCGGAGTGGAGGTGCTTAGAGACAGGGACAGGGTGGCTGCGGCCGCCCCGCATTGCCTGTTCCTGTTGTCGCACCTCGACCTCCCATGGAAGCCACCGCCTCGGATGTCCTCTACCTCCAGGTTGCCCTTCGGGAGATTACCTCGATGCTCTTCCTGGCGGACCACCTGGAGACGATTGTGTTGGCAATAGATGTAGGAACAACACCTCGACTCCGGAAAGTGGACAGCAGACGCCTACCTGCACGTACTTTTCAAGACTTCCTGCTCAACGCTCCCAGCCTGTCCTACCGTATGGAGAGAAAAGGTGCGGTGAGGTGAGGTGAGGTGAGGTGTTAAATGGTCACCTTTTCGCAGCCCTTGAGGATCGACCCATTTCGGGAATCGGAGGAAACATGAATCGACGCGTGATCGCCATCTGGAACCGGAAGGGTGGTTCCGGGAAAACCACCACCGCCGTCAACCTGGCGGCCGCTCTCGCCGTCCGCGGCGCTCGCGTCCTCCTGGTCGACCTCGATCCCCAGGGGAACGCTTCGCTCTGGATCGGGAGCCGCGGCGATGGCTCGGAGCTCCTCGGCGTTCTCGCCGAAGGCCGGCCGATCGCTCCGCTCCTACAGGCGACCCGCGCTCCCGGGGTCACCCTCGTGCCGGGCGGACCGCTCCTCGTCCAGGCCGAGAGCGTTCTCCCGAGCCTCCCCGGCGCCGACCGGCGGCTCCAGGCGGCGCTCGGCCGCCTGGAGCCCTGGGACTACGTCCTCCTCGACACTCCTCCCGCGGGAGGTCTCCTCACCGCCAATGCCCTCGAGGCCGCAGGAGAGGTGCTGATCCCTGTCGACACCTCGGCGCTCGGGCTCGACGCCCTCGCCGCGGTGCTCGACGTGCTCCGCGAGAGCGCTCGTTTCGGCTGCCGGGTCGCCGTCGCCGGTATCCTCGTCTGCCGCTACGGCGCCGGCAACAACATCTCGCGGGACATCGTCGCGGCCCTGGCCGAGCACCACCCGGCCCTGACCCTCCGGACCGTCATCCGCGAGAACGTCCGCCTCCGGGAGTCGCCCTCTCACGGCCTCCCCATCCACGCCTACGCCCCCGGCTCCTACGGCGCGCTCGACTACGAAGCCCTCGCCGAGGAGATCGTCTCCCGGACGCCGGTGCCCGTCGAGGAGGAGCTCGCCCATGCCCCCGCGTAGGACCCTGGGCACGAATATCGGCCCGGCCGGTCGGACCGGCGGGATGATGGCCGCCTTCGGCTTCGCGATACCCTCGCCGCCCGAGCCCTCTCCCGCGGCGTCCCCGGCTCCCGCCGAGCCTCCAGCGCCCTTCTCGCCCGAGCCCGAAGAGCCGGCTTCCCCCTCTCCTCGCCCCCGCAGCCCGCGAATCCGCGCGAGGCGAGCGCCGCCGCTGGGGGACTCCTCCGACGATCCAGACCTCGCCTCCGGCGCCGTCGCGAGGATCGCGACCGGCATCTCGGCCGAGATGCTCGACCTCGCGAAGAGGGCCGCCTACTGGAATCGGGAGACTCTCCGGAGCTTCCTCGAACACGCCATTGAGGCTGCGGTCCGCCGGATCGAAAAGGAGCAGGGGCTCGCCTCCCTGCCCGATCCCAGCCCGTCGCTTCGCCGCGGTCGCCCCCCGCGGATCTAAAGGCGGATCGGCGCTTCGACCAGCGCTCACCCGCCCCAGACCCACCCTTCACTCCCGGCACGAACCTCGTCGCCTTCCCGGCAATTTCCCTTCCCCGTTCCGTCGTTTCCCCCACCCGCCCAAGACAGTGGCTGCGCCACCTCCGCCCGGAACCCCCGCGCGATCCCACCGCCCGGGCGAGGAGCTAGCAATGTTTTTGTCAGGCGAAAACGGGACCGGGCCTGGCGGCCCGCCCCCGTCTTCGCCTTCCAAAAACGCCAGGCAAGGGCTACCGCCCCTGCACCCCGAGCCGCTCACTCCGTTCGCCGCTCCGCACACTTGCGCGCGCGCAAGCGTGCAGAGAGCCCCAGGTGCGTGTCGACGCGAGATCACTCCTGAAACGCTCCCGGTTGATCTCGGTTTCCACAAATATTGCCTTTAGCGCATTGCTTTCATACCTTGGAGCCATGTCCCGTCGACGGCGTCCCGAGATCCATATCCGCTCCAACCCGCCCAGCGGCCGGCCCTCGCTGCCGCCTCAACTGCGGCTCTCGAAAAACCTTTTTCTCCGGGTGCTCCCCGAGGACTACGCGGCGGCGGTCGCAGGAGCGGCCGCCGCCTCTCTCGACCTCTCGACCTACCTGCGTCATCTCCTGCGGCACCGGCGCATCCCCGTCCTGGCACCCGCTCCCACGCTCGCGATGGTGCGGGAGATCTCGCGGCTCGGGGTCAACCTGAACCAGCTCACCCGGCTCGCCCACACCGGCCGGGTCAGCACTCGCCTCGAGCCTCTCCTCGAAGAGATCCGCGACCAGATCGCCGCCTTCCACCGCCAGCTCTTCCACCTCGACGACGATGATCACTCGTCCGATTAAGGGTCAGGGGTTCCGAGGGCTCCTCAACTATCTTGCCGAGCCGGAGCACGCCCGGCTCCTCGGCGGCAACATGCAGGGACAAAACCCCCGCGAGCTCGCGCGCGAGTTCGGCCTCGTCCGTCGGCAGCGGCCAGGCGTCCGACGCGCGGTCGCCCATATGTTCTTGAGGCCCGCTCCGGGGGAGTTTTTCTCCGACCAGGAGTGGCAGAGCATCGCAAGCTACTTCGTCTCCGGCATGGGCTTTGACGAATCCCCCCATGTCGTCTACCTGCACGCCGAGCCTCACCCCCACATCCACATCGTCGCGTCGCGGATCACCTATGACAGGAAGGTGGTCAGCGACAGCAACGACTACGCGCGGGCGAGTGTCCTCCTCCGCAATATCGAGCGGCGGTACGGACTCCGGGTGGTCCCCACCCACCCCGAGATCGCCGCCCCCAGCCTCGGCGATTTCGGCCGCTCTCGACGGACCCAGCTGCCGCCCTTGAAGACCCGGCTCCAGGAGATCCTGGGGAGCGTCGAGTACCCCCTGACCCTCGCCGCCTATCTCGACCACCTCCACCGCCAGGGCGTCACCCTGCTCCCCAACCTCGCCCGCACCGGGCATGTCTCGGGAATCTCGTACCTCTATGAGGGCAATGTCATGAAGGCCTCCGACCTCGGCCGCAATCTCTCCTGGGCCGCGCTCCGCAAGCGCCTCTTCCCGAGCCCCGACGACTCGGCCCAGCTCGTCGCGGAGCGGGAACGCGCGCAGCAGATCCTGTCTCCGGGTTCTCCAGTTCCTGCGGCACCCGTACCACCCGATCCTTCTCTCCGCACGCCGGAGCCCATCGAGCCACGCCGAGCGCCCGAGCCGCCCGACATCGCCCGCCCGCGGGATCGAAGGGAGCCCGAGTCCCCGTCCTTCGGGCGAGACCGCCAGTCCGGCCGCGGAATCGATCAGGAGATTCGAGACCTCGACCTCTCGGCGCTCGCGACCGCCTTCCGCTCCCAGACCCGCTTCGCCCCCGAGCCGGCGTTCTTCCTCCCGCCCGCTCCCGAAAGGTTGCCGGCGCTCGCTGCCGAGGCACGCGCGGCCTTCGACGGACTCGCCGCCGCCGAGCGAGCCCTCCGGAGCTCGACCCCAGAGACCTACCCGGCCCTGGCCCTCACTCACGCCGCCCGCGCCGCCAGCGTCGAGCGGCTCGAGCGAGAGCTCGCGACCTTCGGTCCCGAGCCCGTTCCCCGCGGCCTCCCCGCGGATCGACTGGCCCTCTATCTGGAGACCCGGTTCCAGCTTCACGAGGCCGTGAGCGCTCCGCCCTCTCCCGGCCGTGACCGGGAGACCGCGTCGCTCGCGGCGCGCCTGGCCGAGCTCGCGCCGCGACCGGAGGGCGAAAAACCGCGTCCTCCCCTCTCGGAGCGGCAGCTCCAGATCACCCTCACCGAGCAGCGCGAAGCACACCTCCAGTTGCACCGGGAGCTCACCGCCCCGGCCCCAGAACTCGGGACCTTCCGGGCCGCGGTAGAGCGCTCCCTCGACCGGCACGCCGATCTCGAGAGATTCGGCATCCGACTCGAAGCGCGTCTTCATGCCCTGCATCGGGAGCACTCCCGCCTCTCGACCCGTCTCGGCGATTCCGGAGAGGAGCTCCCCTCGGCTTCGAGGACCGGCGACGGACCTCCTGGGGCGCCCACGGCAAGTCGCCAGCGAGGCCTCGCGGAGCCGCAGCCCGAGTCTCCTCGCCTACATGCTATCGAGAGACGGGTCCAGACCCTGGAGCCCCTCTTCCTCCGGGCTCGCCTCGGCATCGCCGATCGCGATCTCGGTCTCCTCGAGCGGCACTTCCTCACGAGGCCCTCCACCGAGACTCTCGACCGCTACACCGGTCTCCTCCGGGATCGCGAGCGTCTGGAGGGCCGCCACCGCGAGATCGCGGAGCGCCGGCCTTCTCCACCCAAAATCGACCTCGATCGGGCTCGTTTCCAACTCCTCCAGGAGCCCTCCGGCGAGAACCTCCTCCGCTACCGCCAGGCGGTCTCCGCCGCGACCGTCGCCGAGGAGCGCCGCTCCTTCGCTGAGGCCGCCGCCGCGCTCACGCGCCATCGCGGCGACTTGGCTTCGGCGCTCCAGAGCGCCGATCGGCAGGCTTCCTTCGCCCGTGCCGCTTCCACGGTCGAGGATCGCCGGGGTCGCCTGGCTGAGGCCCTCCGGGAGACTCGGCCGGTGCAGTCCTCCCCCGCCACCTCGCCCCGGGCGGCGGAATCCGCTCTCCGCACCGCGGCGAGCCGGTACATCGAGTCGCGGGAGAGGCTCGCCGACCACGCTCCCCTGCCGCCACGCCGGGGGACGACCTTCGACTATGCGACCCATGCTCGGCAGACGGATCTCTCTCCTGCCTCGCTCGATCGGCTGCGGCGAAGCGCCGTCGCCGACCTCCGGCGCTCTCCCGCGCTGAGCCCGCTTCCCCGGCCGCAACCGGTCGATGCGGGCCAGCCGGGTCTCTCTCGCGCGGAGTCCCTCCGTCTTGCGGTGGCGCGGCTCCAATCGAGCGAGGCCGCGCTCCAGGCGCAGCTCCGGGGCCTCTCGACGCTCGAGCGCCGGGCGCTCCCGGGAAGCCGGCCTCAGGCGACGCCCGAGACCTATCGACGGCTCGTCGCGACCCTCGACCGGCACCGGCAGGCTCTCGCCGACGTCGAACGCCTTTCGCGGCCGCGGCTCCTCTCGCCGCGCGAGTTTCTACGCCATCGCGCCTTCCGGAACCGCCCCCAGGAGGGGCTCGCGGCCTGGATTCGTCACGCCTCCCGGAGCGGCCTCTCGCCCTCCCGGATCGGCGGCGCTCTCCGTTCGCTCGCGCTTCCCTCCTTCGCCGGCGCCGGGGTCCGCGCGGCGAAGAATCTGGCGACCCGCTTCCTCCACGATCAGGTCCACGAACGCTGACCCGCCATGCGTCCTCCGAAGCTCCTCTGCACGGTCCTGGTCTCCTCCCTCGCCTTCTTCCTCGTGCGGGTCAACGTCTCTCCCTCGCTTCCGCGCGGGTTCTACTGCCGGCTCCCCGGGCGCCGGCTGACCGCCGGCACCCTGGTCACTCTCTGTCTCCCACCTGGAGCCTCCGCCCTCTACCGAGACCATGCCCGTGCCCCCACGGGCTCCTGTCCGGACCGGCTGCCGCCCTTTCTCAAGGCCGTCGCCGCCACCGGCGGCGACCCGGTGACCTTCAGACCCGAGGGCCTCCGGGTGGCGGGAGAGCTCCTCCCTGCCTCCGCCCCGCGTCGCCTCGACTCCGCCGGCCGGGTCCTTCCGCATTTCCCCTACGGCACCTACCGCCTTCCTCCGGGCACGGTCTGGCTCTACGCCCCAGAGCCGCGCTCCTTCGACAGCCGGTACTTCGGCCCGCTGCCAGCCGCGGTTGTCCTCTACCCGGTGATGCCGCTCTGGCTCTTCGCTCCGCCGCCTCCGCCCTGCCACCTGCGTCCCTTTTCCAGCCGCCTCGATTGGAGACCTCCCCATGCCTGAGCCCGAATCGCTCTACCAGCTTCCCACCCTCGTCCGGCGAGAGATGCGCCGGTTGGCGTCGCTCCTCCTCTTCGAGATCCTCGCCGCCGCTCTTCTCGCCAATGTCGTCTATACCCAGAGCCTGGCGCTCCGTTGGGGAGGGAGGGCTGCGTTCTTCGGGCGGCCTCTCCTTCATCTTTCGGCCTACCCGTCCTGGCCCGCTCTCGCGGTCGCCGTTCTCGCCACGTTCCTCGTCCTCCTGGCCCTTCTTCGCCGCCCCCTCGCCCGTCTTCCTCTCCTCTCGCCTCTCGTTCTCCCCACCTACGCCGCCCTGGGACCGCTCTATCCGCCCCTCGGTTATCTCCACTGGCCGAGAGCTCTCCGCCAACAACCCGCCCTCGCCCCGGCTCTCCACCAGGCCTTCGTCCTCGCCACCGGCTACGCCGCCCTCTCCGCCCTCCTCGCCCTGGTTTCATACCTCGCTCTCCGCAACGCGCTCGAGGAGAGTGGCGACACCCACGGCTCCGCCCGTTGGGCGACCGCCGAGGAGATCTCAGAGATGGGGCTCGACGACACCGAGGCGCCGGTCGTCGGCGCCTATACGCCTCCGGACAGACCAGCCCGCTACCTGCACGACGCCCAGGACCGTCACGTCTTCGTCTTCGCGCCCAGCGGCTCGGGGAAGTCCTCGGGGCTCGTCATCCCGACTCTCCTCTCCTGGCCGCACTCGGTGCTCGTCCTCGACGTCAAGGCGGAGCTCTTCCACCACACCGCGGGCTACCGCGCGGACACGCTCAAGAACCGCTGTCTACGCTGGGATCCGGCCGATGCGACGTTCCGGAGCGCTCGCTACAATCCTCTCTTCGAGATCCGACCGGGGCCGGAGGACGTGGCCGGAGCGATGCTCCTCGCCGACAACCTCGTCGACCCAGACGGCAGAAACCAGCATCGCGACTTCTGGAAGCAGTCCGCCCACTCCCTCCTGGTCGGGCTCCTCCTCCACACCCTCTACGCCGAGCAGAAAAAGACCCTCTCTCATACCGCGCACATCCTCGCCCACTCCGAGCACACTCTCGCGCGGATGGTCCAGGCCAACCACGACGCCGGCAGAAAGATGGGCTGGCTGGACTCGAACGGCCAGCCGACCCTCACCCATCCGATCATCGCCGACGCCGCCCGCGCTCTCTTGGAGCAGGACCACCGCACCCGCTCGGGCATCGTCGCCGAGGCCCTGAGCCACCTCGCCCTCTACCACGACCCCATCGTCGCCGCGGCGACCGAGACCTCCGACTTCGCGCCGCTCGACCTGGTCGATTCCGACCCGAAGGCCTCCCCCATCTCGCTCTATCTGACGATCGCACCGGCCGAGCTCGTTCGTCTCCGCTCGCTCATCCGGATCACCTTGAATCAGTTCTGCCAGGCCCTGACCCGCTCGCTCTCTTTCGATCCGGCGGCGAAGCGCCGGCCTCTCCTCCTCGTCCTCGACGAGTTCACGGCTCTCGGCCGGCTCGATTTTTTCTCCGCCGCGATCGCCTATCTCCGGGGCTATGGCATCCGCGTCTACATCTCTGTCCAGTCATTGGCCCAGATCCACGACGTCTACGGGCAGAACCAGAGCATCACGACCAACTGCGGCGCCCAGGTCGCCTTCGCTCCCAACGACGTCCCCACGGCGAAACTCCTCTCGGAGATGGCAGGCCAGTTCACGGTCCACTACGATCGCCGTTCGGACAGCGGCGGGCTCTTCGTCAGCCGTCCCAACTTCACCCACACCGAAACCTCCCGCTCGCTCTTGACTCCGGACGAGCTCCGCCGACTCCCTCGCGACGCGGCGATCACTCTCCTCGCCAACCGGCATCCCATCCTCGGCACCTACCTGCCCTACTTCGACCATCCCGTCTTCGGGCCTCGCGCCCGCGTGCGCCCACCGGAATCCACTGACCGGATCCAGCACGACTGGACTCACTGGACATCCAGGTTTGATCCCACGGCCCCCGGGGAGGTCGGCGAGCTTACCGGCACCGGCAGCCTAGACTGAATCCGACAGACCGACCTTCGCTGCACGTTGGGTAGGAGAAGATAGCAATCCGTCGAGCCTCGGCGATGGAGCTTCGCGACCGGACTGGCAGAACGCCAGGGCGCGCTATCCACGAGCTGGAGCTCGATGCCTACGACTTTAGTTTCGCCACGGGCCACCGGATGCCCAGGTCCCGAACTTCGGAGCACCCCGGAGCAGATCGTCCAGGATCGGCAAGAGAAAGGGCCGCAGAGCGTTCAGGATCTCGGCGCCAGGATTCTGTCCCACCGTCAGACCCGCACGTCGAGCGAAGGCCTGCACCTGTTGGGCGCGCGAAGGGTTTTCCCAGTAGGCAGGCGTCAGCCCGACCGGTTCCTCCACCGGCAGGGGCGTGCGCCGCCGCGCGAAGGTCTGGCGGACCGCCTCCGCCAAGGTTCTGCGATCGAGCTCGAAACGGCCCGCGAGGTAATGGAGGTCGAAGAAGTCTTTGATCCGGCTGTTGCGGTCCCCGAGCACGACGACGGCTTCGAGCTTCTCGGCGATGACAGCCTCTGGCGAGTAGGCGAGGATTTCGGGGGCTGGAAACCCCAGAAGCGCAGGATAAACACAGGGCTGGGCGGGAGGCCACACCGAGTGATCGGACCACACCCGAAAGAGCATCTTACCTTTGAGAACAAAGCGATCTCTCGTGCTGGATACCCCGAGCTGAGGGAGAAATCTCTCGAAGCAGAAGCTCGTGAGGAGCCTTTGGAAGTCGTCTCCGGTGATGGTGACGACTGAAGTCGCGGAGCGCTTCGACGGTCACGTCGATGTCGATCTTATGGCGGTACTTGAAGCAGTCGGCGACTGTTTTGGCCGCCGAGTACACGCGGACATCGAGTTGTGAAACCTGCGCATCAAGCGAACAGGCAGTACCACTGGGCTGTTGCGCAGATAGTCGTGGAATGCCGGGTCGAGGACGATCCCGTACCGCTTCAGGTCGACAGGGAGAAAGGATAGCTGTCCCGTGGCCAGCAGTCGCCGGGCCTCGGCTCCGTCCCCTCGGTGTATAGGCCCTCTGGATCGGCCTCATGTTGAGACGTGCCGTGCCGGTCGGGGTCCGCAGGAGCAAGGTCATCGAGAGGCTGAGGAGACGCTGCAGGCGCTCCTCGAAGCGTCGGTACTGCACTCCGGAACGGGCGAGTTGGAAGGCCTCGAAGAAGTCGGTCAGGCTGGCGAAGTTGACGAAGCCGGTGTCGTAGGTGAGGGTGGTGATCCAGGCGAGCAGGGCGCGGTCGGCACCGCAGCGATGGGAACGTCCGGCTCCGTCGTCGAGAAGTAGACGGTCAAGTGAAGCCGGGGAGATGCGGACGAAGCGCGCGGCCTCCGCGCTCGACCATCCGAACATCTGCACCATCCGGCCAACATCATCATCACTCCCAGGGGCGAGGCGAAGATCGTCGGCTTCGGGCTCGCCAAGCTCGCCGGCCAGATGGGGCTCACCAGGAAGATTGTTCTCGCTCCAAGGCATTCGGGGCATCCCCCTTTGCTGCACCTTGGAATCCTCCGGACGGCCGACTGGCTGCGTGGAGCGCCCGACGGAGGCCGCCCGCAGATTCAACATGGCCCAGTAGCGAATTTTTCTACTACACGTCTTAATTTACCCTATACTACCCGATAGAATTGTCTCTCTTGCACGGAGAACCCCTTGGCGAAACTGACCCTGAACTGTCTGCAATGCGGAAGAGAGCACGGGACTTTTTCCCTCGCCTGTGAAAGCGGCTGCAACTCTCTCCTCCAGACGCGTTACGAGGAGAACGGGTTCCACCCCGGACCAGAGGACAACATCTTCAAGTTCCTCGACTGGCTCCCCTGCGCCGAGGCAGTGGAAAGCCCGATCGGGCCCGTCCTCCATCGCGCCGAACGGTTCGGGGAGCGGATCGGCCTCGACCATCTCTCCTGCTCGATCAACGGCTACTGGCCGGAGGTCGGGGCGACTAACCCGACGGGGACGTTCAAGGACCTCGAGGCCCTGCCGACCCTCCTGACCTTCGCGAGCCTGGGGCACAAGCGCCTCATTCTCGCTTCGGCCGGCAACACGGCCCGGGCCTTCGCCTACGCCGCACAGCTCTCCGACGTGGAGGTTTTCCTCGTCGTCCCCGAGGCGATGCTCTTCCGCATCTGGCTGCCGGGCGCAGAGCCGGCGGATCGGGTGCGGCTGATCGCCGTCCAGGGGAGCTCTGACTATTCGGAGGCGATCCGCTTCGCCGACGCCCTTGCCCAGCGCTACGACCTCTGGCCGGAGGGGGGAGCGAGAAACGTCGCCCGCCGCGACGGTCTGGGCACGGTCATGCTGGAGGCGGCCCGCGTCCTCGGCCGGCTCCCAACGCACTACTTCCAGGCGGTGGGGAGCGGTACCGGAGCCATCGCCGCTTTCGAAGCGGCCGTGCGGCTCCAGGGCGACGCCCGGTTCGCGGGCTCTCCCCTGCCGCGGATCCACATCAGCCAGAACTCCCCCTTCGAGCCCATCTACCGCGCCTGGCGCGACGGCAACCCCGTCGATCCGGCAGCCTCCTGGGCGGACGGCGAGGTCTATGCCACGGTCCTCGCCAACCGCAACCCGCCCTACGCGATCCGTGGCGGCATGCGAGACGTCCTGGTGGCGAGCGGCGGCGACGTCTATTCGGTCGGCACCGCCGAGGCCAAGGCGGCCGGCGAGGAGTTTGCCGAGGCCGAAGGCTTCGAGCTCGAACCGGCGGCAGCGGTGGCGGTCGCCTCGCTCAAGCAGGCCGTGGAACGGGGCGTCGTCTCCCGTCAGGAGCTCATCCTGCTCAACCTGACGGGCGGCGGCTTCGATCGCATGCGCCGCGACTTCGGTCTCCGCCCGCTCGTCCCGGACCTCGTCGTTCCCGCGAGCGACATCGGGGTCGTGGCGGCCCTCCTTTAGAGCGGCCTCAGAGCCGCGGTATTGGGCCATGTTGCATCTGCGGCGGCCTCCTTCGGGCGCTACACGCAGCTAGCGGGTAGGCGAGGATTTCGGGTGCTGGAAACGCCAGAAGCGAAGGAGAGTCTTCGCGGTTTGTGTGGGCGACGCCTGCCGGGGTCCCTCTGAAGCCCTGCGTCGCTCGGAGAGGGTACCGACGCCCGAGCCCCGAGCGTCAAGGCTGCCTCTCACCTCGACTTACGAACACATTCCCGGTGCCGAGACGAAAATCGCTTTCGACAAGTTCCACGTCGCCCAGCATCTGGGCAATCGGTGGACAAAGGTGCGTCGCCAGGAGCATCGCGCTCTGAGCGCTGAGAGCGACAAGCAGCTCAACAAGATGAAGTACCTCTGGCTGAGCAACCTCGACGGCTGACCAGCGAAGCCTGGAAGCGCTGGTGCAGTTGGGCGATCCGCTCGCGCCTGGAGCCGGTCAAGCAGATGGCTCGGATGGTCAAGATGCATCTGAACGGAATCGTCACCGGCATCACCAACGCACGCCCAACCAGTTCTCCATTGGTCGGGACCGGTCCCGGAGGATAAAACTACGTGACGTTGAGGTCGACTCCGTCGTAGTACTTGAGGTCCACTGACCTCCTCGACTTGACGAAATAGGTAATTTGGCCCACATGATAGGAAAAGTGCTCGATCACGTGAACGAGAATGCTCAGGCCCGACTCATCGAAGCCCTGCACCCGCCGGATGGTAAGCAGGGTCGCAGGATCGATGCGATCCAGGGCCTGGTCCACCTCCGCCATCAGGCTCTCAAGTTGCCGCAGGAGCTCGGCAGTTGGGATTGGCCCCAGCTGGTCGAATTCGGATTGCCGGTGTCGCCGATCCGGAGAGCCGTTTAAACCGGAGAGAATGTTTTGTCGCACATTCCCCAAGAGGTGGAGAACGAGATTTCCGATACTCACCGTCTCGGCGTTTGGTCGGTGCCAGATCTCCTCTTCTGAGAGTATTGCCAGGCAGCGATGGATCCGCGGCACTGAGTCGCGAAACAGCCGCCGCTTGGTCTCTGCGATCAGCGCTTCCCCGAACGAGATTGCAGTTGGTGAAACTGTTGCCACTTCTCCGTCTCCATCGTGAGCCGTGGTCAGGCGCTCTTGGTTGTGCTCGCTGGCTGAGTTGCTGGATTTTGACTCATGCGTAGCTCGGGGAGGTCAGGCGAGGACGTCCACTCGGGCGGCAACCGTGACCGGTGCTCCCGTGGCGACGACAAGCTGCTCGAGCCCGTCCACCCGCTGGCCGCTGGGAAGGAACTGTGGGATCGCCTCAAAGTGGAGGGGGCCCGCCTCATACCCCAGGGTCTGCCAGAGCCGGGACGCGAAGTCCGGCATCACCGGAGCAGCGAGGAGGGCCAGGGAGCGCGCCGCAGCGATCTCCAAGGCGATGGCATTTCTCCACTCCTCGCGACCCTGCTTGATCTCGCCCCAGTTCCTCTCCCCAAGCCCGAAGCGCCGGGCCTGGCGCACGAGCTCGGAGAGCAGGCGCACCGCTCGCTGCGGCGAGAAGGTCTCCGCCTCGTAGGCCTTCCCGACCTCGCTCGCGAGTTGGATTAAGGCGAGAAAAAAGTCTTGATGATTTTCGGTCCAGGCGCCGCTGCCGGGGGCGGCGCCGCCGAACTCCTGCCGCACCTTGGCCCCGAGCCCACGGAGCCAGCTCTGCCAGCCTTCGACCAGCTCGCGTTGTACGGTGGCGTCCATCTCCGGGAGCATGAAGTTGGTCTGCTCGCGCTCGGGCCCGCTCCAGGCGAGGTAAAAGCGGGCGACATCGGGCGATACGCGAGCCAGAAGCTCCTTACCCCAGATGGCATGCCCGCGACTGGTCGAGAACTTGGCGCCGTCCAGGCGCAGGAACTCGTTGGTGACCAGAGTGTGAGCCAAGCGGATTTCAGGGTCAAAAGCGAACCACACGGCCGGGAACAGGATGGCATGGAAATAGCCGTTGTCGAAGCCGAAGAACTGGACGAGCTTCTGGTGGTCCGAGTGCCACTGCTTTCGCCACGCATCGGGCTCGCTCTCGGCAGGGTCCAGAAGCTCCTGGGTAGCGGCCAGGAAGCCGGGGGCCATCTTCGAGCCAGACATAGATCACCTGGCCCTCGAACCCCGGGAAGGGGACCGGGATCCCCCAGTCGCTGGGGTGGCTGACGGCGATGTCCGGCAGCCCCTCGGAGAGCATCTGGACGCCGAGGGTGCGCAAGTGGGCGCTCATCTTGGCCTGGCTGTGGAAACGGCGGAGGGGCTCTTCGAACCGGCGGAGGGGCAGGTAGAGACGTTTGACGATCCTGGTGACCGGCTTACGACTGCAGTACTTGCAGATCGGATCGATCAAATCCACACAATCGTTCGGCCAGCCACACTGCTCGCAGGCGCTGCCGTCTGAGCCGGCACCGCAATGCGGGCAGCCGCCGGAGACGTGAGCCTCGAAGAGATATTTCTGGCAACTCTCGCACCACAGGGTCGGGGCCTCACGGGCAACCAGCGCCCCCTTCTCCCAAAGAGCGGTGAAAAGCGCCTGTACCTGCCGCACGTGATGGAGCGAGCTCTGAGGACGCGCGAAGAGATCCAACTCGATCCGCGCCTGGCGGAGCGTTTCGACGATCTCTTGGGCGAAGTGGTCGGCGACCTGGCGCGGGGTCTTGCCGATGCGGTGTCCCTTCAAAGGGACGTAGCTCTGGTGGTCGTCGGCGCCCGAGATGTAGCGAGCCGGGATGCCGCGCAGATCGAGGTAGCGCTTGTAGATGTCGGCCCCCAGGTAGGGGCCGGAGAGGTGGCCGACATGGAGGTCACCGTTGGGGGTCGGAGGGGTGACGGTGATCAGCACCTGTCGGGGCACGGCCTCCGCGCTGGCGGCCGCAGCCTTCTCAGCCGCCGCCTGGGCCAGCGGCATGTCCTCCCACCAGACCGCGAGGAAGAGGAGGTCCCCTTCCCCCGCCGAATTCCTGAGGGCGTGAGTGTCGAAAGGATCGACGAAGATCACGTCGCCCGGCCCCACCTCGTGGCTCTCCGTACCGACCACCATCGTGCCGCGCCCTTGGGCAACGATGTAAATCTCGCCTTCATGGTGCCGGTGCGGCTTGATCGTCTCGCCGGGGGGAACGAGACACCACATCGAGCCGAACGGGGTTGCCGCCACCCCTTCCCAAGGGAACAGGTACTGACACGGCACGCCATAGGCGAAACCCTGCGGATCGAACCTCTGAATCTTCATCGCACTCCTCTCTATGCCCGGTCAAGCGAGATGGGCTTGCGCATCGATCTCCTCCCCGTGCGCGTACGCCTTCATACTTTCCCCGAGGGCCTCCAGGATCTCCTGGGAGCGGACAGGAAGTATGGACAGTAGGGTGTCCGAGAGGCCGTGGGTATCTTCACAGAAACCCTGGAGGAAGATCTCCGGGGCGAAATCCGGGTGGGTTACCACCCGGTAATCGCGGCTCACTTGATACCCCCTTCCATCCGGCCTTCCGTCTCCGACGAGATAGGGCGCGAGTTCCTCGAGCAGGGGATGACGCTTGTCGCGCGAGTAGCCGGTCGCCAGAATGACGCCGTCCGCCTCCAAAATCTCTTGGCGTTCCTCCGCCGCATTCCAGAACTCGGCCACCACTCCGTACGCCCCCTTCTTGAGACCCCGCAGCTCGACGAAAGGCTTGAGCACCGCCCGATGATCGCCGACCACCATCCGCTCGTAGAGGGTGCGATAGATGGCCTTGATCAAGTCCAGGTCGACCGCCGAATAGTTGGTGTCGTAGTGATCGCGCAATATCGAGCGACGCCGGGGCTCCGGCATGCCGTAGAGAACGTCGACCATGTGAGGAAAGAAGATCTCGTTGACGAAGTCGCTGTCGTCGGCAGGTTTGTAGGCGAAGCGGCGCAGCGCGCCGGTCACCGTGGCGTCAGGATAAGAAGTCATCAGGTATTGGAAGATCTCCGCCGCGCTCTGGCCCGAGCCGACGACGAGGAAGCGGTAGGGGGCCCTGGCGTCGGGGTAGAGCCGGCGGACGCGATCGAGAAAGAACTGGGAGTGGAAGATTTCCTCCGTCTCCGGCACCGCGACCCCGGCGGGGTAGCAGGGCACGCCTCCGGTGGCGAGGATGAGATTGCGGCACAAGTATTCCTCGGTCCCGCAACCGGCAAGGTCAGTGGCGCGGACGCGCAACAACTCCACTCGCCCATTCTCCGACAGCACTGGGGAGATCGAGCTTACCGCACGCCCGTACCGCACCTGCGAGGCGAGCTGCTCAGCGACCCAGGAGTAGTAGTCGTTGAATTCGATCCGCGTTGGGTAGAAGCTGCGCAAGTTGACGAACTTGTCGAGCCGCCCCTTCGACTTCAAGTAGTTGATGAAGGTGAAACGGCTGCAGGGATTGCGTAGGGTGACGAGATCCTTGAGGAAAGTGAGCTGGACCTGGGCCCCCTCCAGGAGCATGTCCGGGTGCCAGGCATAGCCCGACTTGCGCTCGAGGAACAACGAGCGGAGCTTGGCCGCCTCCGACGCCTCTGCCTCTTCCTGGATCGCTGCCGCGACGGCAAGGTTCGAGGGGCCGAAACCGACTCCGAGGACATCATAGGCACGTTCTAGCTCGAACCGCAGCCTGCGAAGGCCTAACTCGCTCTCAGGCATGACCTAAAGTCTCCCTATATCTTAACTAGAATGACGTCTTCGAACTACCCAATCTTACGATATACGCACAGCTACAGTATACGGATTCATGTTTCTCGTAATTCTTGAGGCGGTCCCTAGGCCCTTCCCCCCTTCTCGCTCCCTCCCGGGGGCGGCGGAGCTGTTCGGGAAAGTTACCGCCGCCACGATGACACTAACGAGTTTAACTAGGAATCTGCTACCTTACCTTCCTGCGTACTATCTGACGGTATACGCTACATGGGTTCACGGCGCGAACTGGAGGTCCCAAGGATAGCGAGCACAGCCAAACGCCGTAGCTTCGAGTGGAGGAGGGCTGCGGCGTTGGCCGTGAGCAGCTGAAATCGAGCACTACTTAATTAAAAGGAGGTCTTAGAATGCAGACCCTGCAAAGGCAGTTGGCATTGGTAACAGCGATTCTCTGCCTGGCCCCACCCTTCGTCCGCGCCGACGGCGGTATCACCTTCACCAACATCGCCGCCAATAACGGCGCCGGCATCAGCTACCGAAGGGTCGGCACGCCGGGGCGGCTGGCCATCGCCAACGCCCTCTTCCGTGAGGAGCTGCCGCTGTCGTCGCTGACGACCAACCAATGGGCCGCCAGGACGCCGCAGAAGGCGCACGGCGCCCCCGGGATCGCGGTCTTCGACTTCGACAACGACGGCGACCTCGACATCTACGTCACCAACGGCCCGGGCACACCCAACAGCCTCTACTCCAACCAGTTCAAGGAGACCGGCAAGGTCACCTTCATCGATGTCGCCGCGGCGGCCGGCGTCACCGCGACCAGCCAGGACAGCTCCGGAGTCTGCTTCGGCGACATCGACAACGACGGCTTCGAGGATCTCTACGTGACCGGGGTCGGGGAGGACAACATCCTGTTCCACAACAACGGGGACGGTACCTTCACCGACATCACCGCGAGCGCCGAGATCGGCGCCGGCAGCGCCTACCATTCGGGCTGCGCCATGGGCGACTTCAACGGCGACGGTTTGCTGGACATCGTGATTTCCAACACCTACGACAGCTGGGACCGCCGCGATCCCCAGTTCATCGACCGTTTGGACGAGGCCTTGGAGCCCAACCAGCTCTTCATGCAGGACCGCTCAGACCCCGGGAAGATCCACTTCGTCGACGCGAGCGCGAGCTCCGGCATCCAGAAGCTCGTCAACCTGCCGGGCGGCTCCTTCACCTGGTCCGTCGCGGCGGTCGACATCGATCAGGACGGCGACACCGACATCCTCTGGACCGACGTGCAGGGCATCTATCCGTCCTCCCCCGCCGACGAGCGCGGCTACAACCGGCTGTTCCTGAACGACGGTACCGGGCACTTCACGGACGTGACCTTCGACAAGAAGCTCAACAAGAACGGCACCTGGATGGGCCTCGCCTTCGGCGACTTCAACTGCGACGGCTACATGGACTTCTTCAGCACCAACGTCGGCGCCTGGCTCGGCAACACCCTGAGCAACCCGCGGTGGTTCCTCGGCAACAAGGACGGCACCTTCGACGACCCCGGGGTGGGCGCCATGAACGCCCTGCCCTTCGGCTGGGGCGACGTGACGATCGACTATGACAACGACGGCGACCAGGACATCGTCTACTACGGCGACGACGACGTGAACACGATCATCGCCATGGACAACCCCGGCGTCGTCCTCCAGAACCAGGGATGCAGCGCCAATTTCGTCCCCGACATGAAGGCCCTGAAGACCGACCACCGCTTCCGTGAGGTCAACGGCGTCGCCAAGGGCGACTTCAACAACGACGGGTTCGAGGACATCGCGACCGCCGCGCAGTTCCGGGTCGTCCCCGATCCCAAGTGGTTCTTCCCGTTCAGCGCCGCCACAGGCAAGCTCAACAGCCCATGGGACGACATCGCCGCCATCGAAGTGCAGATGACCCAGAGGATCACTCCCGGCTTCCTGACCTACGTCCACCCCACGATCCTGCGCGGCGACCTGGCGATCGAGATGAACAGCGGCGACAACGGCAACGGCTGGGCGGCCGTGAACCTGGTGGGGAGCTTCGGCACCCTGCCCAAGGGGAAGAGCAACCGGGACGGGATCGGCGCCGTCATCAAGTTCACCCCGGACGGCGGCAAGACCGTCATCACGCCGGTCATCGGCGGTGGGAGCCACGCCTCGCAGAGCTACATGACCGCCGAGTTCGGCTTGGGCTCGGCCGCCAAGGGGACTGTCGATGTGCTCTGGCCGGGCGGCACCAAGAACCGCTTCTACGACGTGGCGAACGGGGAGCGCATCAAGATCCCCGAGATCCCCTGCAGCTACGCGGCGAGCTGGAAGAATGCCGGCCAGTACAACGCCTGCGTGAGCGACGCGATCAACCGGCTGACCCAGGCGAAGGTCATCACCCGCGCCCAGGGCAAGCGTCTGTCCGCCAGCGCTCTGCGAGCTTACGCCCAGCGCTGAGCCGTAACCTGCCGAACTTGGAAGGGCCCGTTCTCCGGAGCGGGCCCTTGTTGTCTCTTCGGCTTCGATTCGGCCGCTGCCCCGCGAGTCTCAATCGACGATCGACGGCGAGGTCTGAAGCAGCGGATCGCTCGCCGCGAGCAGGCTCCGCAGCCGCGCGGCGAGAGTTCCCACTTTCTCGCCCGCGAGCAGAGAGTAGTGGTCGCCAGCCAGGCGATGGATCTCCAGGCCTCCGTCGGCGAGGGACGCCCAGGCGGCGGCCCGCTCCGCCACCCCCGGTCCGCCCTCGGCCAGGAAAAGCGCGAGGGGAGCGTCACAGGAGCCGGGCGTGTACCTCTCCGCTGCCCGGAAGTTCCGCGAGAAGAGCGTGAACCGCCGACGGAGCTCTTCGAGCCCGATCTCCTCGGGGAGGAGCCGGGCCGCGGTCAGACGGTCGAAAAGCGGGTCGAGGAGGGCGCCGTCCTCCTTCGTCACCAGCCGCTCCGCGCCCGCCGGGAGTCCCCGTCCGTGGAGCGCCGCCAAGTCCTGAGCGAACCGGAGGGCGAGGCCCTCCTCCCCGATCGGAGGGTGACGACCCGCGGCCGGCGCCGGCGGATCGATCAGGGCGACGAGCCCCACCTCCTCGCCCGCGCGCCGCAGCTGGCGCGCCATCTCGAAGGCCACGAGCCCGCCGAGCGACCAGCCGCCGAGCAGATAGGGGCCCGCCGGCTGGACGGCGTGGACCTCTCCCAGGTAGCGGCTCGCCAGCTCCTCCAGCGGCACCGCCGCCTGGCCATCCGCAGAGATCGCGCGCAGGCCGAGGAACGGCCGGTCGGCGCCCAGCCGGCCCGCCAGGGCGGCGTAGCAGAGGACGTCGCCACCCACCGGATGGACGCAGAAGAAGGGGGCCCCCTCTCCCGCCGGCTGGATCTCGACCAGGGCCCGTTCCACCCCCGGCGCAACTCGCCCACGGAGGAGATCGGCCAGGGCCTCGATCGTCGGCCGCTCGAAGAGGAGGGAGATCGGCAGGCCCTGCCCGAAACCGGCGCGGACCCGCGCCATCAGACGGACCGCCGCGAGGGAATGGCCGCCGAGATCGAAGAAGCCGTCGCGGATCCCGATCGGCCGGATCGCGAGGACACTCCTCCCAGATCCGCACCAGCTCGATTTCCACCGGGTCGCGCGGGGCGACGAGCTCCCTCGCCAGCTGGCGTTCGCCCGCCGGCGCGGGGAGCGCCCGCCGGTCGAGCTTTCCGCTCGGGGTGAGCGGGAGAGCGGCGAGCTCGACGAGCACTGTCGGCAGCATCGCCTCGGGCAGGCGCTCCGCGAGGAAGGAGCGCAGCTCCTCGGCCGCCGGGATTTCATGGCCGGGCCGCGGCACCAGGTAGGCGACGAGCCGTCGTTCGCCGAGCTCGTCGCCGCGCGCCAGGGCCGCCGTGGCGGCGAGCGCGGGATGGCTCTCGAGCGCCGCCTCGATCTCCCCCAGCTCGATTCGCACGCCCCGGATCTTGACCTGCTCGTCGCGCCGGCCGAGGAATTCGAGGGCGCCGTCCGGACGCCGACGGGCAAGGTCGCCGGTGCGGTAGAGGCGGGCCCCCGGCAGGGAGGAGAAGGGGTCGGGGACAAACCTTTCCGCCGTCAACCCGGGACGCCCCAGGTAGCCGCGGGCGAGACCGACCCCGGCGAGCGCGAGCTCACCGACCACCCCGATCGGCAAGGGCGCGAACGCCTCGTCGAGGACGTGGGCCAGAAGGTTCGGGACCGGACGGCCGATGGCCGGCGCCCGGCCGGCGCCCAGGAGGGCGGCGGTGGCGAAGATCGTCGCCTCGGTCGGCCCGTAGGCGTTCAGGAGGTGCCGGCCGGGGGCCCAGCGGCGGGCGAGCTCCTCCGGGAACGTCTCACCGCCGATGATGAGGGTGTGTAGCCCCGAGAGGGCGAGCTCGGGGAGGAGCGCGAGCTGGGACGGCGTCGCCGCCGCCAGGGTGACGCCCTGGCGCGCGATCCGGGCGGCGAGGAGCTCCGGACGCCGGCGCTCCTCCTCGCGGACGAGGCAGAGGCTGCCGCCATTCGCCAGGGCGACGAAGGTCTCCAGCACCGAAGCGTCAAAGCCCGGGGAGGCCACCTGGAGCACCCGGCTCTCCGGCCCGGCGCGGAGCAGCGCGCTCGCGCCACGGATCAGGTTGACCGCCCCGCGGTGCGCGAGAAGGACCCCGTTCGGCCGCCCCGTCGAGCCGGAGGTATAGATCACATAGGCGAGGCCGTCCGGAGGGGCTCCCCTCTCCGAGGTTTCCCTCTGTCCACCGGCCAGCTCGGCCGTACCGGCGGCGCCGTCCAGGAAGAGCACCCGGACCTCCGGGGGCGCCAGCGCGGCGCCTTCCTCGCCGCGGGTGAGGAGGAGACGGGCGCCGGAATCGGCGAGCTGGAAGGCGAGGCGCTGGACGGGGAACGCCGGATCGAGAGGGACATAGGCGCCGCCGGCCGCGAGCACGGCGAGGACAGAGGTCACGAGGTCGAAGGAGCGTTCGAGGTGGAGCCCCACCCGCACCTCCGGCCCCACTCCCAGGGAGCGCAGGCGGACGGCCAGCGCCGCGGCCTGCCGGGCGAGCTCGCCATAGGTCAGTACCGCATCGTCCCCAAGGAGGGCGACCGCATCGGGCCGGCGGTCCGCCTGAGCCGTGAACAGCTCGTGCAGGCACTCGTGCCGACCGAGGTCCGGCCCGATCTCGGACGCGCGATCGTTCCACTCGCGGAGGAGCTGGTGCTCCTCCGCCCTGGCGAGGAGGGGGGCTGCGGAATGCGGGCCCTCCGGACGCTCGACCAGATCCACCAGGATGCGGGCGAAGCGCCCGGCGAGCGCCCGCACCGCCGCCGCCGGGAAGCGATCGGGATCATAGGAGATCCCCAGCGACAGACCGGCATCCAGGCCGACGCTGAAGCCGACGGCCAGTGGAAAGTGGGTCTCGGCGACCGCCCGCTCGACGGCGATCTCCGGCCCGCCGAGGCGTGCGGTGCCGGCCAGGACATGGAAGTGGATGAAGTTGAACGCCGCCTCGAACAGCGGTCCGCCGTCGCCCAGGGACCGCTGCAGCTCCGCCAAGGGAAAGCTCCGGTGCGGCAGGAGCTCGCGCTCCGCGGCGAACGTCTGCTGCGCCAGGTCGAGCCAGCTCCCCGGCGCGAGGCGCAGCCTGAAAGGGAGGGTGTTGAGGAACAGACCGAGGGCGCGGTCGCCATCGTCCCTTTCCGGCCGGCCGTTGGCGACCAGGCCGGTGATCACGTCCGGGCCATAGGAGGCGGAGAGGACTTTGACGTGGACCGCGAGCAGGAGGCTCTTCTGCGGCAGGCCGGAGGTGCGCGCCAGCCGTTCCAACGCCGTCGAGAGGCGCAGATCGATCGGCACCTGCACCGAGGGGCGAGGAGAGTGCCGGTCGCGGGCTGCCGCGGGACCGGCCAGCGGCCACCTGGGAAGCGCCGCGGACGGGCGGTCGCGCAGCGCCTCCTGCCAGAAGTCCCGGCTCTCGCGGGATGCCAGGATCTGCCGCTCGCGGGCGACGAAATCGCGGAAGAGAGGAGCCGGCGCGGCGGCGAGAGGCGGCGCCTGTCCGGCGCGAAGGTAGTAGAGCTGGAAGAGCTCGGACAGAAGTGTGGCGACGCTCCAGCCGTCCAGGATGGCGTGGTGCTCCGCCATCAGGAGCTGCCAGCTGCCGGCTGCCAAGCGGCAGACCGCATAGCGCAGGAGCGGTGCTAAAGAGAGGTCGAAAGGCCGCCCCGCGGCCGCGAAGCACGCCTGGAGCGCCTCCTGCCGTCGACCGGTGGGCAGCGCCGTGAGGTCGCAGACGGCGAGCGGGATCCCGACCCGGCGATGTACGAGCTGGAGCGGCTCGCTGAAACGTTCGAGATCGAACGCGGTGCGGAGCACGGGATGCCGCGCGGCGAGCTGCTCCAAAGCCCAGAGCAGGGCCGCGACGTCCAGGTCGACCCGCAGGCGCAGGCTCAAAACGTTGTGGTAGAGACCGGCGGAACCGGAGAGCTCGTGGTGGAAGATCATCCCGGTCTGCAGGCGGGAGAGCGGATAGGCGTCTTCCACCCCCGCGGGCAGGCGCTCGCGGTCCACCGGCGCAATCTGGGAGAAGGGCTCCACCCTCTCGGGCTCCCGCCCCGACGCCCTGGCCGGCTGCGCGGCCCGGGCCAGCTCGCGCAGGCTGCCCTGGCGGAACACCTCTTCAAGGGGGAACGCGAGCCCCCGCCGCTCGGCGAGCGTCCGCAGGCGGATGGCTCGGATCGAGTCACCGCCCAGGCCGAAGAAGCTGTCGAGCAGGTCGGCCCGAGAAACCCCGAGAACCTCCTCGACCACCTCGATCAGGATGCGCTCGGCCGGGGTCTCCGGAGAGGTGGGCTCCCCCGTGGCGCGGGACGCGGCCATCGCCGAATCGTGCGCCGGATCGGGGAGGGCCTGCCGGTCGAGCTTGCCATGGGCGGTCTGCGGCAGCTTGCCGATCGGCACGAACGCGGCCGGCAGCATGGCCTCGGGGAGGCGGGCGGCGAGGAACCGGCGGAGCTCGGCGGGGCTCGGCTCCCCGGCATCCCCGGCGGCCGGGGCGGCGACGACCCAGGCAATCAGGCGCAGCTCGCCGGCCCCGTCCGGCCGTGCCAGGACCACCGCGTAGAGCACCCCGGGATGCTCGAGGAGGGCGGCTTCGATCTCGCCCAGCTCGATCCGGAAGCCGCGGATCTTGACCTGCTGGTCGGCGCGGCCCAGGTACTCGATCCCGCCCGCGGGCCGGAAGCGCGCCAGGTCGCCGCTCCTGTAGAGGCGCTCCCCGGGCGACGCGGCGAACGGGTGGGGCACGAAACGCAGGGCGGTGAGCTCCGGACGGTGGAGGTAGCCCTGGGCGAGGCCGGCCCCCGCCACGTGGATCTCGCCGGCGACGCCGATCGGCACCGGCTGGCCGGCGGCGTCGAGGAGCAGGACGGAAAGGTCGGGGATCGCCTGGCCGATCGGGCTCCCCGGAGCGCCGAAGTCCGCCCGGGAGAGCGGCCGGTAGGTGACGTGGACGGTCGTTTCGGTGATCCCGTAGAGGTTGACCAGGCGCGGCCGATCGTCGCCATGCCGGGCCCACCAGGGCGCGAGGAGGGCGACGTCCAACGCTTCGCCGCCGAAGAGGACCAGCCGCAGAGCCGGCAGCTCGTCCACCGCCGGCGCCTCTTCCTCCCAGCGGACCAGCTGGCGAAACGCCGTCGGGGTCTGGTTGAGCACCGTCACCCGCTCGCGGCCGAGCAGGGCATGGAACGCTTCCGGCGAGCGGCTGACGAGGAAGGGCACGACCACCAGCCGACCGCCGTAAAGGAGGGCCCCCCAGAGCTCCCAGACCGAGAAGTCGAAGGCGTAGGAATGGAAGAGCGTCCAGACGTCCCGCTCGTCGAAGTGGAACCAGTCCTGGGTCTGGTCGAAGAGCCGGACGGCGTTGGCGTGGCGGACCACAACCCCTTTGGGCCGGCCGGTCGAGCCCGAGGTATAGATGATGTAGGCGGGCTGGGCGGAGGAGACGGCCACCTCTTGAAACCCGTCGCCCCTCTCCTCCGCGCCGCCGAGGTCCAGGGCATCGAGAAGGACGACCGCCGCCGCCGTATCTGGGAGTCCCGAAGCGGACCCGGTGGTGGTCAGGATCAGAGCCGGTCGCGCATCGGCCAGCACGAAGGTCAGGCGCTCCCGTGGGTAGCCGGTGTCGAGCGGCAGGTAGGCCCCGCCGGCCTTGAGCGTTCCCAGGATGGCGATCACCATCTCCGGCGAGCGCTCGAGGAACAGACCCACCGGCTGGCCCGGTGCGAGCCCGCGCCGAACCAGGTGCGCCGCCAGGCGGTCGCTCCGGGCCTCCAACTCGCCATAGAGCAGGCTCTGCCCCTCAAAGACCACCGCCACCTCCCCGGACCGGCGCCGCGCCTGCTCCCGGAACCGCTCATGGAGAGAGGGGAGATCGGCGGCGGGCGAGCTGGCGCCGCCGCTCCACTCGCGGATCAACTGGTGGCGCTCGGCGCTCCTGAGGAGCGCCAGCTCGGCGAGCCGCAGATCGGGTTCCGCGGCGAACGCGCGGGCGAGCTCCGCAAAGTGGCCGATCATGCGTTCCAGGGTCGTCGGGTCGAACAGATCGCGGTTGTACTCCCATTCGCCGGCGAGACCGGATGCCCCCTGTCCCAACGCCACGGTGAGGTCGAACTTCGCCGTCCTCCCTGCGATCCGCAGCGGCTCCAGGGTGAGGCCCGGCAGATCGAGGGCCACCCTGGGCGCGTTCTGGAGCGCAAAGAGGACCTCGAAGAGCGGCGTCCGGCTGCGGTCGCGCTCGGGCTGGACCTCCTCCACCACCCGGTCGAACGGCAGGTCCTGGTGGGCGAAGGCGGCGAGAGCCGTCGACCGGACCCGGGCCAGCAGGCCGCCGAAGCTCGGGTTCCCGGAGAGGTCGATGCGAAGCACCAGGGTATTGACGAAAAACCCGATCAGCCCCTCGGTCTCCCGGCGGTTGCGGTTGGCGATCGGCGAGCCGACCGCCAGATCGTCCCGCCCGGTGTAGCGCGCGAGGAGCGTGGCGAAGGCGGCGAGCAGGGTCATGAACAGGGTGGCCCCCGCGGCGCGGGACTGCCGGGAGAGCGCCGCGCTCAGCTCGTCCGGCAGGGCGAAGGGGCGGACGGCGCCGCGCGCGGTGAAGACCGCGGGGCGGGGGCGATCCGTCGGCAGGTCGAGCGACGGGAGCCCCGAGAGCGCCGCTCGCCAGTAGCCGAGCTCTCCTTGAAGCACCGCTCCCGAGAGCCACCGCCGCTGCCAGAGGGCGAAGTCGGCATACTGCACCGGCAGATCCTCGAGGGGAGAGGGCCGGCCGGCGACGAAGGCGGTATAGAGCGCCCCCAGCTCGCGGACCATCACCCCCATCGACCAGCCGTCGGTCACGATGTGGTGGAGGGTGAAGACGATCGAGTGCCGGTCCTCGTGGAGCCGCACGAGCGCCGCGCGCAGCAGCGGCCCGCGGGCGAGATGGAACGGCCGCTCGGCGGCCTCACGGTGCAGGCGGAGCTCCTCTCCGGTCCGTAGCGCTCCCGGTAGGGCCGAAAGGTCGCAGAGCGGCAGGTCGACCTCCGCCGGCGGAGCGAGAACCGGCAGCGGCTGACCGTCCGCGGAGAGGGCGAAGATCGTGCGGAGGGTCTCGTGCCGGCGGACGATCTCCGAAAGGCTGGCGCCGAGCGCCCGCCGGTCCAGAGGGCCGGTGAGACGGAAGCTCGCCGGCAGGTTGTAGGCCGGGTTCCCGGGCGCCAGCTGATCGAGGAACCACATCCGCTGCTGGGCGAAGGAGAGCGGCCGGGTCCCGGCAGACGGCTCCGGACGGATCGGCGGCGCCTCGACGGGTGCGCCGCCGTGGAGCGCGCGCTCGATCTCGGCCGCCAGCAACTCGACCGTCGGCCTCTCGAACAGCAGGCGGAGCGGCAGCTCGACCCCCAGGGCCTGCCGCACCCGCGAGACCACCTGAGTGGCGAGCAGCGAGTGCCCGCCGAGCTCGAAGAAGCTCTCCGCGAGCCCGATCCGCGGCAGGCGGATGACCTCCTCCCAGATCCCGGCCAGCACCTCCTCGACCGGGGTGGGCTCCGCTCTCCCCAGCGGTTCGGCCGCCCGCGGCGCCGGTTGGGGTGCGGGCAGGGCTCGCCGGTCCACCTTGCCGTTGACCGTCAGGGGGAGAGCGTCGAGGATCACGATCGCCGCGGGCACCATCGGCTCCGGCAGCTTGCGCCGGAGCGCCTGCCGCAGCTCGGCCGCGCTCGGCGCCCCCGAGCCCGCACCGACCACATAGGCCGCCAATCGCCGGTCGCCCGGCGCGTCCTCGCGCACGATGACGATCCCCTCGCGCACCCCGGGCTCCGCGACGAGCGCCGCCTCGATCTCCCCGAGCTCGATGCGGAAGCCCCGCACCTTCACCTGGTGGTCGAGCCGCCCCAGGTATTCGATCTCGCCCGTCGCGCGGAGCCGCGCCCGGTCTCCGGTCCGGTAGAGGCGGCCCCCGGCCTCGCCCTCCGGAGCGGGGACGAAGCGTTCCGCCGTCAGGTCCGGGCGGCCGAGATAACCCCGCCCCACCTGCACCCCACCCAGGTGAAGCTCGCCGGGGATCCCCACCGGCACCGGCCGCCCGTTCCGATCGAGCAACCGGATCGCGGTGTTCGCCACCGGTCGGCCGATCGGCACCACCGAGGCGCCCGGCACGCAGGGCCAGAAGGTGACGTCGACCGCCGCCTCGGTGGGGCCATAGAGGTTGAGAAGGTCCACCGCCGGCAGGCGACCGAAGAAGCGCTCCAGAAGCGCCGCCGGCAGCGCCTCGCCGCTCGCAACCACCAGGCGGAGCGCCTTCCCGCGCTCGATCTCCGGCTCCGCCAGGAAGGCCTGGAGCATCGCGGGCACGAAGTGGACGACCGTGATCTCGTGCTCCGCCAGGGCCCGCGCCAGATAGGTCGGGTCCTGGTGTCCCCCCGGCCGTGCCATCACCAGGCAGCCGCCGGAGAGCAGGGGCAAGAACAGCTCCCAGACCGAAACGTCGAAGCTCACCGGGGTCTTCTGTAAGACCCGGTCCGCCGCGACCATCCGCTGCTGGGTCTCAGCCCAGAGCAGCCGGTTGACGATCGCCCGGTGGCTGTTCATCGCCCCCTTGGGGCGCCCTGTCGATCCCGAGGTGAAGATCACATAGGCCAGATTCTCCGGCGTGGTCCCCGCCTCGCGCTCAACCGCGAACCCGCCCACCTCTCTCTCCGGCCCGGAGGTGGCGAGCACCAGCTTCGCAACCCGGCTGCACGGGGAGCAGCCGGGCCGTCCGTTCCTCGACCAGGACGACCGGCGGCGCGGCGTCCGCGAGCATCCACGCCAGCCGCTCCTGTGGGTAGGAAGGATCGAGCGGAACATAGGCGCCGCCGGCCGTGAGGATCGCCCAGAGCCCCACCACCAGCTCCAGCGAGCGTTCGAGGCAGATGCCGACCGGCACCTCCGGCCCCACTCCGAGCCGGCGCAGCCGCCCGGCGAGCCACGCGGCCCGCGCCGCCAGCTCTCCATAGGAGAGCGCGGCCGCCTCAAAGACGACGGCCGTGGCTTCCGGGGTCCGTTGCGCCTGGTCGAGCAGCAACTCGTGCAGGCAGATCGCGGGGATCGTCGCCGCGGTGCCGCCGCTCCATTCGAGCAGTTGCTGGCGCTCGGGAGCGCTCAGGAGCGGCAGCTCGGAGAGCCGCGTAGCGGGCCGCTCCACCAGCCCGCTCAGCAGGAGCTCGAAGGCGCCGGCGAGCCGCGCGACCGTCGTAGCGTCGAAGAGGCTGGCACGATAGCTCCAACTGCCGGCCAGGCCCTCCGGCGTCTCCGTGAAGCCCAGGCTGAGGTCGAACTTCACCGCCTCGGTGTCGACGGCGAGCGCCTCCACCCCGAGGCCCGGCAGCTCCAGGGGCGCGGCCGGACTGTTCTGGAGAGCGAGGATGAACCTGGAAAATCGGCGAATGGGTGAGACTGCGCTCGGCGACCCGCTCGCCCACGAGGCGCTCGAAGGGGAGGTCCTGGTGGGCGTAGTCGGTGAGGATTCCTTGTCGCACCCGGCGGAGCAGCTCGGTGAGCTCGGGGTCTCCCGTGAGATCCGTGCGCAGGGCCAGGGTGTTGACGAAGAATCCGATCAGCCCTTCGAGCTCGCGGTGTGTGCGGTTGGCGATCGGTGAGCCGACCACCACCTCTTCCTGTCCGGAGACGCGCGACAGCAGGGCACTCCAGGCGGCCAGCAGGACCATGAAGAGGGTCGCCTCGCTGCCGGCGGTCCCCCGCCCCAACGCTCGCAGACGCCCCAGGAGCGCCTCCGGCAGGTGCAACGGCACGCGACCGCTGCGGCTCCCCGGCAGCGCCCGGCGCGGTCGGTCGAGCGGCAATTCGAGGAGCGCCGGCGCGCCGGCAAGCCGCGAACGCCAGTATTCGAGCTCGGTTTCGAGCTCGTGGCCAGAGAGCCTCTCCCGCTGCCAGACCGCAAAGTCGGCATACTGGAGGGCAGGTTCCGGTAGCGGCGAGGGCTCACCCGCGTGGAAGGCGGAGTAGAGGGCACCCATCTCGCGGACCAGGACTCCGATCGACCAGCCGTCCGAGATGATGTGGTGCTGGGTGAGGAGAAGGTGGTGCTCGCCCGGATCGTCGTCCAGACGGAGGAGGGTGAGCCGGAGGAGCGGCCCCGTCACTAGATCGAAGGGGCGCCGGGCCTCGGCGACCGCCAGGCGATGGACCTCTCTTTCCATAAGCTCCGCCGGCAGGCCGGCGAGATCCACCTGCGGCAGCGCCGGAGAGACCGGGGGATGGATCTCCTGCACCGGCTGCCCGCCGACCTCGCGGAAGGTGGTCCTTAGCGATTCGTGGCGCCGTGACAGCTCGGCGAAGGTGGCGGCGAGCGCCGCCAGGTCGAGCCGGCCCGCAAGGCGGAGGGCGGCCGGGATGTTGTAGGCCGCCGAGCCCGGCTGCAGCCGATCGAGGAGCCACAGCCTCTCCTGGGCGAAGGAGAGCGGGAGAGCGACGTCGCGGCGGACCGGGACGAGCGGCGGTGCCGGGGGCCGCGGACCGCCGGCCAGAGCCGACTCCACCTGGCGGGCGAAGGCCGCGGCCGTCGCGGCTTCGAAAAGACTCCTGAGCGGCAGGTCCACCCCGAAGGCCTGGCGGACCCGGGAAACCACCCGGGTGGCGTGCAGGGAGTGGCCCCCCAGGACGAAGAAGTTGTCTTCGACCCCGATCCGCTCGAGCGCCAGCACCTCCTCCCAGATCGCCGCCACCAGCTCCTCGATCGGGCTGCCGGGAGCGACGTAGACCCTCTCGTCTCCGCCCGCCACCCGGTCGAGCCGGGTGAGGGCCCGCCGGTCCACCTTGCCGTTGGGCGTCAGCGGCAGGGCGGCAAGGAGAACGATGGCTCCCGGAACCATGTAAGCCGGCAGGCGTGCCGCCACGAAGGCGCGGAGGGCCGGCCCGCTCACCGGCTCTGCCCCCGGCCGGGCCACCACGTAGGCGATCAGCCGCAGGTCGCCGCCGGCCTCCCGGTGCGCGACGACCGCCGCTCCCTCCACCGCGGGATGGTGGAGCAGGACCGTCTCGATCTCTCCGGGTTCGATGCGGAAGCCGCGGATCTTCACCTGGGCATCGATCCGGCCGAGGAACTCGACCTGGCCGGCGCCGCTGAAGCGGGCGAGGTCGCCGGTCAGGTAGAGCCGCTCTCCCCCCTCCCCAGTCCCGAAGGGATCGGGCACGAAACGCTCCGCGGTGAGGTCGGGGCGACCGAGGTACCCCCAGGCCAGGCCGTCCCCGCCCGCTGCCAGCTGTCCCGAAACCCCCACCGGCACGGGCGTGAGGTGGGGATCGAGGATGTGGACCCGGGTGTTGGCGATCGGCCGGCCCACCGGCAGCGGACGGGTGAGGTCGGTTTCCGGCCCGACGGGAAAACAGCAGGTGAAGGTGGTGTTCTCGGTCGGGCCGTAGCCGTTGATCAGCCGCGTTCCGGGCAGGCCGGCGAGAACCCGCCCCACGTGCGCCGGGGAGAGCACGTCGCCACCCGCCAGGAGCTGGCGCAGGCCGGCTAAAGCCGGCAGGTTGAGGTCCACCATCGGGTGGAAGAGCCCGGCGGTCAACCACAGGGTGGTGATCCCGTGCCGCACGAGAAGGTCGCCGATCTCGACCAGCGACAGCTCCCCCGCCGGCGGGATCACCAGCCGCCCACCGTGCAGGAGCGCGCCCCAGATCTCCAGGGTGGCGGCGTCGAAGGCGGCAGGCGCCAGCTGCAGGAAGACCTCGTCCGGCCCCAGGGCGGCGTAGTCCGCGCCCCGGACCAGCCGCACCACGGCGCGATGGGGGACCGCCACGCCCTTGGGGACTCCCGTCGAGCCCGAGGTGTAGAGGACGTAGGCCAGAGCTTCTGCCGGCAGCGGTGGGAAACTGAAGCCTGCCGGCCCTTCCGGGCCCTCCAGTCGATCGAGGCAGAGAGCGTCGACCCCGTGCTCGAGCAGCGCCTCAAGCCATCTCTCCACGGTGACGACGAGCGGCGCGCCGCTGTCTCTGACCAGGAGCCCCAGGCGTTCCCGCGGATAGGAGGGATCGAGCGGCAGGTAGGCGCAACCGGCGGTGAGGATCGCCAGGGTCGCCACCACCTGGTCGGGCGACCGTTCCAGGCAGAGGCCGATCCTCGCCCCCGGCCTCACGCCGCGAGCCTGGAGCCGCTCGGCGAGGCGGCCCGCCCGGCAGGCGAGGGCGTCATAGCTGAGGTGCAGGGCGGCGCCCACGATGGCGACCGCGTCGGGCGCGAGCCGCGCCTGCTCGGCAAACAGCTCGTGGATCGAGCGGTCACGCGGGTAGGCCGGTCGACCGCCGCTCCATTCGAGGCTCAGTTGTTGGCGCTCCGCGGCACCGAGAAGCGGCAGCTCCGACCGCCTCGCCGAGGGCCTGGCCGCCACTCCCGCGAGCAGCGTCTCGAAGGCGGCTGCGAAGCGCTCCACCGTCGTCGCGTCGAACAGATCGCGCCGGTACTCCCAGGAGCTGACGAGACCTTCGGGGGTCTCGGTGAACGCCAGGCTGAGATCGAACTTGGCCTCCGTACCCGCCACGGGCAGGGCCTCCAGGGTGAGGCCGGGGAGCTCCAGTCTCGCCGCCGGGGCATTCTGGAGGACGAGGAGGACCTGGAAGATTGGGGAGTGGCTGAGGCTCCGCTCGGCCGCCACCTCGCCGACCAGACGCTCGAAGGGGAGATCCTGGTGGGCATAGTCGGCGAGGACCCCCCGCCGCACCCGCAGCAGGAGCGCGGTGAGCTCCGGGTCGCCGGTGAGATCCACCCGCAAGGCCAGAGTGTTGACGAAGAAGCCGATCAGTCCTTCGATCTCACCGCGGGTGCGGTTGGCGATCGGCGAGCCCACGACCACCTCTTCCTGGCCGCTGATCCGCGAGAGGAAGGTGCTCCAGACGGCGAGGAGCGCCATGAAGAGGGTCGACTCCGCGCCGGCCTTGCGTCGGCCGAGCTGCCGCAGGGCGCGATCGAGGGGCGCCGGTATCGCTCGCCGCAGGCGACCGGCGCGGCCAGCGGACCCGCCGGCCACGCGGGGTCGGTCGACCGGCAGCTCGAGAATCTCCGGCGCACCGGCGAGGCGGGCGCGCCAGTACTCCAACTGGAGCTCGAGCTCGCCACCGGCGAGCCACTCCCGCTGCCAGACCGCAAAGTCGGCGTACTGCAGCCCGAGATCCGGCAGGGTGGCGGCGCGGCGCGCCTGGAAGTCGGCGTAGAAGGCACCGATCTCGCGGACCAGGATCCCCATCGACCAGCCGTCCGAGATGATGTGGTGCTGGGTGACGAGGACGACGTGCTCGCCCGGCTCGTCGCGGAGATGGAGCAGGGTGAGCCGGAGGAGAGGACCCGCCGCCAGATCGAAGGGGCGACGCGCCTCGGCCCGCGCCAAACGACGGACCTCCTCTTCTCGGCGCGCGGCCGGCAGACCGGCGAGATCGACCTGAGGCAGGGCCTGCCGGACGGCCGGATGGATCTTCTGGACCGGCTCGCCGCCCGCCGTCGAAAAAGTGGTCCGGAGCGACTCGTGGCGCCGGAGGATCGCGGTGATCGCGGCGTCGAGAGCCGGCAGGTCGAGATGGCCCGAGAGGCGCAGAGCGGCCGGAATGTTGTAGGCGGTCGATTCCGGTTGCAGGCGATCGAGGACCCATAACCTCTCCTGAGCGAAGGAGAGCGGCAGCTCGCGGTCGCGAGCGACCGGCACGAGCGGCGGCGTCTGCCGTTCCCCGCCGGTCCGCGCCGCCAGGGCCGACTCGACCCGTTGTGCGAAGCTCGCCACGGTGGTCGCCTCGAAAAGGCTCTTGAGGGGGAGGTCGACGTCGAACGCTTGGCGCACCCGGGAGATCACCCGGGTGGCGAGCAGCGAGTGGCCCCCCAGAGCGAAGAAGCCATCCTCGGCTCCCACCCGATCGACCGCCAGGACCTCCCCCCAGATGGCGGCCACCAACTCCTCGACCGGCGAGCGGGGAGCGACGTAGGCCGGCTCGCCGGCGCCCTCCCCCCGCGGCGCGAGCCGAGCCAGAGCTTGGCGATCCACTTTGCCGTTGGGCGTGAGCGGCAGCACTGTGAGCGGGACGAAGCTCGCGGGGACCATGGCATCCGGCAGGCGTTCCCGGAGAAACGCCCGGAGAGAAGGACCGTTCACAGATTCCGCCGTCGAAAACGCCGCAACGTAGGCGGTCAGGCGCTTCTCACCGCCCTCCGTGCGGACCACAACCGCCGCCGCCCGCACCGCGGGATGGGCCAAAAGCGCGGACTCGATCTCCCCCAATTCGATCCGGACGCCGCGGATCTTGACCTGGTCGTCGCGACGCCCCAGGTACTCGACCTCGCCTCCCCGCAGATGGCGCGCCAGGTCGCCTGTTTGGTAAAGACGGCTCCCCGGCTCGCCTTGAGGATCGGGGACGAAGCGCTCCGCCGTGAGATCCGGACGCCCCAGGTAACCTCGCCCCACCTGCGCGCCGCCGATATGGAGATCCCCGGCGACCCCGATCGGCACCGGTCGCATCCCATCGTCGAGATCGTCGAGAAGGACGATCCGGGTGTTCGCCACCGGTCGGCCGATGGGGACCACCGGCGTCTCCGGCACGCACTCCCAGAAGGTAACATCGACCGCCGCCTCGGTGGGGCCGTAGAGGTTCACGAGGCCCGCCGCCGGCAGGCGGCTCATGAAACGCTCCTGAAGGGAAGCCGGGAGCGCCTCGCCGCTCGCCACCACCAGGCGGAGAGCCGTCGCGCGCTCACTGCCGGGCTCCGCTAGGAAGACCTGGAGCATCGCCGGCACGAAATGGGCGACCGTGATCTCCCGTTCCGCCAAGGTCCGGGCCAAGTAGGCCGGGTCCTGATGGCCCCCGGGCCGCGCCATCACCAGGCACGCGCCCGACAAAAGCGGCAAGAACAGCTCCCAGACAGAGACGTCGAAGCTCACCGGGGTCTTCTGCAGCACCCGATCCGCCGCCGTCAATCGATGGTGGCCCTGGGCCCACAGCAGGCGGTTGACGATCGCCCGGTGGCTGTTCATCGCCCCCTTCGGTCGCCCCGTCGATCCCGAGGTGAAAATCACGTAGGCCAGATTCTCCGGTGAGACCCCGAGGCTGCCGCTCGCCGCGGGCGCGCCGGCCGGCGCAGGAGCGGAGGCACCGCGGCCACCGAGCAGCACCCGGCAGCCCGGTACGGCGGGCAGCAGAGGCGCTGTCTTCTCTTCGACCAGGTTCACCGCGGGCCGGGCGTCCGCGAGCATCCGCGCCAGCCGCTCCCGCGGGTACGAGGGATCGAGCGGCACATAGGCGCCGCCGGCCGCGAGGATCGCCACCAGGCCTACCGCCAGCTCCAGCGAGCGCTCGAGGCAGATCCCGACCGGTACCTCCGGACCCACGCCGAGACCGCGGAGCACCGAGGCAAGTCGCTCGGCGCGCGTCGCGAGCTCCCGATAGGTGAGGCTCTCCTCTCCATGCACCACCGCCGTGCTCTCCGGAGCGCGGAGCGCCTGGGCGAGGAGCAAGTCGTGCAGACAGGCCTCGGGGACCGCCATCCTCTCCCCTGGAGCGCTCCATTCGAGGAGCTGCTGGCGCTCGGTGGCACTGAGGAGTGGCAGCTCGGCGAGCGGCAGCTCTCCCCCTTCCTCCAGCGACCGCGCCATGCCCGCAAGCAGGGTCTCCAGGCGGGAGAGCATCCGACCGATTGAGGGCGCATCGAAATGCGCCCGATCGAAACCGATCGCCAGGCGCAGAACCCGGCCGGGAACGGCGGTCAGGACCAGCGGGTAGTGGGGCTGATCGGTAACCCGCGCCTCGACGACGCCGAGGCCGCCCTCGCCACCATCCGCCTGGCGGATCGAATCGTCGACCGGGTAGCTCTCGAAGACGAGGATCGTTTCGAAGAGCGCCCGCCCCCGCGGCACCCCGCTCCAGGCGTGCACCCGGGAGAGCGGGCTGTGCTCGTGCTGCCGCAGCTCGACCTGCGTCTGCTGCCACTCCTGTAGCCCGGCCAGGAGCCGCGGCTCCCGCCGGCCCGTCGCGAGCCGCAGCCGGACCGGCAGGGTGTTGATGAACAGCCCGACCATCTCCTCGACTCCCGGCAGGTCGGCCGGCCGGCCGGACACGGTCGCCCCGAACACCACGTCGTCGACCCCGGTCGAGCGGCCCAGGAGCAGGCCCCAGGCTACCTGCACGAGGGTGTTCTGGGTGAGCTGGTGGCGGCGCGCCTGCCGGGCGAGCGAGGCCGTCAGGGCCTCCGGGAGGGGGTGATCCTCGCGCCCGTGCCCCTGCCCTCCGCCCTCGCCGGCGAAGAGCGGTGTCGGTTCGCCCCAGCCCGCGAGCACCCGCCGCCAGTAGCTCTCGGTCTCCGTCAGGTCCTGGCTCTCCAGCCAGGCGATGTAGTCCCGGAAGGGCCGGCGCCGGACGACCCGGGGCGTTTCGCCCGCCCGGAGGGCGCGATAGACGTCCAGGATCTCCCCCAGGACGGTCGAGAACGACCAGCCGTCGAGCAGGAGATGGTGGTTGGTCCACAGCAGCCAGCGTTCGTCCTCACCGGTCCGCGCCACGGTGAAGCGGATCAAAGGCGCCCGCGAAAGCTCGAACCCCCGCTCCCGATCCGCGCTCATCAGGTCCGCGAGCCGCCGCTTCCGCTCCGCTGCCGACAGCCCCCGCCAGTCCAGCCGCGCGAGGGCGCCCTCCACCCGGCCGTGGACCACCTGCACCGGACGGTCCTCCCCTCCGGCATGGAACGAGGTGCGCAGGATCGGATGCCGATCGAGCGCCGAGCGGCAGGCCTGCGCGAGGGAGGACTCGTCGAGGTCGCCCGCCAGGCGGCAGAGGAGCTGCCCGACGTAGACCCCGGAGCCGGGCGTGAGGAGCGTCTCGAAGAGAAGCCCCTCCTGGAGGGGAGACAGCGGATAGACGTCCTCGATCCCCCACTCTTGCCCCAACAGCGAGTCGAGCTCCGCCTGTCCCCGTTTGGCGAGGGGGAAATCCGCCGGTGTATAGCCACCCAGCCGGCGTCTCGACCGGGAGAGGCAGTGCGCGATCAGCTCACGCAAGCCGGACAGGAAGCGCTCCGCCCAGGCCTCGACGGTCGACCGGCGGTGGAGCTCCTCGCTGTAGAAAAAGCTCACCCGGAGGCAGCCGCCCGAGACCGCCCCTCCCACATCCAGGAGGTGGAGCCGCGGGGCTCGGGCGCTCCGGGCCGGCCCGGTATCCTCGCTCGCCGCGGCGAAGGGGGAACCCTCCGGCAGGGCGGCGTCGAGCTGGCCCAGGTAGTTGAAGGAGATCTCCGGGGCAGCCACTCCGAGGCAGGCAGCCCCCTCGGGCACCAGGTACCGCAGCAGACCCCAGCCCTCCCCGGAGCCCGGGAGCTCTCTCAGGTGCTCCTTGACCGACTGGAGCGCCGCGCCCAGCTCGCTCCCCCCGGCCAGGAGGCAGAGCGGGTCGATGCGGGTGAACCAACCGACCGTGCGCGACAGGTCCACCCCGTCTGCCCCGCCGAGCAGGGCCTCCCGGCCATGCCCTTCGAGATCGACCCGCAGAGATTCCCCGGGACCCGCGAAGGTCCGCACCAGCGCGGTCAGCAGGAGATCGTCGATCCTCGTCCGGTACGCGGCCGGAGCCTCCAGGAGCAGGGCCTGGGTCTCTTCCGTGCTCAACGCGACCGAGACCCGGCGAGCCTCCGCTCCACGGTTCCTGCCGCCCGGGAAATCGACCGGCAGCGCCACGGACGGGGTGCTCTCTTCGCGCCGCCACCGGTCGAGCTCCGCCGTCAGCGCCGCGGGAGGGAAGCTCGCCGCGTGCTCCACCAGGCGCTCCGCCCAATCCCGGTACGATGTCGTCTTGGCCGGCAGGCTCACCGGGCCGCCCGAGCCGAGCTGGCCGCAGGCCGTCACCAGATCCTCCAGCAGCACCCGCCAGGACACGCCATCGACCGCCAGATGGTGCACCACGACCAGCAGGCGCGCCGCGCCGGCGGGCAGATCGAACCAGAGAGCGCGCGCGATGGGACCGTCCGCGAGGTCCAGGCTCGACTGGGCGCAACCGGAAGCGGCCGGGAGAGCCGCGGCGGCAGCTGCGGACGGTAGCCGGGACAGATCCACCTGCGTCCAGCTCCGCGGAAGCCCCACCGGAGCCTCGTTCCACTGCCGCCAGCCGTCTTTTTCCCGCCCGAACCGCAGCCGCAGGGCGTCGTGATGGCCGAGGAGAGCGACCCAGGCCCGCTCCACCACGCCCGCCCTCATCGCGGGCCGCACCCGGAGCAGCACCGATTGGTTGAAATGATGGGGATCGACCGGATCGGCCGCCAGGAAACGCCGCTGGATCGGCGTCAGCGGCAGAGGACCGCGGACCGGTCCCTGGTCGATGCTGCTGGCCTCGGCGCGGACGGCCACCGCCGCCAGATCCGCCAGCACCGGATGCTCGAACACCTGCCGCGGCGTGATCTGAAACCCCGCCCGCCCCGCGCGGGCCACCAGTTGAATGCTGAGGATCGAGTCGCCGCCCAGCTCGAAGAAGCTGTCCCTGACATCCACCGGATCGGTTTTCAGGAGATCCGCCCAGACCTGCGCCAGGACTCGCTCGCTCGCGGTCCGCGGCGCCTCGTAGCTCTCCCGCTGCCCGCCGCTCCAGTCCGGCGCCGGCAGCGCCGCGCGATCCACCTTGCCGTTGGCGTTGACGGGTAGAGCCGGCAGGTCGACGATCGCCGCCGGCACCATGTACTCCGGCAAACGCGCCCGGAGGTAGCCGCGCATCTCCTCCTCTCCCATCGCCCCGGTCGCCCTTACGATGTAGGCGACTAGCCGTTTCTCGCCCGGCCGGTCTTCGCGCGTCACGACCGCCGCTTGCGCCACCCCGGGGTGCGCCGCGAGCACCGTCTCGATCTCCCCCAGCTCGACGCGGAAGCCGCGGATCTTGACCTGACCGTCCAGCCGGCCGAGGAACTCGATGGCGCCATCGGGTCGCTGGCGCGCCAGATCGCCGGTGCGGTAGAGCCGCGCTCCCGCCGCCGCGCCGGGCAGCGGGTTGGGGACGAAACGCTCGGCCGTGGCATCGGGCCGCCCGAGGTAACCGCGCGCCAGACAGACGCCGCCGATCGCGATCTCTCCCGCCGCGCCGAGGAATGCCGGCGCGAAGCTCCGGTCCAGGATCGAGAGCTCGGCCCGGGCGATCGGCCGGCCGATCGGCAGGACCCGATCCCCCTTCCCCGGGCGGCATTTCCAGGCGGTGACCGCGATCGTGCATTCGGTGGGGCCGTAGCGGTTGTAGAGCTCGGCGTCGAAGCGGGCATGAAACTTCCCCGGGAGATCCGCCGGGACCGCCTCGGTGCCGGTCACCATGATCCGCAGGCTGTCGCAGGCGGTGAAAGCTGGATCCTCGAGCAACACCGCCAGCAGCGACGGCGGGAAGGTCGTGTGGGTGATGCGTTCCTCCGCGATCCGGTGCGCCAGGTCGTCTACATCCCGCTCGCCGCCCGGCCGGGCCTGCACCATGCAGCCGCCGGCCAGGAGGGGACCGAAGGTTTCGAGCAGGGAGACGTCGAAGCTGATCGACGTCTTCTGGAGGAGCCGGGTCTCCCGATCGAGATCGGTCGCGGCATGGAAGCGCAGGCGGTTGGCGAGCGCGCGATGGGAGATCACCACCCCTTTGGGTCGACCGGTCGAGCCCGAGGTATAGATGACATAGGCCGGATGATCCGGCGCGAGCCCAGGCCCGCCGAGTCCAGCCCCACCGGCCGTCCTCGGCAGGTCGTCGACCCGGACGATGCGTTCCGGCACCGCCGGCGCCGTCGCGGCCAGCCGGCTCTCGGTCAGCAGCACCCTCACCGCGGCATCTTCGACCATGAAGGCAAGCCGCTCCGGCGGATAGGAAGGATCGAGCGGCAGGTAGGCCCCTCCCGCCTTGAGGATCGCCAGGAGTCCCACCACCATCTCGGCCGACCGCTCGACGTGGATCCCCACCAGGCTCTCGGGCCGGACGCCCAGCTCGCGCAGATGGCCGGCGAGCCGGTCGGCCCGCGCGCCGAGCTCGCCGTAGGTGAGGACCGCCCCCCAGGCGACCACCGCGACGCGGTGGGGGACGGTCGCCGCACGCGCGTCGAACAGCTCGTGCACGAAGTCGCCGCCCGGGTAGGAGACCCGGTTGTCGTTCCACTCGCGAAGGATCTGGTGCGTCTCGGCGGCAGCGAGGAGCGGCAGCTCGGGCAGCCGCGCCCGCGGTCTTTCCACGGCTGCCATCAGCAGGGTCTCGAAGGCCGCCGCGAGCCGCGCCACCGTCGTTCGGTCGAAAAGGCTCGCGCGGTACAACCAGGAGCAGTCCAGGCCGGCAGGCGACTCGATGAGGCTCAGGCTGAGATCGAACTTGACCGCCTCGGTGACCGCCGGCAGCCGCTCGAGGAGGAGATCCGGCAGCTCCAGCCTGTCGGCCGAGGCGTTCTGGAAGGCCAGCAGGACCTGGAACAGCGGCGAATGGAAGAGGCTGCGCTGCGCCGCCACCTCGCCCACCAGCCGCTCGAAGGGGAGGTCCTGATGGGCGAAATCCTCGAGGGCTCTCTGCCGCACCCGGCCCACCAGCTCGGTGAAGGCGGGGTCCCCCGTGAGATCCGTCCGCAGCGCCAGGGTGTTGACGAAGAAGCCGATCAGCCCTTCAGTCTCGCGGTGGGCGCGGTTGGCGATCGGCGAGCCCACGACGACCTCCGGCTGCCCGCTGAGCCGCGACAACAGCGCGCTCCAGCCAGACAGGAGGACCATAAACAGGGTCGCCGACGCCTCCTGTCCCCCGGCCCCCCGACCGAGGGCGCGCAGGCGATGCAACAGCTCTTCCGGCAGGCGCTCGACCACGCTGCCGCCGCGGCGCCCTGGCTGGGCCGTCCGCGGCCGATCGAGCGGCAGATCGAGGAGCTCCGGCGCGCCGGCCAACCGCGAGCGCCAGTAGCTGAGCCGGGCCGCGAGCGCCTCGCCGGCCAGCCGCTCGCGCTGCCATACCGCGAAATCGGCATACTGCAAGGCGGGCTCCGGTAGGGGTGAAGGCCGACGCTCGTGGGCGGCGGCATAGAGGGCGCCGAGCTCGCGGACGAGAAGCTCGGTCGACCAGCCGTCCGAGATGATGTGATGCTGGGTCAGCAGAGCGATGTGCTCCCGCGGCTCGCCGCCCAGGCTCAGGAGGGTGAGCCGCAGGAGTGGCCCCGACGCAAGGTCGAACGGACGCCGCGCCTCCGCTTGCGCCAGCCGCACGGATTCCGCCTCCCGACGCTCCGCCGGCAGGTCGGCGAGATCGACCTGCCACAGCCGCGATGGAGACGGCGGATGCACCACCTGAACTGGCTGGCCCCCGACCGGGCGGAAGGTGGTGCGCAGCGACTCGTGTCGCCGATCGAGCTCGGCGAAGGTGGCATCGAGTGCCGCCAGGTCGAGATCCCCCTTGAGGCGCAGGGCGGCCGGTATGTTGTAAGCCGCCGAACCCGGCTCCAGCTGGTCGATCAACCACAATCTCTCCTGGGCGAAAGACAGCGGCAGGTCGTGGTCGCGGGCGACCGGAACGAGCGGCGGCGCCGGCTGCTCAGGACCGCTCCGCGCCGCCAGGGCCGACTCGATCCGTCGCGCGAAGCTCGCCACGGTGGTCGTGTCGAAAAGGCTGCGCAGGGGCAGGTCGACACCGAAAGTCTGGCGCGCCCGGGAGATCACCCGGGTGGCGAGCAGGGAGTGGCCACCCAGAGCGAAGAAGTCGTCGTGGCGCCCCGCTCCTTCGACTCCCAGCACCTCCTCCCAGATGGCGGCCAAAAGCTCCTCGGCCGCGCTCTCCGGGGCGGCATAAACGACGCTCTCGTCGCGCCGCTCGGTCGGCAGTGCGGGCAACGCCCGGCGATCGAGCTTGCCGTTGGCGGTGACCGGCAGCGCGGGCAAGGGGACAAAGGCGGTCGGCAGCATGTACTCGGGCAGTTTCCCGCGGAGGAAGGACCGCAGGTCTCCGGGGCTCGGGACGGCCTCGCCCTGAGGCACGAAATAGGCCACCAGACGGCGGTCGCCGGAGCCTTCCTCCCGCACCAGGACGGCAACCTGGCTCACCCCGGGATGGGCAGCGAGCGCCGCCTCGATATCCCCCGGCTCGATGCGGAAACCGCGGATCTTGACCTGGTGATCGAACCGTCCCAGGTGCTCGATCTTGCCGCCGGGCAGACGGCGCGCCAGATCCCCGGTCCGGTAGAGACGGGCCCCGGGTCTGCCGAACGGGTCGGGGAGGAAGCGTTCGGCGGTGAGGTCGGGACGGCCCCGATAGCCGCGCGCCACGGCCGTACCGCCGATGTAGAGCTCGCCCGGAACCCCCACCGGCGCCGGCGCGAGACCGGGAGAGAGCAGGTGAATCTCGGCATTGGCGATCGGCCGGCCGATCGAGATCGGTCCCGGCGCGACGGCGATCGGCTCCACGCTCACCCAGACGGTCGCCTCGGTAGGACCGTAGAGATTCCATGTCGAGTCGGTCGCCGCCGCCAGACGGTGGGCGAGGTCGCGCGGCAGCGCCTCGCCGCCGCAGAGCGCCTTGAGCCTGCCGTCCCCCCGCCAGCCGGATTCGAGCAGCATTCGCCAGGTGACGGGAGTGGCCTGCAGCGCCGTCGCCCCGGAGGTGCCGAGAGCCGTGGCGAGGAGGTCTCCCGACGACGCGACCTCGCGCGTAGTCAGCTCGACCCGCGCCCCGACGGTGAGCGGCAGAAAGAGCTCCAAACCAGCGATATCGAAGGACAGCGTCGTCACCGCGAGCAGAACCTCGTCCGCGGTCAGACCCGGTCGGTTCGCCATCGCCGCGAGAAAATTGCTCAACGCCGAATGCGGAACCTCGACCCCCTTGGGCCGTCCGGTCGAGCCCGAGGTATAGATAACGTAGGCCAGGGGATCCGGCAGGATCCTCACAGGCGCCGGGACGCCGCGATCCCCGGCGGGCGGCTCTGGCAGGTCGTCGACCCGGACGATGTGCTCCGCCCCCGCGGGAACCGACGAGGTCAGCCGGCGCTCGGTCAGGAGCACCTTCGCTCCGGCATCCTCGACCATGAAGGCGAGCCGTTCCGGCGGATAGGAAGGATCGAGCGGCAGGTACGCCCCTCCCGCCTGGAGAATGGCGATGAGCCCCACCACCATTTCGGGAGACCGTTCGAGATAGATCCCCACCAGGCTTTCGGGGCGAACCCCCAACTCCATCAGGTGGCTGGCGAGCCGGCTGGCGCGGGCGTCCAGCTCACCATAAGTCAGCCCCACCCCGGAAGCGATGATCGCGACCCGGTCGGGAGCTGCGGCGGCCTGCGCGGCGAAGAGCTCGTGCACGGCGCCTCCCAGGTCTTGGGCGGCCGGCTCGTCGTTCCACTCCAGGACCAGCTGGTGCCTCTCGGCGGCACCGAGGAGCGGCAGCTCCGAGACGCGCGCCGCCGGCCTCTCCACCGCGCCCGCCAACAGCGCCGCGAAGGCCGCCGCAAAGCGGGTGGCGGTCGTCGCGTCCAGGAGGCTCGAACGGTATTCCCAGAAACAGTCGATACCGGCTGGAGTCTCGGCGAGCACCAGACTGAGATCGAACTTGGCCGCCTCGCCGGCCACCGGCAACGCTTCCAAGTTGAGACCGGGCAACGCCAACCTCTCCGCGGGAGCGTTCTGAAGGACGAGAAGGACCTGGAAAAGCGGCGAGCGGTCGAGGCTCCGATGCGCCGCCACCTCGCCGACCAGGCGCTCGAAAGGGAGATCCTGGTGGGCGTAGTCGGCGAGGGTAGCCTGCCGTACCCGGCTCAACAAGGAGAGGAATTCGGGGTCCCCCGTGAGGTCCGTGCGCAGCGCCAGGGTATTGACGAAACAGCCGATCAGCCCTTCCATCTCGCGCTGTGTGCGGTTGGCGATCGGAGTCCCCACGACCACCTCCTCCTGACCGCTGAGACGCGACAGGAAGGCGCTCCAGGCGGCGAGGAGAACCATGAAGAGGGTCGATCCCAGGCCGGGGTCGCGCCGGCCGAGAAGCTGCAAGCCTTGCCCGAGTGAGGCCTTTAAGGATCGCTCCAGCCGGCCGGCGCGGCTGTCGGGCACCGCCGGGTGCGGTCGGTCGAACGGCAGGTCGAGCACTTCGGGAGCACCGGAGAGCCGCTGCCGCCAATATTGCAGCTCCGCGGCGAGCATCTCTCCAGCCAGCCAGCCGCGCTGCCAGATGGCGAAGTCGGCATACTGCACCGCGAGATCGGGCAGCGGCGAAGGGCGTAGGGCGGCGAAGGCTGGGTAGAGCGCCGCCACCTCGCGGATCAGCACGCCCCGCGACCAGCCGTCGGAAGCGATGTGATGCAGGTTGAGGAGCAGGACCTGGTCGGTCGCCGCCAGGCGCAGGAGGGCCGTGCGGATCAGGGGGCCGCGCACCAGGTCGAAGGGGCGCGCCGCGTCGAAGGCCGCCAGGCGAGCGGCCTCCCCTTCCCGCCCCCCGCCCGGCAGCCCTGCGAGGTCCACCTCCGCCAGGGCGAAACCCACGGGCGGGGCGATGACCTGGATCGGCCGGCCGGCGGCGGCCGGGAAAGTCGTCCGCAGCACCTCGTGCCGGCGCACCACCTCGCCGAGCGCCGCCGCGAGGACCGCAGGCTTGAGGACGCCAGAAAGGCGCACCGGGAAGGGCAGGTTGTAGGCCACCGAACCGGGATCGAGCTGGTCGAGGAACCACAGCCTCTCCTGGGCGAAGGAGAGCGGAATCTCATCCGGCCGGGGCACCGGCAGGAGGGGGGGTACGGCGAGCCCCGCCGGCAGCTCGCGAGCCACCGCCCCGGCAAGACCCGCGATCGTCGGAGACTCGAAGACCCGGCGGAGGGGGAGATCCACTCCCAACGTCTGGCGGATGCGCGAAATCAGGCGGGTGGCGAGCAGCGAGTGGCCGCCCAGGGCGAAGAAGTTATCGTCGATCCCCACCCGTTCCCGCTCCAGCACCTCGCCCCAGATCCCGACCAGCAGCTCTTCGGTCGGGGTGCCCGGCGCCCGGTAGACGCCGGCTTCCGAATCCGTCTCCAGCCGGAGCGTGGCGAGCGCCCGGCGATCGACCTTGCCGTGGGCGCTGCGCGGCAGGGCGTCGAGAAAAGCGAACGCTCCCGGCACCATGTACTCCGGCAGCCGTTCGCCCAGAAAGCGGCGCAGCTCGGCGGGTGCCGGCGGCGCGCCATCCGGCACCACATAGGCCACCAGACGGCGGGCTCCGCCCGGCTCCTGCGGCGCCGCGACAATCGCCTCGCGGATCTCCGGATGCCGGCAGAGCTCGGCCTCGACTTCCCCCAGCTCGATACGGAAGCCGCGGATCTTGACCTGGTCGTCGATCCGTCCGAGGAACTCGACTTTGCCGTCGACCAGGAAGCGCGCCAGGTCGCCGGTGCGATAGAGCCGCGCCCCGGGCTCCGGGGAGAAAGGATCGGGCACGAAGCGCAGAGCGGTCAGCTCCGGGCGCCCGTGGTAGCCCCGGGCCACACCGGCGCCGCCGATGTAGAGCTCGCCCGCGACACCGGGCGGCACCCGATGGCCGGCGCGATCGAGCAGGTGGATGCGGGAGTTGGCGAGCGGCCGGCCGAGCGGCGTGGTGAGCGAAGGTCCGCTCGTCAGGCCGGGCGCGATCCGGCAGGCCAGCATGCCGACCGTGGCCTCGGTCGGGCCGTAGTGGTTGAAGACCTGGCAGGTGACGGCAGCCCGCGCCAGGGCGAGCGCCCATTCCGGGCGTGAAGCCTCGCCGCCGAAGATCAGCCAACCGCGCGGCAGGAGCTCCGCGGTCGGCGAGGCCCCCTCCAGGGCGGCGAGATGCGAGGGAGCGATCTTCAGCCCGTCGACCTCGTGCCGGCGCAGGTAGGCGGCGAGGGCGCCGGGTTCCAGGGCCCGCTGCGGGGAGAGGAGGTGCAGCGTGCCGCCTCCCAGAAGCGGCGGGAAGATCGCCGTCTTCGAGGAGTCGACGGTGAGCGGCTGGACCAGGGCGAAGCTGGCGTCCGGAGCGAGCTCCGTCCTGGTGGCGACCCCCGCGACATAGTTGACGACCTGCCGGTGCTCGACCACCACGCCCTTGGGCAGGCCCGTCGAGCCCGAGGTGAAGATCACGTAGGCCGCGTTGGCGGGGTCCGCGGCCACCGGGTCGTCCAGCTCCGCTCCGGCGGGCGCCCCGAGCGTCCTCAGATCCTCGAGCAGCAACCGGTACCCCGGCACCTCCGAGCGCTCCGGCAGGCGATCGGCGAGATGGGCCTCTGCCAGGAGGACCGGTTCCGCCATCCCCGTCTGCACGTCGGTGAGCAGCCGGGCCAATCTCCCCCGTGGATGCGCGGGGTCGAGCGGCACGTAGGCGCCCCCGGCCCGGAGGACACCCAGGAGCCCCACCACCATGGCGAGCGAGCGCTCGGCCAGGAGCGCCACCCGCGATTCCGGTCCCACTCCCAGCCCGCGCAACCGGCGGGCGAGAGCGCCGGAGCGGCGGGCGAGCTCGCCGAAGGTCAGCCTCTCCTCTTCGCTGACCACGGCGACTCGCTCGGGAGACCGCCGGGCCTGGCGCAGGAAAAGCTCATGGAGGCAGGCCTCCTCAAGAGACTGCCCGGTGTCGTTCCACTCGACGGACAGCTGATGCTCCTCGGCCGCGCTCAGCAGGGGGAGAGACGCGATCCCTCCCGCCGGCAGATCCGCCGTCGCCATCAGCAGCCGTTCGAGCTGCGCCTGGAGCCTCTGGACGGTGGGGAGATCGAAAAGGTCCCAGCTGTACCGCAACGTTCCAGCGATCTTGTCCGCATCAGGTAACAGGGTGAGGGTCAGGTCGAACTTGCCCCGTTCGGAGTCGGTCTCGATCGGTTCGAGCTCCAGGCCCGGCAGAGCGAGCCGGCCGAGCGGGACGTTCAGGAAATTGAACATCACCTGGAACAGCGGCGCATGGGCGAGCGAGCGCTCGGGAGCGAGCTCCTCGACCAGTCGCTCGAAGGGCAGATCCGGGTGGTTGTAGGCGTCCAGAGTCACCGACCGCACCCGGTCGAGCAGCTCGCCGAAGCTCGGGTCGCCGCCCGTGCCGACCCGCAGCACGAGGGTGTTGACGAAAAGCCCGATCAGCTCTTCGAGATCCCGGTGCGCGCGACCGGCGACCGGCACCCCGATGGGCAGGCCCTCGCTGCCGGTGAGCCGTGAGAGCAGCGCCGCGAAGGCCGACAGCGCGACCATGAAGGGGGTGGCCCGTTGCCGCGCGGCCCACTCCCGCATTCCGGCCACCGCCGGAGGCGCCAGCCGGAACGGCAGCTGCCCGGAGCGACCGCTCCGCACCGCCGGACGCGGCCGGTCGAGGGGCAGCTCGAGCAGGGCCGGGGTGCCGCCGAGCCGCTCACGCCAGTAGGCGAGCTCGCCCGCAAGGACCTCGCCGGAGAGCCACTGGCGTTGCCAGAGCGCGTAGTCCGCGTACTGGAGCGCCAGCGCGGGAAGGGGCGAGGGCCGGCGCTCGATCAGGGCTCCATAGAGCGCCTGGAGCTCCCGCAGCAGCACCCCCAGAGACCAGCCGTCGCAGGCGATGTGATGGAGGGTCACGAGCAGCCGGTGCTCCTCGCCGGCGAGCCGCAGGAGGAGGACGCGGAGGACCGGCCCGCGCCCGAGGTCGAACGGGCGCTGCGCCTCCTCGCTGGCCAGCGACCGCGCGAGCCGGTCGCGGCTCTCCGCGGAAAGCCCCCCAAGGTCGACGACCGGCACGCCGGGGGAGAGGAGCTCCTCGACCACCGGTTGCGGTCGCCCTGCGTCCGAAACGAAACGGGTCCGCAGCACCTCGTGTCGGCGGACGATCTCCCCGAGGGCCGCCGCCAGAGCCGCGACGTCGAGCCTGCCGCGCAGCGCGATGGCGGCCGGCACGTTGTAGGTCGCCGTGTCCGGCTCCAACAGGTCCAAGAACCACAGCCGCTCCTGGCTGAACGAGAGTACCCTGAGGACGCTTGGCGCCGCCCGCACCAGGGGGGGAGAGTGCAGCTCCGAGGATCGCCCCACGGCGAGCAGGGGAGCGAGACCGGCGATCGTCGGCCGTTCGAAGAGCCGCGGGAGCGGCAGCTCCACCCCGAACGTCTGGCGCACCCGGGAGACCACCTGCGTGGCGAGCAGCGAATGACCGCCCAGAGCGAAAAAGTCGTCCTCCACCCCCACCTGCTCGCGCCCGAGGACCTCCGACCAGATACCGGTCAGAAGCTCCTCGGCAGGCGTCCGCGGCGCCACGTACCGCCCGCCGCCGCCAGCCCTGTCCGGCTCCGGCAGCCGGCGCCGATCCACCTTGCCGTTCGGGGTCAGAGGGAAGGAGTCGAGGAGGACGAACGCCGTGGGGACCATCGCCTCGGTCAGGGAACGGCCCAGGAAAGCCCGCAGCTCCTCGCGGGACGGGCGGGCACCCGCCTCCGGCACCAGGTAGGCGACCAGGCGCTTCTCGCCGCCCTCCGCCCGCGCCATCACCACCGATTCCCGCACCTCCGGATGGGCGGCGAGCGCGACCTCGATCTCCCCCACCTCGATCCGCACACCGCGGATCTTGACCTGGTGGTCGAGACGGCCCAGATAGTCGATCTCGCCCCCCGTCAGACGGCGCGCCAGATCGCCCGACCGGTACAGTCGGCTCCCCGGCTCTCCCGCGGCGTCGGGGACGAAGCGCTCGGCCGTCAAGCCCGGGCGGCCCAGATACCCCCGGCCCACCTGGACCCCGCCGATGTGGAGCTCGCCGGCGATCCCGACCGGAACCTCCTCCCCGTCGTGATCGAGCAGACGGATCTCCGTGTTCGCCACCGGCCGGCCGATGGGCACCAGGGATGACCCGGCGGCGCAACGCCACCAGGTCACGTCTACCGCTGCTTCGGTGGGGCCGTATAGATTGAGCAGCCCCGCCGCGGGCAGGCGCAGGAAGAAACGCTCCTGGAGCGTCGGAGGCAGCGCCTCGCCGCTCGCCACGACCAGGCGCAACGCCGTCGCCCGCTCGATCTCGGGCTCCGCCAGGAAGGCCTGGAGCATCGCCGGCACGAAGTGGGCGACCGTGATCTCGTGCTGCGCCAGAGTCCGCGCCAGATAGGCCGGATCCTGGTGCCCTCCCGGGCGCGCCACCACCAGGCAGGCGCCCGATAGCAGCGGCAGGAAGAGCTCCCAAACCGAGACGTCGAAGGAGACCGGGGTCTTCTGGAGAACCCGGTCGGCCGCCGTCAGCCCGTGGCTCTCCTCTGCCCACAGGAGGCGGTTGACAATAGCCCGGTGGCTGTTCATCGCCCCCTTGGGGCGGCCTGTCGAGCCCGAGGTGAAGATCACATAGGCCAGACTCTCGGGCTCCACCCGGGTCCCGCGCCGGCCCTCGCCCGGCGCACCGCCGCCCACGGTCGCGCCGAGCACCACCCGGCGGGCCGGGTGGGCAGGCAGCAGAGCCGCCGTCCTCTCCTCGGCCAGGACGACCGGCGGGAGAGCATCCTCCAGCATCCTCTCCAGCCTTTCCTGGGGATAGGACGGGTCGAGCGGCACATAGGCGCCGCCGGCCATGAGGATCGCGAGGAGCCCCACCGGCAGCTCGAGCGAACGCTCGCGGCAGATCCCAACGGGCACCTCCGGCCCGACGCCCAGCTGACCGAGGTGACCGGCGAGAAGCCGCGCCCGCGCGGCGAGCTCGCCATAGGAGAGCACCGCCCCCTCGAACACCACCGCCGCGGCATGGGGGGTCCGCGCCGCCTGGGCCGCGATCAGCTCGGGCAGAGTGGAGCCCGCCGCCGCGTACCTCGCAGCGGTAGCGTTCCAGGCGGAGAGCTCCCGGCGTTCCGCCGCGGTGAGGAGCGGCAGCTCGGAGAGGCGCCGCTCCGGCCGGCTCGCCGCCGCCGCCAGGAGCTCCAGCAGGTGACCGCGCAGCCGCTCGATCGTCGCGCCGTCGAAGAGGTCGCGGCTGTACTCCAGCCGGCCGGCGAGGGCGCCGGCCGATTCGCGCAACTCGCAGGAGAGATCGAATTTGGCAGTCCCGGTCTCCGGACGCAGGGCCTCGAGGAGGAGCCCCGGCAGCTCCGGTAGCGTCTCCTCTCCCCGCCCTCTTCCTTCGAGCGCCAGGAGGGCCTGGACCAGCGGCGGCACCCCGGGGCTGCGCTCGGTCACCAGCTCTTCGACCAGCTTTTCGAACGGCACCTCCTGGTGCGCATAGGCCTCCAGGGCCGAGACCCGTGCTCGCGTCAGCAGCTCTGAAAAGCTCGCCTCCGGGGCAATCTCGCCGCGGAGCACGAGGGTATTGACGAAGAAGCCGATCAGCCCCTCGGTCTCAAAGCGCGTCCGGTTGGCCACCGGCGAGCCGACGAGGAGGTCGCGCTCTCCGGTGTACCGGCTGAGGAGCGCGGTCCAGCCGGCGAGGAGTGCCATGAAGAGCGTCGCCCGCCGCGCTCCCGCGAGCTCCTGAAGGTCCGCGCAGAGCGCGGCCGGCATCGCGACCTCCAGCCCTCCGCCCTGGCCGCTCGGCACGATGGGGCGCGGCCGGTCGGTAGGGAGAGCGAGCCGCTGCGGGGCCCCGGAGAGCCGCTGTCGCCAATAGGAGAGCTTCGCCTCCAGCACCGTTCCCGTCAGCCGCCGCCGCTGCCAGAGGGCGTAGTCCGAGTACTGGAGCGGCAATTCGGGCAACGGCGACGCCCGGCGGCGGCAGAACGCGCCATAGAGTGCCGCCAGCTCACCCATCCATACACCCATCGACCAACCGTCGAAGGCGATGTGATGAAAGGTGAGCAGCAACCGGTGCTCGCGACCGGAGAGCCGCAGAAGCGCCGCGCGGAGGACCGGCCCCCGCGCGAGGTCGAACGGGCGTCGCGCCTCCTCTTCGGCCAGCGACCGGGCCAACCGGTCACGGAGCGCCTCGGAGAGCGCCGCCAGGTCGACGAGCGGCAGGGCGAGACCGGCCGGCTCGTCCACCGCCAGCCGAGGCCGCCCGGAGGCGCGCACGTAGCGCGTCCGCAACACCTCGTGCCGGCGGACGACCTCCCCGAAGCTCGCCTCGAGCGCCGCCCTGTCGAGCCCACCGCGGAGCCCGACCGCCGCCGCCACGTTGTAGGTCGCCTGGCCCGGCTCCATCTGGTCGAGGAACCACAGCCGTTCCTGGCTGAACGAGAGCACCCGCTCCTCGCCCGCGGCCGCTCGCACCAGCGGCGACGTCTCCCCCTCGGGCGGCAGCGCCGACTCGGCGAGCGCCGCGAGACCCGCGACGGTCGGTCGCTCGAACAGCTGGCCGAGCGACAGCTCCACTCCCAGGACCGCGTGCAGACGCGACATCAACTGGGTGGCGAGCAGGGAGTGCCCACCGAGGAGGAAGAAGTCGTCTTCGACCCCCACCCGCTCCCGCCCCAGCACCTCGGCCCAGATCTCCGCGATCCGCGCCTCCAGCGCTGTCCGGGGAGCGACCGAGGCCGTGGGCAGCGCGTCGCGGGAAGGCGCCGGCAAGCGCCGACGGTCCACCTTGGCGTTCGCCGTCAGCGGCAGGCTGGCCAAGAATACCCAGGCCGAAGGCACCTGCGGCTCCAGCAGTTGCGCCCTGAGGAACCGCCGCAGGTCTTCGATCCGCGGCGAGGCTCCGGTCCGCGGCACCACGTAGGCGACCAGGCGGAGTTCCTCCGCGCCGTCCTCGCGCACGACGACCGCCGCTTCGGCGACCCCCGGATGCCGCGCCAGAGCGGCCTCCGACTCTCCCGGCTCCACCCGAAAACCGCGGATCTTGACCTGGTTGTCCAGCCGGCCCAGGAATTGGAGGCTGCCGTCGCCACGCAGGCGCGCCAGGTCCCCCGTCCGGTAGAGGCGCTCCCCTTGGCCGGCGAACGAGGGGATAAAGCTCTCGGCCGTCCGTTCCGGCCAGTTGAGATAGCCCCGCGCGAGGCCGTCTCCCCCGATGCACAGCTCCCCCGTCACTCCCTGCGGCACCGGCTCGTGCCCGCCGTCCAATAGGTAGACTTGGGTGTTCGCGATCGGCCGGCCGATCGGCACCGGCTCGCCGGGAGCCGGCAGGTCGGTCACCGGATGGCAGGTGGTGAAGGTCGTCGACTCGGTCGGCCCATACCCGTCGGTCAGCCGCGTGCCGGGGAGATCTCGTACCACCCGAGCCACGTGCGCCGGCGACAGCACGTCCCCCCCCGCAAGCAGCTGTCGGACCGGACGCAGGGCGGCGAGATCGCTCTCGACCATCTGGTGGAAAAGACCCGCCGTCAACCAGAGGAGGGTCACGCCGTGCCGGGCGAGCACGCCGCCCAGCCGGGGGGGAGACGGTATCCCGGGCGGAAAGACCACCAGGCGCGAACCGTGGAGGAGAGCCCCCCAGATTTCCATCGTCGACGCATCGAACGCGAGCGGCGCGAGTTGCAGCAGCACCTCTTCCGGGCCGAAGGACGCGTAGTCGACTCCCAGGACCAGCCTCGCCACCGCCCGATGCAAGATTCCCGCCCCCTTCGGCTGCCCCGTCGAGCCCGAGGTATACATCACGCAGGCGAGGCTCTCGGGAAGGGCGCCGCTCGCAAGCTCCCTCGCGGGCTCGGCCGCGATTTCGGCGGCCTCCCGATCGAGGCAGAGCGACTGGATCCCCGCCGGCAGGAGACCCCGCCAACGCTCCTCGGTCACCACCACGGAAACGGCGCCGTCGGCGATCTGGAAGGCCAGGCGGGAGGCGGGGTGCTCCGGATCGAGTGGCAGATAGGCGCCGCCCGCCTTGAGGATGGCGAGGATCGCCACCACCATCTCCGGAGAGCGCTCGTGAAGGGCGCCCACGATCCTCTCGGGGCCTACGCCCAGCCCGCGCAGGCGGTGCGCCAGCCGGTTCCCCCGCCGCTCGAGCTCTCCGTAGCTGAGGGCCTCGCCACCGGCTTCGGCGACCACGGCTACCGCATCCGGCCGCTGCTGGGCCGCGGCGCTGAACAGCTCTCCCAGAGGACCCGGGGAAAAGGGCGAACGCGGCCCCATCCCGGCCCGCAGCAGTTCCTCGCGCTCGGTCGCGGTGAGCAGCGGCAGCGCCGAGACGCGGCGTACCGGGTCGACGGCGATCCCGTCGAGGAGGCCCTCGAAGTGCCGGACCATCCGTGCCACCTTTGCGCCGTCGAAGAGATCGGGGTTGAACTGGAGCGACACCGCCAACCGCCCCTCGACCACCGCGGCGAGCAGCGTCAGGTCGACCTGCGCGCCGCCGGGCGGCAGGTGGAGGGTCTCGGCGGCCAGCCCACCGAGATCGACCGGCACGCCGGCCTCCCCCAACGCGAGCGCCGCCAATCCCCGTTCGTGGCTGGCGCGTTCCTGCTCGAAGGCGAGCATCACCTGAAAGACGGCCGGGCGCGCGGGGTCGCGTTCGGGCGTCAACCGTTCGGCGAGCAGGGGGAATGGAAAGGCTCGATGCGCCAGAGCCGCCAGCACCGTCCGCCGCTCCCGGTCGAGGAGATCGGTGAGCTCCGGGTCGCCTGTCAGGTCGCCGCGCAGCACCACGGGGTTGACGAAATAGCCGACCAGCCCGGCGAACGCAGCTGAGTTGCGCCCAGCGGTCGGGGAACCGACGAGGATCTCCTCCTCGCCGGTGTAGCGGTTGAGAAGCACCTGGAAAGCCGTCAGCAGGACCGTGAAGAGCGTGGTCCGCTGCTCCCGAGCGAAGACACGGAGGCGGTAGGTCCGATCCGCATCGAGATGGGACGACCGCGCGTCACCGCGAAAGGTCTGCCGCTGGGGCCGCGGCCGGTCGGTCGGCAGATCGAGAATCAGCCGATGGCCGAGAAGCTCGCGACGCCAGAACTCCCAGAGCCGCTCCCCGTCTGGCCCCGCCAACCGGCTCTCCTGCCGTAAGACGTGCTGGGAATAGGTCGAGCGCAGGGGCGGTAGCGCGTTGAGATCCTCGCCTTCCCGATAAAGGACCGAGAGCTCCCGGAGGAGCACGCCGAGCGACCAGAAGTCGGCGACGATGTGGTGGAGGGCCACGACGACTCGATGCTCCTCCGGCCCCGAGTGGAGCACCCCCACCCGCAGCAAGGGATCGCGCTCGAGATCGAAGGAGCTCCAGGCCAGTTCGGCCAGCCGCTCCTCCAGGGCAGCCTCGCCCCAGGCTGCCGCATCCTCTTCGATAAAGTTGGGGGAACGCTCGGCGAGCACCCGCTGCAGCGGCTCACCGCCGCCACCGCGGCCGCTGAAAGAGGCCCGCAGGGCCGGATGGCGGGCGGCGAGGGCTTCGAAAGCGCGGCGCAGCGCCGGGACGTCGAGCGGACCCCGCACCCGGAGCGCTCCCGCGAGCACATAGGCACAAGAGCCCGGAGCCAACCGGTTTAGGAACCATAACGCTCGTTGACCGCGGGAGAGGGGAACCGTGCCCGCCGAAGGCAACGACATGATCTCGGCCTGGAGCAATTGCTCAATTTTTATTTCAGCTCCTCCCATTCAGCAGCTCGCCTCCTGTTGCGCCAACCTTATGATACGAATTTGGTTTGTTGTCGGTTTTCTTCTCAGCTGGATGATAGGATTACGGCCTGCTGGACCTGCGTTTTCCTGGAGGACACCCATGGAGTCGCTCTTCTCCGACATCCGGTTCGGCCTGCGCGGCCTCAAGAGTTCCCCGTCCACCACCGCCGTCGCTCTCCTCGCCCTCGCCCTGGGAATCGGCGCCAACACCGCCATCTTCAGCGTCGTCAATGGCACTCTGCTCACTCCCCTGCCCTACCCGGAACCCGAGCGGCTAGTGGTCGTCGCCGCCACCAATCCGCGGTCGGGCCTCCCGCGTTTCAGCCTCTCGCCCCCTGATTTCGACGACTTCCATCGCCAGAGCCGGAGCTTTGCGGGCTTGGCCGCCATGACCATGGGGAGCCTCAACCTGACCGGCCGCGGCGAGCCTGAGGTGCTCGACGTGGGGCGGGTGTCGGCCGACTTCTTCCCCCTGATCGGCCTCCGCCCGCTCCTCGGGCGCGCTTTCCGGCCGGACGAGGACACCCCGGCCTCGCGCCACGTCGTCCTCCTCTCGCACGGCCTCTGGCAGCGACGGTTCGGGGCGGATCCGAAGGCCGTGGGCCAGAGCCTCCGACTGGACGACGAGAGCTACACGGTGGTGGGGGTGGCGCCATCCGGCTTCGACTTCCCGCGCAAGCGCGACCTCTGGGTGCCCCTGGCGCTCGAGCCGGCCCAGGCGAAGCGCGGCGCCCACTCGCTTACTTGCGTCGGGCGGTTGCGCCCGGGTGTCTCGGTGGAGGCGGCGCAGAGCGAGATGAGCGGTATCGCCGCTCGACTGGAGGCGCAATACCCGGACAGCAACCAGGGCTGGGGAATTGAGGTCTTGCCGCTCCAGCAGGTCTGGGTCGAAAAGATCCGCCCCGCCCTCCTCATCCTCCTCTGGGTGGTGGCGGCGGTCCTCCTGATCGCCTGCCTGAACGTCGCCAACCTCCTCCTCGCCCGGCTGGCCGCCCGCGGGCGAGAGATCTCGATCCGCACCGCCCTCGGGGCCGGCCGCGGACGCCTCGTCCGCCAATTGCTGACTGAGAGCATGCTCCTCTCTCTCTTGGGCGGAGCCCTGGGGCTCCTCCTCGCCTCCTGGGGGACACGGGCGCTCCTCGCCTTGAACCCCGCCGCCCTCCCGCGCGCCGAGGCCATCGGCCTGGACTTACGGGTGCTCGTCTTCACACTCCTGCTCTCGGTCGCCGCCGGGCTCTTCTTCGGCCTGTTCCCTGCCCTCCACCCCCCCGGGGCGAGCCTTCACGAGGCGCTCAAGGAAGGGGGACGGGCCACGGCGGGCGGCCGCGGCAGCCGTTTCGCCCGCCAATTCCTCGCCCTGGTCGAAGTGGCGCTCGCTCTCGTGCTCCTGGTCATGGCCGGGGTCCTCCTGCGCAGTTTCTCGCGCCTCGCCGCCGCCGACCCCGGCTTCCGGCCCGGCGGCGTGCTGACCCTCGACCTCTCTCCTTCGAAGACCCGGTACCCGGACCCGGGCCGGCTCTCCCTGTTCTATCGCGAGCTGCTCGGCCGGGTGTCGGCGCTCCCCGGTGTCGGGCGGGCGGCGACCCTTTCCCCGCTGCCCCTCGCCGGCAAGACTTTCTTCCGCGGCTTCGCCGTCTTCGGGCGGCCGGTCTCGCGGTCCAAGCCGGAGAGCGCCACGGTGCGCCGGGCCTCGCCGGAGCTCTTCCGCGTTCTCCGCGTCCCCCTGCTTCGGGGGCGGGTCTTCGAAGAGCGGGACACGGTGGCCGCGCCCAAAGTGGCGATCGTCAACGCCCAGCTGGCGGGGGCGATGTGGCCGCACGCCGACCCGCTCGGCCAACGTCTGACCTTCGACGATCCGGACCTGGCGGGAGCGACCTGGATGACCGTCATCGGAGTGGTGGGAAACGTGCAGCAGCAGGCCCTCTCCGACGATCCGGCCTTCGAGATCTACCAGCCGCAGCTCCAAGAGCCGGCGGTCGAGACCACCCTGGTCGTGCGTTCGGTGAGAGATCCGTCGGCCCTCGCCGCGCCAATCCGCCGGACGGTCCTCGGGCTCGACCCAGACCTGCCGGTCTATCACGTGCGCACCCTCTCCTCGGTGGTCGACGACTCGCTCGCCCAGCACCGGCTGAGCACGGCGCTCCTCGGCCTCTTCGCCGCCCTCGCCCTAGTGCTGGCGGCGGTCGGGGTCTATGGGGTGATCAGCTACTCGGTCGCGCAGCGCACGCATGAGATGGGGATCCGCATGGCACTGGGGGCGCAACGCCAAGACGTGCTGCGCCTGGTGATCCGGCAGGGGATGGGCCTGGTGGGAACCGGTCTTCTCCTCGGGCTTGCCGGCGCCTTCTTCGCCACCCGGGTGCTCGCCGGGCTGCTCTACGGCGTCACCACGACCGACCCCGCGACTTTCGTATCCGTCCCCGGTCTCCTCGCGCTGGTGGCGCTCCTGGCCAACTATCTGCCCGCCCGCCGCGCCATGCAGGTCGACCCCCAAGAGGCATTGCGGCAGGAGTAGGAGATGAGATTTACTCCGCAGATCGAATAGAATCTGCTTGACAAAGCGGGAGTCACCATGGACCTCTTCCGACAGGATCTCCGCCAAGCCCTGCGGCAGCTGGCGAAAAACCCGGGCTTCGCCCTGATCGCCGTCCTCACCCTGGCGCTCGCCCTCGGCGCCAACACGGCGATCTGGAGCGCCGTCGATGGCCTGCTGCTCCGGCCCCTGCCGTTTCCCGAACCCGACCGCCTAGTCCAGTTGATGCGTCGCTCTCCGCAGGCGACTTCGTCGGACGTCGCCCTCCCCCGGTTCCTCTACTGGCGTAACCACGCTCCGAGCTTCGTCCACCTCGCCACCTATGACGAGACAGGCTCGGGATTCAACCTCGCGGGAAACGGCCTTCCCGAGCGCCTCGTGGGCTCGCGGGTGAGCCGCGACTTTCTGAGCGTCCTCGGCACCCGTCCGGTCCTCGGGCGCGACTTCCTACCCGAGGAGGACCGTCCCGGCGCCCGGCACGTCGTCCTGCTCTCCCACGGGTTGTGGACCCGGCGCTTCGGCGCCGACCTCGGTGTCCTCGGCCGCGAGCTGCGGTTGAACGACGAGACCTACACCGTCATCGGCGTGATGCCGGCCGGCTTTCACCTCCCAGCCAAGGCGGAGCTCTGGACGCCTCTCCAGATCGACCCCGCCAGCCGTGAGAAGGCCAACTACCTGGGGGTGACGGGACGTCTTCGGCGTGGGATCAGTCTCCGCGCGGCGCGCGCGGAGCTGGCGGTCGTCGACCGCCAGTTCTGCGCCGCCTTCCCGGACCTGGTCTTCAACGCCTGGAAGGGGACCGCCGTCGCCCCGCTCCAGGAGCACCTTTACGGCCAGCTCCGGACGGCCCTCCTGATCCTCCAGGCGGCCGTCTTCTCGGTCCTTCTGATCGCCTGCGTCAACCTCGCCAACCTTCAATTGGCCCGCGCCGCGGCACGCCGGCGGGAGATCGCCATCCGCAATGTCCTCGGGGCCGGCGCGGGACGGATCGTGCGCCAGCTGTTGACCGAGAGCCTGCTCCTCGCGCTCGTCGGCGGCGCCGTCGGCCTGCTCGTCGCGATGATGGCGCTGCCACTCCTTCTCTCCCTCTCGCCCACCCAGGTCGATCTCCTGACGCCGCTTCGGATCGACGGCAGCGCCCTCGCTTTCACTGCCGGCCTGGCGCTCCTCGCCGGCCTGCTCTTCGGTCTCGCTCCCGCCGTCAGCGCCGCCCGCTTCGACCCCCATACCGCGATCCAGGAGAGCGGCAACCGCGCAACCGGGAGCCGCCGCGGCATGCACGTCCGCCGGCTGCTGATGGTGGCCGAGGTAGCCCTGTCGGTCATCCTCCTTACCGCCGCGGGACTTCTGGTCAAGAGCTTTTCCGGCCTGCTCGGAACCTCTCCGGGATTCGCGCCCGACCACGTGCTGACGGCCACGCTCTCGCTTCCCGCGGGGCGCTACGGCACGCCCGACGCTCTCGACCGCTTCGACCGCCAGGTGCTCGCCGGGCTCATGGCGATCCCGGCGGTGACCCAGGCGGCCTTCGCCACCAACCTGCCGCTCGTGGGCGGGCCGCACCTGCCGTTCGCGATCGAGGGGCGCTATCGCAGCAAGGAGAGCGACGAGGGAACCGGTCTCGCCGAGTACCGGGCGGTGACCGCCGACTACTTTACCGCCCTGCGCATCCCGCTCGTCGCCGGCCGCAGATTCACCGCCACAGATCGCTTGGGCGCTCCCGGCGTGGCGCTGGTCAACGAAGCCGCGGTCCGCCGCTTTTGGCCTCACGGGGACGCGCTCGGCGCCCGCATCACCTGCGGCCAGCCGTACATGCCCGAGATCGCCGACCTGGCGCCGCGAACGATCGTCGGCGTGATCCAGGACGTGCACGAGCTGGGGGTGAACAAAGAGGCGCCGGCGATCGTCTACCTGCCGGTCGCCCAGATGGCCCCCTCCCTCACCGCCATGCTCACCGCCTTCCAGCCGATCAACCTCGTCGTGCGCACGGCGGGAAAACCGCGCGGGCTCGCTGGCGCCCTCAACCGGGCCGTCTGGGCGGTCGATCCCGAGCAACCGGTCACCGATGTGCAATGGATGGACGAGCTGCTCTTCGGCTCGCTGGGCCTCCAACGCTTCGGCGCCCTCCTTCTGGGCATCCTGTCGCTCATCGCCCTCCTCCTCGCGGCGATAGGAATCTTCGGTGTCCTTTCTTACCTGGTCGAGCAGCGCACCCGCGAGGTCGGTGTGCGCATGGCCCTCGGCGCCACCAGCGCCGGGGTCCGGCGGATGCTGGTGGGCCAGGGTATGGCCGCCGTTTTCGCCGGGGTGGTTCTCGGCCTGCTCGGCGCTCTCGCCCTCACCCGGCTCCTCTCCGGCCTGCTCGTCGGTGTCAGCATCTACGACCCCGCTGCCTTCGCCCTGGCCTCGCTGCTCCTCCTCGGCGTGGCCCTCCTCGCGTGCGGCCTGCCTGCGTACCGGGCGAGCCGAGTCGACCCCGTCGTGGCGCTGCAGCGAGATTGAGGGAGCCGGGCTCCCTCAGTGCCCCACGATCCACTCCAGGAGCGGCTGCCAGAAGAGGCGAGGGGCATCGGTCGCATTCCAGATGTCGACGTGGCCGATGTCGAACGTCGGCTGGTCCGGCGGCAGGAGCCGGACGACGTGGAGGGTCACGTCCCGGCTACCGAGAAGGGTCGTCGAGTAGATCCCAAGATCCCCCACACCGCCAGCGGCACCCAGATAGAGGACAGGGACGGTGATCTCGGACAGATGGTCGTCCCAGGGGACGTCCTGCTGGTCGCAGGTGAGCGTGTCGCCATCCCTCCCGATCTGGAGGGGCGCATAGGGCGAGGCCCCTTCCTGGAAATGGAACCAAGCGGCCTCGGGAGTGTAGGAGAGGCCGGTGGGGAAACCTTGGGAGTCGAAAGTGCCACCCACGAAGTGGTAGAAAGGAGTGAACGATTGCCCCGCCGGGATCAGGGCATAGGTCGCCGAGCCGAACATAAGAGCAGCCTGGCGGTTATTGAAGCCGGGGAGGATCGGAACGAAGGTCGGGCCGGTCGGATTGGTCAAGGCGAGATCGCCGAAGAGGTTGATGCCTCCCACCGCACCCTGGTAGGTCCCGGCATCGAGGAGAGCCTGGTTGGCGGCGACCCGCACGCAAGCGGCCTGGCGGATCATCGGGTCGTCGCTCTTCACGAAGATGTCGACCGGGACAAAACCATTCACCTGACGTAGAGAGCTCGGGACCTGGGTCTCGGCGTTCAGGTAGGCATAGCCGACCTGTCCACCACGGCTCCAGGCGAGAAGATCCATCTTGCCGAGCCCGTTACCTGTGGCCAGGCGGACCGAGCGAGCGACCGCGAGGGCAATACCGACGTCGCGTGCGTCGCGCTCGAGGCCCCAGCCCTTGAAGAAGGTGAAGTCCGTCGTCGCCGCCGGCACCAGCGTCCAGCCCTGGTCGATCCCCCAGACGTCGATCCCGTGCTCGGCGAGGAAGACCGGGGCGGCGTGCTCGGGGGAGGCCCCGGGAACCGCGAGGTTGGCGAGAAAGGCGGAATCGAAATCCCAGGTGCCGCCATGGACGAAGAGGATGGCCTGCCGAGCGCGGGCAGGGACGGAGGGTGCCGACTCCCGGACCACCCGGTGGAGGCCGATCAGGTCGTGTTCGCCGGCGCCGGTCCTCACCTGAAAGCTGTACTCGACAACGTTGCCGGTGATCACCCGCCGGGTCACAGCGGAGGCGGCGCAACCCCCGGGGACGATGTCGGCAGCGAGCCCTGCAGCCGAGCAGCCGCGGGCCACGACCTGGCGGGTCAACCCAGACCTCTGTACCGAGGCATCCGCCAGGGTGGGAAGGGACAGGGTACAAGCAAGAAGTAAGTACATGGACTTCCTCATCGGTTCTCCTTCTCTTCGTTTGAGACCGAGCTGACGCCCCACGCGACATTCGCGCTGGAATCAGCACAGTCAGGTGATGGATCTCTTGTCACGTCCTGCCCTTCGTTCCCACTGCCTGATTCCACGAGAAGGTCAGCTCGGTTCGACCCTCGCCAGATTTGCTCTAATCTTCTTTTTTACTATCTATCGTAAGTATAGAACACTGCCTGCGCCATCGGCCACCTTCCCATGCATTTTCGCGGGCCGCGAACCTCGCCCGGCCCTCCCAACGCCGAATTGTCGAGCTGTAGCCGGTGCGGACCCTGCAACGCTTGGTCGTCGCGCGCAAGCGTTCGTCCACGTGTCGCAAGCCTGGATAGCGACGCGTAACGCTGGCGCGTTGATAGACTGGAAGCCGTTTCGGACCAGAGAGTTCCCTGCTGAAGGGGCCGCGTCGCGACGGAGCCGCCGTCCCACGTCTTCCTCAGCCACAACCGACGCTTCGGGATTCGCGTCCACCAGGCCGGGGAGCACCCGGCGAAGCTTCGCGATTCCTGGCCCCCGGTAAAGTTTCTCGGAAGCGTGAGCGCCTTTATTTAAGGATAGCCCCTTATCGGCGAGTCCAGCCAGCGGGTACGATGTTCCGACGAGGCCAATTTCTGTCGGCGTACGTGAAGGTAGCCTGCGGCGAACTGGCGCTGGCCGCGCTGCCTACCCCAAAAAACGACCATTAAGGCCGAAAGTGTTCCCGGGGCGACCGCCAAGGTCCGACCAGGAGATCGTGCGTCCCCTTTTCGACTTGCGCGGGGAAATCGGGGTAGTCGCAGCGGATCTCCTCGGCGACGCAGTTCAAAGTGGAAGCAAGCCGCCGATCGTGCTGGTCGATGCTTGCGAGTTGCCGGCGGATGCGCCGCCAGCTGATCCGAGATGGAGTCACAGCCGACCAGCATCGGTAGAGGAGGTAAGACGCACCGTCCCAGAAGAGGGGACGGTTGTGAAACCTGCGCATCAGACGGAGAGAGAGGCAGTACCACAGGGCTATTGCGCAGGTAGTCATGGAACGCTGGGTCGAGGACGATTCCGTACCGCTTCAGGTCGACGGGGAGAAACGAGAGCTGGGAGCGGTTCTCCGTGGCCAGCAGTCGCCGGGCCTCGGCTCCGTCCCTCGATGTATAGGCCCTCTGGATCGGCCTCATGTTGAAACGGGCCGTGCCGGTTGGGGTCCGCAGGAGCAAGGTCATCGAGAGGCTGAGGAGACGCTGCAGGCGCTCCTCGAAGCGCCGGTACTGCACCCCGGAACGGGCGAGTTGAAAGGCTTCAAAGAAGTCGGTCAGGCTGGCGAAGTTGACGAAGCCGGTGTCGTAGGTAAGGGTGGTGATCCAGGCGAGAAGGGCGCGGTCGGCGCCGAAGGGGATGGGAACGTCCGGCTCCGTCGTCGAGAAGTAGACGGTCAGGTGGGTGTCAGAGCCGAGTTGGGCTTCGCGGGGGATTGTCGTCAGCGGGCTACGTTTGTAGGGGAAGCCGCAGAAGACCAGAGCCTTGGCGGCGAGGAGGAGGGAGTTGGGGTCGTCGGGCCGATCGAGAGCAGGCGGGAGGGAACTCTGAACGGATGGGATCGAATCGTGCAGGCGAGTCGCGCCCTCGACGGTGGGTAGGTTCAGCGTCCCGAGGATGTCCGAGAGGGACGCCGGAGCGCCTGTCCTGCAACTGCTCGGTCCACAGTCGAACCGGGGCTCGCGGGACCTCCCCGTGGCTTTCTGGAGGCGGCTCATTGGCCCTCCTCACGCGATACGCCATCCTGCCGGCAGAGACTCCAACCCATAGAGCGGATTTGGTTTAGCTGGGCCAGCAGGGTGAAGAGCGATTTCGAACTCGTCCCCGTTGGGGATACCTTCTGTTGCACCGGGAGCTCGCCGCTCCAGGCCCGGACCTCGGGGCTCTCCGGGCCGCGGTGGAACGCTCCCTCGAACGGCACGCCGACCTCGAGAGATTCGGCATCCGACTCGAAGCGCGTCTTCATGCCCTGCATCGTGAGCACTCCCGCCTCTCGACCCGTCTCGGCGATCCCGAGAGGCGCTCCCCTCGGCTTCGAAGAGCGTCGACGGACCTCCCGGGGCGCCCACGGCAAGTCGCTCGCGAGGTCTCACGGAGCCGCAGTCCGAGCCTCCTCGCCTGCACGCTATCGAGAGACGGGCCCAGACCCTGGAGCCTCTCTACCTCCGGGCTCGCATCGGCATCGCCGAATCTCGGTCTCCTGGAGCGGCACTTCCTCGCGAGGCCCTCCACCGAAACTCTCGACCACTACACCGTTCTCCTGCGGGATCGCGAGCGTCTCGCTGTGGCGTGTTGGCGGCTCCAGTCGACCGAGGCCACGCTCCAGGAGCAGCTCCGAGGACTTTCGACGCTCGACGGGAGGCCACACCGAGTCTCCCAAGCCGATATCGATCTGCAGCTTCAGGCGCGCAGCGGCACAACAAGCGGGCAACATCACGCGCACACCTGCATATTCATCTTCCACCCGGATCGCCTCGATCTGGATCGAGGCGGGATCGAACACCACGGCATCGGGCTCGATCTCCGCGGAGCAGATCGTCTCGATGTCCTTCCGAATCGCATCGAAGGAGCCGTCTCCCTTGCGCAGAAGATCCAGATCCCTCGTCGCCCGATAGGGCTGATCGGACCACGCCCGAAGGAGCATGGCACCCTTGAGAACAAAGCGTTCTCATGCGCGGATACCCCGAGTCGATGGAGAAATCTCTCGAAACAGAAACTCGTGAGGAGCCTTTGGAAGTCGTCTCCGGTCTGCCGGACTTGATTGAGGAGGAGTGCCGAGACGGAGGCCGGCAGGTTTCGCTTCTCCCCTTCATTGAATCGCGTCCAGGTAGGGCTGCAGCACCCGCGTCACCCGGCAGATCTGGGCGAAGCGGGCGAGGTCCGTGCCTCCGCCGCGGTGGTGACGACTGAAGTCGCGGAGGGCTTCGACGGCCACGTCGATGCCGATCTTATGGCGGTACTTGAAGCAGTCGGCGACCGTTTTGGCCGCCGAGTACACGCGGACATCGACCCCTTCGATCCGGTGTGTCTCAATGCCTTCGGTGAGAGCGGCTCCGGAGAAACGGGTGACTCGAAGGCGCGGATAGTCGAGCCGAGGCTTGCGGGCCTTTTCGGGCAGGGAGACCCAGACCTCGGCCGGAAGCTGGGTCGTCAGATCGTGGAACCGCAGTGCGGTGAGCAGGCAGATCACCCCGTTCGGGACCCGCTTTGCAACCTGGACGAGCGCGTGTTCGGTGGTGTGGGGGTGATCGCTGGCAGCATAGATCCCCCGAGCCTGACGCTCCACCTCGCCCTTGCGGACAAGCTGGTACAGCCGCTGGCGCGGGATGTTGCGCGCCTCAAGGTCGGCCGCGCGCACCACCCCGAGTCGGTGGATTACTTGGAGCGCCCGGCGTTGGTCAACCGTCAGCATGACCACAAGAATACAATTTGTCGGGAGTTGTACACAAGTCCCGACGTTTTGGGTGATACCTGGGCTGCGAGGAGTACCGAAAACCGCTCCTCACGGCCGGAGGTGTTCCCGGGGCGGCCGCCAAGGTCCGACCAGGAGATCATGGGTGCCCTTCTCGACTTGTGCGGGAAAGTCCGGGTAGTCGCTCCGAATCTCCTCGGCGACGCAGTTCAAGGTGGAAGCAAGCCGCCGATCGTGCTGATCAATGCTCGCGAGCTGCCGGCGGATACGCCGCCAGCTGATCCGGGACGGGGTCACGGCCGACCAGCACCGGTAGAGGAGGTACGACGCGCCGTCCCAAAAGAGAGGGCGGTTGTGGAACCTGCGCATCAGACGGAGAGGCAGGACCACAGGGCTGTTGCGCAGGTAGTCATGGAACGCCGGGTCGAGAACGATTCCGTACCGCTGCAGGTCGACAGGGAGAAAGGATAGCTGGGAACGGTTCTCCGTGGCCAGCATTCGCCGGGCCTCAGCTCCATCCCTCGGTGTATAGGCCCTCTGGATCGGCCTCATGTTAAGACGGGCCGTGCCGGTCGGGGTCCGCAGGAGCAAGGTCATCGAGAGGCTGAGGAGACGCTGCAGGCGCTCCTCGAAGCGTCGGTACTGCACTCCGGAACGGGCGAGTTGGAAGGCCTCGAAGAAATCGGTCAGGCTGGCGAAGTTGACGAAGCCGGTATCGTAGGTGAGGGTGGTGATCCATGCGAGCAGGGCTCGATCGGCACCGAAGGGGATGGGGACGTCCGGCTCCGTCGTCGAGAAGTAGACGGTCAGGTGGGTGTCGGAGCCGAGTTGGGCCTCGCGGGGGATCGTCGTCAGCGGGCTACGTTTGTAGGGGAAGCCGCAGAAGACGAGCGCTTTGGCGGCGAGGAGAAGGGAGTTGGGCTCCTCGGGACGGTCTGCCAGGACCGCCAGAGAGGCTGGAACGGATGGAGAAGCGGATAAGGACGAAAGGTCTGCGGCGGTCTGCTGGCCTGCCCCCTCCGCAATTGGTAGGTCGATGGTGCCGAGGATGTCCGAGAGGGACGCCGGGGAGCCTGGCCTACGGCCGTCGAGCCGCGGTTTGGCGGCTCTTTTCGTGGGAGTTTGGTGGCCGTTCATCGGGCCTCCCGGCGAGCATGCAGGCTGAGAATCCGCGGCGAAAGCGTGTACAATTTCGGTACACTGCCGCCCAATCTTCGCCCATTTCTGGCAAACTTCGCCCTCCCTCCTTTGAGGCATAAGCCAATAAAAATCAATGGGTTATGGTGTTGTGAAGGGTTGTGGCGAATTGGCCTTGACAGACTTTTAATCCGCGGGTCCAGAGTTCGAGTCTCTGACGGCCCACCATTTAGAATCAATCCGTTAGGGGTCACCGCGGAACCCCTCTCGCCCCATTTCGTACGCTTTTCGTACAGATGGCATCTTGCGCGTCTGCTGGCAGTTTCTCGATTTCTGCCATGGCTTGCTCAAGCAATACGGTCATGTCGGATGTCTTCTAAACGTCCATTCTATCTCGCTTAGGCCGAGGCTCCGACGACGTTGCGGAAGCCGGCCACAGCCCGGAGCCCTTTCACAGTGCGGCAACGAAAGGTACAGGTGCTGTTAGGTGCCATGTTGAGAGGGATACTGGCTCGAGAAACGGGAGAGGAGACGGTGCCATGCCGACGACGGACCGACCGCTCGCAGCCGAGGAGGTGATCCGGATCCTGGAGCTCGTGCCCCATCCGGAAGGGGGCTTCTACCGCGAGACCTTCCGCGACCGACCGCAGGAGGGCGGGCGGGGAGCCTCGACCGCCATTTACTACCTGCTCCGGGCCGGGGAGATTTCCTCCTGGCATCGGGTGACCGATGCCGCCGAGATCTGGCACCAATACGCCGGGGGAGCCCTGGATCTCACCCTCTCGGCCGACGGCCGGGAGACCTCGGTCCACCGCCTCGGCACCGATCTGGGAGCAGGCGAGCGCCCGCAGGTCACGATCCCGGCCGGCGTCTGGCAGACCGCCCGGTGTCTCGGCGACTGGACCCTCGTGGGCTGCACGGTCGCCCCTGCCTTCGAATTCAGAAGTTTCGAGATGGCTCCGGCCGGCTGGGCCCCCGCCGAATAGGGAGAACCGGGCCCCTAGGAGCGCGAGGTGCGCTCTGACTTAGGTGGACGGTACAGAAGCGGCTCGACCTTAAGCGGCCTCCTCTTCGCCTGACCTGTGGCCGACGTGTACTCGCTGGACGCGGTAGCCTGGCTCACCCTCGTCCGCGGCAATGGACGGCCTCATTCTAAATCGTGCACGTCTGCTTACGAATTTCACGCTTCTGGATTCAAACTGTAGGCTCCTCTTCTAGAGAGGGGAGGGGTGAGAGCGGGGAGGTCCCTGCTCTCACCTTGAGGTCTTAGGGACAGACGGCCGGCGGGCAGGGGCTGCAGATGGAGGTGCGAGTGCTGCAGGCACCGATGGTCAGGGCGCCGTTTACGCCCTTCAGCTGGTCGCCGGTGACGTCGATCGACGCCGCCGGATGGGCCGGCAGGGCGGCGCGCTCGGCGTCGCTCAGGCTGAGGTAATAGTCGAGATCACGGAAGGCGCGCGACACATGGAGCTTCTTCATCGTTCTCTCCTGCTGCGAGCCGGCGCGAGGGAATCCCACGCCGGAGGCCTAAGGCTGGGCGGCGGCTCCAGGCGGAGCACCGAGGGCACACGGCCCGGAGCGGCGAGGCGCAGCAGGCCGTAGCCGACGCCCGCCAGGCCGACCATCAGGCCCGGCGGCTCGGCGGCGATGGGCAGGCCGAGCCGCCAACCGCGTTCGCCACGTTCTCCACGATCGCCACATTCTCCGATATCGGCCAGGATGCCGCCGGCGAGACGGCCGGCACGCGCCGCGAGCGCCGGATCGTCCAGGATCGCGGCGGCATGTTGCACCACTTCGAGATTGCCGATATCGCCATGGCACAGGCAGTGGCCGCGGCCGAAGCCACCGGCGAGGGTCGTGGCGACGGCGGTCGCCGCGTCCTCGCGCAGCTCGCTGTCGGCATGGCGCAGGCCGTCGAGGCGGGAGAGGGCGATGCCTGGAGCGCCGTGGCACCAGGCGTTGAGGTAACGCGCCCCTCCGCCTGCGGCCTCGCCGCCGGCCCGGAGGTCGGGCCAGTTGCGGGCGGTTGGCGAGTAGAGCGAGCGTTCGTAGGCGACCGCCGCCAGGGCGGTGGCATGGTAGCGCGGCTCGCCGCCGCACGCCTCGGCGAGCTGCCAAAGCGCCCACGAGATGCCGGCGGCGCCGTGGGAGAAGCCGGCGAGCGGCGGCCCCGGTGCCACCACCGACGCCCAGCCGAGCCCCTGCGGCATGGCGACCGCCCGCGCGAGCAGGCGCTCGCCGCAACGCACCGCTAGATCGAGGAGGCGCGGCGACGGTCGCAGGCGGTGCAGGCCGAGCAGGCAGACCAGGCAGCCGGCGACGCCGCCGACCAGGTCGCAGTGCTCGTCCGCGTCGATCGCCGGGCCGAGGGAGTGGGCGATGCGCTCGGCTTCGTCGAGCAGGGCATCGTCCTGCCACAGCGCCCCTAAATGGGTGAGGGCGAAAATCGCGCCGCCCCAGCCGGAATAGGCGCCGACGGCAGTCAGCAGTTGGGAGCCGGCGGCCACCTGGCTGCGCAGGGTGACGGTCGCGGCCCGCGCCAGGGCGGTGAGCTGCGGTTCGCCGGCGATCTCTCCCAGGAAGGCGAGGAAGAGGGCGATCCCTGGCACGCCGAGGTGGAGGTCGGCGCCGGCGGGGACGACCCGCCAGCGGCGGCTGTCCTGCGGCAGGTCGGGGCCGAACCAGGTGGCCGCCGCGCCGCTCTGGAAAGCGAGCGCCGTCAGGCTGCGCCCCACCGCCATCGCCGCCTCCAGCAGCTCCGCCGCGCTGGGCGGACCCGAGGTCTCCTGCAACTCGTACTCCGGCGACGGCGCGGGCCGGCCGGTCGCCGCCAGGAGGGCGCTCCGCGCCAGCCACGTCTGGCGTTCGATCTCCGCCTCGTCGAAGCTGTCGAGACGCGCCGCGACCCGCGCCATGCCGCTTTCGTCCAGGAAGTCCGCGATGCGCTCGCCGTCGCTCGCCAGCAGGTCGCGCGATCCCGGCCAGGTGGTGAAGAACGGAATGTCGCCGCCTCGCAGGTCGCGATGCTCGGCCGGTACCAGGCGCTCGAAGGCGGGCCGCTCCGGAACCACCGTCCAAAGCAGGTCGAGCAGGCGCTCCCGTTCCAGCGCATCGCCCAGCACGTAAGGATGTTGGGCGTCGTTGTAGAGGGCGGCGTAGGCGGCGGTCTGGCGCAGCAGCACGCGCACCGGGGCCGTGGCGAACGGGGCGAGCGGCCCGGCCGGCGCGGCGAGCTCGGCGCGGTGCGCCGCCAGCAGCCGCGCCATGCGGACGAATCCCTCGATCAACGCCTCGATGTAGCCGGCGAGCGGTACCGCGGCATCGTTCAGGGTCGGCTGGTGCTCGCCTCCCACTGGCATTTCGGTCTGCCGCTTGAGGAAGCGCATACGGTCGGTACCGGTGTCGGCCAGGCCGAGCACGGTCTGCGGCACCAGCTGGCCGGCGGTGGCGGTCAGGCCGCTCAAGTCGATGCCGGCGCCACCGCCGGCTTCACCGCCCCAGCCTTCATCGGGAAGGAAGCCGACGCGCATCACCGTGTCGGGCAGCTCGGCCGCCGCCGCGGTGCCGCCGAAACGCTGGTCGAGGGGATGGAACAGCGCCTCCAGGTCGAGCAGCATGGGATGCTCGCCCACCGCCATCAGGTTCTCGTGGTGCATATCGGTGGCCGAGAGCACGAACAGGAGCGCCAGAAAGCCGCCCTGGCGCTGATAGAAGCGCTCCACCTCCGCCGCGCTGGCGCAGGGGGCCGGCGCCACGGCCTCCACCCAGCCGTGGTCCCCGCAGTCGACCACCTTCAGCTGCCTGAAGGCGGGGGTGAAGCCGCGCTCCACGCACCAGCCCAGCAGCTCCTGGAAAGCCGCCTCGACAGCCATCGGCCGCGGCTTGTAGATGAGCTGCAGCCCCGAGGCGAAGCGCAAGCGCGCCACCGAGCGGCCGCCGCGGTGCGCGTCGCCCAGCCCACTCGCGATCTCCACCACCTCCCCAGGCTCGCCCGCCGGAGAGAAGGCGGCGCGCCAACGGTCGTCCGCCGCCGCCAGGTGGCCGCAGATCTCCAGGCCGAAGTCGGCCCAGCGGCCTGCCGTCTCGACCACTTGGCGGGCGAGCACCGGATAGCGGTGCAGGATCTCCAGGGCGCCGGCCGGCTGACGCAGGTATGCAATGAAGCTGTGGAAACGCTCCTCGGGGGTGGCGCCGGCGAGCCTGCCGTCGAGGCCGGCGAGATGCAGCTCGAGCACGAGGGTGCGTCCGAGCAGCAGCTGGATATGCGAGGTGAGACCGCGACTCAGCATGGCGGCGACCGCCGCGGGCGTGAAACGCGGCGTTGCCGAAGCGGGCGAAGCGGCGGCCAGCGCCTCGAGACCGGCGAGCAGGCGTGAGAAGGCGCGGTCCAGCACCGGCCGCGCAGCCTCCAGGAAGGGCGCCTGACCGCTCGCCGCCAGCACCTCCGGCGGCAGCGGGAAACGTTCCGGCGGCGGCGCTCCGGCGTAGGCCGCCGCCAGCTCCTGCAACCAAGGCGGCGAGGCATTGAGGGCGGTGAGGGCGGCGGCCAGCTCGGCGGGGGCCTCGCCGAGGAGGCTGCGCAGGCGCGCCGGGGTCACCCCTTCGACGGCCAGACGGCGGGCGAAGAAACCGTCGGCAGCGAACGGCTCCTGGGCGCGCCAGCGCGCGAACCGCCGCCCGGCGCGCTGCCGCGCCGCCGCGGCGCGCGGCGGGGGCAGCGTGCGGTGGCAGGCGGCGCGTTCGGCCAGCCCGAGCGCCGCGAGCCAGTTCGGCGATGCGAGGAGCGCTGCGACGTCGGGGGCCACGATCCTCCTTCCCAAGGGGAATGTGCCGCGGTGGGACAGCCGGGCACATCGCATACTCTGTTAATTGAAGATTATTTTCAATAGAGCCATTGCAGGATATCGGGAGCTGAGGACGCCGATCGGCAGCCCGCGGCCACAGACCCTCCGATCCTGCCATACTGTGGTCCAAGGGGGCACTCTATGAAGATCCAAACGCTCACGGCCGCGGCTGTCCGGTTCTTCGCGCTGTATCTCCTTCTGTCCGCCATCAACCTCGCCTCGGAGCTCGCCGTTTCGTTCGGGCTTCCGGAGGAGCTCCGTGGAGGCGGCATGCTGTACATTCTGTCGCTCGAGCTGGTGATCTCGCTGGTCGTCGTCTGGTTTCTCCTGGCCCGCACAGAGGTGGTGACCGGCTGGATCCTCCGCAGCCCGGCTTCAGGCGAGGAAGAGGCCGCCTTCACGACCGGCGATCTCTCCATGCTCGCCTTTTTTGTCGCGGGTCTGATCTTTCTGATCTCCGGGCTCGAAACTCTCCTCCTCCAACTCTCCGGCTGGTTCTTTGCGTCCATCTTTCACCACCCTGGGGTTCCCATCCGTGGCCAGGAGGGGGAACGGCTGGCGAGACTGAGCGGCTCCGTGGTCGAGGTGATCGCGGGCATCTGGCTCCTGCTCCGGGCCCGGAAGCCGGGAAAGGTGTCTGAGGCTGCCCTTTAGCGAGCTCTTGTCCGAGGTTCTGAAAGGACCGTCGCCCCCTACAGGTCAGGCGCAGCCGTCCGACGTGCTTCCTCGTCGGTCGGCTGCGGGCCTGCTTCTCCTGGGCGGAGGAGCGTCGCGGTAAAGTCGGGGCTTGGGACAGCCTCAATTGTCGAGCTTGAGCCCTCCCGGGCTCGTGGCCTGTTCGGCCCCGACCAGCTTGCCGTCCTCGAAGCGCAGATTGTTGGGAAGGCCGGTCTTCTCTCCCGCGGAGAAGGTCCAGAAGCCGATCTTCGCCCCGCGGTCCTGGCGCATGGACCAGGTCTCAACTTTCTTGCCCTTCTCCTCGCTCTCCTTGACGCTCTCGGGGCTGCCGGTCACGTAGAAGACCTGGCGTTTGGTCATGCCGTTCATCAGCTTGCGGTCGGCGATCGCCTTCTTGACGTCGGCCGACCAGTCGGCGTGCTCCTCCTGCAGGGGGACGTGCGAGAACGCCTGGTCGATCGCCTTCTTGAAATCGTCCAAGGTCAGGATGTTGACCAGCTTGATGACGGTGTCGTTGCCGTCCGACTTCCCCACTCCGGCCACCTCGAGCTCGGCGGCGTTCTCCTCGTCGTAGTACTTGATGCTGTCGAACTTGACGGAATCGTTGGGACCCACCCCCCAGTAAATGCTCTGGGCGTGGAACGGACCGGCCGAGAGGCCCTCCCCGCTCTGGGTGTTGCTCCCCGTGGGCGAGACCTCGACCAGGGGGAACTTGTAGGTCCCGAAGGGGTGTCTTCCCAGGCCGCAGGGGGCATCGATCCGGAAGTAGAGGGTCCCCTCCAGCAGCTTCTTCGCCGCCTTCTTGTCTTCTTTGGAAATGGCGGCCGAAGAGATCCCGGCGATAAACAGCAACACCAACGCCCACAGCGCTGCTTTCTGTTTCATGATCATCTCCTTAAATTGGGATGCGTTTCCCCACACGTTATCATCCAGCGCAGTGCTTGAGCAAGAAAAGTCGTGCAAAGAAGAAGCGAGCTCGTGCGAAGGCACAGGTAAAACCGGCTCTCCTGCTCTCGTTCAAGCTGTAGAGTTCTGTTCTGGATTTGACACAGAGAAGGGTTCTCTGGACTCGAGGGTATGCCATTCCACTGCAGCGGGAAACGGCACCCGGGGGCCGGCTCCCCTCTAGAAGGAAACGCCCTTGAGGGGGGAGGTCGGCCGATACTGGAGGTAGAGTGCCAGAAGAGCCGAGAGCGACAACTGGTCGAGCTGGTTCCTCCGAGCTTCGACGTCGAGCTTCTGGTTCAGCATGAATTCGGACAGGATGATGCCCTGCGTGAGAGCCGGCCGCGGATCGAGGATCGCCTCGGCGCCAAATTCCATCGAGATCAGTGCGAGGCGCCGCAGCTCCTGCTCGAGCGGGCCTCCACGCAGTGGACCGTTGCGACGGACGAGCCGTTCGAGCCCTCCTTCCGGTGAGCTGTAGCCCGCGAGCTCGCGGGCCTCCTTCCCGGACTCGCCTCCGACGATCTCCGCGGCGTCCTGGTCGAAGTCGAAGACGTCGTCCCAGATCGTTCGCCGCTCATTGTGGATGAACTGATCCGTGCCGAGCACGCGATAGAGCTGTCGGGGCGGCACGATGAGCCGGCCCTCGGAGTGGGCGCGGTAGAGCACATACCACTGGAGCCGGTGGGTATGAGGGCCATGATCGAAGGGAGTGCCGACGTCGAAAATCTGATACATCCCGCGGAGGATCTCCCGGAACCCGTCGCGGCTGAGAAGATCTCGCACCTCCTGGCGAGGATGGAAGCCTTCCACCTCCTCCGCCTCGCTCAGGGCTCGGTCCAGGCTGATCTTCTGCTCTACCATGTGGGTTTGAAGCTCGCGCAGCTTCGTCTCGACATAGCGGCGGTCCATCAGGATCGCCTTGGCATCGGCGATCTGATCGATCAGCACCCTGGGAACCCGGGGATAGCGCCGCTCAAGCCGCGAGGAGATGCCGCTCGCCCGAGAATCACGCTCCCGCCCGATCGCGCCGCCCTTGCCTCGCACCTGGGACGGCGCCGGCAGCCGCGTTCCCCATCGGCGTTCGTAGTCCTTCTCCGCCCGACTCCGCTCCGCCTCCGCCTCCTCGACCGCTTCCCAGTCGACCTGCCAGAGATAGGAGATCGAGTGAGATTTGGGAGGCTCGTAAGGCCGCCGCGGAGGCTCGCCGCCGCCACCGCTCGCCGCCAGGCCTCCGAACCCCTGCCAGGGATGGATCGGGTTGGCGACCAGAACGGCTCGCTGGGCGACCGTTCCGGACGGCCGCACCGCTTGAGGAGGGATACGCGCTGTATGGGGTGCAGGAGTGACCCGCGGGGCGAAAGAAGGCTGCGCGGCTGGGGGTGGCCGGAGTGCTCTTCTTCCGCTTGGCGCCGCCGACGCGGCCGATGCGGGATGGACGGGAGGTCCGGCATGCAGGCTCTTCCCGGGAGCCGGCGGAGCGGGAGCCGGGCGGGTGAGAGCGGCGGCCACGTGAGGCGCCAGGGGCCGCCCTCCCGCGACCCCCATCCGCTGCGGCTGGGCAGGCGCCGGCGCGGGGTTCCGGGCTGGAACGGCGCGATGAACCGCGAGCGCCGCCGCGACGTGCGGCGCGGTTCCCGGAAGAGATCTGCCCCTGGGGATCATGGGCCTAAAAATACCATGTGTCGTTGGGCTGCTCCGCTCGGCGGCAGGACCGGCACGGCATCCAGGCCTCGGCTATACTCCGCGGCGATGCGGCGAGCCCTGCTCGATCTCTACCGGGCGTGCCTCCTGGGCCTCTACGGCGCCCGTTGGGGAGCGATCTACCTCGCGCACCTGCCGCGATGGCCGCGATGGCCGCGACATTCGCCGCACCGGCTCACCGCCAGCTACTGTCTCCGCCGCCTCATTGAGGACATGGGGGTGACCTTCGTCAAGCTGGGGCAGTTCCTCGCCATCCGCTACGACCTGCTCCCGGCCGCGGTCTGCCGCGAGCTGTCGAACCTCCTCAACGAGGTGCCGCCCTTGGGCTTCGAGGCGGTGCGCGCGGTCGTCGAGGCGGAGCTCGGCCGGCCGCTCGGCGAGCTCTTTGCGAGCTTCGAGCCGACGCCCCTGGGTTCGGCCTCGATCGCCCAGGTCCACCGGGCGCGAGCCCACGACGGCCATCTCCTCGCGATCAAGGTCCAGCGGCCTGGGGCGGAGACCGTCCTCCGTTCCGACATCAGGAACCTCCTCCGCTTGTCCTGGCTCGCCGACCGTTTCCACCTCCTGGGCAGCCTCTCGATGACCGAGAGCGTCCGCGAGGTGGCGGACTTCACCCTCCGCGAGATCGACTTCCTCAACGAGGGGAGGACCGCCGAGCGGGTGCGCCGGGAGGCCCCACCGTTCGTGCACGTGCCGGAGATCCGCTGGGACCTGACCACCCGCCGGGTTCTCGCCATGGAGCTCGTCGAGGGCAAAAGCCTCCTCGCGGTCTGCGAGCGCGCCGAGGCCGGCGATCCCGACGCCTTCTCGCACCTGCTCCCGGGCGTCGATCCGCAGCGGGTGATGGCGGACCTCGCCCGGGCCTGCCTCGACCAGCTCTTCACGACCGGCGTCTTCCACGGCGACCCGCATCCCGCCAACATCATCGTCGGCGGAGACGGCCGCATCGCCTTCGTAGATTTCGGCATCTTCGGCGAGCTGCCGAAGCGCCATGCGGAGCGCCTCGCGGCCCTCCTCGGCAGCCTCGCCGCGGGACGCCTGGAGGCGGCTTACCGGTGCTACATGGCGCTCGCCACGCCCACCGAGGAGACCGACCTCCCCCGCTTCCGGCGCGAGATGCTGGCGCTCCTCGGCGCCTGGTACGGCGCCGTCCGAACGGCTTCGTCAGGCTCGGCGGGCGCCGCGGAGCGGCTCGCTGCGCACTATCAGATGGAGGTCTTCCAGCTCATGCGCCGGCACCGGCTGCGGACGGAGCCTGACCAACTCCTCTTCTGGCGCACTCTCACCATTCTCGATGCCACCGCCTACCGCTTGCCCGTCGAGTTCGACCTCCTGGCCGCCATGAACGAGTTCTTCCGGGCGCGGCAGCAGCAGCCCGCGGAGCGCGCCGCCCGCCGCCTCGCCGACCCCGAGAGGGTTCTGGGGCTCGCGGATCTCCTCGTCCATGCCGCCCATGCCGCCGATGCCATTCATGCCGGCGGACGCGGGGAGCGTCCCCTCCGGGTCGTACGACGTCCCCGCCTTCCCAGCGCTGGCGCTCTCGCGGTCAAGCCGATCGTCCTCGTCCTGCTCGCGATCTCCACGGCCCTCCTCGCCCTGGGCCCCGCGGGCGGCGCGCTCGGACGATTCCTGGCGGCTGCGGTCGCGGCCTCCTGCGCCGGGGCCGCGGTCTTCTGGAGCGGGGAGAGGCGGCGACTGTGAGCCCACCGCCATCCCCACCGACGGCCGCCGAGACTGCCCGGACCGGCGGCACCGGAGCCAGGCCGGCCTTCCCGGCGCTCTTCCGGCGGTCGCTCGAACGGCTCGGCCCCATCTTCGTCAAGATCGGCCAGTTCCTCGCCCTCCGGCCGGACCTCGTCCCGCGCGAGCTCTGCCTGGAGCTCCTGGACCTCGTCGACCGGGTTCCGCCCTCGGCGGACGAGTCTCCCGCGGAGGTCTTCGCGCAGGACTTCGGCCGGAGCCTCGAAGCGGCCTTCTCGGCGTTCGATCTACGGCCGGTGGCGGCGGCATCCCTCGCCCAGGTCTACCAGGCGGAGACCTGGGACGGCCAGCAGGTGGCGGTCAAGATCCTCCGTCACGGCATCCACGAACGGGTGCGGAGGGACCTCGCCCGCGCCCGCCGGCTCGCCCCGCTGGTCGATCTCGTCCGTCTCGTCCCGGGGGTATCGCTCCGCGAGGCGCAGCGGGAGATCTCGCGCTGGATGCTCGTCCAGCTCGATCTCTTAACGGAGCTCAGAAACCTCCAGCGGATGGGAGCGCTCCTCGCGAGCGACCCCCACGTGCGGGTGCCGCGGGCCCTCCCCCAGCTTTCGAGCGGCCGCATCCTCACCATGGAGTTCCTCCCGGGCGTCCTCCTGAGCGATCTCCTGCGCCTGGTCAGGAGCGGCTCGCCCGGCGCGCCCGACGCAATCGCCGCTCTGGGCTTCGACCGCGACGTCCTGGCCGAGAACCTCCTCGGAACCTGCCTCGACCAGGTCTTTCGGCACGAAGTGTTCCTCGCCGACCTCCACCCGGGCAACCTCATCGCCCTGCCGGGCAACGTCATCGGCCTTGTCGACCTCAGCCTCGTCGAGACGCTCGAGATCGAGCTGCGGCCGGGCGTCCGCCGCTTCGCCGCCGCCGCCTATGGGGACGACCCGGAGGGCATGGTCCGCGAGCTCCTGGAGCTCCTCGTCCCAGGGGAGGGCGCGGACCCGGAGGCGCTGCGGAACGATTTCCTCGCCGAGCACCACCGCTTTACCCGACTCCGCGATCTCGCGGGAGAGCCGGTGGAGGACGAGTCTCCCCTCGCCCACTCGATGATCAGCGTGCTGCGCGCCGCCCGGCGTCACGGTATGACGATCCCGCCGGGCCTCCTGACGCTCTACTCCTCGCTCCTCACCGCGGAGACCGTGGCGCGGCAGTTGGGCTCGCGGGCGAGCCTCGCCTCGGTGGGCAAGGAGTTCTTCAGGCGCCTGCGGATCGAGCGTCTTCGAGCGCAGCTCCAGCCGGAACGGATCGAAGCCGCCCTCCTCCCCGTCCTCGAAGCCCTGGACGAGCCGCCCGAGCGCTTCCTCCACCTCCTCCAGAGCCTCGCCGAAGGCAGCTTCGTCCTCAACGTCGAGAGCACCGACTCGCCGGCCAACCGCCGCGGCGCCAACCAGCGGACCCGGCTCCTCACCCTGGCGATCCTCTGGGTCGGCCTCGCCATCCTGCTGGCCTCCGGGCGCGACACCCTGGTGGCCGGACGGATCCCCCTTTCCTCTCTTCTCTGGGTCGCCTCCGGAGCCACTTTCCTATGGCTGATCGTCCTCTGGCGCAAGCTCCCCCGCTAATACCTAGCGCCGCAGAAGGTGGAGTGAGGCTTTCCCCCGAGGACGCCATGTTCTGGCGTTTCCACGGTCCGGTCACGCCGCAGACGATCGCCCTCGTGACCTTCCTCGACGGCGTTCCGGACCTCGATCGCCTGAGAGAGCTCTTCGCGCGGACGATCGTCGCCTATCCGCGCATGCGGAGCGTCGTTCGGCCGGGCGTCCGGCCAGGAGAGCCGCCGACCCTCGTGCCGCTCCCGAAGATCGACCTCCGCCAGCACGTCGAGGCCCTCACCCTGCCTGAGACGGCCGGCCGCGCCGACCTTGAAGCGGAGCTCGCCCGCCGCTTCTCGACGCCGCTCCCCATGGACCGGCCGCTCTGGCACCTCCTCCTCGTCGCGCTCCCGGTGTCGGGAGCCCCGGCGGCGATCCTTTGGCGGATTCACCACCTGGTGGCCGACGGCGTCACGGCCCTCGCCTTCGCGCACGAGATCCTCGGCGGCGCCGACGAGCGCCGCGGCTCGCCGCCGCCGCCCGCGCTGCCGGCCTCCCGGCCGCGGCCGCGGCTCCTCGCCCTCCTGCGCAGCCTGCGCGCCTGGGGCCGGCTCGACCGCGGGCCCAGCCCGCTCAACGGGGAGAGCTCGCCGGAACGCCGGTTGACCCCCGTCGACTTGGACCGCGCGACGCTCCGCCGGCTGATGCGCCGCTTCGACGCCAGCTCACTTGAAGTCCTGCTCAACGTCCTCACCTCCGCCCTGCGGCGCTACCACGAGCATCATGGCGCGCCGGTCGACCGCGACCTCACCGTCGTGATCCCGTACGCCGATCAACCGCCGTCGCGCGCCCGCTCCCAGGGGAACTTCTTCGGCTCGCGGTTCGTCCGCCTGCCCTTGGGAGAGCCCGACCCGGGCCGCCGCTTCGACGCTCTCCGGCGCGCCGTCCGGGAGGCGGGAGAGAACGGGGTGGACGAGCTGCTGCGTTTCGTCAGCGGCAAGTTCCACCGCCTGCCCCGTGGCTTCCAGCGCGACCACCTGTGGGACTTCGCCCTGCGCTGCAACGCCGCCTGCACCGTGCTGCCCAGCCGGCTGGGCAAGGCGCGGCTCGACGGGCACGCGATCAGCGCCCACTATGCCGGCGCCGCCCTCCCCTTCTCGCACGGCGCCGCCTTCACCTTCCTCGCAACCGAGAACGCCCTCCGCGGGATGATCGTCTCCGATCCGGCGATCGTGCCGGACCCCGAAAATCTGCGCGACTTCCTTCTCGCGGGAGTGGAGGAGCTCGCTACTCGGCAGGCTCGCGGGGCGTGATTCCCTGCCGGTCGGCCTCGCCGGCGATCCGGCGGATGTATTCGGCCTGCCAGCGGAGCCCCCCGTCGCTGGCGACCGCCGGGGTCTGCCGGAAGGCTTGCGCTTCGTAGGCGGGGACGGCGGGGATCTCCAGGTCGGCGAGCGGCCGGCGCTCCCGCCGCCGGGCGAGCGCCGCCTCGACGCTCGGCCGCAGCACCTGGGCCTTGAGCCGCTCCCGCTCGGCCTCCTGGGCCTGGAGCTCCGGCATCACCGTGCGGGCGAAGAGGCCGAGAGACTCACAGAGATGGTCGTGCCGGGTCTTTCCTACCGGCTGCAGGAGGACCACCTGGTCGACCCCGGCTTCGGCGAAGCCGAGCAGATAGTCGCGCAGCTGCCGCGGTGTGCCGATGCCGAGCTGGCGTCCGGGGAGGGCCGGCCGCACCTTCTGGAACTCTTCCCAGAGGTCGCTCCGGCCCGGCACGTGGGTGCCGTGGCCGTAGTAGTACGAGAGGGCGAACTGGAAGAACTGGAAGCCCTCGATGGCGCGCTCGCGCGCGACGCCCTCGTCCTCGTGGCAGAAAAAGGGGGTCACCATCGCTACGTTGGGGTTGACCGCGTAGCCGATCGGCGAGCACTCGCGGCGGAAGATCGTGTAGTACTCCTCGGTCCAGCGCTTCGCCTCGTCGGGGTCGATGAAGGCGAAGGACAGCGCTCCCAGGCCCAGCCGGGCGGCGAGCCGGATGGATTCGCGCCGCGTGCATGCCATCCAGAGGGGCGGGTGCGGCTTCTGGAGCGGCTTGGGGACGACGTTGCGGCAGGGCATCGAGACGTGCCGGCCGGCCGCGCCGCCGTAGGGCTCCATCACCATCATGTCGGTGATCTGCTCCAGCGCCTCGCGCCACATCTCGTGGCGCTCCTGCCGGTCGATGCCGAAGGCTTCGAGCTCGACCCGCGAGGCGGATTCGCCGGTCCCGAATTCGACCCTGCCGTTCGACACCAGGTCGAGCGTCGCGATGCGCTCGGCGGCCCGGGCCGGGTGGTTGTAGCGGGGCGGCATCAGCATGACCCCGTGGCCGAGGCGGATCGTCCGGGTGCGCTGGGAGGCGGCGGCCAGGAACACCTCCGGCGCCGACGAGTGCGAGTACTCCTCGAGGAAGTGGTGCTCGGCGAGCCAGACGTGGTCGATGCCGAGGCGGTCGGCGAGCTCGATCAGGTCGAGCGCCTCGGTGAACAGGCGATGCTCGCCGCCTGCGCTCCACGGCCTTGGCAGTTGGTGCTCGCAGAAGAGCCCGAGCTTCATTCGACGCTCCCGACGCTCCCCGAAGCCAGGCCGGCCCGGGGACCGAGGTGGAAGGAGAGCGAGCTCTCGCCGCGATCGATCCGCACGGTCGTCTCTTCAACCAGCGTCGGCCGTAAGACGGTGGGCGCGGACCCGAGGCCGCCCAAAACGCGGATCTCGACCCGGCTCTCCCCCACCGCAGGACCGCGGTGCGCAGGGATGGTGTAGCGGCCGATGTGGATGGGCCCCGAGGCGAGCGGCATCCTCGTCGGATCGCGCGTCAGGTCACGCGTCGGATCGATGGGGAGGAAGGTGATCGTCCCGAAGTCCACGGGCTTGCCGTCGACGGTGACCTCGCCTTCGACCGCGGCGCGCTCGACGTCGGCGAGGAAGCCCGAGGCACGCAGCCAGTCGTGGAGCCGCTCCTTCCAGGCGGCGAGCACCGGATCGCCGGCGGCGAGGCCGGCGCCGTGGGCGCCCCAGGGGAAGACATGGAGCTCGGCCGGCACCCGGGCGCGGCGCAGGGCGCCGAAGAAAGCGAGGCTGTGCTCGACCGCCACCGCCCCGTCCTCGCCGGTGTGGAAGAGGAAGGTCGGCGGCGTGCGCTCGTCGACATGGCGGTCGGCCGACAGGGCGTCGAGAAGCGCCGGATCCGGATCGTCGCCTAGGAGGCTCCGCCGGGTGACCACGCTGAGCCACTCCATGAGGCTGATCACCGGGTAGGCGAGGACGAGGAAGTCGGGCCGGCAGCCGTACCGCTCGACGGGGTCCCCGGCGGCCGCATCCCCGTCGTCGTGGCGGGTGGCGAGCGTCGCCGCGAGGTGCCCGCCGGCCGAAAAGCCCATCACTCCCACTCGGCGGGGCGAGACTCCGAGGTCGGCCGCCCGGCTGCGGACGTAGCGCACGGCGCGCCGCACATCCTCGAAGGGTGCTGGGTGGCGATAGCGCGGCGCCAGCCGATAGCCGAGGACCACGGCCGTCACCCCGAGCGTCTGGAGCCACTCGGCGACCTGGTGCCCTTCGGTGTCCATGGCGTGGGCCGAGTATCCCCCACCGGGGCAGACGACGATCGCGGTGCCCGTCGCAAGCTCCGACGCCGGAGTGTAGATGCGGAGGGTCGGCCGGTCCTCCGGCTCCGAGCCGAGGCTCCCCGGGGCACCCTCGGGCCAGAGGAGGAGGGGGACCGGGCCAATGCCGCCCTGCGTCCCGTCCACCGGCACTCGCGGCAATGGCGGCTCCGAAGCCTCCAGCTGGCGCTGCCAGAAAGCGCCGCCGGGGCCGGCCGCAACGGCGGCCGGGGTGGCAACCGGAGCGGCAGCCTGGGCGGAGGGCGGCGAGCCGAGACGGCCGGCGACGTAGGCGGCGAGCGATGCGACGCTCCGGTGGTCGAGGAAAGCCGTCGAGGCGAGCGAGAGCCCCAGAGCCGCCTCCAGCCGGCGGGTGAGCTCCGTCGCCACCATCGAGTCCATCCCGAGCTCCAGGAAGTCCTGCCGCGGCGCGGGCGGCTCGGGGAGGGCGAGGGCGGCCTGGACCTCACGCTCGATCCGGGAGCGGATGAAGGCGAGGCGCTCCTCGGGCGTCGACCCGACCGCGGCCGGGCTCGCCTCCGGAGGCTCCTGCCGCCCGCTCCCGGTCCCTATCCAATGCCGGCGCCGTTCGAAGGGGTAGGTCGGAAGCTCGACCCGGCGCCGCCGCCAGGGCCGATCCCAGGCTGCGAAGTCGGGGGCGAACCCTTCCACGAAGAGCCGGGCGACGGCCTGGGCGATCTGCCGATCCGCATCGCCCTCAACATCGCCCTCGTTCAAGCCGGCGATCCGAACCATCCCTTCAGGGAGCGCGCCGTCCCCGGCGGCGGTCTCGGGACCGACGGTCAGGAGGACGCCACAGCCCGCCTCGATCAGGTCGTCTCCGGAGAGCGCCAGTCGCGCCGGCCCGGAGGCCCGCTCGCTCCAGGCGGCAAGCTCCGCGACCGACGGCCCCTGGGGGAACTGGGCGACGAGCCGGAATGCTTCCTCGGTGGCGAGCGCCCCCGCCGCCACCGCCGCCGCGTACTCCCCCACGCCGTCTCCCAGGACGACGTCGGGCTCGAACCCCCAGCTCCGCCAGAGGTCGGCCAGGGCCAGCTCCAGGGCGAGGAGGGCAGGCCCCGCCGCGAGCGGCGGGCCGCCCGCGAGTTGCTCACAACGCTCCATCTGCTCCTGGAAGACCGGCTGCGATCGGCGGAGCCCCCGGCCGGCGGCCGCGGGCGAGCCCGCCGCCTCTTGAAGCCCGGGAAAGAGCCAGGCACACCGCGGCCGCGCCGCCCGGCTGCTGCCGAGGGAGAGGCCGGGAACGATCTCGCCCCGCGCGAGGCCATGGAGGAGCGCCCCGGCCTCGGCCGCCGACGCCGCGACCACGGCGGCCCGGTGCTCCAGGTGGCTGCGCCCGGTCCCGGCGGTGAAGGAGACGTCCGGGAGCGAGGCTTCCGGGTGCTCCAGAGGCTCCAGAAGCCGGCGCGCGTAGCGCTCGGCCAGCTCCACCAGGGCCGGCCGGCTCTTGGCGGAGAGGACCAGGAGGTGGTGGGTCCGCTCCGCGGCCGGTTCCGCCGCTTCTTCCGGCGGGGGCGGGGCGGTCACGACGACGTGGGCGTTGGTGCCGCTGAAGCCGAAGGCGCTCACCGCCGCGATCCTCTCCTTCCGGGGCCACGGCGCGGCCTCGGCGAGCACCGAGAGGGGGAGGCGCTCCCAGTCGACGTGCGGGCTCGGGGTCTCGAAGTGCAGGTGCTTCGGGAGCCGCCCCCGCGAGAGGGCGAGCACGACCTTGATCAGCCCGGCGACCCCGGCGGCGGCTTCAAGGTGGCCGATGTTGGTCTTGACCGACCCCACGAGAAGCGGCCGGCCGGCCTCCCGTCCCTCACCGAAGACCGCCCCGGCCGCCCGTAGCTCGATGGGATCGCCCAGGCTCGTGCCGGTGCCGTGGGCCTCCAGGTAATCGACCGCCGCCGGCTCGACGCCGGCCTGTGCCAGGGCCTCGCGGAGGACCCGCTCCTGGGCCGGGCCGTTGGGCACTGTGAGGCCGCTCGCGGCGCCGTCGTGGTTGACCGCCGAGCCGGGGAGGAGGGCCAGCACGCGGTCGCCGTCGCGCCGGGCGTCGGCCAGGCGTTTCAGGACGACGACGCCGCAGCCCTCGCCTCGGACGTAGCCGTTGGCGCGGGCGTCGAAGGTCCGGCACCGCCCGTCGGGCGACAGCATGCCGGTCTTCGACATGTGGATCATGCCGCTCGGGCTGAGGATCGCGTTGACGCCGCCGGCGAGGGCGAGATCGCAGCGGCCGGAGCGCAGGTGGTCGCAGGCCAGGCTGACCGCCACGAGCGACGAGCTGCAGGCGGTGTCGATCGCCTGGTTCGGTCCCTGGAGCCCCAGGACGTGGCTGATCCGGCCGACCCCGGTGCTGTGCGCCGTGCCGGTGGCGAAATAGGTGTCCCCCAGGCCATCGCCGCGGGCGAGGAGCTCGCCGTAGTCGCTCGTGCTCAACCCCATGAAAACGCCCGTGCGGCTGTCCACCAGGCTCGCCGGGGCGATGCCGGCGTGCTCCAGGGCCTCCCAGCTGACTTCGAGGAGCCAACGATGCTGGGGGTCGAGGCTCGCCGCCTCGCGCGGGCTGATGCCGAAAAACGCCGCATCGAAGCGGTCGGCCTCGCCCAGGAACCCGCCGTCCCGGGTGTACATCTTCCCCGGCGCTTGCGGGTCGGGGTCATAGAACGCCTCGCGGTCCCAGCGCTCGGGCGGCACCGGCCCGACGGCGTCCGTCCCGGTCTCCAAGAGCCGCCAGAAGGCGTCGAGGTCGGGTGCCTGGGGGAAGCGGCAGGCCATGCCGACGAGGGCCACGGGCTCAGCGGTCTCCGTCCCTGCCGACACCGCCGGCCGTGGACTGGACGGACGGACGACCGTCTCCTCTCCCGCCTCCCCGAGCTGGCCGAGGAGGTGGTCGGCGAGACGATGGACGCTCGGGTAGTCGAAAGCGAGGGTTGAGGGCGGCGGCGGGGCGAGTGCGAGGTCGCGCTGGACGCGGTTGCGCAGCTCGACCGCCATCAGCGAGTCCATGCCGAGGTCGAAGAAGCCGGCCTCCCCATCCGGCGGGGAGGCGAGCTGCAAGACCTCGACGACCTGGCGCTCCAGGTAAGCGCGTAGCTCGTCCTGGCGTCCCTTGGGGGAGACGGCGCGCAAGCGGGCGAGCGACGCGGCTTCGCGGTTCGGGCGGGTCGGGAGCGCCGGAGGAGGCGGCAGGAGATCCTCGACCAGCGAGGCCGACCGCGCTCCTGCTCGGGCGGCGAAGCGCCGCCAGTCGACCGCCGCCACCAGGGCCTGGGGTGGACCGCCGGCGAGCAGGCGGCCGAGAGCGCCGAGGGCCTCGCCGGCCGCGAGGAGCTCGCCGCCCTGGGCACGATAGGCACCGGCGGCCTGAGGGTGGGAGGCCGCCATCCCTCCGATGCCGGCGATGTCCCAGAGCCCCCAATCGACCGCGAGCGCCGGCAGGCCGAGCCCGCGGCGGTGGTGCGCGAGAGCATCGAGAAAGGCGTTGGCGGCGGCGTAGTTGGCCTGCCCCGGCGCTCCCAGGACCGACACCGCCGACGAGTAGAGGACGAAGAAGTCGAGCGGATCTTCCCGCGTCAGAAGGTGGAGAGCCCAGGCGCCGCGGAGCTTGGGCACCAGGACGGCGTCGAAACGCTCGGCGCTCTGCTGGGCGAGGACGCCGTCGTCGAGGGTGCCGGCGGCGTGGACGACGCCGTGGAGGGGCGCCGACCGCCGCAGCTCGGCGAGGATCTCCGCCAGCCTCGCCTCGTCGGCCACGTCGCCCAGGAAGCAGCGGACGGCGCAGCCGCCGGCGCGGAGGGCGTCGAGCCTCGCCTCAACCGCGGGGCCGGCCGGCCGGCGCGCCAGGAGAGCGAGGCTCCGCGCTCCTGCCGCGGCCAGCCACTCGGCCGTCCGGAGGCCCAGCGCCCCGAGCCCGCCGGCGATCAGGTAGGTGCCGTCGGTGCGGAATGCGAAGCGCTCCTCCCCCTGGGGCATCGGGAGCCGGACGAGCCGGGGCACGTAGCGGTTGCCGCCGCGAAGGACGACCTCCTCCTCAGGGCCGGGGGCAAGGAGCTCCGCAATCAGGAGATCGACCTCTTCCGCTCCCAGCGGGTCCGCAGTGAGGTCGATCCGCGCGCACCGCGCCGCCGGCCGTTCGAGGGCGATCACCCGCCCGAGCCCCCAGACGGGCGCCTGGGCCGGGTGGACCGGAGCCTCGCCGTTCCCTTCTCCATTCCCGATATCCTGCACGCCGCGGGTCAGAAGCCAGAGGGGGACGCTCCGCCACTCCGCCGCCCCCTCGACTGCCCGCGCGAGATGGAGGACGCTCCGGCAGCCCCGCTCCTGGGCGGCGAGGAGCCCGTCGCCGGAGAGCTCGCCCTCGGGCGTCTCCGCCCAGAGGTGGAGGATGCCGCGGCAGGGCCGGCCGAGCGCCCGGGCCTCTTCCCGCACCTCGTCCAGGAGGCGGGCGTAGCCGGCCTCGTCCGCGGGGGGGATCGCCGTCTCGCGCGGGCCGGTCCGCGCGTAGGACTCCCCGGGGAGGGCTACGAAGCACACCTCGCCCACGGCCCCAAGCCGGGCGGCGAGATCGCGCCCCAGGGAGCCGCCGTCGGCAAAGAGGAGCCAGGAGCCCTCCTCCCCGGGGCCCGCCGCCAACAGTGCCGGCTCCGCCGTCTCCGGCCGTGGGCGAGGCCGCCATTCCAGCCCGTAGAGCGGCAGGCTGTCCTGCCGCTCCGCGTAGGGGACGAGGTTTTCGAGTTGGGCGCGGTTCGCGCGATCGAGCTCCGCCCAGCGGCTCGCGGGCTCCTTCCTGGCGGTCAAGAGGACGTAGCGCGCGAGGCCCCTCTCCAGCATCCGCCCGAGCTGGTGGTAGGAACGGGCCGACGCGGCGACGTTCCGGTCGACCTCCCGGGCCCCATCGGCGACCTCCGTCGCGTTGCGCTCGAAGTCCTCGTCATGGAGAAAGTTGGCGATCTCCCGGCTGATGTCGATCGACTCGGTCAGCCGGAGACGGTGGGTCGAAAGGAGCTGCACCCACTCTTCGCAGGTCGAGAAGAAGGACGAGGTCTCCTCGTGTTCGATGCCGGTGTCCGAGGTCGAGAGGAAGTCGGCAAGGACGAGGAGGCCGCCGTCGTCCAGATGCCGCTCGATGTTCGCGAAGAGGCGTGCCTTCTCGCGGATGTGGTGGGCCACCTCGAAGCCGAAGACGAGCTGGTAGCGGGCGGGAAAATCGTCCTCCGCGCTGTTCCGGTGGAAGATCTCGACCCTGGAGGCGAGCCCTTCCTCGGCCAGCCGGCGGCGACCGAAGGCCGCCTGCTCCCCTGAGAGGGTATAGCCGTGGAGCCGGAGGTGGGAGTGGGCCTGGGCGAGGAGGACGAGGTCGCTCCCCATCCCGCAGCCGAAGTCCAGGGCGCTCGCGATCTCGGCGAAGGGGACCTTCGCGAAGAGCGCCCGGCGCATCTCCTGCTGCGCCCGGCGCACCAGGGCGGCCTGCTCCGGATAGCGCTCCGGCTGGCCCATCGCCCGCACCCAGGAGAACCCCGGGACGCGCTGCGGCAGCGGCCCGAAGGTCAGGAAGGGGGCCTCCGTCCGCCCTTCGAGCCCGCGGAGGAGGGCATCGTAGTAGTCGGCGACGACGGTCCCCGGAGTGGCGTCAGAGCTTCCGGAGCCGCCGGGCGTACCAGAGGGGACGCGGACCCAGACGCGACGCCGCGCGAAGGGATAGGTGGGGAGGGTGAGCTTGCGGCGCGGCCAGGGCCGGTCCCAGGCGGCGAAGTCGGGGGTGACGCCGCGGACGTAGAGCCTCGCCACGGCCTCGGCGAGCTGGCGTCCCTCGCTCCGCTCCCGGCGCAGGGAGGGGACCAGCTCCGGCCGCGGCACCGACTCCGGCCAGGCGCGGCCGGCCATGCCTGTGAGCACCGCCTGCGGACCGACTTCGAGGAGCACCCCGACGCCTTCCGCGGCGAGGGTGCGGACGCTCTCCCCGAACTGCACGGGCTCCCGGGCGTGCCGCCGCCAATAGAGAGCTTCCAGAACCTGGCCGGCCGCCGGTGGCCGGCCGGTCAAGTTGGTCACCAGGAGCCGCTGGGCGGGGCGGAAGTCGACGACGCTCGCAGCGGCTTCGAAAGCGTCGAGGACCGGCTCGACGAGGACGGAGTGGAAGGCGTGAGAGGTGGCCAAGACCTTGCCGCGCACGCCGCGCTCCGCGAGCCGCGCCACGAGAGCCAGGAGCCTCGCCTGCGGACCGCTCACCACGACGTGGGCGCCGTTGTCGGCGGCCAAGGCCAGCCCCTCCTCTCGCGCCAGCTCCCGCTCGATCGTCCCGACGTCAGTGAAGAGAGAGGCCATGCCGCCGCCGGCCGGCAGGCTTCCCATGAGCTCGGCGCGCCGGGCGATCAACGCTAGCCCCTCTTCGAGGGTGAAGACGCCGGCGACGACCGCCGCCGCGTACTCCCCGACGCTGTGGCCCAGGACCACGTCCGGCTCGACGCCCCAGCTCCGCCAGAGCTCGGCCAGGGCCACCTCGACGGCGAAGAGCGCCGGTTGGGTGTAGCGGGTGTCGTCCAGGAGAGCCGGGGCGCCATTGCCTCCCGCCGCGGCGAAGAGCACGTCGAGGAGCGGGCGGTCGAGCTTCCCCCGGAGCCCCTGGGCACAGCGCTCAAGGATATCCCGGAAGACCGGCTGGGTGCGGTGGAGCTCGCGGGCCATCCCCGGGTACTGGCTGCCCTGTCCGGGGAAGAGCCAGGCGACCTTGGGCCGGCCGCGGACCTGGCCGCGGAAGAGACCGGGAGCGCCCTCGCCCACCCGCAGCTGGCCGAGGAGCTCCCGCGCCTCGGCCGCCGAGCCGGCGACGAGGGCCGCCCGCTCTTCCAGGGGGTGGCGCCCCACCCCGAGGGTGTAGGCGACGTCCGCCAAGTCGGCGGTAGGATGCTCGGCGAGCCAGGCGAGCTGGCGGCCTGCCAGCGCGGGGAGGGCGGCGGCGGCGCGTCCCGAGAGGGTCCACACGTGCTCGCCGCGCTCGGCCGGTGCGGCGGGCGTTATCGGAGCCTGCGACGGTATCGGAGCTTCGGCCAGCACCACGTGGGCGTTGGTGCCGGCGAAGCTGAAGGCGCTCACCCCGGCGATCCGCGGACCCGCGGGCCAGGGGACGGGCTCGGCCGCGACCCGCAGCGGCAGCCGCTCCCAGGGGATGTGGGGATTCGGGCGGACGAAGTGGAGCTGCCGAGGGATGACGGGCTTCTGGAGCGCGAGGACGACCTTGATCAGCCCGGCGATCCCGGCCGCCGCTTCGAGGTGGCCCAAGTTGGTCTTGACCGCCCCGACGTAGAGCGGCCGGCCAGGCTCCCGGCCGGAGCCGAAGGCGGCGCCGGCGGCTTCCATCTCGATCGGATCGCCCAGGCTCGTCCCCGTGCCGTGGGCTTCCAGGTAGGCGACGTCTTTGGGCTCGACCCCGCTCCGCTTCAGAGCCTCGCGGATCACCCGTTCCTGGGCGCGGCCGTTGGGCACCGTGAGGCCGCTGCTCGCCCCATCCTGGTTGACGGCGCTGCCCCGGACCACCGCGAGCACCGGGTCGCCGTCTCGCTGCGCGTCCGCCAGGCGCTTGAGGACGACCGCGCCGCACCCTTCGCTCCGCGCATAGCCGTCGGCCGCGGCGTCAAAGGACTTGCAGCGGCCGTCCGGGGCGAGCATCCGGGCCTTCGAGAAGTTGATCATGGCGAGCGGGGTGAGGACGGCGTTGACGCCGCCCGCGAGCGCCAGGTCGCACTCCCGGGAGAGCAGGCTCCGGCAGGCGAGGTGCACCGCCACGAGCGACGAGCTGCAGGCGGTATCGATGGCCATATTGGGTCCTTCGAGGCCGAGGAGGTAGCTGATCCGGCCCACCGCCGCGCTGTGCGAGATCCCGGTGCCCAGGTAGGCGTCGACCGCCGCCTCCCCCTGCGCGGCGAGGAGCTGGCCGTAGTCGCTGGTGCTCAATCCCATGAAGACGCCGGTGCGGCTGCCGAGCCGCGCTCCCGGCGCCTGGCCGGCGGCCTCCAGGGCCTCCCAGCTGATCTCCAGGAGGAGACGGTGCTGGGGATCGAGGCTTACCGCCTCGCGGGGCGAGATGCCGAAGAACTCAGGGTCGAAGAGATCCATGCGGTCGAGGAAGCCGCCGTAGCGGGTACAGATCTTCCCCGGCGCCTCGGGATCGGGATCGTAGTAGGCGTCGACGTCCCAGCGGTCCGGCGGCACCTCCCGGATGCCGTCGCGGCCGTCTTCCAGGAGCGCCCAGAAGGACGCGGGATCGTCGCAGCCGCCGGGGAAGCGGCAGGCGACGCCGACGATCGCCACCGGCTCGCTGCGCTCCCCGTCGACGGCCGTTTCGAGCTCCCGCACCCGGGCCTGGAGCTTCTGGATGGCGCGCACGGCGTTGCGCAGCTGGTCCGCGGCGGGGCTTTTGGTGTCAGGCGTGCTGTCGGTCGTGGTGTCGGTCATGGTTGGAGATCGTCCGGCGAGAGGATCGCGGCGAGCTGGCGGCTCAGGAGGTCCGACAGCTGATCGGCGGAAAGCTCGTCGAGCCCGTCGCTCTCGGACGCCGCGGACGCCTGGGGGACGGCCTCCGGCACCGACGGCGCGGCGAAACGGGCGGCGGGGATCCCGTCCGGCGCCTCGGGCGCGGCAAGCTCGGGAGTCGAGGGCCGGTCGTCGAGGCGCTCGACCAGGTGGGCGGCGAGGGCGCGGACGCTCGGGTGGTCGAAAAGCGCCGTCGGCGAGAGCGCGCTCCCCAGCCGGAGCTCCTGGTTGATGCGGTTGCGCAGCTCGACCACCATCAGCGAATCCATGCCGAGATCGAAGAGCCCGGCGTCCGGGGCGACCGGCGAGGGGAGGCCGAGGACCCGCATGACCTCCTGGCCGAGGTACTCCATCAACAGGGAGAGACGCGCCTCCTCCGGGGCACGCTCCAGCCGGCGGCGGAGCCCCGAGCGCGCCGGCGTGCCGGGGCTCGCGGATGGGGCGGTCAGGACTTCGGCGAGGAAGGGCGGCACTCCCCTGCCGCCGAGCCTGTCCGCGAAGCGCCGCCAGTCGATCGGCAGGACGCCCACTTGGGAGCGGCCGCTCGCCAGGGCGCGACCGAGCGCCAGAAGCCCCTGCTCCGGCGCGATCCAGTCGAGACCGAGATCTGAAACCCGCGACTCCGCCCGGACGGCGGCGCCGATCCCCGACCACGCTCCCCAGTTGATGCTTAAAGCCGGCAGGCCAGAGGCCCGGCGGTGGCGGGCCAGGAGGTCGAGGAAGGTGTTCGCCGCCGCGTGGTTCGCCTGCCCGCGATTGCCGAGGAGCGCGGCGGTACTGGAGAAAAGGACGAAGTGGTCGAGCGGGCGACCGGCGGTCAGCCGGTGGAGGTGCCAGGCCCCCTGCACCTTGGCGGCCAGAACCTCCTCGAAGCGCTGCCAGGTCTGGTTCAGGAGCGCGCCGTCCCGGAGGACTCCGGCCAGATGGAAGACGCCGGCGAGCGGCCTGCTGTCCCGCGTCGCGCGCTCCAGCCAGCGGCGCACGTCAGACTCCTGCGAGACGTCTCCGGTGATCACCTCGATATCGATGGTGCCGGCGGTGTTGGCACCGAGCCGGCGCAGATCGTCCAGGGCCGCTTCGGCCTTGGGGCCGGGCGGCCGGCGGCCGGCAAGGAGCAGGTGACGCGCCCCCTGGGAGGCGAGCCAGCGGGCGACCGCCAGGCCGAGCCCGCCGAGGCCGCCGGTGAGGAGGAATGTCCCTTCGGGAGAGAAGGCGGGCGGCGCGGGCTCCCCCAACTCGCACCGCACGAGGCGGGGCACCCGCCAACGTCCGCCCCGCCGGGCGAGCTGGTCCTCACCCTCCGGCCGCAGGAGCTCCGCCGTCAGCGCGTCCAGAGCTCCCGAGGAGTCCTCGGCAGGGTCGCCGAGCCCCACCGCCTCGAAGTCCACCCGCCGGCAGGCGAGCTCCGGGTGCTCCAGGGCGAGCACCTTGGCGAGCCCCCAGATCGGCGCCTGGGCGAGGGAGTCGCAGGCCTCCTTAGCCGTCACCTGCGCTCCCCGGGTCACCACCCAGAGCCCTCCCTGGGCCAGCGCATCCCGACGCGCCAGGGCTACGGCGAGCGCCAGGAGGCTGCCGCAGCCGTGCCGGACATCGGAACTCAGAGTGTCAGCCGACTCGGTAAGGGTCTCGGCGGTCGGCGCCGCGTCGAGGCTCCACAGGTGGACGACCCCGCGGAGCGGCGGCGCCCCGGCGAACGCCTCGGCGAGGAGGCGCTCCCAGTCCCGCGCGTCCTCTCCGGGGAGACGGTAGCGATCCTCGCCGGTCCGCGCGTACCCCTTCCCCGGCTCGACGAGCGGCTCGACGAGAATGCAGCGCTGGCCGCGGCGGGCGAGTCGCTCTGCCAGGGCCGCCCCCACGGACGTCCGGTCCGCCGCGATCAGCCAGGAGCCGGCCGGCTCGGCCGGAGGCCGCCACTCCGGAGCGGCCCGCGCCACGAGGATCGCCTGGCTGTCCACCCCGGCGGGGGCGATCGCCACCGGTTCCCAATAGCCGGAGGCTTCGAAGGCGCGCGACCACCCCGCGGCGGAGAGGAGCGGATAGTCCGTCCGCAGCCCGTCGGCGAAACGCCACCAGCCCTCGAGAAGACCGAAGGTGAGATCGAGCCACCCCTGGGGACGGAGGCCCTCGACCAGAAGCAGCAGCCCGCCCGGCGCGAGCAGCCGGCGCACATGCTCGAGAGCCGCCCCGAGGTCGCGGGTGGCGTGGAGCACGTTGGCGGCGAGGACGAGGTCGAACGGCCCGGTCTCCCCCTGCTCGGAGGGCGGGCGTTCGAGGTCGAAGGTCCGATAGCGCACGAAGCCGTAGCCGGCGAAGCGCTGCCGCGCGGCGTCGAAGAAACCGGCCGAGACGTCGGTGTAGAGGTAGTCCACCCGCCCGGCGGGGAGGAGGGGGAGGATCGCCGCGGTCGTGGCGCCGGTGCCGGCGCCGACCTCCAGGACCCTCAGTCGCCGGCCGGCCGGGAGATCCCGCAAGGCGGCGGTCACGGTCTCCCCGGCCAAGCGGTTGAAGAGCCGAGGGCCGGCGGCCTCGCGGTAGAGATCCTCGACGCCCGGGCCGTCCGGGGGGAAAAGGAGGGCCAAGGGGTCGGACCGGCCGGTAAGGACGGACGCGAGATCGGCGCCGCAGCGGCCGAGGAGCGCCAGCTCGACCCGCGCCTCGGGGTAGCTCGCGGCGAGCTCTGCGCGCCGCCGCTCCGGGTCGACCGGCTCCGGGGCTCGCGCGACCTTCCATCCGTCGGCACGGGCGGCGGCGGGGGCGAGCCAGCCGGCCTCGCCCAGGATGGCGAGGAGGCGCCCCAGGAGCTTGCGATGCGCCGGAGCGATGCCCAGGCGAGAAGCCAGCTCCCCGGCCGTGAGCTCCCCGCCCGCGACCGACGCCCAGCCCAGAAGGTCGAGGGCACGCCAGGCGTACTCCTGGGCCAGGCGTTCGAGCCCGTCGGCGAGCGCCCGGGTGCGCGGGCCGACGCCCTCTTCTTCGGCCAAGGCCTCGGCCGTGGCCAGGAGGGTGGTCGCCAGGTCGCCCGGCGCGGGCCAGAAGTCGGCCGGCGCGTCCCGTTCTTCGAGATCCCGCCAGACCACCTCGTACATCCATTCGGCGAGAGCGTCGGGCCGCGCCGCGAGGAGGGTCCGGCGGCTGGCGCGCCGCGCCACGTAGCCGTCGATCCGCCCGCGGAGCCGGCCGTCCTCGCCCAGGAGCCGGAGGTCGGCGGTCAGGGTCTCGGCCTCCCTTCCGCCCTCCCGCAGCCGGACATGGCAGTAGAAGAGGGCCGGCACCGGCCCGTCGATCTCGATCTCCTGCCAGGCGAACGGCACGTAGGCCCCGGGCTCCCGCAACCCAGAGCCGGCAGGCCCGGCGAGCTGAAGACAGGCATCGAGCACCGCGGGATGGATGGGGAAGTCCCCGCGTTCGAGCCCCGGGGGGACGCGGATCTCCCCCAGCGCCTCGCCCGGCCCCCGCCAGAGCCGGCCCACCCCCTGGAATCGCGGTCCCAGCTCGATGCCCGCGGCGGCGAAGACCGCGTAATCCATCGGCTCCTCGGACAGCCGGCCGCGAAGCTCGGCGAGGGTCGAGCCGCCGGGATCCGGTGACGCCTGCGGCGCGAGCGCCTCGCGGCGCCCCTCGATGTGGAGCATCCAGGCACCGCCCGAGCCATCCAGGGGCCGACTGAAGATCTGGAACGCCCCCCCACCCTCCGCCTCCGGCTTGAGCACCAGCTGGAGCTCCCGCGCCGACTCCGGATCGTCGAGTTGGAGCGCGCGCTGGATCAGGCCCTGCGACAGCCGGCACGGGCCGTGGACCGACGCCAGGACCATCGCCAGATGGCTCGCCGCCGGCACCACAACTGTGCCGAACACCCGGTGGTCGGAGAGCCAGGGCTGCCGGCGGCAGCTCACCTCCTGCGTATAGACCTCCTCCCCCGAGGCCAGATCCTGCCGCGTCCCCAGGAGCGGATGGGACGGCCCGCTCCCCACCGGCCGGCCCGGACGCCCAGGCTCCAGCCAGTAACGCTGGCGCTGGAAGGGATAGGTCGGCAGCCGCTCCCGGCGCCGTGGCCAAGGGTGGTCCCACGCCGCGAAGTCGAGAGTCCGGCCGTGGACGTGGAGGATCGCCGCCGCCGCTGCAAGCTGACCGTCTTCTTCAGCATCGCGGCAAAGCGAAGCCGCGAGGATCGGCGCCGGAACCGCCTCCGGCCAGCTCGCGGCCACCCTCATAGAAAGCACCGGATGGGGTCCCACCTCCAGGAGCAGCCCGACTCCCAGACGCGCCAAAGTCTCGACGCCCGAGCCCAGCGCCTCCCCCGTCTGGCTCCACACCGACATCCGTTCGACCTCAGGCCTCCCCGCCACTCCCGCCAATACCCCTTCCTCGAACGGCGTCACCCCCGCCACCACCGCCGCTGTGATCTCCCCCACTCCCTGCCCCGCTACCACTTCCGGTTCCTGCCCGAACGACCGCCAGAGCGCCGCCAACCCCAGCTCCACCGCCAGGAGCGCTGGACCCGCGGACCGCGCTTCGTCATCGAGGAGAGATTCCACGCCCAGCAGGCGGCTGCAACGCTCCACCACCTCGCGGAAGACCGGCTGGCTTGAGTAGAGCTCCCGGCCCATCCCCACGTACCCGCTTCCTTCACCCGGAAACAGCCAGGCCACCTTCGGCTGGGAACGGGAGCTCCCCCGGAACAGGCCTACCGCCGATTCCCCTCGCTCCAGGCAGCCCAGGAGCTCAACGGCCTCCAACGCCGTGCTCGCCACCAAACCCGCCCGCTCCTCCAGGTGGTTGCGCCCCACGCCCGCCGTATACGCCACGTCCCCCAGATCCGCCTCCGGATGGCTCAAAAGCCACGAACGATATCTCCCAGCGAGCGCCAACAACGCCTCCGGCTGGCGAGCTGACAGGACCAGGAGGTGAGCCCCCCGCGCCCCGCCCGCGCTCTCCCAACGGCGGGACGGCGGAGCCTCCTCCACGACCACGTGCGCGTTTGTGCCGCTGAACGCGAACGAGCTCACCCCGGCGACCTTCCGCCCCGCTGGCCACGGCGTCGCCTCGGACGACACCCGCACCGAGATCTCCTCCCAAGCCATCCGCGGCGACGGCTGACGGAAGTGCAGGTGCGCGGGAATGAGATCCCCCTCCATCGACAGCACCACTTTGATCAAGCCCGCGATCCCCGCTGCCGTCTCCAGGTGACCCATGTTCGTCTTGACCGAGCCCACGAGGAGCGGCGACCGCCGCGCCCGACCCGCCCCGAACACCGCCTCCAGGGATCGGATCTCGATCGGATCACCGAGTGCCGTCCCCGTCCCGTGCGCCTCCACATACGAAACCGCCTCCGGCTCCACCCCGCCCTGCGCCAAAGCCTCCCGGATCACCCGCTCCTGCGACGGACCGTTCGGCACCGTCAAGCCGCTGCTCCGACCGTCCTGGTTGACCGCCGAGCCGCGGATCAAACCCCAGATCCGGTCCCCGTCCCGCTCGGCGTCGCTCTGACGCTTGAGCACCACGATCCCGCAACCCTCCCCCCGCACGTAGCCGTCCGCCGCGGCGTCGAACGCCTTGCACCGGCCGTCCGGCGCCATCATCCGCGCTTTTGAGAAGTACACCGTCAGGTCCGGGCTGAGGATCGCGTTGACGCCACCGGCGAGCGCCACCTCGCAGTCCCCCGAAAGCAGCGCCCGGCAAGCCTGGTTGAGCGCCACCAGAGACGCGCTGCAAGCCGTGTCCACCGCCATGCACGGACCCTGGAGGCCGTAGACGAAGCTCAGCCGACCCACCGCCGCGCTCAGCGCGTTGCCCGTCCCCAGGTACTGATCGATCGCCTCGACTCCCTGGGAGGAGATGAGACGTCCGTAGTCGGTCGTCGCCATCCCCATGTAGACGCCGGTCCGGGTGCCGAACAGGCGTTGCGGCGGGATGCCGGCGTTTTCGAGCGCTTCCCAGGTCACCTCCAGGAGCAGCCGCTGCTGCGGGTCGAGGGTCACCGCTTCGCGCGGAGAGATGCTGAAGAACTGCGGGTCGAAGCGGTCGATCCCCTCCAGGAAGCCGCCGAACCGCGTCGTCATCTTCCCCGGCGCCTCGGGGTCCGGATCGTAGAACGACTCGATGTCCCAGCGCTCCGCCGGCACCTCGCGGATCGCGTCCACCCCGTCGCGCAGCAGCCGCCAGTAGCTCTCCACGTCCGGAGCGCCCGGCAGCCGGCAACCCAGACCCACGATCGCCACCGGCTCGTCCAGAGAGCCCCGGCGCGGCTCACGCGCCAGGGCAGGCTTCGCCGCGAGCCCCAGCAGACGCTCGCTCAAGTGCCCCGCGAGGCTCGTCACCGTCGGATAGTCGAACGCCACCGTCGACGCCAGCCGGTACGACGTCCCGAGCTGCGCTTGCAGGCGGTTGACCAGCTCGACCGACAGCATTGAGTCCATCCCCAGGTTGAAGAAACCCTCTTCCGGGTCCGGCGGCCCGGGAAGCGCCAGCACCGCCTGCACCTCGCGCTTCAGGTGCTCGGCCATCGCGCCCCGCCGGCCCTCCGGCGAGAGCGCCGTGAGACGCGCCAGGAGATCCGAGCCGCCCGCTCCCGGCGCACACAGCTCCTGGAGAAGCGACGGAGGCACCGACGACTGATCCCCGTACCGGCGCCAGTCCGCGCGCAGCACCGCCCCCTGGGCCACCCCGCCGACCACCAGACGTTCGAGCGCGGCGTGCGCCTCCTCCGTCTCCAAGAGGCCCAACCCGCGCGACCGCAGGCGCGTCTCCAGGGAACGCTCCGACACCATCCCTCCCGCCGACCACGGCCCCCAGTTGACGCTCGTCGCGGCGAGCCCCTGCCGGCGACGCTCCCAGGCCAATGCGTCCAGGTAGGCGTTGGCCGCCGCATAGCTGCTCTGACCGGGAACCCCGAGGAGCGGCGCGATCGACGAGTAGAGGACGAAGAAGTCCAACGGCAGCCCGGCCGTCTGCGCGTGCAGGTGCCAGGCCCCGGCGAGCTTCGGCGACAGCACGCCCGCGAAGCGATCCCAGCTCTGGCTTCCCACCATCCCGTCGTCGAGCACGCCGGCGGCATGCACCACACCCCGGAGCGGCATCCCCATACTCGCGATCTCCGCCAGCAGCGACGACACGTCTTCGGAGCGGCTCACGTCCGCCGCCACCACTCGCGCCTGGCAGCCGAGCGACGCGAGCTCCGTGACCACTTCCGCCGCCACCTCCCCTGAGGGCTGCCTGCCCACGAGCACCAGGTGGCGAGCCCCCCGCCGCGCCAACCAGCGCGCCGCACGGCGCCCGAGAGAGCCCAGGCCGCCCGTCACGACGTAGGTCGCCTCCGGCCGGACTTCCAGCCCCGAGCTCCCCGGCAGGCGGAGTGGAACCAGGCGCGGCACATACCGGCTCTTCCCTCGCCAGACCTCCTGCGCCTCCCCGGTTTCCTGAACCAGCCGGCGCGCCAAGTCCGCCAGCGGCCAGGGCATCGCAGGATCGACATCCAGCAGCCGGCATCCCAGCCCGGGTTGCTCGCTCGCCACCACCCGGCCGAAGCCCCAGAGCAAAGCCGACCACGGATCGAGCCCGGAATCTCCCGCCATCCCCACTCCGCCCCGGGTCACCAGCCACAGCCCGCCGGGAAGATCCACTTCCCGGCCGAGGAGAGCCTGCACCAGGTCCAGCGGGCCTTCGCACATCGACCGCGCCGCACCCAGCGGATCTTCCGACCCTTCCACTGCGCGCTCCGCCAGCACCACCACACCCGCCAGGGGACCTTCCCACTCCCCCGTCGCTGTACGACCCTGCAGCGCCAGCTCACGGGCGAGCCCCGCGCCCAGATCCTTCTCCGCCACTACCCACCAATGCCCGGCGAAAGAAGCTCTCGGCACCGCTTCCTCGCGGAGAGCCTCGCGCCACTCGACGCCGTAGAGCAGTCCCCCCACCTCTCTCTCGACCCCCCGCAGCAGAGCCTGCCGCGGAGCCCGCTTCAGCACGAAACCGCGGAGCGCCCCAAGCAACCCCTCCGCCGCGTCGAACAATTCGAGGTCGAACGTCCTCGACTCTTCCCCGAAGCCCACACGCTGCCGCACGGAGCAGTAGAACTGCGTCGGCACCGGACGATAGAGCACGAGATCCTGGTATTCGATCGGCAGATAGAGGTCGCTGCCGGATAGATCCTCCAACGTCACCGCGCTCGCCTGGGTGCAGGCATCGAGCACCGCCGGATGGATCGGCAGGCTCGCGTCGAGCCCCCCCAGACCCGAAGGCACCACGATCTCCGCCAGGGCTTCCCCTCCCCGGCTCCACAACCGGCGGATGCCCCGAAACGTCGGGCCAAGGGCCAGGCCCAGAGCTGTCGAGCGCTCGTAGAGCTCCTGCGACTCGCGAGCGTCGAGCCGTGACCGCAAGCAATCCAGAGACTCGCTCGCCCTGGGCTCCACGCCCGCTTCCGGACCGGGCTCCACCCGCCCCCGGCAGTGCAGAGTCCACTCCTCTTCCACCCCTTCCGCTCGACTGTGGAGCTGGAACGAGCTGCTAGCCCCGTCCGGGCTTCGCTCCAGGCTCAGCTGCAGCTCGCGCGATCCCAGAGCCGACAGGAGGAGCGGTTCCAGGATCGACATCCCCAGCAAACGGCGCGGCAGCGGTCCACTGCCCAGGACCAGCGCGGCGAAGCCCGAAGCCGGCATCACCATCCGCTCGTAGATCACGTGATCCGCCAGGTAGCCGGGAGAGCCGCCGGCGAGCGTGCTCGTGTACACCACCTCGCCCGACACCGCCGACTCCTGCCGTATTCCCAGGAAGGGATGAACACCCCGGATCTCCGATGTCGACCGCGTCGCCGACGGCTCCACCCAGTAGCGCTGGCGCTCGAAGGGATAGGTCGGGAGCGCCACCTTACGCCGTGGCCACGGACGGTCCCAGCCTGCGAAGGACGGCGTCACGCCCGCCGCGTACAGGCGCGCCATCCCCGTGGCCAGCTGGAACGTCTCCCCGCGACCCGGAAGCAGCGACGCCACCCGCAATGGCGGCTCCGACCCGGTGAGACCCAGGAGCGCCGGCCGCGAGCCCATCTCCATCAACACCCCCATGCCCAACTCGCCGAGCTGCTTCAGCCCGCGGCCGGGGTCCAGAAGGCTCTTTCCGACGGACAGCATCCCAGCCACCGCCTCCGCCGCGCGCTCCCCCGCCCCCTCGCCGAACACCACGTCCGGCTCCACTCCCCACGACCGCCAAAGCTCCGCGAGCCCCATCGCCAGCGCGAACCCGGACTCGTCCTCGTCTCTCCCGAGGAGCACCGCGAGGCCGCCGCAACGGTCCACCGCCGCCCGGAAAACCGGCTGCGTCGAGTAGAGCTCCCCTCCCATCCCCGCGCTGTCGATACCGCCAAAGAACCAAGCCACCCGCGGCCGTCCCTTCACCCTCCCCCGATAGAGGCCCGGCGCCGGCTCCCCGGCACCGAGCCGGGCCAGGAGCTCCCGCGCCTCCGCCACCGTCCCCACGACCAGCGCCGCCCGTTCCTCCAGATGGCTGCGCCCCACCCCCGACGTGTAGCCAAAGTCGCCCAGGTCCACCTCTCCCGGCCCCTCCAGGCGACCCAGGTACCGAGCTGCCAGCTCCCGCAGCGCCGGCTCGCTCCGCGCCGACAGGACCCATAGATGATGGCTCCGCTCCGCGCCACCCTCCCCCCGCGGCGCCGCAACCGGCGGCCCTTCCACGATCACGTGCGCATTCGTGCCGGTAAAGCCGAAGGAGCTGATCCCGGCGATCCTCCTCCCCTCCGGCCAGGGCCGCGCGCGGCTCACGACCTCGACGGGAAGGCTCTGCCAGGCGATATGCGGATTGGGCTCGTGGAAGTGAAGGTGGGCCGGGATCACCCCGTGCTCGAAGGCGAGGAGAACCTTGGCGAGGCTCGCCATCCCGGACGCCGACTCCAGGTGACCGAGGTTGGTCTTGACCGAGCCCAGAAGCAGCGGCCGCGCCGCCTCCCGCAGCTCCCCGAAAACCGCCGCCGCCGCCTGCACCTCAATGGGGTCGCCGAGCGGCGTCCCCGTGCCGTGCGCCTCCAGATAGTCGACCTCGGCGGGCTCGCAGCCGGACTGGTGGAGCGCCGCCCGGATCACCCGCTCCTGGGACGGGCCGTTGGGCACCGTGAGCCCGCTGCTCGCCCCATCCTGATTGACGGCGCTGCCGCGGACGACCCCGAGGAGAGGATCGCCGTCCCGCAGAGCGTCGGAGAGGCGCTTCAACACCACCACCCCGCAACCCTCACCCCGCACGTAACCGTCGGCCGTCGCGTCGAAGGTCTTGCAGCGGCCGTCGGGGGCGAGCATGCGGGCACGGCAGGCCGCGATCATCCCCTCCGGGGTGAGGAGGACGTTGACGCCGCCGGCGAGGACGAGGTCACAGTCCCCGCTGCGCAGGGCTTGGCAAGCCTGGTGGAGGGCGACGAGCGAGCTGCTGCACGCCGTGTCGACCGCCATCGCCGGCCCCTCCAGGCCGAAGACGAAGGCGACTCTCCCGGCGATGGCGTTGACCGCGTTACCGGTGATGAAGTGGGCGTCGATGGCCTCGGCTCCCCCGGCGGCGAGGAGCCGTCCGTATTCGTTCCCGCCGACTCCCACGAAGACCCCGGTGCGGGTGCCGGCGAGCGAGTGCGGCGCCACCCCCGCCCGTTCGAGCGCCTCCCAACCCACCTCCAGGAGGAGGCGCTGCTGCGGGTCCATCCCCACGGCTTCCCGCGGCGCGATACCGAAGAAGGCGGCGTCGAAGCGGTCCAGCCGGTCGAGAAAGCCGCCGTAGCGGGTGTAGATCTTGCCCGGCGTCTCGGGGTCGGGATCGTAATAAGCCTCGACGTCCCAGCGCTCAGGGGGCGGCTCCGCGATCGCCTCCCGCCCTTCCGACAGGAGTTCCCAGAGCTCTTCCGCCGAGCCCGCCCCCGGGGTCCGACAGGCGAGGGCGATGATGGCGATCGGCTCCCGCGGAGAGGCTGTCCCCGTCGCCGTGGACCGGCGGACGCCGAGGGCGCCCAGCGCCAGCACCTCTCCCAGGAGGAAGTCGGCCAGCTCCCCGAGCCGGGGCCGGTCCATGGCGAGCGTGGCCGGCAGCGAACAACCCAGGGCTGCTTCGAGATGGCGCCGCAGCTCGACGGCCATCAGGGAATCCATCCCGAGGTCGAAGAAGCCGACCCGGGGATCGATCTCCGCCGGATCGAGGCGCAGAACCTCGCCCACGATCGCCCGCAGCCGGTCTTCGAGGAGCCGCCGCCGCTCGCCCGGAGGCGCCGCCGCGAGCCGCTCGACCAGGGCGGTCGGGGCGGTCGAGTCCGGTAGGCTCGGCGGACGGGACGATGCGAGGCTCGTCGCCAGCTCCTCCAGGAAGGGCCGGCGCTGCCGCGCCTGGTAGACCGCGAGGAACGTCGGCCAATCGGCGGCGGCGACCACCGCCTGGGCGCGGTCGCAACCCGCCACCCGCGGCCAGGCGGCGAGGGCGGTCGCCGGGTCGAGGAGCTGGAGGCCGCTCAGGCGCAGCCGCTCCCCGCCCTCCGTCACCGCCATCCCCTCCGCGGCCCAGGGTCCGTAGGCGAGGCTCGTCGCGGCGAGCCCCTGGCCGCGACGGAAGCGGGCGAGAGCATCCAGGAAAGCGTTGGCGGCCGCGTAATGGCCATGCCCGAGACTTCCCCAGACGGCCGAGACCGAAGAGAAGGTGACGAACGCCGCGAGCCCCAGCTCCCGGGTGAGCTCGTGCAGCCACCAGGCCCCGGACACCTTGGCGGCGAGCATCTCCGCCAGCTCCTCGTCCAACATCTCGCGGAGCGGCCGTTCGGCGACGACCCCGGCCGCATGGACGAGGCCCTGGAGCGGCGGCATGCGGCGCCCGATCTCCAAAAGCAGACCCTCGACCTCCTCCCGCCGGCTCACGTCGGCGGCGAGAACCTCCACCCGGCAGCCGAGCGCCTCGATCTCCTCGATCGCCCCGAGCGCCGCCACGCCGGGCGGGCGGCGCCCGACGAGCGCCAGGTGCCGAGCCCCCTCCGCGGCCAGCCAGCGGGCCACCTGGAGGCCCAGGGCGCCCAGCCCGCCGGTGACCAGATAGCTCGCCTTGAGCGAGATTTGGAGCGGCGTCCCCGCTTTCCCCAGGGCGAGAGGCCGCAACCGGGGGAGGAAGCTCCCCGTCTCCCGGAGCGCCACCTGATCCTCGCCGGTATCTGCTGCCGGCGGCGAGGACGACAGCGCGGAGAGGAGGCGCTCGCTCCAGGGAGCGTCGGCGCCCGGAGCCGCCGCGACCGGTAGGTCCACGAGGCCGCCCCAGAGCTCCGGGTGTTCGAGCGCGAGCACTTTCCCCAAGCCCCAGAGCGGCGCCTGGAAGGGTTCCACCGTCTCCTCGTCCGCCACCGCCTGGGCGCCGCGAGTGACGAGGGTGAGCGGCACGGCGACCGAGCTCTGGACCAGGGCCTGCACCAGGTGGAGGGTGCTCAAGAGCGCGAGGGACGCGAACGCCCCGAGCGCCGCCTCCCCGGCCGCGCTTGGGAGGTCCAGGCTCCAGAGGTGAACGACGCGGCGGAGGGGGGGCTCCGCGGTGGCCAGCTCGCCCAAAACCCTCGCGAAGCCCGCGGCTCCCTGCCCCTCGATTTCCTCGGCGCGGAGGAGCCGGCAGGGACAACCGCGCTCGGCGAGCCGCGCGGCCAGGCTGCGCGCCCAGCCCAACTCGTCGGCCAGCAAGAGCCAGGTGCCCGGCTCTCCCGGCGGCGCCGTTTCCGCGGGCAGCTCTCGGCGCCGCCAGCCGACCTCGAAGAGGCAGCGCTCGACCGCGGTGGCCGCCGGGCCGCGCCCGGCCGGCGGAGTTGCCGGTGTTGCCGACGGAGGGCGGCTCGGGGCTTCGAGCCAGAAGCGGCTGCGACGGAAGGGGTAGGTCGGCAGCGCCAGCTTCCGTCTCGGCTGCCGATCCGCCGCGGCGGGGTCCCAGGCCGCGAAGTCCGGCGTGAGACCCGCGGCGTAGAGCTCGGCCAGGGCCTCCGCCAGCTGGCGCATCTCACCCCGACCGCGGCGAAGCGAGGGCACCAGCCTCGGCGAAGGGGTGACCTCGCTCGCCGCCTCGGGCCCGGGCTTGGGCCAGGAGCGGCCGGCCATGCCGAGGAGGACCGGCTGCGGCCCCACCTCCAGGAGGAGCCCCACGCCCAGCTCAGCCAGGGACTGGACGGCGGGACCGAACTGGACCGTCTCCCGCGCCTGCCGGCGCCAGTAGGGCGCATCCAAGGTCCGGCCGGGAGAGAGGGGCCGTCCGGTCAGGCTGGCGATCAGCGTCCGCCGGGGTGGGCGCAATTCGCAACGGGCGGCGAAGGCTTCGAAGTCGTCGAGGATCGGCTCGACGAGTGCCGAGTGGAAGGCGTGGGAGGTCCGCAGGCGCCGGGTGCGCACCCCGTCGCGGGAAAAGTCGGCGAGGAGAGCGTCGAGGGCTTCCGCCGGGCCGCTCAAGACGACGTGGGAACCGTTGTCGGCGGCAACCGCGAGCCGCGGCTCGTGAGCGAGCCTGCCGCGGACCTCCCGGAGGCCGGCGAAGACCGCCGCCATGGCGCCCCCGGCCGGCAGGTCCGCCATGAGCTCGGCCCGCCGGAGGACGAGGGAGAGCCCGTCTTCGAGCGTGACCGCTCCCGCCACGACCGCCGCCGCGAATTCGCCGACGCTGTGCCCGAAGACGATGTCGGGCGTGAGGCCCCAGCTGCGCCAGAGCTCGGCCAGGGCCACCTCCAGGGCGAAGAGCGCCGGTTGCGTGAAGCGGGTCTGGTCGAGGAGCGCGGGACGGCCGTCCGCGCTCTCCGCGGCGCTTTCCACGGCCCTTTCCGTGGCGAAGACGACGTCGAGGAGCGAGGTCCCCGACGCTGCCGAGACCTGGCGGTCGCAGCGGTCGAAGACCTCCCGAAAGACCGGCTGCGCCACGTAGAGCTCGCGCCCCATCCCCCGGTATTGGCTGCCCTGGCCGGAGAACAGCCAGGCCACCTTCGGGCGGGCACTCCTCCCGCCCCGAAAGAGGCCGGGGGCAGTCTCGCCGCGGCGCAGCTTGCCGAGGAGGTCCCGCGCCTCGGCGGTCGTCGCGGCGACCACGGCGCCCCGCTCCCCAAGATGGCTGCGCCCTGCTCCGGCGGTGTAGGCGACGTCGGCCAGGACGGCCTCCGGATGCCGCTCCAGCCAATCCTCGTAGCGCCCGGCCAGCCGCGCGAGGGCCTCCCCATCGCGGCCGGAGATCGCGAGCACCTGGGGAGCGGGCACCGCAGCCGCCACGACGGCTTCGGGCGCCGTGGGCGCCACAGTCGCCACGGTCCCTTCGGGAGCGGGAGGCTCCTCGACCACGACGTGGGCGTTGGTGCCGCTGAAGCCGAAGGAGCTGACCCCCGCGATCCTCCTCCTGCCGGAAGGCCAGGGGCCGCACTCCGTCCGCACCGCGACCGGCAGGCGCTGCCAGGGGATGTGGGGGCTGGGCTGCCGGAAATGGAGGTGTCCGGGGATCTTGCCGTGCTCGATCGCCTGGACGATCTTGATCAGCGCCGCGGCCCCGGCCGCCGCTTCGAGGTGCCCGACGTGGGTCTTGACCGAACCCAGGAGGAGCGGCTCCCCAGGCTCCCGTCCCTCGCCCAGGACCGCCGCCGCGGCCTGGACCTCGATGGGATCGCCAAGGCGGGTGCCCGTCCCGTGCGCCTCCAGGTAGACCACCTCGCGCGGCGCCACCCTGGCCTGAGCGAGGGCGTCGCGGATCACCCTCTCCTGGGCGGCGGCGCTCGGCACCGTGAGGCCGGCGCTCGCGCCATCCTGGTTCACCGCGCTGCCGCGGAGGAGCGCCAAGACGGTGTCGCCGTCGCGCCGGGCGTCCTTCAGGCGCTTGAGGACGACGATCCCGCAGCCCTCGCTCCGCACGTAGCCGTCGGCTGTGGCATCGAAGGTCTTGCAGCGGCCGTCCGGGGCGAGCATCCGGGCCTTCGAGAAGTTGAGGGTCGGCTCGGGCGTGAGGATGACGTTGACGCCGCCGGCGAGCGCGAGGTCGCTCTTGCCGCTCCGCAGGCTCTGGCAGGCCTGGTGCACCGCCACGAGCGCCGAGCTGCAGGCGGTGTCGATGGCGACGTTGGGCCCTTCGAGGCCGAGCACGTAGCTGATCCGCCCGACGCCCGCGCTGTGTGCCGTCCCAGTGCCGGCGTAGGCGTCGATCGCGGCCTCGCCGCGGCCCGCGACGAGCTGGGCATAGTCGGAAGAGGCGATGCCGACGAACACCCCCGTGCGGCTGCCGCGCAGGCCCTGGGGGGCCTGACCGGCCCGCTCCAGAGCCTCCCAGGTCACTTCGAGGAGGAGGCGGTGCTGGGGGTCCATGCTCGCCGCTTCGCGGGGAGAGATGCCGAAGAGCCCGGCGTCAAAACAGTCGATCTCTGAGAGGAAGCCGCCGACCCGGGTGACCATCTTGCCGGGGGCGTCCGGATCGGGATCGAAGTAGGCGTCGATGTTCCAGCGGTCGGCGGGCACCTCCGCGATGGGGTCGAGCCCGCTTTCGAGCAGGTGCCAGAAAGCCTCCGCGTCGGGGCCGCCGGGGAAGCGCAACCCATAGCCCACCACCGCGATCGGCGCGCTCCCGGCGGCTTCGAGCTCCCGGATGCGCGCGGCCTGCCGCTTGATGATGAGGAGGGCCTTGCGCTTGGCGTCGGCCCGCTCGGGCGCCGGCTCAGGCTTGGAGGTCACCGGCCATCTCCTCGTAGAGCTCGTCGATCATGGAATCGACCTCGTCCTCCCCGAGCCGCCCGAGCTCCCCCTCGCTCACCTCGCGGAGCGCCTGGGCCGGGGGCGGCGGCGCGACCCCAGGCTCTCTGACGCTCGCGACCGCCGGCAGCGTCCCGAGCCGGAGGGCCAGGTGGCGGGCGAGCTCCCCGACGCTCGGGGCGTCGAAGAGGAGCGTGGCGGGGAACGGCTCGGCCGGCTGGAGCTCTTCGTTGAAGCGGTTCCGCAGCTCGACGGCGAGGAGCGAGTCGAGCCCGAGGTCGAAGAAACCGGCCGCGGCGGGCGGCCGGTCCGGCAGCCGCAGGGATCGCCTCACCTCCTCCGCGACGAAGTCGCGGAGGAGAGGGAGGCGATCCTCCTCCGGCACCTCGCGGAGGCGGCGGAGGACTCCCGAGCCCGCTTTCCCGGCGGCTACTTTCCCGGCAGCCACCCGCGGGCGATCCGCGACCAGGAGCCGCAGGAAGGGGGGGACCCGATCCCCGGCCAGGCGCCGACCGAAGGTCTCCCAGTCGACCGGCAGCGCTCCGACCTGCGCCGGCCCGCCGGCAAGGATCATTTCGAGCGTCCGGAGTCCCTGCTCCGGAGCGATCCAGGAGACCCCGGCCTCGGCCAGCCGCCGGTCGACGCGATCCCGGCGCCGAGTGGCGACGCCGACCTCGGACCAGGCGCCCCAGTCGATGCTGATCGCCGGCAGGCCTTGGGCTCGGCGATGGCGGGCGAGCGTATCGAGGAAGCTGTTGGCCGCGGCATAGCCGGCCTGTCCCCGGTTGCCGAAGAGCCCGGCCGTGCTGGCGAAAAGGACGAAGAGCTCCGGGGGCCGGGCGGCGGTGAGCCGATGGAGGTGCCAGGCGCCGAGGGCCTTGGGCGCCAGAACCTCCGCCATGTGTTGCCGGTTCTCGTTGACCAGCGCGCCGTCGTGGAGGACGCCGGCCAGGTGGAAGATCCCGCGGAGGGGCGCCTCCGGACGGTCCGCACGGTCCGCGCAGCCGAGAAGCCGCGCGACGTCCTCCTCCCGCGCGACGTCGCCCAGGACCACCTCGACCTCCGCCCCCCGCGCGCGGAGCTCAGCCAGGAGCGCGGCGGCTTCGGCGGCCGGCGGTCGGCGGCCGTTTAAGACCAGGCGTCTCGCCCCGCGCTCGACGAGCCAGCGTGCCACTTCGAGCCCCAAGCCGCCGAGGCCGCCGGTCACGAGATAGGTCGCCTCTACTCGTAGCGGGAGCTCCCCCGCCGAGCGGTGCCCGCTCTGGATCAGGCGCGGTACCCACCGGTGCCCGCCGCGCCAGGCGACCTGGTCCTCATCGCCGGACCCCAGGAGATCGCGGACGAGACCGTCGAGATCCGCAGCGTCCGGCCGGTCTTCGAGGTCCACCCGGCGGCACGAAAGCTCGGGATGCTCCAGGGCCACCACCTTCCCCAAGCCCCAGAGGGGAGCCTGGGAGAGAGACGTGCAGGCCTCGCCGGCGATCGACTGGGCGCCCCGGGTCACCCACCAGAGCCCGCCGGGGAGCGCGTAGGCGCGGCGCGCGAGAGCCTGGACGAGCGCCAGCGCGCCGCCGCAGCCCTGGTCGAGGGCGCGCTCGAAAGCGGCTGGCGTCGCATCCGCGGCGGCATCCCCGGCATCAGCGGCGCTCGACAGCTGGATCACCCCGTGCAGAGGGGACTCGCGCGGCAGCTCCTCGGCGAGCCGGCGCTCCCAGGCCTCGACATCGGTCGCGGGCTCGACGAAGACCACCCTCTGCCCCGCGCGCTCCAGGCGCTCGCCGAGCTTGGAGCCCAGTCCCCTCCGCTCCCCGGCGAGGAGCCACAGCGCTCCCGGATGCTCCCCGGCGCCGCCCTCCCCTTCCTGCCGCCGCCACTCGACCTCATAGAGCCAACCGGCGAGGGCGCTCGTGCCCAACATTGCCTCCCGCGTGGCTCGCTTGGCGACGTAGCCCTCGATCCTCCCCAGAAGCCGGTCCGCGGGGTCGATGAGGAGGAGGTCCGCAGTCACCGTCTCGAAGTTGCCAGACGCGCCGTCCGTGCCAGCCGTCTGCCGCAGCCGGGCGTGGCAGAAGAACCGCGGCGGCACCGGTTCGTAGAGCTCGATCCGCTCCCACTGGAACGGCACGTACGCCGCGGTCATCTCGCCGCAGGCCGCCACCGACTGGAGGCAGGCGTCGAGGACGGCGGGGTGGATGGGCAGCTCGCCGAGCGCCAACCCTTCCGGCGCCCGGATCAGGGTGAGCGCCTCGCCCGCGCCGCGCCAGAGGGCGGTCATGCCCCGGAAGCTCGGCCCCAACTGGAGCCCTACCGCCGCGAGAGACTCATAGCTCACCGCCTGTTCGGTGAGGCGCTGGCGTAGCGGGGCCAGGATCGGGCTCGGCTCCGGGCGCGGCGGCGGGAGCACCGCGCGTCGTCCCTCGACATGGAGGGTCCAGGTTCCCCCCCCCGAGGGCCGGCTGAAAATCTGAAAAGCCTGCTCTCCCCCTGTCTCCGGCTTGAGCATCAGCTGAAGCTCCCGCGCCGACTCCGGGCTCTCGAGTTGGAGCGCGCGCTGGATCAGCCCCTGCGACAGCCGGCACGGGCCGCGGACCGACGCCAGGACCATCGCCAGATGGCTCGCCGCCGGCACCACCACCGTGTCGAACACCCGGTGGTCGGCGAGCCACGGCTGCCGGCGGCAACTCACCTCCTGCGTGTAGACCTCCTCCCCCGACGCCAGCTCCTGCCGCGTCCCGAGGAGCGGATGGGACGGACCGCTCCCCACCGGCCGGCCCGCACGCCCCGGCTCCAGCCAGTAGCGCTGGCGCTGGAAGGGATAGGTCGGCAGCCGCTCCCGGCGCCGCGGCCAAGGGTGGTCCCAAGCCGCGAAGTCGAGAGTCCGGCCGTGGACGTGAAGGATCGCCGCAGCCGCCGCAAGCTGCCCGTTTTCTCCAGCTTCGCGACGAAGCGAAGCCGCGAGGATCGGCGTCGGAGCTGCCGCCGGCCAGCTCGCGACCACCCTCTCCGAGAGCACCGGATGCGGCCCCACCTCCAGGAGCAGCCCGATTCCCAGACGCGCCAAAGTCTCGACGCCCGAGCCCAGCGCCTCCCCCGTCTGGCTCCACACCGACATCCGTTCGACCTCCGCCATCCCTGCCAGCGTCGTCACTGCCAACACCCCCTCCTCGAACGGCGTCACCCCCGCCACCACCGCCGCCGCGATCTCCCCCACTCCCTCCCCCACCAGCACCTCCGGCTCCTGCCCGAACGAACGCCAGAGCGCCGCCAACCCCAGCTCCACCGCCAGGAGCGCCGGACCCGCGGACCGCGTTTCGTCATCGAGGAGAGATTCCACATCCAGCAGACGGCTGCAACGCTCCACCACCTCGCGGAAGACCGGCTGGCTTGAGTAGAGCTCCCGGCCCATCCCCAAATACCCGCTCCCTTCACCCGGAAACAGCCAGGCCACCTTCGGCTGCGAACGGGAGCTCCCCAGGAACAATCCCCCCGCCGATTCTCCCCGTTCCAGGCAGCCCAGGAGATCGACGGCCGCAGCCGCCGTACTCGCCACCAAACCCGCCCGCTCCTCCAGGTGGTTGCGCCCAACGCCCGCCGTATACGCCACGTCCCCCAGATCCGCCTCCGGATGGCTCAGAAGCCACGAACGATACCGCCCGGCGAGCGCCGACAACGCCTCCGGCTGGCGGGCCGACAGTACCAGGAGATGAGACCTCCGTGCCCTGCCCGCGCTCTCCTGCCGACGCGACGGCGGAGCCTCCTCCACCACCACGTGCGCGTTCGTGCCGCTGAACGCGAACGAGCTCACCCCGGCGACCTTCCGTCCCGCCGGCCACGGCGTCGCCGCCGCCGACACCCGCACCGAGATCTCCTCCCAGGCCATCCGCGGCGACGGCTGGCGGAAATGCAGGTGCGCCGGGATGAGATCCCCCTCCATCGACAGCACCACCTTGATCAGGCCCGCGATCCCCGCCGCCGTCTCCAGGTGGCCCACGTTCGTCTTGACCGAGCCCACGAGGAGCGGCGACCGCCGCGCCCGCCCGGCTCCGAAGACCGCCTCCAGGGACCCGATCTCGATCGGATCCCCCAGCGCCGTGCCCGTCCCGTGCGCCTCCACGTACGAGACCGCCTCCGGCTCCACACCGCCCTGCGCCAAGGCCTCCCGGATCACCCGCTCCTGCGACGGACCGTTCGGCACCGTCAAGCCGCTGCTCCGACCGTCCTGGTTGACCGCCGAGCCGCGGATCAAACCCCAGATCCGGTCCCCCTCCCGCTCCGCGTCGCTCAGACGCTTGAGGACCACGATCCCACAGCCCTCTCCTCGCACGTAGCCGTCCGCCGCGGCGTCGAACGCCTTGCAGCGACCGTCCGGCGCCATCATCCGCGCTTTCGAGAAGTACACCGTCAGGTCCGGGCTGAGGATCGCGTTGACGCCCCCGGCCAGCGCCACCTCGCAGTCCCCCGAAAGCAGCGCCCGGCACGCCTGATTGAGCGCCACCAAAGACGCGCTGCAAGCCGTGTCCACCGCCATGCACGGGCCTTGGAAGCCATAGACGAAGCTCAGTCGACCTACGGCCGCGCTCAGCGCGTTCCCCGTCCCCAGGTACTGGTCGATCGCCTCGATCCCCTGCTCGGCGAGGAGCCGGCTGTAGTCCACCGTGCCCATCCCCATGTAGACGCCGGTCCGGGTGCCGAAGAGGCGTTGCGGCGGGATGCCGGCGTTTTCGAGCGCCTCCCAGGTCACCTCTAAGAGCAGTCGCTGCTGGGGGTCGAGCGTCGCCGCCTCGCGCGGAGAGATGCTGAAGAACTGCGGGTCGAAGCGGTCGATCCCCTCCAGGAAACCGCCGAAACGTGTCGTCATCTTCCCCGGCGCCTCGGGGTCCGGATCGTAGAACGACTCGATGTCCCAGCGCTCCGCCGGCACCTCGCGGATCGCGTCCACCCCGTCGCGCAGCAGCCGCCAGTAGCTCTCCACGTCCGGCGCGCCCGGAAACCGACACCCCAGACCCACGATCGCCACCGGCTCGTCCAGAGAGCCCCGGCGCGGCTCACGCGCCAGGGCAGGCTTCGCCGCGAGCCCCAGCAGACGCTCGCTCAAGTGCCCCGCGAGGCTCGTCACCGTCGGATAGTCGAACGCCACCGTCGACGCCAGCCGGTACGACGTCCCGAGCTGCGCTTGCAGGCGGTTGATCAGCTCGACCGACAGCATCGAGTCCATCCCCAGGTTGAAGAAACCCTCCTCCGGGTCCGGCGGCCCGGGAAGCGCCAGCACCAACTGCACCTCGCGCTTCAGGTGCTCGGCCATCGCGCCTCGCCGGCCCTCCGGCGAGAGCGCCGTGAGCCGCGCCAGGAGATCCGAATCGCCCGCTCCCGGCGCACACAGCTCTTTAAGCAGCGACGGGGGCACCGATGACTGAACCCCATACCGGCGCCAGTCCGCGCGCAGCACCGCCCCCTGGGCCATCCCGCCGACGACCAGACGTTCGAGAGCCGCGTGCGCCTCCTCCGTCTCCAGGAGACCCAGCCCGCGCGACCGCAGGCGCGTCTCCAGGGAACGCTCCGACGCCATCCCTCCCGCCGACCACGGTCCCCAGTTGACGCTCGTCGCGGCGAGCCCCTGCCGGCGGCGCTCCCAGGCCAATGCGTCCAGGTAGGCGTTGGCCGCCGCATAGCTGCTCTGGCCGGGGACCCCGAGAAGCGGCGCGATCGACGAGTAGAGGACGAAGAAGTCCAGCGGCAGCCCGGCCGTCTGCGTGTGCAGGTGCCAGGCCCCGGCGAGCTTCGGCGACAGCACCCCCGCGAAACGATCCCAGCTCTGGCTCCCCACCATCCCGTCGTCGAGAACGCCGGCGGCGTGCACCACACCCCGGAGCGGCATCCCCATGCTCGCGATCTCCGCCAGCAGCGACGACACGTCTTCGGAGCGGCTCACGTCCGCCGCCACCACCCGCGCCTGGCAGCCGAGCGACGCGAGCTCCGTGACCACTTCCGCCGCCACTTCCCCTGAGGGCTGCCTGCCCACGAGCACCAGGTGGCGAGCCCCCCGCCGCGCCAACCAGTGCGCCGCACGGCGGCCGAGAGACCCCAGGCCGCCCGTCACCAGGTAGGCCGCCTTCGAACGGACTTCCAGACCCGGTCCTCCACCCGGCAGGCGGAGAGGGGCCAGGCGTGGTACGTAGTGGTTTTCCCCCCGCCACACCTCCTGCGCGTCGCCGGTCTCGCAGGTCAGACGGCGCGCCAGGTCTGCCAGCGGCCACGGCGCCGCGGGATCGACGTCCAGCAGCCGGCATCCCAGCCCGGGCTGCTCGCTCGCCACCACCCGGCCGAAGCCCCAGAGCAGAGCCGACCACGGATCGAGCCCGGAATCTCCCGCCATCCCCACTCCGCCCCGGGTCACCAGCCACAGCCCGCGGGGGAGATCCACCTGTCGACCGAGGAGGGCCTGCACCAGGTCCAGCGGGCCTTCGCACACCGCCCGCGCCGCGTCGAGCGGATCTTCTGCTGCCCCGCGCACCGTGGGCTCCGCCAACGCCACCACACCCTCCAGGGGACCTTCCCACTCCGTCCAGACGCCGGTATCGACCCCCATCGCCGTACGACCTTGCAGCGCAAGCTCGCGGGCGAGCCCCACGCCCAGATCCTTCTCCGCCACGATCCACCAGCGCCCGGCAGACGCCCTCGGGACCGTTTCCTCGCGGGGCGCCGCGCGCCACTCGACGCCGTAGAGCAGCCCCCCCACCTCCCGCTCGATCCCTCGCAGCAAGGCCTGCCGCGGAGCCCGCTTCACGACGAAACCGCGGAGCGCCCCGAGCGGCCGCTCGGCCTCGTCGAACAGCTCGAGGTCGAACGTCCGCGACTCCTCTCCGGACGCCACACGCTGCCGCACATGGCAGTAGAACCGTGCAGGCACCGGACGATAGAGCACCAGCTCCTGGTATTCGATCGGCAGGTAGAGACCGCTCCCGAAGAGATCCTGAGACGCCACTGCGCTCGCCTGCGTGCAGGCGTCGAGCACCGCCGGATGGATCGGCAGGCTCGCGCCGAGACCCTCCAGACCCGAAGGCACCACGATCTCCGCCAGGGCTTCCCCTCCCCGGCTCCACAACCGGCGAATGCCCCGAAACGCCGGGCCGAGCACCAGCCCCTGAGCTGCCGAGCGCTCGTAAAGCTCCTGCGGCTCGCAAACGTCGAGCCGCGACTGCAAGGACTCCAGCGACTCGCTCGCCCGGGGCTCCGCGCCCGCTTCCGGACCGGGTTCCACCCGGCCCCGACAGTGCAGAGTCCACTCCTCCTCCACCCCTCCCGCTCGACTGTGGAGCTGGAACGACGAGCTGCCACCCCCGTCCGGGCTCGGCTCCAGGCTCAGCTGCAGCTCGCGCGCCCCCTGGGCCGAGAGAAGCAGCGGCTCCAGGATCGACATCCCCAGCAGGCGGAGAGGCAGCGGACCGCTGCCCAGGACCAGCGCGGCGAAGCCGGAAGCCGGCATCGCCATCCGCTCGTAGATCACGTGGTCCGCCAGGTAGCCGGGCGAGCCGCCGGCGAGCGCGTTCGCATACACCACCTCGCCCGACACCGCCGACTCCTGCCGTACTCCCAGGAAAGGGTGAGCGCCCCGGGCCTCCGCCGTCGACCGCGTCGCCGACGGCTCCACCCAGTAGCGCTGGCGCTCGAAGGGATAGGTCGGGAGCGCCACCTTGCGCCGTGGCCACGGACGGTCCCAGTCCGCGAAGGACGGCGTCACGCCCGCCGCGTACAGGCACGCCATCCCCGTGGCCAACTGGAAGGTCTCCCCGCGACCCGGAAGCAGCGACGCCACCCGCAACGGCGACTCCGCTCCGGCGAGATCCAGGAGCGCCGACCGCGAGCCCATCTCCATCAACACCCCCACACCCAATTCGCCGAATTGCTTCGATCCCAGGCCGGAATCCAGGGACAGCATGCCGGCCACTACCTCCGCCACGCGCTCCCCCGCCCCCTCACCGAACACCACGTCCGGCTCCACTCCCCACGACCGCCAAAGCTCCGCGAGCCCCATCGCCAGCGCGAACCCGGACTCGTCCTCGTCTCCCCCGAGGAGCACCGCGAGGCCGCCGCAACGGTCCACCGCCGCCCGGAAAACCGGCTGCGTCGAATAGAGCTCCCCTCCCATCCCCGCGCTGTCGATACCGCCAAAGAACCAAGCCACCCGCGGCCGTCCCTTCACCCTCCCCCGATAGAGGCCCGGCGCCGGCTCCCCGGCACCGAGCCGGGCCAGGAGCTCCCGCGCCTCCGCCACCGTCCCCACGACCAGCGCCGCCCGTTCCTCCAGATGGCTGCGCCCCACCCCCGACGTGTAGCCAAAGTCGCCCAGGTCCACCTCTCCCGGCTCTTCCAGGCGCCCCAGGTACCGAGCTGCCAGCTCCCGCAGCGCCGGCTCGCTCCGCGCCGACAGGACCCACAGATGATGGCTCCGCTCCGCGCCACCCTCTTCCCGCGGTGCCGGAACCGGCGGCCCTTCGACGATCACGTGCGCGTTCGTACCGCTGGCGCCGAAGGAGCTGATGCCGGCGAGGGGAGGTCGCCCTTGGGCGGGCCATGGCCTCGCCCGGGTGGCGACCTCGACGGGCAGCTTCCGCCAGGGGACGTGCGGGTTGGGCGTGTGGAAATGCAGGTGCGCCGGGATCGTCCCGTGCTCGAAGGCGAGGAGAACCTTGATCAGGCTCGCCATCCCGGCCGCCGACTCCAGGTGGCCGAGGTTGGTCTTGACCGAGCCCAGAAGCAGCGGCCGCTCCGCCTCCCGCCCGTCCCCAAGCACGGCGGCCGCCGCCTGCACCTCGATGGGGTCGCCGAGCGCCGTCCCCGTGCCGTGGGCCTCCAGGTAATCGACCTCGGCGGGCGCGCAGCCGGCCTGGCGGAGCGCCGCCGCGATCACCCGCTGCTGCGACGGCCCGTGCGGGACGGTCATCCCGCTGCTCGCCCCGTCCTGGTTGACCGCGCTGCCGCGGACGACGGCGAGGAGAGGATCGCCGTCCCGCAGGGCGTCGGAGAGGCGTTTCAGCACCACCACCCCACAACCCTCGCCGCGCACGAAGCCGTCCGCCGCCGCGTCGAAGGTCTTGCAGCGCCCCTCGGCCGACAGCATCCCGGCCCGGGCCAGGTGGAGGGTGCTCTCCGGGTTCAGGATCACGTTGACGCCCCCGGCCATCGCCAGGTCGCACTCGCCCGACCGCAGGCTCGCGCAGGCTTGATGGAGCGCGGTGAGCGACGAGCTGCAGGCGGTGTCCACGGCGATGGCGGGGCCGATGAAACCGAAGGTGTAGGCCAGGCGCCCCGCCGCGGCATTGAGCGGAGTTCCCGTCACGGCATGGATGCCGAAGTCGCGCCCGCCGCGGTTCAAGAGGGTACCGTACTCGGTGTTGGTGATGCCGACGAAAACCCCCACCGGCTTGCCGGCGAGATCCCGGACGGCGAGGCCCGCCCGTTCCAGGGCCTCCCAGGAGACCTCGAGGAGGAGCCGCTGTTGGGGATCGATCGCCACCGCCTCCCGCGGCGAGATGCCGAAGAAGAGCGGATCGAAGAGGTCGACCCGGGGAAGGAAGCCCCCCTGGCGGTAGGCCGGAACGGAGTCTTCCGCAGAGCCTGAGGAGTCGGCGTCCCAGCGGCCGGGCGGCATCTCGCCGATCGCGTCCCGACCTTCCGCCAGGAGACGCCAGAAGTCCTCCGGGCTCGGGGCGCCGGGAAAGCGGCAGCTGGCGCCGAGGATCGCCACGGGTTCGAGGAGCGTCGCGAGGGACGACGCCGCAGCCGGCAGCGGCACTGGAGACAGTGAAGACGGCGCCAACGGCTGGAGCCCGAGGAGGCCGAGGAGATGGCCGGCCAGGGCGGTTACGGTGGGGTGGTCGAAGGCGAGCGTCGAGGAGAGGGGCTCTCCCGGGGTCAGCTCGCGCTCCAGGCGGTTCCTGAGCTCGACCGCCATCAGCGAGTCCATGCCGAGGTCGAAGAAGCCGGTCTCGGTGTCGGGCTTGTCCCGCAGCCGGAGGACCGCCGCCACCGACCCCTGAAGGTGATCGCAGAGCACCGCCCGACGTTCCCGCGGCGCGACCTTAAGGAGGCGCTCGCGCACCCCGCCGCGGGGCTCGGCGCTAGCGACAGGGAGCTCTCGCGCGACCTCGATCTCCGCCAGGAGCCGGCGCGCCCGGCGGGATTCGTAGACCGCCTTGAATCTCTCCCAGCGGACGTCGGCGACGACGGCCTGCGCGAAGTCGCCCTCGAGGAGGACGGCGAGGGCCGCGAGTCCCGCCGCGGGAGGGAACGCCTGGAGGCCGATCTTCTCCATCCAATCGCGGTATTCGGGACCGGTCCGCCCGATGCTCCACCGCGCCCAGTCGACGCTCAAGCCGGGGAGACCGGAGGCACGCCGGTAGTGAACGAGGCTGTCCAGGAAGGCGTTGGCGGCGGCGTAGTGGGCCTGCCCCTCGGCGCCCCAGACCGTGGTGGCCGAGGAGAAGCAGACGAAGAACCGCAGATCCTCCCCCGCCGTCAACCGATGGAGGTTCAAGGCCCCTGTCGCCTTGGCCCCGATGACGGTCCGTATGGCTTCGGGAGTGAGGCCCGCCACCCGGGCGGGCTCTCCAGCGCCCGCGGCATGGATCACCCCCCGGAGGGGCGGCAGCGGCGGCAGCGCGCTCCAGGCCGCGGCCAACTCCGCGGCATCGCCCAGATCCGCGGCGAGCACGTGCACCTCGGCTCCGGCCCGCCTCAACCCCTCGCCCGCCGCTCGCCGCCGGCGCGTCTCTCCATCCCCAATGGACTCGGGGAGCGGCGATCGGGAACCGAGCACGAGGTGCCGCGCGCCCCGCTCGACCAGCCAGCGCGCGGTGGCGAGGCCGAGGGGCCCGAACCCTCCGGTGACGAGATAGGTCGCCTCGCCGCTCACCTCGAACCCCTCGAACCCGATCACGCTTCGCGGGACGGCGAGACGGGCCAGCCGCGGCGCGTACCAACCCGGGCCACGGATGGCGATCGGATCCTCCCCGTGCGCTTCGACGAGGGCACGGAAGAGGGCCTCCGCCGTGGCCCCGTCGGGCTCCACAGGGAGGTCGATCAGGCCGCCCCAACGGTCGGCCTGTTCGAGCGCGACGACCTTGCCCAGGCCCCACAGCAGGGCCTGGGCCGGCTCGGTGATCTCGCCCTCCACCACCGCCTGGGAGCCACGGGTCACCAGCCAGAGGCGGACCGGCCGGGCGCGGCGTTCGATCGCCTGGCAGAGGGCGACGGCGCCCGCGAGAGACCGCTCGGCCTCCTCCAAGGTTTCCAGGCTCTCCAGGGCTTCCGGGGCCTCCGAGGTGAGATCCAGGCCCAGGAGGTGCACGACGTGAGCGAGGGGGAAACCCTCCTCCTCGCTGCGGGCAAGGATCTCGTCGAAGCCTTCCGCCTCCGCGTCGGGCCTCGCGACGTGACACCGCCGCCCGGAGGCTTCGAGCAGGTCGGCGAGCCGGCGCCCGAGGCCGCGCTCGTCCGCCTCGTCCGCAAAGAGGAGCCAGCTCTCCCCTCCCGCGGCGGGCGGCTCCGGCGCTGGCGTCCCCTCCCGCGGCTCCGTCGGCGCCGCCCGGGAGACCAGGACGGCCTGGCTGGACTCCGCGGGCGCGAAGGCGCGGGTGTCCGCGAAGCCCTGGCCCGCGAGGGTCCGTCGCCAGAGCGCGACGTCCATCAGCGGATACTCGGTACGCAGCCCGTCCGCGAACCTCCACCAGCCTGGGAGGAGACCGAAGGTGAGGTCGAGCCAGGACTGCGGCTCGGTGCCCTCGACCAGCACGAGCCAGCCCCCGGGGACGAGGAGGCGCCGCACGTGACGGAGGGCCGCCTCGACGTCCCGCGTGGCGTGGAGGACGTTGGCGGCGAGGACGACGTCGAACTGCCCGCGAGGAAACCCCTGGAGCCCGGGATCGCGCTCGACGTCGAAAACCTCGAAGCGGAGGCCGGGGAAACCTGCGAAGCGGCGCTCCGGCGCGGCGAAGAAGCCTGCCGAGAGATCGGTGTAGACGTACTCGTAACGGCCGGCCGGGAGCGCCGGCAGGATCGACGCCGTGGCGCCTCCCGTCCCCGCCCCCACCTCCAGCACCCGCAGGCGGCGCCATGACGGCAGCGCGGCTGCCGCCTGCTCGAACAGGCGCCGCAGGGCCGCGTTGACCGCCCCGGCGGCTGGCGAGAGGCGGTAGAGCTCCCCGACCCCGGGGCCGGCGCTCGGGAAGAGGAGGGAGAGCGGGTCCACCTCTCCCAGGAGGACGTCCGCCAGGCGCTCGCCGCAGCGGCCGAGGAGGGCGAGCTGGATCTCGGCCGCGGGATGGCTCTGGGCGAGGTCGCGGCGGCGCTCCACGAGGCCGCTCTCCTGCCCCGTCTCCACCACCTGCCAGGCGTCGTCGCCCGCGGGGCGGAGCCAACCGCGATCACCGAGGGCTACGAGGAGGCGCGCCACCAGCCGCTGGTGGTGCGCCGCCGCGACTCCCCAGGCCTGGCAGAGGGACGCGGCGCTCACGACGGCGCCCGACGCCCAGGGAGGACCCAACCCCGCGAAGGCCTGCACCCCGTACCGGCAGGCGAGGTCTTCGAGGTCTTCCCGGAACCCCGGCTCGTCGTCGGGCGCCCAGGAGACCGCGGACGGCGGCAGCTCCGGCGGCGGCGTCAGCTGTGGGAGCGGGGGGAGGAAATCCGCCTGCAGGCCGCCGCGCGGGACGGGTCGCCAACGGACCTCGTAGAGCAGGTCGGCCACGGCCGCCGGGCGGCTCCCCGGCTCGGGCGCCGTCGGGCTCGCCGGCGCGGCCTCGATCTCTTCCACCCCGACTTTTTCTATCCTCACCTCTTCTACCCAATACCGCTGGCGCTGGAACGGGTAGGTCGGCAGCACCGGTCGGCGGCGGGGCCACGGCCGGTCCCAAGCCGCGAAGTCCGGTGTCAGGCCGCGGACGTAGAGCGCGGCCACCGCCTCCGTCAGCTGCTCCATCTCGCCCCGCCCTCGCCGCAGGGAGGGGACCAGGGCCGGCGTCACCGAAGGCTCCGGCCAGGAGCGCCCGGCCATGCCCAAGAGGACGGGATGCGGGCCGAGCTCCAGGAGCACCTCGATCCCCATCCCGGCCAGGGCCTGGACGCCCGGCGCGAACCGCACCGGCTCGCGAGCCTGCCGCCGCCAGTAGGCCGCGTCGAGGATCTCGCCGGGGGCGAGCGGCCGGCCCGTCAGGTTGGAGATCAGGGTGCGCTCGGCCGGCCGGTAGGCGAAGCCGGCGGCGAAAGACTCGAATTCGCCGAGCGCGGGCTCGACCAGCGACGAATGGAAGGCCTGAGACGTCTTGAGCCGCTGGCAGCGCAGCCCGCGCCGGGAGAGCGCGGCGACCGCCGCCTCGACCGCCGCCTCGAGACCGCTCACCACCCGGTGGTCGCCGTTGTCCGCCGCGAGCGACAGGCGAGGATCGTCGGCGAGGAGCGCGGCGATCACCTCAGGGTCGGCGAAGACCGCCGCCATGGCGCCGTGAGCGGGGAGGGAGTCCATCAGCCGCGCCCGCTTCGCCACCAGATCGAGCCCGGTTTCGAGCGGGAAGATTCCCGCCACCACCGCCGCCGCGTACTCCCCCAGGCTGTGCCCCAGGACCGCGTCGGGCTCCATCCCCCAGGAGCGCCACAAAGCGGCGAGCGCCACCTCCAGGGCGAAGAGGGCCGGCTGGGTATAAAGGGTGCGGTCGAGCGGCCCGGAGCCGTTCTCCCCCGCCTGGAAGAGGACGTCGAGGAGGGGCCGTTCGAGCTCGCCCGAGAGCCGTTGGGCACAGCGCTCCAGCACCTCACGGAAGACCGGCTGGGTGGCGTGGAGCTCGCGCCCCATCCCGGCGTGCTGGCTGCCCTGGCCGGTGAACAGCCAGGCCGTCTTCGGCCGCGAGCGGGCGCGGCCCCGCAGGAGGCCGACGGCCGGCTCGCCGGCGCGCAGCGGGGCGAGGAGCGCCCTGGCCTCCCCCGCCGACCGGACGACCAGCGCCGCGCGTTCCTCGAAGTGCGCGCGGCCCGCGCCGGCCCCGTGGCCGATGTCGCCGATGTCGCAGATGTCGCCGAGGTCGGCCGGGGACACCTCTGGATGGCGATCCCACCAGGCCAGGTAGCGGGCGGCGAGGGCGATGAGGGCGTCCGCGCTCCGGGCCGAGAGGGGGATGAGATGGTGGCTGCGCTCCGGGGTCGCTGCCGGCGCGGCTTCCTGCGGGGTGGGCGGCCCTTCGACGACGACGTGGGCGTTGGTGCCGCTGAAGCCGAACGAGCTGACGCCCGCGACTTTCCTCCCCGCCGGCCAGGGTGTCGCGGCGGCGGTGACCCGGACCGGCAGCTCGTCCCAGGGGATGAACGGGTTGGGCACCTCGAAATGCAGGTGGCGCGGGAGGATGCCGTGCTGCATCGAGAGGATCACCTTGATCAGGCCGGCGATCCCGGCGCCGGCTTCGAGGTGCCCGATGTTGGTCTTGACCGAGCCCAGGAGGAGGGGCCGGCCGGGCTCGCGCCGCTCGCCGAGCACGGCCGCCGCCGCCTGCACCTCGATCGGATCGCCGAGGCTCGTGCCCGTCCCGTGGGCCTCCAGGTAGACGACCTCCCGCGGGGCCAGGCCGGAGCGCTCCAGGGCCTCCCGGATCACCGCCTCCTGGGCGGGACCGTTGGGCACCGTCAGGCCCGTCGAGGCGCCGTCCTGGTTGACGGCGCTGCCGCGGACGACCGCGAGGACGGTGTCGCCCTCCCGCTCCGCATCCGAGAGCCGCTTGAGCACCACCACCCCGCACCCTTCCCCGCGGACGAAGCCGTCCGCCCCGGCGTCGAAGGTCTTGCAGCGACCCGCCGGCGAGAGCATGCGGGCCTTGGCGAAGTTGATCTGGTTCTCGGGGGTGAGGATGGCGTTCGCCCCGCCGGCCAAAACGAGGTCGCATTCGCCGGAGAGGAGGGCGCGGCAGGCCTGGTGCACCGCCACCAGCGAGGAAGAGCAGGCGGTGTCGATGGCGAGGCTCGGCCCCTGGAGCCCGAGGAGATAGCTGATGCGGCCGGCCGCGATGCTGTGCGCCGTGCCGGTCGCGACGTAGGCGTCGCCCGCCCCCCGCTGGAGGCCGGCGTAGTCGAAGCTCGACAGGCCGACGTAGACCCCCGTGCGGCTGCCGCGGAGACGCTCGGGCGGCAGGCCGGCACGCTCCAGAGCCTCCCACGTCACCTCCAGGAGGAGCCGGTGCTGCGGATCGAGGCTCACGGCCTCGCGGGGGCTGATGCCGAAGAAGTGGGGATCGAAGCGGTCGACCTGGTCGAGAAACCCGCCCTTGCGGGCGTAGGTCTTCCCCGGCGCGTCCGGATCGGGATCGAAGTAGAAGTCGGCATCCCAGCGGTCGCGGGGGACCTCGACGATCGCCTCGCGCCCTTCTACGAGCAGGTCCCAGAAGGCTTCCGGATCGGGAGCGCCGGGGAGCCGGCAGGAGAGGCCGATGATCGCCACGGCATCGTCCCCGGCGGCTTCCCCGGTGGCGTAAGTGGCACGGACCGTCGGCGCCGGCGCGGGCGGAGCCGCCGCGCTCTCGGCGAACCGGGCCAGCACCTGGCGGGCCAGGGAGCCGATGTCGGGATGGTCGAAGAGCGCCGTGGCCGGCAGGGCGCGACCGAGATCGAGCTCGCGGTCCAGGCGGTTGCGGAGCTCGATTGCGAGGAGCGAGTCCATGCCGAGGTCGAAGAGCCGGGCGTCGACGGCGGGGAGATCCTTCAGTTGGAGGAGCCCCTGGACCTCCCCCCGCAGGCAGTCGACGGCGACCTGGAGGCGCTCCTCGACCGGCGCCCGTTCGAGCCGTCGCCGCCACCCGCCGCCCGTCACGATTCGGTGGGTGCCGGCGGAGTGGGCGGCGCGGCCGTGCCGCACCGCCGCCGCCGTCGTGAGATCGGAGAGGAACCGCCGGCCCGCGCTCCGGCCGTCCCGGCCGTAGACGCTCCAGTCGACGGGCAGGACCGCGGTTTGTGCCGCGCCCCGGGCCAGGACTCGCGCGAGGGCCGCGAGGCCGCGGTCGGGAGAGATCCAGTCCATGCCGCTCGCCGCGGCCCGCGCGGCGAGCTCGCCGCGCCGCCGGGCGGCGACGCCGACCTTCGACCAGGCGCCCCAGTCGATGCTCACGGCCGGCAGCCCAGAGGCCCGGCGGTGATGGGCCAGGGCGTCCAGGAAGGCATTGGCCGCCGCGTAGCTCGCCTGCCCAGGCTGCCCGAGGAGCGCCGCGGAGCTCGAAAAGAGGACGAAGGCGTCGAGCGACCGGTCGCGGGTCAGCCGGTCGAGGTGCCAGGCGCCGAGAACCTTGGGGGCGAGAACCTCGGCGAAGCGGTCCCAGGTCTGGTTGAGGAGAGCGCCGTCGCGGAGCACCGCGGCCAGGTGGAAGACGCCGGCGAGGGGCGGTCCGCCACGGTCGATCCGCTCGAAGAGAGCGCGGACATCGCTCTCCCGGGAGACGTCTCCGGGCACGACCTCGACCTCGGCGCCGAGCCCGCGGAGCTCCGCCAGGGACGCTTCGGCCTCCTCCCCCGCGGGCCGCCGGGAGTTGAGCATCAGCCGCTCTACGCCGCTTCGCGCCAGCCACCGAGCGACGGCGAGCCCCAGCCCGCCGAGCCCACCGGTGAGGAGGTAGGTCCCCGCCTTGCGCAGCCGGCCGCCGGCGAGGCCGCCGACGTCGAGGACGATCTTGCCCACGTGGCGGGCCTGCTCCATGTAGAGGAAGGCCGCCCGGCTTTCGGCCAGGGGGTAGACCGTGAGCGGCAGGGGCGCAATTTCGCCGCGCGCCGCCCGCGCCATCAGGTCGCGGAGCACGGCCCCCACCCGTTCCGGCTCCTGGCGCAGGAGGTCGTCGAGGGCGAGGATCTCGTAGCGCACGTCGGGGCGCAGGCGGGCGACCTCCCCGGCCGACCAGGTGCCGCGCTTGCCGAGCTCGACGAAAGCGCCGCCCCGGGCGAGCGCCGCCAGGGACGCCTCGACGAAGCCCTCGCCGGTGAGGCTGTTGAGCACCACGTCGACGCCCGCGCCGCCGGTGTCGATCCGCAACCGTCGGGAGAATTCCGTCGTCCGTGAGTCGTAGACGCGCTCGACGCCCAGGCTCCGGAGGAAGTCCTGTTTGAGCGCGCTCGCGGTGGCGAAGACGCGGGCGCCGGCCGCGCGGGCTCGTTGGACCGCCGCCAGGCCGACGCCTCCGCTCGCGGCATGGATGAGGACGCTCTGCCCGGCTCGGAGCGCCGCCCGGGAGAAGGCGATCTCGACGGTGGCGAAGGCGATCGGGAGGCTCGCGGCTTCGGCGAAGCGGAGCGCCGCAGGCTTGGGGGAGACCAGGACGGCGGGCGTGTGGACGCGGGTGCTGAAGGCCCCCGGGGCGAGAGCGACCACCTCGTCGCCGGCGCGGAAGCCGGCGACCCCGGGTCCCACCGCCTCGATCCGGCCGGCGACCTCCCCGCCGAGCGGTCCGGGGTCGCCCGGGTAGAGGCCGAGGGCGCCCAGGAGATCGCGGAAGTTGAGGCCGGCGGCCTCGACCGCGATCCGCACCTCTCCCTCGGCCGGAGACGGCAGCCGCAGGGGTTCGAGGCGCATCCCACCGAGGGTCCCGGCGGCCGCGCGCTCCAGTCGGTGGTCGCCCGCTTCGGGGACCGGGAGCCCGGCCACCGCGCCGTCGGCATGGACGAGACGCGGCACCCGGCGGCGCCCGCCGCGCCAGAGGATCTCCTCCTCGCCGGTGGGCAGGAGAAGCTCCGCGACCAGGGCGTCGAGCTGCTCGGGCGGAGGCGAGGCATCCAAGTCGGCGAGACGGCAGCGACGGCAGCGGAGATCCGGCAACTCGCGCGCCAGGACCCTGCCCAGCCCCCAGAGCGGCGACTGGGCGAGGGAGAGGGAGGGCTCGCCCTCGACTCCCCAGGCCCCCGCGGTGAGGAGCCAGAGATCGCCCGCATCGCCTTCCGACAGGGCGTCCCGGCGGACCAGCGCCTGGGCCAGGGCGAGGACGCTCGCGCAACCGTGCCGGACATCGCTCGCGAGGGTCGTCGCCGTCGTCGCGTCGGTCGGGGCGGCGTCGAGGCTCCAGAGGTGGATGACCCCGGCGAGGCGAGCTTCGCGTGGGAGCGCCGCGGCCAGCAGGCTCTCCCAAGCCTGGGTCTCGTCTCCGGGCAGCTGAAAACGCTCCGCGGTGAGGCGAGAGAAGCTCTCGCCGGGCTCGGCCAGCACACAGAGCTGGCCCCGGCGGGAGAGGCGGGCGGCGATCCCGGCGCCGACCCCCGCTCGATCGGCGGCGATCAGCCACACGCGCCCGGTGGCGTCGACCGGCAAGGCGGGCCCGGCCAGCGGGGCGGGAGCGTCCCGCCATTCGACCTCGTAGAGCCAGCCATCGAGATCCTCGGCACCCAGGAGGCTCTGCCGGCTCACCCGCCGGGCGACGCAGCCCTCCAGCCGTCCGAGGAGGCCGCCGTCCGCATCGAGGAGCCGGAGGTCGGCTCGGATCTCCGCCCCTTCGCCGTTCTCCCCGGTCCGGCGGGCATGGCAGAAAAAACGTTCCGGCACGGGCGCGAAGAGCTCGGCGCGTTCGAACCGGAACGGCACGTAGGCGCCATCGAGCTCCGGACCGCGAACGAGGGCCATCACCTGGAGGCAGGCGTCGAGGACCACCGGATGGATCGGAAGATCGCCCACCGCCCGGCCCACCGCGAGACCCGGCGGCGTGCGGACCTCGCCTAAGGCCTCGCCCTCTCCTCTCCACAGCGCGGCCAGCCCGCGGAAGCTCGCGCCCAGCTCCAGCCCGACCGCCGCGAGATGCGAATAGAACGCCGCGACCGGGTGCTCGCGGAGGCGCCGGCGCACGGCCTCGACCCGTTCGCCCGAGCCGGGCGCGTCGGCTGGATTCAGGCGCTCGGCCTTGCCCTCGGCGTGGAGCGTCCAGTCCTCCTCGCCGCCGGGCCGGCAGCTCCAGAGCTTGAAGCCTCTGGGCTCGCCGGCCTCGCCGGCCTCGGCGGTGGGCGCGAAGAGGAGCTGCACCCTGCGGACCGTCCCCTCACCCTCCTCACCCCTCTCACCCCCCTTGCCATCGAGCCGGAGCGGCGCGGGAAAGAGCCCGTCCGAGAGCCGGCAGGGAGTCCCAAGGCCGGCCATCGCCATGGCGAGGAAGAGCGCGCCCGGAGCGATCGGCGCCGCGAAGACCCGGTGCTCGGCGAGCCAGGGCGCCGCCCGGAAGCCGAGGTTCTGGGTGTGGACCGTCTCGCCGGAGGCGAGCTCCTGCCGGACGCCGAGGAGCGGATGCGAGAGGGCGCCGGGGAACGGCTCCCGTCGCGGTTTGTCTTCCCCGTAGCGCTGGCGCTGGAACGGATAGGTCGGGAGCGGCACCTTGCGACGCGGCCGATCCGCGAAGGCAGGCATGCCACCTTCCGTGTAGAGGCGCGCCCTCTCCTCGGCCGTCTGGCCCGGGTCTCCCAGCTCCGGGAGCACGCCGACCCGCGCCCGGCCCCGGTAGAGGCCCGGCGCCGGCTCCCCGGCCGCCAACCGGGCGAGGAGCTCGCGCGCCTCCTCGGCCGTCCTCACCACCAGGGCCGCCCGCTCCTCGAAGTGGCCGCGCCCCACGCCCGACGTGTAGGCCACGTCGGCCAGCTCTCCCGCGCTCGCGTCCGCCAGGCGATCGCGGTACCGGCCCGCCAGCTCACGGAGCGCCTCGCCGCTCCGCGCCGACAGCACCAGGAGGTGCCTCTCGCCGTTCGGAACGACTCCCACGGCGTGGCTGGGTGAGGCGTCGGCGGGGGCCTCCTCGACGACGACGTGGGCGTTGATGCCGCTGATCCCGAAGGAGCTGACGCCGGCGATCCGCGCCCGGCCGTCTGCCGCCGGCCAGCTTTCGAGCTGGAGCGGGATGTGGAGGGGCAGCCCCTCGCGGGCGATCTTCGGGTTGAGCTCGCGGAGGTTCCGGTGTGGCGGGAACTGGCGGTGGCGCAGACAGAGGACGGTCTTGATGAGCCCGGCGATGCCCGAAGCACCCTCCAGGTGCCCGACGTTGGGCTTGACGGAGCTCACCACGAGCGGCGGCGCCGCGGGCTCCCGCCCCGGTCCCAGCGCCGCCCAGGCGGCCCGCAGCTCGATGGGATCGCCGAGCGGGGTCCCTGTGCCGTGGGCTTCTAAGTAGCTCACCCGCGCCGGCTCGACCCCGGCGTCGCGGAGCGCGCTCTCGATGACCTCCTGCTGGGCGCGAGCGCTCGGCACCGTGAAGCCGCTGCTCGGCCCGTTGTGGTTGACGGCCGAGCCGCGGAGGACGGCGAGGATCGGGTCCCCCGCCTCGACGGCGTCGGCGAGCCGCCGCAGGGCCACCACCCCGCAGCCCTCGCCGCGGCCGTAGCCGTCGGCCGCCGCGTCGAAGGTTTTGGAGCGGCCGTCCGGCGACAGGGCGCGCAGCTTGCTGTTGAGGATGGCGGGCTCCGGAGAGAGCATGAGGTTGACGCCGCCGGCGAGCGCGCGGTCGCACTCCCGGCGCCGCAGCCCCTGGCACGCCAGGTGGAGGGCGACCAGGGCGGACGAGCACGCGGCGTCGACGTGCACGCTCGGCCCGTTGCTCCCCAGATGGTAGGAGAGCCGGGCCGGCAGGAAGCTGCCGGCCGAGCCCGTGCCGACGAAGGCGTCGATCTCGGCCGGAACGCTCAGGCTGCCGATCGTGAACTCGTTCCACATCGACCCGATGTAGACGCCCAGCCGGCTGTTGCGCAGGGAATCGGGAGCCCACCCCGACCGCTCGACGGCCTCCCAGGCGACTTCGAGGAGGAGCCGCTGCTGGGGGTCCATGCGGTGGGCCTCCCGGGGCGAGATGCCGAAGAACTCCGGATCGAAGGCGGTGACCTGGTCGAGGAAAGCCCCGAAGCGGGTGTACACCTTGCCGGGGGCGTCCGGATCCGGATCGAAATAGGCCTCGACGTCCCAACGGTCGGCGGGCACCTCCGAGAGCGCCTCGCGGCCGTCGCGGAGCATCTCCCAGAACGCTTCGGGATCTTCCGACCGGGGCGGAAAACGGCAGGCCATGCCGACGATGGCGATCGGCTCCCGGGCGCTCTCGCTGAGCCGCCGGTTCTCGGCCTCCAGTTGCTCGATTCGAGCCAGGGCCAGCTTGATGGCGGAGACTTCTTTCCCGATCACTAAGGCGCCGCTCCGATCCCGCGACCGGCGTCATTGTATGCTTCAAGCAGGTTCTGCGCGCATGGTACGATCCGCGCGCAATGGCGATCCTCGGCGCGGCCCGCGAAACCCTCGGTTACCTCCGCTGGTTCTACGACCCGTTCAAGCGCATGTCGGCGGCGGAGATCTACGATCTCGTCGCCACCCGCACCATCAGCGGTCGGGGGATGTATCTGAACCTCGGCTATTGGAAGGACACCCGCGACGTCGACGTGGCCTGCGAGGCGATGGTCGACCTCGTCGGGCGGGAGGCCGGGATCGGCCCCGGCGACCGCGTCCTCGACGTGGGGTTCGGCTTCGCCGAGCAGGACATGCACTGGCTGGAGCACCGCCGGCCCGAACGGATCGTCGGGATCAACATCTCGCCCTCCCAGGTCGAGCTGGCACAGCGCCGGGTGGCCGAGCGCGGTCTCGCCGATCGCATCGACCTGCGCCTGGGCGACGCCGTCGACCTTCCTTTCGAGGGGGAGAGCTTCGAGAAGGTGCTGGGCGTCGAATGCGCCTTCCACTTCTGGACCCGCGAGCGTTTCTTCGCCGAGGCGATCCGCGTGCTCGCGCCGGGCGGCCGGCTCACCCTGGCGGACCTCCTCGCGGCTCCCCCGCCGGCCGGACGCCTGCGCCGTCTCGTCCACCGGTGCAGCTGGCGGCTCCTGCGCTCCCAGTACGCGCTGCCGCGCGAGAACGTCCAGACGCGGGAGGCCTACCGTGAGAGCCTCCTCGCCTGCGGTTTCTCGAACGTCCGTATCGAATCGATCCGCGAGCACGTCTTTGCGCCGCTGCACGACAACCTGGCTGCCGATCCCGCTATCCTCCGCCGTCTCCATCCCCTCGTCCGCCTAGCCTATCGCGTTCTCCTCAAGCTCGGCCCGCTCGCCTACGAAGCTTTCGACTACGTCATCGCCGTCGCCGACAAGCCGAGCTGACCGGCCGCATTTTCTTAACTCCCGCCAGACGCTCCGAGTTTCGCCAGAAGACGCTGTTCCGCCTCTTCGTCCGTGAGCCCTTCGAGCCTGGCGAGGATAGCAGCCAAATCCTCCTCTCCGGGACCGCCGTCCGCCTCGCGCTCCACGGCGGGGACCGACAGTACCGGCGGCTCCAGCGATATCGGCGGCATGGGCGGTATGGGCGACAGGCGGTCGGCGAGGTAGCGGGCGAGGGCCTCGACGTTCGGCTGCTCGAAGGCGAGGGTGTAGGGGAGGTGGAAACGCCCGTCGAGCGCTCTTTCCAGGCTGCCGTGAAGCTCGACCGCGAGCAACGAATCCATCCCCAGGTCGTTGAACCCGGCGGCGGGGGGCGGCGGCGCCGGAAGAGCCAGGACCCGCGTCACCTCGCGCGAGACGAAATCCACCAGGAGCGGCAGGCGCTCCGCGGTACGCGCCGCCGCGAGCCGTGCGAGCACCTGGGAAGCCCGCGGGCTCGCCGCACGCTCCGGGGTCGCCGTCAGGATCTCGCGGAGGAGAGGCGGGGCCCCGCCGAGCCGGCGCGCGAAGGCCCCCCAGTCGGCCGCCAGGACGACGGGGTCCGGACGATCGCCAGCGCCGCCAGCGCCGCCGGCGAGCACGGCGTCGAGGGCGCCCAGCGCCTCCGCCGGTTCCAGCCAGCCGAGCCCGGACCTCGCGAGTTGGGCCGCGACCTCGCCGCCCCCGGAAGCGGCGAGCCCGGCGCCTGCCCAGGCTCCCCAGGCGATGCTCACCGCCGGCAGGCCCCGCGACCGCCGGTACTGGGCGAGCGAGTCGAGGAAGGCATTGGCCGCGGCATAGTTGCCCTGGCCGGGGTTGCCGAGGAGCGCCGCGGCGCTCGAAAAGAGGACGAAGCGGTCGAGGGGCAGGCCGGCCGAGAGCGCGTGGAGATGCCAGGCCCCGAGAAGCTTCGGCGCCAGGACCGCCGCGAAGCGCGGCCAGCTCTGTTGGCGCAGAGCCCCGTCGTCGAGCGCTCCCGCCAGGTGGAAGATCCCGCGGAGCGGTGGCGACGAAGCGCGGATCTGGGCGAAGAGGCGCTCGACCTCCGCGCCCCGTGAGACGTCGGCCTGGACGAGGTCGATCCGGGCGCCGCGCTCCCGCAGCCGGGCCACCGCCGCCTCGGCGGCGGGGCTCGGCGCGCTCCGGCCGCAGAGCACCAGGTGGCGGGCGCCCCGTTCCACCAGCCAGCCGGCGAGCTCCCGCCCGAGCCCGCCCCAGCCGCCGGTCAAGAGATAGGTGGCCTCGGCAGGGAACGAGATCGGGGCGCTGCCGCGGCCGAAAACGCGAGCTAGGCGGGGGACGAACCGGCGGTCGCCGCGGAGCCCCACCTGATCCTCCCCGTCCGGCCGCCCGAGGCCCTCGACCAGCGCGTCGAGGGCGCTCTCCGTCGCCGGCCGGTCGAGGTCGACCAGGTGGCAGCGGAGGTCGGGGTGCTCGCGCTGGAGCACGCGTCCCAATCCCCAGAGGGGCGCCCCCGCGGGCGCCGACTCAGCATCTGGACCGATCGCCCAGGCTCCCTCGGTGACCAGCCAGAGCCCGCCGGGGAGGGACCAGCCGGCCCGGAGGAGAGCCTGGAGGAGCGCGAGCAGGCCGCCGCAGCTCTCCTCGACCTCGCGCGCCAGCTCGCGGCCGGAATCCACCTCCGCGGCATGGGCGGCACCGGCGCCAGACGCGAGGAAGATCACCCCCGCGAGCGGTCCGCGCTCTCCCGCCGTCGCGATCCCCTCGCCGCGCCGGGCGAGGAGAACGTCCCCTCCCCGGGCTCGGATCTTCCCGGCCAGCCGGCTTCCCAAGGAGCCGCCCTCCGCGAGGATCAGCCAACGGCCCGGCCCCAGCCCGCCTAGCCCGATACCGGGATCCGGCGCGGTTGCCAGGTGCCCGGCCAGGCGCCAGTCCACACGATAGAGGAGCCCGGGTTCGAGCGCCCGCAGGAAGGCCTGCCGCGGCGCCCGCTTCAGGGTGAAGCCCTCGACCTCGCCCAGCCGGCGACCGTCGGGAGCGAGCAGGCGGAGGTCGAAGGTCCGCGTCTCGCCGCTCGGCTCTGAAGCGAGGCGCGCGTGGCAGAAGAACCGCTCGGGGACCGGCGCCGAAAGGGTGACCCGCGCGTAGCGCAGGGGGGCGTAGAAGACGTCCGAAGGGGCGGTCGAGAGAGCCCCGGTGACCTGGGTGCAGGCGTCGAGGAGGGCCGGGTGGAGGGGCTCGCCCGCGAGATGGCCGGCGAGGGCCGCGGGCACCACCAGCTCGGCCAGGGCTTCCCGTGCGCCGCGCCAGAGGGAGCGGACGGCACGGAAGGCCGCGCCGAGCTCGAGGTCGAGCCCCGCGTAGTAGGCGAAGAGCGCCGCGGCCGGCCACGGCTCCAGGCGTCCCGTGAGGTCCGCCAGGGAGTCTCCCCCGGGCGCTCCCGCCGATTCCACCGATTCCACCGCTTCCATCGGCATCGGCGAGAGGACGCCGGTGGCATGCTCGACCCATCCCGCGGCCTCGCGCCCCCCTCCGCCGGAGCTCCGGCTGTGGACCTCGAAGCGGCGCTCCCCCCGCTCGTCGGGCGGCGCGAAGAGGAGCTGCAGCTCCCTCGCCTCATCCGTCGCCTGCGGCGCCAGGAGCAACGGCTGCTTGAAGACGACGTCCCGCACCTCCCCGGGAGTCGGTCCGAAGTCGAGCGCCATGGCGACATAGGTGGCGCCGCCGACGACGACCGTCCGGTACAGCTGATGGTCCAGGAGCCAGGTCTGCCGGGAGCAGCGGAGCTCCTGGGTGCAGACGACCGCGCCCGTCGCCAGCTCCTGCCGGACACCGAGGAGCGGCGACGGCGGCAGTGGCGCCGCCGAGCGCTCCGCGGGGCGACGGCGGGCCGCCGTGTCGAACCAGAAGCGTTGGCGCTTGAAGGGGTAGGTGGGGAGAGCGAGCCGCCGCCGGGGCCAGGGGCGGTCCCAGGCCCGGAAGTCGGGCGTCGCCCCATGGACGTAGAGCTGCGCCAGGGCCTCTGCCACCACCCGCCCGTCCTCCCGCCCTCGGCGGAGCGACGGCACCAGGATGGGGGGACCTGCGGCTGTCGCGCCCGGCCAGCAGCGCGACGCCATCTCGACCAGCACCGGTTGCGGCCCGACCTCCAGGAGCACCCCCACCCCCAGCTCCGCCAGGGTCTGGACGCCACGGCCGAACTGCACCGGCTCCCGCGCGTGCCGCCGCCAGTAGCCCCCGTCCAGCCCCCCTTCGAGAAGCCAGCCGGTCAAGTTGCTCACCAGCGGAATCCGCGCCGGCTGGTGCCCGATCTCCGCCGCCGCCGCTTCGAGGGCCGGGAGCGCCGGCTCGACGAGCGCCGAGTGGAAGGCGTGCGACGTGCGCAGCCGCTCGGTCCGCACCCCCAGCTCGGCGAGGCGCCCGAGCGCCCCGTCGAGCGCCGCCCGCGGACCGCTGAGGATCGTGGAAGCGCCGTTGTCCGCTGCGATCGCCAGCTCGCCCCCATCCGCCAAGACACCCGCAAGCTCCGGCAGCCAGCCCTCGACCGCCCGCCGTTCCGCGAAGACCGCCGCCATGGCGCCGCCCTCGGGCAACTCCCCCATCACCTCGCCACGGCGGGCGATCAGCCGCAGGCCCTCCTCGACCGAGAACACCCCCGCCACCGCCGCCGCCGCGTATTCCCCCACGCTGTGACCCATCACCACATCCGGCGAGAAGCCCCACTCCCGCCACTGCGCCGCGAGCGCCACCTCCAGAGCGTAGAGCGCCGGCTGGGTGAAACGCGTCGAGCCCAGGCGAGCCCCGGCATCCTCCCCGACAAGCGCCTCCCCGAAGAGCACGTCCAGGAGCCAACCTTTCCCACCGCCATTCCCACCCCCGGAAAGCTCCCGGTCGCAGCGTTCGAGAACCTCCCGGAAGACCGGCTGGGTGGCGTACAGCTCGCGCCCCATCCCTACGTACTGGCTCCCCTGACCGGTGAACAGCCAGGCCACCTTGCGGCCCTCCGCCCGGCCGCGGTACGCCCCCGGCCCCGGCTCGCCGCGCGCCCCGCGACCCAACGCCGCGAGACTCTCCCGGGCCTCCGCCGCATCCGACGCCACCACCGCCCAACGCTCTTCGAGGTGGCTCCTCCCGACGCCCACCGTGAAGCCCACGTCGCCGAGATCCGCCTCCGGATGATCCTCCAGCCAGGCGCCATACCGGCCACCGAGCTCCGCCAACGTCTCCCCCTCACGCGCCGAGAGAGCCAGCACGTGATGCCGTCTCACCCGCGCCGGTGGAGGTGGTGCCGGGATCGCCGCGGGCGCTTCCTCCACCACCACATGGGCGTTGGTGCCGCTGAAGCCGAAGGCGCTCACCCCGGCGAGCCGCCGCCCCGGAGGCCAGGACGTCGCCGCCGTCGCGACCTGCACCGGCAGGCGCTCCCAAGGGACGTGCGGGTTGGGATCGTTGAAATGCAGGTGCCGCGGGATCGTCCCATGCTCCAGCGCGAGCACCACCTTGAGGAGACCCGCGATCCCCGCCGCCGCCTCCAGGTGGCCGACGTTGGTCTTGACCGAGCCCAGGAGCAGCGGCCGATCCGGATCCCGACCCGGCCCCAGCGCCGCCGCCGCCGCCTGCACCTCGATCGGATCGCCGAGGCTCGTCCCCGTGCCGTGCGCCTCCAGGTACGCCACCTCGCCCGGCTCCGCCCCGGCCCGCGCCAGCGCCTCGCGGATCGCCCGCTCCTGGGCCGGCCCGGTGGGCACGGTGAGGCCGCTGCTCGCCCCGTCCTGGTTGACCGCGCTCCCGCGGACGACCGCGCGGATGCGATCGCCGTCGCGCTCAGCGTCAGAGAGGCGCTTCAGGACCACCACCCCACAGCCCTCGCCGCGGACGTAGCCGTCCGCCGCGGCGTCGAAGGTCTTGCAGCGGCCGGAAGGCGACAGCATCCGCGCCCGGGAGATGGCGACCGTGGTCCGCGGGTCGAGGAGGAGGTTCACCCCGCCCGCGAGCGCCGCGTCGCACTCCCCCGTGCGGAGCGCCTGGCAGGCCTGGTGGAGGGCCACGAGCGAGCTGCTGCAGGCGGTGTCTACCGTCATCGCCGGGCCTTCCAGGCCGAGCACGAAGGAGAGGCGTCCGGCGATGACGTTCAAGGCGTTGCCGCTGACGAAGTGGGCGTCGACCGCCTCCGGCCCGCCCGCCGCCAGGAGGCTCCCGTATTCGTTCGCTCCCGCCCCCACGTAGACGCCGGTCCGCGTCCCCGCGAGAGACGAGGGCGCCACGGCCGCGTCCTCCAGCGCCTCCCAGGCCACCTCCAGGAGCAATCGCTGCTGGGGGTCCATGCTCACCGCCTCCCGCGGCGAGATGCCGAAGAGCGCCGCGTCGAAGCGGTCGACCTGGGCGAGGAAACCACCCCGGCGGACGCCGTCCGCGGAATTGTCGAGGTCCGGGAAACCGCGGCCCGGCGGCGGCTCTCCCACGGCCTCCGTCCCGCCTTCGAGGAGCCGCCAGAAGGCGGCCGCGCTGTCGGCCCCGGGCATCCGGCAGCCCAGGCCGATCACCGCGACGGGCTCCTCCAGCCGCGCCGCCGCCATAGCCGTCGCCGCCGGGCGGACGGCCGCCGCCGGCGCCAGGCCGAGCACCTCCGAAAGCAGGTACTCGACCATCTCCGAGACCCGCGGCCGGTCCATCGCCAGGGTGGCCGGCAGCGCGCAACCGAGGGCGGTCTCCAGGCGGCCGCGAAGCTCGACCGCCATCAGCGAGTCCATCCCCATGTCGAAGAAACCCTGGCGGAGATCGATCCGCGCCGGTTCGAGACCCAGAACCTCGCCCACGGCCCGGCGCACCCGCTCCGTGAGGAGCGGCCGGCGGTCGCCGGGTGAGGCGCATTCGAGGCGCTCGGCAAACGGTGTCTTCCCGGAAGCGCTCGCCCTTCCCTCTGGTGCCGGCGCCACGGGGGCCAGCTCGGCGAGGAGCGGCCGGCGCCGCTTCGCCTGGTAGACCGCCTGGAAGCGCGGCCAATCGACGACCGCCACGACCGCCTGAGCCAGACCGGCCGCGACGGCCCGCTGCCACGCCGCCCTGGCGTCCGCAGAGGACAAGAGGCCGATGCCGCTCTGACGCAGCCGTTCCCGGTCCTCGGCGTTCGCCATCCCCCCGGCCTGCCAGGGGCCGAAGTCGAGGCTCGTCGCCGCCAGGCCCTGGGCGCGCCGGCAGTGGGCCAGGCCGTCGAGGAAAGCGTTGGCCGCCGCGTAGTGCGCCTGCCCCGGGCTCCCCCAGACCGCCGCGATCGACGAGAAGGAGACGAAGAACGCGAGCCCGCGGCGCCGGCTCTCCTCATGCAGCCACCAGCTGCCGAGAACCTTCGGTGCCAGAACCTGGGTGAAGTCCTCGTCCGTCAGATCGAGGAGCGGCTTGCGCCCCCCCACTCCGGCGGCGTGGAGGATGCCACCGAGGGCCGGCCCGCGCGCCTCCGCCGCGGCAAAGAGCCGCGCCACGTCCTCCCGCCGGCCGACGTCCGCCTGCAGCACGAGGACGGAGGCGCCGAGCCGTTCAAGCTCGTCGAGGACAACCCGCGCCCCTTCCCCCGGCGGCCGCCGCCCGGCGAGCACCAGGTGGCGCGCTCCGGCAGCGACCAGCCAGCGCGCGGCTTCGAGCCCCAGGGTGCCCAGGCCGCCGGTGACGAGATAGCTCGATTCTCCCGAGACCGCGACCGGCGGGACCTCTCCGAAGCCTTCGGCCCGGGCCAGGCGGGCCACGAAGCGCTCCCCGCCGCGGAGCGCCACCTGGTCCTCGCCGCCACTCGCCAGAATCTCCAGCAGAAGCCTGCCGGCGAGGCCGTCCGCCCCGGCCTCCGAAGCCGCCGCAGCCGGGAGATCCACGAGACCGCCCCAGAGCTCCGGCATTTCGAGCCCGAGCACCCGGCCCAGGCCCCAGAGCGGCGCCTGGAAGGGGTCGACCGGCTCTCCTTCCACGACTGCCTGGGCGCCGCGGGTGACGAGGTGCACGGTCACCGGGAGAGAGCGGTGGACCAGCGCCCGGGCCAGCTCGCGCACCCCGGTCAGCAGCCCGGGCAGGGCGCGCGCCGCGGCCTCCGGCTCGGTGGGGAGGTCCAGGCTCCCCAGGTGGACGACCCGGCGGAGCGGCGTTCCGCCCGCCGCGAACGACTCGATCGCCGCGGTCACCCCGTCGAAGAGGGCTGTCCCCTTGTCTTCTCCGCCAGGACGGAGCAGGGAGCAGCGCTCGCCGCGCTCCTCCAGGAGAGCAGCGAGCCGGTCGGCCCAGCCGCTCCCGTCCGCCAGGAGGAGCCAGCCCGCGGGCACAGTCTCAGGGGAGCCCGGCTCCCGGAGTCCTTCGACCGCCCGCCAGCTCAACTTGTAGAGGTGCTCGCCCTGGGGCGCCGCCGGTGCGCCCTGGTCCCACGAGGCCCCGGGGCCACCGCTCTCGAACCAGAAGCGTTGGCGCTGGAAAGGGTAGGTGGGGAGGGCGAGCCGCCGCCGGTGCCAGGGGCGGTCCCAGGCCCGGAAGTCGGGCGTCGCCCCGTGGACGTAGAGCTGCGCCAGGGCCTCCGCCACCACCCGCCCGTCCTCCCGCCCCCGGCGGAGCGACGGCACCAGGACCGGCGGGCTCGCCGGGCCTGCGGTGTCCGCCGGCATCGCGCCCGGCCAGCAGCGCGACGCCATCGCCACCAGCACCGGCCGCGGCCCGACCTCCAGGAGCACCCCCACCCCCAGCTCCGTCAGGGTTCGGACGCCGCGGCCGAACTGCACCGGCTCCCGCGCCTGCCGACGCCAGTACCCCCCGTCCACCCTCCCTTCGAGAAGCCGGCCGGTCAGGTTGCTCACCAACGGAATCCGCGCCGGCTGGAAGTCGATCTCCGCCGCCGCCGCTTCGAGAGCCGGGAGCGCCGGCTCGACGAGCGCCGAGTGAAAGGCGTGCGACGTGCGGAGCCGCTCGGTCCGCACCCCCAGCTCGGCGAGGCGCCCGAGCGCCGCGTCGAGCGCCGCCCGCGGGCCGCTCAGCACGACCTGGGCGCCGTTGTCCGCCGCGATCGACAGCTCTCCCCCACTCGCAAGCTCCGCCAGCCGGCCCTCGACCGCCCGCCGCTCCGCGAAGACCGCCGCCATGGCGCCGCCCTCCGGCAGCTCCCCCATCAGCTCGCCCCGCAGGGCGATCAGCCACAGGCCCTCCTCGACCGAGAACACCCCCGCCACCGCCGCCGCCGCGTACTCCCCCACGCTGTGACCCATCACCACGTCCGGGGAGAACCCCCACTCCCGCCACTGCGCCGCGAGCGCCACCTCCAGAGCGTAGAGCGCCGGCTGGGTGAAGCGCGTCGAGCCCAGGCGAGCCCAGGCGTCCTCCTCGAAGAGTGTCTCCAGGAGCCATCCTTTCCCACCTCCGGCAAGCTCCCGGTCGCAGCGTTCGAGAACCTCCCGGAAGACCGGCTGGGTGGCGTACAGCTCGCGCCCCATCCCCGCGTACTGGCTCCCTTGGCCGGTGAACAGCCAGGCCACCTTGCGACCCTCCGCCCGGCCGCGGTACACCCCCGGCCCCGGCTCGCCGCGATCTCCGCGCCCCAATACCGCGAGACCCTCTCGGGCCTCCACCGCGCTCCCTGCCACCACCGCCCAGCGCTCCTCGAAATGGCTCCTCCCGATGCCCGCCGTGAAGCCCACGTCGGCGAGGTCCGCCTCCGGATGGTCCTCTAGCCAGGCGCCGTACCGGCTGCCGAGCTCCGCCAATGCCTCGCCCTCGCGCGCCGAGAGGGCCAGCACGTGATGCTGTCGCGCCCGCACCGGGGGAGGAGGTGCCGGCATCGCCGCGGGCGCCGCCTCCACCACCACGTGGGCGTTGGTGCCGCTGAAGCCGAAGGCGCTCACCCCGGCGAGCCGCCGACCCGGAGGCCACGGTGTCGCCATCGTCGCCACCCGCACCGGCAGGCGCTCCCAAGGGACGTGCGGATTGGGCTCTCGGAAGTGCAGGTGCCGCGGGATCGTCCCGTGCTCCAGCGACAGCACCACCTTGAGGAGACCCGCGATCCCCGCCGCCGCCTCCAGGTGGCCGACGTTGGTCTTGACCGAGCCCAGGAGCAGCGGCCGATCCGGATCTCGACCCGGCCCCAGCGCCGCCGCCGCCGCCTGCACCTCGATCGGATCGCCGAGGCTCGTCCCCGTGCCGTGCGCCTCCAGGTACGCCACCTCCCCCGGCTCCACCCCGGCCTGCGCCAGCGCCCGTTCGAGGACCGCCTGCTGGGAGGGCAGGCTCGGCACGGTGAGACCGGCGCTCGCCCCGTCCTGGTTGACCGCGCTCCCCCGGACGACCGCGAGGATGCGATCCCCGTCGCGCTCGGCATCGGCCAGGCGCTTCAGGACCACCGCCCCGCAACCCTCGCCGCGGACGTAGCCGTCCGCCGCCGCGTCGAAGGTCTTGCAGCGGCCGGAAGGCGACAGCATCCCGGCCCGCCGAAAGGCGAGATCGGGCTCGTCGGCGAGGAGGAGGTGGACGCCGGCCGCGACCGCCAGGTCGCACTCCCCCGCCGCCAGGCTCCGGCAGGCGAGGTGCACCGCGACGAGCGACGAGCTGCAGGCGGTGTCGACGCTGAGCGCCGGACCTCGCCAGTCGAAGAAGTAGGCGAGCCGGCCGGCCGCGATCGACGACGCGTTGCCGGTCGAGAAGTAGGCGTCGAAGTCCGCGTCCCGCCCGCGCTTCAGCACCAGCGACTCGTAGTCGCGGTTGATGACGCCCACGAAGACCCCGGTCGGCGAGCCCGCGAGCCGCGACGGCGCGAGACCCGCCTGCTCCAGAGACTCCCAGACGACCTCCAGGAGCAGGCGCTGCTGGGGATCGAGCAGCCGCGCCTCGCGGGGGGAGATGCGGAAGAACGCGGCGTCGAAGCCGCTCACGTCCCCAATGTAGCCGGCGACGTAGCCGGCGCGCCGCGAGGCGGCGCCGGGCGCGGCCGGCCGGCCGCGGCTCGCCGACGGCTCGCCGACCGCGTCGCGCCCCTCCTGGAGAAGCTGCCAGAAGCGGTCGGGGTCCGCGGCGCCGCCCGGGAAGCGGCAGCCGAGCCCGACGATGGCGATCCCTGTATCCTCCGCGGTCCCAGCAGTCTTCGGGCGCGGCAGGGCTGCCGTCTCCACCGCGCCCTCGGCCGTCCCCGCGAGGTGAGCGGCGACCGCCGCCGGGGTGCCGAAGCGGAAGAAGATCGTCGCTTCCAAAGAACGCGCGAAGCGCCGCTCCAGCAGGTGCCGGAGCTCCAGGAGGTCGAGCGAGCCGAGCCCCATCTCCATCAGGGGGACCGTGGGGGCAAAGCGCCCGGTGCGCCCAGGCCCCAGCACCTGCTCGACAGAATGGCGGACGGCCTCCAGGATCTCCGCCGGGCTCCTCTCGGCCGTCCGTGGGGCCGTGCCCGGTTCTCCGCCCGCCCCGGGGCTCTCCCCCGGGTTCACCGGAGCTTCGGCACCGAGCGGGTACTCGACCAGCACTCCCCAGCCCTCGTTCTCCCCATCCTCGGGCCGGAAGCCGGCCAGGGCGGACCCCACGACCGCGCCGTGCGAGGCGTGGAAGCGCAGCATCCGGTCGACCGGGAGGCCCTGCTCGTCGCGCCGACGGACGTACTCCTCCGGGCTGCCGTCCCGTCCCTGCCGCCCCTGCCGGCGATAATCCCGGCAGCGGGTGATCCCCGCGACCCGTTCCACCCCGTCGGTCGCGGCGAAGACGACGAGGAGGAGCTCCAGAAGCTCGTCTCCCATCCCCAGGCCCTGCACCTCGGGGTGGACGAGGAGGCCCAGCAGCTGGACCACCGGCCCGTCGGCCCGGTGGAGCCCCGCGAGGTCGGCGTGCCGCGCGTTCCGCAACGCCTCGATGCTCGCCACCCGCTGCGAGTAGAGGGCGGCGACGATCTCGTCCCGGTAGAGGAGGACGGCCTGGCCCTCGGGGATCGCCGCGATCCGGCGGCGGAGCTCCTCGCGCGGCGTCCGCAGCTCCTCCGGCTGGGCGGCGACCTCCAGACGCTCCAGGGCTTCTAGATCCGCGGCGACCGCATGCCGCACGCTGTAGGGGCGGACCTCGAAGCGGTTCAAGGTGATGCGGGTGAACGGCAACGTCCGCGGATAGCGCCTAAAGGCCGAGCGCTGGGGGAAGAGCCCGGCCTCGGCGGCCGCCATGAGGAAGACCGGCGCCTCGACCAGCTGCTGGCCGGAAAAGGCGTGGTAGGCGTCGAAGTGCCGGGCCTCGGTCCGCTCCCCCCACTGCCGGGCCGTCGCCGGCCGCAGGCAGTGGACCTCCAGAAGCGTCAGGCCCCACCGCGCGACCGCCTCCCGCCACCGCGCGAGGTGCTCGACCAGGCTCTGCACCGCGACCGCGGCGGGGATGGCGGCATGGTTCCCCGCCACGTAGACGCCGGTGTAGGGGAGAGAGCCGCGGCGGCGGACCGCCTCGCGGTCGAGCGGCTCGACCCACGTCCGGTCGTGGTCCAGAAAGGAGCGGACGTGGAGGACGTTTTCGGGGTCCGCGATCCCCTGCCGCCGAAGCTCGGCGAGCAGAGCTTGCGGGTCGCCCGAATCGCCCCGGACGAGCCGGTGGGGCAGCCCCGCCAGGGTCCGCGCCGTCGACTCCAGGGCCTTCTCGTTGTAGTCGACGCCGATCAAGACGAGGGGCAGGCGGTCGAGCGCCCGGCCCCGGGCGGTCCGCGTGCGGACCGCCTCATAGATCCGGAGGAGGAGCGAGCCGTCCCCGGAACCCATGTCGGCGACGTAGCGCGGCTGGCTTTCGAGCGGCAGCCGGTCGAAGACCTCAGAGAGGAGGCACTCCATCTCGGCGAAGTAGGTCTGGTGCTGGGCGCCGCTCGCGGCGACGTTCAGGCTCCTCTCGACGTGCCGCTCGTGCCCGGCGTCGTCGCGTACGAAGACCATCCCGGGATCGCCGAAGAGGATCTCGTCCATCCGCCGCAGCATAGGCCCGTAGGAGACGACCGTCCCCAGGATCGCGCCGCTCCCGACGAGGTAGCGGCCCGCCGCGGTGAGCCGGAAGGCCCCGTCCTCCGAGCTCCCCAGCCCCTGCTGCTCGAAGAGGGCGCGGACCGCTCGGAGGGCGGCGGGCGAGAGGTCGGCTCCGCCGTGAGGCACGGCGGGACCCTCGACGAGATCGACGCCACCCCGGGCGTGGAGCTCAACCAGGAGGGGCGCCAGGAGCGCGCCGTCCAAAAGCTCGGCGACGTCCGGACCCGCCTCCGCCCAGCCGCGCCGGCAGAGGTCGATCCAGGCGAGGAGGCCCGGGTCCCCGTCCCGGAGCCCGTCCGCCAGGGAGAGCCGCAGCAGGTCGCCGACGTCCTTCGGCAGGCGCTCCCAGGGTGCGGCCGCGAGGCCGGGCCGGTAGGCGCCCCCTTCCTCGGCGAGCCAGCCGAGCTCGACCAGGAGCCGCAGGGCGACCGCGAGGTGCCCCTCGTTGGCGCCGAGCTCCGCCACCATCTCTGGCACCTCGGCCGGCTGGCGGCTCGCGAGCCAGGCGAAGAAACCTCGCCGCCTCAAGGCCTCGATGACCGGGATCGCCACGAATCCGTCGGCGTAACGGTTGACCACGTCGAGCATCGGACTGAAAGGACCCCCTCTTCGGTACGTTGAAACCGGATCGCCCCGCGACGCGGGAGATTATTTTACGCATCCCTTCAATTTTGTCGAGGCTACCTTCGAGTACCGCAAGTGGTACTATCGCAGCCGCCGAATTGCTCGTGGTTTCACGATGACCGGAGCCAAAGGAGACCCACGATGTCCGAGACGACGATATCCGAAGAAGCCCGCGAGCCGCTCACCGATGGAGTCCGCAGGATCGAGACCGGAACCGAGCAGGTGGTGCGGGATCTCGGCCGTATGGCGGAAGCCTGGACGGCCGCGGCGAACCACCAACTGCTGGGCACGGTGCGGGTGCTCGGCGACCTGACGGTCAACCTGCTCAACCAGACCCTGCCGCAGTCGAACGAGACCACCAAGGCCGTCGGCGGCGGCTTCCCCAGGAGCGTCGGCGGCAGCCTCCGCAAGGCCGCCCACGACTCGGCCCGGGTCGCGAGCGAGACCCTGGACCGTTTCGCCCAGGGACTGGCGCCCGCGAGCTCGACCCCCAAGGCGAAGCGCTCGTAGGTTCAGAATCTTGAACCTCCCCGCGACGCCCTTGGAGCGGGGGGTCCGGCATGGGTCTAGGTGGTTCCCAACCGGAACCATCTAGACCCACGCCGAAAGCACCCTCCCTCCGCCGCGGATCTACATGGTTTCAAACTGGAACCACCTAGATCCACGCCTAAAGCACCCGACCTCCGCCGTGGATCTACGTGGTTTCAAACCGGAACCACCTGGATCCACGCCTAAAGCACCCGACCGCCGCCGCGGATCTACGTGGTTTCAAACCGGAACCACCTAGATCCACGACAAAAGCACCCTACGAAACTGAACCAGTACCCATCTCTCCGCCGTGGATCTACATGGTTTCAAGCTGGAACCACCTAGATCCACGACCCAAGCACCCGACCTCGGACGTGGATCTACGTGGTTTGAAACCGGAACTACCCAGATCCACGACCCAAGTACCCGGCCGCGGCCGCCGTCGCGGAAACCCTCTCCCGCTTCGGGGCGATCGACGCCGTGGTCAACAATCCCGGCTACAGTCTCGTCGGCCCCTTCGAGGCGACGACGACCGAGGCCGTGGCCCGCCAGTTGGAGACCAACGTCGTCGGCCGCTGAGCTGTGGCGGGGTTCTGACATTGAGAGTGGACGGGAGGACAAAGAATTGACATTGTCAGGTCACCCCCCCATACTCGGAATCTGAAGCCACCTCTGGCCGCGAGAGAATCATGAACGAAAACCCGCTGGACAGGACGGAGTTGCGAGCCCTGGCGACCCGCCTTCGGGAAGCTCGCGAGTCTCGGGGTTGGACGCAGCAACAGGTGGCCGAGCGGCTCGGGATGGCGCGGACGACGATCGTCGCCATCGAGAAAGGCGAGCGTCGCCTCAAGCCGCAGGAGCTCATCGAGCTCGCCGCTCTCTTTGGGCGGAGTGTCTCGGAGCTGCTCCAGAGGAAAGCTCCCCCCGAAGCCTTCGTCGCGCAACTCCGCGCGGACTTGCCTTCCGCGATACCGGCCGACCGCGACCTCGTCCCGTTCCTGGAGGACTTCCAGCTCCGCTGCGAGGACTACGTCCGCCTGGAGGAGCTCTGTCAAACGCCCCTAAAACGGCGTTATCCGGCCGAGTACGAGATTCAGGGTGCGTCCGCGGAGTTGGCGGCGGAAGACGTAGCCGCTACGGAAAGAAGTCGCCTCGACCTCGGAGAAGGGCCGCTCGTGAACCTGCGGGAGATTCTTGAGGCGGATGTGGGCATTCGTGTCTTCCAACTGGAATTGCCGTCTGACCTGGCGGGGATGTACGCCTACGCCGAATCCCTGGGAGGCTGTATCGCGATCAACCGCCTCCATCCAGGCGAGCGACGACGCGCGAGCCTCGCTCATGAGTATGGGCACTTCCTGACCGCCCGCTATCGCTCGGAAATTACCTTCGAGGCTCGCTACGAGAGGAAACCGGCCGGCGAACGGTTCGCGGAGGCCTTCTCCCAAGCGTTCCTGATGCCTGCCGCGGGCTTGCGCCGACGGTACCTGGAGATCCAGCGGGAGCGCCCCCACGGCATCACCCACGGTGACCTCTACCGGCTCGCTTATTTCTACGCCGTCTCCGCCGAAGCCATCATCCGCAGGCTCGAGGAGCTGCGGCTCATCCCGATCGGCACCTGGGATCACCTGCGGCAGGAACGATTTCACGGCCGTGAGGCCCAGCGGTTCCTCGGCCTGGAGTCGCTCCACGCTGAGGACGAGCCCTTCTCCCCTCGCTATCTCGCCTTGGCTGTTGAGGCTTGGCAGAAAAGCGAGCTCAGCGAGGGCCAGCTGGCGCGAATCTTACGCACGGATCGCCTGGGCGCGCGGGACCTGGTGCAACGTCTAGCACCCGCGGCGACGGAGGAGGGCGATCCGGGAGAGGCGATGGACTTCGGAGCGCTCCTCTTCGGTTCGGCCAGACGGTGAGATCCGCCGACCATGTCGAGGAAAAAAACCGAGCATCCTCTGCTCCTCCTGGATGCCTGCTGCATCATCAATCTCTTTGCCACCGGTCGCATCGAAGAGATCCTCGCTCTTCTCCCCTACCGATTCGCCACCTCGCGGCTCGTCGCTACCCAGGAAGTGCTCTCGATCGCACGGATCGACGCTTCCCCTGACGGCGCTCTCGAGCGAGAGATCCTACCGCCCGCAAGGCTCGAAAACCTTGGGGATCTCGCGCTCCTGGAGATCCAAACCGCCGAGGAGAAAGCCGACTTCATCCGCTTCGCGGAAGAGATCGACGATGGGGAAGCCTCGGTCTGCGCTCTCGCGCTGTCGCACCGAGGCAGCGTTGCCACCGACGACCGCAGAGCGCTTCGCATGCTCGACCGGATCGCACCCAGGGTCCCTACCGTCCAGACTCCCGAAGTCCTCTACGAGTGGGCCCGCCTCGCGTGTCCAGCGGAGCCCACCCTCAAGAACATGCTCCTGGCGGTGCGGGTGAGGGCACGATTCTTTCCGCGCCGGGATGCTCCCCGCTTCGAGTGGTGGAATCGCTACGTCCAATGACGTATGCCGGCACTCGCCTCCCTACTTCCCCACCACCAGCAACACGAACGATCCCGGGACCGGCGTCGGCCGCGGGTGCGGCTGCTCGGCGGTCGGCGCCGGGGCGGGGTTGAACTTCGCCGTCGCCAAATAGACCCGGTGGGTCTTCTCGTCGAGCGCCATGGTGCGGGCACCGCGCTCGGTGGGCACGTTGTCGACGACTTTGAAGTTGCCCATCCCGTCCTCGGCGAGGACGGTCAAGGTGCCCTCGCCGTTCGAGCTGAAGCCGAGGCTCGTCCCGGGGTCGAAGCCGTTGGCGTCCACCCCGGAGCCGATCGGCGGGGTCGCTAAGACCTTGCCGCTCGCAGTGTCGACCACCGCCGCCATCTTGTTGCTGCAACCGATGAGCAGCCGGTTGTGCCGGCGGTCGATCGCCATCCCCGAGGGCTCCTCGCCGGGAGCGAGCGGCCAGCGGCCGGCGACGGCGAGCTTCATGGCGTCGAGCGCCACCACCTCGCTCTTGTCCTCGATGTTGACGAAGACCCGGCCGCCGCCGTCGGCCGTCGCGAACTCGGGCTTGCCACCGAGGGCGATGGTGCCGAGGATCGCGTAGGAGTTGGCGTCGATCACCGTCGCGTTGCCCGAGCGGCCGTTGAAAGCGAAGACCCGCTTGGTCGCTCCATCGTAGAGGATCGCGTCGGGGTTTTCGCCCGTCGACTTGACCGTCTGCAACACCTTGAGGGTTTTCAAATCGAAGACCGTCACCTCGGAGCTCTTGCCGTTGCTCACGAAGCCGCGGCCGAGCTCGGGCGCCAGGGCCACGCCGTGGATGCCCTGGAGGTTCGGGATGTCGCCCACGAGCTTGCCGCTGTCGAGGTCGACCACCATCACGTGCGTCCCGCGGGTGACGTAGAGCCGGCGGGCGGCGGGGTCGGCCGACAGGTAGTCCCAGCCGCCCTCGCCGCCCAGGGCGAGACGCTGGATGACGTGGTAGCCAGAAGCGCCGGCAGCCGGCGCTTCCGCCTTCGGCATCGGTTTCGCGGCCGGCGCGGTCGCGGCAGTCGCCGGCAGGGCCGTGAGGATCACAGCGAGGGCAACGCCAAGGCTGCCGAAGCAGCCGAGCCGGCTCTCTTTCATCGTACGTTTCATATCCGTTCTCCTGGACGCCCGGTCAGGGCGCCGTCTCATGCTCATGAGTGTGGCCGAATTGCAGCCGATGCCGCTTCGTCGAGGGCATGCGGCGGTGGATGGCGATGTAGGCGGAGGGTACCGCGTAGAGGGTCACCAGGGTCGAGAGGCCGAGGCCGCCGATGACCGCGAGCGCGAGCGGCTTCTGGAGCTCGGCCCCGGCGCCCAGCCCCAGGGCGAGCGGCAGGAGGCCGAAGAGGGTACAGAGGGTGGTCATGAGGATGGGGCGCAGGCGCACCCGGGCGGCGGAGGACACCGCCTCCTCGAAGGGAGCACCCTCGGCGTGCAGGTGGTGCGCGTAGTCGAGCATGACGATGCCGTTTTTGACCACCAGGCCGATGAGCAGGATGAGCCCCATGGCCGCCGAGACGTTGAGCTCGGTGCCGGTCAGCCGGAGGAGGAGGAAGGAGCCGCCGAGCGAGAGCGGCGCCGCGAGGAGGAGGAGGAGGGCCGGGATGAAGGCACGAAACTCGAAGACGAGAATGATGAGGACGAGCCCGGTCGCGATGGCGAAGACCAGGAGAAGCTCCGAAAAGGCCTGGCGCTGCGACTCGTACTGCCCGCCGACCTCGAAGGTGTAGCCCACCGGCAGACGCACCTTCTTGAGCCGTGCCTGGATCTCCGCCACGGCGCTCCCCAGATCGCGCCCTTCGAGGCGGGCGGTCAGGAGGGCCATCTGGCGCAGGTTCTCGCGCGACAGGGCGCTCTCGCCCGCCGCCGGCACCGCCCGGCCGAGGGAGGAGAGCGGCACGAGCTTGGAGTCGGCGCCACGGATCGGGGTCGAGGCGAGGCGGGCGGGATCGAAGCGCACCGCGTCGGGGTAGCGCACCCGCACCGGGATCTGGCGGTCGAGCTGGCGGACGCTCGTCGAGCTCTCCCCCAGCCAGGCGGCGGCGAGCTGGGTCGAGATCTGGTCGGTCGTCAGGCCGGCGCGGCCGGCGGCCACCGGATCGATCTCCCAGGTCAGCTCGGGGCTCCCCTTCTGCACCCCCACGAGGTCGACGACCCCCTTTACTCCCGAGATCAGGGGCGACACCTGCTCCGCCAGGCGGTCGAGGACGTCGGGATCGTCGCCGAAGATCTTGACCTCGATCGGCGTCGGCGCCCCTTCGAGGTCGCCGATCATGTCCTGGAGGATCTGGGCGAACTCGACGTCGATGTCCGGCACCGCCTGGTGCATCTTGCCCCGAAGGTCGTCGATCACCTCCTCGGCCGAGCGCGAGCGCTGCCCCCGGGCTTTCAGACGCACCAGGATGTCGCCCTTGTTCTGCTCGGTGGCGAAGATGCCGAGCTCCGAGCCGGTGCGGCGGGAGAAGCTCGCGACCTCCGGGGTCTTCTTGACGATCTCTTCCATCTTCCGCACCAGCCGGTCGCTCTCTTCGAGCGTCGAGCCCGGCGGAGTCAGGTAGTCGACGACGAAGCCCCCCTCGTCCATCTCGGGGAGGAAGCCCGAGGGCATGCTGCGGTAGAGGAGCACCGCGAGAACGGCGAGCCCCAGGGCGCCCAGGAGGGGGAGGATCGGCCGGTGGAGGACGGCACCCAGGCTCCGCGCGTAGATCCGCTCCATGCGCTCGCCGCGCCGGTGCTTGGGGGCGGGGTCCGCCTGAACCTGCGGGCGGTCTCCGTGCTCAGTGGCCCTCCTGCCCTGTCCCCGGTGCCGGTAGGCGAAGTGCGCGAGGATGGGGATCAGCTCCAGGGCGAGCCCGAGGGAGATGAGGACGGCGACCGAGAGGGTGAGCGAGAGGGCGCGGAAAAACTGGCCGACGACCCCGGAGAGGAGCCCCAGGGGCAAGAGGACGACGACCGTCGTGAGTGTCGAGCCGACGACCGGCGCCACCAGCTCCGCGGTGGCCCCCCAGACCGCCTCGGGCGTCCCCCCGGCTTCCATCTGGCGGAAGATGTTTTCGACGACGACGACGGCATCGTCGATGACGAGACCGATGGCGACCGCGAGGCCCCCCATCGACATCAGGTTGATCGACTCGCCGAAGACCTTCATGAAGAGGAAGGTCGAGATCACCGTGAGCGGCAGGGTGACGGCGGAGACCAGGGTGACCCGCCAGTCGCGGAGGAAGAGGAGGAGGACGATGACCGCGAGAAGGCCGCCGATCAGGATGGCGTCGCGCACGTTGGCGATGGCGGTCGAGACGAACTCGGCGAGGTCGTAGACCTTGGAGAGCCGGAGGCCCGACGGCAGGGCGGAGGCGAGATCCTGAGTCACCTGGCTCACCCCCGCCTCGACGGAGAGGATGTCGGTGTCGACCTGCTGCGAGATGTTGATGATGGCGGCGTCCTGGCCGTCCCCGGTGACCAGGTTGGTGCGGTCGGGGGCGCCGGGGAAGACGGTGGCGACGTCGCTGACCCGGATCGTCGCCCCGCGGCGGACGGCGACCGGCGTTTGGCCGATCTGGGCCGGCGACGAGAAGAGCCCGGAGGCGAGGACCAGGTTCTGCCGGCCGGCGGAAGGGAAGCGCCCCACCGGCGCCAGTTGGTTCGCGGTGCGGAGAGCCTCGGCGACGTCGTGGACGGAGAGGCCGGTCGCGAGGAGCTTGCCGGGGTCGGTCACCACCTCGATTTCCCGGCTGTCGGTCGCCATGACCTCGACCCGTCCCACCCCCGGCACCCGCGAGATGGCGGGGCGGACGACGAAGAAGGCGTAGTCCCGGAGGTCCGGGATGGGGAGCTTCCCCGTCAGGTTGAGGCTCAGCATGGGGAAGGACGCCGCGGTCAGCCGCTCGCTCTGCAGGCTGACGTCCATCGGCATGTCCGGGCGCGCCTCTTCGATGCGGTTCTGGAGCTGCTGGAGGGCGTTCGCCATGTCCGTGTCGGGGGCGAACTGGGCCGCGATCTCGGTCGAGCCGCGGAAAGTGCGCGAGCGCACCCGGAGAACCCCGGGGACCTCCATCGCCGCCTGCTCCAGGGGGCGGGTGACCGCTAAGAGCATCGAGCGCGCCGGCAGGATGCCGCTGTGGCCGATGACCAGGATGCGGGGGAACTGGAGCGGCGGGTAGATGCTGCTGGGGAGCGACGGCAGCACGATGGCGCCGCCCACGGCGAGGAGCACGGTGAGCAGGAGGACGACCCGCGGGTGGCGCTCCCCCAGGTGCAGGAACTTCACGGCTTCGGCTCCGCTCCCGGGCCGGGCGCAGGGGCGGCCGCGGTCGGCGTCGCGGTCACTAAGGCGCCGTCGGGCAGGCCGTTCTGCCCCTGGACGACGACCTGGGCCCCGGCCACGACCCCGGAAAGGACTTCGGTGTCGGCGCCGGTCGTGACGCCGAGCCGCACCTCGCCGCGGTGTGCGTGGTTTTGGGCGTCGACCGTGTAGACGAAGGTCTGCGGCCCCTCCTGGACGACGGCGGCGGCGGGGACGAGGACGGCGTCCCGGTGCTCCTCGCCCGCGATCTCGACCTGGACCGGCGTCCCCGCCGGCAGGTTCGTGCCGCCGGTGAAGGCGAGGCGGATGCTCGCCGACGACGTCGTCGGATCGACCGCCGGGGGCCGGGCGATCACCCGGGCCGGCTTGGCGCCGGAGACGGCATCCCCCGGCCCGCGCACCTGCGCCGGATTCCCCACCGCGATGCCGGCCAGCTGATCGAGGGGAACCGGCACCTCGACCTGGAGCCGCGCCGGGTCGATCAGGCGGAGGATGGAATCCGAGCCGGGCTCGACGAGGTCGCCGGGATTGTGGGCGCGCTCGGCGACGACGCCGCCCCAGGGAGCGCGGAGGACGGCGCGGGTCGCGAGGTCAGCGGAAGAGGTGCGGGCGGTCTTGCTCTCGGCGAGGCTCGCCTCGGAATCCGCGAGCTCGCGCCGCGCGTCCTCGACCTCCTTCTTCGCCGCGATGCCGCGGTTGAAGAGACCCTCCAGGCGCTCGAAATTCGCCCGCGCCACGGTGAGCCGGGACTCCGCCCGCGCCACGTCGGCCCGCCGGCTCGCAGCGTCGGCCTGGAGCGAGGGGATGTCGAAGCGGACGAGAAGGTCGCCGCGGCGCACCCGCTCCCCCACGCCCTTGGGCATCTCGGCGATCCGCGCCGACTGCGGGGCGGTCACCACGAGGTCGGCCCCGGTCGCCGGCTTGACGAGCCCGGTCGCCTGGACGACGCGGTGGATCGAGCCCCGCCGCGCCGCCTGGACGGTGACCGGCACCGCCGCCGTCGTTTCCACCTCCTCCTTGGGAGGGGCGCCGCAGGCGAGGGGAACGAGACTCAGGGCGAGGAGAAGGAAATGGCTCTTCTTCATGGCAACGGCGCTCCCACCGCGCTCTCCAGGTCCGCCAGGGCGTTCTGATAGTCGATCCCCGCCTGGAGAGCGCGCGACCGCAGGTCGCGGGTCGCCTGGAGGGCCTGCAGGAGAGCCGGCAGGCCGGTCTGTCCGGAGCGATAGGAATCCTCGGCCATGCGTTCGACCTCCTCGGTCTGCGGCAGAATCTGGTCCCGGAAGCGGAGCGCCGCCTGGCGCTGGGCGGCGGCCGCGGCCGCGGCGGCATAGACCGTCCCCGCGATCTCCGCCGCGCGCGCCCGGCGCTCGGCTTCGAGTTGGGCGAGGGTGCTCTCCTCGACCTGGACGGCGGCGATGCCGCGGGTGAAGATGGGGATCGCGATCGTGAGCGAAGCCCGCCAGCCCCAGTCGAAATCGGGCTCCGCGCGGTGGGTGACGCTCCCCGAGATCGTCGGGTCGGGGGAGCGGAGCGCGCGCGTCAGGGCGACCTTCGCGCGCTCTTCGGCGATGCCGCGGTCGAGCGCCGCGAGCTCGGTGCTGGCGGTGACGGCCAACCGCGCCGCCGTGGCGCCGTCGAGGACGCCCCCCTCCCCGAGGTCGCCGCGAACGGCGATGGGAGCTTCCGGCGGTCGCGCGAGGAGGACGTTCAAGGCCGCCCGGGCGGCGGCGAGGCTCGCCTCGGCGCTCTCGCGGTCGTTGTCCGCCTGGGCCACGGCCAGCTCGGCCTGGACGACGTCCAAACGCGCCACGTCCCCCGCTGTGAAGCGGTCGCGGGCGGCGTCGCGGGTGCGCTCGGCGAGGTGGAGAACCTCGACGTTTTCGGCGAGCCGCCGCTCGGTCCCCACCAGGGCGTAGAAGGCCCGCCGCACCCGGCTCCGCACGTCGGCGACGGTCCGCGCCACGTCGGCCTGGCCGCTCGCCACCTGGGCCTCGGCGAGCGCGATCCGCAACCGCCGCTTCCCCGCGGTCTCGATGGGGACCGCCAGAGTGGCGGAGTCCTTGGGAGTCTCCTTGTCCTCCTCCAGGGAGAGCGAGGGATTGGGGCGCTCGCGGGCGACGTCGATCCCCGCCCGCGCCACCGCCGACTTGAGCCGGGCGGCGGCGATGCCGGGATTGGCGCCGAGGGCGAGATCGAGGGATTGGGCGAGGGTTAAGGGAAGCGGTCCCTCCGGGACCAGGTTGGCGAGGGATTGCGAAGCGGGCGGAGCCCCCTGCGCCAGAAGCCCCCCGGCGGCGCCCAGAGCCAAAAGGAGCAGCCCGAGCGCAGGGAAGACCGGGCGGCGGGGGGCGCGCATGGTTTGTAATCGTATGCCAGGTCTGGGCGAGACGCTATGCCGGGATTCAGCTTCAGCCCCAAAGAATGGGTACGTCGTAGTGGGCTATCACTGGGTCCGCCGTGGCCAATTGCAGCCCTTCCATCTGAGCCTGGGCGATGAGCATTCGGTCAAAGGGATCGCGGTGATGAAACGGCAGGGTAGCAGCCAGAAACGAATGCCCCAGTCGGATCGGCAACGGCCGAATACCGTTCTCCGCCATTCGGGTCTCAATGTACAGAGCTGGAGCCATGGGTAGTGGAAGCTTCCCTGAAGCATGCTTGATGGCGATCTCCCAGGTGCTCGCGGCCGAGAGATACAGATCGCGTTCAGGGTCTCTGAGGAGGTTCAGAAGACTCGGAGGGAGCCTTTCTGTCGCAGTGTTCAACCAGAGCCAGACGTGCGTGTCCAAGCAGGATCATCCGCGGTGCCGTAGAAGAGGCCCTCGATCTCTGGATCCGGATCGTTGAAATCGTCGGGAACGGCAAACTTCCCCTGATCGATCCCGAACTTCCTCTCAGTCCGAGCGACAGGCACCGGCATCAGACGCACCAGGGGCCTTCCTTCACGGGAGATGACCACGTCCTCGCCGGCCAAAGCCTCATTCACAAGGTCGACTAAGCCTGCCTGAGCTTCTTTCAGGCTCACACTTCGCATGTTGAGACGATAGTCGTATCCGCCGGCAAACTCAAGAAGCGGAGGCGGAAACCCTCACGGTCACCATCAGTCCCGCCTCCGCCAGAACTTCGTCGAGATCATACCCGCGGCCCTCCGCGATCTCTCCCTCGCCGCGGGCCAGCGAAGCTAATAGCTCGCGATCAGACTCCGCTCGGCTTGAGGAATCGATACCGAGGAGGACCGCAGCGGCCCGCCCTTCAGGAATGGCCTCAGGCTATTTGCGGGTCATTGGAATGAACTCCTTGAACAAGCCTACTCCAGACTCAGCGCGGTTGGTTGGCGGCAACCCCTGCCACCGGTTCCCCCACCAGCACCACGTTCCCCGCCCGCCCCGGGATCTCGCCCATCGAAACATCCCGGGCGATCGCCTTTCCCTGCCATTCGGCAGCGTAGTCGGCGGCAGTGACGGTCTCGATCCCGAGCTTCCGGTGCCGGGCGAGGAGGTCTCTGAAGAGCCCGCGGTAGGCGAGCCCCTCGGTCTCGGCGTGGACGGTGATCACCTCGGTCGCCCCCGGGCGGTAGCGCTCGACCAGGCGGTCGACGTAGGTCTCGGTGGTGATGCCGTCTCGCCCGAGCTCCTCGTCGAGGGTGGGAAGGGTCGTGGGAATCTCCAGGGTGCGGAGCACCCGGCCGCCGATCCGCGGGTAGAACGGCTCGGCCGCGCCGCGGGAGACCGAGATGTAGTCGAAACCGCGGGCTTCGAGCGCGAGGAAGGCCTGGTCAGTCATGAACCAGGCCGGTGCGGCGAAACCGTGGGGGCGCCCGCCGAAGGTCTCCGCGAACGACGCCATACCGCGGTCGAGCGCCGCCGCCACCGCCTGGGGGGACATGCGGTGGAGACGGTCCTGCCAGGTGACGTGGTCCCAGGCGTGGAGACCCACCTCGTGCCCGGCGTCCCGCGCCTGGCGAAGCTCGGCCGCGCAGCGCCGGCCGATCCGTGGCGAGGGGAGGAGGGTGCCGTAGAGCGCCGTCTTAAAGCCGTACATCTTGGCGGCGTTGGTGCGCAGCATCTTCTTCAAGAAGCCAGGCTTGGTGAAGACGCGGAAGATCGCCCGCCCCGAGCGATCGGGACCCAGGCTCCAGTAGAAGCTCGCGCGCACCCCGAATTCGGCAAGGTCGGCGACCATCGCCGGAATGCCGTCCTTGGTGCCGCGGTAGGTGTCGACGTCGATCTTTAAGACGACTCGGGTGGAGGCCATGGCGAGGAAATCTTAGCAGGCAAAGAGAGAGCAGGGAGGGGCTCCCAGGGTCTCGTCAAAGTCGCGAGATTCTGGAGGGGCTCCGCCGGCCATGGCAGCTACCGGCCTCTTCCCTGTATACTTCTTGCATGCTTGAGCCCCAGCAGAAGACTCTCCTGCAGCACCTGGTGCGTCAAGCTGTCTACGAAATACTCTTTCCCGTAGCCCGGATCTTCCCGGCCGCGTCGGTCGAGAAGCTCGCCGCAGATATGGCGGCGGACTTGCACCGACTCGGCTCGCCCCCCTCCACCTATCTTCTTCAGTCTTTGGACGGCGCCTGGGATCTGGAGCTCCGGCCGTCTGGCCTCTCGTTCCGGATCTATGACTATCAGGTGCAGGATGGTTTCGGCCAGTTTCCACACCTGATCGGGTTTCTGGCGCCGGAGGATCACGAGAGAGTCGCGCTCCGGTATTCAAGCGCGGCTCCCGTCGATCGCGCCAAGATCGGGAACCTGCTCGCCGAACGCGTCATGGAGCTCCTCTCCGACCCCAGCAAAGGGTTCACCCAAGAGGTAATCGGTACCTGGGACCTGGGTCACTATCGACTCCGGTACGGGATCCAGCCTCTGCAAGACGCAACGTTCTATCTCTCCCATGCCTTCATCAGCGCAGAGAACGTCGCGGACCGCGACTTGGGGAACGTCCTCTGTGAGCTAGAGGAGGAAGGGATGCGCCTCCTCTCCTGGCCCATCACTTCCTGGGACCTCCTCGAATTGGACCCCGAGATCTCCCGGTTCGCAGCCGACCCCATGGATCTCTCCTTCCCCGAGAGCTCTCTGTTCGAGGAAATGAACCGGGAGCGGATCGAGCTTCTGGCCCGGAAGCACACCACTGAGAACCTCTCCTCGCAAGAGGAGCGGAGGCTGGAAGCCTTGACCGAGAGAGTTCGCCGCCTGGTTCCGCAGGTTACGGAGCAGGATTGGCAACCTGTCGAAGACATCTCCGCCCGTCTGGGAGACATCGAGGATCGCACTCGCCGTATCCGGGCGAAATACAGCCTCAACGGGTGACGATGGTCCCCTTCCGGTACCCGGAGCAGAGGCACGCCCGAAGTCAGACTCCAGGCCCCTTCGCAGACTATCACCGCTACAAGCCTTACCTCCGGGCAGAATTCCAACGTCAGTGTGTCTACTGCCGTCTGCCGGACGGTCTCCAGGGCGCGGATGCCTTTGGCGTCGATCACTACCGTCCCAGGTCGCGGTTCCCGGACCTCTCGACTGCGTACGAGAATCTCTACTACAGCTGCAATGCGTGTAACCGCAGGAAGGGCAAGTTCTGGCCCACGGAGGAGCAATGGAGACTGGGCGTGTTCCTCCCCAATCCTTGTGATCACACGATGAACGAGCATCTTGCCTACCGTGGCGTCCAGGTGGAACCTCGATCGAGGGCCGGTCAACTCGCCACCGAGATCCTGATGCTCAACGACGAAATGGCGATTTCGTACCGCGCTTTCGTGCTGCGCTCCATCGAGCGCTGTCTTGCCCAAGCCGCAGTGATCGCAGAGACCCTGCTCGAACTGGGCTCCCGTCTCTCCACCGCTTCGGGGACTGGGCTGGAGGATCTGCAGCGCGACCTTACTCAGCTGAAGACCGATATCGCGAGAGTCGCGGAGGACTACGAGCTCCTGACCGGCAGCAGAATGCCAGGAACCGAGGGCGGAACGCCGGCGCAGCGGATGGTCCCCGAGCTGCCTGGCCTGCCCGCGGCAGACGTCCGCCGAGGCCGACGGCGGGAACCGGCCCCGGGAGAGGAACGACTCAACAAGGTCGACGGCACGGTCCTCCTGTACGTGCCGGGCGGAGAGTACCTCCTAGGAGAAGCCAATATTTTGGGGGAGCCGCCTTACCACGTCGTCCTCTCTCCCTTCTGGATCGGGAAGTATCCGGTGACCAACGAGCAGTACGGCCGGTTCCGCCGCGCCAACCCGGGCGTGACGAAGCCGGAGCACTGGAGGAACAAGCAGCTCAACCAGCCCAACCAGCCAGTCGTGAGTGTGACCTGGGACGAAGCACAGGCTTATTGCCGCTGGGCGGGCCTTTCGCTACCCAGCGAGGCGCAGTGGGAGGCTGCGGCCCGGGGCACCGACGGCCGACGCTATCCTTGGGGAAAAGACGAGCCCACGGCGGAACACGCGAACTTCGACGACCGCGAAGGATGCACCACGCCGGTGGGTGCCTTCCCACGAGGCGCCGGTCCCTTCGGCACGTTCGATCAGTCGGGCAACGTGTGGGAGTGGTGTGTTGACGTTTGGGACGGCGAAGCCTACCGGGGAGGGGAGCGCGCGAAAAAAGACCCGGTCGGCACTCGAGGCGACGACCACCTGCGTTGTCTACGCGGCGGGTCGTGGTACGACCTGGCAAGTGACCTGAAGGCGGCATCTCGCACCGGCGAACAGGCCTCGTTCCGGAACCGGTGCATCGGCTTTCGCTGCCTGCTGCCGGCCCGCCCCGAGCCTTGACTGCTGCACTTCCCCTATTTCGGCGGGGCCTCGCCCAGGAAGGTCTGTACCCAAGCGAGGCGCCCCCCTCCTAACCTCCCGCCCCGCGGAGCCCACTTTTCAAGTCTACAGGTAGGTCTCCCCCTACCCCTTCTTCGGCATCAAACCCGAATCCGCTTGGAACCACTCGATCGTCTTCCGCAATCCCTCTTCTAACGGGGTCTTGGGATCGACTCCGAGGATCGTCCGCATGCGGGTGATGTCGGGGTAACGGCGGGGGATGTCCTCGTAGCTCTCGCCGTAGATCTCCTGCTGGCGGACATACCGGATCTTCGAGCCGGTTCCCGGGTAGGCGCGGATCATCGCCTCGGCGAGCTCCAGGATCGTCGTCTCTTTGTCGGTCCCGATGTTGAAGATGCCGCCCAACGCGTCCTCCTTGAAGCCCGCCGCGGCGAGCGCCGCCACCGAGTCGTCGACGTAGGTGAAGGCGCGGGTCTGCTTGCCGTCGCCGATCACCGTCAGATCCTCGCCGCGGAGGAGCTGGCCCATGAAGATGGTGATCACCCGGCCGACGTCGATCTTGTCGAGCCGCGGGCCGTAGGCGTTGAAGAAACGGACGATGACGACCGGCATCCCGAGCTTGCCGTAGGCGAAGCAGAAATGCTCGCCGACCGCCTTCGAGGTCGAGTAGCACCAGCGGTCGATCTGGGTCGAGCCTAAGAGCCGGTCGCCGTCCTCTTTGAAGGGGGTGTCCTTCGACTTGCCGTAGACCTCGGACGTCGACGAGAAGACCATCTTCTTGTCGTAGCGGTGGCAGAGCTTCAAAAGGTTCTGGGTGCCGTTGACGTTGACGTTCAGCACGTGGAGCGGGTCCTCCACGTAGTGCTCGACGCCGACGACCGCCGCCAGGTGGTAGACGAGATCGGACTTGGCGACCAGGCTCTCCATCAGGTCCTGATCGAAGATCGAGCCCTTGATATAGCGGAACTTCGGGTTGGTGATGTTGTGGCGGACTTTCAAGTCTACCGCGGTGTCGAGGCCGGTGACCTCGTGGCCTTCGGCGAGCAGCCGGTCGCCCAGGTGCGAGCCCAGGAAACCGCCTCCTCCGGTGATCAATATTTTCATAGTGCCCTCGGTTTATCGTGGTTGGGTCCGGGCTCGGGGTCGAGCCCGACGGCCTCGTCGACCCGGTACCAGCGATCGGCGGCGGCGATGAACGTGCGTTCCCCCTCCCGGCGCACGGTGCCCGGCGCCGGCCGCTCCAGACCTTCCGATGCCGGCGATATCGGTTGGTCCGGCTCGCCGGCGTGGAGGAAGACACGGTGGGGTGCAGGGTCCGGAAGATCGAAGAACGCCCCCGGCCAGGGGGGAGCGACGGCGCGTACCAGGTTGTCGACCCGGGCGGCCGGCCAGGTCCAGTCGATCCGGCCGTCCTCCGGGCGACGGCGGCCGACCTTGCTCGCCCGCGACTCGTCCTGCGGCAGGCGGGGCGCCGTGCCGTCGGCGATCTTCGGGAGAGTCTCCCGCAGGAGCTCGATCCCCGCCTCCTCGATCTTCAAGTACAGGCTGAGCGCGGTGTCGCGCGGCGCGATGGGAATGGTGCGCTGGGCCACGATGTCCCCGGCGTCCGCCCGCCGCACCATGTGGTGGAGGGTCACTCCGGTCTCGGTCTCGCCGTTCACCAGCACCCAATTGAGCGGCGCCCGCCCGCGGTAGGCGGGGAGGAGCGAGGGGTGGAGATTGAGCGCCGCGAGACGCGCGGTGTCGAGCACGGCGTCGGGCAGCAGGTGGCGGTAGAAGACCGAGAGCACGAGGTCGGGGGAGAGCTGGGTGGCCAGATCGACGATCCCCTCCGGCCCTAGCTCCTCGTCGTAGAAGAGCGGCAGGTCGTGGGCGAGGGCGGCCTCGGCCGGGGTGCGGTACCAGCGGTTCTCCGCCGGATCGTCCCGGTGGGTGACGACGCCCACCACCTCGTCGCCTAAGGCGCGCCGCTCGGCGAGCAACTCGACCGCCCGGTAGCCCACCTGGCTGTAGCCGAAGAAGAGAATCCTCACGGCCGGACCCCGGTTCCGAAATTGATCGTCTCGGCGACGACGCTCCGCGGCCGCTGCCGCACCTCGGCGAAGATCCGCCCCACGTACTCGCCGAGGATGCCGAGGGCGAAGAAGTTCGCCCCGACCAAGAAGAAGAGGATGGCGAAGAGGGTGAAGAGCCCCTCCGCCTCCGGGCCGTAGAGCAGCCGGCGGATGCCCAGGAAGAGACCGAAGCCGATCGAGAAGAGCGAGATGAGGCTGCCGGTGAAGGTGGCGAAGCGCAGCGGGCCGGAGGTGAAACCGGTGATCAAGTCGGCCTGGAGCTTGATGAGCTTCCAGAGCGAGTACTTGGACTCCCCCACGGCGCGGTCGGCGTGCCCCACCGGCACCTCGGCGATGCGGCGAGCGAACTGGACGGCGAGCGCCGGAATGAAGGGCGAGCGCTCCGGGCAGCGGTTCACCGAGTCGACTACCGGCCGCGAGTAGGCGCGAAGCATGCAGCCGTAGTCCTTGAACTCGACCCCTTTCAAGATCCGCCGCATCACCCGGTTGACCTGGCGCGAGGCGAAGCGCCGGAAGGCCGTGTCCTTCCGCTGGGACCGCCAGCCACCGACGACGTCGAAGCCCTCCTCGGCTTTCGCCAGGAGCTTCGGGATGTCCTCGGGGAGATTCTGAAGGTCGGCGTCCAAGGTGATGACGGTCTTCCCCCGCGACGCCTCGAAACCCGCCATCACCGCCGCGTGCTGGCCGTAGTTGCGGTTGAAGGAGATCACCTTGATCCGCGGGTCGCGGGCGGCGATGTCTCGGAGGAGCGGCAGCGAACGGTCCGAGCTCCCGTCGTCGACGAGGATCGCCTCGACCTCGCCGTCGTCTCCCGGGGCGCCGATCTGATCCAGGACCGGCGCCAGGCGCTCATAGAGGGCGGGGAGGTTCCCCTCCTCGTTCCAGACCGGAATGACGATCGAGGCCCGGGGGGCTAAGCCCGGCCTCTGTGACTCGGCGGGACGATCCATGGCGTCAGGCCGCGGCGCGTCCCATCGCCTGGTGGACCGCCGCGACGACGTCCGCCACGTCCTCGTCGGTCATCGAGGGGAAGAGCGGCAGCGAGACGATCCGCGCGCAGACCTCCTCGGCGACCGGGAAGGTGCCGGGCCGGAGCCCATAGCGCTCGCGGTAGTAGGCGTGGAGGTGGACCGCCTCGAAGTGCAGGCCGGTGCCGATCCCCTGGGCCTTCAACCGGTCCATGAACTCCGCCCGGTTGGGGGCGAGGACGGTGAAGAGGTGCCAGGGGTGCACCTGCTCGAAGGAGGAGAGACCGGGGAGCTCGAGGCCCGGGAGGCCCGCGAGCTCGCGGGAGTAGACGGCCGCGATCTCCGTCCGCCGGGCGTTGAAGCGCGGCAGCTTGCGGAGCTGGTGGATGCCGATCGCCGACTGGATGTCGGTCAGGTTGTACTTGAAGCCGGGGAGCACCACGTCGTAGGTGGCGGGCGCCTTTTCGGTCGCCGAGTAGGCCTTCCAGGCGTCGCGCCGCACGCCGTGGAAGCGCCAGAGCTTGATGCGGTCGGCGAGCTCGTCGTCGTCGGTCGTCACCATGCCCCCCTCCCCCGTCGTCATGTTCTTGATCGGGTGGAAGGAGAAACAGGCGGCGAGCGTGCCGTTCGCCGTGCAGGCGCCGATGGGCCGCCCCTTGTAGCCGGCGCCGGCCGCATGGGCGGCGTCCTCGACGATCACCACGTCCTCACGGCCCTTGAGCCGGAGGATCTCACGGAGGGCATCCAGATCCGCCGGCTGGCCGGCGAAGTGGACGGGGACGACCGCCTTGGTGCGCGGCGAGAGCGCCGCGACGAGCGAGCCGGGGTCTAAATTCCAGGTCGAGGGGTCGACATCGGCGAAGATCGGGGTGGCGCCGGCCGCGATCACCATGTTCGAGGTGGAAGGCCAGGTCAAGGCGGGGACGATGACCTCGTCGCCCTCTTTCAAACCCATGGCGAGGAAGACGACATGGAGAGCGCCGGTGCAGGAGGAGAAGGCGAGAGCGTGCTTGGCGCCGTGGGTGGCCGCGAATTCCTTCTCGAACTGCGCGGTCAACGGCCCGGTCGTGATCCACCCGGACTGCAGGCAGCGGACGACCTCGGCGATCTCCTCTTCACCGATCTCCGGACGGGAGAATGGGAGGATGGGGTTTCTGGGCAGCATAGGGCGGGAGTAGATCATCTCTCCCGGGCGGGTTGCAAGGAAGGATGCCCTCCCCTCGGCCTCTCTCCCGGCCCGAAAAAACGACTCCCTTCGTTCTCTCCGCTCTCCTGGGATCTCTCCGGAACGGATCTGCCCGCTTCGGGTCTCTCTCTGCGCCTAAGGCCGGCGGAATCCGCCTTTCCGAGCCCACAGAAACCACACAGAGTTCGCACAAACTTTTCAGCGCCATGCCCGCTCCGCATTTCCTGGCACCCTGCGTATGCCGATTAATCATATTTGACCGGCAAGTACCGCTTCCCTGTAAGTAATTCTGACAAATCCGTTCCCACCTCTTGACACGCTCAACTCCCTCCATAGAATAGCCCCCCTACAACGTTTGGCCTCGATCGCAGCTAGGAGCAGGACGGTTCAGTTTGTAAAACCTACTATGGCTCAAGCCCACCACACCGTCATCTTCGTCCCCCACGCCCGGGCCAAGCTGCGCAAGTGGCGGGTGACGAACTTCCAGATCTTCGCTGCTGCCGGTTCTCTCCTCGTCCTCACGCTCGCCGCCATCTTCGTCCTCTGGTTCCACTTCCGCACCGGCATCAATCCGGATGAGATGGCGCGTTTGAAGCGCGAGAACGAGAAGCTGCGCGAGGTCAACCAATCGTTCGAGAGCAGCATCAAGAAGCTGCAGGGCCGGCTGGTGGACTATGAGGATCGTACCCGGCAGCTCGCGATCGTCGCCGGAGTCGAGAATCTCGGGGTCGGCAGCGATGCGGGCGGCGCCGGCGACCAGGGCGAGGCCGGCGTCGGCGGCGGCACCCCTCTCGCCGAAGCGAGCGCCCCGGATCTCGCCGCCATGGCTTCGGTGGCTGCGGTGGCCGCGATGGACACCCGGGCGAAGCAGCTCGCCGGCCGGCTCGATACCGTCGAGTCGAAGCTCGAAGAGCGGGTGCGCTGGATCTCCTCCACTCCCGCCATCGCCCCGGTCAAGGGGATTCTTACGAGCGGCTTCGGCTACCGGAGCGATCCCATGTCGCACGAGCAGGGCATCCACCAGGGGGTGGACATCGCCGCTCCCGCCGGACAGCCCGTCCATGCGAGCGCCGACGGGATCGTCCTCCGGGCCGGTGAGGTCACCGGCCTCGGCCGCGCGGTTTTCCTGGCGCACGGCTATGGCCTCGTCACCCGCTACGGCCACATGTCGCGGGTCGACGTCCACCCTGGGCAGCGGCTGAAGCGCGGCGACGTCGTCGGCCTGGTGGGGAACACCGGCCGCTCGACCGGCTACCACCTCCACTACGAGGTGCGGTTGGACGGCGCTCCGGTCAATCCTCTCGGCTATATCCTGGACGACGCCGGCGGACCGCTCTGAGCCGTCGGTCTCTCCGATACGCCCCCCTGATACCCCCTCCCGACGCCTCCCGGGCGAGGGGAATCTTTCTGCTAAACTCCCGGTTGGACTCCTCCACGAGGGCGGCGTCGAGCCGGCCTCGTCTATCGATATTTGCCTGATCCCTGACCTGGCGAGACTCCCATGATCAACAAAGTCCTGACGACGATTTTCGGCAGCCAGCATGAGCGCGAAGTCAAGAAGATGCAGCCCCAGGTGGCGGCCATCAACGCCATGGAGCCGGAGATCAAGGCCCTCACGGACGACGGCCTGCGCGAGAAGACCCTCGAATTCCGCCGCCAGATCGCGAACGGCGCCACCCTGGACGACATTCTGGTCCCCGCCTTCGCCGTCGCCCGCGAGGCGGCGCTCCGCACCGTCCACATGCGCCCCTTCGACGTGCAGCTCATGGGCGGCATCGTCCTCCACCGCGGCCGCATCGCGGAGATGAAGACGGGCGAGGGCAAGACCCTCATGGCGACCCTCCCGGTCTATCTGAACGCCTTGGGCGGCCAGGGGGTCCACGTCGTCACCGTCAACGACTACCTCGCCCGCCGTGACTCCGACTGGATGGGACAGATCTACCGCTTCCTCGGCCTCTCCGTGGGCGTCATCCAGCACGACCTGCCGGACGACGTGCGGAAGGCCTCCTATGCCGCCGACATCACCTACGGCACCAACAACGAGATGGGCTTCGACTACCTGCGCGACAACATGAAGTTCGACCTGGCGTCGATGGTCCAGCGCGGGCACAACTACGCGATCGTCGACGAGGTCGACTCGATCCTCATCGACGAGGCGCGGACGCCGCTCATCATCTCCGGGCCGTCGGAAGAATCGGTCGACAAGTACTACGCCATCGACCGCGTCATCCCCCGCCTCGACCGCGGCGAGGAGACCGAGGACAAGGACGGCGTCAAGTCGACGACCGGCGACTTCCTGGTCGACGAGAAGGGCCACTCGGTGTCGCTCACCGACGAGGGGGTCGAGAAGGTCGAGAAGCTCCTGGGAATCCGCAACCTCTACGACCCCGAGAACATGGAGATCCTCCACGGTGTGAACCAGGGGCTCCGCGCCCACCACCTCTACAAGCTCGACGTCGAGTACCTGATCCGCGACGGCAAGGTCGTCATCGTCGACGAGTTCACCGGCCGCATGATGGAGGGACGGCGCTGGTCGGACGGTCTCCACCAGGCGGTCGAGGCGAAGGAGGGGGTGAAGATCGAGCGCGAGAACCAAACCTTGGCGACGATCACCTTCCAGAACTACTTCCGGATGTACAAGAAGCTCTCCGGCATGACCGGCACCGCCGACACCGAGGCCTCCGAGTTCGGCCAGATCTACAACCTGGACGTCACCGTCATCCCCACCAACCGGTCGATGATCCGGGACGACCGCGCCGACCTCGTCTACCGGACGGCCCCCGAGAAGTGGACCGCGGTGGTCGAGGAGATCCGCGACTGCCACCAGCGCGGTCAGCCGGCGCTCGTCGGTACCGTCTCGATCGAGAAGAGCGAGATGGTGTCGAAGATGCTCAACCGCCCGCCGCGGGTGCCGCACGTCGTCCTCAACGCCAAGTTCCACGAGCGCGAGGCCTCGATCGTCGCCCAGGCCGGCCGCAAGGGGTCGGTCACCATCGCGACCAACATGGCCGGCCGCGGCACCGACATCGTCCTCGGCGGCAACCCCGAGGGTCTCGCGCGGTCCGAGGCCAACCCGGAGACCGAGCCCGAGGCGTACGAGGCGGCCCTCGCCCGTTTCACCGAGAGCTGCAAGAGCGAGCGTGAAGAGGTGCTCGCCGCGGGCGGCCTCCACATCCTCGGCACCGAGCGCCACGAGTCGCGGCGGATCGACAACCAGCTGCGCGGCCGCTCCGGCAGGCAGGGCGATCCGGGCTCCTCGCGCTTCTACCTGTCGCTCGAAGACGACCTCATGCGGATCTTCGGCTCCGATCGCATCAAGGGGATCATGGGCCGGCTCGGCATGGAGGAGGGCGAGCCGATCGAGCACACCATGGTGTCAAAGGCGATCGAGCGCGCCCAGAAGCAGGTCGAGGGCCGGAACTTCGAGACCCGGAAGCACCTCTTAGAATACGACGACGTCATGAACAAGCAGCGCGAGGCGATCTACAAGCTTCGCAAGGACATCCTGGAGGGGAAAGAAGGCTCCGACTACGTCCTCGGGATCGCCGGCGACATCATCGACTCGCTCCTGCTCTCGCACTGCCCGGAGAAGGACGATCCGGGCGACTGGGATTTCGCCGGCTTGCGGACCGAGCTCCTCGCCTACTTCAACGTCGGCGGCCAGGAGCTGCCGCCGGACTTGGAAGAGATGGGGATGGACGAGCTGCGCGAGAAGCTCATGGCGATCCTCCAGGCGCGCTACACCGACAAGGAAGCTCGCCACTCCGCGGAGACCCTCCGGAACTTCGAGCGGGCGATCATGCTGCACTCGGTCGATACCTCCTGGAAGGACCATCTCCTCGCCCTCGATCACCTGAAAGAGGGCATCGGTCTGCGCGGCTACGGCCAGCGCGACCCGCTCCAGGAATACAAAAAGGAGAGCTACGAGCTCTTCGAGGCCATGCGAGAGCGGGTGGAAAACGACATCGTCGAGCGCCTCTTCCGCTACGAGCCGATGACCGAGGAGCAGATCGACGAGCAGCGCCGCCGCCGCGAGCGGGTCGCCGCTCCCAAGATCCTCCTCTCCGGGCCGTCGCCCGAGTCCCAGGGCGCCTCGAAGCCGCCGCAGGCGGTCGCCAAGGACAAGGTGGGCCGGAACGATCCCTGCCCCTGCGGCTCGGGCAAGAAGTACAAGAAGTGCCACGGGGCCGCGGTGACGGTCGGCTAGACCGAAGCCTGCAGCTCTCAGCCCGCGCATGGGGCCACTCGAATCCATCGTCAGGAGGAGCTGAGCCCTTGGAGTATCCGCGGAGGGAAGGCCCAGAGGTTGTGAAAAAATCAATTCGGCGCACAACAGGGCCTTCGTAGAGACGCCCAGCCGCTACCTCAGAATCCCCGGAACCCTTACCACCAGGGCGTCTCCGCAGGCCGCAAATGCCTGCTTCTGGAGGCGTTGGAGACGCGCTGGCGGTCGTGGTCAAGGATAGGACCGTGGTAGCGGCTGCGCGTCTCTACCCCGCTCCATCCTCGCCAGGGCGATTTCTTCACAGCCTCTCAGAGGAGGGAGCCTTTCCGCCGCGCAGATCCTTCAGTCGCCAGGGCTCCCTCCAGGTGCACGGTAGGAAACGCCGCCGGATAGAGCTAAGACGCCACCGGATAGAGCCAAGACGCCGGCGGATAGACCTAAGAGCGCGGCCACGGACTCCAAGAGAGCACCGGATAGAGCTTATCGAGCGGCGCCAGGAGCTATTTGAAGAGCGATTGGATCTTGCCAGGCTCCGGATAGATCCTGTTGCCTGCGGCTGGGTTCTTCCAGGGTGTCGCCGGATCTAATTGGGTGTCCGCCAGCTCCTGTCACCGCGCCATGAGCTCTATTCTTTCCTCTCCAGGGTCCTTCCGTCGCGCTATTAGCTCTATCCGGGACCTTCCCTGCCGTCGCGAGACGTCTAGCCGCTCGCTCCGCCCGCCGGATGGAACCCGTCCTGCCGCTCCTGGCTCGAATCGCGCTCCTGAGGCTGGGCTCCGGCCTCCTGAAGGGAAGGGGGGGCCACGCCTGGGTCCGGCCGAGACCTACCGCGGGACCAGGCCCACCTCCCGCTCCGCCCGCGCCAGGCACTCCCCTAGAACTTCGGCGAGCGTCTCCACCTGAGGCGCTTCGATGGTCGTCTGGTGGGTGCCGGGGACGGTGTGGACCTCGATGCCTTCCGTCGCGACGGCGCCCCAGCCGAGAGTGGGGTCCTCGAAGATCCGCCGCCGCTCGGGCGCCACTTCGCGGAGGGCGACCGGATCGATGTGGCTCGCCCGCAAAAGGGTGATCCTTCCCGGATAGGGGGCAGCCCGGTAGCGCTCGACGGCCGTCGCCCGGGAGCTGTAGCCGAGGACGAGACCCCGTAATAGCGGAAGGTCGAAGCCGGGGCTGAGCGCCTCCAGGCTTTCGAGGATCTCCAAGCCCCGCGCGAGCTGGTCTTCGAGGGGAAGTCCGCGGAGCGCTTCCGCATCGAGATCGAGCGTGCGGCCCGCCCCGCGGGCGCGGTGCGAGAGAATCTCGGCGATGACTCCCGCGGTGTCGACGTCCGCCGCTTCGTTGCCCGGAGACACCGGCTGATCGAGGAGAGCGAGGAGCGCCACCGTCTCTCCGGCGGCTCGGAGCTGGCGCGCCATCTCGAACGCGACGACTCCGCCGAAAGAGTAGCCGGCCAGGAGGTAGGGGCCGGCGGGCTTCAGGCTCCGCACGGCTTCGACATACTCGGCCGCCGTCTCTTCGATCGTGAACCGTGGCGCCTCGGTCTGCCCGTCCAGGGGACGCGCCCGGAGCCCGTAGACCGGTTGATCGGTGCCGAGCTGGCGGGCGAGTGGGTAGTAGCAGAGGATCTCGCCCCCGAGCGGATGGACGCAGAAGAGCGGCGACCGGGTCCCGAGCGGCTGGATCGGCACGAGCGGCGACCAGGGAGTGCCCTCCTCCTCTTCTTCCCGTCGCGGCGCGGGCGGGGAAACCTTCTCGCGGTCCCGGCCTTCCTGGATCAGCTGGCGCAACGCTTCGGCATAGGCCGCAGCCAGACGCTCCGCGGTCTCCCGGCGATGCGTCCGCGCGCCGTAGGTGAGGGTGATCCGGAGCCTGCCGGCGGCCACCAGACCGACGATCTCCAAGGCGTGAGTGCGGTGGGCGCGCGGGCTCCGGCTCGGGCCGGCAGAGGCGTTGGAACCCCGGAAGAAGGAGCTCCCTTGGAAGTTGGCATCGACCGGACCCAACGGGCCCACCTGCCCCAGATAGTTGAACAGGATCTCCGCCGCCGGAGCCGCTTCGAGGAGGCGAGCCGCCTCTCCGGTCCCTGCGTTCCCGAGATAGCGCAGCAGACCATAGCCGATCCCGCGTCCGGGCACGGCGCGCAACCGCTCCCGGGCGCTCACCAGGGCGTCGCCGGGACGGGCGTCGCCCTTTTCCAGGACGACCGGATACAGCGAGGTGAACCAGCCCACCGTGCGCGAGACGTCGAGGTCGTCGAAGAGCGGCTCGCGGCCGTGCCCTTCCAAGTCCACCCGCAGGCGCGGGGAGCCGGTCCAGCCCGCGAGAGCCCGGGCCAGGGCGCTCAGCAGCGCATCGTCGATGCGGTTGTGGTAGACGGACGGCAGGGTCTGGAGCAGGTCTGTGGTCTCTTCGGCGCTGAGTTCGAAGGAGACCGTGGCTTCGTCGCCGACGAGCCCGGCCGCCTCCGAGCCGCCGGAGGGGAAGTCCACCGGCAGGCGGGGCACGGGAGTCCGGGCGATCTTGCGCCAGTATTCGAGCTCACCGGTCAACTCCTCCGCGCCGGCATGCCCGGCCAGGCGGCGAGCCCACTCCTGGAACGAGGTGGTTTTCGGCGGGAAGGTGGGGCAGAGCCCGCGTACGGCTTGGCGGTACCCCAGCTCCAGGTCTTCGAGCAGCACCCGCCAGGAGACCCCGTCCACCACCAGATGATGGGCGATCCAGAGAAGCCGGGCCTGACCGGCGCCGGCATGGAACAGAGCGAGGCGGGTGAGCGGTCCGGCGGAGAGATCGAAGCTGGCCTGGAGAGCCGCGGTGGCCCGCTCGAAGGCCGCGCGGAAGCGGGGCGCCGGCAAGCTCGAAAGATCGATCTGGTGGAAAGGCGTTCTCGGCGCGACCGACTCGGCCGGCGCATTCTCCTGCCGCCAGTCCCCTGCCGGGATCGGGGGAGGCTGGAGATCGAACCGCAGGCGCAGGGCGTCGTGGTGCGCGACGATCGCCGCCATGGCGCGTTCCAGGGCCGCGGGGACGAGGGGCTCCGGGGACTCCAGCAGGATGGCCTGGTTGAAGTGGTGAGGGTCCGCGAAACCCTGCGCGAAGAACCAGCGCTGGATCGGGGTGAGCGGCACCTCCCCCACCACCGGCCCCTGCTCGGCAGGGACGGCAGCCGCGATGTCGGCGACATTGACGGTATCCGCCGCCGCGGCGTGGCGAGCGAGCCCGGCCACAGTCGGGTGCTCGAAGATCTGCCGCATGGTGAAGCGCAGGCCGGCCTGACGCGCCCGGGCCACGATCTGGACGGAGAGGATCGAATCGCCGCCCAGCTCGAAGAAGTTGTCATGGACCCCCACCCGCGGCAGGCGCAGGGCCTCGGCCCAAACCGTCGCCAGGATCTCCTCCTCGCGATTACGGGGCGCCACGAAACCCTCGCGCCCCTCTCGCGCCGGACTGTTCCGGAGCCGGCAGGGCCTTACGATCCACCTTGCCGTTCGCGGTCAAGGGGAGCGCCTGGAGCTTGACGAAGGCGGCGGGCACCATCGATTCCGGCAGCCGCTCCCGGAGGGCCTGGCGGAGCGCGTCGGCCGCGGCGTCCCCCACCACGTACGCAACGAGACGCCGGTCGCGGGACCCCGCTTCCGAGCGATCTGCTCTCGATGGATCCGGCCTCGCGAGCACGACCGCCTCGCGGACTCCGGGCAGCGCGGCGAGCGCCGCCTCGATCTCGCCGAGCTCGATGCGGACGCCGCGGATCTTGACCTGATGGTCCAGGCGGCCTAAGTACTCGATGGCACCGTCGCGCCGCCACCGCGCCAGGTCGCCGGTCCGGTAGACGCGCGCGCCGGGCTCCGTCCCCTCGGGGTCCGGCAGGAAGCGCTCGGCCGTGAGGTCGGGGCGCTCGACATAACCGCGCGCCAGGTTGACCCCGGCGATGAACAGCTCGCCTGGAACGCCCACCGGCACCGGCAGCAGGGCGCGGTCGAGCAGGTGGATGCGGGTGTTGGCGATGGGCCGCCCGATGGGGATGCCGCCACGGTCGTTCCTGCTGTCGGAGCCTTCATAGAGCCACGAGGTGACGTCCACCGCGGCCTCGGTGGGGCCGTAGAGGTTGTGGAGCCGGGCAGACCTGAGGCGGGCGGCGAACCGCCGGGCCAACTCGGCGGAGAGCGCCTCGCCACTGCACACGACGTCGCGCAGGGTGCGGCATTCTGCGACGTCTGCGATGTCGGCGGCGTGGGGCTCCTCCAGGAAGAGCTGCAGCAGGGAGGGGACGAAGTGGAGCACCGTGATTCCCCGTGCGGCGATGAGGTCTGCCAGGTAGGCGTTGTCGCGGTGGCCGCCGGGCCTCGCCAGCACCAGGCGGGCGCCGGTCATCAGGGGCCAGAACAGCTCCCAGACCGAGACGTCGAAGCTGATCGGAGTCTTCTGGAGCACCCGGTCTTCCGTCGAGAGCCGCAGCGCCTCCTGCATCCAGAGGAGCCGGTTGGCGATGGCGCGATGGGAGATCACCGCGCCCTTGGGCCGGCCGGTGGAGCCGGAGGTGTAGAGCACGTAGGCCGGATGCCCGGGATCGACGGGATCGACCGACTCGCCGGGCTCCGTATCTCCGGACGCCAGGAACAGGAAGCGATCCTCCGCGCCCGGCAGGCGATCGGCGAGGCCGGCACGGGTCACGATCCGCCGCAGGCGGGCATCGCGATCCTGGAAAGCGAGGCGATCGGTGGGATGATCGGGGTCCAGGGGGACATAGGCGGCGCCCGCCTTGAGGATGCCGAGGAGGGCGACGAGGAGCTCCGTGGAGCGCTCCAGGAGCACGCCGACGCGGCTCTCCGGGCCACAGCCGTGGGCGTGAAGCCGGCGCGCCAGGCGATCGGATTGCCGGTCGAGCTCGCCGTAGGTCAGCTCCTCCGACTCGAAGCTCAAAGCCACGGCATCGGGAGAGCGGCCGGCTTGATCGGCGATCCAGGCATGGAGGGAGCGCTCCAAGGGATAGGCCGTGGTGGTCGCGTTCCAGGCGCGAAGCTCTTCGGTCTCGGCCGCGGTGAGCAGGCCGATCTCTTCGAGGCGCCGCTCCGGCCCCGCGGTCACTTCGCGGAGGAGAAGCTCGAAACCCGCCATCAGCCGGTCGATCGTCGCGGCGTCGTAAAGATCGGTGGCGTACTCGACCGTTCCGAGGAGCCCGCCGTCGTGTTCTTGAAGGCTCAGGGTGAGATCGAATTTCGACGTCGTTGCCTGGAGGTTCACCGGCCGCAGGCGCAGAGTCTCGATCTCCAGACTTTCGAGGGGAGCGTTCTGGAGGACGAGCATCACCTGGAACAGGGGAGAGTGGGCGAGGCTCCTCTCCGGAGCCAGCTCGTCGACCAATTTCTCAAACGGCACGTCCTGGTGCAGATAGGCGGCGAGCGCCGTCTCCCGCACTTGGCCGAGAAACTCTCTAAAGGTGGGCGAGCCGGAAAGGTTTCCCCGCAAGACGAGCGTGTTGACGAAAAATCCGATCAATCCTTCCGTCTCCACCCGGTTGCGGCCGGCGACCGGGGAGCCCACCGCGAGATCCTCCTGGCCGCTGTAGCGCGCGAGGAAGGCCTGGAAGGCCGCCAGGAGCACCATGAAGAGCGTCGCGCCTTCGCGCCGCCCCAGCGTCTCGGCCTGGCGGACGAGCGCGGCCGGCAGCCGCACCGGCCGGTGGGCGCCCCGGTAGCTCTGCACCGCGGGCCGCGGCCGGTCGGTGGGCAGCTCCAGGAGCGGCGGCAGGCCCGCCAGCTGGCTCCGCCACGCATCGATCTCCCGTTCCAAAACCTCGCCGTGCAACCAGGAACGCTGCCAGAGCGCAAAGTCCGCATACTGCACCGGCAGCCCCAGAAGAGGCGACGGCTGGTCTTCAGCGAAAGCCGCGTAGAGAGAGGCGACCTCGCGCACGAGAATGCCCAGGGACCAGCCGTCGCTCGCGATGTGATGCTGGGTAAGGATGGCGACGTGGTCCGTTTCCGCCAAGCGCAGCAGGGAGCCGCGCAACATGAGATCGCGGGAGAGGTCGAACGGGCGGGCGGCCTCTTCGCCGGCCAGGGCGAGCGCCTCTCCCTCGCGCCTGTTCTCCGGCAGCCCCGAGAGATCCACCAAGTGGAGCCCGAAGGGGCCGGCCGGTTGGATCACCTGGACCGGGAGGCCCGCCATGCCTTCGATGCCCTCGATCGATGTGAAGACCGTGCGCACCGCTTCGTGCCGGCGAACGATCTCGCCGAGAGCGAGCATGAACACTGAGACGTCCAACGGCCCTTCCACCCGCAGCGCCATCGCCAGGTTATAGAGCGATCGGCCCGGTTCGAGCTGATCGAGGAGCCAGAGCCGCTGCTGGGCGAACGACAGGGGCAGCGCTCCCTCCCGCGGAGCCGGCAGAAGAGGGGGAACGGTCGCCGCCGCTCCGAGCCGGCGCGCCGCTTCGACCCGGGCGGCGAGACCCGCGACCGTCGGGGCCTCGAAGAGATCGTGCAGCGGCATCTCGAGGGCGAAGGCCGCGGAGAGACGCGCCATCACCTGAGTGGCGAGGAGGGAGTGGCCTCCCAGATCGAAGAAGGAGTCGGAGACTCCCACCTTCTCGAGGCCGAGCACCGCGGCCCAGATGCCGGCGAGAACCTCCTCGACCGGCGTCCGCGGCGCCAGGTACGCTTCCGGAGCGTTCTGCCGTTCCGGCGCCGGCAGGGCTTTTCGGTCCACCTTGCCGTTTTGAGTGAGAGGCAACGCGGAGAGCGCCACGAAAGTGGTAGGCACCATGTACTCCGGCAGCCGCTCGCGCAGTCGTTCTCTTGTCATATCGACGACATCGGCGGCATCGCCGACATCCGCGTCGCCGGTCACATAAGCGACCAGCCGGCGATCTCCGGGAGCCTCCTCCCGCGCCAGCACGACCGCCTCGCGAATCCCGGGCAACGCCGAGAGCACCGCTTCGATCTCGCCCAGCTCGATGCGGAAGCCGCGAATCTTCACCTGATGGTCCGCGCGGCCGAGAAATTCGATCGTCCCTTGGGGCAGGCGGCGAGCGAGATCGCCCGATCGGTAGAGCCGCGCTCCCCTGCTCCCGAAGGGATCGGGCAGGAGCTTCTCAGCCGTAAGATCGGGCCGGTGGAGATACCCGCGACAGACCCCCGCGCCGGCGATGTAAAGCTCACCGGGCACTCCGATCGGGACCGGATGGAGCTCCTCATCGAGGAGAAGAATCCGGGTATTGGCGATCGGGCGGCCGATCGACACCGGCCCGGTCCGCTCCTCAGACGGCGGAATCTCGTAGGTCGAGCAGCCCACCACCGTCTCCGTCGGCCCGTACTCGTTGATCAGGCGCAGGTCCGGGGCATGGGTGCGCCAGAAGGCGAGCTGCTCGCCGGAGAGCGGCTCGCCACCGATCACGAAGGCTCGCGCGCAGCCGGAGACCCGTTCGGGCGGCAGCAACCGCTGCAGCACATCGAGGTGGGCGGGCGTCAGCTTGACGAACCCGAAGCCACCCTCGGCGAGCGCCGCGGCCAACCCCTCGATCCCATCCTCCTCGGGAATCAGATGGGCACAGCGGCCGGCGAGGAGCGGCAGGAAGACGCTGGTCACCGTCAAATCAAAGCTGAGCGGCGAATGGACCGGCGCGCCTCTACCCTCCCTCGCCGGATAGGCCTCCGCCGCCCACAGCAGGTAGTTCGCGAGCCCACGATGGGTGACCGCGACACCCTTGGGATGGCCGGTCGAGCCCGAGGTGTAGAGGACATAGGCGAGGTTGTCGGCGATCGGACGCAGGGCCGGAGCCGCGTCTCCAATGTTGTCGGCGTCTTCCGGAAGATCGAGGCAGACGACGCGGGAAGAGCTCTCGGGGAGCGCCTGCAGCAACCACGTTTGGGTGAGGAGGAGGGAGGCGCGGGAGTCTTCGAGCAGGAACGACAGGCGTGGGCGCGGCAGGGAAGTTTCGAGCGGCAGGTAGGCGCCGCCGGCCTGGAGCACCGCGAAGAGGGCCACCACCAGATCGACCGAGCGCTCGAGAAAGAGCGCCACGAGGACGTCGGGGCCGACGCCGAGGGCTCGGAGGTGGGTGGCCAGGCGGTCGGCGCGGGCCGCCAACTCGCCATACGTCAGCTGCTCGGGACCCTGGGTGAGAGCCAGAAGCTCCGGAGCCCGCTCCGCTCGGGTCTTCAACAGCTCGTGGAGGAGAACCTCGCTCGAACGCGGCAATCCTTGCCGCACAAAGGTATCGTTCCACTCGGCGATCGCCTGGTGGCGTTCCGCCGGAGAGAGGAGCGCCAGATCCGAGACCGACTGCTCCGGCCCTGTCGAGGCCGCGGTCAAAAGCCTTTCGTACTGGAGGCCGAGGCGGTCGATCGTGGCGGCGTCGTAAAGATCGGTGGCATATTCGATCGTTCCGAAAAGCTCACCATCGTGCTCTCCCCCGTCCTTCCCAAAGCTCACCGTGAGATCGAACTTCGCCGCCGTCGCGTCCGGGCCCACCGGCCGTAGACGGAGAGTCTCCAGCTCCAGGCTCAAGGCGGGGGCGTTCTGCAGGACGAGCATCACCTGGAACAGGGGAGCGTGGGCGAGGCTCCTCTCCGGGGCCAGCTCCTCGACCAGCTTCTCGAACGGCACGTCCTGGTGCAGATAGGCGGCCAAGGCGGTCTCGCGCACCCGGCCGAGAAGCTCGTGGAAGGTGGGGGCGCCAGAAAGGTTTCCCCGCAAGACCAGCGTGTTGACGAAAAACCCGATCAGTCCCTCGGTCTCCACCGGGTTGCGGCCGGCGATGGGGCTGCCCACCGCGAGTTCGTCCTGACCGCTGTAGCGCGCGAGGAGGGCCTGGAAAGCGGCCAGGAGCACCATGAAGAGCGTCGCTCCCGAGCGCCGGCCCAGATCCTCCATGTGATGGGTGAGCTCGGCCGGCAGCCGCACCGGCCGGGTGGCGCCCCGGAAAGTCCGCGCCGCCGGTCGCGGCCGGTCGGTGGGCAGCTCCAGGAGGGGCGGCAGGCCGGCGAGTTGCTGCCGCCACCACTCGATCTCCCGCTCCAGGATCTCGCCGTGCAGCCAGGAATGCTGCCAGACCGAGAAGTCCGCGTACTGCACCGGCAGCTCCGGCAGCGATGAGGGCTCACCCTGGACGAATGCGGCATAGAGCGCGGCCACCTCGCCGACCAGGATGCCCATCGACCAGCCGTCGCTCGCCACGTGGTGCAGGGTGAGAGCGACAACATGATCGTTCGACACCAGGCGCAGCAGCACGCCGCGCAGCATCAAATCGCGAGCGAGATCGAACGGACGGACGGCCTCTCCACCGACGAGGGCGAGGGCTGCCGCTTCGCGCGCACTTTGCGGCAGCCCGGACAGGTCCACCAGCGGCAGGAGGAACGGTGCCGGCGGTTGGATCACCTGCAGCGGCGAGTCTTCCCGCAGGACGAAGACGGTGCGCAGGGCCTCGTGGCGGCGGACGATCTCCCCCAGGGAGCGTTCGAGCACCGCGGGGAGAAGCGGCCCCTCGACGCGGAGCACCACCGGGATGTTGTAGAGCGGGCTTCCGGGCTGGAGCTGATCGAGGAACCAGAGCCGCCGCTGGGCGAACGACAGGGGCAGAGACCCCGCGCGGGACACCGGGAGCAGCGGCGGAACGGCAAGCTCGCCGCCGGTCCGGCGCGCCGCTTCGACCCGGGCGGCGAGCGCCTCGACCGTCGGGGCCTCGAAGAGATCGCGCACCGGCAGCTCGATGTCGAAGGCGCGGCGCAGGCGTGAGGTCACCTGCGCCGCCAGGAGCGAGTGCCCGCCGAGCGCGAAGAAATCGCCGTCGAGCCCCACCCGTTCGAGCCCGAGAAGCTCGGCCCAGATGCCGGCCACGACCTCTTCGACCGGCGTACGCGGCGCCAGGAAGGTTTCTGGAGGGCTCAACCGTTCCGGCGCCGGCAGAGCCTTGCGGTCCACCTTGCCGTTAGGGGTGAGCGGCAGGCTTTCGAGGCTCACGAAAGCGCCCGGCACCATGTAGTCCGGCAGCCGCTCGCGGAGCGACTGGCGCAGCGCATCGACCGTGGCGTCACCGGTCACATAGGCGACCAGCCGCCGCTCGCCGGGCTCCCCTGGAGAGCGATCCTCGCGCGCCGATCCCACCGATCCCGCCAATACTACGGCCTCGCGGACCCCGGACAACACGGAAAGCGCCGCTTCGATCTCGCCCAGCTCGATGCGGAAGCCGCGGATCTTCACCTGGCCGTCCAAGCGTCCGAGGAACTCCACCGCGCCGTCCGACCGCTGGCGGACCTGGTCGCCCGTCCGATAGAGCCGCCCTCCCGGACGCGAATCGAACGGGTCGGGCACGAATCGCTCGGCGGTCAGCTCCGGCCGGGCGTGGTAGCCCTGCGCCAGGCCGTCCCCGCCCAAATAGAGCTCGCCCGGCAACCCCACTGGCTGTTGAGTGAGTCCCGAAGCCAGGACATAAAGGGTTCCGTTCGCGAGGGGTCGCCCGATGGGGACGGTCTCCCCCACCGGCACCATCTCCACCCGCTGCCAAGTGGCGAAGGTCGTCGTTTCGGTCGGTCCGTAGACGTGGAGGAGATGCTCCGGCGGTCCGTCCCGCAACACCGCGCAGACCGCCGCGGGGTCGACCCTCTCGCCACCGAAGAGCAGGTAGCGCAGCGGTGCCAAGGCAGCCGGCTCCTCGCGGGCGATCTGATTGAACAAGGCCGTGGTCAGGAAGAGCACGCTGATGCCTTCCTGGTGCAACGCGGTACTCAGGCGTCCGGGCGAGAGGAGGATTTCGCGCTCGATGCCGACCAGCCGGCCACCGTTTAAGAGCGCACCCCAGATCTCGAAGGTCGCGGCGTCGAACGAGCTGTTCGCAGCCTGCGCCACCCGGTCGTCCGGGCCGAGCTCCACGTAGTCGGTCCCGCGCACCAGGCGGACGACCGCGCGGTGCGGCACGGCGACTCCTTTCGGCCGGCCGGTCGAACCGGAGGTGTAGATGACGTAGGCAGGGTCTTCTGGAGAAGAGCCGGGTGAAGAGAGACTCGCGAGCCGCGGCCCGGCGTCCTCGCCGATGCCCGCGGCCGTCGCGGGGTGGAGAAACTCGACGCGTAGCCCCGTGCAAGTGGGGAGCCGTCCGGCCAGGCTCTCTTCCGCGACCAGCACGGTCGCCTCGGAGTCCTCCAGCATGAAAGCGAGCCGCTCCTCCGGGTAGCTGAGGTCGAGCGGCACGTAGGCCCCCCCCGCCGCGAGAATGCCGAGCATGCCGACCACCCTCTCCGGCAGGCTTAAGGCGCAGAGGCCGACCCGCGAGCCGGGGCCGACAGCGCCGACGCCAAGGCCGCGCAGCCGCTCTGCCAGCCGGCCCGCGCGGCGGTCGATCTCCCCGTAGGTGAGCTGCCGGCGGCCGAAAGCGACCGCCACGGCGGCCGGCGAGCGTTCCGCCTGCTCGGCGAAGAGCTCGTGGATCGCGGCCCGCGGATAGTCGCTCGCGGTGGTATTCCAGCTCGCGAGCTGGCGGCTCTCCGCGGCGGTGAGCAGAGGAACCTCCGCGGCGCGGCGGTCCACCTGTTCGAGCATGCCGGTGAGCAGGCGCTCGAAGTGCCCGACCAGCCGGTCGATGGTCGTGCCTTCATAAAGATCGGTCGCGTATTCGACCGCTCCGATCAACCCGCCTTCGTGCTCCAGAAGGTTCATCGTGAGATCGAATTTCGCCAGCGTCCCTTCAGAGCTCACGGTCCGCAGCCGCAGGTTCTCAACCTCCAAGGTCTCGCCGGGAGCATTCTGCAGCACGAACATCACCTGGAAGAGCGGAGAATAGGCGAGGCTCCTTTCCGTGGCCAGCTCCTCGACCAGCTTTTCGAAGGGAACGTCCTGGTGGGCCTGGACGGCAAGCTCGGTCTCGCGCGCCCGGCCGATCAGCGCGCGGAACGTGGGCTCGCCGGTCAGGTCGCCGCGGAGCACGAGGGTGTTGACGAAAAATCCGATCAACGGTTCGATTGCGAGGTGGGTTCGTCCGGCGACCGGAGTGCCCACCGCGAGATCGTCCTGACCGCTGTAGCGCGCGAGGAGGGTCTGGAAACCGGCGAGGAGCACCATGAAGAGCGTCGCTCCCTCGCGCTGGCCTGCGGCCACCAACTGCCGGGTGAGCGCGGTCGGCAGCCGCACCGGCCGGCTGGCTCCCCGGAAGCTCGGCACCGCAGGCCGCGGTCGGTCGGTGGGCAGCTCCAGGAACGGCGGCAGGCCGGCGAGTTGCCGCCGCCACCAGTCGATCTCCTGCTCTAAAACCTCGCCGTGCAGCCAGGAATGTTGCCAGATGGAGAAATCCGCGTACTGCACCGGCAGCTCCGGCAGCGGCGAGGGCTCACCCTGAATGAATGCCGGATAGAGCGCGCTCACCTCGCGGATCAGGATGCCCGTGGACCAGCCGTCGCTCGCCACATGGTGCATGGTGAGGGCGACGAGATGGTCCTCGGCCGCCAGGCGCAGCAGCACGCCGCGGAGCTTCGCGTCCCGGGCGAGATCGAATGGTCGCCCGGCCTCGTCGGTGGCCAGGGCGAGAGCCGCCGCTTCCCTCGCATCCTGCGGCAGCCCCGAGAGATCCATCACCGGCAGGGCGAAGGGGACCGGCGGCTGAATCACCTGCACCGGCGAGTCTTCCCGCAGGACGAAGACGGTGCGCAGGGCCTCGTGGCGGCGCACGATCTCCCCCAGAGAGCGCTTCAGCACCGCGGTTTGGAGCGGCCCTTCGACGCGCAGCACCACCGGGATGTTGTAAAGCGAGCTCCCCGGCTCCAGCTGATCGATGAACCACAGCCGCTGCTGGGCGAACGACAGGGGAACGGTCCCCTCCCGTGGCTGGCGGACGAGAGGCGGTACGCCCACCGATGTCTCGGCTGCGCCCAGGCGCTCCTCCACCGCCGTCGCCAGAGCGGCCACGGTGGGCGCCTCGAAGAGGGTGCGCAAGGGAAGCTCCACGCCGAGCCCGGCCTGGAGGCGCGAGACGAGCTGGAGGCCCAGCAGAGAATGGCCGCCCAAGGCGAAGAAGCTGTCGTGGGCGCCCACCCGGTCGATCCCGAGGAGCTCACCCCAGATCGTGGCCAGCCGCCGCTCGATTTCGCTGCGCGGTTCCTCGTAGGGCGTATCGATGCCGGGCCGGACATGGCCGAAGCTCCTGGGACTCTCGCTCTCCGCGCTCGCCGAAGTCGTCGCGGTCTCCGTGGCGGGCCGGGCCGTCTGGCCGAGAAGCTCGTCGAGCGCTTCGGGCGTGGGCGGATCCGGGGGGAGGGCCACCACCCGGAAGCCGCGCGATTCGATGGCTGCGATCGTGGCGGTCCAGGCCGGGTCCGCCGCGGCTCCTTCCGGCAGCAGGAAGGCCACGGGAGGCACCGCGGCCGTCGCCACCGGCAAGCTGGCGCGGCCCGGCTCGATCCCTGACTCGATCTCGGGTTCAATCCAATACCGCTGCCGCTCGAACGGATACGCCGGTAAAGACACCCGGCGGCGCCGCTCGCCGCCCTGGAAACCGGCCCCGTCGATCTCCACGCCGGCGAGCCAGAGGCGCCCCAGGCTCTGCAGCAGGAATCGCTCGTCGGGCTGCCGGTCGAGCTCGTGGCGCAGAGAGGAGAGGACGGCGCGGTCCGCCGCCCCTTCGGTCCCCTTCCCCGGAACCTGCTGGAGAGCGAGGCTCCCCAGGGTCTGGCCCGGACCCATCTCCAGGAGCACCCGGCCCGGCTCGCGCCACAGCTCGGCGACGCCGTCGGCGAAGCGCACGGGCGAGACGAGGTGGCGCACCCAAGAATCCGGGTCCGTGGCCTCGGCGGCAGAGATCCAGGTTCCCGTGACGTTCGAGAGGTACGGGATGCGCGGCGGCGCCAGGGGGATGGCGCGGAGCAGCTCCCGGAGCTCGCCGGCGATCGGCTGCATACGCGAAGAATGGAAAGCCTGCTCCGCCTGCAACCGGCGGCAGGGGAGGCCTTCCGCGACGAACCGCCGCTCCAGCTCGGCGACCGCCTCCGGGGAGCCGGACACCACCGACACGGCCGGGGCGTTGACCGCGGCGAGGGAGAGCTCCGGGGTGAGCCGCGCCCGCGTCTCCGCCTCCGCAAGCGGCACGGCGAGGAGCGCTCCGGGCGCCAGCTCGCCGATCCGCCGAGCACGCCGGGCCACCAGCGCCAGGGCGTCGGGCAGCTCCATCACTCCGGCCAGGCAGGCCGCCGTATACTCCCCCAGGCTGTAGCCCAAAAGGGCCGCCGGCCGCACTCCCCAGCTCATCCACAGCCGGGCGAGGCCATAGCCCACGGCGAACATCGCCGGCTGCGCGATTCGGGTCTCCCGCAGGAGCGCCCGCGCCGCCGTCTCCCGCTTGTTTCCGCGCCCGAGCAGGGCGCGCAGGTCGGTTCCCGCCGGGCCCGACGTCTCCGTCGTTTCCGTCGTTTCCTCTGGGGCGAACAGCACCTCGCGAAGATCGAGCCCGAGGTGAGGCAGGAGCAACTCGGCGCAGCGGTCGATCTCCTGCCGGAACACCGGCTCGTCGTCGTAGAGACCCCGAGCCATCCCCGGATACTGGTCGCCGACCCCGGGCAGCAGGAAGGCCACGCTGCGGCGGCCGGCTTCCCGAGAGGCGGTCCAGACCTGTTGCGGATCGCGCGCCCGGAGCGCCGTCACCGCCTCCTCGCGGGTCGCCGCGAGCACCGCGCGGCGGTGGGAGAAAGGCCGCCGCCCCATCCGCAGGGTGTAGGCGACATCCGCCAGTTGGAGGTCCGAGCCCTCCTCCAGGCGAGCGGCCAGGCCATCCGTCATCCGCTCGAGGGCGGTGGCCGTGCGGGCCGAGAGCAGCAGCACCTGCCAGGGGCGCGACGGAGCGGCAGGCGCTGCGGGAGGCGCCTCTTCGAGCACCGCATGCACGTTGGTGCCGCCGATGCCGAAGGCGCTCACCCCCGCGCGCCTGGGTTCCCCGTTCGCCTCCCAGTCGGTCAGGCGATCGGCCACCCGGAAGGGGCTCGCGGCGAAGTCGATGGCGGGGTTCGGCGTCTCGAAGTGCAGGCTGGGCGGGATCTGGCGGTGCTCGAGAGCGAGCACGGCCTTGATCAGACCGGTGACGCCGGCGGCCGCATCCAGGTGGCCGACGTTGGTCTTGACCGAGCCCAAGGAGCAGAAACCGGTGCGGTCGGTCCCCCGGCGGAAGGCCTGGGTCAAGGCGGCGACCTCGATGGGATCGCCCAAGGGTGTCGCGGTGCCGTGCGCCTCGACGTAGCCGACGCTCTCCGGCGAGACCCCGGCATCGGCGAGCGCCGCGGAGAGGACCGCCGCCTGCCCGGCGATGCTCGGCGCGGTGTAACCCGCCTTGCCGGAGCTGCCGTCGTTGTTGGCCGCCGAGCCCAGGAGGACGGCATGGATGGTGTCCCCGTCTGCCAGCGCGTCTGCGAGCCGCTTCAGCACGACGACACCGGCACCGCTCCCCGCCACCGTGCCGCGCGCCGCGGCATCGAAGGCGCGGCAGCAGCCGTCGGGAGAGGCGATGCCTCCCTCTTCGTAGAGGTAGCCGGAGCACTGCGGCAGGGCGATCGAGACGCCGCCGGCGAGCGCCATGTCGCAGGCGCCGAGCCGGAGGTTCTGGCACGCCAGGTGGACCGCCAGGAGCGAGCTGGAGCAGGCCGACTGGACGGTGAAGCTGGGGCCCGTCAAGTCCAGCTTGTAGGAGACTCGGGTGGCCAGGAAATCCTTGTCGTTGCCGAGCAGGAGCTGGAGCCCGCCGATCGACTCTGGGTCGACGCTCCGCAGGATGTGATGCAGGTAGCGGCTGAACCCGATGCTCGCAAAGACACCGACCGGCCCCGGCACGCGGAGGGAATCATAGCCGGCGTCCTCCACCGCCTCCCAGGCGCATTCGAGGAACAGGCGTTGCTGGGGATCCAGCAGCTCGGCCTCACGCGGGTTGTAGCCGAAAAAGCCGGCGTCGAAGAGCTCCACCCCGTCGAGCACCCCGCCGGCCGGCACATAGCGGGGGTCACGCCGCAGCTCGGGAGGGACACCGGCGGCGGAGAGATCGGCGTCGCTGAAGCGGGTGATCGAGGGTACCCCGGCGCGCAGGTTGGCCCACAGAGCCCCGATGCCGGGAGCGCCGGGAAAACGGCCGGTGAGGCCGATGATGGCAATGGCTCCACTGCCGGCACTGCCTACATTGCCGCCAAAACCGGGAGTCGGCGCACCGGCGGCGCGGCGGGTGGGCTCTGCCACCGCCAAGCCGGGCTCCAGGTGGAGCGCCAGAGCGCGGACGGTCGTGTGAGTCAGGAGATCCAGCAGGCTGACCTCCCGTCCCAGCCGGTCGCGGAGCAGCGCCTGCACCTGGGTGAGGAGCAGCGAGTGGCCACCCAGGTCGAAGAAATTCTCCTCGCTGCCGACCCGCGGCACGCCGAGAACCTCGCACCAGAGAGTGGCGATGGCGTCTTCGAGCGCGCTTCGGCCCGCCTCGGGTTGGATGGAGACCGGGGCGGGCGCCGGCAGGGCCTTTCGATCCACCTTGCCGTTGGGCGTCAACGGGAGCGCCGCGAGCGGCACGAACGCCGCGGGCACCATGAAGCCGGGCAGCCGCTCGCGCAACGACCGGCGCAGCTCGTCGACCTCCACGTCGCCCACGACGTAAGCGACCAGCTGCAGGTCGCCGCGCCGGGATCGATCCTGCCGCGTCCTCACCGCCATCACCACCGCCTCGCGGACCCCGGGCAATGCCGCGAGCGCCGCCTCGATCTCGCCGGGCTCGATGCGTTGGCCGCGGATCTTGACCTGGTGGTCCATCCTGCCGAGGAATTCGATCTCGCCGTCGCCGCGATGGCGGCAGAGGTCTCCCGTGCGGTAGAGCCGTTCGCCCCTTCCCCAGGGATCGGGCAGGAACCGTTCCGCCGTTCGGCCGGGGTCGCCCAGGTAGCCGCGGGCCAGAGAGGGTCCGCCCACCCACAGCTCCCCCGCCACTCCCGGCGGCACCGGCTGGAGAGTGCGGTCCAGCAGGTGGACCCGCAGCCCATCGATGGGCCGGCCTACTGTGAGGGAAGCCCCTTCCGCTCGCTGCCGCGGGGGCACCGGACCGGCGCTGGTCACGATCGAAGCCTCCGCCGGACCGTAGTGATTGATCAGGGTGAAGCCGCACCCCGGCTCCGGCTGGGAGAGCAGCCGGTCGCCCCCGACCAGCAGCCGGCGCAAGGTCGGAATCCGCGCTCCCCCACCGGTGCCGGCGGCGAGGAGCGCCTCGGCCAGGGGGGTGGGGAGGAAGGAAACGGTGACCCCGCGCTCGGCCATCCAGGCGGCGAGCCGCGACGGGTCGAGCCGTGCCTCTTCCGCGGGGAGATGGAGGGTCGCCCCGGAGGCCAGGCCGGCCCAGATCTCCCAGATCGAAGCGTCGAAACCGAGGCTCGCTACCTGGGTGCGATGGTCGCTCGGTCCCGTGCCGTGCGCGCGGAGGTCCCAACGCACCAGGTTGAGCAGGCCGCGGTGCGGAATCTGCACGCCCTTCGGTCGTCCCGTCGAGCCCGAGGTGTAGACCACGTAAGCGAGCTGGTCCGGCTGAACGGCCACGGCCGGGAGCGGCGAGCCGAGCGCGATCTCCCGGCGGTCGCGGTCCAGGCAGACGATCCGTGCCCGCGTCCCCGATATTCGATCGAGCAGGGATTCCTGGGTCAAAACCACCGGGGCCGCCGTCTCTTCGAGCATGAAGGCGAGGCGCTCGCCGGGATGGGAGGGATCGAGGGAAAGGTAGGCCGCACCGGCCTGGAGGACGCCCAGCTGGCCCACCAGCAGCTCCGCCCCGCGCTCCATCAGCACGGCCACGATGGACTCCGGTCCCACGCCCAGGGCACGGAGGAAGCCGGCCAGCCGGCCGGCGCGCTCGGCGAGCGCGCCGTAGGTCAGCGCGCGGCCCGCCGCGTCCACCACCGCCAGGGCGTCCGGCCGCTCCCGGCACCAGCGCTCCACGAGGAACGTCACGGGACCCTCCCAGCTCTCCTCCCCACCCGTGTCGTTCCACTCGGCGAGCAGCTGATGACGTTCGCTGGAATCGAGGAGAGGCAGCTCCGCGACCTGAAGCTCCGGGTCGGCGGTGGCCGCCGCGAGCAACCGTTTGAAGCCCGCGATCAGCCGGTCCACGGTCGTGGCGTCAAAGAGGGCGGTGGCGTATTCGATCGCTCCTTCCAGGGCACCGTCGCGCTCCGCGAAGCTCGCCGTGAGGTCGGCCTTCGCCGTCGTTCCCGCGGTCTGAACCGGCCGGAGGCGCAGGCCTTCGATCTCCAGCTTTCCGAACGGCGCGTTCTCCAGGGCGAGCATCACCTGGAACAGAGGGGTATGGGAGAGGCTCCGCTCCGGCGCCAGCTCCTCGACGAGCTTTTCGAAGGGCACGTCCTGGTGCAGCCAGGCGGCGAGAGCGGTCTCGCGCACCCTGCCGAGAAGCTCCCGCACCGTGGTGGCTTCAGGAGTGCCGGCCAGGCCGCTCCGCAGCACCAGGGTGTTGACGAAAAACCCGATCAACGGTTCGATCTCGCGGTGTGTGCGGCCGGCCACGGGGGAACCCACCGCGAAGTCGTCCTGTCCGCAGAAGCGCGCGAGAAGAGCCTGGAAGCCGGCCAGGAGCACCATGAAGAGCGTCGTTCCGGAGCGCCGGCCCAGGGCCTCGGCCTGACGGACGAGGGCGGCCGGCAGGCGCACCGGCCGGGTGGCGCCGCGCGGGCTCAAAAGCGCGGGGCGGGGACGGTCGGTGGGCAGCTCCAGGAGCGGCGGTAGACCGGCGAGCTGCCGCCGCCAGAAGTCGATCTCCTGCTCCAGAACCTCTCCGCGCAGCCAGGAGCGCTGCCAGGTGGAGAAATCCACATACTGCACCGGCAGCTCCGGCAAGGGCGAGGGCCGGTGCCCGGAGAAGGCCGGATAGAGCGCTGCGACCTCGCGCACCAGGATGCCCATGGACCAGCCGTCGCTCGCGATGTGATGCAGGGTGAGCGCGACGGTATGGTTCTCGGCCGCCAGGCGCAGCAGCACGCCGCGCAGGAGAGGACCGCGAGTGAGATCGAACGGACGGGCCGCCTCCTCGCCGGTCAGGACGAGGGCTTCCGTCTCGCGCCGGCTCTCCGGCAAACCGGACAGGTCGACCCCCGGCAGCTCGACGGGGATCGGCGGTTGGATCACCTGCACCGGCGTGCCCTGCGGTGCGGCGAAGACGGTGCGCAACGCCTCGTGGCGGCGCACGATCTCGCCGAGGCAGCGGGCGAGCACCGCGGCAGCGAGCGGACCTTCGATGCGGAGCGCCGCCGGAACGTTGTAGAGCGGGCTTCCCGGGGCGACCCGGTCGATAAACCAAAGCCGCTGCTGGGCGAACGACAGCGGCAAAGCCTCTTCTCGCACCTCTCGCGGCAAGGGAAGAAGAGGCGGAGCGGGCGGCAACGTACCGGTCCGCCGCGCCACTTCGATCCGGGCGGCGAGCTCAGAGAGCACCGGAGCTTCGAAGAGATCGTGGAGCGGGATCTCGACGCCGAACGCCTGGCGCAGGCGCGAGGTGACCTGCGTCGCCAGCAGCGAGTGGCCGCCGAGGTCGAAAAAGTGATCGGTCGCCCCGACCCGTTCGAGACCGAGGAGGTCGGCCCAGATGCCGGCGAGAACCTCTTCGATCTGCGTCCGCGGCGCCAGGTACTCCTCCTCGCCGACAGTCTGCTTCGGTGCCGGCAGGGCTTTGCGATCCACTTTGCCGTTGGCGGTGAGGGGAAATGCGGCGAGCGCCACGAAGACGGCCGGCACCATGTAGTCCGGCAGCCGCTCGCGGAGCGACCGGCGCAATTCCGCCATGGAGACATCGCCTACCAGATAGGCGACCAAACGCCGATCTCCAGACCGATCCTCGCGCACGATCACCGCCGCCTGCTGGACGCCGGCGAGCGCCGAGAGCGCCGCCTCGATCTCGCCCAACTCGATGCGGAAGCCGCGGATCTTCACCTGATGATCCAGCCGGCCGAGGTATTCCACCTCGCCCGTGGGCAGGAAACGCCCCAGGTCTCCCGATCGGTAGAGCCGCTCTCCCGGACGGCCGCCTTCCGGGTTCGGAACGAAGCGTTCCGCGGTCAGCTCGGGCCGGCCCAGATAGCCTCGGGCCAGCCCGGCTCCGCCGATCACCAGCTCGCCCGGCACGCCGAGGGGAGCTGGCCGGAAGCTCCGGTCCATTACGGCCAAAGAGAGGTCGGCGAGAGGCGCGCCGATGACGCTTCGATGCTCTCCCCGAGCGTCCGCAGCGGAGAGCGGCCGGTAGGTGACGTGGACTGTCGTCTCGGTGATCCCGTACATGTTGACCAGCCGCGGCTCGGTGTCGCCGTGGCGCGCAAACCACGGCGCGAGGCTGGCCGGGTCGAGAGCCTCGCCACCGAAGATCACCTGCCGCAAGGCCGTGGCCGGCATCGCCGCCTGCGATCCCGGCGTGCCGCGTTGCCCTTCCGCCTGGGCGAGCTGGGCGAAGGCCCCTGGGGTCTGGTTGAGCACCGTGACCCGCTCGCGGTCCAACAGATCCAGGAACAGCTCGGGCGAGCGGCTCACCTCCCAGGGCACGATCACCAATCGGCCGCCGTAGAGGAGAGCGCCCCAGATCTCCCACACCGAAAAGTCGAAGGCGTGGGAGTGGAAGAGCGTCCACACGTCCCTGTCGCTGCATCCGAAGTCTGCCGCGGTGGCGTCGAAGAGCCGGGCGACGTTGCCGTGGGTGACGAGAGTGCCCTTGGGCCTTCCCGTCGAGCCCGAGGTGTAGATCACGTAGGCCAGGCTCGCCTCGTCGCCCAGAGGTTCGAGATCGCCGGCCGGCAGACTCGCCAGCAGCGCGAGCTCTTCGGCCTCTACAACGATCCGGATGTCCGCGTCTCCCAAAACGAACGCCAGCCGCTCCCGCGGCGAGCCGGGATCGAGGGGCACGTAGGCGGCCCCGGCCTGGAGGACCCCCAGGAGGCCGACCACGAGGTCCACCGAACGGTCCAGACACAGACCGACGCGGCTCTCGGGACCTGCTCCGTGCTCGCGCAGCCAGACGGCCAGTTGCCGGGACCGCCGATCGAGCTCGCCGTAGCTGAGCGTCGCCTCACCGCAGGTTAGAGCCGGGGTATCGGGTGCCAGCCGCGCTCGCGCCGAGAAACGGGCGTGGAGCGTCGAGGTCACAGTGATTTCTTCCCGGATTCCTCCCCACTCCAGGAGCTGGTGGCGCTCCGCCGCGTTCAGAAGCGGCAGCTCCGCGTCCCGCAGATCCGGATTCGAGGTGGCAGCCGCGAGCAGCCTCTCGAAGCCCGCGAGCAGCCGGTCGATCGTCGTGGCGTCATAGAGATCGACGGCGTACTCGACGAGACCCAGGAGCCCGCCGTCGTGCTCGGAGAGGTTCACCGTGAGGTCGAACTTCGCCGTCGCCGCGTCCACGCGGAGCGGCCGCAGGCGCAGATTCTCGATCTCCAGGCTTTCCAAGGGAGCGTTCTGCAGGACGAGCACCACCTGGAAGAGGGGTGCGTGGGCGAGGCTCCTCTCCGGGGCCAGCTCCTCGACCACTTTTTCGAACGGCACGTCCTGGTGCAGATAGGCGGCGAGCGCCGTCTCCCGCACCCGGCCGAGCAGCTCGCGGAAGGTAGGCGTGCCCGAAAGGTCTCCCCGCAGGACCAGGGTGTTGACGAAAAACCCGATCAACGGTTCGATCTCACTGCGTGTACGGCCGGCGACGGGCGAGCCCACCGCGAGATCGTCCTGACCGCTCAAACGCGCAAGGAGCGTCTGGAAGCCCGCGAGGAGCACCATGAAGAAGGTCGCACCCTCCTGTCTGCCTACGGCTTCGGCCTGCCGGGTGAGCTCTGCGGACAGCCGCATCGGCCGCGTCACACCCCGGTAGCTCTGCACCGCCGGTCGCGGCCGATCAGTGGGCAGCTCCAGGAGCGGCGGCAGCCCGGCGAGCTGCCGGCGCCAGAAGGCGATCTCCTGCTCCAGCACTTCGCCGTGCAGCCAGGAGGATTGCCACGCCGCGAAATCCGCATATTGCACCGGCAGCTCGGGCAGGGGCGACGGCCGGCGCGCGGAGAAAGCCGGATAGAGAGCCGCGATCTCCCGCACCAGAATGCCCATGGACCAGCCGTCGCTCGCGATGTGATGTAGGGTCAGGACGATGGCGTGATCCCGCGCGGCGAGACGCATCAGCAGGCCGCGGAGAAGGGGGCCTCGTCCGAGATCGCTGAGATCGAACGGCCGGCCGGCCTCCTCACCGGCCAGGGCCGGGAGCAGTCTTTCTCCTGCATCCTCCGGCAGGCCCGACAGGTCGACCACCGGCAGCTCGACTTTAGCCGGCGGCTGGATCACCTGCACCGGCGAGCCCTGCGGCGCGGCGAAGACCGTGCGCAACGCTTCGTGACGGCGAACGATCTCACCGAGGCAGCGGCCCAGCACCGCGATATCGAGCGGCCCTTCGATCCGGAGAGCCGCCGGCACGTTGTAGAGCGGGCTCCCCGGTTCGAGCTGATCGAGAAACCAGAGCCGCTGCTGGGCGAACGACAAGGGCAGAGACCCCTCGTGCGACACCGGGACGAGCGGAGGGGCGAGCTGCTGCGCGCCCGACCGCCGTGAGTCGTCGACTCGGGCGGCGAAATCCGTCAGCCTCGGCGCAACGAAAAGCTCGCGCAGCGGCATCTCGGCGCCGAAGGCCTGGCGCAGGCGCGACATCACCTGCGTCGCCAAGAGCGAATGGCCGCCCAGGTCGAAAAAGTGATCGGTCGCCCCGACCCGTTCGAGCCTCAGGAGATCGGCCCAGATGCCGGCGAGCACCTCTTCGGTCGGCGTCCGCGGCGCCAGATACTCCGCTTCGCCTCCCGTCTGCTCCGGCGCCGCGTCCTCCGCCGACAACGCCTCGCGGTCCACTTTGCCGTTGACCGTGAGCGGCAGGGAGGAAAGCTCGACGATCGCCGCCGGCAGGAGCGGCTCGGGGAGCTTCCGCTTCAACGCCTCGCGGAGCGCCCCGGCCCCCGCACCACCCACCACGTACGCGGCGAGCCGCCGGTCCCCGGGGACGTCCTCGCGCACGATCACCACCGCCTCGCGCACCCCCGGCTCGGCAGCGAGCGCCGCCTCGATCTCCCCGAGCTCGATGCGAAAACCACGGATCTTGACCTGGTGATCGATCCGTCCCAGGTACTCGACGTCCCCGTCCGGCAGCCGCCGCACCAGGTCGCCCGAACGGTAGAGCCGGCCGCCCGGCTCGCCCCAGGGATCGGGCACGAAGCGCTCCGCCGTCAGCTCCGGGCGGTGCAGGTATCCGCGGGCGAGGCCCGCTCCACCCGCCCCAGCGGCCCCGAACACGCAGAGCTCCCCGGGCACCCCCAAAGGCTGCGGCGCGAGGCCGCCGTCGAGTACCCGCAACCCTAAGTCCGGGATCGGCCGCCCGATCCTGCTTCCGCTTCCTGCCATCACTTCGGCCGCCGACAGCGGCCGGTAGGTCACGTGCACGGTGGTCTCGGTGATCCCGTACATGTTGACCAGGCGCGGCCTCTCCGTCCCGTGCCGCTCGACCCAGGGCCGGAGCGCCTGGATCTCCAACGCCTCGCCGCCAAAGATCAGAAGCCGCAGGGAAAGCTCCTGGCTCGCCCCCGCCTCCTCTTCCGCCCGCATCAACTGGCGGAAGGCCGAGGGAGTCTGGTTGAGCACCGTCACCCCCTCCTGGCCGAGGAGCTCGTAGAACGACTCCGGCGAGCGGCTCACCCAGTACGGCACGACCACCAGGCTGCCGCCGTAGGCCAAGGCCCCCCAGATCTCCCAGACCGAGAAGTCGAAGGCGAAGGAGTGGAAGAGGGTCCAGACGTCTGCCGGCCCGAAGCCGAACCAGGGCTCCGTTGCCCGGAGCAGCCGGGCCACGTTGGCGTGGCGGATCAGCACCCCGCGCGGTTGGCCGGTCGAGCCCGAGGTGTAGATCACGTAGGCCAGGTTCTCCGGCCCCGCACCGCTCACGACGGGCTCGTTGGCGACCTCTTCTCCCACCTCGAACTCCTCGTCCAGGTGGACCTCCGTAGCCGCCGAGCCCGCGAGCGCCGCGGCGAGCTCCTTCCTGGTGACGACGACCGGGGCCGCGGCGTCGGCGAGCAGGTACAAAAGGCGCTCCCGCGGATAGGCCGGATCGAGCGGCAGATAGGCGCCGCCGGCCTTGAGCACGCCGAGGATCGCCACCACCAGATCGAGCGAGCGTTCGAGGCAGACCCCCACCACCACCTCCGGCCCCACACCGAGGCCCTGGAGCCTCCGGGCCAGGCGGTTGGCCCTCCGGTCGAGCTCGCCGTAGGTCAGGCTTAGGACCCCCATCACCACCGCCGGAGCGAGAGGCGCACGTCGGACCTGCTCGGCGAAGAGCTCGTGCAGGCAGGACCCAGGGGACTCGACCTCAGCCCACTCGGCGGCCCCCTCAGCCAGGAGCTGGTGCCGCTCGGCCGCGGTGAGGAGCGGCAGCTCGGTGATCGCCTGCTTGATCGCCTCCTCGGGCCCTTGCGCCACCCCGGCGAGGAGGGTCAGGAGATGCCCCGCCATCCGCCGCACGGTCGAGCGGTCGAAGAGATCGGTCCGGTAGTCCAGCTGCGCGGCGAGGCCCGCGGCCTCCTCCCGCATGGTCAGGATGAGGTCGAACTGCACCGTCTTCTGCGCCACCTCGATCGGTTCCCAGGTCAGTCCGGAGAGCGACAGCGACGCACTCGGCATGTTGTGCAGGTTCAAGACGACCTGGAAAAGCGGCTCGTAGCTCAGGCTCCGCTCCGGCTGGAGGGCCTCGACCAGCATCCCGAACGGCATCTCCTGGTGGGCGTAGGCCGCGAGCACCCCCTGGCGCACCCGGCCGAGAAGGGCGTCGAAGTGGGGCGAGCCCGAGAGATCCTGGCGCAGCACCAGGGTGTTGATGAAAAATCCGATCAGCTCTTCGACCTCACGCTGGGTGCGACCGGCGATCGGCGTGCCCACCGAGATGTCGCGCTGCCCCGAGTAGCGCGAAAGGAGCGTCGACCAGGTGGCGAGGAGGGTCATGAAGAGGGTCGCCCCCTCCCGCCGGGAGAGCGCGCGCAGAGCTTGGGCGAGCTCGCCTGGAATTGTGAACGGCTCGCCCCGGCCGCGGAAGCTCTGCGCCGGTGGCCGCGGCCGGTCGGTCGGCAGCTCAAGGAGCGGCGGCGCTCCGGCGAGTTCGCGACGCCACCAGGCCGTCTCCTGCTCCAGAACCTCGCCGCGGAGCCAGGAGCGCTGCCAGAGCGCGAAATCCCCGTACTGCACCGGCAGCTCCGGGAGAGGCGACGGCCGGCGCGCCGCGAAGGCCTGATAGAGCGCCGCGACCTCGCGCACCAGGACGCTCATCGACCAGCCATCCCCCGCGATGTGATGTAGGGTGAGAAGGACGGCGTGGTCCCGTGCCGCGAGGCGCAGGAGCAGACAGCGCAGGAGGGGGCCCCGGCCGAGATCCCCGAGGTCGAACGGCAGGACGGCCGCTTCGCCGGCCAGGGCGAGAGCCAGCGTCTCGCGCACGTTTTTCGGCAGACCGGACAGATCCACGAGAGGAAGCAGGAAGGGCTCGGCCGGTCGGATCACCTGCACCGGCGCGCCCGCCCGCGCGGCGAAGGCCGTGCGCAACGCTTCGTGCCGACAGACGATCTCGCCGAGAGTGGCCGCGAGCACGGCGGGGTCGAGCGGCCCCAGGGAGCGGAGCGCCGCCGCGATGTTGTAGCGCGGGCTCCCGGGTTCGAGCTGATCGATGAGCCAGAGCCTCTCCTGGGCGAACGACAGGGGCAGGGCCCCCTCGCGCGGTGCCGGGAGGAGAGGCGGCAGGAGAGGCGGAGCGGAGGCGAGCGTGCCTGCGTGCTGCAGCTCTTTCATCCGGGCGTCGACCTGGGCGGCTAAGTCCGCGAGCACCGGCGCCTCGAAGACGTCGTAGAGCTGCATCTCGACACCGAGGAACTGGCGCAGACGCGTCGTGACCTGCGTCGCCAACAGGGAATGGCCGCCCAGCTCGAAGAAGTGATCGGCCACCCCGACCCGCTCGAGCCCGAAGAGGTCGGCCCAGATGCCGGCGAGAATCTCCTCGACCGGCGTGTGCGGCGCTGGAGAAGCCTCCTCGCCGCCTGCCGGCTGCCCGGGCTGCCCCGGAGCCGGCAGGGCCTTCCTATCCACCTTGCCGTTGGGGGTGAGGGGCAGGGTTTCGAGGGTCACGAAGGCGGCCGGCACCATGTAGTCCGGCAGCCGCTCGCTCAACTGTTCGCGCCAGGACGCGGCATCACCGGCGGCGCTGACGTCGCTGGCGTCGCTGGCGACATAGGCGACGAGCCGCAACTCGCCGGGCTCCTCCGGGGATTGATCCTCACGCGCCGATCGCGCCAACACCGCGGCCTCGCGGACTCCCGGCAGCGCCAGGAGCGCCGCCTCGATCTCCCCCAGCTCGATGCGGAAACCGCGGATCTTCACCTGGCCGTCCAGGCGGCCGATAAATTCCACCGCGCCGTCCGACCGCTGGCGAACCTGGTCGCCCGTCCGGTAGAGTCGCCCGCCCCGCGGGCCGAACGGATCGGGCACGAACCGCTCGGCGGTGAGCTCCGGCCGGTCGTGATAGCCGTGGGCCATCCCGTCCCCGCCCAGGTAGAGCTCGCCCGGCAAGCCGGCCGGCTGCGGGGTGAACCCGGGTGCCAGGACGTAGAGGGTCCCGTTGGCCAGGGGCCGCCCGATGGGGACGGTCTCCCCCGGCGACACCGTTTCCACCCGCTGCCAGGTGGCGAAGGTCGTCGTCTCGGTCGGTCCGTAGACGTGGAGGAGATGCGCCGGCGGCCCGTCCCGCAACACCGCGCGGACCGCCGCGGGATCGACCCGCTCGCCACCGAAGAGCAGGACGCGCAAGGGTGCGAGACCGGCCGGCACCTCGCGGGCGATCCGCGCCATCTGCGCCATCTGCGCCATCTGATTGAACAGCGCGGTGGTCAAAAACAGTACGCTGACACCCTCACGGTAGAGCGTGGAGCTCAGCCGCTCGGGGGAGAGAAGAGTCTCACGCTCGATGCCGACCAGCCGGCCGCCGTTTAAAAGCGCTCCCCAGATCTCGAAAGTGGCGGCGTCGAACGAGCTGTTCGCAGCCTGCGCCACCCGGTCGTCCGGACCGAGCTCGATGTAGTCGGTCCCGCGCACCAGGCGCACGACCGCCCGGTGCGGCACCACCACTCCCTTCGGCCGGCCGGTCGAGCCGGAGGTGTAGATGACGTAGGCGGGGTCTTCAGGTGAAGAGCGAGGTGAAGAGCGAGGTGAAGAAAGGGAGGAAAAGCCGGGTGAAGAGTCGAAGGAGAGGCTCTCGGCGTTGTGCAGCCACTCGACGCGGAGCCCAGCGCAGGTGGGAAGGCGCCCGGCCAGATTCTCCTCCGCGACCAACACGGCGGCGCCGGTGTCCTCCAGCATGAAGGCGAGCCGTTCCTCCGGGTAGCTGAGGTCGAGCGGCACGTAGGCCCCTCCCGCCGCGAGAATACCGAGCATCCCCACCACCTTCTCCGGCAGGCTTAAGGCGCAGAGGCCCACCCGAGAGCCGGGGCCGACGCCCGCCGCGCGCAGCCGCTCTGCCAATCGGCCCGCGCGGCGGTCGATCTCCCCATAGGTGAGCTCCCGGCCGCCGGAAGCCACGGCTACGGCCTCCGGAGAGCGCTCCGCCTGCTCGGCGAAGAGCTCGTGGATTACGGCCTGCGGATACTCCCGGGCCGTGGCATTCCAACTCGCGAGTTGGAGCGTCTCCGCGGCGGTCGCCAGGACCACGTCCGAGACCCGCGCGGCGGGGCGGTCGACCTGCTCGATCAGGCTCCCGAGCAGGGTGACGCAGTGCTGGAGCAGCCGGGACGCCGCGTCCTCATCCACGCGGGCGCGGTCGTAGATCAGACGCAGCGCGATCCGGTCGGTCGCCGTGAGCACCAGGGTGATGGGATAGTTGGTGCTCTCGAAGATGCGCAGGTTGCTGATCCGCAGGCTCGAACCGTCGTCCGAAGCGTTCGGGTAGTTCTCGAACGCGTAGAGCGTTTCAAAGAGCGGCGAGCCGGCGGGAACCTCGCTCCAGCGTTGGATCTCCGTCAAGGGGCTGTGCTCGAATTCCTGCCGGGCGAGATGGCGCTCCTTAAGGAGTTGCAGCCAGCGGGACAGGGGCTCGCCATCGCTCACCTGCACCCGCACCGGCAGGGTATTGACGAACATGCCGACCATGGTTTCGACGCCGGGGAGAGCCGCCGGCCGGCCGGAGACGACATTGCCGAAGACGACGTCCTCCTCGCCACTGTAGCGGCTGAGGACAAGGGCCCAGGCCCCCTGGGTGACGGTCTGCAAGGTCAATTTGTGCCGCGCTGCCAGATCCTGAAGCTTCGCCGTAGCCTCGCGGGAAAGCTCGGCTCGATGCTCGGCGTGGCCGGAAACCTCTTCTGTTCCTGCCGGCCCCGCCGACTCCGCAGGACGCTCGATGCCGAGGGCATTGGGGGCGGTAAACCCCGCGAGCTCCCGGCGCCAGAACGGCTCGACCCGCGACACGTCCTGGCTCTCCAACCAGGCGATGTAATCGCTGAACGGCCGCTCCTGCGGCAATGCCGCGGATGCCGCCGACGCCGCCGACGCGGTCTCCCGCCCTGCGCGGAGAGCCGTGTAGACGGCCGCGAGCTCCCGAACGAGGAGAGGGAGCGACCAGCCATCCAGGAGCAGGTGGTGCGAGGTCCAGAGGAAAGCCAGCTCGCGGTCCAGCCGGATCAGGGAGAAGCGCATCAGCGGCGCGCTCGTCAGGGTCAGGGGGGTATGCCGGTCGCGATGCCGCACCTCTTCGTAGCGACGCTCCTGCTCACCTGCGGGCAGGCCGCGAAAATCCAGCTCCTGCCAGGGGAGAGAAACCCTTTTGCGGACGACCTGGAGGGGTAGGTCGAGCCCCTCCCAGAGAAAGGACGTCCGCAGGATCCCGTGGCGCTCGATGAGGCTCGCCCAGGCTGCCTGGAAAAGCCGGGAATCGAGGTCCGCCGGCAAGGTGCAGGTGACCTGGTTGACATAGATCCCGGACTCGGGCGCCATCAGGCTATGGAACAGCATGCCGCTCTGGAGCGGCGTCAAGGGGTAGATATCTTCGACGTTTTTCATGATGCTCCAGTTTCTCGTCTGCGGGTTCAATCGGACTCGGCGAGAAGGGCCGCCACCTTTCCCAGACTCTTGGCATTGAGCCTCGCCTTGGGAAAGTCGGAAGGCGTGAAAACCTCCTCGCTCTGCCGGCTGTGCCGGATCAGTTGTCGCAGCGCGCCCGCATAGGCCGCGGCCAGTCGCTCCGCGGTCTCTCTGCGATGCGTCCGCGAGCCATAGGTCAAAGTGATCCGCAGCCGGCCCTCGGCCACCATGCCGACGATCTCCAACGGATGGGTGCGGCGGGCGCGCGGGCTCCGGCTGGGGCCGGTGGAGGCTGTAGAGGCGCGGAAAAGAGAACGTTCTTCGGAGGTGGGGTTGGCCTGGCCCAGATAGTTGAACAGGATCTCCGCCGCCGGCGCCGCCTTCAAGAGGCGGGCCGCCTCTCCGATGCCGCCGACACCGAGATGGCGCAACAGACCGTAGCCGATCCCGCGCCCGGGCACGGCGCGCAACCGTTCCTTGGCGCTCACCAGGGCGTCGCCGGGACCGGCGTCGCCCGCCTCCAGGACGACCGGGTACACGGAAGTGAACCAGCCCACGGTGCGCGAGACGTCGAGATCGCCGAAGAGCGGCTCGCGGCCGTGTCCTTCCAGGTCGACCCGCAGGCGCGGGCAGCCGGTCCAGTCCGAAAGAGCCCGGACGAGCGCGCTCAGCAGCGCATCGTCGATGCGGTTGTGGTACACCGACGGCAGGGTCTGGAGCAGGTCCGCGGTCTCTTCGGCGCTGAGCTCGAAGGAGACCGTGGCCTCGTCGCGAACGAGACTTGCGGGCTCCGCGGTTCCGCCCGGCGGGAAGTCCACCGGCAGGCGGGGCACGGGAGCCCAGGCAATCTTGCGCCAGTATTCGAGCTCGCCGGCTAAGGCCTCCGCGCCGGCAGGCTCGGCCAGGCGGCGAGCCCAATCCTGAAACGAGCTGGTTTTGGGCGGCAAGATGGGACGTCGGCCACGCACGGCTTGGCGGTATCCCTCCTCCAGGTCTTCGAGCAGCACGCGCCAGGAGACCCCGTCCACCACCAGGTGATGGGTGACCCAGAGGAGCTGTGCCTGCCCGGCGCCGGCATGGAAGAGAATCAGGCGAGTGAGCGGTCCGGTAGAGAGGTTGAAGGCTGCCTGGAGAGCCGCGGCCGCCCACTCGTAGGCGGCGCGAAAGCGGCGCGCCGGCAGGCCCGAAAGGTCGACCTGGTGAAAGGGCACGACCGGCGTCCTCAGATCGGCGAGCTCGGCCGGCGCATTCTCCTGCCGCCAGCCGCCCGCCTGGAGATCAAAGCGCAGGCGCAAGGCGTCGTGGTGCTCGACGATGGCCGCCATGGCGCGTTCCAGAGCGGCGGGAACGAGGGGCTCTGAGGACTCCAGCAGGAGGGCCTGGTTGAAGTGGTGAGGCTCGGCGAAATCCTGCGCGAAGAACCAGCGCTGGATCGGGGTGAGCGGCGCCTCCCCCATCACCGGTCCTTGCTGGGCACCCGCGGCAGCGGTCAGAGCGGCGGCCGTGGCGTGGCGGGCGAGCCCGGCCACCGTCTGGTGCTCGAAAACCTGCCGCACGGTGAAGAGCAGGCCGGCCTGACGCGCCCGGGCCGCGATCTGGACGGAGAGGATCGAATCGCCACCGAGCTCGAAAAAGTTATCGTTCACTCCCACCCGCGGCAGGCGCAGCACCTGCGCCCAGACCGTCGCCAGGATCTCCTCCTCGCGAGTGCGAGGCGCCACGTAGCCCTCCCGCCCGCCGGGCGGCTCCGGTGCCGGCAGGGCCTTCCGATCCACTTTGCCGTTGACCGTACGGGGCAGGGCCGCGAGCGCCACGAAGGCGGCCGGCACCATGGAGTCCGGCAGCCGCTCGCGCAATTGTTCTGGTAAAACGCGGCGCAGCTCCTCGACTGCGAGGTCCGAGACGACATAGGCGACCAGCCTGAGGTGGCCGGGCCCCTCTTCCTCCCGCACGGTCACGACCGCCGCGCGGACTCCCGGCAGGGCGACGAGCGCCGCTTCGATTTCGCCGAGCTCGATGCGGAAACCGCGCAACTTGACCTGATGGTCCAGGCGGCCCAGGAAGTCGAGGGAGCCGTCGGGCAGGAAGCGCACCCGATCGCCCGTGCGGTACATGCGAGCGCCGGGCGCTCCAGAGAACGGATCGGGCAGAAAGCGTTCGGCGGTCAGGTCCGGACGGCCGAGATAGCCGCGCGCCAGGAGAGCGCCGGCGATCCAGAGCTCTCCGTGGACGCCGGCCGGCACCGGTCCCAGCTCACGGTCCAGCGGATGGAGCCGGACGTTCTCGATGGGGCGACCGATGGACACGACGCGCGAGGGAGAGGTTGCCGTCAGGGTGCAGGCGCTGCTCCACACCGTCCCTTCGGTCGGGCCGTACTCATTCACCAGCGAGACCGTGGGAAGCTCGGCGGTGTGCAGCGCGATGAGGGCCGGAGAGCAGGCCTCCCCGGCCACGATGACGGTCTTCAAGGAGGCGAGCTGGCTGGGCTGCGCGTGCTCCAGGATCAAGCTGTAGAGCGAGGGAAGGCAGAGCAGGTGCGAGGCCCGGCGGCCGGCCAGGGTGGCGAGAAACTCCGGCAGGTCGAGCTGGAACTGGTCGCGGTGCAACACCAGCGTCCCACCCTCCCAGAGGGTCCAGAAGAGACCGGCCACGCTGCTGTCGAACGCGAAGGAGGAGGCCAGCAGATAGGACTCGACCGGATCACGGTAGAAGGCCAGGCGGGCTCTCGTCGAGCTCGCGAGAGAACCGTGCGTCACCACGGTCCCCTTGGGCCGTCCCGTCGATCCCGAGGTGTAGATTACGTAAGCCGGGTTCTCCGGAAGGACCGCCGGAGACATCGGGCCCTCCTCCACGTCGAGCGTGGGCTCCGGCGCATCGACCCACACCAGCCGGGCTCCGCGCGGGTCTCCGATCTCCACCGCGAGGCTGCGGGTGCGCTCCTCGGCCACGAGCACCGGTGCGCCGCAGTCGGCGAGCATCTGCCGCAGGCGCTCCGGCGGATATTCCGGGTCCAGGGGAACATACGCTCCGCCCGCCTTGAGGATGCCGAGAACGCCCACCACCAGGTCTCCCGAGCGGCCACAGCAGAGGCCCACGAAGACCTCGGGACCCACGCCGAGGCGACGGAGCTGGCCCGCCAGCCGGTCCGAACGTCTCGCGAGCTCGCCGTAGGTCAGCTCGCCGCCGTCCCAAGCGACGGCCAGGGCACCGGGGTCGCGCTCGGCTCTGGCGGCGATCGCCTCGTGGACGAGAGCCCCGTCCAGGGACTCTCGGGAGGTGTCGTTCCACTCCACCAGGGTCTGCTGGCGCTCGGCCTCGCCGAGGAACCCCAACTCGGAGACTCGCCGCTCCGGCGCCGCCAGGGCCGCCGCGAGCAGCCGCTCGAAATGTTCGCTCAGGCGCTCGATCGTCGCGGCGTCGAACAGATCGGTGGCATATTCGACCGTACCGGCGAGCCCGCTCTCGTGCTCTTCGAGGGTGAGTGTGAGATCGAACTTCGACGTCGTTGCCTGGAGGCCCATCGGCCGCAGGCAGAGATCCTCGATCTCCAGGCGCGCGGCAGGAGCGTTCTGCAGCACGAGCATCGCCTGAAACAAGGGGGTGTGAGCGAGGCCCCGTTCCGGGGCGAGCGCTTCGACCAGCTTTTCGAACGGCGTTTCCTGGTGCAGATAGGCGGCTAACGCGGTCTCTCTCACCCGGCCGAGAAGCTCGCGGAACGCGGGTGCTCCCGAAAGATCGCCGCGCAGGACCAGGGTGTTGACGAAAAACCCGATCAACGGTTCGATCTCGCGGTGGGTACGCCCTGCGACGGGCGAGCCCACCGCGAGATCGTCCTGCCCGCTGTAGCGCGCGAGGAGAGCCTGGAAGCCGGCCAGGAGCACCATGAAGAGCGTCGACCCGGACTGCCGGCCGAGGGACGCGGCCTGCCGGGTGAGCTCTGCGGGCAGGCGCACCGGCCGCGCCGCGCCACGAAAGCTCTGTGCCGCGGGCCGTGGGCGATCGGTGGGAAGCTCCAGGAGCGGCGGCAGCCCGGCGAGCTGAGGGCGCCAGTAGGCGATCTCCTGCTCCAGGATCTCGCCGTGCAGCCAGGAGGATTGCCACCGCGAGAAATCCGCATATTGCACCGGCAGCTCGGGCAGGGGCGAGGGCCGTCCCCAGTCGAAGGCCGGATAGAGCGCCGCGATCTCGCGAACCAGAACGCCCAGGGACCAGCCGTCGCTCGCGATGTGATGGAGAGTCAGCGCGACGGCGTGCTCCTGAGGGGCTAGACGCACCAGTAGGCCGCGCAGAAGGGGGCTGCGGCCGAGATCGAACGGCCGGCCGGCCTCTTCCGAGGCCAGGGCCAGAGCCTGGGTTTCCCGCGCCTTCTCCGGTAGCCCGGCCAGGTCCACGACGGGCAGCCGGAAGGGCTTCGCCGGCCGGATTCTCTGGACCGGCGCGCCCTCGGGCGCGGCGAAGACCGTGCGCAACGCTTCGTGCCGGCGGACGATCTCCCCGAGACAGAGCTCCAGCACCGCGCCGTGGAGCGGCCCAGAGACCCAGAGCGCCGCGGGCAGGTTGTAGAGCGGGCTGTCCGGTTCGAGCTCCGCGATGAACCAGAGCCGCTGCTGCGCAAACGACAGGGGGAGCGCCCCCGCGCGCGGCACCGCGTGGAGTGGCGGAGTAGCCGGGACCGTGCCGGTCCGCCGCAGGGCGTCGACCCGAGCGGCGAGGTCGGCAAGCCGGGGGGCCGCGAAGAGATCGCGCACTGACACCTCGATGCCCAGAGCACTGCGCAGCCGCGACGTCACCTGGGTCGCCAGCAGCGAGTGACCCCCGAGGTCGAAAAAGTGATCGGTCGCCCCCACTTTCGGAACCCTAAGCACCTCGGACCAGATGCCGGCGAGGATCTCCTCCACCGGTGTGCGCGGCGCCAGATAGCTCTCTTCGGCGCGCTGCCATTCCGGTACCGGCAGGGCCTTTCTGTCCACCTTGCCATTGGGAGTGAGGGGCAGCGCCTCAAGCCGGACGAAGAAGGCCGGAACCATGGGCTCCGGCAATTGCCGGCGCAGGTGATCGCGCAGCTCGGCAGAAACCAGAGAAGATTCCTCGCCGGCCACGTAGCCCACCAATGCCGGGCTCCCGGCTCTCTCGCGCACCAGGACCACCGCCTGCCGAACCTCGGGATGGGTGAGGAGCGCCGCCTCGATCTCCCCCAGCTCGATGCGGAAACCGCGCACCTTGACCTGATGATCGAGCCGGCCCAGGTGCTCGAGCGCGCCCGACTCCAGCCAGCGGACCCGGTCCCCGGTCCGGTAGAGGCGGCCTCCGGGGGCCGGTCCGAAGGCATCCGGAAGGAATCGTTCCGCCGTCAGATCGGGACGGCCGAGGTAACCCCGGGCGCCGCCGGCCCCAGCCAGGAACAGCTCGCCCGGCACGCCTCCGGGAACCGGCTGGAGAGAGCCGTCCAGCACGTAGGCTCGGGTGCCGGGGAGGGGCCGGCCGATGCTCACCCGCGCGGCTCCCCGCTCGATCCGCGCCCAGGTCGAGTACGTGGCATCCTCCGTCGGGCCATAGAGATTGAAGACGTGCTCGATCTGCGCGTGGCGGTAGATCCGCTCCGCGAGCCGCGGCGGCAACGCCTCGCCGGCGAGGTTCACCGTGCGGAGACCGGGCGGCAGCTCCTCCGCCACCCTCTCGGCGATCTCGACGATCTCGGCCATGGCGGAGGGAACCGTGTTGACGAGCGTCACCTCGTCCCGGGCCGGCAGCGTCGGCAAGGCCAGGACGTTGGCGGCGAGGATCACCGTCCCGCCCGAGGAGAGAGGCGCGAAGATCTCGAAGACCGACAGGTCGAAGCCGATGGAAGTCGCGGCGAGGACCCCGGCGAGGGCTTCCGGGGGGAAGGCCGCGCGCGCCCAGAGCATCCGCTCGACCGGTGCCCGGTGCTCCAAGGCGACGCCCTTGGGCCGCCCCGTCGAGCCGGAGGTGTACATCACGTACGCGAGGTTGCCCGGCCCCGCCAGCGGGGTTGGATTTTCTTCGGTCTCGCAAGGGCCGGCTGCGGCCAGGATCTCCGAGACGTCGATCGCGCGGCGGCCGGCCAGCTTTCCGGCGTATCTCTCCTCGCTCAGCAGGAGGGTGATCTCGGCGTCCTCCGCGGCGAAGGCCAGCCGGTCGTCCGGATAGGTCGGATCGAGCGGCACGTAGGCGGCTCCCGCCTTGAGGATGCCCAGGAGCGCCGCGACCAGCTCGCCGGACCGGCCCAGGAGGACGCCAACGCGCTGCTCCGGACCGGCACCGAGCCGCCGCAGGTGATGGGCCAGGCGGTTGGCCCGACGGTTCAGGGTGTCGTAGGTCCAGCGCTCGTCTCCGCGCTCTTTCGAGGCGACCAGGGCCGTCGCTTCGGGAGTGCGCGCCGCCTGCGCCTCGAACAGCTCGTGGAGGCAGCCGGTCCCTGCCGGAATCCCGCTCTCCGCGCCGCTCCAGGCGAGGAGGATCTGGTTGCGCTCAGAGGCGTCCAGCATGGGCAGCTCCGCGATCCGGCGAGCGCCCGTCTCGGCCATTTCCGCCATCCCGGCGAGCAGGCGGTCGAGGTGGCCGAGCATCCTTAAGAGGGTCGTCGGGTCGAAGAGATCGGCGTCCCCTTGCAAGGAGACGGCGAGCCCCGCGGGGAGCTCGGCCGCGGTCAGGGCGAGGTCGAGCTGGGCGGCGGGGGGCGCGAGGGGGAGCGACTCCAGGGTCAACGTCCCGACGTCGAGCCGGACCCCCGGCAGGCCCAGGGCGAAGGCGGTGAGCGCGGCGAGCTCCGGCGCCGGGGCTTTCTCGAAGGTCAGCATCGCCGCGACGAGCGGCGGCCGGCTGGGGTCGCGCTCGGGCTCCAGGCGCTCGGTGAGCAGGGCGAAGGGAAGATCCTGGTGCGCCAAAGCGTCGAGCACCGTGCGGCGCGTCCGTGCCATCAGCTCGCCGACCTCCAGAGCTCCGGCAGGGTGGGCGGAGAGATCGGCGCGCAGAGGCACCAGGTTGACGAAATAGCCCACCACCTCCACCCACTCGTGGGCGGAGCGACCGGCCATGGGGGCGCCGGTGAGGAAGTCCTCCTGGCCGCTCCAACGGGAGAGCACAGCCTGCCAGGCGGCGAGGAGCGCGACGAAGGGCGTCGAGCCGTGGGTGGCGGCGAGCCGATGGACCGCCGCCGCCCGCTGGAGCGAGGGAGGGAGCGTCCGCACGCCGCCACGCAGGGCTCGCACCGGACGCCGCGGCCGGTCGGTAGGCAGGTCGAGCTGCGGCGCACCGGCCAGGCGTTGCCGCCAGTGCTCCCACAACCGCTCGCCCGCGGGGCTCGCAAGCATCTGCTCTTGCCGGCGGGCGAAGTCGGTGTAGAGGGCCGCCGGAGCCGGCAGGGTCTCCCCGGCCACGAGCAGGCCGAGCTCGCGGACCAGCACGGCCATCGAACCGAAGTCGGCCACGATGTGGTGCACTGCAAGGACGAGGAACGTTTCGTCGCCGCGCCGCAGGAGGACCACCCGCAGGAGAGGGCCGGCCGTCAGGTCGAACGGTCGGAAGGCCTCGCGATGGAGCCGCGTGGCGACCTCCTCGTCGCTCCAGCCGGTCACCTCCACGGTCTCGAACCCGGCCGCCGCCCTCTCCGCCACCCGCTGCATCGGACCGCCGGGGAACCCGTCGGACGTGGCGGGGGCGGACAGGGCGAACGTGGTACGCAGCATGGGGTGGCGGTCCACCAACCCCTGGAGCGCACAGCTCACGGCTTCGGGAGAGGTGGGTCCCAGCCGCGCCGCCCCGGCGATGTTGTAGGCGGAGCTCTCCGGCGCCAGACGATGTAAGAACCAGAGCGAGCGCTGGTTCCAGGAGAGGGGGTGCTCGCCCGCTGTTTCACTGGCAATGGGCGAAAGCTGCGCCTTCGCCGCCGTCGCCGCCCCCCCGGCCCTCCTCTGTTCCAACTCGTGCCCCAGTTCGCGCAGGGTCATCCCCGCGAGCAGATCCGCGAGGGAAATGGAGATGCCGGCGACCTCCTCCACCGCCTGCTGGAGCTCCACGGCGGCGAGGGAGTCCAGCCCCAGGGCGGAGAGCGGAACGTCCGCGTCGACCCGGGAGGGCTCGATCCGCGCCGCGGCGGCAAAAGCCCGGCGTAGCCAGTAGGCCGGGCGCTCTTCCCGTTCCGTTGCCCGGCTCGCCAAGATTTCGGCCATCGTTTCTTTCTCAGACATTCGGCTCCCTGGTTTGCGTGCTTGCGCAATGCCCATATAGCAATTCATCCATATTCCGGTAGTTGCCAACCCTGTGCCGGACGACGAAAATTTCCGCCCGCCGCAGGGCCATCTCCCGTCCGGCGGCCTCCCAGGTGGGGGCGGCCGCCTCGGGTCAGAAGCGATCGGCTCTTTGAAGATCGAGATCCGGAGAGAAAAGACGACAGCGGAAAGGGAGCTGGGGCCCGGGCCGTCTTGCAGCGCCGGGCTCAGGAGGTGGGATTCGCGCTCTTACGCGGTAACTGGGAGAGGTGCCGAGAGATCGGCTCTCGGCCGGAACTGGGGTGGGCGGCGGACCTTCGTGGCCTGTTCGAAAGCATAGGCGAGCTGAATCAGTTTCCCCTCGCTCCAGGCCGCTCCCATGAACGAGATCCCGATCGGCAATCCCGCCGTGTATCCCGCCGGCACGGTAATGCTGGGATAGCCGGCGACGGCGGGGGTCGTCGTGCTGCTCCCCCCTCCGGGGTCGCCGTTCACGAGATCGATCAACCAGGGCGGTCCCTGGGTGGGGGCGACGATGGCGTCGAGCTTGTGCTTCGCGAGCGTGGCGTCGATCCCCTTCGCCCGCGACCGTTCGTGGTTCTTCTCCAGGGCCTGCCGGTATTCGGCGCTGGTGAGGGGCCCCTTCTTCTCCGCCTGCAGCAGAAGCTCCTGGCCGAACCAGGGCATCTCCGCGTCGCGGTGCTTGCGATTCCACTCGATGACGTCGGCCAGGGTGCGCACCGGAGCGCCCGGCCCCAGCTCCGCCAGATAGCGGTTCAAGTCCGCCTTGAACTCATAGAGAAGGACGAGAAGCTCGTCCTCCCCCATCTGGCCCTCGGTCTCGATGTCCGCCGGATCGACGAGGATGGCTCCCTGCTCTTTTAGCACCGCGAGCGCCGCCTCCGTCACCTGGTCGGCGGCCGGGCTGTAGCCGAAGAGCTTCTTTCTCGCGACGCCGATCCGGGCGCCTTTCAGGCCGTGCGGATCGAGGAACTTCGTATAGTCGGTCGCCGCCCTGCCCCGGCTCGCCCCGGTCGCCTCGTCGCGCTCGTCGACGCCGGCCAGAGCCCCGAGGAGGATCGCGACGTCGGCGACCGTCCGGGCCATGGGACCGGCGGTGTCCTGGCTGTGGGAGATGGGGATGATCCCGGCCCGCGAGAGGAGCCCCACGGTCGGTTTCAAGCCCACCAGCGAGCAGGCGGAGGACGGCGAAAGGATCGAGCCGTCGGTCTCCGAGCCGATCGCCGCGGCGGCGAAGCTCGCGGCCGTGCCGGCGCCGGAGCCGGAGCTCGAACCGGAGGGCGTACGGTCGAGCGCGTAGGGATTCCGGCACTGCCCTCCCCGGCCGCTCCAGCCGGAGGACGAGTGGGTCGAGCGGAAGTTCGCCCACTCCGAAAGGTTGGTCTTCCCCAGGAGGATCGCCCCCGCCGCCCGCAGCCGGGCGGCCACGAAGGCGTCGCGTGGCGGTTTCCCTCCGAGGAGCGCCTGGGAGCCGGCGGTGGTCTCCATCCTGTCTTGGGTCGCGATATTGTCCTTGAGGAGGATGGGGATGCCGTGGAGCGGCCCGCGTGCCCCCTTCGCCTTGCGCTCGGCGTCCAAGGCCTCGGCGATCGCGAGCGCCTCCGGATTGGTTTCGAGAACGGCGTGGAGGGCCGGCCCCTTGCGGTCCAGCTCTTCGATGCGGGCGAGGTACTTCTCGACGAGTTGGCGGGCCGTGTACCGTCCCGACTTCATCCCCTCCTGGAGATGGGAGATCGTCTTCTCCTCCAACTCGAAGGGGGCGGGAGCGGGCGGCGGCTCGGCGGGAGCGGCGTCGGCGCTACCGCGAACGCCCGGCAAGCCCGGCAGCCCCGACATGGCGAACGCTCCTCCCAGAACTCCGGAGGTTACGAAGGTCCGGCGGGTGAAACCCATGGCTCGCTCCTTTCGAAATCGTCGATCGGGGCGAGAAGTCTACCTCACCGGAGTTGCCTTCGGCGCCACAGACTTCTTCCGCCTCGGCTGCTTCGGTTTGTCGTCGATGCTGATGACGAGCGACCGGAGGTCGCGCCGCGCGGTCTCTCCGTACGCCGGGAGCGTCGCGTCGTTCTTCCAGAGCGCCGGTCCCAACCCCAAGAGGTAGATCCCGCGCTGCAGCTTGGGACGACCGCTTAGGGCATCGACGGTGAAGTTCGTCGTATAGCTCTGCCTGGAGGGAGCCCCCATCTGTCCAACGACCAGGGAGAGCGCGAGCCCGCCGTCCAGCTCCAAGGGGACGTTGAACGACAGCCGGTGGCCAAAGCTCATCTCGGGGAGCCGCCTAAAGCTCCAGGCGTGAAACGGCAGGGGCTTGGGGAACGCCGGATCGGGCGACGGAAAGTAGACGTCGAAGTCGACCGCGTCGAGCGTCTCCTTTTTGAGGATCGGGCCGCCGTAGAACCCATGGACGGTGACCGTGACGACCGTCGACGCGAGTCGCTGGTTGCCCAAGGGCATGTCGATCGCCGAGATCGCCTGCGAGCGCGACGGCTCGTCGCCAGCCGCGATCGCCGCATATGCCGCCTGCACGTCATCCCAGGGCAGGCGGCGAAGGCTCGTGAAGGTATCGCTCCCCTCCACGTACCCGATGGACATCGGCACGGGAGGGGAAACGATGGGAGCCGAAGCCACGCGAGGAGCGGCGGCCGCCGCCGCGCGGCTGAGCCAGGGGGTCAGAATGCCTATAGCACTACAGACCAGAAACTCCCGTCGACCGAGACCTCGCCCGGCTTCCGAGTCGCGCGAGTCAAGCCGACCGCCCACAGATTCGCTCATAGCATCCCCCCATCTTTCAGATGTCGATATACCCTTATCGCCAGCAGCTCATTTTTTGGCTGCACTGCTCTCGGATATCCGAAGATCCCAGCAACTGCAATAAATCTCAGCTATGAAGGCAGAATTGGACTGCTTCGCACCATACCACCGGGTGCGAGGAAAGGAAATGCCAACCGGGAAGATCGAGCTTCTGCGCAAAAAACAAACTGCCCGGCAGTCGCCTGCCGGGCAGTTTGCGCGTTTCCGAAACGTTCGATTTAGGTTCGGGGAGGATAGACGCCCTGGAGTGCGATACAGAAGTTGAGCGTCAGGTACGGCTGCAAGTTGTTATGCGGCTGGTCCCCGCCGGCGGGGGTGACGGCATTGTCTGACATGTTAACCTGAGGAGGATTTGCCGTCGCAGCGATAAAGGTGTTGGCGCCGGTCTCGCGAGAGATCGAGTTACCACCAGGTACCAAGCGATTCCCCAAACCGGTGAAAGCCATCATGGTGTGCAAGTGAGAGGGGATCTCTGACTCGAGCAGCGACACTGTATCGGAGCCACCCGTCTCACCAAGGTCATGGAGTGACAGACCTGGACCTTGGCCCGGATGCATAGGGGCATTGCCTTGCATATTGGGCAAGGCGAAGTTGGACTTACCATCACCACCATAGGTGGTTCCCAAAAGGGAGAAGAGGGCTGTGTTCTGGGAGAGCGGCAGGATTTGCCCGTCACAAAAAGCCCAGCCCTTCGGAGCGAAGTTGAAGGGGAAGATGCGAATCTCGGCGACAAAAGGATCCATGGCTCTCTCCTAGGTCTGAGACGGGAAGATCCCGAACAACGAGATGATGAAGTCGACGCAGAGATACGGCTGGAAGTTGTCGTGCGGCTGACTTCCCCCAACGGAGCTCGTCGTGTTCGCCGCCATCGGCGTCGAAGGCGGCGTCGAGTCGTACAGCTTGATCGCCTGGGTCTGCGCCAGGACATTGCCGCTCGGACCGGACGCGGTACCGAAGCTGGAGGTCGCGAGGAATGCGTGGGTATGAGCTGGAATCTGGGACACGGTCAAGGTGACGGTCTCGACTCCTCCCGTCTCGGCCAGGGTAAAACCGTTGCCGAAATGCAGTGGAAGACGACCCCGCAAATCAGGTAGGGCGAACGTCGACTGCCCGTCGCCTCCATATGTCGTGCCGATGAGATTGAACAGAGTCTCATATTCAGAGATCGGCAGGAGTTGACCTTCACAGAACATCCAGCCGGCTGGCGCAAAGTTACCGGCAAACATCCGGATCTCACCTACGTAAGGTTGTGCCATGTCCTGGTCTCCTCTTAGGTCTGACTCGGAAAGATGCCTTGCAGCGCAATGCTGAAGTTGAGAACCAGGAACGGCTGCATGTTGAGGTGGGCCTGACTACCCCCGACCGAGGCGAGCGTGCCGGGCTGCATCGCTGACAAGTTGTTATCAGGAGCGAGATAGGCCAAAGCGGTCGTATCCTGCGCCAAAAAAGCGCTGGCCGGCACAGCTTGAAGCCCAGCGGTGTTCCCAGCAATCGCGGAGTGGACGTGAGTCGGGATCTCAGAGATTGAAAGCGTATGAGCCTGTTCGCCGCCACGCTCTCCAAGGGTATGTCCATTCCCCATGTGGATCGGGGCGCGCCCTTGCAAGTTGGGCAGGCCAAAGTTCACTCGCCCGTCTCCTCCATAGGTGGTCCCAAGGAGTGAAAAGAGCGCCTGATTCTGGTTGATGGGCAACAGCTGTCCATCGCAGGTAGCCCAGCCCTTCGGCGGAAAGCCGAAGCTCATGATTCTGATCTCGCTCAGAAACGGTTCTGCCATCATCGCCTCCCTCTCAAAGAGACATCATGGGACGGTGTTCACCGGGGTCGCGGTCAAGGACAATCCGGAGTTGGGGGATGTCGTCTTGCCGGAAGTGCCCGTGTTGGTATTGGCGATTTCGCTGCTCACACTTGCGTTACCGCCGAAGTTGAAGAGTGTTCCGGTGCTCGGTGGAGTGACCACTTCGTACCAGATCATTCCCGTTGACGCCGAGCACGAGCTATCGCAGGCGCTCGTCGTCGGCACCGTGTTGCCGTGGATCGCGGCATGAACCAAAGTCGGCGACCCCTGATCGTCCACACCTACATAGATCGCGTAGAGGGGGAAGCCGCTCGTATCCTGCGGGTTTACATCATTGCCGGTGATGCTGACGTCGAACGGATAGGCGCTCGCGGACTGTCCTGTCGCGGTGGGGCCGAGGGTCTGAACGTCGATTCCACGCCCACCGGGAATTTGCCGGATCATGTTGTTTGCGATGGTAACCGTTCCGGTGGTCTTCCCCTGCTGGGTGACCACGATCCCTTCGCCGATCGCCGAGCCCGAGCCCGCCACGCCGGCGTTTCCGATCGTGTTACCGGAGATCAGGACTTTCTGAGTACCGCCCGCGCTAGTCGCCCCGGAGACGACGTTGATCGCATGGCTGTGCTGACCTGTCATGGTGTTGGTGGTGAAGCGCACGTCCATGTTCGAGGAGCCGCTACCGCCACCCTGGGCGAAGCTGACACCGAGGCCACCGTTGTTCGTAAACGTTGAGCCCGTGATGGTCACCGTCCCGGTGGCGGGAGCTCCGGTACCGTTACCGATCGTCGTGTTGTCGTTACCCACGATATCCATGCCAAAGGAAGCATTACCAGAGAAGGTCACGCCGCTAAAGGACCCCGTGCTGATCGCGGCGGTATTCTTCAACTGCACCAGGAAGCCCATGCCCTGGGTGCTGTTGCTGTAAGAACCGTTCGTCACGGTCAGGGTGCTGATCACGGCTGTCGAGCTGTTGGTCGCGTCCACGGCAACGTTGTGCCCGACCGAACCGGTGACGGTGTCGTTCGAGAACGTGACGGCTCCGGCTAGATCGAAGAGATGGATGCCGTTGTCGCTGCTTGTCGTCCCCTGGCCCGTCACCGAGCTGGAGCTCAGCGAGAAGTTAGTGACGCCCGTGCCGTTGATGCCATCGTGAGAGCCATTCTTGATGACCATCGACGAGAGACTGACGTTGGACGTGCTGGTGAGGGACACGGAGTTCCCTGTCGTCTTCTGAATCGTGCCGCCCGAGCCCGCGGAGCCGGTCCCCGCGATCGTCAGCCCACCGCTCGCGCCCGTGCTGTTGAGCACGATGCCGCTCGCCGGCCCGGAGGCCGCCGTGCCCGCCGTCACGCTCTTGAACTTCAAGCCCGCCGCGCCGATCGTCGTGTTGGCGACATTGATCGCCGTCCCCGTCGTCGTCGTCGCCGTGGTCGACGTGTCGGTCGTCGTCACCGTGCCACCACCGGTGGCGGTGAAGGCGGTGTTGGCGCCGGTAGAAAGGTTGAGGGTGCCGGTGAAGCTGATCGTCGCGCCGGTGTTGTTGGTGAGCGAGATGCCGCTCCCCGTTTCGGTGATGGCGCCGGAGAAGCTGACCGTATCGCTCGTCCGGTTGGTGACCACGACCGAGTTGCCGGAGGTATTGATGATCGGCCCGCCGAAGCTGACGATGCCGTTGCCGCCGTCGACGTCGAAGGCGGTACCGGAGGCGCCCACGGGGTCCGCGACCTGGCCCGAGGAGGCCGAGAGGGTCGTGCCGCCGACGCCGCCGAAGGCGTTGACGAGCGAGACGCCGGTCGTCGTCGAGTTGGTGCTCCGCAGGAAGACCATCGACGGCAGGTTGAAGGTGGCGCTGTTGACGCTCACCGCCGGACCGCCGTTCGAGTCGATCGTGCTGACGCCCGAGGAGACACCGAACCGGAAGCCGGTTCCCGCGACCAGGTTGACGGCGCCGGTGCTGCTCACCAGCAGGCCCGTTCCGGCGTTGTTGTAGATATCCAGATCGGTGAAGGCCAGGTCACCGGTGACGTTCGCGAGCAGCATGCCGTTCGCGCCGACCGGAGTTCCGGAAGCGCCGATCGCCGTCGTGCCGCCGGAAACGATGTCGAAGCCGCCGCCCGGCACCGCGTCGAAGGTGGCGCCGTTGATGTCGAAGCCGGTTCCCGGCGTCGTACCCGTGATGGCGTTGTTGGCGAGGGACGTCACATAGAGGAGGCCCGCGGTCTTCTGGAGGCTCACCGCGCGGGTATTGCCGGTAATCGTGTTATTGGCGATGGCGACGGTCACCGTACCCGTGCCGCTGCTGCCGGCCGCCACGTGGATACCGTCGATGCCGGGCTGACGGATGAGGTTGTCGGTGATCATGACGCCGGCGTTGTTGTTGGCGGCGGTCGTCGTCAGGTTGATCGCGTGCTGGGTGCCGCTCAGGCTGAAGCCGCGGACCTCGGTGGCGGTAATGCCGTTGCCGATCGAGACGCCGTCGCCGCCGGCCGCCGTGTTGTCGAGCCGCGGCCGGTTGCCGATCGTGGCCGCCACGAGGGTCGGGTTGACGACCCCGTTGATGGTGTTGACGATCTGCAGCCCGTAGGCCTCGCCGTAGAGCTTCTGATTGGCCTTCAAGGTGATGCCTGCCGCTTGGCCGGTGTTCGTCAGGTCGCCGCCGTAGACGAAGATGTAATCGCCTGCGACCGAGGCCGTCGCTGCCGCCGCGAGGGTGTTGAACGGCGCCTGCGAGCCGCCGGTGCCGCCGGCCGCCGCGTTGTTCTTGACGAACCACACCCGGCTCTTCAGGTTGATCGTCACCGTCCGGGTGACGGTCGCCATTCCGTCGGTCACCTGGTACTGGAAGCTGTCGGTGGCCGCGGCATCGCCCGGCTTCGGGGTGTAGGTGAAGGTGCCGTCGGTCGCGATGGTCACCGTGCCGCCGTTCGTCGTGGCCCCCCCGTTGACCGCCACGGCCGAGAGCGGGCTCGGGCCGTCCGAGTCGGTAAAGTTGGACACCAGGTTGCCGGAGACGAAGATCGACACCGGCAAGGCCTGCGAAGCCTTGAATTCGAGTTGCACGTTGCCGACCGTGTCGAAGGTCTCCTTCGGGCTCGCGATCGGCTGCGGCGCTAGGTTCACGTGGGTAATCGAGATCGTGAACGACTGCGTAGCGGAGGTGTCGACCCCGCCGTTCGCCGTGCCGCCGTTGTCGTGGAGCTGGATCACGATCGTCGCCGTCGAGGTGCCCGCGGGCACGACCGCCGGGGTGTAGGTGAGGACACCCGTCGAGGAGATCGCCGGACCCGCGGAGAAGAGGCCGGGGTTCGAGTTGCTCACGATGATGAAGTTGACGGTCTGGCCCGACTCGTTCGCCGGACCGGCCGAGATCGACGTCGCCCACGGGCTCACCGTCTGCGCGCCGGCGTTGTCGTTGACGCTCTGATCCGGACCCTTGACGAAGGAGGGCGCGTCGTTGACCGACGTCACGTTGATGTTGAAGGTCTGCGGCGCCGAGGTGTCCACCCCGCCGTTCGCCGTGCCGCCGTCATCCTGGAGCGTGATCGTGATCGCCGCCGTGCCGTTGGCATTCGCCGCCGGGGTGAAGGTGAGAACCCCGGTCGAAGAGACCGCCGGCGCGGCCGAGAAGAGCGCCGGGTTGGTGTCGCCCGTGATGTTGAAGTGCACCGTCTGGGTGCCCTCCCCGGGACCGGCCGAAATCGCGGTCGCCCAGGGGTTGATCGTCTGCGGGCCGGCATCCTCCAGGATCGTCACGTCCGGGCCCTTGGTGAAGCTCGGGGCCTGGTTGACCGGCGTCACCGTGATGGTGAAGGTCTGCGGCGCCGAGGTGTCCACCCCGCCGTTCGCCGTGCCGCCGCTGTCCTGGAGGGTGAGCGTGATCGTCGCCGAGCCGGAGGCGCCGGTCGCCGGGGTGTAGGTCAGAACCCCGGTCGAAGAGACCGCCGGGCCGGCCGAGAAGAGCGCCGCGTTGGTGTTGCCCGTGATGTTGAAGTGCACCGTCTGCCCCGACTCCGAGGCCGGGCCGGGCGAGATCGCGGTCGCCCAGGGGTTGACCGTCTGCGCCGTCGAGTTCTCGAGCACCGTCTGGTCGGGACCCTTGGTGAACGAGGGGGCCTGGTTGACGTTGTTGACCGTGATGACGAAAGTCTGCGCCGCCGAGGTGTCCACCCCGCCGTTCGCCGTGCCGCCGTCGTCCTGGATCGTCAGGGTGATCGTCGCCGTGCCGAAGTTGTTGGTCGCCGGCGTGAAGGTGAGGACGCCAGCCGCCGAAACCGCGGGAGCGGCCGAGAAGAGGCTCGGGTTGGTGTTGCCCGTGATGTTGAAGTGCACCGTCTGGCCGGACTCGTTGGCCGGACCGGCGGAGATCGCCGTCGCCCAGGGATTGATCGTCTGCGCCGGGGCGTTTTCGAGCACCGTCACGTCCGGACCCTTGGTGAAGCTCGGAGCGTCGTTGACCGCCGTGACGTTGATGTTGAAGGTCTGCGGCGCCGAGGTGTCGACCCCGCCGTTCGCCGTGCCGCCATCGTCTTTAAGGACGATCGTGATCGCCGCCGTGCCGTTGGCATTCGCCGCCGGCGTGAAGGTGAGGACACCGGTCGAGGAGATCGACGGACCGGCCGAGAAGAGCGCCGCGTTGGTGTCGCCGGTCACCAGGAAGGTCAGGGTCTGGCCCGACTCGTTGGGCGGCCCGGCGGAGACCGCCGTCGCCCACGGGTTGACCGTCTTCGCGCCGGAGTCTTCGAGCACCGTCACGTCCGGACCCTTGGTGAAGCTCGGGGCCTGGTTGACGAGAGCGACGTTGATGACGAAGGTCTGCGCCGCCGAGGTGTCGACGCCGCCGTTCGCCGTGCCGCCGTTGTCCTTCAAGACGACCGTGATCGTCGCCGTGCCCGAGGCGTTGGTCGCCGGGGTGTAGGTGAGGGTGCCGGTCGACGAGATGGCCGGAGCGGCCGAGAAGAGCGCCGCGTTGGTGTTGCCGGTCACCTGGAAGGTGAGGATCTGGCCCGACTCGTCCGGCGGACCGGCGGAGATCGCCGTCGCCCAGTTGGGGACGGTCTGCGCTCCGGCGTTCTCGAGGATCGACTGGTCCGGACCCTTGGTGAAGCTCGGGACGTCGTTGACCGCCGTGACGTTGATGTTGAAGGTCTGCGCCGCCGAGGTGTCGACCCCGCCGTTCGCCGTGCCGCCGTCATCCTGGAGGGTGATCGTGATCGCCGCCGTGCCGTTGGCGTTGGCGGCCGGCGTGAAGGTCAGGACACCGGTCGCGGAGACCGCCGGGGCGGCCGAGAAGAGCGCCGCGTTGGTGTTGCCCGTGACGTTGAAGTGCACCGTCTGGCCGGACTCGTTGGCCGGGCCGGGCGAGATCGCCGTCGCCCAGGGGTTGATCGACTGCGCCGGAGCGTCCTCCAGAACCGTCACGTCCGGTCCCTTGGTGAAGCTCGGCGGCTGGTTGACGAGCCCGACGTTGATGACGAAGGTCTGCGGCGCCGAGGTGTCGACCCCGCCGTTCGCCGTGCCGCCGTTGTCCTGGAGGGTGAGCGTGATCGTCGCCGTGCCCGAGGCGTTGGTCGCCGGGGTGTAGGTGAGGGTACCGGTCGACGAGACCGACGGGCCGGCCGAGAAGAGCGCCGCGTTGGTGTTGCCCGTCACGTTGAAGGTCAAGGTCTGGCCCGATTCGTCCGGCGGACCGGCGGAGATCGCCGTCGCCCAGTTGGGGACGGTCTGCGCTCCGGCGTTCTCCAGGATCGACTGGTCCGGCCCCTTGGTGAAGCTCGGCGCGTCGTTGACCGCCGTGACGTTGATGTTGAAGGTCTGCGGCGCCGAGGTGTCGACCCCGCCGTTCGCCGTGCCGCCGTCATCCTGGAGGGTGATCGTGATCGCCGCCGTGCCGTTGGCGTTGGCGGCCGGCGTGTAGGTCAAGTCGCCGGTCGGCGAGATCGCCGGGCCGGCCGAGAAGAGGGCCGCGTTGGTGTTGCCGGTGACGTTGAAGTGCACCGTCTGGCCGGACTCGGAGGCGGGTCCGGGGCTGATCGCGGTCGCCCAGGCCGTCACCGTCTGCGGCCCGGCGTCTTCGAGCACCGTCTGGTCCGCGCCCTTGGTGAAGGTCGGCGCATCGTTGACGTCGGTCACCGAGATCGTCACCGTGGCGGTGGCGGTGCCGGCGGCATTGGTGATCGTGTAGTCGAACGTGTCGCTCGGCGGGCTGACGAAGCCGGTCGCGGGGGTGTAGGTGAAGCTGCCGTCGGCGTTGACGGTCACCGTGCCGCCCTGGGTCGTCGCCGCGTTGGTCTGCGTCGTGACGACGAGGCCCGGACCGGTGTCGTTGCTCAAGACGCCCGTCGCCGCCGGCACGGTGAGGACGGTGTCCATCAGCGTGCTGTAGCTGTCGGGGTTGGCGACCGGGGCCGAGTCCGCGTAGTAGCCGTGGACGTCTAAGACGAGGTCGGCGTGGCCGCCGCCGGGCACGGTCGAGAGGAGCGCCTTGATGCTGCCGGCCGGCACGCTGCCGCCAGAAGCCGCCAGCTCCACGATCGTATTGTTGGAGCGCGTCTGCCCGTTGGCGAAATTGATTGTCGAGGTGGTGGGGATCGTAGCGGCGTCGCTGCTGTAGAGCTTGATGAAGCCGCTGTTCTTGGGCTCGACCACCGAGGAGATGAGCATCACCGACCGGGCGTCCGCCGGCACGCCGCAGCTGCCGCTGATCTGGACCACCCTCTCGACCCCCGCCTGGAGGGCCGTCGACTGGCGGGTATCGAGCACCCGGCAGGGCGTGACGGTGAAGTACGACTCGGCGCCGCTCATGGCGGCGTCTTTCGCGACGAGACCGCGCTCGGCGGTGCTCGCCGGCTTGGCGGCAGGGGCTTTGGCGGTAGGAGTGGGGTTGGCGACGTCCGGCTTCGCCACTGCGGCAGTTTTTCCAGTATTCGCGGCGATGGCGACGCCGGCCGCGGTCGAACCGAGCACGAGAAGTAACAGGCTTACGGCGAATCTCGATCCGACAGAGTGCTGCGAACTCATCCAACTCCTCCTGATGCCGCCCAGACCTGCTTCTTGGTCCCTGGCGGTAGGGTACCCCGACCCCACGGAGGAAACCGCGGGATCGTGCAGGTCAGCTCAGAGAACGGGAAAAGCGTACCACGTAAGGCAGGCGGAGGGGAGACCCCAAAATGAAAGCGGTTACGACCGCTAAATACCAATGGATTCTAAAAGATCTCTTACTCATAGCGGAGCGCTTCGATCGGGTCCTGGCGGGCGGCCTTCAAGGCGGGCCAGAGGCCGAAGACGAGCCCGACCGCGGTCGAGACGCCGAAGCCCAGGACGATCGACCAGAGGGGAGCGGCGGCCTGGAAGTGGAAGAAGAAGCGGGCGAGGAGCGCCGCCCCGAGGCCGATCGCGATCCCCAGCCCGCCGCCCACTCCGGTCAGGGTCACCGCCTCGGCGAGGAACTGCACGGCGATGTCCCGGCGGGTGCCGCCGAGCGCCTTGCGGAGCCCGATCTCCCGCGTCCTCTGGGTGACGTTGACGAGCATGATGTTCATCACCCCGACCCCGCCGACCAGGAGGGCGATGCCGGCGATCAGCACCATCACCGCCGCGACGCCGCCGGTGATCTGGCGGAAGCTGTCGAGCTGCCCGTCGCTCGTGAAGATGGCGAAGTCGTTGTCCTGGTTGACGTGGAGCTTCCGGCGGTTTCTTAAAATCGCGGTCTCCTGGGCGATCAGGGCGTCGAAGTCCTCCGGCCGCTTGGGGATGGTCGCGATGTGCAGGCTGTCGCCGTGGCCGTTCTTGACCTCGGGGAACATGCCGTCGAAGGTGGTGAGCGGCAGGATGACGAAGTTGTCCAGGCTGCCGCCGAGGATCGATCCCTTCTTGACCAGGAGCCCCACCACCCGGAAGCTCTGGCCGTCGACCCGGATCTCGTGGTCGATGGGATCGCGGTTGGGGAAGAGGGCGTCCGCCACGTCGGTCGAGATGACGGCGACGCGGGCGGCGTGGCGCAGGTCGTTGTCGGTCAGGAAGCGTCCGTCCTGGACATACTGGTTGTTGGCCGGCGAGTAGTCGGGGGTGACGCCGACGAGGACCGGGCTGTTCGCCACCGCCTTCCCCGCCTTGACGTCCACCGAGCGGAAGACGTAGCGCTCCGGCGAGACCGCGGCGGCGAGCGTCGCCAGGCGTTTGAGCGCCTGGGCGTCCTCGACCCTCAGGTTGGGCCGCTTCTTCTCCTCCTCCGGGATGTCGCCACCGCCGCCGAAGCGGGGCTCATACTTCTGGAACTGCACGAGGTGGGTGCCGAAGCTCGAAAAGGCGTCGGTGATGGCATTGTTGAAGCCGGCGACGAAGCTCACCATCATGATCACCGTCGCCACCCCGGCCACCACCCCCAGGATGGTCAAGAAGCTGCGCAGCTTCTGGGCCCGCATGGAGCCCAGGGCGAAGCGGACGTTCTCCAGCCAGGCGAGGCGCAGGCGGCGCGGCGCGTGGGGGGGTACTGGGTCCCTTTGAATCTGCGGGCGGCTTCCTTCGGGCGCTCTGCGCAGCCAGTCCGCCGTCCTCGATTTCAAACGGACCCAGGACCCGTGGGGCGGCAGCGACGGCTCAGACATCATTCGGCTCGCAGGGCGTCGACCACCGGGAGGTTCGAGGCGCTCCGCGCCGGCCAGTAGCCGGCCGAGATGCCGACCAGGCCCGAGAGGGTGAGCCCGAGCAGGACGATGCCGGGAGTCAGATCGACGGGAAAGTTAAGGAAGGTCTTGACCCCGGCGGCGGCGAGGCCGGCGAGCATCACCCCGACCAGGCCTCCGGCGAGCGAGAGGAGGGCGGCTTCGAGGAGGAACTGCCGGCGGATGTCGGACTTCTTCGCCCCCACCGCCAGGCGCACCCCGATCTCCCGCGTCCGCTCGACCACCGCCACCAGCATGATGTTCATGATGACGATCCCCCCCACCCCCAGGGACACCGAGGCGATGAGGATGGTGAGGATGAAGGCGGCGGCGGAGATCTGGCGCCAGAGGGTCTGCAGGTTCTCGGCGGTGATGATGCCGAAGGGATCGGGGGCATGGAAGTCGGTGTGGCGCAGCGCCCGGAACACCGCGCGCACCTCGTCGGTCGCGTCCTCGACCCCGGCCACCCCGTCCCGCGCCTGAACCATGATGTCGAGCGAGTTGCGGCTGCCGAAGTTGTTGCGGTAGGTCTCAATCGGCAGGTAGACCTCGTCGTCGCGGCTCTGGCCGAGGGTCTTGCCCTGCTTGGCGAGGAGGCCGATGACCCGGAAGGGGATCCCGCCGACGAGGATCGTCCGCCCCAGCGGGTCGAGCTGCGGGAAGAGCTCGTCCTTGACGTCGGCGCCGATCACCGCCACCGCCTGGGCGGTGTGCGCTTCGCTCTCCAGGAAGTAGCGGCCCCGGGCGACGTCCAGGTTGAGCATCCGGCCGTAGTTCGCCGTCGTGCCGTGGATGTCGACGTCGGGCAGGCGGTGGTCCCTGAAGCGCACCAGGAGCTTGGTATCCATCCCCGCGGCCACCCCGGCGGCCTTGGTGAGCAGGCCCGAGAGCCGGTCGTAGTCCTCCCAGGTGATCTTGGGGTGGTGCTTCAAGGCGTCGAGGTAGTCCTCGCGCGAGAAGATGATGCCGAAGCGGCCGACGATGAAGACGTCCGGGGAGAGGGCGAAGACCTTGTCCCGGACGTAGAGGTTGAGCCCCGAGATCACCGAGACGACGGAGACGAGCGTCGCCACCCCGATGATGATCCCGAGGAGGGTGAGGAAGCTGCGCAGGGCGTTCGCCCGGATGGCGCGCAGCGACTCTGCGAAGAGCTCTCCTAAGTCCATCGATCAGGCCGCCGGCCGCTCCTCGCCCTTCTTCACCTTCTCGAGCTTGACCTCATCGCCGGGCTTGAGCGTGCGGAGGGCTTTGAACGATCCCGTGATGAGGGTCTCGCCGCCTTTTAGGCCGGAGGCCACCTCGACCGCGAGCTCCCCCTGGAGACCGGTCTGGATCGGCACGAAGCGGGCCTTGCCGTTCTCCATCAGGTAGACCCCTTCGACCTCCCGCGGGGCGCTCGTCTGCACGGTCTCCCCCGGCTTCCTCTCGGCGTCCCTCAAGACCAGCGCCTGGATGGGGACGACCAGAGCGTGGGCCCGAAAGCCGGTCAGGATGTCGGCCTGGGCGGAGAGGCCCGGCTTGACGTCCGCGGGCGGATTGACGATCCGCACCTTGACCTTGAACTTGATCGCCTCGGTCCCCGTGCCGGTGCTGGCGATGGGGCTGCTCCCCACCTCGGTCACCAGGCCGTCGAAGACCTGGTTGGGATAGGCGTCGATCCGCACCCGCGCCGGCTGGCCGAGCTTGACCCCGGGGATCGAGGTCTCGTCGACCTCCATCTCGGTCTCGACGACCGACATGTCGGAGATCGTCAGGAGGACCGTGCCGGGGCTGTTCTGCACCCCGATCACCGCCACCTCCCCCTCCTCCACCTGCTTGGCGGTGACCACCCCGTCGATCGGCGAGTGGAGGGTCGTCTTCGACAGGCTGTCGCGCACCCCTTCGAGGGTGGCGCGGGCCTGGGCGACCCGCTGCTCGGCGCCGCTCGCGGTCGCCTGGGCGGTCGCGAGCGCCGTCACGGTGCGCTGGAAGTCGGCGTCCGCGATGATCTGGGCGTCGTGGTTCTTTTTGGCGCGGTCGTAGTCGGCGCGAGCCTGGATGACGTTCGAGCGCGCCATCTCCAGATCCTGGAGGAGGGCCTGCATCGACGACTCCGTGCTCTGGACCAGCGAGCGCGAGCTGACCGGGTCGATCTGGAGGAGGAACTGGCCGCGCTTGACGACGTCCCCCTCCTTGACCGCCAGGTGGGTGATCTGCCCGGGGATGGTCGCCGAGATGTCGACTTTCTTCTGCGCCTGGACCTTGCCGTTGGCCGTCACCTTGGCCTGCACGTCCTCGCGCCCGACCTTGCTGACCTGCACCTCGGTGCCCTTGCCCTCGCGGCGGACGAACGCCCAGCCGCCGAGCGAGATCGCCACCACGAGAACCAACAGCACCCAGAGGATCTTCCGTTTCATCCTGCCTCCCCCGCCGCGCGCCCCGCCGTCCAACTCGGACGGCAGCCAGGAGCGCGGGTTTTCCAATGTTGACTGGTACGCGGATTCCGGCCCCAGGTTGCGGACCGCCCCTCTCCAGAACGCCAGAGAGACCCCGTCTCTTTCCGCCCAAGCTTTTTCCCTGAGGTCCCTATTCTACTGTGTCGGCCCTCGATCCCACCCGCCGGCCCCCCCAAAAAACTCGCTCTGAAAGATCTCCGGAGGTTTTTGCGTCCTTCCTCCCCAAAAGGAGGGCCTCATGGCCAACGAAGACCGTTTCCCCGTCCCCGTCCCCAGCGTTTCGCCCGTCGTTTCCCCCGTCGTTCCCCCGGATGACAGCAGCCTCCGTTCCCTCTTCACCCACCCGCGGATGATCCAGGATCTCTGCCTGGGATTCGTCCGCGAGCCCTGGGCGGGGAAGCTCGACTTCTCGACCCTCGAACCCCTCGCTCCGGCAGGCCTCGCGAGCGCCGCGGCGGCCGGAAGCACCGGGGGCGCGGAGCTCGTCTGGCGCCTCCGCTTCCAGGGAGGAAGAACCTGGATCCACCTCGTCCTCGCCCTGGCGCCCGAGGTCGACCGCGCCCTTCCCCTGCGCCTCGCCGGGGGGATCGCCGCGCTCCTCTTGGACCTCCAACGGCAGGGGGGCCTCGCGCGCTCCGGGCGGCTCCCCGGGGTGGTGCCCTTCGTCCTCTATTATGGCGAGCCGCTGTGGTCCGTCCCCCGCCAGCTGGCGGACCTCTTCGAGCCGGTCCCCCACGGCCTGGAGCGCGCCCTCCCCCGCCTCTCGCCCTTCGTCCTCGATCTTCGGCGCGAGCCGATCCCGGAGCGGCTTACCGGGCCCGGAACCTCGGAAGCGGACGGCGGGAACTTGGCGGCGCTCCTCTTCGCCCTCGAACGCAGCCGGACCGCGGCCGACCTCGACCGCGGGATCGCCCGCCTCGCCGAGCTCCTCCCCGGACCGCTCCCCGGCGCTCTCGCCGACCTGCGGCGGGACTTCGGCCGCTACGTCCGCGACTGGCTCCTCCCCCACCGCTTCGCCGGGATCGGGTTCGAGACGGTGGCGGCCTGGGCGCAACCCCTCCGCGAGCAGGCCCGGCGGCAGGGCGCGGCGGAGCTCCTCGGCCGCCTCTTGGACCACCGCTTCGGCCCCCTGGACGCCACCGACCGCGGCCGCCTCGCCGCGGCGCCGTTAGAGCGGCTCCACGCCTGGGGCGAACGGGCGCTCTCGGCGCCCACCCTGGACGAGGTTTTCGACTGAAGCGGAAGGATCGGGCCCCGCGGCGCCGGGGCCCGGCTTTTACGATTTCCCCACGAACGCCGGCTCTTCCGCCGTCAGGCGGGTGTGGAAACGGCCGACCAGCTCGGGGATCGTGTGGTCTTCGGCTGCCTTCGGAACGATCCGCGGGTCGGGGGCGATGACCGGCCGGATGATCTTCTGGAGGAGCTGCTCCCGGGCGTCCATCGTCCAGCCGAAGCCGCGGAAGATGTAGGTCAGGAAGGTGCGGTCGGGATCGCGGATGCCGAGCGCCTCCTGGACCGACCAGGCGCCGAAGTCGGTGTTGGGGGTCAGCCGGAGCGGCTCCTGGCCCTCGCGCTTGACGACGCCGGAGACGAAGGCGATCTGGTAGATCCGCTGGATGAGCCCCAGCCGCTCCCGCTGGTGGGCGTTGAGGGTGAGCTCCCCCTGATCGAGGGCGGCGAAGAGGGGGGTGACGTAGATCGCCGGCCGCGGATCCTGCTCGACCTCGCCGCTCCGCCCGGCGGCGGTGATCTCCGGGTGGCCGAAGGTCGGCAGGCCACCGCCCAGGACGCCGTGGCGGATCTCCGCGTCGCGCGCCTCGGCGGAGAGCGGCTCCAGCCGCTTGATGAACGCCGTCATGTCGTGGATGGCGCCGAAGTGCCGGGCGCTGTCCATCACCATCTGCGAGGCGACGAAGAAGTCGGAGACCGAAGAGGCGTGGAGAGTCGCCAGGTAGCGCGCCACCATGTTCGAGCCCGCCGAGCCGTGGTGGGTCTGGATGGCCCCCATCTGCTCCAGGATGCGGCACTCGACGGCGCTCGGGCTGCGGCCGAGGAGGAGCCCGTAGCTGATCTCGAAGGCGCTCCGGCCGCCCGCGGCACCCCCCGCCATCGCCGCACCCGCCGAATGTCGGCGCTCGGCGGCGATGAAGCCGGCGGTCTCCCGGGCCAGGTCGGCGGCGGAGAGCTCCGGGCGCACCGCGAGCAGGCTGTTGGCGTACATGGAGATGCCGCCCAGGGCGACGTTCTCCATGTGGGTCTGGATCATCTCGATCAGGAGGGCACCCGGCCGGCGCTCGTCGTTCAGGCCGCGGTCGGAGAGCCCACAGAGCCGCCGCTTCGCCTTCCGCAGCGCCGAGAAGTACTGGACGGCGACCTCCGGCCCCTGGCCGGGGTAGCGGGCGACGAGCTCGGTCACCGGCCCCACCAGCCGGGTGGCGGCACGGTGGAAGGCGCGGTCGATGAGGCAGCCCAAGGCCCCGGCCTCGTCGATTCCCGTCGTCTCCGGCGTCTCGGGGGCGTCCGCCTTCCGCGACCGGCGGCCGAAGAGGCCGGCGAAGATCACCTCGACCGGGGTGATCGAGCCGCGCACGATCTCGTGCTCGGAGACGATGCCGCGGATCGAGAAGCTGCGGATGTCGAGCTTGACCTCCGCCCCGTGGCAGTCGACGGGGAGCTGGTAGAGCGAGGGGTTGGCGAGGATCATCGTCGACTGCGGCATCGACAGAAACCGCTGGAGAGTCGCCGCGATCGGCTTCTCCCCCAGCTCGTTGGCCCGCTTGAGGGCCTCCGCGGTCGGCGCATAGGAAGAGGCTTCGGGCAGCTCTTTGAGCATTCGCCGGATTGCCGCTCGCGTCCCGACCTGGGAAATGGTGTCCGTCATCTTCGTTTCGTCTCCTTCGGGCAGGCTTTCCGGGGGGAAGGACCCACAAACGTCCTTTGAGAGAGCTTCGAGACTCGGAGAGGATCCGCGCCGGCGTCCACCCCACCCCTTCCTGGCAGCTCGAATTATACAGAACCGCGATGCGGACGGGTCGCCTGGGCGTGGCGGAGGAGGAGAGGGCAGTCCAGGCGAGGGGCGGGAGAGTCCGGGCGACTGGGTAGAAAGGGACCGTTCGCCGGTTGTATATTTGCTCGTACTCTCGGCCCATTCGTCGATGCAGGGGGCGGTCACGCCGTCCTATATAAGGGACACACCGTGAAACCAAACGCTCCAGCACCCCAGGCGGGCGCTTCTTCGCCCCTCCAAAAAGCCCGGGCCTCTGCCACCCCCCCCCCCGCCGCCGGTGCGGAGGGCCGCAGCTCCAGGAGCCGTCCAGCCGACGCCGGGGGTGGCCCAGCCGCAGCGACCCGCGGTCCCAGTTCCGCCGATACGAATGCCCGATGCCCCAAGGGTCGTCCAACCCCACACCCACACCAGCCACTCGGGGCGGGTGCGGGTGCCCGCCGCGCAGCCGAGGCTGCCCCATCCGGCCAGCGCCGCGCGGCCCGGCGTTGTGCAACGGATGAAAATCACGAACACCAACTCTCGGTGGAAGCTCCCAGACTTCAAGAACTACATCCGAAGCAACCGCAGGGAAAACGACGAGGAGTTGGACGAGGATCAGCTCTGGGAGAAGCTCCAACGTGACGAGGGACAGTCTAATAGAGCCCTCTTCAAAAAGGCTTTCGGGAAGATCCAGAACGAACCCTTTAAGACGGTTACGAATGTCCAGATCGTCAACAAGCCAAAACTCTGGTCTACAGCGTATATTTACAATGATAGGCGTTGGACCGAGGCTACGCGTCACGACAGACCACAGCGCCCCAAGAAGAACAAACACACGGAGCAGCGGTTGTACAGCACGATGAATCTGCCCAATAAATCCGTGTGGATTGGCTTCGTACAGAATGAATGGCCCTGCATAGGCGAAGGATGCTGCGAATTTTTTAGCTCGGCCTCCACCCATTCCGAAATAGCAGGCGTTGTTTTCTCGGTGCAAGATTCCGGGGGGTACGCCCTTGAGCACGGGCGGGAAGTCGGATCCAGTGGGACTGTCTATTTTTACGAGGGGCAGATGACATACACCCGTCCCCCCGGGGCGCCGGCCCCGCCCTGACGATCACCTCGATCCTCGGTTCCGCCGTCAAACTCACGACGCCCGCGGGGCAAGCCGAAGCCGAGAACCACGACGGCTCCCGTCAGCGGGGTAGGCGGGCTGCCGGCCCGGGATCAGATCGGGTTCGGGTGGACGTGGTCCAAAAGGGCGAGAAGGACGAAGGCGTTGGGGATGCGCCGCAGGTCGACCCGCCGGGTGAGCTTCCCGCTCGCCCGGAGGAAGAGAAAGCTGCGTCCGATTCCGTAGCCGGCGTAATCTGCCCAGGGGATGTGCACGGGATCGAAGCGGCGGTCGACCCGGAGGCCGCCCCCCTGGGACACCCGGATCGGCCCGAAACCGACCTCGGCGCCGCTCTCGAAGCGCTGGAGCACCGCGGGAAGGAGGAGCGGGGTGGTCCGCTCGACGATCCGCTTCCCCAGCACCCAGGCCCGCCCTACCTGGTTGTCGATCTGGAGCCGCCGGCCGTCCCGCCCCACGAGCCGCAGCCGGAAATGGCCCCGCGGCAGGAGGGCGCTCAAGCGGCCCACCGAGAAGTAGAGCCGCGCGACGTCCCCCCAGAGGATCTCCTGCGTACCGAGGATCGACCGCCAGCGGAGCCCCTCCTCGTGCAGGGTGACCCGGGCGCGCAGCACGAGCAGGGCGACGAACGCGACGAGCGCGACGAGCGCCACCATGCCGAGCGACCCGAGCGAGAGGCCGCGCCGCCGGGAGGACTCCGCGGCCACGATGGCAAGTACGGCCAGGACCGCCACCCCGAGAGCCCACCGGCTCCCGCGGTAGGTCTCGATCACCGGTCCCAGCGTCGCGTCCACTATTGGAGTGTCGGGCAAGGGACGCGAGCGTAGCCAGGGGAGAAGGGGCTGTCAAGGCGGGTAGCCCGCGGTTGAAACGCCCTACTTCCGCGTACAGCACCTCTCTCCCGGCTGAGAAATTCGGGGACTTCCGGCCTGGAGTTCCCTATTTCGACTGTGGAAGTACCCTACTTCTCCCCAGGAAGTACGCTACTTCCTCCCAGGAAGTACCCTGCTTCCTCCGCGGAAGTACCCTACTTCCTCCGAGGAAGTACCGTACTTTTCGCCGGAAGTACCCTACTTTTGCGGCGGAAGTACCCTACTTCTTCCGAGGAAGTACCCTACTTCTTCCGAGGAAGTACCCTACTTTTCGCTGGAAGTACCCTACTTCTTCCCAGGAAGTGCCCTCTCCTGTGGACGGTTGTCCCTGAGGGACCACCGGAAGGATGGAGAGTAAGATACTGGTAGGATTAGAGTTAGGTTGGAGCCGACGACCGGGATTGCACCGGTTACCACCCGGCCAGCAGGCCCTGTCGCCTTCTCTCGACGGATTCCGATTTCCTGAGTGTAGGAAGGCGCCGCGCTCCCTTTAGGGGGGCCGGCACCTGGCCGGTGACGAAACCGAAACTCAAGTCAAGGAGAACCGTCGTGAAGAGAGAAAACTCAAGTCCAGGAGCACCCGTCGTGAAGAGAGAACACCCGAAGCTTCGGAAGCTGAACCTAAACCGCGAGTCCCTGCGCCGCCTGAGCGACGGCGAGCTCCAGCCGGCGATCGGGGGCTACGTCGCCTCGTACCCGATCTCCATGTGCGACACACAGTGCTGACCCTCCTCTCGTCCTGAAGCCGTAGCGTCGCGGTCGGGCCCCGGCCGCCGCGACGCCCTTTCCCTGCGTTTGTTAGCCTCGAAACCGCTTCGCGAGCTGAGTCTGTGCTGAGTCAGACCCCGGAACGCGCTACGGCGCTATCCGGAGGACAAGAGGTAAGTTACTGGCAGGATTGGGGATAAAGTGGAGCCGACGACCGGGATTGAACCGGTGACCTGCTGATTACGAATCAGCAGAGAAGCACCCCACCGAGTTTGACTACCCTTGATAACCCCTGCTTTTGCCGTGCTTTCCCTCATATAGGGTATGATACAGCTATACCGAGTTGGACGCTAGAGGGTTACGTGGGGGTTACGTGGGATGAGAGCCAAGATCACGAAACGGACGGTGGACAGCATCGGAGCCGACCCGGCGCGGGATACCTTCGTCTGGGATACCGAGGTGGCGGGTTTCGGGCTCCGGGTGACGCGGGCCGGAGTGAAGAGCTACGTCTTCCAGTACAAGATCCACGGCAGGGCGCGCCGTATCACCCTCGGGGAACACGGGCGGGCGCTCACCCTGGACGCGGCCCGCCGTCTGGCGGTCACTCGCCGGCTTGCGGTTCAGGCTGGCGGCGATCCTGCCACGGAAGCCCAGACCGCCGCCGCCGCGCCGACCGTGCGCGACCTCGCCGCCCGCTACCTGGAGGAACACGCGGCGAAGAAGAGCGCCAGCACCCGGCGGAACGCGGAGATGCTCTTTGACCACTACCTGGTCAAGGAACTCGGCTCGCGGAAGGTGGGGGCGGTGACGTGGGACGACCTGGAGACGATGCATCGGCGCTTGGCGCGTGCCCCCTACCAGGCGAACCGATTGCTTTCCTTGGCCTCGAAAGCGTGGGAGTTGGCGGCACGGTGGGGATGGTTCCCGCGGGACCTGCCCAACCCGGCCCGCGGCCACGATCGCTATCCCGAGCAGGCCCGGGGCCGGACTCTCGACCGCGCGCAGCTCGTGCGACTCGGGGCCGCCCTGGGGGAGGAGCGGGAAGGGATACCGGTTGCCGCCCTGCGGTTCTGTCTCCTGACGGGGTGCCGCCCTGGGGAAGCCCTCGCGGCCCGCTGGGAGGATATCGACCTCTCCGCCCGCGTCTGGCGACTCCCGGCAGCCAAGACCGGCCCGCGCGCCGTCTACCTCGGCCAGCCGGCCCTAGAGGTGCTCGCCGGACTCGCCAAGGGCGGCCCCTGGCTCTTCGCCGGTCGCGGAGGTGCCAATGCCCCCCTCGTGTCCCTGCGGGCGCTCTGGGAGCGTGTGGCAGTCCGCGCCGAGCTACCGGAAGGGCTCCGGCTCTACGATGCGACCCGGCACACCTTCGCCACGACCGCGGCGGAGCTCGAAGTCCCGCGCGATGTGCGCCAGCTCCTCATGGGACACGCGGCCGGCCGGGAAGCCCACGACCGCTACATCCATGCAACCGGGGTGCTCCTACGGGCCGCCGACCTGGTAGCCGGCCATCTCGCGGCGGCGCTCCGGGGCGAGGAGGAGCCGACCGCCAAGGTGCTCCCCATGCGGGCGTAGAGAGTCACTGCGCCCGGCTTGCCCAGTTGACTACTGATGTATGATGGAGCTTGACGGGAGATACACCATGCCCAGTTCTGTAGCCAGGCATCGCGACGAATGCAAAGAAGACCGAACCGAGGATCTCGGGAATCTAGAGCCCGAGACGGAGCCGGTTGTTCTGACAGCGCGCGACCTGGAAGTCTTCCTGGCAGAATGGGACAATCCGGGTAAGCCCCACCCCCGGCTAGAGGAAGCAGCCCGCCGCTACCAGAACCGCCGCCAACCCGATGCCGGTTGACTGGCGCCTTGAACCGCTACGCCGTGACCACGACCGCGCCGGATTCGGCTGCGGTGAGCCCCCCCTGGACGAATATCTCGCCCGCTTCGCGCGCCAGAACCATGAATCCGGAGTCGCTCGTACCTTTGTTGCGGTGAACGAGGTCGAGCCTGCCCGAGTTCTGGGCTACTACTCTCTGACCGCCGGAGCCATCGATAAAGCGAGCTTGCCGCCGTCCGCTCGGCGTTTCCCCAACTTTCCCCTGCCGATGGCCAGACTGGCACGGCTCGCAGTGGATCGTAGCCAGCAAGGAAAGAGACTCGGCGAGTATCTCCTCTTGGACGCTCTGGCGCGTTGCGTCCGAGTCGCAGACGATTTAGGAATCGCCGTGGTCATCATTGATGCGAAGCACGACCAGGCCAAAGCCTTTTACTTGCGCTACGGATTCAAGACGCTGCCAGACCAGCCGTTGACCTTGTGGCTGCTGCTTCCGACGCTCCGCGAGTTACTCGATATCAAACTGCGGGCCTAGAGGCCCGATCCCCAGCGCTCCCGCAACGTGCGCCATAGTGGCAGTTTCGGCAGGGACTTACGGCTCCTGAAAAAGGAGGTCCGCCCCGAGTCCGGCGAACCGCTTGCCTCCAGACCAATCCCCCGACTTCGCAACGGGTGCATACTTCGCATAGATTGCAATGTCCGCAACGTGAGTAGCATTGAACGCACCATATGAAGCTTCGATCGGCAATCTGATAGCTAATCCTGCTTGACACGCTCGCACTGCTTCGCTAGCCTGGGGTATCGGCAACGGTGGGCTTACACCCGAGCAAGACTCGGGCTCTTGCCCCCAAAAGCCGATCGTGTTCGATCGTGGCGGGCCTCTCGGTCCGCGGCTGAGCCGGGCGGAGTCCCGATACGCGGCGAGATGCCGTACAGGGTTTCGCAATGCGAGACACGGAGGCGGCGGAGGACGGCGAGAGGCCCGATCCGCCAGCAACCTGTCACCCCCGGATCGGCAACCACGACGCGCGAGAGGCGCGGAGACACGGCGTCCGAAGTTCCGGATGGGTGCGCGTGCGCCACCCCGGAAACAAAGGTTCCGGAAACCGTGGCTTTTCGCGTCCGTCGCACGAGCAGGCGCGAGCGAGCCAGAGAGGCAAGCTCTATGAAAGTCCCACAGAACAACAACCCCAAGAAGAAGAGCGGCACCCTGGGCGGCGAGCCCGCCATTATCCTGACGACCCAACAAGCCGCGGCACTTCTCGCAATTAAGGCGCAAACGTTGGAAGTGTGGAGAGTACGAGGCACGGGGCCGAAATTCTTAAAACTCGGGAGCGCGGTTCGCTACGAGCGGCGAGCTTTGGAAGTTTTTGTCGAGCAAAGCCGGCGGCGTTCTACTTCAGACGCTCCAACTGGTTCATAAGCCCGGGACCGCGCTGAGATCACCGTACAGTTGTTGGATCGAAGCACACAAAGCAGGAAAGCCGCGGCCCCGGCACGGGACCGCGTAGGGGTCAAGTAGCGGCTCTATCCTGACGTCGGGAGGACGTCCAAAGAGCGACGCGGGCGGTAGGAAACACCCGCCACACGATAGCACCCGGGGACAGGACCACCCGGGGCGGCGCCCGAAAAATCTCCGGCAACGGGCCAGGTAATCGATCCTGGCAAGGGGGCTACGTCCGGAGTCCAAACGGGGAGGAGGGGGGAGGGCGCACGCGAGGAGTCTCAACGCCGGGGGAGATCTCTGAGAGCCTGGAACGGTTGAAAAGGACCAGGAAGCCCCCAAAGGGGGCGGCTTGAGTCCGCCGCTCCCCCCCTCCCCCAGGGGGAAGCCCCCGGTGTATCTGCCCCCGCCAAGGGCTGCGATTATTCGGAGCAGATCTCCTGTATTGCAGAATCGGCGAGACCTCGGGCTCGAAGGCGCTCGATCACCTTTCCAGGGCACAGGCCGCTCTGCCGCGACGGTCCGGCCCCAAGATAGCCCCGGACGGCCTTTTTCAAGCGTTGACTCGCCTCCAACCAAACAATCTGAAGAGAGGATGGAGAGATGGTTTTGAACCTATTCCGCGTCGATACTTGCAGATGGTAGGTTTCTACAATTTGGGCCAAGTCAGGGGCATTCGTGATCTTGCCTTTTTTGTCTGTAACCCCCACCGAGATCTGGCCATCAAGGAAACTGTACCTTGAGTCTTCAATCATGTGCCGCCAAATCGTGGCACTGTCCTTGAACGCCGCCAGGGTCGCCGCGAAGGCTCCCGCCAATTCGCGCTCCGCGCCTGAGGAAGCCTTATCGTTGATGATGCCCTGCTCGGTGGCAAAGTTTTGAAGTAGCTCTTGGAAGCGAGGATAGCTCACCCCGACTGATGTTGCTTCCTCGACGGCCTTAGCTGCCCGGTAGACGCGTTCGAACTCCGCCGCCCTAACCCCCGCTGGTTCTCGCGGTTTCTGCGCCTTGGTCGGGTTAGACTTGGAACTGGGGCAGCCCCAGAAGGAGGCTACAGCGAATAGAACCACCAACCAACCGTGCGAAGTTCGAATCACATTAAACATTCCTTTCTGTCTACCTAATTGTAAGACGAGGCTAAGGACGATGGGACACCCTACCGCTGCCCCTGCCGCCCCCGCGCTCGACCCCCGGCCCCCGACGCCTTGTGTCCCGGCTCAGCAGCTTTAAGCCGGTCCAGAAAATCAATAAAGCTCTCGCCTGGACCCCGGAAGAAGAACAGCCCAAAAAATTAAGGGCTCGCGCGTGCGGCAGCTAGGCGAAAGCCAAAGTCGTCGTCCCGGCCCCTGGCAGGGAAGCCGGGGCGCGGATCGTCCTTCCATTTGCGCGGGAGGCGGGAAGCAGCCCGCAGGTTCGGTGCGAGGTCGGCCCAGCCGCCGCCCCGAAGAATGCGTGCCGAGTCCTCTCGCCCTTTGATCACGGGATCGACAACCTCCTGGCGCGCGTCGGCTCTCTCAGAGTAGGACTTGTCATCCCAGGCGTCTTGGCACCACTCCCAGACGTTACCGGCCTGATTGAGGGTGCCGAAGGGGCCGCGGCCCTCCCGGTACGAGTCGACAGCGGCGGGTTTCCCCGTCCTCCGATCGAGACCGAAGCAGGCCCGGGTCTCATCCGGCGGCTCGTTCCCCCAGGGAAAGATCCGCCCCTCCGGCCCCCTGGCGGCAAACTCCCACTGCGCCTCGCTGGGGAGCGTCACGTCATGGCCGCAGGTCTCGCCGAACCAGCGGCAAAACGCCTGAGCCTCCTCCCAGCTCACGCCCACGACCGGCTGGTTCGGAGAGGAGAAGCGCCGATCCTGCCAGTACGCCGGTTCCTTGGCCTGGGCCTGTTTTAGGAACACCGCGTACTGCTCATTGGTCACCGGGGTTTCGCCTAGCCGGAAGGGCGACACACGGACCCGGTGGATCGGCTGCGCCTGGAGCGATTCCCCATCCCCCATCTCGAAGCTCCCTCCGGGCACGCACACGAAACGGATTTCCCCTAGAGTGCTAATTTTTTCCATTCAAATACCTCCAGGCCGCAGGAATGGCGCTCCCTGATCAGCATAGCTTAAGCTTGATGGAGTCTACAGCAGAAGAAAGGGCCGGCCCCTTTCGGAACCGGCCCCCGGGTTGCTCGCCTTGCACTTCCCTGCCGTCCTACATCGCTTCCCTCCTGTGCCGCTCGACAACTCCCGCCGTCGTCGCATCGTCGCGGGCGTAGACAGGCGCCAGCTCGGAAGCGAGCGCCTTGCACTGCCGCGCCGTTCTGAGGGTGGCGATAACCTTCCCGGTCGGGATATGCACCAAGGTGCGCTTCATGTACCCGGTGCGCTTGCCGTGGCTCGTACCCTCAAACTCACCGAACGGCGCCGAGATCATGCCGTGAATCTCGACCGTGGAGCCGTCCATGAGGTGGACCTTGAACCGGCCCCGGTGCCACGCCAGCGGGATCGGGTTCCCCACCCTGGCGCGGGCCTTCAGGTAGCAGTCTGCCGCCTCCGCGAGCCAGGAGTCCACCGCGCCGCCCGCCATCTCCGCCGCTTGCTTCCACCTGGCAGACTGTTCAATGCTTGCGGCTATGGTGAAATGAGCGACTTTGAGAGCATCGCTCATACCTGCCTACCTTTCTCGATAATGCCCGCCATCTCCTGGCAGTGCTTCAAAGAGTGGAACGTCACGAGAATCTGCCGGTTCGGCAGGTACAGGAGAGAGAACGTCTTCCTCCCCAGGATCGCCGGGCCGGAGCCGTCCCCCCTGAAGATGGCGTAGGGTTCGGCCTTCCACCCCCGTACATCGACGGTAGAGCCGTCCGGGAGGTCGACCTTGACCGGACCCCGCCTCCAGACGAGCGGGAGCGGTTCGCCCGCCCTGGCATTGACGTAGGCGTCAACGGCGAACGCTAGCCAGGTCAAGACAGAGCGGAATCCCTCCTCCTTCGCCGCCCACTTCCACTCTGCCGATTGGTCGGCGGTGGCGGGGACGGTGAAAGAGTCGGTCTTGAGGCTAGGCATGCCGCTCCTCCTTCCTTCCCGTGATCGGCGAGCCGTAGGCGGCATTACCGGCGTCGCGGATGGCACTCCGGGCTCGCCACATCTCGGGACCGTTGACCTCCTCGGGGACGGCTGTGTCCCAGGTGACCCGGTAGGTTGCCAGCTCCCGCGCGAGCGACTTGCAGCGCTTCCGCAGGGGAAGCGTCACCAGGTGGGAGCCAGTCGGGACGTGTACCAGGTGGAAATAGGAGTCGGGGAGCTTATCCGGGCTCTTATGGACTCCGAAGGGACCGGCGACGATACCGGAGACCTCCCGAAGGTGGGCGGGCTTGTCCCCGCCTCCGGGCTCCAAGATGTTGAAACAGCCACGGCGCCAGCGGAGCGCCAGACGTGGCACGAACCGGCCGAGGTACCGGAGCCGCTCGGTTGCCAGGGTGGCGAGCCATGCGGCGACGCTGGGCGCGCCGTCGTACTGTGCCGCCCCTCCCCAGCGTTGCGCCTGTTGTCGGGATGCATGGACGGTGACGGTCGTCATCTTTCGGGACCCCATGGCTTAGACCTCGGAAAACTCAATGCCATAGGGAGCGGAGGGATGGGATTCGACGCGGACCACTTCCCATTGATGAGCTTCCGGGGAGCCGTCTTCAAGCTCCCAGACTCGCCAGTAGGCTATCCAGCGACCAAGGATATAGAGCACTGCCAACTCGCATTCGTCGGCGGTGTGCTTCTGGTACCACTCCTCGGCTCGCTTCGCGGCGAGGATCTCACCGGGGGCAACGGTGAAGTGTGTTTTAACGATTGCGTCATAGATCTGTCGGCGGGTGGCCTCCGTGACCCGGGAGAGGTCGATAGGCGGGGGGACGGGCGGGATAGACTGCGGCAAGCTGGGCATAGGGTTCCTTCCTGTGCTTGGCTAGGCTCCGGCGAGAGCTTGCATCTCCCGCCGGGGCCGCTTGGTTGGATTCAATTCGAGCGGGGCGGTACGTCCGCCCCGTTTGTGCTTCTGGTCTCCCTCTCGACCTCCTTTCCCGACAGCTCGCGGCCCGCCGGGGGCCGGTCGCCGTTCTGCCAAAGGGCCTTCAGCCCACCCGGCAGGGGACATCGAAATGCCTCCGCAGGGTTACGTGGGGGTTACGCGGCAAGCCAGACGGCTCCCTCGCGACGGGGAGAGCATGGGGCCTAACTTGTTGATTCGAGGGGGGATAAAGTTGGAGCCGACGACCGGGATTGAACCGGTGACCTGCTGATTACGAATCAGCTGCTCTACCGCTGAGCTACGTCGGCCTGCTTGGAACGCCCCGGGCGGGGCAGCGGTGGATTGTAGGGCATGGGGGCCGGGGGCGCAACCTGGAGGCTTGGCGGTGGGATTCTCGCCCCCGGGGTTCGGGAGGCCCCGGCTGGGACTCCCTCGGTAAGTGCTTCACCTTCATCGATTTCGGGTATCCTACGCCGGACTTCCCTGAGGTGAGATCCTTTCGGGGCCGCGTCCCCCTTTCGCCCTAGCGGCCCCGGGGATCGCCTGGCCCAGGAGACCATTGCCGATGCTCTGTACGACCGCTCCCCTCCCCCACGGCGTCCCCGCGTAGCGATGGCGCTCAAGAAATCCGAGCTCTACAGCTCTCTCTGGCAAAGCTGCGACGAGCTCCGCGGCGGCATGGATGCCAGCCAGTACAAGGACTACGTCCTCGTCTTCCTCTTCCTCAAGTACGTCAGCGACAAATACGCCGGCAAGCCCTTCGCGGAGATCCGGGTTCCGCCGGGCGCGAGCTTTAAGGACATGGTCGCCCTCAAGGGCAAGAGCGACATCGGCGACCAGATCAACAAGACGATCCTCGCTCCGCTGGCGAAGGCCAACCAGCTCTATGCCGACAAGCTCTTGATTTGGAATCCCGGCCATCTGCCCCAAGGCTGGACCCTCGCCCAACTGACAGGAAGCACGCTTCCTACCCCTTCAATCCCGATATCGCCAATGCCTTCTTCCGCGCGGCCTACCTGGAGTCCTGAGGCCGTGGAATCGACCTGATCCGCCAAGCCTGCCAGGAACATGGGTGCCCGGAACCGCTTCTGCGCTGGGACAACGGTCTGTGGGTAGAGTTCCATTTCGAGGGCACCGATCAGCCTGTACCCCCCCCAAGTCGCCCCCCCAGTCACCCCCCAAGTCGAACGCCTCCTCTCGGTCCTACAGGGCGCCGTGGATCGGGACTCCTTGCAGACAGCGTTAGATCTCAGAGATCGCAAATCCTTCCGCGTACTTTACTTGCAGCCTGCGCTGGAAGCGGGGCTCATCCGCAGAACCATCCCAGACAAGCCCAACAGCCGATTGCTATCAGCTTACCCCAACCGGCGAGGCCCACCTGGCAGCACGAAAGCAGGAGAGGGATTCGCGATGATGCCGCCGAGTCCAATCTCGCAAAGGTTCGTGCGCCCAAGCGAGCAAGGCATGATGGAGCGGTTTCTGCTCAAGAAGCGCGGCCGCCACTGGGACGATGCTCCAGAGCCCTCGTTCACCGTACGGTCTTGCAGCCCCTCGGCCTTGCGACTCTTCAAGCAAAGGGCGACCGAGAGCGGCCGGATGGACCGTGCACTGGCCCGCGACAGTCGGGAGTCCATTCTCGGCAACCTGGAGCTGATCGAGAAGCACGGCCTCAAGCGCGCCGCCTGCCTGCTGTTCTCCGACCGCCCCGAAAAGTACGTGAGCGGCGCCTGGATCAAGATCGGCTTCTCCGTGACCGATGACGACCTCCGCTACCAGGACGAGGTGCACGGGAACCTCTTCGAGCAGGTGGAAAAGACGATCGAGCTCCTGCACACGAAGTATCTCAAGGCGTACATCAGCTACGAGGGTTTGCTGCGGCGGGAGACCTTCCTCTTCCCCGACGCCGCACTGCGCGAGGCCCTGCTCAACGCCGTCGTCCACAAGGACTACGGCAGCGGCATCCCCATCCAGATCAGCGTGTACGACGACCGGATCGTCCTCTGGAATCCCGGCGACCTGCCGGAGAACTGGACGCTTGCGAAGCTGCTGGGTAAGCACCCCTCCTGCCCCTTCAACCCGCTCCTCGCCAACGCCTTCTTCCGCGCCGGCTACATCGAATCCTGGGGCCGCGGTATCGAGAAGATCCAGCGCGACTGCCGAGAGCACGGCATCGAGCCGCCGGTCTACGATTTCGGCATGGCAGGCCTGCTGCTGACCTTCCGCGCCAACCCGGAGCAACTGGAAGTCACCGGAGTCATCGGAGCCGAGACCTCGGAGGTCACCGGGGAAGTACCAGGGAAGTACCGGGGTAGATGCAGGCGCCGCGGTAGATGCCGGGGGCACTACCCAAGAACCCCAAGAGACTACCCAAGAAACTCCGGGGACTACCCAAGAAAAGATCCTCGCCCTTTTGCAAGCAAACCCCGCGATGACGCGCAGAGAGCTGGCTACGATGCTGGGTTTAAGTGACAGTGGCATCAAGTACCACCTGGGAAAGATGAGGGCTGCCGAGAGGATTCGCCACATCGGCGCGACCAAGGCGGGATACTGGGAGGTCTTGAAATGACCACGCTCAGCGACCACGACATCGAGGAGGCTCCGCGATGACCGTCATCGGCCAACCCGAACGCGCCACCCAGAACCGCGTCCTCACCCTGTTCCGCAACGAGCTGGGCTACCGCTACCTCGGAGATTGGTCCGACCGCGAGGGCCACAGCAACATCGAGGAAGGGCTGCTCTCGGCCTGGCTGACGAAAAGCGGCTATACGGCGGCGCAGAGCAGCGCCGCTCTCTACCGGCTGCGCACCGAGGCGGACAACCACAGCCGCACGCTCGGCGACAACAACAAGGCGGTGTACAGCCTGCTGCGCTATGGAGTGCAGGTGAAGACCGACGCCAAGAAGGCGACGGAAACCGCCTATCTCATCAACTGGTGGGACCCCGAGAAGAACGAATTCGCGATCGCCGAGGAGGTGACACTCAAGGGAAACCACGAGCGGCGGCCGGATGTCGTGCTGTATGTGAATGGCATCGCCGTGGGGGTGTTGGAGCTGAAGAACAGCCGGGCGAGCATCGGCGACGGCATCCGCCAGAGTCTCTCGAACCAGAAGCCGGAGTTCAACGCCTGGTTCTTCAGCACCGTGCAGCTCCTCTTCGCCGGCAACGACTCCGAAGGGCTGCGCTACGGCTTGCCGAAGAACCGCGTCCTCTCCGAGCCAGCAGCGCTCAACGTCGCTCTCCTCGCGCCCGACCCGAGCCTCGGCAGCGTCCCCCGGGCGGATCTCGTGCGGCAGGTGGCGAGCGCCCTGGGGCAGCCGTGCTGCCCGGGGAGGAGCATTTCATCCTCAAGCTGTCGAGCCCCAACGTCGTGAGGCTGCACTTCCTGCGGCAGGTCTTTCCCACGGCGCCCTGGGTCTTCCTCTACCGCCACCCGGTCGAGGTGATCGACTCGAATCTGCTCTCCCCCACCGGCTGACTGGCGGGGCGCGGGTGGGGCGACCCCGTGCAGCGCGCGCTCTGCCTGGAGAATGCTGGACGTCTGAGCGCCGCATCCGGCCGCCTCAGGGTTCGAGCAGGATCTCCTTCTCGCCGAACAATCGCTCTGCCACCAGGCCGCGCTCGGTGCACTCGCGGAGCAGACGGTCCGACTCGACGATCGGCCGGCTCTCGGCGGTGTACTTGATGCTCATCACGTGGTTGAGCCACGGCTCCTGACCCATGGCGTAGACGTAGACCTCTCGGCAGCCGAAGCGATCGACGATGTTCAAGGCCTGCGCGAAGTTCGAGCCGGCGAGGCGGCGCGACTCGTCCATCGCGCGATCGATCCGCCGGGTCAGGAGCGGGCCGTAGAGCCAGGTGAGCGGCGCGCCGTCACACTCCATGCCCACGAACAGGGCGTCGATCTTGCCGATCACCTCGCCCAGGCGCTCATAGAGATAGGGCTCGACGTTGCAGGAGTCCGCGGCGAAGAGCAGGCTATGGCGCGGCGTGCGGACTAAATAGGCGAGCTTGCTCCGGACATCCAGGTCCGCGTGCTCGCCCAGGAACGGCAGCCCGGTGAGGACGAGCCCGTCGGACTCGATCTCCTCGAGCTCGCCGAGCTCCAGCACGTTCGAGAAGCCGGTGTGCTGGAGCAGCAGCTTGAGCGAAGGGTCCTGGAGCTGGCCGCCGCCGTTTCGGGGCACCACGATGTGACCGACCTTGTGGCGGATCTGGAGCAGGGTCTCGAAGAGGACGTGGTCCTGGTGATTGTGGGTGATGAGCACGTAGTCGATGCGGTCGGGCAGATCCTCGTAGGTGTAGCGCGAGACGGCGGACTCGTAGGTATAGCTGAGCACCGGATCGACGAGGACGTTGACGCCGTGGGTCTCGACGAGGATGCAGGCATGGCCGAAATAGCGCCAGCGGACCCCCTTGCCGGTGTAGGGCTTGTAGGGCGCCGGCGGCTCGGGGGTGAAGAAACGGTAAAAGAGATCCACCGAGCGGGGGTCGAGCTCGAGCCGGTCGCGGATCTCGGACAGCGGGCGTGGGCGGCTCTTCATGGCGAAGAGGTCGTCGACCACCGGATGGTCGAAGGGGATGCGCAGGTGGACGGCCGAGTCCGATTCGAGCCGCGGCGTGCTCAGGACGAACGGCCGGTCATCGCCGGTCGTCTCGGAGAGCATGAAGCTCTGCGCGTCGACCTCGTAGAGCGGGCTCCGGTAGAGCAGCGGCTCGATGAGGCGGAACGACGGGTGGTTGTTGAGGTCGTAGACCAGCTCGACGTAGCCGCGCAGGAGAGGCGGGATCTTTGCGTAGAGCGGCTGGAGCGAGAAGCCCTTGGCCTCGGCGCGCAGCAGGGCGTCGAGCTCCTCGAGCGCGGCAGCGACTTGGAGGAGAGTGGTGCGCCGCCGCTGAGTCTCTTCGCGCAGGGCGCGGATCTCGCCCACCCTCTTGACGTCGACGTCGATGAAGGGCCCGCCCGCCATCTTCGGATTTTTGACCGCCGCGGCATGGATCTGAGGCGAGTGGAGGAACGAGTCCATGATCTTCAGATGGCGCTCGGCCAGGTTGCGCGCCGCCGTCGCCGGTGGGATGAGATAGGACCAGGCGTACCACTGGTCGATCAGCGGCTCGATCTGGATGTTCGGTCGCAGGTACACGCTCTCTTCGCTGGCCATGGAGATCTCCTGGAGTCAAGGTAAGGGGCGGACGGCACGCCGCGCAGTTTCGATCGCGGAGGCGAAGGCGTCGAGGTTTTCCGGGCGCATCATTTGCGAGTGGAGGCCGGAGACCGGGATGACGCGCAGGCCGCCCTGCGCCAGGCGCTCCCAGCCGAGCGTCTCCCCCGCCGCCGCGTCGCCCTCGGCGCGAAAGAGGAGGATTTCGCCGTCATAGGGCTCCGGGCGATAGCGCGCCGCCGCGAGGAGGTTGGTGCGCACCGCCGCGAGATGCCGCCGGGCGCGGCTCAGTTCGTAGTCCGGGGGGAGGGCGCCGCGGCTCCGCGCCGCGTCGAGGCAGCGGACGAGGAGATCGTCGCCGGCCAACTCCCGCAGCCGTTCGCGGTCGAACCAGTCGGGATGCTGGAGCATCTCGTAGACGAGGTCGGCGTCCGCCAGCCGCTCGACCGCCTCCTCCCCACCCGCGGCCGGCAGGTAGGTGTCGAAAAGGAGAACGGGCGCCCGGCTCCCCGCCGCGGCGGCGCGGCGGCGCGCCATCTCGAAGGCGACGAGCCCTCCCGAAGACCAGCCGCCGAAGAGGCAGGCGCCCGCGGGCCGCAGCTCCGCGACCAGCGCCGCGTAGCGGTCGGCCATGGCCTCGACCGTCTGGAGCGTCGACTCGCCGGTGACCAGCGCCTCGGCCTGGATGCCATAGACGCGGCAGCCGGAAAGACGCCGGGCGAGGTCCAGATAGGCGAGCACCGTGCCGCCGCCGTGGTGGACGAGGACGACGGTGTCCGGGCCGGCGTCCAGGTGGAGCGGCACGAGCTGCGTCTCGACCCCGCCCTCGGCGCGGCGCAGGTGCGCCGCCTGCGCCTCGATCGTCGGATGGAGGAAGAGGGCGGCCACGCCGAAGGGGACAGCGAGCTCCCGGCTGATCGCATGGGCGAGGGCGACGGCGATGAGCGAATCGCCGCCCAGGGTGAAGAACGAGTCAGCGATCCCGACCTCGTCGGTGCCGAGCGCGCGGCGCCAGAGGCGCAGGAGCCGGGCCTCGACCATGTCGCGCGGCTCGCGGAGCGCCCCCTCCGAGGTGACGACCGCGGGCGCCGGCAGGGCGGCGCGGTCGAGCTTGCCGTGGGGGGAGAGCGGCAGCGCCGCGAGCGCCATGAAAGCGGTGGGGATCAGCGGCTCCGGCAGTCGGGCGCCGAGGTGCGCCCGCAACTCGCCGGCCGCGATCTCCCGCCCGTCCTCCCCCACCACGTAGGCGACCAACCGCTTCTGCCCCAGCCGGTCCTCGCGCGCGACCACCGCCGCGGCGCGGACCCCGGGATAGGTCTCCAGGGCCGCGACGATCTCCCCCGGTTCGATCCGGTGGCCGCGGATCTTCACCTGCTCGTCGCGACGGCCGAGGAATTCGAGGTTCCCGTCGGCGCGGAATCGCACCCGGTCGCCGGTGCGGTAGAGCCGCGCCCCCGCCTCCTCCGGCCCGGCGAAGGGGTGGGGGACGAAGCGCTCGGCGGAGAGCTCCGGCCGGTTCAGGTAGCCGCGCGCGAGCCCCGGTCCGCCGATCGCGAGCTCGCCGGTGACGCCCAGAGGCAGGGGCGCCAGGTCGCCGTCCAGGACGTAGGTCTGGGCGCTCGCGATCGGACGGCCGATGGGCATCGCCGTGAGTCCGACGGCCGTGAGTGCCGCGCTCGCGGCGCTCGCCGCGACCGAGTAGCGGGTGGAGAAGGTGGTCGCCTCCGTCGGGCCGTAGCCGTTGACCAGCCGCGCCTCGGGTTCCAGGATAGCGGCGGCGCGCCGTACGTGGACGGGCGAGACGACGTCCCCGCCGACCAGAAGTTGGCGCAGGCCGGCGACCACCCGCGGATCCTCGTCGAGGTAGGCGTTGAAGAGAGCCGAGGTGAGCCAGGCGGTGGTCACCCCGTGGCGCGCCACCAGCTCGGCCAGCTCCGCCCCGGAGATCGGCCCGGGCGGCGCCAGGGCGCAGCGGCCGCCGTTCAAAAGCGCGCCCCAGAGCTCGAAGACGGAGGCGTCGAAGGTCGCCGGCGCCAGGTGCAGGAGAACCTCGTCCGGACCGAGGGAGCAGAGATCGCCGCCGAGCAGCAGGCGAACGATGGCGCGGTGGCTGACCGCGACGCCCCGCGGCCGCCCGGTCGAGCCGGAGGTGTACATCACGTAGGCGAGGCCGTCCGGCGCGGGGGCGCTCCCGACGAGGCCGCCGGGGCCGACGGGACCGATGGCGCCGACGGGAAACGCCGCGATCTCCTCGCTCTCCCGATCGAGGCAGACCGCCTGCGCCCAGGTGACCGGCAGCCGGTCGAGGAGCGCCGAGTCGGTCAGCATGACGGGGGCCGCGGTGTCTTCGAGCATCCACGCCAGCCGCTCCATCGGATCGGCGGCGTCGAGCGGCACGTAGGCGCCGCCGGCCTTGAGCACGGCCAAGGTCGCCGCGACGCTCTCGATCCCGCGCGCGAGACAGAGGGCGACCGGGACCTCCGGCTCCACCCCGAGGCGCTCCAGGTAGCGGCCCAGCCGGTCGCTCCTCCGGTCGAGCTCGCCGTAACTCACCGCCTCGTCTCCGGCGACTCCGGCGACTCCGGCGACGAGGGCCACGCGGTCCGGGTGGGCGGCCGCCGCCGTCCGGAAGATCTCGTGGACGGTGCTTGAAGGATAGGGTCGCTCGCTCCGGCTCCACTCGCCCACCACCTGCCAGCGCTCGGCCGCGGCGAGGAGATCGATCTCCTGGAGGCGGCCTTCCGGACGCGCCACGGCCTGCTCCACGGCGCGGACCATCCGTTCGCCCAGGCGTCTCACGGTCGTGGCGTCGAAGAGGTCGGTCGCATAGGTGAGCGCGCCGCCGATCCCGTCGGCCGCCTCCTCCAGCACGAGGCTCAGCTCGAACTGCGCCGTGCGCGCCGGAAGATCGATCCCGGTGACCGCGATCTCCGGCAGCGCCGCCGCCGCGCCCGGCGCGTTCTGGAGGGTGATCATGACCTGGACGAGCGGCGTTCGCCCCGGGGTCCGCTCCGGCGCCACCTCCTCCACCACCCGCTCGAAGGGGGCGTCCTGGTGCGCGTAGGCGCCGAGCGCAACCTCCCGCACGCCGGCGAGCAGGTCGCGGACGCTCGCCGCGCCGTCGACCGCCGTGCGCAGCACCAGGGTGTTGACGAAGAAGCCGATCAGCCCTTCGAGCTCGAAGCGGTTGCGGTTGGCGACCGGCGTGCCGACGACGACCTCGCGCTGCCCGTCCTGCCCGCCCTGTTCGCTACAGCGCCAGAGCACCGTCAGCCAGGCCGCGGCGAGCGCCATGAAGAGGGTCACCCCCTCCCGCCGGCAGAGCCCGGCGAGCTGGCGCGCGGTCCCGGGGAGGACGCGGAGCCGCTCGCGGGCCCCCCGGGGCCCCACGACGACGGGCCGCGGACGGTCGAGGGGCAGCTCCAGCGGAGCGGCGCCGCAGAGCCGCTCGCGCCAGTAGGCGAGCTGGCGATCGAGCTCTCCCCCCGCGAGCCAGGCCCGCTGCCAGATCGCATAGTCCGCATACTGGATCGGCAGCGGCGGGAGCGGCGACGGCCGCCCGGCGACGAACGCATCGTAGAGCGCGCCGATCTCCCGCACCAGGACCCCCACCGACCAGCCGTCGCTCACCACGTGGTGGAGGGTCACCAGGAGCACGTGATGGTCGCGGCCGAGGACGAGGAGCGCGGCGCGCAGGAGCGGACCCAGGACGAGGTCGAACGGTCGCTCGCGCTGCCGCCCTGCCCCGGCGAGCACCTCCGCCTCCTGCTCTGCGGCGCTCCGCTCGCCGAGGTCGACGACCGCGAGGAGACCCGGCCGCGGCGCCTCGATCCGCTGGCGCACCTCGCCGTCGCTCTCCACGAACCGCGTGCGCAGCACCTCGTGCCGGCGCACCACTTCGTCGACGCTCCGGGAGAGGGCCGCCACGTCGAGCGGACCGCGGAAGCACACGGCGGCCGGCGCGTGATAGGCGCCGCTCCCCGGCTGGAGCTGCTCCAGGAACCACAGGCGCTGCTGGGCGAAAGAGAGCGGCGCCTCGGCCCCGCGCGCCACCCGGACGAGCGGTGGCGCCGGCGCGCTCCCGGCAGTGGAGAGCCGGTCGATCTCGGCCGCCAGGCGCCCGAGCGACGGCGCGGCGAAGAGCCGCGAGAGCTCGACGTCGACGCCGAGGAGACGGCGCACCCGCGACGCCACCTGGGTGGCGAGCAGCGAGTGGCCGCCCAGGGCGAAGAAGTCGTCGTCCACCCCGACTCGCGACCGGCCCAGAACCTCGCACCAGATCCCGGCCAGGATCTCCTCGACGGCGGTACGGGGCGGCCGGTCGCCGCCGCCGGCCTCGACCTCGGGGGCCGGCAGGGCGCGCCGGTCGACCTTGCCGCTGGGGAGGAGCGGCAGCGCCCCGAGCACCACCCAGACCGTGGGGATCATGGCGGCCGGGAGGCGCGCCCTGAGGTAGGCCCGCAGCTCCTCCCGATCGACGGTATCGGCGGCATCGGTGGTGAGGCCGGGCCGCGGGACGACGTAGGCCACCAGGCGGACCTCCCCCGCGCTCTCGTCCCGGACCGCCACGACCACCGCCTGCGCCACCGCGGGGTGCCCCGCGAGCGCCGCGCGCACCTCGCCCGGCTCGACCCTCTGGCCGCGGATCTTCACCTGGTCGTCGATCCGGCCCAGGTACGTGAGCGCGCCGTCCTCCCGCCAGCGCGCGCGGTCTCCGGTGCGGTAGAGCCGCCCTCCCGGCGCGCCGCCGAACGGATCCGGCACGAACCGCTCCGCGGTCAGGGCGGGGCGGCCGGCGTAGCCGCGCGCGAGCCCCACCCCGCCGAGCCAGAGCTCGCCCGGCGTTCCCGGCGGCGCCGGCCGCAGCCAGGGATCGACGACATAGACGCGGGTGTTGGCGAGCGGCCGCCCGATCGTCACCGCGCCGCCGGCAAGCCCGCCGATCGACGCGCAGACCGTCGCCTCGGTGGGCCCGTAGGCGTTCAAGAAGAGCCGGCCCCGGCTCCAGCGGGCGGCGAGCTCCGGCGGGCAGGCCTCCCCCGCCGACACCAGGGTCGAGACCGCCGCCAGCCCGCCCTCCGCCACCCACGCCAGGACCGACGGCGGGAGCGTCAGAACGCTCACCTGCTGGCGGGCCACCATCGCCTCCAGGGGACCGCCGGGGAGGATCTCTCCCTTCTCCGCCACGACGAGGGTCGCCCCCGCGGCGAGCGCCGTCGCCCACTCGGAGACGGAGGCGTCGAACGCGGCGGACGCGAGTTGCAATACCCGGCTCGCCGGACCGATGCCGAACGCCTCGATCTGCGCCAGGGCCAGGTTGGCGAGGCCGCCGTGGGCGACGACGGCCCCCTTCGGCTGCCCGGTCGACCCCGAGGTATGGATGACATAGGCCGCGTTCCCCGCGGCGACCGCCGCCAGCGCAGGCGGCCCGGTCGGCTCCTCCCGGTGGAGCTCCTCCAGGCCGGCCACCGCCCCGCCCCACCCCGCGAGGCGTTCGCGGAGCCCGGCCGCCGCCAGCGCCAGGGCCGCCCCCGCATCGTCCAGAATCCAGGCCAGCCGCGCCGCCGGAGCGTCGCGGTCGAGCGGGACATAGGCGGCGCCGGCCGTGAGCACCCCGAGGATGGCGAGGACGAGATCGACGCCGCGCTCGGCGAGGAGGCCGACCCGCGCTTCCGCTCCGAGGCCGCGGGCCGCGAGCTGCCGCGCCAGGCGGCCGGCGCGCCGCGCGAGATCGCCGTAGGAGATCGCCGCGCTCCCGCTCGCCACCGCGATCGCCGCCGGTCTCTCGCGCGCCCGGGCGGCGAACAGCTCGTGGATCGGGCGCGGCTCCCCCCAGTCCCGCTCGCTGCGGTTCCAGTCGACGAGCACCTGGCGCCGCTCCTCCGCGGCCAGGAGATCGAGCGCGCCGAGCGGCCGCTCCGGCCGCGTCGCGCCCTCCGCGAGCACCCGGCCGAGCTGGCGCACCAGGCGGCCGACCGTCGCCGCCTCATAGAGGTCCGTGCTGTAGACCGCCGTGCCGCCCAGCCCCTCCTCCCCCTCCCGGAGGACGACGCTGATCTCGTACTGCGAGGTGTGGGATTCGAGCCCCAGCTCCGCGAGCGACAGGCCGGGCAGACGCACCGCGGAGAGCGGCGCGTTCTGGAGCGTCAACATCACCTGGAACAGCGGGCTCTTCGCCAGGCTCCGCTCCGCCGCCACCGCCTCCACCACCCGCTCGAACGGCACCTCCTGATGCGCGTAGGCGGCGAGCGCCGTCTCCCGCTCCCGCCGCAGCAGATCCCGGAAGCTCTCCTCGCCTCTCAGCTCCGTGCGGAGCGCCAGGCTGTTGACGAAAAACCCGATCAGCCGCTCCAGCTCCAACCGGCCGCGGTTCGCGATCGGCGTCCCGATCGCCACGTCCCGCTGGCCGCCGAAACGCCACAGAACCGTACGGAAGGCCGCGAGGAGCGCCATGAAGAGCGTCGCCCCCTCGCGCCGGCAGAGATCCCGCACCGCCGCCAGCTCCCCGCTCAGGCGCACCGGCTCGGCGGCCCCCCGCAGGCTCAAGACCGCGGGACGAAGCCGGTCGGTCGGCAGGTCGAGCGCCGGCACCGCCGCCAGCCGCTCCCGCCAGCGGGCGAGCCGCCGCTCCATCTCCTCCCCCGCAAGCCATGACCGCTGCCAGAGCGCGTAGTCCGCGTACTGGATCGCCAGCTCGGGAAGCGGCGAGGGGCGGCCCGCCGCGAAGGCCGCGTAGAGCTCGCCGAGCTCCCGCACCAGCACCCCCACCGACCAGCCGTCGCTCGCGATGTGGTGCATCGTCACCAGGAGCGCGTGCTCCTCGGCACCCAGACGCAGGAGAACCGCCCGCACGAGAGGCCCCGCCGCGAGATCGAACGGGCGTTGCACTTCGGCCCGCACCCGCAGAGCGACCTCCCTCTCCCGCGCCGCCTCGTCCAGACCGCCCAGGTCGACGACGCGGAGCAGGCCGCGCTCGGCCGGCAGGATCTGCTGCATGGCGGTATCCAGCGATTCCAGCGAATCGACCTCGATGAAGCGCGTGCGCAGCGCCTCGTGGCGCCGCACCACCTCGTCCAGGCTCCGGCCGAGAGCCGCAACGTCGAGGCGGCCCCGCAGGCGGACCGCCGCCGGAATGTGGTAGGCGCCGCTCCCCGGCTGCAGCCGTTCGAGGAACCACAGGCGCTGCTGCGCATAGGAGAGCGGCGCCGCCGTTCCCCGTACCGCCGGGGCGAGCCGCGGCGCCGCAGCGGCGCTGTCGCCCCCGGCGTTGACGGAGAGCCGCTCCGTAAGCTGTCCGGCCAGGCGGCCCAGCCGGGGCTCGCTGAAGATCTGCCGCAGCTCCAGGTCGACCCCCAGCACCTCGCGGACCCGCGAGAGGATCTGGGCGGCGAGCAGCGAGTGCCCGCCCAGGGCGAAGAAGTCGTCGTCCAAGCCGACCCGCTCGCGCCCCAACACCTGGCACCAGATCCCGGCCAGCAGCTCCTCGACCGCGGTGCCCGGCGGCCGGAGCTCCGGCGCGACGCCCTCCGCCGCCGCCTCCGGGGCGGGCAGCCCACGCCGGTCGAGCTTGCCGCTCGCCGTCCGCGGCAACGCCGGCAGCGTCACCCAGGCAGAGGGGATCATCACCTCCGGCAGCTGCTCGCGCAGCCGGGAGCGCAGCTCGCCGTAATCGAAGATGCCACCGCTCCGCGGCACGACGTAGGCTACTAGGCGGACCTCCCCGGCCCCTCCCGGCCCCATCGCCGGCATTGCCGCCACTGCCGCCTCCGCCACGGCGGGATCGCGCGCCAGGACCGCCGCCACCTCGGCCGGCTCGATCCGCTGGCCGCGGATCTTCACCTGATCGTCGAGGCGTCCCAGGTATTCGAGGCTGCCGTCCTCCCGCAAGCGGGCGCGATCGCCCGTCCGGTAGAGACGGCCCCCGCCCGTGCCGTCGAACGGGTCCGCCACGAACCGCTCCGCCGTCAGCTCCGGCCGGCCGATATAGCCGCGCGCCACCCCCACGCCTCCGACCCAGAGCTCGCCCACGACCCCTACCGGCACCGGCTCCATCCGCCCGTCGAGCACGTAGGTCCGCAGGTTCGCCAACGGGCGGCCGATCACGCTCGCGCCGGCATCTCGCTCCACGTCCACCGCGTGCCAGGTGGCGTCGGCCGCGACCTCCGAGGAGCCGTAGAGGTTGAGCAGCACGGCCTGCGGGCAGGCGAGGGCGAACCGGCGGGAGAGATCGGCGCCCAACGCCTCGCCGCTCGTCACCCAGGTGGCGAGCGACGGCAGCCGGCTTCCGAGATCGGTGAGCGCGCCGAGCAACGCGCCGAGGAGCGAGGGGACGAGGACGATCCGGGTGATGGCGCGCCGCGCGAGCTCCTCTGTGAGGCGGTGGGGATCGACGACGTCCTCGTCCGCCAGGACGTGGAGCGGCACGCCCTGGAGGAGCGGCCCGAAGACCTCCCCCACCGAGTCGACGAAGGTGAGCGACGTCTTCTGGCAGAGCGCCTCGGCGGCGCCGAACGGCAGCTCCCGCCACATCCAGGCCAGGCGGTTGACGGTCGCCGCGTGCGTCCCCATCACCCCCTTCGGCCGGCCGGTCGAGCCGGAGGTGTAGACGACATAGGCGAGGCTCTCCGGGAAGGAGCGGCCCCGCGGCCGCTCGACCTCCTCGCTCTCGTCGACGGGGGCGGGCGCCGGTGCCGCGTCGAGGTGGAGGGCGCGGGCTCCCAGCCCGGCGAGCCAGCCGAGGTCCGCCCGGCGGCCGATGCAGACGGCGGCGCCGGAGTCTTCGGTCACATAGGCGAGCCGCGCCGCCGGCAGCTTCGGATCGAGGGGGACGAAGGCGCCGCCCGCTTCGAGCACGGCGAGGAGGGCGACGATCGCCTCCACCCCGCGCGGCAGGCAGACGGCGACGCGCGACTCCGTGGCGACCCCGAGCGCCGCGAGCCGGCGGGCGAGCCGGCTCACTCGGCGGGCGAGCTCGCCGTAACCGACCCAAGTCTCGCCCGCGCCGCCCACGCCGACCGCCACCGCGTCGGGCGCCCGCCGCACCGCCGCCGCGAACAGCTCCGGCAAGGTCGCCGCCGACGGCCAGGGGGCCGCCGTGTCGTTCCAGGCGAAGAGCACCTGCCGCCGTTCCGCCTCGCCCAGCGGATCGAGCGCCGCGACCGGGCGGTCGGGGTCAGCCGCGATCTGTTCCAGGAGGCGCAGCAGCTCCGCGGCGATCCGGCCCGCCGCCGCGCGCCCCAGGGTAGCGTCGAACGAGGCGCGGACGCCCAGTCCGGCGCCGGCCCCGACGCTCAGCGAGAGCGGATAGTGGGTGCGCTCAGAATCCTCGACGTCGCGGACGCGGAGACCGTCCGCGGCGGGCGCCCAGCCGTCGCGCGAGACCGGAAAGTTCTCGACCACCAGGAGGGTGTCGAAGAGCGGCAGGTCGCGCGCCACGGCGCAGAAGGAGCGCACCTCGACGAGCGGCGTGTGCTCGTGCTGCCGGGCCTCGGCCTGCCGGCTCTGGAGGCGGGCCAGAAGGGCGCTCACGGGCTGCGCGGGGTCGACCTCGACCCGCACCGCGAGAGTGTTGATGAACAGGCCCACGGCGCGCTCGACCTCCGGCAGATCGGGGGGCGGCCCGAGACGACGGCGCCGAAGAGGACGTCGTCGAGGCCCGTCCGGCGGGAGAGCACCACCGCGAGCGCCCCCTGGAGGACGGTGCCGAGGGTCAGCCGGAGGCCCGCCGCCGTGGCGCGGAGGAGCGCGAGGCCGGCGGTGGGCAACGCCGTCGCCAGGTGGCCGGAGCCGTCGCCGTCGATCTTCGGGTCCAACTTCGCGGCGCGCGGCTCGCCGGCGACGAGGCTCGGGGTCGAGAAGCCGGCGAGCGCCGAACGCCAGAAGGTCTCCGCCGCCGCGACGTCCTGCCGGCGGAGCCAGGCGATGTAGTCGCGGTAGGCGGGGGCCGGCGGCAGCCGCGGCGCGTCCGGCTCATGCGGCGCGTGCCCGTTGGCGGCCGTCCGGTAGGCGACGAAGAGCTCCTGGAGGAGGAGAGGCAGCGACCAGCCGTCGAGGAGGATGTGGTGGTGCGTCCAGGCGAAGCGGTGCTCGCGCTCGGCGGTCCGCGCCAGGAAGAAGCGCAGCAGAGGGGGCCGGCCGAGGTCGATCCCGCGCCGCCGGTCCGCGGCGAGGAAAAGCCGCCAGCGCTCCTCCCGCTCGGCCGGCGGCAGACCGCTCCAGTCCTCCTCCTGCCAGTCGAGCGGCAGCCGGCGGCAGACCATCTGGACCGGCTCCTGGACCTTCTCCCAGACGAAGGCGGTGCGCAGCACGGCGTGCCGCTCGATGACCGTCTGCCAGGCGCGGCGGAAGGCGGCGCGATCGAGATCGCCCTCCAGGGTGCAGGTCAGGCGATCGAAGTAGACGTCGTCCTCGGGGGTGAGGAGACGGTGGAAGAGCATCCCCCGCTGCATCGGCGACAGCGGATAGACGTCCTCGACGTTCGTCGTCCCGGCGCGCTGCGCCATCATCCCTCCGCCAGCCGCGCGATCGTGGCGATCCGGGCGAGCGCCTCCTCGTCGAGGTCGACGAGCGGGAAATCGGCCGGGTCGAGGCGCTCGGCCCGCTCGCCGGAGGCGAGGTCTTCCAGGGCGGCGAGGAAATCCGCGGCGAGCCGGCGGATCGTCGATTCACGATAGACCGCTCCCGGGTAGGTGAAGCGCGCCTCCAGCCGGCCGCCGCCGATCCAGCACTCGACGTCCAGGAGGTGGGGCCGGAGCACCTCTCTGCCCTGCATCGGGCCGGGGTCCTCCGCGGCCAGGGCGAAGCCGGGGAGCGCGGCGCCGACCCGATCGGTCCGGCCGAGATAGTTGAGGCAGACCTCGGGCTCGGGAGCACCGCGCAGCTCGCCATCCTCCTTGAGGTAGCGGGCGAGACCGTAGCCAAGGCCGCGGCCGGGGGTGGCGAGCGCCTCCGGCAGGCCCTCCGGGGCGCCGGACGGGAGATCGAGCCGCACCGGGTAGAGCGCGGTGAACCACCCGGCGGTGCGCGACAGGTCGATCCCGGGGAAGAGATCCTCGCGGCCGTGCCCCTCGACGTCGACGACGACGGTCTGCCAGCCGCACCAGCGGTGGAGGGCGAGGGCGAGGGCGGCCAAGAGGAGCGGCTCGACCTGCGCGGCGCCGTGCGGGCCGGCGGGATCGAGCAGGCGGGCCGAAGCGACTGCGGCGAGGGTCACGGTGAGCCGGCGCGCCGAGCCGAAGGTGTTCTCCCCGGCGCCGTCCCTGGGGAGCGGACGCACGCCGGCGAGGACGTGACGCCAGTGGGCGAGCTCGCCATCCAGGGCGCCGGAATGGGCCCGGTCGAGCAGGCGCTCGGCCCAGGCCTGAATCGAGCTGGTCTTCGCCGGCATTGCGACGGCCCGCCCTTCGAGGGCGGCGAACAGGGCGGTGTGCAGGTCCTCCAGGAGGAACCCCCAGGAGACGGCGTCGACCGCCAGGTGATGGATGGCGAGGAGGAGGCGGGCGGGGCGACCCGCCCCGCAGGCGAAGAGGACCGCTTGGAAGAGCGGTCCCCGCCGCAGGTCGAGCGCGGCCTGGGCCCAGGCCGCCGCCGTCTCGACAGCGCCGCCCAGGCGCTCGTCTGGAACCGCCGCGAGATCGACGACGAGCGCGGAGCGGCCGGCGGCGTCCTCAGTATCGGCGGCTTTGGCGGCATCGCCGGCATCAGCGGCATCGGCGGCATCGGCGGCCATGATCGTCTGCTCCCACCGTCCGGAGGGCGCGGCGAAGCGGCCGCGCAGGGAGTCATGGTGTTGCGCGAGCTGCCGCACCGCCACGCGGAGGGCCGCGGCTCCCCGCTCCGCCGGCAGCGGCGGCAGGGCGAGGAGGACCGCCTGGTTGAAGTGACCGGGGCCGTCGGGGTTCTTGGCGAAGAAGCGCCGCGCGATGGGCAGCAGGGGGACGGGCCCCGCGAGCGGGCCGGGGTCGGTCGCGGGCGTCGTCGGCCGCGCCACCCGCGCCAGCTCGGCGATCGTCTGGTGCTCGAACATCTCGCGCGGCGTGAGGGCGATCCCCGCCCGCCGGGCCCGCGCCACCACCTGAAGGCTCTGAATCGAATCGCCCCCCAGGGCGAAGAAGCTGTCCTCCACCCCGACCCGCTCGCGCCCGAGCACCTCGCACCAGATCCGGGCGAGGAGCTCCTCGATCGCCGTCCGCGGCGCTACCTCGACCGCCCCGGCCGTCCCGACCGCAGCGGCCGGCGGCGGCAACGCCTTGCGGTCGAGCTTCCCGCCGGCCGTCCGCGGCAGCGCTTCGAGGACGACCCAGGCCGCCGGCACCATGGGCGCCGGAAGGATCCCCTGGAGCGCGCGCCGCAGCTCGGCGACCGCCACTCCGGCCGTGCCGCCGCGGCCCACCACGTAGGCGACGAGGCGTCTCCCTCCCACCTCGTCCTCGGCCGCCACGATCGCCGCCTCCGCGACTTCGGGAAGGCTCTCCAGGGCGGCCTGCACCTCGCCGAGCTCGATCCGGTAGCCGTGGATCTTCACCTGCTCGTCGATGCGGCCGAGGAACTCAAGCTTCCCATCCGGCCGCCAGCGCGCCCGATCCCCGGTCCGATAGAGGCGCTCCGGGACGCCTCCCAGGGTGTGCTCGACGAAGGCGCCGCGGTCGAGCTCCGGCGCGCCCAGGTAGCCGGGGCCGACGCACGCGCCGGCCAGGTGGAGCTCACCGGCGGCGCCGAGCGGCACCGGCCCCCCGAGGTCGTCGAGGACGTAGGCGCGGCAGTTCGCGATCGGCCGGCCGATGGGGACGCGGGTCGCGGGGTCGGCGGGGGCGTCGAGGCCGCCGGGCTCGCTCCAGATGCACCCGATGCTCGCCTCCGTCGGGCCGTAGAGATTGAGCAGGCGGACCTCTGGCGCCGCGGCGCGGAAGGCGGCGACGAGCGGCCAGGTGCACTCCTCGCCGCCGACGATCACGGTATGGAGTGTCGCGAGCCGCGCGTCGCGGGTCCCGACGCTCCCGGCGCCGTCGCCCGGACCGCGGAGCAGCGAGCGGAGCACCGAGGGCACGAAGTCGGTCATCGTGCAACCGTGCCGCGCGATCGACCCGAAGAGCTCGTCGCGGTCGGCGACCCGCTCCGCCTCCGGGAGGACCACCACGCCGCCATGGAGGAGGGGCCAGAGGAGCTGCCAGACGGCGCTGTCGAAGACGTGGCGTGTCGTCTGGAGGACGACCGCCGCCGCCGCGGGGCCGATCTCCTCGTCCATCCAGAGCAGCCGGTTGAGGATGCCGCGCTGGGTGGCGATCGCCGCCTTGGGCTCGCCCGTCGAGCCGGAGGTGAAGATGGCGTAGAGCGGGGCGTCCAAATCGGGCGCGGAATTGAGCGAGAAACCAAGCGCGAAACGGGCGGCGTGCGGCGAGGCCCCGTCGTCCGCCATGTCGTCCGCCACGATGGGCACGGCGGCGGCGGCGCCGAGCGGCGCCGTAGCCCCCTCCCGGTCGACGATCACGACCGGGCTCGCGACCCGAGCGAGCGCCCGCTCCTGCCGGCTCGCCGGCCAGCCGAGGTCGATCGGCACGAAGGCGCGACGGCACTGGAGGAGAGCGAGAAAGGCTACCAGCGCGTCGCGGGCGCCCGCGACGCAGACGGGGACGAACCCCGGTCCGCGCTCGACTCCGGCGGCCTGGAGCCGGTTCGCCAGCCGGTTCGAGAGCCGCGCGAGCTCGCCATAAGAGATCGCCTCGCCCGCGCTCGCCACCGCGACCGCCTCGGGCCGCTCACCCGCCCGAGCGGCGAAGATCTCGTGGATCGGGCGCGGCTCCCCCCAGTCCCGCCCGGTACGGTTCCACTCGACGAGCACCTGGCGCCTCTCCTCTTCGCCCAGGAGATCGAAAGCGCCGAGCGGCCGCTCCGGCCGTGTCGCGCCCTCCGCGAGTACCCGGCCGAGCTGCAGCATCAGGCGGCCGACCGTCGCCGCCTCGAAGAGGTCCGTGCTGTAGACGACCATACCGCCCAATCCTTCCTCCACTTCCCGGAGGACGACGCTGATCTCGTACTGCGAGGTGCGCGGCTCGACCCCCAATTCGGTGAGCGACAGGCCCGGCAGGCGCACCGCGGAAGCCGGCGCGTTCTGGAGCGTCAGCATCACCTGGAACAGCGGGCTCTTCGCCAGGCTCCGCTCCGCCGCCACCGCCTCCACCACCCGCTCGAACGGCACCTCCTGGTGCGCGTAGGCGGCGAGCGCCGTCTCCCGCTCCCGCCGCAGCAGGTCCCGGAAGCTCTCCTCGCCCCTCACCTCCGTGCGGAGCGCCAGGCTGTTGACGAAAAACCCGATCAGCCGCTCCAGCTCCAACCGACCGCGGTTCGCGACCGGCGTCCCGATCGCCACGTCCCGCTGGCCGCCGAAGCACCACAGAACCGTACGGAAGGCCGCGAGGAGCGCCATGAAGAGCGTCGCCCCCTCGCGCCGGCAGAGGTCCCGCACCGCCGCCAGCTCCCCGCCCAGGCGCACCGGCGCGGCGGCCCCCCGCAGGCTCAAGGCCGCGGGACGCCGCCGGTCGGTCGGCAGGTCGAGCGCCGGCACCTCCGCCAGCCGTTCCCGCCAGTGGGCGAGCCGCCGCCCCAGCTCCTCGCCCACGAGCCATGAGCGCTGCCAGAGGGCGTAGTCCGCGTACTGGATCGCCAGCTCGGGAAGCGGCGAAGGGCGGCCCGCAGCGAAGGCAGCGTAGAGCTCGCCGAGCTCCCGCACCAGCACCCCCACGGACCAGCCGTCGCTCGCGATGTGGTGCATCGTCACCAGGAGCGCGTGCTCCTCGGCACCCAGACCGAGGAGCGCCGCCCGCACCAGCGGCCCCGCCGCGAGATCGAACGGGCGCTCCACCTCGGCCCGCACCCGCTCCGCGAGCTCCCTCTCCCGCGCCGCCTCGTCCAGACCGCCCAGGTCGACGACGCGGAGCAGGCCGCTCTCGGCCGGCAGAACCTGCTGCACAGCGGTATCCAGCGAATCGACCTCGACGATCCGCGTGCGCAGCGCCTCGTGGCGCCGCACCACCTCGTCCAGGCTCCGGCCGAGAGCCGCAACGTCGAGGCGGCCCCGCAGGCGGACCGCCGCCGGCATGTGGTAGGCGCCGCTCCCCGGCTGCAGCCGTTCGAGGAACCACAGGCGTTGCTGCGCATAGGAGAGCGGCGCCGCCGCTCCCCGCGAAGCCGGGGCGAGACGCGGCACCGCCGCGGCGTCTTCGCCACCAGCGCCCCCGGCGCCGCGCAAGAGCTGCTCTGTGACCTCCTCGGCCAGGCGACCCAGCCGGGGCTCGCTGAAGATCTGGCGCAGCTCGAGGTCGATCCCCAGTACCTCGCGGACCCGGGAAAGGACCTGGGCGGCGAGCAGCGAGTGCCCACCCAGGGCGAAGAAGTCGTCGTCGAGACCGATGCGCTCGCGCCCCAGCACCTCGCACCAGATCCCGGCGAGCAGCTCCTCGACCGCGGTGCGCGGCGGCCGGTGCTCCCGCGTGACGCCCTCCTCCGCCGCCGCCGGCGTGGGCAGACCGCGCCGGTCGAGCTTGCCGCTCGCCGTCCGCGGCAGCGCCGCCAGCGTCACCCAGGCGGTGGGGATCATCGCCTCCGGCAGCCACTCGCGCAGCCGGGCGCGCAGCTCGCCGGAGTCGACGATCCCACCGCTCCGCGGCACGACGTAGGCCACCAGGCGGACCTCCCCGGCCCCTTCCCCCCCGCCGCGACGGCGGCCACCACCGCCGCCTCGGCGACGGCGGAATCGCGCGCCAGAACCGCCGCCACCTCGGCCGGCTCGATCCGCTGGCCGCGGATCTTCACCTGGTCGTCGAGGCGGCCCAGGTACTGGAGGCTGCCGTCCGCCCGCCAGCGGGCGCGATCGCCCGTCCGGTAGAGACGGCTCCCGGCCGTACCGCCGAACGGGTCCGGCACGAACCGCTCGGCCGTGAGATCCGGCCGGCCGGCATAGCCACGCGCCACTCCCGCCCCCCCGACCCACAGCTCGCCGACGACCCCCACCGGCTCCGGCTCCATCCTCCCGTCGAGCACGTAGGTCCGCGCGTTCGCCAACGGGCGGCCGCTGGCGCTCGCGCCGTCGGCGATCTCCCCCCAGGCGGCGCAGACCGTCGCCTCGGTCGGCCCGTAGGCGTCGAGGAGCCGCCGCCCGGCAAGCCAGCGGCCGGCGAGCTCCTGCCGCCAGGCCTCGCCCGCCGACACCAGCGTCGACACCGTGGCGAGCCCCCCTTCGGCAACCTCAGCCACCTCGGCCATCCGCGCCAGCACCGACGGGGGGAGCGTCAGCACGCTCACCTGCTGCCGTGCCACCGTCGCCTCCAGCGGGCCGCCGGGCAGAATCTCGTCCCGCGTCGCGACGACCAGCGCCGCTCCCGCGACGAGCGCCGTCGTCCACTCCGAGACCGAGGCATCGAACCACGCCGGCGCGAACTGGAGAGCCCGGCTCTCCGGACCGATACCGAACGCCTCGACCTGAGCCGCCGCGAGATTGGTGAGGCCGCCATGCCGCACCACCACCCCCTTCGGCCGGCCCGTCGATCCCGAGGTGTAGATGACGTAGGCCGCGCTCTCGGGGCCGGCACCGCCCGTCAGCTCGCCCTCCGGCTCCCCCGCGAGCGCCGCGTCCGCGCCGTCCAAGCAGACCACCTGCGCCCAGGTGACGGGCAGGCGCTCGCGGAGGCTCTCCTCGGTCAGGACGACCGCCGCCCCGGAGTCCTCGATCATCGCGGCCGCACGCTCGAGCGGAGCCTCGGGGTCGAGCGGAACGTAGGCGCCGCCCGCCGTGAGCACCCCGAGGATCGCCACGACGAGATCGATCCCGCGTTCGAGGGCGAGGGCCACCCGGACCTCCGGATCGACGCCGAGCGCCGCCAGGTGACGCCCCAACCGGTGGGCTCGCCGGGCGAGCTCGCCATAGGTAACCTCCCCGCCGACCCCATCGGCAGTGACGAGCGCCACCACATCCGGCCTCTCCCGTGCCCGCGCCGCGAACCGCTCGTGGACCGGGAGCGCCTCCGGCCAGGCCCTCTCGGTACGGTTCCACTCGACGAGCACCTGCCGGCGCTCCCCGGGTCCCAGGAGGTCGAGCTCGTCCAAGGATCGCTCCGGCGAGGCGAGCGCCCCCGCGATCACCCGGGCGAGCTGATCCATCATCCGCCGCACGGTCGAGCGGTCGAACAGATCGGTGCGATAGACGAGAGCGCCGGCGACCGTGCCGCCCTCCCGCTCCTCCAGGTTGAGCAGCAGGTCGTAGACCGCCGTGGGGGTCGGCAGGTCGATCGGGGAGAGATCGAGGCTGCCGGCGGTTCCGGCGACCCCGGCGGCACCGGAGACCGCCGGCAGGTTCTGCAGCACCAGCTTGACCTGGAAGAGCGGCGCCCGCCCGAGGTGCCGCTCGGGCGCCACCGCCTCGACCACCCGTTCGAACGGGACGTCCTGATGCCGGTAGGCCGCGAGCGCCGTCTCGCGCACGGCGCCGACGAGGTCGAAAAAGCTCGTGCCGGGTAAGACCTCGGACAAGAGCACCAACTGGTTGACGAAGAACCCGATCATCCCTTCGAGCTCGGGCAGGGTACGGTTCGCGACATCGGTGCCGACCACGACCCGCCGTTCCCCGCCCGCGCGCCAGAGGACCGTCGTCCAGGCGGCGAGGAGGAACATGAAGAGGGTGACACCCCCGTCGCGCCAGCGTTCCCCCAAGGCCGGAGCGAGGGCACCCAGGCGCACCGGCTCGCGCGCCCCGTGATGGCTCGCCGCCGCCGGCCGCGGCCGGTCGAGCGGCAGGGCGAGCGTCGGCAGGTCTTTGAGCCGCTCCCGCCAGTAGTCGAGCTGGTGTTCGAGCTCGCCGCCGGCGAGCCAGCGGCGCTGCCAGACCGCGTAGTCCGCGTACTGGAAGAGTGGCTCCTTGAGGGGCGATGGCAAGCCGGCCGAGAAAGCCTCGTAGAGGGCGGTCACCTCCCGCACCAGGACCCCCATCGACCAGCCGTCGCTCACGATGTGGTGCAGGGTGAGGAGGACCGCGTGCTCCTCCGCGGCCAGCCGCAGCAGCTCGGCGCGGAGGAGCGGCCCGTGCGCGAGGTCGAAGGGCATTCCCACTTGCTCGTGGGCACGCACCAGGATCTCGCTCTCCCGCGCCGCCTCTGGAAGGCCCCGCAGGTCGAGCGTCGTGAGCAGGCCGGGGCGCGGCGCATCGATCCGCTGCACGACCTCCCCACCCTCCTCGACGAAGCGGGTGCGGAGCGACTCGTGGCGCCGCGCCACCTCGTCCAGGCTGCGGGCGAACGCCGGCCCGTCGAGAGGTCCCCGGAGGCGGAGGGCGAGAGCCATGTGGTAGGCGCCGCTGCCGGGCTGGAGCCGCTCGACGAACCAGAGCCGCTGCTGGGCGAAAGAGAGCGGCGTTGATGGCGCGGGCGGAAGCCGGTGGAGCGGCGGACGCGCGCCGCCCGCCGCCCGCTCGACGGCGGCGGCGAATTCGGCGAGGTCGAGCGCCTCGAAAAGCGCCCGCAGCTCGATCGCCGCCGCCAACCGGCCGCGCAGGCGGGAGATCACCTGTGTGGCGGAGAGCGAGTCGCCGCCGAGAACGAAGAAGTTGTCCTCGATCCCCACCGGGCCGCACCCCAGCACCTCCTCCCAGACCGCGGCGACCCGCCGCTCGATCGCGGTCCGCGGCGGTCCTCCGGATTCTGAGGTGCCGGAGGAGCGGGGGCCGGTGGGCGCCGGAAGGGCCTGGCGATCGATCTTGCCGTGGGCGTTCCGCGGCAGCGCGTCCATCGCCACCCAGGCCGCCGGCACCATGGGCTCGGGGAGCCTCTCCCGCAGGTGGCGCCGGAGCGCCTCGATCTCGACCTCGCCGCCGCCGTGGCCCACCACGTAGGCGACCAGGAGGCGCTGGCCCGGGCGGTCCTCCCGCGCTACGATCGCCGCCTCGGTGACCGCGGGGTGGCTTTCGAGCACGGCCCGCACCTCGCCCGGTTCGATCCGGTAGCCGCGGATCTTCACCTGCTCGTCGAGCCTTCCCAGCAGGTCGAACCCGCCGTCGGCGCGCCGACGAGCGCGGTCGCCGGTGCGGTAGAGCCGCGCCCCAGCTCGCCCCGCGGCGGCCAGGGGATCGGGCACGAACCGTTCGGCGGTCCGGTCCGGACGGCCGAGGTAGCCCCGCGCGACGCCGGCGCCGCCGACCCACAGCTCCCCCGGCACGCCGGCCGGCAGGAGCTCCATCTCGGCGTCCAGGACGTAGGCCTCGACATTGGCGATCGGCCGGCCGATCGAGGCTCCGTCCCTCTCCACCTCCTCCACCTCGCCGACGCTCACCGTGATCGTCGCCTCGGTGGGACCGTAGGCGTTGAGCAGCCGGCGACCGTCGCCCCAGCGCTCGGCGAGCCCCGCCGGCGCCGGCTCGCCGCCGACGATGGCGATTTCGAGCTGCGGGAAACGCTCGGCAGGCAGGCGCGCGAGAACCCCCGGCGGCATGGCGACCGAGTGGATGTGGTGCCGTTCGAGCAGCTCGCCGATCGTCTCCAACGACTGGAACGCGCGGTGCGGCGCGAGGACCAGGGTGGCACCCGAGGCGAAGACCGTCGCCCAGTCCGAAACGGCGGCGTCGAACGCCACCGAGACCAGTTGCAGGACTCGGATGCCGGCGCCGAACCCGAACAGCTCGGCCTGAGCCAGGGCGACGTTTCGGAGGCCGGCGTGGGTGACGACGACGCCCTTCGGTGCGCCGGTCGATCCCGAGGTATAGATGACATAGGCCGCCTGCTCGGGGGTGACCAGGGTCGGCAGGGCCGGCAGGACTGGCTCGCCGACGGCATCCTCCTGGGCGCGGACCGAGAGGAGCGCGGCGCCGCGTCCCTCCCACCGCTCGCGATCCTCGGTCACGATGACGGCGGGCAGGCAGTCGGCGAGCATGAGGTCGGTCCGCTCGGCCACCGCGTCGGGGTCGAGAGGGACGTAGACACCGCCCGCCAGGAGGACGGCGAGGGTCGCGATCACCTGCTCCCCACTGCGTTCGAGGCCGACCGCGACCCGCTTCTCCGGCCCCACGCCGAGACGGCGGAGGTCCCCTGCGAGCCGTAGGACGCGGAGGGCGAGGTCGCCGTAGCTCCACTGCCGGTCACCGTCGACGAGGGCCGTACGCGCCGGCGCGCGGCGCGCCCACTCGGCGAAGATCTCGTGCAGGGCGGACGCCGCCCGCCAGGGTCGAGCGGCGGCGCCCGCGACGAGCGCCGCCTTCTGTTCCGGGGTCCAGGCGTCGTCCGCGCGGACCGGAGCATCCGGTCGCTCGGCGAGCGCGGCCAGGAAACAACCGTAGGTATCGGCCAGGGCCCGAGCCTCCGGCCGCCCGAGCACGCCCGGATCGTGCTGCAAATGGAGCCGCAGGTCGCCGGAGAACGGATCGAGCGCGAAGACCGCCGCGAACGCGGTGTCGGCCTGCTCGAAGCTCTCCGCCGCCAACACCTCCAGGGTGTCGAGGCCGGCGAGCTCGAGGAAGACGCGGAAGTGGACGAAGTTGAACCCGGTCGCAAAGAGCCGGGCGCGCCGCGTCAGCTTCTGCATGGCGGCGATCGGATAGGCGCGGTAGGGCACCAGCTCACGCTCGGCGGCGAAAGCCTCGCGGACCGCCTCCCGCCAGGTCCCGCGGGCGAGCCGGAAGCGCAGGGGGACGGCGTTCAGGAAGAGGCCGAGGACAGCGTCGCCGCCCGCCTCCTCCGGCCGCCCGTTGACGACGAGACCGGTGACCCCGTCGCTGCCGCCGGCGAGCCGCTGGACGACCTGCAGGTGGGCGGCCAGGAGGACACTCTTGAGCGGCACGCCGAGCTCGCGGGCGAGGGCCGCGAGCCGCGCGGTCGTCTCTCGGGGCACCGCGTGATCGGCCACCGCGATCTCCCGCTGGTCGGAGCCGCGCGGAGTGAGCCAGGCCGGATGCTCCGGCGCCCCGGCGAGCGTCTCTTCCCAGAAGCGTGCCGCCGCGGGCGAGCGCAGAAGCTCGCGCTCGACGGCGACGAAGTCGCGGAAGGCGAGCGGAGCCGGCCGCGTTTCTCCTCGCCGGCCCTGCTGCCAGTCCTGCACCAGCTCGGTCAGCAGGGTGGCGACGCTCCAGCCGTCCAGGATGGCGTGGTGATGGGTGAAGGTCAGCTGGAGGCTGTCAGGCCCGCGCCGCGCCAGGTGAAAGCGGCAGAGCGGCGCGCGGCGCCAGTCGAAGCGGTGGGCCTTCTCGGCCCGGAAGAGCGCGGCGACCTCCCGCTCCTGCTCCGCCGCGCCCAATCCCCGCAGATCGGCCAGCGCGAACGGCGTCTCGACCCGGACATGCACGAGCTGGAGCGGCTCGGAATACGACGTGAGGTCGAACGCGGTGCGGAGGACGGCGTGACGTGCGACGGCACGCGCGATCGCCGCGCGGAGGCCGGCGACGGAGTGGGACGTCCGCAGATGATAGCTGTGGACGTCATGGTAGAGGGGCGCCTCCGGGGCGTACTCGCCATGGAAGAGCATGCCGAGCTGGAGGTGCGACAGCGGATAGGCGTCCTCGATGTCCGCCGGGAGACGGCGGAAGTCCTCCGCGCTCACCAGGGATGCCGTCTTCGGCCCTACCTCAGGCGTGTCCCGCGGTTCCCGGTCGTCCAGTGAGAGGGCGAGATCGGCGAGGGTGGGGTGCTGGAAGATCGCCTCGACCCCCAGCGCGAGCCCCTCCCTCCTCGCCCGCGCGCAGACCTGCACGGCGAGCATCGAGTCGCCGCCCAGGGCGAAGAAGTTGTCGTCGAGCCCGGGTGGCCGGCAGCCCAGTACGTCGGCCCAGATCGCCGCCAGCCGCTCCTCGGTCGCCGTCTGCGGCAGTCGCGGCGTCCGCGACGCCCACCGCGCGTCGTCCTCCCCCGGCGCCGGCAGGGCCTTACGATCGAGCTTGCCGTTGGCGGTGAGCGGCAGGGCGTTGAGGACGACGAAAGCCGCGGGGATCATGGGCTCCGGGAGCGTCCGCCGGAGGTGGCGGCGGAGCTCCTCGGCGCCGATCGCCGCTTCGATCCCGGCCCGTTCGCCACGCCCGACGACGTAGGCGACGAGCCGCTTCTGGCCGGGCCGGTCCTCCCGCGCCACCACCGCCGCCTGCGCCACCGCCGGATGCGCCGCGAGCGCCGAGCACACCTCCCCCGGCTCGATGCGGTGGCCGCGGATCTTCACCTGCTCGTCGGTCCGACCACGGAAGTCGAGGCTGCCGTCGTCGCGCCAGCGGACGAGGTCCCCCGTCCGGTAGAGCCGCGCGCCGGCCGGCCCGAAGGGATGGGGGCCGAAGCGCTCGGCGGTCAGCTCCGGGCGGCCGACGTAACCGCGCGCGAGGCCCGGCCCGCCGATCCACAGCTCGCCGTCGACCCCCACCGCCACCGGCCGCCGTCGCGGATCGAGAACGAACGTCTGGAGATCGCCGAGCCGCTCGCCGATCGGCGACGCCCCGCCCGCCTCCACCAGATCGTCCAGGTCATCGCGGCCGAGCGTGCGGAGCGTCACGTGCACGGTCCCCTCGGTGATGCCGTACATGTTGACCAGGCGCGTTTGGGGGTGGCCCGCCGCCCAGGCCGAGAGCGTCGCCGGCGCGAGCGCCTCGCCGCCGAAGACCACCAGGCGCAGGGACGGGAGGTCGTTCTCCCCCACCTCCACGGCCATCAGCTGCCGGAAGGCCGAGGGGGTCTGGTTGAGAACCGTCACCCCCTCGCGGGCGAGGAGGCCGGCGACGGCCTCGGGCGAACGGCTCTCCCAGTAGGGCACGACGACCAGCCGGCCGCCCTCAAGGAGCGCGCCCCACAGCTCCCACACCGAGAAGTCGAAGGCATAGCTGTGGAAGAGGGTCCACACGTCCGCGGCGCCGAGCCCCAGCGCGCGCTCGGTGGCGTGGAAGAGCCGCACGACGTTGCCGTGCGGGATCGCCACCCCTTTCGGCCGGCCCGTCGAGCCCGAGGTGTAGATCACGTAGGCGGCGCTCTCCGGCAGCCGCTCCCGCGGCACGACATGGTCGGAGAGCCGCGCGAGCTCGCCTGCGTCGCCGTCTAGAGAGACCCGCGGTCCCCGCCAGCCAGCAAAGCGCGCGCGGAGCGCCTCCTCGGTCACCACGACCGCCACCCGCGCGTCGGCGAGCTGGAAGGCCGTCCGCTCCGGCGGGGCGTCCGGTTCGAGCGGCACGTAGGCCCCGCCGGCCTTGAGCACCGCGAGGACGGCGACGACCATCCCGAGGCCCCGCTCCAGGCAGAGCGCCACCGGCACCTCGGGTCCCACCCCCAGCCGCACGAGGTGCCTCGCCAGCCGGTTGCCGCACCGTTCGAGCTCCCCGTAGGTCAGCCGCGCGTCGCCCATCCCCACCGCCACGGCGTCGGGCCGCTCCGCCGCCCGGGCCGCGAAGAGCTCGTCCAGGCAGGCGTCCGCCGCCCACCGCGCGGGCCGGTTCCACTCGACCAGCACGCGGCGCCGCTCCGCCTCCCCGAGCAGGTCGAGCTCATCCACGCGGTGCTCCGGGTGCGCCATCATCTGCTCCAGGACCCGAACCAGCTCCGCCGTGAACCGGCGCACCTCCCCCGGCGCCAGGCGCGCCGGGTCGAAGAGCGCGCGCACGTGGAGCGCCTCGTCCAACCAGACGTTCCAGGCCAGCGGATAGCCGGTCCGCTCGGGCGGCGAGGTATCGGCGATCGCGATCCCTCCCTCGCGCGGCGCGCCGCTCTCCGCCAGGCGCGGATAGCTCTGGAAGGCGAGCAGGGTGTCGAAGAGCGGCTCCCCGGGGGGAAGATCGCTCCAGTGCTGAACGTCGCCCAGGAAGACCTGGTCGTGCTCCCGCGCCGCCGCCTGCTCGCCCTGGAGCCGCCGCAGGAGCTCGGCGACCGTCTCGCCCGGTCGCAGGCTCACCCGTGCCGGCAGGACGTTGCTGAAGACGCCGACCGTCTCGGCGGCAGCGGGCAGGGTGGCCGGCCGGCCGGCCACCACCGAGCCGAAGACGAGATCGGCCCGGCCGCTCCGCGCCGAGAGCACGGCGCTCCACGCCGCCTCGACGAAGGTGCTCGGCGTCACCCGCTCTCCGCGGGCCGCGACCTGGAGCGCCGTGCCCAGGGCCGGGATCGCGACCGTCTCCTCGGCGAACGCCGGGCCCCGGCGAGGCGCCGCGAGGAGCGTGGGCGCTTCGAGCCCGCGCAGCCGCTGGCGCCAGAACGCCTCGGCCGCCGCGGCGTCGCGGTGGGCCAGCCAGAGGAGATAGTCGCGGAAGGAGCCGGGCGGCGGCAGGGCGGCCGGGAGGCCGCGGCGGGCGGCCTCATAGAGCGCGAGGAGGTCGCGCAGGACGAGCTGCATCGACCAGCCGTCGAGCACCGCGTGGTGGTAGGTCCAGAGCAGCCGCCAGGTGCGCTCTCCGGTCCGCGCGAGGAGGAGACGGACGAGCGGCGCCGTGTCGAAGGCGAGTGGGCGGCCACGATCGTCCTCCACCGCGTGGGCCCAGCGCTCCTCCAACTCGGCCGCGGCGAGGCCGCGCCAGTCTTCCTCGCTCCACGGCAGGACGACGCGCCGGTGGACCACCTGCACCGGCTGCTTCAGCCCCTCCCAGACGAAATGGGTGCGGAGTGCCGCATGGCGCTCCAGCACCTGCTCCCAGGCGACGCGGAAGGTCGCCGGAGCGAGGTCTCCCGCGATCTCGTAGGTGCGCTGGTTCCGATACGGGTCGGGACCCGCGGCGTAGAGGCTCTCGGTCAGGAGGCCGCGCTGCATCGGCGAGGTGGGGTAGACGCTCTCGACGTTGTCCATGCTCTTCCTGCTCCTCAACGCTCCAGGGAGGCCCGCACCGCCCGCGTGATCGCCGCGATCTCGCCGTCCGGCAAAAGAAAGTCGCCGATGCCGGGGATGCCGGAGATTGCTGCCGGCGCCGAGCGGTGGAGGTGAACGAGGCGCGCCAGGTGCCGCACGAAGGCGTCGGCGAGCGCCCGCGTCTCCCTCCCCTCCTCGGCGCCCGTCCGATAGCTCCACTGCGCGACCAGCCGGCCTCCGGCGACGAAGCAGACGACCTCGAAGCGATAGGGGGAGCCGTTCCGCGGGCTCTGCGACGGCCCCGCGGACTCCGCCGCCGGGGTGAAGAGCGAGGGCTCTGCCCCTGGGCGTCCGAGCACACCGAGGTAGTTGAAAGAAACCGGCGGCGCCGGGACCTTCAGGCGGTCGCCCGTAGCGGTGAGATAACGGCGCATCCCGTACTCGTGCGCCGCCGCCGCGGCGCGCTGGAGCTGGGCCGTCACCGCGGCGAGACGGGCGCGCTCGGCGTCTTCCGGCAGCTCCGACAGCTCGGGAAGCTCGGGCAACTCGACATGGAGCGGGAAGACGGCCGTGAACCAGCCTACCGTCCGGCTCACGTCGAGCGCGTCGGCCAGGGCATCGCGGCCGTGGGCCTCGACGTCGACCAGGAGCCCGCTCTCTCCCGTCCGTTCCGCGAAAGTCAGGGCGAGCGCCGCGAGCATCGCCGCGTCGAGGCCCGCGCCGAGCGCCGCGGGAAGCTCACGCAAGAGAAGCTCGGTCTCCTCGGGGCCGAGCTCGGCCGTCACCGGCGCGAGCGGCGCGAGCGGCGCCGCGGGGAGCGGTGGCCGCGGAAAGTCCGGAGCGGCGGTCGCCGGCGCCAGGAGGTCGTCCCAGGGCCATGGGCCGGAGTCGCCAGAGTCGCCGGAGTCGCCGGACAGGCCCGCTGCGGCGACCGTCAAAGCCTCCGCCCAGGCCTTGTAGGAGGCCGTCTTGGGATCGAGCGCGGCGGCCTGACCGGCGGCCAGCCGGCGGTAGGCGCCCTCCAGGTCGGCGAGCAGCACCCGCCAGGAGACGGCGTCGACCGCGAGGTGGTGGATGACGAGCGCCAGCCGGTCGGCACGCCCGGGTTGGCAGCGGAAGAGGGCCGCGCGCACGATCGGCCCCCGCGCGAGGTCGAGGCTCGCCTGGAGGCGCGCCGCCTGCCGCTCGATCGCCCGCACTTGGTCCGCCTCCGGCAGAGCGGAGAGGTCGACCTCGGCGAGCACCCGGTCGATCTCTTCGCTCTCGGCGATCCAGGCGTGCCAGGAGTCGCCGCGACGCGCGAAGCGCGAGCGCAGGGCATCGTGGTGGCGGAGGAGGAGGTCGAACGCGGCGGCGAGCGGCGGGCGGCGGAGCGGCGCCGCGACGGCGAACAGGAGAGCCTGGTTGTAGTGGTGGGGCTCGGCGAGGTCGAGGGCGAAGAAGCGCCGCTGGATGGGGGTGAGCGGCAGCGGGCCGGCGATCGTCCCCTGCTCGGCCTCGCGCCGCCGGGCGACGGTCGCCACGGCGGCCAGCTCGGCGATCGTCTGGCGCTCGAACATCTGGCGCGGCAGGATGCCGATCCCGGCGCGGTGGGCGCGCGCCACCACCTGGAGGCTCAGGATGGAGTCTCCACCCAGGGCGAAGAAGTTGTCGTCGATGCCGACCCTCTCGCGGCCGAGGATCTCGCCCCAGAGGGCCGCAAGGATCTCCTCGGTCGCCGTCCGCGGCGATCGGTGCGCCGCGGTCGCTGACGCGTCCAAACCCTCGGGCACGGGCAGCGCCCGGCGGTCGAGCTTGCCGTGCGCCGTAAGCGGCAGCGATTCCAGGCGCACGATAAAAGACGGCACCAGCGGCTCCGGCAGGAGCCGCGCGAGCGCCGTCCGCAGCTCCGCCGTCCCCGCCGCCGAGGCCGCCCCCACCACGTACCCGACCAACCGCTTCTGGCCCGGACGGTCCTCCCGCACCACCACCGCCGCCCGCTCCACTCCGGGGCACCCCGCGAGCGCCGCCTCCACCTCCCCCGGCTCGATCCGGTAGCCGCGGATCTTCACCTGCTCGTCGACCCGGCCCAGGTACTGGAGCTCCCCCCCGCGCCCCGGCGCGCCCGATCACCCGTCCGGTAGAGCCGCTCCCCCGGTCCGCCGTAGGGGTCCGGCACGAACCGCTCCGCCGTCAGCTCCGGACGACCGAGATAGCCGCGCGCCAGCCCCGCACCGCCGATCCACAGCTCGCCCGGCACCCTGTCCGGCAGCGCCTCCAGCTCGCCGCCCAGCACGTAGGCCCGAACGTTCGCGATCGGACGGCCGATCGGCACCATCCCCTCGCTCGCGCCCGGGAGCGCTTCATGGACGCAGCAGCCCACCGTCGCCTCCGTCGGCCCGTACTCGTTGAACACCCGCACCCCGTCCCGCGCCAGCCAGCCCGCGAGCGCCCGGCCGGAGAGCGCCTCGCCCCCCACCACCAGCGTCAACCGGTCCGCACCCGACAGCGCCTCCGGCGCCGCCAGAACCTCCAGATGCGACGGCGTCAGCTTGACGAACCCGAAACCCGTCTCCGCCACGTCGCGCGCCAGGCCGCCCAGATCCCAGGGCTCCGGCACCAACGCCACCGGACGACCCGCGAGGAGCGGCGTCCACAGGCTCGACACCGTCAGATCGAACGACAGAGGAGTGTGCAGGCTCGAACCGGAGTGTCCGGAAACCCCGTACGCCTCCGCCGACCAGCGCACGTAGTTGGCGACGCTCGCGTGCGCCACCACCACCCCTTTCGGACGACCGCTCGAACCCGATGTGTAGAGCACGTAGGCAGCGTTTCCTGGAAGCGCGCCACCCGCGAGCGCAGGCGCCGGTCCACCCGCGAGCGCCCTCCTCTCGCCGTCCAGATCGATCGTGCGCACCCCCGACGGCAACCGGTCGCGGAGCTCCGCCCGCGTCACCACCAGGACCGCCCCGGCGTCCTCCACCAGGAAGCGCAGCCGCTCCTCCGGATAGCCCGGATCGAGCGGCAGGTACGCCCCGCCCGCCTTGAGCACCGCGAGGAGCGCCGTCACCATCTCAGGTCCACGCTCCAGGAAAACCCCCACAATCGACTCCGCCCCCACCCCCGAGCGGCGAAGCCGCCAGCCCAGACGGTCCGACCGCCGGTCGAGATCTCCGTAGCTCACGAAGTGGCGGCAACCGGCCGCCGAGGAAAGGAGAGCCACCGCATCCGGCCGCTCCTCCGTCTGCTCGGCGAACAGCTCGTGCAGACAGAGAGGCCCGTCCCACCGGCGCTCGGTTCCGTTCCAGGCCGAGAGCACCTGCCGGCGCTCCGCCTCGTCCAGCCAATCGAGAGCGCCCAGGCGCCGTGCCGGTGCCGTGGACCCCTGCTCCAGAACCCGCACCAGATGCTCGACCAGACGACCAGTCGTCGACGCCCCATAGAGCTCCGTGCTGTAGACCAGTGAGCCGACGATCTCCCCGCCCTGCTCCTCGACCACCAGGCTCAGCTCGAACTGCGCCGTCCGCTGCGGCAGATCGAGACCCGAAAGCCGCAGACCCGGCAACCGAAGCTCCCCCAAAGGCGCGTTCTGGAGCGTCACCGTCGTCTGGAACAGCGGGCTCCGCGCCAGGTCCCGCTCCGGCGACACCGCCTCCACCACCCGCTCGAACGGCGCCTCCTGGTGCCCGTAGGCTTCGAGCGCCACCTCCCGCACCCGGACGAGCAGCTCCCCGAATCCCACCTCTCCGCCCACCGCCGTCCGCAGCACCAGGGTGTTGACGAAGAACCCGATCAGATCCTCCAGCTCCACCCGGCCCCGGTTGGCCACCGGCGTCCCCACCGCGATCTCCCCCTGGCCGCTCCACCGCCACAGCACCGCCTGCCAACCCGCGACCAGGGCCATGAAGAGCGTCGCGCCCTCCCGCCGGCAGAGAGCCGACAGCCGCTCCGTCGCCTGCCGCCCCAGCCGCACCGGTTCGCCCGCGCCGCCGTGACCGAGCTGCGCCGGACGCGGACGATCCGTCGGCAGGTCGAGGGGCGAAATCGCCGCCAGCCGCTCCCGCCAGTAGGAAAGCTGGCGTTCGAGCTCACCCCCCGTGAGCCACTCCCGCTGCCACAGCGCGTAGTCCGCATACTGCACCGGCAGCTCCGGGAGCGGCGACTTTCGGCCCGCCAAAAATGCCCCGTAGAGCGCCTCCAGCTCTCGCACCAGCACTCCCAGAGACCACCCGTCGCTCGCGATGTGATGCACCGTCACCAGCAGCACGTGCTCGGCCGCGGCCAGGCGAACCAGCGCCGCCCGCATCAGCAGGCCTACCGATAGATCGAACGGCCGTAGCGCTTGCTCGCGGGCGAGCCGACCGAGCTCCGCCTCCCGCTCCGTTCGACCCCCGGCTCGAAGGTCCGCCACAGCGAGGAGACCCGGCCCCGGCTCCACGGCGAGCTGCGCCACCGCGCCGTCCGCCTCGACGAAACGGGTGCGCAGCGCCTCATGCCGTCGCACCACCTCGGCGAGGCTCCGGGAGAGGGCCGCCACGTCCAGCGGCCCTTCCAGGCGGAGCGCCAGAGGGATGTGGTACGCGGCGTTGGCCGGCGACAGCCGGGCGAGGAACCACAGCCGCTGCTGGGCATACGACAACGGCGCCGCAACGCCGAACGCCCGACGCGCGATGGGCGGCAACGGCACGCCAACGCCCCCATCCGAGCGGAGATCGTCGATCCGCCGGGCGAGGGCGGCGAGCGTCGGGGCGAGGAAGATCTGCCGCAGCTCGAGCTCGATGCCGAAGAGCCGGCGCACCCGCACCACCACCTGAGCGGCGAGGAGCGAGTGGCCGCCCAGGGCGAAGAAGTCGTCGTCGATGCCGAGCTTCTCGCGGCCGAGAACGTCGCCCCAGAGGGCCGCCAGGATCTCCTCGGTCGCCGTCCGCGGCGAGCGGTGCGCCACGGTCGCTGACGCGTCCAAGCTCTCGGGCACGGGCAGGGCCCGGCGGTCGAGCTTGCCGTGCGCCGTTAGTGGCAGCGATTCCAGGCGCACGATCGAAGACGGCACCAGCGGCTCCGGCAGGAGCCGCGCGAGCGCCGTCCGCAGCTCCGCCGCCTCCGCCGCCGGCCCCGGGAATGCGCCCGACCCCACCACGTACCCCACCAACCGCTTCTGGCCCGGACGATCCTCCCGCACCACCACCGCCGCCCGCTCCACCCCGGGGCACTCCATGAGCGCCGCCGCCACCTCCCCCGGCTCGATTCGGTAGCCGCGGATCTTCACCTGCTCGTCGACCCGGCCCAGGTACTGGAGCTCCCCCGCGCTCCAGCGCGCCCGATCGCCCGTCCGGTAGAGCCGCTCCCCGGGATCGCCGTACGGGTCCGGCACGAACCGCTCCGCCGTCAGCTCCGGACGGCCGAGATAGCCGCGCGCCAGCCCCGCACCGCCGATCCACAGCTCGCCCGGCGCCCCTTCCGGCAGCGCCTCCAGCTCGCCGCCCAGCACGTACGCCCGAACGTTCGCGATCGGACGGCCGATCGGCACCATCCCCTCGCTCGCGCCCGGGAGCGCTTCATGGACGCAGCAGCCCACCGTCGCCTCCGTCGGCCCGTACTCGTTGAACACCCGCACCCCGTCCCGCGCCAGCCAGCCCGCGATCGCCCGGCCGGAGAGCGCCTCGCCCCCCACCACCAGCGTCAGCCGGTCGACCCCCGACAGCGCCTCCGGCGCCGCCGCCAGAACCTCCAGATGCGACGGCGTCAGCTTGACGAACCCGAAACCCGTCTCCGCCACGTCGCGCGCCAGGCCGCCCAGATCCCAGGGCTCCGGCACCAACGCCACCGGACGGCCCGCGAGGAGCGGCGTCCACAGGCTCGACACCGTGAGATCGAACGACAGAGGAGTGTGCAGGCTCGACCCGGAGTGCCCCGAAACCCCATACGCCTCCGCCGACCAGCGCACGTAGTTGGCGACGCTCGCGTGCGCCACCACCACCCCCTTCGGACGACCGCTCGAACCCGACGTATAGAGCACATAAGCGGCATTGCCGGGGAGCGCGTCACCCGCGAGCGCAGGCGCCGGTCCACCCGCGAGCGCCCCCCCCTCGCCGTCCAGACAAATCGTCTGCACCCCCGACGGCAGCCGGCCGCGGAGCTCCGCCCCCGTCACCACCAGGACCGCCCCGGCGTCCTCCACCAGGAAACGCAGCCGCTCCTGCGGATAGCCCGGATCGAGCGGCAGGTACGCCCCGCCCGCCTTGAGAACCGCGAGGAGCGCCGTCACCATCTCAAGTCCCCGCTCCAGGCAAACCCCCACGAACGACTCCACCCCCACCCCCGAGCGGCGCAGCCGCCAGCCCAGAAGGTCCGACCGCCGGTCGAGATCCCGGTAGCTCACGAAGTGGCGAGAACCGGCCGCCGACGAGAGGAGAGCCACCGCATCCGGCCGCTCGCCCGCCCGCTCCGCGAACAGCTCGTGCAAACACCCGGAGCCGCCCCACCGGCGCTCGGTTCGGTTCCACGCCGAGAGCACCTGCCGGCGCTCCGCCTCGTCCAGCCACCCGAGATCTACCAGGCGCCGTGTCGGCGCCGCGGACCCCTGCTCCAGAACCCGCAGCAGATGCTCGACCAGGCGGCCCGCCGTCGACGCCCCGTAGAGATCCGTGCTGTAGACCAGCGAGCCGACGATCTCCCCGCCCTGCTCCTCGACTCCCAGGCTCAGCTCGAACTGCGCCGTCCGTTGCGGCAGATCGAGGCCCGAGAGAGAGAGTCCCGGCAGCCGAAGCTCCCCCAAGGGCGCGTTCTGAAGCGTCACCGTCGTCTGGAACAGCGGGCTTCGCGCCAGGTCCCGCTCCGGCGACACCGTCTCCACCACCCGCTCGAACGGCGCGTCCTGGTGCCCGTAGGCTTCGAGCGCAACCTCCCGCACTCGGATGAGCAGCTCCCCGAAACCCACCTCTCCGCCCACCGCCGTCCGCAGCACCAGGGTGTTGACGAAGAACCCGATCAGATCCTCCAGTTCCACCCGGCCCCGGTTGGCCACCGGCGTCCCCACCGCGATCTCCCCCTGGCCGCTCCACCGCCACAGCACCGCCTGCCAGCCCGCGACCAGGGCCATGAAGAGCGTCACGCCCTCCCGCCGGCAGAGCGCCGACAGCCGCTCCGTCGCCTGCCGCCCCAGCCGTACCGGCTCGCCCGCACCGCTGTGACCGAGCTGCGCCGGACGCGGGCGATCCGTCGGCAGGTCGAGGGGCGAAGCCTCCGCCAGCCGCTCGCGCCAGTAGGCAAGCTGGCGTTCGAGCTCCCCCCCGTGAGCCGCTCCCGCTGCCACAGCGCGTAGTCCGCATACTGCACCGGCAGCTCCGGGAGCGGCGACTTCCGGCCCGCCGAGAACGCCCCGTAAAGCGCCCCCAGCTCCCGCACCAGCACCCCCAGAGACCACCCGTCGCTCGCGATGTGATGCACCGTCACCAGCAGCACGTGCTCGGCCGCGGCCAGCCGCACCAGCGCCGCCCGCACCAGGGGACCTGCCGACAGATCGAACGGCCGCGCCACCTCCTCGGCGGCGAGCGCGCGGGCTATCTCCTCGCTCTCGGCCGTGGCGAGCCCGGAGAGGTCGACGACGGCGAGCCCGACGCCGCCGTCGTGGACCACCTGTTCCGGCTCGCCGCCGCCGTCGACGAAGCGGGTGCGCAGGATAGCGTGGCGCCGGACGATCTCGGCGAGCACCGCGGCGAGCGCCCGGACGTCCAGGTCCCCGCTCAGCCGGAGCGCCCGCAGCACGTTGTAGCTCGGGTCACCGGGATCGAGCTGGTGTAAGAACCAGAGCCGGAGCTGGGCGTACGAGAGCGGCGCGCGCCGGACGCCGCGGGCGACGAGGCCTGGCACCGGATCGCCCGCCGGGTCGGCCGCCGGTGAAGCCGCGATCAGCCGCGCCAGCGCGGCGACGGTCGGCGCGTCGAAGATCGCCGCCACCGGGACGTCCACCCCGAGCACCTGGTGGATCCGCGCCACCACCTGCGTCGCGAGGAGCGAGTGGCCGCCCAGGGCGAAGAAATCGTCGGCGACGCCCACCCGCTCGCGCCCGAGCACGTCGGCCCAGATGCCGGCGAGGAGCTCTTCGACGGGGGTCCGCGGCGGCAACGGCCCCTCACCGCTCGTGTTGCCCTCCTCCTCCGGCGGCGCCGGCAGGGCCCGGCGGTCGAGCTTGCCGTTGGGAGTGAGCGGCAGCGCGTCGAGCGCCACGAACGCCGAAGGCAGCAGAGCCTCCGGGAGCACCTCGCGGAGACGCCCGCGGAGGGCCTCGACCTCGCGCGCCCCCGGCCCCACGACGTAGGCGACGAGACGCAGCTCTCCGCCGCGGTCCCGCTCTGCCACGACCGCCGCGCGCTCCACTCCGGGACAGGCTTCGAGAGCGGCCCGTACCTCTCCCGGCTCGATGCGGACCCCGCGGATCTTCACCTGGTCGTCGAGCCGCCCGAGGAATTCAAGGTTGCCGTCCAGGCGCCGGCGCGCCCGGTCCCCAGAACGGTAGAGGCGCGCGCCGGGCTCGCCTACCTCTCCCGCCCACGGATGGGGCAGGAAGCGCTCCGCGGTGAGATCGGGCCGCTCCACGTAGCCCCGGGCGAGGCCCGCCCCACCGATCCAGAGCTCTCCGACGGCCCCGGCCGGCACTAGCTCCATTCCGGTGTCCAGCAGGTAGACCTCCATCCCGGGGAGCGGTCGGCCGACCGGCACCGGGCCGAGCGTGGGGTCGACCCCTTCGAGCGGGGAGAGCGCACAGCCGATCGTCGCCTCGGTCGGCCCGTAGTGGTTGACGATGCGGACCTGGGGCCGCCGCCGGCGCGCCTCGCCGACCAGGTCCCACCCGCTCGCCTCGCCGCCGAGGACGAGGACGCGCCGTGGAATCAGCGCCGGCGAGGGCTCGGCGGCGAGGAGCGCCGCCAAGAAAGACGGCGTGATCTTGAGCACGTCGACGCCGGCCGCCGCGAAGGTCCGCGCCAGCGTCCAGGGCTGGCTCGCGCTCTCGGCGTCCGGCAGGTGGAGGGTGCCGCCGGTCGAAAGGGCGGCGAAGACGGCGGTGTAGCCGAGGTCGGCGGCGAAGGTCGTGACCAGGGCGTAGCGCCAGCCGGGCTCCAAACCCAGCCGGTGCCGGATGCCGGCGACGTACGAGGCGACGCTCGCGTGGCGGACGCCCACTCCCTTGGGGCGGCCCGTGGAGCCGGAGGTGTAGATCACGTAGGCCAGCTGATCGCCGTCGACGGTCTCGCCGAGCGCGCCGTCCGGCTGGCGCGCGATCTCCGGCCCGTCGTCGTCCAGGGCGATCACCTGCACGAAGTAGCTTGGCAGGCGGTCGGCGAGCCCACGCATGGAGAGCACCAGCGGCGCCCCCGAGTCTTCGAGGAGGGCGCTCACCCGCTCGACCGGCAGCGCGGGATCGAGGGGGACGAAAACGCCGCCGGCCTTGAGCACGCCCAAAAGGGCGATCACCAGCTCCACGCCGCGTTCGAAGTAGAGGGCGACGCGCGTTTCGGCCGCGAGGCCCGCCTGCTTTAGGTATCTCGCCAGCTGGTTGGCGCGCCGGTCGAGCTCGCCATAGTCGAGCGACGAGGCGCCGGCGACGACCGCCGGTGTCTCCGGGTAGAGCGCCGCCTGGGCTTCGAAAGCCTGGTGGAGCCACCGGGTGTCGTCTCCCGCGGGACGGCCGCCGCCGCCGGTGGCCCGAAGGATCTCTTCCCGCTCGACCGGCGCGACGAGCGGGAGGTCGCCTAGGCGGCGCGCCGGCTCGGCCACGATCGCCTCCAGGTGGCTCTCGAAACGCGCCAGCAGACGGCGCACCGTCGCCGCCTCGAAAAGCTCGCGGGCGTAGCGCAGCCGGCCGTCGAGCCCGCCGGCCTCCCCGTGGGCGAGATGGAGGTGGAGGTCGACCTTGGCTACGTCGAGATCGATCGGCAGCGCCTCGATCGCCAGGCCGGCGAAGGTCCGGGCCGGAGGCAGCACCTCGAAGACCAGCTTGACCTGGAAGAGCGGCGCCCGGCTGGGGTCGCGCTCGGGAGCCACGGCGCTCACCACCTGCTCGAACGGAACGTCCTGGTGCCCGTAGGCCGCGAGAGCGGTTTCGCGCGCCCCGGCGAGGATCTCCCGGAAAGTCGCCGCACCCGGCACCGAGCCGCGCAGGGCGAGCTGGTTGACGAAAAATCCGATCAGCCCCTCGATCTCCGCCGCGTTCCGGTTGGCGACGTCGGTCCCGATCACGACGTCGTCCTGGCCGCTCCAGCGCCCGAGCACGACCTGCCACGCCGCGAGGAGCGCCATGAACAGGGTCACCCCTTCCTGGCGGCAGAGCGCCCCGAGACGCCCGGCCAACGCGCCGTCGAACGAGACCGGCAGGCTCGCGCCGTCGCGGAGCGCCCGGGCCGGCCGCGGCCGGTCGGTGGGGAGAGCGAGGACCGGCAGGTCGGCGAGCCGCTCCCGCCAGTAGCCGAGCTGCCGGTCGAGCTCCCCCCCGGAGAGCCATTCCCGCTGCCACTGCGCGTAGTCCGCATACTGGATCGGAAGCTCCGGCAACGGCGACTCCCGGCCCTCCGAAAACGCCTCGTAGAGCGCTCCCAGCTCGCGCACCAGAACCCCCATCGACCAACCGTCGCTCGCGATGTGGTGCATCGTCACCAGGAGCGCATGCTCCTCTGCCGACAGCCGTACCAGCTCCGCCCGCAGCAGCGGACCCGTCGACAGGTCGAACGGCGCCGACGCCTGCTCGCGAGCCCGCGCCAGAAGCTGCACCTCGCGATCGGGAACCCCCGGGAGGCCGGTCAGGTCGACGACGGAAAGGAGCCCCGGACAGGGCTCCTCCACCCGCTGTGCCACCTCGCCATTCCGCTCCACGAACCGCGTCCGCAGCGCCTCGTGGCGCCGCACCACCTCGTCGAGGCTCCGCCCCAGCGCCGCTACGTCCAGCCGGCCCGAAAGGCGCACCGCCACCGGCACATGGTAGGCGCCGCTCCCCGGCGCCAGGCGCTCCAGGAACCATAGGCGCTGCTGCGCGAACGAAAGCGGCGACTCCGCCCCCCGCGACCGCCGCTCGATCCGCTCCCGGCCCGAGGTACCCTGGGTGCCCGAAGCTCCCGAATCCCCCGTCGACAGCAGGCCGTCCACCTCCCGCGCCAGAGCGCCGAGCGTCGGCTCGACGAAGACCTGCCGCAGCGGCAGCTCCACTCCCAGCACCTGGCGCACCCGCGACACCACCTGTGTCGCCAGCAGAGAATGCCCGCCGAGAGCGAAGAAGTCGTCCTCCGACCCCACGCCCTCGCGGCCCAGGACCGAGCACCAGATCCCCGCTAGCAGCTCCTCGGTCGCGCTCCGCACCGCGCGTGCGAGACCTCCCTGCTCTCCTCCCCCCTCCTCCGGCGCCGGCAGTGCACGACGGTCGAGCTTCCCCTGCGCGGTGAGCGGCAACGACGCGAGCGCCACCCACGCTCCCGGCACCATGTACTCCGGCAGGCGATCCCGGACGTGCTCGCGAAGCGCGCCGATCTCGACCGGAACCCCGCCACGCCCCACCACGTACGCCACCAGGCGGCGCTCCCCGGGACGGTCCTCCCGCGCCACCACCGCCGCCTGCTCCACCCCGGGATGGCTCTCCAGAACCGCGCGCACCTCGCCCGGCTCGACCCGGTAACCACGGATCTTCACCTGCTCGTCCAGGCGGCCCAGGTACTCCAGCTCCCCGCCCTCCCGCCAGCGCGCCAGGTCCCCCGTGCGGTAGAGACGGGCACCCGACTCCCCGCGCTCCGCCGCGAACGGGTGAGGCACGAAGCGCTCCGCCGTCAGCTCCGGACGCCCCGCATACCCCCGCGCCAGACCCGCGCCGCCCACCCACAGCTCCCCGGGCATGCCCACCGGCACCGGCGACATCCGCTCGTCCAGCACATAGAGCTCGAGATCCCCCAGCCGCTCGCCTACCGCCGACACCCACCCCCGGCCCACCACGTCCTCCCGGGTCAGCTCACGGAAGGTCACATGTACCGTCGTCTCGGTGATCCCGTACATGTTGACCAGATGTACCTCCGGGTGACGCTCCCACCAGCCGGCGAGCCTCCCCGGCTCCAGCGCCTCGCCCCCGAAGATTACCCAGCGCAGCGCCGACCGCTCACCACCCTCCTCCCCCGATAGCAGCGAGCGGAACGACGACGGTGTCTGGTTGAGCACCGTCACCCCCTCCGCGACGAGCAGCGACCGCAACGACTCCGCCGAACGACTCTGCCAGTACGGCACCACCACCAGACGACCGCCGTGGCCGAGCGCGCCCCACAGCTCCCAAACCGAAAAATCGAACGCGTAGGAGTGGAAGAGCGTCCACACGTCCTCGACGCCGAACCCGAACCGGCAAGCCGTCGAGAGCAGCAGCCGCACCACGTTGCCGTGCGACACCACCACTCCCTTCGGCCGCCCTGTCGAGCCCGAGGTGTAGATCACATACGCCGCCTGCGCCGCCGAGCGCCAGGGCGTCGGGGACGCGGGGAGCGCGGGAGGCGCCGCAGCACCCTCTCCGTCGAGGAGAAGCACCGAACCGTCCCAGTCTGCAAGCCGTTCCCGCAACGACGCCGTGGTCACCGCCAGCGCCGCCCCCGAGTCCGCCAGGATCCACGCCAGCCGCTCCGCAGGCGAATCGGGGTCGAGCGGCACGTAGGCCCCGCCCGCTCCCAGCACGCCGAGAATCGCCGCCACCTGCTCGATCCCCCGCTCCAGGCAGAGCCCCACCCGCACCTCCGGACCCACGCCCAGGGACCGCAGGCGACCGGCGATCCCCGCCGCCCGGCGCGCCAGCTCGCCGTAGCTGAGAGCCCGCCCCTGCTCGACCAATGCCACCGCCTCGGGCTGCCTCCGAGCCACCGCCGCGAACCGCTCGTCCAGGCACTCCGCCACCGGGAAGCGCTCCACACGGTTGCGATCGAGCACCAGCTCGTACCGCTCCGCAGCCGAGAGGAGCGGCAGATCCGACACCGGAGCCCCCTCGCCGCACAACATTCCAGCGAGCAGGCGCTCCAGCTGCGCCAACGTCCGCCGCGCCGTCGCCGCCTCGAACAGCTCCGTGCTGTACTCCAGCGACGCCAGCAGGCCTCCCCCCGGCTCGGGCACCAGCGACAGCGTGCAGTCGAACTTCGACACCCCGGCGTGCGTCGAAAGAGACGCCGCTTGAAGCCCCGGGATCTCTCCCCCCGAAAACGGCGCATTCTGGAGCGCCAGCATCACCTGGAACAGCGCGTTCCGGCTCGTTTCCCGAGCCGGCGCCAGCTCCTCGACCAAGCGCTCGAACGGCACGTCCTGATGCGCATAGGCGGCGAGCGCCGCCTCGCGTGCCCGCTCCAGCAGCTCCCCCACCGTCGCCTCGCCGGTGTCCAGCCGCAGCACCAGGGTATTGACCAGGAAACCGATCAGTCTTTCAAGCTCCGGACGCGTCCGGTTGGCGATCGGCGAGCCCACCACCACCTCCCGCTGCCGCGCCTGCCGACCCAAAAGCGCCGCGAACCCCGACAACAGGACCATGTAGAGCGTCACTCCCGACCGCCGCGACAGCTGCCACAGATCCGCCACCCACGAGGCGCTCCACTGCGACTCCTCCACCGCCCCCAGAAGGCGGGGCGCCGCCGGTCGCGGCCGGTCGGTGGGGAGAGCGAGGACCGGCAGGTCGGCGAGCCGCTCCCGCCAGTAGCCGAGCTGCCGGTCGAGCTCGCCCCCGGAGAGCCATTCCCGCTGCCACTGCGCGTAGTCCGCGTACTGGATCGGAAGCTCCGGCAACGGCGACTGCCGACCCGCCGAGAACGCCTCGTAGAGCGCTCCCAGCTCCTTGACAAGAACCCCCATCGACCAACCGTCGCTCGCGATGTGGTGCATCGTCACCAGGAGCGCATGCTCCTCCGCCGACAGCCGCACCAGCTCCGCCCGCAGCAGCGGACCCGTCGACAGGTCGAACGGCAGCGACGCCTGCTCGCGAGCTAGCGCCAAAAGCCGCGCCTCGCGATCAGGAGGCTCCGGGAGGCCGGTCAGGTCGACGACGGAAAGAAGGCCCGGACGAGCCTCCTCCACCCCCTGTACTACCTCCCCACCCCGCTCCACGAACCGCGTCCGCAGCGCCTCGTGACGCCGCACCACCTCGTCGAGGCTCCGCATCAGCGCCGCGGCGTCCAGCCGCCCCGAAAGGCGCACCGCCACCGGCACATGATAGGCGCCGCTCCCCGGCGCCAGACGCTCCAGGAACCATAGACGCTGCTGCGCAAAAGACAACGGCGACTCCGCACCTCTCACCCGCCGCTCGATCCGCTCCCGACCCGAGGTACCGGTTGTACCCGATACCCCCGCCGACAGCAGACCGTCCACCTCGCGCGCCAGAGCGCCGAGCGTCGGCTCGACGAAGACCTGCCGCAGCGGCAGCTCCACTCCCAGCACCTGGCGCACCCGCGACACCACCTGCGTTGCCAAAAGCGAATGCCCGCCGAGAGCGAAGAAGTCGTCCTCCGACCCCACGCCCTCGCGGCCCAGGACCGAGCACCAGATCCCCGCCAGCAGCTCCTCGGTCGCGCTCCGCACCGCGCGTGCGAGACCTCCCTGCTCTCCTCCCCCCTCCTCCGGCGCCGGCAGCGCCCGACGGTCGAGCTTCCCCTGCGCGGTGAGCGGCAACGACGCGAGCGCCACCCACGCTCCCGGCACCATGTACTCCGGCAGGCGAGCCCGGACGTGCTCGCGAAGCGCGCCGGTCTCCACCGGAGCCCCGCCACGCCCCACCACGTACGCCACCAGGCGGCGCTCCCCGGGACGGTCCTCCCGCGCCACCACCGCCGCCTGCTCCACCCCGGGATGGCTCTCCAGAACCGCGCGCACCTCGCCCGGCTCGATCCGGTAGCCACGGATCTTCACCTGCTCGTCCAGGCGGCCCAGGTATTCGAGCTCTCCGCCCTCCCGCCAGCGCGCCAAGTCCCCCGTACGGTAGAGACGGGCCCCCGACTCCCCGCGCTCCGCCGCGAACGGGTGAGGCCCGAAGCGCTCCGCCGTCAGCTCCGGACGCCCCGCATACCCCCGCGCCAGACCCGCGCCGCCCACCCACAGCTCTCCGGGCATGCCCACCGGCACCGGCGACATCCGCTCGTCCAGCACGTAGAGCTCGAGATCCCCAAGCCGCTCGCCCACCGCCGACACCCACCCCCGGCCCACCACGTCCTCCCGCGTCAGCTCACGGAAGGTCACATGTACCGTCGTCTCGGTGATCCCGTACATGTTGACCAGACGTACCTCCGAGTGACGCTCCCACCAGCCGGCGAGCCTCCCCGGCTCCAGCGCCTCGCCTCCGAAGATCACCCAGCGTAGCGCCGACCGCTCACCACCCTCCTCCCCCGACAGCAGCGAGCGGAACGACGACGGCGTCTGGTTGAGCACCGTCACCCCCTCCGCGACGAGCAGCGAACGCAACGACTCCGCCGAACGGCTCTGCCAGTACGGCACCACCACCAGACGACCGCCGTGGCCGAGCGCGCCCCACAGCTCCCAAACCGAAAAATCGAACGCGTAGGAATGGAAGAGCGTCCACACGTCCTCGACGCCGAACCCGAACCGGCAAGCCGTCGAGAGCAGCAGCCGCACCACGTTGCCATGCGACACCACCACTCCCTTCGGCCGCCCCGTCGAGCCCGAGGTGTAGATCACATACGCCGCCTGCGCCGCCGAGCGCCAGGGCGTCGGGGACGCGGGGAGCGCGGGAGGCGCCGCAGCACCCTCTCCGTCGAGGAGAAGCACCGAACCGTCCCAGTCTGCAAGCCGTTCCCGCAACGACGCCGTGGTCACCGCCAGCGCCGCCCCCGAGTCCGCCAGGATCCACGCCAACCGCTCCGAAGGCGAATCGGGGTCGAGCGGCACGTAGGCCCCGCCCGCTCCCAGAACGCCGAGGATCGCCGCCACCTGCTCGATCCCCCGCTCCAGGCAGAGCCCCACCCGCACCTCCGGACCCACGCCCAGGGACCGCAGGCGACCGGCGATCCCCGCCGCCCGGCGCGCCAGCTCGCCGTAGCTGAGAGCCCGTCCGCCCTCGACCAGCGCCACCGCCTCGGGCTGCCTCCGAGCCACCGCCGCGAACCGCTCGTCCAGGCACTCCCCCACCGGGAAGCGCTCCACACGGTTGCGATCGAGCACCAGCTCGTACCGCTCCGCAGCCGAGAGGAGCGGCAGATCCGCCACCGGAGCCCCCTCGCCGCACAACATTCCAGCGAGCAGGCGCTCCAGCTGCGCCAACATCCGCCGCGCCGTCGCCGCCTCGAACAGCTCCGTGCTGTACTCCAAGGACGCCACCAGACTTCCCCCGGGCTCGGGCACCAGGGACAGAGTGCAGTCGAACTTCGACACCCCGGTGTGCGTCGAAAGAGACGCCGCTTGAAGCCCCGGGATCTCTCCCCCCGAAAACGGCGCGTTCTGGAGCGCCAGCATCACCTGGAACAGCGCGTTCCGGCTCGTCTCCCGCACCGGTGCCAGCTCCTCGACCAAGCGCTCGAACGGCACGTCCTGATGGGCATAGGCAGATAGAGCCGCCTCGCGCGCCCGCTCCAGCAGCGCCCCTACCGTCGCCTCGCCGGTGTCCAGGCGCAAAACCAGGGTGTTGACCAGGAAACCGATCAGCCCCTCAAGCTCCGGACGCGTCCGGTTGGCGATCGGCGAGCCCACCACCACCTCCCGCTGCCGCGCCTGCCGACCCAGGAGCGCCGCGAACCCCGACAACAGAACCATGTAGAGCGTCACTCCCGACCGTCGCGACAGCTGCCAAAGCTCCGCCACCCACGAGGCGCTCCACTGCGACTCCTCCACCGCCCCCAGAAGGCGGGGCGCCGCCGGTCGCGGCCGGTCGGTGGGCAGAGCGAGGACCGGCAGGTCGGCGAGCCGCTCCCGCCAGTAGCCGAGCTGACGGTCGAGCTCGCCACCGGAGAGCCACTCCCGCTGCCACAACGCGTAGTCCGCGTACTGGATCGGAAGCTCCGGCAACGGCGACTCCCGCCCCGCCGCGAACGCCTCGTACAGAGCTCCCAGCTCCCGCACCAGAATCCCCATCGACCAACCGTCGCTCGCGATGTGGTGCATCGTCACCAGGAGCCCATACTCCTCCGCCGACAGTCGCAACAGCTCCGCCCGCAGCAGTGGACCCGTCGACAGGTCGAACGGCACCGATGCCTGCTCGCGAGCCAGCGCCAGAAGCCGCGCCTCGCGATCGGGAACCCCCGGGAGGCCGGCCAGGTCGACGACGGAAAGGAGGCCCGGACGGGCCGCCTCCACCCGCTGCACGACCTCGCCACCCCGCTCCACGAACCGCGTCCGCAGCGCCTGGTGACGCCGCACCACCTCGTCGAGGCTCCGTCCCAGCGCTCCGATATCCAGCCGCCCTGAAAGACGCACCGCCGCCGGCACGTGATAGGCGCCGCTCCCCGGCGCCAGACGCTCCAGGAACCACAGACGCTGCTGCGCGAACGACAGCGGCGACTCCGCCCCCCGCGCTCGCCGCTCGATCCGCTCCCCATCCGATACCCCTGCCGACAGCAGACCGTCCACTTCTCGCGCCAGAGCGCCGAGCGTCGGCTCGACGAAGACCTGCCGCAGCGGCAGCTCCACTCCCAGCACCTGGCGCACCCGCGACACCACCTGCGTCGCCAGGAGCGAATGCCCGCCGAGAGCGAAGAAGTCGTCCTCCGCCCCCACTCCTTCGCGACCCAGGACCGAGCACCAGATCCCTGCCAGCAGCTCCTCGGTCGCGCTCCGCACCGCAAGCGGGGAACGGCCCTCCCCTCCTCCCCCCTCCTCCGGCGCCGGCAGCGCCCGACGGTCGAGCTTCCCCTGCGCGGTGAGCGGCAGCGACGCGAGCGCCACCCACGCTCCCGGCACCATGTACTCCGGCAGGCGAGCCCGGGCGTACTCGCGAAGCGCGCCGATCTCCACCGGAGTCCCGCCACGCCCCACCACATACGCCACCAGACGGCGCTCCCCGGGACGGTCCTCCCGCGCCACCACCGCCGCCTGCTCCACCCCGGGATGGCTCTCCAGAACCGCGCGCACCTCGCCCGGCTCGACCCGGTAGCCCCGGATCTTCACCTGCTCGTCCAGCCGGCCCAGGTACTGAAGCTCTCCGCCCTCCCGCCAGCGCGCCAGGTCCCCCGTACGGTAGAGACGGGCACCCGACTCCCCCTGCGCCCCAGGCTCGGCACTCTCGGTCGCGAACGGATGCGGCACGAAGCGCTCCGCCGTCAGCTCCGGACGCCCCGCATACCCCCGCGCCAGGCCCGCGCCGCCCACCCACAGCTCCCCGGGCACCCCTGTCGGCACCGGCGACATCCGCTCGTCCAGCACGTAGACCTCGGCCCCCGCGATGGGCCGGCCGATCGGCATGGCGGCGAGGCTAGCAGCGGCCTCGACGGCCACGCCATGGCAGGTGGTGAAGGTCGTCGCCTCGGTGGGACCATAGCCGTTGACGATGCGCGCTCCCGGGCGCATCCGTGTCGCCGCCCGGCGGACGTGCGGCGCCGAGACGACGTCCCCGCCCACGAGCAGCTGCCGGATGCCAGAAGCGACCTCCGGCTCCTCGTCGACGTAGACGTTGAAGAGCGACGAGGTGAGCCAGAGCGTCGTGACGCCGTGCCGCTCCACGAGAGCCCGGAGCTCTCCGGCCGTCATCCCCCCTTCCGGGGCGAGGACGGAGCGGCCGCCGTTCAAGAGGGCGCCCCACAGCTCGAAGACCGAGGCGTCGAAGCTGACCGGCGCCAGCTGCAACAGGGTCTCTGCCGGCGAGAGAGCGCAATAGGAATTGCCGCAGACCAGCCGGACGACGGAGCGATGGCCGACCACCACCCCTTTCGGCCGCCCCGTCGAGCCCGAGGTGTACATCAGGTACGCCGCCCGGCCGGCAGGGAGGCCCGCCGCGGGCGTGATCTCCTCTCCATCCCCATCCCCTTCCCAAGCCGTGGCGTCGTCGATGCGGAGGAGCCGTCCCCCCCACGAGGCGAGACGAGCCGCGGTGACCGCGGTCACCAGCGCCAGACGGGCACCGGCTTCGTCAAGCATCGCGGTCAGCCGGCCGGCCGGCGCGCCGGCGTCGAGCGGCAGATAGGCCCCGCCCGCGACGAGAATGGCGAGCATCGCGACGACCCCCTCGACGCCGAGCTCGCCGCGCTCGGCGGAGAGCCCGACCGGCACCTCGGGACCGATGCCAGAGCCGGCGAGCCGACGGGCCAGCCGCCAGGCGCGCCGGCCGAGCTCGCCGTAGGTCACCGCCCGCTCTCCGGCGACGAGCGCCACGGCGGCCGGACGATCGCGCGCCACCGCCGCGAAGCGCTCGTCGATCGTGCATGCCGCCAATGCCGCCAATGCTGCGGACGCGGGGCGCTCGGTCTGGTTCCAGACGCAGAGCAACTGGTGGCGCTCGCCGGGCTCCAGGAGGTCCAAATCGGCGAGCGGGCGCTCCGGCCGCTCCAGGGCCTGCGCGAGCGCCCGGGCTAGCTGGCCGGCCATCCGCCGCGCGGTCGCCGGCTCATAGAGGTCCGTGCTGTAGACGAGCGTGCCGGCGATCCCCTCCGGCCTTTCCTCGCCGAGGAGGCTGAGCTCGAAGGGCGCCGCCCCCGGCGGCAGGGCGATCTGCGACAGCGTGAGACCGGGGAGCTCCACGTCGAGCTCCGGGGCCGCCTGGAGGGCGACGACGACCTGGAAGAGCGGCGAGCGGGCGAGGTCCCGTCCGTCGGTGAGCGCCTCGACCACCCGCTCGAAGGGGAGATCCTGGTGAACGTAGGCGCCGAGCGCCGCCTCGCGCACCCGGTCGACGAGAGCGCCGAAGCCCGCCTCGGCGGCGACCTCCACCCGCAGCACCAGCATGTTGACGAAGAACCCGATGAGCCCTTCGAGCTCGGGCCGGTTGCGGTGGGCGATCGGTGTCCCGACCGCGAGGTCCCGCTCGCCGCTCCACCGCCAGAGCACCAGGTCCCAGGCCGCGGCGAGGACCATGAAGGGGGTCGCCCCGCCGCGGCGCGAGAGCTGCCGCATCCTCGCCGTCAGCCCGCTGTTCAGCTGCCAGCGCGCGCCCCCGCCGCGATCGCTCGGGGCCGCCGGGCGCGGCCGATCGGTCGGCAGATCGAGGACGGGGAGAGCCGCGAGGCGCTGCCGCCAGTAGGCGAGCTGTTCCGCGGGGCCTTCGCCGGAGAGCCAGCCGCTCTGCCAGAGGGCGTAGTCGGCGTACTGGATGGGGAGCTCGGGGAGCGGCGAACCCTCCCCGGCGGCGAAGGCCGCGTAGAGGGCGGTCATCTCGTGGAGGAGGATGCCCATCGACCAGCCGTCGCAGACAATGTGGTGGAGGGCGAGGAGGAGCGCATGCTCGTCTTCGCCGAGCGCCAGGAGCGCCGCGCGCACGAGCGGACCGCGGGTGAGATCGAACGCGCGCCCGGCGAGCGAGCGAGCGCCCGTGCTTACGGCCTTCGCGCGTTCGGCTGCGGGGAGGCCGCGGAGGTCGACCCGGGAGAGGAGGCCCGGCCGCGGGGGGGCGATCCGCTGCGCCACGCCGCCGACCTCCTCAGCCTCGGCCTCCTCGGTGAAGACGGTGCGCAGCGCCTCGTGGCGCCGCACCACCTCGTCGAGGCTCCGCCCCAGCGCCGCGACGTCGAGCCTGCCGGCGAGACGCACCGCCCCCGCCAGGTGGTACGCCTCGCTCTCCGGCGCGAGGCGAGAGAGGAACCAGAGCCGCCGCTGCGCGTCGGAGAGGGGAATGGCAGCGGCGGTGGCGGCAGCGGCGGTGGCCGGTGCCCGGGGGACGATCGGCGCCGGCACCGCGCCGGCACCGAGCTCCACGACTCGGGCCGCGAGGTCCGCCAGGGTCGGCGCGCTCCACAGCTCGCGGAGCGGCAGCTCGACGCCGAACGCCTGGCGCACCCGGGAGACCACCCGCGTGGCGGAGAGCGAATGCCCGCCGAGCGCGAAGAAGCCGTCCTCCCGCCCCACCGCCGGGAGACCCAGCACCTCCTGCCAGATGGCGGCGAGCGCCCGCTCGGCCGGGGTCGCCGGAGGGGTGGCGCGCCCCTCCGCCGTCGCCGGAGCGGGAGCGGGCAGGCGACGGCGATCGACTTTGCCGCTCGGGGTCAACGGCAGCGCTTCCAGAAAGACGAAGACCGCGGGCACCATGTAGCCCGGCAGCTCGCGCGCCAGGCCGCGCCGCAGCTCGGCGGCCGGGGGCGGCGGCTCGGCGCCAGGGACCACGTAGGCCACCAGCCGCCGGTCGGCGGGGCGATCCTCGCGGGTCGTGACGGCGGCGGCGGCCACGCCGGGCTGGCGCGCCAGAACGGCCTCGATCTCGCCCGGCTCGATGCGGAAGCCGCGGATCTTCACCTGGTCGTCGGCGCGGCCGAGGAACTGGAGCGCGCCGTCCGGCAGGTGGCGGGCGAGGTCGCCGGTGCGGTAGAGGCGGCCCCCAAAGACCGTCCCCCAGGGGTCGGGCACGAAGCGTTCGGCGGTGAGGTCCGGCCGGCCGAGGTAGCCGCGGCCGATTCCCGGGCCGCCCAGCCAGACCTCGCCCGCCGCCCCCGCTGGCACCGGCCGCAGCCACGACGACCGTGGCGACCGTGACGGCCGTGGATCGACGAGGTAGACCGCCGCCCCCGCGACCGGCCGGCCGACCGGCGGCAGCTCGGGCCAGCGCTCCACGGGTGGAGCCAGAAGGTGGGCGGTCACCAGGTGGGTCTCCGACGGCCCGTACTGGTTCTCCAGGGTCGAGCCCGGCAGCCGTCCGAGGAAGGCACGGAGGGCGGGCGTGACTCGGAGCGTCTCGCCGGCGGTGACGATCTCGCGGAGGCGGTCCGGGAAGGTACCGCGGGCGACGGCCGTCTCGGCGAGCTGCTGGAGGGCGACCCAGGGGAGGAAGAGCCGCTCGACCTGCCGCTCGGCGAGGACGGCGAGGAGCTTCTCCGGGTCCCGCCTCTCCTCCTCGGACGCGATCACCAGGATGCCGCCGGCGGCGAGCGACGAGAGGATCTCCTGGAGCGAGACGTCGAAGCTCGGCGAGGCGAACTGGAGGGTCCGGCCGCGGCCGGCAGGCGACGCCCCGACCTGCCACGCGATCAGGTTGTCGAGGACGCCGCGCCCGATCCCCACCCCCTTGGGCCGGCCGGTCGACCCCGAGGTGTAGACGACGTAGGCGAGCCCCTCCGCGGCGACCCTAGGGAGCTGGAGGGGACCGTCCGCGACCCGCAGGTTGTGCAGGGCGCGCTCGACGTCGACGACGACCGCGCCGGGGACGGACGGGCCGGCGGTCCCCGCGCGGACGACGACCCGCGCGCCGGCGTCCGCCAGCATGAAGCGGACCCGCTCCTCGGGGTAGCGCGGATCGACCGGGACGTAGACGCCGCCGGCGGCGAGGATACCGAGGAGGAGCGCCGGGATCTCGGGCGAGCGTTCGAGGAGCACGCCGACCCGCACCTCGGTCGTCACGCCGAGTCGCGCGAGCGCCTGTGCCCAGCGGCCGGCCCGCCGGACGAGCGCCCCATAGCTCACGGCTTCGCCTCCCGCGGTCAGGGCGATGGCGTCGGGCTGCTCCCGGGCTTGCGCGACGATCCGCGCGACGACGCCCCCGGCCGCCGGGCGGGCCGCGCCGCTCTCCGGCCGGCTCCACTCCGCGAGCACCTGCCACCTCTCGGCGGCGCTGAGCAGATCGAGATCCCCCAGCGGCCGCTCGACGTCCTCGACCCCTTGGGCGAGAGCGCGTTCCAGGTGGCCGACCAGCCGGCGCACCGTCGCCGCCGCGAAGAGATCGGTGCTGTAGACGACCCAACCCCCGATCCCTCCCCCGATTCCGCCCCCGCCCTCTTCGAGCAGGAGAGAGAGCTCGAAGGCGGTGGTCTGCGGCACGAGCGGCAGGTCCGCGAGCTCGACACCGTGGAGGCGCCGGGGAGATCCGGAAGCGCCCTTGAGGTTCTGCAGCGCGAGGAAGGCCCGGAAGAGCGGCGTCGAGCCCAGGTGGCGCTCCGGCGCCGCGGCCTCGACGACCTTCTCGAACGGCACGTCCTGGTGCGCATAGGCGTCGAGCGCCGTCTCCCGCACCCGGCGGAGGATCTCCCGCAGGCTCGCCGCGTCGTCGAGCGCCGTGCGCAGCACCAAGGTGTTGACGAAGAACCCGATGAGCCCTTCGAGCTCGGCGCGGCGCCGGTTGGCGACCGCGGTGCCGAGGACGATCTCCGGCTGGCCGCAAAAGCGCGCGAGGACCGTGCTCCACGCCGCGGCGAGCAGCATGAAGAGCGTCACCCCCTCCCGCCGGCAGAGGGCGCCGAGGCGGCCGGAGAGATCCTCGCCGAGGCTCACCAAGAGGCCGGCTCCGCGGGCGCTGGGGACCGCCGGCCGCGGCCGGTCGGTGGGGAGCTCCAGGTCCGGCAGATCGCAGAGGCGCTCCCGCCAGTAGCCGAGCTGACGCTCGAGCTCCCCGCCCGCCAGCCATTCCCGCTGCCATAAAGCGTAGTCCGCGTACTGGACCGGCAGCTCGGGGAGGGGCGAGGGGCGCCCGGCGGCGAAGGCCTCGTAGAGCGCCGCCATCTCGCCTTCCAGCACCTCCAGCGACCAACCGTCGGAGACGATGTGGTGGACGGTGACGAGGAGCGCGTGCTCTTCCGGAGCGAGGCGCAGGAGCTCGGCGCGGAGGAGCGGCCCGCGCGCGAGGTCGAACGGCGCGAGCGCCTGCTCTCTCGCGCGCGCTGCGAGCGCCGCCGCCCGCGCCGGGCCGGGCAGGGCCGCGAGATCGATCGCACGGAGAAGACCGGCCGGAGCGGCCGACACGGTCGGCGCGCGGACCACCCGCTGCACGACCTCCTCTCCCACCGTCACGAACCGCGTGCGGAGCGCCTCGTGACGCCGCACGACCTCGTCGAGGCTCCGCGCGAGGGCCCGGCCATCCAGGGGTCCGCTCCACCGCAGGCCGCCGGAGATATGGTAGGCGCCGCTGCCGGGGTGGAGGCTCTCGAGGAGCCAGAGACGCTGCTGGGCATAGGAGAGCGGCGCCGCGGCCCCGCGCGGCCACCGGCGGAGCGGCGGTGCTCCGGGCCGGCCGGCCGCCATCGACGCCTCGATCCGCCGCGCCAGGTGGGCGAGCGTCGGCTCGGCGAACAGGTGGCGCAGCTCGAGGTCGATCCCGAGGAGCTGCCGCACCTGGGACACCACCCGGGTGGCGAGGAGCGACTGGCCGCCGAGCGCGAAGAAGTTGTCGTCCGTCCCCACCCGCTCGCATCCCAGGATTTCGCGCCAGATCCCGGCGAGCAGCTCCTCGACGGCCGTGCGCGGCGCCCGGAAGACCGGCGTCTCCGCGCCGTCGTCAGGCGCCGGCAGCGCCCGGCGGTCGAGCTTGCCGTGCGGCGTGAGCGGCAGGCTCGGGACGAAGACGAAGGCCCCGGGCACCATGGGCTCCGGCAGCCGCGCGCGCAGGTGCTGGAGGAGCGCCGCGGCCGTCACCCGGTCGTCGCCGCGGGGGACGACGTAGGCCACCAGCCGCCTCTGCCCCGGCCGATCCTCGCCCGCCACGACTGCCGCCTGGAAGACGCCGGGGTGGGCGGCGAGCGCCGCCGTCACCTCCCCGGGCTCGATGCGGTGGCCGCGGATCTTCACCTGCTCATCGACCCGCCCCAGGAACTCGAGGTTGCCGTCGTGCCGGAAGCGCGCCCGGTCGCCGCTCCGGTAGAGCCGCTCTCCCGGCACCCCCCGCTCGCCGCCCATGGGGTCGGGCACGAAGCTCAGGGCGGTGCGCTCCGGGCGGTCGAGATATCCTCGCGCGAGACCCCTGCCGCCGATCCACAGCTCTCCCGGCACCCCGGGCGGCAGCGGGGCCATCGCGCCGTCGAAGACATAGAGCCGGGCGTTGCCGATCGGCCGGCCGATCGGCAGCGGCCCGGGGCCGGCCGCGGCCGGTACCTCGTACATGGCGCAGCCGACGGTCGCCTCGGTCGGGCCGTACTCGTTGAAGACCCGCGCGCCCGCGGCGCGCCAGGCGCCGACCGCCTCGCCCAGGACCGCCTCGCCGCCGACGACCATCGTCACCCGGCCGGCGGCGGCCAGGAGCGCGGCCGGCTCGCCGAGCAACTCGAGGTGGGCGGGAGTCAGATTGAGGAAACCGTAGCCGGCCGCCACCAGGGCGTCCGCCAGGCGGTCGAGCTCGACGCGCTCGGGGATCAGGGCGACCGGCCGGCCGGCGAGGAGCGGGGTGAGCAGCGCGGCGACCGTCAGGTCGAAGGAGAGCGGCGTGTGGACGCTCGCCCCGGCGTGCTCGCGGACCGCGTACGCCGCCGCCGACCACTGGACGTAGTTGCAGACGCTCTCGTGCGGGACGACCACCCCCTTCGGCCGGCCGCTCGACCCTGAGGTGTAGAGGACGTAGGCGGCGTTCCCCGGCGCGACCGCGACCGGCGGCGCGCTCGCGGGCTGAGCGGCGATCGATGCCGCCGCCGCGTCGAGATCCATCACCCGTCCTTGCCAGCTCGAAAGGCGGTGCCGGAACGCGGCGGAGACGAGGACCGTCGCCACGGCGGCATCGGCGAGCATCCAGGCCAGCCGCTCGGGGGGAGAGCCGGCATCGAGCGGCAGATAGGCGCCGCCGGCCTTGAGCACGGCGAGGAGCGCCACGACCATTCCGACACCGCGCTCGACGCCGAGCGCGACGCGTGCCTCCGTCGCCACACCGTGGCGCCAGAGATGCCAGGCCAGGCGGTTCGCCCGGCGTTCGAGCTCCGCGAACGAGACGACCTCCTCGCCGCACCGCACGGCGACCGCGTCCGGGCCCGCCGCCGCCTGCTCCGCAAAGAGCTCGTGGAGGCAGCGGGGCGAGACCGGCCGCGCCGTGCGGTTCCAGTCGTGGAGCACCTGGCGGCGTTCCTCCTCCCCCATCCAGGCGAGGTCCGCGAGGCCCGCGAGCGGCCGTTCGCTCATCTGCGCCAGCACCCTTCCAACCTGCTCCCCGATCTGCCGCGCCGTCGCGGCGTCGAAGAGATCGGTGCTGTAGACGAGCCAGCCGGCGAGCCCATCCGCGGCCGGGGCGAGACCGAGGCTCAGGTCGAGCTGCGCGCTCTCCGGCGCCAGGTCGAGCTCGCGCACCGCGATCCCCGGCAGCTCCAGGTCTGCGGCGGCAGCGCCTGAGAAGCTCGCGAGCGCCAGCATCGTCTGGAAGAGCGCCATGCGGCCGAGGTCGCGCTCCGGCGCCAGCGCCTCGACCACCCGCTCGAACGGCACCTCCTGGTGCGCGTAGGCGCCGAGCGCCGCCTCGCGCATCCCACCGAGGAGGTCGCGGCAGGAGCCCTCCCCGACCGCCACCCGCAGCACCAGCGTGTTGACGAAGAACCCGATCAACCCCTCGGTCTCCAGCCGGTCGCGGTGGGCGACCGGGGTGCCGAAGGCGACTTCGCCCTGGCCGCAGAAACGCCAGAGGACGGCCGCCCAGGCCGCGGCGAGCGCCATGAAGAGCGTCACGCCCTCGCGGCGGCAGAGCGCCTGGGCCGCGGCGACCCGCGCGCCGTCGAGCTGCACCCGCTCGCCCGCGCCGCGCGAGCTCAGGCGGGCCGGGCGCGGCCGATCGGTGGGAAGGTCGAGCGGCGGCAGGCCGGCGAGGCGCTCGCGCCAGTAGTCGACCTGCCGCTCGGCCGCCGGCGCCGCGAGCCGGCGCCGCTGCCAGATGGCATAGTCGGCGTACTGGATCGGCAGCTCGGGGAGGGGCGAGGGCAGGCCCACGGCGAAGGCCGTGTAGAGCGCTCCCAACTCGCGCACCAGCACCCCCACCGACCAGCCGTCGGCGACGACGTGGTGCAGGGCGACGACCAGCGCGCTCTCGTCCGCGGCGAGCCGCAGGAGCTCGGCGCGGACGAGCGGGCCGCGCTCTAGGTCGAAGGGTCGCCGGTCCGCCGCCCGCGCCCGGGCCTCTACCGCCGCGTCCCCAGAGGCGACCTCCGCCGCCGCCCCCGCCAGGAGATCGACGACCGTGAGAAGCCCCGGCCGCGCCGCCTCGACCCGCTGCACCACCCCTTCCGCGGTCTCGACGAACCGCGTGCGCAGCACCGCGTGCCGGCGCACCACCTCGTCGAGGCCGCGGCCGAGCGCCGCAACGTCGAGCCGGCCGCTCAGGCGGAGGGCCGCGGTCAGGTGGTAGGCGCCGCTCCCCGGCTCCAGGCGCTCCAGGAACCACAGGCGCTGTTGGGCCGGCGAGAGCGGCGCCTCGCCGCCGGGCGCGGCGCGCTCGATCGCCCCGGTCTCGCCGGTTTCGCCGCTCTCGCCGCCCGCCGCCCCGTCGATCCACCGCGCCAGCGTCGCCAGGCCCGGCGCGGCGAAGAGCTGCCGCAGCGGCAGCTCCACCCCGAAGATCCGGCGCACCCGCGAGGCCACCTGCGCGGCGACGAGAGAGTGACCGCCGAGAGCGAAGAAGTCGTCCTCCACAGACACCTCGGCGCGCTCCAGCACCTCGCACCAGATCCCGGCGAGCAGCTCCTCGGTCGCGGTGCGCGGCGCGCGGCCCATGCCTCCGATGCCGCCGATGCCTCCAGCCGCCACCTCCGGCACCGGCAGGGCGCGCTGGTCGAGCTTGCCGTTGGCGGTCCGCGGCAGAGCGTCGAGCGCCATCCAGACCGAGGGCACCAGGGGCTCGGGCAGCCGCTCGCGCAGGTGGCGGCGGAGAGCGGCGAGATCGACCTCCCCACCCCGCCCCACCACGTAGGCGGCGAGCCGCCTCTCCCCCGGCCGATCCTCCCGCGCCACCACCGCGGCGCGCTCCACCGCCGGATGCTCTTCGAGCACCGCCTGCACCTCACCGGGCTCGATCCGGTAGCCGCGGATCTTGACCTGCGCGTCTAAGCGGCCGAGGAATTCGAGGTTTCCGTCGTCGCGCCAGCGCACCCGGTCGCCGGTCCGATAGAGCCGCGACCCGGGCTCGCCCCGCTCGCCGGCGAACGGGTTCGGGACGAAACGCTCGGCGGTGCGCTCCGGCCGATCGAGGTAGCCCCGCGCTAGCCCCGCTCCCCCGACGTAGAGCTCCCCTGGAGCGCCGACCGGCAGGAGTTCGAGCGCGCCGCCCAGAACGTAGACCTGTACGTCCGCCAGAGGACGCCCGATAGGGAAACGGGTGAGACCCCGGGTCTCCGCCGCCAGCGCCGCCAGCACCCCATGGCAGGCCGTGAAGGTGGTGGCCTCGGTCGGGCCGTACCCGTTGACGATCCGGGCGCCGGGACGCATCCGCGCCGCCGCCCGCCGCACGTGCGCCGCCGACACCGCCTCGCCGCCGACGAGGAGCTGGCGGACCTCCGCCAGGGCTTCCGGCGCCTCGTCGACATAGGCGCTGAACAGCGCCGCGGTCAGCCAGAGCGTCGTGATGCCATGGCGGCCGACGAGGTCGCCGAGCCCCGCCGCCGAGGGGAGATCGGCGGGCGCCAGGACGACGCGACCACCGTTGAGGAGCGCCCCCCAAAGCTCGAAGGTGGAGGCGTCAAAGCTGATCGGCGCCAGGTGCAACAGGGTTTCGTCCGGAGAGAGATCGCAGTACGAGTTGCCGCAGACCAGCCGGACGACGGAGCGGTGGCAGATCACCACCCCCTTCGGCCGTCCGGTCGAGCCGGAGGTGTACATCACGTAGGCCGCGTTGGTGGGGTCCACCTCGGGCTCGGCGGTTTCCGGCGTTTCCGGCGTCACCGGCGCCTGCGGCTCCGCGCCGGCCGCTCCTTCCAGCCGCACGAACCGGCCGGACCAGCCCGACAGGCGGGGCGCGAGGTCGCCCGTCGTGAGGACCAGCGCCGCGCGGGCGTCGGCGAGCAGCCAGCCCAGCCGCTCGGCGGGCCACTCGGTATCCAGGGGCAGGTAGGCCCCGCCCGCCTTGAGCACCCCCAGGATCGCCACCACCAGGTCCAGCGAGCGCGGGAGACAGATCCCGACCCGCGCCTCGGGTCCGACGCCCAGAGCGCGCAGCCGGCGCGCCAGCCGGGCCGCGCGCCGGTCGAGCTCGCCGTAGCTCACCGCCCCGTCTTCGGCGACGAGTGCGGCGACGAGCGCCACGGCGTGCGGCCGGGCGCGCGCCTCTGCCGCGAAGCGCCGGTGGACCCGGGTTTCGGCGGGCCCGGGGCGCTCGGTGCGGTTCCAGGCGAAGAGAACCTGCTGCCGCTCGATGGCGCCGAGGAAGTCGATCTCCTCGAGCGGCCTCTCGGGGTGCTCGGCCCCCTCCGCGAGCAGGCGGAGGAGCCCTGCCGCCATCCGCCGTGCCGTCGCCGGCTCGTAGAGGTCGGTGCTGAAGACGAGCCAGCCGCCGACCTCACCGACCCGGCCGTTCTCCTCCTCTTCGAGCAGCAGGTTGAGCTCCAGCTGGGCAGTCCGCGGCGCCCGCTCGATCCGGCCGAGGGTGAGGCCGGGGAGACGCCGCTCCAGACGCGGCGCTCGGTGAAGCGCGAGGATCGTCTGCACGAGCGGCGCCGACCCCGAGTCCCGCCCGCCGCCCGCCTGCTCGACCACCCGGTCGAAGGGCGCCTCCTGGTGCGCGAAGGCGGCGAGCGCCGTCGCCCGTGCCCGGTCGAGGAGCTCCCCAAATCCACGGCGGGGGTCGATCTCGGTGCGGAGCACCAGGGTGTTGACGAAAAAGCCGATGAGGCCGTGGAGCTCGGCCCGGTGGCGGTTCGAAACGGCCGTGCCGACCGCCAGCTCGCCCTGCCCGCTGAAGCGCCAGAGGACCCCCTGCCAGGCGGCGAGGAGCGCCATGAAAAGGGTCGCCCCCTGGCCGCGCGCCCGCTCGCGCACCGGCTCTGTGAGAGCGCGCGGCAGCCGCACCGGCTCTCCGGCGCCGCGGTCGGAGAGCGTCGCCGGGCGCGGGTGGTCGGTCGGCAGCTCCAGGCGCGGAAGGTCGCGCAGATGCTCCCGCCAGTAGGCGAGCGGGGCGTCGAGCGCGCCCGAAGCGAGGCGCGCGCGCTGCCATACGGCGTAGTCGGCGTACTGGATCGGGAGGTCCGGCAGCTCGGCGGGCCGGCCGAGGACGGCGGCGCCGTAGAGGGCGGCGAGCTCGCCGAGCAGCACCTCGATCGACCCGCCGTCGCTCGCGATGTGATGGAGGGTCAGGAGCAGCACGTGCTCGCGCCGGCCGAGGCCGAGGAGGAGAGCGCGGAACGGCGGCCCGGCCGCGAGATCGAAAGGCCGGAGCGCCTCCTCGTCGGCCCGCTCGCGCCAGCACGCCTCCCGGCGCTCGCCGGGGAGCGCCGAGAGATCGATCACACATGGGGGCAGCCGCGGGTGCGGCTCGATTTCCTGCCGCGGCACGCCGTCGACGGCCGAGAACCGAGTGCGGAGGACGTCGTGCCGGCGCGCGATCTCCGCCAGCGCGCCGAACAGGGGACCGACGGCCAGGTCCCCGCTCAGGCGGACGGCACCCGGGACGTTGTAGGCCGCGCTCTCGGGGGCGAGCGTCCACAGGAGCCAGAGGCGCGCCTGGCCGGACGACAGGGGGAAGCCACGTGACCCCGCCGGGGACGACGCGAGGATCGGGGCGAGCGCGGCCCCCCGGGCGCGCGCCACCGCGGCGGCGACCGCCCGTACGGTCGGCCGCTCGAAGACGGCGCGCACCGGCAGCTCGACGCCGAGCTCCGCGTTGACCTGCGCGAGGAGCCGGCCGACGAGGAGCGAGTTGCCGCCGACTTCAAAAAAGTCGTCCTCGACGCCGAGCCCCCCGACGCCCACGAGCCCCTGCCAGAGGCCGAGCACCCGGGCCTCGGTCTCATGGGCCGGTGGCTCCGGCTCGCCCGCCACACCCGCCGTGCCCAGGGCAGCGCCGGGCCACGGCAGCGCCGCGTAGTCCACCTTGCGGCTCGGCGTCTCCGGGAGCGCGTCGAGCCAGATCCAGGCGCCCGGGACCATGGGCTCGGGCAGCCGCCGGCGCGCGTGGGCCCTGAGCTCGCCGGCCGTGGGCCGGAGCGCCGCCGCGCGGAGGACCAGATAGGCGGCGAGCCCCGGCTCGCCGGCGGGGAGAACCTTGAGGTCCACGGCGCAGCGCTCGACCGCGGGGTGGCCGGCCAGGACGGCCTCGACCTCCCCGGCCTCAATGCGGAAGCCGCGCAACTTGAGCTGCCGGTCGATGCGGCCGAGGAAACGGAGGTCGCCCGCGGCGTCCTGCCGCACCAGGTCGCCGGTACGGTAGAGCCGCTCGCCGGGCCGGCTGGCGCCGGGGTGGGGAACGAAGCGCTCCGCCGTCGCGTCGGGCCGGCCGAGGTAGCCGTGCCCGAGCCCCGCGCCGGCGACCCCGAGCTCGCCCGCGGCTCCCGACGGCACCGGCGCCAGGAGCGGATTGAGGACGAGGCACGAGGCCCCGGCGACCGGCCGCCCGATGGGCACCGTCCCGCCGTCGCGGAGCGCGCTCCGCCGCACCGGTTGGAGGGTGGCGAAGACCGTCGTCTCGGTCGGTCCGTAGAGGTTCCACAGCTCGGCGCCGCCGTCGACCAGGCGGTGGGCGAGGTTCGCGGCGAGCGCCTCGCCGCCGCAGAGGAGCCGCATCCCCGGACGCGGCTGCCAGCCCGCGTCGAGGAGCATCCGCCAAGTCGCCGGCGTGCCCTGGACGACGCTCGCCCGGCAGCGCTCGATGAACGCGGCCAAGAGGCGGCCGTCGACCGCCGTCCCGGCATCGCAGAGGTGGACCGTCGCTCCCCTGGCGAGGGGGAAGAGCAGCTCGGTGACGGCGAAGTCGAAGGCGAGGGTGGTGGCGGCGGCGACCCGATCGTCGGCGCGGAGCCAGGAAGCCGAGGCGAGCAGGTTGGCGACCGCCCCGTGCGGCACCATCGCCCCCTTGGGAGCCCCGGTGCTGCCGGAGGTATAGATGACATAGGCAAGGTCGAGCGGATCGACGGCGGCCGGGAGGGGGGCCCGCGCGTCGCCGGCTAGGGTACCGCCGGCCCCGAGCACGATCGCCATTCCCGTCAGAGGGCACCGGCCGTGCGCCGTCGGGTCGGTGACGAGGAGACGCGCCCCGCTGTCCACGGCGATCGAACGCAGGCGCTCCAGGGGGTGGGCCGGATCGAGCGGCAGGTAGGCCCCGCCGCGGTCGAGAATGCCGAGGACGGCGGCGACCATCGCCGCCGTGCGCTCCATGAGGAGGGCCACCACGTCCCCGCGCCCGGCACCGGCGCGTTCGAGCGCGGCGGCGAGGCGGCGCGAGCGCCGGTCGAGCTCGCCGTAGCTGACGACGCCCTCGGGAGCGACCACCGCCGGCCGGTCCGGCGTCGCCGCCGCCTGCGCGGCGATCTGGCGATGGAGGGCGGTCGCGGCCGGCGCCCTGCCGGCAATGTCGGCGACATCGGCGATATCGGCGACATCGGCGACATCGGCGATATCGGCGATATCGGCGGCATCGGCGACATCCGGCACGGGTACGATCGCGGCCGCGGCCCACCCGGCCGCCGCCGGCAGGAGCAGCTCGCCGACCCGGGTGTCCGGATCGGCGGCGATCGCCTGAAGCAGAAGCTCGAAACGGCGCGCCAGATCGCGGGCGTCGACCGCCGGCGCGCCGCCGAGGACGAAGCGTCCGGCGAGGCCTCCCCCGCGCTCCTCGACGAAGACCGAGAGCCCGTATTCCGAGCTCTCGGGAGCGAGCGGGATCTCCTCCACCGCGATCCCGGCCAGTCGCGGCGGCTCCGGCGGCACGCGGTAGGAGAGCACCGCCTGGAAGAACGGCTCTCCGGCCGCCCGGCCGGGCCGCAGGCGCTCGATCAGCAGCTCGCACGGCACCTCGCGGTAGGCGAAAGCGCGGAGGCAGGCGTCGCGCACCGCGGCGAGGAGCTGGCGGAAGACCGTCCCGGAGTGGAGCTGGGCGCGGATGGGCAGGAAGTTCAGAAAGGCGCCGATCGCGGCCTCGGCCCCGGGCAGGGCGCGATCCTGGACGGCGATCCCGACCGCCTGGTCGGTGCCGCCGCCCTCGTGGTGCAGGAGCGCGTGGAGGGCCGCGAGCACGATCATGAAGGTCGTCGTCCCAGACGCCCCGCCGAGCTCGCGCAGCCGGGCCACGGTGGCGGACCCGCTCCGGAAGCTCCCGGAGCGCTCGTTCGGGGCACTGGACGCGCCCGGCGCCCCGTCCGCGCTCGCCCAGAGCGCCAGCCGCGCCGGCGCGCCGGCGAGCTCCGCCGTCCAGAGGTCGAGGCGGGGAGCGAGATCGTCCGGAAGCTCGAAGCGCCGCTGCGCGCGAGCGTACGCGCCGACCTGGAACGGCAGGTCCGCCCCCGGAGGCATGCGGTAGAAGCGTTCGAGCTCGGAAAGGAAGAGCGGCAGGGAGGCGCCGTCGCAGGCGATGTGGTGCGCGGCGAGGACTAGCACGTGGTCGTCTTCGCCGAGCCTCAGGAGGACGGCGCGCAGGAGCGGTCCCCGGCCGAGGTCGAACGGCTCGCGGACGATCTCCCGGATCGCCGTCGCGAGGTCGCCCGAGAGCGGGCGCTCCACCAGCCGGGGGCGCGTGGCCGCCGGGCGCCGGACGAGCCCGACGGCGGTGAGCGCGAAGGCCCCGCGCAGACTCTCGTGCCGGCGCACGATCTCCTCCACCGCCCGGCGGAGCGCGTCCACGGCCAGCGGGCCGCGCAGACGGAAGGCGACGGCGAGATGGTGGACCGCGGGATCGGCCGCGACCTGGTGCGCGAACCAGATCCGCCGCTCGGCGAAAGAGGTCGGGGCGGTTTCGAGCGCCAGGGCCGCCAGGGGCGCCGCGGGCTCGACCGGCGGCACGGGCCGAGCCTCGGAGCACGAGCGGGAGCGGTCGGCGAGCTCCCGGGCGAGGGCGCCGAAGCTCGTGGCGGCGAGCACCTCGGAGAGCGTCACGGGGAGAGCGAGATCCGCTTCGATCGCCGCCACCAGGTCGGCGGCGCGGAGGGAATCGAGTCCGAGCGCGCCCGGGCTCCCCTGCGCGTCGACGGCGGCGGCCGAAACTCCCAGCGCCTCTGCCGCGCGCCGCACCAGCCACTCCTCGATCACCGCCGCGGGATCGCCGCCCGGACCTGCAATCCCGCCAGCGACGCCACCGACCATGCTGCTCCTCTGCTCCATGGGCTGATCCCGGGCCGCGGATCTCGTGGTGGTGGGTTGGAGCCGGGCGACGGCTCTCTAGGGTACCACCTGCTTCGAGAGTCGCTCGCGGCGCGCGCTTTCAGGATGATGGTTCTTAAGGTAAGACAAAAGTTAGCTTCTTTGCCCGGATCTGCTCCAGGTCAGCCGTTTAGTAGGTGCATCCCGAAGCCTCAGCCGTGACGACTGGCCGGCTGGGTCACCACCTCTCCCTTCCCCACGTCCTGCTGGAGTTCCGAGGGAGCGTGTCTCGCGAGTCGCGCCCACGCGGCCCTACGTCCCTGCTCAATCGCCTTGCAGCGCGACCTTGGGATCGATCCGCGCTGCCCGCCGCGCCGGCACCCAACAGGCGACGAGCGAGACGAGACCGAGGAGGAGAGGCGTGGTGACGAAGACGGCCGGATCGACGCCGCTCACCTGATAGAGCATGCCCGAGAGCACCCTGCCGAGCCCGAGCGCCAGGAGGAGCCCGACCGCCGAGCCGATCGCGGTGATCGCCAGGCCCTCGCGGAGGATCAGGCCCAAGGCGTCGCCGGCGCTCGCGCCGATCGCCATGCGGATGCCGATCTCGCGCGTCCGCTGCGCCACGGTATAGGCCCGCACCCCGTAGAGCCCGACCGCGGCGAGGAGCACCGCGACCAGGCCGAAGAGGCCGAAGATCCGCGCCGCGGTGCGCACGATCCAGAGGTCGAGGCTCGCTTCCAGGTGATCCTGGAGGGTGCGGAACGCGAGCACCGGCACGCGGCTGTCGACGGCGCGGATCTCCCGCCGCACCGAATCGAGGACGAGCCCTTCGGCCTCCCGGCTGCGGGCCGCGACCGGCTCCAGGGCAAGGTGGATCTGCAGGTTCGACTGCGTCTCCTGGCCGAACGGGACGTAGAGGTGCGGCTGCGGCTTGCCGCCGACGACGCGATCGCGGATGTTCGCGACGACGCCGACGATCTCGACCTCGCGCAGCTTGTCCTTGCCGTTTCCCCCGTCCCCCCCGTCTCCTGAGACCAGGCGGAGCCTCTGGCCGAGCGGATTTTCCCCGTTGGGCCAGAGCTTTTCGACCGCCAGCCGGTCGATCACCGCAATACCGGTCGTCACGGTCGCCTTGGTCGCCACCGTCGCCTTCGGGCCCGGCAGGGTCTCGGCCTCCCGGAACGGCCGGCCGCGGAGGATCGGGATGCCGAGCGTCGAGAAATAGCCGGCGCCGACGATATTGAAGCTCGTCTCCACCCGGCGATCCCGCTTCGCCGGATCTTTGAGGTCGCTCACCGGGTCGCTCGCCCGCTGCACCGTCCGGCCGAGCGAGGTCATCCCGAACGGCACCGTGGCGGCGAGGCTCACGGACTCGATGCCGGGGATCGCGCGGAGCCGCTCGACCATCGTCCGCGCCACCTGGGCGCTCTGTTCCGGGTTGTACCCGGCGAGGCTGGGGTCGATCTCGACGATCGCGCCGCGCTCCATGCGGAAACCCGGCTTTATGGAAAGCGCCGCGAGCGAGCTGCGGATGAAGAGGCCGGCGGTCGCGACGAGGGCCAGGGAAAGCGACAGCTGGCCGATGACCAGGAGGTTCCGGCGCGAGAGCAGGCGCCGCTCCCTGCCCTGGGATCCCGTCTGCTCGTCGGCCTTGAGCTGCGCGGCCACGTTCGGCCGGGCGAGCGCGCGCGACGGCCCGAGGCTGAAGAGGAGCGTGCTCAGGAGGCAGAAGCCGAAGGTCGCGGCGAGCACGCGGACGTCGGGGGTGGTGTCGAAGACGATCTGGATCGGCGCGACCGCCCCGAGCGACCGGATGAGAAGCGCCGTGCCGGCCGTGGCGACGAGAAGCCCCGCCACTCCGCCCAGGAGGGCGAGCATCACCCCTTCGGTCAGCCCCTGGAGGACGATGTCCCGCCGCCCCGCGCCGAGCGCCAGCCGGATCGCCATTTCCCGGCGGCGGGTGTTGCCGCGCGCGAGCACCATGTTGGCGACGTTGAGCGAGGCGATCAGCAGCACGATGCCGGCGAGAGAGAGGAGGAGGAGCGAGGGGGCGCGGAGCGCCGTGTCGTCGGTGGGGTTGGTCGACACGCTCAAGCGGGAGAGCGGGCGGACGACGAGGGCCTGCTCTTGGTCCTCGGGGAGCGGCTTGACGAGGTGCGCGGAGGTCGCCTCGAGCTGCACGTCCGCGGCCGCGAGATCGAGGCCGCCGCGCAGGCGGCCGATCGCGATCAGGCTGTGATTGTCGCGCGCGGCGAGAGCGCGGTGTTCGCCGCCGAAGTCGTTGATCACCGCCTCGTACATGCCGAGCGGAACGTAGATCTCCGGGCTCAACAGGGCGAGGGTGCCGGTGAAGCCCTGCGGCGCGACGCCCACGATGGTCAAGTCCCGGCCATTGATGCGCAGCCTTTTGCCGAGGTCAGAAGAGTCCGCGCCGCGCTTCACCCAGAAGGTATGGCTGAGGATCGCGACCGGAATCGCGCTCCCCGGCCGCTCCTCCCCGGGGGTGAAAGCCCTGCCGAGCCGGGGTGCCATGCCGAAGGTGGCGAAGAAGTTCGAGGTGACGACGTCGGCCATCACCCGGCGCGTGGACTCGCCCTCGGTGAGCCCGACGAGAGCCATGTTGTGTCCCGCGAGCTCGGCAAAGACCGAGTTGGCGGCGCGGATTTCTGTGTACTCGGGATAGGAGAAGGAGCGATAGGTGTCGGGCTTGCGGGTATCCTTGCTGAACAGGCCGACGATCCGCTCCGGCTGCCTTATCGTGAGCGGCTTCCACAGAAAGGCGTTGACCAGGCTGAACATGGCCGTGTTGGCGCCGATCCCGAGGGCCAGGACGAGCACCGCCAGAGCGGTGAAGCCCGGGCGGGTCGCCAGTTGTCGGGCCGAATAGCGGATGTTGTGCAGCATGGATCCCATGGGAATCTCCCTCCGGGAGATGTACGCTGGGATCTGGGGAATGTTACCCGGCTGCCAAGGGCTTCCTCTCAGGGTCCGGGCGATCGTTGCAGCCAGATCACCCTGCTGCTGGACCCTCCGGAGTCTGCCTCTCGCAGCAACTCATCGAGCGCTCTCACTAAAGCGCCCACGGTGGATGCCTTGCCTCTCGGGAAGGTCCGGTTGCTGGTGAAAACGAGTCCCCAGTGAGCCCAGTGCCGGCTTCGGTACTCGGCGTCCAGTACGATGTAATCCGCGACATTCTCCGTGAGCAAGGCGCAATTCCGACGTTGCGCTTCCGCAAACAGATCAGGGTCGAGCATGCCTCGGAGGTCCACTTCCTCTTGGACCGCCACGGCATCGTGCGCCCTTTCCCGCAAGGACTCGGCGAGGCTCGGCGGGTAGTGCTCGTCCAGGAGCAACTTCAACGAAGAACTTCCCGCCGACGCCGAAAGAGCTCCTCCGCCGCGGCCGCCTGGGCGTCGACCTTGGCCAGCCAAGCATCGATTTCGGCAGGATAGTCCGCGTAGTATTCCATGGCGATCCGAACCTGGGTGGCCGCGAGACCCAGCCAGCTCGCGGCTTCCGCGATCGCCCTATCGCCCCGCGGCTCCACGTTCCGAACCACTTGGACCATCTCCCAAACGTCGGGGCCTCCGGCCAACCCCGGTCGGCGTCCGGCTGGGCCCGGCCGGAACACGATACCGGGGTGGCGATCCATGCGGAGGCCCTCGTCGATGTACCGTTGGGTGAGAGCCGATCGAGTTTCCCCGCGAGCTTCGGCGGTCGCCTCCAGTTGCTCCAAGGTCTCATCAGGCATCCGAATCGAGATCATGGCATTCCTGGGCATCTCCAGCTCCGTATGACAGTGTATCTCATCGTATCACGAGTGCCGGCGGGCAGCCCTGCCTGAATCCCCGTTCAGGGGGCGAGGTGGGACTCGAAGATCCCGGCCCCGTAGGTGCCGACGAGCAGGCGGTCGGGTTCCGCGGGATCGAACTCGAGGGTCAAGGCTTCGCGGTTGAAGAGCCCGGCGTTCAGGTTCCGCCAGCGCCGGCCGACCGGGAGCCGGGAGACGCCGTTGGCCCACGCGGCGTAGAGCGTCGCGGGATCGTTCGGGTCGACGGCGATGGGATGGTGGCTGAAGCCGTCCTCGAAAGGGAAATAAGTGGCGGGGAGGAGCCCCGGTAGCCGCTGCCAGGTGGCGCCGCTGTCCGTGCTCCGGTAGGTGGCGTAGTTCGCCGCGATCCAGACGACGTCGGAGTCGGAAGGGGCGAGGGCGACAGCTTCCAGACGATCGTTCTTGTCCGGTTGCAGGCGCAGGGACCAGGTGGCGCCGCCATCGGTGCTCTCGTAGGCACCGTCTAAAGCGACCGCCCAAAGCGTCTGCGGACGGGCGGCGGAGAGGGCGAGATTGAAGCCCTCATGCGGCAGATCGGTCCGGTTCCAGGTCTCCCCTGCGTCCGCCGAAAGGTAGAGACCCGCTCCCCCCGGAGCACCAGCGATCGACTCCGTGGCGAGGACAACGCTCCCGGAACCCCCGGGTTGCACCGCCAGGTCCGTGACGTTGATGCCGGAGAGCGGGTTCGCCGCCGCCTGGGGGTACGGGAGGGGCGACCAGCTGTCGCCGCCGTCCGTCGACTTCCAGACGAGGTGAGGGTCCTGGCCGGAGGGAAGGTTGGTGCCGGCGTAGATCGTTTCGGGCTCTGCCGGATCGACCGCGAGAGCGCGGACGAAGGTCACGTCGAGCACCCGGGACCAGGTCGCGCCGTCGTCCTTGCTCCGGTAGACGCCGTCGGTACCTCCGGAGAAGAGAGTGCCGGGCGTACCGAAGGCGATCGAGGTGACGATGCTGTTGACGAAGCCGCTCCCGAAGGCCGTCCAGGTGGCGCCGGCATTGGAGCTGCGGTAGATCCCCGCGGACACCGTGCCGACGAAGACCGCCCCGGTGGGGTCGACGGCCAGGGCCGCCGGCGAGGGCATCCCGGGAAACGTCAGGGGAACGAAATGAGCGCCGTCGTCGGTCGTAAGGTAGAGGGAGGCGGGAGCGCCCGTGGCGGGGAAGTTCTTCACGTAGGCGGTCGACGGGGTCCGCGGATCGAAGGTCAGGGTCCCCACATAGCCATCGAAATAGCGCTCCCAGGTACGCCCCTCGTCGCGGCTCCGGGAGAGGACGTTGGACGCGAAGTAGACGGTGCCGGCCCGCCGCGGATCGGCGAACAACTGGTTGGGGAGCGCCCGGCTCCGGCGCGCCCAGCTCGCGCCGCCATCCTCGCTGACCCAGAAGCCGCGGCCGCTCGGCGCGCGGACACCGGCGTAGAGCCGCCGCGGGTTGGTGGGATCGAGCGCCAAGGCGGTGGCGGCATAGCTCGCCGGCAATCCGTGGCCGGCGAGCCGCGTCCAGCTGTCGCCGCGGTCCCGGCTTCTATAGAGCCCGCCGTCCGAGCCCGCATAGAGGGTCTGCGGATCGTTGGGCGCCAGGGCATAGGCGACGACCAGACCGGGGACCGCGAGCCCGCTCCAGGTCTCCCCCGCATCTTCGCTCCGCACGAGAACCCCGGACTCGGTGATGCCGTAGATCAACGTTTCGAGCCGCGGGTGGACGGCGAGGCTCCCCACCGACGGGTCCGGCAGGCCGTCCCCCCGGGTCTCCCAGGTCCGCCCCCCGTCCGTGCTCCGCGCCACTCCCCCGCCGCCGAGGCCGGCATAGACGGTCTCCGAGCCGGGGGCAAAAGCGAGGCTCACGATCGAGACATGTTGCGTGGCCGGGCCGATCGGAGCCCAATGGAGGACATCCGCCTTCCCGGGAAGAGGCAGCAGCACGGAGACGAGCACGGCGATCCAAAGAAGTCTTCTCATGGCGCGGAAGCATACCAAAACATACCATGTCTGTCTAGGTATGGATTTCCAGTCTGGCGCCGGACACGCTCGTGGTCTCTCGCGATCCTAGCTATGGTTGCCGTCTGTCCTTCGTTGACGGTGACGCTCGCGTTATTGGAGGCGAGGACCGTAGAGCCCGACCTCCCTTGACAGGGTGTGTCTGATGCTTGATGCTTGATGTTATGAGAACCACGCTCACCCTTGACGATGACGTGTTGGCTTCGGCCCGGGCTTTGGCTGAACAACGAGGCGTGCCCATTGGCTCCATTGTTTCTGACCTCGCCCGCCGTGGCCTTGCCCACGCCCCGCCCGCCGCCATCCGCAACGGCATCCGCCTCTTCCCGGTGCGACCCGACGCCGGTCCCGTCACTCCCGAGTTGGTCAAGACCCTGGCGGAGGACGTAGATTGAGCCGCCACCTCCTCGACCTTAACACGCTGCTCGCCTTGCTCGATCCGCAGCATGTGTTTCATGAAGCGGCGCACCGTTGGGTCGAGACCACGCCGGGCCTGCGCTTTCTCACCTGCCCACTGGTGCAAAACGGCGCTGTCCGCATCGCCAGCCAGAGCGCCTACCCCAATGCGCTCGGCACTGCCGCCGAGGTGTGTGCCGTAGTGGCGGCGTTTTGCGCCGACCCGCGTCACGAATTTTGCCCCGACGACATCTCCCTGCTCGATCCTGCCCATCTGGCCCGGCCCGCGCTCCTCACACCCTCGCGCGTGACCGATCTCTACCTCCTCGCCTTGGCTCGCAGCCATGGCGCCAGCCTTGCCACCTTCGACCGCCGCATCCCCGCTGCGGCCGTGCCCGACGGTCCCCGCCACCTCACCGTGATCGACGCGTGAGGAAAGACGGTTCAGGCTTGCGGATGGCCCGTGACCACGCTGCCGACGATCGTGTGGATCGCCTCGCTGGGAAAGGGCCCGCGCCGCAGCGCGGGCCCGGCGCGTTCGTCAAAGCGGTGGCGTGAAGGTGAGGTCGCCGCGGCCTTCGGCTTGCGGCCCCTGCTCTACGTCTGGGTCCGGCGTGGAGACACAAGCGAAGGCCCCGGAAAGTCTGGGATCGCTCCTGGAGACACCAGCGACGAAGCTGGAGACACTAGAGAAGAGCCTGGAGACACGAGCGAAGGTCGCAGAGACACTACCGTTTCGGCTGGAGACACTAGCGAAGGTCGCAGAGACACTAGCGTTTTGGCTGGAGACACTAGCGAAGGTCGTGGAGACACTACGATTTCTATTGGAGACACAAGGCGACTCGCTGGAGACGATCCAGTTCCATCCCTTGTGTCTCCAGGCTCTTCGCTAGTGTCTCCAGCCAAAACCGTAGTGTCTCCAAGAGGACTGCTTGTGTGTCCACGACACGATCTTGTGTCTCCACGGCCACGCCGAGGCCGAGCCATGCCCTCCCGAAGCTGTGGAGCCGGATCTATGATGTCTCCAGCTGGGTTCCGAGCTCGTCCGGAGCCGCCGCCGGGTCTTCCGCTGTGTTGCCGGCGGCCTGCGCGGCGGGGAATTGGCGCTGCCGGTAGAGGTTGGAGAGCCTCCCCTCCCCATACTCCTCCTTCGCGATCCAGCCAGCCGTTTGCATCTGGCGTAGGACGCCGTGGAGGCTGGCACGGTGCGGCGTGTAGCCGAGCACGGCATGGACCTGGGAGCGGTTGAAGACTTCGGGGAGCTTTCCCAAGGCATCGACGACGGCGTTGTAGAGCTCGTTCGGACCCCTCCTCGGCGGCGGCTTCGGAGCCGAAGCCGCCGGGGGAGCGGCCGGCAAGGGGGGAGCCGCCGGCAGGCTCAGAGTGATCTCGGCCGGCGCCAGAGAGCGGGAGTCGAGATCGCCCTGGAGCTCGTGCAGCCTCTCGTAGGCTCGGAGCTTGGCGCAGTAGCTCGCATAGATCAGCTCGACGTCCGCGCGCAGTTCCTTCTCCAGCTGGCGCCGGAAACGCTCGTGGTCTCTCGCGGTCATAGGGAGCGGAGGTTAGCGTCTTTGGGTGGGACGGAACAAGGGGAACAGAGGTAGGCGGATTGGAAGCCAGAAATTAGCATATGCCGACGCACATTTAGCCTAACTGTCTTGACAACTAGGTTAGTTCGTGTAGATTTACCTCGACAGGCCCATACACCAAGGAGGGAGACCATGCACCCGACAGAGCCGAGCCGAGCCGAGGCGCTCGCCGCCATGACCCCGGAGAAGCTGGAGGAGATGGCGCAACCGGCGCCCCGCGCCTCGCATCCGGGGCTGCGCGACTTTCTGGAGATCCCCTACGACGAGCTGGAGGAGATGAACCTCGAGGCCAAGGAGGAGCGGCTGGCCCGGCGGCCCGCCGACGTGGTCCGCGAACAGCGGATGCGGTATCTCAACGACGAGAAGCGCATCAAGGCGGTCACCGTGTGTTTCACCGACCTCGAAGGCCGACTGCACATGCTGGACTATGACAAGAAGTTCCTGCTCAAGGCGGCGGACAATCTGACTTTCGACGGCTCGTCGATCCGCGGCTTTTCGCGCCAGCAGGAATCCGATCTGCGACTGGCGATCGACTGGCCGGCCTTCTACTGGCTGCCGTCGGACATCTTCGGCCCCGGCAAGGTGCTCGCCTTCGGCGAGGTCCACGAGCGCGACGGCAGCCCGTACAGCGCCGACCTGCGGGCCGTGCTCAAGGGGTACACCGACAAGCTGTACACGAAGGACGGCATGGTCGCCCACGCCGCCAACGAGATCGAGGGCTTCCTCTTCCGCGGGCGCGACGCGGAGCGCGCCTACCACAAGGCCGACCGCTTCGAGTTCATCTCCACGGGTGGCTACTACCACTCGCTGCCCGGAGACTCTCTGCGGCAGTTCATCGACACCGCCGCCGAGGTGCAGCGGGCCATGGGCTTCGCCAATGAGAAGGACCACCCGGAGGTGGCGCCCTCGCAGTTCGAGATGAACTACAGCTACACCGAGGCCTCGGTGGCCGCCGACCAGGTGCAGCTCTACAAGCTGCTCTCCCGGCAGGTCGCGGCGCGCCTGGGGATGACGGCGAGCTTTCTGCCCAAGCCGGTGACCGGCGTCAACGGTTCGGGCATGCACACCAACCTCTCGGTGACCCGCCAGTCGACCAATCTCTTCCACGAGAAGGGCGCCAAGGACGGTCTCTCGGCCGCCGGCTGGGACTTCATCGGCCGCATCCTGGCGAGCGCCACCGACATCTGCCTGGTGCTCAACTCGAGCGTCAACTCGTACCGCCGCTTAGACCCCCACTTCGAGGCGCCCAACCAGATCAAGGCCTCGGCCATCGACCGCGGCTCCATGGTGCGCATCCCTTTAGGCAACGAGCGCTCGGCACGCGTCGAGGTGCGCTCCATCGCTCCCGACTCCAACCCGTACCTGGCGATCTACACTCTGCTCAAGACCGGGCTCGAAGGTCCCCAGAACGAGGAGGAGGGGGACAAGCGGCCGCGCACCCGATTCCTGCCGGACAACATCTACGACGCCATTCGGATGTTCAAAGGGAGCCGGTTCATGCAGGAGGTGATGGGGGAAGAGGTGCACGCCAAATTCGCCGAGCTCAAGCTGGCCCAGGCCGAACGCTGCCCCAAGGCCCTCGGCACCCTCATCAAGGCCTCCGAGGTGCAGTACCACCACGAGGTCACGAACCAATTCCTCTGGTCGCAGTTCTGAGCGACCCGGTCCCGGCATCTGTTTCTGCGCACGGCGGGAGGACTTTCCTCCCGCCGTGCAAGATGCCGATATTTATTGGGGTAACCTCCTGGGTATCCGGACGGGCCGCTTCCCGCCGGGAATGCAACCTATTTTAGCGATATCGGCACAGCGTCCTTAAGAGAAACCGCCCCGCGCGCGCCGACGCGAAAAACAGGAGGAGGCACTCGATGAATATCCTGTTGTGGGTCCTGCAGATCCTCGCCGCGTTCCTGTACGGATCGTCGGGCGTCATGAAGGTCTTCCTGTTCGACAAGGTCAGCGAGGACGTCCCGTCGTTTGGTGCGTTGCCGCGGGAAGCCTGGAGGGCCCTGGGCATCCTGGAGCTCGTGTGCACGGTCGGGCTCATCGTCCCCGCCGCCCTCCATTGGCAGCCTCAGCTGACGGTCCTGGCTGCCACGGTCCTCGCGATCGAGAGCCTCGTGTTCATCGGGGTCCACGTCAAGTACCGCGAGATCACACCCATGATCTTGAGCGGCGTGCTGGGTCTCCTCATGGCGTTCCTCGTGTACGGCCGGATGGTCCTGAAGCCGATCTTCTGACCGGCGGGCCGAGGCGTGTTTTCCCGCTGGAGCAGCGAGAATTACAGCCTTAACGAGGACGATCAACCGCTGGGCCGCTGACTACATCTAAAGACACGACCCAGGGTTATCCTGATCTTCAGCTGATGACATGCTGGCCTTCAATCTTTTCTATGCCTTCTTCCACCACGAAGCGAAATCGCTGGCCCAAAAATGAGATTCTTGACATCAACGAAATTGTGCGCTAAAGTGCGGGCTGTACAATGCCTGGTTGTAAGATCTTTCTTCTCCATACCTGGTGCCTGAGACGGCGGGCAGATGGCTCGGGAAGGACTGACATCGGGTTTGGATCTGGACCCAAGACCGGTGTTCTCTGTCGCGACGCGCTGGGCCAGACGGTGGGCCTCCTCGCCAAAAACCGGCGCCTCCAGTGACCGGTTGCACGGAGTTCGGGGCGTCACCCATTGCGGGCCAGCTCCCGCTCGATTCATGCATATCGCCGCCCGGCCTGCGATCACGATGGCTCGCGGCGAGTTGCCTGCTGGAAAGCCCCGGGGAGGATCTTGAACAACGGCCTGACTGACACTCTCCTTGCCCGTTGCCTAATTTCGTGCATGCACTTGACGGTGGGCGAAACCCTGGATGGGATTCGCAGTCTCCGGTCGCCGGTAGCGCGCACCAGCCATTTCGGCAACAACGGCGCCCACAATTGGGGCTGGCTGGCCTTGGGTGGCAACACCGAGCTACTGCAATGGGAGCATTCCCTGTACGGCATCGACGACATCTACATCCCCTGGATGGTGCTAGGCGACCGGGGGGTCGTGGAAGCCTGCTACGGTCCTACCGGTGTACTGCAGCTTGATGAGACCGGCCGCCACGTTGGCGAGGTGATACGGAAGGTCGACCGCAAGTACCAGCGGCACCTCAACTTCGGCATCTTCGCCGAATATCGAGGCGGCGACCTGATGGCCTATCACTGCCGTACGGCCGAGCGGCTGAGCGAGCACCTCAATGCCTCGACTGTGGCTTTGATCTCAACCGAACTTCTCGGCATGAAGGAGGTGCTGTCCCGGCTCATCCGAGATCTCTGCCGAATCCAGAGCCTGCACCTGCTCTTCAACCGCTGGGTCCGACGGAGCCGGAAGGGCTATCTCGTCATGCTCAAGCTGCGCAACATCGAATACCACGGTGCCGAGGAGGTCTCGCTCTACACCAAGGACGGGATGCGAATGTTCCGCGGCTCGATCGAGAGCCTGATTGATCTGCTGTTCGAGCACATGCACCTGGTGTCCAAAAGGCTCCGTACCGGCACCGTCCAACCCTTCCAGCACTATCCCTGGATCAATGGCTTCGCCACATATCTCCTACGCGCATTGAAGGAGATTTTGCACGACCACACGCAGGAGACCTTCTGGCACGCTGGGGGCTCCTCCAGCCAGTTCTACATCCACGAGGAGGAGGTCTGCCGCTACTTGGCCGGGCTCCGCGACGCCTTCGTACGGCTCGGTTACCTTCCTGTCGGCCTGCAGATCCGGTTGATTCCGACCTTCAGTTCCCAGCTCTTCGCCACCCGGAATGAGTCGCTCGCCGTCCTCGAGTCTCTCCTCGACTTGTGGCGGACCCTGCTCGCGCGGCAGCGTGAGACGGCGCGCCGCTACATGGACCTCCTCGCCACGCAGTCCAACCCCCGGCCGGTCATCGAGGAATTCTGCAGCACGCTGGAGCCCTCGGCGATCGCCGAGCTGGCACGCCGAGTGGAGCAATTCAACGCCATCGACCCGCACCAACTGCCGATTGCGAACGTAGCGAACCAGAGTCATCCGACGTACAACAAGTATGGCATCGCTCAGCGCGAGCTCGTAGGGGTAACGCCCCTCTTTCCGCAGAACCTGCCGGTCATGGCCTGGGTAGAAGCGGAACTGCTGGTCAAAGCTCTGGCGCAAATCCTGATCGATAGACAAGGCTGAGCCCCGTCGTTCACCTTTCTGGATATTCCTCATGCCGAGTTTACCAATGACACGCAGCCACATACTGACAGCATAACGTGCTCTGAAGTGTTGATTCGGGAAGGCAGAGGTCCCGCACCTGGAGGACTCCACTCCCTCAAGTTTCGGTTGGTGACGGCAGCAAGACATCGCTGTCGATGCATGCTCTGTATTATAAACTTTTGTCTACGCTGCTCCGCAGCCTTCTCGGCCGCACATGAACGAAGAGGGTTGACAAATTAAGTCATGGTGTAGTATTTTAGGTGAGTAGGTCTTCTATTAAGCCCGGCGCAGGAGGTATAGGAGTGCTGACTGTCGGAAAAGTGCTGGAAGGAATAGAGCTCGGAGAGATAAACCGCCCCGAGAGTTCCCCCTTCGTCATTCGTCTCCTTATCTGTTCGGGTCTCATGGGATTGTCGGCTTGGTTAATCTTGGGATTGGGTGGAATCTTCGGGCTACTCGGAACGATAATCTTAGGGCTAATGTTTGCGCATGCGGCAGAGCTACAACATCAGGCTCTTCATAATACCGGTCTCTCTGGCAAGACTTTGAGCAGGGGAATCGGATTCCTGCTGGGCCTGCCGATGCTGGTGTCGTATTCCGACTATCAATATCACCATTTCCAGCACCACAAGCTCCTCGGCACAAGAGAAAATCGGGAGTTCTTCAGCTATGGATATGACCAACTGACCTCCTTCAAGCCGCTGATTGCTCATCTCTTGATGTTGGGTCATTATCGCCAGGTTTTTAGGTCCATCTTATGGGCAATCCGGGGGCGGCTCAGTCCAGGAGTGAAGCAGGTTGCTGCGACTAGAATCCGGACCGAGTACTGCCTGCTAGCATTGTTCCTCCTTACGATGGCGGTCACCTCCATCGTGTTCGGAACTGCGCTTTTTCTCAAGCTTTGGCTGTTCCCACTACTGGTCGCGATCCCCACGCATGCTTTGATCGAATTGCCCGAGCACTGGGAGAGAGCGACCGACACCGTCGATGTGCTCGTCAACACACGGACGATCAAAGCCGGATGGTTTGGGTATTGGTTTACCAACGGCAACAATTACCACATCGAGCACCATTGGCTTCCGAGCGCCCCGATCCACCGCTTGCCCGAGTTGCATCGGCTGCTCGGAGACAGGATTCAGGGTGAGACATACCCGCAATTCTACAAAAATTTCTTCCTGAGACTATACCGCAATATTTCTACGCCCCCCCCGAAAGTGGACCGGGTCGCGAGCGTTTGAGACCATCACCGCAGGCGCGGTATCGAATGCTCATCCCCTCATCTTTCGTGGAGGTTCTCCGCACGCGTGCTGCGGAGACTCCGGATCGACGTGGATATGTCTTCCTGGATAGCAACGGCCAGGAAGTGGAGAGCCTTTCCTTCGCGGATCTCGACCTCCGTGCGCGCACCCTGGCGGCAGCACTCCAGGAGCACGCCAATTGGGGCGAGCGGGCTCTCCTTCTCTACCCTCCCGGGCTAGAGTTCGTCACTGCATTCTTTGGCTGCTTATATGCAGGCGTTGTAGCGGTCCCCGCGTATCCGCCGCGTCTCAATGGGAGCCAGGAGAGGCTGCAGGCGGTAGCGGCGGACTGCGACGCAAAGCTGGTCCTCTCCTCGGCCTCAGTGGCCGAGCACGCGGCGCATCTGGGGAAGCAGGTTGAAGCTCTCGCCAGAGCCCGATGGCTGGTGACGGATCTCCTCTCTCCCGCTCTGGCCGACACTTGGACCGAGCCGTCTCCAGGGAAATCGGATATCGCCTTCATCCAATATACCTCAGGCTCGACCGCCGCCCCCAAGGGAGTGATCGTCACCCAGGGTAATCTCCTCCACAACTCGGAGATGATCCGGCGATCGTTCAAGCAGAATTCGGATTCGATCGTCGTTGGGTGGCTGCCGCTCTACCACGACATGGGGCTGATCGGAACAGTCTTGCAGCCGCTCTACGTGGGCGGGCAGACGATTCTCATGTCGCCGATGACCTTCCTCCAGAGGCCTTCGCTCTGGCTCGAAGCGATCAACCGTTACCAGGGAACGACCAGTGGGGGCCCTAACTTCGCCTACGACCTGTGCGTCAGTAAGATCGAACGGGTGCAGCGCGAGGCTCTCGACCTCTCCAGTTGGAAGGTTGCGTTCAACGGCGCCGAGCCGGTCCGGGCCGAGACGATGCGTCGCTTTAGCGATGCTTTTTCGGGATGCGGGTTCAGGCCAGAGGCCTTCTTCCCATGCTACGGCCTGGCAGAGGCGACTCTCTTCGTGACCGGCGGCAGTCCCGAGGAGCTGCCGGTAACCGAGTCCTTTGGGGGAGAGGCGTTGGAGCGCAACCGTACCGTCGAGGTCGCCGACGGCGCGACCGGAGCGCGCGAGCTCGTAGGCTCCGGCCGGCCCGCCGAGGATCAACGGGTCGCGATCGTGAATCCCCAATCGGGCGAGATCTGCCCGCCCGGAAACGTGGGTGAGATCTGGGTGTGCGGGCCGAGCGTCGCGGCGGGATATTGGAATCAACCCGAGGAGAGCACGCCGGTCTTTAAGGCTCGGCTCGACGGCGAGGAGTGTCCCTTTCTGCGGACGGGAGACCTGGGTTTCTTCCGCGGAACCGAACTTTTCGTCACCGGCCGACTCAAAGACCTGATCATCCTGCGGGGGCGCAATTTCTACCCGCAGGACATCGAGCAGACTGTGGAGCGGAGCCATCCCGCGCTAAGGCCTGGGTGCGGTGCTGCCTTCTCGATCGGTGGAGACGATGGGATGGAAGGGGAGGAGCGACTGATCGTCCTCCAGGAGGTTGAGCGCCGTCCGAGCGAGCCGATAGACCCCCTCGCGCTGGCCGAGGCCGTGCTGCGCGCGGTGTCCGAGGAACACGAGGTCTGCGCCGCCGAGGTGGTGCTGATCCGCGCCGGCACGATTCTCAAGACTTCCAGTGGCAAGATCCAGCGCGGCGCCTGCCGGGCCGCCTATCTGTCAGGCGAGTTGGAGATCGTCTCCCGCAGCGGCTCCGCCGCAACGGCGGCGAAAGCGGAGGGAGCGCAGGGTGTAAGAGCAGAGGCCGAGATCGAAGCCCGGCCCGGAGATGGGGTCGAGGGCTTCCTGGTCCGCTCTGCGGCCGAAATCCTCCGGACCTCCCTCGAGCGCGTGGGTCTGCGGGTACCTCTTACGGCTCTGGGCTTGGACTCGCTCGCCGCGGTGGAGCTCCAGGGCCAGGTGGAGAGGCGCTTCGGAACCCGTATCTCTCTCGCCTGGTTGCTCGAAGGACCGACCCTCGCGGAAGTCGCCGAGAAAATCTCGCTTCCTGCGGGCGGAGAGATCCCTACCGCGCTTCCGCTGCCTGCAGTAGCGGTTGGCAGGGAAGGCCGGCTCTCTTCCAACCAAAGAGCGCTCTGGCTTGCGGACCGGTTGTCACCGACGAGTGCGGCTTACAACCTCGCCGGTGCGGCGAGGATCTTCGGCCGTCTCGACCGGGCAGCCCTCGCACGGACGTTCCAGATCCTCGTCGATCGGCACGCCGCTCTGCGCACCGCGTTCGTGGTGCGGGACGAAGAGCCGGTAGGAGAGATCCTGTCGCGGGTGCTCGCGGACGTCGGGATGGAAGAGGTCTCTGGAGACGAGCTCCAAGGTTTGGGGCAGCGCCTCCGGACGGAAGCTTTCCGGCCGTTCGATCTCGCGTCCGGGTCGCTCCTACGGGCCAGGATCTGGTCTCAAGGAGAGGAGCACCGGCTTTTGTTGGTGTTCCATCACCTGGTGTCCGACTTCACATCGATCGCGGTTCTGTTCAGCGAGCTGTCCCAGCTCTATCGGCAGGAGGCCGGTGGACCGGCGGCGCAGTTGGACTCCCCGGGCCTCCTCTACTCCGATCACCTGGGGTGGCAAGAACGGGAGCTCGCCGGAGAGCGTGGCGAGGAGCTCTGGAGTTATTGGCAGGGACGGCTCCGAGGGCCGCTGCCTGTTCTCGACCTGGCCACGGATCGACCGCGCCCGCCTCTGCAGACGTACGCCGGCAGTGCTCGGGCCCTCCGCCTCGGAGCGTCCTTGGCGGCAGAGTTGGGGGCGTTTTCGCATGGGCACCGGGCGACGCTCTACATGACCCTGCTCGCCGGATTTCATGCGCTGCTCGCGCGGTATGGGCAGGGCGAGCTGGTCGTCGGTGCGCCGACTTCGGGACGCGCGGCGGCCGGGTTCGGGAGGGTCGTCGGCTACTTCGTCAACCCTCTCGCGCTCCGCCTCGATGCTGCAGGCGATCGATCCTTCGCCGAGCTGTTGGGAGGGGCACGGAGGGTCGCGAGCGAGGCTTTCGGGCACCAGGATTTTCCTTTTGGATTGCTGGCGGAACGCCTTCGCCTCGTGCGCGATCCGAGCCGTTCCCTGCTCTTCCAAACCCTGTTCGTCCTGCACCGCCCCCACCAGCCGGAGGAGGTGGGGCTGGTGGATTGGGTGATCGGATCGGGCGGCAGAGGACTCGCGCTGGGGGACCTCCACCTGGAACCTCTGGACTTGGGTGAAGGTCGGGTCGCGTACGACCTGACGCTGGCCGCAGCCGAGACTGGAGAGGGGATTGCGGCCGCGCTCCAATACAACCGCGACCTCTTCGACGGCGCGACGATCGAGAGGATGCTGGGCCACCTCGCGAACCTGCTCCGATCGGCTCTGGCAAACCCGGAAAGGAGGATTGCGGAGCTCGCTCTGTTGAGCGAGACGGAGAGGCAGCAGTTGCAGGAGGAATGGAGCTCCACACACGAGGTCGTCTTAGACCGGCCTTCGGCCCATTCGAGCTTCGAGCTCCAGGCTGCGCGGACACCGGACGCCGTAGCGGTGGCCTCTCGGGGAGAGGTACTGACCTATCGCGAGCTCGACCGCAGCGCGAACCAGCTGGCGCGGCGCCTGCGTTCGCAGGGGGTAGACCAGGCGGTGCTCGTCGGCATCGCTCTTACGAGAACCCCCTGGTTGGTGGCGGCGCTCCTCGCGGTCCTCAAGAGCGGTGGGGCTTACGTGCCACTCGACCCACGCCACCCGCGAGAGCGGCTGGCGATGATTCTTGAGGACGCCCGCCCGGCCATGGTGATCACGGAGGAAAGCCTGCTGCCGGCATTACCCGATACGGGGACCGCCCTGCTCTGTCTCGACCGGGAGAGACCCACAATCGAGGGCGAAAGCGGCGAGCCTTTGACGGTCGGGATCGACGGAGAAGATCTTGCGTATGTGATCTTTACCTCGGGTTCCACAGGGCGGCCCAAGGGCGTTCAGATTTCACACCGGTCCCTCGCCAATTTCATTCTCTCGATGAGCCGGCAGCCCGCCTTGAGCGAGGAGGACGTCCTCCTCGCCGTGACCACGGTGTCCTTCGACATCGCCGCTCTGGAGCTGCTGCTCCCCCTGTCGGTCGGGGCACGCGTGGAGCTTGCGACGTATGAAGAGGCCGTGGATCCCATCCGATTGCAGGCTCGTCTCCTCGCCGCGGGAGCGACGGTTCTCCAGTCGACGCCGGCGACCTGGAGGATGCTTCTCGAAGCCGGTTGGCAAGGGGACCGCTGCCTACGCGCTCTCTGCGGCGGTGAAGCTCTCCCAGCCGGGCTTGCCGAAGAGCTGTTGACGCGGGTCCGCTCGCTCTTCAACATGTACGGCCCCACGGAGACGACGGTCTGGTCGACGGTCCGGGAGGTGGGCCGGGGAGAGGTTCCGGTCCTAGTGGGTGGCCCCATTGCAAACACCCGGCTGCGCCTTCTCGACGCCTCGTATCAAGCGGTGCCAGTCGGCGTGCCTGGGGAGCTGTATATCGGAGGCCTGGGGCTGGCCCGAGGCTATCTCGGCCGGCCTGATCTCACCGCCGAGCGGTTCGTGCCGGATCCGTTCGCCAATGCCCTGGAGCCTGGAGCCCGCCTCTACCGAGTGGGAGACTTGGCGCGGTGGTGGCCAGATGGCCGCATCGAGTTCCTCGGGCGGACCGACCATCAGGTGAAGATTCGTGGCTTCCGGATTGAGTTGGGAGAGGTCGAGAGGGCGCTGGCAGACTGCCCCGGGGTCCGGCAAGCCGTTGTCGTCACGGGGGACGACGGGGCTGGCGCGCATCGGCTCGTTTCCTATGTTGTGCCGGAGCCGGGAGAACAGCCGACGCTTTCAGGGCTCCGCTCCGCGATGGGAAAGAGGCTTCCCGACTACATGCTTCCCGGAGCCTTGGTGCTGTTGGAAGCTCTGCCGCGCAACCCCAGCGGCAAGGTCGATCGCAGCGCCCTTCCCGCGCCGGAGCAGGAGCGTGAAGCGGGGGTTGGCGCCTCGCCCCTCTCGCCGACGGAGGAACTGCTCGCCGGCATCTGGGCGGACCTCCTGGGAGTCGCCCAGGTGGCCCGGACCGAGAATTTCTTCGACCTTGGCGGGCATTCGCTGCTCGCGACCCGGGTCCTCTCGCGAGTACGCCAGATCTTCGCAGTGGAGCTGCCGGTGATCAGCCTGTTCGAGGCGCCCACCCTGGCAGGCCTCGCGGCTCGCATCGAAGAGAGTCTCCGAAGTCCCGGCTCCTCGGCTCCCCGGATCGTCCCGGTGCCTCGGGAGGGAGAGCTCCCGCTCTCCTTCGCTCAACAGCGGCTCTGGTTCATCGATCAACTCGAGCCGGGAGGCTCGGCCTACAACATGCCATTCGCGGTCCGCCTCGTGGGAGAGTTGGACTTCCCGGCCTTCGCCGCCGCCGTGAGCGAGCTTACGCGCCGCCAGGAATCGCTGCGTACGGTGTTTCCGTGTGTCCTCGGCCGACCCGTCCAGGTCGTGCTGCCGGCTGCGCCGATCCTCCCTGGGGTGGTGGATCTGGCAGCGCTCCCCCTCCGCCCGGCCTTTCAAGAGGCCGAGCGCCTCACCCGATTGGAGGCGGCGGAGCCCTTCGACCTGGGCCGGGGGCCCCTCTTGCGAACCCAGCTTCTGCGGCTGTCCCGCCACGAGCACCTCGCCGTGGCAACGCTGCATCACATCATTGCCGACGGATGGTCGCTGGGGGTGCTCTTCCGCGAGATCGCCGTACTCTACGAGGCATTTCGGGAACGGCGCCCGTCGCCGCTCCCCGAGTTGCCGATCCAGTACGCCGATTTCGCGATCTGGCAGCAAGCCTGGTTGCAGGGCGAGGTCCTCGCGGAGCATCTCGGAGCCTGGCGGCGGCGCTTGGAAGGGATGCCGTCACAACTCGATCTTCCCACCGATCGGCCCCATCCAGCCAGGCCCACTCACAGGGGTGGCTCCCGGGTGGTGGACCTCGGGGAGGAGCTGTCACGAGACCTGCAGGCCTTGAGCCGCCGGAGCGGAGCGACTCTGTTCATGACTCTCCTCGCTGGCCTTCAGGCCCTGCTCGGCCATCACACGGGTCGAGACGACGTCCCGGTCGGCTCCCCGATCGCCAACCGGAATCGTTGGGAAACCGAGGGGGTGATCGGCTTTTTCGTCAACATGCTGGTGTTGCGTGGAGATCTCTCGGGCCCGCCGAGCTTCCGGACGCTTTTGGAGCGCACCCGGGAGGTGACCCTGGAGGCGTATGCCTACCAAGACCTGCCGTTCGAGAAAGTCGTCGAGCTGGTGCCGGGGCGCGATCTGTCGGTTTCCCCACTGTTCCAGATCCTTTTCGTCCTTCAGAATGCCCCACCGGCACGACTCCTGCTGCCCGATCTCTCGCTGGAGCCGGTGCCGATCGAAAGCGAGACCACCCAATTCTTACTGAGCTTAGAGCTCATGGAATCGGACTTAGGCCTTGTAGGAAAGATCGAATACAGCCGGGACCTTTTCGACGGGACGACGATCGAGCGCTGGATGGGGCATTTCACCCACTGGCTGCGCGCGGCGGTAGCCGAGCCGGACTGTCGGATTTCCGATCTGCCTTGGCTCGGGAGAGCGGAGCGGCACCAGGTTCTCTCCGAATGGAACGAGGACGGGGTGCGGCCGCCGCGGAGCGCGTCGATCGTGCTGCTGTTCGAGCGCTGGGTGGACCTCACCCCGGAAGCCCCGGCACTCTTTCATGCCGGCCGGCGGCTCACCTACGGAGAGCTCGACCGGTGGGCCAACCGGCTGGCCCACCGGTTGCTCCGGCTCGGCGTCGGTCCGGACGTGCGGGTGGCCGTGCTGATCGAGCGCTCGCCGGAGCTGATCGTGGCGCTCCTCGGAATTCTGAAGGCGGGCGGCACCTATGTCCCTCTCGACGTGGCGTATCCGGAGGAGCGGCTGGCCTTCATGCTGGAGGACTCGGAGGCTCCCGTCCTTTTGACCCGATCCTGGCTGGCCGGCCCGCTCTCCGGGCGCGTCCGGCACGCCCTTTTCCTGGATCTGGAGGATCTGGAGGAAGAGAGCGTCGAGCGTCCGCCGTTCACCGTTCACCCCAACCAACTGGCGTATGTGATCTTTACGTCCGGTTCGACCGGCCGTCCCAAGGGCGGGATGATCTCTCATCAGGCGCTCGCCAGCTATACCGAGACGGTGCTTCCGATCTACGGTGTCCAGCCGGGAGACCGCGTTCTCCAGTTCTGCTCGATCAGCTTCGATACCAGCCTTGAGGAAATCTCGCCCTGCCTCACCGGGGGAGCGGAGCTCGTGCTGCGCACAGACTCGATGATGGAGTCCATGGCGGTATTTCTGGAGACCTGCCGGCAATGGTCGGTGACAGTGATGGCCCTGCCGACGGCGTTCTGGCACGAGATCGTGGCCAAACTCGACACGGAAGGCCTGGCCCTGCCGCCCTCGCTACGGCTGATCGTCCTCGGCGGCGAGCGGGCGCTGCCGGAGCGGCTGTTCTCGTGGCGCCGGCATGCTGGGGAACGCGCGCAGCTGATCAATACCTACGGCTTGACCGAATCGACGATCACCTCGACGGTCGGCCATTTGAAAATGCCTTCACTCTCGGAGCTCCAGGGGGAGGTCTGCTTGGGCCGGGTCATCCCGGACACCGAAATCTACCTCCTCGACCCCAAGGGAGGACCGGTACCGATCGGCCTCGCCGGGGAGCTCTGCGTCGGCGGTGGCCTCCTGGCCCGCGGGTACCAGAACCGGCCCGAGGTCACCGCGGAGCGCTTCGTGCCGCACCCGTTCTCGAGTGTTCCGGGAAGTCGTCTGTACCGCACCGGCGATCTCTCCCGGGTGCTGCCCAATGGCGAGCTCGTGTTCCTGGGCCGTGGCGACCGTCAGGTGAAGGTACGAGGCTACCGGATCGAACTCGAAGAGGTCGAGGCCCGGCTGCTCGGCCATCCGGGGGTGGAATCGGCCCTCATCATGCTCCGCGAGGACCGTCCGGGCGACAAGCAGATCGTCGCCTATCTCGTGTTTCGCCGGCAGCCGGGACCGCGGCCCGACGAGCTGCGGGCTTTCATCCGCGAGACCTTGCCAGACTACATGGTGCCGGGGGCTTTCGTCGTGCTGGATGCCGTTCCCCTCACCCCCAACGGCAAAGTGGACCACAAGCGGCTCCCCGCACCGCATCTTCCGGCCAGGAGAGAGTCTCGGTCCGAGGCGCTGACGCCGGTCCAAGGGATCATCGCCGGCATCTGGAGCGATGTGCTCGGATTGCCGCAGGTCGGTGCGGAGGACAACTTCTTTGAGCTCGGCGGGCACTCGCTCCTTGCCACCCAGGTCATTTTCCGCCTGCAGCGGGCCTTCGGGATCGAGCTGCCGCTACGCCGGCTGTTCGAGGTGCCCACGGTCGCCGAGCTGGCCCGGGCGGTGGAAGAGATCCGCATGGGGGCGCCGCCGCCGGCCCCTCGGATCTTACCGGTACCGCGGGAGGGCGAGATTCCGCTCTCTTTCGCCCAGCAGCGACTCTGGTTCATCGACCAGCTCGAGCCCGGCCCAGCCTACAACATGCCGTTCGCCGTCCGCCTTACGGGCGAGTTGGACCTGCCGGCTTTTGCCGCCGCTCTCTACGAGCTTTCGCGCCGCCAGGAATCTTTGCGCACGGTCTTTCCGAGCATCGAGGGTCGTCCCATTCAGGTCGTGCGACCAGCCCCGGCGGTCTTTCCGGGTGTGATGGACCTGGGAGAGCTCCCCGGAGACCTGGCGCGTCGCGAGTCCGAACGCCTCGTGATGGAAGAGGCGGAGACGCCGTTCGACCTGGCCGGCGGACCGCTCTTCCGACTCAAGCTTCTTCGCCTGTCCCGTGCCGAACACCTGGTCTTGGCGACTCTCCATCACATCGTCGGCGATGGGTGGTCGGTCGAGATCCTCCTCCGCGAGATCGCGGCGCTCTACGGAGCATTCCGGGAGGGACTCCCTTCGCCGCTCCCCGAGCTGCCGGTCCAGTACGCGGATTTTGCGGTCTGGCAAAGAGGCTGGCTGCAGGGCAAGGTTTTGGAGGAGCAGCTCGCAGCCTGGCGGCGTCTCCTCAATGGAATGCCGGCGCAGCTCGACCTGCCCACCGACCGGCCGCGGCCGATCCGCTCCACCTACAGCGGTGGCTACCGGACGGTGGACTTGGGCGAGGAGCTGCCGCGAGATCTGCTGACCCTCTCCCGTCGGTGCGGAGCGACTCTATTCATGTCTCTCCTCGCCGGCTTTCATGTTCTTCTCGGCCGCCAGGTCGGCCAGGACGACATTGCGATCGGGTCCCCGATCGCAAACCGGAACCGTTGGGAGACCGAGGGACTGATCGGCTTCTTCGTCAACACCCTGGTCCTGCGCGGGGACCTTTCGGGCCAGCCGAGCTTCCGTGAGCTGCTGGAGCGCACCAGGGATATGACCTTGGAGGCGTATGCCTACCAAGACCTGCCGTTCGAGAAAGTCGTCGAAGAGCTGGCGCCGGAACGGAGCCTGTCGGCATCGCCGCTCTTCCAGGTTCTTTTCGTTTTGCAGAACGGTCCTCCCACGGAGCTCGTGCTGCCCGCTCTTCGGCTGGAGCCGATCCCGATTGACAGCTATGTGTCCAAATTCTCTCTGGGCTTGGATCTCGTGGAGTCGGACGGCCGCCTCGGAGGGATGATCGAATACAGCCGGGACCTGTTCGACGGGACGACGATCGAGCGCTGGATGGGGCATTTCGCCAACTGGCTGCGCGCGGCGGTGGCCGAGCCGGACCGCCGGATTTCCGATCTGCCTTGGCTCGGGAGAGCGGAACGGCACCAGATTCTCTCCGAATGGAACGAGAACGGGATATGGCCGCCGCGGAGCTCTTCGATTGTGGCGATGTTCGAACGCTGGGTGGATTTCGCTCCCTACAGTCCGGCGCTCTTTCATGTCGGGCGGCGTCTCACGTATGGCGAGCTCGACCTCTGGGCCAACCGGCTGGCTCACCGGTTGCTTCGGCTCGGCGTCGGTCCGGACGTGCGGGTGGGCGTGCTGACCGAGCGCTCGCCGGAGCTGATCGTGGCGCTCCTCGGGATTCTCAAGGCCGGCGGCACCTACGTTCCTCTTGACGTGGCGTATCCGGAGGAGCGGCTAGCCTTCATGCTGGAGGACTCGGCGGCTCCTGTCCTCCTGACCCAGTCCGGTCTGGCCGGCCGGCTTCCCGGCCGCGTACGCCACGCCCTCTTCCTGGACCTCGAGGATTTGGAGGTGGAGAGCGACGAGCGCCCGCGGCTCGACATCCACCCGAACCAGCTGGCCTATGTGATCTATACATCGGGCTCCACCGGTCGTCCGAAGGGCGGGATGATTTCCCACTACGCCCTCACGAGCTATACCGAGACGGTCCTGCCGATCTACGGCGTCCATCCGGGGGACCGCGTTCTCCAGTTCTGCTCGATCAGCTTCGATACCAGCCTTGAGGAAATCTCGCCCTGCCTGACGGGAGGAGCGGAGCTCGTGCTGCGCACGGACTCGATGATGGAGTCCATGGCGGTGTTTCTGGAGACCTGCCGGCAATGGTCGGTGACAGTGATGGCCCTGCCGACGGCGTTCTGGCACGAGATCGTGGCCAAGCTCGATACGGACGGCCTGGCCCTGCCGTCCTCGCTGCGGCTGATCGTCCTCGGTGGGGAGCGGGCGCTGCCGGAGCGGCTGGTCTCATGGCGCCGGCATGCCGGGGAAGGCGCGCGGCTGATCAATACCTATGGGTTGACAGAGTCGACGATCACCTCGACCGTGGGCCACCTGAACGTGCCTTCGCTCTCGGAATCGCAAGGCGAGGTGTCGCTCGGACGCGCCATTCCGGGTACGGAGATCCACCTTCTCGACCGAGAAGGAAACCTTGCGCCGATCGGCCTGGCCGGGGAGCTCTGCGTCAGCGGCGGCCTCCTGGCTCGCGGGTATCAGAACCGTCCAGAGGTCACCGCGGAGCGCTTCGTGCCGCACCCGTTTTCGAGCGTTCCCGGGAGCCGTCTGTACCGCACCGGCGACCTCGCCCGGGTGCTGCCGAATGGCGAGCTCGTGTTCCTGGGGCGTGGCGACCGCCAGGTGAAGGTGCGGGGCTACCGAATCGAGCTCGAGGAAATCGAGGCCCGCCTGCTCAGCCATCCGGAGGTGGAGTCGGCCCTCCTCCTGCTCCGCGAGGATCGCCCGGGAGACAAGCAGATCGTCGCCTACCTCGTATTCCGCCGGCAGCCGAGCCCGCCGCCGGACGAGCTGCGGGCCTTCATCCGCGAGACTCTGCCGGACTACATGGTGCCGGCGGCCTTCGTCGTGCTGGATGCCGTTCCCCTCACTCCCAACGGCAAGGTGGACCGCATGCGGCTCCCCGCGCCGGACGTGGTCGTGGGCGAGGGCCGAAGCCTGCGAACACCCGTCGAGCAATTGGTGGCGGAGGTCTGGGCGGACGTCCTCGGGCTTCAGCAGGTCGGGCCGGACGACAATTTTTTCGCCCTTGGGGGGCATTCTCTTCTCGTGACCCAGGTGGCCTTCCGCCTGCAGCGGATCTTCGGCATCGAGCTGCACCTCCGCTGGCTCTTCGAAGCCCCCACCGTCGCCGAGCTCGCGACCAGAGTGGAAGAGTCCTGGGATCGACATGGAAACCGCCGGAGCCCGGCTCTCTCTGCGCCGCCGCTCGTGCGAGTGCCGCGGAATCGGGCTTTACCGCTGTCCTTCGCGCAGCAACGGCTCTGGCTGGTCCATCAGCTCGAGCCAGCAAGCCCGGCCTACAACCTGCCGGCGGCGCTGCGCCTGCAAGGCGTTCTCGCTGTGCCGGTGCTCGTGGCGGCACTCGGCGAGATCGTCAGGCGCCACGAGGTTTTGCGCACGGTCTTCCTGGTGGTCGATGACGAGCCGCTACAGGCCGTCGGTCCGCCCCTCCCGGCGCCCCTGCCGGTCATCGATCTGAGCGCTCTGCCGGCAGCGGGAGCTCGAGGCGAAGCGGTGGATCGGTGCGGAGGCCCGGCGCTCGTTCGACCTCGCTCGTGGACCGCTCCTGCGGTGCCAACTCCTCCGCCTGGCTCCAGAGGACCACATCGCCGTCCTCAACATGCACCACATCGTCAGCGATGGTCGGTCCGCGAGCCTCTTGGTCCAAGAGGTTGCGGCCCTCTACAGCTCGCTTCGGGTCGGCGCCTCTTCGCTGCTCCCTCCACTCCCCGTGCAATACGCCGATTTCGCGATCTGGCAGCGGAACTGGCTGCAGGGGGATGCCCTGGAATCCTCGCTCTCGTACTGGCGCGAGCAGCTTCGCGAGATGCCTCCGGTCTTGGAGCTTCCCACCGACCGCCCGCGGCCCCCGTTCCAGGGGACACGCGGAGGGGAGCGCGCCATTCACCTGCCGGCCGAGCTCTCGGCGGAACTGGCGGCGCTCGCCCGGCAGGAGGCCGCGACACCTTTCATGGTGCTCCTCGCCGCCTTCCAGGCGCTCCTCTCCCGATATTCGGGCAAGGACGACATCAGCGTCGGCACCCCGGTCGCGGGGCGCAACCGGATCGAAACCGAAAAGCTGATCGGATTTTTCGTCAACACCCTGGTGTTGCGGGGGGATCTTTCCGGAGACCCGTCCCTTCTCCGGTTCCTGGCCGGCCTGCGGGAGGTGACGCTACTGGCCTATCGGCATCAGGATCTGCCGTTCGAGAAGCTGGTCGAGGAGCTCCGGCCGGAACGCAGTCTCAGCCACACGCCGCTGTTCCAGGTGATGTTCGCTCTGCAGAACCTGCCCCAGGGCCGGTTGGAGCTGCCGGGCATGGCGCTTACCCCTCTCGACATGGAGACCGGGGTCGCCAAGTTCGATCTGCTGCTGGAGATTCTCGAAGGGCCCTCGGGCCTGGCCGGATCTCTCGAGTACCGCATGGACCTCTTCGACGCCACCACCGCGGAGCGCCTGGCGGGTCATTTCCATCAGCTCCTAAGGGGCGCCGTAAGATCGCCCGGGAGACGGCTCTCCGAGTTGACGCTGCTGTCGGAGGAGGAGCGTCTGCAGCTCCTCGAGTGGAACGCCACGGCGGTGTCCTACGAAGCGGAAGAGAGCCTCCACAGCCTGTTCGAGATGCAGTCGGCGAGGACGCCGGAGCTGGTGGCGGTGGAATTCGCCGACCAGGTACTGACCTATGCCGAGCTCGACGCGCGGGCGAACCACCTCGCCTGGCGTCTGCGGGACCTCGGGGTCGACCGGGAAGCGCTGGTGGGGATTTGCGCCGAGCGTTCGATCGAGATGGTGATCGGGTTGTTCGCCATTCTCAAGGCGGGGGGCGCCTACGTTCCGCTCGACCCCGACCACCCGCCGGAGCGTCTGGCGTTTGTGCTCGAGGAAGCGCGGGTCTCGGTACTTCTGGTTCAAAGCCATCTGACCGGCCGGCTGCCGGCGAGTGGCGCCGTCACTCTCGTGCTTGACGACGGCATGGCGGCGCTCGCGGCTCGGCCGTCCGGACCGCCCCGACCGTCTGCACCGCCGCAGGTTGAAGTGGAGCCCGAGGGGCTGGCATATGTGATCTACACCTCGGGTTCGACGGGGAGACCGAAGGGGGCGATGAACACCCATCGCGCGGTGGTCAACCGGCTCGCCTGGGCGCAGTCGTTCTGTCGGCTCGGCGTGGAAGATGCAGTGCTACAGAAGACCCCGTTCAGCTTCGACGTCTCGGTTTGGGAGTTTTTCTGGCCGCTGTCCGTGGGGGCGAGGCTTGTCATGGCGCTTCCCGGCGGGCACCAGGACCCCGAATACCTGGCGTCGGCGATCGAGCGGCAGCGGATCACGACCCTGCATTTCGTACCCGCCATGCTGTCCGTCTTTCTGGAGGCGCGGGGGCTCGAACGCTGCCGCGAGGTGTGCCGGGTGATCGCGAGCGGAGAAGCCCTGCCGGCCGAGCTCACGACCCGGTTCTTCGCTCGGCTCAAAGGGGCGGAGCTCTACAATCTGTACGGCCCGACCGAGGCGGCCATCGACGTTACCGCCTGGAGCTGTCCGCGGGACGCGGGCGGGCACGCAGTGCCGATCGGCCGGCCGATCGGCAATCTGAGGATCTACCTGCTCGACGCCGCCTTGACCCCGTTGCCGATAGGGGTGCCCGGGGAGCTCTACATCGGAGGGATCGGCATCGCCCGGGGATACGTGCGCCGCCCGGCCCTGACAGCGGAGAGATTCCTGCCCGACCCCTGCACCATCGAGGCCGGAGCACGGATGTACAGAACCGGCGACCTAGCGCGTTTCCTCGCCGACGGTGCCATCGAATATCTGGGACGCCTCGATCACCAGGTCAAGATCCGCGGCTTGCGGATCGAGCTCGGGGAGATCGAGGCGGTGCTCGGCGTCCACCCCGGTGTCCAGGAAGTTGTGGTGTTGGCGCGGGTGGACACGCCGGGAGATCCACGGCTGGTCGCCTACGTCGTCGCAGGCCCGGGGGCCAACCCATCCGTGGCCGAGCTGTCGCAGCATCTGGCGAGCTCACTGCCCGTCTATATGGTGCCCTCGAGTTTCGTGCTGCTGCCCGCTCTGCCTACGAATGCCAACGGCAAGGTGGACCGGCGTGCTTTGCCCGCTCCCTCCGTGCTCGATCTGCCGGGCAGGGAAGCCTCTCTTGCACCCCGAACGCAGTCCGAGGAGCTGCTGTGCGAGATCTGGGCGGACGTGCTGCTCCTGCCGCAGGTGGGCATCCACGACAATTTCTTCGCCCTGGGTGGGCACTCACTGCTCGTCCATCGGATCGTTTCGCGCGTCCGCCAGGTCTTCGGTGTCGAAGTGCCGTGGCGCCTGCTTTTCGAACAGCCGACCGTCGCGGAGATGGCCGAGGCCTTGGAGCAGGCGCGGGGACAGTCCGTAAACCCCGAACCCCCGCTCCTCAGGTCCAGCGAGCGCGGCTCCCGCCAGCCACTGTCTTTTCCCCAGCTCCGTTTCTGGGCCCGCCGTCATGAGTCTGGCGCCTCCAACGTTCCGCTTGGAGTCCGGTTCTCTGGCCCTTTGAACGTGGCGGCGCTGGAGCATAGCCTCCAGGAGATCGTACGCCGGCACGACGTGCTCCGCACTTCCTTCGAGGAGGTCGAGGGAGAGCCGGTGCAAGTCGTCCGCGACTACCTGCTGGCGATGCCGGTTGTGGACCTCGGCAGCCTCTCCGCGGATCGCCTGGAGGCCGAGGCGGCGAGCCTTGGCGTGCTGGCTGGAGGATACCCCTTCGACCTCGCGCGAGAACCTCTCCTGATCACCATACTCCTCCGGTTCTCCCCCGACGATCACGCCCTCTTCGTCATCCAGCACCATCTGATCACGGACGGCTGGTCGGAAGGGGTACTCTTTCAGGAGATGGCGATCCTCTACCAAGCTCGTCTCGATGGCGAGCCTTCGCCTCTCCCGGAGCTGCCGATCCAATATGCGGACTTCGCCGCCTGGCAGCGCAAGTCTCTGGAGGGCCCCGCCTTCGATGAGATGCTGGGGTACTGGCAGAACCGGCTCCATGGCTTCAAAGTGCTCCCGATCCCCACCGACCATCCGCGGCCCGCCATTCGAAGCGTCCGCGGTTGCCGGCACGACCTGCGGCTCGACGCCATGCTCTCCCGCGGCCTGCGCCAACTGGGCCGCAGCGAGAATGCCACCCTCTTCATGACGCTCCTCGCGGCGTGGCAAGCCCTCCTTTTCCTCTGGACCGGCGAGGGGGACATCGCCATCACCACGAACATCGCCAACCGGAGCCGCGCCGAGGTCGAGCCGATGATCGGCCTGTTCACCAATGTCCTCGTCCTTCGTACCGACCTGTCGGGTGATCCCACTTTCAGCGATCTGCTGGCTCGCGTGAGGAAGACGGCCCTGGCAGACTTCGCGCAGCAGGATCTGCCCTTCGTCGAGGTACTGAACCGAGCCCGCCCCGGCCGGGTCGCGGGCTACAACGAGCTTTTCCCTGTCGGCTTCGTGCTGCAGAGCTTCCCCACGCCACCGGCCCCTTTCTCCGGCCTGACCGTGCGCCAGTTCGACCTCGACTCAGGGGCGGTGCCGCGCGACCTCATCCTCATCGTGTCCGAGGTCGGAGAAGAGCTCGAAGCTTCGCTGCTCTACCGTCAGGATATTTTTGAGGTGGAGACGATCGTGGACCTCCTGACGCGCTTGGAGGATCTCGTCAAAACGTTGGTCTACGCGCCGCACGAGCGCCTTTCGAGCCTCGGCGTTGGCCGCTCCTATCGCAGCTCTGTAGAGGGGAGCCTTGAGGGCGTGCACAACTTCGTGTGCACGCCCGCTGAAGCGCTCTAGCGGAGGGGTTGAGACGGCCGGTGGAGTTCGTTCGTGAGCTGTTCCCTCAGGATGGGGTCCGCTCCCAGGGCGGATCGTCCCAGGCGGCGCTCGATCACCGCGTTCACCTCGGGACCCAAGGGGGCGAAGAGGATTTCCAGCGAGAACCTCTCGATCGGTAGGGAGACGGGGCCGATGAACGAGCGGCCTCCGATGATACGCCGGGCCGCCGTAACCACCTCCTCGGCACAGATCGTGCCCGCGTGCTTGGTCACACAGGCAAGGTCCAGAAGCTCTCCCATCGAGACCGGGGATTCCAGAGGATTCTGGGTGAACTTGCCGAGCTGGTCCGCGGTATGCCGGACCTGAGTCCACGCACTACGGTAGCGAATCACCAGCCGACCGAGGTCGACCACCATGCCATCGAGCTCGGACAGGAGGCCGTCTTGCCCGCTCACCGACCGCAGGAACAGGCGGGCCTCGTCCAGCGCACGCGCAGCCGCACCCAGATAGAGGGCGGCGATCAGCAACTGATGCCAGATCAGCTGGAATCGATTGAGCCGGATCATCTGCTCGAGGACACCGCTCAAGAGCAGAGACTCGGGAGGAAGGTACACCTCCTGAAAGGTGAAACGGCGGGTGTCGGAGTCGAGCATGGCCCGCGGGAAGAGGAAGGGGCCGATATCAAGCCCTGGAGTGTCGCGCAGCGAAAAGACGAAAAGCGCCGGTCCTTCGCCCTCGATCATGGCCGAGAAAAGCATGATGTCGCTTTGTGTCGCGAGCGACACATAGGACGCCGCGCCGTTGACCCGGAAGCCTTCACCTTCACGCCGCACCTTCACGCCTTGGGTTGCGAGCGTAGCCCCATGCACTCGGGAGCTCGTGTTGGCCACGAACAGCCGCTTTTCGTTGACCATCCGCAGAAGGGATCGTCTGCGGGCCTCTTGAGCCGCATCCTCCAGAGGGAAGGTGATGAGAGAGGCCACGACGTGGAGATGATTTTCGACGGCCAATGCCACCGCCGGTGAGCAGCCGCCCAACCGGTGCAGAATCGTGCAGCAGACTTGCGCGGAGTGCGGGGCTACGAAGGGGAGATCGGTCGAGCGGAGGTGCGCATAGAATTCCGTGAGATCGTTCTGCGCCAACCCCGTTTCGAGAGAGGCGGCCGTCTCCTCCAGTTGGACCTGCAACTCCTCGAGGGAGGGTCCCTGTCGCTCTTCCGCATTCCAGAGGACGCCGCTCTCCAATATCGCCGCCTCTTTGCTACCTTGCTGCTCCAGAGTGTTCGACTCCACCATCGATTCTCCTCGTGCGGGGTGCTCCCGCTTTGCTTTAGGGGTGCGCAACGTTGCCTTTCCTGGCCAGGAACAAGTAGAGGGAGTTGATCCGTTTTATGTTCCGCTCGGTAAAGGTGTCGAAGGCTTCGTTCTGCTTCGACCAGTAGACGGCTCTCGGTATCAAGGGGAATTGCGCCACGATCGAGCGGACGCTCGGTCCCTTTGCCCGGACCCAGGTATTGATGTTGATGCTGAGCTCGACAGCTATCACGAAATGCCACCAGAACTGCGGCAGATAGAGGATGTCTCCCGGATTGAGGGTGGTCTCACAAGCCTTGATCCCGTCGAAGCTCGGGTATCGTGAGAGGTCGGGCTCGCGAGGGTCGATCGGCGACTCGCTGAAAAAGTGGGAGTACAGGCGCTCGTAGTTGCCGGGAGGCATGATGATGAAGCGCTTCCGGCCGTAGACCTGCACGTTCAGGTTCTCATAGTTCGCATCGTGATGGAGAGCGGTCGAGTTTCCGGCCGGCGCGATCCAGAAGGATCGCCGGATCTGGCCCTCGGGAAGGAACGACTCGAACTGCTTGTGCTGCTGGAACTCTTCCTGCAGCTCCTGAACCTGGGACAGGAAGGATGCCGTGCGGACCCGGTATTCCTGAGACAAAGAAAGCATGGAGTCGACGACGCTGCGAAGTGGCAGCTTCATTTGCTTCTTGTCATGGACGTAAAAGTCTTTCGTCTCGCAGAGGATGGGCTGATCGCCAAACCTTTTCTTGAGCACCTCCGGCGTCCAACGCTCCTTCCAGTCGTCCGCGACCCCTTCTAGCACGACCGGCCGGTTTGCCTGGAAGTACTTCCGGCGGAACTCTTCTGGAGCCAGCCCGCTCCGGCGCTCGATCTGTTCATACTCTCTGCTCATGGCTATCTCCCTGGGCTTTCACCCGTCATGGATGCCTGCTCTGGGGGGTCCGCTGCCCAAAGTGTCTTCTAAAGCTACAATTTCTTTGCAGGTAATGGAAGTCGAGTTGTTCCTGCCGCGGCGACGCCGAGAAGCAAAGAGTCGGCTAACGAGTCTGCGCGATCCGGTCCAGGAGAAAGCTCTGCCACTCTTCCGACAGGTTTGGGGCACTCAAAGCCTGCTCCGCCAGCCGGACGTCGATCTTTTCCGAGTACATCATGCGGTGCATATTGGCCACCGTGATTCCGATCGGATCCCGAACGGTCCTCTCGATGACGTCCCCTGCCTGGACCAGACCCTCACGGACCACCCCGAGATAGAAGCCGGGCCAGTCCCGATCCCTGAATCGCTGAACCATCCCCGGATCGCCGAACCGCATCCCCAACTTGGGGCAGGGAATTCGAGGCTGGGTGACCCTCACTTCGGCAACCTCGCCGATTCGAAAGCAGTCCCTGATGTTGATCTCGTCTTCGAACATCCCCTCCACGGTAAAATTCTCGCCAAAGACCCCCCACTCAAGGTCAGCCTCCGGCAACTCGGCGCGCCAATCGTTGTAATGCTCGGAGGGATAGGCGTAGGCGGCTTTCTCGGTCCCACCATGATTCCTGAGGTCCGCCTGGCCGTCGCCATCAAGATTGAGAAAGTGAAGAAACACTGGTCCGTCGACACGCTTCTTGAGGTAGCCGGTTTTCACCACTCGGCCGTTCATGTCGGTAGGGCGAGGAGCTCCAACTTGAATAGATAAAAGACGCATGATAGAAGAGAATACCACTAGTCTCAGAGTGCCGCAAGAGCTGTGAAACGGATCTCAGGCGAACAGAAAGACCCTCTTTCGCAGTGATGACTTCACTTTTATCTAGCAGGATCGCGGCCGCCCATATCCGGCATTTCCTCCTCCAGGAAGCGCAAGGGACGATAGAGCCAGCAGACGACGAGCAGGAGGAGGACGGCGATCGCCTGCACTCCCAATAACAGTGCGATCCCGCGACCGGGACCGGTACCGATCAGCCTTCCTGCCGAGCCGGCGAGCCGCCCCCCCCGGGCCATGAGCGGCTCGATCCGGTCGGCGAGGGGGCCCGCCAGGAGGGAGGCGACTGGCATTGCAGACCAGGAGAACAGACGTCGCATCGCGGTCACTCGTCCCTGGAGGTGCGCCGGCACCTTGACGTGCCAGAGAGCCTGGCCCAAAACGTTGATGACCGGGCTGGTCGAGAGAAGCACGAATGCACTCGCCGCGATCAGCACCACGTCGGCCCGCAGGCTGCCCAGGAAGAGCATGATCGACATGAGCAGCATCCCTGCGAAAATGCCGTTCATGCGCCGACGCGGGCCGCCCCAAGCGGTCATGGCGACTCCCCCGACCAGCATGCCGAGGGCGGCGGTCGACATCACCCTGCCGAGTACCTGGGGTGAGGTGAAGGCCAGCACCATAGGCGTCACCAGCACCACGGTGGAGCCGCGGGTCAGGTTGAGGGCGGTGAACATCAGCATCAGGGCGAGGAGACCTGGGCGGACACGGATATAGGTCCACCCTTCGGCCGCCTCTTTGAGAAGGGAGGCTCTCTGGCCCTCGCGAGCCGTGGAAGGGAGGCGCTCGGGTCGTGGAATGCGGATCGAGAGCACGGTGCTGACGGCCACCGCGACAGTCAGGAAATCGATGAACAAAGCCCCCTGGACTCCCAAAGCTGCCACCACCATGCCCGCGATCGCTGGGGCAACGACCTCGGCGGTCCCGCTGCCGAGTTGGAAAATCCCATTGGCCCGGGAGAGCTGGTCGCGGGAGACCAGCAGCGGGATGGCGGCGTTGAACGCCAATAGCTGGGGCGCCCCGAGGGTGGAGCTCAGGCCCAACAGGAGGTAAATCTGCCAGATCTCCAAGGCGTGCCGCCACAAGAGGATGGCGATAAGCAGCGAGCAGAGGCCCGATCCGAGGTCGCTCAGGGCCAGGGTCAAACGGTGATCCCAGCGGTCGACATAGGCGCCGACGAGTGGGGCGAGGAGCATCCCCGGCAGAACCGTGAAGAACGAGATCAGAGCGAAACGGGTCACCGAGCCCGTCGTCTGGTAGACCCAGACGCCGAGCGCGAAGCCGACGAGGCTGGTGCCGAACATCGAGGCCACCTGGCCTACGGCGAAACGCATGAAAACCGAGCGGCTGGCGGCGGGAGCGTCCTCACGTGCCGCCGTGGCAGGCCTCTCGACTGGAGAGAAGCCGGCTGAGCTCATTCGAGCCGCAAGGCGATGGTGGGGGGAATCCGTGTCGCCCGGCGGGCAGGATGCCAGGCGGCCACCATGGCCACGGCCAGGAGCAGCACCGAGGTGCCGGCGAAGGCTGGAACGTCGGTGGGGTTGATGCCGTAGAGCATGCTGGTGAACAGGCGGTCGAAGCCGACCGAGGCCATAAGCCCAAGGCCGAGGCCGAGGAGGACCAAGGCCACGGCCCGGCCCACCACCAGCCGAACGAGGTCGCCGTCCTTTGCCCCTACGGCGACTCGGATACCGAGCTCGCGGGTGCGCTGGGTCACCGAGTAGAAAAGCACACCGTACAGTCCGGCCGCAGCGAGAACCAGGGCGATCGCGGCATAGAGGCTCATCAGAAGGACCACGAAACGTCCCTTGGCGGTGAATTTCTCCAACCGGTGCTCCATGGTGTCCACGTCGTATGGCGGGGTATCCGGAGCCACCGCTTTGAGCGTGGCCAGGAGCGGCTGCGCCAGGGAGAGCGGAGCGACACCAGGCTTTGGGCGGATCATGAAGGTGAAGCGTGGAATCAGCAGGGGAGGGAACTGGAAGAGGGCGAAGTAGACATCCGGCCCCGGCCAAGCCACGTCCTGGATGGCTACCTGGTCGACATCGCCCACGACGCCTACGACGGTGAACCAGGGGGCATTGGGGTCGCGTTTGCCAAATCGCATCCGCTTGCCCAGCGCCGTCTCATTGGGCCAGTATTTCTTTTTCATCCCCTCGCTGATGATGATGGCCAGGGGAGAGGTCTCCGTGTCGGCCGCGCTGAAGTCCCTCCCCTCGCGGAGCGGGATTCCCATCTGGGAGAAGTAGCCCGGTGTCACGTTGTGGAACACCAGGAAGGCAATGCCGTCGCTCGTGCCCGTAAGCCGGTCCTCGAGGATGAAGGAATTGGCGGACCAGTTATCGGAGAGCATGTCTGGTCCGATCACGGAGACGGACTGGACGCCGGGCAGGGCCTGCAGGCTTTCCAGGTACCGGTGCCCGAGCCGGACCATAGACCCGGAGTCGGAATACCTCTTGTCCCGGATGTCGGCGCGAGCCGTGAGCAGGCCCTCGGGGCGGAAGCCCACGTCGGCCTGGCGGTAGTGTTTGAAACCCTTGACCATCAATGCCGCGCCGACGAGCAGAAAGAGGGCGATGGCCACCTCGGCGACGACCAAGGCACTCTGGAAGCGCTGGCGACTGACGCTCGAAGAGGAACCCGCCTGGCGAAGCGAGGTCTGGACGCCATCCCCGCGCAGGCATAACCACGCCGGTACCAGGCCGAAGAACACGCCGCAGGCCACCGACAGCAGCAGGATTGCCCCGACGACCGCCGGGGAGAGGCCGACTTCGATGAAGCTTCTGAGCTGCACGGCGCTCAGCTTGAGCAGCAGACCCGTGGACAGCCGCGCGAGGAGGAGTCCCATCGCGCAGCTCAAAAGAGACAGCAGCAGACTCTCGGTCAGGAGCTGGCGCACCAGCCGCCCGCTGGTCGCCCCAAGGGCGGTCCGCACCGAGATCTCCCGCTGGCGGGCGACGGCCCGGGCTAGGAGGAGATTGGCGACGGTGGTCCAACCGATGAGGAGCACGAACAGGGAGGCGCCGAGGAGGGTCAGGAGCGGGAACTGCAGGTCTCCGAACCAGTATTGCTTGAGCGGCTTGGGCTCGACGGAGAAATCTTTGTCGGAGTCGGGGAACTCCTTGGCCAAGGCGCCGCCTACCGACGCCATGTCCGCCCGCGCCTGGATCAGGTTCACTCCGGGCTTGAGCCGGCCAACGCCGACCAAATAGCGGACACCGCGCCGGTCGAGGAAACGGGAGTTGCCCAGGAGCTCGTTGCTCATCGAGATGGGGAGCCAGATCTCGGCCTCGTCGGTGAGCCCCTTGAAGCTTTGGGGAAGGACGCCAATGATCTGATAGGCGGTACCGTTCACCAGCAGGTCGCGGCCCAGCACCTTCCGGTCGCCGTCGAAGCGGCGCTGCCAATAGCCATAGCCCAGAATCAGATGACGTGGCGTGCCCTTGACACGGTCGTCCGCCAGGTCAAAGACGCGCCCCAGCACCGGCTTGAGTCCCAACAGAGGGAAATAGGTGGCGCTGACCACCTCACCATTGATCCGCTCGGCTTCGCTGGCGCTCAACAGATTGAACGCCGTGGTATGGCTGTGGACCGCCATCTGCGAGAATGAGTGGGAGCGCAACCGCCAGTCCTGGTAGTCGAGCCAGGAACTGGGGAAATGGTCGTGTGCCCCGTCCTCATTCTTGAAGTTCTCGAGGAGGACCAGTTTCTCCGGATCTGGATAGGGAAGCTCCTGGAAGAGCACCGCCCGGACGATGCTCGTCACAGAGCTCGTGGCGCCAATGCCTAGGGTTAGCGTCGCGAGGACCACCAGAGTGAAGCCGGGACTGAGCCGCAGCCGCCTCCAGGCGTAGTGGAGATCGCTCAAAAAAGCCTCCATTCTCTTCTGCCTCCTCGATCCTGCGATTCGCGACCAAAGTTTCTGTGCGCCTGGGCAGCGCTCACGCGTCCGTCTTCCCAGGTCTTGACCAGCCGCTCTACATCACCGCACGACGAAGAAGGCGGAGGAGAAGATAATCTGGTTCTTATTATACATGAATTTGACCTTGCAACGGAAGGGCTGGATCTATCGTGGGGGGACTCCCGGGGTAGCTAGTGGGTACAGACGACGCAGCTCCTTGGAGGATGGCCCCGAGGTGCCCAGTCCTCAAGGGTGAATTGTACGCCGACTCTCGGCTGCGACTCTGAGAAAGACGAAGCAGCCTGCATGGCTTGACCCAGCGTACGCTTTCCCGTACGCTTCTCGCATGAAAACGATGACCGCGAGCATGGCGAGAGCCAATCTCTACCGGCTGCTCGAAGAGACCGCCGAGTCGAGCGAGCCGGTGCAGATCACGGGCAAGAAGAGCAACGCGGTGCTCGTTTCGGAACGGGATTGGCGCGCCCTTCAGGAGACTGTGTACCTGCTGTCCATTCCGGGGATGCGCGAGTCGATCCGCGAAGGGCTCGCGACCCCGGTCGAGGAATGCTCCGAGGATCCAGGTTGGTGATCGCAGGGCGCGTGCTCTTCACCAAGCAGGCGCAGAAAGACGCAAAGAAACTCGCGGCAGCCGGCCTACGCCCTAGGGCAGAGAAGCTCCTTCTCGTGCTGGCGGAAAATCCCCACCAGACCCCTCCTCCTTACGAAAAACTTCTGGGCGATCTCGCAGGTGCGTATTCCCGCCGGATCAATATCCAACATCGGCTGGTCTACCGGCTCGACGAGCCTCAACGGATCGTCACCGTGATCCACATGTGGACCCACTATGAGTAGCACCGAGTAGCGCCCGCGCGATGGGAGGCGATGGAAGATTGCCATGACAACCGACAAAGGCATCTTGGACCGACCGAGCCACCACTCCGTCGAAGAGACCGTCGAAAGGCTCCAGGCTCTCCTCCAATCCAAGGGGGTCACCCTCTTCGCCCTCGTCGACCACAGCGGTGAGGCGCAGAAGGTGGGCATGGAGATGCGCCCCACGAAGCTCCTGATCTTCGGCAGCCCCAAGGCAGGAACACCTCTCATGCTGGCGGCTCCCAGCATTGCCATCGACCTCCCTCTGAAGATCCTCGTCTGGGAGAATGGAGAAGGCAAAGTCTGGATCTCCTACAACAGCCCGGAATACTTGCAGGAGCGGCATGGTCTGCCGCCGGAGCTGCTCGGGAACATCGCCGTCGTGGAGACGTTGGTGGCCAAGGCCGCGGAGTAGCTCCGTATCCTGGAGCGCCTCTTCACCCAGCTCCTGGCTCGCCTCGGTCCGGCCCCCGGCGTCACCGCGGGACTTCATAAACAAACCCTTCGTCTCAGTGTCTATCTGGAGGAATGCCGATGGGATGACTTGAACCATGACAAGACGCATCCTCCAGAGCCCTCAACCCGCCGTCCAGTCGCGAGCCAGAACCCCGATGCCGCAAGGCTCCCCGACCACGCGGGCTCAGCTCGATTCACGGCTCCGTCGCAAGCGCTCGTCAGGGTACCTCGAAGCCATCCGGCGCCTGGATGCCGGTACCCACGCGACCGATCGGGAAGCCCTGAAGAACCTCCTCGAAGAGATCAGCCGGGAGTTCCCGGATCTCACCCTGGACCAGCGTCCGCTCGGAATCGTGTCCACCTGCCACCTCGGAGCTCCCTATCAGGTCCACGTCTGCGACCTGGAAGGCGAGATCGTCGAACACTACGAGACGTTCCGTCCCATGCCGACGCCATTCGAGGGCGCCCGCGCTCTCGCCCTTCATCCTTCGTACGCTTTCGTCGAGGTCTACGCAGACGGCTGTCGCGTCGTGAGCCCGGATGGCGCCGTCGCCTGGATCGGAGGTTCCGCATGAGCGAAGTGATTTCCGTCGACCTGTCGCCTGTGATCCGGGGGATCGCGGTGGTCAACGACAACATTGCCCGGGTCAACCAGCAGGTTCTCGTGGTCTCGCAGCAGGGAGAGCAGACGCGGAGTCGGCTGGAGCAGCTCTATCAGGAGTTCGTCGCTTATGTCACCGCCGACGCCCTTCGCACCGAGCTGCAACTCGCCGAGACCCGTCTGGTCAAGGTGAGGCAGGAGCTCGAACAGCGATTCGGCCATCACTCCGACGTCCGCCGGCGAGTGACGGGAATCCTGCAGGCCACGGACGTTGCGATCGTGCGGCAGGAGACCCTGCGTACCGCTACGGAAGAGCTCATGCTGGCGGCGCCGCGCGACTGGCTCGCACCCTCCCTGGTCGCGCTCACCGCCTGGATCGCCGACAATCAGCCGCTGGCGGAGCGTGCCCTCGGCGAGGCCCTGAATCGCGACGGCAACAAGACGGCCCTCTTCTTCGCGCTGGTCTGCCGGCGCGCCAAGCGCACGCGTGCCCTGCTCCACTGGCTCGGGCGCTACTTCCTGCTCCAGAACCCGCAGGCGCTCGACCGTGAGGTGATCGTCATGCTCGACGCCGTGGCGAGCGGTGTCTTCGGGAGTACGGCCCAAGAGGTCTGCCTCCGGGTCAGCTCGGGCTGGATCCAGGAGCTGGAACAGGCCGGGAGCTTCCTCGACGAACAGCGCCGCCGTTGGTCCGAGGCTCTCGACGCCCGCACGCCCAAGGTCGGGGCCGAAGAGTTCCCGACTCTGCGCCGGCACAGCCCGACCTGGCCGCGACTGGAATCGGCTCTCGCCGCGGCACGGCGCAACGGCCAGGTGACCACTTACTTCAGCAAACTCTTCGCAGGAGAGATCCCTGTTTCCCCCCATCTGGAAGCGGCGGTCGACGATCTCCTCGACTCCCTCGTCACCCACTTCGACGACGAAGAGCTGCCTCTCCGCAAGGAAGACCGTTTGCTCCAGCTCATCGTGCAGGAGCAGGGGGACCGCGACGCCGCGAGCCGCAAGATGGCCGCCGAGGACGAGGCCTTCGCCGAGACCATGCCCTTCGCAGCTCTCCTCACCAACGCGGCCATGCACCCGGAGGCCTCCCACGCGAGCCGGGCCACTCAACGCTACGCCGTCGCCGCCTCCAAGGAGTGGATCCTCATGGGCCACCGCGATCTCGTCGCGCGGGACCGTGCCGCCGTGCCGGCAGAGGTCGACTTTGCGATTGGTTCCTGGACCGGCAAGAGCCAGGACGGCGCCAACGAAGCGGAGCTGGTGACGAATCTGGAGTCCTACTACCAGCTTCAGGAGCAGCAGGCCGTCCGAGCTGTGGGCCTGGGGGCCGCCTTCATCTTCGCGATCATCGGCGCGCTCTTCGGGGTCGTGGCTCTGTTCCAAGGGGGCTGGATGTTCGGACTCCTGCTGCTGGCCGTGGCCGGAGGCCTGTTCTACATGGCGAAGAAGAACCAGAAGACCGCCCGGGACAAGGCCCGTCAGCAGATTGGAGCCGAGCGGGAAAGCGCGCTTCGCATCCTCCGGGCCTGCCTCGCGGAGATCGTGGATTTCCGCCGAGCCTGGGCGAGCGCGGATGCGGAGGCCGATGCCGTCGCCGTTCTCCTCGAATCGATCCATTCCGATCAGCACCTCCTCCGCCGGCCGGAGGAGGCGAGGGCCGTCCTCAGTCTGAAAACAGGAGGCTAATCATGTCTCGACCGCAGCCCCCTCTGGATTCACAGTCCGCAGTTCCGCAGCCGGCGTCTGTTGCGGCCCAGGCTCCAGTACCCGAGGCGCCCGAGGCGCCGCTGGCCTCTCAGCTTCCCGTCTGGGACCTGCTTCCGCCCACGAGCTTCGTCCGGAGGAGAAAGGCCCCTTGAGCGCGCCGGTCCCGCCCTCGACCTATGCCGCTTGGCAAGACCTCCTGGACGGCTTCCGCGCCGGTGACGATGGCGTGATCGCGACTCTCGAAGGCGGCCGGATCGAGTGGTCTCCGGGGGTGGCCGAGCGCTGGACCTGTCGGATGAACGAAGTCCTCGCCGATCGCCTTCGGGCTTTGTCCTCCCAACTCCAGAAGGATCTCGATCGCGCCCGCGGAGACCGCCATGGGATTGAGTCGGCCCTCGTCCGCGCCGGCCGTGGCATCGATCCACTGGCCCGCTTCTGCCGGCTGCCCTGTGCGCCGGCCGAGGTGCGCTCCCACCTGCTGGGTGAGCTCGAGCGCTGGGCGCGTCAGACCCGAGAATCCCTGGAGTCGAACCTCGCCCGGGAGCGTGGCGACCAAGGCGTTCTCCTGCGCTCGGTCCGTGCGGCAGCCGCACGTCTGCAGATCCCCCCCGCGCCTTCCTCGGGGTCTCCGGCCCCTTCCGCCGGCGAGCCCGGAGTTCCCGACCGCCGCCGCCGCATCCTGGATTGAGCCATGCCAGATTTCTCCAACTGCCACCAGACTCTGCACCGCTACCTCAAGGCGCGAATTCCGTTTATCTCGCTGCGTACCGAAGAGCGCGACCGTGCCCTTGAGCTGTTCCGTGGATTGTCCTCCGAGCTGGGAATCCCGATCTATTGCCACACGCTATCCCAGGGCACGAGGGACCTCGCTACGAACCGCAGCGTCAACGAGGACCGGTCGGCGGCCGGAGCCCTCGACTTCGTGGGGCAGCAGATCCTCCAGCGCCAGAACCTCACATTCGTGCTCACCGAGGTGCAGGATTTGGAAGCCGACAATGCGCTCACCCGGCAGCTTCTAGACGTCGTCCACGAGGGCACGGCGCGCGGCGGTACCGTGGTGGTCCTGACGTCGAGCTCGGTCTGGCCTCGCCTGCAGCGTCAGGGCATGTCCTTGACCTCCCTCTCGGCCAAGGCCGTCGCCGGAAGCTGGAACCTCCCACTGTATCGGCTGGACCTCGCCAACATTCATGGCCAATATCTCGGCCAGAGCGAGGCGCGGCTCAAGGAGTCGCTCTCCATGGCCGACCGGGTGGCACCTTGCGTGCTCTGGATAGACGAGATCGAAAAAGGGCTCGCAGGCGCAGGTTCCTCGGGCGACGGTGGCACCTCGACGCGCCTGGTCGGCCACTTCCTTTACTGGTTGCAGGAAGGCCGGGCGCGCGTCTTCGTCGTCAGTACGGCCAACGATATCGGCAAGCTGCCGCCCGAACTTTTCCGCCGCGGCCGCTTCGACGAGGTTTTCTTCGTCGACCTACCTGAGCCTGGTGAGCGACGGGAGATTCTCTCGCTCTACGCCAGGCGCTATCTGCGACGGAATCTGGACGGCGAACCGCTCTTAGACGAGCTCGTTGAGCTCTCGGAAGGTTTTGCGGGGAGCGACCTCGAAGCTTCTGTGGCGGAGGTGGCCAAAGAGGCGATGCTCAAAGGGGATGAGGCCGTCGACGACGACTACTGGCGCAAGGTCTTCCGGAATACGGTCCCGCTCTCGAAAACGAACCCGGAAGCCATTGATGCCATCCGTCTCTGGGGGCGGGAGCGCGCGGTTCCGGCGTCGGGCCACCCCTCTGTCTCCCCGGAAACGGGTCAGCCGAAAGCACGTCGGTCGGTATTGGTCTGACGGTTGCTTCAGGCCTGAAGTGCCATAGTTTTATCGGATGGCAACGCCCCGGACAGCCTCGCTCCGAACCTCCTCCCCCACAGAATTCCGAAGCTTCAGAAACACGGGCCACAAGTGGGGACGCCGAGCGTCGGCGCGGAGATCGACTGGCTGGCCCCACGCTGGGGAGAGAAGACTGCGACGCCTCTCGCGAGGTATCCTTTCGAACAGCGTCGAAACTGGGTTCCCCAGGGTCCCAGGTAGAATCTCGATCGCGCCTCAGGGCGGTAAGACGACGCCAGCCGAAGTCCCGCGGAAAGAGATGCAACAGGAAGGGAGTCCCATGGAGCTTTCGGAAACTTCGGCCGCCGTGCCGGCAGCCCCCGACGCCCCGGCCGAAGTGCCGGCTGCGGCGCGGCTCTGGAACCGCAACTTCTTCCTCCTCTGGCAGGGCCAGACGGTGAGCCAGCTCGGCAACCAGGCCTTTTCGGTCGCCATGATGTTCTGGATTCTGGAGAAGACCGGCTCGGCGAGCCTCATGGGCCTCATCATGAGTCTGTCGACCCTGCCGGGAGTGATCCTCGCGCCCTTCGGCGGCACCTACGCCGACCGCCACCCGCGCATCCGGATCGCCGTCGTCTGCGACCTGATCTCCGGTCTCGACATCCTCGTCCTCGCGGTCCTCCTCTATTTCTCGCCACCGGTCCACGTGTTCCTGGGGGCGCTCTTCGTCGTCGCCGTCCTGGGAGGCGTCGTCCGCGCCTTCTTCATGCCCGCCATCCAGGCCGCGATCCCCGACCTCGTGCCCGGCGAGCGGCTCGCCTCGGCCAACTCGCTCAACCAGTTCTCGGTCCAGACCTCGCTCCTCCTCGGCCAGGCGGCGGGCGGGATCTTCTACCAGCTCTTCGGGGCGCCTCTCCTCTTTCTCTTCGACGCCCTCTCCTTCCTCTTCGCCTCCGGCAGCTCGGCTTTCATCTCCCCTCTCCCCACCACCCCCGTCGCGCGGACGAAAGGGGGAACCCGCGAGGTCTTCCGTGAGTTTCTCCGCGAGACCGGCTCCGGCCTCCAGTATGTCCTCGCGAGGAAGGGCTTGCGGGACTTCGTCCTCATCGCGGCGCTCATCAACTTCCTGTTCACGCCGACTCTCGTGCTGCTGCCGTTCTACGTCCAGAACCAGCTGGGAGCCAAGGCGGCCTGGTACGGCTATCTCCTGGCGGCGATGAGCGCCGGCTCGATCGCCGGCTACGTCATAGCCGGCGCGCTCCATCTCCGCGGCAAGGTCCGCGGCTGGACCCTGGTGGGCGGCATGGTCGTCGGTCCGGCGCTCTTCGGTGCCCTGGGCTCGGTCCGCATGCCAGTCCTCGCGCTCGTCGTCTCGTTCGTCGCCGGTCTCGCCCTGGGCTTGGTCAACATCTATCTCATCACCCTGCTCCAGGCCTCGGTCCCCCGAGAGCTGCGCGGCCGGGTGCTCGGCCTCCTCACGACCCTGGGCGGCGGCCTGATGCCGATCGGCATGGCCCTCTCGGGCTGGGTGGGCGACCTGACCCACAAGAACGTCCCCGTGATCTTCGGCATGGCGGGAGCGCTGTCCGTCGTTTCGACCCTGCTCCTCGCGACGCGCAAGGAGTGCCGGGCGTTCCTGGCCGAGGGGTAGACGCGAAACCACATCGATGCACCCGGCCTCCAGGACCCAGGGCCCCCTGGGTCGCCAGAGAGAACCTGCTAAACTACCCGCGAAAAAGGGTCGGCCTCGCGGAAGATCCGCAGGATCGTCCTTCCAGGGGAGAAAAAACCATGCCAGCGGGTACCTCATGGCGCGGCTGACGACTCCATTCGGAGCCCACTCCACCGCCGCCCAAGTCGCGGCCGGGCTCGATCTCGCGGGAAAACGGGTGATCGTCACCGGAGGCGCCTCGGGGATCGGTATCGAGACGGCGCGGGCTCTGGCTGGAATCGGCGCCGAGGTCACTCTCGCCGTGCGTGACACCGAAGCCGGCGCCCAGGTCGCCGCCGACATCGCCGCGACGACCGGGAACCGCGGCGTCCATGTCGCACGGCTCGATCTCGCCGACCGGGCGTCGATCGCCACCTTCGTGGCCGGGTGGAAGGGACCGCTCCACGTGCTGGTCAACAACGCCGGGGTCATGGCGCTCCCCGAGCAGCGCACGAAGGAAGGTTGGGAGATGCAGCTCGCGACCAACCACCTGGGCCACTTCGCCCTGGCGAAGGGCCTCCACCGTGCCTTAGCCGCGGCCAGGACGGCGCGTATCGTGGCGGTCAGCTCGAGCGCCCACCAGCTCTCGCCGGTCGTGTTCGACGACCTCCATTTCGCCTTCCGCCCCTACGATCCACTCTTCGCCTACGGGCAGTCGAAGACCGCGAACGTACTCTTCGCCGTCGGGGCGACCGCGCACTGGGCCAAGGACGGCATCACCGCCAACGCCCTGATGCCCGGGGCCATCGCGACCCGCCTCCAGCGTCACACCGGTGGGATGAAGACCCCGCCGGAGAAGCGAAAAACCCCCGAACAGGGCGCCGCCACCTCAGTCTTCCTCGCCACCTCGCCGCTTTTGGCCGGGATCGGTGGTCGCTACTTCGTCGACTGCAACGAGGCCCTCCTCGTCACCCGCCGCACCGGGGACATGAGCGGCGTCGCGCCCTACGCCCTGGATTCCGACAACGCCGATCGCCTGTGGGAAGAGACGCTCCGCCTGCTGAAGCAGGCCGGCGGCCACGGCTGACCTTCAGGGCCTGAGGCGGGCCTGAGGCCTCCCCCGTTCCGCCTACCTCGCTACTGTGGTAAACATCGCGTCCGGCCATGCCTGGCCCTCGCCGGGCTGCCTCTACGATGAATCCCATCCGAAGGAGCTCATGATGCCGCGATGGACCGTCCCCGCCTTCCTCTCCCGATTCGGCGTCCCCCTGGCGACTCTCGCCGCCCTTCTGCTCTTGTTGCCGGTTCCGGCCGTCGCGGCCAGGGGGAAGGAGGGCAAGGCGGCGGAGAACGCGGAGAAGGCCGCGGCCGTCGATCCCATGCTGCTCAAGGATCTCCCCTGGCGCGAGGTCGGCCCCTTTCGGGGCGGCCGGGTGGCGGCGGTCACCGGCGTTGCTTCGCAGCCGCTCACCTACTATTTCGGCGGTACCGGCGGCGGGGTGTGGAAGACGACCGACGGCGGCGGCAACTGGAAGAACGTGTCGGACGGCTTCTTCGGCGGCTCGATCGGCGCCGTCGAGGTCTCGGAGTGGGACCCTAACGTCGTCTATGTCGGCGGCGGCGAGGTCACGGTACGCGGCAACGTCTCGCCCGGGAACGGCCTGTGGAAGTCGACCGATGCCGGGAAGACCTGGACCTCCTTAGGGTTCAGCGACGCCCAGCACATCCCCAGAATCCGCATCCACCCGAAAAACCCCGACCTCGTCTACATGGCGGTCTTAGGCCACGCCTTCGGCCCCAACGACACCCGCGGCGTCTACCGCTCGAAAGACGGCGGCAAGACCTGGGAGCGCATCCTCTTCGTCAGCCGGGATGCCGGCGCCGTCGACCTCACCCTCGATCCGGTCAACCCGCGGATCGTCTACGCCTCGACCTGGCGGTTCAGGCGGACTCCCTGGGGCTTCGACAGCGGCGGCTCGGGCTCGGCGCTCTGGAAGTCGACCGACGGCGGCGACAGCTGGAACGAGCTGTCGCGCAAACCCGGTATGCCCAAGGGGACGCTCGGCATCATCGGCATCACCGTCTCGCCGTCCAACCCGCAGAACCTCTACGCGATCGTCGAGGCCGAGGACGGCGGCGTCTTCCGCTCGCGGGACGGCGGCGAGACCTGGCAGAAGGTGAGCGAGGAGCGCGACCTCCGCCAGCGCGCCTGGTACTACAGCCGCATCTTCGCCGATCCCAAGGACGAGGACACGGTCTACGTCCCCAACGTCGGGTTCCACAAGTCGAAGGACGGCGGCCACAGCTGGTCCTCGATCCGCACCCCGCACGGCGACAACCACGACCTCTGGATCGCTCCCGGCGATCCGCTCAGGATGATCGAATCGAACGACGGCGGCGCCAACGTGACGACCGACGGCGGCGCCTCCTGGTCCACCGAGGACAACCAGCCGACGGCGCAGTTCTACCGGGTGTCGACCGACACCGCCTTCCCCTACCGTCTCCTCGGGGCCCAGCAGGACAACTCGGCGCTCCGCATCCGCCATCGCTCGGACGGCCCCGGCATCGGCCCCGGCGACTGGGAGGACACGGCGGGCGGCGAGAGCGGCTACATCGTGGCCGATCCGAAGGACCCCGACGTCGTCTACGGCGGCTCCTACGGCGGCTTCCTCACCCGCCTGAATCACCGGACGAGCGAGTTCCGGGACGTCAACCCCTGGCCCGACAACCCCATGGGTCACGGCGCGGCCGATTTGAAGTACCGCTTCCAGTGGAACTTCCCCGTCGCCACCTCGCCCAACGATCCGAATACCCTCTACGCCGCCGCCAACGTGCTGTTCAAGACCACCGACGCCGGCTCGTCCTGGCAGGTCATCAGCCCGGACCTGACCCGGAACGACAAGTCGAAGGAAGGCCCCACGGGGGGCCCGCTCACCAAGGACAACACGAGCGTCGAGTACTACGACACGATCTTCTACGTCGCCGAGTCGCCGCTCGCCGCCGGGCTCCTCTGGGTGGGCTCGGACGACGGCCTCGTCCACGTCTCGCAGGATGGCGGCAAGAGTTGGAAGAACGTCACCCCCAAGGGGATGCCGGAGTGGATCCAGATCAACAGCATCGATCCTTCGCCGTACGAAAAAGGGGGGGCCTACGTCGCCGCCACGATGTACAAGTCGGACGACTTCCACCCCTACCTCTACAAGACGAGCGACTACGGCGCCACCTGGACGAAGATCGTCGACGGTATCCCCGCCGACCACTTCACCCGGGTCGTCCGCGCCGATCCGGGGCAGAAGGGGCTCCTCTACGCCGGCACCGAACGCGGCATCTACGTCTCCTGGGACGACGGCGGGCACTGGCAGTCGCTCCAGGGGAAGCTTCCCGTCGTTCCGGTGGCGGACCTCCTCGTCCACGACGGCAGCCTCATCGCCGCCACCCAGGGGCGCGCCTTCTGGATGCTCGACGACCTGACGCCGCTTCACGAGATGTCCCGGAAGCCCCACGATTTTGCCGGGAACCCCTTCCATCTCTTCGTCCCCGAGACGACCTACCGCACCCAGGGAGGGGGCGGATTCCGGGCGCCCAGAAACGAGGGCACCAACCCACCCCGGGGCGTCGCGGTCTACTACACGCTCCGAAACGTCGCCCCCGGCACCAAGGTCAAGCTCGAATTCCTCACCAAGGACGGCAAGCTCGTCCGCGCCTTTTCGGGCGAGGTGAAGACCCCGGCCCAGAAGGCGGAGGAAAAGAAAGTCGCGGCCTCCCGGGAGAAAGAGGAGCAGGGGAAGGTGACTCCCGCCGAGCCTGCCTCGGGACCGGGCGCCGGCTCTCCCGCCGCGAGCGCCAAGGCGGAGGAAAAGAAGGAGGGCGAGGGAGAAGAGGAGGAGGAGGGCGGCGGCCGGAGAGGGGCGATGGAGCCCAAGGTGCCGGCCGAGCCGGGCTTGAACCGCTTCGCCTGGGACCTCGCCTATCCCGACGCCAAGGATTTCCCGGGCCTCGTGCTGTGGGGCCAAGGCGGTCTCTCCGGGCCGACGGTCGTCCCCGGCAGCTACCAGGTGCGGCTCTCGGTGGGTAAGGAATCGGCCACCCAGCCGTTCGAGGTCAAGCCCGATCCGCGCGCCGCGGCGAGCCCGGCGGACCTGGCGGCTCAATTCGAGTTCCTCCTCGCGACCCGCGACAAGCTGTCGGAGATCCACGAGCAGATCCGCAAGATCAGAGACGTCCGCGCCCAGCTCTCCGACCTCAAGAAGCGCCTCGGCAAGGGCGACGATCGAAAGCCGCTCGTCCTGGCAGCCGACGACCTCGACAAGAAGATGACGACGATCGAAGAGGCCCTCTACCAGACCAAGAACCGGAGCAACGAGGACCCCCTCAACTTCCCCATCCGCCTGAACGACAAGCTCGCCAATCTCACCCAGTCGGTGTCGATCGGCGACTACCCGCCCACCGCGCAGGCGCAGGTGGTGCGCAAAGAGCTGACGGCGGCGATCGACGTCGAGCTCGCCAAGTTGAAGGAGATCTGGGACAAGGATCTCCCCGCCTTCGACAAGAAGGTCGCCGAGAGCGGCGTGCCGGCGGTGCTCGTGAAGCCGGAAGAGACGAAGAAAGAGTAGCCGGCGGTAGAGCTTTCCACCCCCTCGAACGCCAGGGCGTCTCCGCACTGCGGAGACGCCCTGGCGGTGAAGGTCGAGAGGATTCTGTGGGAACGACCGGACATCTCTACGGAACCATCTCGCAGCGGTTCAATTTTACAGCCATTGCGCCAAGCTTGACCGCAGCCGGACCTGCCGATAGGCTTTCTCTAGAATTAAAAATAACTTGCGGAAACGTTTGGCTTTCTGCTCGGCGCGCGGCGAGGAAGAGGGGACGATGGCGCATGTGACGTTCATCCACGGCATCGGCAATAAGCCGCAGGCCGTTCTGCTGCACGACCTCTGGCGGCACAGCCTGGCCGCGGACGGCGGCCCGGACCTCGCCGGGGCGGGGGTCACGAGCGCCATGGTCTACTGGGCCGACCTCTTCTACGAGCGGCCGGTCGAGGAGGGCCAGATCGCCGAAAGCCTGGAGACCCTGGAAGCGGCGGGAGCCGAGCCGGTCTCCCTCTGGTGGCGGGAGAGCGGTTCGACCGCCGAGCAGGCCTGGACCGCCGAGTTGGGAGCCACCCTCCAGGCCGCCCGCGCCGCCCAGGAGATGATGGTCGCGGCCACCCGGCAGCCGCGGAAACCCCGGGAGGGCACCGAGAGCGTCCTCCTTCCCTGGTTCGCCCGGGAGCGACTGCTGGAGACGCTGCTGCGCGACCTTCACCACTACTTCTGGAACGTCTCCGGAGTCGAGGACGAGATGCGCCGCCGCACGATTGCGGCCTTGGACCAGGGCGCCGGGCAGCCTGGGCCGCACGTCGTCGTCGGTCACGGGATGGGTGCGGTAATCGCTTACGACTGCCTGAAACGGGTGGAGGGTACGCCCGCGGTCGACGCCTTAGTCACCCTCGGCAGCCCCTTGAGCCTGGACGCCGTGCGACAGGCCCTGAAGCCCGAGTGGAATCGCCACGACGGCTTCCCCGGCGAGCGGGTGCGCGGCAGCTGGACCAACGTCTTCGATCGGCTCGATCCGGTCACCGGTCTCGATCCCCGCTGCGCCGACTTCTTCCAGAAGGGCGGCCTGCCGGTGGTCGACGACATCCACGAGCCGAGCCAGGGCCGCTGGCGCCACGCGATCAACAAGTACTTAGCGGGCCCGCGCCTGCGCGAACGCCTGCGCGCCCTCCTCGGCCTGCCGCTCCCTACTCCTTCCCCTTGATCTCCAGCTCGACGCCGACTCGCGCGGGCGGCAGAGCGCCGGTCAAGAGCAGGAGCTTGCCGGTCTCCGGGATGGCGACGGGGAGCGGCTTGACCCCGCCGACCAGGCCTTTCTTGAGCTCCTCGAACGCATCGAAAGCGTACCGGACAGCGTCGTCCTTCTCGCGCTTCTTCTCCTCGTCCCGCAGAGCCTGGCGCTCGTCGAGCGGCGGACTCTCCGAGGTCGTCGTGATCGTCTCCTCGATCGCGGGCTGAAGGGTCAGGACGAGATCGGCAAACTGGCCGGCCGAGATCGGGACGAGCGGCTCGATCGGCGCGAAGCCTTCGAGCTGCGCCGAGACGGTATAGCTACCGGGAGGCATATCGCTCAGCAGAAAGGTCCCGTCCGCTCGGCTCACGAGATAGAGAGGACGGGGCAACCCCCCTCCGCTCACCGAAATCGTGACCCCGGGGAGAGCGTCCCCGTGGTCGTCCACCACCTTGCCCCGCATTCCGGCGCCACCTCCCGGACCATGCGCCGAGAACGTCATCACGGCGAGCTCGGGCTGCTCGGCCTCGTTCGGCCGCTCGTGCGCCGGCCTCAAGTCGCCGCTCTTGAAGCGATAGCGCGCCCCCTCGGGAAGGAGCAGGCGCCACTGGTGCAGGGCGACCGGCGCGGCCACCTGCGGCAGGGTGAGCGCGAGCTCCGAGCGGCCCTTGGGGACCGTCCGTTCGAGCACCGACACCACCTCGACGACGGGAGGTGTGCCGACGTTGACGAAGCCGAGCGGCACCGAGATCCCGGCTCCGCGGGCGACCGGACGCACCGGCTGCTCCCCCACCTTGGCCGACCAGAGGACCGCGCCGGCCGGGAGGGTGAGGTCGAGCGCCGCCCCGGCCTGGTCCAGGGTGAAGCGGTCGCGGTGGACGACGGTGCCGTCGACGGTCAGGAGGGTCGTCGTCTCGCGCTCTCGGACGAGGGTCGGCAGGCGTGCCGAGGGCGGCAGGAGGGTGACGGCGAGGGCGAGGGTCGGCGAGGACGGGGCCGCTGGAGACGTCTCGACGAGGCGCCAGGCGGCGTTCAAATCGAGCGTCTGGAGCGCCTCCCCCAGGGCTGGCGGCAGATCCGAGAGATCGACCCGCGACCAACTCGTGGCGGGCGTAGGCTGAACGTCGGCGGCCACCGAGGAGGCGACCGCCAGGTAGCGGGCTCGCACCTCGGTCGCCGGCATGACGGCGTTCGCCGGCAGCGCCCCCGGGCCGGCATCGCCGGCGTCGGGAGTCGAGCTGAGGACGAGATAGCCGATCCCCTGGAGCTGCCGCCGCCGGTGGACCGTGAGATGCCGCGCCTCGACCACCGGCACGACGTCCCCCTCGTCGGTCGCCACCTGCTCGATGGCGAGACCGGCCGGCAGATCGACCGCCAGGCTCCCCAGGCCGCCGCGGGAGACTTCATAGAGCACGACGTCGTGACGGCGGAAACCGTCTGGACGGAGTTGGAAGAGAGTGAGGACGACGCTCTGGGCGAGGAGCTTCCCGGCCTCCGTCCCGTCCAGATGGCGCTCGATCTCGACGACCGGCGACTGGCCACGGTGGACCGCCAGGCGCACCGCGCGGCGCCCCCCGGTCACCGTCTCCGCGACCACCACGGCCCCTGGGGATTTCCAGGCGAGGTCGGCCGGCAGCTCGATCGCGACCTCGGCCACGGCCGCCACGACCGGAGCGAGGGTGAGCCGGCGGACGCCGTCCCGTTCTTCCAGCGCGGCCCGACCGTAGACCTCGACCGTGTAGCGCCCGGGCGCCGGGGCCACGAGCTGCAGACCGCGCCCTTCTCGGGCCGCGGTGGCCGCCGAAATCGCGGAACCTGACCCTCCCGACACCTCGGTCCGCGAGGCGAGCCCGCGGAAGGGCAGGAGGAGAGGCTCCTTGGGGTGGCCTTGCACGAGCGCCTCGAAGTGCGCGGTGAGCTCGACCTCCTTTGCCTCCCCCATTCCTGCGGCGAGGACCACCGCCGTGCGCTGAACGACGACTTCCGCGAGCGGCGCCTCCCGCTGCGTGTTCTCCCGCCCGCGTTGGCGATCGAGCGCCTCGACCTTCTCGATGAGGCGCAGATAGTCGCCGAGCGGCAGGGTCACCTTGCCTGGGCCGGGGGCCGGCGCGGCGTCCTCCGCCGGGGCGCTGCCGGGAAGAGCGAGAACCAGGAAAAGGGCGATCGCGCAGGTGGACAGCAGGAGCCGCTGCGTTCTCATCACCGTTTCCCCTTGACTTCGATCTCGACTCCGACCTGCACCGGCGGCAGGGCGCCGGAGAGGAGGAGGATCTTGCCGGTCTCCGGAATGGTGACCGGGAGCGGTTTGACCCCTCCCACCATGCCCTGCTTGAGCTCCTTGAAGGCGTCAAAATCGTAATAAACGCGCGACGCAGGAATCTTCTCGAGCTCCCCGGTGGTCACCGTGGCGCCCGTGCTGATCCGTCGCTTGCTCTCAGGGGCGACCACGCTGCTCCCTTCCTCGAGGGCTCCTCCTTGCATCGGCGCGGGCATGGCGACCGGCTGCGCGACCGGTCCATTCGCCTCGTACCGTCCCTTGCCCCTCCAGGAGGTGCCCGGCACCCCCGGTTCTCGCGCCGGCCGAAGATCGCCGCGCTTGAAGCGGTAGCGCGCCCCCTCGGGGAGGAGCAGGCGCCACTGGTGCTGGGCGACCGGCGCCGCCACCTGCGGCAGGGTGAGGGCGAGCTCTGAACGCCCCTTGGGAATCGCCCGTTCGAGCACCGACACCACCTCGACGACCGGCGCCATCGTCGCGGTCCTGGCGAAGCCGAGCGGCACCGAGAGCGTACCCCCGCGTTCGACCGGCCGCACCGTCTGCTCCCCCACCTTCACCGACCAGAGGACTGCCCCCGCCGGCAGGGTGAGATCGAGCGCCGCGCCGGCCTGGTCGAGGGTGAAGCGGTCGCGGTGGAGAACGGTGCCGTCGACGGTGACGAGGGTCGTCGTCGCGCGCTCCCGGACGAGCGTCGGCAGGCGCTGGGACGGCGGCAGGAGGGTGACCGTGAGAGCCGGGGCGATCCCTGCCCCCCCTGCCAGAGCTCCCGGGGTTTCCCCCGAAAGCCGCCAGGCGGCGGTCAGATCGAGGGTCTGGAGCGCCTCGCCGAGCGCCGGCGGCAGGTCCGAGAGATCGACCCGCGACCAGCTCGCGCCCCCCCCGCCCACTGCCGGCTGGACGTCGGCGGCCACCGAAGAGGCGACGACCAGATAGCGCGCCCGCACCTCGATCGCCGATGCCGTCGATGCCGCCGATGTCGCCGATGTCGTCGGCACCACGGCGCTCGCCGCGAGCGTCGCCCCGGCGGGAGGAGTCGAGGTGACGACGAGATAGCCGATCCCCTGGAGCTGCTGGCGCCGGTGGACCGTCAGGTGATGGGCGTCGACCACCGGCACCACGTCCCCCTCGTCGGTCGCCACCTGCTCGACGGCGAGATCGGCCGGCAGATCGACCGCGAGGCTCGCCAGGCTGCCGCGCGACACCTCGTAGAGCACGACGTCGTGACGCCGGAAGCCGTCCGGCCGCAGCTGGAAGAGAGTCAGGACGACGCTCTGGGCGAGGAGCTTCCCGGCCTCGGTGTCGGCGAGCCGGCGCTGGATCTCCAGAGCCGGGGTCTCGCCGCGACGGACGGCGAGGCGCACCGCGCGGCGAGAGCCGGTTACCCGGTCTTCGACGACGACAGCGCCCGGGGCGCTCCAGGCGAGGTCGGCCGGGAGATCGACCGCGACCTCGGCGACCGCCGCCGCGACCGGCGCCAGGACCAACCGGCGGACGCCGCCACGGTCCTCGAACGCCGCCCGGCCGCGGAGGTCGATCGTGTACTTCCCCGGGACCGGGGCGACGAGAAGCATCCCGTGCTCCCCGTTCCGGGCATTGAAGCTCAACGCCGGGCTGGCAGCCTGGGGCTCGACGTCCACCTTCGCCGCCAGTCCGCGAAACGGCAGGAGGAGAGGTTCCTTGGGATGCCCCTGGATCAGCGCCTCGAAATGGGCGGCGATCTCGGCTTCCTCGTCGCCGATCACGACCGAGGTGCGCTGGGTCACGACCTCGGCCACCGGCGCCTCGCTCTGGGCGGCCACGCGGGCCCGTTCCCGTGCGAGCGCCTCCCCCTTCTCGACCAGGGCCAGGTAGTCGTGGAGCGGCAGGATGACCTCGTTCGGCGCCGGCTTGTCGTCCGCCGATGCCGCAGATGCCGGTAGGACGGGGGCGACCAGGCCGAGGAGGACGACGATCGCGGCCAGGAGCGGAGGAGAAGACCACCGTGTCAGAACCATGGGTCCTTCTCCTTGGCGCTCTTGACGTGGAAGACGAGGGGCGCCGGGGCGGCCGAGAGGGCGCTCCAGGCCGCCTGCATCTCGACGAAGCCGGCGGGCCTCGCGAGCGGCGGCGCTCCCACCACCCGCCGGGCGGCGACGGCGACCTGCTGACTGAGCTGGTTGGCGGCGGCGTTCGCGTTCGACGCCGCCACGGGGCTCGAAGGGATGGGCGGTGGTCCTACCGTGCCGGCACGGCCGGGGTCCGCCAGGGTATAGGTGCGGCCGCCGGGAAGGAGGGCGCGCACCTCGACCCGGGCGGCGGGCGCGGAGAGGCCGGGGAGCGGCACCGTCAAGTCGCCCGCCTCCGGTAGCGCGAGCGGGAGAACCCCCCGGAGGTGGACGACCTGCGCCCCCTCCCCCGCCGCCAGGGGCACGGCGAGGGCCTGCGCCGAGCCCGCCACGCCGGTCGCGATCTCCGCACCGTCCCGCGAGCCCGCCGCCAGCTCGAAGCCGGCGGGGAGCGTGAAGGTGAGCTGCTGGGCGCCGCGGTTCCTCACCTCGGCCCAGAGGTCGTAGGTGGCGCGGCCGGACTCGCCCACCAGGACGTCCACCCGCAGGCGGTCGATCTGGGCGGCCAACACTTCCGTCTTCTCCGCCCAGGTGACCGCCCAGCGCGGCGGCCGGCGCGGATCGGGGAGGACGAGGAGCTGGCCCTGGGCGTTTCGGAAGGCCGCCGGCAGGCGCGCCGCCTCGGCCTCGTCCGCGATGCGCCCCACTCCGGCGCTGCCGCCAGCACCGCCGGAGGCATCGAGCTCCAGGATGCCGTCGCCGGTCAGGGCGACGCGGGAGAAGAGGAGCGTGCGCCCGCTCCCCTCGGGGACGAGCGCGGGACTCGCCAGAGCGTCGTGGGGCGGCCCGGTCAGATCGAGCTCGATCGCGAGGGCGGTCTCGGCCGGAGTCAAGGGGGTGATGACAAGCTTCCCGGCCTCGACGTTCCAGCCCGCCAGCGGACCGGTCACCGCCACCGGTTTCAAGCCCTCGGGGAGCGGGATCACCAGGCGCTCCAGACGCCCCTGGGCCACCCGCGCCTCGATCCATCCGTGCACCTTTTCAGCCGTCCGCGAGAGCACCGTGGCGGTCGCCGAGGTGACCTCGAAGCGGAGCGGCAGGGTGGCCCGCTCGGGGAGGATCTGGCGGCCGGTCAAGGTAAGTCCGAGGACGGCGGCGGGCGCCCCCACGATCTCCCAGGCGCCGTCCGGCAGGCGCCGGGCGAGGCCCGCCCCCTCGATCGCCACTCCTTCGATCTCCGGCGGCGCGGCCAGCCGGCCGCGCACGACGGCGGTGCCGGGCGTCTCCAGGGCGAGCTTCCAGGTGGGCCTCGTCGCCGCCTCGTCGCGGGTCACCGGGAGCACCGATTCGAGCTCCACCCGGTGTCTTCCACTGCCGCGGACGACGAGCGCGCTGCCGTCGGAAGCCGCCACCACCCGCCCTTCGAGATCGCCGAGCCGGGAGGCGACGAACGACCCCGCCTTCCCCAGGGGCAACGTCTGCCAGCCCGGGGCGTAGAGGGTGAGGGTGAGACTCTGGACGACCCGCGCCGAGGTCGGCCCGACGGTGATCGCCAGATCGACCGACTCCAGGGCGTAAGGCGCCGGCGGCGCCGGGGCCGGTACGGCGTCCGGATTGGCCCGGGCGCGGAGCTCCTCGTAGCGGGCGAGCGGCAGGGTGACCTGCTGCGCGCGGAGAGGGAGAATAGGCCACAGAGAGAGGCCCAGCAGCACCACCGGAATGATTTTCCTCCTGAGCTCGGATTCCATCGACACGCCTTCCGTTTCCCCTCGATCGAGGAACATGGTTGCTGCTTGGACTCTCACGAGATGCTGCTGATTCCCGGAGAGAGCAACGGTTGTGCCACTCGGGAAACCGCCGCTCGACGGGGGCACGGGCTCCCGGCAGTCCAAGAATCTGGACGACGAGATCCAAAACCGTGGACGCTTGCGCAGGAACTAACCGTCGCCCGTACCGGCCGCCTGGTCGCGGAGGAGGAGAGCGCGCTCGCTCGCCAGATCGACCTTGACGATGTCGGGCCGGAAGACGAGGGCCGACGTCCAGTCGATGACGATCCGCAGCCGCCGGCTCCATCTGGGCATCTGGACGAGATAGTAGGTCCGCCGCGCCCACCAGGCGAGGAAGCCGTAGAGCGGCACCCCGAGAACCTTGCCGAGCCCGCGGGCATGGCCGAGGGACGCCATGATCCCCAGGGTCTCGAAGACGAACGGCTGGAGGGGCTTGCCATCCATCGCGGCCGTGATGTTCCGCGCCAGCACCCGGCCCTCGCGGAGGGCATGCTGGGCGAGCCAGGGATAGGGCTTTCCCTGCGGGTCGGGGATGCGCGCGCAGTCGCCGAGCGCCCACACCTCCGGCCGCGCCGGGACCCGCATCGTGGCATCCACGACGACGTTGCCGCGGCGATCTTTTTCGAGGTCGAGCCCGGCGAGGACCGGGCTCGGGACGATCCCCGCCGAGAGCACGATCGTGTCGGCCTCGATCGTCTCGCCTTCCAGATGAACCCGGCCGGGCTCGATCGAACGCACGACGGCGCCAGGCCGGATCGCCGCTCCCCGCCTTTTCCCCAGCACCCGCGCCGCATAGGCCGCGAGCTTCTCCTCGATCTCCGGCAGGATGCGGGGGCCGCGCTCGAAGAGGAAGAAGCGGACCTCCTCGCGGTCGATCCCGGGATAGAAGCGGACGATCTCGTCGGCGAAGGCGGTCAGCTCGCCGAAGAGCTCGACCCCCACGAGCCCACCGCCGATGACGACGAAGGTGAGGAGCCGCCGCTTGCGCTCCGGATCGTTCTCGGTCCCGGCGAGAACATCGGCGCGCTCGAAACGCTCGATGAAATGGTTTCGGAGCACCATACCGTCGGCGAGGGTTTTGAAAGTGAAGGCGTGCTCGGAGCCGGGGATCAGGTTCTGGTTGGTGATCCCGCCGAGAGCGAGCACCAGCTGGTCGTAGGGCACCTCATACGCCCCCCCCTCCGCCGCCGTGGCGCGGACGACCCGGCGTTCCAGGTCGATCCCCAGAACCGTGGCCTCAACGAAGCGGACCTTCTTGAGGAACTCGCGGACGGGAAGCGAGCAGTGCCGAACGTCCAGCACTCCAGAGCAGGCCTCGAAGAGGAGCGGCGTCATGAGAAAGTAGTTGTCGCGGCAGACGACGACGATCTCGACGTCCTCCCGCCGCCCCAGAAGCCGCTCCAGGTGGCTCGCCGTCCACAGCCCCCCGAAGCCACCGCCGGCGATGACGATGCGGATTTTGGGTTGGGTCGCGCTGTGAGCAGGATTCGTTGACACTTCGCCCTCCCTCGACCAGTCTACCTCGCCTCTTCGACCTGCTACAGTCCCCGCATGGTCAGGAAGCTCTCCATAGAAACCCGCGGCCAGGGGCTCCACGACATCACCAGAGAGGTTTCTGCCGTGGTCGCCGAGAGCGGCGCCCGGGAGGGGCTCTGTACGCTCTTCATCCGCCACACCTCGGCCAGCCTGACGATCCAGGAGAACGCCGATCCCTCGGCGCGGCGCGATCTGGAAGCCTGGCTCAACCGGCTGGTGCCCGAAAACGATCCCCTCTATACCCATAACGAAGAAGGGCCGGACGACATGCCGTCCCACATCAAGGCCTTCTTGACCGCCACCTCGCTCTCCATCCCCATCCTCTCGGGGGAGCTCGGGCTCGGCACCTGGCAGGGGATCTACCTCTGGGAGCACCGGCGGCATCATCAGCGCCAGGGACGCCAAGGCCGGCGCGAGGTGCTGGTCCACATCGGGGCTTAAAGCGAAGGGCGGGGAAGGGGCGCGAGGCTTGCAAGGGTCTGTTCTATACTGGGGGTCTATTCTCGCGAGCCCGGGCCTCCCGCCAGGAGCTGGCAGCCAGAACCGCATCGGATGACGAAGAGGAACGGCGCGACCGGCGCCCCTGCCAGATCTATGAACCCCGAGCCTCGCCCGTATGGCCTTTAGCCGCCCCTCCCTCCGCAAGCTGACGCCGCTTTTGAGCGTCCTCTTCTTCGGCGTCGCCCTCTGGCTCATGCGTGGGGAGCTCAAGGAATTCCGCTATAGAGACGTCGTCCAGTTCTTAGATGCCCTGCCGCGCATCCGCGTCTTCGAGGCCCTGGCGCTCACCGCTCTCGGCTACCTCGCCTTGACCGGCTACGACGCGCTGGCGCTCCGCTACAGCGGCATCAAGCTCCCCTACCCGAAAGTCGCCTTCGCGAGCTTCACCGCCTCGTCGTTCAGCAACACCTTGGGCTATCCGCTCTTCACCGGCACCCCGCTCCGGGTGCGGCTCTATTCGGCCTGGGGGCTCTCGGCGCTCGACGTCACCCGGGTCGTCACCTTCAGCTTCCTGACCTTCTGGCTCGGCGTCCTCACTCTCGCGGGGATCACTTTCGTCATCGAGCCGTCCGAGGTCCAGCAGGTTCTCCATCTCCAGGTCTGGGCGGCGCGGACCATCGGCGGCGCCATCCTCGGCCTCCTCGTCGCCTACGTCCTCGTCAACGCCCGGTGGAAGCGGCCGCTCAGCTTCCGCGGCATCGAGCTGGTGCTCCCCGGCACCCGGCTCGCCCTGGGGCAGATCGGCATCGCCTCGCTCGACTGGGCGCTCGCCGGCGCCGCCCTCTACGCCCTGGTGCCCGACTCCTGGGGCATCCACTTCCCGAGCTTCTTAGCCACCTTCCTCCTCGCCCAGGTGGCGGGGCTCGTGAGCCAGGTGCCGGGCGGGCTCGGGGTGTTCGAGAGCCTCATGATCTTCCTCCTGCCGCCGGAGCTGCCGCGCCAGCAGATCCTCGGCTGCCTGGTGGCCTTCCGGGCGATCTACTACTTCTGTCCCCTGATCGCTTCGACGGTGCTCTTGGCCGTTCACGAGGTGTCCGGGCGGCGCGAGCAGCTCGGCAAGGTCGCCCGCTTCTTCGGCCGCCGGGCCCCCTCGATCGTGCCGCAGGTCTTCGCGGCGACCACGTTCCTCGGCGGCGCGATCCTCCTCATCTCGGGCGCCACCCCGGCGGTGGGATCGCGGCTCTCCTGGCTGAACGCCCTCCTTCCCCTCCCCGTCATCGAGGTGTCGCACTTCGTGGGGAGCCTCGCGGGAGTGGGCCTCCTCTTCCTCGCCGCCGGCCTCCAGCGCCGGCTGGACGCCGCCTACCAGCTCGCCGTCATCCTCCTGGGCACCGGCATCGTCGTCTCGCTCCTGAAGGGGCTCGACTACGAGGAGGCGATCATCCTGTCGCTGATGCTCGCCTCGCTCATCCCCTGCCGGCGCCACTTCTACCGCCGGGCCTCGCTCACCAGCGAGTCGTTCACCCCGCGCTGGATCACCGCCATCAGCATCGTCATCTTCGGCTCCCTCTGGCTCGGCTTCTTCGCCTACAAAAGGGTCGACTACTCGAACGACCTCTGGTGGCAGTTCACCCTCCGCCGGGGCGGCAACGCCTCGCGCTTCCTGCGCGCCGGGGTGGCGGTCCTCGGGGTGGCGCTCGCCATCGCCCTCGAACGGCTGATGCGGCCGGCCGCCCCGGAGCCGTCGCTCCCCAACCCGGTCGATCTCGACCAGGCCGGGACGGTCGCCGCGGCCTCGCGGCGCACCTACGCCTACCTGGCCCTCTTGGGCGACAAGGAGATCCTCTTCAACGAGTCGGGCTCGGCGTTCGTCATGTACGGCATCATGCGGCGGAGCTGGGTCGCCATGGGCGATCCGGTGGGACCCGAACAGGACCGGATCGACCTCGCCTGGCGCTTCCGCGAGCTCTCCGACCAGCACGGCGGCTGGCCGGTCTTCTACCAGGTGGGCGAGCGCGACCTCTATCTCTACGCCGACTTGGGGCTCACTCTCCTGAAGCTCGGCCAGGAGGGGCGGGTCCCCCTCCCCGATTTCAGCCTCGAAGGCCGCGACCGGAAGACGCTCCGCTGGGCGCACCGGAAGAGCGTCAACGAAGGCTACAGCTTCTCGGTCGTGCCGGAGGCCGGGGTGCCGGAGATCCTCCCCGAGATCAAGGCGATCTCGGACTCCTGGCTGGCCGAGAAGAGCGTGCGGGAGAAGGGGTTCTCGCTCGGCTACTACGACGAGGACTACCTGAAGCGCTTCCCGCTCGCCCTGATCAAGAAAGAGGAGAAGATCGTCGCCTTCGCGAACCTCTGGCGCGGCGCCGAGCAGGAGGAGATCTCGATCGACCTGATGCGGCACCTGCCGGATATCGGGAGCATCGTCATGGACTACCTCTTCATCGAGCTGATGCTCCTCGGCAAGAACGAGGGGTTCCGCTGGTTCAACCTCGGCATGGCGCCGCTCGCCGGCCTCGAAAACCGCGCCCTCGCCCCCCTCTGGAGCCGCCTGGGCTCCATGGTCTTCCGCCACGGCGAGCACTTCTACAACTTCCAGGGTCTGCGCCAGTACAAAGAGAAGTTCGACCCGGTCTGGAGCTCCCGCTATCTGGCGACCCCCGCCGGCCTCGTCATGCCGAGAGTCCTCGCCGACGTCGCCGCCCTCATCGCCGGAGGGCTGGGGGGGGTGGTGCGGCGGTAGGCGGCTCTGGATGTACAGCGGGAGGTGCAGCGGGAGACGCCGCCGCCGGCTTGGGCGGCGGAGCGGCCGGCGCGACCAGGGGAGAGGCGGCGGCCGCGGCGGGCGTCTCCGGCCGGAGGGCGCGCGGTCCGGCCGGCTCGGGAGCGGGCGCCGGGGCAGCGGGAGGGCTCGCTTTCCCCGCGGTCTTGTCCGTCGGCTTCCCGACGGCTCCGGGAGCGGCCGGCGTGCCCGGGCTGGCTGCAGGAGCCGCGGGAGCCGGATGCTGGGCCGCGAGCTCGCGATAGAGATCGGCGGCGAAGGCGGCCACCGCCGCCCGCTCCGCGGCCGAGGGCACGGTCTTCCCTCGTCCCGCGAAGATCAGGCGCACCGGCGTCGCCGGCGGCTCCTCCTCGGGACCGCTCTGGAAGGGTGTCCAGGCATCCGCCCACAGATAGAGCCGGCGGAGCCGGTCGTCGGCCAGGCGGCCGTGCCAGACGGCGGCGGGAAGGCCGTTTTGTCCACCGCTTTGTCCACAAGTCCCGGCCCGCACCTCCCCGGTCAGGTCGACCCGCACCTCGTCGCACTCCCCGCCGGCATCGGCGCTCCGGTGCCAGGAGAGGACGCTGCCATAGGCGCTCCCTCCCCGCCCCGCCACCGCCTCGGCCACCACCCGGTGAGCCCAGGTGGCGATCATCCGCCGCTCGGCGGGGCTGGCCGCGGCCGGGCCGGCGCCATGGAAGGCGAGCTCCTCCCCTTTTCCCTGGATCGTGAAGGGCGCGAAGCTCCGCACGAAGCCGCGGAGGCTGCCCTCGAAGCGCTCGGGACTGCTGTAGAGATAGCGGGCGAGCGGTCCCTCGGAGGCCCCGAGCTCGACGCCGCCCGGGCCGATGAGGATGTGCTCCCGCGGCCGTTCCCCCCGTTGCCAGTCGATCGCCACCCGTCCCACCCACGGCAGGGTCCCCGCCGGCAAAGCCCGGGGCCGTTGCAGCCGGGGGTTTCCGGGCGGACCCGGAGCGCGGCCGCAGGCGACGAGCAGAAGGGCGACCCCGAGGGCGGCCCACCCCCCCGCGCGGCCTCCCCTCACTTCTCCTCCGGCGTCACATAGGCGGCGGTGATCCCGCCGTCGACCCGGAAGTCGGCGCCGGTGACGTAGGAGGACTCGTCCGAGGCGAGGAAGAGAGCGGCGGCGGCGATCTCCCGCGCCTCGCCGAAGCGCCCCATGGGGACGTGCACCAGCCGGCGCTGCCGCTTCTCCTCGGTCGAGAGGAACTTTTCGAGGAGCGGCGTGCGCACCGGCCCCGGCGAGAGGGCGTTGGCGCGGATGCCCTCCCGGGCATGGATGACGGCGATCTCCCGGGTCATGGCGAGGACGGCGCCCTTGGAGGCGGTATAGGCGATCTGCGGGGTGGCGGCGCCCAAGGTGGCGACGAAGCTCGCCACGTTGATGATCGAGCCGCCGCCGGCCTCCCGCAGGTAGGGAATGCCGGCCCGGCAGCAGCGGGCGACCCCCTTGACGTTGACGTCGAGCACCAGGTCCCAGGTCGCGTCCGAGGTCTCGACCACCCCGTCGTCGTCCCCCGGCGAGATGCCGGCGTTGTTGTAGAGGACGTTGACGAGCCCGAACGCCTCCCGCGCCCCGGCGTAGAGCGCCAGGACACTCGCCGTATCCCGCACGTCAGCGCGGAGGAATTCGGCCCGTCCGCCGGCGGCGCGGATCTCGGAGATCACCTTGAGGCCTCCCTCCTCCGCGAGATCGGAGACCACGACCGCCGCCCCCTCGGAGGCGAAGAGGCGCGCCGCCTCCGCCCCCAGCCCCGAGCCGGAGCCGGTGATCACCGCGACTTTCCCCTTGAGACGATCCATGGCGCTCCTCTTTCCGTCCTGCGTGAAGGGGGACCGGCGATGGTCTCCCCGGGCCGCATCTTATCGGGTCCAGCCCTCCTTCAGGAGAATCTTGAGGGTCCCGGTTCTGCACTAAGATAAAGCCCATGAAAGTCCTCCTCTTGGGCGCCACCGGCATGGTCGGGCAGGGGGTCCTCCGGGAATGCCTCCTCGATCCCGGAGTGGAGAAAGTCGTCGTCGTCGGTCGCCGCGCGACCGGGCAGAAGCACGACCAGAAGCAAGAGAATAAGCTGCGGGAGCTCGTCCTCCCCGACGTCTCGGATCTCCGAGCTGTCGAAGCGGACGTCACGGGTTTCGACGCCTGCCTCTTCTGTCTCGGCGTCTCGGCCGCGGGGATGAGCGAAGAGCGCTATACGAGCCTCACCTTCGACCTCACCCTCGCCGTCGCCCGGACGCTCGCTCGTCTCAATCCCGGCATGACCTTCCTCTACGTCTCCGGCCTGGGCACGGACAGCACGGAGCACGGCCGGCAGATGTGGGCGCGGGTGAAGGGAAGGACCGAAAACGCGCTGTTGAAACTACCCTTCAAGGCGGCCTACATGTTCCGCCCGGCGGCCATCGTGCCCCTCCACGGGATCCGGTCGAGCACGAAGTGGACCCGGGTGCTCTATGCGGGGATGCGGCCGCTCCTGCCGATCTTCCGGCTGCTCTTCCCCAACTACGTCACGACCACCGAGCACCTGGGGCGCGCCATGATCGCGGTGGCGCGAAACGGTTTTCCGAAGAAGGTGCTGGAGCCGCCGGATATTCGGCGGGTCGACGTTGGATTCTAAAGAGGCAAAAAGAAGATCTGTCCTTTCAGCTTCCGGTTGACTGGCTGAAAGAAGCCGGGCATCCCCACCCCCACCCGAGCAGTTCCGCAAACGCGGACTTAGCGTTAAACTCCACGGGTGCCACACGACAGCGAGGCGCTGCAGCGATTGCTGCAGGCCGAAACTCGCGGGGACAGCGGAGTCGGGATGCCCGTCGCCTCTCTGCTGGTCCCGGGCCTCACGGTCCTCGCCCACCCGGACGTCTCGCGGGTGGGAGAACGGGTGCTCCTCGCCGGCTTGCCGGCCAGGCGGGTGGAGCTCCTCTCCCGGGTCGAGCCCCGGTTCTCGGCGCCGGGGAGCGGCGTTCTGCGGCCGCTGGCCGATCCATATCTCAGCCGCCGCCCCCTGCGGCTCACGGCCGGTGCGGAGACCGGGTCGATCCTTCTCGACGGACGCGGGGCGGCGACCGCCGTGACGGTGGGTGGAGCTGCCGTCCGGGGGGAGCACGTCTTCTCGGCGGCCGAGATCGAACGCGGGGTCGTCCTCCTCCTCGCCCAGCGCATCGTCCTCCTGCTCTCGCCGCTCGATCCGGTCGAGCGGGAAGGCCTGCCGCCCTTCGGCCTGGTGGGCGAGAGCCTCGCCATGGTCCAGCTCCGGCGGGAGATCCAGCGGGTCGGGCCGCTCGACGTCTCGGTCCTGCTCCGGGGCGAAACCGGGACCGGCAAGGAGCTGGTGGCCCAGGCGCTCCACCAGGCGAGCCCGCGGCGGTCGCGCACCTTCTTCGCCGCCAGTATGGGGGCGGTGCCCGCTACCTTGGCGGCGGCCGAGATGTTCGGCGCCGCCCGTGGCGCCTACACGGGCGCGGACCGCAAGCGCGACGGCTATTTCCAGTAACCATAGGTAGCTGTCTCAGCTGGTTTCAAGGAGTCGCAGCTTGTCTCAAGCTTGACTCTATATCTCTGTAAATCATAGACTTACCGGTACCAGGCTGTCTCATGGTGTCGGCCCTTGTCTCTGTCGGCTGGTCACCTAGCTGTCACCTAAGAGGCGCCTGGTAACTCCCCGGATTCGGAGGAACCGGCGCCCATGCTTACCGACCGCCAAATCAAGAGCCTGAAGACCGACCGACCCCAGATAGATGTCTTTGACGGGGACATCTCCGGCTTCGGTGTCCGCGTCACCAACAAGGCCCGCAAGAGCTTCTTCCTCTTCTATCGCTCCCGGCGCATCGCGGACCCACACCGCCGACTCCACAGGGTCACCCTCGGAACCTATCCCTACCTCGCCCTCGGAGAGGCCCGCGAGCGAGCCCGCGCCATTCTCCGCGAGGTCGAGATGGGCAAAGACCCAGGAACCGGACTGGCTCGGCAGTATGTGCAGCGTCGCTCCAAGAACCGACAAGGTGCCGCCGTCGCAGCCGACCCGCGGCTTCAGAAGCTCTTCCCGGAGGGATGCCTTCCCGGGACCTTCGGCGAGCTCGCGGCCCTCTACCTGGTACGCCACGCGTGGGTCAACCTGAAGGCGCCGCGTCACTATGTGGACGTCCTGCGCCGCGATCTTCTGCCGCGGTGGCGAGACAGTCCTCTCGCCGAGGTCACTCGGCGAGAGGTCGCCGACCTCCTGGGGAAAATCGTCAGTCGAGGCGCAGGAGCGCAGGCAAACCAGACGAAAAGGTACATCTCCGGGATTTTCAGCTGGGGCCTTCAGCAAGGGATGGCCGAGCACAATCCCGTCACCGGCATGAAACTCCCGGTTCGGCTCACCCCTCGCGACCGGTATCTCTCCGAGCGGGAGATCGCCGCGTTGTGGCAGATCCTCGACCAGGGGTCCGATTTGATGGCTGGCGCCTATAAAGCCATCCTCTTGACGGCATGCCGACCGGGCGAAGTCTTGGGGCTTCGCTGGGAGGAAATCTCCGAGGACGGGCTCTGGTGGGTGATCCCGGACGCACGATCGAAAAACGGCTTACCCCATCGCGTCTTTCTGACGCCGCCGATGCGGGAGATCCTCGAAGCTCGGCGCGCTTTGGCGGGTGGGAGCCCTCTGGTCTTCCCCGCAACCCGCAGCGGTTTGCCTCTCCCACGCTTCCCGGGTCCAGAGAAGCTTCGTAACGCCGTCGGGTTCGACTTCAATCCGCACGACCTACGGCGTACCGCCTCGACGCATTTAGCCAGACTTGGAGTGAGGGACGAGATCCGAGAGGCTCTCCTCAACCACAAGAAGAAAGGTCTCCGTAGCGTCTACAACCTGTACGAATACGACCGGGAGAAACAGGAAGCCTTGATGCTGTGGGCGGACACGGTTACCACCCTCACGGTCATGGCTAACCACGTCGCCGACATCGACTCGGAGTGACTCAAAGCCGATCCACTCCGGGTAAGCCGGATGGCTTTCTAGCTCCCCTCTCCCGGTGTCGGGAGGGGCTAGACGCTCCTGTCTCTCTCTTCTCCGACTCACCGGGAGAGGGGAATTTATTCTTGTAAGCTTTTGACGCATAAGAGTTTATGGATCGATGCGGCGAGTGCCAGGAACAGCCAGGGAACATGGAGAGGAAAGATCTCCAGCCTTTTGTCTCAGGCCGTCTCAGGGCATCGCACCCCATCGCACTTCTGAGCCGTTTGCGTGGTCGGCTGCGGCGAGCCTCGTCGCCCGCTACCCGTAGGATCGGCAGATCCGTAACGACTTGCTCCCATCCGAGCGGCGCGAGCTCAACTCCTTCCCTCAAGGTGTTGACCTCCTCCACGATAGCGGTGCGCTCGGAGGGCGTCTCTTGTTCCCGCCTTTCCGACGAACAGCGGAAGGCGATCGTCCGCGCCACCACCGAGGCCGACCTGGGGCTCCGCCCGCTTCGAGGAGACGAGGGACGTCGTCCGCCTTTAAGCGATGCTCCTCCCGACCGGCGAGCCGGTCGGCCGAGCCGAAGAGGCGGGCCTCGGCTTCGAGGTACTTCTGGGTGGTGTAGCGGGTCGGGCCGCCGTCGTCCGTCTGCCCGACTTCAACCGAGCGCTCGGGCTTCAAAGCCTCCCGGACCAGGGCCGTGCGGTCGGGTTCGTGGAGGGCCGCCCGCTCCAAGTCGGCCTTGGTGAAAGTCGCCCGGGTCGAGTTGACCCCCTCCACCAGAACCTCGGCCCGCTCGGCAAGAGTGGCCTCGGGTCTCCGGGCGGCGATCGCCCGCGGCAGATCGAGCGCGGGAGTTTCGGGAGCCTGGGGGGCTCGCGCCTGGTACTCGCGGAAGGTCTCGCCGAAGCGCTGCCCGAGCTTCGGTCCGCTCAGCTCGCGGTCCACACCTCTCCGATCCGTGGGCGCGGCCTACAGATCGGAGCCGCGATTGTTCCAGTCGGGCCAGCGGGCTATCCTAGCCGTCCGCTGGAGGACCGTCCCTTGAAACCTGCTGCTAGGACCAACAGCGCCCCTCCGATCATATATAATACGCAGGTAAGAGATATTGCGGCACTCAGGGAAATTTTTTTGGCGAGATAGCCAATGAACAAGGGCCCCGTCGCTCCGCCCAGAGCCCAGCCGACCATATTCATGAATCCTACCGCCGTTCCTCGATAGGAAGGGCTGATTTCATCGAACACCGAGGCAAAGATACTCGGATCATAGAGCCCTTTGAATAGCCCCCACAGCGAAAGCACCACACACAAAAGCATTAAGCTTCTGGAGTAGCCGCACAGAAAGATAAATGGTGCCCCGCCGAGCAGGCCGAGACTTTGCACCAAGATTCGGCCCTGTAGCTTTCCGTTTCGGACCAGCCGATCAGCTGCCCACCCTCCTATAGGAGCGGTCAGCATGCAAGAAATTTGTGCGAATGCAGTGGCGTTGAAACTTGAAATCGGCAATGAAAGATAAAATTTATCGTGGATAAATTTCGGCATCCAACCTAGTAGCACAGTGCTGCCGAAGTTTGCACAGACGAAAGCCAGGCTTAGGCAAATACAAACAGGATTACCGGCGATAACTACCAAAAAGCCTCGGAAGCTGCCAGCCGTAACACTCGGAGCAGTATCTTCGGGCTTGCGTAGGCCAGCTTGCAGGCAAGCCGCCACGATAAGACCAGCCCCGCCTAATAAGAAAAATGAACTTCTCCACCCAAAGTATCCTCCTATCCAAGCGGAGAATACGCTTCCCCCGATGAGACCGGCATAGAGACCTGTCTGATGAAAGGCCAAGGCTCGCGACCTTGTCGACGGGTCGTGATAGGCGCTTATAAGCGTAACAGCAGCAGGAAAATAGAACGTCTGAGCCACACCTTCTGCCGCCCAGCAGAGTAACATCTGGGGAAAGGTTCGTGCTAGACCTACAGCTATCGACATTAGGCTCCAAGTAAAAATGCTCGCGATTACTGTTGTGCGTGGACCTACTCGATCTACAATCCTCCCTGCGAGAGGAGCGAAAACGCCATAAGTCAAGGCAAAAACCGAAACCAGCCCTCCCAATCGGACAAGACCAACGCCAAAGTCATCCCCGATGAGATGCAGTACGGAAGGGACGGTAAACCGGACGGCATAATTGACGAAGACCGCGAACCACAGCATGCCTACCAATCGATTCTTGTAGGCTAACGCTGCCCTCAACGCCATGGTGCCTCCTCGCTGCCCAATTGATGGGCGGATTGATCCTCTTCCCTTTGCAGTGCCCTACAGTATAATGGCTAGAGTTGGTCGGAGGAAACGCGACATACGCATAGTCGCCTAACCCATTATAGCTAAATGCCAATGCCCAAAAAATGTCCTGAGCCTCGTTTCTATTTTCACTCCGGAGTGACAAGTAATCGCAATTTTGAAGACCGCCCCGAGTTGGACTCCTTGTGCCAATGGTGGCGCACGGGAGGACATGGTGTATGCGCACTCGTCGGCATTGGAGGCTCCGGCAAGACGGCCCTTGCCAGCCGCTTTCTACAGCTCCTCCCCGAAGTGACCGAAGAGATTTCGTCACTCAAGAAAGACATCTCTCTTGCAACGCCTGCGGCAATATTCTCATTCTCATTCACCGAGTTTCCTGATCCCCTTCTCTTCTTTGGCACACTTGAAAGGTGGTTGAATCCTGATATCGCTTCCGATAGTCGGCAGGAGCCTTCCTTTTATCGCACTATGCAGTTGTTGGGCCGGGTTGTTGGGCCGCTTCTTCTTATTTTGGACGGGATGGAGGCGATCCAGGATATCGGCAATGAGGAGGGCGCTCGCGGAAGAGTCACAGATCCATCAATGCGTGACTTTCTCGACCGAATCGCCAATGCCCTACTGCGCGGCGTTAACGCCATTATCTCGACCCGCCTTCCGATCGCTGATCTTGAGGAACAAGAAGCCGTAAATTATGTCCGCCTGGAAGTCGAGTCCTTACCGGAAGCAGCGGCTGTGGACCTCCTTCGACGCCACGGAGTTCAGGGCAATGAGGAAAATCTACTGCGGATCGTCAGGGAAGAATGCGGAGCTCACGCTCTCACCGTCGATCTAATGGGGGCATACATCAAAGAATTTGGCGGAACCGAAGTGTCGCGGTTCTCGACAGTAAAGAAAGAAGAGTTGAATGTCTCTCTTTCGCGTGAACCCTCCGCACAAAAGAGACTTGTTATAAAAAAAGAGCTGCAGTTTCTCGCTCTCACTGATCGCTACCGAAGTGCTCTATTGGTTCGCGATTCTTTGTCGCTGTGGCTTCTGGAGAGAGTTTGCATGTTTCGCCTACCTGTGCCATTCGAAGTCTTGCTCGCTGTTTTTTCGGAGGTTCCGAAATCTGTCGTAGTCACACAAGCAGTGTCCAACTGGCGAGAAGAGATGCACGAAAGACTGCTTTCATTGTGTCAACTCCGTTTGGTCCAGATGGCCCAGGACAAGTATCCGCATGGATACCAGGTGGCGCCTGAGAAGGACGACGTTTACTCTGTGCATCTTGCCGTTCGCAGTGGCTTCCTGCGCAATGTAGACACTAGTGACGCATTGTTATCCCACGATAAGATCGGGCAGTACCTGCAACAAAATCTCTCCGCCGTAGACCATGAGACACTACCGACCGATCCCGTCATGCTCGATCTTTTAACCGAGGCAATGTACCACACAGTCCAAGCGGGAAAAGTCGAAGAGGCTTGGCATATTCACATTGAAAAAGTCGGGGGGTATTCGAACCTAGGGCGGCGGTTGGGCGCGTTTGCGCGTGGTGAGCGTATCTGCCATGTGTTTCAGGTAGCCGAGTCCGTCGGCGGCATTGGTATCGTCGAACAATTACCAGAAGATGCGCAAATGCTATGGCTATACGACCGCGGGCGCTACCTTGTCGGCCTGGGTCGTCTTGACGATGCCATGGATGTGCTCTCCCAGCATAACGCACGCCGCGCAGAGCAGGGAAACTGGCTGTACGCCTCTCTGGGCGCCTTGCAATGCTGCGATTTATCTATTTCCCGTGGCTTTCTCCTTGATGCCGCAAAGTTTATTGACGATGCCATCGCTTTTGCAGAGCGTACTGCCTCTGCTGGTTTTTGGCGAGACTGCCATGCCTATCGAGCGCAGTTGCGGTATTTGACGGGAGACACGGAGAAGGCGGCCGAGGACTTCGCCATCGGAATTCCCCAAGAGCCACGAGGTCTGGATTATAGGCTGCCTATTGAATGGAAGGCTCTTATGCTGGCACGCAGCGGAGAAATTGCCAAAGCCGAACAACTGCTCGAAGCCAAGCATGCATCTCTTTCGTCGCATCAGGGAGGCGACCGGTCAATTCATCCCTGCGTACTAGCATTGATCGACGTTGCCATATTAAAAGGAGGAGATTATCCCGTGCCAACGGCACTGAGCCCTACTCATGAATGGGCCATTGCTAACGATGCCAAGGAAACCTTGTGCTATGCTTCTGTCCTGCGTAGTCGTTATTTACTGAAACAATCTGAGGACAAGTTAAGTACCTCAAAAGAGGCCCTTTCGCTAGTGGACATCGCCGTTGATCAGATCGAGAAGGGATTAAGGGTTGCACGTCAGTGCGGATATGGCTTGCTAAATATAGATTTACTAAATTGTCGTGCCTGGGCGAAGCTATTGAGCGGTAACCCTCAAGGGGCAGAGCGAGATTGCCGGGTAGCGCTCTTTGGTGTGACTGGCTGGAAACCGGAGATAGATAGACTAGATCCAAATGACGAGTCTCACAAAGTCGAGATGCGCGGCATCTTTCCTCCGCTCGAGAGCGGTTGGCCTCGATTGCTATCTGCTACACATCCTAGCTGTAACTATTTGCGCGGTGAAGCTGAAGCTAAGCGGCGGTGGGGTGATGCCATTCTGCTGCAAACTGCCAAGGCCCTCGGCAGGCCGACGATGGGTGCGACCGATGATGTCAACGTGAGGTCAGCAAAGTCGCGATATGTGGAAGCCCAAGAGCTTGCGATTAGGCTAGGGGACGCAAACGAAAAGAAATATGCCGAGAACTCCCTCGCTGCATTGCACGATGGTCAACTGACTCGATATCCATTGATTGAAGTAGAGGAGCCAGGAATGATTTCACCAGATGGAGTGTTCGTCAGTGACGCGCATGAAGACAGGCGATGGCTGGAGGATCTCAAGATCTACCTGGCTCCGTTTATTCGTAACGATAAAATTTTCTTATGGAACGACACAATGATTGACGCCGGGGCCTTGTGGAAAAAAGAGATCGATATGGCCTTGGCTCGCGCAAAGGTAGCGGTCCTGCTAGTAACTCCCAGATTTCTGGCCTCAGAGTTTATTGCCACCAACGAGTTGCCGGTAATCTTGCAGGCGGCAAAGGAGCGAGGTCTTTCTATCATATGGATTCCGGTGAGTGCTAGTGCTTACGATGCGGTGGCGCTGAGGGATTTCCAAGCAGCTCACCCACCTGGAAGACCGCTCGATACATTGGAACCAGCCCGCAGAAAGCAGGCGTTTGTTAAGATCGCCAGCAAAATCGCCGAGGCTATTGGGCGATAATATGAAATTAAAAATACAAGATAAGCTGGAGGGTCCGATATTCACGATTCCTACACCCTTTGACCGTGTAGGTGGGATCGATTTCGGCGCGCTGAGGGAACTCGTGGCCTTCCTTCGTTCAACCGGCGTGCAGTGTGTGGTTACCAACGGCACGACAAGCGAGTTCAGTGGGCTAACCTTGGCGGAACGTCGCCTGATTCTAGAATTTGTTAGAAAGGAATTCGAAGGCATCATCCTCAATCACATTGGCTCTTGTTGCACTCAAGACTGCGCGAACCTCCTTGATCACTCTTCCTCTTATGCGGATGCTGTCCTTGCCATGCCGCCCTTTTTCTTTGGCCAAGTATCGGAGGAGGGGGTTAAAGAGTTCTGGCGTCAGATATTTCCAGCGAGTGCTGTGCCGATTTTTCTCTACAACTTCCCCGAGCATACGCAATTTAACTGCCGAGCTGACTTCGCCGCGCAGGTGGCGGCCGAATTCGACCTGGTTCGTGGCATCAAGGACTCGGGGGCTGATTTCCAGCTGTCCATTGAATTTAGGCAAGTACGGGAGACCTTCGACGTCTTTGTCGGTAGTGAGGGCAGAACAGTTGATGCTTTACGTCACGGATTGAACGGCGCGGTATGTGGCTTGGGCAACGCCCTGCCGGAGCTACAGTTGGCAATTCATCACAGTTTTAGATCGGGCCTGATCGAAAGGGCGGGCGAGTTACAACTTTGCTATAACGAATGGCTTGAGTTCAGGCGGCGCCATAGCCTTAACCCATCGGAATTGGTGAAGGCAGGTATCGCGGCACGTCTGCCCGGCTTCCCGACAGCAGTGAGGCCACCGTTATTGCCTTTGGACAGAACCATTTGCGAGGCGGTTGTCGGTGTAATAAGTAATGTGCTTGGCAATTACGGCCAGGTACTTTCTTCGGGATACACGTGAGGAGTAGTAACTGGAGATATAGAGAGTTTTGGGACCGAGGCTGGAGCACGAAAGCCAAAACCACCGCGAAGGTGAGGCCCCCCGAGGTCACTGATTTTAGGCAGAGCGCCACGCTACGGTCAAGGCGCTCGCGGTGTCGGCGAGGAAGCCACGGGAGAGAAGCGGCCGAGATCTCGGCCGACTCCAGGGGCCAGCTCGACGGCCCTCAAGGCGAAGCGCACCGGGAACTTGGAGGGGAGAAGGGAGAAGCGAAACGGCGGTCTGGACCGCGGCACGGCTGGTCTGCCGGACGGCGATCTCCAAGGCCCGCTCGGGCTGCCGCGCGTAGGCCGCAACCCGGCGCAGGGCCGCCGTGACCGAATCGAGCTGCAACTATGATCTCGGTCGGGCCGCCCTGGACGCGGGCGGCTGCGCTCTGCTGGCGGCCGAGGCTGGCTTCGGCCTCGCGGTGGGTCCAGATCGCTGAGCGCAGCCCTGTGGCATGAGAAGCTCGCCGGTCTGGAGGCGAAGAGACGATGGACAACAACCCACAGCACAGTAGTGATCTGCTTCCCGTCCTAGACGCTCGAACGTAGCTGAGAAATGCGGCTAAGAGGGGCATTTGGGAATGCCTCCGAATAGGTGTCGGCAATTGACACCGCCAATTCGCCTGCAAATCCTCCCTTCATCTTCCATGTAAGAATTTCTCGATCAAGGGTTGCGACTTGTAGGATGCTCTTGGTTTTTAAATAATCTATGCTAATTTCGGATACTTCATAATTGACACTTGCTAGATCCCCGAGGGGGATTACTTTCACTTCCCCTTGCGGCCATACTTGATTTATTAGCCTCTCTGAGGTAAGAGAAAGCATCGCTGGCTTTCCTGATGCGTCTAGGTAACCACAGACAGCTACTACCTCCTCCTCTGCTCCGACCTCATGGATAAGCGTTTCTAGATAACTCTCCCAGTCGGTGCCCTTCGAGGATTCGCGACTCGTGCTGAAGCACCAAGAGATTTCTGCAGCTTCCCGGTTCTCTTCTTTTGTTATAGACTCTTTCATAATATCCCGAAAATGTTGCATCATTGAAGGTGGAGTGACGCGAACTGTTTGAACGCAGTATCAATCGCTTTGATGATGCCGATGGCTTGAGCGCGACTTAGATCCCATTCATAATGCTTGCCAAGTGTCGTTTCCACTAGCAGTTTGTACGAGAGACCCCAGAAATACCTCTTCACTTTGGCCCCAGAGTAATTATCGAGTGGTATAAAAGTGGTCCAGTCTTGGCCCGCTATCTTCTTGAAGGCGTGCTTTGCGAGATCGCCAACCGACAAGGCTGGGCCAGACTGATAGATAATACGCTTCGATGTGACTGTCAGCATCACGGCAGGATAAAATTTTCGTGACGAGTCTAAGAACCCGCATACGTGAACTAGCTCTTCCTGCTCTTCAATGACCTGCGTTAATTGATCGAGGTAGTCTTCCCATGCGGTACCCTTTGATGAATCCACCTTTCCCGCTATATCAAAGGAAGTTTCCAACCAAAGGGCTTCCGCTGCTGCTCTTTTTTCCTTCGCCATAGCGTCCCCCTCCTGGGCATGTTTGCCTATGCAAAAGGCTCTCACTAAGTCCAGGATAGATCTTCATGGATAGCAAGCCTAGCTTCGGTCTTAAGGTTTGTCAAGAAGGCTAAAAGCTCATTGCGGCCAGCTATTTCAGCATGCTTTACCTCCCCCACCCCTCGAAGAAGGACAACGAGTCCGCACCCTGGGATCTTTGCGGCTACTAGAGTTCCTGCGCCGCCAGTTTCCGGCGGTCGCCAAAAAGCTAGAGTAGGCGCCCGAAAGAGAAAGAGACGCGCCCCGCGCGCTCCACGCGGTGGGCGCATGAACCACCGCACCAGCCACGACAGTTAATGTTCCACGCCTCAAGGATGACGTTCTGGCCTTCTCCGTCTCGCGGTGGTGCCAGGACGGCGCCACGGAGGAGCAGGACGGGACCATCGGCGACTATCGCCCTGGAAGAGTTCGGGATAGCGCCAGGAAATCGACCTTGGCAGGTGTCGATCGCCTGGCTCCCGCCGCTCTCCCACGCCACGGCGGAGTAGCCGGGGGGTGGGCAGATCCGTAACGACTTGTTCCCATTCAAGCGGTCCCAGCTCAACTCCTTCTCGCAAGGTGTTGACCTCCTCCACGATAGCGATGCGCTCGGAAGGCGTCTCTTGTTCCCGCCTCCAGCGAAGACAGGCAGCCATGTGCCTTTGGGCGGCCGCTTCCAGGTAGCGCTCTGCAAAGTCAGCATCGACCTCACATAGAGCGTCCACCGCCTCGGCCAGCCGACTGTCAGCAAGGGTGATCATGCGGCGGTAACCATCGTCGCTTGGCTGAAAGTCCAGATCCCCCCGAGGGGATCGTGACCGCCGGGGAGGGGACTCGACTCTAGGAGGGGGATTCTGATCCCGCGTGCGCAGTTCATGAAGGCGCTCCCGGATCTTCGTAGGTACCAGCGAGCGGATGTAGCTCTCGGGAAAGTCATTGGCCCGAAACGCCGCGTACAGGATCGACACGACGTCCGCGAGCAGGGCTTCGGCGCGTTCGACAGGACTCATAGTCATCTCACACCTCCGGATGCATGGGGTTGGGCGCGAAGAGCCCCCTAAACTCGGGGTCGCGCAGGTAGTTGGCACGGTCAACGAGGAGCGGCTCGGTGCCGGCGAGGAAGAGCAGCTCTCCCGAGGGAGGCAGGCGCATCACCTCATCCGGGGTAAGGAGGGGGCGCCCGCTCTCGGTGCTGGAATGAGCCCGGCTGCTCTGTTGGGTCGGCAGAATCGGGCGGTTGAAGCTCTGGCCGGTCGAGCGGTTCTCGCTCGTGCTCAAGACCGTCGTCTGACCGGTCCTCTTGCTCAGATACTCGGCGGTCTGTACGTCATTGGTGCCGAAGGCTTGGAAAACCGCGGCGTTGGCGAGGAGGGAGTCGGTCCGCGGGCCATAGGTGGCGCGGACCTGGGCGAGATCCTGAACGAGAAGCCAGAGCCGGACTCCGTAGCCGCGGAGAAGGGTCATCGCCTGCTCCAAGGGCTGGAGGCGGCCGAGTTGGGCGAATTCGTCCAGGAGGAAGAGGACGCGGTGCGGCGAGAGGTTGGGCGCGTGGAGCATGGCGTGAATGGCGGAGCCGGCGACCAGGCGAAGCCAACGCCCATGCGAACCCAACCGCTCGGGTGGGATGACGCAGTAGAGAGAGAGGGTCTCGGTCTTGAGCTGGGCGAGGTCCAGGGAGTTGCCGGTCAGGGTGCGGAGGATGGCCGGAGAGTCGAGGAAATGGGTCTGGCGCTGGGCGGTCGAGATGACTCCCGAGCGCTCCCGATCCGCTTTCTGCTGAAGACGGTGGGCGGCACGGGCGATGAGGCCATGAGCCTTCTCGGAGGCGGCCATCGAGAGGAGGAGAGCGTTCCACTCGGCGGCACCCGAGGTGAGATGGGCTCGGACGGTCCCGAGGTGCCGGCGGTCGGGGGGCTCGTGGGCAGCTACATAGAGGATGAGGCCGGAGAGGAGGGCGGCCGCCTCCTCCTCCCAGAAGACCGAATCGCCTTCGGTGCTCGGGATGACGAGGAGGTAGGCGAGGGTCGAAGCGTCGGCATCGCAGAGGTCGGACGCGGGATTGATCAGGGCCATGGGATTGAAGGCCGCGGTCTCCTCGCCACGGAGGCGGAAAGGATCGAGGGTGAGGACCCGGCCGAGCTGGGACCTCCGGCCGGCGGTGACGGCATGGTTCTCGCCCTTCAGATCGATGACGACAACCGAGCCCGGATAATCGAGGAGGTTGGGGAGAACGGCGCTCACCCCCTTGCCGCTCCCGGTGGGGGCTACGGTGAGGATGTGGCCCTCCCCGTCGTAGCGGAGGAGTTTCCGGCCGGCCCGGCCGAGGATGAGGCCGGTCGGGCTCTCCAGCATCCGCGGATCGCCCCAGCAGGCGGTGCCGTGGCTGCCCGAGGTCGAGATGGGCTTCCGGAGGCGAGCCCGGCCCTGAAGGACGAAAGCGTAGGCCGCCGCAAAGGTGAGGCCGAAGCCGAGGATAGAGGACGGGCGATGCTCGACGAGAGCGAAAGCAAGCCCGGCCCCAGTGAGGCCGAGGGTTCCGACCAAGAGGCACCCAAACGCCTGGGCCGGAGGGAGGAGGAAGTGCGAGCGGGCGGGCATGGCCTATCTCCCTACCGCATGCGAGAAGATGGCCCGCAGCATCTGCCAGACGGTCGGCCCCTGATCCGCCCAGATCAAACGGATAGCGAAGAGAGCGCCGAGTGCCCCCGAGGTGAGAGAGGCGAGACAGAGCGCCACGGCTCCGGGCAGGGCGCTCGCGGTGTCGGCAAGGAAACCACGGGAGGGAAGTTGCTGGGTCATCGAAGACATCCTTTCTTCTAGCGGCCGAGATCTCGGCCGACTCCAAGGGCCAGCTCGACGGCCCGCAAGGCGAAGCGCACCGGGAGCTGGAGGGGGGAAGGGAGAAGCGAGACAGCGGTCTGGACCGCGGCGCGGCTGGTCTGCCGGACGGCGATCTCCAAGGCCCGCTCGGGCTGGCGCGCGTAGGCCGCAACCTGGCGCAGAGCCGCCGTGACTCGGTCGAGCTGGACCTTGATCTCGGCCGGTCCGCCCTGGACGCGGGCGACCGCGGCCTGTTGGCTCTTGAGGCTGGCCTCGGCCTCGCGGTGAGTCCAGATCGCCGAGCGTAAGCCGGGGATTTCGCGTTCGGCGCTGACGCGCGCCGCGTCTTTGCCGAAGAACCGACCCTGGCCGCGCAACTCGCCGTAGGCTGCGGCCTCGCCGGTCGCCAGCCGGTCGAACGCCTTGGGATCGGCGAGGATCTTTCGCAGGGCCTCCTCGGGATGGGCGTAGACCCGCCGGACGGCCTGATGGAGGGCAATCTCAGTGCGCCGATGGTGGTTTTTGGCAGCCTCGGCCCGGTCGAGCGTCACCAGGTCGGCCTTGAGGGCCTGCTCCTGCCGGCGGAGAGCGTTCGCCTGCCTCGCCCCTACCTCCGCCCGGGCCGCCTGTCGGCCGAGGTCCGCCGCCGCGTAGTCCTGGGCGAGGTCGTTGCGGCCCGGACGAGAGAGGAGCTTGTCCAGGGTCTCCCTGTCCTTGAAGGACTTGCGGTCGGCGTAAAGGTGGACGCCGTCGCGGTGGCGGGTGAGGGCCACATAGGTAGCGTCTCGGTTCTGGCTCGGGTCGGCCAGCGTATAGACGCGGTCCACCGTCGCCCCCTGGCTCTTGTGGATGGTGACGGCGTAGCCGTGCGCCACCGCTGCGAAGCGCTCGGGGTCGAAGGCCACCCGGCGGCCGTCGTCGAGCTGGACGACGAAGCGGCGGGGCTCGGCGGTCTCGACGGTCCCCAGGGTGCCGTTCTTCACCCCGGCCGTCGAGGCTCCAGGATCGAGGTTTGCCACTTCTCGGCCGGCGTTGTCGTTCCTCAGGAAGACGATTCGATCGCCCGGAGCGTATTCGGCGCTTCCGGCTGCCGTGCCCGCGCCCAGCTCTCCCGCCGAGCGGCGCTCGGCCCGGACGGCGTCATTGAGCCGGCGGACGTCGTCGTTGCGGAAGGCCACGATGAGCTGGGACTCTCCCGGCTTCTCCCGCCGGTCTTCGAGGTAGCGGGCGACGAGCTCGGCCCGGGCCTCGTCGCGGGTCTCGCTCCAGCGCAGCCGGCCGGCCGCCTCGTAGCGGTCGAGGGCCTGGGAGACTCGACCCGCGGCGAGATCCTCGGAAGCCTCGCGCTGCCAGGGCTCGGCCTGGCGGCGGATCGTCTCCAGCCGAGCGCTCGGATGCCGCTCCAGAAGTCCCCGGTAGGCGTCGCCCGCGCCGATCGCCTTCAGTTGGTCGGGGTCCCCCAGGAGGACGACCTTGGCGCCCTTCTGGTCGGCCTGGTGGAGGACCCGGCCAAGCTGGCGGGTGTCGATCATTCCGGCCTCGTCGAGGACGAGGACGGTGCGGCGGTCGAGCGGGTCCTTGCCCGCAGACCAGGCGCGTTCGAGGCTTGCCAGGGTGCGGGAGGGAATCCCCGCCTCCTTCTCCAGCCCCTCGGCGGCCTTGCCCGCGAGCGCCGCCCCGCGAACCTCGTAGCCCTGCTCGCGGTAGGCCTCCGCGATCGTCCGCGCCACCGTGGTCTTTCCGGCCCCGGCCCGGCCGACGATCTGCGCCAGGTCGGCCTCGGTGGTGGCGCGGACGATCGCCGTCCGCTGCTCGTCGGAAAGACGGGCTCCGCCCGCTTCGAGGAGACGGGAGACATCGTCCGCCTTTAAGCGATGCTCCTCTCGGCCGGCGAGCCGGTCGGCCGAGTTGAAGAGGCGGGCCTCGGCTTCGAGGTACTTCTGGGTGGTGTAGCGGGTCGGGCCGCCATCGTCCGTCTGCCCGACTTCAACCGAGCGCTCGGGCTTCAAAGCTTCCCGGACTAGGGCCGCGCGGTCGGGCTCATGGAGGGCCGCCCGCTCCAAGTCGGTGGCGGTGAAGGTCGCCCGGGTCGAGTTGACCCCCTCCACCAGAACCTCGGCCCGCTCGGCAAGGGTCGCCTCCGGCCTCCAGGCGGCGCCCGCCCGCGGGAGATCTACCACGGGAGTTTCGGAAGCCTGGGGGGCTCGCGCCTGGTACTCGCGGAAGGTCTCGCCGAAGCGTTGCCCGAGCTTCGGCCCGCTCAGCTCGCGGTCCACGTGGGAGAGAGAGGCTCGGCGCTCGCCGTCAGCGACGACGACACCCGAGCCCCGGGAGGCGGATTCCAGGCGAAAGCCGTGCACGGCGAGCCGCTCTTCAAGGTCGCGCCAGGAAGATGCCCGGGCGAGATCCGGGCCGGCCTCTTCCCGGACGCGGTCGGCGAGCGCCTGCTGTCCCGTCCGCCGGGCCTCCTGGTGGGCACCCGTCGAAAGATCCGGCAAAGCGGGCGCCGGTCCCCCGGTCCGGCGCAGAGCATGCTCGGCCTCAAGCGCATGCACCTCCTCGTACGCCTTGACCATGTCGGCCTTGGGGTCCCACGCCCGGCCGCTCCCTCCCACCCGGTTGACGACAATGTGGATGTGCTCGCGGTCGGTGTCGCGATGGGAGAGCAGGATGGCCTGATGCTCGGCAAGGCCCATCCGAGCGAGGACTCGATCGGCGGCGGCGTTCCACTGCTCCTCGCTCAGGTGCTCACCCGGGGAGAGGCTCAAACCGAAGTGGTAGACCGGCCGCTCCACCCGGGGGTTCTCCTCCGCGTAGATCCGCATCAGCCGGCCGGCGAGCTGCGGGTCGGACATGCCGTCGAGGTTTCGGTAGGAGACCCAAGCGACCCGGTCGGGGTCGAGCGAGCCGGGCGAGCCTTCCTTGAGGTAGCGGATCAGACCGCCGAAGCCGGAGCCGAGCCCGGTGCGCTTGCCGCCGGAGGAGATTCGGCCGCCCTTGAAGGCGATCATGAGCGCCCTCCCTGGGCGGCGAGGATCGCGTCCCGGACGCGGTAGACCTCCGCGCGAAGCGTCTCGACCGCAAAAGAGAGGTCTCGGGAGAGAAGCGTCCCACCGTGGGCAAGCCGGGTGAGTTGGTTCAAGTTGTTGCCTACCCGAGAGAGGGCCATGACGGCGGCCCGCGCGTCGGGCCGCCGGAGACTCGGCGGGCTGCCGCGCAGCGCCAGCCGGGCGTACGTCGCAACCGGAAGCTCGCAGTCCCGAGCCTGCTCGGCCAGCCGCTCGGCCTCGGTCACGGTCAGCCGGATGGAGACCATTCTCACAAGCGCACCGGCAGGCTTCGAAGCCAGGGGCGCGGGAGCGGAGACCACGAGGCCGAAGGAGGCGAAGACTATATCCCGCATAAAAGCCGAGGGGCTCGTCGAGGCCGTAGCGGCTGCCGCCGCGAGCTGCGCATATTGGGCCTCGGAGAGCCGGACGGAGACGAGCTTTTTGCGAGTCATTGTTGTGAGTTTTCTCTTTCGAGCCGAAGGCGAGAAAGAGGGGATGATGACGAATGTCAACATCCCACTGACTCGCTCCGACTCCTCTTCAGGATAGGCGAAGCCGAACGGCCAAATCAATCATTTTTTTCGGTGAGACGAAATGAGATCAAATGAGACACCGTGAGATAAGGAGAGATCGCGTGAGACGCCCTGAGACGAGCTGAGACAATACAACCCGACGGGAAGGATATCCAATTTCACTCTCAATAATTAAACGAGACGAGCGCGTGCGGGAGCGCTAGGAGAGGAGTTGACCGAGGAAATTCCTTGGGGGGTGAGGTTCGCGAATCCGAGGGAGAGGGCCCGGCCGCTCAGTGGGCAGAGAAACAAACGGTACGGCTTTCCGCCGCTTTCCGGCGGATCTTGAACCCAAGACACCCACCTAGTAGGCGTCGTGCCGCCATAAAACGGAGTTCGGAATGTTCATTCATTTTAGGGAGCGAATTAATGTGGCACATCAACTTCGTCCTCGAGAGCTAAGTGGTGAGAAAAATCGGCACTTTTTCTATTGACAAGCCCATAGATATCCCTCAATACTTCATCCAACGACTTTCGAGAGGTGGATCTGCCAAGACGCCCGAATCCTCACGCACCTGATCCCCCCTAGCGCGAGTTCTCCCCCTGTGCTCTCGTCCACAGAAAGCGAGAAGTGTGAACAGCCGAAATATCGGATATTGGATCGCAACGGCCGCCATCCTGGTGCAGGGTCCTCGCCTGGTCTTGGGCTTTCTTGCCGCCGACCGGCAACCTGCATCCCCATCGACGCAGCGCCTTCTCCTGATCCTTAGCGGGATCGGCGCGGCTGTCGTTTTGACCGGAGGAAATCTCTACTTGGCCCATGCCTTGGCAAGGACCCGCGGTCGGCGCCGCCTACTGGCCTCGATCTGGTTTGCGATCTTGGTCTTCTCGGGTGCCTTGTCCGCGCCGACGTTGGCCGCGGGCCTGAGCGGCACAACCCTGCCCGAAGAGTTGGGATCTCGCCGGCTGCATTGGGCCTGGGCGATCGTCGCTTCCGTCGCCCATGAGTTGACGGCGGGGGGATGCATGCTTGCGGCGGCGGCGGTCGCCGGGGCGGCCCGCACTGAGCTTCCCGTCAGCGCTGAGGTCAGCGCTGCTGCCAGCGCTGAGCCGCAGGAGGGCAGCGCTACTTTGCGGCTGCCTTGCCGTCGAGGCTGCGGCAAGTCGTTCCCCTCCGCGGCGGCAGAGCTGGGCCATCAGCGGCACTGCCCTGCGCGACGGGCGCCCGAGACCGCTTCAGCACCGCTCGAACCGATGTAAGCGAAGCTCTATAGAGGCAGGTTTCCAGAAAGGTGCATACCCGTGAGCGAGCAGAAGACTCAAAGCGCTGTCCAGAATCGTGCTGCCAAGATCCTGCGCTGCAAAGAGGTGCTGCTGAGAACCGGCCTCAGCCGAGCGACCATCTACCGGCTCATCGAGAAGGGATGGTTCCCCTCTCCGGTGAAGCTCTCGAAGACTGCGGTAGGCTGGATCGAAGCCGAAGTCGAGGACTGGCTGAGTAGCCGCGAGCGAACGGCTGCCAGCGCTGCTCGGCATTGACCGAGCGCTGAGCTGGGCACTGTCGGCAGCTCTTCCGCTATAGTACTAACGGAAGAGTGCGATAAGACTTGCAACGCTACCTAAGAGTTGAAGAAGTGTGAAAAGACCCGCAACGAGGAGCGCCTGAGGAGACTGGGTCAAAGCCGAAGGCGCAGTCTGAGCCGAGCGTGCAAGGGAAGCCCCCATGGAAAATTTTATCGCAGCGAGGATGCCGATCGGTAAGCTCGAAAAAAGAAGAGATTCAGAAAAAGATTCCGAACTCTGGAATGGAAAAAGCAAAAGCTTCACAAAATAAAACGACGGAGCCTGGCCTGAGTAAACCGTTGGATCATTGATGAAAAACAGTAAGATAATACAGGCGGTCAAGCCCCATGCAAGCGCTGTCCCCGCCCGAGGATCCGGTGCATCATCCTCGCCTTTCGTGGCCCACTTAAGATAGGCGGCGGCCTGGAGCAACAGAAAAATAGAGACAGCCCACAGGCTGAGAGCGACAGGCAGGTGCCAAATAGGGGTCGGAGGAGGGGGAGGAGGGGGGGGATAAAGTGGATTATCTTCCGACTGCACTTAGGTACCTCCGAATCGAGTGCGGCCAGTTCTGGAGGATGGTCTCGATGACACCGAGTATACTCTCTCGCTCCTGACTCCTCCTGACTCCCCACGAGGGCACGAGTGGCCCTCATGGTCGCGGCGCTTTCCGCTCTCGGGGCAGATGCCTCCGCGAGGCCCGGGCCATCCAGAAGAGCGTGAGGAAGAGGACGCGGATAAAGCGCGCGAGAAAACGTCCGCCCTCAACCGCAAGGATGGCGACCTCCGCCCAGATCTCCCGCTCCTCTGCATGGACGGCGGCCAGGTCGAGCGGCTCCTGTGCCGCCTGTCGGGAGGTGTGAGGGCTTCCTTGCGCGCCCACCTGGCTACGGATGCGCAGGATGAAGACATGCGTCTCTTCGAGGACGGAAAGCGGCAGGTCGAGCCCACGGAAGAGCTTGCGGAGGGTCGAGGACTGAGGATCGACCTTTCCTCTCTCGTAGTCCGAAACCGCGCTGTTGGTCACCCCGGCCGCCTCGGCGAGGTCGCGCTGGCTCATCCGGCGGAGGTTCCGGAGAATCGCCAAGGTGACGGCAAGGACGTCCGTCTCGGCAAGGTGGTCTTCCGTTCCCTCCTGTCGCTCCATCGGCTCACCGTTCAACTCGTCGCCCTCCATCCCATCTCTCCGATCCTCATCTGAACCTCCAGGGTGAGAGCGAGGGCGGCCGCAATCCGGCAGAAGGTAGCGGCGTCCTCGGTGGAGAGCACCCGGCAGGCTCGTGCCCGCAGCCAGCCGGGGAGCACGGCATAGCCGTCGATTTCGTAGCGCATCGCCTCGGGTTCCACACCCTCGAAACGCAGACCGAAGGTGTTGACGCAGAGCCGGCGCTCTGTCGGGTGGTAGACGAGCAGTGTTTTCGCGCCCGACCCCAGGCGGTTGCGGATAGAGACTCCGGGGGTGGCTCCGGCGAGGTGCACCGGAGGCTCAAGCAGGCGCGGGTCGGTGAGCAGGTGAAGACCGATCAGCTCCCGGCCGAGCGCCGCGCGACCGAGGAAGAGCCCTCGCTCCTCGGGGAACGGGATGCGGGCGAAGTCCGTCCGCAGGAGCGCGCCGTTGCGCGTCCGGTAACCCGGGTCGTGGAGCACGGCGTAGACGTAGCCGAGAACCTCTTCCGGCTCCGGCTGGGCGCCGTAGCGCTCGGCGAGGCGGACGAGGAGATCCTGCGCCAGGTTCGGCACAGGTGGAGCTCCTCCCTCGCCAGTCCCTCCTCGGGGCACGAGATAGAGCGGGAAGAGCGTGCTCACATCGTACGCGGAGACCGCTTTGTGTCCGGCAAGCGAGCGGGTCACCAGAGCCGCCGCGCCGTCGCGCCCCTGCCGGCAGGCGACCAGAGCGAGATTGTCGCCCCCTTCCATGTGCGCCATCCCCGCCGCTCGCGGGCGCGCCAGGAAGTAGTCGGCATAGAGAAGGAAGCGGTGGTCGAAGGGGCGAGCGAGAAAGCCCCGGATGCGCCGGGACCATTCCGGATCGCGGCGGAGCTTCTCCCAGCGGTCGCGGTCGAGCCGGCGGTCGGGAGTGGTCGCCTCCCGCAGCCCCTGCAAGCGCTCTTCTAAATGGCATCGTTCGACGCTGACCGCTAGGGCATCGCAACCGGTAATGACACCGGCAGAGTGGAGAGGGAAGATCTCCGGCAGGGAGAGGCCGCGCCGGTACTCCCGCTCGATTCGGCGATCCGAAGCGACGAAGAGATAGGCCGGCGGGCCGGGCTCGATCTCCGTCCAGACGGTGATCCCTACATGGGAGGCGGCCAGGGCGGTGAGCTTCGCCCGGCGGTCGCCGTAGAGGTCGGCGCGCCGTACCCGCCTGGCCAGTCCCGGCCGCTTGACGAGCAGGAAGAGAGCCACGCCTTGGCTGATGTCTGCAAAGACATTCTCGTCCAGCCCGCCGTCCTCGTTCTTCTCTCGCTTCCGCTGGTTACCGTGGAGGTCGAAAATATGGATCTCGTCGAAGCTGCCGAGTAGTGAGCGGCGCAGGCCCTTCAAGGTGGGCGCGTCGAGGCCGGTGTGCGGCAGGACGAGGCCGGCGACCCCGGCTCCGGCCTGATCGATCTTCCATTGAGCCAGGCGGAGGAACCTCACCGCATCGTCGTGGAGCCACTTCGGGTTGCGCTCGGAAAGCGGCTGGCCGTCAACCTTGAAATAGCCGGCGAGGAGGCCGTTGATCCACTCTCCCCGGGACTCCGAGCGGCCACGCCAAGGCGGATTGCAGAGGACGACGTTAGCCGGAAAGTCGAGGATCTCCGCGGCGGGGGCGAGCGCATCGCCCACGATCCCGACACCGCCGACGTCGCCGACGCCGTCGGGGAGCGAAGCAGGGTCGGCAAAGCCGCGGATCTTGAGAAAGCGGCGCAAGTTGGCGAGGCCGCGCGCGTGGATCTCGGGCAGCAGCTCGATTCCCCGGGAATGGGGCAGGAGGTGCTCACGGAGGAGAACACCCACCTCGCCGCCCCGGTGCCAGTGCGCCTCCAGGGCATGGCGCCACGCTGCGCGGACGAAGTTCATGGCCCCGGCGGCCGGGTCGAGCAGGCGGACTCTGGGGTCGGCGAGCCCGGTCTTCCAGCCGAGCCGGCTCTGCAACAATCGATGGACCGAGCGCACCAGATAGCCGACCAGGGCCGGCGGTGTGGTGTAGATCCCATGCCGCTTGCGAAGCTCACCGCCGCCAACTCCGAGCGGCTTCCTGATCGCGGGCCGCCCTGCGACGAGCAGCTCGGCGGCGAGCCGCCGCCCCTGGACCACTCGCAGCAGCTGCCGTGCCTCCTTCTCGCTCGCGCAGGCAACGACGCCCAGGCCATACCGGTGCAGGTCTTCGCAGAGCAGCCCGCGCTCTTTTCCCAGCTCGGCCAGCCAGGGGAGAGACTGGCTGAGCATCGAATGGTCTTCGACCTCGTCGTCCGTGTTCCGGAACCGGAGCAGGAGGCCCCAAGCCTCCTCGGGGCTGGACAAGGTTCTCCTCACAAGGTCGTGCATGCCGCGGACTTTCATGTCAGATCAGAAGTCGTCGTAGCGGAGGGACCCTGGCCGCTCCGGGTCTTCCGCAATGGAAAGGCGCTCCCAGCGCTCCGCTTCGGGGGCCGTGGGCGGCACGTCGAGCTTGCGCCAGGTGGCGAACCAGCCGCCCCAGGCCTTGAACACCGCGAGGTCCGCCTGCTCCGGAGTGGCGGGAGGGCGCCAGACTCCGCCCGGCACCTCCTCGTCCTCGCGTTCGGTGAACCAGTCTTGGATCACCAGGGCGCGGACCCGCCCGCCCATCGACTCCTCGTCCTGGCTGAGATCGAGCGGGACGCTCTCGGGCTCGGGAGGATCGAGCCGATAGTCGGCGGCAGCCTGGAGGGCGCGGATCAGCGGATCGAGCCCGTCCTGCAACTGGATGGCGATCACGGCGCGAAGCTCGGTCGGTATGTCGAGGTCGCCGTCTAAATCCTGGTCCCAGGTCTCCTGGGGGGAAGGCGGGATGTTGTCGCGCAGGTATAAGAGGTCATCGCGGCAGTTATCGAGCCACTGGATGTTGGTGCGGAGCCGACGACGGGCCGTTTCGATGTCGAGACTCATGGGTGCAAGCTTCGCCGCTGTGTGAGCTGGGTATGTCGCACGTCGAGCCGGGACAGCCGCTCGACCGTTTTCCAGGTCGGCCAGAGAACGACCGAGCATTGGGGGCAACCAGCGATAAGGTGCCGGACGACGATGCAGGTCTCGCTCTTCGACGCCGCGCCGTAGGCGAAGCTAGTGAGCAGAGCGGGGGTGGGATGCTCGCGGGCGTGCATGCGTTCTCTCCGTTCGCGGCGCGGGAGGGCGCCGGGCTGGACGGGAATGCTAGGCAGGGCTCGCGCGAGCGTGACCGCAGATCTGCGCGATTTCTTACCCGATGCTCGACCCGGCGTTGCGCCGCGGAGCCGCAATTCCTGATCGCTCGTTGTCACGAAAATGCCTTCCCTCGCACTGGTCCTTATGGAATTCCCTTTGTCTGGAGGACCAGGTATGCCGGATGACGAGAAGCGGTCCGCGGAGGCGTTCGCATTTTCCTACCTGCTCCACCGGAGCGGTCGGTCGAAGAAGGAGTTGGCGTCGGATCTCGGCCTGGCTGATGAGAAATCGCTCACGCGCTACGAGAACGGGAGCAGGGATTTGAGCCGCGAGCAGTTGGGCAAGCTGGTCGCCCCTTTGGGCGTTCCCCAGGAGGCCCCCGATCTCCTGATCTGGGCCGACCACCTGATCTTCCCGGAGCCCGAGATGGCGGCACAGGGCGATCCGCTCGCCTTGACCGCCGAGGAGCGCGCCAGAATAGACCGAACCCTCCTCGTGGCCGAGTGGGGCCTGGGGGCGGACCTGCGCCGGACCTTGGAGCGCTGGAAGCGAGGGCGGAAGGCGGAGGCGGCGCGGCGGGAGGCGGAGGGGCTGGCGAAGGTGTTGAAGTCCGCCTCGGCCGAGGATCGGCGGGAACTCCTCGCGATCTTTCCCGAGTTCCGCAGCTGGGCGGTGGCGGAGCGGCTGGTCCACGACAGCGAGCTGGCGGCGGCGCACCGGGTGGACGTGGCGCGGGCGCTGGTGGACCTCGCCCTCCAAGTCGCCCGGCAGGTGCCCGGCGAGGCCCAGCGGGCGCGGATCGAGGGCTACTGCACTGGGTTTCTCGCCAACGTCGAGCGGGTCGCCACCGAGTTCGATCCGGCGAGCGCGATCTTCGAGCGCTGCTGGAAGCTCTGGCGAGAAGGCGAGGCGGCCGCCTCCCTACCGCTCGCCGAGTGGCGGCTGCTCGACCTCGAAGCCTCCCTTATGCGGGAACAAAACCGCTTCGGCGAGGCTCGCGAGCGTCTGGACCAGGCCCTAGCAGCCTGCGACGGCGGCGCTTTGGCGATGGGGCGGCTGTTGATGAAGAAGGCGAATGTGCTGGAGCAGGCAGGTGACTTTCTGGGCGCTTTGGCCGCTCTAGAGGACGCCACGTCGGCGGTCGAGGGCTCCGGCGATCCGAATCTAATCTTCGGGCTGCGCTTCAACACTGCTGTCAACCTGGTCTACCTGGAACGCTACGCGGCGGCGGCGGCCCTGCTGCCCGGGGTCCGCGAGCTGGCGATCAAGCAGGGTAGGCAGCTCCACCTGATCCGCTTGCTCTGGCTGTCGTCGAAGCTCGCCGCCGGGCAGGGCCGGGCGGAGGAAGCGATCGCAGGCCTGGAGCAGGTAGTCCGGGAGTTCTCGGCGCTGGAGCTGGGATATGAGGCGGCCTTAGTGGGACTCGACCTGGCGGTCCTCTATCTCCAAGCAGGGCGCACGTCCGAGGTAAAGGCGCTGGCCGTCGCCATGGGCTGGATCTTCAAGGCCAAAGGAATCACCCGCGAGGCATTGGAGGCGCTCAACCTGTTCTGCGAGGCAGCCAAGCAGGAGACCGCGACCATCGAGTTGGTCCAACAGGTGATCGCGGAATTCGAGCAGGCCCAGCGCTCGGCCCCTCCCTCATGAGGCGAAGGGAGAGGCCGAGGAGGGCCGACTACCTGCTAGCCATTGCAGTGGCCGCTCGGGTCGATCCGGCAGCCGGTGTCACTGTCCGTGCCGGGCCTGGGCACCTGGGTCGCACCGGTCAGGCAGCGGCCGCTCGGGTCGAGCCGGCAGCCCTCCTCGCTCCAGAGGCTCCGGAGGAAGCTCCAGGCACGGTCGAGGCGATCGGAGGAGACCGTTACTCGGGTCGTGGCCGTCCTGAGCTTCCGGGGCGTAGCGGCGGAGGCCCAGGGGGCGATGAGGCCGGCGCAGAAGAGAAGGGGAAAGGCTTTGCGGCGAAGAGAGCGGTTGGACATGGTCGGCTCCTGGCGAGAGAGGGCTCCGCCGTGGCCTCCATGGTCACGGGGGCGGCTCTGAAAAGAAAAGGTGTACCGAGTCAACATACCCGATGTCGGGGAACGAGGAGGAGGCAGGCATGGCAGAAAAAGGCGATCCGAAAGTCCTGCAACACGTGGCACGTTCTCTGCGCCTGCGCACCGGCATGAAAGAGAAGGAATTCGGGCAGGCCTGCCGGATCGACCAGGGCAACATCAGCCGCTATGAGTTGGGCAAGGTGGCGCCGTCGGAGGAGTCCCTGCAACGGATGGCGGCGACAGCGCGGGTGCCCTGGTCCCTGGTGGTGAAGATGATCCGCTTCTTCACCGCCCTCCTCTCCGCGGCGGATCGGGCGACCGGCGGCGTGCCGGCGAGCCCGATCGAAGGGCCGGCGGTCGAGCGCGCGCTGCTCGATTCGATCGAGCTGGCGGTGATCCCCTACCTGATCGAGGAGGCAGCCGCGGAGGCCGAGGGCCCGTCACCGGAGGAGGCGCGTCGCGAGGCGGCGGAGATCTGCGCCGCCCTGCTCCCCTATCCGCCGGCCTACCGACGGCGCCTGCTCGGTCTGTCGGTCCGCGCGAAGCAGAGCTGGGCGGTGGCCGAGGCGCTCGCCCACGCCAGCGAGCGGGCGGCGGCCGACCGCGTGGAGGAGGCGCGGGATTTAGTTGAGCTGGCCCTCGAAGTCGCCCGGCAGCTGCCGGACGAGAATCAACGAAAGCGGGCCGAGGGCTACTGTACCGGGTTTCTTGCCAACGTCGAAAGGGTCGCGACTGAGTTCGACCAGGCTAGCGCCGTGTTCGAGCTCTGCTGGAAGTTCTGGCGGGAAGGTGAGGCGGCCGCCTTGCCGCTCGCCGAGTGGCGGCTGCTCGACCTCGAAGCCTCCCTCAGGCGGGAGCAGCACCGATTCGGTGAGGCCCGCGGGCGGCTGGACCTTGCCCTGGCGGCCTGCGATGGTGGTGCCTTGGCGATGGGCCGGCTGTTGGTGAAGAAGGCGAATGTGCTGGAGCAGGCCGGTGACTTTCTGGGCGCTTTGGCGGCTCTGGAGGAGGCAACGCCAGAGGTCGATGGCTCCGGCGATCCGAATCTGATCTTCGGCCTGCGCTTCAACACCGTAGTCAACCTGGTTTACCTGGAGCACTACGCTTCGGCAGAGGCCCTGCTGCCCGCGGTGCGCGAGCTGGCGATCGAGCAGGGCCGGCAGCTCGATCTCCTCCGCCTGCTTTGGTTGTCTTCAAAGCTCGATGCCGGGCAGGGCCGGGCGGAGGAAGCGATTGTTGGACTGGAGCAGGTAGTCCGGGAGTTCACGGCCCTGGAGCTGGCCTACGAGGCAGCCCTGGCCGGCCTCGACCTGGCGGTCCTCTATCTCAAGGCCGGGCGCACGGCTGAAGTGGAGGCGCTGGCCGGCGCCATGGGCTGGATCTTCAAGGCCAAGGGTATCACCAGGGAGGCATTGCAGGCGCTGACTCTGTTCTGCGAGGCGGCGAAGCAGGAGGCGGCGACAGTCGAGCTGGTCCAGCAGGTGATCGCGGAGGTGGAGCGGGCGCAGTAGTCGGCCCTCCCACGGCAGGGCAGCGATTGGGCAAACGCTGCCAGTCGGCTGGCTCGAATTGCGGCAGGCGCAGTCCCACTGGCGGCAAGCGGCGGGCGGCTGATTGGACCGTCGTCGGCGCATTTCCAGAACTCGGCGCAGTGAGGACCGAAGAGGCGGAGACCAGGGCCTACAAATCCGCCAGGCTCGGCAATCCCTCGTTCGGCACCTGCATCCCGATGCCTCTCAATTTGCGCTGCGGCAAGGAGGCCTCTTCTCCCTACCCAGCATGGGTGTGAGGGGGAACATCAGCAGGCCACAAGCTTGCTGCGAGTGCCTGAAGGTGGCCGTCGCGCGGCAAGGACGGGCGGACGGAGCGGCCCGTTTCTGGCTCAGGACGTCTCACCCTTTCTCTCCTTGTTTCATGTCCGATGGGTCTTCCTTCCTGTCACCTAAGGGACACCTATGGACCGAGACTCTTTCGCTAAGTATTTTTGCCGTAGCGGTTTACGATTGCATGGGGCTTCTATTTCCAGCGGGCGGATGGCGGCACCCTGTTCCTGGACGAGGTGGGAGAGACCCCGCCGGAGGTCCAGGTCCTCCTCCTCCGCGCCCTGGAGACCCGGGAGATCCAGCCGGTGGGGAGCGACGAGCGGCACCGGGTCGACGTCCGCCTCCTGGCCGCGACGGACCTGGATCTGGAGCGCGCGGTCGAGACCGGGCGTTTCCGCGCCCCCCTCCTCCACCGCCTCGCCGGCTATGAGGTCCGGCTCCCCACCCTGCGGGAGCGCCGGGACGACTTCGGCCGGCTCTTCTTCCATTTCCTCCGAGAGGAGCTGGCGAGCCTGGGGAACGCCGACCGCCTCGCGACGTCACCCGAAGAACGGCCCGGGGTGCGTCCCTTCGTCCCCGCGAATCTCGTGGCCCGGCTCGCCGAGCTCGACTGGCCGGGCAACGTCCGCCAGCTGCGAAACGCCGTCCGCCAGATCGCCATCGCCGGCTGCGACACCGGCGAGAGCGGCATGTGGCTCCAGGCCGAACGGCTGTTCCAGGAGGCGGCCCGGACGGCGGCGGACGACGATGACGGCGAGGGGACGCACCAGCCGCTCGCCGAGCGGAGTGAACCCAAGACCCCCCGCCCACGCTCCAAGAGTCCCAGGGATTTGACCGACGACGAGCTGATCGCCGCTCTCCGCGCCGAGCGCTGGAGCGTGCAGAAGGCGGCGGCGGCGCTCGGGATCTCCCGTGGCTCGCTCTACGATAGAATCGAAAAGAGCCCGAAAATCAGGAAGGCGCCGGACCTCTCCCGAGAGGAGATCGAGGCCTGCCGGGAACGCTTCGGTGGCGACCTGGATGGCATGGTCGCGGCTTTGGAAATCCCGCGGCGGGTGTTGCAACGCCGCATGACCGAGCTCGGGATGAGCTGACCCGTTGCGCCCGATGACAGGACCCTCGCAGACGATCGGTCCCTATACGCTGGAGAGACAGCTCGGCGCCGGCGGCATGGGGGAGGTCTACCAGGCGTACGACCAGCGCCTGGATCGCCGGGTCGCGGTCAAGGTCATCCGTGCCGGGCAGACGGGGAACGAGACGGCGCGCGAGCGTTTCCGCCGCGAAGCCCGCGCCGCGGCGGGCCTCCAGCACTCCGCGATCGTCCAGATCCACGACATCGTCGAGAGCGACTCCGGCGACGCGATCGTCATGGAGCTCATCCTCGGCGCCTCCCTGGCGCACCGGCTCGCCGACAGCGGCCCCTTCTGCGTCGCCGAGGCGGTGCGGATCGGTCGTGAGATCGCCGAAGGCCTGGCCGTGGCGCACGAGCGTGGCATCGTGCATCGCGACCTGAAGCCCGAAAACGTCATGCTCACCGAGTCGGGCCACGCCAAGATCCTCGACTTCGGCCTCGCCAAGCAACTGGAGGGCGAGGTCTCCCTCACCCTGGATCAGAAGGTCGTCGGGACCTTCCGCTCGATGTCCCCCGAGCAGGCGAGATGCCTGCCCGTCGACGCCCGCTCCGACCTCTTCGCCCTCGGCATTCTCCTCTACGAGATGCTCGCCGGGAGATCTCCCTTCGAGGGGAGCTCGGCCTTCGAGACGCTGACCCGGATCTGCACCCACCGGCAGACGCCCCTCCGGGAGCTCGACCCGGCGATTCCGGCTCCGCTCTCCGCCCTCGTCGATCGGCTGCTCGAAAAGGAGCCCTCGCGCCGCCCCCAGACCGCCCGCGAGGTGGCGGCGGCGCTCGAACGCCTGGGGAGCGCGGCGGGGAGCCCCGCGGCCCGTATCGCCGATATCGCCGATATCGCCGGTATTGCCGGCATCGCCAGCGAGACCGGAGGAGCCACGGCGACGACGCAGGCGGAATCGCAGCCGTGGACCGGCCGCTCCCTGCCCGCTCGCCAGCTGTCCTCGCAAGGCTACCTGGCCGCGCGGCCGGTCCTGCGCTGGACGGTCCTCCTCGGCCTGCTCGCCGTCCTCGCGACCCTCCTCTCCCAGCGGTCGGCGAGCGGCCCGACGCCGTTGCGGAGCGCGGGAACGCCGATCCGGGTCGCCTTGAAGCCGCCGGAGATCCGCGCCGGAGCGGGGACGGAGGAATCCGCCGAGCTCCTCGCCTCCAGCCTGGAGAGCTCGCTCCTGCGGTCCCTCCTCGGCTTTCAAGGGATCTCGCCCCTCCCTCCGAGCGAATCGAAAGATCTCTCGGGCTCGCCGGTGGTGCTGGCGCGCGCGCTCGCCGCGGACGAGGTTCTCACCTCGCGCCTGGACTGCGTTCGGGAGCGCTGCCAGGTCGCCCTGGAGCGGGTGCGCGGCAGCGATGGCCGGATTCTCTGGAGCAGCCGCGGCTTCAGCGTCGATCCCGAGCGGCCCTATCTGGTGGAAGAGGCGGTGGCGGGATATTTAGCCGACGCCTACCGGGGATTCCCGCGGCAGGCCGGGGCGGTCCGCCTTTCGGTCCGCCCCGAGGACTACACGAAATACCTCCGCCTGCAAAAGACCTTCGAGGCCAAGCGCACCGGAGAGAGCCTGTCGCCCGACGACCTCCTCGCCGAGTTGCAGGCGCTCCGCGCCAGCTCGCCGCAATTCATCGACGCCTACGTCTTCGAGTCCGAGGTGCGACAGCAGCGCTACAAAAGCCGCCAGGAGCCGGCCGATCTCGACCGTGCCGAAGAGCTTCTGGAGCGCGCGAGACAGCTCGCCCCCGCCGATCCCCGCCCCCTCGCCGGCCAATTCGGAGTCGCCCTTCTCCGCGGGCAATGGGATCGCGCCGAGGAGGCGCTCGTCGCTCTCGAACGGCTCCAGCCGGGCGACCCGGGCCTCCTCGTCAACCGCGCCCGGCTGCTCGAAAAGCGGGGGGAGAGCGAAAAGGCGCTGGACCTGATACGCGACGCGGTCCGCCGCTTCCCCTCCTGGCGGAACCTGCTGCGGGCCGCTCGGATGGAATCCGCCCAGGGCCATTTCGCGGCGGCCCGGACCGATGTCTTAACGCTCCTCAAGAACGATCCGGAGAGCTACGACGGCTTGACGCTCCTCGCCGAGATCGAGCTCCTCCACGGCGATCTCCACCGCGCCGCCGACCTCTACTCCCACCTCGTCGGGCGCTACCCGCGGCCCGTCGAGCGCTCGAACCTGGGGATCGCCGAGATGTACTTGGGCGATTATCCCAGGGCGGAAGCGAGCTTCCGCCAGGTGCTTTTAGCGGAGCCCAAAAACGCCTTCACCCTCTTGAACCTGGCCGATACGGTGAGCCTCCTGGGGAGGCCCGCGGAGGCGGCGCCGATCTATCGCCAGGTCGTCCAGGAGACGAGCCTCGCGGCCACCGACTGGCAGGTGCTCTCCGCCCGCGCCCAGGCTCTCGCGCACTTGAAAGACAGCTCGGGCGCGGTCGAGGCGGTCCAGAAGATGCTCCGCATCGGCCCCGAAGGAGCGCAGGTCGCCTGTGACGCGAGCCTCGTCTACGTCCTCCTGGGCGATCGCAACGCGGCCCTCTACAACGCCCGGCGCGCCCTGACGCAGGGGATCGAGCCCAGGATGTTCGTCCTCCCCTGGTTCGACCCCCTGCGCCAGGATCCAGCCTTCGCCGCCGGGCTCGCCTCGCACTCCCCTTCCTAGCTGCCGTCGCCGATCGTGGCGTTGATGAGGATGGGATCGGGGGAGAAGATCGTCACGTCTCCGTCGTCGCTCGAGCGAATGATCCCGAAACGAAAGCCGATCGCTTGTCCGTTGGCAGTGGCATCGACCGTAAATGCCAGCTGAGAGCCATCCTCGGAGACCGCGGGGAGAAGGGGTATCCAGCTCGGTTGCGTTCCGGTGCTGAAGGCCATGGAGGACGTGGTAGAGAACGTCGGGGTGTCGGGCACTGAGACGGCTTGGAGGTTCACCTGGAACGTAAAAGGAGTGATGATATTGATCAGGACCAGCTGATTGGCCAGCTCGATCCCGGCTTGGGACCCCGAGATGTCATCACCGAAAAAAAGGAAGCTGCCATTCGCGCCCGAGTACTCGAGATTGAAATCCGCATCCGGACGCCGAGCGAGAAAGATGCTCCGCGACTGGATCGCCGTCAAGTCCCCGGAGTCGACGAAGAGCCAGAAAGCCCAGGGAGCGAGATAGTGCTGCGGCCGCGGGACGGTGAAAGAGATATTTTTTGAATCGATGGGATTCACCTGCGGCTTGTCTTTGCCCGGAGGAGGAAACGACCAGCTGACGCTGGGCGTGGAGAACTGAATGCCGTCGCCGAGCGTCACAAAGATCTCCACGGAGTCGTCGTCGATCCAGATGAAGTTTGGAACGGGAGACCCGGAAGGGTCGGAGGTATTCCTGAACGTGAACTGCTTCGCAGGATCTGTCGCGTGCGGATCGAACTCCATGGTGAACGCCGGGTTTGCCCCAGGCGGCACGGTGAGCTGCACGGGGGCGATCGGCTGAACCTCAGCTACCATAAACTCTCCTTTCGAGTCTTCTCATGACTCAGTGGAACTTCTGATTTGCGGAACAGGAATGGCCCTGTGCAAAGGCATTGCCAGGGTTGCCACGGCCCTTCCCCGGCGCGAGGTCCGCTCGGTAGAGAGTCGAGAGATGGAACCCGACGTCGGCCGACGTCGAAACCTTTTTTAGACCCGCTCGAAGTTCCGCTTCAAATCGAGCTCGGTCACCCGCTGGTCGTAGACCGCCTGCTCGTGCCGGGCGGTGTTCAGGTAGTGATCGACGACGAGATCGCCCAAAGTCGCCCGTGCTTCCCGCGAGCCGTCGAGGAGTCGGATCGCCTCGTAGAGGGTCTTCGGCACCTGGCGGACGCTCGGGTCCTCGTAGGCGTTTCCCGTATAGAGCCCCTCGAAAGGGAGCTCGTTTTCGATCCCGTGGAGACCGGCGGCGATGGTGGCGGCGAAGGCGAGGTAGGGGTTGGCGTCGGCCCCCGGGCAGCGGTTCTCGACCCGGATGGCGCGCGGCGCTGCCCCGAGGACGCGCAGGCCGCAGGTGCGGTTGTCGACCCCCGCGACGAGGCGGGTGGGAGCGAAGGTTCCGGACTGATAGCGCCGGTAGCTGTTGACGTAGGGAGCGTAGAAAAGCGAGAGCGCCGGACCGAGGGCGAGCTGGCCCGCCACCCACTGCTCCAGCTTCTTCGACATGTGGGCCGGACCCGCTTCGTCGAAGCCCAAGGGCTCGCCGGTCTCCAGGTCCCAGAGCGAGGCGTGGATGTGGCACGAGCTCCCCGCCAGGTCCGTCCGCCACTTGGCCATGAAGGTCACCGACTTGCCCTGGAGCGCCGCGACCTCCTTGACGCCATGCTTGAAAACCGAGTGCCGGTCGGCCATCTCGACCGGCGCGGCGTGCCCGAGGTTCAGCTCCTCCTGCCCCGGTCCCCACTCCCCCTTCGAGTTTTCGACCTCCAGGCCCATGGCGTCCAGGTGGCGGCGGAGCGCCTGGAGGAGCCCTTCCTCCTTGCCGGTCTGGAGGAGGTGGTAGTCCTCGATGTAGCGGCCGACCGGCTGGAGCCCCCGGTAGCCCTTATCCCAGGCCTCCTCGTAGGTGTCGTCGAAGACGTAGAACTCGAGCTCCGAGGCGAAGCGGAAGCCGATCCCCAAAGCCGCCGCGCGCTCCACCTGGGCCTTCAGAATCTGGCGGGGAGCGATCGCGAGCGGATGGCCGTCATGCCCGACGACGTCGCCCAGGACGAGGGCGGTCTTGTCGAGCCAGGGAACGGCGACCAGGGTCGCCAAGTCGGGCTGGACGACGAAGTCGCCGTAGCCTCGTCCCCAGGAGAAGGAGGCGTAGCCCGAAAGCGGCTCGTTCTCGATGTCGCAGCCTAGAAGATAGTCGCAGCCCTCCCAGCCGTTCATCGCCTGGGTCAGGAAGGTGCGGGCGGTGTAGCGCTTGCCGGCGAGCCGCCCCTGCTGATCGGGGAAGGCGGCGAGGATGGTGTCGATCGTCCCCTCGTCGACCTTGCGCTTCAGGATATCGAGCGGAATGGTGTTCATGGCCGTCCTCCTCTCCCCTGTTCAGCGCGTCTCAAAATAAAGGTTTCGAATCTCGGTATAGCCCTCCAGGGCGTGCATGCCGAGCTCCCGCCCCAGGCCCGACTGCTTGAAGCCGCCGAACGGCGCCTGCAGGTGGACGGAGGAGGAGGAGTTGACCGAGAGCACCCCGGTGCGGATCGCCCGCGCCACCCGGAGGCCGCGTTTCAGATCGTTCGTCCACAGAGATCCCGAGAGACCGTAGAGGGTGCCGTTGGCGAGGGCGATCGCCTCCTCTTCGGTATCGAAGGGGAGGACGACGACGAGCGGACCGAAGACCTCCTCCTCGACGACGCTCATCCCGGGCCGGCCGTCGGCGAGGATCGCCGGGGTGAGAAAGAAGCCCGGGCGGTCGAGGCGCTCGCCGCCGCAGACGAAACGCGCTCCCTCCGCGCGGCCGGCGGCGAGGTACTTTTCGGTGCGCTCGCGCTGGGCGGCGGAGACGAGCGGTCCCATCTCGGTTGCCGGGTCTTTGGGCTCGCCGATCTTCCGCGCCCGGGCGGCCTCGGCCATCGCCTCCAGGAACCGCGGATAGATCGCGCGCTCGACGATCACCCGGGTGCGGGCGCAGCAGTCCTGCCCGGAGTTGGAGAACGCCGAGGCGACCGCCTCCCGGGCCACGGCCTCCACCTCGCCGGCGCCAATATCCGCGAAGATGACGTTGGGCGACTTGCCCCCCAGCTCCAGCGACACCCGCTGGATCGTCTGGGCGGCGCGGACGAGGATCTCCCGGCCGGTCGCCGTCTCCCCCGTAAAGCCGATCTTCGCCACGTCGGGATGGCCGGCGAGGAGCGCGCCCACTTCCGCGCCCGGTCCGGGAATGACGTTCAAAACCCCGGGAGGAACTCCCGCCTCCAGAGCCAGCTCGCCCAGGCGGAGGGCGGAGAGCGGGGTGAGGCTCGCGGGCTTCAAGACCGCCGTGTTGCCGGCGGCGAGCGCCGGGGCCACCTTCCAGGTGGCGATCATCAGGGGGAAGTTCCAGGGGACGATGAGCCCCACGACCCCGAGCGGCTCCCGGAGGGTGAAGTCGAGCCCGGGTTTCCCCACGCCGATCGTCTCGCCGAAGAACTTGTCGGCGGCGCCGGCATAGTAGCGGAGGGTGTCCGCCGCGTGATTCGCCTCCCAGAGGGCGTCGCCGATGGGCTTGCCGACATTCTGAACGTCGATCGCCGCCAGCTCCTCGGCATGAGCGCGCACGAGATCGGCGAAGCGAAAGAGGATCTCCCCCCGCGCCGGAGCCGGCAGCGCCGACCACCCCGGAAACGCCGCCTTCGCCGCCGCAATCGCCGCCTCCACCTCCTCCGGCCCCGCCGCCGAGACCTCGGCGAACGGCTCCCCCCGGCTGGGGTCGATCAGCTGGAAGGTCTTGGGGCCCGTGGGGCGGCAGTCGGCGATGAGGAGCGGGTGCATGCGGTCTCCCTTGGAGAAGAGGAGAAAGGATACCGCATACGAGAACCGTGCCGGTCTCCCTCCAGGCGCCAGTCCGCCACCTCGCCGGCGGTTGTTCCCCCCGGCACCCGTCAACCGCTGTACCAGCAGACGGGGAGCCCTGGGTAGGCTATAATCTGCCCGAAGCAGGGAAGATGATGATGACCTATCGCGGAAAAGTCAGGTATGGCACGGTCGTTCTCGACCCCGGAGTCGAGCTCCCAGACGGCGCCGTGGTGCGGATCGAGTTAGAACTGACGAACGAACCGAGGACATCGCCTGCCAGCGACCCACTCTCCAGGATGGCTGACCTTGCCATCGAGACCGGTATTCCAGACCTCGCGACCAACGTGGATCATTACTTGTACGGCCCATCCCAAGGCCGCCAATGGCGGCTGAGCCCGTTTTTCTCGACACGGGCGGCTGGCTTGCGCTGCTCAACGCCTCCGACTCCCTTCACACAATCGCCTCTTCTGCTTGGGCTGAATTGCTCGAGCGAGGCTGCAGAATCGTACTGACCGAGTGGATCGTGGCCGAGACCGGAAACGGTCTCGCCAGGAGTAGTGCTCGAGGCCGCTTCGCTGCCGCGGTAGCACTCATCGGGTCCAGTCCTCGGGCGGATCTCCTCACTGTCTCCTCGGAGTTGTTCGACCGCGCCCTCGAGCTCTATGCACGACGAGCCGATAAGACCTGGGGCCTGGTCGATTGCGCAAGCTTCCTCGTAATAGAGGATCAGGGGATCGCTCTGGCGTTCACCAACGATCGGCACTTCGAGCAAGCCGGCTTCAAAAACCTGCTACCCCTTTCCCCGTAGTGGAACTGCGCCAGATCCACCCCGCAACTTAAAGCGCGCTGATCACGACGTAGTATCCGTCCGGATCTCGAACCGAGAACTCCTCCGTTCGGGTATTCGGATTGCGATGGGGCTCCTCTTGGAACCGAGGGACGAGCTCGCGAGCCCTTTGCAAGGCCAGGTCGAAATCGTCGACGCGAAAGAACAAGAGGAGGCCGTTGCCGGGTGTCGCGAGATCCGGACTCGTCAAGGGGGGATGCTCGTGAGCGCCCCATTGGTGCAGGCAGAGCAGGACCGTTCCATCCGAATCGAGGATCTGGCCAAAGTCCACATGAGCCGGCATCGTCTCCGGCTGGCCGAAGAGGGCCTGGTACCACTTGCAGCTCGCCGTAACGTCCTTCACCCCGATGATCGTCCAGATGCGTTTCATGCCCTAGGCCGCGTTCACGGTGACTGTGTAGTGGAGTCCGACGCGGCGCAGGGCATCCTGTAGCGCGAGGCGCACAAATTGCGATTCCGCATAGCCCAGGCGCGCCGCCCAATTCGCCGCACGCTCAGGACTGACGACCTTCCGACCGTTCTCGATGTGCGACAGATGCTGCTTCGAGATTCCGAGCGTGTCGGCGAGCTCAGCCTGCGTCAGGGCCTCTCCCTCCCGGATGGACCGGAGGAGCTTGGCGAGGGTGAGCGGGCCACCACTCAGGTTCTCGAGGAAGGCCATTGCCTCCGACCGGCCGCGCTGACGGCGCGGGTGCCCTTTTTCAGTAGACATGGGGTGTCACCTCTTCAACCGACACAAGCCCGCACCTTTCATTTCCCAGGTTGTTCGTCCGAGGTTACTGGAATCGCCCCGATCTCGAGAAACATCGGCAGTGGCTCGGGTCGGTCCCCGAGATGCCCCTGAACCACTTCCAAGGTGGTGAATCCGTACCGCTTGTAGAAGGTAACGGCTTGCGGCTTGGCGTCCACGACGACGCCAATACAGCCGAAGTCGCCAGCCATGGCCCGCGCCATTACGAAGACTGCCTTAAGGAGGAGGAGCCCGACCCCGCGCCCTTGTGCCTTCCTGTCCACTGCCAGACGCGCGAGCCGAAGGACGGGGAGAGGATAGCGAGGAAGGCGCCCGTGTTTCGCGGGCGGGATGTCCCGGATCTCGACCTGCGCCGCCGACACCGTGGCGAAGCCGACGAGGATTCCTGCCTCTTCGGCGACGTAGGTGGTTCCAACGTAGTGCTTGAACTGGTTCTGTCCCGCGAACCGTTTGAAGAACCGGTCGAGATCCGGATCTCCGCTGTCGAACGTGCTCCGGTCATCGTCGGGCCGGAGCTTTCGAACCGCGATGGCCATGTACTCGGCTACTTGCCGAAGAGCTCGCGCATCGCCTTGGTCGGACGCCGCGGCTTGGTGACACGTTCGAGCATCGCCTGTCCGCTGTCGCTCGACACGACCAACCGTGCCGGGATGATCACGTCGAGCGGCAACTCGCGGAGCGCCTGAAGGTGATGCAGGAGCGCCTCCTCAATGAGGAACGCCTTCTTCAGGCCGTGCGCCTCGGCGTACTGCTCGAGCGCGTCTTTGGTGCTGTCGGAGATGAAGGCCGAAACCTGGGTCTGTCTACTCGCCATGTAGAAAAATGTAGACCCTGGAGGTGGGGCTTGTCAAGCACGGCCTTGAGCCGCTTCTGCCAAGGCCGGTACAAGGGGCGGATGCGCCCGCCTGTGCCCGGCGCAGAGTGAGCCTCGCCACCGTCGGCGGCATCACAGTATCAGCCCACCGCCGTGCCACCAAAACTGATGATGTAGCCGTCCGGGTCTTCCATGTAGAAATCCTTCGTGCCCCACGGCGTCACTTCCAGCGGCTTCAAGATCTTCGCACCGTTGGCGACACACTGCTCGTAGAACGCCTCAATGCCGTCAACGCCCGCTGCGGCATCCAGGTGATCGTTTTCTCGACGATACTGGCGCTCGGCCGGATTCTTAGGCGCTTCCTTCAGATGCAATTCCAATCCATCCAGACAGCCGATAGCGTAGAACCCTCCCCACGGCTCACCGAAACTGAAACCCAGCCTCTGGTAGTACGCGATAGAGCGTTCCAGGTCGTCGACGAGGAACTGCGGAGCGAGCGAAGTGACACGCGGCTTGGTTTGGGTCGTCATTGGTATACGTTTCCCGTTGCCGGGCTCACGTTCTCCTGGGCCTAACTGTGTGGCGCCGCGAAGCGGCGCCACGGCTTGGTGACGAGTTCGAGCATCGCCTGTCCGGACCCTTTGACTGCCGGCTTTTCCGCCCGGTTGAGCAATCGGGTTCGCCGCCATACGGTAGTCATTTTAGCTTGACGCCTTTGGTGTCTCTTTCGTGAAAGCTCGTATCAGACTAGCTCCAAGCAAGGAGGAAAAAATACCGATGGGTAGTGAGGCTAGTAACCCCAATATAAAAGACCGCCTTGAGTGCTCGGTTGCGTCTTCAGTGATGAGAGTCTTTACCGCCTCGAGTTGTGGCTCCGTCAGAGAAGAAAGCTGTATCGCCCTTTGAGCTCGCCTTTCGGTGGCCGCCAAATCAACTTGCAGACTTGCTATTTCTTCTCTTTGCTGTACTAAGACCCGCTTTAGTTGTTCTGCCTCACGGATTGCCTTGCCGGAAATGTCATGAAGCTGCTGAATGGTGAGCCTATCAGGAGAAGCAAGTGTTTCTCGAAGAGCTTCTAGCCGCTTTTCAGACGCCTTAACTTCCTTCTCTATTGCACTGGTTGCGCTACGCTTCGAATTCGGCATTCGAGGTGCGTCAAGGTTAAAAACCATCCCCAAGAAAAAGTGCGACAGGAGCAAGCATCCTAAAAAAGAGGACAACAAGTAGAAGAACGCAAATACACCGCTTGTCCGTTTCTCAAGAAAACTAGTGTACACGGCCACAAGAGGAATAAAAAAAATAATGACGCTTACGCCTAGCCCGAGAAAATAGACTAACGATTGAAAAGTAAAAGCCGAACTGCAAAATTCGACGACCTTGTTCAACACACTGTCAATGCTGGGCATGCGCGCTTTCCTTTGTCCCCTGCCTTGATGCTACGCAAATATGAGCCGTGCCTTTACGCCATGCGGCTAACCTTAAAGCGTCTACCTGAAGTCCTCCCTGCGCAGCCCCGGAGTCCTCTCTATTCCCAGAAGGATTTCGGATAGACGCAGGTTGAACGAAGCCACGGGAGAGTATGAGGCAGTCCCAATGGGAGTTCAATTCCTTGCAGGCCCCTTCACGGCAAGCCTCGCCGCCACCCCACAAGCCCCGACAGCCACCTTGAGGCGTTGTCTCTGCCGCGTGCCGGGCTCCTGAAGCGCGCTTTTCGTTTCGGCGATTATACCGCAGTGACTGTCGAGACACACCCGGTGCCAGCAGCCCGTAGTAGCGGATCCTCATGAATCGGTCGGGGAGAACGTGCTGGAGAAACTGGCGCGGGCACTCCTCGCCCGACAACGTCATCTCGCGCACGCGACCGCCGACGGCATCGTTCTTCAGGTGAAGGTCACCTCGTCGTCATTGATGCGCAATAACTGGGAGTTGATGATAGCGATGCGATGGGTGTAGCGCGCAAGATAGGCGAGCACCTGCTCGGGACTGCCGAATAGCGGCTTGCAGCAGACCAACCCACGATTTACGGTACAGCGTCGAGGTTTAGAAGATGGGAGGTGGAGACGCTCCCGAGATCCGGGGGCGTCTCCCCGAGCCTACCCCACCGCCGGCATCCCCGGGTCCGGGACCTTGAGCCCCAGGTGCCGCTCGAAGGCGACGAAATTCGGTTCCGAGTGGAGGAGGGCCATGTTCCAGCGGATGCAGAAGGTGGCGATCAGGCAGTCCAGGCCGTCTTGGACCGGCTCGCCCTTGATCCGCAGGAGCCGGCCGTTGGCGGCGGCGGCCAGGGCCAGGTCGAGGCCGCCGATGGCGAAGATCTCGAAGCGGGTGAGGGCTCTGTGGGCGCGGGCCAACTCGTCCTCGTCGACGAAGCCTTGGAGCACCTCGGTGAGGATGAGGTCCCCCACCACCACCGGCGCCCGGCCGAGGAGCCCGTCGAGGTAGTCGGTGCGCGGCGTGACGACGCCGTTGAAGTAGTCGCCCCAGACCGAGGTGTCAACGAGGATTCGCACCGGTCTTCCCCTTCACCGGCGTCTCGGTCCCCTGCCAGTGCAGCCGGCCGCGGAGATCCCGGATCTCCCGCTGTTCCTTGAGCAGCAGGAGCGCGCGCAAGGCCGCCTCGACCACCTTCGTCTTCGTCCGCAGACCGGTTGCCTGCATCGCCTGGTCCATCAGGTCCGTATCGATGTTGATGTTCGTGTACACGGTCCCCCCTCGCTTCAGTAGAGCTTTTTTCTGTGCAACTCTAGAAGCGGAGTCTACAACTCCAATCTTGAGACGTGCAATCCTCACGTCGACTTGCACGAACAGAGAGGGGAAGTCCGGCTTCTCCAGTGCTCGAGCTGCCTTCCGCAGAGGAGAATCGTGCAGTTCTCCGGCGGGTTCGTGCAACTCTAAGCCGGGAGTGGGGTACTTCCAGCTTCGGAGTGGGTACTTCCAGCCTGGGAAGAAGCTCTCCGAGCTTCGATTCGCACGTCTTCCGTCTAAAGCTACACAATTCTGCGGCGGGAACGTGCAGGCGGATCCTGAGACTGCACGAATCTGAGTTGAAGGTAGGTCGATCGAGAAGTTGGGGAGCCTGTCTCGTCCGCATCTTTGCACGAGCCCGTTTCCACTTTGCACAATTCGCACCTCCGAAGAGTGAGGTTCTCCATCGGAAGCAGGTGGATTCGGCCTCCGAACGCTTCAGCACACCCTCCGAAGTCCCGCCTTGACACCCCCCCCTGCTCGTGAAACCATTTGAACCATGGTTCAAACGCCGAAGCCCGTTCGGGCCCAGGAGAGCGGAGCGAAGGTGCTCGAGAGGAAGCGCGCGATCCTCGAGGCGGCGGCGCGGGTGTTCCTTCGGAAAGGCGTCCATGCCACGGGGATGCGCGACATCGCCGCCGAGCTCGGGATGGCGGTGGGGAGCCTCTACTACTATTTCGAGGACAAGGAGCAGCTCCTCGCCTTCGTGCAGGAGGACGCGCTCGCCGGGCTCCTGGAGCTGGCCGAGCGGGTGCGCGGGCGGAGCCTGACCGCGGACGCCCGGCTGTATCTCCTGATCGTCGGCCACGTGGTGCGCCTGAACGATGCCGCCCAGGGAACCCCGGGCTCCCTCGCCCATCTGGAAGTCGAGATGCTCGGCGAGGAACGCCGGCCGGCCCTCCTCGCCTCGCGCGACCGCTACGAGCAGCACCTCCGCGAGCTGATCGAGGAGGGGATCGTCGGCGGGCTCTTCCGGCCCGGCGATCCCAAGGTGGCGGCGCTCACCATCCTCGGGGCGATCAACTGGACCGTCCGCTGGTTCCGGCCCGAGGGCGGCAAGAGCGCCCAGGAGATCGGTGAAGAGGCGGCGGAGCTTCTCGTCCGCGGGCTCCTTGCCCCCGGGGTCGAGCTCTCCGTGCCAGCGGCCGACCGGCCCGCGGCGTAGGCTCTCGAAAGGCAGCAGGACTGGAGATGAAGGTGAACGACGACTGGACGACGCGGAGGTTGCAGATCAACGGCGAGGACCGGCCGGTGGTCTTCCCCACCCACCACACTCTCCTCGAAGTGCTCCGCGAGGAGTGCGGCCTGACCGGCACCAAGCACGGCTGCGAGCTCGGCGAGTGCGGTACCTGCGCCGTCCTCGTCGACGGCCGTCCGGTGCTCTCCTGCCTCGTCCTCGCCGCCGAGATGGCGGGCCATGCGATCGAGACCGTCGAGGGCATGCAGCAGGGCAACGACCTCCACCCCCTCCAGGCCGCCTTCGCCGACCTGGGCGCCGCCCAGTGCGGCTACTGCACCCCGGGCATCCTGCTGACCGCCAAGGCTCTCCTCGCCGAGAACCCGCGGCCGGAAACCCGCGAGGTCCAGGAGGCGCTGGCCGGCAACCTCTGCCGCTGCACGGGGTACCACAAGATCCTGGAAGCGGTGGAGATCGCCGCGGCGAGGATGCGCGGCGAGGAGCCGGTCGTGCGGCGCGAAATTCTCTACGGCAGCGAAATTCCCTAATTTTCCTGAAGAAAGTCCGTCAGCGCCTTAGGGCCCCGCGCCGGGCCGCTCGCGAGAGCGTAAACCCAGCCGCGGAGCCCGGAGAGCCCCTACCTGCTTACGGCTGGGGAGGAGGAGGCGGGATGTGGTGCTGCTCTTCCCACTCTCTCCACTCACGCTCGCGGTGGGCGCGCACCCAATCCATGAAACGGCCTTCCTTCGTCCGCTCATAGATGACGACTTTGTGGGTGTCGTCGCGCCAGATCGTCGAGACGTTGGAGACCTGGATGCCGCTGGTCACGCCGCAGCGATTCTCCGGGATGATCGTCCCTTCGAGGCGGACATAGTCGTTACCGATGACGCCGTACCAGTCGGTGCCCTCGAGAACGAAGGAATTGCCCTGGTGGTCGCGGACCAGCACGCAACCGGGATCGTCGGCGGTCGTGACGACGCCTTCTAAGGACACCGAGGCCGCGTGCGCCGGCAAAGACGCCAAAGCGCCCATCGCCAGACCCGCGAGCAGCATCATGGGGCGCCGGCTTCGCTTCTTGAGATCCATGGAAGTCTCCTTTCTGGTAAGCACGTGCCGATTCCGGGTCGTCCAGCGTTTGAAAGCAATTGGGCTCCGGCACGTCTCGGGCATCCGTCGCGAACACCCTTGTCTCTTATTTAGGTAGCAAGGATCTTGCCAGCGATGGATCGGGGTGGTCGACCCGGAGGACCCAGGTTAGCTCCCATAGCCTTGGGCAGAGGGAAGGGCTTGGAGTGGCAATGGAGGACTGGACTCTCCCGGAAGGGTAGCCCTCCCTTGACATGGTTCCCCTCGCCGTGCAGAATTTGAACCCAGGTTCAAATCTGCGAGGCGCTGGTGAGGAATATCATGGCCGAACCGATCCACAAGAGCCCGGAAGAGTTGGAAGAGAAGCCCGCGGATCGCCCGCTGCAGCTGATCGGGACGCCGTTTCGCCGGGTGGACGGCCGGGCCAAGGTGACCGGCGCCACCCGCTTCGCCGACGACCTGAGCTTCCCGCGGATGTGCTTCGTGAAGCTCGTCCGCTCGACCGTGCCCCACGCCCGGGTTCTGGGGGTCGACTTCACGGCAGCCGCGGAGGTCCCCGGCTTCCTCGGCTCCCTCGTGGGCGCCGAGATGCCGATCCCCTTCGGCATCCTCCCGGTGTCGCAGGACGAGCACGCGCTCTGCCTCGACAAGGTCCGCTTCGTGGGCGATCCGGTGGCGGCGGTCGCGGCGACGACGGAAGACGGGGCGCACGAGGCGGCCCTGCGGGTGAAGGTCGACTACGAGATCCTGACGACGATCGGGAGCGTCGAGGAGGCCCTCAAAACCCCCGAGCCGCGCATCCACGAGTATGGCGACAGCGGCAATCTCCACAAGGTCGTCTCGATGACCTTCGGCGACGTCGAGGGCGGTTTCGCGGCGGCGGACGAGATCTTCGAGGATACCTTCTTCTACGAGGGCAACACCCACCTCGCCATGGAGCAGCACGCCTCGGTCGCGATCCCGGAGGACGACGACCGGGTGACCCTCTACTCTTCGACCCAGACACCGCACTACGTCCACCGCGCGCTCGCCAAGGTGCTCGGTCTGCCGGCGTCGCGCATCCGGGTGATCGCCTGCTCGAACGGCGGCGGCTTCGGCGGCAAGAGCGATCCCTTCAACCACGAGATCGTCGTCGCCAAGATGGCCCTGAAGCTCGGCCGGCCGGCCAAGGTCACCCTGACCCGCGAGGAGGTCTTCTACTGCCACCGCGGCCGCCATCCCGTTCTCATGCGGATGAAAACGGGGATCAAGCGGGACGGCGACCAGGTGCGGATCACCGCCCAGAGCCTCAAAACGGCGCTCGACGGCGGCGCCTATGGCAGCTACGGGGTGGCCTCGACCTACTACACCGGGGCGCTCCAGACGGTGACCTACAAGCTCCCGGCGTACAAATTCGAGGGCGTCCGCGCCTTCACCAACAAGCCTCCCTGCGGCCCCAAGCGCGGCCACGGCACGCCGCAGCCGCGCTTCGGCTTCGAGGTCCACCTCGACAAGATCGCCGTGAAGCTGGGGATGAACCCGGCCGACCTCCGGCTCGGGATGCTCGCCGAGCCGGGGATCACCGCCAACTGGCTGAAGATCGGCTCGACGGCGCTCCGGCAGTGCATCGACGCGGTCGTAGAGGGGAGCGGCTTTCGCGAACGCTGGGGGAAGCTCCCTCCCGGGCGCGGACTGGGGATCGCCTGCGGCTCCTATCTCTGCGGCGCGGGGCTCCCCATCTACTGGAACCACATGCCGCAGTCGGGGGTGCAGCTGAAGCTCGACCGCTCGGGGGGCGTCGCCGTCTTCTGCGGGCAGTCGGAGATCGGCCAGGGCTCGGACTCGGTGCTCGCCGCGGTGGTCGCCGAGGTGCTGGGAGTGGGCCTCAAGGACATCCGGCTGTGCGTCGCCGATACGGATCTGACCCCGGTCGACCTCGGGAGCTACTCCTCGCGGGTCACCCTGATGATGGGGAACGCCGCCCGCGAGGCCGCCGAGCGCGCCCGGGACCTCCTCGCCCGGGCGGTCTCGGACCAGTTGGAGATCCCCCTCCCGCGGCTCGTCTTCGCCGAAGGCCGGGTGTTCGACGCCGAGGACCCCGAGAAGGGGCTCGCTTTTGCCGAGGCGGTGATCGCCGCCGAGGCCCGCTTCGGCACCCTCGGCACCACCGGCTCCTACACCCCGCCGCGTTCGCCCGGCCGCTACCGCGGCGCCGGGGTCGGCCCCTCCCCCACCTACTCCTACTCGGCGGCGGTGGTCGAGGTCGAGGTCGATCCGACGACCGGCCTGTGGAGTCCCGTCCACGTCTGGATCGCCCACGACATTGGCCGCGCGCTCAACCCCGTGCTCGTCCTGGGGCAGGTCGAGGGCAGCGTCTACATGGGGCTCGGCGAGGTGATGATGGAGGAGCAGGCGTTCCGGCGGCTCCCCAAACGTCTGTCGAACGCCCTCGTCCACAAGTTCCCCTCGATGCTCGAATACAAGAGCCCGACCTTCCTGGAGATGCCGCCGGTCACCACCTACCTTATCGAGGACCCCGATCCGGCGGGGCCGTTCGGGGCCAAGGAGGTCGGCCAGGGACCGCTCCTGCCGATCATGCCGGCGGTGGCGAACGCCATCTATGACGCGGTGGGCGCCCGGGTCGACCAGGTGCCGATCCATCCTCACATGATCACCAAGGCTCTGCAGGCCGGAGCGACCGGAGCCGAGGCGCGCTACGGTCCGCGCGCTTTTCCCGCGGTCGACTTCGGGGAGGATCTCCAAGTGCCGACCCCGGAGCAGGGCGGCGATGGGCGGGCGATCAACGACTTCCGGGAGAACCTGCGCTCCCACACCCGCTCCTCGGCCGGGACGATGACGACCCGCGAGGAGGCCCTGCGGCAGAAAAAGCTGCGGGTGCTGACGACGTAGACGAGGCTCCCGACATGCTGCGACTGCCGCCATTCCGCTTCGTCCAGGCCCGGAGCCTCGCCGAGGCCGCCGCCGTTCTCTCTGGCGAGGGGGCCGGAGAGGGCGCCTCGACCGTCCGCCTGGTGGCCGGGGGGACCGACCTCTGGCCCAACATGAAGCGCCGCCACCAGAAGGCGGCGACGGTGGTGAGCCTGATGGGCATCCCCGGTCTCTCCGGGATTTACGCCAACGGCGAGATCCGGATCGGCGCCACCACCCTCCTCGCCGACGTCGCCGCCCACCCCGCGGTCACCGACCGCTATCCCGCTTTCGGCCGCGCCGTCCTCTCGATCTCCTCGCCGCCGCTCCGCCACATGGGGACCCTCGGCGGCAATCTTTGCGTCGACACCCGCTGCACCTACTACAACCAGACCGAGGAGTGGCGGCGGTCGATCGACTACTGCCTCAAGGCGGAAGGGACGGTCTGCTGGGTGGCGCCGGGCTCCCCGCGCTGCCTCGCCCACTCGGCCTCGGACTCCGCCCCCATGCTCGCCGCCTTGGCTGCGCGGGTCACCCTCGTCGCCCCCGAGGGCGAGCGGGACCTCCCCGTCGAAGAGCTCTTTCGGGACGACGGCATCGCGTACCTCGGCAAGCGGTCGGACGAGATCCTGACCGGCATCCTGCTCCCGGCGGAGAGTACCTCCAACTCCTGCCGTTCCGCCTTCTGGAAGCTCCGCCGCCGCGGCTCGATCGACTTCGCCGTCCTCTCCGCCGCCGCCGCCGTATGGACCGATCCCGCCGGGATCGTCCAAAAGGCGCGGATCTTTTTAGGCGCCGTGGCCTCCGCCCCCGTCGCGGCGACCGCCGCCGCCGAATCCCTCCTCGGCAAGCCGCTCTCCGAAGAGAACGTCGCCGTCGCGGCGAAGCTCGCCCGGGATGTCGCCACCCCCTTCGACAATACCGATTTTCAGGCCCAGTGGCGGAGCGTCATGGTCGAAACGTACACGGCCGGCGCGCTCCGCGAGATCGCCGGGCTCGGATCGCCGATATCGCCGGGCTCGCCGTAGCCCTCCGCCAATTTTTAGGTAGCGACGACCCGGTTGCGCGGCCGCCAGGTCGGCGGCAGGTGCCCGGGGGGCTGGCGATGGGGCGGAATCCGCCGCCGCGGCCCGCGGGGAACGCCCCGGCCGGCGATCTGGCTCGTGCCCTGGAAGAGGAGATAGTCCCGGCTGTCGAAGAAGATCCCGGCGCCGAGCGGCGGCTGGAGGCGCGGCGCGCGGACCGCCTTGGCGATGAGGACCGAAGTGGGCGAGAGAGGATCGACCGCGGCGGTTTGCGGCGTCTTCGCCACCTCGACCTCCCGCACCTCGAAGCCGTCCATCGCCTCCAGGATGAAACGCTCCGAGTGCCGGAGCGGGCTCGTCCGGATCTCCGGCCCGAGCTCCAACCGGTGTTCCTTCAAGAGCGTGAGGAAGCGCTGCGGCTCCGGCATCCGCTCCGCCACCAGCACCCGGTAGAGGACGCGCACCTCGCAGAGGGCGAGCGGCAGGAGGACGCAGGCGACGAGCGCCGCCGGCCGCCGGGCGGGACGAACCCGGCGCACGAAACCGAGGACCGCCAAGGCGGCGAGGAGAGCCCAGGCGGGATAGCTCGGATCGAGGTACCAGTGGTGCTGGGTTCTGGACAGCGAGAAGAGGACGAGCGGCACCAGCGCCCAGAGGAGGACGAGGAGCCGGGACCGCCCGCGCCGGAGCGACCCCAGCCTTCCCAGCCGGTCCGCCAGGGCGCGCGCCCCGGCGGTTTTCCAGATCCGCAAGGCGACGGCGCCCGAGACGGCGGCGAGGACGATCAGGAGCGGCCAGGGAGCGAAGCGGTCGAACAGCGCCGCGACGTAGCCGAAGGGCGAGTAGGTGACCTTGTCGATGACCCGGGTCGAACGATCGAGGAGATCCTCGCGGACCATCCGCTCGAGGAAATAGGTCGAGCCGTCGGCATGCCAGCGGGCGACGGCCCAGGCGGCGACCGGGAGGACGAAGGCGAGGAGGGCGAGGAGGCAGGGCAGAAAGCGCTGCTTGCGCCAGGAACCGGTGGCGGCGACGAAGAGGCCCGCGATCCCGATCGCCGGGAGGATGGCGAAGCTCTTCAAGAGGAACCCCACCGCGAGGAGCGCCGCCAAGCCCACGACCCGCCCGGGGGATTCGCCGAGGCGCGACACCTGGTAGATGACGCCGAGGAGGAGGAGGGTCAGCGGGGCGTCCAAGTCCCCGCTCCGCGCGCCGTGGTTCGAGAGGAAGCCGAAGGCGGTCGCGAGGATCAGACCGGCGAGCAGGCTCTCCCGCCTTCCGAACCAGCGCCGGCCGAGCCACAGAGTGCCGGCCACGGCTCCCAGGGCGCAGAGGGCGGAGGGGAAGCGCAGGGCGAACGGGGTGGGACCGAAGAGCCGGAAGGAGAGCGCCATCAGCCAGTAGCCGAGCGGCGGCTTCAGGTTCCAGTACTCCCGCACCCCGGCATAGGTGGTGACGACGAAGGAGCGGTTCTGGAGCATCTCCCAGGCGGAGACCCCGTAGCGCGCCTCGTCGGAATCGTTCAAGGCGACCGCGCCCAGACCGGCGAAGACGTTCCAGGCCATGAGGGCGAGGACCAGCGCGGCGCAGAGCGAGTAGCGCCGCAGCGCGAGGAGACCGAGACTCCGCATCCAGGGAACCTGGGGACGGCGAACCACAGCCCTGGCGTCGGGCGCCCACTCGCGGGGCGCAAAAGGAGTCGAGGTCATCGCCTTGCTCGGGCTAGCTGGCAGTGAAATGTTAAGAAATTGTTAGGGCGATGTAAATTCTAGCACAGCCGCGGGGAGCGGCCACAAGAGGGACGCTGTCACATCTCGGGGAGAGAGACGCAGCTGGTGAAGCTCACCGCGTAGGCGCGCATCCCGGAGCGTGGAAAGCGGAGGAGGAGGTGCCGGCGGGCGAAGTCGGGCGCTTCCACGAGGCGCACCATCCGCGCCCGTTCCCAGACCGCGAAGGTACGGCCGTCGCGAAAGACGACGTCCTGGCCGCGGAGCGCCGGGGGGATGGGGCCGCCGTCGAGCTCGACCTCGAGCTCTCCCTCGGGGGCGACGACCAGGTGGACCCCGGCCGCGTCGCAGACGAGCTCCAATTCGGCGCCCGGCTCGCGCGATTCGAGGTACTCCGCGGCGTGGTACCAGAGACCGCGCGCCGCGAACATCCCGGGCGGGAGAGCTTCCTGGCCACGGTGGCGCACCTCCTCGTCCGGCCGATACCCCTCGGCGCTGGCGAGCCGGCCGCGGTGCCAGCCGAGGTAGAGCTCGGGGGTCGCCGGGAAGCAGACCGCCCCCGGACCGTCCTCGGGACGGAGCGGCGCCAGGAGCTCGGGCATCGGCTCCTGGTCCCCCGCCTCGCGGAGGAGGCGTTGGATGAAAGACTCGATCTCGCCGTAGGCCCCCTCCCCGAAGTGCTCGTAGCGGAGGTAGCCCCGGGCGTCGACCAGGTACTTGGCGGGCCAGTAGTGATTGGCGAAGAGCTGCCAGTTGGCGCGCCCGGAGTCCAGGAGCACCGGGTAGGGGATGCCCTCCGCCGCCACCGCCTGGGCGACCAGCTCGGGCTCCCCGCTGAGCTCGAACTCCGGGGTGTGGACGCCGACCATCACCAGGCCCCGGCCGGCGTAGCGGCGGTGCCACTCCTTGAGATAGGGCAGGGTGCGCAGGCAGTTGATGCAGGTCGACTCCCAGAAATCGACGAGGACCACCGCGCCGCGGACGAAGACCATGCTCACCGGTGGCCCCTGGACCCAGGTGCCGGGGGCGAATTCGGGCGCGCGGAGGGGAACGGTGATCGGGGGCATGGGAAAAGTATAGCGTCCGGTTTATGCTACGGGCTCCCATGATCGCCCAAGATGCCGGAAACTCCGGAGACGCACGAAGCGCTGGAGACGTCTCCATCGCACCGCCCGACGTCCTCCCCCGCCCTTCTCCTCGCGCTCGCTGGTGGCGGCCCCGTCGGCTGCTCGCGATCCTCGCCATGGCTCTGGCCGTCTGGCTCGCCTGGGAGGCAGTCACCTGGCCCGACGTCCGGGACCTCGTCCGGCACAACCCGACGACGACGGCGTTCATCGAGGAGTACCGGCTGGGTCTCCTCGGCCGGCTCGGGCTGAGGGCTCCGAGGCCGGTCCAATCCAAGTGGGTCTCCTACGGGAGGATCGCCGCCAACCTCAAGGTGGCGGTCCTGATCGGCGAGGACGCCGACTTCTATGCCCACCACGGCTTCGACCAGGAAGAGATCGCGGATTCCCTCCGCGAGGCCTGGGAGGAGAAGCGCCTGCCGCGCGGCGCCTCGACCTTGAGCCAGCAGCTGGCGAAGAACCTCTGGCTCTCGCGCTCCCGAAACCCGCTCCGCAAGGTGAAGGAGGCGGCGCTCACCCGCGAGCTCGAAAAGGATCTCACCAAGAGGCGGATCTTCGAGCTCTATCTAAACGTCGTCGAATTCGGCGACGGGATCTACGGCGCCGAGGCCGCCGCCCGCCACTACTTCGGCAAGTCCGCCGCCGGTCTCTCGCAGAGCGAAGCCGCCCAGCTCGCCGCGAGTCTCCCCTACCCCCACGGCTGGTTCCCCGGCAGCCGCAGCCGCAGCTATCTCTGGCGGGTCCGCATGATCTCGCGGCGGATGGGAAAGGCGCGCTGGCTGTGGGGCGAGGTGGGGTAAGCGGATCACGCCCAAATGAAATAACCCGGGAAGCGCGGACGCTCCCCGGGTTGAGAACTACAGGTACAGCAGGCTGAATTCTACGGCACGCGCGGGACGGCCTGGCCGTCGGCCTTCACGTGCAGGGTCCAGAGATCCTGGCCGTTGACGATTCCCTGGTTGATCTGGAAGCCCTGGATGCGGGCCGTCCAGATGCCGGGGGTCGGGTTCGCGACCAGCACCCGCTCCGGGCTGTTGAGGGTGGCGCCGTCGAGGATCGTGTTGCCGTTGGGGTCCATGACGACCAGGTCGATGTCGTTGGTCGGGTAGAAGCCCCAGTCGTGGAGCCAGGAGAGCTGGAAGGTGAGCTGGCTCTTGCCCGCCGGCACGTTCAGGTGGACGACGTCTTCCAACCCCTGGCCGACCGTACCCGCCGCGGTCGGCAGGCCGAGGTTCGCCTGGTGGGTCGAGATGACGACGTCGGCCGAGACCGGGCCGGCGTTGTTGGCGCTGCCCTGGAGGGCGACGCGGATGATGCCCGACTGCGGGTTGGCCGCGGTCACCGTGGTGTCACCGTCGACGAACTCGCCGCCGACCGTGGAGGTCAAGTCGAACGCCGCCGAGGTCGGGGCGTCGAGGACGGCGAGGAAGAGGTCGTCGCCGAAGAACTGGTTCTGCTGCGCCGGCGGCAGCGACGGGGTCAGGTTGTTGACCTCGACGGTCAGCTTGTCCGTGGTGTCGAAGGTGCGGACGTAGAACTGCTTGGTCTGCCCGGGCAGCAGGTTCGAGACGTGGGCCGAGTAGGTCCCGCCCGAGAGATTGACCGTCGTGATGCCGAGGGTGAGGAGGTTCAGGTCGAGGATCGGGCTCGACAGGCCGGGGGTCGGCAGGGCGCCGCTCACCGTGCCCGCGGCGAGCTTGGCGGCCGCCGCCGGGATGTCGAGGAAGCCCGAGCCCTGGTCGATCTGGCCCGAGTGGTCGCCGAGCTTGTTCGGGTTGGCGCCGGCGATCAGGGCGTTCCTGATCTTGGTCGCCGAGGCGGTGGGGAACTTCTGGCGCAGGAGAGCGGCGGCGCCGGAGGTCGTCGGGGCCGCGAACGAGGTGCCGGAGACCAGGCTGAAGGTGCCGTCCGGCGACTGGGCGAAGGTGGCGAAGCCGTTGGTCGTGAGGTTGACGCCGAAGCGGCCGTCCGCGGTCGGGCCGCGCGAGCTGAAGCTCGCCGTCTGGATGAAGTTGAAGGGGAAGAGCAGGCTGCCGAAGCCGAGGCCGAACTGCAGGTCGCCCAGGATCCGCTCGTGCGGCGGGGTGGCCGAGGCGGCCGCGACCAGGGCGCCGGGGCCGGTGCCCGGGCTCTCGGAGGTGAGGGCGCCGGGGCCGGAGTTGCCGGCGGCGACGGCGAGCGTGATGCCGGCCTGCAGCATCTGGGTGGTGATCTGGTCTTCCAAGTCACGGGCGGCGATCAGGGTGAGGCCGCCGAGGCTCATGTTGACCACCTGGATGTTCAACGAGTTGTAGACGCAGGGGTCGTTCTCCGCGCCGCAACCCGGGTTGGTCGGCACCGAGGGCACCCCGGCGTCAAAGTTCTTCTTGAGCGTGATCGCGCGGTCCATGGCCGCCGCGATGCGGGCGTTCGAGGCGCCGCCGCCGGCCGAGTTGAAGACCTTGAGCGCATAGAGCTTGGCCGCGGGAGCGACGCCGATGACCGGCACCCCGGCGAGGCTCGGGTCGCAACCCAGGACGGCGCAGGAGATGACGCTGTCGGGCGCGTGCGCCTGGATCGACTGGACGAGGGTCGAGCTGGTGCTGAAGAGGAAGATGGCGTGGCCCGCGATGACCGTGCCCACCCAGGTGCCGTGGGGGCCGTTGAGCGTGCTGGTGGCCGAGGTCACCGGGTCTTCCGAAGCGGGGACGAACGACTCGCCGCCGATCACCGAGCCGGCGATGTCCGCCACCTGGGTCGGGTTGTTGGCGGTGCCGCTGTCGATGACGCCGACGATGACGCCGGCGCCGGTGATCCCCTGCGCCTGGAGGGTCGAGGCGCCGATCAGCTCATTGTTGAACTGGTAGTCCGCCGGACGGCCGGCAACGAAGCCGGGGAGGGCGGAAGCCGAGAGGCAGCTGCACCCCTTTGGCGGCGGCCAGGTTCTTGTCGGCCGGGTGGGGCGCCGCGACGAGCACGTCCTTGGCGATGGCGGCGACGTCCGGCCGGGCCTGGATCGTCGGCACGGCCGACAGCGGCAGATTGGCGACGACGCCGCTGACGTTCTTGAACTGGTACTCGATGCTGGCGCCGGGGATCTGGCCGATGGCGGTCGTGATCGCCGCGCAACTCGTGCTGCACTGGATGATGTAACGGTGGGTGGGCTCGGCCGCGAATGCGCCGACGCTGAGCAGCGTGGCCATGGCGATGGCGGCGAGGCATGACGGGAGACGTAGGCTCCTCTGCATGGGTTCTCCTTTCAGAGATCCTGGGGGGGAAGTGAAGTGGCCGGCTTTTGCGGGATGGAGATGGAGGGACCTCCAAACCGGAGCGCTCCGGCCGATCCATAGTGTCAACATACAAGTTGCACGGGAGAGGTCAAACCGGGACACCAAAATGTGATTCTTCACAATTCGAATCGATTCTCTTCGGACCTTTCTGTTCAAAGACCATAGAGCTCCCCATATTTTTCGCGCAGGTGGGCGAGCAGGGGACCGGGCGTGGGCGGCGCGCCGGTCGCCGCGCGGACCAGCTCGGCCGACCGGTAGCCCCGGCCATGGCGGTGCACGCGGTCGCGCAACCAGCCGAGGAGGTTTGAGAAGCGCCCCTGCCGGAAGTCCGCGGCGAGATCGGGCAGCGCCTTCTCGGCGGCGGCGAAGAGCTGGGCGGCGCAGACGTTCCCCAGAGTATAGGTCGGGAAATAGGCGAAGAGGCCGGCGCCCCAGTGGACGTCCTGGAGACAACCTTCGGCATCGTTTCCCGGGGTGACCCCGAGGATCTCCGTATACGCCTGGTTCCACGCCGCCGGCAGCTCGGCCGTGGGGAGGTCGCCCGAGAGCAGGGCGCGCTCCAGGTCGAAGCGCACCAAAATGTGGAGGTTGTACGTCACCTCGTCGGCCTGCACCCGGTTGAGCGAGGGCGCCACCTGATTGATGGCAAAGAAAAAGTCTTCGAATCCCACGCCGGCAAGGTCGGGAAAAGTCTCTAAAGCGGCGGGAAAGAAATGTTCCCAGAACGGGCGCGAGCGACCCACCAGGTTTTCCCACAGGCGCGACTGCGACTCATGAATCCCGAGCGAGGTGGCCTCGCCCATGGGGGTTCCGAAGTGCTCGGGATCGAGCCCCTGCTCGTAGAGGCCGTGCCCGGTCTCGTGGAGGACGCCGAAGAGGCCGTCCGGAAAATAGTGGTCCTGATACCGGGCGGTCAGACGGCAGTCGCCGGGCGCCACCCCCATGCAGAAGGGATGGACGCTGTCGTCCAGCCGGCCGCGCGAGAAGTCGAAACCGAGGACGGCCGCGACCTCCTTGCCCCAGGCGCGTTGCCGGTCGACCGGGAAGTGCCGCCGGAGGAGGCTCGGATCGGGCCTCCGGGAAGCGCCGGCGAGCGCCGCGACGAGCGGCACGAGCTCCCGGCGGAGACCGGAGAAGAGGACGTCGAGCTCGGCGGAGGTCATCCCCGCCTCCCACTCGTCCAAAAGAGCGTCGTAGGGATCGGCCGCAAAACCGATCGCGTCGGCCGTCTGGCGCTTCAAAGAAACCATTTTCTGGAGCCAGGGCTCGAAGCGCGCATAGTCGTCGGCCTGGCGCGCCGCCGCCCATTCCTGCTGGGCGAGCGAGGCGACCCGCGCCGTCTCCTCGACCAGGGCGCGCGGCAGGCAGGTCGCCCGCGTGTAGTCGCGGCGCAGCTCGCGCACGTTGACCGCGGCGGGCGAATCGGCATCGGCCAGAAGCGGAGACCCGTGGAGCTCGTCCAGGAGATCGCCGAACCGCGGCGCGGTCGTCCGCTCGTGGAGGAGGCCGGCGAGGAGCGCCCGCTGCTCGCTTCGCACGGAGACCCCACCCGGAGGCATGTACGTCTCCTCATCCCATTCGAGCAGGCTGGAGCACGAAAGGAGAAGGGCCCGCTCGCGGGCCAGGCGCAGAAGCTCTCGGTAGGCGGTTTCCGGCTGCATGAACTACGGGACGGCTCGACTTTTTCGCTCTGGTGCGCTCTGGATACGACTGCGCTCGAAAGCGCGGGAGGGAAATGATACACCAGGGAGTGGACGCGCGGAAGGTACTTTCCAGCTTCCCAGGTACAATACCCCGACTCTTAAGGAGGGGTGCCATGCGTCTCTACGCGTTCGAGGGATTGCGCTACCAGGGGAAGGCCGAGGAGGCGGGCAGGCTCGCGGCCCCTCCGTACGACCAGATCGACGACCGGGCCCGCGACCGGTTTCAGGCCCAGTCGCCTCACCAGTTCGCCCACCTGATCAAGCCGGTTCCGGATCCAGAGGACGGGCTCGATCCCTACGAGCATGCCGCCGCTCTCCACGCCCGCTGGCTGGCGGAGGGCGTGATCGCCCGCGATCGCCGGCCGGCCCTCTATCCCTATGTCATCCAGCTCGCCGGCGGCGCCGGTGGAGGTCGCCGGCTGGGGGTCTGCGGCTTGGTCGAGCTCGCCGACGCCCGAGAGATCCGGCCGCACGAGCAGACCCTGGACAAGCCGCTCGCCGACCGCCTGGCTCTCCTCCGCGCCACCCGGGTCGACCTGGAGCCGGTCTTCCTCCTCTCCGAGGACGGCGGGCGCCTCAACCGGCTGATCGAGGAGGACGCCGCGGCGACCCCGTCCCCCCTCGTCGACCACGAGGATGCCGACGGGCACCATCATCTCCTCTTCCGGGTCGACGATCCGGAGCGCATCGCGGCCTACCGCGAGATCCTCGCCGTCCCCGCCGCCATCGCCGACGGCCACCACCGCTACAAGGTGGCCCAGCGCTTCGCCGCCGAGTCCGGCGCGCGGCCCGGCACCGCGGCGACGGCCAAGCTCGCCGTCGTCACCAGCCTCGACTCCCCGGCGCTCACGATCGACCCCATTCACCGGGCGCTCGTCGGCGCCGTCGACCTGGACGTCCTGGCGGAGGCGGCCGGCGCCACGCGCCAGGTCTGGGACGGCGACGTCGGTCAGGCCGGGAATGCCGGCGACGCCTTCGCGGCGGCCGTCGCTTCCGCCCCCCAACCCGCCCTCGGGATCTGGACGGCCGGCCATCGGCCGGAGATCTGGCGGCTCGATCCCGAGAAGGGACCCGCCTCGATGCCCGCCGGGGGACGCGACCTCGCCGTCCTCCTCCTCCACGAGGTGGTGCTCCCCTCCCTGGGCTTCGCCGCCGAGGCGGCGACCGACGGCACGGTGCTCTACCGCTCCGACCCCGACGTCCTCTGGAAGATGCTCGGCGCCGGCGAAGCGGGCACCGGTCTCTGGCTGCCGCCCATGCAGCCCGCGGCCTTCGCCGCCGCCATCGCCCACGGCGACATGCTGCCGCCGAAGTCGACCCGCTTCCTCCCCAAAGTGATGTCCGGGCTGGTGTGGGGCGACCACGGGACGAAGCTCCTCTAGGTTCCAGGCGCCCCGATGCCGACCCGCTTTTTGGAAGACGGCGAGACCCCGGTGGTCCAGTTCGACCCGCAGCTCGAGGTCTCGCCGTTCGCCGTCTTCCGGAGCCTCCGCGAGGACCGCGGGCCGCTCCTCATCGACGTGAGGACGGAACCGGGAGAGCTGACCCTGGCGGGCGCCCTCCCCTACCCCGGCCCCGACTGGGCACCGCCCACGGAAAAGGACGTCCTGCTCTTCGACGAGGACGGCGCTACGGCGATCGAGGGCGCCCGCCACATGCAGGCGGCCGGCTACCCACGGGTCAAGGCGCTCTTCGGCGGCCTCGACCTGTGGGCGTTCTCGCTCGACCCCGAGGTGGTCGGCGCCGACACCTACCTCGTCCGCCGGAAACCGGGCTAGGGCGGCCACGGGGGGCCGCCCCTACAGGCTCCTACTTCCCGCAGGGCCGCTCGCTGATCGGCGAGAAGCCGCCGGCACCCAGGTGGTCGCGTGCCTTGAAGGAGATGCGCTGGCCCGCGGCGCAGGTGACCGCCTGGTTCCACGGCCCCTTCGGGGAGGAGGGGAGGGCGACGTAGTTGGCGTCGTCGATCCCGAAGAGGGCGACATAACCCCATTCGCCCCCCACCGCATTGCCGGTGCAGGTGCCGGTGCAATGCCCGTCTTTGCAGGTCCAGTCCGCGCAATCGAGAGTCGACGTCATCGACTGGCAGGGGATATGGAAGAAGGCTTTGGCTGTCTTCCCCAGCGCCAGGCAGTAGACCGTCCGGCCGTCCTCGACGACGCTCGGAAAGGCGACCGTCTCGAGCACGTGGTAGCCGCAGTCCTTGTACGTCTCGGAGTACTTCCACTTCCCCGAGGTGCCGCTCTGCGCCTCCGCCTGATAGCGGTCGCTGTCCAGCCGGTATTCGAGGAGCACTCCTTTGGACGGTCCTCCCGGCGCCGTCCACGAGCCGCTCGAGGAGACCGTGCCGTTCTCGTACTTGAGACCGTCGTTGATGACGTCGATGCCCACCTGCGTGCAGAGGCCGGAGGCGGGCCGGTTGGGCCGGTCGTTGCTCTCCGCGCCGAGCGGTACGGCGACCACGAGAGCGAGCAGGGCGAGGCTTAGGCTGCGGATGGTGTTCATCGATCTCCCTTTAAGATTCTTGAGCCGCGTGCCTTACCCTACCCGATTTGCCTCGTCCGGCGCGAGAGGGTTGCGGTCCCAGGGATGGGCTTCGACGGGACTTGTGACACCGGGCCCAACCCTTGCAAGGTGGGTATCCCATGACCTATGCAGTCGCACCTTTCGAGCTGATGATCCAGGGCTCGCGTCGCGGCCTTTCGGTCGAAGGATACGAGCCCATCACCGTCGAGACCGACCACGGCGGCATCGATCTGCGCCTTTATGGCGTACCGGAGGCGCGCGTCGCGGCCGTCTTCGTGGGCGATGCCGCCGGCGGTTGGGATTCGCCGGGCCGCGGCCACCTGTTCCCCGATCTTTGTACAGACTTCCAGAATATGGGCATGGCCGCCCTCCGCGTCCGCTACCGTCACCCCAACGATCTCGTCGAATGCGCCCTGGACCTCCTCACCGGGGTCCGTTTCCTGGCCAACGACGGGGTCGAGCTCGCGGCCCTCGTCGGTCACTCCTTCGGGGGTGCCGTCGTCGCCCAGGTCGCCGCCAATGCCGACGGCGTCCGCACCATCGTTCTCCTGTCCACCCAGTCCCACGGCGTCGAGGGCATCGCCCAGGTGTCGCGGGGCTGCTCAAGCCTCCTCGTCCACGGCACCGCGGACGAGATCCTGCCGCCGTCCTGCTCGCGCTATGCCTACGACCTCGCTCCCGAGCCCAAGCGTCTCTCCCTTTACGAGGGGGCTCGCCACGGTCTCGACGAGGGGGGCGAACGGCTGCGCCGCGAGGTGCGCGACTGGATCGCGGGCGAGCTCGGAGTGAAAGCCCAGCCCTACGGCTAGGCCTCCCCCCCGAGCCGAATTTCGTCAGCAGACCCTGGAGGCGTGGGTCCACCACGCCTCCGGGAGCTGCGCTCCAAAGACCTCCTCAGCTCTCCTTCGGCGGCTCCCAGAGCTCGATCCGGTTGCCCTCCGGGTCGACGATCCAGGCGAACTTGCCGTACTCGAAATTCTCCCGATGGGGATCGATCTCGACCCCCTCCGCCGCGAGCCGTTCGAGGAGCGCGTCCAGGTCGTCCACCCGGAAGTTCACCATGAAGCGGTTCGTCTCCGGTCCGAAGTAGGGGCTCTGCCGCGGGAAGATCGACCACACCGTCATCCCTCCCTGCTGCGGATCGTCCGCCTGCCGCCAAGGAAAGATCGCCCCCGAGCCGTCCGGCTCGGCGACCACCCCCAGGTGCTTCTCGTACCACGCATACTGCTCGCCGGGGTTCTCCGCCTTGAAGAACACACCGCCGATTCCGGTTACTTTCGCCATCGCGCCTGTCTCCTCATGTCGCGGAGATCTTATACCGGGCGATATCCAGCCCCGTCCTTTGCTAAAGTCCGCCCGGTGACCCCCACTCGAATCGCCGCGCGCGCCTCCCTGGCGTTCCTGGTCCTCCTCCTCGGTCTCCCCACGCTCGCCGCGCGCGCTGCCGAGCCGGCTCCCCCAGCCCCCTCCACGGTGCTGACGGAGGAGGTGACGGTGACCGCCACGCGGACCGAGCGGCGGCTGGGCGACACCGCGGCGAGCGTCGCCGTCCTTTCCCCCGCCGATCTCCAGGCGACGGCGGCGCCGACGGTGGACGACGCTCTCCGCCAGGTGCCGGGGTTCAGCCTCTTCCGGCGTTCGGGGAGCCGGTTCGCCAATCCCACCGCGCAGGGGATCTCGCTTCGCGGCCTGGGCGGCAGCGGCGCCAGCCGGGCGGTCGTCCTGGCGGACGGCATCCCCTTAAACGATCCCTTCGGCGGCTGGGTCTACTGGGGGCGGGTGCCGCGGGCCTCGCTCGACCGCATCGAAGTGCTCCGCGGCGCCGCCTCGGACCTCTACGGGAGCGGTGCCCTCTCCGGCACGGTGAATCTCCTCACCCATCTCCCCACCCAGCCGGGCCGGCTCGCCGCCGAGGCCGCCGGCGGCAATCTCCGCTCGGCCGACGGCTCGCTTTTCCTCGGCGACCGGAGCGGCCCCTGGGGGGCGAGCCTCGCCGCCGAGCGCTCGACGACCGCGGGCTACGTCGCCGTCGATCCCGCCGTCCGCGGGGCGGTCGACACCCCGGTCGCCTCGCAGTACACCTCCGTCGACGCCGCTCTCGAACGCTTCACGTCAGACGGCGCCCGGCTCTTCGTCCGCGGCGCCCGCTACGCCGAGTCGCGGGAGAACGGCACGCCGCTCCAGACCAACGACACGGCGCTCCGCGAGTGGAGCGCCGGGAGCGACTGGGCGGCCGACCGCGGCTCGCTCACCTTCCACGCCTACGGCGGCCACCAGGATCTCCACCAGGGCTTCTCCTCGATCGCCGCCGACCGGGAGAGCGAGCGCCTCACCCGCCTCCAGGAGGTCCCCGCCGATTCGGCCGGCTTCAACACCCAAGGCTCTCTAGCTTTCGGCGGCAATGCCGTCCTCGGCGGCGTCGACCTCCAGCAGGTTTCCGGAGCGAGCCGGGAGACCGTCTTTTCCGGCAGCACGACCCAGAGGGTGGCCGGCGAAGGGAGGCAGCGGACGGCCGGGCTCTACGCCGAGGACGTCTGGAGCGCCCTCCCCCGCCTGACCGTCACCCTGGGAGCCCGCTTCGATGCCTGGCGCAACGACGACGCCCGGCAGACCGCGGGGCCCGCCGTGACGCCCCTCCCCGATCGCTCGGAACACGCCTTCAGCCCCCGCGCCACCCTCCTCTACCGCCTCACCGACCACCTCACCTGGACCGCGGCCGCCTACAAAGCCTTCCGCGCGCCGACTTTAAACGAGCTCTACCGCACCTTCCGGGTGGGCAACGTGGTGACCCTGGCGAACGCGGACTTGAAAGCCGAGAGGCTCTCCGGCATCGAGAGCGGCGGGCTCTGGACCTCCGGGAGCGGCCGGCTGACCGCCCGCGGCACCTTCTTCTGGATGAACATCGACCAGACGGTCTCGAACGTCACCCTTTCCACGACGCCCGCCCTCATCACGAGAGAACGCGACAATCTCGGCCGTACCCGCTCCCGAGGCCTGGAAGCCGAAGCGACCGCAAGGGCGGGAGACCGCTGGACCTTCACCGGGGGCTATCTCCTCTCCGACGCCCAGGTCGTGAGCTTCCCCAGAAACCGCGCCCTCGAAGGCCTCGACCTCCCCCAGGTCCCCCGCCACCAGCTGACCTTCCAGGCTCGCTACGGCGACGCCAAGCTCGGCACCCTAGGCCTCCAGGCCCGCTGGACCGGTCGCCAGTTCGACGACGATCAGAACCAGCTGCCGCTTTCGAGCTTCACCACCGTGGATCTCCTGGCCGCCCACCCCATGGGCCACGGCCTCGCCGCGTTCTTCGCGGCGGAGAACTTGTTCGACGAGCGCTACGAGACCGGAAGGACGCCGACTCTGACGTTAGGTCCACCGCGGCTGGTGCGGGTGGGGGTGCGGGTGGAACGGTGAAAGGAGGTTGGCCGCATCACACTGGCGGCTGTTCGCTCATGGTTTCGGGTGCCTGGGTGTTTTCGGCTTCGGCAACTTCTTCACCTCGTCTTCCAGTTGCTTCCAGGTATCGGCCTCCGCCTCATCTTCGAGTTGAGCGCGGCGACGGGCCGCGAAGCGGCCATACTCCTCCTCTGCGAGGGCGGCAGCCTGGTCACGTCGGATCTTTCCAGCGTCGGGCAGGATGGCACGCTCGTTCAACCGCAGGAAGTCCTCGAGCCGGCTCTGCCAGTTGTGGAGGAAGATCTGCTTGCGCCTCCGGGCCTGATCCTCGGCGAAATCGAGAAACATGACGACGATGCGATTCAGCTCGTGGATCTCGGTCTCGCGGAGGTAGTTCTTGGCCACGGTCACGTCGCCCTTCCTGACCACGCCGCTCTTCCAGGTTGTGAGCCCCATGTTGGGCTGGCCAGCGTCGGCCCGTTCGGCGATCAACTCCGGAGCAGTCTTGCCGGTGACGGCGAAGTGCAGCTTGTTCTGCACCGTCTGAAAGAAGACCTGCGTCTCCGGCTCGGAGGGCGAATAGTCAGCGGCCAGCGCGAGGATCTCCCGCACCCGCAGATATACCCGGCGCTCGCTGGCGCGGATGTCTCGGATGCGCTCCAGCAGCTCGTCGAAGTAGTCCGTATGGCCTTCACCCGGCGGATTCTTGAGCCGCTCGTCGTCCATCGTGAAGCCCTTGACGAGGTACTCGCTCAAACGCGCCGTCGCCCACTGGCGGAACTGGGTGCCGCGGGGACTCCGCACGCGATACCCGACGGCGAGGATAACGGGGAGGCTGTAGTGACGAAGGTTTCTCGTCACGGAGCGGCTGCCCTCCTGGCGAACTTGTAAGTATTCCTTACAAGTTGCGGTCTCGGACAACTCGCCCTCGGCGAAGATGGCCTTGAGGTGCAGGGTTACATTCTGAGGAGTAGTCTGGAACAATTCGGCAAGGAGCGCCTGGGTCAGCCAAACTGTTTCATTCTCGAACCGGCACTGGATGCGCGTGCGGCCGTCCTCGGTCTGGTAGAGAATGATCGAGGATAGAGGCGGTGATGGCGTATCGTCAGACATCAGGTAATTCCTCGGAACCGATAGGTCTTCGGAGTGAAGGAGCAAACCCTGCCCATGACGACACAAGGAACGCGAACGAGCCTGTAGGCGAGTGGAAAGCTCCAGCAGAGCCGGTCGATCTGTTTGCGGATGGCGCACGCCTTGGCCGCTTCCAAGGAGGAGCGCCTCATTGTGGAGAGAGTCACGCCGTCCCCTGCACCTGCGCCTCGGAAGCGCCGCGGACCGAGACGGTCGAGAAGCCCTGGTGCTTGGTGACGATCACCTGCTGGGCGAACTCGTCTCGCAGCTCCGGGATGTGGGTGATGATGCCGACCATCCGCCCCCCCACCCGCAGCCCCTGGAAGGTCTCGGTGACCAGCGCCAGGGTGTCGGGATCGAGGGTGCCGAATCCTTCGTCGATGAAGAGGCTGTCGAGATGCACCGCGCCGACCGCGCGCTGCACCTGGTCGCTCAGCTCCAGGGCGAGCGCGAGCGAGGTCAGAAAGGTTTCTCCACCGCTCAAGGTGTCGCTGATCCTGATTTCGTCCGCATTGTCGTGATCGACGACCCGGATCAGATCGTCGTCGAAGCGCAGGGAGTAGCGCTCTCCGGTCAATACGAGGAGCCGGGCCGAGGCGCCCTTGACCAGCTCGTTGAAGACCTCCTCCAGGACATACGCCTGGAACTTGTCGCTCCGCAGGTCGGAGGCGAGGAGATCGTAGACACGGAGATCCGCCGTCTCGACGTCCAGCTTTTCGCGCAGCTCTTTGGAGCGTTCGAGCCGCTCTTTCATCCGCGCGACCTGCTCTTCGAGCTTCTTTTCCTGACCGAACGCCGTCTCCACCTCGTGGGTGACCGCCGCCGCGAGCCTCTCGCCGGTCGCCAACTCTTCGTCGGTCACCCGCTCCTCCCCCAGCTCGGCGCGAAGACTCAAGAGCCGCTCTTCGGTGGCGTGGCTCTCCTCCGCATGCTTGCGGACCTGCACTTGGAGCCGGGCGGCGGTAGCCTCGTCGAGCCGGGCCGCGCGGACCGCGGCCTCGTCGGCAAAGCCGGCGTGGGCAATTTCCGTGTCCCGGCTCTCCGCTCGCAGGGCGGCGTCCTCGCGAGCGGCGCGGGCGGCTTCGGCGGTGAGCCGCTCCGCTTCCTGGGCCGCCATCCGCCGGTTTTGGGCGGTGGCCGCCGCCTCGGAAGCCGCCCTGCGGCCGGCTTCCAGCCGCTGGATCTGGGCCTCCAGGGCCGCCGCCTCGGAAGCCGGGTCGGCGGACTCGGTGACCGCGCGGATCTCGGCCTCCACCGTCTCCAGCCGTCTCAAGCTCGCGCTCTGCTCCTCCTCCAGGCGCTGGCGCGACGCTTCCCTCTCCTCCCGTCTCTCCCGCGCCGTGGCCTCCTCGGTCTTCGCTCGCTCCAGGGTTAGCTCCGCCGTCGCCAGGCGCGCCTTCGCCTCCTCGTTCGCTCTGCGGCTCCTGGCGAGTGCCGCGATCCGGGTTTCGACCCAGCTTTCGGCGATCTCGGGGAGGTGATCCCCTTCCGGAGACCGATCGCCGAGCCTGCGCCAGATCTCCTCCTCGCCGGCGGCCACTCTCGCTTGCAGCTCGGCGGAGCGCGACGCGAGCTCGGCGAGACTCTGCCGAGCGGCGGAGAGCCGCGCCTGTTCGCCGGTGAGCACGGCTTCGTGCTGCCGGGCGAGGGCGTCGGCTTCTCTCTGCCCATCCCGCGCGGCCTGGAGCGCGGTCCGGGCGGCGTCGAGCTCCGGCGCCGGAGGGACCGGAGGAGGAGTGTCCACGAGTTGCTCGCATACCGGGCAGAGTTGGCCGGAAATCAATCCCTCGCGGAGGTCATGGACCTCGTTCAGACGGGTCGCACGATGGAGCGCCTCCTCCGCCGCCGCCAAGCCGCGCTCCGCCTCCTCCGCGGTCCCCCTGGCCGAGGCAGCCTTCTCCTTCAGCCGTTCGCTCTCCCCCGCCTGCGCTTCGACCGCTTCGCCCTTCTGCGCCAGCTCCAGCCCGCGTTCCGCAGCGCTCCTGCGAGCCGCGCCGAGCTCGACCGCGCGGTCGCGGACACTCTGCAACCGCTCGTCGAGCTCCGGGTCATAGCCGGAAGCCGTCGCGGCCTGCCGCGCCGCATCGACGGCGCTCTGTTGTCGCGCCTGCTCGGCCTGCGCCGATGCGACGGTCGAAGCCAGCGCGGAGAGATCCCGTTCGAGAGCCTTCAGGCCCTCCGCCTGTCGTGCCAGGGCCGCCGCGAGCTGCTCTCGTTCCGGCAGGCGTCCGAGCACCTGGTGGAGGCGAGCCACCCGCTCGCGAGTCGCCGGGATCGCCTCGGCGGCCTTCTCCGCCGCCTCCTCTGCTACCGCCCGCTCCTTCCAATCCTTCTCCGCCGAGTCCAGGCGGGCTTCCGCTTCCTTCGCCGCCTTCGCCGCCGTCTTCGCGGCGGCCTCGGCACGGGCCGCTTCCTGGAGCAAGGGCAGAAGGGGCGCCGCGCGGGCCGCCGCCTCGATCCGCGCCCTCTCCCGGCTCATCGATTCCGCCTGCTGCCCGAGAAGCGCTCGCTTTTCCTCGACCTGCCGAAACTCGAGCGTTTTGGCGTGCTGGCCGCGCAGCCGGGTGAGCATGGCCTGGGCGTCGTCCCGTCTCTTTCGCAAGACTTCGAGCGAGAGGACGACCTGGGCGCGCTCCGCCTCCAACGCGACGACCGCGGCCTCCTCGACGCCCGCATACTCGTCCGCGAGGAGATGGCGCAGCGAATCGACCGAACCCTTTTGGGCCGCCGCCCCACGCTGCGCCCGGTCCCGCATCCGCTCGTAGACGTCGAGCCGGAGCAGCGTGCGGAGCATGCCGCGCCGTTCTCGCGGTTGCGCCTTGAGAAACCTGGCGAACTCGCCTTGCGGCAGAATGACGGCCTGCAGGAACGCCTGCGCTCCCAGGCCCAGGATTTGGGCCACCTGATCGTTCGCGACACGGACCTGGTCGGCCAGAGGCTTGAGCTCGCCGTTCTCGATGTGCTCCTCCAGGCGAACTGCTTGCACGCCACTGCGCCTCAAGGTCCGGGCGATGCGATAGCGGCTCACACCGAGCTCGAAATCCAGCACGACCCGGATGCGGTCCCGGCCCGCCGAGATCATCTCGGTCCGGCTGTGGCTGTTGACCCGCGGGATCTCTCCATAGAGCGCGAAGATGATCGCGTCCAGGAGGGTCGACTTGCCGGCTCCGGTCGGCCCCGAGATGGCGAAGAGCTCCAACGGGCGAAAATCGATCTCCTGCTTCTCCCGGAAGCAGGCGAGACCCTCGATGGTGAGATGGAGGGGCCGCAGCGCTCAATCCTCCCCGGAGGCCTGGTCGTAGAGATCCTGAAAGGCATCGAGGACGGCCACCTCCGCCGGCTGCTGGTGGGTGCGGAGATGGTAGGCGGCGTAGTGTCCGACCGGCGGAATGCCGGTCTCCAGCTCCAGATCCCGCGGTTCTTCCGCCTCGGGGAGATCGGCGCGCACGACGAGCGCATTGGGAAGGAGCGCGCGAACCTTGCGATTGAGATCGGGATCTTTCACCGTCAAAGGGACCGTCACGCGCAACCAGCCCGTGCGATGGCGATCCGCGGTCTCTTCGAGCTCCGCGAGCGAGGCGCGAAGGTTCTCGAGCGGCAGCGCCCCCTGGTAGGGCACATGCTCGATCTCGGCCGGTTGGCCGGGCGACACCGTGACGACGACGAAGCTCTTCTCCTCCCCGGCCTCGCCGAAGTCCATCTGGAGGAGCGATCCGGCATAGTAGGCGGGCACCGGCCCGTCGATCTTCTGCGGCCGGTGGAGGTGGCCGAGAGCGATGTAGCTCGCCTTCCTGGGCAGCGCCTGGGGCGAGGCGGCCCAGTCCTCCGCGATGTGGACGCGGCGCTCCGATTCGCCGAAGAGGGCGCCTTCGATGTGGGTGTGCGCCATGAGGATGTTGACGGCGTCCGGCTGGAAGGCGCTACAGAGATCCTTTACGGCGAGCCCGAACATGTGGGCATAGCGGCTCCGGGCGCTCGCCTCCTCGCCGACCAGGTCGAGCGCCGACACCCAGGCGCCCGGTGAGGCGAACGGCAGCGCCGCGACTACCGCCTTCTCGCCGCTCCGAGTCGTGAGGGTCCGGGTCCCTCCCCGCGAGGCGGAACGCGGGCGGCCGAGGATCTGCACGTGGACGAACTCGGTGAGCAGCGAGCGGGCGTCCAGCCGGAGGGGGTCGTCGTGGTTGCCGGCGATGACGAGCATCCGCGCGCCGCTTCGCCCCACCCGGACGAGGAAGCGGTTCACCAGCTGCTCCGCCTCGGCCGGCGGGTTTCTGCTCTCGAAGACGTCCCCGGTGTGGAGAACGAGGTCGACCGCCTGCTCCTCGATGAAGGTCGCAAGGTGCTCGAGCACGCCCGCCAGCTCGTCCAGACGCTGGATGCCCTTCCAGCGGCGGCCGACATGCCAGTCGCTGGTATGGACGATCTTCATGGTCGGCGTTTTCGGGTTCGGGCGAAATGTTGGCGCGGATCGATGCTCCCGGCGGGGCAGTCTACAGGATCGGACCTGCCCCGCCAACCGCTACCAGAGCTTGCGATCCTTCCTGCCCTCCCGTACTCTGGTCCCATGTCCATCGAGCTGCCGGCCACGGTCGAGAAGGCACTGCGGGCTCTGGCGGTGACGCAGAGGCGCGCCCTCCACGAGCTCGTGGACGAAGCCGTCCGACTCTATCTGGAGGCCGCAGCCCTCACCGACCTCACCGCCGAAGAGGTAGGCGAGACTCAGCTCGCCGTGGCCGGCGAGCTCCGCGACCTTCCCAGATGGAAGGACGGCCATGCGTGAGGCGGGCGGAGGCTTGGTGGGCTGAGAGGCTGTGAAAAAATCGACTGTGCCCCCGACTGCCTCCTTTCCCTGGGAGCGCCGGCGTCCCCGCCGGCTTTTTGTTGCCGGCGAGGACGCCGGCGCTCCCAGGGAAAAAGCAAATTGGGCTCCTCTTGCCTTTGCTGGCCCACTCGCGACGATTTTCTCACAACCTCTGAGTTGCCTTCACCCGCCGGAAACCGGCCGGTGGTGATCCAACCCGCGATGCCGTGCTCGGCACGATCGGTTCCATCGTCGTCACCCTGGTGACTCGAACGGAGCGAGATTTTTCCCTGGGAGCGCCGGCGTCCCAGGGAGCAGACCTTGTCGGTTTGAGGTCGGAGACCTCGCGAGAAGGCATGCTAGCATCTACAGGTCGAGAGAACCGCCTGAGGAGTCGCGCTTTGCAGATCCTGCTGGGAGCCGTCAACATCCTGCTGCCCATCGCCTACCTGCTGGTGGCGATCGACTACGGCTTCCTCTTCTTCTCCTCCCACCCGGTCGCCGCCCGCACGGCGACCCCGGCCCTCCGCGGCACCGTGCTCCTCCACCTCGGCTTTCTCGCCGGTCTCGCCGTCCGCCACCGGCAGTTCCCCGCCGCCAACGTCTCCCAGGCGCTGTCGATCGTCGCCTTGGCCGTCGCCCTGGTCTACGTCTTCGTCGAATGGCGGGGGCGCGAGCGGTCGACCGGCTTCTGGCTGGTCTCGATGGTCTTCTTCTTCCAGCTCCTCTCGTCCGTCTTGGCGCGGCCCGACCCGCCGGACCTGCCGATCTTCCATAACGTCTTCTTCGCCACCCACGTCTCGCTGGCGCTCCTGGGGTATGCCGCCTTCGTCGTCGCGGCGGTCTACGCCTTTCTTTTCCTGCAGCTCTATCGGGACCTAAAGGCCGGGCGCTATTCGACCTTCTACGGCAAGCTCCCGCCGCTCGACGTCCTGGAGCGCATGATGCTCGGCGCCCTGTGGGCGGGCTTCCTCACCCTGACCGGCGCCGTCCTGACCGGCGCCTTCTGGGCGGAGAAGCTCTATGCCGGCGACTGGCTCCACGATCCCAAGATCCTCGTCACCCTCGCCACCTGGCTGATCTATGCCGCGGCCCTCCTGCTCCGCCGGCTGCGCCGCTGGCAGGGCCGGCAGACGGCCCTCGCGAGCTTGGCCGGTCTCTGCGTCATCCTCTTCTCTCTGGTCGCGGTCAACTTCTTCTTCACCGGTTTCCACGGCTTCCACTAGCGATGGGTAACCCTTCGGACGACGACCCCTCCGGCGCGCGGCCCGACCCGCCGCTCCTCCTCCTGGGGACGGACTTCCGCTCGGCCCCCCTGGAGCTGCGGGAACGGGTCTCCTACAAGAACCAGGAGGGCGAGGAGCTGCTCGTCCGCCTGCTCGCCCGTCCCTCGGTCGCGGAGGCGTTCCTCCTCTCGACCTGCAACCGCACCGAGATCCTCCTCCAGCCGCGGGACGAGGACGAGGCCTATCGCGCCGCCCTGGAGCTGGTCTTCCTCAAACGGGTGCCGGACCTCGAACGGCCGGGACGCATCTACGTCAAGCGGAACGGCGAGGCGGCCCGCCATCTCTTGTCCGTCGCGAGCGGGCTCGAATCGATGGTTTTGGGCGAGCCCGAGATCCTGGGCCAGGTCAAGCAGGCCTCGGCCCTCGCCGAGGCGGTGGGCGCGGAGGGCGCGGTGCTCCGCCGGCTCCTCCGCGCGGCGGTCCACGCCGGCAAGCGAGCCCGCCAGGAGACCGCCCTGGGGAGCGGCGCGGTGTCCCTGGGCTACGCCACGGTCGAGCTGGCGAAGAATATCTTCAGCGGCTTCGCCGAGTCCCGGGCGCTCCTCCTGGGCGCCGGGGAGACGGCGCGGCTGGTGGCGACGGCGCTCGTCGAGCGCGGCATCGGCCACCTGGCGGTGGCGAACCGCGGCGCGGCGCGGCGGGAGCGCTTCCACCAGGAGTTCCCGGGGGCCGAGATCCTCACCTTCGAGGAGCGCCTGGAGGCGATCGCGCGGGCGGACCTGGTGGTGGCGACGACCGGCGCCGACGAGCCGGTCCTCACCCGCCGGCAGCTCCAGGACGCCATGAGCGAACGCCCCAGCCGGCCGCTCCTCGTCGTCGATCTCGGGGTGCCGCGGCAGGTCGAGCCCGAATCGCGGAAGATCGAAAACCTTTTCCTCCATCCCATCGACTCCCTGGAGCACCTCATCCAGCGCAACCTGAAGCGCCGCAAGGAAGAAGTGCCGCAGGTCGAGGAGATCCTCGACCAGGAGCTCTCCCACTTCCGCGCCTGGTTCCGCGGCCTCTCGGCCGAGCCGCTCATCGCCCGCCTCCAGAAGCAGGCGGAGCGCATCCGCCGCCAGGAGCTGGCCCTCGCGCTCGCGAGCTTCCCGCCCGAGAGCCACGAGAGCCTGGAGCGCCTCACCCGCTCGCTGGTGCGGAAGATCCTCCACCACCCCAGCACTCGCCTGCGCACCAGGAACGGGGAGGAGGATCTGCCGCGCCTCGACCTCGTCCGCGAGCTCTTCCGCCTGGACGACGAGGAGGGGGTGGAATGAGCCCTCTCCCCCGCTCTCTTTAAGATGACCGTGAGCCCTCTCCGCCTGGGCACCCGCAAGAGCGCCCTCGCCCTCGCCCAGTCCGGCCAGGTGGCGCGCGCACTGGAGGCCCTCCATCCCGGCCTCACGGTCGAGCTGGTGCCGATCGTCACCAGCGGCGACGTCCTGCCCGGGGATCTCTCGGAGATCGGCGGCAAGGGCCTCTTCACCCGCGAGCTGGAACGCGGCCTCCTCGACGGCTCGCTCGACCTCGCCGTCCACAGCTTGAAAGATCTCCCGGTCCGCCTCCCCGCCGGGCTCGTCATCGCCGCCCACCCCGAGCGGGCCGACCCGCGGGACGTCCTGGTGAGCGAGGTGGGAGCGAGCCTGGACGAGCTGCCGGCGGGCTCGGTGCTCCTCACCGGCGCCCTGCGTCGAGCCGCCCAGATCCGCCTCCGCCGGCCGGACCTCGTCGTCCTACCGCTCCGCGGCAACGTCGACACCCGACTCCGCAAGTGGCGGGAGAGCGGCGCGGCCGGGGTGATCCTCGCCGGGGCCGGGCTCGCCCGGCTGGGGCTCTCTGGCATCCCCATCCACCCGATCCCCACCGACGTCCTCCTCCCCGCTCCCTGCCAGGGAACGCTCGCCCTGGAGGTCCGGGAAGGCTCACCGGCCGAGGCGATCTGCCGCGCCTTCGATCACCCTTTAACCGCCCGCGCCGCCGACGCCGAGCGCCGGGTGGTCGCCGCCTTCGGGGCCGACTGCACCCTGCCGCTCGCCGCCTGGGCGCGGGAAGAGGGCGGACGCCTCCGCCTCACCGGCCTCCTCGCCACCCCCGACGGCACCCACGTTGCCCGCGGCGATGCTTTTGGGGACAGCCCGGAAGAGGCGGCCGAGGCCTGCGTGGCGGCGATGCGGGCGGACGGCGCGGACGCGGTTTTGGCGCGGATCGGGAAGTGACGCTGCTCGACAAGGAGACCGTCCTCTCGCCGGCGCGCGCCGTGCAGCGCCCTGCTCGATCGTGACGGCCATCGAGCTATACTTCCGGTCTGCTCTCGCCATAGGAGACCGAAAATGGCCAATCTGAATGGCAATTGGAGCTTGGTCTTCGATACCAGCCCGCTGGGAATCCAGAAGGGAGTGCTGACGGTAAAATTGGCGAGCTCGGGCGCCAGCTTCACCGGGACCTATTCCAGTGAGGAGACCGAAGTCAACGTCGAGGACGGCAAGGTCGCCGGCGACGCTCTGACTTGGAAAATGAACGTCACCGTTCCGATGCCGATGACGCTCAACTGCGCGGCGACCGTGACCGGCGACACGATGACCGGTACCGTCAAGGTGGAGGCCTTCGGCAGCTACCCGTTTACGGGGAGTCGGCCGTAGGCCCGCGCCAGTCTAACGCCGCCAGCCGCATGCCCCCTCCTCCCCTCCAAGGCCTCCGAGTCGTCGTCACCCGCGCCGCCCACCAAGGCGACGGGCTCCGGCTTGCCTTCGAAGCCGCCGGGGCGACGGTCGAGCCGCTTCCTCTCCTCGCAATCGTTCCTCCCACCGATCCCCGGCCCCTGGAACGGGCCGCCTCGGAGCTCGCCCTCTACGACTGGCTGGTCTTGACCTCGGCCAACGCCGTCGAGGCGTTCCTCCCGCTCACCGGCGGAGCCCTGCCGTCCCGCCTGCGGGTCGCCGCCGTGGGGGCCGCCACCGCCGACGCCCTGGCCGCCTACGAGATCGAGCCGGACTGGACGGGTGGGAGCGACGCCGAAGAGCTCCTCACCGCCCTCGCACCCCACGTCACCCGCCGCCGCCGGGTCCTCCTGCCCCAGGCAGCCGATGCCCGGCCTCTGCTCTTCGAGGGCCTCAACCAGGCCGGCGCCGAGGCGGTGGCCGTCGTCGCCTATGACAAGCGGCTCCCTCCGGAGGCACCGGCCCGGGCGGCGGAGCTCTTCGCGGATAGGCCCCTCGGCTGGGTGACCTTCACCAGCCCGCGGATCGTCCGCCACTTCGTTCAGCTCTTCGGGAAGGATTGGGAGAAGCGCCGGCCGGAGCTGCGGGCCGTCTCGATCGGCCGGGTGACGAGCGCCGAGCTGACCCGGCACGGGGTCGAACCGGCCGCCGTGGCGGCGCGGCCGGGGGATGCGGAGATGGTGGCGGCGGTGGTGGCTACAGCGCCTCGGAAGTAAAGCGCCTGCGATACACTTCCCCCCGCGAACCACGGAGGAAGACCCGTCCATGAAGATCCCTGGCTTGATCCTCAAGCAGATGTACACCCTGGGCAGCCTCGAGAACGTTTCCGGCGGCGTCCGGTTCAGCCTCAAGAACCGGCTGTCGAACGCCACGGTCACCCGTCTCTCCGAGGTGCGAATCGACGGCCGCGAGGTGCCGCTCTCCCGGCTCACCTTAAGCCTCGACGGCGCGCCGATCTCCGGGACCGAGATCTCCCCCGAGCGCGCCATCCCCTTCCCGCTCGCCCGGGTGGTCGACATCCATGCCGGGGTCGAGCCGCTCGCCAAAGGGGCGCATGAGATCGCCCTCGCCTTCGACACCACCCCCTTCGGCGCCCTCGCCTTCAAGGTGAAGGACTCGATCGCCGAGGAGCGGGTGAAGCGCACCACCGTCCCCTTCAGCAAGGAGGACAACTACAGCCCGGCGATCGTCCGCGAACGCCAGCAGTTCGCCGAGGAGTACAGCGGGGTCAAGCTCCAACACATCAACCAGTATTCTTTCGACGCCGCGGCGACCCAGGGCAACATCGAGAACTTCTCCGGGGTCGCCCAGGTACCGATCGGCCTCGCCGGCCCGGTGCTCGTCAATGGCGAGCACGCCCAGGGCGAGTTCCTCGTCCCGCTCGCGACGACCGAGGGAACCTTGGTCGCCTCCTACAACCGGGGGATCAAGGTGTTAAACCTTTCGGGTGGGGTGACGGCGACGGTCGTCGGCGACAGCATGCAGCGGGCGCCGGTCTTCGATTTCGATTCGGCACGCGAGGCGCGCGACTTCTCCCTGTGGGTCGAGGAGCACCTGGCCGAGATCCGCGAAGAGGCCGAGGGCACCTCTTCGGTCGCCAAGCTCACTTATATCGACAAGTATCTGTCGAATAAATTCGTCTTCCTCCGTTTCAACTACACGACCGGCGACGCCGCGGGCCAGAACATGGTGGGCCGCGCCACCTTCGCCGCCTGCAGCTGGATTTTGGAGAACAACGACACCATCCGGCATTTCTATCTGGAATCGAATTTCGCCACCGACAAGAAGAACTCGCAGATCAACATCATGCGCACCCGCGGCAAACGGGTGACGGCCGAGGCCACGGTGCCGCGGGACGTCCTCCTCCAGCACATGCGGGTCGATCCCGAGACCCTCCACTACCATGCGAGCATCGCGAACGTCGGCGCGTTCATCTCGGGCGCCAACAACAACGGCTGCCACTCGCCGAACGGCATCACCGCCATGTTCATCGCGACCGGCCAGGACGTGGCGAACGTCTCCGAGTCCTCGGCGGGGATCGTCTACACCGAGGTGACGAAGGCGGGCGACCTCTATATTTCGATCACCATCCCGTCGCTCATCGTCGCCACCCATGGCGGCGGCACCGGTCTCCCCACCCAACGCGAGTGCCTGGAGATCCTGGGCTGCGTCGGCAAGGGCAAGGTCAAAAAGCTCGCCGAGATCCTCGCCGCCGTCGTCCTCGCGGGCGAGCTGTCGCTCGCCGCCGCCATCTCGTCGCTCGATTGGGTGTCGAGCCACGAGCAATACGGCCGGAACCGGTAGGAGAGGCGGCGCCCGGATCGTGCGGACAGTTTCGTCCTACAAAAGGGACGAAAAGGGGACACGCCTCCCGGAGGCGAACCCTGGCACGGTCTTTGGACTGCCGCTTCGAAGCGAAGTGATTCCGGAGAGGAGCCCACGTGCACATCGCCTTCCTCACCCTCTTCCTCGGCCTGGCCTCCGGCCGGGTGCCGGTCGCCGTCTCGGTCGCGGGGCCGCTGCCGGTCGCGGCGGTCGAGCTTCTCCTGGACGGTGAAAAGGCGGGCCGGCTGTCCGGCCCGGCCTTCCAGGGGGATGTCGACCTCGGCCCGGGCCTCCTTCCCCACCACCTGGAGGCCCGGGCGCTCGACGCCAAGGGGGTGGAGGTCGGCCGGGCCGAGCAGTGGCTCAACCTGCCGCATCCACCGACCTTGGTCGAGCTGGCTCCCGAGGTCGGCGCCGGTGGCCGGATCACCGCCGTTCGTCTCTCCATCAAGAGCACGACCCACGAATCGCCTTCCGCGGTGACCGCCACCCTGGACGGCACGCGCCTGCCGGTCGCCGCGGAGCGGGTGACCCTGCCGGCCTATCGCGCCGAAGTGCCCCACCTCCTGACGATCGAGGCCCGTTTCCCCCACGGCCCCGCCGCCCGGCGCGACTTTGCTTTCGGCGGCGGCCTCGAAGGGGAGGTGGGCACGGAGCTGACGGCGATCGTCGTGCGAGCCCCGGAGAAGCTCCCGGCGCCCGCCGCCCTCGCCTCCTGGTTCGCCAGCGGCGAGCCCGGGAACCCGGCGCTCACCGTGGCCGCGGTCGAGGAGGGGCCGGGGGAAATCTTCGCGGTGTTCGACCCGGAAGTTTCGGCCGCCCTGGATCGGATCGGCCGGAAGTCAAACGTCTCTCACTTCGGTCTGCACCGAGAGCTGCCGATCGCGACCACCGACCGGCTGCGGCTGGTCGGCACCGCCGCGGACCTCCTCCCGGGAGGAGGCAAGGAGGCCACCGCCACGGCGATCTTCCCGATCTCCCCGGAGTACGACGGCCAGCAGTTCGGCCTCTACTCCTGGCTCGCCCAGCTCCCCCAGGAGAGCCCCAAATCGACGCCGCACCTGGCCGAAGCGGTCGCAGTGGCCGGGGTCCGCGCCCTCGGCGATCAGCACCGCCGGGCCGTGGTGCTCCTGCTGAGCGGCCATTCGGTCGAGGCCTCGCGCTACGACCCCGGGACCGTGCGCCACTACTTAACGGCGCTGCAGGTCCCCCTCTACGTCTGGTCGCTCACCCCGCCGCCCTATCCCCCCGGGGTCGCCGCCTGGGGCGAGGTCGACGACGCCTCGACCCTGCCCGCGCTGCGACGCGCCTACAGCCGGCTCAGCGCGGACCTCAAAGCCCAACGGATCGTCTGGATCAACGGCCGCCACCTGCCGCAGTCGATCGCCCTCTCCGCCAAGGCTCCGAAGGACATCGAGCTGGCGACGGGACCGGAGCGCTGACGATGCATATCGCCTTCCTCACCCTCTTCCTCGGCCTGATCTCCGGCCGGGTGCCGATCGAGCTCGCGGTGACCGGACCGGTGCCGGGGACGCCGGGGATGGCGGGGGTGGCGGTCGACCTCGCCCTGGACGGCGCGCCGGCCGAGCTGATCGCGGGCCCCCCGTTCAAAGCCCACATTGATCTCGGCAAGGATCTCCTGCCCCATCACCTCGTGGCCCGGGTCCTGGATCTCAAGGGCGTCGAGCTCGCCCGTACCGAGCAGTGGATCAACCTGCCCCAGCCGCTCGCGACCGTGGTCCTGACCCCCGAGACCGGTCCCGAGGGCCGGCTCGCCGCCGTCGGCGTCTCCTTCCAGGCCGAGACCCATGAGGCGCCCTCCGCCTGGACCGCCGCCCTCGACGGCTCGCCCCTGCCGGTCCAGGCGGGCCGGGTGGTCCTTCCTCCCTACAAGGCGGACTTGCCCCATGTGCTGACCGTCGAAGGGCATTTCCCGAGCGGCCTCTCCGCCCAGCGCGACCTCGCTTTCGGCGGCGGCCTGGCGGGCGAGGTGACGACGGAGCTGACCGCCATCCTGGTACGGACGGAGCACCCTCTCCCCACCCCGGCCGCGCTCGACGGCGGGTTCGTCGCCCGCGAGCCTGGCGCCTCCCCAGCCGCCCCAGGTGCCGCCGCCCAGCCCCTGAACGTCTCGGCGGTCGAGGAGGGAGCCGCCGGGGAGATCCTCGCGGTGCGCGATCCTGGCGCGGCGACGACTCTGGACGAGTTGGGGAGACACGCGAGTGGCCTGCCCCTGCTCCGCTCCGAGCTGCCGGTCGGGGAACGGGACCGGGTTCGCCTCGTCGACGCCGGCGCCAGCTGGTTTTCCGGCGAGGGGACCACCTCGGCGATCTTCGGGGTGTCGCCGGAGCTCGACGGCCGGAAGTGGGGTCTCTACTGGTGGCTCTCCCACACCGACCCCTCCCGCCCGTACTCCCGGGCTCAGTTGGCCGACGCCGTCGCGGTCGCCGGGATTCAGGCCCTGGCGGACCAGCGTCGCCGGGTCGTGCTGCTCGTGCTCTCGGGCACAACGACCGAAAAATCGCACTGGGACATCGCGGCGGTACGCCAGTTCCTCGCCGCGATTCGGGTCCCCCTCTACGTCTGGTCGCTCCGCTCGCCTCCCGACCCGGCGGCGGTCGCGGCCTGGGGGAAAATCGAAGACGTATCGAATCTCCACCGGTTGAGCAGCGCCTACCGCGAGCTGAGCCAGGCCACCTCGCCAGCCAGCGCATCGTCTGGGTGCAGGGCCGTCACCTGCCGCAGTCGATCGCCCTCTCTCCTAAAGCCCCGAAGGGGATCGAGCTGGTGGCGGAACCGAAGCGCTAAGATTTCGCCATGCACCTCGCCTTCCTCACCCTCTTCCTCGGCCTGGTCTCCGGCCGGGTGCCGGTCGAGCTCGCGGTGACCGGGCCGGTGCCGGTGGTGGTGATCGAGCTCACCCTGGACGACGCCCCGGCCGAGCGGATCGCCGGGCCACCGTTTAAGGGGCATGTCGATTTCGGCAAGGATCTCCTCCCCCACCACCTCGTGGCCCGGGCGCTCGACGCCGCGGGCGGCGAGGCGGCCCGCGCCGAGCAGTGGGTGAACCTGCCGCGGCCGCCGGCGGAGATCGAGGCGGTCCCCGAGCCGGGCGCCGACGGCCGGATCGCCGCCGTGCGGCTCGCCTTCCAGAGCCTCACCCGCGAGGCCCCGGCCCAGATCGCCGCCACCTTCGACGAGAAACCGCTCTCCGTGCGGAACGAACGGGTGACCCTCCCCGCCTACACCGCCGACGCCGGTCACCTGCTGTCGATCGAGGCGACCTATCCCTCCGGCTTGACCGCCCGCCGGGATCTGGCCTTCGGCTTCGGCGGCGAAGTCTCGACCGACCTGACCGCCGTCCCCCTCCGGCTCAAGAGCCACGCCCGGCTGCCGCCCTCCCCCGCCGCTCTCCTCGGCTGGTTCGCGGAAGCCGGGCAGGCGCTCCGGCCGGCCGCCGTCGAGGAGGAGGGTCCGGCGGAGCTTCTCGTCGTCCGCGCGCCGGGGGTGCCGCGGCTCCTCCAGGAGATCGGGAGCGTCGGGCTCCGCGCCCGCCATGCCCAGGGGCCGGGCGTCTCCGAGCCGTCCTTGAAGCAGCTCCAATTCGCCCTCTCCCTCGGGCCCACGGCGCGGGTGCGCTTTCTCCACGGCACCTCCCGGCGCTTCGCGGGCGCCGGCCTCGCCTCCGAGCTTTTCCCCTCCTCCCAGGACTTCACCCCCCAGGACGGCGGCCTCTACTGGCTGCTCGCCGGCGTCGTCGAGGAGACCGTCGGCGAGAGCCGCCTCGCCGACGCCGTGGCGGTCGCCGGCATCCAGGCCCTGACCGCCAACCACCGGCGGGCGGTGCTCCTCGTGCTCGACGGGGAGACGGCGGACCGAAGCCGCTACGACCCGGCGACCGTCCGCCGCTATTTAGCCGCCATCCACGTGCCGCTCTACGTCTGGTCGGTGGCGAAGCCCCCCTATCCCGCCGCCACCTCGGCCTGGGGTCGGGTCGAAAACGCCGCCGTCCTCTCCCGGGTGAACAGCGCCTTCGACCGCCTGGCCGCCGACTTGGCGGCCCAGCGCATCGTCTGGCTCGACGGCCGCCACCTGCCGCAGGCGATCCAGCTCTCTCCCACGGCGGCCAAGAGCGTCACCCTGGCAGCCGGCCCCGAGAGGTGAAGCCGAGAGATCCGCCGCTGGCAGCGACCTTGCTTCCTTTCCCTCGGACGTATGGCGAAAGAGATCCCAGTCCTCGACGAAAAAGAAGCACGAGTCGAGCCGGACTCGCCAAAACCACCGAAACCGGGCGAAGAAAGACCGGCCCCCAAGGCGGGACGCGGCTCGCGGCTGCCGCACTGGCACCTCATCCCCATCGGGATCGTGCTCGCCCTCCTCGCCGTCCTCGCGGCGTTCGGCTCCCATCTCTTCGACGAGCGCCTGCGCCGGAGCCTCGAGGGGAAGATCAACCAGCACCTGACCGGCTACCGGGTGGCCGTCGGCCATGCGCACTTGAACCCGCTCAACCTGGCCCTCGGTCTGCACGATCTGGTGATCCGCCAGAACGCCAATCCCGAGCCTCCCGTCGCCGACATCCCGCACCTGCGCTTGAGCGTCGAGTGGCCGGCCCTCTTCACCTTCCGCCTGGTGTCGGATGCCGTCTTCGACCAGCCCCGCGTCCATATCGACCTGCAGCAGCTGCAAGGCGAGGCGCACGACAAGATCCACCTCCGGGATCGCGGCTGGCAGCAGGCCTTCGAGTCGATCTTCCCGCTCAAGGTCGACCATTTCGAAGTCCGGGAGGGCGAGCTCGCCTATATCGACGTCGATCCGAACCGCCCGCTCCTCGTCAGCCACTGGAATCTCGACGCGCGGGACATCCGGAACATCCACTCCCGTCCCGGCATCTATCCCTCGACGTTCCACACCGAGGGCGTGGTTTTCGATACCGGCCACGCGCGGGTCGACGGCAATGCCGACTTCCTGGAGGAGCCCTACTTTGGGGTCCACGCGGTCTATTCGGCCGAGGGCATCCCGCTCGACCGCCTGCGACCGATCATCGCCCGCGCCAACCTCTCGCTCCAGGGCGGCGTCCTCGCCTCCAAGGGGGAGTTCGAGGAGAGCCCCAAGGTCAGCATCGCGCGGATCGACGACCTGACCGTCCGCGGCCTCCGGCTCGACTACCTCCACACCTCCGCCAGCACCACGGTCGAGCGCAAGCGGGAAGTCGAGGCCAAGGCGGCGGTCAAAAGCGGGCCGGCGTCGACCTTCCGCATCCTCCGGCTCCGGCTCCTGGGCGGCGAGCTGGGGTTCAACGACCAGGCGAAGACTCCCCCGATCCGCGTTTTCCTGGACGGGCTCGACCTCGAAGTGACGAATCTCGCCGTCGGCCCCGACAGCGGCTCGACCGAAGCGAAGCTCACCGGCCGCTTCATGGGCACCGGCAAAGCCCACGGCAAAGCGACCTTCCGCCCCTCCGACCAGAGCGGTCCCAATTTCGACCTCGCGCTCGCGATCGAGAACGCCGAGCTCCCCAAGGTCAACAATCTGCTGCGCTCCTACGGCAAATTCGACGTCGCCGCCGGGACCTTCTCCGTCTACTCCGAGATGGCGGTCCAGAAGGGTCGGATCGACGGCTACGTCAAGCCGCTCTTCCAAAATATTCAGGTCTACGACCCCAAGCAGGACGCGAAGAAACCGGTCCTCAAAAAGCTCTACGAGAAGGTCGTCGGCGTCGCCGCCAAGGTGGTCGAGAACCACCAGAAAGACGACGTCGCCACCAAGATCGACATCTCGGGACCGGTCGACGCCCCCCACACGAGTCTGTGGGAGACCGTCCGGCACCTGCTGTCGAACGCCTTCGTCAAGGCGATTTTGCCGGGGTTCGATCGGGAGATGGGGAAGCTCAAGAAGGGGAAGTGATACGGCGTACCCTGCCTTGAAGCCGCCAGCCCTTGACAATCCCCCTGTCCAAGGTTTTGCTCGGCGCGACAGAGCCGCCAGGAGCACCCCTCCAAACATTGATGCTAAGATTGAATTTAGATAGGATGGTGTGAATCCAAACATCGAAAGATGACGATATTTAAAATCTGAAGGAGTTCGTTCATGACACTCTTCCCGACCCCTTCGATGAAGAATATCGCACGACGTTCCTGCCTTTTGCTGCTGCTGTGCCTTTTCTCTGGCATCACGGGTCTCGCGCAGAAGCCGCAGCCGTTGCAGCCCATCGGCCCGGAGCGGTGTGAAATGCTGAAGCAACAAGACGCAGAAGCGATCAAGGCCGGGAACGGCGCGCTGGCCCATCAACTGGGACAGGAGTTGATCCAATTGGGCTGTTACGACCAGCCCAAGGAACCTCCCGGCCCCCCGGCCACGGCGCTACACTTTTCCGTGGGCAGCGTGCAAACGGTTTCCTTCAACTCGGGAGGGCCCAGCGAAGGTCAGTCCACGGTGATCTCGCCGGGATCGAACGCTGCTTGCTCCACGGGGGCACTGCTGATCAGCAACGACTTGCAGCGTCCGCCCGGCTCCATCGTCCGCTCGCGCGATCTGGCGGGAAAAGTGGCCGATATCGTCTCCAAGTTTGATCTGCCTCCGCATCCCGAATACTACGACTTCCTGACGAATGACCACGACCTGATCGCTTTGGGTGACGGCTCTGTGCTGTATCTGACCGGTGCCGGATCCAAAGAGCCACTGCCAATACAGCCGGCATGGTGGAATGTTGCCTGGCGCGGCACTTTCGGTCCCGGGGCCAGAAGCAACTTGATGGTTTGGCGCTCCACGGATTGCGGCGCTACTTTTCACTACATCGCGGAGATGGATCCCGCTCGTATGGAGGACGGTAGCTGCGCCAACCCGCAGGGTTCTCTCGATTCTTCTCATCACTACGACATGGGCGGCTCCGACGGGCAACTGGTGAAGGCCGACCCGGCGAACCACACGCTCTATCTCACGTTTAAGTGTGTCGGTGACGTGGGCACGACAGACAAGAATGGAAACTTTTCGCTCACTACGACCCCCTTGAACAAGACGCTGGTCGCGACTTCTACCGACTACGGAGCCTCCTGGCAGAGCAAAGGTTTTATCAACGGCGTAAGTTGGTGGCGGTTCGGCGTTCTTCCGTTGAAGGATCTTGTTGCTTTTGGTTTTGCGAATGATGTGGTATTTGGCCTCCCGGTCGGCGGCAAGCTCTGGTTCGGCAAGGCCCAGCCGCTGACCGGAGAGTATGGAGGCTTTGCCCAGACTACCAGCCCTTTCAATCCTAAACCGTCTCCCGATCCGTATGTCTTTTCGAATGCATGGGGCAACACGGTGATTGCGCGGGCCGGTGACTCGCAGGGTCTGTTGTTGTCTTTTCCGTCCGTCATTGGCAGCGGCGGGAATGCAACCAACGGTTATAGCGTTCTTTTCTACGACCCCTCCGCCTCCGACAGCTATAGCGAAATCAAAGCCATCGCCCCCCTAACGGCTTCGCCTTCTAACTACGTCATGAACGTGATCGCGGTCGATCTCGGGCGTGGGCCGATCCTCCTCTACTGGACGGACGTGAACACCGCCAGCCACAAGGGAAGAATCCGCGGCAGGATCATTATAAATCTGGGTCAATATTCGTCCGACTTCGATATTAGCGGAGATATGGACCTCACCGCGGGCGCCGATCCGAACTCTCCGGCCTTCTTCTACGGGGACTACCACACAGCCAGCGGTTACGTACAGCGGCCGCGGGGGGTCGTGTCGGCAAATTCTGATGTCTATCGCTTTTATCCACTATGGGTCGTCCGCACCGGTGGCGCGCGATATGCCCAAGTCACGGTGTCATTGGGCAGCACACTCCGAGAGGGTTCAACATCCGTGAAGCAACTGCAAATCGCCACAATTGCGGCCGCGCAAAGGAAGACTCCGCCGGCCACTGTTGATCTGCTGAAATTCCAGGGGAAGTTGCCCCAAATGAAGGAAACGGTTCGCCCCAGGGAGCTCGAAAAGGAAAAACGCTAGGTTTGCTCACCTGAACCTGCTCAACCGGGACGCCAATCCCAGGCAGCAGTGGCGTGGCAGCGAAAAAAGGGGAGCCCGCAGGCTCCCCTTTCCCACTTCAACCGCCCCTGTTACTTCGCCGGAACGGCCGCGGGCGTCGCCGCCTGGACCTCCGGCTGCGGCGCGGGATCGGGGGTGGGCGGAGGCGTCGACGTCTTGCTGCGACCGCCGGCCCTCCGCGGACGCAGGCCGAACTCGGTCAAAAGCACGCTCGTCGGGCCATGCTCGAAGGCGAGCGCCGAGGCGAGGCGGCTTCTGAAGCCGTCCCCCTTCTTCATCATCGCCTTCCGGTCGGCGACCGCCTGACGGGCGTTGGCCTGGGCTCCCTTCAAGTCGAACTCGTGGCTCTTCATGTCCGCGATGAGCTGGGTGAGCTCGGCGTACATGGGTTTGACATACGGCATCGTGTCGAGGAGCGGCTCGAGCTTGGCCGCGAGGAGCTCCAAGCGCAGCAGCTTGTCCGAGAAGGAATTGGCATTGGCGTCGGTGAACGTGGTCTTGGGGGCTGCAGGGTTCGTAGCCATGGATTTGGTCTCCAGCGAGCTTGTACGTTAAGCTACGGAGCTGTCTCTCGTGGACGTGCACCGGACTCCCCCATGGAACCCAAGTGCTCTCCGCAGCGGTGACATCCGGAAGAGGGCTCCCCTGCCCGGGGGCTCTCTTTCGGGATCTTCCCTCTCTTCGTTCTAGCGGCCCGCGCAAGGCGGTGCCCTGGCGGAATGCGATCGCATGCCGTCCTCCCCGTGAAACGGTGACTCTCCCGGCTCCCTGCCGAGAGGATCCGAACCTCTGCGGCCCGGGTTGTCTCTTCCAACGGCTGCCATGGTGAACGGCGGGAAACAGGAAGTCAACGGAATGTGCAGAATGTTGTAACAAGAATGAAGATTCCAGCAACTAAGGAAGCCTGGAACCAACGCATCCCGACTCGATTCATCCAGCTGTTGCCGCTCGGAAACAGCTGATTGAGCGCAGGAAAGAGCTAATAGGGGCGCAGCCCGCTTCCCTAGGGCTGCCGATAGCTTCGACACACGGCGGGAGAGCTCGATCTCGAGTCCGTCAGGAACATGGAGCTGGGTGGCGAGTGTCCTTGAGACAGGTCATCCACCAGCAGACCTCCGGAAGGGTCTACCTCGACCCGAGAAAACTCTATTCGAGGCGCTACAGGAAGCATTCAGACCTCTCTTAGGGCCTCCTGTCGCGCTATTAGCTCTTTTCCACGGCCTATTCGCTCCAAGGAGAGGGCAACCAGCTCTCTCCTGCGGCTTGAAGCTGGATCTCTCTCCGCTCCAGGAGCCAAACGCGCACGTTTTCGGGCTATTCGAAATACCCGACCACGTCGACCACCAGGTCCACCGCCCCGCTCGTCCCCGAGTACACCTTGATGGTACCGCTGCCATCGGTAGCGAGCTCCAGGATGGCATTGTTCGCCCGGGTCTGCCCGGCGCCGAAGTTGACGGAGCTGGTCCGCGGGTTGTTGCCGTCTGCGAAATCGGTGAGCGCGGTCGAGGTGTCGACCGCGGCGGAGGCGTCGACCCGGCCGTCCGTCCGGGGGGACCGTGGCGGAGGCGGTCCCCGCGAGGCGGCTTATGCCCGGCAGGAGAGATGTCCGAGGGTGGGTTGGAAACGCCCCCCACCCAGATCCTTCGCAGGCTCAGAATGGATGGTTGCGGGGGTTACACGAGAAGCTCTAAGAAGAGCTCTGATGCGCAACTCCTCAAACCAGGCGGAACAGGCTGCGCAAACCTTCGGCGACTCGAGCCTGCAGACCGGAATCCAGCAATCCTGGCTACCGGCGGATCAGGGTGGTCGATACCGTCGCCAAGCGGTGGAGTCGCAGGGTCGAAGAGACCTTGAGGCCGGTGGCGGCGAAGGTAGGATCTCGTATATCCAGAGCGAGGTCAGTGGCGAGCGGCCTGCCAGGAATCTGGCTGGTGATGAATGCCAGGACCACATGACGGTGGAGCCCCTGAGGCTCGGTCAAACATACCGCTGGGCGAACTTTAGTGCCCGACAGGTCGTCAAAAGGGAAGGGTACGAGGACCACTTTATTGCGGGTCAAAGAATGGCTCTCCGTCCTCCAGCGAGTAGATGTCCTCCTCCGGAGCCGCGAGATCCTCAAAGGCAGGATTTCGGGCCATCGCTCGCAACCATTCGTCTTCGTCCGGTTCCTCTTGCTCTTCGAGGAGGGGATACAGCACAATGACGCGCACGCGCATCGGACCGGCGACCGGAAGAGCATCGTCGAGCTTCAATCGGTGCTGCTCGTCGACCATCCCTGTAGCTTCAATGGCTGTCATGGTCGCTTCCACGTGAGGATTCTCCTTCGCCTGGCCAAGTCTACAGCAAACGCCGGGCTCGGTCCGCCTTCCAGAAGGGAGTTGCACATCGGTCCGCCAGGGTTTGCCCCCACTCAGTGTAGACATCGACCCACGCCCATTCGTACACTCGCGCAAGAATTGCGGACCAGGAGGAGCATCGAATGAATCGAGGTAGCTTGTGCAGGTTGGGAACGGGTCTCCTCTTGCTGCTGGCGCTCGAAGGCGCCGCCGCCGCCGCACCCCCGAAAGTCACCTTCGGCGATCAGGGCGTATCGGGAAGCGGTTTCTCCCCGGGCGGCCAAGTGGTCTGGTTCGCCAGTGCCCGGGTGGTTTCGGAGGACTACTACCTGACCCTCGCCCGCTTCCGCGCGGTCACCACGGCGGCCGCCGACGGCACGGCGAGCTATGACCTCGGCCAGCCCCTCCCCGCCGCCTCGGTCTGGCTGGCGGTCGACCTGACGACCGGCCTCTATTCTTTTGCCGCTCCCTCGGGCACGGCCCCGAGCCTCGTCAACCTGCCCACTCTCCGGGTGGGGACCGGCACCACGTCCGACCTCGTCGAGGACCGCCGGCATCTGATCTCGGCCGTCCTCGTACGGCCGGGCGTGGGAGCCTGGGAGCTGGCGGTGGGCGACGGCGGTCCGGCCGACGAGGACGGCGCCGGCGACGGACACCTGCAATTCTCGCTCGCGCGGATGAACCCGCTGGTCTCGGCGACCGCCACCGCCTCCAACGCTCCGGCGGCCCCGACCCGGCTCGCCGGTCAGGATCTCCTCGTCGTCTTCGGCTCCGAGCACCTCGAAGTCTCGCTCCTACTGCCCGGTGCGGCGCAGTGAGGTGCGCCGCGCGCTGGAGCGCGATCCTTCTCGGCGTTCTCGGCCTTCTCGGCCTCCTCTTGGGCCTCCCCCTGGTCGCCGACGTCCACCCCAACACCGAAGGCGGCGTCGCGGTCGACAAGGCTTTCCAGGTGGGAGACATCGACAACGTCAACCTGTTCAACGGCAGCCTGACCCTCACGATCCCTTTGGGGCAGCGCTATCCGGTGGGTGGCAGCCTCTCCTACGGCCTCACCCTCATCTACAACTCCAACCCCTGGTATTTCCTCGACGACGCCACCTTCTACCCCAACGTCTACCCGGAGGGAGAGCCCAACCCCTACTCGAACGCCGGCCTCGGCTGGCGGGTCTCGCTCGGGCAGATCAATCCCCCCTGCGTGCCCATCTCCGAAGACCCGATGCATACGGGCCGCCCGATCTACGAGGCTCCCGACGGCTCGGAGCACATCTTCTATCCCACCCTCCATGAGGCGGATACGCCTGCCTCCAATGTGAGCTACACCCGGGACGGCACCTACCTGCGCCTCCAAAGCCTGGCCTCGGGAGAGTCCGAGATCGATTTCCCGGACGGCACGATCCACCACTTCGGCTCCGACGGCCGGCTGTCGCAGATGAAGGACGGCTTCAACAATCATGTCGACGTCACCTATGGAACCGCCGGCGGCCACCTCGTCTGGACCCTGACCGACTCCCAGGGCCGGAGCCAGCAGGTCTTCTTCCGTGAGGATCTGACGGGCTATCCCGAGACCGTCGACCACGTAGCGCTGAAAGCGCCCGGCGGCGGCCTGGCCACCTACCAGTTTCAGTACACGATCCAGGAGACCCTCCGCGGCTGCCCGAACCGAGACCTGGGCTTGGCGAGCGACGTGATCGCCCCCTTCCTCACCGGAGTGGTGCTGCCGGACGGTTCGAGCTACCGGATGGCGCCCAGCGATTACGTGATCCAGACCGCGCCGACGACGTACGGCCAGTGCTTCGACAGCTCCGGGTCGCTCCTCGGCCTGACTTTACCGACTCTCGGGCGGATCGAGTGGACGTATCAGCTCTACCAATTTCCGATGGGCACCTCCTCCCGGGAATCGCGGCAGAAGAATCACGGTGTGGCGACGCGGACGACCCGAGACGCGATTGGCAACGTCCTCGGCCGCTGGACCTATACAACGGCGCTGACCCCCGATTCCGGCAGCCCGGACGCGCAGGAACTGGTCAACACCGTGACCGATCCGTTCGGCAAAAAAGCCGAACGGCACTTCTCGGTCTCCCACATCGCCGCCCACACGACCACGGATTGGACGGTTTACGAGTACGGAGCCCAGATCAGCCACTACCCGACCGCCGGCCAACCCGCCGGCCTCTACCTCTCGGCGCGCACCTATGACGGCGCGGGCACGCTCCTGCGCACCGAGTACGCCTCCTACGAGCACGACCAGGCGAGCACCTACGGCACGATGCCGGATGAATCGAACGTCAACTCTCGGATGTTGGGGGAGCGTACGGTCTACGAGGACGACGGCGGCACCTACGCCGACCTGACCCACTCAAATTTCGACGGTCTCGGCCACTACCGGATGCAGCAGACGAACGGCAATTTCCCGGGCACCAACGTCCATACCCACCTCACCCAGTACAACCCCGCTCAGGGAACCTACGCGATCGATCCGGTGGCGAACACGACTCTACCGGGCTTCACGATGCTCCCCTCCACCAGTGCGTGGGTTCTCCCCACGTATTCCTTGCAGTGGGACGACGAGAACGGTTTCAAAGTCGTCAGCGAGTACTGCTTTTATGCGAGCTCGACCCAGGTGTCCCGGCGGCGGGTGCAGCGGGTGGCCGGCTTCGCCGAGGATGCGGCGGATCTCTTCACCAGCTATTCGCTCGACGGCAACGGCAACGTCGCGGACGAGCAGTCCTTTGGCGGCGACGTGCAGGCGGGGCTCGCCTTCGGCAACGTCTGCTCGCTTAACCCCGCTGCCCCTCCGGAGTACGAGGTCACGTCGGTCTGGCACTCGGGAGCCCTCTCGACGTCCCAGTACCCAGTCGCTCCCTTCTTCTCGGTCTATCACGTGATCGACGGTGCGAGCGGCCTCGTCCTTCAGAGCAAGGACGTGGCGGGGGTGGCGACGAACTACGCCTACGACGCCCTGGGGCGGCTGACCTCGTCGCAGACCGGCCAGAGCGCGCCGACCGTCTACACCTACAGCCCGGCGACCTCGCCAAGCTCGCTCGCCCATCTCCACGTCGAGCAGCAGCCGGCGGGGGTGCCGGCGTCCCTCCGTCCCCAGAGGGACCTCTCTTTCGATGCCCTCGGAAGGCTGGTGCGCGAGGATCTCCGGATGGCGAACGGCACGACGAGCAGCCGTACCTACGCCTACGACGCTCTCGGCCGAAAGACCGCGGTCTCCGAGCAGGGAAACCCCTCGCTCCTCACCCAGACGACCTATGACGTTTTCGATCGTCCGACTTCGATCACCGCACCGGACGGGCACACGACGTCGATCTCGTACCTCGGCGCCCGGCAGGTCTCCCGCACGGTTTCGATCGGCGAGCAGTACGACACGGCGCACGGCACCGTCCGCGAGTTTCCGCAGACGACGATCGAGACCTACGACCGCCAGGGCCGGCTCCTCCAGATAACCGAGCCCCTCGGCGGCGGAGTGACGACCAGCTACACCTACGACGTGGGCAACCGGCTCACCCAGGTATCGACGACGGCGACGGTGAGCGGCAGCGCGGTCACCCAGAACCGTTTCTTCAACTACGACCGGCGCGGCTTTCTGCTCTCCGAAACCCATCCGGAAAAAGGCGCCACCGGCAACGGCACGGTGAGCTATCCGAGCTACGACTCGCGGGGCCACGCGACGCGTAAGATCGACGGCCCGAACGATTTAACGTTCACGTTCGATCCCGCTGAGCGGCTCACCGAGGTGCGGAAGACCGGCACCGCCACGACCTGCGCGGCCGCGGGCGGCAACTGCCTCAAGACCTTTACTTTCGGCACGGCGAATTCCGGCAGCGATCTCCGCCTCGGCAAGCTCGTCCAGGCCCAACGCTGGAACTTCCCCGTCATCGGCGGCGCCACCCATGTCGAGAGGATCGGCACCGCCTACACCTACGCTGGCCTCGACGGCCGGCTGTCGCAACGCGACGTGAGCCTCACTCCTGATGGCGATCTCACCCCGGGAGCCCACGAGGCCTTCACCCAAAGCTGGACCTACGACGACCTCGGCCACATTTCGACCGAGAACTATCCCACCTGCGCCTTTTCCGCCTGCACCGGCTCGCCGACCCGAAGCGTCTCCTACGCCTACACCGCCGGCTTTCTCACCGCCGTTCCCGGCTACACCGGCACCGTGCCCGGCCAGGCGAGTGGGGTGGGAATCACCTACGCCGCCAACGGCCTCGTCAGCCAGGTCGCTCACACGAACGGAGTGGTCTGGACCCAGCTCGCCGACACCCATGGCCTCGCCCGTCCCGGCGGTTTCCTGTCGCAATGGGGGGGAACGACCTACTGGAGCACCGGCCCCTACGCCTACGACGGCGCCGGCAACATCACCCAGGTCGGTTCCTCCTACTACCTTTACGACAACGTCAGCCGGATCGGCACCGCCTCCTTCTCCACCCAGGCGACGGGAGGCGGCGCGGCGACGGTCCAGAGCTATTCCTACGATGCCTTCGGCAACCTGACCGCGCTCACCGGAGCCAACGGCCGCAACCTGCCGACCGCCCCGCAGACCAACCGTCTCAACTCCCTGGGAACCTCCTACGACGCCGCCGGCAACCTGACTGCCTGGAACGGCGCGACCTACGAGTACGACGCCTTCAACCAGCTCCGGCACTTCATCAACGGCATCCAGGAATGGCTCTACATGTACGACGCGGACGACGAGCGCATCTGGTCGTTCCAAGTGGGAGCCTCTCCTCGCTTCGACCGCTGGACCCTCCGCGGCCAGGACGCCCAGGTCCGCCGCGACTACGAGGTCTCGGGCTTCGGCTGGGCCAACTGGACGGCGGGAAACACCTGGGAGGACTTCGTCTACCGCGGCGGCAGCCTCCTGGCCGGCTACTACTCCAACGGTCAGCAGAGGCACTACGACCCCGACCACCTCGGAAGCCCCCGCCTGATTACCAACTTCGGCGCCGCCCAGGTGGCCTACCACGTCTACTTCCCCTACGGAGAAGAGGCGACGGCGTTCAACCAGGACGTGGAGAGGCTCAAGTTCACCGGCCACGAGAGGGATCTGGCGAGCGTGGCGGGGGCGGGGGATGATCTGGATTACATGCATGCCCGGCATGAGAGCCCGATTGCAGGGCGGTTTTTGAGTGTGGATCCGACGTTGAGAAGCGTCGATGCGTTCAGGCCTGGCAGTTGGAACCGCTATGCTTATGTACAGAACAGACCACTTACCTATACGGATCCTACAGGCAAAATTCTTGTTTTCAGCGGAAGCCCCGAAGACTTAGCCAGGTTGAAAGCACTTGTGAACAGTTCCCTGTCCGGTTACCAACTTGCCTTAAGCGACAAGGGCACGGCTTCGCTCGTCGCGACTAAAGATCCAGCGACTCTGGAGCCCGGGATTCGACAGGCACTTTCGACTGCGATCAATCGGCCTGAGGTCGTGCGGATAGGCGTCGTCTCGGGAGACCCTAGTGTTTTGATCGGCCGATATGAAACGGGACAGATAGACATCCAGGATATTGCGGCTCTTGGAAATGGGTCAGGTATTAGCAGCGCGGCCGCGCTTGCTCATGAAGTGGTAGAACAGACAGCTAGGCAGGTCTTCAATTTACGCCTCGATATCGGAAGGTCTGCCATTGCCCACGACTTTGGGCTTGCTGCACAAGCACAGGTATCTGGATTTTCCCGAGACTCTATGATTACAGATTTGGACAAGACTAGAACCGGAACTACAATGACCTTCCTTTCTAGCGATAATCAAGACATTGTCGTCACTCTTCAGTGGGTTAATGGCAACCTTGTAAAGGTAACCAGAGCACAGCCATGAAAAAGATACTTCTTATCGGGCTTTTACTCCTAGGGTCTCTCGTCTTGGCATGCGAGCGATCCTCGAACGCAAAGGCTCGCAGTGTGTGGATGCAGCATCAAAAGGTAGTGGAAGCTGCCGCCAACGGCGACTCGGTCGATCTAAATGCATTTAGTGAGGCAGCCAGATTTTTCGAAACGTTCGGGGTCATAATCCCTGGCGACCATTCGCCCGTAATCGATTGGTACCCAACTGACGAAACCGCAAAAGCGCTCCCTTCTTTAAGACAGTGGTATCGCGCCAACGGAAGCCGTCTTTATTGGGACGAAAAATCCTCAAAAGTCCTGCTTCGCCCCAGAAGCGACGACAGACCTTAGCATCGAGCTCTTCGACCTCGCACACCGCTTCGCCCCCGGCCACCGGCTCCGCCTGGAGATCGCGAGCAGCGCAGCGCCGCTCTACACCGGACGTCGGAGAGCACGGCGGTGAAATCCGTATCGCGGGCATCGCTTGCGACCTTGAGGTGGACGACGACGCTGCCGATCACCTCCAGCGGATCTTTGAGCACGTCGCTCGTATAGACAAGGACGTCCTCGCGGCGCTGGATCGCCTGGCGGTCCGCTCCCCAGTCGTCCAGATGGCCCGGCACCGGAGTCCTGGGATCGAAGGTGAACCGGTCGGGCGGCGAATCAGCAACGGGCTCCCAACCGAGCTTGCCGTCGCCGGTGACCGAATTGGCTGGCCCCGGCTCGTGAGGTACAACTCGCGCGGCTCGGCGGCTGACGGTGGATAGGTGTCGAAGGTCCGCCAAACATTCGCTCCGGTGACATAGATCCGGGCACGGGGGGCTTCGAAACCCGGGCTCTTGTCTTTCAGACACCCGTCGAAGAAGGCTAGGTGCGTCGCCTGGATGTCGAGGATTGAGTCCGGCGAAAACTCGCTGTCCCCCACCTTCGTCGATCCACCGCGGAAAGCCTCCACATGTCTCCACGGCCTCACGATCAGAAAGCTCCGGTCCCGCTGGGACGCGCCGGCCGTGATGCCGCGCCAGTAGAAGAGCGCTCCTGGTTGGTCGCCATCGAACCAACCGGTCACGGTCAGGGTGGGAATGTCGATCGCGGCGAAGTTTTTCGGAGTGAAGCGTAGGCGGTCCCAGTAGGCACCCGTCGTCGAGTGGGTGAGCCAGTCGCGATAGAGCGGCATCTTCCGCCCCATTGCGACGTCGGCGGTAAGGAGCGGCCGGTGGGCGAGGATCCGATCCCAATTGAGGTTTTCTGAATTGGGCTCCTGATCGATTCGGCCCGAGATCTCGTTGATCCAGGCGAGCGCGAAGGATTCGGAGAAGGCGCCGCCCATGTACGGAAACTCCTCGAACCAGCGGCCGAGCGCCGCCGTCGGCGCCATGCAGACGAGGTGCGGGGACCGCTCGCGCGCGGCCAGCCACTGCACGGTCCCGAGGTAGGAAGGGCCGAGCATCCCCACCCGTCCATTCGACCACGGTTGCGCGGCCAGCCATTCGATCGAGTCGTAGCCGTCTTTGCCTTCACCGAAAAAGGACTCGAACGTGCCCCCCGAGTCACCGCGGCCCCGGGTATCCTCGATGGCGAAGACGTAGCCGTGACTCGCGAAGAAGAACGCCCACTGGCTGAGATGGAGCCCCGTCTTCAGGTAAGGAGTCCGGACCAGGAGGACAGGATAACGGCCAGGGGTCTCCGGCAGCCAGAGGTCCGCCGCGAGCCTCACACCGTCCCGCATCGGGATCAGGACCCCGAGCTCCGCGCGCACCTCCGCGAGAACCGGCGGCGGGGCGGCTGAGCTGGCGGCCGCCCCCAGCAGAAGAAGGCATCCGAGCCCCATAGTCTTCCAGGATTCCCAACGAGGTTCCATGGACCGTCTCCTCTCGTTCTATCAGGATAACGAGAGATCGGCGGCGGAGGTTCCAGACGGGCGCGCTCTCTACAAGAGGTGCTTCTGCACCTTCCCGAGCGCGTTCCGTGGCAACGCCTCCACGTAGCGGAAGGTGCGCGGCACCTTGAAGCCCGCGAGCTGTCCCTTCAAGTGGGTGACGAGGTCACCTTCCTCGATGTCTCCCTCGGTCACGAGATAGGCGACCGGCACTTCCCCCCACTCGGCGTGAGGACGGCCCACGACCGCCGCCTCGCGGATTCCGGGGTAGGCAGCGAGGGCACTCTTCGACCTCCCTGGGGTAGACGTTGAAGCCGCCGGTCAGGATGAGCTCACTGCTCCTCCCCAAGAGGGTGACGGCGCCGGTCGCCGGGTCGCGCTTCGCCAGGTCGCCGGTTTTGAACCAGCGACGGCCGAGGGCGTCGTGGACGAAGCTCTCGGCGGTCTTTCCTGGGGCCCGCCAGTAGCCGGAAAAGACGTTCGAGCCGGCGACTTGCAGCTCTCCCTCGCGGCCGGACGGCAGAACCCTTCCTTCCTGATCGATCATTCGAATGGAAACGCCGGGGAGCGGCGTTCCCACCTCGCCGGGGACCCGCGGTCCGGCGTAGGGGTTGCTCAGGTTCATGCCGGTTTCCGTCATCCCGTACCGCTCCAGGATGGCGTGGCCGGTGAGCTCCCGGAAGGCCGCGAAGGTCTCGGGGGCGAGCGGCGCGCTCCCCGAGCAGAAGAGGCGGAGCCTACCGAGCGCCGGACCGGTGCCCGTTCGCCGCAGCTCCTCGACCAGGCGGACGTACATCGTAGGTACCCCGAAGAAGAGGGTCGGAGCGCCACTCCCGTCTCCCGCCAGATCGGCCGCCGCCCGTGCCGCGTCGAAACGGCGGTGGAGATGGACGGTGGCGCCGGCGGCGAGGGCGGTGGTCAGGCCCACCACCAGGCCATGGGTGTGGAAGAGCGGCAGGGCGAGGAGGAGGACGTCCTCCCGCTCCCAGGCCCAGGCGGCGAGGAGGTCGGTGACCGTCGCCGCGACATTGGCGTGGCTGAGCATCGCCCCTTTGCTTCGACCGGTGGTCCCCGAGGTGTAGAGGAGGAGGGCGAGATCGTCGCCGTCGACGACCGGCCGGGTCGCCGTGGGAAGATCGCCGGGAGAATCGCTCGTCCCCGAGGCGAGATCCTCGGCGACGATCACCTCGACGCTCCCCCGCTCTCCGGCCGTCAGCTCGGCGAGGACCGGCAGCTGGGATTCCTCGGTGAGGAGAAGGCTGGGCTCGGCGTCGTCCAGGATGTGCGCCACCTCGCGCCGTCGGTAGGCGAGATTGATCGGCACGACCACCGCCCCGAGAGCTAAGACCGCGAGATACGAGACGACGAATTCCGGGCGGTTGCCGAGGAAGAATGCCACTCGGTCCCCTTTGGAGATTCCGCGCGCCGCGAGCCTCGCGGCGAGTCGCCGGGAGCGGCCGAAAAGCTCGCCATACGGGAGCTCGACCGCGGCGCCCGCGGGAGACTCGGCGAGGAGCGCGGGCTTCCCCGGCGCCCGCTGACAGGGGATGGCGAAGAGGTCGTGGAGGTTCATGGATCAGGGAAGGCCGCTTCGGCTGCGATCCTCCGGGTGGATCGCGACCGGGAGCGCGTGTCCGATCTCGGCCAGGATAAAAGGTTTTATTCCTTCCCGACCGGTCAGGCTCAACCAGAGGGCTCCCCCTTCCGGCTCAAGCTGGAGCGCGAAGCCAAAGAACGGGCAGCAGAGCCTCTCCTTGGTGATGAAATCGGCGACCTTCAGCACCCAGGCGGATTCGCCGGGCAAGCGAAACGCATACCCCTCCGGCAGCTCGCGGGTCTCCTCCACGGCGCCGAAGACCTCTTCGATCGCCAAAAGGTGCAGCCGGCGCTCGTCGGGCGCGAAGGCGCTCATCGTACAGGCGAGAGGGGATGCCTTCCGGGTTCTTCCGTTTCCCATCGATCGACTCCTGGAAAGGTGGACCGCCAGCCTCGGCTCGCATAGCTCTCCCGGTCGATGCTATAGCACAAGACCTCTTTCCCGAGGAAATCCCGGCGGGCCAGAGTCCAGGCGAGCTCGCAACCCGGCCAGCCTTCCGGATCGGCAAAGCCAACCATACCGAGAACTCGCCGCTCTCCTTCCGCTCCAGCGCCCACATGCCGGAGTCCCCGATCTGCCAGTGCCCGAGGAGAAAGGCCATGTGCCGCCAGGACCGGCAGCGGTCCCACGTCCCCCCCCACCCAGGTAGCGCGTCACTTCGGGGTCTGAGTTGAGCGCGGCATAGTCGTCGACGTCGTCCCGGCGAAAAGCACGTAGCCGCAGCCGATCTGTCTCCAGGATTGGGATTCCGAGTGCATCCATTCTCGCATTCCTCCTCGCTTGCCCTCTTGGGTGGTAGAGGCGGACACTCCGGCCGTGGGGACGCCTTCACGAGCAATGGCGCTCGTGCGGTCACCTGTCCCTCAAGGGGGAAGCTATGCTTCGCCTCGTCCTGCTACTGCTTTATCTTGCCGCTTCGTACTCGGCCACCCACACCCAAGGCGGTGGCGGCTTGGACCCCGACGGGTTGCATGCCCAGGCGCCGCCCGCAGCCACGGAAGATATCGGCGGCGGATTGGACCCCGATGGCCGAAATGCCCTACGACCGCACACAGGAGATATCGTCGGCGGTCTGGACCCCAACGGTTGATTCCACATCGCGAGGGGCGTCTCCAGCGTCCCTCGCTGTTCTCTCTGACGCGAACTGTACAAAGACCTACACTTCGACGTAGGCTTAAGTACCCTGAAGCAGGGTCTATATAAGGAGAAACTCAAGTGTCTCACCTTGAGCAGGAAGCCATGCGGAGGATCCTGGCCGGCGAGGGGAGTACCCGAGAGGCCGAGACGGCGGCGGAGCACCTCGTCTCCTGCGAACGCTGTCGTGCTCGCGCCGGGACCTTGCTGGACGTGCTTCGGGTGGAGCGCCCAGGACTCAAGGGAGAAGGTTCGCTGCAACTGGTGTTCGACTTGATCGACCAGGAACGCCAGTGGGGAGTGGAAGCACTGGCAGCCATCGCGGAGTGGGCCGAGCTACGACACCTGCCCAGTAGGAGGGGTCAAAGGGATCGGGTGAGGATGACGAAGGCGTGCCACACCCTCGCCTTCTTCAACGTCCTGCTCGACGAGCTAAGGGAGGAGGCGTCCTGGGATGAAGTCGAATTTCTAGCTGCCCTCGCTTTCCTGTCCCTCGAAGGCATGAGCCGGAACCAGCTCACTCCGGTTTCCCATCACGACTTGCAAGCGGAGGTCTGGACCGCGGTCGCCAATGCCCGGCGCCGGGCGGCCGAATGGAAGCGGGCGCATCAGGCCCTGGCCAATGCCGAGCAGCACTTGAAGGAAGGGACTGGAAACCGCCGCCTGGAAGCGAGTCTCCTCTCGATCACCGCGTCGACACTGGCAGACGAGGGGCAGCTGACTCAAGCTTTGGAAGCCCTGGAGAGATGCAGCGCTACATATGAAGACCTCTCCGAATGGGCTCTCCTTGCCCGTACGCTGGTCAAGATGGCGAACATCTTTGCAGGCACCGAGCCCGCCAAGGGCTTGATAGCGCTCGATCAAGCGGACCCCTTGATCCCCGCCGAGGACCCGTATCTAAAGCTCCTCGCCGAGCTGCTCGGAGTGGAATGTCTGCTTGAGGTTCAAAAGCCAAGCGAAGCCTTGCGAGCTTTCCGGCGTTGCTCCCGGCTGCTCCTCGCCACACCGCGGGTTCGGATGCGAATTCGCGGCAGGTTCACTTGCGCCCGGCTTCTCAGTGCCCTGGGATACAAATCGCAAGCCGAGCGCCTCTTCGACGAGGTGGTGGATCGAGACATCGAGCACGAGCTCTACAAGGATGCCTTTCTCGACCTTCTCTACCTCTACGGCCACCACGTGCAGGCTGGAAATCTCGAAAAAGCGGCGCGCGTCCGCCGGCGGGCTCTGACCGATTCGGCGCTCGCCGCGGTCGCGCACGAACAGCTCCATACTCTGTGGACCCAGCTCCTGGAGGCCGCCCAGCGCCAGGCGATCAGTCAGGACTTGCTGAGCGACCTCCGGCAATACTTGAGCGTCCACTGGAAGCACCCCGCGGTGACTCCGCCCGCGGTGATTTTCCGCTGAAGAGACCCGGTAGGGGCAACCCGTCCAGAACCCAGGCTCCCCTCTCCCCCACATTCGGATTTTGGAGTATCGTTGTGCCAACTTGCTGTGAGGTTTTGTCGTGAAGACGTGGGTTCGCTGGTCCGCTTATGCGTTGGCGCTGGCCCTGGGCCTTTCGGAGATCCGCGCGCAGAACGGTTCTGCCGAGGAGGAGGATTGGTTGCATCTCTTCAGCCGGGAGCGGGCACGGATCGGCGCGCCGCCGCTCCTCGAAGCACCGGTCCTCAACCAGGTGGCCCAGCAGCAGGCGGAGACGATGGTACGGAGCCGCCGGCTGCGGTCTCCTTCGACCGCGGCGATCTCGACCTGGCTGCGGCAGGTGGGATACTCGGCCCATGACTGGCGTGAGTACTTCTCGCTCTCGGACCGGGCTCCCACCGCTCTCCATGCTTCTCAAGCCCCGGACGGCCTGCCGCAGGTCGTCTTCGATTCGCGCTTCCGCGACCTGGGCGTCGGCGCCGCCACCGCGGACGATGGCGTCACCCTCCACGTCTTCCTCTTCGGATATCACGAGGGAGACTACTTCGCCGCCGCCACCGCGAAGCTCGCCGACCGGGCGCGGGTCGCGACCGAGATGCGCTCGCGGGTCAACGAGGTCCGCCGGCGATCGGGCCTGCCGCCTTTACAGCCCAATCCTCTTCTCGACCGGATCTCGCAGGAGCACGCCGAGGACATGCTGAGGCGCTCCTACTCGGGACACCGGACGCCCGAGGGGCTCGGTCCCACCGACCGGGCGCGGGCAGACGGCTACCGTCCCGGCATCGGCGAAAACATCGTGGAGCAGCGTTTCTCGGCGGAGGAAGCCCTCACGGCCTGGCTCGCGAGCGCGCCCCACCGCCAAAACCTTCTCGATCCGGACTGCCGGGAAGTGGGGCTGGGGCTCGCCGTGGGCGCCGGCTACGATGCCGCTCCCGGCGGCTACCGAGTGATCTGGGTGCAGAGCTTCGGACGGGGAGAGTAGGCGCAAACGAACCGCCGCCTCACTCCGCGTGCAACGCCACACCCGGGTCCACCCGGGTCGCCCGGAGGGCCGGCAGCAGGTTGGCGGCGAGCGCCACCCCGCCGAGGATCGCGGTGACCAGGAGGAACGTCTCGGGGTCGTGCGCCCGGACGGTGAAGAGCTGACTCTCCAGGAAGCGCGTGCAGGCGAAGGCGGCGACAAGGCCGCCCGCGAGGCCCAGCGCGGCCAAGGTCATCCCCTGCCGGAGCACGAGGCCGAGCACGCTGCCCTTCGCCGCTCCGAGCGCCATTCGTACCCCCAGCTCCTGAGTGCGCTGCGCCACCGAGTAGGACATCACGCCGTAGATCCCCAGCGAGGCGAGGAGGAGAGCCATCCCGGCGAAGAGCCCGAGGAGGAGGGTCGAGAAGCGGCGCTGCTGGGTCGAGGAATCGACCAGCTCGCTCATCGTGTGGACGCCGAAGATGGGGAGCGCCGGATCGATCTCGTGAAGGGCGGCGCGCACGCCGGGGAGGGCGGAGCGCGGCTCCGTTCCGGTGCGCAGAGCGAGAGTCAGGAAGGAGACGCCGGTCGCCTGTCGGTAGGGATAATAGAGCTGGACCCGGGACTCGGCGTCCAGCCCCTCGTGCTTGGTGTGGCCGACGACGCCGACGATCGTGTAGAAGTCGGGCTTCGCGCTCGATCCACGGTTGATCCGCCGGCCGAGGGGATCGCCGTGCGGAAAGTAGCGCCGCATCATCTCCTCGTCGATGACCGTCACCTTGACGGCGCCCGGGCCATCCTGATCGGTGAACACCCGCCCTTTCAAGAGCGGCACGTCGAGGGCCCGAAAGAAGTCGGGAGAGACGATCCGGATGTCGCCCCAGGGCCCGGGCTGCTTGGGGGGCGGAACGTAGCCCTCGATCCCGAAGCCGCTGGTCGACCAGGAGCCGCCGAAGGGGAGGACCGAGGTGGCGCCCACGGCGCGCACCCCCGGCACCGCCGCGACCCGCGCGAGCGCCCGGTCGAAGAGGGCGATCGCTTGGGCGTCGGTCGCGTACTGGGCCTTGGGGAGAGCCAAATTGAGGGTGAGCAGATGGTCCGGCCGGAAGCCCGTCTGCACCGCCTGGACCCGGGCGAAGCTCTTGAGCAGGAGCCCGGCGGAAACCAGGAGCGCGAGCGCCAGGGCGACCTCGACCACCACGAGAGCCCGCCTTAAGGCCTGCCGGCCGCGACCGGCGGAGACGCTCCGCCCCCCTTCCTTTAAGGTCTGCTGGGTGTCGGCACGCGAGGTGACGAGGGCCGGCGCGAGGCCGAAGAGAAGGCCGGTCGCGAGCGCCACCCCGAGGGTGAAGAGGAGGACCGCACCGTTTAACCGCAGATCGGCGAGCGGCAGGCCGACGACGTTCAAAGAGGCCGCCGCGCGCATCGCCCAGGCGCCGAGGGCGAGGCCCAGGGCTCCCCCGGCGAGGGCGAGGAGGAGGCTCTCGACGAGCAATTGGCGGGCGATCTGCCAGCGCGTGGCGCCCAGGGCCGCGCGCACGGCGATCTCCTTGCCGCGCCCGGAGGCGCGGGCGAGGAGCAGGTTCGCCACGTTGGTGCAGGCGATGAGGAGGACGAAGCCGACCGCCGCCAGGAGGATGAGGAGCATCGGCCGCACGTCGCCCGAGGCCTTGTCGTGGAGCGAGGTGACGAGGAGCCCCCAGTCGGGGGGATAGCTGTCGGGAAAATCGTGCTTCAACCGGCCGGCGAAGTCGACCATCTCCTGGCGCGCCCCCTCGATCGAGACCCCCGGCCGCAACCGGGCGACGAAGGAGAGCGATTCGTTGGTGCGGTTGGCGTCGGCGAAGTCCTCGGGTTTGAAGACCAGGGGGGTCCAGAGCTCGACGTTCCGCGTAAAGAAGTCGCGGAAGGAGGGGGGCGTCACCCCCACGACCTCGTAGCTCTCGCCGTTCAAGAGGAGCCTCTTGCCCACCGCGCTCCCCGCCCCACCCAAAAGGCGCCCGGCGAGCCCGTTGGAGAGGACGGCCACCCGCTCGTGCCCGGCCGTGTCATCCCCCGGGATGAGCGGCCGGCCGGCGGCGACCGGAACCCCCAGGGTGCCGAAGAAGCGGCCGGTGACCTGGGCGCCGTTCAGCCGCTGCGGCTCGCCCTGACCGGTCAGGTTGGCGCTCCAGGTGCCCTCGACGGCGGCGCTGTCGAAAAGCTGGGTCAGGCCGGAATAGTCGCGGAAACCCGGCACCGAGACCGGCGCCTTGAGGTTGCCGAGCGACGGGTAGAAGTGATTGACCGTGACCAGGCGCTCGGGATCGGCATAGGGCAGCGCGCGGAGGAGAACGGCGTCGATGACGCTGAACAGGGCGGTGTTCGCCCCGATTCCCAAAGCGAGCGTGGCGACGACGATGGCGCTGAAAGCTGGGCTCTGTACGAGACGGCGGAAGGCATAGCGAAGGTCTTGCAAGAGGAGTCCTCCTAAATCGACCCTACGTCCACTACGCAGGAAGGCTCGGCTGGTTTCACCGCGAGCCGCGGGAGCCTCTGAAAGGTCAGGAATGGAATTTCTTGAGGTCGATATTCCATTCGCGAATTTTGAGATAGAGGGTGCTCCGCGGCATCCCGAGCCGGCGGGCAGCAGCGGCCACCCGGCCGCGCTCCTCGCGGAGGACCGCCTCGACCTGGTGAAACTTAATTTCTTCCAGGGTGGTTCCCTTGCCCTCGGCCGCGACGGCGATCTTCAGGTCTTCCCGGCGGAGCTCCCCGCCGGGGGCGCGGAGGAGGGCGAGCTCCAGGACGTTTCGCATCTCCCGGAAGTTGCCCGGCCAGGGATAGTCGAGGATCGCCGCCAGGGCCTCGTCCGTCAGGGCGAGAGCCGACCGGCCGCGCGCCTGGCAGAGGGTCCGCACCATTTCGGTGGCGAAAAGCGGCAGATCCTCCCGCCGCTCGCGGAGGGAAGGCAGGCGCAGGGGGAAGGTGCTGATGCGGAAATAGAGGTCGCTCCGGAAGGCATGGGAGCGCGCCTCCTCGGCGAGATCGTGGTGGGTGGCCGAGATGAGAAAGAGGTCGACCGTCCGCTGGGCGGTCTCCCCCATCCGCCGGAAGCGCTGCTCTTCGAGTGCCTTCAAGAGCTTCGCCTGCACCGTCAAGCCGAGCTCGCCGATCTCGTCCAGGAAGAAAGTCCCGCCGTTCGCGACCTCGAGCAGTCCCTTCTTGTCCGTCACCGCCCCGGTGTAGGCGCCCCGCGCGTGGCCGAAGAGCTCGCTCTCCAGGAACTCCGGGTGGAGACCGGCGCAGTTCAGGTCGACGAAAGGCCGGTCCCGCCGGCGCCCATGGCGATGGAGCCAGCGCGCCAGCACCCCCTTGCCGGTACCGGTCTCCCCCTGGAGGAGAACCGGCCCCGGTGAGCCCAGGGTCATGCCCACCTCGCGGACCAGATCCTTCACCGCGCGGGAGGTCCCGGAGAGAATGTCGACGACGTCGTCCTCCTGGGCCCGCTTGCTCCTCGCCTCGGCCTGCGGCGGCGGCCGGGCGGAGAGCAGCCGGCGCAGCACCGAGGTGAGCGCCGGCAGGGCGACCGGCTTGACGAGGAAATCCCCGGCGCCCGCCTTGATCGCGCGGACGGCGAGATCGATCGAGCCATGGCCGGTGAGCATCACGAACGGGACCCCGGGGTCGACCGCCCGCAGGGAGTAGAGGAGCTCCACGGCATCGCCGTCCGGCAGCAGGTAGTCGAGCACCACCAGATCGGGCATGGAACGGAGATAGGCCGCTTTCGCCTCTCCCATCGAGCCCGCCTCCTCGATCTCGAAGTCGGACGACTCGAGGTGAGCGCGCAGGACGAAACGCAGGCCTGGATCGTCTTCCACGAGCAGTACGAGAGGCTTGGCCATGGTGTCGGACCCGGAACGGGTCTTTATAGCATCTCCCAGCCAGTATCGATGGGCACAGGGCCTCGGTCAGCCCTGGAAACGGGTGAGATCGAGCCGCACTTCGCGAATCTTCTGATAGAGGGCGCTCCGCGAGATGCCGAGCCTGCGGGCCGCGCTCGCCACCCGCCCATGCTCGTCGCGCAGGACCCGCTCGATCTCGTGGGACTGGAGCTCGCCCAGGGTATCTCCCGACACCCCCTCCAGCTCGGCTTCGAGAGCGAGATCCTCCGGTCCGAGATCGAACTTGGCGGGATTGCGCAGAAGGGCGCGCTCGAGGATGTTCTTGAGCTCGCGTAGGTTGCCCGGCCAGGAGTAGTCGCAGAGGGCGGCGGTCACCGAACACGACAGCCGCACCTGGGGAAGACCGAGATTGCGGCAGAGCTCGAACGCGATCTGCTGCGCGATCTCCGGCAGATCCGCCACCCGCTCGCGCAGCGCGGGCACCCGGAGGGGAATGGTACTGATCCTGAAGAAGAGGTCATTTCTGAAGGTCCCTTCCCGGACCAGGTCGTGATGCGTGGCGCAGATGAGCAGGATGTCGACCCGGCGGTCGACGACCTCCCCCATCCGTCGAAAGCGCTTCTCTTCCAGGGCGGTCAACAGACGCGGCTGCACGGCGAGACCGAGCTCGCCGATCTCGTCCAGGAAGAGCGTCCCGCGGTCCGCTGATTCAAGCAGCCCCCGCTTGTCCGTGACCGCCCCGGTGAAGGCACCGCGCGCATGGCCGAAAAGCTCGCTTTCGAGGAAATCCGGGGTGAGCCCGGCGCAGTTCAAGTCGACGAAGGGGGCGTCCCGCCGCGGTCCCCTGCGATGAAGGTAGCGCGCTAGCACCCCCTTGCCGGTCCCGGTCTCGCCCTGAATCAGGATCGGTCCCGTGGAACGCAAGGCGATCTCGACGTCTCTCGCGAGCTCCAGGATGGCCGGGCTTTCCCCGAACAGCGGATCGAAAGAGAGCGACTCCCCGGCCGGGGCGCTCGCCGGGGAAGGGTGCTGGTGCCGCCGGCCGGCGAGCACCTGGTCGAGCAGGATCCCGAGCGTCGCGGGCGGGACCGGCTTGACGAGGAAGTTCTCCGCCCCCGCCTGCATGGCATGGACCGCGAGATCGATCGAGCCGAAGGCGGCGACCACCAGGAGCGGAACCTTGGGAGCGAGGGCGCGGAAGGCGGGCAGTTGCTCCAGCGCATCGCCGTCCGGCAGCACCGACTCGATCACCGCGATGTCGGGCGAGGCCTGGCGAAACGCCCTCTCGGCCTCCGATGACGACGAAGCCGCGCGTCTCCAGGTAGCGGCGCAGGTCGGAACGGAGCCGTCGATCGCTTTCGACGAGAAGCACCCTGATGCGTGTCACTCGGCTTTCTCCGTCCGGGCAGGAGGGCTGTGCGCCTTGCGTCAAGAGAACGATACCTCCCGCACCGTAAAACCGGTACGCTCAAAGCCTATTCCAGATGTCCATCTCAGGATCGGTAGAGACAGTCTACCACTTCCCGCAGCATCTCTGCAAGTAACCCCCCGCCGCGATCTCCTTCCAGGAGCTGAAGGTCAATGAATAGCATACCCGCAAACGCGAAATCAACTCCCCCCGATCCCAGAAACAGGCAGCTTCTGCCGGGCCTCTCGTTGACTTCAGCCTGTAGGCAGGGAAGCCTGAGACTCTCGCCTGCGGAAAGCACCCACCGGATTGTCGATCCGCCCAAGATCCTCCCGGAATGACGGAAACCATGGAGTCTGGCCACCGCGAGTGAATCCTTGCCGGGTGAGCCCTCCTTGGGGTGTCCAGGAAATGGACATTGCGTCCAGAAATAGAACGAGCTCCAGGTGGAGTTACCCGCCCGTAGAGGAGAGGAGCCCTCTCTGGAGGCTGGAGACTCCCCCTGGCATTTGCCTTGCTTTCTCCCTCTCCCGAACGGGCAAATTTCCTTTTGATGTCCATCGCCGTCGGGCCCGGCCTGCTCCCGGAACCGGCGGCCTTTTTTTGCCCGGCCGAAAACGGCGTCGACGCCGTCGGCTCCTCCCCCACCCCCATCTGCGTCAACTTCTGCTCGGCCCCACCTCGCCCGACCTCCGGACCCGCATGTCCAGAAACCGGAGATCCGTCCAGGAACCGCACGAGCGAAGACGCGGCCAGCTCGCCACGTGCTCTTGAATGTGTCATTTTTTGAGGTGGCATCCCTCTTGCTCTATACCCAAGATGCCAAGCGAACGTAAAATCTGATCTGTTTTGTTTTTTGATGACGTCTATCGCCGCCGGGACCGGTAAGCACCACGCCCGGCGGCACCTCTTTTCTCAATCCTATCTCGATCCATAGAAGCGCTTCATACCTTGCAGGTTCCTGCCATCCAGGCAGAAACGAAAGATTATAAATGTTAAGTCCGAAAAGCTCCCCTCTCCCGTATATTGAAAGTAAACTGATGTCCATTGCCGTCGGTTCCGTGGCGTTCTCGGATCGACGGCTCTTTTTTTGGCCCCAGTCCAGGAATTGGACGTTTGTCCAAAATGAACACGGACGCGGCGGACCGCGCCATCCCAGGCACGGGGCACAGCCGCTTTCTCCGCATGGCATCCCTCTTGCTCTTACCTCCGGCGGACACCTGGACAGGAAAGATGTTTTCGATCACAGTGCGAATCCGAAAAAGGAGAAGTCATGCGTGATCCATCGTGTGGTTTTACATCGAGCCTAAAGGAGGTCGCTGTCGCGCCATCCCTCTTAGGCCTCACGGGTGCCCTGAAGTCGGCCCCGGTCCCAAGAAGTCCAGCCTGGCTCCTACCGACAGCCTGCTGGCCGGCTCTCTACGACCGCCTGAGCACTGCCGGCAGGTGTTTCTGATGTCTATCGCCGCCGGGTCCGGTTGCTCCCGACCCGGCGGCTTCTTTCTCGGGAGAGCTTTAAGCCTCAAAACTCCACTGCGGCACAAATAACTTCCACCCCAAGGAGGAACCGTGATACTACTTAAGGGAACGGACGTGTTGGAGCGCAACAACGTCAAGCTCTATGGACGCGAGTTCGGTCAGGCCATGATCTTCGCCCACGGCTTCGGCTGCGATCAGACCACGTGGCGCTTCGTCGCCCCGTCCTTCGAGGACGAGTACCGGGTGATCCTCTTCGACAACGTCGGCGCCGGCCACTCGGACCTCACCGCCTACCACCGGGCGAAGTACGACACCTTGGACGGCTACGCCACGGACCTCCTCCAGATCTGCCGCCAGCTGGGCGTCTCGCGGGCCGTCTTCGTCGGTCATTCGGTCGCCGCCATGGTCGGCATCCTGGCGGCGATCCGGGAGCCGGAGCGGTTCTCCGACCTCGTGCTGGTCGGACCTTCGCCACGCTACCTGGACGACGGCGACTACGTCGGCGGCTTCAGTCAGGAGGACGTCGAGGGGCTGTTCGAGGCGATCGAGGACAACTACCTCGGCTGGTCGAACGTCATGGCCCCTCTCATCGCCGGCAACCCGCACCGTCCCGAGCTCGGCAAGGAGCTCACCGACAGCTTCTGCCGGACCGATCCCGACATCGCGCAGCATTTCGCGCGGGTCACGTTCCTCTCGGACAACCGGGCCGACCTCCCGAAGCTGCAAACCCGCTCGCTCATCCTGCAGTGCGAGGAGGACGTGATCGCGCCGAGAGAGGTCGGCGAGTACCTCCACCGCCACCTGCCGAGCAACGAGCTGTGCCGGATGAAGGCGACCGGCCATTGCCCGAACCTCTCCGCTCCGGAAGAGACGGTCGCCGCCATGCGATCCTTCCTGTAGTCGACGATGAGCGAGCGAGACGGAAACTCCGCAGCGGTCGCCGCCCTCTTGGTCGAGAGCGTCGAGGAGCTCTATGAGAACGCCCCCTGCGGATATCTTTCGACGCTCCCCGACGGCACCTTCCTCCGCGTCAACGACACCTTCTTGAGCTGGACCGGCTACGGCCGGGCCGACCTCCTGGGCCGCCGGAGGTTCCAGGACCTGTTGACTGTCGGGGGGCGCATCTTCTGCGAAACCCACTTCGATCCACTGCTCGAGATGCAGGGCAACGTGAACGAATTCGCGATGGAGATCGTCTGCGCCAACCGGACCAAGCTGCCGGCGCTCGTCAACGCGGTGCTCCTGCGAGACCCCCATGGCCGGCCGCTCCTCGTCCGCACGACGATCTTCAATGCGACCGACCGCCGCGAGTACGAGCGCGAGCTCCGGCGCAAGCGCAAGAGCGCGGAGCGGGCGGCCCAGCTGAGCGCCGCCTTCATCTCCATGATGAGCCATGAGATCCGGACGCCGTTGAACGCCATCCTGGGGGTCGGGCACCTGCTCGAGGCGACCGAGCTGACGACCCGCCAGCGCCAGCTCGCCCACGTCCTGCGTTCGTCGTCTGAAAGCCTGCTCGCCCTGCTCAACGACATCCTCGATCTGAGCAAGATCGAGGCGGGGAAGGTGACCCTGGACGAGCGGGCCTTCGACCTGCGCTGGCAGGTCCAGGAGATCGTCGACAACTTCCAGCTCCAGGCCCAGGAGAAGCGGCTCACCCTGGCGGTCGAGATCGACGAGCGGCTGCCGCGGAGCCTGCTGGGAGATCCGGTCAAGATCGGGCAGGTGTTGACGAATCTGTTGTCGAACGCTCTCAAGTTCACCGCCCAGGGCTCGGTGAACTTGAAGCTCGCGGTCCAGGAACAGAGCGAGGAAACGGTGGTCGTCGAGCTGACGATCACCGACACCGGGATCGGGATCGCCAAGGACCGCCTGCCGCGGGTCTTCGAGGAGTTCACCCAGGCCAACGGCGACATCGGCCGCCTGTACGGCGGCACCGGCCTGGGCCTCACGATCAGCCAGCGGTTGATCGAGATGCACGGCAGCCGGATCACCGTCGCGAGCGAGCCGGGAAAAGGAACGGTTTTCTCCTTCCCCCTGCGGCTTCTGATCGCTCCTCCGGAAAGCGAGGTGGCGGGGGAGCTCAATGCGACCGCCGAAAGGTGGCTGCACGGGATGCGGGTCCTGGTGGCGGACGACAATGCGGCCAACCTCTTCGTGCTCTCGGGTCTCCTGCGCCTGTGGGGCGTCGACCTCGACGTGTCGACGAACGGCAGGGAGGCCGTCGAACGGGTCCGGGAGGGGAGCTATGACCTGGTGTTGATGGATCTCCTCATGCCGGAGCTCGACGGCTATGCCGCCACCCGGCAGATCCGCGCCGAGCCGCGCTTCGCTCACTTGCCGATCTTCGCGATTTCGGCGAGCGACCCCGTCGGGCAGGAAGGGAGGCTCGATGCGGCGGGCTTCACGGAGTTCATCGGCAAGCCCATCCTCCCCGCCGTGCTGTTCGCCAAGCTCGCCCGCTTCGCCCCCCACGTCGAAACGAATCTGTAGGGCGACGTCCTCCCCGGTCGGCCCGGTCGGCGCCCGCCGGGCAGCCGACCACCCGCCGGTGGTACTGTTGCCTCCTCGCGGGATTCATGATGAGCAAGTCGACCCTGGTCGTGGTGGTCCTCTCGGGACTCCTCTTCGCCTCTTCCTCCTCTCCGGGCTCCACCCGCCCAACGCCTCCGAGCTTCATCCCGCCGGCTCCGCTCTCCCCGGGAGACCCGATCGTCCGCGAGCTGCAGGCCGCCGAGACCCGATGCTTCCAGGTGGAGCTGCCGGACGGACGGACCTTCCGGGTGGCGGTCGAGCAGCAGGGGATCGACGTGACCGTCTCGGTGACGGCCCCCGACGGCCACCGCACCGCGGTCGACAGCCCCCTGGACCGCCAGGGGACGGAGTCGCTGCTCGTCGCGACCCCGGCCGCCGGCACCTACCGGATCGAGGTGCACGCCCGGGAGCCCGGGGCGCCGCCGGCCGGCCGCTACGAGATCCGAATCGACGAGCTCTCCAACGGAGCTCCCGCCAACGCCGCCGAGGCGGCGCTCACCACCGCCGGGGAGCTCTATCTCACGGGCACCGCCGAATCCCGGCGCCGGGCGCTCCCCTTCTATCGACAGGCCCGGGAGGGCTTCCGCGCCGCCGGGGATCGCCGCGGGGAGGCGCGGGCGCTCCACGAGCTCGCCGTCGTCTCCCGGCTGGTCGACGAAACCCGCGCTGCCCTCACGGCCGCCCAGGAAGCCCTCCGGCTGTGGCAGGGCCTGAACGACGGCCGCTTCGCGGCCGCGGCGGCCAACGAGATCGGGCTCGACACCTGGCTCTCGGGGCAGGCGGCCGACGCCCGCACGGCCTTCGGCCAGGCCCTGGAGCTCTCGCGCGGGGCGGGCGACGTCTATGGCGAGGCCGTCGCCCAGAGCAATCTCTGCCTCATGGATCTCGTCCGCGGCGAGCTGCACCAGGGGGTCGCCTGCTATGGCCGCGCCCTTCCTCTCTTGGAGGAGGTGCGGGCGGAGGAGCTCCTGGGGGGAGCGCTCACCAGCGTCGGCCGGGCCTACGACGCCCTGGGTGAGCCCCAGGAGGCCCGCGCGCGCTACGAGCAGGCCCTGGCGCGCCTGCGCTCGACCGGCAACCGGGCGGGCGAGGCGCGGGCGCTCAACAACCTGGGGGTCCTCGCCGCCGACCTGGGCGAGGTCCAGGAGGCGCTCGGCTGGGACGGCCAGGCCCTTTCGATCTTCCGCCAGCTCGAAGACCGGCGCTGGCAGGCCCGGGTGCTCAACAACCTGGGGCTCGTCTACCAGGGAGTGGAGGACCCGCGCCAGGCGCTCGCGAGCTACGAGCAGGCCCTGGCCCTCTGGCGCGCCGTCGGCGATCCCCAGGGCGAGGGCTCGACCCTGATCAATCTCGGCATGGTCCAAAGGGATCTGGGAACCCACCAAGGGGATCTCGGAACGGTCCGCCAGGCGCTCGCCGCGATCCGCCGGGCGCTCGAGCTCAAACGCGCCGCGGGCGACCACCGCGGCGAGGGGATCGCGCTCGTCCAGCTGGGGCGGACAGAGAAGGCCCTCGGCGAGGAAGCGGCGGCGCTCGCCTCCTTCACCCAGGCGGCGGCGCTCCTCGCCGCTGCCGGCGACCTGCCCAACGGCGCCGAGGCGCTCCGGGGCGAGGGGGAGATCGAGGCCGGGCGCGGCGCCGAGGCCGCGGCGAAGGCGAGCCTCAACCGCGCGCTCGCAGCGAGCCGCGCCGCGAGCTACCAGCCGGGGGAGGCGCAGATCCTCTACGCCCTCGCCAAGGCCGAGCGGCGGTTCGGCAGGAACGAGGCGGCGCGCGAGCATGCCGAGGCGGCCCTCGGGGTGATGGAGTCGCTGGGCGCGCGGATCGGCAGCCCCGACCTCCGCGCCTCCTACTCGGCGGTCTCCCACGATGCCTACGAGCTGGCGATCGACCTCGCCATGGACGCCCATGCCAAAGACCCGAACGCCGGCCACGATCGGGAAGCCCTGGCGCTCGGCGAGCGGGCGCGCGCCCGGACCCTCGTAGCGCTCCTGAGCACGGCGGGAGTGCGCATCGAAGAGGGTGCCGCCGGCCCTCTCCTCGCGCGCCGGGAGGCGCTCTCCGAACGGCTCGCCGCCAAGGCCCTGCGGGCGGCCGGCGACCGGGCGACCGGAGCGGCCCGACCGACTTCCGACGCCGAGCAGCAGGAGATCGTGCGCGAGCTCGACTTCGTCGACGCGGAGATCCGCACCGCGAGCCCCAGCTCGGCCGCCCTCACAAGACCCCAGCCGCTCGGAGCGGGCGAGATCCAGCAGCTTCTCGACGCGGACACGGCGCTCCTCGTCTACTCCCTGGGCGAGGAGCGGAGCTTCCTCTGGTGGGTGACGCCGCGGGAGATCGCGAGCTTCGTCCTGCCGCCGCGGGCGACCGTCGAGACGGCGGCCCGCCGGCTCCACGACCGCTTCAGCCAAGCCGATCCGGCCGGCCGGGGAGAGACGGCCCTGGCGGCGGCGGCCCTCGCGCGGATGCTCCTCGGGCCGCTGGCCGGACGGTTGGGCGTAGGCGGCGCGAAGCGGCTCGCCGTCGTCCCCGACGGTGCCCTCGCCTACGTCCCCTTCGCCGCCCTGCCCCTGCCTGCCGCGCAGCCCGCGACCGAGACCAGGACCGAGAACCTGCTCGCCCGCTACGAGGTGGTCTCCCTGCCTTCCGCCTCGGCCCTCGCGGTGACCCGGCAGGCTCTCGCCCGGCGCCCGGAGGCGGCCCGCTGGCTCGCCGCCTTCGCCGATCCCGTCTTCGACCCCGCCGACCCGCGCCTGCCGGCACGATCCAGATCGCCTGCCGCCCAAGCCAGCAATGCCGCCGATCTCGCGGCGACCACGGCGACCGCCCATGCCGCCGTCTTCGAGCGCCTGCCCGGCTCCCGCCGGGAGGTCGAGGCGATCGCCGCCCTGGCACCGCCCGGCCAGGCGCGGATCGCCCTCGACTTCGACGCCTCCCGCTCCGCCGTCCTGGGGGACCGCCTGGACGGCTTTCGCACCCTCCACTTCGCGACCCACGGGGTGATCGACACCGAGCGCCCCGCGCTCTCCGGCCTCGCCCTCTCGAACGTCGACCGCGAAGGCAAGCCGCAGGAGGGGTTCCTCGCGCTCCGCGATCTCTACAACCTCCACCTGGACGCCGACCTCGTGGTGCTCTCCGGTTGCCGGACGGCGCTCGGCCGCGAGGTCCGGGGCGAGGGCCTGGTGGGGATCACCCGGGGATTCCAGTACGCCGGGGCGACGCGGGTGCTGGCGAGCCTCTGGCGGGTGGAGGACCGGGCGACCGCGGAGCTCATGACCCGCTTCTACAGTGCCCTCTGGAAAGACGGCCTGCCCGCCGCCGCCGCTCTCCGCAAGGCCCAGCTTTCGCTCCAGAAAGAACGGCGTTTTCGCGATCCCTCCGCCTGGGCGGCCTTCGTCCTCGAAGGCGACTGGCGCTGATAGGGTGCGATCTTCACGTTCTTCGCCCCACTCCTGGAAGTGAGACCCCAAAGAAGGAGAAGATCATGGTCGACAATATCGGAGCTTTCCTCGGCACCTGGTACATCGGTATGACGGCCCACCCCACCACCGCCACTCCCACCGGCGACGCGGAGACCGCCGCCGACAAGTACCTCTTGAAGGCGGGCTATCAGCTCGTCATCGGAACCGGCGAGAACAACGCCACCCCACCGTTTCTTACCGACGGCTACAAGACGTGCGTCGGCTTCGCGGTGCTCGACGAGAACGGCGCCCCCGTCCTGACGACGGGAGACGGCAAGAACGATCCGCTCCTTTTCCTCTTCACCAACGGCGCCCTGCGCTACGCGGGCTACTACGACAAGCTGCCGCTCCGCATCTACATCTCGATGGCGGAAGCCGTGATGCCGACCGTGGGGACGATCTATCCCGCGATCTACGGCACGACCTCCTCCGGCGATCCGGACCAGGTGGGGGTCTGGGGAGCGGAGGGCAACCCGCCGCCGTCGCCGAAGCAGGGGGGATGACGGCGCGGGCTCCTCAAGCGGCGTGCTAACATCTGCCGCCAAACGGTTTTACCGGGTACGCGGCTCTGGTCCAGAACGAGACAGCGATCGATCCAGGCGAGGGGCGACCCGCCACGCTTGTCCGGAGCATCGTGGCGGGCGACCCCGGCGCCGAAGAACGCCTGATCGCGCTCTACGGCCGGGCGGTGGCGGTCCTCCTCGACCGCCACACCAACGGCCGCCCCGAGGCCGAGGATCTCTTCCAGGACACCTTCCGGATCGCGCTCGAAAAATTGCGCCGCGGCGAGCTGCGGGAGCCGGAGAAGCTCCCGGGCTTCCTCGCCGGTATCGCGCGGAGCCTCGCCATCGAGCACTATCGGAAGGCGGCGCGGAGGAAGACCGACGCCGACAGCGAGACGGTTCTCGCCGCCGAGGACTCCCGGCCGGGACAGCTCGGCGAGCTTTTGGCCCGCGAGAACGCCGCCCTCGTCCGCCAGGTGATCCAGGAGCTCGGCACCTCCCGCGACCGCGAGGTTTTAGTCCGCTTCTACATCGCCGAAGAGGACCGGGACCGCATCGCGGCCGACTACGGCCTGACCGGGCTGCAGTTCAACCGCGTCCTCCACCGCGCCCGCCAACGCTACAAGGAGCTTTTGACCGCCCGGATCGAGCAGGGCCGTTCCCCCTTGCGCCCTGCCCTTCTCCTGATCGCTTGGATCGTGGTCCTGCCTGCGATCCTGCGGCTTCTCATCCCACTAGAATGTTATGGAAGGATACTGGGGCCGCGCGCCTGAAGCCATGGAAATCATGGATCACGCCTACATCGCCGAGCACGGCCTGGTCGATCTCTACCGCCGCGGTCTCCTCCATCCCGAGGAGGAGGCCCGCTTCGAGGAGCATTTCTTCGGCTGCGCGGAGTGCACGGAAGAGATCGAGATCGCGGGCTCGTTCGCGCGCGGGATGAAGGCCATGGCGGCGGAGGACGCCCATGCCGCCCATGCCGCCAATGCCGCCAATGCCGCCAATACCGCCGCGCACGGGGCGGTCGTTCTCGGGCTCTTCGCCTGGCTCGCCCGGCGCGGCCGCTTCGCCCAGGCCGGCCTCGCCCTCGCCGCCCTCTTCCTCGTGGCGACCGCCGCGGCCGTACCGGCCCTCTGGCTCCGGGTGCGGGCGGAGCGGACGGCGGGCCTGGTGGCGGCCTACCGGCAGCAGTTGACGCACGAGCGGCAGAGGACGACGGATCTCGGGCATCGACTGGCGGCGAGCGAGACCAAGCGCGCCGGCGAACGCCGGCAGTTGGAGGCCCGGCTCGAAGCGGCGGAGAAAGCCGCGAGGGCCGGCGAGGTCGCGCCCTGGAACGAGGTGCTCTTCAATACTCCGGTCTTCCTCCTCCGCACCTTCCGCGACGAGCCGGGGAGCCCCGCGGCCGTCATCGACCTCGCGAGGACAGCCGGTCCCGTGTCGCTCGCGGTCGACATCGGGGCCGGGGCTGGCGACGAGCCCGGCTTTTCGAGCTACAAAGTCCGGCTCACGGGCGACGGCGGACGCGCGGTGCTCGAGAAGGGTGGGCTCCATTCGAATGCGCTGGATGCCCTGCTGATCACTTTTCCTGCCGGCTTCTTTTCCCGCGGTGACTATCGATTGAACGTCTTCGGCGTCACCAAGGACGGCAGAGAGAGCGCGCTCGGCAGCCACCCCTTCCGGGTGCTCGCCGGCGCCCGCGCGCCCTAGCCTGGATTTCCACGGCAGGTTGTTCACCTAACGTTGGGGTGCCCTGGTGGTCAGGGGTCTCAGGCAGTGAGCCGAAGCTTCATGCCGCCCCACCAGGAGACAGCCACTGGCTGTTCGAACAAGCCTGAGGCGAGCAGGATAGGCAGGTGAGCTCGGCGGTGTAACCGCACGAGGATCTCTGTGTCGGTCACTGTGACATCAGCAGGAAGGTCGATCAGATCGCGGAAGATCTGCCGAGCCTGGGCATCCGCATAGCCCCGCATCCTTGCCGCCATCAGGCGATACAGGCCGCTGGCGATGACCAATAGGGCCATGTCAAAGTCTATCTTCAAGCCGACCGCCGAGGGGAAAGCGTCCATGTGGAAGAAGCGGACTGCGTCGGAGAGAGCATTCTCGATGAGCATACGCTAAGGGCTCGTCACGAAATAAACGTCTCAGATCCGGGTCTTTCTCGCGGAGAGATCGTATACCCTATCGTTGCAAAAAAGCGTCGGCTACCCTTGGCCCAGCCGTTTTGCAACGGCCCCCTTGGCCGAGAACGCTCCGCCGCTGGAGGACTTCACCCGGTGTCAAGTGCTTGGATGAGCCCATCCGGTAGTGCATAGAGGAAACCCCAGAGGGGTTGAGGAAGCGTTCCTTGGATCTACCGATGCTGAGAGAGTAGATCTTGGAGTGGAAAAAGGAAGCAGTGGCGAACTAGCCCTATCGGAGCACCGAACTGGATAACACGATTGTGGGCTCAAGCTCTCAGGATATCTGATGGACCAGTCTGCACGGTGCCAGCGGCGTTAGCCGAACAACCTGCCGTGGAAATCCAGGCTAGCGATTCTTCCGCTCCCAGGTGCCGCCGCGATGCGGGGAGAGATCGGCAGAGCCGGCTCTCCCCGGGGGCATCTCAGACCTTCGAGGCGGGGCTCGTCAGCCGCAGCAGCCCTGGCAGCTGTGCAGCCTCTGGCATAGCGAGAAGGTGCAGCCGACGCAGCTGTTGGCGCGGAAGAGCGGTGTGCCGTCGATCCCTTGCAGAGCCTGCGGCGCCGAGGTCTGGGGAGCTACGTCGGCCCAGCTCGGCACGCTCAGGATTGCCGGGGCGGCCGCGCTCGGCAGGGCGTTCGCGAGGGTGACGCTGCCGGCGACCGTCGCGGCGGGAGCGCAGCCCGGCGCATCGGCGGCCCGGAGCATTCCGGGGATCCAGGTGAGGGCGAGGAGCGAGAGCACCAATATCCAGCGGGTACGCATCAGGGATTCTCCTTTTTCAATGGAATCATGATGCGCTTGAATCAACCGGGATGCAACCTCCGGTGCGGCGGTGCCGGGGGACGACGAGGAGCCGATGTCGCGATTGTTCCCAGCCCCGGTAGGGGCGACGACGCCTAGCCAGGGGCGCGAGCCCCTGGTCTCGTCCATTGATTGAATCTAAAGCCCCGATAGGGGCGACGGCAAGGGCGGCGGTCTTCGGCTCTACAGGCTGCCCGGCACCGAGGTCCCGGAGGAGGAGATCGCGCCGGGAGGTGGAGAGCGTTTTGGAGAGCCTCACCGCCCTGGGGCTGGCTGCGGCCTACGACATCCCGGAGGGCAAGCGCTGGCGGGGCGTTGAGCGTGGGACCGCGGCAGTCTGAGGCGCCGTTGGAGTGGGTGTCCTCGCCTGCCGGCGGGACACCGATGCCGGCGAGGACGCCAGCGGTCCCAGGGAGACGAAGCCCGGCCGCAAGCGTTTGTCCATGCGGCGCACGCCTTCATCCTGACGCGTAAGCGCTCAGCCATGGGGCGCGCGGCTTGGGCGCGACGCGCAGGCGCTCAGCCACAGGGCACGCGGCTTGGGCGTCACGCGTAAGCGCTCAGCCCTGGCGCGCATGCCTTGATCCCATGGCGCAGGGAAGGCTAACGAGAAAATCGCCGTCGCGGCTGAAACTTTCCTCCCCCGCGATCCGTCTTGCCCTGGAGAGAGGCGAGACCAGGAGAGGTGCCATGGACAAGGCAGGGGCGTTCGACCGGATTCTCCAGGATCTCCGCTACGGCGGTCGCCAGCTGCGGAAAAGCCCGACCTTCACCGCCGTGGCGGTGACCGCGCTGGCCCTCGGTCTCGGGGCCAACGCGGCCCTGTGGACGATGGTCCGCTCGATCCTCCTGCGGCCGCTCCCCTACTCGGCCCCTGAGCGCCTGGTGGAGGTCCGCGAGACCTTCCTGCCCTCCGGCTGGGGGCCCGCCTCGCCCGCCAACTGGAACGACTGGCGCGCGGAGAGCCACAGCTTCAGCGATCTCGTGCCCTTCGTCGCGCGGAACCGGAACCTCCAGGGCGCCGAGCCCGAGCGCGTCCGGGCGGTCCTCGCCGGCGCCCGCCTGTGGTCCGTCCTCGGCGTCCGGCCGCTCCTCGGCAGCACCTTCCCGCCTGCCGCCGACCGTGCCGACCGCCCCGGCGCGCCCGCGGTCGCGGTGCTCTCCGAGAGCCTCTGGCGGCGGCGCTTCGGCGGCGACCCCGGCGTGCTCGGCCGGCCGGTCAAGCTCGACGACGAATGGTTCACCATCGTCGCGGTCATGCCCGGGAGCTTCCAGTTCCCGCTCGGCGGCAGCACGGTCGGCCCCGGGACGGGGGGCATCGAGATCTGGCTCCCCCTCCGTTTCACCGCGCAGGAACAGGCGGTCCGCGGCAGCCACTACGTCTCGGTCGTCGGCCGGCTGCGCCCCGGGGTGACCGTGGCCGCCGCCCAGGACGACCTGCAGGCCGTCGCGCGCCGCTATGTGGCGGCGAAGCTGGAGGACGAGGGGCGGAGCGTCGAGGTCCAGCCGCTCCGGGATGCGATCGTCCACTCCGCCCGGCCGGTCCTCCTCACCCTCACCGGGGCGGTCGCCTTCGTCCTCCTCATCGCCTGCGCCAACGTCGCCAACCTCCTCCTCGCCCGCGCCGCCCACCGCCGGCGGGAGGTGGCGGTGCGCGGCGCGCTCGGCGCCAGCCGCGGCCGGCTGGTGCGGCAGTTCCTGGTCGAGAGCCTCCTCCTGGCGCTCCTCTCCGGGGCGGTGGGCCTCCTCGTCGCCCACTGGGGAGTGCGGCTCCTGTCGCGCTTTGCCGCCAACCTGCCGCGAGCGGCGGAGGTGCATCTGGACGGCTCCGTCCTCGGCCTCCTCTTCGCCGCCTGTCTCCTGACCGCGGTCGGCTTCGGCCTCGTTCCCGCCCTCGCCGCGGCGCGGGTCGACCCGCTTTCCGGCCTGCGGGAGGGCGCCGGCCGCGGGGGCGTCGGGCCCGGCCACCGCCAGCGCCGCCTGCGCTCGGCCCTGGTGGTCGTCGAGCTCGCCCTCGCCCTGATGCTCTTGGTCGGCGCCGGCCTCATGCTGCGGACGCTCTGGAACCTCCAGGGCACCAACCCGGGCTTCGTCACCACCGACGTGTTGACCCTCCACCTCTCCGCCCCGGCCCGGCGCTACGCCGGCCGGGAGCTCGGCGCGGCGCTCTACCGGCCGGTGCTCGAACGGGCGCGCGCTCTCCCCGGGGTCCGCGAGGCGGGCTGGGTCGACGCCCTGCCGCTCCAGAACTGGGGGATCAACGGCGACTTCGCGATCGAGGGGCGGCCGCCTGCCCGGGCGGGGGAAAAGCCGTTCGCCGAGTTGCGGATGGCGAGCCCGGGCTACTTCGAGGCGCTCGGCATCCGCCGTCTCGCCGGCCGCGACTTCACCGACCGCGACGACCGGGGGGCGCCGCGCGTCGCGGTGATCAATCGCGAGCTGGCGCGCCGCTACTTCCTCCGCGAAACTCCCCTCGGCCGGCGGATCGGCTGGCCCGAGCTGAAGCTCTGGTTCACCATCGTCGGCGTGGTCGACGACGTGCGCGAGGCGCGCCTCTCGCGGCCCCCGGCGCCGCAGTGGTACAGCTCGTATCTGCAGGCCGAGAACGACTGGATCGGCGAGATGACCCTGGTGGTGCGGGGCGAGAGCGATCCCGGCGCCCTGACCCGCCCGCTGATCGCCGCCGTGCGCGAGGTCGATCCCGAGCAGCCGGTGTTCAACGTCCAGCCGATGGAGCGGATCCTGGCCGAATCGGTCTCCGACAGCCGCCTTTCCCTCATCCTCCTGAGCCTCTTCGCCGCCCTCGCCGTGGCGCTCGCCGCGGCGGGGATCTACGGCGTGATGTCCTACCTGGTGGCCGAGCGCACGCAGGAGATGGGGATGCGGATGGCGCTGGGCGCCGACCGGAGCGACCTCTTCCTCCTCGTCCTCGGGCAGGCCCTGCCGCAGATCGCCGGCGGCGTCCTCCTCGGGCTCGCCGGCTCGTTCGCCCTCTCCCGCCTGCTCCGCGTCTGGCTCTTCGGCGTCGCGCCGACCGATCCTCAGACCTTCGCCGCGGTGACCGCCAGCCTGGTGGCGGTCGCGCTCGCCGCGGTCTACCTTCCCTCGCGCCGGGCGGCGCGGTCCGATCCCATGGCGGCGCTGCGGGCGGAGTGAAGCCGCCTCGACTTCTGATTGAGATGCCTTACTTCGAAACCAGAAGTGCCCTGCTTCTGGCTCGGAATCGCCCTACTTCTGCCTTTGGGATGCGAGCGGCAGGACGAGAATCTCGAACGCGAGAAACCGCGCTCGATTTCAGCGCAGCAGGCGCAGAAAACCTGCTTGCTCGAAGTGAATGTCATGGGTCAGAGCAGCCGCCACGCCGCGGGCAGACATCACTACGAAGGAGAGGCAGTCGGTGAGCCCCCAGCCCTTATCGCGTCGCTGGCTGTAGAGACCGAGCGCCTCGTCGTACAGCGAGGGCGTGAGCTCAACGATTTCGAGGGTGGGATCGTCCTGCATGGAAGCCAGAAGTGCAGCGGCAACAGTCCGATAGATAGGCTTGGACAACCCGTCACCGACCTCGAGAAGAATCGCCCGCGTCGTCAGGAGTCGAGCTCGGGCCTGCAGCAACCGGTCGGCCAGAACAACAGCGGCACTATGGAGAGTGTCGTCGCGGTTGACGAGGGCAATGGCATAGGAAGTATCGAGGAATACTTCTCCAGCGATCGGCTCAGTCATCCGCTGCGAGTGGACCGTGGTGATACTTCTCGAAGTTGGTAGCCCAGTCGGCTGGGCCCGAGATCTCAGACGTCAGAGCCGTCTCGAGGAAACTTCGCCGGGGGCCAGGAAGCGAAGGTAGCGGCTCCAAGGTCACCCGAACCGGCGTGTTGGCCTCCAAGTCCACCTTGTCATCCAGGAGGATTGAAGTTCCATCGTAGATACCCGTCAGAGTGACGCTCATGATCCTCATCCTAGCATGGGCGAGACGACCAGCGCCTTCAGCCGGCGCCCGCGAAAGCGCTCTCTCGACCGCTGCCGGTACCTCGATCGAGGCGGGACAAAGCGCTATCCGCGAAGCGTCCCCGCCGACAGCAGCGCCTCGATCGCCGCGGCGAGGCTCTCGACCTGCGGGGCGCGGAGGAGAGAGTAGTGATCCCCGGTGAGCTCGCGGACGAGGAGGCCGGGGGCCAGGGCTTCCCAGCCCAGGTCCGGATCGACGACCCGCCCTTCCGGCCGTTCCGCGGCGCGGAGGAGAGCCACCCGGCCGGATGCGGGGAGCCCTGAAGGATCGGGCTCCGGACGGTAACGCTTGACGGCTTCCACGTTCGCCCGGTAGACCCGCAGGAGCCGGCGGGTCTGCGGTCCCTCGACGTCGATCTTCCGGCCGGCGATCCCGCCCAAGTCGGCGGCGATGGCGGCCAGGAGGTCGGCCTCGGAGATCTCCGGGGTTCCTGGCACCTCCAGGATCTCCTCGTGCGCCGGGCCGGGGTGCGCTCCCGGGGCGAGGGTGTCGAGGAGGAGGACGGTCTCCACCTGCCGGCCGGCGCGGGCGAGCTGGCGGGCCAACTCCCAGGCGATCACGCCGCCGATCGACCAGCCGGCGAGGGCGAGCGGCCCCTCCGGCTGGGTGGCGGTGACCGCCGCGGCGTAGGTGGCCGCCATCGCCTCGACGCTCTCCTGCGGCTCGCCGCCGCCGAGCCCCACGGACTGGAGACCGTAGACCGGCCGGTCGAGACGGCGCGCCAGCTCGGCATAGCAGAGGACGTTGCCGCCCACCGGGTGAACACAGAAAAGCGGCCGGCCCGCGCCTTCCGAGCGCAGGCGGACGAGCGGCGAAAAGCCGGAAGACGTCGCGGGGAGCGAATCGCCCAGGGACTCGGCCAGGCGCCAGGTCGGCTCGCCCAGGGAGTCCTCCCCCGCCTCTTCGGCCGGAAGGGCGACGTAGGCTGCGAGGTGACGCTCGCTCGCCGTGCCCCGCGCCACGACCTGCCAGAGGCCGCCGCGGGCGGCGATCCGCGCCGCGAGGGCGGCGACGGTCGGCGCGTCGAAGAGGTCGGCCAGGGGGACGGCGACCCCCAGCCGCTCCTCCAGCCGGTTGGTGAGGAGCGCCGCCTGGAGGGAGTTGCCGCCCAGATCAAAGAAGCGCTCCTCGGCGCCCACCTGGGGGAGATCGAGCACCTCTTCCCACACCGCCGCCACGGCGCGTTCGAGCCCCTCTTTCGGCAGCACCCGGGCGGCGTTCCCGACCCCGGCGCCACGGTTGGCAGCCGGCGTGGTCGGGGGGAGGAGCGCCAGGGCGGCGCGGTCGACCTTCCCCGTCGCCGTCCGCGGCAGGGCGGCGAGGAAGCCGAAGGCGGCGGGCAGGTAGGCCTCGGGGAGGGTGAGGGCGAGGTGGCGCCGCAGCTCCTCCGGCGTCGGCCCGCGATCCGGGCGATCCGGATCGGTGGCGATCCAGGCGATCAGGCGGCCGCCGGCGAGGTCGCCGTCGGCGTCGGCGCGTGCACTGGTCCGGACGACGACGGCGGCCTCGCGCACCGCGGGATGGGTGAGGAGGATCGCCTCGATCTCTCCCAGCTCGATCCGCACCCCCCGCACCTTCACCTGGCCGTCGCTCCGCCCGAGGAACTCCAGGCGGCCGTCCGGTCCCCGGCGGGCGAGGTCGCGGGTGCGATAGAGCCGCTCCCCGGCAACGCCGAAGGGATGGGGCAGGAAGGCCTCCGCCGTGAGATCCGGCCGGCCGAGATAACCGCGGGCGACTCCCGGGCCGCCGATGTAGATCTCCCCCGTCACCCCCAGGGGCACCGGAGAGAGCCGCTCATCGAGCAGGAGGACGCGAGTGCCGGCGAGCGACCTCCCGAGAGTGAGCCGGGGCTCGCCGGGGAGGTGCCGGCCGACCGTCGCGGCGATCGTCGTCTCGGTCGGCCCGTAGCCGTTGTGGAAACGGACCGCCCTCCCCCACCGCTCGGCCAGGGGAAGCGGGCAGGCCTCGCCGCCCACGACGAGATTCGCGAGAGCCGGCAGCCGCTCGGGCGCGAGGACGCCCAGAACCGAGGGCGGGATCATCAGCACGGTGATCTCCCGCTCCCGGAGCAGCGCTTCCAGAGGCTCCCCCGGCCGCAGCGCCTCGCCGGCGGCGAAGTGGAGGGTCGCCCCGGCGGCGAGAGCGTTGCCGACCTCGCCGATCGAGACGTCGAAGCCCACCGCGGCGAACTGCAGGAGATGGTCCGCCGGGGAAAGGCCGTAGCCCCGGGCTTCGGCCATTTCGTTCCCCACCAGGCCGCGGCGGGTCACGGCGACCCCCTTCGGCCGACCGGTCGATCCCGAGGTGTAGATCACGTAGGCCAGGTGGTCGGGGTCGGCCATGGAGACGTCCGGCAAGGTCGGCGCGGCGGGCGCGGGCTCCAGGTCTTCGAGCCGGAGAGTCCGCGGCAGCCCGCGGCCGATCCGCCCGACGACCGCGGCGGTCGCCTCCGATGTCACGAGGAGCTCGATCCCGGCGTCGGCGATGAGGAAGGCCAGGCGCTCCGGCGGCAGGGCGGGGTCTAAGGGGACGTAGACCCCCGCCGCGTCGAGGGTCGCGAGGAAGACCTGAAGCCAGGCGGGGGAACGCTCCAGGCAGACGCCGACCCGCACCTCCGGCCCGACCCCCTCGCCGGCGAGCCGCCGGGCCAGGCGCCGCACGCGCCGGGCGAGACCGGCCCAGGAGAGGGTGTGGTCGGCGCCGCGGACGGCGATCCCGTCCGGCCGCTCCGCCGCCCTCAGCGCCAGGAGTCCCGGCAGGCCGTCCGCCGGCGCCTCCGCCGCCGCGCCGTCGTCGAAGCCGAGGAGGAGCTGATGGCGCTCGGCCGCGCTCACCAGGGGAATGTCGGCGAGCGACCGGCCAGGCTCGGCGAGCGCCCCAGTGAGGAGCGCTTCGAGGTGGGCGAGAAGGCGGACGAGAGTCGTCGGGAAGAAGAGGGCGGCGCGGTACTCGACCGCCGCCGCGAGGCCCTCGGGGAGCTCCTGAAAGGCGAGGGAGAGGTCGAGCTTGGCGGTCACCTCCGCAACCGGCACCCCCGCGAGAAGGAGACCGGGCAGCTCGATCGCCTCGGAGTGAGCGTTCTGGAGCGAGAAGAGAACCTCGAAGAGGGGGTTGCGGCCGCGGTCGCGCTCCGGCTGCAGCAGCTCGACGACCTTCTCGAACGGCAGCTCCTGGTGGGCGAAGGCGCCGAGGACGGTGGCGCGGAGCCTCTGGAGGAGTGTCTCGAATCCAGGATCGCCGGAGAGATCGGCGCGGACGACCAGGGTGTTGACGAAAAAGCCGATCAACCCTTCGACCTCGCGCCGGGTGCGGTTGGCGACGGGGAAGCCGACCGGGATGTCGAGCTGGCCGGTCCAGCGCGCGAGAAGGGCGCTCCAGACGGCGAGGAGGACCATGAACGGCGTCGCCTCCTGCCGCCGGGCGAGGCGCGCCACGCCTTCGTTCAAGGCGCGGGGGAAGAGCGCGGTGGCGACCGCGCCGCGCGGCTCGGGCAGCCGGCCCCGCGGCCGGTCGGTCGGCAGGTCGAGGGCGGGCACGCCGGCCAGGCTCCGCCGCCAGTAGGCCGCCTGCTCGTCGAAGAGCGGACCGGCCAGCCGCCGCCGCTGCCAGACGGCGAAGTCGGCGTACTGGATGGGGAGCGGCGGCAGGGCCGGGGCGCTCGCGCCGCCCGGCAGGTGCGCCGGGTAGAGGGCCGCCAGCTCGCGGATGAGGACGCCCATGGACCAGCCGTCGCTCACGATGTGGTGGAGGGTGAAGAGGGCGACATGCTCCTCGGCGGCGAGCCGGAGGAGGGCGGCGCGGACGAGGGGGCCGCGCACGAGGTCGAAGGGGCGCATCCCCTCCTCTTCGGCGAGGCGCCGGGCCGCGGCCTCGCGGCGAGTCCCCGGAAGCGCGGCGAGATCGACCGCGGGAAGGGGCAGGCCGGCCGCGGCGGAAATCGCCTGCACCGGGACGCCGTCGAGCGTCTGGAACGTGGTGCGGAGCACGGCGTGCCGGCGGGCGATGCCGGCGAAGCTGGCGGCGAGCGCCGCGGTGTCGAGCCGGCCGGTCAGGCGGACGGCCGCGGGCACGTTGTAGGCCGCGCTCCCCGGCTCCAGGCGGTCGAGGAACCATAGCCGCTCCTGGGCGAAAGAGAGCGGGATCGGCTCGCCGGGCGCCCAGGCCCGCGCCGGGATCTCCCCCATGTCGTTCGGGTTGGCGCCCGGCCGCTCGTACCCGAGCTTCGCCGCGAGGCTCCAGGTGACGTCTCCCAGGGTTCCCAGGGCGCTAACGCCCGTCTCCTCCCGAAAACGCTCCGCGGTCCGCGGGTCGATCCCGGAATGCTGGTGGAACTTGACGTCCCCCAGCATCCGCGACTCGGGATGGATGCCGTCGGTCATCCGCGCCGCGCCGTCCTCGTAGGGGCGGAGCAGGGCGGGGTCCCAGGGGACCCCAAGGAAGCGGCAGATCCCGGCGAGAACCTCCTCCGGCGAGCGCACCAGATCCTCGAAATGCACCGTGTGCCGGCGCTCCTCCGGGATGCCTGCGAGGAAGGCGAGGATGTTCTCCTGGGAAACGAGCCAGATCAGCTCGGCCAGCTCGCGGCGAGCGAAGGGGTGCGGGTGGCGGAAGAAGAGCTGGTCGAGCTTCGCCTCCTCGAAGGAGCGGACGACCGCCGCCGGGTGGCGGACGAGGTGGAGGTAGCGGGCGCCGTCGAACGCCTCCTCCGCCCGTTCGAGAATCCGCGGATCGAGGGCGTAGCTGGGGGTCTTGTCGACCAGCAGCCGGCCCACGATCGTTCCCTGGATCTCGCGGTAGAGCCGGCGGGTGCTCCAGCCCTTCCGGACGGCGTCCGCAAGGAAGTCTTCCGCCGCCTCGGCGCCCGTGCCGCGGGCCGCCATGACGGCGCGGACCGCCCCTTCGAGCCAGAAGCGGTCCCGCCCGGAGAACGCCGCCTGGCGTTCGGCCAGGGTGTTGAAGGAGAGAAGCTCCAGCTCCGGCGGCGCGAAGAGGGCCGGGTGGCCACCGAGGAGAACCCGCAGGAGGGTCGAGCCCGAGCGCGGCGGCGAGAGGAGGAAGAGGGCCGGCGGGTTCCGCGGCTCGGCGGCCAGGTCCGGAGAAAGCGGCGACAGAGGATGGACGAGCCGGCGGAGCTCCGCCGCGCGGGCGACGTCGACCCGCGGGGTTGCCGGGGCGGATGGGGCGGGCGCGGCGCCTGGGGCCGATGCCGGCGATTCCGGCGACTCCGGCCCCCAGAGCCGGACGACCGCCGACCGGTGCTCCCGCGTCAGGTACGCCGCCAGGGTCGAGACGGTGGGGGCGTCGAAGATCACCACCACCTGGACGACCTCGCCCAGCTCCTGCTGGAGATGGTCGATGAGCACCGCCCCGGCGATCGAGTTGCCTCCCAGCTCGAAGAAGTTGTCGTTCCGCCCCACCCGCTCGACCTGGAGCACCGCGCGGAAGAGGCCGGCGAGCGCGCGTTCGAGCGGAGTGCGCGGCTCCTCGCTCACCGCCTCTACTGCGGGCGTGCCGGCGGCGGTCTCGATCTCCAGAAGCTTTCGCCGGTCGATCTTCCCGTGGGCGGTGAGCGGCAGCGCCGGGAGGAGGACGAGGGCGCTCGGCAGCAGGTGCTCGGGGAGGCGTTCGGCGAGGGCGCCGCGCAGCGCGGCGAGGGTGAGATCGCCTTCCGCCGTGACCTGGGGAACGACGTAGGCGATGAGCCGGGTCTCCTCCCCCACCGCGCTTCCCGGCCGCGCCAGGACGACCGCCTCGCGCACCGTGGGGAGTGCCGCCACCGCCGCCTGGACCTCGCCGGGCTCGATGCGGAAGCCGCGGATCTTCACCTGGTCGTCGGTCCGGCCGAGATAGTCGAGCTGCCCGTCCGCCCGCCGCCGGGCGAGGTCGCCCGAACGGTAGAGGCGCGCTCCCGGCGGCCCCGAAAGCGCGCCCCAGGGATCAGGTACGAAGCGCTCCGCCGTCCGCTCCGGCCGCCCGAGGTAGCCGCGGGCGACCCCGGCGCCGCCGACGAAGATCTCGCCGGGCACCCCCACCGGCACCGGCCGCAGCCCGGAGTCCAGGAGGTGGAGGGTGAGGTGCGGGAGCGGGAAGCCGATCGGGCTCCGGTCCGCGGTGAGATCGGCGCGGCGGATGCGGCGGGAGGTGACGTGCACGGTCGTCTCGGTGATGCCGTACAGGTTGACGAGGGCCGGCCGCTCGTCGCCATGGCGAAAAATCCAGGGCGCGAGCCCCGGCACGTCGAGCGCCTCGCCGCCGAAGACGACCCGCCGGAGCCCGGAGAGGTCCGCCGCCGCTCCCGCCGCCTCTTCCGCCCAGAGGAGCTGGCGGAAGGCCGACGGGGTCTGGCTGAGGATCGTCACCCCCTCGCGGCCGAGGAGGCGGACGAAATCGACCGGCGAGCGGCTCACCTCCGGCGGGACGACGACGAGCCGCCCGCCGTGGAGGAGCGCCCCCCAGATCTCCCAGACCGAAAAGTCGAAGGCATAGGAGTGGAAGAGGGTCCAGGTGTCTCCCGGACCGAAGCCGAAATCGGGCTCGGTCGCCGCGAAGAGCCGGGAGACGTTGCCGTGGGTGACCGCGACGCCCTTCGGCTGTCCGGTCGAGCCCGAGGTATAGATGACATAGGCGAGGTGGTCGGGACCCGCTTCGCTCGCCATGCCCGCCCGCTCGCCGAGGATTTCCGTCCGGTCGAGAAGGACGAGCCGCGCCGACTCCGAAGCCTCGGGAAGCACCGAAAGGAACCTCTCGGCGGTGACGAGCGCCGCGACCCCGCTGTCGGCGAGGAGGTAGGCGAGGCGCTCCCGCGGGTAGGCGGGGTCGAGGGGGACGTAAGCGCCGCCCGCCGCGAGCACCCCGACGACCGCGCTCACCAGATCGAGCGAGCGTTCGAGGCAAATCCCCACCCGCGACTCGGGGCCGATCCCCAGCTCCTGAAGCCGGCGCGCCAGGCGGCGAGCCCCGACCGCTAGCGCGCCGTAGGAGAGCAGCTCGCCCGCGTGGACGACGGCGACGGCGTCGGGGGCCGCCACGGCGCGGGCGAAGAAGGCGGCGTGGAGGGTCGGACAGGGCGTTTCCGCCGGGCGGCCTCCCGCATTCCACTCGATCACCAGCTGCTGGATCTCGCCGGGACCCAGCAGCGGCAGGTCCGAGACCGCCCGCCCGGGATCGGCCACCGCCGCCCCGAGGAGCGTCTCGAAAGCGGCGGCGAGGCGGCCGATCGTCGGTCCGTCGAAGAGGTCAGCGCTGTAGAGCCACTCGCCGGAGATCCCCTCCTCTCCCCCAATCCCCGCCATGCAGTTGACGACGAGGTCGAACTTCGCGGTCTCCGCGCCGCTCGCGAAGGGCTCCCAGGCGAGGCCGGGGAGCGCCAGGTCGGGGAGCGGAGCGTTCTGCATCTGGAGGACGACCTGGACGAGCGGCGGGCGCGACGGATCGCGGCGAGGCACGATCGCCTCGACCAGGCGCTCGAACGGCAGGTCCTGGTGGGCGTAGGCGGCGAGCGCCGTCTCCCGGGCCTGGCCCAGGGCGGTCTGGAACGATGGCTCGGCGCGGAGATCGACCGGGAGGGCCAGGGTGTTGATGAAGAACCCGATCAGCCCTTCGAGCTCGCGGCGGGTGCGGTGGGCGATCGTCGAACCCACGAGGAGGGCCGGCTGACCGGCGAAGCGCGCGAGGGTCGCGGCGAAGGCCGCGAGGAGGGTCATGAAGAGGGTCGTGCCGCTCTTTTGCGAGAGGACGCGGAGCCGGGCGGCGAGATCGGCGGGGAGGCTCCGCGACAGGCTCCCGCCACGGAAGCTCGGGACCGCCGGCCGCGGCCGGTCGGCGGGGAGGTCCAGGCGGTCCGGAAAGCCGGCGAGCCGCTCCCGCCACCAGATGACCTGGGCGTCCAGAACCGCCCCAGAGAGCCAGCTCCGCTGCCACTCGGCGTAGTCGGCATACTGGACCGGAAGCTCGGGGAGGGGCGAGGGGCGCCGCGCGAGGGCCGCCGGATAGAGCGCCGCGACCTCGGCGAGGAGCACCCCGAGCGACCAGGCGTCGGCGGCGATGTGGTGGAGGGTGAGGAGAAGGGCGTGCTCGTCTCTCCCCAGCCGCAGGAGAACCGTGCGCAGGAGCGGCCCGCGGGAGAGGTCGAAGCGGCGGACGGCCGCCGCCCCCGCCACCCGGAGCGCCTCGGCCTCCCGCACCGCGCGCGGCAGCCGGGAGAGGTCGGCGAGCGGCAGCGGGAGAGCGAGATGCGCCGCGATCGCCTGGACCGGTCCCGCCGGGGTCGTCTCGAACGACGTGCGGAGGGTCTCGTGCCGGCGGACGATCTCGCGGAGGGTGGCGGCGAGCGCCGCCGGATCGAGCCGGCCGCGCAGGCGGACCGCCGCCGGCACGTTGTAGGCCACGTTCCCCGGCGCCATCCGATCGACGAACCACAGCCGCTCCTGGGCGAAGGAGAGCCGCGGCGCGGCGGTCCGCCGGGAGCGGGAGAGCGGGGGCGCGCCGCCCAGCGTCTCCCCGGCGGCGCGCGCCCGCAAAACCGCCGCGGCGAAGCCCGCCACGGTCGGCGCCGCGAACAGCTCGCGGAGCGGCAGCTCGATGGCCAAAGACTCGCGGAGGCGCGCGAGGGCCTGGGTGGCGAGGAGCGAGTGGCCGCCGAGGTCGAAGAAATTGTCGGTGACGCCGACCCGGGGCACCCCGAGGACTTCCGCCCACGCCGCCGCCACCAGCTCCTCGACCGGCGTGCGGGGAGCCGCGTACCCGCCGGTCCCACCGGCGCCCGCCGGCCGCTCCGGCCCGCCGAGAGTCGTGTGGGATAAAGCCCGCCGGTCGAGCTTGCCGCTGGGGGTGAGCGGCAGGGCGTCGAGGAGGACGAACGACGGGACCATCGCCTCCGGCAGGGTGAGGGCGAGGACGCGACGGACGTCGCGCAGCAGATCCTCCCCCCGCGTCCAGATCGGTCCGGGCTCCGCCAATATCGGGGATCGCGGGGATCGCGGGGATCGCTCCGCCAATACCGGGGAGCGCTCCGCTACCACGACCGGCGCGGGCCGCCGGGCGAAGACGTTCCACAGGGAGGTCCCGGCGAGGGCCTCGTCCTGCTCGGTCGTGACGACGAAGCCGTGCTCCCGGAGGAGAGTGACGACCTGCGCCAGCCGGCCGCCCCGGTCGTGGACCTCGGCGACCACCTGGCGGACCTTCCCCCAGTCTCCCTCGCCGAGCCCGGAGAGGACTTCGAGCTCGCTCTTCTCGGCGTCGACTTTGAGCAGGTCGATGCGATCGACCTCTTCCTCCCGGATCACCTCGGCGAGGGTGCGCACCCGGCAGACCACCGGCTCGCCCAGGAGCCGCAGGTCGAGCATCTCGTCGGCGTCGGCGTCCGAAATTCGCGCCAGCCCCGCCGGATCGCGGGCCAGGAACGAGCGCACCACCTCCCGATCCTCGCCGTCCGCGTGGCGTCCGGAGAGGAGGGTGGCGTGGGGGTAGTAGGTCAGCTCGGCCTCGCCCGGCGCCTCGCCCAGGGCGTGCTCGAAGAGCCGGGTCGCGATCCCGTGGAGGGCGGCGTTGGCCGCGAGAGCGGCGAAGACCTGGGGGATGGGCTCGAAGGCGTAGACGGTGACCCCCGGCGCCTCGCGGCCGGCGAAGAGGGTGAAGAGGCCGATGTTCGCCCCGACGTCGAAGACCCGGTTGCCCGGCGCAATCGTGATCCCATGGCGCAGATAGCCGCGGCCGGTGAAGATCTCGCCATAGAGAAACTCCGTCTCCCCGCGGTTTCTCTGTACGACCGGGGTGCCGTCGGGGAGGTCGAGGAGGGTCGCGCCCGCCGGGAGCCCCTGCCGCTCCAGGCGGAGGAGACGCAGGAGTGGGCCGGCCGGGCCGGCGGCGGGGACGAGCCAGGCGAGGAGATCCCCCTTCCCGGTCAGGCCCACCGCCGCCTCCGCCACCCCGGGATGCCGGCGGAGCGCCGCCTCGATCTCACCGAGCTCGATCCGCACCCCCCGCACCTTCACCTGGCTGTCCGTCCGCCCCAGGTACTCGATCTCGCCCCCGGTCCGGAAGCGCGCCAGGTCCCCCGTGCGGTAGAGCCGGGCGCCGGAGGCGTTGGAGACGCCGGAGGATACCGGGAAGAGATCGGGCAGGAACCGCTCGGCGGTGAGCCCCGGGCGGCCGAGGTAGCCGCGGGCGGGCTGGACGCCGCCGATCCACAGCTCCCCTGTCACCCCGATAGGCACCGGCACGAGGGCGCGGTCGAGGAGGTGGATCCGGGTGTTGGCGATCGGCCGGCCGATGGGAACCGAGAGACGCCGCGAGCCCGGCGCGCACGCCCAGGCGGTGACGTCCACCGCCGCCTCGGTGGGGCCGTAGAGGTTGTGGAGCTCGACTGTCGGAAGGAGATCGAAGAAGCGCGCGGCGAGCGGCGCCGGCAGCGCCTCGCCGCTCGCGATCACCCGCACGAGCGACCGGCAGCGCTCGACCGCCGGCTCGGCGAGGAAGGCCTGGAGCATCGAGGGCACGAAATGGACCGTCGTGATCTCGTGGAGGGCGATCGTCCGCGCCAGGTCGTGGGGGTCCTGGTGCCCCCCTGGCCGGGCGAAGACGAGCCGGGCGCCGGCGAGGAGAGGCCAGAACAGCTCCCACACCGAAACGTCGAAGCTCACCGGGGTCTTCTGAAGAACGTGGTCCTCCGGCCGCAGCCCATACCGCTCCTGCATCCAAAGCAGCCGATTGACGATCGCCCGATGGCTGTTCATCGCCCCCTTGGGGGTCCCCGTCGAGCCCGACGTGTAGAGAACGTAAGCGAGATCGTCCGGTACCGCCCGACGCTCCGCCGCCGTGCCTCCCAGTAAGAGATCGGGAGATTGCGGGTCGTAGGGGCGGAACCCCGTGGCCGCCCTTTCCCTGGGAGGGCGGGTCCCTCCCCCCTGGGCGGGAGGCGGTTGGGTCAGGGGGGAGGTTAGGAGGGGGGCGCCGCGCGGAGGTCCAACCTTCTTCTCCTTCTCTCCCACGAAAACCACCCGAATGTCCGCCGATATCGCCGGCATCGTCTGCAGCCAGGCCCCCGCCTCCACCGAGGTCACGACAACCCCCACCCCCGAGTCCGCCAGCATGAACCGCAGCCGCTCCGCCGGATACGAGGGATCGAGCGGCACATACGCCGCCCCCGCCGCCAACACCGCGAGGAGGGCCACGATCAGCTCCGGCGACCGCTCCAGGGCGATCCCCACCCGGCCCTCCGGCCCCACGCCCAGCGCCCGCAGGCGCGCCGCCCCCTCCCCCGCCCGCGCCGCCAGCTCGCCATAGGAGAGGCTCTCCCCTTCGAGCTCGACCGCCACCGCCTCCGGCGTCCGCGCCACCTGGGCGGCGATCCTCTCGTGGAGGCAGAGCTCCGGGGGATAGCCGGCCGCGGTGTCGTTCCACTCGCGGAGCGCCTGGGCTTCCGGCGCCGAGAGGAACGGCAGCTCGGAAAGCCGCCGGCAGGGATCGTCCACCGCCGCCTTGAGCAGATTCAGAAGGTGCCCAGCGAACCGTGTCACCGTCGTGCGGTCGAAGAGGTCGGAGCGGTATTCGAGCCCGCCGCCCACCTCGTCCCCGGCGTCGGCGAGCGACAGGGTCAGGTCGAAGAGGGTCGACGCGCTCTCGATCGGCTGCGGGTGGAGGGTGAGCCCCGGCAGCGCCAGCTCCCCCTCGCCGGGGGTGAAGAGGGCGCACATCGTCTGGAAGAACGGCGTCTCTCCGAGGCTCCGCTCCGGCTGCAGCTCCTGGACGAGCTGGTCGAAGGGCAGATCCTGGTGGGCGAAGGCCGCGAGCATCCCCTGGCGCACCCGCTCCAGGATCTCCGCAAACGTGGGATCGCCGGCGAGATCCGCGCGGAGGACCAGCGTGTTGACGAAAAAGCCGATCAGCGGCTCGACCTCCCGCCGGGCGCGGCCCGCGACCGGGGTGCCGATCGTGAGATCGCTCTCCCCCGTGAGGCGGACGAGGAGCGCGGCGTACGCCGCCGTCACGGTCATCAGGAGGGTCGCCCCGGAGCGCTGCCCGAGCCCGCGGAGGGCCGCCGTCGTCGCGGCGGGCAGGTCCACCGCCACTCTCCCCCCCGCCGAGCTCGGCGCGGCCGGCCGCGGCCGGTCGGCGGGGAGGGCCAGGGGCGGGGGCGGAGCGGCGAGCTGCCGCCGCCAGTAGGCGAGCGAACCTTCGAGCGCCGCGCCCTGGAGCACCTGGCGCTGCCAGGCGGCGAAGTCCGCGTACTGGATGGGAAGCGCGGGGAGGGGCGACGGCCGGCCGCGGGAAAAGGCACTGTAGAGCGCCGACAGCTCGGCGACGAGCACCCCGCTCGACCAGCCGTCCGAGGCGATGTGATGGACCGTGAAGGAGAGGGCGTGCTCCAGAGCGCCCAGGCGCATCAGCTGGACCCGGAGCACCGGGCCGCGCGCGAGGTCGAACGGCCGCGTGCCCTCGGCGGTCGCGAGCCGCCGGGCCTCCCTGTCGCGGTGACGGATGGGGAGGGCGGCGAGATCGATCCGGGGGAGCGGGACGGGGGCCGCGGGATGGACGACCTGGACCGGCCGGCCGCCGCGCTCCTCGTAGGTCGTGCGCAGCACCTCATGCCGGCGGACGATCTCCGCCAGGCTCTGTGCCAGGGCGTCGAGGTCGAGCCGGCCCGCGAGGCGGAGCGCCGTCGGCAGGTTGTAGGCGACGCTCCCCGGCTCCAGCCGGTCGATCAGCCACAGCCGCTCCTGGGAGAAGGAGAGCGGGAAGGCGTTCGGTCCGCCGGGTCTTCCCGGTACTGCGCGCGGCAGCGCGAGGATCGGCGAACGGAGCGGGTCGATCCCCTCCTCGGCGAGGAGCAGCGCGAGAAGCCGCCGCTTCTTCTCGTCCAGGGTGGGAGGGGAGGTCAGGGTGCTCAAGCGGGAACGTCTCCTGCGGTCGGCGCGGGCGGACCGCCGCCCTCTACACCTCAGTGCGCCAGCCGGCGAGGGCCGCGCTTCGCTTAGGAGGGATAAGCCTCCGCGAGGGTGGAGTTGTTCCCCGAGCGAGCTACCTTAGGATCTCGGCGCCAGGAGCCTGCGCGGTAGGAGAGTTTGTACCCGGTTCCACCCCCCCCGGTACGACCTTTTCCTGCCGCGCAGTCTCCTAGCGCTCCCGCCGCCCCCATCCTCAACCATACTCCCTGGAAGAGGGGTCTTTTGATGAAAGGATGCCCGACGTGCCGCCGAGACCTGATCCTCTGCGCTCCGCCGCTCCGCCGGTCGTGCTGTTCGCCTTCGCCAATAGCCGCCTGGACCTGCGGTTCCTCCCTGAGGAGCAGCGCCGGGTCCGCGCGGCGATGACCGTTGCGGAACAGTCGGGCCTCTGCGAGATCGTCGAACGCGCCAACGCCACGGCCGCCGAGGTGCTCGATGTGTTCCAGGACGCGCGGTACCGTGACCGGGTCGCTCTCTTTCACTTCAGCGGCCACGCCGGAAGCGGCGAGCTTTTGTTCGAGTCCCAGGAGGCGGGAGTGCCTCGGCTCGCGCACGCCCAGGGCCTCGCCCGGTTTCTGGGCGAGCAGCGGGGACTTGCGCTGATCTTCTTGAACGGCTGCTCCACCCAGGGGCAAGTCCAGGCTCTCCTCGATGCCGGAGTCCCGGCGGTGATCGCCACTTCCGAGGCCATCTTGGACTCGGTGGCGGCCGAGCTCTCCGCCCGCTTCTACCAGGCTCTCGCCTCCGGCGATCCACTGGGCTCCGCGTTCGCGGAAGCGACGGCGGCGGTAGAGGCCCAGGCCGGCGATCTGCCCGAGGGGACCTATGCCACGCTCCGTCCGGGTCCTCTCCTCCTCGCCCGGGGAAAGTGGCCCTGGGAGCTTCATGTCGCGCCCGGAGCCGAGGAGGAAGTCAGGCGCTGGAGCCTGCCGCGGGCGGCCCGGGACCCCCTCTTCGGGCTCCCCCCGCTGCCGGCGATGGACCTGCCGCTTTCGCCGTTCAAGCACCTCTCCCCGTTCACTCGCGAGGACGCTCCGGTCTTCTTCGGGCGGGGCCGCGACATCCGCGCGCTCTACGAGGAGGTGACCCGGCCGGATGGAGCCCCGATCGTCCTCCTCTTCGGAGCCTCCGGAGCGGGCAAGTCGTCGCTCCTCGCCGCCGGCCTGCTGCCACGATTGGTGGCCTCCCACGAGGTGCTCTACCTGCGCCGCGAACAAACATTGGGCCTTGCCGGTAGCCTGGCTCGCGCGCTTGGCGACGAGGATGGGAGCGCCGCCTGGCACCGGAAAGAGACCCCGGGTCGGCCCCTCGTCGTCATCCTGGACCAGGCCGAGGAGGCCTGGACGCGCCCCCTCGCCCCCGGCAGAGAGGTCCAAGACTTTGCCGCCGCGCTGCGGACGCTCTTCGCCAGCCGCGAAAGCCGCCCCCGGGGGCGGCTCGTCCTCGGCTTCCGCAAGGAATGGCTGGCCGAGGTGCGGCAGCTCCTCGACGACGAGAAGCTCCCGCGAGCGCTGGTCGAGATCCTCCACCTCGACCGCGACGGCATCGAGGAGGCCGTCCGCGGCCCGGCGTCCAGCGAGCGCCTGCGGCGGCAGTACGGCCTGGAGGTAGCCGCCGAGCTGCCGGCCCGGATCGCCGGCGACCTGCTCGAGCAGGGCACCGGGACCATCGCCCCGATCCTGCAGATCCTCCTGGCCCAGATGTGGACCGAGGCCGGAACTCGCAGGATCGCCTCCCCCCGCTTCACCCTCGATCTCTACGAGAGCCTGAAGCGCCGCGGCCTCCTGCTCGACGACTTTCTCGACGAGCAGCTCCGCGCGCTCCGCGAGGAGCGGCCCGAGGCGGTGAGCTCCGGCCTGGTCCTCGATCTCCTTTTCTTCCACACCACGGACCTGGGCACTGCCGAGAGCCGTGCGGACGTCGAGGTGGCGGAGCGCTACGGGCAGCGACCGGAGATCCCGGAGCTTCTCGGGCAGTGCAAGGACCGCTACCTCCTCGCCGAGGGTGGCCAGGAAGGGGAGGCGAAGGAATCCCCTCCCTCCACCACCCGCCTGGCCCACGACACGCTCGCCCCGCTCGTGCGCCGGCGTTTCGAATCCTCGGACCTGCCGGGCCAGCGGGCGCAGCGCATCCTGTTGCGGGCCGAGGAATGGAGGGAGGGTCGGATCGGTGAAGTTTTGGGCGAGCTCGACCTGGCGCGCGTCGAGGAGGGCAGGGACGGGATGCGAGTGCGCACAGAGGATGAGGCGCGGCTCGTCGCCACAAGCCGCCTCCAGGTGGAGCGCCGGAGACACCAGCGCCGGCTCCTCCAGCTCACGGCGGTCGCGGCGGTCGCGGTCATTCTCGGAGCGGCGCTGTTGTTTCTGTGGCAACGGCAACAGGCACACACAGCGGAGGAGCGGGCGAGAGACCGAGAGTACGTGGCCATCGGCAACAACCTGGAGGTGGACGATCCAACCGAGGTCTCGCTGGTGGCGCTGGAAGTCCGGCAGCCCGATTCCACCCCGACCGCAGATGCCTTGCTCTACAAGACTTTGGCGGACTCGACGGAGATCGCCACTCTGACGGGGCACACGGCTGCGGTCTTGGCCGCCTCCTTCAGCCCAGACGGCACCCGGGTGCTGACCGCGTCCTCGGACAAGACGGCGCGCATCTGGAACGCCACAACCGGCCAACCCATCGCCACACTGACCGGGCATACGGATGTGGTCTGGGCCGCCTCCTTCAGCCCGGACGGCACCCGAGTGGTGACCGCGTCATGGGACAAGACGGCGCGCATCTGGAACGCCGCAACCGGCCAGCCCATCGCCACACTGACCAGGCACACGGATGCCGTCTTGGCCGCCTCCTTCAGCCCGGACGGCATCCGGGTGGTGACCGCGGCCAGGGACGAGACGGCGCGGATCTGGAATGCCGCAACCGGTAAACTCATCGCCACCCTGATCGGGCACACGTCGGCTGGGGTCTTGGCCGCCTCCTTCAGCCCGGACGATACCCGAGTGGTGACCGCGTCCTGGGACCAGCCGGCACGGATCTGGAACGCCGCAACCGGTAAACTCATCGCCACCCTGACCGGGCACACGGATGCGGTCTTGGCCGCCTCCTTCAGCCCGGACGGCACCCGGGTGGTGACCGCGTCCTCGGACAAGACTGCGCGGATCTGGAATGCCGCAACCGGCCAACCCATCACCACGCTGACCGGGCACACGGATGGGGTCGAGGCGGCCTCCTTCAGCTCGGACGGCACCCGGGTGGTGACCGCGTCCTTGGACGAGACGGCCCGGATCTGGAACGTCGCAACAGAGTACCTGCAAGGTGCGATCCGGGCACGAACCCGTCTCTGCCTTCCCGCACCATTTCGCCATGACACTCTGGGCGAGGGTCAGCGAGAGGCCGAACGTCAGGAGAAAGCTTGTCGGACCTGCGTGCCGAAGTTCTTCGCCCGGGTGCAGGGTGTCCCCGTCGCGAATCCGCAGCCCTACATCATGGCGTGGCGGGCGTATCGGGGATGCTTGGAAGACTCTCGGTAACGGTCTCGCCCGGACGCTTTCGAGAATCGATACTTGGGAGCTGCCTACTTGCCGGCCTTGAATTCGGTCGTCGTCGAGTAGCGCACCGGCACCGGTGCGCTGTGGTAGAGCGCCGGTTTGAAGCGCCAGTCGCAGAGGGCGTCTAAAGCGCTCGCCTCCAGGCTCGGCAGGAGGTTCTGGGTGAGGAGGAGGGGATTGCGCGGCGTTCCGGACGTCGTGATGACGGCATCGACCAGGACCGCCCCCACGGCCTTGTAGGAGCGCGCGGCTTCGGGGTAGCGGGGCCGGCGCATCTCGAGGATCTGGGGTTTTTCGACCGATTCCGGCGGAGTGCCCGGCGACGCTACGCTCTTGATCGCCCCGAGGAATTCCCCCCAGGGATGCTCGGCGAGGAGCTTCCCGGCGGCGCCATAGGCCGAAAGGTCGACGCCATAGAGGCCCGGCTCCAGGGTCTGGGCCGCCTGCCAGCGGCAGATCGCCCCGTCCGTCTGCCCTTGGCCGGCCTGCGCCAAGGCTTTGAGGGCGAAGGCGACCCCCAGGTACGGCTGGGAGGGCGCTTTGCCCTCGAGCGTCGCCCCCAGGAGCTTCTCCGCCTGTTTGTCGGCCTCCGGGAAGCGGCCGGCGCGGAGCGTCGCCTCGGGTTCCGCCAGCGGGCCGCTCTTGAAATCCGCGACGATCTCCGCCAGGGGCCGGTGCTTCGACGGGATCTTGAGCTCGTAGAAGGCCGCGACGGGCGCCTCTCCGGCGCGGGCCGGCTCGAAACGCGCCTCCCGCAGGGTCTGCAGCACGAGGTAGCTCAGCAACTCCGAGGAGCTCTGGGCGACGACCGGCTGCTCGGCCCGGCCCTGGGCATCGATCAGGATCTGGAGCTGGATGCCCTGCGGGATCATCCCCCGATGGGCGGGGAGCTTGACCTCCTGGGCCTCCACGAGACGCGGGGGAGAGAAGGCTCCGCCGCCGTCCCCCGTCCGCCGCACCGTGAGGCCCGACGGCACCTCGCCCCAGTGGCGGAGGGGATGGCTCGCCAACCGCTCGCCGGGAGCGCCGAACGGCTTCGGATCGAAGTCCACATGGAGGTTTTGGGCCACCGCCCAGTGCCAGAGAGCGTCCTCCGTGCGGCCCTGTCCCGCCTCCGCCACGGCGAGCCGCGCGACGGCGTCGAACGTGCCGGAGGAACTCGCGTCGAGCGCCGCGGAGAGGAGCGAGCGGGACTCCACCTCGGCCGCCGCCCACTCTCCCCGCTCAAGCTCGCCGTCGATCTTCTTCAGGCTCTCCTCCGACCCCAGGCCCGTCTTCACCAGGGCCGGCTTTCGGTCCTGGGCAAGGTCGGCTGCCGGGGCGGCAAGGAGAGCGAGAAGGCAGAGAACGGGCAGGGTCGACGGCATGGCGGGGACTCCTTTCGTAAGTCCTCGAGTCTATCCCGCCCCAGCGCCGTCCGAGTCTCATGCGACCCCCGAGTCCTCCGGCAACGTTGGGGGTTCTGAGCTGGAACCACCAAGAGCCAGCACAGAAGTCGGGTATCTCGGGAACGGATCTACATGGTTCTGAGCTGGAACCACCTAGATCCAGCGCAGAAGTCGGGTATCTCTGGAACGGATCTACATGGTTCTGGACTGGAACCACCTAGATCCAGCACAGGAGTCGGGTATCTCGGGGATGGATCTACATGGTTCCAAACTGAAACCACCCAGATCCAGCGTAGAGGTCGGGTGCTTTTTGCGGGGATCTACGAGGTTCTGCGGTGGAACTACCTAGATCCGCGCTGAGAGCTGGGTATCTTGGCAACGGATCTATATGGTTCTGAACTGGAACCAGGTAGATCCAACCTGGAAGTTGGGTCTCTCTGGGCCGGCCGACACTATTTACGGGTCGAAGTCGGAACCCGCCTCCTCGGGCTCCGGCTCGTCGGGATACGGAAAGTCGGGCTCCGATCCAGCGAGATCGAGAAACTCGCCGCTCCAACCCTTCTGCACGGCCGTCTCAACCCTACGCGCTCTCCGCGTCCGGGCCGCCGGCTCGGCCGGACCCTCGTCGAACAACCGCCGCGCCTGATCGCTCGTCAGCACCCCGTCCGGGTCGAGACGCCGCTTCATCGCCCGAAAGGCCACCAGCCGCTCGCCGTAGGCGCGGGCGATCTCGTCGCGGTTGAGCAAAGCGTCCTTGGCGAGGTAGAAGCTCCCTCCGGCGTCGAGCACCCGCGCCGTCAGCTCCCGCGCCAGAGCCTGCAAGGCTTGCCAGCCCTTGCTTGCGACCTTGAAGTCCAGCGCCAGCGAGTAGCCGTCGACGGCGTGGGTGAGGAGAAAGGGGTCGGGCCGGTGGCGCTTCATCACCCCGAGGGGGGAAACGATGCCACGCTCGCGGCAGAGCTTCAGAACCTCCGGCATCACCCGCCGGGCCTCGTCCTTGGGCACGAAGAGCTGGTACTGGACGAGCCCCTGCGGCCCATAGGCGCGCCGCCATTCGGGGATGTAGTCGAGGAGAAAGGCGAAGCCGACGTGCGACTGGAGGTAGGTCTTCCCCGGCTTGTGGATCCGCGCCATGTGGTACTTGGCGAAGTTCATGAGCCGCACCCCGGGGTCGCTCCGGAAGAGGCTCAGGAGGCGCCAGATCTGGCTCTTCGGCACTCCCAGGATGCTCGAAGGCAGTCCCTGGCGCTCGACGTGGAGGGAGCGCGGCCCTTGCGGGTCTTCCTCCGCCTCAAGGTAGTTCGCCTGGTGGATCTCGCCGCGCCCTTCCCCCCAGGCGTCGACCCAGCCCACCAGGTAGTCGGAGACCGGGAGCCGCTCCTCGAAGCGGTCGAACATCTCGGTGAAGCTCCGGGCGGCGAGCGGCTCGACCTTGAGGAGCCCGCTCTCGATCTTCTTGAGCTTCAAGCGCAGCTTCAAGATCGCCCCGAGGAGCCCGGCGCCGCCGATCGCGGCGTGGAAGACGTCGGAATTCTCGGCCCGGCTGCAGCGGAGGATCTCTCCCCGCGGGGTGAGGAGGTCGAAATCGAGCACGTGCTCGCCGATCGTCCCGGCGCGGAAGTTGTTCTTGCCGTGGATGTTCATGGCGAGGCAGCCGCCCAGGGTGGGGAACATGGTGCCCGGCACGACGGGTGGCCAGTAGCCGTCCTCGATCGTCCGCCGCCAGAGCCCCTCGATCGTCAACCCCGGCTCGGCCTCGATCACCCCGGCCTCGGGGTCCCAGCCGAGCGCGCGATTGAAATGGGTGAGATCGAGCACCAGGCCGGCGCCGTTGAGCGAAGCGTCGCCATAGCTCCGCCCCGAGCCGCGGAAGGTGACCGAGAGCCCCTCCGCCCGCGCCCGGGCGAGGAGCGCGGCGAGCTCCTCCCCATCCCGCGGCGCCGCGTACCGGCAGGCCGCTCGCAACGAGCGGCCGAAGCCGTCGAGGACACGCCAGGGGGCGCCGGTGCGGAGGGTACGGGGTGCGGCCATGGGAGGGAGTCTATCCTCCCATGGCCGCACCGGCGCAGCGGGCGGGGGGACCGGCGGCACCGCGTGCCGAGGACTCTCCTCAGAAGGTCGTGCAGGGCGTGCTGCAGACCGCACAGACGCTGGCGGCACAGGTGTTGAGGATGCGGGTGGGTTGGATGGTGACGCCGCCTTCGACGCCCTCCAACTGGAGCGAGCTCAGGGTCCGCACGGTCTCACGGCTCAGGCTGAGCTTCGCTTTGAGGGTCTTCTTCATGACATCTCCTCTCTTGCCGGGGTGCATTCCTCGGCGTTCCTGTCTCTGGCGCCCGGCGCCGCCTGTTCGTTACGGGACCAGGAGCGTCCGGTCGTGGGCGCGGGACCGGCGGCTCAGCCCGTGCCGGCGAGATGCAGCAACGGCTTCAAGGCGCTGTTCAAGAGCTGGCCGATGTCCGGCACCTGGGTGGCGACCAGGCCCACCAGGGGGACGACGCCGAAGGTCACGACGCTCGAAAGGAAGTGGAAATCGAGGGTGACCTCCCCCGGGGGGTTCCCGGCGATCAGGCTGAGCACGGTGTCCCGGCTCATCTGGACGAAAGCCGAGAGGGCGAGGGCGATCTCCCCCGCCACCAGGACGAGCAGACCGAGGGTGACGACGCCCTTGGGCTGGAAGGTGTAGGACGAGACGGCGATCAGGAGCAGGAGGGCCGGACCGAGCGCCGTGATGAGGGCGCTCCGCAGCTGGGCGAAGATATAGCGCAGGTACGCGGCCACCCGGATGGCGAAAAAGTCCGCCACCTCCGGATCGTCCCGCTGCGCCACCAGCGCGTCTGCCAACGGGCGAATCAGCTCTTGGATCTTTTCGCGGACGTCGATCTCCGTAACCGCTTCGCCGTGGACGTCGGCGGCAAAGGCGAGACCGAGCCGCTCGTCGAGCTCCGATTGAAGCTTCGCCACCTGCCGAGCGGAGAGATCCAGCTTGCCGCCGTCCAGCAGCTTCTTGAGCCGCACCAAAGAATCGATCAGGGTCTCAAAGGGCGGCATCGGCAAACCGAAGGCCTGCATGGGCTTCCAGTGGAGCTCCTCCGAGAGGCTCTTCAGACGACCGGCGATCGGCGTCGACTCGATCCGCACCAAAAGTCTGCGCAGCGTCTGCCAGAGACGGAAAAAGCGATAGATGGAAATCGACGAGAGGACGGCCACCAAGGTCCACAGGACGAGCATCAGGCGCCCGACCTCCCGCGGCTCCGTCGCCGGCTGCATCTGCTCCCAGAGGAGAGTGGGCGCGATCACCAACCCGGCGCCGAGGACGAGCCGGTGCCAAAGGCTTCTGGGCAGAGTACGGACCAGCAGCCCACGGACCGCGTCGAGCAGGAGGGAGCAACCTTTGAGTGCCGGCTCGCAGGTCTCGTCGATGGGCCAGTCGATCCACTGCCAGGCGGTGAGCCGGCGGCGCTTGAGCTCCACGAGCGCCCAGAGAAAGAACGCCCCGACGAGCCAGGCGAGGGAGACCAGGGGGGACAGTCCGCTCGCGAAGGCGCGCACCCGCTGGTCGAAGTCGGCGTTGGAGAGATCCCCTCGCCGGCAGAGGAGCCAGGCGACTCCGCAGGGCGCCGCCAGGGCGAAGACGGCGGCGGCGATCCCGCCCCCGAGGCGGGGGATCCCTCCTTTTCGGGACCACCGGAAGGCGGCGGCCCAGATCACCGCCCCGGTGAGGCCGAGATAGGCCAAAACCAGGGCGGCGAAGCTCGCTTGCTGTCGATGCCCCCAAGGTGCCGGCGAGGCCTCCCTTCCCAGGCTGGGCCAGTGCGGCAGGGCACAGAGAACGACGAGCGCGGCTCCCGAAATGACGAGCACCGCGAGCCCCGCCACCAGGAGCCGGCGCGTTCCGCGCTCGGCCTGGGCGTAGTGGGCCGGCGCCGGGAGAAGGGCGGCCTGGTGCAGCCACCAGGCCGCCCCGCAAAGCAAGGCGGCAAAGAGGACCAGCTCGAGATCGGTGCCGAGCATGGCTTCCCGTGACCGCACGGATAGGGGGCCTTCCGGCGACCGGCTTTCGAGCCGGGTCAGTTTGTCAAAAGAGACGATGCGCGGGCTCTCCGGATCGCCGGTGATCTTCTTCGTCAGGAGCGGCCAGAGCGCGTCTTTCCCCACCACCGAGATCCAGACGGCGCCGGCGTCATCCTGATCCTGGTGCAGGGAGTCTTCCAGCAAATCGGATCTCAGGAGCTCGACCGTCGCCTGGTAGATGCCGATGGCGAAGGAGGTGGTGAGCTGCCAGGGGATGGATTCCTTCTCGGCATTCTTGCGTTTGCGCTCCCAGGAGGTCTGCGTCGTGAACAGGCGGGTGCCCGAGATGACGGTCATCCCTTCCAAGGCCGAGAGCACCTGCGGATGGGTGAACAGCAGGTTGCCTTCGAGACTGAAGAGGGTGACGTTGGGCGCCAACCGGTGAATGCGGTCGGCGAGGAAAATCGTGTCCTTGACGTCGCTCGCGAGAATGCCCACATAGCGGACGCCGTCCCGGGACAGGGCGGTGACGAGGCTCTCGATCGCGATCTCGTTGGCGGGAGCGGAGAGCGGGCTGAAATCGGGGACCAGGTCCGCGCCGATCCGCCGATCGGCCAGATCCAGCTGCAACTCGGTCACCGGAGGCGGCGGCGCGGCCGCGGCCGAGTCGGTTTCCTGGCGGTCCAGGCCGGCCGCCACACGTGCCGTGCGGATGGCCGAGATGTGGCTGGGGAACCGCACGACGGCGATCTTTTTGAGCAGCGGAGGGGGCGGACAGGACAGGCTCGGAGCGAGCTCCGGATTCGGAACGCTGTCTCCGAAGGAGGTATCGAGCTCGGTGATCAAAGCCGTCCGACCGAGGTGCCAACCCATCCGGTCGTGGAGCTCTTGGAGGGCAGTGCTGAGCAGCACGTCGAGCGGGGCCTGGGTCCGATAGAAAGAGACCTCTCCCCGTGCGCCGATCGCGAAGAGCTGCTCGAGGCAGGGGGCCCGCGCGGAGCCGGTGACGATCACGAATGGTGACGCCTCCGGGGCTTCCTTGAGAGGCGGGCGGTGCTGGGCCTGCCAGTCGAGCAGGGCGATCCGCAACGACAACGCCGAGCCCGAGTACGAGGGGCCGAGGATCCGCACCGGGTGATGGCAATCGCCGGAGAGCTTCGCGATCAGCCGCAGCGACTCCTGAAACGCCGCCTTGTGGATGCCGGTCTTGGGCGTCTCGCCGACCAGGAAGACGCCGACCAGCTCGGGCGGTTGCCCCTCTCGCCGGCGGCGGAAGAGGAGCAGCCCCGGCGAGGTCCGGTAGCTCTTGCTCCGGACCGCCTCTTTGTCGTTCCAGGGAATCCAGATGCGGTCTGGAAGGTAGCTCTCCCCCCTCTCGTTCTCATACGCAAAACCATGCTGGATCGCGTCCAGGGTCTGATCGAAGGCGGCGGGTTGCTGGGAGTCGAGCGGATCGGGGACGAGGGCGATCATGAACTGGAGAACGAAGGCCGGTACTCCCGTCTCGTCCCCCTTGGGATGGACGGCGTCCCGCAGCCGCCCCAGGGCCGCATCCCTGGACTCCTGGGGATCGGGCGAGAGGCCGAAGAACTCCTCGTACAGCCCGAGCGGCTGGCGCCAGGGTTCCGTACCGTCGTCGGACGAAGTTGCGGTTTTTTTCGACTCGGCGTGAGCCGGCTTCTTCCCCTTCTCCCCCTTCTCCGGGGTGGCCGCCTCCTTGGAGGGGGAATCCGTCGTCGCCTCGGAGTGCCCGGCCTTCGTCCCCGCGCCGGCGGCCGAGCCGCCGCTCGAAAGCCCGCCGTGCAGCCAGCCCAACAGGACGAAGAACGCCACCGTGACCAGCGGGAGGGAGGATCGATTCACTTTCGGCCACGCCTTTCCCCGAGAGGCAAGGCGGAGAAGATGGAATTGCCTCTAGAGGAAGAGACGGCCGGGCAGGTCGATTTCCCTCAATCTCAGAAGTTGAGCCGGCGGAAGACGAAGGACGGGATCGTACGGACGATGAGGGCGACCAGGCTCCAGCGGGCGGGCACGAAGCCCGAGGCGCTCGTGCCGCGGTGGGCGAGAGCCAGGATCCGCGCCGCCGCCTGCTGCGGGGAAACGAGCCAGAAGAGCCCCTTCTTGCCACGGGTCATGACGGTGTCGACGAAGCCGGGCTTGGCGGTGACGACGTTCACCCCGTAGCGGGAGACGCGGTTTCTGAGCGCTTCCAAATAGGTGGTGAGCGCCGCCTTGGACGTCCCGTAGCCGGGCGCCCCCCGCCTCCCGCGCTCGCCGGCGAGGCTCGAAATCCCCACCAGGGTGCCGGCGCGGCGCGCCTCGAAACGGGCGGCGGCGAGGTCGAACCAGGCCATGGCGCCCAGCAGGTTGACCTCGATCATCTGGCGGTCCTTGCCGAAGTCGTACTCCCCCTCGACCACCTCCGGCATCACCCCGGCGGCGTAGACGACGAGGTCGAGCCCGCCGAGATCCTTCTCGATGCGCTCCAAGAGCCCGGGGACGGAGTCGTAGTCGGTGACGTCGTGCGGGTACGGGGTGGCGCGGCCACCGGCCTGGCGGACCGCCTCGGCGACGGCGCCGAGCTCGCTCTCCCTGCGCGCCAGGAGGGCCACGGCGGCTCCTTCTCTCCCCAGCTCGACGGCGATGGCGGCGCCGATCCCGGAGGAGGCGCCGACGACGATGGCGCGGGGGAAGCGGACGCTCACGGGCGGTCTCTCAAAGTTCTTGTCTTCATGGCGGAGCGGAGTCTACCCCAGCGGCGGGACGACCTCGCCGCGGAGGAGGTCTGCCAGGGTCTGGCGGGCGCGGACCAGATGGGCCTGGCCGTCCCGGATGAGAACCTCGGCAGCGAACGGCTTCGAGTTGTAGTTGGAGCTCATGACGAAGCCGTAGGCGCCCACGCTCTCCATCACCAGGTACTCCCCCACTTGGGCGGCCGGGAGGGCGCGGGTCTCGACGCTCCCGCCCTCGTCCTGGGTGAAGATGTCCCCCGACTCGCAGAGCTGCCCCCCCACGACGACCTCGGAGACCGGCCGCTCCTCGGCGGCCTCCCCCGAGCGGGGGACGATCGACATCGGATGATAGGCGCCGTAGAGGACCGGCCGGGCGAGGTTGTTGAAGCCGGCGTCCACGAGGTAGAAGGTATTCGTCCCCATCCGCTTCACCGCCCGGATCTCGGTCACCAGGTAGCCGCTCTCCGCCACCAGGTAGCGGCCGGGCTCGATCTCCAGACGCACGGGGTGGCCGAAGCTCTCCGCAAGCCTCCGGCGCACCCCGTCCCAAACTTTGAAGTAGGCGTCCAGATCGACATAGGCCTCGCCGACCCGGTAGGGCACCGGCAGGCCACCACCGGCGCTGATCGAGGTGACCGAGGGTCCCACCTGGTGGGCGAAGCGCTCCATCTCGGCCGCTACCCGTGAGAGATGGTGGAGGTCGCTCCCCGAGCCGATGTGGACGTGGAGACCGACGACGGTGAGGCCGCGCGCCGCCGCCCGGTCGAGGGCGGCGTCCAGGTGCCTCGTGCCAGATGCCGTGCTTCGAGTGCTCGCCGCCGGTATTGGTCTTCCGGCTGTGCCCATGGCCGAAGCCGGGATTGATCCGCAGCGTGATCTCGGCCCCCGGCACCCGCTCGCCCAGCTGGTCGATCATGTCCGGCGAGCCGCAGTTGACGTGGATACCGTGCTCCGTCACCAGCTCCAGCGCCTCACGGTCGAAGATGTCCGCCGTGTAGACGATGGGCGGCGGCTCGCCGGAGGCGGGAACAACGGGGAAACCCGCCGCCAGAGCCCGGGCGATCTCCCCCGCGCTCGTCGCGTCGACGAGCACCCCCTGGCGGCGGATGAGGTCGAGGATGCCCAGGTTCGAGCAGGCCTTCTGGGCGTAGCGCACGCAGTCGAAGGCAGAGAGGTCCGAGATCCGGCGGAGGATCGGCGCCGCGTCGTAGACGAAGATCGGGGTGCCGAGCTCGCGGACGAGGTCGGCCACCGGGATGCCGGCGATCTCGGTGCGGAGGAGGGAGAAGGGGCGGCTCGGGGCGATCATCAGGCGACCCATGGTAGCGCGACCGGCGCCTCGGCGCCGCGGTACGCGCCCCAACCGCCCGGCGACCTCCCGCTTTCGCCCGTCAGCCTGGAGTGTCGCCAACGGTCGACAGGGCGGTCGTCGCGACGCTCCTACGGGTCGAGGCTCCGGTCATTGGAAGATCCCGGGCCGAGCGTCCTCACGCCGTTCGCGAGCAGGATTCCCTGGACCAAAAGGTAGACAGCATCGCCTCCAAAGGCGAACCAGTCGTCGAAGGGGCCCGGGATGTTGATCGGCAGCATCTCATAGGCGAAGACGGTAGCCGGGATGACCGCCCAGGCATTGGGGAGATCCCCCTTACGGATCATCCATAGGGACATGGAGAGGAGGATGGCGGAGCCGATACAGGAGGGTGCCGTAAAGACCTCTGTCCCCAAGCTAAAGGGTATGAGGATGACGGACCACAACACCGCGATCGGAATCGGCAGGAAGACGTCGACGGGAGAGATGCGCCGGGTGAAGAGAAGCACGACGATCGCCGCGAGGAAAAAGAGGACGAACACGCAAAGACCGGAAATGAGGCCGGTTTTGAAGCTCCCGGCCGACCAGCCGATCAGGAACGCCACGAAAGACAGGGGGATTGAGATGGCTCCCAACAAAAGGCTTCTCCACATGGATATTTCTCCTTAGTAAGCGGTAACACCGGGACCGATCGCCCCGAGTTGCGTCTCGACCTTAGCCCTGCCTCTCCTGGCGCAAAGCCTGCTCAAGTTGATCTCGGCGATTCCAATACATGCTGAGAGCCGGGTCCTTGCCAACGCTAGCTTCGACTTCGATGAGCACCGAGAGAAATTCTTCGGCTTCGAGCCCCATGCTCTCCGGCATCGTTGAAAACAAGAGGCGCTCCTGCCGCCACGGAGTCGCGCTACTGAATTTTTCTTTCCACCCCTCGGGGGTAAATGTTCCTCGCGGGAAGATCTGTCGTGACGTGACCGAGAGTCGAAGAATCCAGAATAGTAGGAACAAACTCAGCAGGGAACCTGCATAGGCCAATACCTCGGAAATGAGCCGCGAGTAACGGGTGCCAATTACGACCGCTCCACCCACGACTAATCCCGAGCCCAGCAGTAGACCAATCATAACCAAAGCCTGTCTATTTAGATGGCGCGGATCATGCCCTTCGAAGAACGCGAAAGCCCAAGAGCACCACTCCGTAAAAAATTAATATTGCGACACCTTCGTCGACTCCCCGCACATACGGAACGCCAAGAGAAGTACTACCGGCGTAGAAAAGAAGTACAACTAGGCCAGCCAGAAGGAGCAGGCATATCTCCCAATCAGAGGAGTCGAACCGCATATTTTCACGAAGCTTGCTCCAGACTGAATCAAACGCCTTCCTTGAATCGATCCACGCAAGTCTCAGAAACGAAAGGGCGTGATCCTCGCCTATCAACGTGCGACTAAAAGGTATATACAAAATAATCATTGTGAGATGGGTAAAAACAAAAAAAGCCGCCATCGCGGGCGACGATAGCAAGAAAAAAAAGACACCAAAAAAGACCCATCCGAGAGAACCTATATTTCCGCGCGAAATTCCGATGCAGGCTATAATGATCGAAAGCCCCACGGGCAGACTACCCATCACCCATGCCCAGAGATTCTCTCGAAAAAAACGAAACCCAACCAGAGTCGCCGAAGCTACCAGTAGCACCTGGATCATCGTTAGGCTCGACCGAGGTATCTGATCAAAGCTCCGTAGAGCGGAATGGTCAAAGTAGTTGACCAATATTTTCGAGAACCCAAGTACCCCCCACGCACCACCGACGAGAAAAGCCAGGTCGATGAAGGCAAACAACGCGGTCAACGCGAAACAGGCCTGGAGCCGGCGAGTTCCCGCGGAGGCCACGGCCCGCGCGAGAATACCCAGGCGGGGCAAAAAATCACTGGCCGCGAGAGAAAGCCCTATTGATGAGGCGAGGTCAATTTTTCCCAGCCCCTTCCCGGATCTGGCTGCAGTAACGAGGATGAGGGCTTGGTTTCCGACCCAACGCACCGGCGAATCCAGAAGGCTGTCGAGAGTGCCGAGAAGATCGGTGTCGTCGAGTTGATGGCAGGCCCGCATCATTTTCACCTGACTGACGGGACGGCCGCGTTCGACGAGCAAATTGAGAGCCGGCCGCAGACTCGACCGGAGCTCTTCCCGAACTGCGTGAGACGTTGGAGCGCCCCGGGTGAGACGCGCCCCGAGCTCGACCCGGTCCGCCAGCCGGGCCTCTTGTCGATAGGCAACATCAGTTTCGCTGATGCGATTCTGCGTCGGATGGTCCCCCTCCACCACAGTGTCGAGCCCTGCCTTGAGGTCAATTACATCGGCTCCGATCGCGGTGGCCAAAGCCTGCACGCCGTCCTCCGCGCCCCCCATGAGGACGAGATTCAGCATCGTCTCTTGCCACCGGGGTGCGTCCAGCTTGTCCAACCATTGGATAGAGGGCGCCTTCTCTGCAATCCAGAGCGCGGTGAAGTACTCTTGAAATCGATGGTGCTCGAATCGGACCTGACGCTCCGCTCCGGGGAACGATTCGGCAAGGACACCGCACCACGTTCCGGCATGAATCATGTCGAGGATCCGCGGCTTCGTTTGTGGGTCAGCGCCTTCGAGAAGGATCTCGACAGGGACCGCCGAACCTCGGTTGCGCTCGGTAATGAGAAAAGCAAACCGGGCCCAGGCTCGAAACGCCTCTTCCGCAGGGGGCAGCTCCAATCCCACTGCCTGCGCGTCCCGGTGTTTCCGCGCGTAGTTCTCCTCGTGAAAGAAGCAGATCAGCTGGACTCGCGAGGCAGGCCAGGTTCGCCGGCGGTAGAGAAAAAGGCAGAGGAGCCAGAGCACGAACGGATTGGTCGCGTCAACCGGCAAATCGCCAGCGTCTAACCGCTGAGCAAGCCGCCGAAGGCCCAGCACCTCGCCGTCGACCTCGAGCGTCGGAGAGGGGAGGCAGCGACGCAGGTAGGAAACGATTTGTGCGCGATCGAAGGACAACAGTACCAGGCGGCGGTGAACGAAGGAGAGGCTGAAGTCCGCAATCCTGCAAGAGAAGAGGGTCCTGGTTCTCCCTTTGCGCTGACCGGCGAACTCGCTCAAAGCCTCGATGTGCTCGTTGTAACGGTCGCGGCTCATTTCGTCCATCCCATCGAAGAGGATGATGAGGCGGCCCTCTCGATCGAGATCGTCGATCCAGGGACGAAGGGTAGGGGGCGCGGAGCGCTTAACGAACTCGAGAACCTCCTCCGGTCCGACCTTCCCTGCAACGTGGAATTCGCCCAAGCGTACGTAGAGAGGAACGGTAGGAAAAACCTGGTGTTCCTCTCGGCAAACAAGTGCCAAGGCGGTCTCCTGGAGAGTCATGGTCTTACCGCTTCCCGGATCGCCAAGTAGAACGATGGGGTCGGAACTGGAAAGCAGAACCCGGACGACGCTATGGACGAGACGGCTCCGACGGTTGACGGCCGCGATTTGGGCGCTCGCGGAGTCGCCTCCTTCTTCCCGTCCGAGCACCTGACGGATCGCCAGATGAACGGGCCGCACGAAAGGGCTGAGAGGCTGGTCGTCACCCAGCCCCATTCCGGGCACCGTCCGCGCTTCGAGAGGGAGATAAATCTTCTCTCCAATTTCTTGCTCGAGCTTCGCCCTCCAGTTGCGCAGGTAGGTGTCCAGGGCTGGAAGCTCTTGCGGCTCGGGGAAGATCCCGCGGCGAGTGAGGGCTCGATGGAAGCTCGGCAAGACGCGATCAAAGACAGATCTAAGGACCGGGCGGGGAGCTAGGGATACGGATGGAACTCTCTCCAAGGCCACTTCCTTGCTCTTGTGGCTGCGCAGGAAGAGAATCGGGGTCGACCATTCGGCCGAACCCGGATCGAGGCGTGAGATGGCAAGACGACCCTGCAAGAGAGAGGTCTCGAGCGGATCGCCAGCCAAGAGACGGCCATAGAAGGCACGGCTGAAAGCGATGGCGGCTGCATCAGAGATGGGTACCCGCATTGCTACCACGGCGGGGAAGCCAGCCAGGACCAAGGCGGCGGCAGCGCCCAAGAAGGGGCTCCCTGTGCTTTCCGGGGCTACCGTCGCCGTGCTACAGGCATTCAAGAAAATCAATTGGAGGTCGCGAAAGGTTCCCAACTCGGTGGCGAGAGCCTTGCCGCTAACCCGGTCCGCGCTCCCGTCGGGAGCCTTGAAGCAAAGGCCGCCTTCTCCTGTCGTCTCATCGAACCAGCCATGCCCGGAGAAGTGCAGGATATGGAATCTTTCCTTGGCGAGCGCCTCCGCCAGAGCCTCACGGCGGGCGTCCTCAAGGAGAACGAGCTCGACCCCATCCTGGCGTGCCGTCTCCTCTAAGTAACGACGCTCCCTCTCCAAATCGAGAGCTGGATAGCCAGCCGAGGCCAGATCAGAAAGGACTGCCAGGATTCGAAGCGGCCGGGGCCTCAACCACGGCCGTTCCGGCTGGGGGACGTCCAGGTACCGGGCGACCAGAGTTCGATCGCTCAGGCTGAGAAACTCTTGAACTTCGCCACGATAGAGAAGCTCCCATGGAAGAGCGTGGAGCCGAGAGAGTTCGGGAAGGTCGATCTTCAGTTGGACCCGTAGACCACGCCCAGCCTCTTCGACGCGGCCCAAGCTATAGTCAAAGCGACGCCGAACCTGGCCAGTGAAGAGGGAGTTGAAGAGCCGCTCGCCGATCTGCTCTGGAGTGAGCAGCAGCGGGCTGACAGGCCGTACAAGCTGGCGTTCGTCCGCCGGCCCAGACCAGGCGCGTAACATGGACAGCTCGGCCGGATCGAACGGTAGATCGAAGTGGCTGCGGGCCTGACCTCCCGGCGACTGCACGACTCGGACCTCATATCTTTTTTCAGCCGAGGTACTGAGCTGGACCACGAAGTCTTCGTACTCCACGCAAGGCTTTCCTCCCTGGAACGCCTAGACACCCTGTCTCGCCGGATGTTTACCTGCGCGCAGCCCGGAGGCAGGATTGATATGCTGCCCTACGGAGGACACCTGCAGCATGCGGCGGAAACTGGGGATCGGGGTCATCGCCTTTTGGGCCTTCGGGGTGTTCCTGGGAGCGGCCGGCGGCCAGGCCGCGGAGGACAAGGCGACGGTCGCCCAGCGGGAGGGCCGGCGGGCGGGCGAGAGCTGGCTCGCGGAGGTCGACCAGGGGAAGTACGGGTCGAGCTGGGAGGACGCGGCGGCGCTCTTTCGCCAGTCGGTGCCGCGGGAGGCCTGGATCAGCGACCTGCGGGAGAACCGCCAGCCGCTCGGCGCGGTCCAGTCCCGAACCCTCCAGACGGACGACTACGCGCCCAGCCTTCCCGGCGCCCCGCCCGGTCGGTACGTGACCCTCCGCTTCGCCACCGTCTTCGAGAAGGGGGTCTCCCGGATCGAGACCCTCGTCCTCGCGCCGGAGGCCGGGACCTGGCGCGTCCTCGGCTATCACGCGACCGGGAGCCTCTCCCCCGAACAGCTCGCGGTCGATCAGGAGGCAGGCCGAACCGTGGCTTTGGCCTGGCTCGCGCTCGAAGACCGCGGGGGGTACGGGGAAGCCTGGGACGCCGCGGCCACCGCCGCCCAGCGCGCGGTGCCGCGCGCGATGTGGGTGAACCGGATGGAGCTCGCCCGGAGGCCTTTGGGCGCCGTCCAATCGCGGGTCTTCCAGTCCGCCGAGTACTCGACGACGGTCCCCGGGGCCCCTCCGGGAGAGTACGTGACCGTGCGCTACGACACCGTCTTCGCCAACCGCAAGACGGCGACCGAGACGGTCACCCTGCGGCGGGAAGGCAGGGACTGGCGAGTCGTCGGGTACCTCTTCCCGTAACCTCTCGATCCCGGATGACCGCACGCGCGCCACGGGCCTACGTCCTCGTCGATCTCGGTTTCGGCGATGCCGGCAAGGGCCTCCTCACCGACTCTCTCGTGCGCCGAACCGGCGCGACGCTCGTCGTGCGCTACAACGGCGGCGCCCAGGCCGGGCACAACGTGGTGACCCCGGACGGCCGCCACCATACCTTCGCGCAACTCGGCGCCGGCACCTTCGTCCCCAGGGTACGGACGTTTCTCTCCCGGTACGTGGCGGTCCATCCCACGGCGCTCCTCGTCGAGGCCGAGGCGCTGGCGGCGAAAGGGGTCGACGACGTCCTCGCCCGCCTCCAGATCAGCGAGAACGCGCCGATCGTCACCCCCTTCCACCAAGCCGCCGGCCGGCTGCGGGAGCTGGCGCGCGGGCCGGACCGCCACGGCAGCGGCGGGCTCGGCGTGGGCGAGGCGTTCCGGGATGCCCGCGAGCGGCCGGAGGAGGCGGTGGTGGCCGGCGATCTTCGGGACGGGGAGGACGGAACGCTCCTGCGCTCGAAGCTCGGGAGGATTCGGGACCGGTTGCAGGCGGAGATCGAAGCCCTGGGGCCGATCCCGGACCGCAGTGCCTCCTGGGAGCTGGGGGTGTTCAAGAACCGGGCCCTCCTCGACCGCTGGCTATCGCGGGCCACGAGCTTGGCCGAGGGGGGGCGGGTCGTGCCCGACTCGATTCTGGGAGCTGCGATTGCCGCCAGCGCCGTGGCGGAATCGGTGGTATTCGAGGGTGCCCTGGGGGTCCTCCTCGACGAGGCGGCCGGCTTTCCCCCGTTCGTCACCCGCTCCCGCTGCACGGCGGAAAACGCCCTTGCGCTCCTCGCCGAGGCCGCTTCGGCGACGGGAGACCTGGAGATCGTGCGGATCGGGGTCCTGCGGACTCACGCCGTGCGCCATGGGCCGGGACCGCTGCCCACCGAGACCGCCGATTTGAAAGCCGCCGTCGTCGAGCACAACGTCCAGAACGACTGGCAGGGGAAGGTCCGCTACGGTTGGTTCGACGCCGTCCTGGCGCGCTACGCGCTCGACGTGGCGGGGCCGCTCGACGCGCTCGCCCTGACCCACCTGGACGTCCCGGCGCGATTGGGCCGCTGGCGGCTCTGCGGCGGCTATGAGGGGGCGGACGCGCCGGCGGATCTCGTCGAGCGTTCCCCCTCCGGGCGCATCGTCCGGCTGCGGCCGGGGGCGGAGCGCTCCCTCCCCCACCAGGAGCGGCTGACGACGCTCCTCGCCGGCCTCGCGCCGGCCCTCGAAGACTGCGCGCCCAGCGAGGAGGCGGTGCTCGCACGGACGGAGGAGCTGCTGGGCCGGAAGGTCGATTGGGGGAGCCGCGGTCCGCGTTCGACCGACGTCTTCGAGCGCTAGGTCAGGCCGGCCCGCGCCCGAAACCACGCCGCAGTCCGCTCCAGGCCTAGGGCGAGCGGGAGCGGCGCCGGCAGGCCGAGCTCGCGGCGGCCGAGGGAGCCGTCGACGACCGAACGCTGCTGCTCGCCGGCCTTGGCGGAGCCGTGCTGCGGCGTGGTGTCGCTCCCCACCGCACGGGCGATCGCGGCGTAGAGCTGGTTGACGTCGGTCTCGATCCCCGTCCCCACGTTGTAGATGTGGAAGCCGGGGCGGCCGAGGGCGGCCAGGTTGGCGCGGACGACGTCCGACACGTGGACGTAGTCGCGGGTCTGGAGGCCGGGACCGTTGATCGTCGGCGTCGTGCCGGCGAGCAGCCGGTCTAGGAAGATCGCCACCACCCCCGCCTCCCCATGCGGGCTCTGGCGCTCGCCGTAGACGTTCGCATAGCGCAGGCAGGTGACGTCCAGGCCGTAGGTCCCGTGGTAGAAGAAGAGATAGCGTTCGAGCGCGAGCTTCGCCACCCCGTAGGGCGAGAGCGGCCGCGCCGGATGGTCCTCGGCGGCGGGAAAGACGTCCTGCTCGCCGTAGATGGCGCCCCCGGTCGAGGCGAAGAGCACCTGGCGCACGCCGCCTTTCCGCGCCGCCTCGAGGAGATTGAGACCGCCGACGACGTTGACGCTGGCGTCGAAGACCGGATCGGCCACCGAGCGGCGGACGTCCATCTGCGCCGCGAAGTGGGCGAGGACGGTGATCCCCGCCGTCTCGACGAGCTTCGCCGCCGCGGGGGAACGGATGTCCAGGACGTGGAGCTCGGCCCCCGCCGGCACGTTCTCGCGCCGGCCGCCGGAGAGGTCGTCCAGAACCAGCACGCGGTGACCCGCGGCGACGAAGGCCTCGGTGACGTGGGAGCCGATGAAGCCCGCTCCCCCGGTGACGCAGATCGTCGATGTCATGGCTTTTTTCCCATCGGCTTTTCCGTCGAAACGGCCGGCACGATCTCGACCTCGAACATCTTCGGCCAGCGCTTGCCGGTGATCCAGAAGCGCTTCGTCTCCGGGTTCCAGGCGATCCCATTCAAGACCTCTGCCGTCTGGCGCTCTTCCGAGTTGAGCAGGCCGGCGGCGTCGATCGAGCCGGTGACCCGGCCCGTGGCGGCGTCGATCCGCACGATCTCGTCGGTCTCATAGACGTTGGCGTAGATCGAGTCGCCGACGCATTCGAGCTCGTTCAGCCGGTCGACCGGCACGCCGTCCCGGTTGACCTTGAGCTCCCCGGTGGCCGCGAAAGTCAGCGGATCGCGGACGGTCAGCCGGTCGCTGCCGTCGCTCATCACCAGGCGCCTGCCGTCGTAGCAGAGCCCCCACCCCTCGCCCGGATAGCGGATCTCGCCGGTCTTCCCCAGGCTCTTGCGATCGTAGACGAACGCCACCCCCTCGCGCCAGGTGAGCTGGAGGAGGCGCTCCCCCACGAGAGCCAGGCCCTCGGCGAAGTACTGGGCGGGCACCGCGACCTTCTGCCGCACGGCGCCGGTCTGGGGATCGGTGCGGCGCAGGCTCGATTCGCCGTAGAGGCCGCAGCTCTCGTAGAGCTCGCCCTGGTACCAGAGCAGGCCCTGGGTGTAGCACGCGACGTCATGGGGATGGGTCGCGAGGACACGGACGGTCAGGCGCGCAGGGGCTGCCGGCGGCGGGGGCGCCAGAGCGGTCGGAGCGGTCGTGGCGGTCGGAGCCGGGGCGGAGGGGACGGCCGAGGTCTTCACCGTTTTTTGTCCTCCGAAAAAGAGCGCCGCCGTGAGAATGAGGACGATCACCGCGAGGAGCCCCCAGGCCCAAAGCGGCAGACGGCGGTCCGGGCGCGCCGGCTCGCCGCTCTTCGTTCTCGCCCCCCCGGACGCTCTCGATTTTGCCACCGGCCTCCCCCTAGAAGCGCCGCGCTCTCCAAGTCCATGGTTCCTCCGCTCGCCGCCGGGATTCTATCCTCTCTCGCCGGGCCGGTGCCGCTGTCCCCCCGCGGAGCGACCCCAAGTGGGGGGCGAGATGCACTCTAGGAGTAGAGAGGAGAGGTATCGATGAGAGAAAACCTGTCGACGTCGGCTCCCTTGGCCCCATCGGCTGAGACCGCGAGCGCCCACCCGGAGGCGGTTCTCCGCGCCATCGGCCTCATGCGGAGCCACACCGCCGAGGCGCTCACCTTGAACGACTTGGCCGACGCCGCCTATTCGAGCCCCTACCATTTCCTGCGCACCTTCAGCCGCGCCACCGGCCTCTCCCCCGGGCGCTTCCTCGGGGCTCTGCGCCTCAAGGCCGCCGTGCGCCTGCTCCTCACGACGGACATGCCGGTGACCGAGGTCTGCTTCGCGTCCGGCTACAGCAGCCTGGGGACCTTCACCCGCCGCTTCACCGAGGTCATCGGCGTCCCTCCGGGGCGCCTGCGCCAGGGGGTCGTCCGCCCCGAGATCGACCGCCGGCTGCCGGCCGGCCTGCCGCCGCTCGCGCTCGCGGCGGCGGCCGGCGCGACCGTCCGCGGCCAGCTTCTCCCCGGCGAGCTCGCCGGGGACGAACCGGCGGCGGCCGCGACGAACCGGGCGATCGAGCCGCGGCTCCTCTTCGTCGGTCTCTTCACCGCCCGCTACCCCCAGGGAGCGCCGGTCGCCTGCGCCCTCCTCCGGGCGCCCGGGCCCTTCGCTCTCCGCCACGTGCCGGACGGGGTCTATCACCTGCTGGCGGCGGCGGTCGCCTCCCCTTCCGCCCTCTGGCAGAGCTTCCTCGGCGACCACCCGGACCTCCTCGCCGGCTCGCTCAAGACCCCGGTCGTGGTGAGCGGGGGGGCGGTGTCCGGCCCCACCCAGCTCACGCTGCGCCGGCCACGGCCGACCGATCCGCCGCTCCTCACCTGCCTGCCGCTCCTCCTCTCCCGCCAGAGTGCTGCGGCCGAGCCCTGGGCGGGCGGCCGCTCCGACGCTCTGCTCGACGGCCTCCTCGCCGACTGAGCAATCCAGGAGAAGCGGCCGGCTCCCGCGGTCGCTATCCTCCAGGGGAACTCTTGAAAGGAGTCCGAACCATGAAGATCAAGGTTTCGCGGTTGGCGATCCTGGCTCTCGCCCTGGCGGTCGTCCCGCTCGCGGCTCCCCTCCACGCCGAGACGCTCCCGGCGACCAACGACGGCTGGACCACCCCGGGCGGCGGCCAGACGATCGTCGACCTCTCCGGCTTCCCCGTCGCCTCGATCCTCGGCTCAGGCCCGGTCAGCAACACGGTCAGCATGAAGGGCAAGCCGCTCGACAGCACCAACTTGGGCTCGATCGACACCCTCCTCGAGCGCGGCGCGGTGACCTTGACCAGTGGCACCGGCACCGGAACCCTCCAGGTCGTCGCCCTCTCGCTCACCTCGGAGAGCAACGTGACGCTCCACGACGGCCGGGTCTACCGGCTCGACCTCGTCCGTTCTCCCACCCTGGGGGCGGTCGGCTCGATCACCGTCACCCGCACCAACTCGGACGGCGGCACCTTCAGCTCCGGCTTCGACGTCCTGCCCAAGCTCACCTTCACCAACGTCAATCCGCCCTTCGACGTCGTCAACATCGACTGCGCGGGCGGCGGCTGCAGCCCGTTCCACATGACCTCGTCCAACAGCGGCTGGGTGAACCCCTCGACCGGCGGCTTCGACCCCAATGCCAAGGGCATCACCCCCATCAATGCCGGCATCACCGTCCAGGGCTACACGACGATCGGCCGGCCGACGTCGGGCGCCACCTATCCCGGCTACTCCCCGTCCGGGCCGACCTACCCGCCGTCGCCGGTCAATGAAAGCCAGCTCCTCAACAGCCATCAGGGCAGCTCGGCCGAGGACTGCAAGACGACCGGCTCCCTGACCGCGAAGACCTTCGCCATCTCTCACCTCTGCGCCATCCGGCATACGACGCTGTAGGCGCGGGGAGGCTCCGGCTCTCCGCTCGATGGCTCGATCCACCGGCGGCCCCTGTTGGGGGCCGCCCGTTGTTTTAGACGCATACCAAATTGAGCAATCCAGGAGAAGCGGGCGGGCTCCTCGGCCGCTATCCTGCGGGGGAACTCTTGAAAGGAGTCCCACGCATGAAGATCCAGATCCCGCAGCTGACGGTCCTGGCCCTCGCCCTGGCGGTCGTCCCACTCGCCCCGCTGGCGGCGGAGACGATCCCGGCGACCAACGACGGCTGGACCACCCCCGGCGGCGGCCAGACGATCGTCGACCTCTCCGGCTTCCCCGTCGCCTCGATCCTCGGCTCAGGCCCGGTCAGCAACTCGGTCAGCATGAAGGGCAAGCCGCTCGACAGCAGCCACCTGGGCTCGATCGACACCCTCCTGGAGCGCGGCGCCGTGACCCTGACCAGCGGCACCGGCACGGGGACCCTCCAACTCGTCGCCCTGTCGCTCACCTCGGAGAGCAACGTGACGCTCGCGGACAGTCGGGTCTACCACCTGGACCTCGTCCGCTCGCCCACCCTGGGGCCGGTCGGCTCGATCACCGTCACCCGCACCAATTCGAACGGCGGCACCTTCAACTCCGGCTTCGACGTCCTCCCCAAGCTCACCTTCACCAACGTCAATCCGCCGTACGACGTCGTCAACATCGACTGCGCGGGCGGCGGCTGCACCCCGTTCCACATGAGCTCGTCCAACAGCGGCTGGGTGAATCCCTCGACCGGCGGCTTCGATCCGGTCGCCAAGGGCGTCACCCCGATCAATTCCGGCGTCACGGTCCAGGGCTATACGACGATCGGCCGGCCGACGTCGGGCGCCACCTACCCCGGCTTCACTCCCTCCGGGAGCTTCCCGACCTGCGGCATCAACGAGCAGCAGCTCCTCAACAGCCACATCGGCAGCCCGGCCCAGGACTGCCTGAGCAGCACCCAAGCCGGCTCGCTCGCGGCGCGCCACGGCCGCTCGCTCTCGGTCGGCGTCGGGGACCCCAGCCCCGCTCCCGGTCCCGGTCCGAGCCCGTCGCCGATCCAGGTTCTCTGTGAAGCGCAGGCCACCCAGTTCAACACCACGCTCGAAGACAGCACGGCCCCGGCCCATCCCCGGCAGCACCGCTAAGCTCGGGCCCGAGGGGCGGCGGCCCGCCGCCCCTCATCCTTGCCCTTCCCACCGGAACCGAAACGCTCGAGCAGGACGGGCAGGAGCGCGAGCGTCGCCCCATAAGAGACGAGCATCGCCGCTGCCAGGAGGAGCCCGAGGCTGGCGTTGGGCTTGATCGCCGAGAGCCCGAGGACCGAGATGCCGAGCGCCAGGACGACGGCGTTCCAGCGCAGGCCCCGGCCCGTCGTTTCGAGGGTGGCGGCGATCGCGGCAGCCGGAGGGCTCGGATCGCCAGGATCGCCCGGATCGCCAGGATCGCCGCCCTGGGCTTCGAGCTGCCGTCGCTCGCGACGATAGGCGTAGACGTACTGGACGGCGAAGTCGACCCCCGCCCCGAGGTTGAGGGCGGCGAACAGGCTGGTCGCGATCCCCAGCGGGACTCCCGCCCAACCGAGAGCGCCGAAGAGCAGGAGGGTGGCGGCGGCGACCGGCGCCAGGACCACCGCCGCCAGGCGCGGGCTTCGCAGGGCCGCGAGAAGCGCCAGGGCGAGGAGCACCGCGGTCCAGCCGATCGAGCGCAGCTGGTTGCCGACGATCGAGCCCACGACGGCCAGGGCGACCGGCAGGTCCCCCGAGACGTGCGCCCGGAAAGCTCCGCCTCCCTTTCCCCCTGCCGCGGCGAGCCGGCGCGCCAGCTCGGCCTCCGCGGCATCGCGCACCGTCCGCGCCCGGGCGTAGTCGGCGTCGCGGACGAAGAGGCGCATCCGAGCCTGGTCTCCGTCGAGGGTGAGGATCTTCGCGAGGTCGATCCGCAGGCGGAGGATCTCGACCAGCGCGCCGACCTTGCCGACCTCCGCCGGGGCGAGAGCCGAGACCGGCAGAGCGTCCCCGCGCGCCCGGGCCGCCGATTCGAGGGCGGGAAGGACGCTCCAGTCACCGCCCACGTAGGGCGCCCGCTCCGCCCACCGATGGAGGTCTTCCAGGAGCGCCACGCCGGCCGGGGTCCAGAAGGCGCCCGGCGCCCCGCCGAGCACCAGGTCGCAGCGGTAGCTCCCCCAGAACTCGTGGTTGAAGCGGCGCTCCGCCGTCACCAGGGGCGAACGGGGATCGAAGTTGTCGATCCAGGAGTCCTGCACCCGCAGCCGCAAGAGACCGGGGAGGGCGATCGCGAGCAGGACGACGAGCCCCAGGGCGGCGGCACGGGGGCGGCGCGCCGTGAAGCGCTCATAGGCGAAGACGCCCCGTGAGCCGCCCTTCCCGTTCTTCCGGACGATCCAGCCCGGCGGCAGGAGCGCGATCAGGGCGGGCGCCAGGGTGAAGGTGAAGAGCATGCCGAGGACGAGCCCGATCCCGGTGAAGAGACCGAGGTGGCGCAGCGGCGCGATCGAGGCGCCCAGGAAGGAGAAGAAGCCGGCCGCGGTCGCGAGCGAGATGAGGACGAGGGGAGCCGTCAGGTCGGCGAAGGCCGCGGCCGTCGCCCGGACCACCCGGCCGCGCTCGTCCCTCCCACCCTCGGAAGATCCGGCGGCGAGGGAGAGGTGGTCCGCGATCCGTTCCAGGAGGTAGATCTCGTCGGTCATCGCCATCGCCATCAGGAGGACCGGCAGGACCGTCGTCACCAGGGTGACCGGCACCCGGGCCCAGCCCATGAGGCCGAGGGTCGACACCAGGGTCGCGAGCACCTGGGCGAGCGGGACGACGACCCCTCCCGGGGTGCGCAGGCAGAGGGCGAGGAGGAGGGCGACGGCGATCACCATGGCCGGGACGAGCCGGGCGAGATCTCTGAGCACCACCTCCCCCAGCTCGCTTTCGGCGGCGACCGGGCCGGTGACGCGGAGCAGGAAGAGGGGACTGGCGGCGGCCATCCGGCTCGCCACGAAACGGCGGACGTCGGCCACCGTCTCCCGGCGGTCGACGCCGTAGGCGGCCGAGAGGTAGAAGGCGGCGGCGGTGCCGCTCGGCGCGAGGAAGAGCCCGCCCGCGACCGGCAGCCGGCGCAGGCGCGCGAGGACTTCCGGGAAGGCGGCGTCGCTGCCGTCCCAGGTTTCGAGATAGGTCCCCAGGCGGAGCGGGGATTTGAGGCTCGCCGGCGGCTCGATCAGGGTGACGACCGACCAGACGCCCCGGCGATCGACGGCCGGGAGCGCGGAGAGGGCCGCCTGCGTCGCCTGGAGGAAACGGAAGCCGGCAGCCGAGGCCACCGGCGGACCGCCCGGGCGGGAGGTGACGAGGAGGATCACCTGATCCGGCTCGCGGAAGGTCGCGCGGTCGGCCGCCGACCGCAGGACCACCGGATCTCCCAGGGGGTAGATCGCCGCCCCGTCCGTCCGCAGCTCCAGCCGGAAGAGCCCCTTCGCGGCGAGCGCCGTGCTAATGGCGACGAGGACGAGGACGAGGAGCGGCCGCCTCAGGGCGGTCCGGGCTAGCCACCCCACTCACAGCCGCCGAGGTTCACGGTCTGCGACTCCCCCGTCTCCCCCATCGCGCCCATTCCCGGCATCTCCATGCCGGCCCTTCCCGGCATTCCGCCCCCGATCGGCTGGCCCGGCGGCGGCGGCAGGGGCTGCGGCAGCATCTCCGGGTTCTCCGTCCTGCGGTCGAGATAGCGGCCGATCTCGGCGGCGAGGAACGCCCGCTGCGCCGCGGCGCCCTCGCTCGTCCCAGCGCCGCCATGAAGACGCTTGCGCAGCGCCTCAAGCTCGGCGTCGACCCGCGAGCGCACCCCGGGCGACGCCTGAGGATCGGCCGAGAGGCGGATCAGGCCGCGCACGAGGGTGTCCTGAGCGGTGCGGCGGAGCTCCGCCTGGCGGGGCTTCTCGGCCGCGCTGGGGAAAGCCACGCCGACGAGGGCTTTCAGAACCTCCTCCAGACCCGGCAGCGCCGGATCGCGGCGGTGGAAGTCGACCAGCCGGCCCGCCCGCTCCGGTTGGAGGAGAGCGCGGACGGCCATGTCGGCGGCGGTCGCCGCGGCCTCCAGCGGATCGAAGACGGGGCGGGTGCGGCCGCTGAAGATCTCGCCGTTCGGCCGTTCCCCGGGCGGCCGGGGCACGAGGAGGGCGATGACCGAGTCGGGGAGGTCCAGGGCCTCCGGCTGGAGGAGGCCGCTCAAGGCGTGGATCGCCCGCCGCTGCTCTTCGGCCGGCACCGGCCGCGAGGGGATCTCGCCGTCTCCCCGCACCGCGTGGAGGTAGTGGAGCCCGCCCACCGCCTTGGCCGCCGCGTCGAGCTCGTAGCGGTGGTGGAAGTAGACCGGCACGAGCACCTCCTGAAGATAGGAGAGCGGCTGCCCGACAGCAATGTTGTGCTCGCCGAAATGGGCGAGGGCGATCTTGCGCACCGCGAGCGACTGCTCCAACGCGGCCACCGGATCGGTGCCGTTGTCCCACAGGTTCGCGACCGGTTGGGCGCCGCCCTCCGGCCGCGCGTCCTGGTCGGTCAGGAAGATCAGGTTGTGGGCGAGCCCGTCGCGGACGATGGCGTCGAGCTCCTGCGCCTCGTTCGCCCCGGGCGCGAACTGGCTGTAACCATAGCGGATGGCCTGGACGTCCCAGGCGCCGATCCCGCGGGCGTAGGCGTTCGAGAGGTCGAGATCTCCCGAGGGGGTGATCTGGACGAGCGGGCCGGGGTAGTCCATGACCGAGGCCCGGCCGTAGCTCGACGCGGCGAAGTTGTGCTCCAGGCCCAGGCTGTGGCCCACCTCGTGGGCGCCGAGTTGGCGGATGCGGGCGAGGGCCACCTGCACCGGATCGTTCGGCCCGCCCTTGCCGGTCGCCTCCGTCCCCACGAGCCCCTCGAAGATCAGGCGGTCCTGCCGGATGCGGAGCGACCCTAAGGTAACGAACCCCTTGACGATCTCCCCCGTCCGCGGATCGATGATGCCGCCGCCGTAGGACCACCCGCGGGTCGCCCGGTGCACCCACTGGACGATGTTGTAGCGCACGTCGAGCGGGTTCGCGTCCTTGGGCAGCATCTCGACCCTGAAGGCATCGAGGAAGCCCGCCTTCTCGAACGCCTCCTTCCACCAGCCGATCCCCTCCAGCAGAGCGCTCCGGACCGGTTCGGGGCAACCGGGGTCCAGGTAGTAGACGATCGGCTTCTTGACCCGCGACCGCGCCGCCGTGGGATCGACCTTCTCCAGCCGGTGTCGGGCGATCCAGGCGGTCTCGATGGGAGCCGAGAGAGGCGCCGAATAGTTGAGGAACTCGACCCCGAAATAGCCCGCCCGCGGGTCGACCGGGCGCGGCCGGTAGCCGTCGTCCGGCAGCTGGACGAGCGACTGGTGTTGGGTGATCGTCATCGACCCGGGAACCGGAGCGGTCTCGGTGACCAGCCGCCCGGGCTCGGCCGACTGATAGGTGAGGACGGCTTCGAACTCCAGGTTCTCCGGAAACGAGAGGCAGTTCGAGAGATCCGCCGCGCTCCGGGAGGCGTCCAGGTCCCAGCGCCCCTGCCCCGTCTGCCGCAGGGTGGTGACGATGCCATGGACATCGCGGACGAGGAACGTGGTGAAGTCGACGAGCGCCTTGCCATCCGAGTCGAGAGCGGCGACCTCCCCACCCCAGACGACCGAATTGGCGAACGACTCCTCGACCCCCCGCCGCTCCATGGGATCGTCGGTGAGGGCTCGGAAGCGCGGGTTCTTCTCCTCCAGGAGGACCCGCCCCCCCACTCGCCGCAGGGTGAGGATGCGCCCGTTCCCGAGTTGCCCGCGGTCGAGGCCCACCGGGTTCGACCCCAGTCCGGTGACGATCCCCTCTACATAGAGGTAGCTCCCGACCTCCCCGTCCGGCTTGCCCGCCGGGGAGGGAACTTCGAGCCAGACCTTCCCGTGTTGGCGGTCGAGGTAGACCGGGAGGAGACCCTCGCGGCGTTCGAGGCCGGTCGTCTTGGCGGCGACGGAAGGGAGGGTGTCGGACTTGCCGGCGCTCCCCGGCGCGGCTTCGGCGGCTTCGGCGGCATGAGCGGCCCGGGCGGCGAGGGGAATCAGGAGGGCGAGGGAGATCGAAGCGAAGCTCTTCAGGATCAGAGAGTTCATTGGGCTCCTGGGTCGCCGAGGAGGGCGCTTCTCGGCGGTCTGTTCCGGGCCTGGAGTCTACCACCGGCCAACGCCCCGCCGTCATCTGCCATCCGCCACCAACCGCCGTCAAATGCTGTAGGCTCCTCCGAGCCCCGGCGCGGAATCGTGTCCGGAGCTTCCATTCCCTTTTCAGGAGGAGCCCATGAAACGATTGCGCATGAGGATCCTGCCCGCGTTGCTCGGGCTCGCGTTGATCCTCCCTCTCGCCTCTCTCGTCACATCGCCTGCCTTCGCCAAGGCGGCTGCCAAGCCCGCACCGGCCGGAGCCAAGGTCGACTTGAACTCGGCCTCCCAGAAGGATCTGGAGGCCCTGCCCGGGGTCGGCGCCGCCACCGCCAAGAAGATCATCGCCGGGCGACCCTACGCCTCGGTGGCCGACCTCTCCAAGGCCGGGGTCTCGGCGAGCACGATCCAGAAGATCACCCCGCTCGTGACCGCCGGCGGCGCCATGGCGGCGCCCGCTCCGGCGCCGATGGCTCCGGCCGCTCCGGCCGCTCCGGCGGCACCGGCGGCGCCGGCCGCCACTCCCTCCAAAGCCGCCAAAGCCACGAAGGCGGCCCCGGCTCCGGCGGCCGCAGGCGGCAAGATCGACCTCAACTCGGCTTCCCAGAAAGACCTGGAGAGCCTCCCCAAGGTCGGCCCGGCCACGGCCAAGAAGATCATCGCCGGACGGCCCTACGCCTCGGTCTCCGACCTCGCCAAGGCGGGCGTTCCGGCGAAGACCATCGAGACCTTGACTCCGCTGGTGACCGCCGGCGGCGCGGCGGCCGCGGCGGCCGCCGCCCGACCCACCCTGCCGAATCCGGCACCGGCGGCGCCGGCGATGCCGGCGATGCCGGCCGGGACGGCGAGCTCCGAGGCCACCCCTCCCACGACGCAGGCGGTGCCGCCGCCCGCCAAGGGGATGGTCTGGGTCAACCTCGAAACCAAGATCTTCCACCGCGAGGGCGACCCCTGGTACGGTCGCACCAAGCGCGGCCAGTACATGTCCGAAGCCGACGCCCTGAAGATGGGCGCCCGCGAGGCGAAGAAGAGCGGCGGCGCTCACCCGAAGGGCGCTTAAAGCCCCTGGCAGACCACCCGTGGAGGGGCCGCCGGCCTTCCGGCGGTCCCCCTCCGGGAACCTCCCCCCTTCTCCCGCCCGTCTCTCCCTCCTACCCGCCACCAGCCGTCCCCAAGCTGTTAGACTCATGCGCAAGATCATGCGGGAAACTATGTCCGGGGAAAGGATTCGCCCGGTTCGGCGCTGCGGCTCGGCTCGGCCTGGGCTCGGAGGCCTCCTGGCGGTTGCCTTGGGAGCCCTGCTGCCAGCGGGGGCGTTCGCGCAGTCGGGGCAGCCCGGCCGCACCCTCAGCCTCGCCATGGCGGCGCCGATCGCGGTCGGCGGCGGCGTCAGCTTCTACATCACCCAGCTCGCCGAGGCGACGAGCGCCGTCATCCTCGCCCTCGTCCTCCTCGGCCTTTTCCACACCTACCGGCGCGAGTACCTGCTCGACTGGGCCTGGAGCTGGTGGGCCTCCTGCGTCTCGCTCGCGTGCGGCGGTCTTTCCGCGCTCCTCGCCGCCCACCTCCCGGAGGCGGCGCCGGCGACCCTTCTCCTCTTTACCGTCTCGCTCATCGCCGGCCACTGGCAGGTCGCCTGGCTCCTCTTCGGCACCGGCGAGGTGGCGACCGGCCGTACGGTGAGCCTGGGTCTCCGCCGCATTCTTCTCGTCCTCCTCTCGGGGGTGGCCGTCGCCACGGTCGCCGCCGCTCTCTTCGCCCCCGCCGACCTGCACCTCCTCGTGCTGAGCGGCCCCCGCCTCCTGTTCACCGGCTTCGCCTTCTCGATCGCGAGCTTCGGCGTCTTCCGCACGGCGCCCAGAAAGATCGGCAACGGGCGGATTTTGACCGCCAGCTCCCTCCTCCTCTACGGGCTGGAGCAACTCCTCTACCTCGTGCTGGTCGCGAGCCCTGACTTTTTCGGCCATCGGATCGGGCTCAATCCCGCCTCGCTCGCCATCTTCGACGTCCCGCTCCAGGCGGCGATCGGCCTCGGCATGGTGATCTGGCTCCTCGACGAGGAGAGGAAGCGGACGTCCGAGGCCTCGCGCCAGATCGAGCACCTCGCCTACCACGATCCGCTGACCGACCTCCCCAACCGCATTTTCTTCCTGGAAGAGCTGATCGACGCCCTGGAGCTCTCCGAGCGCCACGGGAGCGGCCTCGCGGTGCTCTTCCTGGACCTCGACCGCTTCAAGGTGATCAACGACTCGCTCGGCCACGGTGCCGGCGACGACATGCTGGAGATCCTGGCCGAGCGCCTCCGCGGGGCGCTCCGCCAGGGCGACACCGTGGCCCGGCAGGGAGGCGACGAGTTCACCATCCTCCTCCCCGCTCTCCGCCACGACCTGGACGTCGTCAACGTCGCCGAGAAGATCCTCTCGGTGGTCCGCCAACCCATGGGGCTCCAGGGGCAGGAGGTCGTCATCTCGGCGAGCCTGGGGATCAGCCGTTTCCCCGGCGACGGCAGAGATCCCGAGGAGCTGCTCAAAAAAGCCGACGTCGCCATGTACCGGGCCAAGGAGCTGGGGGGCGACAGCTACCAGCTCTACGCGTCGAGCATGGACACCCACGCCCTGGAGCGCCTGTCGCTCGAAAACGACCTCCGGAAGGCCCTCGCGAACGACGAGTTCGTCCTCCACTACCAGCCGATCCTGAACGCCCGGAACGGCGACATCGCCGGGGTCGAGGCCCTGCTGCGCTGGAACCATCCCACCCGTGGCCTCATGCCGCCGGGCGAGTTCCTCTGGCTGGCCGAGATCACCGGCCTCACGGACCTGATCGACCTCTGGGTGCTGCGCACCGCCTGCGCTCAGGTGTGCGCCTGGAGGCACGAATTCGCGCTCCCCTTGCGGGTGGCGGTCAACCTCTCGGCCCGCCCCTTCCAGCACCCCGACCTGATCGCCCGGGTCGAGCGGGTCCTCCTGGAGACCGGCCTCGCCGCCTCGGCCCTGGAGCTCGAGATCACCGAAACCCTCGCCATGCAGGACGCCGAGGCGAGCCTCGCCGTGCTCTCGGGGTTGAAGGCGCTCGGGGTGCGGATCTCGATCGACGACTTCGGGACCGGCTACTCCTCCTTGAGCTATCTCACCAACTTTCCCATCAACACCCTCAAGGTGGACGGCTCCTTCGTCCGCTCGCTCGGCGGCACCCGCGGCAGCTACGAGATCGCCTCGGCCGTCATCGCCCTCGCCCACACCCTGGACATCGGCGTCGTCGCCGAGGGGGTGGAGCTCGAAAGCCAGTGGCTCATCCTCCGCGAGCAGGGGTGCGACGAGGTGCAGGGCTACCTGTTCAGCCGGCCCCTGGCGCCCGCGCCCTGCCTCGAATTCCTCCTCGAACGCGAGGGCCGGCCGGAGCGGGTGATGTCCGGCGAGCCCACCGTTCCCAGCTGAGCCCCAGTCGGCAGGTGGGGCCTGCCCCGACCGCCCCCTGCCCCAAATCGCGCCCAGGAATCTCCAGCCAAGCCTTTGGGTTACCACTGAAAGGAGCGCTTTACGAGCGCGCTTAATCCCTTGTCGCTCAGTCGCTTCCGTGCTGCGAGAGCTTGCCCTTTGGCGCGGAGTCGTCTATAACTGGAGTTGCATGGAAAGCATAGCCATACCACAACACCCTGTAAAAACTACCGACAAACCCTTCAGTGCCCTAGGTCTCTCGGAATCCATCCTGCGCATCGTACGGCAGGTCGGATTCGTCCATCCGACGCCCATCCAGGCCCAGGTCATCCCGCACGCGCTGGCCGGCCGCGACCTGATCGGCCTCGCCGAGACCGGCTCGGGCAAGACCGCCGCCTTCGTCCTCCCCCTGGCCGAGCGGCTCACCCACGGCCGCGGGGTCCGCGGCCTCATCGTCTCTCCCACCCGCGAGATCGCCCTCCAGACCAAGGCCTTCCTCGACCTCTTCGGCCAGGACCACCAGCTCAAAACCGTCTGCCTGATCGGCGGGGTCAAGATGGGGCCGCAGATGCACGGCATCGGCCAGGGGCCGGACATCGTCGTCGCCACCCCCGGCCGCCTCTTGGACCACGTCGAGCGCGGCAGCCTGCGGCTCGACAAGGTCGAGGAGCTGGTCTTAGACGAGGGCGACCACATGCTCGACCTGGGCTTCCTGCCCCAGGTGCTCCGCATCCTGGAGGAGCTGCCGCCCGAGCGCCACACCATGATGTTCTCGGCCACCATGCCGGCGCCCATCGAGCGGCTGGCCCAGCGCTTCTTGAAGGATCCGCTCCGCATCGACATCCTCCCCGAGGGGGGCGCCGCCGAGGGGATCGAGCACCGGCTCTACCTCGTCGACCCGGAGAACAAAAAGTCCTGCCTCCTCTCGCTCCTCCAGGAGGAGAAGGGCAGCACGCTCGTCTTCATCCGCCGGCGCAGCGACGCCGAGTGGCTGTCGCGCTTCCTCGAAAGGGAGGGGGTCTCGGTCGAGCGCATCCACTCCGACCTCTCGCAGGGCCAGCGGGTGCAAGCGCTCAAGGGCTTCCGCGAAGGCGAGCACCGGGTCCTGGTGGCGACCGACATCGCCGCCCGCGGCATCGACATCCCGAAGATCGAGCACATCATCAACTATGACATGCCGGACTGCCCGGAGGACTACATCCACCGCGCCGGCCGCACCGCCCGCGGCTCCCGCCAGGGCACCGTCTCCTCGATCGCCACCTGGCAGGACAAGCCAACGATCAAGGAGATCGAATCCACCCTGGGCGAGGAGCTCCCCCGCTCCACGGCGCCGGGCGTCCCACCCTATGTCGAGATGAAGCCCAAGACCACCATGCGCCGCGGTCGCCGGCGCTAGATCCCCCACCTCAAAAGCCCGGCGAGGGATCGCCGGGCTGCCGGCAGGTCCCCCTTCACGCCCCCAGCAGATTGAGACTCAGCTTCGTATACCCCTTCTCCGCCGCCCACAGGCTTAAAGGTAAAGCCGCAAGCTCGTCCACCACCGGGACCGCCCGACCGTTCTTCGTCAAATCGATCGTCTTGATGTAGTGGTGGCAGGTGTCGCAGGCCTCGACCCGGACGTGCGGCAGCTCCTCGGCGACGTAGACGGGGAGCTTCCCGACGTCCTCCTCGCCGCAGGCGGGGCAGACGATCCGCCGGTAGTCCCACTCCGTGGCGCAGAGTGAGCAGACGAGCGAGCGCTTGGCGCCGTCCCCCAATTGCCGGAGGACGCCGACGAGCGGTCGCGCCTCGCAGCGCGGGCAGAGCGAAGGCGTGCTGTCCGCCTCCCACGGCTCGGCGGCATCCGCCAGATGCTCGGCGTAGGGTTGCAGAAAGGTCCAGGCGAGGAGCCCCTCGGTCGGTGAGAGTCCCAAGGTTTCCTCCTCGCCGGCCCGCCAGAGCTCGTCGAGCAGCTCTTCCCAACGCAGGCTTCCCTGGGCGCGAAGCGCGGCGGCGGCTTGGGCTAGAGGGGGCGGCGAGATCTCTCCCACGAAGTCCAGGAAGGAACCGAACCAGGGGAGGAGGACGAAAAGCTCCAGGGTCTCCCGCAGCGAGCCGGGCGGCAGGATTCTCTGGGTCTTGCCGTTCCCGGCCGCCAGGTTTTCGTAGAGCGAGCGTTGGAAGCTCACGATCCGCTCGTAGAAACGCAGACCTTCGGCGGCGAAGGGGAGGGTCGCGGCGAGCTCATTCGCCCGCGCGACCCTCAAATCCCACTTACGGCCGGTCATTCGCCGGTAGGACAGACGGTGCGGTCCGCACCGGCGGCGCGGGAGGCTCGCCGGAATTGCGCGCCACCCGCTCGTACCAGGCGCGATGGAAGCGTTGCGCCCAGGTACGGGAGACGTCGCCACGGACCATCGAGCCGAAGGCGCCGCGCTCGACCGCGAGCCCCATGTAGACGTGGATCATGAAGAGCGCGATCGTCAAGAGCGCCGCGACCGGATGGACGAAGACGGCGACGAGCCGCAGACCGTAGAGGCTGAAAGGAATCCAGTTCGGGCGCCAGAGCAAGAGGCCGGAGAGGAAGAGGACGATCCCGCACCAGAAAAAACCCCAGAAGAGGATCTTCTGGCCGGGATTGAAACGATCCTCGGCCGGCATCTCGTCGTCTTCGTTGCGGACGTAGTGCCGGAGCGAGTGCCACCACTCCTTGTCCCCCGGAGCCTCCCGCATCTGGGTGCTCCAGATGCCATACATCCAGATCACCGAAAGGGTGAAGAGAACGCCCACCCACGGGTGCACCATGCGAGAGAGCGTCGCCCCGCCCATCACCGTGGCGAGCCAGAAGAACCACGGGTACCAGAAGGCGAGCCCGGTCAGCAGGAGATAGACGTAGGACAACCCCGCCGCCCAGTGCATGAGCCGCTCGCGGTAGGTGTAGCGGAGAACCCGGTCGTTGGGCAGCAGGCGCAACTCGTTCGACTCGCTCATGGCTCCTCCCCCTTCCGCGGAATCTCTCGTTCCTCGTCGACCATCTTCGGACCGAAGCGCAGGAAGTGAACCGCCATGCCGAGGAGGCCGCCTGCCATGGCGAGGTTGCCGATCCACTTGAGCGGTCCCTTCCAGAGGCGGACCGTCCAGGGAACGCGCGGGTTGCTAGGCAGGCCGCCGTAGGCCTCGGGGTTGGTGATGTCGTGGAGGACGTAGATGACGTGGGTGCCGCCGACACCGGAGGGATCATAGACCCCGGCGTTGGCGAAACCCGACTGCTCGCGCAGCTGATGGGCGCGGTTTTCGCCCAGCTCCGTCATCTCCACCTTGGTGCCGAAATGCAGGCAGCCCGTGGGACAGGCCTTGATGCAGGCCGGCTCCAGGCCCTCGCTCACCCGGTCGGCGCAGAGCGTGCACTTGAAGACCTTGTGCGAGGTCGGGCTGAACTTGGGGATGTTGAACGGACAGCCGGCGAGGCAGTAGCCGCAGCCGATGCACTGGTCCTGCTGGAAGTCGACGATGCCGTTGGCATACTGGACGATGGCGCCGTCGGACGGACAGGCGATGAGGCAGCCCGGCTCCTCGCAGTGCATGCACTGGTCTTTCCGCATGAGGAGCATCAGGCTGCCGCCATGCGGCTCGTACTCGTCGAACTTGATCAGGTTCCAGAAGTTCCACTTCGTTTCCGGCATCGTCTGGTAGCTGTTGTCGAAGGTGGTCTCTGAAAACGAGAGGTTGTTCCATTCGAGGCAGGCGACCTCGCAGGCCTTGCAGCCGATGCAGGTCGTCGTATCGATCAGCTTGGCGACCGAGACCTCGCGCTTCAAACCGGCGGCGGGGACGACGCCGGTGCGGCCCGAGATGCGGACGATTTCCATGTTCGCTTGGCTCATGGCGGTCCCCTCAGGCCTTTTCCAGCTTCACGAGGAAGCCCTTGAACTCGGGTGTATAGGCGTTGGGATCGACGACGGTCGGCGACAAGCGGTTGACCAGCGTCCGCGCGTTCCTTTCCTCGTCCTCGGCGATACCGCGAAAGCCCTGGTGGATCGGGATGCCGATCTGGAAAACCTTCTTGCCGTCGACCATCATCGGCTTGATCCGGCGGGTGACGAAGGCCTTGGCCACGTAGTGGCTCCGCGCGCTCGTCACCTTCACCTTCTCGCCCCCCGTGATTCCGAGCGACTCCGCGAGCTCGACCGGGATCTCGACGAACGGCTCGGGGATGAGCTGCACGTTCACCGGGTTGTTCTTCGTCCAGTAGTGGTAATGCTCGGTCAACCGATAGGTGGTGCAGATGATGTTGAACTCATCCCCCATCGTGGCGTACTTGTCGGCTGCCGTCGTCATCTTCTTGACGACCGGGTTGGTCGACTGGTTCGGATGGAAAGGATTCTTGATCAAGCTCTCGATCGGCTCGTAGTGCTCCGGGAACGGTCCATCCGCGAAGGCGGCGAGCGGCGCGAAGATGCGGCCCACCCCTTCGGCGTTCATGATGAACGGCCCCATGTGATCTTTGGGCGGCGAGTCCACCTTGAAGTCGGGAACGTCGTTGCCGACCCATTTCTGCCCCGCCTCGCTCCACCACACCTGCCGTCTCTCGGGATCCCAGGGCTGGCCCGCGGGATCGCAGGAGGCGCGGTTGTAGAGCACTCTCCGGTTGGCCGGCCAGCTCCACGCCCAGTTGGGATAGATCCCCTGGCCGGAGGGATCTTCCGTGCCGCGGCGGGCGAGCTGCGGCCCGGCCTCGGTCCAGCTGCCGCAATAAAGCCAGTTGCCACAGGAGGTCGTGCCGTCGTCTTTGAGCCAAGCAAAGCCGGGGAGCTGCTGGCCGGCCTTGATCTGCTGGTGGGTCTTCGGATCTTCCAGGTCCGCCAGGGCCTTGCCGTTGAACTCCTTGGCGAGCTCCGAGAGCGACGGATGGAGCGGATCGGTGTAGGGCCAGGTGAGATTCAGGATGGGATCGGGGAACTTCCCGCCCTCCTTTTTATACAGCGCCCGGACCTTCAAGAAAATCTGCGCGATGATGTCCTGATCGAGCCGCGCGAGGCCGGGCGGCGGCAGCGCCGCGTTCTTCCACTGCAGCCAGCGCGACGAGTTGGTCATCGAGCCGTCTTTTTCGGCGAATCCCGCGCAGGGCAGCCGGTAGACGGTCGTGGGGATCTTCTTCATCTCGTCCCGGGTGATCCCCGGCGACATCCAGAACTCGCTCGTCTCGTCGGGATAGATCTCGCCGACGACCAGGAAATCGGCTTTCTTCAGAGCCTCGATGTTCTTTTGCGAGTCCGGACCGATGGCGACGCCATTCATCCCGAAGGCGAGCATCCCCTTGATCTTGCCGCGGTACATGCTGTCCCAGATGTTCGTCCAGGAGTAATTGCGGTCGATCTTCGGCAAGTAGGAGAAAGCCCAGTCGTTCTCTTTTTTCGCCGCGTCGCCATACATCGCTTTCAAGAGCGAGACGGCGAACTTGGGCGTGTTCGACCAATAGTTGAACGAGTCCCACTCGGTGGGTTTCGAGGTGGTGGGGGTGATCCGCTTCGCGTAGGCCGCGAAATCGGTATCGGCCGGGGTCGGCACCTTCAAATACCCGGGCAGGTTGTCGAAGATGCCCGCCATGTCGGTCGCGCCCTGGATGTTCGAATGCCCGCGCAAGGCATTGACCCCACCACCCGCCCGGCCGACGTTCCCCAGGAGCATCTGGAGGATGGCGGCGGTGCGGATGATCTGGGTGCCGAAGGTGTGCTGGGTCCAGCCCACCGCGTAGATGATCGTCGCGACCTTCTTCATGTCGCCGTCCTTGCGGACGGAGGTGAAGAGCTCGGCGGCTTTGAGGAACTGGTCCTTCGGAATGCCGGTCACCCGCTCGACCATCTCCGGGGTATAGCGGGAGTACTGCTGCTTTAAGAGCTGGAAGACGGAACGGGGGTGCTGGAGCGAGAGGTCGTAGGCGACGTTTCCCGGCATGCCGGCCGGCGGGGTCGGAGCGTTCGGGGTCGGCACGGCGCCGGCTCCCATCGTGTACGGAGCGACCGCCGGCCCTTTGCCGCCGCCGCCCGAGCCCCCGGCGCCGTTCTTGGGCGAGGCTCCCTCCGCCGGCTTGCCGGCGGCACCGCTCGGCGCCGCCGAGGGGTGGGCGACTCCACTGGTGTCGCCGGCCTTCCCGGTCGCCGCCGATGCCGCCGATGCCGCCGATGCCGCCGCTGTCGCGGGCTGCGCGGTGCCCGCTCCCGTCGCGGGAATCGGTCCGAGGTTGCCGCCCGCCTCATAGTTCCAGGTGGAGCGGTCGTAGACCTGGGTTTCGGCGTTGAACCCGGAGTAGAGGCCGTCGTCGGGCAGCTTGAAGCCTTCCTTCACAACGAAGGCGGCGTTCGTGTAGTTGACGATGTAGTCCTTGGCGATCCGGTTGTTCTCGATCGCGTAGCGGACGAGGCCGCCCAGGAAGGCGATGTCCGCGCCGGCCCGGATCTGGAGGAAGAGGTCGGCGGTCGCCGCGGTCCGCGTGAAGCGCGGATCGACGACGATCATCTTGGCGTTCCGGACCTTCTTGGCCTCGATCGCCCACTTGAATCCGCACGGGTGGTTCTCGGCAGGATTGCCACCCATGATGAGCATCATGTCGGTGTTCTTGATATCCGTGTAGCCATTCGTCATGGCCCCGCGTCCGAACGATGGTCCCAAACTTGAGACCGTGGGGCCGTGTCAGACCCGGGCCTGGTTTTCGAGGTAACAGACCCCCAGGCTCCGCATGCTCTTGACGACCAGGTAGTTGAACTCGTTGGTGTCCGTGCAGCCGCCGATGAACGACAGCCCCTCGCAACGGTTGACCGTGTTGCCCTTGTCGTCCTTCTCGACGAAGGATTCGTCGCGGGTTTTCTTCACCCAGTGGCCGATCTCGTCGATCGCCGTATCCCAGTTGATGTCCTCCCAGTGATCGGAGTTGGGCCGGCGGACCTGGGGTTTCGTCAGGCGTCGCGGATTGAGGATGTCCTGTTCGAGCGACGAGCCCTTGGGGCAGAGGGTGCCCCGGTTGATGGGATGGTCGGGGTCGCCCTCGACGTGGACCACCTGCGGGGTGACGTTCTTCGCCTTGTCGCCCAGGGTGTAGATGATCACTCCGCAGCTCACGGAGCAGTAGGGACAGGTGGAGCGGGTCTCGGTGGCGCGGGCGATCTTCAGCTTGCGGAGCTGCGCGTAGGCGGGAGCCAGGTCGAAGCCTAAGACCGCGGCCGCCACGCCTCCAATCGAACCGACTTTGAGAAAGTCCCTACGGGTGAGATTCATCCCTCAGTCTCCCGGACCGCCGTGCGGTCCCAAGGTCCCGCTCATGGATCGGGCCGTAGACCTTGACGCCGGGCCGGAGGCCCACATCGAGGCTCTACGGGGATGGACATCCAGGGCGGGACTCCTGCTTTCGCGGCTCCCGCCCTGTTCCTGACTTGGGGTCCTTCGTACCACGAAGCCGTGAGGTTGGCAAGGCTCAACTCGTCTTCGTGTTAGTGTTTCGGCATGTCCATACGACCGGTCCAGCGACTCGTCCGTTCCAAGCCGACCCTCGAAGGGGCGGGAGTGCATCTCAGGCGTGCCTTCGGTTTCGGCGACCCCACCGAATTCGACCCCTTCCTCCTCCTCGACGACTTCAGGAACGACATCCCGGAGGACTACCTCGCGGGCTTCCCCTGGCACCCCCACCGCGGCATCGAGACAATCACCTACGTCTTAGCCGGCACCGTCGAGCACGGCGACAGCCTGGGCAACCGGGGCGCCATCGCGGCCGGCGACGTCCAGTGGATGACGGCGGGCCGCGGCATCATCCACCAGGAGATGCCGAAGGGCGACCCGACCGGCCGGATGCACGGCTTCCAGCTCTGGGCGAACCTGCCCTCGTCGCTCAAGATGACGGCGCCCCGCTACCAGGAGGTCCGCACCGCCGACATCCCCGAGATCACCGACGACGACGGCACCCACGTCCGCCTCGTCTGCGGCGAGTTCTGGGGGAAGACCGGCCCGGTCGACGGCATCGCCGCCGAGCCGATCTACCTGGACGTCTCGGTCGCTCCCGGCCGCCGGAAGTCCCTGCCCGTCGAGACCACCCGCCACGCCTTCGCCTATGTCTTTGCCGGCAGCGGCAAGTTCTGCAACGCCTCGGGACCGCTCGCGGTGCCGACCGAGAGCGTCGGCTGGGCGGACACCTCTCCCCCCACCGAGGCCACCGACCGCTCCCTCGTCCTCTTCGACCGTGGCGACGAGGTCACCGTCCAAGCCGGCGACCAGGGCATCCGCTTCCTCCTCGTCTCCGGAAAGCCCATCGCGGAGCCGGTCGCCTGGTACGGGCCGGTCGTCATGAATACACAGGAAGAGCTGCGGGTGGCGTTTGAGGAACTTAAGGAAGGGACGTTTTTGAAGGGGTAGAGGTGGCGGGAGGGAACGGAACCAAGCTCTCGATCAAGCCACCTCTCGCATCGGTCGGACCCGGGGAGTAGGGAGCGCCCTGCCTTCGGCCTCAAAATGCCGAATGACGTCCTCGACGATGTCGTGGAGATCCGCATAGACCTTCACCGGGTTCTCGCCGTGGATTCCCGTGATCAGATCTGGACATTTACCGAGATAGGCTGCGTCCTCCTCGCTCCATTCCACCCACTTGTGGTATCGATCGCTCAGTCGCATTCCTCAACCTCCTCGACCGCTCGGCCCAGGATCGGGCGAGGAGTCTCGTCGTTCCGGCTCCGCGGGCGGAGTCATGGCCGTCGAGCGCCGCTCCGGAGGCGTCGAATCCCGTTTAGACGCCTCGAATTCCTTCCCAAGGCCCTCGAATGAAATCCCAGGCGCCTCGAGCTCCCAAAGATACACCTCGAATTCAAAAACATGCGCCTCCAATTCAAAAACAAGCCTCTGTGGCCGAGTTCGAGAGGCTCCAATTGGAAGTAGAGGCCCTCGGGAATCGATTCGAGGTGCTCGGGAAGGAATCAGAGGTGCTCGGGAAGCAATTAGGGGGGCTCGGGAACGAATTGGAGGTGTATGGGAAGCAATTGGAGGTGTATGGGAGACGATTTGAGGCCTTTTGGCCCCGCTTCCAGGCCTCGCCAAGCTCACTTTCGTCCTTGGAAACCCTCTCCGCACCCTCCAACGGACTCTCCAAGCCGGACAGGTAGGGGCAGAGCCCCCGTGCCTGCCCGGCGTAACCACTGCCGGACCGAACCCTACCCCCGTTGCCGCCGAGCGCGAATCCGCCCGACCTGCTCCTCGGCCCCCGGCCCGGCCGCTTCGAGCAGAGTCGCCAGAGCGACAGGCGAGCGAACGATCGCCTCCAGGATGGAGCCCCTCGGCCCACCGCGGCTCCGAGCGGTCGAGCCATCCGGCCACCTGGGGACCCTGGTCGCCATAGACCGCGATCAAGGGATAGCCCTCGGGAACCGCCCCATCCTCTAGATAGAAGAGCGGCTCGCGGTCGATCACCGGAAGGAGGACGGAGAGGAGCCGTGCCGTCTCCACATGCCAAAGGACGGCGACTGGAGGATCGCCGGCCTCCACGTCCTCCCACTGCCGAAGCACGGCGACCGCCCCCGGCTTGCCGGGAACCGGCTCGATCTTCCAAGGACCGGAGAGCTCCGCCTCGGCGACGGTCAGGACCTCTTCCTGCTCGCGCAGGCGGACCAGGTAAGCGGGGGTGAAGGCATTGTCGAGGGGGAAAACGGACGGACTGGTACTATGGGGCTGGCTGCGCATGAGCTATCACCTCTTGCGTGGTCGGGGGTCGATGGAGTTCGCGCTCTGTCGGCCCCGCTTGTTTGTGGTGGAGAGGACGTTCCTCTCGATGAGAAGATGAAGGCATAAGAGAGGCGGAAGAGGAAGGAAGAAAGTGTGGCCCGTACCTCTTGCCGGGAACCTTCTGTGCCTGGATAATGGCGAGTGAACGAGAGCTGGAGAGCAGCCCATGGCCACGATCAGCTACGAACTACCACCGAAAGCCTTCTTAGCACTCCACCGCTCACCCAAGAAATTCGCGCGGGAAATGTGGATCGCCGCAGTCTGGTCGGGTTCGACAACTGGGTAGGTGCTGGGAAGATGCCGATCAGTAATGACAGCTTCGGTCAATGGCTCAAATATCAGCGCCTCCTTTTGCGGCGTGCTGGCGCTGAGCATCGCGTCTATTCTCGATCCGTTGCAGCCCTCTCTACGGGCGTGGCGGTCAGTATCCTTGGTGCTTTCTCAACCTACTTCGCGGCCAAACACTTGAAGGCTCCAGGCCTTTCACCGCTCTGGCTAGAAGCTGGCGGTGTAGGGGTGTTCGTGAGTTTTGGACTGTGGTGGGCTCTATCCTTCGTCTGGTTTCGGCTTCGGGAACCCTTTGCTTTGGACGAAGAGCGCAAGGTTGACCTTGAAGCTGAGCGAGCGGCAGGAGCTGAAGCCAAAGACCATGCGAAGGAAAGTGAGCGGTTCCTAAAGGCTAGACTGGAAGCACAAGAACTCGCCACAAAGCAGCTTGCCCTAACAGCTGACCACGGCAAGTTCCTTGGTGCGCAGCTTCAGCCCCGCCTTAGGTTTGTACAGGCGCAACGTTGTATCGGTGCTGAGATTTTCGATGCGTTGGAACTCTGGAATGACGGCGCCGCGATTGAACTAAACAGCATACGGCAAGCAAGCTACCTTGAATTTTCCTTTGCGGTCGATCCGAGCACTCCAGGGGACGGAAAGCGGTTTGCCGCTGATGCTGACGCTCGATACGGCCCGGGAATAGGGACTGGCAACTTTGGCAGTGTCCTCCAAGATCGCGTCAACCTCAGCCAAGTGGAAGAACTCTTGCGGCACCCTACCAATCCTTTGGGCTTGGAGAATAACGCTATGTATACTATGTCCTTGCAAGATGAATGGGACCTTAAGTATGTGGCTGATGCTTGGGAGCGATTCTTTTTACCTCTGATTAAGCGTCTCGGCATAGCCCACAAAGCAGACATGGAAGCCGCGGCAGTTAACCTAGTTGCGTTAAACGAACAATCTCCCGCCTATCCCCACGTTCGTTATATTCCTGCTTATTACTTTCATCGGCGCGACTACGAGCCGAATGAGCAACCCGGCCGACTAGTAACCTTCTATGCGTGGCAGGATGGCAATCCAGGCACCAACTATACAAGCGAGATAGCGCGACTCGTTAATGACATCTATATGCGCTTTGGAGACAAGATAACCGTGGCACGGCGCACTTTTCTCACACTTGACTACACTGATATTTCAGGTACTCGCTGCGACTGTACCTTTGACGTGCATCCACGTGATCCCTGGGATGCCGTGGTCGCCAAGCGAGTCACGGAGTCGCTTAACCTGAGCATGGGATTTGAAATTGACATGAGAAGAATAACCGGAGACTCCGTGTTAACGCTATGCTCGGTACCGCCAGCTCTTTGTAGTCTTTCCAAAAACTGATAGCGCTCATAGACGCTAACTCGTCGTCGCCGATGTCCGCCGCCGCGGCGCGGAGGAGGTCGTCCTCCAGTTGTTCTCAGGTCACGGCTCTCCAGCCGCACGGGCCCGGGTCTCGAGCCAGATCTGCCAGCGTTCCTGGGTTTCAACGCTCCCGCGGAGGGATTCGACTGCCGCAACTCGTCCGCCAACTCGCTACGTTCGACGAAAAATGCCGCGATCGAAGACGGGGCGCCGGCGAGGGCCTCAGACCACCGGAGCGCGTAGAATGGTGTCTCGCCTTCCCCAGCCCGCCACTCGCTCGCGGGCACGATCGAAGGCCTCCGTCCGCTGCAGCGGACGCTCGGCGATGACACGGCGACAGGCGGAGGAGCGGCAAGATCCGGGCCGTCTCCTCGAGTACGCCCCAGGGGTAGGGCGGCTCTTGACAGGCAGCCGCATCGCCGTACACTAGTGTACAGTTTGTTACAGGCTGAGGTGAAGAATGTCCAAAGAGACCGCCCCCCTGATCCGCCACGTCCCACTGACCCAAGCCCGCGCCTCCCTGGGTACGATCGTCAACGAGGTGAACCGTACCAATGAATACGTCGTCGTCGAACGGGGCGGTCTGCCCGTCGCGGTCATCATGGATTTTGACGAATTCGAGGATTATCTCGATGTTCGCGATCCCGCGGCACGAGCGCGCATTGCCAAGGCAAGCCGTGAGTACCGAGAGGGGAAAGCCATTCCCGCCGAGAGTCTCGTCTCGCGCCTTCTGCCGGCAGTGGCAGGGAAAAGCCGTAAGAAGACCGTCAAGAAATGAATCCCGGCTTTACGGTCTCGGCGACGCCAAGCTTCGTCCGAGCCCTCGAGGCTTTGGCCCGCCGCCATTCAGACCTCGCAGAGCTCTACTCCCATGCTCTCTCAGTGCTTCAGGTAGACCCTTATAACGTCAGCCGGACGCATCCGATCAAGAAGTTACGCGCCGTCCCCACCGGTGAGGGCCAGTACCGGCTACGCCTGCGACGCTTTCGAATCCGCTATGACATCGTAGAGCGAGAGGTCATACTCTTGGACGTAAGCCTGCGCCGCGAAGACACCTATCGATAGAGCCTAACCTGGCTCCTCTCTCGCTCCGCCTAGACTTCGCCGAAAACCCGCAGAATCGCACCACGCGCCTTTTCCAGAATCCTCGGATCCGCCTCGACGCTGGCCAGCCGGCGCAGCAGCAGATCGGCCCTCGCCAAGCGGTGCCTCGCGGCATCCCGCAGGAAGTCGAGATCTTTGTCACGCCCGGCGAGGACTTTGGCGACGAGCAGGTCGTGGACTTCCAAACACAAACCCTTCACTCCCCGGGTATTCGCGTTCTGGATGACGACGAGCCGCTCTTTCCAGCCCTCCGACAGGCGAGCGGTCTCCTCCCCGACCCCATGAGCGTAATAGCCGAACGTCTCGTGAAACGGGGAGAGCTCGCCGATGCTCCCGTCGATGATGTCGACACGTTCTGGATGGTGGAGCGGGAAGAGATCCGCCTCCATCGAAACGCGCATGGAAGCGGGGGCGTCGGGGAACTGCCCCAGGATCGCCTGGCTGCCGATGACGACGATTTCGTCGTCGTCGACGATGTCCGCCGCGGCGCGGAGGAGGTGCTCCAGCTGCTCTCGGGTCACGGCTGTCCAGTCGCGCGGTCCCGCGTCTCGCGCCAGATCTGCCAGCGTTCCTGGGGACTCAAGGCTCCCGCGAAGGGACTCGACTGCCGCAGCTCGTCCGCCAGCTCGCTCCGCTCGACGAGAAAGGCCGCGATCGAGGACGGGTCTTTAGCGAGAACCTCCGACCACCGGAGCGCGTAGAACGGTGCTTCCGCCTTGGCGCTCAGCCAGCCTGCCACACGCTGGCGGGCACGATCGAGAACCTCAGGCCGCTGCCGCAGGCGCTCGGCGATGACGCGGTGATAGGCGACGCTCCGCTCCTCGGCGAGACGATGGAGATCCATGGCGGAGGAAACGTTAGCACAGAGACCCACGTCCCCACAGACGCGCTGCAGACCGGGCACGGAGTCGATTAGACTCTCCTCCCGGAAGAGGAGGAAGCGATGAACCGATCGGAAGGGCGGCTGAAAGACAAGGTGGCGATCGTGACCGGGGCCTCGTCCGGCATCGGCGAGGCGACTGCTGTGGCCTTGGCGGGCGAGGGGGCGCGGGTGGTGGCGGTCGCGCGGCGGGGCAAGCGGCTGCGGGCGCTCGTCCAGCGGATCACGGAGGCGGGTGGGGAGGCCCTCGCGGTCGAGGCCGATGTTGCGCGGGAAGAGGGGGTGCAGCGGATGATCGAGGCGGCGCGGGAACGCTTCGGGCGCATCGACATCCTGATCAACAACGCCGGGGTCATGCTGAACGGTCCCCTGGAGAAGGTGGGGAGCGCCGACTTCCGGCGGATGGTGGACCTCAACCTGATGGGGATCGTCTACGCCTGCCAGGCGGTCTTGCCACTGCTCCGGGAGCAGGGCGGCGGCAACATCGTCAACATCTCGTCCGTCGCCTCGCGCATCGCCGGTCCCGGCTCGGCGGTCTACGCGGCGACCAAGGCGGCGGTGAACGTCTTCTCAGAGTCCCTCCGCAAGGAGACCTTCAAGGACCACATCCGGGTCACCGTGATCGAGCCCGGCGTCGTCGCGACCGAGCTCGCCGATCACATCCCCGATCCCGCCACCAAAAAGGGTTTCGAGGATCTGACGAGCGCGATGACCCCGCTCCAGCCGGAGGAACCTGGCGGCGGCGATCCTCTACGCCGTCACCCAGCCCGCCCACGTGGCGGTCAACATCCTGGTGGTCCGACCGACGGAGCAGGAGCGGTAAGGACGCAGGCCCATAGGGCGACGGCAGATCCTCGGATGGCCGCCGCCCTTCCAGGCGGATTCAGGGCTTGCAGGGGCAGACGATCACCCCTTCGAAGGTACCCGCCACGCCGCCGTTCCCACCCTTGGCCGACGGTTCGAAGTGGATGCGGTAGGCGCCGAAGACCTCGCAGCCCTTGAGGGCTGGATCGTGGGCTTCCACGATCTCGCCGCACAGGCGCCCTTCCATCACGCCCCGGGTGTCGCAGACCTGGCACTTGTCGAAGGCGGGCTGCCGCTGGGTACCGACGTTCGTCATCCCCGATATTCGGCCCGTGACTTTGGTGCCGGCGCCGGTCCATACGAAATCGCCCGCGTGAAGGCCCCGGTGGGTGCCGTCCTGCTCGAAGGCCGTGATAAGCCGGCCGACCTCGAGAATGCCATTCAAGACCTTGCTTTCGGGGGAGTCGCAGGGAGCGTGGGGCAGAACCTCGACCTTGAGCTCGTGGGCCGTCTTCAGCGTTTTGCAACCCGGTTCCTTGCAGAAATAGGGCTCGCTGGCGTGGAGCGCAAGCTCCCCTTTGAGATCCTTCGAGAGCGTCGTCAGGCAGACAGGATCCCTGAGCAGAATCGCCGGATCGTCGGGACAGGTCATCGCGTGGCTCCTCTCGGTATCGAGGCCGCCCGGGGATCGGGCGGCGATGTACTCCTCGGAAGGAAGAGGCGCGCGGGTTCTTCAGATGTTACGCGAAAGGAATCTTCGGGGTGAAGCGCTCGGCAGAGGTGACGACGGTCGACAGTTGGGCCGGCAAGGAACCGCCACCTTCAAAAGCGATCCTTCTTCTCGCGGAAATCGTCCGTGTTCATTCCCTTGAGGAATCCCCGCAGCCCCGCAAGCCCCCCAACACCCAGGCATGGCTCTCGTGGTAGAGCCGCGCCACCGCCACCTGGCGCGGCAGCCAGAGGAGCTCGTGGTCCGCCCCCTCCGTCGCCACGGTCGTCCCCAGGACGTGGGCACGGAGGAAGACGGACCGCTTCTCGTAGTACGTTCGCTCGGAGGGCGAGTAGATGAACTGGACCGCTCGGCCGAGGAAGGCGCCAGGGCGGACGAGGAGGCCGCACTCCTCCTGGACCTCGCGGACGACAGCCTCCTCGGGAGTCTCGCCGGCTTCGATGCCGCCGCCGGGGAGGGTGGTCCCGTTGGGGGTGAGGACGGTCGCGATCTCGCCCTTCTCGTTCTCGACGATGCCGTAGGCGCTCGGACGGACGAGGTAGCTTTCGCCCGCGAGACGCTCTCCGAACACAGGCAGGGGCTCTTCGGCGTTTCGGGTCTCTGAAGTCATCGGAGAGGAAGCCTACAACACCCATCGGCCCGGAGACGCCAACCAGGAGCGCCGCGTTCCCGGCTTTTGGGGACAGGAAAAGAGCGAAGAAGGGCCAGAATAGAGCTTATGGAGAAGCGGAAGGAGCTAAGAGGGTACTGGCTCATTTTGACCTCGGCTTAATTACTTGTCGGAGTCGGGCAGGAGGGCGACCAGGTCGGCGATGTCCCATTTCCGGCTCTCGACTCCCGCCGCCATCGCCGGGGTGACACCCTTCCCCAGGGACATGTGGGCGCGGCAGAAGTTGTAGTAGGTGAAGTGGACGGTGACCGCCGCCGCGTGGTTCTCCACCTTCTTGGAATGGCCGTTGGTCAGGCGGGTGAAGCGGCGCATGCTCATGCGCATGGTGAGGTTCTGGCGCTCCACATAGGACGTAGAGACGTGCTTCGCGTCCGGGTTGCCTACCACCACATGCTTCTGGCAGCCGATGCAATCCGCCGGGCTGTAGCGCCCCTCTCCGCCCGGGGTGGAAGCGTAGATCTTGTGGAGCTGGGCGAAGTCCACGTCCCCGCCGAAGGCGTCCTCTACGGCGCCCACGTAGGCTTTGAGGCCATCGGTCGAAATCTGCACCCGGCTGGTGAGCCGGTCGGCGAGATCCTGCACCAGCTCGGTAGCGGCGGCCGCGTCGCGGGGAGCGACAAGCCAGGACGGGACAAGCTTCGTGTCCGCGTCGATCGCCACCCAGGTCCAGACATCGCCGAAGCCGAAGACGCCTTGCTTCGCGGCGGGGACGTTCTTGGCCTTCGCGTAGCAGAACTCCCAGATCTCATCGATCTGGAGGCGACGGCAGGAGAGGTTCCTCAGCTTCGCGTCCGACACCTTGGCGCACACCTCGGCGAGGTCGAGGAGGAGCTTGGTTACCGTGTTGCGGGCCGTGCCAGTCATGCGGGCCGTGGCGCGGATCGAGCAACCCTCTACCAGGGCGGCGATGATGGAGGTGCGGTCGGCGTTGCTGAGGACGTTTGCCATAATGAGCATTATGCCTGACCGCTCTCGAAAAGTCAAGCTGTTGGGAAGGAAGTTTTTCGTGGTACTATGAGCGCGCTCGTGATACCATCAGGTCGTGGCGACGCGGCATCCCAAGCTTGTCCTGTATATCAATGGCGGCCGAATCACGGCCGATCGCTTTAGCCGTGCTATAGACGCATTTTTGGACGTTATCGGCGAGGTCTCTTTGGCCGTTACCGGGCAAAAGCAGGCGGTCGAGTGGATAATATCGCTTAAGCCGGGAAGCATTAACGTTGGGTATGAGGCGGATGCAAACAAATCGCCCGCGTCCTCTGCCACTGCGGTAGTTCACGCCATCTACACCGGATTTAAAGAACTTTCTCAAAAATCCCCCGAGAGGCCGGACCATTTTAATGATCACGCGCTCGAAAAAGCGCGCGAGTTGGGCCGGCTTCAGGACGGCAAAGCCATTTCTACTATCCAGGTTCGCCGCAGCCGAGGTCGGGTGCCTATAAACGATAAAGTCGTTCGCAACATTGACCGAATTCTCGGGGGGGCACTCCTCGAAATTGGAACTATTGAGGGAAAATTGCGGATGATTTCCGACACGGGAGGTTTGCACGTTGGCGTCTGGGATGCCCTCTCGGATAAAGCTGTGCGGTGCAATATCCCGTTTGAACTCATCGATAGCGTTATGGCGGCCTTCCGCAAGCGCGTGGCGGTGTCCGGTACTATTCGCTACCGCGCAACCGGAGAGCCGGTTAGCATTGATGTTGACCAATTCGAAGTCTTTCCGGAATCGAGCCGGCTACCAACGGCCGATTCGGTGTATGGAATCCTCTCTAAAATCTAATGGCGAAGCTTCCTCGCTGCTACTGGGATAGTTCCTGCTTCTTGGCTTGGTTGAAGCCGGAAGCGGCGCGAGTAGAGGCATGCCGTCAAGTGTTAAGAGCTGCTGAGCGTGGAGAGTTACAGATAGTTACTTCTACGATATCCCTGACCGAAGTAATAAAATTGAATAAAGGCGCGATTGAGCTACCCAAGGAAGCCGAGGAGAAAATAAGCGGATTTTTTAAGCAGGATTATATAATTCTAATACAGCTCACGCGGAAGATAGCCGAGGATGCCAGGTCTCTGATTTGGGCCTATGAACATTTGCGCCCAAAGGACGCGATTCACGCAGCCACGGCCGTTTTCGCGAAAATCCAAAATTTACATACGTACGATAGTGACTTCTTGCCGTTGGATGGAAACATCGGTTCTCCCCGGCTTAGTATCAAAGAACCATTTGTCTTGCAGCCGGACCTGCCCCTAGAACCAATACCGGAAGCGACCGAAGCTCCCCCGGAAGACGAAGTAAACTGATCACCCCGCTTGGGCATCTGGCTTCCACCTGGCTTGCGCAGCCTTTCGGGCGCTCTCGCTCCTCTCCTCGGGGCTCATCTTTGCGGCGCGAGCCTTGCCGCCCTTGAGTCCTCCCCGGCGGCCAAGGGAGACGGCGGCAGGGTCTTTCGTAGGTTGGATATTTTCGGGTAGTGGGGGCGCTGTTTCCGTCAGAATGGCGACCGACTGAAAGGCGCGGGAGTTGAAATCACGGGGACGCTGGGGACTGCCTGATCGGTCTCGCATGCTCCCATGGTAACACAGGGGGACCGAGGGATGTTAGCTTAGGACGAGAGCGCGGCGCCAGCCGCGAAACTCGCCCCCACTGAGAACAGCGTATCCGCTATGGCTGAAAAGAGTTTTGCCATAGAGGCCCCCTTTCTCTGAAGCCTGCCGTGCAGGAAGCTGATAAGTAAAACACCTAGGAGGAGTGCCCAGAGAGTCGAACTCCGGAACTCTCCCTTCCTAAGCCAACATCGCCTCTTGGAGGATATCACGAGGCAGGCCGGCCCCTTGCGGAGCCGGCCCCGGGTGCTTCTACACCGCTCGGGCTTCTAATACGCTTCCCGGCGGTACCTCTCGATGATCCCGCTCGGCTCTGGGGGCGAGAGCCCCCGGAGGAGGGTCGGGGCGATCTCTGACGCCAACTGCCGGGCCTTGTCGGCGAACCTGAAGGTGGCGAGGATGCGCCGCTCCGGGAGGTAGACGAGGGAGTAGCACTTGCTCCCCTCATATGCCCGCCCGCCGCCGCCATTGCCCCGGAGGATGGCGAACGGGGGCGAGACCATGCCGACCCTCTCGACCTCCTCGCCGTCGTCCATGACGACGCGGAAGCGCCCGCCACGGCGCCAGGACAAGGCGAGCGGCACCCCGGCCCTGGCGCGGGCCTTCATGTGGAGATCCGCCGCTTCCGCCAACCAGGTGCCGACCGATCGGTGACCGGCGGACTCCGCCGCCATCTTCCACCGGGCGGACTGCTCGGCGTTCGCTGATACGGTGAAGGTGGCAACCTTCATCCTTTCCATCGCGCTATCGCCTCCTTTCTCGCCTTGTCCTCGGCGATCTTCTCTCGGCGTTTCTTCTTCCGGAGCTCCCGCTCGGCCTGGAGAATCGTGCGGCGGACCTCCTTCAGCTTCTTATGGTTTTTGATGACGTACTCGGCACAGGTTAGGAAGAAGCTCGGCAAGTCGACCGACTGCCCCCATAGAGCCGTCGTGGCGAGCCGGTACCGCCATTGGTCGTGTGAGTCGTCGACGGTGACGGTGAACTTCTTGGGGCTGAAGCTCTCTAGGCAGGCGTTTATCCGGTTCTGCCGGTCCTGGCTTGAATTCCAGAAGCTCATGGCTCAGACCCCGTAGAAGGTGAGCTGGGCGGGGTCCGTGCTGCTGTAGGCGATCCGGACGACCTCCCAGCGCTGATCCTCGGGGGTGTCGTCGTCGATGTCTTCCCAGACTCGCCAGTAGGCGAACCAGCGACCGAGGACGTAGACCAGTGCCAGGTCGCATTCCTCGGCGGTGTGCTTCTGGTACCAGTCGTCGTTCTTGCGGGCTTTGGCGATCTCCTCGGGGGAGGGGTTGAAGTGGACCTCTACCAACTCGTCATAGAGAGCCCGGCGGGTAGCCTCCGTGGCGGAGGATAGGTCGATGGGCGGGGGCGGGGACGGCGGGGTAGACTGCGGCAAGCTGGGCATAGGACTAGCTCCTGTGCTTGGTCAGGTCCCGGGCGTTGGCGCCACCTTCGCTCGGGACCGTTTCCTTGGATCGTAGGAAGGTACGTCCTCCCTTACGGGAGGAACCTTACGCCTACTCCACGGCCGCTGTAAACCTCGGATTTTAAAGATTATTTCACGCTAGGTCAAAATGAGCCAGTACCGCTAAGAGAGAGCGGGAAAGAACCTGAGGGGCGGGAATAAGAGCTATTCGCGGAACGGATAGGTCTATCCGCGACCCTTTTAGAGCTAACCGAGCCTAACAGGATGCAACGCGCGGCAAAATAGCGGCTACCGCGACCTGAATAGAGGTAAACCGAGGCTGACAGCCTCTATTTAGTCTCCTCTTAGGTCTATCGCCCGCCTACTTGGAGCTAAAAAAGTTCCCCTTACGCCCCGACCAGACGCTCCTTGACGCTCCCCTGCCCCAGCAACCCCTCGATCGAGGCCACGAAGGCCGGTCCGACGTCGACCTTGAAGCTCTCCTGGGCGGCGATCGACACGGTGCGGTCGGGAAACTGGACGCGGAAGGTGACCGGGACCTCGCCCGGATGGTCGCGGAGAACCTCGCGGAGCTTCACCATGCCGCTCGTCGAGACCGCGGTGGGCTGGAGAACCAGCTCGACCGAGGCCAGCGCCCGGCCGGTCACGAGCTTCAAGGGGCGGATGTCCTCGACCGTCATCTCCCACTCGCCGCCGCGGTCGCGCACTTCGCCCTTGACGATGACGATCGCCTCGTCTTCCAGAAGATTTCCGAACTGCTGCATCTGGTTGGCGAAAAGGGTGACGGCGAGGCCGCCCTCCAGGTCTTCGAGCACGAAGCGGCCCATCAACCGGCCGGCGTTGGGACCGCTCTTGATCTTCACCTTGCGGAGCCCCGAGACCATGCCGCCCACCGTCGCCGGACCCTCGAAGCCCTCTTCGAAGGCGCCCGTCGTGTGGGTGGTCAGGCGCCGCAGCACCTCCTCGTGCTCGGACATCGGGTTGCCGGTCAGATAGAAACCCAGGGTCTCTTTCTCGTAGCGGAGCCGCTCGCGCTCCGGCCAGGGCGGAGTATTGGGATCGGGGGCGGGCTCGCTGCCGCTCGTGCCGGCGCCGAGCGAGCCGCCGAAGAGGCTCCCCTGCCCCACCTCCCGCTCCTGCCGGCGGCGCTGGGCATACTCGAGAATCCGGTCGAGCGCGTTCCAGAGCGCCGCGCGGTGGACGCCCAGCGAATCGAAAGCGCCGGCCTTGATGAGGCACTCGAAAACCTTTCGATTGGTGAGGCGGGATTCGATCTCGCAGGCGAAGTGGGTCAGGCTCTTGAAGCGCCCCACCCGGTTCCTCGCCGCCAACACCTCCTCGATCGCCCCCTCCCCCACGCCCTTGACGCCGCCCAGGCCGAAACGGATCGTGTTGCCGACGACGGTAAACGGATAGTTGCTCTCGTTCAAGTCCGGCGGCAGGATGGCGATCCCCATGTTCCGGCACTCGGCCATGTACTTGGCGATCGAATCGGAGCTCGACAGCTCGGAGTTGAGCATCGCCGCCATGAAGGCCACCGGGTAGTGGGCTTTGAGGTACGCCGTCTTGTAAGCGAGCATGGCGTACGCCACGCTGTGGCTCTTGTTGAAGCCGTAGCCGGCGAAGGGCTCGATGTACTCCCAGAGCTCGGCGGCCTTCTCGCGCGAGGTGTTGCTGTGGGAGGCGCCGGCGACGAACTTCTCCTTCTGCTTCGCCATGACCTCTAGGTTCTTCTTACCCATGGCCTTGCGGAGCACGTCGGCCTCGGCCATGGAGAAGCCGGAGACGACGACGGCGATCAGCATGACCTGCTCCTGGTAGACGATGACCCCGTAGGTCTCCTCCAGGATCTCCTGGGTCACCGGCACGATGTACTTGGTCTTCTTCTTGCCGAGCTTCCGCTGGATGTACTCCTCGACCATGCCGACCGAAAGGGCGCCCGGCCGGTAGAGGGCGTTGAAGGCCGCCAGATCCTCGAACTTGGACGGCCGCGCCCGGCGGAGGAGGTCGGTCATGCCGCGCGACTCAAACTGGAAGATGCCCGAGGTGCGCCCGTCGCAGAAGAGCTTGAAGACTTCCGCGTCGTCGAGCGGCACGTTGTCGAGGTCGAGGTCGATCCCCTGGTGGCGGAGGATCTTGACCGCGTCGTCGATGACGGTGAGCGTGCGGAGCCCGAGGAAGTCCATCTTCAAGAGCCCGAGCTTCTCGATGATCGTCATGTCCCACTGGGTCATGATCTGCTCTTCGTCGCCCTTGGTCACCCGGTAGAGGGGGACGAGCTCGTCGAGCCTCCGCGGGGTGATGACGACGCCCGCGGCGTGGACGGAGGCGTGGCGGGTGAGCCCTTCGAGGCGGGTGCCGACCTCGACGATCCGCCGCACCTCAGGGTCGCTCGCCACCTCCTGCTTCAAGGCGTCGATCTCCTTGGCCGCCTCGGCGAGCGACTTCGTCATGTCGGGGAGCATCTTGGCGATGCGGTCGACCTTGGCGTAGGGGACCCCCATCACCCGGCCGACGTCGCGGATGACCGCCTTGGCGGCGAGGGTCCCGAAAGTGATGATCTGCGCCACCCGGTCGCGGCCGTACTTCTCGCCCACATAGTGGATGACCTCGCCGCGGCGCCGCATGCAGAAGTCGATGTCGATGTCGGGCATGCTGATGCGCTCGGGGTTTAAGAAGCGCTCGAAGAGGAGGTCGTACTGGAGGGGATCGATGTCGGTGATCCGCAGAGCGTAGGAGACGACCGAGCCCGCCGCCGAGCCGCGCCCCGGTCCCACCGGGATGTCGTGCTCCCGGGAGTAGCGAATGAAGTCCCAGACGACCAGGAAGTACCCCGCGAAGCCCATCTTCTTGATGACGCCGATCTCGAATTCCAGGCGCTTCCGGTAGAGCTCGTCGGGCGACTTGACGAGCCCCTGGGCGCGGCGCTTGCGCACCTCGGCGAGGCGCTCCTCGAACCCCTCGCGGGCCACCTTCTCGAAGTAGCCGTCCAGGGTGTGGCCCTCGGGGACGGGGAACTCGGGGAGGTGGAACTTGCCCATAGGGATGACCAGGTTGCAGCGCTCGGCGATGGCCAGCGTGTTCTCGATCGCCTGGTGGTCCTGGGGAAAGATCTCGTGCATCTCGGTCGCCGACTTCATGTAGAAGTTGTCCGAGGCGTACTTCAAGCGATCGGTGTCGGCGACGTTTCGCTGGGTGCCGATGCAGAGGAGGACGTCGTGGGCGACGGCGTCGCTCTTCTTGAGGTAATGGCAGTCGTTGCTGACGACGAGCGGGATGGCGTTGCGCGCCGCGATCCGCCGCAGCACTTCGTTCGCCAGCCGCTGCTCGGGAATCCCGTGGTCCTGCATCTCCAGGTAGAAGTTCCCCTCCCCGAAGATCTCCAGCATCTCCCTCGCCGTGGCTTCGGCTTCCTTCTCCCGGCGGTTGACGATCTGCTCGTTGATCTCGCCCTTGAGGCACGCCGAGAGCGCGATCAGCCCCTCGCTGTGCTTCCGGAGGAGCTCCTTGTCGACCCGCGGCTTGTAGTAGAAGCCTTCGAGGTAGGAAGCGGAGGTGAGCTTCAGGAGATTCCGGTAGCCGGTCTCGTCCTTGGCGAGGAGGACCAGGTGGTTGCTGCTGCCGCGGTTGGGCTGGCGGTCCAGGCGGCTCCCCTGGGCGACATAGGCTTCCATCCCGAGGATGGGCTTCACCCCGGCGGCCTTCGCCCGGGTGTAGAACTCGATGGCCCCGAACATGTTGCCATGGTCGGTCAAAGCCATCGCCGGCATCCGCGCCTCGACCGCGGCGGCGATGACGTCGTCGAGCCGGTTGGCCCCGTCGAGGAGACTGTATTGGGAGTGCAGGTGGAGGTGAACGAAGTCTGACATCGGTAGCCTGATGGTACCAGATGCGGGGTGGTGAGGGTGGTCCACGGGCTTGGCCAGGGTTGAGGAAGGGACGGTCCTTCAGCGCCGATTCATCTCGTATCCCCACGCGCCGGCGCCCTGTCATATAACCCCGCCAGAGGCTCCACCCAAAGGATGAAACGCCCGCTCTCTTTAGAGCCGGGCAAAAACCCGATGACCCGAGAAGACCTGGCCCAGGAGATCGAGCGGCTCCACCCCAGGAGTTTCAGCTGGGCGCTCTCCTGTTGCCGGCGCGATCGGGAGGAGGCCGAAGAGGTGTTGCAGGCGAGCTATCTCAAGCTGCTTTCGGGCCAGGCCCGATTTGGGGAACGGTCGAGCTTCAAGACCTTCCTCTTCGGGGTGATCCGTCGCACCGCTTCCGAAAACCGGAGGCGCCGCGCGCTCTCCGCGCTCGGGCTCGCGCGCTGGGGACGCTCCTCCGCGGCGAGCGGGCCGCCGAGCGCGGAGGCGGAAGAGCCCACGGACCGCCTGCGGCGGCTCGATGACGCTCTCGCTCGCCTCTCCCGCCGCCAGCGCGAGGTGATCGAGCTTCGGCTGCAGCACGAAATGACGATCGAGGAAGTTTCTGAGGCGCTGCAGATCTCGATCGGCAGCGCGCGGGTTCACTACGCTCGCGCCAAGGAGCGCCTCCGCCGGTTGCTCGACGAGGAGGAAAACGCATGAATCCCCACGACGATCCCAAGGAAGCCGAGCTCCGTCGACTCTTCGCAGAGCGACAGCAGCGGGACGAAGCCGCCGCTCCCCGCTACGAGCAGCGGACGAAGCGGACAACCCGGGCTCGAACCGAACGCTGGCGGCGGCTATCCGCTCGCTTGGCACCGTGGGCCGCGGCGACCGTCCTTCTCCTCGCGCTCGTCGTCGTGGAAATCGTCTGGAAGGTCCGGTCCGTCGCCGATCCCTCGCGGTTTCCCGCAGACGATGTACCCACGTTCGAAACCTGGAAGCCCCCGACCGACTTCCTCCTCGCCATCCCCGGAGGCGAGATGCTCGACTCGACGCCGTCCTTCCCCGATCCAAACCTGATCCCATCCGCCCACCCAAGGAGACTCTGATGAAGATCCGTTCCCTCCGCTCCGTCGCCCTCGTCCTCCTCCTCGCCGGCATGATCCTCACGAGCCCGCGGGTCTACGCCGATCCCGACCCCGGAGCCGGCGGGGATTCTGGGAGCGGAGGCGATCCCATCGCCCGTCTTCTCTATCCTCCCGATCTCCTGCTCGGCCACGCCCAGGAGCTCGGGTTGGATGAGGCGCAAAAGAAGGCGATCCGCTCCCAGGTGGTCGAGTCCCAGAAGGAGTTCCTCGACGCGCAGCTCACGATGCAGGAGGCTTCAGAAGAGCTGGTGCGCCAACTCCAGGAGCGGCCGGTCAACGAGAGCAAGGCCTTGGCCGCCGCCGACAAGGTGATGAGCCTCGAACGGATGATCAAGCGCACCCACCTCTCGCTCCTCATCCACTTGAAGAACCTGCTGACGCCGATCCAGCTCGCCAAGGCGGCGGAGATGCAGAAGAGGAGCGGTTCGTAGGCCGGGCGTGGCGGCCGGGTGAGGGGCTCTACTTCTCCCGGTCCGCCACCAGCTGATTCGAGCGCAGCACGTAATCGATCCCCGAGGCGAGGGTGAGAGCGGCCACCAGGTAGACGACCCCCAGGGCCAGAGGCTCCAGGTCCTTGACCAGGCCGGAGAGGAGGACGACCGTCACCGCCGTCACCTGGACGACGGTCGTCACCTTGGAGAGGATGGAGGGCGGGAAGCGCTTCACCCCCTGGGCCAGGTAGAGCACGAGGGCGAAGATGACGAGGAGCACGTCGCGGGCGATGACGATCACCGTCACCCAGACCGGGATGGGAGTGCCGTGGTGGAGGCCGGGAATCGAAAGGATGACGTAGGCCGAGGTCAGGAGGAGCTTGTCGGCGATGGGGTCCAAGTAGGCGCCGAGGAGCGACTGCTGTTTGTAGAGGCGGGCGATGGCGCCGTCCAGGGCGTCGGTGACTCCGGCGACGACGAAGACCAGGAGGGCGCGGCGAGGCTCGCCGTCGATCACCGAGATGATGAAGAGGGGGACGAGCCCCATCCGCAGCAGGCAGAGCAGGTTCGGGATGGTGAAGGTCATGCCTGGCCGAGGAGGGCTAAAGCCCGCCGCAGGAGCTCGACGGCGTCCTCGCCGGAGAACGGCTCGTTCGACTGGCAGTCCTCCCCCTCGGGGACCAGGTCGCAGCGCCGGGCCGCGTCGCAGAGAACCCGCGGATCGCCCAGGCAGGGGGGCGGTGGGGTGGCGAAACGCGACAGCAGGCGGAGGACGCTCCGCAGCGCCGTCCCCCGCCGGACGGCTAAGCCGGGCGAGAAGTGGTGGAGGGTGTCGTCCACGTCGAGGAGCCCCAGGTTGACGACCCGCACGATCTCCTCGCGCTGGGGATGGTCGAGGACGTCGGTCGCGATCCTCCCCTCCGAAGGCTTGCCGTAGCGCACCTCCGGGATGAGCCAGTAGAGGAGGACGGCCAGATCGGCCCGGTTCAAGTCCTCCTTCGCGGCGACGTCGCGCACCTTGGCGGGCAGGAGCGAGAGCCGCCAGAGGAACTTGGCCGAGGCGAGCCGGGTGGCGATCCCCTCGTCCTTGGGATTCTGGTCGGCGAGGCCCTGGATGATCTTGAGCCCGGCGGCGGGGTCCCCCACTTGCAGCTCCAGGTCGGAGCGGCGTTCGAGGAGGTCTCGGTCCCCCGGCCGGCGCTGGGACAGGTTCTTGATCGCCCCGAGCTCCGCCCGGCGATCGCCGCGCGCCACCGCCACGGCGCGGGTCGCCTCGTAGGTGGCGGTCTCGGTGGGCGCCCAGGCGAGGAGGAGAGTGAGCTGGCGGCCGGCCTCGTCCAGCCGGTTCGCCTTCAAGGCCTCGCCGAGCCGAATGCCGACGATCTCGACGACCCCCGGGTGAAGCTCCCCGGTGCGCTTCAAGGCGAGGGAGTTTTTGGCCGCCACGGCGCGATAGGCGGAGTAGGCGAGCGGCAGGTCGCCCTGAAGCTCCGCGGTGCGGCCGAGGAGCATCTGGCTCGCCGTGTAGGTGGGGAGGGCATCCCCCACCGGCAGCAGCCGGGCGACGATGCCCTTCCTCTCGCCGGCCACGAAGTCCGCCTGCGCGGCGAGCACCTGGGCGGGCGGAAAGTCGGGGTCCCCGGTGGCGAGATCCCGCGCCAGAGCGCGCGCCGCCTCGATGGCGGCCGGATCGGCCTCCTCGACGAGGGCACGCTCCACCCGCGCGATCCGCTCCCTACGCTCGCCGACGGTCGCGGACTTCGCGGCCGCCGGATAGCCTTCGAGCGGGTCGAGCAGGTAGCCACGCTCCGCCTCGGCCACGCCATGCGGCGCGACCTCCCGCGGCAGCGGAGCCGGAGCTGGAGCGGTGGAACAGGCACTGACGAGCAGCAGGACGGCCAGGGCGACGATCGCAGGGATCGTAGAAGTCGCGCTGGCGGCCCGAGCTGCCCTACCTCTCGGCGGGCGGTGCCGCGGCGATGGTGGCGATGGCATGTTTGTAGATCAGGATCTCCTTCCCCTCGCTCTCGAGCACCACGGCGAAACGGTCGAACCGTTTGAGGCGGCCCAGGAGAGGGCGCCCCGTAACCAGCTCGACGTACATCGTCTGCCCTTCCTTGAGACTCTGGAAAAGGAAACCGTCCTGGATGTTGATGTTGTGTTTAGGCATTGGCCCTCCCGAGACCGCGCTCTACGTGTTCAAGGACTCCTGCGACCCGACTCTCCAGATCCCGGGCCGCGAACCAGGTGACGTCGGGCTCCTTCCGAAACCATGTCTCCTGCCGTTTGGCGAAACGGCGCGTGGCCTGGGTCGTCTCGCCGATCGCTCGCTCGAGAGACCATTCCCCCTTCACATGGAGGACGAGCTGGCGGTAGCCGATCGCCTGAAACGCCGGCAGGTGAGGGTCAACCCACCGATCGAGGAGCTCCGCCACCTCCCGCACCCAGCCCTGCTCGAGCATCCGGGCCACGCGGCTTGCGATTTCATCGTATAAGATGCTGCGCGGAACCGTCAAACCGACAGTGATCGCTGAAGTGCCTTTTTTTCCAAAGGGTTGGCTTGAAATCCAGGCGGAGAGGGGCCGCCCGGACACTTGGGCCACTTCGAGCGCGCGCAAGATCCTCTGGGTATCCCCCGAGGCGAGTCGGGCGGCGGTCTCCGGATCGACCCGGGCGAGCTCGGCGGCGAGCGCCTTAAGCCCCTCCGCGGCAAGGCGATCCCGCAACGCCCGGCGCACTTCCGGGTCGCCCGGCGGCACCGGGCTGATCCCGGCGAGGAGCGCCCGGAGGTAGAGGCCGCTCCCGCCGAGGACGATGGGGAGCCGGCCGCGCTCCTGGATCTCGGCGATCGCCTGCCGCGCCCGGCGCGCGAACTCCCCCGCCGAATAGGGCTCCACCGGATCGAGGATGTCGATCAGGTGGTGCGCCACCCTAAGGCGCTCCGCGGGCGCCGGCTTGGCCGTGCCGACGTCGAAGTGCCGGTAGGCCTGGAGGGCATCGGCGCTGACGATCTCCCCGTCGAGCCGCTCCGCCAGGGCCAACCCCAGGGCGCTCTTGCCGGTCGCGGTCGCGCCGACGATGGCGAGGACCGGGGGTGGGGTCGGAGGCATCGTCGACGGCCGAGACATTGAGAGAGAGTGTATGCGGAGTTGGGCCTATTTCGGCGATCCGGGGAGCTCCAAGTGCATCCTTCGGTTCTCGAAACGGAGGACGACCTCCCCGCCGCGGTCGGTCCGCAGGAGGGGAATCTTGTGGACGGCGAGCCGGGCGAGCAGGCCGGGCGCGGGATGGTGGTAAGGATTGGCAACGCCCACCGAGATGAGAGCGAGACGGGGGGAGACGGCGTCCAGGAAGTCGTCGGAGGTCGAGCCGTTGCTGCCATGGTGACCGATTTTGAGGACGTCGGCCCGCAGATCGGCGGCGGGCCAGTGGTCGAGCATCTCCCGCTCGGCCTGGCGGCCGGCGTCGCCGGTCAGGAGGACCCGGCGTCCGAACGCCTCGGCGCGGAGGACTAGAGAGCGCTCGTTCACCTTCGCCTCGTCGCTCCCGGCATGGAGGACGGTGAGCCGCCACCGCCCGACGTGCGCCCGGGTTCCCGGCAGGAGGATGCGGTTGCGGACATGCGGCAGGGCGAAGAGCTCGCCGGCGCAGCCGGTGGGCGGCCAGCCGGGTCCGGTCCACACTTGATCGACCGGGAGATGGGCGGCGATGTCGGCGAGGCCCCCGCAATGGTCGCGATCGGGATGGGTCATGACGATCGCGTCGAGATGGCGGATGCCCTCCCCCAGGAGGGCCGGCAGGAGGACCCGGCCGCCGAAGTCGGCGCCGTCCCAGCCGCCGCCGTCGATCAGGATGGCGCGCCGGCCGTCGCGGAGAAGGATGGCGTCCCCCTGGCCGACGTCCAGAAGGGCCAGCTCACAGCCATGGGGAGCGCTGAACGGCTGCTCAAGACACCCGGCGGCGAGCGCCACGAGGAGAAGACCGAGAAGGGTGCGCAGACGCCCGCCGAGGAGGAGGAGCGCCAGGCCGGCGGCGAGCGCCGCCGCCAGGGGGACAGAGGCGAGGAGCGGCAAAGCAGGCCAGAGATGCGGCCCGGCGGCGGCCGGCCAGGCGTAGGGGGCGGCCAGGGTGTCGAGGCCGGGCAGGATGGCCGCCGCCAGGCGGGGAAAGACGATCGCGACGCCGGTCCAAGCGAGGCAGCCGACGAGGGCAATCCCGGTCCAGGGGACGGCGAGGAGGTCGGCCAAGGGGGCGAGGACGGGGAGCGAGCAGAAGAGCGGCAGCGCCACGGGAAGGGCGGCGAGCTCCGCCCCCAGGCTCAAGGCGAGGGCCGGACCGAGCCGCAGGGGAAGCCGGTGGAAGCGGAGAGAGAGGGCCGGGGAGAGGAGGACGACCCCGGCCGCCGCCGCCGCCGAAAGCTCGAAAGCCGGCCGCAGGACGACCGCCGGGCTCGCGACGACGAGGAGGAGGACCGCCCAGCCGAGAGCGTTGGCCGCCGCGGGCGGGCGCGCCAGGGCGAGGGCGAGGAGCGCGAGGAGGGCCATGGTGGCGGCCCGCAGGAGAGCTGGGTGGGGACCGATGAGGAGGAGGTAGCCGGCGACCGCCAGGGCCGCCAAGAGGAGCCGCGGCAGCCGGTTTTGGAAACCGCCGAGGAGACCGCCGAGCAGGAACCCCAGGGCGGCGACCATCGCCACGTGGAGGCCGGAGACCGCGAGGAGGTGGGTGAGGCCGGTGGCGGCGAGGCCGCGACGCCAGGCGAGGGGGAGGCGCGAGGGATCGCCGAGAACGAGGGCGCGGGCCAGGGCCTTCCCCGGGGTCTCCCCGCCGGCTTCGCGATAGGCCCGCTCGACCCGCTGCCGGAGGCGGGAGGAGAGCCGGTCGATCTTCCCGGGCTCCTCCTCGACCCGCATCAAGAGGCGGCTTTTGAGGTGCAGGCGCCACGGTCCCGGCGGCACCGGAGCCCGGTTGGCGAAGCCCGGCGAACGATGGAGGTAGCCGCGGAGCGAGAGGAGGGAGCCGAAGGCCGGCGGCTCCGGCTCCCCCGGCGAGCCCGGCCCCCCTGGCAGATGCAGGCCGATCTCCAGGCTCGGGGACTCGACACGGCCGCCCTGTTCCAGGGATTCCACCCGGGCGGGGGCGGACCATCCCTCCTCGTCCGCGACCCAGTGGCCGGCCACCCGGGCCGCGACCTCCGCCGGGTGTTCGGGATCGATCCGGCGCTCGGGCCGATCCGGCAGCCCATGGGTAGCGGCCGCCACCAGGACTCCGGCGGCGAGAGCGGCCAGGACCGGGCCGGACCGGCGGCCCCAGGCGACGCCCAAGGCGCCCAGGACGACGACGAGGACGAGGGCGGAGAGGGAGAGAGAGGTGGCTTGAAAGGCGAGCCAGGCACCCGCGGCGAAGGCCACGGCAGGGACGAGGAGAGGAGCGCTCTTGAGGTTCATGGGGAGTAGGACGCAAAACGCCTCGCCGATCGCTCAGGCCTTTCTGGGCTAGAATCCTTCCCTCCGAGCCGAGCCTCCCGATACCGGACCGAAAGCCTTCGACATGCCGCAACCGACGACCGCCCGCCTCGCGACCGCCCTTGCCGCCGCTGCCGCCGCCGCCGTCCTCCTCCTGGGGGCCTGCCGACCGCGCGCCGACCGGCTGCCGCCGAGCAACATCCTCCTCATCACGATCGACACTCTGCGCGCCGACCATCTGTCGAGCTATGGCTACTCCCGCGCCACTTCGCCGGTGATCGATCAGCTGGGAGCCGAAGGGGTGCGCTTCGCTCAGGCGGTCGTCCAGTGGCCGAAGACGACCCCGTCCTTCACCTCGATGTTCACCGCCACCTACCCGAAGGACAACGGCATCGTGCGGAAGGTGGGAATCCCCATTCCCTGCCGCTTCGAGACCCTGGCCGAGGTGCTGCAGCGACACGGCTACGCGACCCACGCGGTGGTCGCGAACGGGGCGCTCGCCTCCGACTTCTTCTTCGATCAGGGGTTCGACACCTTCATCGAGACCTGGAAGCTGGTGAAGGCCGGGAGCAAGCCGCTGCCGAATGATCCCAACCAGCCGAACGCACCGCTCCCGCCGGGCACCCCCGACCCCAACGGCGCCGAGGCGGTGACGCGGCTCGCGATCGGTCTCCTCAACAAGCTCGCCACCGGCGATAAGCCCTACTTCCTCTGGGTCCACTACCTGGACCCTCACTACCCCTACTCCCCGGCGGCACCCTACCGCGACCGTTTCCAGGGTGACGCCCTCTTCCAGGCCAACCGGGAGAAGATCGACATCTCCCCCGACAAGCCGGATCAGCAGATGTTTGGGATCGGGAGCCACCACGTGCTCGAGGGGAGGGACGATCTCGCCTTCTACGTCGCCCGCTACGACGCCGAGATCGCCTATACCGACGCCCAGATCGGCAAGCTCCTCGCCGAGATGAAGCGGCGCAAGCTCCTGGGGAAGACCTTGACGGTCCTCACCGCCGATCACGGCGAGTCCTTAGGGGACCATAACTACTACTTCGACCACGGCCGCTTCGGCTTCGACACCTGCTTGCGGGTGCCCCTCATCTTCCACTATCCGGGGGTGTTGAAGCCGCGGGTCGACCCCGATCCGGTCGAGCTGCTCAATCTCGCCCCCACTCTCCTCGAAGCCGCCGGGGTCGATCTGAAGGATGGTGTCTGGATGCAGGGGCGGAGCCTGACCCCGCGGCTCCAGGGCCTGAAGACCAAGACGGCGCCCGCCTTCCCGGACACGCCGCGACCGGCCGACGACCGCGGGCACCCCGGCCTCGCCTTCTCGGAGGCCGGCTGGGAGGCCAACAACAAGTGGCAGAAGATCGTCCGCGATGGCCGCTTCAAGCTGATCTTCGCCCAGACCCGGCCGGAGCAGCGCTGGATCGGCGGCGAGGGAGTGCGCTTCACCCTCTATGACTTGAAGAACGACCCCCACGAGACGAAGAACGTCGCCGACCAGTTTCCGGACGACCTGAAACGCCTCCAGCGGGAGCTCTCCACCTGGGCCGCGGCGCCCCGCTTCCCCGTCGCCATCGACACCCAGGGCGGCACCTGCGGCGGCGGCCAGCGGCAGATGGACGAGAAAACCCGGGAGCTCCTGCAATCCCTGGGCTATCTCAGGTGAGTCTGATTTTTAAGACAGCTGTATGACAAAAGGCCGACCGGTCTAGCGGCGGACCTTCATCGGCACCGTGCCGAGCGCCGCCTGGGCGGGATCGAAGGCGAGGGCGGTCCAGGCCGCGTACTGTTTGGCGGAGGGGTGGAGACCGTCGGCGGCGAAGAAGGAGCGGTCGGCGGCCGCCTGCCGGGATTCGGGCGTGATGTCCACCCACCGCGCCCCGGCGCGGGCCGTCTCCTCCCGGTTGACGGCGTTGAAGCGGTCGATCTCGGCTCCCACCTCCGCTCCCGTCCGGTCGGCGCCGAAAGGGGTCACCCCCCAGTCGGGGATCGAGAGGACGAGCACCCGCCCCGGCTCGCCCCCGGCCCAGGCCACGGCGCGGCCGAGGAGACGGCGGAAGCGGCCGCGGTAGCCGGCGTCCGCCGGGCCGCCCTGGAACTGGTCGTTGACTCCGATCTGCAGAGAGACGAGGGCGAAGGGCCCGCGCGGCGGCTCGCGGTCGAGCGCCGCCGCCAGGTCGCCGGTCGTCCAGCCGGTCCGGGCGACGATCTCGGGCGGAGCGAAGCGGATGCCGTGGCGGGTGAGGAGAGCCGCGAGCTGCGCCGGCCAGCGGTCGGCCGGCGCCACCCCCTCGCCGATCGTGTAGGAGTCGCCCAGGGCGAGATAGCGCGGCGGGGTCGCCGGAGCCATCGGGGCCGCCGCGAGATCGCTCAGGAAGGAAAGGACCGCGACGGCCGCGACGGCGAAGACCGCCGCGGCGTTCCGCGCTCTCAAAGACACCACTCGTTCCCCTTACTTGGCTGCCTTCTGGCCCGCCGTCTGCGTGCCGGAGAGCTGGACCGCCGACAGCGCCTGCTGGAGCGCCCCGTCGTAGGTGGCGAATTTGTCCTGAGGGGCGGTGAGCAGGAAGATGAGGACGTCGGTCGAGCGCGGGATCGCCACCCAGTGCTGGGAGGTGGCGACGGCACCCTTGCCGTCGATGGCGGCGCCGTTCCCCTTGCCGGTGACGACCATCCACATCGCCCGCATGCCGCCGACGTCCCGCACCTCCTGCTGATCGATGGAAGCGCCGAGGCTCGTCTGATAGGCCTTGGCGCTCTGGTCGAGGAGGACGCGCGGGTTGACGGCGCCCTTCGGCTTCTGCCGGAAGACGACGAGGGTGGCGGTGCCGTCCGGGGACCAGGCGCAGCAGACCTCGCCGGGAACGGTGATCGTGCTGGTGTCCGTCGCCTGGGTCCAACCCTGGGGGGCGGTGAGGCTGAAGCCGAAGCCGGCCATGCCCGTGCCGCCGGGAGCCGGCGGCGTGGTCATTGGAGCTGCCATTTCGGTGCCCTGGGCCGCCGGCGGCGTTCCCGTGGGCGGAGCCGATTGCATCTGGCCCTGGGGCTGGGAAGCGGTACCGCCCGCCGCCTGGTCGGCCAGCGCCTGCGAGGCGAAGCCGGGGCAGAGAGCGAGCCCCGCGGCGAGAGCAAGGTTGAGCGCTTCTCTACGGAACTGAATCATGACTCTCCTTTTTTTGGCCGGGAATTAAAAGCAGCGTCGAACGGCTGGCCGCGCGCAGGTTCCGGCGCTGTCTCACGTTATGCAGGGATTTTGCCAACCCGGGGTCCATCCGCCTCACTTCGGGAGCGCCTCGTAAGCGCTCTTCACCGCTTCCAGGCCGTGCCGGCGTTCGAGCCGGCGGAGGACGAAGTGGCCGCGCGCCATGTCCTGGAAGTGACCGGTGAAGAGGACGTTGACGGCCGCTCCAGAGGCCGCCCCGAGGATCGGCATCGCCTCGGCGGCGACCTTCTCGGAGACGGTGACGCTGAAGCGCGAGGCCACCCGGGCGACGTACCGCACGAGAACGGAAGAGCTTTCGCGCACAAGACCGCGTTCGGCGACGGCCTGGACGGCTTCGGAAAGGGCCTTCGCGAGGAGCGAGCGGACGGCGTAGTAGCCGGTGTCCGCCGGCTCGACCCCCTCGGCGATTTCGGGCGTCTCCAGCGGACCGCGCCGCGCCGGCCCGCCGAAGGCGAAGACTTCGAGGCAGGCGAGGCGGGTCTCGACCCGGGTCAGATCCTCGCCCTCGCGCCGCGCGATCTCGGCGATCGAGCGGAGCATGAGGGTGGTCGTGATCGGCAGCTCGACGGCGAGTCCGGCGAGGCCGAAGAAACCGCCCAGGGCGCCGGTGGCGCCGGTCAACAGGCGGTGCACACGGTCGGTGTGCTTGGGCACCGGCCGCTCCGCGGGGATGGTCTTCAAGGCCGCTTCGAGCGCCCTTTCGAGCGCTCCCTGGGCGGCGCGGTGGATCTGGTGGGACACGCTGTCGGGGAGGCTCGCGAGGGCCCGTTCGATAGGGTCGCCCAGGAACGTGGCAAGCTTCGCCGCGAGGCCCGGATGCTCCAGGAGGTCGTGGCTCCGCCGGAGGTCGGCTAAGTCGGAGGCGGTGAAGTCGGCGGTCACAAGGCCTATTCTAGGCCAGACTGCGGGACACTTTCCGCTTCCGGCGAGAACAGGGAGAGAACGGGCAACTTCAGTCTTTTTCGCAAGATCTGTCGTTTGAGTTGATCGCGGGAGCGGGCGAGCTCGACGTCGGGGACGCGGCCGGCGAGGGTCGCGAGGGTGCGCTCGACCGTCGCCTCGACCTCCCGCCCGGCGACGGCGGAGAGCCGGGCCGCCGCGGCGTCGAGCAGCTCCCGATCGAGCTCGGCGAGCTCCTCCTCGACCGCCTGGCTCCCCCGCTCCGCCGCCGCCAGGGCACAGATCCGCTCCCCCCAGGACTCGCGCTCGAAGAGCTTCGCGGGGAGGGCGGCGGCGAGAGAGCGGAGCCGGAGGGGGATGTCGAAGCCGCCTACCGCCGGAGCGAGGTCGCGTTCGCCCGGGGCGGTCAGCTCGCGGAGGTGGTCCCAGGCCAGCTCGACTGCCGGGGCACAGTAGCGCAGGGAGGAAACCTTCCCCTTGAGACCGCGTTCCAGACGCCCGGCGAAGACCCCTTCCAAAGCGTTCCGCACGAGATCGAGCGGCACTCCTTCCCGGTGCCAGCGACGGGCGACGTGCCAGTCGGCGGGAGAGAGGAGGAGGGGAGTGCCGCGCAGGCGGACGAAGGTCTCCTCGATGGCATGGAAGTAGGCCTGGTCGTCGACCTCCTCCGGCTCCTCGATCCTCATCCTTCAGGTCTCAAGGCTCCCACCCGCCAGGCAGCCCCCTACGTCGCGACGGCCGCACCCTCCGCCCTTCTACCACCCGGAGCCCCGGCGCGGTCGACCACCATCTCGGTCAGGCGCCCGACCTGAGACACCGTCTGGCCGATCGTCTGGAGGAGGGCGATGCGGTTGGCCCGCACCGCCTCGTCCTTGTCCATCACCAGCACCTCGACGAAGAAGCGGTCGAGGACGGGCGCCAGGTCCGCGATCCGGGCGAGGCAGCGCTCGTAGTCCCGCGCCGCGGCCGCCGCCTCGATCTCCTGGCGCATGCCGGTGAACGCGGTCGCCAGATCCTTTTCCGCCGGCTCGACGAAGAGCGCCGGGTCGAACGCGCCCTCCGGCGCATCCTTGACGATGTTCGCGATCCGCTTGGCGGCGAGGACGACGGAGAGGAAGCCCGCTCCCGTCCGCGCCCGGTGGAGCGCGTCGACCCGCGCCTGAAGGTCGGGCAGGCTCGCGGCACCGACGGCGAGCCCGGCCTCGATCTCGTCGTAGGCGGCGCCGGCCAGCCCGAGGACGTAGCGGATGCGGTCGGCGAGGAAGGGCCGGAGGTCCGCGAGCACCTGCTCGGGAGTGCGGGTGAGCCGGTCGCCGTAGAGCCCGACCGCCGCCGTCGCCACCGCCTCGACGTCGAGCGGCAGCCCCCCTTCGAGGAGGATGCGGACGACGCCCTGGGCGGCGCGGCGCAGGCCGAAGGGATCGCGGCTGCCGGTGGGGACGAGACCGAGACCGAAGATCCCGGCCAGGGTATCGATGCGGTCGGCGAGGCTCACGACCTGCCCCACCCGGCCGCGCGGGATGGCGTCTTCCGTCGACGCCGGCAGGTACTGGTCGTAGATCGCCTGCCAGATCGCCTCCGGCTGCCCCTCCAGGCGGGCGTAGATGCCGCCGACGATCCCCTGGAGCGAGGTGAATTCCTTGACCATCTCGGTTGCCAGGTCCGCCTTGAGCAGCCGCGCCGCGGTGAGGGCGGCAGGGGTTTCGGCCTCCCCGCCGAGCTCGGCGCAGATCACCCCGGCGAGCTTCGCCAGGCGCTCCGCCTTGTCGGCATAGCTCCCCAGCTTGTCGTTGAAGGTGAGGCTCTGGAGCTGCTCGGCGCGACGGCCGAGGCCGACCTTCGTATCCTCGCCGAAGAAGAAGCGGGCGTCGGCCAAACGCGCCGAGACCACCCATTCGTTCCCCGAGCGCACCCGGCCCGCGGGGTCGTCCGGCCGGTCCATGACGGTCAGGAAGTACGGCAGCAGCTCGCCGTCCTTCTCGACGGTCAACGCGCTCTGGTGGTCGCGGAGGCTCGTCCGCAGCACCTCGGCCGGGAGCTTCAGGAACTCCGCCTCGAAGCTCCCCTCCATCACCCCGGGGATCTCGCAGATGGCGACCAGCTTGTCGAGAAGGGCGGGATCGTCCACCAGCGTGCCCCCGGCGGCAGCGGCGCGCTCCGCCATTCCCGCGTGGAGGGCCTTCAGGCGCTCGGCCGGCCGCACCTCGATACCGCGGGCGGCGAGCTCTCGCCGATAGTCGGCGAGCCCGGTCACCGGGAACGGCGCGGGCGAAAGGATGGCGTGCCCCTCCGTCGTATCCCCGGCGGCGATGCCGAAGAGGGTGAAGGGGACGACCGCGCCGTCCAGGAGCGAGACGATGCCGTGCACCGGCCGCACCCAGGGACCGACGTCCTGCCCCCCCTGAGCCCAACGCATCGTCTTCGCCCAGGAGATCTCGCCGAGGAGACGGGGCACCAGCTCGGCGAGGATTGTCGCGGTCGGCCGGCCCACGGTCTTGACGGTCGCCGCGAGGTACTCCCCCTTCTCGGTCGAGACCTTGCGCAGCGCGTCGGCCGGCAGGCCGCACTTCTTGGCGAAGCCGTGGAAGGCGGGGGTCGGCTCGCCGTCCTTGTCGTAGGCGGCCCGGGTGGGCGGCCCCAGCACCTGCTCCTCGCGGTCGGGCTCTCCTTCCGGCAGGCCGGAGAAGGCGACGACCAGGCGGCGCGGGGTGTAGCCGGTCTCCACCTGGCGCGGCCCGATCCCGCGCGCCATCAGCTCCTCGAAGAGCCGGGTGGCGAGCTCTTTGACCCCCGGCTCCAGCATCCGGGCCGGGATCTCCTCGCTCCGCACTTCCAGCAGAAATTCCCCCTTGGGAGCGTCACCCATGGGCCACCTCCGCGGTCTTCGTCGCGGTTCGATCGGCCGCCGCGTGGAGCAGCGGGAAGCCGAGAGCCTCGCGGCTCGCGACATACGCCTTGGCACAGCCCACCGCCAGGTCCCGCACCCGCTTCATGAGCCCCACCCGCTCGGTGACCGAGACGGCGCCGCGGGCATCGAGCACGTTGAAGGCGTGCGAGCACTTGAGGGCCGCCTCGTAGGCGGGGAGGACCAGGCCGGCTCCGAGACAGCGCTTCGCCTCGCGCTCCATCCCCTCGAAGATCTGCTGGTAGAACGAGACGTCCGCCACCTCAAAATAGTAGCGGGAGGCCTCGACCTCGTCCTGGTGGCGCACCTCGCCGTAGCGCACGCCAGAGACCCACTCGATGTCGTAGATGCTCTTCGCGAGCGCGATGAACATGGTGAGCCGTTCGAGCCCGTAGGTGATCTCGGCGCTCACCGGCGACAGCTCCAGGCCTCCGGCCTGCTGGAAGTAGGTGAACTGGGTGATCTCCATGCCGTCGAGCATGACCTGCCAGCCGACTCCCCAGGCGCCGAGCGTCGGGGCCTCCCAGTTGTCCTCCTCGAAGCGCAGGTCGTGGACCGTGAGATCGAGGCCGATCGCCTGCAGGCTCTTCACATAGAGCCGCTGGATGTCCGCCGGAGCGGGTTTCAAGACGACCTGGAACTGGTGGTGCTTGCCGAGCCGGAAGGGGTTGTCGCCGTAGCGCCCGTCGGCCGGCCGGCGCGAGGGCTGGACGTAGGCCACCCGCCAGGGCTCGGGGCCGAGGACGCGGAGAAAGGTATCCGGGTGCATCGTCCCGGCGCCGACCTCCAGGTCGTAGGGCTGCTGCAGCACGCACCCCTCCCCGGCCCAGAATTCGGATAGCTTCAAGATCAGGTCCTGAAAAGTCTGCATCGCTCCCCTTCTCCGCCCGCTCGACAGGCCCTTACATGCCCATGCGGGTCTTGTGGATGACCTCGTAACTGCGCAGCTCGCGCTGGAGGAATTGGCGCCGCACCCGGCAGCAGAGCTCCTCGGACTGCCGGAGGATCTGGGGTCCGGGCGCGGCGAGCGCCACCGTCTGCAGGTTCTCGCGGCCGATCCGGCGGAGGAAGGTGAGCGCCTCCGGCCCCACGATGAGCCGCCCCGGGCCGCCCCTCCCCTCCTGGCCGCCGCCGGCGATTCCGCTTCCCCCGGACCCGCAGTTGAAGCACAGCAGCATATCTCCGCCGGCGGGCAGGATCGCCCCCCCGACGAACGGCTGGCCGCAGACCGGGCATTCGGAAGGCGACGGGAAGATCCCCGAGAGGCGGAGGACCCAGGCCTCAAAATATCGCGCTCCGAGGTCGCGGTCCACCCCCTCGATCAGGGCTTCGAGCGTCGAGTCGAGGAGCCGGTAGAGGAGGTCGGAGGCCTCGTTCTCCTGAGCGAACTCGAGGACGTGGTCGGCCAGGTAGCTCCCGGTGAGAATGCCGTCCAGATCCTCCTGGAGCCGGTGCGCCGGCCGCACCAGCTCGACCGAGGAGAGGCGTCCCAAGTCCCGTCCCTCTTTCTCGAACCAGGTGATCTCCACCTTGGCGAGCGGCTGGAGCTGGCCCTGGAAGCGGCTGTGCTTGGTCTTCGCCCCCTGGGCGACCCCCTTCTTTTTACCCTGCTCGCGGGTCAGGAAGGTGACGATCCGGTCGCGGTCGTGGAGATCGAAGACATCCAGGATCAGAGCTTCTGCGGTGAACAGGCGCATGCGGGGCCGGGGAGCTGCCTGCCCGGGAGGGCGATGCTAGCACGGGTGTCGACCTCCCGGCGGCCCCGGATCGCCCGGCGGCTCAGCAGCCGCAGGTCTTGTACCGGCAGGTCGTTGCGTGGTCGGTACAGACGACTCCGACCGCGGTGTCCGGGAGCGGTTCCAAGAGGGTTCTCAGGGTTTCGCGGTGGAGGACGAGTTTCTTCGACAGCGATCTCTTCATGGGAAGCTCTCCTGTAGGAATCGAGGGGCGACGCTCATACTACTGTAGGTGTCGAGCCGCCGCGGAAGCGCTCCCACGTCCTCGCGCTACACTCCTCGGCGGCACGATGCGCGCATTCCTCCAAGACCTCGGGCGGGCTCTCCGCTCGTTCCAGAAGACTCCGGGCTTCACGGCGACCGCCCTCGTCACCCTGGCGCTGGGGATCGGCGCCAATACCGCCCTGTTCTCGGCCACCTATCATCTCCTTCTCCGCCCGCTGCCCTACCCGGAGCCCGATCGGCTGGTCGCCCTCTACGGAGAGAGGAGGGGCGGCGGCCGCGAGCGCATCTCCCTGGCGGACCTCACCGACTGGCAGACGGCGAGCCACGCCTTCGCCGGCCTGGCGGCCTACCGCCCGCGGAGCTTCAGCCTGCGCGACGGGAGGCCCGGAAGCGGTTCCCGGATCGACGTCATCCAGGTCGGGATGGCGACCTCCGATCTCCTTCCGGTTCTCGGCCTCCGCCCGCGCCTCGGGCGCTCGTGGAGCCCCGAGGAGGAGACTGCGGGAGCCGCGGTCGTCCTCCTCGGCGATCGGCTCTGGCGCCGGCGGTTCGGCGGCGCACCGGACCTCGTGGGCCGCCGTGTCCTGCTGAACGACGTGCCGCGGACCGTCCTCGGCATCCTCCCCCCCGGGCTCGCCCTCCCCATGGAGGGCCAGGTGCCCGACGCCTATATCCCCCTCAGCCATGAGGACTATGGCGGCGACCGCGAGAAGCGTTCCCTGGAGGCCGTGGCGCGCCTGCGGCCGGGCGTTTCGATCGCGGCGGCGCGGAGCGAGCTCGCCGGGATCGCCGCCCGGCTCGCCCGCGCCTACCCGGCGACCAACGAACGCTGGAGCGCCGGCTTGGTGGACCTCCACACCGCAGAGACCGGCGAGGACCGGCGTCCCCTGCTCCTCCTGGACGGCGGCGGGCTCCTCCTCCTGCTCCTCGCCTGTACCAACGTCTCGAGCCTCCTCGTCGCGCGCTTTCTCGCCCATCTCCGAGAGGTCGCCATCCATGCCGCCCTCGGGGCGGGAGCGCGGCGCCTGGCGCGGCGCTTCCTCGCCGAGGGCCTGGTGCTCGCGGGCCTCGGGGCCGGGCTCGGCCTGTCGATCGCCGGGGTCTGCTGGAAGCTCCTTCCCCTGGCCCTGCCGCTCGTCGGCGGCGCCCGCCTTCCCGAGAACGGCCAGCCGGGCCTGGACGGCACGGCCCTCGCGATCGCCCTCGGCCTCTGCCTCCTCACCACCCTCGCCTTCACCCTCGTGCCCACCCTCCTCGCCTACCGGACCGACCTCCACCGCATTCTCCAGGGAGAGAGCCCGGGGAGCGGCGCGCGGCACCGGCGGCGCGGCGTTGCCGTCGTCCTGGAGGTCGCCTGCTGCACGATGCTCCTCCTCGCCTCGGGCCTCCTCCTGCGCAGCTTCTTCGCCCTCCTCGCGACCGATCCGGGCTTTCGGAGCGAGCGGGTGCTCCGCTTCGGGATCGGCCTGCCGGAGAAACGCTACGGCACGGATGCCCGCATCTTCGCCTTCCACCACGCCCTCCTCGACCGCCTGGCCGCTCTCCCCGGCATCGAGGCGGCGGGCTTGGTCGGCCGGCTGCCGCTCACCGGCGAGGGGTTCCGCACTCCCTTTACCCTCGACGGCGCGCCGGAGGTCCCCCGCGACCGCCGGCCCAAGACGGCTCTAGACGTGGCGAGCCCCGGCTACTTCCGCGCCCTCCGCATCCCCCTCCTCGCCGGCCGCGGCTTCGCGCCCCAGGACGGTCCCGCGGCGCCGCGCGTGCTCCTCGTGAACGAAGCTTTTGAGAAGGCGTACTTCCCCGCCGGGAACGCCCTCGGCGTCCTCGGCCAGCGCCTGCAGCTCGGCTGGACGAGCGACACCAATCCCCGCGGCACCCGCTGGGAGATCGTCGGCGTCGTGGGCGACGTCCGGGAGCGGAGCGTCGAAGCGTCGGCCCAGCCGGAGGTCTATCTCTCGACCGAGCAGTACCCCTTGGACGGCGGCTCCTACGTCCTCCGCACCCGGCGGACCGATGCCGCCTTGGGCGACGCCCTCCGCGCCAGCGTGCGGGCCCTGGATGGCGACCTGGAGAACCTCGACATCCGGCCCTTCGCGGACGCGGTCCGCGCCAGCCTGGCCGACCGCCGCCTGGCCCTCCTCCTCTCCGGCCTCTTCGCCGGCGTCGCCCTCGCCCTGACCGCCGTCGGCATCTACGGCGTCGTCGCCTGGACCGTCGCCCAGCGCCGCCGCGAGCTGGCCCTCCGCCTGACCCTGGGAGCGGAGCGGGGACACGTCGTCCGCCTGGTCCTCGGCCAGGGGTTGCGCTGGGCCGGGCTCGGCCTCCTCCTCGGGCTCGCCGGCTTCGGGTCTTTGAGCCGGCTCCTCGCGAGCCACCTCTACGGCGTGGGAACGGCAGACCCGCTCACCGCCGCGGGCGTCGCCGTCCTCGTGACCGCGACCACTCTCCTCGCCTGCGCCGTCCCCTCGCTCCGCGCGGTACGGGCTCCGCTCTCTCTGGACAGATAGAAAATTACGGCATCGGTTTCAGCTCCGCCTGCCAGCGCACCCCCTGGGAATCGATGAGCTGGAGGATCGGCGGCTGGGTGCCGGGCGGTGGGGTGCCACCGCCGCCGTTGCCGTTCTTCGCGGTGAGCTGTTGCGCCGCGGGCGGAGTGGGAGCGAGGGCCAGGGCCGCCGCGACGCCATCCACCCGGCCATACCCATACGGGTTGTTCCAGCCGGACGACTGGGTGGGGTCCTTCTTGATCAACTGGCGGCGCATCGCGTCGATCGTCATCGGGCCGGTAAGCTCGAAGAGCAGGGCGACGAGGCCCGCCACGTGCGGCGCCGCCATGCTGGTGCCGGACAGCTCGAGGAGACCGCTGTGGGAGCGGCTGCAGGCGGCGCAGACACCGGCGCCCGGCGCGCTGACCTCCGGCTTGGCCTTGCCGTCCCGGGTCGGTCCGAGCGAGGTCGCGTCGAGCGCGACGGCGTTCGCCATCCGCGCATCGAAGGCGCCGACGACGATCGTGTTGGCGCTGCAGCAGAGCGCTCCCAGGGTGCTGTCCCGGTCGTACTCCCCGAAGCTCGAATGGCTGCCGTCGTCGATCCAGGCGTCGTACTCGATCTCGTCCTCGCTCCCCGTGCTGATTTCGATCGTCCAGGCCAGGCTTTTGGCGCTGCCCGCAGCAGGGGCCGGCAGCCGGAGATTGACCTGGTTGACCGGACCGTCATGGTTGGGGTCGGAGGCGCGATGCACGATGTAGCCGCAGCTCTCGTCTCCACCTCCGACTCTCCTCCTCAACTCATAGGTCGTCCCGGGGGGCAACGTCACGGTGGCGCCTTTTTCGTCGAGCACGGGCGTGCCGTCCGGAGCCCGCAGCCCCAAGATCAGACCTTCCCCTTTCACGTCATACCAGATCTCACACTCCTCCTCGCCCTCGGCGGTGGGCTCAAACTGCCAGACCAGGCTTTTCGACCGCGCCTGGGTCACGCTGTCGGAGGCATGAATGTTGAGCTCCCCCGCATTGCCGGCGGAGATGACGATCGCCCGTCCGGGCTGCTTGAGGAGCTCCTCGAAGCCCATCTCGACGAGGGTGGTTCCGTCGTGGGGTCCGCCGTACGTGCCGAGGCTCAGGTTGACGACACAGGGCCGCCCCAACTCCTTGGCTTTACCAAAAATGTAGGCCACGGCCTCGAGCAGGTAGCGCGAGTTGCCCAGGTGCTCTTCGGTGCCGAAGCGCCGCGCCGCCTGGGCTTGGGCGGAGCCGTCTTCGTCCCCCCCGGCGAGATCGACGAAGATGAGGTCGGCCTTGGGGGCCACGCCGGAGCGGCCCGTACCGTTGCCGTTGCCGGCGGCGATGTCCATGACGTGCGTGCCATGGGTGCCGGCCGCCAGCTTGTACTTGAGGTCAGAATAGGGATCGGGTTGGAGGAGGGCGCCATCGATCCGCGCGGCATCGAACTCCCGGCCATACTCGAAGCCGCGCGGCCAATGAGTCTTGTCCTCGTCCTTGGCCTTCGTCCGCTGATCCCAAAGGTAGAGCAGCCGGGTGTAGCCGGACTCGCAGCGAAAATTCCGATGCACGAAGTCGCAGCCGCGGTCGACGATGCCGAGGATCACGTTGGTGCCGTCGAGGCCTTTGGGAGGAAAGGCTCCCTTGAATTCCGTCGCCGTGCAGCGAATGGCCGGCACCGAATACTTGAGCTGGAGGCGGAGCTCGGTCGCGACCTTGAGACTCTTGACCCTCTTGCGCACCTCGGGGATGTCCTTCAACCGCACGGCTCCCGTGCCGATCGCGCCCATCGTGCAGTAAATGCGGAGACCTGCTTCCTTTGCCGATTCGACCAGGCTCGCATCGTCCAGGCGGAAGAGGACGTCGACCCAGGGATTTGTACCATTCCCCGTTCCGCCGCCGCCCTCGGTCGTGGGATGGCTCTCTCCATATTGCGCGACCGGCGTCACCGCGGACTTGAGGATCTGCTCGATTCGTTTCGACTCCTTGGGGCAGAGCAGCGCCCCTTGCAGGCGCGGATCGAGCTCCAGTGGGGGCCCTTTCAGCAGAAAGTAAGTAGGTTTCCTGGCGGTGTCACCAGGGATCGGCCTTGACGTCGTCCGACTCTTCGGTTTGGCCTTTACCTGTCCCTGCTGGGTCGTTGGCATTTCCAGTCCTTTCTAAGGCGCTTTTGCAGACCGCGTCGACGGATCGCCTCCGCACCGATGTAGACGGATCGGCGCTCATTCTTCACCGCCCGAAATGGTCGCGAAAACTTGGCCGGCGGTCCGTCTATCGAAGCGATGGCACACCTCGAAGCCAACGCTCTCCCCGGGGCCGCGGAGCCCACCCTCCTCTGGTACGATAGGGAGCCCAATCTGCAAGGAGGGATGTCGGCTGGTCTCACTCCTGAGTCCTCGATGAGGGGGGCGCGAACGCTCGCCGTCCTCTCCTGCGCCGCCGGTCTCGCCCTGCCCGCCTGCCAGGTGCGGCCAGGCTGGGATGGCTTCGTCGCGGCGACCGGCGGCCGGCGCCGGGTCGAGCCTCGGCTGACGGGCGGCTTCGCCTATGCGCCCTGCCGCCCCGCCGACGACGCGGGTGCCCTGATTCCCGAGGTCCGGTGCGCGTCGCGGCCTCTCACCGAGAAGATCCGAGAGACACTCCGGGCGATCCAGAAGACCGCCGAGCACCACGCCACGCCCCAGAACCTCCAGACGGATGCCCTCTCCCGGCTGGTTCAGGACCGGGAGCAGGACGTCCTGACGGGAGAGGACCGGAGCTCGCGCCGCGGTGGCGAGAGAGGGGGCGACCGCGCCGTCGAGGATCTCGAAAGAGCGCTCGACCAGAATCCCCGCGAGGCCAGCCTGTGGAGCGACCTGACGGCTGCCCACCTCCTCCACGCCGAGCGGACAGGCAACCCTTCCGAGCTGATCGATGCCCTGGAAGCCGCCGATCGGGCGGTCGCTTTGGACCCGATGCGCCCCGAGGCGCTCTTCAACCGCGCCCTCGTCCTCGAACGCCTCTTCCTTGAGGGTGCGGCGGGCGCGGCATGGCGGCGATACCTGGAAATCGAGAAAGATCCGGCGTGGGCGCTCGAAGGGCGGACCCATCTCGCCGCCCTGGAGCGCCCGCCGCTCGCGGAGGGCTCCGTCGTGGAGATGGGGAGAAGGCTCGCGAGGGGTGGCGAGGTGGAAGCTCTCGTCCGCCGTGCCCCCAAAAACGCCCGGGAGGCCGCGGAGCGCCGGTTGCTGCGCGCCTGGGCTGGTTTCGCGCTGCACGGCAACCAGGCCGCCGCGGCGCGGGCGCTGTCCGTCGCCCGGAAGGTCGGCCAGGCCCTGGCGCGCGGCGGCGAGCGGATGATCCTCGATTGCGTGGCCGCGATCGATGCCGCCGAGGGCGGGCCCGAGCGCCTCCGCGTACTCGCCGCGGGACACCTGGCGCTCGCCCGCGGCCGCGATCTCTACGAACGGCGCAACACGCAGGCGGCCACTCCCCTGCTGGAATCCGCTCGCGCGGCGCTCCAGGAGGGGGGCAGCCCGGCCGCGGCAACCGCCGATTTCTTCCTCGCCATCTGTGTCCACTACCAAGGGAACGACCCGGAGGCCGCGGCGACGTTCGCGCGGCTCCAACGCGAGCTGGCGGGAAGCGGTCACGAGAGCCTGATGGCGCACGTCGCGTGGATGAGCGCGCTCCTCCAGGCGACCCGGGGCCAGCTCCTGGACTCTCTCGTCAACTACCGGACCGCGGCTTCCCTCTTCGATCGCCTTGGCGAAGGGGAAAACGCGGGCTCCATGCATACTCTCCTCGCGGATTCCCTGGAAAAGCTCGGCCGGCACCGCCAGGCCTGGCAGGAGGCTTACTACGGGCTCCGGGCCGCGAGCGGGCTCGGCAGGCCGGACGACCGCTATCTCGCCTTCACCATCGCCTCCGACCACCTCCTGAAGCAAGGACGGCCGGAGATCGCCCTCTACTTTGAGGACGAGGTCGTGAGCGCGTCTCGGCCGTCTGCCAATTCGACCCTCCTCCCCGATGCGTACTTCTGGCGGGCCTCGATCGAGCACGCCCTGGGACGGACCGAGGGTGAGCTCGACGACCTCGGCCAGGCGCGCCGACTGATCGCCTCGCTGTCCGATCCTGGCGTCCGCGAGCGCATGGTGCACGATCTCGCCGCGATCACGGCGGAGGCCCACGTCGCGACAGACCCGCAAGCGGCCGTCCCGGCGCTGACCGAAGCGCTCGCCTACTACGAGAAAACGGGGCATCACCTGCTCGCCCTCCGCGCTCACCGGGCCCGCGCTCATGCCTATCTCCGGATGGCCGAGCCCGAGCGTGCCGAGGCGGACTTCCTGGCCGCCCTCGCCGCCTACGAGCGGCTCGGGCAGCCGGCGAGCGCCGCCGTGGCCGACGAGGAACTCCATCTTTCCTTCCTCCAGGAGAGCGAGGAGATCTTCGACGAGGTGATCGCCTTCGAGGTGGAACGCGGACGCGCCCGGGCCGCCTGGGCCTTTGCGGATCGCGCCCGCACCCGGGTGCTGCCGGAGAGCGCCCTGCGGACGGCGGTCGAGGGCGACGAGCGACAGCGGCTCCTCGCGACCGAGCCCGAGCCGCTGCCGCTCGACCGAGTCCTCCGCCGGCTGCCCGCGGGGACGACGCTCCTCGAATACTCGATCCTGCCGGACCGGCTCCTCGTCTGGCGCCTGCGCGGTGGACGCTGCGACCTCTTCTCGATACCGGGGACGCCCGCCGAGCTCGAACGGGAGGTCGCGGCGCTCCGCCGGGCGCCGGGACGAGAGGCGGCAGTGGAAGCGGGAGCGCTCTTCGAGCGGCTCCTCGGACCACCGCTCCAAGGCATCCTTCCCGGCGAGTCGCTCGTCGTCGTCCCCGACAAGGCCCTCCACGCGGTGCCCTTCGCCGCGCTCCGCGGCCCGAACGGGCGTTATCTCGTCGAGGACCACCGGATCGTCGTCGCGCCGAGCGCCACCCTCTACGTCCGCGCCTTGGACCACGAACGGGCCCTGGCCGCGGCCGAGCACGGTCCAGCCCACACCCTGGTTTTCGGCGATCCGGCCTTCGACGTCACGCTGTGGAGCGACCTCAAACCGCTGGCGGCGGCCGCCCGGGAAGCCGAACGGATCGCCGCGCTCGATCCCGCCCACTCGCTCTTGCGCCAGGGCAAGAGCGCGGACAAGGCGGGGTTCCTCGCGCTCGCCCCGGACTTCGAGCGCATCCACGTCGCCGCCCATGCCTTGGTCGACGGACGCAATCCGCTGCTCTCGGCGCTCGTCCTCGCCCCCGGAGCGCCCGGCGATTCGGGAGCGCTCTACGCCCGGGAGATCTACCAGATGCGCCTGCCGCGGACTCGCCTGGTCGTGCTCGCCGCCTGCGACACGGGAAACGCCTACCTGCCCGGGAGCGAAGGGGCGACGACCCTCGGGCGCGCCTTCCTCGCGGCGGGTGTGCCGACGGTGGTCGCGAGCCTTTGGGACGTCGACGACCGCGCCACGGCCCAGCTGCTTTTCCGTTTCCATCGCGAGCTTCAATCCGGCGCCGATCCGGCGAGCGCTCTGCGCCTGGCGCAGATCGCGACGATCCACGACTCCCAGGCCGCCCGTCTCCCCGCCGATTGGGGAGCCTTCGAGGTCTTCGGGGCGAGTCTCTCCGAGACGAAACCATTTTAAGGGAGGGCTTACGGATGACTTTCACCTTTCGTATGCGATTTTCCGGCCTCTGCATCTTCGTGCCGGAACGGCCATTCAGCACCGCCACGAGCGACGGAGCGAACGTCGGCCGGGTCGCCGTCCTGTTGCGCAATTTGACGGTGCCCGAAAGCCTCACGGACGGAAAAGGCTTGACCGACCCGCATTTTCCCCTGCTCGAATTCGATCCGCGCAACCGGCGGGCGAGCAGCACCCGGAACGCCAATTTCACCAGCCACAGCAGCATCTTCGACGGCAAGAGCTACTGCCTGCTGCGGGGGGAGGCGCTACGGATCCTCGCCGGGGCGGGCACCGGGGCGAACGGCGTGACTACCCCGGTCTACGACCGCCACCACCATAAGACCTCGCTCCAGTGGGTGGCGGAGATGGCCCAGGTCTTCCCGGACCAAGCGAAGATCAAGAGCACCTGTCTCACCCAGATGCCGGACGGCGATTCCGACTCCGCCTCGATCATCGCGCGCATCGACCTCGAACAGGGCCGGCTCCTCACCTCCCGGCTGAGCGACGGCAAGTGCGACATTTTTGAAGCCGCGAAGGAGGCCAACGCATCCTCGAAGGACGGCGGCTTCCCGCGTCGGGTGGCGATCGAGCTCCTGCTCGAGATCCCCGGCTGCCAGGAGGACGTCGTCCTCGAGATGCAGCGGCGGGACGAGGGCAAGGATTTCGGCGCCCATCGGCTCGTGCTCGGCCCGGCGACCGGGGACCCCACCGACAACGTCGTCGAGATCCAGATCCATCACCGGGAGATCGACGGGTTCATCGGCGTGCCCCTGGACTACCTGGAGCGCGAGGATCAGGCCGACTTCCAGGTCTACTACGAGCTGTCGAACGCTCCGTCACCCGGCTCCGACAAAATACGGACCATCCGGCCGCAGTCTCCCGGTCTTACCCCGACGGTGGGCACCGACCACACCGGAAGGTGCCCACCGACCTCCATGGTGGGCTCGGGCTAGGCAGGTCCAGTCCAAGCCTTCCGCGTCACGACCAGCGCTTGCGACACAGGGACGAACGCTTGCGCGTGACGACCCAGCGTCGCGCGACGCGCGCAAGCCTTACGCGTCGCGATTTATGCTTGAGACGCATGGACGAACGCTCGCGCACGACGACCCAGCGTTGCGCAACACGCGCAAGCCTTACGCGTCGCGACCAAGGCTTACGCAACACGGATGAACGCTTGCGCGCGACGCGCAAGCGTTCCGCGCAGCCCGTAAGGCTTCAGCGCGCCAATTTGGCGTCAGGGAAGACCGCGACGAGATCTTCCGCGAGCGCGCGGACCCGCGGCTCCCGCAGCAGGCTGTAGTGGTCTCCCGCCGCGGTGTGGACGGCGAGCCGGCCGGCGGCGACCCGTTCCCAGACCGCGAGCCGCGCCTCACGGTCCGCGCCCTCTTCCGCCAGCCAGAGGTCGATCGGGCTCGGACAGACCGGCGCGCGGTAGGCGAAGGCGGCCTGGACGTTCGCCTGGAAGAGGCGCAAGAGGCGGCGCACCTGGGCGGGCTCGGCCCCGGGCGGGAGGGCGCCGGCTGCCTCGGCGTGGGCGAGGACGAGGTCGAGACGGGCTTCGGGATCGAGCGGTGCCAAGTCGCTCGCCGTGAGCGCGATCCGCACTCCGGCCATCCCCCCGAGGTCGCGGGCGAGGAGGAGGAGGGACGAGACGTCGTCGAGCTCGGCACCTTCCGGAAGGTCGCTTCCCCCGGCCGCCCCGGGAGCCGTGGGATCGAGGAGGGCGAGGCTCGCCCGCTCCCCCACCTTCTCCAGCTGGCAGGCCATCTCCAGCGCCACGAGGCCACCGAAAGACCAGCCGCCGAGGAGGTACGGGCCGGCAGGCTGCGCGGCGCGGAGCGCTTCCAGGTAGGCGGTGGCCATCTCCTCGATGCTCTCGAAGGGCGGCTCGCCGGACTCCAGACCGCGCGCCTGGAGGGCGTAGAACGGCTGCTCTCTCCCGAGCGCCGCGGCCAGTTCCCGGTAGCAGAAGACCGAGCCTCCCACCGGGTGGACGCAGAAGAAGGGCGGCCGCGTTGAATCGGCGTCCATAGGCGTGAGCGGCACGAGCGGTCCCCAGGGAGCCGCAACGGATCCCTCTTGGCGGAGGAGCGCCGCCAGGCGCTCGACGGTCGGCGCCTCGAAGAGGCGGGAGAGCGGCAGCTCGCGGCCGAATTCGCGCTGGATGCCGGCCATCAGGCGGACGGCGAGGAGCGAGTGGCCGCCCAGGTCGAAGAAGCTGTCGAGAACCCCCACGCCTCCATCGCCAGCCGGTACCGCGAGCACCTCGGCGAAGAGGCGGACGAGGGTCGCTTCGACCGCGTCGCGCGGCGCGACCACGGTCCGCTCTCCGCGGGTCGGGGCGAGCGTCGGGCGCGCGACGAGCGCCTTGCGGTCGAGCTTGCCGGTCGCGGTGAGCGGCAGGGCTTCCCAGAAAACGAAGCTCGACGGCACCATGTAGGCCGGCAGCCGGGCACCGAGCCGGTCGCGCAGCCCGCGCTCCAAGTCGGCGGCTTCGCCGGCGTCCCCGGCGTCCCCGGCATACGGGCGCGGCACGACGTGGGCGACGAGGCGGCGGTCGCCGCCCTCGCCCGTCGTGACGACTGCGGCCTCCCCTACTCCCGGCTGCTCGCAGAGAGCCGCTTCGATCTCGCCGAGCTCGATGCGCAGACCGCGGACCTTCACCTGGCTGTCGATGCGCCCGAGGAACAGGACGTTGCCGTCCGGCCGCTGGCGGACCAGGTCGCCCGTGCGGTAGAGCCGGCTGCCCCACCGGCCGCTCCACGGATCGGGCACGAAGCGCGTCGCGGTCAGCTCCGGCCGGCCGAGGTAGCCCCGGGCGAGGCCGAGGCCGCCGAGGCAGAGCTCGCCGTCCGTGCCTTCGGGGACCGGCTGCTGCCGGGGGTCGAGCAGGTAGGCCTCGGTGTTCGCCACCGGCCGGCCGATGGGCGGCTCCTGGGTGAAGGTGCCCTGGCAGGGGAAGGAGAGCGAGTAGATCGCCGTCTCCGTGGGACCGTAGCAGTTGAGGAGCCGGACCCGCGACGCCCAGCGCTCGGCGAGCTCCGGCGGGCAGCTCTCGCCGCCGGCGGCGATCGTCCGCAGGGCCGGCAGGTCACCCTCGGGCAGGAGGGCGAGCACCGAAGGGGTCATCACCAGATGCGAGACCTCCCGGCGCCGCAGCAGATCCAGCAGGCGCGGCCCGGGCACCCGCTCCTCCCCGCTCGCGATCACGAGGGCGGCGCCGCTCCCGAGCGCCAGGAAGATTTCGAGCACCGCGGCGTCGAAGCCGAAGGAGACCAGGTGCGACACCCGGTCGCCAGGGAGAACGCCGCAGGTTTCCCGCGCCGATGAGATCAGGTTGACGGCGGCCCCATGGCGGACGAGGACGCCGTTGGGGACGCCGGTCGAGCCCGAGGTGTAGATGACGTAGGCGAGGGCGTCGGGAGCCAGGGGATCGAGCCGCGGCAGCGGCAGATCCCAATCCGTGCCCTGTTCATGCGCACTCTCGTCGAGCGCGACGAGCGTCCTGACCACTCCCTCTGGCGCCGGGTGCCGGTCGAGGAGGCCGCGGTCGGCGAGAAGGACGGGGACCGCGGCGTCGGCGAGGATGCGCTCGGTGCGCGCCGCCGGATGGTCGGGGTCGAGCGGCACGTAGGCGCCGCCCGCCGCGAGCACGGCGAGGAGGGCGACGACGCGCTCGATCGAGGGCTCGGCGAGGATGCCCACCCGGATTTCCGGTCCGACCCCCAGGGAGCGGAGCCGCCGGGCGAGACCGTCGACCCGGCGGGCGAGATCGCCATAGGCCAGCTCACGGTCGCCGAAGAGGAGAGCCGGCGCCTCCGGGGTCGCCGCCGCCCACGGCGCGAACAGCTCGTGGAGCTGAACAGACGCCGGGGTCGTCGCGGTGTCGTTCCAGGCGGCGAGAAGCTGGTGGCGCTCGGCGTCGCCCAGGAGCGCTAAGTCCGGCCACGGCACCTCGGGAGCGGCGACCGCCGCCGCCAGCAGCCGGGCCAGCTGGTCGAGCATGCGTCCCATTCGCACCCTGTCGAAGAGATCGACGTTGTAGTCGAGGGCGAGGACGAGCCCGCCCTCCCGGCGCGCCGCCGCAAAGCCGAGGTCGAACTTCGCCTCCCGGCCGCGCACCCCGAGCGGGGCGACGGCGAGCCCCGGCAGGTCCAGGAGGGCGGCGGGGGCAGCGGCCTCGACCGCGAACATCACCTGGAAGAGCGGCGTCCGGCCGAGGCTGCGATCCGGCGCCAGCTCTTCGACCAGGCGCTCGAAGGGGACGTCCTGGTGGGCGTAGGCGGCGAGCGCCGTCTCCCGCACCCGGCCGAGGAGGTCGCCGAAGCTGGGCTCTCCGGAGAGATCGGCACGGAGGACCAGGGTATTGACGAAGAAGCCGATCAGGCCCTCGGTCTCGATCCGGGTCCGGTTGGCGACCGGGGTGCCGACGACGACGTCCTCCTGGCCGGCGTGGCGAGCGAGAAGAACGTCGAAGGCGGCCAGGAGGAGCATGAAGAGGGTCACCCCGTGGCGGACGCCGGCCCGTTCGACCTCGGCCGTCAGCCCGGCGGGGAGGAGGAGCGATTCCGTCGCTCCCCGGAAGGTCTGGATCGCCGGCCGCGGCCGGTCGGTCGGCACTTCGAGCACGGCGGGAGCCCCGGCGAGGCGATCTCGCCAGAAGGCGAGTTGGCCGGCGAGCACCGCGCCTTCCAACCACTGCCGCTGCCATACCGCGTAGTCCGGATACTGGATCGGCAGGTCCGCGAGAGGCGAGGGAAGGCCAGCCGCGAAGGCTCGGTAGAGAGCCGAAAGCTCGCCCAGGAAGACGCCCATCGACCAGCCGTCCGAGACCGTGTGATGGAAGGTGACGAGGAAGCCGTGCTCCCGCCCGGAAAGCCGGACGAGGATCGCCCGGACGAGCGGCTCGCGGGCGAGGTCGAACGGCCGCTCGGCCTCGCCGGCCGCGAGGCGCGCCAGCTCGGCTTCCCGCCGGTCGAGCACCAGGCCCCTGAGATCGACCCGCGTCGGGGTGAGGTCGAGCGTGGCCGCGATCACCTGGACTGGCCCCTCTTCGCGGAGAACGAAGGTCGTCCGCAGAGCCTCGTGGCGGCGGGCGATCTCGTTGCAGGCGGCTGCCAGGGCGGGGAAAGAGAGCGAGCCGGAAAGCCGCGCGGCGAGCGGCACGTTGTAGACCGCCCGTCCGGGCTCCAGACGGTCCAGGAACCACAGCCGCTGCTGGGCGAAGGAGAGCGGCAGGTCGCCCCCGCCTGGCAGCCGCAGCGCTCGCGGCACCGGGACGATCGCGGGCAGCGCGTCCACCCGGCGCGCCGCCTCGATCTCGCGGGCGAGCCCGGCCACCGTGCGGTGCTCGAAGAGCAGGCGGAGCGGGAGATCGACGCCGAAAGCCGCGCGGACCCGGGAGACGAGCTGGGTGGCGAGGAGCGAATGCCCGCCCAAGGCAAAGAAGTCGTCCTCCACCCCCACCTGTTCGATCCCCAGGACACCGGCCCAGATCCCCGCCAGCATCTCCTCGACCGGGCTCCGCGGGGCGACGGGAGCGATGGGAGCGCTGCCGCCGGCGGCCGCCATCGCCGCCGGTTCCGGGAGGGCCCGGCGGTCGAGCTTGCCGTTCGCGGTCAGCGGCAGGGCATCGAGAACGACGATCGCGGCAGGGAGCAACGGCTCCGGCAGACGCTCGCGGAGAAAGTCGTGGAGAACGGCTGGAACGGCTGAGGACACTTCGCCCGTCGTCACTACGTAGGCGACGAGGCGCTTGCCGCCGCCAGCGCCGCCAGCGCCGCCGAAGACAGCGCGGGCGATCACCGCCGCCGAGCGCACGTCCGGATGCGCCAGGAGCGCCGCCTCGATCTCCCCCGGCTCGATGCGGAAGCCACGGATCTTCACCTGGGTGTCGATCCGTCCCAGGAACTCGATCTCGCCGTCCGCCCGGAGGCGGACGAGATCGCCGGTCCGGTAGAGCCGGGCGCCCGGCGGCCCCACAGGGCTCGGCACGAAGCGCTCCGCCGTGAGATCTGGACGCCCCAGATAGCCGCGGGCGAGGCCGTCGCCGCCGGCGTAGAGCTCGCCCGGAACTCCCGTCGGCACCGGGTGGAGATCGCGGTCGAGGACGTAGGTCCAGGTGTTGGCGATCGGCCTGCCGAGGGGGACGGAGGCTCCCAGGGTCGTGGAAGTAGCTCCCGAAGGGATCGGGAAACAGCAGGTGAAGGTGGTGTTCTCGGTCGGGCCGTAGCCGTTGACGAGCCGGGTTTCCGGGAGCGCCGCGACGGCCCGCAGGACGTGCGCGGGCGACAGCACGTCGCCGCCGGCGAGGAGCTGGCGCAGGCCGGCGAGACCGGGCAGGTTCTCCTCGACCATCTGGTGGAAGAGGCCGGCGGTGAGCCAGAGAGTCGACACCCCGTGCCGGGCGAGGAGGTCGCCCAGCTCGGCGAGCGACAGCGGCCCCGGCGCCGGCATCACCAGGCGCCCACCGTTCAAGAGCGGCGCCCAGATTTCGAGCGTCGCGGCGTCGAAGGCGTGGGGCGCGAGCTGGAGGAAGGTCTCGCTCGCGTCGAAGCGCGCGAAGCCGGTCTCCCGGACGAGACGGAAGACGGCCCGCTGAGGGATGGCGACGCCCTTGGGAATCCCCGTCGAGCCCGAGGTGTACATGACGTAGGCGAGGGCGTCGGCGGGGACCTTCGGTCCCCAGTATTCCGATGCCGGCGAGACGCCGGCGGTCCCAGGGAAAAAGCCGGCTCGTTCGGCTGGATGGGCGCCTCGGTCGGCGTCGAGGGTGAGCACGGGCGCTCCGGTTTCCGGGAGAGCGGCGCGCAGCGACTCTTCGGTGAGGATCAGGGAGGCCGCGCTGTCGCGCACCAGGAAGGCCAGCCGTTCGGCCGGATAGCCGGGATCGAGCGGCACGTAGGCGCCGCCCGCCGCGAGCACCGCGAGCGTCGCCACCACCCGTTGGGCGGAACGATCGAGGAAGAGGCCGACCCGCAACTCAGGCCCCACGCTGAAGGCGAGGAGCTGCTGAGCGAGCTGCCGAGACTGGCGGTCGACCTCGGCGTAGGTGAGCGTGAGATGCCCCGCCGCGGCTTCGACGATCGCCACGGCATCCGGCGCCCGCGCCACCTGCTCGGCAAAGAGAGCGTAGAGCGACGCTTCCCGCGGATAGTCGGTCGCTTGACCGCTCCACTCGACGAGTTGCTCCTGCTCTTCCGGCGTGAGGAGCGGCAACTCCGCAAGCGGCGCTTCCGGATTTGCCACCACCGCCGCGGCGAGAGTCTTGAAGTGGCCCGCCATGCGGTCGATCGTCGCGGCGTCGAAGAGATCCAGGTTGTGCTCGAAGCCGCCGCCGAGCCCCTCCGCCGTCTGCCCGAGAACGAGCGTGAGATCGAACTTCGCCGTGCCGCCCTCGAAGGGGAGAGGCGAGAGCGTCAGCCCCGGAAGCCGCAGGGCCTCGGCCGGCGCGTTCTGGAGGACGAAGAGAACCTCGAAGAGCGGCGTCCGGCTGGGGTCGCGCTCCGGGTGCAGCTCTTCGACCACCTTCTCGAACGGCAGATCCTGGTGGGCGAAGGCGGCGAAGGCCGTCGAGCGCACCCGGGAGAGCAGCTCGCGGAAGGTCGGCCGGTTCGCCGCATCCACACGGAGGACCAGGGTGTTGACGAAGAAGCCGATCAAGCCCTCGACCTCGCGGCTCGTCCGGTTGGCGACCGGCGAGCCGACCGCGAGATCCTCGCGCCCCGTGTAGCGGGCGAGGAGCGTCGCGAAGACCGCGAGGAGCTCCATGAAGAGGCTCACCCCCGCCGATCGGGCGCCGCGCACGAGACCGGCGCTCAACTCGGACGAAAGCGCGAACGAGCGGAAGCCGCCGCGCGAGGAGAGGACCGGCGGCCGCGGCCGGTCGGTCGGCAGATCGAGCGGCGGCAGATCGGCGAGCGTCTCCCGCCAATAGGCGAGCTCCGCCGCCAACACCTCCCCTGAAAGCCACTGCCGCTGCCAGACACCGAAGTCCGCATACTGCACCGCCAGCTCGGGCAGGGGGGAAGGCGCTCCGCTGACGAAGCTCGTATAGAGCGCCCCCAGCTCGCGCACGAGAACGCCCGTCGACCAGCCGTCCGAGATGATGTGGTGGAGGTTCAGAAGAACCGTGTGCTCGGTATCGGCGGCGGCGGCGTCCGCGAGCCGCAGGAGGGTGGCGCGGAGGAGCGGCCCGCGGGCCAGATCGAACGGCCGCCGCGCCTCGGCGCCGGCCAGCCGCCGCTCTTCTTTCGTCCGGCTCGGCTCGGACAGGCGCGCGAGATCCACCGCGGGGAGAAACGGCTCGCTCGGCGCGGCGATGCTGAGGGTTGGTTCGCCTCCGACCATCCGGAACGTCGTGCGCAGATTTTCGTGCCGACGGACGATCTCCGCGAGCGCGTGGGCGAGCGCGCCAACGTCGAGCGTTCCGGTCAGCCGGAAGGCCGCCGGCATGTTGTAGGCCGGGCTGCCGGGTTCGAGCTGATCCAGGAACCACAGCCGTTGCTGGGCGAAGGAGAGCGGCAGCTGGCCGTCCCGCCGCGCCGGCAGGATCGACGGCCGAGGCGGCGCTTCGGCCCCGGAGCGTGCCTGAACCTCGCGCTCGATCTCGGCGGCGAGGCCCGCCACCGTGGGTTTTTCGAACAGCAGCCGGAGGGGAATCTCCACTCCCAGCGCCTGGCGCACCCGCGACGTCACCTGGGTGGCGAGGAGCGAGTGACCGCCCAGCTCGAAGAAATTCGCCTCCCGCCCCACCCGGTCGATGCGGAGCACTTCCTCCCAGATCCCCGCGAGCACCTCTTCCTGCGGCGTCCGCGGAGCGCTCGTAAGATCCACGCCGGATGTCGCTTCGTCTCCCGCCTCCCGCACCGCGTGCGGAGCCGGCAACGCCCGGCGGTCCACCTTGCCATTGACGGTCAACGGGAGCGCTTCGAGAACGACGATCGCCGAAGGCACCAGCGGCTCCGGCAGCCGGTTCTGGAGCGCCTGCCGCAGATCGCCGGGGACGAGAGAAACGAGCGCCGTGCCCACCACGTAGGCGACGAGGCGGCGGTCGCCCGGCTCGTCTTCCCGCACGATGACGACGGCCTCCCGCACGCCCGGAAGAGCGCCGAGCGCAGCCTCGATCTCCCCCAACTCGATGCGGAAGCCGCGCACCTTCACCTGGTGATCGATCCGGCCCAGGTACTCAATGTCGCCATCCGGCAGCCGGCGGACGAGATCGCCCGAACGGTAGAGCCGCGCTCCGGGATCGACCGCCCAGGGATCGGGCACGAAACGATCCGCCGTCAGCTCCGGCCGGTTCAGGTAGCCGCGCGCGAGACCGGCGCCCGAGATACACAGCTCTCCATGGACGCCCACCGGTTGAGGCCGGAGGCTGCGGTCCACCACCCGCAGGCCGAGATCCGGAATCGCCCGTCCGATGACGCTCCCTCCCCCACCCGCCACGTCCGCTGCGGTGAGCGGTCGGTAGGTCACATGCACCGTCGTCTCGGTGATCCCATACATGTTGACGAGGAGGGGCCGCTCCGGCCCGTGGCGTTCCACCCACGGCCGCAGGCTCTGGATCTCCAGCGCCTCGCCGCCGAAGATCACCAGCCGCAACGTCAGCTCCTGCCGGGTACCCGCCATGCCCGCCGATATCGCTTCCTCCTCCGCCCGCATCAGCTGCCGGAAGGCGGAAGGTGTCTGGTTGAGCACCGTCACCCCTTCCTGGCCGAGCAGCTCGTAGAACGACTCCGGCGAGCGGCTCACCCAGTAGGGAACGACGACCAGGGTGCCGCCATAGGCGAGCGCTCCCCAGATCTCCCATACCGAGAAGTCGAAGGCGTAGGAGTGGAAGAGCGTCCAGACGTCTTGCGGGCCGAAGCCGAACCAGGACTCGGTGGCAGAGAGGAGCCGGCCGACGTTCGCGTGCGTCACCTGCACCCCGCGCGGCTTTCCCGTCGAGCCCGAGGTGTAGATGACGTAGGCCAGGTTCTCCGGGCGGGCCTGCGCCTCGGCGGGATCGAGCGGGCCGTCCGCCTCGCCTTCCGTGTCTTCCAGGTAAACACGTTTCGCGAGTGCCTCCGGCAATGCCGCCTCCACCTGCCGCCCGGTGACGATCACCGGCGCCCCGGCGTCTCCCAGCAGGTAGGCCAGCCGCTCCGCCGGATAGGCCGGATCGAGCGGCAGGTAGGCGCCGCCCGCCTTGAGCACTCCGAGAATGGCGACGACCAGATCCAGCGAGCGTTCGAGGCAGACCCCGACGACGATCTCCGGTCCCACCCCCGCCCGGCGCAGCCGCCGCGCCAGCCGATTCGCCCGCCGGTCGAGCTGGCCGTAGGTGAGGCTGTCGACGCCCATCACCACGGCTGGCGCGCCGGGTGAGCGCCGCGCCCGATCCTCGAAGAGCTGGTGCAGGCAGGGACCGGCCGGGAAGGGCTCCATGTCTCCGGCATTTCCCCACTCGACGAGGAGCTGCTGGCTCTCCCCCATCGTCAGCAGGGGGAGATCGGAGAGCGCGCGCTCCGCCCGGCTCTCGTCTCCCGCGACTCCCGCGAGGAGCGTCTCCAGGTGCCCGGCCAGCCGGCGGATCGTCGCGCGGTCGAAGAGATCCGTCCGGTAGTCGAGCTGGCCGGCGAGCGTCCCCTGGTCCTCCGCGAGCGTCAGGGTCAGATCGAACTGGACGGTTCCCTGCTCCAAGCGCAGCGAGCGCCAACTGAGACCGGAGAGCGCCATCTCGCCGCGCGGCATGTTGTGCAGGTTGAGCACCACCTGGAAGAGCGGCTCGTAGCTCAAGCTTCTCTCCGGGCGGAGGGACTCGATCAACATCTCGAAGGGGACGTCCTGGTGCGCGTACGCTTCGAGCACCCCCCGCCTCACGCGCCCCAGGGCTTCCCCGAAGCTGGGATTCCCCGAGAGATCGGTGCGCAGGACCAACGTGTTGACGAAGAAGCCGATCAACCCCTCGGTCTCCAGCCGATTGCGGCCGGCGATGGGCGAGCCCACCGAGACGTCGCTCTGCCCCGAGTAGCGCGCGAGGAGGGTCGCCCACACCGTGAGGAGCGCCATGAACGGCGTCGCCCCGGAGCGCCGGGAGAGGGCGCGGAGGCCCTCCGTGAGATCTCCCGAGAGCGCGAACGGCAGGGCGGTGCCGCGGAAGCTCTGCACCGGGGGGCGCGGCCGGTCGGTCGGCAGCTCGAGAAGGGCCGGCGCTCCGGAGAGCCGTTCCCGCCAATACGCGATCTCCCCTTGAAGAACCTCACCCGAAAGCCAGCCCCGCTGCCAGACCGAAAAGTCGGCGTACTGGACCCCAAGCGCTGGCAGCGGGCTCGGGCGACCCTGCCGGAAGGCCTCGTAGATCGCACTCACCTCGCGCACGAGCACCCCGATCGACCAACCGTCGGCGATCGAGTGATGGAGGTTGAAGAGGAGGACGTGCTCTTCGGCGTCGATCCGCAGGAGGCCCGCCCGGAGGAGCGGCCCCCGCGCCAGATCGAACGGTCGGCGGGCCTCCGCGAGGGCGAGCCGCCGCACCTCGATCTCCTGCCGATCTCCGGACAGCTCCGACAGATCGACCCGCGGCAGCTCCACGGGAGCGGCCGGGAGGATCACCTGCACCGGACCCTCGTCTCCCGAACGGAAGACCGTGCGGAGTACCTCGTGCCGACGCGCCACCTCGGAGAGGGTGGCGGCGAGGAGCGCCGCTTCGAGCGACCCGCGCGCGACGAGCGCCGCGGCGACGTTGTAGGCCGCGCTCTCGGGCTCCAGCTGGTTTAAAAACCACAGCCGTTGCTGGGCGAAGGAGAGCGGCAGCCGACCTTGGGGATTCTGGGAGCCATCGCGACGAATCGGGAGGAGGGGCGGCGCGGCGAGGTCGCGGCCGGCGATCGTCCGCCCGATCTCGGCGGCAAGCCCGGCGACTGTCGGCCGCTCGAAGAGGAGGCGGAGCGGGATCTCGACGCCGAAGGCCTGGCGTACCCGGGAGATCACCTGGGTGGCGAGGAGCGAATGGCCGCCGAGCGCGAAGAAGTCGTCGTCGACCCCCACCCGGTCGCGGTTCAGAACTTCTCCCCAGGCCGCGGCGAGAAGAACCTCGATCTCCGTCCGCGGCGCTCCCCCGTCGCCCGTCCCGGTCCCCGGTCCGGCCGGCTCGATCCGCCCCAGCGCCCGACGGTCCACCTTGCCGTTGGCGTTCAAGGGCAGAGCGTCGAGGAGGACGAAGGCCGCCGGCACCATGGCGTCGAGGAGCCGGGCGCGGAGGAAGGCGCGGAGATCGGGGGGCAGAGTCTCGGAACGGGCGTCCGGCCGGGCGACGACGTAGGCCGTGAGCCGCTTCTCGCCTCCCTCTTTTCGCACGATCACCGCCGCCTGGGCCACCGCGGGATGAGTCCCGAGGACCGCCTCGATCTCTCCCGGCTCGATGCGGAAGCCGCGGATCTTCACCTGCTGATCGATGCGACCGAGGAACTCGATCGCCCCGTCGGCGCGGAAGCGCGCCAGGTCTCCGGTCCGGTAAAGCCGCTTGCCCGCCTCAAATGGGTTGGGCACGAAGCGCTCCGCCGTTCCGGCGGGATCGGAGTAGCCGCGGGCGAGGCCGTCGCCCCCGGCATAGAGCTCGCCCGGCACCCCGAGCGGAACCGGTGAGAGGTCGCGGTCCAGGAGATAGACCCGGGTGTTGGCGATCGGCCGGCCGATCGGCACCGCGCCCGGGATCTCCGGCGGTTCCGCGCCCGGCACCGAGAAACAGCAGGTGAAGGTCGTGTTCTCGGTCGGCCCGTAGCCGTTGATCAGGCGGGTGCCGGGGAGCTCGGCGATCAAACGCCGCACGTGAGCCGGGGAGAGCACGTCGCCCCCGGCGAGGAGCTGGCGGACGCCCGCGAGATCGGCGAGGCCGGAGTCGACCATCGGGTGGAAGAGGCCGGCGGTCAGCCAGAGGGTCGTCACCCCGTGCCGAGTGAGGAGCCCGCCGATCTCGGCGAGCGACAGCTCCCCCGGCGGCGGCATCACCAGCCGGCCGCCATTCAAGAGCGGCGCCCAGATCTCCAGAGTCGCGGCGTCGAAGGCATGCGGCGCGAGCTGGAGGAAGACCCCGTCGGCGTCGAAGCGGGCATAGTCGGTCTCCCGCACCAGCCGGACGACGGCGCGCTGGGGCACCTCCACCCCCTTGGGAACCCCGGTCGAGCCCGAGGTGTACATGACATAGGCGAGGGCGGAAGCCGGCATCGCCGGCAGAGCCGGGATACCGGAAGCCGGCGGGACGCCGGCGGTCCCAGGGAGGGGGAGCACCACCGCGGCCCGGCTGTCCCGCAGGAGGGTTTCCAAACGCTCCCGGGGCTGGGCGGGATCGAGCGGCACGTAGGCTCCGCCGGCCGCCAGCACAGCGAGGGTCGCCACCACCCGCTCGGCGGAACGGTCGAGGAGGAGCCCCACCCGCACCTCCGGACCCACTCCCAACGCCTGGAGCTGCCGCGCGAGGTGCCGGGACCGTCGATCGAGCTCGCCATACGTGAGCGTCAGATGCCCTTCGGCGGCCTCGACGACCGCCACGGCGTCCGGCACTCTCGCCGCCTGCTCGGCGAAGAGACCATAGAGCGAGGCCTCCCGCGGGTAGGCTGTCTCTCCGCCGCTCCACTCGACGAGGAGCTGTTCCCGCTCCGGAAGCGTGAGGAGCGGCAGCTCGGCGAGCGGCGTTTCCGGGGCCGCCACGACCGCCGCGGCGAGGGTCGCGAAGTGGCCCGCCATCCGTTCGATCGTCGTGCCGTCGAAGAGGTCGAGGTTGTGCTCGAAGCCGCCGGTGAGGCCGGCAGCCGTCGGTTCGAGGATCAGGGTGAGGTCGAACTTCGCCGTCCCGCCTTCGAACGGGAGGGGCGAGAGTGTCAGGCCGGGGAGCCGCAGGGTTTCGGCCGGCGCGTTCTGGAGGACGAAAAGAACCTCGAAGAGCGGCGTCCGGCTGGGGTCGCGCTCCGGGTGCAGCTCTTCGACCACCTTCTCGAACGGCAGATCCTGGTGGGCGAAGGCGGCGAAGGCGACCGGCCGCACCCGGGCGAGCAGATCGCGGAAGGTCGGCCGCCCCGCGCCGTCCGACGTGGCGGAGGTGTCGACGCGGAGAACCAGAGTATTGACGAAGAAGCCGATCAGGCCCTCGACCTCGCGGCTCGTCCGGTTGGCGACCGGCGAGCCGATCGCGAGATCGTCCCGGCCGGTGTAGCGGGAGAGCAGGGTGGCGAGGACGGCGAGGAGCTCCATATAGAGGCTCACCCCGGCCGAGCGGGCGCCCCGCGCGAGGCCGGCGCTCACTTCGGAGGAGAGGGCGAAGGGCCGGAAGCCGCCGCGGGTCGTCTGCACCGGCGGCCGCGGGCGGTCGGTGGGGAGATCGAGCGGCGGCAGATCGGCGAGCGCCTGCCGCCAGTAGGCGAGCTCGGCCGCCAGGACGTCGCCCGCAAGCCACCGCCTTTGCCAGAGAGCGAAGTCGGCGTACTGCACCGGCAACTCCGGCAGCGGGGAGCCGGCGAGGAGCGCCCCCAGCTCGCGCACGAAGACCCCGGTCGACCAGCCATCGGAGACGATGTGGTGGAAGGTGAGGAGCACCGTGTGCTCCGCTGCCGCCAACCGCAGGAGCGTGGCGCGGAGGAGCGGGCCGCGGCCGAGATCGAACGGCTTCCGGGCCTCGGCGCGGACGAGCCGCCGCTCTTCCGCCGTCCGGAGCTCGGCCGACAGGCCCCGCAGGTCGACCGCGGGGAAGGGCAGGTCGCTCGGCGGAGAGATCAGCAGGGTCGGCTCGCCGGCGCCTTGGGGGGTCGTCTCAAAGGTCGTGCGGAGATTCTCGTGCCGGCGAACGATGGCCGAGAGCGCTCCGGCGAGCGCGCCGACCTCCAGCCGCCCGGTGAGGCGGAAAGCCGCCGCCATGTTGTAGGCCGGGCTCCCGGGCTCCAGCAGGTCGAGAAACCAGAGCCGCTGTTGGGCGAAGGAGAGCGGCAGGTCGCCCGTCCGCGGCGCCGGCAGGAGCGGCGGGCGGAGCGGGGCGGCGGCCAAACCCGCGTGTGCCTGGACTTGGCGCTCGACCTCGGCGGCGAGCGCCGCCACCGTGGGCTTCTCGAACAGCAGCCGCAGCGGGATCTCGACCCCCAGGGCCTGGCGCAGCCGCGAGACGACTTGAGTGGCGAGGAGGGAGTGCCCGCCCAGCTCGAAGAAGTTCTCCCCGCGTCCCACCCGATCGAGCCGCAGAACCTTCTCCCAGATCCCGACGAGCACCTCCTCGATCGGGGTCCGCGCGGCGTTCGCGAGCGCCAGCTTCTCCAGCGCCTCGGGGGTTTCGGCGGTTTCCCCCCGTACGGCCTCCGGCGCCGGGAGGGCGCGGCGGTCGACCTTGCCGTTGACGGTCAGGGGGAGCGCGTCGAGGACGACGAGGGACGACGGCACCAGCGGCTCCGGCAGCCGCAGCTGGAGCGCCTGGCGCAGCTCGCCCGGAACGATCTCGGAGCCGCCGACGACGTAGGCCACGAGCCGGCGGTCGCCCGGTTCGTCCTCGCGCACGAGGACGACCGACTCGCGCACCCCGGGGATCGCGCCCAGGGCGGCCTCGATCTCCCCCAGCTCGATGCGGAAGCCGCGCACCTTCACCTGGTGATCGATGCGCCCGAGGTATTCGAGGTCGCCGTCCGGCAGCCGGCGGACGAGGTCGCCGGAACGGTAGAGGCGCGCCCCGGGCTCCCGGCTCCAGGGATCGGGCACGAAGCGCTCCGCGGTCCGCTCGGGACGGTGGAGATAGCCCCGAGCCAAGCCCGATCCACCGGCGCCACCGGCTCCACCGGCGCCAAAGACGCAGAGCTCGCCGGGCACTCCCACCGGCTGCGCCGCGAGCTCGCGGCTCACGACCCGCAGGCCGAGATCCGGGATGGCCCTCCCGATGACGCTTCCTCCCCCGCCCACCCCGCCCATCCCGCCAACCACCTCCGCCGCCGAAAGCGGCCGGTAGGTCACGTGGACGGTCGTCTCCGTGATCCCATACATGTTGACCAGCCGGGGACGATCGGCGCCGTGCCGCTCGACCCACGGCCGCAGGCTCTGGATCTCCAGGGCCTCGCCGCCGAAGATCACCAGCCGGAGCGCCAGCCCGTCCGCGGTCCCCCCCGCCGAGGCCTGCGCCGCGTCCTCGTCCGCCCGCATCAACTGGCGGAAGGCCGACGGGGTCTGATTGAGCACCGTCACCTTCTCGTCGATCAGGAGCTGGTGGAACGCCTCGGGCGAACGGCTCACCCAGTAGGGCACGACGACCAGGGTGCCACCGTAGGCGAGCGCCCCCCAGATCTCCCAGACCGAAAAGTCGAAGGCGTAAGAGTGGAAGAGGGTCCAGACGTCCCCCGGGCCGAAGCCGAACCAGGGTGCCGTCGCCGAGAGGAGCCGGCCGACGTTCGCGTGCGTCACCTGGACCCCGCGCGGTTTCCCCGTCGAGCCCGAGGTGTAGATGACGTAGGCCAGGTTTTCCGGGCTCGCCTGCGGCTCGGCTGGAGCGAGCGGGCCGTCTTCCTCGCCTTCCGTGTCTTCCAGATACACCCGCTCCGCGGCGGTCTCCGTAGCCCCCGGCAACGCCGCCTCCACCTCTCGCCCGGTGACGATCACCGGCGCCCCGGCATCCGCGAGGAGATAGGCCAACCGTTGCGCCGGATAGGCCGGATCGAGCGGCAGGTAAGCGCCGCCCGCCTGGAGCACACCGAGAATGGCGACGACCAGGTCGAGCGAGCGTTCGAGGCAGATCCCCACCACCACCTCCGGCCCCACGCCCGCGCGCCGGAGCCGCCGTGCCAGGCGATTGGCGCGGCGGTCGAGCTGACCGTAGGTGAGGCTGTCGATCCCGGAGACCACCGCCGGAGCGCCGGGCGAACGCCGCGCCTGCTCGGCGAAGAGCTCGTGCAGGCAGGGACCGGCAGGAACCGGTAGGACGTCGCCCCACTCGACGAGGAGCTGTTGCCGCTCGCCGGCGGTGAGGAGGGAGAGGTCGGCGATCGTCGCCTCTTCCTTCCCTTCCACCGCGATCACCGTGGCGAGGAGGGTTTCGAAGTGGCCGGCCAGCCGGCTGACGGTCGCGCGGTCGAAGAGGTCGGTCCGGTAGTTGAGCTGGCCGGCGAAGCGCTCCGGCCCCTCCGCCAGGGTGAGGCTCAGGTCGAACTGGACGGTCCCCGTCTCGATCCGCAGCGAGCGCCAGCTGAGCCCGGAGGAAGCCGCCCCCTCGCGCAGGTTGTGCAGGTTGAGCATCACCTGGAAGAGCGGCTCGTGGCGGAGGCTGCGCTCCGGGCGAAGCGCCTCGACGAGCATCTCGAACGGCACCTCCTGGTGGGCATAGGCCGCGAGAACCACCCGGCGGATGCGGACCAGCAGCTCGCGGAACCCGGGATGGCCGGAAAGGTCGGCGCGGAGGACGAGGGTGTTGACGAAGAGCCCGATCAAGCCCTCGGTCTCCAGGCGGTTGCGGCCGGCGATGGGCGAGCCGATCGCGACGTCGTCCTGGCCGGACCAGCGCGCGAGGAGCGTCGCCCAGGCGGCCAAGAGCACCATGAAGGGGGTCGCCCCGGCGCGCCGGGAGAGCGCGCGGAGGCCCTCGGTCCGATCTTCCGGAAGGACGAACGGGACCGAGCTGCCGCGGGAGCTCTGCACCGGCGGCCGCGGCCGGTCGGTCGGCAGCTCCAAGAGAGCCGGCGCGCCGGCGAGCTGACCGCGCCAGTAGCCCAGCTCCTCGGCGAGGAAGTCCCCCGACAGCCGCTCCCGCTGCCAGAGCGAGAAGTCAGCGTATTGGATGGCAAGCTCGGGGAGGGGGTTCGGTCGTTCCGCGCTGAAGGCCGCGTGGATCGCCCGTACCTCGCGCTCCAGAATCCCGATCGACCAGCCGTCGGCGATCGAGTGGTGGAGGTTGAAGAGGACGGTGTGCAGAAGCGCCCCCTCGTCGAGCAGGGTCGTGCGGAGGAGCGGCCCGCGCGCCAGGTCGAAAGGCCGGCGGGCTTCCTCCAGAGCCAGGCGCCGCACCTCGCCGCCACGGGTCTCGGGGGGAAGGCCCGCGAGGTGGACCCGCGGCAGCGCCACGGGCCGGGCCGGCAGGATCACCTGGATCGGCTCTCCCTCGGTGCCATGGCGGAAAATCGTCCGCAGCGACTCGTGCCGGCGGACCACCTCCGAGAGGGTGCGGGCGAGGATCGCCGGCTCGATGGGACCCTGGGCGACCAGGGCCGCGGCGACGTTATAGGCCGCGCTCTCCGGCTCCAGCTGGTTTAAGAACCACAGCCGCTGCTGGGCGAAGGAGAGCGGCAGCTCGCGGTCCCCGGAGAGCCGCGGCTCCCAGGCCGCCGCCGGCTCGTCCCCCTGGCGCAGAGCCGCGATCGCCGCCGCGAAAGACTTCGGAGTCGGCGCCTCGAAGAGGTAGCGCAGCGGCAGCTCCATCCCCAGGATGTCGCGCACCCGCGACACCACCTGGGTGGCTAAGAGAGAGTGGCCGCCCAGGTCGAAGAAGTTGTCTTCCCGCCCCACCGGCCGGCCGCCCAGGAGCCCGGACCAGATCCCCGCCACCAGCTCTTCGAGGGGACCCTCCGGCGCCTCCCACGCCTCCCGGTCGACAAACTCTTCGGGGTCGGGGAGGGCCTTCCGGTCCACCTTGCCGGTCGGCGAGAGCGGCAGGGCCGGCACGACGGTGAAGGCCGCGGGCATCATGTAGGCGGGGAGCTGGCGCTTCAGGAGATCCCGGATCTCGGCGATCGTCTCCTGGGCCTCCGCTCCCGGCCGCAGCACCAGCCAGGCGAGCAGGCGGTCCTGGCGATCGGCCACCGCCGCGCTCTCGACCGCCGGGTGCTCCTGGAGCGCCGCCTCGATCTCCCCCAGCTCCACCCGGAAACCGCGGATCTTGATCTGGCCGTCGATCCGCCCCACGAACTCGATGGCGCCATCCGTCCGGAAGCGCGCCAGGTCTCCCGTGCGGTACATCCGATCGCCGCCGAAGGGATGGGGCACGAACTTCTCCGCCGTCGCCCCCGGCCGGTTCAGATAGCCCCGGGCGAGACAGGCGCCGGCGATCGCGAGCTCCCCCACGACCCCCATGGGCACCGGCCGCAGCTCGTCGTCGAGCAAGTAGATCGCGGTCCGCGCGATCGGCCGGCCGATCGGCACCGAGCGACCCGACCCACCCGCGCTCTCCGGCGGACAATGCCAGGAGAGCACCGAGATCGTCGTCTCGGTCGGCCCGTACCGGTTGTAGAGCTCCGCCCCCGACCGCGCGTAGAAGAGCGCCGGGAGGTCCGGCGGCATCGTCTCGCCGCCCGCGAGCACCGTCCGCAGGTTGGGGCAGGACTCCAGGGAATGCTCCTTCAAGAGGGCGACGAGCATCGCCAGGGTGAAGGTCGCCTGCGGGATCTCCCAGTCGCGGAGGAGCGAGACGAGATAGCCGGGATCGCGCTCGCCGCCCGGCCGCGCCAGGACCGTCGTGCCGCCGACCAGGAGCGGGCCGAAGACCTCGACGATCGAGGCGTCGAAGCTGATCGTCGTCTTCTGGACGAAGCTGTCGCCTTCCTGAAGCTCGGCCTCGCGGGCAAAGCGCAGCCGGCTGCCGAGGGCGCGGTGGGAGACGACGACGCCCTTCGGCTTCCCCGTCGAGCCGGAGGTATAGATGACGTAGGCCGGGTGGTCTGGAAGCAGCGCGGGCAGGAGCACGAGCCCGGGCGCGGAGACCCGGGCGGGCTCTCGGTCCCACAGCTCCTCGACCGCCACCGTCTGTCCGCCGAAGGCGGAAAGGGTCACCGCGAGAGCCGCCTGGGTGAGGAAGAGCGAAGCCCCGGCATCCGCCAGGATGAACGCCTGGCGCGCCGCGGGGAGACCCGGGTCGAGCGGCAGGTAGGCGCCGCCCGCCTCCCAGATGGCGAGGAGGGCCGCGACCATGACGAAGGAGCGCTCGACGGCGATCCCGACGAGCGACTCGGGACCGACCCCGAGAGCGCGGAGGTGCCCCGCGAGCCGTGCGGTCCGCGCCGCGAGCTCACCGTAGCTCAGCCGCTCGCCCTCTAGCCCTAAGGCCACGGCGTCGGGATGGCGGGCGATGCGGGCGGCGATCATCGCCGGCACCAGCCCGGCGGTCTCCGGGGTTCCGGGGATCTCGGCCAGTTCGGCGGGGCTGTCGTTCCACTCCTGGAGCGCCTGGTGCGCCTCGGGCTCGGTCAGGAGCGGCAGCTCCCGATAGGAGCGCTCCGGCGCCGTCACCGCCGCCTCCAGGAGATGCCGGAAATGGTTTCCCAGGCGGACCGCGGTGCTGCGGTCGAAGAGGTCGAGGCTGTATTCGATCGTGGCACGGAGGGCGCCGTCCGCCCCTTCGTGGAAGGCGAAGGTGAGATCGAACTTGGCGCTGCCGCTCGAAGCCACCAGGGGCTCCACCTCGACGCCCGGCAGGTGGAGACGGCCGAGCGGGGCGTTCTGGAGGGCGAAGAGAACCTGGAAGAGCGGCGCGTGGTCGAGGTGGCGCTCCGGCCGCAGCTCCTCGACCAGACGCTCGAAGGGGAGATCCTGGTGCGCGTAGGCGCCGAGGGTCGACTCGCGCACCCGGCCGAGCAGCGCGGCGAAGGTGGGCCGGCCGGAGAGGTCGCCGCGGAGGACCAGAGTATTGACGAAGAAGCCGATCAGCCCCTCGACCTCGCGGCGGGTGCGGCCGGCGATGGGCGAGCCCACCGGGATGTCCTCCTGGCCTGTGTAGCGCGCGAGGAGCGCCTGGAAGGCCGTGAGGAGGGTCATGAAAAGGGTCGTCCCGGCGCGCTGGCCGAGCCGGCGGAGGGCCGGGCCGAGATCAGCGGGGAGGGTGAACCGGAGGTGGCCGCCGCGCAGGCTCTGGTGGCGCGGCCGCGGCCGGTCGGTCGGCAGGGCGAGGAGCGAGGGCGCTCCGGCGAGCGCTCCACGCCACCAGCCGAGCAGCTCCGCGAGGCGGGGACGGTTAAGCTGGCGCCGCTGCCAGAGGGCGAAGTCGGCGTACTGGAGCGGCAGCGCGGCGAGCGGCGACGGCTGGCCGCTTAGGAAGGCGGTATAGAGAGCCGTCAACTCGCCGATCAGAATCGCCATCGACCAGCCGTCGGCGACGATGTGGTGGAGGGTGACGAGGGCCGCGTGCTCGTCCCCTTCCAGGCGCCCGTCCAGGCGGAGGAGGGCGGCGCGGAGGAGCGGCCCGGCCGCGAGGTCGAACGGCCGGCGCGCCTCGGCCGCGCGCAGGCGGTCCGCCTCGGCCTGGCGCCGGCCGGCGGGCAGGCGGGCGAGGTCGACGAGCGGCAGGAGGCAGCGGTCGCTGCGGTCGGTAAGGCCCTCCCCCGCCGGCGGCCGGATCACTTGCACCGGCGCGCTTCCCGGCGGAGCGGTGAAGACCGTGCGCAGCGCCTCGTGCCGCCGCTCGACCTCGGCGAGCGCGGCGGCGAAGGCCCGGGGTGAGAAGGCGCCGCGGAGGAGGAGGGCGCCCGGCAAGTTGTAGGCCGGATTGCCCGGCGACAGCTGGTCGACGAGCCAGAGCCGCTCCTGGGCGAAGGAGAGCGGCGGCGCGGCCGGATCTCCCGCCGCGCGGCGCGGGATGGGTTGCGACGCTTCGGCCCCGCCGGCTCCGACTTGGGCGGCCTCGACCCGGACCGCCAGGGCGGCGATCGTCGGCGCCTCGAAGAGGGCACGGACGGGGAGCTCGACTCCCAGCACCTCGCGGAGCCGGGAGATCACCCGGGTTGCCAGGAGCGAGTGGCCGCCGAGGACGAAGAAGCTGTCCTCGACCCCCACCCGGTCGATCCCCAGCACTTCGCGCCAGATCCCGGCCAGGAGCTCCTCGACCGGGGTGCGCGGCGGCTCGGCCGCGCCAGTGCCCGGCTCCACCTCCTCACCTGCTTCAGAGAGAATCCTCGCTGCCGCGAGCGCCCGGCGGTCGATCTTGCCGCTGGGCGACAGGGGGAAGGCGGCGAGGAACGAGAAAGAAGACGGCACCATGTAGGCGGGCAGGCGACGGGCGACGCCCTCCCGGAGCACCGCCGCCGTCAGCCCCTCGCCGGTAACCCAGGCGGTGAGGCGGGGTTCCCCGAGCGGGCTGGGCTCGACGAGCACGACGGCCTCGCGCACCCCGGGCTCATCGGAGAGGATGGCCTCGATCTCCCCCAGCTCGATGCGAAAGCCGCGGATCTTCACCTGCGAGTCAGTACGGCCGAGGAAGTCGAGCCGGCCATCGGGCAGATAGCGCACCAGGTCGCCGGTCCGGTAGGCGCGCGCCCCGGGCTCGCCGCCCGCCGCCGTCCGGGCGTCGGGAAGAAAACGCTCCGCCGTGAGGTCCGGCCGACCGGCATAGCCGCGCGCCAGGCCGGTGCCCGCGATCCACAGCTCCCCCGGGACGCCTGAGGGCACCGGCTCGAAGCGGTGCCCCAAGACGGCAAGCCGGGTCTGGGGGAGCGGCCGGCCGATGGGCGGCGCCGTCGCGCTCTCCGCCGGCACCTCCGCCATCGTCGTCACCACGCTGTATTCGGAAGGGCCGTAGAAATTCCGCAGCCGGAGCCCCGAGCCCTCCCGGGGGCTGCGGCGCAGGCGGTCCCCGCCGGTCAGGAGGAACCGTAGGGCGGGCGCGGGGTCGCCGTCAGAGCTCGAGAGGTCCGCCTCCTCGGCGAGGACCGCCTCGGCGAGCGGCGTCGGCAGCAGGGAGAGGGTCACCTCCCGCTCGGCCCAGAAGCGCAGGAGCGCGGCGGGCGACAGCCGGGTCTCCTCGTCGACCAGGTGGAGGCTCGCGCCGCGCGTCAGGTAGGGCCAGAGCTCCCAGACCGCGGCGTCGAAGCCCGGGCTCGCGAGCATCGTCGCCCGGTCCTCCGCCGTCACCCCATGGACCGCGCAGTGCCAGCGCACCAGGTTGGTGAGGCCGGCATGCGGGATCTCGACCCCCTTGGGCCGCCCGGTCGAGCCGGAGGTGTAGATGACGTAGGCCAGACTCGCGGCTTCCAGACGGGGCGCGCGCTCGGGCGCGGGCACCGGGGCCGTCTGATCCTGCGGGCGGGCGCCTTCGGGCGCTCCGCGCAGCCAGGCGCCCGTCCTCGGATGCAGACGGACCCGGTGCCCTGCGGTGTCGTCATCCTCTTCCGCCTCGTCCAGATAGAGCACGGTTGCCGCAGTAGGCAGGCGGCGCTGGGCGAGGGCTCGCTCGGTCAGGAGCACCCGTGGCCGCGCATCGCCGAGAACATAGGCCAGGCGTTCCGCGGGGTAGGCGGGGTCGAGGGGGACGTAGGCGCCGCCGGCCTGGATGACAGCCAGGGGAGAGATCACCCGGAGGAGCGACGTCTCCAGGCAGATCGCCACCCGAACCTCGGGACCCACCCCGAGCCGGCGCAGGCGAAAGGCGAGGCGCTCGGCGCGGGCCGCGAGCTCGCCCTGGGAGAGAGTCTCGCCGCCCCAGGTGGCCGCCGTGCGGTCCGGGCGTTGCCGCGCCTGGGCGAAAAAGAGCTCGTGGACGAAAGCACCCGCGGGTCGGGTGTCCGCGGTGTCGTTCCAGTCGTAGAGCAGCTGGTGGCGCTCGGCCTCCCCGAGGAGGGGAAGGTCGGAGATCCGGGACTCCAGCCAACGCTCGGGATCGTCCGCCACGGCGGCGAGGAGGCGGAGGAAGCCGCCCGCCAGGCGTTCGGCCGTCGTCGCCTCGAAGAGGTCGCGGTTGTAGAGGAAGCGCCCGGCGAGGCCGCCCGGGCTCTCCGCCAGGAGGGCCGAGAGATCGAACTGCGCCCCCGGCTCCTCCAGGGGGATCGACTTGAGGAGGAGCGGCCCGAAGGCGAGCCGCGCCCCCGCCTCGCCGGCCGACAGGGCGGCCATCGCGTCCTCGCCCGCCCGCCGCCCCTTCTGCAGCACGATGACGGTCTGGAAGATCGGCGAGCGGGAGGGATCGCGATCGGCCTGCAGCCGCTCGGCCAGGAGCGGGAACGGGAAGCCCTGGTGGGCGAAGGCGGCGAGCGCCGTACCGCGCACCCGGGAGAGCAGCTCCTCGAAGGTCGGATCGCCGGAGACGTCCGCCGGGATCGCGACCGGATTGACGAGATAGCCCACGACGCCGGCGAGAGCGGAATCGCCGCGGCCGGTCGTGGGACAGCCGACGACGAAACGCTCCTGGCCGCTGTGGCGGTGGAGCAGCGCATCGAAAGCGGCGAGGAGGCCGATGTAGAGGGTCGCCCCGCGCCGCCGCGCCAGCCGGCGGAAGGCATGGACGGGCGCCATTCCCAGCCGCAGGTCGCGGACCCCGCCCCGGTAGGTCTGGACCGGTGGCCGGGGGTGGTCGGTCGGCAGCTCCAGGGCCGGCGGATAGCCCGCGAGGGCGCCCCGCCAGAACTCCCACAGCCGCTCCCCCTCCGGTCCGGCGAGCTGCTCCGCCTCGCGGGGCGCCAGGTCCGCATAGGCGAAGGCCGGCTCGCCCAGGCGCTCGATCGGGATCGTCTCGCCGATGGTCCGGCCATAGAGGTCTCCCAGCTCGCGGAGCAGCACGCCCACCGACCAGAAGTCGGCCACGATGTGGTGGACCGCGAGGACGAGCGCCTGCTCGTCACTGGCGAGATGGAAAAGAGCCAGCCGCAGGAGCGGCCCACGCTCGAGGTCGAAGGGGAGGAAGGCGACTGCGGAGAGGCGGCGGGAGAGCTCCGCCCGATCGTCGGGAGCGGAGGCATCGAGGTCCGCGGCGTCCACCTCCCGGAAGTCGAGGCTCGCCTCCGCGCCGATCCGCTGCCGGGGGCCGCCGGCGTCGGCGCGAAAGGTGGCGAGGAGGGCCGGATGGCGCTCGACCAGGGCGTGGCCGGCCCGCTCCAGGGCGCCGATCGCGAGCGGGCCGCGCGCCAGGGCGGCGCCGGCGATCACATAGGCGGGATTTCCGGGTGCCAGCCGATCGAGGAACCAGAGAGCACGCTGGCCGTAGGACAGAGGGATCTCAGCGAGAACTAAAGACTCCAGTTGCATCCTCTCATTCGCAAAGCGCAAAATAGATGTTTTGGACGGCGAGCGTTCGCTCCCTGTTCTCTAGTGTCGCGTACCCGTCAAGTGGGCGACGCCCAATTTCTACAGAGGGGAACCGAAGGCTTCGGGAGCCCGTCCTAAAGCTTCAGGAACTCGTCCGGAAGCTTCAGGAACCAAGGGGGGGCGAGACGGCGGGAAGAGGGACTACGAAAAGGGAGCCGGAGAGAGGCGCTGGTGATCAAGGCTCGAACGGGCGAGAATGCTGGGGCGATGACCTCTCCTCCCTGGCAGGCTCGGCATGAACAGGCGCTCCGCGAGGGGCGATCCGAGTATCTGGATCCGGCGACGGGCTACAAGGTCTTCACCGAGGTCTTTCACCTCGACCGTGGGAGCTGCTGTGGAGCCGGCTGCCGTCACTGCCCCTACGGCCAGGAGGGCACTCCCGCCCGGTTGCAGTCCGTCCGGTCCTGGGCGACGACCCTGGAGCCCGGTGCGACGCCGCCCGGCACCGCCGTCGACGTCGTCTTCTGGAGCGGCGGGAAGGACTCCTGGCTCGCCTGGAAGGCGACCTGCGACGCCGGCCGAAGCTCCGTCTGGCTGACGACCTTCGATCCGCAGACCCAAAAGATTCCGATCCAGGGCATCGACGTGGCGACGGTCAAGAGCCAGGCGTCGCGGGCCGGCCAGACCCTGGCGTTGCAGCCCGTGGGCGCGGGCCGGGACTACCTGGGCTCCGTCACCGACGCCCTGGAGACGATCGCGCGCCGCCATCCGATCGGGCGTCTCGTCTTCGGCAACCTCTGGCTCGCGGACGTGCGCCAGGCGCGCGAGAAGGCGCTCGGCGAGTGGGCGGCCCCACGCGGCATCGACCTCTGGTTTCCGCTCTGGGGACTCCCGACCTCGACCCTGCTCCACGACCTGTTCACCCGCGGCCCCCTGGTGAGGATCAGCGCCTCGGAGGTCCGCGGAGTACAGGTGGGAGACCGCTTCGACCGCGACTTCGTGAGCCGTCTGGCGCCGGCCGTGGACTCCATGGGCGAGCGCGGCGAGTTTCACACGGTAGTGATGCTTTAAAGCTCCCGGAGACTCAGGTGAGCCGGTAACCGAGCCGTTGGGCGACGCGCTCTAAATCGCTGAGCAGCGCGGGGTCGCTCAAAGGGCGATGGAAGACCGGCGTCGGCGGGATCCCGGCCAGGGCGCGTTCATATAAAGCGACCGCGGGCTGGTTTGCATGCATCGAGGAAGGATAGTAGAGCCCTTGAACGTCGGGGTAGGCCTCGTAGATGGCGTGCGACCAGGATCGGGAGCGAGACCGCGGACCGGAGCAAAGGGCCATCGAGGCTCCGGCCTGCGTCGGCCAGGCGCCGGTCAGGTCGAGCAGCGTGAGATCGGTGCGGAGCTCAAATCCTACGAGGGAAACCTCTTCGTGATCGCGGCTGATCGTGCGGGTATCCTGGAAGATTTCCGCCAGACAGGTCGCGATCTCCGCCGCGGCGTAATAGATCTTCCTCTCTTGCGAGTGGGGAGCGCCATCCTCGCCAGCGAGGTGGTGGTCGAAGCGCGCCGTACGCAGCGGCCCGAAGGTCCGGAAGGTGTTCCAGAGAACGGGATGACGGCCTCCACGCTTGTAGATGCGCCACAGCGTCGCCCCGGCCTCGAGCGTCCGCAGGGCAGGGAGAACCCGGGCCAGATCGGCCGCGGTGGGCGGATTGGGGAGCTTGGCCAAAGCTACGGCTAAAGGCTGTCGAGGTCGGCCCCAAGTTGCGCGATGACTCTCGGAGCATACCCGGCGAGCAGCCACTCGCGAGGGCTCAGCTCTCGATCCACATTCTCAGGAAAGAGATCCGGGTTGGGCATGGTGAACCAGCGATAGACCGCAACCGGATGAAGGTCTCTCGGCAAGCTGGGCACGACCTCCTCCAGGCCGGGGAGAAGCCGAGGACCGTCGAACTGAAACATCGGGATGCTCCAGACGCCCTTGATCTGCAGGCCATAGATTTTGCGGGCGGCCAGGAGCTGCCGGATCCGGCTGGGGTCCAACCCGAGCGTCTGGGCCGCTTGGTTGACCGTCAGGCTGGTCGCCAGGAGAGCCGCATAGTCGGCGGCGGTTCGCGCCAGAGCATTGGCGTTCTCCCTTTTCCCCGGAAGTAGCGCGAAGCCGCCGCGCCGCAACGCGGCGGTCTCCTCTGCCGGCAGATCCGCGGCCGGATCGGAAGGGAAAAGCGTCCGGCGCATGTCTCCGAGAGCCTCTTCCAGCAGGGAGGACAAGCCTTGAGGCTCGATCGTGATACCCCGAGCATGCAGGTAGGCGAGAGTGTCATCCACCGCCGGCTCCCCGACCGGTCGGGTTCGTCGTGGGGCGAGACTCTTGGCGGGTGTCACACTCGTCTCCTATGGACTAACGACGTGAATCATCAGGAAAGTATACCAGAGGTGCGTCCTGGCCCGCGGGCCGCGGGAAGAGCGGCCTGCTTCGCGGGCTTCAGGCTTATTGATGTTCGAGAATATCTCTGCTAGGCTTTACCTGTAGTCAAAAAATTCGCGCCTGGAGGTACGGAAGGTGTTGGAAAACGCCGCGTGTGCCACCGCTTTGCCCGTCCGACCGCGACCGGTTGCCCTCCGGCGCCTCGCCTCCGCTCTCGTTCTCTCTGTTGTCGCCCTGGGGCTCGCCGCCGCTCCCGCACGGGCGCAGGGGGCGGGGAGCTACTTCACCGTCACCCCCTGCCGGGCGGTCGACACCCGGAACGCCCCCGCCGAATTCGGCGGACCGGCCCTCGCCGCCGGCTCGAAGCGGATCTGGAGCCTCGCCGGGCACTGCGGGATCTCGACCGGCGCCACGGCGATCGCGGCCAACCTCACGGTCGTCGGGCCGAGCGCCCCCGGCTTTCTCACCCTGTTCCCGGCCGGCGGGGTGCAGCCCCTGGCCTCGACGATCAACTACTCGACGAACCAGGTGCGCGCCAACAACGCCATCCTCCCCATCGGCGCGGATGGCGGGATCGCCTGCGCCGCGGGGCTCGCCTCGGGAAGCGTCCACGTCATCATCGACATCAACGGCTACTTCGCCCCCGCGGGCATCGATTCGACCGCGGTCGCCCCGCCGGTCCTCTCGCCGCCGCCCGGCAGCTACAACACGAGCCAGACAATCACCCTCCTGACCAGCACCCCGGGCGCCCAGATCCGCTACACGACCGACGGCAGCACCCCCACCCGTACCACCGGGACCCTCTACAGTGGGGTCTTCTCGATCTCCGGCACGGTCACCGTCCAGGCCATCGCCTATAAAGACGGCCTGACCGACAGCGCCGTCGTCTCCGGCGCCTATACGCTCGGCAACCTGCCGACCCTCTTCCTCGCCAACATCACGGCGCAGGGGATGTCGCAGTCGCCCGGCTCGGGCGCGGCGAGCCTCCTCCTCGCCGCCGACGGGCTCTCCGCCGTGCTGCGCTTCCACTACACGAATCTGACGACGCCTAAAATCAGCGAGCACATCCACGGCCCCGCCGACCCCGGGGTCAGCGCGCCGATCCTCTTCGACATCGACGCCACCCCTCCGCAGGCCGACGGCTCCTACCTGTGGATCTTCGTGCCCGTGGGGACGACGACCGTGGCGCAGATCACCGACGCCATCCGGAGCGGCCGGACCTACATCAACATCCATACCTCCCGCTATCCTTCGGGGGAGATCCGCGGCCAGTTCATCCTCTCGACCGGCAGCCAGGTGTTCGTCCCGCCGCCGGCGCCGCCCGACCTACCGCCGGGACCGCCGACCGCCCGCGACGCGGCGCGCTTCCTCGCCCAGGCGACCTACGGCCCCACCGCGGCGGAGATCGCCGCGCTCCAGAGCCAGGGCTTCGACGCCTGGCTTAGCCTACAGTTCCAGGCGCCGCGCACCTCGCACCTCGCCTACCTGGACGCGGCGGTGGCCGGCGGCGAAGACCCCTCCTCGAACCAGGTGATGGAGTCGATCTGGAAGCAGGCGGTCCAGGCTCCCGATCCGCTCCGCCAGCGGGTCGCCCTGGCCCTCTCGGAGATCTTCGTCGTCTCGGACGTCAGCTCGGCGCTCGCCAATGCGCCCGACGGTCTCGCCTCCTACATGGACCTCCTGGAGCGCGACGCCTTCGGCAACTACCGGCAGATCTTGGACGACGTGACCTTGAGCCCCGTCATGGGGGCGTACCTCAACATGCTGGGGAACGACAAGGAGGACCCCTCGGCGGGGCAGCTGCCGAACGAGAACTACGCCCGGGAGATCCTCCAGCTCTTCTCCGTCGGCTTGAACAAGGTGTTCCCGGACGGGACGCTTCAGATCGACTCCCAGGGCCTCCCCATTCCGACCTACGGCCAGGACAACGTCATGGGCTTCGCCCGGGTCTTCACCGGCTGGAGCTTCGGCGGCAACGACACGACCGACCCCGATGTCTTCTACTACCCGGACGAAAACTGGCGCATCCCCATGGAGGTCTGGCCGAGTCACCATTCGAGCGGCCCCAAGCTGCTCCTGAACGGCGCCATGACGGCCGCCGGCGCCACCCCGGCCCAGGACTTGAAAGCGGCCCTGGATGCCATCTTCAATCACCCCAACGTAGGGCCGTTCATCGCCCGCCTGCTCATTGAGCGCCTGGTGACGAGCAACCCGAGCCCGGGCTACGTCTACCGCGTGGCCCAGGTCTTCGCCAACAACGGGTCCGGGGTGCGCGGCGACATGCAGGCGGTGATCCAGGCGATCCTCAAGGATTACGAGGCGCGGGCCGAGGCGGTGACCGGCAACCAGGGCTACGGCCACCTGCGCGAGCCGATCGTCCGCCTGGGCGGCCTCCTCCGCGCCTTCCACGCCGCGGCGCCCTCGGGCAAGTTCCGCTTCTGGTACCTGGAGGACCCGACCTACGGCCTCGACCAGAATCCGCTCCGCTCGCCGACGGTCTTCAACTTCTTCAGCCCGGACTTCTCGCTTCCCGGGGCGCTCGCCTCGGCCGGCCTCGTGTCGCCCGAGTTCCAGATCTTCACCGAGACCTCGGCGATCGGCAGCGCCAACTTCATGTTCTACGTCACCTACTACGGCTTCGACAACACGGGGGATGGCACCGACGTCGTGACGCTCGACATTTCGAGCCTGGTCGCGATCGCCGGGGGCGACGGCGGCCCCGCCGCCCTCATCTCGGCGCTCAACCTCCAGTTGATGGCGAACGGGATGTCGACCTCGATGCAGACGATCCTCCAGAACACCCTGAGCGATCCGTCGCTCACCGACCCCACCGACCGGGTCCAGGCCGCACTGCGGCTCATCGTCACCTCGCCGGAGTACCTGGTCCAGCGCTAGAGAGAAGGAGAGGCCATGTCCGTAAGCCGCCGCCAATTCCTCCGCAACTCGGTCTGCGCCGCCGTGGGGAGCACGTCGATCGTCCGCACTCTCTTCGATCTCGGGAGCATCAACGCCGCCGCGGCCGCCACCCTCCCCCGCCGGTCTCCGGCGTCGCGGGTGGCGGGCGACTACAAGGCGCTCGTCTGCCTCTTCCTCTATGGCGGCAACGACAGCAACAACCTGCTCGTGCCGCGGACCGGGAGCGACTACTTAAGCTACGCCGCCGCCCGCGGCGCCATCGCGCTCCCCTCGGCCGCGCTCCTGCCGATCACCCCGACGACGTCGGATGGCCGGGTGTGGGGGCTCCATCCCAGCCTCACCGGCCTCCAGGGTCTCTTCGGGGCCCACCGGATGGCACTCCTCGCGAACGTCGGGCCGCTCGTCGCGCCCTTGACCCGCGCTCAGTTCCTGGCCGGGAGCGTAGCGGCGCCGCCGCAGCTCTTCTCCCATAGCGACCAGCAGGTCCACTGGCAGACCTCGATCCCCGACCAGCCGCCCCGCACCGGCTGGGGCGGCCGCACCGCCGACCTTCTGAACAGCCTGAACGGCAACGCCCAGGTCTCGATGAGCATGTCGATCGCGGGCTCGAACGTCTTCCAGGTGGGAAACGTCGTCACCCAGTACCAGCTCTCGCCCGACGGCAGCCTCGGCCTCGACGGCTTCACCGACGGACCCGGCGGCGACCCGGTCTCGCTCGCCATCCGGAGCCTCCTCGGCACCTCGACGGGGAATCTCCTCGTCAACGCGGCGGGCACCGTGACGCGGCGGGCGCTCGACAACAACCAGCTCCTCCAGGCGGCGCTCGGCCAGGCGCCGGCGCTCACCACCGCCTTTCCCGACTCCGACCTGGGCCGCCAGCTGCACATGGTGGCGGAGCTCATCTCCGTCCGCGCCGCCTTGGGGTTGTCGCGCCAGATCTTCTTCTGCACCGCCGACGGCTACGACACCCACGGTGACCAGCTCGCCGCCCAGGACGGTCTCTTCACCGACCTGTCAGCCTCTCTCACCGCTTTCTACAACGCCACGGCCGAGCTCGGCGTGGCGAGCAACGTCACCACCTTCACCGCCTCGGACTTTGGCCGCACCTTCCCCAGCAACGGCGCCGGCTCCGATCACGGCTGGGGCAGCCACCAACTGGTCGTCGGCGGCGCCGTCACCGGCGGTAATATCTACGGCACCGTGCCGACCCTGGCGGAGGACGGTCCCGACGACTCCGGCCAGGGCCGCTGGATCCCCACGACCTCAGTCGACGAATACTCGGCGACCCTCGCCAAATGGTTCGGGGTGGGAAGCGCCGACATCGGGACGATCTTCCCCAACCTGGGGCGGTTCAACCATCCGGATCTCGGATTTATGGGGTGAGGACAAGGAAGTGTAAATCTTTTGTAAGGCGCCCGCAGGGTGGACGCCGCTCCGCGGTTCTACCTATAGGCTTGATTCAGCCGTTCAACCCAGTACAAGGAGAGTCCCCATGAAGCGTAGAGTTGCGACGATCGCGATGGCCGCCCTCTTCCTCAGCTTGCCGTTCATCACTCCCGCCACCGCCGCCGGTATGAAGGGCGAAAGAGCGGCGCACCCCAGGATCGCCAAGGCCATCCATGGTCTCCAGGATGCGATCGAATACATGAAGGCTGCCCCACACGACTTCGGGGGCCATAAGGCCGATGCCATCGCGGCGAGCGAGAAGGCCGTCGAGCAGCTCAAGCTCGCCCTGGCCTATCGCGCCGGCGCCGACCACTAGGATTTCTTCCGCCGCTCCTCCGCTTCAAACGGCCCGGAGAAACTCCGCTCTCCGGGCCCGTTCTCCCAACTCCCCCTTTAGGCTGCTCCGCGTCGATCGCGGCACGGCGAGCGTCTGTGAGCTGCTTGCGGATCGCCCGTTCGAGAAAGTCGTTGCGGCTCTAGGCCACACCCTCCTGTACGAAGGCATCGACCGCCTCTAGGAGGTCTGCCGAGAGGGCTACTGTCGTCCTGACTTTTCTCGCCGGCATCGTGTTCTTACCTCGTGCACCAAGCATGATGCCTCTTCGCGCATCAGACAAGACGGAATCGCACTGGACGAGCCGGGTCTCATTGTATCAGCGTTCTCTTAAGATGATGTGGTATCCTCGGCCACCGAAGCGACAGTCCAGCAGTGCTTAAACCTTAGGTCCGCCCCGGGTTGCGCCCTGCGTTCGGCGCTTGGCTCGGGACGTACCCCTCAGACATGAGAAGGAGGGAAAGCTTGACTACGCGAAGAACGGTTTTGAAGGCGATTCTGACGGCCGGAGCAGCCCAGGTCTTCATCGGCAAGCTGGGGGGGCTTAGTGCCTTCGCCCAGGCGGGCCTCCCGGTACGCCGCAGTCTCCACGGCATGGCGCTCGACGATCCTGACCTCGATGCCTACCGCACGTTCGTGGGAACGATGCTCGCCAAGGATCAGTCCAAGCCGGCGAGCTGGCTCGGCTTCTCCCTGCAGCACGGGACCTACGGGGGCGGCTACAAGTACTGTCCGCACGGCGACTGGTACTTCCTGCCCTGGCACCGGGAATACGTGTTGATGTACGAGAAAGCCGTCCGCTCCCTGACCGGCCACACCCAATTCGCCATGCCCTATTGGAATTGGACGGTCGACCGGAGCTTCCCGGCGCCATTCAATGACCCGACCTACAAGGGCAAGCCCAACCCGCTCTACGTAGCGGGCCGCACGCTGACCGGCTCGAATTGGCCCCTCAAGGACAGCATCGTCGGGCAGGTTGAGGTCATGGACAAGATCTACGCCGAGACCGACTTCCAGGCGTTCGGCACCAGCAAGAACCCCAATCAGAAAGACCTCAACATGAGCTGGGTCGTCGCCGGAGGCGGCGTCCAGGGCCGGCTCGAAAGGACGCCGCACAACAACATCCACAACTTCATCGGCAAGTACATGCCGTCGGCCGGCTCGCCGCGCGATCCCATCTTCATGATGCACCACGGCAACATCGACCGGATCTGGGCCTATTGGAACGGCTTGGGGCGCAGCAACCTCAGCGGGATGAGCACCGCGGACCAGAAGCTCTGGCTGGACATGGACTTCAAGAACAACTACCTGAAACCCGACGGCACTCCCTACAGCGCGGTGGTGAAGAATCTGCAGGACATCAAGGTGCTCGGGTATACCTACGACGATCTGCCGAAGGCGCCCGACAAGAAGGCCTTCGACCCCGAGCGCGCCACACGCCTGCACGCCCTCTTCGCGGCCGCAGGGGAGAAGGTGGCGGGCCTGCAGCTTCTCCGCGCGCCCAACAGCGTGGCGGCCACGGTCGCCAAGCCGCTGCGCAAGGAGGCGAAGTTCCCCAAGATGGCGGCCGGTCTGACGGGGCCGGAGGAGGTCTACGCTCTCATCCGCAACATGGTGGTGAGCCCGGACGTCGAGAGCGTCCGGGTGTTCGTCAACGCCACCAATGTCACCGCGGCGACTCCGGACAGCGATCCGCACTTCGTCGACCAGATCGGCATCCTCCTGCACAGCGAGAAGGATGCGCACCACAAGGCGCCGCCGTCGGCGCTGGTCGACCTCACCTCGACGCTGCAGAACCTCGCCAAGCTCGGAGAGGTCAAGGACGACACGGTCTCGGTCCTCCTGCTGCCGGTGCTGCGCCCGGGGGCTGCCGCGACCGCGGCAACGGTGGTACCGGCCTCGATCGAGATCGCGGTCCTTTAAGAACGCGCTCTCGAGATCGTGTAGAGTTTCACCATGATGGATGGGGCGACCCCGGGCTCTCCCTCAAGGGGGCTCGGCGGTCGCCCACCGGTGAAAGAAGGCTCCCCATGCTCTCGACCCCCGCCGACCTGTTCCTCCGCGGCTCCGGGCTCCTCCTCTCCCTGTTCGCCGCGGCCGCCTGCGCCCTCGCCCAGCCGGCCGCGCCCTCCTCCGTGCGGACCTCCTATCGCGAGATGCCGGTGCGGCTCTGCGTGCCGGTGAAGGCGGCGGCCTGGACGGCGCTGCGCAGCGGCAGCACCCGCCTCATCCTGCACATCCAGAACCAGGCGCCGTCCTACATCTACAGCCGGACCTTCCACATCTCGCTGCTCGGCCCGGGGGAGTCGAAGCCGGTCCTGATCGACCAGCTCGCCATGCAACCCGACATCCTGACCTCCGCCGGCCAGCCGGGTCCCCAGCATTTCGGGATCGACCTGCGCGGGCACCTGCCCGCCGCGGCGCGCTCGACGGTCTGCGTCGAGGTCAGCGTCGAGCCGGAGAACGAGGCGGAGGGGAAGGCGGCCCACCCGCTCCGGATCTGGGCGACGCTCGAGCCCCTCGGCTCCTCCGGCGCGCCGCCTGCCGGCAAGCCCTCCGGATAGCCGGCTCCCCGCCTCCTCTACTCGTAGCGCAGAGCGTCGATGGGATCGAGCAGCGAAGCTTTCCGTGCCGGGTAGAAGCCGAAGAACACGCCGATCGCCGCGGCGAAGCCGAAGGCGAGGGCCACGGAGCCCGTGCTCACCTGGGTGGGCATGCCCGCGAAGCGGGTGACCAGGTGAGGGGCGATGATGCCCAGGGCGACTCCGATGGCGCCGCCGACGACGGAGAGGGCGATCGCCTCCAAGAGGAACTGGATGAGGACGTGGCGGCCCTTGGCGCCGATCGCCAGGCGGACGCCGATCTCCCGGGTGCGCTCGGTGACCGAGACCAGCATGATGTTCATGATGCCGATCCCGCCCACGAGAAGCGAGATGGCCGCCGCCGAGCCGAGGAGGACCGAGAGGGTCTTCGAGGTCTGCGCGGAGGTCGAGGCGATCTCCTCCTGGGAGCGCATGGTGAAGTCGCTGTCCTGGCCGGGCGCGATGCGGTGCCGCTGGCGCAGGAGCGCCTCGATCTCCGTCTGCGCCTGGCCGACGTCGGTGGGCGAGCTCGCCGAGACGAGGATCTGGCTGATCCGCGGCGAGCCCATGAGCTGCTTCATCACCGTCGTATAGGGGCCGAGGATCTGGTCGTCCTGGTCCTGCCCCATCATGTTGCCGCCCTTCCTCTCGAGGACCCCTACCACCTTGAAGGGCACCTGCTTGATCCGGATGGAGGACCCCACGGCGTCGCCGCCCGGGAAGAGGCTCTCGGCCACCGTGGCGCCCAGAACGCAGACCTTCCCCGAGGAGCGGATGTCGACGTCGGTGAAGAATTCCCCCTCGGCCACGTTCCAGGCGCGGATGTTCGGCCAGTCCAGGTTCACGCCGTAGATGGTCGTCCCCCAGTTGAGCTCGCTCGCCACCACCTGCACCGAGACACGCGCCGACGGCGAGGCGTAGGCGACCGCGGGGCACTCGGCCTTGATCGCGTCGACGTCCTCCGGCGTCAGCTTCGACTGGTCGCTGAAGCTCCGCGCTCCACCCTGGGTCGAGGCGCCGGGGAAGATCATGACGAAGTTGGTGCCGAGGGCGTTGATCGTCGCCTGGATGGAGCTCGAGGCGCCGGTGCCCACCGCCACCATGGTGATGACGCAGGCCACCCCGATGATGATCCCCAGCATGGTGAGGAGCGACCGCATCTTGTTGCGCGAGATCGCCATCAGGCCGACCTTGGTGATGTTCCAGAGACGGAGGAGGGAGATTTTCATCGGGCTTGGACCTCGGGCTTTACCTCTGGATGGCCTCGGCGCTCGGGGCCGCGATGGTGAAGGGGAAGACGATCGCCGGCTCCGGCTCCAGGGATGCCCCCTCGCCGAGCTTCGCCCGCACCTGGACGATCCGCTCGTCCCGCCAGACGAGACCGTCGCGCACGTAGACGACCCGCCGCGCGTGCGCCGCGATGTCCGGCTCGTGGGTGATGAGGATGACGGTCTTCCCGGCATCGTTCAAACCCTGGAAGATGGCGATGATCTCCTCCGAGGTCCGCGAGTCGAGGTTCCCGGTCGGCTCGTCGGCGAGGAGGATCGCGGGCTCGGAGACGAGGGCGCGGGCGATCGCCACCCGCTGCTGCTGGCCGCCGGAGAGCTGGGAAGGATAGTGGTCCTCGCGGCCGGTCAGGCCTACCTGGCCCAGAGCCTTCCGGCAGAGGCGGCCGCGCTCCACCGCCGAGAGGCCCTTGTCGCTGTAGAGGAGCGGCAGCTCGACGTTCTCCACCGCCCGCGTCCGCGCCAGCAGGTTGAAGCTCTGGAAGACGAAGCCGATCTTGGCGTTGCGGATCTCCGCCCGACGGTCGCGGTCGAGCCGGGAGACGTCGATGCCGTCGAGCGCGTAGGTGCCCTGGGTGGGCCGGTCGAGGCAGCCCAGGATGTTCATCAGGGTCGACTTGCCGGAGCCCGACGGCCCCATGATGGCGACGAAGTCGCCCCGCTCGACGACCAGGGTGACCCCGGCGAGAGCGCGCACCTCGACCTCGCCCATGCGGTAGACCTTGGTCAGGTCGTGAATCTCGATGACGGTCGTGCTCAAGGCCGGGCTCGCAGTCTCTCTAGAGGGTTCAGAAGCGTCCCAGCGGCCGTCCGCCGCCGGCAGGGGCCGCGACCTTGACCGTGGCGAGACCGGTGACGATCTTCTCCCCGGCCTGGAGATCGCTGGTGCCGAGCACCTGGGTGTAGTGGCCGTCGCTGATCCCGGCATGGAGGGTCACCGGCTTCAACGTTCCGGTCTCGGTGAGGACATAGACGGTCTGGTTGACCCGCCGTCCGCCGCCATGGCCCGCACCGCCACCCTGGCCGCCCTGCCCGCCAGCGCCGCCGGCACCACCGGGTCCACCCGCACCGCCACCGCCATGCCGGCCCCCTCCCGCACCGCCGCCACCGCCCTGGCTCCCAGAGCCGCCCCCCCCCGGCGCGCCGCCGGGGCCGCCCGCCGCCCGCTGGTCGGTGGCACCGCCGGTCGAGCCCGCGGCACCAGCGGCACCCGAGCTTCCCGCCGCCGTCGCGCCCGCCGCGCCCGCTCCGGCGGCGCCGGCGGCTCCAGCGCCGGCGCGCGCCGCCTTCGCCATCGGGATCTCAGGCTTGAAACGCAGGGCCGCGTTGGGGATGCGCAACACGTCGTTGACGGTCATCACCTCGATCGTGATGTTGGCCGTCATGCTCGGGCGCAGCTTGCCGTCCGGGTTGGGGACCTCGACCATCACCGGGTAGGTGATGACGTTCTGGGTGACGGTGGCGTTCAGCCGCACCTGGGAGATCTGGCCGCGGAATTCCTGGTCGGGGTAGGCGTCGACGGTGAAGCGCACCACCTCGCCGACCTTCATCCGGCCGATGTCCGACTGGTCGACGTCGGCCTCCACCTGCATCTTGGTCAGGTCCTGGGCGATGGTGAAGAGCGTCGGCGCCTGGAAGGAGGCGGCGACGGTCTGCCCGATGTCGTACTGGCGGGCGACGACCACCCCGTCGATCGGCGAGTAGATCTTGGCGTAGCCGAGGCTCGTCTGCGCTTGGCGGAGAGCGGCGCGGAGCTGGTCGAGCGAAGCCTTCGACTCGTCGAAGGTGGCCTTCGCCAGGTCGAGGTCCGACTGGGCGATGAGACCGTTCTCAAACAGCCGCTTCTGGCGGTTGTAGGTGATCTGGGCGTTGGCCATCTCGACCTGCCCCTTGGCCTCGTTCGCTTGAGCCTGCTCGACCGCCTGCTGGAACGGCGTGGGATCGAGCTCGGCCAGGAGCTCGCCCTTTTTCACATGGCTGTTGAAATCGGCGTGGAGCTTCGAGATGATGCCGGAGACCTGGCTTCCGACCTGCACCGTGGTCACCGCCGAGACCGTCCCCGTGGCGCTCACCGTCATGGTGATGTTGCCACGGTCGACGACCTCGGTGCGATACCGCTCGGCTCCGTTGCCCTTGCCGCGCCGCAGCAGGAACACGGCGACGAGCACCGCAGCCGCGACGATGAGAGCGGTGATGAGGAGCCGCCTCCCCTTGTGGTTCTTCTCCAGGTCTTCCATGTCAGTTGTTAACGTTCCGAACGGGTGAATGTTCCCGCGGACACCCCTCGCTCTTGTAAGGGACTTGCAAAGTCGCGGCCAACTACCACCCTTGGCGCTCGCGGAGAGCCGTGACGTGGGCGACGTGATGCGGGCCGTGCCAGGCGTAGACCGCGAGGAGGGCGTCGAGCCGGTGGGTCCCGGACTCGGGATGGCGGTAGGTGCGCGCCCACCCCTCTTCCGGAATGGCGGTGAGCGCCGGGACCCAGCGCTCGTGGAGGCGCTCCAGGAGGGCGAGCGAGACCTCGACCGGCCCGGAGCTCGCCTCGGGGAGCCGCGCCCAGCGATCCTCCAGGTAGGGGCGGATCGTGGGCTCGTCCTCGGTCAGGGCGAGCTTGAAACGGACGTAGGCGTTCAGGTGGCTGTCCGGCACGTGATGGACGACCTGGCGTACCGTCCAGCCCTCGGGACGGTAGGGGGTGTCGAGCTGCGCGTCGGTCAAGCCGAGGACGGCGGCGCGCAGCCGCCCGGGGGTGGCGGCGATCGTCGCGATGGCCGCCCGGCGCTCCTCCGCGGTCAGGCTCTCCGGCAGCACGAGGCGGCCGGTGGGATATCTCAAGTCATCCATGGGGATCAGAGGCTCCTGTCGGCGGGGCGGAGGCCGGAGAGGGCGAGGAGGACGACGCCGGTGGTGACCGCGACGTCGGCGAGGTTGAACACCCCGGTCCGCAGCGATCCCAACCCCAGGTTGATGAAGTCCACGACTCTCCCGTCGTGGGCGATGCGGTCGATGAGATTGCCGGCGCCGCCGCCGGCGAGAAGCGACAGACCCCAGAGCTGGAGGGCCGAGGTCGACCGCTGGGCGAGGGCTAAAGAGCCGGCGAGGATCACCGCGACCAGCGGGACGAAGAGGAAGAAGCGCACCCGACCCGGCAACTCGGCGCCGAGGGAGAGGAAACCGCCGGCGTTCTCGGCGTACTCCAGGCGGAGGGAGTCGTCGAGGTAGGAGAGCGGCGGCGCGTCGGCGAGCGACTGCCGGGCGAGTCGCTTCGTCGCCTGGTCGCAGCCGACCGCCATGGCGAGGACGAGGAGCACCAGGCTCCAGCGCAAGATTCGGTTCAAGATCGTCCTGTCTCCTAAAACTCGCGACCCTCTCATCCTATCCGAAACCTGCCGGAAGCGTCAGCCGACAAAAATGCGCTCGACCGTGGCAGCGATGGTCACCAGGGCGGCATAGAGCACGAAGAAGAGCTGCAAGCGGCGGGCCGGCAGGCGGGGCGAGGCCAACGCCTCGGCCGCGGCGCGGACCGGCCGCGCGAGCGCCGCCACGGTGAGGAGCGCGCCGAGCACGCCGCAGGAAAACCAGGCCCAGCGTCCGCCCACGGCAGCCACGACGAGACGCATGTCGGCGCGCGGCCAGAGGGTGCTCCCCAGGAGGTAGGAGAACGCCTCCGCGGCGTTGGCCAGGGCTAGGAGGAGAACGAGGAGGAGGAAAAAGACGGAGCGCCGGCGTCCGGCGGAGCGGAGCGTCCGCCCGAGGAGCAGCGCGAGGATCGTCAGCAGGAGGAGATTGACCGCGATCCCGGCGCCGGCGACCGCCGCCGTCGCCAGGGGACCGCGGGAGGCGAGACAGGCCTCGTCGATCACCCCTCCTCCGCTCCCCCAGAGGAGAGGCGCGGTCCCCGTCCGCCAAGGGTCGCTCTTGCAGCCGAGCCCCCAGGCGGTGGCCGCGTGGCCCAGCTCGTGCGGCCAGACGGCGCCGTAGACCGCGAGGAGGGCGAGGAGGGTGGCGAGGGAGAGGTTCTTCAAGGAGCGATCGGGGGATGGCAGGGGATCCTAGCGGGTGAGCACTCCGATCCGTTGCAGGGCGCGCAGGAACTCGGCCACGGCCGGGACCGACACCGGCCCGTAGATCGCCGACAGGTCGTCGCAGACCTGGCGGACGTCGCGCCGGCCGTCGACCAGGTTCAGGGCCTCGTAGGCGTACTCGGAGCCTCCTCCCCAGAGGCCCTGCTGATCGAGCAGGGCGGGAAGCGGGCTCTCTAGACGGGCCGCGTGGTCCTTCAGATAGTCGTAGCCGAAGACGGTCATCGGGCCCTTGGGCACGCTCGCGCGGCGATAGACGATCTTCTCCTCTTCGGCCCAGGCGCTCGCCGACTCTGGAGGCATCGGAGCCCGCGGAGGAGCTCCTCTGGTGAGCTCCTCCAGGGTGGAGAGAAAATTCATCGCCTCCGTACGCACCGCCTCCGGCACCGCGCCCCAAGGGGTGATCGATTCGACGACCGCCCGCTCGTAGGCGAAGTGGAAACGCAGGAGGTTGTCCCCCTCGGGCCCCGCGCCCATCGCGTCGCGGCGAGCGAGGGCGGTCGCGGTGCGCTCCAGGACATGCCGGCGGAGCACCCGCCAGAGCGCCGGCACGCCCGAGGTGTCGAGGTCCGCCAGGTAGTAGGCGGAGGCCGCTCCCAGGAAGGCGGCACGCAGGAGCTTCGTCGGGTCCAAGTTGGCGACAGAATCGGCGTCGGTGTGGATGTAGCGGTCCGGCCAGTCGTTCAGGTAGATCGCCGGCACCCGGAACGAGCCCTCGGTCCACACCTGGTGGTCGCTCCCCTCGGTGTAGTCGACGATCTCGGCCTGGAGCGCGCGCTTGCTACCCTCCGGGTCGGCGAGCGGGTAGGCCGAGACGCCGCTCGCCGCGTAGGCGTACGACTCGGCGTTGACGAAGCGGCCGAAAGCCTCCCCCACGTCGTTGACGAAGGTGGGTAGGCTCTTGGGCGAGCGGGTGACGTGGAAGACCGCCCGGGTGATCTCGGGGTCCCCGCCCACCATATCCATGTGGATGACGACGCGCGCCCGGGTGGCGAAGGCGGGGCGGGCATTCAAGAGAGCGGTCGTGCCCTCGATCTCGGGCGGGAAGACGAAGCGCAGGGTGCGCCGCGGCGGTGGGATCTTCCCCTCCCGCACCAGCTTGGCGAGGGTCCGGCCGGCTTCGAGGATGGCGGCGCAGCCGCTCGCGTTGTCGTTGGCGCCCGGACGCTGGTGATCGAGGTGGCAGGAGAAGACGATCTCCTCGCCCGCGAGCCAGGGATCGTTACCGCGGAGGACGGCGGTGACGATGTCGTAGCTCCCCGGGTGCTGCCCGGCCCGGACGCTCGCCCGCAGATGCACGGCATCCCCCGCGGCCAGCCGCTCGCGCCAGGCCCGCGCCTCCTTCTGCGACACCATGAAGGCGAAGGTCTTCGGAGCCGGGAAGGTGTCGAGGTGTCCCCAGCGGACGAGGTTCTCGTCCTCGCCCCACCAGGCGGTCTTCTGGTTCTGGGCCGAGGAGACGAGGCCGGCCGCTCCGTGCCGGTCGACGGCCAGGGGGTAGGCGGCGCCGGGGGGAGCGGAGACGAGGACGAGCTTCCCCCGCACCTCCTTGCCCGCGTAGTCGCGCTCGTCGGTGCCGGCGCCGACGTCGACGAGCTCGGCCGCCACCTCGCCGCTCGCGCTGTCCTCGGCGAGGGTGATCGGCCGGGTCTCCCAGGAGGCGACCCGCCGGGCGTCGGCCCAAGCCTGCCTCTCCGATCCTCGTGTCTGCTCCCACAGCTCGGCGAAATCGGCGTCCCAGGCCGGACGCGAGCGCTGGGTGCCGTAGAAGATCGTGCCGTCGGCCGGCAGCGAGATCACCTCGACCTCCGCGAGGCCCGCCTCCCGCGCCCGGTCGCGGATGCGCTCGACCGCGGCGCTGAAGCCGCGCGAGCCGCGCTGGCGGTGGAAGAGGGTGAGATCCTGGACGGTGCGCTTGGCCGCGGTTCCGGAGACCTCCGCGGCGAGCGCCCGCACGACCGCCTCGGGGAGGAGCGGCACCGGTTCCTCGAACGCCTCCTGACCGCGGACGCCGCGGACGGAGACGGCGGTCGCGAGCGCGAGGGCGAAACCGAGTGGAAGGGCCGAGCGGATTCGGAGCATTCCTGGTGGTCAAGCCTATGCCTCCGGCCGTGGGGCGTCAACGCCGTTCCGGAGTTCCATGTGCGACAGACTATTTGTTTATGAGACAATCAGGCGTTTTCTGCCGCGGAAAGGAGCGAGCGCGTTGCACGACCACCCGAGCGCCGCGAGCCTCGAGAGCTTCCTGCTGGGCGAGCTCCCTCCCTGGGAGGTCAAGACCGTCGTGGCCCATCTGGCCCGCGGTTGCCGGCGTTGTGAGGCGAAGGTCGAGTCCCTCTCGCTGCTCCTCTTCGGCAATGCGGGCCATCCCGCGAATCTCGCCAACACCGCCGGCACCGCCGACATCGCCAACACCGCCAACATCGCCGCCACTGCCCCCGAAGCCACCGAAGCAGAGTACGACAGTGCGATCGACCGTGCCGTCGCCGCCGCCCTCGCCGCGGCGGGCGTCCGGGCGGCCGCCCCCGGCGCCGCGGACACCGAGCGGGCCCGAGGGCCGTTGCCGCTCAACCGCGAGCTCCTCCTCCGCGCCTGGGCTCTGCCGCGGTCGGTTCCCGAATCGCCGCGTCCCGCGAAGGTCGCGAGCCCCACCCCGCTCTGTGAGGAGCTGATCGCGAAGAGCCGCGCCTGCCGTCACGACGACCCCCAACGCATGATCCATTTCGCCAAGCTCGCCCGCTTCGCGGCCAACAACCTGGACCCTGACCACTATGGGCCGCAGACGGCGATCGACATGCAGGCCCGGACCTTGGCGGAGCTCGCCAACGCCTACCGGGTGGCCGACGACCTCGAACGGGCCGACACCTTCATGCAGCAGGCGGTCGAGAAGAGCGCTACAGGGAGCGGCGACCCGCTCCTCCTCGCCCGCCTCATGGACCTCCTCGCCTCCCTCTACTGCCACCGCCGTCAGTTCGAGGCCGCGATCGAGCTCCTGGACGCCGTCCACGCCATCTACCGCGATCAGGGCGACGAGCACCAGGCGGGTCGCGCCCGGATCAGCCAGGGTCTCTATACGAGCTATGCCAACGACCCGCGGCAGGCCCTGGTGCTCTTGACCGACGGCTTCGAGCGGATCGATCCGACCGCCGAGCCGGAGCTCTCGCTCGCCGCCGTCCACAACATCCTCGTCTGCCTGATGGAGCTCGGCCGCAGCCGCGAGGCGCGGCCGCTCCTGGAGCGCTTCGGGCCGCTCTACGAGCGCTGCGGTGGCCGCCTGAACGCGCTCAAGCTGCGTTGGGTGGAAGGTAAGATCGCAGCCGGCTGCGACGACCTCAAGACAGCCGAGAGCCACTTCGTCGAGGTGCGGCAGGGCTTCGAGGAGACCGGCCTCGCCTTCCACGGCGCCCTGGTGTCGCTCGACCTGACCTCGATCTGGCTCCGCGAGAGCAGGATCGCGGAGGCGCGCGGGCTGGTCGAGCAGGTGATCGCCACCTTCAAGGCGTTGAACATCGGCCGCGAGGCCCTGGCCGCCCTTCTCCTCTTGCGCGACGCCCTCGCCCACCAGGGAACGGCGCTCGGCATGTTGACCTCCCTCAGCGACTGCCTGAAGAGGATCGAGCAGACGTCGGGGCTGCGCTTCGAGCCCGACGGCACCCTCCCCCCCTAGGCCCCCCAGGGGCGCAGCCGGAGACCGGCTTACTTGCGACCGCGGGTGCTGCGCTTCGGCGCGACCGGAGAGGCACCCTGGGGCGAGCCGGCCGCCTGGGCACCCGGCAGGTCGCCGGTCACCAGCTCGCGCAAGGCCCGGCCGAGGGAGGCCCGGATGCGCTCGTCGAGCTCGACGTCGCTGAGCCCGGGGGTACCCCCGGGCGACACCCCGCCGCCCGAGGAGGCCGCCGGCGACATCGGCGACATCGACGACATCGGCGACATCGACGGCATTTGGGACGTCTGGGGCATGAAAGGCATCGACGAGGTGGGTTTGAGGAGCGGCAGATTGCGGGGCGCCCCCTTCCCCTCGTAGCCCAGGCCCTGGAAGCGGCGCAGGATGTCGTGCGCCATGCCGCTCCCCTCGCCGGGCGCCTCGGGATAGGCGAGGTGGAAGAACTCCTCCGGCTGCATGCCGATCGCGGCACAGATGAGCAGGATGTGGCGAATCGAGAGGCCCATCTTGCCGGAGAGCAGCCGGCTCAAGTACCCGCCGCTCGCGCCGAGCTCCTTCTCCAGTTCTCTCTTGGTAACATTTGCAACTTTGATCACGGTCGACAGTAACGCCGTGATGCGTTCGATCTCGTCGTCGATGGAGGCTACAAGCTCGTCATTGAGACGCCGCTCTTCGATTCTTTTCCGGGCCATGATGGACGGGAGTCTAACGGAAAGACGGAACCGGCGACAAGTCGTGTTTCAATTCGAGGCTTCAGGAGAGGTCCGCATCGACGTCACGGTCGAGGGTGGCGAGCACCCCCTTGTCCTCCCGCCAGCCGGGTTCCAGGCGGACCTGGAGGTCCAGATAGACCCGCTTGCCGAGGAACTCCTCCAGGTCCAGACGGGCGGCGGTGCCGATCGCCTTGATCTGCTGGCCCTGGTGGCCGACGAGGATCGCCTTCTGACCCGGCCGATCGACGAGGATGGCGGCGTAGATCTTCACCAGACCGCTCGCCGCCTCCTCCTCCCAGCGTTCGAGGACGACGGCGGTGGCGAAGGGGAGCTCCTCGCGGGTCTGCTCCAGAACCTTCTCGCGGATGCGCTCGGCGACCAGGAAGCGCTCGGGGTGGATGGTCAAGAGCTCGGGGTCGTAGAGCGGCGGCCCCACGGGAAGCGCCTTCCAGAGGAGATCGAGCAGGAGGTCGCAGCCGTCGCCGTTCTGCGCCGAGACCGGCACGATCTCCGCAAAGAAGCCGCTCTTCCCGTAGCGCTCCATGCGCGGCAGGAGGTCGATCTTCTTCACCCGGTCGATCTTGTTGATCACCAGGAAGCGGGTCCCCTCCGCCTTGCCGAGGAGGTCGAGCATGTACTGGTCGCCGGCCCCGAACGGCTCCGCGGCGTCGATCAGCAGGCAGCGCACGTCGGCGTCGTGGAGGGCGTCCAAGGCGTGGTGCACCATCTGCCGATTGAGGCGGTGGAGGGGCCGGTGGACGCCCGGGGTGTCATGGAAGACCAGCTGCCCGCGCTCGCCGGAGAGGATGCCCACCAGGCGGTGGCGGGTCGTCTGCGGCTTGTCGGAGACGATCGCGAGCTTCTCCCCGAGGAGCCGGTTCATGAGGGTCGACTTGCCGGCGTTCGGCCGGCCGACGAGGGCGACGGTGCCCGCCCGGAGGACGGTCGGGGGCGGCGGGCTCGGAGCGCCCGGTTCGTCCGGCTCGTGGGGAGACGAGGGGCTCAACCGGCACCTCCCGCCGCCGTTTCGGGCTCGCCCATGCGTTCGACCCGCACCTTTCCGATCCGCCGGTCGTCCACCGCCTCGACGGTCAGCCGGAGCCCGGCGCGCTCGACCGTCTCCCCCGCTTCGGGGACGTGCCCGAGCTCGGTGAAGATGAGACCGGCCACGGTCTCGTAGTCGGCGTCCTCGATCTTGACGCTGAAGAGATCGTCCAGGAGCTCGATCCGGGCTCGGCCGTCCAGCCGGTAGCCGCCGTTTTCGAGCGGCTCGAGCTCCGCCACCAGGGCGTCGTGCTCGTCGACGATCTCGCCCACGATCTCCTCCACGATGTCCTCGACGGTGACCAGGCCGGCGGTGCCGCCGTACTCGTCGACCACCACGGCGACCTGCTGGAAACGGGTTTGCAGCTCTTTCAAGAGCTCTCCTAATGGTTTGGTCTCGGGGATGAAGAGCGGCGGTTTCAGGATATCCCGGATCTCTTTGGGCGGGGTGCTTCCCGGGGTTTCCGGGGTCTCCGAGGCTCTCAGGACGCGCAGCAGGTCCCGGATGTGGAGAATGCCGACGATGCGGTCGATCGAGCCCTCGAAGATCGGCAGCCGCGAGTGCCCGGAGTCGATGAAGCGCTCGGCGAGAGCGGTGAGAGTGCTCTCGAGCGGCGCGCAGACGATGTCGATCCGCGGCGTCATGACGCTCCGCGCCTGGGTGTCGACGAAATCGACCAGGCTCCACAGCATCTCCCCGGTCTGCGGCTTGAGGATCCCCTCGCGGGTGCCGACGTCGATGAAGGCCTCGATCTCCTCGTCCGAGGCTTCGCCATCCTCGAAGTCGTCGCGCCGGCCGAAGGCGCGCTCGGGGACGAGCGGCGCGAAGACCGAGAGGAGCGGCGCGAGCACCAGGAGGGCCAGCCGGTAGACCCGGGTCAACCGGCGGAGCGCCCGCTCCGGGTCGTGCCCCACGAGCGAGCGGTTGCCGGCCTCGACGGCGGCCAAGAGCACGAGGAGGATCAGCAGGGTCCAGGCGTACGCGTGGAGCAGGTCCAGGGCGGAGAGGAGCGCGGCGAGCAGGACGTAGAGGCCGATCGGCCCCACTCGCCCGAGCCAGGAGAGCAGGAAGCGGAAGACCCCGAAGCGGGCCGGCGAGTCGTAGAGGGCACGGAGCCTCCCACCCGACTCCTCCGCCCAATGCCTGAGACGGATCGGCCCGCTCCTCTCCAAGAGGGCGGAGAGGGTCGAGGCGAGGAGCGAGAGCGGCAGGAGGAGCCCCGTCCCCCAGGCGAGGACCGCCGGCGAGATCGGCGGCTCAGGCATGCGGGGAAGGGACCCAGGTGCGGCGCAGCCGGCGTTCCAGACGCTCCATCTGCCCAAGATCGGTCTCGTGGTCGTGGCCGAGGCAGTGCAGCACGCCGTGGAGAAGCAGGATGCGGAGCTCGCGCTCGGCCGGATAGCCGGCCGCCGCCGCCTGACGCCGGGCCGTCGGCACCGAAATCAGGATGTCCCCCAGGTGGCCCGCGTCGCCTCCCGGCTCGCCCGGGAAGGAGAGCACGTCGGTCGGGTAGTCCTTGCCGCGGAAGGCGCGGTTGGCCCGCCGCAGCTCGCGGTCGGAGGCGAAGCGCACGCCGAGAGAGCCGGCCGCGGGCGCCACCCTGGCGAGCAGGCTTAAAAGCCACGGGCGGAGCTGCCGCGCCCCGGCCTCGGCGTAACGGTTGGGATTCTGGAAGACGATCTCGGGGGAGGTCACCAGGGTCTCGCTCTAGGAGGCCTTGACGGCCCCGGCCCCCGTCCGCGTAGAAATGCGCCGCTCGCGGGTGGGCTCGGCATTGAAGTCGAAGCCGGGGTAGTCGATCCGCTGGTGGAAGATGTTGGCCAGCACCCGGAAGAAGGCTTCGGAGATCCGCGACAGGCCCTTGAGCGTCAGGTCCGTCTCGTCGAGCTGGCCGTCGCGCAGGCAATCCTCGGTGATGGTCCGGATGAGCGTCCGGATTTTGGACGGCGTGGGCTCGACCAAGGTGCGGCTCGCCGCCTCGATCCCGTCGGCGAGCATGAGGACGCCCATCACCCGGTTCTGCGGCCGGGGACCGGGGTAGCGGTATTTCTCTTCCCGCGCCTCCCCGTTCGTCCGGTCGGCGAGCTCCAGGGCGCGGTTGTAGAAGTACTTGATGAGCCGGGTGCCGTGGTGCTGCTCGATGGCGTCCTTGATCGGCTGCGGCAGGTTGTGCTCGCGGGCGAGTTCCAGCCCCTCCTTGACGTGGTTGATGAGGATGAGCGCGCTCATCGAGGGCAGGAGCTTGTCGTGGCGGTTCTGCCCCGGGCGCTGGTTCTCGATGAAATAGTCGGGACGGAAGATCTTCCCCACGTCGTGGTAGAGGCCGCCGGCGTAGGCGAGCACCGAGTCGGCGTCGATCGCCTCGCAACCCTCCTTGGCGAGGTTCGCCACCATCAGCGAGTGCTGGAAGGTGCCGGGGGCCTCGAAGGCAAGTCGGCGCAGGAGCGGCAGGTTGGTGTTCGACAGCTCGATCAGCTTGATGTCGGTGGTGATCGAGAGGAGCGATTCCAAAACCGGCACGGCGAAGCTCGCCACCGCCGCCACCAGGAAGCCGGAGGCGAAACTGCAGAGGAGGTCGAAGCCGATCTCGACCGCCCCCCGTTCGAGGCTCCCGGTGAGCGCCGCGATCAAGAGCGCGGTGACGGCGTTGATCAGCCCGACGACGGCGCCGATTCGCATCATCACCAGGCGCAGCTTCAGCTGGTAGGAATCGAGGGCGAGGACGGCGGCGAGCGAGCCTGCCGTGCCGTAGAGGATCACCCACTGCGCATCCCCCTCGACCGCGCGGCTGATCAGGAGCGGGAAGAGGAAAGAGAGGACGAGGGCGGTGTTCCTCGACAGGAGGAGGGCCGAAAGGAGCGCCAGCGAGGCGAACGGCACGGCGTAGACCCAGCTCTGGAACGAGTGGAACGGCGGCTCGCCGAAGCTCGCCGAGAGGGCGCCGGCGACGATCAGGCAGAACTTCGCCCCGAGGAGCGAAAGGAGGAGGAGGAGGAGGGTCTCGCCGAAGGCCCGCTCGCGGCCATGGTCGGCGATCCGCTCCTCCTTCAATCCCAGCCAGACCACCAGGGCGGCGAGCGCCAGGAGCAGGAGGGTGCCGAGGACGGGCGGCAGCTGGTGGCCGAGCCGGCGGTCGCCGCGCATTTGAGAGATGACCCGTGCCGCGGAGGCGTTGATCTGGTCGCCCTTGCGGACGATCACCTGTCCCTTGCGGACCTGGGTGAAGACCGTCCCCGCCCCGCTCGCCGCGCTCTCCCGCCGCGCCTGGGTCTCGCTCGGGTTCAGGTGCAGGTTGGGCTGCAGGTTCTCGAACAGCAGGTCGGCCAGGGCGCGGCGGTCGGCGGCGGTCAGGCCGGAGAAGGCGCGCACCTCGGTTTCCAGGCTGTCGCGCAGCTCGTCCGGGTACCCCAGGTGGTTGAAGAGGTCGAGCTGCACCTTTTCCGCCCGGGTCGCGAGGTTCCTGAGGACGATCCCGCGCAGGCGGTTTTCGAGCAGGAGCGACTTGTTGGCGACGATGCCGCGCCTCAAGACCTGGGCGAGGATGCCGCGGAGCCGGTCCTCGAAGTCGGCCGAGAAGCGCTTGCGCACGAGGAGGTCGACCGCCCCGGGGGTGAGCTTGAGAGCGCTCGGACCCTGCCCGATCGTCTCCGGGGCGGAGAGCTCGGTCTTGAGCGTCGCTTCGGATTCCCGGTTCTTCTCCGTCCCCTTGCCGAGGAGCTGCCGGCCGCGGCTGAAGAGGCTCGCGAGCTGCTCCTCGCGTTCGACCTGGAGCTCAGGGTCGAAGTCGTAGACCGGGAGGACCGCCTCGCGCGAGCGGCCCTGCTTGGCGCGGGTGCTCTCCTCGTCGGGGAGGAGGAGGTCGTGCGGCGCCACGTAGTCCTGACTGGCGATGACCCCGGCGCGCGCCCGCGGGGCGAAGAAGAACCCGCCGGGCATCAGGCTCCAGGTGCCGAGAAGGAGGAAGAGGACGGCCCACAGGGCGCGCAGACCCAGGCTGCCGCGCCACAGGTCCCCCACCCGTCTTAAGGCACGCCGGGCGTCCCCCTCGCGCGAGCGGAGGACGGAGAGCTTGGGCCGGTTCTGCGGATTCTGCGGGCTCTGCAGGTTCTGAGGCATAGGCCGAAGTCCTAGAGCCCGCGGAGCCCGCTCACGCGGGCGCGTCCGCCGGCGGAGTTGGAACGCTGGGAACGAGAGGCACCGGGCGAGCGGCCGGCCGGGAGTCGTGCCGGCCTTCCTGCCGCGCCTCCGCCTCGCGCCGCTGCTCATCGTGGAGGTCGTAGGCGCTCACGATCTGCTGCACGAGCGAGTGACGGACGACGTCGCTCTTGTCGAAGCGGAAGAACTTGATCCCCTCGATCCCGGCGAGCACCTCCTGCGCCTCCCGCAGGCCGGACATCCGTCCCTGCGGCAGGTCGATCTGGGTGATGTCGCCGTTGATCACCGCCTTCGAGTTGAAGCCGATCCGGGTGAGGAACATCTTCATCTGCTCGGGGGTCGTGTTCTGCGCCTCGTCCAGGATGATGAAGCTGTCGTTGAGCGTCCGGCCGCGCATGAAGGCGATCGGCGCCACCTCGATGATCCCGCGTTCCATCATCCGCGCCACCTTCTCGAAGCCGATGATGTCGTGGAGGGCGTCGTGGAGGGGGCGCAGATAGGGGTTGACCTTCTCGGCCAGGTCGCCGGGGAGGAAACCGAGCTTCTCCCCCGCCTCGACCGCCGGCCGGGCGAGGATGATCCGCCGCACCCGCTTCTCGAGCAGGAAAGCGGCGGCCATGGCGACCGCCAGGTAGGTCTTGCCGGTCCCCGCCGGACCGATGGTGATGACGATGTCGTAGTCGACCATCGACTGGAGGTAGAGCTGCTGCCTAAAGCTCCGCGGCGCCACCAGCCGGCGCACCGAGGCGAGCATCCCCTCGGGGAGGAAGAACTCGGTTAGCGAGGTCTCCGGCATCTCGGAGATGACGCGGGTCGCGGTCTGCACGTCCCCCGGGCGGAAGCGGTAGCCCCGCTCGTGAACGGTGCGCAGCTCGTTCATCAGGTGCTCGACGACCTGCACCCGCTCGGGGTCGCCCACGATGTTGAGCTCGTTGCCGCGCGCGGTGACCGTCACGTCGAACGTGCGTTCGATCCGCCGGAGGTTCTCGTCATGGGTGCCGAAGAGGGTATCGAGCCCCTCCTCGGCGAGCGTCACTTGAGTCATGTTGAAATCGATCTCGGAGTCATTGAGGGTATGCGGGCATCCCTGGGGAGCCCGGACGGTGCGCTAGTTTACCAGACACGGATAGCCGGGCTCCTGGCGGAAAATGGAGGCAAGATCCGTGCCTTGGGGAGAGAGTCAGGCTTCGCGGGCGTGCTGTCCTCGCCCGCAGGGTGGCGATTCTCGCCGGAAGGGCCCTCCCCCCAAGCTCGATCTCGCGTCCCTTCCCTCTGGGCGGAGTGGTGGATGGGGATGGGGGAAGGACAGGAGGAGTGGCCTCCGGTACGACCGTTTCCTTACCGCGCAGGCTCCTAACTAGAGATCGCCGCGGCGAAGGCGGACCAGCTCTTCCTCCAAAGCGCGGATCCGCTGCTCGGCGGCTTCGCGGGCGAACCTTTCCTGGTCCGCTCGGCGGCTCTGCTTCCCGGCCTCGCGCTCGGCGGCCAGGCGGGCCACCGCATCCTCCTCCGGCCAGGGCAACGGCTCGTCGGTCGCAGCGTCCCGCAGCCGCAGCCGCTTCCCCTCCGGCACGAGCCGGAGGCCCGTCGTCTGGCTCAACAGCGATCCCGCCTCCTGTGGCGCCAGCCCCTGGTACCTGCCGCGGATCAGACGGTACCCTTGCAGTCGCGGCTTCAGGTATTCCCCCAAGGGATCGAACAGGAAGTACTCCTCGACCCCGAGCCGTTCGTAGACGCCTCTCTTGGTGACCACGTCTTCGTCCCGGGTGCTCTTCGACGTCACCTCGCAGATCCAAGCCGGCGCCTGGCCCTCTTCCCACACCTTGTAGGTTCTCCGCTCGTGCTTGTCCACGCCCCGGACCAGGAAGACATCGGGCGCCACAGAGGCCCTGGGGTCTCCCTGCACGAAGTAGAGGAGCATGTTGAACCAGACGTAGACGTCGGGCACCTCGGCATAGCGCCGAGAGAGCACTTGGAACAGGTCGACCGTCACCTGTCCGTGAGCTTGGGTCTCCGCCATGGGACGGCCGTCCGACTCCGGATACTCGATCGTTCGCGAGAGAGGGATCGCGGTCATCTCAGAACCTCCAGCTACGGCGGGCGGATTGCGTAAGGTACGGGAACCCGGCGGAGCATCCTCTTCAGAAGTCAGTCTAGCATGGAGTGAAGATCGGTAAGATCCTTCCCCTCCCGCCTCCCTTTTGCTATCGTCCCCCCATCGAGAGGACTCGCCTCTCGCCCAAAACAAGCGAGGCCGGACAGAGTTGGAGCTCCGCCCGACCTCTTGACCACGCAGGAGAGATCACCTCATGCGCAGCCCGCACCATAGTAGCAGTCCGTCCGTTTCCCCCCTCGACAACGCTTCGCCCCCGCCTACCTGGCCCGCCTGCGCGAGCAGGACGAGGCGATCACCGCCTCCGAGGCGGAGCTCGCCGGACCGTGGAAGATCGAGCCGGTTCCGGGCAAGCCCGGCGCCGTCGCCGTCCTCCGGCAATGGGAGGATCTCGCGGCCGGCGGCGCGGTGTCCCGGAATATGGCGTCGTGTCCCCGAATATGGCGCGGCGTCCCGGATTATCGGTTCCGTGTCCCCGAATATGGCGCACCGTCCCTAAATATGGAGCGGTGTCCCCGATTACGGCGCGGTGTCCCCAAATGTGGCGCGGTGTCCCCGATTATGGCGCGGTGTCCCTGAATATTGCGCCGTGTCCCCGAATATGGGGATCACGGGGCTACGCGCGAGAGGGAGCCGAGGAATCGCCGATGATCGGTGGCAGATCCGGCAGCTGCTCGCCCGGGCCGTCCGGGCGGTCTCCGGACGGGTTTCCCCAGCCTCCGAGAGAGGAGAAGACGGGTTGGGGAGCCGCGGGGCAGGTATCGCGAAGCGCCCCCCTCCTGACCTCCCCCTGATCCAACCACCGCCCGCCCAGGGGTGAGGGCCCCGGCCCCTACTTCTTCCCGTGCTCGTAAAATCCGCGCCCGCTCTTCCTGCCCAGCCGGCCGGCGAGGACCATCTGTTTCAAGAGCGGCGGCGGGGCGAAGCGCTTCTCCCGGTACTCCTCGAACATGATGTTGGCGATGTAGTACGTGGTGTCCAGGCCCACGAAGTCGAGGAGGGTGAAGGGACCCATGGGATAGCCGCAGCCGAGCTGCATCCCCTTGTCGATGTCCTCGACGCTCCCCACCCCCTCTTCGAGCGCCCGGATGGCGTCGAGGAGATAGGGCACCAGGAGACGGTTGACGATGAAGCCCGAGTTGTCGTGGCAGGCGATGGGCTCCTTGCCGACGGCGCGGGCGAACTCGAAGGCGCTGTCGTAGGCCTCGTCGGAGGTGAGGATCGTGCGCACCACCTCGACGAGCTTCATGACCGGCACCGGATTGAAGAAGTGGAGGCCGACGAAGCGGTCGGGGCGCTTCGTCGCCATGGCGAGCTGGGTGATGGTGAGCGACGAGGTGTTGCTGGCGAAAATCCCCTCGGGCTTGACCGCCGCGTCGAGGGCTTCGAAGGTCCGCCTTTTCTCCTCGACGTTCTCGACGATGGCCTCGACCACGAGGTCGCAGTCGGCGAGCTCGTCGAAGCCGGTCGTGCCGTGGAGCCGCGCGAGCGTCGCGTCGCGCTCTTCCGCCTGGAGCTTCCCCTTGTCGACCGCCTTGCCGAGGGAGCTTTGAATCCGCGCCAGGCCCTTGTCGAGGAAGCCCTGCTCGACCTCCCGCACCACCGTTTCAAGCCCGGCCCGGGCCGCGACCTCCGCGATTCCGGAGCCCATGAGGCCGCAGCCCAGGACACCCACTTTCTTGATCGTCATACAGATCTCCTATCTCTCAAGAGTTGAGGTTCATGTCAGCTTCAGTGATCTCCCGTCCGCCCTCCCCACCTTCTCCCGCCAGTCCCGGCAGGCGCCGGAGCGTCAGCCAGAGCGCCCCCGGCACCGCGAAGCTCAACCGTTCCGCCCACTCGACCACCTTGATCCCCGGTCCCGCGAGCAGCTCCTCCAGGCCCAGCTCCGCCGCCTCCTCGGGGGACAGCCGGTAGAGGTCGACGTGGACCAATCGGCCACCACCACTCCCCTGATGCTCGCGGATCAGGGTGTAGGTCGGCGACTGCACCTCCCGCGGGTCGATGCCGAGGATGGCGGCGATCCCGCGGGCGAGGACGGTCTTGCCGGTCCCCAGGTCGCCCGAGAGGAGGAGGACGCCGTCCGGCGCCAGCTCCCGGGCCAGCTCGGCGCCGAGGGCCGCGGTCTCGGCCTCGCTCGCGGTCGTATAGCGGTGCAACGCGGCCCTCTAGGCTTCCGCGCCGTGGTCGTGATCCCCGTTCTCCCCTTCCCCCGTCTCCCCCGCCAGGGCGAGGGCGCGGAAGGCGAGCGGCAGGGCGTCGACGAGGTCTCCCGCCGCCAGGCCGCGGCCGTGAAGGCGGGTCGCCACGAGGTCGCCAGCCAAACCGTGCAGGTAGACCCCGAGCCGCGCCGCGTCGCCCGCTCCCAGACCCTGGGCGAGGAGACCGGCGAGGAGGCCGGTGAGGATGTCGCCGGTGCCGCCGGTCGCCATCGCCGGATTGCCGGTGGGGTTGACGTGCACCTCCGGCTCTCCCTCCCCCTTGTCATCCTCCGCCTTCGGCTCGGGGATCGCGACGAGCGAGAGGTGGCCCTTGAGGATCACCACCGCCCTGGTCTCCCGGGCCGCCCGGCGGACCGCCGCCAGACGGTCGGCCTCGACCTCGGCGGTGGGGATGCCGAGGAGGCGCCCCATCTCCCCGGGGTGCGGGGTGAGGATCGTCTCGCGCCCCGCCCGCGCCCGGCCGGCGATCTCCACCGCCCGGCCGGCGAAAGCATTGATACCGTCGGCGTCCAGGACCAGGGGCAGATCCGCCTCGTGGACCAGGCGGCGGATGGCGGCGGCGGTCTCCTCCTCCTGCCCGAGCCCCGGTCCGAGGGCCAGGGACGCTTTCCCGGCGGCCGCTTCGAGCAGGCGGTCGACGGCGGCGGCCGCGAGCTGTCCAGACGGGCCGGCGGGGAGCGCCAGGGTCATCGACTCGACCGAGCCCAGGTCGACCGTCTGGAGGAGCGGCTCGGGGACCGCCGCCGTCACCAGGCCGGCGCCGGCGCGGACCGCGGCGCGGGCGGCGAGGATCGCCGCTCCCGACTTGCCCGGCGAGCCGGCGACGAGGAGGGCATGCCCGAAATCCCCCTTGTGGCTGTCCGCCTCGCGCTCCGGCACGAGCGGCGCCAGATCCTCGGCGTCGAGGAGGTGGAGCCCGCCTTCCGCCAGCTCGACCAAGGTCTGCGGAATCCCCAGGCTCGCGACCACCAGGTCCCCCATCTCGTCCGCCGCCGGGGGGAAGATGTGGGCGATCTTGAAGGCGGCGAAGGTGACCGTCAGGTCGGCCTCGATGTGGGGACCGAAGATCGCCGACTGGCTGCCGTGGAGCCCGCTCGGGATGTCGATCGCCACCCGCGGCACCGGCAGGTCGTTCAAGTCCTGGATGAGAGCGGCGACCGAGCCGGAGAGCGGCCGCGCGAGGCCGGTGCCGAAGAGGCCGTCGACGATCAGGTCCGCCTCACGGGCAGCGTCGACGGCATCGGCCAAGTCGTCGTCGTCCCCCCCGAGCTCGAAGATCGGCAGCTCCATCCGCCGGCAGATGGCGAGCTGGGCCGCGGCGTCGGCGCTCGGCTTTTTGCCGAAGAAGGCGAGGAAGACGTAGACGTCGTAGCCGCGGACGGCGAGGTGGCGGGCGACGGCGAGACCGTCGCCGCCGTTGTTGCCGGGGCCGCAGAAGATCACCGCCGACTCGGCCTCCGGAAAGGACTCGCCGATCGCGTCGACCACCCCGATGGCGGCGTTTTCCATCAGCACCGGGCCGGGGATGCCCAGCTCCTTGATCGCGGCGTGGTCGACCGCCTGCATCGCCTCGGCAGAGAGAATTCTCATCGCGCTACCTCCAAAGTCAAATCATGGGAATCATGGGAAAGGCGGCCCCAGGCCGCCAGGAGATGCCGGGTGCGCGGGCAACCGAGGTCGGAGGTCGCCATCCGCCGGGCGAGCCGGGCGAGATCCTCCGGGGTGTCGACGTCGGCGGCCAGGGGGAGAAGCTCGGGGGTGATCCCCAACTCGGCGGCGCGTTCGAGGGTCTGGGCGAGCACCCGGCCGGTGCTCCAGTCGATGTCCTCGAAGAGCCGCCGGGGGACGGGCGCGGCGAGCGCGATCAGATAGTAGCCGCCGTCCTCCGCCGGCCCGAGGACGAGCCGGGCGCCGGCCTCGATCGCGGCGAAGGCCCGCTCGACCCGCTCGACCGGCAGGCTCGGGTGGTCGCTCCCCAGGGCCGCCACCGCGGAGACCTCGCGGGCGGCGCCGGCGAGGGCTCTGTAGAGACGCTCGCCGAGGTCGGCCCCCTCCTGGAGCCGGCCGGGCAGCCCGGCGCCGCCGGTCAAGGCGAGAGCCTCGGCGGAATTCGCCGCCGGCAGCGCCTCCCCCGGCTCCACGGCCCAGGCGAGGTGGAGGTCGCAGCTCGCGCCGGAGAGTCTCGCCACCAGGTCCGCGACGAAAGCGGCGTGCAGCTCGGCCGCCTGGGCCGGGGTAAGATCGCCGATCAGACGGGTCTTCACCCGCCCGGCGCGGGCCGGCTTGGTGAACAGCAGGAGTCGGCGATGGGCGAACGGCGGCACGGCGCGGATTGTACAGGAGGTCGAGAATGGCGCTCCTCACCCTGACGACGGATTTCGGGCTCGCCGACTGGTACGTCGCCGCGGTCAAGGGGGTCGTCCTCGGGCTCGCCCCGGGCACCCAGATCGTCGATCTCTCGCACGAGGTCCCCCCGGGCGACATCGAGACCGCCGCCTTTCTTCTGAGCGCCGCCGCTCCCGCCTTTCCCCCCGGCACGGTGCACCTGGCGGTGGTCGACCCGGGGGTGGGGAGCGAGCGCCGGCTGCTCGCCGTCGAGGCCGGCGACGCCCGCTTCCTCGCCCCAGACAACGGCCTCCTCACCCCTTTCCTCCCCCCGCGGCGAGCGGCCGTCGTCCGCGCCGCCGACCGCCCCGACCTCTATCGGCCGGCGGCGGACGGCGGCGGGTTCGGCGGATACGGCGGCAGCTCGACTTTTCATGGCCGCGACCGTTTCGCCCCCCTGGCCGCCGCCCTCCTCCGCGGCGAGCCCACCGCGGCATTAGGACCGGAGATCCGAGACCCGGTTCTCCTCCCCGACGCCGCGCCGCGCCGGGAGGGCGACCTCCTCCTCGGCCGGGTCGTCCACGTCGACCGCTTCGGCAATCTGGTGACCGACCTTCCCGCCGCCTGGCTCCCCGTGGTTCCCTTCACGGCGACGATCGCGGGCAATGCCGGCGATGCCGGAGATGCCGGCGACATCCACCCCCCAGTCACCCGCCGGGTCACCCACTACCGCGAGCTCGCGGCCGGGGAGCCCGGTCTCCTCATCGGATCGCTCGGAACGATCGAAATTTCCTTCGATGGCGAGAACTTGGCAGCACTCTGGCATATCCGACGGGGAGCGGCGGTGCGCATCGTGCTCGCGACATCGTCGCCATGGTAGGGAAAGCGGTCGGTTTTGAGCCTTTCGGCTACAATTACGAGGGTAGGAGCCGGCCCCGCCGGCGAGCGATTTTAGAGAAGGAGTGTACGGAGATGACCAAGTGGGAATACAAGATCATCAACATCAGAAGTGAGAACTATCGCCTCGACCCGAACGCCGCCACGCAGCTGAATCAATTGGGGGAAGAGGGCTGGGAGCTGGTCTCGATCACCTCGGTCAACTTCAAGACCGGCGCGACCGACAACATCGCCATGGTCTTCAAGCGGCCCGTCGTTTCCGCTTGAATCGACGACCTAACGCCGCCGTTCCCTACTTGCCGCGCCTGCCGCGCTTCCCCGAGAGCGCGCGGCGCCGCATGCCTTTCATGCCGAGCACGAAGCCGCCGGCCCCGGCGAGGAGCGCGAGCACCATGTAGCTGCGCCTGGGCACGACTCCCAGCTCGCTTTCGACCGCCGCCTTGACCTCGGCCAGACGCTCTTCGACCTGGCGCCGGCTCTGCTCCAACTTCTCTTCCGCCTGGCGGCGGGCCTCTTCCACTCGGCTCATGGCATGTTCCTCCCGCTATTCAACCCCGCTATTCAACCCGATATCCGGCTGCGGCCGGGGGGACCGGAACCTTCTTCTCCTCGCGGAGGAGAGTGTGCTGCCACCAGTCGAGGTGGTCCTCGATGCGCTGGCGCAGGCTCTCCAGGGGATTCTTGAAGCGCTTCAGCTGGCGCAAGGCGAGGAAGGCGAGGAGCGCCGCCACGAGCAGGAAAAAGCCGACGACGACGAGCGCCGCCGCCCAGACCTTGAGCCAGATGGCGAGGACCGCGCCCAGGGTGAAGAGGAGAGCCCCGAGAGTCCAGAAGAGGATGCCGGCGGCGCCGGCCAGGAGGGCGAGCCCGATCCCTAAGTGCCGACCCGAGCTCGCCAGCTCCTCCTTGAGCGCATCGGCCTCGGCCCGCAGAACCTCGATGAGCGAGCCGCCCAGCGAACGGACGAGATCGATCCAGCTCAAGTTGAAGCTCCGGTCATGCTCACCCTCCTACCCGGATGCCCTTCGAAAGAAAGGACTCCGCCGATGCCAGATCGTCGCGTACTCCCACCGCCACCCGATGATCGCCACCGCGCATCAGCAGGCTTACCGAGTAAACATAGTATTTCTGCTTGGCCGTGGCAACTTCGGCCTCGGGGACCTGGATGGGGATCCTCGCCTGCTGCACGTCGGACTTGTTGCCGTCGGAGTCGATCGCGGCGACGAAGAAACGGACGTTCGCGGTGCGCACCTTCTCGCGCGGCACGAGGAGGAGCTTGCCGATCGGGATCTTGACCTCGATGGGGAGGAGGAAATAGCCGTCCTCGCGCTGCTTCTGCTGGCCGAAGTCGAGTCCGATGGAAAGCGGGTTGGCCTCGAACGGAAAGTCGAGCGCCGCCGTCGTGCCGTCGGTCATCTTGGACTCGATGCTCTTGTCGCGGTAGCCCGTACGGTGGCGGACGGTCAGGCCCTTGCCTTTTCCCTTCACCTTGACGGTGATCTTGTGGTACCGGCCGTCGCCCAGGTGGGTCGGGGTGTAGCCCAGCGAGTAGAAGGTCTGGAAATCGTTCGCGATGCGGTTGAGGTCGGGACCCACCTCGTTGGTGTTGAGCACCGACTTGCCGCCGGTCTGCTCGGCCAGCACCTGGAGGGGGGCCTGCATGTTCTGGTTGTCGACGGTGTCGACGTAGACGCTTTGGCCGGGGCCGGTGCCGTGGTTCTCCGCCGTCGTCGAGGAGTAGGTGCGGAGGCCGCCGGCGTCGATCGTGTAGAAGGTGACGCGGTTGGCGTTGGCCGAGGCGGCGAGCTCGTCGTAGCGGCGGGAGGCGTCGAATTCGATCGCCTCGTTCAAGCTCCCCGACTGGTCGGGGTACTTGTTGGCCAGGGCATACCAGATGTCCTGCCCGGCGCTCATGGGGATGCCGTCCGAGATGTAGAGGATGGCCTTCCTGCCCGGCAGGCCGGCGACCGAGTCGACGATCTTCTTGAGCGCGTCGATCGTGAAGGAGAGGTCGTTGAAGGCCGACTCACAGTAGAGGTGGACCCAGTTCTCCGCCTCCTGGTAGGACTGGGCGTCCGAGATCTTGTCGAGGACGTCCCGGCGGTCGGAGTCGAAGTGGACGGCGTTGCCGGTCACCGTCTTGAGCTCGGTCAAGGCGCTCGCGATCTGGTCGGCGTCGCTCGTGAACGGCCGCCTCACGTGGAGCTCGCGGTCGTAGGTGACGAGCATCACCCGGTCCTCGCGCGTGATGTGGTCGCGCAGGAAGACGCGCAGGTCGCGCATCACCTTGTTGCGGTTGAACGGGTGGATGTTGTAGTTGTCGATGTAGACGATGAGGCGCAGGCGCTGGTCGTCCGCCACCGGGGTCACCCCGGGCGGCAGGGGCGGCCCGGGAGTCGCCGTCGCGGGCGGCGGGGCCGGCGCGTCGCCGCCCTGGGCCTTGCCCCCCTCGACGGCATAGAAGTTGGAGATCGCGACCGGCTTGCCGTCCTCGAACATCTCGAAGTCGTTCTTCCCCAGGCCGCGGACCCGGTTGCCCGACTTGTCGGTGACGTAGACGTCGACGTTGACGACGGAGACGTCGATGACCTCGGTATCGGCGAACTCCGCGGCCGGCCCGGTCCCCTTGGCGGGGCTCTTCGCGGTGGGTTGGGCGGCGGCGGCGGCGGCGTGCGCCTTGGCGGCCGCCGAGAGGTCCGGGGTTTGGGCGCCGTGGGCGGTCCCCAGCCCGGTCAGCAGACCGGCGAAGCCCAGGGCGACGAGAAATCGATTCGGCTGCATGGCGGTACCTATCTTCATGAAATCCTCAAGGGGAGGGCCGGAAGAGGCCCTCCCCGTCCTGTCGTCGACCGATTATAGGGCTTCGGGTCCCATCCTCTGCACAAAGGGTCTTCGTAGAGACGCCCAGCCGCTACCACGAGATTCCCCGGGACCTGGAGCGCCAGGGCGTCTCCGCAGGCCGGAGACGCTCTCTGCCGATGGCGTCATTTCGGCGGATTGACGTCCGCCTCGGCGGTCTGGATCTTGCCCCCCAGCGGGTCGAAGAGGGCGATCACCAGGTGCTGGCGGATCTTCCGCAGCTTGACGGTGAAATTGTACGGCACATACTTGCCCGCCTCCGGCGGCTTCGGGAAGGAGAGCTTGATGGGGACCATCGGGATGTCCGAACGGTTGCCGTCCTCGTCGATGGCGGCGACCCGCACCTCGAGCTCCGTCTGGTAGGCGCCCGCGAGCGGCACCACCGTCATGGCGGCGACGGGGAGCGCCATCTTCACCGGCACCGAGATCTCCTTGCGCCCGGAGCGGACGGCGGCCCCCACCTCGACGGGGAGGGCGGCGACGCCCGCCGGGCTGCCGAAGAGCATGGCGCTCTCGACCATCATGGCGCTCTCACCGTTCTTCGAGAGGTCGACGTAGCCGCCGCGCGAGCGCACCTTCAAGCCCGGCCGCCGGACCTCGACCTCCACCTTGTGATGCTGGTCGTCCCGCTTCTGGGCCGGGGAGAAGCCCAGCCAGTAGTAGGAGCGGGTGTCCGCCGCCGCCTTGGCGAGAGCCTGGCTGCGCAGGCCGGCGCGGAGCGCCTCGCCGCCGGTCGCCTGGGCCACATAGTCGAGGGTGGCGTAGATCTCCTGCTGGCGGATGGGGAAGTTGGCGGTGGGCGCCGGGCCGCCCGCGGAGGCGTCGATGCCGGAAAGGTCGGAGGAGAGGCCGGGGACGTCCACCGGGTAGACGGTGTAGCCCAGGAGGTTCGCGGTGTCGGTGAGCGGTCGCAGGACCGTGTCGCCTCCCGGGATCTCGCTTTCGAGGATCGGCCGGGTGGGGTCGTTGGCGACGTAGTCGCTGAGCGAGAAGGGCCAGCCGCCATCCAGGAGGAGCATCACCTTGCGGCCCGGCGGCGAGGCGAAGCTGCGGAGCGTCGAGACCGCGGCGTCGACCGACTTGCCGACCTGGTCTTCGAGCCGGCGGGCATAGACCAGCTGCTCGACGTTCAGCCGGTTGTTGAGGTAGCGCTGGCCGACGGGATTGAAATCGACCGCGCCGAACCGCCGGCCGCTGTCGAAGCTGTGGAGCTCGGCCAGCCGCTCGAGGCCGTGCGCCGGCCGTTTCAGGGCCTCCTTGAAGGCGCGGACGAGGACCGCCTGGTCGGCGGTCCAGCTCGCCAGCATGGAGAGCCGCCGGCCGTCGTAGGCGACGATCGCCATGCGGTCCTCCGGCTGGAGACGGGCGAGATCGTCCTTCAGGGCGGTGAGCACCTCGTCCCGGCGCGGGCCGACCGAGAAGTAGTCGTCGATGAAGACCAGGTAGCTCGTCCCCACCGGGCTCCCCGGCGCCAGGCTCGGCAGGCCGGCGATGGCCGGCCCTTCCCCCGGGCCGGGGGCGATGACGTCGCCGCCCCGCACCTCGCTGAAGAACTCGATCGGCACCGCTTTGCCATCCACCTTGAGGCGGAAGTCCGAGGCGGGGAGACTGGGGACCCGGTTGCCGCTCTTGTCGGTCACCACCACCTCGACGTTCACCACCCGCACGTCGATGCGCTCGCCGAAGGTCGGCGTGTCGTCGAGCCGGGCGCCCGGCCGCGGCGCCTGGGCGAGAGCGGGTCCGGCGAAGGCCAGGAGCAGCAGGACCAAGAGAGCGAAGCCGGCTTCCGGCCGGCGAGCGTTCGTTCGTATCATCGACAACCTCCAACCGCGTTCAACAGATAAGGACGCCGGGAACTTTCCCACAGCATAGCGCGATGCCGCCGATGCCGCCGATGCCGCCAAATGCCGCCAAATGCCGCCGGCGTCAGGGCTTCACCTCAAGATCGGCCCAGATCGGGCTCTCCTCCGCTCCGGTGACGGTGAAGACCAGCCGCTGGGGAGCCCGGCGGAGGCGGAGGACCGAGCGGACGCGGACGAAGACCCCCGGCCGCGGCGCCTCCGAGAGGACGCCGCGGACGGTCTGCTCCGCGAGCGAGGCGCGCCCGCCCGCCGCGTCCAGGGTGGCGACCGAGAGGTTCCCCGTGAGCAGGAAGCCGCCGGCCGGGCCGGGCTGCCGGTTCAAGACCTCCGAAGGAATCGACAGGGTCACCGGCAGCTCGATCGTCTGGCGGTCCGACCGCCGCGGCGCCTCGGCGGTGACGTCGAGCCGCCTCCGGACCGGATCGCCGCCGAGCGAAAGCACGCTCTCGGCGGTGAGCGCGGCGTTGGTGGCGCGCGAGAAGTCGAAGAAGCGGCCGCGGGAACGGGCGGTGAGCCCGGGCCGGCGGACCTCCATGCGGATGTCGTGCGGGCGGTCGTCCGCCTTCCAGATCGGCGAGAAGCCCAGCCAGTAGTAGGAGCGCGTGTCTTCGACCACCTGGCGCAGGGCATGGTCGCGGTTGAGCGCGGCGACGCCCCCGGTCGCCCGGGCGAGCGAGCGGAGCGCCGCCTCCGAGCTCCGCTGCCAACGGTTGACGATGGGGGCCCAGTACAGCGCCCGGGAGTCCGACGAGATCCCGACCGAGGCGATCTCCGCATTGGCGGCCTCGACCAGCGGATCGAAACCGGCGACGTAGACCGGGTAGAGGGTATAGGCGAGGAGGTTCGCCGCCGTCGTCAGCGGCTTCAAGGTCCGGAGATCGCCGTCCCACGGCCAGCCCCCGGCGAGGACCATCATCACCCGCCGCCCCTCCGGCAGCGGCATGCCGCGCAGAGCGTCCGCCGCGGCGACCACCGCCCTTCCCACATCTCCTGAGTGATGCTCGGCCTCCCAGAGGTCGCCCAAGGGATTGACTCCGAGGAGATCGGCGTTCTCGTTTAAATCCTCCACGTCGATGGCTGACGCCCGCTGAGCGGAGTGGCGTTCGGCGATGATGCCGGCGCCGTGGGTCTGCCTCCGGGCCGCCACCTTAAAGGCCGCATGGAGCGCCTGGACATCCGCGGTCCACTTCGAGAGCACGGTGAGGCCGCGGCCGTCGTAGGCCACGATCGCCATCCGGTCGCCCGGGCCGAGAAGGGCGAGGTCGCGTTCGAGCGTCGAGAGAGCCGCGTTGCGCTGGCTGGGAAGGGTGAAGGCATCGTCGAGGAAGACCAGGTAGCTGGTGCCGACCCGCCCGTCGCCGGCAATACCGGCGATACCCGCGGGGACGGCGGGGGCGGTCTCCTCCACCGCCTTCGGAGATGCCGCCGATGCCGCCGCTGCCGCCGATGCCGGCACTGCCGGTGATGCCGGCGGGCGGGTCTGCCCCTCCCGGATCTCCGCGAAGTAGTCGATCCGCTCCTCGCGGCCGTCGACGAGCAGCCGGAAGTCCTCGGCCTTGAGCCCCCCGACGCGATAGCCCTTGGCGTCGGTGACGACGACTTCGACATCGACGGCGCGGACGTCGATCTTCTCGCCGAACACCCCCTCCGCCGCCCCTGGCGACTGCCCCACGTCGGCAAAACTGGCGAAACTGACGAAACCGAAAAACAGTAGCGACGAGAACAAGAGCGCGCCCTTCATGGTTTCACCTCCAGCTCGCTCCAGATCGGGCTCTCCCCCGTCCCCGTCACCGTGAAGACCAGCCGCTGCTGGGTGCGGCGCAGGTGGAGGAGCGAGCGGATGCGCACGAAGACCCCCGGCCGTGGCTCCTCCGGGAGGGTGCCGTGGAGCATCTGCCCGGGGACCGAGATCCGCCGGCCCGCCACGTCCACCGCGGCGACCGCGAGGCTGCCCTCGACCGGGTACCCCGACGCGGCGCCGGGCACCCGCGCCAGGAGCTCCGCGGGGATCGCGAAGGTCACCGGCAGATCCATCCCTTCGCGGCCGGTCCGCTTCGGGGTTCCGGCGGTGACGACGAGGCGCTTCCGGGCCGGGTCGCCGCCCACGGAGAGCACGCTCTCGGCGGTCAGGGCACCATTCGTGGCGGGAGAGAGATCGAAGAAACGGCTCCGGGCGCGGGCGGTGAGCCCCGGCCGGCGGACTTCGACCCGGATGTCGTGCGCGAGGTCGTCCGCCTTCCAGATCGGCGAGAACCCCAGCCGGTAGTAGGAGCGGGTGTCCGCGGCCACCTGGCGCAGCGCGTGATCGCGGTTCCAGGCGACGACACCCCCGGTCGCCTGGGCAAGCGATTTGAGCGCCGAGTCCGAAGGCCCCTCGAAGGCGTTGGTGTGGGGCCAGTCATACTCATCCTCGGGGAACGTCCGATAGATCTCCGGCTCGCAGCGCCCACCCCGGCACCGGTTGGGAAACCAGGTCTCGGCGGTTTCGATCAGCAACCGCAGCCCGGTGACGTTGATCGGATAGAGGGTGTAGCCGAGCAGGTTGGCCGCCGTCGTCAAGGGCCTGAGGCTCGCGGGACCTCGGTTGTACGACCAGTCTCCGGCGAGGATCATCATCACCCGCCGCCCTTCCGGCAACGGCAGGGCACGCAGAGCGTACGCCGCGGCGGTCGCCACCTTCCCCACCGAGTCCCCACCGCGGGAGAGGCCCCAGATGCGCCCGACGGGGCTGCCGCCGAGGAGCTCCGCATCGCCGCCATAGAAGGGCCGGTAGTCGATCGCGGCCAATCGTGGGTCGACCCCGCGGTCGATCTTCTTGCCGACGTAGGCGAAGATGCCCTCGCTCGCCCGCTTGGCGGCCGCCGTCAGGGTGTCGCGCAGGACGGCGACGTCCCCCGTCCACCCGGCGAGCACGAGGAGCTGGGTGCCGTCGAAGACGACGATCGACATGCGGTCGCCCGGCCCCAGCAGGGCGAGGTCGCGTTTGAGCGTCCACAGGGTGGCGTTGCGCTCGCTGCGGAGAGCCAGGGCTTCGTCGATGAAAACCAGGTAGTTGGTACCGACCCGTCCTTCCGGGGCGACGGCCGGGGATGTCGGCGATGTCGCTGTATCCGATGCCGCCGATGCGGCCGCTGTCTCCGGTATTGCCGGGATCGCGGGAGCTGCCGGCTCGGTCTGCCCCTCCCTCACCTCGGAAAAGGAGTCGATGCGCTCCTCCCGGCCGTCGACCAGGAGCCGGAAGTCCTCAGCCTTGAGATCTTTCACCCGCTGCCCCTTGTGGTCGGTGACGACGGTCTCCAAGTCGACGGCGCGGACGTCGATCCGTTCGCTGAAATTCGCTGCCGGCGACTCGCCCATCTCGGCGAAACTGGCGCCACCGGCGAATCCCAGGAGCAGGAGGAGAGAGAAAGAAAGAGCGGCCTTCCCCAAGCCCGCGCTCACTGGCCCACCGCCATTTCGTCCCACAGGGTGGCGCCGCTCTCGCGGTCGCGCAACAGGGCGACCAGCGTCTGGCCGGTTCGTCGCAGCTTGACCTTCGTTCGGTAGCGCGCGTAGCTGCCGGCGACCGGCGCCGCCGGCAGCCGCAGGCGGAGCGGGATCTCGGAGACCGACGAGCGCCCCCCGCCTCGTCCTCGACGGCGAAGGAGAGGTTCGCCTCGGCGAGGTAGCCGCGGCCCTGGGGAGTCAGGGTGAGGGCCGAGACCGGCACCGCCAGGGTGACCGCCACCTCGAAGGTGCCGAAGCCGCGCTTCGGGGGACCGACCTCCAGGCGCAGCCGGCGGTCCTCGGCGGCGCCGCCGAGGAGGAGAGCGCTCTCCGCCCGCATGGCGCTCTCGGTGCGCGGCGCGAGATCGGTGAAGCCGGAGCGCGAGCGGACGGTCAAGCCCGTACGCTTGACCGACACCTGGACCTTGTGCCCCTTGTCGTCCGCCCGCCAGACCGGCGAGAAGCCCAGCCAGTAGTAGGAGCGGGTATCGGCGGCGGTCCGTTTCAGGGCATCGAGGCGGGCCGAGTTGAGGAGCGCCTTGCCGCCGGTCGAGGCGGCCAGGTACTCCAGGGCGTCCTTCGACTCCCGCTCCCAGCTGCCGCTCACGAAGCCGGTGCTGGCCGCCGGAGAGGTCAGGGCGGCGTCGACCACCCCGGCTCCGGAATCGATGCCGGGAACGTCCACGGGGTAGAGGGTATAGCCGAGTTGGTCGGCGGTGTCCAGAAGCGGCTTGAAGAGGTGGGGACCGGCGCCGTAGGGCCAGCCGCCGGAGAGGAGGAGGGCCACCTTGCGGCCGCCCGGATCGGGCATCCCGCGCAGAGCCGCCGCCGCCGCGCCGATTGCCTCCTGGAGCTCGACGCACTGGATCGGCGAGATCGGGAACTCGTCGACGCAGCGGCCGGGGACGGCGCGGCGGACGAGGCCGGTCGAGCCATTGAGGGCGCCGCCGCGCGCCGTGAGGTCAGAGACCTCCGAGTCGGCCGGGTCGGGTCCCTTGGAGGTCGAGATGTCGCTCACCGAGCTGACGCTCAGAGCCTGGTCGTTCGACCACGTCCGCCGCTCGTCCCGGGCGTGGATGCCCAGGGTGGGGAGACCTGAAGCCTTGACGAACGCCGCGGCGAGGGCGGTCGGGTCTGTGCTCCACGAAGAGAGCGGCACGAGCTTGCGGCCGTTCCAGGCGACGATCGCCATCCGGTCGCCGGGACCGAGGAGAGCGAGGTCGGCCCGCAGGTGGTCGAGGACGGTGTTGCGCTGGGGCGCGAGGCTGAAGCTGTCGTCGACGAAGACCAGATAGCTCGTCCCCACGACGTTCGGCGCAGGACCGGCCGTGGAGGTCGCCGCGCCAGCCGCCGTCAACGCGGGATCCACGCCGGCTTTCTGCCCTTCCTTCACCTCGGCGAAATAGTCGATGGGCAGGTCCCGGCCATCGACCTGCAGCCGGAAGTCGGCGGCGGTGAGCCCCGAGACCCGTTGGCCGGAGCGATCGGTGACGACGGCGAAGACGTTGACGGCGCGGACGTCGATCCGCTCGCCGAAAGCGGCATCCGCCGCCGGCTTCGGCGCGGTGGCCGGAGTCGCCGCGGTCGCGGCGAGGGTGGGAAGCGCGAGGAGCACAAAGAGAGAAGCCCGGGAAACGGCGGTCGATCGCATGGCTTCGTTACCTCCGAAAGAGAGAAGAATGCAAGGCAAAGGGATAGGGATAGGGATAGGGTCAGCGCTCCAGGGTCGGCTCCGCGGCGAGCGCACCGCCGTCTTCGCCGACGCCGGTCCCCCGGCTGCCCCTGCGGACGGGGCCGGCGTCGCGGGCGGGGCTCGCGATCTCCTGGCTCTGCTCCTCGAGGGCGCCTTCGGCGGTGGCGGAGAGGTCGGTGTAGCTCTTGCGGGCACGCACGGCGAGACCCGGCCGGCGGACCTCGACCCGGATCGCATGCTCGCGGTCGTCCGCTTTCCAGAGCGGCGAGAAGCCGAGGCGATAGTAGGAACGGGTGTCGTCCGCGACGCGGGAGAGGGCGGTCAGCCGGGCCGAGTGGACGATCGCCTTGCCGCCGGTCGCCCGTGCCAGAAGCTCCAGGCTGTACTGCGCATCCCGCTCCCACGCGGTGCTGATGAACCCCGCGGGCGCGGCGGTCGTCGACTCCGGATCGAGCCCGGGGACGTCCACCGGGTAGAAGGTATAGCCGAGCCGGTTGGCGGTGGCGGTCAGGGGCCAGAAGAGGGCCGGGTACCGACTGAAAGGCCAGCCGCCCGAAAGCAGGAGGACGATCCGCCGGCCCGGCGGCGGTACCAGGGTGCGGAGGGCCGCGTCGGCCGCCGCCAGCACCCGGGGCATGCCGTGGACGAGGGCGCGGACTTGGCCGGCGCCCTGCGGCGCGGGCGATTCGAGGGTGAGCCGGCCGAGCCGGCCGAAAGCCGCCTGGGCGGCGAGGATCGGGTCGTACTCCAGGGCCAGCTCCGCGTCCGCGGCCGCCGACCGGCGGGAGGCGAGCACCCGGACGCCGTCGGCCGGCCGGCCCTTGGCGCGGACGAGAGCCGCGGCCAGGGTGGCGCGGTTGGCCGTCCAGTCGGCGAGGACCGCCAGATGGTCGCCGTCGAAGGCGACGATCGCCATCCGGTCGTCGGGGCCGAGGAGCGCGAGCTGGCCGGCGAGGGTTTCTAGCACCCGGTCGCGCTCCGCGGCGACCGAGAAGCCGTCGTCGACGAAGACGAGGAAGTTGCGGCTGACCGCCCCGGCCGCCGTGACCGGCTCGGCGGGCGCGGAGAGACCGGCAGGGCCGGCGGGGGTGCCGTCCACCGGCCGGCCGTCCTCGACCGCGGAGAAGGCGTCGATGGGCACCTCCCGGCCGTCGACGAGGAGCCGGAAGTCGGCGGCGGAGAGCCCCGTCACCCGTTTCCCGGAGCGATCGGTGACCGCCGCGAAGACGTCGACCGCGCGGACGTCGATCCGCTCGCGGAAGGTGGGTGCGGCCGGGGTCGCGGCGAACGCGAACGAAGCAGACAGAGCCGTGCCAGCGAGCACCACGGGAAGGGCGCTCCAGGGACCTCGCATGAGTCCTCCTTTCTTCCAGCAATTCCGACCCTGTGCAAAGGCGATACCCGATTTATTCCCGAGGGAGGGGGAGAAACGAAGGCGAGTTTTCGTCCCCTGGCGAGGACGAACCTGTATCCCTCCCGCGACGACTCCATGAAAATGAATCCAACCGCCTGGACAGGGCTGCCGGCTCCGGACGACAAACCCTGCCTTTGCAGGAGTTAACTCCGATGCCGCCCCCGGCATCCCGCTTGCTCTCCGGGTCTGGAGGAGGAAACCCGGCGATGCCGCTCGCGCACCTTCTGCTGGCCTTCACCCTCATCTTCCACCTCACCCTCCGCGAGGGCGTGCTCCGCGGCTCGGTCCTCTCCACCGAGGGCGAACCGGTGGCGGCCGCCGACGTCCTGCTCGAAGGGCCAGAGATCCGCACCCTGCGCTCCGCGGACGACGGCACCTTCGCCTTCCTCGTGCCGAAGGGCCTCTACCGACTCTCCGCCCGCAAAGCGGGATACGCCTCCGCGGCGGCCCCCGTCCGGGTCCGGGTGGCGACGGGCACGCTCTCGCAAGCTGGTGTGCGCCTCACCCCGGGCGCGACCCTCCGCGGCCGGCTCCTCGGCCTCACCCCGGAGGAGCAGAGTTGGGCCACGGTCCAGGTGGAGAGCGACGGGCCCTCGCAAGCCGTCTTCACCGACGAGGACGGCACTTTCCATCTCGACGGCCTCACCCCCGGCACCTGGGACGTGCGGGGCTGGAGCCACGACCACGCCAAGCACACGAAGAGGCGGGTGGCCCTGGTCGCCGGGGAGGAGACGGTCCTCGACCTGCCCTTCGACTACCATCACGTCCGCGGCCACGCGGTCGACAGCGAGGGCAACCCCGTCGCCCACCAGGAGCTCCTCTTCCGGCTCCTCCACCGGGAAGACGAGCGTCCCTCGGTCCACACCGCCGCCGACGGCACCTTCGAGATCGATCTCCACGACGACGTCTATACCGTGAGCAGCTGGAACGGTCCGGATCCCATGGACACCGAGGCGCCCCTCACCGTCGGCGCCGCCCTGCCCCCGGACGTCGAGCTCCGCTTCGTCCCGGCCGCCAGCACCTTCCGCGGCCACCTCCTCGGCATTCCTCCCGGCCAGGAGGAACAGGTCCACCTTCGCCTCGTCCGGGCCGGCCTCGAGCGCTGGGGCCGCGTCGAGGACGACGGATCGTTCGAGGTGAGCTCCCTGAGCCCTGGAGAGTGGAAGGTCACGATCTTCTACGGAAAAGTCGAGGTCCAGACGCAGGTCGCCCCTCTTCCCTCCCGCGGCACCGGCTTCCTCGACCTCGTCCTCCCCCCTTCCCGGAAGCGACGGCCTCGGCGGCTCGACCGCGGTAAGGGGCTTTGGCGGGGATTTAGGTGATCCTGCGCCGGACTACCTAGATCTGCACGAGAAGCGGTGAGTCGAGCGGCGGCGAGGGCCGATGGCCGCTTCATCCTGTAGCTGGGATTGAGATACTGTAAACCTAGATTTTCACATTGTGGTATTCTACCGGTGTCGCTTTTCAGAGGGAGACGGCCATGATCCTCTCCTCGGGCAGCACCCACTCTCCTGCGATTGTCTCGCACTCCGCACTGCGAGCGACTCCCCAAGCCCCCTCCCGCCGCATCGCCCCCGCTCGCCCATCCCGGCCGCGGGCGTCTCACGGAGCACAAGGAGGTCCCATGCGCACTCGACCGCTCCTCCCCCACCGCCTCCCCCGAGCGACAGCCTGTCTCCTGAGTCTCCTCATCGTCACCGGCTGCGCCGGGAGGGTTGCCCGCAGCGCGCCGGCAGCAGCGAGCGCCTCGCGCGAGCCGACCACCTTAGGCGGACCGCCACGGCCCGCGCCCGCGATCCGTCGACGGAGCCTCGCCCGTCCCGTGCGCGGCGCGGACACCATCGCCGGCACCTGGCGCGAGCGCGGGAGCTCGAACCAGGCCGGCCGCACCCAGGTCACCGTCCTCGGCCTCGACGGACAGACGCTCGTCATCGGCACCGGAGGCGGCGGCCTCTTCGCCGGCTCGCCCCAGACGGGTTGGCAGCCACGGGGCGACAACCTGGGCTTCGACCCCCTCGGCTTCGGCGTCCGGCAGCTCCACTTGAGCCCGTCTCCGGAGACCTGGCTCGCCGCGTCCTACTTCAGCGACGTGGCCGTGAGCCTCGACCGCGGAGCGACCTGGATGCGGCCTTCGGGACTACCGGGATTCATCTTGCAGATCTTTCGCCTGGTTGCCGACGGGGGCGATCCCCGCACCGTCTACCTGCTGGTCCAGACCCAGAAGGAGCAGACCCAGCTCTTCCGCTCGACCGACGGCGGGCTCCACTTCACCGGCCTCGCCACGTTCGCGACCAATGCCGCGTACGGGCTGGGGGTCGGGGACGACCTGTGGACCAGCCGCACCGCGTCCGGGCCGCTCTACGTCCTCCTCGGCAAGGGCCTCCTGCTGCGCTCGACCGACCGGGGAGCGACCTTCTCCCAGGTCGCCCAGGTCGGCCCGGGGAGCACCAACACGGCGGTGTTCGCCGGCTCGGAAGCCGGGGCGCCGACCCTCTACGCCTTCCTCGGCACGGACTTCGGGGGCTGGCAGCTCTTCGCCTCGGACGACGGCGGCACCACCTGGGAGGGGCGCTTCTCCCCAGGCACCATCTTCTTTTCCGGCAACAGCGGTATCGGCACCTCGACCGAGGATCCCAACCTGGTCCTCTTCGGCGGGGTTCTCGCCTACCGCTCGACCGACGGCGGCCGAACCTTCGCCCAGCTCAGCTCTGTCGCCGACTACTACCCCGACCCCGTGCACAAGCTGCACGGCGATATCGATGGGTTCGAGACCTTCCGCTGGCAGGGACGCGAGTCGATCTTCATCGACACCGACGGCGGCACCTTCGTCACCCAGGACAAGGGCCTGACCGTCTTGAACGTCACCGCCCAGGGGTTCCCGGACTCCCAGTACTACAGCACCGCTTCCAGCTCCAAGAACCCCGACCTCATCGCGGCGGGCGCCCAGGACCAGGGGCTCCAGCTGTCCCATCCGGCCTCCGGGCTCGAGAGCTTCGACCAGCCCTATGCCGGCGATGCCGGCAACCTGGTGGCGGGCTCTCCGGATCTGCACAATCTGTACGACGTCTTTCCGGGCGGAGGCCTCCTCTACTGGGCCGATCCGACCTCCGGGAACAACGCGGTCGGCCTCCAAGTGCCCCTCCAGAAGGCGTCCTTCTTTCCCGCCCTGGTCGTCGACCCGGCCGATCCCACCAGCTGCTATGTCGGCGGCGACCACATCTGGCACGTCCAGCACGCCGACCGCGGGAGGCAGGCGACTCTCACCCAACTGCCGCAGGACTTCTCCGCCGGGGGCACGGACTACATCACCGCCTTCACCATCTCCCCCGCCGACCCCCAGGCCTGGCTCGCGGTGACCTTCGGGGGCAAGCTCTCGTCGTCCCACGACGGCGGCGCCACCTGGGGCACCCCGGTGTCCGTCGCCAGCACCTTCTCCGGCACGGCGCTCCTCGCCTCGACCCGCGATCCGCGGACCGCCTACGCCGGGGGGGCGGGAAACGACGCCACCGGGGTCTACCGGACGACCGACGGCGGCGCCACCTGGACCCCGATGTCGACCGGGTTGCCGACCACCTACGTCTCCCAGCTCGCCTTCGACGGCCCGACGACCGAGAATCTCTACGCCGCGACCTGGTCCGGGCCGTTCCGCTTCGATGCCGGGACCGGCAAATGGGAGAGCCTTCTCGGCACCCAGGCGCCGCTCCTGATCTACTATGGGGTCGAGGGGGTGCCGGCGGCGAACGTGGTCCGCTTCGCCACCTTCGGCCGCGGGGTCTGGGACTACGTCCTCGGCCCCGCCCCCACGCCGCCGCCGCCTTCGCACTGCGACGCCGACGCGCAGACCCTCTGCCTCGGCGCCGGCCGCTTCCTCGTCCGCGCCAGCTGGGAGAATCAGTTCGACGGCACGAGCGGCTACGCAGGAGCCCTCGCGCGGAGCGACGCGGCGGGCTTCTTCACCTTCGGCGACCCGGCGAACGTCGAGCTCCTGGTCAAGATCCTGCCCTTCGACACGACGGTCAAGGTCTTCTACGGCGAGCTGACCAATCTCCACTTCACCCTGACCGTCACCGATATCCGGACCGGGACCGTGAAGACCTATGGCAATACCGCCGGCGACTGCGGCGGCATCGACCAGGCGGCCTTCCCGAAGAGCACCGCCGGACCGAAGCGCGCCGGCGGCGTTGGTGGCAGTAGCGGTGCCTGCCGGCCCGGACCCACCACCCTCTGCCTGCAGAGCGACCGTTTCGCCCTCTCCGTCGCCTGGGCGAACCCCGGCAACGGCACGCACGGCCAGGCCGGCGCCGTCCGCCTCGCCTCGGACGTGACCGGCGCCTTCTTCTTCACCGATCCGAGCAACCTGGAGCTCCTCGCCAAGGTGATCGACCTCGGAGACCGGGTGGCGGTCTTCTACGGCGCCCTTTCCGACCTCGACTACACCCTGACCGTGACCGACACCCGATCCGGCCAGGCGCGGACCTATCACAATCAAGCGGGGAATTTCTGCGGCGGGCTCGACAATGCCGGCTTCCCGCCCTAAGGCTTAATCAACCCGCGGGAGATCTGAACGGCTCGCCAGCATCGCAGTGGTAGAGATGTTCGCGAGCCAGGCCCTAGAAGCCCAGGAAAAAGCTCCAAGCAGAGCTCGTCCGTCCCCCCGGCGAGGGGGGACGTCGGCGCGGCCGGAGCGGAAGAGGGGCGACCCGGCTCGGAATCTCCCCTCAACATGGGCACGGGTTTCAATCCACGCCCCGCGCGGGGGGCGACCCAGCACCTCCTTGTCGTCCTCGAACTCGCAGCCGATGACGAGTCGAGTAGCGCGGGGGAATCTCACCCCCGCGCCCTCACAGAACCGGACGTGAAACTCTCGCCTCATCCGGCTCCTACGATCCAGCCTCCGGAGGTCGGACGCCGAGTTGCCATAAGGCGAATAGCTTGGGATCTCGCCTTGCTACCCGGCCGAGCCAATACATCGAGGCTCGTTCTCGGCGCCGAAACCGCCTGTACTTCCGACGCACCCATGCAGCGAGGGCCTCGTTGAGATGGCGAAGGACTTGAACGCACTTCGACCGATAGAACCGGCCGTAGTAGTTCATCCAGCCGCGTACCGCCGGATTGAGGACCCGCGCCAAATCTTCCAGGCTCTGATTATTCCTGGTCGACGCCAGCCGCCATTGGCGGATGGTGGCGCGGATCGCATTGGCTGCCTTGGTGCTGATCGCTGGCAGGAAGCTTACGAAGTACTTACCCCAGCGATTCTTGGCTCGTCGAGGTTGGAAGGTATAACCCAGGAAATCGAACGACACATGTTCGTGCTCCCCAGGACGATCGTCGTCCTTGCAGTACACGATCCGGGTCTTCGTAGGATGAAGCTCCAGACCGCACTGGACAAATCGATCCCGGATGGCTTCCAGCACCTCCTCCGCCTCCATCTTGCTCCTGCAATGGACCAGAGCATCGTCCGCAAAACGCTCGAACTGGACGCTCGGGAAGGTCCGTCGCATCCAGCTGTCGAACGCATAATGCAGAAACAGGTTGGCCAGCAACGGACTCAGGACTCCGCCCTGCGGCGTACCCTTCGTTCGTGGCTCCAGGGTACCATCTGGCCGTTGCACGGGGGCGCGAAGCCACCGGGCAATGTACAGACGGACCCAGGCAAGATCGGTGTGGTGCGCCACGGCCCGCTCGACAAGATCATGATCCAGGCTGTCAAAGAACCCTTTGATATCCATCGATCACCCAGTCGTCGGCCCAGCATCGCTTCCTCGCTATCTCCACGGCGTCGAGCGCCGACCGGCCAGGTCGATAGGCGTAAGAGTCAGGGTGGAACCGCGGCTCCACCTCTGGCTCGAGCACCATCTTCACGACCGTCTGCGCAACCCGGTCCGCCACCGTGGGAATGCCGAGGGGGCGTTTGCCACCGTTTGCCTTCGGGATCTCGACGAGACGCACCGGCGGCGGGAAGTACGAGCCGGAGGACATACGATTCCAGATCTTGTACAGATTGCCCTGCAGATCCTTCTCGAATGCCGCCAACGTCTCGCCGTCGATGCCTGCCGCACCGCGGTTTACCTTCACCCGCTGATACGCTTCCCATACGAGTTGCTTCGGAATCACGTAAGGCTTTGCCTCAGGCATAGGTTCCTCCCATTTCTGGTTGACCTCTGCCCTCAGCCAGATCGTCGGGCCCCTTCGCTCCACCCGCGTTACCAGGCTTCAACGCTACTACGAGCCCGTCCGCCCCTTCGCCTCGCATCGGTACTCGGCTCCTCATGGGGCCACCACTTGGAGGTCTCCCTTGGCATCGAGGCGACAGGTTCCCACGTTCTGTGCAAGAGCCTGCGCTGGGCTCACGCCGTCTTTGTGCCGGTCACCACTCGGGCAGTCGGCAGGCTTCCCCCGAGCTTCATCCCGGGCCAACAACAGGAGCCCGGTTTCGATGACGTCCCTACGCTTTCGACACGTTGGCAACGGTTCACTCACGTTCGTCTTCCCAGTGCTCACCTGACGGGTTTATCCCGCCTTTTCCCTGAACGCTCACCACCCCGGCCATTGGGCCAGAGCAGCTTCAGGTGGTTTGGACCCTGGCCCTGCAGCCCGAGTCCGAGGGGCCGACCCTCATCTCCTGCACAGCATGGCTGCTTCAGGCGGCCATCACGGCCTCCTTTCCGCGCCTTCGTGGCGCACAGTCGTCGGCGAAGCGGATCAGGAAAGACCGGCCCCGCAGGCGGGGTTGCACCTGCTCGACGAACCACTCATCCAGCACCGTGTGCAGGTAGATGTTCGCCAATAAGGGCGAGATGACTCCCCCTTGCGGGGTGCCGGTCTCCGGGTGAGTGAGCCTGTCACCCTCCAGCAGACCGGCGTTCAGCCACTTGCCTATCAGCCGAACGATTCCACCATCGTTGACCCGCTGCCGCAGGATCTGTTGCAGCTGGCCGTGATTCACACTGTCAAAGAATCCGCGTACATCGGCGTCCACCAACCATACCCCTTAAGCTACATGCACTGCTCACGAAGCGCGTGGAGCGCGTCGTGAGCCCCTCTCTCCGGACGGAACCCATACGAGAATTCGTAGAAGTCCTGCTCGTAGAGCGGGGTGAGCAAGAGAGCCACCGCCTTTTGGACGATCTTGTCCTCCAGGATCGGAATCGACAGTGGGCGCGGACTGCCGTCTTCCTTCGAGATCCACACTCGGCGGCCTGGGGTCGCCCGGTACTGCTGGCGCCTCTGACGTTCGTGCAGGTCCCCGAGGCGGACGTCCAGATCCTCGGCGTACTCCGCCGCCGACTGGCCGTCTACCCCGGAGGCGGCATCGCGCCGCAACTCTCCGAAGGCTTCCCGCAGTAGCTCCACGTCGATCAGGTGGGCGAGCGTAGTGAACACACGCGCGCGGATGGCATCGCGGTCGGCCACCGCGTCGGCCAGGCGCTTGAGCACGACGATGCCGACACCGTTGCCGGAGACGGTGCCCTGGGCGTCGGCGTCGAAGGCCCGGCAGTGGCCGTCGGGAGAGGGGATGCCCCCGGCCTCGTAGAGGTAACCCTCGCGCTGCGCCGTACGGATGGAGACCCCGCCGGCGAGCGCCAGGTCGCAGTCGCCGGCGAGCAGGGCCTGGCGCGCCAGATGGATCGCCACCAGCGAGCTGGAGCAGGCGGTCTGGACGTTGACGCTCGGCCCCCGCAAGTTGAGCTGGTAGGAGACGCGGGTGGGGACGAAATCCTTGTCGTTGCCGATGAGCGCCTGGTACTGCCCCGCGAGCGACCCCAGAAGCCCCACCTCGGCCCGCCGCAGGTAGGTGCTGAAGCCCACCCCGGCGTAGACCCCGATCCTCCCCGGGAAGCGCGCCGGGTCGTAGCCCGCGTCTTCGAGCGCCTCCCAGGCGCATTCGAGGAAGACGCGATGCTGGGGGTCCATGACCTCGGCCTCCCGCGGGCTGAAGCCGAAGAACGCCGCGTCGAACCTCTCCGCCCCGGCGAGCACGCCGCCGGCCCGGACGTAGGCGGGATCGGCGAGCCGGGCGGGAGCGACGCCCGCCGCGGCCAGCTCGGCGTCGGAGAAGAACGTGATGCACTCCTCGGCATCCCGCACCCGTCGCCACAGCTCGGCGACGTCCGCCGCTCCCGGGAAGCGCCCGACCATACCGATGATGGCGACCGCGGGATCAGCGTCCCCACGGGTCTCGCGGCGCGCGCGGACGGGGCGCGCGGACGGCCCTCCCTCCACAGAGCCGAGGGCTCCTTCCGGGCTGAGATGGCGCGCCAGCGCGGCGATCGTCGGGTGCTTGAACAGGTCGACGATCGGCAGCTCGCGACCGAGCTCCGCCCGGAAATGACCGTGCACCTCGGCCAGGAGGAGCGAATGGCCGCCGAGGTCGAAGAAGCGGTCGTGAATGCCGACCGCGTCGACCTTCAGAACCCGGCGCCAGATCGCCGCGATCGCCCGCTCCAGCGCGGAGCGCGGGGCCACGTAGCCGGCCGCGCGACCGGACCGGCCGCCGTCGGGCCGCGGCAGGCGCCGGCGATCGACCTTGCCGTTGGCGGTGAGCGGCAGGGCCGCGAGCACCACCAGCGCCGAGGGTCGCAGGGCCTCCGGCAATTTTGCCTGGAGGAGCGCCTGGAGGAGGGCCGAAAGGGAGGCTTCCAGAGCGGAGAGCGCGATCTCCGCGCCCGGCTCCGGCGATTCGGGCACGACATAGGCGACTAGGCGCTGGTCCCCCGGCTCGTCCTCGCGCACCAGCGCCACCGCCTCGCGGACCCCGGGGTGGGAGGCGAGGATCGCCTCGACCTCCGCGAGCTCCAGCCGGAACCCCCGAACCTTCACCTGCCGGTCGGCCCGCCCGAGGAACTCCAAGGTACCGTCCGGCCGGTAGCGAGCGAGGTCGCCGGTGCGGTAGAGCCTTCCGCCGGGACCGGGGACGTAGCGCTCGGCGGTCAGGTCCGGCCGGCCGAGATAGCCCCGGGTGACCGCCGCGCCGCCGATGTGAACCTCGCCGGCGACGCCGACCGGAGCGGGACGGCCCTCCCGGTCGTTGAGGGCGAGCGTCACGTTGGCGATCGGCCTCCCCAGGAGCGGCACCATCGCGCCCGGCGCGCCCATCGCACCCGGCGCCACGGCATGGCTGGAACAGAAGAGCGCCCCCTCGGTGGGGCCGTAGAGGATCCGCACCCGGGCCGCGGGGAGCTGGCGGGCGAGATCGGCGAGAAGCGCTGCCGGCACCGTGTCGCCGCCGACGAAAACCGCGGTGAGGCCGGGCAGCTCGAGGCCCCGCTCCCGCAGCCGGGCGAGCACCTGCCGGAGGACCGCCGGCACGGCGTGAAACGAGGTCGCCCAGCGAAGCTCGGCGAGCAGCAGGTCGAAGTCGAGCGCCGGTCGCAGGGGCAGCACGACCGCCGTGCCGCCGGCGAGGAGCGGGCTCAGCAGCTCGAAGAGGAAGATGTCGAACGAGGACGGGGCGACCACCGGCATCCGCAGGTCGGGCCCGAAGCCGAAGTCCTCCCGGGCGGCCGCCAAGGTATTGGCCAGCTGGCGATGCTCCACCAGCACCGCCTTCGGCCGTCCCGTGGTGCCGGAGGTATAGATCAAGTAGGCGAGATCCCCCGGCTCCGGTCCGCTCTCCAGATCCTCCCCACGCCGCGAGATCGCGCCCGCGGCCGCCCCGACCTCGACGACTACGACTTTCACGGCGGCGACGGCAGCGACGGCAGCGATCGCCGCTCGCCCTCCCGGCTCGCCGCCCGTCCCGGGGAGGAGGCTCTCGGTGAGGAGCACCGTCGCCCCGCAGTCCTCCAGCATGAACGCCAGCCGCTCGGCGGGATAGGAGGGATCGAGAGGCACGTAGGCGCCGCCCGCCTTGAGGATGGCGAGGAGGCCGACGATCAGCTCGACCGAGCGTTCCAGGCAGAGGCCGACCCGCACCTCCGGTCCGACCCCGAGGGCCCTCAAGTGACGCGCCAGCCGGTGGGCCCGCCGGTTGAGCTCGCCATAGGAGAGCACCCGGCCAGAGCAGACGAGCGCCCCGGTCTCCGGCCGCCGGGTCGCCTGCGCCTCGAAGGCGGCGATCACCGATCCCCCCGGAGCGACCGCCGGCCCCGAGCGCCATTCGTGGAGCACCTGGTGGCGCTCGCCCGGGGCGAGGAGCGGCAGGGTGGAAAGCGGCGCCCCGGGAGCGTCCGCGAGCGCCGAGAGGAGGGTCGCGAAGTGCGCCACGATGCGGGCCGCGCTCGCGGCGTCGAAGAGGTCGGAGTTGTACTCCAGGACGGCCCCCAAGCCGCCCGCCGGCGCGCGAGGGGCCAGGCGCAGGCCGAGCTCGAACTGCGCCCGGCGCTCCTCGATCCGAACCGAATGGAGAGCCCGACCCGCGAGGTCGAAACGCGCCCCGGCCTCGCCGAGCGCCCAGGCGGGGAGCCCTGGATCCTCCCCTGGCCTCCCGGTCTCGAGGACGAACATCACCTGGAAGAGCGGTGGACGCGCGAGGTCGCGCTCCGGCCGCAACCGCTCCACCAGGAGCGGGAACGGGTAGTCCCCGTGCTCCAGGGCCCCGAGCACGACGGACCGGGTCGCGGCGAGGAGCCCGGCAAAGGTGGGATCGCCGGCCAGGGCGGCGCGCAGCACGACCGGATGGACGAAGTATCCCAGGACCGCGGAGAGCGCCGGGGTACGGCGGCCCACGAAAGGCGAGCCGACCGCGAAGTCCAGCTGCCCCGAGTAGCGGGCGAGCTGCGCCTGCCAGGCCGCGAGGAGGGTCACGAAGAGCGTCGTGCCGTGCGCCGCCGACAGGGCCTGGAGCCGCTCCGCGAGCGCGCGGGGAAGCGCGTCGGCCTGAGCGCCGCCACGGTGGGTCTGGAGCGGCGGCCGGGGCCGGTCGGTCGGCAGGTCGAGCGCGGGCGGCAGGCCCGCCAGGCGATCGCGCCAGTAGGCGAGCAGTCGGCCGCCGTGAGGTCCCGCCAGCATCTCCCCCTGCCAGCGCACGAAATCGACGTACTCGGCGCCGGTCGGTGGGAGGGCGGCCACCAGCCCGCCGGCCTCCTCGCGGTAGAGGAGCCCCAACTCGCGGCCGAGGACGGCGAGCGACCCGAAGTCGGCGACGAGGTGATGGACGGCGAGGAGGAGCGTCGTCGTATCGGTCGAGTTGAAGAGGCGCAGCCGGAGCAAAGGGCCCGCCGTCAGGTCGAACGGCCCGTAGGCGTCCGCGGCGAGCCGTTCCCCGAGCTGCCGCTCGCTCCAGCCGGCGGCGTCCACCTCCAGGAGGTCGACCGTGCCGCGCTCGGCGATCCGCTGCACCCCCTCCCCGGAGAACTCGGGGAAGGTCGTTCGCAGGGCGGCGTGACGGACGGTCAGGCGTCCCAGGGCCCGGGAGAGGGCCGCGGCGTCGAAGCCGGCTCCGGCCCGCGCCGCCACCGCGATGTTATAGGTGCCGTCCCCCGCCGCCAGCCGTTCGAGGAGAAGCAGGGCCCTCTGTCCCACCGTCAGAGGGTGGTCGCCCGCGGCCGCCGCGGCGCCCGGACGCACCGACGGGATCTCGGCCGCCGGCACGTTGGCGTCATTGGCGTCAAGGGCGTCAAGGGCGCCGTCCTCTCCCAGGCCGGCGAGGATGCGATCGGCGATCTCCGCCGTGGTGCCGCCCTCGAGCAGGTCCGCGAGCGCCAACTCGGCTCCCAGGGCTTCCGCGACAACGCCCGTCAACTCGACCGCGGCGAGCGAGTCGAGCCCCAGGGCCGTCAGCGGCTGCCCAGGGGCCGGGCGGGCCGCACCGAGGCCGACCAGGGAGGCGATGCGCTCCCCCAGGAAGGCGAGGAGCGCGGGGCGGCGCTCGGCCGCCGGAAGGGCGAGCAGATCGCCCCGCTTCACGGCAGCGCGCTCCCGACGATCGCCTGCAACCGGAGCTGGGAACGCTTCGGCAGGAGATCCGTTTCGCCTTCCCCGGCGAGCAGAAAAGGGAAAGCTCTCACCACGGACGGCGAGAGCGCATTGCGCAGTACTACTTCCAGCAGCGAAGACAGGGACCTCGGCGCTTTCGAACGCATCTTTAAGTAGTTGTCGTCAGAATTCTAACAATCAGGGCTGGTTCGTCAGTTTGCCGCCCGTATGAGAAATTCACCTTGTTGGTCGATGCGTTCATACTATACCATTCAGACAGTTGCTTCTGGCTATTACGATGGCCGCTCAAGGAAGGTTGACCGCCATGCGCGAAATGTTTCTAAAACCCAACGTGCTGGCAGAACCGCTCGTCTGCCAGTGGTACGCCTGGGCCCACCTCCTCCAGCCCGCGACCGCGGGTTGCAACGTCGTCAGCCGCCACCTCAGCATCATGAAGTCGTTCGCGCAGGCTCCCCAGGTCCACCTGGCCGCGACCCGCAATCCGGCCATGCTCGGCGGACCCTTCATCAGCTACGGCCCGGAGCGTGTCAAGGACATCCGAGCCCTGATCGAGCACACCCTCGCCGCCCAGGCGGGCCTCATCACCCTGGCCGCGGCGGTCAAGGAGCTCGACGACCTGCTGCGCGCCGAGGCGAAGGGCTTCTCGCTCGAGCCGCTCTATTGCCGGGTGCCCGACCCCCTGCGCGGCTTCGTCGAGCTGGTCTATGACCGCAACCACAATCCATCGTTCCGGATGATCGAGCCCCTGCTCTACGACAGCCCGCACTACGACCCGTCGCTCCAGAGCCTGGCGCTCTCTTTGATCGAGGGGGACAAGGATCGGCCCTTCGTGCTCAGCACACCGCGCCTGGCGGAAGAGGGGTTGTTGTTCGTCCATCGCCCTTTCGACCACGAGGGTGTCGACGAGCTGTTTCGCATGAAGCGGCAGCCGCGGCCTTATGAGCACATCAAGGAGCTCTTAGGGGTCGAGGAGACCGACGACGCGCTGTTTCGCACGTTCTTCACCGAAGAGCCGCCGGCGCCCTACCAGTCCTACCAGGGTACCCACATGAGGACCCGCTACTTCGGGCACGCCTGTATCCTGCTCGAAGGGAAGGGAGTGAGCATCCTCTCCGACCCTGTCCTCTCCTACGACTACCACGCGGACCTGCCGCGCTACACCTACTCCGACCTGCCCGACCGCATCGACTATGTGGTCATCACCCACAACCACCAGGACCACGTCCTGCTCGAGACGCTGCTCCAACTGCGCCACCAGATCGGCACCGTCATCGTCCCCCGGGGTGGCGGCAGCCTGCAGGATCCCTCGCTCAAGCTCGCGTTGCGACGTATCGGATTCAAGCATGTGGTGGAAATCGACGAGATGGAGAGCATGGAGATCCCCGGCGGTTCGATCACCGGCATACCGTTCATGGGCGAGCACAGCGATCTTGACATTCGAACCAAGATGACCTATCTCGTGCGCCTGGACGGCGGGAGCGCGCTCCTGGCGGCCGATTCGTGCAATATCGAACCCCGTATCTACGAGCACGTGCAGCGCATCGTGGGCGACGTCGACGTCCTCTTCCTGGGCATGGAATGTGACGGCGCTCCCCTCTCCTGGCTCTATGGCCCCCTCATCACCCGCCCCCTCGATCGCAAAATCGATCATTCGCGCCGTCTTTCGGGCTCGAACTACGAGCGTGGGATCGACATCGTCGACCGTTTCCGCTGCCGGGAAGCCTACGTCTACGCCATGGGTATGGAGCCCTGGCTCAAATACATCATGGCGAAAGATTACACACCCGACTCCGATCCGATCGTCGCTTCCAATCGCCTGATCGAAGACTGTCGAGGACGTGGGATCGTCGCCGAGAGGCTGTACGGGGAAAAAGAGATCGCGGTCGCCTAATAACGACGCCAGACGACGTGCTGCCAGGCCTCCTTTGAGGCGCTCCCCGGCGAGCGGCTCTACCGGACGGGGGATCGGGCTTTCCGCCTGCCCGAGGAGCGAGCTCGCCGGGGTCCTCGTGCGGGCCGTCGAGCAGAAACACCGGGCATCTCGGGTGCCGAGTCGTGCAAACCAGAAGCTGGCTCGTGCAAAGATACGGACGCAACAGGCTCCCCCACTCTCCACACACCCATCTTCCACTCTGATTCGTGCAATTCCAGACTCGGCATGCACGTTCTCGCCGCAGAAGTGTGTAGCTTCAGACGGGAGACGTGCAAGTAGAAGTCGGAGAGCGTCTGGCGAGACTTAGAATAGCCGGTGGCGGCCCTTGATCTGCACGAAGCAACTGTAAAATTGCACGACTCTCTTCTGCAGAAGGCTACTTCAGGGCTGAGAGGCAGGATTTCTCCGTCACAATCGTGCAATCCAAATCACTAACTGCACGTCTAAACGTTAAGGCTGTAGACTTCTGTTCTGGAACTGCACAGAGAAGGGCCCTACAGACCCGAGGGCGGGCCCGGCGCCACGGCAGTAGACTTGGAGGAAGCGGACCGCGAGCCCACACCCTGAAAGACAGGACGACGCTCGTGTGAGGGTAGGCGGGACAGTCGTGGGGGCTACCCGGCCAGACGGGAACGGGCTAGCTGACCGGCGACCGAAGCGTCTATGCTTGCTCCCCGGCGGGAGGACGTCGCGGAGCGGGCCCTCTGGACCGTCAAGGCGCTCCGCCGGAGGCATGGGGGAGAACAGAGACATGAGACTTCTGATCGCCGACGATCACACTCTGTTCGGGGACAGCCTCGGCAGCCTGCTCGCCTCGCGTGGCTTCGAGATCGTGGGCACCGCGCGCGACGGGCAGCAGGCCGTCGATCTCACCCGCCGATTGAACCCGGACATCGTGCTCATGGACCTGGACATGCCCGGGCTGGACGGCCTCTCGGCGACCCGCCTGATCAGCGCCGCCATGCCGCAGGTGAAGGTCATCATCCTCACCGGCTCGGACGAGGACGCCCCTCTCTTCGAGGCGATCAAGTCCGGAGCCCAGGGCTATCTCCTGAAGAGCCTCGATTCCCAGGGTTTCATCTCGCTCATCGAAGGGGTCGGCCGCGGCGAGCCCGCCCTGACGCCGCTCCTCGCCAGCAAGCTCCTCCAGGAGCTCGCCCATCCGTCGCGGCCCGCTGTCGAGCCCCACGACCCCGACGCGCTGACCGACCGCGAGCAGGAGGTGCTTCAGATGCTGGTGAGCGGCGTGACCTCGAACCGCAAGCTCTCCCAGGAGCTGGGGGTCTCCGAGAATACGGTCAAGTTCCACGTCCGCAACATCCTCGACAAGCTGCATCTCCACAACCGCGCCCAGGTCGTGGGGTTCGCCCTGCGCCAGGGCATCGTCGCCCCCTCCCAGTAATGTCTGGGGCGCCAGGCCACCGGGTAAGGGCTCTCGACCCGATGGCGCACCGCTCCCCCGGTAGGCCTGAAAGGCCTTAATTCCTTAGCGAAGGGCGCAGCCCTGGTCAGATAGGTCGCGCCCAACCTCCCGCGCCCTCCCCCTGCGAAATGCATTCCGCCTGGGATACACTCTCCGGTGAGACCACAAGGAATCCCATGCACATGCGTAGCGCCGCGCCTTCGACGCAGCGGCCAGAGAGGTTGGGCGACGGGGAGGGGAGCGCGCCGGGTATCGGCCTGTTCCATACCCTCGGGGCCGTGGCCTCGCTGGCTCTCTTCTCCCTCCTTCCCCTGGCACCGCTCATGGCCGCGACAGCCGCGACAGCTGCGACAGTCGCGACGGCTCCGACCGCCGGGGCCCCCGGCAAGGCCGTGGCGCCGGCTTCCACGGCTCCCACCGCTCCGGTCACCCTCGATCTCCCGAAGATCACCCTGAGCGCCTCCGAGTTGCCGGCTTCCGGTCTCCAGAAAACCCTCCTCACGGTCGACCGCTTCGGCCGCTACTCCCTGCGGGCCGTCAATCCGCAGGGGAGCTCGATCGAGCTGATCGACCGCATGGCGGGCTCTCTCGGCAGGGCCGGCTCCGCGGGGACGGAGAGCGGCCGGCTCGACCTGTTCCTCGATCGCGGCCAGTACCAGGTGCGGATCGCCAGCTCGTCGAAGGGCACCGGCAAGGCCAAGGTCGTCGCCCTGAGCTTCCACGAGCACCGCCAGCCGGCGGGCGCCACGCCCCCACGCCTCGTCGAGACCCGCCTGGTGCAGGAGAGCCTCGACGACCTGGAACAGAGCTCCTATTGGCTGCAGATCGGCGAGCGCCGCGGGGTGCGCCTGGAGGCCGCGGGCCGCAATCTGGCCGACCTGCGCCTGTGGCGGGACGGCTCTTGGCTCGAAGGGGTCGAGCCGGCGTGCCAGCAGATCCAGCCGGTCGTCGGTCAGCCGCTCTGGCGCTGCCGTCTGGCCGCGATCCTGGAGCCCGGTCTCTACCTGCTGACCGCCTATGGCGGCGTCGCGCAGCCGTGGTCCGAAGGAGCGGACGAGCATCCTTTCTACCTGCGGTGGGGCGAGCCGCGGCTGCCGGACTCGGGGCGCCGGCGGTACGTCGTGAGCCCGTTCGGGGAGGACCACTTCGGGCTCCCCGACAATGTCAACTTCTTCCGCCTGGAGCTGTCGGAAGCGCGGCCCGTCACCCTGGCGTCGGGCTGGCTCCGCGGCGGCAGCCAATACGACCAGGCGACGGGCGACAGCTCGGGCGCCATCACCAAGGAATCCGTGCCGCCGGCGGTCGAGATCCGCACCGAGGCCAAGCCGGGCGATGACGTCCAGGCGCCGGCCGCGCCAGACACCACGACCGAGGGAGAACCGAATCCGGGAAGCACGGCCGAAGCGACGCCGGAGGGCGAAGCGGCGGCTCCGGCCCCGGGAGACGCGGCGGCGGGAGCGAACGAGGGGGAAGGGCAGGGCGAGGCCGCGAGCCCGGAGCCCGCCGGGGGGGATCAACCCGCGGCCGGCGCCGAAGAAACGCCGGCTCCGGACGCCGCGGACGCACCGGCGACAGCCCAGGAGCCCTCCAATCCCCTGGGCTGGGAGCTGATGGCGACGGTCACCGGGACGCCGGGACAGGCCTACATCCTCCAGCACTTCGAACAGAAGAACGACTACTACCTGAACCTCTCGGGCTCGTACTGGGTTTCGAGCGTTCATGCCGGGGCCGCCGTCGACTCGGTGGACGCCACCGTTCTCGTCACCGACCGGCCGCCGACAGAGAAGGAACGGTTCTTCGCCAGCGCGGCGATCCCCCTCGATTCCCACACCGCCTGGTCGCGGCGGTTCAACTTCCAGGAGGATCTGACCCTCTTCCTGGAGGTCAAGGAGACCGGCACCTACCGGGTGGTGACGGGCGGCACCGGGGTCCAGGCGCGGGCGCGCGTCGAGCCGTTCTTCCTCGAGAAGCCCAAGAACTACGAGGAACCCGCCTGGCAGAGCGGAAGCTCGGCCTGGACGCTAGACGCCGGCTTCTACGTGCTCTCCCTCGATCCGGAGAAGAAGGGAATTCTCACCTTGACCCTCCGCCCGGCCGGAAAAGCCGGGCAAGAGCTGGCAGTCGCGCCACAGCCGGTGCAGGCCGCCGTGCGCTTCGCGCCGATCGCCCTCGAACACGGGCACCGCTACACGGTCTACCTCGACCATCAGCCGGCGGTCACCGCGGGCCTCGCCGTCCGCCCGTGGCCGGTGAACCTCAACCAGCCGCTCCCGGTGGCGCAGAAGCCGGGCGAGGCGTTCGAGATCCCCTTCCACATCGACGAGGCGGGCACCCTCCGCGCCGAACCGGACGACGGCAGCAAGCTCGACGTTTCCGTCGACGGCGGTCCCTGGGGACCCGAAGCGATGGTCGCTCCCGGCGATCACCGGGTCGCCGTCCGCCACGAGCGGCTGGACACCGTCACCTACTCGCTGTGGGTCGAGCCCGCCGCCCTCCTCGCCTCGACGCCGCTGCCGCCGCTCCCCGACGCGGCGCGGAACGCCCTCCCCAAGCTCCCCGTGCTGCAGCCGGGCGCGCCGCGCTTCCTCGACCTCGACCGCGGGCAGAAGAGCGCCTTTCTCCTCCAGGCGGCGAAGCCCGGCCTCTACGCCGTCCGCTCGACCGGCCTCCTCGCCACCGCGGGCACCCTCCGCACCCGCACGGTGCCGGTGCTCCGCCGCGACGCGGAGAACGGCGTCGGCCGCAACTTCCTCGTCCAGCAGTACCTGCGGGAGGGCGACTACCAGGTGACCGTCGCCGCCCTCGGCAAGTCGCGCGGCCACTCCGGGCTCACCCTGGAGTCCACCCCGCTCGCCGACGGCGGCGAGCTGCGCGCCGGCATGCCCGGGCACTTCACCCTCCCCGCCGGCCAGGCCGTCGTCTTCAAGGTCGTCATCTCCGAGGCGGGCACTTACAACCTCCGCGCCCTGGGGCTCGGCTTCAAGTTCCTCTGCCGCTTCGAGGACCCGGACGGCTGGCCGCTCGAAAAGCCCAACCAGCCGGCGGACCTCCACCTGAACCTCGCGGCCGGCACCTACCGCTTCGTCCTCCTCCCCCAGCCGGTCGACGCCCGCGCCCTCGTGCTGCTGGAGAAGAAGCCGAAGCCGCTCGAATTCGCCAGCCATGGCCCCCACCCGCTGCCGCTCGAAACGAGCGTCGAGCACGTCTGGCTGGAACCCGACGCCCCGGAAGGACCGGATGGAATCGTCGAGGACGCCCCGCGGCCTCCCGACCTCTGGCGGTTCGAGGTGCCGGCTAAGGTCCATGCCGCGGTCGAGCTGACCGAGGAGATGCAGGGGACCTTGAGCCGGCTCGACGGGACGGGCGCCGGAGCCAAAGCGACGGAGATCGGCTTCGTGCCTCCCGGCCGCGCCTTCAAGGGCGAGCTCGAACCTGGCACGTACCAGCTCGTCGCCGTCTGCTCGCGGCGCAACAGCCGAGTCCGTTACCAGGTGACGGTCCACACCGAGGAGCTGGTGACCGGCCTCGAACGGACGATGACGGCGCCCGGGGAGATCGCGGTGGCGATCGGGAAGGAAAGCCTGGCGGAGATCACCTCGATCGCCCCGGCCGACGTCCGCGCCCGGCTCTCCGATGCCGACGGCCACGTCGTCGCCGAGAACGACGACCGGCCGGACGACTGGAACTTCCTCCTCTCCGAGCGCTTGGCCCCCGGCCGCTACACCCTGCGGGTCGAACCGGTGGGAACCGGCAAGACCGAGGTGCGGGTCGCCCTCCGCACCCCGGCCGAAGTGGAGAAGCCGGCCGCCACGCTTCCCTCCCGGGAGGATGTCCAACTGGGGAGCGACGTGCTGCTCCGCCCGCTCACAGTGTCGCCCAAGGCGGATCTCCTCCTCGTCGCGGCGCGCTCGAAGGACAGCCTCGGGCTTTCCGTCGAAGCGTTCGGGAAAGATCGCCAGGACGAGGGTTGGCGCACGGTCGGCACGGCCATCGGCCGCGAGCCCTATCTGGCGATTCCGCTCGACCCCGTCGGCCCCCTCGGAAAGCCGGCGGGGACGGCCTACCGGTTGCGCCTCTGGTCGCTCGATCGCCACGAGACGCCGGTGCGGCTCTCCGCGGCCGCTCTTCCAACCTCGCGCCTACGGGAAGGGGCGCTCCGGCGCGGCGCGGCGCTCGCTTCGGTGCCCGGCTTCGATCCTCCCCTGTCCGCCGGGGTCGTCGAGACCGAGCGGCCGGGCGTCTTCCGCTTCGCCGATCCCGGCTCCGGCCTCTCCGGCTCGGGCGTCGCCGGCCGGCCGCTCGCGCCGCTGACCCCGCTGGGCACCGGAGAAGGCGCCGTGATCTCCTCGCCTGGCGAGCGCTTCTGGCTCGTCCGCGAGGGGAAGAGCACGGCGACGGTGAAGGCCGAGCGGATGGTCGTGACCGCCTCGGCGTCGACGGCCGACCTCGACGGCGCGGCGGCAGGCACCCAGCTCCCGGTGCCGGACGGCACGGCGGTGACGGTCGACCTCGGAGACGCCAAGGACGGGCCGGTCCTCGCCCTCGCCACCTCGCCCTCCGGCCAGCCCGGAGTGCGGGTCGGCGAGAGCGGCGGCGATTCCGGGGCGTCCGGGGCGCTCGGCACAACCGCTACGGCGATGGCGGTGGGGTCGCGGACGGCGGTGTCGGTGAGCCTCGCGCCCCGGCATCCGGTCGCCCGCGTCTGGCTCGCCTCCTCGGGAAGCGCCGGAAGTCTCGGCGACACGGGGAATGCCGGTATCACGGAGATGCGCCTCGCCCAGCTCCACTTCCCCGCTCCCACCCCGGAGATCGCCGCGAAGGCGGCCTGGGGTGTCCTCGACGGCCGGCTCGACGGGATCACGGCGCGCCGGCTCGATCTGCCGGCCGGCGCCAAGAAGCTCCGCCTGGCCTTGGGGGAAGCGACGGTCGCCGTGCTCTCCCAGGGCGATACCGTCGTCAGCACCCACTGGCAGGGCGGCGCGCCGTTCGAAGAACTTTTGGATGCCGGGGGAAGCAACGGTGCGGCCGACCGGCTGACCCTCCTCCACCTGCGGCCGGGCGCCGATCCCTACACCGTCGAGCTGCTGCCGCGCGCCGCTTCGGAAGAGACCCTGGCGCTCGTCGCCGGGGCGCCGTTCGAACGCTCGCTCGACCGTGCCGGCACGTTACGGATCGCCCTCCCCGTGCCGAGCGGCGGTGCCGCCGCGACCCTCCACGTGCGCGGCGTCGACCTCGCCGATCCCACGGCGCGCGTCGAGGGGATCGTCCTGGGGAGCGACGGCAGCGTCTCGCGCGGCACCGATCTCCCCGCCGGCTCCGGCGGCGTGGTCCTCGTGAAGCATGGGCCGGGGCTCCTCCTCGCCTGGCTCGGCGGTCCCGACGACGAGACGGCGGCGCTCTGGCCCAACACCGAGGGCTCGCGGCCGACGCCGGTCCGGGTCGCGCCGCCGGCGAGCGTGCCGCTCTCCGGCCGCTTCGCCGAGCTGAGCTTGACCGGTTCCGCGCCGCGGGTGCTCCACCTGCGCACCGCGCTCCCCCTCGCCACCCTCCTCCACCGGCCGGACGGGAGCGCCGACGACGTCGTCGTCCACCCCGAGGGCGGCCGGCTGGACGCCTTCCTGCCCGCGGGCGAGGCGCGCCTCGGCCTGCGCTCGCTCGCCGGCGCCCAGCTCTCGGGAGTCGCCGAGATCACCGAAACGCCGGTGACGCCGATCGGCGAGGGCCTCGGGCCGGAGGTGCTCCTCCCTCCCGGCGGCAGCCGCTGGTTCTCCTTCCGGGTGGAGCGCGCAGGGCCGATCGGGGTCGGCGCCCACGCGGGCTCCGACGTCGTCGAGATCGAGCTCTACGACCGCGCCGGCCACCGGCTTCCCGATCCCGCAGGGAAGAAGGATGGCAGGGGGAATCGCCGGGGCGGCGTCATCCAGATGCCGGAGCTGACGCCGGGCGACTATCTCCTCGCCCTCCGTTCGCCGGTCGGCGCGGCGCCGGTGAAAGCGCGGCCCGCCCTCGCCGGGCTGGTGCTCCCCGACACTGGGCCGCCCGACGACGTGATCCGCAAGTATCTGGAGGAAGCCGGGGCGGCAGAAGCTCCGGAGAGCGTTCCCGGGAGTCAACCATGAGCCGCCTGTCGTCCCCTACGAGGCGCCGCGCCACGCGCGCCACGGTCGCCGTGTGGACCTGTCTGTCCATCTGGGCCGTATCTCAGGCCGCTCCGGCGGCCCCCGCCACCGGCCCGGCGAAACCGGCGGCGCGGCAGGAAAATCCCCGACCCAAACGCTCGGGGACCGTCGTCGTGCCCGACCGCTTCCTCCGCCGTTGGGACCCGGTCACCGTCTTCTTCAAGGACGACCCGCGCAGCGCGGAGGGGAGCAAAGCCGGTCCGGAGGACCACCCCGAGCGCTACGTGCGGATGACGCCGGCCCACCCCGGCGCCTGGTCCTGGGTGGATGCCCGCACCCTCCAGTTCAAACCTGCCGAGCCCTGGCCGCCGCTCCAGCGCTTCGCCTTCCAGATCGGGGGGAAAGGGGGCGTCTCGGCGACCCTCGACACCCTGATCTCGCCACCGGGGAAGACGCTGCCGGCCGAAAACGAAGAGGTGGCCGATCCGGTCAAGGCGATCACCTTGACCTTCCCGGAGCCGCTCGACCCGCAGACCCTGGGCCGCATGCTGTCGATCGAGGTCCGCCCGCTCCCCGGCGTCGCCCGCGGGGCGGGTGGAGCTGGAGGCGCCGAGCCACGCTGGATCACCGCCCGCGACTTCCAGATCAAGGCGCTCGACCGGAAGGAACGGAACGATCCGGCCTCCTACGTCCTCACGCTCGCCAACGCGATCCCCCTGGGCTCGAAAGCCGTCCTCCACTTCCGGCTCTCGCTCGGCGAGGCGGCGGCGGAGTCGTCGCTCGACCTCGCCTTCACGACCGCCGAGCCGTTCCGCGTCCTCTCCCTCGGTTGCGCCGGGGCGCGGGTGCCGGTCACCGCCGCGGGCACCCGCTATGGCCGCGAGCAGGCGCTCCGCTGCGGCGCCGACGACCGCCAGGTGGTCGTCGAGCTGTCCGCCGCGCCGGTCAACCTGGGACCGATCGAGGGGCGGAACCTCGTCCGCTTCGAGCCCGCCGTCCCCGGCCTCACCTTCGACGTCGCCGACCGTCAGCTTCGCATCTCCGGGAGCTTCGAGCGCGAGACCCTCTATCGGGTCGCCCTCGCCCCGGGTACGTCTGGAGGGGGCGCCGGCGCGGTCGTCGACGGCCACGGCCGGCACTTGGACCTCCGCGGCCCGACCGAGACCTACCTCGTCTTCCCGCAACGCGAGAGCTACCTGCGCTGGGGAGCGAGCCAGGGCATCGTCGAGCGCTTCGGCCCCCGCATGGCGCCCATCGAGGGGCGCGGCGACGAGCGGCTCGACCTCCGGCTCTACCCCATCGATCCGCTCGACCGCTCGCTCTGGCCTTTCCCCGAAAGCCCGGTGACGGTCGACGAGTCTCAGCGGCCCCCCGGTCCCGGCGAGGAGCCCGCACCGTTCAAGGACGCCGACCGCGAGGTCCCGGCGTCCGATCTCGCCCTGCATCTCAAAAACCTCGGCTCGCCGCCGGTCTCGACCCTCGTCACCCTGCCGCTCCGCCGCGAGGGCAGCTCCGCCCGCTTCGGGCTCGATCTCGGCCCCTATCTCGACAAGCTGGGAGGGGCTGGAGCGCCCGGCACCTACTTGGTCGGCCTCCGCCGGCTGGATCGGTCGAGCGAGCGTTCCTGGATTCGGGTCCAGGTGACCGACTTGACCTTGACCGTGGCCGAGGAGCCGCAGGCGGTCGTCTTCTCGGTCAATTCCCTTCAAACGTCCCTGCCGGTGGGCGGTGCCGAGGTGAGGATCGAGGGTTCTGTTCAGGAAGGCCGGAGCACCCCGCAGTGGACGACCTTCTTCAAAGGCACGACCGACGCCGCCGGCCGCGTCACCTGGACGCCCCCGGGTCACGACGCCGAGCGCGCCTCGAGCGTGCGGCGGATCGTCGTCCAGAACGGCAGGGACGTCCTCGTCCTCGATCCCTCCCACGCCCCCGACTCCTACGCCGACGGCCAGTGGTCGCCCTCCCACGAGAGCTGGCTCGGCTGGGTGTTCGACGACCTGGCGAGTCGCGGGCCGCAGGAGGAGACCCTCTGCCATCTGTTCACCGAGCGGCCGGTCTACCGGCCGGAGGAGGGGGTCCACATCAAGGGCTACCTCCGCAAGCGCGCCAAGGGCGAGCTCACCCCCGACCGCCGGCCGGGCAAGGTGGTGATCCAGGGGCCGGGCGACCTCGTCTGGCGCTATCCCACGGAGCTCACCACGGCCGGCTCGTTCTACAAATTCTTCAAGGAGGAGAAGCTCCCCACCGGGGTCTACTCGGCGCACTTCGAGGACAAGGAGGACAAGTCGTTCTGCTCGGTCTCCTGGCGGATGGAAGCCTACCGGCTGCCGCGCTTCGAGGTTCGCCTGACCGCGCCCGACCGGGTGCCCTTGGACCGCGAGTTCAAGGTCGGCCTGACCGGCACCTACTACGCAGGCGGCCGGGTGGCCGCGCGGCCGATCGCCTGGCGGGTGACCCAGTTCCCCTACACCTTTACGCCCAAGCGCCGCGCGGGCTTCCTCTATTCGTCGGACGGCCGCTTCTCGAAGACCGCCACCTTCGAGTCGACCCCGCGGCTCGAAAAGCAGGACACGACCGACGCCGAGGGCTCGGCGAAGCTCGTCCTGAATCCCGCCATCGAGCCCACGGCACAGCCGCGGAGCTACGTCGTCGAGGCGACCGTCACCGGCGCCGACGACCAGACGGTGACCGCCACCCAGCAGGTGATCGCCCTCCCTCCCTTCGTCCTCGGGCTCAAAGTGCCGCGCTACTTGGAACGCGCCACCCAGATCCGCCCGGAGATCCTGGTCGTCGGCCTGGACGACAAGCCGATCGCCGGGATGGCCGTCAAGGTCCGCCTGCTCCAGCGGCAGTGGCACTCCCACCTGCGGGCGAGCGACTTCTCGGACGGCGTCGCCCGCTACATGACGGACGTCGTCGACTTTAAGGTCCAGGAGATCCAGGTGAAAAGCGGCGCTGAGGCCCTCCCGGTGCCGCTCGCCCTCCCGCGCTCCGGCGTCTACATCGTCGAGATCGAGGCGAGCGACCGCCTGGGGCGCACCCAGGTGGTGACGGTCGACCTCTATGCCGGTGGGTCTCAGGCGGTGACCTGGACCAAGCCGCCCGCGGGGAGCTTCACGGTGACCGGCGACAAGGCCTCCTACCAGCCCGGCGAGACCGCCGCCCTCGTCCTCCAGAGCCCCTTCCAGAAGGCCGAGGCCCTGGCGATCGTCGAGGCGCCGGAGGGGAACCGCTACGAGTGGGTCGCGGTCACCGGTGGCGCCGCCACCTTCCACCTCCCCATCCGCGGCAACTGGACGCCGCGCATCCCGGTGCATTTCGTCCTCATGCGCGGGCGCGTTCCGGGCACCGGCCCGCAGCCGGGCAACAGCACGGATCTCGGCAAGCCGGCGACGGTCGCCGCCACCACCTGGCTCAAGGTCGAGCCGGTGGCGAACCGGGTGGACGTCAAGCTCACCCATCCCGAAAAAGCCCGGCCCGGCCAGAAGATCGAGATCAAGATCGATCTCAAAGACCCCCAGGGCAACCCGCGGCCCGGCGAAGTCACCCTCTGGCTCGTCGACCAGGCCGTCCTCGCCCTCGGCAGGGAGCAGCGGCTCGATCCGCTCCCCGACTTCATCACCAAGGTCGTCTCGCACTTCACGGCGCGGGATACGCGAAACCTCGTCTTCGGCTTCCTCCCCTTCGCCGAGAACCCCGGGGGCGACCAGGCCGGAGGGGTTGCCGGCGGGAGCCTGCTCGACCGCGCCACCGTCCGCCGCAACTTCAAGGCGGTGCCCTACTTCAACCCCAACATCCAGGTGGGCGCCGACGGCACGGCGCGGGTGACCGTCGAGCTGCCGGACGACATCACGGTCTTCAAGATCCGCGCGAAAGCGGCCTCGGGTCCCGACCGCTTCGGGGTCGGCACCAGCCAGATCGCCGTCCGCCTGCCGGTCATCATCCAGCCCGCCCTGCCGCGCTTCGTGCGGCCGGGGGACCGCTTCCTCGCCTCCGGGATCGGCCGCATCGTCGAGGGCGACCTGGGCGCCGGCCAGGCCGAGCTCCGGGTCTCCGGGGTCCAGCTCGGTGGGCCGGCCAAGAAGACTTTCACCTGGACCGACCAGCCGGAGCGCCTGGAGTTCCCAGTCACCGTGCCGACGCCGCCCTATAAGGCCGACGGCACGCTCGCCTACGACAAGGTCGGCTTCACCTTCGGGGTCCTACGGACAAGGGACGGCGCGAGCGACGCCTTCGAGGTGAAGCTCCCGGTGCGCGACGACCGGCGGCCGATCCAGATCCGGCTGATGAAGGAGCTGGCGGCCGGGGCGTCCCTCCCCATCCCCGCCCTCCCCGAACCGGCGCGGCCCGGCTCCATCCACCGGAGCGTCCTCGTCTCCGACCAGGCGGCGCTCGTCCGCATGGCGGCCGGGCTCGATTTCTTCAACCAATATCCCTACGGCTGCACCGAGCAGCGCCTGAGCCAGGCGCGGGCCGAGCTGGCGCTCAAGCGTTTCCGCGCCCTCCTGCATCAAGAAGGGGACGACTCCCGGATGAAGCGGGCGGTCGACGACACGCTCGAATGGATACCCCAGGCGATCGATCCGCACGGCCTCGTCGCCTACTGGCCGGGCTCCACCGGCTACGTGTCTCTGACCGCCTGGGCGGTGCAGTTCCTGGTCGAGGCGAAGGGCGCCGGCTTCCGGGTGGACGACAAGCTCCTCGCGGCCCTCACCCATTCGCTCGAGCTGTCGCTCCGCTCGGACTATGGCTACTTCATCGACGGCGAGGCCTTCGCCGAGCGCTGCTGGGCGCTCGCGGCTCTGGCCGCCGCCGGCAAGTTCGATCCTGCCTACGCCGCCGAGCTGGCGCGGAAGGCCCAGTTCCTGGACCTCGAAGGGGTCGCCGAGGTGCTCCTCTCCTTCGACAAGGCGGGAGACACCACCTCGCCCGCCGCCGATGCCCTGGCCGAACGGATCTGGAACGGCGTCGTCCTCCGCCTCTACCAAGGCCGGGAGATCTATGGTGGTCTCCAGAAGGCGGCAACGGCGGAGAACGGCCTCATCCTGCCGACCGAGACCCGCACCGTGGCGGAAGCGGCCCGCGCCGTCTTCCGGAAGGACGCCAAGAACCCGCGGGTTCAGCTCCTCGTAGACGCCCTCGTCACCCTCGGACGCGACGACGGTTGGGGCACCACCAACGCCAACGCCGCCGCTCTCTTGGCCCTGGGCGAGCTGCTGCAACCGCCCTACGCCGGGAGCGCGCCGCACGCCCTGGAGGTCAACCTCGGCGGTACGGCAAAGAAAGTGAGCCTCGGGCCGGACTCCCCCGTCTCCTATGTCGTGGGGACGGCCGAGACGGACGGCGGCGCCGGGAGCGTCGCGGTGGGACCTGGAGCGGGAGGCAAGCCGGTGCTCGTACGGGTCGAGACCCGCTATCTGCCCGCGGGCGACGGCGCGCAAGTGTCCGCGACCTCCAACGGCTTCGTCGTCAGCCGCGAGATGGTGAAGCAGTTGGCAGCCGGCGCCCCGGCCGAGCGCATCCCGATCGCCGAGCCGGGGAAGACCGTACGCTTCGCGATCGGCGACGTCACCGAGGAGCACGTCCGGGTGGTGAACCCCAAGGACCGCCACTTCGTCGCCATCGTCGTGCCGCTCGCGGCCGGGCTCGAACCGCTCAACCCGGCGCTCGCCACGGCGCCGCCCGAGGCCAAGCCGAGCAGCGGCCCGACGCTCAAGCCCACCTACGTGGCGTTCCTCGACGACCAGGTGGCCTACTACTACAACACCTTGCCGAAGGGGACGTTCGACTTTTACTTCCGCACCCGGGCGACCATTGAGGGCACCTTCATCCAGCCCGCCGCGCGGGCCGAGATGATGTACGACGGCGCGGTGACGGGAACCTCGGCGGGGGCGCGGATCGAGGTCGTGCGGAAGGATAAGTAGGAGCGCGCCGCGAGCGGACCGTCGAGCCGCTCGAACGGCTCTGTGCTGATATCATTGCGAGGTCGAAAGAACAGCCGATGAGCGCCAGAGCCGTCACCCTTCAGCTTCCCGGTCCCCTCTACGACCAGATCGAGCACCGGGCTGCCGAGGCGCATCGATCCGTCGAGGCGGAGCTGCTGGACGTGGTGGCGACCGCTGTCCCTCTGTCGGACGAGCTCACGCCGGATCTCGCCGACTCGGTTTCGCAGCTCTCCCTGCTCGCCGACGACGACCTGCTCCAAGCCGCCGGCAGCGGGATGCCCGAGCCGCTGGCAACCCGCCTGGAGGAGCTCAATTGGCAGCGGCAAGCCACCGGTTTGAACGAACGCGAGATGGACGAAGCCTCCCGTCTGCTGCGACTCTACGAGCGCACCCTCCTGGTCCGGGCTTTTGCGGCCCAGCTGCTCAAAGAGCGCGGCCACGACCTCAGTTCCTTCCCGCATCCCGGGGAATGACCTCGGCTTACGTCTCTCGTTGCCCTTCGCTCAGCGCCTACTGCCCGGGAGGCCTGAAGCACACGAAGAGCTTGGAAGTCGGAGCTATCCGAGTCGCCCCCCTCCTAGCCTCCCCCCTGACCCAACCACCTCCCGCCCAGGGGGGAGGGACCCGCCCGCCCTTGAAGCTTGAAGGTCTGCGTCTGCGCCTCCTATCCGCTTCTCTCCCCTCTCCCGGGGGTCGGGAGGGTGGGCCGGGAGAGGGGCCGGGGGTGAGGGCCGAACCGGCATGAAGGCGCTGTACCGTCTCTTCGACCGCCCTGCGCTCGCCGAACGCTTACGCCACCTCCGCCACTCCCGCAAAGTCCGTCTAGCGATCGCCGCGGCGGTCCCGCTGGTCTGCGCCGTCTTCCTCCTCACCGCCCTCTCCCGGGCGCACCTGGAGGCGCCGCGGGCGACGTTCCTCCTCCGCGACCGCCAGGCCCGCTTTCTGGGCGAGGTGGGAGCGCCGGCCGACGGCGAGCTCGGCTACTGGCCGGTCGCGACCCTGCCGCCGCGGGTCGTCGCCGCCACCCTGGCGCTCGAAGACCGGCACTTCGACTCCCATCCCGGCGTCGATCCGCGGGCGGTCGGGCGCGCGCTCCTCCAGAACCTCCGGCGCCGCAAGCGGATCTCCGGCGCCTCCACCCTCGCCATGCAGATCGCCCGCATGCAGAGCCCGGGCGACCGCGGCTATCTGCGCAAGGCGACCGAGGCGGCGACCGCGGTCTTCCTGACCGCCCGCTACGGCCGCGAGGGCATCCTTCGCCATTACCTGAAGATCGTTCCCTACGGCAACCGCATCCACGGCATCGCCTACGCCGCGCGGCGCTACTTCGACAAGCCGGTCGACGACCTGAGCTGGGCCGAGATCGCCTTCCTCGCCGGCATCCCCCAGGCGCCGGGGAAGATGAACGTCTTCACCCCCGAGGGCCGCCGCCGCGCCATCGTCCGCGGCCAGCAGGCGCTCCGCACCCTCGCCGCGAAGGGCGTCCTCTCGCGCCCGGAGCTCGAGCTGGCGGAGCGCCAGCTCGACGCCCTCGTCATCCCCTGGAAGGGCCGGCGGACGGAAGAGTCGCTCCACGCCGTCCTAAGGCTCCAGGCCGTTCTCCAGGAGGAATCGAAGCACCGACGGCTCGCCCCCCTGGTGCAGACGACCCTCGACCTCGATCTCCAGCGCGAGGTCTCGACGCTCACCGATCGCGCCGTCCGCAACTGGGCCGACCGCGGCGCCGGCAACGCCGCGGTGATCGTCCTCGACCTCCCGAGCCGCGAGGTGCGCGCCTGGGTGGGCTCGGCCGGCTACTTCGATCCCGGCACCGCCGGCGCCATCGACTACGCCCGTATCCATCGCTCGGCCGGCAGCGCCCTGAAACCTTTTCTCTATGCCCTGGCGCTCGACCGCGGCGTCATCCGTCCGTCGACCGTCCTCGACGACCTGGAGCGCGGGCCGGGCGGCATCACCAACGCCGACGATCTCTTCCTGGGCCCCCTCCTTCCCAGGGTGGCCCTCGCCAATTCGCGCAACGTCCCGGCGGTCGACCTCCTCGCCCGCCTGGGGCTGGAGCAGGGCTACGGGATGTTCCGCGATCTAGGGCTCACCGACGGCAGCATCGACGCCAGGCGCTACGGGTTGGGAATCGCGATCGGCGGCCTGCCGGTCACCCTGGAGGCGATGGTGAACGCCTACCTGGTGCTCGCGGGGGACGGCCGGACCTCGGGCTTCCGCTGGCATCCCGGGCAGGTCCTGCCGCCGCCGAAGCGCATCGTCTCCGAGGAGACCGCCCGGCAGATCGCGCTCTTCCTCTCCGATCCCCAGGCGAGGCTCCCGACCTTTCCGCGCATGGGCAACGAGGAGTACCGCTTCCCGGTGGCGGTCAAAACCGGCACCTCGACGTCTTTTAGAGATGCCTGGGCCGTGGCGTGGTCGGGCCGCTACTTAGTGGGAGTCTGGGTGGGGCATCCGGCCTTCCGGCCGATGAACCGGCTGTCGGGCTATCTCTCGGCCGCGGAGCTGGCGCAACAGGTTCTCTCCGTCCTCCACAAAGACCAGCTGGACGGCTTCGACGACCTCTCCTTCCCGCCGCCCCGCGGCTACCGGCCCGTCCGCGTCTGCGCCCTGACCGGCGCCCGGGCCGGCGACGCCTGCCAGCAGGTCTTCCTCGAATGGTTCCGTCCCGGAGACGAGCCGACGGACGACTGCACCGCCCACCAGCTCCGCGCCATCGACCGCCGGAACGGCCTCCTCGCCACGATGGACACCCCGCGCGCCGAAGTCGAGGTCCGCCCCTTCGTCTCCCTCCCCCCGCGCTACGCCGCCTGGCAGCTCGCCGCCAACCTGCCCCATCCGCCGGACGAGGTCAGCTTCCTGAGCCCCGGTGCGGTGTCGGCGGCATCGGCGACATCGCCCCTGGGCCGAGCCGCGGGCCCCGGCGGCCCCAGCCTGGCGGTCAACCGTCCCGCCCGCCTCCACATCACCTCCCCAGAGCATCGGGTCCGTTTCCTGCGCGATCCCGAAACGCCGCCCGAGCTGTCGACGGTGGCCTTGACTGTCATCGTCGATCCGCCCGTCCGCCAGGTCGTCTGGTACGTGGACGGCGTGCCCTACGAGACCGTCAACTATCCCTATACCACCCGCTGGCGCCTCACCCCCGGCGAGCATACCTTCCAGGTGCGCGTCCCTTTCACCACGGACGGTTCGCCGGCGGTGCAGGTGATCGTGCAGTAGGGCTTCGAGAGCGCCAGAGCTTCTTCCGTTGACAGGCTACGGTGAAGGGGTAAGAATTTGGAGGGTATGATTCTTACTCACATCGGGAGGACAGATGCGAATCACGAGCAAGGGCCAGGTCACCATTCCCATCGAGATCCGGGAGAGGGTTGGACTCTTGCCCCACACCGAGGTGCGCTTCGAGGTGGAGGGCAACACCGTCCGGATCCTCCGGGAGGAGAAACCGGGGAGCCGTGGGCAGCGGCTGGTGGATCGGATGCGGGGACGGGCGACCTCGAGAATGAGCACCGAGGAGATCATGGCCCTGACCCGATCGGAAGATTGAGCGTCCTTGTCGACAGCAACGTGATCCTGGACATCGTGACCGGCGATCCAAGGTGGAAAGAGTGGTCGTCCTCCATGCTCGCGCGCTGCGCCGAAGGCGGAATGCTGGTCATCAATCCGATCATCTACGCGGAGGTATCGATCGGCTTCGAGCGCATCGAAGAGCTCGAGGAAGTGTTCCCCGCGGACTCTTTTCGGCGAGACCCCTTACCTTGGGAGGCCGCCTTCCTGGCCGGGAAGTGTTTCCTCGAGTACCGTCGCCGAGGAGGAGCCCGCCGCTCGCCCCTGCCTGATTTCTATATCGGCGCCCATGCGGCTGTCGCAGGTCTGCCCCTCTTGACCCGCGACGCCCGCCGCTATCGGACCTACTTTCCCCACCTGACTCTCTTCGCTCCGGCCGAGGAGGAAGAATCTCGCTGAGCTTCCCGCTTCCCAAGGACAAACTGTAAGGTTCATTCCTGCCGCGGCAGATACTCCCTCATCTGCCCATACTTCGGTGCCATGGCGACGATCTCACAGGAGGTCTCCGTGATCTCGTAGGTGGTCTCGAAGTCCTCGTGAGTTCCGGCGCGCCACAGCCTCCCCTGCGGATCGACGACGATCGAGAACCCCACCCCGCCCACGAAGATCCGCGAGCCGTCGGTCCCTTGGCGCACGGAACAGGTCCACGGGCGGAGGCCGGAGCCCGGGGCGGTCGTCACCGCGGCGATCTCGGCGGTCAACCGCTCCAGGAGGTCCGGCCTCTCCCCAGGCGGGACCTCCAGCGCCCGGCGGATCGCCTCGCCGAGCATCGCCTCGCCGGTCGGGTCGAGGCTCTCCGAGCAGGGTCGAGCGGCAAGCATGAGGAGCTATCGTAGTCAGAAGACTGCGGTACAGTCCACCTCGTGAACCTTCAACGTGGCGAGCCGGTCCTCGCCTTCACCTCCCGCGCGGAGTGGGAAGCGTGGCTCGCGCGGGAGCACGCGAGCTCGAACGGCCTCTGGCTCCAGATCGCGAAGAAGGGCGCGGAGGCCGAGACCGTCTCCTACGCGGAGGCCCTGGACGTCGCCCTCTGTTTCGGCTGGATCGACGGCCAGAAAGGGAAGCTCGACGACTTCCATTGGCTGCAGCGGTTTACTCCGCGCACCTCCAGGAGCCCGTGGTCGAAGATCAACCGCGCCAAGGCCGAGGCGCTCGTCGAAAAGGGTGAGATGCGCCCTGCCGGTCTCACGGAGATCGAGCGCGCCAAGACGGACAGCCGCTGGGACTGGGCCTACGCGGGCCAGCGGACCGCTGCCGTGCCGGACGATCTCCAGCGCGAGCTCGACCGCAACGAGCGAGCGCGGGAATTCTTCGCGACGCTCGACAGCGCCAACCGCTACGCCATTCTCTACCGCATCGAAGAGGCCAAGAAGCCCGAGACCCGCGCGCGGCGCATCGAGAAGTATGTCGCCATGCTCTCCGAGGGGAAGAAGCTCCACCCGTGAAAGCCGGCGGCAGCGCCTAAACTACGCCGCCCCCCGCGGCCGGCGGCGGAGCGACTGCCGACGCGACGCTCCACGGTCCCGGCTCCGGTCGAGAACGGAGCTCCCCGGCTCCTCTTCCTCCTCGGGAGCCAGGCGCTTCGCCAGGGCGGCGACCGTCGGGTACTCGAAGAGCTCGATCGGGGTGAGCGGCCGAACGGTCCCCTCCCCGACTTCCTCGCCGATCTCCTCCCCGATTTCTTCTCGGAGCCGGGCGACCGCCTGGAGGAGGAGGAGCGAGTGGCCGCCTAAGCTGAAGAAGTTGTCGTGGACTCCCACCCGGGCCACTCCGAGAACCTCGCGCCAGATCGCGGCGATCCGCTCCTCCAGCCGGCTGCGCGGCGGCACGTAGGCGGCCTCGGTCCGCAGGGACACGTCCGGGGGCGGCGGCAGGGCCTCCCGGTCAGGCTTGCTGTTGGCGGAGAGCGGGATCGAGCCCAGGGTCACGAAGGTCCCCGGAATCATGTGCTCCGGCAGCGCCTGGCGGAGGAAGTCGGAAAGCTCGCCCGGCGCCGGCTCCAGGCCCGCCGCCGGGACCACGTAGGCCACCAGCCGCCGGTCGCCCGGACGGTCCTCGCGCGTCACCACCACGTTCTCCAACACCCCCGGGTGGCGCCCGAGGACGGTCTCGATCTCCCCCAGCTCGATGCGGAAGCCCCGCACCTTGACCTGATGGTCCAGCCGGCCGAGGAACTCGATCGTCCCGTCGGCGAGCCAGCGGACGCGGTCGCCGGTCCGGTAGAGACGCTCGCCGGAGAGCCCGGAGACGCCGTCCGGAAGGAAACGCCGGGCGGTCAGCTCGGGGCGGTCGAAGTAGCCGCGGGCGAGACCCAGGCCGCCGGTGCAGAGCTCCCCCGCCACCCCGACCGGGACCGGCTGCAAAGAAGAGTCGAGGATCACCACCCGGGTGTTGCCAATGGGACGGCCGATGGGCACCGAGCCGCGGCCCGCGAGACCCTGCCAGATCGGATGGCAGGTGGTGAACGTCGTGTTCTCGGTCGGCCCGTAGCCGTCGATCAGCCGGCAGCCCGGCAGCTCGGCGAGGACGCGCTGTGCCTGCGGCAACGGGACCACATCGCCCCCGGCGAGGATCTGCCGCACCGGCCGCAGGGCCTCCAGGCGGTGGTTCACCATGAGGGTGAAGAGACCCGAGGTCAGCCACAGGCTGGTGATCCCGTCGCGCGCGATGGCCTCGCCGAGCTCATCGAGCGCCGGCGTGCCGCTCGGCAGGATCGAGAGGGTCGAGCCGGAGAGGAGCGCGCCCCAGATCTCGAAAGTCGCGACGTCGAAGGAGACCGGGCAGACGTGGAGGACGACGTCCTCTGGACCGAGGCTCGCGAAGCCACCCTCGCGCACGAGGCGCACGATCGCCTCGTGTACGACGGAGACCCCCTTCGGCAGGCCGGTCGATCCCGAGGTGTAGATGACGTAGGCGAGGTGGGCGCCGTCCACGACAACCGGGAGATCCGGCGCGGTCTCGTCTCCGGTGTCGATGCCGTCGATATCGGCGATACCGTCGCCACCGTCGATTCGCACCACCGCCGCCCCCGAGTCGGAGAGCCTCGCGGCGAGCGCCGTCTGGGTGACGACGAGAGGCGCCCGGGTGTCGCGGAGCATGAAGTCCAGACGCTCGGCGGGATAGGTCGGATCGAGGGGCAGGTAGGCCCCGCCGGCCTTCAAGACCGCGAGGAGCGCCGTCACCATCTCCGGCGAGCGTTCGAGGAAGACCCCGATCGGGGCCTCCGGCGCGGCTCCGAGCCGGTGCAGCCGGCGCGCCAGCCGGTCGGCGCGCCGGTCGAGCTCGGCGTAGCTGATCCGCTCGCCGGCAGCCGACAGCAGGGCCACCGCGTCCGGCCGGAGCGCCGCCTGCTCGGCGAACAGCCGGTGGACGACCGCCGGTTGCGGCAGGGCGCGCCGGGTGTCGTTCCACTCGGCGAGGAGCTGCCGGCGCTCCGCCGCGGCGAGGAGCGGCAGCTCGCCGACCGCCAGGTCCGGGTCCGCCACGAAGGCGGCGACGAGGCGACTGAAGTGGGCCGCCAGGCGGTCCACGGTCGTCGCGTCGAAGAGCTCGGAGCCGTAGTCGATCCCGCCCGCCAGGCCACCGTCCGCGGCTTCCATCAGCGACAGAGTGAGCTCGAACTTGGCGCCGATGCCGGGAATGGGTAACGGCGTCAGAGCGAGCCCCGGCAGTCGATGGACGGGCAGCGGCACGTTCTGGAGGACGAAAAAGACCTGGAAGAAGGGGGACCGGTGAGGACCCCGCTCCGGCTGCAGCTCCTCGACCAGTTTCTCGAAGGGGACGTCCTGGTGCGAGTAGGCGCCGAGCGCCGTCTCCCGCACTCGTTTCAGCACCTCCCGCGCGCCGGCAGCCGCCGGGAAGGCGGTGCGGAGCACCAGGGTGTTGACGAAGAAGCCGACCAACCCCTCCGTCTCGCGGTGGGTGCGATTGGCGATGGGCGAGCCCACCGCGACGTCCTCCTGGCCGGTATAGCGGTGGAGGAGCATCTCGAAGGCCGCGAGGAGGACCATGAACAGGGTCACGCTCTCCCGGCGGCCCAGCTGCAGCAGCTCCGCCGCCAGACCGGCGGGGAGGACGAGGGGGCGGGTGCCGGCCGCCCCGCTCCGCTCCCAATGGCGGGGGCGGTCGACCGGCAGCTCGAGGACCGGCACCCCGGCGATGACCGTCCCGCCAATAGGCGACCTCCCGCTCCAGAACCTCACCGGAGAGCCAGCGCCGCTGCCAGACGGCGTAGTCGGCGTACGAAACCGGCAGCTCCGGCAACGGCGAGGGCCGGCCGTCCCGCCCGGCGCCGTAAAGCGCCGCGAGCTCCGCGAGCAGCACGGCGACCGACCAGCCGTCCGAGACGATGTGGTGCATGGTCGTGAGAAGAGCGTGATCGGCAGGCTCGAGCGCCACCAGGGTGGCCCGGAAGAGCGGTCCCCGCGCGAGGTCGAAGGGGCGCAGCGCCTCGACCTGGATCAGCCGCGGGAGCTCGGCCTCCCGCGCTCCGGCGGCGAGAGCCGTCAGGTCGACCTGCGGCAACGCCGGCGGGACGACAGGAGAGATGACCTGGAAAGGCCTGCCCTCCCGCGCCTCGAAGCGGGTCCGCAGGGCCTCGTGCCGACGGAGGATCTCCCCCAGGGCGCGGCAGAGGACCGCGGCATCGAGCTCCCCGGCCAGGCGCAGGGCGAGGGGAACGTGGTAGGCCGTGGAGCCGGGCTCCAGCTGGTGGACGATCCACAGGCGCTGCTGCGCGAAAGAGAGCGGCAGGGGACCGCCGCGTTCCACCGGCACCAGCGGCGGCGGCTCGACCCGCCGGCCCTGGCGGAGCCCCTGCTCCACCTCGGCCACGAGACCGCCCAGGGTGGAGTCGTCGAAGAGCCGGTGCAGCGAGATCTCGACCCCGAACGTCTCTCGCACCCGGAGCGCCAGGCCGGTGGCGATCAGGGAGTAGCCGCCGAGAGCGAAGAAGTCGTCGGCGAGACCGACCGTCTCGACCCGCAGGAGATCGCGCCAGATCCCGGCCAGGAGCTCCGCCACCGAAAAAGGAGACGAGGCGGAGAACGCCGGCAGGGCCGCGGTGGCCGCGCCCTCGTCCGCCCCCTCGGCGGTCGGGGCCGGCAGCCGGCGGCGGTCGACCTTGCCGCTCGGAGTGAGCGGCAGGGCTTCCAGGAAGACGAACGCCGTCGGCACCATGTGCTCGGGGAGCCGGGCGCGCAGGGAAGTACGGAGAGCGGCGGTCGCGATCCCGTCTCCCACCACGTAGGCGACCAGGAACAGGTTACCGACCGGCCGCTCGGTGAGCACGACGAGGGCCTCCCGCACTCCAGGATGCTCGCGGAGGCACGCCTCGATCTCCCCCGGCTCGATCCGGAAACCGCGCAGCTTGACCTGGTCGTCGAGGCGACCCAGGAAGTCGAGCCGCCCGTCGGGCAGGTAGCGCGCCAGGTCCCCGGTCCGGTAGAGCCGCCCCCCCGGCTCGGTCGCGAAGGGATCGGGGACGAAGCGCTCCGCCGTCAGCTCCGGGCGGCCCAGGTAGCCGCGCGCCAGGCCCAGCCCCCCCGTGCACAGCTCGCCGGCGGCCCCCAACGGCACCGGCTGACCGCGGCGATCGAGGACATGGACCCGCGTGTTGGCGAGAGGCCAGCCGAGCGCCACCGAGCTCCCGACCTGCTCGGGAGCGTCCAGCGGGTAGCAGCAGGTGAACGTCGTGTTCTCGGTCGGGCCGTAGCCGTTGACGAGCCGGGTCCGCGGCAGTGCGCGGAGCGCCCGCTCGACCCGCTGCGGCGACAGGACGTCTCCCCCGGCGAGCAGGCAGCGCACCCCCCGCAGCCGTTCGAGCTGGTGGTCGACCAGGAGGTGGAACAGACCCGCGGTCAGCCACAGGGTGGTGATCCCCTGGCGCTCGATCTGCTCCCCCAAATCGGCCAGCGCCAGGGTCCCCCGGGGTGCCAGGACCAGCTGAGCGCCATGGAGGAGGGCGCCCCAGATCTCGAAAGTCGAGGCGTCGAAGGAGAGCGGCGCGAATTGCAGGAAGACCTCGTCCGGGCCGAACCCGGCATAGCCCGTCTCGCACACCAGGCGGACCACCCCGCGGTGCGGCACGGCCACCCCCTTCGGCCGGCCGGTCGATCCCGAGGTGTACATCAAGTAGGCGAGGCGGTCCCCATCCTCCCACCCCGGCGCTCCCGGATCGCCCACAGGGCCGGGATCGCCGACATCGCCGACATCGCCGGGATCGCCCACGTCCTCGATCCGCACCCCCGCCAGTCCCGGAACCGCGAGCCGGCCGGCGAGCCTGGCCTGGGTGAGGACGACCGGCGCCCGGGCGTCGCGGAGCATGAGCTCCAGGCGCTCGTCGGGGTAGGCTGGGTCCAGGGGGAGGTACGCTCCGCCGGCCTTCAAGACCGCGAGGAGCGCCGTCACCGTCTCCGGCGAGCGCTCGAGGAAGACTCCCACCGGGGACTCCGGCGCCAGCCCGCGCCGAAGCAGCCGGCGGGCCAGCCGGTCGGCCCGCCGGTCGAGCTCGCCGTAGGTGATCCGCTCTTCTCCCGCCGCCAGCGCCGCCAGCGCCGACAGCGCCGACACCAAGGCCACCGCCTCCGGGCGCCACGCCGCCTGCTCGGCGAACCGCAGGTGGACGGCCGCCGGCCGCGGCAGGAGCCGCCGGGTGTCGTTCCATTCGGCGAGGAGCTGAGCCCGCTCCGCCGCGCCGAGGAGCGGCAGCTCGCCGACCGCCCGTTCCGGCCCCGCGGCGAAGGCGGCCAGGAGGTTCGTGAGCTGTCCCGTCAGCCGTAGGGCGGTCGTCGGGTCGAACAGCTCGCGGCGGTACTCGACGCCCCCCAGGAGGCCGCCGTCCTCGGCTTCCATCATGGAGAGGCTGAGGTCGAACTTGGAGCCCAGGCTGGGGAGAGGCAGCGGCGTCAGGGTGAGCCCCGGCAGGCGCCGCGCGGGAAGGGGCGCGTTCTGGAGGGCAAAGAGAATCTGAAAGAAGGGAGTGCCGTGGGCGCGCCGCTCCGGCCGCAGCTCCTCGACCAGCTTCTCGAACGGGACGTCCTGGTGGGAGTAGGCGCCGAGCGTCGTCTCCCGCACCCGTTTGAGGAGCGGGACCGCGCCGGTGTCCGCGGAGAAGGTGGTGCGGAGCACGAGGGTGTTGACGAAGAAGCCGACCAGCCCCTCGATCTCGCGCCGCGTGCGGTTGGCGATCGGCGAGCCCACCGCGACGTCCTCCTCACCGGTGTAGCGATAGAGGAGCACGTCGAAGGCCGCGAGGAGGACCATGAAGAGCGTCACGCCCGTCTGGCGACCGAGTTGCACCAGCTCCGCCGTCAGGCTCGGGGGAAGGGCGAAAGAACAGGCGCCGGGAATCGCGCCCCCCGCGAAGCGCCGGGGACGGTCGGCGGGCAGCTCGAGGACCGGGATCCCGGCGAGCGTCTCCCGCCAGTAGGCGATCTCCCGCTCCAGCACCTCGCCAGAAAGCCAGCGCCGCTGCCAGACCGCGAAGTCGGCATACTGCACCGGGAGCGCCGGCAACGGGGCGGGGCGGCGGTCGCGCCGGGCGCCGTAGAGCGCCGCGAGCTCCCGGAGCAGCACGCCGACCGACCAGCCGTCCGAGACGATGTGATGCATATTCGTCAGCAGGGCGTGCTCGGCAGGCGCCGCGATATCCAGCACGATCAGGGTGGCCCGCAGGAGCGGACCGCGTTCGAGGTCGAAGGGGCGGAGAGCATCGGCCCAGAGCACCCGCCGGAGCTCGGCCTCCCGCCGTCCCAGGGCCAGGGCGGCGAGGGCGGTCAGGTCGATGCGCGGCAGCGCCGGCGCCACGAAGGGGCAGATCACCTGGAAGGGGCTGCCGTCCCGCACCGCGAAGCGGGTCCGCAGGGCCTCGTGCCGGCGGACGATCTCCCCCAGGCTGCGGTGGAGGGCGACGGCATCCAGCTCGCCGGTCAGGCGGAGCGCCAGCGGCACGTGGTAGGCGGTCGAGCCGGGCTCCAGCTGGTCGAGGATCCACAGGCGCTGCTGGGCGAACGAGAGCGGCAGCGGGCCGTCGCGATCGACCGGCACGAGCGGCGGCGGCTCGACCCCGAGGCTCTGCCGCAGCCCCTGCTCCACCTCGGCGACCAAGCCGCTCAAGGTGGGATCGTCGAACAGGCGATAGAGCGAGATGTCCACCCCGAACGCCTCGCGCACCCGGAGCGAGAGGCCGGTCGCGATGAGCGAGTAGCCGCCGAGCTCGAAGAAGTCGTCGGCGAGCTCCACCTTCTCGACCCGCAGCAGGTCGCGCCAGAGCCCGGCCAGGAGCTCCGCCACCGGGAAGAGCGACGGCGCGGAGAGCGCCGGCAGGACCGCGGCTTCGGTGTCCGCCGCGGCCGGGCTCGCCTCCTCCGCGTCCGGCCGCTCCGCGCCGGGGGCCGGCAGCCGGCGGCGGTCCACCTTGCCGCTCGGGGTGAGCGGCAGGGCGCCGAGGAAGACGAACGCCGTCGGCACCATGTATTCGGGAAGCTCCGCCCGCAGGGCGTCGCGGAGGCCGGCCTCGGAGATCGCCTCTCCCGCCACGTAGGCGACGAGGTACCGATTCCCGGCCGGCTGCTCGTGGAGCACCACCACCGCCTCGCTCACCCCGGGCTGCTCGCGGAGCCGCGCCTCGATCTCCCCCGGCTCGATGCGGAAGCCCCGCAGCTTCACCTGGTGGTCCACCCGGCCCAGGAAGTCGAGCCGCCCGTCGGGCAGGTAGCGCGCCAGGTCCCCCGTCCGGTACAGCCGGCCTCCCGGCGTGGACCCGAAGGGATCGGGGACGAAGGTCTCCGCCGTCCGCTCCGGCCGGTTCAGGTAGCCGCGCGCCAATCCCTCTCCCCCCGTGACCAGCTCGCCGGAGGCCCCCACCGGCACCGGCCGTCCCTCTCGATCCAACACGTGGATCCGGCTGTTGGCGATCGGCCGGCCCAACGGCACCGTGGCGCCGAAGTCCGCCGGATCGCGGAGCGGACAGTAGGAGGTGAAGGTGGTGTTCTCCGTCGGGCCGTAGAAGATCGTCAGCCGCGTCCCCGGGAGGCCGGAGATCGCCTGCCGCACGTGCCGGGGCGACATCAGCTCGCCGCCGGTCAGCACCTGGCGCACCGGCCGCAGGCGTTCCAGCTGGTGATCGACCAGCAGGTGGAAGAGCGCCGTCGTCAGCCAGAGGCTCGTCACCCCATGGCGATCGACGAGATCCCCATGATCGGCGAGCGTCAGGGTAGCCGGGGGCGGCAGGACCAGCTGGCCGCCGTGGAGGAGGGCCCCCCAGATCTCGAAGGTCGAGGCGTCGAAGGCGAACGGCGCGAGCTGCAGGAAGACCTCGTCCGGTCCCAGCTCGGCATAGCCGGTCTCGCAAACCAGCCGGACCACCCCGCGATGGGGCACCGCCACCCCCTTCGGCCTCCCCGTCGAGCCCGAGGTGTACATCACATAGGCGAGGCGGTCGCCGTCCAGCCCCGCCGGCGCCATTGGGAGATCCGGCCCGCCCCGCTCGCCGGCTGGATCCGCGCGATCGATCCGCACCACCTCCACCCCTTCGCCGGAGAGCCGGGCGGCATGGGCAGCATGACCGGCGCTGGTGAGGACGAAAGGTGCCCGAGTGTCCCGGAGCATGAGGTCCAGACGCTCGTCGGGGTAGGCGGAGTCCAAGGGAAGGTAGGCCCCACCGGCCTTCAGGACCGCAAGGAGCGCCATCACCATCTCCGGCGAGCGTTCGAGGAGGACCCCGATCGGCGCCTCCGGCGCCACCCCGAGCCGCAGCAGCCGGCGCGCCAGCCGATCGGCGCGCCGGTCGAGCTCGCCGTAGGTGATCCGCTCCCCCGCCTCCGACACCGCCGACATCGCCGACACCAGGGCCACCGCGTCCGGGCGGCGCGCCGCCTGCTCGGCGAACAGGAGATGGACGACCGCCGACCGCGGCAGGGACCGCCGGGTGTCGTTCCATTCGGCGAGGAGCTGCGCCCGCTCCGCCGCGGCGAGGAGAGGGAGATCGCCGACCGCCCTCTCCGGCTCCGCGGCGAGGGCTGCGAGGAGACGGGTGAAGTGGCCCATCAGCCGATCGAGGGTCGTCGGGTCGAACAGCTCACGGCCGTACTCGACTCCCCCCAGGAGACCGCCGTCCTCGGCTTCGGCGAGAGCGAGGCTGAGCTCGAACTTGGCGCCGACGCTGGGGGTGAAAAGCGGCGTCAGGGTGAGCCCCGGGAGGCGCCGCACGGGGAGCGGCGCGTTCTGAAGGGCGAGGAGAACCTGGAAGAAGGGAGTGCGGTGGGCTCCCCTCTCGGGCTGCAGCTCCTCGACCACTTTCTCGAACGGAACGTCCTGGTGCGAGTAGGCCGCGAGGGTCGTCTCCCGCACCCGTTTCAGGAGCTCGACCGCCGGAACGTCCGGCGCCACGGCGGTGCGGAGCACGAGGGTGTTGACGAAGAAGCCGACCAACCCTTCGACCTCGCGGCGGGTCCGGTTGGCGACCGGCGAGCCCACCGCGACGTCCTCCTCCCCGGTGTAGCGGTAGAGGAGCACGTCGAAGGCGGCGAGGAGGAGCATGAACAGGGTCACGCCCTGGAGGCGGCCGAGCCGGACCAGCTCCGGCATCCGGTCGGCGGGGAGGACGAGGAAGGAGCGGCTGCCGGCGATCCGGCTGCGCTCCCAGTGCCGGGGACGGTCGGCGGGCAGCTCGAGCACGGACACGCCGGCCAGGGTCTCCCGCCAGAAGGCGATCTCCCTCTCCAGCACCTCTCCGGAGAGCCAGCGCCGTTGCCACACCGCATAGTCGGCGTACTGCACCGGGAGCTCCGGCAAGGGGCTGGGCCGGCCGGCCCGCCAGGCGCCGTAGAGCTCCGCCAGCTCATAGAGCAGCACGCCGACCGACCAGCCGTCCGAGACGATGTGGTGCATGTTGGTGAGGAGAGCGTGCTCGCCGGGCGCCGAGGCGTCGGCCGAGGTCTCGGCGGTTGCGAGCGCCACCAGGGTGGCGCGCAGGAGCGGCCCGCGCGCCAGGTCGAAGGGGTGGAGGGCCTCGGCGTGGATCAGCCGCAGCAGCTCGTCCTCCCGTCTCGGGGCGTCGAGAGCGCTCAGGTCGATCCGCGGCAGGATCGGCTGCAGCGCCGGCAGCAGGAACGGCGAGATCACCTGGAAAGGCTCGCCGTCGAGCGCCACGAAGTGGGTCCGCAGGGCCTCGTGCCGGCGCAGGATCTCCCCCAGGCTCGCTTCCAGGGCGACGGGATCGAGCTCGCCGGTCAGGCGCAGGGCGAGCGGGACGTGGTAGGCCGTCGTTCCGGGCTCCAGCTGGTGGAGAATCCACAGGCGCTGCTGGGCGAAAGAGAGCGGCAGGAAACCGCCGTGGTCCACCGGCACCAGGGGCGGCGCCCCCGCCTCGCGGTCCGACCGCAGGCCCTGCTCGACTTCGGCGACCAGGCCGCCCAGGGTGGCGTCCGCGAACAGCCGTTGGAGCGAGATCTCGATCCCGAACGCCTCGCGCACCCGCGCGGCGAGGCGGGTGGCGACGAGGGAGAAGCCGCCCAGCGCGAAGAAGTCGTCGGCGAGGCTCACCTCCTCGACCCGCAGGAGGTCGCGCCAGATGCCGCCGAGAAGCTCGGCGACCGAGGAAAGCGAGGAAAGCGAGGAAAGCGAGGAGAACGCGGACGGCAGGAGTCCCCCCGGCAGCGCACCGGCCCAGGACGCCGGAGACGTCGGAGCCGTTGGAGCCGGCAGCCGGCGGCGGTCCACCTTGCCGTTCGGGGTCAGCGGCAGGGCTTCCAGGGAGACGAACGCCGTCGGCACCATGTGCTCGGGGAGCACCGCCCGCAGGTGATCGCGGAGGGCGGAATCGGGGATCTCGTCTCCCACCACGTAGGCGACCAGGAACGGAGTCCCGGCGGGGGGAGCGTGGAGCCCCACCGCGGCCTCCCGCAGCCCGGGGTGCTCACGGAGGCGGGCCTCGATCTCCCCCGGCTCGATGCGGAAGCCCCGCAGCTTGACCTGCAGGTCGAGCCGGCCGAGGAAGTCGAGCTTCCCGTCGGGCAGGTAGCGCGCCAGGTCCCCGGTCCGGTAGAGCCGGCCGCCCGGCGCGGTCGCGAAGGGATCGGGGACGAAGCGCTCCGCCGTCCGCTCCGGCCGGCCCAGGTAGCCGCGCGCCAGCCCCTCGCCCCCCGTCCACAGCTCGCCGGCGGCGCCCACCGGCGCCGGTCGCCCGCCGCGGTCGAGGACGTACACCCGGGTGTTGGCGATCGGGAAACCGAGCGGCACCGATCGCCCGGCCGCCGGCGGCTCCCGCATCGGGTAGCAGCAGGTGAACGTGGTGTTCTCGGTCGGGCCGTAGCCGTTGACGAGCCGGGTTTCCGGCAGGGCGCGGAGCGCGCGCTCGACCTGGCGCGGCGCCAGGATCTCGCCGCCGGCGAGCAGGGAGCGCACCCCCCGCAGCCGTTCGAGCTGGTGGTCGACCATGAGGTGGAAGAGCCCCGCGGTCAGCCACAGAGTGGTGATCCCCTGCCGTTCGATCCGCTCTCCGAGATCGGCCAGCTCCAGAGTCTCCGCGGGCGCCAGGACCAGCTGGGCGCCGTGGAGGAGAGCGCCCCAGATCTCGAAGGTCGAAGCGTCGAAGGAGACCGGCGCGAGCTGCAGGAAAACCTCGTCCGGGCCGAATTCGGCATAGCCGGTCTCACAGACCAGCCGCACCACCCCGCGGTGGGGCACCGCCACCCCCTTCGGACGGCCCGTCGAGCCCGAGGTGTACATCACATAGGCGAGGCGCTCGCCGGCCATCTCCGCCAGCCCCGCCATCTCCGCCGGCATCGCCGGCATCGCCCGCCCCGCCGGCCCCGCGACCGTCCCCGGATCTCCCGCGTCGGCCGTGTCCTCGATCCGCACCACCTTCGCCTCCTGGCCGGACAACCGTCCGGCGAGCGCGGCGCTGGTGAGGAGGATCGGAGCGTCGCTGTCGCGCAGCAGGAACCCCAGGCGCTCGTCGGGGTAGGCCGGATCGAGCGGGAGGTAGGCCCCGCCGGCCTTCAAGACCGCGAGGAGCGCGATCACCATCTCCGGCGAGCGTTCGAGGAAGACCCCGATCGGGTCCTCCGGCGCCACCCCAAGACGGAGCAGGCGGTGGGCCAGCCGAGCGGAGCGCCGGTCGAGCTCGCCATAAGTCAGGAGCGATCCGGTCGAAGACAGCAGGGCCACGGCGTCCGGGCGCCGCGCTGCCTGCTCGGCGAACAGGAGGTGGATGGCCGCCGGCCGCGGCACGCCTCGCCGGGTGTCGTTCCATTCGGCGAGGAGCTGAAACCGCTCCGCCGCGCCAAGGAGCGGGAGATCGCCGACCGACGGTTCCGGCCCCGCGGGTCCCGCGGCGAAGGCGGCGAGGACGTTCGTGAGCTGTCCCAGCAGGCGATCGATGGTCGTCGGGTCGAACAGCTCGCGGCGGTACTCGGCCGCCCCCGAGAGGCCGCCATCCGCCGCCTCCGCGAGAGCGAGGCTGAGCTCGAACTGGGTGCCACCGCCGGGCGTCGTGAGCTGCGTCAGGGTGAGCCCCGGGAGCGGCCGGGCGGGGGGCGGCGCGTTCTGGAAGGCGAGGAGAACCTGGAAGAAGGGGTTTCTGTGGGCTCCCCGTTCGGGCTGCAGCTCCTCGACCAGCTTCTCGAAGGGGACGTCCTGGTGCGCATAGGCCGCGAGCGTCGTCTCCCGCACCCGTTCGAGGAGCGGAGTCGTGCCGGTCTCGGCGGAGAAGGCGGTGCGAAGCACCAGGGTGTTGACGAAGAAGCCGACCAGCCCCTCGATCTCGCGCCGCTTGCGGTTGGCGATCGGCGAGCCCACCGCCACGTCCTCTTCTCCGGTATGGCGGTAGAGGAGCACGTCGAAAGCGGCGAGGAGGATCATGAAGAGAGTCACCCCCCGCTGCCGGCCGAGTTGCACCAGCCGCGCCGTCAGGCCGGGGGATACCGCCACCGGCCGGCTGCCGGAGATTCCGCTCCGTTCCCCGCTCCCCGAGGACCGGGGGCGATCGCTGGGCAATTCGAGTCCCGGCACTCCGTCCAGGGTCTCCCGCCAATAGGCGATCTCACGCTCCAGGACCGGGCCGGAGAGCCAGCCCCGCTGCCAGACCGCGTAGTCGGCGTACTGCACCGGCAGCTCCGGCAGAGGCGACGGGCGGCCGGCCTGAAACGCGGCGTAGAGCGCCGTCAGCTCGGCGAGCAGCACGCCGCCCGACCAGCCATCGGAGACGATATGGTGCATGGTCGTAAGCAGGACGTGCTCGGCGGGTTTTCCCAAGTCGAGCGCCACCAGGGTGGCCCGGAAGAGCGGACCGCGCGCCAGATCGAAGGGGCGGAGCACCTCCGCGCGGAGCAGATGCTGCAGCTCGGCTTCCCGTCGTCCATCTCCTCGGGTGCTCCGGGCGGTCAGGCCGGTCAGGTCGACGCGCGGCAGGATCGGCGGCATTGGCGACATTGGCGACATTGGCGACATTGCCGGCGCGAAGGGAGCGATCACCTGGAGGGGGGTGTCGTCCCGCGTCTCGAAGCGGGTCCGCAGCGCCTCGTGCCGGCGGACGATCTCCCCCAGGCTGCGCTCCAGGGCGACGACATCGAGCTCCCCGTCGAGGCGCACGGCGAGCGGCACGTGATAGGCCGTCGATCCGGGCTCCAGCCGGTCTAAAACCCACAGGCGCTCCTGGGCGAAAGACAGCGGTGCCGGCCCCTCCGTGCTCCGTCGCCGGATGCGCTCGACAGGCCGGGCCGGCTCTCTCTCCAGCAGTTTCCGGCGCAGCAGGGCGAGCTGTTGGGGGGAGAGACCCGCGATCTTCGCCGACAGGTCCGTCATGGGTCAGCCCAGCTCCTCCGTCGCCAGGCTCGCGAGCATCGCCGCCAGCTCCGTTTCGTCCACCTGGCTCGCCTGCTGCTGCACGATGGCAAGGGCGAGCGTCGCCGCCGTGGGCGACTCGAAGACGGCGCGGAGCGACAGCTCGACCGTGAAGGAGTCGTTGAGGCGGGAGATGAGATGGCTCGCCAGGAGCGAATCTCCCCCGAGATCGAAGAAGCTGTCGTCGATCCCCACCTCTTCGACCCGCAGGAGGGTGCCCATCAGGGCGGCGACGCTCTCCTCGATCTCGTTGCGCGGCGGTGCGAAAGGCACCGGGAGGTGGGGCCGGGCGTGCACCGGCGCCGGCGCGTCGTCTCCCGAGGCCGGCCGTTCGGCGGCAAGACCGGGCGCCGCCTGCGGGGCGACGGCCGCCGCCCGCCGCGGCTCGATCCAGTGGCGCTGGCGCTCGAAGGGATAGGTGGGGAGAACCACCCGGCGACGCTTCTGTCCCGCCCAGACCGCCGCCCAGTCGACGGCATGGCCTGAAAGCCAGAGCCGGCCCAGGGCGCCCCAGAGAAAGGCGAGGTCGTCCTGCCGGTCCAGGGCATGCCGGAGGGTAGGGATCGCGGCCCCCCCGAGCGGCGCGGCGGGGTGTTGCAGGGCCCAGGCGGAGAGCGTCTGCCCGGGGCCGACTTCGAGGAGGATGCGTTCCGGCTCCTGCCACAGCTTGGCGACACCCTCGGAAAAGCGGACCGTTCCCAGGAGGTGCTCCGTCCAGTAGTCGGGGTCGGTCGCCTGCCGATCCGTGATCCAGGTGCCGGTGACGTTCGAGAGGTAGGGGATCGCCGGCGGATGGAGCTCGATCGCCCCGATCAGCGCGCGGAAACCGGCGGCGGCGGGCCGCAGCTCGGCGGAGTGGAAAGGATGCTCGGTCAGCAGCCTGCGGCAACTGTGCCCCTCGCTCGTGAGCGTCTCGTCGAGGGCGGCGATCTCCGCCTCCGGACCCGCCAGGATGGTCAGGTCCGGACCGCAGACCGCGGCCAGCGAGATCCGCGGCGAGAGCCGGGGCAGCACCGCCTCCTCGCCGAGCGGCACGGCGAGCATGGCGCCCGGCGGCAGCTCCCCAAGGAGCCGAGCCCGCTGCGCCACTAGGCGCAGGGCGTCGGCGAGCGAGAAGACGCCCGAGAGGCAGGCCGCGACGTATTCGCCGAGACTGAAACCCAGGAGGGCCTGGGGCTCGATCCCCCAGTCCATGAGCAGTCGGGCGAGGGCATATTCGACGACGAAGATCGCCGGCTGCGAGAGCGTCGTAGGGACGAGCCGCTCCTCGGCCTCTCCGGCTTCTCCGGCTTCTCCGCCCGCGGGCCGCGGTCCCCGTCCCACGAGGGAACGCAGGTCCATGCCGCCCGAAGACCCGGTCGGAACCGGTGCTTCGAGATCGAGCACCGACAGCAGATCGCAGTCCATATAAGGCCGCAACTTCGCGGCGCAATCGTTCACCAGCTCGCGGAAGCGTGGGATCGAGCGATAGAGATCCCGCGCCATCCCGGCATAGTGGTTCCCCAGACCCGGGAACAGAAATGCCACGGAACGGTTCCGCGTCTCGCCAGGACCACCCTGGCTACCCTGGCCACCGATCACTTCGGCGAGGACACCCCCGAACACCCGCCGCGGATCCCGGGCCTTCAGAGCGTCCACCGCATCCTGGCGATCCCTGCAGACGAGCAGGCGGCGGTGGCGGAACGGACGGCGGCCCACCTGGGTCGTGTAGGCCACGTCCGCCAGGTCGAGATCGGGCTCCGCCTCCAGGTGACCGATCAGCCGGTCGGTCATCGTCTCCAGGGCGGTCGCCGTGCGGGCCGACAGGAGCAGGAGCTGCCAGGGCGCGCCCGGGGTCGTGGGCGCGGGCTCCGGTGCCTCTTCGAGCACCACGTGGGCGTTGACGCCGCCCATGCCGAACGAGCTCACCCCCGCCCGCCTCGGCATGCCGGCCGGTCGCCACTCCCGGAGCTCGGTGTTGACGTAAAACGGGCTGGAGGCAAAATCGATCCGCGGGTTGGGCCGGCGGAAATGGAGGCTGGCGGGCAGCAGGCCGCGCTCGATCGAGAGCACGGTCTTGATGAGGCTCGCCACTCCCGCCGCCGCGTCGAGATGGCCGATGTTGGTCTTGACCGAGCCTAAGGCGCAGAATCCCGTCCGCTCGGTGGCGGCGGCAAAGACCGCGCGGAGGGCGGTCGCCTCGATGAGATCGCCCAGGGGAGTCCCGGTGCCGTGCGCCTCGACGAAGGTGATCGTCGCGGGATCGACCTCGGCCAACGCCTGCGCCATCGCCACCACCTCGACCTGGCCCTCGACGGTCGGCGCCGTGAAGGCCAGCTTGGCGGCACCGTCGTTGTTGGTCGCGAAGCCGCGGATGACGGCGTGGATCGGGTCGCCGTCGGCGAGCGCCTCGGAGAGCCGCTTGAGGAGGACCACCCCGGCGCCGTTGCCCTCGACGGTGCCCTGCGCCTCGGCGTCGAAGGCCCGGCAGTGACCGTCGGACGAGAGGACGCTGTCCTGCGCGAGATAGCCTTTCTTCAGGGGTACCGCGATGCAGACTCCCCCCGCCAAAGCCATGTCGCACTGGTAATCGAGCAGACTCTGGCAGGCCATGCAGGTCGCGACCAAAGAGCTGGAGCAGGCGGTCTGGACGGTGGCGCAGGGACCCGTCAGGTTCAACTTGTAGGCGGCATGCGAGACCAGGAAATCCTTGTCGTTCAGGATGCGGAGCTGGAGCGGACCGGCGGATTTGAGGATGTCCGGGCGGGAGAGCAGGTTCTGCAGCAGGTAGAGACTCATCCCCATGCCGCCGAAGGCGCCGATGACGCCACGGTGGGACTCGGTGGCATAACCGGCCTGCTCCAAAGCTTCCCAGGCACACTCCATGAAGATCCGGTGCTGCGGGTCGAGAATCTCGGCCTCCCGCGGGCTGAAGCCGAAAAAGCCAGCATCGAAGAGGTCGGCCCCCACGAGATCGCCGCTGGCGCGGACGTAGCGGCCGTCATCCAGGAGAGCGGGATCGATGCCCGCTTCCGCCAGCTCTTCCCGGGAATAAAAAGAGATCGATTCGACGCCGGCGCACAGGTTGCGCCAGAGCTCCTCGATATCTCGTGCTCCGGGGAACCGGCCCGCCATACCGATAATGGCGATGCTCTCGGACTGGCGCTCTCTCCCGTCGGCCATCGGCTCGCTTTCTCCCCTCAATCCCGCCTCCACTTGTCCCGCGTTCGCTGGACTCTCTCGGCGATCCGCCCGGGGTGGACCGCTCCGGCCTGCCGCTCCGAGGCGACGACTGCCGCCGTGTGGAGCGAATCGCGGATCGCATAGAGGTTGTAGCGATCGGAGCCGCGATAGAGCTCGTCCTGTTCCTGGCGGACCGCGAAGCCCTGCCGCCGCAGCATCCCCTCGATCTGCTGCAAGCGATCTCCCACGTCGTGGACTTCCAGGACGACCTGTTCGATCTTCCCCCAATCTTCGGGAGCGATACCGGCGAGGACGTCCATCTCGCTCTTCTCGACGTCGATCTTCAAAAGGTCGATGCGGGTCACCCCCTCCTCGCGGACGACCTGGCTCAAGGTCTTCAAGGGGCAGGTCCAACTCTCGTGACGAAGGCGTTGCCGGATCCACTCCGCCTCATGGTCCCTGAGACTGGAGACCCCCGGCTTGCCGCTTGCGAGCTGGTTGCGGAACAGCGTGCGCAAGGCCGCCGCTTCTTCCTTCTCGTCCGCGTAGAAGGAGGACATCCCCGAGGTGTGGGGATAAAACGTCAGCTCGGCGGAGCCGGCGCGGCCCGCGAGGCCGCACGGGAAGAGCCGGATCCGCTCTCCGTAGGGGGCTACGTTTCGCTGCAGAATCCCGAAGATCGGGGGTGCCGGCTCGAACGCGAAGACCCGGGAACCGGGATGGGAGAGCGCCACGAACGTCGTGAAGAGACCGACGTTCGCGCCGACGTCGAAGACGACGTCGCCGTCGCGCAGCGAGATGCCGCCACGGGTGTAGATCCGCTTCTCGAAGATGTCGTCGTAGAACTGGAGCAGCTCGGCCTTCGACTGATACGACACCTCAAGGCCGTTCGGAAGAATGTGGCGGCGTACAGCATCTGGCATGATCTTCCGTGGACCCCTACGAAGTACACTCCGTATGATATAGATGGATTTCTAAAGGTCAAGCACGGAGCTGGGTGCCTCGCGGCCTGCAACTCCCGCGCGCCGGTCTCCTGCTTCTGCTCTGGATCTGGGTGGTTCTGTGCAGAAAGCAAGGTGCTTTTGCCCCGGGATACCCGACCTCCGGCGCGGAAGTACCCCACTTCGCCTGTGGGAGTGCCCTACTTCAGCTGTGGAAGTGCCCTACTTCGGCTGCAGAAGTGCCCTACTTCGGCTGCAGAAGTGCCCTACTTCGACTGTAGAAGTGCCCTACTTCGGCTGCAGAAGTGCCCTACTTCGGCTGTAGAAGTGCCCTACTTCGGCTGTAGAAGTGCCCTACTTCGGCTGCAGAAGTGCCCTACTTCGACTGTAGAAGTGCCCTACTTCGGCTGCAGAAGTGCCCTACTTCGACTGTAGAAGTGCCCTCCGCTGAGGACGATTGCGTAAGGTTACCCGCTCCGTCTACGCTCCTACACGCGACCTTATGGCTGTTCCTTCCTGGCCGGAAGCCCCTCCCCTACTTCAAGTTAACGCCTACGGGCCCCTCCCTCCGGGGCGGGGAGGCGGTTGGGTCCCCGTTAGGTGCCCCGTTAGGTGCCAGCCGAACTGCCGGGGCGCCAGGAAGGGCGCCCGGGAGCGCCCTTCCCCCACCTCCGACTTCAGGCCGCCGGCCTATGCCGGCACTCTACGAGCCCGAATCCGCCCGACCTGCTCCTCCGCTCCCGGCCCGGCGGCTTCGAGCAGAGTCGCGAGCGCCCAAGGCGACCGCACGATCGCCTCCAGCAGGTGGAGCCCCGCGGCTCGTAGCGGTCGAGCCAGCCGGCGACCTGCGGTCCCTGCTCGCCATACACGGCGACCAGCGGGAAACCCTCGGTCACCGCCTCTTCTGCTACATGGAAGAGCGGCTCGCGGTCGGTCACCGGCAGGAGGACGGAGAGGAGCCGCGCCGTTTCGAGGTGCCACAGAACGGCGACCGGCGGATCGCCGACCGCAAGATCCTCCCAGATCCGAAGAATGGCGACCGCCCCCGGCCGCCCCGGAACCGGCTCGATCTTCCAGGGACCGGCGAGCTCGGCTTCGGCAGCGGTCAGGCTGTCGTCGCGTTCGCGGAGGCGTTCCAGGTAGGACGGGGAGAAGGCGTTGTCGAGGGGGGAGACCTGCGGCCTGCTACCATTACGGGAGCTTTGCATGAGCGTCTACCTCTTGCAGAGTCAGGGGCCGGTTCGAGCTCGCTACTCGGGCCGGTCCCGTTTGTTTGGGCGGGGGGGCGATCCTCCCGATGTTGGGACGTTAGCAGGAATGGGGCGGGAGGGCAAGGGTGGATTTGCGCAAAAAGTTCCGTCTGGCGGCCCAGCCGACGCGCCAGGGCGCGCGGGGTAGAGGATCGGGCAAGGTAGGGCAGACCCCCCCTGCCTGCCCGGCTCAGGGTTTGACGTCCCTCGCCGATTCCCGTCGCGGATCGCCAGCTACGCGAATCTGCTGGCAGCTCTCGGAGGGTTGCCCGGAAATGCAATCCCGTGGCGGAGGGCCTGCCCCGAAGGGGCCTGGGTCGGTAGCCTGGTGGCGAGAGCCCCAGGTTGAAGTAACTCCAAGACAATAAAAGCCCCGAAGGGGCGAAGGTACGGGTGGAATTACCGTCGCCCCTTCGGGGCTGGAGATTCTTATTCCTCCACTTTCCTGGGGTTTCACCCCAGGCTACCGACCCAAGCCCCTTCGGGGCGAAGAGAAAGGCAACTTGGACGGGACCTTGCTGCGAGAGGTTGGGGGGAGTGCGTCCTTCGTGTATCTGCGGTACGATGGTGGAAACGAAATCGCTGGTGTGCCGCGTGCATCGCTGGCACCTCTCAGCACCCACGCGCTCGCCCCCTGGCCGTTCCACTTATACGACAGTCTCTCCAACGTTGACGCTGATCCTGAACCAGGGTAAATTGTCAGCAAGTCAAACGTGTACAGAGAGATGCTCTATGCAAGCCGCAATGGGCAGAGGGCCGCCGCTGACCTTGAAGGGCGTTGTATGCTGAGGACTTAGAGATGAAAATGAATGACCAAGCAGACGAGGCTAAGAACGCAATCCGAGCTCAGTTCTATGCGGCCGAATATGCAGTGTTAATGGGACGAATCTCGTCGTGGGAAAGCCTCCAGTATGCGGCATGGCCTATTGCAGTAGCAGCGGTGACTTTTATTTTCCAGCTGCAGGTAATTCCCTGGAATTACCGTTGGTGGGCGGCATTAATAGGCTTCCTGCTCGTATATGTAGCATACCAGGGCACAATGGTAAATATGCTCTATTCCGTCTTGGTAATCGAACGCGACCTTCGCCCTCGAGCAGGAAAACTACTCAGTGACGAGAACTTCTGGGTCTACGAACGGATCCGAGAGAGAACCTTCCCGGCCAATCCGGCTTGGTCGATGCTGTGGCCAGTAGTTATCTCCATCGCAGCGATCGCGGTGATTACAGGAAGTCTTGCATATAAGTATGGCTTCCATTGGCAGGATTACGTATGTTTGCTGGGAGCTATGCTTCTTGGCCTTTTTGTAGCGATCTTAACTCGGAGCGCAATTCGAGTGAAGAAAGATATAACCAAGGCATGTATCCCTGCGGTGAAACCAATCAGCCGAGCTGCTGTTGGCTAGAGTCAAGGCATTGCAATGAGGTTAGCTCGTTAGTGAAAATATATAACTCCCAGTGCCGTAGGTGCCAGCCGAACCGGTGCCGTTAGGTGCCAGCCAAACTGTCGGAACTGCCGGCGATCGCTCGCGGCCGGGGATCGAAGGCTCATGGCAAGCCGTCACCTCGTGCCCGAGCCGGGCAGGCACAGGGGCTCTGCCCCTACTCTGCCCGGCACCCGGCGGAAGCGGCACCGCGCGGGAGCGGCCCCCGGCGGGACCAGGGGCTTGGAGGAACGCCAGGAGACTGGAGAGATCTTGTCGCAGGTCTTCGCAACGCGTGTCGCCCCTCTTAGCCTCCCCCTGACCCAACCACCTCCCGCCCAGGCGGGAGGGACCCGCCCGGCCTTCGCTTTCAGGAGGCAATCTCTGCGGTGACAGCCCCCTAAGCCCGAGCCGCCACCAGAAACGCCTGCCGGAGGCGGGCGATCGCCTCGTCGATCCCCGCTCGGGAGACGTCCTTGTGGGTCACCAGGCGCACCTCGTTCCGGGCGACGGGACTCGCCAGGACGCCGTGCTCCCGGGCGCGGGCGAGGAAGGCCGCGCTGCCGCCTTCGAACGCTTCCGTCAGGCGGAAGACGAGGACGTTGGTGACGACGGCGGCAGGGTCGAGCTCGACTCCCGGGAACTCGGCGACCGCGGCGGCCAAGAGGCGGGCGTGGGCGTGGTCCTCGCCGAGCCGACCGGGGCCTTTGCGCAGGGCGACGAGACCCGCGGCCGCGATCACCCCCACCTGGCGCATGCCGCCGCCGAACATCTTGCGCACCCGTCTCGCCTCGGCGACGAAGGGGGCGGAGCCGGCGAGGATCGAGCCGATCGGCGCCCCCAATCCCTTCGAGAGACAGAACTGGACCGAGTCGAAGCCCTGGCAGAGCGCCGCGGCGGGGACGCCCAAGGCGGTCGCGGCGTTGAAGATCCTCGCCCCGTCCAGGTGGACGGGGAGGCGGTGGCGACGGGCGACCGCCAAGAGGGCGTCGATCCACGGCCGGTCGTAGACCGTGCCGCCGGCGAAGTTGTGGGTATTCTCGATCGTCAGCAGGCCGGTCCGCCCCCGGTAGCCGGCGCCCGAGTGGACGAGCGCCTCGACCGCTCCCGGGTCGAGCCGGCCGGTGGGCGCCGCGATCGTCCGCGGCAGCAGACCGGAGAGGGCCGCCATGGCCCCCACCTCGAATTGCACGATGTGGCAGCGCGCGTCGCAGATCACGTCGTCGCCCGGCCGGGCGTGGAGGTGGAGGGCGATCTGGTTGCCCATGGTGCCCGAGGGGACGAAGACGGCGGCCTCCTGGCCCACCGCCGCCGCGGCCTCCTCTTCGAGGACGCGGACCGTGGGGTCCTCGCCGAAGACGTCGTCGCCGACCTCGGCCTCGGCCATGGCGCGGCGCATCTCGGCGTCGGGCCGGGTGACGGTGTCGGAACGCAGGTCGATCCAGTCGGTCGTCATATCGTCTCTCGGGTCGTCTTCTTCCGTCGCTCTCTAGAGGCCGAAGCCGACCCGGACCGCGCCCTGGACCACCTCGCCCTTCTCGATCTCGACGACGATCTTGGGGAGGAGGAGGTTGAGGCGGAGCCCGGCGTAGGCGACGGCGCGGGTGGCGTTGTCGTTGAGCGCGAGGTCGCCGTGGCCGAGGGTCCCCCGGCTGTAGGTGAGGCCGGCGCCGATGTAGGGGGTGAAGATCGTGAAGCCCTTGGAGAGCAGGAGCTCCGCCCCGTACTGGCGGAGGTCGTACGCCCCGGAGCTGACGGTGCGGGTGCCGGTCACCCGGAGCCCCAGGGCGGGTTCGAGGACGCCGCCCTTGATCAGGGCGTACTCCGCCTCGGCGGAGACCAGCTTGACCTGGCTCCCCAGGGCCTCGCCATAGGAGACCCCAAGGTCGAGCCCGCCGGGGAGCCCCTTGCGGATCCCGACCCGGCCCACCGAGAGGACGCCGCTGGGGAGGTTGCCGTCGACGACGGTCTTGAAGAAAGGCTCGCTGTCGAAGCTCTTGTCGTAGGTGGCGTCGGCGTAGACCTCGAAGCCGAGGAGGCCCAGGGGCGCCGCCCCATGCCGGGGGTAGAAGTAGAGGTCGGAGCTGAAGCGGCGGTTGAAGGCCGAAAAGTCCTCGGGCGGGGCGGGGGCGGTCGGGTCCCAGGCCCGCGCCGGGCCGGAGGTCAACGCCCCCCACGCCAGGAGGAACGTCCACAGGATGAAAAGTACCCGGCCTCGGCTCGACGGCTGCTGCATGACGGCGATCCTCCTTCTCAAGCGGCCCATTATGTCTCCTCGGACAGGTACTCCGCGAGGAGCGCCGCGAGAAGGGTCGAGCCGCCGGTCGCCGCCTGCTCGGCGACCACCTCCCGGCCGAGCCCGGAGAGCCAGCCGAGAAAGCCGAGATTGCCCTCCCGGGCGAGGGCGGAGAGGTCGTAGGCGGTGCGGTCGACCTGGCGCGCCGTGGCGTAGAGATCCTGGCCCTGCCCCACCGGCCGGCCGAGGCGGAGCCAGAGCTCCGCCGCGAGGGCGAGGACCCCGGCGATCCGACGGTTGCCGATCCCGAGGACCGGCGGCCGCGGCAGGGGCCGGGGGAGAAAGGCGCCGAGGCCCAGGCGGTGGGCGGCGCGGGCGAAGGGTCGCTCGGCCGGCGGCTCGCCATGGAAGAGGGCGTCGAAGACCCGCTCGCCGCCGAGGTCGACGAGCCGGCGGCGGTCGCCCGGTTCCAGGCGGACGGAGAGCGCCTGGAGAGCGCTCACCCCGCGCGCGGCGAGGAGCTCTCCCCCGCGGCGCCAGAGCGCGGGGTCGTCGGTCAGGCCGGGGAGGAGCGGCCAGACCGCCGTCGACCCGGCCGGCAGGAGGGCGAACGGCGCCAGGTCGCCGGATGTCGGGGCGAGGTGGGCGAGGAGGGCGGGAAGGAGGTCGAAGACGAGGACCGCCCCCGGCGCATCGGCCGCCTCGCCCGGCCGCAGCTGGACGAGCACCGGAGTGCCCTCCGCCAGGCGCTCGCGGGCCAGCCGGTCGCGCTCGGCCGCGCGCTCCGGGTCCACCGGGGCGAGATAGAGCAGGTCGTCGAGCGGGGCCGGCCCGGCGTCCAACCCGGCCAACCCGGCTGGCGTCGGGCTCTCCCCCGACGTCGGCGATATCATGGCGATCCGTCCCCAGCCGAGGCGCCCTGCGGCGAGGTCCGTCCACGGGCCTTCCGGCTCCGGCCAGCCGCGCGGGACGTAGCGAATCCAGAAGCGACCGGGCTCCGGGAGCTGGACGGCCGGCCGGTTCCCCTTGAGCATGGCTGCGGTCAAGCCAGGCCGCGGGCGGCGAGGATCTGGTGGACGTACTTGGCGAGCACGTCGACCTCCAGGTTGACCCGGTCGCCCGGCACCCGCTGGCCGAAAGTCGTGATCTCCAGGGTGTGCGGGATGAGGGTCACCTCGAAGCGGTCGGGCAGGCGGGAGGCGAGGGTGAGGCTGACGCCGTCTAAGGTGACCGAGCCCTTCTCGACGAGGAACGGGTCCATCTCGGGTGGGATCGAGAAGGCGAGCAGCCGGTGCTCGGCGCGGTCCCCGGTATCGCGGCGGTCGAGGATCTCCGCGGTGCCGTCGACGTGCCCCTGCACCCAGTGGCCGCCCAGGGGATCGCCCATGCGGAGCGCCGGCTCCAGGTTGACCGGGTCTCCCGCCCGCAGGCTCCCGAGAGTCGTCCGCGCCAGGGTCTCGGGCGCCAGCTCGACCCGCGAGCGGACCCCACCCGGGACGGGCACCAGCTCGGTCACCGTGAGGCAGACCCCGGAGACCGCCAGGCTGGCGCCGATTCCGAGCCGCGCGGCGAGCTCGGCGCTGTGGAGGATGTCGAGCCGCACCCCGCCCTGGCCGGAAGGCTCCGGATCGGCGGCCAGACGGCCGCTCTCGCTGATGAGACCGGTGAACACCCTGCTCTCCTCCTCTATGGAGTCGCGGTTCCGTTTGGATTCGAGGACGGTCGACTGGCTGCGCGGAGCGCCCGAAGGAGACCGCCCGCAGATCCAAACGGAACCACGACCGGAGCCTACCCCGGATGGCGAGCGCCCGTCCATGCGAGCAGGGGCGGCCCGGGTCAGGCGAGCGCGCGCTCGATCACCCGTGCCAGACGCTCGATCCCCACCTCGATGTCCTCGGGGGTGTTGTTGGCGAAAGCGAGGCGCAGGCAGTGGCTGGCGTGGCGGCTCCCCTGGACGGCGAAGGCCATGCCGGGGCTGAACGCCACGTTCTCGGTCTCGATCGCCGTGCGGACGAGCTCGGCGGTGTCGATCCGCTCCGGCAGCTCGACCCAGACGAACATGCCGGCGCTCGGCCGGTTCCAGCGCACCGCCCCGGCGAGCCGGCGGTCGAGGGCGGCCAAGAGGGCGTCCCGGCGGCTCCGGTACTCCCGGCGCAGGAGGGCCAGGTGGTCGGGGAGCTCGCCGGAGTCGAGGTAGGTCGAGATCATCCGCTGGCTGAAGGTCGGGGTGTCGATGTCGGCCGAGTGCTTGAGCGCCGCGATCGTCCCCACCAGGGGCTCGGGGACGACCATCCAGCCGGCGCGGAGACCGGGGGCCAGGATCTTCGAGAACGAGCCGAGGTAGAAGACCCATTCGTCCTCGAAGGCGCGGAGCGGCGGCGCCGGGCTCTCCCCGTAGTAGAGGAAGCCGTAGGCGTCGTCCTCCAGGATGGGCATCCGGTGGCGCCGGGCGAGGACGGCGAGACGCCGCCTCTTCTCTTCGGGGAGGCTCACCCCCAGGGGATTGTGGCCGTCGGTGATGAGGTAGAGGAAGGCGGGGGCGGGGCCCGCCTCCAGGTGGCGCTCGACGACGTCGGCGTCGATCCCGGTGTCTAAGTCGGTCGGCACCGAGAGGATCTCCGGCTCCAGCCTTTTGACCGCCATCTGCATGCCGTCGTAGACCGTCTGTTCGAGCATCACCCGGCCGCCGGGGACGAGGAGGAGGCGGGCGAGGAGGTCCATCGCCTGCTGCGAGCCGGTGGTCAGGAAGACCTGCTCCGGGCGGCAGGTGACGCCGCGTAGCTTCATCAGCTCGACGATCTGGGCCTTGAGCGGCTGGTAGGGGATGCCGTACTGGAGCGACAGGCGGTCGTTGGCGAGGAGCTCGGCGGCCGCCCGGGCGAGCCCCGCGACGGGGAAGAGGGCGGTGCCCGGCAGGCCGACGGCGAACGACAGCACACCGGGGCGCGACGCCATCCCCAGGACTTCGCGGAGAGTCGACTGGCTCATGGTCTTCCGGGCGTGGGCGATCGCCCGCTCGGCGGCGGAGGGCTGGGTCTCGGTCTCGGGGCTCAAAATAGGCTCTCCTCAAGGGAACTCCGTCCGGCGATCCCCTCGCCGACGTTCCCGGGATTGTAGTGCCGCCACGAGGCGACAACGCGCCGCCGTGACGAGCCCTGTATCGAGCTCTGTATTTAAGTGGATGCCTGGAGCTCCGGCTCCCGTATACTGGGCCCCACATCAGCGAGGCAGTCGAGCCTGAGCTTCAAGGAGGTCTCCGGTGATCCCTACCGGTGAACAGCTGTCCGACATCGCGCGCCGTACCGAGGGGAGCCTGGTCGAGGTCCCGTTCGGCATTCTTTTGTATGCCCAGGCGGTGTCCGAGCGCACCGCCGTGCTGGAGGTGACCCGGCGACAGGTGACCAAGAAGATCGTCCTCGAAGGCGGGGTCCCGGTCGACTGCCGCTCGAACCTCGTCAACGAGACCCTCGGGCGCTACATGATGGCCATGGGCAAGCTCAAGGAGCTCGACTTCACGCTCTGCCTGGGGCGGGCGTCCGCGCGCGGCATCCCGCTCGGCGAGCAGCTCGTCGAGCAGGGTCTGGTCAGCCCCGTCGAGCTGTTCAAGCTCCTGCAACAGAACCTGGCGAAGAAGCTGCTCGATCTCTTCACCTGGAGCGAGGGGCAGTTCCGCCTCCTCGACGACGACCTCCAGTCGGAGTCCTCCTTGAAGGTCAAGGTGCCGCAGCTGATCGTCACCGGCATCACCCGCTTCGCGCCCCAGGCGGAGGTCGACGCCGCCGTCGGCCCCCTGGTCGGCAAGCGCCTCGCTCTCCACCCGGCCCCTCCGGTCCCCGTGGCGGAGCTCCGGCTCACCCTCCGGCAGACCCTGGTGACCGACGCCCTCGCCCCGCGTCCCCGCCTGGACGAGCTGGTGGCGGTGACCGGGCTCACCCCCGACGAGATCACCCGCCTCCTCTATGCCCTCGCCGTGATCGGCGTCGTCGCCAGCGCCGACCAGCTCCCCGCCCGGCCGCCCATCCGGCCGGCGGCCAGCCACGCCGCTCCTGCCGCTCGTGCCGAGGTCGCGGACACCCCGGCCCAACCCATCCCCCAGCCGATCGAGATCCAGCGGCAGGGCAACGAGGTCATGCAGGCCTACCTCGCCTACCGGAAACAGGATCCCTTCGACCTCCTCGGGGTGGCCGAAGAGGCGCCGCTCGCCTTGATCGACGAGCACTGGCTCGACTTCGCCGCCCGCTTCGCGCCGTGGAAGTTCAGCGGGCCGTTCGCGCCCTGGAGGGAGAAGGCGTGCGACCTCTTCCTCGCCGGGACCAAGGCCTACGGCCAGCTCGCCGACCGCGAGCAGCGCGAGACCGTCCTCTTCCGCCGCCGGACCCTCCGCGAGGAGCGGGCGAAGAAGCCGCCGAGCCTCGGCATCAAGACCGACCTCCTGGACCCCGAGGTGCAGTACCGGAAGGGGCGGGCGGCCATGGATGCCGGCAAGTTCCGCGACGCGATCCTCCTCCTCGAGTTCGCCTCCGACTGCGATCCCCAGAACGGCCTCTACCGCGCCGAGCTCGCCTGGTCGCGCTTCCAGGCCGCCCCGACGACGGCCTCGCCGCAGTCCCTGGCCGATCTCGACGAGGCGTTGCGGATCGACCCCAAGTGCGGCCTCGCGGTCTTCTATCTGGGCGAGATCCACCGCGAGCTCGGCAACTACGACGCCTCCGAGTGGCACCTCCAACGGGCGATCAAGATGATGGCGCCCGACCGCCGGCCGATCGACGCCCTCAAAACCCTCCAGGCGAAGAAGAAGCGCTGAGGGCCTAAACGGGGTATCGTATGTCGTCCTCTGCGGGGGGCTTTGCTAAGATTCGCGTGCGCCGCCCGGGAGCGGCAACTCTATTGAAACCTTACGTTGACCAGGAGCAGACCATGAATGATCTGGTGCACCGCCTGACCCAAGAGCAGCCGATCGAGGCCAGCCTGCGGCCCGAGCGCAACCTGAAGAACTTCAAGGCCGCGATCGACCGCAACTACGTCCACCTGAAGTTCATCAACACCCGGGGCGGCACGGAGCTCGGTTTCCCCGTCGACAAGGAGAGGAGCGACCTCTCCGCCGCCGATTGGGAGAAGGGGACCGGCGAGATCAAGCTCGTCGGCGAGCTGACCCTCGACTACGTCAAGGTCCGCTTCTGGAGCAAAGTCGACATCGCGAGCCTGGACGGCACCGGACATCTGGAGATCCTGGAGGACAACTCGGGCGATCCCACGCACTGAAGCATCAGGCGGAGGCCTGGGAAAGAAGACGTCGTCACCTCTCCCCTCTTTCCCGGGCTTGGCGCCGCCGTCCCGTGAAGCCGGCCTGGAGCGCGATCCCGGCGAGAGTCAAGACGACGAGAAGGAGGGTCCGCGACGGCCCTCCCCAGTGCGCGGTGTCGACGATCAGGCCGGCGCCGGCGAGCGCCGAGAGGACGATCAGGGCAAGGCTGAAGAGGCGGAGAGCGAGGAACGCCGCCACGATCCCGGCGAGGAGCACGAGAAGGAGAGCCCCCGGGCTCGCCACGTGCGGTCCCCCCGCGGCAGCGGTCCCCACGATCCCCCCGATCCCCAGAGAACCGACCGCGAGCCCCAGAAAACCGGCCGCGAGCCACGCCCCGACGAGGAAACCGGCGATGCCGACCGCCGCCTTCTGGACGAAGAGGGCGAGGAGGACGCCGAAGAGACCCGCCAGGCAGGAGAGAAGGAGCTGCAGCTCCGGCGACACCACGTGGAGGGAGTCGAGCGACAGCTGGTAGACGGTGAAAAAGCCCACCATCCCCACGAACAGCCAGTAGAGCCGGCGGCCGAGGACGAGGAGGAAGATCCCGACCGCGAAGGCCAGGGCCCGCGAACCGGGATCGAGGAACGGGGTGGCGAGATGAGCGCTCTGCATGGCAGCCTCCGCCTTCTTCTACGCCGAAACGCCCGCGAGGTTTGAACGGCCTGGCACTCTTTAAGCCATCACCTGCTTGAAGGCGCCAAGGAAGCGGTCCATCTGCTCCGCCGTGCCCACCGTCACCCGCAGGTGGGTGGGCAGGGCCGGGAAGGTGCGGCCGACGTCGACCTTCTGGGCATGGAGGGCCTCCCGCACCGGCTGGACCTGCCGTTTCAGGTCGACCATGACGAAGTTGGCGGACGACGGGATGGTGTGGAGCCCCATCGAGTCGAACGCCGCGACGACCCGGCCGCGCACCGCGAGGTTCTTCTGCCGGCTCTCCTCCAGGTGGGCGGGGTCGCCGAGGCTCGCCCGCGCCGCCACCAGGACCGCGAGGTTCAGGCTGTCGAAGGCCTGGTGGACCTTGAGGATCTCGATCACCTCCTTCTGCGCCACCGCATAGCCGCAGCGCAGGCCGGCCATGCCGTGGATCTTCGAGAAGGTGCGCGCCACGATCAGGTTCGGATGCTCGGGAAGGAGCGGCAGGACGCTCTCGTAGTCGGGGCTGTCCGCATAGTGGAAGTAGGCCTCGTCGACGAGCACCACGGTCGTCGGCGGCACGGCCTTCAGGAAGGCGCGGACCTCCCCCTTGGGGGTGATGCTCGCCGTCGGGTTGTTGGGATTGCAGAGGTAGACGATCCCCGCGTTCTTGAAGCTCGCCATCTTCGTGAGGTCGTGGCGGTGATCGGCGGTCAAGGGCACGAGGATCGGCTCCACCTTCGCGACCGTCGCATAGCGCACGATCGCCTCGAAGGTGGGATTGGCGGCCACCAGGGTCCTCCCGGGACCGCTGAAGGCCACCGCGGCGAGCTTCAGGATCTCGCTCGATCCGGCGCCCAGGAGCACCTGGTTCCGCTTCACTCCATGCGACTCTGCGATCACTTCCGAGAGCGCCTCCAGCTCCACGTCCGGATAGCGGCAGGCGCGGTCGAACGACCCCTGGATCGCCGCCAAGGCCGCCGGGGAAGGGCCGTAAGGATTCTCGTTGGCGGAGAGCCGGACGAGATCATCGACCGCAGGCGTCGGCGTCGTCGATGCCGCCGATGTCGCCGATGTCGCCGATGCCGTCGATGTCGCCGACGTCGTCCCCGGCTGCGGCTCGGCGGCTCTCGAGGCCTTGACGAGAGCGGGCGCGAACGTGGCGGTAGCGAGACCCGTACCGAGGATCCTGGCGAAGCTGCGACGGGACAGACCGCGCGAGATCGTCTCCATGACGTACTCCTCCCTCTCGTAGACCTGTGCAGGAATCCTGCCCGAAGTCGGCCTCCGGGGCAACCTGGGAGGCATGAGGGAGGGACCCGCCCCGGTGTGAGAGGATAGGGAACCGCGGGGGCGTTCCGCCCTCGCTCCCCGGCACCCCGGCATACCTCTCGCAGTGAAATTTTTCCTCATGACCAGCGCCCCAACGTTACCGCCCCCCTTCACCGACCTGCCAGAACCGATCCGCGGCGAGCTGTGGGGCGCCGAGCGGCTCGAGCAGCACGCCGCAGACCTCGCCGCGGCCCAGCGGGTCCGCCCCGGACGCCGGGGGGACCCGCAGCTCACGCCCCGCGTGGCGGAGAACGGCCGGGTCCTCTTAGCCTCCTATCGGACGATCGCGGCCTCGATCCGCGAGGAGCGGGCGAGCAGCCCGGCGGCGGAGTGGCTGGTCGACAACTTTCACCTGGTCGAAGAACAGTTGCGCGAGATCCGCGAGGATCTGCCGCCCGGTTTCTACCGCGAGCTGCCGCGGCTCGAAGGCGGGCCGTTCCGCGGCTATCCGCGGATCTACGCCCTCGCCCACGCCTTCGTGGCCCACACCGACAGCCTGTTCGACGCCGAGATGCTCGCCCGCTTCATCCGCGCCTTCCAGCGCCGGGTGCCGCTCTCGATCGGCGAGCTGTGGGCCTCAGCCATCTCGCTCCGGGTGGTGCTGGTCGAGAACCTGCGGCTCCTGGCCGACCGCATGGTGCGCGCCCGGACCGCCCGCGACCAGGCCGAGGACCTGGCCGACCACCTGCTGGGCGAGAACCGGCCGGCGGACCCGGCGGCCCTCCTCAAGCGCTACGAGGTCGGCGAGATCGACGTCCCCTTCGTCGTCGTCCTCCTCGGCCGGCTGCGCGACCAGGACCCGGCGGTCACCCCGGCTCTCGCCTGGCTGCACAAGCGCCTGGCCGACCAGGGGATGACGACCGAAGAGGTGCTCGCCGTCGAGTACGGCCGGCAGACGGCGACCAACGCCACGGTCAGAAACGCCATCACCAGCATGCGGCTGATCTCGGCCTTCGACTGGGCGGCGTTCTTCGAGAGCGTCAGCCTGGTCGATGCGACGCTCGCCGGCTATGACGGCTACCGGGAGATGGATTTCAAGACCCGCGACCTCTACCGGCACGCGGTCGAGGAGCTGGCGAAAGACGCCGACCTCCCCGAGGTCGAGGTCGCCCGGCGGGTCGTCGAGCGGGCGGCCACGCCCGCGTCCGGCAATGTCGCCGGCCCCACTGGCGTCCCCGCCCGCGAGACCGACCCGGGCTTTTTCCTCATCGGCGACGGCCGGCCGGGCTTCGAGCGCGAGCTGCGTTGCCGGCTGTCGCCGCGCCGCCGCTTCGAGCGCACCTTCCTCCACCGGGCGACGCCGCTCTACCTGGGAGCCATCGCCCTGGCCACCGCGCTCGCCCTCGCCGTGCCGCTGCGGCTCGGGGCGCTCCGCGGGGCGGGCTTCCTCGGCCTCTCCGTCCTCGGCGTCCTCGCCCTGGTGCCCGCTTCCGAGCTCGCCATCCAGCTGCTCAACGCTCTGGTGACCCGGCTCCTCGGTCCGCAGACGCTGCCCAAGCTGGCGCTCGGCGGGGGTGTGCCGGCGGCGCTCCGCACCTTGGTCGCGGTGCCGACCCTCCTCACCCGGCCGGAGGAGATCGCGGAGCAGATCGGCCATCTCGAAGTGCACTTCCTGGCAAACCCCGAGGCGGAGCTGCGTTTCGCCCTGCTCTCCGACTGGGCGGACGCCGCGGAGGAGACCCTGCCCGGCGACGCCGCCCTCCTGGCCGCCGCCACGGCGGGGATCGCGCGCCTGAACGCCGAGCACGGGCCCACCCCGGCCGGCGATCCCCGTTTCCTCCTCCTCCACCGCCGGCGGGTGTGGAGCGCCTCCGAGCGCCGCTGGCTCGGCTGGGAGAGGAAGCGCGGCAAGCTCGAAGAGCTGAACCGCCTGCTGCGGGGCGCCCGGGACACCACCTTTTTAGCCCCCGGGGGAGAGCTCCTGCCGCCGGTGCCGCCGGGTGTCCGCTACGTCCTCACCCTGGACGCCGACACCCGGCTGCCGCGGGAGGCCGCCCGCCGGCTCATCGGCACCCTGGCGCACCCCTTGAACCGGCCGGCCTACGATCCGGCGCTCGGCCGAGTGACGGCGGGCTACGGGGTGCTCCAGCCGCGGATCACCCCGACCCTCCCCTCCGGCCACGACGGCTCGCTCTACCAGCGCATCTTCTCCGGGCCGGCGGGGATCGACCCCTACGCCGCGGCGGTCTCGGACGTCTACCAGGATCTCTTCGGCGAGGGCTCCTATACCGGCAAGGGGATCTACGACGTCGACGCCTTCACCGCCGCGCTCGACGCCAAGGTGCCGGAGAACCGGATGCTCTCCCACGACCTCTTCGAGGGGATCTTCGCCCGCGCCGGCCTGGTCACCGACGTCGAGCTCTTCGAGGACTTCCCCTCGCACTTCGAGGCCGCCGCCGCCCGCCAGCACCGCTGGGCGCGGGGCGACTGGCAGCTCCTGCCCTGGATCTTCGGCCGCGGGCCCGGGCTCCGATCCGTTCCGAGGACCGGCGCGAAGATCCCGACGATCGGTCGCTACAAGATGCTCGACAACCTGCGGCGGACCCTGTGGGCGCCCGCCGCTTTCCTCACCCTCCTCGCCGCCTGGACGCTGCCCCACGCCTCTCCCGCGGTCTGGACGCTCTTCGTCCTCGCCACGATGGCCCTGCCGCCGGCGTTCCACTTCCTCGCCGGGGTGATCCCCCGCCGCCGCGGCATCGCCAAGCGCAGCCACTTCCGCGCCGTGGGGAGCGATCTCGTCCTCGCCGCGTCCCAGGTGGTCCTCTCGGTCGGCTTCCTCGCCTACCAGGCCTGGCTGATGACCGACGCCATCGTGCGCACCCTCACCCGGCTGGTCAGCCGCCGGCACCTCCTCGAATGGGTGACCGCGGCACAGGCGAGGAGCGGGCTCGACCTGAGCCTCGACCTCTTCTACCGCCGGATGTCCGGCGGGGTGACCTTCGCCGGGGTGGCCGCCTGCCTGGTCGCCATCTCCGCGGTGACCCGGCCCGGCGGCATCGGCGGCATGATGGCGAATCCCTGGCCCTGGGCGGCGCCGCTCCTCGTCCTCTGGGGCCTGGCGCCGGCGGTGGCGCGTTTCTTGAGCCTCCCCGCCTCGGTCGCCGAGGCCGCCCCGCTCTCCCCCGAGGAGGCCGCGGCACTCCGCCTCCATGCCCGCCGCACCTGGCGCTTCTTCGAGACCTTCGTCGGCGCCGAGGACCATGCGCTCCCGCCCGACAACTTCCAGGAGGTGCCCAAGCCGGTCGTCGCCCACCGCACCTCGCCCACCAACCTCGGGCTCTATCTCCTCGCAGTCGTCGCCGCCCGCGACTTCGGCTGGCTCGGTACCCTGGACGCCGTCTCCCGGCTCGAAGAGACCCTGGGGACGATGGAGATCCTGGAGCGCTTCAAGGGGCACTTCTTCAACTGGTACGGTACCCGCGAGGTCCGCCCCCTGGAGCCGCGCTACATCTCGACCGTCGACAGCGGCAACCTCGCCGGGCATCTCCTCACCCTCATCGAGGCTCTCCGCCAGCTCCGCCAGGACCCCTGGCTCGGCGCCCGGACGCTCGCCGGGATCGCCGATGCCCTGGCCCTAGTCCGCGCCTCGGCCCCGGCCTCGGCCGGCCGCCGGACCCAGACCGTCACCCGCCGCCAGCTCGACGAGGCGCTCGCCGCCCTCGCCCCCGCCTTGGCGGCGCCGCCGGAGCCGGGGACGGAAGCGCAGTGGCGGGAGCGCCTGGCGGAGATCGACCACGGCATCCACGCCGTCGTCGACGTCGCCCGGGCGCTCGTCGTCGAGCAGAGCGCCGACGGCCCGGCCTGGGGCGAGGTGCTCGCCTGGGCCGAGATCGCCGCGGCGACCGCCGCGTCCCAGGCGCGCGACCTGTCGGAGATGTCGGAGGCGCCGGCGGTCGCCGAGCGCCTGGCGGCGCTCTCGTCTCTCCTCACCAACCTCTTCAACGAAATGGACTTCGGCTTCCTCTACGACCCGTCGCGGAAGCTCTTCTCGATCGGCTACCGGGTCGCCGACGGGGAGCTCGACCCCAGCTACTACGACCTCCTTGCCTCCGAGGCGCGCCTCGCGAGCTTCATCGCCATCGCCAAGGGCGAGGTGCCGGTGGCGCACTGGTTCCACCTCGGCCGGGCGCTCACCCCGGTCGCCCGCGGCGCCGCGCTCCTCTCCTGGTCGGGCTCGATGTTCGAGTACCTGATGCCGGCCCTGGTGATGTGCTCCCCCGACCACAGCCTCCTCGACCAGACCTGCCGGCTCGTCGTGCGGCGGCAGATCCAGTACGGTGAGGAGCGCGGGGTGCCCTGGGGGGTGTCGGAGTCGGCGCTCAACGCCCGCGACCTGGAGCTCACCTACCAGTACTCGAATTTCGGCGTGCCCGGCCTGGGGTTGAAGCGCGGGCTCTCCGAGGATCTGGTCGTCGCGCCCTACGCGACGGCGCTCGCGGCGATGTTCGATCCGCGGGCTGCGGCCCTCAACCTGGAGCGCCTGGAGCTCTCCGGGGCGCGCGGTCGCTACGGCTTCTACGAGGCCATCGACCACACCGCGAGCCGGGTGCCGGACGGGCAGGACCAGGCGATCGTCTACGCCTACATGGCGCACCATCAGGGGATGTCGCTCCTCGCCCTCGCCAATGTCCTCGACGTCCGCGGCGATGGCGCCATGCCCGCCCGCTTCCACGCCGCGCCGCTCGTCCAGGCGACCGAGCTCCTCCTCCAGGAACGGACGCCCCGAGACGTCGCCGTCGCCCGGCCGCGGGCCGAGGAGGTGGCGGCGGCGGCGCAGATCGGCGGCCTGGTGGCGCCGGTCGCCCGGGTCTACCACTCGCCCAACCACGCCGTCCCCACCAGTCACCTGCTGGGCAACGGCCGCTACACGGTGATGATGACCGCCGCGGGCTCCGGGTACAGCCGCTACCGCGACCTGGCGGTCACCCGTTTCAAGGAGGACACGACGCGCGACTCCTGGGGGAGCTTCCTCTTCTACCGCGACGTTCTGAGCGGCGAGGTGTGGTCGGCGGGGTACCAGGCGAGCGGCGTCGAGCCCGAGCAGTACGAGGCCACCTTCACCGAGGACCGGGCCGAGATCGTCCGCCGCGACAAGGGGATCGGCAGCCGGCTGGAGGTGGTGGTGGCGACCGAGGACGACGCCGAGGTCCGCCGGGTGACCCTCACCCACCACGGCGCGCGGACGCGGGAGATCGAGATCACCTCCTACTTGGAGATCGTCCTCGCCCCCGCCGCCGCCGATCTCGCCCATCCGGCCTTCTCGAACCTCTTCGTCGAGACCGAGTGGGTGCCCCGGCTGGGCGCCCTCTTGGCCACCCGAAGGCCGCGCTCCGCCGACGAGACCCGGCTGTGGCTGGTGCACGTCGCCGCCGTGTCCGGAAGCGTGGGGAGCGTGGGGGGCGGGGGGAGCGGGGCGGACCGGCGAGACCCCGGCGAGCGCGGCGACGGGGCCGAGAGCCTCGCCGACCTCCAGTTCGAGACCGACCGCGCGCGCTTCCTCGGCCGCGGCCGGGGCGTGCGGACGCCGATGTCGGTGATCGACGGCCTCGCCCTCTCGAACACCGCGGGCGCCGTGCTCGACCCCATCTTCAGCCTGAGGCGCCGGGTGCGCCTCGCCCCGGGGACGTCGGCGCGGGTCACTTTCACGACCCTCGTCGCGCCGTCGCGGGAGGCGGCGCTCGTCCTCGCCGACAAGTACCGGGACCCGGCGGTCTTCGAGCGCGCCGCGGCGATGGCCTGGACCCAGGCGCAGGTCGAGCTCCGCCACCTCGGCATCCTGCCCGACGAGGCGAATCTCTTTCAGCGCCTGGCGAGCCGCATCCTCTACTCGGACCCGTCTCTGCGCCCCCCCTCGGAAGTCCTGGCGCGCAACCGTCGCCCGGTATCGGCCCTCTGGGCGCACGGCATCTCCGGCGACCGGCCGATCGTCGTCGTCCGCATCGACGAGATCGACGACCTGGGGGTCGTCCGCCAGCTTCTCAAAGCCCATGAGTACTTCAGGGTCAAACGCCTGGAGGTCGACCTCGTGATCTTGAACGAGAAGGCGCCCTCCTACGCCCAGGATCTCCAGAACGCCCTCGAAGCGGCGGTCCGCAGCAGCCAGTCGCTCCTCCACCAGGAGGGCCACGAGCCGCACGGCACCGCCTTCACCCTGCGCTCCGACCTCGTGCCGCCGGAGGTCCGCGAGGTTCTCCTGGCCACCGCCCGGGCGGTCTTCGTGGCGCGCAGCGGCACCCTCTCCGAGCAGATCGTCCGCCGGGTCCGCGCCGACGAGCGGCGGGGCCTCCAGAGCGCCGCCGTCCGGCGGACGGCCGGAGCGGGGGGAGCGACGGTGCCGCTTCCGCCGAACCCGGCTCCCACCGCTCCTCCGCGGCCGCCCCTGGAGCTGTGGAACGGCCTCGGCGGCTTCGCCGAGGACGGCCGGGAGTACGTGACGATCTTGGGCGAAGGGCAGTGGACGCCGGCGCCGTGGATCAACATCATCTCAAACCCCGGCTTCGGCTTCCAGGTCTCGGAGTCGGGCGCCGGCTACACCTGGGCGGGCAACAGCCGGGAGAACCAGCTCACCCCGTGGTCGAACGACCCGGTCTCCGACCCGCCGGGGGAGACCTTCTACGTCCGCGACGAGGAGAGCGGCCTCCTCTGGGGGCCGACCGTCCTCCCCATCCGCGAGGAGGCGTGGCCCTACGTCGCCCGCCACGGGCAGGGCTACAGCCGTTTCGAGCACACCTCCCACGGCATCACCCTCACGCTTCTCCAGTACGTCCCGCGGACCGACCCCCTCAAGATCTCCCGGCTCACCCTGAGGAACGACGAGGGCCGGCCCCGGCGCCTCTCGGTGACCGCCTACGTCGAGTGGGTCCTCGGCAACTCGCGGAGCGCTTCGGCCCCCTTCATCGTCACCGAGATGGACGGCGGCGGCGAGGGGAGCGGCGCGCTCCTCGCGAGGAACGCCTGGAGCGCGGAATTCGGCGATCGGATCGCCTTCCTGGCCTTCGGCAATCCGGGGGGGCCGGGGGGAAGGGCGACGACCTGGACCGGCGACCGCGCCGAGGTGTTGGGCCGAAACGGCACCCCCGACCACCCCGCCGCCCTCGAACGGGGAGACCGCCTCTCGGGCCGGGTGGGCGCCGGCCTCGATCCCTGCGGCGCGCTCCAGACGATCGTCGAGCTGCGCCCGGGAGCGACCGTCGAGATCGCCTTCCTCCTCGGTCAGGGGCGAAACGTCGAGGAGGTGCGGACCCTCGTCAGGCGGTACCGCACGGCCGACCTCAACCAGGTTTTAGACGAGGTCGTCCAGTCCTGGGACGACGTCACCGGCGCCCTCCAGGTGAAGACTCCGGACCGGGCGATGGATCTCCTCCTCAACCGCTGGCTCCTCTACCAGACCCTCTCCTGCCGGGTGTGGGCGCGCTCCGCCTTCTACCAGGCGGGCGGCGCCGTGGGCTTCAGGGACCAGCTCCAGGACGTGCTGGCCCTCACCGTGGCGAAGCGCGAGGTCGCCCGCGACCAGATCCTCCTCGCCGCCAGCCGGCAATTCGTCGAGGGCGACGTCCAGCACTGGTGGCATCCGCCGGGGGGCCGCGGGGTGCGGACCCACATGTCGGACGACCTCCTCTGGCTCCCCTTCGTCCTCCTCCACTACCTGGAGGTGACCGGCGAGGCAGGGCTCTTGGAAGAGGTCGTGCCGTTCCTCGAAGGGCCGCCGATCCCCCCCGACCAGGAGGACGCCTACTTCGCGCCCACGATCTCGGCGCAACAGGGGACCCTCTTCGAGCACTGCGCCCGGGCGCTCGACCTGCGCCTCCCGGTGGGCCGCCATGGGCTGCCGCTCATGGGCACCGGGGACTGGAACGACGGCATGAACCGGATCGGCCGGCTGGGGCAGGGCGAGAGCGTCTGGCTCGGCTGGTTCCTCCACCCTCTCCTCCTCCGTTTCGCCGCTCTTGCCGAAAAGCGCGTCGAAACCAGGGAGTCGCCCAAGGACCGCGAGCGGGCGGCGGCCTGGCGCGCCCACGCCGCCGCCTTGAAGACCGCCTTGGAAGCGGAGGGCTGGGACGGCGAGTGGTATCGGCGCGCCTTCTTCGACGACGGCACCCCGGTGGGCTCGGCGGCCAGCGAGGAGTGCAAGATCGACTCGATCGCCCAGTCCTGGGCGGTGCTCTCGGGGACCGCCGGACCGGAGCGCGCGGCGCAGGCCATGGCGGCGGTCGAGGCGCAGCTCGTCCGCCGCGATATTGGAGGTACTGGCGGGGGCACCGGCGGCAAAGAGGGGGGCCTGGTCCTCCTCTTCACGCCGCCCTTCGACTGTAGCCCGCTCGACCCGGGCTACATCAAGGGCTATCTCCCCGGCGTCCGCGAGAACGGCGGCCAGTACACCCACGCGGCGGTCTGGTGCATCCTCGCCTTCGCCGCCCTGGGGGACGGCGACCGGGCGGCCGAGCTCTTCTCGCTCATCAATCCGCTGCGCCATGCCGGAACCCGCGCCGGCATCCAGCGTTACAAGGTCGAGCCGTACGTCATCGCGGGGGACGTCTATGCCGAGCCCACCCATTTTGGCCGCGGCGGCTGGACCTGGTACACCGGGTCCGCCGGCTGGATGTACCGGGCGGGCGTCGAGTCGATCCTCGGCTTCCGTCTCCGCGGTGACCGGCTGTCGATCGATCCGGCGATCCCGCGCGCCTGGCCCGCCTACGAGATCGTCTTCCGCTATCATGCGGCGGAGTACTCGATCCGGGTGGAGAATCCGCGCGGCGCCACCCGCGGCGTCACCGCGGTCGAGCTCGACGACCAGCCCTTGCAGGCGACCGAGGGAGGAGCGGCGGAGATCGAGCTCGTCCCGGCAGGAAAACATTCGCTTCGCATCGTCCTGGGATGACCCGGGGACGACCCAGGAAAGGAATCGCCCATGCGCGGAAGAGGAAGAGGAACCGGATCGGGAACCAAGCAGGTGACCTGGATCGTCTGTCTGGTCCTGTACCTGGTGGCGCTTTCCGTTCAATTCCATTTCAACGTCCTCCACATCAGCGGCGAGCTGGCGGCCTGGGCCTGGATCCTCGGCTTCGGCCTCCTCCTCGTGGCGGACAAGGTGCGAGGGCTCTAGAGGATGGGCACGTTGAATGAAGAGCGGGCGAAAGACGTCGTCGTGGCGACCCGGCGCTGGCTCGAAAGGGCGGTCCTCGGTCTCGATCTCTGCCCCTTCGCCAAGGCGGTCTACGCGGACGACCTCATCCGCTACGCGGTGAGCCGCGCGGAGACCCCCGAAGCGCTCCTCGCCGACCTCGTCGACGAGCTCCAGGCCTTGGCCGCGGCTCCCACGACCCAGACCGAGACGACCCTGGTCATCCACCCTCTCGTGTTCGACGACTTCCTCGAATACAACGATTTTCTCGGCGTTGCCGAAGAGGCCGTCGCCGACCTCGGGCTCAAGGGCATCCTCCAGGTGGCGAGCTTCCATCCGCGCTACCAGTTCGCCGGCACCGAGCCCGACGCGATCGAGAACTACACCAACCGTTCGCCCTACCCCATGCTCCACCTCCTGCGGGAGGCGAGCGTCGAGCGCGCAGTGGAGGCCTATCCGGACGCCACCCAGATCTACGAGAAGAACATCGCGACCCTCCGCCTCTTAGGTCACGACGGCTGGCGGCGGCTGGGGGTCGGCCCGGAACCGTCCGAGTAGGCCTCCCGTCGAAAGGCTCTTTCCATCGCCGCGCCGAAGTACTCCGGGCTCGCAATCAGCAGCCCGCACGCATCTGGCCATCCAGAAGAGGTTTCAGGTCGAGCACCATACGGCAAGGGAGCTCGTCGTCGAGACGCGAGAATCCGAATCGTTCGTAGAATTTCGCAGCGACCTCGTCGATCGCATCGGTCACGAAGAGCCGGAAGGCCACCGGCCCGCCCCGCGCGAGTTGAAGGATCAAACCGAGTGCTTGTTCGAAAAGATGTCGGCCTAGACCTTGACCTTGCACGCGCTCATCGACCGCCAGCCGCGCGAGCAGAACGCCCGGTATCGGAAAACCCGGCAGCCGATCGAGAGACTCGATCGAAACGACCGAGGTCCGCTCCACGCTGACGGTCGCCAGGGTGAAATACCCCGCGATCCGTTCCGCCCCTGGGTCCCCCTCCAGGGCGAGAAACGTCCGGGCGAGGAGATCTTTCTCCGCATGCCGTAGCGCGAATCGACGAAGATAATCGACTAAAGACGGGTGCTGATTTCGGAAGTCCCCGAGCAAGGCCCGATGGTGCCGACCGAGGACTTCAACCCGGAGGGCCATCGATCAGGACGCGGACTCTTTCCAATGCAGCTGCGGCGGCAGCCCCTGCTCTTCGGCGAGCCGGGAAAGCGCCGCGCGGAGAGCCGGGGTCGGAGAAAAACCGCGCCCCAGGATCTCAGCGAGTCGCTCGACTTCGGCTTCGGTCAGCTCGATCCGCCCCATGCCACCCTCCCCCTGCTTCCGGCGCAACCGGTCGACGGCCGGACTGTTGAGGGTTTCGACGTCTCGACCTCGACGCGCCTCGATGCTGCGCCCGGCCTCAGCCTGCCGGATCACCCAGGATGCGAGCTCGGCGAGCTCGCGCAGCAGATCGGCCTTTTGGTTTTCCCGCAAGCCGAGACGCTCGCGCAGATCCGTGAGCTCCTCGTCGAGCAGGGCATCGGTCTGGGCCTGGAAACGAGACACGGCAGAGTCCTCCTCTGAGTAAGATACCACTCACTTCGAGCCAATGCGAGCCCCTGAGTCATCGCACCGCGAGTCACCGCCCGCCCAGAGGGGAGGGACCCGCCCGCCCTGCGGAGCCTCAGCCTGGATAGGAGCTCTCCCGCTCAAGCGACGACCGGCTGGCGGCTCAGGGCGCCGGTGACGATCGCCTGGGCTTCGCTCTGGATCTGCCGCAAGTGGTCTTCGCCGCTAAAGCTCTCGGCGTAGATCTTGTAGATCTCCTCGGTGCCGGAAGGTCGGGCGGCGAACCAGCCGTTCTCGGTCGCCACCTTGAGGCCCCCGATGGAGTTTCCATCTCCCGGAGCGGTGGTCAGGATCTGCCGGATCGGCTCGCCGCCCAGCTCCTTCGCGTCGACGTCGCCGGGGGAGAGCTTGGCGAGGACCGTTTTCTGGGCGGTGGTCGCGGGCGCCTCGATCCGCTCGTAGAAGGACTCCCCCACTTCCCGGGTCAGCTCGGCGTAGATCTCGCCCGGATCGCGGCCCACCCGGGCGGTGATCTCGGCGGCGAGGAGGGCGGCGATCAGGCCGTCCTTGTCGGTCGTCCACACCGTGCCATCCCGCCGCAGGAACGAGGCGCCGGCGCTCTCCTCCCCGCCGAAGCCCAAGGTTCCGCCGAGGAGACCCTCGACGAACCACTTGAAGCCCACCGGCACCTCGAACAGCCGGCGGCCCAGCCGGGCGGTGACGCGGTCGATCGTGCCGCTGCTGACGACGGTCTTCCCCACCGCCACGTCCGGACCCCAGCCTTTGCGGTTCCCGAACAGGTAGTGCACGCAGACGGCAAGGTAGTGGTTGGGCGGCAAGAGGCCCGCGCTCCGGGTGACGATGCCGTGCCGGTCGTGGTCCGGATCGCAGGCGAAGGCGACGTCGAATTTGCCTTTGAGGCCGATCAGGCTCTGCATGGCGTAGGGGGACGACGGGTCCATGCGGATCTTCCCGTCCCAGTCGACGCTCATGAACCGGAAGGTGGGATCGACCGCCGGATTGACCACCGTGAGATCGAGACCATAGCGCTCGGCGATCACCGGCCAGTAGTGGACCCCGGCGCCGCCCAGGGGATCGACCCCGAGGTGGAGCTTGGCGCCGCGGACGACGTCCAGGTCGAGGACGTTCCCGAGGTCGTCGACATAGGCGTGGAGATAGTCGTGCTCGCGGGTCGTCCCGGCCTTCCGGGCGCGGGCGAAGGAGATGCGCTTCACCTCCTTCAAGCCGCCCCGGAGCAGCTCGTTCGCTCGGGTTTCGATCCAGGAGGTGGCGCGGCCGTCCGCCGGTCCGCCATGGGGAGGGTCGTACTTGAAGCCGCCGTCGGCGGGAGGGTTGTGGGAGGGGGTGATGACGATGCCGTCCGCCCGCCCGCTCTTCCTCCCCCGGTTGTAGACGAGGATGGCGTGCGAGACCGTCGGCGTCGGCGTGTACTCGCCGTTCGCCGCGATCCGCACCTCCACCTCGTTCGCCGCCAACACCGTGAGGGCGCTCGCGAATGCGGGCTCCGAGAGGGCATGGGTGTCCCTCCCGAGGAAGAGCGGCCCGTCGATCTTCTGCTCCTTCCGGTACTGGCAGATGGCCTGGGTGATCGCCAGGATGTGGTCCTCGTTGAACGCCCGGTCGAACGCCGAGCCGCGGTGGCCCGAGGTGCCGAAGCTGACCCGCTCCGCCGGGACTCCCGGGTCCGGGTGTTCCTCGTAGTACGCCGTGATCAGCTTCGGGACGTCGACGAGGATCGCTCTGTCCGCCGGTTTCCCAGCCTTGGGGCTCACTTCCATGACCTTGTCTCCTCCGCGGCTCCGCCGGTTGCGGGCCGTTCCCTCGTTGGAGTGTGGCACAACGCGTGCCAGGCGAGCCCGCCTCCCTCGCAACCTGAACGCTCCCGGGCGCGTAGTGTCTGGTGAGATCCCCACCATGCGAGCGATCCTCTACCAGGAATACGGCCCCCCGGAGGTTCTGCAGCTGGCGGAGGTCGCCCAGCCCACACCTCAAGACGATGAGGTCTTGATCCGAATTCGCGCCGCCTCCGTCAATCCCAAGGACTGGCATTATCTCCGCGGCACGCCCTACCTCGTGCGCATGAGAGCCGGTTTGCGCCGGCCCCAGGACCCCCGTCTCGGCTCGGATCTGGCCGGGCAGGTGGAGGCGGTCGGCAGGAACGTGACGCGATTTAAGCGCGGCGACGAGGTCTTCGGAGCGGCGAACGGAGCCTTCGCCGAGTACGTGTGTGCTCCGGAAGGTGCCATCGTGCAGAAGCCGGCCCCTCTCTCGTTCGAGCAGGCCGCGGCCGTACCCGTGGCCGGTTTGAGCGCTCTCCAGGCTCTCCGCGACAAGGGACAGCTCCAACGCGGCCAGAAGGTTTTGATCCATGGCGCGTCCGGAGGTGTGGGAACCTTCGCCGTGCAGCTTGCCAAGGTGTTCGGGGCCGACGTGACCGGCGTATGCAGCACCAGGAATCTGGATCTGGTCCGCTCGCTCGGCGCCGATCACGTCGTCGATTACACGCAAGAGGATTTCACCCGGAGTGGCGAGAGATACGACCTGATCCTCGATGCCGTGGGCAACCGTTCGGTGGCGGACTGGCGGCGCGCGCTGACGCCCGAGGGGACGCTCGTCCTGGTCGGCGGCGCGGACCAGGGGCGCTGGCTGGGACCTCTGGCCGGTGTGCTCCGAGCCGTCGTGGTGTCCCAGCTCGTGCGCCAGAAGCTCCTCCCCTTCATGGCGCGCTTGCGCCAGGAGGACTTGCTCTTCCTCCGGGATCTCCTGGAGACCGGAAAAGTCGTTCCGGTGATCGACCGGAGCTACCCGTTGGAAGCGGTCCCGGAGGCGATCCGGTATCTGGAACAAGGGCACGCACGGGGAAAAGTGCTGATCACGGTGTAGGTGGACTCGGCGCTCCCCTCGCGAGCCGGCCGAGCGCCCGCCAGCGGGCATACTGCTCGACTTTCGCCGGATCGGGGTCTTCCCTCCCGTTCAGCCAGAATTCGAACCAGTCGATGGCGGACTGCTGGGAAAGCTCGCGGTGCCGGGGCTGCCTGAGGACGTGCGACGCGTCTTCCTGCCGCAGCCACAGGAGGTCGACCGGCTTGCCCAATCGCCGCAGCCCCGCGTAGGGCTCCCAGAGGGCGAGGAGCTCTCCCCGCTCCAGAGCGGCGATGAGGAGCGGCGTCCGGACCTTGTCGAGGTTGAAGTCCGGAGACCGCTCGACCCAGCTCTTCAGGCCCTCTCCCCAGGGGATGCCGCCGTTCGTGGCTTCGGCTCCCCGCTGCCCCTCCGGCTCGCCGAAGAGGTACTGCGAATAGCTCATGTTGTTGCCGTCGGTGATCGAAGCGGCGGCGAAGAGGTCGGGGTGGTGGGTCAGGGCATAGAGGGTGTGAAAACAGGTGAAGCTGAAGCCGATGATCCCGACCCGCCGCGGGTCGATCCGTCCCTCCTCGGTAAGCTGGGCGATCGCCGCCTCGAAGCCGCCCAGCTGAAACGGTCCGTCCGCCGGGGAGAGGAGGTGGCGGGTGGGCATTTCCAACTGGAGGACGAGGAAACCCCGGGCCGTCAACGCCCGGCCGGGGTTCCCCGTCGTGTACACCCCGTCGGTGAAGAAGCGCTCCCGGGCGTAGCCATGGGTCTGGATCACCAGGGGATAGCGCTTCCCGGGATCGTAGTCGGGAGGGAAGGCGAGGAGCCCCGACCAGGCGCGGTGGTCGCGGTCCTCGAAGGAGTAGGGGGAGACCTTGCCGAGAGCGATTTCGGCGAGTTGGGGATTGGGATCCCAGAGGGTTGTGGCGGCCGGGGCGGTCGGATCGGCCGGGGCGGCCGGAGCGGCGCGGCGACGCCCGGTGAGGACCGGCGAGCGGTCGAAGCTCTCCTCCACCGCAATCTCGACGTCGCCGTTCCTGGCATCGGCGGCCGCCGGGCTCGGCCGCGGGATCTTCCGCCAGCGGCCGGACTGCCGGCGGTAGGTCTCGGGAGGCGGCGCCTCGCCCGCCGAGGACGCCGCATAGATCAAGGTGAGGGTTTCCTCCGCGGCGTTCCAGGAGACGTCGTTGACGCGGTAGAACCGCGCCGCCTGGTAGCGCGGCAGGTGGAGATGGGTGAGAACCTCGATCCTCCCCGTCGCCCCGTCCACCGCCGCCACGACCGGGCTCTCCGCACGCTCCTTCCTCTCCGCCGCGTCGGCGCTCCCGGGCGGCAAGGGCAGGAACGTATTGACCAGGAGGGCCTCTCGGCCGTCGGACCGCCAGAACGCCTGGGTCGGCACGATGTAACCGAAGCTCCGCGCCGCGGGCGCGTCGATCCAGGGGGTCACCTCACCGGTTCGGAGATCGACCCGCACGAACTGCAGAGGCTTGTAGAAATTGTCTTCGGCGACCGCGTTCGGGTCCTCGGGCCGCAGGGGGGCGTTCTCCGCGTCCGGGCCGGCCCGGTAGGAGCCCCAGAGAGCGGGGATCTCCGGCACCGGAGCGAGGGTGATGAGGGAGCTCCCGTCCGGCGACAGGGCGAGCGGCGGCGCGGAGGACCACGCCGAGGCGAAGAGCTTCAGGGGTTTCCCTCGCCAGGTGAAGGCGAGCGGCAGCTCAATGCCCTTCCTCTGTACATGGAGACTGTTGGCGCGAGCGCTCAAGGCGTCGCCGTCCAGGTCCGCGAGTGGCGGCGACTCCGGGTAGAGGAGAGACAGCAGGCTCCTGCCGGCCACGGCCACGAGATCGCTCTCCGGCGGCTTGGGGGGAACGGCGGCCAGAGCGGTATAGGCGACGGTCTCCCCGCGCACGTCGTACGCCGAGACGAAGCGGTCGTCCGGAGTGAGGGCGGTGACCGTCCCGGTCCTCCGGTCGGCGAGGAACAGCCGCTGGAACGGGCTGCCGTCCCGGCCGAGAAAAGCGATCCGATCGGCATCCAGCCAGCGCACGGCCGTGAGGACCGGCTGATTCGAGGTGGCGCTCAAAGTGGCCAGGGCGCGCGGACGGAGCCGCACGGAGCTCTTCCCCCGCACCCCGTCGACCGCCGCCTGGCGATCGAAGAGCCACAGAGTCGACTCGATCCGATTGCTCGCCAGGACGCCCCGCTCCGTCACCAGGAGGAACGATCGCCCGTCCGGCGAGACGATCGGCGCCGGCCGTGGAGCGCTTTCCTCTCCGGCCGTCGGCTGGACGAAGGAGGAAAGCTCTATCGCGTCCCGCGGCGTGAAAAGTCGTTTCGAGGCGGTTTCGGCGGCCTGGGCGGCCCGGGCGGAAGGAGCGGCGCCAGAGAGGGCGGTCGCGAGGAGGATTCCAGCGAGGGAGTACCGTGCCGATGGCTTGGCGGTCATGACGCAGCATTTTGACGGAGGTCGAGCCGGTTTCACTCGCTTCTTGAGCGGCTGCGCCCTCGAGCTCCCCCTCTTGTCTACCCTCCCTCTCCTGTCCTACACTCCGATCTGCCCCTCTTGAGAATTCCCTTTAACCCATCCCAAGTTGCCGACCGTGCCAGGGCACGGAGCGGTATCCGCACGCCCGGTTCTCCGGAAGGAGGCAGCATGATCGTTTCCGGCCACGGCGCTGAGCTGTTCTGCTCGACGCGGGGCGAAGGCCCGGTGTGCCTCGTTCTGAGCGCGATCGGCACCCAGCCGTACGAGCGCCAGATGCCTCTCCAGTTGAGCGCTCCAAGGAAGCTCGTCTTCGTCGACCTGCGCGGCGGCGGCCGCTCGACCGGCGAGCCCGAAGACCTTACCTTCGACGTCCTCGCCGACGACCTGGAGGCCGTCCGGGTCGCGCTCGGGGTCGAGCAGATCGCCGTTCTCGGGCACTCGATCCTCGCCATCCTCGCGATCGAGTATGGGAGGCGTTGCCCGGGAAGCGTCTCGCACGTGATCACGGCGGGAGCCCCGCCCCGGGGCGACATGGCCTGGCTGGCCGCGCAAGCCGCGTCTTTTTTCGCCGCGGACGCGGGGGCAGAGCGCCAACAGATCCTGCGCGACAATCTGGCCCAACTCCCGCCGGGCGCCTCGCCCGGCCAGGCGATGTTCGCGCAGACGCCGATGCGCTTCTTCGACCCGCGCTGCGATGCCGCTCCCCTGTTTGAGGGAGCCGAGCCCAAGCCGGCGCTCCTCCAGCACCTCCTCGGTCCCCTCACGGCCGGCTGGGACGTCACCATCGGAGCCGGCTCGCTCGGTGTGCCGATCCTCCTCACCCATGGACGCTACGACTATGTCGTCCCCCACGGCCTCTGGGACGGAATTGCCGAAACGCTCCCCAACGCCACCTTCGAGCTCTTCGAGAGGAGCGGCCACCAACCGTTCGTCGAGGAGCCCGACCGGTTCGCCGATGCGGTCACGGAGTGGATGCGCAGAGGTGAAGGGTAGAGACGCCCAGCCGCTACCACAGGCTTTTCCGTAACCACCAACGCCAGGGCGTCTCAACGCTCCTAGGAGCAAGGCGTCTCGGGCCTGCGGAGACGCTCTACGAACACCTGTCGTGCGCGCCTCCCTTCCCGGAGTACCGCCAAGGTGTAGGACGCTCTATAGTGAGCCGATGCGAGCCCCCATGGCCGGCTGGACCGCATCCCTCCTCGGCGGTCTCCTGGCAATCTTTCTCGGCCTGGCCGCCGCTCCCGTCCGAGCGGAAAACCTCGCCGCCAACCCCGGTTTCGACACCGACGTGAACGGGTGGACCGTCAACAACGCCGCCCGGGACGGCACCCGCGATGCTCAAGGCTCCGCGGGCTCGGGTTCCGCCCGCTCCTTCCGCTTCCTGGCGGGACCGAACGACTGCATCGACACGATCTCCCAGTGCGTCACCGGGTTGCGCGGCGGCACCCGTTATGACTTCGGCGGTAAGATCCTCCTTCCGACCAGCCTCAACCAGACGACGGGGGGACAGGGCTCGATCGACGTGCAGTGGTATTCCGGCACCTGCGGCAGCGCTCTCCTCCGTACCGACTTCGGACCCACCGTCGATTCGACCGCCAACGCGGACGTCTGGACCCCGAGCACGCCTCCGGAGTCACCGCGCCGCCCGGCACCACGAGCGCCCGGCTGACCGGCAGGAACTGTGTGCTCGGTGTCGGCAACGTGGAGATCTTCTTCGACGACATGTTCTTGCAGTCGTCGCCGACCTTCACCCCGGCCGTGCCGGTGCTCGATCGCGGGGGCCTTGCCGTGCTCGTCCTGCTGCTCGGGAGCTGCGGCCTGCTCGCGCTACGCCGGCGCTAGACCCCAATCCTGGCGCCAGCAAACACCGCGTCCTCTCGGAGGGTGTCTGAAGATCGACTGCGGTCCTGGGTACAGGGTTTACGTGGAGCGGGAAGAGCCTCTGAGGGGGATGGTCGGTGACGATCACCGGGGCGCCGGTGACCTTGAGCCCTCGCCACAGGGTATTCTTCCTACGATGAGGTGCCCCCTATGAGAGCGACAACGCAAGCCCGCCGACCCGAGGAAACCTCGAAGCCCTCTCTGGGCGCCGACGAACGGGAACGGACCCTCCGTATATTGGACGCTCTCTTGGAAGGCGACGCGGCGGAGCAGCGGGAGACCTTGGCTTTTCTCAAGGAATCGCTGGAAAAGGACCCGCCCTCGAACCGCAAGCTGTTCTCCTTCTGAATGACCATCCTGCTCGGTGCCGGACCCTTGGGATTGATCTCCAACCCCTGGTAAACTCGCACCGAAGGAGAAATTCGTGCCGAGCCCCGTCCACAGCGACCCAGAAATCCTCACCGGGATGCCTGTCTTCGTCGGCACCCGGGTGCCCTTCCAGACCCTGATCGACTACCTGGAAGAGGGACAGCCTCTCGCCGAGTTCCTCGCGGACTTCCCCACCGTCACTCAGGAGCAGGCCATCGCGGCGCTGGAAGAGGCCAAGGAGGCCGTCCTCGCGCATGCGCGTCCTGCTTGATGAGTGCCTTCCCGAACGGCTGAAAAGCGAGCTTCCCGGCCACCAAGTACGGACCGCGCGAGAAGCCGGTTTGGCGGGTAGGAAGAATGGAGAGCTTCTCGACCTCGCCGCTGCGCAATTCGATGTCCTGGTCACCCTCGACAGAAGTATGCCATCCCAGCAAAACTTCACCGGGCGCACGCTTGGCGTCGTCGTATTGAAAGCGCGCTCGAGCAGCTTCCGTTCGCTCGAACCGCTCCTGCCGGCCTTACGGCAGGTGCTCCCGTTGATCGTTGCCGGTCAGGTGTTACGCCTAGGTTTATAGCTGGGCTTCGCGGAAGCTCAACCCTGCTGGTCTTCCCGCGCGGCTCTGCCTTCCCGAGCAGGTGGCGCCTGGCTTAGGTTACGCCGAATAGTACGTCCGAGATGTCGTTGTTCGAGGTGCCAAAGAAGAGTTCCCTTAGTGGATGACCTTCAACAGCGGGTGGGCTGTTTAGTCCTATTACACTTGGCGCTATGCCCTGAAGGTGATGGAGTAGAGAATTAGAGATAACGTCTGCGGCCAAGATTAAGCTTCCTTTGCCTATCGTCACCGAAGAGGCAATATTACCCAAATCGCGCACCCCCGTTACCTTAAACTCTATCTCTCCACGGACAACCTCTTTTTTATCGTGATTAAAGCCGGTCACTCTGACGATGGTGTCAAGCTTGTTCAATAGATCGCTGATAGTCCCGCTGAATTCAGTGAGAATTGCCTTGTCAACAGGATCAACAATGACTTTGAAATCAAAAGTCTCCCCAAGTTTCTCAAGGCCAAATGCAAGGGACTTGGCATATATCCCTTCGAAAAGCTGGCGATGTAGACGATCGACGGGATAAGCCCCACTCACTGATACATTAGGCTTCGCTCCTTGTTTGGCTATCGCCTCTAAGGACCGCACTGCAGCATCAGCCTTGTGGAAACCTTGAGAGGCTATTGCTTCATAGACGCAAGTTACCGACTCATCAAGGAGTATTTCGAATATCTCCTGACGCAAGGAACTTTGTGCGGCGGGTGGCAGATCAGTGATATGTAGTTTCGGAGTTGCACTGCTGTAGCGCGCCACAACACTAGCCAACTTCGAGGAGACGGCACGGCTCCTCTCCGTCCTGCTTCCGGTGATCGACCGCGAGCCGCTCTTCTATATCGAGGATGAGGCGGTTCTGGTGGATATGCGTATAGATCTGCGCCGTCGAGATATCCGCGTGCCCGAGCATCATCTGGAGCCCCACCTGCCCCAGAGAGAATCGGAGTTGCTCCTCAGGATCAATCAGGGATTGCCGGACGATACGGCCCGGCGCTACCGCGATTTGATCTCCAGGCGGAGGACCGGGACCTTGAGCCCTGAAGAGCATGAAGAGCTCCTGCGCCTGACCGACAGGGCAGAGGTGCTCGAAGCGGACCGACTCGCCCATCTGGCAGAGCTGGCGCGTTTGCGCCACACTTCCCTCTCTCGTTTGATGGAAGAGCTGGGCATCCAACCCGCCACCGATGCCTGAGTGTCGACCGTCGCCCTTGTCCGTGACCGTTTCCCGGAAACGGCCGCCCTGAACTCTGGAGTGTTGGCCAGGTACCGGCCTGTCAAGGGCCGGCGCGCCGTCCGCTTCGCGGCTACGCCCTTGACAGGCCGGTACCTGGCCGGAAGGAGCTGGGTGTTCAGGGCGGCCGGGAGACTGGGCGTTCCGGTTTGTGCCGTGGCGTCGCAATCTATGCCGGCGGTCACGAAATAAGTCGGTTCTCTACACCTGAGTCCCGGGCCTGCCGAGCCGAGGGCTGCACGAGCGGGGCCGGGGCCGGAGGCGACAACACCCGGCCGCGTCGTAGCTCTCCGAGGATGAGGAAGAGAGGGGATTGCTCAAGCCTTCGCATCCTATCTCCACTCTCAAGTACCCTCCTCCTGGCTGCAAAGTCGGAGGTTTCCCGCCTGAAGTACCCTACTTCTGCCTGAGATAGAACACTTTGGGCAGGAGGTACCCTACTTCGGCCGCGGAGTATACTACTTCCTCCCAGGAAGTACCCTACTTCTTCCCAGGAAGTACCCCACTTCTTCCGAGGAAGTACCCTACTTTTCGCCAGAAGTACCCTACTTCTCCCGCAGAAGTACCCTACTTCCTATCAGGAAGTACCCTACTTTTTGCCAGAAGCACCCTACTTCTTCCGAGGAAGTGCCCTCCCCTGAGGACGCTTGGCACTGGAGATCCAGCTCGGAAGGGTCCTCAAGCCCTACGATCGCGGATGAAACCGGTCGTACAGACTCTTCAGCCGTTCCTGATGGATATGCGTATAGATCTGCGTCGTCGAGATGTCCGCGTGCCCGAGCATCATCTGGACCGAGCGCAGGTCGGCGCCGTGCTCCAGGAGGTGGGTCGCGAAGCTGTGGCGCAGCACGTGGGGGGAGAGGTCGCGGACGCCGGTCTTCACCCCGTAGGCGGCGAGGTTCTTCCAGAAGCCGACCCGGCTCATGGCGTCGCCGGAACAGTTGACGAAGACCGTCTCATGGCGGTGGGCGAGACTGGGGCGGACTTCCTTGAGGTAGCGGTGGAGCCAGGCCTCCGCCTGCTCCCCCACCGGCACCACTCTCTCCTTCGAGCCCTTGCCGAAGGCGATCAGGAAGCCCACGTCCAGCCGGAGCTGGGAGAGGGTCAGGCCCACGAGCTCGCTCACCCTTAGGCCCGTCGCGTAGAGGAGCTCGAGCATCGCCCGATCTCTTAGGCCCAGGGGGGTCGCGGTGTCCGGCGCGTTCAAGAGGGACTCGACCTGGGGCTCGGAGAGAACCTTGGGGAGGGTCCGCGAGAGCTTGGGCGGGAGGAGGTTGACCGCCGGGTTGTCGGCCCGTTCGCCGCTCTCGACCAGATCCTCGTAGAAACCGCGGATGGCGGAGAGCGCCCGGCTGATCGATCGCGGGTTGAGGCCCTGCCGGCGCAGCTCGCGGAGGTGGCCGGCGATGGCGGCGGCGTCAGCGGTCAGGAGATCCGGGCCGGCGGCCTCCAGGTTCGCCTTCGGCCGGTCGAGGGCGCGGGCCAGCCGTTCGAGGTCGCGGCGGTAGGCGTCGACGCTGTTCTGGGAGAGGCCGCGCTCGACGGCGAGCCCTTCGAGGTAGCGCTTCAGCACCCGCTTCCAGGGAGGCTCGGGCCGGGCGGGCTTCTCGGACACGGGCTCTTACGCCGCGGGGACGGCCGCGCCGCAGCTCCGGCAGATCTCCAGGATCTCGACCTCCTCCAGGATCTTCGCCGAGGCCTTGGCCTGCTTGAAGATCTCGCGCACCAGCTCGTCCACCGGCTCGATGCCGCGCTCCTTCAACCAGTAGACGACGTTCGACTCGCCGCTCATCGGCCCCACCTCGATGATCTGGTGGCTGCCGATGAGGCTCGCCGGGATCGAGGAGTAGACGCGGTCGGCCAGCCAGTCGTCGCCCCGCGAACGCGCCTTGATGATCGCCGCGGCGTGGACGCCGGTACCGGTACGGAAGGCGTCCTTGCCCACGACCGGATAGTTGTCGGGGAGCGGCACCCCGGTCTTCTCGGCGACGAAGACGCAGTATTCGCGGAGGCGCGAGAGGTCGCGGTCGATCCAGCCCAGGAGTTGCATGTTGACGAGGAGGAGGTCGATGGCGCAGTTGCCCACCCGCTCGCCGATCCCCACCGCCGTGCCGTGGAGCCGGTCGGCCCCCGCGGCGGCCGCGGCCAGGGCGTTGATCACCGCCATGCCGCGGTCCCGGTGGCCGTGCCAGTCGACCTTCACGTCCTCCCCCGTCGCGTCGACCACCCCGCGCACGAAGCGGATGACGTTCGCCGCGCCCTGGGGGGTCGAATGGCCCACGGTGTCCGCCACGCAGACCCGCCGCGCCCCGGCCTCGACCGCCGTCGTGTAGAGCCGGCGCAGATCCTCGGGGTTGGCGCGGGTGGTGTCCTCGGTGACGAACATGACCGGCAGGCCGTGCGCGGTGGCGAAGGCGACCGCGTCCTCCGAGAAGCGGAGCATCTTGTCGAGCGTCCAACCCTCGGCGTACTGGCGGATGGGCGAGGAGCCGATGAAGCAGGAGACCTCGATGGGGATCCCCACCTGCTGGGAGATGTCGATCACCGGCTGGACGTCGGCGCGAACCGTTCGGGCGGCGCAGTTGGGGAAGATCGGCAGCCGCTGGTCGGCGATCTCTTTCGCCAGCCGGAGGACGTCGCGGACGACGTGTGGGCCCGCCCCGGGCAGGCCGAGATCCACCGATTCGATCCCCAGATCGACGATCATGTGGAGGATGCGGAGCTTGTCCTCGATCCCCGGCGAGACGACGGACGGGGATTGGAGCCCGTCGCGGAGGGTCTCGTCGTCGAGCTCCACCTTGCCGCGGGCCGGTGTCAGGTCCGGGCCGTTGACGCGGTTCCAGTCGTAGATGAGATCGGTCTCATTCGGTTGCTGCATCAACGTCTCCGAGGGCTCCCGCAAGAGGGGCCAGCCCCAAGTCTAAGGCTTCCGGGTTCGACCCGTACAGCAGAAAGGTGTCGCGGCGGCGTCCTACCGTGCCCGTCACCGGACGGGGACGGCGCCGGCGACGCTCGCCTGGCGCGCCACCGCCCGGGCGAGAAGGTCGCCGAGCTGTCCGGTGGTGAGCGTGCCGCCCACGTCGTGCGTCGACTGGCCGGAGCGCAGGCTTTCCGCCACCGCGTCCTCGACGACCGTGGCGGCCTCCTGGTGGCCGAGGGTTTCGAGCATCAGGGCGACCGACAGCACCGCCCCGACCGGGTTGGCCTGGCCGGTGCCGGCGTACTTGGGGGCAGAGCCGTGGACCGGCTCGAACATCGACGTGCGGCCGGGATGGAGGTTGGCCGAGCCGGCGACCCCGAGCCCCCCCTGGAGGGCGGCGCCCAGGTCGGTGACGATGTCGCCGAACATGTTGTTGGTGACGATGACCTCGAAGCTCTCCGGCTTCTTGACCATCTGCATGGTGAGGGCGTCGACGAACATGTGCCGCGCCTCGATGCCGGGGTACTCCTTGGCGACCTCCCAGAAGCAGCGCTGCCAGAGGTCGTGGGCGTAGCGCATGACGTTCGACTTGTCGCTCATGCAGACGTCTTTCTTGCCATGCGCCACGGCATAGTCGAAGGCGGCACGGATGATCCGCTCGACTCCCTTCCGGGTGTGGATCTCCTCCTGGACGGCGATCTCGTCCGGCGTGCCCTTCTTGAAGTTGCCGCCGCAGCCGACGTACGCCCCCTCGGTGTTCTCGCGGAAGACGACGAAGTCGACGTCCTTTTCGGTCTTCCCCTTCAAGGGGCAGAGGCTCGGGTGGTAGAGCTTGACCGGACGGAAGTTGATGTAGAGGTCGAGGCCGAAGCGGATGCCTAAGAGGATGTCGGCGGCGTGCTTCATGTCCGGCACCCGGGGGTCGCCGAAGGCGCCGATGAAGATGGCGGAGTAGTTGTCGCGGAAATCCTCCAGCGACCCGGCGGGCATCGTCTCGCCGGTCGAGAGGTACCGGTCGGCGTCCCAGGGGAAGTGGACGAGCTCCAGGGGCAGGTGGAAACGCTCGGCGGCGGCTTCGAGAACCTTGACCGCCTCGACGGTCACGTCCTTGCCGATGCCGTCTCCGGCGATGATTGCGATGCGTTGCGGACGTCGGTCGCGAGGGTCGGTCGTGTTGGGCGCCATGGCGCGGAATGCTAGCACGGCGGACGGGGGTGTAGGGGCACCCCTCTGTGGGTGCCCTGGGGAAGGGCGGCCACGGGAGGCCGCGCTTACGGGATATAGGCGTCGACCTCGATCTCGATCAGCATGGCGGGGTCGACGAGGCCCTTGACCTCGACCATGGTGGAGACCGGAGGGTGGGCCGCGAAGACCTCGCCGTGGGCCTGGCCGTACTCCTGCCAGCGGGAGATGTCGGTGACGAACATCCGGGTGCGGACGACGTTCGCCGCCGTCCCGCCGAGCTCGGTGAGCGCCGCCAGGGCGATCTCGATACAGCGCTGGGTTTGGGCATAGGCGTCGCCCGGGGCGAAGACTCCCCCACCGTCGGCGGCATCGGCCGCCGGAGCGCAGCCGCTCACATAGACGTGGTTCCCCGCCCGGACCGCCCGGCAGTAGCCGACCTTCGGCTCCCAGGGGGTGCCGGTGAAGATGCGCTTGAAGCCCGTATCGCCAAGGTCGGGGTTCTCAGGCATGGCAGACCTCCTCCTCCCGCGCCGGCCGTGCCGGAGGGATGGCTGGGACAGGGATCGGGGTCGAGGGGTGGCTCTCCGGCAGGACGGCGCGAGCGGCGCTGCGGCTCGCCGCCGCCTGCGGGAGGCTCGGGGCCACCGGCTGCATCTTGGGGACGAATCCGAGCTCGAAGACGAAGGGGATCTCCGGGCAGAGCCAGGAGGAGTGGAGGGGCGGCCAGGCCGCGCCATGGGTCAAGGGGAGGAGGCTCGTGAGGAGCCCGGCGCCGCCGATCTCGGCCCGCAACGGCCAGGCGGTGACCCGCGGGTGCTCCGCCTCCACCCGGTGGAGCTCTCCGTCCTCGACGGCGTAGCCGCGCGAACGCTCCGAGATGTACTCGACCGTCTGCTCCCAGGAGCCGATCCGGGGGCCCTGGCCGACCGCCGGGCTGTCCTGCCAGGCCCGCACCTCAAGCGTCTCCCCCCGCTCCACCCGCCACCGCCACTCGCCGTCCCCCGGGTCGGAGGAGGGCTGTGGGTAGCGGAAGCGGGCGCTCGCGGCGGGCTGCTGGGAGAGGAGCCGCACCCCGGGAACGACCCAGAGGGGCATCAGCATCGAGCGGAAGAGGACCGAAGGGAGCCCGTCGCCATCCAGCACGTAAAGGCGCAGATTGCACTGTGGGTAGGAGAACCGCAGCCGCGGCAGATTCCGCAGGTGGAGCCCCTGCTGCTGGAAGAGGACGGCCGAGGCGAAGACATGGTCCTCGCCCTGGAAGGGGTGGACCTGGTAGCGCAGGGGAGCCGGAGCCGGCGGCAGAGCCGCGGCCGGCAGCGCCCAGTTCAAGAAGAGGCAGTCCCGCACCACGCTCTCAAGCATCATCGCTCGTCGCTTCCCCTAAGCCGCGGTCCCGGTCGGCCCAAGAGCCCGCCCGAAAGCCGGGATGCTCCAGCCCGAACGCCCGACCTTACAAGTAGGCAGGAGAACCATAGCGTGGGGGGGTGGGGGGTGGCAAGGCTGGGGGGGACGCCTGCACCCTCAGGGTGCGACGACCACCCGATGCACCGAAGCCTGCGGCTCGCTGAACCGCAAAAGCCGCTCGCCCTCCTCTCCGAGCGCCTTCCGCGCCGCGCGATCCACCTTCCCGCAGGCCTGAAGCGTCAGCGTCGCCTCCTTGCGGCGCACCTCGGTCGACCAGGTTCCCGCGACGAGGCCGTCGACTAAGAAGGTGGGGAGGATGCGGAGGTTGGCGCGGGCGTAGATCGCCTCGCGGCAGGCTTCGGGGACGATGCGGGCTCGCCGCTTCGCGGCGTAGGCTAAGAGGATGCTGTCGAAGCTGGGGAGGAAGCGCACCGGCGCCGGGACGTCCGGGTCGGGCCGGGGCGCCTCGGGGAGGTCGTAGAGGACGCGGCGGTCCTCGTCCTCGAAGCGGAGGAGGTCGGGGGCGAGCCGTTCGAGGGCCGCCCGGACGGGCGGGGTCTTCCAAGCGATCCAGCCTGCCACGTCTTCCGCGGCGGCCGGCCCGAAGGCCCGGAGGTGACGGCGGATCACCGTCTCCAGCGCCTCCTCGGTCGCCGGCGCCTTCGCGGGACGGGGCGCGGCGAGGAAGGCCTCGGGCGCCTTGGTGCCCCAGGTTCCCCCGGCCGGCGTCCGCATCAGGGCGCTCCAGCGGTAGAAGGGTCGCCATTTGTACGCCCGCTGCTCGACGACCTCCTCCACGGCGATCGCGTTGGGGTGGGCGGCGAGATAGGATTCCAACCAGGCCGCGATCTCCTCGCCGGTGAGCGCTGTCGACTGGAGATGCTCCAGGAGCGCCTCCCGGAGCTTCGCCGTCGCGGGAGACAGCGGCACCTTCGCTCGCCGCCAATCGTCCCATCCCGCCGCTGCGAGGACCGCGGCGTACTCGGGGTGCTCCCGTGCGCTCACCAGGTGGATCGTCGCCCGCACATAGGTTCCCAGGAGCAGCTCCCGGCGCTCGCAGGCACGATAGAGATCCGCCGTGGCGAAGCCGCAAAGCCGCGACCAGAGGGCTACGGGCAACGCCGGCCAGTACTGGCCCTGGAGGGCGCCGATCCTCTCGACCGCCTCGACCAGGGGGACCTCCAGGGGAGTGAGAAGCCCCTGGCGGGCAAGGAGGGCGCGGTTCAAGGCGGTGGAAGTCAGACGCGGGTGGGCGGTGGGCATGGAGGAAAGCATACCTTCTGACGAGGATGCTGTTGCGACATAAGGAGGGGGTATGCAGAAGCCGGCTGCAAGGGCTGGGCGGATCGCTTTCGCCAGCCTCTTCTGTCGTCCGGAAATACAGCGGCAACCTCGGGGGTGAGCAGGACCAGATTGGTGCCGGAACGGTACTCCTCCAAGTGCTTGCCTCGAACCCCTTTACCCAGGTCTTCTCGGCTGTACTCGGGCCGGAGGGTATCGCGTTCACTGGGCTTAGCTCTCTTCATAGATCCTTCTTTCCTTCGTGTCACGCGGCGGGCACTGATCATCCTCAGAGTAGCAGCTCGGTAGCTGTAAGCGATCACGAGGAGCCGCCTCGGTCTCCCGCCGACCGGCGGGGACGCCAGCGCTCCCAGGGGAAACCCCAGGCCCTCGGCCTCTTCACCATTCCTGTAGAATATCCAGCCAATCTGTGTCGCTTTTCCACCCCATGGCTTCTATCTTCTGGAGGATGTGCGATGAAGGCAGGAATCTCAGGCGTCGCCCTGGCCGCGTGGCTCGTGGCCGTTTCCCCAACCCTGGCAGAGGAGAGCGCCGCGTCGGCGAGCTCCGGCCAGACCGTCTGCTCCGCGGATGGAGCGCCCCCCATCAGGACCGATGAGCCGGTCTCTCTCCCGCTCTACTGCAAGGACGGAAAGCTTCTCTCCTTCAAGCAGAGCGGCATCGTCCGCTATGCCTGTTTCAACCCGCCGAAGCAGGCCCAGGGAAATGCCGCCGGGCGCAAGTGGCCGCTCCTCATCTACCTCCACGGTTCGCTCACCACCCCGGAGAGCCTCTATCTCGAAGGCCATAACCTGCTCGACCTGCACGACACCTTTCCCCTCTCCGGCCAGGCCGACGTCCAGGGTTTCTACATCCTTTCGCCGGAGGGCCGGCGGGCACCCCCTGGCCGGCGAACAGCGGCAACGGTCCTGTCACCGGCACCGGATTCCACTGGGATGAGTGGTACCGGAACCCCACGGCGAATCTCGACGCCCAGGAGATCGATCATTTCCTCGACAAGGCGATCTCTTTAGGCCAGATCGACCCCAGCCGGATCTACGTCTTCGGCTGGAGCAACGGGGCCTACACGTCCGCTCTCTACGGCGTCTGGCGGGGCGACCGGATCGCCGCGATCGGGCAGTACACCGGCGCCGATCCCTTTTCGCGGACGCCCTGCCCGGTGCCCTTCGAGGCGACGCGCAAGGTGCCGCTCGTCCTCCTCCGCAACCTCTGCGATCAGCTGGTCCCCTGCACGACGACCCGGAACTGGATCGACACGCTCACCGCGAAGAGCTGGCCGTTCGAGTACCACAACCTGGGCTTCGACGGCAGTCTCACCGCCGATACGGAATGCACGGCGAGCTGCTCCAAGGACCGCGGCATCTTCGAGCACATCCGCTGGCCCCAACCGGACGCGCTCCGCGCCATGCTGAGCTTCCTTGAGCAGCATCCGCTCCCTTGAGCCGAGGATCGCCGAATCCACTACTGCGGGGAGCACGTGGAGAAAGCGTCGGTATCCTGGAGAGGCGCAAAAGGCGTGCCCTGCGGGTTGAGATAGCTCCGTAGGTCTCCGGTCGTGGTGTCGGTGACTGTCAGGGTGGTCTGCACATTCGTCAGGCCGCCGGCAAAGGCCCAGTACCGGGAGTTGAGAGCGCAGCCGTCGAGAACCTTGACGATCATCTCAACGTTTCCGGCCGAGAAGAACCAGAAGTAGCCGCTGTCCGCAGTGAGCGGTACGCCCTGCCCTGAGCCGGTGGTCCCCTGGGGAGTCCGCCAGGCCACCCGGACCTGGAATCGGCCGCTGTTGAGGCATAGGGTTGCTGCGTCGGCGGCGCACACCGGCACCACGGGGCGGGCGGTAAAGGGATTCCAGGCGAGTTGAGCCAGGACGTTCCAGGCCGTGGCGCCGACATGCAGGCGCAGGAAGTAAAGAAAATCGAACCCGGTGGTCAGGCCGTCCCGGCTGGCCGCGGCGAGACCCTGGCCGTCCCCGAAAGGAGGGGTCCCCTGAGCTCGGGCGAGGGTTGCAGCGAAGACGTCCGCGTCCGCCGGACGCCCGGCACGCCGGTAGGCCGTCGCCATGTGAGCCGTCCCCTCGAACCAGACGCCGTCCCGGTCGTCGTTGAAGTCGAATCCCCGGAAACCCGCGTCCGTGGCGAGGTGGTTGCGCTCGGCGCAGGCGAGCAGCCCGGGATGGACGGTAAGAGCGTCGGGCAGGGCGAGCACGGCCCAGGCCTGGACGTCCTCCGGCAACTCGCCGGGCGCCGCATTGCGAGTCTGAGGGTCGATCGTGCCGGTCAGATTGCAGCCTCGGCCGTCCTCCCACATGGCGTCGACGAACTGCCGCGAGTGATCGCGGGCGTCCGCCCAACCGCCTGCCGGATCGAGGCGCGCGAGCCGATCGAAGGCAGCGTAGAGATCCAGGTTGTGCTCGGTGCTCGCCCAGGGCCGGCGGGCCGGCATGGTCGCCTCGGGATCATCGAGCCCACCCTGAAAACCTTGGTAGAGACCCTGGTCGTTGCGGAAGCCGAGGACGAACCGTCCGATTCTCTCAGCTGTCATCAGATAGCGCGGATCGCTGGTTCGCCCGTATAGACCGAGCAGGGCGAGCATCGCCCAGGCGTTGTTGCCGGTGCTGATCCCGTCTTGCCCGATCTCGTGGAAGACCGTCTGGCTTTCTTCGTAGTAACCGGGGATCGCCACCGTCCCCGTCCGGCCGTTCGGAGTCCAGCCCGGAGCAACGACGAGATCGCCCGCCGCATAGGAGTCCCGCAGCCGGCCGTCGTCGTAGAACCGATCGTGCGTGCTGGCGTAGACGAAGGCATCCCCAAGGAGTCGAGCCCGCAGGAGGCTGTCCGCACTGCCGTCCGCCAGAAACGCGAGGAGCGCGACGGCGTTGTCGTAGGTATTTGCGATTTGCCGGTTGGCGAGATCGAAAATTCCGACCGGAGGAGGTTGGGATTGGAAGGATTCCGTCGTGTAGCTGCGGAGAAACCGCGGTTGCGCGAGCCGCGCCGCGAGAGCGTTGCTGGAAAGCGAGTACGAGATGTCGTCGACGAAAAAAGTAGCGCCCCCGGGATTGTCGCCGGCTGTAGCGACCCAGCCGAAGCCGCCCAAGACGTAGTGGAGATCCAGACCCCTGAGGTCCAGAGAGTACTGCTGCCACTGTGCGGTCAGTGTCACCAGCTGCCGGACCACCGGGGTCGAGTCCGGGAAGGGCGACGTGGGCTGGCCGGTGTCGGGATTCCTCCCCACCCCACCCATCAAGAAGCTGACCTTCTCGCCTCCCCGTTGCCCGCGCGCCCAGAAGGTCAGGGCGGTGGCACCCGAAAGATCGATCCCGGCATCGCCCTGGGTGCCAAAGTTGGGGATGGGGGCCGTGGCGCCCGCGGGCAAGAGACCGTTCAGGAAGTAGTAGCCACCGAAATTGGTCCCCGTCGTGTCGTGGAGCTCGGCGCGGATGGCCGTGGCACCGGAATGTGGGCTTTCCGTCGAAGAGCCGTCGATCTCCACCGCGGCGTTCTGGTCCGGGATCTTCGCCCAGGCAAAGAAATGGTTGCCGCCCGAGCTGACGTCGTCATAGACCGGGAAACGATCGTGATACTCGTCCATGACGCGGCGCAGGTAGGCGAGCCCTGCCTGGGCAGACATGGAGCCGGGAAGAATGCCGCTCCCGTTGGGGATTTGAATGCCAGGGACCGAAAATCCAGGCCGACCGAGGACGGCGGCGAGAAATGGCGCGGCCAGAGCCGTGATCATCCCCATGGAGGTTCTCCTCTCGGGTCGTCCTGGAGTTTAGCCGAAACTGAAAGGTAGAACAAGATTCTATGCTGACCTGGGGCAGATCTGTACAAACGAGCCGGATTTTTCCCTGATAGGGGTAGGGAGAGCCGGTTGGATTCCCGGCCCCCCCTCCCTCCGAACCGGACGTGCGGATCTCCCGCATCCGGCTCTCCGGTTGGTGGTCTTACCTCCGAGAGGATTGACGGGCCTGAGCATAGGCTGCTTGGAAGGAGAACAACCCCTGCTCAGCAAAGAAGGCGTTAGGCCAGCGGTTGTGGTCTCGGCCCCGTGACCGTCCCTTGCGCTTTTGACGATGGCGCAGGAGGCTACGGAGACGCATCCTGATCCACTTGTCCAGCTTCTCAAAGACCGTCCAGTGGCTATGCTTGAAGTACTCAAACCAGCCCCTTTGGATCGGGACCAACTCCGAAACCACCCGCTGAAGGCTGTGCCCATTGGTGCGCTTGGTCTCCGCTCGGATCTTGTCCTGGAACTTCCGCAGGCTCTTCTTGCTGGGCCAACGAAGGCCCCTCTCGAAGTGGTAGCCCAGGAAGTCGAAACCACCACGCTGGGTGGCTTCGACGATCCGAGTCTTTTCGGGATGAAGCCGCAGTCCTGCCGCGGTGGTCCAACCCTCGACCTCCCTCAACGCACTTTGGGCTTCAGAGTGGCTGCGGCACAAGATCACAAAGTCGTCGGCGTACCGCACCATCTCATAGCCCAGTTGCGCCATGTGATGATCCAGAGGATCCAGGTAGATGTTGGACAACAGAGGGCTGATCACGGCTCCTTGCGGAGTTCCCCGCTCCGGAGTCCAGTGTTTCGCACTCTCCAGCACCTCCTGCCCGAGATAGGCTTCGAGCAGTTCCAGGCACCTTGCTGTCGGCGACCTTGCCCCCCACCTGCTCCAGCAGCGGCTGGCGGGGAATCGTGTCGTAGAAGCTCTGGAGATCCGCATCCACCACGTGCACATATCCCGCGTTGAGAAGCTCAGCGACTCGACGCAGGGCATCCTTGGTCCCTCTTCCCGGTCGGAACCCGTAGCTCTGGGCTGCGAAATCCCGCTCGAAGATCGGTTCCAGCACGTTGCGCAATGCAGTCTGAACCACCCGGTCTCGAACCGTTGGAATCCCCAGAGGGCGTTTCTCCTTGCTCCCTGGTTTCGGTATCCAAACCCGGCGGATCGCCTGAGGGCTGTAATTCCCCTCTTGCAGCGAGACCGCCAGGAGTTGCAGGTTCTCCTCTAGGTGGGCCTCGAACATCCCGATCGTCACATGGTCCACGCCTGCGCTCCCATCGTTGCGCTTCACTTGCGTGAAGGCTGACTTCAGGTTGCGCAGCGAGCTGACCTTGTCGATCAGGCTGTACCACGTACCTCCTTTGACCCCCGACTCGAGGGCCGTCAACATGCGTGCGGTCCAGACATTGGGTTCCACCCAGGACCACCGGCCCGAGGTCTCTCCGGCTTGCTTAGCCCTTTCAGGCACTCCCGCCGGTTCGGCTTCCGTCTGGCTGTTCCTCATGCATCCACCTTCCTGTCCTCCTTGGCTCCACGCCCATTACGACGCTTCTGCGCTACTACGAAGACTCTGACTCCTCGGGGGGCTCCTTCACCCTCTCCCGAGGTCTCCCCGCTTCACGTCACCCGTTCCTCTGAGACCGTTCTGCCTTCAACCACCCCGTGCCCCCCCATCGCTGCTTTAGCACGCTACCCCTCAGCTCGATGGGCTTCCCTTGCAGGTCTGGGCTTCGCCGTTAGTCCGCGGGCTCGCCGAGCGCACAAGGCCGAATCAAGTTCGTCATCCTGCGGACCGGTCTCTCACCTCCGGTTGCTCCCCACCCCGCCTCACGGCGACGCAGTTACCTTTGGCTCCAGGCCGGAGAACGTATGCCTGGAGAGGACTTGCACCTCTCTGAACGAGTGCGCTCACGGGCGCACGGACCGCTGGCGTCCCCGCCGGCCGGGCGGGGGAGAAAGAAGCCGGCGAGGACGCCAGCGGTCCCAGGGAGCAGAGCTCGGCGGTTTGAGGTCGAAGACCTCGCTGGAATTTTGAATTCCGGCGTAAGGCTCGTGCAGAGGGCACAGAGCGGGCACAGAGGCTCTGCTCCACCCGGCTTCGGATCGTTCGAATACGCTTATGGCTTCGCCGCCACCGCCGTCCCCAGAGCCGCCAGCCGGTCTTTCCGGATCTTCGCCACGATACCGGCGTTCCGGTCGGCGACCTCGTTGATCGAATATTCGATCGCGGTGCCCAGAACCTCCGCGATCTCGGCGGAGTTGAGCTTATAGTCCGCCTCCAACCACTGCGCGAGGCCCGCCGTGGCGGTCTTGAGAGCGTCGTCGAGCGAGCCGGCGAGGCCCACCGCCATCAGGTGGGTGGCCGTTTCGACACGCGGGGTTTGAAGGGATTTCTTCGCCAGCACGGAGACCGTGACCTCGACTTCCATCGAGGTCTCGAGGGCGTCGCCGGTGAGCTCGCCGTCGCCCTGCGCGGCGTGGGCGTCGCCGAAATAGAGGAGAGCCCCCGGCTGCTGCACCGGGAGATAGACGGTCGCCCCTTCCGCGATCTCGTTGAAATCCATGTTGCCGCCGAAACGTCCGGAATCGCCGGTCGAGGGCGGCGCGGCGGCGAAGCCGGGCGCCACGCCGACGCAGCCCAGCATGGGGTGGAGCGGCACCGTGTACGCCTTCAGGTGATCGCCCGGCTCGGTGGGGCTCGCCACGCCGCGCTCGCGGTCGAGATGCCAGCGGACGCTCTTTCCCCCATCCTTCATCTTCACCGCGAGCTGCGAGGAGAGCGCCCGGGGGACGATCCCGTTGGTGCTCACCGCCCAGTCGCGATTCAATTTCAGGTGATCGATGTGGATGGCTAAAACGTCTCCCGGAAGAGCGGTCTCGACATAGAAAGGACCGGTCTGCGGATTGCCACCGAAAACCCGCGCCACGCCGCCGCCGTCGGTGCCGCCCGCGTCAACCGTCGTCGTGTGAATCGTATCGCCGGGCCAGACGTGGAGTACCGGCGCGGTGGCGGCCGAGAACTGGCGATAGTAGGTGATAGGAGTGAATTCGTGCCGCCGCGCCGGACCCGCCGGTCGTTCCGGCAGGCGCCGGGCGGTGAACGCCCCGCTCGTTTTCGAGCCGTCGCCGCCATCCGTCATCACAGCCTGGCCGGTGATCGTATTCCCCGCAAGAGTGCCGGTATATTCGGCGGTATCGTCGCTCTTGTCTCCCTTGGCGACGAAGTGAACGGAGCGCCCGCTCACCGTGCCCGTGATCTTGTCGCCGTCGAGCTCTCCCGCGAGCGTACCTCCGTCGTTCGCAAGCTCCAGCCGCTCGGCCACGGCGAGGCCGAAGAGGTCCGTCGTCACCACCCAGGTGCCGGCGATCGTGCCGGCAGGAGAGAGAGCTTTGGTTTGGGCAAGGAGGAGTTGGGGGACGAGGAGCAGGAGCCAGGCGAGGTGCTTCGGCATGGAGACCTCTGGAGTGAGGGGAGAAGGAGCGAGGCGGAGTTTACCCCAGTCGGGCGCACGGTGAGGACGAGCACGACGGCCAGGGAGACCCCGCGCGGCTCACCCTCTCCCCTACTCCACCCCCTCCTTGAAGGAGCCGTGGGGATCGATGTCGACCGGCAGATCCTTGCCCTTCTCCAGGTCGGCTTTCAAGGTCGCCGGCATCACGTCGTACTTGGCAAACCAGCTCTCCGCCCGTGCCCGGTCTCCCGTCGCCTCGATCGTCAGCAGCTCCTTGGTGAGGGCGGCGAAGGCGCCGGGGGTCTTCTGGAGGTCGACCGAGTAGGTGCCGGCCGCCGGGTCGCGGACGATCGCCCCCTGCTCGGCGAGGAAGTTGAACTCCATCATCTCGGCCTTGCCGTGGGCCTCGCCGATGCCGAAGCGGACGGTGCGGAAGATGCCGGCGAGATAGGAGGCGTAGTACTCCGGCAGGCGCTCCTTGGGGAGGGCTCCCTTGTCGATCAGCCAGGCGAGCCCGAACATTCCGGTGACGTCGGCCTTCGCCTCTTCGAGCCCCGAATAGATGGGGCCGATCGCCTGCCGGATGTCGACCTCTTTGCCCGCCATGCGCGCGAAGGCCGGACCGAGGCCGTGACAGATCTCGTGCATCATGACGAGGGCCAGGTAGCCGTCGGCCGAGGCGAGCTTCGCCTGGTCGGCGCGCATGACCCGCTGGGCGAGCGGGAGGATCACCTCGTTGACCCGGGCGTCCATGAAATTCTTGAAGAAGATCTGCTTGCTGCCCTTCCTCTGGTGGACCCGCGGATCGTTCGGCAGGTTGTCCGCCACCGCCTGGTAGCCGTGCCGCAGGTCGCCGGCGCGGAAGGGGGTGTCCATCACCTCCATGGGCGCCACGTGCCCCTTCTTGGAAGGCCGGTCCTTGGGGTCGAGCGGCAGCGCGTCCTGGATGTCGGGAACGTACTTTTGGAAGACGGCGAGCTTGGCGCTCTCGGTTTCGTTGCGCACCATGACCGCGGCGCCATAGGAGGTCTTGATCCCCAGGAGGTCGTCCAGATAGGTCTCGTAGGGAGCGAAGATGATGTCGAACTTGGGGGTCTGGAGGTCGAGCCAGGCGATGTCGCTCGCGTAGTAATTATCGGTTTGGAGAGCCAGGGCGCGGAGGGTCAGGAACTTGGCGAAGCCCGGATCGTCCGACAGCTTCGCCGCTTCGCGGAGCGCCTGGGCGGCGCGATCGAGAAACGGCTTGTAGGCGACGTGGTAGGGCGTCGCCTTGAGCGTCTTGCCGGAACGGACGACGACCGTGTGCTCGTCGAGGAGCGCCGACTTGGCTTCCGGGTGGGCGGCGACGTAGTCCTCGATCTCTTTTCGGGTGAGGTCCGGCGGGTAGAGGGAGCGGCCGGGGAGCTGTGGGGCGATGCCGAGGAACGGCCGGTTCTCGTCCACCAGGTCGTAGCGGCCGCCGTTGATCCACAGGAAACGGGCGACGGCGCGGTCGCGCTCCACCGGGGAGCGGACGAGCGAGTTGTAGAGCGCGATGTCGGTCGCATCGCCCTGCCGCCAGTAGATGTCCTCCAGGGCGCGCGAGGCCTCGACGAGCTTGTCGACGAGCTCCCGCTCGCGCGGCGTCAGCAGCCGATCGTCGAACGGCATCTCGACCACCTTCCACTTCGCCAGGCGCTCGCGGAGATCGGGGGCGACGGCAACTCCCGCCAGCCTGGCGAGCGGGTCGCCGCCCGTCGCGGCCGGGGGCGGCGGCGCCGCGGGGGCCGGCGCCTGGGCGAAGCTGGCAGCGGGGAGAGAGAGGAGGGCGGCGAGGGCCAGGAGGGAGAGGCAGGGGAGGCGGCGCTTGTTCATGCCGCGGAGTTTACAACGTCACAGGGCGGCGAGGGCGCCGAGCCGGGCTTCGAGGCCGTTCTTCAAATCGGGCCACTCCGCCGCGATGATGCTGTAGACGACCGTGTCGCGCATCTGGCCGTTGGCGCGGCACTGGTAGTGGCGGAGCACCCCCTCGCGCCGGGCGCCCAGCTTCTCGATGGCTCGCTGGCTGTGGAGGTTGTTGAGGTCGGTCTTGAGCTGCACCCGGAGCACCTGGAGCTCCTCGAAGGCGTGGCGGAGCAGGAGGAGCTTGCACTCCGGGTTGACCTGGGTTCCCTGGTGCGCCGTGGCGATCCAGGTGCGGCCGATCTCCAAGCCGTTGTGGGGCGGCCGGATCTCGAGGTATCCGGTGGAACCGATCGGCTCGCCCGTCTCCTTCAAGACGATCGCGAAGTCGAGGCTCGCCGGCTGCAGGAGGACGCGGTCGACGTAGGCCTCGAAGGCGACGTAGCTCCCGTCCCGGGGGAAGTCGGCGAACCAGCGGAAGACCTCCGGCCAGGCATGGCGGAAGAGCGGCTGCGCGTGGGCCACGGTCAACGGCTCCAGGCGGAGCGTCGGCCCGAGGAGGCAGACCGGCCAGACCTCCTTCATGCGCCGCTCTCGGTGGTCCCCGAGGGCCCCACGTTTGGGGCGGGCCGATCCCGCGCGTAGCGGCCCTTAGGGAGGCGCTCCATGAAGCGGTCGGGTGAGGCCAGCGGAGCCCAGCCGAATCGGCGGTAGAGCGAGTGGGCGTCGCGGGTGGCGAGGAGCCAGCGGCGGAGCGACTGGAGCTCCGGATGGTCGAGGACGCACTCGACGAGCCAGTTCCCCAGGCCCTGGCCGCGATAGGCGTCGAGGACGAAGACGTCGGCCAGGTAGGCGAAGGTGGCGTGGTCGCTCACCACCCGCGCGAAGCCCACCTGGAGAGCCGGTTCAGCCGGCGGCACCGGCGTCGTCCGGTAGAGCCCGAAGGGGATCGAGTGCGCGATCGAGCGCTCGACGGTCCGCCGCGGGATTCCCTCCGCCCAGTAGGAACGGGTGAGGAAGCCATGGACGACGTCGACGTCGACCCGGGCCGGGTCGTCGCTGACGACGAAATCCCCCTGTTTCCATTCCATGCCGGGCCCGCTAGGCCTCGCCCTCGCCGGAGACCGGCTCTTCGGCGGCGAGCCGGGTGTAGGTGCCGCTCCCGGTGTAGCGGATGGGATGGCCCTCGATCTCGGCCGGCAGCGTGGCGAGGAGAGCCGGGGCGTCGCTCGTCAAGTGGACGGCCAAGACATAGTTCCCCGCCTCGTCCCGCTCCACCCCCACGCCGATCACTTCCGGCCGGGCCATGAGGAGCGCCCCGTGGCGGCGCTTCAAATCGCGGATCTCTTCTTCGGTCGCCAAGACGGATCTCCCAGGAGTGCAGAGTATATCCAGCTACGGTAGGACGAGACGGACGTCCAAGACTCTCAAAACCTCGTCGATATGGCTCGCCGCCGAGTGGTTGGGCGAGCCGGCGAAAAGGAGCCCCACGGCCTTCCCCGTGCCGCGTTCGAGCACCGCCGCCCCCGAGTCGCCGGAATCCGAGAAGGCCTGGCCGCCCAGCCCCTGGATGAGGATCTGGCCGTGGAAGGTGACGGCACCGATGCCGTAGTCGACGCTCAGGTCGGTATCGATCGAGGTGATCCGGCCCACCCGGTAGCCGGTGGTGCGGCCGAACTTGTGGACCACCATGTCGATCGTCGCCGACGCCGTCCCCTGGGGAGCACCGAGAAAGAGGACGTCCGGGCGCACCTCCTCCCCCGGGAGCAGCTCGGCGAGCGCGCAGTCGACGGCGTTGGGCTCGCTCGTCGAAAGCGGCACGAAACGGGTGAGGTGGGCGATCGGCGAGTCGTTGGGATTGCGGCCGTCGAGGAGCCCCGGCTGCAGGATGGGCCCGCCGACCGCCAGCCGGTTCTCGTCGGCGAGAACGTGGTTGTTGCTGATGATGTAGCGCTTCTCGCCGTCGCCATCGGTCGCGAGGAGGCCGAAGGTGCCCGCCATCGCCGAGTGTTGCTCGGGGTCGAGGAAGCCGACCGAGGAGCCGGGCTGGAGCGGACGGATGCGGTCGCGCGGATTGGGCAGGCTCGCCGCCGATGCCATCGATGCCGTCGATGCCTCGGTCGCCGGTATCGCCGGTGTCGCCGGGGCAGCCGGGGGGGAAACCGCCAGGCGATGGAACGTCCCCACCTGTTCGACGTCGACCGGGAGACCGTCGAGATGAGCGGGCAGCTGGTGCGCGTCGGGCACCTCGCCGAGCGGATACTTGACCCGGACGAGGAACTTGACCGCGAGCACCCCGGTGGCCCGGCCGGCCACGTGCTTCTCGCCGATCCCCACGCCCACGACGTTGCTCGCCAGAACCGGGCTCGCGGCGCTCCTCTGGCCATGCCGGGTGCGCGGCGCCCGGCCGAGGTGCTCTTCGGTCATCGCCCGCTTGGCGGCGCGCAGAGCGTCGAACCGCTCCGGGTGCGGCATGAGGAAATGGCTGGAGGGCAGGGGTCGCCGGGCGGTCATCGGGACGAGCCTCTCTACGGGCCCAAACGGGTCGACTGCCAGGCGACGAGCAGCCAGCGCCCGTGGCGCCGCGCGTAGACGCTCTGGAAGCGGGCCGGGAAAGCGAGGTTCTTGCCTTCCGACACCGCCTGGATCTCGATCCGGCCGGTGACCACGGCTCCCGCCTCGCCCAGCATCCGCACCTCGACCTCGCTGGGGTGGAGGGCGAGATAGCGCAACTGGCCGGAAGTGAGCTTCGCGAGAAAGTGCGCCTTGCTGTCGACCTCGCCGGTCGAATGCGTGTAGGTCAAGTCCTCGCCGAGCATCCGTTCGAGGCTCCCCGTATCTCCCTTGACCATGGACTGGAAGCGCAGGAGCTCCTCGCCGCGGACCGCCTCGGCCGGCGCTCCCGAGGCGTATCCCGGAGGGCTCGGAGCGGCCGGAAGGGTGGCCGGCCCAGGCGTCGTCTCCGGCAGGGCCGGTTGGGGCGGCTGGGCGAGGCTCCAGGTAGGGACGACCAGGCCGAGCAGCAGGGCGAACGCCGGCGCCGCTCTACGGATCGCACGCAAGGGTTTGTCGAACATCATCCGCTCCTCGCCGGTTTTCAGCCCGCAGAGTCTAGCAGAGGTAGAATCCGGCCTCCGAGCCAGGCCCTCCGATGCCTCCGATGCCCGCAACCGACCTGTCCGCCCCTCCTCCCTTGTCCGGCCTCCGGGTCCTCGATCTCTCGCGGGTCCTCGCCGGGCCGCTCTGCACCATGGTTCTGGGCGACCTGGGAGCGGAGGTGATCAAGGTCGAGCGGCTGGGGAGCGGCGACGAGACCCGGCAGTGGGGGCCGCCCTGGGTCGAAGGTCCGGAAGGGCGGGAGAGCGCGTATTTCCTGGCCGCCAACCGCAACAAGCGCTCGGTCGTAGCCGATCTCGCCACCCCGGAGGGCCAGGCTTTCGTCCGCCGGCTCGCCGCCACCGCCGACGTGGCGATCGAGAACTTCGCCCCCGGCACCCTGGAGCGCTGGGGGCTCGGCTACGAGGCTCTCGCCGCCGCCAACCCCGGCCTCATCTTCTGCTCGATCACCGGTTACGGCGCCGAAGGCCCGGAGGCGGGCCGGCCGGGCTACGACTTCGCGATCCAGGCCCGCGCCGGCTGGATGGCGGTGACCGGCGAGCCCGCGGGGACGCCCATGAAGACCGGGGTCGCCTTCGTGGACGTCCTGACCGGCCAGAACGCCGCGATCGCCATCCTGGCCGCCCTTCACGAGCGCACCCGCTCCGGAAAGGGTCAGAAGATCGAGGTCGCCCTCTTCGACACCGCCGTCGCCGGCCTCTTGAACGTCGCCCAGGCCGCCCTCGTGACCGGCAAAGAGCCGGCGCGGCACGGCAATGCCCATCCCACGATCGTCCCCTACGAGGCCTTCCCCACCGCCGACCGCCCCTTCGTGCTCGCCGTGGGCAACGACGCTCAGTGGCAGCGGCTCTGTAAGGCGCTCGAACGCCCCGATCTCGGAGCCGATCCCCGCTTCGCCACCAATCCCGGAAGGGTCGAAGCGAGAGCCGAGCTCTCCGCGGTCTTAAGTCAGATTTTCGCTACCCGCCCCGCCGCACACTGGCTGGCGCTCTTCGACACCGCTGGAGTGCCGTGCGCTCCCGTCCAGAGCGTCGGAGAAGCCCTCGCCGATCCGGTCCTCCGGGAACGCGCCGGGCTTTGGGAGATGGCGGGGGCGAGCTTCGGAAAGGTCGAGACGGTGGCGTCCCCCCTGCGCTTCTCGCGCACCCCGGCGCGGTTGGCCTGGCCGGCGCCGGGGTTGGGGGAGCATGGGGAGGAGATCGAGCGGGAGGGGTGGGGGTAGGGAATACGCGCGTCTTCAGCTGCCCAAAACTCGGTCGAGCAAATCCTCGATCTCCAGAGACTCAGCCCAACGGCGCAGATAGGTGAGATCCAGACGCTCCCCCTGCGTCCGGACGATGCCTAGAATGTCATTCCACTGCCGGTCCGAGGTCTCACCGCCAAGCCGGTACCAATGAAGCTTGCGCAAGAGGATGTCCTCGGCAGACTTGATGACGACGGTTCTCTCCGGGTCCTCGATGGCGAATGGAACACCCCTGGCGAGCTCGCTCCGATCGAATCCCTTGGCGCTGGGGGGAAAGACGTCGATCTTGAAGCCGGAGTCCAGATGGATGAGGTTGAAGTGAGTATGGCGGGTGATCGCGCGACGGATAGCTTCGTCGTCCAGGTAAAAATCTTTCTCCAGCCGGGTGACGAAATCGGGGACCGCCGATTGAGGTAGATCTGCGACGAGATCGAGATCCAGGGTCTGCCGCGGGAGACCATGGATCGAGCTCGCGAACGAACCGCCGACGTGGTAACGGACGCCGAGACCCTCCAGGACGTCGATCACGAGCAGGGGAATCCCCCAGACCAGTCCGGCCATTCTCTTAGGGGCGCTCTTCCGGGAGCGGACCGTAGACTCGGGTGGCGAGCTCTTCCCCGAGCTCGAGACCGATGAGGCGGCGGTGGAGCTCCTCCGGTCCCGCCTCGGGATGGCGAGCCCGCAGGCCAGCCAGGGTGAGCGCTCGCGAGGTGTCGATAGCCTCTGCGACCAGCTGCGCCTTGCGCCCGAGCGGCATGTTCCGGAAGATCGCAAGCTGCACCTTCTCGGCCTCGGGATCGGTGTCGGGCGAGAGGGTAGGGTGCGGGATCTCGTGGGGCCGGAGCTTTCGAACGCCGTCCATGGCTGCATCGTAACGCATGCCTGGTATTTCCCTGGGAGAAGAGCTCGGCGGTTTGAGGTCGAAGACTCGGTACAGGCTGGAACCTTCTTACGACCTGCCCGGTCCCCTACGCCCCCGGCCGGCTCCCCGGCTTCTCCGGCGTCCCGCCCGCCTGGCAGAGCGGACACTCCGCCGCCGTGTAGGAAGGTAAATTGAGCTCCAGGAGCGACTTGTAGGGGAGGTCGAAGGGATTGCGGCCGGCGGTGCGGTCGATGATCGAGCCGATCGCGACGACCCTCGCGCCGCGGGCGGTGGCGAGGGCGGCGGTTTCTAGCGTCGAGCGGCCGGTCGTCACGACGTCCTCGATCACCACCACCCGCTCTCCCGGGCGGAGGGTGAAGCCCCGCCGGAGGCCCATCTCCTCGCCTTTTCTCTCGGCGAAGCGGAAGTGGACCCCCAAGGCCGCCGCGACCTCGTGGCCGATGACGATCCCTCCCAGGGCCGGCGAGAGGACGGAATCGGGGTGGAACGGGTGCAGCTCCTCGGCCAGCTCCTTCCCCACCCGCCTCGCGCGCACCGGATCTTCGAGGAGGAGCGCGCACTGCACGTAGGCCGGCGAGTGAAGGCCGGAGGAGAGGAGGAAGTGGCCGTGGCGGAGGGCGCCGCTCTCTTCGAGGAGCCTCGTCACGAGGCTCTGGGTCTCAAGGTTAGTCGCGGTCTCACTCTTCTCCACTCGGTACCCCCTCGCGCCGGATGTCGTACTGCTCCAGTTTCTTGTACAGATTGCTCCGCGGCGTGTCGATCGCCTGCGCCGTCTGGGTCACGTTCCAGCTGTTCTCGTCGAGCTTCTGGAGGATGAAGAGCCGCTCCGAGAGATCGCGGAACTCGCGGAGGGTCTTGACCGCCATGAGCGCCGAGGAGAGCTCGGGCCGGGTGCCGCCGGTCGCCGCGAAGACGTCCTCACGGGTGATCGCGTCACCCGGGGAGAGGATGAGCAGGCGCTCGACGAGATTCTTGAGCTCGCGGACGTTGCCCTTCCAGGGGAGCGCCTGGAGGTGGGCGAGCGCGTCGGGCGTGAACTCCTTGGCCCGGTAGTTGTTCTCGCTGGCGTAGCGGCGGACCATGTAGTCGACGAGGACCGGGATGTCGTCCAGCCGCTCGCGGAGCGCCGGGGTGTGGATGGGGATGACGTTCAGGCGGTAGAAGAGATCCTCCCGGAAGCGCCCGGCGGCGATCTCCTCCTGGAGGTTGCGGTGGGTCGCCGCCACCACCCGGACGTCGACCGTCACCGTGCGCTCGGCCCCCACCGGCTCGACCTCGCCGTTCTGGAGCACCCGGAGCACCTTGGCCTGGGTGCGGGCCGACATGTCGCCGATCTCGTCCAGGAAAATCGTGCCGCCGTCGGCGGCCACGAACTTCCCGGTCTGCCTCCTCACGGCGCCCGTGAAGCTCCCCTTCTCGTGACCGAAGAGCTCGGACTCGATCAGCTCCTCGGGGATGGCGGCGCAGTTGACCTGGACGATCGCGCGGTCGCGGCGCGCCGACAGCCGGTGAATCGCGCGGGCGACGAGCTCCTTGCCGGTGCCGCTCTCGCCGGTGACGAGGACGGTGGCGGTCGTCGGGGCCGCCTTTTCGATCGTCTCCCGCAGCCGCCGCATGGCGGGGGCGGCGCCGATCAGCTCGTCGGGCTCCTGGCGGAGCGCCCGGTTCTCCGACTGGAGGCGGTGGCTCTCGGTGGCGTTCCTGAGCGAGAGGAGGACCCGCTCTCGCTGGAGCGGCTTCTCGAAGAAGTCGAAGGCCCCCCGCCTCGTCGCCTCGACCGCCGTGTTGATGTCGGCGTGGCCGCTGATCATCAGGACCGGCATCTCGTAGCCCCGCTCGCGGAAGGCGCGGAGGAGCTCCAGGCCGTCCATCTCCGGCATCTTGATGTCCAGGATGACGGCGTCGGGCAGCCGGTCGGCCACCTTGGCGAGGGCCTGGGCCCCGCCCCCCGCCTCCTCCACCCGGTAGCCTTCGAATTCCAAAATCATCCGCAGGCTCTCGCGGATGGAGGCCTCGTCGTCCACGATGAGGACGGAGGCGCGGTAGCTGTCGTTTTTTGCCATAGGGTTTGCTCGCGACGCTTCAGTCTAGCAAGAAAGGGGCCGCGGACGCCCGCGGGTTCCAACGGACTCTGCGCTCTCTATTGCACCACCCGAGCCGAGGCCGACCTCCAAGCCCGGGCGGTGCTACTCTTCTCCCGACCGCTCTCCGGTCCTCCCGGCCGTGGCCCGGCATCCCATGCCCTTCGCTCTCGACACCATCCGCCAGGCCTTGGCCCAACACCGGCCGCAGCTCGTCGAGCCCGAGCCGCACCACTCGGAGGCCGCGGTGGCGCTCGTCCTCGCCGGGGAGCCGGAGCTGTCGCTCTGCCTCATCCGGCGCTCCGAACGGGCGGACGACCCGTGGTCCGGCCATATGGCCCTCCCCGGCGGACGGGCCTCGCTCCACGATCCGCACCCCGAGGCGGTGGCGGAGCGGGAGACCTTCGAAGAGGTCGGGCTCGCCCTCGAAGAGAGACACCGTCTGGGCGCCCTCTCGCACGTCCTGGTCCGCCTGGGCGGGAAAGATCTCCGGATGGTGCTCTCCTCCTTCGTCTACTACCTCGGCCCGGAGCTCCTCCCCTTCGCCCCCGATCCCGCCGAGGTGGCGGAAGCCTTCTGGGTCCCCCTCGCCCACCTCTGGGACCCGGCGAACGCCAACTCCCTCGAATGGGAGCGCGAGGGCCAACGCCTGGTCTACCCCTCGATCCGCTTCCGCGGCCATGCCATCTGGGGGCTCACCCTGCGCGTGCTGACTCTCTTCTCCGACGTCTTGGACGCCCCTCTCCCCCACCTCGAAGAGATCCCGGGGCTCGGACGCTGAAGCGGCTGCTGCCCCTGCCGTCATCTCTCCTGACACCACGCTGTCAGGAGCCCTGCTCCAGACTCGACCGGATCGCGGAGCCGGAGGTGCTGGAGGAGGGGTTTTCGGTGGAAGCGGGGCAGCGGTTGGAGGATTTTTTGGTGCGGGTCCGGGGGAAGAAAGGGGTCTAGGCCCTTCCCGGATGCAAGTCGCCCGACGTGGTACGATTCCAAGGGAGATTCATCATGCCGCGCCAAAAAGTCGCCATCTCAATTTCTGAAGAGACCGCACGCCAACTTCCCAGCTCTCCTGAAGAGCGTCAGGAGGTTCTCGTCCTCGGCCTTCGGGAGTGGAAGGTGCGCCAGGCGCTCGCTGCCTATGCCCGCGGTGAGGGGTCGCTCGCCTTCGCCGCTCATCAGGCAGGGGTCTCCCTGCGAGAGATCATTCCCCTGGCCTATGCCCATGGCCTCTCGCCAAAAGTCGATCCGACCGAGATCGAAGACCTGAAGTCGCTACTCGACCGGTGAAGGTCGTCGCCGACGCCGGACCGCTGATGGCATTCGCCAAAATTGGCGGGCTTGATGCGCTCTTTCGTCTGTTCCCAAAGATCTGTACACCTCCTGCGGTTTACGAGGAGCTGGTCACAGCCGGACTGCGGCTCGGAGCGCCCGATGCCGGCCTCCTTGAGGGTTTCTATCGCTCAGGCCAGATCGAGGTCAGATCTTTAAGCCTGTCCCGTCCGCAGGGGGAGTTGCTCGGGGCTGGCGAGGCCGAGAGCATTCGACTGACGATCGAGCAACGGGCCGACTGGCTTCTTGTCGACGATTCCGAGGCCCGGCTTGCGGCATCGGCTCAATTGAAGACCGCTGAGCTCGACACGCGGGTCACCGGAACTCTTGGAGTTATCCTTTTGGCCTGGCGAAGAAGGAAGATCCCTCGGCAGATCGCTTTGGACCTTGTCGACTCCCTGAGCGCGCGACCGGACATTTGGATCAGCGCCCACCTCTGCCGACAGGTTCGAGAAATCCTTCAGAAAGAGTCCGCCGGTCCGGAGAGGGCTTGACACCCCCCGGGAACACCCCGACCCCGCCGTTTGTTCTCAAAAGGAGCCGGCGAGGACGCCAGCGCTCCCAGGGAAAATACTCCCAGTCCGCCGGAGCCCGTTCCCTAAATCCGCGGCCCTCCCGGCAGCGTATCGAAAAGAAGCACGGGCGCACTCGCGCGGCTCGCTGCGATCTTGAGGTAAGGAAGGCACCATGCGAACGAAGATGAAGATGACCGTTGCGGCCCTGGCGCTCGCGGCTTGCGGATGGAGCTACCCGGCGGGAGCCGATGCGATCAACAAGGTGATTCCCGCTCCGGCGGTGGACACCCCCGCCGCCGAGGCGACCGGCAAACAGACCGCGGTGCTCGCCGGGGGATGCTTCTGGGGGTTGCAGGGCATGTTCGAGCACGTCCAGGGGGTGACCCAGGTCGTCGCCGGCTACTCCGGGGGCGACAAGTCGACCGCCCACTACGAGATGGTGGGCACGGAGCGGACGGGGCATGCCGAGACGGTCGCGATCACCTACGATCCCACGAAGATCTCCTATGGGCAGCTCCTGCAGCTCTACTTCGCCGTCGCCCACGATCCCACGGAGCTCAACCGCCAGGGGCCGGACTCCGGTCCCAGCTACCGCTCGGAGATCTTTTTCCAGAACCCGACCCAGGAGCGCATCGCGCGCGCCTACGTGGCGCAGCTGACGAACGCCAAGGTCTTCAGCGGACCCATCGTCACCAAGATCGAGCCGGTGAAGAGCTTCTATCCCGCCGAGGACTACCACCAGGACTTCCTGATCAAGAATCCCACGCAGCCCTACATCATGCGCAACGACCTCCCGAAGGTCGAGGCCCTGAAGAAGGTCTACCCGCAGCTCTATCGGGCGGCTCCGGTCATGGTCGGGGACGCTTCCAGCAAATAGGCGCCAGACGGCAGGTGACGGGCAGGACGCGAGCCTGCCCGTTGCCCTCTTTTTTCTCCGCACCGACCAGGTATTGACATGGTACGATCTCCTACCAGCAGATTGGAGCATCATGTACCACATCCTTGCAGACTGGGATCCCGAAGCCGGCGTCTGGGTCGCGACCAGCGAGGATGTCCCCGGATTGGCCACCGAGGCCCCAAGCTTGGAGTCTCTGACGGAAAAGCTTCGCATCATGGTGCCCGAGCTACTGGAGGCCAATGAAATTCTGCCTCCTGGCAGTCCGGGAGCGATCTCCTTCGAGCTGACGAGCCATCCTGCGCCCGATGGAGCAGCTCCCGGCGCGTGAGCTCGCCCTCCGGGAGGTCCCCGAAGTAGGCGAGCGCCCGGTCCCCCACCGCGTCCAGCAGGTCCAGCCGGTTGACCCGTTCGAGACACGGGCGCAGGTCGTTCAGCATGAAGCCGATCAGCCCCTCGGCCTGGCGGCGCTGGGGCTTGGCACGGAGGGCGCGGAGCTCGGCGGCGGCCTCCTCCGCAGTCGGCCGGCGGCGCGGATCGAGCCTCTGGAGGATGAGGAAATCCGCCTCGGGGGTCTCGATCAGGTCGTAGACCTGGCAGATGGCGGGATGGCCGAGCTTCCCCAGGAGCCGGGCCTCGCGCAGAAAGCGGGCTTTGTGGACGGGCGACAGCCGCTCCTTCGAGTGGATGGTCTTGACCGCGACCCGGCGCTCCAGGCGCGGGTCGTAGCCCCGGTAGACCTCCCCCATCCCTCCCTGGCCGAGCCAGGACTCGATGCGGTAGTTGCCGATGGTCGAGCCGACGTAGCTCACCGGTAGAAGCCCCTCGTGGTGGTGGAGGGCGAAGTCTAACACCCGGCAATCCCGCGCGAGATCGGGCCGGGGGATCGGCGAGGGCCCGTAGTAGAATCCCGGCCCGATCCCCATGACCGCCCCCACCTTCGCCCGGCGTCTCACCCTCTTCGACGCCACGATGATCGTCATCTCGGGGATCATCGGCTCCGGCATCTTCATCAACCCCTACGTCACGGCGCAGAAGGTCCACACCCCCTTTCTCATCATCGCGGTCTGGGCCGCGGGGGGCTTGATCGCGCTCTTCGGGGCGTTCGTCTTCGCCGAGCTCTCGACCGTCCTCCCCCAGGTCGGCGGCCAGTACGCCTTCTTCCGCGAGGCGTTCCACCCCTTGGTCGCCTTCCTCTATGGCTGGGCGCTCCTCTTCATCATCCAGTCGGGAGCGACGGCGGCGGTGGCGGTCGCCTTCGCGCAATACGTGGGGCGGCTCGTGGCCCTGCCGGAGCCCTGGATCGTGCCGCTCGCGGTCGCCATCCTCCTGGGCGTCGCCGGATTCCACGCCCTGGGGATCAAGCCGGGGGCGATCCTTTTAAACGCCATCACCTTTACGAAGACCGTCGCCCTGGCGGCGCTCATCGTCGGCGCCTTCCTCCTCGCCCACGGCTCGGGGCTTCAGATGACGCCGATCCTGCCGCCCGACCTCGCCGGCGGGCTCCCCCTGCTCTCGGCCTTCCTCGCCGGTCTGGTGCCCGCGATGTTCGCCTATGGCGGCTGGCAGAGCCTGAACTACGTTTCAGAAGAGGTGAAGGAGCCGGAGCGGAACCTCCCGCGCGCCATTCTCCTGGGCGTCTTCTGCGTCATCGCGGTCTACGTCTCGGCGAACGTCGCCTACGTCCACGTCCTGACCGCGCCCGGGCTCGCGGCGACCCACACCCCGGCGGCGGACGTGGCGGCGAAGCTCGTCGGGGAGACGGGAGCGAAGGCGATCAGCCTCCTGATCGTCGTCTCGACCTTCGGGTTTTTGAACCTCTCGCTCCTGGCGGCGCCCCGGGTCTACTACGCCATGGCGAAGGACGGCCTCTTCTTCAGCTGGCTGGCGCGTTTGAGCCCGCGCTTCCGGGCGCCCACCGCGGCGATCCTCCTCCAGGGCGTGCTCGCCGCCTTCTTCGCCTTCACCCGCACCTACGACCGCCTGCTCTCCTACGCCGTCTTCGCCGACTGGATCTTCTTCGCCTTAGCCGGGATCTCGCTCCTCGTCCTCCGCCGGAAGATGCCGGACGCGCCCCGCCCCTTCGCCACCCCCGGCTACCCCGTCGTCCCTCTCCTCTTCGCCCTCGCCGGCTTCGGGATCGTCGTCAACATCTTCTTCACCGATTTCAGGAACGCCCTGGCCGGCTCGGTGGTGCTCGCCCTGGGGGTTCCCGTCTACCTGTTCTGGAGCCGATTGAAGAATCGGAGGTCGGTATGAGCGTCAAGGCGAGCGTCTACATGCGCTGGGCCAAGGAGCATGCCGCGGCGCGCTACAACCTGGCGAACAGCGGCCTCGTGGGCTGTACGACGGCGGATCTCGCGTTCGAGCCGGGCGATCTTCTGATCAATACGCCGGATGCCGGAAGCCGCGACGGCTATCCCCCCTTGAAGGAGGCGATCGCCGCGCAGTATGGGGTGACGCCGGAGCAGGTCGTCCTCGCGGAGGGAACCTCGGGGGCGAACTTCCTCGCCCTTTCGGCCTTGGTGCAGCCGGGGGATCCGGTGCTCGTCGAGCAGCCCACCTACGAGCCGCTCCTGGCCGCCCTCGGATTCCTCGGCGCCCGGATCGAGCGTTTCTCCCGCCGCTTCGAGGATCGCTACCGGCCGGACTTCGACGAGATCCAGAAGCGACTCGCGGCGGGGATCCGCCTCGTCGTCCTCACCAATCCCCACAACCCCACCGGGGTGCTCCTCGAGACGGCAGACGTCGCCGAGATCGGCCGCCTCGCCGCCGCGGCCGGCGCCCTCGTCCTCGTCGACGAGGTCTATCGAGATACCTGGTTTGAAGCGGCCCCCCCGTCCCACGTCCATCTCGGACCGCATTTCCTTGCCACGAGCAGCCTGACCAAGAGTTACGGTCTCTCGGGCCTGCGCTGCGGCTGGATCTTGGCCACCGAGGATCTCGCCAACCGCCTACGGCGCACCTACGACCTCATGGCGGCGGCCGGCTCCATCCCCGGCCAGTCCCTGGCCACGGCCGCCTTCCGCCAACTCCCCCGCTTCGCCGCGAGGAGCCGGGCGATCCTCGATCCCAACATCGAGCTCGTGCACGCCTTTCTTAAGGAGCACGAGGAGCAGCTGGAGTGTGTCGTCCCCGAGCGCTCGATGACCGTCTTCCCGCGCCTGCGGCACGCGGCGGACAGCGAGGCTCTGCACGATCGGCTGCGGCAGCTCGAAACCTCGATCGTCCCTGGGAAGTTCTTCGAGGCGCCGCGGCACTTCCGGTTAGGGTTCGCGGTCAGGACGGCGGAGGTCGTCGCAGGGTTGGAGAGGCTGGGGCGGGCGGTGCGGGGGGGGGCGTCAAGCGTCAACGGCTGCGGATGCCCGTGTCGGTGACGACCAGGAGGCGCCCCTCCATCTCAAGACGCAAAACCGCCGGGAGATGACGTTGGATGAAGGTCAATGCCTCTCCGCGGCCGGTTTCGGGGGGTCGGAAGAGGACAATCCCCGAATAATCCCGTGGGTTGTAAGCACGAAGGTCACCCAAGCCCTTGTCCATGGTCAAGAAGATCCGGCCTTCGAGTGTGGCCTGTTTCAGTACCAGCGAATCCGGCGAGCCGACCAGCCCTTCGGAAAAGACGGAGTCGGCGTCGTGGCCGGCTTGGTGAAGCTCCGCGATGATCTCGGTGGGAAGGTTCTCGTCGAGCTTAAACCTCAAGGACGCACCAAGGGCAAGAGGCTTTCCTCGTGAGCCAACTCCGCGGCATACGCAAGGGCCGCGCCGATGTGCTCCGGCTTCAAGGAAGGATAACTCCGGAGGATCTCCTCAGAGGAAGCACCCTCGGCCAAGCTATCGAGGATGTTGGTGAGGAACACACGCGTCCCCTTGGCACAGAGCTGACCTCCGCAGATCGCGGGGTCCGCCGCTAGATACTCACGCCAATCGGTCATGGTTTCCTCCTGCATCCCATTCTAGCGGAAGCAGAACCCTGTAGATCCAATCCAGAATCGGGCCGATCTGTTTCAGAGCGACCCAGGGCGCTGCCTGTCGCGCAATTCCGGTGCGCCGGGCTCACTCTCGATCCCCAGCGGCACTTTTCCATAGAGAGTCGTTCCGCCACTCGCGGGCACCCGCCCGCCTTCCCAAGGAGATCTCCGATGCTCCAGACCCTCCGTTCCCTAAGCCGGCCGCTCGTCACCCTCGCCCTCGTGGGCGCCCTCGCCCTTCTCCTCCTCCTCGCGGTGCCCGGCGCCCAGCCGGTCCGCGCCGACACCCGTACCGGCCACGACTTCACCTACTACGACGACGCCAACCACTCGAACGTCGTGGGCTACCAGTTTTGGTGCATCGGCTACCACGGCGGTTGGGGCACGACCTCCCCTTACGTCGACATCAACGACTACCCCTGCAACTAGCCTGGCCAGGCTCCGGCCGGCGAGCCGCGGGCTCGCCGGCCGCTCCCTACCGCCGATGGCTCAACCGTCTCACTCCCGGCGCCGAACCGCACCTCCTATAGAGAGGCATCCGCCCGTTCTACGAATGTTTACGAGGAGACCCCCGATGCTCCAGACCCTCCGTTCCCGCCGTCGTCCCTTCGCCACCCTCGCCCTCGTCGCCGCCCTCGCCCTCCTGCTCCTGGTCGCCGTCCCGGGCGCCCAGCCGGCGCACGCCGCGCGGACCGGCCACGACTACACCTACTTCTCCGACGCCAGCCATTCGACCATCGTGGGCTACCAGTTCTGGTGTATCAACAATCACGGCGGCTGGGGCGTTGTCACGCCGTACGTGGTGATCGGCGACTATCCCTGCAACTAACCGCGTTGCGGCCGGCGGGCCTCAGGCTCGCCGGCCGGCGCCTCTTGGAACGATTCGTGCAAGCTCTCCCAGGCGAAGTTCCTTCCGGATGGTGCGCCTCCGCTTCACCCGGAGCTGAAACTCTTTAAGGAGAGAACCATGAAGAACAGAGCGATCCTCGCGGGCCTGGCGCTCGTGGCGATTTTCGCCGCCGCCGCACCGTCCCCGGCAGCAGCGTTGACGAAGTGCGAGATGCGGTACGACATGAAGGAGTGGTCGATCTTCTACAAGCAGGGCAAGGGCGTCGGTACGATCACCTGCGACAACGGCCAGCGCGCCGACGTCACCCTGGAAGCCAAGGGCGGCGGCATCACCGCGGGCAAGGGTGAGATCCGGGACGGCCTCGGCAAGTTCTCGGACGTCGCCGACATCGCCGACATTTTCGGCACCTATGCCACCGCCGGCGCCAGCGCTGGCGCGGGCAACTCCGCCGCCGCCTCGGCGATGACCAAGGGCGAGGTCTCGCTCGCCCTCTCGGGCAAGGGCCAGGGCGTCGAGGTCGGCGTCGCTTTCGGCAAGTTCACCATCACCCGCAAGTAGATCTTCCTCCGGCCCTTCAAAGAAAAGAGGCGGCTGCCCCGCGGGGCGCCGCCTCTTTTTCTTTCCGACGCTTGCCTCAACAGATGATGGCCACGCCGCAGGTCACCGGGAACCACTCCGTGCCGGTGACGGTGCTGCCGTCCGGGCAGAGGGAGCTATCGACGAGACTGCAGCAGTGGCCCGAGGTCGTGAAGAAGTAGTTGGAATAGAACGCCCCGGACTCGCACCACAGCGAGCAGTTCCCCTGGCACTGCACGCGCGGGGTTGGGGTCTGCCCCCCCGTGAGGAAGGCGGGCAGAGGCACCAAGGGTTGGGCCGGAGTGCTGTTCGCGGCGAAGGTGCACGATGCTGAGGCGAAGAGGGCGATGAGAGCCAGGGTGGGGATGGCAAGTTTGTGCTTTCGCATAGATCTCCCGTTCATATGAGAAGACACTACGAGATCGAAAGAGCGAAGTCAAAGCCCCCCTGCCGAGATGCTCGCCGGCGGCAACGCCTACCTGGACGCGGCCATGCCCTCAGCATGCTGTCCCCGGTATCGCGGCTCGGCGATCGTGGGCTTCGGCCCCACCGGGATAACGGGGTCGCCGTCCCCGATCCGGTGTTTCAACATGGACACCTGCAACTGCTGAGTCCCCGGTTCGCCGAGGGGAGGCTTGCGGACGGGCCGTTTTTCTACCGACAACCGTCCTCAGGGGAGGGCACTTCTACTCCAGAGATAGGGCACTTCTACTGCTGAAGTAGGGCACTTCTACTCCCGAAGTAGGGCACTTCCACTGCCGAAGTGGGGCACTTCCGCTGCCGAAGTGGGGCACTTCCACTGCCGAAGTAGGGCACTTCCGCTCCCGAAGTAGGGCACTTCTGCTCCCGAAGTAGGGCACTTCTGCTCCCGAGGTAGGGCACTTCCACTCCCGAAGTAGGGCACTTCTGCTCCAGAAGTAGGGTACTTCCATCCTCGAAGTCGGCAGCTCCACGCCCGGGAGATCCCAGCTGCCACCTCGAAGCACCTAGCCCGGCACCCGAGATCTACGGCTCGCTCTCCTCCTCGCGCTCGACGAAGACCGCCTCGGCATCCACATGGTGGGGAGCCAGGGCGGCGACGGCTTCGAGGGCGGCGGGGTGGAAGTCGACGTGGCGGATCGGGGGGGCGGTGGGCTGCCAGCGGAAGTCGGCCCGCTTCGCGAGGAGGAAGGCGACGAAGGGCGCGAGCATCGGGAGCTCCGGATTCGCCTCTTCCACCCAGAGGAACTGGCCGGCGGTGTTGACCTCCAGGAAGACGTGCTCCCCCTCGGGGGTGACGATGAAGTCGAAGCAGCCGAAGACGAGGCCCAGCCGCTCGAGGAGCGCGAGACAGGCGATCTCGACCTCCGGCGGCAGGCGGTCGGGCTCGACCCGGAGCTTCGAGCCGCCGGCCCGCCAATCGAGCCGGGCGTCGGCCAGCTCCTGGGAGAGCAGCCGGGCGGTCGTCACGTGGTGCCCCATCACGGTCACCCGCAGCTCGTGCGTCTTCTCGACCTTCGCCTGGAAGATCCCCGGGGTGAGCCGCAGGATCTCGTCCTCCGGCAGGGCGGCGGCGGTGATCTCGCTCGTCCAGAGGACCGCCACCTGCTCGTCGGTCTCCCACTGCACCGGGTTGAACGGCTTGTAGATGGCGCCGCCCGGGAGCTCGCCCAGGAAGCGGCGGATGCGCTCGGGGTCGTTGCTCATCAGGGTGGGCGGCACGGCGAGGCCGGCGCGCACCGCTTCCTGGAGCTGGATCGCCTTGAGCTCGGAGCGCGGGCGGCTCGCTAGCGGGTTCACCCAGAAGGCGTCCGGCGCCGCTAAGTGGACGAGGCCGGCCAGGAAGTCCCGCGCCTCGCGCCGGGCGACCGGGAGATCGGCCGGATGCATCCCCGTGGGGAAGACCGGCGAGGTCGGGCGCCGCAGCCAGACGACGTCGAAGGGCGGCCGCGCCGCTTCGAGCCCGGGCCCGCGGACCTCCCAGTCGAGCGCGCCGCCGCGGATCTCGATCGAGGCGCTCTGCCGGGTGGGAAAGTCGCTGCCCTGCCAGAGCACCGCCTCGTGGCCCGCGGCCGCGAGCGCCAGGGCGACTTCGACGGCGTGGAGGTCTTTCGGGTAGGTCGGTACGAGCACACGGGTCATCGGCAGGCGACTCTACATCCTCTGCGGTCTCGGGGAGTGGGTGCGACGAGCGCCCCGGCCGCCGTGGAGCCCGCTTCAGGGACGGCGACGGCCGGAGCGCTCACGGCGGGGTTGCGAGGACGGGTCTTAAACCTCGGTGACGGCGACGCCGCCACCCCCACCCCCGCCCGAGTCCTCGCCGCCGCCGTCGGCCGGATAGGTCAAGGTCCAGGTCGCGACGCCACCCGCCGCCCAGGCGAGCTGCTCGCGCTTCAGCTCCACCGCCAGGCGACGGCCCAGGATGCGCTGGGGATTGGCTTTCGATTCCTTTTTCATCAGGGACTCCTTTTCGGATCGAGGAAAGGAAGCGGGGAACGGGGCCGGGCCCCACGCCCGACCTTCCCCTGATAGTAAAAGTGCCGCAGGCGGGGAGGGACGGGACAGCCCTCGCCGCGCCGGGAATCCATCTTTCGATGCCAGCTCGCGGAGCTGGCGGCGAAAATGCCGCTGCGTTTTGAAGAGAACGTCGGCCAGGTGCGAGAGCCGGGGGTGCGCTATTTTGCCCGCGGGAAAGGATATCGGTTGTTCCTGGGGGAGCGGGAGACGATGTTCAGCCTCGGCACCGCGAATTCGCGGGAGAAGACCGTGCGCCTGCATCTCTCCGGGGGAGCGGAACATCCGGCGCTCGTGGGGATCGATCCGCTGACCACCCAAAGCAACTATTTCAAGGGCAGCGATCCACGCGCCTGGCACCGCGGCGTCGCGAGCTTTCGGATCGCCTGTGAAATCGCCTGTGGGCTTCCCCTTCCCAGACAGGGGTGTCTACGATTAGAGTATCCCCACAAAAACGAGGAGGACCGGATGGAAACCTGGACCCAGGTGTACTCTCCCGTCAACGGCAGCCTGCTCGGCTCGGCGCTCGTCGCGGCGCTCCCCGTCGTCGTCCTTCTAGGGCTCCTGGCCTTCGCCCATGTCAAGGCCCACTGGGCCGCGCTCCTCGGCCTCGCCACCTCGCTCTCCATCGCCATTCTCGTCTATGGCATGCCGGCGCGCCTCGCGCTCGCCGCCGCCGCCAGCGGCGCCGCCTTCGGGCTCCTCCCCATCGGCTGGATCATCGTGGGGGCGATCTTCGTCTACGACATCACGGTGGAAGCCGGCGAGTTCGAGGTGCTCAAACGGACGGTCGCGGGGCTCGCGAGCGACCGGCGCATCCAGCTCCTTTTGATCGGTTTCAGCTTCGGCGCCTTCATCGAGGGCGCGGCCGGCTTCGGCACGCCGGTCGCCATCTGCGGCGCCATGTTGATCGGCCTCGGCTTCCGGCCCCTCCAGGCGGCGGGTCTCGCCCTCCTCGGCAACACCGCGCCGGTCGCCTTCGGCGCGCTCGGCACCCCGGTCATCACCCTCGCCAAGGTCACCGGGCTGCCGGAAGCCGCCTTGAGCGCCATGGTGGGACGGCAGCTCCCGGTGTTCTCGGTCCTCGTCCCCTTCTGGCTCATCTGGGCCATGGCCGGGCGCAAGGCGATGCGCGAGGTGTGGCCCGCCTGCCTGACCGCCGGCCTCTCCTTCGGCATCACCCAATATCTCGTCAGCAACCATTTCGGTCCCTCGCTCGTCGACGTCGTGGGCTCGATCGTCTCGATCCTCTCGCTCCTCGTCCTCCTCCGATTCTGGCAGCCGAAGACGATCTGGAGCTTCGAGCACGAGACGGGCGCGGAGCGCGCGGCGACGGCGGCGACCGAAGCGACCCCCACCGGCCGGGCGGCGTTCCGGGCCTTTCTGCCCTGGCTCCTCCTCTGCGTCTTCGTCTTCGTCTGGGGCTATCCGGCCTCGAAGGACGTCTTAAACGGCGGCGCTTCCGGCCACGAGAATTTCCTCCACGGCATCTCGGTCGTGAACGTCCCCGTCCCCGGGCTCGACAAGGCGGTGGTCAAGGCGCCGCCGGTCGTCCCCAAGCCTTCCCCTGAGGCGGCGGTCTACACCTTCAACTGGCTCTCCGCCACCGGCACGAGCCTCCTCTTCACCGGCATCCTGAGCGGTCTCCTCCTCGGCTTTTCGCCTTTGAAGCTGCTCCGGACCTTCGGCAGGACGCTGCGCCGGGTGCAGTGGTCGCTCCTGACGATCGCCGCCATGCTCGCCCTCGGCTTCTCGACCCGCTACGCCGGTCTCGACGCCACGATGGGGCTCGCCTTCGCGGCGACCGGCGTGCTCTTCCCCTTCTTTTCGCCGATTCTCGGCTGGCTCGGGGTGGCGCTCACCGGCAGCGACACGTCGTCGAACGTCCTCTTCGGGGGTCTCCAGAAGATCAGCGCCGAGCGGCTGGGCATCAATCCCATCCTCGCCTGCGCCGCCAACAGCAGCGGCGGGGTGATGGGAAAGATGATCGACGCCCAGAGCATCGTCGTCGCCGGGGTGGCGACCGGCCAGGAGGGCAAGGAGGGCGAGATCCTGCGCTACGTCTTCTGGCACAGCATCGCCCTCGCGGCGCTCGTCGGCGTCGTCGTCCTCCTCCAGGCTTACGTCTTCCCGGGGATGGTCCCGCCGATGCCGGTCGGACCCTGAGCGAGCCTGGAGCCTGAGGCCGCGATGTAACGAATCGCCTCGGGGGAGCGCCCATGCTTCCGGGAGGGCCAGGAGGCGACGAAGGCAATGCCAGAGTACGACCAGATTTTAAAGGTCAGAGCCGATGCCGAAGCGCGGCTGCGGGCGATTCCGGGCGTCCACGCCGTGGGCATCAGCAGGAAGGTCGTGGCGGGAAAACCCACCGCGGATCTCTGCGTCACCGTCTTCCTCAGCGAGAAAAAGCCGCTCGACCAGCTGGCTCCGGAGGACGTCGTGCCGGCGGAGATCGACGGCGTCCCGACCGACGTCGTGGAGATGGAAATGCCCCGGCTCCACGCCGCCGATCCTTCGCACCTCGTCGCCACGGTGAGCGCCAATCAGCTGAGCGTCGACTTCACCGGCGAGGAAAAGCCCGGCGACGGGCTCGGCGTTCTCTTGTCCTACACCCAGGGGGCGACCGGCTCGCCTCCAGGACCTCTGCGAGTGGTCTTCTTCGGAACCGCGGAGTGGATGAGCCTGGACGACATCGCTTCGGGAGTCGCCGCCGCGGTCAATGCCGAAGGATCGTCGAGATTCATCGCGGCGGCCGCGGGAGCTCAGGTGACGTTCCTCGCCCAGCCGGGTGGAACCTGCGCCATCAGCCGCTGTGCCGTGCTCGCGATCGACGACCGGCGCTACGCCGAGGAGTACGTCCGCGGCGGCATCCAGATCGAGCTCGGCGGCTCGAATGCCATCGGGACCCTGGGCTGCGTCGCCACCACGGCTCCCACGGCCGAGGCTCCGCAGGGTAAAGTCGTCGGTATCACCTGTCAGCACGTCGTCGCTCCGTCCGAGGCGCAGCCGACGAACCTGGTCGCTTCGAGCGTCTTGGGGGGCAACCAGATCACCTTCGCCGTTCTCGGCACCGAGCCGCTTCTCCTCGATACCCTGGTCGTCGTACGGCTGCGCACCGCGCGGCAGTTCGCGTACTCCACCACGCTCAGCGGCGACACCCCCGTGGGGGTCGCCGGCAGGGTGGCCACCGCGATCACGAATCTGGGCATCGCCGGGGTGAGCGCGAGCGCGGCTCCGCTGGGGCCGGCGAGCGCGGTCGTCAACCTGGTCGGCGATACGCTCGTCTTCTGCCGGATCTTCGGCCCGCCGAAAACCGACGATTCCGATCTCACGGCGACCGTGGTCGGGCTCGCGATCGATTTCCGGGGGGAGGTCTCGGGCGACGACTACGGGATCTTCACCAACGTCAACGCCGGCGGTACCCAAGCCACGTTCGGTGTCTACACCCAGCCCGCGAAGGGAGCGACGCTCTCCTCCATCGCGCAATCGGTCGCCAAATCGATCAGCGATCTTCCTGCGGCCGTCCGCGGCAGCGTCACGGCGACCCCGAACGCCGCGCGAGTCACCTTCGGCAACGCGCAGGAGGTCGAGTGCGTCATCAAGAGCGACCGCCAGGTCGGTCAGCCCGACAACAGCTTCGGCTCGCCCTGCTCCCACTGCTGCAGCCATCGCATCGGTCGTCTGCTCGACGCGCGCATCGACGTCGATACCGCCCTCGTGCAGTTGGACGCCGGCCAGAAGTACAAGCCCGAGGTCGAGGGCATCGGCCTCCTCACCGGCACCTATGACCTGCTGTCCGCCGACATGCACGTCCTCCCCCTTTTGAAGCGCGGCCGGACGACCGGGCAGACCTGGGGCACCTTTACCACCATGGAAATGGGGGGATATATCCTGGAGGCGACCGGGTTTCGTCGCCAGTATCAAAACATCGCCGTGGTCACCAGCTCCAGCCCCACAGATCCTTTCTCGACGCGCGGGGATTCCGGCTCGGCCGTCTTCAACCTCGGTGGCGAAGTGGTGGGCATCCTCTTCGGTGGCAACGGCCTGACTTCGTTGATCACCCCCATCGGACAGATCACCGCGGCCTTCTCGGCGCTGGGTTTGGACGTGGCGCCGGCGCCCGCGGCCGGTCATGCGCCGGAGGACGTGCGGACCGTACCGGCTCTGGCCATGGCTGCCGTGGCGCCGCTCGCCGCCTCGCCTTCGTCCTTCCTGGGCGGTCGCCTGGCGCAGGTGGAGAAAGAGATCGCGGCCACCCCGGCGGGTTCCGAGGTCGCGACCGTCGTAAAGCGTCATCTCCCCGAAGCGCAGAACCTGGTAACTTCCAATCGCCGCGCGGCCACGGTGTGGCGGCGAAATGGCGGTCCGCGGATTTTGGAAGCGGTGCTCCGCGTGCTGCAACGGCGCGGCCAGTGCCTGCCGGAGGAGATCGAGGGGAGACCGCTCACGGAATGCCTGGAGCGCATCGAGCATGGCCTCGCCCGCTACGCGAGCCCGGCGTTCGCAGCCGACCTCTCGCGGTTCACTCCGCGCCTCGCGAGCTTCGCGGGTCTCACCTACGCCCAGGTGCTCGCCGCGTTGGGAGCCGAGATCGAGATTGTGGAGCCCATGAAGGCGTGACCGACTATCCGCGCGTTCTCACGGTCAAGGAGGCGGCGGAGGGAAAGCTGCGGACGCTTCCGGGCGTTCATGCCGTCGGCATCAGCAGGAAAGTCGTGGCGGGAAAACCCACCGACGAGCTCGCGATCGTCGCCTTCCTCGTCGAGAAGAAGCCGCTCGACCAACTGGCTCCGGAAGCCGTGGTGCCGCCGGAGATCGACGGCGTTCCGACCGATGTCGTCGAGATGGAGGTGCCGCGGCTCACGGCGGGCCCCAGCCTGGTCGCCACCGTCGCGCCCGACCGGCAGAGCGTGACTTTGAGCGGCCCCGCCAGCCCGGGCGGCGCCGTGGTCATGCTGCTCCTCACCTGGGGGACGACCGGAGGTCCGGATAACCTGAAGCCTGTTCACTTCGAAGCGCCGGGCGTGATGACGTTGAACGACATCGCCACGAAGGTCGCGGGATTGGTCACCCTGGCCAGCATCGTCACCGCGACGGCGACGGGCGCGCAGGTGGCGCTGGCGCCGACGCCGGGGTTCCGCGCGGCGATCACGCAATGTATCGCGACGACCGTCGACGACAAGCGATATGCCGGAGACTATCTCCGAGGCGGTATCCAGGTAGAGCAGGGGACTTCGATCGGCACCTTGGGCTGTCTCGCCACGACGGCCCCCACGGCGGCGGACCCGCACGGCAAGGTCGTCGGGCTCACCTGCCACCATGTCGTCGGTTCGTTCGACCGGCAGGCCAATACGAGCCTGAAAGCCGACGTCCCCACCGCTGCGGACGGCACGCCGGGAAACGACATCGATTTCAGCGCCACCCTGCCGATCCCTCCCGACACGCTCGTCGTGGTGACGATCAATCTCGATACCCCGCCGGGCTCGAAGGAGGTCGTGCTCTACACGACGATCAACGGCGACACGGCCCCCGGCATCGCCCAGAGCGTGGCCTTGGGCGTCACCAATCTCAACGTGCTCGCGCTGTCCGCGAGCGCGGTGGGACCGGTCGTCACCGTTTTCGGGGGCACTCCGTCCTGCCAGGTTTCGGGACCGCCCAACGCCGACGCCGCGGCGACCCTGCGAGCCACGGTGATCCATCTGGACATCGACTTCACCGGCGACGTCTCGGGCGACGACTATGGGATCTTCATCAACGTCAACCCCGGCGGCGCGTTGAACTCCCTGTCTTCCCTGCCGTCGACCTTCGGCATCTACACGCAACCCGCGAAAGGATCGACGCTCAGTGCCATCGCCCAGGACGTGGCGAAAGCGATCAACGATTTGCCGGTCGTCCCGATCCGCGGCGCCGTCACGGCGACCGCCAGCGGTGCCCGGGTCTCGGTGAGCAACGCAGAGGAGGTCGAGTGCTTCATCGAGAGGGATTGCCGGATCGGACAGCCTGCCGCCAGCTTCGCCTCCTCCTGCTCGACCTGTCTCAACCAACGCATCGGTCGGGTGCTCGATGCCCGCATCGATCTCGACACCGCCCTCGTTCAGCTGGACGCCGGCCAGAGCTACAAGCCCGAGATCGAGGGCATCGGGCTGGTGACGGGGACCTACGATCTGCAACCCGCGGACGTCAAGCAGTTGGAGGTCCAGAAGCGCGGCCGGACCTCGGGGCTGACCTTGGGTACCGTCGATGCCTTGAACGTGAGTGGAGAAGCCGATGGTGGCTCCGCGTTCCAGCGCCTGTATACCAATGCGGCGCTCGTCGCTCCCAAGACCGGCGAGGTGTTCTTCGCTCTCCCCGGGGATTCCGGCTCGGCCGTCCTGCAGGGCACCCGGGTGGTGGGCATTCTCTTCCTCCAATCGAGCCGAAACGGTCTGCTGACCCCCATCAGCCAGATCACCACGGCCTTTCCGTCGCTGGCTTTGAACCTGGCGCCCGCCCCCGAGGCCGGACACGCGCCGGGGGATGTGCGTGTCGTTCCGACGTCGGCGATGGCCGCCGTCTCGCCGCTGGACAGGCCCGTCGGCCAGCGTCTGGTGCAGGCGGAGCGGGAGATCGCGGCCACGCCGGCGGGTACCGAGGTCGCGGAACTGGTGAAGCGCCACTTCGTCGAGACAGAGCGCCTGGTGAATTCCAACCGCCGGGTGGCCACGGTCTGGCATAGAAGCGGCGGCCCGCAGATCGTGCAGGCCGTGCTCGATCTCCTGCTGCGCCGCGACCGACGTCTGCCGGAGGAGATCGACGGCAAGCCGTTCACCGAGTGCCTGGAGCGGATCAAGAGCGTGCTCGCCCGCTACGCGAGCCCGGCGCTCGCCACCGATCTCGCCCGCTTCGCCCCGCGCCTTCAAGGCTTCTCGGGCTTCACCTACGCACAGGTGCTCTCGGCTTTGGAAAACGGGGGCGCGGAGTAAAACATGGCAGGAAAAGCGGGCACTCTGGAGATTCTCGCGCAGCAGGTCGGTCTCGCCCTCCAACCGCTGGAGAGCCAGCTCACGGCGGACAACGTCCTCCCGTTCCTCTCTCGGCTGGGATTGCAGTTCCCTCCGACCCTCCTCGGCCAGCCCGCCTTCCTGAGCGCCGTGAGCGCTGGCGCCACCGCGGCGGGCGCCCTCGCCGCGCTCCTGACGCAGCTCGCGACCGCGATCGAGAACGACGACGAGGCGGCCATCCTCACCGTCGGGCTGCAGCTCGTCCAGCAGATCCGCGCGGTGGTCACGGCGCTGGAGCAGATCGCCAACGCTCTCAACGGCGCGGTGGCCACCCTGCCCGGCTTCGATGCCGGCGAGGTCGCCGCGCTGGGAGAAAATCTTCTCAGCTACGTGCTGATCTCGTATCTGCGGAGCCTCGCCCCGGGCGCCGTCGGCGTCGCCAATGCTCTCGGCCTGGTCGAAGTGCTGCCCCAACCCGGCGTTCCGTTCGATCCCACGCATCCGCCCTATCTCTCGCAGCGGCTCCAACTGGGGAATCTCGGGAAGACCTTAAGCTCGCCCACCGAGCTGCTGCGGACGCTCTTCGACTGGGGCAACCCGACGTTCGACGGCACCCGGCTGCTGCCGATCCTCGGCGCCTCGCTCGACCTCCTCGGACTCTCGTCGGCGATCGTCGGCACGGCGCCGGACCTGATCCTTACGGCTTCGCTCTTGAGCCTCCAGGCCAATCCGGCCACCAGCCCACCAGGACTTCTGGCGACGCTCCGCTATCCCATCGATACCGGCCTCGACCTGACGCTTCCGCTCAGCGACCTGTGGTCGGTCCGCGTCCAGGCGCAAGGCGCGCTCGTGGCCGGGATCGCTGCGACGCTCACCCCACCCGCGAGCTTCACCCTTCTGCCGCCGACGGGCACCCTCGACGGGCTGCTCCAGATGGACCTGGTGGCCGAGGGCCCGGATGCCACGCATCCGCTCATTCTTCTCGGCGAGACCGGCGGCAGCCGTCTGCAAACCGATTCGTTCACCTTCGGCGCGGGGGTGACGTTCCATTGGGATGCAGGCTCGGGAAAAGCGATCGCCGAGCCCCAGGTGCAACTCGCGGTCACCGGCGGCAAGGTCGTCATCGACACCTCGAACGCCGACGGCTTTCTCGCCAGCGTGCTCTCCGGCATCCACGTCGAAGCCGGCTTCGACCTCAAGGCGACCTGGGCTCCCGACACCGGCATCCACGTCACGGGTGGGGCGCAGCTGGAGATCGACCTGCCGCTCCATCTGACCCTCGGACCGGTGACGCTGCCCACCCTCTATCTCGTTTCCGGGGTCAGCGACAGCGGCATTCCGATCGAGATTTCGGCCGCCCTCGGCCTCACCCTCGGGCCGCTTCAGGTCTCCGTCGACCGCCTCGGGCTCAAGGGACTGCTGAGCTTCCCGGCGCATGGCGGTAATCTCGGCGCCGCCGATCTCTCCCTCGGCTTCAAGCCCCCCACCGGGCTGGGGATCGCGATCGACGCCGGGGTCGTCGCGGGTGGCGGCTATATCAAATTCGATCCCGACAAGGGCCAGTACGCGGGGGTCCTCGACGTCACCCTCGCCGAGGTGATCCAGGTCAAGGTCATCGGGGTGCTCGACACCATCCTCCCCGATGGCTCGCACGGCTTCTCCTTTCTATTGATCATCACCTTCGATCTGCCGCCGATCCAGCTGGGCTTCGGTTTCACCTTGAACGGTGTCGGCGGGCTGGGCGGCGTCAACCGGACTCTGAACGTCGACGGTCTCCACGCCGGATTCCGGGCGCACACGCTCAATTCGGTCCTCTTTCCGCCCGATCCCATCGCCAACGCGCCGCAGATCATCAGCAGCATCGAGAGCTTCTTCCCGCCGGCCCTCGGCCGCTATCTCTTCGGGCCGATGTTGGAGATCGGCTGGGGGACGCCGACCCTCATCACCTTCGAGGTGGGGATCATTCTCGAAGTCCCCGATCCGGTGCGGCTCGCCCTCCTGGGCTTGATCGGCGCCGGCCTGCCGACGGTGGACGCCGCGCTGATCGAGCTTCATATCGACGTCTTAGGCCTCCTCGATTTCGGTGCCAAGACGCTCTCGATCGACGGCTCGCTCTACGACTCGCGGGTCCTCATCTATTCGCTCGCGGGGGACTTGGCGCTCCGGCTCTCCTGGGGCGACGATCCCAATTTCGTCTTCGCGCTCGGCGGCTTCAATCCGCATTTCGACACCACCGGCCTCGACGTTCCCAATCTCCACCGCCTGAGCGTCAGCATCGGGGACGGCGACAATCCGCGGATCAGCTCCAACAGCTATTTTGCCGTCACCTCGAACACCGTGCAGTTCGGCGCCAACGTCGAGGCCTACGCCTCGGCCGCCGACTTCTCGCTCCACGGTTATCTCGGGTTCGACGTCCTCATCATCGTCTCGCCGTTTTCCTTCGAGTTCGATTTCGCGGCGGGATTCGACGTCTCCTTCGAGGGGCACTCGCTCTGCGGCCTGCACGTCGACGGTCTCATCTCGGGGCCGCGGCCCTGGCATCTGCACGGCGACGCTTCGATCGACATCCTCTTCTTCTCGGTCAGCGTCTCTCTCGACCTCACCTGGGGCGACGCGACACCCGCCATCCTGCCGCAGCGGGCGGTGCTCCCCGATCTCCTCCCGGCGCTCCAAGATCCGCGCAACTGGCAGGCGGCGTTGCCCGACGGGGCGACCCTCGCCGTCACGCTCGCCTCGCCCAAGCCGGCCGACACGACGCTCCGCGTCCATCCCTTGGGAATCTTGAGCGTCCGCGAGAAAGTCGTGCCGCTCGACCTCGCGATCACCCGCTACGGCAACGCGGCGCCCTCGGATGGCAACTATTTTTCCCTGAGCGGCCCCGGGGAGGTCCAGCCGATCCAGGATTACTTCGCCGCCGGCCAATTCCTGACCTTGAGCGATGCCGACAAGGTGAGCGCGCCGAGCTTCGAGAAATACGACGCCGGGGTGACGATCGGCTCGGCGGCCGTCACGGCGGGCGCGGACTCGCCGCGAACGGTGGTCTACGAGGAGCGCTACATCGACGTGCCCACCGCCTTCTCGCGCCTGTCGCGGCTCTACGCCATGCCCGCGGACGTCCATCTGGCCCTCGCGCGGCAGGGTGCCGGCGCCGCCTCGCCGCTCAAGAATTCCGGTCTCTCAAAGTATGACGCAACGGCTGGCGCGGGCGCCGCGGTCTCGACGCGCGATCCCGCCTACGTCGTGACCCACGTGGAGGATCTGTCGCTCCGCGCCGACATCGTCCCCGCCGCGGGCAGCACCTACTTTGGCGCCCGGGCCGCGCTCTCGTCCTATCTCGCCCTTCATCCCGAGGAGGCGAACGATCTGCAGATCCTTCCCGCGCACGAGGTGGCCTCATGAGCGATGCGCCCCTGGGTCGCTATCATTTTCTCGCCTGGGCGCGGCGCGGGATCGGCGCGAGCGTCAAAAATCCCGACAGCGGCGCCTTGCCCGACCGCGCCTCTCTCCAGGTACAGCTCTCCTTGAGCGTCGAGCAGAACGGTACCAGCACGGCGACGCCCATTTCCATGCCGGTCGAGCTCTTCGGGCCGGGCGACGTCATCGGCCTCGATCCGCGGCACGTGATCAAAACCGAGCCGCGGGACCGGACGGTCAACTTCGAGCCCAACTATCTTTGCGGCATCGAATTCGACAGCCCCGATCTCCCCTGGCTGTTCACCCCCGCCGCGCCTGCCGGCGATCACCTGCGCCCCTGGCTCGCGCTCGTCGCGCTCAAACCCGACGAGTTCAACCTGCCTTCTATCGCGCCTCACCCGCTTCCCGCGCTCGACGTGCTGAAAATCGCCGCGCTCCAGGACCTGGCGGATTCCTGGAACTGGGCGCACGTGCAGGTGAGCGGCGACGCGGCGATCGCCGATGCCCTCGCGAGCGCGCCGGGGAGTGTGATCTCCCGGCTCCTCTGCCCGCGCCGGCTCGACCCCGAAACGTCCTATACGGCGTTCCTCGTGCCGGCCTTCGAGATCGGCCGCCAGGCCGGGCTCGGCCAGGACGTCTCGGCCTTGACCACCGCCGATCCGGCCTGGACGCACGCCACCGCCGTGCCTCTGCGCCTGCCGATCTATTATCAGTTTTCCTTCCATACGAGCGACGCGGGCGACTTCGAGTCGCTGGTGCGCCGGCTGACTCCGAGCGTTCTCCCCGCTGAAGTCGGCCAGCGGCCCCTGGATGTTTCAGAATCCACGCCGCGGGTGCGCTCCGCCGGGCCGCCGCTGGGCCTCGAAGGCGCGCTCAAGAGCCTCAGCACCGAGCCCACGGCGTGGAACGATCCCGACAAAACGGCCTTTCAGACCGACGTCCAAACGTTCATCAATCATCCCGACGCGAGCTTCAACCCCGCCGATCCCGATCCCATCGTCGCGCCGCCGATCTACGGCCGTTGGCACGCGGCGGTGTCGAGCGTCGATCGGACCGCCGCGGGCTGGGTCGACGATCTCAATCTCGATCCCCGCGACCGCAGCGCCGGCGGCATGGGCACCGAGGTCGTCCAGGACGAACGCACGGCCCTGATGGCTTCCGCCTGGCAACAGGTGGACGGCGTGCGGAAGGCCAACGCCCTCCTCCGCCAGGCGCAGCTGGCGCGGGCGGCGCTGCAGCAGATCCATCAGAAGCGGCTTACGAAGGCGCTGCCGGAAACGATCCTGGCCGTGACGGCGCCGCTCCACGCCAAGCTCCTGGCGAGCCCGCGCACGATCCTCGCCACGGTGCGGGCCAGCCGGATTCCCGAACGGATGCTGTCGGGAACCTTTCGGCGCTTGACCCGCCCGCGCCGGCGGCTCGGACCGACGCCCGCCACCCGGCCGGCTCTCCTCACGCGGGTGAGCTCGGGAGAAGTCGCGGTCGTGCCGCCGCCGCAACCGCCCGCCGGGCTGGTCTCGATCGACAGCATCACCCAGGGCGCCGTGCCGGCCTGGATTCTGGAGCTGGCGAAATACCGCAGCCTGCTCGTTTTCGCCGTCGTGCTCCTCTTCCTCCTCGTGATCGGTCTCGCCGGAGCCCTGGGCGGAGTGCTGCTGGCGGCAGTAGCGATCGCCGTCGCGGTGGGAGCGGGAGCGGCGCTCCGATCCTGGTGGAACCGATTGTTGCAGCAGGCCCAGGTGGCGACCGCGCTCCAGCCGGCGAGTTTCACCGCGGCGGCCGTGGCCGCGGTGCCGCCCAATCCGGGCTTCGCGGTGACCGCCGCCGGCATGGCGCCGATCCCGCCCGCCGCGAGCACCACGACCGCCGCCACCGCCGCCAGCGGAAGCCCGGATTCCGCCGCGGCCGCGGCCTTCAGGAGCGCCACGGCGAACCTCTTCACTGCGTTCGCGGACACCCCCGTCGATCCACCGCAGGCGCCCGCGCTTTCCCTGGCGGCGCTCCGGACGACTCTTTTGACCCGGCTCGATCCGGCGACGACGGTGCCCCGTCGCGTGCAGTCCCTCCTCACGTTCTCGTCGCGGCTGTCGTGGACGGCGGCCGATCCGCTCGAACCGATCCTGGCCGCCCCGGAGTTCCCGCAGCCCATGTATGCGCCGCTCCGCGACCTCTCCGCCGACTACGTCCTTCCCGGCGTCGAGCTGATCCCGCCCGACACCTTGGGGCTCCTTCAAGCCAACCGCCGCTTCATCGAGGGCTACATGGTCGGCCTGAACCATGAGATGGCGCGCCAGCTGCTGTGGAACGACTATCCGACGGACCAGCGCGGCAGCTACTTCCGCCAGTTCTGGGACGTCGCCGCCTACGTGCCGACGCCCGACGATCCAACCGATCCCAGCCAGCTCCGCGAAAAGCTCAAGGACATCCCTCCCGTCCACACCTGGCCGCAGCCGACGCCGCTTGGGCGACATCCCAACCGCACCGACGTCGTCGCCGACAACGTCGTGCTCCTCGTCCGCGGCGAGCTGTTCAAGCGCTATCCCAACGCCATCGTCTACGCCGGCAAGGCCAAGCGCGACGGCCAGACCCGAGTGCTCGACGAGACCGACGAGCGCTATCCGATCTTTCGCGGCACGCTGCCCGAAGACATCACCTTTCTCGGCTTCAACCTGAGCCGGGCCGACGCCAAGGGCGGCACGCCCCAGTCGCCGGAAGGCTTCTTCTTCATCTTCCAGCAGCAGCCGACCGAGCCGCGCTTCGGGCTCGAACCGGTCGAGGACGCGGATCCGATCACCCACTGGTCCGACCTCGCCTGGACGAATTTCGGCGGCGGCGGCAGCGGTGGCGCGTTCAAGCTGCCGAACCTCGGCCTGACGACGCGGGGCAAGACGCTCGCGGCGAGCCCCTGGCGCCTTGCCTCGCAGGCGTTCTCGTTCGTCCTCGGCGGCACCACCGTGCCGGATTTCCTCGCTCCCGGTCTCACTCCCACGCGCCTGGCGATCGCGGCCGACGCCGAAAATCCCGACGATCCCGCCAACCGTTGGGGCAAAAACAGTGCGCAGACGGCCTACATCCTCCTGCGGTTGCCTTTCCGCATCCTGATCCACGCCGACTTGATGCTGCCCTCCTCATGAGCACACCTCTCGCATCTTCCAACGTGCTGGCTCAGGTTCCGCCGCAGAGGCAGGGGCTCGACGCCGCGACACCTCTCGTCCTCCTTCCCGTAAACGTCGAAACCCGCTTCATCGATACGGCTCCGGGGAAGCCTGAGCTCTGGGTGCGGATCTATCCCGATGCGATCGCGATCGATTCTCACGAGCCCGAGCTGACCGAGCAGGAAATCGCCGACGGCCAAGCCTACTGGGACGCCGTCTGGCGCGCCGGTAAGACACCGGCCGGGAGCCCGGCGAGCGACGCGGTGAAGGCGCCCTGGCGGGGCCTGGCGGCGCGGTACGGCGCCCAGCGGGCGGCCTGGATCGCGCTCCAGATGACGCCTTCGAACGGGCTCGATCAGCCGGCCGCGGCGACTGCGGACGGCACGGCTCCCAGCCCACCGCCGGTCTATCCCACGCCGCCCCAGCGCAGCGCCTCCTGGACCCAGCCGGCCATCGCCGCGGCGCTGCCTTCCGCCTGGACGGTCGTCACCGTTTCTGGAACGGGGGGAACGGCAAAGTCGGAGTTCCACGGCAGCCCGATCACGCCCGATCTCGCGATCACCCTGACGCCTCCCGCCACCGGCTTTCCTCCCGGCTCGGCGGTCGATCCCGGCATGCTCTGGCTGGTCGACTTCGCCACCGCCGAAAAAGCCGGCATGGCGCTCCGCATCCCGCTCACCCCGGCCGAGCGCACCGCCGGTTTCGATCGCATTCTGGTCTACGGCCTCCGCTCTTCGGACAAGAGTGGAGCTGACACCTTGGCCGCGCTCCTCGACGATCATCACTATACGGACGGCTTTTCGCTCGTGCCCCAGGGCGCGCCGACCAACAATACGCCGGACGCCGATGCGGCCTACTCGCGGAAGGACCCGGACGCCGAGATCAGCTTCGCCGTCGAACGTGCGGACCCGCTGATAGAAAACTCGGACGCCGATGGCGCTGCCTTCGCCGCGGCCTTAGGGCTCGATCCGACCCATCTTTCTCACGTCCGTTTCTCCGACGGCTTCGGCGGGCGGAACGGCAAGGACATGCTGACCGCGCTCTGGCCTTCGACCCTGGGCTATTTTTGCAGCCAGATGATGGCGGACGTCTTCACCCCGACCGAGATCGAGACGGCGCGCCAATACGTGCTGGCCCACGCTCTCCCGCGCGGCCCGGTGCCGGCTTTCCGGGTGGGGAAAACTCCCTACGGCGTGCTGCCGATCACCTCTCTCTCCCGCTACCAGGCGGACCCGCGCTCCACCCGTGGCTCGATCGAGCCCAAGCTCGTCGAGTTTCTCCTCCGCCTCTGGCCGACCTGGCTTGCGAGCTCCACCACCGCCCCTCATATGGAAAACACGGGCGACCCCGATCGCGAGCTGGTCGCGCTCCTCGGCATGGACGCGAGCTCTCTCACCTTCCGTGGCCGCAAGGTTCTGGGGGACGAGTTTCTCTGGAACTACGTGCTTTTCCAGGGGATCGAAATCCCGGTGATCAATCCCTGGTGGGTCTCCCATCTCGCCCGCGGACGGCAGCTGCTCGACTCGTTCGGCTACAACGCCTGGGACCCCCGCGTCCTCCACCTGGGACTCGAAGAGAGCAGCTTCCCGGTGCCGTTCCCCACCGTCCAGGCGGGACCGCTGTCGGAATCGGCGACGCTCACGGCGGACGCCGATCTGGGCGGCGGAACGAAAGTCAATTACATCGAGTGGCTCCGCCAGGCCACGATCGCCGACATCCAGGCGGAGAATTATCCGGGGTCCAAGCCGACGTCGATCCTCTACAAGATCCTCCGCCAGTCGGTGATCCTCGACTACGCGGGCCTCGCGATCTTCGCCGAGATCGGCGCTTCGAGGCTCCAGATCTCCCAGGTCCGCGAGCAGGAGATCGTGGGCATTCCGGTCCCGGCGCCGGCGCCAGCGCCGGCGGCAGCCGCAACTCCCGCTGAGCCCGCAAAGCTCAGTCTCTGGGAGGTGCTCTCCAGGCCGTCGATTCCCGAACCCGCTCTCAACTGGGCCGACTACCTCTTCCAACTGAACCCTCCGGCGGAGTCGCCCTACGCGCGGCTCAACGATCTCCGCGCCAGCCTCGATCGCCTGGCGCAGCTCCCCACGGCCGAGCTCGATCGGTTGTTGACCGAGACGCTCGACTCGTGCAGCCACCGGCTGGACGTCTGGACCACGGCGGTCGCGAGTTCTCTTCTCCAGCGCCAGCGCGCGAGCCAGGTCGCGGGCGTCCATCTCGGCGCCTTCGGCTGGGTGGAAGAGGTGCGACCCGCGAGCCCGCCGGCCGCCATCGCGGGCACCGATCTCCAAGCCGTGCGCCTCCTGGACGAGCGGCGCTCCCGGGCCTACCAGACGCCGGAAAACCTGCCGGTGCCGGTCGCGCCCGCGGCCGACAACGGGGGCTACGTCCTCGCTCCCTCGCTCACCCAAGCCGCTGTGGCCGCGGTCTTAAGAAACGGTTATATGACGCACAAGGGGACCGCGGACGAAGCGTTACTCTCGATCGATCTCTCTTCCGAGCGCGTGCGTCAGGCGCTCGTCCTCCTCGAAGGCGTGCAGCAGGGCCAGAGCTTGAACGCCCTCCTGGGCTACCTTTTCGAAGCCGGGCTCCACGACGCGCAGCTCGACAAATATGCCCAACCCTTCAGGGATCGCTTCCCGGTCGTCGCCAACAAGCTCACTCCCGGAAGCGATCCGAGCGAGTCCGTCGCCGCCTCGAACGTCGTCGACGGTCTCGCCCTCCGCACCGCCTGGGACGCCGGCCAGCTCGCGACCGGCACGAATTGGGGAGCCGGCCTCCCCGCTCCGGGAACCGATCAGAATTCGGTCGTTACGATCTTACAGGCGCTCGACGATGCCGCCGACGCGCTCGGCGATCTGTCGCTCTCCGAAGCGGTCTTCCAGATTCTCCGCGGCAACTACGGCCGCGCCGGCACCCTCTTAGACGCCATCTCCAAGGGCCAGCGTCCCCCGACTCCCGACGTCGTCGACACTCCCCGCGGCGGGCTCGACCTGACCCACCGCGTCGCTCTCCTCCTCGCCGGCACCCTGGCGCCGAACGCGGTTTGGACCGGCGGCAGCGCCCATCCGCGCGGCACCGTCGAGCCCGGGCTCGAGGCCTGGTTGAGCCAAATCCTCCCTGATCCCGCGACCGTCCTCTGCGCGGTCCGCTACCACGACACTACGGGCGATCACGAGGTCTCGATCTCGCTCCGCGATTTGGACCTTCGGCCGCTCGACGTCCTCGCCCTCTCCGAGATTTCGGATACGCCGCAAAAGGGGGAGCTCGAAGCGCGGATTCTCTACGCCGCAACGGTTTCGATCGGCGCGCCCGACACAACCGGCCTTCAGATCGATTTCGCGCCCGCCTCCCTGGGACCAACTTCCGTCTCTTTCCCCGATTTCTTTTTCCTCGCCCGATCGTTCCGAAGCCTGGTCTCCGCCGCCCGGCCGCTCAATCCCCAGGATCTGACCGTACCCGAGGTCACCGCCGCGGACGCCGGGGGTGTAGTAGACCTGACCGATCTCCGCACGCGCATCGGTGCCGCGGTGACCGCCCTCCAAAACGATCTCACCGCTCTCAACACCGCCGCCGCCGGACTTCCCGGCGCGCCCGATCCGGTGCGCGCGGCCCTCCTCCGTTGCAGCTTCTATGGTGTGCCGGGGTCCATCCCGCTCTCGGCCACCGGTCCCGATCCGAACCTCGCTACCCAGGCCGCATCCGTCGCCTCGATCCTCCAGGACCGCCTGAACCAGGCTTCGAAGGTCGTCGTCGCCAGCGCGTCCATGGCCGATCTCCTTACGATTCCAAAAACGATCTTCGGCGCCGATTTCGTCGTCCTCCCGCGCTTCACCCCGCCCGACCTTCCGTCGCTGCAGACCGCCTTCGCGCAGTCTGCGACGCTGATCGCGAGCGACACTGGGGCTCCGGCGCGCTGGATCACCCAACTCAGCCACCTGCGTCCGGGCATTTCCCGGCTCGACACCGCGCTCACCCTCGCCCAACTGCTCGGCGCAAGGAGCATCGATCCGTCCGCGCTTCTCCTCGGCCAGCTGCCGGTGATTGCGAACGATCGCTGGCTTGGGCTTCCCCTCGACCCCACGAACCCGCCGGCCCGTGGCCGCGTGGCCTTCGCCTGCGTCCCGGCGGGAGATCCGCGGACGGAAAGCTCCTATGCCGGCCTTTTGATCGACGAGTGGCCCGAGCGCATTCCGTCCACCCAGGAAAACGCCGCCGTCGCCTTCCACTACGAGGAGCCCAAGGCGCGTGCGCCGCAGGCGCTACTCCTCGCGGTCTGCCCGGATGCCCGGCCGACCTGGGACGACGACTTGGTCACCGGCATCCTAGAAGAGGCTTTAGCGCTCGCCAAAATCCGCGCCGTCGATCTGGACAGCGTCCAGGAGGTCGGCCAGATCCTCCCGGCGCTCTATTTCGCCCTCAACCTGGAAGGTGCCACCGTGTCGGTGAATTTCGCCTCCGTGAAGGAGCTCTCCCATGTCTCTGCCAATCTTCGCTGAGGCGGTTAAGCGCATCCCTTCGATCACCACCTGGACGCGGCTCGAACCGCTGCCCCGCGAGGGGTCCATGCAGCGGAGCCTCCAGGCGCAGGTGCGCGATCCGCTCTGGTTTCTTACCCGGCAGTGGCAGGTGGGAGAATTTTTGGGCGACGACGCGGGCTCGCCGGTGCAGGCGACGCTTTCGGTCGAGCAGCGCAATCTCACGACCTATCGCCCCGGTCCGCCCCAGCCCGATGCCGCGAACCTGGCGCCGCTCGATTCGATCCTTCCCGTCGAAACTCATGTCGAGCGCGAAGCTGTCGCGTTGCGGCTCCGCGGCGCGGTGCAATCCGGGCTGGCCTTCGAGAACCTGGTGAAACGTGGAGTCCCCGTGAGCGCCGGCACGGTGATCACCGCCTTCCGCCAGGCTTTTCCCCTCGCGAGTGCGCCTCCCGATGCCGCCCTCGCCGATTCCGACGGCCTTCGCTTCCGCTCGCTCGCCGCCGGCCGCGTCACCGACGGCGAGGCTCTCTTCCTCTCCGCGCTCGCCGTCGCCAACGGCCAGACGCCGCCCGTGCCACTCCCCGCCGAGGCGACCGACCCGCAGGTCGCGACGGTTCTCCATGACTTCCTCACCTACCGGCAGTCTCTCTTCACCGAGCCCGCGGCGGATGCGAGCTGGCAATCCGGGCAGCTCTCGTACGACTTCGCCCTCGGCTCCCCCACCCCGGAGCAGGATCTCTCGCTCCGCGCCGCGAGCTTTCCCGGCGGCCATCTCGACTGGTACTCCTTCGATCTCGAAGGCTCGGACGCGGCGCCGACAAATCCGATCTCGAAGGCGAACCCCGCCACGATCACGACCGCGGACTTCAACTTTCTCCCCAACCACGTGGTCTTCCGCGGCATGCCCGACCCGCGCTGGTGGAACTTCGAGGACGGCGTCACCGACTTCGGCCAGCTCGACGCCGACCACGTCGACCTCGCCAAGCTCCTGGTGATGGAATTCGCCCTCGTCTACGGCAACGATTGGTTTTCGATCCCCGTGCCGACGCCCATCGGCACCCTCGCGCGGGTCACGACCCTGGTCGTCACCGACACCTTCGGCGTCCGCACCCTGATTCGCCCGGCGGAGCAAACCCAGGTGAATCCGGGCGAATCCCCGTGGTCGATGTACAAGCTTTCGGGAGCCGGCAGCCGTTCCGATTTCATCCTGATGGCGCCGACGCTAGGACTCGCCGACGATGCAGACGCGCTCGAAGAGGTGCTCTTCCTCCGCGACGACATGGCCGCCCTGGCCTGGGCGGTCGAGCACCAATTGCCGGGCGATCTCGACGCCCCAATCGATGCCTATCAAATGTACCTGAAGCGCCTGGAGACCACTCCACCGCCTCCCCCTCCGACCGCGACGCCGGGGGGTCCGAAAGTCGCCTACACGCTGGAGGTGCCGGTGCCCGACAACTGGATTCCCATGGTCCCCGTCCAGTCCCCCCAGGGCGAGCTCTTCCTCCGCCGCGGCACCGTCGAGACTCTTACGACCGGCACCGCGCCCGCCCGCGCGGTCCTCCTCGAGCCCCAGCACGCCTTCCTGGTAGCGGACCGCGTGATCCCCCGCGCCGGGGTCCTCGCCGACCGCTACTTCCGCCGCGCCCGGGGAGCCGACGGCAGCACCTTCGTCTGGCTGGCCCGCAAGGTCACACCGGGGCGTGGCCCCGGGTGGTCGGGGCTGCGCTTCGACGTCGTCCGCGACTTACGATAGGCGCCTCAACCCCTACGGCAAATCCGGGGCGTTCGCAAAGTCGCCGAAGAAAACCGCCCGCTCGGTGATCGCCGCGTAGCCCGTGGCGTCCGCCGCGACCTTGTGGAGAAACCCGCCCCGGCAATCCTCGAACAGCTCGCGGAGCCCGGCTTTCCCCCCTGTCGCGTCGGGGAGGTAGAAGACCTGCGTCCCCACCATGGGCTCGCCTTTCACAAACCGCGCCCCCCCCGCCGTGGGACCCAGCAAGACCGGCCGTCCCTTCCAGAAGAAGAGATCTCTCACCCCTCCCGCCAGGAACCACCGTTCGTCCTGGCTACCGACGGCGAGACCTTTGACCGTGGCACCTCCGCGCCCCACATGGTCGAACCAGTGGAGGTCGGTACGCTCGGTCCAGCCGCCCTTGCCGTCCGCCTGCAGGATCTTGCCGGTCGTCTCAACCCGTACGAGGACGTAGCCCTCGGCGTCTTCAAAGAGACCGATCTGGAAGGGCTGGTTCATCTCGTGGACGTCGGCTCCACCGAGACCGGAGGGGGCGGGCGGTTTGGCGCTGAAAGCGGTGTCCAGAACCTTGCCCGTCCGGTCGATCCGCCAGACCAGCTTCTCGGCCACGGTCGGCCGGACATAGAGGGCATCCTCGGTGACCAGCAGTTGGCGGAAGCCTCCCTCGCCGACGACCTTCTTGAGCGGAACGACCGTGCGGCCGGCGCCGGAGAGATGCAGGAAGGCGAGCTTCTGGTCCGAGGTCACCCAGATCGAATCGTCCTTGGGGTCGAGGGCGAAAGCCGACCAGTGCTCATCGGCATGGCCGACCGTCATCTCGACCTCGAGCTTCTCCCCGTGGCGGTCCAGCCGGAGCAGCCGGGAGGGCTCGAAGAGAACCCAGATGTACCGGTCGTTGATCGCGACGTCGATCGGCCGCTCGCCCGAGGGGACGCCGAGCTGATCGAAGAAGGCGGTTCTCGCCTTGTCCCCGCAGAGAAGGCTGATCTTCCGAGAATCGGGCGCGGGGGCCGGGGGCGGGGCCGCTACGGGAGGCGGGGGCGGGGCCACGACGGGGGGAGGAGGTGGAGCCGGGGTCGGGCTGGGGGTCGGAGCCGGGGCGGAAGCGCAAGCCGAGAGCAGGAGTACGACGGCGGTGAAGTACGGCAGAGAGCTGCGGTGAGGCATCCCATCCCTCCGGAGAGAAGAACTGTGGAGGGGCCATTTTATGAGATTTTGCGTCGCCCAGGCTTCTGTCGCTTGGGGCCGGCCGCCCCCCCCGGTGCCTGTGTGATCGAGGACGCTCCGCGAGTATGTGGACCGCCACCGCTTGGAGCTGTTGCGTTGGCGCGAGACCAAGAGCGCGATCGATGCGGTCAGACGTCGTCCTTTGCTCCGCTCCAGGATGATACGACTTAAGGGATCGCCACCGATGCCCACGCTTCTCAAGCATGTAGGCTCCGCGCTGCCGGCTGTTGCGCTCCAAAAACTCCTTTTCGTGACCCGGAATCCTGTTTTCCAGCCGCGAAAAGAGCATTACTTAAGCCAAAAACATCTTTTCCGGCCGAGATATCTTCTTTTCTCAGCAAGAAAAGACGCTGTTACACCGCAGAACCTTCTTTTTGGACCGCTATTGCCTCTTTCTCGTGGCTAAAACAGGTTTACAGGGTCTGAAAACCAGTTTTCGTCCCTTTAAATCCGGTTTTCCCAGGACGATCCCCTCTTTTAGCGGCCGAAAAGGCCGCCTCAGGGCCTCTACGGGAGGCTCTCGGGTTCCATCTCGTGCTTTTCTGTCGGGATCGCGGCGGCCGGTGTACGCTCGGCCAGCCTAGGGGGTGTAGAACTTCGGGATACGCTGGAGGAGCCCTACCCTTTAAGCCCGTGGCGCTCCATCTTGATCGCCAAGCCGTTTCTCGACAGGCCCAGGAGGCGCGAGGCGTGCGACTTGTTGCCGTGGGTGCGGCGGAGGGCTTCGCGGATGGCGGCCTGCTCGCAGGCGCCCACGAGCTTGTCGAGCTCCAGGTCGGAGTTGGCGTCGACCCGGGCGGTCGACTGGAGGGTCCCCTGGCGGACCCTTTCGGGGAGGAGGTTGACGTCGACCGGGCGGCCGGCCGGGCAGAGGTAGACGAGCTGGCGGGCGATGTTTTCGAGCTCCGCTAAGTTCCCCGGATACTCGTAGTTGAGGAGCGCCGCCATGGCCTTCACGGTGATCCCCTGCATGCGCTTGCCGGTCTCGTGGCAGAAGCGGTTGACGAGCGATTGGATGAGGAGCGGCAGATCCTCGCGCCGATCGCGGAGCGGCGGCACGTCGATCGTCACCCGCGACAGGCGATAGGCGAGGTCGACCCGGAAGACGTCTCTCGCGACCGCCGCCTCCAGGGAGCCGCGGCTCCCCGCCACCACCCGCACGTCGACCTTCTGGAAGAAGAGGCTGCCGGTCGGCTCCACCTCCCCGGTGCGCAGGAAGCGCACCAGCCGCTCCTGGAGCTCCATGGGGAGGAGGTCGACGTCGTCCAGGAAGAGGGTGCCGCCGTCGGCCAGGAGGAGCTTCCCCTCGCGCCGCACCGGGGCGTCCTTGCCCGGCACCTCGGCGCCGAAGAGGTCGGCCTCGATCTGCGACGGCTTGGCGCCGCCGCAGCTCGCGACGATGAAGGGGCCGTTGCGCCGCGGGCCCGAGAGGTGGAGGGACTTGGCGAGCAGCTCCTTGCCCACCCCCGGCTCGCCGCGCAGAAGGACGTGGACGGCGGGATCGACCGCCGAACGCAGCTCCTCCACCACCCGCTTCATGGCGAGCGACTCCCCCACCACCAAACCGGGTTCGAGGGTCAGATCCTGCTGCCCCTGGTGGCCGGGGAGGATCGGTTCATACCAGCCGACGTGGTGGACCAGGCCGAGGATGAGGAAGTTGCCGAGGGCGCGGAGAGCGGCCACCGGCGACCAGCCGTCGGGGAAGAAGCGCGGCAGGGCCACGACCTGGAGATAGCCGCGGTCGACCGCCGTGAACGGATGCAGGCAGATCCAGGCCGGCGCCCCCGCCAGGTGACCCTCGAAGGCGATCCCCGCCGAGAGCGTCTCGCCGGTCGCGCGGCGCGCCCGCAGCTGATCCAGGAGGTCGTCGCCCGAGGCGAGCCAGCTCTGCTCGGAGGCCACCAGGAGCTTGATCCCGTGCTGGTCGAGATCGCCCAGAAGGAGAAAGTAGGCGCCGCCGCCGAAGTCCGCGAGGACGTCCGAGACCAGGGCCTCGGAGGTGGTGCGGCTCTCGACGTCGGCCAATACCCATTCGCTGATCCGGCAGAGGTGCTCGACCATCTTCTCCGGATTGATCGTGGGCTCCAGAGGCGCCGCGCGCGGCGCCGGCGCCGGGCGCTTCTCGGGCTCGGGGGCGATGTCCTCGACCAGGAGGGTGATGCCGCCCAGGCGGATCTCGTCGAGCACCTCCAGGATCGCCTCCCGCACCTTCTTGCCGGAGACGAGGAGGCCCCGGCGGCTCCCCAGATCCTCGATGCGGAGCTCGTTCCCGTCGTAGCTCAGCTTGGCGTGGCGCTGGGCGATCCCGGTGTAGGGGAGATAGATGTCGCACTCCGGCCAGCTGCCGATCAGCAATTCGGCGTGCGGCACGGGGAAACGGCGGACGCCATCCGGGGCATAGGCAACGAGGCGGAGCATCGACCCGACAGTGTACAGGCCGAAGCGCGGGGGCGCCAGACGAGGAGCCCGCCGACTCTGCTATCCTCCAGCGCCGTGAACGACCTCTTCCTCCGCGCCTGCCGCGGCGAGACGACCGAGCGGGTGCCGGTGTGGATCATGCGCCAGGCGGGGCGCTATCTCCCCGAGTACCGGGCGATCCGGCAGAAGACCGACTTCCTCACCCTCTGCAAGACCCCCGAGCTCGCGGCGGAGGTGACGATCCAGCCGGTCGACATCCTGGGGGTCGATGCCGCCATCCTCTTCGCCGACATCCTCCTGCCCCTGGAAGCCATGGGGGCGCGGCTCGTCTTCGCCCCCGGGGACGGTCCGACCTTCCCCGAGCCGGTACGGACGCGCGAGGCGGCCTCGGCCCTCCCTGCCCTCACCCGCGCCGACGCGGAGGAGAAGCTCGGCTACGTCTACGACGCCATGCGCCTGGTGCGCCGGGAGCTCGCCGGCCGGGTGCCGCTCCTCGGCTTCGGCGGCACACCGTGGACCCTCGCCGCCTATCTCGTCGAAGGGGGCGGCTCGAAGCACTTCGAGCACCTCCTGGCCTGGAGCTACGGCGACCCGCAAGGCCTCGCCCTCCTCCTCGACCGGGTCGCCGACACCTCGCTCGCTTATCTCTCCGGCCAGGTGGCGGCCGGCGCCCAGGCGCTGCAGATCTTCGACACCTGGGGCGGTCTTTTAGACCTCGAACGCTGGCGCGCCATCGCGCTCCCGCCGCTCCGGAAGGTTCTCCACGGGCTGCGCCAGGTGACCGACATTCCGCAAGTCCCGCTCATCTACTACATCAACGGGGGGAGCCACCTGCTGCCGGCTTTGGCGGAGCTGCCGGTGGACGTGCTTTCGGTCGACTGGCGGGTGCCGCTCTCCGAGGTGCGCCGGCGGGTCGAGACGGGCGGCACCGAGGGTGCGAAAACGGGCGGCCGGGTCCTGCAGGGAAACCTCGATCCGGCGGCCCTCCTGGCGCCCATCCCGGAGATCGAGCGGCGGGTGGCGGCCCTCCTCGCCGAGGGAAGGCCGATTCCTGGCGGCGAGGGCGGCGCCCACATCGCGAACCTGGGCCATGGCATTCTCCCGATGATCCCGGTCGACCACGCCCGCGCCTTCGTGGACGCCGTGAAGCGGCTGTCCGCGGAGCGCTCGGCTTAATCTAGTACCAGGTCCAGGGCGTGCCGCCGTCGTCGCGCACGAGGTAGCTGGCGGTCGCCGGGTTCCACTTCTTGATGTCGATCTTGCAGGTCGCTGCGCTGCCGATCCCGACCTCCAAGAAGTTCCCCTGGAGGGTGGTGTTGTCCCGCTTGTCCCCGAAGTGGACCGAGCCGGTTTTGGCGATCGACCCGGTGGGCAGGAAGGACACGATGCCGCCGTTCGGGCAGCTCGGAACGCAGACGTAGCCGGTGGTCCAGTTGATGTTGACGGCGTGGGCGCCCTTCGGGGCCACGTCGTTACCGTCCCAGAAGAAGACCTTCTGGGGCAGCGTATAGCGGCCGATCTCCTTCTCCCCCACGTCCTCGGTGTTGCTGCCATTGTTGTCGACGTAGGCGTAGACCTGGCCGGCGTCGAAATCGAATACGACGTTGGTCGTCATGTTGTTGCGGATCGCCTGGCTGCGGGCGAGCAGCATCAGCGACGCGGTCTCCTGCGCCATCTGCTCCAGGTTGGCGCGGTGGGTATAGCGGAAGAGGGGCGGCAGGGTGATCAGCATCAACGCCAGGCCAATGACGAGGACGACCAATAATTCGAGCATGCTGAAACCCGCTAGGCCACGCCGACGCCTTCCGAGAACCATGAGAACCTCCCGCTGAGAACTCCCGCGATAAAAATGTAAAACGGCTATATCTTACACCCGTTTTCCATTCCCGCGCAGGCTTCCCAAGCCGTGATCTCAGTCCTTACGTGTCCGCTCCCTAAAAGCGCGGAAGGCGAAGAGGTTCTGCCGCAGGTATCCCCTAGGGAAGTCCACGTAGGTCAACCCGTACCCCGTGGGCTTCTTTTCCTTCGGCAGGTAGAACGTCCCGAAGAGGAGATCCCAGATCGCGAGCTTGGTGCCGAAGTTCATCCCCGGCGGGGCGAGGTCGGTCGAGTGGTGCCAGCGATGGGCCTCGGGGCCGTTCAGGAGGAGCTGGAGGCGGCCGCTCCGCACCCCGATGTTGGCGTGGATGTACATCCCCCAGACGGCACTGATCATGCCCTTGAGGAGGGGCACCTGGGGCGCGGCGCCGAGGAGGAGCATGGGGGCGAACTCGATCGTCTGGTTGACGAGGATCTCGAAGGCGTGGGAGCGCGCCCCGGCGAGCCAGTCGACCTGCTGCACCGAATGGTGCGCCTCGTGGAGGCGCCAGAGGAAGAGCGAGCTGTGTTGAAAGCGGTGGAAGGCGTAGATGTAGAGATCGTGGGTGACGACGAAGAAGACCACCTGCCAGCCTACCGGCCAGTCCGAGAGGAGATGCAGCCGCGAAAGGCCGGTGCCTGAGTCCACCCAGCGCAGGAGGGCGCTGATGACGAGCGCCAGCACGTAGTTCTGGAGCAGGGCGTAGAAGACGAGGTCGGTGAAGAAGCCCTCGCGGAGGAAGGGCTGGCCGCGGTCGTAGGGCACGGCGCGCTCCAGGAAGACGAGGAGCGCGGCCGCGCCCAGGATGACGAGCGGCGAGACGATTGCCCAGGCGATCATCGTGCGAGCGGCTCTAGGAGGCGATCGCCTGGGCTGGCGTCTTCACCCGGCGGAGCTTCTCGATCTGGGGAAGCTCGCCGGCATAGATCCGCTTGACGCCGTCACCCAGGGACTTCTCGATGTCCCTTATGTTCGACACCAGGCGCATGAAGCCGCCGACCTCGACCGAGGCGGCTTGGTCGCTCCCCCACATCGCGCGGTCGAGGGTGATGTGCCGCTCGACGAAGGTGGCCCCGAGGGCCACCGCCGCCCAGGTCGGCGCGAGTCCCGTCTCGTGCCCGGAGTAACCGATCGGACACTCGGGGTAGCGCTCGCCCAGGGTCGCGATCATCTTCAGATTGAGATCGGTGGGTGGACAGGGATAGGTGGAGGTCGCGTGGGCGAGGAGGAGCCGTTCGCGGCCGGAGAGGGCGACCGCATGGGCGATCTCCGGGAGGGTCGACATGCCGGTCGAGAGGATGAGGGGCCGGCCGGTCTGGCGGAGCTTGACCAGCAGGTCGTCGTCGGTCAGCGAGGCCGAGGCCACCTTGTAGCAGGGGGGATCGAAGCGCTCCATGAAGTCGACCGAGCCCTCGTCCCAGCAGGAGGCGAACCAGAAAATGCCGCGCTCGTGGCAGTGACGGTTGAGGGCGGCGAATTCGCGCACCCCGAATTCCATCCGCCGCTTGTAGTCGATGTACGTCATAAGACCCCAAGGGGTGTCGCGCGGCAGGTTCCACTGGTCGGGGGGCACGCAGAGCTCCGGAGTGCGCTTCTGGAACTTGACGGCGTCGGCGCCCGCCAGGTATGCGCCGTCGATGAGCTTCTTCGCCTGTTCGAGCGAGCCGTTGTGGTTGATCCCGATCTCCGCGATGACGAAGACCGGCTCACCCTGCCCGACCCGACGGTCTCTGATCCGCACCGCCGCTCTTTTCATGGCTCTCTCCTAGGAAAGTGAGGGTTTGAGGCGTAGGTTCAAAATCCACTCGGCGAAATCGCGGAAGGCACCCATCCCGCCGCGCGCCGGGCAGAGGTAGTGACAGACCGCGAGCACCTCCGGCATGGCGTCCGCCGGGGCCGCGGTCAGGCCCTGCCCGGAGATCGCGGCGAGGATGCCGAGGTCGTTCACGTCGTCGCCGATGTAGGCGAGCTCGGTGATCTCACAGCCGGTCTCGGCGAGGATTTTCGGCAGGTGCGCCGCCTTGTCGCGGACACCGAGGAAGAGATAGGGCAGGCGGAGCTTCTCCGACCGCCGGAGGATCGTCTCGGAGGGCTCGCGGCTGACGATGGCGGTGGCGATGCCGGCGTCCCGCAGGCGCTCGATCCCCATGCCGTCGCGGACCGAGAACCGCCGCAGCGTTTCGCCGGCCTCCGAGTAGTAGACAGAGCCGTCGGTCAAAACCCCGTCGCAATCGGTGAGGACGAGCCGCAGCCGCCTTGCACGGGCGGCGAAATCGGGCGCGCCGGAGAGGTCGGAGACCGTGGGGACATCAGAGCTCACCATGCCGTCCATCCCCCGTCGACGATCAGGTTGGCGCCGGTCATGTAGGCCGAGGCGTCGCTCGCGAGGAAGACGAGGGCGCCCGCGTAGTCGCCGGCTGCCGCCATCCGGCCGAGCGGGGTGCGCTCGGCATAGCGGGCGACGAAGCCGGGCTCCTGGCCGTTCTCGACGCCGCCCGGCGAGAGGGCGTTCACCCGTACCCCCGAGCGTCCCCAGTAGGCGGCGAGGTGGCGGGTGAGGGCGAGGACCGCCCCCTTGGTCGCCGGGTAGGCGGCCGATTTCCAGAAACTCTGGGTCCCGTCCTCCCGCCGGTAGAGCGACGGATCCGGAGCCACCACGGCGTAGGTCGAGGCGATGTTGACGATGCTCCCCCTCCCCCGCCGCGCCAGCTCGCCGCCGAAAACCTGACAGCAAAGAAAGGTGCCGGTGACGTTGACCGCGAAGGAGCGCTCCCAGAGATCCAAGGGATGGTTCTCGAAGCGCAGGAGATCCCCGCTCGCCTCACCGTCCTCCGAGCTCTCGACTTTTTCGTTGACGGCCGCGTTGTTGACCAGCACGTCCAGCCGGCCGAAGCGATCGAGCACGGCCGCGAGGAGAGCGCGGAGCGAATCCTTGTGGGTGACGTCGGCGGCGTGACCGAAAGCCGCGCGGCCCTCCTCCCGCTCGATCTCCGAAGCGACCTCGGCGCACGCCTCCGCCGTAAGGTCGGTCGCCACGACCGTCGCCCCGGCGGCGGCGAGCGCCGCGCAGTGGCGGCGTCCGAGGAGGCCGGCCGCACCCGTCACGAGGGCCACCCGTTCTTCCAGGGAGAAAGGATTTTTCATCCCGCTCAAGCCCGCACCAGAGTCGCCATCTGGGGCCGGGGCTTCACGTTGAAGCCGCTCACCTTGCGGAACACCGGCTCGACCGGCTCGCCGCGCAGGGCCTCGCGGACGGCGCCGGCCGTCACCGCGATGCCCAGGATCGGCAGCACCTCGCGGTAGGCGGCCAGGGTGTGCTCGATGTCGGCGTCGGTGTGCGAATAGGAAAGGTTGTGAAAGCCGCCCCAGAGGATGCCGCGCTTCAGAAGCTCCTGCTGGACGAGCGATTTCATCTCCAGGGCGCTCGCTCCCGGACCGGGGTCGAAGGTGACCATCGAGCGGCAATCGAAGCCGACGCAGCGGGTGTAGCCGAGCCCCAAGGTGGAAGCGATAGCGTTGTACCCGAGACGGAGCTTTTCCCCCTGCCGGGCGAGCTCTGCCGGCACCCCACACTCCCGCATCTCGTCCAAGGTCGCCTTGGCCGCGGCGAGCGACAGGGCCTCGCCGCCGAAGGTGGTGAAGAAGAAGACGTCCCGGTCGAGGAGATCCATCACTTCGCTTTTCCCGGTCAGCACCGAAAGCGGCATACCGTTCGCGATCGCCTTCGAGAAGCAGGCGAGGTCGGCGACGACCCCGAAGCGCTCCTGGGCGCCGCCCAGGGCGAGCCGGAAGCCGGTCCACATCTCGTCGAAAATCAGCAGGGCCCCCACCGAGGCGCAGATCCGCTGGATCTCCACGAGGAAAGCGTCTCGCGGCGCCTCGAAGATCGTCGGCTCCAGAATGACGCAGGCGGTGTCGCCGTCGATCGCTCGGAGGAGCGAGGGGAGGTCGTTGTATTCGAAGGTCGAGGTCAGATCGCGCACCGCGTCGGGCACCCCGGCGGCGCGGTCGGTCACCGCCACGTACCAGTCGTGCCAGCCGTGGTAGCCGCAGCAGAGGACCCGCTCGCGGCCGGTGTAGGCGCGGGCGAGGCGGATGGCGGCGCTCGTCACGTCGCAGCCGGTCTTCGAGAAGCGCACCCGCTCCGCGTTCGGCACCAGCTCGCGCACCCGCTCGGCCACCTCGACCTCCAGGGGATGCATGAGAGAGAAGGTGATCCCTTTCGCCAGCTGCTCGCGGATCGCCTGGTCCACCCGCGGATAGCCGTAGCCCAGGGAGATCGGGCCGATCCCCATCTGGTAGTCGAGATATTCGTTGCCGTCGACGTCCCAGACGTGCGACCCCGAGCCGCGCTCCAGGTACTTGGGGGCGACACCGCGGACGTATTGGCCGGGGCCCTTGGCGAGCGTCTGGGTGCCGGCCGGGATGAGGTCGACGGCGCGGGCGTACCAGGCGTCCGAGCGGGTGATCTCGGGATAGTCGGGATTGAAGCGGACTCCGTTCGGCATCGTGTCACCTCATGAGATGGCGGTATTGGCGCCAAGGGCGGTCGAGATCCGCTCGGCCAACCGGACGCCGGTAAAACCTTCATATTCGAGCACCTCGGGGAGGAGGGCCGGCTTGAACCAACGCTTGCCGAGAGAGATCGGATGAACTCGGCAGGCGATGCCGTGGCGGACGAGCACCTCACAGACGATCGAATAGAGCCCACCGGCCAGAAAGTGATCCTCGATCGTCACCAGGAGATCGGCGGCGCGGGCGGCGGCGGTGACCGCCGACTCGTCGAGGGGCGAGAGGGTCCGGAGGTCGAGCAGGCGGACGGGGACGCCGCCCTCTTCGAGGAGCTCGCGGGCGCGTTCGGCCTCGCTCAAGAGCATGCCGTAGGTGAGGAGGGCGACGCCCCCCCTCTCTTCCTCTCCCGCGATCACCTCGGCGCGGCCGAGGGTGAAGGGGGTACGGTGCGGCACGGTCTGCGGCTGCGGGTTGTAACGGACGTAGCAGGGATGGGGGCTTGCCACGATCGCCGGGAGCGCCGCCGCCAGCTCTTCCGAGTCCGCCGGGCAGACCACCTGCATGCCGGGGATGCCGCGCATCAGGGAGACGTCCTCGATCGCCTGGTGGGTGGGACCGTTGGCCTCCGAGAGAAAGCCGGGGACGAAACCCACCATCTTGACCGGCAGCGAGGCGATGCCGACGTCGGTGCGGATGAACTCGAAGGCCCGCATGGTGAGAAAGGCCGCGAGGGCGTGGACGACCGGCGTCCGGCCGCGGAGCGCGAGGCCGGCGGCGGCGCCGATTAGAGTCTGCTCGGCGATGCCGACGTCGACGAAGCGCGGCCCCAGAAGCGCGGGCAGGTTGCGGATGGGCGCCCGGTTCTCCGCCGTGAGAACCATCAGCTCCGGCTGCGCCGCGGCGAGGCTGGCGAGCGCCTGCTCGTAGGCGGCCAGGCTCATCGCACCACCCGGCTTTCGATGTCCATCGTCTCGACCGCCCCGGCGGCGTGCTCCCCATGAAGCTCGCGAAGACAGCCGGCGAGCTGCTCTGCCGGCAGGTCCGCGAACCAGCGGTCCGCCCGCGCCTCCAGGCTCGGCACTCCCTTGCCGCGCACGGTGCGGGCGATCACCGCGGTCGGCTTTCCGACCTCGGCGGGAAAGTGAGCGAAGGCGTCCTCCAGGCACTCGAAGCAGTGGCCGTCGACCGACCGAGAGGACCAGCCGAAGGCGCGAAACTTGGCCGGGATTGGTTCGAGCGGAATCAGGTCTTCCGTCCGGCAATTGGCCTGGAATTCATTGCGATCGACGACCGCGACCAGGTTGTCGAGCTTGAGAGCCGCGGCCACCAGGCAGGCCTCCCAGATCGAGCCCTCGTCGAGCTCGCCGTCCCCGAGGACGACGAAGACGCGGTTTTTGCCTCCCCGGAGCCGGATGTCGTAGGCGACCCCGAGAGCGACCGCGAGGAGGTGGCCGAGCGAGCCGGAATGGAACTCGACCCCGGGAATGGCCCGGTTGGGATGCCAGTAGATGGAGTCGCGGGTCGAAAGGTGCAGGTCGAGCCGCGCCGGGTCGAGAAAACCGAGCTCCGCGAGCGTGGCATAGAGGGCCGGCACGTCGTGCCCCTTGGACAGAAAGAGATAGTCGCGGCCGGGGTCGGCGAGCGTCTCGGGAGTCACCTGGAGCACCCGGGTATAGAGATGGACGAGGAGATCGGCGCAGGAGAGCGAGGCGCCCACGAAACAGCCGCCGCCGGTCGCCATGCGAAGGATGCGTTCGCGCACTCTTACGGCCAGCTCCGGGAGCGAGCTTAAAGGATGGGTGACGCTCGTCGAAGAGAACGTCGTGGGAACGGTCGCGAGGGTCACGGATGGGCCTCCGGGAAGCGGGTCTCGCCGGGATCGATCGTCCGGAGCTCGCCCAGATGGTGGCGATACCAGTTGACCCCGGCGTAGCGGGCGTTGAGGGCGTGGAGATCCGGGCGCGCCTTCAAGAGAGCGAGGATCTCGGCCAGGCCGAAGACCGGCCGATCGGGCGCCCAGAGAGCGTCGTAGACCCCGGCCACGAAGGCGTAGTCCTCGGGATAGTCGATGGTGAAGCGATGGGTTTTCGAGAGATCGCCCTTCTCCGCGCGGACGTTGCCGAGCCTGAAGCGCTCCGGCCGTTCCCAGACAAAAGGGGTCGTGTGCTCGCGCTCGAACGGCCGCTCGGCCTCGCGCCAGGCGGTTTCGACGACGGCGAGGGGTAGGACCTCGACGTCGTTCCCGTCCGGGAAGCTGGCCGGGTGAAGATTGCTCACGTAGTCGTAGCGGCCGGCATTCTCTATATAAAAACCGAGCACCCGGTCGATCACTCCGGGGTCGATGAGCGGACAGTCGGAAGGGATCTTGACCACTACCTCGGCGCCCAGCTCCAGGGCCGCCTGGCGGTGGCGATCGAGGAGGTCTTGGGGATGGCCGCTGACGCAGGGGACGGAAAGCTCCCGGCAGAGCGCGCGCACCGGATCGTCCGCCGCCTCCCAGGTCGTCGCCACGGCGAGAGCGAACGGCGTGGCGGCGGCCGCCGCGGCCCGCACCCGCTCGATCATCCGCGCGAGGAGCGGCGCGCCGGCCACCGGGAGCAAAACCTTTCCCGGCAGCCGGGTCGAGCCCATCCGGGCCTGGAGGACGATCAGGATGCGGCCTGCGCTCAAAGTCTTTCCTCCAGCAGCTCGCGGCAGACGGCGGCGATGTTTTTGGCCGCGCTGCGGTTCTGGAGCGGCAGGAGCTTCGCCAGCTCCTCGCCCGAGAAGTAGGAATGGACCTCCTTGCCGAGGGCGAGGCCCACGAAGGCGGTCGAGGAGTACTGGGTGATGAGGACGTCGCAGTTGGCGATCATCTCCTCCGCCGAGCCGCTCGCGTAGACGAGGGTGCCGGGGGCGAGCGCTTCGATCTCCCGGGTCGCCCGGGCGACGTTCTCGTTGGGATGGAGCTTCCAGAGGAGCTGGCGGCCGGCGGCGATCCCATGGCAGCGGACGATGAAGGCCCGGCGGTCGTCGCGCTTCCAGGTCTCCCGGGCGTCCGACGAGCAGACGAGGACGAAGCCGCGGTAGGGGAAGTCGTTTCTCGTATACCGCGCGCAGTCGTCGAAGTTGGGGATGCCGGTGACCGCGATCCGTTCCGGCCGGACGCCGTTGGCGACGAAGAGGTCGCGGTAGCCCTCGCTCGCGACGCAGAAGCGCTCGAAGCGCCCGGAGAGGCCGGTCGTCGAGGTGCCGGCGATCCAGCGCGGCAGGACCGGGAAGCGTCGGCAGAGCCGGAAGGGCAGGCCCGCGGGATCGAGGATGCCCTCCTGGACGAGCACCACCCGAAGGCGCCAGAGGTTTCGCGGTACGACCAGATCCGAGCAGGAGAGGACGAGGTCGTAGCCGCCGTCTTTCCCATGGAGATCGAGCGGCAACCGGTGGCGTTCGAGGTAGGCGAGGCAGCGGCGGCGGAGCTTCCCTCCGGCGACGGTGAACTCGATCAGCCGGGCGCGCCGGGCGAGCTCCAGAGGGCCGTCGACGTAGTACGGGGTATAGGCGGGCTCGACCTCGGGGAGTTGCTGGGCGATCTCGTGCATCTGGGTCGTCTGATTGAGCGAGCCGCAGATGAAGAGAACCTTGGGGCGGCGCCTCGTCACGGCAAGAGCATCGCCCCCGGGCGTGGCACTGCCGTGACTCTTCGGTGACTTCGGGGGAGCGGGGCCCGCGGCTGCGATATCATCGGCGTCATGAAAAGCGGCGCCACGAAACCTCCGAGCGGAGAGACCATCCACGAGGCCACGACCCGTTACGAGACCTGGCTCAGCGAACGCATCCCTCTTCTGGCGGACGACTTGCAGCGCAAGCACGAGGCCATGGGGCGGGACGTCTTCTCCTTCCTCCGCGCCACCTACTACCGCTGGGCCCAGCTCTGGCCGGAGGAGACCCAGGCGACCGCCAGGGCGCCCCAGGTGCTCGCCGTGGGCGACCTCCACGTCGAGAACTTCGGCACCTGGCGAGACGCCGAGGGCCGCCTGGTCTGGGGGATCAACGATTTCGACGAGGCCTCCCACCTCCCCTACACCAACGACCTCGTGCGCCTGGCGACCTCCGCTCACCTCGCGATCGCCGCCGGCCACCTGACGCTCGGCCGCGAGGAGGCCTGCACCGCGCTCCTCGAAGGCTACCGGGAGTCGCTCGAAAAGGAGGGGCATCCCTTCGTTCTCGCCGAGCACTGGCACGCCCTGCGGCGGCTGGCGACCGAGCGCCTGAAGGAACCCCAGGCCTTCTGGGAGAAGCTCGACGACCTTCCCGCCCTCCCCGCCGACCGGCTGCCGCCGCGGGCCGCCGAGGCGCTCGCCAGCATGATGCCCGCGCCCGACCTGCCGGGGCAGCGTCTCGTCCACCGCGTCGCCGGCCTGGGCAGCCTCGGCCGCCAGCGTTTCGTCCTTCTCGTCGACTGGAAGGGAGCGCGGATCGCCCGCGAGGCCAAGGCCGCCGCCCCCTCCGCCTGCGTCTGGGCGCACGCGAGCGAGGCGGACAGCAAGATCCTCTACAAGACTCTCCTCGATTGCGCCGTGCGCTGCCCCGACCCCTACGTCACCGTCAAGCGCCGCTGGATCCTTCGCCGCCTGGCGCCCGACTGCTCGCGGATCGAGCTCTCGGAGCTCCCCAAGGCGCAGGACGAGACCCGCCTCCTCCACGCCATGGGCTGGGAGACCGCCAACATCCACCTGGGAAGCCGGACCGCCCACGCGATCCTCCTGGACCTCACCTCGCGCCCGGCCGGCTGGCTCCACGAGTCCGCCGAGCGGATGCTCGGGCGGGTAGAGGCGGATTGGGAGGCGTGGAAGCTGAGCCCGGCGCCGGGGAAGCCAAAGCCGGCGAAGTCTGAGAAAACAGCGAAATCGACGAAATCGGCGAATGCCCCGAAGACTCCGGAGAAGCCGAAGGACGCCGCCAAGACGGGAAAAGCCCAGGCTGGTAAACCCAAAGCTGCTCAACCCAAAGCAGGCAAGGCCGCGGCCGCCAAGGCGAAGCCCGCGAAGGCGCCCAAGGTCAAACCGGCGGCCAGGAAACACGACGGCGCCAAGCCGGCGAAAAAGCCGCACGGGTGAAGTCGAGGGAGCCCCTGCTAGACTCCTGTGGGTCGGAGGGGAAGAATGGCGGTCGGCGGCTTACCCATCGATCTGGAGGACAGGTCTTGAACGCGCTGCGGCGCTACGAGCGGAAGATGTCGCGGGAAGAAGTAGCCCCACATAAAAACCGAGCGGTTGAGGCGAGCCGGCCTGTCATCTTCCTTAAGGAGAAGCGGAAGAATGGCAGTCCCCGACGGCTCGCGCCCCCCCGGACGGTCGCGCCCCTTTACTTGGCTATCCGCACGTCGGCCTGAGCAGAATCGGCGGCCGTCGCCGACCTCACTTCCGGAGTGACACAAACATGATCCCTGGGGATGACTTCTCGCCAGACAAAACCTTGCTTGCAGGTGTCAGGCCCGCTGGCACCGCCATGGGGCTCGCGTCGGCTGGCGGCGAGGGAATTAGCCTTAGCGGCTTCAGACCGTGTCGCGGGTGTCACACAAACATGGTCATCCGCAACCGCTTCTCGCCAGACAAAACCTTGCTTACAGGTGTCAGGGCCATATTTTTTGACCGGTGGGGGGATACGTTCGCTCTTCGATGTATTGGCTACGGCGGTCGCCGCTCTCACCTGGGGCGTGACACAAACGTGATCCGCGGGGGTAACTTCTCGCCAGACAAAGCCTCGCTTGCAGGTGTCAGGCCCACTGGCACCGCCACCGGACTCGCGTCGGCTGGCGGCCAGGGAATTATCCCTAGCGGCCTCAGACCGTATCGCGACTGGCACGCAAACATGGTCCTCCAGGACCGCCTCTCGCCACACAAAACCTTTCTTGCAGGTGTCCGGTGAGAACACCCTTAGGCTCTCGAAACTAAAGCCGAGGCAAGCGCCGCACGCATACTTGTCGCAACTTTGCCAGTTCTGAGTGGGTGCTACGAAATGTCCGTTGTCGCAAACCATGACGACGCCATAGCAGCTCGTCTGCGTCTCCTGTGCCTGACAGGTCGGTGAGCTGTTGGCGCACAAAGCCTTATGCCCCGACCAGCAACAGCCGCCGTCTCCGCAGCTGCTGACGCCGACTTGCCTCTCGCCCGCGTTACACGACCCGTCACAGAACGGAGCTGTGCCGCGCCACGTATCCGCAAACAACGGTGACCAGCCCATGCTTACGCTCACGGCGGATCCGATGACTATGATGTACCGATATAAGGCTTTCATACCTCTCTCCCATCGTATGCGAATCGTCATTCTAACTTCAAAAGCGCCCGGCTTGCGCCGGGCGCTTGGAATTTCTCTGGAAAGGTGCAAGCCTCTCCCCACCTGGAAACAGGTTCAGCTGATCGAATGGTCCGGGTGGACCGTCCAGATGTCGCCCGAGTGGATCAGCTTGTCGAGATCGCCGATTCCCTTCTTCGCCACCTCCTGGTGCACCTGATCGCTCACCCGCTCCTCGTAGGTCGGCGCCTGGACGCTCCGAAACACCCCCACCGGCGTCGGGAAGTGCGGCGGCAGGAGTTGGGAGACGAGGAAGGAGGTCGCCGGGTTCTCGACCGTCTCGTCCCAGACGATGCAGTCGTCGGCCGAGAGGCCCTTCCCCAGCTCGATCACCTCCATCTCCGTTCCCCGCATGCGGATGCCCTTGTCCCGGTTCTTGCCGAAGACCATGGGCTTGCCGTGCTCCAGGTAGAGCGTGGCGTCGTCCCGCACGTCTTTGTCCGTCATGTAGGTGAAGGCGTGGTCGTTGAAGATGTTGCAGTTCTGGTAGATCTCGACGTAGGCCGTCCCCTTGTGCTGGGCGGCGCGACGGAGGACTTCTTTCAAGTGCACGGTGAAGATGTCGACGCTCCGGGCGATGAAGGTCGCCCCGGCGCCGATCGCGAGCCCCAGGGGGTTGAACGGATAGTCGACCGAGCCGCCGGGCGTCGACTTGGTCTTCTTGCCGAGCTCGGAGGTCGGCGAGTACTGCCCCTTGGTGAGGCCGTAGATCCGGTTGTTGAACATGAGGATCTTCACCCCCACGTTCCGGCGGAGGGTGTGGATCAGGTGGTTGCCGCCGATCGACATGGCGTCGCCGTCACCGGTCGCGATCCACACTTCGAGCTCCGGGCGGGAGAGCTTGAGACCCGTCGCCACCGCCGGCGCGCGGCCGTGGATCGAGTGGAACCCGTAGGTGTCCATGTAGTACGGGAAGCGGCTGGAGCAGCCGATCCCCGAGACGACGACGAACTGCTCCTTGGGGATGCCGAGCTCGGGGAAGATCTGCTGCACGGCCGAGAGGATGGCGTAGTCCCCGCAGCCGGGGCACCAACGGACTTCCTGGTCGGTCTGGAAGTCCTTCTTGGTGAGCTTCGGGGCCGTCGGAATTTGAGCGTGCGCTTCAGTTGACATGGGAAACGGGCTCCAGGATCTCTTTGATCTTGCGGTAGATCTCCGTCCGGGTGAAGGGCCGGCCCTGAACCTTGCTGAAGGTGATGATGTCCTTCAGGTAGCGGGCGCGGAGGAGGAGGGCCAGCTGGCCCATGTTCATCTCGGGCAGGAGCACCCGGTCGAAGCGACGGAGCACCTCGCCGAGATTTTTGGGGAAGGGATTCAGGTGACGCAGGTGGGCGCGGGAGACCGAGAGGCCCTCGCGGCGGGCGTAGTTGACCGCGCCGGTGATCGAGCCCGAGGTCGAGCCCCAGCCGAGGACCAAAAGCTCGCCGGTCTCGTCCCCGATCACTTCGACGTCGGGGATGTCGTCGGCGATCCGCGCCACCTTCTCGGCCCGCAGGTGGACCATCCGCTCATGGTTGTGCGGGTCGTAGGAGACGTTGCCGGTGACGTCCTCTTTTTCGAGGCCGCCGATCCGGTGCTCCAGCCCCGGCGTGCCGGGGACCGCCCACGGCCGGGCGAGCGTCGTCGCCTCGCGCTCGTAGGGTTTAAAGCCCTCCGGGTCGGTGCGGAAGGTCGGTTTGATCTGCGGCAGGTCCGAGACCTCCGGCAGCTTCCAGGGCTCCGAGCCGTTGGCGATATAGCCATCCGACAGGAGGACGACCGGGACCATGTACTTGAGCGCGATCCGGCAGGCCTCAATCGCGATGTCGAAGCAGTCTTTCGGAGAAGAAGGCGCGATGACGACGAGCGGCGAGTCGCCGTTCCTCCCGAACATCACCTGCAGGAGGTCCGACTGCTCGGTTTTGGTCGGCAGGCCGGTCGACGGCCCGCCGCGCTGGATGTCGCAGATGATGACCGGCAGCTCGACCTGGATGGCGAGGTTCATCGCCTCGGACTTGAGCGCGATGCCGGGGCCGGAGGTCGTCGTCACCGCGAGCGCTCCACCGAAGGCGGCGCCGATCGTGGCGCACATGGCGGCGATCTCGTCCTCCGCCTGGAAGGTCGTCACCCCGAAGTTCTTGTAGCCGGAAAGCTGGTGGAGGACGTCTGAGGCCGGGGTGATCGGGTAGGCACCCAGGAAGAGCGGCAGGCCCGCCTGGCGGGCTGCGGCGACCAGGCCGATCGCGAGCGCCGAGTTGCCGTGGATGCTCCGGTAGATCCCCGGTTCCAAGGGCGCCGCATCGACCTCGTAGCGCACCTGGAAGAGACCCGTGATGTCGCAGAAGTTCCAGCCCGCTTTCAGGCTCTTGATGTTGGCTTCGGCGAGCTCCGGCTTTTTGGCGAAGGTCTTTTTCAGGAAATCGATCGAGGCGTCGAGCGGGCGGCTGAACAGCCAATAGACCATCCCCAGGGCGAAGAAGTTCTTGCAGCGCTCCTGGCTCTTGTTGTCGAGCCCGCTGCCTTCGAGCGCCCGCCGGTTCATCGTCCCGATCTGCGCTTGGAAGACGCGGTACTTGTCGAGGCTGTGGTCTTCCAACGGGTTCAACGCGTAGCCCGCCTTGGCGAGGTTCCGGGCATTGAACTCATCGGTGTTGACGATGATGACGCCGTTGGGCTTTAAATCCTCGAGCTCTTTTTTGAGCGCCGCCGGATTCATCGCCACCAGCACGTCGGGAGCGTCGCCGGGGGTGTGGATGTCGTAGTCGGCGATTCGGACCTGGAAGGCCGAGACGCCGGGGAGCGTTCCCTGCGGGGCGCGGATCTCGGCCGGGAAGTCCGGCAGGGTCGAAAGGTCGTTCCCCATCAGGGCGGAGGTGGTGCTGAACTGGCTGCCGGTCAACTGCATGCCGTCGCCGGAATCGCCGGCGAAGCGGATGACCACCTCTTCCAGCTTCTGCGCCTCGATGGGTGGATGTTCTTTTTCTGCGACCGTGGTGCTCATCTGTTTCCTCAGGGCCAAAGACGAAAAACCTAGCCCGGTGGCTAGGTCAGGTTCTTATCTTCTTCGAGGGCCCCGCTTTGGAGCCCGTTATGAATCATTTGTATCATTCTATCAGATCCGCCCTACACCGACTTGGCCGCCGCCATCTCCTCGCGCTCGCGGGCCTTTCTCGCTTCGTCGACGAGGTTGAAGGCGTCACGCCGCATCTTGGAGCGCTTGGCGTCCTCCTCGGGGTAGCGGGGGCGGTAGCCGAGGCGGTTCTCGTCGAAGGTGTAGGGCTTCATCAGGTCGCCCTTGCCGACGATCGACTGCTCGCGGTTGAAGTAGGCCATGTCGTAGTTGTTGCTCATGATGATGGCCTCTTCCGGGCAGGCGTCCACGCAGTAGCCGCAGAAGATGCAGCGCAGCATGTCGATCTCGTAGACGATCGGATACTTCTCGATGTTGACATCCGGGTGCTCGCCGGCCTCGATCGTGATGCACTCGGCCGGGCAGGCCTGGGCGCAGAGGAAGCAGGCGACGCAGCGCACCGAGCCGTCGGGCCGGGTGGTCAGGATGTGGTGGCCGCGGAAGCGGTGGCTGTAGTCGCGGCGCTCCTCGGGGTATTGGATGGTGTACATCTTCGCCCCGAAGAGGTTTTTGAGGAAGTGCCGCATCGTCACCATGAGCCCGCCCAGAAGCGGCAGGTAGAGCTTCTCGGCGAGCGTCGGCTTGTAGGGCCGGGTCGTCGTCGGGTGAGGGCTCTTCAAAACCGGCCGGCCCGGCGGGGGCAACGGGCGGGCCGCCGACGTCGAGGCCGTCGAGGGAGCGGACGCTAAGGGTTGGCTCATCGTTCGAGCTCTCCGGCGATGATGTTCAAGCCGCCCAGGGAGATGATGGAATCGGAGAGGGAGCCGCCGTTGATCAGGCGCGAGAAGGTCGAGAAGATCGGGAAGCAGGGCGGCCGCACCTTGATCCGGTAGGGCCGCGAGCTGCCGTCGCTGATGACGTAGAAGCCGAGCTCGCCGTTCGCCCCCTCGACCATCGAGTAGACCTCGCCGGCCGGCACCTGGATGCCGTCCATGATCAGCTTGAAGTGGTAGATCATGGACTCCATCTGGTTGTAGCAGGCTTCTTTCGAGGGCAGGGCGACGTGCGGGTCGTCGGTGATGAACGGCCCGTCCGGCATGCCGCGATCGAGGAGCTGGCGGATGATCTTGAGCGACTGCCGGATCTCCAGCATGCGGATTCTGTAGCGGTCGTAGATGTCGCCGCCGAAGAGCACCGGCACCTCCCAGTCGACCGTGTCGTAGAGGTCGTAGGGGTGGGCGCGGCGGACGTCGTAGCCGACTCCTGAGGCGCGGAGACACGGTCCGGTCCAGCCCCAGTTGACCGCCTCCTCGCCCGAGATGGCGGCGACCCCCACCGTGCGGTCGAGCCAGATGCGGTTCTTGTCGACCAGCTTCTCCACGTCCTCGACGAAGGGCGGGATGATCTCCAAAAGGCGCCGCGAACGCTCCATGAAGTCCGGCGGCAAATCCTGCGAGAGGCCGCCGATCCGTCCGTAGGAGACGGTGAGACGGGCGCCGCAGCAGGATTCGAGGAGACCGTAGATCTCTTCTCGCGGCTGGAACATGTACCAGAAGTTCGACAGCGCTCCGGCGTCGACGAGCGTCGTGCCGTTGCAGACGCAGTGGTCCATGATCCGCGAGAACTCGGAGAGGATCGTCCGCGCCCACACCGCCCGTGGCGGCACCTCGACCTTCAGAAGCTGCTCGACCGCCCGGCAGTAGCCGACGTTGTTGATGAAGGACGAGCAGTAGTTGAGCCGGTCGGTGTAGGGGATGACCTGCTGCCAGGTGTGGGTCTCGGACATCTTCTCGAAGCAGCGGTGGAGGTAGCCGATCTCGATGTCCGAGGCGACGATCGTCTCGCCATCCAGGACCGCCATCAGCCGGAAGGTGCCGTGCATCGCCGGATGGGACGGGCCGATGTTGACCGTCATCCGCTCGAAGAGGTCGTCCCCCCCGTCAGGGAGATCGAAGTGGGGCTGGTAGATCTTGTCCTCGGTCAGAATCCAGCGCCGCGCCGCGTCGTAGTCCTTCCGCAGCGGATGGCCCTGGAAGCCCTCGTGGCAGAGGATGCGCCGGAGGTTCGGGTGGCCGGTGACCTCGAGACCGAACATGTCGAAGAGCTCGCGCTCGAACCAGTTGGCCGCCTTCCAGATCGGGATCAGCGAGGGGAGCTTCTCGCTCTCCTTGTCCCCCGATAGTGGGACCTTCAGACGCAGGCGCGCCGCCCGCGGCACCGAGTAGAGATGGTAGACGGCGTCGAACCGCGGCTCGCGCTCGGGGAAGTCGACCCCGCAGAGATCGAGCAGCATGTCGAACTGAGTGGCCGGGTTGTCGCGCAGCTCGCGCGCCAGGTCGAAGAGGATGTCGCGACGGACGATCCAGGTCGGCTGGTCGAGGCCCTCCTGGGGAGTGATGCTCCCCTCGGGGAACCGCGCGAGGACCGCACGAACGTCCTGGTCCGGACCGGTCGCGGTCTCAGGCAGAGGCGGGGCGAGCGTCGACACGATCGGTGATCTCCTCTTCGGACTGTCGGGACGGAGCGTCCGAGCCTCTCTGGGCTTTGGCGGCTTTCACAGCTTTGGCGGCATCGGCGTCGCCCGCCACACGGGCGCGGAACTTCTTGCGGTCCCGGGTCACCCGCTCCTTGAGCTGGAGGATGCCGTAGATCAGCCCCTCCGGCGTCGGCGGGCAGCCCGGCACGTAGACGTCGACGGGGATGATCTCGTCGATGCCCTGCATGACGTGATAGGCACGGTAGAAGCCCCCCGAGCAGGCGCAGGCGCCCATCGAGATCACCCACTTGGGATCCGCCATCTGGTCGTAGATCCGCCGGAGGACAGGCCCCATCTTGTCGTTGATGGTGCCGGCGACCAGGAGCACGTCGCTCTGCCGCGGCGAGAAGCGCACCACCTCCGAGCCGAAGCGGGCGACGTCATAGTGGCTGGAGAGCGTCGACATGAACTCGATCGCGCAGCAGGCGGTACCGAACGGGAAAGGCCAGAACGAGTTGCGCTGGGCCCAGTCCTCGAGATCCTCGAAGCGGGTGGTGACCCAGCTCTCGCCGATGATTTGAGGTTCTTTGCCGTAGGTCTCTTGGTTGTTGAGGATTTTCATAGGGGATTCCCCTCGGACGTCAGTCTAACACTTGTGACTGCCGGTCACAAGCTCCGCAAGACCCTTCTTTTCAAACGACTTACACCATGTACCGGGAGGATGGGGGCGGCGCTTCGGCGCTCGTGAGACGAGCGGCATGCTAGATTTGCCCGCCATGCCCGGACGCGAGGGAACCGTGACGGAGACGCCGACCGGCAGCGGACCGCGCCCGGTCCTGCTGGTGGGCTTCGTCCTCGCCATCCTGCTCTGTTTCGCCGGGCTCGGACGCTCGCTGTGGAGCCCGGACGAGCCGACCGGCGCCGCCGTGGGCCGGGCGATGCTCGCGACCGGCGACCTCGTGGTGCCGCGCTTGAACGGCCAGCCCTTCCTGGAGAAGCCGCCCCTCTACTGGTGGGTGCAGGTGCTCTCGCTCCGCGCCTGCGGAATCACGGCCGCGGCGGCGCGCCTCCCCTCGGCTCTCTTCGGGGCGGCGACCCTCCTCGTGGCCTGGGCGCTCGGCCGGCGCTGCGGGCCGCGCCCGGCGCTCCTCGCTCCGCTCGTCCTCGCGACGACCGTCCTCTTCGTCGAGGAGACCGGGCGGGTGGTCGTCGATCCGGCGCTGGCGTTCTTCGTCGCCCTCGTCCATTTAGGATTCGCACAGCTGGCGGAGCCGCGCTCGCTCGCCGAGCGGCGGAGATCCATCCTCCTCATCGCCCTGGCCCTTCCCCTCGCCTTCCTCTCCAAGGGAGTGGTGGCGCTCGGTCTCGGGGCAGGGCCGCCGGTTCTCTATCTCCTCGCGACCCGAAGGTTTCGGGCGCTCCGCGACCTCTGGCCCGTCGCCGCTCTCGGTCTCCCGCTCTTCGCTCTTCTCGTCGGCCCCTGGGCCCTCGCCCTGTACCACCACGGCGGCTGGCCGGCGATCCAGGAGTGCCTGCTCAACAACACGGCGGGTCGCTTCCTCGACAACACCTCCGGCCGCGTCTACGGGCACCGCCAGGCGCCCTGGTACTACCTGACGATCGCCCCCGCCTTCCTCCTCCCCTGGACGATCGCCGTGCCGGCCCTGCTCAAGGCCGGCGTCCTCAGGCGTACGGAGGAGCCCGGGAGCGATACCCGGCGCCTTCTCTTCTCGACCGTTGGCATCGGCATCGTTCTGCTCTCGCTGGCGGCGAGCAAGCGGGAGCTCTACCTCCTGCCGCTCCTCCCCGCCTTCGCCGCCTGCGTCGCCTGGTGGCTGGACGGCGCCACCCGATCCCAATCCGGGAAAACCCGGAGTTGGGATCGCCCCACTCTCCTCGCCCTTCTCGGCCTGGGAGCCGGCCTCCCGCTCCTCGTCTGGGGAGTCGCCGTCTTCGTGCGGGCAGCGCCGCCGCGCCAGGCCGCCCTCACGCCCCCCCAGGCAGCGCTCTCCCCGGCGATCCTCGCCGCCTGGGGAATCGCGGCCCTCCTGATCGCGGGAGTCGCGGTGACCGGGCTCGTCCGCGGCCGGCGCACGATCGCCTCCCCGAGTCCGGCGTGGATGCTTCTGCCCTTCCTCCTCCTCTTCCTCGCCGTGCAGACGGCGGTCAAAGCCGCGGTCGATCCCGTCAAGAGCCTGGACGACCTGACCGCCGCCATCGACCACCTGGTACCGGGAACCGATCCCGTCCCAGCCTACCTGCCGCCCCGCCAGTCGAGCGAGAGCCTGTTCGGGATCATCGGGTTCAACCTGAACCGCCGGACGCTGCCGTTGACGACTCCCGAGGAGGTCCAGGGGTACTTTGCGGGACACTCGGGAGCGCGGGTGGTTTTCCGGATGGAGGAGGTCCGGCAGCTGCCGGAGGCGCTGCGCGGGCGATTGCGGTTCCTCTACGACGAAACGGGGAAGAAGGCGGCGGCGTTCGGGATCGCGGACTCTTCAGGCGGACGCTGACCGCAGACCCAGCCCCTGATGGAGCGATCGGCTGCAGAGGATCTGGAGCGTCGCGATTCCCACGTAGAGCAGGGCCACGATCCGGCGCACGTCGTCCGGTAGAGGGGGAAACACCGAGAGGGAGAGAAGAGCGACGGTGGTGAGGCAGAGGAGCGTGGTGAGGTATTTCATCGGGGGCCTCCTGAGGGCCGGAACGTCACACCCAGGATGCTAGCCAGTGCACGGCTTATGAGTCTTCAAGCCGGTGCAAGAGCTTTGTAAGGGAAGTAAGGCGGGACGTCGCTGAGCGTCGTGACTCAGTAGTGAAAACGACAGGCCAAGATCCGGATCTTGGAGTCGGTTACCTCATAGACCAACCGGTGCTCCTGGTCGATGCGTCGCGACCAGCAGTGGGCGAGATCGTGCTTGAGGCTTTCCGGCTGGCCGATCCCTTCGAAGGGATCGCGTTGAATCGCTTCGATCAGCTTGACGATCTTCAGCGCTTTCTTGCGGTCCTGCTCAATCCACCAGGCAAGGTCTTCGAATGCGGTGGGATCAAATTCCAAGCTTCTCGCGGACTTCGGCAAAAGGGATCCCCTCCTTGCGCTGCTTCGCTTCCAGAAGACGCTGCTTCATAGTCTCACTGCTCAGCAGGTAGGCGGTTTCCCGCTCGGATGCGATCTCTCGCCAGAGACCGATCGGCACGATCACCGCGGTCGTCTCACCGCTCTCGTCCGAGATGTACTGGATCTGGACTTCGGCCAGCGTCATGGCATCCTCCGTCGACCGCGATCCGGCAGGGCGGTCTCCTCCATCATACCGCGTCAGCCCCGGCCCCCACCCTTCTTCCGCCGCCGCTGGCCCTGTTCGACGAGCTTCTCCGCGCGCTTCGGGCCGAAGCGGCCGAGGGGCTTGAACTGCTTGCCGCGCTCTTGGTTGTAGGAGACGAAGAAATGCTCGATCTGGTCGAGGAGTGGGTCGGACAGGTGCTTCAGGGATTGGACCTCGCTGTGCTCGCGGGAGTGGCTGGCGACCGCGATCAGCCGATCGTTGCGGGTCGATTTGCCGTCCTCCTCCGTCTGCTCCGCCTCGATGACGCCGACCAGCCGGCAGTGCACGAGACAACCGGCGAAGGCGGGCTCCTCCATCAAGATCAGCACGTCCATCGGGTCACCGTCGGGCGCCAGGGTTCCGGGGATGAAACCGAAGCTGAACGGGAAGGTCATGCCCTCGGGCAGCATGCCGCCGAGCTTGAAGAGGCCGGACTTCTCGTCGTAGTCGAACTTGGCGCCCCTCCCCTTGGGGGTTTCGACGATCACGACGAGGTCGCCGGACTCTCTGTCGTACGTCGCCAAATCCACGATGCTGGGTAAACCGGCTTTCCTGGGCAAATGTCGTCCTTTCCATGGAGGGTGGGAGATGGCGCGGAGAATAGAGCGGCAGCGCTACCTCGCCATCATACCGGACCGCGCCGCCCAGCGATGGCCACCACCATTCGCTCCACCACCTCCTCGACCGAAAGCTCCGAGGCGTCCACCCACGTATAGCTGGCGTCGCGGGTCAACGGAGAGTCGGCGCGGGTGGTGTCGCGGTGGTCGCGCTCGTTGATCTCCTGGATCACCTGGTCCAGGGAGACTTCGCGGCCGGCGGCGAGGAGCTCGTCGTGGCGACGCTTAAAGCGGATGTCAGGACGGGCGTCCAAGAAGAACTTGTAGGGGGTCTCGGGGAAGACTCGGGTGCCGATGTCTCGCCCTTCGAGGACGCCGCCGAAGTGCTGGGCGGCGTCGTGCTGGAGGGCGACGAGGCGCCTGCGGACTCCCGAGTGGGCCGAGACGACCGAGGAGGCCGCACCGACCTCGGGGGTGCGGATGCGGGACTCGACCGGCGCGCCGTCCAGGAGCACGTCGAAGCTGCCGTCGGGGCGCCGTTCGAGGCCGACCGTCGTCGTTTCGACCAGGCGCTCGACGCGCTCCCGATCGCCTGGGTCCACGCCGGAGTCGAGAACCTTCAGGGCGATGGCCCGGTACATGGCTCCGGTGTCGAGGAAAGGGATCGCGAGACGGCGCGCGAGGAGCCGCGCCACTGTGCTCTTGCCGACCCCCGATGGGCCGTCGATGGCGACGACGATCGGTGCGGTCGCCATCAGCGGGGGCTACGAGAAGGCCGGGACGACCCGGAAGACGGCCGCCGGGTCGAGGTCGTCCGCGGAGAGGCGGTCGAGGGGCGGCGCTTCCCGGCGGCGGCGGGCTTGCCGGCCGGTGGCTTTCCCGCTCGGGTCGTGGGCGCGCCCGCCCGCGCCGGCCGCTTCGCCGCCGAGGGCGATTTCGTGGCCCGTCCGCTGGGCGGGGCCGAGCGTTTCGCCGGGCCTCTCGCCGGCCTTTCCGAGCTCTTCGCCGGGCTTCTCTCGGCCGCCGCCGACCGCTTCGCCGCCGGTCTCGCATCCGGGGGCAGGTGCTTGCCCTTTCCCGCCGAGCCCGCCGACCTTCCCCCCGGCTTCTTCACCCCCGCGGCGGTCGGCTTCGCCACCCGCTTGACGCCCCTTGTCGTCTGGCGCTCGCGGGTCGCGCGGCGGAGTTGCTCGACCTCGCGCTCGGTCAGCTCGCGCAGCGAACCGACGGCGAGCTCGGGGGCATGGATGGGGCCGATCGCCACCCGGCGGAGCTTCTGCACGGAGTGACCGATGCGGTCGAACATGTCGCGGATCTGCCGCGTCCGCCCTTCGGCGAGCTCGACGATCCACCAGGAACTGGCGTTGTCCGCCGCCCGCCGCGCCGCCGGACGGGGAGTGATCCGGCAGGGCGAGGTGCGCTTGCCGTCGATGACGATGCCGACCTCCAGGCGGGCGATGTCGCTCTCCTCCGGGTGGCCTTTGACCTTCGCCTCGTAGGTCTTGACGCAGCCGTAGCGCGGATGGGAGACGTGGAGGGCGAAGTCGCCGTCGTCGGTCAAGAGGATCAGGCCCTCGGTCAAGAAGTCGAGCCGGCCCACCGGCACGACGGCCTTCCGCATCGCCGGCGGCACGAGGTCGAGCACCGTCGGCCGACCCTCCGGATCCTTCACCGTCGACATCACCCCGCGCGGCTTGTTGAGCAGGAGATAGCGGTGGGCGCCGGTCTTCGGCAGCACCCGCTTGCCGTCGAGCTTGATGGCGTCGTTCTGGGCGTCCGCCTTGTCGCCGATCTCCGCCACCTTGCCGTTGATCGTCACCCGCGCCTCGCGGATCAAATCCTCCACCTTGCGCCGCGAGGCGACACCCGCCCGCGCCAGGATCTTCTGCAGCCGCTCCTCGCTCATGGTCTAGACCTCCACCTCGTCGGCGAGCGGCTCCTCTGCCGTCTCGGTATCCTCCCGATCTTCCGTCGCACCTGGGGTAGGCGCTTCGGACGTCCCGGGATGCTCCCGTTCCTCGTTCGAGCCGGCGCCTTTGACCGGCTCTTCCGGCGGTTCCTCCGGCAGGACCGGTTCCTCCGGCGGCTCCTCGGGCAAATCGGGCGCGTCGGCCGCCGCCTCCTCGATCGCCGCGGCCTCGCGGAGGATCTGTTCTTCCCGGTCCTCCCGGCCCTCCAGAATCCCCGGCTCGCCGCCGCCCCCGCCCTCTCCACCGCCCTCGACCATGCTGCCGAAGGTCTCCTCGAACTCTTCTAACGGCGGCAGGTCTTTCAAGCTGTTGAGCCCGAAGTGGACTAAAAACTCCCGGGTCGTGCCGTAGAGGAAGGGCTTCCCCACCACCTCTTTCCTGCCGACGATGCGGACCAGCCGCTTCTCCAGGAGGGTCTTGATCACTCCGGACGGGCTGACGCTCCGCAGCTCCTGGATCTCGGGGCCGGTGATCGGCTGGCGGTAGGCGATGATCGCCAGGGTTTCAAGCGATGCCATCGAGAGCTTGCTGCCGCCGGCCACGTCGAAGAAGCGGCGGAGATAGGAAACCATCTCGGGCCGGGTCGCGAGGCGCACCCCGCCGGCCACCTCTTCCGCCATGATCCCCCGCCGCCGGTCCTCGCCCTCGACCGCTCCCTCCGCTCCTCCGGCCCCGCCAGAATACCGGGCGAGCACCGCCTGAAGCGCCGCTTCCGCCTCGGCCCGTTCCTCCTCCTCGAAGAGATCGAACAACCGGGCGCGCGGCACCGGCTCCGAGGAGACGAAGAGGACCGCCTCCAGAACCGCCTCCATCTCGTCCCTCTCCGTCATCCCCCGATCCCCTCCAACTCTTCGACCCCCACCGCCCGGGTGGTGCGGTAGAGGAGGATCTCGCCGAGCGCGGTCTGGTGGATGCGCACGAGGTTCAAGCGCGCCAGCTCGAGGATCGCTAAGAACGCGGCGACCGCTTCCGAACGGCAGCTGCGGTGCCGCAGGTCGTTGATGAAGTCATACGGCCGGCCGGCGCCGAGCTCCCCCAGCAGGCGGTCGATCTGGCCGCGCACCGACCAGGCCTCGCCGGAGATCTGGAGCGGCGGTGGATGCTCCTTGTCGTAGCGGACGAGAACCTTCTTGAGCGCCCCCAGGAGGTCGAAGAGCGAGACTTCGCCCAAGTCGATCTGCTGCTGCTCCTCCCCTTCGGGCAGCGGCGCGTCCTCGAAAGTGGGCTGCGGCGCCTTGCGGGTGAAGATCCCGAGCCGCAGCCGGTCGAGCTCGCCGAACGACTGCGCCACCTCTTTCATCCGCCGGTATTCGAGCAGACGCTCGACGAGATCCTGGCGCGGGTCCTCCTCGGGCTCGCCGCTCGCGGTCGTCGCCGGGCGTGGCAGGAGGAGCTTCGACTTCAAGTGAATGAGGACCGCCGCCTCGTAGATGTACTCGCCGGCGATGTCCAGGTTCAGCTCCTCCATGAGCCGCAGGTACTCGTGGAACTGGTCGCAGATCACCGCCACCGGGATGTCGGTGATCTCCACCCGGTTGATCTTGATCAGGTGGAGGAGGAGGTCGAGCGGCCCCTCGAAGATCGGCAGGTGGACCCGCCAGGACTCGGGAAGGGAGGCCGGGGATTCCGGTTTGGGCGAGACGGGCCGGCTCATGGGGTGACCGCCTGCACGTCGTTCGTAGCGGCGGTCGCCGCGGTCTCGACCAGGCGCTGGTAATCGAAGGAGATCGCCTGGCGGACCAGCTCCATCGTCTCCTGCGCCCGGAGGCGGGCCTTCTTCGAGCCCTCGACCAGGATGTCCAGAAGGGTGCCGCGATCCTTCACCAGCTCGTCCCGCCGCCGCCGCATGGGCTCTAAGTAGGCGATCATCTGCTCGGCTAAGAGCTTCTTGTCGTCGACGCAGCCGATCTCCGCCGCCCGGCACTGCACCGCCACCCGCTCCTGGACCTCCAGAGGGGAGAGCAGCTTGTGGAACTCGTAGAGGTTGCAGACCTCGGGCCTCCCCGGGTCCTTGCGGCGCAGGCGCTCGGGATCGGTGAACATCCCCATGCACTTCTGGCGGATGACCTCGGGAGGGTCTGAGAGGTTGATGGCGTTGCCGTAGCTCTTCGACATCTTCCGGCCATCGATCCCCGGCACCTTGGCGGTGGGGGTGAAGAGGCCCTGCGGCTCGGGGAAGACCTCGCCGTAGAGCGAGTTGAAGCGGCGGGTGATCTCGCGGCTGATCTCCAGATGACTCGCCTGGTCCTCCCCCACCGGCACGAAGTGGGCGCGGTGGACGACGATGTCGACCGTCTGAAGGACCGGATAACCCAAGAAGCCGTAGGTCTGAAGGTCGCGGTTCTCGAGCTCCCGGATCTGCTCCTTGTAGGTCGGCACCCGCTCCAGCCAGCCGAGCGGGGTGAGCATCGACATCAGAAGGTGGAGCTCGGCGTGCTCGGGGACCATCGACTGGATGAAGATCACCGACCTCTCGGGATCGAGCCCGGCGCCGATCCAGTCGGCGACCATCTCCAGGGTGTTCGAGGCGATCGCCCGGGGGTCGGCGTACTCGCTGGTCAGGGCGTGCCAGTCGGCGGCGAAGTAGAAGCAGCGGTAGCGGTCCTGCAGCTCCACCCAGTTCTTGAGCGCCCCGAAGTAGTTGCCTAGGTGGATCTTGCCGGTCGAGCGCATCCCCGAGAGGACGATCTTGGACTCCGTCGCGTTCACGTTCATGCCTCGATTCTACCTGCTCGGGTGCAGGGTTCGATGGACCGTCCGATGGACCGTCATAGCCGGATGACCAGGGTGAGCACCACCACCAGGGGGAGCATCAGCAGATTGAGAACGGGGGAGACCCCGAGGAAGATCGCGATCAGGAAGCCATAGGGCTTGAGCTTCTCCCACTTCTCCGCCCAGTCGACGGGCAGGAGAAGGAGAACGATCTGGCCGCCGTCGAGCGGCGGCAGGGGGATGAGGTTGAACAGGGCGAGGAGGCCATTGATGTAGACCGCCTGCACGAGAGTGAAGACGATGGGGAAGCCGGCCAGGTGCGCCGCTTGCGGGAACTGGCGGAGCAGGGTGGAGTTGGCGGCCTCCCGAGCCGGTGGTCCCAGGGAGTGGACGGCGATCACGAGCCCCACCGTGGCGGCCAGGGCGAGCAGGAGGTTGGCCAGGGAACCCGCCGCGGTCACCTGGAGATCGTCCCGCCAGGGGTCCTTGAGGTTCTTGACCACCACCGGGGTGGGCCTTCCCCAGCCGAAGACCGGCACGCCGAAGGCGAGGAGGAGGGCGGGCAGAAGCACCGAGCCCAGGGGGTCCAGGTGGCGGAGCGGGTTCAAAGAGGCGCGACCGAGGAGACTCGCCGTGGGGTCGCCACGCCGCGCCGCGAGCCAGGCGTGGGAAGCCTCGTGGAGCGAGATCCCGAGGAGGAGGATCAGGTACTGCACCGCGCCGGTGAAGAGGACGGTGCCGTCCATCAGGCTTCCCCTGCCCTTTCGAGCCGCAACGGTTCCGGGATCGGAGGGAGCGGAGGGAGCGGATCGGTGAGACCGCGGAACACCCCACGCGCCTTGGCCACGGCGGCCCGGGCGTTGCCGCGCGGCAGCTCGCGGAGCCAGGCATAGGGCAGAGTCACCAGATTGGCGGCGACGAACCCGGCGAGCCCCAGCGAGCCGCCGTGACGGCGCACATAGAGGGCGTTGCTCCGCCCGGTATGGAAGGTCTTCATCGGCGTGTACGAGCCGGCGGTCGACGCCGCCACCTTGTGCCAGATCCGGCTTTCCGGCACGTAGCGGAGGGCGAGATTCTCGTCCAGCGCCCGCCGGCACCAGTCGGCGTCGTCGACGTTGATGAAGTAGGCGGGGTCGAAGAGGCCCACCGTCTCCAGGGCCCGGCGGGTCACCAGGAGACAGCAGGTGGTCAAATAGGTGACGTTCCCCGGCCGGCTCCATTCCGGCCCGTCCAGACGGCCGCGCCCGTACTCGACGGTCACCGTCTCCCGGATGCGCAGGCGCCCGCCCGCCGCCCACAGCCGGTCGGGAGGGTCGAAGTAGAAGATCTTCGGCCCCGCCGCGGCGACCCGCGGGTCGTCGACGGCGCGCAGCAGGGGCGGCAGGAAGCCGGGATCGACGGCCACGTCGGTGTTCAAGAGCAGGACCCGCTCGATCGCAGGATCTGCCAGCACATGGCGGATACCCACGTCGTTGCCGCCCGCGAAGCCGAGATTCCCGCCGCTCTCGATGACTTCGACATCCTGCCGCTCCCGGCGCAGGCGTTCGGCCGAGCCGTCGGTCGAGCCGTTGTCGACGACGACCACCCGCAGCCCCTCCCGCCCCTCGGTCCGGTCGAGCGAGGCGAGGGTGTCCAGGGTGTCGGCGGCGCCGTTCCAGTTGACGAGAACGACGGCGGTGGCGGCAGTGGCCGTCTGCGATGACATCGACGGCATCAGGTCTGCGCGACCGTCTTCGGGAGGGGATCGCCGACGAGCTGGCGGTTGATGGTCTCCATCAGGCGATCGTTCTCGGCGAGCACCTGCTGTTCGAGCTGGAGGGCACGAAGCTGCGCCAGGAGGGTGGCATAGAAGAGGACCTGGTGGATCCAGGGGTAGCCGCCGAGGACGAAGGTCGCCATGGCGAGCCCCATGGCGAGCATGAGCATGGGATAGGAGCGGTTCTTGAAGCGCTTGGTGTCCTCGACCCACTGCGGATCGAGACCGTTCTCCCTCACCGCGTCCTTGATCGCCGTGCCGGTGCCGATCAGGTAGAACATGATCCAGCAGTGGGCGAAGAGGAGGAGCAGGCTGGCGGCGAGCGCCGCCATCATGTGGTAGAAGCGCAGGTGTTCGAGGGTCGACCCCTGGAGAACGTAGCCGAGGACGCCCGTGGCGACCAGCCCGAGCGTGGCCATGAAGCCGATGATCAAAAGAGCGCGACCCATCATGAGCGATTCCTCCAGACGCTGACGTTCATCGTTCCGACTTCCCCTGCTCCCCGACTTTAGCGGACCTTCCGGATCTCCTCTTCCCACAGAGCCGCCGCGACCGCCGGTCGAAACTGCTCGGCGACCCGAGCCTTCCCCGCCGCGCCGCGCCGCCGCGCCTCCGCCGGACCTTCGAGCACCGCGGCGAGCGCCGCGGCGAGCGCCGGCGGGTCCTCGGGAGGCACCAGCCAGCCGGTCTCCCCGTCGAGAACCACCTCGGGGATGCCCGAGACCGCGCTCGCGACGACCGGCACGCCGGCCGCCATCGCTTCCAGGACCACGAGCGGCATCCCCTCGTAGATGGACGGCACGACGAGGGCACGGGCCCCCGCGAGGAGCGCCCGGACGCGCCCCGCATCGGCTCTTCCCAGGAAGACGACGACCGAGCCCAAGCCGAGCGTCACCGTCCGCGCCAGAAGCTCCTCCCGGTGCTCGCCATCCCCCGCCACCAGCAGGCGGGCGGTGGGGAACCGGGGCGCGAGCCTCGCGAGAGCCGCCAGCAATACCTCGACTCCCTTCCGGATGCGCAGCCGGCCGACGAAGAGGAGATACCCCGCGGACCCTCCGTCCACCGTCTTCCCGACGTCTTCCACGACATCCGCCACGGCGAGCCCGCCCGTCACGTTGGGCAGGACTCCCACCCGTTCCACCCCGTAGTCGCGGCGGATCTCCTCCGCCGTCACGGCGCTGGGGGCCAGGACGACGTCGGCGAGCGTCGCCGTCAGCCAGCCCAGGGCCGCGTGGAGCGGCGCCTTGAAGCGGCGGAAGCGGCGCTCGACGGCGCCCGGCCGGCCCAGAACCTCACCGGCAGCGGTAACGAGCGGCCGTACCGCCCGGCGCTCCTCGACATAGCTCACCTGGAGCAGTGCGGCAACGAGGGGGGGCGGCGTGAGCGACGGCCGCAGAGCCACGGCGAGGAGCGCCACCAGGGCGCCATCCGACTCGTGCACCTGGACGACCTCGGGCCGGAAGCGCCACAGGGCGCGGCAGGCGGCGGGCACCACGGCGAGCGGGAAGAGCAGCTTCGGACCCCGCGCCCCGCCCGGGCCACGCCCCAGGATCTCCACCTCGTGACCGGCCGCGGTGAGACCGGCCGCCAACTGTAGCACCTGTTCCCCGACGCCGGAAACGTCCGTGGGAGGGAGGGTGTTGGCGACCAGGAGCACCCGCATCTACCCGCCTCCGAACCGGCCCTGGAAGGCGGCGAGCGCCGGCGCCGCGAGAAGGGGCAGGAGCTCCCGGGCGTCGTCGCGCGCCCGTTCCAGCCAGGGGAGGTCCCGGCGGAGGTCGGCGACCCGGAAGCTGGGGAGGCCGGCCTGGCGAGTGCCAAGAAGGTCGCCAGGACCGCGGATTTCCAGGTCCGCCTCGGCGATCCGGAAGCCGTCTGTGGTGCCGGCGAAGACTTCGAGCCGCCGCCGCCCCTCCTCCGACGGCCGGTGGGCGAGGGCGATGCAGCGCGAGGCTCCGGGTCCCCGCCCTACCCGGCCGCGCAGCTGGTGGAGCTGGGCGAGCCCGAAGCGCTCGGCGCTCTCGATCACCATCCAGGTCGCCTCCGGCACGTCGATCCCCACCTCGATGACGGTCGTCGCGAGGAGCACCCGCACTTCCCCGGAAGCGAAGGCGCGCATCACCCGCTCGCGTTCCTCAGCGGGAAGCCTGCCGTGGAGGACGGCGCTGGGGTACTCGGCGAGGTAAGTGCGCACCCGCTCCCCCAACTCGGAGACCGCCTCCGCCGCCAACTCGTCGCTCCCCTCGATCAGCGGAAAGACGACATAGGCCCGCTCCCCCGCCGCGAGAGCGGCGCGGAGCCGGCGGTAGACCTCGGCCCGCTTCCCCGCTGGCACGACCTCGGTCGTAATCGGCGTCCGGCCGGGCGGCAGCTCGTCGAGGACCGAGACTTCGAGGTCCCCATAGGCGGCGAGGGTGAGCGAGCGCGGGATGGGCGTCGCGGTCATCACCAGCAGATCGGGGCGATCCCCTTTCTCCTGGAGGACCCGGCGCTGCTCGACCCCGAAGCGGTGCTGCTCGTCGACGACGGCGAGCCCCAGCCGCCGAAACGCCGTCCCCTCCATCAAGAGCGCATGGGTCCCCACCGCGAGCTGGACCTCCCCCTTAGCGAGAGCCGCCCGCCGCTTCGCCAATTCGCGGGAGCCGCCGGTGCCGCCAGTCAGGAGGGCGATCCGGTAGCGCCCGTCCAACAGGCGCGAGAGCCCCGCGTAGTGCTGCTCGGCGAGGAGCTCGGTGGGGGCCATGAACGCTCCCTGGAAGCCGTTCTCCATCGCGATCACCAGGGCGAGGGCGGCGACGATCGTCTTGCCGCTCCCCACGTCCCCCTGGAGGAGCCGGAGCATGGGCCAGGGACTCTTCAGATCCTCGGCGATCTCTTTGACCGCCCGCTTCTGTGCGGCGGTCAGCTTGAAAGGGAGGATCTCGCGGACGACCTGGCGGACGCGGTCGTCCAGCCGATAGGACCGGCCGCGCTCGACCCGCACGGCGCGCTCGCGGACGACCGCGAGCTCCAGCTGCAGCTCCAGCAGCTCGCCGTAGATGAGGCGGAGATGGGCCGGGCTGCGGCGATCGTTCAAGAGCGCCAGGTCTTCCCCCTCCCCCGGTGCGTGGAGGGTGGCGAGCGCCTCTCCCAGGGGCGGCAAGCCGTGGCGGGCGAGGAGCCTCGGGGGCAGGGGATCGGGAACGGGGATATCGCCCATCTGTTCCAGGACGGCGGCGAGCAGCCGCCGGAGCGCCGGGGCGCCGAGACCGCGGATCGCCGGATAGACCGGGGTCAAACGGCCGCCGTGAAGGGACTCCCCCACTCGCTCGCAGGAGGGATTGAGCAGCTCCGCGCCGTTCTTCCCCACCCGCAAAGGGCCGTGCAGGAGGTAGTCCTCCTCCGGATCGGTCTGGGTGACGAGATAGGGCCGATTGAACCAGACGACCGGGAGCGACCCCGTGGCATCGGTCAGCAACCCGCGGACGACCCGGAGGCGCCCACCTCGAAGGAGACGCAGACCGGAGAGGCGACCGGTGAGGGTCCAGCTCCCCTCCGTCTTCGGGGTCGCTGCGCTGGCGGCGGCCGCCGCGAGCGCCGTAGCGATGGGTGTCACCTGCCGCCGGTCCTCGTAGCGGACCGGCAGATGATGGAGCAGGTCGGAGACAGTCGCGTAGCCGGCCGCCGTCAGGGCTCGCGCCCGGGCCGGACCGACGCCTTTGACGAAACAGAGCGGTGTGTGCAGCTCGATCAGGGGGATGCCTTACGGCACTTCGAAACGCAGGGCGACCACCCCGCAGCGCACTTCGTCCCCGGCTTTGAGCTCGCCGGGGACACCGGTCTCCAGGCGCTGGCCGTTCAAGTGGGTGCTGTTCATCGTGCCGATCTCCTCGGAGAGGAAGAACTTGGTGCCCCGGCGGTAGATCTTGGCATGCCGGCGGGAGATCGAGCGCTGGCTGTCGACCGGGGTCAGGTCGATGTCGGGATAGATGCCGGTGACCGGGTCCTTGCGCCCGATCGTCGTCTCCGAGCCCCGCGAGAGCGCGAACTCCATCCCCGAGGGGGCATGGATGAGCCGCTCGGGGCCGGCGACGTACACCTCGGTCAGATCCGGGGACGGCATCTCGGGGGTCGAGGAGCCGGCCGTGCCGGTGGTGCCGAGGGCGACCTTCAGGAGGTCGTCGGTCTCCCGCAGCCGGCGCGACAGCTTGCGCATCATGCGGACGGCGATCTCCGCGTTGTCGCGAAGCATCTGGTCGAAGGTGGCACCGTTGATCTGCAGCAGGCGAGTCGAGGTCAGGGCGCGGGCCGAGGCGGCGCGCGGGCGGTCCTCCAGGAGGGCCATCTCACCGAAGAAGTCGCCCTTGTCCAGAAGCGCGAGGAGCTTCTCCTCCTCGCCGATGCGGTTCAGGATCTCCACCTGGCCCTCGTGGATGATGTACATCTCGGTCCCCAGCTCGCCCTCGCGAAAGACGTACTCTCCCGGCGCCACCTCGACCGTGTAGTCCGAGCTCTTCTTGCCGGTGGTCTTGAAGACGGTCTTCGCCATGGCTGGTTCCTGGAGCTTGTTCCTGATGCCGATTCTACCCTTCGCCGAGCACGAGCCGGTCCGCGCCAGGCGAGAGCCGTGCGTTCCATCCTAAGGGAAGAGTCCGGTTGGGCGCCACGTGTCCGCTCTCCTGTCCCCAGGCGAGAGGCCAGGGGAAACCGGAGAGCGCCTCGCCGACGAGAGTCGGCCAGTCCGCCGGGGACACCCCGTTCTCAACACCCGCGCTGATGTGGCCGACGATCATGCCTGCGATCTTACTGAGACTACCTGACAGCCGGAGGTGGGTCAACATGCGGTCGATCCGGTAGGGCGGCTCGCCGACGTCCTCCCAGAAGACCAGGGAGCCTGAAAGATCGGGGGCGTACGGCGTCCCCTGGGTGGCGGCGAGGAGCGACAGGCAGCCGCCGAGGAGCGGCCCGGCCGCAGTTCCAGTTCGGATCGCCCGGCCGAGCGGCTGCGTCACCGGATAGCGCCCGGCGAGGGCGCCGAGAAACGACTCCTCCTCCACCTCCGAAAGGCCGCGGGCGAGGTCCGCCGCCACCATGGGGCCATGGAAAGCGACGAGCCCCAGCCGGGCGACGACGCCGAGGAGGAACGGGGTCAGGTCGGAGAACCCCATGTAGGCGCGCGGCCGGCTCGCGAGGAGATCCCAGTCGATTCCCGGGAGGACCCGCAGCAGGCCATGGCCGCCGCGGGCGAAGAGGATGGCGGCGAGCGAGCGGTCGGCGGCCAGGCGGTGGAAGGCCGAGAGGCGCGCGGCATCCTCCCCGGCGAAGAGACCGCTTCGGGAACGCGTGGCCAGGTTGTCCGCCAGGACCGGCACGAAACCGAGGCCTTCCAAGGCGGCGACGCCGCGCGCCAGGCGCTCCGGATCGAGAGGACCGGAGAGCGCAGCGACCCCCACCCGATCGCCGGGACCGGCGGGCGGGGGGAGACGGGCGATCTTGGGATGGGGAAAATTCAAAACGCGGGAGAGCGCCGTAAGCCGAGTTCTGTCTCACCGGCTTTTACACCGGCTAGCGGTCATTCCTCTGGGACCGGCGTTGCCGCCGGCCGACAAGCAACCTACCCGGAAACGGTCTGCCCACCCGAGGGCGGCAGAGTGGGACGGGCGGCCCACGGGTCCGTTCCCCTATTTGGTCTTGCTCCGCATGGGGTTTGCCGTGCCTCCGCCGTCGCCGGCGGACCGGTGCGCTCTTACCGCACCATTTCACCCTTACCTGGATTCCCGAAAGAACCCGGGCGGTATCTTTCTGTTGCGCTTTCCGTCGCGTCGCCGCGCCTCGCCGTTAGCGAGCATGCTGCCCGTGGGAGCTCGGACTTTCCTCTCCGCGCCCCGAAAGGCATGGAGCGACCGCATGGTGCTCTCCCGCGCACCGCCATTCTATCCTGCTCTAGCGATGAAAGAAGCGCTTGAGGCCGGAGGGCGGAGGAGCGTCCGGCGATTCGGCGGGGACCGCGTCCGTCGCGGACCTCTGCTCGCGGACCTTCAAGAGCGCGGCCTCCAGCCCCGGGCTCGGACCGCCAAGCTCGACCGCCCGTGCCAAATTGGCCTCCGCGAGGCGGAGCCAGAGCGGATTCTTCGCCTCGAGCTGTCCCAGGAGGGCGTAGTACTCCGACCGCGGGTCGATCCGCGCCGCCGTGCGCAGGAGGTCGATCGCCTGGTGGTACTCCTCCGAGGCGGCGAGGACGTTCGCCCGCAGGAAGTAGCGACGGGCGACTTGGTGCTCCTCTTCGAGCCGAGCGCCGCCCGAGGTCCCCGAGGACCACAAGCGGTCGCCCAGCTCGCCGTCGTAGCGCTTGCGTCGATCGGGATGGGAGAGCGTGAGATAAGCCTGGGTGGCGCGCTCGAAGAGGAGCACCAGGACCCCCTCCTTGCCGGCGAGCCCGAGGGCTTCGGCGTGCGAGGGATGGACGAGCCGGGCCAGCCGGTCGTAGGCCGCGTACACCTCGTCGGCCGAGGCGCCGGGGCCGACGCCCAGGAGGTCGTAGAAGGTCGCCTCGCCTACCCGGCCCACCAGCTCCGCCACCCGCTGGCGGTGGAGCATCGGGTCGAGCTCCAATGGATGCGCGGCGAGATCGCGCTCGACACGCGTAGAGAAGAGACGCATCTCCTCGTTGGACAGGTCCACTGGCGCTTCCATGGCTTGAAGATTTACATTCTACTCCAAGGAGGCTACCTTTCTCCCGGAATGTCCCGTTTGGAGGACGCTTCTCAGCGCACGCTTCCTCGAAGGGATGCCTGCCACCTGCGTTTACCGGTGATCCGCTGCTGGCGAGATCCTTGCAGCATCTCCCGGCCGAAGCCTTCCCAGAGTCCGAGAAAGAGGAGAGACATTCATGAAGCCAAAAGCTTTGTTGCTCACAAGCGCAGTGCTCGCCGCACTCGTGGCGGTGCCGGCTCTGGCCCAGCCGCGCACCAGCGTCATCGCCCTCCAGGTGAACGTCGAAAACGCGGGTCAGAAGGTGAGGTATGGCATCCGCCCCAATACCGAGACCGTCCCGCTCGTGGCCGGCCAGCGCGTCCGACTGAGCCTCGTCGGCACCGCGATCGTCAACGGCGTCGGCGTCGAGCGGCCGATCAACGCGCGCTTCCACACGGTCTCCGGCGCCGGCGCCCTGGAGCTCGGCCAGAGCGGTCCCAATTGGGTGCTGGTGAGCGGCCGCGGCAACGGCGTCGCCCAGCTGGCCTACGACGTCACCGACCGGAGCTACACGATGAAGGGCGGCTTCGAGAGCGGCCGTATCACTTTCCAGCTGACCGGCAGTGGCGGCGGTGGCGGCGGTGGAGCGGCGCCGCCACCGCCGGCTCCCGGTCCGGCGGACGACCGGCAGGCGGTGGCGCAGCGGATCGCGCAACGGCTCTATCGCGCCATCTTGAACCAGACCGACCTGAGCGACCGCCGCGCCCAGAGCGACATCGACGCCATCTACCGCGGCGGCTTCCCGGCGATCCAGTCGGTGGCCCGCGATCTCGCGGTCGTCGCCCAGGCCAAAGGCGCCTTCGACCAGCGCACCGCCGAGGACGTCGTCGGCCGGTTCTACCGCTATCTCCTCTTGAGGAACGGGAGCAACCGCGAGATCGCGGCCCAGGACCGCGGCTTCTCGGACAACATCCGGCTCCTCCGCGAGCGCGGTCTCCCCGAGTTGGTCCGGGTGATCGTCGGCTCGCAGGAGTTCCAGAAGGTCCAGGAGCTCGAGCGCTACGGCCTCCTCTACGCCCCGAACGACCGCCGTCCGCGGTAAAGACCCACGCCCAAGCCGGGCAGGCACGGGGCTCTGCCCCCTACCTGCCCGGCAGGTGGCGATGTCATCGAGCTGGACGGGGTAAGGGGAAAGTGTTGAGGTCGGTCCCGGAGGTGGACTTGAACGAGTTGAGACGCGCCTGCCAGTTGGAGCGCAACGACCAAACGTCGAACGTCATGGTCATCCTCGAAGGCCAGAGCGACCCCTTCCTCCAGGCGATGCTCACGGCTGGGCCGGTTCTCTACAGACAACCGTCCTCAGGTGAGGGCACTTCCTCGGAAGAAGTAGGGTACTTCTGGCGAAAAGTAGGGTACTTCCTCACAGGAAGTAGGGTACTTCCTCACAGGAAGTAGGGTACTTCCTCACAGGAAGTAGGGTACTTCCGCGGAAGAAGCAGGGTACTTCCTCAGAGGAAGTAGGGTGCTTCTGGCGAAAAGTAGGGTACTTCCGCGGAGGAAGTAGGGTGCTTCCCCAGAGGAAGTAGGGTGCTTCTGGCGAAAAGCAGGGTACTTCTGCGGAGGTAGTAGGGTGCTTCCACTTCTGAGATAGGGCATCTCAAAGCAAAAGTGCCCTACTTGACCTCCAGCCTCCTGCACCAACGTCGAGAGGTTGATCGACTGCAAGCCCTGGGTGCCGCCGGAGAAGCTTGCCGGAAGCGACGACAGCCTGCTAAAGTTAAGCTGTCGCGAAATCCCATGAATGCATCGCGAGAGACGCATTTGTGCATGGATATTTGGATCGGCGGTACGCAACGCAAGGACTGGTGAGGACCGTGGCGACTCAGACGCAGGCCAACACCTTTACCTACATCGTGATCGGCACCGGCGCCGCCGCCGGGCAGGAGTTTCGTTGCGCGCGGTCGTCGCGCGTGACCGGCCGCCCCCGGCATCATTGGGGGGCAATCTATCCACGTCTCCGAGGAGGCCCCATGCCTGAAGCCAAAGTAGGAGTAGGCGTACCTGTAGGCGTAGGCGTAGGAGTAGCTGTAGGTGTAGGCGTAGGAGTAGTAGGCCTGCACGGCAGCGTACTGGTCAAGGAGCTGGCACGGGCGACCGTAGTGAGCGAGGCGGACGTCGTCAAGGTATTGGAACACCTGGGCGCCGTACGGATCGTAGAGCAGGTCGTACGTGTCACCGGGAAGGTACCCACAGTATCCGACCTGCGGGTAGCCTTCAAGCTGGGCGAAAGCACCATCGTGTCCTAAACGCCACGGTGGGGCTTCTCCGCCGGCCGCGCCTCCGCCGCGACCGCGCGGGATGCCCAAGTTTCCGGCCGCCGGGATCGCCTCCGCCGCTCCTGGCCGGAAATCCACCGGTTCCCCAGCGGGAGCTCCGCCTCTCTCGCGGGGGAACCTACCCCTTCCAGGAAAAACAGGAAACGAGCTTCCCAGCTGGTCGTCTTTTAGGTATAATTCATGGAAACAATTCAAGAACAGAAGGAGGTCTACGTACCCAGAACCCGAACCGCCAGCACAGCAGCTCTCATGCCGAAGTGGTGGAACTGGAAACACACATGACTTACACTCATGTAACCATCTCGTCACAACGGCCAGCACGTCGAGGTCCGCGACCCTGATCAAAAACAGGAAGCGGAGCCTGGTCACGATCGCCCAGGGGGATAGGAGCTCGCAATGCCGTTACAGGGCAGGGCTTTTCATGGGAGCGGGAATCGTCGGAGAGGGCCCAATCCGATGATCCGCGCTCTCCATTGGGCCTGAAAAGTCTTGCAGCGTCACACGGACGGAGCCCGGCTTCCTGGTCGACCATGTCTGGTCAGGATCGTATCTCGGCGGAAGGCTTATCAAACGAGGTGATTGCGGGTTCGAATCCCGTCTTCGGCACCATTCCATCGCACCCCCTTGCAAGGATATTCTTCGACCTGCGATGAACGAGCCGCTCCCTCCGACCTATCCCTTCCCATCGATCGAGGAAAAGTGGCAGCGGCGCTGGCTCGCGACCGGCGCCTTCAAGACCGAGCGCCGCGACGGCCGGCCCAAGTTCTACTGTCTCGCCTTCCCTCCCTATCCGAACGCCAAGCTCCACATCGGCCACATCCGCAGTTATTCGATCGCCGACGCCACCGCCCGCTTCCGCCGGCTCCGCGGCTACGACGTGCTCGCGACCCAGGGGTACGACGCCTTCGGCCTGCCCAACGACCTGTCGGCCCGCGAGCACGGCTGCCACCCCGCCGACTGGACGGACGCCTGCATCGAAAAGATCAGCGATCAGTTCGACCGCGTCGGCTTGAGCTACGACCGCGAGCGCATCGCCGCCTACCACGAGGAGAGCTACTACCGCTTCACCCAGTGGCTGTTCCTCGAATTCCTCAAGGCCGGGCTCGCCTATCACGCGGATGGCCTCGTCAACTGGTGCGATCACTGCCTGACCACTCTGGCCGATGAGCAGGTCGAGCTCGGCACCTGCTGGCGCTGCCACCAGCCGACCCGCCTACGCCGGCTGGCCCAGTGGTTCGTGCGCACCACCGCCTTCAGCGAGGATCTGCTGGCGGAGCTCGACCGGCTGCCAGAGTGGCCGGAGAAGGTCAAGAAGATCCAGCGCCATTGGATCGGCAAGAGCGCGGGGGTCGACCTCCGCTTCGCGCTCTCTGGGATCCCCGGCTTCACGGTGACCGCCTTCACCCGCCATCCCGAGCTCGTCTACGGGATCAGCTTCCTCGCCCTCGCGCTCGACCATCCACTGCCCGCCGCGCTCGCGGGCTTCGGTCTGCTCTCGCCAGAGGAGAGCGCGGAGCTGGAGCGCCTGCGCGCCGAGGCCCAGGCGTCGCGCGGCAACCTGGCGCGGGGAAAAAAGGGGCGCCAGCCGGTTTCTGGCATGCTGCTCTCGGTGCGCGCCCGCCATCCGTTGACCGGCGAGATGCTGCCGATCGCGCTCGCCAACTACGTCGATGCCGGCTATGCCGGCGGCGCGGTCGTCGGGGTCCCGGCGCACGACGAGAAGGACGGTGAGCTCGCCGCCAGCCTCGGCCTGCCGGCACCGCGGGTGCTCGCGCCCGACGGCGCCGAGCCGCCATTGCCGCAGGCATCGGAGGCGTCGGAGGCGCCGGCCTTCACCTGGGACGGCAGCTGGCGCCTCGTCCGTTCCGGCCCGCTCGACGGCACGACCGTGGCGGACGCGCCGCAGGCCGTCATCGCGGCCCTCGAAGCCGTGGAGGCGGGCGGCGCGGCGACCCACTACCGCCTGCGCGACTGGCTGATCTCGCGCCAGCGCTACTGGGGGCCGCCCATCCCGGTCGTCCACTGCCCGATCTGCGGCATCGTCCCGGTGCCGGAGGAGGAGCTGCCGGTCCTCCTGCCCCGGGACGTCGACCTCACGGTCGAGGGCAATCCCCTGGAGTTCCACCCCGGCTTCGTCACCGCCACCTGCCCGCGCTGCCGCCGGGTAGCCCGCCGCGAGACCGACACCATGGACACCTTCATGAACTGCCTCGGGTTCGCTTTCCGGAACGCGGCCGTCCCGGCTTCGGCGAACCCTTTCACCGACCCGGAGGCCGCCGCCTGGATGCCGGCCGACATCGCCATCTGCGGCATCGAGGCCGCGACGACCACCCTCTTCCAGCACCGCCTGTTGAGCCGCGCCCTGGAGCGGATGGGGCACCTCCGGCGCTCGTTTCCCGAGCCGTTCCGGCAGATCCTCGCGCACGAGCTGGTCGTTCGCGACGGCCGCAAGATGAGCAAGTCGTTGGGCAACGCCGTCGACCCCGACGAGCTCATCGCCCGTTTCGGGGCCGATGCCCTGCGCACGGCGATCCTCTTCATCGCCTCTCCCGACCGGCGCATGGAGTGGTCCGAGGCGGGGATCCGCACCTGCCACGCCTTCCTCGCCGACCTCTGGCGGCTGGTCCACGCCCTCGCCGCGGACGATAGCGCCGGGCCGCAGACCGCGGAGCTCGAGGGGGACGAACAAAGCCTGCGGCTCGAGCTCCACCGCACCCTGGTCGAGGTCACCGAGCACTACGAGCGCTACCAGCTCAATCTCGTCGTCCACGCCCTGATCGCGGGCGAGCGCCGCCTCGAACGCTTCGTCGCCGCGGCGCCTGCCGACCCCGCGCGCCGCGCCGCCGCCCGCGCCGCCGCGAGCTGTCTCCTCCGCATGCTCGCTCCGATCGCGCCGCACCTCGCGGAGGAGCTGTGGGAGGTTCTCGGGGAGGAGGGCTGGATCCTCCACGCCACCTGGCCCGAGCCCGACCGTGCGCTCCTCGCCGCCGCCGCGCGCCCGCTCCTCGTGCAACTCGACGGCGTGCACCAGGGGATGCTCGAAACGCCTCCGCACGAAGCTCCGGAAGAGGTCTGCCGCCGAGGGAAAGCCTGGCTCCTCGAAAGCCGGGGCGACGGAGCCGAGCTGCCGCAGATCCGCGACTGGCTCTACGTGGCAGGCCAGCGCAGCGACGTGTTGAACCTGCTGACGGCGCCGCGCGGCGGCGAGGAGAGCGCGGGGGGTTGAGCCGTTCGTTCCCGCTCACCGCGACGCGGTTCCGCTTCAGACGACCGGCACGCCGGCCTTGGAACGCACGTGGGTCAGATACTCGAGCTGCGACGGCAAGGTCGAGACCAGCGACTGGGCCTTCTCGCGCAGCAGGCGGAAGGCGTGGAGGGCCTTCTCCTGCTCTAAGTGGTCGAGCGCGGGCAGGCTCGTCTGCGGCCGGTAGTTGAGGCCCAAGAGCATCACGGAATAAGAGTAGGCCTCGAAGCCGTGGAAGTTTGGGTTGATGTTTCTGGGGTTCGGAAGCCTCTTCTTCCAGAGCTCCAAGCGGTCTTTGAGATCGGCTGAAACCTGCACGCTCTTCGTGGCCCGCCAGAACTCGGTGTCCGCCCGGTCGGTCGTGCGGTAGTGGAGAATGAGAAAGTCGCGGACACCGTCGATGCAGTCGCCCACCACCCGGTTGTAGCTCTTGATCGTCTCCTCGTCGCAAACGGCGCCGGGAAAATGGTTCACCAATTCCTCGATCCCGTGCTGGATGAAGAAGATGCCGGTCGATTCGAGCGGCTCGACGAAACCGCTCGACAGGCCGATCGCGACACAGTTCTTGACCCAAGAGCTCCGGCATCTCCCGATCCGCATCGCGATGTGTGAGGCCCTCACCCCATCGGCGGCGGGGCCCAGATGGCGGCGGAATTCCCTCTCCGCCATCTCCTCCGAAAGGAACCGGCTCGAATAGACGTAGCCGGTGCCGATCCGGGCATAGAGGGGGATGTTCCACACCCAGCCGGCGCCGAGGGCGGTCGCCGTCGTGTACGGGTTGATGCCGTGGACCTCTACGTCCTGCGGTACCTGCATCGCGATGGCCCGGTTGCAGAGGAGCGACTCCCCGAACGAGAGGAACGGCTCGCCGAGCGCCTGGTTGATGAGCAGGCCCCGGAAGCCGGTGCAGTCGACGTAGAGATCGGCCTTGAGAGCTCCGTGCTCCCGGGTGACGAGGTGATCGATACCACCATCCTCCCCAAGCACGACGTCGGCCACGTCGTCGACGATCTGAGTGACCCCGCGCTTCCGGGCATATCCCTTGAGAAACTCCGCCAGGAGCCCGGCGTCGAAATGGTAGGCGTACGGGTACTGCACCTTGTGCTCGGCGAGGATGTTCTTCTTGCCCCGCAAGTCGACGGTGAAATAGTCCTGCACCTTCTCGTCGAAGACCCGGCCGTCCAGAAACCGTGGCGATCTCTGGGCGGCGCAGAGAGCGGGGACGAGGAAGCAGGAGGAGTCGAAAGGCTCTTCCTGCCGCTTGAGCTTGAGCCACCACTCGCCCAGGTTGAAGCCATCGACGACTTCGTAGCGTTGGAACGGATGGAAGAAGTGGCCTCGCTCCGCCCCCCAGTCGACGAACTTGATCGCCAGCTTGTAGCTCGCGCTGCAGCTCGGCATCCACTCACTCTCATCGAGCCCGAGGAAATCGAAGAAGAGCTTGATGGTGCTGAAAGTCGCCTCGCCGACGCCCACCGTCTTGACGTGGGCCGACTCGACCAGCGTGACGTCGACGCCCGGCAGGGATCTCTTCAGATGGGATGCGGTCATCCAGCCGGCGGTGCCACCGCCGACGATCAGGACTGTCTTGGCCACGGGGTCCGGCATCTTTTTGAGCCCAGGTCCGTCGATGGCTTCAACTCCTTGAAGAGGACTTCCTAAGAGAACCAGGTGCCGGAAAGTCCAAAAATCGGGACGCGGCGCCGGCCCCCTCCATTGACACCGCCCCCCCCGCTTGCATAGCCTGCCATCAACAGCTTAGAGCGCAGCCGTGGAAGGGAAGGGCCGTGACCGAGATCTCCCCCAGGCGGATGGAAGGGAAGTACGAGATCCTCGCCAAGCTCGGCGAAGGAGGGATGGGGGCCGTCTACAAGGTCCGTCACAAGCTGCTCGACGAGATCCGGGTAGTCAAGATGATGCGGCCCCAGCTCGGGGAGGACGAGGCGTTGAAGGCCCGTTTCTTCCACGAGGCGCGGGTCGCGAACCAGCTCCGCCACACGAACATCGCCCAGCTCTACGACTTCTCCTTAGACGACGACGGCGTCGCCTTCATCGTCATGGAGTACGTCCCGGGGGTGAACCTGGAAACCGTCGTGCGGAGCGGCGGCGGCTCCCCGCCGGCAGCCCCTCCCGTCCCCTTAGGCCTCGCCCTGGAGATCGCCCGCCAGAGCCTCCGCGGCATCGGCTTTCTCCACGGCAAGGGCTTCGTCCACCGGGACATCTCGCCCGACAACCTCATGCTGACCGAGGGTGAGGGGGGCGAGCCGCTGGTCAAGCTGCTGGATTTGGGGATCGCCAAATCGCTCACCGCCGTCGCCGGCGCCGGCGGGCTCGACCTCACCCGCTCGGGAGCTTTCCTCGGCAAGCTGCGCTATGCCCCGCCGGAGCAGTTCGCGGCCGAGGGGGCGGTCGGCGTCGACGCCCGTGGCGACCTCTACTCTTTCGCCGTCGTCCTCTACGAGCTGTTGACCGGGCGCTATCCCATCCAGGGCAAGGACTCGATGTCCTTGATCGCCGGCCATCTCCACTTCCCGCCGCTCGACTTCGCCGAGAGCGACCCGCAGGGGCGCCTCCCTCCCGGACTGCGGGCCGTCGTCCTCAAGTCCTTGGCTAAAAAGCCGGCGGAGCGTTTCGGGAGCGCCCAGGACTTCTCCCGCTCGCTCACCGCCTACCGGTCGCTCGGCGACATCGGCCCGGACGACCTGGCGCGGGTCTTGAGCCGCGCCGGGGTGGCCCCGGTCCGCGGTACCAGCCCCGGCCGCGGCAGCACGCAGAACCGGCTCGACGACCAGTTCGGCGGCCGGACGACGCCGGCGCAGGAGATCGGCGAGCTCACCCAGGCCCGGGTCGATCCCCGGAAGGCGCCCAAGAGCACCGTCCAGGACGCCGTCGCCGCCGTCGAGGCCCACGTCGCCCGCGGCGACCTCCTGGCGGCCGAGAACGAGCTCCAGTGGGCGGCCGACGCGCTCGGCGACCGGACCGAGCTGCGCAACCTCGAGGAGCGGCTGCACCAGGCCCGGGCGCAGGAGAAGGAAAATGCCGCGACTCCGGCCGGGAGCTCCACCCGCCCCGCGGGCCTCCCGATGACCGCGGTCGTCGAGGAGGTCGAGGCCAAGCTCGCCCGCGGCGAGCTCCACGCCGCCGAGATCCTCCTCTACGAAGCCGAGGCGAGCTTCGGGGAGCAGGAGATCTTCCTCACCCTCCACGACCGCCTGGTCGAGGCCCGCCGCCGGGACCGCGCGGCGCGCGGCGAGGCGAAGCGCCGCGAAGGGTCGGCCTGACTTTAGCCGCTCCTCCCCGGCGCGGGGTAGAATCGCAGGAACCCTGGGAGGGCTTTGAACGTGGGCGAGCTGCGACGGATCACCGAGCGTTACCGCCTCGACAGGCGCATCGAGAGCGTCGCCGCCGACGCCTCGGGTGCCGCGGGGAGCGTCTTCCAGGGCACCGCGATCCAGACCGGCGAGGCCGTCGCCGTCAAGCTCTTCGATGCGAGCGACTCGAACGACGAGCGCGAGATCTTCGAGGCCTACACCGCTGCCTTAGCCGCTCTCTCCCATCCCGGTCTCCCCCACGTCGTCGACGCCGGCTTCACCTCGGCCGGCAGCGCCTATCTCGTCACCTCCTACCTCCGGGGAACGCCGCTCGCCGAGGCGACCGGCGCGCCGCCGGCCCGCGTCCTCTCCCTCCTGCTGTGCGTCACGGAGGCCCTCGAAGCGCTTGCCGAGACCGGCTGGGCGCACGGCAACCTCCAGCTCGACAACGTGATCGTCGTGCCCGAGCCGGTGGGCGAGGAGATCAAGCTCCTCGGTCTCGGCACGGCGGTCTTCCGGCCCGGCGCCGACTTCTTCGGCCTCTCGGCGGCGGTGGGCTATCTCGCCGATCGCCGCGACTTCGCCGCCCTCGCCTGCCAGCTCTTCGGGGCGCCGCTCCCGGCCGCGGGCTCCTCGGAGGTCCGCCTGCCGCCCTCGGTCGGCATCGGGATCGAGGACGTGGCGGGGCTCGCCCAGGTTCTGAGCGACGCCCTGGCCGGAGATCCCGCCGGCCGCCTGCCGTCCTATCCGGAGCTCCGCCGTCTCCTCCGCCAGTCGCTCCCCGACCTCGGGCTGCGGACGGCCGCGGCCCGCGTCCCCTCCGGCACCGCCCCCGGCCTGGCGGGACCCGGCCCGACGCCGAACGCCGGGGGCTGGTGCGAGGTCCGCCTGGGCACCGACGCGGCGGCGCTCGCCGCCAGCGGCACGGGGGCAGAAAGCAGCATTCCCTCGGAGACGATGATCCTCGAGCGCCTGACGGAAAGGCCGGCCCCACCGCCCCCGATCCCCCCCACGGCCGTAAGCGCTCCCACCGCTGCGATCCCCAAGCCGGGCGCGCGCCCCACCGTCGTCGAGCACACCCGCATCCTGCGGATGGACGACATCACCGCGGGCGACCCCCGGCTGGAGGAGCTGCTGCGGCAACGCGCTCCGAAGCCCCCCGCCGAGCCGCGGTCCCTGCTGCGGCCGGAGCTCCCCACCGCGGCACTCACCCCGATCCCGACGATCCCCACGCCCGCGACGACGCCCGCGACGACGCCCGCGACGACGCCCGTGCCGCCGCCTCCCCTGCCGCCCCCGGCCATCGCGGCCATCCCCCCCATCCCCGCGACGATGCCGGTGAGGCCCCGCGAGGAGACCGCCCGCACTCCGCCGCCGCTGGGCGGCACGGTGCGGATCTCCCGCGAGGACCGTCGAGGCCCTGGTCCCACCGCCGCCGGCCCCCGTCGTCGAGAGATCGCGCGGGAAAGCCCCCCGCCTGAGCGCTCCCGTGCCCGCCGCGGTTTCCGAGCCTCCCCGTGCTCCCGTGCCCGTGGCCCCTCCTCTCTCCGTGGCCGCGACCGTCGAGGCCGCCGTGACGCGCCCCGTGGCGCCGGCGATGCCGGCGATGTCGACGATTCCAGTCCCGCCGGTGCTCCCGGCACCCCCACCCGCGATGCCCCTCCCGACCGCTCCGACCGCCCCGCGCTCCCTGGAAGAGACCCTGCCGGCCCCGGCCGCGCCCGCGCCCCGCCCCCCGAGCCCGCCCGGCAGCACCCGGCGCTGGCTGATCCTCGGCGGCGCGGCGGCGGCGCTCTTCCTCCTCGTGATGGCGCTGGGAATCGCCTTCTGGTCGCGGCGCCCCGCTCCCCCGCCTCGGAAGCGGGTGGTGGTCGCCCCGGCGCCTGTGGCGCCCCGCCCGGTCGCCCCGCCGCCCCCGGCGCCCCTCCCCCAGGTCAACCCGCAGATCGCCCAGGCCGAGGGCCAGATCCTCGGCGGCGATCTCGCCGGGGCGAAGACGACCCTGGACGCCATCCCTGCCGATCAGAAGGCCCGCTTCACCCCGGAGGAGAACGATCGCTACCAGAAGGCCTTGGCGACCCTCGCCCCCGTCGCGGCCGAGCAGGCGGTGGGCCACCTGACGCAGTCCCTCGCGGCGGGGGACTTGAAGTCCCTGAAGTCCCAGGTCGCCACGCTGACCCCGGACCAGGAGGCGGCGCTCCCCCCGGAGGTCAAGAAGGATCTGGCGCGAGCCCGCAAGGTGCTCGATCTGGACGGCCGGCTGTCCCGGGCCGAGCGGTCCCACGACTCGCAGGAGACGATCCGCCAGGCCGGCCTCCTCCAAGCCGAGCTGCCGCGCTACCCCCGGGCGGCCCAGTCCCGCGAGCGGGCGGCGGCCGACATTGAGGCCGACGCCGACAAGAAGCTCCAGGATGGGGATCTGGACGGCTCTTTAGCTCGCTTGCAGCAGCTCCACGACGTCTGGCCGGAGCGCCGCGGGCTCGCCGAGCGGATGGAGCGGGTGCAGGGCGAGAAGCGGGCCGACCAGGCGCTGGAGGACAAGCTCGCCGCGGCCACGCGGGCGGAAAAGCAGGGGAAGCCCCTGGACGGCTTAGCGGTTTTGAAGGGGACGGAGCCGAACCGGCGCTACGCCGACCGTTTCCGCCAGGAGAAAGAGCGCCTGGAAGCCCAGTTCGCCGCCCTCGACCGCAAGCCGCCCGAGGTGGCCTTCGCCAGGTCGCTCAAGGAATTCAAGTACGCCAAGGGAGCGACGATCAAGATCCCGCTCAGCATCACCGACGACTACGAGGTCAAGTCCGCCGACGCCTGGGCCCGGCCCAAGGACGGCACCTACGTCCACATCGCGGTGCGCCAGGTCTCCGGGGCGGACTACGAATTCGAGATCCCGCCCTCCGTCCACGACAACAAAGAGGTCGAGTTCTACGTCACCGCGACCGACCGCTCCGGCCACGAAGGCCACCTGGGGTCCGCCCAGGAGCCCAAGCAGATCAAGCGGAAGTTCTGGCTGTTCTAGAGGTTACGCGTCCAAATAGAAGGGTCTTGATCCCAGTCTATTCGCGATAACTTTTCCTACCGTCATCCTGAGCGCAGCGAATGGATCTCAACTCACCTCTTCTTCGTTTTGAAGAAGTCGTCCGGGAAGGTCTTGGGGTGAATCCGCGCGTCCTTGACGGTCCGCCGCGCGGTCTCCTTGCCCTTGTCGGGGGCGAAGTTCTGGGAGAACGTGCTGGCATTGCAGTGCGCCTCCACGAACCCCTCCCCCGGGCCCCCCTGCTCGACGAAGAACGAGATCTTGGCCCCCATGATCGACGTCACCTCGCCGCCCGCCCCGGGAGTCATCCCGCTCGCCTTCACGTCCTGGGTGTCTCTCGCTCGAAACGGGTCGCCGACTCTCCAGCCCATGGTCGTCTCCTCTTGGCCTGCGTCAGGGGTCACTGGAATTCTAGCGGAGAAGAGGGGGCGGGGGGAAGGGAGCAGGGCTTCGGGCCTGCTTCGGGCCTGAACTCCAGAGCCTCCGCCTCAGCCAACTCCGCGACGAGCTTGGCCGCTGAGGTGACCATGGTAAAATGACCATAGCCATGAGGAGGACTCCAGGTGGGATCGTCCGTTTCGAAGTCGACCTTTAAAGCCAAGGCCCTCGAGCTCTGCCGGCAGGTCGAGAGCACCGGGAAAGAGTTGGTCATCACGGACCACGGCAAGCCGGTCCTCAAGGTGATCTCCTACAGGCACGATCCCGAGGAGGCTCTCAAAGCCTTCCGCGGCTCGGTCCTCCGCTACGACGAACCGCTGGAACCGGTCGGTGTGGAGGACTGGGAGGCTCTCGGTTGATCCTCTTCGACACCCACGCCTGGGTCTGGTGGCTCGCGAGCCCTGAGCGGCTCTCCGCGCCAGCGCGGGAGGCCATCGACGAAGCGATGGAGCAACGTGAAATCTTCATTTCCTCGATCAGCTCCTGGGAGATCGCGCTCCTTCTCCGGGAGGGAAGACTGGAGCTGACGATGCCGGTCGAGGATTGGGTTGCCCGAACGGAGGCACTTCCCTTCCTCCAGTTCGTCGCCGTCGACAACCCCATTGCTCTCCGCTCGAACCGCCTCCCGGGCACCTTGCACGAAGACCCGGCCGCGCATCATCATCGCCACAGCCCTCAGCCTGGGGGCTTTGCTGGTCTCCAAGGATCGGAAAATTCGCGACTATCCTCACGTGAAGACGGTTTGGTAAGGAGTCAAGGAGCGACCCAAGGTCGGCATCGAGCAGATGCGTGTCATACTTCGCCTGCTCTTCGATTTGCCCCGTGGAATGAAGACCTTGTCCTCTCAATCATCGCGGACCTGTCAAACGCTGAGAGTCCCCGGCAGAGCCGGTTTACTTGTTGAAGTTGAGCGAGATTTCCTCAACCCTATCCTGAAGTCCATAGCGGCCAAGGGCGGCGTTAAATTTTATAGCAAGCCAGCGGTACTTGGCTGAAATTCCAATTGCTGATGGTAAAGTCAAGTTTTGTACGATGTGCTCACGGGCAGTCTCAAATTTTGCTGGATCGTGGCGAATTACGAACAGGTCCAATATATGTGAACGTGGCTCACCAGCCGCCTGGAGATGGTAAAAAGGATCGAGATACCAAAGACCATCCTCATCACGCACGACTTTCGCAAAAAGAAGATCTTCTGCGTACTGCGCAATCGAATCGCTCACAAGTATTCGGGGGTAAAATGCGACATGGGATTCAAGGTCGTGTGCCTGTATCATGCCTGGGCCAACGACTATTCGTTCATTGTGATATAGAGCCCCTAAGACAATACCACCTCGGCAAAATTTTCCTTCAAGCATTAAGCTTGCCGCTAAATATGATGCACTAGAAAGGACTCTCATGTGCCCGGCAAGACTAACTTCGTCTGAAATTACAATTGAATCAGAGAAGGCTGTCGCGCGCGTATCCGACTTAACGATTTTTCCGGGCTCTGCGGATTCCGCGCGAAGCGCGATATCTTGGAGAGTTGAAAGCAAGCGCCCAAACGACGCCTCGTCTGCGGTTGAAAATATGCGACCAACCAAAGCACTAAACCCGAGAACGTCAATAAAGGCGACTATCCTTTCGCCGGGAAGACTATTACTCGCTTCTACAGAGGTCATCTACGGCGCTCCGCCGGGGACGCCCCACGCACAGGGTTGGCCGCCGTGGCCATCGGCGGGAGGTAGGGCGAGAATTCAGAAAGCGTCAGGGCATCGACACCGGCCTTCGCGAAATCGAGATCTTCGGAGTAGCGATGGATCGAATAGAGGAAACGCAGAGCGGTGCCGCCCTGGAAGGCCAGCGAAATCATCGACCCCGAGCGTTGTAGACTGCCAAGGATCCTCGCCTGGAGGTATTCCCGTGCGACGTTTCGGGCCACCGGGCTCGCCAGGCCACGGATGCGATCCGCCAAGTACTCTTTCACAGGGTCGTGTACTCCAGAGCCTCCGCCTCAGCCAACTCCGAGACCAGCTTGGCGGCCCGTGTCAGCTTGGGCTTGCCGGAGGCTTCGGCCTGGCGACGAAGCTCGTCGAGGCTCAAGGTGTCGAGGTGTTGCAGTCGGAGCTCGCTCAAGTATTCGACAGAGTCAGCGGCGGGCTCGAGGTAGATGAGGTCCAGCAGCGCTTTCTCCGGCGTCGCCACGAAGGCTGCCTGCTCGCCTCCGAGCGCCATCCGGTGGAAACCGTTCAGGAGCTTCGGCTGCACGTGCCGGAACTCGTAGCTCCCCAGAGAAGTATGCCAACGCCCTGGGCGCCCCGATGTCACGCTGGTCGTGACGGGAGCGTATTCGGGGATCAGCCCGTAGTGCGCGAGTGCCGACTGGAGGCTCACGTACGAGCCCTGCACCAGCCGGTTGGCGACCAGGAAAGGATGAGGAAGAACCTTCTGGTATGGTGGAGCCAGTGCATAGAGGCCGCGGCGGAGCTGAAAGAGACGGCCTGCCTGAACCCAGCGCGAGAGCTGCCGCTGCACGTCACCCGGATCGACGTCACCGGCCAACAGGAGACCCGTTTCGAAGACGGGCTCCTCGCCGAGGATCTGGATGAGCTGTTCAAATTTCACGGCGGCAACTTACCATTCACGGCAAGTTGCTGCAACGAAAACAGGCCCCGCGTCCAGACCCTCGCGCTAACCGCCCAGTCCCCTACGCCGTAACCTTCATCTTCTCCGCGAAGTGCTTCCGGAACTTGGCGACCTTCGGGGCGACCACGAAGGAGCAGTACCCTTGGCCGGGATTCTTCGCGAAGTACTCCTGGTGATAGGCCTCGGCCTCGTAGAACGTATCCGCCGGTGTCACCTCGGTGACGATGGGGCGCGGGAAGGCCTGCTCGCCGTTGAGCTCGGCGAGGATCGCCTCGGCGGTCGCCTTCTGCTCGGGGGAGTGGTAGTAGATGGCCGAGCGGTACTGGGTGCCGGCGTCGTTGCCCTGGCGGTTGAGGGTCGTGGGGTCGTGGATGACGAAGAAGACCTCCAGGAGCTCCCGGTAGGAGACGACCGCGGGGTCGAAGGTGATGCGGACCGCCTCGGCATGGCCGGTGCGGCCGGAGCAGACCGCCTCATAGGTGGGATTCGCCACCTTGCCACCGATGTAGCCCGACTCGACGGACTCGACGCCCTGCATCTGGTCGTAGACAGCCTCCAGGCACCAGAAGCAGCCGCCGGCGAGGGTTGCGATTTCGGACATGAGCTTGGTTCCTCCAGGAAAGTGCAGGGCCGGCAATGTCGCCGGCATCGCCGGCGCTCCCAGGGAAAACGCCCTCGGGCGTCAGATTATTCTGTACCTTCCCCAGGCGTGGGCTGCGGCTCGGCGCGGATGACATCGCTGCACCTCACTTAAAGCACACCCATGGTAATCTATCCACGACGAGCCATGAAGATCGCGCTGAGAATCGAAGGAGAAATTACCGAGGACGGGCACTTGGTCGTCGAGTTGCCTCCCGAGTTGCCCAGGGGTCGAGTTGCGGTGACCCTGGAGCCGCTGTCCGAGGATGATCTCGCCTTGACGGAAGAAGACCTGAGAGGGGCAGGGCTCACCGCGGAGGAGATCGCCTTGTCCCCGGAGATCGGTGCATGGGCCAAGGACGAGGGGGTCCTTAGCGGCGCGGAGTACGTAGAGCACCTCCGACGAGCCTCTCCTCGGTACTCCTGGTGACCGAAGGAATCCTCGATACCTCCATTCTCATCGACCTGCTCCGTGCTTTCCCGCCAGCTACGAGTTGGTTCGAGAGCCTGGGGCGCCAACGGTTGGCCATTACTCCCGTGGTATGGATGGAAACAGTCCAGGGCGCCACGAATAGAGTCAAGCGCGCGCAGGCTATCCATTTCCTGAGCCAGTTCCGGATCGAGCATCCCACGGAAGACGACAATCGCTGGGCGATGCGGCAAACCGCCCATTTCCACCTGAGCCATAGCGTCCAACTCCAGGACGCTATGATCGCTTCTGTGGCCGTCCGCCTCGCAGTTCCTCTGTACACGACCAATCTCAAGCACTTCCAGCCGCTCCCGTCGATGGACGCCAGGAAGCCCTACTGAGCCAGGCTCCGGGTCGAAGCGCCCTTGCAGTGGTCGTGTCACAATGGTCCCGCCATGGCCGACCTCCTCCCCTCCCCCATCGCCGTTCCCAACCTTCCGCGCTCGCCGGCTCCCGGCGCTCGTCCCTCATTAGCCGCGCGGGTCCCCGAGGGCGGAACGTCCGATCCGGACTTGATCCTCGACCTTTTCGTCGACTGGGTGGCGGAGGTGGGGTTCGAGCTCTATCCGGCGCAGGAGGAGGCTCTCCTGGAGCTGATGGCGGGCAAGCACGTCATCCTGAACACCCCCACGGGGTCGGGCAAGTCGCTCGTCGCCCTGGGGCTCCACTTCAAGGGGCTCTGCGAGGGGAAGACGTCCTTCTATACCAGCCCCATCAAGGCCTTGGCCTCGGAGAAGTTCTTCTCGCTGTGCGAGGACTTCGGGGCGGAGAACGTGGGGATGCTCACCGGGGACGCCTCGATCAACTCGCAGGCGCCCATCCGCTGCTGCACGGCGGAGGTGCTGTCGAACATGGCCTTGCGGCAGGGCGAGATCCTCGACGCCCCCTATGTCGTCATGGACGAGTTTCACTACTACTCGGACCCCGAGCGCGGGGTGGCCTGGCAGATCCCGCTCATTAGCCTGCCGCACACCCGGTTCCTCCTCATGTCGGCGACCCTGGGCGACATCTCGTCGATCCAGGAGCACCTGGCGCGCCAGACGGGGACCGAGGTGGCCTGGGTCGCCTCGGAAGACCGGCCGGTGCCGCTCGACTTCGAGTACCGGGAGACCCCGCTCCACGAAACCGTCGAGCTGCTGCTGGAGAAGGGGAAGTCGCCGATCTACATCGTCAACTTCACCCAGCGGGAGTGCGCCGAGCTCGCCCAGTCGCTCACCAGCATGAAGATCGCCGACCGCGGGGAGCGCGACGCGATCAAGGACGCGGTGGGCGGCTTCCGGCTCGACACCCCCTACGGCAAGGAGTTCCGCCGCTTCCTCTCCTTCGGCATCGGTGTCCACCACGCCGGGCTCCTCCCCAAGTACCGGCTCCTCGTCGAGCAGCTGTCCCAGAAGGGACTCTTGAAGGTCATCTCCGGCACCGACACTCTCGGCGTCGGGGTCAACATCCCCATCCGCACGGTCCTCTTCACCAAGCTCGCCAAGTTCGACGGCAAGAAGGTGTCGCTTCTGTCGGTCCGCGACTTCAAGCAGATCGCCGGTCGCGCCGGGCGGAAAGGCTTCGATACCCAGGGGAGCGTCGTCGCCCAGGCGCCGGAGCACATCATCGAGAAGCGGAAGGCCGAGCGGAGCGGCGGGAAGAAGAAGGTCACCGGGCCGGCCAAGGGTGAGGTCTCGTGGTCGGAAGAGACCTTCGAGCGGCTGCGGACCCGTCCGCCGGAGACGCTCAAGTCGCGCTTCCGGGTCACCCACGGGATGGTCCTCTCCCTCCTCCAGAGAGACGCCGAGCAGGACGATCCGTCGCGAAAGAACTTCGATTCACTCCGCGAGCTGATCCGCCGCTCCCACGAGGACGAGGGGACGAAGTCGCGCCTCCTCTCCTTCGCCGCGATCCTCGTCCGCTCGCTCTACCGGGCGGGGATTCTGGAGATGGCGAGGGACAGCAAGACCGACTACCTCTGGGTCGTCGTCGCCCAGGGGCTCCAGTGGGACTTCTCGCTTCACCAGGCGCTCTCGCTCTACCTGATCGAGACCCTCGGCCTCCTCGACATGCAGGCGGAGGACTACACGCTCGATCTTCTCACCCTGGTCGAGGCGATCCTCGAAGACCCGGACGTCGTGCTCCGCCGCCAAGTCGACAAGCTCAAGCAGGAGCTGGTGGCGCAATTGAAGGCCGACGGCATGCAGTACGAGGAGCGGATGGAGAAGCTCGACGAGGTCACCCATCCGCAGCCGCAGAAGGATTTCCTCTACGGCAGCTTCAACAAGTTCAAGGGCCAGCACCCCTGGGTGGGCGCCAAGGAAATCCGTCCGAAGTCGATCGGGCGCGAGATGTTCGAGGGCTTCATGAGCTTCGCGGACTATGTGAAGCGCTACGGGCTCCAACGGAGCGAGGGGGTGCTTCTGCGCTACGTCTCGCAGCTCTACAAGACCCTCGACCAGAGCGTGCCGGAGGCGGTGAAGACCGAAGGCGTCTGGGATGCCCTGGGCTTCTTCCGCGCCATGATCGACCTGACCGACACGAGCCTTTTGGAAGAGTGGGAGAGCCTCCTCCACCCCGAGCTCCGCCTGGAGGGGAAGGGGAAACGCGAGGCGGCCAAGGAGGCCCTCTGGCTGGAGGAGCTCCTGGCGAGCCCGAAGGCGTTCGCGGCGCGGGTGCGAGCCGAGATGCACCTCCTCGTACGGGCGCTCGCGGCGAAAGACTGGGAGGAGGCGGTCGCCTCGGTGCAGCAGGACCCCGAGAACCTCGGCGGGGGCGGCACCTGGGACGAGGAGCGTTTCGAGACCGCCATGGCGCCCTTCGTCGCCGAGTACGGCGACCTCGTCTTCACCCCCGAGGCCCGCCGCCACCAGTGGACCGAGATCCGCCCGACGGGCGACCGCACCTGGGAGATCTCCCAGACGCTCCTGGACCCCGAAGGCGACAACCTCTGGGCCGTCCAGGGTACGATCGATCTCAGGAATCCGCTCGCGATCGACGGACCGCTCGTGCGATTGACGCGGATCGGGCCGTAGGGACGAAGCCGTAATCTGCCTTGTAATCCATCCGCCCTATGATACCCTCCCATATAGCTACTTTGGCATAGCCCTCCGGGACTTGGCGGCGATTCTCGCCCCGCCGAGAGGGTCGATCCGTGGCTAGGAGGTATTCTGTGGTGACACAGCGGGCGAAGCTTGTCCTCATCGCCAAGGGAATCTTGGCGGCGGCGCTCTCGGCTCCCCTTTTGGCCGCTCTCGCGGTCGAGGCTCCCAGCGGATTCGACAACGAGACCAACGGCTTCTCGTCGCAGGCGCAGTTCGAGCTCGACCGCGCCAGCTTCCAGGAGCGCGAAGAGATCGCCGACGGTCTCGGCCCGCTCTACAACGCGACCTCCTGCGTCGAATGCCACCAGAGCCCGGTCACCGGGGCGTCGAGCCAGATCACCGAGCTCCGCGTCGGCCGCTTCGACGGCCAGACCTTCACCGACCCGCCGGGCGGATCGCTGATCAACGACCGCGCGATCGATCCGTCGATCCAGGAGCACGCGACCGCCGCCGACAACGTGAGGACGTTCCGGCTCTCGCTCAGCACCCTGGGCGACGGCTACGTCGAGGTGATCCCCGACCACGCCTTCATGGACATCCAGGCCCGGCAGCCACCGAACATGAAGGGTACCGTCATCCGCGTCCCCATTCTCGAAGCGCCGGGGCAGACCCGCATCGGCCGCTTCGGCTGGAAGGACCAGCACGCGAGCCTGCTCTCTTTCTCCGCCGACGCCTACTTGAACGAGGAGGGGCTCACGAGCCCGCTGATGCCGACGGAGAACACCTCGATGGGGCGCTCCGTGGCCGACTTCGACCCGGCGTTCGATCCCGAGGACGCGGCCACTCCGACGGCGCCTTATGGCACGGACGTCGAAACCTTCACCCGCTTCATGCGCGCGACCAAGGCGCCGCCGCGCGACGCCGCCCTGGCGCAGACCCCGGACGTCGAGGCGGGAGCGCAGCTCTTCCAGCAGATCGGCTGCGCCGCGTGCCATGTACCGACGATCCAGACGGCGCCGGCAGGCTCGGTTCTCCCCGGAGGGCTGGTGGTGCCGGCCGCCCTGGGCGACAAGATCATCCATCCCTACAGCGACTTCCTGCTCCACGACGTGGGGACGGGAGACGGCATCGTCCAGAACGGCGGCCCGGCGACCCGCACCAAGCTGCGCACGGCGACGCTCTGGGGCCTCCGGAGCCGCGACCGCCTGATGCACGACGGCGCCAGCCTGACTCCCGACGATGCCGTGATGCGGCACGGCCAGGAGGCCGCCATGGTCCTCCGCAACTACAGCCATCTCCCGCCGGCGCAGAAGAGTCAGTTGCGGGGCTTCCTGGCGTCGCTCTGAAACGGTTCTAGTGAGGCCTTCGACCTCAAACCGACGAGGTTTGTCTCCCTGGGAGCGCTGGCGTCCTCGCCGGCTTCTTTTTCCCCCGCCGGCCGGCAGGGGCCTCGTGGAGCCGAAGCTCCTGGCATCGCTTCTCGCTCGGGAGCAGCCGCCAGGCAGGTAGGACGTGGGAGGGGCTAGCGATTGCGGTCAAGGAGCCCGAAGCTATCCACCACTCGGGCGCCCAGCTCCCGCAGGTCACCCAGGTGCTTCTCGATGATCGTTTCGACAATGGCTGGATCGACGGTTCGGTATTCATGGATAGCGACGTTCCTGAAGCCCACCATTCTCCGTAACCGACCCGCCAGCTCGCCGTCGATGACACCTCTCCGCTCGAGGAGGGTGAATACTCCGGCGGTCGAATCCGGAACGCCGTAGCCCTCCTCCGCCACGACGTGGGCAGCCAAATCGATAGCGGCCTGGATGGCACGCTGGAGGTTGATCGCGATGATGTCGTCGATATCGACGGTATCGAGCTCTTTCCTCCTGCCTCCCCGAACCGCTTCGATCCGCCCCAGGCAGCGATCAATCACGTCCAGCTTCGCGAGGATGACGTCAGCGTCGACCACCGGCCACCCGTTCGAGGAGAGACCGCTCGGCCTCCCGACGCAGGATCTTCAGGTCTTCATAGAGGCAGACAGTGCGACCGAAGAAGGCGGAGCGCCGCCGGGGATTGCGATTCATCAGGAGACGGCCATGCCGCAAGACCTGCATGGCGAGGATCGGCGAGGTCCGGTCGAGATCGACCAGATCCACCTCACGGCCGAGTCGGGCGCCGAGATCGGCTGCCGCTTCGATCCGTTCGAGCGGCGATGGAGGTTGGAGGAAGAGCCCAGCGAGGTCCAAATCGGAATCGGCCGTGGCCGTGCCGCGGGCCTCGGAACCGAAGAGCCAGAGGGTCTCCACCCCGAAGCTCCGGTCCAGCCATTCTACCGCGCGTTCCAACTTCGCATCCGCTTCAGCCACCCTACCATCCTAGCAGACCGCCTCCCCGCTCCTGATAGACTCCCGTCCGGAGGTGAGAGATGCGAATCTTCCTGACAGGCGCGACGGGGTATATCGGACAGGCGGTGGTGCGGGAGCTGGTGGCGGCGGGGCATGAGGTCACCGGTCTCGTGCGGAGCGAAGAGAAAGCGGCGGTCCTCGCAGGGTTGGGAGGGCGGGGCGTGATCGGGGACATCAAGGACCCCGGGAGCTACCGAGAGGTGGCGACCGACCAGGACGCCCTGATCCATGCCGCTTGCGAGTACTCGGCAGCGACCGTCGACGCCGACCGCATGGCCGTCGGCACCCTGATCGCCGCCGCGGTGGGCGGGAAGGTGCAGGTGCTCGTCTACACCTCGGGGATCTGGGTCCTCGGTACGACCGGCGACACCCCCACCTTCGAGAACGCCACGACCGAGCACCCCGCCGCCCTCGTCGCCTGGCGGCCCGCCCACGAGAAGATGGTGCTCGCGGCCGCCAACGACCACCTGGCGACCGCAGTCGTCCGGCCGGGGATGGTCTATGGCGGGCACAGCAGCCTCATCGGCGCCTATTTCGACTCGGCCGAGAAGCAGGGCGCCAGCCAATATTTGGGGAACGGCAGGAACCGCATCCCCATGGTACACGTCGAGGATTTGGCCCGCTTCTATCGGGCGGTCGTCGAGCACCGCGGGCGGGGGATCTTCCACGCCGTCGACGGCAACGCCGTGCAGCTCGCGGACGTAGCGCGGGCGGCGAGCGAGGCGGCGGGCAAGGGTGGCGAGACCCGCTCGTTGCCTCTCGAAGAGGCGCGCCAGAAGATGGGGCCGATCGTCGACGCCATGATCCTCGATCAGGTCATCGAGAGCAGCCGCAACGTGGAGATCGGCTGGCAGCCACGCCACGAGAGCTTCCTCGCCTCCGCGGCGACCGTCTACGGGGAGTGGAAGAAGGCCACGCAGGCGTAAAAACCTCCAAGACCCGACGCTTTACCCCGGATACTGGCACTCTCCCTTTCTACCGCCAGCCCGAGAAGACCAGGAGCCTCAGGCTCTCATAGTCGGAAACCGGACCGGTCACCCGGACGGGCACCTCCCCCACCTGCGTGGCGTGGGCCTGGAGGAAGGCGCCCGCCTGGCGCGACCAGACGACTTCGTAGGGGACGTCGAACCAGCCCCAGTGCGAACCGGGGGCGGGCGGCAGGGCCGGTACCGGGTGGCCCGGCCGCATGAAGTGGATGCCTCCCACGACGAAGACCCGGTGGCCCCCTCCCAAGCTCGCGCCGATCGCTTCCATCACGTCGTCGACCGGCCGCGGCGCCGCCATTCGGCTCTTGAACAGGTCGTAGCGGTGAAACCGGTGGTCGGTGATCTCGGGCAGGGTGAGCCAGGGCGCCCTCCCGCGGTAGTAGCGCGCGAAGCTGATGCCGTCGTACCAGGGATTGACCAGCACCAGGTCTCCGGGCTGGACGCCGCGGAGGACCGCCGCCGCCACGAGGTCGACATTGGTCTGCCGCACGGCGGCGGCCCGCCAAGCCGGGACGACGAGGGCGATGCCGAGCCCGAGGGCGACGGCCGAGACTCCCAGGCGCCGTTCGGGGGAGATCGTGAGCGCCGGGATCGCGAGGTCCATGGCGCTCCCCAGGAGGACGAGGAGCGGCAGGTAGTACCAGGGTCGCGGGTCGTAGCCGAGAGCGGCGAGGAAGACGAAACAGGCGGCCGTCCCCAGAAACATCGCGAGCAGAGTGAAAAGGGCGAGGTCGCGCTCGGCCTCGACTCCAGGCTCGCCTTCCGGCGGAACGGCCCCGAAGCGGACCGCGCGGTAGCCGGCGAAGATCGCGAGGCCCAAGGCGAGGAGCCAGGCCCACTGGACGGCCGGAACGGGAGTGCCCGCCGCGCCCGCGAGCCCCTCCCAGAGGCTGTCGAAACCCACCGGGGCAGGCGACCGGACGACGACGTTCCAGTCCCGCGCGCGGGACAGAGGCCCGGCGTAGGGGAGGAGCGACAGCGCCGCGACGACGCCGATCCCTACTACGAGAGCCGCCTCGCGAAACCGCCGCCGCCAGAGGTGGACGACGGCGGCGGCGACGACGAGCGCGCCGAGGAGAGCCCAACTCGGGATCAGAGAGTGGACCGCGAGGAGGGCGAAGACCAGCGCGGCGAGCTTGCCGTTCCGGCTCGGCCGGACGAGGCCCTCCGCCAGCACGCCAAAGGTGAGCAGCAGGAAGAGGGTCCCCAGGCCGTAGCCGCGGATCGAGTCGCCGAAGAGGAAGAGCGACGGGCAGAAGCCGAGGAGCGCCAAGGAGACGAGCGGCGGCCGCCGGCGGACTCTCCAGGAATTCCACCAGAGGGCACCCAGGATGGCGATCCCCACCAGCAGACCGAAGACGCGGAGGGCGATGTCGCTCCCACCGGTCACCGCCACCCAGGTGCGAACGGCGAGCGGGAAAACCAGGGGGAACGCCTCGTGGGGGAAGGACTCGAAGACCGCGCCCAGGGAGGGCTGGGTGGCGAGACCGACCGCCGCGGCCTCGTCGCGCCAGAGCGCGCCGGCATGGAGGAAATGGGAGACGTGGAGAGCGAGGACCAGCGCGGCGAGCGCACAGGCGACGATCCATTCCAGCTTCTTGGCCATGGCTTACAAGCTCCGCTTGCCGGGTTTCGCGCCGCGAGGATAGCATGGGGCCGGAGACTCTCTTCTCGGCTTTTTCAACAGCAAGGTTTCTGATGGATCAATCCGGTCGCCGCGGGTCGCCCCGCTCGCTCGCCGGCACCCGCCAGGAAACCTGATAGGTCGTCTCCCGCCGCTCGAACGTCAGGCCCTGCCACTCGAAGAGCCGGGCGAGCCGCTCCAGGATGCGCCGGCCGCCGTAGCTCTCCCCGCGGTCCCCCGAGCGGTCGCGGGCCTCTTCAGAAACCTCGTTCTCGACGGCGAAGGCGAGCTCGCGGCGCACCCGGTCGAGGGTGATCCGAAGGTTGGGGGTCGAGCCCGGCCGGCCGTGGCGGATGGCGTTGATCAGAACCTCGCCCAGAAAAAAGCCGAAACCGCCGCTGACCGGGCAGGCGAACCAGTACTCCTCCGGCCACTCGATCTCCATCGTGAAGACCGCGGCTCGCCGATCGGGCCGCAACGAGAGGACGCCGTTGTCCCAGTGGAGGCGGGTGCGGAGATCGGCGTCCTGGGCGACGACCGAGAAGACGGCGGCGAGGCTCGCGAGGGTCGCCCGGGCCTGGGCGGCCTCGATCGAGCTGTCGGGCGGGAGCGGCGGCTCGGCCTCCCAATGGTCGAGAAGCCAGGCGGTCGTCCGCAGGCGGCGATCGAGATAGCCGGCGAGCCAGGCGACGAAGGCTTCGGTGTCTCTCCCCATCTCGCCTTGCAGGCTGTGGGCGAGCACGCGGACGAGGGTGTCGGCGCCGTGGGCGAGGAGCCCCACGAGCTTACGGCGCTCGTCCTCCCGGATGCCGCTCGCGAGCTCCGCCGTGTAGAGCGCCAGGTCCGCCTCCGGCTCGACCAGGAAGAGGATGCCGAGCCGATGCCGCTCGTCGGCGTGGAGCGCCTCGATGGGGGCGGTGACGGCGACCGAGCGGACGATGGCGTAGCGCTCCTCCAGCCTCCCATCTTCCCCCCGCACCCGGACCGGCACGCCGTAGGCGCGGCGGGGCTCGGGCCGGGCGACCTGCATCCGCTCGTAGTGGGCGAGGGCTCGCGGGTCCGCGGCCACGAGGTCGCCGATCCGCTCTCCCGCCCGCAGACCCAGGTTCTCCGCCGCCTGGTTGCCGAAGACGACCTCGTCGGTGTTGGGGTCGACGACGATGAGGGGCACCTGCATGGTGTTGAGGAGGTTCTGCTTCTCCGCGAAGGCCCGCTCCGCCCGCCGGCGGTTGCGCTCGAAACCGGCGAGGAGCGCCACCAAGAGGATCGCCGAGAGGAGCACCGGGAGAAGCGGCAGGTGCGACTGGGTCTTGGGGAAGAGGACGAGGAGCCAGGTCGAGCTCGCGACCTGGAAAGCGGCGACGGCCCCCTGGCCCTCGACCACCCCGTGAAGGACGTTGGGCACGCTGTCCGAGACCGTCCCGCTCGTCCCGCTCCCGCCGCCCCCTCCGGAAACCCGCCGGGCGAGCGCCGCGACGGCCCGCCGGAGCGCCGCCGGCAGATGTCCGGAGGGAACGCCGGCGAGGTCCGTCCAGTGCCGCACCCCCGCCGGAGAGCCGGTGATCTGGACGACTCCGGCGACCATCGGCGGATCGATGCCGCGGGCGAACGCCTCCCAATCGATGTCGAAGGTCAGGTCGGCGCCGGCGATCCCCGGAGCGGTTTCGGCACCGCGGAGCGGCACCGTGATCGTGGCGACGAGCCCCTGACCGCCCAGGTCCAGGTAGAGGCCGGAGTAGAAAGTCTGCTCGCGGGGGTCGGCGAAGTCGAAGCGGAAGTAGAACTCGTTGGAGACGAAGGTCGGCCGCTCGGGCGAGCTGCGCAGCTCCCGCCCCTCGGCGAGGGCGGCGCGCCGGCTCGCCTCTGGATCGAACGGGGCGGTCTGAAGCGGCGGGGAAGGCAGGGTGACGAGGGTGCCGTCTTCTGAAAGAGCATAGAGGCGGACCACCCGCGGCGGCCGGCTGCCGGGGAGGGCCGGCAGGGGATGCCGGGCTAGAACTTCGGCCAGGGTTCCACTGGCGGCCAAAAGACGCGGGGTCACCCGGCGGAGAAACCGGTTGGAGGGGCTCTCCGGGTCCGCGGATTCGAGGCTCTTCCGGCGGGTGACGGCGAACCAGTGACGGTCGAGCTCCAGAAAGTCCTGGCTGCGCAGAGAGGAGGCGCTCTCCCCCTCGCCCAGGCCCTCTATTGGGACGAGGCGGGGCAGGGAGAGCGCGGAGGAGAGCGGCCGCGCCAGCACTTCCCGCAGGGGGACGAAGAACGGCGGGACGGAGCGGTTGTCCTGCCACTCCGCCACCTCGCCGTAGAGGCGGGCCCGCTCGGGGTCGGCGATCCTCTCGCGGTACCGCCGAAGCTCCAGGTTGAGCCAGGCGGCGGCGCCGGGGGTCTCGGTCGGCCGGGCCGGGGTCCGCCCCTCGACGAGCTGGAAGATGGCGTCCGACCGGCTCTGGCCGATCCGCTCCTGCCACTCGCGCCGGAACGACAGGGCGGCGAGGAGGACCAGCCCGGCGAAGAGGAACACCCCCAGGTAGAGCAGGCGCGAGCCCCAAGGGGCCTGGCGGCCGTGGACCTCGAAACCTGCGCGCGACGGTTTCCTCACCGGCGATCAGTATAGTAGCGGCCGTGAGCTGGATCGGAGCTGGGCTCGGAAGCGATCCCTTCGCGCGGCGGCCCCTGGTGGTCGTCGAGGATCATCTGCACCACGTGACGGAGCTTCTGGAGGCTCTGGCGGAGGCGGACGCCGGTCTCCTCGGCCTGACGACCGTCCTCTGCCTCGACCGGCCGGGACCGGACACCTCCCGCCTCGTCGACCGTTGGCTAGAAACCTACCCGGTGCTCCAGGTGGCGGCGCGCCTCGATCCCCAGGAGCCGAAGCCCGGGGAGAGGTGCCAGTCGCTCGATCCGGCAGTCTTCGAGAGCGCCAACCGCTGTGCCCGGACTGTGGCCGCGGCGCTCCGACCCGGCGGCCTGCTCCTCCAGGACATCCAGCTCGAGACTCTCCGCTTCATCCCCCGCGACCGCTGGTGGGAGTCGATCTACCTGGCGAGCACCGTGCGCGGCACGTTCGCCGAGAACCCGCCCCTCTGCCGCTTCCTCTCCAACAAGCGGGGCTACGAGGCGACCTTCGGCCGCGAGCTCCTCGACGCCGGCTTCGATCCTCGGGACGTGATGGACAAGGGCGAGCTCAAGGAGCGGGTCGTCCCCACCATCCGCTCGCTCCTGGACCGCGCCTTCCCCTGGCGGCTGGAGATCGCCCAGGCTTCGCGGCTCACTCCCCCCATCGCCGTCGCGAAGACCGAAGAAGATCGCCGCGAGGTGGAAACCGAGCTCGATCTCGTGTTCTGGTGCGGAGGCCCTCCCGCGGCTGGAATGGAAATCGGAGGCAGGCTGCTCGCCGGACGCCTGTCCCTCAAGGCCGGCAGCCAGGAGGCCGCGACCTGGAGCGCTTTGGTGGAGGACCGTCTGGAGACTGGCGAGGGCGTCCCCGTCGTCTCGGTGGGACAGCGGATCGCCCCCGAGGGTGCCGGCCGGGCCGAAGTCACCAATCTCGCCGCCCGGCACGTCCACGGCCTTCGCTCCCGCCTGGCGGACCCGGGCGCCATCGTGACCGCCCACCACGCCTACCGCCTCGCAGAGGGTCTCCGGGTCGGACGGGTGACGGCGCGAACGGCCAAAGTGGGCTCGCCCACTTGACCAAGCCCCACCCTTCTCCGCCAGGCTCAAGGCGCTAGCACGCGAACGTGAGGGAGCTTGGCGGCGGCCTTCTCGAAGGTCACCACTTCCTCGGCACCCGAACGGAGATAGTTGCGATGGATCACACGGTCGATGAAGCCTGGCTTTGCAGATTCCAGATCTGGAGTGGCAAGAACCGCTGCAACCTCACCCGTTCCTTCGACTCCCGGGCTGGCCAAGAACTCACCGATAGCCTTCAGAGTGTCTCTCTTCGAGGCTCCATAGTGATATTGGAGGGCATAGTAAGCCTCCGCGATAACCCAGTCGGAGACGAGGACACGATCGCCCGCCTTCTCACGCTCCAAAAGGTAGCTCAAGGCCACGAGAGCCAGGTCGCGAGGCTCGCCCGTCAGCACTCGCACGAGGATCGATGTGTCGAGGCCGACGATCACAGGTCGCGATCCCGAGCAACGCCGCGAGCGATGCTGGCACGGATCGTATTCATGTCGTGCCGTGTCCCGGCACGAACAGCTTTTCCCAGGATCCCGAACCAGGCCGGAATCGGTCGTCCTTCGGGCTGGATTCCGGCCGCCGCCGTCTCCTGCGCAGCAGGCTCGGACAGTACGTCTTGGCCGAGATAGCGCCGGTAGAGCTCTACGGTCACCTCGCGGACCGCCCGCCCTTCGAGAGCGCTCTTGGCCTTTACGAGGCGATAGAGCTCATCGGGAACTTCGATGGTCGCCTTCATGCAACCAGTAAACCGTATTGCTGGCGTCCCGTCAAGATGATGACCCGAGGGATCAAGCCTGAATCAAGGTCGCCCAGTCTTCGTCGCCCGCCCTCCCCATCGCCGTCGCCAGGACCAAGGAGGAAGCCTTGGGTTGGCACTTCTTGGAGCCTGGAGCCCGCACTTCTTGGGAAGAAATACCCACGGAGGCCGCGCCCCTGAAGACTTTGGCTCCTCACTGCCGGCTGTTGCGCTCCAACTTCTCCTTTTCGTGGGCAAGAACCCTGTTTTCCAGACTCGAAAAGAGCATTACTTAAGCCAAAAACATCTTTTCCGACCGAGATATGTTCTTTTCTCCGCGAGAAAAGAGGACAGTCGGAGGTGAAATCTTCTTTTCTGGTCGCTAAAACCTCTTTTCCGCTGGCAAAAACAGGCTTCGAGCCTCTGAAAACCAGTTTCCTGGCCCTGAAATCCGGTTTTCCCCGGAGTACCTCTTCTTTTAGCCGCGTAAAAAGCCTCCGCTGGGCCTCTACTCGAGGCTCTCGGGTGATGACCGGACCTGAACCTCCCCCGACCTTCGCTTTCCGCCCCTCGCCTCCTGGAGGTCGCGGCATATCCCGCCTCCCCCGCCTCCCCCTACGCTCCTTCGAGAACCGAAAGGAGGCAGGACCATGGCGAACCCCCTCTTTGCTCGCAAACCCTTGGAGATGCTGCTCGAGGAGCTTAAAGGCGAGAACCGGCTCCGCCGGGTGCTCGGCCCCATCCAGCTCACCAGCCTGGGCGTCGGCGCGGTCATCGGCGCCGGGATCTTCGTGACCACCGGGGCGATCGCCCGGCAGGTGACGGGGCCGGCGCTCATGCTCTCGTACGTCGTGGCCGGGCTCGTCTGCGTCCTCGCAGCCCTCTGCTACGCCGAGTTCGCGTCGATGGTCCCCGTGGCGGGCTCGGCGTACACCTACGCCTATGCCACCCTGGGCGAGCTCTTCGCCTGGATCATCGGCTGGGACCTGGTTCTGGAGTACGCCGTGAGCTCGGCGACCGTCGCGAACGGCTGGTCGGGCTACTTCCAGAGCGTTTTAGACGTCGTCGGCTGGCACCTCCCCAAGGCTCTGGCGGGGCCAATCGTCAACTACGATCCGGCGCTCGGGCGGCTCGTCGCCACCGGTTCGGTGATCAACCTGCCGGCCTTGGCGATCGTCGTCCTCGTCACCGGCATCCTGGTCGTCGGCATCCGCGAGAGCGCCGGGCTCAATACGATCCTCGTCGGGATCAAGGTCGCCGCGGTCTTCTTCGTCATCGGGGTCGGCGCCTTCTACGTCCACCCCGCCAACTGGCACCCCTTCGCGCCCTACGGCCTGACCGGCCTGCAGGTCTTCGGCCACACCCTCTTCGGCCAGAGCGATGCCGGGGGCAAGCCGCTCGGGATGCTCGCCGGCTCGGCCCTCGCCTTCTTCGCCTACATCGGATTCGACTCGGTCTCCACCCACTCCGAAGAAGCGAAGAACCCGCAGCGGGACGTCCCCATCGGGATTCTGGTTTCGCTCGTCCTCTGCACGCTCCTCTACATCGCGGTCGTCGCCGTGATGACCGGCATGGTGCCCTACGGCCAGCTCGACATGAACGCCCCGGTCTCCGACGCCTTCCGCCGGGTGGGGCTGCGCTGGGCACAGTTCCTGATCGCTCTCGCGGGGATCGCCGGCATCACCTCGGTCCTCCTCGTCACCATGCTGAGCCAGGCCCGGGTGCTCCTCGCCATCGCCCGCGACGGCCTCCTGCCGCAGAGCTTCTTCGGCGCCGTCCACGAGCGCTTCCGCACCCCCTGGAAGTCGACGATCCTGACCGGCGCCTTCGTCGGTGTCCTCTCGGCGTTCCTCCCCATCGACGTCCTCCTCATGCTGGTCAACATGGGGACGCTCCTGGCCTTCGTCATCGTCTGCTCGGCGGTCCTCATCATGCGGCGGACCCACCCGGAGGCGGCGCGGCCGTTCCGCGTCCGCTTCGTGCCTCTGGTCCCCATCCTGGGGATCGCGAGCTGCCTCCTCCTCATGTTCTCGCTGCCTTCCGAGAACTGGCTGCGGCTCGTCATCTGGCTCGCGATCGGTCTCACGATCTACTTCGGCTATGGGAGAAAGCACAGCACCCTCGCCCGCCTCCGCCGTTTGAAGTAGGGCCGGTATCGTCGATGCGGTGGGTGTAGGTTGCGCGAATCCGCGCGACCCGGGCCGTCAGGTCGCTTTGCGGCGGAGCTCTGCGAGCTTCTCGAAGTGGGCATCCTGGTGAACGAGCCCGAGCCCGTGATGCGCGGCACAGGCCGCGATGAGGAGGTCGGTGGCAGGAACCGTCAGACCTTCGCCGCGAGCCAACCGGGCCCAGGAGCGGGCGAGATCCCAGACTTCAGGGGTGGTGGGAACGGTCGCGAGATTCTCTTCCATCTCGCGGAGCAGGCGGATCTCGCCCTCACCCCGGGCACCGTTCCAGAGCTCGACCCGCACCAGGTCACAGAGGACGGCCCGGTCTTCGGTCGTGAGCTCGCTCACGCGGGCACGGATCGCCGGCTGGCCGCCCGGTCGGAGCGTTTCGATCCAGGCCGAGGTGTCGATCAGGAAGCGCCGCCTCTCGCTCAAGCGTCCTCTCTCCCTTGCCGCAGCTCCTCCTGCGTCATAAAGCCTTCCAGGGTTCCGAACTTCTCTGCCAGACTCTGGAGCCGCCGCCGGCGGTTGAACTCTTCGAGGGCGATCACTACGGCTTCGCGCTTGGTCTTGGCACCCGTATGGCGGATAGCTTCTTCCAGCTCCGACTCTGGAATATCTACGGTGGTCTTCATGCATCCATTGTACCAAGAATCGGATTCCCTGAGACCTAAAGATGGATTCTACCGCGCTGACTTCGCCAGCTGCCAGGGGCCCTCGCCCGGCTCCGCCGTTTGCCATAGGATGAAGGGAGCGTCCCGTCTGATCCGCCAGGAGGAAAGAAGGTGAGAAAACCGAGTGCCGCGGCAGTCCGGCTGATCGTCACCATCGGCGTCCTGATCGCCGTGGTGGCGCTCGTCTACGCGCTCCGCGATATCCTCCTCCCCCTCTTTCTCGCCCTGGCGATCGCCTACGTGGCGAACCCCGCGGTCACCGCGTTCGAGCGCCGGGGCTGGTCGCGGACCACCGGCACGCTCGTCATCACCCTTCTCCTCATCCTCCTCGCGACCGGCTTCTTCCTCTATCTCATTCCGGCGATCGGCTCCCAGGTCCATCACCTGGAGGAGCGCCTGCCGCAGTATGTGGAGCGCATCCGCTCCCAATTCCTCCCCTGGCTCGCCGGGCTCGAAACGCGCTTCCCCAAGCAGTACTTAGAGCTTCAGGTGCGCGCCAAGGCGGCTCTCGAAGAGCAGATGCCGCGGATCGCGACCGACGTCACCGCCTGGCTCGGGCACATTCTGGGCAGCCTCGCGAGCCTCGTTCTGTTTCTCCTGGACCTCGTCTTCGTGCCGGTCTTCGCCTTCTATCTCCTGGTCGACCTGCCGAAGATCAAGCGCAAGGTCCGCGAGATGATCCCCCTCCCCTACCGGGCGGTGGTCGTCTCGCGGATGCACGAGCTCGACACCGCGGTCTCCTCGTTCGTCCGCGGCCAACTGACGATCGCCGCGATTCTCGCGGTGATCGACGCCACCGGCCTGGTCCTCCTCGGGGTGCCGCTCGGCCTCGTCTTGGGGCTTTTGGCCGGCCTCGCCAATTTCGTGCCCTACATGTCGCTCGTCGTCGGCCTGGCGCCGGCCCTCCTCCTCTCCTGGGCGGAGGACCAGAGCCCGGCGAGGCTCCTGGGCGTCGCCGCGGTCTTCGCCGGCGGTCACCTGCTCGAAGGGATGTTCCTCTCCCCCAGGATCTTAAGCCGCAGCGTCGACCTCCACCCGGTCTGGGTGCTGCTCTCGATCATCGTGGGAGGGAGCCTCTTCGGGCTCGTGGGGATGGTGATCGCCGTGCCGACGGCGGCGGCGATCCAGGTCTTTATGCGCCACGGCTTCGAGAGCTACCGCCGCTCGCGGATCTACCAGGGCGACAGTCTCATGGAGCCGCTGGAGCCGCTGGAGCCGTCGGAGCTCCTGCCGGCGAGAGAGGGTTCTCCCGCCGGCTCGGAGCCTTTCGTCTGATCTAAAAGCTTAGGCTTGAGCGTCGGGAATGCGGAGAACCTGGCCGGGATAGATCTCGTCGGGGTCCTTGAGCATGGGCCGGTTGGCCTCGAAGATCTTCGGGTAGAGATTTGCGTTGCCGTAGAAGTGCTTGGCGATGTGGGAGAGGTTGTCGCCGGAGACGACGGTGTAGAACGTGGCCTCCGGGGCGGGGGTGGTGACGGTCATCTGATCGTCCACCTTGGCGATCCCCTCGACGTTGCCGAGCATGAGGACCACCTTCTCCTTCACTTCCTGCGACGGCGCCTCGCCGGTGACCGTCACGAGGTCGTCGTCGACGCGGACGCCGAGCTCGTCGACCGCGAGGCCCATGTCGCCGATCAACTTGGCCAAGGCCGCCGCCTTGTTCCTCTCGCCGGCCTCCTTGGCCTCCTGCACCTGCTCCGGTGTCGCGGCGGCGGGCGGCGCCGGCGGCGCTTCGGATTCGAGGTGAAGCTTCTTCGCGGCGCTCTTCAAGAAATCGAACAAACCCATGTGGGGCTCCTTCCTAAGGGGGGAATCGGGATCGGGCGGTGCGGCTCACCCGGGGAGAACGACGCAGCGGATTCTAAGAGATGCGGGTTACACCCGACATTACTACAGGAATCGTCGAGGAGATTTCTTGCAACAAACGTGCAACAAGCGTCCCTGCCCCGCGGACGGCGCGGACACCCGGGGCCCATCGGCTCTCTCTTTTTAGGAAGGGAGCGTCGCGGGGAGGGCATCGGCGGCGGCGGCGGGCCCCTGGACGCGCGAGGCCTCGGCGAGGACGAGACGGAGGGTCTCGATGTCGACCGGCTTCATCAGGTACTTGTCGAAACCGCACTCGAAGGCCCGATCCCGGTGAGTTTCGCAACGAAAGGCGGTGACCGCGACGATGAGGATGTCCGTTCCACCGGGCGCGGAGCGGAGCTTCTGGGCCACCTCGAAGCCGTCCATGCCGGGGAGACCGATGTCCAGGAGGGCCACGTCCGGCATCTGCGTCGAGGCCGCCAGGAGGCCCGCCGGGCCGTCCGGCGTCAGGCGGGGCTCGTATCCCCAGAGGGCCAGGAGCGCTCCCATGAGCCGCAGGCTCTCGGTGTCGTCCTCGACGACCAGGACGCGCAAGGGGTTCGCGAGAGGCGGAGAGGAGCATTCCACGGCGGCCATTACGATCCGATTGTATCGGAACCCCCGGTGACGACAAGGTTACAGCAGTATTGCTGAAACTTGTCTACTCGTACCGTAGTGCGTCGATCGGGTCGAGCCGGGACGCCTTTCCCGCCGGATAGACGCCGAAGAAGATGCCGACGAGGGCCGAAAAGCCGAAGGCGAGCCCCACCGCCCACAGTGGCACATGGGCGGCCGGCCAGTCTCCCGGGAGGGCCTTGGCGATCCCCGCTCCCAGGCCGTAACCGAGGACGAGCCCGAGGATGCCGCCGACGAGCGACAGGGTGACCGCCTCGATCAGGAACTGGAAGAGGACGTCCTGGCGCCGGGCGCCGACCGCCTTCCTCACCCCGATCTCCCGCGTCCTTTCGGTCACCGAGACCAGCATGATGTTCATGATGCCGATGCCGCCGACGACGAGCGCGATGCTCACCACCCCCCCCACCACCAGGGTGATGCGGCCGAGGATGCGCTCGACGAGCGCCAGGATCTCGTCCTGCACGAGAACCTGGAAGTCGTCCGGATCGCCCTTGGGGATCTTGTGGCGCTGGCGCAGGAGATGCGTGATGCCGTCCTTCACCTCGTCGACCTGGTCGGCGCTCCGCGCCTGGATGCGGAGTTGGATCTGGTCGCCCGCCTGGCGGCCGAAAAGGGTGAGCGCCGAGTCGAAGGGGATGAAGACCAGGTTGTCGAGGTTCTGCCCCAGGCTCTGGCCCTTCTTTTCGGTCACCCCGATAACCGTCGCCGGGTAGCGGCCGACGTAGATCTCCTTGCCGAGGGGGTCGGAGCCCAGGGCCAGCCCGTCGACCACCTCCTGGCCGACGACCGCCACCTTGCGGCGATCCGAGACGTCGAGGCCGGAAAAGAAGCGCCCTGCTGAGACCTCGAAGTTGTTCACCTCCGGCCAGTCCTGGTTGACGCCGATGATGAAGTCCGGGGTGTGGGTGCGGTCGCGGTAGTGGACGTCCGCCGGGCCGACGACGGCCGGGGTGATGAGCCGCACTCCCGAAACCTGCCGGCGGATCGCGAGGCCGTCGTCCCAGGTGAGCCGGACCTGCCGCGCCACCGTCTCCGGCTGGCCGTGCTGGAGGTTGGGGAGGACCATGACGTAGGACGCCCCCACCCCCTGGAGCTCCTTGGTGATCATGAACTGCATCCCCTGGACGAGCGAGACGACGGCGATCACCGCGGCGACCCCGATGATGATCCCCAGGGCGGTCAGAAAGGAACGCATGGCATTGGCGCGGAGCGCCGCGAACGCGATCCGGAAGTTTTCGAAGAAGCCCATGCCCGATTCGCCCGTCTACTCGTAGCGCAGCGCGTCGATGGGGTCGAGGCGCGCGGCCTTGCCCGCCGGGTAGATGCCGAAGAAGATGCCGACCGCGGCCGAGAAGCCGAAGGCGAGCCCCACCGCCCACAGCGGCACGTGGGCCGGCGGCCAGTCGGGGAGGAGGTGGGAGACGAAGACCCCGGCGCCATAGCCCAGGGCGAGCCCCAGGCAGCCGCCGAGAAACGACAGGGTGACCGCCTCGATCAGGAACTGGACGAGGACGTCCTGGCGCCGGGCCCCCATCGCCTTGCGCACCCCGATCTCCCGCGTCCTTTCGGTCACCGAGACCAGCATGATGTTCATGATGCCGATGCCGCCGACCAGGAGAGCGACCCCGACCACCCCCGCCACCACCGCCGTGATGCTCCCCAGGATGGTGCTGACGGTTTTCAAGATCTCGTCCTGGATGCGGACCTTGAAGTCGTCCGCCTGGTCGGCGTCCAGGTGGTGGCGCTGGCGCAGCAGATTGGTGATGCCGTCGCGCACCCGCTCGACGTCCTCGGTGCTCCGCGCCTGGAGGCGGAGTTGCACGACGTCGCCGGCGTTGCGGCCGAAGAGGGAGACCGCGGCGTCGAAGGGGACGAAGGCGCGGTCGTCCAGGTTCTCGCCCAGGGACTGGCCCTTTTTCTCCATCACCCCGATGACCGTCGCCGGGTAGGAGCCGACGTAGACTTCCTTCCCCACCGCGTCCGGCCCGAGGGCGAGCTCGTCGACGACCTTCTGACCGAGGACGATGACGTTTCGCCGATTGTCGAGGTCGATGCGGGAGAAGAAGCGGCCGCGGTCGACGGCCGAGTTGGCGACTTCCTGGTAGTCCTGGTTGACGCCGTAGACGGCGCCGGGGTTGTACTTGCGGTCGCCGTGCTTCACCTGGGTCTGGCCGGCGAGGACGGGGGTGATGAGCCGGATGCCGGGGACGTGCTCGCGGATCGCTTTGCCGTCGTCCCAGGTGAGCTTGACCTGCCGCGCCACCATCCCCGGATCGCGCCGGCCGAGGTCGGGCCGCACTTCCATGTAGGTCGCCCCCACCCCCTGGAGATCCTTGGTGATCATCTGCTGCAGGCCCTGGACGATCGACACTACGGCGATCACCGAGGCGACCCCGATGACGATCCCCAGGGTGGTGAGGCCCGAGCGCAGAGCGTTGGCCTTCAAGGCCGTCGCCGCGATCCGGAAGTTTTCGAGGAGGACCACCCGGGTCGCTCCTTCAGGCGAGGGCCGATGTCGCCGGCATCGCAGGCGTGCCGGGCGTGGGGCGCACCGTGGGGTGGTCGGCGACGACTTTGCCGTCCTTCAGCATCACCTGGCGGTCGGCGAAGGCGGCGATGTCGGGCTCGTGGGTGACGAGGATGACCGTGTTGCCGCCCTGGTGGAGCTGGGCGAAGAGCTCCATGATCTCCTCGGACGTCACCGAGTCGAGGTTGCCGGTGGGCTCGTCGGCCAAGAGGATCGAGGGGTTGTTGACGAGGGCGCGGGCGACCGCCACCCGCTGGCGCTGGCCGCCCGACAGCTCGTTCGGCTGGTGGGTCATGCGCTCGCCCAGGCCCACCCGCTCCAAGGCGCGCTTCGCCCGCTCCCGGCGCTCGCCGCGCGGCACCCCGGCGTAGATCAGGGGCAGCTCGACGTTGTGGAGCGCGTCGGTCCGGGCGAGGAGGTTGAAGGTCTGGAAGACGAAGCCGATCTCCTTGTTGCGGATGGCGGCGAGCTGCTGGTCGTCGAGCTCCTCGACCGCCACGCCGTTTAAGTGGTAGTGCCCGGAGCTCGGGGTGTCGAGGCAGCCCAAGAGGTTCATGAGGGTCGACTTGCCGCTCCCCGACGAGCCCATGATCGCCACGTACTCGCCGCGCTCGATCGCGAGGTCGACCCCGTTCAAGGCACGGACCTTCTCCGCCCCCATGTCGTAGACCTTGTGGATGTCCTTGAGGTCGATCAGCGGCATCTGCCTTGTCTCCTGTGTCTATTCCACTGCTACCCTAGCGTAGTAAGACCAACAAATAGGTCTCATCCCGGTGCTCTCGCAGCAACCTTTCCTACCGTCATCCTGAGCGGAGCGAAGGATCTGGGCGGTGGGAGCCTTTCCTCACCCCAGATCCTTCGGTCGCTAGGGCTCCCTCCAGGATGACGGTAGGAAGGGTCGGCGCGAACCCACGGGTGGTAAGGGCGGCGTGAAACCATCCGGCTCAGGCCTCATCTGCTCGCCGTACGGCACTAGCCCGTGCCCTTCTCGCCGGCCTTCTTGTCTTCCGTTTCGGTCGTCTTGCTGACCGCCACGGCGTCGCCGTCTTTCAAGTCGCGGAGGGTGCGGTAGGGGCCGGTGACGACCCTCTCCCCGGCTTTGAGGCCGGCGGTGATCTCGACTCGGGTGTCGTCGGAGATCGCGGTCGTCACCGGGACCTGGTGCGCCTTCCCCCCGGCGACCGTGAAGACCACCTTGATCTCCTCGGCGTCCGTGTCCGTCTTCTTGTCCGTGCCCTTGTCCGTGTCCGTCTTCTTCGCTTCGAGCGGCGGCCGTTCGACCACCGCCTGGATGGGGACGACCAGGGCCTGGGGGTGGAACGAGGCGCGGATCTCGGAGCGCACCGACATCCCGGGGCGCAGCCGCTCGTCGGCGTCGTCGAGGAGGATCTTGACCTCGAAGAAGGTGACGTCGGGCTGCGCCGGCTTGGAGAATCCGGAGCTCCCCACCTCGATGACCTTGCCGTGGTACTGCCGGGCAGGGACGGCGTCGACCTTGACGACCGCGGTCTGCCCCACCCGGACGTCGACGATCTCGGTCTCGTCGACGTCGACCTTGGCGAGGATCTCCGAGAGGTCGGCGATGGTGCCGATGATCGAGCCCGGCATGTTCATGGTGCCGGAGACGACGACCTCCCCCTGCTCGGCGTTCAATTTGACGACGCGGCCCGAGAGCGGTGCATAGATCGTCGTCTTGGTGAGGTCGTCGGCCGCCTTGACGAGGTTGGCGTTCGCCTGCTCGACCGCCTGGCGGGCCTCCTCGACCTCGAGCCGGGCCGAGGTCTCCGCGAGCTCCGCCGTCTGCAGCTGCTCCAGCGGGATGACCCCCTGGCGGTTGAGGTTCCGCGCCCGCTCGGCCCGGATGTGGGCGTCGGCGAGCTGCGCCTGGGCCTTGGCGACCGCCGTCTGCGAGCTCCGCAGCTGGGCGGCCCACTGGTCGCGGAGCGCGATGTAGGCCTGCTGCTCCAGACGGAGGAAGGGCTTGCCGGCCTCGATCCGGTCGCCCTCCTGGACGAAGAGCTTCTCGATCTTCCCCACCACGTGGGCCGAGATGTTGACCTTCTCCTTGGGATCGATGGCGCCGCTCGCCTTGATCACCTGGGCGATGTCCCGCGGGCTCGCCGCCTCGGCGTAGACCTTGGCTCCCGTCTCCCCCCGGCCGGCCCGGATGCTCGCGAAAACGATGCCGCCGAGGACTAAGACCCCGAGCGCGATCAGCAGGCCCTTCTTCAAGCTCCCCCCTTGGCGTGGAGCGCCCAGAGCACTCCGCCCACCCGCAGGGCGACGACCAGGAGCCAGAGGGAGACGACCATCGTCGCCACCAGCTTCCGGCTCACCCGCGCCGCCAGCGCGTAGCCGACGATGAGGAGGGCCAGCGACCACAGGGTGAAGAGGTCGAGGCTCATGAGGAGAGCATGGGCGACCGGATGGGTCGCTTCGGGGGCGACGAAGCCGAGGTTTGAATGCAGGAGGTTTCCCGCCTGCATGTCCTTGAGCGAGATCTGCCCCCGCGACAGCACGACGGGAAGAGTGAGGAGGGCGGACAGGGCGGACGGCATGGAAGCATGGAGCGAGACGGCGAGGCTCCGGTGATAGTCGAGCTCTCCCCCGAAGAGGTTCAGGAGGAGGAAGATCGCCGGGACGAGAAAGAAGAAGGCCGGCGCCAGGACGACGATCGCGGCGATCGAGAAGGCCTTGACGGCGGGGAGGACCCGTTCCTCGCTCCCCGGCGGCAGCTGCTGCCCCTGAGCCTCCATCTGCTCGCGAACCCCGGCCACGAAATCGACCTTCTGGAAGGATAAGAGCGCCACCCCGCTCCCCAGGACATAGAGGGCGAGGAAGGCGACGAGCCAGGTCGGCCGCTCGGCGATCGAGCGGAAGGTGGCAACCGGCGACACCAGGACGCCGAGCAGCCGGCCGAAGCTAGTGTCCTCCATGGCTCCCGTTTCCCGTAGCCGCGGGGGGAGGAGGAGGCGGAGCCGGAGCCGGATTGGCCGGCGTCCCCGGAGCCGGATTCGCCGGTGTCGCCGGAGTCGGGACCGGTCCGGGCGGCAGGGAACCGGGGGCGGGCGTGTTGGGCTGCCCCTCCTTGACCACCGCCGGCGTCTGCCGGCTGGGCTCGTAGGCCTCGATGGCGCTGTTGCGGAAGCTGAAGCGCTGGACCGGCGGCTCGTCGTCGGCGACGACGACCCCCGAGGCCTCCAGCAGGCGCCCGGTGGCGCGATAGTACTCGGCTAAAGCCCGACGGTACTGGACGATGGCGCTCACCTCGACGCTCCGGGCCATGGTCAGCTGGGTCTGGATGCTCGTGATCTCGAAGCTCGTCGACATGCCGTTCTCGTACTTCTTGCGCTCGGCGTCGAGGTTCTTCTCCTGGAAGCCGCGCGAGGCCTTGGAGGCGTCGATCTGCTTGACCGCCGTCTCCACCCCGCGCGCCGCCGTGCGCACCTCGGTCAGCACCTGGGTGCGCAGCGAGTCGAGCGTGATCTTCGCCTTCTCGTAGTCGAGGTCGGCGCTGACGCTCTGGGCGCGCGCGGCACGGTTCTGGATCGGGATGGTCAGCTTGAGCTCCCCCTGCCAGGTGGGAAAGTCGAAGCCGTCGATCTGCCGGTTGGCTCCGGAGAGGTCGGCGCCGACGCCGTTGTAGCCGTAGGAGGCGATGAGGTCGAGCTCCGGCTTCTTCTGCGCGCGGAAGAACTTGGCGTCTACCTTGTAGCGGTCGACCGTGAGCTGCTGGGTTTTGACGTCTGTCCGCCGCTCCAGGGCGGTCCTCACCGCGTCGGCGAGGTTGATCTGGACGTGCTCGGTCTCCGCCTCGGTGACCGGCTTGATCTCCTTCGTCCACAGGTCGCCGTTCGGCAGGTTGACGAACTGCCGCAGGGCGTCCGCGGCGTTCTCCGCCGCCGCCTGGGCGGTGATGATCGTCTCCTCGCTCGTCGCGATCTGGGCGGCGCTCTGCACCAGCTCCAGGGGCGCCATCGTCCCCACCTGGACCTGCACCTTGTTGCGCTCGTGGAGCTCCTTGGCGAGGTCCAGGCTCTCCTGGGCGACGCCCACCTGGGCGCGCGCCTCGACCAGGTTCCAGTAGGCGTCGATCGCCTGTTGCAGGATGCCGGTCACCTGGAGCTCGAACTGCTGACGGCTGATGGCGCTGTTCGCTTGCGCGACCAGGAGCAGGTGGTCGGTCGACAGCTCTCCATAGTTGCGCAACAAAGGCTGGGTGTAGGAGAACTTCAATCCCGAGGTGTACGTAGGATTGATGAGGTTGAGGTCCGATTCCGACCGGGCGATCTGGGGGCCGACCGAGAGGGTGCCGCCGTAGGGGAAGAGCTGGCTCAGGCCGAGAGAGACGAGCTCGCCCTTCGAGCTCGAGGCGAGGAAGCGCGAGATGGTCGCTTCCCGGCTGTCGGCAGCCATCAGGTCGCCGACGCCCGTCAGGTCGTAGATCCCCAGGGCCTGGTAGACCCCGAGGGCCGCCTGTTGGCGGGTGTAGCGCTGGAGGACGACGCCCAGGTTCTGCGCCAGGGTGAGCTCGATGACCTGCTCCAGGCTGAGCTCGACCACGTTGTCCTTGACGACGAGCGGGGGGGCGGCGGCCGCCGGGCCGTTCGTCCGGAGCTCCAGCTGGGCCGGGTAGACCGGGCCGGCGGCGAGCACGACGAGCAGGGCGGCCAGGGCCCGGCGTCCCGAGCTCCCGCGCCGGCCGTGATGCGATGACTGACGATCGTTCATGAAAGAGCCCCTTCAGGAATCCATACGGGTTGACGTTCTCGGCGAACATACCCCGGGGACGGCCGTGGTCGGGCCGTCCAGTCTCTGGTACGAGTTCGACGGCAAAAGGTTATCTCACCCCGGCCCGGTTCGACACCGCCCGGAGGAGCGCGATGGTATAAGGATGTTGCGGACGGGCGAAGAGCTCGGCCGTCCGCCCCTCCTCGACGATCCGCCCGGCATAGAGAACCGCCACCCGGTCGGCCAGGTGGGCCACCGCGGCGAGGTCGTGGGCGATGAGCAGCAGGGCGAGCCCCAAGGTCTCGCGGAGGCCGGCGAGGAGGTTCAGGATCTGCGCCCGGACCGAAACGTCGAGCGCCGAGGTCGGCTCGTCGGCCACCAGGAGGTCGGGCCCGGTGGCGAGCGCCCGCGCGATCCCCACCCGCTGCCGTTGGCCGCCCGAGAGCTCGTGGGGATAGCGGCCGGCGAGGTCCGGCGCGAGGCCCACCCGGACGAGGAGGTCGGCCGCCGCCCGCTCGCGCTCGCGGCGGCCGAGATCGGTGTGCACGGCGAGCGGCTCGGCGATCGCCCGGCCGACCGTGAAACGCGGATCGAGCGCGGCCTGGGAGTCCTGGAAGATCATCTGGAAGCGCCGCCTAAGCCGCCGCAGCTCGGCAGGCGGGAGCGTCGAGAGGTCCGCGCCGTCGAAGCGGACGCTCCCCGCGGTCGGCTTGAGAAGGTAGAGGGCCGAGCGGGCGAGGGTCGTCTTGCCGCTCCCCGACTCCCCCACCAGGGCCACGCATTCGCCCCGCGCCACGTCCAGGTCGACCCCGTCGACCGCCCGCCGCCATGCCGGCGATCCGCCCTCCCCCCGCTTCCAGGCGAACCGGCGGCGGTTTAAGGGATAGTCCTTGGTGAGCCCGCGGATCTCCAGGAGGGCGCTCATGCGGCGGCTCCCGGCGGGGCTGGCGGCACCGGCGGCGGCCGATGCAGAAAACAGCGCGCCCGCCGTCCGCCGCCGATCGGGTAGAGCTCCGGGCGCTCCCCTTGGCAGGGCGCGAAGGCCTCGGCGCAGCGCGGCACGAAGGCGCAGCCCACGGGGAGGGCGCCGGGCGAAGGCGGCTGGCCGGGGATGGCCGGCAGGGGCTGTCGGGAGCCGGCGGTCGCCGCGTCGAGCCGCGGCAGGGAGGCGAGGAGGGCGCGGGTGTAGGGGTGGGCGGGATGGGCGAGGAGCTCGCCCACCGGCGCCTCCTCGACGACCTCGCCGGCATAGAGGACGACCGCCCGGTCGCAGGTCTCGGCGACGACCCCGAAATCGTGGGTGATGAGGAGGACGGCGAGCCCCAGCTCGTCCCGCAGGCGGAGGAGGAGGGCGAGAACCTGGGCCTGGACGGTGACGTCGAGCGCCGTCGTCGGCTCGTCGGCGAGGAGCAGGTCGGGGCCGGCGGCGAGCGCCATGGCGATCATCACCCGCTGGCGCTGGCCGCCCGAGAGCTGGTGGGGATAGTCGGCGAGGCGCCGCCGCGGCTCGGGGAGGGCGACCAGGTCGAGCAGGCGCACCGCCTCATCCCGCGCCGTCTTCCGGGAGAGCGGGCGGGAGAGCGGCCGGTGGGCGCGGAGCGCCTCGGTGACCTGGAAGCCGATCGAGAAGACCGGGTTGAGCGCCGAGGCCGGTTCCTGGAAGATCATCCCCACCCGCCCACCGCGCACCTGCCGCAGCTGGCGTGGCGGCAGGGTGAGGAGATCCTCCCCCGTCGGGGCCAGGCGGATCCGGCCGCTCACCCGGGCGTCGGCGGGGGTGAGACCGAGGATGGCGAGGGCGGTCAGGCTCTTGCCCGACCCCGACTCCCCCACCAGGCCGACGATCTCGCCGCGGGAGACGGCGAACGAGACCCCGCGCACCGCCTCGACCGGCCGGCTGCCGCGCCGGCTGCCTCCCCCACCGGCGAAGCTCACCCGGAGGTCGTCGATCGTCAGGAGGTCGGGCGCGCTCAAAAGTGTCTCAAACTCCGGCCAGCCGGCGCAGGTAGTCGAGGGTCAGGGCGACCCCGTAGCCGGTCGCCCCCGGGGTCTCCGGGTGGTCGCGGCCGACGTGCGCCGCCCCGGCGGTGTCGAAGTGCGCCCAGCGGGTGAGCCCGCCGACGAACTGGGACAGGAAGGCGGCGGCCGTGCTCGCCCCTCCCCAGCGGCCCGCCGAATTGCGGAGGTCGGCGTGCATCCCCTTCATCTCCTCCAGGTGCTCGGGCCACATCGGAAGGCGCCAGAGCCGCTCGCCGGTCCGTTCCGCCGCCTCAAGGAGAGCGCCGGCGAGCTCGTCGTCGGGAGTGAAGAGGCCGGCCGCGTGGGGGCCCAGGGCGACGACGCAGGCGCCGGTCAGAGTGGAGAATTCGAGCAGCACCTCCGCCCCCTCCTCGCTCGCCAGCGTCATGGCGTCGGCGAGGACGAGGCGCCCCTCGGCGTCGGTGTTGGTGATCTCGACCGTCCGGCCATTCGCGAAGCGGAGGACGTCGCCGGGGCGGTAGGCGCGACGGTCGATCAGGTTCTCGGCGACCGGCACGTAGAACCGCAGGCGCAGCGGCAACGCCAACCCGCCGGCCGCCCAGGCGAGCGCCAGGACGGAGCAGGCGCCGCACTTGTCGTACTTCATCTCGTCCATGCCGTCCGCCGTCTTGATCGAATACCCGCCGGAGTCGAAGGTCACCCCCTTGCCCACCAGGGCGACGACCGGCCCGGTCTCCCCCACCTCCAGGCGGAGCAGCCGGGGCGGCTCCGAGCCCCCGGCGCCCACCGCGAGGAGTCCCCCCATCCCTCGCCGGGCGATCTCTTCCTCGCCGAGGACGGTGAAGCCCAAGCCCCGCTCCCGCGCCAGCTCCCCGGCCCGCTCTTCGAGCCAGGAGGGCGTCGCCACGTTGGCCGGGGCGTTGGCGAGATCGCGGGAGAGGGCGATCGCCGCCGCCACCTCGGTCATCCGCTCCACCGCCGCCCGGTAGGCCGCCTCCTCGCCGGCCGGCGGCAGGAGCGTCACCCCAGAGAGCCGCGGCCGTCCGGCGGTCCCGGCCGAGAGGAAGCGGTCGAAACGGTAGCCGGCGAGGCCGAGCACGCGGGCGATGCGCTCCGCCGCCGCCGCCCCGAGGGTCTCTCTGTGGCGCGGCAGGAGGACGGCGAGCCGGTCGACGCCGTTGGCCTGCGCCGTGGCGCCGAGCTTCACGAGCCAGGCCGAAAGCTTCCGCCAGGTCAGGTCCCGCGGCTCGCCCAGGCCCTGGAGGGCGATCGCCCCCGGCCCGCTCTCCTCCCCCCGCTCGACTTCCGTCTCGACGGCCTGGCCCTCGCGCCCCAGCCACCCCGGCCGGGCCGCGGCGCGCGCCGCGGCGGCGCGTGCGGCCTCTTGAAGCCCCGCCGTCTCCGGCCTCTCGCCGCCCAGGCACGCGATCGCCAGCAGATCGCAGTCGAGCGCCTCCCGCGCTCCGACTTTGACCGGGACGGTGTTCCTCATTGCCACATCTCCTAAAACAGCAAGACCCTAAGGTTCCACTCGCGACTCTTTGTTGGCGGCGGTATGCTATACGTATTCAACTGATTTTCAGGACGAACTTCGCGCCGAGATGAACCCGACGTCCCTTCTCCAGCTCCTGCCGGGGCCCTTCAATTTCCTGCGCCAGGACGAGGAGGAGGTCCGCCGTCTCCTCCCCGACCTCGACAAGGCGCTCCCCCAGCCGCGCCCGATCTTCTTAGAAGACGAGAGCGCCACCCCGACCAAGGGCTTCCCCATCCTGCTCTCCGCCGGCATGGAGGCGCTCAGAAACGGCCTCAAGCAGTACCTCCTCGCCGAGGAGGCGGTGCAGCTCGCCATCCTCTCCCGCGAGACCCACGACCGCAAGCAGTACAGCAATGCCTGGGACACCTATCGCGCCCTCTTCCTCCGCGCTTCCGAGAACGCCACCAACGCGAGCTACGGCCGGCAGTACCCTGCGATCTTCTGGCTCCACCATTCGCTGGAGGTGGCGCGGCTCCTCAAGGAGACGCCGAAGCGCATCCTGCGCCAGAACCTGGAGATCGGCCGCCGCCACGGCGACCAGATCAAGTACCGGGTGCTCGAACGCTACCTGGACCGGGTCCTCTCGACCACCTACGACCTCGTCCAGCGGCTGGCCGGCGCCACCGAGGAGGTCGAGGAGGAGCTCTTCCCTCGGCTCTTGACCCGCATGCGCGACAACGTCCTCATCTTCACCGAAGACCACATCAGCCACGACATGTCCGAGCTGGGGAGCTACTTCAACGGCTACCTGAAGATCGACGGCCGTGCTCTGCGCCAGCGGCTCGACGAGCTGCAGCGCTGGCATGCCGAGCAGCTGGAGACCGACCGCGAACTGCGCGCCACCGCCGTCCACCTCCTGGGCGTCGATCCCCGGCCGGGCACCCCGGCGGTCCGCGAGCTGCTCAACCGGATGGGCTATCTCTCCTTCCTCGCCGCCCGGCGGACCTACAACCGCGAGCGCCTCCTCCCCCCGAGCTCGTCCAGGTGTGGGAGAGCCTGCTCGTCAAGCTGAAGGAGTTCGAGCTCTTCCACGGCGTCCGCCGGACCTTAGTCCCGGCCGAGGACCGAAACGGCGTCCTCGTCTGCCGCGAGAACGCCTCCGGCCGCGTCACCCAGGGCGGCGAGCGGCGTCTCTCCCCCTCCACCCGGCCGCTCGACTTCATGCAGTCCTGGGTGGTCGACCCGCGGGTCGCACGCTACGGCCTGATCTACGACATCAGCGAGTTCTCGCAGACGATCTCGGTCCTCCACAGAGGCGGCAACGAGCGCCAGGACGAGGCCTTCCGCATGATGTTCCGCTTCCAGCGGCGGGTGAACCGGCTCGCCCGGGCGCACCGCGCCAAGCTCGAAAAGTACCTGGGCGACGGCGCCTTCTACTCCAGCCGCGACGCGGCGAACCTCCTGATCTGCGCCATCCAGGTGCAGCGCTACTACGAGGAGGCCCTGGCCCAGGGCTTCGCCTTCGACCGTGGCCTGCGCATCGCCTTGAACTACGGCCACTACCGGCTGATCCCCATGGGCGGCGCCGGCCCCGAGGACGGGGAGCGCTACGAGTTCTTCGGCCATGGCTTAGTCGAGCTCTCGCGCCTGGTCTCGGGCAAGGCGACGCGGGAGATCGAAGAGGTCAAGAACCTGCTTTTAAACCAGGGCTACCCCGAGATGGCGGTGCAGCGCTTCTTCGCCCCCATCGTCCACGGCAACTTGGACCTCGTCGACAAAAACGAGGAGGCCCGCCAGTTCCACGCCTACCTCGACAGCAACGACAACCTGGTGAACCAGGGCCTGGTGGCGACCGGCCCCTACATCGCCCAGCTCGAAAACGAGCTCCGCCCCCACCACCTTTACCGCATGGACGACGGCGGCCGGGCCTACGTCCTCCTGGACTTGGACGACGGCGCCGAGCGCCTGCGGGTGGGGGTGCGCAAGCTCGGCATGGCGCACTTGAAAGGCCTGGAGAAGCTCGCCGTCTACGAGATCGTCGACGGCGCGCGGATCGACTTGGAAACCCTGGACGTCCTGGAGAGCGGCCGGGCCGGCGGCCTCGTCGGCACCATCGAGCGCGAATTCTCCCGGGCGCGGGCGGGGGCCGGGCTCGTCTGAGGGGGCGATCGCGGTATCTCCTGGGCGTTGCCCTTCGCTTCAGGGCGCACCGTCCTCAGGGGAGGGCACTTCTACTGTCGAAGTAGGGCACTTCTGCTGCCGAAGTAGGGCACTTCTGCTGCCGAAGTAGGGCACTCCTGCTGCCGAAGTAGGGCACTTCTGCTGCCGAAGTAGGGCACTCCTGCTGCCGAAGTAGGGCACTCCTGCTGCCGAAGTAGGGCACTTCTGCTGGCGAAGTAGGGCACTTCTACTGCCGAAGTAGGGCACTTCTGGTGCCGAAGTAGGGCACTTCCGCTGCCAGTGTAAGGGTCGATATGCCGCGTTGACTCGTGTCCGTAAGTGCTTATAGTGCCGGTGTTTAGATCCTTCCTGGTTCGCCTTTTGGCCTTGCTCTGGCCTGCCATCTTACCCTCTGTTACCGGGGAAAACCCTCGGCATTGTGTCAGGACAACGTCAAGGGGAAGATGGGGCCGGCCCCTCTCGGGAACCGGCCCCTGTGCCTCTAGACCGCCTCCCTACGGTACCGCTCTACGATCTCCCCAGGATCGAGAGGGGGAAGACCCCGTAAGAGGGTAGGCGCCAACTCTGAGGCGAGCGCCCGGGCCTTATCCACATGGCGGAACGTCGCCAAGATTCGCCGCTCGGGGACGTACACCAGCGTGTACGGCTTGACTCCCACGTCAACCGGCCCGCGAGAGTGCCCATGGTAGATACCGAAGGGGGGCGAGACCATGCCTGTCACCTCGATCTCCTCCCCGTTCTCCAGGACGACGGGGAAGCGTCCGCTTCTACGCCACGACAGAGCGATGGGTGGCACTGCCCCCGCCCCTACCGCCCCCGGGCTCGCCGCCCTGGTCCTGGCTTCCATGAAGGTATCCGCCGCTTCCGCAAGCCAGGTGCCGATAGAGAGATGGCCCATCAGCTCCGCGGCTTGCTTCCACCTGGCAGACTGTTCAACGCTTGCGGCGATAGTGAAATGAGCGACCTTGACGCTCATGCTTGCCTCCCTTTCTCGATTATGCCGGCCATCTCCCGGCAGTGCTTCACAGAGCGGAACGTCACCAGAATTTGACGGTTCGGCAGGTAGAGGAGGGAGAACGTCTTCCTCCCCAGGATCGCCGGGCCGGAGCCGTCCCCCCTGAAGATGGCGTAGGGTTCGGCCTGCCACCCCCGTACATCGACGGTAGAGCCGTCCGGGAGGTCAACCTTGACCGGCCCCCTCCTCCAGACGAGCGGGAGCGGTTCGCCCGCCCTGGCATTGACGTAGGCGTCAACGGCGAACGCTATCCAGGTATAGACAGAGCGGAATCCCTCCTCTTTCGCCGCCCATCGCCACTCGGCGGATTGATCGGCGGTAGCAGGGACGGTGAAGGATTCGGTCTTGAGGCTAGGCATGCCGCTCCTCCTTTCGTCCGGTGATCGGTGAGCCGTAGGCGGCATTACGGGCGTCGCGTAGAGCGATCTGGGCTCGCCACATCTCGGGACCGTTGACCTCCTCGGGGACGGCTGTGTCCCAAGTGACGCGGTAGGTTGCCAGCTCCCGCGCGAGTGACTTGCAGCGCTTCCGGAGAGGAAGCGTCACCAGGTGGGCGCCGGTCGGGACGTGTACCAGGTGGAAATAGGAGTCGGGGAGCTTCTCCGGGCTCTTATGGATTCCGAAGGGACCGGCGACGATACCGGAGACCTCCCGGAGGTAGGCCGGCTTGTCCCCGCCTCCGGGCTCCAAGATGTTGAAACAGCCACGACGCCAGCGGAGCGCGAGACGTGGCACGTACCGGCCGAGGTACCGGAGCCGCTGGGTTGCCAGGGTGGCGAGCCAGGCGCCGACGTTGGGCGCGCCGTCGTACTGTGCCGCACCTCCCCAGCGTTGCGCCTGTTGTCGGGATGCATGGACGGTAACGGTCGTCATCCTCCGGCTCCCCATGGCTAGACCTCGGAGAACTCAATGCCATAGGGAGCGGAGGGGTGGGATTCGACGCGGACCACTTCCCACTGATGGGACTCGGGGGCATCCTCTTCAACCTCCTCCCAGACCCTCCAGTAGGCTATCCAGCGGCCGAGGAGGTAGAGGACCGTCAACTCGCATTCGTCGGGTTCGTGGCGCTGAAACCACTCTTCGTTTCTGCGGGCCTCCCTGACCTCCTCGGGGGAGGGGTTGAAGTGGATCTCTACGACGGCGTCGTAGATCTGTCTGCGGGTGGCTTCCGTGACCTGCGAGAGGTCGATGGGCGGAGGGGGTGAGGGCGGGATAGACTTCGGCAAGCTGGGCATAGGGTTCCTTCCTGTGCTCGGTCAGGCTCCGGGCGCAAGGCGCCAACCCTTCGCTCGGGGCCGTTTCGTTGTGACTCTCCGGGCCGGACGGACGATCCGGGCGGCCCATCTCCTACCTTCTCCTCAGTTCTCGATTCACCTCCCCTCCGGCTTCTGCCGGGGACCACTCTACTCCGCAAGCATGCACGCCTGCAAGCATGCACGCGGTCTAGGCTATCCTACGGTGAATGCGAAGCAAAGCGGCGCGGCAAGCCACCCTAACGGCCGGCGGGTTACTGAAGAAGACCATCTACCTCGATCCGGAGGAATGGGACGAGCTGCGCAGGAAGAGCTACGAGGAGAGCCGACCCATTTCCGAGATCATCCGCGAGCTGATTCGGGCGGGGCTTGGCCTTGATTGAGTGCGGGTGTACCGGACGACCCGAGTATCCTCGGCCGGTGCCCCGCCCCCGGAAAGACGAGAGCCCCGAGCGTAGGCCCGCGACGACTCGCGGCTTGATTCGGGAGGTTAGTTACCTCCATGCCGATGAAGCGGCAGCGCTCGCCCAGCGCGCAGAGCAGAAGCGGGTAAGCAAGTCAGAGGTCATCCGGCAGGCGATCCGCGCTTATCTCGGGATCGAGGACTAAGCCCCTCTCCGGCGGGCGGGATCAGCGCGCCCCGTCTGGATCGATCAGGGGGCCGCTATCGACAGTGGGGGCCGGCGTCGGGGACCCGTCTGGATCGATAATAGGGCCGCTATCGACAGTGGGGGCCGGCGCCTTCTCCAGGCCGGTCAGGGCCGCAAGCTGGGGCCACAGAGAGGCGAGCGTGCCGGCCGCAGTCGTGGGGACCGGAGCCGTCGTGGGCGCCAGACGGCGGGTGCTCTTGGGCGTAGCGGCGAGAGGGGCGGAGAGGACGGCAGCAACGACGGCGACGACGGCAACAGTGCGGTGAATGCTGGACATGTGAGTCCTCCGATAGGGTTTGGGGGCGGCGGTCGCGGCGCCGTTCGTCCATGACGATATGGTAGACGCGCTTGCGGTGCAAGCTGAGGACTCCGCCGCTTCGATCCGCCGATGGCGATTCCTCTATTTGACCCGCACTCTGGCACCCCATAGGATCACTGCCTTACCTACCTTCGCACTTTTGATAACCGGCGGTCTAAGAGGGAGAGAGTTATGCGCGCTTTTGCAATCCCGGTCGGCATTGCCATGCTCGTTCTTAGCGCCTGTGCCGCAGGCCCGTCCCCGCAGACAGTTGCCCAGTTTCGAAGCACGATCCCGACTTGCTCCGGCGAAGCCGACTGCAAAGCCAAGTGGGAGGCTGCGCAGCTTTGGATAGTTCACAACGCCGGTTTCAAGATCCAGACGGCGACCGATGTACTCATCGAAACCTATAACCCGACGGGAAGTAGCCCGTCGCTCGCGGCGCGTGTGACGAAGGAACCGCTCGGAGGCGGGCAGTACAAGATCGTGGTCTACGTGTGGTGTGCCAATATGTTTGGCTGCGTGCCAGACGGCTGGCAGGCCGCTATAAATTTCAATCAGGTTGTGGCCGCCGCTCGCCCCTGATGGGCAGTCGCAAGAACTCTTCGGCGATGGCTACGGTTTGCCGGGACGAATCTCGTCCGGGAGGAGGTTAGTTACCTCCATGCTGATGAAGCGGCAGCGCTCGCCCAGCGGGCAGAGCAGAAGCGGGTAAACCACCCTCGGACTGAGGCGGGGGGCGCACGCGCGGGTTAACTGCCGGATGCATCTCCTTTCGGGTGTACCGGCATGGCGAGCCGGGGCCGGCGAAGAAGCGGAGTAAGGAGCAACTTGTGGAGCCAATATATCTTGGGGTGCGCGGGGAAACCACTCTAGCTGCTTGGGCCGCGGCGAGAAGGATACTTCCCCATAAGGTCACCTACGATCAGAATGGCTGGGATTATCTCCTCGAATTTCCTCCACCTCGGCGGGAGACTCTCCCGACCTACCCGAAGGACAGAGAGCCTGCGATAATTCGCTGTTTAATCCAAGTTAAGGCGACAGGTATAGGAAATCTAAATCAGTCAGTTAGCCTAACCAACTGGCAGCGGTTGGTTGCCGATCCACTTCCCGCCTTCTTTCTAGTGATAGATTTTGGGGAGGGCGAGGTTCCCAACGCCGCGTACTTGGTCCCGATCGATTCGGCCGCGATCCTTCAGGCTCTACGGCGGATTCGAGAACTTGATTCAGAAGGGGAAGACATTGCCAAACACACGATGAGCATTATTTGTAAGGAGGAACACAGGCTGGAGACTCCGAATGGAGAGTCTCTAGAGCGAGCGATTCGAAGCCACATCGGACCAAGCCTTGAAGAGTACGTCCGCCAGAAGCTCGAAACGGTCGAAACAATAGGGTACGAGTCATTCAGGTACAAGTTCACCTTCGAGGCACTCACTGAAGGTAGCAGTCTTCTTCAAGATCTTGTTGACCTCTCTCTTGGACTGAGAGGTCCTCTATCTATCAACCGCGCTGAATTTAGGGATGTCCGTTTCGGCATTCCGGCCCGGTTGCCGCGTCAAGAACCTTCGCCGGCTGAAATCACGATTATCCCTAAACCAGTTGAAAGGGTGGAAGTAGTACTTAGTTGTGGCATTCACGTCGTACGCACGACGATGGAGATGTTTCTCCCGCGCGGCTTGCCGGCAGAAGAAATATTAGGCGCCGACTTGTTTAAAGTACTCTTGAAGCAGGAGTTATTTCATTTCACTCTCTGTAGCTCCAGTATGAATGTACACTTCTGTGACACCGGGAGCGACAAGCCAAGGAAGCTGCGCGAATTTTATGACTTTGCCAGAGTGGTCCTGCTATTTGAGGAAAATACGAGGAGCGGCAACCTAAGGGTTTTTGTTCGCTCGGGCTCACAGATACTGTGGCAGTGTAGTCTCGGTTTCAATGAGGCATTTGATTCCGGGATTGTCCATTTCGCTCAGACTGTATGTAATTCGTGGGAGATTGCAAAACACCTTGACGTGCAAGATGAGGTAGAGCTGACCGCCGACATACTTATGGAACAAGAGGAGCGTTTTAAGATTCTACGATCCTTCTTGTCGACCGAAATGCAGCAAATAAAAGTAGGCGGCTTTTTTGATAGAGCACAGATAAGTAGTGGCTCGCGCGTGTTCGTACCATTTGGGATAGAGGTGATCCTTGGCGACCTCAAGGGAACTTTTATGTTCTCAGTGTGGGGGGACGTGAAGTGTACAGGTTTGGAAGAGGAGGGGCAGATTCACTGCGAGATAGTAACCTCCGAGAAGAGGTTGGAGAAGACATTCACGTCGCGAAGAGAGGAAGAAGGATTAAGCCTTAGTGCCGCAGTGAGGGCTATCGCTGACGCCTACGATGATGTCACCTGCTGGATACTTGAGCAGTATAACCTTCCGGAAAGCTCGTGACGCCTCGGCGCTCGGCCTTCGACAGAGACACCTCTGAAGGCAAAATATGAAGCCCACCTCTATGTCTGATATCTATTCGTCCCACACCCCATATCGACGCTACACGCGCCGACATCTCCCCCGAGCCCTACGGCGAGATGATCGTGCGCCAGATATAACTATACGGCACACCTCCCGCTCTCTCCTCGCTCTTCGTCAATTACGATCCATGCGCCGAGGGAAATCTCAGCGAACCGAGGGACACGGCGCGGTTTATGTCGAGCCATGCGTCCGCTTTCCGGGGGTCGGCGATCCGTTGGGGACGTCGAAAACGTAATGATCCGGCTCGCCTCACGAACCTATCGAAAGGGACAGCCCCCATGGGCTTGTCCACCTTTAACCTTCCCGAATTCTGATCGCAGGCTCACGCGCCGCTCATAATTCCCAGCTTGGTAAGCTCCGGCTCAACCGACCGGATCAGGTCGCGAGCCCTTTGCTCGCGGTAGAGCTGGGCGAGTCGCGCTGTCTCAGCGTCAGCGTCCCCCTGCTTGGTGTCTAGCGCGGCGGGGATGGGGCTGGGAATGGGGGCGGGAATGGGAACGCGCACCACGCGGCCTTCCCGGAGCTGCCAGCCGCCCGGACGCCTGCCTTCGATGGGATGCGTTCCTGGGCGTGTCTTCTTCGTGCTCATGGTTCACTCCTTTGTAGCTTTGGGTGTCTAAAACCATCCTCCCCTCGCCCGCGCTCTCGGTCTCTGGCAGCCCTGGAAGGATGGAGACCTCGAAACCCGAGGAGGGGATGGAAACTATTTCGGCTGTCGGTTTGCTTTCCAGGGCCGCCGACTCTCCAAATACTAGCACCCTTCTCGCGCTCGGCGGTCTTTCATCGGTTCGCTCCGCAACCCATTTCGAGAGAGCACGCGCCCCGCTCGCCCTGATTTATCAGGCCGATCGCAAGATGATCGTACGAGAGAATCGCCCGCCAGATATACGAATACGGCACCCCTGCCGGAGAGATGCCGTCCTCGGGTTCAATATCGATATAGCATCCTAAGCTAATCTCGATCATATCGCCCGCCTCGGCGCGGGAGAGGATCGTTTGATATTCGGTTCCGAGCGCTATGCAGCGGTCCTGATCGAGCCATGCGGACGTCTTCAGGCAGGCGTCCCCGAGATCGAAGAAACTCCCGAAGCACGAGCCCATCCGCATAGCGCTTATGGCCTCGGGAGTCAGTGCAGAACCGTTTCCCTTCTCGGGGTGATAGAGCACACATGGCCGCTGATTCAAGCCTTCCGGGAAGGCGGCGAGAACCTCGGGAGGGATGTACTCCGGCCCCTTTGAGTTCATGCCCATGACGACACTCCCGCCGACCATGACGACGACAGGAACCGTCAGGTGGGCGCGGCCTTCGAGAGTGGACCATGCCGCGCCGGAGAGAAGCGTATAGCGTCGCTCGCTTGCCATTCTCTCAGCGCCCCCTTAGCTCTGCAACCGCTTCGCAGGGATCGGAATAGAAACCTTGGGGACTTCGGCTTCCGGAGTGAGGCGAGGAGGACCGTCCGCATGGCCCACGCGATACTCTCGATTGATTCGCTCGGCTTCGCTCGGAACCATTTCGACCGTATCCCCTCGGCGACGAATTCCCATGCGTCCTACCTTGTCCCCCGGGCGAGGAGCTTGTCCGGTCATATCTCCCCCGGCGGTAATGCGATAGGAGGCCAGAAACTCGGCTGCGGGCTTGGCGGGATCGATCGCGGGGAAGGCCCGATAGAGCGCGGTAATGTGAGTGAAGAGAGACTTCTCGATCTTCTCGATCTGTCCCCCGTCGCTCCCATACCGGCCGGTGGGCGCGTTGCCGTGAGCGCTCGGGGCGAATTCGCGCACGATGCCGCCGAAGAGCGAATGACGACGCGGGCAGTCGTCGAAGGGACGGCCGAACCGAGAGGAGACCATGGCGCGGTAGTCGGTCGAGAGGTCGGCTGGGCGATCGAAACCGAGTTGGCTATGCTTGAGAGTCCGCGAGATCAGGCGAATCTGACGAGCAAGCTGTTGCGCGGGGGATAGCCGCATGTACTCCTCGGCGGGGTCCTCCGGCTCGCGGTCGTACTCCGGGATCGCGGAGAGTCGGTCCACAAGCGCGTCGTGGCGCTGCTCAAACTCCGCCTCTACGTCGAAAAAGGTCACTGCGCCGTCGTACGTCTTCGCCAGATCCTCGGCAGTCGCCTTAATCGTCTCCTCATGGCGCCGAAGCTGAGAGGTGCGGTTGTCGATACCGGCTAGCCTGCTCTCCAGACCCTGTACCTTCGCGGTCGCTTCCGCCAGCTCTCTCTGTGCGGTCTCCAGGTCCCGCGCGACGTCGGCGCGTGGGGTGCCGATCTCTTGACGGTGGGCGGAGCACTGGCCGAGGATCGCGGGCACCCATTCGGTGAGCTTGGCGCTCGCTTGCTCGATCGTCGCGCGGATGGGCATACCTCGGAGAATCTTCAGGTAGTCAGCATCCGGGATCGAGTCCGGCGAAGAGTCGCGGATCTGCTCATAGAAACCGCGGTTTGTCGTCGTGCGGGGCTTGCTCTCGCCGGGCGAAGTGACGAGCGACAGCAGAGCGGGGATCGCGGCGGGGATCGCGGGGACATCGGCCGGGGTCCGGGCCGGGGCGGATTCTTGGGGGTTGGACATTCGCGTCTCCTCGTACAGGGGTTGGGTGGTGTGCAGGGTGCGCGCCCGGGATCGCCGATCTCTTACTTCCTGCCTCCGATCGGGGGCAAACCCATCTCGGCTAGGGCAATGTCGAAAATCTTGGGCGGGCTGTAGCGCTTCGGGGTGCCAGCGCTCGCCGCGCTAGCCTGCCCTGTAGCGGTCGGGGTCGGGTGACCGCCACAACCGCACGGCGAAGGGTGCCCGGAGCCGCTGGCGGTACCCTGCCGGGCCTTCCGTGCGCGATCGAGCGCACCTTTCGCCGCCGTGATCGCGTAGATAGAGCAGTCGTCGGCGCGGGGTTGGGGAGCGGAGTATCCGAGCGCGGCGAAGGATTGCGCACGAGAGGAGTTGTTACGCCCAGCTTCGGCGAGTGGGCGGAGCAGGTCCGGAGCGACTTGCTCTAGCTCGATCAGGTCGTCGACGGTGAAGTTGACGAGAACCGCATGGGAGAGACAGGCATGCATCGCGTCGCGTCCAGGGCGACGGGTGGCAGCGCTAGCGGCGTACGCGGCGGGAGTCTCGCCGATCCCCGGCTTCCCCATCGCATGCAGCGCGTTGTCAAAAATCCGGGGCGGGGTGTGGGGCATGACGGTTGCTCCTCGGGAGAATGCGGCGACCTCTTGCGCCGTCTGCCAGGCGTTCGGGGTCGTGGCGGTAGGGGTGGCACGGGTGGCAGCGCTGGCGCTCGCCGTGGGCGCGATGGGTGCGGGCGGAGTGGCAACCGGTCCGGCGGGAATCCAGCCGGTAGCGATCTCTTGCCTATCGCCGTTCAACTTGACGTTCTTACGATCCGCCGCAATTGTGTAGGACTGCCACCAAAAGAGAGCGGTACCGGTCGGGTACGTGGCATAAATGACGGTGCTCGAATCGAAGAAGATGTCGAGAATTCCGTCGTCGTAGAAGCTCGGATAACCCGGTTCGCTGCTACGGAGCGCGACGGAGAGCGCGGCACGAAGAGCGGTATCCGAGATCCCGGACGCTGCCGGCCCGGAGGCATCGGCGTATCCCGCCTGCCGTGCTAGGCGAACCATATGCACGACAACCGGCCCGACCTCGCGACGACGGGCGAGCACTGCGGCGGTCGGCGCGGCGGGCGAGTCCACCCTGCCGCCTGGTCTCTGCGGTAGACCTACGCCCTGAAAGAATGTTCGCATATTCCTTGCTCCTCTCTGAAGATCGCTCTACTGCGGTCTAGGGTCCGTTGATAATTGGTTGACATATGAGCTGGTAACGGACACTAGCCACCTAGCGCTAGGTAGAATGGCAATTCTAAAGGACTTACGTCGCTCTGGTTAACATAACTTCCGGACGCTGGCGCCGTGAGTCTCAATAGCGACGACTTACGCCCCCTGCCGGAGAGCGGAATCGAGTCGAGTAAGTTATTCATCGCTACGCACTTGCTTCTTGAATATCGCGGAGAATGTAAAATCTTGTCCTCCGCCGAAGTCCGCGCCGTACCCCTCGGCGAACGATGCCGCGGGTCGAGCCGTCGCCCACGACGACGGTGCCCGCTGCGCTCGATCTCCGTCTCGCCAGATATCGGCCGGAATGTCCCCTCCCGCTGCGCGCGTGGGGTCGGCGGTACCGTCGCCCTCGCCAGTACGCGCGAGACCTAGCAGGGCGATCACAGCCGCGCGGTTGGCGTGTAGGATCGCCCGGACACGCTTCGGCGGTACCGGGCGAACCGAGAGCGACCCGTTATTGTTGAGTCGCACCTCAAGCCCGGCGAGGAGACGCACGAGCGTAGCGGCGGGCACTAGAGGTGCGGACATCGCGCGCTATACCTCTATCCAGCCGTCCGGGTCGGGTGCGTCGGGATCGGGTGCGGGAGCGCTGGGTTCGATCGCCGCGTCGCTCGCTTCGCGCGCACTCGCTTGTCCCGTCCAGCCGGGCGACGATAGGCAGGCGTCTATGACCGGCTGGCGCTTCGCGCCCTGAAGCTCGGCGGCGAGCGCGGCCTGCGCGTCATCGATCGATTCGAGCGCGGCGAGAACGCCTAGCGCTTCGTCCTCCGGGGTTGCGGCGAGGTAGACAGCCCACGACGGAGCGGGATCATCCGGCGAGATCGAGATCGGGATCGGCGGGAGCGCGGACGGAATCGCCGATCGCATCGGCATAACGTGAATCGATCGCCAGCGTTCACCATGTGGGTCGTCGTCGTCTGGTAGCTCGTCAACTCTAACCCCTAGCAGCTCCGCCATTTGCGCCTTAGCTTGCTCCGGCGTACCGATCACATATTCTTTAGTCGCGGGATAACCCGACCGATCGAGTATTGCCATGGACGCGCGCACTACAGCGGAAAATAGACGGGGATTAGAAACCTTTAAATCCTTCAGTCCTTTGGCGTCTTTCGCCAATGCCGCAATGTTGCGTAGCGAATCGATCGCAGGATCGACCGCGGCTAGCAACCGATCACGAGCAGCTGCCTTTACTGACTTAGATCCTGAACCATGAATTACGCATACATTTGCCCCGGGGTGTGGGCGACGACGGCAGCGCTCGCCGGATTGCTTGGAAGTTGCCGTGCATCGTGGCGTAGACGAAGCATCCAAGAGGTCGGGGGTATCCATGAGATCACTTTGCCGTGTTCGCTTAACTCCTTTCAAGCGGACCTTAAGCTCGCGAGCCGCGAGTGCATCCCTTTCCGCTGCCGTCCGTTCGACCGCGAGATCACGATGGATCGCCCGCGTCTTCTCCTGGAAGGTGCCGACCGTGAGCCGAGCTGCGCGGGCTTCCTTCACCTTAACGTGTAGATCGCTCTCCGGTACGAGCGCGGCGGTAGGAGGCTTACGAAGCACGGCGGTCCTTAGCGCGGGTCGGCTCCGCTTCGCTCGCGGTATCGGTGTCTTTGGTTCCATGAGATCTCTCTCCCTCGATCGCAGGCTTCGGGTTTCAGGTCCGGCCGGACTCTCTATCTCTTCCTCTTGCCCGGGATCGGCAGCGGGTTGGGAATCGACCCTGGCTCTGGGCCGGGATACCACGGGTTCCCGACCATGCCCGGATCGGTCGTCTGCGGCACATGCGGCGGCGAGGGCGGGGCCTGCGGCGGATCGAGCGGCGAGCCCGTTCCTGTGGGATTGTGCCAATAGTCGCGAGGTTTCATATTAAGCCTTCACTCCTTCCGGTTGGTCGGGCGAGTCGAGAGCGGCCTGGACGGCAGCGTGAGCGGTTCCGAGCGGATCGGCAAACCGGCGGAGGGACGGCGCCTATGACGGCGAGGAGCGGCAAGTAAGGAGGTCATAGGTAGCACATACTCTCTATGCCTATGTCTTCACCATGGAAAACGGTGGTATCGAGGTATCCTGGGATACCGTTTCTCGATTTTGGTATCTCGGTATCCTGAGATACCGTTTTGGTGTTGTGGTTGCCGCTTCATTTCTTGCTCTCCTCCTCGCGCTCGCGCTCCAGTCTTTTCCCCTCTTTCGCTGCGAGAACCATTTGCAGGTCACTCTTGATAGTCGTGCGGCCGACGATCGCACGAAGCTCGTATTGCCGTAATAGCTCGGTTGCCTGGTTACGTCGCGACTGGTTGACTAAGTGATGCTGACCTCCAAACGTATAAGCGACGGCCAGCACCGAAACCATTTGTGGCTTTTTGAATCCGAGTGTGAAGCCAGCGGCCACGATATGCTTCTTTTTCTCTGGGCTCACGCGTAGGCAGATCGTCTGCCCATCCCCGGCTGTTTTGTTGGCGTTCTTAAATCCGATTTCCTCCGAGCGAGAGAGGACATACTCCAGGAGGTCGTCATCCACGCCGTTATCACTTGTCAGCTTGAGCAGTGTTTCCCTAGTTCCCTTGAAGCCCTCGGCCATCTTCTCTAACTCCCCGATCGCATAGTTAATGCAGGCGAGTTGAAGAGTGTTTCGATTGATCGGCAAGTGCAATGGTTCGCCGTGCAGCCGATCTCTCTCTGAGCACATGGCTTGCGCCTTGAGAACGATTGTATCCATGCTCTGAATGAGGTACACGGGAAAATTGCGGATTTGGATTTCGTCGCCCTCCGTCTGCTCCGCCAGCTCCTCGGCCTGAGCGACTAGCTCGGCGGCGAGATCGAAAGAAGGTCGGCGAGCGGTCGAAGCAAACGAGATCGGAGCGAGAGGGTTTCTCGGCGCGGGAGGGTTTCCCGACACTCCAGAGGGCGAACCCGCTGGAGGCGGGACTAGTGACAAAGGGGGTCGATTTTGTGGTACTCTTTCTTTCGCCATGAGTGACACTCCTTCAGAGTCGTAAAAAGGTCGGGAGCGTTTCGCGGCCCTCCCGGCCTCGCCGTCAACCTTCTCAAATCCAGCGGACATCAGATCTCGGCATCCTCGATCTCTTCGGCGATCGGCGGCGGTACGATCGGGAACCATTCCGCGCTGATCTCCTCGGCGCGGTCGCCGAGCATCATCTCGACAAGATCACTCCGCCCCTGCGCGCAGGCGTACGAGGCGAGCACCTGAACCGATCGCAATAGGTTGGACTCGCTCGGCGTACGTCGTCCGGTCTCCCACATCGAGACGCTGGCGTCACTGACGCCTACGGCTTCGGCGACGTCGCGCTGAGAGAGCCCTAATTCCAGCCGGCAGAATGTCGCTATGCTCATCTTGTTAGGAAGCCTAACCTAAGTTCAAATGGATTACCAGTTTACATTGTGATTAGAGCGTAGTACTCCCCGCGAGCCCCGGAAACCTGATGGGTTGCTGCGTACTACAGCGCGGCACAGAAAATCAATAGCCTACCGAACGTGCGGGAAATGTGGCGGTACTACGGTGCGGGCGAAACTGTCAATAGCCTGAAAATGAATCGAGCCTCCCCGGTCTCTACGGCTTCGAGCGATCGTCCAGCGTTGGAAAGGTATCTCGCGAGGTCGAGCGCAGTCAAACAGCTTTTTCGAGAAGCTGGGTACTAGGGTCCCATTCGGCGAGGAGACGACGAGCGCGTAGCCGAGTGCGTTCATGCCTTCCCCTCTTCCAGCCATGCGGCTAACGCCTGCAAGTCAATCAAGACACGTCCGGCTCTGCGGGTAACACATCGTCTTGCGAAGCCGTCAACGTCCCGCGCTATCCAGTGCTCAAGCGAGCGCCGCGAAGTGCCGAGAATGATCCGGCCGACGACCTCATCGACCGTTGCATAGGCCGGCTCAATCGGTTTTCTCACGACGCGCACTTGGCCGACCGCGAGGCAGGGGTACTGTTTAAAGGAGGACGAGAATCCACGCTCACGGGCATACAGTTCTCCTTACTTCGGGGCCAGCCTTGCGGCGTCGGCTTGCCCCCCCTTCGATCGGGTGGAGTTTTCTGGACATGCCTACATGTGTGAGCGATCCATCTACCGCGGAATCAATTATTGCACGCGCTGCCTTTACCCGCAATGGGGCGCACACAGGATCTTGTGGGGTACGCGGAATGCGGATACTACGGGAAAAGGCCCCCTGTAAAGAGGGGGCCTTTTCGATTCGGTGGAGGGGCCGCTAGTCGCCGGGGCGGGAGAGGAGAGGGGGATTTACTTGAACTTTTCAGCCATCCGATCCGCGACATCCCCTAAATGATCGTCGGACAAATGCGCATAGCGCTGGGTGACTGATAGCGACTTGTGCCCTAAGATATTAGCAATATCTAGCAGCTTCGATCCGCTCATGGCGAGATAGCTCGCCGCCGTGTGGCGCAAATCATGAAAGCGGAAATTGCTAATATCCGCCAACTTGAGGACTTTCCGCCAACTGACGCCGTCAAGGAATTTCACCCCAAAGACTCGCCCGATAGAGAACCGGTCCCGCTGGCGCCACTCCTTCAGGGCTTCGAGCGCGGGACCTCTCACAGGCACCTTCCGGGCTTCCCCATTTTTGGAATCGCGCACTATCGCGAACCCGTTTTCTAAGTCGATGTCGCCCCATACCAGCTTCAACAGCTCGCCTTGCCGCATTCCGCTATATGTTGCCGTGACTACTAAAGGATAGAGGTAGGGCCGGGCGGCATAGTCGCGGCATATGCTAAATAGCCGGATGCGCTCCTCTTCGCTGAGGTACCGGACTCGTCCCTTTGGCTGTCGGGGCCTCGTGACCCCTTTCACAGGATTCGTGCGGAGTAGGCCACGGTCTGGCGCGGCGCACCAGGAGAAGAACGAGCTCAGCGTAGCGAGTCGCCGGGTAATGGTGCCAGGTTCCAGCGTTTGGAGCAGCCTGTCCCGCTCCTGTCCGATGAGTCGCGGAGTCACCCTATCGAGGGTCAGGGAGCCGAGCGGCTTGCACCACTGCTGGAGGAGCCAAGCGAAGCGCTCTTGAGTCCGGAGCTTGCGCTGAGGGAGCGCATCGCGGACAAACTCCCCAACAGCTTCCGCTAAAGTCATGACGCTAGCTTCTGCGGAATCGATGTCGCCGGTCTTGATTCCCGTCTCGATCTTCTGTGCCCACCTGCTCGCCGCCTCTTTTGTCGCGAATGTCCGATATCGGGCTTGGGAGCCTGTCAGTCTGACCGCCGCTGTCCAGCTATCCCCGCGCTTCCGGATGGTTGCCATTTGGTTCGTGCCCCCTGATATTTAAGCGTTTTGTGTGTGGCAAGGGACCGCCAAGAAAACGCTAAGTGTAGGCAGTATAACACGTTATTGCGTTTTTTCGGGCACTTCCGCTGGCGAAGTAGGGCACTTCCCGAGTAGAAGTCGGGCGCTTCCAGACCGGGAATCCCGGGTCGAAGCACGAAGATCGCCTAGCGGCGTGGATAGCGCACCACTTCTTTAGCCCCGGTGCGCCCCATGCCAACCCTATCTACCGTCATCCTGGAGGGAGCCCTAGCGACCGAAGGAACCGGGCGGGGGAAAACTCCCTTCCCCAGATCCTTCGCTTCGCTCCAGGATGACACGCGGGAAGGGAGGAGACCAGAGGTTCTTCGGTGCCCGCTCTATAGGTGCTCGGCGGTCCATGCCCAGCTCGGGCACTACACCCGCCGCGCCTCTACGTGCAGCAGACGTTCACCGAGTCCTGGCAGGTGACCGCGCAGCTCCGCATCCGGGTGGCCGGGGAGATCGCGCCCCCCGCTGCCTCCTCCAGGTGCTCCTCGCCCAGCTGGCGCAGGGTCTCCTTGGCGATCGTCATCTTCTTGAGCTTCTGCTTCTTCATCGGGTTCTCCTTTCCGATCGAATCGTCCGGGAAGGATGCTACACCCGGGGCGGCCATCGGATATCCTCCGGGAATGGAAGAAGCTCTCTGGGAGACTACGCTACCGGGCCTGCCGCCGCCGCGGCGGGGGAAAGTTCGCGACGTCTACGACCTGGGCGACACCCTGCTCCTCGTGGCGACCGACCGCCTGTCGGCCTACGATCACGTGCTCCGCCCGGGCATCCCGGGGAAGGGCAAGATCCTCACCCAGCTCTCGACCTTCTGGTTCGACCGCCTCGCCGGCCTCGTCCCCCACCACCTCCTGGCGACCGATCCCGCCGACTTCCCCGCCGTCCTCGCGCCCCATCGCCAGCTCCTCGCCGGTCGGGCGGTGTTGGTACGCAAAGCCCGGGTCGTCCCCTTCGAGTGCGTGGCCCGCGGCTACCTCGCGGGGAGCGGTTTCCGCGAGTACCGGGCGAACGGCGAGGTCTGCGGCATCCCTCTCCCCCCCGGGTTCGACCGCGCGAGCCGGCTTCCCGAGCCGATCTTCACTCCGGCCACCAAGGCCCTAGAGGGGCACGACGAGAACGTCGACTTCGCGACCGTCGCGGCCGGGGTCGGCGAAGCCCTCGCGACCCGCCTCCGCGAGCTCACCCTCGCCCTCTACGCACAGGGCGCCGCCCACGCCGCGGAGCGTGACCTGATCCTCGCCGACACCAAATTCGAATTCGGCCTTCTCGACGGCCCGGCCGGGGCTTCGGGCGGCGAGCTGATCCTGGTCGACGAGGCCCTGACCCCCGACTCCTCGCGCTACTGGGACGTCGCCCACTGGCTGCCGGGGACCGAGCCGGTCTCCTTCGACAAGCAGTACGTGAGAAACTGGCTCGACGCCTCCGGCTGGGACCATCAGAGCCCGCCGCCGCCGCTGCCGGACGACGTCGTGCGGGGAACCTTCGAGCGGTATTTGGAAGCATTCCGGCGCTTGACCGGACAGGAGCCCGCGCTCTAGGCGGGGTGCATTCATGCCCAGGCTTCCCCAGATCGCTCTCGCGCTCACCCTCCTCCTCTCCATCGCCCTGCCGCTCGCCGGCCAAGCCCCCTGCACGGACAACCCGTGGCTCCCCGGCTGGTCACCGAAGTGGCAGCCCCTCTTCCAGGGCATCGACTGGATGGGGGCCTGCACGACCTACCTGCCAAGCCAACCGACGCAGCCGAACGTGCGGACCCAGCGCGCCAACGGCCTGCGGATCGATCTCACGGCCCCCGGGATCCAGTTCTTCTCCGCTCCCAAGCCCTCGGGAGCGGGCACGAGCTACGACACCCACGCCCAGCGGGCGAGCGACTTCCTCTGCACCTGGGGACTCCAGGTGGCGGTCAACGCCAATTTCTTCTGGCCCTGCTGCTCGGCCGAGCCGGGGACTCCCCCGGCCCCGAATCAGGTGCAGCTCTGTGGCCTGGCCGTCGCGGCGGGACAGACGGTCTCGGAGCTGTCGAGCGTGCCCGTGGGGGCCGACGCGGGAGTCGAGGCGCTCCTTCTTACCGGGAAAAATCAGGCCGGAAAAAACCAGGCGAGCTTCCAGACGATCACTCGGGGTGCGCTCGTCCCCCCCGGCACCTGCACGGCCGTGGCCGGCAGCCCGCAGCCCCTGGGCTCCGGCTTCTGCCCGCAGACCCGCGTGCCGGGACCGGTCCTGCTGCTTAAAGGTGGGGCGAATCAAGCGAACTCCGCGACGGATCCCACCCCCCCAGAGAAGGTCGCGGCGCGGACCGCCGTCGCCACCAGCGAGGACGGCCGCTATCTCTACCTGCTGACGATCGACGGCACCGACGGCAGCGCGAACGGCGCCGGGTTCTACGACGAGGCGGCCTGGCTCCAGGCCCTGGGCGGCTTCAACGGGATGAACTTAGATGGCGGCGGCTCGACGACGATGGCGGCCCAGCTCACCACCAGCCAGGTGACCGTCCTCAACAACCCCTCCGAGAAGTGCAGCGAGCGCTACGTGGGAACCTTCCTCGGGGTCCAGGCCCTCTCCCTTCCGAAAGGCACGCCCGCGAATCTCTCCCCCGTCCCCGGCACCCCCGGCATCGCCGGCTGTGGGGTCCGCACCTGCTCCGGCGCTCCCCAGCCGATCCCAGCCTGTGTTCCCGCGCCTCCCGCGAAGCCGACCGCCGCGAAGCCGAAGCCCGCCAGGAAGCCGAAGCCGTCCCTCACTCCCTCTTGACGAACATTCCTCGCGGAGCCTCGACTGGGGGGGATCGGCTCAGCTTCCCACCGCCCAGATCCTTCGGCTCGCAGAGCTCGCCTCAGGATGACGGTGGGCAGCCTTCCTCCTGCACATAAAAATGTTAGAATCTCCGTATTGATAGGAGATAGATATGAATCTTCGTCGTCCGCTGCTCTCAGTATCCGTGGCCTTTCTGATCGCCGCCTCTCTCGCCTTGGCTTCCCTGGCGTCCGCCGCCGCCGCTCCCTCGGCCCCAGCCACGCCCCCGCCGACGGAGAGCGGTAAGAGCTTCGCCCCCGGTCCGCTGGAATACCGCATCCCCATCAATGGATGTATCGAGAGCACCGAATGCCCCGACGGCAGTTCCCTCGTCTGTGTCGGTCATTCTCCCAATGGCTGTAGCCGTTCCGCACGGACCGCAAACCCGCAATGGATCTCCTGCGATGGCATCCTCCACGTCTGCCCTGCTGTTGGGCAGTAGGCGCTTTCGTCCGCGGCGCCCGGCGTCGCGGGCAGCCCTCACCCCTTGACGAACGTCCCCCGCGCCACGTCCTTCTTCACTCCGGGGAAGGCGAGGCGCCGCCCGTGGGCCACGCAGTAGATCCCCGGCGGGAGTATCCCGGTCGCGAAGATCGCCTCGGTCAGGTTCTGGAGCGCGTCCGACTGTTTCATCTCGAACGGCCGCATGGCGCCGGTCAGGACGACCGGGACCCGGGGCTCCGGGATGCTGGCGTAGAGCCGCTCGCCGGTCAGCGCCAGGGTGTCGGTGCCGTGGAGGATGACGACCCCGCCCGCACCGTCCTCCCCTCCTCCGCCCGCGGCGCGCACCGCGTCGACGATGCAGTCGCGGTCGGCCTCGGTCATGTCCAGGCTGTCCTTGCTGAGCAGCTCGTGGACGGTGACCTCGGTCTCCTCCAGGCGCAGCTCGGAAAGCATCCGGCGGACGATCGAGCGACGGTTTCTGAGCTCACCTGACTGCTCATCGTAGGTCTTCTCGATCGTGCCGCCGGTCGTGATCAGCGCGATCCTCCGCCGGTTCGAACCCATCCGTCAGGGCTTGGCCTTGTGGTTGTGGCCGTTATGGCCGTTGTGGCCGTTGCCGTTGCTCCCCCGCTGCTCCTCGCGGAGCAGGGCGATCGTCTCGAACGCATGGCGCAGGTGCGGGATGACGATGCTGCCGCCGACGACCAGGGCGACGTTCATGGCGTCGTGGAGCTCCTCGTCGCCCCACCCCACCTCGACGCACTTGTTGAGGTGGTAGTCCATGCAGTCGTTGCAGCGCAGGACCGTCGAGGCGACGAGCCCCAGGAGCTCCTTGGTCTTCTTGTCGAGCGCCGCTTCCCGATAGGCGGCGGTGTCGAGGTTGAAGAACCGTTTGATCCCCAGGTGCTCGGAACCCATGATGCGCTCGTTCATCTGCAACCGGTACGAGCGGAACTCCTCCATGTCTTCCACTTCTCTCGTCATACGGTGTCCCTCCGAAACTTGAAAACCCGTGTTGCTTGAAAAAAAGAAAACCCGGCGTCCCGATAATTTTTACGCCAGGCCGAACATCCAACCCTCGAGCCGCGCCCGCTCCTGCTCTTCGTCGGAGAGGGGAGGTTTGAAATAGGCATCGAGCAACCCGAGCTGGTCACGCTCCTGGAGCCAGGCGCACGTCGAATATGCGGCGTGCTCCTCAGGTGTACGGCCCTCACGCGGGTAGCGATTGCAAAAAAGATCCGGACAGGTCTCGGCGACCACCGATGTGCCCGCCGGGACCTCGAAACCGTCGAACGGCCAGAAGTGGACCTTCTCGCCCATCTGGCGCAGGTATTCGAGCCAGGGGATGCCGGCGTGGGCCGCCTTGGCGGCGCCGCCCCGCATCTCGAAGTGGAAGACCCCGCGCGCCGCCGGCGTCCAGCGTTCGGTCAGCCGCAGCTCGTCCGGGTGGCCGGTCCGCGAGTTGCCCTCGCGGAGGTCGCGCACCCGCCGGGAGCGGGTGGGCCAATGGGCGGTGAAATCTTCCAGGAACCCATCCCAACTGCGGAGCGAGTGGCGCTCCAGGTAGCTGCGGGGGAAGGAGAAGGCGTGGTCGATGCCGATGAACCGCGGCCGCCGCGGATGGTCCTCGGAGAGCTTGCCGAACAGCCATTCGGCGAGGTTCCGGCGGCTCCAGGCTCCCTTGTCGGGATCGAGCTCGCGGCGGATCTCGTGATCCTCCTCGGCGGCGTAGACGTGGAGAGCGCGAAGCGGGGTCGTCGGCGTCCGCCGACCCGAGTAGTCGATCCCGATGTACTCCTCGAAGCGGGCCACGAGGCTCCTCCCGATCTGTGATGTAAAGCGGGCCCTATCTTATCAACTTCGGTGCTCCAAGCCGGCATCCCTGAGCCGGTATGAGCACGATGGGAGCAGGTATCCATGCAAAAGGCCCCGGTCCTCGCGAGAGGGCCGGGGCCTTGAGTGGTCTGGCTAGGCGGCGGTGGGTGTCCCCTTTTTGGGGCTTACCCTCCGATCCAGCGCATAGACGCTAGGGGAGGATCTCCCTTACGGGGCCGCTACCTCCACCATCCCTTGTCCGTGGTAACTACAATGCACTGGACCACCTCCTTTCTGGGCGTGTCCATCATCGGCAGGTCCCAACCTGCCCGGCTCCGTGGGCCGCCCAAGCCTCTTTAGAACCGCCGCGTCGTCCGCTCGTCGAACCCGCGGACCCGAAGACACGCTGATATGTTGGAGGAAACCGGGCGGGATGTCAAACCTTTGTGCAATCGAGTAGCAGAGCCCCCGCGCCGTCCACTCGCCCCTCCCATCCTTCCGCCACGACGGTCGCGCTGTGGCGCTCGAAGACGAGGGCCGGACCTTCAAAACGGGCGCCGGGAGCGAGGCCCGCGCGCTCGTAGACCGGGACCTCTCGGAAGTGCCCCGAAAAGCAGGCGCGGCGGTAGGCCGAGGGGATCGCCTCGGATGTCTCCGATGTCTCTGATGTCTCCAATGTCTCCAATATCTCCGACGCTTCGATGGGAGACCCGGCCGCGAGCCCGCCGAGCGGCGCCGGCCGAGAGGAGGCGATGGCGCGCAGGGCGACGACCTCGACCGGTCGCCCTTCCGGCGTATAGCCATAGAGAGTCCGGTAGGCCGCCGCGAACGCCGCCTCGACCCCCGTCCCCGCCATTCCCGCCGTGGGCTCGACGGCGATCGTCCCCTCCTGGCCGGTGAAGCGGAGATCAAGGAGCCGGCGGCGGATCTCGATCTCCGCGGCGGCGATCCCCTCCTTCGCCACCGCCGCCGCCGCCGTCCGGCCCAGCTCCTCCATCCAGGTCTCGATCTCGTCCCGCACCTGGGCGACGGGGAGGAGCACCTGGCGCTCCTCGAAACGTTCGACGACCGCCGCCGCGAGCCCGGCGGCGGAGAGGAGCCCGGCATCCTCCGGCACGAGAACCTGGCGGATGCCGAGCCGGGAGGCGACGGCGCAGGCGTGCTGCGCCCCGGCGCCGCCGAAGGCCACGAGGGCGTAGTCGGCCGGGTCGTAGCCGCGGGCGAGCGAGATCCGGCGGATGGCGTCGGCCATGCGCTCGTCGGCGATGTCCAGGAGACCTTCGAGGAGGGCCTCGGACTCCGGAGCGTCGCCGCCCTCGGCGTCCGCGATCGTCTCCCGCAGGCCTCGGAGCACCCGCTCCGCCGCCGCCGGGTCGATCGGGATCTCGAAGCGTTCCGGGTCGAGCCGGCCGAGAAGAAGATTGACGTCGGTCAGGGTGAGCGGCCCGCCGGCCCCGTAGCAGGCCGGCCCCGGAGAGGCGCCCGTGCTCTCCGGCCCCACCTTGAGCTGGAAGCCGTCGTACCGGCAGACCGAGCCGCCCCCCGCGGCGACGCTCTCGACCGCGAGCGCCGGGGCGACCAGATGCGCGTCCCCCACCCGATGCTCGAACAGGTACTCGAAATCGCCGTCATAGCGGGCCACGTCGGTCGACGTCCCCCCCATGTCGAAAGCGATCACCCGGGAAAGCCCCGACCGCCGCCCCGCCCCCGCCGCCCCCACGACCCCGCCGGCCGGGCCGGAGAGCAAACTGTCCTTGGCGCGGAACGCGGCAGCCCGGACGAGGCCCCCCGCGCTCGTCATCACATGGAGAGCCGGCGATCCTGGACGGGCGGGAAGCGCCGCCGCGACCCGGGACAGGTAGCCCGCGATCGGCTTCGAGAGATAGGCGTCGACCACCGCCGTCTCCGCCCGGGGAAGGATCTTGATCCGCGGCGCGAGCGCCGCCGAGAGGGAGACGTGCGAAAAGCCGGCGCGGCGGAGGAGATCGCCCGCGGCGCGCTCGTGGACGGGATTCCGGTAGCTGTGGAGGAAGGCGACGGCGGCGGCCTCGAAACCCTCCGCGAGGAGCCGGGCGGCTTCTCTAGAGAGCTGATCGAGGGCGGCATCGTCCAGGGGGATCAGCACCGAGCCGTCCGCCGCGAGACGCTCCGGCACCTCGACGACGGCGTCGTAGAGCGGTTCCGGTTTCTCGATGTGCAAGGCGAAGAGGTCGGGCCGCTGCTGGGTGCCGATGCGCAGGAGGTCGGCAAAGCCCCGGGTGATGAAGAGCGCCGTCCGCGCACCCTTGCGCTCGAGGAGGGCGTTGGTGCCCCGGGTGGTCGCCAGGCGCATGGACATCTCGGGGAGGGGTTCCCCCTGTAGCGTGCCGGTGACCAGGCGGGCGGCGAGGAGCGGGGCTTCCTCCGCCGAGCGCAGCTCGCAGCGGGCGCCGGGAGGGATCGGGGTGGTCGAGAGCGGGGGGTCCAGGGTGAGGAGACCGGAAGAGGGGTCGTAGGCCGTGACGCTCGGAGGCTCGCCCTCCCCTCCCCCATCCAAGAGATGGAAGGAGAAGCCACGGAAGAAATCGAGAGGGACCGCGGGGGCGGGCTCCAGGCGAACCCGATCGGTCTGCCCTTCCGGCCCCTCCCCCAGCCGGGCGCGGAGGGCGCTCGTCGACAGAACCTTGGCCCGGTGGAGTCGGCCCCCCGGGTCTACGGCCAGGCAGTCGGTGAACGTACCGCCGGTATCGATGAAGACGCGCCAGGCCGCCAAGGATTCGGTCCCCTCCGAAAGGTCCGTATCCTATCCCGAGCGGAAGGCGGGCGTCGGTGCCGCGCGGCGCAGGGTCGGCCGGGGCCTTGCCCCGGCTAAAGACGTCCCGCGATCCCCCCAGTCCTGCGATCGTGTTCAGTGGCGCTTCGCCACAACGCCCGGCCGCCGCGGCCTGACTGAACCCGGGTAAGTCTTTTCGGGACTAAAAGAAGGGGAAGGAGGGGCGGGGATCGAGACCGTCTCCGACCCGGTCCGGGTGGTAGGGAGAAAGCTTGTCGGCTGAGACCCTGAACGACCTCCTGGCCGCCGCCAGCGCTGCCTGACGCGGTGGTCCATTCTTTTTACGTTTTGATTTGGAAGGGAGAACTGCCATGCCTCAGCTTCGGAACTCTACTCTTCTCCTGCTCCTGGTGATTTCCGGCCTGTCGTTCGCCGCCTCCGCGGCGGCTCAGACCCTGACCTTCGACCTCGACCCGCAGGCCACCCGGCTCACTTTCGGCTTTGGCGCCACCCTGCACTCGGTCGACGGGACGATTCGGGTATCGACGGGGAAGATCCATCTCGACGCCGCGACCGGCAAGTCGTCGGGGGAGATCGTCATCGACATGACCAGCGCCCAGACCGGCAACGAGCGGCGCGACAAGAAGATGCATGAGAAGATCCTCGAAACCGCCCGCTATCCCCAGGCCGTCTTCCACGTCGAGCGCGTCGACGGCGAGCTCCACCGGGAGGGGAGGAGCGAGATCCAGCTCCACGGCACTTTAGACTTCCACGGCACGAGCCACGTGATCGCCCTGCCCGTCGTCGCCATGGCCAAGGCCGATCAGGTGACCGCCTCCGGCATGCTGACCATCCCCTACGTGGAGTGGGGGCTCACCGACCCCAGCGTCTTCCTCCTTCGGGTCGAAAAGGAGGTCAAAGTGGAGGTGCACGCGGTGGGGAAGGTCAGCGGGTAACGCGGAAGGGCCGCCGGCGGAAATGCCGCCCCCCCTTCCGCGCCGCCGAGTGTGGGGGTTACCTATCGGCGCTCAACGCACATGGTAGGTCGCCAGCAGCCTCAAATTCCAGAAGTCGTCGTGCTGCTTGGCGTCGCTACCGCTGAAGTTGCGTACCACGTCGAGCGGGGAGTAGAACACCTCACCGCTGAGGCGCCAGCGATCGTTCCGCGACCAATCGAGCCCCACGGCGCCTCCCCAGTCGTTGCCCGTGTAGGCGAGCCGTGTGTGGTCGTCGAGCCCCGCGTATTCGGCGTCGACGCGGAAGACTCCGTTGAGCCTCCAGACGCTCGCCGACACGTGCCCGGAGAGGTTTGGCGTCAGCGTGCGACCCAAGGTGAGCCCCGCCGTCTTCCAATGGTAGCTCTGCTCATCGTGCGAGGGCGACTCGCACTGGTAAGGGTTCCGCACCGGGTCATCGCCTGCCGCGACCGCCGAGCGCGGGCAGGTGATGTCCCCCTGGATGTTGCCGCTGCCGACGCCCAGCCGCCCGCCCAGGCTCCAGGTATCCGAGGTGAAGAACGGGCGCTCCAGGGCAACCGTCACCACGTTCGCTTTGGCGTGGTCGATCGCGAGCGGCGGCACCCAGTCGGCCACCAGCGAGAAGCCGGCGCCGATTCCCAGCGCCGCGTGCGGCCGCGCGATCGCCGGCGCGCGGTTCAAATCCTCGGTCTTGGTGCCGTCGAAGCCCACCGTCCGCTGCGCCGCCGACAGGTGCGGGATGGTCCCCGCCTCGAGCCCTAGGTCTAAGGAGCCAAAGCTGCGGTTCACCGGTATGCCGACCCCGGTCGACTGCGTGGCGGCACCGAAAAAGCGCATCGCCCACGCCTCCGGCCGGGTGGCGGAGAGCTGCTCGCGAAAGTCGATGGTCACCGTGCCCTCGCCGTCGGCTTGCAGTGGACCTGCAGCGAGGATCACCAGCCCAACGCCGGCGAGGGTCGGCAAGGTCTTGTGCAATCGAAGGTATCCCATGGTTCCTCCTCCCGCGGGCGAGTAGGCCGCCCGTCGCCAGTATGTGCTGGCGGCGGGAGGCGAGGTTCATCCGACGTGGAGTGCGGAACCGTCTCCGAGAAGTGCGAGGCGATTCGCGTCGTTGGCAGAGCCGTCGATGGGGAAGTTCCGTCCCGGCAGTTCCGGCTGGCACTTAACGGATCCTGCGCCTGAACTTGCACCCGCTGGTCTTCGAGACCCAAAAGGTCGTCATGACGCTAAGCCAGCTCACGGCTTACCTCCTTTCGTGCCGCACTCCCTTCCCCCTGCGTGAGCCGGGGTTGCGGCCGAGAATCATCGAGGGTAGGCTTGGGGCATGAGGGAAGTTATTTCTCGAGACCCTAAAGTGATGGGCGGTGCCCCGGTGTTCCGCGGAACCAGGGTACCCATCCAGACCCTCCTCGACTACCTGGAGGCAGGGGACTCGATCGACGATTTCCTGGAAGGGTTCCCCTCGGTTCAGCGGGAACAGGTCATCGCCTTTCTCGAGGATGCGAAGGATCGGCTGCTGGCCGCGGCTTCGTGAAGGTTCTTCTCGATGAATGCATCGACTGGCGCTTGTCCCGAGATATCGTCGGCTATGACGTCAAGACCCTGCGACAGATGGGTTGGACCTCAACCGAGGACGGCGACTTGCTGGCTTTGGCGGCTGAACACTTCGACGTGTTCGTGACCGTCGATCGTAATCTGTCCTTCCAACAACACCTGAGCTCCTTTTCCGTGGCGGTCGTCGTTCTCCGCGCCAAAACCAATCGACTCTCCGAGCTACGGCTGCTCCTACCGAGACTTCTCGCTGCCATCGAGACAGCCCCTCGCGGTGAAGCAACAATCATCGGCGAAGAGTGAGGCCCCAAGCCGGCCCTCGCGCGCCGGCCAGGTACAGGTGCGGTACAGGTGCCAGCCGTTCGGCGGGCCATTTGGGAAGTTCGGTAAGCCCTTTTAATGCTTTGACTTATGGTGCCTCGCCCAAGCGGTAGCGAGAAAATTCGAGATTCCCTGCAAGATCGCCGGACTTTTTCCGTCCTTCTTCCCTATGGGAAGACGTCTACGCTATCTATCTCCCGAGGGGAACGGTCTGGTCGAGGTCACTTGCCGGACCATCCAAGGCCGCTTTCTCCTCACCCCCAGCACGGAGCTCAACGAGATCATCCTCGGCGCCCTCGGTCGGGCGCAGGAGCTCTACCCGGTCGAAATCTGCGCCTTTGCCTTCACGAGCAACCACTTCCACCTCCTGCTCCGCGTCGAGTCCACCCAACGGCTCGCGCAGTTCATGGGACACTTCAACTCGAATCTCGCCCGGGAAGCCGGTCGTCTGGCCCACTGGCGCGAGAAGTTCTGGGGCCGGCGCTACCAGGCCATTCCGGTCAGCGAAGAGGAAGCCGCACAGGTTGCGCGGCTTCGGTACATCCTTGCGCACGGCTGTAAGGAAGGGCTTGTCGAGCGCCTGAGAGACTGGCCCGGGGTTTCCGCCGTCCGCGCCCTCCTCGAAGACGAGCCTCTCGAAGGCTATTGGTTCGACCGCAGCCGGGAACACGCGGACCGGCGCCGGGGCCTCGCTTTCGAGCGGCTGAGCTACGCCACGCCGTACACGGTCCACCTCACGCCTCTCCCCTGCTGGGAACACCTGTCGAGCCACGAATACCAGCGGCGGATCGCGGAGCTCGTCGAGGACATCGAGAGTCAGGCCGCCCTCAAGCGCCGGCTTCACGATCTTCCGGCGAAAGGTCCAGAGAACGTCTTGACGCAAGAGCCTCACGACGCGCCCGAAACGCTCAAGAAGTCGCCCGCGCCGCTCTTCCACGCGGCGAGCCGAAAGGTCCGGCAGGAGTTCTATGAAGGCTACAAATATTTCGTGGCGGCATTCCAGGACGCCGCCGCCAGGCTGCGGGCCGGCGAAACGGACGTCCTCTTCCCCGCGGGGTCCTTCCCTCCCGCCTTACCGTGGGTGAGCGGGTAGGCAACTCAACCGCCCGACAGCCATACGCCCAGCCTCCGATACCTCTCGTGATCGAGGGGAAGGGAGGGGTCTACTCTCTGTCTGTCGGCGAGCCGATCGCGCCGACCCAGGGAGGCTCAGGAATGCTCGCGTTCGCCTCTCAGCCCAAGGAAATGCCGGCAGACAAGCCAACATCAGGGCACAGGCAGAGGACGATCGCCGCCGCCCGCTGCCAAGCGCCGCCAAGAGGCTGCTCCGCCGCCGCCAAGAGGGTGGCACATCTCAGCGAGATCCTGCGCGACAATCTGGCCCAACTCCCGCCGGGCGCCTCGCCCGGCCAGGCGATGTTCGCGCAGACGCCGATGCGCTTCTTCGACCCGCGCTGCGATGCCGCTCCCCTGTTTGAGGGAGCCGAGCCCAAGCCGGCGCTCCTCCAGCACCTCCTCGGTCCCCTCACGGCCGGCTGGGACGTCACCATCGGAGCCGGCTCGCTCGGTGTGCCGATCCTCCTCACCCATGGACGCTACGACTATGTCGTCCCCCACGGCCTCTGGGACGGAATTGCCGAAACGCTCCCCAACGCCACCTTCGAGCTCTTCGAGAGGAGCGGCCACCAACCGTTCGTCGAGGAGCCCGACCGGTTCGCCGATGCGGTCACGGAGTGGATGCGCAGAGGTGAGGGGTAGAGACGCCCAGCCGCTACCACAGGTTTTTCCGTAACCATCAACGCCAGGGCGTCTCAACGCTCCTAGGAGCAAGGCGTCTCGGGCCTGCGGAGACGCGCTGGCGGTAGGGTTCCGGGGATTCTGCCGTAGCGGCTGCGCGTCTCTACGAACACCTGTCGTGCGCGCCTCCCTTCCCGGAGTACCGCCAAGGTGTAGGACGCTCTATAGTGAGCCGATGCGAGCCCCCATGGCCGGCTGGACCGCATCCCTCCTCGGCGGTCTCCTGGCAATCTTTCTCGGCCTGGCCGCCGCTCCCGTCCGAGCGGAAAACCTCGTCGCCAACCCCGGTTTCGACACCGACGTGAACGGGTGGACCGTCAACAACGCCGCTCGGGACGGCACCCGCGATGCTCAAGGCTCCGCGGGCTCGGGTTCCGCCCGCTCCTTCCGCTTCCTGGCGGGACCGAACGACTGCATCGACACGATCTCCCAGTGCGTCACCGGGTTGCGCGGCGGCACCCGTTATGACTTCGGCGGTAAGATCCTCCTTCCGACCAGCCTCAACCAGACGACGGGGGGACAGGGCTCGATCGACGTGCAGTGGTATTCCGACACCTGCGGCAGCGCTCTCCTCCGTACCGACTTCGGACCCACCGTCGATTCGACCGCCAACGCGGACGTCTGGACCCCGAGCAACGCCTCCGGAGTCACCGCGCCGCCCGGCACCACGAGCGCCCGGCTGACCGGCAGGAACTGTGTGCTCGGTGTCGGCAACGTGGAGATCTTCTTCGACGACATGTTCTTGCAGTCGTCGCCGACCTTCACCCCGGCCGTGCCGGTGCTCGATCGCGGGGGCCTTGCCGTGCTCGTCCTGCTGCTCGGGAGCTGCGGCCTGCTCGCGCTACGCCGGCGCTAGACCCCAATCCTGGCGCCAGCAAACACCGCGTCCTCTCGGAGGGTGTCTGAAGATCGACTGCGGTCCTGGGTACAGGGTTTACGTGGAGCGGGAAGAGCCTCTGAGGGGGATGGTCGGTGACGATCACCGGGGCGCCGGTGACCTTGAGCCCTCGCCACAGGGTATTCTTCCTACGATGAGGTGCCCCCTATGAGAGCGACAACGCAAGCCCGCCGACCCGAGGAAACCTCGAAGCCCTCTCTGGGCGCCGACGAACGGGAACGGACCCTCCGTATATTGGACGCTCTCTTGGAAGGCGACGCGGCGGAGCAGCGGGAGACCTTGGCTTTTCTCAAGGAATCGCTGGAAAAGGACCCGCCCTCGAACCGCAAGCTGTTCTCCTTCTGAATGACCATCCTGCTCGGTGCCGGACCCTTGGGATTGATCTCCAACCCCTGGTAAACTCGCACCGAAGGAGAAATTCGTGCCGAGCCCCGTCCACAGCGACCCAGAAATCCTCACCGGGATGCCTGTCTTCGTCGGCACCCGGGTGCCCTTCCAGACCCTGATCGACTACCTGGAAGAGGGACAGCCTCTCGCCGAGTTCCTCGCGGACTTCCCCACCGTCACTCAGGAGCAGGCCATCGCGGCGCTGGAAGAGGCCAAGGAGGCCGTCCTCGCGCATGCGCGTCCTGCTTGATGAGTGCCTTCCCGAACGGCTGAAAAGCGAGCTTCCCGGCCACCAAGTACGGACCGCGCGAGAAGCCGGTTTGGCGGGCAGGAAGAATGGAGAGCTTCTCGACCTCGCCGCTGCGCAATTCGATGTCCTGGTCACCCTCGACAGAAGTATGCCATCCCAGCAAAACTTCACCGGGCGCACGCTTGGCGTCGTCGTATTGAAAGCGCGCTCCAGCAGCTTCCTTTCGCTCGAGCCGCTTCTGCCGACCTTACGGCAGGTGCTCCCGTTGATCGTCGCCGGTCAGGTGTTGCGCCTAGGTTTGTAGCTGGGGCTTTGCGGACGCACTATCCTGGTTGTCCATCTGGTGAGGCTCTGCCGTTACGGGCAGTGGCACTGGGATGGCGCAATATCCACAGAGAGGCATCCTTCGACCGCCTCATAGAGATTCTGGAGCAGTTCTTCGAAGTTCTCTCCCTGGATCGCGCAGCCAGGAACCGCCGGGACCTCGACCCAGAACCCGCCTTCCTCAGCCTCATGGACAACCACCTTGAGCTTCATTCTTAGTTAGCCTCCTCGACCCTATGGTATCGGAATCGCGCTCGCTTCGCCCTTCCAGGAGGGAAAGCCAGCCGGGGCGACGGGAGCGGAGAGGCCGCCGCTTCCGTCCTCGGAGTCCCAGGTAGTTGCTCCAGAAAAGATTCAGCCCCGAAGGGGCGACGGTCATTGACGATCACCGTCGCCCCTTCGGGGCTTTGGGTTCAAGAGGTTGACCTTATCCTGGGGCTCTCGCCCTAGGCTACCGGCCCGCACCCGTTTCGGGGTGACATTATCCCCAGCCTCCCCCAGGTAGGCGGGCACCCGTCGGTTCAGGCACGGAAGCCGCGCCACGAGCTACCCGGAGGCGGACCTGAGCTACCACGAAAACCGCTTCGCCTGCTCCTTCTTGCGCTGAGCCTCGTTATATGCGTCCTCGACCCAAGCCCCGAATTGGTCTCGATCCCAGGTGTAGAGCTTCGCCCCGGCTTGGGTTAGAGCTGCCGGCGCGGGACCTTGATAAGTAGCCTTACCATCTAAAGCCTTGATGTTATGGATGTATACGCCAAGAATACCATTCCCACGCTCCACGCTTTTCTCGATTTCGTACGTAACGTACTTTCTGGTTGCCGTGTGCGCTCCAATGAGCACCACGGTTACAAGTTGTGCCAGTCAAACCCTCATCAATGAGCTTTTTTATAGCTGCATCGCCCTTCCTCTTGGCGTCCTCCCAGATGGAAGAGTCTTGAAAGCCAGCGGCCGCACAGCCTTCGACAATATGAGCATTGCGTATGACGTTCACACGGAATATGTCTTCATAGTGAAAGGAGAAAAATAACTCTCCGTGCCATTTCCTTCTAACCTCCAGTGGTTTGGTTCCCCAAATCGGATACCCCAGCACGCACGGTCTGTAGCGCCATGGTTTCCGCTCTTGCGAGGCGTCCCAGTACGTCGAGAACCTCATTGAGGGGCCGCGTTATAAGGTCAAGATAGATTCGCGTTTCGGATAGCCAGGGAGTAGGTAGTTGTCAACACGGATGGGAATCAAGGTACTGTTCTCACTCCGAAACTTTCGTGCCTGCATTGATTCTTTCGCGAGTTGCGCCCAGGTGCTTTGCTCGTAACTGTGAGAAACGAGCACCAAACAGAAGCGGGCTTCAACCGAGTAGACTTGGCGCAAGTAGGCGGCACCATTGCGGCCGACCATCTCGTGCTCGAAGTCAGCGAGGTTAGCAGCCACAGATAATAACGCAGCTTCCCTTCTCAGGGCCGGCGTAGGGATCGTGAATCGAGCACCCTGCTGGCGCTTTTCCTCCTCCTCTCTTCTGTAAGGACCCAACTGTTGCAAAAATCTGCGCGTGCGAGCGATCACGCGGCCATCGCGATGGCCCCTTTGTAATGCAACAGCTCGTCCTTGACGGCGGAGTTTGCGCTCATCGTCAACGTGAGCCGACCCTGAGGGTGGGTGAAGCGGCCGGCTCGCTGGATCAGCTTGCGGCGTAGGGTCTCGAGCCGTTCGAACTTCCAGAGCGGCGAGCGCTGCGGGGTGGTCGTGCGGCTGGGTTCGTTGGCGATCATCTGCAGCTCCCGGTTCAGGTTGTGAGCCAGCACCGCCGAAAGCAGGAAGATCTGGTTGCCAGCGAGCGTCTTGGTCGGAACGTAGTCCATCTGGCCCTGAGATTTCAGCTCGGCGAAGACGCCTTCCTGAGCACCGCGTCCGTTGTGATAGCGGATCGCCTCCGAAGCCCTGATCTTCTTATTGGTCACAACGACCTTGAATTCATACCCGTCGAGCTGAGGGACGAAGAGATCCAGCTGCACGGGGCCCTTGTCTCGGATCGCTACCCGCTTGCGGACGAAGAGGAAGCGATAGCGACGAGCCCACGCCTTGGGCTTCCAGCGCAGCTCGAAGTAGTCGAGGCCATCTCCGATCGACGACCAACGCTGCCGCTTCTCGACTTTACCCTTGAGCTCAGCGAAGCGCTCGAAGGGAACGGAGATGGTGAATTCCACACCCAAGCGTGTGAGCATGGTCACGAGAGCATCGCTGAAGAAAGCGCCGTCCATTCGCACCTCGACGATGACACCAGGCAGAGCTTGGCGCATGTGTTCGATACAGGCGGAGATGAATTCCTGGGCGCCGTTGGAGTCATGGACGTTGCCTGGGCGATGGTGGACATCGAGCACCTGCCCGGTTTGAGCGACCGTGCAAAACAGCGGGTAGTAGCTGCGCTGCCCCTTCTTGTGGCGGTTGAAGCCAACGGCAGTGCCCTCGGCGTAGCGGCCGGTCCCAATCACAGAGCCATCGAAGTCCAGGGTCACGCGCCGCAAATCGAGGGCGACCAGACGGTCCTGGACCACCTGCCGGCTGAGCTTTCGAGTCTCCCCGACACTGCGAGTATCCGTTGAGGCGAGCAAACGGCTCATGGTGGCGACATCGGGCAACCGATCGAGGCCCAGCACCCGCTGCACCATAGGGTCATCGCAGTAATAGCGAGAATCGCGAAGCTGGCGATAGCCGAGCAGGAGGTGAACGACGAGGCTCAGCACGGCCAAGCCGTGATCGTAGGCTCGATTCGAGCGCAGGTGACGGTAGGCGTTCGCGCAGTCGCTGCTTGAGATCCAGTCTCTGGAAGAGGGACTGGAACAAGAACAGCCCGGCGAAGGAGGTCAGCTGCTGATCTTCGAATTGCAGCTCGGGGAGGGCGTGGGTTTTACGCTGAACTTGTTGTCTGCTAAGCTTCATGTGAGCGGCCTCTGTGGGTTGGTTTGTGGCGTCTAGACAACACCATTTTACCAGTCCCAGGGTCGCTTTTTACGTGGATGTCGCAGATTCCTGGATCTCACTCAGGGTGAGATCCAGCGGCAAGGTGATCTCAGGCCTCAAATGCCTATGGCTTGGGCCTTGATCAGCGGTTAGTAGGGATTCTTATTGCAACTCGCGGGTATATGTGATGGCTACCGTGGATGCGGCGTAGAACCCAGCCCCGCTGCTCCAACAGCTTCGCCAGCTCCTTGCCGGAGAGAGATCTCATACCGCGATTTCAATAATGCGAGGGTGATCCGACTCCTGGGACGGCGCAATATCCACAGAGAGGCATCCTTCGACCGCCTCATAGAGATTCTGGAGCAGCTCTTCGAAGTTCTCTCCCTGGGTCGCGCAGCCAGGAACCGCCGGGACTTCGGCCCAGAACCCGCCTTCCTCAGCCTCATGGACAACCACCTTGAGCTTCATTCTTGGCCTCCTCGCCTTCTATGGTATCCGAATCGCGCTCGCTTCGCCCTTCCATTACCGCTCTATTCGTGCTATGTTCCAATCATCGGGAGGATCGTCCTCCCAACCCCCAAACGGGGCCGGCCCGAGTTACCAGCTCGAACCGACCCCTAACTCCGCAAGAGGAACGAACTCATGCAGAGCTCCCGTCATGGTACCAGTGTCCCTCCCGCCCCCCTCGCCAACGCCTTCTCCCCCGCCTACCTGGCCCACCTGCGCGAGCAGGACGACTCGCTGACCGCCGCGGAGGCGGAGCTCTCCGGTCCCTGGAAGATCGAGCCGGTTCCCGGCAAGCCGGGCGCGGTCGCCGTTCTTCGGCAGTGGGAGGAGGTCGACGCCGGCGATTCTCCCGTCGCCGTCCTTTGGCAGGAGGAGACGGCGCGGCTCCTCTCCGTCCTCCTGCCGGTGATCGACCGCGAGCCGCTTTTCTACATCGAGGATGAGGCGGTGGCGGAGGGCTATCCCTTGGTCGCGGTCTATGGCGACCAGGGTCCCCAGGTCGCCGGCTGGCTCGATCGCGGGGAGCCGCGGTGGGCCGAGGGGCTCCATATCCTGGAAGCGATCGTCCGCTCGCCCCTCGCTCTTGCAACTCTGCTCGAAGCTGCCGGGCCGGGCGCCGAGGAGCAGGTGGGGCGGATTCGCGCCCGGCGGCAACGGGGGTAGGCCAGGTTCAGCTTGGGGGACGGGAGGGGCGAGGCCGCCCGCTTCCGTCCCTCTCGGACGGTGTTACCGATGTCTCCGGTCTGTCCCGACCCAACCTTCCCCCCGCCCGGGTCCTTCGGTCGCCAGGGCTCCCTCCAGAACGACGGTGGAGCGACGGTAGGAAAGTGAAGAAGGGAAAGGGGCGAAGGCGCACCGGGAGCTCGGATCTCCTCAGGTGGATCGCTCTACTCCGCTAGAAAAGTACCCTTCTGCTGGCGGAGAAGTAGGGGGCTTCAGGACGGCAGTGCCCGACATCGACCGGCGAAGTACCCTATCTCTGGCCAGAAGCAGGGTACTTTTGGTTGGGGATACCCTACTTCCTGGCAGGAAGTGCCCTACTTCCCCGCGGGAAGTACCCTACTTCCTGGCAGGAAGTACCCTACTCCGGCCGAGAAGTACCCTACTTCCTGGCGGGAAGCACCCTACTTCCTCGCAGGAAGTACCCTACTTCTTGGCAGGAAGTACCCTACTTCGGCCGAGGAAGTGCCCTCCCCTGAGGACGCTTGCCACTGGGAATCCGGCTCCGGCCGGTCCCCCAGCGGCGGACGGACGACGGGGGAGGGAGGATAGGATCTCGCAAAGGCGCGCCTCTCCGAACCTCGCTGACCATCGAATCGCCGCCGCTGGCCGTGTTCGCGGAGCCGCATCGCCATAGGGCGGGTACTGGCTCCTAGGAGCGATCAGGAACAATCCGAAACCGCCGTTTCCCTTCGATCCGGTAGGTCTCGAAGTCGTCGTGGTCGATCGTGAAGATCGTAGTGAGCGCCTCTCGCCGCGCGAGATGGACCAGCGTCGCGTCGGCGAAGTCCATCGGCCGGTCCTGGTAGCGGCCCATCAGAGCCTCAAGATCGGGCAGATCTTCGTCTGTAATCGGCAGGACGGTCACAGCACCGGAGGTCAGAAATGACCAGACCTTGGGCAGATCCCGGGAGCCAGGAAGGAGATGAAAAACCTCGGCGAGTACGGCGGCGGACGTGGCCAGAGGAAAGGTGAGGGTGGCGAAGGCTTCGCGGCAGCTCTTGTGCCATCGGTCGTGGCGATTGAGAAACGCCAGGATCGCTCCGGTATCGATGAGACCTCGCGGTCTAGAGTCCATGCCGGCGGGCAATCCGTGCGCGCACCTCGGACCGGGCGGTTTCCGCCAGATCCGGACGGCCCTCGATCGTACCGGCACATTTCATGGCGGCTTCCCGCACGCGCTGCTGCGCCTCCGCTTCGGTGTCGGAGGCTTGGCCCCGGCCCTGCTGAAGCCAGCCCTTCACGATTTCCTCCAGGAGATCCGCAAGGCTCTTTCGTTCCGCCCGGGCAGCGTCCTGCAACTCGCTCTTGAGGTGAGGAGAGAGACGCCAGCTATAGACCTCGGTCTTCATGCACTACAGTGTAGCGCAGGCAGGGACTCTGCTCAACCGCAACTGCCCCCTTCGCAACCTTCCCCCGCCCGGGTCCTTCGGTCGCCAGGGCTCCCTCCCAGGATGACGGTAGGAGAGTAGGGCCGGCCCGGTACCGGGAGTCTCTCGTGAAGATTCCAAAAAGAGGGTTCCATCCGCCGGGAGGGCCCTGATACACTCCGCCCTCTGCGATGAATATCCCGGGTTTGGAAGGGCGTGCTGCCATGAGTGTTCCCCTGCGTGTCGCTATCGTGGGTGCCGGAAGGATTGCGCGGGTCCATGCGGACGCGCTCGAAGGGAGCAGCGAGGCGCGCCTCGTGGCGGTCGCCGATCCGCGGTGGGAGGCGGCGCGCGCGCTCTCTCTCGAGACCGGCTGCCCCGCCTATGGGAGCGCCGAGGAGATGATCGAGCGCGAGCGGCCGGAGGCGGCGATCGTCTGTACGCCTCCCAACCACCATGCGGCGGTCACCCAGTATCTCCTTGGGGGGGGCATCCACGTCCTCTGCGAGAAGCCTTTGGCGCGGGAGCTCGGCGAGGCCAAGGCCATGATCGGCGCCGCCTGCCTCGCCGGGCGCCGGCTCGTCCTCGCCGCCAAGTACCGCTTCGTCCCCGGCGTCGTCCTGGCGCGGAAGCTCCTGCTCGCCGGGAGCCTCGGCGATCCCCAGCGGGCGGAGATCACCTTCGCCCAGAAGGTGGAGATGAAGGGCAACTGGTACGCCGACCCCACGGTCTCCGGCGGCGGGGTGATGGCCGACAACGGTCCCCATGCCGTCGACCTGCTGCGCTTCCTCTTCGGGCCGGTCGAGGCGGTGCACGTCACCGAGGGGCCGCGGCCGCAGGGCCTGGGGGTCGAGGAGTCGGTCGAGATCCAGGCGCGGGCGGGCGAGGGGGTGAGGGCGCGCATCCACCTCTCCTGGAACATGGGGGGCGGGGAGACCTATCTCACGATCCACGGCACCGAGGGGACCCTGGAGCTCGGCTGGAAGGGCTGCCGCTGCAAGACCCCGGGGGCCGAAGAGTGGCTTCCTCTCGCTCCCGGCTACGACCGCGCCCAGGCCTTCCGCGCTCTCCACCAGAGCTTCGTCCTCGCCGCCCAGGGGCTCGGCGAGCCGGAAGGGAGCCCGGACGACGCCCTCGCGACCGCCACCGTCGTCGCCGCCGCCTATGCCTCGCTCGAACGCGGGGACTGGGTCGAGGTGGACGGCGGCGCGGCGTCTCCGGCGGTAGGTCCCGCCGATATCGCCGCCGGTCCCGCGGCGGCTCCCTCCGAGCGACCGGCGCGCTCCTGAAGCCGTAGCAGCACCCGCGCGATCTTCTCGCTCTGCCCCGGCCGCGTCTCCGCCGCCGTCACCAGCTCGGCGAGCGCGGCGACCGTGGGGGTCTCGAAGAGACGGCGGAGCGGGAGATCCACCTGGAAGGTCTTGCGCACCCGGGAGACCAGCCGGGTGGCGAGGAGCGAGTGCCCGCCGAGCCTAAAGAAGCTGTCCTCGATCCCCACCCGCTCGACCCCCAGCACCTCGCGCCAGATTCCCGCCAGGATCTCTTCGAGCGCCGTGCGCGGCGCCAGGTAGGAAGGGCCGCCGCTCCATTCCGGTGCCGGCAGGGCTTTGCGATCCACCTTGCCGTTGGGCGAGAGCGGCAGCTCGGGCAGGAGGACGAAGACGGCCGGCACCATGTAGCCCGGCAGGCGCGCCGCGAGGGCGGCCCGCAGGCGGTCGGTCGAATCCGGCAGGTTTTCTTTCGGTACCACGTAGGCGACCAGACGTAGATCCCCCGGCCGATCCTCCCTGGCCAGGACCACCGCCGACTCGACCTCCGGCTGGGCGACGAGGGCCGCTTCGATCTCCCCCAGCTCGATGCGAAAACCTCGCACCTTCACCTGGTGATCGATCCGGCCGAGGAACTCAAGCTCGCCATCCCCCCGGAAGCGCACGAGGTCGCCGGTCCGGTAGAGCCGCTCGCCCGGCGGTCCGGAAGGATCGGGGACGAAACGCTCGGCGGTCAGCGCGGGGCGGCCGAAGTAGCCGCGGGCGAGCCCGGCCCCGCCCAGGAACAGCTCCCCGGGCACCCCCAGGCCGGCAGGCCGGAGCCAGCGATCGAAAACGTGGGCGCGGGTGCCGGCGAGGGGGCGGCCGATCGCGGGGGAGGTGGCCGCGGAGCGCTCCTGGAGCGCGAAGGTCGAATAGGTCGTGTCCTCCGAAGGGCCGTAGAGGTTCCACACCCGCTCGACGTGCGGCAGGGCGTAGAGGGCCGCGACGAGGGGCCGCGGCAGAGCCTCGCCCGCCAGGTTGACCGTCCGCACCGAGGCCGGGAGGCCGCCGTCGCGGACCAGCTCCGCCATCGCCGAAGGCACCGTATTGACGAGCGTCACCTCCCCGGCCGCCGGCAGGGTGGGGAGCGCCAGGGCGTGGTCGGCGAGGATCACCCGGCCGCCGGTCGCCAAGGGCACGAAGAGCTCGAAGACCGAGAGATCGAAGGAGATCGAGGTGGCGAAGAGGACCCCCGAGAGCTCCGCCGCGCTCCACACCCCCTGCGCCCAGCGCACCATGGAGACGGCGCTCCGATGGGAGAGCGCGACCCCCTTGGGCGTTCCCGTCGAGCCCGAGGTGTAGATCAGGTAGGCGAGATTGTCGGGGCCGGGAGCCGGGCCGTCGGAGATCCGCAGCCAGGTGGCGAGCGGATGGCCGGAGCGGTCGAGCCGCACCGTCCGCACCCCGGGAGCGTCCAGCCGGGCCGAGAGCTCCGGCTGGGTGAGGAGCACCCGGGCGCCGGAGTCGCCGAGCATCAGGCGCAGGCGCTCGGGCGGATAGGCCGGATCGAGCGGCACGTAGGCGCCGCCCGCTCCGAGCACGGCGAGGAGCGCCACGACGAGGGCCGGCGAGCGCTCCAGGCAGACTCCGACCCGCTCCTCCGGACCGACCCCGAGACCGCGGAGCACCGCGACGAGACCCGCGGCCCGCGCCTGGATCTCGGCGTAGGTCAGCCGCTCGCTTCCCGCGAGGAGCGCCTCGGCCGACGGCGTTCGCGCCGCCTGCGCCGAAACCAGGTCGTGGAGACAGGCAGAGCTTGGCTCCAGCGCTTCGAGAGCGGCCCCGGTGCCCCACGCCAGGAGCTGCGCGCGCTCCGCCTCTCCCAGGAGCGGCAGCTCGGAGACCGCCCGCTCCGGTGCCGCGACCGCCCCGGCGAGGAGAGTCGAGAACCAGTCGCGGAGCCGCTCGGCCGTCGTCCGCTCGAAGCGATCGGTGCTGTAGGAGAGGGCGCCGGCGAGCCCCCCCCCGCTCTCTTCGGAGAGGGTCAGGGTGAGGTCGAATTTCTCCATGCCGCTCCCGAGGCCGAGCGGCTCGGCGGTCAAGCCCGGCAGGTCGAGCTTCGGGAGCGGGGCGTTCTGGAGGATGAGCATCACCTGGAAGAGCGGCGAGTGGGCGAGGCTCCGCTCGGGGGAGAGCTCCAGGACGAGCTTCTCGAACGGCACGTCCTGGTGGGCGTAGGCGCCGAGGGTCGTCTCCCGGACCTGGGCGAGGAGAGCGGAAACCAGCGGATCGGCGGCGAGGTCCGCCGGCAGCGGCAGGGTGTTGACGAAGAAGCCGATCAAGCCCTCGACCTCGCGGTGGGTCCGATGGGCGACCGGCGAGCCGACGACGATCCGCGCCTGGCCGGAGAGCCGGGAGAGGAGAGCCTGGAAGGCGGCGAGCAGCACCATGAAGACGGTCGCTCCCCCGCTCCGGCGTAAAGCCTGCACGGCGGCGCCGAACGAGGGCGGCAGCGCCACCGGGAGGCTCGCCCCGCGGAAGCTCTGCACCGGCGGCCGGGGCCGATCGGCGGGCAGCTCGATCACCTCCGGCGCCCCGGCGAGGCGCTCTCGCCACCAGGCGAGCTGCCGCGCCAGTTCCTCGCCCGCGAGCCAGCCGCGCTGCCAGACGGCATAGTCCGCATACTGGACCGGCAGGTCCGCGAGGCGCACCGCGCGGCCCGCCACCCGGGCGGCGTAGCCCTCCCCCAGCTCCCGGACGAGCACCCCAAGCGACCAGCCGTCGCTCACGATGTGATGGAGAGGGGCGATCAGCAGGTGCTGCTCCGGCCCTTCGGAGAGGAGGAGAGCGCGGAGGAGCGGCCCGCGGGCGAGATCGAAGGGCCGCGCCGCCTCCGCCAGGACCAGGCGCCGCGCGGCGTCCTCCCCCACCGGCGCGGGCAGGGCGCCGAGATCGACCACGGGGAGCGCTAGAGACTCCCCCCGCTCGATGACCTGCTCGGGTCCTTCGGCGCCCGGCCGGAAGATCGTCCGCAGCGCCTCGTGGCGGCGGACGATCGCCGCCAGGCTCGCTTCCAGGGCCGAGACGTCCAGGGCTCCGGAGAGCCGGAGGGCTACGGGCAGGTTGTAAGCGGCGCTCCCCGGTTCGAGCTGATCGAGAAACCACAGCCGCTCCTGGGCGAAGGAGAGCGGCAGGCCGGCCGCCCGAGAGGTGGGCGGGAGCGGCAGGAGCGGCGGCGCCGTCGTCCCCAGGCCGGCCGCGAGCGCCCGCTCGGCGAGGCCGGCGAGGCCTGCCACGGTCGGTGCCTCGAAAACCGCCTTGAGCGGCAACTCCACCCCGAAGGCCGCGCGGACCCGCGAGAGCAGGCGGGTGGCGAGGAGGGAGTGGCCGCCCAGATCGAAGAAGTTGGCGTGCGCGTCGACCGCCTCGCGACCGAGGACGTCCGCCCAGATCCCCGCCATCAGCTCCTCGGCCGGGGTGCGGAGCGCCGTCGAAGCGGAGTCGCCCCCCGCGGGCTCCAGAGCGATCCGGGAGAGCGCCCGCCGATCCACCTTGCCGTTGGGCGACAGGGGCAGGCGGGGCAGGACGACGAAAGTGCTGGGGATCATGTACTCCGGCAGCCGGGCGCGGAGCGCCGCCCGCAGGGCGACGGGAGAGGGCTCGGCGGCGTCTCCCGCCGCCAGCGCCGCCAGGTAGGCGACGAGCCGCGGATCTCCGGGGCGATCCTCCCGCACCAGCACCGCCACCTCCGCCACCCGAGGCTGCGCCGCGAGCGCAGCCTCGATCTCTCCCAGCTCGATGCGAAAACCTCGCACCTTCACCTGGTGGTCGATGCGGCCGAGAAATTCAAGCTCGCCTTCTGGGGAACCCGCCGCATACCGAACGAGATCCCCCGTCCGGTAGAGCCGCTCGCCGTGTCCTTCCGGAGCGGGCACGAAACGCTCCGCGGTCAGCTCCGGGCGCCCGAAGTACCCGCGGGCGAGACCCGCGCCGCCCAGGTACAGCTCGCCCGGCACCCCGAGCGGCGACGGCCGCTGCCCGCGATCGAAAACGTGCGCGCGGGTGCCGGCGATCGGCCGGCCGATCGTCGGCGAACGTTCGGCCGAGCGCGCCTGGAGGGCGAAAGTCGAGTAGGTCGTGTCCTCCGACGGGCCGTAGAGATTCCACACCCGTTCGATCGGAGGCAGGCCGTAGAGAGCGGCGACGAGCGGCCTCTGAAGCGCCTCGCCGGCGAGGTTGACCGTCCGCACCGAGGCCGGCACCGCGGACTGCCGGACCAGCTCCGCCATCGCCGAAGGCACGGTGTTGACGAGCGTCACCTCCCCCGCCGCGGGGAGCTTGGGAAGCGCGAGGGCGTTCTCCGCGACGATCACCCGGCCGCCCGAGGCGAGCGGCACGAACAGCTCGAAAACCGAGAGGTCGAAGCACACCGAGGTGGCGAAGAGCACCCCCGACAGCTCCTCGCGGCTCCACGTCGCCTGCGCCCAGCGCACCATGGCGACCGCGCTCCGGTGGGTGAGAGCCACTCCCTTGGGGACGCCAGTCGAGCCCGAGGTGTAGATCAGATAGGCGAGGTTGTCCGCATCGGGGGTCGGTCCGGCAGGCTTTGTCTTCCCTGGTTCCAAAGCGCAACCGGCCGCGTCGAGGAGCACCACCCGCGCTCCCGGCGCCGGCAGCCGATCGATCAGGTTTTCCTGGGTGAGGAGCACCCGGGCGCCGGAATCCCTCAACATCAATCCCAGCCTTTCTTCCGGGTAAGTGGGATCGAGCGGCACATAGGCGCCGCCCGCTGCGAGCACGGCGAGGAGCGCCACGACGAGGGCCGCCCCGCGCTCCAGGCAGACCCCCACCCGCGCCTCCGGACCGACGCCCAGCTCACGGAGCACCGCGGCGAGCCGGCCGCTCCGCGCCAGGAGATCGGCGTAGGTGAAACGCTCGTCTCCTACCACGAGCGCCTCGGCCGCCGGGGTGCGGGCCGCCTGCGCCGCCACCAGCTCGTGGAGACAGGAAGGTTCGGACAGGAGATCCGCTCCGGCGCCCCACGCCCGTAGCTGCTCGCGCTCCGCCTCGGCGAGAAGGGGCAGCTCCGAGACCCGCCGCTCCGGCTCCCCCAGGGCGCCTGCGAGCAGAACGGAGAACCAGCCGACGAGCCGCTCCGCGGTCGTCCGCTCGAAGAGGTCGACGCTGTAGGAAAGGCTCCCCAAGAGGGCGTCCTCGCCTTGCGTCATCAGCGTGAGGCTCAGGTCGAACTTCTCCGTCTTCCCCCCCAGGGCCACCGGCAAGGCGGTGAGGCCGGGGAGCGAGAGGGTCGGGAGCGGCGCGTTCTGGAGCGTCAGCATGACCTGGAAGAGCGGCGAATAGGCCAGGCTGCGCTCGGGCGCCAGGGCCTCGACGAGCTTCTCGAAGGGCAGATCCTGGTGGGCGTAGGCGCCGAGGGTCGTCTCCCGCAGCTGCCCGAGGAGAGCTCCGAAGGTCGGATCGGCGGCGAGGTTCGCGGGGAGGACGAGGGTGTTGACGAAGAAGCCGATCAATCCCTCCACCTCGGCGTGGGTGCGATTCGCGACCGGCGAGCCCACGACCACCCGCTCCTGGCCGGAGAGCCGCGAGAGGAGAGCCTCGAAGGCGGCGAGGAGAACCATGAAGGTCGTCGCTCCCCGCTCGCGGCCGAGCCGGCCCACCGCCGCGCCGAGCGCCAGCTCGACAGCCAGGCTGGCGCCGCGGAGGCTCGCGACTGACGGGCGCGGGTGGTCGGCCGGCAGCTCGATCACCTCCGGCGCCCCGGCCAGCCGCTCGCGCCACCAGGCGAGTTGGCGCGCCAGCACCTCCCCGGCGTCCCCGGCCAGCCAGCGGCGCTGCCAGACGGCGAAGTCCGCGTACTGAATGGGGAGCGGCGGCAGGGCCGGCGGCCGGCCGGCGGCGAGCGCCCCGTAGATCTCCCCCAGCTCCCGTACGAGCACCCCCATCGACCAGCCGTCGCTCACGATGTGGTGGAGGTTGAGGAGCAGGAGGTGCCGGTCCGGGCTCTCGCGGAAAAGGAGTGCCCGGAGGAGCGGTCCGCGGCCGAGATCGAACGGCCGCGCCGCCTCCGCCCGCGCGAGGGAGCGGGCGGTCGGCTCCCGCAAGGAGTCCGGCAGCGCAGCGACATCCACCAGCGGCAGCTCCAGCCCCTCCTCCGGCGCGATCACCTGCACCGGTCCCTCGACGTCTGGCACCCCCGACGAAAACGTCGTGCGGAGCGCTTCGTGGCGGCGAACCACGCCACTCAGACTGGCGGCGAGCCGGCCGACGTCCGCGACTCCGTCGAGCCCGAGGGCGAAGGGGACGTTGTAGGAGGAGCTCCCCGGCTCCAGCTGATCGAGGAACCACAGGCGCTCCTGGGCGAAGGAGAGCGGCAGGTCCCGGCGGGCTTCCGGTGCGAGCGGGAGGAGCGGTGGCGCCGCGAGACCGAGCCCCCGCGCCAGCTCCTCTTCGGCGAGGCCGGCGAGGCCGGCCACGGTGGGCGCGTCGAAGACCGCCTTGACCGGCAGCTCCACCCCGAACGCCTCCCGCACCCGCGAGATCAGGCGGGTGGCGAGGAGGGAATGGCCGCCGAGATCGAAGAAGCTGTCGTGGAGGTCGATCCGCGCGGCTTCGATCCCCAGCACCTCGGCCCAGATCCCCGCCATCACCTCCTCGGCCGGGGTGCGCGGCAGGCTCACCGGGCGCGGCTCCGCCGCGCTCTCTCCCGTCGGCAGGGCCCGGCGGTCCACCTTGCCGTTGGAGTTGAGCGGCAGCTCGGGGAGAACGCGGAAGCCCGCCGGCACCATGTAGTCCGGCAGGCGCTCGCGAAGGTGGACGCGGAGCTCCGGGATCGCCGGGGGCGCGCCGCCGGGCCGCGAGGAGACGTAGGCGAAGAGCCGCTTCTCGCCGCCCTCCTCGCGGACGACGACCGCCGCCTGCCCGACGCCGGGATGGCTGGCGAGCGCCGCCTCGATCTCCCCAGGCTCGATGCGGAAGCCGCGGATCTTCACCTGGCCGTCGATCCGCCCGAGGAAGTCGAGGCCCCCGTCCGGATGGAAGCGCACGAGGTCCCCGGTGCGATAGAGCCGCGCGCCCGGCGGGCCGGACGGGCTCGGCACGAAGCGCTCCGCGGTCAGCTCCGGCCGCCCGACGTAGCCCCGCGCCAGGCCGTCCCCGCCGACGAAGAGCTCCCCGGGAACGCCGGCCGCCGCCGGACGGCCGCCGCGGTCGAGGATCTCGATCGTGCTGTTGGCAAGGGCGGTGCCGATGGCGACCGTCGTCGCCCCCGTGGGCACCCGAGAGACCGGGTGCCAGGTACTGAAGGTGGTGTTCTCGGTGGGGCCGTAGACGTGGACCAGCCGCCCCGGCCCTCCCGCCCGGAGCACCCGCCGCACTTGCCCGGGATCGACGGCCTCGCCGCCGAAGAGGACCCAGCGCAGGGAGTGGAATGTGGCGGGTTCCTCCCCGGCCACCTGCGCCACCTGATTGAAGAGCGCGGTGGTGAGGAAGAGGGCGGTCACCTGCCGCTCCGCCAGGTACGCCGCGAGCCGGCGCGGCGAGAGCGCCACGTCGCGCTCGACGAGCACCAGGGCAGCGCCGTTCAATAGCGCGCCCCAGATCTCCCAGGTGGTCGCGTCGAACGCCATGTTCGCGATCTGCGCCACCCGGTCAGCAGCCCCGAGCGGCGCACAGTCGGTGCCGCGGACGAGCCGGACGATGCCCCGATGGGCCACGGCGACCCCCTTCGGAGTGCCGGTCGAGCCGGAGGTGTACATCACATAGGCGAGGCTCTCGGGATGGGGCCTCCCCCGCCGCGAGGAGACCGCGGTCCAGTCCTCCGCGCGGTCCAGAGAGAGCACGGTCGCGGCGGTTTGGGAGGGTTCAGGCAGCAGCTCGCGGCGGCCCTCGTCCGTGACGATGATCGGCGCCGCGGTGTCCGCCAGCAGAAAGGCCAGACGCTCGCGGGGGAGGGCGGGATCGAGCGGCACGAAAGCGCCGCCGGCGGCGAGGATGGCGAGCATCGCGACGACCCGGTCGAGGGGACGTCCGAGGCAGACACCCACCGGCACGTCAACATCCACTCCCAGGGCCGCCAGGGACGACGCCAGGCGCCCGGCTCCCCGGTCGAGCGCGCCGTAGGAGAGGAGGGTCTCTGCCGCGACCAGCGCCACGGCGTCCGGCGCCCGCCGCGCCTGCTCCCGGAACAGCTCGTGGACGGTCTCCTCCCGTGGATAGGGCGTCGCGCCGCCCCGCCACTCCGCGAGCTGGTGGCGCTCGGCGGCGGAGAGGAGCGGCAGGTCCCACAGGCGCGCTTCGGGCGCCGCCGTCGCGCCCGCGAGGAGCTCGCCCAGGTGGCCCGACAGGCGCTCGATCGTCGTCGCCTCGAAGAGGTCGGTGCTGTACTCCCAGATGCCGGCGAGGCCGGAGTCCGTGGCGGCGAGGTTCAGCGTGAGGTCGAACTTGGCCGATTCCACCGGCAGCTCCACCCGCTGGAGCTCGAGGCCGGGGAGGTCGAGGCTCCGGCGCGGCGCGTTCTGCAGGGCGAAGAGAACCTGGAAGAGGGGCGTCCGGCCGGGATCGCGCTCCGGGGAGACCGCCTCAACCACCTTCTCGAAGGGGAGATCCTGGTGGGCGTAGGCGGCGAGGGTCGTCCGCCGGGCGCGCTCCAGGAGCTGGCGGTATTCCGGGTCTCCCGTGAGATCCGAACGCAGGACGAGCGTATTGACGAAGAACCCGATCAGCCCCTCGCTCTCGCGATGGGTCCGGTTGGCGATGGGCGACCCCACCGCCAGATCCTCCTGGCCGGTGAGCCGCGCGAGGAGGGCCGAGAAACCCGCGAGGAGGGTCATGAAGAGCGTGCCCCCGGCGCCGCGGGAAAGGCGGGCGAGGGCTTCGGCGCGCTCGGGGGAGAGGAGCACGGGGAGCACGGCGCCGCGGCCCGTCCGCTCCCGGGGCCGCGGGTGGTCCGTGGGGAGGTCGAGCGGCGGCAGGTCGGCGAGGGTCTCCCGCCACCAGGCGATCTCGCCGGCGAGCACCGCACCCGAGAGCCATTGCCGCTGCCAGGCGGCATAGTCGGCGTATTGGATGGGGAGCGCGGGGAGGATGCCGGCGGGCGCGAGAGTCCCGCCGAGAAGAGAGCGGTAGAGCGCCCCCAGCTCTTCGACCAGCACGCCCACCGACCAACCGTCGGAGACGATGTGGTGCAGATTGAAGAGCGCCCGGTGGCGCTCGACTCCGAGGGCGAGGAGGACGACCCGGAGGAGCGGTCCCCGGGTGAGGTCGAAGGGGCGGCGGGCTTCGTCGCGGGTGAGGCGGGTGAGCTCGGGGGCGCGGGCGGGTTGGGGGAGGTCCGTGAGGTCGACTTGGGGGACGAGCACGGACAGGCACGGGACGATCCCCTGCACCGGCTGGCCGCCGGTCCAGGCGAACGTCGTTCGCAGGGTCTCGTGGCGATTTACGATCGCGGCGAGGCTGGCGGCGAAGGCCTTGCGGTCGAGGCTTCCCAGGAGGTCGAAGGCCGCCGGCAGGTTGTAGGCCGGGCTTCCCGGCTCCAGCTGGTCCAGGAACCACAGCCGCTCCTGGGCGAAGGAGAGCGGGGGCGCGCCTTCCCTCGGTTGCGCCTCGAGCGGCGGCGCGGTGGGCCGGTCTCCCTCCCTCCCCGCCTCTTCGACCGCGGCGGCGAAGCCTGCGAGGGTCGGAGCTTCGAAAAGACGCCGGAGCGGCACCTCGATGCGGAGCGCCTCGCGCATCCTTGCCACCACCTGAGTCGCCAGGAGCGAGTGACCCCCGAGGTCGAAGAAGCTGTCCTCCCGGCCGGGCGGGGGTATCCCCAGAAGCTCGGCCCAGATCCCCGCCAGCAGCTCTTCGACCGGGCCGCGCGGCGCTTCCCGCGCCTCCCGCATCTCTGACACGAAGGCGGCGGGATCGGGCAGGGCGTTGCGGTCGAGCTTGCCGGTGGGCGAGAGCGGCAACGCGGGGAGCACCGTGAAGGCCGCCGGCACCATGTAGCCGGGGAGCCTCTCCTCCAGGAAGCCCTTGATCTCCGCGGCTCCCAGCCTGGCTCCCGGGGCGAGCACGAGATAGGCGAGGAGCCGCCGGCTCCCGGTGCCCGGGTCCGCGCGGTCGATGACCGCCGCGGCCGCCACTGTCGCGTGCGCCTTCAAGGCCGCCTCGACCTCCCCCAGCTCGACCCTGAAACCGCGGATCTTCACCTGGCCGTCGATCCGCCCCACGAACTCGATCGCCCCGTCGGCGCGAAAGCGCGCCAGGTCCCCCGAACGGTAGAGCCGGGCGCCGGGGCCGTCCTCGTGGCCGGCGCCGGGGTGCGGGATGAACTTCTCCGCCGTGAGGCCGGGACGGTCGAGATAGCCCCGCGCCAGGCAGGGGCCGGCGATCGTGAGCTCCCCCGTCACCCCGAGGGGCACCGGCTGGAGATCGCGGTCGAGCAGGTAGATGCGGGTCCGCGCGATGGGCCGGCCGATGGGCTGGGCGCGGCCGTAGTCGCCGGGCCGGCAGCGCCACGAGGTCACCGAGATCGTCGCCTCGGTGGGGCCGTAGCGGTTGTAGAGGTCGGCCCTAGACTGGGCGTAGAAGCGCTCCGGCAGGTCGACCGGCATGGCCTCGCCGCCGGAGAGCACGGTGCGGAGGTTGCCGCAGTCGACGAGCGAGTGGTCTCGGACGAGAGCCGCGAGCATCGCCACGGTGAAGGTCGCGAGCGGGATCTCGCCGTCTCGGAGGAGCCCCACGAGGTAGCCGGGGTCGCGCTCGCCGCCCGGCCTGGCGAGCACCGTCGTGCCGCCGACTGTAAGCGGCCCGAAGACCTCGAGGATCGAGGCGTCGAAGCTGATCGTCGTCTTGTGGACGAGGCGGTCCCCTTCCCGCAGCTCCCGATCGCGGGCGAAGCGCAGCCGCCCCCCCAGGGCGCCGTGGGTCACCACCACCCCCTTGGGCCGCCCCGTCGAGCCCGAGGTATAGAGGACATAGGCCGGGTGATCGGGCAGGAGGACCGGCCGGTCGGCGGGTCCCTGAGCGACCGGGGGATCGCTCTCCCAGAAGGCCAGGACGTTCACCTGGCACCCCGAGAAAGCGGGCAGGTCCGCGGCCCGCTCCGCCCCGGTGAGGAACACGGAGACTCCGGCGTCCGCGAGGAGGAACGCCTGGCGCTCCGCCGGAAGTGCGGGATCGATCGGCAGGTAGGCGCCGCCCGCCTCCCAGATCGCGAGGAGCGCCGCCACCATGGCGAAGGAGCGCTCGACGGCGATCCCCACCCGCGACTCCGGGGCGACCCCGAACGAACGCAGATGGCCCGCGATCCGCCCGCTCCGCACCGCCAGCTCGCCGTAGCTCATCCACTCGCCATCGAGGGTGAGGGCGAGGGCGTCCGGGTGGCGGACCGCGCGGGCGGCGAGGAGCGCCGGCACCAGCTCCTCCTTCTCTCGGGCGGCCAGGCCCGCCGGGCTGTCGTTCCACTCGACTTCCATCTGGTGGAGCTCGGGAGCGGCCGAAAGCGGCAGCTCGGCGACGGGGCGGGAGGGATCGGCGACCGCCGCCTCAAGGAGGAGCGCGAAGCGCTCGCCGAAGCGGATCGCGGTGGTGCGGTCGAAGAGGTCCCGGTTGTACTCGACGATCCCTGACAGGGCGCCGTCCGCCTCCTCGCGGAAGGTGAAGGTCAGGTCAAACTTGGCGACCCCGCTCTCGGCGAGCACCGGCTCGACCTCGACCCCCGGCAGCCGGAGGACACCGGGCGGGGCGTTCTGCACGACGAAGAGAACCTGGAAGAGGGGAGCATGGTCGAGATGGCGCTCGGGCCGCAGCTCCTCGACGAGCTTTTCGAAGGGGAGATCCTGGTGCCCGAAGGCGCCGAGGGTCGTCTCCCGCACCCGGCCGAGCAGCTCGGCGAAGCTCGGCCGGCCGGAAAGGTCGCCGCGGAGGACCAACGTGTTGACGAAAAAGCCGATCAGGCTCTCGATCTCCCGATGGGTGCGGCCGGCGATGGGCGAGCCCACGGGCACGTCGTCCTGGCCGGTCGAACGCGCGAGGAGCGCCTGGAAAGCCGCGAGGAGAGTCATGAAGAGAGTCGTCCCCGAGCGCTGGCCGAGCGCCCGGACCGCCGCGGCGAGCGGCGCAGGGAGACGGAGCGGCTGGTGCCCGCCGCGGAAGCTCTGGCTGAGCGGCCGCGGCCGGTCAGTCGGCAGGTCGAGCGTGGCCGGCGCCCCGGCCAGGCGCTCCCGCCACCAGGCGAGGAGGCCGGCGAGCGCCGGACCGGCGAGCCGCCGGCGCTGCCAGACGGCGAAGTCGCCGTACTGAATGGGAAGCGCGGGGAGTGGCGAGCCCGCATAGAGCGCCGTCAGCTCGGCGGTGAAGATCCCCAGAGACCAACCGTCGGCGACGATGTGGTGCAGGGTGACGAGGGCGAGATGCTCGGCGGACCCCAGGCGGAGGAGAGTGAGCCGGAGGAGGGGACCCGCCGCGAGGTCGAACGGCCGCCGGGCCTCGAACGCCATCACCCGCTCCGCCTCGCGCCGGCCGCCGGTCGGTAGACCGCCGAGATCGACGACCGGGAGAAAGGCCGGCGATGCGGGAGCCGCCGGCCGCACGACCTGGACCGGCGTGCCGGAGGCCGAGCGGGCGAACACCGTGCGGAGCGCCTCGTGCCGCCGCGCCACCTCGCCCACCGCGGCGGCGAAGGCCGAAACGTCGAGCGCGCCCCGCAGCCGGAGAGCCCCGGGCAGGTTGTACGCCGCGCTCCCCGGCTCCAACTGGTCGACGAACCACAGCCGTTCCTGGGCGAAGGAGAGCGGGAGCTCGCTCGCGGTGAAACCGGATCGGCGCGGGATCGCCGCGCCGGCTTCTTCCGCCGTCCCGGTTTCCCCGGCGTTCCCCCAGAGGCTCGCGAGCCGCGCCGCGAGGGTGGCGATCGTGGGAGCCTCGAAGACCGTCCGCACCGGGATCTCGACTCCCAGCGCGCTCCGCAGCCGCGACACCACCTGGGTGGCGAGCAGCGAGTGGCCGCCGAGCTCGAAGAAGTTGTCCTGGGCTCCCAGGCTCTCGGCCGGCCGCCCGAGCACCTCGGCCCAGACCGCCGCCACCGCCGTTTCGAGCGGGCCGCTCGGGGCCGCGGCCGCGGCTCCCCCCGTGCCGGCACTCCCGGCACCGGGCACGACCATCTCCGGCAGGGCGGCCAGGGCCTGGCGGTCGACCTTGCCGTTGGGCGACAGCGGCAGAGAGTCGAGGATGGCGATCGCGGGCACCATGTACTCGGGGAGCCGGCGGCCGAGGAAGGCGCGCAGCTCGCCGGGGTCGAGGCTCGAAGGGCCGTCGAGCTCTAAGCCCGGCCGCGCCACGACGCCCGCCACCAGCCGCCGGCCGCCCGGGCGCTCCTCGCGCACGAGGACGGCGGCCTGCGCCACCCGCGGATGGGCGCCGAGCGCCGCCTCGATCTCCCCCAGCTCGATCCGGAAGCCGCGGATCTTCACCTGGAAGTCGGTCCGCCCGAGGAAATCGAGCTGGCCATCCGGCAGGAGCCGCACCAGGTCGCCGGTGCGGTAGGCCCGCGCTCCCGGCTCCGTGAGCCCCGTGATCGCCGGCAGGTGGACCGGCACGAAGCGCTCCGCCGTCAGCTCCGGCCGCCCGGCATAGCCGCGCGCCAGGCCGGCGCCGGCGATCCACAGCTCGCCCGGAACGCCGATCGGCGCCAGCTCGCCGCGCGGCCCCAGGACCAGCAACCGGGTGTTGGCGATCGGCCGGCCGATCGAAATGCCCGCGCTCCCCGCCGGCACCACCGCGGTCCGGGTCGTGATGACGCTGTACTCGGACGGGCCGTAGAGGTTCACCAACCGGAACGGAGAGCCCGGAGCGGCGCCGAAGTGCAGCCGGTCGCCGCCGGTCAAGAGGAGCCGCAAGGAGATCTCGTCCCCCGGGACCTCCTCCAGGAACACGGCCTCGGCGAGCGGGGTCGGCAGAAAGGAGAGGGTGATCCCTCTCTCCACCCAGAAACGGAGGATCGCCGCCGCCGACAGGCGGGTCTCCTCGTCGACCAGATGCACGCTCGCGCCGCGGGTCAGGTACGGCCACAGCTCGTCGACCGCGGCGTCGAAGCCCGGGCTCGCCACCAGGGTGCCGCGATCCGCTTCCGTCACGAGGAAGGAGTCGCCGTGCCAGCGCGCCAGGTTGGCGAGGCCCCGATGCGGGATCGCGATGGCCTTGGGCTCGCCGGTCGAGCCCGAGGTATAGATCCCATAGGCGAGGCTCTCCAGCCCGGCGAACGGCGTCGCCGGCAGGTCTCCCTGAGCGCCCACATCCTCTTCCAGATCGACGATCACGGCTGCCATCCGAGACGGCAGGGCGGCCGCGAAGGCGCCCTCGGTCAGCACCACCGGCGCCTTGGAATCGGCGAGGATGAAGGCCAGCCGCTCCGCCGGGTAGGTGGGATCGAGCGGCAGGTAGCCACCCCCCGCCCGCAGCACCGCGAGGGGCGCCACCACCCGGGAGAGCGAAGCGCCGAGGCAGATCGCGACCGGCACCTCGGGTCCCACCCCAAGCCGGCAGAGGCGGCCGGCGAGGCGGCCGGAGCGCGCCAGGAGCTCGCCGTAGGAGAGCGCCGCGCTCCGCCAGGTCGCCGCGATCGCATCCGGCCGGCGCCGGGCCTGTCCGACGACCCGCTCGTGCACCGGCTCGTCCATCCCACCCGCAGCCGCCGCGGTGTCGTTCCAGCCGACGGTCAGCTGGTGCCGCTCGGCGGCGCTTAAAAGCGGCAGCGCGGAGACCCGGACGTCCAAGAAGCGCGCCGGATCGGCCGTCCCCTCGGCGAGGAGGTGCACGAAGTGGCCGGCCAGGCGTTCGGCGGTCGCCGCCTCAAAGAGGTCGCGGTTGTAGAGGAAGCGTCCGGCCAGGCCCTGCGGGCTCTCCGCCAGCACCGCCGAGAGGTCGAACTGCGCCCCCGGCTCGTCGAGCGGCAGCGATTCGAGGACGAGCGAGCCGAAGGCGAGGCGCGCCCCGGAAGCGCCGGCCGAGAGGGCCGCCATGCCCTCTTCGCCTGCGCGTCTCCCCTTCTGCAGCACGAGGACCGCCTGGAAGACCGGCGAGCGGGACGGATCGCGATCCGCCTGCAGCCGTTCGGCGAGGAGCGGAAAGGGGAATTCCTGGTGGGCGAAAGCGGCGAGCGCCGCCTCCCGGGTCCGTCCGAGCAGCTCGCCGAAGGTCGGATCGCCCGAGACGTCGCCGGGGATCGCCACCGGGTTGACCAGGTAGCCCACGAGGCCGGCGAGCGCGGAGTCCGCCCGGCCGGTCGTCGGGCAGCCCACGACCAGCCGCTCCTGGCCGCTGTGCCGGGAGAGAAGCGCCTCGAAGGCGGCGAGAAGCCCCATGTAGAGCGTGGCGCCCCGCTGCCGCGTCAGCCGGCGCAGGGCGGCGACCGCAGCCGGCGCCAGGCCTACGTCGCGCGCGGCGCCGCGGTAGGTCGCGACCGGTGGTCGCGGGTGGTCGGTGGGGAGCTCCAGGGCGAGCGGATAGCTAGAGAGGGCCTGACGCCAGAAGTCCAACAACCTCTCCCCCGCCGTCCCCGCCAGCCGCTCCGCCTCGCGAGAAGCCACCGCCGCATAGTCGAAAGCCGGCTCGGAGAGCGGCAGGAAGAGGGTGTCGGGGTTGACCTCCCGGCCGTAGAGCACCCCGAGCTCGCGCAGCAGGACCCCCACCGACCAGAAGTCGGCCACGATGTGATGGACCGCGAGGACGAGCGCCTGGTCCCCGCCGGCCAGCTGAAAGAGTCCCAGACGGAGGAGCGGGCCGTGCTCGAGATCGAAAGGCAGGAAGGCGAAGGCCGAGAGCCGCCGGGGGACGTCCGGACCGACGGCATTGGAGGCATCCACCGCATCGACGGCATGGACATCGAGCCGCACGTCGGCGTGAATCCGCTGGCGTGGACCATCCGGGCTCTCGTGGAACGTGGCGCGGAGCGCCGGGTGGCGAGCGACCAGGGTCCGGGCGGCCCGGAGGAGCGCGTCCGCAGAGAGCCGGGAGCCCGCGCGGGCGAGCGCCGCCCCGGCGATCACATAGGCGGGATTGCCGGGAGAGAGACGATCCAGGAACCAGAGCGCCCGCTGGCCATAGGACAGCGGCAGCCCCGGCGGCGCTTCGGCATCGCTGCCCTCCCGAGGAGAGCCGTCTTCTATAGATAGCTGCACCTTACCTACGCCTTCCCTTGGAAGCGCTCGACTGTACCATCAGTGCGCCGAGCCGCGGCTTCCGGGGCAGGCCTTAATTTCCGGGCGGCGGGCAGGCTTGCCCCGGTACACAGGCCTGGGGCGTGCAGGAGCTATCCAAGGCGGTCGCGGTCGTCTGCACCGCATAGTGCCCCGGGGTCGTCACGACCGTCGCCAGATAGGATTGGGCGTGCGGGTCCGCGGGCACGAGCGGGTTCTTGAAGTCGAAGAACAGCCAACCGAAGTAGAAGGGAACCGGCAGGCTCGCGCTGTTGACCGGAACCAGGTTCGCCACGGCAGGGGCCGGAATGCTCAGGCAGGGCAGGAGCGCCGGCGTTGTTGACCGACAGAAGGGTCGACACGCCGTTGGGGTTTCCCAGATCGACTTCGAAGTAAGGCAGGAGAAGGGTGCGGCGCGAAGGAGGTGGCGGCTCGGGTGCAGCGGTCCATGGTACCCTTCGCCCTCATCCTGACCGCATCGTCCCTCTCGCTTCCTCGCCTATGGCCGGGATCCTGCCCCGAAGGGGCACAGGTTGGTAGCCTGGGGCGAAAGCCCCAGGAATCTCGATCAAAACCGAATCCGCCCCGAAGGGGCGGGGGTCCGTCGCACCGCGAGGAGAGCCCATGGCGAGCACCTTCACCAACCTGCTCTTTCATCTCGTCTTCAGCACCAAGGACCGCGCTCCCCTGATCACTGAGGGACTCCAGGAGCGCCTCTACTCCTACGTCGGCGGCATCGTGCGGGACGAGGACGGAGCGCTGCTCGCCATTGGCGGCATGCCGGATCATGTTCATCTCCTCGCCTGCTTCAAGGCCGACACCTCTGTCGCAGAAATGGTGCGGCGAATCAAGGCCAACTCCTCGAAGTGGGCCCATCAGGAGGTCGCAGCCCGGCATTTCGCCTGGCAGACCGGATACGGCGCGTTTTCCGTCAGCGAGTCACAGAAAGACTCGGTGAAGCGCTACATCCAGGAGCAGCCGCAGCACCACGCCCGGCTGTCCTTTCGCGAGGAGTTGATCGCTCTGCTCGAGCGGCATCAGATCGCGTACGACGAGCGATACCTGCTGGGGTGAGGCAGCAGCCCTGCCTGTTCGAAGACAGGAGACCTAGAACTCTTTCGCTCTGCATCGCCGACGCTCTGTGGGTGGTACTCACCGGTATGATCCCTCCACCATTAAGGCCAACGAATCTGCCGCCGAAGCCCTCCTGCTATAGTGTCCTCCCATGCCTACCACACTCCCAGGCCTTCTCCAAGCGGGGCCTGAGCCTTGGTCCCGCTTAGCCGAGGAGGCATGGAACCACCATGTGAGGAATCCTCCATGAAGGTCCGATTTCTAGGTGCAGGTGCGTCTAAAGCCGCTGGCTATCCACTGACGAGAGAACTGCTGGGCTGCTTGAAAGACTTCTGCGAGCACGCCAGCATTGATGCATTGGAGAGGGACTGGGCGACATTTGAAGCTTTCAAATCGCGCAGCGGAGACGCGATGGCACCTCTTCTCGGCTCCGCCAATCTTGAGATATTCCTATCGGTGATCGATCTCTATTTGGCTGCCGCTGAGGAATTCCCTCTGCGAGCCTCCGAGTTGCAAAAGTCGGAGGATGATGAACTTGCGGGTCTCATAACGAACCCAGCGGCGCAGGGAGCTCTGCTGGCAAGAACAAGCCTCTTGCGGTGCCTCAAGGACTTCTTCGGCTGGCTTCACGAGCGCGACAGCCTTGAGCGCAAAGGAGAATATCTCAAGGACGAGTTTCGCTCGCTCGGGCAGGGCGATATTGTCATTACAACGAATTGGGACTGCCTTGCCGAACGGACTTTATTGGAGACCGATCGCTGGAGCCCTTGCGATGGCTTCGGATTTGATGTCTTCTTCAAGAACTGGAGCGGAAAGGATCTACCTCCAGCCATCACGCGCCCGTCCGCAGTGAAAGTTCTGAAACTCCATGGCTCATTCGGTTGGTCGGTCCGGCCCGACAAGCGAATCTATCTTCGCTATACCGACTTTCTCCGGCCCCTCTTGCCGCTATCGCCAGACATACAGGATGCCCGCGACAAGAGGGAACCCCCTTATCCCCCTCTCGGAGAGGAGCAACTCTTCGTTTACCCCAGCTTTCTGAAGCGTCTTGAGCATCCCGAGATGCTCAAGATTTGGGTTCAAGCGCAGTCAGCATTGCTAAAGGCAGACGAGATTCGTGTCGCAGGCTACAGCCTGCCGATGAGTGACACGGCGATCAGAGTCCTTTTCAACATCGTACGCGAACGCCTGCAACGGAAACAGGTGTCGGTGGTTATCGACGAACCGGCCGATGTGGCAATAGCGCGCTGGAAGAACTTCCTTCCTGATGCCGAGTTCTCCAAGAGGCCATGGGGGTAACCAGCAATACCTATTGGGGTTAGGCAGTACCCCCGCCCCTTCGGGGCGGATTCTTTTTCTTCTCCATCTTCCTGGGGCTTTCGCCCCAGGCTACCTACCTATGCCCCTTCGGGGCAGATACCTGGAAAGGAATCGACGACTTCGAGATTCCGTCCTTCAGCTACGTTTTCGATGGCCTTCAACAGCCGTTCGCGATTGGCTGGGTACCGCAGGAGGTAAGCCGTCTCATCTTCGGCGCTGTCGATCGCCTCGGTGACGGCGATTTCGATCTCGCGATTCTGGAACTGGTGCTTCAGGGTGTCGAGGAAGCGCTGATCGAGCTCGTCAGCGCGAAGTTTGTAGATCGTATACATCGCTTAAAACCTCCCTGGGCCCGGAGCAGCGCCCAATGAAACTGTACCATGGCCAGGACGCACGCCCGGGCCCCAGGGCTTCTCTCCTTCCCCTACTCCGCCACCCCCTTCTCCCGGAGCACATTCCACACCCGCTCCGGAGTCATCGGGATCTCCATGTGCCGCACCCCGAGGTGGGACAGGGCATCGACCACGGCGTTGACGATCGCGGGGGGCGCGCCGACGGTGGCGGACTCGCCGACTCCCTTGGCTCCCAGCGGGTGGTGGGGGCAGGGGGTCACCGTTTTGTCGGTCTCCCAGTTGGGCGTTTCCATCGCGGTCGGCACCAGGTAGTCCATGAAGCTGCCGCCCGAGATGTTGCCGCTCTCGTCGTAGCTGATCTCCTCGAAGAGCGCCGGGGCGAGGCCCATCGAGAGCCCGCCGTGGATCTGGCCGTCGACGATCATCGGGTTGATGATGTTGCCGCAGTCGTCGACCGCCAGGAAGCGGCGGATCTTCACTTCACCCGTGCCGCGGTCGATGTCGACGACGCAGATGTAGCTGCCGAAGGGGAACGTCAGGTTTGGCGGATCGTAATAATCGACCGCTTCGAGGCCCGCCTCCATCCCCGGCGGATGGTCGGTGTAGGCGGCGAAGGCGATCTCCTGGATGGTCTTCGCCCGCTGCGGGGCGCCCTTGACGAAGAACTTGCCGGGCTCCCACTCCAGATCCTCCTCGGCGGCCTCCAGGAGATAGGCGGCGATCTTCTTCGCCTTGGCACGGATCTTCCTCGCCGCGACCGCGGCGGCGGCGCCGGAGGTCGGGGTCGAGCGGCTGGCGTAGGTGCCGAGGCCGTAGGGAGCGGTATCGGTGTCCCCTTCCTCGACCTGGACGTGGGCGGCGGGGATGCCCAGCTCTTCGGCCACGATCTGGGCGTAGGTCGTCTCGTGGCCCTGCCCCTGGGACTTGGTGCCGAAACGAGCGATCGCTTTTCCGGTGGGATGGATGCGGATCTCCGCCGAGTCGAACATCTTGATTCCGAGGATGTCGAAATCTTTCGACGGCCCGGCGCCGACGATCTCGGTGAAGGAGCAGATCCCGATCCCCATGAGCTCGCCGCGCTCGCGCTTCTCCGCCTGCTCTCTCCGCAGCTCTTTGTAGCCGATCCCCTCCATCGCCTTTTCGAGCGCCGCCTTGTAGTTGCCGCTGTCGTACTCCCAGCCGAGCGCCGAGCGGTAGGGGAACCTCTCGGGCGGAATGAAATTCTTGAACCGCAGCTCCGCCGGGTCCATGTGAAGCTCTTGCGCCAGGACGTCGGTCACCCGTTCGATCGCGTGGACCGCCTCGGTGACCCGGAACGAGCAGCGGTAGGCGACGCCGCCCGGCGGCTTGTTGGTGTAGGCGGCGTCCATCTCGGTGAAGGCCGTCTTGATGTCGTAGGAGCCGGTGCAGATCGAGAACAGGCCGGCGGGGAACTTCGACGGATTGGCCGCGGCGTCGGCGTAACCATGATCGGCGAGTGTCGTGATGCGGAGCGCCGTCATCGTGCCGTCTTTTTTCGCCGCCAGCTCGGCGGTCATGTGGTAGTCGCGAGCGAAGGAATCCGCCTGGAGGTTCTCCATCCGGTCCTCCACCCACTTGACGGGCTTCCCGATGACGACCGACGCCGCGACCGCGATCACATAGCCCGGATAGACCGGCACCTTGCCGCCGAAGCCGCCGCCGATGTCCGGCGAGATGATGCGGATTTTCTCTTCCGAGAGCCCGACGTGGCCGGCGACGAGGGCGAAGACGGTGCGGATGGCGTGCGGCGCCTGGGTCGTCATGTAGACCGTCAGGTGGCCCATGGCGGGATCGAAATCGGCGACGCAGCCGCAGGTCTCGATCGAGGCGACGTGGATGCGCGGGATATAGATGTCCTGCTTGACCTTGACATCCGCCTCGGCGAAAGCCTTTTCGGTCGCCGCCCGGTCGCCGGTCTCCCAGTGCCAGATGTGATTGTCGGTCTTTCCTTCTTTATCGGTGCGGAGCACCGTGGCGCCCGGTTCGAGGGCCTTTTTGGGATCGACGACGACGGGCAACGGCTCGTACTCGACCTCCACCGCCTCGACGCCGTCGGCCGCGATATAGCGATCGGTGGCGATCACCGCCGCCACCTCCTGCGCCTGATACATCACTTTTTCTACCGGCAGGACCATCTGGGTGTCCGACATGAGAGTCGGCATCCAGTGCAGGTTGTAGGCTTTGAGCGTCTCGCCGGTGATCACCGCCAGCACTCCCGGGATGGCGAGCGCCTTCTCGGTATGGATCGCCTTGATCTTGGCGTGCGCGTAGGGGCTCCGCACGATGTCCATGTGGAGCATGCCGGGGAGCTTGACGTCGTCGACGTAATTGCCTTTGCCGCGGATGAAACGCGGATCTTCCTTGCGCTTCATCGAGTGGCCCATGCCGCAGATCGCTGCTGATGTTCTGGGTTCCATGATTCCTCCTAGGACGCGACCGGAAGCTTGGAATCCGCTTCGGAACGCAGCGCAGCGGCCGCGTGCTGGACGGACTTGATGATGTTGACGTAACCGGTGCAACGGCAGAGATTGCCGGAGATGGCCTGACGGATCTCGGGCTCGCTGGGATCGGTATTCTGCTGCAGGAGAGCATACCCGGTCATCAGCATGCCCGGCGTGCAGAAGCCGCACTGGAGGCCGTGCTCCTGCCAGAAACCGTTCTGAATGGGATGGAGCTTGCCACCCTGCTCCAGCCCCTCGACGGTCGTCACAGAACGTCCGTCGGCCTGCACGGCGAGGACGGTGCACGACTTGACCGGCTGGCCGTCCAGGAGCACCGTGCAGGCGCCGCAGTGGGTGGTGTCGCAGCCGATGTGGGTCCCGGTCATCGAAAGCTTTTCGCGCAGGAGATGGACCAGGAGGAGGCGCGATTCGACTTCCACCTTCTGCTCGCTGCCGTTGATCTTGACGCTGATCGCATGTTGGGACATGGCCTAGCTCTCCTCTTTCTGGCCGGCGTGCCCGGCAGCCCGGTCGAGGGCCCGTTTCAAGGCGCGTCCGGTCAAGACCCGCGCCATCTGCCGCTTGTATTCGATCTGCCCCCGCCGGTCGGCGCCGGGCGAGGTCGCGTCCCCGGCGAGCCGCGCCGCTTCGGCGAGCCGCTCCGGGGTCGGCGTCTGGCCGGTCAGGAGCTTCTCGGCTGCGGTGGCGCGGATGGGGGTCGGCCCGGCATTGGTCAAGGCGATCCCCACGCTCGCGATGGTGCCGTCCGCCCCGAGCGTCAACTGGACGGCGGCGGCCGCGGTGGCGAAATCGCCCACCTTGCGCTCCAGCTTCACGTAGGCGCCACCAGCTTTCTGAGGAGCCGCCGGCGGCTCGGGGATCTGGATCTCGGTGAGGATCTCGTCCGGCGCCAGCGCCGTCTGGAAGAGGCCGAGAAAGAAGTCGTCGACGGGGATCGTCCGCGCGCCGTTGGGACCGGTCGCGACGATCTGAGCGCCGACGGCGAGCATGGTCGCCGGATGATCGTTCGCCGGATCGCCGTGCGCCAGATTGCCACCGACGGTCGCCAGGTTGCGGACGAGGGGATCGGCGATCACCTCCGCGGTGTCTCGGAGGATCGGGTACTTCTTGCGGATGAGGTCCGAATGTTCGAGCGCCGACTCCCGGGTGCGGCCGCCGATGCGGAGGAAACCGCCCTCCTCCCGGATGTATTCGAGCCCGGGGATGCGGCCGATGTCCACCAGGTGGCCGGTCGAACCCAGCCGGAGTTTGAGGAGCGGCAGGAGACTCTGACCGCCGGAGAGGACTTTCGCTTCGCCGCTTAGGGCGCCATGGCTCTCTAGGAGTGTGAAGGCCTCCTCCAGAGTCTTGGGGGCATGGTAGTCAAAGGGTGCGGGTATCATCTGACGATCGCTCCTTTTTCGCGCTAGCGGCGCTTCAACCAACAGGTCAGAAGAAAAGCGAGGGCGGCGCCGATCCAGAAGGCGGGCTGGCGCACCGTGCGCAGAGCCGCCCGGCCGACCGCCTGCGCTCCCAGCGAGCCCAGGTCGAGCACCTCTTCGGAGGCGGCGACCGGCGGCCGCGGGGCCGGGGCGGGCGCCGCCGCGACCCGAGGAGTTGCCGGGGCCGGCGTCACCGGAGTTGCCGGAGTTGCCGAAGCTGCACCCGGTGCCGTCTCAGCAGGTGGGGAGGCCGGAGACGCCGCAGGCGCAGGAGATGCCACAGGCTCTGGAGCCGCCACAGCCGCAGTCTCGAGCTCGCGGCGCATGGCCTGGGAGAACTTCTGGAACAGCGCATCGGACACGTCCTGGATCATCCCGCGGCCGAACTGCGCCAGGACGCCGACGACGTTGACGTCCGAAACGACCGTCACCTCGGTCTCGTTGGGACCGCGCTCGACGACGCGGCTCTTCATCCGCATGTCGGCGCCGCCTTTGCCCTTGGTCTCCTGCCCCGAGCCCGAAAGCTCCGCCTCTCGGGCTTGCGGGTCGAGGCGATCGAAGTGCAGCTTGCCGCGGTAGCTCGCGGTCACCGGCCCCACCTTGACGGTGATCGTCCCGACGTACGTCTCGTCGTCGACTTTCTCCGTCAGGGCGGCGCCCGGCAGGCAGCGCGCCACCCGGTAGGGGTCGATGAGGAAAGCCCACACGGCATCGGCGGGGGCGTTGACGGTGAAGCTCTTGGTGATCTCCATTCCCATGGTGTCTTCTTTTTCTCCTGGAGGCTGCCGATTCAGGCGACGAGCCTCAGGCTGCGAGCAAGGGTAAAAGCCGTTCCAACGATTCGAGGTTGTGGGCCGGCAGCAGCCGGTCGAGGTACGGGAGGGCGGCCGCCATGGCGCGGGCGGTGGGCTCGTAGCGCGCGTCCCCGGCGAGCGGATTCAACCAGAAGACCCGCCGGGCACGGCCGCGGATGGCGCGCATCGCTCCCGCGAGCGGCGTCACGTCGCCGCGGTCGAGGCCGTCCGAAAGAATGAGGACGAGGGTCTGTCCGTCGACGACCGCATCGAGATGGAACGCCACGAAATCCGCCAGACACTCGCCGATCCGCGTCCCTCCCGACCAGTCGGGCACCTCGGCGGCCAGGCGCTCCAGCACGAGGTCGATCCGGCCCGGCCGGAAGAAAGGGGTGAGCCGGACGAGCGAGGTATTGAACGCGAAGACCTCGGTCGACCGCGCCGCCCGGCGCAGAGCGAGCACGAAGCCGAGGAAGAAGCGGGCATGGGGGTCCATCGAGCCGCTGGTGTCGCAGAGCACCACCAGCCGGGGCTCCTCGATCGGCCGCGCCCGCCGGGCGAGGGAGAGAAACTCGCCGCCGTGGGCGAGGGCGCGGCGGAAGCTCCGCCTTAGATCCACCTCGCCGCGGCCACGGACCGGCACCCGCCGACGGCTGCGCCGGGTGGCGAGCCGCAGGGCCAGGCGGGCGAGGAGGCGCTCCAGGGCGAGGAGGTCGGCCGCCGTGTACTCCTCGAAAGGTTTCCGGCGGAGCCGGGCCTCCGGGCTGTACCCCGGCTCGTCGCCCTCGGGAAACGTCACCTCGACCGCCCGTTCGTTTTCCGGCGCCCGGCGCGGTCGCGCCTGGGGGGACGGCGGACGGGGAGCCCCCGGCAGGCGCGGCGCCTGGATCGGCGGATTGGCGGAAGCGGAGGCTGCCGCCGGCTCGCCCTCCACGCTCCACAGCCGGGCGAAGAGGTCTTCGAAGGCCGCCAGGTCGCGCGGCCGAATCTTGAGCGCCGCGCGAAGCGCCCGGCGCACCTCGTCGCGGTCGCTCAAGTCGACGAGCGTGAGCACCGCCAAGCCGTCCGCCTCGTCGCTCAGGTGGATGGCGGCGCCGCGCTCCCGCAAAGCCCGCCCGAAACGGGCGATTTGAGACACCAGATCGGCCGCATCGGTACGGGGCCCGTCTGAACCTGCGGGCGGCTTCCCTCGGGCGCTCTGCGCAGCCAGGAGGCCGTCCTCGGTTTCAGACGGCCCCCTGGCCAGCGGGTCGGGCGGGACAAAAGCGGGAGGGACGCTCATCCCACCGCCTCCGCGAGCACCGCTTCCAGCTCCTCGCCTTGCAGCTCGCGCAGATCGTGCCGGTCTTTCAGGATGCAGCCCAGGGTTTCCTGGACCGTCTCCCGGTCCAGATGATCGCTGTGGAGCCGCAGCAGCGCCTGCGCCCAGTCGAGCGTCTCCGCCACCCCCGGCGCCTTGCTCAACCGCCGCCGCCGTAGCGCAGCCATGAAGCGACCGATCTCCAAAGCGAGCCGGGCGCTCGCCCCCGGCACCCGGGCGTTCAAGATGCGCACTTCCTTTTCGAGCGTCGGGTGCTCGATATAGAGATAGAGACAACGCCTGCGGAGCGCGTCGCCGATCTCCCGGCTGCGGTTCGAGGTGAGGACGACATAGGGCACGTGCTCGGCGCGGATCGTGCCGAGCTCCGGGATCGTCACCTGGAAATCCGACAGCACCTCCAGGAGGAACGCCTCGAAGCCGTCGTCGGCGCGGTCGACCTCGTCGATCAGGAGGACCGCCGGCCCTTCCTTCCGGGTGATGGCGCGGAGCAGCGGTCGTTCCAGGAGATAGCTGCGGCCGAAGATCAGATCCTCGATCTCGCCCGCCGACTTGCCCTCGTCTTCGGCGGCGGCGATCCGCAGGCGGAGCATCTGGCGCTGGTAGTTCCACTCGTAGAGGGAGGTCGAGACGTCCAGCCCCTCGTAGCACTGGAGGCGGATCAGATCGGTGTCTTCGAGCCGTGCCAGCACCTTCGCGATCTCGGTCTTCCCCACCCCGGCATCGCCCTCGATCAGGAGCGGCCGCCGCATCTCCCGGGAGAGGAAGAGCGCCGTGGCGATCGCCGGATCGGCGATATACCCCAGGCGCTCCATGGACTCGGCCAGAGCGGCGATCTCCGGCCTCAAACCGTGGTCTCCGATGTCTCAGGGCTCGCGGGGGCCAGGTAGCGCGCGGGATCGGCCAGGAAGCGCTCGCGGCAGCCGCCGCCGCAGAAGTAGTACCTCTGGCCGGCGTGCTCGGCCTGGTGGCGAGCCGTGGCGATCGTCACCGTCATGCCGCAGACCGGGTCGAGGGCGTCGCTCGGCGGCAGTGGAGGGAGGGACGGGTCGACCTCGCCCGGCTTCTCCCCCGCCGCCTTTTCCGCCTCGTGCCGCTGCTCGACGATCTGGGCGAGGACGGAGAGGGCGATCTCCTCCGGGCGCTGGGCGCCGATCTTCAAACCCGCCGGGCTGTGGATGGCGTCGAGCGCCGCGGCGGTCACCCCGCCGGCTTCCAGGGTTTCGCGGATCTGGGCGAAGCGCTTGCGGCTCGCGACGACCCCCAGGTAGGCAGGAGAGAGCGCGAGGGCCGCCCGGATCGCCTCCTCGTCGCGCTCCCCCATCGTCGCCACGACGACGAAGCGCGGGCTGGAGGACGGGGCGAGCGGGCCGGCATCGGTGAGGATCTGGTCGGCGCCTAAGAAGCGCTCGGGACCCGCTTCTTCCGTGTTGGCGACATCCGGATCGACGACTGCGACCGTGTAGCCCATGGCCTTCCCCAGCCGGACGAGAGCGCGGGCGGTGGGCGAGACGCCGAAGACGACGAGGCGGGGTCCGGGCACGACGGGTTCCAGGTAGATTTCCACGGTCCCTCCGCTGTGGCAGGTCATGGGGAAGACCGCCACCCCCGGCCGCCGTTCGGTTTCCGGATCGGGCGCCAGGGCGACCAGGCGGGGCAGGCCGTCGGCGAGCGCGCGCTGCGCCTCGCGGACGATGGTCGGCTGGGTGCAGCTCCCTCCCAGCCAGCCGTGGAAGTCCCCGGCGGCGGTGATGAGGGCCATGTCTCCGGCCTGGGAGGAGCTGGCGGGCTGGCGGCGGACGACGATCGCGAGGACGAAGGGTTCCTCCCGCCGCGCCAGGTCCGCGGCCAGCTGGAGGAGGTTCGCATGCATGGTCGGCTCTCGCTTCCTTTCTCGCGTGTAGCTCTACTGTCCCCCGCGCACCCGCGCGTAGTCCTCCGGCACGTCCAGATCGGAGAGTGCCAGAGCCGGCCAGGCCAGAACCTCGGCCTCGTGCCGGTGGCGCTTGACGACCTGCTTGCCGCAGCCGGTCTCGGTCATCGCCGTCAATTCCTCGAAGAGCGACTGATCGTACAGCATCGGGGGCGCATGGACCCCCTCGTAGTCCGAAACGACGAGCGGCGCCGGGCTCGACCGGTAGCGGGCGACGAGCGCCGCGATCATCTCGGAGGTGACGTAGGGCATGTCGGCGAGCAGGACGACCGCGCCCTGCACCTCGGGATGGGCCGAAAGCGCGGCGAGCCCGGCGCGGAGGGAGGAGGTGATCCCCTCCTCGAAATCGGGGTTGTAGACCACCTCGCAGGCGAGCCCGGCCACCTCCTGCTCGGTCCTCTCCCGCTGGTGGCCGAGGACGACCAGGAGCGGCGAGAGCCCGGCCGCGATCGCCCGCCGCGCGGCGCCGCGGAGGACGCTCTCGCCGTCGAGCTCAAAAAGCATCTTATTGCTTCCCATCCGGCTCGACAGGCCGGCGGCCAGGAGGATGCCGGCGACAGGTCCGGAGCGGTCTGGCGTCTCAGAGGACGGGTCCGGCATGGATCGCTTCTTTCCTTTCGTAGAGATGGCGCGGCTGCCGCCCCGCCGTGACCGCCAGAAGCTCGGCGACGATGCTCACCGCCACCTGGCGCGGTCCATCGGCGCCGAGGTCGAGCCCCACCGGGCCGTAAACTCGCCCGGCGCGGAGGGCGCCGGTCTCACCGATGTCCTTGAGGATGCCCTCGGTGCGCTCGCGCGGCCCGAGCACCCCGACATAGGGGACGCCCGCCGCGAGGAGGAGCCGCACCCACTCGCGGTCGATGGCGAGCGAGTGGGTCTTGACGACGGCGAGCGACCGCTCGGCCGGGGGCAGGCTCGCCATCGCCTCCGGAGTCCCCGGGCGCGCCAGGACGAGCCGCGAGGCCTGCGGGAAATGCTCGGGAACGAGGAGAGCCGGCCGGTGATCGAAGACAGTGACCCGGAAGCCCGAATCCGCGGCGTAGGCGACGAGCGGCCGGGCGTCCTCCCCGGCGCCGCAGACGACCAGGTGCGGCGGCGGCGGCAGCACCTCGACGAACACCCGACGGCCGCCGATCCGATGGACTCCCGAGCTCCCGCTCGACAGGAGGACGCGGGCCTCCGCGGCGGCGAGCCGGTCGAGCTCCGGCGAGCCCAGGGAGCCGCGCACGGCTCCCCCCGGTTCGAGGAGGAGCGTCGCGCCCATGTCCCCGGAACCGTCCCCGGCGGTACCGGCGGCACTGGCGATACTGGCGATACTGGCACCACTGGTGTCGACGAGGGTGGCGATGGCGACCGGCGCGTCGCCCTTCAGAAGCTCCCGCAGGCGCTCGGCGAGAGCCGCGAGCGGACCCGCCGTCGCCGGCTGGACGAAGACGTCCACCATGCCGTTGCAGCCGAGCCCCAGCCCCCACACCGCGTCGTCGTCCCCGCCGGTGCTGTAGTGGCGCAGAGACGGGGAGCCCGAAGCGAGGACGCCCGAGAGCGCCACGTCGCGCACGTCGGCCTCCAGGCAGCCGCCGCTGACGCTCCCCAGGGTGCTGCCGGTCTCTTCGATGAGGAATTTGGCTCCCGGCCGGCGGTAGGCGGAGCCGGAGATGCTGACGACGGTGGCGAGCGCTGCCCGTCTCCCGGTCGCCGTCAGCTCGGCGAGTCTCCCCAGGATCTCCGCGGTCTCTTTCCAATGGTTCATGCCACCCGTCCCGCCCTAAAGATACCTCCAGGGGGACGGGGATACAACCGAAGGGCCGGGGGGCCGGCGATTTCGCTTCCCAAGCTTTGGTGACAGACTGAAGGCCCTATGCCGAGGTTCTTCAATACCGCGGGACCCTGCGATCCGCACGATCACTACATGCTGCCGCCCGACCGGCGGCTGCCCGAACTGCGCCGTCTGATCGACCAGAAGCTCTATTTCGTCGTCCACGCGCCGCGGCAGACCGGCAAGACCACCTACTTTCGCTCTTTGGCCCAGGCGCTCACCGCGGAGGGGCGCTACGCCGCCCTCCTCACCTCCTGCGAGGTAGGCCAGGCCGCGGGGGGTGACGTCGAGCGCGGGATCGAGACGGTGCTCGGCGCCCTTCGCATCGCCGCGGAGAACCACCTTCCCGCGGAGATCCGGCCGCCGGAGCCCGATCCCGCCACGGCCGGCGGGTTTCGCCTGCTCGATCTCCTCACCCGCTGGTCCCGGCGGTGCCCGCGGCCCGTGGTGCTCTTCCTCGACGAGATCGACGCCCTCTTCGACAACCTTCTGGTCTCGGTCCTCCACCAGCTCCGCACCGGCTACGCCGACCGGCCCGGCCAGTTCCCCCAGTGCGTGGCCCTGGTCGGCCTGCGCGACGTGCGCGATTACAGAAGACAGATCCGTCCCGAGGTCCAGAGCCTCGGCACCTCCTCGCCGTTCAACATCAAGGTCGAATCGCTCACCCTCCCCAACTTCACGGCGGCCGAGGTCGCGGAGCTCTACGGCCAGCACACCGAGGACACCGGACAGCTTTTCACCCCCGAGGCCTCTGCGCTCGCCTTCGAGCTCACCCGCGGCCAGCCCTGGCTGGTCAACGCCCTCGCCCGGCAGGCGGTCGAGACGCTGGTCCCGGACCGCTCCCTCCCCATCGATGCCGGCGTGATCGAGGCGGCGAAGGAGGCGCTCATCCTGCGTCGGGATACTCACCTCGACTCGCTCATCGAGCGCCTGCGCGAGCCGCGGGTGCGGCGGGTGATCGAGCCGATCGTCGCCGGCGAGACGCTGCCGCCGAATCTCCTCGACGACGACGTCCGCTTCTCCCTCGACCTCGGCCTGGTGGTGGCGACGCCGCAGGGCCTCACCATTGCCAATCCGATCTACCGCGAGGTCATCCCGCGCGCCCTGACCTCCCTCCTCGAACAGACGCTCGCCCTGCCGCGCCCCTCCCCCGCCTATCTCGCTCCGGACGGACGGCTGCGCTTCGACCTCCTCTTAGGCGACTTTGCCGCCTTCTGGTGCGAGAACGCCGAGCCCTACCTCGCCCAGGCTCCCTACAGCGAGGCGGCGGCGCAGCTCGTCTTCATGGCGTTCCTCCAGAAAGTGGTCAATGGCGGCGGCTTCATCGACCGCGAGTACGCCGTGGGAAGCGGCCGGATCGACCTCTGCATCCGCTGGCGTCATGTCGGTGGCACCGAGCGCTGGGCCGTCGAGCTCAAGGTCTGGCGCGACGGCCGCCCCGATCCCTTCCCCCAAGGATTGAAGCAGCTCGGCAGCTATCTCGAACGCCTGGGCTTAGACCGCGGAACGCTGATCATCTTCGACGCCAGGAAGGCGGCGGAGCCGCTGCCGGGACGGTGCACGACGGAAGAGGTGGCGTGGGAAGGGCGGACGGTCGCGGTCGTCCGGCTCTGAGAAGAGGCGCGCTTCGAAAGCAGTCCATCCGCCACCCAACGGGCGTAAGAGCGCCGCGGATAGAGGTTAGAGGAGCTGGATTAGAGGCTGTAGGGTCTCGATAGCCACCGATTGGCCGGTGACAGGCTCCTACCGAATACCGAATAGAACGTGTAGAACCCCGCACATTGTATTTGGGTCCAGACAGCCACCTGTAGACCTCCGGCAGGAGCTAATTCGGGCGCCATACGAGTGCTGAAAACCTCTATGGGGAGCTTTCGGCGGGCTCTTGGAAGCTTTCCCGGCGCAATCAGAGCTAAACGGCGCCGTATTGGAGGTTGTCTGGCGGCAAGGCGCTCGTGTTGGCGGCGAAAGGGAGCGGATGGAGAGCTTGTGGGTTTCAGCGGGGGGCCAAAGAGAGGCTATCGCGAGGCGGAATGAGCTTTTCGGCAAGCCCTGGTCAGGCTTCCGCATCCTTCTTGAGTTGAGTCTTCATTGCCAGTGTCTGCCGCAAGAGCGGATTCCTCGGGCGGGAAGGAGTCCGAGGCCGCCGGAGGCGTCTTCGGGGAAGGCTGGGGCATGGAGATACTATACCGGATACCGGCCGCGCGCCGGAGTCGCCAACCTGGCACCCCTCGCAACGTTGACGCCTGAATCCAGACTGAGCTAAACTGTGGCTACAAAGAGGTGGCCACTTCGGCCTCTGGAGGAGAGATGGCGACCAGCACCATCGGCGTACGGGAGCTCAAGAATCACGCCTCTGAGATCGTGCATGAGGTCAAGGAGAACGCGGCGGAGTACATCGTCACCCTGCGAGGAAAGCCGGTGGCCGTTCTGCGGCCGTTCCTGGAGGAGAGCGAAAGCTACCTGCGCCAGGCGCAACGGGACGAGGCGCTTCAGAAGCTCGATACTCTCGCCGAGGAGATCGCTCGATCCTGGCGCTCGCCGAAGACCGCTCGCGAGCTGCTCGAAGATCAGCGCCGATAGGCATGCCGATCCTGGACGCCAGCGTCTGTGTGGCGCTCTTCCATGCGGAAGATCCCGGTCACCGGGCCAGTCGCCGCTGGCTGGCGGGGAGGCAGGGGGAGGCCGAGCCGATCGTTTCTCCCGTGATTCTTCTCGCCGAGGTGGCCGCCGCGCTCGGCCGAGGTCTTGGCAACGTGGATCTCGCTCAGCAGGCGGTTCGCCTGATGCGAGAGCGGCACTTCGTTGAGCTCTTCCCCGTTACCGAAGCCCTCGCGGCCAGCGCCGCGGAAATCGCAGCCGAGGAGAAGATCCGAGGCTGCGACGCGATCTACGTCGCTTTGGCCCGACAGCTCCAAATGGAGCTCGTCACCCAGGATCGACAGCAGCTCGAACGGGGAGCCGCGGTCGTCGTGACTCGGACTCCCTGAGGAGCTGCCCCAGGCCGCAGAAGATTTTCCCAGGACACGGAAAACTTCCCCGGGGCCGCGGAAAGTTTCCCCAGAGCCGCGGGAAGCTTTCCGGGGCTGCGGAAAGCTTTCCCCAGGCCGCGGATCGTTTTCCCGGCAGCGGGGAAAGTTTCCCCGAGCCGCGCGCGGACCTTCCCCAACCCTCGGCGAAGCCCTCTCTACACCTGGCGAAGATTTCCCAGGCCTCGGTGAAGCCTTCCCAGCACCGGGTGAAGCTTTCCCAGCCCTCGGCGAAACTTTCCCGGGGCCGAGCGAAGCTTTCCCGGGGCTCGGCAAGACTTTCCAGTGCCTGGCGAAGCTGTTCCTACACATGGCGAGATTTTTTATACACAACGAGACGCTGCCCAGGCTCCGGCCGAGCTTCCCGGAGGCTCGGCGAGCGCTCCCAGGGGGCCCGTCCCCAGCAGAATTGGCGAGGGAGCCTCCAAGGCGGGCCGTCGATTGAGGCGGCGGCATCCGGGAGAACGCCCCCCGCAGGTGGGGGCGTGCAGGCCATGAACGCCACCTACGCGCAGCCTTAAGTTAATGCCTATAGGCCATGCCCTCAGTGCATTGTCTGTCTTTGAAGTGAACCCTACGTTTCAAAATAGTCGTTATCCAACTTCTTGACTTCGTAGACGACATCGGTACTTACCGCAAGATTGTGCTCGATCATCAACTCGGCCAACTCGTTGCCGTCGATGAGCACAATTCTCTTTTCGATTTGCTTGACGTAGGAGTGGGCCTCGCCCGAGAATGACGAGGTCGTGATAAGAACACCCTTTCGAGCGCGTACACCCTCAAGACTACCCGCGAACGCCTGAACGACAGGCCTCCCGACGACACTGTCCCAGCGCTTTGCCTGTATGTAGATTGCGTCAAGACCAAGGCGATCTTCCTTGATCACTCCGTCGAGGCCACCGTCGCCACTCTTGCCGAGGACTTCACCGGCATCCTGCCGCGACCCGCCATATCCCATGCTGAGAAGGAGGTCGAGCACCAAGCGCTCAAAAAGGTCCGGCGGAGCGGCTTTGATTCGCTCAAGGAGCTCGGCGGCAAGACTCTGACGGAGTTGGAGAGATACTCTCTCAAGCGTATCTTCCGGGCTTTCGACAGTTGCGGTTTCTGGAACAGGTTTGCTCTCGTCCGCCGGTGTGTGGAACGCTACAAACTCAGGAAAACGATAAAGGTACTTAACGTCGATTGTCGGTGGGTTCTCCGCGATGACGTCTCGGCCGCGTGGAGTGATTCGAGCGGTCCCCCTGGAGGGCGCTTCGAGGAGACCTGCCTTCTTGAGGTATGTCCGAGCCCAACCAATCCTGTTTTGGTAGGTCGACTGGCCGCTACTCAACATCTGTGCACGGTCCTCTGAAGAGAGGCCGAGGTCGTCTGCAAGCTGCTGTGCGAGGCCGCTGAGCGCATGGGTTTCGCCATCAGTCAGTCGCCGCAGTAACGGGAACAACCATGCGTTGAAAGGGGGCACACTCATCTGGGAGAGATCCTCATAAGAGAGCCTAGCGTAAGCGCCTAACACTTGGGAGATAGGTACGTGCCTGGTCCCAAAATTCCTTCGCGGTGATTCCGGCGCTGAGTATTATAGCCGGAGGCACTCTTCCGAGAGGAGGCTTCTAGCCGCCGCCCCGAACGCCAGGAGCATGGGAGAAGGAAAACTATTATTTCACCCACCTCCCGCCCCACTTCTGCTATACTCCCGCCCATCGGAGGAACCGTTCCTCCCAACCCAAAAGCGGGGCCGACAGAGCTGGAACCTCTGCCGACCCCTAACCACGCCGGAGGTATCAACTCCATGCGCAGCCGTACCGATAGTACCAGCCTGCCCACCCGTCCCCTCCCCACCATCTTCTCCCCCGCCTTTCTCGAACGGCTTCGCGAGCGCGACGAGGTATTGACCGCTTCTGAAGCCGAGTATGCCGGGCCTTGGAAACAGGAACCGGCGGCCGGCCACCCGGGGGCCGTCGCGGTGCTCCGCCAGTGGGAGGATCTCGACCGGGGCGCCGCTCCGGAGGGGCTCTTCTGGCACGAGGAGCGGGCACGGCTCTTCGCGATCCTCCTCCCCGCCCTCGAACGGGAGCCGCTGTTCCACCTGGGAAACGATGAAGAGCGCGAGGGATTCCCTCTCACCGCGATCTACGGCGAGCAGGGGCCGCAGGTCGCCGGATGGCTCAAGCGGTGCGAGCCGCAGCTGGCCGAGGGGCTCCATCTCCTCGAATGCCTCGTCCGCTCGCCCGCCGCCTTGGCCGAGATCCTCGACACCGCCGGCCCCGGGGCGGTCGAGCAGATCGGCGAGATCCTCGCGGTGAGGTGGGGGCGGTAGAGGAGGCTGGCGTGGCGCCTCTGCCGGCAAGGTGGGGCGCCACGGCAAGCTTCACGGCGAGGCTTCGAGCTCAAGCTGACAAGTTCGTCTCCCTGGGAGCGCTGGATAGAACCGGACGATTGTGGCCGTCCGGCACTGGGGAAAGGATAGACCTCCTGGTAGCCGTAGATACGACCGGCGGTCGGACCGCCCCGCCCTACGGAAACCGCCCGCTCGCGACCAGCAGATCGAGCCGCGCCTGGCGCGCCGCGTCTTCGGCGGTGGCGACGGCGGTTTCGGCGTCTCTCAGGCGGCGCTCGGCGTCTAAGGCATCGAGGCTGGTGGAGGCTCCGGCCTTGTAGCTCAGGTTCGAGATGTCCAGGGCGTCCTTCGCCTGGCGGGCGGCGTTTCGGGCGCTCGCGAGCTGCTGGTCGGCGAGCTCGATCGCGGCGTTGGCGGTGCGGACGTCCGAACGGGCCTGGATCTCGGTCCCCGCGCGGTTCGCCGCCGCCTCGTCGACGAGCGCCTGGCGCTCCAGGCGGCGCCCGCGGCGGAGGCCGGCGTCGTAGATCGGCACGTTGAGCTCAAGGAGCGCCTGCCAGCTGTTCGCCGGCTGGATGAGCGTCGCGGGGCTCTGCAGCAGCTCCTGGACGACGAGATCGACGGTCGGCGTGTAGTCGCGCCAGCTGTCCTTCAGCACCTGCAGGGCGGCGCGCTCGCGGCCGAGCTGCAGCCGGATGTCGGCTCGCGCTTCGAGCGCCGGCTCCGGGCTCGCCGGCAGGCCCTCGAAGACCGGGACGTCCGCCGCGTCGACGGCGCCGTCGGCCGCGAGGAGCACCCCCAGGGCTTCCTGCGCGCGGCGCAGGTCGAGCGCCGACTGAAACACCCGCACCTCGTCGTCCGACGCCTCCTGCGCCGCCTGCACCTCTTCGAGCCGGCTGGCGACGCCGCCCTCCTGGCGCTGGTGGGCGACGCCCAGGTGGGCCTTGGCGGTATCCTCCGCCCGCTGGTTCGCCTCCAGCACCCGGTGGCGGGCGATGACCATGAGGAAGGCGTTCGCCGTGGAAGTCGCCACCCGGCGCTTGACGTCGGCGGCGGAGAGCTCGGCGACCTCCTTGTCGTTTTTCGAATGCGCCCAGGCCGCCCAGGCGACCAGGTCGAAGAGCGGCACCGTCAAGGTCCCGTTCGCCGTCGTCACCCCCTGGGGCGTGAAGATCTGCGAGCCGAACCGGCGGGCGCTGTCGAGCCGCGTGTAGGCGCCGGCCCCGGTCAAATTGGGCAGCGTGCCCGAGCGCGCCTGCACCACCAGGGCCTCGGCGCGGAGCACCTCGGCCACCGCCTCCTGGACGGTCGGATTGCGGGCGAGGGCGCGGTCGACCGCCGCCTTGAACGTGATCTTCTCGACGACCGGCGGGCTGGCCGCGGGCGCTTGGGTAGCCGCGGGCGCTTGGGCCACCGCGGCCGCGAACCCGGGGAGACTCGCGAGAAGAACGAGGAGGAGAGAGCGCCCCCTACGCATGGCCGCTCTCCAGGTCCGCCTCGGTGGGCGAGAGGGGCTCGGTGGCTTCGATCGCCTCCGTCCGGACGCTCTTGCCGGGAGTGAGCGTGCGGACGATGACGTAGAGCACGGGGATGATCCCGAGGTTCAGGAGAGTCGAGACGATCATGCCGCCGAAGACCGCGGTGCCCACCGAGTGGCGGCTCGCCTGGCCGGCGCCGGAGGCGAAGACCAGGGGGAGGACGCCGAGGATGAAGGCGAAGGAGGTCATGAGGATGGGGCGGAGTCTTATGCGCGCCGATTCGATCGCCGCCTCGACGATCGTCGCGCCCTTGGCGCGGAGCTGCTCGGCGAACTCGACGATCAGGATCGAGTTTTTCGCCGCGAGACCGATCAGCATGACGAGCCCGATCTGGCAGTACACGTCGTCTTCCAGACCCCGCACGGCCTGCGCCGCGAGCGCGCCGAAGAGGGCGAGCGGCACGGCGAGAAGGATGATGAAGGGCAGGGTGAAGCTCTCGTACTGCGCCGAAAGCGTCAGGTAGACGACCAGGAGACCGAGACCGAAGAGGAGGAGCGACTGGCCGCCCGAGCGGATCTCTTCGAGCGACTGGCCGGACCACTCGTAGCCGAACCCCTGCGGCAGCACCTTCTTCGCCAGCGCCTCCATGGCGGCAATCGCCTGGCCGGAGCTTTTGCCCGGGGCCGCCGCGCCGTTGATCTCCGCCGAACGGAAAAGGTTGTAATGGCTGATGACCTGGGGCGCCGTCGTCTCCGAGACCGTGACCAGGCTCCCCAGCGCGACCATCATCCCGTTGTCAGCTCTTACGTAAAACTCCTTGAGGTCACCGGGCTCGGCGCGGAACCGGCTGTCCGCCTGGGCGAAAACCCGATAGGAACGGTTGTTGAAGTCGAAGTCGTTGACGTAGATCGAGCCGAGGAAGATCTGCAGGGTGTCGGTGATCTCGCCGAGCGAGATGCCGAGGCTCTTCGCCCGGTCGCGATCGATCTTCACGAGGATCTGCGGATCGTTGGCGGTGAAGCCGGTGAAGAGGCCGGTCAAATCCGGGCTCTTGCTCGCCTGGCCGACGAGATCGTGGGTCGCCTGCTCCAGCCCCGTGACCGTGCCGCCGCTCTGGTCCAGAACCTCGAACTGGAAGCCGCCGAAGACCCCGAGCCCCTGGATGGGAGGCGGCTCGAAGGGGATGACGAAGGCGCCCTGCATGCCGAGGAGCGGCCCGAGGAGCCGGCCGACGACCGACTTGGCCGAATGCTCCGCGCCCTTCCTCTCGGCGAGCGGTTTCAAGCTGGCGAACATGAGGCCGCGGTTGGGCGCGTTGCCGCCGAAGCTGAAGCCGGTGACCGAGAAGAGCGAGATGACGTCCTTGTCCCCGCTGACGATCTTCTGCGCCTCGGCGGCGATCCGCGTCGTGTAGGCGAGCGACGCCCCGGCGGGCGCCTGGATGTTGACGATGAAGTAGCCCTGGTCCTCGTCCGGCACGAAGGCGGTCGGCACCAGCCGGAAGATCCAGTAGGTGAGCCCGAGCCCGACGAGGAAGAGGAGGACGACGACCCAACGCCAGCGCAGGAATCCTTCGAGCACGCGGTGGTAGCCGCGGGTGAGGCCGTCGATGCCGCGATTGACGGTCGCAAAGAACGCCCCGTGCGCCCGCTCGCCGCGGCCCAGCCAGAGCGCCGCCAAAGCGGGGGTCAGGGTGAGCGCGTTGAACGCCGAGAGGGCGACCGAAAAGGCGATCGTCAAGGAAAACTGTTTATAGAGGAGGCCGGTGGTGCCGGGGAAGAAGGCGACCGGCACGAAGACCGAGACGAGGACGAGCGAGGTCGCGATGACCGCGCCGGTCACCTCCCGCATCGCCGCCGAGGCCGCCGTCATGACGTCGCTGTGTTCCTCGTGGATGTGGCGCTCGATATTTTCGAGGACGACGATGGCGTCGTCGACGACGAGGCCGGTCGCGAGCGTGATGCCGAAGAGGGTGAGCGTGTTGATCGAGAAGCCGAGGAGCTTGACGAAGGCGAAGGCGCCGATGAGCGACACCGGGATCGTGATCGCCGGGATGAGCGTGCTCCGCCAGTCCTGGAGGAAGAAGAAGATGACGGCGATGACGAAGAGGATCGCCTCGATGAGGGTGATGAGCACCTCGCGGATCGACTCCCCCACGACCGTCGTCGTGTCGAACGCCACCTTGTACTTAAGGCCCGGCGGGAAGCGCTTCGAGAGCCGCGCCAGCTCCGCCTTGACGTCGCGATCGACGTCCAGGGCGTTGGCGCTCGCCAGCTGGAAGACGGCGAAGCCCACCGCCGGGACGCCGTTGAAGGTCAGGTTCGAATCGTAGCTCTCGGCCCCCAGCTCGGCTCTCCCCACGTCACGGAGCTTGACGAGGGTGCCGTCCGGCCGCGACTTGATGACGACGTTGCCGAACTCGGCGGGCTCGGAGAGCCGGCCGATCGCCCGCACGCTGATCTGGTAGGCCTGGCCGGGCGGGGCCGGCGGCTGGCCGACCTGCCCCGCCGCCACCTGCACGTTCTGCTCGCGGAGCGCCGCGACGACGTCGGAAGCCGTCACCTTGCGGCTGGCGAGGAGCGACGGATCGAGCCACAGTCGCATCGAGTACTTGCGCTCGGCGAAGATGAGGACGTCGGCCACCCCCTTGACCCGCTTCAGGGCGTCCTTCAAGTAGATGTCGACGTAGTTGCTCATGAAGAGCGCGTCGTACTCGCCGTGCTCGGCGTACATGCCGGCGACGAGGACGAAGGCGGTCGAGCTCTTGGCGACGGTGACGCCGGCCGTCCGCACCTCGTTCGGCAGCCGCCCCGAGGCGATCGAGGCGCGGTTCTGGATGTCGACCGCCGCGAGGTCGATGTTGCGGTCGATCTCGAAGGTGGCGGTGATGACGCTCGAACCGTCGTTGGCCGACGTCGAGGTGAGGTAGCGCATCCCCTCGACGCCGTTGATCTGCTGCTCCAGAGGCGTCGTGACGGCGGACTCGACGACCTGCGAGCTCGCGCCGGTGTAGAAGCTCGTCACCGTGATCTGCGGCGGCGCGAGGGTCGGATACTGGGCGACCGGGAGGCTGGGGATCGACACCGCCCCGGCGAGGATGATGAGGAGGGCGCAGACGGTCGCGAAGACCGGTCGCTTGAGGAAAAAGTCGGCGAACATGGGCGATTTGTCTGGAAGTGGGCTCGGAAGTCGGCGCGTCAGGACTGGGGAGCGGCCGGCGGAGGCTGGGGAGCGGTCGGGGGAGTCTCCTGGGGCGTCACGGGAGTGCCGTCGGCGAGCTTCTGCACGCCGCCGGTCGCCACCCGCTCGCCCGGCTTGATCCCGGAGAGCACCACATAGTCGTTGCCCACCACCTCGCCCACCTGGATCGGCCGCTGGTGGGCGACGAAGCCCTTGCCGTCCGCGCCGGGCTCGACGACGAACGCGAAATACTGGCCGCTCGTCCGGGTCACCGCGAGAACCGGCAGGACCGGCCCACGGTGGGCGCTCCACACCACCCGGGCGCGCACCACCTGGCCGGCGCGGAGGGCCAGGGCTTTGGCGGGAGTCGCGGCGTTCATGGCATTGGCGGGATTGGCGGGATTGGCGGCTTTGGCGGCATTGGCGGGAGTGGAAGCGTTGGCGACCGGCGCCTTGATCAGCACCGACTGGGTCTGGTCGTCGACCTGGGGAGCGACGTAGGAGATCGCGCTCGTCGCGAGGGCCTGGCCGTCGTCCCCCACGATCTCGACCGGCAGGCCGAGCCGCAGGTCTTTCGATCGTTCGAGGGGGATCGAGACATAGGCTTCGAGGGCGGTGTTCTCGTCGATCGTCGTCAGCAGCGTCGCCGAGGTGACCCGGTCGCCCACCCGGACCGGGATGTCCCCCACGACGCCGGCCGAAGGCGCGGTCACCCGGAAGTAGCGCAGCTGCACCTCCTGCTCCTCGACCTGGGCGCCCAGGGCGTCGTAGTCCGCCTGCGCCTGGTGGAGGGCGCTCTCCGCCTCGTCGAGCGACTGCTTGGGGACGGCGCCGCCCTTATAGAGGGTCTCCATCCGCTGCTGCTGCTGGTGGGCATAGTCGAGAGCCGCCCGCTTGAGCGACCGGGTCGCCTCCTCGCTCTTGACCGCGGCGCGCTGCTTCAAAGGGTCGATCTGGAGGATCGGCGTACCGGGGGCGACCCGATCCCCCGACTTGACGAAGATCTGGGTGATGACGCCCTCGGTCTGCGGCTGGACGTTGACCGAGTGCCGGGACTTGAGCGTCGCCAGGTACTCGCTCGTATCCCGCAGGTCGGCCTCGCGCACGGTCTCGACCTGAACCGGCAGTCCACCGCCGCCGCCACCCGGAGGACCGCCGCCCGGACCGCCCGCCGGGGGCTTGCCCCCGCAGCCGGCAAAACCGCCGGCGACAATGCCTAGGAGGAGGAGAGCCCCGCCCCCCATGCCTCTCGATGTCATGCTTCGCTCCCCCCTGGAACTCGCTCTTGCGACGGGCGTGACCACCCGCGAGATTTCGCGCTTCGGCGGCTATCTTATAACCACTTCGCGGAAGCTGCGCCAGGGGGTGGCGGTCCGCTTCGGGTCTGGGAGAGGGCCTGACGCGACTCAAACGGTGCTTCGCGAGACTGGCTGCGCTCGCCTGCATCGTAGGCAGATCGATCGACCCTACTGAATCGGCAGCGTGATCGCCACCTCCAACCCGCCTTCCGGCCGGTTCCTCGCCGTGATCCCGCCGCCGTGCTCCTCGGCGATGCGGCGGGCGATGGGGAGCCCCAGGCCGGTTCCCGTGTCGTGGGTCGAGAAGTAAGGATCGAAGATCCTTCCGAGCAGCTCGGGGCGGACCCCGGGGCCGTGGTCCGAGACCGTAATCCGGGCCTTGCCGTTCAGGCGCTCCACCTGGACGACCACCTTGCCGCCGCCGGCGCTCGCGCGGAGCGCGTTCTCCAGCAGATTGCGCACCGCGCGGCTCAAGAGCTTGGCGTCGAAGCGGGTCTCGATCGGGGCTCCCCCGTTCCCGGCTCCCACGATGTCGAGCTCGACCGCGACGCCCTCGGGCGGCGCCGCGCGGTAGCCCTCGACCAGGCCGGCGATCGCCGCGGTGAGATCTCCGGGTTGGAGGTCGATCCGGGGGATGGCGCTGTAGGCCGAGAACTCGGCGGCGATCGAGCGCAGCTCGTCGACCTGGGTGAGGATGTTGTCGGTGCAGCGCTCGAAGACCGCCGTGAAGTGGTCGGGGTCGCGGCGGTAGACCTCCCGCATGTGCTCGGTCGAGAGGCGGATGGGGGTGAGCGGGTTCTTGATCTCGTGGGCGATGATCCGCGCCATTTCAGCCCAGGCGAGGAGGCGCTGACCGCGGAGGATCTCGGTCGCGTCCTCGACGACCAGGAGCGCCGAGGGCTCCCCCGGCCCGGGGAGCGGCGCCCAGATGAGGGTCCACTCCTGCTCGCCCGTCCCTCCCGTGCCGGCGTTCCCGGGAGAGCCCGCGGCGGGAGCGGATTCGCTCACGGTGCCGGCGCGGGGCAGGCGCACGGTGGCGCGCGCCATCTCGCCGCCCGCCGAGCGCAGGAAGGCGGCGACCGGCGCCAGGCGCGCCGAGCGCTCGACGGCCCGTTCCAGGGTCTGCCCGGTGTGCACTCCTAAAAGCTCCGCCGCCACCCGGTTGTGCATGAGGACCCGGCGCTCGCGATCGACCGAGACCACCCCGGAGGTGATGTTCTCGACCATCCTCTCGACCACCTTCTTCTCGCGCACCAGCCGTTCCCGCCCCTCGGCGATGCGGCGGGCCATCTCGTCGACCGCGTCGACCAGCGCCGCGAGCTCGAGATCGGAGGGGGCGAGGTCGAGCGACGCCGCGCCGAGAGCGATTCGGCGGGTGCCTAAGACCAGCTGGGCCAGCGGACGGGTGAAGTTCCGCGCCAGGCGGGTGCCCACCGCCACCGAGAGGATGAAGAGGGCGGCGGTGACGAGGAAGGCACTCCGCCGCAGGTGCAGCAGCTCGGCCGCGGCCTCCGCCTGCTGGGCGAGGAGGGGAATCGAGAGGAAGAGGTGCTCCTCGTTCTGCACCACCCCGGGCACCCTCAAGGGGGCGTAGAGCTCCAGGTAGTCGGTACCGCCGGCATGGTTGGTGCGCGAGGAGAGGTCGTAGCCCAAAAGCGCCAGGCGGGAGTAGATCTCCCCCGGGATGCGCTTCGGCAGGAGGCCGGCGGTGAACAGCTCGTCCTTCGAGGAGGCGCGGACCGTCGAGCGCCAGTAGAGGTTGATCTCGTGATGGATGACCTGGGAGAGGGAGGTCAGGATGGCGTCGTTGAGCGCGGTGTCGATGCCGAAGCCGGGGGGGAGCGAGAGAAAGCGGTCGCCGAGCTCCTTCTGTGCCGAGTTGAGCGCCGCTTCCCCCGCCGTCCGCTGCTCGCGCTCCAGCCGCTCGCCGATGGCGCGGACGAGGACGACGTTCAAGAGCAGGAGCGGGAAGAGGAGGAGCGCGGTGTAGACGAGGAGCAGGCGCTTCGAGTAGGAGCGGACGGTCCGCCTGAGGAGATCGCGGAAGGCGGCCCGTGGGAGCGAGAGGAGCAGGGCGACGACGCTTCCCAGGGTGAGGAGAAGGAGCACCGAGAGGGCGGCGGTGGTGGTCCGTTCGAGGGCGTCGAGCGGCATCTCGAACGGCAGGTAGAGCACCCGCCAGCCACCGGTCGTGCGCAGAGAGTAGCCGCGGGCCGCGCCGGACGGGGTGCTCACCCAGGCCGCCCGGTGGACCTCGCCGGCGGTCCCGGCGAGGGAGCGCTGGAGGGGCGGCGCCTCCTCCCAGGGCGAGAGGGTGGAGTGGCGGTCCCGCGCATAGAGAGCGTAGAGGACCGGCCAGGGCAGCTCGTCGAACGGGCTCGCCACCGGCTCGCCCTTCAAGAGGCCCACCTCGACCTCGCCTAAGTCGCGCCGGTCGGCGACCTCGAAACCGGGGCGGGGCAGCATCCAGTAGCGCGCCCGCGCCCAGGGGACGCCGGCGTAGTTGAGGACCGACTGGCCCTCGATGAGCGCCCGCCGCCAGAGGGGAGGGCGGAGGGCGGTGAGGCGAACCTGGCGCTCCTCGATCCGCCCTTCGCCGGTCAAGGTCATGCCGAAGGAGAAGGAGGACGCGGGCCCGCTCAGGGGTTCGACGACGAGGGCGGAGAGAGTGTGCCGGCGGGCGAGCGGCGAGCTCCGCCAGAGGGCGAAGGCCAAGTCCTGGCGCTCCAGACCCTCCGGGAGACGCGGCACGAGGTTCTTCAAGTCGCGCGATTTGAAGTGAGCGGCGAGGTCGCGGGTCAGGGCCGTGACCTCGGCCTCGGTGGGCGGCGCGAAGCGCGGCAGGAGCTCGGTCGCGGCGATGGACGCGAGGCGCAGCCGGTACGCGGTCTCGGCGGCCCCGGAGCTGGCGAGGCAGGAGATCAACGCGAGGGCCGCGAGCGTCGCTCCGGAGCGCCCCGGCCCGCGGGTCCCCGCCCAGCGAGCGGCGGCCGCCCCGCCGGCGGCTAAGAGGAGGAGCGCGGCGGGGGCGAAGTCGGCGAGCCCGGAGCCGGCGAGGAGAAGGGCCACGGCAAGCCAGGCCCAGCGGTCCCGGCGGTCGGGGGAGCTCGCGGGGTCGGCGATCTCTGGGGTCTCCGGCGTCTCCGGGGTCTCCGGGATCTTGGGCATTGCCGCGACGTCCGGAGCGCCGCCGTTCCGGCCGGCCAGGCAGAAGAGGCCGCAGGCCAGGGCGGCTAAAGCGATCCGCAGGCCGAGGACGTGCGGCTCGGCGAGGAGGGAGCCGCTCAAGTCGAGCGGCCCCTCGAAGCGCTGGGCGAGCCAGGCCGCGGTAAAGACGGCGAGCGCCGCGGCCGCCCCGGCGAGGGCGGCCCGGCGGGAGCGGGCGGACGGCCCGGCGAGGCTCGCCGAGCGCCGCTTTGCGCGCAGCCCGAAAATCGCCAGGGCGAGCCCGAGGACGAGCCCCGCCACGTCCACCGCCGGCACCGGGACGGCCGCTCCCCAGGCGACGATGCCGCCCAAGGCGAGCGGGGCGATGGCGGCCTTGGCCGACAGACGCCGATCGAGCCCCGCCGTGGCGTCGGCCGGACGGGACGGCAGGGCGACGGCGACGCCGCGCATGACGGCCAGGGCGAGGAGGGCGAAGCCGAGCGCCGCCCACGCCACCTGCCGGGGCCAGAGCGGGCGCTCGGGAACCGGCAGGCCCGTCGTCCCGGAACCCGTCGAGCTGCGGGCGACGACGAGGGTGGGGAGACCGCGGGCGGCGACGACGAGCGCCCCCGGGGAGATCTCCCCCGGCTCGCGCACCAGCGACCAGCGCGCTGTCGCCCCGGCGCCGAAGGGGAGTTGGTTGGCGGGGAAGCTCGCCCCCGCGACCACCCGCCAGGGGCGGCGCGCGGTGTCGAGTGGCTCGACGGCGAGGAGGGTGATGGCGCTCCAGCCGGCGACGAAGTGAGTCCCCGAACGGGGGACGGCCTCGGGCTTGAGCTCGTGGAGCAGCCCCTCCCCCGCCCAGGCCACGGCGTTGCCGTCGGGATCCAGGAGCAGCAGCCCATGACGGCCGCCCCCCGCCTGCACCTCCTGGCCGGCGAGCCGCCTGAAGGCGGCGAGCGTCGCCTGGGGGTCCTGCGGCGGCCGGCCGATGGAACGAGCGGCGTTGCCGGCCTCGTCCCAGAGTCCACGCCAGAGCCCGGCATACTGCTGTCGCACCGCCGCCACCCACTCCCGCTCGGAAGCCTGCTCGCCGAGGAGGGAGACCCACTGGAACCCCAGAACGGCGATGGCGACGAGGAGAGCGACCCCCGCCACCCCCACCTCGCGGCGCGGCGGCCGGGAGCGCAGCCAGAGAAGCGCGAGGGCGAGGAGCGCGAGGGCCGACCACGGAGCCGGCAGGAGCGGCGAGGCCAAGGCTCCGGTAAAGATCGCAAGCTCTAGGAGGAGGGGGAACACCCAGTCGATTCTACACGCCCTCTTTAGAAGACCGCCGGAGGGTGGGTTTGGGCACGGCCCTCATAGGCGTTAGGTAGGACTGTTTTTTCTTGGGTGGGCCCCTGTCGTCCACCCCTCTTACCAGCTCCCCGAAGACCCACCACCGCCGAAGCTCCCTCCGCCGCCCGAGAAGCCGCCGCCTCCGCCGCCTCCCCAACTGCCGCCGCCACCACCACCGAAACCGCCGCCGGGGAAGAAGATCGGCCAGCCACCACCTCCGCCGCGTCCTCCCCCACCCCAGCCGCTGCGGCCGACGAAGATCCGGAGGATCGGGAAGAGGACGAGCCAGGCGCCGGCCAGGATGAGCCCGAGGGTCGCCCCGCCGACGAAATAGTAGAATGGGGTGAGGAAGGCGTAGAAGAACCAGCTTTGGAAACCCCGGGTCGTCAGGGCGACGAGCGAGAAGACGCCGAGGATCAAAAGGAAGAAGACCGAGAAGCCCCCCCGGGGCCCGGCCGGGAGGTTCCCGGGTCCCTCCTCCGTGGGTCTCGCGGCGCTCGCCGGCACCCCCTTGCCTTGCACCGCCGAGGCGATGGCGTCGACCCCCTTCTCGATCCCGCCGTCGAAGTCGCCGCTCTTGAAGGCGGGACCGACGATCTCGTCCAGGATGACGTGGGTCTGGAGGTCGGTGAGCTGCGGCTCCAAGCCGTAGCCGACGTCGATCCGCATCTTGCGGTCGTTCTTGGCGATCAGGAGGAGGACGCCGTTGTCCTTCCCCTTCTGACCGAGCTTCCAGGTGTTGGCGACCTTCGCCGAATACTCCTCCAGCGCCTCGCCGTCCAGGCTGTCGATCGTCAGCACCGCCACCTGGGCGCCGGTCTGCTGCCCGAGCGCCTTGAGCTTCTCCTCGATGCGTTGCCGCGCCGCGGGCGAGAGCATCGCGGCGGTGTCGTTCACCCGTCCGGCGAGGAAGGGCACGTCGCGCGCCGCGAGCGGCGGGGCGGCCGCAAGGACGGTGATCCCGACGAGAAGAACGAAGAGGAGAAGGACGTGCCGGCGACCGCTCATCTAGCGCTCCTCGATCCGCAGGTCGTTCGGCAGCTCGTCGACGTCGTCCGGCCGCGGCGGCAGGCCGTGCCGGGCGAGGAGCTCGCCGCATTCCGAGATGGCGGCGACGAGCGCCGCCGTGGGGTTCCCCCGCCGCAGGCCCGACACGACGTGGCGCACGACAGCGTCCCAATCCCCCGGCTCGACCTTCTGGTGAATCCCGGAGTCCCCGAGCACCACCACCCGGCGCTCGAAAAGCGAGAGGAAGAGGAGAATCCCCGTGCGGTCCCGGGTTTTGAAGACCTCCTGTTCCAGGAAGGCGGCGGCGGCCCGCTGGCGGACCCGCGCTTCCATCGCGTGCGGCCCGGCGAGGAAACGGCGGAGAGGGCCGAGATGGGCGGCGAGATAGCCCAGGGCGGCGCCGGCCGCGGGCGGCACCACCATCCAGAGGAAGCGGGAGGCGCCCCAGAGATCGGCGGAGCGGTGGATCGCCCAGGCGGCGAGGGCGGCGGCGAGCGCTCCCAAGGCCGCGCCCTTCCAGATCGCTCCCGTGTAGTCGTCGCTTCTCTGCACGACGAAAGGGACGATCTCCCCCGAGGTCCCCCGCTCGGCCGCCGCGACGGCGGCGCGGACCGCCTCCCGGTCGGCGGCGCTCCACAGGCTTGTCGTCACTGCGTCGGCGCTCCGGCGGCCGCGGTCGGGCAGGCATAGCGCGAGCGCAGGAGAGATTGGGCGTAGATCGCCTGGCCGAGGCCGTTCGGGTGAGCGTCCTCGTGGCTCACCCAGTAGCGGTCGCCGGGGCCGGGAGGGAAATCGCCCGAGGGATCGATCACTTCGAAGCCCGCTTCCTTGGAGACCTGGGCGACCTTGGCGAAGAAGCCCGCGAAGGGTCCGAAGTTCTTCGGCTCATGGAGCTCCGGCATGAGGATGATCGTCGCCGGCACCCCGTCGGCCTTCAAGAGAGCGCCCAGCTCGCGGAGCGCCCGCTTGGTGCCCTCCCATCCCGGCCTGCCCTCCTCGTAGAGCCCCTGGTAGTACTGCTTGTAGTCGGAGAGCACCCCCGTCCGCCGCTCGAACCGCGCCGAGGCGAGGGCCAGGAGGGCGGAGTGCCAGAGGAAGGGGTTGGTCGAGGGGACGGCGTCGGGTTCGCCATCATTGTAGGAGTAGCCCAGGATCACCCAGTCGGGGTGGAGGCCGAGCGGCCGGACGTGCAGCTTGTAGCGGGCGAGCTCCATTCTTGTGTTGCAGTTGCCGATACCGGCGTTGTAGACCGTCGTATGCCGTCGCCCGGGAAGCGGGCAGCGGGCGGCCAGGAGCTTTTCGAGCTGCGCCGGGAAGGTCTCCGCCTCGCCGGCCCCCCAGCCGAAGGTGACCGAGTCGCCGAGCGCGATCACCACCCGGTCGTCGGGCTTCCGCTTGGCCTCGGTCGCGGGATCGGGAAGGCGGAAGCCGTGGCCATCCGTCCGTACCCGTACCCCCATCAACACCTCGTCGGCGTTCGGCCGGTGCTCCTCGATCACCCCAGGGTCGTGCGACTCGACCTTGACCGCCCGGGCGTACTTCCACATCTCGACGTCGAAGACATGGAGAAAGTGGCCGGAGAGGAAGCGGAGCGCGCCCTCGGCGAGGAGAAAGAAGAGGACGAGGGAGAAGAGGAGGACGACGAGGCCGGTCAGGCTTTTTTTCACGGGATTTCAGGGTCTCCAGGATAGAAGGGCCGGGGCGGATCTTATCCGCACCGGTGAGCCTGCGCTACACTTCCGCCCGCCCATGCTCAAGAAGCTCGCCCTAAGCCTCGTCGCCGTCCTCGTCTCCCTCTTGGCCGCGGAAGCTCTCCTCCGGGTGACGGGAGCGGCGCCCAAGGTCTACGCCATCCAGAAGGGGCGCTTCCAGCTGTCGAAGAACCCCAGGATCGGCTACGAGCCGGCCCCCGCCGACTACCGGGGGAAGGATCTCTCCTTCTACGACTACCTGGGGGCGAGCAACCGGGAGGGGTTCCGGGACGTCGACCACGCCCTCCCCAAGCCCCCGGGTGTCTATCGCATCGTCGTCCTCGGCGACAGCATCGCCGCCGGCCTCCACGTCGACCGAAACGAGGACATCTTCTCCCCCGTCCTCCAGAGCCTGCTCAACGCGCGCGGCCTTAAGGCCGAGGTCATCAACCTCGCGGTCTCCGGCTACAACACCCAGCAGGAAATCGAGCTGTTCGAAGAGAAGGGGCTCCGCTACCACCCCGACCTGGTCCTCCTCGCCTACTCCTTGAGCTCCCGCGAGCACATCGACGGCGACATCCTGAAGACCCTCCTCGACGAGGAGCGGGAGAAGGGCGGCCTCTCCGGGGCGCGGCTTTCGGCCAACCCCATTCTCGTCAACAGCGCGATCTACCGCTTCCTCCGCTTCCGGGTCCTCCACCCGCGGGCCCGGCACGTCGCCGACCGGCAGAGCGACAGCGAAGAGGAGAAGCTCCTCGCCCTGGTCTCGGGGGACACCGTGGCCGAGTACTTCGGGGTGCTGCGGAATCTCTCCAAAGAGCACGGCTTCCAGGTGCTGGTCGCGGTCTTCCCCCGCTTCGTCCGCAGCTTCGGCTACTACCGGTTCGGCGAGCAGCATCGCTACGTCCGGGACCTCGCGGTGAAGAACGGCTTCGCCTTCCTGGATCTCCTCGAACCCTTCGCCCGCTGCCGCCAGGCTTCAGCGACCCCCATCGAGCTCGACAACTACCACCCCTCCGCCTACGGCCACCGCTGCGCCGCCGAGGCGTTGGCGGGGAAGATCCTCGGCGAGGTCCAGCCGGGCAAGTAGGCCGGCCTGAAACCGAACGCGGCACCGGACCGTCCGCCCGAAGGCGGGGACCCGATGCCGCGAGTTTTTAAAAACCGGCGGAAATCTTGGCTTCGAGCTACATCATCGCCCGCTCTTGACCGTGGGCGAGGTTCTTGAGCACCGCGAACCGGGCCGCGACCGCGGTCTTCAGCCAGGAACCGTGGGTGCGCTCGGCGATGAACCGGCGAGCTTCCTTCAAGTCCTCGATCCAGGGCCAGAAGCGCTGGGGATTGTTGAAGTTGTCGAAGAACTCGTCGGCCACTTCAGACACCTGCGAGCCGGCGAGCAGCACTTCTTTGCCGGCCGCCGTGATCGGCTCCAGGAAGAGGTTCGAGAACGCCGTGATGTGCTTGGCGTCGCGCTCCCAGAAGTCGTCGAAGGTGGCCTCCATCCAGGCGGCGTCGAACGGCCGCCCCTCGCGCTCGACGATCCGCTGGGTGACGAAGTGCGCCGCCTTGGAAGCGGCGTTCGATCCCTGGCCCGCGATGGGGTCGTTCAACACCACCGTGTCGCCGATCCCCATGACGATCCGTCCCGACGGGAGATGGCCGACCGGCCGCCGGATCTCGGGGGTGATGGCCCCCTTGGCCCAGGAGAGCGGATCGGTGAGCTCGACGTGGGCGAAATGCGGCAGCTCCCAGGGGGCGACCTCGGCGATCACCTGGCGGGCCACCTGGATCATCTCCTCTCCGCTCTTGACCTCCCGGAAACGGTCCATGCAGCGGCCGTTCTGGGCCTCGAAGAGGATGCTATAGCACGAGCCCACGGTCTTGTCGTGGAAGGGGACCCAGAAGATCTCCCCGTCCGTCCCGGTGAAGGTGAACTTGACCGTGTGGAACGGCACCTCGGTCCACGGCTCCAGCCCCTTGACGTTCAAGAGCGCGAGCTGGCGCTTAGGCTCGGTGTGGATGCTCCGCCGGGGGTCGCGCTCGAAGAGCCGCGAGATCTCCCCCTTGCCCGCCGCCACCACCACCAGGTCGTGGTCCGCGGCCAGGCCCTCCAGGATGTCGAGGGTGACCGGCTGGATCACCAGCTTGCCCCCGCGGCGTTCGAATTCCCGCATCCACTGCGCGAACTTGAGCCGCTGGTCGATCGCCTGTCCGTGCACCGCGAAACGTCCCTCCACCGACAGCAGCCGGTGGCGCGGCGTGGGGCTGAAATCGAGGTGAACCCCCTCGCCCCACTGAACCTCCTTGTCCCACAAGTTCAGGCCGAGCGCCCGCTCATAGGAGAGCGCCCGGTCGAACATGAAGGTCGTTCCCGTCACCCGGCTGTTGAACCACTCCTCGGCCGAGCGATCGGAATAGACCGTTACCTCATACCCCCATTGAAGAAGACCAAACCCCAGCTGAAGTCCCGCTTGACCTGCTCCTACAATCGCAATCCTGCTCATTGCAGACCTCCCGATAGTCGTAGACGGGCTTCTACGCTTTTACTGCCTACACTCTATGGTGCTCCACATGACAAAAACGTTGCACCCATATTCAAAATAATCCGGAGATGCCCATAAGGGGGACGAACCGCAGAGTCCCAGGGCTCGTAGATGAAACGCTCCGGGAGGAAGAAAGTTCTCACCCCGCCGGCATGCTCCCTTCCCTTCCCACCCCGGGCCTGCTAGCCTGACGGCGAACGGACCTCCAAGGAGGAGTCATGCACCTGGGGCCGCGCGCGCGCTCATTCGTTCTCACCCTAGCGCTCACCCTAACGATCGCCACGGCCGTCCGCACCGTCCACGCCGCCGATCCCGTCGACCTCGCCGAGACCGCCGAGCGTCCCCTCCTGCCGGCGAGCACCGGGAAGATCGCCAACGGCCTGCCGACCCAGGACTACCCCAGCGTCGGGCAGCTGCTGACCGCCTCGGCCACCTGCTCGGGCACCCTGGTGGGCTGCCAGACCTTCCTCACCGCCGCCCACTGCCTCTGTGAAGACCCGATCACCGGCGCGATCCTCAACGGCACCCAGTGCAACGCCCGCCCCGACCTCCTGGACCCGACGGGCAAGCGGGTCTTCCTCCAGAACGGCGGCATCTTCCAGGTGGCGAGCGTCGCCATCCATCCACGCTTCCAGTTCCGCATCCGGAGCGATCTCGCCGTCCTCACCCTGGTGCGCCCCGTGACCGGCGTCGGCACGAGCCGCCTCAACCTGGTGGAGAAGCCGGCTCTCCTGAGCCCGGCGACGATCGTCGGCTTCGGCATCGACGGCAGCACTGGCGACACTGGCGCCACTGGCAGCGGCGGCCTCTCCGGCATCAAGCGGGTCGGATCGGTGCTCACCTCCTCCTGCATCGGGGTCAACAACGCAACCCATGTCTGCTTCACCTTCGACAATCCCTTGGGTCCTCCAGGAAGCAACTCCGATACCTGCTCGGGCGACTCCGGCGGACCGCTCTTCGTCAACTTCGGCACCAGCGAGGTGGTGGCCGGGGTGACCTCGGGAGGGGACGGCGAGGGCTGCCACCCCATCGACCACTCCTTCGACGCCGACGTCTTCCTCGACCGGGCCTGGCTCCAGTCCCAGGGCGGGGTCGACCTCGACCGCGGCTTCTGCGGCGACCTCACCCCCGCCGGGAGCCCGGGATCGACGATCCTGGGAGGCACCGGGCTCCTCGGCCCGACCGCTCTCCAGCAGGGCTTCACCTTCGACGTGCCGACCGGCACCGAGCGGCTCCGCCTCGCCCTCAACACCGAGACCGGCGCCCTCCTCTCCTTCTACGCCCTCCCGGGCGGCCGGCCGAGCCCGCAGCGCGCCGATTGCCAAGGGGATACGGGCGGCGGCCCGGCCTTCTGCGAGATCCTCGCTCCCACTCCCGGGCCCTGGCACGTGCTCGTCCGGCGGGGGCTGGAAGAGGGGAGCCGGCAGACGACCTTTCAGCTCACCGCGACACTCCTCCCTCCTCTCGTCCCGTCCGGCCCCTGCATTCCCTCCTCCACCGTTCTCTGCCTCAACCGCGGGCGCTTCCGCGTCGAGGTCACCTGGCAGAGCCTGGACGGGACGATCGGCTCGGGCCTGGCGGTGCCCCTGACCGACATCGCCGGCGGCTTCTCGTTCTTCACGTCCGACAGCCTCGAGGTGGCGGCCCAGGTGATCAACGCCTGCGGCGCCCGCCACCGGCGCTACTGGGTGGAGGCCGCCGGGCTGACCGACCTTCACCTCCTCCTCCGCGTCACCGACACCACGACCGGGGCCACCCGGACCTACGCCAACCCCCAGGGCACACCCTTCGGACCGGTGAGGGACACCGCCGCCTTCACCACCTGTCCCTGACCGCCGGCCGGGAGAAGTGGATGAGATTCTTACGTAGCAGAAAGGTCTTCGGCTTTCCCCCGGCCCGGCAGTCGTTTACACTCCTGCCACTGCTCGCTGTTCGAGCGGAGGAGGTTTCATGCGTTTGAAGACCCAGATCGGCTTCCTGCTCGCACTCTCAACCTTGACGTTCACCATGGGGGCCGCCTCTGCCAGTGCCGGTACTGCCGCCAGTGCCGCTGATGTCGCCAATGTCGCCAGTGCCGCTGATGTCGCCAATGCCGCCAATGCCGCCAGCGCCGCGAAAGCCGCGCCGACCACCAAGGCCGCCGATTCCCTGGTCGGCCGCATCGCCAACGGTCTTCCCACCCAACAATTCCAGAGCGTGGGCTATCTCATCCTGGAAGACGCCTTTGGCACCGGCTACTGCAGCGGCATCCTGATCGGCTGCCAGACTTTTCTGACCGCCGCCCACTGCATCTGCACGGACGACAACGGCAACACCCTGACCGGCGCCGCCTGCGTGAAGCGCTCCGATCTCCTCGATCCCTCCGGCAAGACGGTCTTCCTCCAGAACGCCGGGAATTTCAGTGTCTCCAGCATCTCCGTCGATCCCACCTTCGAGTTCGGAGTCCGCGGCGACTTCGCCGTCCTCAAGCTCGCCCAGAAGGTCACCGGGGTGGCGCCCAGCCCGATCAACACCACCGCCCGGCCGCCGGCCGGCACCGCGGGTACGATCGTCGGCTTCGGCCTCTCGGGTGGCGACGCCTTCGACGTCGGGATCAAGCGGACGGGCAAGGTGACCACCCTCACCTGTCCGGCGGACCTCGTGCCGTCCAACACCCATCTCTGCTGGGATTACCAGAATCCCATCGGCGCCCCCGGCACCGACTCGGACACCTGCGAGGGGGACTCCGGCGGTCCGCTCTTCGTCGACCTCGGGCAGGGTCCGGTGCTCGCCGGCGTCACCTCGGGCGGCGATACCAACTGTGTGCCCACCGACCACTCCTTCGACACCGACGTCTTCGTCGACCGCGCCTACATCGCGAGCGCCGCCGGGGCGGACTTGGGCTCCGCGAGTTGCGGCGGCCTGCCGGCGGCCGGCACCGGGGGCTCCACGGTCGTCCTCGGCAGCGGCACCCTGAACGTCTCGACCCCGCGCAAACACTTCGCGATCAACGTGCCGGCCGGCACCGACCGGCTGCGGGTCGCCCTCAACACCGAGGCCGACGTCGACTTCGACCTTTACGTCAACCAGGGCGCCCCCGCCAGCACGAGCCAGTTCCATTGCAAGAGCGAAACCCCGGATCTCCCGGACACCTGCGAGATCGTCTCCCCCACCCCGGGCAGCTGGGACGCCCTCGTGCTGCGTTCGAGCGGCAGCGGCGACTACCAGATGACCGCCACTCTCTATCCGACGACCAACGTCCCGCCCACCCCCTGTGTGCCGTCGGCCACCGCCCTCTGCCTGGACGGCGGGCGCTTCCAGGTCGAGGCCACCTGGACCACGCCGGACGGGACGACCGGTGCGGCCCATACCGTCTCGCTGACCGACGATTCGGGCTATCTCTGGTTCTTCGAAGACACGAACGTCGAGGCGGTGGTCAAAGTCCTCGACGCCTGCAGCTTCTCCAGCCACTTCTGGGTCTTCGCCGGCGGCCTGACCAACGTCGCCACCGTGCTCAAGGTCACCGACTCCAAGACCGGCGTCGTCCGCCTCTACAACAACCCCCAGGGGATGGCGTTCGCCCCCATCCAGGACACCTCGGCCTTCGCCACCTGCCCATGAAGTGCGCGAGGGCCGGCTGCCTGTCGACTGCCTAAAGGCCGCGTCTCTCACCTTGGTATGGAGGACGGGTCCCGCACGGCCATGATGGCCGCGGCGGGACCCGCCGAGGAGGAGAACACGCCATGTCGAGGATCATCCGCAGCATTGCCGCCATTGCCGCCACCGCCGCCACTGCCGCCCCCGTCGCGATTGTCGCCGGGATCGCCCTGACCTTGACCTTGGGGGCGACGGCCGCCACCGCGCGCCCCCTGGAGCCGGCCGCCGGCAGGAAGCCCGCACCGGTGGGGATTGTCGAGACCGTCCGGGGCTTTTGGAACGACCTCACCGGACTCTGGGCTCTTCCCGGCCATGGCGGGCTCTCCGCCCTTGCGGAGAGGGCTGGCAGCCAGATGGATCCCAATGGAGGTGTCGCCGACGCGTCCGGGCGGACCCCTCCGCCTCCCAAGTCTCCGGATCTCTGATCTTCGCCGGCTCTCGATTCTGCGCGCCGGGTTGTCCGACCGGCGCTCTTTCTGTCTTTTCTGCGTCTCCAGTCTTCAAAGAAGCCACCGCGGGTGGTATCCTTCTAGATAAGCTTTACCTAAGAAGCCACTGGACCGGGGAGGGTAGGATGAAGATCCACCCGCATTCGATGCTCCTGCAGGAATTCGCCGAGACTCTCGATGGGGAGTATCGCAGCCTGTTGGCTCATGCCCTCCGCTGCTCCTCCTGCCAGGGCGACCTCCTCCAACTGCTCGCTCAACCCCGGATCGAGCCGGTCCCGGAAAGGCTCGCCAAGGTTCTCGCCTGGGGGCAGCCCGCCGCCGGGAGGGCCCATTCCTGTCCTGCCGGCAGTGCAGAAAGCGCGGGACAGGACGCTGGGATCGCCCATGTCTCCAATGTCGCAAGTCTCGCCACGATCGCCAATACCGCCCATCCCGGGGAGGACAGGTACGAGCGGGCCTTCACCACCTCCCAGCGCGAATACGAGCGGCGGCGAGCCCTTTACGAGCGGGAGCAGAAGGAAGCCCCGCAGCTCTTCACCGAGATCTCCGAGCAGCCTCCGATTCGCCGGGTGCTCCTGCTCCGCAACCAGAGGCGTTTCCATACCTGGGGTTTCTTCGAGCTGCTGCTCGAGAAGGGTCGCGAGGCGTCCTATACCGACGCTCCCCGCTCTGAGGAGCTGGCCTGGCTCGCCCTGGGCATCGGCGACGAGCTCGATGCGAGCCTCTACGGCGCTCTGCGGATTGCGGACCTCCGCGGTAGAGCCTGGGCCTACATCGGCAACGCGCGCCGGGTCCGCTCGGATCTCGCCGGGGCGGAGTCCGCCTTCGAGCAGGCGTTCCATCATCTGCGGCGGGGAACCCGGGAATCGCTCGACCGGGCGGTCGTCCTCGACCTCAAGGCATCCCTCCTGCGGGATGGGAGGCGTTTCGACGATGCCATCCGCCTGCTCCGCCGGGCCTATCACATCTTCCGGCAGTTCGAGGACCACCACCGTGCGGGCAGAGTCCTCGTCAATCTCTCGACCGTCTGCCACGCTGCCGGGAAGCCGGAGGAGGCCATCCCTCTCCTCCAGGAGGCCCTCGACCTCCTCGACTTCGACGAAGAGCCGCGGCTGCGGCTGATCGTCGTCCATAACCTGCTCGACGACCTGGCGGAGGCCGGGCGGTTCATGGAGGCACGGGAGCTTTTCGTCGAAGCCCGCCCGCTCTACGAGCGCTTCCCCGATGCGTCCACCCGCAACCGCCGCCAGTGGGTAGAGGGTAAGATCGTGCGCGGTCTGGGGCAGCGGACGCAGGCCGAGGCGCTCTGGACGTCCGCCCGCGACGGCTTCGTCGAGGAGGGAATCCCTTACGACGCTGCCCTGGTCTCGCTCGACCTCGCCGCGCTCTACGCCGAGAAAAGCGCCACCGCGGAGCTCAAGCGGCTCTCCCAGGAGATGCTCGTCATCTTCCGCTCGCAGCAGATCCACCGCGAGGCGCTCGCCGCGCTCTCCTACCTCCAGCAGGCCCTGGAAGCCGAGCGCGCCACCTTGGAGCTGATCCGCCGCATCGCCCTCTACCTGAAGCGCGCGGAGAGCGATCCGGGTCTTCGCTTCGATCCCGCCGCGGCGCTTTGAGCTTCTATCTTTCCACTCGATCCGCACGTCACCCGCAATGCCACCAGCTCCGCACCAGGTGATTCCGCCGCAGGTAGGTCTCCTCTCCACCATAGACCAGGACGCCGGTTTCGCCACCTGCGAGCCCTAGGTAGTAGTCGAGCCCGCGGAAGACGTCCCCGGCCAACGTCTGTCCAGCCTTGACCTCGACCGGGATGCGCCGGGTCCCGAGGTCGAGGAGGGCATCCACTTCGTGTCCCGCTGAATCGCGCCAGAAGTAGAGGGCCCGCGGAAGAGGAGCTCCTCCAGGGGGAACGGCGGCTTGTCCTCCGACCGGCTGGCCGGCTCGGCAAGCTCCTCGGGCAGCAGTGCCGGACGGCCGGCCAGTTCCGCGACCGAGAAGGGCAGGAGCTCGAGGACCGCCACGCGGCCGGCCAGCGACTGGCTGATCCGCTCCGCGAGCAGGAAGTTCTGTGAGCCCGTAAGCACCAGGGGCCCGCCGCGCTCCTCGTCGAGGAACGCCTGGAGGTAGGAGAAGAGATCCGGGGTGCGCTGCACCTCGTCGAGGATCACGCCCCTCTTCCCTTCCAGCCGCCGGAGAAAGCCTCGCGGATCCTCCTGGACTTCCTGGCGGTTCTGCAGGTCTTCGAGCGAGAGATATTCGAAATCAGGGAAAGTGGTCCGCGCCAGAGTCGTCTTGCCCGACTGTCGAGGGCCGGTGAGGAAGACGGCAGGGAAAGTTTCCACGAGGGTGCGGAGACGGGGCTCGAGGGTGCGCGGATACATGACTCTCGTAAGGCTTACAGACCTGCGGCACCATGTCAATTGAAAATCCAATTTTCAATCTGCATGGTTTCCATCGTTCTGCTAAGCTTCGCGGAAACGGCGATGCGAGACCTCATCCCACCGGCGGCTTCTAGGGATGGCGCGATCCCGCTGACGCGTAACCAGAAGCGCGGCTTCTGGGCGGCGTGGGCCGGCTGGACGCTCGACGGCATGGATTCCTTCATCTACGCCCTGGTCCTGGTGCCGGCCATGCGCGAGCTCCTGCCGCGTTCCGCGACCGCGCCGACGACGGGGAACCTCGGCTACTTCGGCAGCCTGCTCTTCGCGGTCTTCCTCGTCGGCTGGGGCTGCGCCTTCCTCTGGGGTCCGGTGGCGGACCGCTTCGGCCGCGTGCGCACCCTGTCGCTCACCATCCTCTGCTACTCGCTCTTCACCTTCCTCGGCTGCCTGGCGCAGCAGGTGTGGCAGCTCGCCCTCTTCCGTTTTCTCGCCGGCCTGGGGATCGGCGGCGAGTGGACGCTGGGCGGCATCCTCGTGGCCGAGGAGTGGCCCGAACGCCGGCGCGCCCAGGGCGCCGCGTGGATGCACACGGGCTACTACTTCGGGACATTCTTGGCGGCAGTCTTGAACTACCTCGTGGGGGCGCGCTACGGCTGGCGCGCCATGTTCGCCATAGGCGGCGCCCCCGCACTCCTCGTGGCGTTCATCCGTCGCGGCATCCAGGAACCCGAGCGCTGGAAGCAGGTGGAAGGCCGGCGCTCCGCGAGAGAGGCGTTCTTCGCCCTCTTCCGTCCCCCCTACCGGCGGCGGACGCTGTTGAACGCCCTGCTCCTCCTGGTCGCGATGATCGGGCTCTGGGCGGGATCGGTCTACGTGCCGGGCGCGGTGACCCAGATCGCCACCCGCCAGGGCTACGGACCGGCGGACGCCGCGCGTCTCGCCTCCTGGGCGACCATGCTCCTCTCCGCCGGCACGATCCTCGGCTGCCTGGGGGTGCCGTGGCTCGCGGGCCGGTTCGGCCGAAGGGGAGCACTCGCCTTCTTCTATCTCCTGATGGCGATCTCGATCGCCCTCTCCTTCGGCTACGTGTTCTACCTCGCGGCGGACGCCCTGCCACGCTTCCTCGCCTGTCTCTTCTTCGTCGGCTTGGGTGGCGCGAGCTTCTGCGTCTTCACCCTCTGGCTCCCCGAGCAATATCCGACCGAGTGCCGCGCGAGCGCCTTCGCCTTCGCCACCTCCTCGGGGAGGTTCGTGGCGGCCGGGGTCACCTTCCTGGTCGGCGCCGGCGTGGCGCGCTACGGCTCGATCGGCGTGCCGGTCGCCTGGACGGCGCTCGCTTTCGTGGGTGGGCTCGTGGTGTTGCCGTTCGCGGAGGAGACCCAGGGGCGGCCGCTACCGGGGTAGGGAGCTTCAGCTGTCGCGTCTGTCTGCGGCCCGCCAGGCTGCTGAGGTTTCGTCGGCAGAAGGCGGACGGCTCCGGCGACCTCACCTTCTGAATCTGGCTTTTTGGCCTAACCAGGCGTAGAATCCACCTCACCATGTTTGACGAGGAAACCAAGCACATCGTCGCCCGGCTCGCCCAGGCGGTCCGGGACTCCGGGCATTCCCAGCGCTGGGTGGAAACCGCCATGGGGGTCAGCCATGGCTACTTGAGCCTGCTCTTCAACGGCAAGCTGGAGCTCAAGGTGCGGCACATCTTCATGATCTGCGGCGCTCTCGGCCTCGACCCGTTCGACTTCCTCTTCGAGGTGCTGGCGGAGGCGCGGAAGGGCAAGCCGAGGCAGGGCCCCACCCCGTTCGAGGAGAGCCAACTGCGGGTGGCGGCGAGAGAGGCCCTGGACGAGAAGGAGCCCGAGCGCATCGCAAAGCACGGTGTGGGGATGACCCGCGAGGCCGTGACCTCCCTCCTCTGGCAGGAGCTGGCGAAGATCGGCATCTTTCCCAAAGAGGGGGAGAGCGAAGGAGTGCCCCCACCGGCCCGACCGACCGCGGATTGAAGAAGTCTAGCGCACCCCTCGCGACCGCTTCCGTTCCTCCAGCCCGCGCAGGAGGTCGGCCGTAAACTCGATCGTATAGAGGGTCGCCTCGTCGCGGTCGAGCGCCTTGCGCAGCATGAGGAGGGCGGCGAGGGCCTCCCGCTCGACGCCGACTTGCCGGAAGGCGCCGACCAACTCGTCGACCAGGCCACGGATCTGCTGCGTCCTCCCTCCTCGGCGATACCAGACGGCGCACAGGTCGAGCCCCGCGACAGCAGCGTAGTAGGGAAGCTCAAGCGCCTCGAAGCCGGCCCGTACATCGTGGAAGGCGCGCTCAGCGCGTTCGAGCTCACCGAGGCCGGAGGCGATCCGGCCCTCGATATCCCGCAGCTTGAGCTGGTCGAGTCGGCCGGCATAGTGGCCGTAGAGGGGGCGCATCCTGAAGAGGAGCCGCCGCGCCCAGCGGTAATCTTCCAGCTCCACGGTGAAGAGCAGCATGTTGTGAAAGGCCGAAAAGACGAGCTGCGGCTCCCGGTCGCGATCGATCATCAGGAGCCCGTCCCCGAGGCGCCGGATGCCCTCCTCCGGGTCGTTGTCGTAGCCGGAATAGAGGCCGAGCTGGATCAACACCCGGCCGGCATCGTGCCGGTGGCCTCGCCGCATGTAGAGCGAGTAGGCCATGCGCAGAAATCCGAACGCCTCGGTGAATTTGCGCTGCGCCGCGCGGAGCGAGGCGGCGATGTCGTCGAGCCGGGCGAGAAGGAGGTCGTCTTTGCTGGCTTTCGGCAGCCGTTCGAAGGCCAGCTCGAGGATTTCGTCGGCTCGGTCGAGGTCGTCGGCCACGCGGTAGGCGTTGGCGAGCTCGCCCCAGGCGCGGGCCTGGTGCTCCCCGACCAGGAGCTCCCCATAGCGAGAGAGAGAGAGCCGCTCCGCCACGGTGACGACCAGCCCCGCCAGCTCGATCATGCCTTTCGGGTCGTCATGCCGGAGAGTCCGGCTCTTCTCGATGATGGACCTCGCAGAGGCTCCAGGTGGTGAGACCCTCGCGCTCGGCGGCAGGAACCTCCTCGAAGCTGCGCCCACCCCGCAGATACTGGGCGAGCCACCGTTCGGCCTCGACCCGCTCCCGGCCACGCCGCTCCTCCTCCACCACGAGCGCCGCGAAGATTCGCGAGAGGGGCTCGTCGTAAGCCGTCTCTTCAACCGGCGCCGGGAGAAGCCCGCGCGCGCAAGGCTGGCAGCCGAGTAGGTGGCGGAGCACGGCTTTGAAATCTTCCTCCGAGAGGGTCCCGTGGAGAAAGTCCTCCAGGAGCTGCGCGGTGGAGTGCTCGGTCAAGGCTCCCTCCTGTAAGTCGAACAGCACATGCAATGACAGGATTATGCCATATACAGGTCCGTCAAGACACGTCGGGACGGAACCGTGGGAGGTCTGAGTCCCCCCACGGTCCAATCGGCTCTCTCAGCGACGCCCGTCAGGGTCGATACCTGCGCCCTTATCGCCGCTCGGCGTCGCCCCCGACGTCGCCGAGGTTCCCGGCGCCACGGCGGAGTGGCCCCCACTGGGGTCGATACCGGCACCCAGCTCTCCCCGTAGAAGGGCCAGTCCTCGCCCGCGGTGAACGCCGACTGCGGAGAAGTGGCTCCCGTTAGGATCGATGCCCATGCCCTGGTCTCCCGCGAGCCAGGCGAAAACGCGCTCCCAGAGGCTCTCCTGCGACTGCGGCCGGCTCTGAAGCGGAGCGGCGGAACCCGGCCGCGGGACCGCCAGCGTCAAGGCGCCCACGAGCGCCAGGACGATCCCGACTCTCTCCATGTTTCCCTTCGACATCTCGCCTCCTTGCCGCGGGAGGTGACCGCGGGCCGGGAGTGGCCGGGCGGCGCCCGCGGCGCAACGCGGAGCGTTGCGGACGCTCCTAGTGTCGCAAGCACTAGGCGAATTCGCCTAGTCCACCGCTCGGGAACGACCGGTTGCCGAGCGGTCCCGCCTTCACGCGACGGAATGTTCCTATCAGGAAACCCGCCGCCGCCGACGGCAGTGGGTGAAAGCGCTGTGCTTTTCTCATCGACTGGGCGAAAGAGCCCTGCGATTCTGGTCTGTTTTCGATTGACAATCCTCAGCGGTGATAGCTATGTTCATCACCACCGGACTGATGCCGAGCGGCGGAAGCCTGAATCCAAGCCATGCCTGCCAACGATCCCCTCCTTCAGTTTGGAGCCCGGCTCTCAACCCTCCGGGACGTGGGGGTCAGCCATGGCTACTTGAGCCTGCTCTTCAACGGCAAGCTGGAGCTCAAGGTGCGGCACATCTTCATGATCTGCGGCGCTCTCGGCCTCGACCCGTTCGACTTCCTCTTCGAGGTGCTGGCGGAGGCGCGGAAGGGCAAGCCGAGGCAGGGCCCCACCCCGTTCGAGGAGAGCCAACTACGGGTGGCGGCGAGAGAGGCCCTGGACGAGAAGGAGCCCGAGCGCATCGCAAAGCACGGTGTGGGGATGACCCGCGAGGCCGTGACCGCCCTCCTCTGGCAGGAGTTGGCGAAGATCGGCATCTTTCCCAAAGAGGTGGAGAGCGAGGGAATTCCCCCGCCGGCCCGACCGACCGCGGATTGAAGAAGTCTAGCGCACCCCTCGCGACCGCTTCCGTTCCTCCAGCCCGCGCAGGAGGTCGGCCGTAAACTCGATCGTATAGAGGGTCGCCTCGTCGCGGTCGAGCGCCTTGCGCAGCATGAGGAGGGCGGCCAGGGCCTCCCGCTCGACGCCGATCCGCCGAAACTCGTTGACCAGCTCCGTGACCAGCTGCTGAATCTGCGGCGTCTTGCCCTGGCGGTACCAGACCGCTGCCAGGTCGAGGCCGGCGACGGCGGCATGAGAGCTCAAGCCTTCCGCCTTGAAGCCGGCCTGGACCTGAGCGAACGCGGCTTCAGCGCGCTCGAACTCACGGAGACCGGCCGCGATTTTCCCTTCTACCCATCTCAACTTGATCTGATCGACCTTGCCAGCATGGTGAGCGTAGAGGGGGCGCATCATGAAGAGGAGCTGCCGCGCCCAGCGGTAGTCCTCCAGCTCCACGGTGAAAAGCAGCATGTTGTGGAAGGCAGAGAACACGAGCTGCGGTTCCCGGTCGCGGTCGATCATCTGGAGGCCATCCCCGAGCCGCCGGATGCCCTCTTCCGGATCGTTGTCATAGCCGGAGTAGAGGCCGAGCTTGATCAACATCCGTCCTGCATCGTGCCGATGGCCCTGGCGCATATAGAGGTAATAGGCCATGTGCAGGAATCCAACTGCTTCGCCGAACTCGCGCTGCGACTCGCGGATGGAGGCCGCGATTTCATCCAGGCGTGCCAACAGCAGGTCGTCCGCGCTGTCCTCCGGAAGTCGCCTAAAGGCTCGATGAAGAGTTTCATCCGCCCGGTCGAAAGCGTCTGCCACACGGCAGGCGTTGGCAAGCTCGGCCCAGGCGCGGGCTTGGTGCTCCCCCAACACCACCCTCCCATAGCGAGAGAGGGCGAGGCTCTCCGCCACGTTGACCGCCAACTCCGCCAGCTCAAGCGTGCCCTTCGGATCGTCATGTCGCTGAGCCCGGCTTTTCTCAATGAGAACCTCGCACAAGCTCCAATTGCAGAGGGCTTCCCGGTCGGCGGCAGGAAGCTCCTCAAGGCTCCGTCCGCCCCGCAGGAACTCGGACAACCACCGCTCGGCCTCGCTCCGCTCCCGGTCCTTTCTCGCCTCCTCCTCCAGGATCGCCGCGAAGCCTCTCGAGATGGGCTCGTCGTAGGTATCCTCGGCGACCGGCGCAGGAAAGAGGGCTCGCCCGCAAGTCTTGCAGCCGAGGACGTGACAGAGCACGACTTTGAAATCTTCCTTCGAGAGGGTCTGGTGGACAAAGCCCTCCAGGATCTGCGCGGTGGGGTGCTCGTTCAAGGCTCCCTCCATAAGTCGAACAGCACATGCAATGACAGGATTATGCCATATAGAGGGCCGTCAAGACACGTGGCGACGGAACCGTGGGGGGGCAGATCTCCCCCCATGGCCAATCGGCCCTGGTCAGCGACTCCCGTCAGGATCGATACCGGCGCCCAAATCGCCGCTCGGCGTCGCCCCCGACGTCGCCGAGGTTCCCGGCGCCACGGCGGAGTGGCCCCCGCTGGGGTCGATGCCCATGCCTGCATCTCTTCGCAGAGAGGTCAACTCTCGCCCGCCGTGAGCGCCACCCGAGAGGTGTTGGCCCCCGTTGGGATCAATGCCCATGCCCAAGTCTCCCGCGAGCCAGGCGAAAACGCGCTCCCAGAGGCTCTCCTGCGACTGCGGCCGGCTCTGAAGCGGAGCGGCGGAACCCGGCCGCGGGACCGCCAGCGTCAAGACGCCCACGAGCGCCAGGACGATCCCGACTCTCTCCATGTTTCCCTTCGACATCTCGCCTCCTTGCCGCGGGAGGTGACCGCGGGCCGGGAGTGGCCGGGCGGCGCCCGCGGCGCAACGCGGAGCGTTGCGGACGCTCCTAGTGTCGCAAGCACTAGGCGAATTCGCCTAGTCCACCGCTCAAGAACGACCGGGTGCCGAGCGGTCCCGCTTTCACGCGACGGAATGTTCCTATCAGGAAACCCGCCGCCGCCGATGGAAGTGGGTGGAAGCGCTGTGTTTTTCTCAGCGACTGGGCGAAAGAGCCCTGCGACTCTGGATCATTTTCGATTGACAATCCTCAGCAGTGATAGCTATCTTCATCACGCCGGACTGAAGCCGAGCGTCTAAAGCCCGAATCCAAGCCATGCCAGCCAACGATCCCCTCCTTCAGTTTGGAGCCCGGCTCTCAACCCTCCGGGACGCGAGAGGGCTGTCGCAGAAACAACTCGCCGCCAAGCTCCGGATCAGCGTCTCCACCCTGAGCCGGCACGAGCGGGGCGAGGCCTCGCCGCGATTTGACGAGTTGCTCGCGCTCCGCGAAGTGCTCCGGGTCAACCTCGATTTCCTCGCGACCGGGGAGGGACCGGTAGGCATCCAGCCGGTGGATCCACGCCTCTACCAGCTCCAAGAGGCCATGGCCCAGCTCCCCCGCGCCCTTCGCGAAGCCCTCTTCGGCTTCGTCCTGGAGCAACGACCGCCCGCATCCACGCCTGCAGGCAGAGGACTGCCGATGAACCCACGACGGGATTCCCCTGCGCAACCGGAGGACTCAGATGCCTGAAAGCAGCGATCCGCCCGATTTAGACACCGCGATGGCAGAATGCATCGCTCAATTTTCCATCCGCCGTGACCTCGCCGAGGAGATCCAGGCGGAAGCCCTCCTCGCCAAGGCGGCTCTCGAGATCTGCCTCGGCGACATCGAGAGCGCCTTGACCGACCTGCGGACCGTCCTCGCCCTCACCGACAAGGAGCTCCGCCCCGACCTCGCGGCCATCGCCGTCCTGGGGTATGGAACGCTCCTCGGCCAGATGCGGCGGACCGCCGAAGCGCTCGCCGTCATCGGCGCCTTCCGGGAGCAGTATTCAGCTTTTCGGGACCAGCCCGCGCTCGCCGAAATCGATCTCCTGGAGGGCGCTCTGCTGATCTTCTCCGATCGCCCGGAAGTCGCCGAAGCGCGCTTGGAGGCGGCGCGGCGCGAGCTTCTCCGCAACGGAAGCTTCGAAGCGAGCGCGGAGGCGTGTTTGAACCTCGCGGTGTTGTTCCTCCTGGACGGCCGCCGCGAGCCGGAGCTTCGAGCACTAGCCGACTCGAGTATCGAGCCCTTGGCGCGCTCGCGGGAGTTGCCGGTAGAGCTTCGCGCCGCTTTGAGCGCCTTTTGTGTCGCGGTCAAAGCCGGGAAAGCAACAGCGGGGCTCGCGGGCGCCTTAAGAGAAACCCTTCGCGGCAGCAGGGACGCTTCGGATGGAAAGCCAAGCGCGGCCGAGCGGACGCGCAGAGAGCGGAGACGACATGGACACTGAGAAAGAACAGGGGACGCGCGCCGTTCCTGGCACGAAGAGCAAAGAGTCGGAGGCATTCCGGGAAACCTTTCTTTTCGTCCTCGATCCGGAGGAGGCGGAGACATTCCGGCGCTTTGGAGACGTGATGCAAGATCGATTTCTCGATCGATCCAGCTATGAGAAGAGAAATACCCACTTCTCCTTCACCCTGGCGGAAATGGTCGGAGCAGCGGCGGATCTCCGCTTCCTGGCAGGTTTCCTCCGCGCGGTAGGAGCCGAGCGGCGCCTGAGCGAGCTCACCGCGACCGAGCAGGATCTCTCGTCGCTCGCGGAACGATTGGCGCCTGAGGTGGCGACCCTCGCCTTAAAACTGACGCAAGAAATCGAGCGCCTGATCGCCGACGAAGACGAGCCGGCGGAGGCATCGCCGGCCCCCGGCGAAGGATGACCTCCTCGCCCACGGCGTTTCGGGGGTCAGGCGGAGAGTCGGCATTCATGGAAGACCCGCAACAACTCCCCCACGCTCCAAGCCTGCGCGAAACACCCGCGCGGCAGCTGCGGTGCCTCCCCGTCGTAGTTTTCCGCCACCGTGCCGAGCCCCATGTCCCAGAGGTGAGGCGTGAAGGCCTCGAGAATCCCCCGGGCGCTCGCCTTTCCAACCTCGCCGCGCACCCGGACGAGCGCGGTCAGGTACGGCCCCAAGAGCCACGGCCAGACCGTCCCCTGGTGATAGGCCCCGTCGCGCTCGGCGGGGCTGCCTTCACAGCGGAGCCGGTAGCGCGGGTCGTCCGGCGACAGGGTGCGCAGACCGACGGGGGTCAGAAGCTTCTCTTCGACGATCTTTAGAACGCTCTCGGCCCTTTCGCCTTCGATCAGAGGAAAGGGCAGCGAAAGAGCGAGGAGCTGATTCGGGCGCAGGCTCAAGTCGCGCTCCTCGTCGTCGATGCAATCGAAAAGGTAGCCTCCCGTCTCGTGCCAGAAGATCTCCCCGAAACGTGCTCGGGCGCGTTCGGCTTTCCCATCGAGTCTCGCGGCTTCTGCGGCATCACCGAACCTGCGCTCGAAGCTGGCGAGAATCATGAGGGCGTTGATCCACAGGGCTTCGATCTCGACCGGTTTGCCCAGGCGTGGGGTCACCTCCCGACCGTCGACCCGGGCGTCCATCCAGGTGAGCTGCGAGCCGGGCTCGCCGGCGTGGAGAAGGCCGTCCGCGTCCTCGTGGATGCCGTGCCGCGTGCCCTTTTCGTGCGCGCTGTGAATCGTTCGGAGGACGGGCAGCAGCTCCCGCAGGAGAGCCTCGTCGCCCGTCGCCTCGAAATGGCTGTGGACGGCGACGAAGTACCAGAGGCTGGCGTCGGCGGTGTTGTACTCGGGCGCTTCGCCGCCGTCGGGAAAACGGTTGGGGAGCATCCCTTGATCGACCGCTCCGGCGAAGGCGCGGAGGATCGAGCGGGACTCCTCGTGGCGGCCGGTCGCCAGGCAGAGCCCGGGGAGGGCGATCATGGTGTCCCTCCCCCAGTCGGTGAACCACGGGTAGCCGGCGAGAATCGTCCACAGGCCCTCGCCGCTGGCGCTCTTCCGGCGCACGAGGAACTGATCGGCCGCCAGGACGAGCGTGCGGACGAGAGAGCCGGCGGCGGCGAACGGAGCACGGAGGCGCTCCCGCCGCTCCCGCTCGCTTTCCAGGAGGACGAAAGGATCCCGTTCCGTGGCATTTGCGATCACGGCGGTCGAAGCGATCACCCCCAAGCGAGCTCCGGGGCTCAACCGTACGGTGAAGACGCCAGGGGTAAAGAGATCCTCCCGGGAGTCGAGCCCGCGCTCGGCTTCTCTCGCGTACTCATAGTTGTAGTACCAGTCGGGCGACGGCCTGTACTCGGCTCCAGGGTTTCCGGAAAACGCGAGGAACACCTCGGGGAGACCGTCGTAGGAAAGGTAGCGGAACACCCCGGCGTTCCAAGTTCCCTCACGATGGACGGCATCGTTCGCGTGAACGAGAGAGTGGTAGTCCCGGCCGGCGTAGAACGGTCGCAGCTCCAGAACGAAGGGACCGGGCGCCGCCAGAACCTCGTAGAGCACGAGGGTCGTGGGCTCACCGTCGAGCCCGGCGACGGTCTTCTCGATCCGTACAGAGCCGGCCTCGAAGGTGAAAATCGGGAAGAGGTCGCGACGGAAGCCGGCGAGAGATTCGAAGCCGCGCGGATCGACCGCTCCGGGGAACTGGTTGGCGGCCAAGGGGAAGGTGGCATCCCCGAGATGGAGCGTTTCCTCCAGCCGCGAGAGCAACACCTTGCGGCCGACCGGCGGCTCGGTCGCCGCGACGAGGAGCCCATGATAGCGCCTGGTGTGCGCCGAGGACACGGTCGAGCTCGCCCAGCCGCCCAGGCCGTGGGTCTCCAGCCACTCGTAGCGGGACGACCGCGCGAAGTCCCGGGTGAGCTGCCCGTTGAAGCGCCAGTTCATACGTGGCGCAGCAAGTCCGCCACCAGCGCCGTCCACCCCGTCTGGTGCGAGGCGCCCAGCCCCTCTCCGGTGTCGCCGTTGAAATACTCATAAAAGAGCGGGTAGTCCTTGAAGTTCGGATCGGTCGCGAGCCGCGGGTTGGGACCTAGCGCCGGGCGCCGGCCCTCGCTATCCGGGAGGAAGAGCCGGATGAGGCGGCGGGCCAGCTCGTCGCCGATCTCTTTTAAAGTCATCTCGTGCCCGGAGCCGGTGGGGCACTCGACCTTGAAATCGTCGCCGTAGTAGTTGTAAAAGCGATAGAGCGCCTGGACGAGCATGTAGTTCATGGGGAACCAGACAGGGCCGCGCCAGTTCGAGTTGCCGCCGAAGACCCCGGTCGTCGACTCCGCCGGCTCGTAGTCGACGGTGAAGGTCTGCCCCCCCACGTCCAGGACGTAAGGGTGGTCTTTGTGGTATTTCGACAGCGACCGTACGCCATACGGAGAGAGAAATTCGTTCTCGTCGAGCATCCGGTGGAGCAGGGCCTTCAGGCGATGGCCGCGGAGCAGCGAGAGCAGGCGCTGGTCCTCGCCGCCGGGGACGTGCCAGTGGGAGACCAGGGCCGCGAGGTCGGGCCGGTAGTCGAGGAACCATTCGAGGCGCTCGCAGAAGCCTTGCAGGCCGTTCAAGAGCTCGGCGTCCAGCACCTCCACGGCGAGGAGCGGGGCCAGACCCACGAGCGAGCGGACCTTCATGGGGAAGGAGTGGCCGCCGGGGAGCCTTAGGACGTCGTAGAAGAACTGGTCCTCCTCATCCCACAGGTCGATGTCGCTGCTGCCGATCTTCGAGAGTGCCCCGGCAATATAAAGGAAGTGCTCGAAAAACTTGGTCGCGATGTCCTCGTAGACCGCATCGTTCGCCGCGAGCTCCAGGGCGATCCGCATCAGGTTGACGCTGTAGAGGGCCATCCAGGCCGTGCCGTCCGCCTGGTCGATGTGGCCGCCGGTGGGGAGCTCGGCGCTGCGGTCGAAGACCCCGATGTTGTCCAGTCCCAAAAAGCCGCCCTGAAAGACGTTCTTGCCCTCGACGTCTTTCCTGTTCACCCACCAGTTGAAATTGAGCATCAGCTTGTGGAAAACCCGTTCTAGAAAGGGATAGTCGGGCTTACCCGTAGCATCCCGGTCGATCTCGAACACCTTGAGCGCCGCCCGGGCGTGGACCGGCGGGTTGACGTCGCCGAACGCCCACTCGTAGGCCGGGAGCTGGCCGTTGGGGTGCATGTACCACTCGCGGGTGAGGAGCACGAGCTGGCCCTTGGCGAACTCGGGGTCGACCTGGGCCAGGGCGACGCAGTGGAAGGCCAGGTCCCAGGCGGCGTACCAGGGGTACTCCCAGGTGTCGGGCATCGACAGGACGTCGCCGTTGTTCAGGTGGAACCACTCGGAGTTCCGCCCATGCAGCCGCTCGGGCGGCGGCGGGGGCTGCCCCGGATCGCCCTTCAGCCACTGGGGGATGTCCAGGTGGTAGTACTGCCGGCTCCAGAGGAGGCCGGCCAAGGCCTGGCGGTGGATCCGCCGCTCCTCCTCGCCCATCGCGGGAGTCGCGAGCGCGGCATAGAAGTCGTCGGCGTCGGCAATCCGCGCCGCAAAAGCCTCGTCAAAGTCCGCGAAGGGGTCGGCCGCAGGCGCGGGAGGATGGGCGGAAAAGCGCAGCCGGACCGTCGCCGAGCCACCCGCGGGAATCGTCTCGCGATAGTGCACCGCCATCTTGGTGCCGGTCCGCCCCGGGTTCACGGCCTCCTGGCGGCCGTTTACGACGTACTCGTGGATCGCGTCCTTGAAAAACCCCTCCGCCGTGCTCCCATAGAGGCGGCGGACGTTGGTCTCGTTCTCACAGAAGAGGATCTCCGGAGCGCCGTCCCAGGAGAGCCACATCCCCCAGGGCGCGGTCTTCCCCTCCTGGGGAGAGGCTGCGTGGGCCGCCCCGTTTCCGAGGACGATCGACGGCTTCTCCACCTGGCCGGGCGAGGCGTTGTCCGTCCCCACCCGGACTTCACCCGCGGAGGGCGGATCCGGAAGGGGAATGCCCCACGACCAGCGGTTGCGGAACCAGAGCTGCGGCAGGAGATGGATCTCGGCCGCCTCCGGGCCGCGATTGACGGCGGTCAGGCGGACGAAAAAATCCTCGGCATCCGTCTTCGCCACCTCGATGAAGACGTCGAAGTAGCGGTCACCGTCGAACACCCCGGTGTCGAGGATCTCGAATTCGGGGTCCCCCTTGCCCCGCCGCCGGTTCTCCTCGACGAGCCAGGTGTAGGGGAACTCCGCCTGGGGATACTTGTAGAGCATCTTGAGATAGGACGAGGTGGGGGTGGCGTCCAGGAAGTAGTAGAGCTCCTTGACGTCCTCGCCGTGGTTCCCCTCGTGCCCGGTGAGACCGAAGAGACGCTCCTTCAAGATCGGGTCGTGGCCGTTCCAGAAGGCGAACGCCAGGCAGAGCCGCTGGTGCTCGTCCGAGACGCCACCGATCCCGTCCTCCCCCCAGCGATAGGCCCGGCTCCGGGCGTGATCGTGCGGCAGGTAGTCCCAGGCATTCCCATCCGCGCTATAGTCCTCGCGCACGGTCCCCCACTGGCGCTCGGAGACGTAGGGTCCCCACTGGCGCCAGGGGCGTTGGCCCTGGTTGGCTGCGGCGAGACGGTCGCTTTCCTGGGTCAAATTTTGCGCCTCCAGCGGCTCGCTCTTCGGTTTCAACAGCCGCGAACCGGGGGACGGCCGTCAGGGGGCAATATATCGCGACTCGGGGTCCGCCCCCGCGGCTGGGAACGTCCCGGCGGGGAGCCTCCGGTCCCGAATCGGGAAATCCCGACCTGTCGCCCCAAGGGGGCAGGGCTCCCCCCAAGAGGGACCGGACCTCCCCCAAATTGGGGGAGACTTCCCCGAAATAGGGCGACACCTCCCCCAAATGGGGCGACCTCTCCCCCAAATAGGGCGACACCTCCCCCAAATAGGGCGACCTCTCCCCCAAATAGGGCAAGCCTTCCCCTATTTGGGGCGACTCTCCCCCGCTTCTTCGGAGCGCCTCCGCGGGCGCTCCTCGGCCCTGCGGCAGGCTGTGGAAGACCCTGAAGCGCTCCACAAGGCTCTCGACAGGCCCCTCGCTCTACGAGGACCTCTCTCCGACCGCTTCGGCGACTCTCCGCGAGCCCTCGGGAGAGGTTTTTCGTGCCTCGGCCATCCTTCGGCGCGCCGCGGAACCTGCCAAAACCGGCTCCAGTCGGATCGACGAGATCGGCGATCCGAGACCACTCCTGTGGCGCCGGCGACTGGACGTCGAAAGCTTCGAGGCCGCGAAGAAAACGGGATTCCAGCCGATAGCGGGAGAGAAAGTAAACGACTTCGGCCACGCAGAGAATCGGGATCACCAGGTACAGCCCGGGAGTTTCCAGGGCCGCGAGAGAGGCGAGGTGGGCGGGGTCGGAGCGGTTGGCCGCCGTGATGAGAGGGCCGCTATCCACGATCGCGGTCGATGTCATTCGCCCAAGTCTCGGTCAGCAACTCCTCCATCCGCTCGGCGGGCACCATCCCCGGATCATCGACCATCCCAGCCCAAGGAATCTTCCGCGGTCTCTCGGCAGATCCAACCAACCCTTGGACGAGAAAAAGCCGGACGACCTCCGAAAAACTCGTCTGTCGCCGTCGGGCTTCGGAGTCCACCAGTTGAGCCAAGTCATCAGGAAGAGTGATCGTCGCGCGTTTCATACCGGCAAACTAGCATACGTCGATCGATAGAGCCCCCTGCCTGGAAGGCCCCTCGCTGGAACGAATCCTGCAGCTTTTTGGAGCCGACACGAACCGCGTCGGTCCCGAAAAGGAGTCCGCATGACCGAGAAGAAGCTGAGGAAGGTGACTGCGCTGCGGCTGGAGGTGCGGGAGGTTGAGGAGCGGAGCGAGCCCGGCTACAATGTGACCGTCCCGAACCGGTCCACGCATCGCCAGCCCGTAACTCCCGGAGCTGGCAGCCCGTTCACGGCCAAGCCCGCCGGCTGAAGGCCCAGGAACGCACACGGCCGGGTCGGCGGAGCGAAGGCAAGAGCGCGCCGGCCCGGCTGTCCTCTCCTCCCCTCCCTATCGCGACTCGGAGGTTCTCTGGCCTTGGATGACCAGCTCGGGTTTTTTGCAATTCTTTCCGCTCCGCGTGAAAAGCACGAACGCCTTCTTACCGATCTCATCGCCCCCCTAGCCCGCGAGCTGCGCGACGCCCCCGAGCTGGACTCCCTCTTCTTCGCCCGCTACAGCGTGCCAAACTGGCAGGTGCGGCTCCGCATCCTCGGCCAGCCGGAGTGGATTTCCGGGCCGGTGAGAGACCGGGTCGAACGCGACCTGGAGCACCTGAGCGCCGTGGGCGTCGTCGAGGGGGTCGAGTACACCGAGTACGACCGCGAGCTGCCGCGCTACGGCGGCGCGGAGGGAATGGTCCTCGCCGAGAAGATCTTCTTCCACGACTCGCTCGCCTGCCTCGACCTGATCGAAGCCGAGCGGCAGGGGCAGCTGGGGAAGACCCGGCGGGAGATCTCGCTCCTGATGACCGAGCGCCTGCTCGATTTCTTCCGCTTCGACCGCGCCCAGCGGCTCGCCTTCTACGCCTACGGCTACCGGTGGACCCGCGAGATGGGGACCTGGGACGGCGACGACCTCGGCATCATCGATCGCCGCTACGAGGATCTCCAATCCGGCCTCCAGGATCTCTTTACGGGCGAGCAGAGCCGTGAGCCGGACCTCCTCTGGGGCGGCGAGGTGCCGGCCGGGATCGCTCTGCGCTGGATGGAGTCGACCCAGCCGGTCGTCGACGACCTCCGCGCCGGGCTCGCCGCCTCCCGCATCCACCAGGACCCGATCTATCTCGCCTGGTCCTACGCCCACATGAACTGCAACCGCCTGGGGATCGACACCACCCCCGAGGCCCTCCTCCGCTATTTCATGCACCGCCTCATGGCCGACGGCGGCGGTCCTCCCGACCCGGCCGCAGAATCTCACGGGGGCCCGCTCGTGGCGACGCTCGCGGACGAGCCCTGACGGCCGGTGTACAGAGATCGATCCGCCGCCACGGCCGGGTAGACCTCGTCGATCCGCCGTTCCACCTCCAAGGTCAGCTCCAGGGCCGCCACGGTCTTCCGAAACCGCTCCTGCTCGTCCTTTCCCAAGGTCCGTCCCGCCCGGCTCGCCAGCCAGCGGTCGAGGACCGGGTAGCCGCCGACGCGGTAGGCCCAGACCTCGGGGAGGATGCCGTCGAAGAACTGTCCTTCCGGGTTGACATAGACCCGCCCCTCGGCGGGCCGGTAGTCGCGCGGCCAGCGCCTCCCCTTCCCCAGGGCGCCGCTCCCCTCCGGCTCCAGGCGCGAGCGCGGAATGTCGAGCGCCGGGGCGCGGAGGAGGTGAAGGTCGATCAGCTCGACGCCCAAGCTCGCGAGGCGGGCGAAAAGCCGGCCGTCCCGGGTGAGCGGGATGCGCGGAAAGCCCCGGCGCAGGAGCTCGCCGTAACGCTCCCGGTAGGTCCGGCTATAGAGGATGGCGTAGACGTAGCCGAGAATCTCCTCCGGCGCCGACTCGCGGCCGTGGGCCTCCCCCAGCTTCGCGAGGAGGCCGGGAGCAAGGTTCGGCGTTCGGCCCAGGAGCGGATCGTCGAAATAGAGGGGAAAGAGGTAGTTGATGTCGTAGGCCGACACCGCCTTGTGGCCGGCGATCCGATCGGTCACCAAGGCTCCGGGCTCCTCTTTGTGCTGCGCCGGGCAGACCAGGCCCAGGCTGCTCCCCGGCTTTCCCATGTGGCTCATCAGCTGCCGGCGGGCCCGGGCCACCAGGTAGTCGGCGTAGAAAATGTGGCGGACGTCGAAGGGCCGGTGGAGGATCTCGGTGAGCTTCTCCTGCCAATGGTCGTCCTCCCGGGCCTGCGCCCACGCCTGGAGGACGCTCCAGCCGCCACGGTCTGCGAGCTTCCACTCCTTGGGCAAAACCTTCAGCTGGGGGAGGCGGAAGGTGGCGATCCTCTCTTCCAGATCCGGCCGGCTGAAGGCGAGGACGAAGGCATCCCGCGCCGTCAGCACTCCCACCGAGTGACGGGGGAAGATCTCCGGGAGCGGCACCCCGCGCTCGTACTCCGCCTCCCGTCCGCGGTCCTGTCGGGCAAAATAGTAGAAGGGGGGCCGCGGGAAAACCTCCGTCCACGGGGTCGTCCGCAGCTCCCGGGAGTCGAGCCAGGCGAGCTTCTCCGCCGTCCGTCCGCGGAGATCGGCGAGGAAGGCGCGGGCCACGGCGTTCCCCTTGCCCGGAGGCCGGGCGCCGGGCAGCTTGACGAGGAGGCAGATCGCCACCCCCTGCTCGACGCCCGCGAAGACGCTCTCGTCGGGCCCGCCGTCCGCCGCCCGTTCCCCCTTCTTGCGGTTGCCGTGGAGGTCTAAGAGATAGATCTCGTCGAAGGTGCCGAGGAGCGATCGCCGGAGACCGCGGAAGGTCGGGTTGTCGAGATAGCTGTGGTTGGTGACGAAGCCCACCACCCCCCAGCCGTTCTGCTCGATCTTCCATTGGGCGAAGCGCAGGAACTTGACGTAATCGTCCTGCAGCCACTTGAGATTGCGCTCTTCGAGCGGTCGGCCGTCGACCTCGTAGTATCCAAAGTCGCCGGGGGTGGCCTCGGGAAAACGCTTCAGCAGATTCAGGATCTTCTCGCTCCGGTTGTAGGAGTGGCCGGCATAGGGAGGGTTCCCGAGGACGACGGCGATCCGCGCCTCGTTCTTGATCCGGCCGGCCTCGCGGGACTCGCGCGACAGGGCGGCCATGCCGGGCAGGTTGGTCTGCGCCAGCTCTTCGAGCTCCAGGGTGTTGGTGAGGAAGAGCGGAAAACGCTGGCCTGGAGCGAGCGGGGTTCCCTCCTCGGCGAGCAGCAGGCTCATCTTGAGGTGGCCGATGGCGTAGGGCGCCATCATCAGCTCGCAGGCGTAAAAGTGGCGGAGCAGGTGATCGCGGACGAGCGCCGCGACGCTCCCCGCGCCGTGCCGGGCGCGGTAGCCCTCCACGGCCTGACGGAACGCCGCGGCGACGAAGGTGAGAGTCCCCGCCGCCGGGTCGAGGAGGGTCACCGAGCCGTCCGCCAGGCCTTCCGGCCGGCCCAGGCGCTCGCGGAGGAGGGTATCGACGGAGCGCACGACATACCCCGCCACCTGGCGCGGGGTGTAGTAGACGCCCCGGCGCTTGCGCAGGGCGGAGTCGTATTGGGCGAGGAAGGTCTCGTAGAAATAGAGGAGGGGATCGCGGCTCTCTCGGAAGCGGCTGGTCAGCAGAGCGCGTACCGGCGATACGGCGAGGAGATCGACGATGTCGTCGACGATCCAGGCGATCCGCGGCCGGGGATCGCCCAGGGCGATGTAGCGGAAGGCATCTCTCAGGATGCCGTTGGTCCGCGGAATGTGGTCGAGCACGTTCCGCAGCTCGAAGGGATCGGGGGCGTGCCAGCGGGCGGCGAGGAGGCCGTAGGTGAGGGTCTGGGCGTAGAGGTCGGCAAAGTCGCGCGGGGTGAGACCGTGGATCAGGTACTGCGAGAAGGCCTGGTAGAAGCCGGCGAGCTCGGTGGTCCCCTCGCTCCCCTCGGTGTCCTCGGCGAGGAGCGCCTCGATCGCCGCTTCGAGGAGCCGCGCCCGGTGGGCGAGCCCGGTCGCGAGCGCCGAAGCGCTCGCCGGGCGGGGGGCCGCGAAGTCGAGGAAATGGTCGAGGAGAGCGGTGACCGGCGCCTCCCCCAGCACCTCCTCCAACTGCTGAGCGTAAAAGCGCGACTCCGGGCGCTCGATCGCCGCCCGCTCGACCGCTGTCGTCTCCTGACGATACCGGCGGATCTCGTAGAAGTCGGTGAGGAGGACGTTGGGAAAGGCCGCGAGATAGCGCTTCATCTGCTCCGAGAGCTCGGCGGCATTCAGATTCGCGCCTGGCCGCTTCGCCTCCACGTAGCCGACGACCCGTGCCCCCCGCCAGACCTGGAAGTCGACGACGACCCCCTCCTCCGTCCGCCGGGGCATCACCGTCACCCGCACCCCGGACCGGCCGCTCGCCTCGGCATACTTCTCCAGAAGCTCCCGGAACGCTCCGTAGTGGCTCTCCTCCCGCGCATCTCCCCGCCGCTCGAGCTCGGCGAGGCTCCGCAAATAGGCGAGCAGGATAGCGGAGATCGGTCGCATCTTCCGGATACAGTACCGCATATCCGCAACCTGATGCATGCCGATGCCAGCAACTTTTATCTCCTTCCGTCTCCTCCATCCTCACCTTCCTGTTCGTCCGCCTGTTCATCCGTGCCTGTCCGTGTCCGCCCGGCATCCCTTTCCGTAACCGAGCAGAGAGAGATGGGAATGATAGAATTGACCTTCCCAACTTGGCTCGCCCCCCGGAGGAAGCGCTCATGAGGAAGACGATGCTCGCCTGGCTACTGTTCGCGACCGGGCTTCCCACCTACGGAGCCGCCGCGGCACCGCCCTCCTGGCCTACCCTCCCGGAACAGATCGAGAAGGGCGGCATCGTCCCCGACAGCGCCCTCGCGCACCTGGTCGCCGCCAACCAGGACGTGAGCCTGCTCCGTCCGGACGAGGTCCAGGACCGCCGGAAGCTGCCGGTCTGGCTCCGCGTCCTCTGGCGCAAGGCCCATCCGGAAGGGACCTACTCGGCCGCCGATCCGACCGGCGGCTATCCCCTGGTCTTGAACGAGCTCTTGGAGTGGCTGCTCTCCCACCAGGATTTGGTCCCCGGGGAGGCTCCTCCGTCCCTGCCGCCGGGGCGTGCCGCGACGTCGGGCGCCGACCACCGCATCTCGGGCGAGCAGACCGCGCCGCGGAGCGAGTCGGACATCCGGATCAACTTCCGCGATCCCTCGCGGATCCTCTCGGCCTCGAACGACATCGAGGCGAGCGGTCACCAGGCGATCTACTACTCGGCGGACGGCGGCGCCACCTGGGGCCAGAGCTCCCTGCCGTTCACCGGCGGCGACTCCTTCCACTCCGATCCCACGGTCGACTGGACCTCCGACGGCACCGCCTGGTCGGTCACCATCGGCATCATCGGCAGCAGCACTCTGCGCCTCCGCGCCTACAAGTCGACCGACAACGGCGCCACCTGGACCTTCGACAACAGCCCGTCCGGCAGCCAGATGAGCACCGACAAGGAGATGATCTGGATCGACCACAGCGACGCCTCGGCCTTTAAAGACAATCTCTACGTCATCTGGCACAACGGCAACCCGGTCTACATGAACCGGCGGACGGGCCCGGGCGGCTCCTGGCAGACCCCGATCCAGGTGAGTCACGGGGAGACGACCGGCACGGGGATCGGCGGCGACGTCAAGACCAACTCGGCGGGCGACGTCTTCGGCTTCTGGCCGGACACCGGGACGAGCAAGCTCTGGGTCGTCAAGTCGACCGACGGCGGCGCCACCTACGGCACGCCGGTGCGGATCGCCACCACCTTCGACAGCTACGACATCGGGGTGCCGTCGATGGACAGCCGGCGGGCCCTGATCTACGTCTCGGGGGGCACCTACCGGACCGCCGACAAGAACCTCGTCTACGCCGCCTGGACCGACTTGACGGGTGCCACCGGCTGCACCACTCACGCCAACGAGCCGGGATCGACCGTCACCTCGACCTGCAAGACCCGGATCTGGTTTTCTCGCTCGGTCGACGGCGGCGCCACCTGGCAGCCGGCGGTGATGCTCAACAACCAGGCCTCCTTAAACGACCAGTTCAACCCGTGGCTGGCGGTCGACGAGACGACCGGCGCTTTAGCCGTCATCTACTACGACACGGTGGGGAATTCCGGGCGCAAGAAGACCGACGTCTACTATCAGTCCTCCTTCGACGACGGGGTCACCTGGTCCGCGGCGCTCAAGATCACCTCCGGGGAGACCGACGAAACGGTCGTGGGCGCCGACTCCGGCAACCAATACGGCGACTACAACAGTCTCTCGGGCTACGCCGCCCAGTTCTTCCCCACCTGGAGCGACCGCCGGAACAGCGCCCGCGAGGAGATCTGGACGGCGCAGGTCAGCGATCCTACCTGCACCGCGCCGGGCGCGCCGGCGATCGGCACCGCCACGACCCCGGCCGGCAACGAGATCCAGGTGACCTGGACGAACGGCGCGCCGTCGGCGTCGAGCTTCAACGTCTACCGCGCTCCCGGCACCTGCGCCGCGCCCGGCACCTTCCAGAGGATCGCGAGCGCCGTTCCCGGCGCGAGCTTCCTGGACACCACGGTCTCGGGCACCGTCTCCTACGCCTATAAGGTGACCGGGCTCGACGCCACCGGCGTCTGCCAGTCTTCTCTCTCCGGCTGCGTCCAGGCGGTCGCGACCGGCACCTGCAACGCGGCGCCGAGCTTCTCCGGGGTCCAGTCGGTGACCAGCGCGGGCACCGCGAGCTGCGGCCTGACCCTCTCCTGGTCCGCCGGCACCGCGGTCTGCGCCGGCCCGCTGACCTACAGGGTCTACCGCGGCACCTCGGCAAGCTTCGTCCCCGGTCCGGCCAACCTCGTGGCCGCCGGGGTGACCGGCACCTCCTATACCGACACGGCGCTCCTGAACAGCGCCACGACCTACTTCTACACCGTCCGCGCCGTCGATACGAGCAACGGCGTCAGCGATACCAACACCCTAGAGGTGAGCGGCTTCCCCGTGGGGCCGGCGGCGCTCGGCACCCTGACCGAGACCTTCGAGAACCACCTGGGCGGCGGCTTCGACACCCCCGGCTGGTCGCACGGCGTGCCCAACGGCGCGGTCGACTGGACCTGGAGCAACGCCCGCTCCCAAACGCCCAGCCACTCCTGGAATTCGGTCAGCCAATCGGACACCTCCGACCGGGTGCTGGTCTCGCCGGCCTTCGGCATCCAGGCGGGGACCGCGCTCTCCTTCTGGCACACCTTCTCTTTCGAGGGTACGGTCGCCCAGTGCTACGACGCCGGCACCCTGGAGATCACGACCGATTCCGGCACCCACTGGAACCCCTTGCCGGACGGCCTCTTCAATGCCGGCGGCTTCAACGGCACGGTGAACTCCAGCTTCGGCAACCCGATCGCGAGCGAACGGGCCTGGTGTGCCGGCGCGCTCGGGGCGATGACCCAGGTGAGCGCCGACCTCTCTTCCTTCGCGGGCTCGACGGCCCGCCTGCGCTGGCATGCGGGCGACGACCTCGCGAACGCCAATCCCGGTTGGTTCGTCGACTCGGTGATCCTCCAGAACGCCCTCGTGGCGAACGCCTGCACCCCGGCGCCGGGCGCGCCCCTCGCCTACTACACGCTCGCCCCCTGCCGGTTGGTCGACACCCGCAATCCCACCGCTCCCCTCGCCGGTCCGGCCCTGGCCGGCGGCGGGGCGCAGCGCAGCTTCGGACTCTCCGGGGTCTGCGGCGTGCCCACCACGGCCCGCGCGCTCTCGGTCAACCTGACGGTCGTCAGCCCCGCCGCGGGCGGCGACCTGCGGCTCTTCCCCGCCGATCAGCCGACGCCGCTCATCAGCGCCATCAACTTCGCGGCCAACCAGACGCGGACCAACAACGCGATCTTGGGCCTCGGCTGGGGGACCGGCCTGCTGACGGTACAGAACGACGCGGGGGGAACGGTGCAGCTGGTGGTGGACGTGAACGGGTACTACCAATAAAGCGTAGGCTGCTGTCTCCTGGTGTCTCAGGAGGTAGCAGCCTCCAACTCGCAGTCCACGACGGGCGCCTGTAAGATCGTCCGCATGAAGAGAATCTTCGTCACAGGCGCCACCTCAAGGGTCGGCCGCCAGGTGGTCTCTCAACTGTTGGCCGCGGGCGCATCCGTCCGCGCGCTGACTCGCAACCCGGACGCCGCCGGCCTGCCGCCCGAAGTCGAGGTGGTGCGCGGCGACCTTACCGTTCCCGCGACCTTGGAGGTAGGTCTGGGCGGCATCGATGCGGTGTTCCTCGTCTGGACCGCCGCGGCCGACGCCGCTCCCGCCGCCGTGGACCGGATGGCCGAGCGGGCCCGGCGCATCGTGTACCTCTCCGCTCCGCACCGGACGCCGCACCCGTTCTTCCAGCAGCCCAACAAGATGGCAGCGCTGCACAGGGAAGTCGAGCGGTTGATCGAGGCAACGGGTCTCCGCTGGACGTTCCTGCGGCCCGGGATCTTCGCCGCCAACGCCTTGGCCTGGTGGGCGCCGCAGATCCGCGCCGGCGATGTCGTGCGCTGGCCCTATGCCGCCGCCCCGACGGCTCCCATCGACGAGCGGGACATCGGAGCGGTCGCGGTCCGCGCTCTGCTGGAAGACGGACACGACCGGGCGGAGTACGTTCTGACCGGCCCCCAATCCCTGGACCAGCGCGAGCAGGTGGTCACGATCGGCAACGTGATCGGCAGGCCGCTCCGCTATGAAGAGATGTCGCCTGAAGAGGCGCAACGAGAGCTGCCCGGTCCGGCGTCCGTCGTGACCATGCTGCTCCATGCCTGGGCTGCCGCCCTCGGTCAGCCTGCCTACGTCACCTCCACGGTCGAGGAGATCACCGGAACGCCAGCCCGGACGTTCCGTTCCTGGGTGACCGACCACGCCGAGGAGTTTCGAGGTTGATGGCAACTCCACTCAAGTGAGGGTCAGCACCACGAGCTTCGCGATCGGCCCGTCGAGCTGGTCCAGATCCACGGCGCCGGTGATGCCGGATATGGTGCCGCTCTGGGAGTGCTGCCAAATCAGCCACGAGCTCCATCCCGCCGGCAGAGCGGGCTCGGCGACCCCGTAGTCGGCGATCCAGAGCGGGTAGGCGGCTAGGCTCGCGGGGATCAGGTTCGCATTGGCGAAGGCGGGATCGACGTAGAGGAAAGGCTGCACGTTGGTGGCAGCCGCGACGGTCTGCAGCCAGGTTTCGACCCCGTCCCAGAGTGCCGTGGCGCTGCTGCCCAGGGTCTCGACGTCTAAGGCCGGCGGCAGGTCGCCGGCCGTGAACTGGACCGTGTCCAGGAAGAACTGGGCCTGCCCGGCGGCGTCGTCCGCCGGCTCGAAGAAGTGGTAGGCGCCGCGCAGGAGGCCCGCGGCCTTCATCGCTCGCCAGTTGACGGCGAATTGGGGATCGGTCCAGGTGAGACCGTCCGTCGCCTTGGCGAAGGCAAACTCGATACCGGCCTGGAAAACCTCCGGCCAGCTCACCGTCCCCTGGTAGTGGCTGACGTCGATGCCCTGCGCGTTGTCGTTGGCCATGTCGCTCCTCTCCGGGATGGCTGAATCCTGAAAGCCTTCCGAGGTTTTGGGCGACGATACAACAGATGGAGGTGCCTTCGAATAGAGGTTGGATGGCCCCACCTTCCTCTCTGCGTTATTCTTCGGGAAATCTAGGGGCAGGGGGAGAAGCGAAGAACGCCCAGGAAATTCTGGCGACGCTTGAGAAACTCGGTAAACCGCAGACGGCCGCGATCTACAGGCGCCACGGCGCAGGCGACAACGTTTTCGGCACGCTGACCTCGGAGATCGCCAAGCTTCAGAAGAAGATCAAGGTCGACCACGCGCTCGCGATGGAGCTCTGGAGAACGGGGAACGCCGAGGCGCGCATCCTAGCTCTCCAGATCGCCGACCCGGCAAAGCTGACCCGGGCCGACGCGGACGGTCTGGTTAAGGACGGGCCGGTCCGTTTCCTCGATTCCTATCTGGCCGGGCTCCTGGCCAGAAGCCCGATCGCGGAGGAGACGATGCGCGATTGGATGAGCTCGCCGGACGAGTCCTCCCGCGAGGTGGGATACGGCATTCTCGCCGCCCGTCTGAAGGAGGACTCGGGCTCGGTCAGCGACGCGGACACCGAAAAGGTGCTGGTGACGATCGAGAAGGAGATCCACCGCTCCCCGAACTGGGCGCGGCGTGCGATGAACGGCGCGCTGATCTCGATCGGGGCCCGCAAGCCGGCGCTCCGCGAGAAGGCGATCGCCGCGGCCCAGCGCATCGGCAAGGTCGAGGTCGACCACGGCGAGACGGGTTGCAAGACGCCCGACGCGATCCTCTACATAGAGAAAGCGGCGGCGCGCCGGTGCTGATCCGGAACCTCAGCTCCCACCCGGGAATCAGCGCACCGCACGAATCTCGATGGGCAGACCGAGATCGAGCCAGATCCGGTCGGCGGTGATCGCCGGGAGACCCAGGACGCTGGCGAGCGCGAGACAGGCCCGATCTCCCAGGGAGAGACCTGCTGGTCGGGTAGAAGCGCGCAGGTCGGCGGTCATTTCCGCCAAGGGCGCCGTAAAGGGCACCACTTCGAGCCCCAGCGCTTCGAGATCCTGCCGTAGGCCCCCAATCTCGGTTTTCCAGTCGAGAGCCTTCTGTACGACCTCCGACCAGTTCACGCTCGAGACCGCCGCGGTCTCCAGAAGTTCCTCGACGACATCGCCGCCCGGCTCGCCCTGGAGCATCGCGAGCAGAGCGGAGGCATCGAGCACACAGCTCCGTTTCTCGGACAGCGGCATGGACCTACTCTTCGGGGTCCCGCCGCCGCTCGGCGATGATCTCGGCCGCGAGGCTGACTCCGGCCGGAATGTGCGCGAAGCGCTGGCGCAGGCGCTCGAACACGGCGTCTCTCTTCTCCAGCGTAAGGCGATGGTCTTCGACGATGGCGACCAGAACGTCTCCTGGAGAGATCCCCATCTGACGGCGGATCTCGGAAGGGATGACCAGGCGGCCCTGAGGACCGACGGCGACGGTGGTTGAGGCGGAGGGTTGTTTCATGGCATCTCGATGATGGCACAAAAACTAACATCGTGCCACTATCGATAAGCATGCCACTCCAGACAAGCATGCCACTCCAGGAGACAGGTGCCCAGAAGCTGGGGCTACCCAAAAGGCTCCGTTCGGGGTCTTGAGGACGTCAACTGCGATAGGATTTGACGATGACTGCCACACAGGTATCATTTGACAAGCTGCGCGCCGCAATCGGTGCGCCAAGATCACCGCCATCCGACCTTATCGCGAACAAGGACCAGGTCAAGCAAATGTCTCCGGCAGATGGTCTTCTAGATTGGGTCGATGGGAATGGGTTACCGCGAGCAGCACCGCCGGCACCCCTCCTTGATTCATCGCATGTGGAGCAAGCTGAACTGTGGGTGGTGCGTGTGCATGACGTTGTCCATGCTCCCGAGCGCTGCCTCTTCGGCAGAACCTTGGAGAGTGGCGTTATCAAGCACACGAACCTCACTGGGGGCTCCCCTGCGTTTTGTGGCGGAGAACTACTGCTCCTGGATACCGATACCGTCGTAGTGAACGGGCGCTCTGGCCGGTACGGACCTAGAACCCGCGAAGAACTCGATAGCGCAACCAAGGCATTCGCCGAGAGCGGTTACGGCGTTTGGTCCATGGGATTTGATGACGAGGCGAATCGGCCGGCACCCTTTGTCGGTGTGAGGCCGGTTTGGGTCGAATGAGCAGCCCGTATAGTTCCTCAGAGCTCGAGCTCGTCTTTGGCCCGGAGTCCTTAGGCGCTACGCCTGAGGAGAGAGCCAGGACTTCCCGCAATCAGTTCGTTCGCAGCCAACTCCAGCTTGCGCCGTGGTCCGACGGCGCGACGGGCAGAATCCTAACTGCGCTTGAGGCGCTGCAGACGTTCGGTTGGGACCTTGTGCGTCGCGCCGGCGCGGAAGGATCAGCACCGCTTGTCAGCTCACCAAACGAGCCATCCCTAACTCTCAGGCGTCGACGTGAGGAATTGGGGCTGACTGTCCAGGAGCTTGCTCGTCGAGTCCGCGCGACTCCGGCAGCCGTTGCCGACGCAGAGACTCCGGGGATTCGTTCTCCAATCCGGACTATCGAGGCGCTAGGTCAGGCGCTGGCACTTGATGAGCGCATGCTGGGTTTTCGCGCAGACGCAGGACGAGATCGTGCTCTTGGCGTACGTCTAAGGGAGATGTCTAACAACGGGGACGTTGCTGGATTTACTCCTAAAACGGTGCTACAACTTGCTGAGGCTGCTTGGGTGATCTCGCGAGAAGCGGCCATGCGGATTCAACTTGGAGCAAGTTGGTCTCAAAAGGTTTCTTTGCCACAGCACGACCCGAGCTTCGACTACCCAACCTACGAGATCGGCTACAGGCTAGCAGCGAAAACCCGCTCCCTTCTGGGCATCGGCGCTGAAGAACCGATCAAGAGTGTTCGCCTCTTGGTTGAGGACAGCTTCGGGCTCCCCTTGATTCAGCAGCAGATGAACCAGAAATTTGCCGGTGCCACCATGGCCAACGGTGACTTCCGCGGAATCGTCGTCAACGAGACTGGCATGAACTCAAATGTTTTGGTTCGTCGTATGACACTGTGCCACGAGTTGGGACATCTCCTCTGGGATCCAGATGATTTCTTGCATCGAGTAACAGTCGACGACTACGCAGATCTCGAAGGAGATTACAATTACAGGGAATCTCGCCGACGGCGACCGGGGAGAGATGCACCGGAGGTTCGTGCCAATGCCTTCGCGGTTGCATTGCTCGCGCCGCCAACTGCGATCAAAGACATCGCCGCTGCATCGGACGATCCTATCGTAATTGTCCAAGAAGTCATGTCGACCTTCGGCATCAGCGCTACCGCTGCTGTACACCACGTGCGGAACGTTACTAAGCTCGATGCATCTGGTGATCGTCATGGGCTACAAGAACCAGACGATCAGTGGAGCGCGATGGAAAACCTGACTCTTGACTACTTTCCGCTAAAGCTGACACCGCTTTCTAGACGCGGGAAGTTCTCTTGGTGTGTTGCCAAGCTTTATTCAAAGAATGAGATAACGATCGATACAGCGGCGATGTTGCTGATGTGCCCCGCAAATAAGGCCACAGCGAGTGCACTTGAAAAGATTCTCGAGTTGCGCGACGGCGTAGCTGCAGGCGCTTAGACGTAAATATGCAACCGAACCCTTCCATTGAGCCAACCCCGAAAACGGCTGACCCTCGAAGTCTTGCGCATCCTTAGAGCAAGCCCTACCCCACCAACCGAGCTCCCCACACCGCCTGCCCCCCACGGACCGTAGCGGACACCGCCTCCTCCTCCCCACCTTTCTCCTTCCCGACCCGCCGCTCGGCCGCGCCGGCGAAATTCATCTCGGCCGCCGCCTGGAGCGTGTCCCAAGGGAGGACTTCGAGAAGCTCGCGGAAACGGTGGACGTAGCCGAGGCGGCCGGTCTCGTGGACGAAGCGGGCGATCCCGGTGAGGCGGCCGGGGGTGACGCAGCCGGTCAGCTCCCAGGGGTGGACGACGAGGACGGGGAGGCCGCCCTTCGCGTGATGGGCGGCGGCGGCTCTCGCGATCCACTGGGGGGGGCAGAGGCGGCCGGTCCAGCTGCCGGCGGGGAGACGGAGGGGACCGCAGAAGGCGAGCGGCGGGAATTCGATCAGATCCCGAGCGGGGCCCGAGGGGGATTCCGGCCAGGTGAGCCTTACCACCCGGCGCGGGTTGTCGGGCCGGCCGGCGAGGGGATAGGGGGCGAGTGAGCTGTCGTATTTGTAGCCCGCCTCCTCCACCAGGGGGAGCCGGCTGTTGCCCAAGTTGCGGAGCGACCACTCGGGGGCGCGGTAGCCGGCGACCGGCTGGCCGATGACATCTTCTAATAAGGCTTTGGCACGGCGGACGTCCCTCGCGAAATCGGGGAGCGTGCGCTCGGAGGCGCGGAGGTGGAGGTAGCCGTGGCTCGCCACCTCGTGGCCGGCTTCGGCGATCTCGCGGATTCTCCGCGGCAGGCGCTCTGCGACCTCGCCGAGCACGAAGAAGGTCGCCCGGCGGCCGGCGCGACCGAACATCTCCAGGATCTCGGGGAGGACGCGGTCGAGCTCCGTGCGGAGAAGCGGCCGGCGCTCCGGATGGACGTACTCCGGAACCTGGCAGGTGTGGTACCACTCCTCGACGTCGACGGTGAGGGCATAGCCGAAGGCGTCACCAGCGGGGGCGGGAGGAGCGATGGGGACGACCCGCGGACGCTCGACGCTTTTATCCAATCCTTGCCACAGATTTGTAACAAGTTCAAACGGCACCATGCTCGCCCGCACCCTCCTTCTCGGTCCGTTCCGCGTCTCCCCGCTCTGGCTTGTTTCGTGACGGAGCTTGTGACATCCTTCACTAGCCCTGAAGGCCCTCTGGGCTTTGGCGGTTCACGCTTGAGAATGCACGCCCCGTGCCGAGCGCCTGGACGCGGAATCTCCGGGGCGAGAAGCCAGATCGTCGTGTTGCATGAGGCCTTGAACCCCTCTCGAGGAGGCTTCCGTTGCCCGAGCAGTACTATCCGGTTCTCCTGACTCTGGGGGTCGCCATCCTCCTCGGGGTGACCATCCTCGTCCTCTCCCAGCTCCTCGGCCGCCAGACCGGGGGTCGGATCAAGGGGACGACGGTCGAGTCCGGCATGCCTCTCCTCGACCTCTCGCACAAGCGGATCTCGATCATTTTCTTTCTCGTCGCCATCGACTTCATCGTCTTCGACCTCGAAGCCGCCTTCCTTTATCCATATGCCCTGATCCTCCGCGAGCGCAGCTGGGGGCTCTTCTGGCCGGTCATGGGCTTCATCTTCCTTATCCTCGTGGGCTACGCCTACGTGTGGAAGAAGGGCGGCCTCGACCTCGGTCCCAAGAGCCGCGTCCCCGGTCACAGCGGTGAGCCCAGGATTTTGGGGGAGCAGCCTTGAGCCAGGGGGAACAGCCTTGAGCGGCATGGAGAAGGTACCGGCGGCGGCCGCCGCAGCGCCGGCGGACTCGACCTCCCCCACCGGCGAGGAATATGCCACGGCTGCCCCGGCCAAGCCGGCGGTCCGTTTGCCGGACGCAGCCCGCCAGGAGCTCGACGCGATCCGTCCGCGCTATCCGACGACGCTCGCGACCCTCCTCCCGGCCCTCCACATCGCCCAGCGGTATTGGGATGGCTGGCTGCCGGACGAGGCGATCGCCGCCGTCGCCGCCGAGCTGGGCGTGCCCGAGGCCACGGTCTATGGAGTCGTCACCTTCTACGACCTCTACCACCAGAAGCCGGTCGGCCGGCACCGCATCCGGGTCTGCACCAATCTCTCCTGCCAGCTCCGCGGCTCGGGCGAGATCATGCAGGCGTTAAAGGCCGAGCTGGGGGTGGGTGAGGACGAGGTGACCCCCGACGGCCGTTGCTCTTACATCCACTTTGAATGCCTGGGCTCGTGCGACACCGCGCCGATGATGATGATCGACGACGACTACCACGAGAACCTGAGCCCGGAGCGGGCCCGACGCATCGTGAAAGGTCTCTCCTGATGGCTCCGACCCTCGCATTCGAACCGGTCCTCACCAGGAACGTCGGCAAGCCCGAGGCGCTGACCTTAGATGGCTATAAGAAGCTCGGCGGCTACGAGGGGCTCGCCAAGGCGCTCAAAATGGAGCCCGACGCGGTCATCGAGGAGGTCAAGAAGTCGGGCCTCCGCGGCCGCGGCGGCGCCGGCTTCTCGGCAGGGCTCAAGTGGAGCTTCATCCCCAAGAACAAGCCGGGCGAGCCGAAGAAGACCAAGTACCTCGTCTGCAACGCCGACGAGTCCGAGCCGGGGACCTTCAAAGACCGCCTCCTGATGGAGAACGATCCCCACCAGCTGATCGAGGGTTGTGCCATCTGCTGCTACGCGGTGCAGGCGAACACCTGCTACATCTACATCCGCGGCGAGTACACGAAATCGGCGGCGATCCTCGAACGGGCCTTGAAGGAGGCCCGCGAGTCGGGCATCCTGGGCGACAGCTCGCTGGGCTCCGGCTTCAAGCTCGACATGTGGGTCCACCGCGGCGCCGGGGCCTACATCTGCGGCGAGGAGACGGGGATGCTCGAATCGCTCGAGGGCAAGCGCGGCCAGCCTCGGGTGAAGCCGCCCTTCCCCGCCGTCGTCGGCGCCTTCGGGGCGCCCACGGTCATCAACAACGTCGAGACCCTCTGCAACGTGCCGCACATCCTCACCCGCGGCGCCGACTGGTTCAAGGGGATCGGTACCGACGAGAAGAACACCGGCCCCAAGCTCTATGCCATCTCGGGCCACGTCGAGCGGCCGGGGACCTACGAGTATCCGATCGGGGTCACCTTCCGGGAGCTGCTGGCCGGCTGCGGCGGGATGTGGCGGGGCGGCAATCTCAAGGCGTTCATCCCCGGCGGCGCCTCGGCGCCGATGCTCCCCGCCGACCAGATCGACATCAAGATGGATTTCGACAGCGTCGCCAAGGCCGGCAGCATGCTGGGCTCGGCGGCGGTCATCGTCATGGACGACCAGACCTGCCTCGTCCGCGCGGCGGCCCGGCTCGCCAAGTTCTTCAACCACGAATCGTGCGGCCAGTGCACCCCCTGCCGCGAGGGGACGAACTGGATGGAGCTGCTCTTGAAGCGGATCGAGCACGGCGAGGGACGGCCGGGCGACCCGGAGCTCCTGATGTCGGTCTCCGGCAACGTCGGCGGCAACTCGCTCTGCGCCCTGGGCGACGCGGCGATCGGCCCCGTCCGCTCGCTCCTCAAGACGTTCCGGGCCGAGGTCGACCGCCACATCACGGAGCAGGCCTGCCCCTTCCCGGAACGGCGCTTCTTCGCCGAGGGAGCTTAAAAAGACGTGCCCAAGGTAACGATCAACGACCGCACCGTGGAGGTCCCCAAGGGGACGAACCTGGTCGAGGCCGGGCTTTTGGTCGGCGTCCAGATCCCCCACTACTGCTACCACCCGCGCCTCTCGGTCGTCGGCCAGTGCCGAATGTGCCTGGTCGAGGTCGAGATGGGCGGCCGGAAGATGCCGAAGCTCCAGGCCGGCTGCTCGACCCAGGTCGACAACGACGGCATGGTGGTGCGGACGGACACCCCGGAAGTGAAGGAAGCGACCCGGGGGATGATGGAGTTTCTCCTCATCAACCATCCCCTCGACTGCCCGATCTGCGACCAGGCCGGCGAGTGCGGCCTCCAGGACTACTCGTTCAAGCACGGGATGTCCTACTCGCGCTTCCGGTTCGAGGACAAGCGGACCTATCCGGGCCGCGAGCGCATCCCGCTCGGGGCGAACGTCGTCCTCAACATGAACCGTTGCATCCAGTGCACGCGCTGCGTCCGCTTCACCAACGAGATCGCGAAGACCGGCGAGCTCGGCTTCTTCAACCGCGGGGCGCGGACCGAGATCGGCACCTTCCCCGGCAAGGAGCTGTCGAACCCGCTCGCCACCTGCGTCGTCGACGTCTGCCCGGTGGGGGCGCTCACCTCGACCCGCTTCCGCTTCGCCGAGCGCGTCTTCTATCTCGACAAGAAGCCGTCTCTCTGCACCGGCTGCGAGGTGGGCTGCAACATCACGATCGAGCACCGGCGGGGCAACATCAAGCGCTACAAACCGCGCGCCAATCCGGAGGTCAACGACTACTGGATGTGCGATTTCGGCCGGGCGACCTTCGAGCGCTACAAGACCGTGCCGCGCCTCACCGCTCCACGGGTCCGCGACGAAGATGGAAAGCTTGCTCCGGCCTCCTGGAAGGAGGCGCTCGACACCACCTCCCGGAAGCTCCGGATCGCCCACTCGACCCAGCCAGCGGACAGCCCGATCGCTTTCCTCGGCTCGGGCTTCCTGACCTCGGAGGAAGCCCTCCTCTTCGCCGAGCTGGCCGACCAGGTGGGGACGCCCCACCGCGCGGTCGCCGTCGACCTCGGGCCGGAGTGGCACATCCCGAACTTGAAAGGTGGAGTCACCGGCCGCGAGGCGGCGCCCAACCGGCGCGGCGCGGAGCTCGCCGGCCTCAATTCCGGGATCGGGGGAGCCGCGGGGATGAACGCCGAGGCGATCCTCCGCGGCGACACGCCGTTCTCGGTCCTCGTCGTCACCGACAGCGACTTCGGGAAGGCCGCCCACGACGAGGCGGCGGTCGCCCGCCTGCGCCAGGCCGCCGAAACCCTCATCGTCTTCGGTTGGGCGGATTCCGCCCTCGCCAAGGCGGCGGACATCGCTCTCCCCATCGCCACCCATGCGGAGAAGACGGGGAGCTTCGTCAACGTCCAAAACCGGGTACAGCGCTTCAAGGCCGCCTTCCCGCCGCCGGGGCTCGTCCGCGACGGGGTCGACGTGCTCTCCGACCTCCTCTCCCGCTTCGAGCCGAGCCTCGCGCACCTGACCGCGGAGGACGTCTTCGGCCGTCTCGCGGAGACCGTGCCGGCCTTCGCCGGCCTGAACCTCGCGCACCTTCCGGCAAGCGGCGCCCCGCTCGCGAGCCCCGCCGCCAACACCCCGGGCCTCCCCGCCCACGAACCGGTGGCGGAGGTCTAGGCCGCGCATGAACGTCGAGCTCGTCGCCACGATCGCCAAGATGGCTCTCGCCCTGGGCCTGCTGCTCAACGTCGTGCCCGTCATGGTCTGGGTCGAACGCCGCGGCAGCGCCCTCATGCAGGACCGGCCGGGACCCAACCGGCTCGGTCCCTGGGGGCTCTTCCAGGCGCTCGCCGACGCCGCCAAGTTCATCTTCAAGGAGGACGTGACGCCGAACGCGGTCGACCTGCCGCTCTATCTCGCGGCCCCGGTCCTCGCCCTGCTGCCGGCGTTGACGACGATCACCGTCGTCCCCTTCGGGCCGGACCTCGTCTTCCGGGGCCACGCCATCCCCTTGGTCGTGGCGGACGCCGATGCCGGGGTGCTCCTCTTTCTCGCCCTGGCGAGCCTCGGGGTCTACGGCATCGTCATGGCGGGCTACGCCTCGAACAACAAGTTCTCGCTCCTGGGGTCGATCCGCGCCTCGGCGCAGCTCATCAGCTACGAGTTGGCGCTCACCCTCTCGGTCGTCGCCGTCGTCATCCCGGCGAGCTCCTTCCGCCTGGCCGACATCGTCGCCTACCAGCGGGGCCACGTGTGGAACTTCATCCCGCAGTTCCTCGGCTTCCTCGTCTTCCTGGTCGCCTCGTTCGCCGAGACCAACCGGCTGCCGTTCGACCTTTCGGAGGCCGAGTCGGAGCTCATCGCGGGCTTCCACACCGAGTACAGCGCCATGCGCTTCGCCACCTTCTTCATGGCGGAGTACATCGCGATGACGTCGCTTTCGGCCCTCGGGGTCACCCTCTACTTCGGCGGCTGGAGCCTGCCGGGGGTGCATCTCCAGGGATGGCTGGGAGCGATCGTCGGCCTCGTCGTCCTCTGCGCGAAAGTGGCGATCTGCCTCGGCTTCTTCGTCTGGGTGCGCTGGACCTTCCCGCGCTTCCGCTACGACCAGCTCATGCGGCTCGGCTGGAAGGTGCTGCTGCCGATCGCGATCTTCAACCTCATCTTAGTGGCGGTCCTGACGATTCATGGCACTCTCTAGAGGACGCTGAATGGAGACCGCGATCTTCCTGCTCTTCGGCTTCCTGGCGCTCGCCTCGAGCGTCGTCGTCGTGGCGCACAAAAACCCCGTCTATTCGACGATGGGCCTGGTGCTCACCCTCTCCTCGGTCGCCGTGCTCTTCGTCCTCCTGGGGGCGCCGTTCCTGGCGGTCCTCCAGATCCTCATCTACGCCGGGGCGATCGTCGTCCTCTTCCTCTTCGTCCTCATGCTCCTGAACATCACCCGCGAGGAGATGCCGCACTCGGGCCAGCCGGTGCAGCGCTGGACGGCGATCTTGGGCGCCGCGATCTTCTTCGGCCTGGTCGGCATGCTCCTCTGGCGGGTCTACCGCGCGGCGAGCCAGGCTCCCTTGAGCGAGCAGCTGGTGTCGCTCAGGGGCCTGGCAGGCGAGCTTTTCGCCGACTACCTGTTGCCCTTCGAGATGGTCGGCGTGCTCCTCCTGGTGGCGGTCATCGCGGCGACGGTCCTGGCGCGCCGGCCGGAGGATGCGCAACCGATCGCCGGTATGGACAACCCGAAGGTAGAGGAGGTGGAGGAAAAGCCATGATCCCGGTCTCCTGGTACCTGCTCCTCTCGGCGCTCCTCTTCGCCATCGGCACGGCCGGGGCGTTGACGCGGAGGAACGGCATCAGCATCTTTCTCTCGATCGAGCTGATGCTGAACGCGGCGAACCTGGCGCTCGTCGCCTATTCGCGGCTGTGGAACGCGCGGACGGGCCAGCTCGTCGTCTTCTTCGTCCTCGCGGTGGCGGCGGCGGAGGCGGCGGTGGGGCTCGCCCTCTTCATCGCCATCTACCGCCAGCGGCGGACCATCGACGTCAACCGCCTGAACCTCATGCGCTGGTAGGGGCCGCTCATCGATGAACTTGCTCGGGCTCATCCCGCTCCTCCCCTTCGCCGGTGCCGCCATTTTGGGTGCCCTGGGCCTCTTCGGCCGCCCGCCCAAAAGCCTCGTCACGCTCGTGGGCCTGGGAGCGCCGGGGCTCTCGCTCCTTCTCGCGCTCAACTGTCTGGTGCAGTTCCTCGGCACGGCGCACGCGCCGGTCGAGAAGATGCTCTACGCCTGGACGACGGGCGAGCTCAAGATCGACTTCGCCTTCCTCCTCGATCCGCTGTCGGCGGTGATGCTTTTCGTCGTCACCTTTATCGGTTTTCTCATCCACGTCTATTCGGTGGGCTACATGGGCCACGAGGAGGGGTACCGGCGCTACTTCGCGTACCTGAACCTCTTCATGGGCTCCATGCTCCTCCTGATCCTCGGCAACAACTACCTGGTGATGTTCATGGGCTGGGAGGGAGTGGGGCTCTGCTCCTATCTCCTGATCGGCTTCTACTACGACCAGGAGGTGCCGCCCGCGGCGGGGAAGAAAGCGTTCATCGTCAACCGGATCGGCGACTTCGCGTTCCTGGTCGGGATGTTCGCCCTCTTCGCCAAATTCGGCAGCCTCCGCTACCTCGATCTCTTCCCCAAGATCGCCACCGATCCCTCGACCGCTCTGGCTCAATATCACCTGGGGGGAATGGGGATGAGTCTCGCGAGCTTCGTCGCCCTCTGCTTCTTCGTCGGCGCCATGGGCAAGAGCGCCCAGATCCCCCTCTACGTCTGGCTGCCGGACGCCATGGCCGGCCCGACCCCGGTCTCGGCTCTCATCCACGCCGCGACGATGGTGACCGCCGGCGTCTACATGGTGGCGCGGACGAACGTGCTCTACCAGCTGGCGCCGGGGGTATCGGGGTTCGTCGCCATCATCGGCGCCGCCACGGCGCTCTTCGCCGCCACGATCGGTCTCGCGCAGACGGACATCAAGAAGGTGCTCGCCTACTCGACGGTCTCGCAGCTCGGCTACATGTTCCTGGCCGCCGGCCTGGGCGCCTACTCGACGTCGATCTTCCACGTCATGACCCACGCCTTCTTCAAAGCCCTTCTCTTCCTGGGCTCGGGCTCGGTCATCCACGCCATGAGCGGCGAGCAGGACATGCGGAAGATGGGAGGCCTCAAATCCGCCCTCCCCGTGACCTACCGGACTTTTCTGATCGGCGCGCTCGCCATCGCCGGCATCTTCCCCTTCGCCGGCTTCTTCTCGAAGGACGCGATCCTCGCCGCGGCGGCCGGAGGTGGCCACTGGGGGCTCTACCTCGTGGGTCTCTTCACCGCGGGGTTGACGGCGTTCTACATGTTCCGCGCCGTGTTCCTCACCTTCGACGGCGAGTTCCGGGGAACCGAGGAGCAGCACCACCACCTCCACGAGTCGCCCGCCTCCATGACGGTGCCTCTGATCCTCCTCGCCGCGGGCGCCATCGGTGCCGGCTGGGTGGGGATTCCGGAGGCGCTGACGGGTGGGAAAGATTGGAACCTCTGGGACCGCTTCCTGGCGCCCACGATCTATCCGATTTCGGGCTACCCGCGGGCCGCCCACGAGATGGGCGCCGGGACGGAGATCCTCCTCTCGCTCGTGGCGCTCGCCGTCGCCGGCCTCGGCATCTTCCTCGCCTGGCGCATCTTCGGCGGCAAGCGCGGGGCCGAGAACGGCGCCGCCTGGGAAGCCGGTCACGCCGGGCTCCAGCGAGTGCTCGCCAACAAGTACTGGGTGGACGAGATCTACGACCGGCTGATCGTCCAGCCGCTCGCCTGGACCTCCCGGGTGATCCTCTGGAAGACGGTCGACAACGTCGTCATCGACGGCGCGGTCAAGGCGGGCGCCTTCACGGTCGACGTCGCCGGCCACGCCGGGCGCTTGACGACGACGGGCAACATCCGCAACTACGCGCTCTATTTCTTCCTCGGCATCCTGCTGCTCTTCTTGTGGATGACCTTCTCTTGAGGCGACCGCCCCGCTGATGAACGAATTTTTAGAGCTCGCCTTCGGCAACACCCTGACCCGCCTGGTCTTCTTCCCGGCGGCGGCCTGCCTGCCGCTCCTCTTTCTGCGGCGCGACGCAGTCAAGGCCATCAAGGGCTATACCCTGGTCGCCGCCCTGGCCGAGCTGGTGCTGGGAATTCTCTATGTCGCCGGCCACGGCGGGCTCGCCTTCGCCGGCAGCCTCTCCGCTCCGGGTGCCGGCGATGGCGTCTACAGCTGGATTCCGAGCTACGGCATCCGTTACGAGCTCGCGGCGGATGGCATCTCGATGCCGCTCGTCCTCCTCACCGTGCTCCTCCTGCCGCTCGTCATCGCCGGCTCCTTCCGCGGCATCGAGCGCCATTGGCGGGCCTTCGGGGCGTCGCTCCTCCTCCTGACGACCGGCGTCCTCGGGGCGCTCCTCGCGGCCGACCTCTTCCTCTTCTACGTCTTCTGGGAAGTGATGCTCGTCCCGATGTACATGCTGATCGGCATCTGGGGCGGCGAGCGGCGGATCTACGCGGCGGTCAAGTTCTTCCTCTTCACCATGGCGGGCAGCCTCCTCATGCTGATCGCCATCCTGTGGATGGGCTTCACCTTCCACCGCCTCACCGGGGTGTGGAGCTTCGCCTACGCGGACCTCCTGCGGCTCAATCTCCCCCTCCACACGGAGATCCTCCTCTTCGCCGCCTTCGCGCTCACCTTCGCCATCAAGGTGCCGATGTTCCCCTTCCATACCTGGCTGCCCGACGCCCACGTCGAGGCGCCGACCGGGGGCTCGGTGATCCTCGCCGGCATCATGCTGAAGCTCGGCACCTACGGCTTTCTGCGCTTCGCCCTGCCGCTCTTCCCGCGCGCCTCGCTCGCGGCGCGACCGCTCCTGGTCGGCCTGGCCCTCGCCGGCATCCTCTACGGAGCGCTGGTCGCCTGGGTGCAGGTCGACATGAAGAAGCTCGTCGCCTACTCCTCGATCGCCCACTTGGGCTTCGTCATGCTCGGGCTCCTCGCCGCCGACACTCTCGCCTGGCAGGGAGCGCTCCTCCAGATGATCAACCATGGTCTCTCGACCGGCGCCCTCTTCCTTTTGGTCGGCATGATCTACGACCGCCGGCACACGAAGCAGTTCGCGGAGTTCGGAGGGCTCGCCAAGGTGATGCCGGTCTTCGCCTTCTTCCTCGTCTTCTCGACTCTCGCCTCGGTGGGGCTGCCGCTCTTAAACGGCTTCGCCGGCGAGTTTCTGATCCTTTTGGGCAGCTACCGGAGCCTCGGCTGGCCGGCCGCGGTCGCCACCTTCGGGGTCGTCCTCGCCGCCATCTATCTCTTGAAGATGCTGCAGCAGACGATCTGGGGACCGATCACCAAGGACGCCAACCGCGGGCTCGCCGATCTCTCGGCGCGCGAGATCTGGACCCTCGTCCCCCTCTGCATCTTCATGCTCTGGATCGGGGTGGCGCCAAACGCTTTCCTCGCGCCCAGCCGGCCGGCGCTCGACGGTCTCCTCGCGAGCTACCAGGTGCGCCTCGCCGAGGCGCCGCCCGCGGTGCCCGCCGTGCGGCCCCGGACGGAAAGCCTCGCTGCGATGCCCGAGATGCCAACGGTGCCCACGGTGGAGGCCGGCCGATGAGCCCGCTGGATCTCCAGAGCGTCGCACCGGAGCTCGTCCTTCTCTTGGGGGGCATCCTCCTTCTCCTCCTCGACGCCTTCGCCGTCGGCCTCCGCCGGGCGTTCACCGGCATCGCCCTCCTGGTGACGGTCGGGGCCGCCTGGGCGGCGATCCAGCTGCCCGACGGACCGAGCTTCAACCACCTGATCGAGTCGAGCGTGGCCACCCGGGCGCTGACGCTCATCGTCCTCCTCGCCACCTTTCTCTGCCTCCTGGCCTCCCAGGGCTACCTGCGGCGGGAGCGGATTCTGACCGGCGAGTACCATGCCCTCCTCCTCTGGTGCGCCTTCGGGCTCCTCCTCATGCTGCGGGCGACGGAGCTGCTGACGATCTTCCTCGCCCTGGAGACCCTGTCGCTCTGCCTCTACGCGCTCGCCGCCTTCAACCGGCGGGTCAAGGTCGGGACCGAGGCGGCCCTCAAGTACTTCCTGATGGGCGCCTTCGTCTCGGCCTTCGTGCTCTACGGCCTCGCCCTGGTCTATGGGGCGAGCGCGAGCACCCGGCTCCCCGAGATCGCGACCTCGCTCCATTCGACGGGTTTGACCGTTCCGGCGAGCCTCGGGCTTCTCCTCCTGGTCGCCGGCTTCGGCTTCAAGATGAGCCTCGTCCCCTTCCACGCCTGGGCCCCCGACACCTACCAGGGAGCGCCGTCGCCCTTCGTCGCCTTCCTCTCGACCGCTCCCAAGGCGGCCGCCGCCATGGTGCTCTTCCGCCTGCTGGAAGTGGTCTCCTTGAGCGCCGGGGACAAGGCCGGGGTGAAGTGGATGCACGTCGTCGCCGCCCTCGCGGTGATGTCGATGGTCGCCGGCAACCTCCTGGCGCTGGCGCAGAAGGACATCAAGCGGATGCTCGCCTACTCGGGCATCGCCCACATGGGCTATCTGCTCCTCGCGCTCGTCGTCCTGGACCGCGGCTCGCTCACCCCGGTCATCGTCTACCTCCTGGCCTATGTGCTGATGAACGCCGGCGCCTTCTCGATCGTCGCCATGCTCTACCCGCGCCCGGACGAGCAGCATGCCATCTCCGACCTCGCCGGTCTGGGCTACCGCTATCCGGTGCTCGGCGCCTGCCTCGCCATCTGCATGCTGTCGCTGGGCGGCATCCCCCCTACTCTCGGCTTCCTCGGTAAATATCTCGTCTTCCTGAACGCCGTGGGCGACGGCCTCGTCGGTCTCTCGATCGTCGGCGTCGTAGCGAGCCTCGTGGGGGTCTTCTACTATCTGCGGGTCATCTACTACCTCTACATGAAGACCGAGCTCGAGGCGCCCCAGGGGCTCCTCCTGGACGGTTGGGGCCGGGCCGCCGCGGTGCTCGCCGCGGCCGGCACCCTGGCGCTGGGGATCTGGCCGACCCGCCTCCTCGCCTGGCTCCTGGCGGCGGCACCCTTCCGCTAAAGTCCTGTCCTTTCGTTCCGATGGTCGTGATGCCTGAGCACGAAGAGGTCTCCCCGCTCACCCTAAACCGCCTCTCCTTCTATCTGCGGTGTCTGCGCCACCTCCAGGAGCAGGGCATCGCGCGCATCTCCTCCCAGGAGCTGGCCCGCCAGTACCACCTCTCCGCGACGCAGATCCGGAAGGATCTCGCGCAGTTCGGCGAGTTCGGCATCCGCGGCGTCGGCTACGAGGTGGATCTCCTCGCCGAGCACCTGAACTCTCTCCTCGGGCTCGACCGCCGGCACGCGCTCGTCATCGTCGGCATGGGAAACCTGGGCTGCGCGCTCGCCCGCTACCTGGGCTTCAACTACGGCTCCTTCCACGTCGTCGCCGGGGTCGACAACGATCCCAGAGTGGTCGGCAGGAAAATCGGCGATCTCACCGTGCGCGCCGCCGCGGACCTGCCGCAGGTCGTCGCCGAATCCGCGGCGGAGATCGGCGTCCTCGCCGTCCCCGCCGAAGCGGCGCAGCAGAACTACGACGCCCTGGCCGACGCCGGCGTCCGCGGCGTCCTCAACTTCGCCCCGGTACGGCTCAAGCGGCGTTCGGGGGTGCCTTTGAAGAACGTGGACCTGCGGATCAACCTGGAGGAGTTGGCGTTTTTCCTGCGGGAGCCGAAATGAAGCGAGTAGCACTCGCGGCTTCCGGAGCACCGGTACAAGCTATCATTGGCGAGTACCCGCCTCTGAGGAGCCTGAACTACCATCGAGTTCGGTTATCCCAGTCGGGAACTGTGATAATCTAAAATTGGAGAAATCTAATGGAGGGCTGTTGATATGCGGAAGTACCTATTATTCTCAGGCGCTCTTTTGCTCCTTACTCTAGCCGCGGCTGTCGAGGCAACCCCTGAGGATAAGGTTGCCGGCACTTCAAGCAACGCGGCCAGTGACGGCATGAGTAAGCCGAAGGCCAAGACAAATTCAGTCAAGGGCGAGATCAGCGCGGTCGACGCTACCGCTAAGACGATCACCATAAAGGGAAAACAGGGTGATACCACCCTTCTCTGGGACGGGAAGATCCTGGTCGCTCCCAAGGGGAAGACCTCGGCTGACATCAAGGTCGGCGGCAAGGTTACCGCCTTCTACAAGACTGATGGCGAAACCAAGACCATCACCAAGATCACGCTACAAAGCGGGCACGAGGCAGGAGGTGGCTGCCCCGCAGGAGAACATCAATGCTTGGACGGTCACTGTAGAGTGACCTGTCCAACCTGAACTGCGCAGCGCGGTGGAGGTGCCAACCTTGACTGCGACCTCAGGTTCGGAAGTACTCGCCAGCGCTGATTGCAGGAACTTGGGAGAGGAAAGGAGGGCGCCAATGCCACCCACTCTTATTGTTTGCAACACGCTGATCACCTCGATGCCAGTGCTGAGTTCTCAATCGGCAGGTAAGTTGTAAATGCCGAGCTTTCTATCCAGGTGGAGTTCTGCTGGTACATCCAGGAAGCGGACGGCTCCCTTCTGGACAGCCGAGCGGGTGCTGGTGATTCTCCAATGCATAGCCCTGATCTGCGGCGCAACATGGACACTCTTAGAATATTTCACGTTTGGCCGAAAGTCGGCGGAACTTGAGCAGGCCATCCAAAAGGAGACACTTCATGAATTGCAGCAGGGCCGCATTGCCAGCCTCGTGAAGATTTCTATCAAGCCTAGCGAGGGTGGGCAGGTAGCCGTAGCTACCTTTGAGCTTCGGATTACGAATGTCTCAAAAGCTCCTGTTGAGGTCTCATGGGCACTCCTCCACTGGTATCTCGGTTCAATTGCCGACAAACAGAAGGAAGCATTTCCTCTCCGGCTCAATGATCCCCCGGTCGCATTCACTGGTGAACAGGACTCTGGACCCATCGTATGGGATGAAGGCAGGTATGTAGGATACCTCTATCCGGGCTCGAAGGCAGAGAAGCTTTTGGCAGACATACCTAAAAAATTCGCCTTCGGTCAAGGAGGGGGACCCACAAAAATATTACAACCTGGCGACTCTTCGGCGATGGAAGAACAATTTTTGGTCAAGCGGATTGCGGGACAGTGGATCGGTATCGTTGTGACGGTAGGCCTTGACGGAGAGATTGAAAACGATCATCTCTTTCACTACATCAAAACTATTGCAACCTCTGACATCACCAAGCCAGAGGGAGTACCGGTGCTACCGGCTAGCTGATAAGTGCAGCCCTCTTTGCTCATTACTCCGTAACGCTTCCTTAATTTCTTTCCCGTTGGCAGGCTCCCCGCGATTGAGTTGGGCTTGCAAGAGGCCTGACTCCAACCGAGCTTGGTGGCCTGAGGGAGATAAACTCACGCTGCTCAAAGGGACCCCATTTGACGACGAACACGAGGGGGTGTCCCCCAGGGAATCTATCCAACAAACTGTTGGACAGATTTCATCAGCACCGGCCCAAGCTTCGTGGGTTGCCGTATGCCGGAAAGGAAGCAGTCCGATGGCACCGGGCGCGCGACAACGATCCCAAGGTGGTCGGCAGGAAGAGCGGCGATCTCAGCGTGCGCCCCGCCGCGGTGCCGTTGAAGAACGTGGATTTGCGGATCAATCTGGAGGAGTTGGAGTTCTTCCTGCGGGAGCCGAAATGAAGCTCGGATTCACCCCGATCTCGGTCGAAGCCTACGTAGAGCTCCACTTGAAGGCCAATCCCGGCACGGATCGCAAAGATCTCGTGAAGAGCCTCCGCGACGCCATGGATGCCAATGCCCGGGGAGAGCGGTGCCACTGTGGCGCTCCCATCTGGGTCCTCGGCTCCGCGGTGGCCGGGCTCTCTTGCTTCACCTGCATCACGGGGGAAGCCTTTCCCGATAAGGACTATGAAATCGTGAAGGATGCCAGGCGGCGGCAGGTTCCCTGATCCTGCCAGGCATGCGGTAGGTTTACCTCAAGCGCGGACACCCAAGCACCGCGGATCCTCTCCTTCCGCCAGCAGTGCTGGCGATGTACTTCTGTTGCATCCAGCTTCATGCACCTTGCATGCACCCCACGCACACTGCTATCCTTTCTCCATGGCCGTCCACCTGCAAATCCGCGATCTGCCGGACGAGATTCACCAGACCCTTCGCCAGCGAGCGGACACTCGCGGCTTGAGCCTGCGCCAATACGCTCTAGAGGTTCTGCGGGAGCATTGCCTCGAGCCCACCCTGGACGAGTGGCTCGACGGCCTGAGCCGATTGACTCCCGTCTCGCCCTCCACCTCCGCGGCCGAGGCCGTTCACCAGTCTCGGGAGGCTGAAGAAGCCTCCCTGGTCGATGCCCTCGCTCGTCCTTGACGCTTCGGCCGCCGTCGAGCTCCTGCTGCGAACCCCGGCCGGAGGACGAGCGGAAGCTGCTCTGCGAGGACATCGGGTTGCCGTCCCGGCTCATTTCGATGCCGAGGTGTTGTCCGCGCTCGGTCGCCTCGTGCGGGGCAGAGAGCTGGCCGAGAGGTTGGTGGAACCGCTCCTCCGCGAGCTCGCGCGCGCGCCCTTCGTCCGTTACACCTTGCAGCCTCTTCTCGCTCCCGCTTGGGACCTTCGGCACAACCTGGCGCAGCGGGACGCCCTCTATGTCACACTCGCCCGTCGACTGGGAGCTCCACTCGTGACCGCGGATGCTCGCCTTGCCCGGGCTCCGGCTCTCGGGATCGCTGTGACTCTCGTCGTGAGCCAGGACTGATTTTCCTCCGAGAGTCAAGATGAAACCCGAGCTCCGCCCCTTGGCTCCCCATGTGAGGTCGGCCATCGCCGCCGCCACTGCCGCCAATGCCGCCACTGCCGCCAATGCCGCCAATGTCGCCAATGCCGCCAATGTCGCGAACGCTGCGGCCCAGCCGAGGATGGCGCCGGGGCGGCCTGTTCCCACAGCGCCTGCAGCCTCTCCCCTTCGGATTCCCGGTCCTACGGCGGCGTTCACCCCGCTGCCGCGGATCCTCCCTCCTCCCCCCATCCCGGCGCGTTCCATGGTGCGACCGAAGACCGCGCAGCCGAAGATCCTCCAGCCGGCCCGCCCGGGAAGCACCCTCCAATGCTCGTACTATTCGAGCGCCGAGATGGAGGAGATCGGCGCCGACATCGGCAGATCTCTGCGGCCTCTCTTCGGCGTCGAGGACGCTCCCCAGAATCCCCTGGAGGATCTGACCTACGGCTTGCCCTGGTGGCGGCGCTGGAGCCTGGGCACCCGGGGCGTGGTCGAGGAATTGTTCCGGCGATTCACCCAGTACGGATTCAGCTATCACGTCGGGATGGGCATGTCGACGGTTCTCCTCGGGCTCAGTCGGGAGTACCGCCGGACCGACCTCGCGAACGGCATCCTGCAGGGGAACTGCGTCGCCTACAGCCGGGCCTTCGCGACGGTTCTCGCGCATTTCAACATCAGCGCCGAGGCCCGCGAAGTCCGCACGGAGGACCAGGGCGCCTTCGTCACCAAGCCGGTGCGAAACTTCCTCGACGCCGCGGTGCAGGGCAACATCCGTGGTAGGAATGGTGCCATCCTGCCGGGACGTTTTCTCTTCACCAACCACACGGCCACCTATGTCCATGATCTCCGGACCTACTACGACCCGATGATCTGCCGCTCCTACGCCAATTTCTCGAGTTTCATCGACACCGCCTGGGGCCTGCGGCAGATCGGCAAAAGCGGCGACGCCTACCGGCTCTCCACCCGGCAGGATCGGTGCAACGCCCTGATCCGTTCCGACCAGCGGGCACCGGGGTTCCCCTCCACCTGGGAGCTGACTCAGATATGACCCCGATCGACGACTGACCGAACAGGGCCTCGGCGGCCAAGATCATAGGTGTAGCGGAGCACAGGGAGCCAAGCCCTGCGCAACGGACGGCGCCGCCCGCCCGTATATTAGGGAGCCTGAAGTAACGACAGAGAGGACCATCCTGATGAGACCGACACGAAGCCTCACTCTCGCCTGGATACTCTCCACGCTAGCGCTCTCCGCCTTCCCGCTCCATGCCGATTGGCATCCCGTCGGGCCGTATGGCGGCACCGTGACGGCGCTCGCCGTCGACCCTTCGCGGCCCTCGACGGTGCTCGCCGGCACGCCTCTCGCCGGACTGTTCCGTAGCGACGATCGGGGCGCGACCTGGGCGCCGATCTCGATGGCTCCCCAGACGCCGGTGGGGCCGATCGTGTTCGATCGCCGGCACCCCGGGCGGGTCTATGCCGCGCTGGGGGCCGGCGTGCTCGTCAGCCCCGACGACGGGCGGTCCTGGTCGCTCACCAACCCCGATCCCGACGGCGGCGAGATCAGCGCCCTGGCGGTCGATCCGAACGGTGGCTCGGTGCTCTATGCGAGCGCCGACGCCCTGTTCCGGTCGACCGACCGCGGCCAACACTGGCAGCGGATCGGAGCCGGCGTGTCCGCCCAGCGCGCGGCGGCCGCGCTGGCGGTCGATCCGGCGTCTTCCGCCCTCTACTCGGTCACCTTTGACGGCATCTATCGCAGCCGGGATCGCGGCGTCACCTGGCAGCTCCTCGGCCTCGCCGGCATCGATCTGCGCGTCCTCGCCCTCGCCCCGAGCCGCCCCACCGTCCTCTATGCCGGTGGCGACCTGGGGCTCTACCGCAGCACCGACGGCGGCGCCCACTGGCGGTCCCTCGTCTCCGGACTGCCGAGCCCCGCCGTCACCGCCATCGTGGTCTCCGCGAGCGACCCCAATCATCTCTACGTCGCTCTGCGCGTCGCCTCTGTCGGAGAGACGGGAGGGCTCTTCCAGAGCCTGGACGGCGGTGGCCATTGGACGAAGCTCGGCACCGGCCTCCCGGAGGGAGACGTGCTCGCCGTGGCGACCGATCCGACGCGCTCGGACCGGCTCTACGCCGGCCTGCCGCAAGACGGGGTGTTCAGAAGCCTCGACACCGGCCGCCACTGGTCCTCGGCGAGCCAGGGCCTGCGCACCCTCGTGGTGGCGCACGTGGTGCCCGATCCCCAGGGATCCGGCACGGTCGAGGCCGGCCCGGCGAATTTCGGGCTCTACCAATCGACCCCGTCGACCCCGTCGACCGATACCGGGCTCTCCTGGCGGATCGTCAACGATCGCGTCCGCGGTCCCTGGGCCGGCGCCAGCGTCGCGGTCGATCCCCAGGCGACCTCCACGATCTACACCAGCATTCCCGGCCGCCTCGAAAGGAGCGACGATCGTGGCGAGCACTGGCGTCGGGTCGACCGCGGCATCCGGGGAGGCCTTTTCTCCGCCGGCCTCTTCGCGCTCGATCCGCAGACGCCGTCGACTCTCTACGCGGCGGGAAACTCGACGATCTCGAAGAGTCAGGACCGTGGGGAGACCTGGGCGGCGCCGGTGCCGCTCCTCCCGGCCTGCCCGGTGACTCCGTACGCGCTCGCGGTGAGCCCCGCGGCGCCGAACGAGATCTATCTTTCGGGGTTGGTCGCGGACCCCTTCCACTGCACCTCGAACGTTCCGGTGGGCCTCCTCAAGAGCGCCGACGGCGGCGCCAGTTGGACGCCGATCGGCGGCTTCATGCGCCTCGTGGCTCCCGATCCGGTCGATCCCCAGGTGGTGTACGCCCTCGATTCTCTCTTCCACCTGGTCAAGAGCACCAATGGCGGCACCAGCTTCGCGCCGCCCGGCGCCGTCGCCGGGAGCCGACTGTTCAGCGCGCTGGTGATCGATCCCGGCGCGCCCAACAGACTCTACGCCGGGCTCGCGGGGGCCGGCAAGGTCGTCACCAGCGCCGACGGCGGGGCCAGCTGGCGGCAGCTCGGCGGCGCTTTCGACGGGGACGTGCTCGATCTCGCCGTCGATCCCACGACTCCCGGGCGCCTCTGGGCGGGGACCGATCACAGCGTCTTCGTTTTCGATCCCGATTCCTGAGGAGAAAATCTCAGCGATGGACTGACCCGGAGCGGGCCTCAAATTCACGCGAAGAGCGCTGCGATCTCCGTGATCGGCAGGAACATCCGGCGACTGCCAGCCGAGAGCTCGAGAAAGCGGTAGCGTGCATAGAACCGTTCTGCGGCGGCAGCCTTAGCATCCACCACCAGCGCGAACGTCGCGATCTCGCTCTTGAGCACTCGGGCGCAGGCATCGGTTGTGGTGAGCGCTAAGCGGATCGATCTGAAAGGGCGGGCTTTCGTTCGCGGTCACTCCCTAACCCTACCATCTTCCTGTACCGCTCCACGGCAACCCGCAGCTCTGGGATCGGCTCGCGCGGATGGAGCAGCGCTTCGACAAAGGCGCGACTGTCCATCGTCGTCAACCGGATCGCCTCCAACTCGGCAATGGTCTTGACCGCCGACTCCTGCACGCTCGCGATCACGAAATCCGCGAGCGTTCGACCTTGAAGCTCGGCAGCACGCTGGAAAAGCGCCTTCTGCTCGCTGGAGATGCGCACCTCCAGCCGTTCTCTGCGCGAGTTTGCTGGGACTTTCTTCGACGACGCATTACTGGACATGGATCAAAGTGTACGGCAAATGGGGGGCACCACAAGCGACCCTGCGGGATAGCGCTCCAACTCGGCAAGGTAGCGGCTGCCAGCTGCCGGCCGCCGACTGGCGTCCTCTCCACTGCCTGCCGCCAGGAACGATGCAGGGCTACACAGCTCTTGCTAGAGGACGGACAGTGAGAACCTCATCGGCTCTGAGGCCTTCGATGTCCGACTCGCGTACGGCCACGACAGCGATCGATTCACCCAATGCGTTGAACACCTCCAACACGCTCCCAGGCTCCCCCCCTTGAGGATGGGGTACCTGATCGACCAGGACGGCCACGTCTCCTCGCCTGAGGTTATGCTCGGGAAGATCGCGCTTGAGGGCCACGCGCTGGTAGAGAGGCATACTCATAACTTCTTCTCCTTCCAGGGTTTCAACGTCACAAAGCGACTTTTTCCATCCGTCGGCGATCGGAGCCAGATCGTCACCACCCCCAGAACGCGGCCGTTCGGACCCAGCAAAGAACCCTCGGCCCGGAGAAAGACCCCGTACTCGCTCCTCTTATCTTCCACGGCTTCTGCCATCTCCGCAAGTTCCCGAATCGCTGCCAGCAAAAGATGAGGGTTCTCCCTGGTGAACCCCGCTTGCGCCAGGAACTTCGATTTGTCGTCCCACTCACGAGGCACCAAGAGATAAGCGGTGAGCTTCTCCATTGGGAGAATTGCATCAGCCGGGATCTTCACGCCATCCTCCCTGGAAAGCCAGGAACTGCATCAGGCGACGTGGAGGATTGGATGGTCGCTCTGGCGGGCCGCAAACTCGAGCGCCGCGTCGATATCGCCCGCCTCGAGGTACGGGAAATCCTCAAGGATCTCCCCGCGGGTGGCCCCAGCGGCCAGGAGGTCGAGCACGTCCTTGACCCGAATCCTCAGACCGCGAATGCACGGACGCCCTCCACACTTGCCCGGCTCTATCGTTATGCGGTGTAGCTCGCTCATGTTCGTATCACCTCAGGTTGCCGGGGCGTACCCGAGCCAAGTGCAACAGGGGGGAAACCAACTGAGATGAGTCCGTCGCCGAATACCTACCTGAGTAGCCGCCGAAGATCAAGAGCAAAACCAGCAGCCTGAAGTTCCTGTGCTAATTCAAGCTTCCATGCCCCAGCCCTGTCCCAGGGTATATAAGCTATGCCAGTAAAATCAGAGGGAAATTCGACGCCATCTTCATAAAGGGCACATACTCTTCCCCGCCCTAAGGCGCCAATAAAGTAGCCAAGCTCGAATATTACATTCTGGCGTGCTCGGAGTTTCTGCTGATCAAACTCGAGCAGCTTAGGGCCTCCACGGTCGTCGGCAGTAAGAAGAACAACTGCGAAGTCCACCTGAGAGTGAAGAACGAACTTTTCTATGAGGGTAGCGCCCCGATTAGGTTGTTCGTTGAGTACGATTGTTTCGAGACCTAAGCGTTCAAGAAACCGAGCCGTCTTCTCTAGTGCGATCTCTTCATGGCCATGTACAAGAAAAACTCGCGGGTACGTCGTCTTGCCGACTGAAAATGCAATATCAGGATCGAAGGGAACCTCCCCATGAGTCATAGGTGAAGTCGGTACCTCCGCGTGCTCTTCCTCCGCAACAACATGACTTTCAATCGCTGCCACTATTGTAGCGACTGGTACTGTAGTCCCCTCCAGATAATGGATCCGTCTAACTATACCTGCGGCGGGTGAAGGTATCTCTGCATCCACCTTATCGGTGGAGATCTCGAACAGAGGCTGGTCCCGCCCTACTATCTGGCCAACCTCCACAAGCCACTTAGTAATTGTCCCCTCAGCGATGCTTTCCCCCATCTGGGGCATCACGACATCAGTCCAGGTCATAGCGTCCCCCATAGTACCAGGATGCTGCTATGGAGTGCTGAAGCCTGGGACGGCCCGGGGCGGTCGCCATCCTTCGGATCTGGGAGGATCTCGCGGTCGGCAATCCGCCGGTCGCCGTTCTGTGGCACCTCGAAACGGCGCGGCTCCTCTCCGTCCTCCTGCCGGGGATCGACCGCGAGCCACTCTTCCATGTCGAGGAAGAGGCGGTGGCCGAGGGCTTTCCGCTGGTCGCCGTGTATGGCGAGCAGGGGCCGCAGGCCGCCGGCTGGCTCGACCGCTACGAGCCGCGGTGGGCCGAGGGGCTCCACCTGCTGGAGGCGCTCGTGCGGTCGCCTTGGGCGCTCGCGACTCTGCTCGAAGCCGCCGGGCCGGGAGCCGAGGAGCAGGTCGGGCGGATTCGCGCCCGGCAGCAGCGGGCGTAGGGGGTTTGCGCCGGGCAGGCACGGGGGCTCTGCCCCTATCTGCCCGGCGGGTCGGTCTCTCCGGGCCAGCACTCTTTGGTGCCTTTCGGGATCGAGGAGAAGGGAGGGGCTGTCTGGGTCTCCTTGCGCCTCCGCCGCTTGGCTTTCCTTTTTGGCTGGTACCACTTGGCGCCTGGAGCCCGCACTTCTTGGGAAGGAACACCCATGGACGCCACGCCCCTGAAGCCGTTGACTGCTCACTGCCGGCTGTTGCGCTCCAACTTCTCCTTTTCGTGGGCAGTAAACCGGTTTTCCAGCCGCAAAAAGAGCATTACTTCAGCCAAAAAGACCTTTTCTGGCCGCAGTATCTTCTTTTCTCCGCGAGAAAAGAAGACGTTGCGGCGCAAAATCTTCTTTTTGGCTTGCGATAGCCTCTTTTCCGTCGGCAAAAACAGGCTTATGGAGCCTGAAAAGCAGTTTCCGCGCTCTGAAAACCTGTTTTTCTCTGGCCATCAGCTCTTTTAGCGGAGTAAAAAGCCGTCGCTCGAGACGCTGAAGCGCGGCAACGAGGCGTGCCCAGAGCAGAGCCCTCTCTCTTACGGCAGGACGGAAACTTCCCCGACGTCCCTGCCATGCCATAGCGACATTTTCTATTCTTTTCGTAAAAATCCCGCAAGGAGTGGACGGAATCGGGGGATCGAGGGGGATCGATGGAGTACTCTCCTCTCCCTGGTGAACGTCGCGATTCGCTCCTTCCATCCGCTCCGCAGAACCCGGTTGGCCCTCCTCGCCTTAGGGCTCGCCTTGGGCGCCTGCCGGCAGCTGCCGCGGGTGCCGGCCGCGGTCCTCTTCGATCCGCAGGGGACCCCGGCGGAGCAGACGTACTTCAGGCAGACCTTCGAGGAACGGCCGAGCAGCATCCAGCTGGGGCCGGGCTGGTTCGCGGAGGAGAAGGACTGGGGGGAGGACCATCACGGCGTCGGCTGGACGACCAAGCTCTCGCGCATCTATTTCGGCGTTCCGGAGCTCCAGCCGGCGGAGGTCGTGGCGCTCGTCACCCCTCTCGTCTACCCTGGCGCCCCGGTGCAGACGCTGACGCCGGTGTTGAACGGCCACAAGCTCCCGACCGTCGCTCTGGCATCAGGCTGGAGCGAGATCCGCATCTCCCTGCCGCCAGAGGACTTAGCCGCGCCGATCAACATCCTCGACCTGTTCTTCGACCACGATGCCATCCCCGCCAAGGTGGGGATGGGGCCGGACACCCGGACCCTCGCCGCCGCCTTCAACCTGATCGCCGTCCTGCCGCGCGGCGAGCCGCTCCGCGAGCAGCGCTCGGAGGTCCGCGGCCCGGGGGTCGAGCGGACGCTCATCCTCCGGCGGCAACCCATCGGCATCCCCCTGCCGCCGGCCACCCGCTATGAGGTCCGGCTCGGCGCCGTCCGCGGCGCCGGCCAGCGGCTCGCCATCGACTTCGACGACACATCCGGACCGCGCCGCCGCCTCTGGGAGGGACCGGCCGCGGAGGCCGCCTGGCGCCGATTCACGTTCACTGCCGCGAAGCCGCGGACTTCGCGGCTCGTCCTCAGCCGGTCGGTCTCCGGGCCACCGTCTCCGCCTATCGCTGCCGGTCAAAAGCCCGAGCTGACGGTCGAGATGTCGCCCCCCGAGGTCTATGCCAAGCCGGACCGCGGGCGCCGTGGCGGGCCGCCCGACGTCTTCCTCTACCTGATCGATACCCTGCGGGCGGACGCGGTCGGGGTCTACGGCGCCCGCCGGCCCACGAGCCCCGCGATCGATCGCTTCAGCCGCGACGCCGTCGTCTTCGCCGCCGCCCGGAGCCCCGCCCCCTGGACCCTGCCCGCGACGACCTCGATCCTCTCCGGGCTCTACCCCTCCCGGCACGGCGTGACCGTCCCCGGCGCCCGCGTGCCGCGCGGCTTCCTGCCCTGGCTTCCCACCCTGCTCGCGGGGCGCGGCTACGAGACGGTAGGGATCTCGCAGTGGCTCCTGGGCGGCGACGCCTTCGGCCTCAACCACGGTTTCTCGAGCTTCTACGTCAACGTCCGGCAGAACGCGAAGACCCGGTCGGCGTCGGCGCGCTGGTTCCTCTGGCGCCACCTGCTCGCCCGCACGCCCCAGGCGAAGCCCCTCTTCTGCTACCTGCACGTCGTCGATCCCCACGCCCGCTACCTCCCCGGACGCCGGGACCGGGGGTTCGCCGACGAGCACCCCGGGACCCTTCAGGCGGGCCTCTACGATCCCCATTCCTTCATCGATCTCGGGTTGGGGAAGAATCCGGCCGACGTCGCCCACCTGCGCGCGCTCTACGACGGCGAGATCCTCGCCGCCGACCGCCAGTTCGGCCGCTTCGTCTCGGAGCTCAAGTTCTTCGACCTCTACGACGAGAGCCTCGTCATCCTGGTCGGCGATCACGGCGAGGAGTTCGCCGACCATGGCGGCTTCGACCACGGCCGGACGCTCTACGAGGAGTTGCTCCGAGTCCCCCTGATCGTCAAGTTTCCCCGCTCCTGGAAACTCTCCGGCCGGGTGGAGACGGCGGTCAGCACCCTGGACCTCGCCCCCACCATCCTGGAGGCCGCCGGCGGCTCCGACCCCGGGGGCGGACAGGGATTCCAGGGCGCGAGCCTCACGGCCACCGCCCGTCAGGAACGCCGCGAGCGCGACGGGGAGACAGGGTCGGCGATGTCGGCGATGCCGGCGATGCCGGCGATGTTGGCGATGTTGGCGACATCGCGGCCCCTCTTCTCCGAGACGCGGATCGACGCCCTCGACTTGAAGGCGGCGCTCCTGGGGACGGTCAAGTGCATCGCCAACGCCACCCGGGTGGACAGAAACGCCCGACCGGCGCCGGCCTTCGAGGCTTTCGACCTGGCGCACGATCCGCGCGAGCGCTCGCCGCTCTCCCCCACCGATCGCGGCGTCGAGCTCTGCAAGCGGGAGCTCCAGAGCTTCATCGCGCACCCCGGCGCGAGCTTCATCGAGCGCCGCCCCCTGGCGCCCGAGGACGAGGCGAAGCTGCGTTCCCTCGGCTATATCCGCTGAAGCTTTCTCCGCTGGACGTCTCTACCCTCGGCAGGGACGCCTTCTTGACCTACCTTCAGAGCACGGCGCCGAGCTCGCCGGGGACGATCATCCGGCAGTGGGGGCAGACGAGGATGCGACCGCTCCGCGGCAGGGAGGAGACGAAGTTGACCTTCGCCCGGTAGAGCCGGACGACGTGGAGCTTGTCGATCTCCTGGCGGCAGTTGCAGCAGAGGACGGGCTGCTCCAGGCCGTAGGTCGCGGGGAGGGTGCTCCGCCAATCGGACACGCTCTGATCGAGGGGCGGATCGAGAGGAACGTCGATCTCCTCGAAGTCGGGGCCCTTCTTCTTCGGATCGTCCATGGGGAAGTGGGTCATTCTGGCGGGGAAGGCTCCGCGCCGTCAAGCGTCGGCTGAAAGAAATCATCCCGTGAGGTCTCAGGCCGCCTTCCGGCGCGGCGCCGCCGCCGTCAGCACGAGGGGACCCACCCGGCGCTGTCCGGAAAACGGCACGGTCGTCAGATAGAAGTTCTTGTCGTGGCTGCCGACCGCGCCAGAGCCGAAAGGCAGCCGGGCGCCGGGCGCCCCGGAGAGGACGAAGAGGAGCCGCGCGGTCCCGGCGGGCACCTCGACCTGGGACAGCTCCTTCCGCAAGGGCTCGTGGCCGCGGGCGACCAGGGCGAAGTCCTCCTCCGGCACCGCCATCACTACCTGGTACTCCGGGAGATACCACTGGAGATGCCGGTGCCAGGAGTAGAGGAAGCCGTCGGCCCCCGAGGGTCCGGTGCCGGAGAGCTCGGCGGCGACGAGGACGGTCGACTCCGGCGGGTACTGGCGGACGGTCGCGATCATCCCGTCGAGCTCTCTTTCGTAGGTCGCGATCGTCCCGCGGTTGAGCTCGTTGCGCAGGGGGAACCAGAGCCGGCTCTGCTCCGCGCTCCGGTCGGCCCCGAAGAGGAAGAGCCCGGCGCCGACCCCCACCGCCACCGCGAAGGCCGCGACCTGCCCGCGGCGGGAGAGGAGCCCGGGAGCGGCGACGAGGGCCAGGACGGTGAGGAGGGCCGGCAGGTGGACCAGGGTGTAGCCCGCCTTGGTGAGGTGGAAGAGGGCGAAGAAGAGCATGGGCGGCAGGGCCCAGGCGGCGAGGAACGCCCCCCGCGCGCCGAGGAGCCGGAGCCCGGAGCGGAGCGCGCCGGGGCCGGCGACCAGAAGCAGCACCGCCAGGCCGAGAACGCCGGGAAGGACCCCCTGGATCGCCCACTTGGTGAGGACCGTGAGGTTGTGGACGAGCGCGCCCCAGCCGGCGCCGTAGAGGATCGACGTCTGGGGGAGAAGGGTGGCGAAGTTCTCGGCGTTGATCCGCCGGTAGGCGCCGTACCCACCGGCTAAAGCGCAGAGCGGCACGAGCCAGGCGAGGACCAAGGCGCCGCCCAAAGCCGCCCCGCCGAAGAAGAGCCCCCAGGTGAGCCGGCCGCGCCGCCAGGCCCGATAGACCCCATAGAGAAAGAGCGGCGCGAGGAGGACCATCGTCGACTGCCGAAGGCCGCCCGCGATGGCGAAGAGAGCACAGGCGCCGAGAAAGCTCCACCGGCTCTCCCCCATCCGCCAGGCGGCCCAGGCCACCGCCACCGTGAGCCCGCCCTCGACGGCGTAGAGGAGCGGCAACTCGCCGTAGAACCAGAGCATGGGATTGAAGACGTAGAGGGCGGCGGCGAAGAGCCCGGCGGGGATCGCGCCCGGCCCCGTGCGTCCGTCCGCCGTCTCCGCGACCAGCCCCGCGACGAGGAGGACGAGGAGCGCCGCCCCGAGCCCGGAGGCGAGGACCGACATCCCCACCATGCCGTGGAGGGAGTCGATCCCCAAGGCGGCAAGGAGCTTCAGGATGCCGATATAGAGCGGATAGCCGGGCGGGTGGGGGTGGTGGGCCGCCAGGTCGTAGCGCTCGACCCCGAGGGCGAACTGGATCGAGTCGTGATCCCACATCCGCCGGGCGGCGAAGGGGATGCGGGTGAGGATACCGGCGATGCCCGCGGCGCACGAGGCCGTGACGACGGGCCGCAGGCGGGGGGTGCCCGTCGAAGTGAGCGGAATCTCCAAGGGGCGATCCTAGGAGCTTGGGCGACAGAATGCCACCCCCAGGAGTGGCACCGGCCTTGCTCCCTCCTCCTCTTAGAACCCAGGAAGGAAGAGCGAGAGGGAGGGAGACCCATGGCGACCGCGCAGCTCCTGCGTTACTTCATGATAGGTGCCTGCATCCAGGGGCTGGCCACCCTTCCCATAGCGAGCAGCCCGCCGTCGTCCCCCCGTCTCCCGGACTTTCTCGCCGAGCTTCAGGAGGTGCCGGCGGTACCGGTGACGATGCCTTTGGAGAGCGCGGCCGCCAGGGCTTTCGCCCGTCTCGACCAGCGGCTCCACGCGCGCCTCGACGACTGCAAGCAGCGGTATCTCAAGGGCTATCCACTGACTGTCTGGAGCCGGTGGCGCGCGCGGGTGGAAAATCAAAAAATTGAAGCGGGACTGATCAAACTATTGGAGCGCTATCCCGACGACGTCCGGATCGGCGAGGCGATCCAGGAGCTCTACAGCGACGAATGCGTCTCGCCCCCGGTGCCTTCGCCCGCGGTGCTCAACGTCCTGAGCGTGGCCGGCAACCCGGTCCGCCTCGGTCTGCGGCTCGGTGGGACCGGCGATGAATCGTGGGGCGCCGCAACCCGGATCCTCTTCGCCGCCCTGGCGCTCCGACCCGCCTCCGCCCCGCTCTGGATGCAGGCCGCCAACCAGGTCCGCCGGCAGGATTGGAAGATCGCCCTGGCGACGGAAGGCGTCGAGAGCCTCGCCGCTTCGGGCGGCGGCTCGCCCGATGACTGCGGGGGCAGCATCATCGCCATCGGCGCGGAGGCGGAGCTCGAGCTGGAGGTCAAGCTCGGGTTGCTCGCGCGGGCCCGGCGACGCCTGGATCGGCTTCCCATCGAGGTGCGTACGCTCATCGACAGCGGCAAGACCGGCGGGGTCACGGGGCAGGTCGGCTCGACGCCCGTCGAAGGGCAGCTGCGCGACTTCCGCCTCGACCTGGCCCTCCTGCAGCTCGTGGCAGACAACCCGGACGGCGCGGCGCCCCTTCTCGAAAGCGCGCGGCCAAAAGCGCCAGAAATGGCGACGAAGGAAGAAACCCGCGAGGCGAAGTCCGCCAGGGAGGCCGCGCAGTCGACCTGGGATTGGTATCAGGTGCTCGCGGCGTGGCGCGAGCCTTCGCCGCAGGACCCCTTCGAGATCCTCCTGGCCGGGCTCGGCAGTGCGGACACCGATGGGCGCCGCCTGGGGCTCGCGGCGCTCGCGCGGCGGGAGCGGTACCCGGCGATCGCCGCCGATCTCGAAGGGCCCGTCGCGGGCGGCTTGCTGGGGGAGCTCGCGGAGACACCGCTGCCGGAACCTTCCGGCGCTTCGTGGGTGCCGCCCATGCAGGCAAAGCCGGGGATGTCGTCCCCGGCCGCCCCGGCGCCGGCAGACGTGGATCTCCTGGCCATGGACCAGGAGATCCGGACGATCGTCCAGCAGCTGGAAAAGAACATCGAGCAGAGCGAAGAGGAGGTCCGGACGGCGCTCACCGGCGCGGAGGGCGCCGCGGCGGGTCGGGCGCTTTCGGCTCTCATCGACCACGTCTTCGCCCGCGAGGGCTGGGCGAAGCGGCCGGCTCCGGGAACCGACCTCTGGATCGGCGAGCCGCGGCTCTTCGCCAGGATGGAGCCGGCCCAACCCCAGGTCGTCGCCTGGAGTCCCGGGCAACTCGCGGCGGAGGAGAAGATGGGGGGGGATTTCCGTCCCCACCACACTCTGGAGCTTTTCGTGCTCGACCGCACGGGGCACCATGGCTATGCGATCTGGTCGGCCGCCGGCTGGGGAGGTCGACGGACACTGGCAGGCGACGGAGGTCGGCTCGTGGATCTCGTGATCGTCAGTCGTCCTCTCCCGGCGCGCCCGGCGCATCCGCTCCGCCCACTTGCCAGGGACGGGCCTCCGGGGAGAAGACCGGCACGGCCGGCGCGACCGCTACGGCCTGAGCCTCGCTCCCGGCGGGCTTCCCGAAAGAGACGATCTGCTCCCAGTCGCGGGGGAGGTCGTCGCCGAAGATGACGAGGAGATCGCCGGGACGGGCGGTCTCCAGACCGCGGCGGACGGCCTCCTCCTCGTCGAGGACGCCGGGCGCGATGCGGTCAGGCGGAAAGCCGGCGGCCAGGAGCCCCTCGCGGAGGAGCTCCCCCACCACTCCCGTGGCGCGGCCACGGCGGTTGTCGTCCTCGCGGAGGATCACCAGGTCGAAGGCGGGGGCCGACGCCCTCCCCAGGGCGCGGATGTCGTCGTCCCGGCGATCGCCCGGGGCGGAGACGATGCCGATCCGGCGGCCGTTGACGGTGAGGCCGCGGACGGTCTTCGCCATCGCCTCCATGCCGTGGGCGTTGTGGGCGTAGTCGAGGAGCACGCGGAAGGGGTGCTCGTTGTAGAAGTTCATCCGCCCCGGGGTCTGGAAGAAGTCGGTCGTGAAGGTGCGGAGGCCCTGCCGGATGTTCTCCAGGCTCACCCCGAGCCCCAAGGCGACGGCGGCCGCGAACATGGCGTTCTGGACGTTGTGGAGCGCGGCGCCCTCGACCGTCGCCGGGATCTGGCGGGCGAGGAGGAGCGGGATCGAGTCCTCCCCCTCGTAAAGGACGAGCTGGCGGCCGTTCAAGGTCTCTTCGAGGACCATCGCCCGGCCGCGCGAACGGATGTGCTCGCGGACCCGCTCGTTGGCGCGATCCAGGGTGACGTAGAAGGGGCGGGCGCGGCTGTGCTCCGCCATCGCCGCCACCCGCGGGTCGTCGGCGTTTAAAACCACCCAGTCCTGGGCCACCTCGGCGATCACCTGCTTGACCCCCGCCAGATCGTCGAGGTCGTCGATCCCCCCCATCCCCAGGTGGTCGGAGGCGACGTTTAAGATCGCCCCGACGTTGCACTTGCGCCAGCCGAGCCCCGAGCGCACGATGCCGCCGCGGGCGGTTTCGAGCACCGCCGCGTCGACCGTCGGGTCGCGGAGGACGAGATGGCTCGCCCACGGCCCGGTCATGTCGCCCGCCACGGTCAGGACACCGTCGATGTAGACCCCGTCGGAGGTCGCCATCCCCACCGTGTGGCCGGAGAGCTTCAGGATGTGGCCGACCATGCGGGTCGTCGTCGTCTTGCCGTTGGTGCCGGTGATCGCGGCGATGGGGATGCGGGCGGGGGTGCCGGGCGGGAAGAGCATCTCGATCACCGGACCGGCGACGTCTCTCGGCGTCCCCTCGGTGGGGGCGGTGTGCATGCGGAAGCCGGGGGCGGCGTTGATCTCGACGATCGCCCCGCCCACCTCCTTGTGGCTGCGGCCGATGTCCGGACAGATGAAGTCGACCCCGCCGACGTCCAGGCCGATCGCCCGCACCCCGCGCTCGGCCATGATCCGGTTGTCGTAGTGGAGCACCGAGGTCTTGTCGATCGAGGTGCCGCCGGTCGAGAGATTCCCGGTCGAGCGCAGATAGAAGACCTGGCCCTCGGGGAGGACCGAGTCCGCGGTGAGCCCGGCGGCTTCGAGGAGGCGGAGGGCCTGGTGGTCGAGCTCCAGCCGGGTGAGCACCTTCTCGTGCCCGACGCCGCGCCGGGGGTCGGCGTTGACCTCCTCGACGAGCCCGGCGACGGTCTTCGTGCCGTCGCCCACGATCCGCCCCGGCACCCGCTCGGCGACCGCCACCACCCGGCCGTTGACGACGAGGATGCGGTAGTCGTTCCCGGTGTGGAAGGTCTCGACGATCACCGTCCGCGCCTCGTCGCGCGCCTTCTCGTAGGCGGTCCGCACCTGCTCCTCCGTCGTCAGGTGGATCGCCACCCCGCGCCCATGGTTGCCGTCGAGCGGCTTGACGACGACCGGATAGCCCAGCCGGCCCGCCGCCGCCGCCGCCTCGTCCGCGTCGTAGACCAGCTCCTGGCGCGGCACGGGGAGCCCCAGATCCTGGAGGATCTGGTTGGTCAGCCGCTTGTCCGAAGCGATCTCGACCGCGGTGTGGCGGGTCTCGCTCGTCACCGTCGCCTGGATGCGCCGCTGGTACTTGCCGTGGCCGAGCTGGACGAGCGAGCGGTCGTTCAAGCGAATCCACGGGATATCGCGCTCCTCGGCAGCGCGGACGAGCGCGGCGGTCGAGGGGCCGAAAGCGCGGCGCTGGGCGAGCCGGACGAGCGCTTCGAGCTCGGCCTGGTAGTCGAACGGCGCCGGGTCGTAGTCGGCGCGCTCGGGAGGGAGCAGGTGGTGGAGAAGCCGTAGCGCGAGCTTCCCCGCCGCGATCCCCACGCTCTCTTCCAAAAAGCTGTAGATGACGTGGTACTGGCCGCGCGGCAGGTTGTGGCTCCGCGTCTTGCCATAGGCGACCCGGGTGCCGGCCAGGCACTGGAGCTCGATCGCCACGTGCTCCAGGACATGCCCGAGCCAGGTCCCCTCGTCCTCGTAGAGCCGGCGGACGAAGCCGCCCGGCTCGTTGTAGGAGCAGCCGTGCTCGTGGAGGGTGGGGATGAGAGCGAGAAGCCGCTCGTTGAAGCCCGGGAGCTTTAAGGTCGGGAAGTCTTCGAGCTCCCCCAGGTCGACCTTGAGACGGAGGACGGGCCGCAAGGCGTAGAGGTTCGGGCCACGGTAGACGCGGGTCTCTTGAATCTTCATACGCTTTAGCCCCTGGCGGAAGTCCGCCCTGCCTCGACTGGGAGGGAAGTCACGCGCCGCTTCATAGCACGCGGGCGAGGAGACGGGCAACCGACGGGGCGCGAGAGAGAGGAAGGTGGCGCTCCGGGAAGGGCTTGGACCCGGAGCGCCGAGGCGGCACCGGCTGTGAGGAGCCGAGGCCACCCGGAGATAGGAACCTAGTCTACATGTGTCGCGAGACGATACAAAGGGGACAGGCGGGCGAATCCCCAAGCTCCTACGTCTACGTTTCGAGGCCGGCGGGGACGGCGAGCGCGGTCCCCGCGCGTTCGGCGGGCTCCGGGGGCAGGGCGTGGCGGGTGCTCAGGTCGTAGCGGCAGCCGTGGGTGAGGAAATCGACGCGCAGGCCGAGCATGGCGAGCGGCTGGCCGCGGTTGACCGCGTGGCTGTTGGTGAAGCGCATGCGGGAGGCGTCGACGACGGTCACCCCGTTGGCGCCGAGGACCTGCATCCGGCCGTCGGGATCGATCACCGCCGCCGTGTCCTCGTCGATGCCCAGGCCGAGCGGCTCCGGATTGTAGGAGAGGGCGGTCAGCAGGCGGCCCAGCCGGTCGCGGCGCCGGAAGTGCTGGTCGATGATGAGGTCGGGGGCGAGCCCCAGCCCCTTCGCCAGGTGGACGAGCCGGCGGCGCGGGGTGCCGCCGCTGTCGCCGAGGGCGATCATGTGCTCCGAGAGGAGCGAGGCGCCGGCGCTCGTCCCCCCCACCACCATGCCCTCCCGGTGGCGGCGGCGGATGGCCGCCGCGAGGGCGGTGCCGCCGAGGGCCGAGGAGAGCCGGATCTGGCTGCCGCCGGTCAAGAAGAGGCCGCTCGCCCGCTCGACGTGATCGAGCACCTCGCGCCCGGCGGCCAGGGCGTCCTCGCGGTTGAGGATCCGCAACACCTCGACCGACCGCGCCCCGAGGTCCCCGAAGAGCCCGGCATAGCGCGTCCCGGTCTCCGGCACCTCTGAGGCGGTCGCCAGGACCACGAGGTCCGCGCCATTCCCGCCGGCCGACTCCACGAAGCAGCGCAGGATCAAGGCCCGGTCGCGGACCTTGTCCTCGGCGCCACCGATGGCGATCAGCCGCCCGGGAGCGGGTTTTTTGGGGATGAGCTCCATCCAGATCTCCTCCCACGGGATCGTACCGTGGGCACGTGGCCCCGTTGCGAGGACCGAAGGGCGCCGGGTCGAGGCGGGTTGCGGGGCGGGATGGTAACACAGGGGGGGCCATGGTGTAGGCTCCTCCGTCGCAGCGGAGATGCGGTCCCGTCACCCTATGAAGATCCTCGAATCCAGACGGCTGACCGGCCGCGGGCTGATCCTCGATCGCGCCGGCGCCGTGCTCGACGTGGCGTTCGATGCCACTGCCGCCGATGCTGCCGCCGACACCGCCGCCGAGCGCGCCATCGCCCTCTGGCGGGACCACGCGCGCCGGCTCCTGGAGGCCCTCGGCTGGGGCAACGAGACGCTCGCCGTCCGCCGCTTTCCCGGCGGCGCGAGCCTCGCCTTCTCCGCGCCCATCGATTCCCTCTACACCGCGACCGAGGTCAACGAGACCGCCTGGGAACTGGCAGTCGGCGATCTCGGAGGTCTCGCCGGAACGCCGAGCCTGTCCTCTTCTATAGAGGAAGGTGTAGAAAGGCTCGCCGAGCGCATCCGCGCCGAGGCCAATCCGCCGCTCCTCGCCCTCCGCGCGGCGGCCGTGGCGCACGGCGTCGCTTTCCTCTGGGACGACGAGGAGGCCACGGTCGGCCTCGGCTCCGGCTCCCATACCTTCAAGATCGCCGCGCTGCCGGCACCCCAGGAGGTGGACTGGGCCGCGGTCCACGACGTGCCGGTCGCCCTGGTCACCGGGACCAACGGCAAGACGACGACCGTCCGCCTGACCGCGGCGATGACGGCGAGCGCAGGTCGCCGGGTGGGCTCGACGTCGACCGACCGCGTCCAGGTCGGGGACGAGGTGATCGAGCTGGGGGATTTCTCCGGGCCGGGCGGCGCCCGCACCCTGCTGCGCGACCGGCGGGTGGAGATGGCGATCCTGGAGACCGCCCGCGGCGGGCTTCTGCGCCGCGGCCTCGCCGTCGAGCGCGCCGACGCCGCGCTGGTCACCAACATCGCCGCCGATCATCTGGGCGAATATGGGATTTACGATCTCCCCTCTCTCGCCGAGGCCAAGCTGGTGGTGGCCCAGGTCGTCCCCGCGAGCGGCCGGGTGATCTTGAACGCCGACGATCCGCAGCTCTCCCGCCTCGCCAAAACCTGGGCGGCCCCGGTCACCTGGTTCTCCCTGGAGCCGGAACGACCGGATCTCCTCGCCCACCTGGCGGCCGGGGGGGACGCCGCGCTCCTCGTGGGCGATGCGCTGGTCTTGGCCCGCGGTGGGCAACGGGAGGTGGTGGCGAGGCTCGCCGAGGTGCCGATCGCCCATGGCGGCGCTGCCCGCCACAATGTCTTAAACGCGCTCGCCGCGATCGCCCTCGCCGCGGCGCTCGGGCTCCCCCCGGCGGCCATGGCGGCCGGGCTCGCCCACTTCGGCGAGGCGCCGGAGGACAATCCCGGCCGGGCGAACCTCTTTGAGATCGGCGGCGTGCACGTCCTCCTCGACTACGCGCACAACCCGCACGGCCTGCGGGCGCTCCTCGATTTCGCCCGGACCCTGGAGGCGAAGCGCCGCCTCCTCCTCTTAGGCCAGGCCGGAGACCGCGACGACTCTGCCCTCCGCGAGCTCGCCCAAACCGCCTGGAGCCTCCGTCCCGACCGGATCATCCTGAAAGAGCTCCCCTCCATGCTCCGCGGCCGCGCCCCCGGCGAGGTGCCGGAGATTCTGGCCGCCGAGCTGCGGCGCCTGGGCGCCCCAGCGAACAGCCTGGAGCGCGCCGGCTCGGACATCGAGGCCGTGGAGAGCGCCCTCGCCTGGGCGAAGCCGGGGGACCTCCTGGTCCTTCTCGTCCACACCGACCGGGACGCGGTGCTCTCCCGGCTGGCCTAGGGACGAAGAACCGGTTTTAAGGGCGCGCCCGAGTCCCTACCGTGCCTTCGGCGCCAGAATCTCCGCGAGCCGGTCCGCCCGCCCCTCCACCCGCTCCAGATGCGGATACTTCTCCCCGTCGTGGTACTTCACCCGGAACGTTTTCAACGTCTCCCCTGAAGTCGCCGCGATCTCGATCGGTCCGGTCGCGGTCTTCGCGGCCTGAATCTCCTCGGTGAGCACCTCGGACGTCCAGGTCCGCCCATCGATCGCGACGAGCTTCATTCCCGGTCCCATCCCCGCTTCCCAGGCCGGGGAACCGATCACGACGTCGTTGAGCGTGCCGTCGTCCTTGACCCAGATCCCCAGCGAAAGGCTCTCGTCGTGAAACTTCGAGACCTTGGCGCGTTGCTTCTGGTAGTCGTTCGGCCGGTCGGTGTAGACGAGCTTCCAACCCGCGGCCTCGATGCCGCCGAGCGGCGCGTGGGGAGTGACGGCGTAGACGCGCTCGGCGAAAAAGCCGCGCCAGTCGTAGGGGACGATCTTTCCTAAAGCGGCGTAGACGTCGTCCGCGGTATAGGGGACGACGGCCGGGGCGGTCCCCGGGATCACCGGGGGGCCGTAGAAGGCGTGGCAGAAGTCGTCGAGCGACTTCGTGCCGCCGCTCTTTTCGCGCAGGATCGTGTCGGCCTCCAGCCAGATGAGCATCGACTCGTCGTAGTAGTCGACAGAGCGGCGATAGGCGGTCCAGGAGTCCGGAGCGCCGGAGAGCATCTCCACGGCGACCGCGGTGTCGGCCAGGGGGCGCCAGCGCCGGCCGGGGCGGTTTCGGTCCTGGCTCGCGGCGACGAAGGCGACGTAGTCGCGGCTCTCCTCCGGGGTACGGATGCCGCTCCTCGTCGTCAGCACAAAGTCTCCCAAATAGCGGGTCAGCCCTTCGTAGACCCAGAGGAGCTCGGTTTGGAGAGGCTGATTGGAATCGCGGACGGCGAGGCCGGCCGGGCGGCGGTACTTGCCATTCCAGGAGTGGACGTACTCGTGCGGCAGGAGCACCCCCCAGCGCAGGAGGAGAGCGTCGTCGGTGAAGAAGCTCGCCTTGCCGCGGTCGTCGCTCGACTCGTGGTGCTCCAGGCCGTTGTCGTCCAGGGCGTCCGAAAGGGCGAGGAGCCAGTGGTAGGCGCGGTAGTGGCGGGCGCCGAAGAGCGCCAGGGCCTCGGCCGGTACTCGCCCGATGGCGGCGAGCCGCGCCGCGGAGATGGCGAGCGCGGAGGCGCGGTCGGCGGCGATGCTCAGGCGGACCGGCGCCTCCTGGGGGCCGAGATCGATCGACTTGAAGAGGTCTCCGGCGAGGACCGGGGCGTCGATCAGCGTGTAGAGGGAGGTCGGGGCGAAGGTGATCGCGTCTTTTCCCATCGTCCCAGGTATTCCCGGCGTCCCGGACCCACCGTTTCCGCCCTCGACGGTGAGAGCGGTGTCGAACTGCCAGCCGGCCGGCAGGCGGAGAGTGGCGCGCACCGGGGTGTCCATAGCGCTCGGGCCCAGGCGGTAGACGAGGAGGTCGTGCCAGTCGACGATCAGGAGGTGCGGCGTGGCGTTCGCGGACTCCCCGTATCCGGCGAGGCCGAAGGTCTCACCGGGCGAGAGGTAGTCGAGGGTCACCTCCACCTCCCGCACGCCGGCCGGCACCTCGACCCGGACGAGGAACAGGTCGAGCGGGTCGCGCCGCCAGGGGAGGATCTGGCCGCCCGCTTTCACCGTGAAGCCCGCCACCTGCATGATCGGACCGGTGGGCGCGTGCTCTCCCTGGATCCATTTCGGATAGGCCAGGGTGAGCGGGCCGGGGGCGGCGGGGATCACGAGCCGGGAGTGGAAGATCCCCCGCGGCGCGTCCGTGGCGTCGACCGCGAGCTCCAAGGGGCGCGGCGCGGAGGCGGTATTCGCCGATGCCGCCGATGCCGCCGAGGCAATACCGGATACCAGGAGGAAAAGCGGCATCAGGCACAGGGAGATGCAGAGTCGGGATGCTGCCAACAGCGGAGATGCCGGAGACATCGAAGGCACGGGTTTCCTCTTTCTTTCTCAGAAACGACGGCCGGCATGCTAACAGTCTTTGCCGCGGCTCGATGACCCCTAGACATACTAGGTACGACCCTGCTAGGCTTTTCAGCATGCTGAAATTACATATCGCCCTCCTCGGACTCGCCCTCGGCGGCGTGCCGCTCGCGGCCGCTCCCTACCTGGTGAAGGATCTGAACGTCGGTCCGGCCGATGCCGTGACGACGTACCTCTATGACGTGGCGGCGGTGGGGCCGGTGCTCTATTTCCCCGGCTCGGACCCCGCCCATGGCGTCGAGCTGTGGCGGACGGACGGCACCGCCGCCGGCACCTACCGGGTGACCGACATCTGCGCCGGACGCTGCGACGCCTCGCCCGCCGACCTCCGCGCCGTGGGAACGAGCGTCTACTTCCAGGCCGACGACGGCGTTTCCGGGAGAGAGCTCTGGGTGAGCGATGGGACCCCGGGCCAGGAACATCGGGTGCGGGACCTCTGCGCCGGACCCTGCGACAGCGACCCGTCGCAGATGACCGCGGTGGGCGGGGAGGTCGTCTTCGCCGCCCGGCTCGGCCAGCGCAGCCAGCTCTGGCGGACCGATGGCACCCGTGCCGGCACGGCGCGGATCGCCACCCTCTGCATCGCCGCAGAGGACTGCATCGGCTCTCCGACCCTTCAGTCGATCGGCGAACGGGCCTTCTTCGGGGTCTTCGTGGGGTCCCAGCTGGAGCTCTGGGAGACCGACGGCACCGCCGCCGGCACCTTCCCCGTGAAGAATCTGGTCAGCGGATTGGAGCCTTTGAGCTCGGCGCCTCTCGCCGGCCCGGGCTTCGTCTTCTTCTGGACCGCTTCCGGCCTGTGGCGGAGCGACGGCACGGCCGCCGGCACTTTTGAAATCAAGACGCTGGCCGACCTGGCGCCAACCGCCTTCGATCCGACCGCCTATCAAGCCGTCGTCTCCGGCGGCGTGCTCTATGCGGTCGTAGGCTCCAACGTCGTCGTCCGTTCGGACGGCACCCCGGCGGGTACCTTCGTCCTCCACCAGTTCCCGGCTGGCTCTTCGATCACCGCCCTCGCCGCGGTCGCCGACGGGATCGTCATCGCAGTGCGGAACGCGGGCCTTCCCTACTCGACCCTCTGGGCGAGCCGAGGGACCCCGGCGAGCACCGAGGAGATCCTCGACCTGACGAACGCCGGCTTCGTCGACCAGCTCACTTCTCTCGGCAACCGCGTCCTCTTCCGGGTCCTGCCTTCGATCGCTGCGGGCGTCGGGCAACTCTGGACGACGGATGGGACGGCGGCGGGGACGGCCGTGGTGCCGGGTACGCGGAGCGCGAGCGGCTCGCCGCTCGCGGCCGCCGCCGGCCAGGGCTTCTTCCTCCGGGCGGGCGCCGCCCAGGCCCTCTGGGCGGTGGACGGCTCGGGGGCGCACCTGGTCCACGACTTCAGCGCCGGACCGGGCTCGTCCGGCCCGCTCGATCAGGCGGCCTTCGCCGGCAAGCTCCTGTTCTCGGCCCGGACCTCCCCCACCGAGGTACCGCTCTTCCTCTCCGACGGCACCGCCGCCGGCACCCGGCTGCTCTCCGACCAGGCGCTTTCGGCGACCGGCTTCACCCTCTTCGCCGGCAAGGCCTACTTCGGCGCCGGAGCGCTGGGAACGCAGGTGCCCGGCAATCCACCTTTCCACGACAGTCTCTGGCGGACCGACGGCACCACGGCCGGCACGGTGCGGCTCGCGAGCGCCGCCCTCTTTGAGAACCCCAAGCCGCTCGGCTCCCAGCTCCTCTTCACCGGCGGGGAACCGGTCCTTCCTTTCCCGTCGGCCGACCTTGAATTATGGCGCACCGATGGCACGGCCCGCGGCACCCGGCTCCTCGACAACATCGATCCCTACGACTACGACAGCCAGTTTCACCATATCTGCGTCGGCGCCTCGTCCGCCCCCGGCCCCGGCGTCCTCCTGGGGAATCGCCTGGTCTTCGCCGCCGACGATGGCGTCCATGGCCGCGAGCTGTGGTCGACCGACGGCACGACGAAAGGCACCCGGCTCGTCGCCGACATCAACCCGTTGCGCTCGCCGGAACCGCCGCCCAGCTGTCCCGACGGCATCCCCGACCCGCGGACCGACAGCGGCGTGTCCTCCAACCCCGACGGCTTCGCCAAGCTGGGTGCCGGCAACGTGGCGCTCTTCGCCGCCGACGACGGCACGACCGGCCGCGAGCTGTGGTCGACGGACGGCACGGCGAAGGGCACCCGGCGGGTCGCCGATCTCTTTCCCGGCCCCACGGGCTCGTCGCCGCACGATCTCACCCGGCTCGGCAACCTGATCTATTTCTTCGCCTCCCCGACCGGGGTCGGCGACGCCCTCTATCGCACCGACGGCACGACCGCGGGCACCGTTCTCGTTTCCAATCTCCAGGCGAACGGCACCCCCACCTGGGCGAAGAACCTCACCGTCTCCGGCGGCAAGCTCTTCTTTGCCGCCTACAACGAGCTCTCCGGAGCCGAGCTGTGGACGAGCCTGGGGACCGCCAGCTCGACCCGTCTCGTCGCCGATCTCAATCCCGGACCGGCGAGCTCGTCGCCGCAATTCCTCACCGACGTTTCCGGCATCCTCCTCTTCGCCGCCGACGACGGCGTCCATGGCCTGGAGCTCTGGCGGACGGACGGTACCGGTACTGGAACCCGCCTCCTGGGAGACATCAACCCCGGTCCCGCCTCCTCCTCCCCCGGCCCCTTCACGATCGCGGGCGACCGCGTCTACTTCGGCGCCGACGACGGTGTGCACGGACGGGAGCCGTGGGCGATTCCGCTGACCGACGTCCTCAACCCCTAGGAGCGAACCATGAAGCCACGTCTCCTCGCTTTCGCCGCGCTCCTCCTCGCTGCTTCCGAGCTGCGGGCGGCGCCCTACCTGGTGAAGGATCTCGGTCACGGCCTGGCCGATGCGGCGGACGCAAATCTCTTTTATACCGCGGCGGACGGCGCGGTCGTCTACTTCGCCGGCTCCGATCCGGCCCACGGCGGCGAGCTCTGGCGGAGCGACGGCACGGCTCCCGGCACCTACCGGGTGGCGGACGTCTGCCCCGGCCGTTGCAGCGCCGGAGCGAGCCAGATCACCGTCTTCGGCAGCAGGATCTATTTCCGTGCCGACGACGGGATCACCGGTAGCGAGCTGTGGGTGAGCGACGGCGTTCCCGGGCACGAGCGGAGAGTGAAGGACGTCTGCCAGGGACCCTGCGACAGCACCCCGGAAGCCCCCGTGGCGGTCGGCGACCGGCTCGTCTTCGTCGCCCAACTCGGCCGCCGCAACCAGCTCTGGCGAACCGACGGCACGACCGCCGGCACCGTCCGGCTGGCGACACTCTGTACCGTTCCGGCGGCAGGCGAGGACTGCATCTTCGGCCTGACCTCGATCGGCACCCGGGCGTTCTTCGGGGTCTCCTCCTCCTCCGTGGGGGCGATCTGGGTGAGCGACGGCACCGCCGCCGGCACCCAGCCGTTGAAGAGCGTAGTGCCCAACCTGCCCGCCGAGGTCTTCGGGATCGTCGCGAACGGCAGCGTCGCCTTCTTTTCCACCCCCGACGCCCTGTGGCGGACCGACGGTACCGTCGCCGGCACCCAACGGCTCAAGGCCTACGCCGACCTCGTGCCCGGGATCGGCAGCACCGGCCCGGCCCGCACCGCCTTTCTGGGCAACACGCTCTACGTGGTGCTCCAATCCGGCGACTTCCTCCGCTCGGACGGCACCCCGGAAGGGACGGTCGCCTTGGGCGTCAATTTCCCCTTCCCCGACGGGATCAACCTCTTCGCGCCGCTCGGCGACCGGCTCGTCTTCGGCGTTGACTACCCGAATGGCCCCAACTACTCGTCCGCCCTCTGGCAAACTCAGGGAACGCCGCAGACGACGACGAAGATCGCCGACTTCCTGGAGGTCGCTTTCATCGACCAGATGGCTGCCCTCGGGAGCCGCGCCGTCTTTCGGCTCGTCTACGACGACGCCAGCGCGGAGACCGTCGAGCTCTGGGGGACGGACGGCAGCGCCGCCGGAACGGGCCGCGTGACCGCGGACCTCGGGATCGACGGCTTTCCGAAGCTCGAAGGGTTCGCGGCCGCCGCGGGCCAGGCCTTCTTCACCCAACCCTCCCCTGCGGCGCCCTCGTCCGCCGATGTCGGCCTCGTCTCCTCCTCCCTCTGGGTCACGGACGGCACCGCCGCCGGGACCCGGCTGGTGTACGACTTCGGCGCCGGGCCGGGCTCGGCGGACCCCTTCGAGCAGATCGGCTTCGGCGGGAAGCTCCTCTTTTCGGCCGGGAGAAATTACCTGACCGCCCCTCTCTACGTTTCCGATGGCACCGCCGCCGGGACCGGTCTCCTCGCCGCGGCGGCCGTCGACGGTCACAGCTTCCTGGAAGTGGGCGACAAGGTCTTCTTCGCCGCCGGGAACACCGACAACCTCTGGCGGACCGACGGCACCCCGGCGGGCACCGTGGAGGTCAGCGACGTCCGGTACGTCAGCTCGCCGAAACGGCTTGGCCAGGAGCTCCTCTTTGCCGCCGACTCCAGCTCAGGGAGCTTCGGCATCGAGCTCTACCGGAGCGATGGAACGGCCCAGGGAACCTCCCTCGTCAAGGACATCAACCCTTACCTTTACTTTGCCGGGAACCAGAATGGTTGCCTGCCTCTCTCCTCGAGCCCCGGTCCCGGAGTCGTGATCGGCAAAAGCGTCCTCTTCGCCGCCGACGACAGCGTGCACGGCCGCGAGCTGTGGACGAGCGATGGAACGACCCGCGGGACCCGGCTCCTCGCCGACATCAATCCCCTGAGCCTGCCGGCGACGCCCGCCGGCTGCGGCGCCGACAGCCCCACGAGCGGCTCCTCCTCGAATCCCGACGGTTTCGCCCGCCTGGGAGCGGGAGCCGTGGCGCTCTTCGCCGCCGACGACGGCACGGCCGGCCGCGAGCTGTGGCGGACCGACGGTACGGCCCGGGGCACCCGGCGGGTCGCCGACCTCCTCCCCGGTCCGGTCGGTTCCGCCCCCCACGACCTCATTCGTTTCGGCAACCTGATCTATTTCTTCGCCTCGATCACCGGAACGGGGGACGTGCTCCTGCGCACCGACGGTACGGCCCAGGGCACGGTCGTCGTCTCCGACTTGAAGATCAGCGGCACCCCGACCTGGGCGAAAGACCTGACCTTTTCAGGCGGCAAGCTCTTTTTCTCCGCCTACAATCAAGCGACCGGCGACGAGCTGTGGACGAGCGACGGAACCTCCACCCGGATCGTCACCGACCTCCGTCCCGGACCCGGCAGCTCGACGCCGCAAAACCTGACCGACGTCTCGGGCGTCCTCCTCTTCGCCGCCGACGACGGCACGAGCGGCTTGGAGCTCTGGCGGTCGGACGGCACCGCCGCCGGAACCCGCCGGTTGGGCGACATCAACCCCGGCCTTGATTCCTCCTCCCCCGGCCCCTTCACGATCGTCGGCGACCGCGTCTTCTTCGGCGCCGACGACGGTCGCCACGGCCGCGAGCTGTGGGCGATCCTCGTGGCGGAGGTGGTATCGCCCTGAAGCCGCTCTACGGAGCGTAGGCGTCGAGCAGGTAGCTGGGGAACACGTAGCAGCTCGCCGCCGCCTCGTTGTTCCAGGGGCGAAGCGTCGTGCTCGCCGCATGGTTCGCCCACAGGGTGCTGCTCCGATAGCCGGCAGCATTCTCCGCTGCCATCGCCTGGGTGAGCCCGTCACAGTTCTGATCGCTGTTGGTCTCTCCGAAGACGACGATGTCGGCGGTCAGGTTGCGATAGCCGAGGAACGACCAGACGTCATTGTAGAAGGTTTGCGCGGTGCTCGTGGCGTCGATCGCCGGGTTGCAACCGCTGCCGCTGCCACTGCCGTTTCCCTCGACGCAGATATGGTCGTGGATGTCGATCACCGAGGGCTCTGTGTAGGAGATCGGCAGAGTGATCATCGATCCCACCGTGCCGCCGCAGGGCAGGTTGTTGGTCCAGGTGAGGGACGATGGCAGCCCGAAGGCGGCGCCCCCCATGGCCGCCGTCATCTCCGATTCGTTCATCAGGAGCGCCGAGTCGCCGTAGACCGAGCCGCAGTGGAAGCCCGCGTAGTTGGGGCGGCTCATGGGCACAGAGAAGGTGGCACGGGTCCAGTCGAAGCCGTGCACCGAAAGGTAGTAGCGCAGGCTCGACAGCACGTCGACGCTGTGGGTGGGGTCATAGATCAACCGTGCCTCGACCGTGAAATCCATCAGGTTGATCTCGTTCTCCATGTCATAGTCGTCGATCGCGAGCCCCGCCGCCTGGACCTTCCCCAGAACGCTGTCGACCAGGTTGAAATAGGGCTGCCAACCCCAGAAGATGTCCGAAGGCGTTGCGGCGGCGCAGTTGTAGGCGTCGTTGATGTCCTGGCTGTCCGGGTAGCCGTTCCCGGTCTCGAAACCGAAGGGAACCCAGGGGAAGAAGTTGAGGTTTTTGGCGACCCCGCAGCTCGTCACGGCGCGGGCGACGAGGGGCTTGCAGCCATCACAGATCTCGGTCGTCCCCGACCAGTTGCCGAGAAAGACCGCAGTGGGGGTGACGCGCTGGATGCCGAAGGACTTGAGGTCGGAGAGAAAAGCCGCCATGTTGTTGCCCCAGGCGTCCTGAAGAGTACCGTCGGAGTGAAACGGTGTGCTGTAGAAGCCGCCTCCCAGGGCATAGAAAAAGCGCACGCCGGTGACGCCCTGGCCGATGTAGCTGTTGGTGAAGGCGTTCGTGATGCAGGTGCGCACGCTCCAGTCGTTGTGCCCACAGGCGGGCAGGATGCCGTTGTTGGGAGAGGGATCGAGATAACGGTCGACCGGGAAGGGGCCGAGGTTGATCTCCAGCGGCGAAGGGGAGATGCCGGCGGAGAGTGGAGGGGGTACGCCCAGGGCGAGAAGAAGGAGAAAGAGAGGAAGGAAAAAGGGCAACCGGTTGCGACGAATCATGAAGTACCTCCTTGGGTTGCGGGCCGCGCGCTGATCCTTCTCCGCGCGCGGCTATCTTTCATTATATTCCGCTCCAGCTATACCGCAACCCATGGTGGTCTTGCGCAGGGCCTCGTCAGAGTCGCCTCTGCGGGGGCACCCCGGGCAACCCCCAGTGGTTGCCCGCTGTGGCCCGCCCCGTGGGCCGGCGACCGCAGCAACCCGGATCGACACTCACATCGAGCAGTTCCCCAGCCCCGAGAAATCCCCTGGACCTCTCCGCGCGCTCCACAAACCTCTCCACGCCTCTCCAAGACCTCTCGAAATCCACCCCAACCTCCTCCGGGACCCCAGGAAATCCCTGGAGGGCTCTCCGAAAGCCCTCCAGGACCAGAGAAAACGCCTCCGGTTGGGTTTCGGACCCGTCCGCTGGAGTTTCCTGGCCCTCGACCCGAGTTTCGGCGGTCTCCGGAAGAGTTTCCGCTGCCTGTATCTCAGTTTTCACCCGTTCCGCCCGAGTTTCCACGACTTCCAAACGAGTTTCGAGACCTCGGGAGACAGTTTCCAGAGGGAAACTGACAGTTTGGAGAGGGCCGGAGAGAGTTTCCAGAGGCTTTTAACGTTCCCGGAAGGGTTTGGGAGGAGTTTCGAGGGGTTTCGGCGGAGCTTCGAGAGGTTTCGGGCGGCCTTGGAGGGCTTCCCGTAGCGCCTGGAGAGCTTCTGGCTGGGTCCAGAGAGGTTTTCGGGGTCTGTTTCCAATCCAGGAGCCCGAACCGAGAACGTCGTGGGCAGGTTGGAGGCCAGGCACTCTTCTATTCAGGCAACCGAGCCGGAGCCGTGGTTCCCGGACCTCGGGTGAGGTCTGCCTCTCCTCCGCATGCTAGAGTCCGAGAAGTGTGCCGGCATTTCTTCATCGAAATGGGAGTCCTCACCTTCCTCATCGTGGCGCTGATGCTCTCGATCGTCGTCCTCCGGAAGCGCAACCCGCGCGGCGAGATCACGACCGCTGCCGGCGCACCCGCATGAGCGAACGCCCGAGTCTCTTGAAAGGAGCTCTTATGGAACGAGCGTTGAAACGCAGGGTCCTGCCGCTCCTCGTTATCTGTTTCTTGGGTCTCTTTCTCTTCTCGCGCACGGCCGGAGCGGACTCCGTGCGCATGGTCCAGATCCTTCTGCTCTTCGTTTCCGGACTGTGCGGGGGTGTGGCCCTGGGCGCGATCAAGCGAAGAGAATAGACGCCAGCAAGGGGCTCGCGGTTATCTGGCGGGTCTTGAGATCCGCCAGGCTTCGTGCCGCTGTGCTCGCTCTCCTGGTTGATTCGCTCGGCAACGTCCGGGTCGAGGATCACGGTCATCATCATAAGATCATGATGTTGGCGAATCGCCCGGCTGTCAAGGGCTTCGCCGACTACTGCCGGGGCTCCCCCGCCGAGCCCGCCGGCCCCACCGCCGCTCCCACGACGAGCGCTCCGGCTCCGGGCAACTCCGTCGTGCTCCAATTCCCTCCCAGCTCCTTGACGAGGTTCACGCTCGCGGTCATCTGGCGGGTTTTCAGATCCACCGCTGTGCGCTCGTTGGCGAGGGCGATGTTCTCGGCGGTGACGACCTCCAGTTGGGTCGTGATGCCGCCGTTGTAGCGGTTCCTCGCGAGGGCGAGCGAGCGCTCGGCCGCTGCGGTGGCGGCGGCCTGCTGGGTGGATTCGGCGGCCAGGATGCGGATCGCCGCCAGGTTGTCCTCCACTCCCTGGAAGGCGGTCAGCACGGTCTCCCGGTAGGCCGCCACGTTGGCGTCGTAGGCGGCTCGCGCCTGCTCGGTCATGGCCCGCCTCAGGCCGCCGTCGAAGACGGTTTCCAGGAGCGAAGGTCCGATCGACCAGAAGCGGTTCGGCAAGGAGAAGATCTTCCCCAGGGTCGAGCTCTGAAAGCCGGCCGAGCCGGAGAGGCTCAAAGAAGGATAGTACGCCGCGGTCACCACGCCGATCTGGGCGTTGGCCGCCGCCATCCGACGCTCGGCGCCGGCGATGTCGGGCCGGCGCTCCAGGAGATCGCCCGGCAGCACCGCCGGGATCGCCGGCGGCGGGACCGCGATCGGCGCCGCCGGGATCGTCAAGTCCACGGGTGCCTTGCCGATCAGGACAGCGATCGCGTGCTCCAGTTGGGTCCGCGACACGCCGAGGTCGATCTCCTGCGCCCGCGTCTGTTCGAGCTGGGTCTCGGCCTCGGCCACGTCGACGCCCGAAACGACGCCCTGGTCGTGGCGGTTGGCGGTCACCTTGAGGGCGAGCTGGTAGTCGGCCACCGAACGGTTGAGGAGGTTCGCCTGCTCGTCCAGGCCGTGGAGCTGGAAGTAGTCGAGCGCCAGCTCCGCCTGGAGCGAGAGACGGAGGTTCTCGACGTCGGCGGCGCTCGCCTGGGCGTTCGCCACGTTCTCCTCGATCGTGCGGCGGACCTTCCCCCAGAGGTCGATCTCCCAGGAGAGATCGATCGGCACCTGGTAGCTGGTGCCCGTCGCGCCGCTCGACGCCATGATCGCCGAACCCGCCGGCTCCGGTAGCGGGGATTGTTCGGCAGGTTCGGCAGGTTCGCCGGCAGCTGCCCGCGGGCGGCGTTGATCGCCGCCTGGACGTCGCGAGGAGGCGTCGATGTTCCGGCTCAAATCGAACTGCAAGGTGATGTTGGTGCTGCCGAGAGACGACGTGGAGGTCATCTCGATGATCCCGGCGATACGCCCGAATTGGCGCTCCAGGGGCTCGCGACCGAGGAGGCCATAGTGTCGGGGCTGGCGCCCGGCAACCCCGCCGAAACCTGCTGTGCCCAGCATGCTCCGGGGGGGTAGGGCTTGATTCTGATATCGCCAGGGCTCTACGAGGCCGAGCTACCCTTGGAAGGCCGTCCGGCCAGAGATTTGAGTATGGGCCACATCTCCTGGTAAGAGCACATCGCAGCCTTCTCGACCTTACCGGTCGCGGCCGAATAGCCGATGCCCGGCGGCAGGATGCAGGCCCCGTCCTCCTTGAGTCGAGCAAGATTGCGGAGCACCGCGGGGTGCTTCCACATCTCTGGCTCCATCGCTGGCGCGATCGCCACGGGACCCTGAAAGGCCAGATAGCAATGGGCAACCAGTGTCTCCCCTGAGCCATTGGCGCAACGGGAGAGTGTGGTCGCGGTCGCCGGTGCGATGAGATATAGATCCATGCCCTGGGTGAGGGTGGGAGGAGAGTACATCGGTCGTCCGTCAGTCCATGGATCGATGTGAACCCGTCGCCGCAGCAAGGCTTCCACAGTCCTCGGATCGAGCAGACGTGCCGCAGTAGGAGTCATGACGATCCGGATGTCCTCAACTTCCTTTTCCAACTGCAGGCTAATGAGGTGCGCGCAGATCCCCAGCACGCCGATGGACCCGCTGATGCCGACCAGAATGTTCATAGGAACTGCCCACGCCTCCCTTGATCAGTGCGCACGACTCACCACGGTGGTTCGTTGGATTGGCTGCCCCGGCATCGCGCCGGCGGGCTTGGCCGCGAGAAGATCGCGGAAAGAATTGGGCAGGCCGGGCCACTTCCGGGAATCACGCAAAACAACATCATGCAGAGAGATCGCGAGCGGACTCCCTAGTCTGCGACAGAAAGCCAAGAGATCGAGCAGGAGCGAGTACCAGACGGTCGAAATGTCCGCTCGCCCCGCGGGCAAGACCTCTAGCAGCACGTTCAGGAATCGATCCCAGTCTTCCCTCCAGAAGTACTCCTTCGCCAAGAGCCACAACCGGACGCCGTGATGCGCGACACCTAAGCGGTCTCGATCTCCCATGCTCTCAGCGTGGGCCAGAAAGCTCTCCCACAAGTCTGGACTGCGGCTCCCGGCCAGCACCAAAGCGACCTCATTCGCAACCTGAGCGATGAGTGTCCGGCGGGCCGAGCATGGGGTTTTCGCGACCAACTCCTCATACTGCCAGGAGTGATGCACGGGGAGCTCTCCCCTCCGACCCTCCAAGTAGCTGAGGATGCAGCCGGCCAGCCGGATGGCGCGCTCCATTTCACCAGCTCTCAGGTCGATTCGCATCAGGTTCTGAGCGGATTGCACGCGGTGGAGCTCTAGCAGGCGGAGGTCCGGGTCGCGTTCGAGTTGGAGATCGACATCCATCGCATGGAGGATGCGAGCCCGGGCAGCGTCCAGGTCGTTGAGCCTGTAGTCCAGATAGGCACGCCCGGATTCGAGGGCAGGAGTCACGAGGCGAGCTCCCAGCTCGGAGAGATCTTGCCCGGCTAGAAGCTCGCGGCAGTCGGCAAAAGCTTCAGCTGCCTGCTCCAAGGAGCCTTGGCGAGCCAGACGGAGAGCGCGGGCGTTCCGATCCCAAAGCTTTCTCAGGATGACTCGCTCGGCAACAGGCGTCTTTACCCATAGAACCTGCTGAAAAATAAAATCGAATTGACGATTCTGGTTTTCCCAGCCCCGGCGCGGCAGACGGAGCAATCCCGAGCGATAGGCTTGGAATAACGTCTCTGCAAGTTGTCTCTCCATTACCTCAAGACCGGCAAGCGACGTGCGCAGATGCGGGCCGACTCGGGAACCGTTTCATGCCCCGTCCTCGAGTCGGCCCACACTGGCTAAGACCATGCGGAATGGCTGGGACCTGACACCTCGCGGCGGGTCAGCAATAGCACTGGCTGCCGTTGGTAATGACCGGATCCTGGGACACCACTCCTCCAGAAGCCTCCTCCAACGCGTTGTCGTCCAGCTCCTCGACGTCCAGCTTGCTCATCTCCAGAGAATCCTGCTCTTCCACCTGCTTCTTCTCTTGCTCGATCATTGGCCAATTCTCCTTTACTGGCGTCTACGCCTTATGGAGTGGAGAACATCTCCAGACTCCGCTTTCGCTAGGTCGCTGGGGGTTGCTTCACCGGCGACTCACCCACGCCGGAATCGACGCCGCGCTCCTTGGCTGGCCGCATCTCCAGCAACTCCAAAAAATCCTGTTTGGCCGCAGTTCGGATCGGCGTGCAAGGGGACTCACCGGTTTGAAAACGCAGAGCTGGACAGTACATACCCTGGCAGGTTGGCAGCACGACGCACTTCTTGCACTGCCCGTCGCTCTCGAACGCCGGCTCGGTCCAGAGAGCGAGCTTGTCCTGATCGATCAGGAGCTCGCCCTCCTCACTGATCTTGCCCACCACATTGCGGTCGTTCTTATCGAGATCGACCGTACACTTCATGAGCTTGCCGCTCGCACCGATCAAGAAGTTGTAGGGGCGCGCGGCATAACATACGAGAGCTCCGACCCCGCCGACGTGCGAGATCTCGTCCGCCAGGACCAGACCCCGCTTGTGGGCTTCCCGCTTCATGGCGCGTTCGAGCTGAGCGGTCTCCTTGACGCCGCAGATGTGGAGCTGATCGTCGTTCACGCCGCCCATTTGGGTCACGGGCCGGAAGCGCAACCGGAATCGAGGGTCGCGGTTGAACTGCTGCTCGACCATGTCGAGGAACTCCGGGTGCTTGGCATAATTGTCACGGTCATAGTTGAAGCGTAGGGTGACGATATAGTCTTCCGGGCGCTGCGCCAGCGCTCTCAGGTTGGCCATGATCGTTGCGAAGGTGTCCTCTCCGTCGCGACTGGGCCGGCTGCGATCGTGATCCTCCTGGGTGCCGTCGATCGTGATCTGGAAATCGTCAATGTCCCACGCCAGGAGCTTATCCGCGACCTCGGGGGTCAAGAGGTAGGCGTTGGTGGTCATCGTGCTACGGAACGCCATGGAATTTCTCCTCGCGACCTCCTGGAAGAACGGCGCAAGGTCTTCGATCGCCGCGAACCCATAAAGAGGCTCGCCTCCGAACCAGCTGATCGAGAGCTCGCGCAGAGTGTGCTGGCGCTTTTCGATGAGCCGCTTGATCCCAGTGCGCACCCAGAGCTTCATCGTGCCCTGGGCGAAGTCCTCATAGCAGTAGGTACAGCGGAAATTACAATCTTCCGAGGCCAGCAATATCAATTGCAGAACGTCATTGCGGTACTGCTTCTGCCCGAATTGAAGCTGAATTCGCCGGTACTCGTTCGTCCCTGCCTTGACGATAAACCCACGCTTGAAAAGATATTGCACAATGCTCCCCATGGGGGCCGTAAAGCCATTGCGAACAAGCATCCCCTCGACCTTGGTGCGCTGCGCCGCACCGAAGACGCTCATTGCGCCCGTATAGGAATTCCAGAGCACGAGCCGTCCGTCGTCAGCGACCGCGCGAATATTGTAACGAGAGGGGACCCACTGGATGGGAGGAGCTTCGGCAGGGGCTGAGGAGGCAGGTTCCGGATGGGGCAGAGCGTCGTGAGGGGAGTGAGGAAGGATTGTGAAGCGATTGCTAATGCCTAGGGACATAACGACCTCCGTCTGTTAGCATACGATGGTCATCCTCACTGCCAGAAGAACAGTACAAGCGCATCTGAAAAATGTCAAGCTATGTTGAAGAGCTGTGCCCCATGTCGGGAGACCTTTCCGAGGGAGAGGGGGCCTGGCCAGAGAGAGACCGCGCGGCCTCCAGGTTGCACACCGGTCCGTCGCGCCTTGCGCCGGGGTGGTGCACATCACTCTGATGTTCTCTCGTCCAGAAGACTGTCGTCCGCGCCCCCTTCCGGGTCCTCCCCCAGCCCGTCTGATTCGCGACCCACAAGACCGTCCACAGGCTGGCCCTAAGCTCAGCCGCTTCGAAGCTCCGCCGTCGGTTGCGAAGCTTCCGGATCTTCGGGTTGGCTCTCCGGGGGTAGAAGAAAGACAGCAGGTCAGGGACGGCGCAGACGAACGTGCGCCAGTACCTGAGGTCGTCTCCTTGCGCTACGGTGACGACCTCGACACCATCAGGGATTCTCAATACCCCACCGCCGCACCCACGGCCAGCGCCTCCGCCCCGGGCAGCTCCGTCGTGCTCCAATTCCCCCGAGCGCCTTGACGAGGTTGACGCTCGCGGTCATCTGGCGGGTCTTCAAATCCACCGCTGTGCGTTCTTTGGCGAGGGCGATGTTCTCGGCGGTGACGACCTCCAGTTGGGAGATCCGTGGAGATCGTCGCCGTCTGGATCCTTCTCAATGGCGAGAAAGTACCACGACTCGTGACTCTCTACCCAGTAGCGTGATTGTGGAGCATAAGCTCTTAGATGCCATCGTTCTAGCCCGAGATCTACCAACCCACGGCCTGCTCGTCGGCGACCTGGGCGCCATCGTCGAAGTGTACGGGCCCGATGCTTTCGAGGTCGAGTTCGTTACCGCCTCTGGCCGAACAGGCGCCTGGTCACTCGCAGGACCAAGGATCTACGGTCGGTTGAGGACACCGATCTCATCGCGGTCCATACGCTCCAGCGCTCCGCCTGATCCGGCAGCGGCGCGGTTCCCGGACCTCGATTGAGGTCTGCCTAGTCCCGCCTACTGCCGGGGCTGCCCCGTCGAGCCCGCCGGCCCCACCGCCGCTCCCACGACGAGCGCTCCGGCTCCGGGCAACTCCGTCGTGCTCCAGTTCCCCCCCAACTCCTTGACGAGGTTGACGCTCGCGGTCATCTGGCGGGTTTTCAGATCCACCGCCGTGCGCTCGTTGGCGAGGGCGATGTTCTCGGCGGTGACGACCTCCAGTTGGGTCGTGATGCCGCCGTTGTAGCGGTTCCTCGCGAGGGCGAGCGAGCGCTCGGCCGCGGCGGTGGCGGCGGCCTGCTGGGTGGATTCGGCGGCCAGGATGCGGATCGCCGCCAGGTTGTCCTCCACTCCCTGGAAGGCGGTCAGCACGGTCTCCCGGTAGGCCGCCACGTTGGCGTCGTAGGCGGCTCGCGCCTGCTCGGTCATGGCCCGCCTCAGGCCGCCGTCGAAGACGGTTTCCAGGAGCGAAGGTCCGATCGACCAGAAGCGGTTCGGCAAGGAGAAGATCTTCCCCAGGGTCGAGCTCTGAAAGCCGGCCGAGCCGGAGAGGCTCAAAGAAGGATAGTACGCCGCGGTCACCACGCCGATCTGGGCGTTGGCCGCCGCCATCCGGCGCTCGGCGCCGGCGATGTCGGGCCGGCGCTCCAGGAGATCGCCCGGCAGCACCGCCGGGATCGCCGGCGGCGGGACCGCGATCGGCGCCGCCGGGATCGTCAAGTCCACGGGCGCCTTGCCGATCAGGACGGCGATCGCGTGCTCCAGTTGGGTCCGCAACACGCCGAGGTCGATCTCCTGCGCCCGCGTCTGCTCCAGCTGGGTCTCGGCCTCGGCCACGTCGACGCCCGAAACGACGCCCTGGTCGTGGCGGTTGGCGGTCACCTTGAGGGCGAGCTGGTAGTCGGCCACCGAACGGTTGAGGAGGTTCGCCTGCTCGTCCAGGCCGTGGAGCTGGAAGTAGTCGAGCGCCAGCTCCGCCTGGAGCGAGAGACGGAGGTTCTCGACGTCGGCGGCGCTCGCCTGGGCGTTCGCCACGTTCTCCTCGATCGTGCGGCGGACCTTCCCCCAGAGGTCGATCTCCCAGGAGAGGTCGATGGGGACCTGGAAGCTGGTCCCCGTCGCGCCGTTGGGCGCGAGGGCGGAGGGCGGGGTACGGGAGCGGGTGGCCCCGGCCCCTACGGTCACCGTCGGGAGGAGCCCGGCGCGCGCCTCGCGAACGAGGGCGCGGGCACCACGGTACTGCGCCTCGGCCTGGGCCAGGCTCTGGTTGGAGACCGAAACCTGCTCTTCCAAGGCCGAGAGCTGGGGATCGCCGAAGACCTCCCACCACTTGCCCCGCACGGTGGCATCCTTGGGCTGCGCCGGCCGGAAGGTTCCCGCCGCCGCCGCGGCGGCCGGAGAAGGCTGCTCCTTGAAGGTCGCCGGGACCTCGACCGGCGGCTTCTTGTAGCTCGGCCCGACGACGCATCCGGTCGCCAGGAGCCCGATCCCCCCGATCCAGAATCCGATCCCGAAAAGGACATGCGCGCCCCTCCCCCGTCTGTTCATGAGTCCTTCTCTCCGATCGTTTTGTGTGCCCATGGGAAGTCTCCGCATCACCCCTCGGCCCGCGCCGGCACGGCCTTCCGGCCGCGACCCTTGCGGCGGCGGTCCCTGACAGAAGCCCAGCGGAGCTGGAGGCGATCCAGGTAGAGGTAGACGACGGGTGTCGTGTAGAGGGTCAGAAGCTGGCTGAAGATGAGACCGCCGACGATCGCGATGCCGAGCGGCCGGCGGAGCTCGGAGCCGGCGCCCAGGCCGATCGCGAGCGGCAGACCGCCCAGCATGGCCGCCATGGTGGTCATGGTGATCGGCCGGAAACGCAGGAGGCAGGCCTGGAAAATGGCGTCCTCCGGTTTCTTCTCCTCCTTGCGCTCGACCTCGATGGCGAAATCGATCATCAGGATGGCGTTTTTCTTGACGATGCCGATGAGCAGGATGATCCCGATGAGCGCGATGACCGAGAGCTCGACGTGGCAGAGGAGGAGCGCCAGGAGCGCTCCCACGCCGGCCGACGGCAGGGTCGAGAGAATCGTCACCGGATGGATGTAGCTCTCATAGAGAATCCCCAGGACGATATAGACGGTGAAGAGCGCCGCAAGGATCAGAATCGGCTCGTTCTTGAGCGACGCCTGGAAGGCCTGCGCCGTCCCCTGGAAGCTCCCCTGGATGGTCTCGGGGAGACGCATGTCCACTTCCGCCTTGTTGATCGCGGTCACCGCGTCGCCGAGCGCCCGGCCGGGCGGCAGGTTGAACGACAGGGTCACCGCGGGGAACTGCCCCTGGTGGTTGACCGCGAGCGACGCGCTGTCGTTCTTGAAGTGGGAGAAGGCGGAGAGCGGCACCTGGGTGCCGCTTCCCCCCTGGACGTAGATCGAACGCAGGCCGTCCGGGTTCTGCCAGAAGGTCGGCTCGACCTCCATGACGACGTGGTACTGGTTGAGCGGCTGGTACATCGTCGAGACCTGCCGCTGGCCGAAGGCGTCGTAGAGCGTGTCGTCGATCATCTGCGGCGAGATGCCCAGCCTGGAAGCGGTGGCGCGGTCGATCGCGAGGGACGTCTGCAGGCCCTTGTCCTGCTGGTCGGTGTTGACGTCGACGATCTGCGGCAGGGTCCGGAGCTTCTGCATCACCCGGGGCGCCCACGCGAGCAGCTCCTGCGGGTCGTCTCCCTGGAGCGTGTACTGGTACTGCGCGCCGCTCGAGCGGCCGCCGATCCGCAGATCCTGGACCGGCTGCAGGAAGAGGCTGACGCCCGCGATGTGCGAGACCTTCGGACGGATGCGCGCGATGATCTCATCCGCGTTCAGCTTGCGTTTCTCCTTGAGCGAAATGAACATCCGGGCCGAGTTCGTGCCGCCGGTGAAAGCGGTGACGTTCTCGATGTCGGGGTCCTTCTGGACGATCGCCGCGATCTTTTCGAGGCGTCCCTGCATGGCCTGGAAGGAGCTCGACTGGTCGGCCTGGATCGAGCCGGTCAGGCGGCCGGTGTCCTGCTGCGGGAAGAAGCCTTTCGGTACCTTGATATAGAGGTAGACCGTGGCGGCCATGGTCAAAAGCGTCACGAAGAGGATCAGCGGCTGGTGCCGGAGGACCCAGGCGAGAGAGGTTTCATAGCGCTTCAGAATCCAGTCGAAAACCCGCTCGCTCGCGTCGTAGAGCTTGCCGTGCTTCTCCTCATCGTGGCCTTTCAGGAGCTTGGCGCACATCATCGGCGTCGTCGTCAGCGAGATGATCATGGAGACGAGGATGGCGACCGAGAGGGTGACGGCGAACTCCCGGAAGAGGCGCCCCACGATGCCACCCATCAAGAGGATGGGAATGAAGACCGCGATGAGCGAGAGGCTGATCGAAAAGACGGTGAAGCCGATCTCCTCGGCCCCCTTGAAGGCGGCGTCGCTCGGGCTCAAACCCTCTTCCAGATGGCGGGTGATGTTCTCGATGACGACGATCGCATCGTCGACGACGAACCCGGTGGCGACGGTGAGCGCCATGAGCGACAGGTTGTCGATGCTGTAGCCCAGGAGGTACATGACCCCGAAGGTGCCGATGAGCGACACCGGCACCGCGACGCTCGGGATGAGGGTCGAACGCCAGTTGCGGAGGAAGACGAAGACGACGAGGATGACGAGGCCGATCGAGAGGACCAGGGTCAACTCGACGTCCTTGACCGAGGCGCGGATCGTCCGCGTGGCGTCGACGACGACGTCCATCTGGATCGCCGGGGGGATCGACGCCCGCAGCTCCGGCAGCACCGCCCGGATGCGGTCGTTGGTCTCGATGATGTTGGCGCCCGGCTGGCGGAAGATGATGAGGAGGATGGCGGGCTTGCCGTTCGAGATGCCGCCGTTCCGGATGTCCTCGACCGAGTCGGTGACGGTCGCGACGTCGCCCAGGCGCACCCCCGCCCCGTTCTGGTAGCGCAGCACGAGCGGCCGGTACTCCGCGGCCGTCAACAGCTGATCGGTCGTCGTCAGGGTCCAGGAACGATCGGCGTTGCCGAGCTCGCCCTTGGGCTTGTTGGCATTGGCGTTGCTGAGCGCCGTGCGGACGTCCTCCAGGCCGAGCCCGTAGCCCGCGAGGAGGGTGGGATTGATGTCCACCCGCACGGCGGGGAGCGCGCCGCCGCCGACGATCACCTGGCCGACGCCCTCGATCTGCGAGAGCTTCTGCATGAGAATCGAGGAGCCGATGTCATACATCTTCGCCCGCTCGTAGAGGTCCGAGGTCAGGGAGAGGAGGATGATCGGCGCGTCCGCCGGGTTGACCTTCCGGTAGCGGGGGTTGTTCGGCAGGTTCGCCGGCAGCTGCCCGCGGGCGGCGTTGATCGCCGCCTGGACGTCGCGCGAGGCGGCGTCGATGTCCCGGTTGAGATCGAACTGCAGGGTGATGTTGGTGTTGCCGAGAGACGATGTCGAGGTCATCTCGGTGATCCCGGCGATGCGCCCGAACTGGCGTTCGAGCGGCGTCGCGACCGAGGAGGCCATGGTGTCGGGGCTCGCGCCCGGCAATCCCGCCGAAACCTGCACGGTGGGGAACTCCACCTGGGGGAGCGGAGAGACCGGCAGCAGCCGGTAGGCGAGCGCCCCGGCGAGCGCGATCGCCACGGTCAAAAGGGTCGTCGCGATCGGCCGGTTGATGAAGGGAGCCGAAATGTTCATGCGTGCTCCGGCAGCGGTCCGTAGGGAGGGCCGGGCGTCGGATGACGATCCTCGGGCGGCGCCTCCCTGGAGACCTCGGTGTCGCTCTCCTGGTTCCCCGAAAGGCGGCGCGCCAGGCGGTCGAAGGCGAGGTAGACGACCGGTGTCGTGTAGAGAGTCAAGAGCTGGCTGAAGATGAGGCCGCCGATGATCGCGATGCCGAGCGGCCGCCTGAGCTCCGCCCCGATCCCCGAGCCGGCGGCGAGCGGCACCGCGCCCAGGAGCGCTGCCATCGTCGTCATGATGATCGGCCGGAAGCGCAGCAGGCAGGCCTGATAGATCGCATCGTGCGGCGCCTTCTTGTCCTTCCGTTCGGCGTCCAGGGCGAAATCGATCATCATGATCGCGTTCTTCTCGACGATACCGATCAGGAGGATGATGCCGATCAGGGCGATGACGCTGAACTCACTCCGGCAGACGAGGAGCGCCAGAAGCGCGCCCACCCCGGCCGACGGCAGGGTCGAAAGGATCGTCAGGGGGTGGATGTAGCTCTCGTAGAGAACGCCCAGAAGGATGTAGACGGTGACGATCGCCGCGAGGATCAGGAGCGGCACGTTGGCGAGCGAGGCCTGGAACGACTGTGCCGTGCCCTGGAAGCTCGTCTGGACGGACGCCGGCATCCCGAGGTCCGTCTTCGCCTGGTTGACCACCTTGACCGCCTCTCCCAGGGCCGCGCCGGGAGCGAGGTTGAAGGAGACCGTGGCGACCGGGAACTGCCCCTGGTGGTTGACCGAGAGCGGCGCCTGGACCTCCTCGATGCGGGTGAAGGCGCCGAGCGGCACCGAGCCGCCGGTCGTCGAGCGCAGGAAGATGCTCGACAGGTCCGCGGGATCCTTGTGGAAGCCCGGCTTGCTCTCGAGCACCACCCGGTACTGGTTGAGCTGGGTGAACATGGTCGAGATCTGACGCTGGCCGAAGGCGTCGTAGAGCGTGTCGTCGAGCATCTGCGGCGTGATGCCCAAGCGGGAGGCCGTCGTCCGGTCGAGCACCAGGTGGGCCTGGAGGCCGGCGTTCTGCTGGTCGCTCGCCACGTCGCGGAGCTCGGGCAGGGTCTGGAGCTTGCTGACGAACTTCGGCACCCAGGTGGCGAGCTCGGCCGCGTCGGCGTCCTCCAGGCTGTACTGGAACTGCGCCCGGCTCACCCGGTCTTCGACCGTCAGATCCTGCACCGGCTGCATGTAGAGGGTGATGCCGCCGATCTGGGCGAGCTTGGGCGCCAGCCGGCGGATGATGTCGCTCGAGCTGGCGTCCCGGTCCGCGAGATCCTTCAGGTTGATCTGGATGCGCCCGGAGTTGAGCGTCGTGTTGGTGCCGTCGATGCCGATGAACGACGACAGGCTTTGGACCGCCGGATCTTTGAGGATCTCGCGGTCTAAGGCCTGCTGCCGCTCCACCATGGCGTTGAACGAAACGGTCTGTGACGCCTCCGAGACGCCCAGGATCACCCCGGTGTCCTGGACGGGAAAGAAACCTTTCGGTATGACGATGTAGAGGAGGAACGTCGCGACCAGGGTGGCGCCGGCGACGATGAGGGTCAGCTTCTGGTGCTCCAGAACCCATTCGAGCGTCCGGCCATAGAAGGCGATGATGCGCTCGAACATGCGCTCGGAGGTGACGTAGAAGCGGCCCTGCTCGGACTCCTTTTTGTGGCGCAGGAGCTTGGCGCACATCATGGGTGTCAGGGTGAGCGAGACGAAAGCCGAGATAAGGATCGTCACCGACAGGGTGACCGCGAACTCGCGGAAGAGCCGGCCCACGACGTCGCCCATGAAGAGGAGCGGGATGAGGACCGCGATGAGCGAAACGGTCAGCGAGAGAATGGTGAAGCCGATCTGCTCCGACCCCTTGAGCGCCGCTTCGAGCGGATCTTCCCCCTCCTCGATGTAGCGCATGATGTTTTCGATCATGACGATGGCGTCGTCGACGACGAAGCCGGTCGAGATGGTGAGCGCCATGAGCGTCAGGTTGTTCAGGCTGTAGCCCAGAACGTACATGACTCCGAAGGTGCCGACGAGCGAGAGCGGCACCGAGACGCTGGGGATGATCGTGGCGGCGAGCGTCCGCAGAAAGAGGAAGATCACCATGACGACGAGAGCGATCGTCAGCATCAATTCGAGCTCGACGTCCCGCACCGAGGCGCGGATGGTGTTCGTCCGGTCGGTCAGGACGGTCAGCTCGACGGAGGTCGGGAGCGATGCCCGCAGCTGCGGCAGGAGGGCCTGGATGCGGTCGACGACCCCGATGATGTTGGCGCCCGGCTGGCGCTGGATGTTCAGGATGACCGCCGGCACCTCGTTCATCCAGGCCGCCTGCTTGACGTTCTCGGTGTCGTCGATGACCGAGGCGACGTCCGAGAGGTGCACCGGCGCGCCGTTCTTGTAGGCGACGACGAGCGGCCGGTACTGGTCGGAGGTGAGGAGCTGGTCGTTGGCGCCGATCGAGTAGGACTGGCTCTTGCCGTCGAAGGCACCCTTGGCCTGGTTGACGTTCGCCTGCCCCACCGCGGTGCGGATGTCCTCCAGGGTCAGCCCATAGGAGGAGAGCGCCGTCGGGTTCGCCTGGATGCGCACCGCCGGCTTCTGGCCACCGCTGATCGAGACCAGACCGACGCCCGAGAGCTGCGAGATCTTCTGCGCCAGGCGGGTGTCGGCGAGAGTCCTCGACCTTCGAGAGCGGCAGGGTTTTCGAGGTCAGGGCGAGGGTGATGACCGGCGTGTCGGCCGGGTTCGTCTTACTGTAGATCGGCGGGTTCGGCAGGTCGCGCGGCAGATAGGTGCCGGAGGCGTTGATCGCCGCCTGCACCTGCTGCTCGGCGACGTCGATGTTCAAATCGAGGGCGAACTGCAAAGTGATGACGGAGGAGCCCTCGGAGGACGTCGACGTCATCTGGTTGAGACCCGGGACCTGCCCGAACTGGCGCTCCAGGGGGGAGGTGACCGCCGACGCCATGACGTCCGGGCTCGCGCCGGGATAGAAGGTGATCACCTGGATGGTCGGGTAGTCGACCTCCGGGAGAGCCGAGACGGGGAGCTGCCTAAAGGCGACGATCCCGGCGAGCAGGAGGCCCACCATCAGGAGCGACGTCGCGATCGGCCGCAGGATGAACGGCCGTGAAGGGCTCATGAGGCCTTCGCTTTCCGCCCGGCCTTCGCGGTATTCGCGGCATTCGCGGCATTCGCGGCGTTCCCCTTGCCCTTCGCGCCCGTGTCCGAGTTGGCGGCGTTGGCGGCATTAGGAGCGCCGGGAGCGCCGTTCGGCGATGTGGGTTGGACCTTGGCGCCCGGCCGCAGTTTGTCGATGCCGTCGGTGACGACCTGCTCGCCGGCCGCAAGACCCTTGCCGATCGACGTGTCGTCCCCCTCGGTCAGCTGGACGGCGACGTTTCTCACCTCGACCGTCTTGTCCGGCTTGACGACATAGACGAAAGTCGCCTGGGGGCTCCGCTGGACCGCCGCGCTGGGGACGGTGACGGTGTTCTTGAGCGTGTTGACGAGCAGCCGGGCGTTGACGAACTGGTTGGGGAAGAGCGCCTCGTCCGTGTTGGGGAAGAGCGCCTTCAGCTTGACGGTCCCAGTCGTCGGGTCGATCTCGTTGTCGACCGCGAGGAGCTGGCCGGCCCCGAGCTTGACTTTGAGGTCGCGATCGTAGGCGTCGACGGGGAGGACGCTTGCCGCCGTGGACCTGCGGCACCACCTGGGGCAGCTGGTCGGCGGGGAGGGTGAAGACGACGTCGATCGGCTGCAGCTGGGTGATGGTGACGAGCCCGGTGGGATCGGCGGCGTGCACGATGTTGCCGAGGTCCATCTGGCGCAGACCGATGCGGCCCCCGGTGGGCGCCGTGATCCGGGCGTAGGTCAGGTTCAGCTTGGCGCTCTCGATCGCGGCCTGGTCGCTCTCGATCGAGGCCTGGATCTGGGCGACCATCGCGGCCTGGGTGTCGAGCTGCTGGCGGGGAATCGAATCCGACTGAATGAGCGTCTGGTAGCGCGCGAGGTCGACCTTGGCGTTCTGGAGCGCCGCCACGTCCTTCGACTTCTGCCCCTGGGCCTGCATGAGCTGGACCTGGAACGGCCGCGGATCGATCTCCGCCAGGACGTCGCCGGCGCGGACGAGCTGTCCCTCACGGAAGTTGATGCGCAGGAGCTGTCCGTCGACCCGGCTCTTGACGACCACCGTGTTCAAGGAGACCACGGTGCCGAGCCCGTTCAGATAGACGCCCATGTCCTTCGTCCGGGCGGTAGCGGTGAGCACCGGCACCGGGCCGTTTCCCTTGCCGCCCTTACCGCCCTTTCCGGCGGCCCCCCCGGCCTCGCTGGCGCCGCTCGCGCCGCCCTCCGCCGACTGCGCCTTGGCCTTGCTGTTGTGATGGACGAGCAGGTAGATCGCCACGGCGAGCGCGAGGAGAGCGAGGACCCAGAGCCACCAGCGGTGTTTGCCGCCCCCGCCCGTCCCGTCGCCCGAGTGCTCGTCGGGAGGCGCGGCTTGGGGCTTGACCTCGGGTTGACGATCTCTCGGCTGGCGGTCCTGCGGCTGGCGGTCCCTGGCTTCTTGCGGCTGCCCTGGCTTGGGCTTCGGTGCCGGCCGGTCCTCGCTGGTGTCGACTTCTGGTGGTTCGGAGATCATCGGTGGGCCTCCCCGCCCTGGATAGACCAAGTCCTGGCAGCCCCTGCGGCCGCCCATCCCCTCTGTAACGCCGGGAGGGGGGTAGCTGTTCCCCGGCCCGCGTTAAGTTTTTGTAAGGTGGACCGCGCCCATCGCTTCCGGGAGTCGGCCGAGGGGAACCGCCTCCACGCTGTTGGGGCAGTTCGATGCAATTAGCATACCTCTCTTTGTGGCAGACCGTCGAAAAACCTCTTGCTCCTCCCGTAGCGTGAGGTTCTACGATGCTCCCGTGGCCACGAAAACGACCCCTGACGACCGGAGGAGAGAGATGAGACCGCTGCCCTGGAGAGTCGGTGAGCTCGCACGGCGAACCGGGCTCACGGTCCGCGCACTCCACCACTACGACGAGATCGGCCTGCTCCGGCCTTCGCTGCGCACCCCGTCCGGCCATCGGCTGTACGAGCGCGACGACGTCTTACGTCTGCAGCAGATCCAGTCGTTGCGCGTCCTGGGGTTCCCCTTGGACGAGATCCGGCGGCTTCTCTTGAGTTCCGGCGTCTCACCGCTCCGCGTCCTTCGCCTCCACCTCGAAAAGCTGCGCGAGCAGATCGCCCGGCAAAGGCGGCTGGCCGACCGGTTGGAGGGACTGGCGCGTCACCTGGCCTCGGCGGAGACGGTCTCCGCCGAGGATCTCTGTCAAATGATCGAGGATATGACGAACATGGAAAAATACTTCACCCCCGAGCAGTTGGAAGAGCTCCGCCTCCGCGGCGAAGCGACCGGCCCCGAGCGCATGGCGGAGGTCGGCCGCGAGTGGGCCGAGATCCTCCCCGCCGTCCGGGCGGCGATGGAGAACGGCACCGATCCCGCGGACCCCAAGGTCCAGGAGCTCGCCCGCCGCTGGCAAGTGCTCGTTTTAGAGTTCACCGGCGGCAACCCCGGCATCACGGCAGCGGTTCAAAACGTCTACAAAGAGGAAGGCCCGGCGCTTGAGGCCCGGTTCGGCAACGTGCCCGACGCGCCGATGTTCGAATATATATCGAAGGCTTTCGCTGTGATGAAGAAGTGACGTAGCCAAGGAGTGAAAGAGAAGAAGTAAAAACGTGATCGGACTCCACCGCCCGGCGGCAAAATCCGCCGGGCGGGCGGCTTCTGGATCGCCGCCATAAGATGAAGTGTCTCACCTGGGTTCCTTGAACACCTGACCGTCCTTCATCACGAAGTCGACGTGCTCCAGGGTTTGGACCTCGGTGAGCGGGTTGCCGCGGACGGCGACGATGTCGGCGACCTGCCCCGGCTCGAGCGTTCCGCGGTCGGTGACGCCCAGGAGGTCGGCCGCGGCGAGCGTGGCGGCGCGGATGGCGGCGAGCGGTGACATGCCGAGATCGACCAGCATCGCGAACTGCCGGCCATTCTGGCCATGCGGCGCCGTGCCGGCGTCGGTGCCGAACGCGATCTTGACGCCGGCATGGATGGCGGCTCCCACGCTCGCATGCGTCCGCCACTTGACCTCGTCCAGCTTGGCCCGCATCGATTCCGGGTAGTCCGAGTAGGCGTCAGCAGCAAGGGTGTCGGTACCAGGTAGGTGCCATGCTCCTTCATCAGGCGGATCGCCTCCTCGTCGAGCTGCGAGCCATGCTCGATCGAGGCGGCACCGGCGCGCACCGCGTGCAGGGTACCGGCCAGGCTGTGCGAGTGCGCCATCACCTTCAAGTGGCTCCGCGCCGCTTCCTCCACCACCGTTTTCATCTCTTCGTCGGAGAATTGCAGGACGTCCAAGGGCCGATCGATGTCGCCGATCCCGCCCGACACCATCATCTTGATCACCTCCGCACCGTGCTTGATCTGGTACCGCACCGCGCGCAGCAGCTTCTCGGGGCCGTCCGCGATCCCCTGCCCGGGGCCCGTCTCGAAGACGCCGGGAGGCCACCCGGTGTTGTCGCCATGTCCCCCCGTCATACTGATCTGGTACCCGGCCGAAACGATGCGCGGCCCCACCGCGATCCCCTTCTCGATCGCCTTCTTGAGCGCCACGTCGATGAAATCGTTGTCGCCCGCCGAACGAACGGTGGTGAACCCCGCGAGCAGAGTCAAACGCGCATTGTCGGCGGCCTTGAAGGCGCTGTCCACCGGTCCATTGAAGAGATCGTCGGTGAAACGGTGGTGGCGTGAGCTGCCCACGGAAAGGTGGACGTGCATGTCGAAGAGCCCGGGCAGCAGGGTACGATCGCCGAGCTCGATAAACCGCGCACCGGCCGGTACCGTGACCGCAGCGCGCGCACCGGCGGCACGGATGTGATCGCCGCTCACCACCACGACGGCATCTTCGATCAGGCGACCGCTCCGCACGTCGAGCAGGCGCTTGGCATGGAGGGCCAGATCCTCCCCGCGGAGTGGCGCGGCGATCAGGAGCATAAGGGCAGAAAGCGGCGCGAAGATGCGGCCGAGGTGCCGCGCGAAACATAGGGTCAGCCCCGCGTATACTCTCCCCATGGCTGTCGCCCTGCTCAAAGAGCCTCCCTTGACTCCGCCGACGGAGCTGGGTCCCTACCGGAGCGCGGACTACGACGCCCTACCGGACGAGCCGCGCTGTGAGCTCATCTTCGGGAGGTTCTACTTGAGCCCGGCCCCTTCGATTCCCCACCAGATCGTGGCCGGCGTCTTCTACCGGACTCTAGACGATATCGCCGACGAGTCGGGGGGCCTCGCGATCCAGGCCCCGGCGGACGTCGTCCTCGCCGACCACTCCGTCGTTCAGCCGGACGTCTTGTACATCTCGGCCGAGCGCCGCGCCATCGTCGGCGAGCGGATCGAAGGCCCTCCCGATCTCGTCATCGAGATCATCTCGCCGCGCACGATCCGGCGGGACCGCAGCGAGAAGCTGGCGCTCTACGCTCGTTCGGATGTCCGTGAGTACTGGATCGCCGAAGGCGCCGGACGGCAGATCGAGTTCCTCGTCAACCGGGCAGGACAGTTCGTCGTCGTGGTGCCGACCGGCGGCGAGTACCGCTCGGAGGTGCTGCCGGAAATCCGGCTCGATATCGCCGCCTTCTGGCGGAAAGTCGAAAAGAAGCTTCGCTGATCGGAGAGCGTCGCCGAAAGTCGCAACGCCCGCGTATACTCTCCTCATGGCTGTCGCCCTGCTCAAAGAGCCGCCCTTGACTCCGCCGACGGAGCTGGGTCCCTACCGGAGCGCGGACTACGACGCCCTGCCGGACGAGCCGCGTTGCGAGCTGATCTTCGGGAGGTTCTATTTGAGCCCGGCCCCGTCGCCCCTCCACCAGATGGTGGCATTCCTCCTGGGACAACACCTCTTCTCGATCGCGAAGGCGACGGGAGGTGTCGTGTTCCTGGCTCCGCTGGACGTGGTTCTCGCGGATCACTCCGTGGTGCAGCCGGACATCCTGTACATCTCGGCCGCGCATCGGAGCTTCGTTCAGGGCCGACGGATCGAAGGCCCGCCGGACCTGATCGTCGAGCTGCCTCTCTCCCGGCAACCTTCGCCGCGACCAGGATGAAAAGCTTACGCTCTACGCCGAGACGGGAGTCCGGGAGTACTGGATCGCCAATCCCCTCGAGCGGGAGTTCCTCTTCCTGGTGAACCGGGAGGGGCAGTTCGTCGTCACCCGCCCGAGCGGCGCCGAATACCGCTCCGCGGTCGTACCGGAGATCCGGCTCGACGTCGAGGCCTTCTGGCGCGAGGTCGAGGAACAGACGCTGACCTTCGGCCCGTAGAGCGCCGATCCAAGTCCGGACAACCCTCCTCGGCCAGTCCGCCAAATCCGGACACGCAGTGCCAAATCAGGACGCGCAGAGCCAAACGGGGACACGCAAGGCCAAACGGGGACGCGCAGCGCTTACGGCGGGAACGCCGAGTTGTCGAGCCCGCCGCAGAGCTTTCCCGCCGTGCTCTGGTAGGTCTTGACCGCGCCGTGGACCGTGTCGTTCACCTGGATCGTGTAGGCGAGGTCGGACAGCGCGCCGTAGAAGAAGACCACACGGTCCGGGAAGGGGATCACCTTGGTCATCAGCTCGACGTTCGTGCTGTCGGTGAAGTAGAAGGTGCCGACGATCGAGGAGAGCGCCTTGGCGCCGGCCTTGCCGCTCGTGCCGTCCCCCGGATTGCTCCAGTTGACCCGCACGGCGAAACGTCCGGAGAGGAGGCAGAGGGTCTGCGCGTCCGGCCGGCAGGAGCCCGAGACGGCCTTCGTCGCTCCCAACTCCGTCGCGGCGAGGAGAGACGACGCTCCTTTCGCGGTCGAGGTGCCGGCGAAGCTCTGGTCGATGCCACCGCAGTCGCCCGCCGTGTTGCCGTAGGTCTTGACCGCCCCGGTGAAGGTGTCGGTCACGGTGAGGGTGAAATGGAGGTTGGTCAGCTCGCCGTAGAAGACCTTGATGGAGCTCCCGAAATTGAGGATCTTCACCAGCAGCTCCAGGTTCGTCGGATCGCCGAAGGAGAAGTAGCCGGTGACGTCGGTCGCCGGCACCGACCGGCCGACTCCGGTCGAGCCGTCGAACTGGTTCTGCCAGTGGAGCTGGACGCTGAAGCGGTTGCCGAGCAGACACAGATGCTGGGCGTCCGCCTTGCATGGGCCGACGGGGGGCGGCTCTGGGACGACGGCGCCCGGGTTGTAGAGGGTGCGGATGCCGTTTAAGTCGTCGAGGTTGAAGCGGGCGCCGCGGCCGTCGTCGTGGAGGAACGCGTACATGAGCGCGTCCTTCAAAAGAAAATTGGTCTCCGTCGGCGACTCGCTCGAATGGGCGAGCCCGAGGGTGTGCCCGAGCTCGTGGCCGAAGAGCTCCTCGGCCGCCTTCTGGGGCGCGGAGCTCGCCTGGAAGAAACACTCCAGGCCGTCGTTGACGACGATGTCGGCGCCCTGGATGACGTCGTAATTCTTGCCGTTGAAGCGGTTGGTGACGGAAGACGAAGACCAGGCGCCGCCCATGGCGAGCGTGCCGCCCTTGCTGCAATCGAATTTGCCGGGAATCTCGTTCTGGGGATCGTTGAAGACGATGGTGTTGACGTTGTCGAAGGTCGTGAGGCCCACCCGCACCGTCGTCTTGCCGCCGTAGAGATACCGGATGGGAGTGCCGCTGTTGTTCGTCCAGGCGGCTAAAGCGGTCTGGAACTCCGGGAAGCCGCTGTCGGAGAGGCCGCCCTGGCCGGCCGAGTCGGCGAGGAAGGTAACACTGCTGCCGCTGTCGAACTCGAACCAGCGCAGGTTGTTGCCGTTCGTCTTGTCGACGAAGAGGTTGAACTTCTCGCGCAGGCTCCGCATCTCGCCGGCCGGGAGAGCGACGACGTAGTCCGCCGGCCGCGGCGAGCCGTTCACCCGATCGGCCAGCCAGTCGGCGAAGCGACCGGCGTCGCGCGGCTGGTCGTTGCCGGGGCCGGCCGCGAGCTTCCCACCCGGCAGCAGGCGGACCTCGGAGGTCTCGCGGAGGTCGCGGACGGCGAGCTGCCGGCCGCCGCTCACCACCTCGTGGAAGGCGCCGAGCATGAGATGAAGGATGCCGTAGGAGCCGTCCTCCCGCTCCTGTAGGAAGAGGATCGCGCGCTCCCCCTCCGTGAAAACCGGCGCGCCCCACACCTTAAGGCTCATGCCGTCCGTGCGGGTGCCCCCGACGACGCGGACGACGATCGAGCTGCCGGCGGTGTAGCCCTTGAGGAGGCGCAGGACGTCCACCTGGTAGTCGGTGCTGGTCCCGATCTTCACCGGCGCCGCTTCGACCGAGGCGACGCGGACCTCGGCGACGACCGTCGCCTGGCGCAGGAGGTTCTCGTCGGAGACCGAGACGTAGGACGTGGCGACCGCCGGGGTCGTCGACGCGAAGGCTCCTAGGAGCAGCGCGAGAAGCGCGGGCACACGGGAGGTGGGAGAGAGAAAGCTGCGCATGAGTCCGACCTCAATTCCCTTCGGAATTCCGTTCAAGGGGGTAGCGTATGCCATTGTAACAAAACCTGGGGGCGCCGAGGCCGCGCCGTCCTCGTCTTTCCGTCAAGATTCTGTAAAGAACGCTGCGCCGACCGCGCCGCAGAAGGCGCCGTCGGGGAGGAGCCAGGCCTCGGCGCCGCCCACCCGGGCGGCCAGCTGCAGGATCTCGCCCAAAAGCGGGCTCGCCGAGACGGCGCTGCCGCCGAAGACGACGATCTCGATCCCCCGCGCCCGGGCGAGAGCGGCGCAGGCGATCCCCACGTTCTCGCCGAGGAGGCCGACTAAGGCCTGGGCCAGATCCGCGGCGTCGCGCGAGACGGCGGCCTTGCCGAAGCTCGCCGCGGTCAGCCGAGGGTCTAAAGCGATGCCGCCCGCGGGGTAGACGTCGCCGACGGTCAGGTCGACCCGGCTGCGGTCGCCGCGCTCGGCGAGCGCGGCGACCTCGGCGAACGAGTCGGTGCCGCAGAGGAGCCGGGCGAGGCCGAGGAGCGCCCCGCCGCCCAGGGTCATCCCCGAGATCCGGGTCGCAGACGTGCCGTCGATCTCCAGGATGGAGGTCCCGGTGCCCAGGCTTACCAGGTGGTAGCGCGGCGGGAGCGTCCAGCCCGCCCGCGCCGCGAGGAGAGGCGCGCCGGCCGCCCAGGCCGCGAACTCGGAGATCGAGGAGAGCACCGGGCCGGACTCCCCCGTCTTCGCCGTCTCCGCAGCCAGGCCGGCCAGAATCCCCGCCGTGCCGCCGCCGGTGACCTGGACCGCCGCCGGACGCCAGGCGGCGAGCTGATGCCGTACCGCTTCCATGTCCCCCGCAGAGACCGCCACCAGCTCCGACCGTCCCCCCAGGAGGGCGAGCTTCCAGAGGGTGGCGCCCGCGTCGATCCCGGCCCGCGTCTCGTTCATGAGTTGCGCTCCTGGCCCACGATCTTATGCCAGCTGCGGTATGCTTCGCCGTCGGGCTCAAAAGCCCGCGGAGGGAGAGCACGGATGACGGGAACTCTGAAGACCGAAGCCCAGATCGGGAAGATGCGCCAGGCCGGCCTCCTCGTCTGGCAGGCGCACCAGGAGGCGGCCAAGCTGATTGAAGCCGGGGTGACCACCCGGGAGATCGACGCCGTGGTCGAAAAGACCATCGTCGGCAACGGCGGCGTCCCCCTCTTCAAGGGCGTCCCCGGGCGGGTTCCCTTCCCCGCCGCCACCTGCATCTCGATCAACGCCGAGGTCGTCCACGGCATCCCCGGTCCGAGGAAGCTTGAGGAGGGCGAGATCGTCAGCATCGACATCGGCGTCCGGCTGGACGGCTGGTGCGGCGACGCCGCCACCACCTATCCCGTAGGCGCGGTCGGCCCCGACCTCCAGAAACTCCTGGACATCAACGAGGGCGCGCTGCGCCTCGCCATCCGCGAGATGCGGCCGAAGATCCGCTGGAGCCAGGTGGCGCGGTCGATGGAGCGCTACGTCCAGAAGGCCGGCTTCCACGTCATCGAGGAGCTCCTGGGCCACGGCATCGGCACCGAGCTGTGGGAGAAGCCGCAAGTCCCCAACCTCCCCTCGGGCAAGACGAGCGACTTCAAGCTCCGCGCCGGCATGGTCCTGGCGGTCGAGCCGATGATCGCGATCGGCACCCCGGACGTGAAGATCATGCCCGACCACTGGACCTACGAGACGACCGACGGCACCGCCGCCGCCCACTTCGAGCACACGATCGCCATCCTCGACGACGGCCTCCAGATCCTCACCGCCGGCCCGAACGGCGAGGGTTGGGGGCTCTAAAAAGGACGGACGATGACCGAACCCGCGCTCTCCGTCGCCTCGACCCTCACCGCGCCTTCCACCAACCAGACGTTTCCCACCCTGACCGCAGCGCAGATCGAGCGCTTCGCGGCGCACGGCACGCTCCGCGCCACGAAGCAGGGCGAGGTGCTGGTCGCGGCGGGGGACGCCGTCGTGCCGATCTTCGTCATCAAAACCGGCCGGATCGAGATCGTCCAGCGCACCGGCACCACCGAGACCCTCGTCGTCGTCCACGGCCCCGGCCAGTTCACCGGCGAGGTCAACATGCTCTCCGGCCGCCGCTCGCTGGTCGAGGCCCGGGTCGCCGAGGCGGGCGAGGTGATCGAGATCGACCGCGCCGCCATGCTGGCGCTCGTGCAGTCCGACGCCGAGATCGGCGAGATCGTCCTCCGCGCCTTCATCCTCCGCCGGGTGGAGCTCATCGCCCACGGCATCGGCGACGCCGTCCTGGTCGGCTCGAACCACTGCTCGGGCACCCTCCGGGTCCGCGAGTTCCTCACCCGGAACGGCCACCCCCACGCCTACATCGACCTCGACCACGACAACGGCGTCCAGGAACTGTTAGACCAGTTCCAGATCACTCCCAAGGACGTCCCCGTCCTCATCTGCCGCGGCCAGGTGGTGCTCCGGAACCCCAGCAACGAGGAGGTCGCCGACTGCCTGGGCTTCAACGCGGCGATCGACCTCGCGCAGATCCGCGACCTGGTCGTCGTCGGCGCCGGGCCCGCCGGGCTCGCGGCGGCCGTCTACGGCGCCTCCGAGGGGCTCGACGTCCTGGTCATCGAATCGAGCTCGCCGGGCGGCCAGGCGGGATCGAGCTCGCGGATCGAGAACTACCTGGGCTTCCCCATGGGCGTCTCGGGGCAGGAGCTGACCTCTCGCGCCTACACCCAGGCGCAGAAGTTCGGGGCGCAGCTGATGATCGCCAAGGGCGTCAGCCGGCTCCACTGCGGCCAGACCCCCTACGCCCTGGAGATGGAGGGCAGCCCGCGGGTCCCGGCGCGCACCGTCATCCTGGCGACCGGCGCCGAGTACCGCACCCTGGCGCTCCCCGGCCTTTCCCGCTACCTCGGAGCCGGGGTCTACCACGGCGCGACCTTCATGGAGGCGCAGCTCTGCATCGATGAAGAGGTGATCGTCGTCGGTGGCGGCAACTCGGCCGGCCAGGCCGCGGTCTTCCTCGCCCAGACCGCCCGGCGGGTCCACATGCTCGTCCGCGCGGAGGGCTTGGCGGAGACCATGTCGCGCTATCTCATCGCGCGGATCGAGGACAATCCGGCGATTACGCTGCGCACCCACACGGAGATCGTCGCGATCGAGGGCGGCACCCACCTCGAAAAGGTGACCTGGCAGAACCGCGAGACCGGCGAGGAGGAGACCCACGCCATCCGCCACCTCTTCGTCATGACCGGCGCGACGCCCAGCACCCGCTGGCTCGAAGGCTGTCTCGTCTTAGATGCCAAGGGCTTCATCAAGACCGGCCCGGACCTGACCCGGGACGACCTCGCCGCCGCCCGCTGGCCGCTCCCCCGCGCCCCCTATCTCCTGGAGACCAGCCTCCCCGGCGTCTTCGCGGTGGGCGACGTCCGCTCCGGCAACGTCAAGCGGGTGGCTTCGGCGGTCGGCGAAGGCTCGATCGCCGTCTCCTTCGTCCACCGCGTGCTTCACGAGTAGCGCTTGGAACGTCCGAGCCAGGACGTGCGGAGCGTCCGGGGCGGAGCCTCTTCGTAGGGACCCTCGTAGCGGTGGAGCGGCGTCGTGTCGCCGGGCGGCCACATGGGGCTGACCGAGCCGGAGCGATAGAAGGTCACGGTGACGCTCCGCCGCGACTTGGTGCTCCCTTGGGCGACCCGCTGGACGGCATGCCAGGAGCGGTCCGAGCGCACGAGGACGGCGGAGTTGCCGACCACGGGGAGGATCGCCGTGACGAGATCTCTCTCGTCGCCCGAGCGCAGGATGGCGAGGCACCCTCCGTCGCTCTCCTTCCAGGTATGGTTGAAGTAGAGGACGTGGGTGACGATCTTGTAGGGTAGGTCGAGGTGGGAACCCAGGCTCGCTCCCGGCGCGTAGTGGTAGACGTTCGCCTCGATCGGCGCCGCCGTCAGGTCGTAGCCGGTCAAGAGCGACATCGTCGTCCGGTACTCCGGCGAGAGGAGGTCGTGCGCCAGCTCGCGCCAGACCGGCGACAGCTCCTCCGGGTGGGAGACGGTGGTTTCCCCGAGCTTCAGGAGCGCCCGGGATTCGTAGAGGTACTCCTTCTCGCCATCATGCCCGGAGACGGTCTTGAAATGGTCGCGCGGATAGGTCGCGGCGAGCGTCGCGGCGTCCCTCGGCGCATAGAGGCCGTCGATCTGCCCCCACGCGTAAGGATGGCTCTCCAGGGTGCGCCGGGCGATCTGGGTCAGGTCGAGCATGTTCTTCCTTCCGAGCTTCGAGCTGTCATCTCCCCAGGAGCCGCCCCAGGAATCGCAGCGGGGCGCTGACTTTCCAGGAGGTGGATCGCCGGAATTGGGCCAGCTGGTAATCCCGGGTCGAGATCTCCGATCGCGCGAGCGCCACCAGCCGGGTGAGCTCGGCGATCCGCTCGCGCGCCGCGTCGAGCATCGCCGCCGTCTGGCTCTGCGTCGTCAAGGCCGCGACCGCGGCGTCCCGGCGCACGGCCGCTTCCTCCAGCACCCCCGGCAGGGACTGCCAGAACCGGCCGACGGCTTCCGCGGTCCGGGAGCGTTCGGTGCCGCCGTCGCGGATCGCCGCCGCGATGTGGTCCCAGTGCTCACCGAGCCGGGAGAGGGCGACCTCGACCTGCGGCTCGACCGGGGCCTTCCCCAAGCGAGAGAGAAAACCGCTCGGTTCGGCCTCTTCTTCCACCGGCAGCGGGTAGATCCCCGCGAATTCCGCCAGGCCCGGGAACTTCCCCAGGCTCAAATTCGCCGGGGTGAAGATCGGCACCCCCGCGGTGAGCGCGGTGATCGCCATGTGGAAGCTCGGGCCGATCACCCCCGCCGACTGCCTGATGAGCTCGGCGAAGACCTGCGGCCGCGGCCAGGCGGGGAGCTTGACGAGCCCGGGGAGCTCGGCGTCCAGGAAGTCCGTCCGGTCGCCGTTCACCGGGCCGAACGGCAGGGCCAGGAAGCGGTAGCCCACGAGCCGGTCCCGGTGCCGCGCGAGGAAACGGCAGCAGGACTCCATCCCGCGCACCCCTTGGAGGATGAGGTAGGGTCCGCAGAGCCCGAGCGCCTCGCGCAGCCGGTTGAATTCGGCGGCGGGCAGATCGGCGAGCAGGCGCGCGATGCCGAAGGCGGTGTCGGGCACGACCGCGATCCGTTCCGGGGGGACGAAACGCGCCAGGGCCGCTCGCGACGGCTCGTCGCGCACCGCGACGTAGGCGCTCTCGGAAAATGCTAGGCTCATCAGGGGCTGGCTCCACTCCGGCAGGTCGGTGTAGCTCACGCCGGGGGTGTTCCAGGCGACCGGCACGCCATGCTGGAGGGCGAGCAGGGCCGGCGAGAGCCAGTAGCCGGTGGGATGGTGGATGGCCGGGATCGGTGGTCCGTAGCCGGGAGCCACCTCCTTGTCGAAGCGGACGAGAAAGCCGCCGCCGATCAAGAGGCCGTCGAGACCGGCGGCGAGCCGCGGCAGCTCGGTGACCGAGGTCACCGAGAACGGCCACTCCCCCGCCGTCTTTTCGCCGTAGGAGAAGCAGTGGAGCTTCAGGCGGCCCAGGCGTTGGGCGAGCTCCGCCTCGGCGATCAGGGGAAAGAGCAGGTCACCGTAATTTTCGACGTCGAGGGTGCCGACGATCCCTACCTGCCACTCGCGAGTCTCCATGGGCGCGGCATCGTATCAGGGCTGGCCGCGGAGGTGGGAGAGGGCCGCCCCGCGAAAAAGCAGGGCGGCCGGTGCATCGTCCTAGCAGGGCGGGTAGCCGACGGTCACGGTGACGAAGGCTTTGCCGGTCTTGGCGCTCGCGTTCGTCACGTCGAGCTCCAGCGTCACCAAGGAGCCGCCGCAGGTGAAGCTGACGTTGTCCGAAGGCTTCCACCTGAGTGTGATCGGGCCGCCGCTCGCAGCCGAGCCGGTGCCTAAAACGGTCTGGGTCGGACCCTGGGTCAGCACCCACTGGTAGGTGAGGGCGCTCCCGCCCGGATCCTGAGCCTTGCCGCTCAGGGTGACGGGAGTCGACAGGTCGAGGAGGAAGTCCTTCAGGGGATTCAAGATGGTGACGGCCGGCGGGTTCGTCAGCGGCGCCGTCGTCACGAGCACCCGCGCGTGGGTCATGTCGAAGCGCGTACGTCCGAAGACCGAGGCGATCGCGGTCTCCGCCGCCGCGGCCTGGCGGGTATCGGTCAGATAGATATTGAGCGCCTTGTTGGCGTCGAGGAACATCCCGCCGAAGGCAGGCACCTGCGTCGCGACCTGAAGCTCCAGGTCATCGATCGACACCGGGCTCCGCGGCACGCCGGCCGCGGCGGCCATCCGGGCCCCACCGGTCAAAAGCAGAATCATCCACAGCACGATCCACGCGCTACCGAGTTTCGTTCTCATTTCCGTAAAACTCCCAAGATTTGTAGGAAGCGGTCGGCGCCGGTCCAACCCGGCGAATCCCGGTCTGGCCTCAAGGCTCAACCGCCCTCCATGTTTTTTGCTTCAACCCACAGTGAGAGTTTTATCGCTTCGGGCATGAACGGAAAATGAACGGGAGCCGCCTTCTGCGAGGGAACCCGCCTCGCCGGAGCCCGAGATGCTCGTTCATCTTCTGCTCATATTGCGATCACTATTTGGTCTGTCGAGCCGCCCGCGAAGGCCGCGAGGGTTGAAGAAACTTGAAAGAGAGGGAGAGAAAAGCGGAATTGCGAGGGAGCGCCCTCCGGCCGCTCCCGGCCGGAGGGTCAAGCGAGGTTCAGATCTGGGTCAGGGCCATTGCACGCAGATGTTGTTCGTGCAGCACCTGGACGCACAGGCCAGGTCGCCTGTGCAGCCTCCCCCATTCGGTACGAGCGAGCTCGGCCCGAACGGGAATGGAACCTCCGCGGAGTTGGAAAACTGGCCCGCAAAGTTCAAGTGGCAGGTCACGACGCCGGCCGTTTCCGTGGCGCCCGAAACCACCGCCGCGACGACCGGGGTCGCCCGGACCGTGTCGACAGGAGCCGCAGCAGAGGCCGTCTGGCTCTGTACGGTGTTCGGAAGGCATGCAGCCAAAACCAACGTCGCGGCCCACAGGTGAATGCGCATCGTCTCTCCTTCGCTTAAGTTAGAGGGTGAGGATAGCATAGATGAAAGCGTATGAACAGAGAAGACCTGTAAGAAGAGCTACCCTCTCCAGTCTAGCCCCGGAGGTGCGGCGGCATCTAGGCAGGGACGTAAGCCCCTGTCCTGGCTCACCCCATTGCATCAAAAGCCCCGTAGGGGCGATGGCAAGCTCGGTGAGGAAACTCTTCGCCGTGCTGCGAATCCTGCTCCCGCGGGCCTGCGTCAGCGGCCCCAAAAGGGAGGAGCAGAGATTCATTCACCGTGACCATGCTCTCGTCACCGGCATATCGAAACGCTATCGCACGCGCAACCACGCTCCTTGTGACACACATACTTCCGGCTGATGCACCGAGTTACCGCACGCCTTGCCCTTACCGCAGACCCTACAGCAAGTTGAGTGTCGAGTCCCGCGTAGTTCCGTGGCCGTCTTTTCGAGTTCTGTCGTGGCGGCGTAGGTCAGCAAGAGGTGGGTCCCGGATTCGGCCGGTTGCGGTGGAATCCGGGACAGATGACTTGGGGGCTGCCTGTTCTAGGTTTATTCTGCCTTCTTTCTCACCCTGGCGCTTGAGATCCATCTCCTGAGTCCGACGCGGACGTTCTTGAAACAGCCGGCCGGTCGGTTCTGGTAGTACCAGCGGAAAGTTTTGGTTTCTTCGAGAATGTCGAGATCCCGGAAGTCTTCGAGGAGCTCGTCGACAAACTCGGCGTCGAGTCGGGAGTCGAACGGGTAGGCGGGCATCCGGCTCTTCAAATAGTCGAGGATGGGTTCGGCTTCGTTCATCCGCGTAATTCCTCCGCGGCGGTCAGGATGTGGTTGGGTTCGACAAGCCTGGCGTGAGAGGTGGCGGCGACGGCGAGTGCGTGATGAGCGAGGGCGTCGATTCTTCTCATGACTCCTTGGGAAGCGTTGAAGAGGGCCTCGACGGCGGGTTCGGTGAACAGCGGCCGCTCGAGGCCGGCGAGCTTGAGCCGGTGCTCGAGATAGAGGCGTGTGGTGTCGCGGTCGAATCCTCGCAGTGCGAAACGGACGGTGATTCTCTGAGCGAGGGCCTCTAAGTGAGACAGTCTCAAGGCCTGTCGCAGGCCGGATTGTCCGGCCAGGAGCACGGCGAGCCGTCCCTGGCTGTCCCACTCGAAATTGGTGAGCAGAGGCAAGAGGGCGAGGACGTCGGGTCTCAAGTTGTGGGCCTCGTCGAGCAGGAGCAGGACGGTGAGGTGTCGTTCCTTGACGAGACGTTGGATTTCGTCCTGGAGGAGACGGAAAGTCATGGCGCGAGACCAGAGGGGTGTGAGGCCGAGAGCCAGGGCGATCTGGCGACAGAAGTCTGCGGGGTTGACGAGGTTGTCGTGGAGGTAGAGCACGCGGACCTGATCGGGGTGGAGATCGTCGCGCAGTCGTCTCAAGGCGGTGGACTTTCCGCTTCCGGGCTCACCGGTGAGCAGGCCGATGGCGCGGTTGTCGACCAGGTACCGCAGGCGCGAGTGCAGCTCTTCGAGCACGGGCGAACGGAAGAGCTGGTCGGCGCCTAAAGGTCGCTGGAAAGGCAGGCAGGTGAAGCCGAAGGCTGTGGTATAGAGATTCATTCCGGCTCCTCCCGGTAGAACTTCTTGGCGATGAGATCGAGATAGCTGATGCCGGTTGTGGGGGCCTGCGGCTCGGCGGTTTGGCCTTCGCGGGTGGCCCTTCGCAGAGTGGCGTTGGTGACGAGATCGAGTCGGCGCAGCGGTTTCTCGGCGGTTTCGCCACGGCGGCGGAAATGGACAGGTCGGCCCGGATCGTAGGGGTCATAGAGAACCTCGATGGTTTCGCCGGCAAAGCCATCGGGCGCCTCGTAGAGGCGGCTGTCGAGGTGGACGGTTCGGTCACGTCCGACCTTTCTGTCGACCTTCATGCGCAGCCACAGCTCGAGCTGCTCGGGCGCCTGGCGGATCAACGCTTGATCCTGGAGAAAGCGGTCGAGCGGAGTCATTCCACCGAGGCCACCGTGCGGGGTCTGGTGGTATTCGGCTTCGAGCCAGGCCCAGAAGACGCGGTTCAGCGATGCCAGGTCGCGCAGGATCTCGTCGGTGACGTGGGGCAGAAAGCTCTGGCGGACGTGGCGGAAGAAGCGCTCGATCTTGCCGCGCCCGCGCGGTCGGTGGGGCCGGGAGTGGATCAGGGCGACATTGAGGGTGGCGCAGATGACTTCCAGGTGGTGGGTGCGGAAGGTCGCTCCGTTGTCGCAGTACAGCCGCCGGGGCAGACCCCGGCGCAGCAGGGCCTGCTTGAAGGCGTCCTTGAAGCAGGCGGCGTTTTCAGCCAGGTAGAAGGCGGCAAAGGGAACCATCCGCGAGGCGTCGTCGAGGAAGGCATAGAGGTAGGTCTTGCCGCCGTCGCGTCTTCCGGGCACCAGCAGGCGAGGCCCGTGCATGAGGTCTGAAGTCCACAGGTCGTTGACGTGCGGATGGGTGAAGGCCAGAGCGTCGGGCTCGCCGCCAGAAGCCGCCGCGGGTGCTGCGGGTGCCTGGCTGGCGAAGAAGCGATGCACCGAGCTTCGCGACAGCCGCACCGTCTTGTCGACTTTGCCTGCCAGCATAACGGCGCGGATCAGGCTATCGAGAGACGCGCCGGGCCGCTCGGCGCGCAGCGCCAGCAGCAGCTCCTGCACCGGCTCCGGGATCGCCCGCGGTTTGCCGGTATCGGCTCGCGGGCGCGGTTTGAGCCCGTCGAAGCCATGGCGCTCGTAGAGCTCGATCCAATCGCGCACCGTGGTGCGGCCGATCTGGGTGCGCCGGCTGCCTGGCACGGTCCAGGTCTTGGCCGCGATGGCCGACAGCAGCTTCTCCTTCTCCCGCGGCGCCAACGGCCGGCTCACCAACTCGCTGATCACTCCATGGCGGAACAACGCGATCTTCTCTCTCAGGGTCTCATCCATGCTCAAAAGTCTCCTCGAACGGCTCGGAGGCCATCTCCGAACCAGCAGGAGATGTTTTGACACAACCTTTTTCTCTCGAACAGTTACCAAGTTGTGTGGGTAGACTCGACCCGGGGTACCGAGGCCGGCCATGGCGGTACAGACCGCGCACCCCGCCGAGGAGACAGCCAAATCTCGACCAGAGATCGTGGCGCAGACGAGTCAGCCACCCAGCAACAGCGCCGAACGCCGCTTGCGCTCGCTCCCACCACCGACCCTCCACCGCTGGCAGCAGCGCCAGAACCGAGGACGTCCAAGCCCCCTCGGCGCTGCGCCGCCAACCCCGTACCCGCCGGACCCCCTGAGGGTCAGCTTGCTCGGCCGCCTCGGCGCCGGCGCTCGGAGCGCCCGCCGAGAGAGCCGCCTCCACGGCGCCCAACGTCGCATCCCGGTGGGCGCACAGATCCTCGGGAAACAGCGCGTGGCTGACTCCGCAGCGCGGGCACCGAACCCGACGCAACGGCTGAAGCTCACCGCCCAGACGGCGACGGTACGAACCATGACCTTGAAGGCGACAACCCTGGCAGCCAGGATCGGGACAGCTCACTGTCGGGATTGCCTCGCCGATCCGTTCCAGATACTCCTTGCAGCTGACACCCGGCAGGATTACCATGGGCTCCTCTCGGAAGCCCGTCGGCCCCTTTCTCCAGATCCGCCAAGAAACGAAGGGAGGGACGGCGGGCTTCGCTGTCTGTGCGGGAACTTGCGTGGACGAAAAAACGTCCCGCTTTACCGCGACAGCGAATCTAGCCGAACACGCTGGAAACCGGGAAGACTGCGGGCGGCGACCACGGATTGCGGCGGGCGTCTACATTTGAGCGTGCCACGCAGGCTGCGGTAGACATTGCCGGTGGAAACCCTTGGAGGAGAGCCTCCAAAGGCAGATCTTCCGATAGAGCGGCTTCGAGCGCTGCGGGAGTTTGTGGCGTGGGCTCGGCGATCCACCAGGCAGGAGTCTGCGCCAGGAGGCCCGAGGCACTCGCCAAGAGGAGAACGATGCCGGCGACGAAAGACTTCCGTAGGCCCCGCATGTCTGAGCACCTCCTGTTCCAGGGCGCGTACTGCCAACCAGGCGGATAAGAGCATAGCGCGTTGAGGCTCGGTCGCGCCTTCGGGAGCCTCCCCCCCAGATCCTTCTGGCTCGCAGGGCTCGCCCTCCAGGATGACGGTAGGAAAGGATGGTGCCAGGAGAGGTAAGTTGCCGGAGGAAGGTGGCGGGCACCCACCTTGGGCACGAACAACAACTCAGGGTGGCAGCCCTCGCCACGCCGTTCGCGGGCGGCTCCGAGACACCTCAGGGAGGTGGGGACTCGGATGCGGGAGCCACAATCGACAACAGCGGCTTTTCCGTTCTCACAACCGACAAATCCTGGCTGCCGTCAGGCGAGTCGGGGAGTCGCTCAGCTGGCTTGCCGAATCGCTCGCGTCGTCGAGGCGGCAAACGGGCCGACCACCCCGACCTGCGGACGGCCGCCTACGTCCTCGGCATCGGCCGACCCGGCGCACGAAAGGACTTCGTAGAGACGCCCAGCCGCTACCTCAGAATCCCCGGAGTCTCCGCAGGCCTCAAACGCTTGCTACTATCGGCGTTGGAGACGCGCTGGCGTTCGTGGGCAAGGAAATGTCTGTGGTAACGGCTGCGCGTCTCTACCCCGCTCTACACGCGGCAGGCCGATTTCTTCACACTCTCTCAGCTGGCGAGGGGCAGCACCCGGTCCAGCAATTCCGCCAGGCAACCCTGCCGGTAGCCGGTGAGGAGGAGGTCGCTGCCGCGGCGGTGGGAGGTGAAGCCTTCGAGCCGCGCCGCCGAGGCCAGGGTGGGGAAACCCTCGCCGCCCAGCGGGCCGGGGGCGGTGCGGCCGCCGAGGAGGAGGGGGGCGCAGTCGACTCCCACCCGATCGTAGAGACCGCTCCGGGCGAAGCTCGCGAGGATCTCGCCTCCCCCTTCGACGAGAACGCTGCGGACTCCCCGCAGGTAAAGATCGGCGAGGACCGCGGCCGGAGTGACCGCGGGGAGCGGCACGACCGTCGCCCCGCGCTCGGCGAGGGCGCGGCTCCGGCCGCCGTCCTCGGCCGCCGGGGTCTCCGTGTAAATAAAGACCGGTCCCGGCGCGGTGAAGAGCCGCGCTTCCGGCGGGGTGCGGAGGCGGCGGTCGAGGATCGCCCGCACGCCCGGGCCCACGGCGAGGCCGAGCCGGCGGTTCAAGAGCGGGTCGTCGGCGAGCACGGTGCCGATGCCGGCCAGGGTGGCGTCGTGCTCCTCGCGGAGGGCGAGCGCCCAGCTGCGACCGGCGGGGGCCGAAATCCACTGGCTCTCGCCGCTCGCGGTGGCGATACGGCCGTCGAGGCTCATGGCCCACTTGAGCGTCACCGCCGGCCGGCCGAAAATCGCAGCGACGAGGAAGGCGAGGTTCAGACGCACCGCCTCCTCGGCGAGCGGCCCGATCTCGACGACCTCCACGGCGACCCCGGCCTGCCGCAGGCGCTCGAAGCCTTGCCCGGCCACCCGCGGATCGGGATCCTGGTGGCAGGCGACCACCCGCGCCACTCCATTCGCCAGCACGGCGTCGGCGCAGGGCGGCGTGCGGCCCTGGTGGGCGCAGGGTTCGAGGGTCACATAGAGGGTCGCACCGCGCGCCCGCTCCCCCGCCTCGCGGAGGGCGAAGACCTCGGCGTGCGGCCCGCCCACCTGGTGGTGCCAGCCGCGCCCGACGATCTTCCCGGTCGCCTCGTCGACGAGGATCGCCCCGACCCGCGGGTTGGGGGAGGTCCGATAGCGGCCGCGGGCGGCCAGCCGGAGGGCCTCCTTCAAGTACCGCTCCGCCGAGCGCTGATCCGAGCGCTTATCCGAGAAGAGCAGTGGCGAACTCCCGGGCCCGAAATTCCACCAGATCCTCGGCCTTCTCTCCCACCCCCAGGAAGAGCACCGGCAGCTTGAGCTCGCGGACGACGGCCACCGCCATCCCCCCCTTGGCCGTGCCGTCGAGCTTGGCGAGCAGCACGCCGTCGACCGGCACGACCTGGCTGAAGGTCTTCGCCTGGGCGAGGGCGTTCTGGCCCGTCGTGGCGTCCAAGACGAGGATCGTCCGCCGCTGCCAGTCCTTGGCCTCGCGGTCGATCACCCGGTTGATCTTGCTGAGCTCGGCCATCAGGTGGTCCTTGGTGTGGAGGCGGCCGGCGGTGTCGATGATGAGCTGGTCGGCGCCGCGCGCCCGGGCGGCCTGGATGGCGTCGTAGACCACCGCCGCGGGATCGGCACCGGCGGCCTGGCGGATGACGTCGACCCCCAGGCGCTGGCCCCACAGCTCGATCTGCTCGATGGCGGCGGCGCGGAAGGTGTCGGCGGCGGCGATCACCACCTTCTCGCGCTGGAGCTGCGCCCGCCTCGCGAGCTTGGCGATCGAGGTCGTCTTCCCCACCCCGTTGATCCCCACGACCAGGGTGACGAGCGGCCCCCGGCCGAGCGGCCGCGGCCGCGGCATGTCCATCAGCATGCCGCTCATCTCGTCGACGAGCATCTTTTTCACCTTCGAGACGTCCTTGACCTGCTCCTTGGTGGCGTGCTTTTTCACCCGCTCGATCATCTCCAGAGCGGTGTCGACCCCCAGGTCGGCGCTGATCAGGGCCTCTTCCAGGTACTCCAAGGTCCGCTCGTCGAGCTCGGCCTTCCCCTCCATGGCGGAGGAGACCTTCTCGATGATCTCGGTATGCGTCATCAGAAGGCCGCGCCTGAGCTTCCCCCAGAACGAGCCCTGCTCGGGCTCGGGGAGGGTGACCTCGGGAGCGAGCTCCAGGATGTCGGTTCTCTTCTTGTCGTCCTTCTTGTCGTAGATATCAGGCATGGGAGGGATGATAGCCGACCGTTCAGGCGAAGGGTTGCCGGAGGACGGTCTTCAGCTTCTCCGGCTCCGTCCGGCCGGGATCGTTCAGATAGATCTCGTGATGCCGGCCGCGCGGCCGGCCGCCCTGGTCGGCGATGAAACGGTGCAGACGGGCGACGTCGGCCCCCTGGGTGGTGGCGGGTCCGAGGTGGAGGATCTGCGCCGCCCGGCCCTCGCCCAGACGCTCGAAGCCGAGCCGGGGGAGCGCGGCGAGCGGCTTCTTCTTGGCGAGCGCCCCCCGCGCCTCCTCGACGAGCTCCGCGGTGACGGCATCCGGCTGCAGGATCATCACCGTCCAGCGCAGGAGGGACCTCTCGCCAGCGGCGACGTTCCATTCCCAGAGGCCCTCTAACGGCAGGACGGAGAAGTCCAGGGCCTCGGGTCCCTTCTTGAGCTTGAGCTTCAGGGTATGCGAGAGCTGAGTGAGGGCCTCGACCGCCTCGCGGTAGGCCGGCGAGATGCTCGGATCGCCCTCGCCGTCGACCTTCAGGTACCAGAGCGGCGGCACGTCGACGACCGCGACCCGATCGCGGGCCGCATCGTACAGGGGTGCCAGACGTCTCTTGAGATCGACCTTCGCCATCGTTCTCCTTCCCAGGGAACCGGCAGGGCTCCCACCGGCCTCTTAAGTGTAGCGCTTGGGAAGGGGAACGCGAGCGGGGAAGAAGCTGGGCTGCCCCTTACGAACCGGGGCAGCCGGCTGGCCTCGCGGAAGCCGCCTTCTACTTATCGACGTCCTTGGTGTGGACGGGGGCCGGAGCGGTCGTCCGGTGGGCCTCGGCCGAAGCCTTCTCCTCACCGCGACCGAAGCTCGCCTGCGCCTTGCCGACGTTCTTCTCGATCTTGCCGCCGAGTTCCTGGCTGAGATTGCCCGTGGCCGCCCCGGCCACTTCCTTCGCCTTGCCTTCGACCTGTTTGCCCATGCCCTTCGCCTCGTTCTTCACGCCGTGCTCTGCGACTCCCATGAGGTCTCCTTTCGCGGCTCTGCCGCGTTCTGCACGTTCGATTCGGGGGTATTGCAAGGGCCGGGCCAGCTACTTTCCAGATGAATCTCTAAGCGAACACCACCGCGTCCACCGCCACCTCGTAGCCGGCCGCGATCCAGCCGTCGAGCCCGCCCTCCAGGGGGCGGACCCGCTTAAAGCCCTTTTCGATCAGTGCGCGAGCCACACGGGCCGCGGAGGCTTCGCTCGGTCACGTGCAGTAGAGGATGATGTCTCTATCCCGTGGCAGGCCCGAGAGCCGGGCGCCGACCTCGTCGAGCGTCATGCGGAGGGCACCGGGGATGCGCCGGGGGTCGATGCGGAGGGCGGTCTCGGTGCGGACGTCGACGATGAGCGGCGGCCGGGGGGAGGCGAGCAGGCCGTGCAGCTCGTCGACCGGGATTCTGGCGAGCGCCAGGGAGCGGAAGAACCGCCGCCTTTCCCACCACTTCCAGAGGATGAAGAGGCCGAGGGCCACCCCGAGGACGGCGAGCGCCCAGAGGCCGAGGGTCGAGAGCAGCCCCAGGATGCGGTCGACCGCGTTGTGGAAGAGGTAGCCCGTTCCCACCCCGAGCCCGGCCCAAAGGAGGTTCCCGGCGCCGTCCCAGAGGAGGAAGGATAGGACGGAGGCCCCCATGGCGCCGGCGAGCGGCGGCGCCACCATCGAATAGCCGGGGATGAACTTGGCGAAGAGGAGCGAGCGCATCCCCGAGCGCTCGAAGAGGAGCTCGGTCTGGCGGACGCAGGAGTCGGGCGACAGCGAGACCTTGCAGACGGTCTTCAGGATCTTCCCGCCGCGGGTGCGGCCGAGGAGAAACCAGGCGAAGTCCGCGGCGAGCGCCGCCCCGGCGCTCCAAAAGAGGATGCCGAAGGCCGACAGGCGGCCCTGGGTGGCGAGGGCACCGGCCGCGATCAGGGTCGGGAACGCCGGAATGGGGAGGCCGAGGCGCTCCAGGAGGACGTTACCGAGGATGATGGCGAACCCGTGCCGGGCGAGTTCCAGGAGGAGGGGGTGCATGATGGCTCCATCATGGCACGGCTCGATCTGGTCGCGGGAGGCGAGCCAGGTCCGGCGGTCGCGCACCAGGCGGACGGCGAAGCCCTCCTCGCGGCGGACCCGCAGGCCCGGACCCTCCCCGTCGGGACCCTCGGACGGCAACTCGACGTCCTCGCGGCGCTCGAAGAAGGCGTCGACCAGGTCCTCCGGTTGCTCGGCGATCTGGGAGAGGGTGCGGGCGACGGCGGCGGTGTCCAGCTGGCTCGGCCCGCCTGAGCCCGCGGCGCAGGATCTCGTCAAAGTCGCGCCTGGACGGAAGTTTCCGGTCCGGCGGTCACCTTGGCGAATCCCACGACCGCCTCCCCCACCTTCACTCCGACCGTTCCGATACTGCTTGACGAGAACGTACCCATCCCAGGCGAACGGATCGGCCCTCACCTTGAGCAAGGACTCGATCCTTGCTAGGGTAAGGACATGTCCAAGGTCACGAGCAAGCTCCAAGTCACGATTCCAAAATCGGTGGCGGACCGGTATGGAATTCGTCCGGGAGATGAGATTGCCTGGGAGCCTGCAGGAGAGGCGATCCGCGTCATCCCTCCCCGTCTCCAGCAGCCACGTTTCACTCCCGCGGAGCGCCTCCGTCTCTTCGACGAGGCGACGGAGCGGCAACGCGCTCGCCAATCTGCACAGCCCCCTGGGCAGCTACCCGTGGAACGAGGTTGGAAGCGGGAGGATCTCTATACTCGTGGTGTACTGGTTCTCCGTGAACAAGACGGCAGGTGGTAAGAGTAACAGAGCCATGGGGCTGTATCTCAAGCGGCCTGGCCCCTCTGAGCGTCGCGCCGCTCTCGGCGGAGTTGCCTGGCCTTCTTGAGTTTTTGATCCCGTTCGGCCCAGATCGCAGGTGCCCTGCCATGGAGGAAGTCGTTCGGGGTGATATAGCCAATAGCGCTGTGAAGGCGGACGTGGTTGTAGTGGTGGACGAACTTGGTGACGACCGCGCGGGCTTGCTCAAGGTCGACGGGAGCGGCGGGGCGCAGGGCCCCGCCCTTGACGGTCTTGTGCCAACGCTCGATCTTGCCGTTGGACTGCGGGTAGTAGGGTGAAGTGCGCACGTGGGTCATGCCGGCGATACGGACGAACTCCTTGAAATCTCTGGCGATGAACTGCGGACCGTTGTCGGAGATGATCCGCGGCCGGGCCTCGGGGTAGAGCTCGCGAGCGCGTTGCAGGATGCACTCGACATCGGCCTCGGTCATCGCCGGTCGGATTTCCCAGTGGACGAGTGAGCGGCTGGCGCCGTCGAGGACCGAGCACAGGTAGTAAAACGTCCCGGCGAGGTTTAGGTAGGTCACGTCGATGTGCCAGTGCTCGTGTGGGTTTAGAGGCTGTTGGAAGCCTTTCCCCTTCTTTGAAGGCTGTCGGTTCCATCGGTCGAGCCTTCCGGCCTTGGCGAGCACCCGGTAGGTCGAGGAGGGGCTTACCGCCACCACGTTCTGGTCCAGCATCATGAAGGTCAATCGGCGATATCCCTCCAGGGGAAACCGCTCGTGGAAGTCGAGGATGGCCTGTCGCTCGTGGTCTTCGAGCCAGTGATCGCGAGGCACCAGTCGGTTGTGCTCATTGGCCTTGCCGTAGCGCTTTTGCCAGGCGTAGAACTTGCCGCGCGCGAGTTCGAGCCAAGCGCAGAAGCGCTCGGTAGGGATCTCGGTTTTCTCGCTCCAGGTGCGCACGAAGTCGACCACGGCATCTCGTACATCATGGGGAACCCAGCGGCCGTTCAGGGCTCCCCAAGTACTTTTTTAGTTGTACATATTCGGTCGAGATCTCGGCGATAACCGAATCTTTTCGGGCTAACTTGTTTTCTAGCTGCTGTACTTTATCGGTCAGTTGCTTTTCGCGTTGCGAGGTTCCAGAGCCCGCAGTCGCTTCGAAGGCGCCGGCCAGGTTTTCGAAGACCTGCCGCTGCCACTGGTAGAAGACGCTGGGCTGGAGCTTGTACTCGTCACAGAGGTCTGAGACGGGGACCTTGTCGACCAGATGGCGGCGCAGGATGGCGACCTTCTGCTCGGTATCGAACCGACGGCGGGAACGCTTGGACTCTTGGGACATGAATAGCTCCTTGCCATGCGTAACATGGCGGTAGGGCCGTCATGTTCCAAGAGAACCAATACAGTGTTTCTACGCCGATCCGTAGTGTCTCCAGCCGAGCCGCTTGTGTCTCTACGGCCTGCCGTAGTGTCTCGCCGGCCGGTTCCCGGGTGTCGACGGGCGGCCTTTGTGTCTCTACGCCCTTCGGGAAGGCGGGAAGGGCGCTCCGAGGGAGATCCCTTCCCGCGTCACGACCTTACGGCTGCTGCTGCCGAGCGCGGATTCTCCCGACCTGCTCCTCGGCCCCCGGTCCCGCCGCTTCGAGGAGGGTCGCGAGGGCGTGGGGCGAGCGCACGAGCGCTTCCAGCAGGTGGAGCCCCTCGGCCCAGCGCGGCTCGTAGCGGTCGAGCCAGCCGGCGACCTGCGGACCCTGCTCGCCGTAGACGGCGACGAGCGGGAACCCTTCGGCTGTGGCCTCCTCCTGGATATGGAAGAGCGGCTCGCGGTCGATCGCCGGCAGGAGGACTGCGAGGAGCCGCGCCGTTTCGAGATGCCAGAGGACGGCCACGGGCGGATCGCCGACCGCGAGATCCTCCCAGATCCGGAGGATGGCGACCGCCCCCGGTCGGCCCGGCACGGGCTCGATCTTAAAGGGGCCGGCGAGCTCCGCCTCGGCCGCGGTCAGGACGTCGTCGCGCTCCCGGAGGAGGGCCAGGTAGGAGGGGGAGAAGGCGTTGTCGAGGGAGGGGGTGGACGGACTGGTACTATGACGGGAGCTGCGCATGAGGTGCACTCCTCTGCGTGGTCAGGGGCCGGTTCGAGTTCGCAGCTCGGGCCGGTCCCGCTTGGTTTGGACGGGAGGACGATCCTCCCGATGCGGAAGACGTTAGCAGGAATGGGGCGGGAGGGCAAGGGGGAGAGCGAACAATGAAGATCGAGGACGGGGCTACGCCCGCCGAGCGGTTGGCGGAGGCGGAGCGGAGGATCGAGGCGGCTCGTGTACAAAAACGAGCCAGATTTTTCCCAAGGAGAAGACCTCGTCGGTTTGAGGAGCGCCGTCGCCCTCAACCTCACTCCGCGCGATCCGGCTCCCCCGCCGCTGCCGATTCCGCCGGCATGAGAAAAATCGCCCCGAGCGCCGGCAACGTCAAAGTCAGCGAAAACGCCCGCCCATGGTACGGGTTCGCCGCCGCCTCGACGCCACCATCATTCCCCTCCCCCAAGCCGCCATAGACCGCCGCGTCGCTATTGAGAATCTCGCGCCAGAATCCGCCAGACGGGGCTCCGATCTCATAGCCGTAGCGGGGAACCGGAGTGAAGTTCAACACGATCAAAAGCGGCCGGCTCCCAACCTTTCCCTTGCGGAGGAGGGCGAGGATGCTCTTCTCCGCGTCGCTGCAGTCGATCCACTCGAAGCCCTCGGGGGCGCAGTCGAGCTCGTGGAAGGCGGGCTCCTCGCGGTACAGCCGGTTTAAATCCGCAAGCCAGCGCTGCAACCCCGCGTGGCCCGGGTCGTCCAGAAGATGCCAATCGAGACTCCCGTCGTGGTTCCACTCGCGGGACTGGCCGAGCTCGGCGCCCATGAAGAGGAGTTTCTTGCCCGGCTGGGCGAACATGTAGGCGTAGAGAAGTCTCAGGCTCGCGAGCTTCTGCTCGGCGGTTCCCGCCATCTTGCCGTAGAGCGAGCCCTTGCCGTGGACGACCTCGTCGTGTGAGAGCGGCAGCACGAAATTCTCGGCGAAGGCGTAGACAATCCGGAAGGTGAGCAGGTTGTGGCGGAACTTCCGGTGGATGGGATCGAGCGCCATGTACTCCAGGGTGTCATGCATCCAGCCCATGTCCCACTTGAAGCCGAATCCCAGCCCGCCGACGTAGGCTGGCCGCGACACCATGGGCCAGGCGGTCGACTCCTCGGCGATCACCTGGACGTCGGGATGGATCTCGTAGATCCGCTCGTTCAAGGCGCGCAGAAAAGCGATCGATTCGAGGTTCTCCCGGCCACCGTGCTCGTTGGGAATCCATTCGCCGGCCTTCCGCGAATAGTCGAGGTAGAGCATGGAGGCGACCGCGTCCACCCGCAGAGCGTCGGCGTGATAGACGCCGAGCCAGAAGAGGGCGCTGCTGCCCAGGAAGCTCCGCACCTCGGTCCGGCCGTAATTGAAAATGTAGCTGCTCCAGTCGGGGTGATAGCCCTTCCGGGGATCGGCGTGCTCGAAAAGGTGAGTGCCATCGAAGAAGGCCAGGCCGTGCTCGTCGGTCGGGAAGTGGGACGGCACCCAATCCAAAATCACCCCGATCCCCTGCTGGTGGAGATAATCGATCAGATACATGAAGTCCTGCGGGGTACCGAAGCGGCTCGACGGGGCGAAATAGCCGAGCGACTGGTAGCCCCAGGAACCGAAGAACGGGTGCTCCATGACCGGCATCATCTCGACATGGGTGAAGCCCATCGTCTTCATGTGATCGGAGAGGAGCGGCGCCATCTCGCGATAGGTGAGCGAGCGGTTCCCCTCCTCCACCACCCGGCGCCAGGAACCGAGGTGAATCTCATAAATCGACATGGGCGCCGTCGTCGTGCTCCGCGCGCCACGGCCCGCCATCCACTCGGCATCCCCCCACGCGTAGTCGAGATCCCAGATCACCGAGGCCTGCCGGGGTGGCGTCTCGGCGTAGAGAGCGAAGGGATCGGCCTTGTCCGCCCGGTAGCCGCGATAGCGGGAGACGACGTGGAACTTGTAGCGCATCCCCTTCTGGGCCGCGGGAAGGAAGATCTCCCAGAGGCCCGAGCTGCCGCGCGGGCGCATCCGGTCGGCGGTCTTGTCCCAGTCGTTCCAATCCCCGATCACCGAGACATGCTCGGCGTTCGGCGCCCAGACGGCGAAGCGGGTCCCCGCCACTCCGTCCACCCGGTCGGGGTGCGCTCCCAGCTTGTCGTAGATCTGGTAGTGGGTGCCCTCGTGGAAAAGATAGATATCCTGCTCGGTGAGCTCGTGGCTCGCGGCGGCGGTTTCGGGCGACACGGCCGGCTCTCCCTTCTTCTCGACCTGCTCTACCTGTTCTTCCTTCACGTCCTCCACCGGCTGCGGCTCGGAATCGGGCTCCGGCTCGGGCCGCTCCCACCATTGCCGCTTCCTCTTGGGATCGACAGGCTTTTCAGGCATGGCGCTTCCCCTCCTCGCGGAGGCCGTTGACGCCGCGGAGGGCCTCGACGACGTCCGGCCGGGTCGAGAACTCCTCGAAGCTGAGCCTCGCCTTGCGCTGCCAGTTGGGGCGCTCCACATAGGTGCCGGGGACGTTCTGCGGCTCGGTCTCCTGCCAGAGATCCTCCAGGTTGACGAGGACCATCCGCGCCGGGCTCTTCGCCAGCCAGGCGAGGCGATCGTGGAGGACGTCGCGCGCCGTCGTCGCCTCGTCGCGCGGGGTGGCCGACGGCGGCAGCTGGGCCGCCAAGCCTTCCCTCAAAGTTCGTCGGCGCTCCCGCTCCGCCTGCGCCTCTTCCGCGGTGAAGAAGCCGAGCCGCTCCAGGTCGTCGACGTCCCGGCCTTCCAGGAAGCCGCGGAAGGTCGGCATGTCGTGGGTGTTGAGGCTCGCGACCGACGCGGCCGGCGGCTCGCGGAGGTTCCCCTCGCTCCCCGGCTGGAGCTCGTACTGGACGACGTACATGCCGAGGATGCCGTGGCGGTCCATCCCCTCGGTCACCTCGGGCGGCACGGTGCCCAGGTTCTCGCCGACGATCGCGGCCCGGTGGCGGTGGGATTCGAGCGACAGGATGGCGTAGAGCTCCTCGGCCGGATAGCGGACGTAGACCCCGTCCTTCGCCCCCATCCCCTGGGGAATCCAGAACAGCCGGTGGAGCTGCATGACGTGGTCGATGCGGAGGATGCCGGCGTGCTCCAGGTGGTGGCGCAGGCTCTCGATGAGATAGCCGTAGTGCGCTTCGCGCATCCGCTCGGGCGAGAGCGGCGGAAAGCCCCAGTTCTGCCCCTTGGTGAAGAGGGAGTCGGGCGGCGCGCCGGCCGCGGCGGCGCGGGCGAAGATGCCCGGCTCGCGCCAGACGTCGAAGGAGGCGCCGCCGACCCCGAGCGGGAGGTCGAGGTAGAGCCCCGGCCCCTGCCGCCGCGCGTCGAGGGCGAGGGCGCGCATCTGCTCCGCGGTCGCCCACTGGACGAAGAGGTGGTAGCGGCGGTCCTCCTCGTCGTAGTCGGCGGGGGCGAGAGACCCCTCGCGCAGGCGCTCCGGCCAGCTCGGCCAGGCCTCGCCCCGCCGGTCGCCGACGGCGCGGAAGGCGGCGTAGATCTCGACCTCGGGTTTCGAGTCCAGAAAGCTCTCGAACTCCTCCCGCCGTCTGGAGGGACGGGAGAAGAAGCGGTGCGCCATCTCCTCGAAGACCCGGCGCTTGGCGATCATCAGCTCCCGGTAGTCGACTTGCGACTTCCCGCGCAGGAGGTCGATCTCGCGGCGGAACTCGGGCGACTCGGCGAGACGCTCCGCCGCCGCCGACTCCTCGAATTCCGGCAGCCCCCGAGGATCCAGATAGATCTCGTTCCAGAAGAGACGCGAGGCCGGGGCGTAGGGGCTGGGCTCGAAGGGCTCGTCCAGGAAGGCGGCGAGGAGGGGGAGGGTGGCGACGACCCCGCCGCCGAGCGACGCGACCCACTTCGAGAGGACGTCCAGGTCGGCGAGGTCGCCGGCGCCCCAGCTCCGCCTCGTGCGCAGAGCATAGAGGGGGAGGAAGACTCCCCAGATCGGGCTTCCCTCGGCGCCGAAGGCGCGGCGGGGAGCGCAGATCACCATCGCCTCCGCCGCCCGCCCGGCGGTCGCCAGGCGAAGGTGGTGGTAGCCCAGGGGGAGCCGCTCGGGGAGGGTGAGCCGGAGACGGCCGTCGGTGCCCTGGGGGAGCGCCGCCGGCTCGAAGGACCAGCCGCGCCGGCCGCCGTCCTCCAGGTCGACATGGCAGGCGAGCGAGCTGCCGTCCTCCGGTCCAAGCCGGAGGTCGAGCTCCGGGGGACCGCCTTCCCAGGCGACGACGACCGGCTCGATCAGCTGGCCGGCGAGCTCCGCCCGGCGCTCCTTCAAGGCCTCCGCCACGTCCGCCCTGCCTTCGATGGGAGCCTCCAGGGCGGCGAGGATGGCGAGGAGCGATTCCGCGGTCGCCTCGCGGTACTGCCCCAGGGCGTCGTGGTAGGCGGTCTGGACGCCATAGAGTCCGGCCAGCTCCTTCAAGTCGTCGTCGCTGTTCACATCGGCTCCTTACGCGGGCTCGCCCAAAACCTGGAGAATCCCCTGGAGAGGGACGCCGACCGGGTCCGGCCGCTGATCGAGCCCGGAGTTGGGCCCGGAGTTGAGCTCAGATCCGAGCTCGTGGACCGCCCTCTCCAAGAGGAAGGCGTCGAGCAAGAGGGCCAGCTCCCGGCGCTCGGCCGGCAGGTAAGGTGCGCCGCCGGAGCGCGAGCGCGCCAGGTAGGCGCCGAGGAAGGTGGCGGAGGCCGCCCGCTCCCAGTGGCTCAGCCAGCCAACGAGCGCGGCGAGCGCCGGACCTTGGACCACCCCACGCTCGGCCTCGGCGTCGAAGGCGGCGGCCGTCGCGCAGTGGAAGGAGCGGAGCATGGAGGCGACGTCGCGCAGCGGTGACCGTTTCATCCGCCGCTCGGAGAGCGGCCGCGCCGGATCGCCCTCGAAGTCGAGGAACACGAAGTCGCGGCCGGTGTAGAGCAGCTGCCCCAGGTGGAAGTCCCCGTGGGTCCTCGTGCGCACCCCCGAGAGCTTGGCCACGAGGAGCCCCGAGAGGCGCTCGGCGAGCCGCTCGCGGCCGGCGAGCACCTTCCGGGCGAGCGCCGCCTGCTCCTTCGAAAACGATTCCAGGCGCTGTTCGACGACCGCGAAGTTGCGGCTCACCGCGGTGCGGATCGACTCGTAGAGCGAGCGCTGGTAGAGGAGCGAGAAGGGTTCGTGCTCGAAGCCCGGCCGGTCGGGTCGCGAGGCGAGAGCGAGGTGCAGCTCGGCCGTCCGCTCGCCCAGGAGCTGCGCCGAGGCGACATAAGTGCCCATCTGCGCCCGGATCGCGGGGGCCAGCTCGCGCTCGGCGAGATCGAGGATCGAGCCGTGCGGCGGGGGCGGCACGCGCGTTCCACCCTCGGCCAGGACCCGCTCGGCGTAGCGGCCGAGCGCATCGAGCGTAAAGCTCCAGGCGTCGCCCTCGTTGGGAACGAAGGCTTGGAGGACGGCGAGAGTCGCCGGCTCCTCCCGCTCCCGCCGCAGCTCGAGGCTGCCGGCGATCTTCGGGGTGTGGAGGAAGCCTGCCTCCTCGGTCAAGAAGCGTCCGATCTCGAGCTCCGGGCTGACCCCGGGATCGAGCCGGCGGAAGAGCTTGAGGACGAAGCGGTCGCCGAAGGCGACGACGGTGTTGCTCGTCGCGCCGGCGACCGGCGTCGGCATCGCCGTGGCGATCCGCGTCGTTCCCGTGCCGGCCATGCCGGCAACACCCGCAACGCCGGCACCCCCGGCCAGGGCGCCGTCGGCGATCTCGCGGAACGCCGCGGTGGGGAGGGCGGCGAGCTCGCTCTCAGAGTCCTCGCCGCGGAAGCGACGCCGGCGGGCGATGGCCGCCAAGAGACCGCTCGCGAACTCCGGGTCCGCGAGGGCGTCCAAGAGGACACCGTCGTCGCCGCCCTCGACCTGGGCGACGACCGCGAGCGGCTGCCGCTCGCGCAGACGCGCCGCCCGCTCCCCGGCCGCCCCGCTCACGAAGACGAGCGGCAGGGCATAGGTCTCGGGCTCCCCCTGGGCGTACTCGACCGTGAGGAGGAGGAGGACGGCGTCGCTGAAGCCGTCGTCCTCGTCGGAGCGCTCGTCGAAGCGGAGGGCCTCGCGGATGCGGACGGCGCGCGGCGACCGCCTCTTGCCGCCGAACCAGGGATAGCCGGCGAGCGCCCCGGGGAGGACGGCCTCCAGCCGCGCCCGGCCCGGCTCTTCGAGGAGCTCGTCCCAGGTGTCGTCGACCGGCAGGACCGGCACCGTGAGCCGCCGCTCTCGCACCTTCTTTTTCTCCAGGGAGAACCACAGGAAGCCGCAGGGACCGAGGGTCAGCGGGTACGGCCCGGCGCCGATGGGCGGAAAGCAGGTCGCGCCGAAAAGCTCGACCGGCGACATCCCCGCGAACTCCCGGAGGTCGAGCTCGAACGGCTGGGCGAAGCGGGAGAGGTTGGCGACGACCAGGAGGATCTCGTCCCCATGGCGGCGCAGGAAGGCGAGGATGCGGTGGTTTTCCGGCTGGAGGAAAGTGAGGCTGCCGCGGCTTAAGGCCTGGTGGCGCTTCCGGAGCGCGATCAGCCGCCGGGTCCACCAGAGGAGCGAATGCGGGTTCCCCTGCTGCGCCTCGACGTTCACCGCCTCGTAGTGGTAGGCGCCGTCGACGACCACCGGCAGGTAGAGCTGCTGCGGGTTGGCGCGCGAGAAGCCGGCGTTTCTGTCGCCGCTCCACTGCATGGGGGTGCGGACGCCGTTTCGGTCCCCGAGGTAGATGTTGTCCCCCATCCCGATCTCGTCGCCGTAGTAGAGGACGGGCGCGCCGGGGAGAGAGAAGAGGAGACCGTTCATCAGCTCGATCCGCCGCCGGTCGTTGCCGAGGAGCGGCGCCAGGCGCCGCCTGATCCCCAGGTTGATCCGCGCCTTGGGGTCCTTGGCGTAGACCCGCTGCATGTAGTCGCGATCCTCGTCGGTCACCATCTCCAGGGTCAGCTCGTCGTGGTTGCGCAGGAAAGTCGCCCACTGGCAGCTCTCGGGGATGGGCGGCGTCTGCTGCAGAATGTCGACGATGGGAAAGCGGTCCTCCATGCGGATCGCCATGAAGAGCCGCGGCATGACCGGGAAGTGGAACGCCATGTGGCACTCGTCGCCATTGCCAAAATAGGCGATCGAGTCCTCCGGCCACTGGTTGGCCTCGGCGAGGAGCATGCGGCCGCTGAACTCGGCGTCGACGTGGGCGCGGAGCTCCTTCAAGAACCCGTGGGTCTCCGGCAGGTTCTCGCAGTTCGTCCCCTCGCGCTCGTAGAGGTAGGGCACGGCGTCGAGCCGCAACCCGTCCACCCCGAGCTCCATCCAGAAGTCGAGGACGTCCAAAAGCGCCTTGTGGACCCGGGGCTCGTCGAAGTTCAGGTCCGGCTGGTGGGAGAAGAAGCGGTGCCAGTAGTAAGCCTTGGCGACCGGGTCCCAGGTCCAGTTCGAGGTCTCGAAGTCCTTGAAGATGATGCGCGCGTCGGCGTACTTGGTGGGGTCGTCGCTCCACACGTAGAAGTTGCGAAAACGGCTCCCCGGCGGCGACGTCCGCGCCCGCTTGAACCAGGGGTGCTGGTCCGAGGTGTGGTTGACGACCAGCTCGGTGATGACCTTGAGGCCCCGGCGGTGGGCCTCCCGAAGGAAGACCTTGAAGTCCTTCAGGTTCCCATAGGCGGGATGGATGCTCGTGTAGTCGGAGATGTCGTAGCCGTCGTCGCGCCAGGGGGAGGGGTAGAAGGGCAGAATCCAGATCGCCGTCACCCCCAGCTCCTGGAGATAGTCCAGCCGCCCCGTCAGCCCCTTGAAGTCGCCCATGCCGTCGCCGTCCGAGTCGGCGAAGGCGCGCACGTGGACCTCATAGAGGACCGCGTCCTTGTACCAGAGCGGATCGGCCCCCGACGTCTCGGGCGCCCCCGATGTCTCAAGCGCCTCAAGCGTCTCAGGCGTCCCCGCCCGCTCGCGCGTCCCCTGTCGTTTCCGCTCTGCCGCCATCCTCGATCCCTCTCTCCGCCGTTTTGCAGATCCCCTGCCACCTTGAGGGGGCTCCTGTTTACCAGATTGAGGGCGGAGTGGCAAAGCCGGCGGGGAAAACGGGGCGGGATTCTAGGCGCGGGGGGACCTCTGCCAGGGCGATGCCAGGGGCGCCGGTACCTGCTGTCTGCGGTGGTCGTAGCGCCCCCACCCGTGGGGGGCGTCGAGGCGGATCTGAGGCTGAGTTGCCTCAATCGCCCGCCGGGCCGAAAGAGGGCCAATGATGTCCCCGGAAGTCCTGCGGCGGCCCGCGCTGTCCGCCATGCCTTTCACTTAGCGATTTCCCTATAGATCTGACTTACGCTTAGCTCAGTCCAGTTCGTGCCGTCATCAATGGTATTCAGCCTGGTCCAGCTTGTCTCCTCAATGTTGCGCGCAAGCTGCCGCATCATCATGACTTTCTCTTCGTCGCTCCGCTCTTTGAGGTCAGCGATTAGAACTATCCGTTTAGCAGTAGCCTCAACCGATTGAAAGCAATTTCTAGATGCCCTGAGTTTTTCTATCAAAGGGTAAATAAACTCACGGCTCTTGAAGTATGTATAAACAGCGAAAGCAGGCTGAAAAGTGAGGAGAGACCAAACACCCACTCAGTGACAGAATTCATAAGATCCTCGCTTAGAAGGTGCCACTCGTTCTTCCACAGTCCTGCGCCTCATTCTGCAGTTAGCTCAGCGGCGTTCTCGGTTCAAGCAGCGTCTAAGGCCATCCAGGAATCCAAACTTGGTTGCTACTTCTACGAGCTTTTCTTCGGTCCTAATCGCAATCGTCTCCCGCGGGCGGTGTACGGTCACGTTCTCGTAATCTTGTTGTGCGCGTTCGCGGGCCTCCGGCCTAAGCACATCCTTAAGGTATCGACAGAGCAAATCATCTGACCAAGTAGCAATGTCGGTCGGTATTTCGACGCCTACATCGATCCAAAGCCGACCAGGCATCTGCCTGTTTGTCTCGAGCGCCAGTAGTAAACGTCTCAGTCCAATTTCGTAATCTGGAAATAGATCTGCCCAATGTAGCTGCGTCAACTTTGCGTGTGTTGGATAGCATTCTTCCAACCGAACCGGAATCAGGAAGCGTTCATCGACTGGCATTGTATCCAATGTTTCAAGAGCTACCACCAGTTCGCTCTGTACGAACCCCCTTTTATTGATTGAATGGGTGGAGAGTAGGGCGATAAATTGTTTGCAGGTTCGTATTTCTTCTGTGATCCGGCGAGCCCAGTCGTCCCCTGGTACCAGATCCTCTATATCCAGCCAAGGGGCATGCCCTGCCGCCACCAAGGCACGATAGAGTTGGCGCGCTGCCTCAACGTCTTTACGAGCGTAGCCTATGAAGGTTCGCCTCATCGCTCAATCCTCAGCCAAGCAACAGAGAAGTGTGGTACTGGACAGGGAGATCCTCGAATGAGGATAACCCAACCTCTTGATTCATAGCCTTAGTGTAGCAGGTCGAGAAAGACCGGCTCGTCTGCGGCCGCAGACCCTGCCGGGACGGCTGTCGCGGCGGCCCAATTGTCACGGCCTAGCGAGACGAACCGCTCGTCCGCCAGTAGATCCTTCTGGAGACGGTTATTGGTGTCGAGTGTGCCCACCGGCCTTCCCTTGCGTGAGCCGACACGGAGATCTCTGCCACCCCGGGGGGCAGTTCACCAGATTGAGGGCGGAGTGGCAAAGCCGCGGGGGAAAACGGGGCGGGATTCAGCGGTGGTCGTAGCTCCCCCAACCTTGGGGGACGCTGAGGCGGGCTCCGAGCTGGACCGCATCCCGCAAGGGCGGCTTGCCGAACATGCGAGAGTACTCACGACTGAATTGGGATGCGCTCTTGTAGCCCACCCTGAAAGCCGATCCCTCGGCGGTTTCCCCTTCCTCGACCATCAGCCGCCTCGCCTCCAGCAGACGGAGGCGCTTCAGGTACTGAATCGGGCTCACTGCCGTCGCTTCCTTGAAGTGCTTAAAGAAAGCAGAACGGCTCATATTTGCCGATTTCGCCAGAGAGTTTACGTCCACCTCTTCACTGAGCCCGGCTCTCAGGCTGTAGATGGCCTGAGATATCTTGTGCATCTGGCTTCCGGAGCGAACGAACTGCCGGATCGCCGGTCCATCCGCTCCTTTCAAAAGGTGGTACAAAATCTCCTTGATCACCAAGGGACCGAGCGCTGCCGCGTCTTCGGGAGCTTCTAAAAGTTTTCCCAGCCGCAGCGCGGCCTCGAGCATGGGGTCACTCGCCTTGCCGATGAACATCGCGCGGAGAGGATTCTCCGCCTTCTTCGGAAAACCATTATCCAGCTGCGCCGCGACTTCGCTCAGAGCCAGCGAATCGAAATCGATCTTGAGGCATAAAAATGGCAGCTCCGGCGTCGCGGCAAAGATGCGGCTAGTGACCGGCAAATCGATCGGAGCCGCGATGTACTGCGCTCCCTCGCATCGATAGACTTCGCCCCCCAGAACGATTTCCTTGCCGCCCTGAGCGACGATACAGAGAGATGCGCTCCAATGATTCTTCGCGCGACGCCCGGGGCGAGAAAATCTTATGCAACGGATGCCAGGAAGGGGAGATTCCTGCACCCCGTCCCGGAGAGAGAAGAGATCGATGATCCTGGCGAGCTCCAACCGAAAGTCACTCATAGAAGAACCCCTGCCCATCATGCCGCTCTCCAGCTTAGCCCCCCGTGGACGATTAGGCAAGAGGCGTGGACTTTTGTGACTTTACCTGAGGGGAGCGCAGCCGCATACTGGCCTCTCGAAAGACCTCCTGGGAGATACGACCGTACAGCAGGACGTCCCTCCACAACCATCAGAGCCAAAGGAGAGCCAAATGCGGATTGTCACTGGGGCGACCGGGTATATCGGCGGCGTTGTCACGGAGCGAGCGCTCGCCTCAGGTCACACGGTCCACGGGTTGTCGCGGACCGAAAAAGGGGATGCCAAATTGAAGGCGCTGGGCGCCACTCCCGTGCGGGGAGACCTGGCCCGCCTGGATGTCCTTCGCCAGGAGAGCGCCCAAGCCGACGCCGTGCTCCACCTGGCCTTTATTCACGACTTCGGAAGGGACTTTGCCGAGGTTCTGCGCATTGACGGGGCGGCGGTCGATGCCCTGGGCGAGCCTTTACAGGGCACCAAGAAGGCCCTCGTGATCACCTCCGGCACGGCGGTCGTGGCCCCGGATCCGGCGGGTTTGGAGACGACGGAGGATTCCCCTGTGTCTCAAACCTTCGCCCTCAAAGACCGCATCCTTTCCGAGCGTCATGCCCTGCGCCTCCGCGAAGCGGGGGTCCGGGTGAGCGCGATTCGTCTCCCTCCTTACGTCTACGGACGCGGCGGCAGCACCTTTCTCCCGATGCTGATGCAGAGGGCCGCCAAGGCCGGAGAGTCCGTCTACGTCGAGGACGGGCACCTCCGCACCTCCGATGTTCACGTGGACGACGCGGCGGCGCTCTTTCTTCTCGCGGCGGAAAAGGCGAAAGCCGGTGACGTCTTCAACGGCACCGGATCGACCACCGTCACATTGCGGGCCCTGGCCGAGACGATCGGAGCGGCGCTTCAACTGCCCGTGCGCTCCGCCCACCGCGAGGAGGCCGAGGCTCGGTGGGGCCCGTTCCTGACGGCGTTCGTCCAATTCGAAAACCGGGCCTCCTCTCGCAAAGCCGTTCAGCAGCTGGGATGGCAGCCGCAAGGACTCGACATGCTGACGGACATCCGGTCCGGGTCCTATCGAGAGCTGGCGGAAACACTGCGGCAGGGCTGAAAACGCCGAGGGGTGTAGGGCCTCTGCCAGGGCTCTTCGCCGAATTGCCGCTCCTCGGCGTCCCTCCTCTCCAGACAACAGTTGACCTCCATTCGCAAATTTGCAATAATCTAACTTAGTTCTTCGCGTTACATCGCGATGGACAGCGTTCGTCATCTTGGCGAGCGCAACCGCAATGCCTGAGGCTCTTGGCGGTTTTCCGCACCCCCCGGAGCCCCGGGTTGCGAGAAATCTTCAAGGAGACCCCAGATGCGTCGAAGTGTAGTACCTCTTTCGCTCTGTGCCGGCCTGCTGTTCGCGGCGGCAGGCTCCGCCACCGTCTGTAACATCGACCTCACGAACCGCGGCACTCAGCCCGCCTACGACGTCGAGATCGAGCTCTCGGGAACTCAGAGCATCACCGACCATTACAACGGTACGTCCGGAGTAGACGACGTGTTCGCCCTCTTCGGGGTAGCCTTCTCGGGCGGGAACACCTTCCTGCACTGGACGAATCCCGGCTCCCCCATCCCCCCCGTCCCCGCGGGGCACGCGCCGCAGGCGCACGTCGGGTTCACCACCGCGAACAACAACTGCCCCATCATCGACTTCTTCTGGACCGACGCGAGTGGCAACCGCATCCCCGGGAGCGTCATCGGCGTCCTGGAGGACCACCTCACCCATACGACGATCACCATCACGAACGGTCTCAGCTCGACCGTCACCGTAGGTCCCGTCCGCTGGGGCTGCTCGACGACCACCTTCCCGCTGTCGGGCCTCAACCGCACCAACTCGGCCCTGCAAAGCATCCTCACGACGATCTCTTCTAGCGTAGTAACGCTCGGGCCGAATCAGTCCGTACACATTCCATTTCCCACTCCGCCGTGCCTCGAGTGCACCTGCTACACGAACTACAAGATCTCCGGCTCCTCTCTCTCCGCCGAGAGCTCTCCCTGGTACGAGGATCCCGCTCCGTAGCACCAGGCGTTACCCGCTGTACGACTCTCCGGGGACCGGTGGAAAGGTCGCTCCGCTCACCCATCGGTCCCCCTCCCGGTTCTCGCAGGAAGAAGGTCGACTTGGGAGGCCTGTCGGCGGCTTCGTCGTTGGGCGAAAACCATGCCGCAGGAAGCCGGAGCCCAGCCTCAGGAGCGCGATTCGAGCCAGGAGCGGCCGGACGGGTTCCACCAGGCGGGCGGAACGAGCGGCTAGACGTCTCGCGACGGCAGGGAAGGTCCCGGATAGAGCTAATAGCGCGACGGAAGGACCCTGGAGGGGAGAGAATAGATCTAATGGCGCAGTGATAGAAGCTTACCGGCACCCGATTAGGTCTGACGTGCACCCTCTAGGAACCAATCCGACGCAACAGCATCTATCCGGAGCCTGGCAAGCTCCAATCGCTCTTCAAATAGCTCCTGGCGCCGCTCGATAAGCTCTATCCAGTGCTCTCTTGGAGTCCGTCGCCGCGCTCTTAGGTCTATCCGACGGCCTCTTAGCTCTATTCGATGGCCTCTTAGTTCTATCCAACCGCGCCTTAGCTCTATCCGGTGGCGAACCCGAGCCTCGCGGCGAGCCGCCCTTCCATCCGCATGCGCCCCTCAGCCGATCCAGGCCGGCCGCAGCGAGCGGAGAGCCCAGAGGGGGGCGCGGCGAGTTGGGCGGCGTTCAAGTTGCGCAGGATCGCCCGGAAGACCACCGTGGCGATCCCGCGTCCGCGCTCGATGGTCACGGTGTAGACCTCCTCGTCCCGCGCGGACGGCGACGGGGAGCCGGGGGGATCGCCGCTGATCCCGTCGCAAAAGGCGGTGCCGAATGCCATCACGCCCTCTGACGAGTCAGGTCCCCGCTCCCTTGGATTCAGCGTGAAATCTACCGCCACCTCGCTTGCCAAGCAATTTGCCAGTCGAGAACTTCTGCCGGTGTCTTTGCTCCTGGCCTAGCCGCACTCCTTAGTGTCCTGAACGCGGCCGAACGTGCGCCTTTACCGCCATATGGATTTTCTAGCCAGAGAGTATCGTGAGAGGAAAATGGAGAGCCACTGAATTGAAGAATGAATCCTTCAAGGTAGGTGCGCTGCAAACCCACTTGCGAGAGTATAGCCGACACCAAGCCTGCCACGGCGGCCTTATACTCTGGAGGCGCTGCCCCAAGACCCTCCGCGACTACGAAGACAACCCCGGGGCGTGTGCCGGTGAGTTGCGACGCCGCCTTCTTGAGGGGTTGCTTGATGGCATTAAACCCCCGCCCAGGAGAGTCGGCTCTGCTCCAAGTAGAAAGAATAGCTCCTCGGTCCTCGCTAGAGTATGCCATTGTCTGGCGACCCGTGCGATCTGTTATTCGACGAGCTTCTTTCGACAACTTCATAACTAAGCTTTCTCGACCGGTTCCCGATTCACATTCTTCGATCTTGAAATCAATACCGAGTCGTCGGACATTGCTCTCTCTTCCTCTCAGAATACCAAGAATTGCTTTTGCAATAGCAGCGAGAGACGCTGAGTTGCTTGGTATTTTTTCCTCGACGATGAGGTTAATGATACATGTCCTTCCGGTTCCTAAGGCCGTCAGGATGTCGTCTTCCCGGATATGACTGAGCAAGCGTTCAAAATCCGCTGGAGGGATGTGTGTGCCAATCTCTTGCGTAAGCATTTTGCACTCCACCTCGATCTCCTCACCCTCCGATTCGGCCAGAAAGTCGAAGTTACCTTTGCGTTCTAGGTCAGTTGCCGCGACCCTGAAGCCAGCATCCAATAGCTGATAGAGCGCATCGATTTCTGACCTTATTACTCCGAATCCGTAATCACGGCTTAACGCGTCTTTTATCATTCCTTCGAGACGTCTTTTCCCTTGGGGGCTTAAGGCTCTACTCAGTACCATTAGGGCATTGCAAAAGGCGATCGCATATGCGAGAATAAATTGGTCGCCCTGCCAAATATTCTCGCCGCGGCTCATTCGCTCATAAGTATCAGGAACAATCAATTCGATACAATGTCGCTCTTGAAGCCGCCTGCTCTCGAATTTCAGAGCGCCAAGTTTGTTGAGAAATTCATGTCGGCGTGCTTTCCACTTCCGCCATCCAACCGTTTGCACCGCCCATCTCAGAGCTATCTCAGGCATACCCAATTGCAGGCCCTCTTTGCTAACCTGGAAATCTTCGCGACCAAGCGCCAGAAAGTTAGGTTTCCCTTCCATCAAATATATATCTCCTTGACTGCTCTATCCGACGCACGATAGATCAGCGCGATGCCACCGCTGACGCAGAGGGATGCCATCGAGCAGGCGCTGAGCCGTACGAATCCTCGCCTCGCGGCTCGTCGAGAAGGCTCTTGTCGAACCTTTCGTTGTTGCCGACATCCAGGGGGACCCCCAGGCCGAGGAGCCACTCGGCAACGCGGTAGTCCCTCCCCTCCACCGCGAAATCCCGTTGCCGAACCTTGTCGTGCGGGTGGTGTCCAGCCGTCGGCGGCGGCGGTGACGAGGGAGGGCTCTCGGACGAAAGGTCGGTCCGGATTCGCCCCGTGCTCCAGGAGGGGGCGCAACGAGACCGTGTCGCCGGAGTTGAAAGCCGCCTCGAAGGACGAACCGTTGGAGCCGGCGCCCAGGCCGCCAGCAGCGAGAGGGACGCGCTGGGCGAGCTGGTCCCGGCTACCGCTGTAGGCGGCCAGAACCTGAGGGTTCTCCGCATCGATCAGGAGAGGTGTCACGACGAGACCGAAGCCGACGACTACGGGCTGGGCAAACGCCCCCGTGGAGCCCCGGTTTTTCTGATCCATCCTCACCTCGCTGGAGTCCTTGCCCGCGGGCCAAGGCCGTCTTCGCTGTTTGCCTGTTCGCTGCTGCCGGTGGAAAGAGGATACTCCAGGTGCTACTCTCCCAAAGCCCACCCGAATCCCAGGCCGCCCTTGACTCGCATGCGCCCCTCAGTCTCAGACCCCGGCCCGCTTCCCGAGCCGAGCGGCTTTGACGAGGTCTTCGCCGAGTTGCCGCTCCTCCATGAGACACCGCGGTCGTGGGCGGAGATCGCCGCTTCGCACCTGCCCGAGTTTCTCGCCGACCACGCGGTCTGCGAGCAGCAGGTCGCGATGTATGCCCTGTCGCTCGCCGGCTACTATCCCGACGACGCCGAGCTCGTCGAGCGCGCCGCGGCGCTGGCCGCCGAGGAGGTCCAGCATTTCAGGCGGGTCGTCGCGATCCTGGTCGAGCGCGGCTGGCCGCTCGGCGGGCGGCGGAAGAACCCCTGGGTACAGGCGCTCCGGCAACGGATCGTCCCCGGCCGGGAACCCTGGACGAAGGTCGACCGCCTCCTCTTCGGCGCCCTGGTCGAGGCGCGGAGCTGCGAGCGGTTCACCCGCCTGGCGGAGGTCGTCGAGGACCGGGAGGTGGCGCTCCTCCTCGCCGACCTGGGGCCGGCGGAGAGCCGGCACTGGCGACTCTTCCACCGCCTCGCCGGCCGCGGCGTCGATCCCGAAGCGCTCGCCGCCAGGTTTCTCGGCTGGCGCGAGTTCGAGGCCGACCTCGCCCGTGATCTCGGCGTCTCCCCGGCCGTCCACGGCTGACGGCGAGGCGCCGCCGATCGATCAGGGCTCGCCCAAAGCCGCGCGGATCTCCGCCGCGACCTCCCCATCCTCCTCTTGGGCGAGCGCCGAGGTCAGGAAGCGCCGGGCCTCGGCGCCACCGATCCGGCCGAGCGCCCAGGCGGCATGGCGGCGGACGAGCGGCTCGCTTTCCGCCAGGGCGCGGGCGAGATCGGGGACGTAGCGGGGATCCCGGCGGTTGCCCATGGCGACGGCGGCGTTCCTCTGCAGACCGGCCTGCTTGGGCCGCTTCATGGGGCTGCCGCGGAAGCGGGAGACGTACTCGTCGCGGGAGAGATGGAGGAGCCGCGCGAGGTCGAGCTCGGCGCGTTCGGGCGGGAGGGCGAGCTCCCGGCGCGCCCCGGAATCTGCCGAATCGGCGGGGTCGCCCGGATCGCCGAAAACGTCCGTCCCGTTCCAGGGGCAGACTTCCTGGCAGATGTCACAGCCGAAGACCCACTCCCCCACCATCTCCCGTGCCGCCGCGGGGAGCGGTCCGCGGTGCTCGATCGTCCAGTAGCTGATGCAGCGGTTGCTGTCGAGACGATAGGGCTCCGGGAGAGCTCCGGTGGGGCAGGCCTCCAGACAGCGCGTGCAGCTGCCGCAGAGATCGGCCAGGGGAACGTCGGGATCGAGGTCGAGGGTCAAGAAGAGCTCCCCGAGGAGGAACCAGGAGCCCCCTTCCGGATGGAGGAGGTTGGTGTTCTTCCCCACCGCTCCCAGCCCTGCCCGGGCGGCGAGGCTGCGTTCGAGCACCGGCCCGGTATCGACGTAGGGCCGGCTTTCGGCGCCGGGAAAGGCCGCCGCGATGCGGCCGGCAAGAGACTTCAGGCGCTCGCCCATGACGTCGTGATAGTCCCGCCCCCGGGCATAGCGGGCCACCCGCGGCCAGAGGTCCCCTTCCGGCTCCTCCGCGCCGGGGAGCGGATGGTACTGGAGGGCGACGCAGAGGGCGCTCCGTGCCCCGGGGAGGACGGTCGCGGGATCGAGCCGCGCCGGAAGCCGGCGCCCGAGATACTCCATCCCCGCCTGGTCTCCCCGTTCGAGCCAGCGCAGGAACGCCCCACCGTGCTCCGGCGGCGCGAGCGCCGCCACTCCGGCGCGGTCAAACCCGGCTTCCCGCGCCCAGGATTTGAGGAGAAGAGCGGTGGGGCGGGGGTCCATGGGGAAGGATTGTACAGAGACGGATAGAATGACCGTCATGAGTGGAGAATGGAAGTGGCCAGGATCGCGGTGGTGGAAGTGCGACTTGCACCTCCACACCCCTCAATCCTATGACTTCGAGGAACGCGGAGTCGATCCGGAAACTTGGGTTGCGTCCGCCTTGGCCGCCGGACTCGACGCGGTGGCGGTAACCGACCACAATAGCGGTGACTGGATCGATCTGGTGGCCCTGGCTGCCGCGCGAAGCAGCCGAACCTTGGCAGTTTTTCCAGGCGTCGAGCTCACTGTTCAAGGAGGGGTTCATCTCCTCGTTCTTTTCGATCCCGGCAAGGGCAAGGACGCAGTCTCGGCTTTACTGGGAAAGTGCGACGTTCCAGATCAAGATTGGGGCAAGGAGGGAGCCCTCGCCGCCTGCTCTTTCGTGCAGGCCCTAGAGCACGCCGTCGAGCGCGGCGGGCTCTGCATCGCACCGCACGTCGACGGCAGCAAAGGGGCGGCCAAAGTGTTCGGGCCTGGACAGACTCTTCAGCGAATCATCTCCTCAGAGCACCTGTCCGCTGTCGAGGAGAAGGAGCCGGGCTCCTCGCTTCAAGCGTATTTCGACAATTCAAAGGAAGGTTACAAACGCTCACTCGGCCCACTCCCTCGCGTGACCTTCTCCGATGCCCATCGGTTGGAAGACATCGGCCGGCGCTCGACCTGGATTAAGATGACTCGTCCTGATTTCGAAGGACTGCGTCTCGCCCTTGAGGATGGCCCACAGTCCGTGATCCGGTCTGCCGAGGCCATTGGAGACCCGAACGCTCATGCGACCGAGGTGATCGAATCGATCGAGATCTCCAAAGCTAAGTATATGGGGAGGGATCGCCCCCTGACGGTCTGCTTCAACCCCTGGTTGAACGCGATTGTAGGGGGCCGCGGGACCGGCAAGTCCTCGCTGGTCGAATTCCTCCGTATTGCCCTGCGACGCGAGCGAGAACTGAGCGGAGAGATCGCAAAGACCGTCAGAGAGCTTAAGCAAAGTCCGCAATCCCGCACCGACCGAGGGCTGCTCACGGAAGAGACCTCCTTTCGTGTAATCTACCGGAAAGCTGGTTTCCGCTTTCGCGTGCAGTGGGATGCGAGCGGCTCTTTGACCCCCATTGAGGAGGAGCTGGCGGATGGCTCGTGGCGCTCCGTCGGCGGCGAGATCGAGCGCAAGTTCCCTGTCCGAATCTACAGTCAGAAGCAGATCTTCGAGCTGGCCCAGGGTCCGCAAGCTCTACTCAAGCTCGTTGTCGACGCGGCTCAGCAGGTCGGCCGAAGTGACTGGGAGGAGAAGTGGAAACTCGAAGAGAGTCGATTTCTGGCATTACGCGCCAAGGCGCGTGAGGTCGAAGCCCGCCTCGCGGAAGAGGATCGGCTAGCCTCCGAGCTTGAGGATGTTCATCGTAAGTTGGCCGTCTTCGAGAGCTCAGGGCATAGCGAGGTACTGCGCCAGTATCAACTGAGGCGCCGACAGGAGCGGGCCATCGAAGCCTGGGGAGAGAGCTTCGCGGGGCTCAGCCAAGCGCTGCAAAGCATAGCGGCCGAAGCGGTTCCCTCTTCCCTGGAAGCAGATCTGTTCGGAGACACAGAAACGGATCGTAGCTTACTCCAGGCAACAGAGGACATGGCTGAGAAGCTGCGCGTCCTTCGTCAGGAAATCACTGATCTTGCATCGAAAGCGGAAACGCTCTCGGCAGAATGGCAGCAGACCTCGGTCCGACTCCCATGGGCGACGGCGGTCCGCGACGCGGAGAACGTCTATGAGGATCTCATCGCACACCTGCGCGCCGAGGGTGCTGGGGATCCAACGGAGTATGGCCGGCTGGTGCAAGAGCGACAGGTTTTGGAACGCCGGCAGATCGCACTCGAAGGTGAGCGCAAAGTCTTGGCCGAGCTCGCCGCTCAAAGCAGCGAAAGCTTGGAGATTCTCCTCCATTTGCGCCGCGAGCTGACGAGGCGACGAGCTGAGTTCCTGCGGGATGTCATAGGGACGAGTCCCCACGTACGAATCGAGGCCCTTCCCTATGGCGATGAGGAAGACGCTGAGCGAGAGCTCCGTTCTCTTCTTCAAACCGATCGGTTCGAGGATGATTTTCGAACCGAGGACGGCCAAGGAGGAATCATCCCCAAGCTGTACCGCGGGTACCTCGATACTTCAGCCACGGCAGGCAAGGAGGCGAAGAGCGAGGATGTGCAGAGATTTGAACAGGAGATCCAATCGCTCAAGCGGCATCTGGTGGAAGTGGCGAGGAATCCCACCCGCCAGGGCACTGTCCGCGACCAACGGTTCGCCAAGCGCCTGGCCGGCCTCAAGCCGGAAACCTTCGATCGCCTGGCGGTCTGGTTTCCGGAGGACTCCCTGAGAGTAACCTATGGTCCAGGAACGGATGGAACCGGCTTCCGTCCCCTCGAGCAAGGCTCTCCGGGCCAGAAGGCCGCGGCGATCCTGGCCTTTCTTCTCTCCTACGGCAGAGAGCCGTTGATCCTCGACCAGCCCGAGGACGATCTGGACAACCACCTGATCTCCGGGCTTATCGTGCGCCAGCTGCGTGACAACAAGCGGCAGCGGCAGCTGATCGTTGTCACTCATAACCCCAACATCGTGGTCAATGGCGATGCAGAGTTGATATTGGCTCTCGATGTACGCGGTGGACAAACCCAAGTCTTGCAAGCAGGAGGGCTCCAGGAGATGGCGGTTCGAGAGGAGGTCTGCCGAGTCATGGAGGGAGGTTGGGAAGCCCTCACCCGCCGCTATCGCAGGATCGGCCGGGGCGCATCCCATGTTTGACTCCGCCGAGGAGTTGTTGCGTAGGATCCGGCTCGGCGAGGACTCGGTCTTTGAGCTCAAGGCGGTGCGTTTCCGCGGGGACAAAGTCGCCGGGCCTTCCCGGGACGACTTGGCGGACGAGCTCGCAGCCATGGCCAACACAGCCGACGGGGTCCTCCTGCTCGGTGTGGACGACAAATCGCGCGAGGTCGAGGGTATCCCGCTTCATCGACTGGACTCAGTCGAGAGATTTGTGCGGGATATCTGCAACGACAGCATCCGGCCACCGCTCTTCGTGAGGATTCTCCGCATGGAGCTACCGGACCTGCTCGGGGAGGAACGCCCGGTGGTCAAGGTGGACGTGCCGCGGAGCCTTTTCGTCCATGAGAGCCCGGGCGGATACTACTGGCGTCAGGGAAGCTCCAAGCGCAGGCTGACTCCAGAGCTCCTCGCTCGCCTCTTCCAACAACGCAGCCAAGCCCAGGTGATCCGATTCGATGAGCGAGCCGTGCCGGAAACCTCTCTTTCCGATCTCGACCAGGAGCTCTGGCAACGCTTCGTCCCGGAAGACTCGGTCGACCCCGTCTCTACTTTGCGCAAGCTCAAGCTCCTCACGCCTGATGAGCAGGGGATGGAGAGGCCTTCGGTGACAGGGGTGCTCTTAGGCTCTCGACATCCAGAGACCTGGCTGCCAGGAGCCTACATTGAGGCCGTCCGTTACCAGGGCGTTCGGCAAGACTCGAATTATCAAGCCGATGGCGCCAGGATCACGGGACCCCTGGACCTGCAGATCCGCGAAGCCATGGGATTCGTGCTGCGCAATATGAGAGTGGCGGCGCACAAGGAGCCGGACCGGCTGGAGATCCCGCAGTTCAGCGAACGGGCGGTTTTCGAAGCGGTCGTCAATGCCGTGGCGCATCGCGACTACTCCATATACGGCTCGAAAGTCCGGCTTTTCCTTTTTGATGACCGTCTTGAGCTCTACTCTCCAGGCGCCCTGCCGAACTCGCTGACCATCGAAAGCCTGCCACTTCGACAGGCGACCCGAAATGAATTCATCACCTCCTTGCTCGCACGCACACCAGTTGAAGGAGTCCGCGGTGGCAGCGGTCGCCGGTACTTCATGGAGAAAAGAGGCGATGGAGTTCCCATCATTCTGGACCAGAGCAGCCGCCTCTCGGGTAAGCAGCCCCTGTATCGGCTCATTGACGATTCGGAGCTCAAGCTCACGATCTTCTCGGCTTCGTTCAAAGTGTCGGAAGGATGACCACTTTGGCAAACGCCTCGGCGCCAGGAGTATTTTCTGAAGGAGGGTCGAGATGAAGCGACCGACCCTCCCCACCGCCGCCCGCCCGGTCCGCCCGGGCAAGACCGAACGCTACCTGAGAGGGGTGCCCGAGCCCGCCCGCGACGTCCTCCGCCGACTCCTCGTGGGCGACATCTCGGCGCCGGTCGCCCTGGCGGGCCTGCTCTTCGCCCTGGGGAGCGCCGCGGAGGTCGAGGCTCTGCTCTATCCGCTCGCCAATACCCTGCCGCAGTTCGCCGATCTCTCGGAGCTTTTGAGGCGCAATCCCGAGCGGCTGGCGCGGATCGCCCCGCTCCTTCCCGACCATCCCGAGGCCGACGGCGCGGGCGAGGCGGCGATCGACGTCTGCCGCCGGTTCTTCGACCGGGCGGTGCGGACGAGTGAGGAGGCGAGCGTCGCGCTCTACTCGCTCGGCGATCCGGAGATCCTGGATGCGGGGACGCGGGAGATCGTCGACCTCTTCCTACGCTGGGGGCTCCTCGCTCCGGATCGCTCGGCGTTGGATCTCGGCTGCGGCATCGGTCGCTTCGAGGCCGCCCTCGCCGCCGAGCTTCTGGAGATCCACGGGATCGACATCTCGGCCGGGATGATCGCCGCCGCCCGGCGGCGGACCGCCGGGCTCGGCAACGTTCACTTCGCGGTCGGCTCCGGGCGCGATCTCGCCCCCTTCCCCGAGGGGCGGTTCGACCTCGTCTTCGCCGTCGACTCCTTCCCCTACATCCAGCAGGCGGGAGCGGAGCTCGTGGCCGGCTACTTCGCCGAGGTGGCGCGGGTGTTGAGGCCGGGCGGCGACTTCGCCCTGCTCAACTTCTCCTACACCGGCGACCTGGACGACGACCGCGGCGAGTTCGCCGAGCTCTGCGGGCAGAACGGGTTTCTCGTCGAGGCGGCGGGATTGCGGCCGTTCACGCTCTGGGATGGCTCCGCGTTCCTCGCCCGGCGGCCACGGCGCTGAACGGCTGCGGTGCTGACGAACCGGCCGGGCGCGCGAGCTTCGCGGCCCGGCCGGTCCAAGGCAGGCAGACTACAGGGAGTTGAGGAAGGTGATGAGCTGGTTCTGCTGGGTGAGGCTGAGATTGATGTAGTTGTCGATCACCGGGTTGGCGTCGCCGAAGTGGTCGAGGATGGCGAAGTTGCGGGTGATGGGCTCACCGTCGTGGAGGAGGATGTTGCGTGCGCGGAGGCCCCAGAGGGGCGGCGTGCGGACCATGTTCCGCGAGACCGAGCCGCCGTTCTGGACGATGCCGTCGCCCGTCCCCACGTTGTGCAGCAGGAAGTCGCTGTAGGGGTGGAAGGTCTTGGTACCGATCGCCGCCGGGACGGTGTAGTTGGTGCCGTTGATGACGGTTCCCGCCGCCACCGTGGTGGCGGACGTCAGGTGGCAGAGGTCGCAGCCGATCGAGTGGAAGAGGTTGCCGCCGGCGATCGAGTCCGAGGTGGCCGCGAGGACGGTGTCGCGCGGCGGCACCTTGGTGGAGCGCATGAAGTTGGTGAAGGCGAGGATGTCGGCGCCGAAGGGAGCCGCCCCGGTGGCCGGATCCTGGATGGCGGGGACGCCGTTGGTCGTGTTGTAGGAGGTGACGCTGACACCGTTCGAGGTGTTCTCGGTCGGCTGGAGAGGGCTCGTGATGCCCATCTCGTTCAAGTAGGCGTCGGCCGCGAAGCCGAGGAGACTCGCGTGCTGGTTCTTCCAGCCGAAGCGGCCGATCCGGGTGGTGCCGGCGGCGGCCTCGGGGACCGGCACCCGGATGATCGTACCCGGGTTCAAGCCGGCGTTGGACTGGGTCGTCTGGGCGGCGGTGAAGAAGGTGTCCGGCAGTGCCTCGACGAAGCCGTCGCCGACGATGCTGAGCGAGCTTCTGGAGGTGATCGTCGTGTCGGTCCCCAGGAGGCGCTCCTGGATCGCGGGGTCGATCGCCCGGTTGTTGATCAGCGAGCCGCCGATGTGATCGGTGAACGTGCTGCCGCTCGTCGAGCCGGCCCGCAGCTCGAGGATCTGGCTGCCCGAGCCGGACACCGGGTTCTGGTGGCACTCGCGGCAGGCCTGGGCGTTGTAGACCGGCCCCAGGCCGTCCGAGATCTGCTCGATCTCGTCGAAGGTCGCCCGGTCGAGGTTCATCTGCGTCTGCGATTCGAAGCCGTTGGTCAGGTTGTCGTACCCGGCGGGGGCCTCCGTGGCGGCGATGGCGTACATCACCGGGGCCGCCAGGATGACCAGCACCATGAGCCCGTCGGTCACCAGGCTGCGCCTGGTCCAGCTGTCCTTCGTTCCCTTCATCTCCAATCCTCCTTGCAGCAGACAAGAGGACCGACGCTTGGGAGTCCGATCAGCCCGACGTGGGCTTTTCGGGAAGCCCCGGTCCCGAATGGAACGGTCCAGACGGACGTCCAGCCTTCGCTTTACGGGTCGACGACAAATATTGAAGTGAGCGACTAGGCGCCTACTGAAGAGAGTGCGCGCCGGGGGGGAAAACGAGACGAGGATCGAAGCGGGAGGGAGAAGCGGGAAGGAAACCGTCCCCACGCCCGTGCTGCGGACGTGGGGACGGTCGGAAAACTTGGCGTCAGGCCTTAGAAGGGAACGCCCGGGTGGGCGGCCTGGAAGGCCTGGTAGGCGGAAACCGTCAGGCGGTGGGAATCCGGACGGCTGATGACGTGGCGCTGGACGAGTTGCGCCAGCGACTGCGTCACGCACTCCTTGTAGTCGGCAACCCCGGTGGTCCGGTTGACCGGCCCGTCGAAGCTGCAGGGGATCTCGGGGAGGAGGATCTTCTCTCCCGCCTTGACGTTGTACAGACGGTTGCGCACGCCGCCGTTGGCGCCCGGCCACTGCACCTCGACGGTACCGGTGGTCGCGGTGCCCATGCCGAGCGTCGCGACCTTGGAATCCTGCGAGGCGTAGCTGGAGCCACCGATGACCGGATGAAGGATCGTCTTGCCGCCGGTCGGCGTGAACTTGATCATCGCGCCGAAGCCGTCCAGGTTGTTGTGGCCCTGGGGGGTCAAACCCTTGGTGCCGACGAGGTGAACCTGCGCCCACTTGTTGCCGTTGTTGGCGCTGTTCATCTCGATGTGCAGGTCGCCCGGGTTGAAGCTGTGCGGGATGTAGGTCTGGAAGCCGGCGTTGATGCGGCCGGTCCAGACGACCTCACCCGTCGCCACGGCGTCGAACGGCGAGCCGGTGGTCATGCCGAGGATGGTCGTCCACAGCACGTTGCGGTTGGTCGGCGAGGTGATCGGGATGATGCCGACGGTGGCGGCGTTGACGATGTCGTCGAAGCCGTCGCCGTTGAGGTCGCCGATCGCGACGCCCTGGATCTGGCGGAAGCGGTTGTCACCGAGGGCGTTCTGGTCCCAGGTGAAGTTCGCCGTGCACGAGCCGGTGTTCTTGAGCAGGGTGCCCGGGTTGTCGGTGGAGATGATGTTGGTCAGGTGCCTCGTCGCCGAACCAGACGATGTCCTGGTCGCCGTCGTTGTCATAGTCGAAGGTCGACGTGCCCCAGCCGAACGGCGTCGCGATCAAGGAGCCGGCGTTGGAGTCGACGAACTGGTTGTTGGGGGCGCCGAAATACCACCGCGAGTTCTGGGGCGGGCCACCGACGTAGTAGCCGTTGTTGGTGGACATGAAGTCCAGGTAGCCGTCGCAGTTGTAGTCGCCGAAGGAGAGACCCATCCAGGAACCGTAGTTGTTGTTCTGGTTCAAGCCGGCATTGAGGGTCACGTCGGTGAAAAAGCCCGTGCCGTCGTTCTGGAAGATCCGGTCGAGACCGGCGTTGGGGCCGCTCTGGCCACCGGCCGAGTCGGCCCACAGGAGGTCGACCGCGCCGTCCTGGTTGTAGTCGACGGCCGCCACCGACCAGGTGTAGGTCGCCTGGCCGGCGGGAATGCCGCCGGTGTAGTCGTGGAGGCCGCGCGCCTCGCCCTGCTCGCTGAACACGTTGTGGCCGAGGTTCATGAAGAGCAGGTTGTGCTGGGTGGTCGGCCAGTAGACCGAGGTGCCGAAGACCGGCCCACGCTGGTTCCAGTCGTCGTAGGTGTTGGAGACGGCGATGTCGAGCAGGCCGTCGCCGTTGAAGTCACCCATCGAGCAGCCGGAGGGGTTGAGGCCGGGGGCGGCGGCGACGCCGGCCTTGTCGGTGATGTCGGAGAAGGTGCCGTTGCCGTTGTTGTGGAAGAGGATGTTCGGACCGCCGGCGCCCAGGACGTAGAGGTTCATCGTTGCCGTCGTTGTCGATGTCGCCGAAGCAGACGGCGGAGCTGTCCTGCGCCGTCGCGTCGACGCCGGCCTGGACGGCCACGTCGACGAAGGTCAGCTTACCGGTTTCCTTGAGCATGTTCTTGTACAGGCTGTTGGGAGTGCCGGGGCCGTTCGTCACATAGATGTCGAGATCGCCGTCGTTGTCGTAGTCGAAGAGCGCGATGCCCGGAATGCCCCAGGGCTTCATCGGGCTGTTCGGCCGGCTCACCGCGTTGAAGGTGGCGGTCGGGATGGGCGACTGCGCCTCGATCGCCCGGCGGACGGCCAGGCGGCTGGGAGTCGCGGTGCGAGCGTACGTGATGCCGTTGGCAGGCGTCGCGACGTTGGTGAACGTGATGCCGCCGTCAACGCCGGCCGCGGCGGCCGAGCCGACGGTCGCGAGGAGGATCGCACCGGCGCCTCCCGCGAGCTGCGACCATTTCTTGATCCGTCCCATTCAGGTCTCCTTTGACAAAAATGAAGCCGTTCGACCTCTGAAGCCGTATATGGCTTCGCAGATTGTGTTCTGTCTACTCTAGAGTGAGGCTGCTGGTCTGAATCGGGACACCCTTCGACAACCTGGAATTACACTCTCTCCGCCATACGTCTGCGCGAGGGAAGCCCATGAGGTCTTGAGTGTGGCGTCCGCTTGCAAGAGAGACGCGCGATCCCGATGTGCTCCTTTGAGGCGCGTAGAGTATCACCTCTCCGGCCGCGCGAGGCCCACCCTGTTGGGTGGTCTGCTCAGCGACCGGGAAGGGACGCGGAAAGGGGGGCGGGAAGAAGGGGAGGAAAGACGGTGCTGGGGGTCACCACCTCGGCCTTCCCGTGCGCGTCGATCCTGAGGCCCGCCCAGCGCAGGCGGTCGAAGTCCAGGGTGCGCGCCGCCTGGGAAAGGCAAACGAAGAGGTCGGGCTTGAGGATTCCCGAGAAGACTCGACGGCCGGCGAGCTCGACGGTCACCGGCCGGCGCCAGTCGATCATGCCCTCCCCCACCCAGACGGTCATCTCCCCGACGTGCCGCCGGTCGACCTTGAGCGTCTGACCGGTCACCTCGCCGCGCAGGTGCCCCAGGAGGTCGCGTACGGCGCGGCCGAACGCCTGATCCTCGCTCTCGCCCGGGCGCCGGGTGGCGGTGGGGAGGTCACCGGCCCAGTGACCGCCCTCCCAGCTCTCGGCCTCCAGCCAGTAGCTGCTCCCCTGGTGGAGATGGCGGAAGTTGTGCTCGACCCGACGTGGGTAGTGCTCGCGCCGGCCGGCGAGAAGCTCGCGGAGGGCGAAGGGCGGCGGCACGGCCCCCCCGTGCCCCCGGCCGGGGATCTCGACGTTGTTGAGGAGGGGCAGGCGCATCCCCCGCAGCCACTGCACCCACCGCTGGTTGATCGCGGCAATGCCGCCGAGCGAGTCCGGACCGCGGACTCCCAGAACCTCCTGGGTATCCTGGGCACCCCAGACGTTCAGCACCGGCAGGTGAGCGAAATTGGGCAGCATGGATCGCCAGAGGCCATCCTCGGTCGGCGGGATGCAGAAGGAGGAGGAGATCGGGACCGTCCCGGCGAGCTGGTCGGCATGGAGGCAGGCGACCGCCCAGGTGGCGTACCCCCCGAGGGAGTAGCCGAGAGCGTAGATGCGATCGCTGTCGATGTGCACGGCCTGGCGCACGGCCCGCAGGATGGCCACGTGGTCGACCGTGAAGGGGGGTGGGGCGTCGAGCCCGGTCTGGTGGTAGTCGGTCGGGGCGGCGAGGATGAACCCCTCGACGGCGGGACCGAGGAGCTGCTTTTCGACGTAGTCGAGGAAGAAGGGACCGTTGCCGCCGCTCGGGTGGAGGGCGTAGAGGAGCGGCCAGGCACGGCGCGGGCTGTAGCCGCGAGGCAGGCGCAGCGTCACCGTCCGCACCTGCCCGTACCCCACCGGGACGCGGATCTCGAAGGGACCCGGCTTGAGAGGCCGGAAGAGGTCCAGCCGGTGCAGCCACTCCTCCACCCGCTCGCGGCGGAAGACGGGATCGTCCTGGGCATGGGCGGCGAGCTCGGCCTGCCGGACGGGGTCCGCCGTGGCGAAGAAGGCCTTCATGTCGGCGAGGATCGTCGCTTCGGTCGCCTGGACAGGCCGGGAGGTCGCCGCGAGCAGGGCGAGGCTTACGAGGGCACCCTGAAGGCGCCGGTTAAACGATGTCATCAAATCTCCTGTGGCCGCGTGAACTCTAAACCACAGGCCGCTTCGACACAAGCTTTAGAGAGGAAGCAGCACGGCGTCCAGGGTCCCCGGGAGGTCCCCCCAGCGGACCTCGATCCGGTAGGGCAGGTCGCGGCCCAGGCCCCAGAGCTCCTCGGGCTCGATCCCGGGCGGCGGGCAGCGGCTGCGCAGAGCCTCCTTCAAGTCCGCCACGGTGGCGAGCCCGGGGTCGCCACCGTGGAGCAGCGACTCGGTCTCGACCTCCGTGGCGAGCCGGGCGTTGGGCACACCCCGGAGCCCCAGGCTCCGCGGGGCGCCGGCGCCCGCCAGCAGAAAGCGGAGCGCGGCTAGGGACAGGCCCTCCGCGCGCCAGTCGAGCCAGCGCTCGGGCTCCGCGCCGCTCTCGGCGGCGCCGCCGGCGAGGGTCAAGGTGACATCGTAGCGGAAGCGGGTCAACTCGTTGCGCGCGCGGCCGCGCTTGAGCTGGATGTCGACCTTGGCGACATTGGCGACATTGGCGACCCCGCCACCCCCAAGCATGGCGGCGAAGAAGGCGGGATCGAGCACCAGCTCCCGCTCCCGCAGGACCCGGCTCGCGACCTGCTCGCGGATCTCGGCGAGCGGGGTGGTCGCCGCCGCCTGCTGGAGGAGGATGGAGAGGTGGAAGGTCGTGAGGAGCGGCAGGCTGCGGAGATCGCCCAGAAAGATGCGGGCGCCCGGCGCCGCCAGGGCGGAGATCCCGGCGAGGACCCGGCGCAGGTAGGAGAGGTCGGGAAAGTACTGGACGACGGAATTGAGGACGACGGTGTCGAACCGTCCCCGTGGGAGGCCGCTCAGGTCGTCCGCCGCCTGCTGGCGAACGGTAACCGCGAGATCCCGGCCGGCGAAGGTGCGCTCCACTTCGGCCACCGCCTCGGACGAGAAATCGAGTCCCCAGCACTCCTCGCAGACGGGGGCGAGCCGGGCGAGGAGAAGCCCCATGCCGCAGCCGATCTCGAGCAGCCGGCGAGGCTGAAGGGCGCGGATGCGCTCGACCGTCCGGTCGACCCACTCGCGCATCTCGCGCGCGGCGATGGGCCGCCCCGTGTAGCTGCTGGTCCAGCCCGCCAGGTTCAAGTCCGGCTCGTCCGCCCCACCGGTCCTCCCGGCCGCCACCGAGCGGCCATAGGTATCGCTCCACAGGGTCCGCCACTGCTCGACATGGATCTCTCCGCTGCTTTCCATCGATCGCTCCTCCTAGTACAGCAAGGCATAGCCGAGCTTGACGAAAAACGTCCGGTCGGTCTGGGTGAGCTGGATGACGTCGACCCCCAGCCGGTTGTCGCTGTAGCCGGCGAAGAGCACGGTCTGGGGATTGAGCTTGTAAGAGAACAGGAGCTGGGTGAAGAGGTTCTTGTCCCGCCGGTCGACCGGGGCCGCCGGAGACAGATAGAGCGACGGGTTCTTCCCGATGTTGGTGTACTGGAAGATGGCGCGCACGAAGGTGCGGACGTCGAGCTGATAGACCAGCTGCGCCTGGCTCAGCTGGGCGTCGTAGAGCTGGCCGCCCGCCACCCGCAGCTTTTGGTCGAGATAGGAGAGATTGAGATTCAAATGGGGACCGAGACGGAGCTCGGCCGCCGGCTGGATGGCGACCAGGCGCCCCTGCCGGGTATTGTCGACGTCGACGGTGTCGCCCAGCTGGGTGAAGATCTCGAAGGTCGTGCCGGCGGTCGGGTTGAACAGGAAGTCGAGGGTCTCCTGGTCCAAATGGAAAACGGTGCCGTTGTAGAAGGTGAGGTTGTGAATGAAGTGGGTTTCGAGCGACGACTGTTGCGCTCCCTGGTAGGTGCCGAAGACCTCGGTGGTCTGGTCGGTGAGGCGGCCGGTGTGGTCCTCGGTGTGGAGGGCGTGGAAGCCGAGGCTCATCTGGGAGAAGCTGCTCGTCGGCGCGCCATAGAAAAAACGCTCGACCTGGGATTCCGCGGTCTTGACGTCGACCCGCGGGATGAAGCCGCTGTCGGCGCGGAACTGGGGATCCAAGTCCATGTAGCGGACGTAGCCCTTCCAGTTTTGGGCGAAATGGTCGTACTGCGCCTGCCAGGCGTCGCCGCTGAAGGCGTCCAGGCTCTGCTTGTTGGCGACGGCCACCGCGGTCGGGTAGAGAGTGTTCGAGGCGAGGTACTGCATCCGCACGGTGTCCGAAGGGGTGAACCGGAAGAAGCCGTCGAGGCCGCCCACCCGGTTGTGGTAGTCGTCGGAGTCGCGCCCGGTGTACAGCACGCCGATCGCCGAGCGATCGCCGACGTCGCGGCGGTAGCGGAAGACCTCGCTCGTCACCTTCTCGTCGAGAAAGGCGAAGCTCGAACCCTGGTTGGAAGGAAGAATCAGGTTGTTCTCGGAGTCGCGCGCGACGAAGAGGCCCACGGAATCCTTGTTCTCCTTGGCGGCGAGCTTCACTCCCCAATCGGGATCGGCCACGGTGCGGGTGAAGACCGCCTGAAGGGGAGTGAGGAAGAGGTCGGCCCCTTCGAGGAAGAACGGCCGCTTCTCCGGGTAGAAAAGGGCGAAGCGGGTGTTGATGCCGAGCTGCGCCACGTCCGCCTCGACCTGCGAGAAGTCGGGGTTTACGGCGACGCTCAAGGAGGCGTTGGGAGAGAAGCCCCAGCGCGCTGTCAGGCCCGGATCGGTCTTCGCCTTGCCGCGCTCCAGGTCGCCGGCGGGAAAGGCGGCGGGATTCTGGGTGTCGATCCGGTGCGAGGTGAGGGTGGGGTCGAGCTCCAGGTTCCGTCCGGGAGCGATCCCCACGAAGCCGGTGACTTTATTTTCCTGGCAGAGGACGCAGTCCTTGCCGCGGTCGGTGTAGCGCGACGACATCCGGTAGCGGACGTCCCGCGGATAGCTCCTGAAGAGATCGAAGCCCCAGGTCTGCGGCGCCGCGCTGCGCGGGAAGCGGAGCTGCTTGAACGGGATGGCCATCTCGACGGTATAGCCCTCCTTGGTGATGCGGCCGGCGGAGGCCCAGATCGCGTCCCAGGAGAAATCCTCCGCCGCGGTGACCTCGCTGAACACCGCGTCGACCTGCACTCCCAGGGGATTGACCCGGAACTGGAAGGCCCGCTGCTCGTCGTTGAAGGTGTCGAGGTTGAAGCCGACGTGATCGTCCTGGACGAAGGTGCCGATGACGTCACGGTCGATCAGGTGAGCCCGGATGGCCTGCGGGTTCGGGTCCTGGCAGCGGAAGGCGACGTAGAGATTCTCGGCATCGTAGGTGATCAGGGCTTCGGTTTTCACCCGCGGCGTGACGTTGTCGCCGGGAAACCATTCATAGGGCAGGTCGATCACCAGCGCCGACTTCCAGGCCTCCTCGTCGAGCACGCCGTCGATTTTGATATTGGCGACATTCGAGGTCGCCCGGGTGACCTCGAAGCGGCGCAGCGGGGGCGCGCCGGCGGTCGGAGCGGGCGGGGGCGCTGCTGCGCGTGCAGGCAGGGCCGGGAGAGCCCAGAGCGACAGCAGGCTCAAGAGTCCCGCGAGGGCGCGAAAAAAGTGCGGTTTCATGGGTTGGTCTCTTTGGCTCTAGCCGCGCCGGCGCGGTGGACGGGAGCGTCCACGATCGCCGCCGTCCGACCGGTCCGCGCGGGGCTCTGGGCTCGCGGGGAGGAGCGGCGGGAAGGAGGTATGGACGGTGACGGGCGCGGCGTCGAGCCGGGCGCCGACCCTCACTCCGGCCCAGCGCAGGCGGGCGAAATCGAAGCTCCGCGCCGCCTGGGAGAGGCAGACGGCGAGGTCGGGCCGGAGCGTCCCGGCGAAGACCTCGCGTCCATCGACCTCGATGGCTACCGGACGCTCCCAGTCGATCATCCCCTCCCCCACCCAGACCGTGAGCTCGCCGACGTGGCGCCGCTCGACCCGGATCGTCTGCCCGGAAACCTCGCCGGAGAGCTTCCCGAGGAGCGCTCCCACCGTCCGGCCCAGGGCCCGCGCGTCGTTCTCAGTCCCCTGCTTCTGGACCCGCGGGAGGCCGGCGCCCCAGTGCTCGCCCTCCCAGGTGTGGGCCTCCAGCCAGTAGCAGTGCCCCTGGTGAACGTGACGGAAGGTGTGATCGACCTGCGGCGGGAAATGGACGCGGCGCTTCTGGAGCAGCGCGTGCAGGGAGGCTTCCGGAGGATGGAGCCCGCCATGCCCGCGGCCGGGGATGCCGCAATCCTCGATCGGCAGCCGCATTTCTTTCGTCCAGGTGCGGAAACGCTGATTGACCTCGGCCATGGTGCCGATGGCGCGGCCGCCTCCGAAGCCGATGACCGGCATGGTGTCGCGAGTCCCCCAGACGTGCATCACCGGCACCTGCGAGAGGTTGGGGAGGACCGTCTTCCACAGCCCGTCCTCCCCGGGTGGAACGGTGAAGACGGAGCCGATGGCGACCGCCCCGGCCAGCTGGTCGGCGTGGAAGAGGGCCACCGCCCAGGCGGCATAACCGCCCGTCGAGTAGCCGAGCGCGAAGATGCGGTCGGGGTCGACGTGCACCGTCCGCCGCACCGCCGCGAAGATCGCCAGGTGGTCGACGGTGAAGGGAGCCGGAGCGTCGAGGCCGGTCTGCCGGTAGCCGGTGGGGGCGGCGACGACGTACTCCTCGATCCGTGGCCCCAGGAGCTGCTCCGCGTAGGAGAGGAACGCAGAGCCGCTCGAGCCGCCGGGATGGAGCAGGTAGAGAAACGGCCACGAGCGCTCCGGCGAGTACCCGCGCGGCACCCGCAGGAGCACCGAGCGCGTCTGGCCGTGGCCGACCGGCACCGCGAGGTCCCGCCGGCCCGAAGGTACGGCGGGCCAGAGGTCGAGCCGATCGAGCCGCTCGCCGATCCCCGCCCGTGTGTAGCCGGGGCTCGCCTCGATCCGGGCCGCGAGCGCGAGGCGCCGATCGGCATCCCCGGCACGCAGGAAATCCGCGAGATCGCCCGCCACCTCTTGATCCACGCTCGTCATGATCATCCCGGCTGAATGACAGCTTCTTGAACCAGTGCTTCGGGGCCGATCGCGACCGAGCCTTTGTCCGCCGCGCTCGTCGCGGCTTCGGCGACCACCGCGTCCGGCAGGTCGCGCTCGACGTAGCGCACCTTCGGGTTGGCGAAGCCCCAGACGGCGATCAGGAGCGGGAAGATGGCGAGGAGGATGAACATGAGGCCGATACCGCGGTTCTCCCCCACCCCGATGAGCAAGCCGATGCTGCCGGCGAGGGTCCCGCCGGGCACGAGGAGAGGATTGAAGACGCGGTCGGCGAGCGGGCCGGAGGAGAAGTCGCCGATCGGCGTCGTGAACTGGGCGATCATCCGGCGCACGGCGAAGACCCGTCCCTGGAGGTCCGGCGGCACCTTGCTCTGCCAGATCGCCTGGCTGCTGCCGTTCATGATCGGAATGCCGACGAAGAAGAGCAGGGTGCCGATGCAGGTGGTGAGGAGCGAGGGACGGGCACCGGTCAGGACGAAGCAGACGCTCATCATCGCCGCCACCCCGAGAATGCCGTAGATCCGCGGCCGCGGGCCGCCGGTCGCCGTCATGATGAGGCCGCCGATCAACATGCCGATACCGGTCATCGACATGACGAGCCCGACCTGGGCCGGCGAGGCGAAGCCGCGCACCATGGGGAGGAGAGCGACGCCGCAGATGCTGGTGAAGAAGTTGACCGCGGCGAAGAAGATGAGGAGCGCGAGGAGCCCCTGGCGGGCGCGGATGAAGTGCCAGCCGACCGCCGCCTCGTGCCAGAGCGAGCTCTTGCCGGTCTCGCCCTCCTCGCTCTTCGGCGGCCGGGGGACGGTGATGAGGAGGAGCGAGACGATGGCGAAAAAGAACGTCACGAAATCGATCAGCAACAGATTCCAGATGCCGGTAAACGCCATCAGGAGACCGGCGAGCGGCGGCGCCGCGATCGTCGTCGCGGCGTTCCCCATCTCCAGCATGCCGTCGGCGCGGCCCAGGTCGTCGCCGGGAACCAGCATGGTGATGGCGGCGACTAAAGCCGGCCATTGGAAGGTATTGAAGATCGAGTTGCAGGCGACGACGATATAGATGTGCCAGACGGCGAGCACGTCCGCCCGCAGGAGGAGAAAGAGGGCGAGCGAGCAGAGCGCCGAGCCGACGTTACAGAGGATGAGAACCGTCCGCCGGTTGCTCCGGTCGACGATCGCGCCGGCGAACGGGGCGACGAGCATCCCCGCGCTGGTGAGCACGATCGTGAAGGTGAACTGGGTCACCGAGTGGCTCTTCTGCAGCACCCAGATGCTCATCGCGAAGCTGGTGAGCCCGGAGCCCAGAAGCGAGACGAGCTGCCCGATCCAGATGGTGGTGAAAGACTTCATGCCCTTGTTGCCTCTGAACATCGGATGGTTCTCCTATCGGGATTCCTGAGCATGTTGAGAATGGTGGGCCACGAACCAGCGCAGGATCTCCGCCGAGCGGTTCGCCAGGGCTTCGATGGTTTCGACCCGATGGATGTTGGTGCTGCGCTCCCACTTGAGGAGCATGCGGTCTTTCTGGACATAGACGCCGATCGCGAGCGGGCGCAGACGCCGGGTCCGGCGGTCGAGGCCGTAGCCGCCGAAACCTTCCACCTTGGTGAGCGTGGCGAGCTCCTGCGAGTGATCGTCGCCGAAATAGTTGAAGAAGATCCCCGGCTGCGGCATCGAACGCGCCCGGGAGAGGAAATCCTCGTCTCTCGAGAGATAGCGGAGGATGCCGTAGCCGATCCCACCGTTGGGGATCTTCCGCAGCTGCCCGTTGACGTGGCGGACGGCGACGCCCGGATCGTCCATGCCGCCGATGCCATCGCCGCCGTCGCTGAGATCGGGCAAGGTGAGGAACGCCGGGTAGATGGTGTTGAGCCACCCCACCGTCCGCGTCAGGTCGATGTCGTCGTAGAGCGGCTCGCGGCCGTGCCCCAGAAGGTCGATCAAAAGCTTGCGCGAACCGGTCCAGGGCAGAAAGGCGAAGAGCACGGAGGTCAGGAGAATGGCGTCGATCTGGACGCCGTAGGCGCGCTGCACGCCGTGGAGGAGCGCCCGGGTCTCTTCGATGTCGAGCTCGACGCGGACGGAGAGCGACGAGGCCATGCTGTTTTCGCCCGCCGGAAAGTCGAGCGGCAGAGCCGGCGCCGAGCGCCGGGCGTCGGAGAACCAGTACTCCTTCTCCGGTTTCATGTCCATCGAATGCGCCCGCTCGGCGAGGCGATCGGCCCACTGCCGCGCCGAGGTGGTCTTCGACTGGAGCCGGATCCGTTGGCCGTCCAGGGCCTGGCGGTAGGCGGCGTCGAAGTCGTCGAGGATCGTCTGCCAGGAACCGATGTCGGCGACGAAAAAGTGACCGATGAGGATGAGCGTCCGCTTCCCGTGATCCCCAGCCCTTCCCCCGCGCTCGACCAAGACGGCGCGGAAGAGCGGCCCCCGGGCGAGATCGAAGTGCTCGATGAGATCGGTGAGGATGGCGTCGAGCTCGCGTTCCCAGGCTGCGGCCGAGAGCGCCGGCAGGGCGGCGCGCGCGAAGGGGAGATCCTCCCAGGGCGCGTCGGTCGAAAGGCGCCGACCGGCCTCGTCCTCGACCAGGCGCACGCGCAGATTGTCATGGTGGGTGGAGACCGCGCGGAAGGCCTCGCGGGCCGCCCACGGATCGAGCTGCACGTCTCTCCTCCCGGCGAGAAGCGAGCCCAGGCTGTGGTAGTGCGCCTGGGTGTGCTCAAGCTCGATGAAGTGGATCTGCGCCGGAGTGAAGGGGACGACCCCGGTGACCGGCGTCTGCTCGGCGAGGACGTGGGTCGTTCCCGCGACCTTCGCCAGCTCGGCCACCGTGCGGTTCTGGAAGAGCTGCTTGGTCGTGATCCCGAGGCCGTTCTTGTTGGCCTTGGAGACGACCCGGATGACGAGAAGCGAGTCGCCGCCGAGCTCGAAGAAGTCGTCGTTCATCCCCACCCGCTGCACTCCCAGGGCCTCCGCCCAGAGCGCCGCCAGGGCCGCCTCGACCGGCGAGGACGGCGCGACGTAAGGCCGCTCGGAGGCGCGGTTCTTGTCCGGGGCGGGAAGCGACCGGCGATCGACCTTGCCGTTGGGGGTGAGCGGGAAGACCGGCAGAGTTTCAAAGAGCGCCGGGACCATGTACTCGGGGAGGCGCGCCTTCAAAAAGTCGCGGAGCTCCTGGCTCTTCGGAGCCGCCTCTGGAGACCGCGGGACGAGGTAGGCGACGAGACGCTTGGTCCCCGGCGTGTCCTCGCGCGCCAGGACGGCCGTCTGGGCCACTCCCGGATGCTGGGCGAGGACGGTCTCGATCTCCCCCAATTCGATCCGGAAGCCGCGCACCTTGACCTGGGTGTCGATGCGGCCGAGGAACTCGACGGTGCCGTCCGGCAGGTGGCGGGCGAGGTCGCCGGTCTTGTAGAGCCGGGCTCCGGCGGCTCCCGAGTAGGGATCGGGGATGAAGCGCTCGGCGGTCAGGTCGGGGCGGCTGCGGTAGCCGCGGGCCAGGCCGGAGCCGCCGATGTGAAGCTCCCCGGGAACCCCGACCGGGACCGGGGTGAGGCGCGGCGAGAGGAGATAGACCTGGGTGTTGTCGAGCGGCCGGCCGAGAGTGATCCGGCCACCCCGCTCGATCTCGTGGAGCATCGACCAGATCGTCGCCTCCGTGGGCCCGTAGACGTTCCACAGCGATCCGCCGGCGGCGAGGAGCGAGTTCGCCAGGTCGCGCGGCAGCGCCTCGCCGCCGCAGAGAATCTTGAGCCTGCCGTCGCCTTTGAAACCCGCCCCGAGGAGGAGCCGCCAGGTGGCGGGGGTCGCCTGCATCACCGTCGTTCCGGAGCGGACGAGCCGGTCCAGCAGCTGCTCGCCGGCCTGCGCCACGTCGCGCGGCACGAGCACCACCCGGGCGCCGACGACGAGCGGCAGATAGAGCTCGAGGCCCGCGATGTCGAAGGAGAGGGTGGTGACGGCGAGGAGGGTGTCGGCGCTCGTCATCCCCGGCCGCCGGCTCATCGAGGCGAGGAAGTTGACCACCGCCCCATGGGGGATCTGGACCCCCTTGGGTTTCCCCGTCGAGCCCGAGGTGTAGATGATGTAGGCCAGGTCCCGCGGTCCCGCCCCGCTCTCCGGCGCGCGGTCCTCTTCCCTTGCGATCGCCTCCCGCTCGCGATCGAGCGCCAGGATGCGGGCGCCGGTCGCCGGGAGCTTCGCAAGCAATTTCTCCTGGGTGAGAAGGAGAGGGAGGCGCGACTCTTCGAGCATGTAGGCGACCCGCTCCTGGGGATACTCGGGGTCGAGCGGCACGTAGGCGCCGCCAGCCTTCAAAATACCGAGGAGCCCCACCACCATGTCGAACGAGCGCTCGACGGCGAGCCCCACCAGGATCTCCGGACCCACCCCCAGCCGGCGGAGGTGCTGGGCCAGGCGGTTGGCCTGGGAATCGAGGTCCCGGTAGGTCAGCCGCTCGCCTTCGAGCTCGACCGCCACCGCCCCGGGAGTCCGCGCCGCCTGCGCCGCGATCAGCTCGTGGAGGCAGCGGTCGTGGGGGAGCTCGGCCGCCGTGGCGTTCCAGTCGGTGAGGAGCTGACGCGCCTCGGTCGCGGAGAGCCAGGGGAACTCGGAGAGCGGCTGCTTCGGATCGACGGCCACCCCTTCGGCTAGAGCCCGGAAATGGTCCAAAAAGCGGCGGACGGTCGGGGCATCGAAGAGATCGGTGTTGTATTCGAGATAGCCCGAGATCCCCTCCTCGCTCTGCACCATGTAGAGGGTCATCTCGAACTTCGAGGTGGCGTTGTCGATCGCCAGCTCCGAGATGGCGAGCCCGGAAATGTCGAGCGCCTGGGCCGGCGTGTTGAGCAGGATGAGGAGGCTCTGGAAGATCGGCGTTCGGGCGAGGTCTCGCTGCGGGTGGATCTCGTCGACCAGCTTCTCGAACGGCAGATCCTGGTGGGCATAGGCGCCGAGCGCCACCTCGCGCTCGCGGGCGACGAGCTGGCGAAACGAGGGGTCACCCGAGAGATCGGTCCGGAGGGCGAGAGTGTTGGCGAAGAAACCGATGATCTTTTCAAGCTCGGGGCGGGTGCGGTTGGCGATCAGGGTGCCTACGGTCAGGTCTTCTTGCCCCGTGTAGTGATGGAGGAGGGCCTTCCAGGCGGCGGCCAGGCTGATATAGAGCGTCCCCCCCTCGGTCTGGCCGAGCCGGGTGAGGGCCTCGACGACGGTGCGGTCCAGAAACACCGGCTCGGAGGCGCCGTTGTAGGTGCGGAGCGCCGGCCGCGGGCGATCGGTGACGAGATCGAGCGGCGGCGTGCCGGCGAGACGCTGCCGCCAGTAGGAGAGCTGGCGGGAGAGCACCTCGCCCGACAGCCAGTCGCGCTGCCAGAGGGCGAAGTCGAGATATTGAACGGGGAGCTCGGGGAAAGGTGACGGACGGCCCACGGCTAAGGCATCGTAGAGCGCCGCCAGCTCGGCCAGGAGCACACCGCGCGACCAGCCGTCGTAGACGACGTGGTGGACGTTCAGAAAGAAGAGATGCTCCTCCTCGTCGATCCTAAAGAGGAGGGCGCGGAAGAGCGGCCCCAAGGTCAGATCGAACGGCCGCCGAGCGTCTTCGTAAGCGATCCGCCGGGCGGTCGTCTCGCGCTCCGCCGCGCGATATTCGCGGAGATCTTCGACCGGCAGCTCGACGAGCTGGCGGGGGGCGATGAGCTGCATGGGCACGCCGTCGACCGCCTTGAAGGTCGTGCGGAGCGCCTCGTGGCGGGCGACGATCGTCTCCAGGGTCCGTCTGAGGATCTCCGCCGAGAGCGGGCCGGAGATGCGGAAGCCCTGGGGAATGTTGTATTCCGGGCTGTCGGGCTCGTACTGGTTGAGAAACCAGAGACGCTGCTGGGCGAAGGAGAGCCGGAAGAGCCCCGGTGCCCGGCTCGCCCGCGGGATGGCCGCCCGCTGGGGGACCTCGCGCTGCTTCTGCTTCTGGAGCTGCTCGAAGAGGAGCGCCCGCTTTTCGAGCGGCAGCTCCGCGATCCGTTCCGCCAGTGCTTTCTGGTCCATTGTCGTCAGTCCTCGAGCTGCGCCAAGAGCGCGGTCAATAGTTCGTCGTCCGTCCGCGCCATCTCGCGCGTCATGATCGCTTCCGAGAGCGCGGCGACCGTGGGAGTCTTGAAGATCGCCGGCAGGCCGAGCTCGACGCCGAAGGCCTCCTCCAGGCGGGAGATGACCTGGGTCGCCATCAGCGAGTGCCCACCGAGCTCGAAGAAGTTGTCGTGGATACCGATCCCCGGAACCCCCAGGATCTCGGCCCAGATCTCGGCCACCCGCAGCTCGACCGGGGTACGCGGAGCGACCCGCTCGCGTGTGACGCTTGAAGGATCGGCGGCGGGCGAGGGCAGAGCCTTCCGATCGACCTTGCCGTTGGGGGTGAGCGGCAGCTCGGTCAGGAACACGAAGAGCGACGGCACCATGTACTCCGGCAGCTCCTCGCGGAGAGCGGCGCGGAGATGGCCGGGGTGGGCCGCCGGCCCCGCGGCCACGACGTAGGCCACGAGCTGGGAGCCTTGGACCCCCGCCATCCGCACGGCGACGACGGCCTGGCGCACCGCGGGATGGGCGGCGAGCGCGGCCTCGATCTCGCCCAGCTCGATGCGGAAACCGCGCACCTTGACCTGGGTGTCGGCACGGCCGAGAAACTCGATCTCGCCGCCTAAGAGCCGGCGCGCCAGGTCGCCCGTCCGGTAGAGGCGCGCCCCGGGTCCCGCGAAAGGATCGGGGACGAAGCGCTCGGCGGTCAGGGCGGGTCGGCGGAGATAGCCCCGCGCGAGCCCGGCGCCGCCGATGTACAGCTCGCCCACGACTCCCACCGGCACCGGCGATACCGGCCCGAGCCTGCGATCGAGGAGATGGAGCGTCGTGTTGGCGATGGGGAGACCGATCGGCACGGTCGACGGGGTCGACAACGTCGCATCCCCGGGAACGCTGACCGGCTGGAGCGCCGACCAGATCGTCGTCTCGGTGGGGCCGTAGACGTTCCACAGCGAGCCGACCCGGGCGAGCAGCTCGCGCGCCAGCTCGGACGGCAGGGCCTCGCCGCCGGAGAGCGCCTTCAATCCAGGCGTTCCCGCCCAGCCGGAGTCGAGGAGCAGCCGCCAGGTCGCGGGGGTCGCCTGCATCACCGTCGCGCCGCAGTCTTCAAGGAGCGCCGCGAGCCGCCGGCCGTCGGCCGCCGCGGCGCGGCTCGCGAGGACGACCCGCCCCCCCACCGCGAGCGGCAGGTAGAGCTCCAACCCGGCGATGTCGAAGGAGATCGTGGTGACGGCGAGGAGCGTGTCCGCCGCCTTAAGCCCCGGCCGCCGGGCCATGGAGAGGAGAAAGTTGGCGAGCCCGGCGTGACGGACCTCCACCCCCTTGGGCTTGCCCGTCGAGCCGGAGGTGTAGAGGACGTACGCCAGATCCTCGGGGCCGGCGAGCGGCACGGGAGGCGCGGCGCTCTCGGCGAGGAGGGCCGCAGGTGCCACGTCCCCGGCGAGATCGAGCACGGTGGCATCGTGGAGCGGCAGAACCGAGCCCAGGTCTCCCGTCGTCAGGAGAAACCGGACATCGCCGTCTCCCAGGATGTAGGCCAGCCGCTCAGGCGGATAGGTGGGATCTAAGGGCACATAGGCGCCGCCCGCTTTGAGGACGGCGAGAAGAGCGGCGACCATCGCCGCGCCGCGTTCCAGGCAGATCCCCACGAGCACCCCCGGCCTGACCCCCAGCCGGCGCAGGTGGTGGGCGAGCCGATTGGCCCGCGCATCGAGATCGCCGTAGGACAGAAGCTCTTCATCGGTCACCAGGGCGAGATCGCCCGGCGCCGCCGCGGCCCGCGCCTCGAAGAGACCGTGCGCCGTCGTCCCGGCGGGGATGTCGACCGAGGTCTCGTTCCAGGCTGCGAGCTGCCGCCGCTCGGCCGCGGAGAGGATCGGCAGCTCCGCGAGCGGCGCGCCGGGGACCTCGACCGCGTTCGCCAGAAGGTTCGTGAGATGCCCCGCCATCCGCTCGACCGTCGCCCCGTCGAAGAGGGCGGTCTTGTACTCGAAGACCGCCTCCAGCGCCGTCTCCGTCTCCGTCACGGCGAGCGAGAGGTCGAGGAGCGAGGTGCCGGTCGCGACGTGCGGCAGGTGGACGGCGGCCCCCGGGACCTCCTGCGCGCCCGCCTGGTGATGGAGGACGAAGAACACCTGGAAGATCGGGTTGTGCGAGAGGTCGCGCTCCGGCCGCAGGGCCTCGACCAGCAGCTCGAAGGGGAGATCGCCGTGGCTGTAGGCGTCGAGGGCCGTCCCTCGCACCTGGCCGAGGAGACGCGCGAAGCTCTCTCCCGCTTGGAGGCGCGCCCGTTGGACGAGCATGTTGGAGAAGAAACCGACCATCCCCTCGACCTCGGCGCGGCCGCGGCCGGCGATCGGCCAGCCGACGACGACGTCGTCCTGTCCCGATTCGCGGGCGAGGAGAGCGTCGAAGCCGGCGAGGAGGGTCATGAACCGGGTCGCCCCTTCCCGGCGACCGAGAGTCGCGAGGTCGCGCGCCAGCGCCGGCTGCAACGTGAAGGTGTGCCGGGCGCCGTCGGCGGTTTCAATCGCGGGGCGCGGCCGGTCGAGGGGAAGCTCCAGGAGGGGCGGCGCCCCGGCGAGCTGCTCGCGCCAATAGGCGATCTGGGCCGCGAGCGCCTCGCCGCGGAGCCAGGCGCGCTGCCAGGCGGCGTAGTCGGCGTACTGCACGGGGAGATCCGGCAACGGCGACGCCTCGCCGCGCGAAAAGGCGGCGTAGAGGGCGAGCAGCTCGCGGAGGAGGATCTGGTTCGAGTTGCCGTCCGAGACGCTGTGGTGGATGCCTAAGAGCAGCAGATGATCTTCAGGCGCCAGGCGATAGAGCATGGCGCGGAAGAGCGGCCCGCGCGCGAGGTCGAACGGCCGCCGGCCCTCTTCCGCGGCGAGGTGCAGAGCGGTCTCCGCCGTCTCGGCCGCCGCGGAGTCTCCTGCCAGGTCCACCCGCCGGAGCTTGAGCGGCGCCGGTGGGGCGATCACCTGCACCGCCTGCCCGTCCATCACCGCGAAAGTCGTGCGGAGAACCTCGTGACGGCGGACGATCTCGTCGAGCGCCCGGGAGAGCGTGACGACGTCGAACGCCCCCTCCCAGCGCAGGGCGTCCGCGAGGTTGTAGGCCGGGCTCCCGGGCATCAGCTGGTCGACGACCCACAGCCTCTGCTGGGCGAACGAAGAGGGCAGCGGGCCGCTCCGGAGCTCCGGCGCGATCGGCTCGATGAGCGGCGCGAGGATCCTTTGAGTCGAGCGCCGCGCCGTCTCCACCGCCGCTGCCAGGGCGGCGACGGTCGGCTCCTCGAAGAGCGCGCGGAGCGGGAGATCGACGCCCAGAGCCTGCCGCACCCGCGAGATCACCTGGGTGGCGAGGAGCGAATGGCCGCCCAGATCGAAAAAGTTGTCGTGCATCCCGATGCGCTCGCGCCGCAGCACCTGCGACCAGATCTGGAGCATCAGCTCTTCGACCGGCGAGCCCGGCACGCTCATCCCGGCCGCCCCGCCCACCTCGTGGATCGACTCGTGGACGGCGTCGATGCGGAGGAGGGCGCGGCGGTCGAGCTTGCCGTTCGGCGTCAGCGGCAGGTCGTCGAGCACGACGAGGCCGGCCGGCACCATGTACTCGGGGAGGCTCTTCTTGAGATGGAGCCGCAGCTCCTCGGGCGTCGCCCGATGATCCGGGTCCGCCGCCACGTAGCCCACGAGGCGGCGGTCCGCGAGAGTACCGGGGAAGCCGGCGCCGCCGTGGCGGACGAGGACGACGCACTCGCGAACCCCGGGATGGCGGGCGAGGACGGCCTCGATCTCCCCGGGCTCGACGCGGAAGCCGCGGATCTTGACCTGGTCGTCGGAGCGGCCCAGGCATTCGAGCTCGCCCGAGGGGAGAAAGCGGCCGAGGTCCCCCTGCCGGTAGAGCCGGCCGCCCGGCTCGCAGGTGCCGAAGGGGTCGGGAAGGAAGACCGCCGCCGTGCGCTCTGGATGCCGGAGATAGCCGCGCGAGACGTTGGCGCCGCCGATGTAGACGTCCCCCGGCACGCCGACCGGGACCGGCTCCATCGCTCCGTCCAAGACGTAGACCCGGCAGTTGCCGATCGGCCGCCCGACCGGGATGCGGTGCCCGGCCCGGGCGCGCTCCAGGGAGCCCGGACCCGAGAGGTGGATGAGGGCGGTCACCGTGCACTCGGTCGAAGCGTAGGAGTTGGCGAAGCGCACCCCGTTTCCCGCGAGCTCCGGGAGCCCGGGGAGCGTCGGGAGGGTGAGCCACTCGGCGAGGCGCTCGGGGAGGGCCTGCTCGGTGCCGATGACCGCCAGGCGCAAGGACTCAGGCGGCCGCCGCTCCAGCCGGTGAAGCTCGCTCGCCCATTCGTGCCAGTAGGCGGTCGGCAGGTTGACGACGGTCACCCCGTGGCGATCGAGGAGCGCTTCGAGCTCGGCGAAGGAGGGGAAGAGCCCGGGCGCCCGGGGAACCAGGGCGGCGCCTGAGATCCAGGTCGGGAAGATCTCCTCGGAGGTGATGTCGAAGCTGATCGAGGTGAACTGGAGCACCCGGTCGGAAGGCCCCAAGCCATACCACCTGGCGCACTCCGCGGCATGGTTGGCGAGAGCCCGATGCGGCACCCCCACCCCCTTGGGCCGGCCGGTCGAGCCCGAGGTGTAGACGACGTAGGCGAGCCCTTCGCCGAGGATCTCCCAGTCCGGATCGGCGGCGTCCTCTGAGGCGATCCGCTCCCCCTCCAGGTCGAGGAGGAGGAGAGCGGGGCCGTCGCCTGCCACGGCCTCCACGCCTGCCACGGCCTCCACCGGGAGCCGGGCGGCGAGCGGCGAGACGGTGAGGAGGATCGGCATCCCGGTGTCCTCGATCATCAGGGCCAGGCGCTCCCGCGGGTAGTCGGGATCGAGCGGGACATAGGCGGCGCCCGCCTTGAGGATGCCGAGGAGAGCCACGGTGAGGCCGAGCGAGCGCTCCAGGCAGAGGCCGACCCGGGTGTCGGGACCCACTCCCCGACGCCGCAGATAACGGGCCAGCCGGTTGGCGCGGGCATTCAGATCGGCATAGTCGAGCCGCTCGTCGCCGCAGAGCACCGCCGGGGCCTCGGGGGTGCGCCGTGCCTGGGCGGCGATCCGCTCGGGAACTGTCGGCGGCAGCTCGTAGCCTGTGGGGTTCCAGCCGAAGAGGATGCGCTCGCGCTCGGCCCGTTCGAGGAGCGGCAGTGCAGAGAGGGGACGATCCGGATCAGCGACGATCCCGGCGAGGAGAGTGAGGAAGCACCCCCTCATCCGGGCGATCGTCGCCGCCTCGAAGAGGTCCGTGCTGTACTCGAAATAACCGGCGATGCCGTCCTTGGAGTCCGTGAGGTCCAGAGTGAGGTCGAGCTTCGACAGGCCGCGCTCGACGTCGAGCTCCGAGACTTTGAGACCGGGGAGAGAGAGCCCCTGCTCCGGCAAGTTCTGGAGGGCGAACATCACCTGGAAGAGCGGGTTGTGCGACAGGTCGCGCTCCGGTTGGAGAGCGAGGACGAGGCTCTCGAACGGCATCTCCTGGTGGCCGTAGGCGGCGAGCGTCGACCGGCGGACCGCGCCGAGCAGCCCACGGAAGGTCGGATCTCCGGCAAGGCCGGCGGGGAGGAGCAGGGTGTTGGCGAAAAAGCCGATCACCTCTTCGACCTCGGGACGGTGGCGGCCCGCGACCGTCGTGCCGACGAGGAAGCTGGGCTGCCGGGTGTACCGGTAGAGGAGGACTTCGAACGCGGCGAGGAGAGTCATGAAGAGTGTCGCCTGCGACTCGCGGCCGAGCGTCAGGATGCCGCGCTCCACGGAGATCGGGAGAGCGAACCGGTCGAGGTCGCCGCGGAAGGACTCGACGGCGGCGCGCAGGCGGTCGGCCGGCAGCTCCAAGACCGTCGCGGCCTCGCCGATCTCCTCCCGCCACCAGTCGAGCTCGACGCGCAGCCGCTCCCCCGCCATGCGCTCACGCTGCCAGACGGAGAATTCCGGGTACTGGAGGGTGAGAGCCGGGAGCGGCGACGGCCGGCCGGAGACGAAGGCTCGGTAGAGGGTGCTCAGCTCGCCGAAGAGGAGCCCCAGCGACCAGCCATCGGCGACGATGTGATGAAGGCCGAGAAAGAGGACGTGCTCCGAAGCGTCGAGGCGGACGAGGGCGGCCCGGAAGAGCGGCCCCCGCGCCAGGTCGAAGGCGTGCCTCGCCTCGCGCCCGGCGAGTTCCAGGACGGCAACCGCGCGGAGCGCGACCGGCAGGGCCGAGAGGTCCACCCAGGGAAGCGCCAGCTCGGCTTCCCGTTCCGTCGCAGTCACCCGCTGCCGGGGCTCGTCGCCGACCGTGGGGAACACCGTGCGGAGCGCCGCGTGCCGGCGGACGATCTCCGACAGCGCACGGGCGAGGATCGCGGGGTCCAAGCCGCCTTGAAACGTCACGGCGCGGAAGATGTTGTTGGCCGGGTTTCCCGGCTCCAGGCGGTCCAGAAACCACATCCGCTGCTGCGCGAACGAGAGCGGAAAGGTGCGGGCGGCACTGGGCCTCTGCCGCTCCAGGCGCTCCAGCAGGGCGACCTTCTCTCGCCGCGACAGACCTTCGGTGCTCGGCTCAACGGTGCTCATGGATCTCCCTCCCCACCGGATCGGACAACATCTCGTGGAGCAGCGCATCGAGCTGTTCCTCGCTCATCCCCTCGGCGCCGATCTCCTCGGCGACCTCCGCGGCGGGAGCGCCTGGCTCCTCCAGGTCCGCCGGGGTCCCGGAGACGATCGCGGCCGCCAGGGCGGCGAGGGTCGTGTGCTCGAAGAGCGCCGCGAGCGGCAGCTCGACTCCGAGGTCGCGGCGGAGGCGCGAGAGGACGCGGGTGGCCGAAAGGGAGTGGCCGCCGAGAAGGAAGAAGTCGTCCCCGATCCCCACCGTCTCGACCCTCAAGACCTCGCGCCAGATCGCCGCGACCGCCTCCTCGACCGCCGTCCGCGGGGCGACGAAGCCCGCGCCCGTGCCGGTCCGCGGATCGGGACCGAGGCGCAGCAGCGCCCGGCGGTCCACCTTGCCGTTCGCGGTGAGCGGCAGCGCGGGGAGGAGCACCCAGGCCGCCGGCACCATGTGGGCGGGCAGGCTCGCGGCGAGATGCCGGCGGAGGACGGCGGGGAGATCGGCTTCGGCAAGGTCCGAAGCCACATAGGCGACGAGCCGGCGCTCGGTCCCCCCGGGCTCGGGCGATGCCAGGACCGCGGCCTCGCGGACGGCGGGATGGCGGGCGAGCGCCACCTCGATCTCCCCGGGCTCGATGCGGAAGCCGCGGATCTTGACCTGCTGGTCCAGGCGGCCGAGAAACTCCAGGGTGCCGTCCGCCCGGAAGCGCGCGCGGTCGCCGGTGCGGTAGAGACGGTCGCCGGTCCCCCCGGCTCCCGAAGACGGGCCGAACGGATCGGGCACGAAGCGCTCCGCCGTCCAATCAGGGCGCGCGAGATAGCCGAGCGCCAGGCCGTCGCCGCCGAGGAGCAGCTCGCCGGGAATCCCCGTCGGCAAAAGCCGCAGCTCGAAATCGACGATGTAGACCGAGGCGTTGCCGATCGGCCGGCCGATGGGGACGGTCGCCCCGACCTCGCCGGGCTCCCGCATCGGATGGCAGCAGGTGAAGGTCGTCCCCTCGGTGGGACCGTAGCCGTTGATGAGGGTGAGCCCCGGCAGAGCGCCGAGCGCCCGCCGCACGTGCTCGGGCGACAGCACGTCGCCCCCGGCGAGGAGCTGGGAGAGCGGCCGGAGAGCCGCCAAGTTTCCCTCGACCATCTGGTGAAAGAGGCCGGCCGTAAGCCACAGAGTGGTCACCCCGTAGCGGGTGAGGGCCGCGCCCAGCGATTCGAGCGACGGGCTCTCCGGCGGGAAGATGGCGAGCCGGCCGCCATGGAGGAGCGGCCCCCAGAGCTCCAGGGTCGAGGCATCGAAGGAGATCGGCGCCAGCTGGAGGAACACCTCGTTCGGACCGAAGCGGGCGACGCTCCCCTCTTTCCCCCCCTCTTTTCCAAAGACGAGCCGGACGACGTTCCGGTGGGTCACCGCCACCCCCTTGGGCCGACCCGTCGAGCCCGAGGTGTACATGACATAGGCGAGATCGCCAGGACCCGGAAGCGGCGAGATCGCCGTGGCCGGAGCGCCGAGGATCGCCTCCCGGTCGCCATCCAGGGAGACCATAGCGGGAAGCCCGGCGAGATCGGCGGAGCGCAGGCGGGCGAGCGAGCGCTCCTCGCCCAGCACCAGCCGCGCGCCGCTGTCGGCGAGCATGAAGGCGAGCCGTTCCAGCGGGTAGGCCGGATCGAGCGGCACGTAGCCCGCACCACTCTTCAGGATGCCGAGGATCGCCGGCACGAGGGCGAGCGAACGCTCTACGGCGAGCGCCACGAGGTCGCCCGCGCCGACGCCCCGACCGCGCAGGTGATGGGCCAGGCGGTTCGCCTCCGCGTCGAGCTCGGCATAGGTCAGGCTCAAGTCGCCGAAGAGGACCGCGGGCGCCAGAGGCGTCCGCGCCGCCTGGCGGGCGAAGAGCTCGGGGATCGAGGCGTCCCGCGGGTAGTCGCTCGCCGTGTCGTTCCAGGCGTCGAGGATCTCGGCGCTCTCGGCCGCCGAGAGGAGGGGCAGCTCGGCGAGGCTCTGCCGCGGATCGGCCACCGCGCCGGCCAAGAGGATCTGGAAGTGCGCCGCCATCCGCTCCACGGTCGCGAGATCGAAGAGGTCGGAGTTGTACTCCCAGTGGAGGAGGGCGCCGTGCTCCTCGGCGTCGCCGGCGTCGCCGGCATGGGCCTCCCGCCCCACCCGCTGCTCGGCGCGCGGCACGACGATGACGTTCATGTCCATCTTCGCCGTGCGGTTGCCGCGCACCTCGGGGAAGAGCTCCAGGTCGGCGAAGTGGAAGTCGGGGATGGGGGCATCGTGAAAATTGAACATCAGCTGGAAGAGCGGGTTGCGACCCGGCCGGCGCTCGAAGCGCAGCTCCTGGACGAGGCGCTCGAACGGCATGTCCTGGTGGGTGTAGGTCGCGAGGGCCAGCTCGCGCACCCGGGAGAGATGCTCCCGGAAGCTCGGCCGTCCGGAGAGGTCGGCCCGCAGCACGAGGCTGTTGACGACCATCCCGATCATCCCCTCGATCTCCCGCGCCCGCCGGTTGGCGTTGCTGGTGCCGATGACGACGTCCTCCTCGCCGGTGTAGCGGGCGAGGAGGGCGAGGAAGCCGGCGAGCATCGTCATATAGAGGGTGAAGCCCTGGCGCCGGGCGAAGCCGCGGAGGGCGTCATAGAGGGCGGTTTCGACCGGCAGGAGCGCGATGTCGCCGCGGAACGACCCCTGGGGAGGCCGCGGGCGGTCGGTCGCGATCTCCAACGCGGGAGGGCTTCCGGCGAGCCGGCCCGTCCAGTAGCCGAGGAGGCGCTCCATCGCCTCCCCCTCCATCCACTCCCGCTGCCAGACCGCGTAGTCGGCATACTGCACGGGGGGCTCGGCGAGAGGCGAGGGCTCGCCCGCCGAGAAGGCCGTGTAGAGGGCTTTGAGCTCGCGGAGGAAGATGGCGAGCGACCAGCCGTCGTGCACGAAGTGGTGCTCGACCTGGACCAGCGTATGGAACCCCGCGTCGTGGCGCAGGAGCCGCCAGCGGATGAGCGGACCCTGGGCGAGGTCGAAAGGCGTCTGGATCTGCTCCTCGATGATCGCTTCGGCGCGCTCTTCTCGTTCCCCGGGCGGGAAGACGGAGAGATCGGTCTTCACCAAGCGGAGAGGGGATGCCTCCGAGATCACCTGCACCGGCCTGCCCTCGGCGAGCGCCGGGAAGCTCGTCCGCAGCACCTCGTGCCGGCGGACGATCTCGGCGAGCGTCCGTTCGAGGATCAAGACGTCCAGGGGACCCCGGAAGCGGATCGCGACCTGGAAGTTGTAGGCGAGGTTTCCCCCCGGGGTGAGCTGGTCCAGAAACCACACCCGCTCCTGAGCGAACGACAGCGGCAGGGAGCGTCCGTCGCGCGGCACCCGCCTTATGGGGGGGAGCGACAGCGGGTCCGCGCCGCGCCCGTAGGTCTCGATCCAGCCGGCGAGCTCCGCGACCGTCGGCTTCTTGAACAGCTCGACGAGCGGCACCTCGATCCCCAGGGCCTGACGGATGCGGGAGAGCGCCTGCGCGACCAAGAGAGAGTGGCCGCCGAGTTGGAAGAAGTCGTCGTTCCGGCCCACCCGGTCGACCCGCAGCAGCTCGCCCCAGATCCCCGCCAGAACCTCCTCGACCGGCGTCCGCGGCGCTTCGCCGTCCTCCTCCGGCTTCGCAGGCATGCCCGCGTCTAGGCGGGCGAGGGCGGCGCGGTCCACCTTGCCGCTCGCGGTCAGTGGGAGAGCGGGGAGGAGGACCAGGACCGCGGGCACCATGGCCTCCGGGAGCGCCGACCGAAGCGCCGCGCGCAGCTCTCCGGCCTGGACCTCCACGCCGGTGGGAACGGCGAAGGCGACCAGCCGCCGCGCCCCCCCCGCTCTGTCTTCCTGCACCACCACCGCCGCGTCGCGCACTCCGGAGAGCCGCCGGAGCGCCGCCTCGACCTCGCCCAGCTCGATCCGGATGCCGCGGATCTTCACCTGGCTGTCCACCCGGCCGCGGAAGACGAGATCGCCGTCCGGCAGCCGGCGGACGAGGTCACCCGTGCGATAGAGCCGATCGCCCGCGATACCGGTCTCCCCGGCGAAGGGATCGGGACGGAAGCGCTCGGCGGTCAGCTCCGGCCGTCCCAGGTAGCCCCGCGCCAAACCGCTGCCGCCGATCCACAGCTCGCCGTCGATCCCCGCCGGCAGGATTTCCATCCCGGCGCCGAGCACATGGGTCCGGGCGTTGGGAACGGCGCGCCCGATCGGCACCCGGCCGCCGTCTTCGCTGCCCGAGAGAGTCAGGTCGTGCTGGGTGGCGACGATCGTCGCCTCCGTCGGGCCATAGGTGTTGATCAGCCGGACCCGCAACCCCACCCGCTCGCGCCAGGCGGCGATACGGGCCGCCTGCGCCTCCTCGCCACCGAGGATCACCAGCCGCACGCTCGGCGGCAGCTCGACACCCTGCTCGCCGGCTCCGGCCATCTCAATAATGGCCACCACGAGCTCATGCCAGTAGGCCGTGGGCAGATCGAGGAGGGTGATCCCCTGTCTCACGATCGTGCGGAGGAAACCGTCGAAGGAACCAACGCCGGCGATACCGGGCTCGCGCAGGACGAGGGTGGCGCCGCGGGTGAGGCAGGGCCAGATCTCCTCGGCGCTGGTGTCGAAGCTGATCGAGGCGAACTGCAGGACGCGGTCGGCAGGCCCCACGCCGTAGGCCGCGCCGGCGCTCGCCACGTAGCCCGCGAGCGCCGCGTGCTCGACGACCACTCCCTTTGGGGTTCCCGTCGAGCCCGAGGTGTAGAGAACATAGGCGGCATCCCCGGAATCGACCGCATCGATCGCATCGAATCCGTGCGCCGCGGAATCGATCCGTGCGCGGTCGGCGTCCAGGCGGACGTGGACGGCCGAGCCGGGGAGACGAGCCGCGAGCGCCTCGACGGTGACCAGCACGCGGGCGCCGGAATCCGCCACCATGAAGGCCAGGCGCTCCGCCGGATAGGCCGGCTCGAGCGGCAGGTAGGCCGCCCCCGTCTTCCAGACCGCGAGGAGGGAGACGATCAGATCGAGCGAGCGTTCGAGGCAGATCCCCACCACTTCTCCCCGCTCCGCTCCCAGGCTCCGCAGGTGATCGGCGAGCCGATCCGACGCCGCGGCGAGCGCGGCGTAGGTGAGCCGCGCCTCGCCGGCCTCGACCGCCACCGCCTCCGGGGTCGCCGCCGCCTGCGCGGCGAAGCGATGGAGAACGGTCGGAGCGCCAGGCTCCGGAGCGACCGGCCCACGGCCAGCGGCGAGCAGCTCCTGCTCCTCCGCGGCGCCGAGGAGCGCGATCTCGTCGAGCCGCGCCCCCGGCCGGCTGACGAAACCGGCGAGGAGATTCCCCAGCAGGCCGAGCAGGCGGCGCGCCGAGCCGGCGTCGAAACGGAGCCGGTGGTAGGAGAGGCCGAGAGCCATCTCCTCCCCCTCCGGCGCGGCGTAGAGCGCGAGGGGATAGTGGGTCGATTCCTTGAGCCGCGAGGCGCGGATCTGGAGATCCGAAGCGCCGGACAGACCGCTCTCCGAAAGCGGATTCAAGGGGAAATTCTGGAAGATGAGGAGGCTTGAGAAAAGCGGCCGCTCGCGCGGCAGACCCGCCCAGGCCTGCACCTCTTCGAGGAGCGAATGCTCGAACCGGCGCTGCTCGATCTGGCGGTCCTGCAGCTCGGCGAGCCAGGGGAGGAGGGGCTGGGCAGGGTCGATCCGCACCCGCACCGGCAGGGCGTTGATGAAGAGGCCCACCATCGACTCGACCCCCGGCAGTTCGGCCGGCCGACCCGAGACGACGGCGCCGAAGGTCGCCTCGCCGCGCCGGGCCAGGCGGGCGAGGAGGAGGGACCAGGCGCCCTGGAAGAGCGTGTTGAGGGTGAGCCCGTTGCCGCGGGCGAAGGCGGTGAGGCTCCGCACGGTCGCCGCCTCGATCCGGCCGAGCTCCTGCTCGCTCGCCCAGCCGCTCTCCCGCTCCGCTTCCCGCACTTCTCCCACTTCTCCCACTTCTCCCACTTCTTCGACACCGTCGAAGGGCAGAGGGGTCGGCTCGTCGAAACCCAGAAGCTCGCGGCGCCAGAAGGCCTCGGCCTCTCCCCGATCCTGGCGCTCCAGCCAGGCGATGTAGTCGCCGTAGCGGCGGGGGGTGGGCAGCTCCGGGGTCTCCGGCGTGCGGCCTTGGGCGAGCGCGGCGTAGAGAGCGAGGACGTCCGCGAAGACGAGCGAGATCGACCAGCCGTCCAGGATCAGGTGGTGGAAGCTCCAGACGAACTTCGCCACCTCGTTCTCCCAGCGGACGAGGGTGGCGCGGAGGAGCGGCGCCCGGGAGAGATCGAAGCCGCGGGCGTGATCGGCGCGGAGGAGAGCGTCGAGCCGCCGTTCGCGCTCCGTCGCCGCGAGATCCCGGAGGTCCAGCTCCTCCCAGGGCAGCTCGACCTCCGCCCGCACCACCTGGAGGGGGCGCTCGCGGCGCTCCCAGGCGAACTGGGTGCGGAGAGCGCCATGCCGCGCGACGACCCGGCGCCAGGCCTCGCGCCAGAGCGCGGCGTCGAGACGGCCGGTCAAGGTGAAGACGAACTGATCGAAGTAATACTCCGAGCGGTCGGCGGAGAGCAGGTTCACCATCAGCATCCCCTGCTGCGCGGGGGAGAGCGGATAGATGTCGGTGACGTTGGATGGGCTGCTCATGACGCTCCCTTCAGTCCAGCCCGGCCAGGAGGTCGGCCAGCTCTTCCCGGCTCAAGCCGGCTTGAGGAAAACGGTCCGCGTCGCCCGGCGGAATCTCCGCGCTGGACGGGACCGGCTCCGGGATGGTGGTTTCGGCGGTGGTGGCGGCGGCAATCGCGAGCTCAGGGACCATCGCCGACTCGACGACGGACGCGATACCGGCGACCGTGGGGTGGCGGAAGATCTGCCGCGGCAGCACCTCCACCCCGCGCTCGCGGCAACGCGCCACCACCTGGATGGTGAGGATCGAGTCGCCGCCCAGGGCGAAGAAGTTGTCGTGGACACCCACCCGCGGCAGGCGGAGCACCTCGGCCCACACCTCGGCGAGGATGCGTTCCAGGTCGTTTCGCGGCGCGAGATAGGCGGTGGAAAGCTCCGGACGTTCGGATTCCGGGGCGGGGAGCGCCCGGCGGTCGACCTTGCCGTTGGGCGTCTGCGGCAGGGCCGGCAGGAAGACCCAGAGGGCGGGGATCATGTAGCCCGGCAGGAGCTTTTCGAGGGCGGCGCGAAGAACAGCAGCCGATCCCGAGGCGGGGGCGACGTAGGCCACGAGCCGCAGATCGGCACCCTCGTCGCGCCGCGCCAGGACGGCGGCCGCGGCCACCCCGGGGCAGGTGGCGAGGGCGGCTTCGATCTCCCCCAGCTCGACCCGGAAGCCGCGCACCTTGACCTGGGTGTCCAGCCGGCCGAGGAAGTCGAGCTCGCCCGTCGAGCGCAGGCGGACGAGGTCGCCCGTGCGGTAGAGCCGCGCTCCCGGAATCCCGGAGACCCCGGAGAAAGGATCGGGGAGGAAGCGCTCCGCGGTCAGCTCCGGCCGGCCGAGATAGCCGCGGGCGAGGCTCAGGCCGCCCAGGTACAGCTCGCCCGGCACCCCCACCGGCAGCGGCTCACCGGTCTGGAGCCCCTGCGGCCCGAGCACGTGCACCGTGGTGCCGGAAATCGGCCGGCCGATCGCCGGGGCGCGTCGCGAGTGTCCGCCGGGGCCGACGGGGCGCTCGACGAGGGCGAAGGTCGAGTAGGTGGTGTCCTCGGAGGGGCCGTAGAGGTTGTAGAGCCGCTCGACCCCGGCTTCTGCGTACGCCTGGTCGGCGAGCGTCCGCGGGAGCGCCTCCCCCGCCAGGTTGATCGTCCGCACCGAGCCCGGCAGGGCGCCCAGTCGGAGGAGCTCGGCGAGGGCCGACGGGACGGTGTTGACGAGCGTCACCTCGCCCCGTGCCGGCAGCTCGGCGAGGGCGAGAGCGTTCTCGGCCAGCACCACTGTGCCGCCGGAGGCCAAGGGCAGGAAGATCTCGAACACCGAGAGGTCGAAGGCGATCGAGGTCGCCGCCAACACCGCCGCCCGCGCCGCTGCCTCAAACACTCCCTGGGCCCAGCGCACGAGGAGGACGGCGCTCGCGTGGGCGATCCCCACCGCCTTGGGTTTTCCCGTCGAGCCCGAGGTGTAGATCAGGTAGGCAAGGTTGGCGGGGAGAGCCTCGGCGACCCAGGAGTCCCCCGCGGTCGCGCTCTCCTCCAGGCGATCTTCTTCAACATGATCGACCAAGAGCCGCGCCACCGCACCGGCCGGAACCCCTGCCGTCAGCTCCTCCGTCGTCACCAGCACGGTCGCGCCGCTGTCGGCGAGGAGGAAGGCCAGCCGCTCGGCCGGATAGGCGGGGTCGAGCGGCACGTAGAAACCGCCGGCCGAGAGCGTTCCCAGCATCGCCACGACGAGGTCCGCCGTCCGCGGCAGGAAGAGCGCCACCCCGACCTCCGGTCCCACCCCGCGAGCCCGGAGGCTGCGCGCCAGGCGATCCACCCGCGCCGCGAGATCTCCATAGCTCAGTCGCTCCGTGTCCACGATCAGCGCCGTGGCGCCCGGCGTCCGCGCCGCCTGCTCGGCGAAGAGACGGTAGAGCGTCGTGGGCTCCGTAGCCCCTTCCGCCAGACCGGCGCTTGCGGCGTTCCGCCAGCTGAGCTCCAGGCGCTCGGCCGGAGTGAGGAGGGGGAGGGCGGAGACCGGCGTCTCCGGCGCCGCGGCGAGCCCTTCCAGAAGGGTACGGAAGTGCCCGTGGAAACGCTCGACGGTCGCCCGGTCGAAGAGCGCCGTGGGGTATTCCCACTGCACGGCGAGCCCCGCCGCCTCCGGGAGGACGTAGAGCGAGAGGTCGACCTTCGACACCCCGGCGTCCAGTTCGGAGAACGCCATCGTCACCCCGGGCGCCAGCTCGCGCGGCGGCCGCGGCGCGTTGCCGAAGACGAAGAAGGCCTGGACGAGGAGGTGACGGGCGGGGTCGCGAACCGGCTTCAGGGCCTCGATCAGCTTCTGGAAGGGGAGATCCTGGTGCGCGAAGGCGCCGAGGGTCGTCTCGCGCACCTGGGCGATGAGAGCGGCGCCGTCCGGGTCGCCGGAGAGCTCGGTGCGGAGCGCGAGAGTGTGGACGAAAAGGCCGGCGAGCCCTTCGATCTCCACCCGGCCGCGGTTGGCGCTGGGCGATCCCACGAGGAGGTCGTCCTGGCCGGCATAGCGCCCGAGGAGAGTGCTCCAGCCGGCGAGAAGGACCATGAAGAGGGTCGCGTCGTGAGCGCGGGCGAGGCCACCGAGCCGCCCGGCCAGCTCGGGCGAAAGACCTTCCCGCAGACGAGCGCCGGCGAAGCTCGGCTCGGCCGGCCGCGACCGATCGGTGGGCAGCTCCAGCACCTGGGGCGCCGAGCGCAGCCTTTCCCGCCAATACTCCACGTGGCCGGCGAGCACGGCGCCCTCCAGGAAGCCCCGCTGCCAGAGGGTGAAGTCGGCATACTGGATCGGCAGCTCGGCGAGTGGCGAGGGGCGCCCGAGGGCGGCGGCACCGTAGAGGGCCGCGAGCTCCCCGGCGAGGAGCGAGACCGTCCAGTCGTCCGACACGATGTGGTGGACGAGGAGGAGGAGCCGGTGCTCGGCCGGGGCGAGGCGGAGGAGCGAGGCCCGGAGCACCGGTCCGCGCGCGAGGTCCAGGGGGCGCCGCCCCTCCTCGCCGGCCAGCCGTAGGGCGACCCGGACCGCCACCGCCTGTGGGAGCGCCGAGAGATCGAGGACCGGCAGGGGGAATGGGTTCCCGGGGTTTGCGGCGAGCACGCGCTGCACCGGCCGGCCCTGGGCCTCCGGATAGATCGAACGCAGCGCCTCGTGGCGCCGGACGATCTCGCCCAGGGCCGCCCGCAGGAGCGCCGCGTCGAGCGGCCCGTCGAGATCGATCACCGTGGGGATGGTGTAAACCGGGGTGCCCGGGCTCCAGTGCTCCATGAACCAGAGCTCTTCCTGGGCGTACGAGAGGGGCAGATCGCCCGCGCGGTCCCGAGGCTTGATGGCGCTCTCTACGGCCGGCTGGACCGCGCCGCGGGAGCGGGTGTCTTCGACGCGACGAGCCAGGGCGGCCACGGTGGGATGGTCGAAGAGGTCGCGCACGGAGAGCTCGACCCCGAACGCCCCGCGCACCCGGGAGAGCACCTGGGTCGCCTTGAGCGAATGCCCGCCCAGGCTGAAGAAGTCGTCCCGCGCCGCCACCCGCTCGACCCCCAGAACCTCGCCGAAGATGGCGGCCAGGCGCTCTTCAATGGCGGTCATCGGAGCGGTGGGAGCGGTGGCAGCGGTGGCAGCCGTCCGCTCTGCCCCTTGCGGCGAGAGGCGGGCCAAGGCGGCGCGGTCGAGCTTGCCGTTGGGCGTCTTCGGCAGGTCCGGCAGGACGACCCAGGCGGTGGGCACCATGGATTGCGGCAGGCGTCGCCCCAGCGCGCTCCGGAGACTGGCCCCATCGACGTCCGCGGAGACGACGGAAACATAGGCCACCAGGCGGATCTCGCCGGTGCCGTCGGGGAGGGCGAGGACCGCGGCCGCGGAGATCCCCGGGCAGGCGCCGAGCGCCGCCTCGACCTCGCCGAGCTCGATGCGGAAGCCGCGCACCTTGACCTGGGTATCCAAACGGCCGAGGAAATCGAGCTCGCCCGCGGGCCGCAGGCGCACGAGGTCGCCGGTGCGGTAGAGCCGCGCTCCCGGGACTCCGGCGGCCGCCGCGAAGGGATCGGGGACGAAACGCTCGGCGGTCAGCTCCGGCCGTCCCAGATAGCCACGGGCGAGGCTCAGGCCGCCGAGGTAGAGCTCGCCTGGAACCCCCACCGGCAGCGGCTCGCCGCCATTCGGCGCGTAGGGCGGCAGCACGTGCGCCGTCGTGCCGGAGATCGGCCGGCCGATGGCCGGCGCCCGTCGCGAATCGGTCCCGGTGAAGCGTTCGACGAGGGCGAAGGTCGAGTAGGTGGTGTCCTCGGAAGGACCGTAGAGGTTGTAGAGCTTCCCGACCTCCGGCCGCGCGTAGACCTGGTCGGCGAGCGCCCGCGGCAGGGCCTCCCCCGCCAGGTTGACCGTCCGCACCGAGGCCGGGAGGGCGTTCTGGCGGAGCAGCTCGGCGAGAGCGGAGGGGACGGTGTTGACGAGCGTCACCTCGTCCCGCGCCGGCAGCTCCGGGAGGGCGAGGGCGTTCTCCGCCAGCACCACCGTGCCGCCGGAGGCGAGCGGCAGGAAGATCTCGAACACCGAAAGGTCGAAGGCGATCGACGTCGCCGCCAGCACGACCGCCCGTTCCTCGGCCGGGAACACCCCCTGCGCCCAGCGCACGAGGAGGGCGGCGCTGGCGTGCGAGATCCCCACCGCCTTGGGCCGCCCGGTCGAGCCCGAGGTGTAGATCAAGTAGGCGAGCTGGTGGGGAGAATGGGTGTGGACGAACGAGCCCGTGACGGGCGCCTCCGGCGCGCCGTCCTCCCCCATCCATACCGGTTCCATCGGTTGCATCAGGCCGGCCGGAGCTCGTCCCGCGAGGCTCTTCTCGGTCACCAGGAGACGGGCGCCGCTGTCGTCGAAAAGGAAGGCCAGCCGCTCGGCGGGGTAGGCGGGGTCGAGCGGCACGTAGAAACCGCCGGCCGCGAGCGTCGCGAGCATGGAGACGATGAGATCGACCGTCCGCGGCAGGAAGAGCGCCACCCCGACCTCCGGTCCCACGCCGCGGGCGGCCAGGCGGCGCGCCAGGCGGTCGACCCGCGCCGCGAGCTCGCCGTAGGTGAGGCGCTCCCGGCCCACGATCAGGGCCGTGGCGCCCGGCGTGCGGGCGGCCTGGGCGGCAAAGAGGAGGTCCAACCGCTCGTCCCGGAGCGCCGGGAGCGCCGCGGCGGGCACCCGCGCGCTCTCGGTGTTCCAGCGCGCGAGCTGCCGGCGCTCGGCGGCGGAGAGGATGGGCAACTCGACGATCGGGCTCCCCGGTCGCCCGGCGAGCCCGGCGATCCCGGCCAGCAGGTTGCGGAAGTGGCCGGCGAAACGCCCCACGGTCGCGGCGTCGAAGAGGGCGGTGGCGTACTCCCATTCGAGGCCGATCCCGCCGTCCTCCTCCTCCACGAGGTAGAGCGAGAGATCCATCTTCGCCGCCGGGACCGCGATCTCCGAGACCGCGAGGCCGAGCCCCGGCGCCAGCTCGCGCGGCGGCCGCGGCGCATTGCCGAAGACGAAGAGAACCTGGAGGAGCGGCTGGCGCGACGGGTCGCGGGCCGGCTGGAGCGCCTCGACGAGGAGCGGGAACGGCAGATCCTGGTGGGCGAAGGCGCCGAGGGTCGCGGCGCGCAGCCGGGCGAGGAGCGCCGCGCCGGTCGGCCGCCCGGTCAGATCGGCGCGGAGGGCCAGAGTGTTGACGAGCATGCCGGGGAGCGCTTCGAGCTCCACCCGGTTGCGGCTGGCGCTCGGCACTCCCACCAGGAGGTCGTCCGCCCCCGCATAGCGACCGAGGAGGGCGCTCCAGCCGGCGAGGAGGACCATGAACAGCGAGGCCTCCGCGCCGCGGGCGAGCGTCCGCAGCCGGCCGGCGAGGTCGGCCGGCAGCGCCTCCGACAGGCGGCAGCCGGCGAAGGAGATCCCCGCCGGCCGCGGCCGGTCGGCGGGCACATCGAGCACCGTGGGCGCCGAGCCGACCTGCGCGTGCCAATAGCCGAGGAGCTCCGCGCGGACGGCGCCGGCGAGGCGCTCCTGCTGCCAGAGGGCGAAATCGGCATACTGGAGGCGCGGCTCTGGCAGCGGCGAAGGACGGCGACCGGCGGCAGCGGCGGCATAGAGGGCGGCCAGCTCGTGGAACAGGATCGCGAAGGTCCAGTCGTCGGAGACGATGTGATGGAGGAGGAGGAGGAGCCGGTGCTCAGAAGGCCCCAGGCGGAGGAGGATCGTCCGCAGCACCGGCCCCCGTTCGAGGTCGAACGGCCGGCGCCCCTCCTCGGCCGCCAGGCGCCCGGCGGTCGCCGGGCTCACGGACAGGCCTGAGACATCGATCACCGGCAGGGCGACCGGCGAGCTGGGAAGAATGCGCTGGACCGGCCGGCCGTGGACCTCCGGGTAGATCGTGCGGAGCACCTCGTGGCGGCGGACGATCTCGGCGAGCGCCCAGGAGAGGGCGGCGGTGTCGAGCGGCCCGTTAAGAGCGACCGCCATCGGGGTGTTGTAGGCCGGGCTGCCGGGCGCCCAGCGGGCGAGGAACCAGAGCTCCTGCTGGGCGTACGAGAGCGGGATCTCGATGTCGCCGGCTTCGCCGATATCGCCGATATCGCGCGGCCGGATCTCGACAGATGCCTCCGCGCCTGTCTCCGCCACCGCCGCCGCCCGGCGAGCGAGCGCCGCGACGGTCGGGTGGGCGTAGAGATCCTCCACCGCCAGCTCGACCCCGAGCGCCGCGCGCACCCGCGACAGCACCTGGGTGGCCTTGAGCGAATGGCCGCCGAGGGCGAAGAAATCGTCCAGCGCTCCCACCCGATCGACCCCCAGCACCGCGCCGAAGATCGCCGCCAGGCGCTCCTCGACAGGAGTTCTCGGCGCCACCGCTTCCCCGGCCACCGGGTCGGGGGCGATGCGGGCTAAGGCCGCGCGGTCCACCTTGCCGTTCGGCGTCTGCGGCAGGCCGGGAAGGAAGACCCAGCTCGCCGGCACCATGGGCTCCGGCAGCGCCTGCCCGAGGAAACCGCGGAGCTCCCGGGCGTCCGGCCCCGATCCCGTCACCGATGCCGCCGACAGGGAGCGCAGGGCGACATAGCCCACCAGCCGGCGGTCGCCCGTCTCCTCCTCGCGCACCAGGACGACCCCCGCGCGCACCGCGGGGTGGGAGCGCAGGCGGGCCTCGATCTCCCCCAGCTCGATGCGATGGCCGCGGATCTTCACCTGGAGGTCGAGGCGGCCGACGAAGTCGAGGTCTCCCGAAGGCAGCTGCCGGACCCGGTCGCCGGTCCGGTAGAGCCGTCCGCCCGGAGCCCCCCAGGGGTCCGGCACGAAGCGTTCCGCGGTGAGGTCAGGCCGGTGGCGGTAGCCGCGCGCCAGGCTCTCGCCGCCGATCCACAGCTCCCCGGTCTCGCCCTCCGGCACCGACGACAGCTCGCCCGAGAGATCGACGAGGTGGACCGTGGCGCCGTCGACCGGCAGCCCGATGGGCGGCGGGGCGGAAAATCCTTGCGATCCCGTCTCGACTCCAGGCTCGACGATCGTCCAGGTGGCGCAGACGGTGGCTTCGGTGGGGCCGTAGTGATTGGCGAGGGCGAAGGTGTGCTCCGCTCCCGGTCCGCGGTGGAGGCGGTCGCCGCCGGTCAGCATCACCTCCAGTGCCGCGCCCGCCGGCCAGGGCTCGCCGAGCACCGCCTCGGCAAGCGGCGTCGGCAGGAAGGTCTGGGTGATGCGGTTTTCGATCAGCCAGGCGAGCAGCCGATCCGGCGCCCGCAGGACGTCCTCCGGCGGCAGGCAGAGGCACGCTCCGGCGGCGAGGGCGGGCCAGATCTCCCACACCGCGGCGTCGAAGCCGGCGCCGGCCAGGCGGGTCGTGCGGTCTCCCGGCCGCGGGTTGTAGATCCGCCGGTGCCAGGCGACGAGGTTGGCGAGGGCGCGGTGCTCGACCTCCACCCCTTTCGGCCGGCCGGTCGAGCCGGAGGTATAGATGACGTAGGCGAGGTTCCCCAGCCCGGGGGCGGTCTGAATCCGAGGACGGCCTCCTGGCTGCACGGAGCGCCCGAAGGAGGCCGCCCGCAGGTTCAGACCGCCTCCGGGCTGGGGGATCGGCTCGTCGCGATCGAGGCGAAGCGTGGCGGCCAGAGCGCTGCCGAGCCCCGGGAAGGCGGCGAGGAGCGGCCCGGTCGTCAGGAGCACCCGGGCCCGGGCGTCGAGCGCCGAGAAGAGCAGGCGCTCCTCCGGGTGGGCGGGGTCGAGCGGCAGGTAGGCTCCCCCCGCCTTCAGCACGGCGAGGGCGGCGACCACCGAGGCCGGGGTGCGCGGGGCGAGGAGGGCCACCGTGACCTCCGGCCCGACCCCCAGCTCGCGCAGGGCGTGGGCCAGCCGGTCGGCCCGGGCGTCGAGCTCGCCATAGGTGAGGCTCTCTGCCGGACCGACGACGGCGGGGAGAGCCGGATCGGCGGCGGCGCGCGCCGCGATCTGCTCGTGGACGAGGCGCATGCCTAGCCCGCCTCTCCGTCCGCGGTGGCCGCAGTCAGATATCCCGAGAAATCCGTGGCGATGACCCGGCTGCCGTGCAGCCGGTCGCCGAGCGAGGCGTCTAAGTCGCGCACGACGGACAGCCGCTGCAGCCAGCGATCGCGGCCATCGTAGTGGGCGCGGAAGTTGGAACGGGCGTGGACCGACCGCCGGTTGTCGAGAACGAGGAGACTCCCGGGCTCGATCGTCACGTCGCGCTGCACGTCGTTGACCAGCTCCCGCACCACCTGGAGCGCCCGCCGGGCGGCCGGCGTCTGTCCCTCCATCAGATCGAGATCGTAACGCAGGAACGGGTCCTGGCGGTCACCATAGAGGACCGACACCAGAGGCCCCAGCCCCCGCCGCTCCGCGGTGTTGCCGAAGGAGTAGTCCACCCCGCTCTTGAAAAGATTGGCGAACAGGGTGTCGCGATCCGCCGGATCGAGCAGGTGGATGAAACGCCGGACGCTCGAAAAGATCGTCCGCGCCTCGCGGTCCGGATCCTGGCGCAGGCCGTAGAGCAGCACGTAGTCCGGCATGAACGGGTGGAAGGCGATCTCGGTGTGGAAGTCCAAGAGGATCGACGAGCTCTCCGAGGACAGCTTGTCGGCATTGCCCGGGGTCGGGAAGACGTCCTGGACGATACTCCCCTGCTTTTCCTGGAGATAGCCCACCGGCTCGCCCAGCGCCGCGGCCACGGCGCACAGCCAGAGCTCGGAGGCGTGCGTCGCCTTCTTCGCCCGTTCCCCCGAGCGCGACGGGGTCGGCGGGAGCGCCCGGTCGCACGGAAAGCCGCGCAGGAGGAGCGCCCCGTCGACGTTGCCCTTGTGGGCGAACTCGACGAGCATCCGCCGGATCCGCTTGGGAAGCTCATGGAAGACGAGCCTCGCCTCGAGGGCGAAACCCTCGAAGTCCACTTCCGGGTCGATGCCGACCCCGGCGAGGAGGTACGTCATCTCCGACCGCTCCCCCGCGGTGAAATCGACCACCGTTCCCGGCGCCGGCCGGGCGTCCGCCGAGAGGCCATGGGCCACCAGGTCGTGGGCGGTCTCCTCCGCGCTCGGCAGCGCCGCCAGCGCCCTTGCTGGCGTCGCTGGAGTCAGGGCGTCGCCGGCATCCTCCTGGGCCAGCCAGGAGAGGAGGCCGAGCAAGAGAGCGCGGTTGTCGTTGTAGGAGAGGAAGGGCTCGGCGAAGAGGTCGGAGTCCCCCACCGCCACGACCCGGCCGCGCCCCACCTCGGCGACCGCCAGGAGCACCTCCCCCTCGCCGCTCTGGACGACTCCCTGAGATCGCCCGTTCTCCCCGTGCGAGAGAAGCTCCACGGTGCAGCCCGAGCCATAGGAAACCTTTTGCACCGCGGGTGCCGCGGGGTGCGCCGCGATCTCTTCGGTTTCAAAGATCGGCAGCCGCAGAGGGCCGCGCACGCGATCGGCGGCGATCGTCGCGACGTCGTTTCGGAACCGCATCCCGAAGGGCTCAAGCACCTCGTTGACGTTCGAGCCCCAGGAGTCGATCTCGAACTCGCCGAGGACGAAGAGCCCCAGCCCGGCGTCGACGGCGGCTTCAAGCGCCGCGATCTCCGCGGCCGAGAAGATCGCCTCCCCCCCCACTCCCAGATGCTTGTGGCGGGAGGAGCAGCAGTGGTTGAGCAGGAGGACGTCGCCCGTCGCCAGCAGCTCGGGCGACAGCGGGCGCCCCGTGATGCGCACGACCTTTCCCCCGAAACGCGCCGCGACCAGGTCCGCCACGTGCGCGTACGAGTAGTAGCGCGGCGCCTCGTTGGTGCGCCGGCTGAGCTCTAAAGCGAGCCCGGGATCGATCGTCCAGGTTTGGTTGTGACCCTCATCATAAAGCAGCCGCATAGGCCCCCTCAATAATTGATCGATAAACGACAAAGATCGATAGAAACGCCGGCTCGGGACAGACGGACGGCATCCCGCCCGATCTCCACGGACCGCGGTCGATGGAACGCTCGAAAAGCGTTCCCCGCCCTATTTACAGCTCATTCGCTTTGAAACATTCGCACCATGAAGCGTGCCGAGATCGGCGCGTTGGTGAGAGCCCCCCGGCCCTCTGGTGCTTACCTGAAGAGTGCGACTGCCGACGAAAGCGGGACACGAAACTAAAAAGAAAAAATGGCGAAAGGAGTGCCTTGAAAACTCTTTCAAACAGACGCTCGCGCGCTCCTGTGAAAGCGGTTTCAGAGAAGGGCGCGGAAAACCTCCCGAGTTGCCCTCGGAGACGACGTCGTCACGGCTTTGCGATAGACTTCGGGGAACGAAAGAGGAGATCCCATGTCCGAGACCCCCGCCTGGATCGAAGAGGGCGCGACCGCCCCCGACTTCACTCTCGCTGCCGACGACGGCAGCACCGTCCACTTAGAAGATCTCCGCGGCAAACCCGTGGTGCTCTACTTCTATCCCAAGGACGACACGCCCGGCTGCACTCGGGAGGCCTGCGCCTTCAGAGACTTGAAGGCCGAGCTCGCGGCCCGCGGCGCCGTCGTCCTCGGGGTGTCGCCCGACGACGTCAAAAGCCATGGCCGCTTCCGCGACAAGCACAGCCTCAACTTCCCCCTCCTGGCCGATGTCGGCCATCAGGTGGCCGACCTCTACGGCGCCTGGCGGGAGAAGAACCTCTATGGCAAAAAGTCGATGGGCATCCAGCGCTCGACCTTCCTCCTCGACCGCGAGGGCAAGGTGCGGAAGGTATGGAAGAAGGTCGCGGTCGAAGGCCACGACGCCGAGGTCTTGAAAGCCCTGGGGAAGCTCTAGGTTCTTCCCGGAAGATCGCTCCCGTGACTCTCCGCCAGATCTCCATCCAGCACCGCCTGGCCGGCCGGGGCGGGCACCGCTTCCACCAGGCCCTGGGGTGCTGGGACTCCGCCCTCGCCCGCGGCATGGAGCCCGTCCTCTTCATGAACGAGGAGGCGGACGCCGCCGTGCGGGCGGCCCTCCCGGGCGGCCGTGCGGTCCTTAGCGATCCGGTCTTCCGTTCAGAGCTCTCCTTCGACGAGCGGACGGCGCTCTTTCTCCGCATGCTCCACGAGCACGTCGACCCCGTCGTCCGGCGGGACGATCGGGTGCTCCTGACCGTCGCCACCCAGTGCGAGGCGCGGGCCTTGGCGGCCTGGCTCGCCGAGCTGCCGGCGGCGAAGCGGCCCTTCCTCCTCGTCCTCTTTGCCTCCGATCGCTGGAACCGCAAGGGTCCCGAGGAGCGCGCGCGCCAGGTGGCGGAGTTTGAGGTCGCCGCCGCCGAGCTCGCCGCCCGCGGGCCCGCGGCCCAGCGGCGGCTCCTCTTCGCCTGCCATACCCGGGGGCTCCAGGCCGAGCTCCAGTCCCTCCTCGGCACCCGGGTGCTCCTCTCCCCCATGACCGAGCTCGATTCCGGAATCCCCACGGTCGAGACGGTCGAGCGGCCGGCCGCGGCGCGGCCGTCCCCAGCGCCGCGGGTCGCGATCGTCGGCGGGGCGCGCCCCGAGAAGGGCTTCGACCTCCTGCCGGCGATCGTCGCCGCCAGCCGCGAGCGGACCACGGCCGTCTTCCTCCTCCAGCTCTTTAACGAGCAGCTCTCCCCCGAGGAGTGGGACGCTCTCGGCCGCCTGGCCACCGAGCCCGGGGTCGAGGCCGTCCATGGCCAGCTCGACCGCACCGGCTATCTCTCCCTCTTCGCCGCGGCCGACCTCATGCTCTTCCCCTACGCCCGCATCCCTTACCAGCAGCGGCCTTCGGGCATCCTCAGCGAGGCGGTGCTCTCCGGGCTCCCCGTCGTCGTGCCGAGCGGCACCTGGCTCGCCGAGCAGGTGGAGGCGGGCGCCGCGGCCGGGGTGATCTATGAGGGGGATACGCCCGCGGCCGTGGCGGCGGGCCTGGAACGCTGTATCGCCGATCTCCCGGCCCTCCGGGCGCTCGCCCGCGAGCGCGCTCCGGCCTGGCGGCGGAGCCAGTCCATGGAGCCCTTCCTCGACTGGTTCGAGCGCGAGATCGCCCTGCGCCAGGCGGAGGAGCCGGCCCACGAGCGGCTCTACTCGCGGGTGTGGGCGTGGAAGCGGTCGCTCCACCGCCGGTTGAAAGCCTCAATCCGCGCCTCCGCCCGCGGATAGCGGGTGGGGAGGAGCCGGCCCGCCGCATCCACTTCGCCGTGGTAGTGGAGGATCGCCGGATCGGTCGCTAGGAGAGCGGGGACGAGCGGCAGGCCGGTCATGTGGAGGGGGAAGTTGAAGGCCGCCGGAGCCTCGGCGAAGGGCACCGGGTGCGCCGCCAAAGCGAGGCTCAGGCTCGCCTGGTGGCAGTGGTGGGCCGCCGAGCCCAGGAGGTCCACGCGCTCGAGGATGCGGGCGTTCCACTCCCGCCAGACCGGGACGATCTCCCGCGCCACCGAGGCGGTCATGAAGACGACCCCGGAGTTGCAGTAGAGGATCGTCCGCTCCGGCTTCAGGGTCGTCCGGTAGCGCCGCCGCGGCAGGGTGAGCCCATGGTGCCGGAAGACCCGCTCGAAGGCGTCGTGCGGCACCGAGGGCACGTCGACGATCTTCGCCTGGAAGGCGCCGCCGACTAAGAGCGGCAGCGGATCGCGGACGACGATCGTGTCGCAGTCGAGGAGCAGCACCCCTCGGGCGCCGCCTTCGAGAGCGGGGGCGAAGAGCTGCAGCTTGTTGGCCGGGGGATTGCGCCGGTCGAAGGGCTCGACGATCGTCACCTCCGCGCCGGCCTCCGTGAGCCGGCGCCGGTCTTGGTCCCCGATCCCGGAGACGACGCAGACCAGCATCCGGGCACGGGAGAGAGCCCCGCCGAACCAGCGGAGCGACAGCACCAGGCGCAGAGCCTGGGCGAGAAAGACGGGAGAGTTCTCCATCACGCAGCCGACGACGATCTCCTCGGGCGGCGGCGGCGCGGCCCCCCCGGCCAGCCGGCGCAGGCGCCAGGCCGCCTGCCGCTTCACACCCGCGATCCGCCGGGTCGTCCGCCAGTAGGACTGCACGAGGCGGAGAGCACGGGTCTCCTCCAGGCGGGCCTGCTCGCCCTGCCGCCGGATCTGCTCCTTCTCCAGCGCTTCGAACCGCTGCCCGAGCGACCACAACTGCTCGGCCTGGTGGCTCACCAGCCGCTTGAGCTCGGAGTATTCGATCCGCTGCCGCTCCGAGACCGCCGGGCCGACCTCCTCCGGCCTCTCCGGCGTCTCCGGCGTGCCGGCGCCGCCGAGGACCGCGGCAAGAAGAAACTCGCTGGCCTCCCGGAGCTCCCCCTCGCGGGGCGGGACGGCGGCGAGCGCGGCCGGCTCGCCGCCGCCCTCACCGGTGGTCCCGGCGGACAGGTCGGCGCGCTCGCCGAGCCGGGCGTAGAGCTCCATCGCCGCGGGCAGGAGGGCCGGCCAGTCGATCTCCCGCGCCAGGAGCCCCCGCTTGAGATCGGCCGGCTCGTAGAGCCCCTCATACCCCGGGCCGGCGGGCGGCCGGCCGGAGCGCGCGGCGAGGAGCTCCCAGGCGGCTGCCAGGTTCTCGACCACCCCGGAGATCGGCCACAGCAGGCAGCGCTCCGGGTGGGCCTCGCGGAAGGCCAGGAGCTGCCGGTTGTAGGTCATCCAGGCGCGGATCGCCCGCCGCGGATCGAGCTGCACCTCGAGGTCGATCCCCCGTCGCAGGAGCGACAGCGCGACCTCGACCGGATGGCGGTAGACGAGGAGGTACCAGGCGTCGGGCAGGAGCTCGTCCCAGAGGGAAAGAAAGAGGCTGGTGCGGGGGTCCTTGAAACCCCAGGCGCCCTGGCCGCGCCGGCGGTCGACGATCGCTTCGGCCTGCCGCTTTTCCGCGGGGAGGAAGGGCGGCATCCCATCCTCCGGCGGGCGGAACGGCGCCAACCCCCGCCGGCTCAGGCACTCCTCGTGGAAGCGGACGAGCTCCGGGTCCTCGAAATGTCCATGCCGGTTCCCCTTGCCTCCGGGAAGGAGATCGGCGCCCATGTCGAACCCCGCCCGGGACGCGAGGCTCGCGAGGAGGGAGGTGCCCGACCGGTGCATGCCGGTGAGGACGAGAACGCTCTGCGGGTGCTGGGCCACGGAAGGCATCTTCTAGCAGAGGTCCGGCGCGGGAGTCCAGTCGAAGGACTGGCATCGATCCTGTAAGTCCTAGGAGGATATGGAAGGAGGACCCTCATGATCCGCAAGTTGAAGACCGGCGAATACCGGCTCTACTCGAAAAAGCAGGACCCGAAGACGGGCAAACGGCGGAATCTTGGCACCTTCAGCTCCTTAGCCGCGGCCAAGGAGCACGAGAAGGACGTCCAGTACTTCAAACGGCAGGGTTGAAACGCCGCGCCCAGAAAAAAGAGGAGCCCCGGCGTAGTTGCGCCGGGGCCCTGTCGGTTACGACAACCGCTTAGTGGACGTTCAGGGTGAAGTCGTCCACCACGAACGAGGTCTGCAGCGAGCTGTCCTCCGTGCCGACCAGGAAGACCTGGACGGTCTGTCCCTTGAAGGACGTCACGTCGAAGCTCTTCTGCGCATAGCCCGTGTTGTGGTTGAGGTTCGAGTAGGTGGCGAGGGTCGAGAGCACCGTGCCCGAGGTGTTGCGGATCTCCACCTTCAGAGTATCGAACGCCGTCGTCGTGGTCGTCTCGGCCGTGTCGATATGGAGCCAGAAGGCGAGAGTCGCGGACACCGCGGTCGACGGGATGGTGACCGTCTGCAGGATGCTGTCGGTGTGGGTGGTGCCATAACCATTGAGCCAGGCCTTCCAGGTGCCGGAATGAGCCGGCTCGCCCGTCGAGCTGTCGATGACGCCAGAGGTGACGGTCCAGGGAGCCGGCGCGCTCGAGCCGTTCTCGAAGCCCGGGTTGCCGAGGAGCTGCGTGGTGCCGCCGCTGGTGACCGTCAGGCTGACGGTCGCGGTGTGGGTGAGGCCCCCGCCCGTGCCGGTGACCGTGATCGTATAGGTCCCCGCCACGGTGGTGGAGCCGACGGTGATCGACATCGACGAGGTCCCCGCGCCGGGAGCCGCGATCGACGCCGGGCTGAAACCCACGGTGACGCCGGTCGGCTGGCCACTGGCCGAAAGCGAGATCGCCGAGTTGAAGCCGCCCGCGACCGCCGTCGTGACCGTCGCCGAGCCGGAGCCGCCCTGCGCGATCGAGACCGAGCTCGGCGAGGCCGAGATCGTGAAGCTCGGTGTCGCCGTGCCGCCGCCCCAGTTGTTGACCAGGAGGGCGCCGTCGACCGAGCCCAGGCCGGTGACGCGGTCATAGCCGGTGCCGGCGGAAAAGCCGGTCACGCCGGGAACGGTGTTGTTGCCGCTCGTGACGTCATGGAAAGCCGCCACCCCCGTGCCGCCGAGCTGGCTCACCGCCATGGGATAGAACACGGTGTTGGCATTGCCCTGCCGCGCGCCGGTCTTCTGGACGACGAGCGACATCAGACCGGCGAACGACGGCGACGACGCCGAGGTGCCGCCGACAGCGCCCAAGCCCGAGACCGTCGAGGTGTGCCCGGTGATGATGAGATAGCCGTCGTGCCCCGCCGCCGACAGCGAGACGTCGGGGATGTCCCGCTTGCCGTCGGCCGGAACCCCGGTCGCGACCTGCCAGGACGGTTTGGCGTAGGTGGTGCTCGCGCCGCCGCCCGTCGACCACAGGTCCGAGCCGCCGGTCACGGTGCCGCTCTCGTTCCAGGCGACCTCCGGGATGTAGGAGAGGACCGAGGCCTCGGTCGTCCCGTTGTTGGTGGCCGACCAGTAGGTGCTCGGGCTCGCCGTGTCGTTGAACTGGGTGCCGCCGACGCAGACGTTGAAAGGAGTCGAGCAGATGCCGGAGACCGCGACGCCCGAGCCGGTGGTGTCGCCCCCGACGTTGCAGCCCGCGGCTCCCGCGTCCCCCGCGGAGACGAAGGCGGTGATGCCCTGGCTCGCGGCCTGCGACCAGAGGTTGTCGTAGAACGCGAGCTCGGTCGTGCCCATCGCCGACTCGCAGGAGCCGAAGCTCGTGCTCATCGACGCCGCCAGGTTGTTGTTGACGATGTACTGGGCCGAAAGGTCGACGCCGTCCGTCGTCGACGTCGACTTCGAGATGACGAAGTCGAGCGTGGCGTTGCGTCCCACGGCGCCCGACCACTCGACGTCCAGGTCGGCCTCGGTCTCCTCCCCGCCGCCCAGATCCCCCGGATCGGTGCCGTTGTGGACGAAGACGGGATCGTTGGCCGGCAGGCCGAAGAAGCTCCGGAAGTACTGGACGTCGGCGAGCTTGATGTCCGTCCGCCCGACGATCGCGACCGTCTGGCCGCTGCCGGTGGTCCCGGCGCTGTAGAGCGAATTGAGGTCGTAGATGGTGGCGAAGTCGGCGGGCGCGAGATAGTGGCTGCCCGAGGACGTGTAGTACGGGGTGAGCTCCTCCGGCTGGACCAGGCGTGCCCCGGTGTGGAGGAACGGCCGCGGGAAGCTGTGCAGGGTGACGACGCCCTGGACGAGCCCGGCGAGACCGCGCGGGATCGAAGGATCGATCGAGTTGGCATGGCGGACGATGCCGTCGACCCGATAGTCATGGATCTCCGTCGCGAACGCCCGCTCGACCTGCTCGACGTTGCCGCTGAAGTTGATCCAACCGCGGCCGTTGGCCACCTCGTCGATCTTGAAGCCCTGGCTCTTGAGCCAGCCGGTGACGGTCGCCAGATCCGCGTCGGCGAGGCCGAAACGGGCGCCGAACTGCTGCGGCGTCAGCCACTGGTGGTAGAGAGGCGAAGCGGGGTTGTGCTGCGCCGCGAGCAGCTGCGCGAGATCGGCGCTCGCCCCCGGCCGGCCGGCGAGCGCGAGGATCATCCGCTCCATCTTAAGGCTGGGATCCGAGCGCTGGATCTCGATGGCCGTCGGCGGGAGAAGATGGACGTTGCCGGAGAGGGTGACGCGATCGTTCACATTGATCGCCCGCTCGGTGCCGGAGACGGCGCCGGGCGTGGCGAGAGCGCCGCCCAGGGCCAGGGCGAACGCCGCGACCAGGGCCAGCTTGGAGCCTCGAAAACTACGGTTCGACATGTGGATCTCCTCAAAGAAAAAATGGAACGACGAGCGGACGCCTGAGGTCCGCCGACACGATCTCCATGGACGGACGAGTCGCCGCCAGGAGGAGAGAGCACGCAGGGCACGGCAGGCGATCGTCGAAACGATCCACCCACGATCCAGCTTTCAGGTTTTTTGGAGGCGCGCTCCACCGCCCTGACGATCAGGACGGCGACGTCGAGCGCCAGGAAAAGCGATCAGGCGAGGGGAGGAGAGCGGCCGCCGACCCACCGGGCGCAGGGGTCGGAGGGATGGCGATCGGACGGGAGCGGCAGAAATCCACCGACGGTCGCGACATCGGTGATCGTCGCCAAAGAGACCGCGAGGCTCCGCGCCGCGCGGCCGTGCAGGCAGGCGGCGCAGGTGGGGCGCTCTTCTTCGCTACCCGCCTCGACGTGACGTGGCGCTAAGGGATGAGCCGCCGCCGGGGTAAACCGCGCATGGGCACCGAGGTTTTCATGATGGTACGCGCCCCGACCATGAACCTCGATCAACCCGCCCAGTAAAAAGAAAAGCAGCAGGACCGCGGCCCCCTTGGCGAGAGGCCGTCCTATCCCTGTACCCGCCCTGCGGATTCGGATCACGTTTTTCAGTTTACCCCCGGGGCGCGATCTTCTGAAGAGAGGAAGGCAAAACCTTCTTGCAACGTTTTGGCGTATTGGGTCTGCTTAGTAGGGTGCTCGCCGGAGAGGGGGGCGAGCCTCCACTTCCCCTCTACGTGGCGATCTTTGTACGATCTTTACCTGGGCGCCGCGAGAGATCCAAATGTGGAAGTCTCTCTGCGCGAAGTGAGACCGCGGCAGGGTTGAGGGGCCGCACCGACCGGTGCGGCCCCTCGCGTTCCTACGGATTCGGCAGGACCGTGATGACCCCCATCATCGGGGTGCCATGGTTGCCGTCGGCATCCTGGATTCCGCCCTTGGGACCCGGCGCGGCCGGCTGGTGGAAGGCATCCAGATGGGCGTGGAGGCGGCAGTAGTAGACGAAGGTGCCGGGGGTCGTGAAGCGGAGGGAGAGGACTCCCGGCTTGCCGCCGTTGTTGTCGGTCCCGACGAGGACGACGTCCAGCTTCGGATGGCCGGCGGTGTTGACGAAGTCGTCGCTCACCACCGTGTGGTCGTCGGTGTCGTTGTTGATCCACGTCACGATGTCGTTGACGTGGATCGTCTGCGCGAGCGGCGTGAAGCGGTCATCCCCCGGAACGATCACCTGCCGGTGGACGTTCCGGCGCTCCTCTCCTTCCCCCTGACTGAAGGCGACGGTTCCGAAGGCGAGAACGAGGAGAACGAGAAGGGCTAGGACGAGGGCGAGACGACGGGACTCGACTTTCATGGGTACCTCCTGGAGATGAGTTTCGTGGTCGTACAGCTCTCCTGATAGCGTGAGTCCCCGGAGGAGATCTCGAGGTTCATGGGTCCGATCCACCCTCGGGAAGCACCGGCTGGAGTAGTAAAGTACCGCCCTCTTCCCTGGGAGCCTCGCATGCCCGAGCCTGCGCCGTCGTCCGCATCGCCTGATCCGTACGCTCACCCCAAGCGCTCCTTGGACATCGTGATGAAAGGGGGGATCACGAGCGGTGTCGTCTATCCCCTGGCCGTTGCGGAGCTCGCCGAGGTCTTCCGTTTCCGCTCGATCGGCGGCACCTCGGCGGGAGCGATCGCGGCGGCGGCCACGGCGGCCGCCGAGCATGGCCGGCAGAGCGGGAGGGGGGGCGGCTTCGCCGGTCTCGCCGACCTGCCTCGCCGGTTGACCGAGATCCTGCCGGACGGTCGCTCGCGGCTCTTCTCCCTCTTCCAGCCGAGCCCCGAGGCCGCGCCCGCCTTTGCGGTGGCGGTCGCCGCCCTCCGCGCCAAAAGCGGCCTCGGCAAGGTCGCCGCCGCCCTTTTCGAGACGCTGCAGACCTATCCCGAGGGCGCCTGGCTCGGCGCGCTCCCCGGTCTGCTGCCCGCCCTCGCCCTCGCTTTCGACCTGGCGGCTCCCCAGGATCCCGGGGCGGAGCTCGGCCGGATCGCGGCGCTCGGTCTCTCGCTCCTCGTCGCCGGCCTGGGTGCCCTCGCGGGGAGTTGCGGCTTTCTCGTCGTCCGCGCCGTCCGCGCCCTTGCCGGGAATGCCTTCGGCCTCTGCCGGGGCCTCGCCGACCCGGACGCCGAGACGCCCGAGGCGCCGCCGCTCACCCCCTGGCTCGACGCCCTGCTCTCGGATCTCGCCGGCAAGCCCACGACAGCAGGGCCGCTCACCTTCGGGGACCTCTGGCGCGCCGGTCTCCCCGCAGCCCCCGAGGCGCCGGTCGCTGCCAGCCGGGACGCCGACTCCGACGACGTTCCGCCTCCCGCCGAGCGCTCGATCGACCTCCAGATGATGACCACCTGCCTCTCGCTCTCGCGCCCCTTCCGCATCCCGTTCGAGGACCAGCGTTTCCACTTCAAGGAGAGCGAGCTGCGCCGTTTCTTCCCCCAGCCCGTGGCCGACTGGATGGTCGAACACGCCCGGCCGGACGAGCGGCTCGACCATCCCTCCCACGAGGGGGAGCCTCTCCTCGGGCTGCCCCCGGCGGCGGACCTGCCGGTGGTCTTCGCCGCCCGTCTGAGCCTCTCTTTTCCCCTCCTCCTCTCCGCCTTCCCGCTCTACGCCGTGGATCCCGACGCGATCGAGGCGCCAGGCCCCGGCCAGCGGCGCCAGCCGCCGCTCGGGCGCTGCTGGTTCTCGGACGGCGGCCTCGCGAGCAACCTGCCGATCCACTTCTTCGACGCGCCCCTCCCCGCCTGGCCGACCGTGGCGGTCGACCTCATGGCCGCCGGTCCCGGCCATCCGCTCGCCGAGGCGCCGGCCGACAACGTCTTCCTTCCCAAGACCAACGTCTCGGGGATTCTGGAAGGGCGCAACCGCTTCGACGAGGCGGCCTCGGGTCTCGGCCGGCTCACCGGCTTCGTCGGCTCTCTCCTCTCGGTGATGCAGAACTGGCGCGACGAGTCCCTCTCCCGGCTGCCGGGCCAGCGCGACCGGATCGCCCACGTCGTCCTCGGGGAGAGCGAGGGAGGCCTCAACCTGGAGATGCCTCCCGACGCGGTCCACCAGCTGGCCGAGCGCGGTCGCTGGGCCGGAATCAAGCTGCGCCACCGCTTCGGCGGCGCCGACGCCCCCGCGGACGGGCTGACGGACAAGCTCTCCTGGGACAACCACCGCTGGGTGCGATTCGCCGAGGCGCTGCCGGCCCTCCAGGATCTCCTCGCGGCGTTCGCTCGCGTGCACGACCAGAAGAACCCCGGCGAGCGGACCTACGAGGAGCTGATCGCGCATCCTCCCGCTTACGCGAAGTATAGGAACCCGGCGCAGAAACACCGGCTCACCGAGATGACCGGAAAGCTCGCCGAATTCGGCCGCGAGATGGCGGCGATCGCCGACGACAAGCACGAGAATTTCCACCTCGGGGAGCCGCACCCGCCCGGGGAGCTCAAGGTGCGGCCGCGGATCTAGGGGGACTGTACCTCCCGCGATGTGTACCGCCCAGAATGGCTAAGTTAGCTACTTGTGTTGTAGAGTACCAGAGGCATTGGAGGATCGGGAACCATGGCGAGGCATACTTTCCGCAACCGCTTGGGTGAGCTGGTAGAGCTCCCCGAGGTCGCAGCCACACAGGCCAAAAACGGCTTCGGCGAGATCCTCGACCGCGTCGCGGTTTCGGGTGCCGTCGCGATCACCCGTCACCAGGTGCCGAAAGCCGTTCTGCTTTCCTTCGAGGAGTTCGAGTCCTTGAGCAGCGCACGTTCCGAGACGCTCGAAGCTCTCAGCTCCAAGTTCGAGGGTCTGCTGGAACGCATGCAGACGCCGGCCGCCAAGAAGGGAATGGAGGTCGCGTTCAACGCCACCCCGGAGGTACTGGGTGAGGCCGCGGTCCAGGCCACCCGGCGGCGGCGCTGATTGGCGGATCGGCCGCGTTTCTACATTCTCGCTGGCGTTAATGGAGCCGGCAAAAGCAGCATCGGTGGTGCCGCTTTCCGCAGCTCTGGGGCCGACTACTACAACCCCGACGAAGCCGCGCGGGAGTTGATCTCTGCCCGACCGGGGCTAAGCTTGGCCGAAGCCAACTCCTCCGCGTGGGGGATCGGCCGGATGCTCTTGGAACGCGCAATCCAGGAGCGTCTCCATTTCGCTTTCGAGACCACGCTCGGCGGCAACACCATCCCGCGGCTGCTCAACGAAGCCGCGAAGAGCGGGGTCGAGCTTCTCCTCTGGTACGTAGGCCTCGAGGGTCCCGAGCTTCACATCGAGCGCGTCGCAGCCCGCGTCCGCCGGGGCGGTCATCGCATCCCAGAGGAGATCATTCGGCAGCGCTACGAGCGCAGCCGTCTGAACCTCGTGCAACTCCTGCCTTCCCTCACGGCCCTACGAGTCTATGACAACAGCGCTCATGCCGATCCCGAAGACGGCGAACGACCCGCTCCGCGACTCGTATTGCACCTCAAGGCAGGACGCATCCTCGGTCCGGTGGACTTGGCGCAGACTCCAAGATGGGCGAAGCCGATCGTGGCGGCTGCTCTCGAACCTACCTTGGGTTGACGGGCCTCGATTCGGGCACCTGCCCTGTCCTCCCCCAGGGGGGAACGCGGGCTCGCCGCATCGGAGCTCCCGGAGCTGTCCCCGGGAGAGGGAGATCCGCTGCCGGAGCTGCCATACTCCCCTTTGGGGCCACGTAGATCCACGCCAGAAGTCGGGTCCTTTTGCCGCGGATCTACAGGGTTCCAAACTGAAACCACCTAGATCCGGTCCTGAGGTCGGGTACTTTTGGGTACTGTCCTCACACTCTGTTGGTGGTACAGGGGCGTAAGTAGGCGGGGGCGGCGGGGGTCCTACTGAAGCGGCTTCCATCCCATCACGTCCTGGGGATCGAAGCCGCCCTCCCACTTCCCCAATCCGTGGTAGGTAGCGATCACTTCTCGTAGATCGCCCTTGAAGCCGGTCCGCACTCTCACTCGGTAGGTATCTCCCGAGACCGGGAGAGTCTGCCCCATGTTCTTGACCGACCATCCGGTCCAATCGAGGCGGGAGCGGTCCACGCGGACATTTTAGCATCCTCGCTCCGTTCCTGTAGACTCTCCTACAGCGCGGCTAGGCTGATCCCCGAACGCTGGGCACCGCACCCGGCCCGCCGCGCTCCTCCCTTCCTGCGGGCACCTGCGGAGGTGCTGGATGCCAAAGCCGCCCGAACCTCGGTTTCCCCTCTCAAGAATCATCTCCGCCCTGATGGCGGCCGGCATCTCGGAGTCCGACCGGGAGCGCATAGTCAGGCAACTCCAAAAACGTAGAGAGAAGCCCGGCCCCAAGGGTAAGGATGATCAAGCCGCAGCTCTGCGCGTCCTCGACATCGCGGAGGAGAGGCGGGTTAGCCTCAATACTGCCGCCCAGATTTTCGCCCAACAGTACCCGGAAGAAGAGAGAGAACCGCTTAGGAAGCGGCTAGCTCGCAAGGCTAAGCAATTGGAGGCTATGGGGCAAGAAATCATCGACGAGGCGGCGCGAGCGATCGTCGCAAAGCAGGCCGAAGAGCAGAGAGAGTTACAGTACCTCCGCACCCTGCACGCATCAAAAAAACCTTAGATATTTCCGGCGCTCGCTCAAGATCCCGAGCACCAATTCGGGCAATCACCCGAATTGTCCTTCCTGATTCGAGCGGACGCTTAGATTAGGTGGATTCAACTCGGGCAAGCGCCCATGACAAGGGAGCCAATTCGAGCGTACGCCCGAATTGAGATTAGCGCTAAGCTCCCTGTTTTCTGATGTTTAGGTCTTGACGGACAGGCTTGATGTGTCCAAAATGAAATCGCCAGCGGTTGCACGCTGGCGATTTCGAGAACCCAGACGTGGACGGTCGGGGGATCTCAGCGAAGAAAGTGTACCTCCGGCCCGTCCACGTCGCAACCCTCAAGAGGAGGGACCGATGCGGACCGCCACTGAGTCTGCTTGCGGGATCGCTTGGCGGAAGGGGCTTCTCCGGCCCTGCCTGCCGCGATCCCGCATACCACTCCGGGCGGTCAGGGGGAGGGAGTGCGCTTTCCCTTCCCCTTGCCGCCCTCCTTCTCGCCCAACTCCTCGCGAGCTACCCGTAGCAGCGTCGAGCGCATCCATGCGCTCCGGTTCAAGGCGGCTCCCTCGGCCGCCCTGTCGATCATGTCCAACTGCTCCGGCTCAAAGCGGAGCACTACCGGTGCCGAGTGTCGGCGGTGGGGATCGTCGTTCATGGGAAGCATGGTAATCCAGCGGATATCTTTTTTCAATCCACCCCTTGACACTATGGATATCCATTGGATATTATGTCGTCAGATCGAGAACGGACATGGAAACCCCGACCGCAACCCCCGCCCCGACCGTCTGCCGCTCCTGCGGTGGGCGCGTCATCCGTTGGGGCAAGGATCGCGGCTTCCAGCGCTGGCGCTGCAAGGCGTGCGGCGCCTCTCAGACGGACCTCCCCGTCCGCCCCATGGGCTCTATGCGGATCGACCCGGAGCGGGCCGCCCTCATCCTCGGCATGCTCACGGAGGGCTCCTCGATCCGCTCCGCCGAGCGCCTGACCGGCACCCACCGCGACACCATTTGCCGGCTCCTCCGGTTCGCGGGCGAGAAGGCCGAGGGCATCCTGTCTCACCTGGTGCGCCGGGTCGAGGTCGAGGACGTCCAGGCCGACGAAATTTGGGGCTACGTCGGCATGAAGGAGAAGACGAAGGTAGAGCAGGGGATCACGGACACGCACGTAGGCGACGCCTACACCTTCGTGGGGTTCGAGCGCCACTCCAAGCTCGTCCTCTCCTGGCACCTGGGGCGCCGCACTGCCGAGGATACCCACACCTTCATGGGCAAGCTCGCGGGTGCCACGGCGGGCCGTTTCCAGCTCACTACGGACGGTTTCGCGCCGTACCCGGGAGCGGTCGAGGAGAAGCTGGGCGGCCGGGTCGACTTCGCGGTTTTGCAGAAGACTTACGGCACGGACTCAAGCGAGGACAACCGGCGGTACTCTCCCGCCAAGATAATAGGCGCCGAGAAGATCGCCGTACACGGCAACCCGGATGAGAAGATGATCTGCACCTCGCATGTCGAGCGCCAGAATCTCCACATGAGAATGCAGGTCCGCCGCCTGACGCGGTTGACGAACGCTTTTTCCAAGAAGTGGGAGAACCTGAAGGCCGCACTCGCCCTGCATTTTTGGGCTTTCAACTTCGCTTGGATGCATAGCAGCATCCGGATGACGCCAGCCATGAAGGCCGGGATCTGCCGGAAGCCGTTGCGGGTGGGGGACCTGCTCGCGGCGTGAAAAGGACCGGCCCCCTGCCGGAACCGGTCCTTAGCGCTACACGACGGGCGGGGTTAAGGCTTCAAGGGCCGGATGCCAAAGACGCTATTGGCGGTCTTCAGGATGAAATCCACATCGCCCTGAGCCTTCGCAAGGCCCGGCTTGACCTCATGACCGAGGGCGGTAATGACAGCTTGCAGAGCCGCCAACCTAGCCTCTAGGCTTGACGCTGCGCCTGCCCGCAATAGACCTGCCCGGGCAACCTTGCCCAAAGCGTCCAGAGCCTGGACTGGCGCGTTATCCACTACCAAACGATAGAAACGCTCCGCATTCTCGACATCGTTCAAGTCCGTACACATTTTAGGCACACTTCTCCTGTGATTGGCCCGTGGGCCATTGACTCGGAGTGCCCAATCTGAGAGGATAGATTCACGACGAGCCTATCTCTCGTACCCCGAGGGAATGCCTTTAGAAGTTACCGAGCCCCGCCTGCCAGCGGGGCTTATTCATTTCTATCTCCTCCACCAACACGGACCATTCTAGCAGACCACAAGATATGGTGTTACGGCCGATTGCCGCACCAAAGTCAAGGGGCCGGCTCCATCTCGGAACCGGCCCCGATCCTGCGCGGCACTCCCTGCCGCCCTACATCGCTTCCCTCCTGTGCCGCTCGACAACCCCCGCCGTCGTCGCGTCGTCCCGGGCGTAGACGGGCGCCAGCTCGGAAGCGAGCGCCTTGCACTGGCGCGCCGTCCTCAGCGTGGCGATGATCCGGCCGGTAGGGATATGCACGAGCGTCCGCCGGACGTTCCCGTTGCTCCCCTTACCTGACCCCTGGTACTGGCCGAAGGGGGGCGAGATCATGCCGTGGACCTCGATCTCGCTCCCGTCTATCAGGAGCACCCGGAAGCGCCCGCGGTGCCACGCCAGCGGGATAGGGTTCCCCGCCCGTGCCCGGGCCTTCAGGTAGCAGTCTGCCGCCTCAGCGAGCCAGGAGCCCACGGCGCGATGCCCGTCTGCCTCCGCCGCGATCTTCCACCGGGTGCTTTGGTCAATCGTGGCGTGGGCCGTGAACGATGCGACTTTGAGAGTAGTACCCATGTGTTTCCTCGCTTTCTAGACCGGAGGTCCGGAGTTGAAACGGTGGGCGGTGTTGATGGCATCCCGAACCTTCCACATCTCGGGGCCGGTCATCTTCTCGGGATCGGTGGCGGTCCAGTCGACCCGGAAGGTAGCGATCTCCCGGGCGAGTGACTTGCAGCGCTTCCGGAGGCGGAGCGCCACCAGGTGGGCGCCGCTTGGGACGTGGATCAGGTGGAAGAGCGGGGGGAGACGTGGGTGCGTTCCGTCGTCCGGCTCGCGGTAGATCCCGAAGGGACCGGCGACCAGGCCGGACACCTCGCGGGGGTGGGGCTGGCTGTTCCTTTCGCGCCGCACCATGACGTTGAACCGGCCACGGCGCCAGGTCAGCGCCAGCCGGGGGACGCGGGCGCCGAGCAGCCGGAGCCGCTCGGTTGCCAGGGTGACGAGCCATGCCGCGACGCTGGGCGCGCCGTCGTACTGTGCCGCTCCTCCCCACCGTTGGGCCTGCTGTCGGGTGGCGCGGACCTGGACGGTTGTCATCTTCCGGTTTCCCATGGCTCAGACCTCGTAGAGCTCGATGCCGTAGGGAGCGGAGAGGTTCTCTTCGACGCGGAGGACTTCCCAGTGCTGATCCTCGGGGGCGTCGTCTTCCACGTCCCAAAGCCGCCAGGCGACGACCCACCGGCCGAGGGCATAGACGACGGTGACGCCGCATTCGTCGGCGTCGTACTTCTGGTACCACTCTCCGGCTTGCTTCGCGGCGAGGATCTCGCCAGGGGCGGGGGTGAAGTGAATCGCTACGATGGCATCGTAGATCGCTCGGCGGGTCGCTTCGGTGGTGCGGGATAGGTCGATCGGTGAACGGGGCGGGATAGACTTACGGCGGTCGCGCATAGGACTTGCTCCTGTGCTCGGCAAGGCTCCGGGTGGAGGGTCACAGCTCCGTCCGGGGCCGCTTCTGTGTGGGAGAGGGGAGGGGGCCGCTTCTCTCTGGCGAGGGGGAACGCTTCCCCCCTTACAGGGGGAGGAAGCTACCGCAGGGCAGGGGCGTTACTTAGGCGGGAGTGGCGCCAACAATCTATTAGGCCAGTACCTACTTTTGCCGCGGATCTACGTGGTTCCAAACTGGAACCACCTGGATCCAGGCCCGAGGTCGGGCGCTTTTGCCGCGGATCTACTTGGTTCTAAACTGGAACCACCTGGATCCGGGCCCGAGGTCGGGTGCTTTTGCCGCGGAGTCGGGTGCTTCTGCCGCGGATCTACTTGGTTCTAAACTGAAACCACCTAGATCCCGGCTTGGAGCCGGGTCTCTCTGGAACGGATTGACCCGGTTCGAAACCGGAGACGCAGGACTCGGAGGTGTATCGAGCATCGCGTAGAACGGGCGTGGAAGCTCCTGGTCCGAGCTTCCCCACCTTTGTCACTGCCACCGGGACCGCGAGCGGCGGAGTCGAGCCGGGCGCGATCCCCCTACCCGTAGTTGAGAGGAGATGTACCATGGCATTCATCAGTAAGTCGTCGGCCGAACGCACCACCCGCTGGGACGTGATGGTCAGCAACCTCAAGCCGAGCCTCCCCGAGATGCCGTTCGTCGCGGACGATCTCGACGAGCTCGAAGAAGTGCTGGCCCAGACCCGCGCCTTGGAAGCCCTCAAGGCCGACCTCCGCAGCCAGGCCCGTCAGGCCAGCGCGAAGATCAAGACCATGCTCCGCAAAGGGGACAGGCTCCGCTCCCGCCTGGGCGCGAACCTCAAGGGCAAGCTCGGCTTCTCCGACCCGACGCTCGCCAAGTATGGCATCCGGCCGCGCTCGACCGTCGTCCGCAGGCGGAAAGCCGGCGGTACGCCGCCGCCGGCGGAGCGGATACCCACTCCGACCGACGACAAGCCTTAGCTCCGCCCCCCGCCGATCGAGGGCTCGCCAGGGGCTTACGCCCCTGGCTATGCGCCTTCGTCCCTCCGGGGCTGGAAACTCTTCCTCCGCGACATGCTCGAAGCGGCGCAGAAGGTGAGTCGCTACACCGATGGTCGAGATCTCGCGTCGTTCACCGGAGACGAGATGGCTTACGACGCCACGGTGCGCAATTTGGAAATCCTCGGGGAGGCGGCGAAGAACATCCCGGAGGAAGTCCGGCTGCGTTATCCCACCGTCGACTGGCGAGGGACCGCGGGCTTACGGGATGTCGTAGCGCATGCTTACTTTGCTCTCGATGATGCATACGAGATCGATCACGAGTTCGGCCCAGCAATTGGATAGATCGCTTCAGATCTCCACCCCAAACACCCGAGCGAGCCCCTGCGTCCCGACAGCGGACACCTGCACAGCCCGGCTCGCCGCCGTACGCTCGATCCATCCCAACTCCAAGAGGCGCGCAAGGAGCGCTCCTCCCAAGGATCCCGCCAGGTGATGGACCCTCTCGCTCCAGTCGAGGCAAGCGAGCGCGAAGACACGGCGGCTCCGGCGGGCCGCCGCTACGTCAACCCCGAAGTCACTGAGCAGGTTCTCTCCCACATCGGTGACCTCGAACTCACGACCGGCGGGGACGAGGGCGCCGCGTTTGATGAGAGCTGCGGTGAGATGCACCCCCACCCGGCCGGCCAGGTGGTCGTAGCAGGTCCGGGCGGTGCGGACCGCCCTTCCGATCTTCGCCTGGCGGTGGGTGCGGGGCATACTCTCCGGCGCCAGGGCGGCGAGCGCCTCCAGGGCCTGGACGGTCTCCGGGCGGGTCAGGCGGTAGTGGCGATGACGGCCCTCCGCTCGGGCCGCGACGAGGCCTCCTTCGACCAGGCGGGCGAGGTGGAGGCTCGCGGTCGAACGGGTCACTCCCGCCAAGAGGGCGAGCTCACCGGCCGAGACCTCGCGGCCGTCGGAGAGGGCGAAGAGCATCGCCACCCGGGCGGGGTCGGCGAAGAGGGCGGCGACGGGGGCGACGGCGGCATCGGCAAGCATGGTTTGATGATACCAAAACTATTTTGGGTCTAGGATCGACCCGGGCGCGGGCTGTGTCTCTCCCCGCGCCGGGAGAGCGAGATGATCGACCGACAGGAAGAGAGCCGCCCCGGGGCGTGGCCCACGGACCCCCTCGCGGCGGTGATGCACCCCGATCCCTATCCTTACTATGCGCACCTGATCGCCGAAAAGCCGCTCTATCGCGAGGACGCCCTCGGCCTTTGGGTCGCCACCAGCGCGGCGGCCGTCACAGAGGCCCTGAACCACGACCTCTGCCGGGTTCGCCCGGCGGCAGAGCCGGTGCCCAAAGCTCTCCAGGGATCGCCGGTCGGCGAGATCTTCCGGCAACTCGTGCGGATGACGGACGGCCGCGACCGCTGTCCCTTGAAAAATGCCATCTCTGCGACCTTGACGGCGGTCGAGGGAACTCCGGCGGCGACGGCAAGCCGCCGATGGGCGGACTTCCTCGCGGGCCGGAACGGAATCGGCCCTGATAGCGACCCCGGAAGCCTTTCGAGCTTCGCCTTCGAGCTGCCCACCTACGTCGTCTTGAGCCTGCTCGGCGCCCCCCCCGACTCTCTCGCCGAGCTCGCCGGCTGGGCCGCCGATTTCGCGCCCAGCTTCTCGCCGGTCAGCAGCGTCGAGCAGATCGAGGCCGGCAAGGTCGCGGCCGGGCATCTGCTCAAATTCTTCCGCGCCCTGATTTCCTCGCCAGTCGCCGAAACGAACTCCGGCCTCCTCACCGCGATGGTCCAGGAGGCTCGGCGCTTGGGGCGGGACGATCCGGACGCCGTGATCGCCAACGCGATCGGCTTTCTGTTTCAGGCCTACGAGGCGACGGCGGGACTGATCGGCAACACGTTGCTCGTTCTCGCCTCGCACCCGGAGGTCCGGGAGGAAGCAGAGACCGCGGGCAGCTTCGCAGAGGTCGTCCAGGAGGTCATCCGTTTCGATCCTTCGATCCAGAACACCCGCCGTTTCCTCGCCGGGGCGGCGACGATCGCGGGACAGGAGTTGCGAGAGGGCGACGTTCTCCTGGTCGTCGTCGCCGCCGCCAATCGCGACCCGTCCGCGAACCCTCACCCGGAGCGCTTCGATCTCAAAAGAAAAGACCGCCGGATTTTCACCTTCGGCGCCGGTCCTCACGAATGCCCCGGCCAGCGGCTCGCCGCGACGATCGCCACGGCAGGCGTCGAGCAGCTGCTCCGCTCGGGCGTCGATCCTTCCTGCCTGCCGGCGACGGTGAGCTACAACCGCTCGGCGAATATCCGCGTTCCTCTCTTTGGACAAACGGCGTAGCTCGTCGCAGATCCTTAACGCTCTACCAAACCTTGCAGCGTTCCCCTTCCGGCCGCGCCAGCGGGTCTCCCGGCTTGCAGGAGAACGCACGCGCGAATTCAGGCAGGTTGGCGACGACGCCATTGACCCGGAAGCGGCCCAGGGGGTGGGGATCGGTCGCGAGTTGCAGCCTTACCTCCTCCGGAGAGGTATTGTCGGCCCAGATCTCCGCGAAGGCGAGGAAGAACCGCTGCTCCGGGGTGAACCCGCCGAGGGTCTGACGAGGCTTGCCGGCGAGCGATTTTTCGTAGGCCGCATAGGCGATCTTCACCCCTCCCAGATCGGCGATCGACTCGCCCTCCACGAGCTTGCCGTTGACCGGCGTGCCGTCGATCGAGAAGCCGGAGTACTGCCGGGCCACGCACTCCCCCCGGCTCTTGAAGCTCGCGAGATCCGCCGCCGACCACCAGTTGCGCAGGTTGCCCTGGGCGTCGAACTGGCTCCCTTCGTCGTCGAAACCATGCGTCATCTCGTGACCGATCGCGACGCCGATCGAGCCATAGTTCCAGGCGTCGTCGACCGCCGGATCGAAAAACGGCGGTTGCAGGATGCCCGCCGGGAAGACCACCTCGTTGAGCGACGCCTCGTACGAGGCGTTGACCGTGGGGGGCGTCATGTCCCACAAGGAGCGGTCGACCGGCTTGCCGATCTTCGCGATCTCTCGGTGGAAGGTGAAACGGATGCCGGCGCGAACGTTCTCGGCATACGAGGCGCGCTCGATGGGGAGCGCGGAGTAGTCGATCCACCGGTCGGGGTAGCCGATCTTCCGCGCGAAGGCGGCGAGCTTCGTCTGCGCCGCGGCACGGGTCGCCTCGCCCATCCAGGGCAGGGTGTGGAGATCCTCCCGCAAGGCCGCGGTCAGGTTGTCGACCATCTCCAGCGCCCGGCGCTTGGCCGTGGGCGGGAAGTATTTCTCGACATAGGCTTGGCCTAAGGCTTCGCCGAGCTCGATATCGGTACTCTGGACGCAGCGCTGCCAGCGCGGCTGGATCTCCTGGACCCCCTCGAGCACCGTCCCCCGGAAATGGAACTGCTCAGCGACGAAAGCGGCGGAGAGGCTCGGCGACAGGCCATCGAGGAAACGCCAGCGCAGATAGGCCCGCAACTCCGGCAGCGGCCGCGCCGCGAGCTCTCCGTCCATCGCCTGCAGGAAGGCCGAAGAGTGGACGTTGGCGCCCGCGACCGGCGCGCCGATCGCCTGGCCGTAGCGCTCCCAGGAAAAGTGCGGGGTGAGCGCGTCCATCTCTGCGAACGTCATCGGATGGTAGTTGCCGGCGACGTCGCGGCGCTCGGCGCGGGTCTTCGAGGCCGTGGCGAGCCGGGTCTCGATCGCCACGATCTGCGCGGCCTCGTCGGCCGCCCGCGCGGCGGGCTCGCCGGCGAGGGCAAGGATGCGCGCCACGTGCTTCGGGTACTCGTCGCGGATCTTCTTCGTCGCCTCGTCATCCTTCAGGTAGTAATCCCGGTCGGGCAGACCCAACCCTCCCTGGGAGATGTCGAGGATCACCTCGCTGCTGCGCTTCAGATCCTGGCTGGAGCCGGCCTCGAAGAACGCTCCGATCCCCTCGGTGTGCAGGCGGGCGACCTCCTCTTCGAGCGTCCCGTGATCGGTGATCGCATCGATCCGCGCCAGCTCCGGCCGGATCGGGTCGAGCCCCTGCTTCTCGATCGCCGCCTCGTCCATGCAGGAGGCATAGAAGTCGCCGATCTTCCGCTCGACGCTCCCCGGCGCCGCGGCGCTCTGGGCCGCCGCTTCGAGGACGCTCCGCAGCTGCTTCGAGTTGCTCTCCGAGAGCTCCTCGAAGCGGCCCCACTCGGGATAGGCCGCCGGGCGCGGGTGCTTCGCCTGCCAGCCGCCGGTCGCGTAGTGGTAGAAGTCGACGCAGGGAGAGATCGAGGGATCGAGATTGGCGGGATCGAAAAGTGCCGCGTCCTCCGGATCGGAGACCGCGGCCGGAGACGGCGCGGCGGCCGGCGCGGTCGAAACGGTCGGAGCGGTCGGCTTGGCCGTCGTGGCCGACGAGGCTGGCGCGACCGGACCGCGGCTGGCGCAACCGATGGAGATCACGAGGGCGAAGAGGGGCGGGAGCAGGGCGGCGAACGAGGGCTGGATCGGCAAGGTCGTCTCCTGGAAGTGGGAGCATTGTATAGGGCCTCGCGCCGTTCCAACGTCCGTAGAGCTCGCTGGCGGTATCCTCCCGACATGACCCGCCCTTCCCGGCGCCTCACCCTCGTGATCGTGGCCTTCTTGGCCTGGGTCGCGCTCGGGCTGCTGCTCCGCATCCGGGGCAACGATCGGGCTACCGGCCCGCTCCCGCAGGAAGCGTACGTCTGGCAGCGTCTCTGGACTCCGGAGGTGGACCAGGCGGTCTCCCACGCCGGGGATCTGCGAAATCTGATCGTCCTCGCCGCCGAGATCGATCTGCGCCAGGATCCTCCACGGATCGCGCGGGCCGCCGTCGACTGGCGGCTCCTCGCCGCGGCGCGCCCGGGCGCCGGGCTCGCGCTCCGCATCCTTCCCTTTCCGGGCCGTTTCGCCGATCGGCCTCGGGGCCGGGAGGCCGTCCTCGCCCTGGCCACGGCGGTGGCCGCCAGCGCTCGCGCCCAGGGTCTCTCGCCCGCCGAGATCCAGCTCGACTATGACTGCGCCGAGTCGAAGCTCGACGACTATCGCGACTTCGTCCTCGCCGTCCGCCGGGCGGTGTCCCCACTGCGGGTCACCCTCACCGCCCTGCCGAGCTGGCTCACCCACCGGCGCTCCTTCGCCGCCCTCGCCGCGGCGGCCGACGGCTATGTCCTCCAGGTCCACTCGCTCCGCGCGCCAGAACACCCCGGCGATCCCGGTCTCCTCTGCGACCCGACAGCGGCGCGGCAGGCGGTCGAGCGGGCGGTGCGCTTCAGGCGCCCCTTTCGGGTCGCCCTCCCCACCTACGGCTATGCCGCCGCCTTCGACCGGGGCGGCGCCCTTCTCGGGCTCGCCGCCGAGGGACCGGCCCGCGCCTGGCCGGCCGGCGCGGGGGTCTCCCCCGCCGTCAGCGATCCCGCGGCCTTGGCCGGCCTCGTCCGCGGCTGGACCCGGGACCGCCCGCGCGAGCTCTCGGGGCTCCTCTGGTACCGCCTGCCGGTCGCGGGCGACCAGCGCAATTGGTCGGCGGCGACCTTTCAGGCGGTCCGCGCCGGGATTGCCCCGCGCGGCGAGGTGCGGGCCGTGATCGCCGCGACCGAGCCCGAGCTCTTCGATCTCTCCCTCGCCAACGCGTCGACGGCGGACGTCCCCCCTCCGGCCGCGCTTCGGGTACGATGGAGGAACGCGAAGCTCCTTGCCGCCGACGGTCTCGCCGGCTACCGTGTCCGCCCCGGCGGGATCGGCGCGGTCGGCGCGATCGACGCGATCGACCCGCCGGGCGAGCTGTGGCTCGAACGCCCGGCGGCCGATCCAGGCTCGTCCCTGCGACCCGGCGAAAAGCGACCGGTAGGCTGGTTGCGCTTCGCGACGCCCACGGTGCTCGCGGTCGAGATCCAGGCGCAACCCGCGCCGGAGCCCTGACCCGGAAACCGAGAGGAGGAATCGCTCCGATGCCCGCTCGCCGCCGTCTTCCCCTGGGAGTCTGGTTAGGGCTCGCCTTCGCCGGTGGGACGGGCCTCTGGGCCTGTGGCCCCGGTCCTCCGAACTGGCTGCTGGGGGACGGCGTCCAGCTCTTGAAGAGCCCCGGTACCTGCCTGTGGAAAGAACGGTTCGACCAGCTTCTCCCGGCCGGCTCCCACCCTCCCGTCGCCCAGCTCCGGATGGGGAGCGATCCGCCCGAGGAGCCGCTCGCGGTCCAGGGCGCCCTGCACACGGCGGCGGCCGAGCAGGCGGATCTCACCCTCGCCCTCGGAAGCGACAGCCCGAAACGCCTTAAGGCCATCCTGGACCGTGTGGGAATCCTCCGCGCCAGCTTCCGGGCTGTCGACGCCTTCACCCTGCCCGGCGCGAAGCGGCCGCGGATCGAGGCGACCCTCCCGGCGGGTCTGCCGGCCGAGATCGACGCCTACCTGACCGGGGCGATCACCTACCACGAGGAACGTTTCGCCGACGCCCGGAAAATTTGGGAGAGCCTCCTCGCCCGCCCCGCCGCCGAGCGCCGGCAGCGCTCGGTTTGGGCGGCGTTCATGCTCGGCAGGATGGCCCTGAAGCGAGGGCCCGGGAAGGACGTCGACCCGGAAGAGGCTCTCCGCCGCTTCGCTTCCGTCCGGCAGCTCGTCCGGGACGGCTTCCCCGACCGTCTGGGGCTCGCCGGCGCGAGCCGCGGCTGGGAAGCGCGGGCCGAGATCGACCGCGGCCGGCCCGACCGCGCCGCCGAGATCTACTTCGAGCAGTACGCGGCCGGAGACGAGACGGCCGGGACTTCCCTCGACGTCACCTGCAAGGCCGCCCGCCGGGCCGGCCGGCCAGCTTTGGTCGCCATGGCCCGTTCCCCCGTGGCCCGCGCCGTCATGACCGCCAGCATCCAGCCTTTAGACACCGCCGGGGCCGCCGCCTGGCTGGCCGCCGTTGAGGAGGCGGGGGTGAAAGCGACGCCCGGAGCCGACGGCCTCGCCTGCGTCGCCTACGCCGCGGGGGACTTCAAGGCCGCCCAGGCCTGGCTCGACCGCGCGCCCGCGGACGCCCCGATGACCGCCTGGATCCGCGCCAAGCTCCTCCTCCGCCAGGGACGCCTGGCCGCGGCCGCTCCCCTTCTCGGGAGAGCCAGCCGGGAGCACGGTCTCTTGAGCTATCGGCAGGCCGCGGACGACGCGGGAGTCGTCGAGGTCGCGCTCGGGCGCTATACGGCGGCCCTCTCCCACTTGAGCGAGAGCTTCGGCATGGACGCCGCCTACGTGGCCGAGCGGCTGCTGACTTCCGCCGAGCTCGCGGCCTACGTCGACCGCAGGGACGAGCAGAAGGGGAGGCTGCGCGATCTCCTCGCCCGGCGGCTGGCGCGCGAAGGACGCTTCCGGGAGGCTCGGAGATATCTACAGAAGCCGTATCGGCCGGCCCTCGACCGGCTCGTCGCCGGCCTCCGGGCGGAGCACCGGACGGAGCGGCCGGCAGCGCAACGCGCCGCCCTCCTCTTCGCCGCCGCCTGCGCGGCACGGCGGGACGGCATGGAGATCCTGGGGACCGAGGTCGATCCGGATTGGGCTCTGGAGCTCGGGATGGTGGAGAACCCGCGCCTGCCGGCACCCCGAACGGCGAGCCGGGCCAGGAAGGTTCTCCTCTGGACCCCGGACGCCGGCCGGCGGGCCGAGCGGAGCCGAGCCCGGCCCGACAAGCGTTTCCACTACCGCTACCTGGCGGCCGCTCTCGCACGCCGCGCCGCCGCCCTGCTGCCGGACGGCACGGAAGAAAAAGCCGAATATCTCGCCACCGCCGGCTCCTGGCTCAAGCTCCAGGACCCCGATGCGGCGCTGCCGTTCTACCGCGCCCTCGAACACTGCTGCGGCAGAACCCCGACCGGCCACGCCGCCCGGGAGATCCACTGGCTCCAGCCTGTCGATGCCTGCCCGGCGACCCCGGCGATCCCGGCGCCCTAGCGCGCTCCCTCCGCCTTCGCGAACGTCGCCAAGGCCAGCTCCGCCACCTCCGCCGGCGCGACCTTGATCGCCCCCAGGTGGCGGGCGCCGGGAACGATGAGGCAGCGCGCGGAGGCGAGGCGTGCGAGCTCCTCGGTGTCCTCCGGCCGGACCCCCGGGTCCTCCGAGCCGCCGACGTAGGCGACGGCGGCGGCACGGAGGGCGGGAGCGTGGCGCCGCAGGTCGAGGTAGCGGTAGAAACGCGGGAAGACGCAGCGGACGAAGAGATAGCCGGGCCGCTTGTTGGGCAGCATGCGCCACGACCATTCGAGGAGATGGGGGGAGACGTCCTCGAACATGGCGCCCGCCACCCCGTTTCTCTGGCTTAGAACCTGGTGCGCCCAGTAGCCGCCGCTGCTCACCCCCCAGACGTGGAGCGGCAAGCCGGCGCTCCGCGATTCCAGGTAGGCGAGCCCGGCCGCCACGTCGCGGTCGAGGAGTCCGGTGAGCGGTCCGCTGCCGCCGAAGCCCGGAAGGTCCAAGGCGAGCGCCTGGTAGCCGGCGGCACGGAGAGCTTCCACCCGACCGCCGCGGTAGAAGTAGGACTTCCCCCATTGGATCCAGGGATGGAGGAGGAGCACGGCTCCCCGCGCCGGACCGGGACCGGGAGCGGGAAACCAGGTCGCCGTGAGGTCGCCCGGCCGCCCCGGGCGCGGCAGGACGACCTCTTCCGCCGGCAGGAGCTGCGGCGGCGGGCTGGGCTGCGGACGGGGCGGCATGGGGGGCGAGAAAGCGTGGAAAAGAGGGCTCGCCAGGCGCTCCTCCCAAGCGGGAGGCCGCTGCGGAGCCCGGATCGCCCCCTTCTCTGGTGCGGCGGGTACGGCGGGTACGGCGCTTCTGATCACGAGCGTCAGACGGCCTGCGCCAGGCCTTCGTTGGCGTCGAGGACGGCGCGCACGGCCCGCGCCAGGATCTGCGCCGAAAACGGCTTTTGAAGACAGAGAGGGGCGTCGTCCCCACCCAGGAGCGGCTCCTCGTTGTAGCCCGACATGTAGATCACCCGCATCTGCGGCCGGCTCCCCGAAAGGCGTGCAGCGAGCTCTGGACCCTTCATCCGCGGCATGGTGACGTCGGTCAGCAGCAGGTCGATGGGCTCGCGCCACTCCCCGGCGACCAGAAGCGCCTCGTCCCCCGAGGCCGCCGGTAGCACCCGGTAGCCCTTGCCGGCGAGGATCTGGCGCAGCACCGTCCGCGCCTCCTCCTCGTCCTCGACGAGGAGGATGGTCTCGGCGCCGCCGCCCGCCCCAGTCAGAACCTCGCTCGCCCGCACGACCTCGCGGTCCTCGGTGGCCGGCAGGTAGATGCTGAAGCAGGTTCCCTGCCCCGGTGCGCTGTCGACGAAGATGTGACCGCCGCTCTGCCGGACGATGCCGTAGGCGGTCGACAGGCCGAGCCCGGTGCCCTCCCCCTTGGTGCTGAAGAAGGGCTCGAAGATCCGCTGCTGGGTCTCGGGGTCCATGCCGAGCCCGGTATCGATCACCGTCAGGACGACGAAGGAGCCGGGCGGGACGTCGGTGTGCGGCGCCGGACGGCCGAGGCCGACCGCGAGCGGGGCCGTGCGGATGACCAGGCGACCACCGGTGGGCATCGCCTGGCGGGCGTTGACCGCCAGGTTGACGATCACCTGCTCCATCTGGCCGGGGTCGATCTTGATCCGCGCGAGCGTCGGCGAGAGATCGGTCAGGAGGGCGACGTCCTCACCGAGCAGCCGCTGCAGCATCTTCTCGACGCCGGAGACGACCGCGTTCAAGTCCATCACCCGCTTCTCCATCGGCTGCCGGCGAGCGAAAGCCAGGAGCTGCTTGGTGAGCGAGGCCGCCTTCTGGCCGGCATCCTTGATCCCGGACAGGTTTCTCGCCAGGAACGGATCGTTCTCGTAGCGCTCGATCAGCAGGTCGCTGTAGCCGAAGATGGCGAGCAGACAGTTGTTGAAATCGTGCGCCACGCCAGCCGACAGGCGGCCGATCGCCTCCATCTTCTGCGACAGGAGGAGCTGGCGCTGGAGCATCTTGTTCTCCGCCTCGTCGCGCTTCCTCCGCGCGATGTCACGGATGGCGACGACGGTCACGTCCTCGCCCTGGAAGACGTACTTCTTGCCCGCGATCTCGATCTCGACCGGCGTCCGGTCGCTCTTCCAGCCGATCCCCTCGCGCGGCTCGGCCTGGAGGACCGTCTCCCCTTCAGAGACAAGGTCGGACAGGTCGCGGCCGAGGAGCTCGGAGGTCGAGCAGCCGAAGATGGAGAGGAGGGCGTGGTTGACCTCCAGGATGCGGCCGTTTCTGACGATGGCGATCCCTTCGAGCGTCGCCTCGAAGAGGTTCCGGAAGCGCTCTTCGCTGCGCCGGATCTCCCGCTCGGCCGTCTTCCTCTGGGCGATCTCCTGCTGTGCGCGCTCGTAGAGTCGGATGTTCTCGACCATCGGGGCGATCTGATTGGCGACCGTCGACAGGAGCCGCACGTCGCTCACCGGATAGTAGTCGTCGGGATCGCGGCGGCCGATCAGCCAGACGCCGATGGCCTTGGCCTGGAGGGCGAGGGGGACGGCGAGGCGTACCCAGGAGCGCGGCCCCGCGGGCTCCGGCAGGAGCGGCGGCGGGATGTAGCGCCCTCCCTGGGCGAGGAGGGCGGCGAGCTCGTCGACCGTGGGCTCCGTCTCGCCCGCCGGCAGGGCCTGCTCGTAGAGGGTCTCCCGCGAGCCGTCGGCGAACAGGTAGAGGGCCGATTGGCGGATGAGCAGGGTGGGCAGGATCTCGTCGGTGATGACCCGCGCGAGAACGGCGCGGTCGAAGGCCGTGGGGATCCGCTCGGAGACGATGCCGATGACCTCTTCCTGGGTATGGCGGATGCCGAAGACGTGCCGGTCGACGAGGAGCTGGAAACGCGTCCGCAGGAAAGGGGTGATGACGGCGAAGAGCAAGGAGACGAAGAGGACGGAGACCGGAAACTGCGAGTCCCCTGTCGCCCGGCTGCCGCTCACCACGAGGAGGGTCGCGACGAAGATGATGAGCGCGACCGCCGAGAAGCTGTAGGCGCCCACCAGGCGGTTGGCGCGGAATTCGAGCGCCCCCAGGTGGTGCTTGTAGATGGCGTAGATATAGCTCATCGGCAGGAGCGCGAGCGCCGGTGCCGAGAGGAGGGACATCCAGGGGAAAAAATCGCGCACGTCGGCGATGTGGAGGATCAGCAGAAGACTGGGAAAGATACCAAAGAAGAAGATGTACGGTCCCAGCCCGAAAAGCATGCCGAAAAGCATGATCCGGTTGGCCACCTTGACCGCCGGGTCCCGGGTCAGCAGGAGCCGCAGGAGCAGGATGCCGGTGGAGAGCAGGAGCCCCGCCACCGCCCACCAGACGACGACGGCGATCAGGCCGTTGCGGGGCGAGGCATCGACGACGATGAGGACGAGCGCGGCGAGATAGAGAGGCCCGAGGAGCGCCAGGCGCAGGCGCTTGCCGAGGAGCGGGTTGGGGAGGATCGTATGAAGATGGATGGCGAGCGGCAGGAAGAGCCAGATGACGACGTGGAAGACGACCGCCGAGCCGGCCGTGCGCCGGCTGGAGAGCTGACCCGCGGCCAGCCAGAGACTCGTCGTATAAGAGAAAAGAACGAAGATCAACCAGCGCTCGTCGCGCGGTCGCAGCAGGACCACGGCGATCGTCCCCATCAGCCAGAAGATGAGGGGGAGGATGGCGAACGGTCCCACGCCGGTCAGCAGGGGATGCGCGTTCTGATGGGCGTGGATGTTGAGCGGGAAGGTCAGCACCTTGCTGCCCCGCCTCACCCGGACCAGCCCGATCCCATGATCGAGACCCGAGAACAGCTCGACCGAACGGTGGTTCTGCCATTGGTCGAAATCGAGTCTGCCGAGGGCCAGCATCCGATCGCCGATCTGGAGGCACGGCGGGTCGGCGGGGCAGGGGGCGGCGGTGACCACCTCCCAACTGGGGCTCAAGGTGAAGGGGAGTTGGGGGATGACCGCGGCGTAGGCATAGTAGGCGCAGACGAGCAGCAGGGAAAGAGAGATCGATCCCCACAGCAGGTCCGTCTTGAGCGCGCGCACCCGCGCCTTGATCGCGTCGAATTCCATAAGGCTGGCGGGAGAAGTTTACACCAGGCGCCGCACCCTAGGCGCCCGCCCTGCCGGGGGACGGATAGGGAGGAGACGCCGCGGGGCCCCGGGGACGGCGCATGGACTCTCGGGGCTCCGCGGTGGTCACAGCCCGAACGCCGGCAGGGTCCCCTGCAGACCGCCGGCGTCGAAGAACGTCAGGCTCCCACCTCGGCCAGACCGACCGGAACGGGGATCGCATCGCTCCAGTAAGCCCAGCCACCATCTGCTGTCGCCGCGACAACCAGGTCCTTGAGGCTACCGAGCCGGCTCAACCGGGTAAGGGCAACGAACAGGGAATTCTTCTCTTTACCGGTCTCTAGCTGGGTGCGGAAATCTTGAATGGACATTTTAAACGACCTCCCGCGGAGGGGTTCTCGACCCCTTCTCGAATTTGACGGTTGACATCGTTACCGAGTCGGACAGGAGGGTGAGCGAGAGGAGGCGGACCGCGCGCCCGGTTCGGGCGAACCGTGGCTTCTGTGCGCGTATCGAGAGGACGGCGAAGGGCGGCTCCGCCCGCTCTGGGGATGACGGCAAGAACGCTGGCGTGGCCCGACCGCCAGGGCGGTTTCCAAGCGACCTCCGGGGTCGCCTGGAGAACGATCGCGGAGATGGAGTAGGTCGTCACAGCCGTCCTTCATCCCACCGAGAGCGCCGCCGGCTCCGCCACTCCGACGGAGGCGAGGAGGCGGTGCAGAGGAGCCATGTGCCGCGCCAGCAGGCGGGCGACCGGCTCGGGCTGCGGCAGCGGCAGCTCCGTCAGCAGGTCGTTCGCCTCCTTCGAGAACTCAAACATCTTGAAGGCGCAGAAGCTGACCGCGCCGCTCGCGATGAGGATCTTCTGGGCCGCGGCGAGGGACTCCGGATCCTCTACGCGTCGCGACAGGTCGAGGAACGCCTGACGGTCCGGATGCTCGGCCGTCATGGCGAAGAGGATGGGCAGGTTGTTCGAGCGCCGCTGCCAGTCGGCACCGGCCGGCACCTGAACGGCATCGGTGAGATCGTCGCTCACCTGGACGAGCCGACCGAGGATCCCCCCAGCCGTTCGAGGCCCTCGACGACGTCGTCCGGGGCCTCGCCGATCAACGCCCCGAGGCGGAAAGCGGCGCCGAAGAGCGGTGGGGTCTTCGCCTCGACCACCTGCCAGTACTCCTCCTCGCCGGTCACCTCGTGGGCGTCGAGCCCCTGGCCGAAGGCGGTCCCCAGAGCCATCCGGGCGAGGGTCGCCTGGAGGGCCGCGCGGGTCGCCGCCGGCAACGCGGGATGGTTGAGCAGGCGGTGCCCCGCGGCCTGGAAGGCGAGCGCCAGGTTGGCCGCCCTCCCCGCTCCCATCCGGTGGTAGTCGCCGTTCGGGTCCAGGTCGAGCATGTCATCGACCAGGTGGATGCTGATCAGGGAGCAGAAGACCGCCGCGGCGGCGGGCAGCGTCCTGTCGGCGGAGCCCCCCACGGCCTCGCAGGCGATCTCCGGATAGTCCCACACCGAGAGAGACTCGCGGTGGACCACCCGCTCCATCAGTCCGAGCATCTCCGGCCAGGCCGCGACCTCGGGGAGCGAGCGAATCTGCGCTTTCATCTCTTTGAACCTCATGGCGGATCTCCCTCAGTCTGAAACTTTCTGTCGCTTCCGTAAATCCCCGGGGCACTCGTCAGAGCCCCCGGGGACACCGGCCTCGACCGCCGGAACCGGCCCTCGGATCTCTCCGCGGGCCGAGAACCTCGATCAGGCTACGGCCACACCCTCATGCTCGGAGGTCATCTGGCTCCAAATACCCCAGTCCCCCATGGGATCGTTCGTGCCACCACCAGCCGCCGCCGGCTCTTCGATCAAGAGCAAACGGCGCAGTGATCCGAGAAGAGCGTTGTCCTCGTGCCCCAAGGTAAGCTTCGAATAAAAATCACGAATCGACATTTTGGCGTAGTCTCCACAGAACAGAAAAGGACATCCCTCAAAAGGGTCAGCCTTTAGGTTAATGTTACAGTGCAACACGAAAGGGTGCTACGGGGAAGGTGGAAAGACGGAGAGATACAGCTATGATGTGTTTTTTACGATATGTCCCCCCAAGCAAATAGACAGCAGTGAATTCATAGGACGAATCACTCTGGCGAGCTCGATCCGTCTGCACCCCTAGTGTAACCGATGAGACGAGGCGGGACAAAAATAGAAAAATAAAACTACCCGGGAGAGACGGACGCCCACCCCGTGGGGCGGGGCTACGGAGCTACGGAGCGGCGGAGGCGGCGCCCAGGGGCGTGAGCAGGTCGGGACGGGTGGGGTGAGGAATGCCGACCCGGGAGGAGAGGGCGAGGTCGCGGCCGGGGAGCGGCTCCAGGAAGTAGTAGCCCTGCCCGTAGTCGATCCCCAGGATGCAGAGGATCTCCGCCTCCTCCTCGGTCTCGACCGCCTCCATGATCGTCGCCGTACCGGTGCGCGCCGCCATCTCGGCCGTGCTCTGGACGAGGATCTGCTTGAAAGGGTCGCGCGCCAGATTCCGACAGAACGTGCCGGAAATCTTTAAATAGTCAGGCCTTAAATCTTGAAATAGGTTTAAGTTGGAAGAGCCTTCCCCGTAATCATCTAAAGCGATCCGGAAGCCGCGCTCGCGCAGGCGCTGCAGGGTGGTGGCGAAGGCCCGCGGATTGACGATCGTCTGCTGCTCGGTGAGCTCGAGGATGACGTTCTCCTCGCGGAGTCCCGAGGCGCGGACGACGGCGACCAGGTGATCGGTGAAATCCGGATTGGTCATCGAGCGTGGCTGGACGTTCAGGAACGTGTTGACGACGCTCCCCAACTGGCGCACCTCGGTCAGGGCGGCCTGGATGCAGATCATGTCGGCCTTGAACAGCATCTCCTTGTGCGCCGCATAGCCGAGGAAGATGACGGGGTTCCCCAGCACCGAGTTGGCGGGACCGCGGGCCAGGCCCTCGACGCCGAAGACCTCGAACGGGGCGCCGCCCCGGCGCAGGTTGACGACCGGCTGCAGGACCGAGCGGATGGTGTTGGCGGCGAGGAAGTCCTCGAGGAGCTCGACCTGCTGGACCTCGCCGGGCTCGGTGGCCTCGGCGGGGGGCACCTCGAAGCCCCGCCGCGGCGGCGGACCTGGCGGCCGCGGCCGCCGATGCCGCCTGGTTGGCGAGGAGGAGCTGGCGCAGCTCGGCGAGCCCGCCCGGCTTTTCGAGCACGGCGGTGACGCCGAGCATCTTGCACAGCTCACGCGCCGCATCGGTGACGTAGCCGGAGAGGACGTAGACCGCCGTATCCGGGAAATGGGTCGTCACGAAACGGATGAGGCGGATGCCCTCGAGGCCGCCGAGCTCCGAGACCGACAGGTCGGTGATCACGACGTCGAAGCGCAGACAGGACAGCAGCGCTTCTGCCGCTTCGATCTCCCGGCAGGTCGTCAGGTGGATACCCGGGGCGCTCAGGCGCACCACCAACATGTCGAGTACCATCGACTCGTCGTCGAGGATCAGGACGCGGGGCACCGGCAGAGTATAGCGCGATCGGGAGCGCTGAAGCGCCTGCTCGGCATCCGAGCATGAGGTTCTGGGTCCGTTTGAATCCGCGGACGGCGGACTGGCTGCGCGAAGCGCCCGAGGGAAGCCGCCCGCAGGTTCAAACGGCCCCAGCGGCAGCCGCGGACTTCTCCAGGAAGAAGCGGATGAGGTCGCTCGGGGGCGCGGCGTACCCCAGCTGGCGGAGCTGGGTCACCACCTGGCCGCGGTGGTAGGTCGCATGGTTGACGAGTTGGAGGAGCGGCTGCCAGACCGGGCGGGTGAAGGTCTCGCCACGGCTGTTCGTCCAGGTGAGGTCGGCGTGCAGTTGCTCGGCGGTCAGCGAAGCGAGGAGGAACTCGAGCTCGGCCGCGGTGTCCGCCCAGGCGGCGGTGAGCGACTCGCGGTCGGGGAAGTCGGCGACGCCCGGTACGCGGCCTCCGGGCTGGCCGGAGAGGCGCGACAACCAGGTCCGCTCGGCACCCAGGATGTGCGCCATGGTGGCGAGGACCGAGGGGAAGCTCGACCCGGTGTCTCGGACCAGGTCTTCCGGCCGGACGTCGACGAGCGCCGAGAGGAAGAGCCGGTCGGCCCACAGGGTGTAGACCAGGAGCTCCCGGGCCATATGGACGGTATCGGACATGGCTGCGGGCGGCCTAGAAGACCGCCGGCTCCTCGTAGGTGCCGAAGACCTGGCGCAGAGCGTCGCTCACCTCCCCCACCGTGCAGTAGGCCTTCACGCAGTCGAGGATGAGCGGCATGGTGTTCGCGCTGCCCGCGGCGCCCCGCTTGAGAGCATCTAAGGTGCGGTCGACCGCGCCGCGGTCGCGCCGCGCCTTGACCTCGTCGACCGCCGCCACCTGGCGCTCGGCCAGGTCGTCGGCGATGTAGAGGATCTCGATCGGCGGCTCGTTTTCGAGTTGGAAGGCGTTGACGCCGACGATGAGCTTCTCCTTCTCCTCGAACGACCGCTGGTACCTGAAGGCGGCGTCCATGATCTCGCGCTGCGGGAAGCCGGCCTCGATGGCCTCGACCATGCCGCCGAAGTCGTCGATCCGGCGGAAGTAGTCGAAGGTGCCGTCGACCATCCTGCGCGTCATCTCCTCGACGAACCAGCTGCCGCCCAGGGGGTCGACGGTGTTGATGACCCCCGACTCATGGGCGAGGATCTGCTGGGTGCGCAGAGCCGTCCGGGCATTGGCCTCGGTGGGGAGGGCGAGGGTCTCGTCGAGCGAGTTGGTGTGGAGCGACTGGGTACCGCCCAGAACCGCGGCGAGCGCCTGCACCGTCGTCCGCACGACGTTGTTGACCGGCTGCTGGGCGGTGAGCGAGCAGCCCGCGGTCTGGGTGTGGAAGCGGAGCATCCACGAGCGCGGGTTCTTCGCGCCATAGCGGTCGCGCATCACCGTCGCCCAGATCTGCCGCGCGGCGCGGAACTTAGCGATCTCCTCGAAGAAGTCGTTGTGGCTGTTGAAGAAGAAGGAGAGCCGCGGAGCGAACTCGTCGATGGGGAGACCGGCGTCGACCCCGTACTGGACGTACTCCATGCCGTCCCGGAGGGTGAAGGCGAGCTCCTGAAGGGCGGTCGAGCCGGCCTCCCGGATGTGGTAGCCGGAGATCGAGATGGTGTTCCAGCGTGGCACCTCGCGGGCGGCGAAGGCGAACTGATCGGTGATCAGGCGCATCGACGGCCGCGGCGGGAAGATGTACTCCTTCTGGGCGATGTACTCCTTCAAGATGTCGTTCTGGAGGGTGCCCGAGACCTCTTTCTTGACGTCGACCCCCTGCTTTTCCGCCACCGCCAGGTACATGGCGAAGAGGATGGGCGCCGTCGAGTTGATGGTCATCGAGGTCGTCACCTGCCCTAAGGGGATGCCGGCGAAGAGGGTCTCCATGTCGGCCAGGGTGTCGACGGCGACGCCGCACTTCCCCACCTCTCCCTTGGCCATCGGGTGGTCCGAGTCGTAGCCGTAGAGGGTCGGCAGGTGGAAGGCGACGGAGAGGCCGGTCTGCCCCTGGGAGAGGAGGTACTTGAACCGCTGGTTGGTATCGGCGGCGGTACCGAAGCCGGCGAACTGACGCATCGTCCACAGCTTGCCGCGGTAGCCGGTGGGGTGGATGCCGCGGGTGTAGGGGAACTCGCCAGGGACGCCCAAGGTGCTCCGGGGGTCGATGTCAGCGACCTCCTCCGGGGTGACCAGGGGCGGCACCGCCATCCCGGAGACGGTCGTCCAGTCCTCTTTCCAGAACGGCGCCTGGGCCTCGGCCTTGGCGACCGCCGTCTCCCAGCGCTGCCGCGCCTCGGCCATCGTCTCCAGCGCGTCTTCCTTATAGATAGGGCTCTCCCGCCGCGGCGGGTTCTCCCGCCGCGGCGCCGGGGCGGCCTCCTTCTCCTCGCTGACATCCTTGACGGCCATGGCGGCTCCTTTCGGGCTGAACCGGGCTCCCAGAACCTGGGCGGCTTCCCTATGCTTCCCTATGATAGTAGAAAACCTCCCTGCGTTCGGGGACCCCCGTCTTGACAGTCCCCGGTCTTCCCTTACAATACCAAGAATGGCTAGGCAAAGATTCACCAGGCTGGTCCTGGCATTCACCGGACTTTTCACCGCTGGCGGAGCCGCAGGGGCGACCCCCGCGACCTGGGCTCCGTTCGGCCCGCCGGCGGGGTTGGTCGCCACCCTGGCTCTCGATCGCACCGGCGGCATCCTGGTCACGACCGCCGAGAGCGGCGTCTACCGGAGCGACGACAGCGGCGGCTCCTGGCAGCTGTCGGGAGCGGGGATGGGCACCGAGACCGTGCGGGCCCTCGCCGTGGACCCGCGCGACGGCCGGGAAGTCGCGGTGACGGCGACCGGCGTGTTCACGCGGACCCGAGCGACGGGACCGTGGACCCTGCTCGCGCGGTCCGCGAAGTTCGGCTCCTCCGACAGCGCCACCGACGTGCTGGCGCTCTCCCCCGGGGCCGCCACGCCGAGCTGGTTCCTGGCGCGCGACCGGCAGGTCTTCCACAGCGGCGACGGCGGCCGCTCCTGGAAGCGGGTGCTGACCCCGGAAACCGCGGTCACGGCCATCCTGGTGGACCCCGGCGACCCGCGCTCGGTCTTCGTCGGCACCAGCGGCATCGGGCTCGGTGGCGAGCTGCTGCACAGCGCCGATGGAGGGCTCCACTGGGCGGCCGTGACCGCGGTGGAACGGTTGCCGGGCAACTCGGGCGTCGTGCCGTTCCAGTTCGGCATCGTAGAGATGGCGGCGATTCCGACCCGGCCGGCCACCCTCTTCGCGGTGGCCGCGCTGGCGCTCTTCCGCAGCCTCGACGGCGGCGCGACCTGGCAGGCGATCGCGGACCTCCCCGGGCCGCCGGGAGCGCAGCTCTCCGTGGAGTCGGTCGCCGCCGGGGAGGGGCCGGGCGCCCCCCTCTATGTCCTCTATTCGGCTTCCGGTCTCGACAGCGGCAACGGCTTCGGCTTCGGCGCTCTCGCCAGCGCCGACCTCGGGACCACCTGGACCCGCATCGACCGGCGCGGCGTGGCCCGCGGCCACCACCTGGCGGTGCAGGCCGGGACGGGGAACCTCTTCGCGCTCGCGACCGACCGCATCACCATCGGCGCGGGCCAGGGGCGCCGGTGGAGCGCCTCTCGCCTGGGCGACCAGTTCTGCGGCGGCCGGGTGGGCGGCAAGGCCCGGCTCGCCTTCGCCGGCGGGCAGTCCCGGGTGGTGATGCTCGTCGGAGGGCGCCTCTACACCAGCGGCGACCGCGGCGCCCGCTTCTCGGTGGTCGGGCCGGACACCGAACCCGACGGCGACTGCGCCGAGTTCCGGGATCTCGTGGCGGATGCCGCGAGCGGCACCTGGTTCGCCCTGTCGGACCGCTCCCTCTACAGCAGCGCCGACGGCGTGCACTGGCAGGCGCAGCCGCCTCACGGCCTGCCCGATTTCGATCCATCGAGCTTCGCCCTGGCGGCGCTCGGGGGCAGCCGGCTGCTGGCCGGCCGCTGCGGTATCGCCCGCAGCCTGGACGGCGGCCGGACCTGGGTGGAGACGCTCGCCTGTAGCGACGGTTCCGGCCATGCCCCGCTGGTGCGCCGGCTCGTCGTCGACCCGGAGGACGGAAACCGCGTGCTGGCGCTCCTCATTACCGTCCAGAACTTCGGTTTTCCCGAACCGAGAGAGAGTCTGGCCTTGAGCGAGGATGCCGGCCTGACCTGGCGCCCTCTCGACTTCCCCGCCGACGCCCTGGCCTTCGACCGTTCCGCGCCCGACCTCCTGGCACTGCGGGAGGCCGGCTTCTTCCGCAGCGCCGATCTCGGGGGTCGCTGGAGCAAGATCAGCGGCTTCGGCACCGGCGCCGATACGGACTCGTCCGTCTACCTCGGCCCGCGGGCGGATCTCGCCGTGCGCCCCGAAGCCCCCGCCCTCCTCTATGTGGCGAAGTGGGACGGCTTCTGGCGCAGCACGGACGGCGGCGCAACCTGGTCGCCGCAGAACGCGGGGCTGCAGCCCGCGGCGCGCCGGCTCGTCCGCGTCGTCCTCGATCCCAATCGGGCGGGCCCGCTCTACGCTGCCTCCGACTCGCTGTTCACCCGCCCCGACGAGTAGCGACCCTACCCAACCTGGGGACACCTTTCGGACGGAAGCTACCCGCTAAAACCGCGAGTCCCAGGTCTCGCGCCCTGCGGCGGGGCCTCGGACCTGGTGACCGTCATCTCCCAGTGCTGCCGCGCCGCGGTGCCGCTCGCATGGACCCGAGCGTAGTACAATCCTCGTATCGATGAGGAAATCGTAGGAGACTTCCCATGGCACAGTCCACCATCTCGCCGAAGTATCAGGTCGTCATCCCCAAGGAGATTCGGGAGGAGATTCCACTCCGCTCCGGCCAGGTGGTCCAGGTGCTGGTCAAGAACGGGGTGATCACCCTCATTCCCGATCGCCCTCTCTCCTCCCTGCGCGGCTTTCTCAAGGGAATGGAGATCGACGGCTTCCGCGAGAAGAAGGACCGTTTTTGAAGGTCGTCGATTCGTCGGGATGGCTGGAGTTCTTCATCGACGGCCCGCTGGCGGACCGCTATGCCGAGCATCTGGCCGATCTGGGGCAGATCCTGACCCCCGCGATCGTGCTCTACGAGGTCTACAAGAAGATCAAGCGCGAGCGGAGCGAGGAGGAAGCTCTCCTCGCCGTGGCGCAGATCGAGAAAACCCGGATCGTCCCTTTGACGACGACCATCGCGCTGACGGCCGCCGACCTCAGCCTGGAGCACCGGCTCGCCATGGCCGACTCTCTCATCTATGCGACCGCGGTCCTCCACCAGGTGGAGGTCGTCACCAGCGATCCTGACTTCATGGGCCTGCCGGGGGTGCTGTACCTCGAAAAACCGCCATCCTCGCCACCCCCGGCGGGAACGCCGCCTTACGTTCGGGGGTGCTAAGCTTTGGGAGCTTGCTCGGAGCGGAAATCAGCATTTCTCGGGAAAGAACATTGATTTTGGGAGAGAGAATGTTCATTTCTCCGGCCAACAGGCTCATTTCCAGGCTCGACATCCTCCCTCCCGCGTTCTTCCAGCGAGCCGACCTTCCCTCCAAGCTCCTGGGGCTCGGCTGAGGCAGGAGAGGCTCGCCGTCCGCGCGGGGGGCAAAGGGGTGTAGACTACCGCGCCGGCGAATAAAGCTCGCTTCTTTCGCGTTGCAACCCTGGACAGGCAGCGGGAAGGCCGCTGTCCCATCTTGACCTCATTCCGGCGGGGATGATTCCTCTCCGCCCCCCCGCAAGGAATCCGCCATGAAACGACAAAGCGCCGCATCTCGTCCTCATCTTCTGCCGCTTTCCCTCTCCTGCCTCGTCCTCCTCCTCGCCGGCGCCGGCTGCTCGCGCGCCAGCGAGAGCGTGATGGGGAAGGCCCAGGGAGGGCCGGGGGACAAACCCGCCGCAACGACGACTTCGGCCGCGACTCCGGCGACATCGGCGGCACAGGCGACATCCGCGACCGGCGCGACATCGGCGACATCCGCCGCCGGCGCTCCGGGCGCCGCGGTGCCGGGAGCCGCGGTCCCCGGTGCCGCCGCAGCGCCCGCGGAGAAGCCGATCGATCCCGCCAAGCTGCCCTCCGTGGTGGCCCGGGTCAACGGCCAGGAGATCAAGAAGGACGAGCTGCTCAAGGAGGTCAAGGGGGTCCAGGCCCGCATGGCCCAGCAGGGTGCCCCGGCCGAGGCCACCGCCCCTCCCGGCCTCTACCACCAGGTGCTCGACGGCATGATCGCCCGCACCCTCCTGGAGAGCGACGCCAAGGCGCAGGGCATCGCCGTCACCGACGACGAGGCCAAAAAGCAGCTCGAGCAGGTGAAGGGCCAGTTTCCCAACCCCGAGGCTTATACCAAGGCGCTCGCCTCCGAGGGGTTGACCGAGGCGCAGCTGCAGGAGAACTTCAAGCGCCAGATGGCGGTCCAGAAGTACATCCAGGCCAAGGTTCTGGACACCACCAAGGTGACCGACGCCGACATCAAGACCTTCTACGACCAGAACAAGGACAAGATGAAGCAGCCCGAGCGGCTCCACCTGCGCCACATCCTCGTCAAGGTGGACAAGGACGCCCCGGCGGCCGACAAGCAGAAGGCGCAGGCCAAGGCGAACGACCTCCTGGCCCGCTTGAAGAAGGGCGAGGACTTCGGCAAGCTCGCCATGGAGAATTCCGACGACCCCGGCTCCAAGCCCAAGGGTGGCGATCTCGACTGGGTCGCCAAGGGCGACACCGTCGAGCCGTTCGAGAAGGCCGCCTTCGCCCTCAAGGCCAAGAACGACATCTCTCCGGTCGTCTTAAGCCCCTTCGGTTTCCACATCATCCAGCTCCTCGATCGCCAGGCCGAGGGGACGATCCCCTACGACCAGGTCAAGGACCGGATCTCCGAGATGCTCAAGCAGCGCCAGGCCCAGCAGGGCGTCCAGCAGCGCATCGAGGCGCTCAAGGCCAAGGCCAAGGTCGAGACCTTCATCTGATCCATTACCGAGGATAGCGGCGCGATGGGTAGAGACGCCCAGCCGCTACCACCGTCCTATCCTCGACCACGACCGCCAGGGCGTCTCAGGACTGCGGAGACGCCCTGGCGGGTAGGGCTCCGGAAATTCTGTGGTAACGGCTGGACGTCTCTACGAAGATCCTGGTCGGAAGGCCCGCTCCAACGTCTCGTCGCCTCCCACGGCGGCCAAGTCCTCCAAACGCAGAGAGGCGATGGCGGTGATCGCCTTCGCCCGTTCCGCCAGGCTCCGCGGACCCGGCGGAAGCGACGTGTCGAAGCGCTCGACGTTTCGGGCCGCGTCCACGACCAGCGCCTGGAGGACGCGGAACGCCCCGTCCGAGAGTGGCGGTTTCCCCCGGTAGATCCCGATCCGCCCCTCCGGCCGAAGGCGAGGAAAATCCTCTAGCCCGAGGAAGTGCAGGAACCAGTCGGCGCGGAAGCGACCGAGGGCCGCCACCATCCCCGCGTAATCGGCGAGCAACTCGTCGAGCAGGTTGTTGCGCATGGCGCCGAAGAGCCGCCGGGTGAGGTAGTGCGCGCACTCGTGGTCGCGGCGGAGGGTGAGCGAGATCTCCCGCCAGGCCGCCTCGCCGAGCCCGAGGTCCCGGGCCGGCACCGCGCTGTAGGGGCCGTCGCTCAACAGGATGAAGCGGTCCTGGTAAAGCTCCCGAAGCGGCTTCAGCCGGGCGAATTCCTCGCTCCAGCCCGTCTCCCGGTCGGCGGGCGATCCGGCTGGGGTCCGCGCTTCCCATAAGCGCCGCAGGTCCCCGATCCGCGCCCAGTTGTTGTAGCCCGAGAGCATGAGCGCTCCCTGCGAGTCGGGCACCGGGAACGGCTCGTTGCGGTGGCCGAGCGCCTGCACCAGGGCCACGAAATCCCCCCGTCCGCGCACGGTGAGGACGGGGATACGCCCGGCCGGGCTGGAATGGAGGGAAAGCTCCACGAGCTCCGGCCGGACGAGCGCCAAGCCGGTCGCTTCCGGCAGCTCCCCGGGAGGCACGCCCCGGCGGGTGGCGGCGCGGTAGGCCGGGCTCGCGCTCACCCCCTCCCGGATGGGGAAAGAGAGCTCCGGCAGATGCTCGGCGAGAACCGCGAAGGCACCCCGCTTCCCGGCCTCCGCGGCCCAGCCCTCCCAACAGGCGACGAAGGCCTCGTCGGGCAGGGGCCAGGTGGTGTCCCCCGCACCGGGAACCTGGAAGACGTTCTCGTTGTAGCGCAGGAGCTCCTCGCACTCCCCGGCCGTGGCTCCGAGATCGCGCAGGACGACGCCTTGAAACTCCCAACTCACGATGCTAGCCTAATTTAGCTTGCCCGTATTCGAAAAGCTTTTCCCCATCCTGAGCTCCGCGGCCTGCGCGCTGGCCCTCGGGATGGCTTCCCTGCCGCTCGCCGCCGCCGCTCTGCCGCCGGAGTCTCCCGGAATTCCCACCGGCACCGCCGGCCTGGGGCTCCTGGACGCCGTTCAGTTGATGCTTTTGCACGATCCCAACATCGGCATCGTGCGGACCCAGGTCCAGGCCTCCCAGGGCGCCCTCTTGGTCGCTTCGGGACAGTTCGATCCCCTGCTCACCGATTCGCTGACCCAGTCGAGCACCCCGACGCCCCAGTCCCCCACGACCAGCCTGGTGGAGAATACGACCGTGAACGATTTCGGCTTCTCCCAGCTGTTTCGGACCGGGCTCTCGATCATGCCCCAACTCCAGCTGGCGCGGACCGATCCCCCTGTGCCTCCCTTCGGGGCGAATACAGCGGCGGTCTCCTTCACCTTCCGGCAGCCGCTCCTCCGCGGCCGGGGCCGGAGCGCGACGGCGGCCGTGGAGCTCTCGGCGACCCACGAGGTCACGGCGAGCCGGCTCGATCTCGCCCATGCCACAACGCAGCGGATCGTCGCCGTCGTCGACCAGTACTGGACCTATAAGGCGGCGGAGGAGAACCTCGCGATCCTCAGGGAGAGCGAGCGGAGCGCCCGGGACCTCCTCGACAACACCCGGAAGCTGGTGGCCGCCGACCAGACCCCCGCCGCGGAGCTGATCCAGCTGGAGGCCAATCTCGCGGCCCAGGAGGTGGCGCGCCTAGGTGGGGAGACCGGTCTCTTCAAGGCCCGCCAGGATCTCGGGCGGGAGATCGGCCTGGACGCCGCCGCGGTCGCCGCGCTCCCCCTCCCCGCCGAGCCCTTCCCCGCCGTCCGCAGCGAGGAGATCCCGCCCCCCGCGGCGACGGACCGCTTCGTCACCGCGGCCCTCGCCCGGCGGGCCGATCTCAAAGCCGCGCGCGAACGGCTGGCCGAGGGCGACGTCCTCGTCGTCTCGGCGACCAACGCCCTTTTGCCCCAGCTCGACCTCGTCCTCACCCCCGGCTATCTGAGCCAGGGGGCGGGAGGCGGCGTGGGAAACTACTTCTCGCCGCTCTACCGGAACATCCCCGGCGCCAGTCTGGCGCTCGGCGTCTCCCTCTCGCTCCCCCTCCTCCACGACAAGGAGCGGGGAGCCCTGGAGCAGACCCTGGCGGGCCGGCAGGCGGACGCTCTGCGGGTCGAGCTGACCGCCAAGGAGATCGGCGCCGACGTCCCCACCGCGCTCGACGCCGTAGGGCGGAGCGCTCTTCAGCTGGAGAAATCGAACGACGCCGTGCGCCTCTTCGAGCGCACCGTAGTCAACGAGGAGAAGAAGTTGCGCGCCGGCAGCTCGACCCTGATCAACGTCCTCACCCAGCGCGACCGGCGGACCGCCGCCCGCCAGGCGCAGGTTTCGGCGGAGCTCACCCTGGCCCTCGCTCTCGTCCAGTTGCGCTTCGCGACCGGGACCCTGCTGGCGACCGAGGACGAGGTTCCCGCCGTCCGCTTGAGCCGCCTCATCACCCTCCCTTCACCCACGGAGGCGACTCCATGATCTTCCGCAAGGTGGCCCTGGAACGGCTCTCCTCCCCCGAGCAGCTCGACCAGCTGATGCAGGTCACCAATCCCCAGGGGTGGCTCGCCCTCCTAGGCCTCTGCGCCCTCCTCGTCGCCGCCCTCCTCTGGGGGATTTTCGGCTCGGTCCCCACCGAGACGACGGGCGAGGGCATTCTCCTGCGCCAAGGCGGCGTCTCCGACCTCGTGGCGGCCGGCGCCGGCCAGGTCGAGGAGGTGGAGGTCAAGGTCGGCGACGTGATCGAGAAAGGGCAGGTGGTCGCGAAGATCCACCAGGAGCTGCTGCTCCGGCAGATCAACGACAACGCCGCCAAGGTGAAAGACCTCAAGGCCGGGTACGACGCCCTCAAGCGTTCGTCCGAGGAACAGGTGCGTCTCCTCCTCCGGGACCTCGGCCAGCAGCGGACGAATCTCGACCAGACGATCGCCGCCCTCAAAAAAAACGTCGACCTGCTCAAGGAACGGCTCGACGCCGAGAAGAAGCTGCTGGACGACGGGCTCATCACCCACCAGGCCTACCTCGAAACCGAGCAGAGCCTGAACACCGCGAAGGATCAGCTCGCCAGCTCGCAACTGGAGCAAAACGGCCTCAAGCTCAAGTTCCTGGAGGCCAAGCAGCTGATCGACCAGCAGCTGGAGACCCGGCAGAACGCCATCCATGACCTGGAGAGTCAGATCAGCGAAGACCGCGCCAAGCTGGCGGAGAACGTCTCGGTCGTCTCGCCGTTCTCCGGCCGGGTGTTGGAGCTTCTGGTCGTCCGCGGCGACGTGGTCAACCCCGGCACCCCGATGCTCTCCGTCGAGGTGCTGTCGGAAGACCTGATCGCGGTCCTCTTCGTTCCCGCCACGGAGGGCAAGCGCATCCGTCCGGGCCTGAAAGCCCGCATCTCGCCGACGACCGTCAAACGCGAGGAGTACGGGTTCATGGAAGGCAAGGTCGTCTGGACCTCCGCCTTCCCCTCCACCTCGCGCGGCATGATCCGCCTGCTCGGCAACGAGGCCCTGGTCACCAAGCTGATGAAGGAGGGGCCGCCGCTCCAGGTCAACGTCGCCCTCGACCGCGATCCGCGAACACCCACCGGCTACCGCTGGTCGTCGTCGCGCGGTCCGAACCTGAAGATCAGCAGCGGCACCCTGACGACGGGGAGCGTCATCGTCCGGGAGGATCGCCCGGTGAGCCTCGTCATCCCCGCGGCGCGCGAGAAGATGGGAGTCTGAAGCGGTGCTGAAGCGCACCCCTACCGTCCTCCAAATGGAGGCGGTCGAGTGCGGCGCCGCGGCGCTCGCCATCGTCCTCGCCCACTTCGGGCGCTTCGTGCCCTTGGAAGAGCTGCGCATCGCCTGCGGCGTCTCGCGCGACGGCAGCAAGGCGAGCAACATGGTGAAGGCGGCCCGCCGCTACGGCCTGGAGGCGAAGGGCTACAAGAAGGAGCCGGCGGACCTCCGCGCGCTCCCCATGCCGGTCATCCTGCACTGGAACTTCAACCACTTCCTCGTCCTCGAAGGATTCAGGAAGGGCCGCGTCTACCTGAACGACCCCGCCTCGGGACCGCGGATGATCTCCGAAGAGGAGCTCGATCAGTCCTTCACCGGCGTCGTCTTGACCTTCGCCCCCGGCCCAGAGTTCGCCCGGGGCGGTTCCCCTCCCCGCATCCTCCCCGCCCTCGGCCGCCGGCTGGCCGGCTCCGGATGGGCGCTCGCCTTCGTCCTCATGGCCGGCCTCGCCCTGGTCGTCCCCGGCATCGTGGCGCCGATCTTCAGCAAGGTTTTCGTCGACAACGTCCTGCTCGAAAACCGCCGCGAATGGCTCCGTCCCCTCCTCCTCGCCATGGCCGCGACAGCTTTCTTCGCGGGTGCCTTGACCTGGATCCAGCAGGCCTACCTCCTGCGCTTAGAAACCCGGATGGCCCTCACCTCGTCGAGCCGCTTCCTCTGGCACGTCCTCTCGCTCCCGGTCGAGTTCTACAACCAGCGTTTCTCGGGCGACATCAGCAACCGGGTGGGGATCAACGACCGGGTCGCCCAGCTCCTCTCCCGCGACCTGGCGACGAACAGCCTGGGAACCTTGATGATCGTTTTTTTCGCCATCCTTCTCTTCCGCTACGACGCCGTCCTCACCCTCCTCGGGATCGCCGTCGTCTCCTTAAACGTCCTCGCCCTCCGCTTCGTGTCGAGGAAGCGGGTCGACGGCAACCGGCGGCTCCTCCAGGAGCACGGCAAGCTCTACGGCACCGCGATCGGCGGCCTGCAGACGATCGAGACCCTCAAAGCCATGGGCGGCGAGGCGAGCCTCTTCTCCCGCTGGTCGGGGTATCAGGCGAAGGTCGTCAACATCCGCCAGGAGCTCGAACGCTACACCCAGGTTCTGGATGCCGTGCCGCCGCTCCTCCTCTCGCTCAACACCGCTCTCATTCTCGGTCTCGGCAGCCTGCGGGTGATGAACGGCGCCCTCAGCCTGGGCGGCCTCGTCGCCTTCCAGCTCCTCATGGTGAGCTTCGTCACCCCGGTCGGCCGCCTGGTCAGCCTGGGCGGCAAGATCCAGACCGCCGAGGGGGACATGAACCGGCTGGACGACGTCCTGCGCTACGCGCCCGACCCGGCGGTGGCGGCCGAGGCGGCGGGGCCGGTGACCTCCCCGGACCTCCCGGTCAAGCTCTCGGGACGGTTGGAGCTCCGCCAGGTCACCTTCGGCTACAGTCCCCTCAGCCCCCCGCTCCTCGAAGGTTTCGACCTCACCCTGACCCCCGGGTCCCGGGTCGCTCTGGTGGGCGGCTCCGGGAGCGGCAAATCGACCGTCGCCAAGCTCGTCGCCGGCCTCTATTCGCCCTGGTCGGGGGAAATCCTCTTCGATGGCCGGCCGCGTACCGAGATCCCGCGGAGCATCCTCGTCAACTCGGTCGCCACGGTCGACCAGAGCCTCTTCCTCTTCGAGGGCAGCGTGCGCGACAACCTGACCCTCTGGGATGCCACCCTGGGGCTGCCGGAGGTCGTCGCCGCCGCCCGGGACGCCGCCATCCACGAGGACGTCGCGGCGCGCGCCGGAGGCTACGACAGCCCGGTCGACGAGGACGGGGCGAACTGGAGCGGCGGCCAACGCCAGCGACTGGAGATCGCCCGCGCGCTCGTCGGCCGTCCCACCCTCCTGGTCCTCGACGAGGCGACCTCCGCCCTCGACCCCGAAACCGAGCAGCAGATCGACTCCAACCTCCGCCGGCGCGGCTGCACCTGCCTGATCGTCGCCCATCGCCTGAGCACCATCCGCGATGCCGACGAGATCCTCGTCCTCGAAGGGGGGAAGGTAATCCAGCGCGGCACCCACCAGGAGTTGCTCGCGGCGGGCGGCGCCTATGCCCGGCTGATCCAGGACGAATGACCCCGCCGAGCCCAGTACCGAACCCGACACCGAGCCCGGTGGAAGCGCTCCTTCGCACGGAGGCCGCGGAGGTCGAGGTGTCCGGCAACCTGCCGTTTCGTCTCGTCCCGGACGACACGGCGTGGTACGTCGCCGCCGGCAAGGTCGAGGTGTTCGCCGTGCGCCCCACGGAGGCCGGCGATGGCGGCAATGCCGGGAACGCCGGGAACGCCGGGAACGCCGGCCCCCGCACCCATGTCCTCACCGCGCGAGCCGGCCAGATGATCTTCGGGCTTCCCCCCGCCCACGGCACGAGCCTCGGCCTCCTCGCCGTCGGTCTTCCGGGTACCCGCCTGTGGCGGCTCTCCTTGCTCTCCCTGCGCCAGAAGGCGCGCGACCCCGACTTCGCCGCCGGCCTGGCCGTTCTGGTCGAGGGGTGGATCGCGGGCTTGACGAGCGAGATTCCCCACGCCACTCCGCCCAAGGACTTCACGGCGCTCAAGGCCGGCGCCGAGACGCGCCTCGAGACGCCGGGGCTCGCCGTCCGCCCCGGCCAAGGGACGGTCTGGGTACGGCACGTCACCGGGAGCTCGCGCTTCCTCGGTCTCCCCGAGCTCCACCTCAGCCCCCAGGAGTTCCTCCTGCCACTCTCTGAACGGACCTGGATCGAGAGCGGGACCGGCAAGGAGGAAGGGGAGGAGGTCCGGCTCTCCGCGGTCGACACCCGGATTCTGCTGCGCGGCGGCGGCCTCTGGGAGGGGCTGGCCCATTTCCACGCGCTGTTCCTCCGCCTGGTGGCCCTGGAGCTCGCCCGCACGGCCGCGGAGGAGAGAAGCCGGCTCGGGCGCAAACACACCCGCGACAGCTCGACCGTGGCGGCGGCGCACGGGCGGCTCGCCGCGGTGATGGGGGAGGTCGCCTTCGCTCCGCTCGCCGGCGAGGAACGTGAGCCCCCCCTCCTTCTCGCCTGCCGCCTCGTGGGGGCCGCCCAGGGGCTCACCATCCGCGCTCCGGCCGAGGAAGGTCGCAACGAAAGCCGGGGCGCCGTCCGTGGGCGGCTCTTCGATCGCATCTGCGCCGCCTCGCGGGTCCACGTCCGGCGGGTGCTGCTCCGCGACGACTGGTGGCGGCGGGACAACGGTCCGCTCCTCGCCTTTCGCCTGCTCGACGAGAAAGGGGAGACCCGGACGGCCGTCGCCCTCCTCCCCACCGCGCGGACGACCTACGAGATGGTCGATCCCGCGGACGGCTCCCGGCGGCCGGTCGACGCGGGGCTCGCCTTACGACTGGCCGGCGATGCCTACATGTTCTACTCGCCGCTCCCGGAACGGCCTCTCGGCCTGCGCGACCTCTTGAAGATGGCGCTCGGCGGCCGGCGGGGCGATCTTTCGACCCTCCTCGGGATGGGGATCGCGGGCGGCATCCTGGGCCTCCTCGTCCCGTTCGCGACGGCCGCCATCTTCGGCAGCATCATCCCCAGCTCCAACCGGGGCCAGCTGTTCGAGATGAGCCTCGCCTTGACCGTCAGCGCCGTCGCCGCGGCCGCCTTTCAGGTCACGAGGAGCATCGCCGTCCTCCGCCTCGGCGGCAAGTTCGACGGCTCGGTCCAGGCCGCCGTCTGGGACCGGCTCCTCTCCCTCCCGGTCGCCTTCTTCAGAAGCTACACGGTAGGCGACCTGGCCTCGCGCTCGATGGGGATCGACGCCATCCGCGACCTCTTGACCGGCAACGTCCTCACCTCGCTCTTAGCGGCGGTCTTCTCGGTCTTCAGCTTCGCCATCCTCTTCTCTTACAGCCCCCGGCTCGCGCTCGTCGCCACCGCCCTGGTCGCCTTCCTCCTCGCGGTGACCGCGGCCCTCGTCTACCTCCAGCTGCGCAAACAGCGCCAGCTCCTCCACCTGGAAGGCCGGATCGCGAGCCTCCTCTTCGGTCTCATCAACGCGGTGGGAAAGCTCCGCATCGCGGGGGCCGAGCGGCGCGCCTACGCTCTGTGGGCCGAACGCTTCGCCGAGCAGCGGCGCCGGGCGATCGAAGCCCAGCGCTTCGCCAACCTGCAGACGGCGTTCAACGCCACCTATTCCGTGCTCACCCTCTTAGCCATCTTCGGCATGGCCGGCCTCTCCGCCGCGGAGGGGCTCTCGACCAGCGACTTCCTCGCCTTCAACGCCGCCTTCGGCCAGTTTCAGGCCGCCGCCCTATCGATGATCGCGCTCCTCTCGACCGTGCTCACCCTGGTCCCGATCTACGAGCGCCTGCAGCCGATCCTTGAGACCGTCCCGGAGGTCGACTCGACGAAAGCGGACGCCGGGGACCTGGCGGGCGACGTCGAGCTCGGCCACGTTTCCTTCCGTTACAAGGACGACGGACCGCTCATCCTGGACGACGTCTCGCTCCGCGCCCGCCCGGGCGAGTTCATCGCCCTGGTCGGCCCGTCGGGCTCCGGCAAATCGACCTGCCTGCGACTTCTGCTGGGCTTCGAGCAGCCGGCGGCGGGCTCGATCTATTTCGACGGCCAGGACCTGCCCTCGCTCGACATCCACTCCGTCCGCCGCCAGATCGGGGTCGTCCTCCAGAATGGCCGGCCGATGGTGGGGAGCCTCTACTCGAACATCGTGGGAGAGGGGGACCTGGGGATCGACGCGGCCTGGGAGGCGGCCCGGATGGCGGGCTTGGAAGAGGACATCCGCGCCATGCCGATGGGCATGCACACCGTGGTGAGCGAGGGGGCCGGCACCTTTTCCGGCGGCCAAAGGCAGCGGCTCCTCATCGCCCGCGCCCTCGTCAACCGGCCGCGTATCCTCCTCTTCGACGAGGCGACCTCCGCCCTCGACAACCGGACCCAGGAGATCGTCAGCCAGAGCCTGGAGCGCCTGAAGGCGACGCGGATCGTCGTCGCCCACCGCCTGAGCACGATCCTCCGCGCCGACCGCATCTACGTCATGAAGGCCGGCCGGGTGGTCGAGCAGGGCGCCTACGAGGAGCTCCTCCGCCAGGGCGGCCTCTTCGCCCGCCTGGTCGAGCGCCAGACCGCCTGACTCGGGTAGACTCCCCGGAGCGACCTGGGGAAAAACCGTGAAGTGCGTCGAATGCCAATCTGACAATCCCGCCCGGGCCAAGTTCTGTGGCCAATGCGGAGCGAAGCTCGGTCGCCTCTGCCCGGGCTGCGGCGCCGAGAACCCGCCAGGAGCGAAGTTCTGCGGCGAGTGTGGCACCGCCCTGGGGTCTCTCCCGGCCGCCGCTCCGGCGGCCCCACCGGCGGTGGTCGCAACCGGAGCCCCGACCCTACAGTTTCCCGCGCCCGTGGACGTCCCGGCCCCGGCGAGCGCCGTCCCCGAAGGCGAGCACAAGCAGGTCACCGTGCTCTTCTGCGATCTCTCCGGCGTTCCGGCCCTCGCCGAGGGCCTGGGGGCCGAGGGGATGCACACCCTCCTCCAGCGCTTTTTTGAGCTCGCCCTGGCGGAGGTTCACCGTTACGAAGGGACGATCAGCCAGTTCCTGGGCGACGGCTTCATGGCTCTCTTCGGCGCGCCGATCGCCCACGAGGACCACGCCCATCGGGCGCTCTTAGCCGCGCTCGGCCTGCGCAAGCGGCTCGCCGAGCGGGCCGCTGAGCTCGCGGCGGGCAGAGAGCTCGGGCCGCGGATGGGACTCGACACCGGCTCGGTCGTCGTCGGCAACGTCGGCAATATCGGCCATGTTGGCAATACGGGCGGCGTGGGTCGCAACGACTATACGGCCGTGGGCGATGCCAGAAACGCCGCCGCCCGGCTCCAGCAGGTCGCCGCCCCCGGCACGATCGTCGTCAGCGCCGCCACCGCGAGTCAGATCGAAGGCTATGCGCAGATGGAAGAGCAGGGGCCGGTGCGGGTCGCGGGCCGGGCCGAGCCGCTCCTCGCCTGGCGGGTCGTCGGTCTGCGCTTCGGCCAAGCCGACCGGCCGATCTCCCGCCGCGGCGGACCGCTCTCCCCCTTCGTCGGCCGCGACCGCGAGCTCGCGGTCCTCCTCGGGCTCAAGGAGCAGGCGGCTCTAGGACACGGGCAGGTCGTCGGTCTCGCCGGCGAGGCGGGTTCCGGCAAATCCCGACTGCTCTACGAGCTTCGCCAGCGCCTGGGGAGCCGGCCGGTCGCCTACCTCTCCGGCCGCTGCCTTTCCTACGGCACCGGCATCCCCTACCTCCCTCTCCTCGACCTGCTGCGCGGCGCCTGGGGTCTCAACGACAGCCCCTCCCCCGCCGAGGCGGCAGCGAAGATCCGCGCCAGCCTCGCCGAGGTGGGGGACGATCCCGGGGAGTCGCTCCCCTACTTCCTGCGCCTCCTGGGCATCCGGGAGGGGCGGGAGGGGCGGGAGGGGGCGGACGGCCTCGCCGGCCTGGAGCCCCAGGCGATCCAGACCCGCACCTTCGCCGCCTTGCGGCGGATGCTCCTCGCCGCCAGCCGCCGGTCGCTCCTCGTCCTGGAGATCGAAGATCTGCACTGGATCGACGCCACCTCCGAGGAGCTTCTGGCCTCCCTGATCGAGACGCTCGCCGCGGCCTCCATCCTCCTCCTCGTCACCTACCGGGCCGGCTACTCGCCGCGCTGGATGGACAAGTCCTACGCCACCCAGATCAACATGCGGAGCCTCTCCGTCGAGGACAGCCGCACGGTGGTGGCGGCGATCCTCAAACGTTCCCAGGTGTCCGAGGAGCTCGCGAGCTCCGTCCTGCCGAAAGCCGAGGGCAACCCGTTCTACCTGGAGGAGCTCACCCGTTCCCTGGTCGAGCAGGGGGTCGACGCCGCCGTGCCCGACACCGTCCAGGGGCTTCTCGCGGCGCGCATCGACCGCCTGCCCCAGGAGCACAAGCGCGTCCTCCAGACCGCCTCGGTGCTCGGCCGGGAGATCCCGCTCGACCTCCTGACGGCGATCTGGGACCGCCCCACCCGGCTGGAGCCCCTGCTCCTCGACCTCAAGCGCTGGGAGTTCCTCCACGAGTCGCCCACGGTCGAGCAGAACCTCTACGTCTTCCACCATGCCCTGACCCAGGAGGTGGCGTATCAGACCCTGCTGAGCGGCCGGCGCCAGACCCTTCACGCGGCGGCCGGAAGAGCTCTGGAACGGCTCCATGAAGGCCACCTGGAAGAGGTCTATGACCGGCTGATCTACCACTATCCGAAGACCGAAGAGACCGCGAAGGCCGTCCTCTATCTCACCCTCTTCGCCGACCAGGCGGCGCGCAACTATGCCCATGCCGAGGCCGCTCAGGCCCTGCGGCAGGCCTTGGAGCACGCCGAGCGACTGCCGGCGGGCGAGCGCGACCCGCGCCTGCTCGACCTGACCCTCCGCCTCGCCTCCTCGCTCCTCCCCCTCGCCCGCTTTCCCGAAACCCTGGAGCTTCTCAAGCACCACCGGGCCGCCCTGGAAGCGGTGGCGGACCCCGCCCTCTCCGCCCGCTACTTCTTCTGGCTGGCCCACACCTACAGCTATCTCGGGAACCAGGACGAAGCCGCCGAGAACGCCCGGCTCTCGATCGCGGCGGCCGAGTCCGCCGAGGACGAGGCGACCCAGGGGAAGGCCTATTACGTCCTGGGGCGGGACTGTTTCTGGTCGGGGCGCTTTCTAGAAGGCATCGAGCACAGCCTGAAGGCGATCGTCCTCCTGGAGAGGAGCGGCGAGCCCTGGTGGCAGGGCCAGGCCTACTGGGTGGCGGGCTTCCACCACTACGCCCTGGGCCGGCTCGAAGCGGCCCTCCTCGCCATGTCCCGCGCCCACAGAATCGGCGAGGCCCTGGGAGACCACCGCCTGGACACCTCCTGGAGCACCGGCTACTTCTATGCCTCGACCGGAGACGTCGAGCGCGGGATCGCGGACTGCCGCGGCGGGTTCGAGCGGGCCCGGGACCCTCTCAACACGGCCGCGGCGCTGGGTTTCCTCGGCTATGCCTACCTGGAAAAGGGGGAGGTGCCGGAGGCCCGGCAAGCTCTCGAACGGTCGGTTCAGATGCTCCATCAGACCGGCTTCCAGCCGCTCCTCGGCTGGTTCCTCGCCTTTCTCGCCGAAGCCGACCTCAAGGATGGGGCGACGGACAAGGCGCGCGAGCTGGCGCTCCAGGCCCTCGCGATCACCCGTGAGGCCAAGTTCCTCTTCGGCGTCGGCCTGGCGCAGCGAACCCTCGGCCGGATCGAACGCGGGAGCGGCGATCTCGCCGGGGCCGAGACCTACCTCCGGGAAGCTCTCGACACGTTCACCGCCCTCGAAGTGCCCTTCGAAGCCGCGCGGACACACGTCGACCTCGCGGAGCTGTCGCACGCTCAAGGGGTCGTCACCGACGCCACCCGGGAGCTCGCCCTGGCCCACCGTGGATTCGCCGAGCTGGGGTCGGTCCACTACCAGGAACGGGTGGCCCGGCTCTCGGCCGAGCTCGCCCTCCCCGTTCCCTTGGCGGCAGCCCTCTAGGCACCTGGGGCGTTAGCCGCCCGTCCCGGTCGTCCCGGTCGGCGGTGGCGGCGGATCGTTCCACGCCCCGCCCGCCGCCTCGTCGAGCTCGTCGTCGGAAAGCTCCTCGAAGCTCCCGACCAGCTCCTCGGCCTCCTCGCGCGTCAACCGGTACCCCTTGGCGGCCGCCAGGCGCATCGTCGGCTCGAGATCTTCCCCGAAGCGACGAAACTCTTCCTGCAGTTCTACATCGGTCTGTAGGTCCGACAACAGTCGTCCAAACTCGGCGCTTCTCATACCCACCTCCTAGATGGTCTTCCATGGCGGCGAAAGACGCCTGCCCCCTGCTAGAACCTTATCGATAACGTGCGAAGAGCATACCATCGGTCGCTGGTGGGGATCTACAGGGTGGCGAAGGCGGGAGCGAGGAGATCCCTGAGCCGCGGTGCCGGCGGGAGCTCACGCGCCGCCCGGCAGACGAGGAGGTCCCTCAAATCGCTCCAAGTGGCGGGGTCCGACTCTTCGAGCCTTCTAAAGATGCGCTCCAGGATCCGCGCGACGTAGAGCTCCTCCGCCCGGGCGAGGCCCAGCCGGTTGGCCGTCATATGGATCTGGCTCGCGAAGATCCGCGCGCGCGTCGGCCGGTCCGCGTCCGCGAGCTCCAGGCGGAAGGAGCGTGCGACTTCGCCGTCCTCGAGCGGCGAGAGGGCGGCGAGCCCGAGCTTCTCGATCTCCCCGAGGAGGAGACGCACGAGGCGATCTCCGCTCTCCGCGAAGGCCTCCTCCACACGCTTCCGGATGAGCTCCTCCCCCGTCTCAAGCGCGAGGGGAGGATCGGTCAAGAGGCTCTCCAGGTCCAGGGCGTCCTCGGCGAACCCGAGGAGATAGCGGGCCTCCAGGCGGAGCGCGATGGTCAGCCATTCCCCGGCGCTGACGGTCGCCCGATGGTCGAGCAGGCGGAGCGCGCGGGCGCTCGAAAGGGCGAAGAAATCGAGCGACGTCGAGAGCCGCTCGGGACCGCCATAGCGCTCGACCTCCGGCTCGAAAGGGACCTCCTGGACCGAGTTGTCCGCGAGAGCGATCGATTCCAGCGCCGCGGGCTCCGGCGACTGCCGGGGCTCCTCCAACAGTCTCGACGCCTCCCCCGCGACCCGGGCCGGCGAGGGAAACGCCGCGAAATAGCTCGCGGCGCGCTTTAGAACCTCCTCCCGGACGCCCTCCCGCGTACCGGGGGAGGGCAGGATCCGGAGCCGGATATGCGGTCCCCCGAGGGTATGGCGAAGAAAGAAGAAGCTCTCGATCCTTCTCCCCTGCCACAAGGTCCGGACGGTCGGCCGCACCAACTCCGTCAGGAGACGATCCCGATTCCCGGTGTGATAGACGAGGTGAAACGACAGCCACTCCGATCCTGGAGCCGTGGAGGGAGTGCCCATAGACGGACGATATCCTTTCACGGCCGGCGAATCACTCTGTCAAGCTTGAATCGACAGGGCCGATCCCTGCCACGGTCACCGGGATGGACCGTGGCAGCGGAGCGAATGGAACGTTCCCTGGGGACGGTCAGATCGCGAAACGGTCGCCCTTGGCATTCCGGAAGCTCGCATCCCGGGAGGTGCAATCCGAGTCCAGGGGACCGACACCGCCGACGACGGTATCGAGATCCTCTTCCGAAAGGGGAGCGATTTCCAGATTATCGACATCGACCAGGTCATCGGCCAGGTCGCACTTCGTGGGCGGGTGGGACTTCTCGTCGTTGACTCTCTCGCCGCTCATCCCAATCTCCTTTAGACAGCAGCTGATGTACACCAGAGCAAGAGACTCCATGCAAGCATGAAGCAACTATAGCATAGATGAAGGGAAGCTCGCGACTTCAATTCATCGATTCCGTCGCGAAAGGTGGTGGAAGCCGAGATAGGCCTTCCCCAGAGGCGGCCGGCCCGGCTGGCCGACGACCTTGAGATGGGAGAGGAAACGGATCAAACGGCCTCCTACCCCTACCGCCTCGACCGGCCAGCGTTCCGGAGCGGTCCAGAACGAGTCCTGCCCCGGCCAGGCGAGGATGGCGGCCCGCTTCTCCGCCGAGCACAGCCCCTGCTCCACCAGCCGCTCCAGGATCGCCGCCCACCGCGGCTCCCGCTTCGGCTGCCGAGGGAAAGCCCCTTCGAGCCCGATCCGCGGCAGGACCTCCGAGGTGATGTCGAAGGAGAGGTGAGGGTTCTCGGTGCCGGCGAGAAGCGGGGCGATCTCCGCGAGAGTGGGAAGGACGTGGGGAGCGACGCGGGAGAGATAGGCCTGGGCTTCGGAGGCGCCGAGCCCCAGGATCTCCAACCGGACAGCAGCCCCGGGACGCGGGAGCAGGCTGAAGGCGTAGAGGAGGTGGGCGGGCGGGGGGATCTCGCGGGCGCAGTGGAGGACGAGAGCGCGCTGGTCGGCGCCGAGGGGTTGGCCGTGGAGGGCGGGGAGGAGGGAGTCCGCGAGCCAGAGGGGATCGGTGTTGGGGGCGAGTTGGGCGCAGAGGAGGGGGGGCGGGAGGGTGGGGCGGTCCTGATCGAGGTCGAATTCTAGCCAGAGGGCGGGAACAGGCTTCCATCCTTGCTCGGCCCATCGAGAGAGAAATCCTTGCAAGTGAAGAGGTTGGATCTGGCCTGTAATCCGAGGTGCCTGACCAGGACGCGGGAGACGAATAGACAAATCCGCTTCGGACTCCTTGGCTGCAAGGCGGGTCTCGATGATACCCAGGCAGTCCAAAGATAGCAGGCCGGCTCCCCTGCGCAGGCGATGCAACGCTGACGCGTCGAGCAAGGCTGTGGCGAGGAAAGGTTGAACGACGTGCAGCCAATCGCCGAGCACAAGCCGTTGCGTTGCGGAAAGGATAGGCAGGTCCGCGTTTGATCACTCCAAGTCAAAGACTGCTCGTCTCGCCCTGGGCTGAAGACGTGCGCTAAGTCTAGCAGCTATCACGCCCCTCCCGCTCTTCCACTTGAACCAATTTCGCCCCCTGCCACGTGGCCCGTGGCAACGAAAAGGGACGCGTCGAGCGCTCCATCCGCTTCCTGCGAGAGTCCTTCTTTGCGGACTAGTCTTCAGCACTTTAGAAGCCGTCAATGCGGAGAGGCCGCGGCTGCTGGCCTTGCCGAAGCATCGGCTAGACACCAGCAAGCGCAGCCGCCGCGATCGTCCAACTCGGTGAACTTCTCTTCCGAACGGTAGCCGGCATTGTCTAATACTTCTCCTGGGAGCCGCCCTGGATCGAAGGGACCGCTTGCGGCGACAGTCGTACCAACCATAGAAGGCACTGAGATTCAACGCAGCTACTGTATCGGAGACAAAGCACGACGGGTGCCTTTTAGGAGGGAAGCGGAAGAAAAGTCTTTTGGTACGGGCATAAGGATAGCATGGCCGCATTTTAACTCTTTTCCACGATCCCCGTACGCAGGCCTTCACTTTCCACTGCTGTTCGTTATACACTATACATAGGAGGAGGTAACTGTGCCCCCAGCTTCTAATTGCGCACCACCACCTCGCATGGAGAACGGGAGACGGGCAGATAAGGCTCTCGCGCTAGACAGACAGCCGGTGTCCGCGAGGACACTTGCCATGTCGGCCCCTGTGATTGTCCGGATTGCAGGGCTTGCCGCAGAGCGAATCAAGCCGTTCGGCAGCACCCTCTGCAATGACTGCCTTGCCGAGACTGTCGATATCCGTGCGCAGCTTGACGCAGCCAGGCACGACCTGGCACAAGCGATTGAGGCTACTCTCTCATCGTTCGGCAAGAGTACCCGCGCAAGGCTCCTTGCTATCAAACGTGACTGCTTCAACTGTCGCGAGATTAAGGAACCCCTGGGTAGGGAATTCGATGCTGTCGGTTCGGCAGGGCAAGGCGCGTGGCTTCAAGTTCTGACGCTGCAAGTTGATCTTGAAGAGAGGCATACTCGCTTTGAGCAAATTTATCAGCAAGAACTTGCCCGCGAGCGCGAGGTTCTAGCTAGTGTGCTAAAGGAGGCGAGCCTTCTGCGTGGCCTTTCCATCAACAATCCACTTCTGGCCAGCAAAGCTCGTGAAGCCTCACCTTGTAAAGGTAGTTTTCAGCACCAGCGGGGCCGAAAGCTGGAGCAAAGTCTTCTTCGCTATGCTACCCGCACCGCCTGCAAACTCTCTCCCAACTCGACTCTGACAGCTACTGCCCTCGGAGTAATCCGAGATCTGCCCGATTACCTAGCATTCCAATGGAGGGTCATTCCGCGGAGGGAGAGATCCTTGTTGCGCATCGACCGCACCATCATCAATCCTTACCTGTTCTGCCTCCTTCAGAACGATAGCATTCGAAGCATTTCGCTAGTGAGGTTCAACTCGACAATCCAATCTCAAGGCAACCATCGAGTCTGCTTCTTTCGGCCGGGCGGGTACATCTTCGAAAACGGGAACGTCGGTTACCGGCCAACGTCGAAAATCTCCGTTCGGTTAACGGATCCTCTGAGCAGCGGTCTGGCAGAAATTCTTAAAGAGCATGATCTCCGCTACGCCGAACTGGTACAACAACTCCAGGAACAGACAGGCATCGGCGAACACTGGTCGGAAGCTGATATAAAGCAGGGGATCGAGTCGTTGATCGATATCGGTATTCTAGTGCTCCTCCCACCGTGGCCTACTAATACACCTTATATTGAGCCACAACTGCTCAATACCCTTCGACGTCTACCTCGCGACCCATTAATTTCAAAACTTACTTTTTCTCTGCGTGAGATCTTAACCATTGAGCGTAATTTTCAAAAGAACCAGCAACCAGAGATAGCTATAGCACAACTGCAAACAATATGTTCAACCTTTATTGAGCAAATCCAGCAAACCGCAGGACTTTCTCCATTACCCAAGAAGGTGCGCTTCTATGAAGACATCGCCCTGACACCCCGAAACGTTTCGACGACAGGAGCGGAGTTAATCGAGCTTTCCACCACGACGGCGGGATGCATACTCAAGACCGCCGAACTCCTCAACTCATTCTGCGCGGTTTTTAACCACCGACATGAATTTCTGCACGCCCTCGCCGCCTGGTGGATTGAGCAATATGGTGTGCGGCGCTCCGTGCCTGCTTTGGAGCTGTTCTACCATGTGCGCGAGCTGTGGAAGCAGTACCTTGAGTTCGAGGTCTCGCACCGCTTCGAGGAATTCGCCATTTTCGACCCGTTCGAGTTGCCAGCAATCAGCCACCTCTATCAGATGCGCATCGATCTTCATCGGCAGGTCATGGGGTTGATGCAAGAGACCGCCGAAGGCTACCGTTTGCCGGCCGCCTCCTTCGGCTCCATCCTCGGACAGGTTCCGTGCCGCTACAAGCCCCTCCTCGGCTGCTCCCTATTCGTTCAGCCCGCTGATCCAACAGGCAATCTGTGGGTCGTTAATCGTCTCTTCGAAGGCACCGGCCGCTATCTGACGCGCTATACTGCAAACATGCAAGAGAAGACGCGGCGTCTGTTTACGGAACATTTCAGGCTGCGCTCCTCGCTGCCGGTCCAGGGCAGAGTTACCCACCTACTGGATCTGCTATATAGCTCGGGTAGCACCTCTAATCTGCGCTTTCCTCAGACACGCAAGGTTCTGGTCCTTCCCGATGAGAATGTGCCTGTGGCTCCGGAGCAACGAGTGACATTGGCTGGTCTAACCGTGCACTTTGACGCTATCGGGGAAGAATTCTACTTGACGGACATGTCAAACACTAGGCTGCTCCCTGTCCATATGAGCAGCACTAATTATGTATTCCTGCCGTCAGTTCTAAAATTTCTATCCATGTTTGGGCCCGCCGAGACACGACAGATATTCCCCCGGCCGCCTGTGGACAATCGTCAAAATTTCTGTATCAAAAGCCGCGTCGTATGTGACAATCTCGTCTTGAGGAGGAAGCGCTGGGAAGTCTCGGAGGACTTCGGTGTTCGTCCCAATGCTTCTGATGCCACAATTTACGCACAATTCCATCGCTGGCGATGTGAGGCAGGTCTGCCGCGAGAAGTCTACGTCTACGAAAAAATGGGGCAGCCCGAATCTGTTTTGTGCAGCTTCAAGCCACAATTCATCGATTTTTCTTCACCTCTCCTAGTTCGGCTTTTCTACTCTATCGCCACCCGTCAGAATGGCCAGTTAATTATCGAGGAGGCGCTGCCAGATCGTTCAGCGTTTCCGCTGGATTCCGAGGGTTTTCCCCGGGCAATTGAATTCGTTGTTGACAGCCTCGCATTGGGCGAGTCTGTAGCAGGCTCCTCGGAGCTTTCAGAGCCTGGGAGCAGGCATCTATGGGAGATCAACGATCTCCAGAAAGGAGTACAAGATGGCTGAGGAAAAGCTAGTGGTACCGACTGAACTTGAGGTGGAGCCTCTCTCCGAGAGCGATCTAGAGACCGTCTCCGGAGGTCTCGCCGACGGCAGTAACGTGAAGGATGGCTGCTGCACTTACACCTCGAACACGAAGGACGGCTGTTGCGGTACGGAAACCTAGCTCCTTCTGAGGGGGTCCGGCCGACAGCATGGCCGGACCCCCTCAGTCTATACTCGGACCGACGCTGTACAAGGAGATCTCCCGATGGATAACTCAGCCTTTGCCCAACTGATCGCTCCTGTTGCACCAGAACAGTTCTGGGCCGAGCATTGGGAGAGTCGATACCTTCATGTTCCCGGCCCCTCCAACCGGTTTGCGCAATACTTCTCCCTGGGGGATATCGACCGCTGGTTGCAGACCGCCTTTACGGAGCCTCGCAATTCGGTGGTGCTGACAGCGCCTGAAGGAGCCGAGCAGGGACGTGATCAGTACCGTCCGCAGGAGCTTCGGGTAGAAGAGGCTTACCAGGCCTTTCTGAATGGACGCTCGATGGTGCTCAACCACATGGAGCGTTTCTGGCCACCGCTGAAGCAACTGGCAGTCAGCCTTGGCAGCGCTTTGTCGGCTGACATCGGCATCAACATCTATTTGACTCCCGCCGGTAGACAGACCTTTCCGCCCCACGTCGACGACCATGACGTCCTAGTACTTCAAGTCCAAGGGCGCAAGGAGTGGCATTTACGTGAGCAACATTACATTCCAATTGAACCCTCTACTCTTATCTATCGTTCAGAGCTACCATATAGCCGGTCCGACAAGGGAGCAATCGTCGAGACACCGGAGCTGGCGGTCATCGAACTCAGCCCAGGTGATGTGCTCTATATCCCGCGCGGAATGCCGCACTTTGCCGTTTCCCGCAACGAAACATCGCTTCACCTCACTTTGAGTATAACGCCGATGTACTGGACTGATTTTATGAAAGCCGCCGTCGAACAGGCTCAGCTAGACCTGCCCGCCCTCCGCAGGTCTCTACCGCATGGCTTCACGCATGCTGAGTCCGTGCGTGGCGAGATGGGAAAAATGTTTCGCGAGAATCTTGTTGCCTTCCTCGATAAGGTTTCATTTGAGGAGACACTGCAGATCGCTCTCCGGCATCGTCTCAACCGGCAGGCCTTCCCGCTTGACGGTCACTTCGCCCAACTCGATCGTCTGCCCGAGTTATCGCAGGAATCCTCGATTGCAATTCGAGATGGGCTTTTACTGGATGTCAATCAAGTAAACGGTCACTGCCAGATTCGCTTTGGGTCGAAGCACATTAATACGCCACTCAGAGCGAAGAAGGCTCTTGAATTTATGAGAGACAACAATCGCTTCACAGTCAACGAGCTTCCCGCCTTGGATCCGCAGAGCAGGTTGGTGATCGTGCGCAAGCTCGTTAAGGAGGGCTTACTCCACTTCGCTTGATCAGGCGGCGGGATCATTCTGATGCCAGGACCGAGGGCAGTCTGGCTGGGAAGCTTAGGCGCAGCAAAACATAACCGATGCCAGCAGCACCGCTGAAAAAACCGGGATCCCAGTATCCTTTCATTTTGAGCTTAGAGCCGAAGCAGAACTTTAGGTTACTGGTTCTCTCCAGCACTTTGGTGGCCAACTGCCATGCCGCATTTCGGAGTTCTGCAGCATGCCGTTCCTGGAATGCCGAGATGAGAACGTCAGCAATTCCAAGATTGCCGCAGCAAATCTGGTCGACATCCACCAAAGTAGCCCTTACTATCTGCTGCAATCCAATCTCAAGATCCTGACGCAGAACCGGATGATCGAGAATGCCCCTCGCCTTGAGACGTGCCAAAGTGATACCGGCCAGACCAACGCAGCCACCTGGCTCGAATCGCAGTTCGTCGCTCCACCGACGATCGTGCCAGTTCTGGTGCTCAGGTACGTAGAGCTTGTTTTCGACCTCCAGGGCGTCCAAGGCTGCATTCAGGAATGAGCGTTCCTCTGTGATCTGATGCAGACGCAATAGAGCGAGCGAAATACCCGCGAGCCCATGGGAGAACCCAGCCAGAGGAGGACGCCCTGCCAAGGTGATCCAGGAAGCCGGCCCGCCCTGGTATGGACAACGGGAGGCCAGCAAATGCTTACCACATGCGAGGGCAGCCGCCAGCAGAGCATCGCGATCCTCGGCAGTGGCCACCAGGCTTTTTTCGAATATGGTCGTCAGGACTAGGATTGCACCCGCGGCGCCATAGAGCACATCGTATGATCTGTCCTGTGCGATCTGCTCTTCGGTGAGCAGAGTGACGAGGTTGATGGCCTCACGCTCGATCTGGACATCATCCAGGAACGTAGAGATCCTAAACAGACTGTACAACATCGAGCCAATGCCGATCCTCCCACCAATCGGCATTGGAAGCTTGCTGGCCCCAGGGGGGGAGTCTAATAGTCGCTGGAGCAGTTGCCGAGGCTGAGTCAGGATAAGGTGGCATCGTTCCTTTGCCTCTGGATCCACCCCTACCGCTGAGAGCGCAGCATAGAAGAGAGCAATACCAAGAGTGCCGTCGTAGAGGTTTACTTTGAGGGTCTTGATGTGATCCGGGGTAGAACCTGCATCGAGCCATGTGACGCCACCCCCACGCATGGCGGTTCGCCGCCTCCAGATCTCGTTTGCAATTTTTGCGGCGGTCGATAAGATCTGTGATTCCGCAACGCCTATTTGACTCACTCTTGCGCTCCTTCAGTAAAATTTCGGATGCCGCAATTCGCCAATTGAGCTATTGTCACCCGGGCATCGAAGCGAGCTATTTCCGTCAGCGCACGAGCTATCTCTCCGCTCGCGAAATCCGAAGCCATGGAGAGCATGCGACAAAGGTAGACTTCCTCGGGATTCATCAATCCCAAACGGGTGGAGGTCATGTGGATGTGACTACCTTTTATCATATATCGCACCTTGTCGCGCACCTTCTGGGAATCTAGCTTCGCGGCAAGGAGTTGGGCCGCGCCTCCGTGAAGAGACGGGAGGTCGAGCGTGGATAAATCGGCGAAGGATCTCATCTTCGCCCGCTGGCACTGGTGCTCGACCATGGCGACCAGCGAGTCCCGCTGACGCTCAAAGACCTGCTCTGCCTTCTTGACCACACCCGGCATTTCTGCACCCCAAGTATTGTACGCATAACGGACTAGCGCTCGCAGCTCTTCGGGGTCGCGCGAGAAATGGAGAGCCTGCCAAAGGATCAGCTGAAGGCCGTGTTTTAGCCTGCGGGTAGTGGACGCTATCGATCCTCGTCGGACGAGGTCCAGCACCCACATGCTTGAGGTGGCGAAGAGATCGAGCGAAAAAGGGAGTAGATCGAGGCCACCGTATCGCTCGACCTCCGGACGAAATTCCTCGATAAGGTAGGTATTATCCCCGGGGATGGCTTTCAATTCTTCATGAGAATCTTCAGCTATAATTCGGGCTGCGCTAGCTCGTAGTGTGCTTTCGTTGATGGAACGACAAGAAGGGCATGCCTGGAGAAATGACTCGATAGCAGCTCGCGCCAGCGACTCGACCGTAGCTCGGCTCTTCACTGGCCGCAGCCGAAGCCGCACGTGAGGTCCGCCTAATCCATACCGGACGAAAAAGAATCTGTCGATAGCATCTCTTTCAATCAGCATGTAGACAACAGGAACGATGAGCCCTTGAACCAGACGGTCAAGGTCTTCATGGTAGTAGATGTGGTAAGAGACCCAGTCGCCCAACACCCGTGCTCCCTTAAACTCATGTTAGGCGAATATGAGAAGAATATCAAGTCTCGAGCTCGGCGTCCGCGCTCTTCGATCATCGCGACTCGGCCCCTTACGCCGAGGCCGAGCGCCGCATCCTGGCAGCCTTCGGCGGCGACTTACCCTCCCCAGCGCCGCCTAGGCGCACGTTGAGGATGGCCCCATCCTCCTCAAGGCCCTCCTCTCCATACCCGACGGCAGTTACGCCGCCCGCCGGTGGCGGTCGCGAGTCAACTCTGATCTACTACATCCGAGATTCCTCGCGTGGTGCGCAGACTTTCCTAGGCGGTTGCATGGAGGTGAAAAAGTATCGAGGAGGATGCCGCGTTTCCAGTCGCTCCGATCAGGAGTCTAGAAGACTGAACAAACTCTGTACGGCCGAGGACGTAGGTAACACTCATCCGTGCCTTTTGCATAGATCCGTTATTGTGCAATAGACAGTTGTCGAATTCCACAACAAATCGGCATCGGCTCATCTGGTTGTTCTCGCTCCAAGGCATTCGGGCATCCCCCCTTGCTACCCGAATACTCCCTTGCGGAACTGTTACCCATGTCTCCGGTCCAATTTGTTACCTATGTCTCCGGTCTGTATTCCCCCACCTCCCCCACCCCCCGCACCCCGCGATCCACCCCCTCCAACCCCTCGATCTCCTCCCCTCCCGCCGCCCCCAGCTCCTTGAACCGCCTCGCCGCCGGCAGCACCCGCCCCTCCAACGAGCCCACGGTCCGGTTGTAGGCGTCGACCGCCTGGCTCAAGCTCCTCCCCACCATCCCGAAGTGCGCCACCATCGTCCGCATCCGCTCGTAGAGGCTCTTCCCCAGATCGCTGATCGCCCGCGCGTTCTCCGCCACCTGCTCCTGGCGCCAGCCGTAGGCGACCGCCTGTAAGAGCGCGATGAGGGTCGTGGGCGTCGCCAGGATCACCCTCTGCCCCACCCCGAACTCGATCAGCTCGGGGTCCTGCTCCAGGGCGGCGCTGAAGAAGGTCTCTCCGGGGAGGAAGAGGACGACGAACTCGGGGGCGGGCTCGAACTGGTTCCAGTAGGCCCTTGCGGCGAGCTTCTGGAGGTGGAGGCGGATGTGCCTGGCGTGGGCGGAGAGACGGCTGCGCCTCGTCTCTTCGTCGGTCGCCTCCAGGGCCTCCAGGTAGGCCTCCAGGGGCGCCTTCGAGTCGACGACGATGTTCTTCTGGTTGGGGAGGCGGACGACGAGATCGGGGCGGAGGCGGCCTTCTTCGGTTGCAACCGTCTTTTGGGTTACGAAATCGCAGTAGTTGAGCATGCCCGCCATCTCGACCACTCTCTGGAGCTGGATCTCTCCCCAGCGGCCGCGGGTGGTGGGCGAGCGGAGGGCGTTGACGAGCTTCGCCGTCTCGCGCTCGAGGTTCGATTGGCTGGTGGCGAGCCCCGTCAGGTGGTCGGAGAGGCTGCGGTGGGCGACTGCCCGCTCTTTTTCCAGATCGGCAATCTTCTGGTCGACCTTCCCGAGCGACTCCTGGAGCGGCTTGACCAGATCGTCGATCGCCCTCTGCCTCTGCTCCAGGTCGCCTTTGGCTCCCTCCTGGAAGCGCTCCAGGGTCGCCTTCGCCAGGTGGAGGAAGCTCGCGTTGTTGCTCTCCAGGGCCTGGGCGGAGAGGGCGCGGAAGGCGTTCCCGAGCCGGATCTGGGCCTCGTCCAGGAGACGGAGCTTCTCCTGGGAGGCCCGGCGCTCGGCGTCGAGCGAGGTTTCGAGCCGCGCCACCTGAGACTCCCGCGCGGCGCTCTCCTCGCGGAGACGGCCGAGGTCGGCCTGGGCAGAAGCTAGGGCCTGCTGCAGCTGAGCGACCTGGACGTCCCTCCCCCGCAGCCTTTCTTCGAGAGTCGCCCGGAGAGCCCCGGCGCGAAGACGCAGAAAGAGGCCGGCCACCCCGGCTCCCAGGGCGATCCCGAGGAGAAAGGCGAAGGCGTGGGTCAGATAGACCGCCATGAAGACCTTTTTAGGGCGTTACCTGGTGGGAATTGCACATCTAGTGGTACCGAACGGAGCTTACCACAACCAATTGCGCTCTTCTTCGAGGTGGAAGCGTCGCAAAAAAACCTTTTCTGGCGCCGAAAACATCTTATCGGGCCGGGTAATGTTCTTTTCTAGAGCGGATCACAGCTTTTTGAGATCCTATATCCTGTTTTCCTGGACCTGAAAGCTCTTTTCGCCACGCAAAAAGAGCTTTTTGCCAGCTTGAACCTTCTTTTCACGGCGCAAAAAGAACATACGGCGACCCTAAAACCTCTTTCGAGGCCCCTATAAGGTCTTTTCGCGTGGCTAAAACCGGAGTTGGGGAGCCTACAGGCTCTTTTAGCGGCTCAACAGGTGGCGAGCGATCACCAGACGCTGCATCTCGCTCGTCCCCTCGTAGATCGTCGTCACCCGGACGTCTCGGTAGAGGCGGGAGATCTCGTAGTCCTGGTGGAAGCCGTTGCCGCCGTGGATCTGCAGGCTCTCGGCGCAGGCCCGGTTGGCGGCTTCGCTGGCGTAGAGCTTGGCCTCGGCGGCCAGGCGGCCGGCCCGGGCGTGGGGATAGGCCGGATTCTCGGAGACGCTCGCCGCGTAGTGGGTGAGGACGCGGGCGGCGGCGAGCTCGGTCGACATCTGGGCGATCTTCATCTGGATCGCCTGGTGCTCGGCGATGGGGGCGCCGAACTGCTTTCTGTCTTTGGCGTAGGCGACGGCGAGCTCGAAGGCCCGCTGGTGGATGCCTAACGCCTGGGCGGCGATCCCGAGGCGGGAATGGTCGAGGGTCGCGAAGGCGAGCTTCAAGCCCTGGCCTTCCTTCCCCACCAGGTTGCCGGCCGGGATGCGGCAGTCGGTGAAGAAGAGGGGGGCCGTGCGGGAGGCGCGGAGGCCGAGCTTCTCCTCGGGTTTGCCGACGGCGAAGCCGGGCGCGTCTGCCGGCACGGCGAAGGCCGAGAGGCCGCGCTTGCCGGCGGCAGGGTCGGTCACCGCGACGACGAAGTACCAGGAGGCGTAGCCGGCATTGGTGATCCAGGCCTTCTCGCCGTTTAAAACCCAGAAGTCGCCGTCACGCCGGGCCGTCGTCCGCAGGCTCCCGGCGTCGCTCCCCGAGCCGGGCTCGGTCAGCCCCAGGCCGCCGATCTGCTCGCCGGAGGCGAGCTTGGGGAGCACCCGGCGCTTCAGGGCGGGGCTTCCGAAGCGGTCGATCGGCCAGCAGCAGACGGAGTTGGTGACGCTCATGGTGACCGCCGTCGACGGGCAGACCCGGGCGATCTCCTCGACCGCCAGGACGTAGGTCAAGGGGTCGACCCCCGCCCCGCCGTACTCCTCGGGGATGAGCATGCCGAGGAGGCCGAGCTCCCCCATCTCGGCGACGATCTCCTCGGGGAAGCGGTGCTCGCGGTCGCGCTCCTCCACCCCGGGGCGGATGCGCTCCTCGGCGAAGCGCCGCACCTGCTCGATGAGGAGATCCTGCTCCTCGGTGAGCGAAAAGTCGATGCCGGTGCGGCTCATGGCTTCGGACGCTTCGGGGGGAGGGAGTACGACGGTCGCCATCAGCAGTCTCCGACGTTACGCCTTGTGGAGCACCCAGTCGGCGATCACCATCTTCTGGATCTCGGAGGTCCCCTCGTAGATCTCGGTGATCCGCGCGTCCCTGAAGTACCGCTCGACGTTGTACTCCTTGGTGTAGCCGTAGCCGCCGTGGATCTGGAGGGCCTTGTTGGTCACCCGCTGCGCCATCTCGGAGGCGTAGAGCTTGGCGTGCGCCGCCTCCAGGGTGAAGCGCTTCTGGTTTTCCTTCGCCCAGGCGGCCTTCCAGGTCAGGAGGCGGGCGGCGTCGATCTCGGTCGCCATGTCGGCCAGGTAGAACTGGATGGCCTGGAAGTCCGAGAGGGGCTTGCCGAACTGCTCGCGCTCCTGGGCGTAACGGAGAGCCTCCTCGAAGGCACCCTGGGCGATCCCCACCGCCTGGGCGGCGATGCCGATGCGGCCGCCGTCCAGGGTGCTCATGGCGACCTTGAAGCCGTCGCCCTCGGCGCCCAGGCGGTTTTTGGCCGGCACCCGCATGTCGGTGAAGGCGAGCTCGGTGGTGCCCGAGGCGTTCACCCCGAGCTTGAACTCGTGGCTGCCATGGCTGTAGCCCGGGGTCGTCGTGGGGACCAGGAAAGCGGTGATCCCCTTGTGCTTCTTCTCCAGGTCGACGCTCGCGAAGACCAGGGCAATGTCGGCGTCGGTGCCGTTGGTGATGAAAATCTTGTTGCCGTTTAAGACGTAGTCGTCGCCGTCTTTCCGCGCCGTCGAGCGGAGGGCGGCGGCGTCGCTCCCGGCGCCGGGCTCGGTGAGCGCGAAGCAGCCGAGCTTCTTGCCGGCGGCGAGCGGAGTCAGGAACTCCTTTTTCTGCTCGTCGTTACCGAATTTGAGGATCGGGTCGCAGACGAGCGAGTTGTTGACCGAGAGGATGACGCCGGAGGTGGCGCAGACGCGGCTGATCTCCTCGATGACCAGGGCGTAGGAGAGCATGTCCATCCCCGCCCCGCCGTACTCCTCGGGGATGGCGACCCCGGTCAAGCCCAGCTCGCCGGCCTGGTCGAAGAAGCCGCGCGGGAACTCGCCGGTCTCGTCGATCTCCTTGGCCCGCGGCTTGACGACTTCCTCGGCGAACCGGCGGACCGTGTCGCGCAGCAGCTTCTGCTCCTCGTTGAGCTCGATCTCCATGTCTCTTCCTTACAGGTTGGGGCGCTTGGGCAGCGCGGTCGGAGGCACTCTGAGGAGCGCCCGGGGGATCGTAGCACACGCCTCCGGTGTTCCCGGCGAGGCCGATTTGGTGCACAATGAGCCCGCCATGCCGACCGACGAACGCCTGCGCTACACCGAAAACGAGGTCCGGAGCTTCCTCCCCACCGGCTGGGATCTTGTAGGGGATGCCGAAGGGACCTGGGACGAGAAGAAAAAGACCTGGCGCGCCACGATCCTCGACAATGTCGACTTCGACTGGCCGGTGACCGTCCCCGCGAGCGATGCCTCGAAGCTCGGACGGATGGAGGCCCTCCGCCGGGCTATGGACCGGGTGTACCGGGAACGTCTGGGCTGACGTATGCCAGCAAGCATAACCATTCAACCTGGTTGACATTTTCTGCATAATTATTCATGATGGTCTCCTCGCCGAGGGACGACCATCATGCCTGCCTCCCCATCTTCAGAGACCGAGCACAGAGAGATCCGCCAGCGGGCGATCCTCGATCTGCTCCGCGAGCGGGCGGTGGCGAGCCAGGGTGAGCTCGTCGAGCTTTTGCAGGCGCGGGAGATCCAGGCGACCCAGTCGAGCGTCAGCCGGGATCTGCGGGAGCTGGGCGTGGCGCGGGTGGGCGGGCGCTACGTGCCGCCTTCCGAGGACCGCGAGCCGGGGCTCCGGGACATGGCCCGCTTCCTGCGCTCCGCCCGCCCGGCCGGACCGCACCTGACGGTCCTCCTGACCACCACGGGCACCGCCCCGTCGGTCGGCATCGCCCTCGACCGCGCCGGCTGGCCCGAGATCGTCGGCACCATGGCCGGCGACGACACCGTCTTCATCGCCACCGCCTCCGCGGCCGACCAGGGCCGGCTCCTGGAGAACCTCGCGCGCTTCCTCGAAGAAGAGAGGTAGAGCATGTCCGACCCCATCGTTCTGGCCTTCTCCGGAGGCCTCGATACCTCCTTTTGCATCCCCTGGCTGATGGAGACCCGCGGCCGGCCGGTGATCGCCGTCACCGTCGACACCGGCGGGCTCGACGCCGCGGCGGCGGCCGACCTCTCCCGCCTGGCCCTCCGGCTGGGCGCCGATGCCCACCATCTCGTCGACGGCCGCCGCGCCTTCTTCGACCGCGTCCTCTCCTTCCTCGTCATGGGGAACGTCCGGCGCGGCCAGGTCTATCCCCTCTGCGTCGGCGCCGAGCGCGGCATCCAGGCGCAGGAGGTGGCGGCCGCCGCCGCCCGGCTCGGCAGCCGCACGGTCGCCCATGGCTGCACCGCCGCCGGCAACGACCAGGTGCGCTTCGAGGTCGCTCTCCGCACCTTGAGCCCCGACCTCGAAATCGTCGCCCCGGTGCGCGACGAGCCCCGCCCGCGCTCCGAGCAGGTGGCCTATCTCCAGGCGCGCGGCCTGCCGGTGCCGGCGTTCGGTGCCGCCTACTCGGTCAACCGCGGTCTCTGGGGGGTGACGATCGGTGGCAGGGAGACCCTCGATACCGTCGAGCCGCTCCCCGAGTCGGCGTGGGTGCTGACGAAGGGGGCCTTCGAGGCCGGGCTTCCGCCGACGCCGCCGATCCGCCACACCCTGGGCTTCGAGGCCGGCGTCCCGGTCGCCTGGGACGGCTTGGGGCTCGATCCGGTGGCGCTCATCGAGCGGGTCGAGGCGGCGGCGGCGCGCTATGGGATCGGCCGCGGCATCCACCTCGGCGAAACCATCCTCGGCATCAAGGGGCGGGTGGCCTTCGAGGCGCCGGCCGCCGAGGTTCTGATCACCGCCCACCGGGAGCTCGAAAAGCTCACCTTGACCGGCCGCCAGCTGCGGGTCAAGGAGACCGTGGCCGCGGTCTATGGTGACCTCGTCCACGAGGGGCAGCACCTGGAGCCGGTCTGCCGCGACATCGAGGCCCTTCTCCTCTCCTCGCAGCAGCGGGTGAGTGGCGAGGTCCGGCTGCTCTTCCGGCCCGGCCAGGTCTTCGTCGAGGGAGTCGCTTCGCCGTACTCGCTCCGCGCCGCCTCGCGCGGGGTCTACGGTGAGGCGACCGGGGAGTGGAGCGCCGCCGACGCCCGCGGCTTCTCGCGGATCTCCGCCCTCCCCGGTCTCCTCTGGGCGCGGGCCGATGGCGCCGTCGCCGATGCCGCTCATGCCGCCCATGCCGCCGAAACCGGGGAGGGTGTGTCGTGAGGACCGTCCACCTCGACAAGATCGCCTCGGTCACCCGGAGTTGCCGGCTGCAACGCGAGGTGCGGGTGACGCCGGAGATCCCCTGTGTCGAAGGGACGGTGGTCGCGGTCCGGGTGCGGACGGAGAAGAGCCGCTACAACCAGATCGAGCTGCCCTCCGGCCGGATGGCGCAGGTCAAGAGCGGGGACGTGATCGCCGGGGCTCTCGGCCATCGGGACGCCCTCTTCGGCTATTCCGGGCACCTGCCGGAACGGCTGGCACCGGGAGACGTCATTCACCTCCTGAACTTGGGCGGCGTCCTCGGGATCTGCGATTCGGCGAACCCCGATTTCGGACCTCCGTTCGAGTGCGAGGTGCTGGGCGCCGTCCTCACCTTCCCTTACCTGGGCGAGCGGATCGGGGTGGCGGCGCGGATCGGCGAGGAGCCGCTCGACCCCGAGGCGCCGGTGCGGACCGGGGTGCCGGTCGTCGCCCTGGTCGGCTCCTGCATGAACTGCGGCAAGACCGCCGCTGCCTGCGCGCTCGTCCGCCACCTCGTTCACGCGGGCTTTACGGTCGACGCCTTCAAGGCGACCGGCGTCTCGCTGCGCCGGGACGTCCTCGCCATGGAGGACGCCGGAGCGCGGCGAACCCTGACCTTCACCGACCTCGGGGTGGTGACGACGACCGCCGCGAACGCCCCGGCGATCACCCGCACGCTCCTCGCCCGCCTGGGCTCCGGCGGCTCCGGCGCGAGCGATCCGCCGGGCGCCATCGTGGCGGAATTGGGCGACGGCCTCCTCGGAACCTACGGGGTGGCGGCGATCCTCGGCGACGCGGCGATCCGCCCGGCCTTCACCGCCGTCGTCCTCGCCGCCAACGATCCCGTCGCGGCCTGGGGAGGGACCATTCTGCTCCGCGAACGCTTCGGGATCGAGCCGGCGGCGATCACCGGTCCGGCGACCGACAACCGCGCCGGCACCCGGATCATCGAGGAGAGCGTCGGCGTGCCGGCCATCAACGCGCGGACCGACGGCGAGCGGCTCGCCGCCCTCCTCGCCGGTCGGCTCGGGCTGGCGAAGCCGGCGATGGCGGGGATGCCGGGGATTGCGGTCGCGGCGCCGCTCGCCGCGGAGTCCAAGCGATGATCGGCGGCGAGATCCCGGCGATCGTCTTAGGCGGCAGCGGCTACGTGGCCGGGGAGCTCCTGCGCCTCCTCGTTGGTCATCCGAGCCTCCATCCGGCGGCCGTCGTTTCGACCCGCCAGGCCGGGCAACCGGTCGCGACGGCCTTCCCGCACCTCGCCGGCTGCTACCCCGGGCTCGCCTTCGTTTCGCCGGAAGCGCTCCCTGGGTTCCTGGCCGAGTCTTGCCGAGGTGTCGCGAGCGTCGCCGCCTTCAGCGCCGCCCCGCACGGCAGCTCGGCGCAGCTCGTGGACGCTCTCCTCACCGAGGCCCAGCGGGCGGGCACCGATCTCCGGGTGGTCGACCTCTCGGCGGACTTCCGTTTTCCCACCTCCGCCGCCTACGAGGAGGTCTACGGTCACCCGCACGGCGCGCCTCGCCGGCTGGAAGAGTTTCGCTGCGATCTGCCGGAGCATGTCGCGGAGACTCCGCGTCGCCACGTCGCTCATCCCGGCTGCTTCACGACCGCAGCGACCCTCGCCACGGTGCCGTTCCTGCGGCTCGGCCTGGTCGAGCCGGAGATCTCGGTCGTCGCCATCACCGGCAGCACCGGGGCGGGACGGACGCCCACCGGCGCCACCCATCACCCGGCGCGGCGGAGCAATCTCTATGCGTACAACCCGCTGCGCCATCGCCACCAGCCGGAGATGCGCAATTTCGCCGCAGCGGCATTAGAAGAGCACGGCGGCGAGGCGACGATCCATTTCGTCCCCCATGCCGGTCCCTTCGCCCGCGGCATCCACGCCACGGTTTTGATGACCCTGCGGGCTCCGGCGAGCGCCGAGGAGGTGACCGACGCCCTCGCCGGCTTCTACCGGGAAGCGCCGTTCGTCGACGTCCTCCCCGAGCCACCGCGGCTCCAGGACGTCGTGGGGACCAACCGCTGTCTCCTCGGGGTGGCGGTGGACGGCGAGCAGCTCGTCGTCTGCTCGGCGATCGACAATCTGGTGAAAGGAGCGGCGGGCGGGGCGATCCAGTGGATGAACCGGCTCCTCGGGCTCCCCGAGACCGCCGGCCTGACCCTGCCCGGCCTGGGCTGGCTGTAGAACCTCGATCATGAGCTCCATCTGGACCCTGCTTTTCAGGAGAGGAGACGAAGCATGCACGATATAGAGACCGAGGCCGCCACGGCGGCCCCCGAGATCACCGGCGCGGACGAGGACGGCGCGCTCGTCTCCGTCTACGCCCACATGCCCTTCGAGCCGGTCTCGGGCGACGGGGTCACCCTCCGCACCCGGGACGGCCGGACCCTCCTCGACTTCTACGGCGGCCACGCCGTGGCCCTCCTCGGTTACGGCCACCCGCGGCTCCTCAAAACCCTCGACGCCCAGGCGCGGACGCTCTTCTTCCAGAGCAACTCGGTGCCGCTCGCCGTCCGCGCCCGCGCCGCCCGCCGGCTTCTCGATTTCGGGCCCGCCGGCCTCACCCGGGCCTTCCTCGTCAACTCGGGCGCCGAGGCCAACGAGAACGCCATCCGGCTGGCCCTCCGCGCCACCGGTCGCCGCCGGGTGATCGCCCTCGAAGGCTCCTTCCACGGGCGGACGGCGGGAGCGGCGGCGGTCACCTGGGGGGCCGAGAAATGGTACGGCTTCCCGCGGACGCCCTTCGACGTCACCTTCGTGCCGCGGGGAGACCCAGCGGCGCTCGCGGCGGCGCTCGCTCCTGGGGACACTGCGGCCCTCATCGCCGAGCCGGTGCAGGGGATGGCAGGAGCGGTGGATCTGGGCGGCGACTACCTCAAGACGGTGCGCGAGCTGACCCGGAACGCCGGGGCTCTCCTGATCTTCGACGAGGTGCAGTGCGGCATGGGACGGAGCGGTTACCCCTTCGTCGCCCAGGCCCACGGCGTCACCCCCGACCTCCTGACCACCGCCAAGGGGCTCGCCGGCGGCTTCCCCGCCGCCGCGGTGCTGCTCTCGGCGGAGATCGCCAAAGACGTCCGTTCCGGCGATCTGGGGACGACCTTCGGCGGCGGCCCGCTCGCCTGCGCTTTGATCGAGACGGTGATCGACACGATCGAGTCGGAGGATCTCCTCTCCCGGGTGCGCACGCTCTCCCGGCGCCTCCGCGAGAGCTGCCAGGTCGGGCCGGTCGAGGCCATCCAGGGCGAGGGATTCCTCCTCGGTCTCCGCACGTCCCGGCCGGCGAAGGAGATCCAGGCCGAGCTTTTAGCTCGCGGCATCGTCGCCGGCACCAGCGCCGACCCGCGGGTGGTGCGCCTGCTGCCGCCGCTCGTCCTCACCGAGGCGCATGTCGACACCCTCGCTCGGGCGCTGGCGGAGATCCGCCCTTGAACGGCTTTCTGTCCCTCGGGGATCTCTCTCGGGAGGAAGTGCTCGATCTCCTCGCCCTGGCGGAGCGCCTGGCGCGTACCCCGGAGCCCCTGGCGGCGGCGGGGAAGGTGCTCGGGCTCCTCTTCTTCAATCCATCGCTCCGCACCCTGGCTTCCTTTCAGTCGGGGATGGCGCGGCTCGGCGGCAGCTCCTTCGTCATCGCCCCCGGCCAGGGGAGCTGGCTCCTCGAAACCCGGGACGGAGCCGTGATGGACGGCGCCGCGGCCGAGCACGTCCGCGAGGCCATCCCGGTCCTCGCGAGCTACGCGGACGTCCTCGGGATTCGGGCGTTTGCCGGGGGAACCGATCTCAAAGCCGATCTCTCCGACACCGTTTTTCGCCAGATGGCCGCGCTCTCTCCGGTGCCGCTCGTCAACCTGGAATCGGCGATCGATCATCCCTGCCAGGCGCTTGCCGACTGGAAGACCCTGGACGATCTCGGCGTGCCGGCAACGGGCGGGCGCTTCGTCCTCTCCTGGGCCTGGCACCCGTTGGCGCTGCCGCTCGCGGTGCCCGCGGCGGCGGTCCACATGGCGGCGCTCCGCGGCATGGAGGTCACCGTGCTCCGTCCCGAGGGCTTTGCTCTCCCCGAGCCGGTGATGGCGCGCGCCCGGAAGGCCGCGGCGATCTCCGGCGGGTCGGTCACCGAGACCGACGAGCGGAGCGCCGCGATGGCCGGCGCTCACGTCCTCTACGCCAAATCGTGGGGCTCGCCGGGGTGCTATGGCGATCCCGCTGCCGAGGCTCTGCTGCGGGCGCCGCTCCGCGACTGGTGCGTGGACGAGCCGTGGTTTGCCGACGCCGCTCCCGGCGCCCGCTTCCTCCACTGCCTGCCGGTACGGCGAAACGTGGTCGTCGCCGACGCCGTGCTCGACGGGCCGCGGAGCGCCGTCGTCCCGGAGGCCGGGAATCGCATGTGGGTCCAGATGGCGGTGCTCCACCGCCTGCTCCAAGGAGGAAACTGAGACATGAAAGACGTCGGCCAGACGACCGCCCAGGTGGCGGCGTTGAAGCATGCCGCTCCCTATATCCGCCTGTTCCAGGGGAAGACCTTCGTCATCAAGGCCGGCGGCGCGGCGGTCGCGAGCGACGCGGCGCGGCGGGCGCTCGTCGCCCAGGTGGACGTCCTCCACCGGCTGGGCATCCGGACCGTCCTCGTCCATGGCGGTGGCAGCCAGTCGAGCGAGCTGTCGCGGGCGCTCGGCGCCGAGCCTCGTTTCGTCGCCGGTCGGCGGGTGACCGACGCCGCGGCGCTCGAAGTGGCGGCGATGGTGCTCTGCGGCTCGGTCAACACCCGGCTCCTCGCCGCCTGCCGGGCCGTGGGCCTGCCGGCGGTGGGGCTCACCGGGGTGGATGCGGGGCTCGTCCGCGCCGTCCGCCGGCCGCCCGTCCCGGTCGACGGCGAGGTCGTGGACTATGGGGAGGTGGGCGACGTCACCGGGATCGATCCCTCGGTGCTCAACCTCCTGCTCGACGCCGGCCTGGTGCCGGTCATCGCCCCGCTCTCGGCGGACGACTCGGGAGCGCTTTTAAACGTCAACGCCGACACCGTGGCCTCCCGGCTCGCCGTCGCCCTCCAAGCCGAGAAGCTGATCCTCCTGACCGGCGCTCCCGGCATCCTCGAACGGGCGGACGACCCGCTCTCGATCGTCTCCTACACCGATCTCGCGGGCCTCGAACGGCTGCACGCCGAAGGCTGTTTCGCGCGCGGCATGCTGCCCAAGGCGGCGAGCATCACGGCCGCCATCGTCGGCGGGGTGCGGCGGATCCACATCCTCTCCGACTCCCTCCCCGACGGTCTCCTCGCCGAGGTGTTCACCAACGAGGGGGTGGGAACGCTCGTCGTCGCCGACGTCGGGGCGCTCTCTCCGGAAGAGCAGGGAGCGGTGCCCCGGTGAGGCTCCCCGCCGCCGAGATCCTCGCCCTCCACCGGGCGATCACCGCCATCCCCTCGGTCTCCGGGAGCGAGACGGAGATCGCCGGCTTCCTTGGGCGTTGGCTGGCGGCGCGCGGCGCCGCCCCTACTCGGCTGGGCAACAGCCTCCTGGCGACTCTCGGAGAGGGGCCGGTGCTCCTCCTCGATACTCATCTCGACACCGTGCCGCCCGCCGCCGCCTGGACTTTCGATCCCTGGGGCGCGACGGTCGTCGACGGCCGGGTCTTCGGCCTCGGCGCCAATGACGCCAAGGCCTCGGTGGCGGCGATGGTCGCCGCCTTCCTGGCCTTCGTCGAGGCCGACCTCCCGTTCACCCTCGCCTTAGCTCTCGTCGAGGGGGAGGAGACGCGCGGCAACGGCACCCAGGCGGTGCTCGAAGAGATCCGCCGGCGCGGGCTCACCCTCGCCGCCGCGATCGTCGGCGAGCCCACGGGACTCCACCTCGCGGTGGCCCAGAAGGGGCTGCTCCTCCTGGAGCTGATCGCCGAAGGGGAAGCCTGCCACGCCGCCCACGCCGCCACCCTCGGCAAGAAGAACGCCGCGCGCGGCCTCGCCCGCGATCTCGTGGCCCTGGAGGAGATCGACTTCGGCCCGCCCCATCCGCTCCTCGGACCCATCACCTTGGAGCCCACCCAGCTCCAGGCCGGAACGCCGGGCAAAGCGCGCAACGTCGTCCCCGCCTCGGCCACGGCGCTCCTCGACCTCCGCACCACTCCGGCCCTGGCGAGCGGCGAGATCGTGGCGCGGATCGAGCTCGCCGTCCTAAGCCGGGTGCGGGTGGTGAGCGACCGCCTGCTGCCGCGGGAGACCGACGCCGGCTCCGCGCTCATCGCCGCCGCCCGGGCCGTCCGCCCCCAGGCCCGCCTCTACGGCTCGGCCACGCTCTCCGATCTCGCTTTTCTCGCCGGAGTGCCGGCCGTCAAGTGCGGCCCCGGGGAGAGCGAGCGCTCGCACACCGCCGACGAGTTCGTCCACGAGAGCGAGATCTTAGACGGCGCCCACTTCTACGCCCGCCTGATCGGAGCCTGGGCGGAGAGCACGAACGGCGGTGGGGTTGGGGGCGGCGGATGACCCGCCTCTGGGACAAGGGCGAGCCGCTCGACCGCCGGGTCCTCGCCTACACCGCGGGAGAGGATCATCTCCTGGACGACCGACTGGTGCCCTACGACGTCCGCGCCTCGATCGCCCACGCCGAGATGCTCGGTTCCCAGGGGCTTCTCCAGGCGAACGAGCTGGCGGCAATCCGGAATGGCCTGGAGACCCTCGCCGCCGAGCATGCCGCGGGCGTCTTCCGGGTCGAGTTGGAGGACGAAGACGTCCACACCGCTTTAGAAAGCCGGTTGACGGCGCAAATCGGCGCGGCCGGAGCCCGGCTCCACGCCGGCCGTTCGAGAAACGACCAGGTGGTCGCGGCGCTCCGGCTCTATCTCAAGGATGAGATCGCCGCCTTGGCCGCCGGAGCGCGCCAGGTGGCGGCCACCCTGGACGGCCTGGCGGAGCGGGAGCGCGAGACGCCGCTCCCCGGCTACACCCACCTCCAGCCCGCCATGCCGAGCTCCGTGCCGCTCTGGGCGGGCGGCTTCGCGGCGGAGATCCGCGACGATGCCCTGGGGATCGAGGCCGCCGGCCGGCGGGCCGACAAGAATCCCCTCGGCTCGGCGGCCGGCTACGGCGTGCCGCTCCTCCCTATCGATCGCGAGGCGACCCGGGCGCGGCTCGGCTTCGCCCAGATCCACGAGCCGGTGACCGCCGTCCAGCTCTCGCGAGGAAAAGCCGAGGCGCACCTCCTCTTCGAAATCGTCCTCCTGATGCAGGACTTAGGGCGCCTCGCCGCCGACCTCGTCCTCTTCGCCATGCGCGAGCTGGGCTTCGTGAGCCTCCCCGCCGCCATGACGACCGGCTCCTCGATCATGCCCCAGAAGAGAAACCCCGACGTCTTCGAGCTCGTCCGCGGCCGCAGCGCCACCGCCCAGGCCTGCCTCTTGGAGGCGCTCGCGATCGTCGCCAAGCTCCCCTCCGGCTATCACCGGGATCTCCAGCTTCTCAAAGCCCCCCTCTTCCGCGGCATCGACCTGGCCTCGGATACCCTGGAGGTGATGGCCGCCGCGATCCCCGAGATCCGCTTCCACTCCGAGCGCATCACCCTGGCCCCCGAGCTTTTCGCGGCCGAGGAGGCCTACCGGCTCGTCTTGGAGGAGGAGATTCCGTTCCGCGAGGCATATCGGCGGGTTGGGGAGAGATTGCGGAAGGGATGAGCAGCCTCACCGCCGCCCTGATCGCCATAGAGGCGCGCCGCACGCAACGATCCGAAGGGATTGGACGGAGCCCTTGTGTGCGCCTCCACCTTTCGCATATACTATCTTGGTTCAGGGCATTGCGAGGTTTCCTCCCGCCGTGCCTGCCGCGGCAGCCGCCAGCTTGAGGAGTCTGTGATGAGACTTGTCCTTACTCATCCACCTTTGGACGATCCCACTCTTCCCTACCACTCCACCGCCTATCTCGCCGGCCATCTCGTTCACAATGGCTTCACCGACGTCGCGATCCGCGACATCAATGTCGAGCTCGCCAACTGGACATTCGAAGCGGATGTCCTCGCCGGCTTCTACGACGAAGCAGCGAGGCGTCTCGCCGCCCTCGAACGGCAGGGAAAGCTCGACTTCGCGGAGCAGGAGGAGTATCTCGGCCTGTGGCGTCTCAAGCCCGTCTCCTTCGACGCGTTGCAGCAGGCGGTCGCCGGCATGCGAGCTCGCGAAGCATTCCTCGATTTCGCGCAGTACAAGAAGTTCAGGGCCACCATCCTGCACTACCAGGAGATTCTGAGCGCGCTCAGCTATCCCAGCGAGCTGCTGAGCTTTCGGCTGTTCAACAAGGGGCGCTTCTCGCCGTTTCACCTGCAGGATCTCCTCGATCCTTCCTTGGGTGCCAGGATCTGTCAGGTTTTCGACCGCTTCTTGGACGAGCGGATCTCGGCCGACGCCGAGTTCTCCGCCGCCGACTGCATTGGCATCAGCATCGTCTACGATCACCAGATGTTCCATGCCCTGAACATGGCCCGCTGGGCGAAGCGCCGCTGGCCCGACAAACAGATCCTACTCGGCGGCACGGCGATCAGTCAGTACTACAAGTACATGCGTGACAAGCAGATGATGAGGAGGCTCTTCGAGGTCTGCGACGGGATCGTGGTGGGGGAAGGGGAAACCGCTCTGTGCCAGATCGCCGACGCCGGCGGACGGGTCGTCCCAGGAATGAAGGTCCACAACCTCCTCTCCTACGACCGGGCAGCGGACCGGCTCTACCTGCCCGAGCACATCCACTACGAGAACGTCTCGACCCTCGGCCGCCCGCTCTATCGCTATCCGTGGGAGCTCTACCTGGCGCCGGAGCGCGGCATCAACTACTCGCCGACCCGCGGCTGCTATTGGAACCGCTGCACGTTCTGCGACTACGGACTCAATTCTTCCATGCCGACCTCGCCGTGGCGCGAGCGGCGCATCGACCAGGCCATCGCGGACCTGCGCGCCGCCCAAGAGGATACCGGCGCGCGGTTCGTGTACTTCGCCGTCGACGTGATGTCCCCTTCCTATCTCGAACGGCTCTCCGACGCCATCGTCGAGGCCGGCCTCGACATCCGTTGGGCGGCGGAGTTGCGCATGGAGAAGGTCTTCTCGCGCGAGCGCTGCGCCAAGATGAAGGACAGCGGCTGCGTCTGTATCTCGTTCGGCATGGAATCGGGGAGCCAGCGGATTCTAGACCTCATCGACAAGGGGACCAACGTCGCCTGCATGGGCGAGACCATGAAGAACTTCGCGGCGGCCGGGGTCGCCGTCCAGCTCATGACGTTTTCCGACTTCCCCGGAGAGATGGAGGTCGAAAAGGAGCAGACCCGGCAGTTCGTCCAAGAGCACCAGGAGCACTGGTCGACCGGGGGAGGGGGGACCTTCCTCCTGACCGGTCAGGCGATCGTGGCCAAGGATCCTGCCCGCTTCGGCGTGCGCCTGCTCGAGCGAGAGGACTCCGACCTCGCGCGGATCTTAGACTATGAGATGGATCAGGACCTGCGGGGCGAAGCGAGCAAATCGATCCTCGCCGAGGACCACGATGCGTCCTTCGATTCGCATGGCGGGATCTTCCCCCCCCATTTCGAAAGACCCTGGGCGGGTGGCTTCGACACCCTCCACACCATGATCTATTACGACGTCCTCGGCAGACGCTTCTTCCGCGATCGAGCGGTCGAGAGCGAGAAGGTACCGGCCGCCCAGGTGCTCTCCTGCCTGCTCTCCCTGCCGGGAGTCCTCCGGGATTCCCCCTTCGACCTCGGCAAGATCATCGCTCAGCGCTGGAAGATGTCCTCGCATCTTGCGGAGTTGGGCAGGATCCCCCGTGAGCCGACGCAGAAGGCCTTTCGCGTCTGGGTCGAAAGCTGCCCGGTCCTCGCCGCCGACGCAGCCGATACCGGCCGGCGGCACTGGCTCATATCCGGTACCAAATGTGTGCGGGTGAAGCCGTTCGTCTACGAGCTGCTGCTCTCCAGCCAGATCCGGCCCGTCGTCCTCGCCGACTTCCTGGAAGGGCTCGACGAAGCGCTCCGTAGCCGGCTCGTCGTCTACCTGCAGATGCTCGCCGGGCACGGTCTGGTCGAATTGCGCCTGCCTTCCACAGTGGCAGCTCCTCTGGCTCAACACCGGGCGGCTGCGCTGGTTCCCGCGGAGTGCGCCGCCCCTGCCGGAGCATGACGGCGCCGCCGCGCCCTCCTTACCGCTCCTGATCCTACGGATCGGGGGGCTGCCCACGAGTTGCCTCGACGCTCTCTCGAGCGAGCTCTGCAGCCTGCTCCCGGAGCTCCCGGAGAGCGAACCGAGGCGGGATGCCACGCGCCGGGAGGACACGGCGCACGACCTCTGGTCGAGGTTTGAAGACGCCTATGCCCTAGAGCGGCGCCGGCAGCGGGAACGGCTGCTCGCCGCCGCGGAAGAGCCGGAGCTCCGGCGCGGCCTGGCGCTCGGCAGCACCAGCCTTGTTGAGGGCCTGCGCTGGCTGCGGCGCCATCCCGGCCGCGGGGGGAGCAAGGGACGACGGGCCGAGAAGACGCTGGCCCGCTATCTCAGCCGCGCCGCCCTGAAGCTCTCGCCCTTCTCGACCCTGACCCGGACGGCGTTGGCCGAGGCGCGCCCGATGGACGGTCCCCTGGCCGTCCTGGGCCACGACTGGCAGCGTCGTTCCCTCGTACGACTCCCCAGGCAGCTCCTGGAAGCCTGTCTCGACCTGTTGTACAGCGCTCCACTCTTCCGCCCGTGCCTCAAGGTCGCGCTCAACAGCTCGTTAGAGCCGCTGGGGCCGGACGAATTCCTCCTCCTCCGGCCGGGGCGCTGGGCAGCCGACCCCGAGGGGCCCGCCATCGCGCACCTGAAGCCTTCGATCGCCCGGATCCAGGTGCGGCCTCCCCTCGCCTCGTGGCTCCTGGAGAACCTTTCGGGCAGCCCGATCCCTCTCCAGGAGCTCTTACGGAGTCTTCGCCAGGCGCTCGGCGGAGATCCTTCGAGCTCCGTTGACGAGCTCCTACGGCTCGGATTCCTCCTGTTCGAGCCTCCCTGGGCGACCGACGACCCAAATCTCGAAGCTCGCCTGCTCGAGCACCTGCAGCCGTGGGCCGCCACCCCGGAGATGGGCGAGCTGATGAGGATCCTTGCTGAGATCGTCTCCCTGGAGGCCGGGTTTCCCGCCAGACCTCACCCCGAGGCCTGCCTCGCGGCATGTCGCGACCTCACGGATGAGTTGTGGCGCCGGACCGTCGATTTCGGAGGGAGCGCTGTTCCCTGTACGCCACCCAAGGGCGACCGCAGCACGCTGCACGAGGACGTGTTCCTGGTTCCGGATAGCACCGCGAGCCCAACGGTGGCGCACGTCGCGCTGGGCGTGATGCAGCGGCAGCTGTGCACGCTCCGACCGTTGCTGCGTCTCGCGTCGCTCTACGATCGCTCGCGGGATTTCCTCTTCTCCCTGGGAGCCTCCTGCCGGGCGCAGTGGCCCGGCAGGGAGGAGCTGCCCTTGCTGCAGGTCGTCCGCTCGGCTCTGCCGCTCTGGCGGCAGTTCGTCGAGGACGAGCGGGAGGTTGCGAACTCGCGGGAGCCGCGGGCGCCGGCGTTCAATCCGCTGCGTCTCGACCGCCTCCGCGAACTCGGAGAGGCCCGGGACCGCTGCACCTCCCAGCTGGCGTCCTGCCTCGAGGCCTTCGACGGCGAGGCCCGGGTCGCCGGCGATCGCCTCGGCCGGCTGCTCGACGGGCTGCCGGACTGCGATGAGGTGCCCCGAGCCGTCTGCCTCTTTCTCCAGCCGGTCGGCGACCGCTGGTTCCTGAATCGGGTCCGGGAGGGAGGGCGGCACCACAGCCGCCATCTCGCCGTGATGGGGGACAGCGCAGGGGTGGCGGTATCGGAACGGTACCGGTGCCGCTCGGTCCTGGAGCATCGCGGGGAGCGGATGGAGATCCTCGACCTGCTCTGCTCGGCCGGCAGCGCCTTGAACGTTCACCCGGCCCAGACCGCGCGGGTGCTCGAGCTGCCCGGTGAGCGGTCGAGCCGCCCGGCCGGCCAACGTTTGACGTTGCAGGATCTCCGATTGCGCCTCCCTCCCTCGGGCGGGCTGCCGTTCCTGACCGACCGCGAGGGCGGGCGCGTCCTCCCACTGCACGCCGGCGCGATGCTCCCCCGGTTCCTGCCGCTCCTGGTTCAGTTCCTGCGGCTCTTCGGTCCCTGCGGCGTCGACCTCGTGTTGCCCGCTCTCGAGCCCCGGCGTCAAGGCGACGTGCGGCTCCGGTCGCGCCTGGTGATCGGAGATCTGATCCTCGAGCGCTGCCGGTGGACGGTGCCGGCGGGAGAGATCTGCCGGCGGACCGAGACCCTGTCGCCCGCTCGCGCGTTCGCCGCCGTCAACCGCTGGAGGATGGCGCGGGGGATTCCGGACAGGGCCTTCCTGCCGCGACCGCCCGGCAGCCTCAGAATCCAGGACAAACCCGTCTACATCGACTTCACGTCTCCGGTCTTCGTCGATCTCTTCCGGGAGAGCCTGAGCACGGAGGCGGACATCGTCCTGGAGGAGGTCTTGCCCGCGATCGGAGACGGTATCCCCGACGCGGCCGGCGAACGATGGGCCGTCGAGCTGCAGCTGGACAGCCTTCTTTTTCCTGGATCGCTGCGCATCGGCCGCAAGGAACGATCGTGAGGCAAACCGTCGCAGAGCACGCTCCGGGCTGGATCAGCTATCACCTCTACTATCACCAGGATCTGGATCTCGCCGTCCGCCAGTTCGTCCACCCTCTGATCGCAAGATTCCTGGCGGAGGGGTGGATCGACAACTACTTCTTCGTCCGCTACCAGCTCGGCGGGCCCCACATCCGTCTCCGATTGCAGGCCGGACCGGCCAGCGCCGAGAGCGTGGCCGCAGCGGCGGAGGCCGCGGCGAGGAGCTTCCTGACCGACCGGCCCTCGACATCGCCGCTCAACGCGGAAGAGGTCCGCCGGATCCACCAGATCATCCTCGCGTCCGAGCCCCATGAGCTCGACGACTCGATCTATCCGGACAACTCGTTCCTCGCCATGCCCTTCCGGCCGGAGATCGAACGCTACGGCGGGCCGGAGCTGTTGCCTCACTCGCTCGACTTCTTCACAGCTTCGAGCTCCACCGTCCTGGATCTCCAGGACGAGCAGCCGCGTTCCCGCCGGGCGGTCGCCTTCCAGGTGCTGGCCTGTCAAGCGTTGAGCTTCGCCCGCGACCCCGAAGACCTGGCGGTCCTGCTTCGGTATGCGATCGACCTCTGGGGAGGAACGATGCCGCACGCCATCGCGCAGGCGGAGCGTATCTTCGCCGAGCAGAAGTGCCTATTTGGCCGTCTCTTCCGGAACCAGTGGGAACGGCAGGAAGCGGCCTCGCTCGACTCCTCCGGAGCCGGCGAGATCCTCCCCCGTCTGCGCGCCGCCTCTCGTCTCCTGTCGCGGTCGATCCGCGTCGCCGACCTGCCGACACACCAGCGCATTGGCGTTAGCCAGCTCCACATGACGGCCAACCGCCTGGGGCTCAGCAACGCCGAGGAGGTCTACCTCGGCCGCCTCCTGGAGCTTTCCGCTGCCGAGAACTCGCCCTAGCTTAGCTAAGCTAGCGTTCCTGTCCGAGGCGCTGTAAGCAGCGGCAGCACAGTTGGCCTGGCAAGATCTGCACACTGCCAGCGGCTCGCCATCGGCGGTTCACGGCGCTGTGTCCTGCCCATAACAACTCTCCAGAGGCTCTCCAGACTGGCGCCCTACGGCGCTCAGAGAAAAAATCTCGGCGAAGACCGGCAGAAGCGGGACGAAATGACCGTGCTCGTGTTCGCGGGCGACATACCCGATCTCCTCCTCGCCGTCCGAGAGCTCGAGCGGCCAGTCGATCTCCAGCCAGTTGACGCCGCTCTGCACCAAGTCGGAGGGCGCATGGAAGCGGAGGGTGCTCCACTCGGGAGTCAGGGGAAGCCAGGCCACGCAGGTACCGTTGATCTGCACACGACACTGGCCGGGGGCGGTCGCACCCGTCCGCCGACAGGTGAGCGCGAAGGCTACTTCGCACGGCGCACGGGAGACCCAGGGGTAACGTGAGGTGGGCGAGTAGGCGCGGCGGAAGCGCGTAGGCCATTCAAGCCAGTCGAGATCCATCCAGGACGCGCGATTGTAGGGGTTGAGGAGATCGCAAGGGCGGTCCGAGAGACTCCTTTCCTCCTTGCGCAGCTCGTCAAGAAAGACAAAAGAAGAGACACCATTCTTCTCCAGAGCGTCCGCAATGGCCGGCAGAAGCACGGGATCGAAGAGCCTGGCTTGGTTCTGCAGGATGTAGTCTTGCAGGAATGGTGTCGCGACGGCGGAGAGCCTCTCGACCGCCGCGCAGGCCCAAGTAGGAGCCCGCCGGGTCTGGAGCTCCAAGTACGCCCGCATCGCCTGGGCAACCTCGGGAGATTGCCGCGCTGCCTCATGGCAGAGGTAGGAGACGAACGGGTTCGATTGCCCCCAGTGAGCCGAGTGGAGCGCCCCCGCGAAGTGAGCCGTCGCCTCGAGCTGGACAGAGGGAGGAGGGATGGCGTTCACAAGGCTCTCTCGTCCAGGGAGCGGGCCGGCATCCAGCAGGGCTGCAACCTCCAGGGCCGTCGCAGCCATGGCGACGCGGATCCCCTCCGCGCTCAGATGGCAGTAATCCAGGAAAAGGCGCCTACCGGGTAGCTCGCCACGCTGCCAGGTGGAGAAACAGGTCGGCAGGTCGACGACCGCGATCCGGCCGGGAAGCGCGCAGTCGCGCAGGGCCTGCTGGACCACGGTGAACGCCCGCGGCGTTTGGTGGGTGAAGTCCCATAGATGAGCATCGCGCGCTTTCTTCGAGGTAGGTACGCGCCGCGGCCAGGTTCCCCGTCGCGCGAGCGCAGTCGGCGAGCAGAGTCCAGCCAGAAGCCGCGGTATCACCGTCCAACTCCACCATTTCCCGCGCCAGGGCTGCCGCTGCGTCGAAATGTCCTGCGGCAATCGCGGAACGGGCCGCTACGCGGCACTCCAGCCAGCGCCGGTTGCGTCCGGGCGGGAGCCAGGGCGCGTCCGCCTGGGCGTCCAGTCGCCAGTCTACGAGGTTGGTCTCCGGGATCACCAGGACGATAGGCAGGCGCGTCGACAACTGGGTGAATTGCTGCCGTAGGGTGTCGACAGAAGCGGCGAGACGTCGCTCGCGGAGCTCCTTGAGCCCGAGAGCACCCTGCTCGCGCAGGGCGGTCGCCTCAAGATAGCGGTCCCGCTTGTCGTGCATGAGCCAGTTGTTGCCGGCGAAACAGACCAAGGCATCAGGCTCAAGTGCGGGCGCAACGCCCACCAAATCCAAGAGCTGCGGCAGCAGGATGTCGGTTTTGGCCAGGTCGACGACCTCGATCGGCTGTCCCAGAGCTATGGTCAAGGCGGCCTCAAGGGCCTGGGCCGGATTGAACTCCGGGTCGTAGAGGAAACCGCGGGCCACCGATTCGCCGAGCAGCAGCACTCGCTTCCGCTTCCCTTTCAGCGGGATGGACTGGACTTGAGCCCAGTACCGCCACTGTTTGCGCAGGGCCGCCGAGCGCTCATACCCCTGCGGACCTGCCTCCCAGATCCCAACGAATCCTGGCCGAACGGCGGGTGTGGTCTTTTCCGACGGCGCGAGCATCCCGAAACGTTCCATGAGCAGGACGGCCGTCGCACCGCCGCTGCCGCTCAGCAGGCGCGCCATCTCCTCCGCCAACATTCTCAAGAGATGATCCTGCGACGCAGACATCGCTCCTCCTAGGATAGGGCCTGGACGACCTATAAGAGTGTGTAAACCTTGTAACCCACTGTGGACGTCATGGGCCGGCTAAGGCTGGCGACGATCTCGTTCCAGGCTGGTGGAATGGACTCGCGATCGACGATGAAGTCTTCGAGAACCAGGGCGTCGATACCCGAGCGCGCGAAGCATACCAACGCGTCCTCCGCAGTGCACACGATGGGCTCGCCGCGCATGTTGAAGGACGTGTTGAGTAGGATCGGGCAGCCGGTGCGGTCGGCAAAGCGTGCCAGGAGGGCTGCGAAGCGCGGGCTCTCCGCTGGATCGACCGTTTGCAAGCGAGCCGAGCGGTCGACATGGGTGATCGCCGGCAGGTCGAGGGGAGAGATCACCTGGCAAGTCTCCAGCATGAAGGGAGATGGATGGTCAATAGCGAAGTGTTCCCCCGCCCGGTACCCGAGGACTGCCGGGGCGAAGGGGCGGAAGCTCTCGCGCATCTTGACTAGCGCGTTGATCCGGTGGCGCATCCCCTCCTCCCGCGGATCCGCCAGGATCGACCGCGCGCCGAGCGCCCGCGGCCCGAATTCCATACGGCCCTGGAACCAGCCCACGACCTTTCCCGCCGCCAGCCGATCGACGGTCGCCTCCAGCAATAGCTCGGGCCTGCCTCGGTAGTCGAGGGCGTGAAGCGGAGTCCCTGCGAGCATGGTGGCGATGTCATGAACCGCCGTCTCCGGGCCCCAGTACATATGCGTCAGCCGACCCTGCGCAGGGCGCTCACCGGTCAGGCGCACGTGGGCCAGGGCGGCGGCGCCTAGGCATCCTCCGGCGTCGCTCGCCGCTGGCTGGACGAACAGTTCGGCGAAAGGTCCATCGCGGAGGATCCGGCTGTTGGCGACACAGTTGAGCGCGACTCCACCCGCCATGCAGAGGTGACGGCTGGGCACCCGACTGTGCAGATACGTCACCTTCTCAAGGAGGATCTCCTCGAGAACCCATTGGAGGCTCCGGGCGACGTCTTGATGGAAGGGGAGGAGCTCCGACCCGGGTGATCGTGGGGGTGCCCCGAAAAGCTCGGTCAGGCGATCCGAGTACATACGGTCACGGCGCAGAAAGTCGAAGTACTCAAGGTTGAGGTGGTACTGGCCGGCCTCTCCTCTCGTCACCAGCGCGCGCACCTGGTCGACGTAGCGCGGCTCGCCGTAAGGAGCGAGCCCCATCACCTTGTACTCACCGTCATTGACCTCGAAGCCCAGATAGGAAGTCAAGGTGCTGTAGAGCAGGCCCAACGAGCTCGGGAACTGGACTTCCTCGAAGAGGTCAAGGGCCGAGCCGGCGGCGCGGCCGAACGTGGTAGTTGCCCATTCGCCCACACCGTCCACCGTCAGCACCGCGGCCTCTTCGAACCCCGAGTAGAAGAAGCTACTTGCGGCGTGGGACTGGTGATGGTCGAAGACCTCCAGCCGGCCGGTATAACCGAGCATCAGCCGGATGTGCCGCTCGACTCGGTCAATGCGATTCGGCAGGCGACTCAGGATCTTGTGGCGGGTGAAGTCAGAGCTCTCCGGTTGCAAAGCCATCCACATCTGCCGGGCCAGCTTCTTCGCCGGATTTTCATAGTAGGCGACACAGTCGACTTCGGCCATGGTAATGCCGCCCTGCTCGAGACAAAAGCGGAAAGCCTGCCAGGGCAGGCGCGGGTCGTGTTTGACTCGCGAGAAGCGCTCCTCCTCCGCCGCGGCGACCAACTCGCCGTCGCGCAGCAGGCAGCAAGCTGCATCGTGGTAATGCGCCGAGATCCCGAGGATATTCAATGGCATTCGATGATTTCTTCTCACCAGAAAGACTCGTTCTGTGGCCGCGTCTCCAGGCAACTTGCGACACCGTCCTGGAAGACAGAGAATACTACATCCGAGGGGGTGTGACCTCCCTCGAACTGGGTCTGGGTGAGCAGCGGCACCGACGCGCTGGAACGCCTTCTCGCGCTGCGCAGTCGCGGCGACCCAAGCCTCAATCCGTCCGCGCTACCCTCTCCGGGCGCACCAGCCTCGGTTCCGCGAAACGGAGCAACCCTTCGCGGACCAATCGGCGGGCGATCACCAGACGGCTCTGCTCGCTCAATCCCGGGATCTCGGCGACCCGGAAGCGGTTCGTACCGCGGATGAACTCGAAGGCCTGACGAAAGCGGGCGGGGCCGCGGAGCTGCCGTGCACCGAAACAAATGATGCTGAACTCGTCGTCGATGTGGAGCACCGTGCAGAGGACCCCTTCCCGTCTCTCCAACTCCGAATCCGGCCCGAGGCTCTCGAGAGCGCTCAGGTGCACGAAGTGACCATCCTGGGGATAGCCCTGGATCCGGACACGATTGCGGGTCAGCACGTCCACCGCCTCCTCGAAAGACAGGCCTTGTTGAAACACCCGCAGCACCTCGGGAAATTCGCGGCGCATCTCTTCACGGATCTCTGTATGCTCCACGAATCCCACCGGAAGCGCCCGCCGCAGCAGCGGCGCGCGGACCGCCGCCTGCTCCACTGCGGCCTTGAGGAAATCGATCCAGTAGAGAGGAGTGATGGCGATCGTAAGATGGAGAGAGGTAGCGTCCTGAGCCACGGCGCAATGCGGCATACCCCGTGGCACATAGAGCAGATCCCCAGGGCGGAGCGTCAACTCGGCAAGAAGCGGCCCTTCCAGCCGGCTCTCCCCCCATTCGGGTGTGAACGCCAGATCCTGCTTGTAATCCAGTCGCATGACAGAGAGGTTACGCAGCTCATGGAGCTGCCAGACCTTCTCCCCTTGGACCTGTAGCACAAATACATCGTGATCGTCCGAATGGATCGAGAGGGTTCTCGAGCCCTTCGGCGTAAGGTACATATTCACGCCGATCTTGGCGGCGAAGGTTCTCCCCAACGCCTCGACCAAGCCGAACAGAGGGGGCCAGGAATCCTCCAGATAGTTAAGGACGAGTGAATAGCCCTTGGCAAAGGACTCGTAAAGTGCCCTCGATCCGAAGATCCTGAGGCCGGTACCGCTGCGTACGCATACCGCCCTCAGAACCCTCCGGAGGGGTTGTCAGTACGCCGTCCGCATGGCTACTCTGGGTCGATCGCAACCAGCGGTCCACATCTTCCAGCGAAAACAGCTCTTCGAAAAGGCCCTGCTGATTCCGTGATAGGTGCAGATAGGTCTTTTCCCAATGATTTGAGAGGAAATCTTCGGGCGTTATTGGGGCAATCAGAGCTTCGAAAGAAGAGATAGCAGAACTCATAGACCTCCAGCTCGTCCTACATCTCCAAATGTATAAACACTTTCGGAGGAAGTCAACGTGTGGAGGCAGAGAGGGGAGACGTCATCTGGCGGAACGAGACGCTCCGGGCTTTCCTGGCGGAAGCCCGGAGCATACTAGCGGCATCTAGGTATGGCTGCAGTTGCAGTTGTTGGTGGCACCGCCCGCCACGTCCTCAAGGACGTCATCCTCGAGCTCGGTGGCCTCGACATTCTCGATTTCCGGGTTCGTGGCCTCGTTCTCTTGCTTCTTCTCGATGTTCTCCATGTCCTGACCTCTTTGTCGGCGAGCCAAAGGCTCAGTTATAGGATACCCTCGCCATGAAGCGAGAGCGGCTAGGCGAAACGCTCTACGACGGCTCGGCTCGAACGGATGCAGGGCCGCTCGTGCCCTGTCGCAATTGAATCTGATGCCCATCCTTTGCTGGAGGGTCGAGCGCCAGGAGCAACTCGCCCTTGGGATTGCTGCGGGCCGAAATACAGGGCTGCACGTTATCATCCATGCGAACCAGGGGGCAGCTGATACCCTGACAGTTCGGCAGCATCACGCACTTGCGGCACTTGTCGTCCTGCTCAAAGGCGGGCTCTGTCCAGGCGCTCAGAAGGTGGTCGTCTACCTCCAGATCACCCTCCGGCGTGATGCGGCCGATGACGTTAGAGGCCTGCTTGTCGAGCAGCACCGTGCACTTCATGACCTTCCCGGTCGCCCCGACGACGAAGTTGTACGGGCGGGCCGCGTAGCAGACGCTGCTGCCCATCTGGGCCGCCTCTCTCAGGCTGCCGAAGTGCAGGCCCTGCCGGCGTGCCTCCGTGAGAAGCTGACGCTTCAGATCCACGGCGTCCTCGGCACCGCACATCTCGATCTGTGAATCGTTGGCTCCCCCCCACTTGCCCACGGCATGGAGTTGCAAGGTGAAGCGGGAATCGAGCCGAAACTCCTGCGCCAGAATCTCGATGAATTTCGGCAGGCCTCCGGCATTCTTCTGATCGAAGTTGACGCGCAGTCCGATATGGAACCCGTCGTCTCGGCGCGCCATCGCCTTCAGGTTGTCGAAGATGCGCTCGAAGGTAGGGCTACCGTCGCGGCCCACGCGGCTGTGGTTGTGATGCTCTGGAAGACCGTCGAGCGTAATCTGGAAATGGCCGACCCGCCAGCGCAGAAGCTTGTCGACGACATCGGGCGTCAGCAGGTAGCCGTTGGTCGTCATGGAGGAGCTGTAAGGGACTTCGTGCTCGCCGGCGATCTCGACGAAAAACGGAGCCAGGTCGTCGATCGCCTCCATGCCGTAGAGTGGCTCGCCGCCGAACCAACTGACGTTCAGGCGGTTGAGACTTCCGATCCGCTTTCGGACGAGCTTTTTAATGCTGTCGCGCACCGCGGGGACCATCGTGCCGCGGGCGAAATCCTCGTAGCAGTACGTGCAGCGGAAGTTGCAGTCCTCGGACGCCAAGAGGATGAGCTCCAGCACGTCGGCCCGGTAGTGCTGCTGACCGAAAAGCTGCTGGAACAGGCGGTATTCATTGACCCCCTTGGCTATAAGGTGGCCTCGATCGGCGAGGTACTTGACCAGCTTGGTCTTCGCCGCCACGAACCCCTTCCGCTTCAGCAGCTCGACGATGGTCTCGCGGTCGGCGTCCTTGAAGACGGTGATCTTGCCGCTTAAAGTGTTCCACAGCACCAACCGGCCGTCCTCAGCGGTCGCCCTGATGTTGTAGCGGGAGGGGACCCAGTGCTGGGTCGGCAGGGGGGCGGGGCCATCCGGCAAAGGCGACGGTACGAGATCATAGGGAGACCGGTCCAGGATGACAAGCTTGCTGCTCTTCCCCAAGGCCATGCAAACTCCTCTCCGCGTCGAGGCATCAATTCGACATTCATACTGTACAGCATTGCCGCAAGCGGCACAACAGGGGTCGCCGGCGATCTCGGGGGCCGGAGGTCGGGCTCTTCAAGCCTGGCGATCGCATCCCACGGCCGGGGTAGCCACCCCTCCAGGTTGACCCCGGCCCCCCGCTCCGTCATCGTAGGGCCGGCATGGCGAAGATCACGCGCATCGACTGGAAGCGGTACCGGAAGGTCCGCGGCTTCGTCACCCGCACTTTCCTGCACTTCCTCTGGTGGGACGTCCTCTTCGCCTATCCGGCCCTCGCCCGCTTCCGCCGGCCGGCGGTCGAGCGCTGGCGGCTCATCGCGCGGCGCTACCGCTCGCTCGCCGGGGAGATGGGTGGGGTGCTCATCAAGCTCGGCCAGTTCCTCTCGGTGCGGGTGGATCTCCTGCCGGCGGAGGTGCTCCAGGAGCTCGCCGGCCTTCAGGACGAGGTGCCCCCCGAAACGTTCGCCGACGTCGTGCGCCAGATCGAGACCGACTTCGGCCGGCCGCTCGGGCAGATCTTCTCCCGGGTCGACCCCGATCCGGTGGGCTCGGCCTCGCTCGCCCAGGTCCACCGCGCCCGCCTCCCCACCGGCGAGGAGGTGGTCGTCAAGGTGCTGCGGCCGGGGATCGAGCTCCTGGTCGAGACCGACCTCGCGGCGGCGAATCTGGCGACCCGGCTCCTCCAGGTCTTCAAGCAGGTGCGCCGGCGGGTCGATCTCCGGCGCCTTTCCGAGGAATTCCGGCGGACGACGGAGGCTGAGCTCGACCTCGCCGCCGAGGGCAAGAACGCCGAGCGCTTCGCGACCGATTTCGCCGCCGACCCCCGGGTCTACGTGCCGAAAGTCTATTGGGCGTACAGCGCCCGGCACACGATGACGATGGAGGACGTGGGCTTCCTGAAGATCGGCGATCTCGCCGGCCTCGAACGGGCGGGGATCGACCGGCGGGAGCTGGCGCGGGTCCTCTACCGGGTCTACATGCAGCAGATCTTCGTCCACAACTTCGTCCACGCCGATCCCCACCCGGGGAACCTCTTCGTCCGTCCCCTCCCCGGCCCCGGCGAGCCGCCGGAGACCGTCTTCGGCCCGGGCGAGCCGGTCCCCCACCTTGCCGAGCGGCCGTTCCAAGTCGTCTTCGTGGATTTCGGCATGGTCGCGGTCATCCCCCAGCGCCTGCGCGGGGCGCTCCGCGAGTACGCCATCGCCTTGGGCACCCAGGACGCCGAGCGCCTCGTCCGTTCCTACGCGAGCGCCGGAGTCCTCCTCCCGGGAGCGGACCTGACGCGGCTCGAAGAGATGCACCGCACCCTCTTCGAGCGCTTCTGGGGGGTGCGGATCGGCCAGATGCGAAACGTCGCCTTCTCCGAGGCCGGCTACTTCCTCCGCGAGTACCGGGACCTCCTCTACGACGCCCCCTTCCAGATCCAGGTCGACCTCCTCTTCGCCACCCGGGCGGTGGGCCTCCTCTCCGGCCTCGCCACGACCCTCGACCCCGAGTTCGATCCCTGGGCCGAGACCCTGCCCTTCGCCGAACGCCTCGCCAAGGAGGAGATCAAGGACTGGCGGGCCTGGGCGAAGGAGGGCCTCCAGCAACTCCGCCGGCTGACCGCGCTCCCCGGGCGCCTAGAAGGCTTCTTGACCCGCGTCGAGCGCGGCGAGATCGCCATCCAGACCGCCCTCGCCCCGGAGACCAAGCGGGCGATCAAGCAACTCGAACGCTCGGCCCACCGCCTCACCTGGTCGGTCCTCGCCGCGGCGGCCCTCATCGGCGCCGTCCTTCTCCATATCGACGTCCCGAAGGAGCACTGGGATGTGGGGTTGGCGCTCCTCGCGGTCGGGGCGTTTTTCTGGGGGACGGTGACTAAGCGATAGGGAGCGATCGGTGCGGCGCTTTCCGCCGTCCTTCCTCCTTGACACCGTCGCAAGGAGGTCGTAATGTTAGCAGTAGTTTATAAGAAGATATGCGCATGTCTAAGAAAAGATGGTTCGCTCCCTTGGCCTTGTCGGCGGTTTTGGCTCTGTCGGTGGTCTCGCCGGGCTTGGCCGGAGAGGTGTGCAAGGCAACCGAGGGGAGTACTCTCCTGGCAGGGACGGCGACGGCACCCACCTGGCTGGCTGCCCGTATGCTCTGCAATGCTTGGGTCGTTACCAACTACTACAGTGACGCCAGCCACACCACCCAAGTCGGCCAATGCCACATCTCCTGCATGCAGTACGACCAGGGCACCGCGGAGCCTACCTTCAACAGTGGCGGCACTTGCCAGGGTGTCTCTTCGGCCTTTACCCACGACCTTACCAGTCCGTGCCCCTGCATTCCTTAAGCGCGTCCGATTCCCCGCCACAGACGATCTGTTAGTTGGTTCTCCCTCCCTGAAGGGAGGGGAACCAAGACGATGGGAATTCCGGTCCTATCGTGTTCTTCCATGGGCCGTCGACCCGAGCCTGTGAAAACCATTCCCGCTCCATTGAGCTGCCTGTCCGAAGAGGCCGGTCGCGTGCCCTCGCCCGGTTCCAGGCCATACGTCCCTTCCTGGAAAATGGCGCCCGGAACTTGGGCCCGCCGCGGGGAAAGGGGGAAGGCCGTGCGCTCGAAGATGCGCACGGCCTGGTGGAACTCTCCCTGGAAGGCACATCCTCACCTCAGGGAGCTTTTGCTGGGGACCTCTGATTGTCTAGAAACCGTCTCGAGCTAGGACGGGAAACATCACTGGCGAATAGCGATTCATCGAATTGGTTCTCCGCGGGAAGGGATCGTCGTTGAGCAAATAAGGCATGTTAAGGGCGGTTCAACGAGGAGTCAATCAAGCGACCCGCAGGGCAATCGCGGCGCCCACCCGAGAGAAGCTGTAAAGGAGGACCGAGAGCAGAGCCCGATCGTGGAGGTCGACCAGGTCGACCTCGCCGCGAGCCCCTCAATGCAGGAGGCGACAAGGAAGGGGGAGAGCGTCTCGAGCGAGGAAGCGGCCTACGGCGGAGCCGTAGGCCCTTCGGGAATGGGGGTTGCGATCTCGACGAACCGCCGCAGGGCCCGTTCACCAGCTTGCTCGAGGACGGCGGGGAGGTGGAGAACCTCGGTGCCGAGGACGATCCCGGTGCGGGATTCACGGTGGGTGACCGTCAAGCAGTCGTCAGCGGCGGACAAATAGTATGAGAACAGTACACAGCGCTGCAAGCGGAGCCGTTGACGGCGGTTGGAGGCGCGGGTACGCCTGCTACCACGGTGCCCAGGTCCAAATTATTGAGGGTTTCTTTGTTGAGAGAAAGCTTCTTCACGCTCTTTTTCATGGAATTCTCCTAGAGATATTGGAATTCGTGAATGATAACCCGGGTGTATCCACGAGGGAAGTCCCTTGTCGGTTGGATACTGATGCCGGCTTCCTTCTCCTGAGGTCGGTGACGAAGCGGAAGTGAGCGATCGGCGAAGCGCTTTCCGTCTTCCTCCGTGAACGTTTCATTCCCGAGGAGACCCGCATGATCGACGACCGCCAGCCCGCCGCCGTTCCGACCGCCTTCGCCACCCTACCCCAGGTTCTGGAGGACACCCTCGGCGCCCAGACCGATGCCATGGACCTTGCTGTCCGCCGGGGGACTCTCGATCTCGGGGCCGCGGCGGCGCTTCTCGAGAGCCAGGTCGCGGTTCGGGACCGGCTCCATTCCCTGCTGCGGGTCGGGTGTCAGGGCGGCGGCGGCTGGACTGGGATCGGCAGCTCGAAACGGTCGAGCTGCGAGAGGTCCCGGCGGTAGGCGGTGACCGTCACCCGGTCCGGGCCGACGTCCGCGACGCAGAAGTGGTGGACCTTCGCATAGACGTCGCCCGGACCGAGCGCCGCCACCCGGCCGTAGAGCGGCGCTCCGCCGCCGCCGGTGACGACGTAGGTGATGCCGTCCCGCTGGGTCCGGTAGTACAGGTGGTCGTGGCCTTGGAAGACGAGAGTCACCCCATGCTTGCGGAAGAGCGGATGGAGGATGGGGCGGAGCGCCCGGACCTCGCTCCCCAGGGAATGGGGGCCGACCGAGAAGATCGCCTCGTGGAAGAAAGGGATGAGGAAGCGGCCGGCGACGTGCGCCTTGCCGAGGTCGTCGTCCAGCCAGGCATACTGCGCGCTGCCGGCGGCGAGCGGCTCCTCGGTGTCGATCGCCACGAAGTGGACGTTCCCCTTCTCGAACGAGTAGTAGTGCTTGTTGCCGGAGAGGGTGGGCTGGGTGACCCGCGCCTCGAAGTAGCCGCGCACCCCGACGTCGTGGTTGCCGCGGACCGGATAGTAGGGGATGCGCTGCCGCAGAGCGCCGGTGATCTGGTCGAACTTCGCCCACTCGTCCGCGGCGTCGCCATGGTGGACGAGGTCTCCGGTCTGGAGGACGAGGGCCGGCTCCTGCGCGATCACCTGGGCGACGATGTCGGCGTGGACGTCGTGGTGGTCGCGGGTGTCGCCGTAGGCGACGAAACGAAAGAGGATGCCAGGAGCGGTGGGGTTCGGGACGTGAGCTTGGAGAGCGGAGGTCGGGGCGGAAGGTGTCGCCGGGCGAGTTCGCGGGGTACAGGCGACAGCGAGGAACGTTCCCAGGAAGACCAAGCCGAGCGCGACGGCCAGGCGTCTCCTCATGGCCTACCGGCTCTCCAGCAGAGCGACGGGAAAGCGGGCGAGGAGAGCCGCCACAGGCTGCCCTCCCCCGTTGACCTCCTCGCCGGTCAGGACATTGTGAAAGCGGCCGGCAGGGAGATCGATCGTGGTCTCCCCCCAGTCGCCGCCCCAGCCCATCGTTAGCCGCGGAACGACGGTCACCCCCTGTTCTCTCCGGGTGAACGCCAGGACGTGCTCCGCCCCAGGTCCCTGGATGGGGAGAGGGCGATAGATGGAATCGCGGCCGAAGAGCTCGGGCCGGCGGCGGCGCAGGTGGAGGCCCTGGCGGGTGAGCCAGAGCTTGGGGAGGCCCTCGTCCATGCGCTTGAGGATCGCCTCGGGACTGGGATCTCCCTGCAGATCGGCGAGGAGACGGCGGCGCAGCTCGTAGTCGACCGGCCGGCGGTTGTCGGGGTCGACGAGGGAGAGATCCCAGAGCTCGCTCCCCTGGTAGAAGTCGGGAACCCCGGGCGCGGTGAGCTTCAGGAGCACCTGGGCGAGGGAGTTGATCCGGCCCGGGGCGACGAGCGGGGCGACGAAGGCTGCGAGGTCGGCGGTGAAGGCGGCGTCTCCCCGGACACCCTGGACGAAGGCGTGGACCGCGGCCTCGTAGGCCGGATCGGGCCGGGTCCAGGAGGTCTTCCGCTTGGCCTCGCGGATCGCCTTCTCCATGTAGGTCCACAGGCGCTCGGCGTCGATCGGCCAGGCTCCCACGAGGGTCTGGTAGAGGAGAACCTCGGCGCTGGGGTCGGGCGTCGTCTCCCCCCAGTGCTTCCCGTTCACGGACCTCCAGCGGCGGACCGCCCGCCCCCATTCCTCGGGGATCTCAGAGAGGAGGTCGAGCCGCGCCCGCACGTCCTCGCTCCGCTTGGTGTCGTGGGTCGAGGTCGCGAGCAGCGACTCCGGCCAATGTTCCTGGATCTCCTGGCAGGCGCGGTGGAATTCCTCCGGCGAAACCCCGAAGCGGCCGGGGTCCCCTCCCACCTCGTTCAACGCCGTCAGCCGGAGGAAGGTGTAGAACGCCGTGTCCTCCAGGCCCTTGGCCATGACCGGACCGGTCAGCTGCTGGAAGCGCATGGCGAGCTCGCCTTCGACGTCGCCCGGGATCTTTAAGCTCAGCAGATCGCGCAGAAAATCGAAGAGGTCGCCCGGCAGGTCGCTCCGCTGGGCTCGGGCGCAGGCGATCGCTTCCTCTATATAGAGGATGTCCGTCTCGCCGACCTCCCGCTCGGCGGAACGGACATAGGTGCGGTAGACCGGGAAGCAGGCCGCGACCTCCGCCAGGGCGAGCCGCAGATCGAAGCGGGTGTAGTCGCGATGCCGGCGGTGGCGCTCGCAGACCGCGAGGAAGACCTCGGCCAGACGGTTGACGTCGCTCGCCAGGAGCTGCTCCAAAACGAGATGCTTCTTCTCGCGCACGATCCCCGGCCAGTCGACGCTCTCCCCTGAAACCTCCGCCCAGAGAGCGGTCAGCGGTCCCTCCCCCGCCGGGTCGACGAAGAGGCCGTTCACGAGATTCAGGAAGTCGTAGCCGGTCGTCCCCGCGATCGGCCAGTCGGCGGGCAGCGGCTCGCCGGGCTCCAGGATCTTCTCGGCGACGATCCAGGCCCCCGGAGCGCGGCGGCGCAGGCGCTCGAAGTAGCCCGCCGGATCGTAGAGGCCGTCCGGGTGGTCGACCCGCAGGCCGTCCAAGACTCCCTTCTCCACCCAGTCGAGCACCCGGGTATGGGTGTCCGAGAAGACCCGCTCGTCCTCCGCCCGCAGGCCCACCAGGCTGTGGACGTCGAAAAAGCGGCGGTAGTCCAGCTCCCGCCCGGCGGTGCGCCAGAAGGCCGGCCGGTAGTTCTGGCGCTCCAGAAGAGCGTCGAGCCGGTCGGGATCGGCGTTCACCGCCGCGACCTGGGCATCGACCGCCGCCGCCACCTCCGGCTTCTCCGCGGCGAGCCGGTGGAGCTGGCCGCGGAGAACCTCCTTGTCGCGGTGCCGGGTGAGGACGCTCTCGCGATCGGTGAGGGTCGAGAGGGGGAGGCGCGCCAGGGCATCGGCGATGAAGGCCAAGTCCGGCGAGCCGCAGCGCCGGGCGGCCTCGGCGAGGAGAGTGTCGAGCGAGCTCGGGGCGACCGGCATCCGGTGCTCGTGGTAGTGGATCTCGAAGCCGCCGCCGTCCCGGACGAGCGTCATCTCCCCCGCCTCCAGCACCCGGCCGTAGTGGTCGCCCAGGATGGGGAGGAGGACCGTGTTGCGCAGGCGCGTCTGCGGCGGGTCCCAATCGACGTCGAAATAGGCGGCATAGCGGGACGCCGGCCCGTTCTCCAGCACGTCCCACCACCAGACGTTCCGCCGTCCCCCCCGGGGATCGATCGACATGTGGTTGGGAACGATGTCGAGCACCTGCCCCAGCCGCGCCTCGCCCAAGGCCCGGCAGAACCGGGCATGCCCCGCCTCTCCCCCCAGCTCCTCGTTCACTCGCGAGGGATCGACCACGTCATAACCATGGGTGCTCCCCGCCGCTGCCTGGAGGTAGGGGGAGCAGTAGACATGGGAGACCCCGAGGTCTCTGAGGTAGGGAGCGATGGCGGCGGCGGCGGCGAAGCCGAAACCCGCGTGGAGCTGCAGCCGGTAGGTCGAGAGCGGTGTGGGCACACCATCCTGGGCGTGCAAGGGGCGGGCCGGGCCGATCCGGGAGCGGATCGCGGCGGGCGGGTGAGACCAAGGGCGGCGTCAGGGCGCGACCGCCTGGTAGGAATCCCCCAGGCGCACCTCGTCGTAATAGACGTGGTTGGTCGTCGGAACTCCCTTGCCGCGGTAGAGGCCGAGCCGCAGATAGTTGGAGCTCGGGCTGTAGAGCGTCGGGGCGTATTTTTTTCCACCGGTGAACGGGTGGCCGTCCAGCCAGGCCTCGACGAATCCATCCTTCCCCGTCGACCACCGGACGTGGAACACCAGATCGATCCAGGCTCCCAGGCGGATCGGTCGCCCTCCGAGCGTCCGGGGAGGTCCGGTCGAGGTCGTCTGGCCGATGAGGAGCAGGACGTGTCGCCCCTCGTCGCGCACGAGGTGCAGGGTGAGCGGGGGCGCGCCCATCCTCTTCTGGCCTTCCGCCCCGGGCCGCTGGTGCCACTGCGCGAGGATCTGGAACTGGTCTCCGGGAGGATCGGCGTAGTCGGTCGGGATCAGGAGGCTCCAGCCGTACCAGATCTCGCCGCCCTGGCCTCCACGGGCGCGCTCGATCTCCTTATCCCCCACCTTGAGCTCGGCCCGCTCCTTGCTCGCCGCGATGTCGCCCGGGACGAGGGAGATGCGCACCGCGTGCCGCCCCTTGCGCACGGGGTGGGTGACGACCACCGCCCGCTCCGGGAGAGCGACGTCCAAGATCCAACCGTCGAGCCCACCGGTCTCGAAGTCGCCACAGAACCACACCCCACGGCGTGGCGCCGTGGAGGCCGGGGCGGCGGCCAGAGAGATGCAGGCCACGAGCAGGATGAAGACCTTGGCTCGGCGGATCATTGACGTTCATTCTACAAAAATGCGCAGGCCGCCGCCGGATCGACGGCAAGCCCTACTTGGCCGTCCTCCTGTGCCGATCGGTTCCAAGCGTCTCGCGTCTCGCGTCTCGCGCCAACCTCCCCCACCGTTTGGGTTGCATCCTGAGAGGCTTATCCGCCCGTCCTATGGGCGGTGCCGCCCCGATGGAAACCGCGGGACGGAAGCCTCCCGCTGCGCTTCGCCACCGCCCCCCTCGGCTCCGCCCGCCGTTCCACAGGGGGTTTGGAAATCGCTGCCCGGACTGTCACGGCGGCCGTGCGCTTCGAGGGGTCTAGAGACTGCGGATCGTTCCAGATTGCGCGCAACAGCTCGACATGGCGAGGTCGCGCAGGAAGATCCGCTTGTGGTGGCCGTCGGGAAAGGCGCGGTAGACCCCGGTACCGTCGAACGAGGCATAGACGTCGAAGCAGTAGCCGATGTCGCAGACGAGGAGGAAGGGGGGAGGCGCGTTGAGATTTGTGGCATAGCCCAGAGCCTGGCCATGCGCCGCGCTCATGATCTGGTTCCAGGCCGGCGAGTCCCGCCGCTGCGGCCCGGTCGCTGCGCGCTGCTTCGCCTCCAGGAGGAAGCACCCTTGGTAGGCATAGCGAGGCAGGGATGATCCGAGCCGGCGGGAGGTTGATCTCGTGCCTGAAACGGTATGATGGCTAAGCTCTGGAGGCGTGAAGGTCTTTGGAGGCCGCCCAGGCAAGAGGTAGCTCTCGATGAAGGCTGAGGATTTCGACCGGAATTCGAGGACGCTTGAGGACATTACCGAGATGCTGGGCCTGGCGGCCGCGCGCCGTCCCGGGCAAGAGACGCGTCGCGACCACGTCGATCCGTTCCAGAGAGACCCAACTTCGAACCTCGACCTACGTGGTTCCACGCCAGAACCAGGTAGATCCACGCTAAAAGCACCCGACCTCAAGCCTGGATCTACATGGTTCCGCGCCAGAACCACCTAGATCCGCACCCAAAGCACCCGACCTCAAGCCTCGATCTGGGTGGTTCCGCGCCAGAACCACGTAGAGCCGAGCCCAAAGCACCCGACCTCAAGCGTGGATCCAGGTGGTTCCACGGCAGAACCACCTGGATCCGCGCCAAAAGCACCCGGCCTCAAGCCTCGTTCTAGGTGGTTCCACGCCAGAACCATGTAGATCCACGCCAAAAGTACCCGACCTCAGACCTGGATCTAGGTGGTTCCACGCCGGAACCACCTGGATCCAAACCCCGAGTACCCCAACGCCACACCGGAGAACGGCAGCTCCGGAGGCGAAGCTCCCTCCCTCCAGGCTCGATTTCCCCACCTTCGGTGCGGAGGCAAGGAGCAGGCCCTGCCGAAACAGGCGTCCCCCGACTCATCCGAATCCCCATCGGCTCCGGATAGGGGGAAAGACTTCTCCACGGGCGGGTGGCCCGACGTGGTGCCCGCCCCTTTTTACTTCCCAGCGAAAGAAAGAGGAAGAGCCGGCAGGCTATACTCCGCGGGTCGTCCATCCCAGGAGAGCCCGATGCCCCTTCCCCTCTACCAGGTCGATGCCTTCACGGACCGCGCTTTCGCCGGCAACCCGGCCGCGGTCTGCCTGCTGCCCGCGCCGCGCGAGGCGGATTTCCTCCAGGCCGTGGCGAACGAGATGAACCTCGCCGAGACCGCCTTCCTCGTCCGCCGTGGCGCCGAAACGTCCGCCGGCTGGGACCTGCGCTGGTTCACTCCCGCGGCCGAGGTCCAGCTCTGCGGCCACGCCACTTTAGCGAGCGCCCACGTCCTCTGGCAGACGGGCGAGCTGGCCGCCGGCGAGCAGGCCCGTTTCCATACGCTCTCGGGGCTCCTCACCGCCGAGCAGCAGGGAGACTGGATTCTCCTCGACTTCCCCGCCGAGCCCGCGGTCGAAGAGAAGGACCCGCCCGCGATCCTCGCCGAGGCGCTGGGCGCGGCACCCCTCTGGATCGGCCGCAACCGCTTCGACTACCTGGTCGAGCTGTCCTCGGCCGCCGCCGTCCTTGCGCTGGCGCCCGACTTCCGCGCCCTCGCCACCCTGCCGGTCCGCGGGGTGATCGCCACCGCCCGCGCCGCCGAGGCGCCGTTCGACTTCGTCTCCCGCTTCTTCGCCCCCGCGGTGGGGATCGACGAAGACCCGGTGACCGGCTCGGCACACTGCGCCTTAGCTCCCTTCTGGCGCGACCGGCTCGGCAGGGACACCCTCCTCGGCCGCCAGATCTCGCGGCGCGGCGGCACCGTCCGGGTCCGCGTGGCGGGCAACCGGGTCGAGCTCGGCGGCCAGGCGGTGACCGTGCTCGCGGGCGAGCTGGTCACCCCGTAGCGGGAGCTCCGAACCAAGGCGTGCGCTTTAGAGGAGCTCTTGGGACGGCACCCGCACCCGTGGGTGCCGCGCCAGGGAGAGGAGCCCGACCGCGGCGGCCCCGAAGCCCGAGGCGGCGCCGACGCCGAGCGCCCAGCGGGGACCGCAGAGGTCCGCCACCCAACCGACGAGGGGCGCCCCGATCAGAGTGCTGCCCAGGGCGATGGCGAGGAGGATCGCCAGTACCCGTCCCCGCATGCCGGGCTCGGTCGCGAGCTGCACCACGCTGTTCGCGGTCGTCGTGAAGGTCTGCGCCGACACCCCGATGAGGATCAAGGAGAGGCCGAAGAGGGTGTAGGTGGGCATGAGCGCGGCGATCGTGAAGCCCAGGCCGAAGGCCGCGGCGCCGGTGACCAGGACGGCCAGCCGGGGGTTCTCCCGGCGGGCGGAGAGGAGCGCCCCGGTGACCGAGCCGACCGCCAGGATCGAGGTCAGGAATCCGAACCGGCCCGCGCCGGCATGGAAGACGGTCACCGCCATCGTGGAGAGGAAGATCGGGAAGTTGAGCCCGAAGGCGCCGATCAGGAAGAGCATCAGGAGGGCCGCCCGGATGTCCGGCCGCTGCCAGGCGTAGCGGAAGCCCTCGCCCAACCCCCGCCGGCCCCGCGGCGCCCGGTCGCCCGGGCGGAGCTCGCCGACCCGCAGGAGGCTGAGCGCGGCGAGGACGGCGCCGAACGAGATCGCGTTGACCACGAAGGCCCACCCGGTGCCGACCGCGGCGAGGAGGAGGCCGGCCGCGGCGGGACCGAGCATCCGCGCGGCGTTGAACGAGGTCGAGTTGAGCCCCACGGCGTTCGGCAGGTCCGCCTCGCCGACCAGCTCCGAGACGAAGGACTGCCGGGCCGGCGCGTCGAAGGCGGTGACGGTGCCGAGGAGAAAGGCGAAGAGATCGACATGCCAGAGCTGGACCCGCCCGGAGAGGGTCAGGAGCCCCAGCCCGAGGGCGAGCGCGCCCATTGCCGCCTGGGTGACGAAGAGGAGCTTCCGGCGTTCGAAGTGATCGGCCGCGAAGCCGGTCAGCGGCAGGAAGAGAACCTGGGGACCGAACTGGAGCGCCATGACGACCCCGAGCGCGGTCGCGTTTCTGTGGGTGAGCTGGGTGAGGACGAGCCAGTCCTGGGCGGTGCGCTGCATCCAGGTCCCGACGTTCGAGACCAGCGCTCCGGCCGCCCAGAGCCGGTAGTTGTAGAGGCGGAGAGAGCGGAACGTGCCGTAGAGGAAGCCCTTCACGCGCGGGTTTGGTCGAGGAGGGCGAGAATCTCCCCGGTCGTCCCGGTCTCGCCCAGCCGAGGGAAGATCCGGGTCAGGCTGTTGGTGTGCGCGTCTAAGTTTCGGTCGGTCATGGCGTCGGTCGCCAGGGTGACGTTGTAGCCCAGCTCGTGCGCCTGGCGGGCGGTCGATTCGACCCCGATGCTCGTCGCCACCCCGACGACCACGAGCTGGGTGACGCCGCGGCCCTTCAGGGTCTCGTCGAGAGCGGTGTGCGAGAAGGCGCCCCAGGTCCGCTTGGTCACCGTGAGATCCTCCGGCTGCCGGCGGAGCTCGGGGACGAGCTCGCTCCAGCCGTCGGGCCGCGGCCCCCCGGGGACGGCCTGCTCCGTCCGGCCCGGCGCGGCGGCGACGGCGTTGACCAGGACGACGGGCAGCCGGTGGCGGCGGAACGCGTCCGCCAGGACGACGGCGTTCTTCACCACCTCGGCGATGGGATGGACGGTGGGGAGGGCGACGACGCCCTGCTGCAGGTCGATGACGACGAGCGCGGTCTGGGGATCAAGGGTGGTTACCGCCATTCGGAAGCTCCTTCGGGTGAAGTGGGTGGATCGGGATCAGGAATCGAGGAGGCGTAGGAGGAGCGCGAGGCTGGCGGCGAGCTCCTCCTGCTCGCCGGCCGAGAGGTGGGTGCGGAGGGCCCGGTACAGCCAGTCCTCCCGCGCCGCCCGCCCGGCCTGGACCTTTTCCCGGCAGGCTGTGGTGAGCGAGAGGACGGTCTGCCGCCCGTCGGCAGGATCCGGCGCTCCGCTCACGAGGCCAGCCGCCTTCAAGGTGGCGAGGGTTTCGCCCATGGACTGCGGTCGCACCCCCTCCGCCCGCGCGAGGGCGGTCACGGTCGCGGGTCCCTCGCGCTCCAGGCGGCTCAGAACCTTGAGCTGCGCCAACGTGAAGTCCCCGAGGTGCGCCTCCTCCCGCAGCCGCCGGTGCAGCCGGCCGATCAGAACCCGGAGCTCTCCCGCGAGCGCGGTGGCCATCGTCGTTTCGGAGTCGCTCTGTGGGGGTCTTTTGCCCATGGCGTGCTTCCAGATAGGAAGGAATCCTGTAAAGGTTACCTTCGCATCTCGGGGATGTCAAGCTGGCGGGGAGGACGGGCGCGCAGGAGGCGGACTCAGGCGACGCGGCTGCCGGGATTCGACCGGAGGCGCCCGGGCTTGCCGAGATTTACAAACCCTCAAAGATCCGAGATCAACCGCCGATGAGCTCGGGGCCGGCGGGGAGGACGACGCGGAAGCCCTGACCCCCGAACCCGTCCCCCGGGAACCCATTGATCCGAAACGCCGCGCGCGCCCTTACTGCGACGACCCAGAAGCCGCCACCGCGGGTTACGCGCCCGCCGCCGCCGGGGGGGCCCCAAGGATCGACCTGCGGCTCTTTGCCATAGGGGGCTTGCCAGTCGGCCACCCACATCCCTTCGACACCATTCTGTTTCCAACCACCCAACGGCCCCCATCGTCGCTTTAACACGCTACCCCTCAGCTCGCTGGGTCTCCCTTGCGGGTCTAGGCTTCGCCATCAGCTAGCAGGCTCGCCGGTCACGTCAAGCCGAATCGAGTTCGTCTCCTACGGACTGGTCTCTCACCTCCGGTTGCTCTCCACCCCGCCTCACGGCGACGCAGTTACCTTCGGTTTCAGGCCGGAGAACGTATGCCTGAAGAGGACTTGAACCTCTCTGAACGTGTGCGCTCGCAGGCGCACTAGCCTGGGGTTTTCACCCCAGGCTACCGACCCAGGCCCCTTCGGGGCGAAGACCGTGCTGTTCGACTTGCGGCACACCCCTGCACAGAGCCGATGAGTAATAGCCTTGTAATATGAAATACAAAGAATCTGCAAAACGTCGAACGAGACGCCGGGGGGTTTTCTGACCGAGCTGGATCCACGCTTCTCTCTCTCCAACTGGTCGCGAGCCCTCACCTTGAGCGAGCGGGCCGCCGGCTGGCGGGCTGCCGGGGGAAGCGCGGAGGGGACGGAGGAGACCGAGCGCGCCGCGCGCCGTCTCGCCCGCTGGCAGGCGCAGAATCCCTTCGGCACGGATGGCTTCTTCCCTCGCCGACTCGCGCAGGTGGGGATCGGGATCGACGATCTCCGCGCTCTCCTCGCCGCACCTCCGGAGGCCTTGGCCGCCCTCGCCGAGACGCGCCCGCCCTGGCTCCTGCAGCTGGAACGCGCCTGGACGACCGCAGCGGCCGCTCGGTTCCCCCTCTCCGCCAGCATCTTGGACGGCAGCCGCCAGGCCGGCTTCCTGGAGGCCATCCGCCCCCTGCTCGATGCGGCCTACTCCGACCTGACCACCGGTCTCCAGGCGCTCGCGGAACGCTTCCCCACCGCGCCTTTCGATCCGGCGACCGTCGGCGGCCTCCTGGCGCGCAACCTGCCGCGCCCGCTCGTGCTCCTCCTCACTCGTACCATGGTCCTCGAGCTGCACCTGGCGGGTCTCGTCGAGAGCCTGACCGGGGAGACGCCGGAAGAGCGGTTCCTAAGCTTCATCGATTCGCTCCGCAACCCGGCGGTCGCTCTCTCCCTGCTGCGCCAGTACCCGGTGCTCGCCCGCCAACTCGTCGAGACGGCCTCCCGCTGGGTGGATTGCAGCCTGGAGATCCTCGGCCACCTGGCGACCGACGCGGACCGGCTGCGCGCGGTCTTCTCGCCCGCGAGCGAGCTCGGCGTCTTGACCGAGCTTCAAACCGGCCAGGGCGACTCCCACCGGGGGGGCCGGTCGGTGGCGCTCCTGCGCTTCGATTCCGGGCTCGGGCTCGTCTACAAGCCGCGGTCGCTCGCCATGGACACCGCCTTCCAGGATCTCCTGGAATGGACCGCCGACCGTGGGTTTTCCCCGGCCTTCCGGCGCCTGCGGATCGTCGACGCCGGCGGGCACGGCTGGGCCGAACGGGTGACGGCGGCGCCCTGCGCGAGCGTCGCCGAGGTCGAGCGCTTCTACCTCCGCCAGGGCGGCTACCTCGCCCTCCTCTATGCCCTGTCGGCGATCGACATGCACCACGAGAACCTCATCGCGGTGGGCGAGCACCCGATCCTCGTCGACCTGGAGGCGCTGCTCCATCCCCAGGACGAGACTCTGGGGAGCGCCGAGGAGGCTCTCCCCGATACGGTTCTCCGTATCGGCTTCCTGCCGATGGCGGATTGGGGGGCGGCGCGGCGGGGCGAGGCGGGCATCGATTTTTCGAGCCTGGCCGCCGTGGACGGGCAGGTTCTACCCCGGCCGATGCTGCAGATCGAGGGCTCGGGGACGGATCAGATGCGCTTCTTCCGCCAGCCCATGGCCATTCCGGTGGGCGGGCACCGGCCGACTCTCCAAGGGGCCGCGGTCGACCTCGCCACCTACGGCGGGGAGATCGTCGAGGGATTCTGGCGCATGGGCCGCCTCCTCGCCGCCCACCGCGCCGAGCTCCTCGCCGCCTCCGGCCCCTTGGCCGCCTTCCATGCGGCGCCGGCGCGCTTCCTGGTGCGGAAGACGATCGCCTACGCCAACCTCGCCTTCGAGGGGCAGCACCCCTACGTCCTCGGCGATGCCCTGGATCGCGACCGTCACCTGGATCGCCTGTGGGCGGCGGTGCCGGAGACCCCAGCCCTGGAGCGGCTGGTCGAGGCCGAGCACCGCGACCTGGAGCGGGGCGACATCCCGATGTTCACCACCCTCCCCACCTCCCGCGACGTGTGGACGAGCGACGGCGCCCGGATCGAAGGCTTCCTCGCCGCCCCGGCGCTCGATCGCGTCCATGTCCGCCTCCGCGGCCTGGACGAGGCCGAGCTGGCGCGCCAGGCCTGGCTCGTCACCAGCTCGCTCCAGGCGATGGGCGGTCGCAAGACGCAGGTGGATCGCCACGTCCTCCGCGAAACCTCGGAGGCCCCGTCGCGCGACGAGCTGGTGAGCGCCGCCCTGGAGGTGGGGCGGCGCCTCGAAACGCTCTGCTTCCGCCGCGACGGCTCCGACCCCGATCCGGCGGATGCCGCAAATCCCGGGGAGACGGCCTTCTGGTTCGTGCAGAAGTTTCAGGACGGGCCGTACCCCTGCGCCCTGGCGCCGGCCGGTCCCGATCTCTACCTCGGCATCTCCGGCATCGCGCTCTTCCTCGCCTACCTGGGCGCCGTTTCCGGCGAGACCCGTTTCACCCGGCTCGCCCGTGCCGCCACCGTCTCCCTGCGGGGCCAGCTCGCCCGCGCCGACAACCTCTTCGACACGGTCGGCGCCTTCGCCGGCTGGGGGAGCCTCCTCTATACCCTCACCCACCTGGGCGCCCTGTGGCGGGACGAGTCTCTCCTCGACCTCGCCGAGCAGGTGGCCTCGCCGCTGGGGCCGGTGGGGCCGGCGATCGACGCCGACGAGCTTTCCGACGTCGTCGGCGGCGCCGCCGGCTGCCTCGTCACCCTCCTCGGCCTCCACAGCCTGCGGCCCGCCGGCCTGTCCCTAGGCTTGGCCGTGCGCTGCGGCGAGCGCCTCCTCGCCCGCGCCCGGACGATGGAGAGCGGTTGGGGCTGGATGCTCGAAGCGGCAGGGAAGCGCCCCCTGACCGGCTTCTCGCACGGTGCCGCGGGGATCTCCTGGGCTCTCTTGAAGCTCGCCGCGGCGACCGGGGACGCGCGCTTCGACCGCGCCGCCCGGGAGGCTCTCATCTACGAGCGCTCCCAGTACGCCGCGAACGGCGGCTGGCCCGACCTGCGCCAGGGCGCGCCGACCGAGGAGCACTCCATGTGCGCCTGGTGCCACGGCGCGCCGGGAGTCGCCCTCGGGCGCCTGGACAGCCTGCGCTTCCTGGACGACGCGGCGATGCGGGACGACATCGAGACCGCGGTCTCGGCCACCCTCGCCGGCGGCTTCGGCAAGGGGCATTCCCTCTGCCACGGCGATCTCGGCAACCTCGAGATCCTCGCCCTGGCGGCGGAGACCCTGGGCACCCCGGGGCTCGCCGACCGCGTCGGCGCTCTCTCGGGAGGCATCCTCGCCAGCATCCGCGAGCACGGCTGGCGCTGCGGCATCCTCGGCCGCGGCGAAATGCCCGGCCTGATGCTGGGGATCGCCGGCATCGGGTATGGCCTGCTGCGGCTGGGGGTGCCGGAGCGCGTCCCCTCTGTCCTCTGCCTGGCCCCGCCGCATCCCTGGATGATCGAAGAGGCGGTGCGAGATGACCTCGCTCCGTTCTGTTAGGAAGGAGATCCCGATGAAGAAGATCGACCTGGCCCGCGCCTTCAAGGACGAGGACTACTACCTGAGCCTGACCGACGCCGAGCGCGCCAGCCTGCCGGCCCATCCGGCGGCGATGATCGAGGTGAGCGAGGACGAGCTCCGGGCGGTGACCGGAGCGACGGCGGAAGCCTGCACCACCAGCGGCTGGTGCTCTCCCTGTCCGCGGCTCAACTGCTACTAGACCGAGGCCATCGAGACCGCGGGTGGGCTCCTCCAGGCCCACCCGCCTTTTCGACCGGTCTCCTGCTTTGCAATGCAAAGTGCTCCTCCTCTATACTTTCGCTGACGGCCCGGGCGCCCGAGCCCCAGCCTTTCCGCTCGACGGATAGATTCTTCGAATTCTTAGGGAGCCCGAGGGACGTGACGGGAACGATGATCCAGGCGGAGGCGAGCCCGTCCGCGGCCACCGCCTCGGCGGAGGCCGCCGCGTTTGACGCGCTCCTCGACGGCTTCCGGGCCAAGCTCGGCGACCGGCTGGAGGCGTGGCTCGCCGGCAAGCGCGCCGAGGCCGTCGCCTCGACCGTGCCTTCAGACCTCGACCTGATCGACGGCATCGCCCGCCTGATGACCCACGGCGGCAAGCGCCTGCGGCCGGCTCTCGTCTACTACAGCTACCGCGCCCTGGGTGGCGAGTCGGACGCGGCGGTCCTGCCGCTCGCCCTCGCGACCGAGCTCCTCCACACCTATCTCCTCATCCACGACGACATCATGGATCACTCCGAAACCCGGCGCGGCCTGCCGTCGGCGCACGCGAGCTTCCGCGAGCTCCACCGCACCCAGGGCTGGCGCGGCGACGCGGCGGAGCTCGGAGCGGCGGTCGCCATCCTCCTGGGCGACCTCGCCCACACCTGGGCGGTCGAGGTCTTCACCCAGGTGCCGGTCGAGGGGCCGCGGGCGGCGGAGCTCAACCGCGCCTTCTCCGCCATGTGCCAGGAGGTCATCGGCGGCCAGTACCTGGAGCTCCTGGTCGCCGCGCGCCGGGACAGCGCGCTCCAGGCGGGAGAGGAGGAGCTGCTCTCGGTCCTCCGCCGGAAGTCCGGATGCTACACGGCGGAGCGGCCGCTCCAGCTCGGCGGCATCCTCGCCGGGGCGGAGCCGGGCCCGCTCGCCGCGCTCGCCCGCTATGGCGGCGCCCTGGGCGAGGCCTTCCAGCTCCAGGACGACCTGCTCGGGATGTTCGGCGATCCCGAGAAGGTGGGCAAGCCCGTCGGCGCCGACCTGACGGAGGGGAAGTTCACCTTCCTCATCTTCCATGCCCTGCGCTCCGCCTCGCCCGCCGAGCGGCAGGCGCTGACCGCCGCCCTCGGCCAGCCGGACCTGCCGGTCGCCGAGGTCACCCGGGTCCAGCGGATCTTGGAGAGCACCGGGGCGCGCGCCAAAGTCGAGGCGATGGTCGACGAGCGGCTCTCCGTGGCGCGCACCGCCCTCTCCGGGCTCGATCTCAAGGAGCCGGGACGGACCTTCCTCCGCGGCGTCGTCGACTACCTGCGGGAGCGGCGGACTTGAGCGCCGCCGAGCGGACCGCGGCGCGGTCGCCGGCGGTCGACACCAACGACCTGCCGGGAAGAGACCGCAAGGCCGAGCACATCCGTCTGGCGCTCGACCCGCGGATGCAGCTCGGCGCCGACCTCTTCGCCGCCTACAGCTTCGAGCACCAGGCCCTGCCGGAGATCGACTTCGACGAGATCGACACCGCGGTCGAATTCCTCGGCAAACGCCTCGCCGCTCCCCTCCTCGTCTCCTGCATGACCGGTGGCACGGCGCGGGCGGGGGACATCAACCGCAACCTCGCCGCCGGAGCCGAGGCGATGCGGGTGGCGGTGGGCGTGGGCTCGCAGCGGAAGGCTTTGGAAGATCCGGCGAAAACTGATACCTTCCGGGTACGGGAGGTGGCGCCGACCGTGCCCCTCCTCGCCAATCTCGGGGCCGTGCAGCTCAACTACGGGATGGGTCTCGACCAGTGCCGGCAGGCGGTGGCGATGATCGGCGCCGACGCCCTGGTCTTTCACCTCAATCCCTTGCAGGAGGCGATCCAGCCCGAGGGGCAGCGAAACTTTAAGGGATTGCTGGGGAAGATGGGCGCTATCGCCCGCGATCTCGCGGTGCCGGTGATCGCCAAGGAGGTCGGCAGCGGCATCTCGGCGGCGACCGGCCGGGCGCTCCTGGCGCACGGGATCACGATCGTCGATACCGCCGGGGTGGGCGGCACGAGCTGGGCCCGGATCGAGGCCGCGCGGACGACCGACACCTCCCTCGGCGAGATCTTCGCCGGCTGGGGCGTGCCGACACCGGAGTCGATCCGCGAGCTGGCGGCGGTGGGCGGCCTGACCGTCATCGGGAGCGGCGGCTTGAAGAACGGTCTCGACGTGGCCAAGGCCCTGGCGCTCGGCGCGGATCTTGCGGGCCTCGCCTACCAGTTCCTCGAAGCGGCGACCGAATCGCCGGCGAAAGTGGCGGAGCGCATCGAACGCATCATTCTGGAGCTCAAGATCACCATGTTCTGCATCGGGGCGAAAACGATCCCGGAGCTCAAGCGGACCGGGCTTCTTAGAAGGCCTTAAGACATGACCACGAAGACCATGAGACCCTTGCCCTCCACTCCCCGCAATGTCGCCGACATCGCCGAAATCGCCGAAATCGCCGAGGGACCGCACGGCCTGCCGCCCACGCCGCCCACCGCCCCTGCGGCGCGCCTGCGCGACGACGTCCGCGACGAGCTGATCCGTTCCCTGGTCGCCGGCGAGCGCCACTTCCACCAGCTGCCCAAGGATCTCGCTCCCGAGGAAGCGGCGACGATCCGCCGCCGAGCGCTCATGGAGATGACGCGGGCCGAGCTGCACCATATCTCTCAGCATTCGTTGGACGTCAATCTCGCCTCGCGCCGCAACTGCGAGAATTTCATCGGTGTCGCCCAGGTGCCGATGGGGATCGCCGGACCGCTGGCGCTCCACGGCAACCACGTCGAGGGCGACGTCTATCTGCCGCTCGCGACGACCGAGGCCGCCCTGGTCGCCTCGGTCAACCGCGGCTGCACGGCGATCCATGACGCCGGCGGCGCCACGGTGCGGGTCGAGGACGTGGGGATGACCCGGGCGCCGGTCTTCCGCACCTCGGGGATCGCCCAGACGCAAAGCTTCCTGCGCTGGGTCGAGGAGCACACGGCGGAGATCAAGAGCGTCGCCGAGGGGACGAGCCACCACCTGCGGCTCCTGGATATCCGTCCCTTCGCCTTCGGCACGACCGTCTTCCTGCGCTTCCGCTTCGACGTCGGCGACGCCATGGGGATGAACATGGCGACGATCGCCTGCGACCGGGCGGTGCGGATCATCGAGCCGGCGACCGGGGTCGCCTGCGTCTCGCTCTCCGGCAACTACTGCGCCGACAAGAAGCCGGCGGCGATCAACTTCCACGAGGGGCGCGGCAAGCGGATCTACGCCGAGGTCATCCTCGAAGCGCCGGTCTTGGAGCACGCGCTCAAGACCAACGCCAAGGACTTAGTCGAGGTGCAGTACCGGAAGAACCTCCTGGGCTCGATCGCCGCGGGCTCGCTGGGCTTCAACGCCCACTACGCGAACGTCCTGGCCGCTCTCTTCATCGCCACCGGGCAGGACCCCGCCCAGGTCGTCGAGGGCTCGCTCGGCATCACCTGCGTCGAGCTCCGCGACCACGGCGCGGTCTTCGCCTCGGTCTTCCTCCCCGACTGCCCGCTGGGGGCGATCGGCGGCGGTACGGCGCTCGACACCCAGCGCGAGGCGCTCGCCGTCCTCGGGGTCTCCCCGGACGCCGCGCGGCGCGGCGACGCGGTCCTCCGTCTGGCCGAGATCGTCGGCGGGGCGGTGCTCGCGGGCGAGCTGTCGCTCCTCTCCGCCCTCACCTCCTGGGATCTCGCGGGAGCCCACGAGAAGCTCGGCCGCGGCGGGGTCGTCGGCGCCGTGTCCTCTCCCCCGTCGTCGATCCTCAGCTGAACCGACGCTTGCCGGGAACGCCCATCACCGTTTCCGCCCCCGGCAAGCTCATCTTGATGGGCGAGCACGCGGTGGTCTACGGCCGCCCCGCCCTCGTGGCGGCGGTCGACCTCCGCCTCTTCGCCCGTTTCTCCCCCGGCCCTCCGGCCGCTCCCGACCACCCGGCCCGCCTGCGGATCGCGCTCCCCGGCCTCGGCACGGGCTGCGATGTCGCTTGGCCGGAGGTCGCGGGCTACGCGCGCGAGACTCGCGAGCGCTGGGAGACCTACGCCGCCGAGCCCGGACCGGCGGCCTTCCGGACGCTCCGCGGGGGCGATCCCCTCCACCTCGTGAAGGTCGCCCTGGGCGAGGCGGCGGCGGCGCTCGCCACTCTCCCCGGAAGGGACGGCGAGCCGCCGGCGCCCTTGGACCTCCACATCGAATCCCACCTCCCCCTGGGCTCCGGGATGGGCAGCTCGGCGGCGGCCGCCGTGGCGGTGGTTGCGGGCTATCTCCTCTTCCGCGAGGTGGAGATCGACCTCCCTTCGGTCGAACGCCTGGCCCATGAGGTCGAGCGCCGGCAACACGGCACCCCCTCCGGGGTGGACGCCGCCACGGTCGCCCGCGGCGGCCTCCTCTGGGCGCAGCGGAAAGGCGAGGCGGAGGTCGGAGCGGGGCTCGCCGTCGAGCCGGTCGTCGCCCGCTCGGGCCTCCTCCGCCGGATCGCCGTCTATGACACCGGCACTCCGGCCGAGGCGACGGGCGCCGTGGTGGCGGCCGTCCGCGAACGGGCCATGCGCGACCCCGGCCGCCATGAACGTCTCCTCGACCGGATCGACAACGCCACCCGGGGCCTCCGCACCGAGCTCACCGCCGAGGTGGAGGACAAACAGCGGGTGGTCGAGCTGATCCGCGCCGCCCAGGCGGCGCTCGAAGCGCTGGGGGTGGTGCCCGAGGCGGTCCGCGAGCGGGTGCGCGCCGTCGAGGCGGCGGGAGGCGCGGCGAAGATTTCCGGCGCCGGAGCCTTGACCGGTACCGCCGCGGGCACTCTTCTCGCATATCATGCGGAGCCGGACCAGCTGGTCCGGCTGCCTGCCCTCGCGCTACCCCAGTACCCTGTCCACCTGGGAGCCGCCGGACTGCGGCGGGAGGAGACCCGACAAGCATGAGCAAAACGACCGTCGACGCACCGGCCAACATCGCCTTCATCAAGTACTGGGGAGCGAAGGATCTGGACCGTGCCCTCCCTTTGAACACCTCGATCTCGATGACCCTGGAGAACTGCGCCACCCGCTGTACGGCGGAGCTCCTGGAAGCCGGGCATGCCGACGAGGTCTGGATCTCCGAGCCGGACGGTGGCTTCAGAAAGCCGCCCCATGAGTTCGAGACCCGGGTCCGCGCCCATCTGGACCGCCTGCGGCACTGGGCGAAACGGAAGGAGAGCTTCCGTATCGCCACCCGCAACAGCTTCCCCAGCGCCGCCGGGCTCGCCTCCTCGGCCTCCGGCTTCGCCGCCCTGACCCTCGCGACGGTGGGCGCGTTCGATCGCGAGGACGTCCCGGTCGACGAGCTGTCGCGGCTCGCCCGCGAGAGCGGCTCGGGATCGGCTTCGCGCTCGGTCTTAGGCGGTTTCGTCGAGTGGCCGGCCGGCGCCGAGCACGGCGCGGAGAGATCGCACGCGGTCGAGATCGCCGACGCCGACCACTGGGATCTGCGCGACGTCATCGCCGTCGTCGAGATCGGCGCCAAGACGGTCTCCTCGCTCGAAGGGCACCGCCGGGCGCACACCAGCCCCTATCTGGAGAAGCGCCTGGAGGTTCTCCCCAAGCGGATCGAACGGGTGCGCCGGGCGATCGCCGAGCGCGACCTGGGCCTCCTCGGCCCGGCGCTCGAAGAGGAGGCGGTCGATCTGCACCTCATCGCGATGTCTTCCTCCCCGCCGATCTTCTACTGGAGCCCGGGGACGATCGGCGTCCTGCGCGCCGTCCGCGAGCTGCGCCAGGAGGGGCTCGGCGCCTACGCCACGATGGACGCCGGCGCCAACGTCCACGTCATCTGCGAGCCCGACGCCGAGGACCAGGTGGCCTCCCGGCTCGAAAGCCTCTCGGTCGTCGGCTTCGTCATCCGCGACGGCGTCGGCCCCGGTCCGGAGGAAACCTCGCAGCACCTGTTCTGAGATGCCAGAAGTGATTCTGGTCAAGCTCGGCGGCAGCCTGATCACCGACAAGGCGCGTGCGGAGACGCCGCGCCTGCCGGTGATCCGCCGCCTCGCCGGCGAAATCGCCCGCGCCCGCGCGGCCTTCCCCTCCGGCGTGCGCCTCATCGTTGGGCACGGCAGCGGCTCCTTCGGCCATGTGGCGGCCGCCCAGTATCGGCTCGCGGCGGGCCTGGAGATCGGGACCGCCGAGCAGTTGCCCGGCATCTCCCTCACCCAGGAGCGGGCGGCGGCCCTCCACTGGCAGGTGATGACCGAGCTTTTGGCGGCGGGCGCCCTCCCCTTCTCGATCGCCCCCTCCTCCGCCCTCGTCACCACGGGCGCCCAGCCCGCGGCCTTCGCCGACGAGCCGCTCCTCCTCGCCCTGGAACGCGGCCTTCTCCCCGTCCTCTACGGCGATGTCGTGCTCGACCGCGAGCAGGGGGTCGCCATCTGCTCGACCGAGCGCCTCTTCATCCTCCTGGCCGAGCGTCTGAGAGAGCGCGGCATCGAAGTCCGCCGCGCCCTCTGGCTCGGCGAAACCGCGGGGGTGTGGGACGGCGAGGGAGGTGTGATCCCCCGCCTCTCCCGCGCCGACCTGGCGGCGATGGGCGGCGCGATCGGAGCCGCCGCCGGCACCGACGTCACGGGCGGCATGCGCCACCGGGTGGAGACCGCTCTCGCCTTGGCGGACTTAGGGATTCCCTCTCTGATCCTGGACGGCCGGGAGCCCGGCCTCCTCGAACGCGCGCTCGCTGGCGAGACGGTGCCGGGGACGGTCATCGGGAAACCGTCGGCCGCCATCACATAGGTAGAGACGTCCCAGGCCCTGAACGATATCCTTTGTAGGCCACGGGGACTGCGGGACGTCTCCGCTGGGGCTGATCCGCCTCGTGCCGGCGATGGCCTTCGAGGGCACACCGGTCTCGATGAATCCTGTCGGCTGAGATTTTCGCTGCTGGTCATGTGCCGTCGCAAGAGAGCACCGGGGCGGGTCGGTATCGCCGCAGCGGAGACGTCCCGCGGTCCCCGTGGACTGCGGGACGGTATCGTTCAGGACCTGGGACGTCTCTACGAAGACCCTCTGAGGACGAAGACCCTCTGAGGACGCCCCTGGGGTAGGATCTTCGGACCATGGCCGACCTGGAAGACCTGCTGCTCAAGACGAGCCGCACCTTCGCGCTCTCGATCCCCCACCTCCCGGAGCCCACCCGGCGCGAGGTGACCCTCGCCTATCTGCTCTTCCGGATCGCCGACACCTTCGAGGACGCCGCGGACTGGCCCCGGGAGAAGCGCATCGCGGCGCTCGGGGAGTTCTCCGCTCTCCTCGACGGCCCGGAACGGGCGGCGGAGACCGCCGTCGCCGCGCGGCGCTGGCAGGAGGAGGTGCCCTGCGCCCAGCCGGGCTATCGCGATCTCCTGGCCGAGATTCCTGATGTCCTCGAGAGCTTCTTCGCCCTCTCCCCCGAGGCTGTGCAGTGGATCCGTCACCACACCCGGCGGACGATCTCCGGCATGGCGGGCTACGTCGCCCGCGGCACCGACCGCGGCGAGCTGTCGCTCGTCGACCTCGACGACCTCCGCGCCTACTGCTACGTAGTGGCGGGGATCGTCGGCGAGCTCCTGACCGAGCTCTTCCTGCTCGGCGATCCGGCGCTCGCGAGCGTCGCTGAGGATCTGCGCAAACGGGCGGCGTTCTTCGGCGAGGGGCTCCAGCTGGTCAACATCCTCAAGGACTCGGCCGCCGATGCCCTGGAAGGCCGGCACTACCTGCCCGAGACCCAGGACTTCGACGTCCGCTCCGTGGTCACGGCCCAGGCCCGGCGCGATCTCGACCACGCCATCGAGTACGTCCTCGACCTCCAGCGCGCCGGGGCCGACCGCGGCCTCGTCACCTTCAACGCCCTCCCGGTCCACCTCGCTCACGCCACCCTGGACCGGGTGACGGAGGCCGGCCCGGGCAGCAAGCTCACCCGGCCGGAGGTCTTCGCCATCGTCAAGCGCCTGAACGCCCTCCTCGATCGCGGCGAGCCGGCGGTGTGGACCGCGGCGGCGGCTTAGTCCTCCTCGGACTCGTCTTCGTCCTCCGGCTCGGCGAAGAGCCTCTTTAAATACCTCTCCGGCGCATTGAGAAAATCTTTCGTCAGCCGGTAGTGCTCCGTCTCCCGATACCCGATCTCCTCGATCGAATCTCCATCCAGGCTATAGAGCGTCGCGCCCGGATAGCTCAAAAGGATGGGCGAATGGGTGGAGATGAGAAACTGCGCCTGATTGGGCTCCGCCAGGTCGTGAAGGATCTTGAGAAACGAGAGCTGGCGCTGGGGCGAGAGCGCGGCCTCCGGCTCGTCCAGGAGATAGATCCCCTGCTCGAATCGGTTCACGAAAAGAGCGAGGAAGGATTCTCCATGCGATTGTTGGTGAAGCGATTTACCTCCATAAGGCAGCAGGGTTGAGACCTGCTCGATATACGTGGCGAAGTTGTAGAAGCTCTCGGCGCGAAGAAAAAACCCTTCGGTCACCTTCGGCAGCCACGACAACCGCAGCGCGCTCGCGAGAGCCGAGCGGTCCCCGAAGGTCGCGAAGTGGTGATCCCGGTTTCCCCCTTCGGGATTGAAGCCGCAGCACTCCGCGATCGCCTCCAGGAGCGTCGACTTGCCGCTCCCGTTCTCGCCGACGAAGAAGGTGACGTTGCTGCGGAAGGGAAGGTCGATCCCGTGCGAGAAGGCCCGCACGTTCCAGGGGTACCGCGCCGGGTCCGCCTCGTCCGAACGGAGGGTCACCCGGCGGAGGAACGGGCCGGAGCGGGCGCTCCAGATGCTCGGGGAGGGGCGGCGCGGCTTCATGGCTTCCCAGCGTACGGCAGAATGGTGTCGCCGTCAGCTCGGGCAAAGGAGGTGACCATGCGGTACAAGACTATGGCAAAAGGGCGCCGGACGTGCTTGCGGGGAGGTTCCGGGTGGCATACCCTGCGGGCATGAGAGGTCTCAAGATCCCTGACGAACCGCCACTGGGAGTGAAGATACCGGTTCTTTCAGCCTGGCTTAGCGAGGAGATGACATGCTCATTCGTCGCCTGAAAGTCTCCGGCCTCTTGTCGTTCGGTCCGCAGGGAATTGACCTGCCTCTCGAAGGTCTCAACGTCCTCATCGGGCCAAACGGCTCGGGGAAATCCAACCTGCTCGAGGTATTGGCCCTGCTCCAGGCGGCCCCCACCGACCTCTCAGCTCCGGTCAAGGAGATGGGCGGCGTGGGAGAGTGGCTCTGGAAAGGGCCCGCAGCCTCCAAGGAGGCGCGGATCGAAGCCGTCGTCGAAGCGGACGGCGCCAATCCGCCCCTCTGCTACAGCTTGGCCATCGCGGACCATGGAGGACGCTTCGAGCTGGCGGACGAATCCATCGTGAACGAGAAGGCTGTCTTCTATGCGTTTCGGCGGGGTCGTCCCATCTTGGATGATTCCGGGATCTCCCTGGACCCTGCCAAGATCCCGAGCTTGAGCCGTGAGCTCCTGAAGCCTGAGCAATCCATCCTCTCTCAGTTCCGAGATCCCCTCCGCTACCCGGCCCTGGCCTGGCTTCAACGGCAGCTCGACCAGATCTACTCCTTCCGCAATTGGTCGTTCGGGCCGGCCGCACTGCTGCGCCGAGGACAGACCACGCAGGGCCGAAGCGATTTTCTTCGCGACGGAGGCGAGAACCTCGCGCTGGTCCTTCTGAACTTCCGTCCGCAGGCCAAGTCTGCTGTGCTCGACTCTCTCCACCGGCTCTACGAGGGGATCGAGGATTATTCCTTCCAGACCTCGGGTGGCAATGTTGCGCTCTACCTCTCCGAAAGGGGGGGGCGGGAGATCCTCGCCAGCCGCCTCTCGGACGGCACGCTGCGATACCTCTGCTTGCTGGCGATCCTTCTGCATCCGGAACCCCCGCCCCTGGTCGCTCTCGAAGAGCCCGAGCTCGGGCTTCACCCCGACCTCATACCCCATATCGCCGAGTTGCTGGTGGGGGCCTCGCAACGAATGCAGTTGGTGGTGACGACCCACTCCAGGCTGCTGGTGGACGCTCTGACCGACCGACCGTCGAGCGTGGTGGTCTGCAGCCGGGAAAACGGCGAGTCACGATTTGAGAGGCTCGACGAAGCTGCGTTGAGGGAATGGCTTCAGAAGTACTCCCTGGGCGAGCTGTGGAGCATGGGCGAGTTGGGAGGGAATCGCTGGTGAGGGTGAAGATTTACGCCGAGGGTGGTGGGGAAGGCCAATTGCAGGACACCCGATTCCGGGAGGGCTGGAGCAGCTTCTTTATGGCTGCCGGCCTGGCGGGGCACATGCCGAGCATCATCCGCGGCGGGGGCCGCAAGCGAACCTTTGATCTGTTCGTGACAGCAGTGAGAAATCCGCGCCCGGAGGAGCTCCCCTTCCTGCTTGTCGACAGCGAAGATGTAGTCAAGTCAGGCAGCACGGCATGGCACCACTTGAAGTCGAGAGACAATTGGGATCGTCCCGATGGTGCTGCCGAGGATCAGGTGTTCCTGATGGTAACGGTAATGGAGACCTGGTTTTTGGCCGATCGTGCTCTTCTGCGCCGGTACTTCGGCGGAGCGTTGCGGGAACAGCATCTTCGTGCCTGGCCGGCGTTGGAAGATGTCCCCAAGGAGACGATTTTCAAGGCGCTCGATCAGGCTACTGCGGGCTGCGCGAAACCGTACGCCAAGGGCAAGGTCTCCTGGGAGCTGCTCGCCAAGTTGAACCCGCAGAGTGTCGAAGCGGCGTGCCCTCATGCCAAGCGGCTTATGGATCGCTTGAGAAGCATAGCGTAAGGCGTTCCGCCTATAATCTCCGTCCCATGAAGCTCTTAGACCTACCGCCGCTCACCACCCTGCTCCTCGCCTGCCTCCCCTTCGTCCTCGCCTGTGCCAGCTCGGGACCGGTTCCACCGTCCCGCCCCGCGCGGCCGGCAACCCCCGGAACCCCCGGAACGCCCGGCGCGCCTCCGAAGACCCCGGCGGAGCCCGTGCAGGCCGTCCCTCACGTGGCGCGGGACGAGCACTCCTTTTCCCATCCGGACGAGGTGGCGGTCGAGCACCTGAAGCTCGATCTGACGGTCGACTTCGCCTCCCAGAAGCTCACCGGGCGCGCCAGCCTGCAGCTCGCCCACAAGGGCGGCGCCACCCAGCTCCATCTGGATTCCCGCGACCTCGACATCAAGAGCGTCACCCTGGACGACGGGCGTACCCCGGCCAAGTTCACCCTCGGGGAGCCGGTGCCCTTCCTCGGCCGCGAGCTGACGATCGAGATCACCCCCAAGACCCAGTGGGTGAGCATCGACTACTCGACCCGGCCGGAGGCCGCCGCCCTCCAGTGGCTCACCCCCGTGCAGGCGGGGGGCGGTGTCGGAGCCAGGCCTCTCCTCTTCAGCCAGTCCGAGGCGATCCTCGCCCGCACCTGGGTGCCCTGCCAGGACTCCCCCGGCGTGCGGATGACCTATGAGGCGACCCTCCACGTGCCGCCGGACCTCCTCGCCCTCATGAGCGCCGAGAACCCCACCGCGAAGCGCGCCGACGGCGTCTACCACTTCCGCATGCCGCAGGCGATCCCCTCCTACTTGCTGGCGATCGCCGTCGGCGACCTCGAATTCCGGCCGTTAGGACCGCGGAGCGGGGTCTATGCCCTCCCCACGGTCGTCGACAAGGCCGCGGCGGAGCTCGTCGACACCCCGCGGATGATCGACGCCGCCGAGAAGCTCTACGGGCCCTACCGCTGGGGGCGCTACGACGTCCTCATCCTCCCCGCGAGCTACCCCTACGGCGGCATGGAGAACCCGCGGCTCACCTTCGCCACCCCGACGATCCTCGCCGGCGACCGCTCGCTCGTCTCGCTCATCGCCCACGAGCTCGCCCACTCCTGGTCGGGCAACCTGGTGACCAACGCCACCTGGAACGACTTCTGGCTGAACGAGGGCTTCACGGTCTACTTCGAGCGCCGAATCATGGAGGCCGTCTACGGCAAGGACTACGCCGACATGCTCTGGGTGCTCGGCCGCCAGGATCTCGCGGACACCGTCCAGGAGATCGGGCCGGAGAGCCCCGACACCCACCTCTTCCTCCGCTTGGGGGGACGCGACCCGGACGAGGGGATGAGCGAGATCGCCTACGAGAAGGGGGCGCTCTTCCTCGAATCGATCGCCGAGGTGGTGGGGCGCGAGCGCTGGGACCGTTTCCTCCATGGCTATTTCGAGGAGAACGCCTTCCGCTCGATGGACACCGCGCGCTTCCGCGCCTACCTCCAAGCCCACCTGCTGGCGGGTGACCCGGCGCTCGCCGAGAAGCTTTTGATCGACCGCTGGATCGACAGCCCCGGGGTACCGGCGGACGCGCCCCGGATCACCGCCGCGGCCTTCGCCAAAGTCGACGCCCAGGTGGCGGCCTTCGGGCAGGGGACCGCTCCGGCGAGCCTTCAGACCACCGGTTGGTCGACCCAGCAGTGGCAGCGTTTCCTCACCCACCTGAAGCACCCGCTGCCGGTCGAGACGATGGCGGCGCTCGACGCCACCTTCCACTTCACCGAGAGCGGCAACTCGGAGATCCTCGCCGAGTGGCTGGAACGCTCGATCGAGAGCCGCTACGAGCCCGCCTACCCACGGCTCGAAAGCTTCCTCCTGACCGTCGGCCGGCGGAAGTTCCTGAAACCGCTCTACGCCGAGCTCGCCAAGACCCCGGCGGGGACCGAGCGGGCGCTCCGCATCTACGGCGCGGCACGCCCCGGCTACCACTCGGTGACCCGGCAGACGATCGACAAGGTTCTCGACTGGCGCGGCTGAGGAGCGAGCGATGGCGCCGACCGCGATCGTCCGATCGTCCTCCTCCGGGGAGACCACCGGCCCCTCCAGAGGACGAAACAGCGTCGAGAGCTTCCCAGGAGCTCGTGGCTCGTCCCTTGCTAAGCCTTGACATATAAGCTCTTTCAGGAGGGATGTAGATGAAGCGTGCTTCGGCGGCTCGGCTCCCAGTGCTCGTCCTACCACTCGTCCTGGCGCTCGGCGCGGCGCCCGCTCGCGGCCAGCTCCAGGCCGGCTCGGCGCCGTTGCTCGAACAGGTGGAGGTCAACGTCGTCAACGTCGACGTCCACGTGACCGACTCGTCCGGCAAGGCGGTCCCGGGGCTCGGCAGACAGGACTTCGAGATCCTCGAGGACGGCAAACCGGTCAAGCTCACGAACTTCGAGGCGGTGACCGGCGATCATGTTCCGGCCCGCGGCATGGCGCCCTCCCTGCCCTCGGGCGCTCCCGGTCCCGCCGGCCGAACGGCCACGGCTCCCGCGCTCTCCGAGGAGCAGCGGCTCCATCTCGTCCTCTACGTCGACGACTTCAACTTGAGCCCGCTCCACCGGGCCCGGGTGCTCGGGCCGCTCCGCAAGTTCCTCGCCGAGCGGCTCGCCCCCACCGACCGGGTGATGGTGGTGAGCTACGACCAGGGGGTCCGCATCCGTCAACCGTTCACGAGCGACCCGGCGGCCGTGGCCGCCGCTCTCGATGGCATCGCCACCCTGGCGCCGGCCAACGATCTCGGCTCCCAACGCCGGGCCGCCTTCCGGTCCTTCCTCGAGCTGCAGGGGATCCAGCCCTGCGACCTGCGGGTCGTCCAGCCGATCGAGAGCTATGCCGAGACCACCCGCCAGGAGGTGCTGCGCTCGCTGCGCGGTCTCACCCTCCTCGTCAACTCCTTGGCCGGCGTGCCGGGACGCAAGGCGATCCTCCACGTGAGCGACGGCATCCAGCTGAGCCCCGGCCAGGATCTCTACGAGATGCTCTATCAGCTCTGCGGCGGGGTCTCGAACGGCCTCTCCGACGCGGCGATGGGCATCCAGCCGGGTAAGGCCGGCACGGACTCCGCGACGCACTACGACGGCACCCACGCGCTTCTCGACGCCACCCACTACAGCACGGCCAACGACTTCCGCAAGCTGACCGACCACGCCAATGCCCAGGGGGTTCCCTTCTACACCCTGCAGGCGAGCGGTCTGGGCGGCGCGGACAGCGCCGCCGCCGATCTGGACCCGGGCGAGCGCGCCCTCCAGCTCCCCTCCGTCGAGCGGTCCCTCAAGGACAACCTGCAGGACTCGCTGACCGTCATGGCGACCGACACCGGCGGACGGGCGATCCTGAACGCCAACGATCCCACTCCGGACTTAGGCCAGCTGCGCGCCGATTTCGAGACCTACTACTCCCTGGGTTACAGCCCCGAGCACCACGGGGATGGCAAGGAGCACCAGATCGAGGTGCGGGTGAAGCGGCGAGGCCTGCGCCTGCGCTACCGCAAGGGCTACCGCGATGAGCCCACCTTGGAGCGCGCCGTCAACCGCAACCTGGCGACCCTCCTCCACGGCTTCGAGGACAACCCGATCGAGATCAGCCTGACCGTCGGCGAGGTCACAGCGGCGAAGGCCGGCGTCTGGCAGGTGCCGGTCCGCCTGCGCATCCCCCTCTTCAAGCTGGCGATCCTGAACCGCGGCGAGTCCTACGACGGCCAGCTCCGCCTGCTCGTCATGACCCGCGACGGCAGCGACAAGATCTCGCCGGTGCGCCAGGTGAACGTCCCCATCCACATCCCCAAGACGCAGGTGCTGACCGCCCTCGGCCAGTACTTCGCCTATGACTTGAACCTCGAGCTGCCGCCCGGACCGCACCGGCTGGCGGTCGCGGTGCGCGACGAGTACGGCGGTACCACCTCCTACCTCGGCAAGGATCTGGAGGTCGGTGGGGCCATAGCCGCCAAAGCCGCGAAGGCTCAGAAGTAGGAGCGCAGCTCGCCGCGCCGCCGGGTGTCCAGGGTCGCGCAGTGGAACGACCCGCCGAACCGGTTGAAGCCCCGGAACGGGCAGGGGATCGTCTCGAAGCCCCAATCTTTCAAGGCCCGGATCAGGTTCTCCTCGCTGGGCTCGACGACCACCCGGGTCTCGTCGAGCATGAGGACGTTCATGCTGACCCAGCTGCTCGACAGGACGAAATCGGCCGCAGAGGAGGGCGCCGGGGCACGGAGGACGTCCCAGGAGCGGAAGATCTCGGGGATCTTCGGCAAGCGCTCCGGATGGACCAGGAGCTTGCCGGGGGCGAGCGGCATCAGGGTGGCGTCGATGTGCATGGGATGCTTGTCGTGGACCCGGACCTCGTGGATGCGGTAGGCGTCCCCTAAGTGCCGGGCGAGCCAGGCGATCCCCATCGCGTTGGTGACGTGGCTGCGCTGCACGAAGAGGTCGCGGCCGCAGCGGACGAAGTCGGCGGCGTCGAAGGTCGGCTCGACCTCGTTGACGACGTAGAGCGGCTCGTCGCCTGAAGGCTCCTCGTAGTCCGCCTTGTAGAGCTCGTCCTGAAGAAGCGGCCGGGGCGCGGCGCTCCAGCGGGCGCCTCGGAGGAAATAGTCGCGGAGGAGCGGCCGGTAGGCGTCGATCTCATGGTAGCGGGAGCGCCAGCAGGTCGGCGCCTCGATGATCTCGTCGCCCACGACCAGGAGGATGTCGCGCGGCATGGCGGAGTAGAGACCCGTCTCGGAGCGCCAGTCCGGGGTCTGGTACGGCCGCGAGGAATCGACGATCTCCGGCCGCTTGACGGTCACCCCCTCCGCTTCAAGGAGGCGCACGAAGCCGTCCAGGTCGCGGCGGGCGGCCGCGATCTGGTCTTCCGGGAAAGGCTTCCCCCCGTGGTCGAGGAAGAACTGCCACTGGGAGGGCGGCATCGTGGCCTTGAGCGCCACATGCCACGCCGGGATGCAGGCGTGGTCGACGACACCGACGACGACCTCTTCCAAGGGATCCCACTCGTTGTAGGAGCTGACGATCGGTTGTGGTTTCTCGAGCGGACGTAACGACAAAATTCCAGTACCTCTCGAAGAGCAAGCCGGGAGAACGGCCTCCGGTCACCTTAAGAGTGCCGCCGCCGGGGCGCAAGCGAGCCCACTGGTAAAAAAGGGATCTTGGACGGGGAAGGGCCGGGCAGGCACGGGGCCTAAAAGCCCGCGTGCCTGCCCGGCGCGTCGCTCGACCTTCTAAACCTTCGCGAGCTCCGGCTGTCTCGCCGTTTCGGGCTTTTCCGGCTTCTCGGACGAGGCGCCCTCGCCCTGGATCTTCCCACTCTCGCCGGCTTTGTAGAGCGTGCCGTCCGGATTGCGGGGAGGCTCGGGGCGCTGCTGACGGTCGACCTGCTTGGCGGAGATCTTGTCGCCTAAGGACGGCGCCACTTTCGATACCGCCGTGTTGATCTTGGCCCCGGCGCCCACCTTGACGTCGCGCTCGGGCTTGGTGGCGGCCTTCAGGATCGCCTCCGCCACCTTCTCCGGCTCGATCTGTGGGGTCGGCAGCTGGGGCTCCTGGTCCATGTAGTTCTTGGCATGCTGCGGGTACGGGGTGTTGACGGCGGTCGGCTGGATGAGGGTGATCGAGACCTGGGCCTTGTCCACCTCCTCGATCTCGACCCGCAGCGCGTCGGTGAAACCCTTGACCGCGTGCTTGGAGGCCGAGTACATCCCCTGGAGTGGGACGACGGCGTCCGACACCTCGCTCCCCACGTTGATCAGCGCCCCGCCCTGTTTCAGAAGGTGCGGCAGGGCGGCGAGGGAGCCGTTGACGACGCCCCAGAAATTGGTGTCGAAGAGCCGCCGGCTGTCTTTCTCGCTGACCTCGACGAGGCGGCCATAGATGGCGACGCCAGCATCGTTGATCCAGGTGTCGATCCGGCCGAAGCGCCCGAGGGCGGCCTCGGCGATGCGCTCGACCTGCGACCGGTCGCCGACATCGGCGACGACATGGATGGCCTCACCGCCCTGCGATTGGATCCGGTCCGCGATCTCTTGGAGCGTTTTCGCGCTCCGCGCGGCGAGGACGAGCTTGGCGCCCTTCTTGGCGGCGGCCTCCGCCGTAGCGAGGCCAATGCCGCTCGAAGCGCCGGTGATGACGATGACTTGTTGGTCCAGAGGTTTGAGGGATACAGCCATGATGTTTTCTCCCGGATGATTTGCTGGCGGGCAACGTACCCGCCCCATGCCCTTACGAGCTGCAACGCATGTGCCCATGCCGGAAGTCTTGGGCTTTACTCCTCGCGGTCGAGAATCTCCCGGGAGGGATCGAGCGCATCCCAACGGGCGCCGCCCAGCCAAACGAGGAGCGCGACCTCGACGAGCACCGGGAGAAGGACGAGGAGGGCGAGGAGAGGCGCTTCCGCGTACGTGAAGTCGACGTCGAGGCGCCACTGCACGAGAAGGACGAGGCTGACGAGGAAGATGGGAACGCACAGCGCGGCGAGGAGCCCGATCGTGTGCGCCAGGAGAACCAGCAGGTGCTGCCCGGTGACCGCCGCGCCACGCCGGCTCTGGGGCGTGCTCCCCAGCCAGGCCGGCAGCAGGAGGATCGCCACGTTCTGGAGGGCGAGCGACAGCAGGGCGAGGGCCAGGCCGGCGAGGAAAACGCTGCCGTAGCCGCAGACGAGGAGGGTGATGGGGCCGGCCGCGAGATCGCCCGGAAAGACGCGCAGCGCGGAGAGGGCCTCCGGGGTGCGGCCCGCCGAGGCCAGGGCCGAGATGCCGGCGATCAGCACCAGGCCGTAGCCGGAGCCGAGGATCGTGAGGGCCATGGTGGCGGGTGCCAGCAGCTCGGCTCCCAGGAGGCGCCAGCCGGGGATCGGCCACGGGCGGAGCGTTTCGAGCTCCCGCAGGTCCGTGCGCAGGTCGTTGCGCAGAAACATGCCGCAGAAGGGGGGCATCAAAAAGAGGATCGTGATCCCGATCCCGGAGAGCGTTCCCACGATCGCCGCCGAGGGACCGAAGGCGAGAGCAGCCCCCAGGAGGACGGCGAAGAGCGCCGCCAGAACGCCGGCGCGCCATCGCAAGGAACGCCGGCTGCTAAAAGTGAGATTCTTCCAGAAGATGGCGAGCTCGGGCCGGCCCGTGGGCGGCAGGGCGAAGGGCTCGCGGTGCCGGGAACTCGCGGCCGGCCGCCGTAGGCCGCCGCCCCTCCTGAAGCGCTCTGCCCGTTCGAGCTGGCGGCGCGCCCGTTCGAGCGCGGCCTCCTCGAAGCGGCCGCGCGAGCGCAGCACCCACTCGAAGTGCACGAAGAGGAGCCCCAGAAGATAGAGCACCAATCCTCCGCCCGCGAGATCTCCCAGAAGGGGCCGGCCGATCCAGGCGAACGGGGTGAGCAGCCGGCCCGGCAGACCGGCGACGGCCGCGGCGGCGACCCCCGACAGGACGCCGGGATCGAAGAGGCTTCCCGCCGGGAACCCCCGCGCCATCCGCCAGAGGCTCCCGAGGAGGAGGCCCCAGAAAGCCAGGGCGACCGCCACGGCCGTGCCGGCCTGGAAGCGCGCCGCCGGCCGCGGGATCTCCGGAAGCCTCGCCTTCCAGAGGTTCACCCCTTTGAGATGCAGATCGAAAAGAGTGAGGAGGGCCCAGGTCGCGAAGAAACGGGAGAACCGCTGGCCGGGAGGCCCCGCTCCCCGGAGGAGGGCGACGGTCATCGCTCCGACGAGAACCCCGATCTGCTGCTTCCACAGAGCGTAGGAGAGGATCTGGCGACGCGAGAGGGGGGCCGGCAGGAGAAAATGGATCTCGGCCTCGGACAGCCGGAGGGCCGGCTTGGCGGAGGCGAAGGCCCAGATCAGGGTGGCGAGGAGAGCCAGCCCCAGACCGATTCCCCAGGGGAGCAGCTCCAACGTCCGAGGCGCCAGGCTCACCTGACCGCGGAGAGTCTGCCAGGGGCGGAGCTGGCGCACGACGAGGAAGAGGAAATAGGCGACGCCGGCCAAAGAGGCGAGGAGATAGCGCGGTTGGCGCAGCAGCCGCAGGCGGCGGACGATGCGCCCCCGGAAAGTGAGCCAGGCGAGCTCCAGGAGGACGCCGTTCACCCGCCCCTCGCAGCTCCCGTTCCCGGTCCTTCGGTCGCGCGGAGGAAGATCTCTTCGAGGTCGGCGTCCTCGCCCAGGTCGGGGAGCGCGGCACGGATCTCGCGGAGCGACCCTTCGAGCACCTTCTTTCCCCGCTGGACGATCACCACCCGCCCGCAGATCTCCTGCACGAGGCCGAGGAGGTGGGACGAGACGAGCACCGCCGTCCCCGCGGCCGCCTGTTCGAGGAGGGTCTGCTTCATCCGCCGTATGGCCCCCGGGTCGAGCCCGGTGAGCGGCTCGTCGAGCACCAGGGCGGCGGGGCGATGCAGGAGGGCCGCGGCGATCATCAGCTTCTGCTTCATGCCGCGCGACAGCTCCGAGGGGAAGGCGGCCTCGCGGTCCGCGAGGTCGAGCTGGGTGAGGAGCTCGCGTCCGCGCTCGGCACCGTCCGCGACGCCGTAGATGCGGGCCACCACCTTCAGGTGATCGGCGACCGTCAGGCTCTCGAAGAGGCGGGGCTCGTCGGGGACGAAGGCGAGATGGCGGCGCGCCTCGACGGGAGCGGCCGCCAGGTCGTGGCCGGCGATGGCGATCCGGCCGGAGGTCGGCGGCAGGATGCCCGCGAGACAGCGGAGCGTCGTCGTCTTGCCGGCGCCGTTCGGACCGACCAGGCCGACGATCTCCCCGCTCTCGACGGCGAGCGAGAGACCGTCGACCGCGGGCCATCCGTCGTAGGTCTTGACCAGCTCGTGGATTTCGATCGCCGGCATGGGGAGATCCTATCCCCTTCTACCCCTACTCCCCGATCGCGACGACGATCTTGCCCGCGGCTCCCCCCTCGGCCAGGGCGTCGTAGGCCTCGGCCACGTCGACGAACGGGAAGACCCGGTCGAGCACCGGCTTCAACCGGCCGTCGACGAGCCGGGGCAGGGCGAAATCGGCGAAGCCGGCGACGAGCGGCGCCTTCTCCGACCGCGAACGGGCGCGGAGGACCGAACCGCGGATGCGGAGCCGCCGGGAGAGGACGTCCCCCAGGTCGAGCTCCGTCTTGCGGCCGCCGAGGAGGCCGACGAGGACGAGCCGGCCGCGGTTTCTGAGGCAGGCGAGGTGCGAGTTGAGCCCGTCGCCGCTCACGAGGTCGATGACGAGGTCGACCCCTTTCCCCCCGGTCTCCTCGCGCACCCGCCGCGGCAGGTCGTCGCCCAGGAGGCAGAGCCCGTCCGCCCCCAGGGCGCGGAGCGGTTCCAGGCGCTCCCGGCTGCGGCCGGCCGCGATCACCCGCGCCCCCAGCTCGTGGGCGAGCTGCACGAACATCGTGCCCATGCCGCCGGAAGCGCCGGTGACGAGGACGGTCTCCCCCTCCTGAAGCTCGCCCTCGGCGACCAGGTTGGTCCACGCGGTGAGCCCGGCCTCCGGCAGCGCCGCGCCCTCCAGGAACGAGAGCGACTCGGGGAGCGGCATGAGCTGGCCGACCGGAATGGCGACCTTCTCGGCATGGGCGCCGCCGGCGAGGAGGGCCATGAAGCGGGCGCCCGGGCGCCAGGGGCCGGCGGGATCGACCCCCTCCCCCAGCGCCAGGATGCGCCCGGCGCATTCGAGACCCGGAACCTCGCTCTCCCCCGGCGGCGGCGGGTAGAAACCCCGCATCTGCATGAGGTCGGCGTGGTTCAAACCCGCCGCCTCGACTTGCCCTAAGACCTCGCCGGACCCGGGGAACGGATCCGGCAGGTCCCCGAGCCGCGGCGTGGGATCGGGATGGGGATCGGCGGGAAGGACGGCGCGCACGCTTAGGTGGCGCCCACCGGCCGCGCTTTGGGAATGGGTTTCGGATCGGCCTCGCCGAAGCGCGGCTGCGGCTTGAACACCTGGGCCGGCCGGGTGTGGACGATGCCCTTCTCCAGCCAGGCGTGGGAGCCGTCGAGCACCCGGAGGCCCACCTTGTACTTGCGCACGTCGTCGTTCGACCACAGGGCGCGGAAAAGCCGACCGATCGTCCGCCGCGCGTTGCGGCAGAAGAGATCGGCGAGCTCACCCGCCTTGGCGGCGTCGGGATGCCCCTGCTCCGCCAGGGTCTGGGCGCGGGAGACCGAGGCCGCCACCGCGAACAGCTCGTTGGCGATGTCGACGATCCGGAAGAGGAAGCCCTGCTTGTTCTGGAGCGCTCCCTGGAAGACCACCATGCCGTGGAAAATCTGGCGCGCCAGCCGGCGGGTGCTGCGGTCGACGAAACGCAGGTGGGTCGCCAAATCCCCGAACTCCGAGAAGCTCGGCCAGTGGCCCCAGCCGACATAGCGGGTGGGATACCAGGAGGCATAGAAGGCGGCCATGTTCGGCAGGTCGCCCAGCTTCTCCGCCAGAGGCTTCTCGGGATCGATGAGCGAGCCCGCCACCTGGAGATGCTTGTCGACCGCCTCGCGCGCCATGAAGAGGTGCATGATCTCCGAAGAGCCCTCGAAGATCTTGTTGATCCGGTAGTCCCGCATCAACCGCTCGACGCCGATCGGCTCCTCGCCGCGGGCCGCGAGCGACAGCTCGGTCTCATAGCCGCGGCCGCCGCGGATCTGCATCGTCTCGTCGACGATCTCCCAGGTGCGGGCCGAGTTCCACTCCTTGCAAGCCGCCGCTTCGAGCCGGATGTCGAAGCCGCCGCGGTCGGACATCTCGGTCGCCAAAAGCACGATCGACTCCATGGCGAAGGTGGTGGCGGCCATGTCGGCGAGCTTGTGGGTGATCGCCTCGTGCTTGCCGACCGGCTTGCCCCACTGCACCCGCTCGCTCGCCCACTTGCGGCAGATCTCGATGCACACCTTGGCGCTGCCGACCGAGCCGTTGGGGATCGACAGCCGGCCGTCGTTGAGCGTCGTCAAGGCGATTTTGAGGCCCTTGCCCTCCTCGCCGATCAAGTTCTCGGCCGGCACCCGCACGTCGGTGAAGCTGATGACGGCGTTGGCCAAGGCGCGGAGCCCCATGAAGTGGCAGCGGTGCTCGATCTTCACTCCCGGCCAGGCGGTCTCGACGACGAAGGCGCTGATCTTCTTGCTCTTGGGGTCGCGGGCCATGACGACTAAGAGCTTGGCGAGCGTGCCGTTCGTGCACCAGAGCTTCTCGCCATTCAGGATGTACTCCCCCTCGGGGGTCCGGACCGCGTCGGTCGTCAGCCGGGCCGGGTCGGAGCCGACCTGCGGCTCGGTCAGGGCGAAAGCCGAGATCTCGCCCGCGGCGCAGCGCGGCAGGTACTTCTTCTTGAGGTTTTCCGAGCCGAAGAGCTTGAGCGGCTGCGGCACGCCGATCGACTGGTGGGCGGACAGCAATGCCGAGAGGTTACCGTCGACGCTCCCGAAGAGGTGCATGATCTTCTGGTACTCGACGTTGGTGAACCCTAAGCCGCCATACTTCTTGGGAATCTTCATGCCGAAGGCGCCGAGCTTCCTGAGCCCGTCGACGACGTGATCGGGGTACTCCCCGGTGGCGTCGATCTGGACCGGGTCGACCTCGGTCTCGACGAACTCCTTGAGCGCGCGATAGAAGGCGGCGAACTCCGGCCGCTCCTCCTCGTCGAAGGGATAGGGATAGATGAGGTCGAGCCGGAAGTTGCCGAGGAACATCTCGCGCAGGAAGCTCGGTTGCTTCCACTCGGACTCGCGCGAGGCCTCGGCCACCTTGCGCGATTCCTGCTCGCTCACATGCTGCAGATCCTTGGTCGCCATGGTTCGTCTCCAGTAAATGGCATGAATCCCCGACGCGGCAGTCTCAGGCTGGGTATGCCGCAGTGCGACGTAATTCTAGCACAAGATTTGGGCGAGGGGTGCCAGGGGAAGTTGCGGCATTGTGGTTGCCGCAACGCGGCGGTGGGCGATTGGAAGGGGGACGCTTCGTGCAGCTCCCTGTCTTCCATGGAGTACCTTTCCGGCGAACGAGCTAAGGCCGAGGGCTGCAAGCCGTCAGATCCCTGACCCCGGCCTGCTCCTCCATCTCCCACTGCATGTTCGAAGACTCCTCGCTACCCCCGCATGCAGGGGGCACAATGTAGTCGACGACATATCCAGCACGACCAGCGGGATAATCGGTCTGCCTCATGAAAGCTCGGGTCTTTTTGAGTCGGTCGTTCGATCTTTGCGTAGCTGAGAGGTCGATCGAGGATGCCTGTACCGACAGAAGATGTTGCAGGCTGTCATGGAACACGACCAGCTTACCCCGAACCTCTAGAGGGCCTTCGATTCTCTGCGCAGCCCCCTCCTTGAAGACGACGACCCCTGCTTCTGGATCATTCAGGAGATTGCTGCCGAGATCAGTCTTGACACCCAGCAGCCTCGTCATGTCTGTGGCGCCCGAGGCGCCCGAACTCGAGGGCGCTTGCCCCTGCCCAGGCGCCGCCCGATCATAGGCGTTCACATAAGTTCCATCCTTGCGCCAGTAACCCTGGACATGCACGGTACCTGTACCCGTACCTGTTGAAGAGCCTCCATGGCTTCCGTGGCTGGCGGCCAGGACAGGCTGGATCACTGCCCCAGCGAGAAGTAACAGAAGCAGAGTGACTTGGTTCCGCATCTCCGTTCCTTTCTGGCTTTCTGGACCAAAACCTTCGGTCGAGCCAACTTCGTTAGACACGGCCAGTCCAGTTAGGGTTGAGTCCGGCAGCTAAAGCTTTTGCTGTTCGGAACGTTGAGACGAACAAAACCATGCACGGTCAAGGCCCTGCGGCATTCGCAACGGCGACGAGGAACCGACGCAGGGGCTCGACTCCGGCGGCAAACTCGGCATGCAGGCGGGCGGGGTCGACCCCGGCGTAGTCGTGGGCGATCCGGTTGCGCAGGCCCACGGCCGCCCGCAGGCGCGGCGCGAGATCGCGGTCGATGGCTCCACGGTCGGCCAGGATGTCGAATGTGGAAGCGGCATCCCTCGGGGGCTCCCAACCGGCATCCGCCACCCAATGGGCGGCGAGGTCGATCACCTCCTGGATGGCGAGTTGGAGATAGAAGCTCGCCAGGTCGCGTCCCGCTAAGTCGGCGATGAACGTCTCGACCGGCCGCGAGACGAGCGCCTCAGCCTGGTCCAGCCGGGCATGGGCTCGGGCGATCTTGTGCCTCGCGACCTCAGGCTTGACCACGTGCGAGCTTCTCCTTCTGTCGGCGGAGGATTGTCTCTGTAATCATCTCCGCTGTGGGCGCCCAATCCCACCAGTCGATCATGGCCCGCGCTTTGAAGTCGGACCAGTCTCCCGGGCTCCGCTCCAAGAGGAGCACACCGTCCCGCGCGATCTCGAAACGCAGCAGAGGAGGCGCCTCGTTCATGTAGACGAAATCGACCTCCCGGCCGGCCGCTCGCCCGAGGACCGCCTCGATCTCCCACCGTTCTGGGAGGGAATCGGTGTCGAGGAGGAGTGCGAGGTCTAAATCGCTCCCCGGTCTCTCCTCGCCCCGGGCGACCGAGCCGAAGGCGGCGGCGAGGCGCACGTCGGGGAGATCCGCGAGCCGTTCTCGTAGCAGCTCCAGCATCGCCTCATCTTACCAGCGTCCCCGTCCCCGCATGGCCCTCGCCCAGGTGACGCCCGGCATGATCTGTTCCTGAATTCTCGCGACGGATCAGCGCCCGGCCGACTCAGATACCCGCGGGAGGGGTTTCTGGACACTACGGGAAGCCGGAGAGACACAAGCGCCGGTCCTGGAGGCCGTACAGCGGGACTTAGAGACACTACGGAACGTCGTGGAGACACTAGGCTCATGGCTGTAGACACTACGGAACGAGCCAGAGACACTACGCTTTCTCCTGGAGACACTACGGAACCAACTCTAGTGTCTCTAGCCTGATTTCTAGTGTCTCTACGAGCTTTCCTTGTGTCTCCAGCACCTTCCGTAGTGTCTCCAGGCTCGATCCTTGTGTTTCTGGGACGGTCCGTAGTGTCTCCAGACGAGCCGCTTGTGTCTCCACGACCTGCCGTAGTGTCTCGCCGACCGATTCCCGGATGTCGACAGGAGACCTTTGTGTCTCTACGCCCTTCGAGAAGGAGGGAAGGGCGCTCCGAGGGAGCTCCCTTCCCGAGTCACGGGCTTACGATTCCTGGCGGCGAGCGCGGATACGGCCGACCTGCTCCTCGGCACCCGGCCCGGCGGCTTCGAGCAGAGTGGCGAGCGCCCACGGCGAGCGGACGATCGCCTCCAACGACTTTGACGAGATCGTGTGCTACTTCACGGAAGAGGATCTGGCAAGCGCTTCCGTCTCAGGATCTGCCGAACGGATCACCCAGGAAGGCATCGAGCTCCTGAAGCACCTCCGCCGAGCCGATGCCATCGACCATCCGCCCCTCCCCCAGGGCGGCGGGGAGCACCCAGACGAGCCCGCCCTCGCGCGCCTTCTTGTCGCGCGCCATGTGAGCGAGCAGATCCTCCGGCCGGGCGGAAGGCAGGGGCGGCAGATCGAAGCGGGCGAGGAGAGCGATCAGCCGGGGGGCGAGGTCGGCAGCCAGGCCGCGGCGGGCGGCGAGGCGGAGGGTGAAGAGGATGCCGTAGGCGACCGCCTCGCCGTGGCGAAGGCCGGAGTAGCCGGCGGCGGTCTCCAGGGCGTGCCCCAGGGTATGACCGAAGTTGAGGAGCCGCCGGTCGCCCTGCTCGGTGGGATCTCTCTCGACGACGCCGATCTTGGCCGCCGCGGCGGCCGCCACCACCGGTCCCAAGGCCGCGGGGTCGCCCGCGAGGAGCCGGTCCAGATCCTCCTCCACCCGGGCGAGGAGAGGCGGATCGAGGAGCGCCGCCATCTTCACCACCTCGACCAGGCCCGAACGCAGCTCGCCACGGGGGAGGGTGGGGAGGACCGCGGTGTCGGAGACGACGAGGTGGGGGTGGTGGAAGAGGCCGACCGTGTTCTTGCCGCCGGGGAGATCGACGCCGGTCTTGCCGCCGACCGCCGCGTCCACCTGGGCGAGGAGGGTCGTGGGGAGCTGGACGAACTCGATACCGCGGAGAAAGCAGCCGGCGGTGAAGCCGGCGAGGTCCCCGACGCTGCCGCCGCCGAAGGCGAGGAGCCGGCTGTCGCGCTTGCCGCCCGCGGCGAGCAGGGCGTTCCACAGTCCCTCGGCTTCGGTCACCGTCTTCGCCGGCTCCCCTTCCGGCACCGGAAGCTCCACCCAGCGGGCCGCGACCGCCCGGAGCGGCTCCAGGCGGTGGCCGTGGAGGTCGAGGACGCGCGGGGTGGAGACGAGGAAGGCGGTTCGGCCGGCGAGCCAGGCGGAGAGCTCCGGAAGGGCCGCCGCGAGCGCCCCCTCCCCCACCAGGACGGGGGTCTCGCCGTCGGGGTGGATGAGGGAGAGGCGATGGAGGTCAGTGGGAGGCATGAAGATCCTCAAGGATCAGGGCGACCGCTTCGGTCAGACTTTGGCGGCACTCTTCGATCGAGCGGCGGGCGCCCAAAGGGCCGCGATTCTCCTTCCCTTCCAGCGTGTCATCCTGGAGCGAAGCGAAGTGACCTGGAGGGAATCTTCCTCCACCCAGATCCTTCGGTCACTAGGGCTCCCTCCAGGATGACGGTAGGAAAGGTTGTCGCGAGCGCACACGGATCGGGATCTCTGCTGAACGAGCCATACCAGCGCCGACTCAAGCTTCCTTGTTCCCCTCGTGCCCCTCGCCTTCATCCTTCTCTTTCTTCCCCACCTCTTCAACCACCCCGATCCCCAGCTGACCGAGCTGCCGCGGGTCGACCTCGGACGGGGCCGAGGTCATCAGGTCGGTCGCCGAGGCCGTCTTGGGGAAGGCGATGACGTCGCGGATCGAGGGGGCTCCGGCCATCAGCATGATCAGCCGGTCGACCCCGAGGGCGATGCCGCCGTGCGGCGGGGCGCCGTAGCGGAGGGCTTCCAGGAAGAAACCGAAGCGGGCCTCGGCCTCCGCGGCGCCGATCCCCAGGAGCTCGAAGATCCGGCTCTGGACGAGCGGCTCGTGGATACGGATCGAGCCGCCCCCGAGCTCGGTGCCGTTCAGGATCACGTCGTAGGCGCGGGCGCGGACCGTGCCCGGGTCGCTTCCCAGGCGGTCGAGGTCGCGCGGGTCGGGGCTGGTGAACGGGTGATGGGTCGAATCCCAGCGCTTCTCGTCCGGGTTCCAGTCGAAGAGGGGAAAGCCGGTCACCCAGAGGAACTCGTGCCGCCCCTCGGGGATCAGGTGATAGGTCTTCGCGAGCTCCAGGCGGAGAGCTCCCAGGGCCGTGGCGGCGACCTTCTCGGGCGCGGCGACCAAAAGCGCCAGGCCCCCTTCCTCCAGACCGAGCGCCTCCGCCGCGCCTTCGAGCTCGGCGGGGGTGAGGGCGTTTTTCACCTGGAAGATCGTCTCGCCGGCTTTCTTCCGCAGGGTGAGCACCCCGGCCGCCCCGAAGCGGCGGGCGGTCGCGGCCCAGCCGTCGACGTCCTTGCGGCTCGCCTCGGCGGCCCCGGTCGACCCCGGGAGACTGAAGCCGCGCACCACCCCACCCGCCGCCACGGTCTCCTCAAAGCCGCGGAAGGCGCTCGTCCCCAGGCGCTCCGAGAGGTCCCGGATGTCGAGGCCGAAGCGCAGGTCGGGGCGGTCGCTGCCGTAACGCGCCATCGCCTCGGCGTAGGTCATGCGGGGGAAGGCGGAGGGCGGAGTGATCCCGGCGAGCGGGAAGATCTTGGCGAAGAGCCCTTCGATGAGAGCGTAGACGTCCTCCTCGGTGGGGAAGGACATCTCGACGTCCACCTGGGTGAACTCCGGCTGGCGGTCGGCCCGCAGATCCTCGTCCCTGAAGCAGCGGGCGATCTGCACGTAGCGCTCGAAGCCCGCCACCATCAGGATCTGCTTGAAGAGCTGCGGCGACTGCGGCAGGGCGTAGAAGCTGCCGCGGTGGACCCGCGAGGGGACGAGGTAGTCGCGCGCCCCCTCCGGGGTCGAACGGGTGAGGATCGGCGTCTCGACGTCCAGGAAGCCGTGGTCGTGGAAGTAGTTGCGGATGGCGTGGACGACCTGGTCGCGGAGGATGAAGTTGCGCAGCAGGTCCGGCCGCCGGAGGTCCAGGTAGCGGTAGCGGAGCCGGGTGTCCTCGGCCGCCTCGCTCTTGCCGTCGAGCGCGAAGGGGAGGGGCTCGGAGCGGGCGAGGATCGCCCCCCGTTCGGCCTGCACCTCGAGGGCGCCGGTGGCGAGGCCGGGGTTGACGTTCTCGGGCGACCGCGCGAGGACCGTCCCCTCCACCTCGACCACCCACTCGACCCGCGCCGGATCGAGCGCCCGCAACGCCTCCGGCTGGTCCTCGGGATGGACCACCACCTGGGCGACCCCGCTCCGGTCCCGGAGGTCCAGGAAGATCACCCCGCCATGGTCGCGCCGCTTCTGGACCCACGCCTTCAAGACGACCCGCCCACCGATGTCCGCCGCCGTCAGGCTCCCCGCGCCGCGCCGCTTCCCGGTACTCCCCTCGACTTCTGTCATCTCGTCTCTCCGCCTTCCATCCCTCTCATCCTCTTCATCACCCTCATCCTTCCGCCCCGGGCAGATCCGCCGCTCGGTATTCGTCCTTGATCGCGATGTAGCGGTTGCGGGTCTCGGCGATCCGCCGTATCTCCTCTTCGGTCAGCGGCCGCGCCACCCGGGCGGGGATGCCGAGCACGAGATGCCCGGCGGGCACCCGGTGGCCGGGCGCCACCACCGCCCCGGCGCCCACCTGGGACCCGGCCTCGACGACCGCCCCGTCGAGCACCCGGGCGCCGATGCCGATGAGCGCCCCGTCCTCGATCGTGCAACCGTGGAGGACGACCTGGTGCCCGACGACCACCCCGGCCCCGAGGACGAGCGGGTGGCGGACGTGGGTGACGTGGAGCACCGAGCCGTCCTGGATGTTCGTCCCCGCCCCGATGCGGATCGAATTGACGTCGCCCCGGGCCACGGTGTGAAACCAGAAGGAGACGTCGTCGCCCACCGTGACGTCGCCGATCAGGTGCGCTCCGGGCGCCAGCCAGACCCGGCTCCCGAGCTGGGGCAGGCGGCCCCGGTAGGGGTGGAGAGGCATGGTTTCAGGCCCCCGTCACTTCGTTCCGGTCGGCTGGACCGAGAAGAGGATCTTCTCGTAGAGCGGACGCAGAGAGGCGAAGAGAGCGGGTGGGGCGCTCCCGATCAAGTCGACACTCGTGGCGCCGACCGGCAGCTTGAGGAAGAGGAGGCTCCGCGCCGAAACCCCCTTGCCGCTGTTCATCTGCACCAGGACTCCGCGCGTCGTTCCTCCGGCGCCCACCGGGTGCACGGCGACGAGCGGCGCCGCCCAGGTGTCGTCCTTCTTGTCGTTATCCTGGATCGCCTTCACCGTCGCCTCGGGTGCCCGGAGGTCGGCAGTGCTCGCGCGGACGAAGACCGAGCGCGGGTCGTTCGCCGGCTCGACTCCGGCCGGCGCCAGCCAGAGCCCCTTCTTCTCGGCGTCCGGGAGCACCTGCCAGTCGGCGGGGATCTCGACGCTGTAGGGGAAGACCGCGCCGTCCAGCCCGATCAGCTCGACGCGCCGGGTGGTCGCCGGGGCGGCCGGAGCCGCCGGAGCGGTGGCCGGGGGGGGCGCGGGCTTGGCGGCCCGGGCCGGAACGGCGGCCGCGAGGGAAAGGACGGTGACCGCCGCCAGGGCGGCGAGCGGGAACGAGGGGGAGATCAGGCGGGTCACGCGCATCGCGAATCGCTCCAGGAGAATCGGGGTTTTGAACGGGCCACGCGGCAGGCGCGGGCCGATCGCCTGAGCATGGCATAAAATCCACCCGTGCCCCAAGCGTCCAGAGCGTTCCCGGAGCGCTCCACCGTCGACGTCGTCATTCCCGCCCTCAACGAGGAGGCCTCCCTCCCCTTCGTCCTCCAGGCCCTCCCCCACCCACCCGTCCGCCGGGTGGTGGTGGCGGACAACGGCTCTCGGGACCGCACGGCGCGGGTGGCGAGAGAGGGCGGCGCGATCGTCGTCCCCGCCGCCCGTCGCGGCTACGGCAGCGCCTGCCTCGCCGGCCTCGCCTACCTGCGGGCGAACGATCCCCCGGAGATCGTCGCCTTCGTCGACGCCGACTACTCGGACCATCCGGAGGAGCTCCCCCTCCTCCTCGCTCCGCTCGCAGCCGGCACGGCCGACCTCGTCATCGGCTCCCGGGTGTTAGGGGAGCACGAGCGCGGCGCCCTCCTCCCCCAGGCGCGGGCCGGGAACCTCGTCGCCTGCCTCCTGATCCGCCTCCTCTACGGCCACCGCTACACCGACCTGGGACCCTTCCGCGCCGCCCGCTGGGAGGCCCTGGAGCGGCTCGGCATGGCCGATCCCGACTTCGGCTGGACGGCGGAGATGCAGGTCAAGGCTCTCCGCCACGGCCTGCGGGTCGCCGAGGTGCCGGTCCGCTACCGCCGACGGGTCGGGGTGTCGAAGATCACCGGCACCCTCATCGGAACGATCCGCGCCGGCTATAAGATCCTCTGGACGGTGTTCCGGTACAGCCGGGGAACGGGGGAAAGCCGATGAGCGAGCCGATACGCTGTGAGACGGAGATCGAGGTCCGCTATGCCGAGACCGACCAGATGGGGGTCGTCCACCACGCCAACTACGTGATCTGGTTCGAGCTCGCCCGCACCCGGCTCTGCGCGCTCTCCGGCTTCCACTATGCGGAGATCGAGGCGATGGGCTACCTCCTCATGGTGATCGGGGTCGAGGCGCGCTACCGGCAGCCCGCCCGCTACGGCGAGACCGTCCGCGTCGTCTGCTGGGGGGAACGCCTGGTGAGCCGCGGCATCCGTTTCGCCTACGAGGTGAGAAGGGGCGACGACCTCCTCGCCACGGGAGCGACCGAGCACGTCTGGGTGGAGCGGGCGACCGGCCGCCCCGCCCGCACCCCCGAAGCGGTGCGCGCTCCCTTCCGCCGCCTCGCCGGCCTGCCGCCGGAAGCCTGAGCCCTTCCCGAGAGACGTTGCAAGAGCGTCACCCGGCCGCCACCCGCTTCTCCCGCCCCTCCGCCTAGTCTCCCCTCCAGCAAGCCGTGCCCCGCCTCCGGTGGGGCTGCCCCTCCCCACGGAAGGACCCTGATGTAAGAAGGAGAAGCTGCATGCGCTTTACTCCCCGGTCGAGATTCATCTTCCCTGGCTGCGCCGCCGTGTTGGGCCTGACCGCGGGCCTCCTGGCGCTCGGGAGCGCCGCTCCCGTCGAGGCCGCCACCGCCACTCCCATCCAGCATGTCATCGTCATCTTTCAGGAAAACGTTTCGTTCGATCATTACTTCGCGACCTACCCCGGGGTCAACGGCTTGACCGCCGGCCTCCTCTTCCACAATCCCAACTCCGTGCAGCCGTTCCTCCTCACCCGCGAGCAGAACTACACCTGCGACCAGGACCACGACTACACCCCCGAGCAGCAGGCGGTCCACGGCGGAGCGATGGACCGGTTCGTCGAGAACACCGGCACGGGCGCTCCGGGCTGTCTGGACTACGGGCATGGCACCGGCCTGACCATGGGCTACTACGATGGCACTACGGTGACCGCCCTGTGGAACTACGCTCGTCACTTCTCCCTCTCCGACAACTCCTTCGGCACCACCTACGGCCCGTCCACCCCCGGCGCGGTCAACCTCGTCTCCGGCCAGACCGGTACGGTCGACGCCGCGCACTCCAAGGGCACCGTCGACACCGACACGGTCATCGGCACCAGCGTCATCGGCGATCCCGATCCCTACTACGACGACTGCGGCGCCGGCACCCAGATCGCGATGAACGGCAAGAACGTCGGCGACCTGCTGAACGCCGCGGGGGTCACCTGGGGCTGGTTCCAGGGCGGCTTCGCGCCCTCCGGCCGGGACGGCAGCGGCAACGCGGTCTGCGGCGCCAAGACCCCCAACCTGAGCGGCGCCGCCCAGGCCGATTACAGCGCCCACCATGAGCCGTTCGAGTACTACCTGTCGACGTCCAACCCGCATCACCTTCCCCCCTCGTCGGTCGCGATGATCGGCCACACCGACGCGGCGAACCACCAGTACGACCTGGCCGACTTCTGGAACGCCGTCAAGGCGAACAACCTGCCGGCGGTCAGCTTCCTCAAGGCGAAGAAGAGCCAGGACGGGCATGCCGGCTACTCCTCGCCGCTCGACGAGCAGGTCTTCCTCACCCAGACCCTGAACGCCCTCCAGAAGACGGCCCAGTGGAAGAGCACCGCGGTCTTCATCCTGTGGGATGACTCGGACGGCTGGTACGACCACGTGATGGCGCCGCTCATCAGCCCCTCCGGAACCTCCTTGGACGCCCTCACCGGGGCGGGAGCCTGCGGCGACGGCAGCCGCGCCATCGCCAACCTCCAGGGCCGCTGCGGCTACGGTCCCCGGCTCCCCCTCCTCGTCATCTCCCCCTGGGCGCGGGCCAACTACGTCGACCACACGGTGACCGACCAGACCTCCCCCTTGAGCTTCATCGAGGACAACTGGCACCTGCCGCGGATCGGCGGCGGCTCCTTCGACGGCCTCGCCGGCTCGCTCTACAACATGTTCGACTTCAGCCACCACCCGCGGACGGCGCCCTACGTCCTCGATCCCGGCTCGGGCGAGCCGACCGCCCATCCGTAGCCCCCAGGCCCCCTGCCGGGAGGGCTCCCCACCGGGAGCCCTCCCTCCCTGCCTCTCCTCTGGTAGTCTCCCCCCAAGGATGCCGCCCCGATCCACCGGCCGGCCGGGCGCGTACCATCCTGCGGAGTCCAAAGGAGAAAAAGACACCATGAAGAAAATCTGGCTCACCCTCGCGACCCTGGCCCTCCTGGCCCTGGCCGTGGCGGGTTTCGCCGCCTCGAGCGGCACCACCCCGCCTGTTCCGGCCCCCGCCTCGGCGACCGCCGCCGCTCCGAGTCCGCTCACCGTCTACACCGACAAGGTCGTCAAGAGCGACGACGAATGGAAGAAGACCCTCACCTCCGAGCAGTACCGAATCCTCCGCCAGGGGGGAACCGAGTTCGCCGGCTCGGGCGGCGCCCTCCTCCACAACCACGCCAAGGGCGTCTATCGCTGCGCCGCCTGCGGCCAACTCCTCTTCAGATCGGACACCAAGTTCGAGTCCGGCACCGGCTGGCCGAGCTTCTGGAAGCCGTTCTCGCCGCAGAGCGTCGTCGAGAAGAAGGACATGACCCTGGGAATGGAGCGCACCGAGATCCTCTGCAGCCGCTGCGGCGGTCACCTCGGCCACGTCTTCGACGACGGTCCCGCCCCCACCCATCTGCGCTACTGCATGAACGCCGGCGCCCTCAAATTCGAGCCCACGAAGTAAGGGGAAGGAGAGAAGCGATGAGCGAGACTGAGACGACCCACGAGAAAGTGGTCAAGAGCGACGCCGAGTGGCGCCAGCAGCTCACCCCCGAGCAGTACAAGGTCGCCCGCCAGCACGGCACCGAGCCGGCCTTTAGGAACGAGTATTTCGACAACAAGAAGGCGGGCACCTACTCCTGCATCTGCTGCGGCCAGCCGCTCTTCAGCTCGGACGCCAAATACGATTCCGGCACCGGCTGGCCGAGCTTCTTTAAGCCGGTCGACGAGGAGGCGGTGACCGAGAAGGAGGACAACGGCTTCTTCATGCGGCGGACCGAAGTCCTCTGCAGCCGCTGCGACGCCCACCTGGGCCACGTCTTCAACGACGGCCCCAAGCCGACCGGCGAGCGGTTCTGTATGAACTCCGCGGCGCTGAATTTCGTGCCGAAGGAGTAGATCCATACCGCAGGGCAGGCAGGGGAAGAGCCCCCGTGCCTGCCCTGCCCCCCTCCCTCCTGTCGTTCCCCCCTGTGCTAAGATAGGCGCAAGTCAATAAGTCTTACCGTCTATCCACGGAAGGAGGTCCCCAATGCTTGGGAGCCTGCGGCCGCAGAGAGTCGTCTCGATCCAGTCCGCCGTCCTCATCCTGTTCTTCACCGCCTCCGCCGCTCTCGCCCAGGCCGAGCGGCAGGCCGATCTCTCGGCGCTCGCGCCCCTCTTTCCGCCGGATAACTGGTGGAACACGGACATCAGCGCGGCGCCGGTCGACCTCGTCAACGGCGCCATCTACGTCAACTTCATGGGCGCCACCCGGGGACTCCACCCGGACTTCGGGGGCGACGTCAATCCCAACGATCCCAATTCGACCGCCATCTACGGCATGGCCTACGCCTCGGTCCCCGGGACGCAGCCGCTGGTGCCGGTCACCTTCGTCGAGTTCGGTCCGCAGAGCGACGCCGGGGCGCCGGGCCGGCCGCCCGGCTATCCCATTCCGGTCGAGGCGGAGACCGAAGGCAAGTGGATTCAGGGGGGCGCTCCAGCGAGCCAGACCGGGGGCGACCGGCACATGATGCTCGTCGATCGCGACAACCGGATCCTCTACGAGCTCTACCACACCCACTGGACGGGCACCCGCTGGGAGGCGGGCTCGGGCGCCATCTTCTCGCTCGACAGCGACTTCCGGCGGCCGGAGACCTGGACGAGCGCCGACGCCGCCGGCCTCGCCATCCTCCCCGGGCTCATCCGCTACGACGAGGTCTTCGGCCCCGATCCCATCCGCCATGCCTTCCGCTTCACCGTCCACAACACCGACGGCTACGTCTACCCCGCCTCGCACAGCGCCGGCGGGCAGCTCGGCGCGCCGCCCATGGGCACCCGCCTGCGCCTCAAAGCGAGCAAGGACATCTCCGGCTACCCCGCCTACGTGCAGAAGATCTTCCAGGCGATGAAGACCTACGGCCTCATCGTCGCCGACAACGGGGCCGACCTCTATATCAACGGCGCCTACGATCCGCGCTGGAACAACAGCGTCCTGAACCCCGCCTTCGCGAACCTCACCGGGAGCGACTTCGAGGTCGTCCAGCCGGGCTTCAGACCGGCGGTCGCGACCGCGACCGGGTCGCTCGATTTCTACACCCTTCCCCCCTGTCGCCTCCTCGACACCCGGAACCCGAGCGGTCCCACCGGCGGGCCGGCGCTCCCGCCCAGCATCCCGCGGGTGCTGCTTGTCGCCGGCGCCGCGGGCGAAGCGGGGCTCTGCGGCGTCCCCGCGACCGCCAAGGCGATCGCGGTCAACGTCACCGTCGTCAACGCGCCCCAGGGCGGCTACGTCCGCTTCTTCCCCGGCGACGGCCAGGTCCCCAACGCCGCGGCGATCAACTTCGGAGCCGGCCAGACGCGGACCAACAACGCCGTCCTCATGCTCGCCTCTTCCGGCACCGGCACTCTCGCCGTAGAGAGCTCCATCGGCTCCGCTCTGCTGAATCTCGTGATCGACGTCAACGGGTACTTTCAATGAACCCGACCCGTAGCGCCGTTCTCGTCCTCGTTCTCCTCCTGGCCTGCGTCCCCCCAGCGGTCCTGGCGCAGGTGCAGCGCGGGGGGGACCTCTCGGCGCTCTCTCCCCTCTTTCCGCCGGACAACTGGTGGAACGTCGACGTCAGCGCGGCGCCGCTCGATCTCGTCAACGGCACCTCCTACATCAACTTCATCGGCGCGACCCGGGGGCTTCATCCGGACTTCGGGGGCGACGTCGATCCGACCGACCCGAACTCGACCGGCATCTACGGGATGGTCTACATCTCCGTCCCCGGCACCCAACCGTTGGAGCCGGTCACCTTCGTCGAGTTCGACGACCAGAGCGATCACGGCGCTCCCGGCCGGCCGCCCGGCTATCCCATCCCGGTCGAGGCGCAGACAGAGGCCAAGTGGATCGAGGGGGGCGACATCGGGGGCGGCGCCTCGGGCGACCATCACATGCTGATCGTCGACCGCGACAACCGGATTCTCTACGAGCTCTACCATGCCCACTGGACGGGCAGCCGCTGGGAGGCGGGCTCGGGGGCCGTCTTCTCGCTCGACAGCGACGCCCGCCGGCCCGACACCTGGACGAGCGCCGACGCCGCCGGCCTCGCCATCCTCCCCGGGCTCGTCCGTTACGACGAGGTCTTCGGCCCCAACCCCGTCCGCCACGCCTTCCGCTTCACCGTGCGCAGCTCGAACGGCTACGTCTTCCCCGCCTCGCACGACGCCGGCTCGCAGACCGGCGCTCTCCCCATGGGGACCCGGCTGCGCCTGAAGGCGAGCAAGAACATCACCGGCTACGACGTCCATGTGCAGAAGATCTTCCAGGCGATGAAGACCTACGGCCTCATCGTGGCCGACAACGGCAGCGACCTGTACATCCAGGGCTCCTACGACACCCGCTGGGACAACGACGTGCTGAACCCCGCCTTTTCAAGCCTCAAGGCGAGCGACTTCGAGGTCGTCCAGGCCGGCTGGCAGCCGCCGGTCGCGACCGTCGCCGGGCCGCTCTCCTTCTACACCCTCCCTCCCTGCCGCCTCCTCGACACCCGGAGCCCGAGCGGCCCGACCGGCGGGCCGGCGCTCCCGCCCGGCGTCTCCCGGGTGCTGGTTGTCGCCGGCACCGCCGGGGCGACGGGACCCTGCGGCGTCCCCGCGACCGCCAAGGCGGTCGCGGTCAACGTCACCGTCGTCGGCGCGCCGCAGTCCGGCCACATCCGCTTCTTCCCCGGCAACGGCCAACCCCCCAACGCCGCCGCCCTCAACTTCTCGGCCGGCCAGACACGGACGAACAACGCCATCCTCATGCTCGCCTCGTCCGGCACCGGCACCTTGGCGGTGCAGAACTACACCAGCTCGGCCTTCCTCAACCTGGTGCTCGACGTGAATGGTTACTTCCAGTAAACGCCGGCTGCTGTCTCCGGGCGTCTCAGAGGGTCGCGTCTGAAGGTGGAGAGCTCGTCCAGATTCTGGACATCCCCTGCTCGCGAAGCTCCTTTACAACTCTTTTACGAAGGGTAACCGCCCCCACTCTACCCCCGCCGACAGCACGCCCGGCCGAGACGTAGAACTCCTCTCCTTTGAGAGCTTTCGGACTTCCTCCTGCCCTCCGCGGGGGGGACGGTGGCCGCCGGCTTCCGGCGCCTCCTCTCTCCCCCTCCAGGCCGGAAGTCACCCTCTCGAAGCTCCCACCGTTGGCGCAAGTTTTGCTCAGTAAAACAGACGGACTTCTTCACGCCTCCGCTCTTTTCGACACGGGTTTCCAGGCATCAGATCGATGGGATCGGTGGCGCGCGAAGCTGACTCTTGAGGCCGGGGACTCTGTCGCCGATCTGCTTCCCGATCGACACAGGGCCACCGCCTGGCCTAGGGATAAAGGGTCCATGACTGTGTGCCGTCCGTCCGCTGACACGAGAGGAGTTCTCCGCAATGCTGCCGATCTCTGAGCTCGCCGCCGCCGTGGTCGCCAACCTCGTCTACTTCTCCGATTCCGCTGCCGGAGAGAAGCGCAGCCCCGACCGCTGGGGCCGCCGCTACGATCGCTTGAAGACCCGCCTCACCTCGCAGGTGGGCGGCGAGCTGCTGCTCCGATTTGAGGAGCGGCACGCCGCTCCCGACGACCGCGCGGCCCTGCGCCAAGAGCTGGCGAACCGGCTCGCGGCCGATCCTACGTTTCGCGTCGAGCTCGACTTCCTCATCGAGGAGATCTCGCCCTGGCCTTGAAGGAACGCTCCGCAGTCAATTCCCGACCTGGAGCACCGAGCAGACGCTGGTGAGCCGCGCGACCGGCCGCCCTTCCCCGTCGACGATCTCGCAATCCGTGTGCCCGACCGTCCGCCCGCGGTGGACGACCCGACCGGTCGCGATCAGCCGGCCCTCGCGGACGGCGCGGAGATAGCTCGCCTGGAGCTGGAGGGTGGCGAAGCTCTCGTCGTCGGCCAGGGTCGTCGCGAAGGCCATGCCCATGGCGGCGTCGGCCAGGTCGCAGAAGATGCCGCCGTGGACGATCCCCATCGGGTTGTGGTGGCGGGGACCGACGTCCATCTCGACCTGGACCCTCCCCTCCTCGAAGCTCGTGAAACGGAAACCGAGCAGGGTGCCGATCGGCGCCACCTGGACGCCGCGGTTCACCCAACCGTCCAGCACTTCCTGAAAGCGGTTCGTCTTGGTGCTCATGGGGCATGAGTATAGACGGGAGGAAGAATTCAAACGAAAAAATCCGGAAGACGCGACGGGATTCTTTCTCTAAGATGTGCCCATGGAACCGCCTGCCGAAGACCCGGACCTGCCGCTCGTCATCGACTTAGCCGCCCGGATGCGCCGGGACCCCGGCGCCTTGCCGACGGAGGCGCCGGAGAACCCGGACGCGGAGAGGACGGCGCTCGCCAAGGCCCTGGGGGTCGGTGCGGCCCGGCTCGGGGTTCTCTTCGAGCGCCACTACCATACGACCCCGGCCGCCTTTCTCCGCCGCGCCCGGCTCGCCCGGGTTTGCCGGGAGCTGCTGGCGGGCCCGGCCCGCCGGCACCCGGCGCGCGATCTCGCCCTCGAAGCCGGCTGGCCCACTCCCGCGGCCTTCGACGCCGACTTCCGGGAGGCGACCGGCCTCACCCCGGCGGAGTATCGGAAAGTGCCCGCCGAACGGGCGTTCACCCTGCGGCTCCCCGCCGGCTACCGGGCCGGCGCGACGCTCCGCTACCTCGGCCGCGACGCGGAGAGCCGCTCGGAGCGGGTGGCAGGCTCCTCTTTCGCCAAGGGAGTGCGGCTCGACGGGCTCCCGGCCCTCCTCACGGTCGAGCTCCGCGAGGGCGAGGAGCCGGTCGCGCGCTGCCAGATCCAGGGCGGGGACCCGCGGCGGCCGCTCTCCCCCGCCGCCGCGGCCGAGGGCCATGCCGCGGTCCTCCGCCTCCTCGGCCTGACTCTCGATCCCGCTCCCTTCGAGCGCCAGGTGCGCCGCCGCCGGAGGCCCCCCGGGCTCGGCCGGCTGATCGCCGGCCGCGAAGGCCTCCGCCTGCCGCAGACCGCCGAGCCCTTCGAGGGGCTCTGCTGGGCGATCGTCGGCCAGCAGGTGAATCTCAGCTTCGCCGCCACCCTAAGGAGGCGGGTCGTCGAGCTGTGCGGCGCACCGATCGCCTCCCCGGAGGCGGGGGCGATCCTCGCGCCGCCGACCCCCGAGGCGGTGGCGCGGCTCGATCCCGGCGATTTGACGGCCCGCCAGTTCTCCCGCCGGAAAGCCGAATACCTGATCGGCACCGCGGCGGCCATCGCCTCGGGCGAGCTGCCGCTCGACCGTTTTCCCGAGGAGCCCGCGACGCTCGTCGAGCGCCGGCTCCTGGCCGTCCGCGGCCTCGGCCCCTGGACGGCCCACTACGTCATGCTCCGCGCCCTGGGCTTCGCCGACTGCGTGCCGGTGGGCGACTCCGGGCTCGCCGCCGGGCTCGTCCGCTTCTTCGCCCTCGACGAACGCCCCGGCCCCGAGGAAACCCGGAAGCTCCTCGCTCCCTTCGCCCCTTTCCGAAGCTTCGCCACCGCCCATCTCTGGGCCTCTCTCGGAGAAACCCCATGAATCTCTATGCCGATCTGATCCCCACTCCGCTCCCCGAGCTGACCGCCCTCTGCGCCTCGGTCGACGACAGCGGCACGCTCGTCGATCTCGATTTCGTCTACCCCGAAAGGAAGTTCCCGGTGGTGGAGGACGTGGAGCTCCGGGCGGCGGCGCGCGGCGACCGGCTGACCTGGGGCCACGCGCGCTCGGCCCCCGTGGCCGCCCAGCTGGCCGAATATTTCGCCGGAACGAGAAAGGATTTCGATCTGCCGCTCAAGCCCCGGGGCACGGAGTTCCAGCGCCGGGTCTGGGAGGAGCTGGCGCGTATCCCCTACGGGGTGACGATCAGCTACGCCGAGCTCGCGCTCCGGGTCGGCCGGCCCGGCGCCTCGCGGGCGGTGGGGCGGGCGAACGGCACCAACCCCATCCCCGTCATCATCCCCTGCCACCGGGTGATCGGCTCGGACGGCTCGCTCACCGGCTTCGGCGGCGGCATGCCCCTGAAGCGCGCCCTCCTCGTGCTCGAAGGGGCGCTCCTCGTCTAAAGTCCGCTCAAGGGACCGCGCGGTAGACGCCGCGGCCGTAGGTTCCTAAGTAGACGGTCCCGGGGTGCCGTGAGTCGACGACCAGTCGCGACGCATTGGAGACCCGCGGCAGGCCGTCGCTCCACAGGGTGAAGGTGGCCGCGCCGTCGGTGCTGCGGAAGACCCGGAGGCGCGGCGGGTCGGTGCGGCTGGCATAGATCGAGGCGACGACGTAGACCACCCGGGGATCGCCGGGATCGACGGCCAGGCCGGTCAGGCGGACGAGCCCCTTGAGGGGCGCGACCGGCAACCCGTCGCCCGTCGGCCCCCAGCTGTCGCCTCCATCGGTGGTCTTCCAGAGACCCATCTCGGCGGAAGCGTAGACGGTCGACGGCGTTCGCGGATCGACGGCGAGGACGAGCGGCGCGACCTGCTCGAGCCCATGGTTGGCCAAAGCCCAGCTCACCCCGTAGTCGGTGCTCTTCTGCAGGCCGAAGATGGTGACGGCGTAGAGGGTCGCCGGCGCCGAGGGGGCGATCGCGAGATCCTCGACCTGCGGTCCCAGGGGCGTCATGCAGATCCAGCTCGCCCCGGCGTCCTGGCTCCTGAAAGCGGCACAGTGCGGGTCGCGGAGCTCGCTCGGCTGCCCCGCCAGATAGACGTTCGCCGAGTTTTGCGGATCGATCGTCACCAAGCCGCTGTCCATGTTGCCCAGCGCGGTGCTCCGCGTCCACGCCGTGCCGTCGACCGTGCTCTTCAAGATATACCCATGGACGCCGGCATAGACGACGGACGGATGGGCCGGGTCGACGGCCAGGCCCTGGTCGGAGAGGATCGGCAGCCGGCTCGCGACGACGAAGCTGCCTCCGCCGTCGGGACTCCGCCAGATCTGCGCGCCCGGGCTCCGCACGTAGACCGTCGACGGGGCGCCCGGGCTCAGGGCCAGGTCGAGGACCGCGACCGCCAGCAGGCCGTGGTTCGAGGCCTTGAAGGAGCGCCCGCCGTCGGCGCTCTTCCACACCCCGAGGTCGAGGCTCCCGGCGTAGATCGCCCCCGGCTGGCGTCGGGACTGGGTCGCGAGGGCCACGGCATAGACCGCTCCGGCCGGCGCCGTGGGGCCCACTTTCTTGAAAGTTTTACCGCCGTCGGTGCTGGTATAGATGCCGAGGTCGGTCGCGGCGTAGAGCGCCGTCGAGCGCGGCGCCGCGGTCATCCCGAGGACCACTCGCCCTTCGAGACCACGACCGGTAGGGGTCCAGCTGACGCCGCCGTCCGGGCTCGAAAAGAAGGAGGGTACATTGTTGAAGAGCCGGCGGACGGCGGTGTAGAGCCGGGTCGGGGAGGCAGGGTCCAGGGCCAGGGCGACGGCGGTGACGGCAGAACCGCCCAGGGCCGCGCTCTCGTCCTTCCAGCTGGCGCCGCCGTCCGTGCTCTTGTAGAGCCCGGGGCCGTTGAGCGGCGCGACGTAGAGGATCTCCGGATGCAGTGGATCGAGCACCAGGAGGTTGGCCGAGTTGAACGGTCCGGCGACCGCCTGCCAACTCGCGGCGCCGTCGGTGCTCGCGAACAGCCCGGAGAGGGTGCCGGCGTAGAGCGTCGCGGGATGGAGAGGGTCGATCGCCAGTTGGAGGATCACCGGCTCGGTCAGCCCATTGTTCACCGCGGTCCAGGAAGCGCCCCTGTCGATGCTCTTGAAGGCTCCGGCCACGGTGCCGGCGTAGAGCGTCGACGGGGTCTGCGGATCGACCGCCAGCGCCAGGGTCTGGAGATTGCCGATCCCCGGGCCGGTCACCGACCAGGAGGCGCCGGCGTCGGAGCTCTTCCACACGCCGCCGCCATCGGTGCCCGCGTAGAGTGTGGCGGGGACTTCCGGGTCGACGGCGAGGGCGAAGACGGTGCCCCCCTCCGGCCCGACGGCGACCCAGGAGGCGGCGGCCGGCGCGGCGAGGGCGATCGCGAGCGCGCCGGCGAGAAGGAGGAGCCCGAGAGCCGGCGAGACGCGAGCGCCAGAAGCGCCGTGAACCCCTTGAACCTGATGTCGCATGACAGTCACCTCCAGATCGAAGACATTCCAGAGCGCGCTGGAGCGCGGACGAAGAGCGCGGAGCCGATAGACCCCTCGCTATTCATGGATACGGTGCCGTGACGCTTTCAGACCGGGGCGACCGCCGGGAGATGGGAAACCGCAGCTCCCAGAGGCCTGGCATCGCCCGTGCTATCGTCCGCTCGGGGTGGGGTGAAGACAAGACATGCTGCGACGTATCCTCGACCAGAAACAGGACGTGATCCTCGCCGAGGAGCGGCGGCTCCTGGGCGAGCTCGCCGTCGCGCTCGCCCGCTTCGACGCGGCAGCCGACGACCAGCTGGCCCTCGAACGCTCGGTCCGCCAGTTGGACGAGCTTTTCCTCCTCGTCGTCGCCGGCGAGTTCAACGCCGGGAAAAGCGCTTTCGTCAACGCCCTCCTGGGCTCGCGGGTTTTGGAGGAGGGGGTGACCCCGACGACCACCCGGGTCCAGATCCTGAAATATGGTCCCACCGTTTCGCGGACGACGGCCGAGCCGGCGCTCGACGTCGTCACCGCGCCGGTCGATCTCCTCTCGGAGATCAACATCGTCGACACTCCGGGCACCAACGCCATCCATCGGGAGCACGAGGCGATCACCCGGGAGTTCGTGCCGCGCTCGGACCTGGTCCTCTTCGTCACCTCAGCCGACCGCCCGTTCACCGAGAGCGAGCGCGCCTTCCTCCAGGGCATCCGCGAGTGGGGCAAAAAGATCGTCCTGGTGATCAACAAGATCGACATCCTGGAAAGCCCGGCGGAATTGGAGACGGTGCGCGCCTTCGTCGCCGACAACGGGAAAACCCTCCTCGGCAGCGCTCCGGAGATCTTCGCCGTCTCCGCCCGGCAGGCTCTCCGCGCCAAGGAGGGTGGCGACTCCGCGCTCCTCGAAGAGAGCCGCTTCCCGCCGCTTGAAAAAGCGATCGTCGAGACCCTCGACGAGGGCGAGCGGGTGCGCCTCAAGCTGCTGAATCCGCTCGGGGTCGGCGCCCTCCTCGCCGGCCGCACGCTCACCCTCGTCACCGGCCGGCTCGGCCTCCTGGAAGAAGACATCCGGACGCTTAAGGACATCGAGAGCCAGCTCGGCCTCTATAAAGAGGACATGGAGCGCGAGTTCCGCCTCCGCCTCTCGGACGTCGACCGGGTGCTCCGCGAGTTCGAGAGCCGGGGGATGGAGTTCTTCGACGACACCGTGCGGCTCGCCCGCTTCGTCGATCTCCTGAACAAGGACCGCATGAAGGCGGAGTTCGAGCGCCGGGTGGTCGCCGACGTCCCGCAGGCCATCGAGCGCCGGGTGCAGGAGCTGATCGACTGGCTGGTCGCCGCCGACTTGAAGCAGTGGCAGGCGGTCACCGAGCACCTGGCGAAGCGCCGCGCCCAGCACGCCGACCGCATCGTGGGCCGCGCCGGGGCCGCCTTCGACTACGACAGAAACCGCCTGCTCGACAGCGTGGGGCGGGAGACCCAGCGCACCATGGAGAGTTACGACAAGGACGCCGAGTCCTCCCGGCTCGCCGAGTCGGTGCAGGCGGCGGTCGCGGGGACGGCCCTCGTGGGAGTGGGGGCGATCGGCCTGGGCGCCCTCTTGACCCACATCGCGGTGACCGCCGCGGCGGACGTCACCGGCATCCTCGCCGCCGGCATGGTGGCCGCCCTGGGTCTCCTCATCCTCCCCCACCGCCGGCAGCGGGCGAAGGCCGAGCTCAAGGTGCGGATCGAGGTTCTCCGAACCCAGCTCCTGACCGCCCTCACCACCCAGTTCGAGCGCGAGATCGCGCGGAGCCTCTCCCGGATCGATGACGCCGTCGCCCCCTACACCCGCTTCGTCCGCGCCGAACGCGATCAGCTGACCCGCACCCGCGACGAGATCCAGGCGCTCGCGGACGAGCTGGCGAAGCTCAAGGTGCAGGTCGAGGGGTTGTAGGAGGTGGGCTCGCGGGCCGTCGCCGCCATGCTATTCTGTCGTCTAGAAGGGAGATCGGGGGCACGCCTCCCCTTGTCCCTTTTATATGGAAGTGACGTCGAAGCGGAAGGACATCCTGGGAAGGAACGACTCCGCAAGGGAGCACGCCATGAGCCAGCCAGCCGTCGCGGCACTCGCGCCTCTGCCCTTCGAGCTCGTCTTGGACGACGGAGAGCCTTTGGAGACCGAGTGGCATACCCTGGAATTCCCCTTCTTGCGCGAGCTCATCCGCCAGACCATGGCGGAGCACGGTAGAACCGACTTCTATGTCGGCGCCAACATTTTCGTCTACTACTCTGTAAAGCAGGCTCGGGATGTCGCGGCAGAGGTGAAGAGGGGAGGGGAGCAGCGGGCCTTCCGCGGGCCCGACCTCTTCTGGGTAGGCGACGTCGACCCGGAGCGCGAACGCCAGGTCTGGATCGCGTGGGAAGAGAACGGGCGGCTGCCGGACGTGATCGTCGAGCTGCTCTCCCCCTCTACGGCGAAGAAAGACCGCACCGAGAAGAAGGATCTCTATGCCCAGGTCTTCGGCACGGCGGAGTACTACCTGTACGAGCCGGAGACGCGGAGGCTGGAAGGCTTTCGCCTGGCGGGGCGGTCCTATCGGCCGATCCTCCCCGATAAGCACGGCCGGCTGTGGAGCGAGCAGTGGGGCGTGTCCCTCGGCGCCTGGCAGGGCGTCGTGGAGGGACGGAGAGACGAGTGGGTCCGGCTCTTCCGTCCCGACGGAAGCCTGGTGCCGACGCGGGCCGAGGCGGAACGCCAGCGCGCCGAAGCGGCGGAGGCCGAGGTGGCCCGTTTGCGGGCCCTGCTCGCGGAGCGCGGCTCGTCCCAGTCGTAGCGGCGGCCGGGCAGGCACAGGGGCTCTGCCCTACCTGCCCGACCTTGGGTCCACCGACCTTGGATTCCGAAGGTGGCGCTGAGCCGGCCCGGGTGCGCCGGCAAAATCGCCTAGAATCCCCCGGTGTCCACCCAAATCCCGGTTCCCTCGGTGCCGCCAACCCCACCCGAGGTGCCGCTTCCGCCACCCCCCAAGCGCCCTGGCACCCTGAAGAGCCTCTCCCGGGCGATGGCCTCCTGGCGGACGGCCTCGGTCACCCTTCTTTCGTTCTCGTCCGGCCTGCCCTACGCCCTGGTCTTGACCGCCATCCCCGACTGGATGCGGCGGATCGGGCTCGATATTCGGGTGGTGGGGCTCATCACCCTGGCGCAGGCGCCTTGGACGTTCAAGTTCCTCTGGTCGCCGTTCATGGACCGCTTCGTGCCGCCGTGGCTGGGGAGGCGGCGGGGTTGGGCGGCGATCGCGCAGCTCGCTCTCTTCGTCCTCACCCTCTGCCTCGCGGGGGTGGGGAGCCACCCGGACACCCCGTGGGTGGTCGCCGCGCTCGCCTTCGCCATCGCCTTCGGCGGCGCCAGCCAGGACATCGCGGTCGACGCCTATGCCGTCGACGTCCTGGAGCCCGAGGAGCAGGCGGTCGCCGTCGGGGCGCGAAACGCCGTCTACCGGAGCGCCATGTACGTCGTGGGGGGCTTGGGGATCACCCTCGCCGGGCGCTACTCCTGGCCGCTCGTCAACGCCGGGCTCGCCTGCCTCTATCTGCCGATGCTCTTCATCACCTGGAAGGCGCCCGAGCCGCGCGAGGTGATCCCCGCGCCGCGGAGCCTCAAGGAGGCCGCCTGGTATCCGTTCGTGGGCTTCCTCTCCCGCCACCGGGCGCTCGGCATCCTCGCCTTCCTCCTTCTCTACAAGCTCGCCGACAACCTCGCCCAGGCCCTCCAGCGCCCGTTTCTCGTCGACATGGGCTACAGCGACTTCGACCGCGGCGTGGCGCTCGCCACGGTGGGGCTCGTGGGGAGCCTCGTGGGGGTCTTCGCGGGCGGCGTGTTCACCGAGGTGATCGGCCTCGGCCGGGCGCTCTGGATTTTCGGCTTCCTCCAGACCTTCGCGAGCTTGGGATACGTCGTCCTCGCCGCCAAGGGCGGGGTCCACCGGCCGCTCATGTACGCCGCCATTGGCTTCGAGGTGCCTCGCGGCGGGTCTGGGAAGCGGCGCCTTCTCGGTGCTCCTCATGCGGCTCACCCAGAAGCGCTTCTCGGCCACCCAGTACGCCCTCTTCTCCAGCCTCTTCGGCCTGCCGCGGCTGGTCGCCGGGCCGATCTGCGGCTTCGCCGTCTACTCGATCGGCTGGTACAACTTCTTCTGGTTCACGATCGTCGCCGGCATTCCGGGGATGTTCATGCTCGCCCGCTTCGTTCCCTTCGGGGCGCGGGAGCCGGTCTTCACGATCGATCAGCCGGAGGTGCTCGATCCCTTAAGCCGGAACCAGCTCCTCGCCCGCGGCCTCGCCGGCTTGGGCGTCGGGGCGGCGTTCGCGACTTTCATCGCCGCCCTCCTCCCGGCGCTGCGGACGGCCAAGGAGCACCCGACGGCGCCCTTCGACTTGGCGACGCCGTTCTTCGCCCTCGGCCACCCCACGGGCGCCGGCTGGCTGACCCTCCTGGGGATCGCCGTCTTCGCCACCGTCTGCGGCCTCTTCACCGCCGCCGTCTCCGCCGCCCGCCACGGGGAGGGTCTGGCGATCGAGCCGGGACCGGCGAGGCCGGCGAGCTAGACCGTTCCGCCACGGCGCACCAGAAGATCGGCGACGTCCTTGCGCTCGGCCTTCCGGGCCGTGGCGAGCGGCGTCGCTTCCTCGCCGTTCCCCAGCTTGGCACGGGCGTTGACCTCGGCGCCCGAGGCGAGCAGGAGCTCCGCCATCTCGACGTGCCCGCCACGGGCCGCCCAGTGCAGGGCGGTCTGGCCGCGCTTGTGGGCGTTGACGTCGAGCCCGCGATCGACAAGGAAGCGGGCGATCTCCAGTTGCTCGGGGCTGCCGCCGCCGATCGCCGGGAACCAGGCGAGGGGCATGTTGTGGGCGCCGCAGTCGTGGATGCGCCCGGGGTCTTCCGCCAGGAGGGCGCGGACCCGGGGCCCCATCCCCATCATGGCCGCGGTGGGGAGCGCGCAGGGCGCCCCGGCGTCGAGTTGGAGCCTCACCCCATCCTTGAAGCCGACATGGGCGCCGGCCTCGACCGCCAGCTCGTTCCAGCTCGCGTTGACGAAGAGGAGCGACGGGTAGAGGGCGAGGAGCTCCTTGACCCGGGCGAGGTTGCCGTGGGAGACCGCCACGTACTCGTTGATCACCGGCTGCGGCAGCGCCGGCAACACCGGCTGCGGGGGCGGCGCGAAGGGCGAGCCGTCCACGGTGGCGGCGAAGCGGGAGGTGCGGTGGGCCCGCGGCAGGGTGGCCTCCCGGCGCAGCAGGGCGGCCGCGGCGGTTCGCCCGTGACGGACGGCGAGGTCGAGCGCCGTCTCCCCCTCGGGCGTCCGCGCCTGGACGTCGGCGCCGGACCAGACGAGAAGCCGGATCACCTCGGGATTGCCCCGGCGGGCGGCGGCGTGGAGCGGCGTCAGGCCGTCCCCTTGGGGGACGTTGGGATCGCCGCCGTTGCCGAGCATGAGGTCGGCCATCTCCTCCACGGTGTCTTCTGGGACCGGAGGGATGGGAGGGATGGGGAAAGCCTCTCCGGCCTCGACCGCCAGCCGCACCGCCGAGCGCCGGGGGGGATCGGCCGAGAGGGCGTTCAGGTCCGCCGCCCGGGTGACCATCGCCAGCAGGAGATCGCTTCGGCCGGCGAGGACCGCCGCCTGCACCGCCGTGAAACCGATGGGATCGATCTCGTTGAGGAGCCCCGGCGCCTTCGCGAGGAGCGCCGTCACCCGTTCGCGATCCCCGGCGAGGGTCGCCTCGACGAGACCGAGCGCCGCCACGTGCCGCCGGAGCAGCTCGGCCGCCTCTCTCCGGCCGCCGAGATAGGCAAGGGCGAGGACCGAACGGCCTTTCTCGTCCCGGCTGTAGGCGAGGGCGGGGTCTTCTTTGAGAAAGGCGGTCACCCGGGGAAGATCGCCGGCGAGGACGGCGGCACGGAACCGCCGGGTTTCGCCGCGGCCTTCGGTCGTACCGGCTGGAGCGGCCGGCGTGGAGGGGACGGCCGCGGCCTCCGCCTTCCCTGTCTTCGCCGCCAGCATGCCGAAACCGGCAACCGCGCCGGCCAGCTTCAGAAACTCGCTTCGGGTCACACTCATGATGGGCCTCCTCGTTCCGGACACCGCGGGAGGGCGATGCCGTGGGAGGAGACTAGGGGGAAAGAGGTCACCCTCGGGCCGAAGGAGCGCCGAGGTTCGGCCGAGGTCTTGGTGGTAGCCGGGGTTCCGTCCCGTCAGCGGTCACCCGAAGGCAGGGACGCCGACCGCCTGCAGCGATCCCCTTCACTTCGCCAGGCTGGCGGGGCCGGCCGTGATGTGCGTGACCTGGCGGACCCAGCGGGCCGGCCGTTTCTCGTCGGGAAGGATGAGACGGAGCGGCCCTTCCGCGGCGGGGAGCGGTTTGCCGTCCCGGGTGTCGGCGAGGATCACGAGGCGGTCGGTGAACGCCGGGTCGAGCTCGGCCAGGGCGAAGACGGCGCGGTAGCCGTCGGCCGCGTCGACGACGACGATCCACGAGAGATATTTGCCATGGACGGCCTCGCCGGCCGGCACGCCGGCCTCCGAAAGCAGGTCCCGGAGCCGCACGCCCTCGAAGGCAGCGGCGCTGCCATGCTCGGTCGCGGGAACCGACACCTGCCGTCTCGGCAGACGATGCAGGAGCTCAGGGGTCAGCTTGAGGGGAGTCGCCGAGCCGGCGACCTCGAGGATCGGCGGCCCGGAGACGGCGGCCGGGGCTGCCGTGGGGGCCGTCATGGGAGGGGCGAAAAGGAGCGCGGCGAGCAGGATCTTCAGCATGGGATGGAAGTTTACAGCACCTCCTGTCGCCGCTAAGTAGCCGAATAGATACATCCTTGTGTTTTCGCGGGGGCCGTAGGAAGATCGCCGTTCCAACAGAATTGGAGGGTTCGATGCGATCTAGAAGCCTTGCGCTTTTATTGGCTACAACCGTAATCTCCCCGCTGCTCACCCCCGCCGCCCATGCCGATACCTGCATCGGCCACCATCCGAAGTACATCGAAGACGTCCTGGAGATCGATTACGCCGACGGCTGCACCGGTCACGACGAGCCGGAGATCAATCCCCTTTCGAGCCTCCCGGGCTCGGCGCAGGATGCCACCTGGACGCTGGTGCTGCCGGCCGATGGGACGGTCCCGGTCTCGGCGGTGGGGCCGACCTTCTGGTTCGGCGGTACCGTCAACGACGCCAACAGCCTGTTCGGCCAGGCCTTCGTCGAGCTGCAGTTCTACCCCGACTCGATGGTGACCCGCTGCGGTCAGAGTGGGGGCTTCGCGGTCAACAGCGCGCCGGACGTCTTCACCGCCTGCTCGCCGGTGTGGAGCGTCATTCCCGGGAAGAAGCCCGGCCACTTCAAGGAGGTGGCCGCCTTCAACGCCATGCTCACCGACAGCGCGGCGCCCAAGAAGCCCCTCGTCATGCATGCCGGCGACACGGTCACCGTGCACTGGTATATCACCCCGACGGCCGACGGCTGGCACGTCACCGTCGTCGACGTGACGACCGGCCACGAAGGCACGATCGTCCTCAACTCGGCGACCGACGGTCCGCTGATGCCGGCTTACAACACCCAGGCGCTCGGCAACTCGCTGGCCTGGGGCTCGGTCAGCGACGCGCCGGTCGCTTTCGTGTGGGAGATCGGCCATACCTCGATCTTTTCGAGCTCGGCGGGCGCGGTCTGCAACCCCGGCGATCCCGCCTGCGGGTCCTACGATGACGCCACCTGGGCCGGCTTCTCGCCGATCCAGATCCAGAGCGTGACCTTCGCCGATGGCTCGAAGTCGAAGCAGTGGGCGACGGTGAGCGACCAGGGCGGCAAGGCGGAGGTGCTCGCCAGCTGTCCCTCCTACGGCGGTCCATTCTGCATCTACCCGTGGTACTCCTTCAGCCCCTCGGGCTTCCACTACGGGATCGATTACCCGGACAGCACGAAGAACTTCGGCAAGGCCAACCAGTTCACCCAGACGCTGGGATGCGGTGGGCACAACGGACCGGACACGACGTACTGCGCGACCATCGTCAAGTAGCGCGCGTCGAGGATAGGGCGTGGGGACCGCCTCGGCGAAGAGCTCCGCCGAGGCGGTGATATCATCTGGCGATGACAAACATGGACGCTCCCCCACCGTCTCCTCCCCCTCTACCGACCCGCGGCAAAGACAAGACGACCGCCGGAATCCTGGGCATCTTCCTGGGAGGTCTCGGAATCCACCAGTTCTACCTGGGATCGAACACCACCGGCATCATCGAGATCGCGGTGACCGTCTGCACCTGCGGGGTCGGCCATCTCCTGGGTCTGGTCGAGGGCATCCTCATCCTGGTCATGGACCAGGCGGAGTTCGATCGGCGCTACAACCAGCGCGCGCCGGAGTCGCTCGAGTTCGTCTTCATGAAGAAATAGGCGCTTGCGGGAGTCGAGCCCCGCGAGCGATCGCGATAGAATGGGGGCTCACTCAACGAGCGACGGGGGCCCTCGCCAGCGGGGGCCGAGCCTTGCCGTCGCGCGACTTGGAGGCTGACGATGACTCCTCGCGTGCCGCGGATCGCTCTGTCCTGGATGCTCCATCTCCTCGTCGTCCTCGCCGGTACGGCGGCCCTGGCGCAGCCCGCTCACCGGGTGGCGGACATCAATACCGCCACGAAAGGCTTCGCCACCTATCCCTGGAGCCTGGATGCGGTCACCTTGGCCGGCCTCGCCTACTTCGTGGCGTCCGATGGGGTGAGCGGCGCCGAGCTGTGGAAGAGCGACGGCACCGAAGCCGGCACCGTCCGGGTGAAGGACATCTGCCCGGGTTCCTGCCCATCGGCCCCTCTCTTCCTCACCCCGGTGGGGAGCACGCTCTTCTTCACCGCCGACGACGGCGCCCACGGCCGCGAGCTGTGGAAGAGCGACGGCACCGAGGCCGGCACGGTCCTCGTCAAGGATCTGATCCCCGGGATCACCGGCAGCAGCCTGGGCCAGCTCGCCGAGATCAACGGTCTTCTCTTTTTCACCGCCGACGACGGCATCCACGGCAGCGAGCCGTGGGTGAGCGACGGCACCGCGGCGGGAACGGTCCTCCTGGCCGACATCCAACCCGGGACCGCCACGTCGTCCCCCTGGCTTCTCGGGAAGCTGGGAACGGCCCTCTTCTTCTCCGCCGACGACTCGGTCCATGGCGACGAGCTGTGGAAGACCGACGGCACCCCCGGCGGCACCGTCTTCGTCAAGGACATCCATCCCGGGAGCGGCTCCTCCTTGACCTTCGGTTCCCCCTTCTTCTTCCCCAAGGCCGCCGCGGTCGGCGGCAGGCTCGTCTTCGCCGCCGACGACGGAACGCACGGCAGCGAGCCATGGGCCACGGACGGCACCGATCCGGGCACCGTCCCCCTGGGCGATCTCGCCCCCGGGAGCGACGCCTCCGGTCCCTTCGATTTCGTGGCGGCGGGGTCGCTGGTCTACTTCGAGGCCCAGGACCCGGTCCACGGCCAGGAGCTGTGGGCGAGCGACGGCACTCCCGGTGGCACGGGACTGGTCAAGGACATCCAACCCGGAACGGGCGGCTCGCGGCCTTTCGAGCTGACCGCCGTGGGCAACCTGGTCTTCTTCTCCGCCGACGACGGCACCCATGGCCGGGAGCTGTGGAAGAGCGACGGCACCCCTGGCGGCACGGGCCTCGTCAAGGACATCCATCCCGGGACGGACGCGGCCTTCCTCGGGTTCACCCCGATGGGCCTCACCGCCTCCTCGAACCGGCTTTTCTTCTTCGCCAACGACGGCGTCCATGGCGCCGAGCCCTGGGTGAGCGACGGCTCGGACGCCGGCACGATCCCCCTGGCCGACCTCTTCCCCGGTGCCTCAGGCTCGTTCGCCGGCCCGGCCTTCGGGATCTACCGCAACACCTTCGCCGCCGGACGCTGGTTTTTCTCCGCCTCCGCTTCGGCGACCGACGCCGAGGTCTACGTGAGTGACGGCACCCCCGGCGGCACGGGCCTGCTCACCCCGATCAACCACCAGACCTCGGCCTTCGATCTCGCCTTCCTCGGTAGCGGTCTCGCCTCACCAGGGAGCCTCGCCGATCTAGGTGGCAAGCTCGTCTTCCAGGCGACCGACGGGGTGAGCGGCGAGGAGCTGTGGAAGAGCGACGGCACCGCCGCCGGGACGACCCAGGTGGCGGATCTCGTTCCCGGGGCGAACGGCTCCTTCCCGTACCTCCTGACCACCTTCGGCGGCGCCCTCTTCTTCACCACCCAGACGGGGACCAACGACGGGCTGTGGAAGACGGACGGCACCGCCGCCGGAACCGTCCAGATCTCACCGGCGGTCGTCTCGGAGCTCAAAGCCTCGGGTGGCACTCTCTTCTTCAGCGGCGACGACGGCGGCACTGGCGCCCATGGCGCCGAGCTGTGGAAGAGCGACGGCACCGGCACCGGCACCTCGCTGGTCAAAGACATCGCCCCCGGCAGCACCGCTTCCTCTCCCTACGAGCTGACGGCGTTCGGCCCGGCTCTCCTCTTCGCGGCCACCGGCCCGGAGAGCACCGAGCTCTGGCGCTCGGACGGCACGACCGGAGGCACGGCGATCGTAGAGGACATCGCGCCCGGCCCCGATGCCAGCTCCCCCTCCGGGCTCACCGTCGCCGGTCCTCGCCTCTTCTTCGCGGCCGGCGAGACGACCGGCGGCCGCGAGCTGTGGGCGACCGACGGCACCGGCCCGGGCACCTACCGGGTGAAGGATCTCTGTCCGGGCTCCTGCCCGTCGAACCCCGGCGTCCTGACCGCCCTGGGTGGTGAGCTCTACTTCTCGGCCGACGACGGCGTCCATGGGGCCGAGCTGTGGAAGAGCGACGGCACCGATGCCGGCACCGTCCTCGTCAAGGACGTCTTCCCGGGTGCGCGGTCGTCGGAGATCACCGCGCTCACCGCCGCCGTCGACCGCCTCTACTTCGTGGCCGACGACGGGGTGCACGGCCGCGAGCTGTGGGTGAGCGACGGCACGGAGGCCGGCACCGCCCTGGTCGCCGACGTCTTCCCGGGACCCGGCTCGTCGCTGCCGGCGGATCTCCATGCGGTAGGCCGGCGCATCGTCTTCTCCGCCTACGACGGCGGTCCGGGGGGGCACGGCCGCGAGCTGTGGAAGAGCAACGGCACGGGAGCGGATACGGTCCTCCTCCAGGACATCAATCCCGGCCCCGAATCCTCCTCCCCCATGGCCTTCACCGAGTCGGGCGGCACCCTCTACTTCGTCGCCAATGACGGCGCGACCGGCTTCGAGCTCTGGGCGTTGCCCCTGGCCGCGGTCGCCGACGCCTTGGACTTCTACACCGTCGCACCCTGCCGGGTCGCCGACACCCGTTCCGGCGCCCCGATGACCTCGGGCGTCGTCCGCACCTTCGCCCTGACCGGCGCCTGCGGCGTCCCGGCGACCGCCCGCGCGGTCGCCGCCAACGTGACCGTCGTCCAACCCGGCGGCCCGGGCTTCCTCCGCGTCTATCCGAGCGGCGGCACCGCCTCGATGACCAGCACCGTCAACTTCAACCGTGGGGGGACGCGGACGAACAACGCCCTCCTGACTCTGGCGAGCGGCGGCGTCGACGTCTTTCTGTCCCTCGCAGGAGGCGGCGGAGCGGATCTGGTCCTCGACGTCTCAGGGTACTTCCAGTAAACGCCGGCTGAAGTTCATGGCTCCAGCGGCCGGGTCGAGCAGGCGGACTCTGGGTCGGCGAGCCCGGTCTTCCAGCCGAGCCGGCTCTGCAACAGCCGATGGACCGAGTGCACCAGATAGCCGACCAGGGCCGGCGGTGTGGTGTAGATCCCATGCCGCTTGCGAAGCTCACCGCTGCCAACGCCCCCAACGCCGACGCCGCGGACTTTCATGCCGGATTAGAACTCGTCGTAGCGGAGGGACCCGGGCCGCTCCGGGTCTTCCGAGAGGGACAGGCGCTCCCAGCGCTCCGCTTCGGGGGACCTGGGCGGCACGTCGACCTTGCGCCAGGTGGCGAACCAGCCGCCCCAGGCCTTGAACACCGTGAGGTCCGCCTGCTCCGGGGTGGCGATAGGGCGCCAGACTCCGGCCGGGACCTCCTCCTCCGCGCGTTCGGTGAACCAGTCTTCGATCACCAGGGCGCGGACCCGCTCGCCCATCGATGCTTCGCCCTGAGTGAGATCGAGCGGGACGCTCTCGGTCTCGGGAGGATCGAGCCGATAGTCGGCGGCCGCCTGGAGGGCGCGGAGGAGCGGCTCCAGGCTGTCCTGCAACTGGATGGCGATCACGGCGCGGATCTCGGTCGGTACGTCGAGGTCGTCGTCTAAATCCTGGCCCGAGGTCTCCTGGGGGGAGGGCGGGATGTTGTCGCGCAGATAGGAGAGGTCGTCGCGGCAGTTGTCGAGCATCTGGATGTTGGCGCGGAGCCGGCGGCGGGCCGTCTCGATGTCGAGGCTCATGGGTGCAAGTCCCTCTGCCGCCGTGCGAGCTGGGGATGGCGGGCCCGCCGCAGGGCCAGCCGCTCGGCCGCCTCGAAGGCCGGCCCGAGGACGACCGAGCATCGGGGACAGCCGGCGAGGAGGTGCCGGACGACGACGCGGGTCTCGGCCGCGGATGCCATGCCCTGGGCGAAACGGACGAGGAGGGCGGGGGTGGGGTGCTCGCGGTCGCGCATGGTTCTCTCTGTCGGTCAAGCCCTGGTGGGGCGGCCGTGGCGGAAGAATAGAAAGTCCTCGGCGGGCACGGAGGGAGCCCGGCGCAAATTTCCTCCTGAAGGTTCCGCCGGACATGGCGGAACCGCTTTTCGTTACTCCTTTCTCTTTCGTTGTCACGAAAGCGCACCGCGCCGCACTGGTCCTATTGGAATCCCTTCTGTGGAGGACCGGTATGCCGGAGGACAAGGAGCTACCCAAGGAGGCCCTCGCGTTTCTCTACCTGCGCCGCGGCCGCGGGCGGGCCAGGACGCGTCTGGCGGCGGAGCTCGGCTTTGCGGACGAGACGCCGCTCACCCATCTCGAGCGCGGGGACCGGCCCTTGAGCCGCGAGCACCTGGGCAAGCTGGTCGCTCCCTTGGACGTTCCCCCGGAGGCCCCGGACCTGCTCCTCTGGACGCACGACCTGATCTTCCCGGAGCCCGACGAGGCGGCGGCCGACGATCCGCTCGCCCTGACACCCGAGGAAGAGCGAAGCCTCAATCGCACCGTGCTGGTGGCCGAGTGGTCCCTGGCGGAAGACCTGCGCCGAACGCTCAAGGCGTGGAAGCGCCAACGCAAGGCGGAAGCGGCGCGGCGGGAGGCGGAGCCGCTCGCGGAGACGTTGAAGTCCGCCTCTCCCAGGGATCGGGAGAGCCTCCTCGCGTTCTTTCCGGAGTTCCGGAGCTGGGCGATGGCGGAACGGTTGAGCCACGACAGCGCGTGCGCCGCGGCGCACCGGGTGGACGTCGCGGAGGAGCTGGTGCAGCTCGGCCTCGCCGTCGCCCGGCGGGTGCCGGGGAAGGCCCAGCGGGCGAGGACGGAGGGCTACTGCACCGGATTTTTGGCGAACGTAAGGCGCGTCGCGACCGAGTTCGACGAGGGGAGCGAGGTTTTCGCCGAGATGTGGAAGCTCTGGCGGGACGGCGAGCCGGCCGCTTCGCTGCCGCTCTCCGAGTCGCGGCTCCTCGAGCTCGAAGCCTCGCTCCGGCGGGAACAGCATCGCTTCCCCGAGGCTCTGGAGAGGCTCCATCGGGCGTTCGAGCTCTGTGATGGCGGCCCACTGGCGACCGGCCGCATCCTCTTGAAGAAAGAGCGGGTTTTGTATCAGCTCGGCGATTTCGCGGCCGCGCTCGACACGCTGGCGGAGGCGAGCCCGTTTGTCGAAGCCTCTGGCGATCCGCAGCTGCTCTTCGCCCTCCGCTTCAACAGGGTGAGCGACCTGTGCTCTCTGGAGCGCTTCCCGGAAGCGGCGCCTCTGCTTCCCGCGGTGCGCGAGATGGCGATCGAGCAGGGCCGGCAGATCGAGCTGATCCGGTTGCTGTGGTTGTCCTCGAGGCTTGCCGCCGGGGAGGGGCGGGTGGCGGAAGCGGTGGCCGGTCTGAAACAGGTGGTGCGGGACTTCACGGACCTCCCGCTCCCCTATGAAGCGGCCCTCGCCGCGCTCGACCTCGCGGTGCTCCACCTCGAATCCGGGCGTACGGCCGAGGTGAAGGAGCTGGCGGAGGCCATGGGTGGGATTTTCAAAGCCAAGGGGATCACACGCGAAGCCCTGGCGGCGCTCTCCTGTTTCTGCGAGGCGGCCCAGCAGGAGATCGCGACGGTCGCTCTGGCAAAGCGGGCGATTGCGGAGCTGGAGAAGGCGCAGCGCTCGGCCTCTCCTTCCTGAGGCGAAGAAGAGGCCGACGGGACGACTCTGCTTTAGGTGTGGCAGCGACCGTCCGGGTCGATCCCGCAGCCGGTGTCGGTCCTCGGTTGCGTGCTGGTCAGGCAGCGACCGCCCGGGTCGATCCCGCAGCCCTCCTCGCTCCAGAGCCTCTTCAAGAAGCTCCAGGAGCGGCCGAGGAGGTCGAGAGGCGCCGGAGCGATGGATTGGATGGCTTGCTGCGGATGGGATCTCTGCGGCGCTGCGGTAGCCCAAGGGGCGGCGAGAATGGAGCAGAGCAGGAGGAGAAGGGTCTTGCGGTGGAGGGACAGGCTGGACATGGGGACTCCCGGCAAGAGCGCTCCGCCGCGACCCCCATGGCCGCGGGGGCGGCTCTCAGAAGAAAAGGTGTCCAAATCAACATACCCGATGTCGAGAAGGAGGGAGGGGTAGACATGGCGGACAAGGGAGATCCGAGGGTTCTGAAGCATGTGGTGCGCTCGCTGCGCCTGCGTACCGGCATGAAAGAAAAGGAGTTCGCCAAGGCATGCCGGGTCGACCAGTCCAGCATCAGCCGCTACGAGTTGGGCAAGGCGGCCCCGCCGGAGGAATCCTTGCGGCGGATGGCGGCGACGGCGCGGGTGCCCTGGTACCTGGTGGTGAGCATGATTCGCTTTTTCACCGACCTCCTCTCCGCCGCGGATCGCGGTACCGCTCCCGCGAGCCCGGCCGAGCCTCCGCCGGTCGAGCGCGCGATTCTCGATTCGATCGCCCTGGCGGTGGCTCCTTACCTGATCGAGGAAGGACTGGCGGAAGCCGAAGGTCCGCCGCCGGAGCAGGCGCTCCGCGAGGCCGAGGAAGTCTGCGCAGGCCTGCTCCCCTTGCCCGCCGCCGACCGCCGGCGCCTCCTCGGCCTCTCTGTCCGCGCTTCACGGAGCTGGGCGGTGGCCGCGGAGCTCGCCCACGCCAGCGCACGGGCGGCGGCGGACGATGTGGAAGAAGCGCGGGAGCTGGTGGAGCTGGCCCTCTACGTCGCCCGGCGAATGCCGGGAGAGGCCCAGCGCGCCAGAACCGAGGGCTACTGCACCGCGTTTCTGGCGAACGTCGAGCGCGTCGCCACCGACTTCGACGAGGCGAGCGAGGTCTTGTCCGGAGCCTGGAAGCTCTGGCGGGCCGGCGAGGCCGCCGCTTTTCTCCCGCTCTCCGAGTCGCGGCTCCTCGATCTCGAAGCCTCGCTCCGGCGGGAACAGCATCGCTTCCCCGAGGCTCTGGAGCGGCTCGATCGGGCGTTCGAGCTCTGTGATAGCGACCCACTGGCGGCCGGCCGCATCCTCTTGAAGAAAGAACGGGTTTTGTATCAGCTCGGCGATTTCGCGGCCGCACTCGACACGCTGGCGGAGGCGAGCCCGTTTGTCGAAGCCTCTGGCGATCCGCAGTTGCTCTTCGCACTCCGCTTCAACACGGTGAGCGACCTGTGCTCCCTGGGGCGCTTCCCAGAAGCGGCGCCTCTGCTTCCCGCGGTGCGCGAGATGGCGATCGAGCAGGGCCGGCAGATCGAGCTGATCCGGCTGCTGTGGTTGTCCTCGAAGCTTGCCGCCGGGCAAGGGCGGGTGGAGGAGGCGATGAACGGTCTGGAGCAGGTGGTCCGGGAGTTCACGGACCTTCCCCTCCCCTATGAAGCGGCCCTCGCCGCGCTCGATCTTTCGGTGCTCTACCTCGACGCTGGGCGCACGGCCGAGGTGAAGGAGCTGGCGGAGGCCATGGGTGGGATTTTCAAAGCCAAGGGGATCACTCGCGAAGCTCTTGCGGCGCTCTCCTGCTTCTGTGAGGCGGCCCAGCAGGAGATCGCGACCGTCGCTCTGGCAAAGCGGGCGATTGCGGAGCTGGAGAAGGCGCAGCGCTCGGCCTCTCCTTCCTGAGGTGAAGAAGAGGCCGACGGGACGACTCTGCTTTAGGTGTGGCAGCGACCGTCCGGGTCGATCCCGCAGCCCTCCTCGCTCCAGAGCGACGCCGACATCGAAGCCTGCGCTACACTTCCCCGAGAAGACGACCTGAAAGGAATCCAGGTGAAACACATCCTTCTCTCGATCCTCACCTTCTTCGTGCTCGCCCTGCCGGCGCGCGGCGAGGAACCGCGAAACCTCCTCACCTTCGTCGATTCCGCCAAGAGCGCCCTCCCCCACACCGCGGGGATCGCCGCCCAGCGGAGGGTACGGATCGACCTCGGCGCCCTCGCCGGCAACCCCCGCCTGGAGTTGCTCGACGGCACGATCTATGAGACCCGGCAGATCGGCACCCAGCACCGGGGCAATGCCGACCTCACCTGGCGCGGCAAGCTGCTCCAGGGGGGCCAGGAAGTCGGTCAGATGACCCTGACCACCGTTTCCGGACGGACCGCGGCGACGATCACCCTGCCCTCCGGGATCTACCTGATCGAGCCCCGCCCGGGTGGAGAGGAGCGCCTCCTGGAGATCGACGAGGCCTCGCTCCCCCCCTGCCACGGCGGTATCTCGCCGCCCGGCCTGACCGGCGGTCTGGCACAGCCGAAGACGGGTAAGGAGACGGTCGGCGCTCCGGACAGCGCGCCTTCGACGATCGACGTCCTCGTCCTCTACACCCATCCCGTCCTCGCCACCTTGGGGAGCGTCGACGCCGTGCGGGCGAACGTCCAGAGCGCGATCGACACCGCCAACTTCTCCTACGAGAACAGCCAGGTCAACGCCAAAGTCCGCCTGGTGGGGCTGGAGGAGATGCCGAGCTTCCCTTCCGAGGACATCGGCATGTCCGCGGACGAGATCGCCGCGTTCCAGGCCGATCCCGGGGTCGCGGCGCTGCGCCAGAAGTACGGCGCCGACCTGGTGTCCCTCTACGTCGAGCAGATGGACGACGCCTGCGGCATCGGCTACGAGATGGACAAGGCCGTCCTGGGGCCTGAATTCGCCCCCTTCGCCTACTCGGTCATCCAGCGCAAGTGCGGCCCCTACACCCTCGCCCACGAGATGGGTCACAACATGGGCTGCGCGCACGATCCGGACAACGCCGGGGTCACCCCCGACCAGACCTCCTACCCCTATTCCTTCGGGCACGGCGTCCTCGGCCTCTTCCACACCATCATGGCCTACCCGGGCTCGTGCGGCGATCACTGTCCCGAGATCCCCAACTTCTCGAACCCGAACATCCTCTACAACGGCGTCGCGACCGGCATCGCAGACCAGCGCGACAACCACCGCACGATCGAGAACACCCGCGCCCTGGTCGCCAACTTCGGCAGCGTCGGGCCGACGACGCCCTGCCATCCCGACGCCAAGACCCTCTGCCTGCTGGGGAACCGCTTCCAGGTGCAGGTCTCCTGGGAGAACCAGTACGACGGGTCGAGCGGCGTGGGCAAGGCCCTGCCGCGTACCGACGTCGCCGGCTTTTTCACCTTCGGCGATCCCAGCAACGTCGAGCTGATGATCAAGATCCTCGACTTCGGCGACACCATCAAGGTCTTCTACGGCGAGCTGACCGACCTGCACTTCACCTTGACCGTGGCGGACACCCATACCGGCAACGTCAACACCTACTCGAACACCGCGGGTAACTGCGGCGCGATCGACCAGTCGGCGTTCGCGAGCAGCACGGCCGGCTCGACCTTGAAGGCGCGGGCGTTCTTCCCCAAGGCGGCGGCGAGCGGCTCCTGCAAACCGGGGGCGGACACCCTCTGTCTGGGCAACGGCCGCTTCGCGGTGAGCGTCGACTGGGCGAACCCCGGCAACGACACGAGCGGCGTAGGGGGAGCGGTGCCGCTCTCGGCGGTGACCGGGGCCTTCTACTTCACCGACAAGAGCAACCTGGAGCTGCTCACCAAGGTGCTCGACTTCGGGGACCGCATCGCCTTCTTCTACGGCACGCTTTCCGACCTCGAATACACCCTCTCGGTCCGCGACACGGTGGGCGGCACGGTCCAGACCTACCGCAACGCCGCCGGCATATTCTGCGGAGGGCTCGATAACCACGCCTTCTGACCTCCGCAGCCGGGAGACCCTGACCGCGGAGCGCCAGTCCCGCAGGAACCGTCGGGCGATTTTCGCCCGGCTGGCCTGTGGCCTGTTCGCCCTCTACCTGGGGATCGCCGCGGGGCTCGCTGTCGAGACCGCCTATACCCGGCTCCAGGAGGATCTGCCTCATCTGGGCGACGATCCGCCGACGGCGCGGCGGCGGGTCTTCGGCGACCCTTACACCGAGGCCATCGAGGGCATCCGCCGGGCGCTGCCGCCGGGCTCCGTCTACGTGCTGATCAACGCCAACGACAAGGACGAGGGGTTTCCCCTCTGGGTCCGCTACGACCTGGCGCCGCACCGGGCGATCTTCCTCGGGCGCCTGTCGCAGCTGCCGGGGAACATCCGCCGCGCCTTCCCCCGCGGCGACCCGCCGGTCGTCCTTACCTACGGCGCCAAGGAGCCGCCCCGGTTGATCGACCGCCGGGAGTTTCTCGACTGGTTCGAGACCCCGGGCCGGACCGGGCCGCCGGAGAAAGAAATAGAGGGAGAGAGTGCTCCGCGCCGTCCTCGCTGATCTCGCGGCCGGCCTGGGGGGCGTCGCTCTCTTCGCCGTCGCTGGCCTGGGCTGGGTCGAGCTCCTCGGCCTCCGGCGGTTGCCGCTCGCCGCGCGGCTCGGCTATGCCTACCTCTTGGGGGTCGCCTGGGTGGCGGGCGGCCTCTACGCCGGCTCGCACCTCTTCGACCTGCCGCTCAACCGGACGAGCACCCTGGCGCTCGCGGCTCTCCCCGCCCTTGCCGGCCTCGTCGCCTTCCTCCTCCACGGGCGCCTGGGCTCGACCCGCGCCGCGATCGTTCCGGACCGCCCTCGCCGGCCGCGCCGGCGCCGGGGAAGGCCTCCCCTCTCCGTCGTCCTCGCCGTAATCCTGGGAACGGCGGTCACCCTGGGGCTTGTCGTCGAGGCGTTCTCTAGGCCGCTCACCGACTGGGACGGCCGGATGACCTGGGCCTCCCAGGCGCGCTACCTGCGGGAGGCGGGGACGGTCGACGCCGCGGTGCTCCAGAAGGACCGGTTTTACATCACCCACCCGCAGTACCCGGTCCTTCTCCCCATCGCCCAGGTGGCGGTCCTCGAAGTCTTCAACGCCGGGGAGGACCGGCAGCCCTTCCGTCCCCTCTACGCCGCCTTCTTCCCCGCCTTTTTAGTCGTGCTCTTCGACGGCGCGCGGCGCCTCGCCGGGCGCCGGGCGGCCGGCTGGGCGGTGCTCGCGGCCGCCGTCGCCCCCTTCCTCGCGGCCGGCGAGGGGGGCGCCGCGGGCGGCTACAGCGACCTTCCCCTGGGCTGCTTTTACGGCGCCGCCCTCCTCCTTCTCCTCCGCCCTCGACCCCGCTTCCAGAACGGGATCGCCGCCGGGCTCCTCCTGGGGGCCGCCGTGCTCGCCAAGAACGAGGGCTCGCTCCTGGCCGGCTTCGCCCTCGTCGCGGGAGGCTGGGCCAGCTTGGCGATCGGCTCGAAGCTCCGCCGCCCCCGCCGCCAGCGCCGCCATCGCCGCCAGCGGATACCGCTCGCGCTCGCGGCCCTCGTCGTCGTCGCCGCGATTCTCCTTTTCTTCAGCTGGCGCTCGGCCATTCCCAACCGGCACGACGAGGGCTACGAGAAATTCGGCCTGGCCGCCCTCTGGCCGGCGGTCTTCACCCGCATCCCCATGCTCCTGCCGCCGGTCTTCTCCTGCTTCTTCAACTGGGATCACTGGACGATCCTCTGGTGGACGGTCCCGGTCGTCGCTGTCGCCGGTCGGCGCGGCTTCAAGAGACGGGTGGCCTGGCCGCTCGCCCTCGCCTGGCTGGCGCCTCTGGCGGTCGCCTGGGGGGCCTACTCGGTCCACACCCAACCGCTCTACCTGGTGACGGTGACCTGGGATCGGATGCTCATCCAGGGGGCGATCCCGGGGTTCGTCCTCTTGGCCCTCGCCCTCCGCCAGATCCGGAGCGAGAGCCGAAGGACTTAGAGCCAAGCGCCGATCAGCCCAGGGGCTGGAGGGCCTTGCGGATCTCCTCGACAAAATGCTTGAGTGAGGGTTGATTCTTTCCGGCCCGGAAGAGGTCCATGGCCGTCACCAGGTCAGGCGCATACTCCATCTCGCTGGTGAGGATCGGCTGGCCGGCGCCCAGGATCGTCTGGCGCAGCAGCTGCTTGTAGAGATCGCGCTCGCATTTACCTGGATCGGCTGGACAGGTACAGCCGAGGACTGCTTGGATGGCGAGTGGGTCCGCAAAGCACCAGCGCTCTATGTGAGGATCGGGGCAGCCGAGCGCGTGGCGTGGGAACACGCCAGAATCGATCGAATCCGCGAGCGCGCGGTGGGATTGGGTCCAACCCGAGCAGTTAGCGTCAATGATCAGGATGAGAAGGTCAGGGATTTCATCGATTCCGCCACCTGCCGCCGCTCGCTGCCAGGCCTTGAACTCGGTCACGGCACGACCGTGCCCACCCCGGCCGCTTACTGTTTTGACGATCGGTGAGATCTTGAGGTCGCGCGCGAGCCGGCCGAGCAAGGCTCGTGCGAACTGCTCGTGACCGCTGTCTTCGCAGTAGAGGTCGATTCTCGGTCGATTACCCATCCAGCCACCCGCGGAGCAGCATGGCCTCGATCACCTCGGTGTCGTCTTCGGGGCTCGTCAAGGCGCGACGGATCTCGGCATCTTCGAAAAGCTGGCCCGTTGCTACGAATGGAGTGATCGTGGTTGCCCCGCCGTGCTGAGCGCAGCGCAGCAGCCGCGTGTGCTCGGGAGCTGCCTTGGCTTGCTGCAACATTGCGGCGATCAGAGTTGGGGAGTGAGTCGTGACGACCACTTGGACGCGATCCTGGGCCGCCATGGAAGCGAGGAGATTTGCGATCACCTCGATCCTGCGCGGGTGGACTCCATTCTCCGGCTCTTCGAAGGCGACGAGCTTACCTGGCCACGGGCTCCCGGCGATGCAGCAGAGCGCGAGCACACGGAGAGTACCCTCGGAGATGACCCGTGAGGAGTACGGAGTCCCCTCTTGACGGATGATGATGTCGAGCGTACCGCGTCGCGGGTCGAGGTCGACGTCGAGGCCTTCAATCAAGGGAATGGCGCTTCTCAAAGCGCGACCGATCGCGAGAAAATGCTTGCGGTAGGCTTCGCTCTCCTTGAGCCGATAGAGGAATGGAGCGATCCATTCGCCACGAGGTCCGATATCCGAAACCTCCCGAGGCGGCTGCGGCTCGCGCATCGCGATCTGGGGGTCGAGGTAATAGGTTCGCCAAGCGGAGAGCTGATCGCCCAGGCTATCGACCACGGCTCGCGAGGCCGCTCCCGGAGTGCCCTTGGGCCGGTTGTACGTCAGAAAGCTCTTCCCAACGGGCTGACTCAGCGTCTCATCGACGATTTCCAGAGCGCCGGATCTCGGTTGAATCTGGACGCCGACCTTGTAGATCAGAGCCTGGGTATCGGTGCTGCCGTCCCTCCGTCCGGGCTGGAGGCGGGCTTCGAGAGTCAGCCCGGCCTTGTCTTGCTGGAGCAGCCCTTCCAATCCGTTCTGCGGGAGACTGAAGGCTTCGAGCGGGTATCCTCGCATCGGAGGCTCGAAGGCCGCGGAGAGTGTAGGCTCCGTGACGAGCCGTGAGAGGAGAAGCAGCGCCTCCAGGACGTTGCTCTTGCCCGCGGCGTTCGGTCCGAACAAGACGACGAGCGGCGCCATCTTCGAGCTCGACGTCGAGGAGCGACTTGAAGCCTTGGACGCGAAAGCGACTGAGCATGGTTCCTCTCGATCAAGAATTCAGGCCCGGTCAAGCTACCATAGTCCGCTCCGGCCGGGCCGCGAGCCGGGCAGGCACAGGGGCTCTGCCCCTGCCTACCCGGTCGACTTCTGCGCGGGAGGCCGATCGATCGGCGGCCTGAGGGTCGAAGGACGAACCGACCGCTTAGCCCCGGCCGAGCGCCTTGACCAGCTGCGCCCGCGCCTGGGCCAGGGTGTACTCGGCCCCCACCTTCTGCTGGGCCGCGGTGGTCTTCGCCACCTGGGCGTCGCCGAGCTCGATGATGCTCCCGACGCCGGTCTCGTAGCGGCCCTCGGCCAGGAGGAGCTGCTCGGCGGCGTTTTCGAGGGCGTCGCCGCTCGCTTGGAGGGCGGCCTTGGCGGCGCGCACGCCGAGCCGGGCCTGGTCGACCTCCAGCCGCACCGCGAGGCGCTCGACGGCGAGCTGCGAGCGGGCGGCGGCGAGGTTCGCCTGGCCCTCGGCGACCTGGGAGCGGACGAGGCCGCCGGTGAAGATCGGGACCGAGACCTGGAGGGCGGCGCTCAGGTTCCAGATCAGGCCGCCGACCTGGGCGCCGGCGTCGGTGGCGCCGGTCGACACCCCGAGGCTCGGCAGGGCGGCGCCCTTCTGCGCCTCGACCGTCAGCTCCGCGGCCCGCACCTGGTCGGCCATGGCGGCGATCTCCGGCCGCGCCTTGAGCGCCTCGTCGAAGAGGGCGTCGACGCCCGCCTCCTCGCCGGGCACCGGGGGCTCGCTGTCGTCCGCGACGTCGTAGTCGGTCGGACCCTCGACCCCCATCGCCTGGTTGAGCTGCGCCTTGGCCGTCTCGTAGCCGTTCTCGGCGTTGATCAGCTGCACCTGGGCATTGGCGACCGCCGTCTTCGCCTGGGCGAGGGCGATCGCGGCCTGGGTGCCGACCTCGACGAAGCCCTGGGTCTGGTCGAGGTGCTTCTGCTGGTTGGAGAGGGTGTCGCGGGCGACGCCCACCAGCTCGCGCGCGGCGCGGGCCATGAAGAAGGCGGTGCGGACCGTGAAGAGCACCTGGTAGCCGGTCGTCCGCTCGTCCTCCTTCTGGGCCGCGAGGCTCGCCTCGGCCGAGCGGTAGCGCCCGCGGACCTGGCCGAAGTCGTAGAGGGTGTAGTTGGCGGTGATCCCCAGGTTGTAGAACCCGAAGCTCCCGAAGCTGTCGCTCCCGCCGGCGGTCCCGAGTTGGCGGGGCAGGCTCCCCGGGCGGCTCACGAAGTTGGCCGTCGCCCGCTGGTAGCCGCCGGTCCCGGAGACCTGGGGGAGGAGCCCGGAGCGGGCCTCGCCGACCCTCGCCCCGGCCGCGGCGGTGGCGGCGGCCGCCGCCTGGAGCTGCGGCTGATGGGCGCGCGCCGCGTCCTCTGCCTGGGCCAGGGTGAGGACGGTCCGCGACGGCGGGTTCGTGGCGATGGGGGGCGGCGGAACCGGCGAGGTCGGGGGAGTCGGAGGCGCCGAATAGGCCGGCGCCGCGGTCGGTGCCGGGGCCGGGGCCGGAGCGGAAGCCGGAGCTTGCGGAGCGCTGCTCAGGAGGGCGGCGAGGGCGAGGCTGGCGATCATTCGAACCTCAGGGCGTCGATGGGGTCGAGGCGCGAGGCTTTGCGCGCTGGATAGAGGCCGAACACGATCCCCACCGCGGCCGAAAAGACGACCGCGATGACGACGATGTCCGCCCGGATGAGGGTCGGCCAGCCGAAGCGCACGGCCAATCGTTCGGCGGTGAGGAGGCCGCTCGCGATGCCGATCACGCCGCCGGCCGTCGCCAGGGTGAGGGCCTCGACCAAGAACTGGGCGAGGATGTCGCCGGGGTTGGCGCCGACCGCCATCCGCACCCCGATCTCCCGCGTCCGCTCGGTCACCGAGACCAGCATGATGTTCATGATCCCGATCCCGCCGACGAGAAGCGAGACCGCGGCGATGCTCGCGAGGAGCGTCGTCAAGGTCTTCGTCCCCTCCTCCTGGGCGCTCGCGAGCTCGGTCAGGTTGCGGATCGAGAAGTCGTCCTCGGCGCCGGGGCCGATGTGGTGGCGGTCGCGGAGGAGGTTCGTCACCTGCTGCTCGGCGAGCGCGGTCGTCGACTGCGACTGGGCGCTGACGTAGATCGTGCCGGAGATGAACTGTCGCAGGCCGCCCTGGATCTTGGTCTGGAAGGCGCGCAGAGGCACGAAGACGCCGTCGTCGTAGTCCTGCCCGGTGGGCGACTGGCCTTTGGGCGAGAGGACCCCCTTCACCTCGAAGGGGATGTTCTTGATCCGCACCAGCTGGCCGGTGGGGTCGGCGTTGGCGCCGAACAGCTTGTCGGCGACGGTCTTCCCGAGAAAGACGACCTTGGCGCCGCTCTCGACGTCCGAGTCGGTCATCGGCGATCCCAGGGCCGCGGGCCAGTTGCGGATCTCGAAGTACTCGGTCGTCGTACCGTAGACGCTGGTGTTCCAATTCTGGTCCTCGGAGAGGAGTTGGGCGTTGCTGCGCAGCTGCGCGGCGGCGAAGCGCACCGCCGGCACCTCGGTCTGGATCGCCTTGAGATCGTCCCAGGTGAGGGTCGGGAGGCTGCCGAAACCGCCGCGCTGGCCGCCGGCCGAGGTCGAGCCGGGGAGGATGACGAGGAGGTTCGAGCCCATCGACGAGAACGACTCCTCGACCCGCGCCTTGGCGCCCTCGCCGATCGCCACCATGGCGATGACCGCCGCCACCCCAATGATGATCCCGAGCGTGGTCAAGAAGGAGCGCAGCTTGTTGATGAGGAGCGCCCGGATGGCGACACGCAGGGTCTGGAGGATGTTCATGGCTCAGGCTCCCGGTCCGCGGCGCCCGCGGTGACGGCATCGGCGGCATCGGCGTCGGCGGACACCGGCCGGGCGCGCCTGGGCTCGTGGCGCAGGTCGGTCTGCACCCGGCCGTCCTTCATCATCACCACCCGCGCCGCGAAGCCCGCGATGTCGGGCTCGTGGGTGACCAGGACGACGGTGATCCCGGAGTCGCCGAGCTCCTGGAAGAGCGCCATCACCCCCTCGCTGGTCGTCGAGTCGAGGTTGCCGGTCGGCTCGTCGGCGAGGATCACCTTGGGGTGGGAGACGATGGCGCGGGCGATCGCCACCCGCTGCTGCTGGCCGCCGGACATCTGGTTGGGATGGTGGTTGACCCGATCGCCCAGCCCCACCCGTTCGAGCGCCTGCCGGGCGCGCTCGTGGCGCTCGCGGGTGCGGACCCCGGCATAGAGGAGGGGGAGCTCGACGTTGTCCAGGGCCGAGGTGCGGGGGAGCAGGTTGAAGCTCTGGAAGACGAAGCCGAGCGTCCGGTTGCGCCGCTTGGCCAGGGCGTAGCGGTCGAGCCGCGAGACGTCCTCGCCGGCCAGGAGGTAGCGCCCGCCGGTCGGCCGGTCGAGGCAGCCGATGATATTCATGATCGTCGACTTGCCCGAGCCCGAGGCTCCCATGACGGCGACGAACTCACCCTCCTCGACGGTCAACGAGACCCCACGGAGGGCGTGCACGTCCACGTCCCCCATGTGGTAGACCTTGCTGACGTCTTCCAGGGTGAGGAGCGAGCTCAAGGTTCGGCGCCCGTTTCCCTAGAAGATCCGCCGGGGCAAGTTCCCCGGCTGGGCCCCGGGCCCTGTCGACCGGCCGGCGGAGTTGCCGGCGCCGGCGGCATCGGCGCCCACGGTGACTCCGGTCAGCGCGAGGTCGCCGGCCTGGAGCTCGCCCCCGAGCACCTGGGCGACCTCGGTCAGGGAGCCGTCGGTGATCCCGACCTTGATCCGCACCGGCACCGGCGTCGGCTTGCCGCTGCGCAGCACCCAGAGGGTCCGCCGGTCGGTGGGACCGTTGCGGGCCCCGGGCCGGCGGCCGGCCCCGTTGCCGGAGTTGCCGAAGCTTCCGGCATCGGCCGCGCCCGCGGCGTCCGTGGGGCTCGCGGCGTTCGGGGCGCCTCGGCCGGGACCGCCGCCGTTTTCGCCGCCCCGGCGCCGGCCCTCGCCCGGACCGGCGCCGCCGGCGGCACCAACGCCGCCGGCGACGTTGTCCCCGCCGCCGCCGTTCCCTCTCCCGCCGCGCCTGCCGAAGCGCCCCCGGCCGAGCTTCCCGCCGGTCCACTTCGCCAGGAGATCGGGCGGCGGCAGGAAGCGGAGGGCGGCGTTGGTCACCCGCAGGGCGTCCTCGCGCTCGGCATAGACGAAAGTGCAGTTGGCGGTCATCCCCGGCTTCAGCTTGAGCTGGCTGTTGTCGACGTCGACCACCGCGTCGTAGGTGACGACGTTCTGGACCGTCTGCGGCGAGTTGCGGACCTGGCGCACGGTGCCGGTGAAGCGCTCGTTGGGATAGGCGTCGACAGTGAAGGTCGCCTTCATGCCGGAGGCGATCTTGCCGATGTCGGCCTCGGCGACGCTCGTGTCGACCTGCATCTTGCGCAGGCCCTCGGCGATCAGGAAGAGGGTCGGCGCCTGGAGAGAGGCGGCGACGGTCTGGCCGACGTCGACGTTCCTGGCGATCACCGTACCGCTGGTCGGCGAGATGATGTCGGTGTAGGCGAGGTTGACCTCGGCCTGGTGGAGCTGCGCCCGGGCCTGCTCGACGGCGCCGGCGGCGGCGTCGACCCCCGCCTTGTCGGCGTCGGCGGTCGACCGGGCGGTATCATAGTCGGCCTGGGCGATGAGACGCCGGCCCAGGAGGGCCTCGCTCCTCTGCGCCTGGCGCTCGGCGTCGACCGCCTGGGCCTTGGCCTTGGCGAGATTGCCCTGCGCCGCGACGAGGTTAGCCTTCGCCTGCTGCGCCGAGGCCTCGAAGAGGCTGGGCTCGATCTTCGCGATCCGCTGCCCCTTGGTGACCGAGGAGTTGAAGTCGGCGTAGAGGGCGGCGATCGCCCCCGAGACCTGGGTCCCGACCTGCACCGTGACGATGGCGGAAAGGGTGCCGGTCGCCGTCACCTTGGCGGTGACCGTCCCGCGATCGACCTCGGTCGTGTCGTAGTGCACCTCGCTGTCCGCGCGCGCCTTCCGCGCCCGCAGCCAGAGGCCCACCCCCACCGCCGCGATCACCAGCACCGCGATCCACAGCCAACGGGACTTACGCATCGGTTCTCCTCAAGGCTCCCACCGCCGATGTAATATAGAGGACCCTCGCCACCCGATGCGCGCCGACGACCATTCCTTGACGAATGTAAATCGGATGTAAATCCTGGGACCGCCCCATAGGCGCTACCTCAATCCCCCTCTCCCGGTTGCTCTTCACCTGTCGCCAGGCTGCTTCCAGATTCCCAAGGCTGTAGACCTTGTCGATCAGACTGAACCACTTGCCTCCTTGCAACCCCTTGTCGAGGGCCGCCCAACAGAGCGGGCTTTGTCCGGGCTCCTAGGAGAGCCGCTCGCCGACCAGCCGGTCGAGGCGGGTCAGGGCGTCGTCCGATCGCCTGGTCGAGAAGCCTTCGCGAGATACTTCATCAGAAGAAGTCTGGCCACGGCCATGGCGGCCGTGCCACGCACCTCTTCAAGGAGAATCGAATGAAGACCGTTTCCCGCCGAGTCGGATCGACCCTTGCCCTCGCCATAGTCCTCATTGCAACCCCGGCACTCGCGACGGAGCACCGCACCTCTAAGGAAAAGACCTCTCTCTCGGTCGGAGCCGTCGATCGTGCCCTTACCGGGATATGGCACCAGCTCACGAGCCTATGGGCCGCAAACGGTAGCGGCATCGATCCTTTCGGCAACCCGACGCCGGCTACGTCTGCAACGGCCCCTCCGCAACGACCTGCCAGCGATACAGGCAGTGGCATTGATCCCTTCGGCAGCCACTAAGGGCTCGTCACGAAATAACTGTACCATTTGGAATTTCCAAATCGTGCATTCATATGGCTTTGACGAGCTGTAGATAGGATATTTATCTCATGACGAGCCCTAACCGGACGGGGGACTGGGTTCGTGCCCGGTTCCCGTCCTTCTTTGGACAGATGATCGGCCGTACCGGATCAAAGTAAAGTTCGCTTCTCCCCTCCTAAAGTTCTCCCTATGCTTCATGCGTGGTCGAAGGCATCTCCGATTTTTCCGCAAACGAATGCGCTCAGCGCTCTCTGGAAGTCGCGCTCGGCGGCGGGCATCATCTCCTCCTCGTTGGTCCCGCAGGATCCGGGAAGGCTGGCATCGTCCGCGCGCTGCCCGGCCTCCTGCCAAACCTCATGGGTGACGAGGCCCGCGAGGTCGACGCCACCTACGCCCGGGCAGGCGAGCTTCGTTCCGACCTGAACCTCCCGCCGATCCGCCTCCCCAACCCCGCAAGCACGCCGCGGGGATTTCTCGGCTTCGGCAAGCGGCCAGGCGAGATTGATCTCGGTCACCGAGGGGTCCTCGTCTTGAAACACCTCCCGGAGTTCCGTCGGGATACCCTCTGCACCCTTTTTGCGCCTCTCGAAGAGGGAGTGCTCCGCCTTGCCCGGCGCCCCGAGCGACCGGCGGCGGTCACGCTCTTCGCGACCATGACGAGCTGCCCGTGCGGGGGGATTCCCGGACACGAAAACGGCTGCGCCTGTACTCCTGCGCACCGCGCGCGGTACCGGCGCCGGGCTTCCGAGCCGCTCGGAGCCGTCTTCGACATTCAGCACGTGGAGCGTGCCGCTCGGCAGGACGTCACTCAGCTGATCGCCGGTGGTGGTGTGCACGGTCACCTTCCAGCTCGACGACGACATTCCATGCAGACAGTTGCTCACCGATATGGAAAGCTCCGGGCCGGCCCTGCCCGTTCCTTTTTTAGTTTCAGAATAGATTTCATCATCAACAAATATACGGCAGCTTCGGCGCTCGGAGCAAGGTTAGGTAGTGGAGCGAGCGGAGGCTCAGGCGCTTTTGGGACTCTGGGGTTTTTCCCACTTCAGGTCCGGATTGCGACGGACACTCGTCAGGAATGCATGCACTTGGCTCACGATCTCGGTGTCTGCCTTTTCTATCTCGGCTGCTTGCCGAAAGAAGGAAAGTGCGGCGAGCGCCTCCCGGTGTACGTCCTGAGCCTGGAACACGGGAACGAGGTGGCGCGCAATGCTCTTTACTTCCGCCGCACGACCCTCCTTGGCATAAAGGGAGGCGAGCTCGAGGGTGACAAGCGCCATGTCGTGATACATCTTGAGGGCCGAGAACTCGGTGCGCACCTTCGTAAGTATCTCAACCGCGCGTTCCGTCTCATGAAGCCCGGAGAGAATTTTCCCTTCGACCCAGCGCAGCCGTAATCGATCGAGAGGACTCCCGAGACAGCGAGCCAGTTCCGAAACTTCTGGCAGGAGCGCTCGCGCTTCGCGGTGGTGGCCGGCATTTGAGAGGAAGATGACGAGATTATGCCGGATGACGAGCGGCAATCGCGTATCGCCATCAGCATTCTCGATAGTCGCCGCCTCACGAAGCAGGCCGATAGCCCCCTCGGTGTCATCGTTTTCTTCGAGCACGGTTGCCTTGACGGCAAGAAGAGTGGCCCGGTGCGGGCCTTTCTCCAACGCGAGGGCCTGGTCCAGAAGCGAAATCGCTTCGGAGAAGCGCCGCTGGTCGCGGCGGAGGGCTGCTTTCATTCCGAAGACCCGGGAGAGGTTCAAGAGCCCGGACTTGTCGCTTCGTCCTGCCTTGAGGAACCGATCCGCACTGGCGTACGCCGCTTCGGCGAGCCCGAGATCACCGAGTACCTTCCTCGCGTTTCCCAAGTGTGCATACGCAAAGCCGCGGACATTTGAAAGCCAAGGGCTTGTGCCGGGAATGGCCTCCGCGACCGCGACGGAGAGTTCGGTGAATTCGAGCGCGCGTTTCGGGTCGGAACTCGTCATCCGTGTGCTTTGGAGTGCGAGAAACTCGGATAGCGCCCAGTGTTTGAACTCTCCGGCCTCTCGCACGATCGCAAGCTGTGCTTCATGGCTATGGCTTTCGAGACGCTCCCAAAGTTCGAGTGCCTCGGCTCGATCTCCGGGCGCTATCAAGGTATGGCAATCACGGACCTTCAAAAGGAACCCTCGAGCCTCACCAATCGCTGACAGATGGTAACCCATCGCAGTCAAGAGTCGTTCGAGCGTCGAGAAGTGCGGTTCTTTCTTGCCAAGTTCATATTCGGAAATGGAGCTTTGACCGACTCCGGAAGCTTCTGCAAGCTCGGTCTGGCTCCAGTGCCGGATAGCCCGAAAAATGGCGATCACGGAGCCGATCTCCCCGCCCTCACCTTCTACCTCCTCTCGCTTCATATCCTGCCCCCTTTGGCCATTCTATGGCAATCCGCCTCTACTTCCGGAACGGAAGATTTGGATTGTGCCGTGCCGAATGCAGGTACTCGGCGACCTCGCGAACGAGCGCCGCGTCCGCGGTTTTCGCGGCGGCGGCGCGGACAAAGATCGTGACCGCTGCGAGAGCCTCCCGGTGTACATCCTGCGCCTCAAAGATCGAAACGATGTCGTGAGCGATGGCTTCTACTTCCTCCGTTCTGCCGGCTTCAGCGTGAAGCAGCGCAAGTTCGAGAGAAATGAGCGCCATGTCATAGCCCATGCCTTGTGCGGAGAAGTCGCTTCGAGCGTCCGCGAGTAGGCGGATCGCCTCCTCAGTGCTACCGGTGGCACGAGCGATCCTCGCTTCCGCCCAATGCAGGCGCACGAGGTCAAGCCCGTTGCCGAGGTCTCGGGAGAGGAGTGCCACCTCCTGCACCATCGCTCCGGCTTCTCCGTACCGGCCAGCCTCCGTGAGGAAGAGGAGGAGGTTATGCCGAAGACAGAGGAAGAGGCGCCGATCTCCGGCGTCTTCGACGAATCCCGAGCTCTCCTTAAAGAGGGTGATCGCCTGGTCGATCTGTCCCAGCTCCTCAAGGACGGATGCTTGGTTCACGAGGATCGCGCCTCTCTCTCTGGCGCTTGGCTCTGACTGAAAGGCTTGGTCGAGAAGTGCAAGCGCCTCCGGGAGGCGGCGTTCTTCTCGCCGGAGAGAGGCCTTGAGGGCGAGGTAACGGGATTCGTAGCCAAGGGAGTCTCCCGCATCTCCTGCTCCGATCGCCCATAACCGATCAGCCTCGCGGAAGGCATCGTTCTCGCTCCGGAGTTCCCCGAGGACCCGTCGCGCGTTGCCGAGACACGCAAAGGTGCGGGCGCGCAGCTGGCAGAGCCAGGAGAGCTCGGCTGGTTCACCCTCAGGAAGGAGGCCGGCGAGTAGGACGGCAAGTTCGGCGAGCTCGATCGCCCGCGTGACATCGGTTGGCGCTGCGCCCTCGCTCTCAGTGCACAAGAGTTCAGCGAGCCCCCAGCTTCGGAATTGGACGGCGTCTTGAATGAGGCCTTTCTGCCGCTCAAATGGGAAGCGAGTGAGTTTCTTCAGGAGGGCGGGTGCTTCGGCGCGGGAGCGCGCGAGATAGACGTCGAGTGCGCAGAAGTCGAGACCCAGCGCGCCGGCGCGGTAGAAATCGAGGATGTCTCCTCCTGCGATACGGCATTCGGGGCACACCGCAAGCAAGTGGAGCAGGAGGCGCGTCTCGGTCTCTCCTCGATCCTCATCGAGGATCCCGTGGAGTATCTCCGGCGTCAGGTGATGGCTTTCCATGCGAACATCCCTCCAAAGATTGTGGGAAGACTGAACTTTTGCTCAAAGAGAGTAGGTGCGGCATGGCTGCGAGTCGGAGACAACTGCGGAAAGAATCAACTGCCGGAGGGCGGAAAGCCGATAGGTTAACGCCTTCCTGGATTTCCTAGCACTGCTGAGCGACACTCCTTGAAGAGAGGCGGCAGAGTGGCGGCCATGACGGCCTCTCGCGGCGCCGCCTCGAAGGGAGTTCGGTGATGTCTCGGATCAAGAGCCAAAGGGCATTCTTCGCAGGGATTCTTCTCCTCGGCCTTTCTGCTGGCGCCGCCTACGCAGAGCGAGGAAGGGATTTCCGGCCAGCGGCACAGGTGGCCCGTTCCGCCCGCGGAACCGAAGGCCTCGTTGCGCGCCTCAGCCACTCGCTTACGAAGCTCTGGGAAGCGACCGGGGCAATCCTCGATCCCTACGGGAATCCGCAAGTGGGGACCTCACCCCATCCTCTCGGAGATAACGGGCCGATCCTCGATCCTTACGGGCGCCAATAATGACCTCCCCAGGGCCGGCGCGGGTTGGCCCTGGGCTTCTGCTCCGCTAGCGTGACCCCGGGGGAAAAAGCATGAAAGGCGCTGGACAAGCTCCCTTGCGGATCGCACCCTTTGGTCCTCCTCAAAACCTCCTTACAATTCTGCCTCCATGGCTGCCCGAAACATCGGCCTCGACGACCGGGCTCCCGCACTCGACGAGCTGCCGGGAGATAATGGCGCGAGGCGTGCGCTTGAGGTGGCGCTCTCGGGCGGGCATCACCTCCTCCTCGTCGGTCCCTCGGGCTCCGGGAAGGCAGGGCTCGTCCGCGCCCTTCCCGGTCTCCTGCCGCCCCTTGTAGACGAGGAGGCCCCAGTGGTCGAGGCTATCTACGCCCGGGCAGGCGAGCTTCGTTCCGACCTGAACCTCCCGCCGATCCGCCTCTCCAACCCCGCAAGCACGCCGCGGGGATTTCTCGGATTTGACAAACGGCCGGGCGAGATCGAGCTCAGCCATCGGGGGATTTTGGTCCTGAAGCATCTCCCGGAGTTCCGCCGGGATGCCCTCGGCGCGCTTCTCCCGCCTCTCGAAGAGGGAGTGCTCCGCCTGGCCCGGCGCCCCGAGCGACCGGCGGCGGTCACGCTCTTCGCGACCATGACGAGCTGCCCGTGCGGGGGGATTCCCGGACACGAAAACGGCTGCGCCTGTACCCCTGCGCACCGCGTGCGGTACCGGCGCCAGGCTTCCGAGCCGCTCGGAGCCGTCTTCGACATTCAGCACTCGGTCCTCCCGGGCCGCAGGGTCATAGCGGCCGGCGTCGCGGCCATGCGCGCGGGCATAGAGCGAGCCCGAAAGATCGCCCGAGAGCGGTTCGGCGAGGCCCGGGTCAATTCGCGCATGACGGCAGAAGAGCTCCATCGCTTCTGCCCGCTCGATCCAGGGTGCAAGGCATTTCAACAGGCGATCTTCGAGCGGCTGCCGATCACCCTGGGGATCTTCGGCCGCGTCCTCCGGGTGGCGCGCACGATCGCCGATCTCGCGGGGAGCGAGGCGATCCGGCCGGCACACCTCGCGGAGGCTCTCTCCTATCGTTCCCTTCTCACCCCCGGACCCTTTCTTGAAGGAGTCGATGATGACAGACGGCCAAGGGCTCGCTGACCTTGAGTATGAACGCACGGAAGGGTTCCGGGAGACGATGTTGGTGAACTTCCGTCCGAAGCAGGCCAAAGCTCTGAGGCGGCTCGCGCGGATGCTCTATGACCACGCGATCGATACCACTTCACGCGATCTGCCGACCGAAGGCTCCTGGTCGGTTGCAAGTCTCGAAGCCGCCGCGCGCGACCTTACGCACCTCGGCCTCTTCCTTCGGTCGTTTAGCGAGATCGTCCCGGAGGAAAAGGGGATGACCCCGGAGCGGGCCGCCCGCCTTGAGACCGTCGCGGTCCGGTGCGCTCACCTGGCTTTGGGAATCGCGAAGGATTTGGACGATGCCCTCCGAGAGAAGGAGTTCGCTCATGTTCCCCAATCGCGCTGAATCCTACCCCTGGGAGGGGCAGCGGGGCGGAAAGACGCAGGTGGCAAAAAAGCCAGTCAGGACGGTCTTCTAGGAGAGCCGCTCGCCAACCAGCCGGTCGAGGCGGGTCAGGGCGTCGTCCAGACGATGGACGACAGCCTGGCCGGGAGAGGATTCCCGGGGACGCCGGCCTTTCCCCTGGTTTTTCCCCGAAGCCGCCTTCCGCGCGTCCGGAGCGCCGACGCGGCTCCACAGGTCGCGCTCTCCGGTGAGGACGTCCCGGTGGAGGGTGAGACCGTGGCGGGCGAGGATGGGCTCCAGCTCGTCGAAACGGTCGAGGAGAGTCTCGCGGGTCGCCTGGTAGGCGTGCTCGCAGACCTGGATGCGCTCGTCGAAGCCGAAGATGTTGGTAAAGAACATCCGGTAGTCGTGACGCTCGGGTTCCAAGAGCACGACGTCGGCGGCTGGAAACCGGGTCTCGTAGGCCGCCATCCCGGCCTCCATCCGCGAATGGATGATCGTCCGGAAGGTCTGCGCCAGAACCGTCGGGAGGCCGCGGTCCCGGAGCGTGCCGCTCGGCAGGATTCCCTGTTCGATGGCGCGCACGGTGTCGAGGGGGACGATGGGGTTGACGCAGAGGACGAGCTCCGCCCCTCGCTCCAGGGCGACCGAGGCGTGGACGGTCTTCAAGAGGATGCCGTCGACGTAGTGGCGCCCCTCGATCTCGACCGGCGGATAGAGGCCGGGGAGGGCCGCGCTCGCCTGCACGGCGCGCGAGATGGGGACGTGGTCCAGGCCCGGCTCGCCGAAACGCGCGGCGAGGCCGGAGTCGAGGTCGGTCGCCACGACGACCAAAGGCCTACGGAGCTGGCGGAAATCGTCGGTCCTCCCCGGGAGGGAGAACACGTCCGCCAGGTACTCGCGGATCGGCTCGTTGTCGAACAGACCCACCGGCAGCGCCTGCGACAGCCGGGTCATCGATTCGAGGAGCGTGTAGGAACCGAAGCGGGAGACGTAGTCCCAGAGAGCGCCGCCGAAGAGCGCCGGGAGCGACCCGAGGCCGCGCCGCATCGCCTGGAAAGCCGGCTGGAGAAAGGCGTCGGCGACGAAAGGCGGATCCGCCGATTCGACCCCGGCCAGGTTGCGGCACATCTGGGCCGGAGTGACGCCGTTGGCCAGGCAGGCACCGAGGAGAGCCCCCGAGCTCACCCCGACGTAGATCGAGAGGTCGTTGAGCCGGTCGCCCCCCAGCGCCTCGTCGAGCGCCTGGAGGGCGCCGATCTCGTAGACCGCGCCGCCGGGCGCGCCGCCGGCGAGCGCCAGGCCGATCCGCGGGGACCGGCCGGCGCGCACCGGATCAGGTGGCTCCATGGGCTCCAGAGAAGCTTCCACCCCTCGTCCTCAGGCGATGGGCTCGCCCGTCGCGGTGACGATCGGCGAGGTCGGTGAAGTCACGGTCGGCGCCGCCGGGGTGACCCGGGGCTTCAGCTGCTCGACCTTGGCGTTCAGCTCCTCGATCTTCTGGGTGAGGTTTCTGATCTCGTCGCGGGTCGGCACGCCGAGCCTATGGAGGGCCGAGGTCACGGTCTCGTCGACCTTGTCGCCCAGGCCCGACCAGGCGTTCCCGGTCTGGCTCTTGGCGTCCTCGAACTTGGCTTTCGCCTGGTCCTTTAAGTCCGCCGCGGCGTCCTTGCCGCGCGTCTCGACGTCCTTGCCGCGCTCGACCAGACGGCTGAACACCTTCGAGCCCTCGGCCTCGGCGGTGGCCAGGGCGCCCAAGCCGGCGAGCCAGATCCGGTGCGCCGACTCCATCAGCTCGTCCTGCAGCTTCCTATCGCGACTACCGGTCGTATTGTCGTCCATGGATCGTCCCTCCAGCGGGGATACCCCGCGTTTTCGTCGTTACGCCCGAGGGTTTTTGAGCCTCAGGCGAGCTCGTCACTCCTTTTCGTGCAGACTCGAAGCCGGGGTGAGGATCGTCGGAGCGGGAGCCGGCGCGGTCTCCAACTCGGAGAGCGACGCCTCCAACTGCTCCAGGCGGGCCCGCAGGCCGGTCATCTCCTCGCGCGCCCGGCGCACCGGGGCGAGGCGGTCGAGCGACACCTGCACCAGGCGGTCGACCCCGTGCTGGAGCTGCTCCTTGCCGCTGCTGACCGCCCGCTCCCCCATCCGCACCAGCTCGTGCAACAGCTCGCTGGGGAGGAACGCGGTGCCCTTCCGGCCCTCGTCGAGGATGATCTGCGTCAGGGTCTGGGAGGTGACGTCGGTCCCGGTGGCGTTGTCGACCACCTTGACCTCCTGGCCTCCCCGCACCCAGGCCGCGATCTCTTCCAGCGAGACGTACCGGCTCTCCTCGGTGTCATAGAGCTTGCGGCTCTCGTATCGCTTGATGAGTCGGATCATGAGGTCTCCTCGCTCGTTGCCGAAGCGGGCAATCCCGGTCTCGGCAGAGTGAAAATACCGCACTGCGGCAAGATTGTCAAGCCTATTCTGCCGCGACGCGGCAAGGAAGGCTCAAGAGGGGATGGAGCAGGAGGCGTGCCAGAGGTAGGAGGAGCCTGAAATGAGCATTTCTGGCGCGGAAAAGACCTTTACGCGGCTGGATAACTTGTTTTCCGCTAAAGAAAAGCTCTTTTAGGGCCGCGAAAAGAGGATGAAGAGACGCGAAAACCGCTTTTTGAGAGAAGAAAAGAGGCTTTCGACTGGCGTAAAGAGGTTTTAGCGTTGCTGAAACCGGTTTTCTGGCAGCAAAAAGAGGTTGTTGTGGTCCTAAATGAGGTTTTAGTGGCTCTAAAAGCAGGTTCTGGGTGGCTACAAGGTGATGTGGCGGGGCTACTGGAGGGAACCCGGGCTCAAACGGGTCGCCAGAGGCGAATCCGGGAATGGAAGCTCTCGAACCTCTCAGGCGATGCCAGGAGGGCTCCTTACGGACCCTCAACCGCACGGACCTCAACCCCGGTGGGCGACGAGATCCCCGTACTCGGGGTGGCGCTCGATGAATTTCTGGACGAACGGGCAGGTGGGGATGATCTTGAAGCCGCCGCGCCGCGCCGCGTCTAAAGCGAAGCGGACGACCGCCTCCCCCATTCCCTTGCCGCGGAGGGCGGGATCGACCTCGGTGTGGATCAGGTTGAGCGTACCGTCGTGGAGCGGGAGGTAGTCGAGGTGCGCCCGGTGGCCGTCGATCTCGGCGTGGAACTGCCGGCGCTCTTCGTCGTTCGTCACAGAGACGTCCATCGCGAATCTCCTTTCAAGCTGCTACTGGCTCTTCAGCCGCTCCGCCAAGTCCGCCCCGAGGGCGGCCAAGGCCGGCAGGTCGGTCGGCTCCTCGGGCAGGAGCGGGAGGGAGACCCGCGGCTGCTCCGCCAGGAGGGCGCCGAGCTGCGCCAGGCCGCGCTCGTCGCGCTCGCCCAGCCAGGCGAGAAGCTGCCGGCCGTCGACCTTCGCGGGCGCCGCCGAATCGAAGGCGGGAGCGCCGGCCGGCAGGACGACATGGGGGTGGACCCGGTTCACGATCACCGGCCCCAGGTGATAGCCGGCGGCGACCAGGCGGCGGGCGAAGAAGAGGGTGTCCGGGATGCGCTCCTCGCCCGGGCCGCTCACCAGGACGAAACGGGTCTTGGGCGAGCGCAGCAGCGCCTCGACCGCCTCCGCCCGCTCGTGGAAGCCGGCGTAGAGAGGGGCGAAGGCTTGGAAGAACTCGGCCATGTCGCGGAGGAGATCGAGCCCCACGACCTCGTCGAGGAAGCGCTCGGCCCGGCGGCCGAGGATGCCGAAGCCCTTCGACGCATTCAACCGGCCCGACGCGTCGAACCAGGGTTTCAAGCCCATCTTCAGGGCGCCGCTGTCGAGGAATCCTACGATCCGCGCCGGGGCCTCCAGGAAGTCGAGCGCCTGGCGGGTCGGCGGGGTGTCGAGGACGACCTGGTCGTAGCGGCCGTCGGCCACCACCTCGAAGAGCCGCTCGACCGCCATGTATTCGAGGATGCCGCCGAGGCTTCCGGAGAGCTGGTTGTAGAACCGGTTGCCGAGGATGCGCCGGCGCGACTCCGGATCGGGGGCGTGGCGCTCGATCAGCCGGTCGAAGGTGCGCTTGGCGTCGAGCAGGCTGGCGTCGAGGCGCCCGGTCGGGACGCCGGAAGACGCCTCGTCGAGAGAGCCGAGATCGACCGGCAGCTCGTGATCCCGCGCCTCCTCTCCCACCCCCAGCGCCTGCTTCAAGCGCAGGGAGGGATCGAACGTCATCACCAGGGTGTGCCGCCCGGCGCGTGCCGAGAGCACCCCCGTGGCCGCAGCGAGAGTCGTCTTCCCCACCCCGCCGGAGCCGACGAAGATGAGGAGCGGATGCTCGGGGGAGATCAGCTCCATGTGCCCTCCACGAGGCAACGCTTGAGCGCCTCGATGAGGGCGGGACCGCGGTCGAGCGGGAGTTGCGGCAGCTCGGCGCGAGGTCCCGGCCAGCCGGCCTGGAGGTGCGCCAGCTCGCGCTCGTTGAGCCCCCGACGCCGGCGCCAGAGGTCGATCTCCAGGGCCTCCCCCGCGGCTTCTGGAAGAGGGGGAAGCTGGGGAAGCGGCGGATAGAGGCCATTGACGATCAGGAGCTCCGGGGCGCGGCCGAACCGTTTGCTCAGGGTGTCGACGAGCTCCAGAGCCTCCTCGACCGGCATCTCCTCGGCCTGGGTGACGATTACGACTCCAGAGCGTCCCGGGTCGGCCATCCAGGTCGCGAGCTCGCCCGCCATCCGCCCGAAGGGCCCCTGGTGGATGACCTCGGAGACCAGCCGCGGCGCGGTCAAAAGAGTGACCCCGTGCCCGGTCGCCGGGGCGTCCAGGACGACGACGTCGATCTCCGGGGCGCCGTGCTCCAGCCCCCGCCGCAGCCGGTAGGCGTAGCCGAGGACGGCGAGCTCCTTCAAGCCCGGGGCGGAGGCCGCGAACTGCTCGTAGCCGGAGCTTTTGAGGACCCGCTGGGCGAGAAACTCGATCTTCACCTGCTCGCGGACGATCTCGTCGAGCACCTGCCGGGGCTTCAGGTTCTGCACCCAGAGCCGCGGCCCCACCGGAAGGATGTCGCCCCCCGAAGGCGGCACCCCCAGCATCTGATGGGCGTTCTCCCGCGGATCGATCTCGACGACGAGAGTCCGCCGCCCCGCCTCCGCGAGCGCCCGCCCGAGGGTCGCCGCCATCGCCGTCTTCCCCACCCCGCCCTTGCCGGTGACGACCAGAAGCTCGCGGGAGAGGAGGGGGGTGAGGACGCTCATGGGCGGGGAAAGCATAGCTGAAGGCGGGGAGAAGCCGTGGGCGAGAGGACTGTTCTTGTCTCCCATCCGAATCTTCGCTAAGGTGAGTGCGCGCCAAGGGTCAGGCCATGAACCGAGACTCAGCTCCCATCATCGAGACGCTCGCAGCTCACCGCCTGGCGATCCATAACCTTCGGAGCGCGCCGACTCGGCCTTTTCGGCTCCTGGGCTCGCGGCGAGGCGAAGGAGACGAGCGACCTGGACTTCCTGGTCGAATTCGAGCCCGGGCGGAAGACCTTCGACGGCTACATGGATCTCAAGCTGTTCCTCGAGGATCTCTTCGGGCGTTCCGTCGACCTGGTGATCGCGGAAGGCATCAAACCGCGGCTGCGCGAGAGCATTTTAAGAGACGTCGTCTATGCCGCGGGATTCTAGGCGCTTATCCCGGTAGGTTCGCTCCGACCTTTCCTACCGTCATCCTGAAGGGCTATAAAAGAGCAGAGCACGGGATGGCTAGGCTCCCTCGGACCCGCTGATGGCTGATCCTGAAGAGTGCCCCCGTGCTCGAGCCATCCGCGCTCCCTGATACGACCCTTTGCCGGCATGGCTAATAGAGAGTCGGTGGCGCGGGGCAGACCGATTGTACCCGTTTGGGAAGGAGGGTTGTATCCGTGAGCCCTGAGCTGAACCCGTTGTGGCTTGGAATGGACTGTGGCGAGCAGTGGCACGTGCTTGTGGAGTTGACCGCAGAGGGCATGTGGCAGAGAACTCGGAAGTTACGTAACCGAGAGGCCGATCTGCGGGCCTGGTTGAGCGAGGTGGTGCGGAGTGGAAACGGTCGTCCGTTGCGGGTGGTGGTGGAGGGAGTTCGCTCGGTGGGGTCTGTTCTGTCGCGAGTCGCGCTGGAGATGGGGATCGAGATCTGGCAGGTAGCGCCGCAGGCCCTGAAGGATTACCGCAGCGCGGAGGGCCAGCCTCGTAAAGATGACTCTTGGGATGGGTACCTGCTGGCGCGGATGGGGTACCAGAAGATGAGGACTTGTCGTCCTGCTCTGTGCCCTCGCCCGGAGGAGCGTCGGCTTTGCCGGTTGAGCCGCTTGAAGCAACAGCTGACAGGCCAGCACACTCGTCTGCTCAACCAACTGCGTAGCCGCCTGTTGGAACTGTCCGGGGAACTGGTGGCCGGAGCCTGGGAGGGTCCTCGTTGGGACAGCATGAGACTCCGTGCAGCCCTGAGGCGATGGCCAGGCTTGGAGGGTCTCGGGGAGGCGCCGGTCGAGGAGGTGGCGCAGGTTCTTCGTCGAGCCGGCCGTACCCCGGACAGCCACGAAGAGGCCGAAGCTCTGCATCGGGTGGTCCTTGGTATCCACTTGCCGGAGACGGAGAGATCGATCATAACGCTGGAGCTCCGGATTGTGGTGCAACAGTTGGACTCCTTGGAGCAGGCGCAAAAGCAGGTAGAAGAGGAGCTGAAGGAAGCTGTGGAGGCGCACCCGAAGGGTCCGGTGCTGCTGGAGATGCCAGGCATCGGGGTCTGCGGGGCCGCTGTCGAGATCGGAGAGGTACTTCCGCTGGCACGCCATGCCTCGGAAGGGCAGGTTGCCACCTACGCGGGGCTGACGCCGTTGTCTCGGCAGAGCGGCAGCAGCGGTCCCCGGCATCGTCTGGCCCGGCAAACGAATAAGCGGGTGCTGCGCGTCCGGTACTTGGGCTCGGTGGCAGCTTGTCGTGTCAGCGCCCTGGACCGTGAGTATCACCGCAAGCAGCGGGAGCGCCATCAAGGCCACCCAGCGGGCCACGTCAAAGCTTTGCTGGCACTGTCACGGCAGCGAGCGAAGCTAATTTACAAATTGCTGACCGAGGATGGAGCCCGCTACGATAAGGAGATTCTGATCAGCAGCCACCTGGAGCGCAATCGGGGGGCGGTCCGAAGTGGGCCTGCGCACAGTACCCGAGGGGCGGGGGCGGCCTGATGATCGCGGTTGGTGGTAGGTCGGGCGATCAGAGAGTGCGATCACGCTCTCCTGAGAAGCATCATCCGCACCCGTAGGGCGCGGCTCGACGAGGATGTGGCCGCGTAGGCTGGCCGCCGGAGCGTAGGCGCGCCAGGTGTGCGCCTGCGGTGGCGTGTTGCACAGCGCACGCTATGCCGCGCAAGCTGCGGGTTGGCCCGGAAGGGCTTGGACCGGAGCACGCGAAGTAGGCAGTGGCCGAGCTTCCGCGTTTTTGGAAAAGATCCCTCTTCCCCCGTCCCCTCTCGGGCCAGCGGCGGCCTTCCGGTATGGAAGATTGCCGCCCTCACCGCGGACCCGCATACCCCTGTTCCGGCGAGCATCCCCGCGGATGCTGTGTAAACGCCCGGTAGGGCCGTGTCGGCCAGTCGTGTCAGCGTCTGGACTGTACCCGCCGGAGCGCCATTGAGGAGAGCCTGATCAGCAGTCACCTGGAGCGAACCAGACAACGGTCGCAGACCGAACTCCCGCGGCTGTGGAAAACTCCCCCTCTTCCCCCGCGCCCCCATCTCCCCGGCCGGCGGTCTGCCGGGGTATGGAAGGCTGCCTCCCCCAAGCCCGCGCCCGGCACCCTCCCACACCCCTTGGAAAACGCTCCGCGTTTTCCACAGCCCACCGGCCACGGCGACGAGTCTTCGAGAGATAGACTCGGGACTTGACATCGTTATAGAGAGGGAGCCCTAGCGACTGAAGGATCTGCGCGGCGGAAGGCTCCCATCCCCCAGATCCTTCGCTCCGCTCCAGGATGACACGCCTGAAGGGAGTGGGGTGGCGGTTCTTTGGGTGTCCGCTCTAAAGGTACTGGATTTCCGACGCACTACACTAGGCTCTATCTCTAATATCTCCTTTGAAGCAGCGGCAAGACAAAAACTGGACCTCAAAGACAACTGACAGCCCAGGTTCCTGTGGTAAAACCTCCCCACCATGCCCTTCCCCAAGACCCGCCTCCGCCGCCTGCGGCGAACTCCCGCGCTCCGCCGGATGGTGCGGGAGACGAAGCTCAGCCCCGACGACTTCATCCTCCCCCTCTTCGCCTGCCCCGGGACCGGGGTGGCACGGCCGGTGTCCTCCATGCCGGGGGTCTTCCAGCAATCGGTCGACCGCATCGTCGAGGCGAGCCGGGAGGCCGCGGGCGAGGGGATCGGCTCGGTGCTGCTCTTTGGCCTGCCGGAGCAGAAGGACGCGGTGGGGAGCGCCGCCTGGTCTTCAGACGGCATCGTGCAGCGCGCCGTCCGGGCCCTCAAGGCCGCGCTTCCCGAGATGGTCGTCATCGTCGACGTCTGCTTCTGCGAGTACACCGATCACGGCCACTGCGGAGTCCTTTCCGGCCACGAGGTCGACAACGACGCCACCTTGGAGAACCTGGCGAAGCAGTCGGTCTCGCTCGCCGAGGCGGGGGCCGACGTCATCGCCCCTTCGGACATGATGGACGGCCGGATCGGCGCCGTCCGCGAGGCGTTGGACGCCTCGGGCTTCGCCCAGACCCCCATCCTCTCCTATGCCGCCAAGTTCGCGAGCGGCTTCTACGGTCCCTTCCGCGAGGCGGCCGAGAGCGCCCCGGCCTTCGGCGACCGGCGCTCCTACCAGATGGACCCGGCGAACGGCCGCGAGGCGATCCGCGAGGCGGCCGAGGACGTCGACGAGGGGGCGGATCTGCTCATGGTGAAGCCCGCCCTCCCCTATTTAGACGTCATCGCCGCTCTGCGCTACGAGTTCGACCTGCCGCTCGCCGCCTACCATGTCTCGGGGGAGTACGCGATGCTCAAGGCGGCCGCCGAGCGGGGGTGGATCGACTACGATCGGGTGATGATGGAGTCGCTCCTCTCGATCCGCCGGGCGGGCGCCGACCTGATCCTCACCTACTGCGCCCAGGAGGCCGCGCGCCTGCTGGCGAAAGGCTGGACGGAATGAGCCTGCCCTTGATGGAACGCGCCCAGAAGGTCATCCCCGGTGGGGTCAACTCGCCCGTCCGCGCCTTCCGCGGGGTGGGCGGCCAGCCGGTGTTCATCCGCGCCGCGGAGGGGGCCTGGCTGATCGCCGAGGACGGCCGCCGCTACATCGATTACATCGGCGGCTATGGGCCGCACATCCTGGGCCACGGCCATCCGGCGATCGTCGAGGCGGTGCGCGAGGCCCTGACCCGCGGCACCGCCTTCGGCGCCCCCACGGTGGCGGAGATCGAGCTCGCCGAGGCGATCGTCGCGGCTCTACCGTCGATCGAGATGGTCCGCCTCGTCAACTCCGGCACCGAGGCGACGATGTCCGCCCTCCGCCTCGCCCGGGCGGCGACCGGCCGCCGCCGGTTCGTCAAGTTCGCCGGCTGCTACCACGGCCACGCCGATCCTTTCCTCGTCGCCGCCGGCTCCGGCGCGGCGACGATCGGCGTCCCCTCCTCACCCGGCGTGCCGGAGACGGTGACGGCGGACACCCTCCTCGCCCCCTACAACGACCTCGCCGCCGTCGAGCGGCTCTTCGCCACGAATGGCGCAGAGATCGCCGCCATCTTCGTCGAGCCGATCGCCGGCAACATGAACCTCGTCCCGCCGGTGCCCGGTTTCCTCGCCGGGCTCCGGGATCTCTGCGACCGTTACGGCGCTCTCCTGATCTTCGACGAGGTGATGACCGGCTTCCGGGTCGCCTGGGGAGGCGCCCAGAACCTCTTCGACGTTCGCCCCGACTTGACCACCCTCGGCAAGGTGATCGGCGGCGGCCTCCCCACCGGCGCCTTCGGCGGTCGCCGCGATCTCATGGAGCGGATGGCCCCGGCCGGCCCGGTCTACCAGGCAGGGACCCTCTCCGGCAACCCGCTCGCCGTCGCCGCCGGCCGCGCCGCTCTCCGCATCCTCGGCTCCGACACCGACTGCCCGTACGAGAAGCTGGAGGCGAGCGGCGCCCGGCTCCAGAAGGGTATCCTCGCCGCGGCGAACCGCCACGGCGTCCCCTGCCGGGTCGAGCGCCAGGGCTCCATGCTGGGCCTCTACTTCACCGATCGCCCGGTGCGGAACATCGACGACGTCCACGCGACCGACCGGGCGCTCTTCACCCGCGTCTTCCACCGGCTCCTCGCCCACGGCGTCCACCTCCCGCCCTCCCCCTACGAGGCGTTCTTCCTCTCTCTGGCCCACGGCCCGGCGGAGATCGATACAACGCTCGATGCCTTCGACCACGCTTTTAGCGAGGCCTCGCTATAATCCAACCTCGCGCGGCCACCGGAATCCGTCCGGCGCAATATTCGCGATACCAGCGCGCGATACCAGCGGGAGAGACCAGCGAAATGACCCATATCATCACGGAACCCTGCGTCGGGGTGAAGGACACCTCCTGCGTCGACGTCTGTCCGGTCGACTGCATCTACGGCAAAACCGAGGACTGGGAGATGCTCTACATCCAGCCCGAGGAGTGCATCGACTGCGGTCTCTGTATCGACGCCTGTCCGGTCGAGGCGATCTACACCCTGGAGACCGTCCCCTCGAAGTGGAAGGCCTTCATCGCCAGGAACTACCAGCAGTTCGGGATGGAGCCTCCCTAGGGTCTGCTGCGGTCGAGAGAGGTTGTCAGGGCGCGGGCGACCGCGCCCTTTCTCTTTTCCGGCGATGCCTGAGGATGCCCGGGAATGCCGCGCCTCTCCCCTTCGTTATCCAATCTGAGCGTGGAGCACTCAAACTCCGAGGTCAAAAAGCGAAAACTCTGCTATCCTGAGACTAAGCTCTCGGGTGCGGACCGGAGAGGCGGGCGCGACAGACCGCGAGAGCGCGACGAGGAGGGACCATCGATTGGACTACAAGGACTATTACGCCACCCTGGGGGTGAAGAAAGACGCCACCCAGGAGGAGATTCAGAAGGCGTACAAGAAGCTCGCGCGCAAATTTCATCCAGACGTCAACAAGGACCCGGCGGCCGAGGCCAAGTTCAAGGACATCGGCGAGGCCAACGAGGTCTTGAAAGACCCCGAGAAGAGGGCGCGCTATGACCAGTACGGCTCGGCCTGGAACAGCGCCCGGCAGACCGGCGCGCCGCCGCCGGGCTGGGATGGGGTCCGCTTCGACTTCGATGGCGCGGGCGGCCGCGGCTTCGACTTCGGGGGCGGCGGTGCCGACGGCTTCAGCTCCTTCTTCGACATGCTCTTCGGGAGCGGCGCCGGCCGGCGTGGCGGCGGCGGTTTTCCCGGTGCCAACTTCGGAGGGGGTGGCGGTGGGGCCGACTCCGAGGCGGCGCTCCCTCTGACCCTGGAGGAAGCCTTCCGCGGCGGCACCCGAGAGATCACCTTCGCCGACGGCTCTACGGGCGAGCGGAAGACCCTCTCGGTCCGCATTCCCCCGGGCGTGCGGTCGGGGCAGAAGATCCGGCTCGCCGGCCAGGGACAGGCGGGCCGCGGCGGAGCGGCCGGGGACCTTTTCCTCAAAATCGACGTCCTCCCCGATCCCCGTTTCCGGATCGAGGGCGCGGACCTCCACACGACCGTCCCCGTGACCCCTTGGGAGGCGGCGTTGGGCGGCGAGGCCGAAGTCGAGACCCTGGACGGCGCCGTGCGGGTGAGAGTCCCTGCCGGCTCTTCCTCCGGCCGCAAGATCCGGCTCCGCGGCAAGGGCCTCGCCCACAGGAATGGCTCGGGCGGCACGAGCGGCGCGGAACGCGGGGATCTGATCGCCGAGATGCGGATCGTGTTGCCCGAGACGTTGAGCGACCGCGAGCGCGAGCTGTTCCAGGAACTGGCGGAGACCTCGGAGTTCCGGCCCCGCGAGGACTGAGTTTCAGAGCTCTCAAGAAAAAAATACGAAAGGCGGATGAACCCTTATGGATACCAATAAGTTGACCCAGAAATCCCAGGAGGCCCTCCAGGCGGCGCAGACCAAGGCGCTGCGGTACGGCCACCAGCAGGTGGATGGCGAGCACCTTCTCCTGGCGCTCCTGGAGCAGCCGGAGGGGTTGGTGCCGCGCCTTTTGAACCGGATGGAAATTTCCCCCGAGACCGTGAAGGCCGAGGTCGAGCGCGACCTGTCCAGGCGGCCGCGGGTCTCCGGCGGCGGCGCCGAGGCCGGCAAGATCTATGTCACCGAGCGCCTGCAGCAGCTCTTCCTGCGCGCCGAGGACGAGGCCAAGCGCCTGAAGGACGAGTACGTCTCCGTCGAGCACCTGGTGCTCGCGCTCCTCGACGATCCGCAGTCCCCCGCCGGGCGCATCCTCAACCAGGCGGGCATCACCCGGGACGGCTTCCTCGCCGCCTTGACCGCCGTCCGCGGCAATCAGCGGGTGACGAGCTCCATGCCGGAAGTGGCTTATGAGGCGCTCGAAAAATACGGTGTCGACCTGGTCGCCCAGGCGCGACGCAACAAGCTCGATCCGGTGATCGGTCGCGATGCGGAGATCCGGCGGGTCGTCCGGATTCTCTCGCGGAAGACCAAGAACAACCCGGTCCTGATCGGCGAGCCCGGCGTCGGCAAGACGGCGATCGTCGAGGGCCTGGCGCAGCGCATCGTGCGCGGCGACGTGCCCGAGTGGCTGAAAGACCGCGCCCTCTTCTCGCTCGACATGGGCTCGCTTCTGGCCGGCGCCAAGTACCGGGGCGAGTTCGAGGAGCGCCTGAAGGCGGTCTTGAACGAGATCAAGCAGAGCGAGGGGAAGATCCTCCTCTTCATCGACGAGATCCACACGATCGTCGGGGCCGGCAAGACCGAGGGCTCGCCGGATGCCGGCAACCTTTTGAAACCCATGCTGGCAAGGGGCGAGCTCCACTGCATCGGCGCCACGACGCTCAACGAGTACCGGAAGAACATCGAGAAGGACGCGGCGCTGGAGCGCCGGTTCCAGCCGGTGATCGTCGATCCGCCGTCGGTCGAGGACACGATCTCCATCCTCCGCGGCCTCCGCGAGCGCTTCGAGGTGCACCACGGCGTGCGCATCCAGGACAACTCCCTGGTGGCGGCGGCGGTGCTCTCGAACCGTTACATCAGCGATCGTTTCCTGCCCGACAAGGCGATCGATCTGATCGACGAGGCCTGCGCCATGATCCGCACCGAGATCGATTCGATGCCGCAGGAGCTCGACGAGATCACCCGCCGCGTCATGCGTTTAGAGATCGAGGAGGCGGCGCTCAAGAAGGAGAAGGACAAGGCGAGCAAGGAGCGCCTGGCCGATCTCAGGAAGGAGCTCTCCGACTGGAAAGCCCAGGCGGACGCCATGCGCGCGCAGTGGGAGTCGGAAAAGAGCGGCATCGACGAGGTGAGGAAGCTCCGCGAGCAGATCGAGAAGGCCCGTCAGGACATCGAGGTCGCCGAGCGCGGCTATAACCTCGACAAGGCGGCCGAGCTGCGCTGGGGCACGCTGCCCGCCCTGGAGGCGAAGCTCAAGGAGCAGGAGGGACGACTCGCCGAGAAGCACAGGGACGGCGGCCAGCTGGTGCGCGAGGAGGTGACCGAAGAGGAGGTGGCGGAGATCGTCTCGCGCTGGACCGGCATCCCGGTGACCCGTCTGGTCGAGGGTGAGCGCGACAAGCTCCTCCGCATGGACGAGATCCTCCACGGCCGGGTCGTGGGTCAGGACGAGGCGGTCCAGCTGGTCTCCGACGCGGTCATCCGCGCCCGTTCCGGCATCAAGGACCCGCGGCGGCCGATCGGCTCGTTCATCTTCCTCGGTCCCACCGGAGTCGGCAAGACCGAGCTGGCGAAAACCCTCGCCCAGACGCTCTTCGACACGGAAGAGAACCTCATCCGCATCGACATGAGCGAGTACATGGAGCGGCACAACGTCTCGCGGCTGATCGGCGCCCCTCCGGGCTACATCGGCTACGAGGAGGGCGGCCAGCTCACCGAGGCGGTGCGCCGGAAGCCCTACTCGGTGATCCTCTTCGACGAGATCGAAAAGGCGCACGGCGACGTCTTCAACGTGCTCCTCCAGATCCTGGACGACGGCCGGGTGACCGATGCCCAGGGGCGGACGGTCGACTTCAAGAACACGGTCATCATCATGACCTCGAACATCGGTTCGCAGTATCTGATCGAGGGGGTGACGGACCGGGGCGAGATCACCGAGCCGGCGAGAAACGCCGTGATGAGCGAGCTCCGGCGGCACTTCCGCCCCGAGTTCTTGAACCGTGTCGACGACATCGTCCTCTTCCGGCCGCTGATCCTCGCGGAGATCAAGAAGATCGTCGATCTCCAGACCGAGGACTTGAGGAAGCGTCTCGCCGATCGTCACATCCGGCTGGAGCTGACCGAGCCGGCCAAAGAGCTGGTGGCGAGGCAAGGCTTCGATCCGGTCTATGGAGCCCGGCCCTTGAAGCGCTACCTCCAGCACCAGCTGGAGTCGAAGATCGGCCGTGCGCTCATCGCCGGCGACGTCCACGAGGGAGCGGTGCTCCAGGTGGACGTCAAAGGCGGGGAGCTGGCGGTCGCGATCGAGAACCCGGTGGCGGCGGAGGTGGCGGTGGGGGCTTGATCGAGGATTCTGGGTAGAGCGGCGTTATGGAAGGAGAGCCCGGCGCGAGCCGGGCTCTTTTGTACGTCCGGAGTGGTAGAGTTTCTGTAAGAGGAGTTTGGTCATGGCGCTTCCTGAGATCGCAGTCGTTCCCCGGGCAGCTCAGCAGCCGCCGGAAAGGGTCGAGGTCCACCGCTTTACGCGGGAGGAGTATGAGCGGGTCGCCAAGAGGGGCGGCTTCTCCTCCGACCGCCGGGTCGAGTTGGTGGACGGGATCGTCTATGACATGAGCCCACAGAGCGGTCGCCATGCCAAAGGCATCGTCCTCGCCAACCAGGCCCTGATGGTGGCATTCGGTTCCGGATATCACATCCGGCCGCAACTGCCCCTGGCCCTGGGCGACGACTCCATGCCCGAGCCCGATATCGCAGTCATCGCGGGAAGCCCGGCGGACTACCCCGACCACCCCTCCGAGGCCGTGCTCGTCGTGGAGGTCGCGGAAAGCTCCCAGCACCATGACGGGGAGCGCAAGGCGAAGCTCTACGCCAAGGCGGGCCTCCCCGACTACTGGATCACGAACCTGCGCCGCGACGCGGTCGAGGTTCTCAGGGACCCCCAGCGGGGGACCTACCGTGAGAGGCTCGTCTTCCGGAAGGGCGAGCGGATTTCACCGCTCGCCCGGCCCGAGGTCTCCATCGCGGTCGAGGATCTTCTCCCGCCCAGGGAGTAACGAGCTAGCAATTGATACAGGTCGCTCCCGAGTGGCATCGGGGCGTAGCGCCGCCGGCGATGGCCTGGAGATGGGTGGTCCCGAGGACCCGCAGAGTCTCACGGCGGAGCTTCAGCTTGGGGCGATCCTTCAGCGGGTGAACGGTCTTCTTCTTCATGGGAACGATACCTCGCACGCAGGTTTAGGTCCGGCGGACTGCCCCCGCACGCGCGAAGGCTCTTAAGAGAAGAGTGTGTCCGCCGACAGCCAAACGGGACGTGCGGGCACAGCCCGGGACATCGATCAGGAGATCGACATCCCGGGGAGAGCCGCTGAATCCGCTGAATCTAGAGGAAGGGTAGGATCGGTCCCGGCTACCGCCAGTGGCCGCGAACGAAGTACGACTCGTGGCCACGACGCTCCCAGCGCGGTCCGACCCAGACGGCATGACGACGGGGGAGCACCCAGGCGCCGGGCACCCAGGCGTAATCGCGCGCGCCCGGAGCCCAGTCCCAATGGCCGGCCACCCAGACGTGACGGCGGCTGGGGCGGGCGATGACCACCTCCTGGCGGAGAGGCGGAGGCGGAGCGTTGACTCGGATGCCCACGTCGATCCGCGGGCTGGCGGAGGCGGGCGGGGCAAGGGTGGGGGCGGCAAGCAGGCTCGTCGCCAGGACGGCAGCGAGGGTTAAAGTCCGTTTCGTATTCATTCCGTTTTCCTCCTACCCCCTAGTAACCTACGTGGGGGCGGCTTCCTACGCTCTATACAAGACTCGTTCCAGGTCCCCGCCGAGAGAGACCCGTGGTACCTTATGCGGGAGACGTCACCTAGAAAGGACACATTCTCATGACGACCAAGGCCATCCCGGGCCTGCGAAGCCTCGCATTCGGCCTCTCTCTCCTCCTTGCCGCCTCGCCCGTCCTCGCCACCTGCGGCGGTGGGGGTGGAGGCGGCGTGGGCGGGGTCCCGCGCGGCGGTGGGGGCGGCTCGCTCGGCCTCCCGAACAGCGCCCCGGAGAATCAGGGCATTTACCAGGTTCCCTGGAAGGCCCTGCTGCCGGGCGACCCGGCGCCGGCGGGCCTCCTCGTCCTCTACTGGTTCCCCACCTCGAACAAGGAGGAGCGTTCCTCGTTCCTCCAGGACTCGCGCCCGCTCACCCTGGCGGCGGCGAAGTGCGTCGGACTGGCGTCGGTCCCGACCGACCACACCGTGCTCCGTGAGAAGTACAAGGTGGCCGCCGAAGTCTCGACGGCGGTGCTCGTCCTCGCAGCGGACGGCAGCGAGATGGCGCGAGTCCAGGGCAAGGAGGGCCAGCCGGTCGGCCGCAGCGAGGTCGAGAAGATGTTGAAGGACGGCATGAAACGCCAGGAGAAGGCGGCGGGCGAGCAGCTCGACGCCGCGGATGCCAAGGCCGACCATGGCGACAAGGACGGGGCGGTCTCCCTCTACACCCAGATCTGGGAACAGCGCTGCCTCGCCGAGGGACCGGCCAAAAAGGCCGCCAAGGCGCTCAAGAAGCTCGGCCATCCGGTGCCGGACGAGCGGAGCGAGGCCCTCCCCAGCCCCGACCCGAGCCCCGCCACCACCCAGGCCATCCTCCTCGCCCTGTCGAAGGGCCTCAAAGCCGAGGACAACCTCCGCATCCCCGACGCCCGGAGCGCCTATGAGGCGGCGCGGCAGCTCGACCCGGCCGATCCGGTGCCACTGCGCTACCTGGGCGAGCTCTACCGCCACCACATCGGCGACTGGGTGAAGGCGCGGGCGACCTTCGAGCAGATCCTCGCCATGCCGGCCGATCCGCTGTCGCGCGCCGTCGCCCTCCATGGTCTCGGCAAGATGACGATCCACGAGGGCGACTTCGCCAAGGGCCTGGGCCTGTTCGAGCAGTCGATCGCCACCTATCCCCTGCCCCTGACCTACCGTAATCTCGCGGTCTACTGGAGCTCCGAGGGCCAAGCCGACAAGGCCTACGGCTACGTCCAGAAGGCCATGGCGCTCGACCCTGACGACGAGTACAACCAGATCTTCGCCGCCACCTTCCTGGTCAAGCTCGGCAAGCCCGAGGAAGCGGCCCAGGTCGCCAGAGCGCACGAATCCGTCCTCGCGGCCTCCTACAACCTGGCCGCCATCTGGGCCCAGCTTGGTGAACGGGACAAGGCTTTAGCCCTCCTGAAGCGCCACTTCTACACCTACGAGAAGTTCGCGGAGGTGCGCCGGAAGGAGATGCAGGAGGCACGGGTCGACATCGTCTTCGAGAGCCTCAAAAAGGACACCGCCTTCGTACAGCTGACCGCGCTCGCCGACGGCGCCATGATGCATCACTGATCCGGCAGAGTCCCGGTGGACCGCCGAGAGCGGCTGGCGGTCCACCGGGAGGGTCAGGGCGCTATCAGCAGCCGCCGCAGCTCCCGGAGCAGGTCTGATAGGCGCTGAAGCAACGGCTGACGCAGATCACGTGACCGCCGGCGCCCGGGGGAGGGCACGCTGCGAGGCAGGCATTTTCGGCGCTCAGGCATTGAGCGCAGCAGCCCGAGGTGAGCCAGACGGGCCCGTCGACCACGAACGGAGATTCCGGGCTGGCGGCTCCCCCGATTGTCGCCGACACCGCGGACACCATCGGCTGAGAGGTGGCGAAGGTCGCTGTCTTTGCGGTCCGGCATCCTCCGTCCGCCCAGGCGGAAGCGGTGGTGAGGATGGCAAGGAGGACGAAGGCGGCGGCAGGAAGAATCTTGTGCTTCATGATGCGCTCCTTTCGAGTTGGGGACCATGGATGCGGCCCCTGGGCTCCGTTGTAGCCGGGGCCGGCCAGGAGATCCATGGGCTGGCGAGAAGCCGGAGATGAGCTGGAGATGAGGCGCCGGACCGGGGCCTCAACTAAAACCTGCGCCACCCGTATCTCTTAGGGTGAGCGCGCCCCACCCGAACACCCCCGGGCTTTCTTCCGGCCGGCTCTCCTTCGAGGGGTTCGAGTTGCGGCTCGACACCGCGGAGCTCAGCCGGAACGGCCGTCCGGTGAAGCTGCAGCGCCAGCCGGCCCGCCTGCTCGGCCTTCTGGCGTCGCGCTCCGGCGAGATGGTGACCCGGGAGGAGATCCGCCGCGAGATCTGGGGGGAGGACGCTTTCCTCGAAGTCGAGTCGGCGATCAATTTCGCCGTCCGCCAGATCCGCCGCGCTCTCGGCGACTCCGCCACCGAGCCCCGCTTCGTCGAAACCCTGCCACGCCTCGGCTACCGTTTTCTCCCGACGGTGCGCCGGTGCGGGTACGGCGAAGAGCCGGCGGCGGTGGAAATGCTGGACCGGCGGCAATGGCGGCAGTGGCGGCAATGGCGCCAACACGGGTCCAGGTGGCGGGGATGGCCCTGGGTGGCCGGCGCCGCTCTCCTGGCGGCTTTCCTCTTAGCCCTCAGCGGCTCGGTCGCCGGCCGTTTCGGCTCCTCCCCGCGGCTCCTCGTCCTCCCCGTCGATCCGATCTCAGGGAGCACCGTGGACCGCGACCTCGTGGAAGGCTTGATCGAAGACCTGACCGGGGAGTTGACACGGCGCTACCCGGACCATCTGGCGGTCCTCGCCACCAGCTCGGCGATGCACTACCGGAAGAGCGGCAAGTCCCCCCGAGAGATCGCGGCCCAATTGGGAGCCGACTACCTGGTCCTCGCCTCTCTGAGCCGCTCCGGCGACCGCTCGCGCGTCCACCTGGAGATCCTGGAGCCGGCCTCGGGGAGGGAGATCCAGGTGGAGAACGTCGCGGTGCCCCTGGCGGACTTCGCCCAGTTGCCGAGCGCGCTCGGAGAACAGATCGGCCGGGCGCTCCAGCTCGAACCAGCCGTCCGCCGGGGCCGGAAAAGCCCGATCTCCCAGGCCGCCTACGAGGCCTACCTGGAAGGGATCTACCTCGAAAACCAGGCGGGCTGGCCCGGCGGCTCCGACCCCGCAGCCCTCGCCCTCCAAAGGGCCGTCACGCTCGCGCCCGATTTCGCCCCCGCCTGGGGCAGGCTGGCCCTCGCCCGCCTGAGCTTCTCCCTTCCCGCCGCGCAGGTCGCGCCCGGTGTCGAGGCGGCCGCCCGCCAGGCTCTCCGGCTCGATCCCGGCTGTGCCGACGCCCATACCGCGCTCGGCCTCCTGGCGCTCTTCGGGCTCTACGATCTCGGGCGGGCGAGAACCGAGCTCGAGCTCGCCCTGGGCGAGAACCCGGGCTCGGCCGACGCCCACCTCGCCTATGCCTTGTATCTGGCCGCCGTCGGCTCTCTCTCGGAGGCGATCGCGGAGGCGGAACGGGCGCGGCGGCTCGATCCGGTCGGGAAAATGGTGCGGGCCGACCTCGTCTGGTACCACTACCTGGCCCGGCACTACGACGAGGCCATCGCCGAGGCGCGCATCGCCAACCGCCTCGATCCCACGACCGAACCCCTCTACTGGTTGCTCTCCCTCCTGATGAAGAAGGACGACGCGCGAGCGCTCGAGTTTGCCCGGGAGTATGCTGCCAGACAAGCGGAGATCCTGCACCTCCCGTCGCCTCCCCCCTTCGCACGGCTCCAGGATTTCTGGGCCTGGCGACTCCATTGGATGGAGGCCAAGGGAGGGTTCTCTCCCGGGCAGCTGGCTCTCTCCGCTCTCGCCCTGGGGGACAGGAACCGTGCCCTCAGCCTCTTCGAAAGGGCCTGCCAGGAGCACTTCGGCTGGATGCTCCCCTTTCTCTCCACCGACCCGTTCGTCGCCCCCCTCCGCGGCGACCCCCGGTTCACCCGCATCCTGCGCTGTGCCGGCCATCCCGAGACGAGGGTCTGAGGCGGGTATAGGCTCCGGGACGAAAGCTGCTAGACTTGGGGGTCTACCCACTGTTGCCCTGACGGAAGGCACTGCCCAGATAGGATCTCCCATGGACTCCGAAACCTTCCCGGCCCTCCTGCCCATCTTCCCCCTGGCCGCGCCCCTCCTGCTGCCCGGGACCGTGGTGCCTCTGGTCGCCTCGGAGGAGCGGTACCGGAACCTGCTCGACGACGCTCTGGCGGAGGACGGCTATGTCGGCATCCTCCAGCCGGTCGAGGAGGAGTGGGCGGCGGCCGAGGTCGGTCTCCCCGGAGAGGGGAAGGTGCTCTACCTCGTCGGCTGCCTGGGCCGAATCGGCGAGTGCCGCGAGGACGGCGAGAGCGGCTACGTGGCGCTCGTCGAGGGGGTGATCCGCTTTCGGGTGCGCGAGGAGCTGCCCGGACAGCGCGGCTACCGGCGGATGACCGTCGACTACGGCGATTTCCTCAAAGATCCGGAAGCCGTCGAGCAGGAGCTCGACTTCAGCGAGCTCAAGAAAGTCGTCCGCCAGCGGATCGAGCTGAACGGCTCGGAGATCGACCTGGAGATCATGGAGGACATGGTGGGGACCGAGATCGTCACCGCTCTCGCCCACGCTCTCCCCTTCTCCTCGGCCGAGCGCCAGGCTTTGGTCGAGACCCCCAGCCTCTACGAGCTGCAGCCGCTCCTCCTCCAGCTCATGACCATGGGGCCCGGCGGCAAGCTGGGCTTCGACCTGCCGCCGCTCCTCCCCAGCTGAACGTCCAGCCCGCAGCTCGAGTTCTGCCGCATCTCCGCGTTTCTCTCCTCGGGGAAAGAGGGAAGGGCAGCCTGCTTTAGCGTCAGCGTGGGCGCCCCCGGATCGCGTTTTCCGGCATTTCCCGGCATTTCCCGGCATCGGGCGTTCCGTAAATCGGAACCACCTGCTACCATTCGAACCCCCATGTCGCCCATCCTGCCCTTCCCACCCAAGACGCCGGTTCCCCTGTCGTCCCTGGTTTCCGTCCTCTCCTCCTCCGTGCCGGCGAAGATCCGGGAGCGGGGAATCGAGTACCTGCGTAAGGGGCTCGTCCGGCTCACCGACTGCACCAGCGCGCGAGTGACCGCCAGGGTCTCCGGAACCCAGGCCTACGACGTGATGCTCACGCGTGCCGGGGACGTGGTCTGGGCGGACTGCTCCTGCCCGTTCTGCATGGACCGGGAAGAGGTCTGCAAGCACATCTGGGCCGCGGTCCTCGCGGCGAACGGACGGGGCGGCCTCCGCGACAGCCGGTCGGGCCTGCCGAAGCGGCTCGTCGTCGGCGACGTCGACTGGGACGGCTGGGAGGAGGACGAGGATCTGGAGAGAGTAGAGGAGGAGCGCGACCCGGCCGCGTCGCTCTTCGAGCCACCGTCGAGTATCCCGGAGGCGGTACCGGCGAAGCCCTCCGGGTGGCGGGAGATCCTGGCGCCGATCGCGGGAGCGGCTCCCGCCCAGGCGGTCACGAACGACGAGATCCTCTACGCCATCGATCTGCCGACGAGCCTGCAACGGCAGGGGCTCACCCTCCAGGTGCTCGCCTGCAAACGCAAACAGGATGGCTCGCGGGGAGCTCTCCGCCAGTTGCGGATCAGCCGCGGTCAGGCGAGCCAGCTGCGCAATCCCCTGGATCGCGACGTCCTCTCTCTCTTCGCCGGCGCCATGCACGGCGACGCCTGGGCGAGCTGGTACCTGACCCAGCACCAGGAGGTCCCCGGCCAGCCGTGGGTCCCCAACGAGATCGCGCAGGAGGTGGCGCGGCGCCTCTGCGCCACGGGGCGCTGCTACTTCCGCACCGGCAACCTCCAGATCGAGGAGCCGCCCCTCGTCTGGGACGACGGGCCGCCCTGGAAGCTCTGGCTGGCGATCCGTGAGGATACGGACGGCGTCTGCGAGGTGGTGCCCGAGCTGCGCCGGGGCGACCGGGGGGAGAGTCGGCTCGATGCCCGAGAGCGGATCATCCTCGCCGAGCCGGGGCTCTTGATCGCCCCCGGCGAGCTCGCGGCGATCGACACCGGCGGCGCCGCGGCGTGGCTCCGCCTGCTCAGCCGGACGGGGCCGCTCGGGCCGCTCCGGGTGCCCGCCGCCGAACGGGACGATCTCTTGGAAGCGCTCTTCGCGGCCCCGGTCCTCCCCCGTCTCGATCTCCCCCCGTCGATGGAGTACGAGGAGGCGACGATCGTGCCGCGGCCCCAGCTGCGCCTCCTGCCGCCGTCGCCGGGCTACCTGCGCTCGGAGCGGGAATGGCCGGTCGCCAAGGTCTCCTATCTCTACGACCGTCGCGAGGTGAGCGCGGAGTCCGGGGGCCGCGGGGTGTATCAAAAGGAGGAGCGCAAGTTCTTCCTCCGCGATCGAGAGGCCGAGGAGAAGGCCTTCGAGCGCCTGGCGCCCCTCGGCTTCCGCACCCTCGCCGGCACCTCGCCGAGCGGCGAGCCGACGCTACGGATTCCACCCAAGCGGGTGCCGGAGGCGGTGCGCACCCTGATCGCCGAGGGCTGGTCGGTCGAGGCGCAGGGGAAGGTCTACCGGTCGCCCGGCGCCTTCACGCTGAACGTCGCCTCGGGGATCGACTGGTTCGAGCTCCGCGGCGACGTCGAATTCGAGGGCGAGACCGTCGATCTGCCGCGGCTCCTGGCCGCGCTCAAGAAGGGCGACGGCTTCGTTCCCTTGAGCGACGGCAGCCTCGGGATGCTGCCCGAAAGGTGGCTCGAACGCTGGGCGCCGCTCGCCGGCCTCGCGAAGACCGAAAAAGACCACCTGCGCTTCGAGCTGCCGCAGGCGCTCCTCCTGGACGCCTGGCTGGCGGACGAGCCGGCGGCGAGCGTCGACGAGACTTTCGCCCAGGCCCGGGAGCGCCTGCGCGCCTTCAGCGGCATCGCCCCCGCCGACGCCCCGCCCGGCTTCCGCGGCGAGCTTCGCCCCTACCAGAAGCTGGGTCTCGGCTGGCTCCACTTCCTCCGCGAGTACGGCCTGGGCGGCTGCCTGGCCGACGACATGGGTCTCGGCAAGACGGTGCAGATCCTGGCGCTCCTCGAATGCCGCCGCGCGGAACGGGCCGCCCAGGGTCGGAAGGCCAAACGCCTGCCGCCCTCGCTCGTCGTCGTTCCCCGTTCCCTCGTTTTCAACTGGCTGGCCGAGGCGGCGCAGTTCACCCCGCAGCTCAAGATCCTCGACTACACCGGCATCGGCCGCGGGGAGAGCGCGCCGTTCGTGGGCTACGACGTGGTGCTCACCACCTACGGGACGCTCCGCCGGGACATCGCCGCGCTCAAAAGCGTCGAGCTCGACTACGTGATCCTCGATGAGGCGCAGGCGATCAAGAACGCCGGCAGCCAGACCGCCAAGGCCGCCCGGCTGCTCCGCGGACAAAACCGTCTGGCGCTCTCCGGCACCCCGGTCGAGAACCACCTGGGAGAGCTGTGGAGCCTCCTCGAATTCCTCAATCCGGGGTTCGTCAGCTCGGGGGCCCTCGGCGGCAAGCCGGGAGCCGCGACGAGAACTCTCGACCGAGAGACCAGCGAGACTCTCGCCCGCGCCCTCCGTCCCCTCATCCTCCGCCGCAGCAAAGAGCAGGTGGCGCCCGAGCTCCCCGCCCGGGTCGAGCAGACCCTCGTCTGCGAGCTGTCCCCCAGGCAGCGCAAGCTCTACGACGAGCTTCGCGACTACTACCGGGCGGTCCTCGACCGGCGGATCGGCGCCCAGGGGCTGGGCAAGTCGAAGATCCTCGTTCTGGAAGCGCTCCTCCGCCTCCGCCAGGCCGCCTGCCATCCGGCCCTGGTCGACCGCGGGCACCAGGACGAGCCCTGCGCCAAGCTCGACCTCCTCCTCCCCCAGCTCGCCGAGGTCTTGGCCGAAGGCCATCGGGCGCTCGTCTTCTCCCAGTTCACGAGCTTCCTGGCGCTCCTCCGCCGCCAGCTCGACACCACCGGAGTGCCCTACCTCTACCTGGACGGCAAGACCAAGAACCGCCAGGAGCTGGTGGAAGAGTTTCAGTCGGAGGGCGGCCGTCCGCTCTTCCTCATCAGCCTCAAAGCCGGCGGCCTCGGCTTGAACCTGACCGCCGCCGACTACGTCTATCTCCTGGACCCCTGGTGGAACCCTGCCGTCGAAGCCCAGGCCGTCGATCGCGCCCACCGGATCGGCCAGACGCGGACGGTCTTCGCCTATCGGCTGGTCGCCCGGGATACGGTGGAAGAGAAGATCCTGGAGCTCCAGGCAGGAAAGCGGGCGTTGGCCGATGCGATCGTCCAGGCCGACGAGAGCCTGATGGCGGCTCTGAGCCGGGAGGATTTGGCGCTGTTGTTGTCGTGAGCGGCCCAGGGCAGAGGTGAAGTCGAGCGGCAGGCGACAGGGGATGGATTCAGCGTCCCAGGATCTCGTCAAAGTCGGCAAGAAGGGGACGACAACCCTATCCTGAGACGTCCCGCAGTCCCCGTGGGCTGCGAGGGGACCGCGGGACGTCTCAGCCGGGGCAACGCCCCGGCCCATCCTACGATGGCTCCATCCACTCCAGACGCCTGCCCCCGAGAGATGGTGCTAAGCACCCAGTGAGGCCCGCGCCCCCTCAGCCCGGGTTCTTGAGCTCCACGACCAAAAAGTGGAGGGCGGTGGTGCCGATGTTCTCGACCCCCTTCCCAGAAGACCGGCGAGACGCCTCACCTCGAGCAGGCCACAGGACGGGACTCGTCGTCCGCCCCGAAAACCGGCTGGCGGAGGCGGGACGGCATAGAACGTATGACAGTTTCCTTGAGCTCGAATGAAGATTCAGACCTCAGCGGGGATGGACATAACGCGCCCAGGACCGGCCACAGGGATCGAGGAGGTCGACCGGCTGGCCAGCCGGATCGTGCACCTCGCCCCCCTGGTTGAACCACTCGATGATCCCGCCGCTCAGCGTATACACGGGCCGTCCCAAGCGCTGTTCGAGAACAACCGCGGCCCACCCCGAGCGGTAGCCCGCGGTGCAGTAGGTAATGAGGGTCACATCCGTGGACAGGTCGACTGTCGCGACGCGCACCGACGATGGCACCAGGAGGCGAGCGCCGGGCAACGCGCTGACCGCGTGTTCGCGCGCTTCCCGGACGTCCAGCAACGCGACCGGTTCTTTGCTGCGCAGCTTTTCCCGCAGCTCACTCACGGTGACGAGCCGCGCCCCCGTTCGCTCGTTGACCCGCCGCACCTCCCGCGCGTACTTGACGTCCAGGCGCTCCCGATCGGCAGGCCTGATCCATTGCGCCAATGCCCGGATCGGCGCGATCACCCGACTGAGGGTCTTGCTGATCATCGGCTTCCTCGCTATCCTCTTCTCGGCTTGCCTAGCTCTGAGCCCGAGCCCCAGCCGATCCTAACGCCACCGTATGCGTCGCCGCCTCCGCCAATTTCTGCTCGCGGCCCTGACCTTGGGTGTGTTCCTGCTCTGCCTGAGGCACTGGGGCAGCCCCGATCCTTGGGCCCGCCTGGACTTCTTTTCAGTCAGTTACATCGGTATCAACCTGCTGGCCAGGTTACAACAGATGTGGAGCGGTGGCCGAGCCCCGCTTTCAAAACTCGTCGCTCGCGAACACGCTGGGCTCACCTTCGACCCCGGCTCCGGCATCTGGATGCGCCTCCTCTCCCTCACTCCGCCCCTCATCTTCTTCGACTACGGCAACCTTTTCCTCGCGCCCGCGCTGCACAATCCTTTCTTGCAGAGCCTGGGTCTTCTGCTCTATGGCGGAGCCCGGGTCTGCTGGGCCTGGGTCGACCACCACCTCGATGCTCACTTCGCGGACGAATCGGCCGAGCGGCGACTCATCGACGTCGGTCCCTACAGCCACATCCGCCATCCTCGTTATGCGAGCCTCCTGCTCGGCAGGATCGGGATCGCCTTGCTCTTCGCCAGCGCCCTTGGCCTCTTCTTCGCGCTCGTCTGGGCCATTTTCATCCTCTACCGCATCCCGCGGGAAGAAGCCCATCTCCGGCGGGTCTTCGGCCCGAGCTATGACTTGTACTCAAGGCATACGGCACGCCTCGTTCCTGGCATCTACTAAGCGGCATCTGCTAAGCGATGACGTCGTCGCCCGCGGTGCGCGATACCGGGGCTCATGTCGGCTTGCCCAGGTGGAACCCTGACAGACGTCTTTCGGGCTCGCTCACCAGGGCAGCGAGGAGATTTTCATATTGCGCGAGCATTTGACCGATGGTCTCGCGAAGGAAAATATCCGCTCGGAACAAGATACCGACTTCCATGCCTCGTTCTCTCTCCACCGCGATCATGATGAAATCACGGCTCGCCATTCCAGACTCGACGCCGAGCGGTTGGACCTCCAAACCTGGCAGGTCGGAGATGGGAGCGGTAACGTTCTGCAGCACGAAACCGACCGGAAAAAGCTCTCGATAAGCCTGTCCATTGCCTGGCGACAACTCTTCGAGGAGACTGGCGAAGGGATAGTCCTGATGGGCATAAGCCTGAAGCGTGACCTCCCTCACCCGCCGCAAGATGGTACGGCCATCAGGATCTCCGTCCAGGCTCGTGCGCAGCACCAGCACGTTCGTGAACAGGCCCAGCAGACCTTCCGTCTCGATCCGGTTTCGATTCGCGATGTTGGTTGTGATGGGCAGGTCTTCCTCCTGTGTGTGGAGATGGAGAAAGATGTCGTAGGCCGCCAGGAGGGTCATGAACAGGCTCGTGCCCTCGCGTACGCCGAAGGCGCGAACACGCTCGAACAGCCCGGCAGGGAGCGAGCGCGATATCCAGCCGCCTTCACCCTGCGGCCCCTCCGGCCGCGGGATCGAGGTCGGCAGCCGCAGAACCGGCCAGGGGATCCGTAATTGATCGCGCCAGTAAAGCCTCTGCGCATCGAGAGCGGAACCCTGAAGATGCCGGCGCTGCCAGACGGCGAAGTCGGCATACTGAACGGCCGGGGCAGGCAGCGACGCTTCCCTTCGCGCGGCGAAATCGCCATAGAGGGTGACGATCTCTCTCACCAGGAGACCCTGGGACCACCCGTCCGTAATCATGTGGCTCTGGACGAGGAGCAGCAGGTTCTCGTCGGGGGAGACACGGATCATGGTGATCTTGAAAAGCGGCGCGCGAGAGAGAGCGAACACTTGCCGCTTCGTGGTCGCCACGATCGCTCCCGCCTCCTCCTCGATCCGGGGCGACGGGAGCGCGGAAAGATCGCAGGCCGTCCACGGAAGATCGAGCCGCGGGAGGAGGATCTGGATCGGGACGCCGTCGATCTCCCCGAAGGCGGTCCTCAGCGCCTCGTGACGGTTGAGGATCTCCCGAAAACTCCGCTCGAGCGCGGGAAGATCGAGGTCTCCCTTCAGGCGAAAGCCGAGCGGGATGTTGGAGACGGACGTTCCAGACCGATGCCGAATCCAGAAGCGTTCCTGCGCAAACGACAGGGGTAGTGCCTCGTCGCGTGGTACGGGCACGATCGACGGCAGTCGTAAGCTTTGGCGAGCTCCCGAGGCCGCTTCGACCGCCGCGGCAAAGCGAGCCACCGTCGGCTCTTCGAACAGCAGGCGCAGGGGGATCTCCACACCGAGGATATGGCGAACCCGCGAGATGACCTGGGTCGCGAGCAGCGAATGCCCGCCGAGATCGAAGAAGCTGTCCTCGACCCCCACGCGGTCGAGACCCAAAGCGTTCGCCCAGATCTCGGCCAGGATCTCTTCGACCGGGGACCTGGGCACCGTCGCCGGCAACCCGGTCCGCGTGGCTCCCAACTCCGGCAGCGGCAAGGCGTTGCGGTCCAGCTTGCCGCTGGAATTGAGCGGCAGAGAGTCGAGCCAGACGAAATGGGTGGGAACCATCGCCTCCGGCAGTTCCTTGGCCATGAGCAGGGATAGGTCCCGCGACCGCTCCTCCGGGCGGGTCGCGCCAGGGCTCGCAACCGGCACCACATAGGCCACCAGGCGCCGGTCGTCGGCATCGCGTTCCCAGACGGTGACGGCGCTCTCCACCACGCCCGCCTGCCGGCTGAGAGCCGCCTCGATCTCGCCCAACTCGATCCGGACTCCCCGAATCTTCACCTGGTGATCCAAACGGCCGAGGAATTCGATCTCGCCTCCCGGCAAACGCCGCACCAGATCGCCCGTCCGGTAGAGTCGGGCTCCCAGGGTGACCGCGACGAGGTCGGGCACGAAACGCTCGGCGGTCCACTCCGGGCGATTGAGGTAGCCGCGACCGACCGCCACTCCGCCGATGTAGAGCTCCCCCGGGACTCCGACCGGCACCATCTGCCCTGCGCGGTCGAGCACGTGGAGGCAGAGATTGGCGATCGGTCTGCCGATCGGCACCGAAGCTCGCGCGGCTCCTCCTCCTGAGCGTCCTCGGAAGCGCCAGGCACTCACCTCGACGGCGGTCTCGGTCGGCCCGTAAAGATTGTCGAGCGCCGTCGCCGCCAGCCGTTTCTCGAGATCCCGCGCCAGGGCCGATGGCAGCGCTTCGCCGCTCGCCACCACCTGGCGCAGGCTCGTGCAGAGCCCAGCTTCAACCTCGGCGACGAAATACCGCAGCATGGAAGGGACGAAGTGGGCCACCGTCACCCCCTGCTCCCGGATCAGCCGTGCCAGGTAGGAGCTGTCACGGTGACCACCCGGCTTCGCGAGAACCATAGGAGCCCCGACGAGGAGAGGGCAGAACAGCTCCCAGACCGAGACGTCGAAGCTGAACGGAGTCTTCTGGAGCACGCGGTCCCTCTCCGTCAACCCATAGACCTCCTGCATCCACAGCAACCGGTTGGTGATCGCGCCGTGAGTGTTCATGGCGCCCTTGGGCCGGCCCGTCGAGCCCGAGGTGAAGATCACGTAGGCCAGGCTGGCCGGCTGCCACGTCCCGCTGGCGAGCGGAGCGTCGCTTTCCTCCGCCACCTCCGCCCAGTCGGCATCCAGACGGAGTACCTCTGCCCGGCAGACCGGGAGGCGAGGGAGGAGCCGGTCCCGGGTCAAGAGGACTGGCAGCTCAACGTCTTCCAGCATCCGAGCCAAGCGGCTGGCCGGGTAGTCCGGATCGAGCGGTACGTAGCCGCCACCGGCCTTGAGGATCGCGAGAAGGCCGACGATCATGTCGAAGCTCCGTTCGGTGGCGATGCCCACCAGAACCTCGGCTCCCACTCCCAGCCTCAGCAGACGACGGGCGAGTTGGTTGCTGCGCCGGTCGAGATCCCGGTAGCTCATCTCCAAACCTTCGAAGATCACGGCGGGCTGCTCAGGAGCGCGCCGCGCCTGCGCCGCAAAAAGCCCCGGAATTCCCCCTGAGGTGGCGAGATCGGAGGCCGTGTCGTTCCACTCGGCGAGCGACTGGTGCCGTTCGGCAGGGCTCACCATGGCAAAGCGGCCAACCTCCCGGCCGGGCTCCGCGACGATCGCCTGGAGCAACGCCAGGAAGTGAGCGCAGAGCCGCGTGAGAGTCGTGTCGTCGAACAGCTCGACGGCGTACTCGACGACGCCGCTCAAACGCCCCTGTCTATCGGCCACGGCGAGCGTGAGGTCGAATTTCGCTCCGCTGATACTCGGAGGCATGGGGCTGACGACGAGGTCCGGCAGAAGGAGGGGTGGCAAGGGTGCGTTCTGCAGCACGAACATCACCTGGAAGAGGGGGCTCTGACTCAAGTTGCGGTCGGGCCGGATCTCGGCCACCAGCTTCTCGAAAGGCAGGTCCTGATGGGCGTAGGCGCCGAGCATGCCCTCACGAACACGGTCGAGGAAGTCGACAAAGCTCTCGCTCTCGGCGACCGTACCGGTGAGCGCCAGGGTATTGCCGAAGAGCCCGATGAGCCCCTCGGTCTCGCGCTGGGTTCGTCCCGCGATGGGCGTCCCCAGGCAGATCTCGCGCTGCCCGGAGTACCGCGAGAGGAGCAGCTCGAACGCCGCGAGAAGGACCATGAAAGGGGTAGCCCGTTGGCGTATCGCAAGGTCCGACAGAGCTGAACGCAATGTCCCCGCGAGCTCGAAGGGTCTATGGCCGCCACGCTGGCTCCGCACCGCCGGCCGCGGCCGATCGAAAGGCAGATCGAGGGAAGCCGGGACAGCAGCCAGACGCTCCCGCCAGTAGGCGAGCTCGCGGGCCAGGACGTCGCCCGTGAGGCATTGCCGCTGCCACAGGGCAAAGTCCGCGTATTGGATAGGTAGAGCCGGCAGACCGGGATTCTCGCCCTGACGGAAGGCCGTATAACCGGCGGCGAGCTCGCGGACCAGCACTCCGGTCGACCAGCCGTCCGAAACGATGTGATGGAGGGTGAGGAGCAGCGCGTGCTCCGCCGCTCCCAGTCGCACCAGGACGGCGCGCAGCAGCGGGCCGCGGGCGAGGTCAAAGGGGCGGCCGGCCTCGTCGCGGGCGAGGGCGACCAGGACATCCTCGCGGCTCCACTCCGGAAGCCCGGAGAGGTCAATCGCCGGTAGGTGTAGAGGTGCGGCCGCCAGGATCCGTTGCACGGGCCGCCCTTCCGCTTCCGGGAAGAGGCTGCGCAGGATCTCGTGCCGGCGGACGATCTCACCGAGAGCCCTCCCGAGCGCCCGCCTGTCGAGCGGACCCGAGAGACGCAGCGCCGACGGCAGGTGATAAAGAGCCAAGCCGGGCATCAGCCGGTCCAGGAACCAGAGCCGTTCCTGCGCGAAGGAGAGCGGCGGATCGCCGCTCCGCTCGAAGCTCCCGAGAAGAGGCGGCAGGGGGGTCGCCCCTCCGCGCAGAGCTTCTTCGACAGCGGCCGCGAGCTGCCGCAGGGTCGGGGCTTCGAACAGCTGCCGCAAAGGCAGCTCGACGCCCAGCGCTCGGCGCAACCGTGAGACCACCTGCGTTGCCAGGAGAGAGTGTCCCCCCAGGGCGAAGAAGCTCTCGTCCCTGCCGACCTGGGGCATCTCCAGGACCTCGCACCAGAGAGCGGCCATCATCTCCTCGATCGCCCCTACCGGTGCCTCGGAGGATGCATCTCCGAGCGGAACTGACATCGCTTCCTCGGCTCTCTCGGCAAGGGCCTTGCGGTCGACTTTGCCACTCGGCAACAGGGGCAGGCGCGGGAGCACGAAAAAGCGGGACGGCACCATGTGGTCCGGGAGCTGCTCGGCAAGGAACCGCCTCACCTCGCCTTCCACGAGTCCGCCTCCGTGCGCATCCACCACTACATAGGCCAGCAGCTGCCGGTCGCCCCCCCCCATCTCCCGCGTCACCACCACCGCCTCCGCGAGGCTCGGATGGCGCTCCAGCGCCGCCTCGATCTCCCCGAGCTCGACCCGCATCCCTCGCACCTTCACCTGCTGGTCGATCCGCCCCAGGAATTCGAGACCTCCGCTAAGTCGCCGGCGCGCCAGGTCACCCGTCCGGTAGAGCCGCGCGCCAGCCGCGCGGGAGAGTCCGTGAGGCACGAACCGCTCCGCCGTCAGCGCAGCCTGGCCCAGGTAGCCGCGCGCCAGTGCCACCCCGCCCAGGTAGATCTCCCCCGCCACTCCCAGCGGTACCGGCTCCCGGCTACCGTCGAGCAGGTAGATCTCGACGTTGGCGATCGGCCGTCCCAGCACCGTCGGCTCCTCGCCTCCACGTTCGCACTCTCCATAGCTCACGCCGATCGACGCCTCGGTGGGACCGTAGCCGTGATGGAGCTCCGCCTCCGACCGGGTGAAGTATCTCTCCCGTACGGCCATCGGTAGAGGCTCGCCTCCCGTCGTCACCCGCCGGAGCGACGTGCAGGTCGAGAGCCCCGGCTCTTCGATCAGCACCCGCAACAAAGACGGCACGGCATGGAGAAACGTCACTCCCTCCCGCGCCACGGTCTCGACCAGGTAGGAGCTGTCCTGCTGCCCGCCGGGGCGCGCCACGATCAGACGCGCACCCACCGACAGCGGCCAGAACACCTCCCACAGAGAGGCATCGAAGGCCAGCGATCCCTTCTGCAGCAGGCAGTCCGCGGCGGTCAAACCGTACTCGTCCTGTCGCCAGCGCAGGTGGTTGCAGACCCCGCGATGCGGCACCATCACTCCCTTCGGCCGCCCGGTCGTTCCCGAGGTATAAAGCACATAGGCCAGGGTCTCCGGCGTCGGCCCCTGACTCGCCACCCCACCGTTCCCCTCTTCCCCCTCGCCCCCCTCGCTCCAGGTCTCGGCCGTGAGCACCGGCAAACCTGCCGGCAGCCGATCTGCCAGTCGTTCCTCCGTCAGGACCACCGATGTCCCAGCGTCCTCGCTCAGGAACCGCAGACGCTCCGACGGATAGGCAGGATCGAGCGGCACGTACGCACCCCCTGCCTGGAGCACGGCGAGGAGCCCCACCACCATCTCCAGACGCCGCTCCATGAAGATGCCCACCCGGACCTCCGGACCGATCCCCAGTCGGCCCAGGCGCGTCGCCAGGCGATTTGCCTGGCGGTCCATCTCCCGGTAGCTGAGAGATGCCCCCTCGAACACCACCGCCACCGCCTCCGGCGTCCGCTCGACCTGGGAGGAGACCCGTCGGTGCAGCAGTCCCTCCCCCAACTCTTCTACCCGTTCTCCCTGGCTTTCGAACAGCAGCTGGTGGCGCTCCACCGCCGACAGCAGCGGCAGATGCGCCACGGACTCGTCCGGCATCTCGAGTGCGCCCGAGAGCAGCCCATGGAAGTGGGCGAGCAGCCGTTGCGCCGTCACCTCCTCGAAGAGGTCCCGGCGATAGCGCAGAGTCGTCGCGAGCCCGCCCTCGACTTCGGTTGCGGAGAGCGCCAGGTCGAGCTTCGCGGTCCCCGTCTCGAGCGTCGAGGGCTCAAGCCTGAGGCCCGCCAATGCGAGCGCGGACAGGGGAGTGTTCTGGAGCGTGAACATGGCCTGGAAGAGCGGCGTCGCCGCCTGACCGCGCACGGGATTGAGCTCCTCGACCAGCTTCTCGAACGGCAGCTCCCGGTGGTCGTAGGCCGCGAGGGTCGTCTCGCGCACCTGCGCCACCAGATCGCGGAACGAGGGCGCGCCGGAGAGATCGGCCCGCAGCGGCAGAGTATTGACGAAGAGCCCGATGAGCGGCTCGACCTCCGGCCGGTTGCGGTTCGCGACCGGCGATCCCACGACGATGTCCAGTTGCCCGCTGTAGCGGGCGAGGAGGGTTTGGAAAACCGCGAGCAATATCATGAAGAGAGTCGTGCCTGAGCCCCTGCCGAGCTCCCCGGCCGCCATGGCGAGCGAAGCCGGGAGGAGCCCTTGCAAAGCCCCTCCGCGCGCTTCCTGCACGGCCTGACGCGGCCGGTCCATGGACAGCGCGAGTACCGCTGGCGCCCCTGAAAGCCGCTCTCGCCAGTAGTCGAGCTCTTCTTTGAGCACACTCCCCGTGAGCCACCGCCGCTGCCAGCACGCGAAATCGCCGTACTGGAGTGCGAGCTCCGGGCAGGGCGAAGGCAAACCGTCGAGAAACGCCTCGTAGAGCTGGCGGATTTCGGCGAGCAACACTCCGAGCGACCATCCGTCCGCGACGATGTGGTGGAGGACGAGGAGCAGCCGGTGACGCTCGGGCCCCAGCCGCAGCAGCGTGGCGCGCAGGAGAGGACCCTGGGAAAGCTCGAACGGCCGCCGTGCCTCCCTTTCCCCGAGCCTCCGGGAGACGGCCCCACGGTCGCCTTCCGACAACGCCTGGAGGTCGACCACCGGCACCCCCAGGGGACCGGCCGGCGCGATCTGTTGCAGCGGTCGCCCGGAGACCGCCAAGAACGTCGTCCGGAGCGCTTCGTGCCGACGCACCACCTCGCTCAGGGCGCCCGCGAGCACCGCGACCTCGAGGCGACCGGCGAACCCGACGGCGAGAGCGAGATGGTAGGCGGGGCTCTCCGGCTCGAGCTGATCCAGGAACCACATCCGCTCCTGGGCGAACGACGCCGGCAGCGCGTCGCCCCGAGGAACCGGGGCCAGCGGCGGCGCGAGCCTGGAACCGGCTCCCCGGGCCTCCGCAACCGCCTGGGAGAGGGCGGCGAGCGTCGGCCGCTCGAAGAGCGTCCGCAACGGTAACGCGACGCCCGCGAGTCGATTCCCAGCGATCGCCTCGATCCGGGACAGGACCCTCGCCGCCAGCAGCGAATGTCCGCCGAGGTCGAAAAAGGAATCGTGCCGGCCGATCGGTCGAGCCTCTCCCAGGAGCTCACCCCAGATCCCTGCGATCAGCTCTTCCAGGGGGCCTTGCGGAGCCTCGTAAGCGCAGTCCGTGCCGCGCCAGTCGGGCGCCGGGAGGGCCCGGCGGTCCACCTTGCCATTGGGAGTCCGCGGCAGGCTCTCGAGCAGCACGAAGGCGGACGGCACCAGCGGCAACGGGAGCTTCGCCGTAGCGAGTCCACGCAGATCCGCGACGCGTGGCGCCGCGCCGGCTATGGGCACTCCGTAAGCGATCAGCCGCGGGCCGCCCGAAGCGTCCTCCCGGACGCTCACTACCACCTCGGCCAACCCAGGATGACAGGCCAGCACGGCCTCGATCTCCTGGGGCTCGACCCGAAATCCTCGGACCTTCACCTGGCGGTCGAGACGCCTGAGGAACTCCAACTCGCCCGTAGCCCGCAAGCGGACGAGGTCGCCGGTCCGGTAGAGACGCCCGCCCGGCTCCTCGGATGCGGCATCGGGAATGAATTTCTCCGCCGTCCGCTCCGGGCTCCCCAGATAGCCTCGGGCCAGGCCCACGCCGGCCAGACTGAGCTCGCCCGGCACCCCGATCGGCTGCCCCTCGAAACCGTTGCCCAGCACCCGCCCGTGTGTCGCGGCGATCGGCCGGCCGATCGGTGGATCGCCCGGTTCGTCCTCCTTCACCTCGGTATAGGTCGAGTAGGTCGTGTCCTCCGAGGGTCCGTAAAGATTCAGCACCCGTAGCGCCGGCTCGGCGAAGGCGAGACGGCGCACCAGGCCTGCCTTCAGGGGCTCGCCGGCCAGGTTCACCGTCCGCACCCCCGCGGGCAGACCGAGCCGTTCCAGCTCCGCCATCGCCGATGGAACGGTATTGATCAGGCTCACCCGGTCGCGGGCCGCTGAAGACGGCAGTGCGAGCGCGTTAGCGACCAGGAGGACCGTCCCCCCAAGGCTCAGCGGAACGAAGAGCTCGAATACGGATAGATCGAAGCACACCGACGTCGACGCCAACACTCCGCCCAGCTCCGCCGGACCGAAGACCGCCGCCGCCCAATCGACCAGAGCCGTCGCGCTCCGATGGGTGATCGCCACCCCCTTCGGAAGACCCGTCGAGCCTGAGGTGTAGATCACGTAGGCCAAGCTCTCGGGCACGATCGCCGCCCTGGCAACCCCGACCTCGATCCGGCCGGCGAGCCCTCCCGAGGCGTCGACCCGAACGACGCGCGGCCCGCCCGCCTCCGGCACCGAGACCGAGCCGTCCGTCACCAGGACTCGCGCTCCACTGTCCTTCAGCATGAAGGAGAGACGATCGATCGGGTAGGAGGGGTCGAGCGGCACGTAGGCGCCTCCCGCCGCGAGCACTCCGAGGATCGCCACCACCAGCCCACTGTACCTTTCCAGCCCCACCGCCACGCGTACCTCGGGCTCCACCCCCAGCCCACGCAGCTGGGCCGACAACCGCGTCGCTCGACGGGCCAGCTCGCCATACGAGACCTGCTCCTCGGCAGTGACCAGTGCCACGGCACAGGTGGAACGCTCCGCCTGCTGGGCGAAGAGCTCATAGAGCCCGGGCGCCGCAGCGCTCCTTCCTGTCTCGTTCCACTCGGCCAACTGGCGCCGCTCGGGCTCACTCAGCAGCGGCAAGGCCGAGACCCGAGACTCCGGCGCGGCCACCGCCGTTCCCAGCAATACTTCCAGGTGGCCCCAAAGGCGAGCGAGAGTCGTGCGATCGAACAGATCCCGGCTGTACTCGATCTCTCCGGCCAAGCCCGCCGCGGCGGGCCCGATCGCCAGAGTCAGGTCGAACTTCGCAGTACCCGAGTGCCGCGCGAGAGGTTCCGTTCCCAGCCCCGGCAGGCTTCCCGACCAGGGGCGTTCCTCGGCACCGAACGCCAACATCACCTGAAACAGTGGGGAATGGGCGAGGCTCCGCTCCGGCGACAGCTCCTCGACCAGACGCTCGAACGGCACCTCCTGGTGGACGAAGGACGAGAGCACCGACTCTCGAGCCCGAGAGAGAAACGCTCGGAAGCTCACCTCGCCGCCGGCGTTCAGCCGCAAGGCCAGGGTATTGACGAACAGGCCGACCAGACCCTCGATCTCCGGCCTTGACCGGTTGGCCACCGGAGTTCCGACGATCAGATCCTCCTCCCCGGTATAACGGGAAAGAACGCAGGCGAAGCCTGCCAGGACGACCATGAACGGGGTCGTGCCCTCTCTTCTGCCGAGCTCGATGAGGCGGCCCGCCAGGGGCTCGGGCAGCCCTCCTGGCAGAACCGCTCCACAATGGCTTTCCACCGCCGGACGCGGCCGGTCCGTCGGCAGCTCCAACAGCGGCGGAGCCCCGGCCAGCCGTTCGCGCCAGAACGCCAAGCCTCGCGTCAGCCCCTCCGATGCGAGCCACTGCCGCTGCCCCACCGCATAGTCCCCGTACTGCACCGGCAAATCCAGCAGGGCCATCGAGCGGCCGGACGCGTAGGCGCCATAGAGCGCACCCACCTCCCGGCTCAGCACTCCCAGCGACCAGCCGTCCCCAACGATGTGATGGAGGTTGAACAGCAAGGCGTGCTCCTCCTCACCCAGCCGCACCAGCAGCAGCCGCAGCAGCGGCCCACGCCCGAGATCGAACGGCTGCCGGGCCTCGCCCGCCGAAACCCGTCCCAACTCCACTTCCCCCAAGGCTCTCGGCAGAGCTCGCAGGTCGAGGAGCGGCAGCCCCGCCTCCCCTGCCGGCTCGACCACCTGCACCGGCTCCCCGGCCACCGTGGGGAGCCGCGTGCGTAACGTTTCGTGCCGCCTTACAACCTCCGTCCAGGCAGCCCGGAACGCCGGCACCGACAGACGGCCCGTGAGCCGTGCTCCTCCCGGCATGGCATAGAGGGCGCTCTCGGGATCGAGCTGGGAGACGAACCACAGACGCTCCTGCGCCGGCGAAAGCGGTAAAGGCCCGCCCCGCTCCACCCGACCCAGCGGAGCCAGCGGCTCATGGCTCCCACCGCGCCGCGCTCCATCGATCCACGCCGCCAGATCCACCAACCTGGGCCGCTGGAAAACCTCCCCGAGAGGCACCTCCACCCCGAGGACACTCCGCACCCGAGAAACCAACCGAGACGCCAGCAGGGAATGTCCACCCAGCTCGAAGAACCGGTCTTCCACCCCTACCCGCTCGACTCCCAGAAGCTCGGACCACACACCGGCCAGCAGTTGCTCCGTCGGCGTCCGCGGTGACGCACTCTTCCGTCGCTCCCCTTCGACCGCCGAGAGCGGCCGCCTCTCAAGCTCCCGGCGGTCGAGCTTGCCGCTCGGAGTGCGCGGGAAGCTCTCTAAGACCACAAACGCCGAGGGCACCATGTAGTCCGGCAGCAAACCCCCCAGGAAATTCCGCAGCTCCGCTCCCGACGGCGGCTCCTGCCGAGCCACCAGGTAGGCCACCAGGCGACGGTCTCCGCCCTCCCCTTCCCGCACCAGCACCGCCGTCTCCTCCACCCTCGGATGGGTCGCGAGGACCGCCTCGACCTCACCCAGCTCGATCCTGAAACCTCGCAGCTTCACCTGACCGTCCAGGCGACCGAGGAATCCGAGCCCTCCATCCCCCCGCTGCCGCACCAGATCCCCCGTCCGGTACAGACGCTCGCCAGGCAGACGACTGAACGGGTCCGGCAGGAACCTTTCCGCCGTCAGCTCTGGACGCCCCAGGTAACCTCGCGCCAGACCCTCTCCGCCCAGCAGCAGCTCCCCGGGCACTCCGAGAGGCACCAGATCCAGGAACCTTCCCACCACGCTCACCCGGGTGCCCGGAAGCGGCCGGCCGATCTCAGGCTCCCGCCCCGAGCCCGGCGCGATCAACGCCTGCGTCGAATAGGTCGTGTCCTCCGAGGGGCCATAGAGATTGAGTACCCGCCCCACCCCAGCCTCGTGCAGGCGTCTCACCAGCTCCCCCGGGAGCGGCTCGCCCGCCAGGTTGACCGTCAGCAGGCTCGCCGGCAGACCGCCGCTCAAGACCAGCTCCCGCGCAGCCGACGGCACCGTGTTGAGCAGCGTCACCTCGCCTGCCGCCGCCAGGCCGGGAAGCTCCAGCGCAGTGCCGGCGAGGAGGATCGTCCCTCCGGCGGAGAGCGGTACGAAAAGCTCGAAAATCGATAAGTCGAAGCACACCGAGGTCGAAGCCAGGACCCCGGCAAGCTCGGCAGGCAGGAACGTCTCGATCGCCCAGCGCACCAGCCCCACCGCGCTCCGCTGCTCGATCGCCACGCCCTTCGGGCGACCCGTCGAGCCCGAGGTGTAGATCACATAGGCCAGGTTCTCCGGCACAACCTCGCTCCTGCTCTCCACCGTCCGCGCCGCAACTTGCGGTCGGTCGCGCGGCCTGCCGGAGGCATCCAGACGGAAGAGAGGAGGACCGTCTTCTCCTGACGGCAGCCCCGCCCCATCCGTCACCAACAGCCGAGCACCGCTGTCCGCCAGCATGAACGAGAGCCGCTCCAGTGGATAGGCGGGGTCGAGAGGAACGTAAGCTCCCCCGGCCGCGAGCACCCCCAGGATCGCGGCCACCATCTCAGGCGAACGCGCAAGGAGGACACCCACCCTGACTTCCGGACCTACCCCCAATTCGACCAGATCCGCGGCGATCCGCCGCGACCGCTCCCGGAGCTCGCGGTAGGTGAGACGCTCCGATCGCCAGACGAGGGCCGTCCTGTCCGGGGTGCGCTCCGCCTGATCGGCGAAAAGCTCATAGAGCCCGGGAGCCGCCGCGCTCCGTCCCGTCTCGTTCCACTCGAATAGCTGGCACCGCTCGGGCTCACTCAGCAGGGACAATGCCGAGACCCGCCCCTCCGGCGTGGCCACCGCCGTCCCCAGCAATACTTCCAGGTGACTCCAAAGACGAGCGAGAGTCGTAGGATCGAATAGATCCCGGCTGTACTCGATCTCCCCGGCGAAGCCCGCCTCGGCGGGCCCGATCGCCAGAGTCAGGTCGAACTTCGCAGTACCGGAATGCCGCGCGAGCGGTGCGGCCCCGAGCCCGGGCAGGCTCACCGACCAGGGGCGCTCCTCGGCGCCGAATGCCAACATCACCTGGAACAACGGGGCGTGGGCGAGGCTTCGCTCCGGCGACAGCTCCTCGACCAGACGCTCGAACGGCACCTCCTGGTGGACGAAGGACGACAGCACCGACTCTCGAACCCGAGAGAGACACGCTCGGAAGCTCACCTCGCCGCCGACGTTCAGCCGCAAGGCCAGGGTATTGACGAACAGGCCGACCAACCCCTCGAGCTCCGGCCGTGACCGATGGGCTACCGGCGTCCCGACGATCAGATCCTCTTCTCCGGTATAACGGGAAAGAACGCAGGCGAAGCCTGCCAGGACGACCATGAACGAGGTCGCCCCCTCTCTCCTGCCGAGCTCGACGAGGCTATCCGCCAGGGACGCGGGCAGCCCTCCCGGCGAAATCCCTCCACGGTGACTTTCCACCGCCGGACGCGGCCGGTCCGTCGGCAGCTCCAACAGCGGCGGAGCTCCGGCCAGCCGTTCGCGCCAGAACGCCAAGCCTCGCGTCAGCCCTTCCGACGTGAGCCACTGCCTCTGCCCCACCGCATAGTCCGCGTACTGCACCGGCAAATCCGGCAGAGCCATCGAGCGGCCGGACACGTAGGTGCCATAGAGCGCACCCACCTCTCGGTTCAGCACTCCCAGCGACCAGCCGTCCCCAACGATGTGATGGAGATTGAACAGAAAGGCGTGCTCCTCCCCGCCCAGCCGCACCAGCAGCAGCCGCAACAGAGGCCCACGCCCGAGATCGAACGGCCGCCGGGACTCGCCCGCCGAAACCCGCCCCAACTCCACTTCCCCCGAGGCTCTCGGCAAAGCCTGCAGGTCGAGGAGCGGCAGCGCCACCTCCTCTGCCAACCCGACCGGCTCGACCACCTGCACCGGCTCCTCGGCCACTGTGGGGAGCCGCGTGCGCAACGTTTCGTGCCGCCTTACAACCTCCGTCCAGGCAGCCCGGAACGCCGGCACCGACAGACGGCCCGTGAGCCGTGCTCCTCCCGGCATGGCATAGAGGGCGCTCTCGGGATCGAGCTGGGAGACGAACCACAGACGCTCCTGCGCCGGCGAAAGCGGTAAAGGCCCGCCCCGCTCCACCCGACCCAGCGGAGCCAGCGGCTCCCGGCTCCCACCGCGCCGCGCTCCATCGATCCACGCCGCCAGATCCACCAACCTGGGCCGCTGGAAAACCTCTCCGAGCGGCACTTCCACCCCGAGGACACTCCGCACCCGTGAAGCCAACCGAGAAGCCAGCAGGGAATGTCCGCCCAGCTCGAAGAACCGGTCTTCCACCCCTACCCGCTCGACTCCCAGAAGCTCGGACCACACACCCGCCAGCAGTTGCTCCGTCGGCGTCCGCGGTGACGCACTCTTCCGTCGCTCCCCTTCGACCGCCGAGAGCGGCCGCCTCTCAAGCTCCCGGCGGTCGAGCTTGCCGCTCGGAGTGCGCGGGAAGCTCTCTAAGACCACAAACGCCGAGGGCACCATGTAGCCCGGCAGCAGACCCTCCAGGAAATCCCGCAGCTCCGCTCCCGACGGCGGCTCCTGCCGAACCACCAGGTAGGCCACCAGGCGACGGTCTCCGCCCTCCCCTTCCCGCACCAGCACCGCCGTCTCCTCCACCCCCGGGCAGGTCGCGAGGACTGCCTCGACCTCACCCAGCTCGATCCTGAAACCTCGCAGCTTCACCTGACCGTCCAGGCGACCGAGGAATTCGAGCCCTCCATCCCCCCGCTGCCGCACCAGATCCCCCGTCCGGTACAGACGCTCGCCAGGCAGACGACTGAACGGGTCCGGCAGGAACCTTTCCGCCGTCAGCTCTGGACGCCCCAGGTAACCTCGCGCCAGACCCTCTCCGCCCAGCAGCAGCTCCCCGGGCACTCCGAGAGGCACCAGATCCAGGAACCTTCCCACCACGCTCACCCGGGTGCCCGGAAGCGGCCGGCCGATCTCAGGCTCCCGCCCCGAGCCCGGCGCGATCAACGCCTGCGTCGAATAGGTCGTGTCCTCCGAGGGGCCATAGAGATTGAGTACCCGCCCCACCCCAGCCTCGTGCAGGCGTCTCACCAGCTCCCCCGGGAGCGGCTCGCCCGCCAGGTTGACCGTCAGCAGGCTCGCCGGCAGACCGCCGCTCAAGACCAGCTCCCGCGCAGTCGACGGCACCGTGTTGAGCAGCGTCACCTCGCCTGCCGCCGCCAGGCCGGGAAGCTCCAGCGCAGTGCCGGCGAGGAGGATCGTCCCTCCGGCGGAGAGCGGTACGAAAAGCTCGAAAATCGATAGGTCGAAGCACACCGAGGTCGAAGCCAGGACCCCGGCGAGCTCGGCAGGCAGGAACGTCTCGATCGCCCAGCGCACCAGCCCCACCGCGCTCCGCTGCTCGATCGCCACGCCCTTCGGGCGACCCGTCGAGCCCGAGGTGTAGATCACATAGGCCAGGTTCTCCGGCACAACCTCGCTCCTGCTCTCCACCACCCGCGCCGCAACTTGCGGTCGGTCGCGCGGCCTGCCGGAGGCATCCAGACAGAAGAGAGGAGGTCCGTCTTCTCCTGACGGCAGCCCCGCCCCATCCGTCACCAACAGCCGAGCACCGCTGTCCGCCAGCATGAACGAGAGCCGCTCCAGTGGATAGGCGGGGTCGAGAGGAACGTAAGCTCCCCCGGCCGCGAGCACCCCCAGGATCGCGGCCACCATCTCAGGCGAACGCGCAAGGAGGACACCCACCCTGACTTCCGGACCTACCCCCAACTCGACCAGATCCGCGGCGATCCGCCGCGACCGTTCCCGGAGCTCGCGGTAGGTGAGACGCTCCGATCGCCAGACGAGGGCCGTCCTGTCCGGGGCGCGCGCCGCCTGAAGAGCGAAGCCATGGTACAGACTCTGGGCCACGGTCCCGGTGGCAGCCGTCCCGTTCCACTCCCTTAAGATCTGATGCTCTTCAGCCGGACCGAGCAACGAGAGAGCACCGATCGGACGGGCTGGATCGGCCACCGCGTCCCTCAGCAGGGCTTCGAAATGTCTCAGCATACGTCCAGCCGTAGGCCGGTCGAAGAGGTCCGGGTTGTACTGGAGCGAGGCGAGGAGGTCCCCCTCGATCTCGGCCAGCCGCAACACCAGGTCGAATGGCGAGGCGCGCTCTTCCCTGCCGACCGTCAGCAAGCTGAGCCCACCGATGTCGAAAGACACCCCGGCCTCTCCGAATGCGATCGAGGCAAGCCCCTGCTCACCGGGGTCGCGCACCCCCTGCCAAACCAACATGACCTGGAAGAGCGGCGGAAAACGCGGGTCACGTTCCGACTGGAGGCGCTCGGCGATCAGAGCGAACGGTAGATCCTGGTGGGCATGGGCGGCGATCGCGGTGAGCCGCGCCCTGGCCAGGACGGTCCCGATGGCGGGATTGTGCCTGAGGTCGGCCCGCAGGGCGAGAGGGTTCACGAAGTAGCCAATCCCGCGCCCGGTGCCGCGAAGCGTGCTGGGCGAGCCCACCGCCAGATCCTCAAGCCCGGTGTAACGGCCGAGGAGAGCCTCGAACACCGCGAGGAGAGCCATGAAGGTCGTCGCCCCCTCCGACCCAGCCCAGACGGCGACCTCGTCGCGGGTGTGTTTCCCGAGCCGCAGAACCTGCGACGCACCGCGGAAGGTCTGTGCCGGAGCGCGGGGCCGATCGGTCGGCAGTTCCAGGGAGGGGAGCCCACCGACCTGCTCCCGCCAGTAGGCCCAGAGCCGCTCTCCTTCCGGCCCCGCCAGTCTCTCCCGCTCCCGGGCGACGAAGTCATCGTAGCTCTCGTCGACCGGTGCCAGCCGGGCCATCGGCCCGCCTCGCTCTTCCGCGTAGAGATCTCCGAGCTCGCGACTGAAGAGCGCCAGGGAGGCAAAGTCAGTCACCAGGTGATGAATGGCGAGGACGAGGATGGCATCGCCCCCCTCCCGGCGGGCGACCAGAAGGCGCAGGAGAGGCCCATGCTCGAGATCGAACGGCCGATGCGCGCAGTCGAGGAGACCGGCCAACACTGCCTCTGGATCGACTTCCACCTGTCTGATTTCGACCTTCACCTCCATCCGTTCCTTCACCTCGCGACAGGGCTCGCCGTCGCGCTCCGGGAAGGTCGTGCGAAGGGCGGGGTAACGCTCGACGAGGCGGTTCAGGGAGCGACCCAGGGCGTCCACGTCGAAGGGCGGGAGAACGCGCACCGCCGCCACGATGATGTAAGGCGACTCCTCGGGCGCCAACCGGCAGAGAAACCAGAGCGCCCGCTGGCCATAGGAGGGCAGGCAATCTCCGGAGGCTCTCGGAGTCGCGGCGGCCTCGCCTGCGCCTGGCGGCTCCTCGGTCAGTCGTTCGAGCAGAGCAGCCTCGATCTCTCGGAGACTCGCCCCCTCGATCAGCTCCGTCCACGACAACCCGACGCCCAGTCTCGCCTCCACGGTCTCGCCGAGCTCGATCACCGCGAGCGAATCGAGACCCTGCCGGACGAGCGGCTCGCCAGGGTCGAGCTGGGAGGCCGACAGATGGGCGAGGCGAGCCACCTCGCCCCGCACGAAACGTTCGAGGAGGGGCAGACGGTCCTCCGGAGGCGCGTTCAGAAGCCTCTCGCGGCTGAGAGCGGCGAGATCCTCAAGCTCGCCGGCGTCCTCCGCAGCCCGGCCCCGGCCCACCACGCTCAAGCTCCCCGCAAGGTAGGCGCTGCGGCAGGCCCGGCGCTGGACCTTGCCGCTCGAAGTCTTCGGCAGCGAGCCTGCGCGCAGCAGCACGATCTCGAACGGGCTGATCTCGTGCTCCAGTCCGACGGCGCGGCGGATCGCGGCGATGATGGCCGCGGGCTCGGCACCGGGATGCCGTTCGACCTCGCAGGCGAGGATCAGACTCTCCTGCCCGCCGATCTCCACCGGGAAGGCGGCGCCGCAGCCCGGCCGCACGCCGGGATGCGCTCGCTCCGCCGTTCTCTCTAGATCCTGCGGGTAGAAGTTCCGGCCGCGCAGGATGATCAAGTCCTTCAACCGCCCAGTGACGAAAAGCTCGGCGCCATCCATAAATCCGAGGTCGCCCGTTCGCAGGAATGGGCCGCTCTCCGCCTCGGCAAGGTGGGCCTGAAGCTCGCCTACGCTCGCCGCGGGCTGCCGCCAGTAGCCTTGCGCGACGCTCGGTCCGGACACCCAGATCTCCCCCACCGTGCGGGCTGGAGAGCGCAATCGGGTCACTGGGTCGACGATCGCGACCTCGTGGTCGAGCCAGGAGCCGCCGCAGCCGACCAGCCGCCGTTCCCTCTGCTGACTGCCCTGGGCCTCCTCGGCCCGCCCCTGCGCCAGGGCCTCGGCGTTCCAGGACTTGACGACCGGCATCCGGCCCGGGGCGCCGCCGGCGACGAAGAGAGTTGCCTCGGCCAGGCCATAGCAGGGATAGAGCGCCGTCGGCCGAAAACCCCAGGGCAAAAACGCCGCGGCGAACCGCGTCAAAGTCTCGGACCGCACGGGCTCGGCCCCGTTCCAAGCCATCTCCCAGCTCGATAGGTCGAGGCCTTCACGCTCCGCCTCGCCGATCCGCCTCACGCAGAGGTCAAAGGCGAAATCCGGACCTCCACTCGCCGTCGCACGGTAGCGGGTGATCGCCTCCAGCCAGCGGCGCGGCCGTTGCAGGAAAGCGACCGGCGAGAAGAGGATGCAGCGCGCTCCCAGGTAGAGGGGATGGAGAACGCCGCCGATCAGCCCCATGTCGTGGTAAAGCGGCAGCCAGCTCACCACCACCGAGCTCTCCGACTGGCCGCAGGCCGCGCGCATCACCTCCTGATTGTGGAGGAGATTGCCATGGCTCACCATGACGCCCTTGGGCGTCGCGGTCGAACCCGAGGTGTATTGCAGGAAAGCCAAGGTCTCGGGCCCGGCGCGGGGATGCGTCCAGACCTCGGCCCAGCCGTCGTCGATCTCGTCGACGGCGAGCGAGCGAAGCTCACGCAGGGCGGAGTTCTCTTCGCTCCAGGCGGCGAGCTTTCCCGCCAGGGCCGAGGTCAGGAGAACCGCTCCAGCTCCGGCGTCGGCGAGGATCTCGGTCAAACGGTCCGCGCGTTGGTGGGGCCGCGGCGGATAGCAGGGGACCGCCACCGCGCCGGCGTACAGACAGCCGAAGTAGGCGACGATAAAGTCGAGCCCAGGCGGGAAGAGCAGCACCACCCGCTCTCCGGCAAGGCGATTTCCTTGCAGCCAGCCGGCCACCGCGCGAGCCCGGCGCGCGAGCCCGGCGAAGCTCAGGCTCTGCTCTTCGCCGCTCCCCTCGGCGAGGAAGGTATAGCCACGCCCGGGCAGATCCTCTTCGGCCCGCCGCTCCAGAACCTCAACCAGGGAGCGGGCAGCGATCCGGCGATTCCCCGTCACGGCTCGTCCGCGAGTTCGGCACCGATCTTCGACCGCCTCATTCTCAACCCAGAGCTCACGATCTCATGCCGATCCGCTCAAAAAATGGATGACCTCTTGCGACTGCGGGCTCTTGAACACGGCATCGCAGCAGGCGCTCTCGACCACCTCGCCGGCATGGTCACGCATACAGATACACGCCAGCCAATCCGCCACCCGCCGCACCTGTCCCAGATTGTGGGAGACAAGGACGATCGTGTGGCTCTCCTTGAGCTCTAAGATGAGCTCCTCGATCGCCTCGGACGACTTCGGATCGAGCGCGCTCGTGGGCTCGTCCATGAGAATGATCTCCGGCGCGACGGCGAGAGCGCGAGCGAGACAGAGGCGCTGCTGCTGCCCGACCGAGAGGCGCAGAGCGGGCTCGTGCATCCGGTCTCGAACCTCGCGCCAGAGGCAGACCTGGGTGAGGACCCGCTCCGCGAGCTCCGGCAACTCGCGGTGAGGCACGCACCCGAGCCGCCGCGCCCCGAAGATGACGTTCTGGTAGATGCTCTTGGGGAAAACGACCGGCTGCTGGAACAGCATTCCGATCCGTGCCCGCAGCGCGTCCAAGTCGATTCCCGGGCGATAGATCGACTCGCCCTCGAACAGCGCCTCGCCCGAGACCGCGAGTTGTGGGATGAGGTCGATCAGCCGGTTGATGCAACGCAGGAGCGTCGACTTGCCGACTCCGGAGGGACCGATGATACCGAACACCTGCCGCGGTTGGATGCGCAGGTTGACGTTGCGCAGCAGCTCCTGGTTGCCGCAGCGAACGGCGAGACGGCGCAACTCGAAGGCCGGCTCGGGAAACGTGCTCAGCACTCGCAATGCCTCAGCCATGACGCGCCTCCTCGTGTGCCGCGAGGCGCGCCGGCAGCGCCGCGAGGCTCAAAGCGAAGACCAAAACCAGAAGGACGAACGCCGCTCCCCATACATGGGCCGCGGCCCCGGCCTGAAAAGAGTCCTGGGCGAGGATGAAGATGTGATAGGGCAAAGCCAGGATAGGGCTCTCGCGGATCCCCCCGGGCAGGGTCGCGCCGGAGAAGACGGCGGCGGTGAACATGATCGGCGCCGTCTCGCCCGCCGCCCGGGCAAGCCCGAGGAGAGCCCCCGAAATGAGCCCGTTCACGCTCTGCGGCAGGAGCACCGACCAGATGATCTGCGAACGCCGGAGCCCCAGGCTCGCCGCCGCCTCGACATATTGGGCAGGCAGGCTCTCGATCCGCTCGATGAGCGCCACGGCGAGGGTCGGCAGAATCATCAGCCCGAGGAGGATGCCGCCGCTCAGCCAGGACTTTCCCCAGCCCAGGAGCTTCATGAAGAAGACCATTCCGAGCATGCCGAAGACGATCGACGGCACGCCGTTCAGCGTCAGGAGCCCGAGATGGATCCATCCCCTGAAGCGGGAACCCCGCAGATAGACGGTCGCCAGAAGAGAGAGCGCCACGGCGAGCACCGCGCTGACCGCGAACGCCGTCCCGATGAGGATCACGGTTCCCAGGATCTCGTACCGCAGGCCGCCGCCCGCTCCCGCCTCGGCCATCTGCTGGGTGAGGAGCCGCCAACTGAGAGCCGGCAGAGCGTGGGCCAGGATCGCCGCGACGACCCCGAAGAACAGGGTGGCCATCCCCAGCGCGCAGACACCGGTCAGGAGATAGAACAGGCGATCGAGAGCCTTACGCATGCCCTCTGCCCCTATCTCGTAAGACCACTCCCGTCAGGGTCAGAGAGACGACCAGGATCAGGAGGACGAGACCGAGGCCGACCATCGCGGCCCAGTGGAGTGGGTTGCCGTAGGCGATGTAGGTCTCCGCCCCGCCGAGCTTGCTGGTCAGGGTCTGGCCGGCGGCCAGCAAGGGTCGGAGCGACAAGAGGGTTTCCGGCCACTGGTTGTCCTGCCGTCCGATCACCAGGAAGATGGCGATCGTTTCTCCGAGCGCCCGCCCCAGGCCGAGGAGAAGCGCCGCGCAGAGACCCGGCAGGGCGCCCGGCAGGCTCACCCAGAGAACCACTTCCGTACGGTTCAACCCCAGGGCGCGCGCGGCCTGCCTCTGGTGGAAGGAAACCCCGCGCAGGGCGTCTTCGGACAGCGTCATGACCGTCGGCACGACCATGATTCCGAGCAGGACGCCGCCCGTCAGCAGAGTGTCGCCGCTCGCGAGGTCGAAGCGTTCCAACAGCCGATAGATCCAGTCGCGCAGCAGCAGCAGGCCGAGAATTCCGTAGACGACCGAGGGCACCCCGGCGAGGAGCTCGATCATCACCTTGCAGGCCAGCCGGAGGCGATGCGGCACGAATTCCGCGAGGAAGATCGCCGCTCCCACCCCGAGCACGCTGGCGAGTCCCATCGCCGTCCCCGCCACCACCAAGCTGCCATAGATCATCGGCAGAATGCCGAACTCCCGCGCCCGGAAAAACCAGCGCTTGCCGAGCAGGTAGCCACCGATCCCCGAATGGCGCCAGACCGGCAGGCTCTCCACGACCAGCATGACGAGCATGGCCCCGAAGGCGACGAGGGCGAGCGCCGAGAAGCCATAGCAGAGCCAGCGGGTAAGCTCCGGCGGTGACCGGCGCCGCGGCGGCGAGAAGGAGGCGAGAGCGGCGTCCTTCGCCGTCATGGACTCGTCCTCTTGAGCTCCCGCAAAGCGAGATAGCCATTCTTGTGCACCAGGGCTTGGCCCCGATCGGTGAGCAGGAAATCGATCAGAACCTTGGCGGCTCCCTGCGGCGGACCGTTCGTGATCACGAAGAGGGGACGGCTCAAGGGGTAGACGCCGCTCGCGACGTTGGCCGAGGTGGGCTCGACCACCTTACCGCTCGCGTCGCGGATGCCGAGCGCGAAGACGGTCTTGTTGTCGGCCCAGGAAGCCGACAGTTGCGACATGGCTCCCCGGGTCGAGGCCACCTTGCTGCGCGTCTCCTCGTTCGATCCCACCTCGGGAAAGCTGACCAGCGGCGCCTTCCCCGGATCGCCATAGAGCCAGCGCGCAAAGACCTCCCAGGTGCCGCGGCCCGGCTCCTTGTTGAAGAAGAGGATCCGGCGATCCGGCCCCCCCAGCTCCTTCCAGCTCTTCACCTTGCTTTCATAGATCTGCCGCAATTGAGCCTGGGACAACGACCGCAACCTGCTGTTCCAGACGTCGCTCGAGACGACGACCGCCACCGCGTCCGCGCCGATCTGCACGGGATTGAACTTGACCTTCGGGTAGGTCGTCCGATCCGCGTTGGCGACGGGCTTCGAAGACATGGCGATCTGCACCCGGCCGTCGCCGAGGGCCGAGATCCCACCCAAGCTTCCCCCCTGCGTATCGACCTCGATCCTCATCCCCCGCTCCTTGCGCAGCATCTCGGCGGCCTCGACGACCACCGGATTGATCGTCGTCGAACCGTTGATCTTCAGAACCTCCGGAGCGGCGGCGGCGGCGGCCATACCGGCCATACCGGCCATGGCGGCCATGCCGGCGATACCACCCAGGCTCACCCTCTTGAGAGCCCTGCCCAGACCGCGCCTCCGCTTCCCACGGCAGACCTCTTTCAAGCTCATTGCGCACCGCCGCAGGTGCCGATCGCCTCGCCTGGGTCGGGAGCCTGGAGATCGAGGTACATCGACTGGTCACAGCCGCAGTTGCGCATCGTCGCGCATTGCTTCTGAAATCCGGCTTTTCTGTACATCTCGCGCGCCCTTTCCATGCGGGTGTGGGTCTCGAGCTCCATCCGCGCGAAGCCCTGATCGCGGGCATACGAGAGGGCGTGCTCCAAGGCCTTGCGGCCCAGCCCCTGACCGCGGCGTTCGGGGAGCAGGTACATCCGCTTGAGCTCGCAAACGCCGTCGCGGATCGGGGTCACCGCCGCGCAGCCGACGACCGCCCCCCGGTCGACCAGCACCCAGAGCTGCCCGTTCTCCTCACCCGCCGCCGGTGCGACCACCTTGCCGAGCTCGGCCGCGACCTCCGGTTCCTCGACCGGGATCTCGAACTCGCAGAGCACGGAGCGAACGATTCCCACCACCGCCGGCAGGTCGGCCGACGCCGCCTCCCGGATCACGATTCCGCTCATCTCGACTCCTTTTTCCATGACCTTAAAGTCTACTCAGAAGGGCTGCCAACCTCGCCACAGAAACCGAGCATCAACGTGGCGTAAAGCTTGATCGTGGCGAGCAGCTCACGCTCGGAGATACGCTCGTTGTCGCCATGGATGCGATTGGCCACCAAGTCGATGGCGCTCACGATGCAGGTAGGGATCCGATGCAGATTGACGAGCGGCGACATGTCCGAGCCGGCGGGAAAGGCCGCCGTCGCCACCTCGAGCCCACCCTCACGCGCGGCAAGGATCACTCGCTCCGCGAGGCCGCTGCCGGCCGGCAGCGTCGCCGGCTCATTCCAGCAGGTCAAGCGCGAGCGGATCCCCGGCGCCTGCACCTGGCCGAGAACCTCGGCCAGCCAATCCTCGATACGCGCGCTGGTGAGCGGCGGATGATAGCGGATCTCGACCCTCGCCTCGGCGCGGCCGCCGAGCACGTTGCCGGAGGCCGCTCCTGACGGCTGGTGGAGCCCCAGAATGCGCAACTGGGGAGCGGCCCTGGCGATCCCAGCCCACCGGTCGTCGGCCGCGAGGAGCGAGGCGAAAATCTCGCCTAAGGAGTGCCGTGACCGTCTGAGGTGCTCGAGAACGGAGATCAGCTGTTCGAGAGGAGAATCGAACGTGGCGAGCGCCGAATGAGCGTCCGAGGATTCTTCGCCCGCCGAGAGGCAGACCTCGACCCGCCCCTTCGTCATCACCCCGGCGACCACCCGCCCGTCAAGCGCGCTCGGCTCGCCGACCACGCAGGCTTCGGCGGCGAGCTTTCCGGCGAGAGCGGCCGAGCGTATCCCTCGGCGTCCCCCGACCTCCTCGTCCCCCGTAAAGATGAGCTCGATGCCCCGCCGTGGGCTCCAACCGAGTCGCTTCAACACCTCGTAAGCCGAGACCATGGCTGCCACCGGCCCCTTCGCATCGGAGCTACCGCGGCCGTAGATCCAGCCCCCGCTCTCGATCGCACCGAAGGGATCGGAACGCCAGCCCTCTCCCCCAACCCCGACGACGTCGTAGTGGGAGGACAGGAGGAGAGCCACCGAGTCGCTCCCACCCGCCCGGGCCCGCACATAGGGGATGCCGATCTCGTCTCCCGGCAGGGTGCCCTCGCCGACGGAGACTTCGAGTCCGAGGGCCAGGAGATCGTCCGCTAGCCGCCGGGACATGGCCCCGTGGTGGGGGATGGAGTCCGCCCGCAATCCTCCTTCCAGGCAGACCCGGGTGCGCGCGGAGATCTCCTCGGGCAGATGGAAGACGCTCGGAATCGAGATATAGGCGCGGAGGCGCTCCACCCAGTCGCGCCGGCCGGCCTCGACGCACCGGGCAAGATCCCCCCAGACCTCCGGCATGGGAGCCTCGCCCGTCGACGGCTCTCGCCGGTGATCCGGTCTCGTGCTCGGCAACGTCATCGGCGACGCCCGGTTCGCCTCAACAGCAACCGGTCCCCGGGCCGCAGACGACCTGCCGGGCGGCGATGTCTCCCTGGCAGCGGTTCAACGTGGCGAAGAGCTGCTTGTAGAGAGGCGTGTTCAAGACCTTCATGGTCTTGCCGCAGATTTCACTCTCGCGTCCCACCGTGAAGACGTGATGGTCGTCATCCCGCACCTCGGTGAACGGCCCGACGAGGTTGACGAAGTCGCCGGTGTAGACACACGGCCCCGGCTCCGGCGCCACTCCGAGCGCCGCCGAGCCCTTGATCTGCCGCTCGACGGGCGAGAGAAAAAAGTACTCCCGGTAGCGCGGCAGCTCGAGGACCGCGGCCGTCTCCTCGGAAATCTCCATGGAGACCCCGCGGAGAAAGCGATTGCCGAGCTCGTCGACGACGCTCGAGCAGGGCCCCAGCAACGTCGCGTACTTCTTTCCCCTGCCGCGCGACGGGTCGGGCTTGTAGCCGGCGAGGCCGAGCGACAGGAACTCATAGTTGTCGACCTTGCCGTAGCTTTTCTGCACCAGGAGAGAAAGCCCGCGGAGGCCGCTCTCCCGCACGGTTGAGGCAAAGCTCTCAACCGACAGGGCGCCGCCCAGGCACTTGCCGATCAGGAGCTGGTCGTTACGGATGTAGTTGGGCAATTCGACCATCGACAGGATGTCGGAAATGACGAACTTGCCGCCGGGTCGCAGCACCCGGAAGATCTCGGAGAAGACCCGCCGCTTGTTCTCGGAAAGGTTGATGACGCAGTTGGAGATCACGGTGTCGACGCTCGCCGACTCGATCGGCAGCTCCTCCATGCTCGCCTCTTCGAACGTCACGTTGGCGTAACCCAGCTGACGCGCCACCGGCTCACTGCCGCGCCGGGCGATCGCCAGCATCTCCGGCGTCATGTCGATGCCAAAAACATGGCCTTCGGGCCCGACCTGACGGGCGGCCAGGAACACGTCGAGACCCGCGCCGCAGCCCAGATCGACGACCCGCTCGCCCCGCCGCAGCCCGCCTTCGACGTCGGCCAGCGGCGAGCCGCAGCCCTGGTTCACCGCCAGAACCTCGTCCGGAATCCAGCTCAGGTCGAGCCCGGAATAGGAATCGGTCGAGCAGAGATTGACACCTTCCACCGCCGCCTTGCCGTAGGCCTCCTTGATCTCGGCCTGTATGGTGCTCATAGCGCTCCTTTCTTCGAGATTCCTGAAGGAAACCTTTAGACCAGACCTTTGAGCTCCAGCATGTGCTCGTCGGTCGGCTCGGCGCAACAGAAATTCGGAACGTCGTAACGGGGTATGTCCCCCGAGAGGGCGTGCGACCGGATGCGGATCTCCGCCGATCGCTCCCCCTGGGGAGGCAGATAACGCACGATCAGCTCCTTGACCGCGCGGAACGCATCCACGAAGCGCGACTGCGCCGCGAGGTGGTGGTCGACGACGGCCACGAGCTCTCTGTAGAGCGTCTCGATCTCGGGATTCTCGTGCTGCCACTCGGTATAGAAATCGTTGGTGATCCCGAAAGTGCTCTTGTCGATGTAGGTGCCGTCCAGGAGGAGCGAGTTCCGGAAGAGGAGCAGGCGGATCTTGTACTGCACCGGATCGACGCACTCGATCAGGTCATTCTCTTCGATGAATTCGAGCAGGCGCATCATCTCCTCGACGTCCACCCAGGGATTGACGAAAACGAACGTCGGCTTGACGTGCACTCCCAGCGCGCGCAGGAAGTCGATCGACCAGGCAAGATCCTCCGTCGAGTGCTTTTTGCGCAGACGATCGAGTGTGCTGTCGTCGTTGAACTCCATGGCCGTGAGCACGTACTTGAGCCCAAGAGGCGCCAGCTGCCGGACGGATTCGGCATGCTTCCTGAAGTGGCTGATCTTGGCCGTGAAGTCGTAGGTCAGGAAGGGGTAACGATCGTTCATCTCCTGGACGATCGCCAGGCTGTGCCGGGGAGCGTTCAGGAAGTCGGGATCGATGAAGCAGATATGACGAGCGCCCATCTCGACCAGCCGGTCGACGTCCTGGAGCACGACGTCTTCCGGGATCAGCGTGACCTTGCCACCGTAGACCGGTGGCAGAGGGCAGTGGGAGCACGGATGGATGCAGCCGCGCGAGGCCTCGACGTTGCCGGTCAAAAGCCGGGCGCCGTTGTCGATCAGCTTCGCGTAGTGCCCGAGATCGGGCAGGAGCTCGCGGGCCGGTGGCAGGAAGCGGTTCTGCCGGTGGTAGGCGAAGGCCGGCGGGGAGTCGGCGGGCGGCGGGGAGACGTCGCCCGTCAAAACCACGTTGAGGATCTCGTCTTCCCAATTCGTGTTCAGCACGAAGTCGCCATAGCGGGCGAGGATCTCCTCGCGGAAAAGACTCGCGTAGAGTCCGAAGAAGAAGATCTTCGGGGGCGCCGAGGCCGATCGCAGCCGCTCGGCAAACCCAAAGGCCGCGGGCAGCGAATGATACATCGGCACGTGGAAGCCGACCGCATCCAGCTCGGCCAGCTCCTCCATCGGGGGCGCCGGGCCCAGGGAGAGATCGATCAGGCGCGAGTGCATCCCCGCCGCCTTGAGGTGCGCCGCCGCGACGGTCGTCCCTAGAGACTGAAAGCCGGACTCATAACTCGACACGAGGAGCACGTTCATCCTGGATCTCCTCCGGGCAGCGAGGGCGCTGCGACGATGGGGTCTTCCTGCAAAATTAGGTCGCGGCGGAAACCTCTTGACCTGCCGCAATGAGGGTCGAAACACGCGCCAGGCTGCCGGTCTTGTTGAACTGCAGCTGGAGAGCCTCCTCGTCCAACCCGCTCTCCACCCGTTGACCCTGGAAATATTCGATCAGATGGCGATCGATGATCAGACGATCGGAGATCTTGTTGTGGAAGTACATGCAGATCCGCAGCTCGTGGTCCCCGAGGAGCCCGAAGATGTAGAAGTGGTCGACCTTGACGATCTTGAAGATCCCCGTCTCGCGATCGAGATACAGCTCGCCGGCTGGAGCGAGCGACTCGACCAGGCCCAGGCTGATCGGCTCGGTGAACGTGTACTGGACGATCGTCTCCTTGTGCACGCACTCGCTGATGCAGCCGGACTTCGCCAACGTCTGCATCGCGCTGCTCTCGACCTCGTTCGCGCTCGGACTTGTCATCGTGATCCGCTCCTCTAAGCCGATTTCAGGCTCCTCTGCATTCAAGAACAGACGGGCGCGCCCATCAACTTGCCGACGAAAGTCGTCTTGTCCGGGAGCTCCCGCAAGCACGCGAGCAGCGGCGGGAGCAATTCCAGGAACCAGTCCACCTCCCGCTCGGTGTTGAAATAACCGAGCGAGATCCGGAAGCTCTGCCGAATTTCCGTCTCGCCGAGCCCCATGGCGGTCAAGGTGGAGGAGAGCTTCGGGCTCGCCGCCGAACAGGCCGACCCGCGCGATGCGTGGACCCCCAGGTAGTCGAGATGCTGGATGAGGGAATCCGCGTCCACGCCCTCGAACTGGAGATTCACGACCCCCGGCATGCGCCCGGCATCTGCGCTGTTCAAGCGATATCCACAGTCGAGCGCTTCGAGCCCGGAGAGCAGATGGCGATCGAGCCGCCGGCGCTTCTCGTCCATCTCCTCACGGTTCTCCCGCACATACCGTAAGGCGGCTCCCAGGGCGACGATGCCAGGAACGTTCTGGGTCCCCGGCCGAAGCAGCGTCTCGGCCGCGCCGCCATAGGCGATCGGGTCAATCTCGATCCCCGGCCGGATCACCAGCGCGCCGACCCCACGAGGGCCGTGGAATTTATGCGCCGAGAGCGACAGCAGGTCGACGTTGGCCGCGGTCATCGTCAACAGCCTCTTGCCCACGGCCTGCACCGCATCGGTATGGAAGGCGATCCCCCGCTCGCGGCAAAGGGCGCCGAGCTGCTCGATCGGCTGGACGGTGCCGAGCTCGTTGTTGACCGACATGACCGAAAGCAGCTTGGTCCGTTCGTCGAGAAGCGCGGCGACGCTCGCGATGTCGACGACGCCATCTCGCCGGATATCGGCCAGGGCGACGTCGGCTCCCCGCTTCTTCAGCTCCTCCAGGCACTCCAGAATCGAAGGGTGCTCGAAGGCGCTCGAGACGACCCGGTCCCCTGGCCGACAGTTGGCCGACCAGAATCCGAGCAGAGCCATGTTGTTGGCTTCCGTGCCGCTGCCGGTGAAGGCGATCCGGGCATGGGGGCTCTCCACCTCGCGGCGGATCAGCTCCTCGACCTCGATGACCGCTTCCCGCGCCATGCGCCCCGTGCCGTGGAGGCTCGAAGGGTTTGCCCACCAGCGGACGCACGCTTCCCGGAACGCCTCGATGACGACGGGACTCATGGGAGAGGCGGCGCTGTTGTCGAAGTAGCAGGCCCGGGACGGATCCGGCCGGGAGAGAGGATTCGCTTTCCGTGGTGCGAGTGCCGACATCTGTGCGCCATCCTCCTTCATGATTTACCTTGCCATGGATTCCTGGAGCTAGAGGGATCGCGTCACCCGGGGGTTCCTGACCGCCCGATCAGCCTCACCAGGTACCGCATCCGGGTGGAGAGCTCCCGGGCCGTGGCCAGGAAGGCCTCCAGGCGGGCGGCCTCCGTGCCTTCGACCGCCGAGGGATCGGACAGGCTCCAGTGCATGCGCTCCGGGGCTCCCGGAAACATCGGGCACGACTCGCTGGCGCGGTCACAAACGGTGATCACGTAGTCGAATCGCTGGTCGAGGAATTCCGCCTGGAGCTTGGAGCGCTGGCGGGAGAGATCGATGCCCTGAAGGGCCAGCACCTGGACCGCCAGGGGATGGACGCGGGTCGCCTCGGTTCCGGCGCTTGCGACCTCCACCGCCGGAGCGAGATGACGCAATATCCCTTCGGCCATCTGCGATCGGGCGCTGTTGTGAGTACAGAGAAAAAGCACCCGGACGCCGCGGCCGAGCGTCTCCCGGCTGCCGGCCTCCTCGGCGTTCACCGGCCCAAGGCCGGGGTGAAGGGCCTCGCCGGCAGCGAGGAAGAGGCCCTGCAGCCGCTCGAGGTCGAGGCTGTAGTAGATGTCCCGGCGGTCGGCGGCGCTTCGACGTTCCAGCACCAGCGCTTGAGCTCGCAGACGGCGCAGATGATAGGAGACCAGGTTCGCGGCCTCGCCGACCCGCTCCACGAGCTCGTTCACTCGCCGGTCGCTGTGCGCGAGGGCCTCGAGGAGCTTCCAGCGCTGCTCATGGGCGACGAGTTGTAGGAAGGGTACAGGGGAACTCAGGGGCGTCGCTTCCATTCATTCAATATAGATTGCAGCAATTAGAATTGCAAGACCAACCTAGGACCGGGGCTTCCGGAGTCCGGCCATGTCTCCCCCCAGTTTTCTCCGAGGCTGAGATAACTTTCCTGGCCCTGGGAAAACTTTCCCCAGGCCAAAGATGACTTTCTTGAGCCGCGGTGAGCTTTCCCCGGGGCTGGGAAAACGAACCGAGCCCGCGGAAAGTTTCCCCCGGGCCAGGGAAAAACTTCCCGGGTTCGCGGCAAGTTTCCCCAGAGCTCGGATGACGATCTCCGGTCTCGGAATACTTTCTCCGCGGTTGGATTGCGTACTCCGACGCCGGGAAGCCTCGCCGCCCTCGAAACCCGCGGACTGCGGGCGCAAGGACGGGGCGGGTCCCCCTGGGGAGGGACCCGGGGGCAGAACGTCGCCTCAAATCCGCACGCCCCCCGCCCAGAAGTAAAGATAAAAAAGGCCGGCCCCCGCGAGGGGAGCCGGCCTTGAGGTTACCTTGGGTTGGGAGATCGTGCCTTACGGCACTTTGACGACCGCCCAGAAGGGCAGCGGCTTGCCACCGCCCTGCTGCTGCGGCACCGGGCGCTCCACATACATCCTGAGGAAGCTGCCGGACTTGGTGCCTTTCACCACTCTCTCGAAGTCGCTGACGCTCGCGACCGTCTGGCCGTTGACCTCGGTGATGATGTCGCCGGGACGGACCCGGGCGTCATAGAGCGGCGAGGTCGGCGCCACGTTGGTGACGATGATCCCCTTGATGCCGTTGGGCAGGCCGTGGCCCTGGCGCATGTCGGAGGTCAGGTCGTCATACTGCAGGCCCAGCCAGTCGATGCCGCTCTCGCGGTCAGGCCGGGTCTCCTCGGTCTGCGCGTTCTGGGTGGGACGCTCGCCGAGCTTGACGCTCCTGTCCAACGTCTGGCCGTTGCGCAGGAGGCCCAAGGTCACCGTGGCGTTCGGACCCTTGTCGGAGACATAGTTGATAAGGTCCCGCGTGTTGACGATCTTCCGACCGTCGACCTTGACGATGATGTCGCCGTGCTGCACGCCCGCCTTGCCGGCCGGGGTGTCCTCGTCGACCGAGCCGACCAGGGCGCCGTCGGTCGAGGGGAGGCCGAAGGCCTGAGAGGTCTGGTAGTCGAGGTTCTGGATCTGGATGCCCAGGTAGCCCCGGCTGACCTTACCCTTCTCGCGGAGCTGCGGCAGGATGCCGCGCAGAGTGTTCACCGGCACCGCGAAGCCGATGTTCTCGGCCCCGTAGTTGATCGCCGTGGCGATCCCGACGACCTGGCCGTCCAGGTTGATCAGCGGGCCGCCGGAGTTGCCGAAATTGATCGCCGCATCGGTCTGGATGAAGTTCTCGAACGAGATGTCGTTGATGCCGATCGACCGGCCCTTGGCGCTGACCACACCGGTGGTCACGGTCTTGTCCAGGTTCAAGGGGTTGCCGACGACCATGATCCAGTCGCCGACCCGCGTCCGGTCGCTGTCCCCGAGCTCCAGGTAGCGCAGGGGACGGCCGGCGTCGATCTTCAGCAGGGCGATGTCGGTCGCCTTGTCGGCGCCCTTGACGGTCGCCGTATAGTCACGGTTCTCCAGGTGGACCTTGACAGTCGTGGCGCCCTCGATGACATGGTAGTTGGTCACCACCAGGCCGTCGGAGCTGATGACGAAGCCGCTGCCGCCGGCATCGGAACGGCGGTCGCCATTGCCGCCGGGACCGCCGGGGCCATTGCCGCCGCCGGAGCCGTCGTCATCGCCGCGCCCACGCGGGCCGAAGAAGAACTCGAAGGGATCCTGCCCCTGGCCCTGTCCTTGGCTCTGGCCGCCCTGGCCGCGACGGCCGCGACCCCGGTTGGGGGTCGCCTTCTCGATGGTGGCGGCCTGGATCGACACGACCGCCGGATCCACCGCCTCGGCTAAGTCGGCGAAGCTCGGCAGGCCGCGCGTGGTGGCGACACCGCTGTTGGCCACCAGCTGCGTGGCGGAGAGGGTCGCGGGCTGCGGCGCGGTCAGGCCGGGGACCGTCAACTGCAGCCCTCCCGCGAGGACCATGCCGAAGACGACAGCCCCCACGACCATGGCGACGTGGTGCGTTCGGGGTGTGTTCATTTTGGGGTCTTTCTCCTTTCAGAATCTCACGCTCGTACCAAGGCGTAAGCAAAGAATCTGCCATTGAAATTCCCGAGGGGAGAAGGGTGTTGGAGGGGCTGCGACATGCCACTTTGGCATGCAAAAAGAGCGGACCGGGACCCTCCGGGGACGCAAACCCTTGAGCTTGAAGGGGTGCCCGTTATGGGCTATGATACCGGCTGGCCAGCTTGCCCGGACCGGGAAGGAAGTGGGCGTCGTGCCCACTTTTTTTGTTGGCGGCGAGCACGGTTACGAACGATCGAGATGAAACGATCTGGATGAAAGCAGTCAAGAGCGGCGGCAGGGTCGCCCCGGAGCTGGTCGCGGAAATCGACAGCATCGCGCGCGCTTCGGATTGCGAGTTGGTCCAGGCAGAGCTCAAGGGCAACGTCCTCCGCGTGATCCTCGACAAAGAGGAAGGGATCTCGCTCGGCGACTGCGAGCAGATCTCGAAGCACGTCTCGGCCTATCTGGATGTCGTCGACTTCGGACGCAGCCGGTACGTGCTGGAAGTGAGCTCCCCGGGCCTCGACCGGCAGCTCTACGGGCCGCGCGACTACGCGCGCTTCGTGGGCCGGTTGGCGCGGGTGACGTACATCCAGGCGACCGAGGGGGGGGCGGGGACGGAGGGGAAGAAGCGGACGGTGGTGGGCCGCCTTCGGGCGTTCACTCCCGAGCCCGCCCCGGGGACCGTCGCGGTGGTCGCGGAGCCCTCGGGCGAGGAGCTCTCTTTGCGGTTGGAAGACATCAGGCTGGCCCGCCTGGAGATCGAGATCTAGGAGCGGGCCGCTCAAGCGAAGGAAAAAAGGATTTATGGCTCAGGCACAGACCGCGGAAATCAACCTGAACGACATCCTGCGCCAGGTGGCGCGGGAGAAGGACATCGACCTCGAGCGCTGGATCGCCGCGCTGGAGGACGCCATGGCCTCGGCCGCCAAGAAGCAGCACCGTATCAAAGAGCCGGTGCGCGCTCACTTAGACCGCGAGACCGGGCGTTTCGACGCCTTCATCGTCAAGAAGGTCGTGGAAGAGGTAGAAGATCCGCTCGCCGAGTGGACGGTCGAGGAAGCGCTCGACCACAAGGCCGGCGCCAAGGTGGGCGACGAGATCCACCTCCCTATTCCGACCGACGGCCTGGGGCGGATCGCCGCGCAGTCGGCCAAGCAGGTTCTCTACCAGCGGGTCCGCGAGGCCGAGCGCGAGAACATCTACAACGAGTTCATCGATAGAGTCGGCGAGGTGCTGAACGGCACGGTCAAGCGCTTCGAGCGCGGCGACATCATCATCGACCTCGGGCGGACTGAAGCGGTCGTGCCGCGTTCCGAGCAGGCGCGCCACGAGCGCTACAGCCAGGGCGAGCGCATCCGGGCGGTGATCGTCGAGGTCCACAAGCAGCCCAAGGGCCCGCAGATCGTCCTCTCGCGGACCGACCCGCGGCTCCTGGTCAAGCTCTTCGAGACCGAGGTGCCGGAGATCTACGACGGCACGGTGGTCATCAAGGCGGCCGTCCGCGCTCCCGGCGAGCGGGCCAAGGTGGCGGTCTACAGCCGCGAGCGCGACGTCGACCCGGTCGGCGCCTGCGTCGGCATGAAGGGCTCCCGCGTGCAGTCGATCATCCGCGAGCTCAGGGGAGAAAAGATCGACATCATCGAGTTCAGCGACGACCTCGTGACCTTCGCCCAGAGCGCTTTAGCGCCGGCCAAGATCACCCGCGTCTCGGTCACCCACCAGGGCGAGGTGCCGCATCTGGACGTCATCGTCGAGGACGAGCAGCTGTCGCTCGCCATCGGCAAGCGCGGCCAGAACGTCCGCCTGGCCTCCGAGCTGATCGGCGCCCGGATCGACATCAAGAGCGAGAGCGACGTCAAGGACGAGGTGGCCGACGCCCTGGCCCGGATGCTCCAGACGGCGATCGGTGGCCCCGCGGCCAGCGCTCCGGCGGTCGAGGAGCTCGACCTCTCCGAGGCGCCGGGGATGGACCACGAATCCGCCGCCCAGCTCGAAGGGGCGGGGTACGGCACCCTCGAGGCGATCACCGAGGCCGGTCCGGACGCGCTCGCCGAGGTCCCCGCGGTGGGGACGCTCGACCGCGCCCAGGCCATTTACGACTGGGCTAAGGAGCGGCTCGACGAGGGCGAGAGGAAGCGGGCCGAGGAGATCGGCGCCGGACTGTCGCTCCCCAAGGCGGATTCCAGCTCGTCGATGGGGGACGCCGACTTCATGGCGGCCCTGTCGCGAGCGTTCCAGGAGAGCGAGGCCCAGCGGGCGAATGTCGCCAATACCGCCAATACCGCCAATACCGCCAATACCGCCAATACCGCCAAGTCGGACGACGAGCCGGCGGAGGCGACTCCGGCCACCGGGTCTGAGCCCGGCGAGGAGTCGTAAGACGAAGTACCCGCCGGAGGCGGACAGGGGGGCATTCCGCCAGGGGAGGCCCCCGCTTGGAAGTTGGGGCAAGTTCGAGAAGTAGGTAAAGGAGCACAAAGGAGAGTATGGGAAAGATTCGGGTCCAGGAGCCTTGCGCGCATGATGCAGATCTCTAATCAGGATCTGGTCTTCAAGCTGAAGTCGATCGGCGTGCGCGTCGAGGGCGACGACGCTCACATCGACACCGACATCATCCAGGCCATCCTCGCGGGGAAGAAGCTACCCCACCCACGAGAGGTCATCCTGCGCGACGCACCGGAGCAGCCGGGATCGCCCGCCGTGAGGCGCCGTCCCACGGTACCGGTGCGCCCACCGGCCAATCCGCTCCGTCCGGGGCGGCCCCGTACCCTCATCCAGAAGGTCGAGCCGCGCATCCAGAACCTGCCGATGTCCGAGCGCTCGGCGCAGATGCTGGCGGAGCAGGAGCTGATGGAGGGCATGCCGGAAATCCAGGACGTGCCGGAGGCCCCATCCGCCCCGCCCTTGGAGATCGCGGCCGCGGCCGCGGCTCCCAGCCCGGAGGCTCCACCGTCCGCTCCCGCGTCTCCTGGGGCTCCCCCGCTCGGGGCGCCGGTGAAGCCCGCGGCGACTCCCGCTCACTCGACGCCGGTGCCCTCGGCGTCGCCAGCGGTGCCGGCGGCATCTCCGGCATCGGCAACACCGGCGACACCTACGACGACCTACCGACCGTCCTCGCCGTCCCCGGGCTCGCCGTCCGCGCGGCCGTCCTCCCCTCCACCGCGCTCCGGAGCGCCCGGCATGGGCTCCCCGGCACGGCCCGGGATGGGCGGCGCTCCGGCGCGGCCGGGCAGCCCCATGGGCGGCCAGGCGCGACCGGGGGCTCCCTCCGGTCCCCCGGGACGCTCGGCGGCGACCCCCGGTACGGCCTCGCCCGCTTCGAGCGCCGCCGCCGACGCGGCGCGCCGCCAGCGGGAGCGCGAGCGGATCGAGCGCGAGAGGAAGGCGGCCAAGGGCAAGCCCGGCAAGGGTGGCAAGCCGGGAGCGACGCGGGTCGTCTCTGAAGAGGATCTGAAGGCCTTCAAGGGCTCGTTCAAGGACATCGAGGCGGCCGAGGAGGATCTCGCGACCGCTTCGGGCCGCAGGCGCCGGCGGGTCGCCCGCCGCGAGGGCGAGGGGGATGAGGGCGGCAAGCTCCTCACCTTCAAGAAGGCGGCCCCCGACGGACCGATCATGATCTCCGAGGGGATGACCCTCCGTGAGTTCGCCGAGAAGCTCGGGGTCAAGTCGGGCGATCTCATCAAGTCGCTCTTCCAGCGCGGGATGATGGCCAACATCAACCAGGTGCTGGAGCCCGAGCTGGCGCAGGAGCTGGCGACCGAGCTCGGGGTGGAGACGATGATCGTCTCGTTCGAGGAGGAGGTCCAGCTCAAGGCGGAGCAGGAGGCGGGAACGACGGCCGAGGGGCAGGCCCGGCGGGTGCCGCGCGGTCCGGTCGTCACCATCATGGGCCACGTCGACCACGGCAAGACGTCGCTCCTCGACGCCATCCGCTCCTCGCGGGTGACGGAGAGCGAGTTCGGCGGCATCACCCAGCACATCGGCGCCTACCACGTCGACGTCAACGGCCGGAAGATCGTCTTCATCGACACCCCGGGCCACGAGGCGTTCACCATGATGCGGGCGCGCGGCGCCAAGGCGACCGACATCGTCGTCCTCGTCGTGGCGGCCGACGACGGCGTCATGCCGCAGACGATCGAGGCGATCGACCACGCGCGGGCGGCGAAGGTGCCGATCGTCGTGGCGATCAACAAGATCGACAAGGCGAACGCCAACCTCGACCGGGTGAAAAAGGAGCTCTCCGACCGCGGTCTGGTGCCCGAGGACTGGGGTGGCGACACCGTCATGGTGCCCATCTCGGCGCTCAAGAAGGAGGGCATCCCGGCGCTCATGGACATGATCCTTTTGACCTCCGATCTTCTCGATCTCAAGGCCAACCCGGAGATCCTGGGCCAGGGCGTGGTTTTAGAAGCGCGCAAGGAGGTCGGCCGCGGCACGGTGGCCTCGGTCCTCGTCCAGAACGGTACGCTCAAGGTGGGCGACGCCTTCGTCTCCGGCGCCACCTGGGGCCGGGTGCGCTCGATGAGCGACGACCTCGGGGTCAGGGTCAAGGAGGCCGGGCCGGCGACGCCGGTCGAGGTGACCGGCTTCACCGAGGTGCCGGGGGCCGGCGACCTCTTCCAGGTTCTGGCCGACGAGGCGCAGGCGCGCAGCATCGCCGAGTTCCGTGCCCAGGAGGAGCGCCGAAAGGGCCTCTCTCCCACCCAGGGGCGGATGTCTCTGGAGCAGCTCTTCAACCGCATCCAGGAGGGTGAGGTCAAGGAGCTGCCGATCGTCCTCAAAGCCGACGTGCAGGGCTCGGTCGAGGTGTTGCGCGACGCTCTCCCCAAGGTCAACACGGAGAAGGTGAAATTGAACGTCATCCTCTCCGGAGTGGGCGCGATCTCGACCAACGACGTGCTCCTGGCCTCCGCCTCGAAGGCGATCATCGTCGGCTTCAACGTCCGCCCGGAGCGGAGCGCCGTGGATCTCGCCGAGAAGGAGGAGGTGGACATCCGCCTCCACACCGTCATCTACGAGCTCATCGACGAGCTCAGGAAGGCGATGACGGGGCTCCTCGATCCCACCTTCCGCGAGGTCGCGAGCGGCCGCGCCGAGGTGCGGGATACTTTCAAGGTGCCCAAGGTGGGGACGATCGCCGGCTGCCACGTCATCGACGGGGTGATCCCACGGAGCGCGCTCATCCGGCTGCTGCGCGACAACCGTGTCATCTACGAGGGCAAGATCGCGTCGCTGCGCCGCTTCAAGGACGATGTCTCCGAGGTGCGGAGCGGCTTTGACTGCGGCATCGGCATCGACCGCTTCCAGGACGTCAAGCCGGGCGACATCATTGAGGCCTACCTCAGAGAAGAGGTGGCACCGGTCCTGTAAAAGCGTGGAGGGTGGCTCCCGGTTCGGCGGCGGTTCTATGCGGGTCGGGCGGGAGTTACCTTCCTTCGAGCGTCCCTCGCAGAGCGGGGGGCGCCCGCACGGCCGTTGCTGACGAGACACCAAAAAGATATCCCCCAAAAACATCCATGCCAGTCGCCGTCGGAATTTCCAGCTTCGAGCTGCACCTGCCCGAGAGCCGCAGTCTCAAGGACAAGCGGCGCGTGGTCAAGTCGCTCGTCGAGCGCATCCACAGCCGCTTCCGGGTGTCGATCGCCGAGACCGACTTCCACGACCTGCACCAGCGGGCGGAGATCTCGCTAGCCGCGGTTACCAACGGCGAGGGCGAGCTCGAAAAGCTGCTGGAGGAAATTCATGGCATGGTCGACGGCGTTGCCGAGGCCTATCTCACCCGCTGGGAACCCCAGATCCTCGAGGTGATGGGATGAGCCGCCGTACCGATCGGATGTCCGACCTGCTCCGCGCCGAGCTGGCGGACCTGTTTTTGAAGTCCGTGCACGATCCCCGCATCAAGCTGGTCAGCGTGACCGGCGTCGACGTCTCCCCCGACCTCCGCCGCGCGGTGGTCCGGGTCTCGGCCCTCGGGGACGAGGCGGAAAGGACGGCGACCGTCGCCGCCCTTCGCCACGCCAAGGGCTTCCTGCGTTCCCAGCTGGCAGACCGGTTGCGGACGCGGGTGACCCCCGAGCTCCTCTTCGAGCTCGACCGTGGCGCCGAACACAGTCAGAAGATCTCAGACCTCTTGGAGAGCCTCCATGGGCGTGACGAAAGCTCCTGAAGACCTGCTGCGCAAGATCCGGCAGGGCAATCGTTTCCTGCTCGTAAGCCACGTCAACCCCGACGGCGATGCCATCGGCTCCGAGCTCAGCCTGGCGCGCATCCTGCGCCGGCTGGGCAAGGGCGCTGTCGTGTGGAACCGAGACCCCACGCCCTCGCTCTACCTCCCCCTCCCGGGGAGCGACCGCATCCACGTCGGCGAGGAGCCGCCGGCCGGATTTCCGGAGAAGTTCGATGCGGTGATCGTCCTCGAATGCCCGAGCCCCGATCGCACCGGGGTGGAAGGGCATCTCTCGGCCCTGCCGATCGTCAACATCGACCACCACCTGGGCAACCAGCACTACGGGGTGGTCAACTGGGTCGACAGCGCGGCGCCGGCGGTCGGCGAGATGGTCTACCGCCTCGCCCAGGCGCTCAAGGTGAGCCTGGAGCCCGAGGTGGCGAGCGCCCTCTATTTGACCCTCGTCACCGACACCGGCGGCTTCCGCTTCTCGAACGCCACTCCCGCTGCCTTCGAGGCCGCGGCCACCCTGGTGCGCGAGGGGGCCCATCCGGAGCAGGTCTCGCAGTGGCTCTACGAGAGCCAGCCCTTAGCGGTCCTCAAGCTCTTAGGCGAGATGATCCCCACCTTCGAGCTCCATGCCGGAGGCCGGATCGCCACCGTGCGCCTCACCCAGGCGATGTTCGCCAAGGTCGGGGCCGGTCCGGGCGACTCCGAGGGGCTCATCGACTACGCGCGCTCGGTCGCCGGAGTCGACGCCGTCGCCCTCATCCGCGAGCGGGAGGACGGCTCGCACAAGGTATCGCTGCGCAGCCGCGGCGAGGTGGACGTCGAAAAGGTCGCCCGCCACCACGGCGGCGGCGGGCATCGGAACGCTGCCGGCTTTGCCTTGGAAGGCGACGGCGAGGCGGTCCGCAAGCAGGTCGCCGAAGAGCTGGCGGCGGCGCTGTCGACAGAGGGGACGTCCGCGGAGGTATGAAAGACGGCCTCTTACTGATCGACAAGGAGCCCGGCTGCACGTCGCACGACGTCGTGCAGCGGGTGCGGCGCATCGTCAAGCAGAAAAAGAGCGGCCACTGCGGCACGCTCGATCCCGACGCCACCGGGCTCCTCCTCCTCACCCTGGGAAACGCCACCCGGCTCACCCGCTTCCTCATCCGGGCGCCCAAGGTCTACACCGGGGTCATCCGCTTCGGCATCGCGACCGACACCTATGACGCCTCGGGCACGGTGACGGCCGAAAAGCCGTGCGAGGGGCTCGCTCTCCCCGCGATCGCCGAAGCCATGAAGCACTTCGAGGGGACCTACGAGCAGCAGCCTCCCCCCTACTCCGCCAAGAAGGTCAACGGGGTCAAGTTCTACGAGCTCGCCCGCCGCGGCGAGGAGGTCCCGCAGGACACCAAGGAGGTCACCGTCTACGAGCTCTCCCCCCAGGGTGATCTTGAGGACGACCGGATCGCCTTCCGCCTCGCCTGCACCTCGGGCACCTACGCGCGGACACTGGCCCACGACCTTGGGATCGCCCTCGGCTGTGGCGCCCATCTGGCCGCGCTCCGACGCCAGAAGATCGGCCCCTTCGAGGTCGCGGACGCCCTTACCCTCCAAGTTCTGGAGGCCCGGCTGACCGCCGGCGAGCCTCTGGCTGGCGCCTGGATCCCCTTCGACCAGATCCCGCTCCCCTTCGGCGAGGTGACCGCCGATCCCCAGCAGGAGCAGCGGATCAGCCACGGCCAGACCGTCCTCGTCCGCGAGCTCGCCGGCGAGGAGGGCGACTGGGTCAAGCTCATCAACCGCCGCCAGGAGTTCATCGCCGTCGGCACCGTCGTCGAGCGGATCGGCAGCGCCGGGGTGGGGATCGTGCAGCCCAAAGTCGTCTTCCGGTAGCCGGACCCCCAGGGGTGGGGGCGTGTAGCGATTATGGTACAATCGACCACAAGGAGGAGTCTGTCTTGCAGACCAAGGAAGTGAAAGAGAAGATCATTGGCGACTACCGCGTGCACGAGCACGATTCCGGCTCGCCCGAAGTGCAGGTCGCTCTGCTGACCAACCGCATCACGGAGCTCACCGAGCACTTCAAGACCCACACCAAGGACCACCACAGCCGCCGCGGCCTCCTGAAGCTGGTCGGCCGCCGCCGTCGCCTGCTCGACTACCTCAAGGGGCAGGACGTCGACCGCTACCGCACCACCATCGAGCGCCTCGGGATCCGCAAGTAGTCCTTTCCCACGGCAACGAGCGTCTCCCCCACCCTGGAAACGATCGCCGGCGTGGCGATCGGCGCAGCAGGGGCGCGGGGCGGTCCGGTTTCCGGCCGCACGGGCCGACCGGTACCACTGTAGGCAGACGAGAGCGAAACAGAGAGAAAAAAGACCAAAACTATGAAGCAGCGAAAAGAACTTCCCATTGGGGACGGTAACCTCATCTTCGAGACGGGCCACATGGCCCGGCAGGCCGACGGCTCCTGCACCGTGCGCTACGGCGACACGGTCGTGCTCGCCACCGCCTGCATGGACACCCGGGGAGGCATTCCCCGCGACTTCCTTCCCCTGACGGTCGACTACAAGGAGTACACCTACGCCGCGGGCAAGATCCCCGGCGGCTTCTTCAAGCGCGAGGGGCGTCCCACCGAGAAGGAGATCATCACCTCCCGCCTGATCGACCGGCCGCTGCGCCCCCTGTTCCCCGAGGGGTACACGGCGGAGACCCAGATCATCGCCTTCGTGCTCTCGGCCGACGGCGAGAACGACCCGGACATCCTGGCGATCAACGGCGCCTCGACCGCCCTGGTCCTCTCGGAGATCCCCTTCTATCATCCGGTCGGCGCCGTCCGCGTCGGCATGATCGACGGCGAGATCATCCTGAACCCCACCAACAGTCAGCGCGACGTCTCGGACCTGGACCTGGTGGTCGTCGGCACCGAGGACGCGGTGGCGATGGTCGAGGCGGGGGCCAATCAGCTGCAGGAAGACGTGATCCTGAACGCCATCTTCCGGGCGCATGAAGAGATCCAGAAGATCATTAAGGTCCAGCACGACCTCTATCGCGGCAGCGGCAAGCAGAAGCCCTCCTGGGAGGCCCCGGAGGCCTACCCCGAGGCGCTCTATCACGAGGTGAACGGCGCCATCCGGGCCAACTACCGGGCTGCCCTCTTCACCAAGGGCAAGTTCGAGCGCAAGAAGGCCGGGAGCGCGGTGACCAAGGCGTACCTCGAAACGATTCCTGAGACGGAAGCCGAGAAGCGCGGCCAAGTGAAGAAGATCTTCGATCGGCTGGAAGAGGAGATCCTCCGCGAGGTAGTGCTCAACGACCGCATCCGCTTCGACAACCGGAAGCTCGACGAGGTGCGGGACATCCACATCGAGGTCGGCGTCCTCCCCCGCACCCACGGCTCGGCGCTCTTCACCCGCGGCGAGACCCAGGCCCTGGTCACGGCGACCCTGGGCACCGGCCGCGACGCCCAGATCATCGAGGAGTACGAGGGCGAGACGCGGCAGAACTTCATGCTGCATTACAACTTCCCCCCCTTCTCGGTGGGTGAGGTCAAGTTCCTCCGCGGCCCCGGCCGGCGGGAGATCGGCCACGGCGTTCTCGCCCGGCGCGCTCTCACCCCGGTCCTCCCGGCCGAGGACGAGTTCCCCTACATCGTGCGCCTGGTGTCGGACATCATGGAGTCGAACGGCTCCTCGTCGATGGCCACGGTGTGCGGCGGCTCGCTCGCCCTCTTCGACGCCGGCGTGCCCATGGTGTCGCCGGTCGCCGGAGTGGCGATGGGCCTCATCAAGAGCGACGACAAGTTCGCCGTCTTGACCGACATCGCCGGCCAGGAAGACCACTACGGCGACATGGACTTCAAGGTCGCCGGCACCCGCGAGGGGGTCACCGCCCTCCAGATGGACATCAAGATCACCGGGGTGACCCGGGAGATCATGGGCCAGGCGCTGGCGCAGGCGAAAGTCGGCCGGATGCACATCCTCTCCGAGATGGAGAAGGTGATCGGAACTCCGCGCGGCGACATCTCGAAGTTCGCCCCGCGGCTCTACACCCTCCACATCCCGAAGGAGAAGATCCGCGACGTCATCGGACCCGGTGGGAAGATGATCCGTTCGATCATCGAGGAGACCGGCTGCGACATCGAGATCGAGGACGACGGCAAGGTCGTCATCGCCTCGCCCGACGAGCCGGCGGCCAAGCGCGCGATCCAGATGATCGAGCGCCTGACCGAGGTGCCGGAGGTCGGCAAGGTCTACACCGGCCAAGTCCGGCGGGTGGAGGCCTACGGCGCCTTCGTCGAGCTGATGCCGGGAACCGACGGCTTAGTTCACATCAGCGAGCTCGCCCCCTATCGGGTCCGTGAGGTCACGGATCTAGTCAAGGAAGGCGACGAGATGACGGTCAAGGTGATCTCGATCGACGAGACCGGCAAGGTCCGCCTGTCGCGGAAGGCCGTCATCATGGAGGCGCCCGACTACGACCCTGCGCAGTACGAGGGGATGGAGATGGCGCCCGTCGAAGCTGGCGGCGGTGGCGGGGAGCGGCCGCGCGGCGGCGATCGGGGCGGCGACCGCGGTGGACGGGGCGGCGATCGTGGAGGCCGAGGCGGCTTCCGCGGCGGCGACCGCCGGGGGCCGGGCGGTGGCGGCGGCAACCGTGGTGGTGGTGGCGGCGGGCGAGGCCCACGCTAGACTTTCCACCTCTTCACTACCGACGTCAAAAGGGCGACCCGCGGGTCGCCCTTTTCTTTTTCTTGTATGCTCCCAGCCATGGACGGAACGATCTCCCGCGACCGCCTCGCCGCCTATCTGGACGAGTATCTGGAGGCCGGCAAGGGCCGCGACTACGGCCCGAACGGCCTCCAGGTCGAGGGGAAGGCGGAGATCCGCAAGGTGGTGACCGGAGTCTCGGCCTGCCTGGAGCTCTTCGTCCGCGCTCGCGAGGCCGGGGCCGACGCGGTGCTCGTCCATCACGGTCTCTTCTGGGAGGGGCTGCCGCGTACCCTGACCGGTTTCCAGTACCGGCGGGTGGCGGAGCTCATCCGCTCCGAGATCAACCTCCTCGCCTACCACCTGCCGCTCGACCGGCACCCCAAGCTCGGCAACAACGCCGTGGCGACGGCGCTCTTCGGCCTGGATGAGATCACCCCCTTCGCCCTCCACGACGGCCTGCCGATCGGCTTTTCCGGCACGTTCCCGGAGCCGATCTCTCCCGACGCGCTCCTCGCCCGCTGCCGCGAGGTCTACGCCCAGGAACCGCTCGCCTTCCTGGGCGGTCCCCAGGAGATCCACACCCTGGGTATCGTCAGCGGCGGTGGTCAGCGGGAGGTCTACACGGCGATCTCCGCGGGGCTCGACGCCTACATCACGGGCGAATCCACAGAGTGGGTGATGAACGTCGCCCGGGAGGGAGGCATCCACTACCTGGCGGCCGGGCACTACGCGACCGAGCGCTTGGGGGTCCGCGCTCTGGGGGAGCACCTGCGCGAGCGGTTCGGGCTGGAGGTCGAGTTCATCGACGTGCCGAATCCGGCCTGAAGGCAGGCACGGGGGCCTGCCCCTACAAGGCGGCATTTGCGAACAGTCGGAAGAAGTTCTCCCCCGTCCTTCGCGCCACCTGCTCCGCCGTCTCGCCGCTCTCCTGGCCGAGCCGCCGCGCCACTTCGACGACATAGGCAGGGCGATTGGGCTTGCCGCGATAGGGGACGGGCGCGAGGTACGGGGTGTCGGTCTCCACGAGCGCCCGGTCGGGCGGCAGGATCGGGAGAACCTCGCGGACGTTGTCCGCCTTGGGAAAGGTGATCATCCCCGAAAAGCCGAAGTAGAAGCCTCTCGGGATCAGCTCGCGGGCCATGTCGAGGCCGCCGGCGAAAGAATGGAAGTCGCCGGTCAGGCCGGCGAAGTCGGGCTCCTGGACGAGCTCCACCATCTCGTCGTTGCTCTCCCGGTTGTGGACGACGACGGGGAGGCCCAGCTCGATCGCCAGCGACCACTGTTCGCGCACGCAGCGGAACTGGGCGGCGCGCGGCGCGAAGTCGTAGTGGAAATCGAGCCCGCATTCCCCCACCGCCACCGCCTTGGGATCGGCAAGGAGGGCCGCCAGGCGCGCACGGTCTCCGTCCTGCCAGTGGGAAGCCTCGTGCGGGTGCACCCCTAAAGCGCACCAGACGTCTGGATGGCGATGGCAGAGCGCCAGGATGTCCTCCGCGTCGGAGAGCCGGATGGCGGGAACGAGGAAGCCCGACACTCCCCGCTCCCTCGCGGCGTCGAGCGCTTCCTCGCGCTCGTCTGGGCGGAGCGACTGGAGGTGGCAGTGGGAGTCGATCGGCCCCCGGGTCTCTCGGGTGCCGTTCACTTGACGCGGGTGCCGGGCGGGACCGGCTGGGCGGGATGGAGGAGGATCGGCAGGCCGTCCTGGGAGGCGGCCAGGACCATCCCCTGCGATTCGATCCCCATGAGCTTCGCCGGCTGGAGGTTCGCCACGACGACGACCTGCTTGCCGATCACCTCTTCGGGAGAGTACTTGGCGGCGATCCCGGCGACGACCGTGCGGGTCTCGTCGCCCAGATCGAGCGAAAGCTTGAGGAGCTTGGAAGACTTGGGGACCGGCTCGGCGGCGAGTACGGTCGCCACCTTGAGCTGGGTCTCGAAGAACTTGTCGATCGGGATCAGAGCCTTCTCTTCCGTCGTTCCTGCCGTCGGAACCGGCTGGGCGGAAGCCGCCGCTCCTTCTGTCATTGCTGCCATCGCTGTCTTTTCCTTTCCGGCGTCCAACTTCGGGGTTTTCGCCGGTTTCACCTTCTTAACGGATGGAGCGGCTGGAGCCGTGGCCACGGCATCGCCCAGATAGGCCTCCTTGTCGATCCGCGGGAAGATCGGCCGCGCCTCGGGCAACTCACGGTCGTTCGGGGTGCCGCCCCAGGCGAGAGCGGTGAGGCTCGTCGGCAACTCGGGGCTGCCGACCGCCGCCAGCACCTCGGCGGCGGCCCGCGGCATGATCGGCAGGAGGCCGGTGGCCACGATCCGCAAGGCTTCCAGACCGTTCCACAGGATACGTGAGAGCCGCTGCGACGGCCCCTCGCTCTTGATCAGGTTCCAGGGCGCGCGCTCCACCAGGTATTGATTGGCCTCGGCGAGCAGGCGCCAGAGAGCTTCTAACGCGCGGCTGAACGACAGCTCCTCCATCGCCACCAGGTAGTCGGGAACGACCCGGCCCGCGACGTCGATCAGCGGATTGTCGATGCAGTGCTCGGGCGGGGTCTTCCCGTCGAAGGCCCGGCGCGACAGGGTCACCACCCGGCTCACGGTGTTGCCGAGGTCATTCGCGAGGTCGCTGTTGTAGCGGTCGATGAAGGCTTCGTCCGAGAACGAGGCGTCCTGGCCGAAGACCATTTCGCGGAGGAGGAAGTAGCGCAGGCCGTCGCTCCCGAAGCTCCGGATCAGGTCGTCGGGGCGGACGACGTTGCCCGCCGACTTCGACACCTTGCGGCCGTCGCGGAGCCACCAGCCGTGCGCCCAGACCGTCGTCGGGAGCGGCACCCCGGCCGCCATCAGGAAAGCCGGCCAGTAGACGGCGTGGAAGCGGAGGATGTCCTTCCCTACCAGGTGGATACGGGTGTCCCCATGCGCCCAGTAGCGCTCGTAGTTGGCGGCCGCCTCGCCCTCCCGCCCGAAACCCAGGGCGCTGATGTAGTTGGTGAGCGCGTCCAGCCAGACATAGACGGTCTGGCCCGGCCGGCCGGGGAAGGGGATCCCCCACTCGAGGTTGGCGCGCGACACCGAGAGGTCGCGCAGGCCCGACTCGACGAAGGAGCGCACCTCGTTCAACCGGCTCGCCGGGCGGACCGACTCCGCCGACGCGTACCAGTCGAGGAGGGGCTGCTGGTAGCGCGAGAGCCGAAAGAAGACGTTGTCCTCCGACTTCCACTCGGCCGGCGTCTCATGGACGGGGCAGAGCTTGCCGGAAAGCAGCTCCTTCTCGGTATAAAAAGTCTCGCAGGCGGTGCAGTACCACCCCTCGTGGGTCGCGGTGTAGAGGTCGCCGTTCGCCTCCAGCCGGCGGATGATCGCCTCGACTCCCAGCCGGTGGCGCTCCTCGGTCGTGCGGACGAAGTCGTCGTAGGAGAACCCCATCTGGTCGCGAAGCTCGCGATAGCGCGCCACCACCCGGTCGGCCAGGGCGAGCGGGGAGATCCCTTCCTCTTTGGCGGCGCGCTCGATCTTCTGGCCATGCTCGTCGGTGCCGGTGAGGAAATAGACGTCGCGGCCGGCCAGGCGATGGAAGCGCGCCAGGGCGTCGCCGACGGTCGTCGTGTAGATATGCCCGATGTGGGGCAGATCGTTGACGTAGTAGATCGGGGTGGTGAGATAGAAGGTCCGCATGGGTCGGTGGATTCTATCCCTCTAATGGACCGAGGGGACGAGCTCGGCCGGGGTGTAGAAGTATTTGCTGCCGCAGAAGGCACAGTCGGCCTCGATCGAGCCGTCCTCACGGCGCAGGTGGTCGCGGTCGTCGTCCGAGAGCAGGATGAGGTGCTGGAGCAGGCGCTCCCGATTGCAGCGGCAGCGGTAACGGAGGCCTTGCGTCTCGCGCACCTCGCGGTCCAGGCCGGCGAGGAGCGTCTCGACGACGTTTCCCGAGCCGCCCGCTTCGACCAGGTGGCTCACCCCGGGGATGCCGGCGATGTTCTTTTCGAGCCGGGCGAGGGTCCCCTCCGGCGCCCCGGGGAGAACCTCGACGATCATGCCCCCCGCCGCCGCGACGCCATAAGGCTTGGCGAGCACCCCCAGGAGCACCGCCGAGCGGCTCTGCTCGCTCTGCTCCAGGTAGTGGGCGACGTCGTCGCCGATCTCGCCGGTGACCAGGGCGACCTGGCTGTGGTAGCTCGCGCCCCCCGTGTGCTCGCGGAGCACCCGGAGAGTGCCCTTCCCTACCGCGCAGCCCACGGCGAGCTTGCCCGCTGCAGTATTGGGGACGTCGACGTGGGGGTTCCCCACCATCCCGCGTAGGTTCCCCTCCTGGTCGGCCTCGGCCAGAACCCGCCCGAGCGGTCCATCGCCGCGGATTTCGAGCAGCAGGCGGCTCGGGGTTTTGGTGGCGAGACGGAGGAGGAGCGCCGCGCCGGCCAGGCAGCGACCGAGAGCGGCGGAGGCGACCGGCGAGAGGTCGAGGCGGCCACGGGCCTCCTCGACGATCCGGGTGACGTCGGCGACCGCCCAGCGCAGCGCACCGTCTCCGGCGAGACCGAGCTGCAGGAGCCCAGGGTGTTGGATGTCCGAATCGACCGTTCCGCTCATCGGGGCGAACCTCACTGTTGAGGTCCCTACAACAGTCCGCGGCCGGATCTTTATTGCGCCGCGTCCTGCGTGGCGACGAGGGCGGCCCGCCAGACGTCGCGCCAGGGCACCCCGTGGGCGAGGGCCAGGCGGCGGCAGTCCTCGAATTCGGGGGCAGCGGAGAGCGGCTTGCCCGCCAAGCGGCCGCGCTTGACTCGCACGGTGCCGAAACGGGTCTCGACCTCGGTCGTGTCGCGCTCGGCCTCGAACCGGCCGGCGGCATGGAAGCGGCAGCCGAGCGAGCCCGAGTCGGCGAGGAGGAGGCCCGCCAGCTCCTCCAGCTGCCCACGCCGGCAGATCGCGGTGACGAGCGAGCCGGGGCGGTTCTTCTTCATCTGCACGGCGGTGAAGTAGACGTCGAGGGCGCCGGCACCGAGGAGGCGTTCCATGAGGAAACCGAAGCCCTCCCCCGGCAGGTTGTCGACCTCACACTCCAAAACCATGACCTCCGCAGGGCCCTGCTCGCCGTGCAGGTTCGAGAATCCTGCGGCTTCGACCGGCCGGCCGCGGAGGAGCCGGACGGCGTTCGGGCGGTCGTGGACCTCCCGGCGACCGAGGCCATAGCCCGAGCCTTCCAGGGTGAGCCGGGGGAACTCGCCGAATTCGTCGACCAGCTCCGCCAGGAGCACGGCGCCGGTCGGGGTCGTCAGCTCCCCCCCGCCGCCGCCGAAGACCGGGATGCCGGCGAGGAGCTCGGCCGTGGCGGGGGCCGGTATCGGCAGCTCGCCGTGCGCCGTCTTCACCCGACCGCCGCCGACGTTGACCGGGCTCGAGGTCAGCCGTGCGGGAGCGAGGTACTCGATCGCCGCCGCCGCCCCCACGAGATCGACGATCGAATCGACCGCCCCCACCTCGTGGAAGTGGACGCGGTCGAGCTCGATGCCGTGCATCTTCGCCTCCGCCCGTCCCAGCCGCTCGAAGAGGGCGAGAGCCCGGTCGCGCACCGCCGGTTCGAGCGAGCTTTCGCCGATCAGCCGCCGGATGCCGGCGAGGTCCCGACCATGACTGTGATCGTGATGACCGTGGTGGTCGTGGGCGTGCTCGTGGGGGTGGTCGTGCGGATGAGCATGCCCATGGGGATGCTCGTGAGGCTCGTGGTGATGGGCCTGCGCCACCTCCTCGGGGTCGGGCCCCTCGATCGGCCGGCCGTTTTCGAGCACCCGGAAGCGGGTGCCGGCGATGCCGCCCCGCTTTGCCTGGCGGGACTCGACGGTGATTCCGGGCAGCCCGAGCCGCGCCACGGCGTCGGCCAGGACGTCGAGCGGCATGCCGAGATCCAGGCAGGCGCCGAGGAACATGTCTCCGGCGATCCCGGACCAACAATCGAGGTGGTAGTGCGTAAAGGGAGCGGGCGCCATGGCGGGGCTAGGCTACCATGCGGTCTTTCCCAGTAGAGAGATGAAGCGGCCCTGGAGACCGAGGACCAGGTGATCGACGAGCGTCACCCCGATCATCTCGGTCGCCTGCTGCATGCGCTGGGTGAAAACGAAGTCCTCGGCGGAGGGCGAGACGTCGCCGCTCGGATGAGTATGGAAGACGACGACCGCGGCGGCGCCGCGGAGCAGGCATTCCTTCAAGACCTCGCGCGGCTCGACCAGGGCGCGGCTCAAGGTGCCGCGATAGATCTCGCTGTCCCCCAGGAGGCGCTTGCGGGTATCCAGAAAGATCGCCCCCATCACCTCCTGGTCGCGCACCCCATAGCGGAGCGACAGGTAGCGCACGACGTCCCGCGGCCCGGCGATCGGCTCGCGTTCGCCGATCTCCTCCCGCGCCAGGCGGCGGCCGATCTCGATCGCGGCGAGGAGCGCCGCCGCCTTGGCCGGACCGATCCCCGAGCGGCGGAGCGCCGGGGCGGAGAGGCCGAGGAGACCGGAGAGGCCGGCGCTGTCCTTCAAGAGCTCCCCCGCCATCTGGAGGGCCGAGCAGCCGACCTTTCCGGTCCGCAGGAGGACGGCGATCAGCTCGACGTCGGAGAGAGCGCCGCTCCCCTGGTCGAGCAGGCGCTCGCGGGGGCGTTCGGTCTCGGGGATCTCGCGGATCAGGATGGTTTCCGGCATGCCAGGATCGCCTCCGTGAGGGCGGGGAGCACCTCTCCGGCAGGCGCGCGGAGAGTGAGGTGGGCGAGCCGCGAGAAGGGTGTGGGCTCGGGGTTGATCTCGATCAGACAGGCGCCGTTCTGGTAGGCCACGTCGATCAGCCCGGCGGCGGGATAGACGTTCCCCGAGGTCCCGATCGAGAAGAAGACCTCGGCGAGCGAAGCCTCTTCCGAGGCGCGCTCCAGGGCGCCCGACGGCAGCATCTCGCCGAACCAGACGACGTCCGGGCGGAGGAAGTCACCGCAGACGCAGACCGGCGGGCCTTGGGGAAAATTCGTCACGGCCTCCTCCATCGGCGTCCGCCGGCCGCACGAGCCGCACCGGGCGAAGGCGAGCGTGCCGTGAAGCTCGATCAGGTTGCGGCTCCCGGCGCGCCCATGGAGCCCGTCGACGTTCTGGGTCACCAGGGTGAAGTACGGAAACTCGTCCTCCAAGGTCTTGAGAGCGAGATGGGCGGGGTTGGGAGCGACACCGGAGGCCCGGGAGAAACGCTCCGCGTACCAGCGCCAGACGACCGCCGGCTGGCGGCGAAAGGCCTCGACCGTCGCCATGTCCTCGGGCCGCACTTTCTGCCAGACCCCGTCGAGGTCGCGGAAGGTGTCCAAACCGCTCTCCTTGGAGATCCCGGCGCCGGTGAAGGCCACGGCCCGGCGCGCTCGGGCGAGGACGCGGCGGACGTCCTCGGGGAGGTGGAGACTCTGAGTGGGTTCGTCGACCATGGACCTATTCTGTCATCCGTGCTACAAAGCCGCGCCATGCCCATCCTGCCCACCAACTTCGGCCTCTTGGAAGAAGAGGACAGCCGGTACGAGACCAGCCGGGTGGCGGTCCTCCCCGTCCCCTTCGAACGCACGACCTCCTACGGCAAGGGGACGTCCGGCGGACCCGCGGCGATCATCCGCGCCTCCCAGTCGATGGAGCTCTACGACGAGGAGCTGGGCGCCGAGCCCTACCGTCAGGGGATCGCGACCCTCCCCCCGTTTCTACCCGAGTCCTTCGACCTGGAAGAAGCCATGGCCGAGCTTCAGGCCGAGGCGCGGCGCCACCTCACGGCCGGCAAGTTCCTGGTCACCCTGGGCGGGGAGCATAGCCTCACCCAGGCCCCCGTCGCCGCCACCCGGGACGTCCACGGAGAGATCGGCGTCGTCCAGTTCGACGCCCATTCCGACCTCCGCGAGGAGTTCGAGGGCACTCCCTACAGCCACGCGAGCGTCATGAAGCGGATCGTCGACTCCGGGGTTCCCACCCTCTCCGTCGGCATCCGCTCGCTCTCCGCCCCGGAGGCCGTCGTCATCCGGGAGAAGGGGCTCGCGGTGATCTGGGGGCACCAGCTCGACCGCGCCGCCGAGCTCTTCCCTCCCCTTCTCGCCAAGCTCCCGCGAAAAATCTACCTGACCTTCGACATCGACTACTTCGACCCCTCGCTCGTCCCCGCGACCGGGACCCCCGAGCCCGGCGGCGGCCTCTGGTATCCCACCCTGGGGCTCCTCCGCACCCTTTTTAAGCAGAAAGAGGTGGTCGCCATGGACCTGGTCGAGCTGGCGCCGCTCGGCCACCAGCCGGCGAGCGACTTCCTCGCCGCCAAGCTGATCTACAAGTGCCTGGGCTACCTGGCGGAAACGGAGAAGGGCGCCTAACCGCACGGATTCGTGCGAAAATGACCCGCACTCTCTGCTGATTTCTCTTGGGATGCCGATCGTTTGGGAGGTTTCACCATGCCGTACCAGTGCAGCGTCCGCGAGATCAAGTCGCAGCCGGTCTTGAGCATTCGGGGCCGGACGAGCGCCACAACCCTGACGGCGACCATCGGCGAGTTCCTGCGCGACGTGGGCCGCTACGTGCACGGGGCCGGCGGCAAGGTCGCCGGACCGGTCTTCACCCGCTACCACCGGCGGGCGGGAGACGAGATCGAGCTCGAAGCCGGCGTCCCGGTGGACAAGGTGCTCCCCGGGGACCAGCGGGTCCTGGCGAGCGAGCTCCCCGGCGGTCTCGCCGTGGCGACGATCCACCTCGGCCCCTACGACCAGCTGCCGGCCGCGAGCGAAGCGCTCGCCTCCTGGGTCGCCCAGAACGGCCGCGAGCCCGCCGGTCCGCCCTGGGAGTTCTACCTGAACGACCCGGCGGTGACCGAGCCCGCGGAATGGAAGACCGAGGTTCTCCAGCCGCTCATGCCGCAGTATTTCTGAGCGCCATGGCCGGCGAGGAATCTCTACGTCCTCGCCGGTTCCGCCGCCCTTGATCTCGTCGCCGTCTCTGGCTGGCGCCGCCTGAACCGCTCGCCGAGCTTCTCCCGCCAGCCGTCGAAAATCTCATAGACCGTGGGGATCACGAGGAGGGTGAGAAGGGTCGAGGTGATCGTGCCGCCGATCACCGCGCGGCCGAGCGGTGCTCTAAAGTCGGCTCCCTCCCCGTACCCCAGGGCCACGGGGATCATGCCGGCGATGAGCGCCAGGGTCGTCATGAGAATGGGGCGCAGGCGCACCCGGCCGGCTTCGATGAGCGCCTCGCGGAGCGGCATTCCCTTCTCGTGATTCCACTTGGCGAAATCGATCAGGAGGATGGCGTTCTTGGTCACGATCCCCATGAGGAGGATGACGCCGATCAGGCTCATGATGTTCAAGGTGTCGCCCGTGATCAGCAGAATGAGGACGACGCCGATGAGCGAGAGAGGGAGCGAGAGGAGGATCGCGAGCGGATCTAAAAACGAGCCGAACTGGATGACGAGGATGAAATACATGAGGAGGATGGCGAGCGCCAAGGCGGCGAAGACGCTGCCGAAGACCTCCCCCTGGCTTTTGACCTCGCCCCCCTGGGAGATCGTCACCCCGGGCGGCAGTTTCACCTTCGCCACCCGGGCGTTGATCGCCCGCGACACCTCGGAGAGCGATTTGCCCTGGACGTCGGCGCCGACCGTGATCACGACGTCGCGGTCCAGGTGATCGATCTCGTTGGGACCCATGGTCCGGGTGATGCTCGCCACCTGGCCCAGGGGGATCGTCGTTCCTGCCGTCCCCCCCGCGCTCGGCGCTCCCCCACCGGACGACGCGCCGGGGTCCGCGCCTCCCGGGGCACCCGCGCCGGCCGTGCCGGCGGTGCCGGAGACAACCAGGGGCAGCCGTTCGAGGTCGACGAGCTGATCGCGGGCGGCGGGTGCCAGGCGAACGGTGACGTCGCGGGTCTTCCCCAGAGGATCGACCCAGTCGCCCGCCTTGATGCCGGCGAAAGCCGGGCGGAGCGATTGGGAGATCTGCCCGGCGGTCAGGTTGAGCGTTCCGGCGAGGCCGCGGTTCAAGGTCACCTCGATCTCCGGCTTCTGGCCGTGGGTCGAGAGGTCGACGTCGGCCGCCCCCGGCACCTTCTTGACCTCCGCCAGGATGCGCTCGGCCGTCGTCTGGATCTGCGCCAAGTCGGTGCCCCGCACCTGGATCTGCACCTGCTTGCCCTGGCCACCCGGTCCGCCCACCGAGGGGTAGGCGGTCACCCCGGAGAGGCCGGCGAGCTCGCTGCGGAGGGCCCGTTCCAAGTCCTGCTGGCGCGGCTTTCTCGCGCTCTTCGGCACCAGGCGGGCGTAGACGTTCCCGGTGTCGACGCCGCTCGTCCCGTCCGCGGAGCCGACGGTCGTGTAGGTGTAGGCGACTTCCGGATGGGTGCGGGCGAGGCGGACGATCTCCCGCGCCTTGATCCGGCTGTAGCCGAGGTTCGACCCCGGCGGAGCGTCGAAGGTGAGGTTGATCTCCGAGACGTCCGAGATGGGGATGAAGCCGCCGCCACCGAAGAGAACCTGGAGGGCGATCGCCCCGACGAAGGAGGCGAGGACGATCCCGATGACCGCCCAGCGGTGGTCGAGCGCCCAGGCGATCACGCTCTTGTAACGGTCGGCCTGGCGGTCGAACCAGGAATTGAAACGATCGAGGAGGCGCGAGAGCCAGCCTTTCCTCTGCCCCTCTTCGAGCTGCGGGTCGGGCCAGTAGGCCGAGAGCATGGGGTCGAGCGAAAAGGAGACGAAGAGCGAGACTAAGACGGCGCAGGCGATGGTGAGCGCGAAGGGCTTGAACCACTGGCCGGCGATCCCGCTCATGAAGGCCACGGGGGCGAACACCGCAACGATCGAGAGGGTCGTCGCGGTGACCGCGAGGCCGATCTCGTCCGTTCCCTCGTGGGCGGCCTGCACGTGGTCCTTCCCCATCTCCACGTGGCGGACGATGTTCTCCCGCACGACGATGGCGTCGTCGATCAGGATACCGATGGCGAGCGAGAGCCCGAGGAGGGACATAGTGTTGAGCGTGAAGCCGAAGGCCCAGACCGCGATGAAAGAGGAGAGGACGGAGACCGGCAGGGCAAGCCCGGTGATCACCGTCGAGCGCCAGGAGTTGAGGAAGAGGAAGACGACGAGGACGGTGAGGAGGGCTCCCTCGATCAGAGCCTCTTCGACGTTGCGGACCGAGTTGCGCACCCGATCGCCGGCGTCGCGGACGATCGAGAGGCGGACGCCGGCCGGCAGGCGCCGGCGGATACGCTCGACCGCCGACTTCACCCCGTCCGAGACTCGGGTCGTGCTCACCCCCTTGGATTTGGTGATGTCGATGCCCACCGCCTCCTCGCCGTCGAAGAGGGCGAGCGAGCGCTGCTCGGCGGTGCCGTCGCGGACGTCCGCCAGCTGGCCTAAGCGGACGAGCTGATTGCCCCGGGCACTCACGACGAGCTGGCGGAACTCCTCCGGCGTCTCGATCCGGCCGCGGAGGCGGATCGACTCCTCGGTGAGCGGTTCCTGGATCTGGCCCACGGGCGTCGCCAGGTTCTGCGCCTCGACCGCGGCGACCACCTGGGCCACGGAGAGCCCGGCGGCCTGGAGATCGGCGGGACGGACATCGACCGAGATCTCGCGGTCGACGCCGCCGACGACGTTTACCTGGGCGACGCCGTTGATCGCCCGCAGCTCGCGGGTGATCGTGGGGTCGGCGAGGAGCGTCAGCTCGGCGGGGGACATGCGCTCCGAGGAGAGGACGAGCGAGTCGACGGGGAGGTCGTCGGGATCGAAACGGCGCAGCAGCGGCTCCTTCATCTCGGTGGGAAGATCGCTCCTTATCCCCGAGATCGCGTCCCGCACGTCCTGCATTGCCTGGTCGGGCGATTTGCTGAAGACGAACTGGACGGTGATGAGCGCGAAACCGTCGAGCGATTTGGAGGTGATCTGATCGATCCCCGAAAGGCCGGTGAACGCTTCCTCCATACGCTCGACCACCTCGCGCTCGACCTGCCCCGGCGAGGCGCCGGGGTAGGGCACGGTGACGAAGACGATGGGGTTGGTGAGATCGGGGAACTCGTCGACGTCCAACCGAATGAGCGCGAAGAGGCCGAAGAGGACGAGGACGAGCATGACGACGATCGTCACGACCGGCCGCTTGATGGCATTGTCGGCGAGGATCATGGGCGGAGCTCGGCCTGCCGTTCCGGCACGCCGGGCGATCCGGGGACGCCCGGCGGCGTCAGCTGGACTGGCGTTCCGGGGGTGATCTGCTGGGCCGCCCCGACGAGGAGCCGATCGCCCGCCACCACCCCGCTCTTGATCTCGACCTCGTCGGTCTGCTCGTCGGCGAGGCCGAGCGCCACCTCGACCCGTTCCACCTTGCCATTCGAAACCTTGAGAACCGCCGGCCGGCCCAGCCGGCGGTCGATGGCGGCGTTGGGGACGGCGATCGCCACCCGCGACTGGGCGGCGACCCGCCCTTCCGCGAAGAGGCCGGAGACCAGGTTGTTCTCGCTGTTCGGCAGCTCGGCATAGACCCGCACCTGGCGGGTCGCGGGGTCGGCGCTGGGGTTGATGCGGGTGATCCGGCCGGTGAAGCGGCGGCCGGGATAGCCGGTGACCGCGAACTCGACGGGCATGCCGATCGCGAGGCTCTGGAGCGCCTCGGCGGGGACCGACGCGGCGAGTTCCAGGCTCGACGGATCGACGACGGTGTAGAGGGCGCTCCCGAGTTGGACGATGTCGCCGACCGAGACCTGCTTCTCGCTCACCACCCCGGCGAAGGGAGCGCGGGCGGCGGCGTTGCCGAGCTGGTTGCCGGCCGCGACCAGCTGCTCCTGGGCCTGGGCGACGCCGGCCCGGGCGGCGACGGTCTGCTGGCGCGTCGTTTCCAGATCCTTTTCGGCGACGGCGCCGGCCGCCAGAAGGGTACGCTCCCTTTCCTCCTGGCGCTCGGCGACGGCCAGGTTGTTGCGCGCGTTGGTGAGCGCCAACCGGGCGGCGGCGACCCCGGCGCCGAGCGCGCCCGGATCGACCCGGGCGAGGAGCGCTCCCTGCCCCACCCGTTGGCCCTGGGAAGCATAGGTTTCGAGCACCGAGCCGCCGACCAGGGCGCGGATCGTCGCTTCGCGCTTGGGCGACAGGGTGCCAGAGAGCGCGGGGCCGCTCTCCACCCGGCGCAGAGCGGCCACGGTCGAATCGGCCGGACCGATCGTCATCATCTGGGGCGCGGCGTCCTTTCCCTTCCCCTTGGATTTTCCCGGCCCCTGGCCTTGGGCGGCCTGCTCCGCCGTCCCTTGCGAACGGTGGCAGGCCGCGAGGGTGGGGAGAAGGGCCAGCAGGAAGAGGGCGATCGCTTTTCTCATGGCGGGCCTCCGGTGGGGATCGCCCCCGCCTGGGGAAGGGTCGCGGAGACGCCGAGGAGCGGGTTGGTCACCATGGGGGTGGGGACCGCGACCGTCACCGGCTGGGTCTGCATCGTCCCCCCGGAGATGCTGGAGACTCCCGCGGTCATGGAGAGCGGCAGGCCCTTCCACAGGGCGAGGCGGGCGCGGGCGACCTGGACGTTTCTGAGCGACTGGGCGCGGTTGGAGAGCGCCTGCTCCTGCTGGAGCCGGGCGTCGGTGAGCTCGATCTGGGTCGAAAGGCCGGCGCGGAAGCGGACCTGGGCGATCGTGTAGGCCTGGTTCGCCTCGTCCGCCGTGGCGTTGGTGGCCGCGAGCGCCGCCTGGGTTTGGGCGAGGTCGAGCTGGGCGGTCTGGGCGTCGTAGGCCGCGGCCTTGCGGGTCTGGGAGAGCCGGGCCTTCGCCTGGTCGCGAGCGCCGCGGGAGGCGAGCTCGTTGCCGCGGATGCGGCCGCCGGTCAGGATCGGCACGGTGATGTCGACCCCGAGGGTCAGGTTGTTGCGGAAGTCCGAGAACCCCGGAAGGCCGCTCGCCGGATAGGCCACGGGATCGTAGTCGGTGACGAAGGAGATCGTGGGCCAGCGCTGGGCGCGGCTCGCCGCGAGCTGCGCCTCCGAGGCGTGGACCCCGAGGAGCGCCTGGCGGACGGCGGCCCGCCCGTCGGGCGAGAGATCCGAGATCACGGCGAAGCGCGCCGGCAGGTTCTCGACCCCGGTCGTCAGCTGGAGCCGGGTGTCGAGCGCCAGGTTGAGGAGCTGCTTCAATCGCAGGTAGGCCTCGTCCCGCTCGGTCTTCCGCTGGATCACCACCGGGATCTGGTTGTCGCGCGCCACCCGCGAGCGCAAAAGCTCGTACTCCGACTTGTCCCCCACCCGGCGGGCGACCTGGGTGAGCGAGAGCGTCTGCTCGTTCTCCTCAAGCGTCCCCTCGGCGATCGTCACCAGCTGATCCGCGAGCTGGGCGTCGAAGTAGGTCTGGACGACGTCCAGGAGCACCTGGGCCTGGGCGGCGGTCACGTCCAGATCGGCGGAGCGCTTCCGGGCCCGGGCGGCGCGCGCCTGGGCTGTCGTCGCCCCACCGTCGAAAAGGAGCTGGGAGAGGCTCAACCCCGCGGTGTACTGGTTGCGCTGGAAAAACGGCAGGCTGGTGAAGATCTCGCCGGTCGGCCCGGTCCCGGCCGGAATCTGGAGGTCGCCGAACTGCGAGATCACCGTCCGGGTGTAGACGAGGGAGCCCGAGAGCTGCGGGAAGAGACCGCTCCGCGCCACCCGAAAGTTGCCCTCGGCCTGCTCCGCGCCACCCTGGGCGATCGCCACCGCGTCGCTCTCCCCGGAGGCGATCTTCAGAGCGTCGTCGAGCGAGAGGGGCATGCCCGGCGGCAGTGCTGGCGGCGGCGGGGAGAGCGGAGGGATGGGCTGACTCTGGCTCCAAACCGCCGGGGATATTCCCAGTGTGAGCACCGCCACCACCGCCAGTCTGCCGAGGAGCTTTTGGACGCCCGCCCGCATACGCTCCCGCCCCTTCCCGTGCCGACCGCTCGTTGCGTCCATGGAGAAATGTGCTCCCGGGATTGTCCGTTCCTTCGCGGCTCTCGGCCGTCCCGGCCATAGCCGGGAGGCGCCGCGTTCGAGCTTTGCGACTCCCGCCCTTCTTGCGAAGTCGGTGCCAGCTGAGAGAAATAGAGGGCGGCATTCCCTGGTACGACCCCTGGTACGACGTTGAAGGGTTCAACAACATACCTAGACAAGTCCAGCCGCGGAAAGATCTATTCCGTTCCAAAATAGCTCATGGAGGGCGCCCATTGGACCTAATAGCGCCGCGGCAGGGTGCTGTAGGAGTCGGATAAGCTCATTTCTCGGCCCGGCAGCCGCTATTGGGCCGCCGGTCTCGCCGGGAGGACCCGGACAGGCGGCAAGAGAGCTCCGGATAGAACCTGGCGGGTACCGGTAGGGGCCTGTTGGGTTCCGGATGGAGGCTATCCGGGTCCTACGCGAGCTTTTCGCACCGCTCTTAGGTCGCCTCGCGCGGCTCTTAGGTCTTTCCGGCGCCCTAAGCGAGCTATGCCGTCGGCTCCAGGCTCTTTGGCGTTCCCTATGTACTCCTGCGTCGGCGCTGCTCCTTGCCTCGCGCGCGCTACTCCAGAAGGTGCACGCCCTCCCAGTTGAGGTGGACCTCTGCCACCCGGTGCGCCTTCGCGCTCCCGAGCCTTCGCCTCAAGTCGAAGGCTGGGCGATCGAGCGGAGGGCTTCCAGGAAGCGGAGGATGCGCTCGAGCTTGCGCGGCACCTCGTCGACGAATTGCGTCGGGTCCGGATCGCCTTCGCAGAGCTCGCGGCAGACGGCCTCCAGCCGCGCCACGGCCTCCTCGGTGATCCCCTGACAGGGGACGATCTTCTTGAGATCGGGGACGAGGCGATAGAGGATGTCCTGGAGAAACGGGTTCACGGCGTGGAACATGGCGACCGGGATGCGGGAGTGCTTCTTGAGCAGCCGCTGGGTCATTCGGAAGCTGCTCCAGTGTGCGTTGGTCGGCGCCTGGAGATCGAGGAGAAGGGCATGGATGCGCGCCAGGACCACCCGTGGATCGACCGCCGGCTCTCTGCGGACGGGGGCCGCCGGCCGGGCGGCAGGGGCCGGGCCGGGCGAGGCCGGCCGCAGAGGTGGAGAAGGCGGCGCGGCGACGGGAGCCGGTTTCGGGGCCTGGCGCGCCGGCGGTACCGGAGGGGGCGGCTCCACCGCCTCCCGCACCGTCAGGGAGGCCCGCCGCTGCACCGCGGTCAAGAGCATCTCGAAGAAGATCCGCAGATCGTCCTCGGCGAGGAGGGACACGAGCGGCTCCTGCCCCTCGCCAGCACCGGCGCCCGTCGGCGGCGGGGTTTTCCCGGCCACGGCCGCCGCCCGGCCGCGCAGGCCGTTGACCTTCTTCTCGCCGAGGATGCCCTTGAGGATGTTGACGTCGAGCACTGCCGCAACCTCCAGGGCGAGCTCGACCAGGCGGGCGAAGACCGGCGCGAGATCGGGCGGACCCCCAGGGCCGTAGACCGCCCAGGTCAGCTGGTGGAGCCGCTCCAGCTCGTTGACCCGCGCCGAGAGCAGCACCTCCCGGCGGCAGATCTGGTGGTAGTCGCCGGAGTAGAGGGCGCGGCGGCTGCGCTCCTTCAGCAGCTGTCCGATCTTGCCGCGCAGGCTGGGGAGATCGGCCAGGGCGTACTGGTCGATCCGCCTCCCCTGCCGCCAGCGCTCGACGATCTCTGAAAAGGGGAGCTGCCCAGGGAGCTGGCGGATGGCGGTGACCGCGTCGCGGAGCGCCACGACGAGCTCCCGGGTACAGCGGAACTCCTCGGCCTTCTCGGGAAAGAGGATCGGCTCGAGCTCGACGCCGACCCCTTCGCCCTCGCCGAGGACGCTCGCCGCCGCGCCCATCAGGGAGCTGGCATATTTTCCCTTGAGGTCGGCGGCCAACTCACAGAGGCGCTGCCCGTCGGCTAAGAGGGTCGGCACGGCCGGACCGCGGTCCCGGAGCATCTCCAGGCCGGAGCCGAGGCGCTTCAGGTCGTGGGCGACCATCCGGTGGATGCCATGGAAGAGGAAACCGATCTCGTCCCCCGTCGGCCCTCCCGAGGCGCTTTCCGCGGGCAGCGCGGCGAGCAGCCGGTCGATCCTCTCCGGACCTTCGCGGATGGCGACGACGAGCCCGCCGATCATGGCGAGGAGGGCTTCGCGGTTTTCGGGCGGATAGTAGAGCAGCTCCCACGGCGCGACCTGCTCCAGCTCGTCGACACACGAGCGCACACAGGCGTAGACCGCCTGCTTGACGGGGCTCAGGCGAGGGAGAACCTCCTCCCGGGTCACCGGCCGCGCAGACCGGCGGGAGGCTCCCGCATCCGTCGAGCGCCCCGGTTCCTCGCCGTACTCGTCGCCGATCCGCCGGTTTGGCAGCAGTAGTGACTCGTCCTTCATGGTGAGAGTAAAGAAGAGGAGTATACCGCTCCGGGCGGCCCTTCCCTAGGAGCCCTCCCGCCTGGGCACCCACAGGGGGGTGCCCCTACGGAGGCGACTTTGACGAGCTCCTGTCTACTTCACCCCAGCCGGCGCCTGCACGTTGCCGTACTCGTAGCGGACCGAGCGTTGGGTACCCTCGACGTTCGTGTCGACCCGCAGCGGCAATCCGCGGCTCTTGGAGATCCAGACCGTGCCGTCCGAGACGGTGTCCTCGTTCTCGATGTGCTGGCTGTAGACGGCCGCGGCCTCTCCGTTCACCGCCTCGTCGCGAAGATAGTGGCACGTCAGCACCTTGGCGCTTTTGATGTTCTCCTCCCCCTGCTTCTGTCTCTCCTCCTGCGTCATCAGGCTGCGCTGCCAGGTTCCCCCGACCTGGATGTAGGTCTTGCCTCCAACAGAAATCAACTCGGACGTGGAGGGCTTCCCACCCGGGGAAGGCGCGGTCCTGGTCATATACATGTGGGTCGATACCGAGTTCTGTTTCCTCATCACGTCGAGCACCGGCCGGCAACTCGCAGGATCGGCAGCGCGCGCCGGCAGGGCGATCGAGAGAGCGAGGAGCGCGGCGGCCCCAGCCGTCGAGCTCAAGAGATTCCGTGGGAGCAGGGCTTTCGTGGGCATCGGCATACCTCCTGATGGATCGTCTAGCCCGATCGTATCCCAGGCCGGCGAGGGCCTTCGAGCTTGACGAAGAAGTATGACCCAGTCATACTTTCCCCATGAAAGTCGCCATCTCCTTACCCGATCCCACCTTCAAGGCAGCGGAGCGCGTCTCCAAGCGGCTCGGGATGTCGCGGAGCCAATTCTATGCAAAGGCCGTCGAGTCCTTCGTCAAGGACCACCGCGGAGGCGAGATCGCGGAGGCTCTGGCGGCGGTGTACGGCTCCGAGACCTCGGCGGTCGACCCGGTGATCGACCATCTGCAGGCCGAGGCGCTGCGCGAGGAGTGGTAACGCACCGCGGCGAAATCTGGTGGGCGGCTCTCGGATCGCCCTCGGGCTCGGAGCCGGGCTACCGTCGCCCCGTCGTCATCCTCCAAATCGACGACTTCAACCAGAGCCCCATCCAGACGGTCATCGTCGCGGCCCTCACTTCCAACTCCCGCCTGGCTCAGGCACCCGGGAACGTACTGTGCCGCCCAAAGGATACCGGCCTGACGAAGCCCTCGGTGGTCAACGTCTCGCAGGTGGCAACGATCGACAAGAAGCACCTCCTGGAGAAAGTAGGCTCCCTATCGAGCCGCCTCTTGGCCGAAGTCGAGGACGGCGTCCGGCTCGTCCTGGGGCTGTAAGCGATCGAAGCTACTTCACCCCAGCCGGCGGTTGCACGTGGCCGTACTCGTAGCGGATCGAAATGTGGGATTTGCCCATCTTGCCGCCGACATCCGTGTCCGAATCGAGCCGCAGCGGCAGCCCGCGGCTCTTGGAGACCCAGCTCGTCGCGTCCGAGGTGGCTCCCTCGGACTCCAGGTGCTCGACGTAGACAGCGGCCGGCTCTCCGTTCACCGTCTCGTCGCGAAGGTAACGACAGGAGGCCGCCTTGAGGTTTTTTTGGTTCTCTTCCTGCTGCTTCGTCATCTCCGTCACCGTCATCGGGCTGCGCCGCCACATTCCGTGGATCTGGATATAGATCGCGCCGCCGGCATAGATCGACTCGGACGAAGTGGGTTTGCCGCCCCGAAAAGCCGCGGTCTCCGTCATGTACATGTGGGTCGGTGTCCCGATCTGCTTCATGATCGCGTCGATCACCGGCCGGCAAGCCGGGGGAACTTGAGCCCGCACCGGCAGGGCGATCGAGACTGCGAGGAGGAGGGCAAAGAGGAGCGGATTCGAGATCTTCCGTGGGAGCAGGGCTTTCGTGGGCATCGAGCATACCTCCTGGTGGATCATCCGGGCCGATCGTATCCCAACTGCTGGAGGCCTCAGCCTTCCTCCTCGGTCGCCCGCCCGTCACCCGCGCTCCCGCGCCGGGAAGAGCACCGCGATGATCCCCCGCACGACGTTTTCCCCCGAGAGGTGGGGAGCGTCGATCTCGAGCGTCCGCCGGTAGTGGGCCGCCACCTCCTCCATGAGGTCGTAGCGGGCCCGGTCCTCCAGGCGCTCCGCGCGCTGGCAGAGGGTGGCCAGGAACTCCCGCTCTTCCAGGCTCACCCGGTTGCGGATGCGGCGGGACAGGTCCAGGTCGCCCAGATCCTCCACCCGGCGCGAGAGGGTCAGGCGATCCGCCGCCGCGAGCGGGCGTCGCTCGGCGACGACCAGGGTATCGGCGGCGAGGTCGCCCAGGCGCCGGCCGTCGGGGTCCAGGAGGCAGACGATCCCTCCGACGCCGTAGGAGGAGGGTGCGAAATCGAGTGCCCGCAAAATGTTTCGGACGAACGACTGCTGCACGGTGATGGGGAGGCCGCGGCCGTCCACCACCCGGAGGCCGACGGCCCGCTTGCCCGGCGAGCGGCCCTGGTGGCGGGTCTCGAAGTAGACGTGGTATCCCCACTGGAAGACGAAGAAGACGCTGGCGCCGATCGCCCCCGAGATCGCCCCCGGCAGGAGCCCGTCCAGAACCTTGAGCACGGTGGCAGAAACGGTAAGGAGGAGGACGCTGTCCAGGAGGAGGGCGGCGAGCCGGCTCCCCGGGCCGGCGGGAGTGAGCCGGATGACCACGTGCTCGGGGGTGACGATGCGCCGCTCCCGCCGCCTCATTCCGTTCTCCTGGCGTAGAAGAGGTAGCCCAGGAGGGAGACGAAGAGGACCGCCGCCACAGAGATCTTGAGCGGGTAGGAGACCGCCTTGGCCGAGAACTGCGAGAACGAGCCCTCGACCAGGCCGGCGGCGACCAGGAAGAGCATCACCCCCAACATCATCCGCCAGACCGTGGGGAAGACGGCGCGGACGGCGGCGCCGCGCGAGACGTCGCCAGGGAGGAGGAGGGCGCGGCCGAGGACCAGCCCCGCCGCGCCGGCGAAGACGATCGACGGCAGTTCGAGCGCCCCGTGGGGTCCCACCCAGGCGAGGAAGAAGACCGAGACCCCGTCCAGGTAGTAGGTGGCGGCCACGGCGCCCAGGAAGAGGCCGCTCCAGAAGAGATAGTAGAAACCGAGGACGAGGGTCAAGGCGGAGAGGCTGAAGGCGAGGAAGGAGACCTGGATGTTGTGGGTATAGAGAAAGGCCCCGAGGTCCGCCGCCTGCTCCATCTCGGCGATCCGCTCGCCGCCACGCTCGATCTGCGCCACCCGGTCGCGCGGGCTCTCGGTGAAAAACTGAGCGGGAATGAGATCGGCGGCGGCGGCCGGGCGCAGCAGGACCACCCCGGCGCCCACGAGGGCGCCGAGGACGAGGGCCGCGGCGGCCGCCGCCACCCAGCGTGCCTCGCGCCTGTAGGCCGCCGGCAGCTCGACGGCGAAGAAGCGCCGCACCTTGCCGGCGAACGAGCCCTGGCGGCGGGCGTTGTAGACGAAGCGGTAGCCGCGGCCGCAGAGGGCGTTCAGGCGGCCGAGGAGCTCGGGATCGGCGGTCCACGAGCGCGCCTCGTTCAAATCCGTCGTCGCCAGGCGGTAGAGACGGACCAGCTCGCGGATGCGCTCGGGACCCAGCTCGGGCTCGGAGGTGCGGTCGGCGACGTCGAGAAGCTCCTCCAGCCGGCGCCAACGGTCGCTTCGGTCGCGGACGAAGCGCTCGACGGCGAAGGGATCGAGGAGGCGGGAGAGCGGAGCGGGAATCACAGGAGCTGCCTCCGTTTGACCTCTAAATACCCGTTGACCGCCGCCAAACCCGCCTCCCCCGGTGCCACCTCGACGACCAGGGCGCCCCGGCGGCGGAGGTCGGCGATCGTCCGCCGGCGCTCCAGCCAGAGATCGGAGGCGACGAGGGTCCGGCAGAGCTCGGCCTTGTCCGCCGGCAGGAGGTCGACCGCCACCGCCTGGAGGTCGGGGTCTGTCAAGACGACGACGAAGGGGACGTGCTGGGGCACGAGCATCCCCACCGCCCTGGCGAGGCTGCGCTCGGCGTCGAGCTCGGGGAGGGCGGTCAGGAGGAGGAGGAGCATCCGGCTCCGCGACCGCCGCTTCAAGTGGGCGGCGAGAGCGAGGTAGTCGGTGTGGCGCTCGCCGCCGCCCAGGCGGGCGGCGAAGCCGGTGACCTCCGCCATGTGGGCCGGCCCCCTCCCCTGCCCGAGCCCGCGCTCGACGGCGTCGGCGAAGCCCAGGATCCCCACCCGGTCCTCCATCCGCTGGGCGACCGAAGCGACGAGGACAGCGGCGTTGACCGCGTGGTCGAGCCGGGTCAGGTGCGCCACCCGGGCCGCCATCCGGTGCCCGCAGTCGACGGCCAGGAGCACGTCCTGCGAGCGGTCGAGCCGATATTCGCGGGTGATCAGCTTGCCGTGCCGGGCCGACGACTTCCAGGCGAGATCTCTGAAGTCGTCGCCGAGGACGTAGTCGCGCATGCGCTCGAAGTCCCGCCCCTTGCCGAGCCTGGGCGCCGCTCGCGCCCCCATTCCGGAGAGGAAGGCGCGGTCGAGCCGCGCCCGCATCCGCGCCACCGCCCGGAGCGAGGGGAGGACGACGAGCTCGGTCTCCCGGCTCCGGGAGGAAACGGCCGGCACGATGCGCTCCGCCCAGCCGCCGCCCCAGCCGGGGAGGCCGAGGGCGAGCCAGGGCGGAGCGAGGGGGGCGCTCCCCCGCCGCACGGCGCGGACCGGCAGCTCGAAGGCGAGCGCCTCTCCCGGCCGGAGGACCCCCAAGCCGGTGCTCGCCGGGCAGTCCAAAAGCTCCGGCCAGAGCTGCCGGAGGTGGACGCGAGCCGGCCGCGGGAGGCCGCTCGTCAAGGCGAGGGAAATCGTCTCCTCCTCGCCGAGCGAGAGCACCACCCGCTCCGGCAGCTCCACCCGCGGCGCCCCGCCGAGCAGGACGGCCTCGCGGACGGCCAAACCGCAGACGACGAGGAGCCCCAGTCCTAAAACCAGCAGGAAACCCGACAGGAAACCGGGCAGGAAGGGAAGGAGGAGGGCGACGAGCGCCAGCCCCAGAAGGCTCCGCAGGAGCCGGCGGCCGGGGCGGATCAACGGGGGACTTCCACCCTCTCGAAGATCTGGCGGAGGAGGTCCCGGAGGGTCATCCCCTCCATCTCGGCCTCGGGAGTGAGGGTGATGCGATGGCCGAGGACCGGCGCCGCCATCTCCTTGATGTCGTCGGGGGTCACGAAGTCGCGCTCGCGGAGAAGCGCCAGGGCGCGGCTGCTCTCCAGAAGGGCGAGCGAGGCGCGCGGGCCGGCGCCGATCTGGATGGCGTCGTGCCGGCGGGTCGCCCCCACGAGACGGAGGATGTAGCTCAAGACGTCCGCCTCGACCCGCACCCCGCGGGCGGCGTGGCGGCGGGCGGCGGCGAGCTCTGCGGGCGAGAGGACCGGGGAGAGCGCCGCCACCGCCTCGTCGTGCAGGCGGACGCCCGAGGCGTAGGCGGCGAGCATCCGCCCCTCGTCCTCGGGCAGCGGATAGTCGATCGCCACCTTCAGGAGAAAACGGTCGCGCTGCGCCTCGGGGAGCGGATAGGTGCCCTCGAACTCGACCGGGTTCTGGGTGGCGAGGACGGTGAAGACCGGCGAGATCGTCCGCCGCTCGCCGTCGATCGTCACCGCGTGCTCCTGCATCGCCTCCAGGAGCGCCGACTGGGTGCGCGGCGGGGTGCGGTTGATCTCGTCGGCCAAGAGGAGGTCGGCGAAGATGGGCCCGGGGTGGAACTCGAACTCGTGGGTCTTCTGGTTGAAGATGTTCGTCCCTAACAGGTCGGCGGGCATGAGGTCGGGAGTGAACTGAATCCGCCTGAAGCGGCAGCCGACGAGCCGCGCCAGGCTGAGCGCGAGGAGGGTCTTGGCCGTCCCCGGCACCCCTTCCACCAGAGCGTGGCCCCCCGCGAGCAGGCAGACCAGCACCTGCTCCTTGACCGTGTCCTGGCCGAGCACCACCCGGTCCAGCCCCTCGCGGAGGAGCCGGAACCGGCGGTGGACCTCCGCAATGTCGCCAATGCCGCCAATGCCGCCAATGTCGCCAATGTCGCCCATATCGCCAAGCCCGTCGATCTCTCTATCCGTCCCCGCGGGAACGATCGTACTTTCCATCCCGTGCCCTCCTGCGAGCAGAATTGAGCGCCGCCAAGGCCTGCTCGAAGCCCTCGCGGGAAAGATCGCCTTCCGGTGGAACGAAACCGCCCGCAAGCTCCCGGGCGCGGGCCTCCAAGGCCGGCCCGGCGAGGCCCGTGAGGCCGGCCTCGACGGCCACGGTGCGCACGAAGCCCTGCCAATAGAGCCGGAGAGCGTCGCCGCGCGAGAGCGCCCGGTCGTAGAGCTCGCCCAGGGAGTCGACCAGGTCGACCGCCTCGGAACGGACGTCCGGCGGATCGCGCTCCGGCGGTCCGATCCGCACCTTCTGGCGGACGACGAGACCGAGGGCGGCGAGGCCGGCCAGGAGGAGCGCCGGGCCCAGGCCCCAGCGGACGAGCTGCGTGAAAAGCCCGGTCGAGGCGCCGATCCCGTGGATCCGCTCGTCGAAGTAGACCGGGCGACCCGCGGGGTCGCCGGCGAGCGCTCCCAGGAAAGCGAGGTGGCCGCCCACCGCCAGGCGGGCGTTGTGGAAGACGTCCGGGCAGGAGAGGAGGACGACGTCGCCGCGCCCCAGAGGGAGCCGGGCGACCACCGGCGCCTCGCCGGCAAGGAAGATGGCGTACGCCCGGCCGAGGGCCGGTCCCCGGAGAACATCGCGGTCCAGGAGGCGAAGCTTCGGAACCTCCGGCCAGAGCGGGAAAACCTTGAGGATCGGCTGGGGCGGGCGGCTCCACTCCCCCTCGACCCAGACCGGGCCATACTCACCGGAGACCCCGAGGACCAGCCGGCCGCCGCCGCGCACCCACTCCTCCTCCTCGTCGGTGAGCAGAGGCGAGAAACGGTCGGAGTGCTTTGCCGCGGACGCCTCTCCCGGAGTCTCGCCGGCGTCGTCCTTCGCCGCCTTCTTCTCCTTCTTTCCCTCCTTCCCTTGGCCAGCTATCTTCTTGGGCTGCTTGGGCTGCTTGGGCTCCGGGGCCTCTCTCCGCGCCGGCTGCCAGGGGAGCCCCTCCGGCTCCAGGCGGAAAACCACCGCGTCCCTGGGCAGCTCGGCGGTCGAGACCGGCCGTTCGAGGAGCCGCACGGGGGGGTGGCCGGGACGGGCGTGGAGGTACGCCCGGGCGAGGGAGGTGCCGCGCTCGCCGTCGTTCAAGGCCGAGCCGGGGGAGAGGAACTGCCGTGGGCTCCGCCGCTCGGCCCCCATCCAGAGGACCGTCGCCAGGAGGTAGACGACCCCCGCGACCAGCAGAAGGGAACGCCCGCGGAGCCTCATGCCGCCGCCCCCTCCCGGGAGACGCCGACCGCGGCGAGGAGCTCCTCGGCCGCCGCCGCCATCTCGCCCTGCGCCTCGCGGGAGCTTCGCTCACTGCCGTACCACTCGCTCTCGAAGCGCCGGGTCATGCCGACGAAAGCGGGCCGCCAGGGCTCCGCGGGCGAGATCGCCGCCACGTACTCCCAGTTGGTCCGCCCCTTCCGGTGGTGGAGGGTGCCGCGCTGGTAGAGCGCCACGAGAACGGCGTGGTACCAGGCGCGGACGGCCTCGCGGTGGCGGCCGGCGGCGGCCAGCTCGCGGGCGTAGACCTCCCACTCCCCCGCTCGCCGCGACAGCGGATCGTCGTCGCGCGCCGGAGCCGGCGCCGCGGCCGTCTCCGGGAGGGGAGCGGCCGGCGCGCGGCGCCGCTTGAGGGCCAGGAGAGCCAGAGCGGCGAGCACGGCGGCGAGCAGGAGGACGAGGACGGTCACCAGGCGCGGCAGGTCGATCTCGGAGGCGCCCCCTTCGCCCTTGTGGGTGAAGGCGTCGCCGAGCCAGCGCCAGAGCCGGTCCAGGTGATCGACCATCCAGCGGCGCGTCGGCTCGAAGAAATCGCTGACGTCGCTGAGGAACCCCGAGTCGTGGACCTGCGGCAGCAGGCCCCCCCGCGGCAGGTCGGCCAGCGCGGCGCGCGCCGAGAGCCGGGCGAGGAGGCCCGGATCGGCGGGGGCGGGAGCCGCCGCCGTCCCCGCCGTCCCCGCCGTCCCCGCTGCGGTCCCCACCGTGGGCAGGCTGCGGAGGAGGACCTGCAGGCGGGCGGCGGCGAGCCGCAGCTCCCGAACGTTGGAGGCATGGGCACCACTGGCGCCGGGGGCGCCGGGAGCGCCGGGGGCTCCGGGGGCGCTGCGGGCGATGGGAGCGAGGATCGAGAGGTCGGGTGAGAGCGTGCGGGAGCCCTCGCCCATCCGCTCGCTGATCCGAACGCCGAGCAGCCGGCCCGCCGCCGTCCGTGCTCCCGGATCGCCGCGCTCCAGGGCCGTGGCGATCCCCTGGAGACGGGCGCGGTACTCGGCGAGCGAGATCGCCGGACCCGCCGTGGCGGTCGCGGCCATCGCGGGACCGGCCGCGGCGAGGAGGAAAACGGCGAGAAGAGTAAGGATGGTCCCTTGTCGTCTGGCACTCGCCAGAGTCTGCAAGCCCGGAGCGCAAGAGATCACGGCGCTTTGAGCTCCGCCCAATCCAGAGCGTACCCGAGCGCCCGCCTCACCTCTTGCTCTCGCCTGGCTGCCAGCACCCCGACCCGGGAAGACAGGAGGCGCTTCGCGACGACGTGGATGTTGTCGAGGTTGGCGACCGAGGGCGCGAGCCCTTCAGGCTCCCCCACCGGCACCTCTTGGGGGATCCCCCGGATCGTCGTGGTGATCTCGGCGACGATCGCTTTGTTCAAATAGGCGTAGGCCGCAGAACGCGTCAGCAGCAGAACTGGCAGGCGCCCGACTGGGGACGGAAGGTCAGCCCACCAGATCTCATACTGCTTCATCGCTCGCCCGGGGCACCGCAACCCTCCCAGACGGTCGGATCGAACGCTGCATCCAAGCTGTCAGGCTGGCGCGCGTAGGCCTCGGCAGTGGCCTGTTCCTCGACCTCCCAAAGCGCCTTCAGGATCGCCATTCGAACGAACTCCGAGCGACGGCGAGAGCGGGCGGGGGCAACCCGCTCCAACCGACCCGCCAGCTCATCGTCCACCTCTACTAGGAGTGACTTCATAAGCTGGAGTATATACTCGACCTCACGGAGCGTCCACGATCTCGAAGGACCCCTCGGCGCGCCAGCCGGGAAATCCGGATAAGCTCGCGGCATGGGCAGTCACCGCCGTCCCGCGCGCCGTCTCCTCCTGACCCTGGGGCTCCTCGCGGGGGCGCTCCCTGCCGTCGGCGAGGAGGGCCCTCCCCCGGTCTCCACCCCTTTCGTCCAGACCTTGGACGTCGTCGCCACGAGCCCGGCGGACGCCTGGGGCGTGCCGCGCGATCAGGTGCCGGCGAACGTCCAGAGCGTCGGGGCGGCCGAGCTGCGGCGCGGTACGACCGGCGCCCTGGAGCGGGGCCTGCCGAGCGTCCAGCTCCAGGAGGGGCAGGGGTCGTCCTGGCAGCCGGACCTCCAGTTCCGCGGCTTCAGCGCCTCGCCGCTCCTCGGTATCCCGCAGGGCCTCGCGGTCTACCAGGATGGAGTGCGGCTCAACGATCCGTTCGGCGACACCGTGCGCTGGGACCTGATCCCCCAAGCCGCCCTCGCCCGACTGGACCTCCTGCCGGGCTCGAACCCGCTCTTCGGCCTCAATGCATTGGGCGGCGCCCTCCTCCTCGAAACCAAGAGCGGCCTGAGCGATCCCGGACCGCGCGGCGAAGTCACCCTGGGCTCCTACGGCCGCCTGGGAGGCACCGCCGAATGGGGGCTCGCCCGCGCCTCGACCGCCTACTATGTCGCCCTCGATCACCAGGCGGACTCCGGGTGGCGCGACTTCTCCCCCTCGCGCACCGATCAGCTCTTCGGCCGCCTCGACTGGGCGGGCGTGCGGAGCGCCGCCTCGCTCAGCCTCTCGGCGGCCGACAACCGGCTCTCCGGCAACGGTCCCAGCCCGGTGCCCCTCCTCGCCCAGGACCGAGCGGCGGTCTTCACCTACCCCGACCGCAGCGAGCCCCGCTCGGCCCTCCTCTCGGGTCGCCTCTACCGCTCCCTGGCGCCGGGGCTCGACCTCGAGGCGAACGCCTTTTACCGCCAGCAGCGGCTCGATACGGAAAACGGCGACGCCGCCTCCTTCGCGCCCTGCGCGACGCCGGGCGCCGAGGCCTACCTCTGCCAGGAGGGGCAGGCGGCGCCGCTCCGCGACCTCGGCGGCCACCCGCTGCCGGCCGATCTCGCCGCCGACGCCGTCTACAACCGCACCACGACCGACCAGCGGAGCGGCGGCGGCGGTCTCCAACTCGCCTGGAGCTCCGCCGGCTCTGGCGGTTCCGCCGGCTCCGGCGGCTCCGGCGGCTCTGGCGGCGCGGCGCGGACCTTCCGCACCGTCCTCGGCCTGACCGGGGACGCCGGCCTCGCCCGCTACGACGCGGCGACCGAGATCGCCACCCTCACTCCCAGCCGCGGCACCGAGGGGCTCGGGATCGGCCTCCTCGACGACCGCGACCGGGTGGACAGCCGGACCTCCAACCTGGCGCTCTCCCTCCTCGAGGCGGTGACCCTCGGCGCCCGCACGACGGTCGACCTCTCCGCCCGCTTCCAGCGCACCGGCGAGCGGCTGCAAGACCGGATCGGCACCGCGCTCGACGGCGACCACACCTTCCGCGCCCTCTCCCCGGCCCTCGGCCTGACCCACGCCCTGGGCGCCGGCTGGACTCTCTTCGGCAACCTCGGGGTGTCGTCGCGGGTGCCGACCCCGGTCGAGCTGACCTGCGCCAACCCGGACGATCCCTGCCGGCTGCCCAACGCCTTCCTCTCCGATCCGCCGCTTCAACAGGTCACCGCCCGGACCCTCGAAGTCGGCACCCGTGGGCGCTTCCGGGCCGTCGAGCTCGCCGCGGCGCTCTTCCGGGCCGACAGCCGCGACGACATCCTCTTCATCAGCAGCGGGGTGCTGACCGGCAGCGGGCACTTCGCCAACGTCGGCGACACCCGGCGGCAGGGCGCCGAGCTCCTCCTCCGGGGGACGCTGCCGGGACGCCTGCGCGGCGGTAGCTGGTCGGTCGCCTACAGCTGGCTCGACGCCACCTTCCGCACCCCCTTCGCGGCGCCCGCGCCCGACCACCCGGACGCGGTCGACGGCGCCGTCTCCGTCCGCGCCGGGGACCGCCTGCCGCTCCTCCCGGAGCACACCTTAAAAGGCGACCTCGAGCTGCCGCTCGGCAAGGCGCGCCTGGGGCTCGCCTTCCTCTACGAGTCGACGCGCTACCTCCAGGGGGACGAGGCGAACCTCCTGTCGCCCCTGGGCGGCTTCTCCCGGCTCGACCTCGACCTCAGCTTCCCCCTCGGCCACGGGCTCGCCGGCTTCGTCGAGGTGGACAACGCCCTCGATCGACGCTACGCCACCTTCGGACTCCTGGGCGATCCCGGCGACGTCCTGGGAGAGGAGGTGACCGATCCCCGCTTCCTCTCTCCCGGCGATCCGCGGACCTTGCGGATCGGCCTGCGCTTCGGGCGCGGAGAGCACCTGTAACCGGCGCGGAATAAGGACGTCTCCTTTCTCTCATGGCTTGGTGCTTGCATTCCTGCCGGCATGGATGAGCGCAACGCAATCATCGACCTCGACGATTTTTCGGAACGACAGGGACGACCGTAGGCGGGGGCTGCCCGGCCTGTCTCTCTCGGTCGAAGAGTGGGAATCCCCTTTTTTCAACTTCTATGAGTGGGACGCCCGGCTCGACGCCCTGGCGGAGAGCCAGGAAGGCCCGTTTGTTCTCACGCTCTACGGTCGCGACGAAGACCGATCGCGAGCGCTCCGCGGGATTCTCACCCGCTGCCAGCGCGTCCAGGATCGCCGGAACGCAGTTTCGAGGGGTGCCCTCTTCGACCGCGTCCTCGCCGAGCACCGGCAGGCGCACGATCTCTCGAAGCCGCTCGTGCGGGCCGACTTCAACCATGCCCTGGACACCTGGCAATGGATGCTCCGGTTGGCGCCGGAGGCCGGCCTTCCCCTGCAGCTCGCCGCCCTCTGCCACGACGTCGAGCGGCTGGACTCGGAAGCCGACGCCCGCGTTGAGCACCTTGCCGCCGACTACCAGGCGTTTAAAGACGAGCACGCGGCGCGCGGCGCGGAACGGGCCGCGGCCCTCCTCGCCCGGGCCGGAGTGGACACCGAAACGCGCCGCCAAACCGCCCGGTGGATCGCCGCTCACGAGCGCCCCCCGGACACGGCAGACACCGCGGACGGGGAGGGAGAGGCGATCGCCCTCTTGAACGACGCGGATGCGCTCTCCTTTTTCTCGCTCAACAGCGTGGGATATCTCGACTACTTCGGGCCGGAGGCGACCCGGCGGAAGGTGGCCTACACCCTGGGCCGGTTGCGCCCGGCGGCCCGCCCCTACCTCGCCGGGTTGCGTCTGCCGGAAACGGTCGCCGAGGCGGTCGCTCCCTCATGAAGCTGGTGATCTTCGGGCTGACGATCAGCTCCTCGTGGGGCAACGGCCACGCGACTCTCTGGCGCGGGCTCTGCCGCGCCCTGGCGAAGCTCGGCCACCGGGTGGTCTTCTTCGAGCGCGACGTCCCCTACTACGCCCGGAACCGGGACCTCTTGGAGCTCCCCGGCACGGACCTGCGCCTCTACTCCGACTGGGAGTCGATCCTTCCCGCCGCCCGCCGGGAGGTGGCGGACGCCGACGCCGCGATGGTCACCTCCTACTGTCCGGACGGCGTCCCGGCCTCCGCTCTCGTCCTCGCGACCGCCGGCCCCCTCACCGTCTTCTACGACCTCGACACGCCGATCACCCTCGAACGGTTGCGGCGCGGCGAAGCGGTCCCCTACCTGCCGGCCGAGGGGCTCGGCGGCTTCGATCTCGTGCTCTCCTATACCGGCGGCCGGGCGCTCGACGAGCTTCGTCACCGCCTCGGCGCCCGCCGGGTGGCGCCGCTCTACGGCAGCGTCGATCCGGAGACGCACCGGCCGGCCGACCCCCTTCCCGACTTCCGCGGCGACCTCTCCTACCTCGGCACCTACGCCGCCGACCGGCAGGAGGCGCTCGAACGGCTCTTCCTGGCGCCGGCCCGGCGGCTGCCCAAAAGGCGTTTCATGATCGGCGGCGCCCAGTATCCGGGCGACTTTCCCTGGGGGGACAACGTCTTTTTCGTCCGCCACCTGCCGCCCGCGGACCACCCGGCCTTCTACGCCTCCTCGCCGCTGACCTTGAACGTCACCCGGGCGGCCATGGCGACGATGGGCTACTGCCCTTCCGGCCGGCTGTTCGAGGCCGCCGCCTGCGGCACGGCCGTGCTCTCCGACACCTGGGAGGGGCTCGACCGCTTCTTCGAGCCCGGCCGGGAGATCTTCGCAGCGCGGAGCACGGAGGAGGTCGCGGACGTCCTGTCCCTTCCGCCTAAGGAGATCCGCCGGGTGGCCCATGCCGCCCGCGAGCGGACGCTCGCCGAGCACACGGCGGAGCGGCGAGCGGGCGAGATGCTTAAGAGCCTCGCCGGATGAAGATCTGGGGGATCGTACCCGCGGCCGGCACGGGGAGCCGCATCCAACCGCTCGCCTTCTCCAAGGAGCTGCTCCCCGTGGGAAGCCGCACCGACCGTGGAACGGAACGCCCGAAGGCGGTGTCGGAGTACCTGATCGAGCGGATGGTCGTAGCCGGGGCGACCCACATCTGCATGACGATCTCGCCCGGCAAGTCCGATCTCGTCGAGTACTACGGCGGCGGGGTGGGGCCGGCGCACGTCTATGTCGTGCAGCCCGAGCCGCAGGGGCTCTGCGACGCCCTGTTCCGCGCCCGGCCTCTGATCGGCGCCGCGGACCAGGTGCTGGTGGGGCTGCCGGACACCGTCTGGTTCCCCGAGGACGGCTTCCGCCGGCTCGGCGAGGAAACTCTTTCTTTCCTCCTCTTCCCGGTCCGTCAACCCGAATTGTTCGATGCCGTGGTGACCGATGCCTCCGGCCGGGTGCGCGAGATCCAGGTCAAGCGGCCGAACGCCGAAAGCTCCTGGATCTGGGGAGCCTTCCGCCTGCCGGGACGGGTCTTCCACGAGCTCTACACTCTCTTTGAGGAGCGTGGCTCGAAGGACGTCTACGTCGGCACCCTGGTCAACGCCTGGCTTTCGCGGGGCGGCCTCGCCTACGGCGTCCGCGCCGGCGAGTCCTACGTCGACGTGGGCACTCTCCACGGCTACCGCGAGGCCATCCAACTCCTGGAGAAACGCGAGGTTCTGGTGTGATCGAAGCCGTGAAGCTGTGGAACGAGCCGAACAACAAATCGCATTGGGATTTCGAGATCGATCCCGAATGGAAGCAGTTCGCCCGCATGGCGATCCTCGCGGGCGACGCGGTGCGGAGCGAGAACGGAACGCTCACCCGCGTTCTCGGCGGGATGTCGCCGATCGATCCGGCCTTCGTCCTCAACATGAAATCCCAAGGGGTCCTGGATCACGTCGACGCGATCGCCGTCCACGGCTTTCCCCTCGACTGGAACCACTGGCAGATCGCGGAGTGGCCGGCGCGGCTCGGGGAGATCCAGGCGCTTACCCGTCTGCCGGTCTGGGTGACCGAGGTGGGAGTCTCGACCTTCGGCGCCGAGGAGGTGCAGGAATTCGGCCTCCGGCGGACCGCCGAGCTCCTCCTCGGCCGGACGGCGCGGATCCACTGGTACAGCCTCTACGACCTGCCGCGCGCCTGGCCGGCCACCACCCGCCACCGCGAGGCCGAGGGCTCCTCCTACTACCGCCACTTCTACATGGGCCTCCTGCGCGAGGACGGCACCCCCAAGCTCGCCCTCCGGCACTTCGCCGACTGGACGCCCGAGATCGGCATCTGCCAGTGGTTCCACTTCGAGGACCCCCGGCTGGACGACGCGGTGCGCTGGCTCCGCAGGCTTAAGGTCCGGAAGCTCCGCACCGGCCTCTCCTGGGCGGACAGCTTCCGTCCCGGCGCCGACGCCTGGTTCGACCGCCAGATGAGCGCGCTCGACGAATTCGACGTCACGATCACCTACTGCTTCACCCCCGAGCACTGCGGCCTCGCGCCGCACCACACGAGCCCCCCCCGATGCCCGGAGGAGTTCGCGGAGTTCTGCGCCCGGATGACGAAGCGATACGCTTAAGGGTAGGCAGCCGCTTCCCTTATCAGGTACTCCGCTTGGACGAAGACAACATCTTCACCATCGCAGGATCCCGATGGTCGAAGAAGGCGCTTTTTGCGGTGTCGAGCGTGGCAATCGCCGCCATGTCCTCGGGGCTGAGGTCGAAGTCGAAGATATTGAAGTTTTCCACGATCCGCTCCTTGCGTACGGACTTGGGGATCGCGATCACGCCGCGCTGGGTGAGCCAGCGCAGAATCACCTGAGCGATGCTTTTTCCGTACTTGGCGCCGATCGATCGCAGCACGTCGTTGTGGAAGATGCCGTTCCTGCCCTCTGCGAACGGCCCCCAGGATTCGATCTGGACGTTGTTTTCCTGAAGGAACTTCTGCGTCTCGACCTGCTGATGAAAGGGGTGCGTTTCGATCTGATCCACCGCCGGCGTCACCTCGTTGTGGAGGATGAGGTCCATCACGCGATCGGGATGGAAGTTGCTGACGCCGATGGCTTTGACGCGCCCCTCGCGGTACAGCTCTTCCATCGCTCGCCACGCGCCATAGACGTCATTGTAGGGCTGGTGGATCAGGTACAAGTCCAAGTAATCCATGCCGAGCCGCCGCAGGGAGCGGTCGAAGGCGCGCCTGGCCTTGTCGTACCCGGCATCGGTGAGCCAGAGCTTGGTGGTGACGAAGATCTCCTGTCGCGGCACGCCGCTGCTGCGGATACCTTTGCCGACGGCCTCTTCGTTCTCATACGACGACGCCGTGTCGATCAGGCGGTACCCGGCCTGGAGGGCGTCGCACACGCTTCGTTCGCACTCTTGAAGGTCGTTCATCTGGAAAACGCCGAACCCCAGGATTGGCATCTCCAGACCGTTGTTCAGCTTGACAAGGGAGGTGGCGGTGGCGGTTGTCATCGGATGTCCTTTGGCTTGTGCTCCGGGCTGCGTCGTTGATGCTCCCAATGCCCTTTCCCCAGCAATTGCTACGCCAACGACAGCGGACATCCGGCGGTGCGAAAAGGAGGGCCCGCGCTGACTTACGGTGTCGCGCAGCACCCACTCCGCGAATCGCCTGGCACTTCACGGTTCCTGGACTCCCCGCGGAGGATCGAGATACCCTGCGCCAGATCTGAGGAGAGAGCTCACGTGTTACTCTATTCGAGAAGCGCCGAGGAGGGGCTGCCATGGCCATCCGAGACACCGTCCGCCGCAAGCTCACCTACGAGGACTACCTCCTCTTCCCGGAAGATGGCAAGCGCCACGAGATCCTGGACGGGGAGCACTACGTAATGCCGGCCCCCTCGTTCGAACACCAGGGGATCTCGTTCAAGCTCTGCTTGAAGATAGGGAACTTCGTGCTCGAGCACCGGCGGGGCTTCGTGCGCTACGCCCCCCTGGATGTTCTACTCTCGGAGCACGACGTCGTCCAGCCGGACCTCCTCTTCATCTCGAACGAACGTGCCGGCATTGTCAAGGGGGCCAACGTCCAGGGCGCGCCAGACTTGGTGGTCGAGATCCTCTCGAGCTCCTCTCGCCAGAGGGACGAGATCTTGAAGCCCCATCTCTACGAACGATCCGGGGTGCTCGAATATTGGCTCGTCGACCCACAGGCCCAATCCGTAAAGGTCTTCCGCTACTCGGGGGCGCGGCTCCTGGGACAGCAGGAATTCTCGGCCGCCCAGGGAGACGTCCTGACGACGCCGCTCCTTGCAGGGCTTGAGATTCTGGTGGGCGAGATTTTTGAGTAACCGCGAGCTGGAGATCGAGAAGCGCGGCGATGAGATGGTCTTGAGACCCAGGCCGAAGCCTCGGCTGAAGACCCTCGAGGATGTCGCGCGTTTCATGCACGAGAACTTCCCCGAGGGCCGAGACTTTCCGGATCGCGAGCCGCCGCTTAAGTCCTCGGTGATTGCGCGTTGATCTTCTGAAGCGAGGTGTCGTCATCGGTCCGCGGCCTTCAAAGGCCCGGCGACCTTGTACGTACTGAGGATGATGCCGGACGGCATTGCTTGCGTGCTGACGAGCTCGAAGGAGCGGGGCGGGGTCCCCTCCGCAAAGAAGCGCTTCCCCGTGCCCAGAAGGACCGGATAGACGGCCAGCAGGACTTCCTCCGCCAGCCCCTGTTCGAGCACCGTCGATGTCAGCGTGGAGCTGCCCCAGAGGATCAGGCCCGGGCCGTCCTGCGACTTGATGCGGCGAATGCCCTCGACGATGTCCGGTCCAAGGCCCTCGAACGGGCCCCATTCCAGACTTTCCGGACGGTGGGTAGCGACATATTTTGTTGCCGCATTGAGGCGGTCCGCCATCGGGCTGCTCGGCGCCTTTGGCCAGTAGCCCGACCAGAGATCGTAGGTGCGACGGCCCAGCAGTAGATCGAAGCTCTCGCCCTGCGCGGCGAGGATTGCGTCCAGGCCAGCGGAGGTCCGATAGGGCGCGGTCCAGTCGCCATAGGGGAAATCGCCGTCATCGGCGGTGTTCTGGATCACGCCGTCCAGCGAGATGTGTTCGATGATTTTGAGCTTTCTCATGGAGTCTCCGTGTTCTGGGTACGCGGCGCCCGTCTGTGAATACGAGGCCCTTGTGCGCTCCGGACCGGAGGAACTCGTCCATCTCGCGCGCCAGCTCCTTTCGGAGCGCAGGGCTGCGCTTGAACTTCGAGCCGACTCCGGTTGAGGCCCAGGGTTCTACGCCTCTTTCGGGTTCGCTGCTTTTAGCCAGCTTTCCGCAACGGCCCAATCGCTTTACTGGGGCGGTTCAGAGCCAAATCATGGTTCGCCTGAAGACTGATCCAGAACTCGGGAGTCGTGTCGAAAGCCTGAGCCAGAAGCCAAGCGGTTTCCGGGGTGACGCCGCGCTTGCCGCGAACGATTTCGTTGATTCGCTGCACCGGGACTCCAAGGTGCTCTGCAAGTGCGACCTGGGTGAGCCCAAGAGGTTCTAGAAACTGCTCTTGGAGGATCTCTCCTGGGTGGCTTGGGATACGGTTCTCGGGTAGCATGTTCCTGCCTCTTAGCCGCGATGGTAGTCCGATATCCACACTTGGCACGGCGTCAGCCGACCGGTGGAGGCGCCAGGTTAGCCCGCACCTTAGCCGGCGCGCAGTTCTTCTCGGATCACTCGCCTCAGAGTCTCTTCGAGCGACTCACGCTTCCTGTCCACATACTCTCGCAAAGCGACATTGATCAGAGTTTGGTAGTTGCCACCACCCGCTGCGTGAACCTGGTCCTTGAACCACTCGATAAGGTCATCGTCCAGACGAATTGTGATGCGAGTCTTCCCGGGTGGAACGGGGACAACAGGACCCCGCTTGGCTCGGCTGAAATCGTATTCTTTTCTCATGGGTTCTTCTGAGGTTCTGGTCGAGCAACGGCGCGGCGGGCTCGCCAGGTCCGGCGCGCCTTCCCCGGCGTTCACGCCGCGGTGTCGCCCCGCAGGCGGCGCTCGCGGTCCGCGGCGAAGGCGAGCGCGGCGCGGATGTCCTCGCGCTCGAGGTCCGGGAAATCCGCGAGGATCTCGTCCTCGCTCATCCCGCCGGCCAGGTAGTCGAGCACGTCGGGCACCGTCATCCGAAGACCCCGGATGCACGGCTGCCCGCTGCGCTTGCCCGGCTCGATGGTGATCCGTCCGCGATAGTCCATGACTTGGATGCTACGCCGACGGGCGCGCCACAGCAAGCCACCGCCCCCAGGGTCTCGTCAAAGTCGCTTTTCTCTTCGCCCCGAAGGGGCTTGGGTCGGTAGCCTGGGGTGAAAACCCCAGGAAGGGGAGGAATAAGAATATTCAGCCCCGAAGGGGCGACGGTAATTCCACCCGTACCTTCGCCCCTTCGGGGCTTTTTTTTTCTTGTGGTTACCTCAACCTGGGGCTCTCGCCCCAGGCTACCAACCCAAGCCCCTTCGGGGCAGGCCCTCCGCCGCGGGATTGCATTTCCGGACGCCGCTGGCCCCCTTACCAGCGGCTTTGACGGGGTCCTGCACCGCCCCGGGGCCCCAAGGGCTGGGCATTGCGTTCGTGGTATCCTTGAGGCCATGCGACTCCTGGGTGCTCGCTACGAAGACGGGATACTCAAGCCGGAAACGCCTCTGGCACTCACGCCGGGCCAGCGCGTGGGTCTCATTGTAATCGCGCCGCCCGAGCCGAGACGGTGGGACCTCGACCGGTTGGCCAAGAGCGGGGCCAGTGAGGATCGGGACCTCGCCGAACAGGGGCTCGCCGAGTGGGCCGCCGCGTTGGATTCGGAAGACCGTAGTTGAAACGTGGCGAGGTGTGGTGGGCAGACCTTGGCCCCTTCCGACCGCGTGAGCAGACCGGCCGGCGCCCCGTAGTCCTCTGGCAGAGCAACGCCCTGACAAGAACCCTCCAATCCGTTCTGGTGATCCCGCTCACTACCAACTTGGACCGCGCCAACCTGGCGGGGACGGCGATCGTATATGCCTCTCCCGAGGCCGGCCTTCCCGAAGACTCGGTAGCTCTCGCCTTCCAGATGCGCGCTGTTCCGAAGTCCGCTCTCGATACCCGAGTACGCACTTATCCCCAAGAGCTAGCGACGACTTTTCCTACCGTCATCCTGAGCGCAGCGAAGGACCTGGGGGTAGCGCGGTATCCGTCCGGTTGAGGCCTTTTAGACACCGCGACTGAGCCTCCTTGGTCTTGCGGCCAGTCTTTTCATGAGATGGTGGGCGACCACCTGAACGAGGTGCAGCCGAAAGGTACTGTCGTCTTCATCCGAAAGGCCTGGATGAGAGCCCTGGGGGTGCAATCGGCGCCAGAAGCCTTGTATAAAACCGGTTCCCTTGGCCAAATCCCACTCGTTCAGACTACTGAGCAGGAACGGCGGAGAGATGGTCACCAAGAGGCGGCGGCGCTCTTCACTCGTGGCTGCGCCGGTTATCACAGCGCCATCAAGTCTATCTGCGATTCCATTGAATAGCGACTCTATGAACGAGCGAAGCTGCGCGTTGGCCGAAGCCCATTCGCCCCGAGAGTGCGCTGCGATTGCTTGTTCTAGGTGTCCCCGAGAAGTTATGAAGCCAAACCGATCGAGTAAATCCATCAACTCGCTCTGAAGAACGACGTGCCCACGCGGTGAAGGAATCATCGGTTTCAACATACGGCCTTCCACAACGAAGCCATCTCGCTCTAAGGCTCGCACTAACCGTGGATGGGCTTCTTCCAACGCCTCGGTGTATTCTGGGAGCGATTCTACAAGTCTCTCGATGAGATATTCGATGATCTCGAACGCAAGATTGGCGCCGAGTGGCCCCTTCGCGTCAGGATTCTCAAGCAGAAAGCGAATCAATTGGTTAACCCGAGTGTTTTTGTAGATGGTACTGCTATTCGGAGCTACGCCTTCTATGCCGAACCGCATCAGCAATCGGTCGATCTCGTCGTGACTATACTTCGAGACCAACTCGAGAGCCTCAACCAGGGTGTATTGCGAAAGGCCGCTCATACAATTCGTTTTCCGTGGCGCCTAGCGCCTCTGCACTTAAGCGGCGGCTTCAGCCATCCGCTTAAGGTGCTGGGCTCTACGTTCCCGTCCACTTTGGCAGTCACCTCAGCTGAGAAGTGGCGCGAGGAGCTGCAGGCGGTAACGTTGCGCGCCCCTCTGAGAATGCCCTAGTATTTATATTGGACAGCAACACCACTCGGTAGAAGGGTAAAGGGCCTGGTGCCGTTTTCGAGGCATCCGCGAAGCCGCCTTGGAGAAGACGAAAGATCGCGGGGTTAATCTGACGCGGTGGCAATTCTAATTCTTGGCTAAGGCGTTCCACCTGCTCCTGTCGACGCTTGACAAGCTCCCTTGCAAGTACGATCGCATCCTGGTCGGCATTCCAGCCCATGAACAACGGATCAAAGTGCACGTAGAGGGGCAACTCGCATTTAATCATGAACCCGCTTCCGCTATGGCCTCCTTCTTGGGCCAAACCGTAGCGAACCAGATCCTCCAGTACGGCGAACGCCGCCTCTTCGGATACACCTACCTGTTGGGCTAGCTCCTTTGGAGCAAATCGTTCCGGTGACGGAACGTTCTCTGGATGCTCGACCAAGTACTGCACAACGCTAGGAGCATCTTCATGGAAACCATGGAAGAAGCGAGCGCGGATTGCCTTTTCAACCTCAGCGGCGAGCTTGGAAGTAAGGCGCTCACGCTCCGCTTTTTGCTCCTCAGCAGAACTGCTCTCGCCAAGCGAGTAGGTTACGCGCACTAAATTTTGCCGAATATCCACAGGCAGCTCACCTGGCCCACCATAAGTAGTATTCATAACTCCTATTAAGGATTCTCCTCCCAGCGCTTCTTCCGCCCATCCCCATTCAATACTTACACAGCCGTTTGGCAACCCACCAAGCCTTTCTCTCGACGCCACAATAGTGAGATCGCCAGCAAATATGGCAGCCCTTCGAATCTTAGCTTGAATGGTACCAGGAATGTTCGGGCTGCCGCTCTCGCCGCGAGCATCTTGATCGAGCACAAGCGTGACGTGTAGTTTGTCAGAGACTCTCTTCAGCGCAGCCTCGAGGGATCTCTCGATAAGATTCCGAGTGATCCGAGGAGATCGATCCGACTGCCACGAATAGAAGACTGCTACCTTGTTCATCTAGGCGCTCTCGATCAAAGTGTACGTATTCTAGATCAGCTGTAGAACGTTTTTGCCGATGGGCGGCGGCTTGCCGTCTGCTCGATCAGCTGTGTTAGCCGTCGCGCCCAATTCTATACCCAAGGTCCCTTCAGAGTACGCTCCAGATAAGGCTGCACCTTATTTGCTAGGCGCTTCCGTTTCGGTGATTCCTCTGGGAGACTTTGTATCTTCTTTGTGAGTCGCATGAAGCGTTGATTCGCAAAGCGATGGCGCTTGACAGCGAACCAATGTACGACCTGCTTTCTTTTCAGCCAGCCGACGACTATGCCAATGATAGCCGCTGCGATCAGCAGAGACCAAGTGATCACCCTCCCTCCTGGATAATTTCTCGTCTCATGAAGCACCAGTACCAAAGCAGTTAGGCCAAGCGCAACAGGTAGGTATACATCGTAAAGGATCCGGACTCGGGCAAACCGATTAACGTCTGTAACCAGTTTCGTCGCGTCCGCGACTATGCTCAATTCTCCAATCCGCCGGCTCTCGGCGACAAGATCACCGCTAGCCGGCTTTTGGGCTTCAAATCGTGCTACTGCCTTCTGGACGATTTCCCTCGATTCAGCGGTGGCCATCGCAAGCACAGCGCGTCTGCGCTTCAGGTCCGCCCGCCCATAGACCCAGAACTCAAGTAGATAGAACGTTAGTATACCGCTTAGCAGATATAGAAGACTTAAACGCTGACCAGGAGAAAGCACGATTCCCAGCGCAGGAATCTGTGCTGGCACGAGGCCACCCTTTGCAGTCGCGATGGCAACCAATGTCGTGCCAAGGAGTGCTTTTCGTTCTCCTCGGCTGACCTCAGACAACGGATCTGTGGCAACCAGATCAGTTGCTGACTGAAGGATCTTTGCTTCTTCCTCCATATGCTCCTTATTCGACTTATGCGGCTAGCCTTAAAGCGTCTATCTGAAGTCCTCCCTGCACAGCCCCCAGAAGTCCTTCTCCGGTCCCGGGAGGATTTCAGATAGACGCAGGTTGAACGAAGCCGCGGGGGAGTCCGAGGAGGTCCCTATGGCGATTCAATCCCTCGCAGACCCATCCACGGGCAGGCCTCGCCGCCACCCAACAAACCCCGACAGCCGCCTTGAGGCGTTGCGAGGACCAGCCAGGGAAGAATTCTGCCGCATGCTTGGGCTCCTGAAGCGCGCTTTCGTTTCAGCGATCATACCGCAGTGCCCGTCGAGACACACAACTCCCCGCCTCCGCGGGTGAGCGAATCGATATGGGCATCGATCTATGAGCAAACAGAATCATCCGGGTGGAGCACTCGGCGCTCGGGCCGGCAGGAGCTCCCCAACAAGACCCAGAGCCTTCTGCCCAGACCTCGTATCGGGAGAGATCGATGCCGGTGAGGATCTCGAACTGCTGGAGGCGATCGTGTGGTCGCCCTGGGCGCCGGCGAATGCCGACTTTGGCGGGGCCTTGGCACACATGGCCTTGCCTCTAGCCGCGGGGCAACGGGGCCTGGCGGGTCAGACGGCTCAGCCACGGTGCTAAGCTTCTACGCATGAAGCTAGGTGTGGAAGATGTCGTTCGCCAGGCCCTGGAGTTGGACGAGCAAGACCGCGCTGAACTGGCGGCGCGGATGCTTGACAGTCTCGAGCAGGGCGATATTGAAGCAGAGAACCTCTGGTTAGCCGAGCTCGAACGCCGTTCATCGGATCTAGAGTCTGGAGCGGTCCAGGGCATCCCCTGGGAGGATCTCCGCGAGAGGCTCGTGCGCGGGCACCGTGCCCCGTAGCCGCCTGATCTTCCATCCAGAGGTCGCTCGCGAGGTCGAGGACGCCAGAGACTGGTACCGGGGGCGAAGCTTCGGCGCTGAAGAGGCGAGCGTATGATGCCAACTTAGTGCGGTCCTCGCAGTAGCACATGACAGCCGCCACCCTAATTACTGGCTGTCTCGCGTAAAAGCTCACTGAAAAGCTTTGACCGCGAGCCTAGGTGGGCGACAGCGCGCATCCCTTGACTGTTTGAGCACCTATCGGCTATCGAAGTCGTCTGCCCCATTGCGACCTGTATCGCTGTACCACCGCCGACTCCCCGTTGGTCACGTCAAACCGTCTTGCGTGCGCCGGACCTCGACCTCGGTTTCCTCGGTGAAGCGTTGGCAGGGAGCGCCGCAATGACGGATCGAAGCAGCGCGTTGACCGCCTCTGAGGAGTGAAAGACGGACGCGACATCGGGGTCGAGGACGACTGCAACTGTGCCCGCCTGGAACCTATCGGCGAACCGGTTCGGTTGGAAACGGAAATAGTCGAATCGATACTCCGGGCGGAGATCAGAGGTGTCAGGCGTTGGTTCAGAGGGTGGCGTTTTCTTCATAATCGTGGCGCTCCTCTCCGTAAACGCCTTTAGGCGGCATTCTCCAAATCTCTCGATTCCGCTCACCCTTACGCCCAGTTCATGCTATCATCCATCCATCGGGAGGATCGCCCTCCCGCCCAACCCAAGCGGGACCGGCAGAGGTGCAACTCCACCGGCCCCTAGCGACGCAAGGAGATAAGTTCCATGCGCCACCGTAGCGAGTCTACCAGCCCCAACCCTCCGTCCCCCACGTCCCTCCCGCCCCTCCCCCCTCTCGACAACGTCTTCTCCCCCGCCTACCTCGCCCGCCTGCGCGATCGGGACGAGGTGCTGACCGCCGGCGAGGCCGAGTACGCCGGCCCGTGGAAGTGCGAGCCCGTTCCCGACAAGCCCGGAGCGGTCGCCGTGCTCCGCGCCTGGGAGAGTCTCGACCGCGGCGACGCCCCGGAGGCGATCGTCTGGCACGAGGAGACCGCGCTCCTCCTCGCGGCCATCCTGCCGCTCGCCTCTCGCGAACTCCTGTTCCACCTCTCCGACGAAGAGGAGGCCGACGGCTTCCCGATCACCGCCGTCTACGGCGAGCAGGGGTCGCAGGTCGCCGGCTGGCTGCGGCGCTTCGAGCCGAGCCTCGTCGGCGCGCTCCACCTGGCCGAAGCCCTGGCCCGCAACCCGCCGGCTTTGGCCGCCGTGCTCCGGGCTTCCGGCGGCGGGGCCACGGAGCAGGTGGGGTGCATTCTCGCCAGAAGCGAAGAGCTGTAGGGCGACGATGGCACCTTCGGGGGGGCGGCCGCCAGGCCGCCCCCTTTTCCGCGCAGAGCTTGCCGGTCAGCGGGTAGACCCTTCTTGGGCGCAGCCCCGCCCGGAGATAAATCTCCGGGCTACGAGCTACGCTGGCTGAAGCCAGCTTCGAAGCCTTCTACCGGCTCCTCCTCCACCGTCGGCATAAAGCTGGATTTATCCAGCGCAACGCATAGCCCGGAGATTTATCTCCGGCGGGGCCAGGAGCTTGGAAGAGCGCCAGGTCATTGCACCGCAAGGCGTCCACCTCCTAAACGAACCTCCCCCTGATCCAACCACTGCCCTCCCAGGGAGGGACCCCAGGCGGAACGCTTCCCCAATCCGACAGGTTGCTAAAGCCCGAGAAGGGCTCGGCGATTCGCGGAGTTGAGCCTCTGTGGCTAGATCTTGTCACTAAAGGGGATTATCGTAAGCGGCCAGCCGGCTGAGCTCACCTCCCACGTGGCTGGCGTGCCCTCGCCGGTCGCAAAGATCCTCAGGCCGGCGACGGAGACAGGGGCATCTCGATGCCGGATCGTGCAAAGCGGCAGCAAACTCGCACAAACACGCGGCCGCAATAGGCCCCTCCACTCTCGATCGACCCCATCTACAGCTCGGATTCGTGCAGCTCCACGCCAGACATGCACATCCTCCGTGCAGAAGTGCACAACTCCAGACGGGAGTCGTGCAAATATAAGTTGGAGAGCGGCTCCCCCACGCTGGAAGTAGCCACTGGCGGCCCTGGAGTTGTACGAAGACGTCGGAGAGTTGCACGATTCTCCTCTGCAGAAGGCCACTCCGAGGACGGAAGAGGCGTACTTCCCCTTCCAAACCGTGCAAGCTGACGTGAGAGCTGCACGTCTCTACGTCGTAGCTGTAGACTTCTCTCTTGGAGTTGCACACATCTGTCGGCCGTGCCACGTCAATCCGTCTGGTAATAGTCGAGCCCGAGGTGGGTGATCGGTTCCTCGCCCTTGAGATAGCGTAAGGTGTTCTTGAGCTTCATCTGCTGGATGAACAGATCGTGCTCCGGGTAGAGCTGGGGGAGCGTCATCGGGCTCTTGAAGTAGAAGGAGAGCCACTCCTGGACACCGTGCATGCCGGCGCGGCGGGCGAGGTCTAAGAAGAGGGCGAGGTCGAGCACGAGCGGCGCGGCGAGGATGCTGTCGCGGCAGAGGAAATCGATCTTGATCTGCATGGGGTAGCCGAGCCAGCCGAAGATGTCGAGCGCGTCCCATCCTTCCTTGTTGTCGCCGCGCGGCGGGTAGTAGTTGATCCGCACCTGGTGGTGGAAGCCCTCGTAGAGATCCGGGTAGAGGTGAGGCTGGAGGATGTGCTCGAGGACCGAGAGCTTGCTGACCTCTTTGGTTTTGAAGCAGTCGGGATCGTCCAGCACCTCGCCGTCGCGGTTGCCGAGGATGTTGGTCGAGAACCAGCCTTCGAGGCCGAGCATCCGCGCCTTGAGGCCCGGGGCGAGGATGGTCTTCATGAGCGTCTGGCCGGTTTTGAAATCCTTGCCGCAGACAGGCACCCGCCGCTTCCCGGCGAGCTCGCGGAGCGCCGGCACGTCGAGCGTCAGGTTGGGAGCGCCGTTTGCGAAGGGGATGCCGAGAGAGAGGGCGGCGTAGGCGTAGATCATGCTCGCCGGGATCTCGTCGTCGTTCGCCCGCAGCCCCGCCTCGAAGGTGTCGAGGGTCTCGTGGACCGCTCCGGCGCACATGTGGATCTCCGTCGAGCCGCACCAGACCATCACCGAACGATCCACCCCGTGCTCGCGCTCGAACGTTTCGATTTCGTCGATGAGCTGCCGCGCGAGCTCCCACTTGGTCCCCTCTTTGATGTGGGTGCCGTGGAGCCGCTTGACGTAGCGGGGATCGAACACACCCTGCATCGGCCGGATTTCCTCCAGGGCGGGGCGGAGCGGATCGAGCAGGCTCCGTTCGAGGACGTTCGCCTCGCAGGCGGCCGCGTAGGCGTCGTCGGGGAAGATGTCCCAGGCGCCGAAGACGAGGTCGTCGAGGCTCGCGAGCGGCACGAAATCCTGAATGCGGGGGACGCGGTTCTCCGTCCGTTTACCGAGGCGGACCGTGCCCATCTGGGTGAGCGAGCCGATCGGCTTGGCGAGGCCCCGTTGGACCGCGAGGACCCCGGCGATGAACGTCGTCGAGACCGCCCCCAGCCCCACCAGCAATACCCCCAGCTTCCCCTCGGCCGGCTCGATGTGAACCCCCTTCTCGCTCATCGGGATCTCCTTGTCGGTTGCAAATTCATTCGTTCGCTCGGAAAATCTTTCTATGGAAGACACTCGACCCCTCGTCTGCGTCGATTTAAACGGCGTGCTCGATCGCTACACCGGCTGGCGGCACGAGAAGCACTGGGACCCGCCACGGCCGGGAGCGGCCGATTTCCTGCGGCAGCTCAACGAACAGGGATACCGGGTGGTCCTCTTCACCACCCGCTTCGCGGACGACGCCCGCGCCTGGCTCGTGGAGCATGGTCTCGATCGCTGGATCTGCGAGGTGACCGACCGGAAGCCCGCCGCCCACGTTTTCGTCGACGACCGCGCCGTCTGCTTCCGGGGGGACTTCGCGGCGACCCTCGACGAGATCGCCCGCTTTCGCGCCCATTGGGAGGAGTAGTCATTCAGGCCTCGACGCAAGCCGTGCGGGCGATCGCCCGTCGCAGAGGCCCGGCGTAGCGCGCCGCCTCGGCGCGGAGGGCCGCCGACTCCCCGGGAGCGGAAGCCTCCACGGCCTCGGCGGCCAGGGTGTAGCGGCCGAGTTGGAAGGCGAGATAGGCCAGGGTGTAGAAATCGAGCTGGAGCCGCCCGGTACGAGCCCGGCCGCTCCGGCGGGCCACGGCGTCGGCGAGCCGTTCGAGCCCGTCGTCTCCATGGGTCAGGCCAAAATCCAGCTCGACGGCGGCGCCGGCCAGATCCCAGGCGACATCCTGCGGCCCCACGAGGTCGTTGCCCTGGTGATGATCGAGGGCGTCGGCCTTGAGGATCTTTCCATCCCGTCCGTGCCGTCCGCCGGACACCACCAGCCACTCCCAGGCCTGCATCCGGTTGTCGGTGAGGATGGGACGGGCGAGCCGGGCGAGCTCCGGGAGCCGGTCCCGCCACTCCTCCAAGGCGGCGGCGAAGTCCGGCCCCAGCGCTCTTCCGGTGTTGTGGAGCGCCATCTCGAAGAGCCGGAAGGGCGTCGCTCCGGGCCTCTCCGGGGGAGCCGGAAAGCGCGCCGCCCGGAAGGCGACATAGTCGGCGACGGAGTCGAGCAGGGCCTGGGGGTGGACCCCGCCGGTCGAGACGGCGAGCGGCAGGGGACGGGCGTCTTCGAGCCACGGGCCGACGAGGAAACCATGGCGGAGCCCGAGGATCGGCGGAATCAGCCGGGCGTCCCCGAGGGCTTGGGCCAGGGCCAGCTTCTCCCGCCCGTAGCGGCCGAGCCCGGCGAACTTGAGGAGCCAGCGCCCGCTCTTTGTGGTGAGCAGGTATTTGCGCCGCTCGCCCTGGAGGTCGACCGCCGGCCAGCGCGAACGGTCGGGACAGGCTTTCTCCCACCAGCGCTCCCGCCAGCGGCCGGCGCTCAGGTCGAGGAGCGGCTCCGTCGCCTCTCCCGTCAGGTCTTCCACCCAGCTCGCGAGGGGCCAGCAGGCTTCCGGGGAGACGAAGACGCTCTCGAACTCGGTGACGAACCGACGCGCGCGCTCCCAACGCGCCCGGTGACGCTCGCCGGCATAGGGACCGAGCCCGCCGCGATGGCTGGGAAAAAACGTGATCGCCTCGGGCGCCACCCCGCGGTCCTCCAGCCAGTCCGCCACCGCGCCGAAGGAGCTGCCGGAAAGCCCCGGCCCCTCGTCGACCACGGCATAGCGCGGCCGGGCGCCGGCCACGGTCGCGAGGAGATCCTTTTCCAGTCGCCGCCCGAGGGTGATCTCGCGGCAGAAAGGGTGCCCGGTCGGCCGCACGCTCGTCGCCTCGGCCCGCTCACCGGCCCGCGCCAACGCCGCCGCCACCGCCGCGGCGAGCCCCGTACCGATGCTGCGGATGCCGAGGACTTTCCAGGGGGCCTTCTCCGAGGTCTCCACTGTGCCTAAGTCGGCGGCATCGGCGGCGCGGAAATAGGTCTCGGGGTAGAGCCCGTAGAAGGCGTAGCCCTCGGGGATGGAGACCTCGATCCTCTCGGGAAGGTCGAGCGCCAGGATCTCCCCGAGCGACCGCTCGATGGAGGCGACGGCCTTCGCCTGCTCTCCGGAAGGCGGGGAGCCCTGGCTGCGGAAGGAGAGGAGGAGCGCCTCGGCGATCGACCGGGTCAGCTTTGGGGCGGACCTCCCCACCGGGCTCGGCCGCTCCTCGCCGTCTGACGCCAGCTGGTGGTCCAGGAGGCCCTGCTCCAGCTCTCCGGCTTCGACCAGCAGGTCCGCGAGGAGGGCATGGCGCTCGATTCGCGGGCGGGGGATCGAGAGCCGCAGGAGGCCGGCGCGCACCCGGGCGAGCGCTTCCCGGGGATCGTCGAGCCGTCGGGCGTCACCGTAGACCAGCATGGACGGCTCGCTCGGAGGGGGAGACCGGGGCGGAGCGCGGCTCCGCGGCGTCCCGGTAGGCGCGCAGATAGCTTTCGGCCAGGGGGGCCGGCCCGAACCGGCGCGCCCGCCGCCGGGCTTCGTCCGCCAGAATGCGGCGCCGCGCGGGATCGCGGATGAGGCTCTCCAGGGCCTCCGCCAGCCCACCGTCGTCCTCCGGGGGGACGAAGAGCGCGCAGCCGTCCCACAGCTCGCGCAGGCTTTCGATATCGCCCAGCACCAGGGCGCAGCCGGCGAGAGCCGCTTCGAGGATCGAGAGGCCGAAGGGCTCGTAGCGGGCCGGCAGGGCGTAGATCGCCGCTCGGCCGAGCCAGGAGGCGAGGTCTTGCGGCGCGAGGCGGCCGAGGGGGCGGAGATTCTGGAGCGGCTCCTCCCATCTTTCCCAGATGTCCGGGGCTTCCCGCTCTCGCCGCCCGTCTCCCGGCTCGGGAGCCGCGCCGTCGCCCGCCAGGAGCACCGGCCAGGAGAGGTGCCGCGCCACCCGCGCCAGGGCACGCACGTTTTTGGCCTCGTCCCAGAGCCGGCCGGCGGTGAGCACGAAGGGCTCCTTGGGGAGAGGGGGAAACAGCTCGCGGCGGCGGCCGTTGGGGATCACCCGCGCCCGCGGCAGGGGACCGTAGAGATCCTCAAGCGAGCGGAGCATGGCGGCCGTGGGAGCGACCACCAGCTCGGCGGCCTCTAGCCCACGCGCCACCCGCTCGGCATAGGTTTTCCACTCCGCCGGTGCCGGCTCTCCCTGGACCGCCTGCCACCACGAGAGGACGCAGGAATGGCCGACCACCACGACCGGCGCGTTGAAGGGCAGGTTACCGTGGCTGTAGCCGTTCAGGTGCACGATGTCCGGTGGGGTAGGAGCCAGTCGGCGTTCCAGGTCGAGCAGCCAGGCTCCCGCCTCGTCGACGTCGTGCCAGGGCTCCGGCATCCACTCCAACCGGTAGGCGCTCTCGTACAGCTGAAGGCCGGGAAGGCGCGCCGCTTCCGCCGCCTGCGCGCGGTCCGGCGGCGGCCCCAGGGTGGCGAGCGCCACCTCCACCTGGTATTCCCCCAAGGCCCGGCAGAGCTCCATGGCATAGGTCCAGACTCCGCCCACGGCGTCGGTGGTCATCAGCACGCGGCGGATCATCGCCGGCATCGCCGTCATCGCTGGCCCGCCAGGCTCGGTAGAGCCGTCCGATAGGGGGCCGGCGGCCGGTCGGCGGCGGGCTCGCAGCAGAACATCTCGTCGCCGGGCCGCGCCACCACCCGGAGGCCGACCGAGCGCAGCAGGGCCTCGCCGCAGGCGCGGTTGGGGACCCACCAGTTGGTGGGATCGCCGGCCATCTTCGCCTCCACGAAGGCCATGCTCGGCCAGCCCGGCGCGAGCAGCCGGCGGCGCTCTTCGAGCGGCAGGTCCGGCGGCGTCTCCACGATCTCGTCGCCAGGGAGCGACAGGGTCTGGAAGATCAGCAGCCGCCCCACTTTCTCGGCCACCATCTCCAGCGCCAGGAGGGGGTAGCGGAGGTGGTAGAGAACCCCCATGAAGAGGACGAGGTCGAAGCGGCCCGCAAGCGCCGGCAGGTCGTAGACCGTGCGCTCCTCGAAGCGGACGCGGCCGGTGCGGTCCAAGTGGCGGCGCGCCCATTCGGCCTGCCGCAGGTAGCGCGAATCGGCGTCGATCCCTAAGACCGAGGCGCCGCGCCGGGCGAGCTCGAAGGAGTAGAAACCGGCGTTGCAGCCGACGTCGAGCACCTCCCAGCCGGTGAGGTCGGCCGGGAGGACGGGGGCGATCTGGTTCCACTTGAAGCGGGGGAAGTCCCCGAGCGGATGGTCCGGCGCGGTCTCCAGGCCTCCCGGCAGGTGCAGGTTGTGAAACCACGGGCCGAGGGCACGGACCTCCCGCGCGAGGTCGCTGTCGCCCGGCGCCCCGACCGATTCGAGCGTTTCGAGGCTCACCACTCGATCTCCTCGTGGACGCCCGCGGCGGTCGCGGTCGCCGCAGCCGTGGCGGTCGCCGTGGGCCGGAGCGGCGCCGCCGCTTCGCGCAGGTAGGATTCGAGGGTCGCCGCCCGGTGCGCCGCGGTGTGCTCGGCGAGCACCCGCTCGCGGGCCCGCCGCCCGAGGCGCCGCCGCTCGATTTCCGGGACGTCGCGGAGGAGCGTCTCGACGTCCTCAGGCGTCGCCGCGAGGAGGATCTCGCGGCCGGGCTCGAAAAAGGTTTCGAGCCCGGGCCAGTCGTCGGAGACGATCGGCGTGCCGCAGGCGGCGGCCTCGAAGAGCCGGATGCTGGGAGAATAGCCCGCCCGCCGCATGTCGGCGCGGGTGACGTTCAAGGTATAGCGCTGGCGGTTGTAGAAGGCCCGGTGCTCGGGCGGCGCCAGGTGCTCGAAACGGTCGACGTTTCCCGGCCAGTCGATCTTCGGCGGATAGGCGGGACCGGCCACCGCGAAGCGGCTCTCCGGCAGGCGCCGGGCGGGTGTCAAGAGGAGCGACTCGACGGTCGGCTGGCGATCGTCGCTGTAGGTCCCGAGATAGCCCAGGTCCCACTTCTTCGCCTGCGGCTCGGGCGGCTCCGGATAATAGAGCGCCGGATCGCAGGAGCAGAAGAGCGGCAGGGCGCGCCGCGCTCCGAGCTCCAGCTCCAGGCGGTCGAGGGTGGGGCCGCCGGTGAACGAGAGGTAGAGATCGAAGCCGGGGATGAGCCGCGGGTGGAGGTATTCGTAGTCGCCCCGGGCGAGCTTCGCCAGGGTGACCGGGGTGTCGATGTCGTAGAAGGCGGTGACGCCGCGGGCGTGGCGGAGCACCCAGTCGGCCACCGCGACCCCCTGCCGCACGTAGGAGCCGAGGAGCACGGCATCCGCCTGCCGCACCCGGGAACGGAAGCGGCGGTCGAGATCTTTCAAGCCGTGGTACAGCTCCGTGGCCCCGTAGGGAGGGGAGGGGAGATCGCGGTTTTCGGCGTACCAGGGGACGTCGTGCTCCAGGAAGAGCACCCGGTGCCCCCGCCGCACCAGCTCGCGCACCAGGCCGCGATAGGTGGTGGCATGGCCGTTCCCCCACGACGAGGTGATGGAGAGGCCGAGGATCACGAGGTCCAGGCAGTCGCTCACGCCATCACCTCCGCCGGGAGGCTCCGCCCTTCGAGGATCGCCTCCACCTGATCGGCGCGATGCTCGTAGGTGTGCTCCGCGAGCACCCGCCGGAGCGCCGCCTGGCCGATGGCGCGGGCGCGCTCGGGGTTCGAGCGCCGCGAGCAGGGCGGCCACCTCGTCGCCGTCGCTCTGCCAGCAGCACCTCCCGCCCCGGCTCCAGAAAGTCTTCGATGCCGTCCCAGGCGTCGCTCACCAGGCAGGCGGCGGCCCCCGCGGCCTCGAAGAGGCGGGTGGCGGGAGAGTGGCCGAAGCGGGCCATGCTGTCGCGGTTGACGTTGAGCACCGCCCGCGGCGTGCAGTTGAAGGCGTTGTGGTCGCGCGGTGGAGACGTGGCCCAGCGGCCGCACGTTGTTGGGCAGCGAGCCCGGTCTCCCAGCCGTTGCCGCCCAGCAGGAAGGTGCGCTCCGGGAGCGCCGCGGCCGCGCCGGAACAGGAACTCCTTCACCCGCTCCTCGCGGTCCGGCAGGCGGTTGCCGAGGAAGGCGAGGTCGCAGGCGAAACGGGGGTCCGGCGACACCGGGTGGTGGGTCGTGGGATCGAGGGCGTTGTAGACCGGGATGCAGTCGCGCGCTCCGAAGCCGGCGGTAGGCCTCGACCACCGGCGGTCCGCCGCCGTAGGTGAGGACGAGGTCGTAGCGCGGCACCAGCGCGCGCAAGGGATCCGCGGGATCGGCCGCCATCCGTTCGAGGGTGGCCGGCGCGTCCACGTCCCAGAAGACGACGCGGGTCGCCGGTCCCTGGAGGGTCGAGCACCTCGCGCTCCAGGAGCTCGTCGAACACCCCCACGCCGCTCGCCTTGACGACCAGGTCGGCGCCGCGGGCCGCTTCGAGCGCCGCCAGAGCCCCCTCCTCCCTCGCTCCAGGGTAGACGACGACCGTCGCCCACTCCGGGTCGGCCATGTCCCGGTGCTGCTGGCGCTCGAAGGCGTCGGGCTCGAAGAAGGTGATCGCGTGCCCGCGCTCGGCGAGGGCGCGGAGCAGCCCCCGGTAGTAGGTGGCGGCGCCGTTCCAGTAGGACGACACCAGGCTGGAGCCGAAGAAGGCGATGCGCTGGCCGCTCACGACGCCACCTCCAAGCGATCGACCCGCCGGTCGGAGAAGCCGCCGGCCAGCTCGTCGAAGATCGCGAGCAGCTCGTCCGCCCGGTGGCCGCAGGTATGGCGGGCGAGGATCGTCGCCCGCCCGTGCCGCGCCAGCTCGGCGCCCAGGGCGGCGTCCTCGCCGAGCGCCCGCATCGAGCGCCGCATCTCCTCGCCGTCTCGCGCCACCAGATAGTCGCGGCCGGCTTGGAACAGCCCTTCGCTGTCGCGCCAGGGGGCGGTCACCAGCGGGATGCCGCAGGCGAGCGCCTCGAAGACGCGGATGGTGGGGATTCCGGGCAGCTTCTCGACGTACGGCCGGCGGGGCACGTGAATCGTGAAGCGGTGGCGGGCGAAGGTCTCGGGCACCCGGTGATTGGCCAGCCAGCCGTGGTAGCGGACTCCCGAAGCCCGCAGGGCCTCGCGCGCCGCTTGCGGGTAGCGCACGCCGTAGGCGTCGGCCGAAAGCCCGAGGTCCCGCACCGGCTCCAGGAAAAACTCGTGGAGCTCGGCCGTCCGCTCCTCGTCCCCCCAGTTGCCGATCCACACCAGGTCGGCTTCCGGGGTCATCTCGGGCAGCGGTTTGAAAACCGTTATATCGGCGGCCTCGTGCCAGACCCAGGCCCGCTCGGCCCAGCCACGTTTCAGGTACTTCTCGCGCACCGCCGCCCCGAAGGCGAGGATGCCGTCGTAGCCGTCGAGATCATTGGCGGCGAGGGCGGCGAGGCTCTCGGGCTCGGTCACCGAGCGGTGGTGGGTGTCGTGGAAGAGCAGGCGATAGCCGAGGTGGCGCTTGCGGTGCTCGCCCACCCGGCGCACCAGCTCGGGGGGATTCCACTCGTGGACGAGGACCAGGTCGGCGCCGTCCAGGGCCCGGTCGAGATCGTCGAGGTCGAGCGTCTCCAGGTCGTAGAGATGGCTCGTGAGCTCCGGGTAGACGTCCCGATAGGCGAGAAGCTCCGCCTCGCCGTGCTCCGCGAGCAGATGGCCGCGGCTCCAGCCGTCCCGCGGCTCGTAGGCGGTGACCCGGTGCCCCCGCTCCTGAAGGGCGCGGCACACCCCACGCAGGAAGTGGGCGTTGCCATGGTTCCAGTCGGACTCGAGCGAATGACAGAAGAGGACGACGTTCAAAGAGGGATGGAGAGATCGCGGTGATCTCATACCAGCGCTCGTACCAGCGCTCCTACCAGCGCTCATACCCGCTCTCCCACGACCTCGGCGACTTCCGGGATCGCCGGGATCGCCGGGGTCGCCGCCGATGCCGCCGATGCCGCCGATGCCGCCGGAGCCTCGGAAGTCGCCAGCTGGCGCAGCCACTCCAGAAGCTTATGCACCCCCGGCCGTACCCCCACCCGGGGCTGCCAACCGGTCCACTCCCGGAGCTTTCGTGTGTCGGAGACGTAGTAGCGCTGGTCGCCGGTCCGCCACGGGGCGTGCTCCACCTCCGGCTTCCTGCCGGTGAGCTCGCCGATGAGGTCCAGAAGCTCCAGGAGGCTCACCGTGTTGCCCGGACCGCCGCCGACGTTGAACGCCTGGCCGGCGAGCTCCGGCAACCGCCGCTCGCATGCGAGGAAAGCCTCGACCAGATCGTCGACGAACAGCACGTCGCGCACCTGCCGGCCGTCGCCGTAGAGGGTGAGGGCCTTCCCGGCGAGCGCCTGGAGGAGAAAAAAGGCGACCCACCCCTGGTCCTCGGTGCCGAACTGGCGAGGACCGTAGATGCAGCTCATCCGGAAGACGACGGTCTCGAGCCCGAAGGTGCGGGCGTAGTCGAGGACGTACTGGTCCGCCCCCCCCTTCGAGCAGCCGTAGGGGCTGTGGAAGTCGAGCGGCCGCGCCTCCGAGATGCCGTGGCGGCGGATCTCTTCCGGCACCGGGCTGTAGCGGCCGGCCTCGCGGCGCAGCGGGACGTCGGGAAGAGCGCCGTAGACCTTGTTGGTCGAGGTGAAGAACAGCTTCGGCCGCAGCTTGCCGCGGCGGATCGCCTCCAGCAGCCGGAAGGTGCCTTCCAGGTTGGTCGAGAAATCGTCCCGCGGGCTGTCGAGGCTGGTGGTGACCGCCACCTGGGCGGCGAAATGAAAAACCGTCGAGACGTCCCGGAGCGCCGGAGCGAGCGCCGCTTCGTCCCGCACGTCGGCAAGGAGCAGCTCGATCCGTTCCCCATGCCGTTGCCGCAGCCACTCGACGTTCCGCTCCACACCGGGACGGGAGAGATTGTCGAGGATGCGCACCCGCCGCCCCTCCCGGGCCAGCCGGTCGACCAGGTTGCTGCCGATGAAACCCGCGCCTCCCGTGACCAGGGCCCACCGCTCCTTGCCGTCTCCATCGGCCCCGTTCGCTCCGCCTCTCTTGCCTTTGCCGTCCGTACCCCCGTCTGTACCCAATATCCTGCTCAAGGCACTACCCTCCTCTTGCCTCACTCGTCAAAGGGTCAAGCCCCGGGACGCCAGCTCTTCCCGGGCCGCGGAAACACGATCGACCGCCTGCTGCCGAGGCAGCCATTCCGCCAACTCCTCCAATCCCTCCTCGATCGAAACCCGGGGCGCGTAGCCCAGGACCTCCCGCGCTCGCGAGATGTCGGCGAAGCAGTGGCGGATGTCTCCCGCCCGGTACTGGCCCGTCACCTCCGGCTCCAGGTGGGAGAGGCCGAGCACGTCGCCCATGCGTTCCGCTAGGCCGCGGATCGAGAACACCTCGCCGCTCCCGATGTTCAGCACCTCGCCAGAAACGCTCGTGGCGCCCGAGGCATCCGAGGCATCCGCTTCGTAGGCCAGCCGGCAGGCCTCCACGATGTCGTGGACGCTGACGAAATCCCGCCGCTGCTCTCCGTCCTCGAAGATCGACGGACGATTGCCGTTCAAGAGGCGCGAGGCGAAGATCGCGAGCACCCCGGTGTAGGGATTGGAGAGCGCCTGGCGGGGACCGTAGACGTTGAAAAAGCGCAGGGCGGTGGTCGAGATCCCGTAGGTTTCGCCGATCATCAGGCAGAGCCGCTCCTGGTCGTATTTCGACAGGGCGTAGACCGAGGAGAGGTCGGGGGTCTTGGTCTCCGGCGTCGGCGCCGGGGTGAGGACGTTCCCCTCCTCGTCCCGCACTTCCCAGTCCCCCCGCTGGAGCTGGGCGCGGCCGCGGCGCAGGCCCGACCGGATCCGCCCGGCCGCGTCGCGGTAGAGCCCCTCACCGTAGAGGCTCATGCTGGAGGCGACCAGAAGCCGTTCCACCGGCCGCTCCACGAGCGCTTCCAGGAGGACCGCCGTCCCCAGGTTGTTGACGCTCGTGTAGCCGGCGATCTCGTACATGCTCTGGCCCACCCCGACCGCGGCGGCCAGATGGACGACCCCGTCGATCCCCTGGAGAGCCCGGCGCACCGCCTGCGGGTCACGGACGTCGCCGACGAGCAATTCCACCTCCGGGTCGAGATATTCGGGAGGTCGCCCGTCGGGATGCACCTGCGGCGTCAAGAGATCCAGGGCGCGCACCCGGTATCCCTGGCGCAGCAGCTCGTCGGCGAGATGCGAGCCGATGAAGCCCGCGCCACCCGTGATCAGAACACTGCCTTTCATGTCGCTCCCTCCTGCCGGCCCGGGCGGTCGGCGCCCGCCGCCTGGCAATAAATGCGATCCACCACCTCCGCCACCCGCGTCACCGACTCGATTTCGGGGTCGAAGCTGCCCTTTTCTCCGGTGTCTCCGGTATCTCCGGTGTCTCCGGCGAGCCGGCGCGTCCAGGCTTCGAGAGCCCGGCCCCCCCAGGCCTCGGGAGGCTCGGCGAGCGTCTCTCTCGCCGTACCGCGGAACCGTTCGGCCACGAAGTCGTAGAACGAGCCGTTCACGTTGCGCAGCTCGGCGCCCCCTTGGGTGCCGTAGAAGGACGCCGCGATCACCGCATCCTGCCCGGCCGGCAGCTTCCACGAGCAGGCGATCTCGGCGCTCGCCCCCGTCGCCAGGTCGAGCCGCGCCACCGCGTAGTCCTCCACCTCCTGCGCCTCCCGCGTCTCCCGGCCTCGGTCGCTTCGGTCGCCGAGGAGCCTGCCGCGGGAGAAGCACCGGGAGGTCACCGCGGCCACCTCCGGCCCACCGAGCGTCCACAGCAGGAGGTCGATCAAGTGGATTCCGAGATCGATGACGCAGCCGCCACCGGAGCGGGCGCGGTCGTAAAACCAGTCCTTGTCGGGCCCGTAGGCGTTGTGGAAGACCAGCCGGGCGGCATAGACCGTCCCCAGCTCGCCGGCCGCGACGAGCTCGCAGATGCGCCGCGCCCCCGCGAGGTGGCGATAGGAGAAATCGACCCCCAGGAGGAGGTCCGCCCGCCGCGCGGCTTCGACGACCGCCCGGGTCTCGCCGGCGTTTCTGCCCAGGGGCTTTTGGCAGAAGACCGGGAGACCCGCCGCGAGAGCCTGCAGGCTCTGGGCGGCGTGGAGGGCGCTCGGGGTCGCGAGGACGACGCCGTCGAGCTCCGGCGCCAGCTCCAGAAGCTCGTCCAGGCCGCGGCACGGCCGCGCGCCGGGAGCGACGGCGAGCGCCGCCTCAAGGAGCGCGGGATCGGGATCGGCGACCGCCGCCGCGAGCGCCGCTGCACCCGCCGAGCCCCCGGCGCCGCAGACAGACTCCATCCGCTGGCGACCGATCCAGCCGGCGCCGACGAAACCCAGACGAGGCCTCCTCACATCTCCACCCAGCTCTTCATAAATCCAGGGGGTCGTTCTCCGGCAATCTGTAAAGCCTCGGTCAGGCGTTCCAGGGGAAACCCATGGGTGAGGAGGGGAAAGGGATCGAGCCGCCCCTCGGCGACCGCCGCCACCGCCTCCCGCAGCCCGGAGACATACACCTGGGGATCCCGCTCATGGGCATTGATGACGTCGATCCCGCGCCAGTTCCACTGCTGGAGGTTGACCTGCCGCGGGCCGTCCTGGTGGTAGCCGGCGATCACCAGCCGGCCGCGGACGCGGGTGAGCTCGGAGGCGACGTCGAGCGGCCCCTGCTTGCCCACGCACTCGATCACCCGCTCGCACCCCAGGCCGCCGGTCTGCTCCATCACCTCTCCGATCACCTCGGCCGGATCTGCGAAGGCGAAAGTCCGTTCCGCGCCGTAGCGCCGCGCCATCTCCAGGGCGGAGGGCCGCCGGGAGATCGCCAAAACCCGGGCTCCGCTCGCCGCCGCCAAAGAGGTGAGCAGGCAGCCGAGAAAGCCGACGCCGACGATCGCCACCACCTGCCCGGGACGGACGTCGCTCCGCTTCCAGACGTTGACGGCGCAGGCGAGGGGCTCGCCGGGAAAGGGCCGGCCGGAGAGAGCGGCCGGCAGCGGCACCACCGTCTCGGCGGTCGCCACGTCGTACTCGGCGAAAGCGCGTTCGGAAAGGAGGGCCACCGGCTGGCCGACCGCGAGGCCCGCCAGGCCAGAAACCTCTGTGCCGACCTCCGCGATCTCCCCCCACCCCTCGTGCCCCGGCTGTCCGGCCGGCAGCGGGTAGCGGAACCATTCGCGGCCCTCGAAGACCGGCAGGTTCGAGGCGCAGATGCCACAGCCATGGAGACGGACCAGCACCTCCCCGGGACCCGCTTGCGGCAACGGCATCCGGCGGATTTCGACGACGCCCGGAGCGGAGAGGGTGGCGGCCTGCATGGCCCTAAGCAGCATTCAAGACGCATGCCCAAAGGTAAGAAGAACCTGCACGTGGAGACAAGTTGCCGAAATCCGGTGGCGCGATGCTTGGCTACGCCCGGGCTCGGCGACGGGACCGCCGACCCGCCGGAGGACGTCCGGCCCTGCCCTCTCGACCGATCTCTTCGTGGAAGGCGTTTCCTTCCTACACGCTCGGGCTCTGCCTTTCGGCACTTTTTCTCCTCCGCGGGACGCGGGAGTCGCGTTGCGGCTCCCTTTGGCTTCGACGGGGGCCTCGGCGAGCTCCCCGCGGACCGGGGTGAGCCCCGGAGGCTCGCTTTCACCTTCTCGGAGGTGCAGGTGAGCGTCTCCCAGCCGTCGGTCGGCTGGCAGACGACATCCTGGGGCTCGTAAGCTCCCCGTGGCAGGGGTTGGAGGAAGGCGGCGGAGCGTATCGTCGCTCGTGAGCTTCGGGGAGGACTGCCCCAATTTAGGGGGAAGGTTCCCCAAAATCGGGGGAGGCTTCCCCCATTTGGGGGAGGAGTTCCCCCATTTTGGGGAGGAGCTCGGGACCGGCGCCCCATTTTGGGGAGAAGCTCCCCAAAATGGGGGAAGGGGTCCCCAAAATTGGGGAGGTCTTCCCCGGTTTCGGGGCGGGCAGGACCGGCTCCTTGAGGCGGCGGTCTTACCCGGCGCGGACTGGCATGGGGCTCTGCGCCGGCTGCCTATAGTCTACTACGGCCTGCTCCCTGCGGAGGACGGTGGCCGGTACTCCGGCTGCCTCCCCTCTCCTCATGGGCGGCGACGACATCCGGAGGCCAGGAGCATCTGGGGTACAGGAACATAGACCCCAATGCTCGATCGGGAGTTCCCCGACCGTTTCTGCTACGATATCTCTCATGTTGCGGCTGCTCAATCGGGTGGCAAAGCCGCCGGTTAGCCGCATAAATGTTTAGCCGGACGCTGCGGCCATGTGCATGATGATCTACTTGGCGGCCGAGATGCCGCTGCGGAAAGTTGCCTGGAACGAGGCGGCGCCCGCGTTTAATACTAGACCTCTCATTGCCGACGAACAACGGGTTCGTCGGCAGTTTTCGAAACCGTATCTCGTCTACGCAGGTTCGTACGAGGGCTGCGGGTGCGGGTTCCAACTCGGTCAATACCCTTCCGAATACTCGGAACCCGCCGAGATGTCGCATCGACGGAAGTCGCTTCACGATTTCGCCGCATATCTCCGCGAGGAGATCCCGCGGGTGGGAGGCATCGAGCTCTTCGCGTGCTGGGACGGCGATCAGGAAGCCGCTCCCGAGCACCGACGCGCGTTGACGCCCTCCGCGCTTGAAGCAGATACCTTCTTCTTCCTTCAAAAGGAGCTGTCGACTATTGGCCGGATGCCGGCTAACATTAATGGACCAAGGGGACGATGGAACCATCGATGATCTCGGTCGTCACGATGTATGGAGAGCGCGGCATCTCCTATTCACCTTCCGATACCGAGGATTCCTAACTCTGCATTGCAGCTGACTTGGCGCTTGCATACGCCCTCCCCCACGCAGCTGAACATCTAGCCCTCAAAGGACTCATGAGCCCTTACCGGTAATCGCCTTCGCAAGGTCGCGGTCCGTGGCTCCCAACGCGAGAAGGGATCGGATGAGCAGGTCCAACGAGACGGACTCATCTGCCGCTTCGGCCTTGGCCACTCGGCTCTGACTCGAGTGCAGCAGCTCGGCAAGCTCGATCTGGGTCAGGCGCTTCTTCTTCCGAAAGTCTCTTACGGCATCGCTGAGTTTGAGGCGGAGCTCCACATAGGCAGCTTCGTCAGGCGTCATGCCAAGGAACTCTTCCGCCGATCCAATTTTCCAGCCCTTCGCCAGGGACTTCAGGTAGACGCTTCAAAGCTAGCCTGGGCAGGACTATAATCTCACCATGACTGCCAAGGAACATGTCCTGCTTGAGCTCGAAGGCCTCGGCGACCGGGAACTCGAGTACGTAGCGAGCGTCGCCGCCTCACTTCGTGTAAAGCCCGGTGCGGCTCCAATTCCTTCCTTCGACCCAGCCGTGTATGGAAAGCTCTATCAGGAGTTCGCCGCCGAAGATCGGGCGTTGGCCGAACAGGGATTGCTGGACTACGAAGAGGGGCTCAAGGTAGAGGACCGAGCTTGAGCCCATGCCGAGGCGAGCTATGGTAGGCGTTCCTCGATCCAGTGGTCGGCTCTGAGCAGGCTGGCACACGCCCAGTTCTCATACTTCAGCGAGACGCCATCTCCACATTCACGACCACCGTCCTGACAGTGCCGCTCAGCACGAACCTCCGCCGGGCGGGTCTCCCCTCCGCGGTTCTCATCCGTGAGCACGGAACAGGTCTCCCTAAGGATTCTGTGGCTTTGTGTCATCAACTTCGAGTCCTGGACAAGTCTCGGCTACACCGGCGCATCGGAATCGTCACTCCTGATGTCCTGCTTCAGATGGAAGCGGCGCTCCTCTTCACGCTCGGAATCTCATCAAGGTAAGCCAAGAGAGCCGGCTTGCACGGATGCCGGCGCCTCATCTTTCAGTCGCGGGGAGCGGAGGCTCGCGAAGTTCGGAGCCGCGCTCCGGCCCAACCTGCCGATTCCCTAGACTTCCATCCGTGGCCGAGAGGAGATAGCATTTTACCAGGCGTGCAAGCGCTCAGGTGAAATGGGCATATTGAACTACGACGAAACAAACGGCGAACCCAGCCCACAGAATGAGGAGAAATCATGACCACTCCGACGGAAGATTCACCCGGAACCGCGGCTCGGCCCAGTGCCGGCGCCCTGACGACCCGACAAGTCCAGCGGCTGCAGGAACGGATGGGCCACCCGTTCGATTCGCTACCGCCCCATTCCGCGTTTACCGCGCTGATGCGCCACGGCGGCTTGCCGGTGTTGCTCGACCAAACGTCCGCCGCCCGCCGGCTGGCCCCGTTCCTGTCGGCCGCCGACACCGCGGCGGGCGCGTCGATGGCCCCGGACGACGTCGCCCAGCAGTTGGAGCAGGCCGCCCAGGATTTCTTCCGCAAGCTGGTCAACCGTCCCGGCTACATGGCGAACGCCGACCTGATCTCGTACATCACGTTCCCCTACACCGGCCAGGTGTTCGAGCATGCCCCCACGGTGAGCGCCTCCGTGCCGGCCGTGTTCACGTTCGTCGGCCAGTTCATCGACCACGACCTGACGATGAACGCGGTCGACCTGTTCACCGATCAGACCGGCCCCGTCCGCAACGGGGCGTCCCCCCTGCTCGACCTCGACAGCGTGTACGGCCCGCGGACCACCGGCACCGGACTGGTGAGCATCCCGACGGTCAGCGGCACCCCCAAGGGCGACCTCATCTTCGACCACGACGGCAAGTTCAAGATGCACCCCATCGCCGGAACGACCGGGTTCGACCTCAACCGGACGGAGATGTCGGTGCCGGCCGGCCCGATCGCGCACCGACCGCCGGCGTTCACGGCCCACATCTTCGACAGCCGCAACGACGAGAACCAGCTCATCTTGCAGATTCACATCCTGCTGGAGCGGGTGCACAACAAGTTGGTCGAGAAAAACACCCTGAACACCGCCGGGAAGCCGAAGGACGAAGTGATCGCCACGGTGCGGAAGGAAGTGGTGGCCAACTGGCAGACGGTCGTCCTCCAGGACTACCTGCCGCGAGTCATCGAGGCGACCACGCTGACCCACGTGCTGAAGCAAATCCGGCGGATCAACTTCGGCAACCTGAAGCATAAGCCGCTGCTCGACTTGGCGAGCGGGGCGCTGGTGGTGCAGTTGCCGCACGAGTGGGCGATCGGGTTCCGGTTCGGCCACAGCCAGTTGCGTCCCAGCTACCACCTGAACGCCGGGGGCGGGGCGGACGTCAAGCTGTTCGACAACCTGACCGCTCACCCCGGCAAGGACGACCTGCGGGGGAGCGTCCACCTGCCGGCCGAGCATGTGATCGACTGGGCCGAGTTCTACCCGGACGGGAGCTTGCCTGACGACACCCGCTCGCTGCGGATCGACGCCAAGGTGACGCCGCCGGTGTTCAACCTGCCCGAGAGTGCGATCCCGGACTCGATCAAGACGGTCGGCAACCTGACCCAGAGGAACCTGGTTCGCGGCCGGTCGATCGGGGTCGTCTCGGGGGAGGAGCTGTACGACTTCTATCACTCCAACCAAGGCGGCCCGCCGGTCTCGCTGGTCCACCCCAAGCTGACGCGGCACGAGGTGGAACCGAACACCGCGGTTCACCACCTGTTCACCCACGACCTCGACGCCGCCGGCCAGCCGGTCTTCAAGACGCCGCTCTGGTACTACGTCATCAAAGAAGCCGGACTCCAGGGAGATGAGCGGACGCTCGGCGCGCTCGGCAGCCGGCTGGTGGCCGAGGTCGTCGCCGGGGCGATCTTCTACGACATGGAGTCCGTCTACTTCAACCCCCAGTACGCGACGATGGCCGGGACCGGCGGGACCGTGGACATCGCCGCGCCGACGGCGGCGGACCCCGGTCGTACCGTCCCGGTCCCGGTGGCCGACGACTGGACGTCGGCCATCACGAGCGGAAAGACCGTCACGCTCCGCGACCTGGTCAACTACGTCAACATGTAGGAGCATCAGGAGGGTGAGAGGGTGGCGTGGGGCTTGAATACGCCCCGGGGACGGCCGACGGGACGGCCCGACCCTCTGGAGGAAGTCAGGCTTGCCCTCTCACCCGCTCTCTTCGTGGAAAACTCGCCTCCTGGGCCGCCGCCTGGCGACCCGGGAGCAGGGAGAGCAGAAGCTCGGCGTCCTCGCCGGAGTGCCTGCCATGGGGCTCGATGGGCTGGCTTCTTCGGCCTACGGTCCGGAGGCGGCCCTCACTCTCCTCCTGCCTTTAGGCGTGGCGGGAACGCGCTACCTTCTCCCGATCACCTTCGTCCTCCTCGCCCTCCTCGCCCTTCTCTACCTTTCCTATCGCCAGACGATCGCGGCCTATCCGAGCGGCGCGGGCGCCTACACCGTCGCCCGGGAGAATCTGGGGACGAACGCCGGGCTCCTGGCGGCGGCCGCCCTGATGATCGACTACGTGCTGAACGTCGCCGTCGGCATCTCCGCCGGGGTCGCCGCCCTGGTCTCGGTGGTCCCGGCGTTTCATTCCTACACGCTCGGGCTCTGCCTTTCGGCACTTTTTATCCTCACTCTGGTCAATTTGCGCGGCACTCGGGAGTCGGGCCTCGCTTTCGCCCTCCCGACCTATCTCTTCCTCGCGAGCTTTTTCGTGATCCTGGGGATCGGCTTCGCCCATGTCCTCTGGGCCGGGGGTGCCGGAGGCGCCGCAAGGATGCCGCGGCCGGTCATCCCGCCGCCGCCCCTGGGGCCTGCCCGCGCCGCGGTGAGCGCCTGGCTCCTCCTGCGGGCTTTCGCCAGCGGCTGCACGGCGATGACCGGGGTCGAAGCGGTGAGCAACGGTCTCGGCGCCTTCAAGGAACCTCCCGTCCGCCATGCCCAGCGCACGCTCACCGCCATCGTTTTGAGCCTCGGCGTCCTCCTCTTCGGGATCGCCTATCTCTCGCACGCCTTTGGGATCGGCGCCATGGATCAGACGAAGCCGCACTACCAGAGCGTCCTCTCGCAACTGGTCGCCGCGATCCTGGGGCGCAACCTCTTCTATTTCGTCGCGATGGGCAGTCTCCTCGCGGTGCTGACGCTCTCCGCCAACACGAGCTTCGTCGGTTTTCCCCGCCTCTGCCGGTGGATCGCCGAGGACCGCTTTCTCCCCAAGCCTTTCGCCGTCGTCGGCCATCGGCTCGTCTTCTCGGTCGGCATCCTCTTCCTGAGCCTCGTCTCCGGGCTCCTCCTGGTCGCCTTCGGCGGGATCACCGACCGGCTGATCCCACTCTTCGCGGTCGGAGCGTTTCTCGCCTTCACCCTCTCCCAGGCGGGGATGGTGGCGCACGGGTGGAAACGGCGGGACAGAGGCGGCACCGGGCGCTTGCAACCGCTGGTCAACGGCATCGGCGCCGTCCTGACCAGCGTGGCCCTCCTCGTGATCGTCGCGGCCAAGTTTGTCGAAGGAGCCTGGATCACCCTCCTCGCCCTGCCCGCCCTGATCCTGCTCTTCAAGGCCACCCGGAGCTACTACGACCGCGTCGGCCGGCGGCTCTGGGAGCCCCGGCCGCTCGACCTCTCCGCCAACGAGCCGCCGATCGTCGTCCTCCCGACTCGCGGCTGGAATCAGCTCACCCACGAGGCGTTGCGCTTCGGCATGCGGCTCTCGCCGGAGGTGATCGCCGTCCACCTGGGAGTCGAGACGGGCGAAGCGGACGACGAGGCGACCTTGCGGGAGCAATGGCGCGAGCAGGTCGAGCGGCCGGCCCGGCAGGCCGGCGTGCCGGTGCCCCAACTGATGGTCCTGCCCTCCCCCTACCGGCGCTTCCGAAAGCCGCTCCTCCGTTTCCTTCGCCAAAAGGCCGAGGAGCATCCGGAGCGGGTGATCGCGGTTCTCCTCCCCTGGGTGCTCGAGCGCCACGGCTGGCAGCGTCTGCTGCACCACCGCCGCGCCCACCGCCTCCGCGCGGCCCTCCTCGCGGAGGGCGAGCCTCGGTTGGTGGTGATCGAGATCCCCTGGAATCCATAACGGTCCCTCGCCGTTTAACGGCCAAGGTCGAGGCCCCGCATCATGCCGCCCGTTCCGCCACGATCTCCTCGAACCAGCCGCGGAGATCCTCGCCGCTCTGCCGCGCCCGGGCGCGGTGGACGGCGACGGCCAAGGCGGCGATCCAGAAGGGCTCGACGGCGAGGGCGGCCCCGGCCCCGAGGAGGAGGAGGAAATGGCGGTTCGAAATCGAGAAGAGGATCTGCCAGCGTGCCAGCTCCACTCCCGGCACCCCCTGGGCGACCCACAGGCCGAGGGCGAAGAGGGCGGCCAGGTTCAAGGAGGCGACGACGAAGGCGACCCCGGCTAAGAGGAGCAGGCCGGCGTACACCCGCAGCGGCCGGACCTGCCGGAAGACGGTGCCGAGCGGGGCGATCGGCCCCACCCGCTCCTGGAGGTGGACGGTCGCCGCCGCCAGGCCGGAAAGGAGGATCGCCGCGGCGACGCCGACCCCGGTGAACGCGAAGGCGAGCAGGAGGAGCTGGGCGAAGAGGAAGGCATAGAAGCCGGCCGCGAGCGCGCCCGGCCGCAGCTTCAAGGCTTGGCGGAAGGTCTGGCGGTCGCCGGCCCGGCCGGCACCACCGGCATCGCCGGCATCACCGCCATCGCCGCCATCGCCAGTCAATGCGCGGACGACGGCGTGGGCGAGGACCGCCCGGCCCCAGAAGGCGAGCGCCGAGGCGAGAGTGATCGCGACCGAAATCGTGAGCAGGTAGCGCCCGTAGTCGCCCGCATGCTTGCCGAGCTCTAAGGCCCGGTTGAGGAAGTGGACCTCCAGGAAGCGCAGGGGAAGGGCGGCGAGCACCGCGAGGCCGGCCCCGCCCGGCAGCTCCAGGGTGACGAGTTCGGTCGCGTCGTCGAAGGCGGCGAGGGCGGAGAGCCGGTCCCGCCTCATTGGAGCTCCGCGAGGAGACCGGCGAGGAGAGGGCGCAGAGCGGTCACGGCGAAAAGCAGGACGAGGACGGCGAGCCCCATCCCCACCCAGCCCCAGGCGGCCCGCTCGCCCCCGGCCACCCGGCCCCGGGACGCCAGGCAGGAGGCGCAGTACTGCCGCCCCTCCCAGGGGGTGGCGCAGGCGGCGCAGATCCGCTTGCCGCAGGCGACGCAGAGCGCCAGGGCCGGACGGTCCGGGTGATGGTGGCAGGTGAGCGGCGCGACGAGCTCGGGCAAGGTTTCTCCGGGGAACAAGGGCTCTCTGGTAGCATATATCCGTCCGCTCTAGCCCGTGTCGGAACAGAATGCCCTGTAAAAATCATCCAGGAGTCGACGACGGCCTCGTCCGCTGCGCCGGCTGCGCCGGGACCTTCTGCGGCGACTGCATCGTCTCGATCGGCGGCCTGGCCCTCTGCGGTCCGTGCAAGACCGAGTGGCTCCTCGACCGGCTCTCCGGCCTCCCCGACACCCGACTCGAATTCGCCTCCATCTGGCGCCGCTTCCTCGCCCTCATGATCGACGGCCTGATCGTCGGGGTGCCCTACCTGGCGCTTTTTTTCGTCTCGATGGCCCAGACCCTCACCACCCAGGGCAAGGCGAGGTCGATCCTTCCCCTCTGGCTGCAGCTCCTGCCTTTCCTCGTCATCCCTCTGGCGGTCGTCTACCACGGCTGGATGCTCGCCGTCCGCGGCCAGACCCTGGGCAAGATGGCGCTCCATCTCCGGGTGGTTGACGCCGAGGGCGGGCCGCTCCGGCCCGGGCAGGCCTGGGGGCGCGCCGTCCTCCAGCAGGTGTTCGCGAGCTGCCTCTCGCTCCTCAACTACCTCCCCGCCCTCTTCACCCCCGAGCGCACCTGTATCCACGACATGGCGGCGAAGACCCGGGTGATCAACTGGAGACCCTGACGTGACCCTCGCGGAGCCGCTCCCCCCTCCCCCGCCGGCCCCGCCGACCCCGCCGGCCGCGCCGCCCCGGCTCTTCCGCACCTATCGGGGACCGGCCTGCCCCTACTGCGGGGCGGCGCTCCATCCCGAGGAGATGACCGCCGGGGAGCAGCTCTGTTTCTCCTGCGCCGAGAGCTTCGAGGCGACGCCCTTCTCCCCGCCCTCGCCCTACCTGCCGCCGCTCGCCCTGGCGGCGGCGGGGCCTGCGGGCGGCACCCCCTGTGCCGTTCATGCCGGCAACGCGGCGGTCGGCAATTGCGAGCGCTGCGGGCTCTTCGTCTGCGCCCTCTGCCGCACCGAGATCCCCGGGCAGAAGCTCTGCCCCGCGTGCTTCGACCGCCTGACCGTCGAGGGGAAGCTCCCGGTGCTGCGCACCTCGTTCGCCGATCTCCCCGGGCTCGCCGTCCTCGCCGGCTTCGGCGGCCTCTTCTTCGTCGTCTTCGGCATCCTGACCGGTCCCCTCACTCTGGTTCTCGCCGGCCTCGCCGTCCGCCAGAAGCAGCGCGGCGAGGGGAGCGGCGGCTGGTTGGGGATCGTCCTCGCCTGCGGGCTCGGCATCGCGCAGATCGGGATCGGCATCTTCTTCCTTCTCCGGTTCTTCAAGCCATGAACGGCGAGCGCGTCCCCTTCGGGCAGGCCAACAGCATCGCCCACCGGCGGCGGGTCTATCGCACCGCGGACGCCCTGGAGGTCGACGAGATCGGCGGCTTCGAGGTCGCTCCGCGGCGGATCTTCTTCGTCGACATCCGCCTCGTCACCCTCCACCGCGCGCCCCGGGGGCCGGCGGTCTGGGTGCTCGCGGGCCTCGCCGCGGTCGCCCTCCTCGCCGGTCTCCTCTCCGGCCCGGCCAACCCGGCCGCCTACGTCCTCTATGGGGTGACCGCCTTGACCGCCATCGGCGCCCTGGTGAGCGCGGCGCCGGCCTGGGTGGTGACCGCGCACGGCCGCCGCACCCGGGCCGTCCTCCGCTATCGGCTGGGTGAAGCGAAGGCACGGCTCGCCTACCGGGAGACCTGCGATCTGGCGAGCGCCGCCCAGGCGGCGCTCGCGGCACGGCTGGCGGAAGTGGAAGGAAAGGCCGCGAGCGCAGACGAGATCCCGGCCCCACCGCCCGTGGAGGCCGCCCCCGGCGGCCCCGGCGCTGGCGGCACTGGCGCTGGCGGCACTGGCGGCGCTGGCGGCGCTGGCGGCCTCTACAGCAGCTTCCCCACCCAGCCTCCCACGTAGTAGCCGACGACGGCGACCCCCACGCCGACGACGAACATGTCGAGGCCGGAGCGGAAGACGCCGCGGCCGGTGAAGACCGAGCGGGCGGCGCCGACCAGGAAGTGCGAGAGCATGGCGAGAGCGAAGGAGAGGACGATCGCCGAGGTGCCGTGGGTGAAGAAAAAGGGCAGCACCGGGATGAGCGCCCCGACGGCGGTGGCGAGGCCGGTCGTCCAGCCCTCGCGGAGGGGGGAGGTCGTCTGCTCGCCGATCTTCAGCTCCTCGCGCACCTGCTCGTCGAGCATGCGCTCGGGGGAAGCCATGACCTCGGTCGCCAGATTGTGGGCGGTCTCTTTGTCCATCCCCTTGAGCTCGTAGATCAGGGCCAGCTCGTCCCTCTCGACCTCGGGCATCAGCTCGATCTCGGCGCGCTCCATGGCGATCTCGTGGCTGTAGACCTCCCGCTCGCTCTGGGCGGCAAGGAAGCCGCTGGCGCCCATCGAGAGCGCGTCGGCGATGAGCCCGGCGACGCCGGCGACGACCACCGCCCGGTACTGGGTGGACACCGTGGCGCCGATGACCCCGGCGACGAGGCCGAAGTTGGCGGTCAGGCCGTCGTTGAAGCCGTAGACGACGTTCCGGAGGAAACCGCCGGCCGAGATGCGGTGCCAGGGCTCGGCGCCGCCGCCGCTGATCTCGCCGAGCGTCGTGGCATGCTCGGCGGACTCGCGGGCGAGGAGGAGCGCCTCGCTCTGTCCCGCTCCCCCGGCGGGCGTCGACCGGTGCATCTCCAGGTAGGCGCGCATCTCGCGCCCCTCCTCGGCGAGCAGGAGGGGGAGGAGGGCGCGGGGACCGAACATCCGGCCGAGGAGGGCGAGGGTGCGCGCCCGCAGGCCGGGTCGGAAGGGCGAGGGCCGGCGGTCGTGCGCCGCGAGCAGGTCGCCCCAGATCTTCGTGTGACGGTCTTCCACGTCGGCCAGACGGGCGTAGATCTCGCGCTTGTGGGCGTCGGGCTCGGCGGCGGCGAGCAGGCGATAGAGAAAAGCGGCCTCCGCCTCGTCCTGCCAGTGGTGGGCGAAGGCGTCGAGGTCCGGCAGCGGCACCGCGGGTGGCGGCGGTGGCGCCCCGGAAGACGGTGATGTCGGCGATGCCGGCGAAGTTGCGGGGGGAGACGTGACGGTCATGCTCACTCCTCGAAAAGATCCCTCGGGACCCGATTAGAATAGGCCGGTTTCAAGCTGGTCAACCTGGTTGGGGAGATGCCCATGAAACGCGGCCCGTCGATCCTATCCTGTCTTGCGCTCGCCCTCCTCCCCCTCGCCGCCCTCGGCGCCGCCACGCCCGCATCGCCGACATCGCCCGCATCGCCCGCATCGCCGGCACCGCCGGCACCGCCCAAGGTCGTCGCCGTCCGCGCCGGCCGGCTGCTCGACGGCCGGGGCGGGGCACCGGTCGCGAACGCCGTCATCCTCATCACCGGCGACCGCATCACCGCCGTGGGACCCGGCCTCGCCATCCCGCCGGGGGCGGAGATCGTCGATCTCTCGGGGAAGACCGTGCTGCCGGGGCTGATCGACGTCCATACCCATCTCACCCAGCAGTCCGGCGGCGACTACTACGAGGAGATCTTCAGGCGGACCCCCATCGACGCCGCCGTCGTCGCCCACGTCTACGCCCGCCGGACCCTCGAAGCCGGCTTCACCACCGTCCGCGACGTGGGGGCGAGCGAATTCATCGACGTGGCGCTCCGAAACGCCATCAACCGCGGCGACATCGAGGGACCGCGGATGCTCGTCGCCACCCTCGCCCTGGGCTCGACGGGCGGCCACAACGACCTCTCGGGTTTCTCCCCCTACCTCCATTTCGACCACTTCTCGGGGATCGCCGACGGCCCGGCCGAGATCCGCAAGCTGGTGCGCTTCGAGGTCAAGAACGGCGCCGACTGGATCAAGGTGATGGCGACGGCGGGGGTGCTCTCCGAGGAGGAATCGGTGGGGGCGCCCCAGTACTCCCAGGAGGAGATGGACGCCGTCGTCGCCGAGGCCGCCATGTGGGGGAAGAAGGTGGCCGCCCACGCCCACGGCGCCGAGGGGATCAAGCGCGCCGCCCGCGCCGGGGTCGCCTCGATCGAGCACGGCGGGCTGATCGACGAGGAGGGGGTGCGGCTCTTGAAAGCCAAGGGGATCTACCTCGTCCCCGACATCTATACCGACGAGTACATCCTCGCCGAGGCCGGAAACCTGGGGTTGCCGCCCAAGATGATCGAGAAGGAGAAAGAGCTCCGGGTCCACCAGATGGCGAACTGGAAACGCGCCATCGCGGCCGGGGTCAAGCTCGCCTTCGGCACCGACGCCGGGGTCTACCCCCACGGCCAGAACGCCCACCAGTTCCACTCGCTCCTGAGCCTCGGCCTCACCCCCGCTCAGGTGATCGCCATGGCGACCGTCAACGCCGCCGACCTCCTCGGCTGGAGCGACAAGGTGGGGACCGTCACCCCCGGGCACTACGCCGACCTGATCGCCGTCGACGGCGATCCGCTCTCCGACGTCACCGAGCTCGAACGGGTGCGCTTCGTCATGAAGGGGGGCGACGTCGTGAAGGGGGCGACCAAACCGTAGGGGCCGAGCCGAAGCCTGACGCCCGGGGATTCGTCGCGAGACGATACGATGCCGCCATGCTGAAAGACTTGGTCGCCACCTCCCGACGCATCGCCTCGACCCGCTCACGGTCGGAGAAGATCGCCGCCCTCGCGGGCTTCCTCCGCAGCCTGGGGCCGGAGGAGATCGACATCGCCGTAGCCTTCCTCTCGGGCCATCTCCGGCAGGGGAGGATCGGCCTGGGGCCGGCGGCGATCGAGAGCGCCCGCGGCGGCGGGGCCGCGGAATCTCCCGCGCTCACCCTCCCGGAAGTCGACGCGACCTTCGAGCAGATCGCCGGGGCGACCGGCGCCGGCTCGACGGCCGCCCGGGTGCGGCTCCTCGGCGAGCTCCTCGCCCGCGCCACGGCGGAGGAGCAGGGCTTCCTCGTCCGCCTGCTCTTCGGCGAGCTGCGCCAGGGGGCGCTCGCCGGGCTCCTCGCCGAGGGCCTCGCCGCCGCCGCGGAGGTCCCGGCCGACGAGGTGCGGCGGGCGCTCATGCTGGCCGGGGGCCTCGGGGAGGTCGCCCGGGCGGTCCTCACCGAGGGCAGACCGGGGCTCGCCCGCTTCCACCTGGAGCTCTTCCGGCCCCTCCAGCCGATGCTCGCCTCGCCGGCCGGGGACGTTTCCGAAGCCCTCGAACGGCTGGGCAAGGCGGCGTTCGAGCTCAAGGTGGACGGCGCCCGGGTCCAGGTGCACAAGGCGGGAGACGAGGTGCGGGTCTACTCGCGGCGCGGCAACGAGGTCACCCCGGCGGTGCCGGAGCTGGTCGAGGCGGTGGCGGCCCTCCCTGCCGGGCAGCTCGTCCTCGACGGCGAGGTCATCGCTCTGCGTCCCGACGGCTCACCGCACCCGTTCCAGGTCACCATGCGCCGCTTCGGCCGCAAGCTCGACATCGCGAGCCAGCGCGCCGAGCTGCCGCTCACGACCTTCTTCTTCGACCTCCTCCATCTGGACGGCGAAGACGTCCTCGATCGCCCGGCCGCCGAGCGCTTCGCCGCCCTGACTTCGGTGACCCCCGGCCTCACCGTGCCGCGCCGGACGAGCGCCTCGGCCGAGGAGGCCGAGGAGTTCTTCGCCGACTCTCTCGCCCGCGGCCACGAGGGGATCATGGCGAAGGCTCTGGACGCCCCGTACGAAGCGGGCCGAAGAGGCTTCTCCTGGTTGAAGATCAAGCCCGCCCATACCCTGGACCTGGTCGTCCTCGCCGCCGAGTGGGGGCACGGCCGGCGGAGCGGCTGGCTCTCGAACCTCCATCTGGGGGCCCGCGATCCGGAGAACGGCGGCTTCGTGATGCTGGGGAAGACCTTCAAGGGGATGACCGACGAGACCCTCGCCTGGCAGACGAAGAAGTTCCAGGAGATCGCCCTGGCGACCGACGGCTACACCGTCCACCTCCGCCCCGAGCTGGTCGTCGAGATCGCTTTCAGCGACGTCCAGGAGAGCCCCCACTACCCCGGCGGCATGGCCCTCCGCTTCGCCCGGGTCAAGGGCTACCGGGCGGACAAGACCGCGGCGGAGGCGGACACGGTCGACGCGGTGCGGGCGATCTTCTCCGGGGTCGCCGGGCTCGCCGGGGGCGGTGAGGCGGGGCGTTGAGCTCCTACTCTCCCTTCGAAGCTGGCGCCCGTCCGAGATCTCCGGGCATCTCGGCCACGGCGTAGACGACCGCGACCCAGGCGGCGACGTTCTGGTCGATCTCCTTGGGGTCGATCTTGTCGGCGGTGTCGTTGGCGGTGTGGTGCCAGTCGAAGTAGAGGGTCGCGTCCTGGTCGAAGTCGAGGAGGGGGACCCCCGCCTTGCCGAGGGGTGAGATGTCGCTCCCGCCGTGGGCGTCGTTCGTCCCCGGCTGGACCCCCACCGGTTCGACGAGCCGGGCGAGCTCGGCGACCTGGGGCAGCTGGTCGGGGGCGACGCCTGAGCTCAGGCTGTAAACCCGCCCCGCCCCGAGGTCGGACTCGGCGGCCAGGACGTGCTTGGGAAGCTCCGCCGCGTGGGCTTGGGCATAGGCGCGCGCTCCGGAGGTGCCGAACTCCTCGTTGGCGAAGAGGACGACCCGGATCGTCCGCCGCGGGTGCTCCGGGAGCTGGGCGATCCGGCGCGCCGTCTCGGTGACGATGCCGACTCCGGCGCCGTCGTCGATCCCCCCCGTCCCCAGGTCCCAGGAGTCGAGGTGGGCCCCGAGGAGGACGATCTCGTCCGGCCGCTCGCGGCCTTTGATGTCGCCGACGACGTTCGCCGACTCGGCCTCGGGGAGCATCCGGGCGGTCGAGTGGAGGCGGAAGCGGACCGGCTTGCCGCTCGCCACCTCGGCGTCCAGGAGATCGGCATCGACGGTCGACAGCGCCACGGCGGGGATCTTCGTTCCCCCCTCCTCGTAGCGCATCGCCCCGGTATGGGGGAAACGGTCGTGGCCGGTGCCGATCGAACGGAGGAGGACGGCGACCGCGCCGCGCTTCGCCGCCCGCGAGGCTCCGGCGCCGCGCACCGGCACGGCGTCGCGATAGCCGACGACGTCCTTCGTGCGCGCCATCTTGCCGTTGAAGAAGACGATCCTGCCCTGGACCTGGGCGGGGTCGAGCTTGTCGAGCGCTTCGAGCGACGGGACCTCCACGACCTCGGCCTCGATCCCGGCGTCGGGGGTGCCGACGCTGCCGCCCAGCGACGCCAGCACCATGGGCTGCGGCCAGGGAGCGAGGATCTGCCCAGAGATCGTCCCCCGGTCCCAGTGCGGCACCATGACTTTTTCGGCGTGGACGTTCTCGAAGCCGAGCTGGCGGAGGGTGCGCAGGCCCCACTCGACCGCCGCCCGGTCGCCGGGCGAGCCGGCCGAGCGCGGTCCGACCTCGACGGTGAGCGAGCGGGCGATCTCGAACGCCCGGGTGCCGGCGAGCGCGCCGTCGCGGAGAGCGGCGGCGCGCTCCCGGACCGGAGCCGGGAGAGGGGAGGGCGGTGGTGCTGCCGCCGGTACCGCCGAGAAAACAACCCCGGCACCCGACCCGGCACCCGAGAGGAAGAGAAAGACAGCTGTGGCGACGAGACCTGGACGCGTCACCTGTCTCCCCCCTTACGCCGCGGCGGCGATCGGCAGACGCCGCATCTGTCTCAAGGTCACCCGCCAGTCGTCGAGCGCCTCGTCGAGCGAACGGTAGATCATCCCGCGGAGGGTCTCGACCGGCAGATCCTCGTGCCCGGGGAGCGGCGTCGGGACCTTGCCCCGGCGCTCGATGGCCAGGAGGTCGTGGATGGCCTTCTCGACCGCGTCATAGGCCTCGTGGAGGGTGCGGCCCGAGTGCTCGACGAAGCCCTCGCCGGCCCGCTCGACCCGCTCCCTGGCCTTGTCATACTGGATGCGCACCTTGGCTTTGAGGACCGCCACGTCGGAGGCGCGCCGCAGGTCGCGGGCGAGGCCTACCCGGGAGAGGCCCCAGATCATCCACTTGGCGGGGTCGAAGTGCCAGCTCCGGATGCCGTTTCGATAGTCGAAGGGGAAGCTGTGGTGATAGTTGTGATAGCCCTCGCCGAAGGCGAGGAACGCCATCACCGAGCTGTCCCGCGCGCTGTGCTCGCGGCTGTAGGGCTGGCGGCCGATGATGTGGCAGAGGCTGTTGATGAAGAAGGTCGCGTGGTGGCTGACGACGATGCGGAGGACGCCGCCGATCAACAGGCAGCCGAGCACCCGGTGGGTGAGGAGACCGACGACGAGGGGGATGCCCAGGGCGACGGCAAGCCCGATCGTCACATAGTGGCGATCCTGCCAGCGCACGAGCGGATCTTCCGAGAGGTCGCGGACGACCGTCTGGCTCGGCGGGGTGTTTTGAAAGAAGATCCAACCGATGTGCGACCAGAAGAAACCCTTGGTGGCGTTATAGGGGTCGCGCTCGGAGTCGACGTGCGAGTGATGGACGCGGTGGTCGGCCGCCCATTTGAGCACCGTGTTCTCGAGGCCGGCGGCGCCGAAGATGAGGAAGAAGAGCCGCACCGGGCGCGACGCCTGATAGGTTTTGTGGGCGAAGAGCCGGTGATAGCCGGCGGTGATCGAGAGCCCCACCGCGAGCCAGAGGCCGAGGAAGGTGAGGGTCTCCGGCCAGCCGAGGCCGTAGCGCCACAGGTAGAGCGGGGTGCCGACGGCGGCGACCAAGAGCGTGCCCAACAGGAAGGTGGTGTTCGTCCACGAGATGGGAGCACGAACGGAAGGGACGTCAAGGGATTCGGTCAAGATCGACTCCTGTCAGGCCATGAGACCCGGTTACCGGCGCGAGGGCGGCCGCGCGGCGCCCCACCAAGCCGGGTGAGGATACCAGCTTCGCTGCGTCCTGGTTTTCCGGATCGGTCGTCTGCTTGTGACAAGCATAACCTCCCTTAGCTATATTCCCCAACTTGCAGGGGAGCGGGTCTCAACCCCCCGGGGAGGGGCGGCCCCGGGGGTTCCCCCCCGCGGACCTTCGGCACGTTCTTTGCTGGCAGGGGGGCAGAGGCCCGCTTCGGGGGGTGTTTGATGACAGAAAGGCGCGATGTCAGCAAGATTGACGACATCGACGCCGCTCAGGTGGTGCGTGTCGAGAGGCGCGCCCGAGGGGATCAGGGATGAGCGGGACGATCGCGATGCTTTTGTGGCTGCAGGGAATATCGGGGGGGGGGACCGGCCTGCCCGGGGAAGGCCGCGGCCTGTTCGATTTCTTTTCCCAGGCCGGCCCGGTCGCCAAGATGATCCTGGGCCTCCTGGCCCTCCTCTCGCTCCTCTCCTGGGCGGTGGTGATCGGCAAGCTCGTCCAGCTCTCGCGGGCCGACAGCCAGAGCGAGCGCTTCCTCGAGGCTTTCCACCGGAGCAGCCGGTTCAGCGAGGTCAACGCCCAGGCGGGGAAGCTCCACGCCTCGCCGCTCGTGGGGATCTTCCAGGCCGGCTACGCCGAGATCGACAGCCAGATCAAGCACGCCCGGGAGATGGCGGAGCGGCCGGAACGGCGGTCGGGAGCCGGGGCGGGAGCGTCGACGGCGGACTACCGCATCACCTCGCTCCCCTCGCTGGAGAGAAGCCTCGCGCGGGCGATCTCGGTCGAGGTGCAGGGGATCGCCCGCTGGACCCCGCTCCTCGCGACCACCGCCTCCGCCGGACCTTTCATCGGCCTCTTCGGCACCGTCTGGGGGATCATGGTGGCCTTCAGAGACATCGGCATGAGCGGCTCGACCTCGATCGTCGCCGTCGCTCCCGGCATCTCCGAGGCCCTGATCAACACCGCGGCCGGCCTCGCGGCAGCCATTCCGGCCCTCCTCGCCTACAACTACTTCGTCAACCGGACGAGGCGTCTCAAGGCGGCCATGGAGGACTTCGTCCTGGAGTTCCTGAACCTCGCCGAGCGGAACTTCACCTAGAGCTACCTGGAGGAGACGGCCATGGCGTTCACGCCCGGAAGAGATGACGAGGAAAGGGTCCTCGCGGACATCAACGTCACCCCCTTGGTCGACGTCATGCTCGTCCTCCTCATCATCTTCATGATCGCCGCCCCCATGCTCCACCAGGGGATCGAGGTGGCCCTCCCCCGCGCCCAGGCGAAGAACCTGCCGCTCAAGGTGGAGGACCCGATCGTCCTCTCGATCGACCGCGACGGCCAGGTCTTCCTGCGTTCCACCCTCGTCCCCACCGAGGATCTGGTCGAGCGCCTGAAGGCCCAGATCGCCACCCGCCCCGACGACACCGTCTTCTTGAAGGGCGACCGGGATGCCCCCTACGGCCGCATCATCGACGTGCTCGACATCCTCCAGCGCGGCGGCATCCAGCACGTCGGCATGGTGACCGAACGCCCGAAGAAGGGACGGGAGCGCTGAGCCCGGAGCTGCCCATGGATGCGGTCGACCAGGTTCTCGCCCAGCGCGCCCGCCGGCAGGCCGGCGCGCCCCAGTGGGCGAGCCTGGCCGCCGCCGTCCTGCTGCACGCCACCGTGGTCGCCGTCGCCCTCCTCCTCCCCCACCTGGAAAAGCCGCCCGAGCCGCTCCAGTTCGTGCCGGTGACGGTGATGCCGGCCCAGGCCCTGGGCGTCGAGCGCCCGCTCGCCCGGCCGAATCCGATATCGGCACTCCCCAAAGCCGAGACCCCGCAAAGCCCCCCGCTGCCGGCCAAACCGGAGCCCGCTCCCGAGCCGCCGAAGCCCAAGCCCACTCCGGCGAAACCGGAGCCGGCGGAGAAAGAGGCGCCGGCCGATCGCCGGCCGGCCCTCCCCGAGACCAACCCGACCCCGGCCAAGAAGCCGCCCCCGAAGCCGGTCGAGAAGACGGGTAAGGGGACCGACAAGACCCCGCGGCCCGCCGACACCCACCCCCAGCCCGTCCAGCCTTCCCAGGGGCATGCCGGCCCCGGCGGGGTGGCGGCGGTCGGCAAGGGCGACGAGATCGGCCGCCGCGGCTCCGCCGCCGGCAGCCCCCTCGGCACCTCCGGGCTGGGCTCGCAGATCGCCGGGGTCGAGGACCCCGATTTCGGCTACGGCTACTATCTGGACCGCCTCTTGCAGCTGATCGACGCCAACTGGACCCGGCCGCCCCTCGGCAGCGGAGTGCGGACGATCCTCCATTTCCGCATCCAGAAGGACGGTACGATCGACGAGCTCAAGGTCGAAGAGTCCTCGGGCTACAATTCCTTCGACCTGGCGGCCTTACGGGCGGTGCAGAACGCCTCGCCCTTCCCGGCTCTCCCGGCGAGCTACCGCCACGACTCCCTGGGCATCAGCCTGATCGTCCGCTAGAAGAGGACTCATGAGAGCGAAACTCGCCATCGCCACCCCCGTCCTGCTCCTCGCCTTCGGGCTCGGGCTCACCACCCTCCACTCGCAGGAACCGCAGCCGGCGGCTCCGGGCGGTCCCGGCGCTCCCGCTCCGGCGATGGGCACCGAGACTCTCCCCTCGACCGCGCCCGGCGACGTCACCCTGGAGCTCAAGCGCAACCAGCAAGCCCTGATCCGGCTCGCCTTCCCCGCCTTCCGCGGCACGCCGGGCCTCTCCCCCGCCGGAGCGGCGGCCGCGGCGCGCGAGATCGAGGAGACGGTGCGCCAGGACCTCATCTTCTCCGGCTACTTCCAGATCCAGGGACCGGCCGATTTTGGCGCCCTCCACGTGAGCGGCGATCCGCAGCGCGACCTCGAAGCCTACCGCTCGCTCGGCAACGCCATCCTCCTGGACGGCCTGGTGCGGAGCGAAGAGGACCGCATCGTCTTCGAGGGGCGGCTCATCGACCTGAAAGGGGGACAGTCGATCCTCGCCAAGCGCTACCGGGGCGGCTACTCCGTGGCCCGCCGGGTCGGCCACACCTTCGCCGACGAGGTGATCCGCTACCTGACCGGCGGCAAGGGCATCGGCCTTTCGACGATCGCCTTCTCCTCCGACCGGACGGGGTTCAAGGAGATCTACCTCATGGACTACGACGGGTTGAACGTGCGGCGGATCACCGGCCACCGGTCGACCTCGCTCTCCCCCGCCTGGAGCCCGAGCGGCGACTCGATCGCCTACACCTCGTTCGTCAACGGCCCGCCCGGCCTCTACGTGGTCGAGCTCGCCACCGGCCGGAAGCGCCCCCTCGTCACCTCGGGCTCGCTCAACATCAGCCCCTCGTTCTCGCCGGACGGCTCGCGCATCGCCTTCGCCCGCTCGTTAGAAGGCAACGTCGAGATCTTCACCGCCGCCAAGGACGGCTCGGACCTCCGCCGGCTCACCCACAACGACGCCATCGACACCAACCCGGCCTGGAGCCCCAAGGGCGGCGACATCGCCTTCACCTCCAGCCGCGCCGGCAGCCCGCACATCTATCTGATGGACGCCGAGGGCACGAACGTCCGCCGGCTGACCTTCGAGGGCACCTACAACGACGGCGCCGCCTGGAGCCCGGAAGGGAGCCTCATCGCCTACGCCAGCCGGCGCGACGGCCGCTTCCAGATCGCGGTCACCAACGTCGCCACCCAGCAGACGCGGGTCTTGACCTCGGGGCCGGGCGAGCACCAGTCCCCCGTCTTCTCGCCGGACGGCCGGAAGATCGCCTACACCTCCACCCGGAACGGCAGCAAGCAGATCTTCGTCATGGACCTGGACGGCGGCAACGTCCGCCAGCTCACCAACGAGGGGAACAACGACATGCCCGACTGGTCGCGGGGACAGCCTTGAGCCCATCCAAGGAGACAGCCTGATCCTGAATATACGCTTTTCTCTATATCCATTCCGGTTGCCGCTGTCGTCAACCTTCTGGTACATTGAGGGTAACGGGCCGTTCCTGACCCGAGATCCCGGACTGAGGAGATGCGAATGAATCGTAAGTGGCTGGTATGGACCGTCGTACCGGTTCTGTTGGCTTTGCTTTCTGGTTGCCCGAAGAAGAAGCCGAACACCCCCCCGAAGTGACCTGAACGTCGAGACCACCACGGTCGCTCCGCCGCCCGCCGCCTCCTCGACCGAGGACGTCCGGCCGCCACAGCAGCCGACGACCGCGGACAAGACCGAGAACCCGCTCCTCTCCGAAGACCTGCAGGTGGTCAACGACGAGCTCCGCCGCCGCGGCTTCGCCGGCGATATCTACTTCAACTATGACGAGAGCAACCTCTCGGACGAGGCGCGCGAGAAGCTGGCGCGAAACGCCGACGTCTTGAAGGGTCAGCCGCAGTTCCAGGTGACGATCGAAGGCCACTGCGACGAGCGCGGCACGAGCGAGTACAACTTGGCGCTCGGCGAACGGCGCGCCAATGCCGTGCGCGACTACCTGGGCTCGCTCGGCGTCACCCCGGCCCGCATGCGGACGATCTCCTACGGCAAGGAGCGGCCCGTCTGCACTCAGAATGAGGAGAGCTGCTGGTCGCAGAACCGTCGCGCCCACATGGTCGTGACCGGCCGCTCGAACGTCGGCTGATGCGGTTCCCTCGGACTCTCCCGGCAATCCTCCTCGCGGCGGCGGCTTCCGTCGCCGCGGGGTGCGTTTCCTCCTCCGATATCGAGGCTCTCCACACCCAGATCGCCGACGTGCAGCGCCAGGTCGGCGAGATGCAGACCCAGGCGCCCTCCAAGCAGGACGTCGGCAACCTCGAAGGCCGCATCGGTCGGCAGATGGAATCGCTCCTCAAGACCGAAGCCGACATGCAGGTCAAGCTGCAGAACCTGTCGAGCCACATCGACGAGCTGCAGGCGAAGCTCGAAGAGACCAACAACCGGCTCGCCCAGGTCTCGCAGCAGATCGCCGCCACCAACCAGGATCTGCAGAACTTCAGGAGCGCCGCCCCCGCGTCGACCGAGCCGGCCGACGGCGCGGTCGCCAATCCCGCCCCGGTGGCGCCGCCACCCGGAGTGGGGATTCCGGCGGGTGTCGCGCGTCCCGGGGGGAAGGCCGATCCCAAGGCGCTCTACGACTCCGCCTACAACGACTACCTGAAGGGCAACTACGACCTGGCGATGCGGGAGTTCGACGAGTACATCGCCGAGTACCCGGACACCGACTTGACCGACAATGCCACCTACTGGGTCGGCGAGTGCTACTACCGCCAACGCAAGTTCCGTCAGGCGATCTCCCAGTTCGACCAGGTCATCACCCATTTCCCACGGAGCGACAAGATGGCGAGCGCGCTCCTCAAAAAGGGCTACGCCTACCTGGAGCTGAACGAGCGCCAGCAGGGCGTCGTCCTCCTCCGCCAAGTCGTCCGCCAGCACGGCACGAGCGACGAGGCGAACCTCGCCCGCCAGCGCCTGCGGGAGCTCGGAGTTGACGCCAAGCCGTAGCCGATGGTATAAAGCTTCGCCGTCGTACTTAACGCTATCTCACGCAAAGATCAGGAAATATGGCCAATACTAAGTCCGCCGAGAAGAGAAACCGCCAGAACGTCGCGGCGCGGGAGCGCAACCGCGGCCATCGCTCGCGGCTCCGTACCGCCATCAAGCGTCTGCGCGCCGCCATGGCGAGCGGCGATAGCGGCAAGGTGCAGGAGATGCTGCCGAGGACCCTGGGCATCATCGACGCCACCGCCCAGAAGAAGATCATCCACTCGAACACCGCCTCGCGCTACAAGTCCCGCCTGACCAAGGCGGCCAAGGCTGTCGCCGCGAAGTAGCACGAAGAAGTCCCCCTCGCGCCCGAGAGGCGTCGAAGCAGCGCGCGCCCGGTTTACCGGGCGCGTTTGCTTTTTGGGGGTACGCACGATCTGAGATCGGCGCTGAGGTTGTTTTGATGGCTATCCAATGTAGTGGACCCAACAAGGATCTTGTTGTATTCTTCCACTATGACAGCACGCCCCGTACAGATCTCGATGGACTCCAACCTGCTCGGTCAAATCGACGCCGACCCCGAAGCACGGGAAAAGGGAAGGTCAGCCTTCATCCGTTCCGCTGTCGAGCTGTACTTGAAGGCCAAGGAACGGCAGCAGATTGAGGCACGGCTGACCCAGGCTTACTCCGGCGAGGCAGCCAGCTTGCTCGAAGAGGTCGAAGAGTTGCTGGGCGTGCAATCATGGCCGACCGATTGAGCCGTGGAGAGATCTGGCTCATCGAGCTCCCCCGTCCTGATAAACGGCGCCCGGTCCTTGTCCTCAGCCGCCCCTCGCTGATCAAGGTGCTTCATACCGTTACCGTCGCGGCGGTCACCTCAACACTGCGTGGCTCTCCCACCGAGGTAGAGCTGGGCCTGGAAGAGGGCCTCAAACAGACCTCCTGTGTCAACCTCTGCAACATCTTTACGGTGCAGCAGCGGGAGTTGAAGGGCTTTGTCGGATCCGTGAGCCGCGAAAAAATGCGAGAGGTTTGCCGAGCGCTCGCCATTGCGTGCGCCTGCGAATAAACTCCGCGGCGTCCCGGGACATCGGCACAAATCCCCTGGACTACGCTTCGTGGTCTCGGGACTCAGCCGTAAAGCTCGGCTTGGCCCCGCCGGCGCGAGTCCTCAGGCGATCTCGCCGAAGACCCGCTCGTACACCTCGGCAAGCGAAAGATCGCAGCCGATCGCCGGCAGGGGAAGCCGGTCTTCGAGCCGGTTCGCCTCGGAGAACAGCCAGCCTCCCTCCGGCAGGCGGGAGAACCGCTCGGCCGCCACCCGCTCCTGGGAGACCAGGACGACCTCGGCGAGCGATTCGATCGTTCGGTAGTGAGCGAACTTCTGGCCGCGATCGTAGGCCTCGGTCGTCGGCGAGAGAACCTCGACGATCAGAGTGGGGTTCAAGAGGGTGTCGAGCTCCCCGTCGCCGAAACGGGGCTCACCGCAGACGACGACCACGTCCGGATAGGTATAGAGACCCGTGGAGGTCACCTGAATCCGCATATCGTTCGTCAAGGCGCGACAAGGACCGCCGCGGAGCCGCGCGTAGAGGGCTCCCGAAAGATTCGCGACGAGGGCGTTGTGCCGGAAGGAAGCGCCGCCCATGGCGAACAGTTCCCCGTTCAGGAATTCGTGTCTCTCTTGGGTCTGACGCTCCAGGGCGAGATACTCCTCGACGCTCAGGCGGCGGCTGGGCTCCGACATGAACCTACGGTACCATACCCCCTTGGCGAGGCGGCTCGCCGGGCGCTGGAGGCAAGGATGAAGGGCTACGAATACCAGAGCGATTTCGCGAAAAAGTACGTCGCCGAGGGACGTACCCTTGACAGGCCGGTACCTGGCCAACACTCCAGAGTTCAGGGCGGCCGTTTCCGGGAAACGGTCACGGACAAGGGCGACGGTCGACACCGGGAGCACAAAGCACTCGTCGGTCGCAAAGCCCTTCCCGATCTTTGTGGGAGCAGCGGTCGCGCTCGTCGAAGCCTGACAATCGTTGCGGCGTAACTTTTTCTCCGGTTGCCCCCTGCCCCGGCGCATGAGAGCATCACCGCCATGCCCTCCATGGCCCACGAGATCCTCGTCGATCTCTTCAAGAACCGTCCGTCGCTCGCCGCCGAGATCCTGGCCGAGGTGCTCGGCGTCTCGCTTCCGCGCTATACCGAGGCGCGCCTTGCCTCGAACGACCTGACCGAGATCCAGCCTGCTGAATACCGCGCCGATGCCGTCGTCCTCCTTCTCGACCGCGACGTCCCCGTCCGTGTGATCATCGTCGAGGTCCAACTGGCGGTCGACCCCAGAAAGCGCCTCAGTTGGCCCGCCTATGTGACCGTCTCGCGCGCCATCCACAACTGCCCGGCGGGTCTCCTCGTCGTCGCACCCGATCCGACTCTCGCCGGATGGTGCGCGGAACCGATCGAGATCGGAGTCCCCGGCTTCGTCCTCTGCCCGCCGGTGCTGCGCCGCACCGCCGTTCCGGTCGTGACGGACCTTGGGGAAGCAGCCCGCCGGCCCGAGCTCGGGGTGCTCTCCGCCATGGCGCACGGCGAGACCGCAGAGGGAGCGACGATCGCCGCCGCGGTGCTGCCCGCGATCCGGGGGCTCGACGACGACAGGGCAAAGTTCTATTACGACCTCGTGTACAATTCTCTCAATGAGGCGGCTCGCCGGGCGCTGGAGGCAAGGATGAAGGGCTACGAATACCAGAGCGATTTCGCGAAAAAGTACGTCGCCGAGGGACGCACCGAGGGACGTACCGAGGGGCGCACAGAGGGGCGCACAGAGGGGCGCACAGAGGGGCGCACAGAGGGGCGCACAGAGGAGGCGGTACGCGCCCTGCTAACCGTGCTTCGGGTTCGCGGCATCGCGGTGTCGGACTCTATCCGCGAGCGCATCCTGGCTCAGAAGGATCCGGAGCGGCTGGAACACTGGTTGGAGAAGGCCGCGGTTGCCTCTTCGATCACCGCGATCCTCGAAGAGCCGAATTGAGCTCCCCCGTGAGGGATTGCGGTCACGTTCGAGCCACTCTTCGGGCTCCATCGCGTCTTCGGCAAAGTTGGGATGGCGCTCGAGGAACTCCCGGTAGGCTATCCGGAATCCGCGCCTTCCCTGGGTGAGGCGCTCGTGGTCTTCCCGGGCCACGAGCACCCCGCAGCGCGTCACCTCCGCGATATCTCCATCGCTGATCTTCTCCTCGGCCCCTGCAATCTCCATCTCCATGCACATCCTACTTTTCCCTCGGTTCGACCTGCCGCTCCGGGAAGCACCGCACGTTGTCCTGGGACTACGGTCCGTAGTCCCAGGACCAAGTCTTCGGGGACCGGGATCAGGTCTCCAGTCCCCTGGACGAAGCCTCGCAGTCCCGGGATTTCGCGTCAGGGTACCGGAACAACGGTCTTGAATCCCTGGACTCTGCCGCGTAGTCGCCGGACCTTGCGCCGTTGTCCCGGGATCACGGCCCACGGTCTCGGGACTTTCGCTCGTGGCACCGGGACAATGGCTTCAAGTCCCGGAAAGTGACCCGGATCGAGGGACCGCGATTCGTTGTCCCGAGACAACGAATGAAAGTCCCTGGACCACGACCCAAGGTTTCGGGACCGGAGCTCATGGTCTCGGGGCCACGGCTCGTTGTCCCCGGACGCTCTTGCGTTGTCCAGGGACAACGCAGCAGATTCCCTGGACCCTGCTTCGTGGTCGCGGGACCGAGACTCCCGTACCCAGGAAAACAGTTGCGCTCCCCTGGATTGCGACCCTCTTTGGGGGTCCAGGAGGCATCGTCCCGGGACCATGCCGCGACGTCCCGGGACATCGGCACAAATCCCCTGGACCACGCTTCGTGGTCTCGGGACTCGACATCGTTGTCCCGAGGCAACGGCTTCGAGTCTCGGGACTGCGTTCCGTGGTCGCGGGACTCGAATCCCAGACCCCGGGACTGGACTGCAAGGTCCCGAGATTCGACCTCATTGTTCCGAGGCCGGCTCTCCGTGTGGGTGCGCGCGCGCCGGCTTGCCGGGCGCGTTTGGTTGGGACCGTGCCGCCTGACCCTAGATGATCAGACAACGGCAAGTGCAGAGCCGTCGAGACGTTGCCGCACAGGCCCTGGGAGATGCAGCGGAAGCCGGTTCCGCACACCGAATTCGGAGCCCGGCCCGCACAGGTCGCGTCACTGCAAGCCCCGCAGAGACTCGCGTCGGGTAGGCCAACATCAACCATAGGTCTCCAGTAAAGCTCGGCTGGCCCTGCCAGCGCGAGTCCTCAGGCGATCTCGCCTCCGGTTGCCCCCCTTCCCCGGCGCATGAGAGCATCACCGCCATGCCCTCCATGGCCCACGAGATCCTCGTCGATCTCTTCAAGAACCGTCCGTCGCTCGCCGCCGAGATCCTGGCCGAGGTGCTCGGCGTCTCGCTTCCGGGCTACACCGAGGCACGCCTCGCCTCGAACGACCTGACCGAGATCCAGCCCGCCGAATACCGCGCCGATGCCGTCGTCCTCCTCCTCGACCGCGACATCCCGGTTCGGGTGATCGTCGTCGAGGTCCAACTGGCGGTCGACCCCAGAAAGCGCCTCAGTTGGCCCGCCTATGTGACGGTTTCTCGCGCCATCCACGGCTGTCCGGCGGATCTCCTCGTCGTCGCCCCCGATCCAACTCTCGCCGGGTGGTGCGCGGAACCGATCGAGATCGGCGTCCCCGGCTTCGTCCTCTCTCCACCGGTGCTGCGCCGAACCGCCGTTCCGGTCGTGACGGACCTTGGGGAAGCAGCCCGCCGGCCCGAGCTCGGGGTGCTCTCCGCCATGGCGCACGGCGAGACCGCAGAGGGAGCGACGATCGCCACCGCGGTGCTGCCCGCGATCCGGGGGCTCGACGACGACAGGGCAAAGTTCTACTACGACCTCGTGTACAATTCTCTCAATGAGGCGGCTCGCCGGGCGCTGGAGGCAATGATGAAGGGCTACGAATACCAGAGCGATTTCGCGAAAAAATATGTCGCCGAGGGGCGCAATGAGGGACGTACCGAGGGACGTACCGAAGGACGTACCGAGGAGGCGGTACGCGCCCTGCTGACTGTGCTTCGGGTTCGCGGCATTGCGGTGTCGGAGGCTGTCCGCGAGCGCATCCTGGCCCAGAAGGATCCAGAGCGGCTGGAACACTGGCTGGAGAAGGCCGCCGTTGCCTCTTCGATCACCGCGATTCTCGAAGAGCCGAATTAGGACTCCGCACCCCCGTCTCGACCGGCCTACACTTCGGCCAGACCCGCTCTCGCCCCGATCGCAGGCAGGACCACTTGCCGAGTGAGATCGATCACCGAGACGCTGGGCTCCCCGCTCCAGTGGTTGGTCACGAAGGCGCGGGTGCCGGCAGGGTTGATGGCGATTCCCAGGGGATCTTTCCCGACCGTAAGCCCTAGGGATCGACCGCCACGCCCTGCGGCCGGCCGCCGGCGATACCGACGTTCACGATCTTAGGGATGGCGGGATCGATGACCGCGATCCGACCTGGAAGGGTTACGTACAGCCGTTTGCCCGCACGGTCGAAGGCGAGACCTCTCGGAACGCCTCCCACCGGCAAGGTCGCGATCACGGCGTTCCGCGCCAGGTCGATCGCCGAGACGCTCTCGCTCTCGTTGAGCACGAAGAGTCGCCGGCCGGCCGGATCGATCGCCAGGGCTTTGGGCTCGTCGCCCACGGTGAGGGTGGCGATCACTTTCTCGCTGGCCGTATCGAGAACCGAGACCGTGGAGGGGTACGAGGCGGCATAGACCCGGCTGCCGTCGGCGTTGACCGCCAGCACCGTGGTGTGCCCCGCCAGCTGGATGCCATCGGCCACCTTGCCGGTGGCGACGTCGATCACGACCACCGCCGACTCGACCGCCACGTAGAGGCGCTTCTGCGGCGCCACGTACAGCACGGCCCCAGGGGACACCGCGAGCCCGGTCGTGGTTTCGATCGGCACGACCGCGGCAGGGGTCAGAGTCGCCGCATCGATGAAGAGGACGTCATAGTCCAAAGCCCGCGAGGTGAAGAGGCGACCGCCCTCCGGATCGATCGCCAGGAACGTCCGCGCATCTCCCGCCAGGGCGGGACTGGCGATCCAGCCGCCGGCACAGAGCGCCAGAGCCCCGACCAGAACGGACCCGAAGAACCTTTTGCACCCGCCAAGAGACAGAAGTCGCCCCATGAAGCCCATCGTCCCGACCTCTCGATCCACAGCCTGGTTGTCTACGAAGGATTGAAGTGTGCCGGCATGGATTCTACTCTTCCGGCAGGTCGCCCCGAGCGCCGATCTGCGTCGACAGGTAGAATATGGGGCACGGCGCCCGCCGGCGCGGCTTCGCTTCCCAGGAGAGCCCCATGGCCGAGAAGACCGAGCTCGATCAGGTCCCGTTTTTCCCCGCGGAGTTCGCGGAGAACCCGGAGCCGCGCTGCCCCTGCCTGCTTCTCCTCGACTCGTCGGGCTCGATGGAGGGAGAACCCATCCGCGAGCTCAACGACGGGCTCGTCACCTTCAAGAACGAGCTGATGGCCGACGCCATGGCGGTCAAACGGGTCGAGATCGCCGTCCTCACCTTCGGTCCGGTCCGCGTCCTCGCCGACTTCCAGACCGCCGACCTCTTTGTTCCTCCTGCCATCATGGCGAGCGGCGATACGCCGATGGGGAGCGCCATCGGCCAGGGGCTCGACAGGCTTCACCGGCGCAAGGAGACCTACAAGCAAAACGGCATCTCCTACTATCGGCCCTGGGTGTTCCTCTTGACCGATGGCGCCCCCACCGACGCCTGGAGCACGGCGGCGAGCCAGGTGCATGCCGGCGAGGCCGCCAAGGCGTTCGCGTTCTATGCCGTCGGCGTCGAAAATGCCAACATGGAGATCCTGCGGCAGATCTCGGTCCGCGAGCCGCTCAAGCTCAAGGGTCTGCGCTTCGCGGAGCTCTTCTCCTGGCTCTCGAACTCCCTGAGCTCCGTCTCGCGTTCGACCCCGGGCGACTCGGTGCCGCTCGCAAACCCCGCCGCCCCCGAGGGCTGGGCGACGGCGGGATGAGCGGCGCGCCCTGGCGCTATGCCTTCGCCTCCACCGCCGGCACCGCCCACACCCGGCGCGGCCTGCCCTGCCAGGATGCCAGCGTCTGCCAGCTCGTGCCCGCGGGCGACGAGCCCCCCGTCCTCGTCGCCCTGGCGGCGGACGGAGCGGGGAGCGCGAGCCGGGCGGAGGTCGGCGCCCGGCTCGCCTGCGCCTTCCTCCTCGACGAGATCAGCCGTTTCCTCGCGGCGGGCACGGCGCTCTCAGACTTGAGCCGCGAGGTCGTCGCCGGTCTCCTCCGGGAGCTCCAGGGCCGGATCGGGGCCCAGGCGGACGCCTTAGGGTTGACGCCCCGCGACTTCGCGGCGACCCTCGTCGCCGCCGTCGTGGGCGAGAGCGAGGCCGTCTTCTTCCAGGTGGGCGACGGCGCCATCGTCGTCTCGACGCCCGAGGATGGCGAGGCCTACAGCTGGGTCTTCTGGCCGGCGAGCGGCGAGTACGAGAACACGACGTACTTTTTGACCGACAGGGAGGTCGAGAGCCACCTCGCGTGGGAACGGCGCGAGCGGCCCTTCGATCAGCTGGCGCTCTTTACCGACGGCATCCAGCGTCTCGCCCTCCACTTCCAGAGCCGTACGGCGCACGCCCCCTTCTTCCGCTCGAAGCTGCGGGTGCTGGAGAACGCTGTGGACGCCGCGCCGGAAACGCTCTCGGCCCAACTCGCCCGTTTCCTCGCCTCGCCGGAGGTCGACGCGCGGACCGACGACGACAAGACCCTGATCCTCGCGACCCGCAGGCAGCCCGCCCCGGCTCCGGAGCCGCCGGAGCCGCCGAAAGAACCTCCGCCCGCCGATCCCGCCGATCCCGCCAATGCCGCCGATGCCGCCGATGCCGCCGATGCCGCCGATGCCGCCGATGCCGCCGATGCCGGAGCCGACGGTCTACGATAGCCAGGGCCGACCCCTCGGCCTCGGGGCCGAGATCGGCAAGGGCGGAGAGGGGACCGTCTTCGAGGTCGCCGGGCGCGCGGACCGGGTCGCCAAGCTCTACCGGGCGCCGACGTCCGAGCAGAGCGCCAAGCTCGGCGCCATGCTCGGCCTCCAGTCTCCGAGCCTCTTGAAAGTGGCCGCCTGGCCGGTCGAGACGCTCCACGCCAAGGGCGGGGTCCTCCGTGGCTTCCTCATGCCGCGGGCCCTCGGCCAGCCGATCCATATTCTCTACGGTCCCAAGAGCCGCATCGCCCACTTCCCCCGGGCGACCTGGCCTTTCCTCCTCCAGGCCGCCGCCAACCTGGCACGTGCCTTCGCCGTCGTCCACGAGCGCGGCCTGGTCGTCGGCGACGTCAATCACGGCAACAGCCTCGTCTCCGAGCAGGCGACCGTGGCGCTCATCGACTGCGACAGCTTCCAGGTCCCGAACGGCAGCCGGCCTTTCTACTGCGGGGTGGGCGTCGAGACCCACGTCCCCCCGGAGCTCCAGGGCAGGGACCTCCGTCACCTCCCCCGCACGCCGAACCACGACGCCTTCGGGCTCGCCGTGCTCATTTTCCAGATCCTCTTCATGGGCCGCCATCCGTTCTCCGGACGCTTCCTGGGCGCCGGGGACATGCCGATCCCCAAGGCCATCCAGGAGCTCCGCTTCGCCTACGGCCTGGAGGCGGCGGCGCGCCAGATGCAGCCGCCGCCCAACACCCTGCCGTGGACCGCCCTCTCGGCGGAGGTCGCCGGGCTCTTCGAGCGTGCCTTCTCGCCGCGCGGCATCACGGGAGAACGACCGACGGCTCAGGAGTGGGCCGCGGGCCTCCAGAGCTTCGGCCGCCAGCTGCGGCTCTGCGACCAGAGCCCGGCCCACGACTACTTCCGCGATCTCCCCGCGTGCCCCTGGTGTGAGATCGAATCCCGCTCCGGGGTTCTCCTCTTCGCGCTCTGGCTGGCGACGCCCAGCCCGGGTGTGGAGGCGCCCGGAACCTTCCAGCTGGCCCTGGTGTGGGCCAAGATCGCGGCCGTTCCCCCTCCCAAGCCGACCCCGCTCCTGCCCGATCCCGGATCGTTGCGGCCGCCGGCCTCCTTCGCCGCCCGGCGGGAGGGACGCCGGCGCCGCTGGTGGATCGCCGCGGCGATCTTCCTTGGCCTCGCCGGATCGGGCTTGAGCTTTCTGGCGAAAGAAGCCGCCCCCTTCCTCATCCTCTTCAGCCTGGCCATCGCCCGCCTGATCGCCTCGATCGGTGGCCGCCCTCTCCACCAGAGAACCCTGTTCGAGAAGCGGCTCGTCCAGGCCGAATTCTCGAAGCTCGCGAATGCCTGGAGGACGGAAGCGAGCACCGCCGCGTTCCTCAACAAGCGGCGCGACCTGGAGCGCCTGCGGGCCACCCACGCGGACCTGCCCGCCGCTCGGCAGCGCGGCTTGGTGAAGCTTCAGGAGAACCTGCGACAGAGCCAGCTCGAACGGTTTCTCGACCAGTTCCGGATCGAAAGGACGAAGATCCGGCACATCGGCCCCTCCCGGCAGGCGACCCTCCAGTCCTACGGCATCGAGACCGCGGCGGACGTCGATCCGGTCGTCATCACGAGGATTCCCGGCTTCGGACCGGCCATGGCGCAGATCCTCCTCACCTGGAGACAGGAGATCGAACGCCACTTCGTCTTCGACCCCAGCCGCGGGCTCGACCCGGAAGACGTCAGGGCCCTGGACCGGAGCCTCGCCACCCAGAAAGCCCAGATCGAGCGCGAGCTCAAGGCCGGCCCCCTCCACCTCGAACAGCTCCGCCGCTCGATCGAGCTGCGGCGCCAGAGGCTCCTTCCCCAGCTCACTCTCCTGGCCGGCAGAATCGCCCAGATCGAGGCCGATCTCAAGGCGCTGTGAGGAGTTTCAAGCCCATGCGGGGCCGGGGCCGCAAGGGATAGATCAGCCGATTCGCGCCCCGGGCACCGCGGCGAGGGCGGCCTCGGCCAGTTGGGCGATGAGCTTGAAGCCGCGCTCTGCCGCCTCGCGGCGGAGGTCTTCCAGGAACCGGCGGCCCGCGTCCCGGTCGATGGGGGAGACGAGCTGTACCGCGCCCAAAGCCAGCCGCGCCTCCATGCCGACGGGAACGAGCCCGATCTTCCCCGCCTGATCGACGGCCCAGCGCAGATGCGCCTTCGGCCCGCTGCCCATCGCGCCCGCCGCCGCGTCGATCCGCGCCACGCTGATGGTGACCGCCACCTGCACGCCGCCGTCCTCGCTCCGATCGGAGAGCGACCGCGCCTGCTCCGCCGGCTCGCGGGCGGCGGTGAGCTGACCCTCGCGGGCGAATCCCTCGGCGACCAGGGCGAGCGCCTGGGCCTGGCTGCCGGGCATCCCCTGCTTGGCATACCAGTCCGCCGACTCGCGGGCCCTCTGGACCGCCGCGGCGCCCCGGCCGCTCGCGAGCTCCAGGCGGGCGAGGTCGAGGCGGATCGCCGCCGCGGCGAGCTGTCCACCGAGGCTCGTCGCCGTCTGGAGCGCCCGCTCCAGGTGCTGCCGGGCGCCGCTCAAATCGGCCTGGGCGACCTCCACCCGGCCGAGGTTCTGGAGCGCCTCGGCGGCAGTGAGCCCCGCCCCCACCTGCTGGGCCACCCGGAGCTCCTCGAGACTCAGCTCGCGGGACTTGGCGAGGTCCCCCCGGCGGTAGGCGAGGGCCGCGAGCGAGCCCTGGACCTGGGCGGCGGCCAGCCGCGCGCCGAGCCGCCGCCGGCTCTCCAGGGACTGCTGGTAGAGCCGCTCCGCCCCCTCGAGGTCGCCCAGGCCGGAGGAGACCTCGGCCAGGGAGGCGACGATCCCGGCCGTCCGGTAGGGGTCGTTCGCCTCCTTGGCGATCTTCAACGCCTCCTGCTGGGAACGGCGGGCGTCGTTGAGCCGCCCCTGCCGGGCGAGAATTTGCCCGAGCCCCTCCAGGGCCACCGCTTCGTCGATCCGGCTGTGGAGGTCCCGGCTGTCGGCGAGCACCCGCTCGTAGCGCTGCCGGGCCCCTTCGACGTCGCCGGCCTGCCAGCACACCTGGGCGAGGAAATACGTCGTCCGCACGACAAACCGGCGGTCCTCGGTCTTGGCGAAGAGAGCCGCGGCCTGGCCCAGCTGGTCGCGGGCCTGGGCGAGGTCCCCCGCCTCGGCGCGCAGGAGCCCGAGATTGGTGAGCTCGGTGGCGACCAGGTCGTCGCTCCCCAGATGCTCCGCGATGGCGAGCGCCGACTCGAACTTCTGGCGCGCCTCGATGATCTTTCCCTGGTCGTCGAGCGTGTCCCCCGTCGCGGTGAACATCGCGGCGACCCGGGCCTGGTTGCCCGACTTGGCAAAGAGGGCGCTCGCCTGGTTGAAGAGGGCGATCGCGTCGTCGAGCTTGCCCAAAATCTGCGACGCCTGCCCCTCGAGGGCCAGGGCCTGCGCGACCACCTGCTCTTCCCCCAGCTTCCAGCCCTTGATCTCGGCGGCCTTGGCGGCGCGGAGGGCGCGTTCCGGATCCCAGGCGTGACGGGCGACCCAGGCCTCGGCGAGGTCGATCCGCGGGTCGTCCTTCTTGGGGGCCGGCAGCTGGCGCAGAGCCGCCACCGCCTCCTGCGCCTCGGCGCCGCGACCGTCCGCGGAGAGGGCGTTGGCGAGGCGGAGACCGTATTCGAGATCGTCGGGGAAGAAGGTCCACAGGGTGCGGTAGAGCTCGCTCGCCTCCTTCCACTCCCGCTTCGATTCGCGGAAGCGGGCCTGGATGGCGAGTTGCTCCTGTTTGGCGAGCGAGTTGGAGAGCTGGACGGCTTTCTCCGACTCGCTCGCGGCCCGCGAGTCGTAGCCGAGGTCGGCCCAGGACTGCGCCAGGGCGGAGTGGATGACCGCCGATTTGGGGTCGGCGTCGGCGGCCCGGGCGAGGAGGTTCCTCGCCCCCTGGGGATTGAAGGCGCGCAGCTGCGTCAGTCCCTCCGCGTAGAGACGGGTCGCCTCGGGGTTCGCCGGCCGCAGGGCCTGGGCCTCTTTCTGCTGGGCGGGCGACGGCGGCGCCCAGCCCAGCTTCTGCCGCAGGTCCGTGCCGGTCTTGGACACCATATCGATGAGATCGGAGGCGGTCCCGAGCTCCGGCAGCCTCGCCACCTCCTCGCCGCTCGGCGCTCTCAACACCTTGACGTCGAGGCGGACCCGATCGTGCCCGGATTCCCCGATCGCGAGGTAGGTGCCATAGACGATCAGGTCGGCGCCGAGAACGGAATGGAGCCGCTTCAGCGCTTCGGCGCGGAGGTTGGCATCCTCGGGGAGGGCCAGGGCGGCGGCGGCCCCGGTGTTGTCGCCGGAGATCAGGCGCACCTTGCCGCCGGTCGCGAGCTCGGTGCGGAGCATCTCGGCGAAGGCGGGGGTCAGCCAGTTCGCCGCCGGGTTGCCCGAGAGGTTGGTGAAGTCGAGGACGGCGACCGACGGGCGCTCGGGGCGAGCGGGAGCGCTGAGCGCCGGGGCCACCGAGAGCGAGAGCACACCGGGGCGCACCAGATAGATCGCCGGCACGGCGATCGCGGCGAGAGCGAGGACCGCGAGTCCCACGACGGTCGAACGGCGGAAGCGGCGGCCCCAGCGGGGACCCGGCGGAGTGACGACGAGCACCGCCTCCGTCTCCGCCCGGAGGCGCGCTGCGGTGTCGTCCAGAGAGGACGGAGAGAGAACCTCGAGGGCGGCCGGGAACGGGGTGGGGAACGGCAGGGGCGGCGTCAGGGAGCCGGCAACAGACGGGTGGGCCTCCGGAGGAGGAGGCGCCGATTCCTCCGGCTCCGAGGTCTCCGGGATCCGAGACGGCGCGACCGGCGTCAGGTCGCCCGTGTCCGGCCCGGAGAGGATCGGCAGCACGAAGGCCGGCATCTCGCCCGTACTGTCGCGGGGGATTTCGAGCACGTCTCCGACGAACGTATACCCCTGGCCGGGGACGGTGACGACGAGGCGGGGGTCGTTGGCCCGCTCTCCCAGCGCTTTGCGCAGGGAGGAGATGTTCTGGGTCAGGTTGGCCTCGGTGACGAAGGTGTCGGGCCAGATCTGCTGGATGAGGTCTTCTTTCGGCACCACCTCCCCGCGCTTATCGAGGAGAGCGAGGAGGATCGAGAACGCCTTGGGCGTCAGGGACACCACCTCGCCGCCGCGCGACAGTCGACGCCGAACGGGATCGGCTCGAAAACCGTCGAACTCGTAGAGGTACCTGCTGTCGTTTCTGGACCCGTTCATGCATCAGGGTTCCGCGAGCCGGCGAAGAAAGACCCTTGCCAGCCCCTTACCGCCGGAAGAGACCTCCAAAGCTTGGAGGGGGAAACCGCTGGGGATTGTACCTCAGGGCGGCACCGTGCGCTCATCTCCGCTTTGAGCTTTTTTGAGAAACCCTGAGGCGATCTCTGAGGACTCTTCACGGCGTCTCCCCCTACACTGCGCTCGCTCGATGAGGACCCTCGCACCCGGGGGGGAAGCGAGGAGGAGAGCCCGAGGGGACTAAGGGCCAGCCTCAGGGGCCTGAAGGTTTGATCGCATGCAGTTTTCTTTGGAGTTCTATGGTTCGGGGGGAGCGAGAGATTTCTTTTACCCTGTAGTTCTGTTTTGATTTTCTCTCTGCAGGCAAGAGGTGGTACGGAGGAACCCGGGGGAGTCCCCGGGTTTCGTTTTTCTGGCAGGCTCTGCCGGCGAAGCGTGCCGGCAAAGCGCGCGGCAGGGTAGGTTACGGTAGTTTTTTTAAGAAAACTTGAGCTGAACTTTGAGGACTCTTGACGGTCCTCCCGCCTACACTGCCTTTGTCGATGGGGCCCCGCACCCGGGGGGGAGCGGGAAGAGAGCCTGGGAGGACAAAGAGGCCGGTCCCAGAGACGTTGCAGGTGATCGATTGTAGTTCTTGCAGTCTTCGAGAGGGGTCATTGAAGTTCTATTTTGATTTGTTCTTTTGAAGCAAGAGGTGGTGGAAAACCCGGGGTACTCCCCGGGTTTCGTTTTTTGGGGCGGCTTCTACGGTGTCTGGAGCAGAGTGAAGACCGTGTTCAAGTCATCGCTCAAGTCCTGCCCCGTCTGCGGATAGTAGGCATCGCCGGTACCCCCGTTGCCCGCTACGCAGTGAAGCTGGACGTCCGAGCTGCCGTTGAGCCCGAAGCCCAGGACATAGACCTTGACGCCATAGGTGTCGTAGAGGGTCCGCGCCTCGGTGCAGGGGTCGTTGCCGCAGACGTCGTCATCGTCCACCAGGAGCACCAGGGAGGTCCGGCGGCAGCTCCAACTCGGGTCCTGTGCCGCGGCGGCCACGGCAAAACTGGCGTACCAGGTCCGAAACGACCGGATCGACGCTCCGACCGGTCCGGAGCCCACGGCGATGAGCGGGCGCGCCGTCTCGTCCTTGAGGCGCAGGAAGGTCTCTCCGGTGAGCGGCAGATCCTTGAGGTAGACGGAAGTCCGGAAATCCGGCACCGCCGTCGGGTTGGAGACCAGGTTCGGTGCCAGGCGTCCGAGAATGTCGGCCTTGTGGTCGGTGGTCCAATCGAGCGGCAGCACGTCCCCCGAGGCAAAGGTGGCGCCGCGCGAATCCGGGGCCGTCGCCCACTTGAGGTCGTAGCCGGAGGAAAGGTCGGCGGTGGAGTCCGTGTTGGGCTCCCAGCCGGAGCAGGAGTTGGAGCCGAAGGCATCGTTCACGACATATCCTGAGTAGTCGAGCCAAGGATCGGTCCGCGATAGCGGAAAGGCCCACTCCCAGTCGAGAAACTCGGCGACCGGGGTATAGGGAACGACCCGCGAACCGACGGCCGTCGTCGAGTTGCAGCCGGTGCCGACGCATTTCGCGATCGTGACCGTGGCATTGCCCGGCAGGCCCGGTCCGCCGCTCACCAGGGGCTGGTAGATCACCCGGTAGACCGAGAGGTTGCTGGTTCTGAGGTAGAAGGTCGTGCTCTGGGAGTAGGAGAACGCCCCCTTGGGCTGGTGCTGGACGCGGGCCAACTCCCAGGCGTCGGGGAGGTCGGCAGGCTGAGTGGGAGAGCAGCCGATCTGGGCGTCTCCGGCCCCTTCGTTGCAGGCCCAGGGCAGACCGAACACCTCGGTGGCGCCGAGGGCCGGGAAAGCCCCCCACCCGGGGATGACGACGCCGGCACCCGCCGCCTGATAGAACCAGTGCTTGCCGCGCACGTTCAAGGCGTCCTGGTTGAAGGCACCGAATCCCAGGAGGACATTGCCGAGACCCGAGACGACGCCGTGGAGCGCCTGCTTCGCCTGATAAAACTTCGAGCTCGGATCGTCGGCGGTCAGAGGGGCATAGCAGTTGCCGGTCGGGCAGAGGGGGCTGCAGGCGCCGGCGGTCCACTGGGCCTGCGAGCAGGGCGGAGTGACGTTCATGGAACCCGAGGTGTCGAGCAGGACGAAGGCGTAGGGTGCGACGCCGTCACAGGTCTGCGCGAGGGCCATGGGTGCTGCGGCGGGCGCGAGGAGCGCGCACAGGACCAGAAGTGGTGGAAAAAACAGAGACCTGCAGCTTCCGGCGAAAGACGGTCGCATCGAAACTCCTCCTCAGAAATCGGGCGGATGCACCGAGACCCCTGGCTCCCTCGCCCTCCTGGCGGGGAAGCGGGCCGGCGCGAATGGATTGGAACGAGACTCTCCTAGTCTATCGGACCCGACCTCGGTTCCCCAATCCCTTGCCCTACGGCTGCGGCCTGGCCCCCCGGAGTCGGAGGAGGGCGCGGGCGATCTTCTCGCTCTGCCCCGCCTTCTCCTCTCCTGCGAGCACCGCCGCCGCCAGCGCCGCGACGGTCGGGGTCTCGAAGAGGCGCCGGAGCGCCAGCTTCACCCGGAACGTCCCCTGCACCCGGGAGACCAGCTGGGTGGCGAGGAGGGAGTGGCCGCCGAGCCGGAAGAAGCTGTCCTCGACGCCGACCCGGGAGACCCCCAGGATCTCGGCGAAGAGCCCGGCCAGCACCTCCTCGACCGTGGTCCGCGGGGCGAGGTACTCCGTCCCGGCCTTCCACTCCGGTGCCGGCAGGGCCTTGCGGTCGAGCTTGCCGTTGGGAGTGCGCGGCAAGGCCGAGAGGCCCACGAAGGCGGCCGGGATCATGGGCTCCGGGAGGCGCTCGGCGAGGCGAGAACGGAGCGGGCCGCTGAGATCCCCTTCTTCCAGCCCCACGACGTAGGCGACGAGGCGGGCGTCCTCCGGCATTTCCGAAGCGCCAGGCGTATCCCGCCGCGCCAGCACGACCGCCTCGCGCACCCCCGGAACGGCGAGGAGCGCCGCCTCGATCTCCCCCAGCTCGATGCGGAAGCCGCGCACTTTCACCTGCTGGTCGATCCTCCCCAGGAAGCCCCAACGGCCGTCCGGCCGGGAACGCACCAGGTCGCCCGTCCGGTAGAGCCGTGCGCCCGGCTCGCCGCTCCAGGCATCGGGCACGAAACGCTCGGCGGTCAGCGCGGGGCGACCGAGGTAGCCGCGCGCCAGGCCGGCGCCGCCGAGCTGAAGCTCCGCCGCCACTCCCATGGGCGCGAGCTGGCCCGCGCGGTCGACTCCGTACCCCTGGCTGCCCGGGAGGGGTCGGCCGATCCGGGGCTCGCCCGGCTCCCCCGCCGCCACTTCCTCGATCGTCGAGTAGGTCGTGTCCTCCGACGGTCCATAGAGATTCAGCAGCCGCGAAGCCCCGGCGGCGTGCACCGCCTCCGCCAGGACGCGCGGCAGGGGCTCCCCGGCGAGGTTGACCGTCCGCACCGAGCCCGGCAGCCGCCCCCCCCGCACCAGCTCCCGCATCGCGGCGGGCACGGTGTTGACGAGAGTCACCTCCCAGGCGCCGGGAAGGTCGGGGAGAGCGAGGGCGTTCGCCGCCAGCACCACTCGGCCGCCCAGGGCGAGAGGGACGAAGATCTCGAAGACGGAGAGGTCGAAGCACACTGAGGTCGCGGCGAGCACGCCGTCCAGTTCTTCGCTGGTGAACGCCCGCGCGGCCCAATCGATGAGGCCGACCGCGCTCCGGTGCTCGATCGCGACGCCCTTGGGGCGGCCGGTCGAGCCCGAGGTATAGATCAGGTAGGCGAGGTTCCCGGGCACGGCTCCGGTCTCCCCCAGGGGCGGAGGCCCCGTCGCCAGCATCTTTCCCAGGTCGAGAATCCGCACCTCGCCGGCAGGCAGCCGATCCGCCACGTCCCCCCCGGCGATCACCAGGCTCGCCCCGCTGTCCGCCAGCATGAAGCTCAGCCGTTCCCGCGGGTATTCGGGATCGAGCGGCACGTAAGCGCCGCCGGCCGCGAGCACGCCGAGGAGAGCCGCCACGAGGTCCGGGGTGCGCCGGGCGCAGACTCCCACCCGTACCTCCGGCCCCACGCCCAGGTCCCGCAGGCGCTGGGCGAGGCGGTGCGATCGGGCGAGGAGAGCACCGTAGGTGAGGCGTTCCTCGTTCCAGACGAGAGCGACGGCCTCCGGCCTGCGCTCGGCCTGGAGGGCGATCCGCTCGTGGAGGCAGCTCCCCTCCGCTTCCGCCAGAATCTGGGGAAGCGGGAGGTCATTCCACTGCACCCGCACCTGCTCCCGCTCGGGCTCGCCGAGGATCGGCGCCTCGGCGATCGCCAGATCCGGCCGTGCCACCATCCCGGCCAGCAGGCGCTCGAAATGGCCGGCGAGGCGGAGGATCGTCGGGGCGTCGAACAGATCGCGGTCGTACTCCCAGGAGCCGGCGAGGCCCGATCCGGTCTCGGCGAGAGTCAGAGTGAGATCGAACTTTGCCGCCTCCCAGTCGAGCGCCAGGGGCTCCAGGGTCAGTCCCGGCAGCTCGAGGCGACCGGCCGGCGCGTTCTGGAGGACGAAGAAGACCTGGAAGAGCGGCGTCCGGCGGGTGTCGCGCTCCGGCGCCACCGCCTCGACCACTTTCTCGAACGGCAGATCCTGATGCGAGAAGGCGGCGAGGGTCCGCTCCCGTGTCCGCGCGACGAGAGCGCGAAAGCCCGGGGCACCCGCCAAGTCGGCACGGAGGACCAGGGTGTTGACGAAGAAGCCGATCAGCCCTTCCACTTCCGCCCGGGTGCGGCCCGCGATGGGCGAGCCCACGGCGAGATCGTCCTGTCCGGTAGAGCGGGAGAAGAGGGCGGAAAGGCCGGCGAGGAGGGTCATGAAGAGCGTCGCCCCCTCTTCCCGGGAGAAGCGCGCCAGGCTCTGCCGAAGCTCCTCCGGCAGACCGAAAGAGCGGATGGCGCCGCGTCCCAAACGCCGCGCCGGCCGCGGACGGTCGGTGGGCAGGTCGAGCGGCGGAAGCCCGGCCAGGCTCTGCCGCCAGTAGGCGATCTGCGATGCGAGGATCTCCCCCGAGAGCCAGCCCCGCTGCCAGACCGCGAAGTCCGCGTACTGGACCGGCAATACCGGGAGGGGCGACTTAAGCCCCGCCACGAACGCCGGATAGAGCGCTCCCAGCTCGCCGACGAGCACCCCCATCGACCAACCGTCCGAAACGATGTGGTGCATCGTCACCAGGGCGAGATGCTCGTTCGGACCGAGCCGTATGAGGCCGGCGCGGAAGAGCGGTCCCCGTAAGAGATCGAAGGGACGGACGGCCTCCTCCCCCGCCAGGCGCCTCCCCTCGACCTCCCGGGCTCCGGCGGGGAGACCGGCGAGATCTGCCAGGGGGAGCGCCGGTTCTGTCCACTCTGTCACCACCTGGACGGGCGCCTGCCCCTCGGGAGCGACGAAGATCGTGCGCAGGGCGGCATGCCGGTGGGCGATCTCCCCGAGGCTCGCGCGGAGAGCCGGCACGTCGAGGGCTCCGCGGAGGCGGAACGCCCCGGGCATGTGGTAGGCGGCCGAGCCGGGGTCGAGCTGGTCGAGAAACCAGAGCCTCTCCTGGGCGAAGGAGAGGGGGGCCGCGCCATCGAGCCGGGCCGGCAGGAGAGGCGGCGCCGGGGTCGCTCCCTCGGCGCGGAGCTCCTCGATGGCGCTGGCGAGGCCGGCGACCGTCGGGCGCTCGAAGAGCTGGCGGAGCGGCAACTCGACGTCGAAGGCCTGGCGGAGACGGGAGGCCAGGCGGGTAGCGAGGAGCGAGTGGCCGCCGAGCGCGAAGAAATCGTCCCGCGCTCCCACCCGCTCCTGTTTCAAGAGATCGGCGAAGAGGCCCGCCACCACCTCCTCGGCCGGAGTGCGGGGCGCCAGGTACGGCGCTCCCTCGGGCGCCGGCTCGGGGAGCGCCCGGCGGTCCACCTTTCCCGAGGGGGAGAGCGGGAAGGCTGCGAGAAGAACGAAGGCCGCCGGCACCATGTAGGAGGGCAACCGCGCTTCGAGATGGGCGCGAAGGACCGGCACCAGGGCCGGCCCGACCTCTCCGCCTGGAATCACATAGGCCACCAGCCGCCGGCTCCCCAGGGGATCGGCGCGGTCGGCCACGATGGCCTCCCGCACCTCGGGATGGATCGCGAGGGCGGCCTCGATCTCCCCCAGCTCCACCCGGAAACCGCGGATCTTCACCTGGTGGTCGACCCGGCCGGCGAACTCGATCGCGCCGTCCGCCTGATACCGCGCCAGGTCGCCGCTCCGGTAGAGCCGGCCCCCGGCGTAGAGGCCCGGGGTTCCCCCGACGGGATCGGGCACGAAGCGCTCGGCGGTCAGCTCCGGGCTGCCGAGGTAACCGCGGGCGAGATGGACTCCACCCACGTACAGTTCGCCCACCACCCCCACCGGCACCGGGTGGAGGTCGCGGTCGAGCAGGTAGACCTCGGCCGCCGCGATCGGCCGGCCGATGGGCACCGGCCGCTCCCCGCCCTCGCGCGCGAAACGCCAGGAGGTGACCGAGATCGTCGTCTCGGTGGGGCCGTAGCGGTTGAGGAGGTCGCACGGCAGGGCGGCGTGGAAGCGGCCCGGCAGGTCGGCCGGCACCGATTCGCCGCCGGTCAGCACGTCGCGCAGGCTGGCGAGCTCCCGGAAGCCTCCTCGTTCGAGGAGAGCAGAAAGCAGGACCGGAGGGAGCGAGACGTAGGTCGCCTCGTGCCGGGTGAGGAGATCGACGAGGTAGTCGGCGTCCTGCTGCCCCCCCGGCTTCGCGAGGATCAGGCGGCCTCCGGCGGCTAAGGTGCCGAAGATCTCGAAGACCGAAACGTCGAAGCCGATCGTCGCCTTGTGCACGATCCGCTCGCCGGGAAGCAGCTCGTCCCGGGTGCTGTAGCGGAGACGCTCGGCGATCGCTTCGTGGGAGATCATCACGCCCTTCGGGAGGCCGGTCGAGCCCGAGGTATAGATGACGTAGGCAGGGTTTCCGGGGTGGGGCCGGAGCGGGACGGCAGGGTCTGGCTGCGGGCGGTGCTCGAACTCGCCCTTCGGGCTCAAACAAAAACTGCGCTCCGTCCTCGCCAGACCCTGCCGCCCGCTCCTACCGTTGAGGCGGACTTCGGATCGTCCTCCCCGGAGGAGAGCAGGAGGGAGCTGGAGATCGCCTTGGGTGAGGACGAGGTGGGCGTTCCCGTCGTCGAGCATCCAGGCGAGGCGCTCGTCCGGGAGGGAAGGATCGAGGGGCAGGTAGGCCGCTCCCGCCTGGAGGATTCCGAGGAGGCCGATCACCATCTCGGGGGAACGCTCGGCGTAGATCCCCACGATCGATTCGGGACCGGCTCCTGAAGACTGAAGGGTCGCGGCCAGGACTCGGGAACGGCGGTGGAGCTCGGCGTGAGAGAGGTGACCCTCTTTCGCGATATCGGAGACGAGGGCGACGGTGTCGGGCTGGAGCGCGGCCCTTGCGGAGATCAGGTCGTGGAGGACACCGGGGCCGGAAGGGTCGCCGGCTCCCCGGCTCCATTCGCGGAGGAGCTGGGCGCGCTCGGGCGGCGTAAGGAGCGGCAGGTCGGAGAGACGGGTGTCGGGAGCGGCGGCGACGGCTTCGAGGAGGATCGTGAGGTGACCGGCGAGGCGCCGGACCGTCGTCGCCTCGAAAAGGTCGCGGTTGTACTCGATCCCTAAGGCGAGACCCGCGGCGGTCTCGCGGCAGGAGAGGGTGAGGTCGAACTTCGCCCTCTCCCCCGCCATCTCGACCGGCTCGAAGCGCAGACCGGGGAGGACGAGCTCTCCCATCGGGGTGTTCTGGAGGACGAACATCACCTGGAAGAGCGGTGTCCGGCTGGGGTCGCGCTGGGGAGCGAGCTCCTCGACGACTTTCTCGAACGGCAGATCCTGGTGGCTGAAGGCGGCGAGGGATCTCTGCCGTACCCGGGCCAGCGCCTGGCGAAAGCTGGGATCGCCGGAGAGGTCGGCGCGGAGGACGAGGGTGTTGACGAAGAAGCCGATCAACCCCTCGATCTCGCTTCGGGTGCGGTTGGCGAGGGGCGAGCCCACCGCTACGTCGCTCTGTCCCGCATAACGGGAGAGCAGGCCGGCGAAGGCGGTGAGGAGAGTCATGAAGAGGGTCGAGCCTTCGGCCCGCGAGAAGGCGGCGAGCTGGTGAGAGAGGCTGGCACCGAGGGCGAAACGGACGAAACCGCCGCGCGAGGTCTGGACCGGCGGCCGCGGCCGGTCGGTGGGGAGGTCGAGGGTCGGCGAGCCGGCGAGCGCCTGGCGCCAGAAGGCGAGTTGGGACGCCAGCATGTCGCCCGAGAGCCAGTGCCGCTGCCAGACGGCGAAGTCGGCGTACTGGATCGGCAGCTCCGGCAGCACCTTCGGGGAGGCGTAGAGGGCGCCCACCTCGCGGACGAGCACCCCCACCGACCAGCCGTCGGAGACGATGTGGTGCATCGTGAGGAGAATCCAGTGCTCTGCGGGCGCCAGTCGCAGGAGGGTGCCACGGAGAAGGGGACCGCGCGTGAGATCGAAGCCGCGCCCGGCCTCGGCGCCGGCCAGGCGGCGAGCCTCACCGGCGCGGTCCGTTTCCGATAGGGCGGCGAGATCGGCCACGGCAATCGGGAGGTCGGAAGCCGGGGCGATCTTCTGAGTCGGCTGGCCGCCGGTCTCGGCGAAGGTCGTGCGGAGAGCCTCCTGCCGGCGGACCACCTCCCGGAGGGCCGCGCGGAGAGCGGCGACGTCGAGCCGGCCGGCGATGCGGAGGACCCCGGGAACGTTGTAGGCCGGCGAGCCTGGATCGAGCTGGTCCAGAAACCACAGCCGCTCCTGGGCGAAGGAGAGCGGGAAGCCGCCGCGCCACCGCTCCCGCTCCGCCCGCCGGATCGTCGACACGGTAACCCCGGCAACGCTCTCGCGGGCGAAGCGGAGAGCTTCGATCTCCCGCGCCAACGCCGAGAGGGTGGGCGCCGCGAACAGGAGCCGGAGCGGCAGGTCGACCCCGAAGGCCTCGCGCACCCGCGAGACCACCCGGGTCGCCAGGAGAGAGTGCCCCCCCAGCTCGAAGAAGTTGTCTTCTCTTCCCGGCGGCTCTACCTCCAGGAGATCCGCCCAGATCCCGGCGAGCCCTTCCTCCACCGGGCCGGAGGGTGGGGTGAGGCTCGCCCTCTCCGTCTCTCCGGGATCGCCGACCGGGGGCTCCGGCAGGGCACGCCGGTCCACCTTGCCATGGACGGAGAGGGGGAGCTCGGGGAGGACGACGAAAATCCCCGGCACCAGGGGTTCGGGGAGGCGCTCCCGCAGGTAGCCGCGGAGCTCGGTGGGAGAAAGCACCTCGCCCGGCGCTCCCACCAGGTAGGCCACCAGGCGTTTCCCCCCGGGACCGCCGTCACGCGCCACGACCACCGCCCGGAGCACCCCGGGATGGCCGAGGAGCGCCGCCTCCACCTCCCCGGGCTCGACGCGGAAGCCCCGCACCTTGACCTGGGAGTCGAGGCGACGGAGGAATTCGAGCCGGCCGTCGGCCCGGAAACGCGCCAGGTCGCCGGTCCGATAGAGCCGCTCGCCGCAGCGGAACGGATCGGGCACGAAGCGCTCCGCCGTCGCGCCCGGGCGGTCGAGGTAGCCCCGCGCCAGGCCGTCGCCCCCCACCCACAGCTCGCCGGGCACCCCGATCGGCACCGGCGCGAGCTCGCGATCGACGACATGGACCCAGGTGTTGGCGATGGGGCGGCCGAGCGGCACCGAGACACCTGGAGCGCCGATCGCCGGGCTCATCGCGAAACAGCACGCGAAGCAGCAGGTGAAGGTCGTCCCCTCGGTCGGTCCGTAGCCGTTGAGGAGACGCATTCCCGGCAGCTCGTCGACCACCCGCCGGACGTGCGGCACGGACAGCACGTCCCCGCCGGCGAGGAGCTGGCGCACCCCGGCGAGCCCGGCGAGGTTCTCCTCGACCATCTGGTGAAAGAGCCCGGCGGTGAGCCAGAGCGTCGTCACCCCGTGCCGGGCGAGGAGGTCCCCCAGCTCCTGGAGCGACAGGGCGCCCGGCGGCGGCAGCACCAGCCGGGCTCCGTGCAGGAGCGCCCCCCAGATCTCGAAGGTCGAGGCGTCGAAGGCATAGGGCGCGAGTTGGAAGAACACCTCCCCCGGAGAAAAGTCGGCGTAGGCCGTCGCGGAGACCAGCCGCACCACCCCGCGGTGCGGCACCGCCACGCCCTTCGGGACTCCCGTCGAGCCGGAGGTGTACATCACATAAGCGAGACTCTCCGCCGCGGTCTCCTCGGAAGCGTGATCCAGAACGTCCGCTCCGCTCGCCGGGATCTCGCGGTCGATGCAGAGGATTTGGGGTGCCGGAACCGGGAGCTCCGGGAGGAGCGGCAGCAGGCCCGCCTCGGTGACCAGGACGGCCGGCCCGCCGTCCGCGAGGAGGAGGGCGAGGCGGTCGCGCGGATAGGCGGGATCGAGCGGCAGATAGCAGCCGCCGGCCTGAAGAATCGCGAGGGTCGCCACCAATCGCTCGGGAGAGCGTTCGAGGAGAAGCCCCACCCGGGATTCCGCTTGCACTCCCAACGCCCGCAGGCGGTGGGCCAAGCGACCCGCCCGGCGGTCGAGCTCGCCGTAGGAGAGACACTCCTCGCCTCCCTCGGCGGCCCCTGCGACCGCGACGGCATCGGGCCGGCGGCCGGCCTGCTCGGCGAAGAGGCCATGGATCGTCGACTGCCGCGGGTAGGGGGTCGGCCCGCCGCTCCACTCTCCGAGAAGCTGTTGGCGCTCGGCCTCTCCCAGGAGGGCGAGCCGGGAGACCGGGCGCTCGGGATGGGCGAGGGCGTCGGCGAGGAGGTTCCCGAAGTGGTCGAGGAGACGGCGCGCCGTGGTGCCGTCGAAGAGGTCGGTCGCGTACTCCAGATAGCCGCCGAAGCCTTCCGGAGTCTCCTCAAGGGAGAGGGTGAGGTCGAATTTCGCCGTCCCCCATTCGACCTCGATGGGCTCGATCCACAGGCGCGGCAGCGCGAGCGGCTCGGCCGGCGTGTTCTGGAGGGCGAAGAGAACCTGGAAGAGCGGGGCCCGGGAGAGGTCGCGCCTGGGCTCGACCGCTTCGACGAGCTTCTCCAGGGGCAGATCCTGGTGCGCATAGGCGGCGAGGGCAGTGTCGCGCGCCCGGCCTACCAGCTCGCCGAAGCTCAGCTCTCCGGCGAGCCCGGCGGGGAGGGCCAGGGTGTTGACGAAGAACCCGATCAGCCCTTCGAGCTCCTGGAGCGTGCGGTTGGCGACGGCGGTGCCGACGAGGAAGTTCTCCTGGCCGCTCCAGCGGTAGAGCAGGGCCTCGAAACCGGCGAGGAGAACCATGAACGGGGTCGCCCCGCTCTCCCGGGAAAAGACGCCGAGGGCGCGGGCGAACGGCGGCGGCAGGGCGACGGCCAGGTGCCGGCCGCGGTAGGTCGGAGCTGTGGGGCGCGGCCGGTCGGTGGGCAGGTCAAGGGTCCGCGGAATCCCCGCGATCGCCCCCCGCCAGTAGGCGATCTCCGCCTCCAGCACCTCGCCCGACAGCCACTCCCGCTGCCAGAGGGCGAAGTCCGCGTACTGCACGGGCAGCTCCGGGAGAGCTGGAGAAAGCGCCGACGGTCCGGCGAGGTGGGCGCCGTAGAGAGCGCCCATCTCGCGCACGAGGACGCCCATGGACCAGCCGTCGGCGACGATGTGATGCACGTTCAAAAGGGCCAGGTGCTCCGCCGGCCCTAGCCGCACGAGGGCCGCCCGCAGGAGCGGCCCGTGGGTGAGGTCGAAGGGCCGGCTCCCCTCGACCCGCGCCAGCCGCAGGCCCTCGTCGTCGCGGGTGGCCGCCGGTAGGCGGGTCAGGTCGACCTGGGGGATCTCGACGGGCGACGCCGGGCCGATCCTCTGCGCCGGCTGGCCGCCCGTCGCGAAGAAGGTGGTGCGGAGTGCCTCCTGGCGGCGCACCACCTCGCCGAGGCTCCCGGCAAAGGCCGCCGGGGAGAGCCCGCCGCGGAGGCGGAGGGCGACCGGCACGTTGTAGGTCGCGACGCCCGGCGAAAGCTGGTCGAGGAACCAGAGCCGCTCCTGGGCGAAGGAGAGCGCCGACGACCCGGTCCGCGCGTACGGCCGAAGCGGCGGCGCCGGGAGTCTTGACATCCCTCCGCCGTGTACCCTCCGCCCGTCGATCTCCCGGGCCAGGGCGGCGAGAGTCGGCGCCTCGAACAGCAGGCGGAGCGGCAGCTCGATGTCGAAGATCTCCCGCACCCGCGAGGTCACCTGGGTGGCGAGGAGCGAATGACCGCCGAGGGCGAAGAAGTCGTCGTCGACCGCCATGCCCTCGATTCCCAGCACCCCTGACCAGATCCCGGCGAGGAGCACCTCGGTCGCGGTCCGCGGCGGCATCTTGCCGGCGCCCCCGGCTCCCCCGATTTCGGGCTCGATCCCAGCCAGCGCCCGGCGGTCGACCTTGCCGTTGGGCGTCAGGGGGAGAGCCGGCAGCAGGACGAAGGCCGAGGGCACCATCGCCTCCGGCAGCCGCGCGGCGAGATAGCGTCGCAGCTCCGGCCCCGGCACCCCGGCGACCACATAGGCCACCAGGCGTTCCCCGCCGACGAGCCCCACCGCCGCCTCCCGCACCTCGGGGTGCGCGGCGAGGACCGCCTCGATCTCGCCGGGCTCGATGCGCACCCCGCGCACCTTCACCTGGTCGTCGATCCGGCCGAGGAACGAAAGCGCCCCGGCGATCCGGAAACGCGCCAGGTCGCCGGTCCGGTAGAGCCGCCCTCCCGGCGACCCGGCGAAGGGATCGGGCACGAAGCGCTCGGCCGTCCGCTCCGGCTGGCCCCAGTAGCCCCGCGCGAGACCGAGGCCACCCAGGGCAACCTCTCCCCCCGAGCCCAGGGGGACCGGCTGGCCCCAGGGATCGAGGAGATAGACCCGGGTGTTGTCGATCGGGGTGCCGATCGCGGGGAGCCCCGAAACGCCGGCTTCCACCCGGCCGCGGGTCGCCACCACCGTGCTCTCGGTCGGGCCGTAGTGGTTGTAGAGACCGAAACCCGGATCGCGCTCCGGCGCCCGGTGCAGCCGGTCCCCCCCGGTGAGGAGCGCCCGCAGCGCGGGTCCCGGCCCCGTAGGTTCCCAACCGGGCCACGCGCCGAGCACCGCCGCGGCGAGCGGGGTGGGGAGGAAGCTCACGGTGATCTCCCGCTCGCTCAGCCAGCCGGCCAGCCGGTCGGGGGCGGAACGGACCGCTTCTTCCGGGATGACGAGGCTCGCCCCGGCGGCGAGGACCGGCCAGATCTCCCAGACCGAAGCGTCGAAGGCCGTTCCCGCCACCAGGGTCGCCCGGTCTGCCGGCGTCAGGCCGTAGGTGCGGAGATGCCAGGCGACGAGATTGGCGAGGCTCCCGTGCTCCACCTCGACCCCCTTGGGGCGGCCGGTCGAGCCCGAGGTATAGATGATGTAGGCCCGGCCGCCCGGTCCGACCGCGAATCCCTCCCCGCAAGCCGTTCCCTCCCCCCTCTCCTCCTCCAGGAGAAGCGGCGAGATCCCCTCCGGCAGGCGAGCGAGATCGGCCCGCCGGGAGAGGACGAGCGGCTGTCCGAGGTCCGCCAGCAGGTAGGCGAGGCGTTCCGGTGGATAGCCCGGATCGAGCGGCACATAGGAACCCCCGGCCCGGAGCACGGCGAGCGCTCCCACGATCAGCTCGGCCGAGCGCCCGGCGCAGAGCGCGACCGGCGTCTCCTCCCGAACCCCGAGGCGCCGCAGCCGCGCCGCCCACCGGTCGGCCCGGCTTCCGAGCTCGCCGTAAGTCAGCGCTCCCGCCGGGGCGACCACCGCCACGGCGTCGGGAGCCCGCCGCACCTGGGCGGCCACCCGCTCGTGGACCGGGCGATCCCGCTCGTGCTCCACCCCGGTGGCGTTCCACTCGACGAGGAGCTGCCCCCGCTCGCCGGCGCTCAGGAGAGGCAGCTCGGAGAGCCGGGCCTCCCCGATCTCGGCGACCCTCGCGAGGAGGTTCTCCAGGTGTCCGGCCAGCCGGACGATCGTCGACGGCTCGAAGCGGTCGCGGCTGTACTCGAAAGTCGCGGCGAGGCCCCCCGGCGTCTCTTCGAGGTTCAATACGAGGTCGAATTTCGCCGTTCCTCCCTCCGTCGCCAGGATCTCCAGGCTGAGGCCGGGGAGGCGCAGGGACTCGGTCGGGGCGTTCTGCAGGGCGAGCATCACCTGGAAGAGGGGCGTCCTCCCCGCCTCCCGGTCCGGCGCCAGGGCCTCGACCACCTTTTCGAACGGCAGATCCTGGTGGGCGTAGGCGGCGAGGCAGACCGCGCGGAGACGGCCGATCAGCTCGGCCGCCCCCGGATCGCCCGCCAGGTCCGCCCGCAGGACGAGGGTATTGACGAAAAAGCCGATCAGCCCCTCGATCCCTTTCTGGGTACGGTTGGCGACCGCCGTGCCCACCGCGAGATCCTCCCGGCCGGTGATCCGGGCGAGAAGGGCCGCGAACCCGGCGAAGAGGACCATGAAGAGGGTCGCCCCCTCCTCGCGCGAGCGCCGGGCGAGGCCGCCGACGAGCGCCGGCGGGAGAGTGAACCGATGCCACCCGCCCGAACGAGCCGCCCGGCCGGCGGAGCGCGGGCGATCGTCGGGAAGGTCGAGCGGGGCGAGGCCGGCGAGCGCCTGCCGCCAGTAGGCGATCTCGCGCTCCAGAACCTCTCCCGACAGCCAGTCCCGCTGCCAGGCCGCGAAGTCGGCATAGTCGACCGGGAGCTCGGGGAGAGCCGGGGAATGTCCTTCCACGCCGGCCGCGTAGAGCCCCGCCAGCTCACGGACGAGCACCCCCACCGACCAGCCGTCCGCCACGATGTGGTGGAGCGAGAGGAGGGCCTGGTGCTCGGCCGGCCCCAGCCGCAGGAGGGTCGCGCGGAGGAGGGGACCGCGAGCGAGGTCGAACGGCCGCGCCGCCTCCGCCCGGGCGAGGCGCCGGGTCTCGGCTTCCCTCTGGGGCATGGGGATGCCGGCGAGATCCACCGCGGGCACAGCGACCGCTGCCGCCGTCGCGGAACCGATCCGTTGCACCGCCCGGCCGCCTTCCGCGTGGAAAGTCGTGCGCAGGGCGGCGTGCCGGCGGACGATCGCCGTGAGGGCCGCGGCGAGCGCCGCGGGATCGAGCGGACCGCGGAGCCACAGGGCGCCGGGAAGGTTGTAGGTCGCCGTGCCCGGCTCCAGCCGGTCGAGGAACCAGAGCCGCTCCTGGGCAAAAGAGAGCGGTCCCTCCTCCCGCTCCCCCGCCTCTCGCCGCCTCAAGGGAGGGATGCCGGCCTTCCGCGCCCGCGCCGCCTCGACCTCCCCCGCCAGGGCGGCGACAGTGGGCGCCGCGAAGAGCCGGGCGAGCGGCAGCTCGACCCCGAGGGCCTCGCGCACCCGCGACACCACCTGGGTGGCGAGGAGCGAGTGCCCGCCGAGGGCGAAGAAGTCGTCCCGCACCCCCACCCGGGCAATCCCCAACACCTCCGCCCAGATGCCGGCGAGGATCTCCTCGGTGGGAGAGCTCGGGACGCGCTCGGCGGGAGAGCCCGCCTCCGCCCCCACCCTCTCCGCTTCGGGACCGGCCGGCCGAATCCGCTCCAGCGCCTTCCGGTCCACCTTGCCGTTGGGCGACAGCGGCAGGGCGCCCAAGAGGGCGATCCCCCCCGGCACCATGTAGTCCGGCAGCCGCTCGCGGAGCCAAGCCCGGAGGTCGGCAAGGAGGTCGGCCGGCGCCGCGCTCTCTCTCCCCACCACGTAGGCGGCGAGCCTCAAGTCCCCCGGCTTCTCCTCCCGCACGAGGACCACCGCCGCGCGCACTCCCGGGTGACCGGCGAGGACCGCCTCCACCTCGCCCAGCTCGATGCGGAAACCGCGCACCTTCGCCTGGTGATCGGTCCGCCCCACGAAGTCGAGCCGGCCGTCGGGAAGGCGGCGGGCGAGGTCGCCGGTCCGGTAGCGGCGCCCGCCCGCGCCTCCAGGGACGAAGCGCTCGGCGGTCCGCTCCGGCCGGCCGAGATAGCCGCGCGCCACCCCGGAACCGCCGATCCAGATCTCCCCCGGCACCCCGACCGGTACCAGCCGGCCGCCGGAATCCCGCACTTCGAGGATTGCTCCCGGCAGGGGGCGACCGAGAGGCCGGCGGTCGGCCGGGAGCGCCCGTTCCACCTCCCAGGCCGCCCAGGCGGCGACCACGATCGTCCCCTCGGTGGGACCGTAGAGCACGGTCGTCCGCGCTGCCGGGAAGACCCGCCCGAGGTCGACCAGGAGATCGGTCGGCACAGAGTCGCCGCCCACGAAGACCCGGCGGAGCGACCGGCAGGCTTCCGCCGCACGCGCCACCCCGTCCACCAGCTGCCGCATGAGGGCGGGCACGGCATGGAGGAGAGACGTCCCCGGCAGTGCCGCGACGAGAGCCGGGATGTCGAGCGCCGGCCGCAGCTCGAAGAGCACCACGGTGCCGCCGTTCAAGAGCGGCCCCAGAAGCTCAAAGAGAAAGATGTCGAAGGAGGCCGGCGCCAGGCAGGGCATGCGGTCGCCCGCGACGAAGCCGAAGGCGGCATCGAAAGCGGCGAGCGCGTGCCCGAGGTTCCCCTGGGCGACCGCCACAGCCTTGGGCTGGCCGGTGCTCCCCGAGGTGTAGATGAGATAGGCCAGGGCTGCCGGGTCCCCGAAGTCCGGGAGCGGTGCGTACTCCTCGCCGGCGTCCCCGGCTCCATCCTCGGAATCGATCTCGACGACCGTCAAACCGGCGAGCGGCAACCCGGCGAGGCGTTCCCGGAGAACCTTCTGGGTGACGAGAACGGCCGCCGCTCCCTCCCCCGCGTCTCCCAAACCGTCCTCTATATAGAAGGACAGCCGCGCCGCGGGGAGCCCGGGATCGAGCGGCAGGTAGGCCCCTCCCGCGCGCCAGATGCCGAGAAGGCCGACGACCAGCTCGGGCGAACGCTCGCAGCAGAGCCCCACCCGGCTCTCCAGCCCCACCCCCAGGCCGCGGAGACGCCGGGCGAGGAGCGCGGAGCGGCGGTCGAGCTCGCCGTAGGTCACCGCCTGGCCCTCCCGGGCTCCGCAGACGAGAGCCACCGCATCGGGGGTGCGGACGGCCTGCGCGGCGAACCGGCACGGCGCCAGGGCCGGAGTCAGGCGCTCCCCCGGGACGTCGTTCCCTTCGGCGAGCAGCTGGTGGCACTCCGGCGGGGCGAGGAGCGGCAGGTCGGCGGCCCGCCGGTCGAGCGCTCCCGGCGTAGCCAGGGCGACGAGGAGATTCGCGAAGTGGCCGGCCATCCGCTCCGCGGTCGGAGGGTCGAAGAGGTCGCGGTTGTACTGCCAGCGGCCAACGATCCCAGCATTCCCAGCATTCCCGGCATTGCCGGCCTTCCCGGCATCGCCGGCCTTCCTGGCAGTCCCCGGCTCGCTCTCCGCCAGCATCACCGAGAGATCGAACTGGACTCCAGGCTCGGGGAGGGCGAGCGATGCGAGCGCCAGGGGACCGAAGCCGAGCCGCACTCCGTCCTCTCCCACGGCGAGCGCCGCGATCTCTCCTTCCCCCGAACGGCGTCCCTTCTGGAGCACCATGGCGGCCTGGAAGAGCGGCGAGCGCGACGGGTCCCGCTCCGGCAGCAGGCGCTCGGCGAGGAGGGCGAACGGGTATCCCTGGTGAGCGAAGGCGGCGCGCGCCGCCTCCCGCGTTCTCCCGAGGATCTCCTCGCCGGTGGGATCGCCCGCGAGATCCAGGGCGATCGGCACCGGGTTGACGAGGTAACCTACGACCCCCGAGAGCTCCGGCGTCACCCGCCCCGTCGTCGGAGAGCCGACGACCAGCTTTTCCTGTCCGGTATAGCGCGCGAGGAGCAGCTCGAAGCCGGCGAGGAGCCCCATGTAGAGGGTCGCTCCCCGCTGCCGGGTGAGGCGCCGCAGGGCCGCCACGGTCTCTCCCGGCAGGCGGAGCGCGCACGATCCTGCGTCGTAGGTCTGGACCGGCGGCCGCGGGCGGTCGGTGGGCAGCTCGAGCACCCTCGGCGCGGCGGCGAGCGCGCTCCGCCAGTACTCCCAGAGCCGGTCCCCTTCCGGCCCGGAGAGGAGCGCCTCTTCCTGCTGCACCACCGCGGCGTAGTCTCCCGTCGGCGGGGGCAGGGGAGCGGCGCTCGCCTCCCCCACCTCCAGGGCATAGAGCGCCGCGAGATCCTTCAGAAGCAGCGCGAGCGACCAGAAGTCGGCGACGATGTGATGGATGGAGAGCGCCAGTGCGGTCTTTCCGGGACCGGCTCCGGCCTCGCCCCCCAGGTGGAGCACCGCGAGACGCAGCAGCGGTCCCCGTTCGAGATCGAAAGGGGCGAAGGCCAGGGCGGCGAGGAGAGGACGCGGATCGGCCCTCTCCACGGGATCGGTCACGATCTCCTCCCGGAAGTCGACCGCTCCCACCCCCGGCGCCGCCACCCGCTGCCGTGGACCTTGTGGCCCCTCCTCAAAAGTCGTGCGGAGCGCCGGGTGGCGGGCCACCAGGGCCGCCGCGGCACGGCGGAGAGCCGCGACGTCGAGCTCGCCCACGACGTGCGCCGCTCCCGCGATCACATAGGCCGGGTTGCCCGGCGCCATGCGGTCCAGGAACCACAGCGCCCGCTGTCCGTAGGTGAGCGCCAGCTCCGCCACGGGCGCCGCGATCTCCGGGGCACCCTCCTCCGGGCCCCCCGGGCAGGACCCCCAAACGACAGTATTCAACTAACTTCCTCCTGCTCAAGGAATTGGCGAGGCGATCCGCCCTCCCCGCATACCTAAGGTGACGCAGCGGCGTCAGAAGGGGTCACCGAAGCCCTCGCGCAACTTTTCGCGCTCGCCTGCGTAGCTCAGCCGAAAGCTATCCATCCCCAAGGAGATCCCATGAGCCGATCCCCCTTTCGCCCCCTCGCGTCCCTGACCCTTGCGACGGCCGTCTGCATCTCCGCCGGGATCGCCGGGATCGCCGGTCTCGCCGCCGGACCCGCTGAGGCGCAGTCCAAAGGCATCACCCTCCCCCCCAGCGGTGGCAACCAGCGGGCGACGGTCACCCAGCAGATCGGCCTCGTCAGCGTCAGCATCGACTACAGCAGCCCGCACGTCCACAGCCCCACGGGCGAGGACCGGAAGGGCAAGATCTGGGGCGGTCTCGTCCCTTACGGGATGGCCAACCTGGGCTTCGGGACCTGCGGCGAGAACTGCCCCTGGCGCGGCGGCGCCAACGAGAATACGGTGTTCACCGTCTCGCACGACGTCAAGGTCCAGGGCCAGCCGCTCCCCGCCGGGACCTATGGCCTCCACTTCCTCCCCGGCGCGGATGAGTGGACGATCATTTTCTCCAGGAACTCGACCTCCTGGGGGAGCTTCACCTACGACCCCAAGGAAGACGCCCTGCGGGTGACGGCCAAGCCCGAGCCCGCCGAGTACCACGAGGTGCTGACCTACGAGTTCCCCGAACGCAAGCTCGATACCGCGACCGTCGCCCTCCAGTGGGAGAACCTGAAAGTCCCCTTCGTCATCACGGTCGACAACCCGTACGACCTCTACGTCGAGAACCTGCGCCATGAGCTGCGGTCGAGCCCCGGCTTCACCTCGCAGAACTGGCTCGCCGCCGCCCAGTTCTCACTGGCGAACAAGACCCATCTGGACCTAGGCCTCAAGTGGGCCCAGCAGGCGATCAACCCGGCGTTCGGCGGCAAGGAGAGCTTCGACACCCTCTCGACCCTCGCCGACCTCGAAACCGTGAACGGCCAGGACGCCGAGGCCAAGAAGACCATGGATCGCGCCCTCAACGATGCCTCGGCCCAGCCCATCGACCTCCATCTCTACGGCCGCCGGCTCTTGGCCGCGAAGAAGCCGCAGGAGGCGATGAAGGTCTTCGAGCTGAACGCCAAACGGCACCCCAACGTCTGGCCGGTCCACGTCGGTCTCGCCCGTGGCTACGCCGCCCTGGGCAAGAAGAAGGAAGCCGTGGCCGAGGCGAAGCTCGCCCTCCCCCAGGCCCCGGACCCGGGCAACAAGAAAAACGTAGAGAACATGATCCAGCAGATCGAGGCCGGCCAGGCGGTCGACTGAGCCGCGAGAGGCAACCCGCGGGAGGGATCGGCTACGATGGCCCCATGCCGCCGACCCCTCCCGCCCCCTCCCCTAGTCTCCCTCCGATCGCCGGCATCGTTTTCGACTTCGACGGCACCCTGGTCGACACCGAGTCGCCGACCCTCGCCGCCTGGCAGGAGGTCTACCGGCACCACGGCCGCGAGCTCGCGACGGCCGACTGGCAGCGCGCCCTCGGCACCCATGACGGCTTCGACCCGCACACCCATCTGATCGGCCTCACCGCCGGGTCCTACGCCGGCGATCCCCGGGAGGTCCGGATCGAGATTCGCCGGCGTTGCGCCGACGAGCCGCTCCGGCCCGGGGTCGAGGCCCTCCTCACCGAGGCGCGGCAGGCGGGTCTGCGGATCGCGGTCGCCTCCAGCAGCTCCCTTGGCTGGGTGGAGCTTTGGCTCACCCAACACGGTATCCGTCCCCTCTTCGACCGGGTGATCGGCCGGGACTTGGTCCGCCAGGTGAAACCCGCCCCCGACCTCTTCCTCCTCGCCGCCGCCGAGCTCGGCCTCCCCCCCGCCGCCTGCCTGGCGATCGAGGATTCCCCCAACGGGGTGCTCGCCGCGCGGAGCGCCGGGATGCGCTGCCTCTTAGTCCCCAACCCGGTGACCGCCCGGCTTCCCTTCCCGGAGGTCGACCTGACCCTCGATTCCCTGGAAGGGGTAACGCTCGCCGGGTTGCTCGAACAACTGAGAACGGCCAGCCCCGTTTAACCACTCCTGGCGTTGCCCGAGGACTCTGACGTCCTCCACGTTCCCCAACAGGAGCTCTTTCTCGGCATTCAGAGACCCGACGACGGCTTTTTGCGCGGCTAAAAGAGGGGATCGTCAGGAGAAAACAGGTTTTCAGCACCTGAAAACAGCTTTTTAGCTCCCATAATTCGGTTTTTGCCGGCGGAAAAGAGGTTATAGCGGTCGGAAAAGAAGAGGTTGCCCCACAAAATCCTCTTTTCTCGCGGAGAAAAGAAGATACTGCGGCCGGAAAAGATGTTTTCGGCTTAAGAAAAGCTCTTTTTGGAGCTGGAAAACCGGTTTCTCGCCCACAAAAAGAAGAAGTTGGAGCGCAACGGCCGGCAGCGCGGAGCCTACGGCTTCAGGGGCGCGGCATCCGTGGTGGCTGCTCCCAAGAAAACGCGAGCTTCAGACTTGAAGCAGTGCCAGCCCAAGGGAAAGCGCCGCGGCGGAGGCGCCAGGACCCGCGTCGTCGCCCGCTATCGAACGACCTGGAGGCGAGACCCCGTCTCGCCCAGACGCAGATCGAGCCAGTTCGGGGCATCCTCGACATCGAGCTCGCCGGCCGTCTCCTGGCGACCCGCGAGGTCGGCGGCGACCCGGTGGCGGCCGGTGGCGACCCCGGCCAACCGGTAGCGACCGTCGCCGTCCGTCCGGGTGCTGGCGAGGAACGAGAAGCGTCGCGCCGCTCCCGGAGCGGGGGGAGAGGCAGGGTCGGCGAGCCGCACCTCGGCTCCTACCGCCGGATCGCCGTCCGCGGTGGTGACCTGGCCCTCGATCACGGCGCCATCGCTCAAGAGGATCGTGAGGTCGGTCACGTTGGAGCCCGCGACGACCTGGACCGGCTGGGGCTCGGCGGGCAGGTGATCGGCGGCCGAAACGTGGAGCGTGTAGCGGCCGGGGGGAAGGCCGGCGATCGCGAAGCGGCCCAGGGCGTCCGTCGGTCCTTCCGCCAGGCAACTGTCGGCCCGCTCGTTCTCCAGGATGACCCGGGCGGCGGCGATGGGAGAGCCCGCCTCGTCGAGCACCCGGCCGGCGACCTGGGAGATGGGGGTGAGGACGATCCGGAGCGGCTCCTCCATCCAGGTATCGAGCCCGATCGTATAGGAGGCGTAACCCTCGCGCTCGATCCGGAGTCGCAGCCACTCCCCGGGGGTGAGGTCGATCGCCTCGAACCCCCCGTCGACCCCGGTCTTCCATTCGTTCTCCGGCTTGGCGCCCGCCCAGGAGAGCCAGTCCTCGAGCTCGTCCGTCCGCCCGACGCGAACGAGAGCTCCGGCGAGCGGTCGTCCCTCCGGATCCTCGACGCTCCCTTTGAGGACGGCGCCGGCCTGGAGGACGATCCTGCCGAGATCGGCGGGCGCCCCGGCCGGACTGCCGGGGACAAAGCTGGGGACGACGCCGCGGAGGAGAACGGGCGCGAAGCGCCGGGCGCGCACAGCGAGATCGATCGGGCCGGCGGGCAACTTCTTGAAGGCGAAGCGCCCATGGGCATCGGTCCGGACGGAGACCCGGGCCTCCCGGGCCGCGGTCGCGTCGGCATTGCCGGCGGTGCCGGCGATGCCGGCGACATCGGCAGGAAGGAGATGGACCGTGGCGCCCGCGATCGGGCGCCCGCCCGTATCCACCACTCGGCCGACCGCGGACCGGGACGCCGTGCCCATGGCCGGGCAGGCGATCGAGAGAGCGAAGAGGGCGAGCGCGAGACGGGTCTTCATGGCGAGGCTCCGAGACGGCGAATCGCAAGGACTGGCAAAAAAGGATACCAGATTCAGGCGATGGCAGGCGGTGAACGGAGGCTCGGAGTCTGGGGCGAGGCTCGTGATGCTTGATCCATAGGATGACCCCACATAAACTTTCCACATGAAGACGGTCCAGGTTCTGTTCGACGAAGATCTTCTCGCCGAGCTGGATAAAACCGCCGAGGTTCACGAAAAGGGGCGGTCCGCGGTGCTACGGCAACTCGCTACCGACTTCGTGCGCCAGCGCCGCGAGCGGGAGATCCGATGCGCAGTATGAGCGCGCTTATGCGGGAGTCGAGGCCCCGCTCGGCAAAGGCTTCGAGGGGTGGGAGGAAGAGGGCGTATGGCCTCCCGAGTAAGTATCCCCCGGCAGAGCCGGGGGCTTTAGGCCAGATCCTGGAGGATCCCCTCGACCGTCGACGCCTTAGCGCGGCCGAATGCGCAGCAGGTCCAGACCGGCCGCACCATAAAACTCACCCGCCACGGCCTGGCAGGAGGAGACACTTCGGTCGGCCGGCTGCGATCGCCAGGTCTCGCCGCCATCCATCGTGAGCAGGATGGCATGGCTGTCCCGCCGCGGATCGTCGGCAAAAGCGAGCCCCAGAGTTTTAGAGAGGAAACACAGCGCCGTGAAGTACCGCCGTGCGGGGCTGGCCGAACCGATAGGCTGTCGGCTCCAGGTCTGCCCCCCATCCCGCGTCCGCAACAGATCGGAGCCCTCGCGGTGCCCGGGCCGCGCGATCAGCCACGCGGTTTGGGCGTCGACTTGCTCGCACTGCAGCGCCTCGTCGTATCCTGGGGGAAGGTCGCTCCAACGCCAACTCCCGCCCCCGTCCGCGCTGATTCCCAGGCGCGGCCGCCGGTCGGCCGCGGCGCCGACGGACGGTCCGAGCACCCAGACCGTCCGCCGATTCAGGGAGCACGCGCAATCCACGCTAGCGAGCGGGAGCGGCTGAACGCCCCATGTCTCTCCGCCATCCGCCGTGAGGGCGACGGACACTCCGTGGAGACCCGCCGCCACCGCCCACGCCCGTTGCCGATCGAGGATCTCGAGGGCACCGATTCTTCCCTGAGACACCGGCGAGGCGCGGTGCCGCCACCTTCGTCCCGCGTCCTTCGTCTCGCTGAGGTGCCCTTCTCCTCCCCCTTCCATCCAAGCGACCCAGCCTCGCTCTCTGTCCAGAAAAGAAAAGGCCGGCTCCGCGCCGCCGGTGAACTGCTCGCCGACGAAGGGTAGCTCCACCCAAGTACGGCCGCCGTCTTGGGTATGCACCATCGCGGTCACACCGAGCCCCTGGCCCACCACGGGCAGGTGGTACGCCGTGGACCAGCCCTCCGTTGGGGTGACGAATTGGATTCGGCCGAGACGAAGCGGGCCGGCGCAACCGATACAGCGCCCCCGCGTCCGATGGATCTCGAGACTTCCAGATTCCGGCCGGGCGGAGCCGCGAGACCGCGGTCCGCCCGCCGCCGCGAAGAGACTCGCCGCGATAACTATCACGAGGACGCCGCCGGCTCTCCTGCCCATCGCGATCCGCACGGGCCTCCTACGATTTCTTGGGCTTCTGGGCGCAGCAGATAGCGAGATCCTGGTCACATCTTCCGAGCGTGTCCAGGATGTCGCTGATATATGAGTTCTGTCTCCCCACCGCGAACGCACATCGAGTCGTGACATCGCGGATAAACTGCGCATCGCTCTGGTAGGTAACCCCTGCTTTCTCGACACGTGACCAATATTCCTTGAACGATGCGTCCCGTGACGAGAAGACGGACACGTGTACCTTGGGGTTCTCCGCCGCCGGCACCCATCCCGCGTCTCCCTCCCCATGGAAGCCGAAGCAGTTGTTTCCCTGGGTAAAGAAGGGATGGGTACCCCAGCCGGTTTCGTAGCCGGACTGTACGATCGTAACCCGGCAGGCGCCGCTCTGCCCGGCGGCGCTCGCCCAGGCTTTAGCCAGGGCGCAAATCTCGCGAGCGTAGGCAATACTGTTCGCGGCACAGGGCCGCGACTGCCACTTGGTCTTCGTCCTGGGTACCTTGAGGGATTGCACCTGCGTCTGTAGGTTGGTGACCCGACTCGGCACGAGCGGGGGAGGCTTGAGGTTCATAGGGTCTCCGGCGCGGACCTGTGACCGCACTGCAGATTGCGGATCAACTCGTTCTCGGCATCCCGTTTCAAAGGTCTGGCCGTGAATCGAGTAGCGTCCATTGTAGATACATTGTCCATGCACGTCCAACCAACTTAGGTCGCATCTCCGAGTGAGCGCGGGGAAGTTCTTGGAGAGTGCCAGCCGTGCCCAAGAAGTGCAAGGTCCGAAAGGTGCTGCCGAAAGATGATACCCGCTTGAGAAGCCCACTAGTGACACAGAGCCCGTGTCCACGTATTATGTGTGAGGAGGCTTCGTATGAACCTGACTCTCTCCATCGACGAGCGTCTCATCGAAGAAGCGCGGAAGGTCGCTGCTGCCATGGGCAAGAGCGTCAACCAGCTCATCCGGGACTACCTCGAGCAGCTCACCTCGACCGCGACTCCAGAGGAGACCATCGCTGAGTTCCGGCGCCTGTCGGACGAAGGGGGTGGGAACTCCAGAGGCTGGAAGTTCGACCGTGATGAGATCCATGCCCGGCCGTAACTTTCTCGACACGAATGTCCTCGTCTATACAGACGACTTGGGCGAACCGCAAAAGCGGGAGACGGCCCTGGATCTGGTCGCGCTGTGCATGCAGAAGTCCTCTGGAGTGGTGTCGAGCCAGGTGCTTCAAGAGTACTTCGTCACCATCAGGCGCAAGCTCGGGGTCTCCGCTGAGATCGCCCGGCGCAAAGTGGAGCTGGCGGCGCGATTCGACGTCGCCCTGATCGGCATTGAGGACATCCTGGCCGCCATTGACCTCCACCGGCTGCACAGCTTCTCTTTCTGGGATGCACTGGTGATTCGGTCTGCGGCTCGGTCCGGGTGCTCCGTCCTCTACTCGGAAGACCTGCAACACGGGCAACGGATCGACGGTCTGGAGATCGTCAACCCTTTCCTCTGACTAGGAAAGTGTCCGAGAAGTGACCGCCTCTTGGGGAGGGAAGCGCCGACGGAGCCGGACCCCGATCTGCCCGATTGGCAGCAGGAGACCGTGGCCGCAGCCAGGCAAGTGCTCGACTCAGAGGAGTGGCTCGAGCTGCCAAGCAAATTCGACCTCGACGAATGGGAGATGATGGATCGGTTTGCGGCTTCGCTGTCGAGTGAGTCCGCTCGTGAGGAGCTTCGGAGTGCCATTCGCAGGAACGGCGCCTTCCGCAACTTCAAGGGCGCGATTCGACGACTGGGCGTCGAAGACGTGTGATTCGCCTACAAGAAAGAGGCTCTTGAGGGGCTGGCGCGCGAATGGCTGACCCAGCATAACTTCTCGATCGACGAGGGCCGAACCAAGTAGCGCCAGCCTCTGGCCCTGGCCTCGGCAATGCCGGAGAAATGTGCGGTCGGCGTCCGCCGGCCGCGGTTATCCCGCGATCGTCTAGTCGAGGCAGATGAAGAGGATGGGCTCGGGAATGGGGTAGGAATAGGTTCCGGCTGGGAACACGTCCTGCACCCAGTTGACCAGGCCTCGACAGTAGAGGAGGTAGCCCGCGATCCATACGCTCAGGTATTTGCGCTGGCCCGCATAGACGTGGCCGATCTCTCCATCGACTCCATAGCCCAGGTGGTCGTCCGCATGCAGCCGATAGCCGTCGCCTGGAGGGATGCCGAAGAACTGGAACTCGCCCCCTGCTCGTGTGACGGTCTCTCGGTGGATCGGGATCCCGGAACCACCGGTCAGCACGACTCTGGCGCCTACGAGCGGATGGGGCTTCTCGATGTCGTCCCACGTCTCGACGACTTTCCCACCCACTTCACCGCTGATCTGTGCCTGTGCGGCAGAAGCGAGGAGCAGGCTTGCCGTGAAGATCGCAGCGATCGTACTCATCCGTCCTCCTTGGTTACGTCAGGGTCGCCGCACGGATGAGGCTGCAAGGTTCTTACCATGCTCTGCGAGCGCGGCTTGGGCGTTCGCTCACAGGGAGGGCCTCTTCCATTCTGAGTGTCTGTCCAAGGAATTGGATACGTCCGATCCATAGAAATGATGGCCCCCAAGAAGCCTTCGCCAACAGCGACCCTATCAACCCGGCGTACGAAAAGGCTTCGTTCGGAGGAAGAGATCGAAGAACACCTCGCAGGGGCGGGCCGAAGAAGTGGCGCCTCTTTCGCCGGCCCTTCAGGATCGAGAGGTCGTCGCGCTACCCTTCCAGCCGAAGAAGATCGAGCCCCTCGAAACGGGTGAAGTCTCCGTCGAAAGAGACGAGTCGCAATCCGCCCGCCCTGGCGAAGGCGGCCAGATAGGCATCTGTCCAACCCCGGGGAGTCGAGCGTCCCCCCAACGCCCATTCTTCCAGCCAGGCCTCGCAATCCTCCGGCTCGGCGACCAGACGCACTTCTGGGAGGCGACGGAACTCGCCATAGGCCTGCCATGCTTGCCGCACCGTGAGCGGCCGTCCTCCCATCGCGGCAGAGAGGGTCGCGAGGCGCAGGAAACCGAGAGCCGTCACCCGGCAGAAGGCAAGCTGGTCGGCCGCTTCCTCATACCAGTAATGGCGCGCCCTCAGGTGGTGCGTATGATCCGCTACGCTGAAGGCGAGCCAGACATTGATATCGGGCAGGTCAATCCGTGCGGCCACGGGTCGTCTCTTCTTCGTCGAGGAGGCGATCGATCTCCGCGTTCGTCAGCGAGGGGAGCGACCGCCCCGTTGCCGCTCGCGCTACCGGAAGCTCGCTACGCTGGCGCCGGAGCGAGACCGCGGACCGAGAGGCGCCCTGCTCAAGGCCCTGTTCCACAAATTGGGTAATGAGATCCTTGAGCTTCATACCGTTGAGAGCAGCCTTGGCCTTCGCTTGGCGGAGCAACTCATCCGGGAGGTCGATGGTGGTTCTCATGTCTGCATTTTTATGCTTTTGTGTGCGGCCCGTCAAGCGCGGGGCGCTCCGACGCTCCAGCGGTGAAGGCTGGCTTGGGACACCAAGGCCTCAGTGCCCGAGCGGCAGCTCCAAGGCGCTCGGGTGGGCGGCGTCGTGGTAGAGGGTGAGATGGGCGGTGCGGGCGTCCTTGCCCGATTCGTCGGCCACCGGGCCGCCGCGGTTGTAGTTTTTTTCTCCGTAGATCGTGTTCGGAGAGCGTACGACCAGGCGGAGGCGGCTGCCGGCCGGAGCGATTCGGGCGTGGAAGGGGAAGGTGAAGTCGTAGCGAAGGATGGCGCCGGGGCGGACCGGCTCCTCCTCGGCGGGCGAGCGCCGGTAGCGGGCGCGCAGGACGTCCTCGCCCAGGAGCACGCTCCCGCCGTCCGGCAGCAGGAGGTAGAGAGTGGCGGCGAGATCGGTGTCGGGCACGTCCATGGCGAGCCAGAGCGCGAGGCGCGGCGTGCCGAGGATCTCGGTCGGCGCGGCGAACGGCTCGCCGTGGTAGACGACGCCGGCGCCGTAGAGGTTCTGGGCATAGCGCTGGCTGGTCGCCCAGGCGTCCACCGGCTCGCGGTCCAGCTCTTCCGGCCGGGTATCGAGCGGATCATAGGTCCAACGGTCGGCGGCAGAGCCGCGCTGGGGCGCGGGCGCCAGGCGGCCGGAGTGGAGGAGGTCGCCCGCCTCGCCGTCGGAGGCGAGGAAGAGGCGCTCGGTGGCGCCGGTCAGCTCGTCCAGGCTCTCCGCAGAGCGCCACTCCTCGGCCCCGGCGACATAGTAGGCCACCCGCTTGGCGAGGAAGGCGGGGCGCGGCGCGGTCCCCAGGGTGAAGTCGAACCATTGGCGCAGGAGATCGGGGATATCGATGAGGCTCGCCGGACCGAAGGCGAGGCCGCCGAATTCCCGTTGCGGCCGGGTCGTGCCGCTGTGGTCCCAGGGACCGATCACCAGGTAGTGCCGGTCGCGCCCCGCGGGCGGTGCGTAGCGCCGGTGCTCGCGGTAGAAGTAGAGCGCGCTCGGCTGGTTGCTGTCGTAGAGACCGGTGATGGTGAGAAGCGGCAGGCTCATCCGCCGGTAGTCGTCGGGACCGGGGGCGACGGCGCTCCAGAAAGCGTCGTGGGCGGGGTGGTCGAGGAGGCGCTGGAAGACCGCCGAAGGGAAGCCCACCAGGCGGTCAAACTGGCGCAGCGGCAGGTGGTTCAGGTAGAGCTCGCGGTAGCGGGCGATCCAGAAGGCGTCGTCGCCCGCGAGGTGCGAGTTGGTGGTGACCCCGGCCATATAGAGCATCCCCTGCACGAGGTCCGGGGTCAGCATGTTTTTCCAGAAGAGGAGGGGATAGCCGGCGGCGATCGGCGCCGCCGCGGCGAGGTGCGGCGGTCCCTCCTTGAGCGTGCTCCAGACGGCACGGCCGAGATAGGACTCGCCGAACATTCCCACCTTGCCGTTCGACCAGGGCTGGCGCGCCAGCCACTCGACGACGTCGGCCCCGTCGCGGCCGTCGTTGCGCCAGGGCTCGAAGGTCCCTCCCGAGTTGCCGCGCCCGCGCACGTCGACCGCCGCGAAGGCGTAGCCATGGCGCGCCAGGTCCATGGCCTCGCGGTGATAGGAGTCGGGTGTGTAGGGAGTGAGACGGAAGAGCACCGGCAAAGGCCCGGTCGGGTGGCGCGGCCGGTAGAGGGTCGCGTTCAGGAGGACCCCGTCGCGCAAGGGGATCTTCACCCCCCAGGTCAGCTCGACGGCGGCGTCCGCATCGGGCAGCGCCGACGGCGGGGGCGACGATGGCGGTGCCTGCACGGTACTGGCGATACTGGCGGCGCTGGCGATATTGGCGGCATTGGCGGCATTGGCGGCATTGGCGGCGCTGGCGGCACGGCCAACACTGGCGCCAATGCCGGCGCTGCCAACGACGCCGAGGAGGGCGGCGAGGGCGAGGAGCCGGGTGGCGGCCGAACGATAGGAGATCGGATCGATGCTCGGAGTGTGGAACATCCCGGCTCAAAAGGCAACGCCCCCAGGCTTCGGCCACCCGCGCTTCCGAGGTGCGACAGAGCCTTAGGGCTTGCGGCGCGCCGCAAGCTTGCGCTGTTGCTTGGCGATTTCCACCTTCTCCATGACCGACGCGATGTAGGCTCGGGCCTGGCCTCGCGTCTCGATGGCCGCGACCTTCGCTTTTATGGCAGCGATCTCCGGCGGTGTTCCCGCGGAGAGCTCGATCTCGGTCTTCATCAGGATTCCCAACACACCCGTGAGATTGCCGGATCGCGGGACGGGCTGGGCGTCGATCCGCGAGCGCTCTTCGACGGTCAAGGGGAGCTTGGTGGCCCGGAGCGGAGGGGCCGGACTGCCCAGCGACGCCGGGCAGTCCGTTCTGGGCGCCGAGAGCGAGAGCAGGGAGAGAAGACTGTTGGCGCCCGCGTCTCGTTGCGTCAGGGCGCCCAGGCCGTACAGTTGCTCCAGGGTTTTGAGCACCGACGAATGGTCGTAGAGGGTGTGGCTCACCGTTCCGGCGGGGATGAGCGGCGAGACGACGACCGCGGGAACCCGGACGCCATACTGCTCGAAGTTGAAGCCATGCTTGTTGTAACCGTAGTGCGGATTGTCGCCCGGTGCCGGCGCGCCGCCCGGAGGGGCCACGGAGTCGTAGAGCCCGCCGTGCTCGTCGTAGGTGATGATCAGCAGGCTGGTGTTCCAATAGGGCGAATTCCGAATCGCCTGGTAGACGTGAGCGAGGAGGTTCTCGCCGCCGTAGACGTCGTCCATCGGGTGCTGGGACGAGCCGCCCGCGTAGGTTCCGCTGGTGATGTCTCCGTAGTGCGGCTCGATGAACGTGTAGGGATAGGGGTAAGGACCCTGGAGATCGGCCGCGAAGCTCTGCAGGGAATTGATGTCCAGGAGGGTCACACCGCTGAGCGACGAGACCTGCGGCACGGCGCCGGCCGGTGAGCCGTTCTGCGGGTCGTCGCTGTAAAGGCTCTGTTCCTGCGGGAGGCCGGTCGAATCGTTGTAGAAACGGTAGGGGATGCCCGCATTGGCCAGCGCGCCATAGATCGAGCCGTTCGGATATTGGAACCCATCCCCGGGAGCTTCCCAGAGGAGGATCTGTTCGGACGTCGGGCTGTCGTCGAGACCGGAGGACGATGCGCCGTGGAGGAAAAAGCGATTGGGCCAGGTCGGTCCCGGCATCGCCGCGTACCAATGGTCGCACAGCGCGAACTGGAGGGCGGCCTGGTAGATCACCGGCAGCTGGTTCGGCGTGGCGAAGCAGGCCATGACGTCACCGATGTCCTGCGTCGGCGGAGCCGGACCTTCGGTGGTCGAGGTGGCGTAATCGGCCGCAAAACCCGAGTTGTTGATCGGCGGATAGGGCCCGCCAGGCGGATACGTGGCGCCCGGGCCGGCGAGCTGCTCGAGGACGTCCAGGAACTCGTGGCCGGGATCCGTCGGCATGCTGAGCGGCGCGCTCGGCTGTACGTTGTAGGTGGTGCCGTTGTAGGAGTTCGAATCGGCGGTGGTGGCCGCGGTGATCCCCGGGATACCCGACATCGCGAAAAGGTTGTCGAACGAATGGTTTTCGAGCATCACGACGAAAACGTTCGTGATCGGCGAGGCGGGTGCGAGCTGCGTCATCCCGCCCGTGCATCCACCCGAATCGAGAGCGACATCGAAGACGGTGGTGCTGACCGACAGGGTGATCGTCTGGCCGGCATCCTCGTGCTGGAGCTGGCACTCCTTCCAGTAGGGATCGAGGAGGGTGCCGCTGCTGACATAGAAGCCGGGCGTGGAGCCGCCCTGGACCTGGAGGAGGACCGACCAGTAGTCCTCGATGGTCCCGGTGCCGATACCGGTCTCGAAATAGACCTGGATCGGTCCGACTCTTCCGCCGGGCGCGGCGTACCCACTGCCGCTCTGCGTACCGTTGCTCGAATTGTTGTGGAAGAGGAGAATCCACGCGGTGCCGTCGGTGTTGTTGGTGATGTAGATCGTCGCCGAGCGTTGGGTTGCCATCGTTTCCTCCCCATCGTGCGCAGAATTCCGCGACACCCTTTATATTTTAGATTAACACGATGCGTCAAGGGCCGCGCTGCCGGCCGCGCGTTCCGACAATCTCCGACATACGCCGACATAACGCCGACATAACGCCGACACTCCCCGACACCCAGGAGACAACCCTCCAGATCCGTCTCCTGCCGGGCCTCTCGGCAGCCCGCCGTCTGGCACGAGGCTTGCCTTGCAACTAATGAAACGACTCTCCGAGGAGGAGCAAATGGCTGAATACACACGTGAGAACGCTTGGAACAACGGCGGTACCTTCGACGACCCGAACCTTTTGTGGTACGCGAAAGGCGTCGGCGCGATGCAGGCGCGGGAGTTGAGTGATCCCTCCAGTTGGTGGTTCTTTGCTGCGATCCACGGCCAATACGTCAATCCACCCGAGACCAGTTTTCCCGGCTGGGGGTTCCTCCCGCCGCCGCCCCCGGTACCGACCTCGCCGCTGCCTTCGCAGAGCGACCAGGATCAATACTGGGATCAATGTCAGCACCAGAGTTGGTATTTCCCGCCCTGGCATCGCGGCTATCTCCTGGCACTGGAAGCTCAGGTCAGGGCGGAGGTGATCAACCTCGGCGGACCCGCGACCTGGGCCCTGCCCTATTGGAATTATTTTGGACCGGGGCAAGAATACAATATTCCGCCCGCCTTCACGCAGCAGACCTTGCCGGACGGCAGCCCCAACCCCCTTTTCGTTACGGCTCGCTATGGACCCGACGGTGACGGGAATATCTACGTCCCCACCGCCGTCGCGATCCAACAGCATCCGAACGATCCCAATTTCGCGTATGGCCCGGTCACCCAGGACTGCATGACAAACGACCTCTACACCGGAAGTGATCCCGCCACTCCACCACCCGGGTTCGGCGGTCCCGACACCGGGTTCTCGCACGCCGGAGGAACGTCTGGCAACCTTGAAAACAATCCGCACAACCTGGTTCATGTTTATGTCGGCGGCAACGCTCCGGATGGCCAGACCTACGGCTTGATGAGCGATCCGGGCCTCGCGGGGCTCGACCCGATCTTCTATTTGCATCATGCCAATATCGACCGCATGTGGGCGGCGTGGAATGCGATGTCGAACTCCAATCCGATCGACCCCAACTGGCTGAACGGTCCCGCGGCCATCGGCGAGCGCGAGTTCGTGATGCCGATGCCGGACGGCAGCGCCTGGGTGTACACTCCGCAAGAGATGAGCAGTCTCGATCAGCTCGACTATACCTATGACAGTCTCCAAGCGCCTGCTCCCGCCCCCGCCGCGGCCCTGTTTGCGCAGAGGCTGACGCGGCTGGGAGCACCGGCCGCAGCGGTAAGAGTGCAGGGAGGAGCTGCTGTGATCCCAGGCAAGAACGTGGAGCTCGTCGGCGCCAATCAAGGGTCTCTCGCGATCCAGGGTGCGGGGGCTCGCGTCACGGTCAAGCTCGATACGGACGTCCGCCGCAAGGTGTCCGCCAGCCTTGTCCACGCCTCCGAGACCACTCCACCGGATCGGGTTTTCCTCAATCTGGAGAATATCCGCGGCACGAACGACGCCTCGGTCCTCAGCGCCTACATCAACCTGCCGGAGGGTGCAAACCCGAGCGATCATCCCGAGCTCCTGGCTGGAAGTGTCGGACTCTTCGGCCTGCGCAGGGCGAGCCTGGCGGACGGCAGTCACGGCGGCCAGGGTTTGAGCTTCGTACTGGAGATCACCAAGATCGTGGATGCCCTGCACTTGAACCATGCGCTCGACGTCGATTCTCTCCAGGTGAGAATCGTTCCTCATCGGCCGATTCCGGACCAGGCGAACATCACCATCGGGCGGATCAGCATCTACCGTCAGGGTCAGTGACCGATGACCGAGGACCCTCGAGAGCTCGCACGGGTTCGTAACCCGGTGCTGCTCCTCAGCGCAGCCGCCTGGATCTGGCTCCTGGTCGATCCAGGCGGCTCGATGATGCACGCTCATTGCGCGGCCACGTCCTCTCGGGGCCTGTCGCTCTCAGCGGCGCTTCCGATGCTTTTGGCGATGAACCCACCCGCGAAGCTGGCGGCAGGCTGGGGCCTGATGTTGGTCGCGATGATGGCTCCGGCGCTCATCCTGCCGATCGGCCACGTCCGCCTGCGCAGCTTCAAGCGTCGGCGCGCGCGTGCCATCGTGCTCTTCGTGGCGGGCTATGCGGCCCTCTGGATGGGGGTCGGGGGCGTGCTGCTCGCGGCGTCACTGGCGCTCGGGTGGTGGGCGCCCCATTCGTATCTGCCGGCGGGCGGGATCCTCCTGGCGATCGTTTGGCAACTTTCGCCGTTCAAGCAGCGTTGCCTCAACCGATGTCATGCCCATACCGAGTTGGCCGCCTTTGGAGCTGCGGCCGATCTCGGCGCGCTTCGCTTCGGCGTGGCCCATGGGGTTTGGTGTGTCGGCTCGTGCTGGGCCCTGATGCTGTCCCCGCTGCTCTTGCCCCTGGGGCACGTCGCTGCGATGGCGATCGTGGCCGTCCTGACTTTCAGCGAGCGGCTCGAACATCCGAAGCCGCCGCGTTGGCGCTTCAGGGGTCTCGGCAAAGTGAGCCGCATCGCGGCCGCGCAGGCGCGGATCCGCCTGGAACCACTCTGGCGCTGACGTTCAGCGCCGCTTGGTCTTCGACACGTCCGTCTTCACTCCGGCACGCAGAGCGCGAAGCAGGGAACAGCGCCGGCAAAGCTGGGCGCTACAGATCCTTGAGGATCACCTCGGCCGTCGAGGCCTCGAGCTTCCCCGGCTCCTCCAGGTGGAGGGTCTTGACGACGCCGTTCTCGACCAGGGCGGCGTAGCGCCGGGAGCGTCGGCCCATGCCCCAGCGGCTGGAGTCCTGTTCGAGCCCTAAGGCCCGGGCGAAATCGCCGTTGCCGTCGGCGAGCAGGAGCGACCTTGCCGCCGACCTCGCGGACCTTGCCCCAGGCGTCCATGACGAAGACGTCGTTGACCGCCGTGCAGACGATGCGGTCGACCCCCTTCTTCAGGATGTCCTCGGAGCGCAGGACGAAGCCGGGGAGGTGGTGGTCGGAGCAGGTGGGGGTAAAGGCGCCGGGGACTCCGAAGAGCACCACCCGATTGCCGTCGAACACCTCGCGGGTCGAAATGGGGCGCGGGCCGTCCGGCCCCATGGTCTGCACGGTCACGTCAGGGATCTTGTCGCCGACTGCTATCGTCATGGTCTCCTCCTCTAGGTTTCGCTGGACCGGGAGCCGTACGCTCCCCTTGCACTCAAAGCCGCCCCAAGCCGGCCTATCCTATCGCGCCGCTCTCCCCTCCCGGCCGTTACAATCGATCCGAAAGGAGGCTCCCCTGAAACTTTGGGTCTACCTCTTCCACTTCGCCTTCTACGCGGCGTTCCTGCCCCGCTTCCTCCGCCGCTCGCTCCGCGCCCTCTCCCGCGTCGGCGGAGCCCACGAGGAAAAGCCGGCCGCCGCCGCCCGTTTCTCAGGGAGTCTGGTGTTCGTCCACATGCTCGGCCTGGGCGTCCTCTATCTGGGGATGAGCCGCGCCGTCTTCGGTTCCCTGCCGCGGCGACTCTTTCCGCCGCAGCCGCTCGCCGGGATCGCCGTCCTCGTCCTGTCGATCGTGCTCGTCGCCTGGACCCTCGCCGTCTTCCGCTCCTGGCGCCTGCGGGCGAGCCTCGATGCCGGGCACGAGCTGGCGACGAACGGCCCCTTCCGCTTCGTCCGCCATCCCATCTACCTGGCGATGGACCTCCTGGCCGTCGGCACCCTCCTCTGGCTGCCCGATCCGCTGATCGCGATCGGCGCGGCCCTCGTGGCGTTGGGGGGCGACCTGCGGGCGCGGGCCGAGGAGAAGGTGCTACTGTCGGTCTTCGGCGATCGCTACCGGGAGTATGGGAAACGAGTCCAACGGTTCGTGCCGGGGGTGTACTGATGGACGGGGAGACGCAGCGGCGTCTCGATGGTCTCGATGGCTGGAGTTGGGCGATCTTCTTCGTCCGCTGTATACTCTATCGCAGCCTCACGCCGTGATATTGCGTGAGCCAGCGCACGAGGACAAAGAGATGAGCGCAAGCCAGCTCGCCAAGAAGATTGCCGCACTGCCGCTCGAAGAGCGCCTCTCCCTCCTCGAAGAGCTGGGTGGAGGGTCGACCAGCGCTTTTCTCCACTCTCACGGGATTCGTGTCGCCCCCCGAGTCATGGATTCCATGGTCCGGGCAGCCATCGATCGCCTACCGCGGACCCTCTATCGGGTGGATCCCCGCGCGGATCTGACGGAAGCGGAAGTCGCCGTCCTGGAGAGTGGCGGCTTCGTCCTCAAGCCTGCGGATTTCGGGGGCGAAGATCCTCTGACTCGTACCACCGCCGAGTACGCGGCCCTTCTCAAGGCTAGCCTCTCGACCAACACGTTCGCCGAGCGCCTCGGGGTAGATCCCAGCCGCGTGCGCCAACGCCTCACCTCCGAGCCACCGAGCCTCTACGGCATCCGCCTCGATACGGGATGGGTGATCCCGGACTTCCAACTCGACGGCGATCGGCTGTTGCCGAGCTTGGGTGAGGTGGTCGCGCGGCTCGATGCGGAGCTCCATCCCCTCGCGGTCTATCGCTGGTTCACCCTCTCCAACCCGGACCTGCGCACGGATCGGCTTCCCGGTCAGGCTTTGAGCCCACGGGACTGGCTTCGGCTTGGACTGCCTGCCGAGCCGGTTACCGACTTGGCGGCGAATCTCTGATCCCGGATCGCGTTCTCCAGCTTGCCTAAGTTCCCCGAGCCTCCCGATGCAGCGACCTTGGCGGCGGTGCCCGCCGAATGGACCTACGTCGCGGCGGGTACGCGGCTTTGGCGCATCTATTTCAAGGGAGGAGCGCATCCAACCTTCTGGAACAGCTTCCGCGGCTACGGGCCGACCCGCAGCCGTTTCGATCACCAGCTGCCACCGCCACGGCTGCAGAGACGCTCGATCCTCTACGCCGCGGAAGAGGGGCCGACGAGCGTGGCCGAGGTTTTTCAGGACGCCCGGATCATCGATCGGACCGCGCGCGCGCCCTGGCTGGTCGGTTTCGACCTCCGTCAAGACCTCCAGCTTCTCGATCTCTCGGGGACCTGGCCCACTCGGGCGGGAGCCTCGATGGCCCTGTCGAGCGGCCCTCGGCCGAGGGCGCAGCGATGGTCTCGTTTGATCTACGATGCATATCCTGACGCCCAAGGCGTCTATTATCCCTCTTCCATGCACGGCAATCGTCCGACGGTGGCTCTCTATGAGAGAGCGTTCGCGGCGCTCCCACCGGCCCCAATCTTCCATCGACCTCTCGTGGATCCGGCGCTCCTTTCCGTCCTGAGCTGGGTTGCCGCGCAAATCGGGTACGAGCTGGTCTGAAACAACATGGACTCTGGATCGCCTGTACCTCTCATCCATGAGCTCGAGCACGGACCCCATTTTCGGCAATCTCTTCTGGGAGACCTAAAAACATGCCCCACCACCCCACCCCGGCCCGCCGCCTGCTGACGGCCGCCCTCCTCTCGCTCCTCGTCCTGCCGCTCTCCGGCGGTCTCGGCCATGCAGCTTCCGACGGCCCGGACCATCTCGAATGGGCCCGGCGGCTGGTCGCCGGGGTCACGCCGGAGACCAACGTCTATGCGTCACGACCGACGGTCGTCACCTGGACCGGGGTGGGTGGCGCCACGGAGACACGGAACCGGACCGTCTGCAGCTCTTTGGTCGCGCATGTGATGATGCAGGCCTACGGCTACCGGGCCGCCGACTTCGCCACCTGGCTCGGCGGCCGCTTCCCGCGCGCGGCCGGGTTTCACGATGCGATCGTCGCCGGCCACGGCTTCGATCCCGTCGTCCGCATCGCGGACATCCGCCCGGGCGACGTGCTGGCGATCAAGTACCCGGCCGGAAGCCACCCGACCGGCCACGTCCTCCTCGCCGCGTCGCGGCCTGTCGAGCGGCGCGCGACCGAGCCGACCGCCCCCGGCACGAAGCAGTATGAGCTGTCGGTGATCGACTCCTCGCACACCGGCCACGGCCCGACCGACAGCCGCCACTATGCCAAGGGGAAGTTCCACACCGGGGTGGGAGAAGGGCTCTTCCGGCTCTACGCCAGCCCGGACGGGACCCTCGCCGGCTACTCCTGGAGCGTCACCAAGGCTTCCGAGTTCTACGGCCCGGGCGAGCGACACCTCGTGATCGGCCGTCTCAACCACGACGTCAAGCCGACCGGCCATCCCGGTCGCGTCGATGCCGACACGGGAGACGAGTCGAGCGATGACGACGCGGCGCCGGGGAGCTCTCGGTAGCTACCGCCAGGGCCGCGTCTCGAGCTTCGGCGCCGCCATCACCCGGAAGACCGGCAGGAGCCCCACCCGCTCGTCGTAGTAGGGGGTCCTCCGGTACCACCAGCGGCTCCGGGCGGTGGGATCTTTGGCGAAGGCCTCGTCCTTCAGGGCCTCCTGCCACTCGGCGGCGACTTTCGGGTCCTGGAGCTTCTCTTCCACCCAGCCTTCGAGAACCTGGGGGCCGATGTACTCCTTCTGCTCGAAGAGGGTCGAGAGGAGGCCCCAGGCGAGGAGGGAGTCCGGGGACTCGGGCTCCAGGAGCTCCGCGGCGAGCTCGAAGTCCGGCTGGTCGGCGGGAATCCAGAGGGCGCCGGCGGGGATCTTCCGGCGCTCCTGGGCGCGGGCGACCTTGGCCTGTACCTGGGTCAGCCCCTGGTAGGACGTTTTGGCGAATTCCGGGGCGGAGAGCCGCATCGTCTCGACGTCCAGTTCGACCGGGCTCGCGAGCTTCTCCACCCGCAGACCCTGACCGCGGAGGACGGCGTCGATCTGCGGCCAGCCGGGGAGGACGAGGTCGCCGCGCGGCCGCGCCAGTTTCCCCGTCGGCTTCGAGCGGTGGTACCAGGGCACCTCGATCTCGTGCACCTTGCCGCGGACGTAGGTGAGGAGCGGCTGGCCGGTGACGACCGAGGTCTTCCTCCCCGTCTCATAGAGGGGCAGGCGGAGGGGGTCGGACTGCTCGCTCTCCTCCCAGGAGATCATGAGGTCCGAGGGGGGCGCGTCCGGCTTCCCCAGGGCCACCGTGTGCGCCGCCGCCGCGGCGACCGCTTCATGGAGCGCTCCGGGGTCCTTACGGATCTCCAGAAGGAGCGAGACGAGGAAGTCGCGGTTGGCGAGCACCCGCGCCTCGTAGGGTTTGTAGGAGTGGGTCTCGATGAGAATCGAGGGGATGTTCCGCAAGGGAAAGTAGGCGGTCGAGAAGCGCGGTCCGCCCACCCAGGAGCTGAAGCCCTTCGAGGGGTCGTTGTGGTCTTTCAGGTCCACGTAGGGACCGACCCGGTGGCCGGCCTTCTCCGTGGCGGCGAGAACCGCCGGCATGTGGGCGGCGAGCCAGGCTCCCACCGGCGCCGGCGCCTGGGGGGATTCGGCCCAGGAGTAGGTGAGCACCCAGTCATGGTCGACCCCGTCGGTCACGTGGTCGTCGACGTGGAGGTCGGGGTGCCAGGCGTTCACCAGGGCGACGAGCGCCCTCGCCTCCGGGCTATGCAGCTTCATGTGGTCGCGGTTCAGGTCGAGACCGTCCGTAGTGGTGCGGAAGCCCATCCCGTCGACCGGTCCGTTCTGGTTCGGCCGATTCCAGGGCGACACCCGCTCGTGCCCGTCGACGTTGTAGATCGGCAGGATGAGGATCGTCGCCGCGTCGAGAAGCTCGCGGCGGCGGCCGAGCGCCAAATCCCGGAGCAGCAGCAGGCAGGCGTCGTTGCCGTCGATCTCGCCGGCATGGATGCTGTTCTGGAAGAGGACGACGGGCTTCTTCTCCCGCTCTCCGTCCCGGTCCCTGTCTCTATCCTTATCTTTGTGGTTACCCCGATCCCGCTCCCCCGCCTCGTCCCCCTCGGGAGAGAAGACCTTTTCCTTGGAGAGGATGACGAGCGGCATGGGTCGGCCCTCGGCCGAGGTGCCGTAGAAGCGCAGGCTCATCTCGGGCAGCCGGGCCTCGATCTTTTTGAGGAAGGCTAAAGTCTCCTCATAGCTCGGAGTGGCGCGGAAGCCCGCCACCTCGGCCGGGGTGAGCCACTCGCGCGGAACGGGCGGCTCGGCGGCATCAGCAGCGGGGATCGCTGCCGGGAAGGCGAGCAGGAGGGAGAGAGCGAAGGGACGCATCCGGCGCATCAGGATCTCCTCAGAGGTCGGGGCGCCGATCGTAACACTCCAGGAAGAGGAGGGGCCGGCCTCCCGTGCTTCGGGAGACCGGCGGGGGGGATGAGGGGCGGGGGCGGGATTCCCGGGGAGGGCCGGGATTCCCGCTGGGGGGAAGTGGCACCCCAAGGGTGCCGAGCGATCGACCGGGCAACCGCCGCGTTTCTCTAGGACGGCGCCGGTTCTCGCGGTAAGACCCAATCATGGGGGGAGCTTCTCGTGGCTCCCATAGACACTTACGTATGAACTTCGTGAATCGTCTAGGGTGAAGCGCCGGCTCCGGCAAACTCGCCTCAGAGGGGCCTGCCGAGCGTGAGTGAGGTGAGGTTCACGGCAGACCGGTAGGCCCTCGCGGCCGCCTGTCCCTCTGGCGGGCTCGCCGGAGCCGGCACCTTTGAATCTGGAGAGGAAACGCCGCTGGGCGGCGGAGAGTTCCCGGTGGACCGCTCCCCGGTTGACAGCCCGGTTTAGGGGTATAGGATGCTCGGGACAGCTAGGGGGGCCGCGAGGCTGAGAGTCCGGACCGACCGGACGACCCTTACGACCTGATCTGGGTAATGCCAGCGAAGGGAAGCGATGGTGGGGCCGGACGGCCCCTCCGAGCCGCACCTTCCACCCGGTGCGGCTTTTCCGTTTCTGGGACGTTCGAGAAGGAGACCTCCAGGTGATCGACTCGATGATCGACTCCATCCACGGCAACGAGCCGGAGCTCGAAGACAGCACGGCGCTCGGGTCCCGGGTGGCCGGTTCCGGGCAGGGGGCCTTGGAGCCTTTCCCCGCCTCGCGGAAGGTCTACGTCGAAGGCAGTCTCCCGGGGGTGCGGGTGCCGATGCGGGAGGTCCGCCTCTCCCCCACCCAGCCGGCCCACGCCGGAGCGGTGATCGAGAACCCTCCGGTCACCCTCTACGACACCTCCGGTCCCTACACCGACCCCGACTCGGCGACCCGGATCGATCTCCGGGCCGGTCTTCCCGCGCTGCGGAGCGCCTGGATCGCGGAGCGCGGCGACGTCACCGAGCTTCCGGCGCCGACCTCGGAGTACGGCCGGGCGCGGCTCGCCGATCCCAAGCTCGCCCACCTCCGTTTCGCCCACCTCCGGCGCCCCCTCCGTGCCCGCTCGGGGGCGAACGTCACCCAGATGCACTACGCGCGGCAGGGGATCGTCACCCCGGAGATGGAGTTCGTCGCCATCCGCGAGAACCAGGCGCGGGAGACCGCGCGAGAGCGCGGGTATCGGGAAGATGCCCGCGGGCTGCGGGTCGTGGGCGCCGAATCCCAGGGGCACGGCGTCGTCCAGCATCCCGGCCAGGCGTGGGGGGCGAAGATCCCCTCTCGTATCACCCCCGAGTTCGTGCGCGACGAGGTGGCCCGGGGGCGCGCCATCCTCCCCGCCAACATCAATCATCCGGAGAGCGAGCCGATGGCGATCGGCCGCAACTTCCTGGTCAAGATCAACGCCAACCTGGGCAACTCCGCCGTCACCTCCTCGATCGAGGAGGAGGTCGAGAAGATGACCTGGGCCATCCGCTGGGGTGCCGATACGGTGATGGATCTCTCGACGGGGAAGAACATCCATGAGACCCGGGAGTGGATCCTGCGGAACTCACCGGTGCCGATCGGCACCGTCCCCATCTACCAGGCGTTGGAGAAAGTGGGCGGGAAGCCCGAGGATCTCACCTGGGAGATCTATAAGGACACGCTGATCGAGCAGGCCGAGCAGGGGGTGGACTATTTCACCATCCACGCCGGGGTGCTGCTGCGCTACGTGCCCTTGACCGCCGGCCGGATGACCGGCATCGTCTCGCGCGGCGGCTCGATCCACGCCAAGTGGTGCCTCGCCCACCACCGGGAGAACTTCGTCTACGAGCACTTCTCTGAGATCTGCGAGATCATGCGGGCCTACGACGTCTCCTTCAGCTTAGGGGATGGCCTGCGCCCGGGCTCGATCGCCGACGCCAACGACGCCGCCCAGTTCGCCGAGCTCGACACCCTGGGCGAGCTCACCAAGGTCGCCTGGAGCCAGGACGTGCAGGTGATGATCGAGGGTCCCGGGCACGTCCCCATGCACCTGATCCAGGTCAACATGGAAAAGCAGCTCGCGGTCTGCGACGAGGCCCCTTTCTACACCCTGGGGCCGCTCACGACCGACATCGCCCCCGGCTACGACCACATCACCTCGGCGATCGGCGCCGCCATGATCGGCTGGTACGGCTGCGCCATGCTCTGCTACGTCACCCCCAAGGAGCACCTGGGGCTCCCCGACAAAGACGACGTCAAGGACGGGGTCATCGCCTACAAGATCGCCGCCCACGCCGCCGACCTCGCCAAGGGTCACCCCGGCGCCCAAGCGCGCGACAACGCGCTCTCCAAAGCGCGCTTCGAGTTTCGCTGGGAGGACCAGTTCAACCTGGCGCTCGACCCCGACACAGCGCGCGCCTACCACGACGAGACCCTCCCCCAGGAGGGCGCCAAGGTCGCCCACTTCTGCTCCATGTGCGGCCCCCACTTCTGCTCGATGAAGATCACCGAAGAGGTGCGCGAGTACGCCGCCCAGCAGAAGGTGGACGAAGAGGAAGCTCTGGAAGCGGGGATGCGGGAGAAGGCGGAAGAGTTCCGCCAGGCGGGAGCGGCGATCTACAGGTAGAGGCGCCGGTAAGAGCGCCACGGGAGGGAGGCGGCGGCTTAGGCTTAGGCTGCCGGCTTCTCGAAACGGAGGTCCGGGCTATCCTGCGCCCGCCGAAGGTAACTCGTGATCTCTTCGACCAAGCGCACCGTCGCTCGATCCTGCTCGGCAGCTCTCTGAAAGAACACGAGCGCGACCAGGGCCTCTCGATGGATCTCTCGGGAGATGAAAATAGTATGCATTTCGGACGCGAGCTGCCTCGTCTCCGCCGTCCGCCCCTGGCGCAGGTAGATCTTCGCGAGGTCCAGGGAGGCGAGGGCGGCGTCGTAGCCAATTCCTTCGGCAATGAATTCTTCTCGGACCTCATGCAGCTTGGCTTCCGCGCTCGCCATTTCCCCGAGGCCGGATTCGAGCTGGGCCTCGGCCCAGCGGACGTTCAGGCCGTCGGCCCGAGTGCCCTGCGCCAGGAGCTTATGGATGTCAGGCAGGAGGGCCTTCGCCTCGTCAAAGCGGCCGAGCTCGGTCAGGTCGACCAGGAGGTTGTTGAGGGCCGCGAGCGCGATCCGGGGCTCCTTCTGCGTATCGATCAGGTCCAAGGCCTGGAAGAAAAGAGAGATTCCCTTCTCCTGCTCGCCGGCATGGCCAAGGATCATGGCCTTGCTGACCAGCGCCCGGCCCTGGCGATGGCGCTCGTGGATCCGTCGGTAGATCGAGATGACTTGATCGATGGTCGCCAGGGCGAAGTCGAAGCGGCGCTGGGAGCGCAGCAGCGAGGCCTTGAGGTCGAGCACCCGGGCCCGCTCCAAGGGATCGCCGCTCCCCTCTTCGAGGAAGGATTCGGCCTTCGCCATGGCAGACTCGGCCATCCTGAAATCGGAGAGGATGCGAAGGGTATTGCAGATATAGGCCCAGGCTCGAGCCCGCAGGTCATTGGCGAGAGCCTTGCCACAGGCGCCCGGCCTCATGAGATCGGTGATGCTGAGGGCGAGACGGGCGGTCTTCTCGGCATGAGCGAGATCTTCCCGATTGAGAACGGCGCAGCGTTCCAGCAGCAGGTCGACCAGGGCCGCGCTTTGGAAGCGTGCATCCTTCTGGATCATCCGTCCTTGCTCGACAGCGGTCCGGCCCGCGAGCTCCTCAGCGAGCCGGGGGGCGAGCTCGCGTTCCTCTTCAACCTTCTGGATGCGCTCTAAGGTTCTGGCCTGGAGGCGCTCGAAGACCCCCTCGAAGTCGGTGGGTTCCTCTTCCGGCCAGCCCTTGCGAGCCAATCGCTCGAGCACCGCGATTCCCCCGGTCACCTCGCTGCGCAGGCGAGAACGACAGGGAGCACAGGAGGACAGGTGCCTTCCCGCTGCGATCATCCCCTCTTGATCCAAGTTGGAGGCGGCGAAGCGCTCCAGGATGTCCAGCTTCAGGTGGGTCGGGGGCATCAGCTCTCCTTTCGCGTCGAGACTTCGGTCGCCTTGGAGACCGTGGTCGGTGAAGAACCACGGGGTAACATGGATTATCGCACTATTTTGTGTACAGGAAGTCAACAATGAGGAGGAAGTGGCCCTACATTGCATTGCACGCATGTGACGATAACCGAAAAGAAGGAATAGGAAGGCGCGCCGGCCCTCGGCGGGGACCGGCGCGCAGAGCCTTCAATGGATGTTATAGATGCCGTTCGGATCGATCCTGGAGCCGTCCGCCCCCAAGAAATGGACGAACGCGCTCCAGACTCGCTCCAGCAGCCCCTGCAACTCAAGCCGCGTGGCCACCGAGCCATCGCTGGGCCCGGTCCTGGGCACTTGGGCTTCGGTGGCAAGTGGGACGAGCGCAAGGCCGGCGAGGAGCAGAGACACGGAGAGGACACGGCGCAGCGGGGAAGAGGACATGACAGGTCTCCTTTGGAAGCGGGATAGGCACGGCCGGAAGGCATGGCCGTGGCCGCCTCTAAAGAAGAGTGTGCCATTACGGAGCCTGAGAGTCAGCCGGGAAACGAAATTGCAGGCCGGATCGACGAAAGTTCGTCATTTTTTGATAGATCGCAATCATTTTTTTGATGCGTTAGGGCCGCAGAGCTGCTGCCTGCCGGTCGGTTTTGCCGCGGACTTTTCCCAGCGCGGCGAGGCGGTTCTGGGCCAGATGGTAGGTGGAGGTGGGGTTCTTGGGGTCGGTGGGATCGGGGGGCACCCGCTGGTAGTAGCCCCGTGCCTCCTCCGGCAGCCCGTACTGCTCGGCGAGCTGCCCGAAGATGAACCAGTCGACCTCCTGGGGCCGCTCGCCCTGGAGGGCGATGGCCTGGAGGATCACCCGGTAGGCCTCGGCCGTCTTGCCGGTATCGGCGTAGAGCGCGGCCAGAGTGTGGAGGCTCGCGTGGCTCTTGTAGGCCGCGAGAGTCGCGCCACGGCGGGCGGATTCGAGGTCGGCGTCCTCCACCCGGCCGCTCGCCAGGGCCGCCCAGGCGAAATTGTTGAGATCCCCCGCCTCCGTGGTGCCGGCGCGGGTCATCCGCTCCCGCAGATGGCGGATCTCATCGAAATCCCCCTTCTGCATCGCCATGCTCCAGAGCCCCCGGAGCGCCCAGGGATCGTCCGGATGGACCGCCAGGCGCTGATCGGCGAGCCGGCGGATCTCGTCCCAACGATACTCGTGAAGGAGGAAGGTCATCTCCAGGGAAAAGAGGGATTGGGAGCTCGGCCAGGCGGCGGCGAGCTTCTCGGTGAGGGCGATCGCCGCGGCCGGATGCTCGTGAGCGTGGTGGGCGATCGCCAGCGCCAAGTCGAAGGAGCCCTGCCGTAGAGGATCGGTAGCCGCCTCGCGGCAGCGCTGGAGGATCGGCTCCAGGTCGTAGGACTCGATTCCCGCCAGCAGGGCGGCGGTGGTACAGCGGGTCGCCTCCTCGCTGGCCGCGTCCCCCTTGCGCCAGAGGAGCGCTACCAGGGGAGGGGAGAACGGATCGTCGTCCGCCGCCGGGGACTTCGCGGGGAGGGCCCAGTCGAGCCACTGCCGAGCCCCCGGGAGATCCTTCGCCTGCACGCGCCTCCAGGCCTCGAAGGCCAAGGTTTCGGTGGCCCCCTCGAAGGCGGCCAAGCGATATTCGGCCCCTTCGCGGACGCCGTAGATCGTCCAACTCTTCTTGACCTCGCCGCTCGCCATCCGGAGCTCCAGGCGATAGCCGAGGGCGTCGTCCCCCTCGGTCACCACCTCGGCCTGGGCGAGCGACGCGTCGAGGACGATGTCCGGCGGCAGGCTCGACTGCTGCAGGGTGTGCCGGACTCCCGTCACCACTTGATCCCACTCCTCGGCGCCGCCCTTGAGCTCGCGGATCGGGCGGGAAAGGATCGCTTCCAGGTCACGGCCGTGGTCGACCGGAGCGAAGGTGGCGAACAGCAACCTCTTGGCGAGCCCTTCGGGACGGTCGAGACCGATCCGGATCTCCTCGTGCCGCCGCATTTTCTTCAAGACCTCGGCCTGGCTGAGGAGCGCGGCGGCCTGCGGGGAGGAACGGACGGCGGCGGGGAGGAGGTCCGCGGCCTCGCCGTAGTGACGGAGGAGAGTGAGGACGCCGACCGCGCTCGTCAGCGCCTCGAGGCGCGCCTGCGGGCTCGTCTCCCGCTGCTCGGCTTCGCGCGCCGCCGCCTCGGCGCCGTCGGTGAGGGCGATGGCGACCAGGGTGAGCGCCAGGTTCTTCGAACCCTGGAGGATCTGGCGAGCTTCCATCGCCTTGCCGAGCCAGAGCAGGTCGGTCGCGAGGTTGGCGGTCATCTCATCGCTCTTGATCTCGTCGTGGAGCACCCGGAGCTCGGCGAGGGCACCCGCCAAGTCGGAGCCGGCGGTGAAACGTCGGCCGAGGGCGTCGTGCTCCAGGAGGAAGGCGAGCTGACTGCGGATTTCCTGGTCCGCCGGATCGAGCTTCTGAGCCGTCCGCCAGGCGGCGAGGGCGCCGGCGTAGTCGAAGCCCGCGCCGAAGAGCCGGCCGATCTCGTCGTGCTCGAGGACGAAAGCGAGGGTCGACTGCGCCTCGACCGAGCGGGGCTCGAGGGCCACCGCCCGGCGGGCCGCCTGGCGTGCCGCAGCGCCCATCCCGCCTTCGAGGAGACCATAGGCGAGATGGGTGTGCGGCCCGGCCTTGGCCGGAGTGGCGGCGGCGAGCCGGTGGAACTCCTGGAGGGCCTCGCGCACCCGGCCGGCCGCCAGGTGGGCCTCGCCGACCTGATCGAAATGAAGGACGATCGGCTTCTCCTTGCGGAGCTCACGGCAGGCCACCCGGAAGTCGTCGAACTCCTTGGGGCTCAGGCGACGGCGGCCGGAATCGAAGCGGATCGTCGCCGTCGTGGTCCCGTCCGAGCCGACGGCGTAGGTCTCGTCGAGGATCGCCGGTCCGAAGGTCCGGTGGCGCGCCTTGGGCAGCTCGCGCGGAGCGTAGCCGGCAGGAGGAAGAATGCGGTAGTGGATCTCCAGGAGGAACGGCGCGCCCATCTCGTAGTCCGCCTGGCGCGGTTTCTCGTCCTTTTTCGCCTCGCTCCCCTGAAGCTCGTCCGGCATGTGGCCGAGGAGAGCCTGCAGCGGAATGCCGACCAGCGCCTCCCGCCGGTCGGTGGCGCCGCGGCGCGACTGGGCAGTTTCCAGGCGCATGCGGAAGGGATGGGCGAGATCGCTCGGGTCGGCGCTCTCGAAGCCGTCCAAACCCTTGGCGAGGGTGAACTCCGAAGTGGAGAAATACTCCTCCAGGCGCTTTTTCGTCGCCGCGCGATCGCTGTCTGCCACCAGGTGGCGGAGGCCGCGCCCCGGTGCGCCGGAGGTCTCGGTGATCAGCACCTGCCGGGCGAGGCCGTTGTCGGCGAGGATGATCTCGCGGGTCTCCACCCGTCGGTTCTCGGCCGAGGTCACCTCGGGAGTGCGGAGGAGGGCCGTCGAATCGGCCGAGACGACGAGCGCCAGGCGCCCCTGGTCGCCGGTCGGCAGCTCGCCGGCGCGGGCGAAGGGCTCGGTGGGATCGATCCAGACCGCCGGCGCCCCGGGGACGAAGACGATGGCATGGTCGAAGCCGCCGAGGCCGGGGAGGGTCGGCTCGACGTCGTGCCCCGGCCCGGCGCGGAGGAGGGCCACGAAGGCAGGGATGTCCTCGGCGCGGAGGAGGGCGGTCAGGAGGGCCGCCTTGTCCTTGCAGTCGCCATAGTGGCGTTTCAGGGTCTCGGCCGGGGTGCGGGGGACGATGCTCGCCTCTCCCAGCTCGACCCCGGTGTAGCGCACCTCGCGATGGAGGACGGCGAGCAGGCGATCGATCCGTTCGAGCTGTGAGTCGGTCGGGCCGACGGCGGAGCGCAGGGCGGCGAGGTCGGCGCCGCGGATGCGGCTATCGACGATCTCGGCGTAGCGGGCGGCGACCTCGCGCCACGAGGTGCCGGTCGAGAACGCGACGGCCGGGCGGCGCGGCAGGTCGGCGGGCATGCCGGGCTCGACGGGCGGCACCGGCTTCAAATCCGGATAGTCGAAGGTCAGCTGGTGGCGGCCCGCGGTCCGGACCTCCCGCGGCGCTCCCGGGGGAAGCAAATGGGAGATCCAGCGCAGCGGCAGGGTGTCGGGCACGTCGATGCCGAGAGAAGCGTGACGGACGGGAACCTCGCCGCCGAACCCGACCGTCCGGACGACTCCGCGATCGAAGAGCGGCGCCGTGTCGACGGTCGTGATCTCCTGCTCGATCACCGCGCCGGGACCGGCGGCGGGGAGCGGTCCGCGGAGCACCCGGCGGTCCTCGAAGACGTCCTCCGACTCCGGGGTCTCGCCGCTCTCCGAAAGGGTGGCGGGATCGAGGAGGTGGGCGGTGCCGTCCGGCGTCAGCACCCGGGCGCGGATCCGCGGGCGTTCCTGGTGCCAGGGGGACCAGCCCTGCTCGACCGTCGACCAGCTGGCCCCGGCCCCGGGACCGGTGATGCGGTAGACGAGGTACCAGGTCTCGGTGGCGCGCCCCGCCTCGTCGTACCGGTAGCGGGTGTCGGCGAGGAGGATGACGACCGTCTCCTTCGCCCCGGCCGAATCGCGCTCCGCGGCGGCGAGGACGGCCCGGGGCTCGGCGGTGAACGGAGCCAGCTCCCAGGGACGAGTTCCGGCGCCGGCCGCTCCGACCGCTGCGACAGCTCCGAGGGGAGAGACCAGGAGCGCCGGCAGGAGGAGGAAGAGAGCGAGCGCCAGGCGGGCACCCCGGCGGGAAGAGCGGAGGTGGCACTGGTACCTTTCAGGATGGATCATCGTTCCTCATTCTCCTCGGCGAGCGATCGAGCGAGCCGGACGTGGCGCTCCGCCCCTGCCTGCGCCCCTGCCTGAAGGTGACGCGGCGACGAATTCGATTTCGCGGGACTCCTGGTTCCGAATAGGAAGCTCCTACGTATTGTCCGGGACTTCGCCCGTAAAATGTAGCCCCTGCCGGGGCAGCCGCGATCGGGACGATGCGGTATCCTCAAGGTGGAACTTTGAGCCGCCCGAGGAGACCTGCGATGATTCCGGACGATCCTTTCAGCCAACGCTATGCCGAATTTCTTGAGGACGGCTACGACGTTGTCGACCGGTTGGTGCTCAATGGCTACTTCGTGCTGGGCCAGTCGGGTGGTGGATTCCGCACTTGGTGGCGTCGGCTGGAGGGTGGCGATGAGAACCTCGACAACGCCCACTTGATGCGGCTGGCAGGCCGCTTCTCCCGGCGGCTTCGGGCTTGGGCCAAGAAGAACAGCATTCCGGTCGTGGACTGCCCCGCTGGCGAGCGCAAGAGCGAGATTGCTGCCAGGTACCTTCCTGTGAACCCGAGCTTTCGGGGGATCTTTGCGGTGCTGGTCGGCCGAGCACCTGCGTCCGTGTGGGAGGTGGAGCGGTTCGGCAACGGGGGTATCAACCTGAAGCGCAAGCAGGTCTGGGTCAACCACTATAGCTTCCATATCCTCGACGAAGAGTGGGGCCATGTGATCGTCAAGATCTGCGGCCATCCGCCTTTCACATCCCAGATTCTGCTCAACGGCCATGAGTATGTAGCCAGCCAAGCCCGCAAGGCGGGCTTGAAGTTCAGCAAGGAAGGCAACTGTTTTACCGAGGTTTCCAACGCTCGCGGCTTGTCGCAGGTTGCAGACACCTTGCGGTCGCCGACCGCTGTAGGGCACCTGCGTCAGGTTTGCGAGCGTTGGATTTATACCTGCCTGGCCTTCGGGCTGAGCCTGGACGAGCAGGAGCTGAGTGGGTTTCGCTACAGCTATTCGGTCTACCAGGCCGAGTACAGTCGCAACCTGCTGTTCCGAACAGGAAGGGAGATGGAGGAGGTGCTCAACGGCGTCATCGACCGCACGCGGGCGCCTTTGGACATCCCGATGGTCAAGACGATGTTTGGTGCGAAAAGCCGCCCTTGGCGTCAAGCCAAGAAGCCGCGCTGCGAGGTCGTGGTCGAGAGACCTGAGTATGGGTTGACGATCTTCAAGGTCCACTTTGGACGATTGACGTTGAAGACCTATACCAAAGGCGAACGCGTCCTGCGCATCGAAGCTATCGCCCATAACACCGCGGAGTTGCGCTGCGGCAAGGTGTTGGAGAAGTATCCCGAGATCGTCTCGCGGCTGTCCGGCATGGTGACGAGATTCTTGGAGGTTTTGCGCTGTACGGGCTCGGCTTGGATCTCGGATGGGAGTCTGGAGGATCTGCCCAAGCCCTCGCGTGTCGGCCAAACCCGGATCGGCGGTGTCGACATCAACCAACCCCGAATCCGAGCAGTGATGGCTGCGGTGCTGTCCCTGGCTTGTGCTCCTCAGGGCTTTAGTGCTTCGCAACTGGCAGCCAAGGTTCGCCCGATCCTCGGCAGCGATGACTACCAGCCTCGCCAAGCCGCCTATGACCTGAAGACGTTGAGAGGCAAGGACTGGGTGTCCAAAGTTGGCCGCTCGCGGCGCTACCAGGCGACAGCTCAGGGCCTAAAGGCTATGGCTGCAGTGGTGACGCTCCTGGACAAGGTGATCAAGCCCCTCCTGGCGGGAGCGGGTAGGGCCGCACCCACACGCCGGCCTGAACACGATGGCCCTGTAGACTGCCACTACCAGGCCATCCAGCGAGAAATGCAGGGGCTCTTCAACGCCTTGGGCCTTGCGGCCTGAGGCAAACGACAACGTGTTGTCGATCCGAGCGCCCTAAGCGCCTAAGCGCCTAACACCTCGACGTTCGGCCGGGCGCCCGAGTCTGGCCCGAGTCTGGATAGAATGGCCCAGCCGATGCCCGACTTCTCCTCTCCACCCCTTCCCCGCCCGGCCCGGGTCTTCGTCGTCGAGGACAACCTGGACGCCGCGCTCACTCTCCGCGATCTCCTGGAGATCTGGGGGTACGAGGCGCGCACCGTGCACGACGGCCTCTCCGCCCTTGAGGTGGCACCGGAGTTCCATCCCGACGTGGTGCTCCTCGACATCGGCCTGCCGGGGATCGATGGCTACGAGGTGGCCCGCCGCCTGCGCGACCGCGCGGATCTCCCGGGGCTCCTCATCATCGCCGTCACCGGCTATGGCCAGGAGAGCGACCGCCAGCGGGCGAGGGAGGCGGGCTTCGACCAGCACCTGGTCAAGCCCGTCGACCTGGAGATCCTCCGCCGGCTCCTCGCGGCCGCACCGCGGCTCGATTGAGGCCTACCCTTCGAGCTCGCGGACGAGCGCTTCGAGCTTCCCCCTCTCCCCCGCGTCCCGTTCCAGGAGGAGCGCCTGCCGAAAGGCACGGAGAGCCTCTTTCTTCTCGTTGAGCTCGTAGTAGTAGATCGCTCCCAGGGTCTTCCAGAGGTCGAGCCGGCCGGGCGCCAGGCGCAGGAGCTCCTCGTAGATCTGGGTCGAGACCCGCACCTGGTGGAGCTGGTAGGCGGCGCGGGCGGCGTTTTCGAGCGGTACCGGGTTTCGTGGATCGCGGTGGGCGGCCTCGCGGAAGTCGGAGAGGGCGCCGGAGAGGTTCCCCGACTCCGCCCGCGCCAGGCCGCGCTCCAAGAAGACGTCGGAGGAGTGGGCGCCGCCTTTCAAGGCGATGTCGAGGATCGCCGCCGCCCCCGCCTTGTCGCCGCGCTCTCTCAAGAGCTTGGCGAGATTGGCCGCCGCCTCGGGCTGGGTGGGATCGAGGGTCAGGGCGTGGCGGTACTCGCGCTCGGCCTCCTGCTTGCGACCGAGGGCCAGGAGGGCGCCCGCGGCGTTCGCGACCGGCACCGGGGAGAGCTCGTTCTCCTTGGCCGCCCGCTCGAACAGGTTGAGCGCCGACTCCGTCCGGCCCGCCTCCTTGAGGCAGAAACCCGCGAGGTCTAAAGCCGGGAAGTTGTGGGCGTCCTTCTGGACGATTTTCTGGAGATCCGGGAGGACCGTCGCGCAGTGCCCCTGCTGCACCTCCGCCGCCGCCTTGTGGAGCGCCTGGGCGATATCGGTCATCTGGCGGGGATCGGGGAGGTTGCCGCTCACCTTGCCGCCACCGCCGCCGCCGACGTAGCCGAGACTCGCGAGCTGGCGCCGCTGCTCCTCGGAGAGCAGGTTCTCCGGCCGCACGTCGGCTTCCAACGTCTCGCCCTCGGCGCGGAGGAAACTCTTCATCTCGCCCTCCGAGCGACGGACGACGGCCGGCTGGGTGGGAGCGAGGTCGACGTCCTCTCCTCCCTTGCTCGCGAGGTCGTAGAGGCTCCCCTTCGGCGCCTGCATATAAAGGATGCGCTCGGTCGACAGCGAGCGCAGCGGATACCACTTGTAGGCGAAGAACGGCAGAAAGCTCTCGGTATAGCTCTGCCGCGCATCCCCGGGGCCGGGGAGGGGTAGAAGGCTTTTCCCGTCGAGGTTCTTGGGCACCGGGAGACCGGCCAGGGTGAGGAGGGTCGGCGTGACGTCGGCGGTGCGCACGAGCGAGCTCTGCACCTTGCCGGTGGGGATTCCCGGGCCGGCGAGGATCAAGGGCACCCGCCGCACACCCTGATAGAGGAGGAGGCCGTGGGTGAGCTCGCCATGCTCGCCGAGCATCTCCCCATGATCCCCCACCGCCAGGACGTCGGTCCCCGCCGGCAGCTTCTTCAAAAGCTCGCCGATCTGCTCGTCCATGTAGGCGATCTCGCCGTCGTAGAGGCGGTTGGGACCCTTCGCCGCGTCGGCGAACTTGGTCGGCGGCCGGTACTCCTCGTGCGGATCGAAGTAATGGACCCAGAGGAAGAACGGCGGCTTGAGGTTGCCGAGGGCGGCCAAAGCGGCCGCCGTCGTCTTCTCGGCCTGGCGCTCGGAGACGACCGTCCCCTCCGCGTACCCCGAGCCCATGTCGTCGTCGTAGATGCGGAATCCCTGGTCCAGCCCCTGGCGGCGGGCGAGGACGACCGCCGAGACCACCGCCGCCGTGTCGTAGCCGCCGGCCGCAAGCCGCTCGGCCACGGTGTCGATCCTGGCCGGCAGGACGAAGGTGCCGTTGTCGCGCACCCCGTGCCGAGGTGGGAAGAGGCCGGTCATCAAGGTCGAGTGGGAGACGAGGGTGATCGGCGCCGCGGTGTCGCAGCGCGCGAAACGGGTGCCGCGGGCGGCCAGGGCGTCGAGGTTGGGGGTGTGCGCGTAGGGCCAGCCCCAGGCTCCGAGGTGGTCGGCGCGGGTGGTGTCCATGGTGATGAGGACGAGGTTGGGAGCGACGCTTCCCTTCGCTCCGGCCGGCCGGGGAGCGATTTTGGGGGGGGAAGAGGCCGTTGTGTTGCCCGCGGGCATCGCTACCGGGACGGCGACCAGGGCGGCAGAGAGGAGGAGAAGAACACCAATCCAGATTGCCGCGCGAGAAACGGCGCGGTTCTGGCTGCGGGGCGCACCATTCATAGGCATACAGGTCATCCATGAGCTCCAGAAGAGTCAGCAACAAAGTGTTACCGACAGCATAGCAGGACCAGCCACAGCGAATTTGATCTCTTTCTCGGCATTTCCGGTAGTGCGGCTCTCTGCCGCCTCCGCTGATGAGTGTCGTACGTGAAGTAAACCTCTTTTGCTGGGTCCCCGAGGAGGGGGACAATTCATGATGGCTAAGTCCCGTGTAAATCTGTTCCTCTGTGTCCTGGCGCTCGCCTCGTTTTTTACCGGCGCAGCGCACGCCCAGATCATGAAGAAGGGAAGTGACACGCTCACCTCCCTGCAGTTCCGCAGCGATCGCCTGCAGGTCAACGAGGCCATCGAGCCGCTCGCCGACGTGCAGAGCGCCGTCGCCCAGGCCACCCAGAGCGCCTGGTCGACCTTCCGCCTCGCCGCTCCGGTCGAGTGGAGCGCCGTGGTCGACAAGCGCCACGGCCTCATCGCCCTGGCCGAAGGCGGCAACATCGCCTGGATCCCGGGCCGCGGCAACTCGCTGTCCATCAGCGACCTCGCCCCCGTCTTGAAGCCCGGCTCCAAGAAGGTCGACCTGTCCACCATGGAGACGATCGCCCGCAACTACCTGCCCAAGGTGGCCGGCATGCTGGGCGTCGACCCCAAGACGCTCGTCTTGAACCTCTCCCGTTCCGGCCAGCCGGCCGGCCACGTCTGGTTCGTCGATTTCGACATCGTCCAGGGTGGCATGAAGGTGGAGGGCGCCCGCGTCGTCTTCCGCGTCAACAACGGCAACCTGATCCAGTTCGGCACCGAGAACCTCCCGGTCCCGGGCTCGCTCGTCCCGACCGTCAACATCACCGCCTCGCAGGCTTTAGCCGCGGTCGCCAAGTACATCGGCGGCTTCAGCTCCTCCGACAGCTTCGCCGACAACGGCAGCCTCCACCTGCTGCCGAGCAACATCCCGAGCACCCGCTCGGCCGACGGCTTCGACTTCGGCGCCGGCCGCGGTCTCACCAAGGTCTACCAGTTCGTCTTCCATCGTGACGGCGCCCAGGGCAACTGGCAGGCGCGCGTCGACGCGGCCACCGGCGAGGTCCTGGAGCTCGTCGACATCAACGAGTACGCCACCGCGGCGGTCACCGGCGGCACCTATCTCAATTCCCCGGCGACCGGCGCCGAGGTCGTCCGCCCGGCTCCCTATGCCGACGTCTCGACCGGCGGCAACGCCAACTCGGCCGGTCTCTACACCTGGACCTCCGGCACCGTGACCTCGACCCTCAACGGGCCGTTCGTCCACATCGTCGACACCTGCGGCGCCATCTCGCAGGCTTCTGACGCCTCGGGCAACATCGCCTTCGGCACCTCGACCGGCACCGACTGCACGACGCCGGGCCACGGCGGCGCGGGCAACTCCCACGCCTCCCGCGAGCAGTTCTACCAGGTCAACCGGATCAAGGACGTCGTCAAGGGCTGGCTGCCGACGAACACCTGGCTCGGCACCAAGCTGCAGGTCAACGTCAACCTGAACATGACCTGCAACGCCTATTGGGACGGCACCGCCCTCAACTTCTTCAAGTCGGGCGGCGGCTGCGCCAACACCGGCCAGATCGCCGGCGTTTCGCTCCATGAGTTCGGCCACGGCATCGACCAGAACGACGGCACCGGCACCGCGCCCGATGGCGCCACCGGTGAGTCCTATGGCGACACCACCGCCATCATCGCCCTCCACGACTCCTGCCTGGGTGAAGGCTTCCTGGGCAGCAACTGCGCCGGTTACGGCGACGCCTGCACCTCCTGCACGGGCGTTCGCGACGCCGACTGGGCCAAGCACACCTCGGACACCCCGGCGACGGCGCTCAACTTCATCAAGGTCCATTGCCCCGCGGCCTCCGGCGGCGCCGGCCCCTGCGGCAAGGAAGTCCACTGCGAGTCGTACCCCATCACCGAGACGATCTGGGACATCGCCAACCGCGACCTGCCGAACCCCGGCACCGGCCCGGCGTGGGACATCCTCGACCGCCTCTGGTATCTGTCGCGCAACACCGCCACCAGCGCCTTCACCTGCACCGCCAGCACCTTCGCCTCGAACGGCTGCAACACCGGCTCGCTGTGGAAGACCATGCGCGCCGTGGACGACGATGACGGCAACCTGACGAACGGCACGCCGCACGGCGCCGCCCTCTTCGCCGCCTTCAACCGTCACGCCATCGCCTGCACGACGGACACCGGCGGCGGCACGACGTTCTCCGGCTGCACCCCGCCCGCCACGCCGACCCTCACCGTGACGGCCGGCAACAACTCGGCCGCGGCCTCCTGGACGACCTCCGGCACGGCGGTCTATGACCTGTACCGCAACGAGCTGGGCTGCAACGCCGGCTTCACCAAGATCGTCAGCGCCGGTTCCGCCACCTCGCTCAACGACATCAACGTCGCCAACGGCCTCACCTACTTCTACCAGGTGAGCGCCTTCCCCTCCGGCAACGAGGCCTGCGCCTCGGTGCCCTCGACCTGCATCTCGGTCACTCCGACCGCGACCTCCACCCCGGACTTCACGATCTCGGCGTCGCCTGCGGCGCTCTCGATCGTCAAGGGCAACACGGGTAGCTCGACCATCACGACCGCGGTCTCCGGTGGTTTCAACTCCGCGATCACCCTCTCGACCTCGACCCTGCCGACCGGCGTCACCGCCGCGTTCAGCACCAACCCGATCGCCGCTCCCGGCTCGGGCAGCTCGGTCCTGACCTTCACGGTCTCCACGGCCGCGACGGCCGGCAGCACCAACGTCACCATCACCGGTGTTGGCGGCAGCGTCACCCACACCACCACGGTCGTCCTGACCGTCACCAACGCCGCGACGCCTGACTTCACCATCTCGGCGTCTCCCGCTGCGGTCTCGATCGCCACGGGGTCCTCGGGCTCCTCGACGATCACGACCGCGGTTTCCGGTGGCTTCAATGCCGCGATCGCGCTCTCGGTTACCGGCCAGCCCACGGGCGTCACCGCGAACCCGAGCCCGACGTCGATCGCCGCGCCTGGCGCGGGCACTTCGACGCTCAACATCACCGTTGCCTCGACCACGACGCCGGGAACCTATACCCTGACCGTCACCGGCACCGGCTCCAGCATCACCCACACCACCACCGTCACCCTGACCGTCACCGGCGGCGTCACCCAGCTGATCGGCAACCCCGGCTTCGAGAACGGCTCGGGCGCCCCGGCGCCCTGGACCGTCACCGCCGGCGTCATCGACAGCTCCACGGGCGAGCCGGCTCATTCCGGCACCTGGAAGGCCTGGATGGACGGCTACGGCACCACCCACACCGACAGCATCCTGCAGACGGTCACCATCCCGTCGACCGCGGTTTCCGCGACTCTCACCTTCTGGCTCCACATCGACACGGCCGAGACGACCACCACGACCGCGTTCGATACCCTGAAGGTGCAGATCCGCAACTCCTCGGGCACGGTGCTCTCGACCCTCGCCACCTATTCCAACCTCAACCACGCCACGGGCTATGCACAGAAGAGCTTCAACGTCCTCTCCTTCAAGGGATCTCCCATCCAGGTCTTCCTTGTGGGTTCCGAGGACAGCTCGCTGCAGACCTCGTTCGTGGTCGATGACTTCGCCCTGAACGTCAACTAAAGCGGTCGTCTTGAAGCAAAGCCCCGGCGCAGTAACGCCGGGGCTCCTCGAAAGAGAAGGGGAGCCGCGAGGCTCCCCTTTTTCTTTTTCAGACCTCCTTCGTGGTAGACGACTTCACCTTGAACGTCGACTGAAGACGCCAGCAGTTCCGTCGGGGAAAGGGGGCCGCGAGGCCCCCTTTTTCTTTCTTCCCCCACTCCCTCCGCAAGGACGGAACGATCTCTTGTCTCGCCTGGGCTCTTGGAACGCACAAGGCTTTGTGAGACGTAGAACGCAACCTCACTTCGGAGGCACTCTTTTATGCGCAAGCTTTCCCTCACCCTGCTCTCGCTCCTGGGGATTTCGGCGCTGTCGATCGGCGGCCTGAAGGCCGTCGGTGGCACGACGCCCGTCTGGCCCGCGGTCGAAAACCAATTGGCGAAAGACCATGTCCAGGCCGGCACCGCCTTGGAGAAGCTCGTCCGGGCCAACCAGGACTTCTCGCTCCTCCGCCCGGAGGAGGCGAGCGACAAGCTCCTCATCCCGCTCTGGTTGCGCGTCGAGTGGCGCAAGAACCACCCCGAGGGCAATTTCACCGGCGACGACCCGACCGGCGGCTATCCGTTCGTCCTCCGCGAGGTCGCCGAGTGGATGGTGACCCACCAGAACCTCCAGGCGCCGCCGGAGGCCTTGGAGATCCCGGGCGGGAAGACGGCGACGGCGGGCGCCAACCTGCGCGTCTCGGGCGCCCAGACGACGCCGCGGAGCGAGTCGGCGATCACGATCAATCCCAACGCCCCGAGCCTGATCCTCGCCGCCTCGAACGCCATCAGCTCGGCCGGCACCCAGGCGATCTTCTACTCCTCGAACAGCGGCGCGACCTGGGGCCAGACGGCGCTCAGCCTGACCACCGGCGACTCCTTCCACTCCGACCCCACCGCCGACTGGACCTCGGACGGCAGCGCCTGGTCGATGACCATCGGCATCAACAACTCCGGCAGCAAGCTCCACATGCGCTCTTACAAGTCGACGACCAGCGGCTCGACCTGGGCTTTCGACGCCACCTACTCGGGCACCCAGACGGCGACCGACAAAGAGCAGCTGTGGGTCGACCACAGCGCCACCTCGTCCTTCAAGGACACCCTCTACTCCTGCTGGCACAACAACAACACCGGCTATGCCAACCGCCGCACCGCCGCCGGCTGGGGCTCGCCGATTCAGGTGACCGGCAGCGAATCGACCGGCACCCCCATCGGCTGTGACGTCAAAACCAACAGCGGCGGCGACGCCTTCGTCTTCTGGCCGACGACCGGCAACTCGAAGATCGTCGTCGCCAAGTCGACCAACGGCGGCACCTCGTGGGGCGCCGGCAAGGTCGTCGCCACGACCTTCGACTCCTACGACATCGGCATTCCGTCGATGGACAGCCGCCGCGCTCTGATCTACACCTCGGGCGGCGCCTACAAGAGCGGTACCACCAACAACGTCTACGTCTCCTGGGTCGACCAGACCGGCGTCACCGGCTGCAAGGCACCGGCCAACGAGCCGGGCTCGAACGCCGCCTCGACCTGCAAGTCCCGCATCTGGTTCGCCCGTTCGACCGACGGCGGCACCACCTGGGGCGCGCCGGTAATGATCAACAACCAGTCGTCGCTCAACGACCAGTTCAACCAGTGGATGGCGGTCGATGCGAACAACGGCAAGATCGGCATCATGTACTACGACACCGTCGGCGACACGACGCGCAAGAAGACCAACGTCTACTACCAGTCCTCTTCGGATGGCGGCGTCACCTGGAGCGCCGCGCTCAAGGTGAGCACGGCGCAGACCGACGAGACCGTCGCCGGCGCCGACTCCGGCAACCAGTACGGCGACTACAACGGCCTCACCGGCTACCTCGGGAACTTCTTCCCGTCGTGGACGGACCGCCACAACAACGCCAAGGAAGAGATCTGGACCGCCCCGATCGTCGATCCGTAGGCGTAAACCTCGAAGCTGCGACACGAGAAAGGCGGCGCCCCGCGGGGGCGCCGCCTTTTTTCTTTTCGCGAGCGCCCCCATCGATCTGGCGCACCCTTAACTTACAGAACGCTTCCGAGGCTGGCGACAGGCTGCGCGGCTCTGTCGCCGGTCTGGAAGCCCGTCCGCCGCATGCCCCGAGGAGGGGGATTCCCATGATGCCAAGACCCCGGAAGATAGCCCTGACGACCGCACTCTCCCTGTTGACGCTCGCCCTGCTCCGCCTCCCCGCCGAGGCCCAAGTCGCGAAGCAGGGGAGAGATACTCTGGACCGCCTCGCCTTTCAAAGCGATCGCCTGGCGGAATCGCAGCCGGTCGTACCCTTCGAGGACACCGAGAAGGCGGTCGATCCGATCCTTCTCCGTGCCTGGACGGCCTTCCGCCTCTCCGCGCCGGTCGAATGGAGCGCCGTGGTCGACCCCCGGCACGGCCGGATCGCCTTCGCCGAGGGGGGCCGGATCGCCTGGATCCCGGGCCGGGGCAACTCCCTGACCCTGGAGAGCCTCGCCGCGGTCCTGCAGCCGAACGCGAAGAAGATCGACCTTACGGCCCTGGAGACGATCGCCCGCAATTTCCTCCCCCGGGTCTCCGATCTGCTCGGTGTCGACCCCGCATCGCTGGTCTTGAACCTCGGCCGTTCCGGTCAACCGGCGAGCCACCTCTGGCTCGTCGATTTCGACGTCGTCGTTGGCAGCATGAAGGTCGAGGGGGCGCGGGTCGTCTTCCGGGTCAACAACGGCAACCTGATCCAGTTCGGGAGCGAGAACCTGCCGGTCCCGGGCTCCGCCGTCCCGCCGGTCCGCCTGACCGCCGCCGATGCCCTGGCGGAGGTCGCGCGGTACATCGGTGGCTTCAGCTCCGCGGACCGCTTCAGCGACAACGGCAGCCTCCACCTGGTCCCCAGCAACATCCCGGGCGGTTTCGACTTCGGCGCCGGCCGCGGGCTCGCCCAGGTCTACCAGCTCGTCTTCCATCGCGACGGCGTCCCGGGCACCTGGCAGGCGCGGGTCGACGCCACCTCCGGCGAGATCCTGGAGCTCCGGGACTTGAACGACTACGCCACCCGCCAGGTGACCGGCGGCGTCCGCCCCTTCGGCGGCGGCTCCGAGGTCGTCCGCCCGCTCCCTCAGATCACCGTCAGCCCCGGCGGGACCACCGGCTCCGCCGGCCTCTTCAACTGGACCGGCGCCACCACCACCGCGTCTCTCCTCGGCCCCTACGTCAAGATCGTCGACACCTGCGGCGGCAGCTCGCAGGCCTCGGACCCCTTCGGCAACCTCGCCTTCGGGACCTCGACCGGCACCGACTGCACGACGCCGGGCCATGGCGGCGCCGGCAATACCCACGCCGCCCGTGAGCAGCTCTACGTGGTCAACCGCTTCAAGAACGTCGTGCGCAGCTGGCTGCCGTCGAATACCTGGCTCAACCAACAGCTGGGCGTCAACGTCAACCTGAATTTCACTTGCAACGCCTATTGGAACGGCACGACCCTCAACTTTTCCAAGTCCGGGGGCGGCTGCGTCAACAGCGCCGAAAACGCCGACATCTCCATCCACGAGCTCGGCCATGCCCTCGACCAGAACGACGCCACCGGCAGCTCGCCGGACGGCGCGACCGGCGAGTCCTACGCCGATACCACCTCGGTCGTCCTGTTCCACAAGTCCTGCATCGCTCCCGACTTCTTCTCGGTTGGCAACTGCAGCGGCTATGGGGATCCCTGCACGGCCTGCATGGGGGTGCGCGACGTCGACTTCGCCCAGCACGTTTCGAATACCCCGGCGACGGTTGCCAATTTCACCCAGGTGCACTGCGCCGCCGGCACCGGCCCCTGCGGCAGGGAGGTGCACTGCGAGTCCTACGTCCCCTCGGAAGCGATCTGGGACTTCGCCAACCGCGATCTCCCGGGCGCCGGCTCCGGCGCCGCCTGGACCGTTCTCGACCGCCTCTGGTACCTCTCCAGAAACACCGCGACCGGCGCCTTCGTCTGCAATCACGCCAGCATGCCCTTCACCTCGAACGGCTGCACCGCCGGCAACCTGTGGAAAGTCATGCGCGCCGTGGACGACGATGACGGCAACCTGAACAATGGCACGCCCCACGGCGCCGCCCTCTACGCCGCCTTCAACCGTCACGGCATCGCCTGCACGACGGACCCCGGTGCCAGCACCTCCTTCCGCGGCTGCACCCAGCCCACCACGCCGACCCTCACTGTCACCCCCGGCGACAATTCGGCCGCGCTCTCCTGGACGGCCTCCGGCACCGCGGTCTACGACGTTTTCAAAAACGACACCGGCTGCAACGCCCCTTTCACCAAAATCGTGAGCGGTGGCACCCCCACGACCCTCGTCGACAACGACGTCAGCAACGGCTCAACCTATTACTATCAGGTGACCGCCCTCCCCGCGGGGAACGAAGCCTGCGCCTCCGAGCCCTCGTTCTGCATCGCCGTCATCCCCGCTCCCGGGCCCTGCGTGCCGCCGGCCGCTCCGGCGCTCCCCTCGGCGACGACCAGCCCGTCCAGCGTCTCGCTCGTCTGGGCGCCGGTGACCGGCGCCTCCGAGTACCACATCCTGCGGGGGACCGTCTCGATGGGACCCTACACCCTGATCGGCGACTCGGTCAGCGCCTCCTACACCGACAGCACGGTGACCCCGGGGACGACCTACTACTACGTCGTCCGCGCCGCCAACAACCCGACCTGCGAGTCGGGCAATTCACCGCAGGTCATAGTGACCGCGCAGAATTTCACCCTCTCGATCTCCCCCTTCTCCCAGACGGTGGTAGGCGCCGGGACGGCGCTCTATACGATTACGATCACCCGGATCGGTGGCTTCAGCGGTGCGGTCACCTTCTCCTCGATTACCGGCCTTCCCGCGGGTGTTACCCCCACCTTCAGCCCGAATCCGGCGACGGGAACGACTGCCGTCCTCGCCCTGTCCGTCGCGATCACGGCTCCCCACGGAACGTTCCCGTTCACCGTCATCGGAACGAGCGGCACGCTCGTCCGCACGGCGACGGCCCAGCTCATCCACTGAAAACGCGAGGAAACTTTGAGATGCCAAACCTTAAGAACGTCGTTCTCTCGACCGTGATCTCCCTGCTGGCGCTCGTCGGGCTCGGCCTCCCGGCCGAGGCCCAGAGGGTCAAGCAGGGCTCCGACTCTCTGCAGAGTCTCGCCTTCCAAAGCGACCGCCTGGCGGACTCCCAGCCGGTCGAACCGATCGAGGACCATCAGAGCGCGATCGCAGAGGCCACCTCGGACGCCTGGACGGCCTTCCGGCTCTCCGCGCCGGTTCCTTGGAGCGCGGTGATCGACAAGCGCCACGGTCGGGTCGCCCTCGCCGAGGGCGGCCGGATCGCCTGGATTCCGGGCCGCGGCAACTCCCTCACTTTCGAGAGCCTCGCGCCGGTCCTCCCACCGAACGCCAAGAAGATCGACCTCGCCGCGATGGAGACGATCGCCCGCAACTTCCTGCCCCAGGTCAAAGATCTGCTCGGCGTCGACCCTGAGTCGCTCGTCCTCAATCTCGGCCGCTCCGGCCAGCCGGCGAGCTATCTCTGGTTCGTCGACTTCGACGTCGTTCTGGGCGGGAAAACGGTCGAGGGGGCGCGGGTCGTCTTCCGCGTCAACAACGGCAACCTCATCCAGTTCGGCAGCGAGAACCTGCCGGTCCTGGGCTCGCCCGTCCCGCCGGTCCGCGTGACCGCCGCGGACGCCGTTGCGGCGGTCGCCAAGTACATCGGCGGTTTCGGCTCCGCGGACAGCTTCAGCGACAGCGGCAGCCTCCACCTGGTGCCGGCGAACCTCTCGAGCTCCCGCTCGGCCGACGGCTTCGACTTCGGCGCCGGCCGCGGGCTCGCCCGGGTCTACCAGCTCGTCTTCCACAGAGACGGTGTCCAGGGCACCTGGCAGGCGCGGGTCGACGCCACCTCCGGCGAGGTCCTGGAGCTTCGGGACATCAACGACTACGCCCTCCGCCAAGTGACCGGTGGCATCCATCCGGAGAACGGCGGCGCCGAGGTCGTCCGCCCGCTGCCCGCGATCGGGCTCAGCTCCGGGGGGAGCACCGGCTCGGGCGGCCTCTTCAACTGGACGGGCCTCCCCACCAGCGCCGCCCTGGCCGGCCCGCTCGTCAAGATTACCGACTTCTGCGGCGCCGTCTCCCAGGCCTCGGACGCTTTCGGCAATATCAGCTTCGGAACCTCGACGGGCACCGATTGCGCGACGCCGGGTCACGGTGGCGCCGGCAACACCCACGCCGGCCGCGACCAGTTCTATTACGTCAACCGCCTGAAGGCCGCCGTCCGCGGCTGGCTGCCGTCGAACACCTGGCTCGGCACCCAGCTGAACGTCAACGTCAATCTGAATCAGACCTGCAACGCCTATTGGGACGGCACCTCGCTCAACCTCTTCAAGTCGGGCGCCGGCTGCGCCAACAGCGGTGAGGTCGCCGCCATCTCGCTCCATGAGCTCGGGCACGGCATCGACCAGAACGACGGCGCCGGCGCCGCCCCCGACGGCGCGACCCTCGAGTCCTACGGCGACACCACCGCGCTTCTCGCCCTCCACGATTCCTGTATCGGACCCGGTTTCCTGAGCAGCAACTGCTCGGGCTACGGCGACTCCTGCACCGCTTGCACCGGGGTGCGCGACATCGACTTCGCCAAGCACGCCTCGGGGACCGCGGCGACCGTCGACAACTTCATCCGCGTCCACTGTCCCGCGGCCTCCGGCGGCGCCGGCCCGTGCGGCAAGGAGGTGCACTGCGAGTCCTATATCCCCTCGGAGACAATCTGGGACATCGCCAACCGCGACCTCCCCGGGGCCGGCACCGGCGCCGCCTGGACCGTCCTCGACCGCGACTGGTATCTCTCCAGAAACACCGCGACCGGCGCCTTTACCTGCAGCCATTCCGGCACGCCTTTCACCTCGAACGGCTGCGCCACCGGCAACCTGTGGAAGGTGATGCGCGCGGTGGACGACGACGATGGCAACCTCACCAACGGCACGCCGCACAGCGCCGCCCTCTTCGCCGCCTTCAACCGGCACGGCATCGCCTGCACGACCGACCTCGGCGCCGGCACCAGCTTCCGCGGCTGCACTCCCCCCGCCACGCCGACCCTCACCGCCACCCCGGGCAACAACTCGGTTTCGCTCGCCTGGACGGCCTCCGGCACCGCGGTCTACGACATCTTCAGAAACGACACCGGTTGTAACGCCGCCTTCACCAGGATCGAGAGCAGCGGCACCACGACGACGCTCGCGGACGTCGACGCCGCCAACGGCCTTACCTACTACTACCAGGTGACCGCCCTGCCGTCCGGCAACGGGGCCTGCGCCTCGGCGCCCTCGATCTGCGTCGCGGCCACCCCCGTGGCCCCGGCCTGCGTTCCCCCGTCCGCTCCGGTGAGCCTCACCGCGACGGCGAGCACGACCAGCGTGGCGCTCTCCTGGCCGGCGGTAACCGGCGCTTCCGAGTACCACATCCTGCGCGGGACGACCTCGGGCGGTCCCTACACCGCCATCGGAGACTCGGTCGGCACCACCTTCACCGACAGCACGGTGACCGCCGGCACGACGTTCTTCTACGTCGTCCGTGCCGGCAACAGCCTGACCTGCGAGTCGGGCAATTCCCCACAAGCCTCGGTGACCGTGCAGAGCTTCACTTTTTCGATCACCCCCTCGTCGCAGACGGTGACCGGCGCCGGATCGGTGATCTACACGATCGCGATCACCCGGGTCGGCGGCTTCACCGGCGCGGTCACCTTCTCGATCACCGGGCTCCCCACGGGCATCACGCCCACCTTCAGCGCGAACCCGACGACGGGCACGACCGATCCCCTCCGGTTGACCGTCGTGGCCACGGCCCCGCACGGGACCTTCCTATTCACCGTCCAGGGAACGGGCGGCGGGCTCACCCGCACGGCGGCGGCGAAGATCGTTCACTGAGAAGCGAGTAGCGATGGAGGAAAGACGGCGCCCTGGGCGCCGTCTTTCCTATTGGGCGCCGCAGCTGTACGCTATAACCGACTGTGGAGCTTCGCACGGCTCCACCAGAGAGGCGGCGCCGCGTGTTTGATCGAATCGTCTCCGATCCACGAATCCTCGGTGGCAAACCCTGCATCCAGGGTACGCGGATCAGCGTGGAGTTCCTTCTTGAGCTGGTAGCCCAAGGCGCCAGCCGGGGAGAGATCCTCGCCACCTACCCCCACCTGAAAGTCGAGGACGTCGAGCAAGCCTTACGTTATGCCGCCCGCTTTCTTGAGAATGAGGTTCTCATCACGGCTGAGATTCGACATTGAAGCTCGAGGAACTCGGGCTACTCACCGACGAGAATATCCATCCCCAAGTAGTCGACGCGCTCCGCCGACGCGGGGCGGATGTCCTGGATATCAAGGAATCTGGGTGGGTCGGGGCGCAGGATCTCGCGATCCTGCGCAAGGCCCAGGTGGAAAATCGAGTCGTGCTCACGCACGACAGCGACTTCGGCAAGCTGGTGGTCACGACTGGCGAGCCCGTGGTCGGAATCGTTTATCTGAGACCGGGCCACTTTGAGCCTATTTTCACCTTGGAGACCCTGGAAGTGCTCTTCGCGGAGCTCACCGATGTGGCTCCCCCTTTCATCGCCGTTGCGGAGAGAATGGAGATGCGCGTTCGGATTCGCTACCGAACCCTATGATCCCCTACCAGCCGCTCGACGATGTCTCGCCCGGCGGGATAGGACGGAAGGTCATGCCTTACCCTCAGCACCTCGAAGCCTGAAGCTCGGCCGAAGAGAGCCTTCAGAAGAAGTCCGCTCCCCGGCCGAGCTTTCGCTTCGGTGGTGCTGTCCGTTTCTACCGCTTCGCCAGCTCGGGCTCCCGGACTTCCGGCTGGGTGGCCTGGGGCTGGGACGGCTTGGCCTGAGACGGCTGCGGCTGCCCCGGTTTCGCCTGGGCCTGGTTACCCGCGTTCGCCGCCGGAATCTCCGGGGTCAGGTGCTGGTTCTTGGCCTCGGTCTTAACCGCCTCCTTGGCCTCGTTGGCGACGGTCTTCACCTTGTCCGACAGGCTGTCGACGCTCAGGTTCTGGTCGTCGGCCGCCTGCTTGACGGCATCGACCGCGGCGTCCGCCACGTGCTTGCCCTTGTCCAGCAGCTCGCGCCCGGTCTCCTTGGCCGAATCGAAGAGCTGATCGCGGGTCTCCCCCATCAGCTCGTCCTCGACGTCGGTCGACGGGATCGAAAGGCCGGCGAGAAGGCCGATCGCGAGGGTGGCCGCGCCGACCGCCAGGGGCCGCTCCTCGAGGAGCTGCCAGAAGCCGAGCCGGACCTTGCGAGTCCCCTGCTGCACCCGGTCGCCGAAATCCGAGGCCTGTTCCTTCACCTTGTCGGTGAGCTCGGAAGCCTGCTCCTTCACCTTGTCGGTCAGGTCGCCGAGCTTGTCCCCGGCCTGGCTCGCGAGGTCGCCCACCTTCTCCTTGGCGTTCGTCGCGAGGTCCGCCGCGCTCCCCGCGGCGCTTTTGAGGGCGTCCTTCGCCGCACCCAGCCGGCCCTCCCCTTCGCTCGCCCGGCTCTCGGGCCAACGCTCGCCCCAGGCGTCGCGGGTGCCGGGGTAATCGGGGTTCCCGGCATAGCTCTGCCGGGACCGCTGGGTGGACGTAGCGCGCGAGCTGTCGAGGAGGAGCCAGCCGATCCCCAAACCGATCACGGCCGAGGGCAACGGATGCTGCTTGGCGATTTTCATCATCTTGCTGGCGCCGGCCCCGGAGCCGCCCTTGAAGATTCCCCAGGCCTCCTGCAGGAGCTGGCCGGGGGTGAGCTTGGACTCGATGGCATCGAACGTCCGGTCCATGTTGGACCGCGTCCGGTCGATGTCGGCCTGGATCTTCCGGGAGGACGGCTCGCCGCCCTCGTATCCCGGCTCCCCCGCCTTCGGGGAACGGTTCAGTGCATCTTCGATTGAAGCCATTCTTTATTCTCCTGCAAGCTTTGGGTGGTTCTCCTGGGGGTGACGCTCTCCTGCTTGAGGGTGGCTAGCGCCTTCTTGACGAGGCTATATCCGATCGCGCCCAGGGCGATTCCCAGGACGAGCGGGGACAGCCAGGCCGCAACGGTGATGGGAACGACATGGGCCAGGATCTCGGTCAGGGCATTGACGGCCGCGAAGAGGAGCGCCAGGGCACCCGCGAAGAGAACCGCGCCCCCGATGGTCAGGGACCCGAGGTTCGTACCGACCCGCGAGGCCTTTTCGCCCATCTCGGTCTTGGCGAGATCGACCTCCTGCCGAAGCAGGGTGGTGGTCTCCGCCGTCAGCTCCTTCAAGAGCTGGCCGAGCGACTTTTCCTCTTTCATCGTCGTCGCCATCAGAAACCTCCCGAGGTTGCCTCTGGTAGCTCTCACTGCGATACGGACGTGCCTGCGGAGTGGGGAGACCGCTGCCGAATTGCGGCGGGGAGCCGGTCCGCCCCGACTCCTCCCGGCCCGACGCCCCGCGATGCTCTGCCGAGCTCTTGAGGAAACGCGCCAGGAGCACCCCCGCGACGAGACTGCCCCCTAAGAAGAGATCTGGATGACGGCGCGCCCAGACCTCGGTGTCGCGCAGGAACGACTGCAAATTCTTCTCGCGCAGGTAGCGTGAGGCCCGGTCGACCTGATCCGCGGCGCGGTGCGCGTAGCCGCCGAAGCCTTCCTTGTCCTTCTCTTCGAGCTTCCTGCCGGCCTCGTGGAGCGCCCCGGCAAGGCCGCCCAGCCGCTCCGCGGCCTGTCGCTTCTGCTGGTCGACCATCTGGCTCACCTGGTCGCCGGCCTGATGGGCCATCTCGACCGTCTGCTCTTTCGCCTGCGCGGCCAGATCCTTGACCTGCTCTTTAGCCTGGCCGGCCGCGTCCTTCGCCTGCTGGACGAGATCCCTCCCGTCGAGATCCTCTGATTTCGCCATTCCAACCTCCTGTCCATCGTGGTTGTTGCGGCGTGCCCGACTCCACCTGAAGAAAGCACCGGACCCTCTGGGGTCACCGCATCTGTCAGGGAGGGCTTCGCAAGAGGCGTGCCAGCCCGAACGTCCCCCCAAGCTCGACAGACCCGAAGCCCCACACCGCGGTCTGATCCCGGCTCGTGACATAATCCCGAAGTAGATTTGGAAGGAGATCTCCAGATGGACCGTCGCCCGCGCCCGGAGGCCGGGAAGCGGAGCTCCTTCCTTGAGCGTCACCGAGCGAAAGGGGAGCGATGAGCAGCTGGAAGGCCCTCGGGAACGTCGATGCGCAGCACCTGGTCAATGCTCGTCTCCAACTGCACTGGGCGGCGCTGCTCGCCGCCGTGGTGGGCAAGCGGCTGCTGGCGCCGCAGCCCGACTTCAGCGAGCAGAGCTTCGAGTGGGTCGAGCGCGCCGGCGGCGGCGGCGGTATCGGCGGGTTGGCCCAAGGAGAGGTGGCCGGCACCCCTCCCTTCCGTCCCGCCCTCCGGTTGGCCGACCTGACGCTCCTCCTTTCCGACGCCGAGGGCGCCTCCCTCCGCGAGCTGGCGCTCTCCGGCCGGACGGTCGCCGAAGCCCACGCCTGGCTCGCCACGGAGGTCGACGCGCTCTCAGGCCAGCCCTTGGACCCGCCCCTCGAAAGCCCGGGGATCTCCAACGAGATGCCCGCCCATCCGGTGGGGACCGGCCGGCGCTTCACCCTCGCCGACGCCGCCCCCTTCGCCGAGGTCGCCCGCTGGTTCGCCAACGCCGACTCCCTGCTGCGGGAGATCGCGGCGAGAGAGAGCGGCGCCTCCCCCGTCCGCTGCTGGCCGCACCACTTCGATCTCGCCACTCTGATCACCGTGGAAAAAGGCGCCACGCCCGAATCCACCCGGACGGTGGGCGCCGGCCTCTCCCCCGGCGACGGGCGCCGGGCCGTCCCCTACTTCTACGCCACCCCCTGGCCCTACCCGAAATCCCCCAAGGCTCAAGACCTTCCGAAGCTCGCGGGCGGCGGCACCTGGAACACCGAGGGCTGGCTGGGGGCGGTTCTCGAAGCCGGGGCGATCTCCAGCGCCGGCAGCGGAGAAGGCCAGGAGGGGCAGGTCCGGGAGTTCCTGGACTCCGCCGTGGCCGCCTGCCGCCAGCTGGCGAGCGCCTAGGACGGATCCAGCTATAAAAGGGACGATCGAATGACCGACGCGCGCTGGTACGACCTCGGTTCCATCGCAGACCTCGCGAAGCATCCCCTGCGCCAGCTCACCGCCGGCCGAGTCCGCATCGCCCTCTCCTACAAGGACGGCGTCTTCGGGGCGATCTCGGGAGTCTGCAATCACGTCGGCGGGCCGCTCGGCGACGGCCACCTGGACGGCGACTACGTCGTCTGCCCCTGGCACCACTGGAAGTTCCACTGCCGGACCGGCGCCGGCGAGCCCGGTTTCGAAGCCGACCGGGTGCAGAGCTATGCCCTGCGAACGGAAGATGGGCACCTCTGGGTGAACTTGGAACCAGAGACCCAGCGCCACAAGCTGCGCCACGAACCCCACTCTCTCGCCCGCCCGGTCGAGCGCGCCCCCGGCCCGGTCCGGGTGCTGGGGATCTCGACCTCGGTGATGGACCGCGCTCACCCGCGCTATTCGACCTCCGAGGCGCTCCTCGAATCGGCCCTCGAAGCCGTCCCCGCGTTAGGCGCCGAGCGCCAGCTGATCCGCTTGAACGACCTCGTCTTCCGCCCCTGCGAGGGCTATTACTCGAAGAGTGCCCACGCCTGCACTTGGCCCTGCTCGATCACCCAGATGGACCCTGACGACCAGCTCACCCCGGTCTACGAGGGGATCGTCCACTGGGCGGACGTCATCCTCGTCTCGACCCCCATCCGCTGGGGCTCGGCCTCGGCGCTCTACTACAAGATGGTCGAGCGGATGAACTGCATCCAGAACCAGGTGACGATCACCGACCGGGTGCTCCTCCGCAACAAAGTGGCGGCCTTCATTATCATCGGCGGCCAGGACAACGTGCAGGCCGTGGCCGGCCAGATGCTCGGCTTCTTCGCCGAGATCGGCTGCCTCTTCCCCCAGTTCCCCTACATCGCCCACACCCGCGGCTGGGACGCCGAGGACATGGAGAAGAACATCACCTTCGTGCAAAGGAGCACCTCGCTCCACGAAGGCGCCCGGGCGCTCGCCGAGCGCGCGGTCGAGATGTCGAAGATCCTCCTGGCGGCCGACTGCGACACCGGGACGGTCGAGAGAGCCGGCCGGAAGGCCGGAGCGCCGGAGGAGACTCCTCCCAATCCCGATGGGATGGAGGGGACGGACGCGATGATTGGCGAGTAGGGGCTTCAGGCCTTTTCCTCACTTCGGCATAGGGAGTGGGCTGCCCTAAAAGATTATAGATTAGGAGTTGTCAGCTTGGGACTGCACTCATAGCCTTCGGTGGCTCTACTGACTCTAAAACATGAGCGAACTCCACGCGATCTTGATTGGTATTGACGCCTATCTGGAAAACTGGTTGGATGGCGTCGGGCGCTACCCTCCCCTAGACAGTTGCGTGCGGGACGTCTCCCGGGTTGAAGAGTACCTGAGAGCTTATCTAAACCTTGCCCCCGAACGAATTACTAAGCTTACCGCGACTCGACCGGCCCTCTCCATTGATGTTGTGCCTAGCCAGGGGTCCCCAGTAGAGTCGCTCCTGCCAACCGAACCGCGAGAGAAGTGGCCCACATACGAGAACATTGTGTCGGCCTTCACCTCTGTCAGTACCTCGGCAAGCCCGGGCGATCACGTTTTCATCTTTTATGCTGGCCATGGGGGTCGTACCAAAACGATCTACCCCGAGAGAAAAGGGTCCGAAGGACTCGATCAAGTCCTGGTGCCAATGGATATCGGAGACCACCACCTTCGTTATCTTCGGGACGTCGAGGTAGCCCATTTGCTGCGACGAATGGGAGAAAGGAGGCTCCGTGTAACCCTTTTCCTTGACAGCTCTAACTCCGGAGGAGAAGCGGTGCGCAATCGGAAGCTAGCTCGCGGTTTTAGGGAGCGCGGCGGATTGAGCCCTGTCGACACTGCGCAAAGCCCTCCTGCCACGGTCGCACCGCGGCAGGTCTTGAGATCCTCCCGTCGAAGCAACTTTTCAGCGAAAACCCCATGGCTCCCCGGGTTTTCAGGACAGGTGCTATTCGCCGCCTCTCGTCCTGAAGAGCCGGCTTTTGAGTATAACTTTGAGGATTCTGGGCGTGGCGGCGTCTTCACCTATTGCTTCCTCCATGCTCTCAAGCAGCTCAAACCCGGTACCACCTATAGGGAACTCTTTTCCAATCTTCTAGCTGAGTTCAACTCACTGGGATTCCGGCAGACGCCAATGCTTTTGGGGGACGTACAAGCTGAGGTCTTCGGCCTAGGCGTCACCGCGGGAATGAGTGGACGACAGACGAGTGGCTCTGCCGAACCCAAAGTTCTTACCGGCAATTCTCAAACTCTGCCCAGTCAAAGCCTCAGCGCTGAACTCTTGGTTCATAAGAACCTCGTCCTAGAAGTTGCCTTTCGCCTTGTGATCGGCAGGCACGCACCGCCCGACCTCCTCGTCCATCTCGACCCGGCCAAGCTCCGCTCTGCCGCCGAGACTCTGCTTCGCCAGAGCAGCAGCCACCCCGAGCCTCTGACGGATGACTGGCTCGCCGCCGCCCGCGATCTCCTCGCAGCGCAGCAGCCGGGCATCGACCCTAATCCGCTCTGGCTCTCCTGGATGACAACTGCTCAAAGCAAGCTCCTCGAGTCATTCATTTCCTCTCCTGTTTCATGAGCGCCTTTCCGCAGGAGGGCCTCGAACGGCTGGCGGAACGTGTCGTCGCTGGCGACGTGGTGTTCTTCATCGGCGCGGGCTTCTCCTTGGATAGCGAAGGAAACTCCGCCGCGAGGTTGATCCGGCGGCTGCTCGCGCGCTTTGAGGCCCTCACTGCTTCCCTGGCGGAAGACCGCCTCCTCGACGCCCTCAAAGAGACGTTTCACCTGCAGGGAGGAACTTCAACGGTCCTCACCAGGAAAAACGTGGATAGCCTGGTTCGCGACTACTACCTGATCAATGATTGGATGTGTAGCGCCTACTCCCGGCTCTTGGGAGATCTCGACAGGCTCAGGACACCCGGCTTCGTCGAGATGGTTCATGCTCGCGAGCAGGAGCTCCTGGAGAGCAAGGATATCCTCCAGCCGATGGACCTCACGAAGCTTGCGCTCCTATCGCCTCGCGATCGCGGTAAGGCACTGTTTCTCGACACCATGGGTTTCTCCGACCTCGCGGTCATGGCTGGAGAGCCCCTGGCGCCCGAGGTCTCCGCCGTCGCGGCGAGCTACGGAGATCGGTTGCGACCCAGGCATCACGTCCTCGCTCGCTTCGCACGCGAGGGTTTCTGTCCAATGCTTCTCACTACCAACTATGACCTCCTCATTGAGGGCGCCTATCGGCTGGCCGGCTTCAGCCCGCGCGAAGCGGAGGGCATTCAGCCCCATCGGCGGCTCCCCCCCACCACGTTTCAACACTTCTCCCGGATCGCCAGCGCCACCCAGTTCTTCGGTCAGGGAGATGACAAACGCTCGGCCTTTCTCTTGAAGATCCACGGCTGCACGGAGAGTTACCGCCAGGCCCGGGACGCCACCCAGAGCCACTGGTCGGCCTACCTCCCCTCCATGGTCTTCACTTTCCGGGAGATCCAGAACTGGCGAGAGGATTCCTGGTCGCGCGATCTGGTGAGCACTCTTCTGCGGACTCGAACGATCGTCTTCTGTGGCTACAGCACTGCGGATCCTGTCCTCCACGACACCATGCGGACGGTCTACGAAGAGAGGGCGAAGCGCCGGCGACAATCCGCCGTTCCTCAAGTCACGCCGAGCGTGGCCGGTCCCGGCGCGGAGACGGCTCCAGCCTTCTTTCTCGGCACCTCCGGTAAGACCGAGTTCCACGGCCTGGAAATCTTGCGCGCGGCGAGTCAGGCCGTCGGCGACGAGTCTCCGCCGCTGGCGAACCATCCCAACTACCTGCGGTTCTACCTCCGGCCCCAGAAGGGCAAGAGCCCGCGTTTTCCCAATCTGGACGAATCGCTGCTGTGGCTCTTTCATCTCGCGTTTCGCAAGCGCCAGCGACAGGCCCTGGAGAGCGATCTGTCGCGCGTCGTCACCCTTCTCCTCGGCTACCCCTGCCCGAGTACGGAGCTTCAGGAGGTGATTGGCCACTTCGAAGCCCTCGCCGCGGCGGAGGCGAAGGCGGCGGGCCAATGGGAGGAGAAGCCCACCTCCCATTCCCGCCGCCAGTTCCAGCGGATCGCCAGTTGGACCGACCGCTTCCAGGTCGGCCTTCTGCGCGAATTCGCCTTGGCCGAGATGGTCCTCCGCTCGCAAGGCCCCGGGCTGGATCTGGACGATCTCCGACGTTCCGCCTGGTATTACCCCACGAGCGATCATCCAGACTGGACGGCATGGGCAGCCGTGGCCGAGGTGGCACTGCGGAGGAGGATCGCCTCTTGGCGGAGAGCAAAGGAAGAGGATTGGGCTCGCGACAGCCCCTGGGTATCCCCCGGCGAAGGGGAGCACCCGAACCTTCTCGCCGCCCGTAGCGGAAAGGAACCCACGCCTTTGCGGCTGATCCTCCGTTTGGGAGGCTTCGGCCGACCCGGGGAACGATCGAAGGTCGTGGGGATCGCCAGGCGAGAGGATGTCTGGGAGCTGCGGTACGACGCCATTCCCTGGGACCGGAAAGCTTCCGGCTCGACCCCGCCCGCCCAGACGCTCTGGGATTGGGCCCATCAGCCTCTCGCTGACGTCAAAGAGCCCTGGTCCATGCCGTAGGAGAGGCCGATGCCGACCCCGAAACCCATGAACGACCTCCTGGCCGACCTCGAAACAGCGCTTCCAACGCTGGGCGTCCAACTTGCGAGCACGCTTGCCAAGGTCGGAGACCCGCCGGTCTACCTGCGTTCTCCGGCGCTTCGGCTGGCGCAGCACTTCGACCTCCAGGCCGACCTCCTGATCCACGATCCGCGCTACGGCACGCTGGGCCTCGTCCATGCCGTGGAAGGTCCGGACGTTCAATCCGCAGTCGAAAGGTATCTCGACCAGGCGACCTACGTGCGCCACCTTTTGCTCTCGGAAAGAAAATCCGAACATTCCCTACCTCTCACCGTCGAGCTCGTCCTCGTCACCCGTCCGGAGACCCTCACCGCCCTCGGGGACGTCCTGCGGCAGGTGGCGCGCCAAACTTCGTTCCTTTTCGCGATCGGGGTCAACGTCCTCGTCTCCCATGCTGATAGCACAGGATACAGAGAGGAGGATCTGCGCCGCGCTTTCCCCTGGCTCCTGACCGCCACGCGGAAATGGTACGAAGAGGGAGCGCCGGATGAGACCCTCGGCGGCGCCAATCCGGCCAACCCTTTCGAGAGCCTCACGCTCCAGGACTATCGGCTCGCGGGGCAACGCAGTCTGGAGCTCGACCCAAGCTCCAAACTCCATGTCGTCTACGGCCGCAACGGCAGCGGCAAATCCTCCCTTGTCGAAGCCTTGGAGCTCGCCGTGACCGGTGCCGTCGAGCGCCTGGCAGGGGAAGAGGACTACGACCGAGTGATCCGGAATCATGGCGCGCCCGAGCCAGCGCAGGTGATCCTCGGCTTCAAGGGGGGCGCCCCTCAGACCTTCGTCATCGGCAGCGAGCGCCTGGCCGGCCTCCAGTCGGATCTCAAGGCCACCTCCTTTCGGCTCGACCAGATTCTCATGGATCGCCTCACTCGCGGCGGCGACGCCCAGCGCGCGGAAGTCTTCCTGGCCTCCTTCTTCCCTGCCGATAGCGATGTTTTCAACCGCTACGAGGCCGCGCGCCAAGAGGCAGTGAAATCCCTAGACACCCTGCCTCCTGCCGCCAAACAGGAAATCGAGACCGCACGCAGCTCCAGCCAGGATCCCGAGGAGGCGGTGCTCCAAAAGCTCGCCTGGCTGGGCGAGCCGCAGAAGCCGTTGAGCCCGGACGCCGCGGCCGCCTGCCTTCCCCTCCCCTTCGAGACGTTGCAGAGCCTGAGCCCGCTCTCCACGGAGATGACGCAACTGGTGCAGGAATGGACCACCTCGATCCCCACCGTCGAGACCGCGCCGGAGCGCCTCCCCAGGATCGACGAGAACCTCGGTAGCCTGCGAGGTACCGTTACGGCGACTCTCGGGACGCTCCGGATGGCGAAGGAAATCCTCGGGAGGGTGAACGCCTGGATCGCCACCGGAGGAGCCGGGGTGGGAGAAGACTTCGCCGCGGCCTTGAGCTCCTGGCTCGAGCTCACCGCCCTGGCGGATCTGGGAGAGCGCCACTACCAGATTCTCCGGACGCTCTCCGAAGCCAGACAACAGGGATGGAGTCGAGGGCTCGAAGGCGCCGTCGGTCCCTTTGCCCAGGAAGAAATCCTGGAGGCCGAGGTCCAAACTGCCAAGGCGCAGTCCGAGGAATGGACCCGGCAGAGAGATGACTGCTTCCAGACGGTGATGGCTTTCGAGCCGCAGGCGCAAACCCGCGGCAGCGAGACGGTCCATGTCGCCCGCCTCGCCCGGCCGCAGATCGAAACTCTCGACACAGCGGGTCGTTGGCTCCTCCAGATCTCGGGAACGGAGGTCGCCGATCCTCTCGGCCAGGCCATCGACCGGGCCATGTCCCAGAACCAACACTCGAAGTGGGGCGACGTGGCCATCGGGAACACGGGCTGGGCCCAGCCTCTGCTCGACCGCCTGACCCGGCTCGAAGAGGCTTGCCGCAGCCTGGAACAGCTCGGTCAGCCTCCCACCTGGATGAGCGGCAGCCGGAAGCTCAGCCTGTTGCAGGATGCCTTCAAAAAGCACCAGGCCCTGCGGACGGCGGGGCAGGCGGTCAAAGGGACCTTCCTGCAAAAGATCAGCGCCACCGGCGGCGGCGGGAGCGGGCTCAACGAGGCTTTAAACGAGCTGATGGCGCTCTTTACCCCCGCCCGCTGGGCCTACGAGGACATCGCTCTCGCGCACCGGACCGAGGCCGGCCGGCACGAGCTCGACTTCCAGGCCGGCCAGGGCGCCCGGGCGGCCCTGCGCTTCAACACGGCGGAGCTCAACCTGTTCACGATCGCCCTCTTCCTGCTGTGCGCCGTGCGGGTGCCGAACCCTCTGCAGCTCCTGGTTCTCGACGATCCGCTGCAGAACATGGACGAGATCACCGTGACCACCCTGGCGCGCGGGCTCGCCAAGGTCAGCCGGCTCTGGAAGGGCCCCTGGCAGCTCGTCCTCTTCTTCCACGGCAAGGAAGACCTCGAAAGATTTGAGGCCGAGATGCCGGCCGCCACCTACGAGCTGCCCTGGCTGAGCCCCGGCCAGGAGAAACCGGGCGAGATCAAGATCGAGACCCGGCCCGGAGCCTTCGGCCCGAAGATTCAGGATTTCAGCAGCCTGGCAAGCCCGCGCACCGCACCGAAGAAGCCGGAGAAGACTCGCCCGGATCTCCCTCCCCGGAGTCGGAAGAAAGCCACCGCCGCTCCCTCGTGAGGGGACCGTAGCCGCTTTTCGCGGCTCCTGCCAGGCCTCTCGCTGCTGAATCGGCACGGTGATTCCGCGGGAAGCGGAGACACCGCCGCGAGATCCAGAGCGACCCCGCGGGAGGCTGGAGCACCGTCGCCAGGCGCTGGAGCACCGTCCGCCGATCTGCAGCACCGTCGCTCGACGTTGGAGCGTCGTCGCACGGATCTGTAACAGATTCGTGCGACGTTGGAGCGCCGTCGACAGATCCAGAACAACTTCGCCGGAGGCCGGAGTACCTCGACGGGATCCGGACCCGCTTCGCCGGACGGCGCAACGGCGCCGCCAGATCCGGAACGCCTTCGCGGGAACCTGGAGCATCGTCACCAGGATCGAGAGCAGGTTCGCGGGAACCCGGAGCGCTGCCGCCCGATCCAGAGCGATCTCGCCGGACCGCGTACCGTCGTCGACAGATCCCGAGCGCGATTCGTGGACGGCAAGCCAGCTTCCCGCGACAGGGTGACGGAGCTCCCGATTGACCTCAGTGAAAGACTCGGGTAGCCTAATGACTGACCGGTCATTCTTCGATGCCAACCGCTCCCTCCAGCTCTCGCAGCCGCCCCCGAGGCACCCGGGAGACACAGGTTTCCGTCCGGCTCCTGGCGGCGGGACGGCGGGCGTTCAGCGAAAACGGTCTCTATGCCACCCGGGTCGAGGAGATCACGCAGCTCGCGGGAGTGGCGAAGGGGACGTTCTACCTCTACTTCGAGAGCAAAGAGCACCTGATCCATGCCATCGCCGACGAGGCGGTCCAGGAGCTGGGCGCGGCCTGTCGACAGGCCGCGGCTGGCGCGGTCTCCTGGCCGGAACGTCTGGCGGCGGTCGCCCGCGCTCATCTCGATTTCTTTGAGGAACATCCGGACTGGATGCGCATCCTCCACCAGCTGCGCGGGATGCTCAAGTTCGATCATCCCGAGTGGCAGCCGCTCCGCGAACCCCTGGAGCGGCACGTCGACGAGCTCGCCACGATCCTCGGCGCCGCCCCGGCTCCGCCGGAGCTCGGTACGGACGGTGCCGCAGACCTCGCCCGCCTCTTCTTCGGCGCCGTCTCGGGCGCGGTCTCGGTCTGGGTCTCCTGCGAAGGACCCGGCGGTCGGCACCCCGCGCCCGACGTCCTGGTGCCCGCTCTGGTCGGCTTCGCCATGGCCTTCGTGGCGGGGCGACCGACGCCCCGCCACGGGAAAGATTTCCCCTCGACATGACCGCCGACACCCCCGCCGGCACCTTGGAAATTCCTCCCGCCGTGCCGGGGGAAGGTTCCCGCGGGCTCACCCCCGAGGACATTCAGCGCGAGATCCGGGACGTCGCCGACCGCCGGGAGCGGCGACGGCGCCTGGCCCCGCGCGCGGCTTTGGTCGGCATCCTCGCCGGCCTGCTGGCCGCCGTCTTCCGGCTTACCCTGGAAGCCTGCGACCGCTGGCGCGATGCCCTCTTTCGCTTCGCCCATACCCTGCCGCTCCCTTGGGGGCTTGCGTTGGCCCTCGGCACCTGCGGCGCCGCGTCCGGAGCGGCGCTCTGGCTCGTCCGCCGGTTCGCGCCGGAGACCGCGGGGAGCGGCATCCCTCACCTGAAAGCGGTCCTCCACCGGCTGCGAGGCATGAAGTGGCAGCGGGTCCTCCTCGTCAAGTTCGCGAGCGGCACCCTGGGGCTCGGGGCCGGCCTCGCCCTCGGGCGCGAGGGTCCCACCGTGCAGATGGGGGGCGCCCTCGGCCAGATGGTCGGCGGCTGGCTGCGCTCTCGGACGCGGGAGAGCCGCGCCCTCATCGCCGCCGGCTCCGGCGCCGGCCTCGCGGCGGCCTTCAACGCTCCCCTGGCGGGGGTCATCTTCGTCCTCGAAGAGTTGCGCCGCGACTTCGCGCCCGGCGCGCTCACCGCGGCCTTCATCGCCTCGGTCTCTGCCGACGTCGTCGCCCGCCTCCTCATGGGGCAGGAGCCGGTCTTCCGGGTGGTCAACCTCCCCGTCCCTCCCTTGAGCAGCCTGCCGCTCTTCCTCCTCCTCGGCCTCCTCGCGGGCGGCCTCGGAGTGCTTTTCAACCGCAGCCTCCTCGGGAGCCTCCGGCTGTTCGAGCGGGCGAAAGCCTGGCCGCTCTGGCTGCCGGCCGCTCTCGTCGGGGTCGGGGTCGGCATCGTCGGCTGGTTCGCTCCCCAGGCGATCGGCGGCGGCGGCCGGATGGTCGTCGCGACGCTCGCCGGGAGCTTGACGGTGGGACCGATCCTCGTTTTCCTCGTGCTCCGCTTCGGCCTCACGATCTTCAGCTACGGCACCGGGACGGCGGGCGGGATCTTCGCTCCCCTCCTCGTCCTCGGCGCCCAGGCCGGGCTCCTCGTGGGCCTGCTCGGCAAATCTCTCTTCGCGGGCGGGATCGCCTCACCGGCGACCTTCGCGGTAGTGGGCATGGGCGCGCTCTTCGCGGCGATCGTCCGCGCTCCCTTGACCGGGATCGTGCTCATTCTGGAGATGACCGAGAACTACCAGCTGATGCTGCCGCTCCTGGCCGCCTGCTTCACCGCCTATGCCCTCGCCGACCTGCTCCGCGACGAGCCGATCTACGAGGCTCTCCTCGAGCGCGATCTGCTGCGCGGCCAGGAGCGCCAGGAACCGGAGGAGACCCGCCTCCTCGATTTCCGGATCGCCGAGGACGCCCCCTTCGACGGCCGTGCCGTGGGCGACCTGGGCCTCCCACCGGGCTGTCTTCTGGTGACGATCGAGCGGGGAGGCCACACCGAAGTGCCGACTCGGAACACCGTCCTCCAGGCCGGAGACCGCATCCACGCGGTCGTCGCCCCCTCCGCGGCCGGCGGCGTGGAGCTTTTGCGGCGAGGGGTCGAGAAACACGGCTCGGGAGGAGAGGGCTGCTGATCAGGAACCGCTCTTCCCCATCCCCGTCACCCCCGACCCCGCCTTCTCCCCCAGATACTTCTGCACGATCCCGTCGAGCTTCCCGTTCTTCTTGATCTTCGCGATGTAACCATTCAACGCCTGCCGCAGATCGCTCTTCGGGGTCACCGCGAAACCGTAGAGATCCTTTTCCGGCAGCGCGAAGGCGACCTGGAGGTCGGGGTAGGAGGGGAGGAGGCGCCAGGGGGAGGTCTCGTCCAGGAGGGAGAAGTCGGCCTCCTTCTCCATCAGGGCGTCGTAGTTCCAGCGCGTGAAATCGACGTAGTGAAAATGGACGTCGGGGAGCTTCTTCATGCGCTCTTCGAGGCTCGAGCCGCGGACGGTCGAGCCGGTCTTGCCGGTGAGGTCGGCCTCGGTATGGATGGGGCTCCCCTTGGGGACGACGACGACCGTGCGGACGGCGAAGTAGGGATCGGTGAAGTCGACCTTCTCCTTGCGCTCCGGGGTGATGCTGAACGAGCTTGCGATGACATCGCCCTCGCCGCGGAGGAGGGCGGGGACGAGCTCGGCGAAGGAGGGCTTGACCGGGTGGATCTCCAGACGGACGCCGAGGGACTTCGCGAAGCCTTCCAGGATCTCGTAGTCGATCCCGTCGTAGTGGTTGAGATCGATTTCCGTCTTGACCCGGATGAAGGGGCTCTCCTGGTGCGGGAAGGAGAGCACGACGAGCTTGCCGTGCGACTTGACGTCGGCGAGAGAGCTCGCCCGGACGATTCCGGGAATCAAAAGGAGCAGCAGAACTGCGAACGCTGTAAATTGATGCCTTCGCGGCTGAATCACGACTCCTCCGAGCTTTTGTTCCGGGTGCGGAGGAAATCTAGCACAGGGAGGAGCGTGCCGGCTCTACCCCGCGAAGCGGGTCTGCGCGTGGCTGCAGGCCTGGCGCTCGCAGGATCGCGCTCCCTAGCTCGAACCGGCAAGAGCGCGGGTTCCCGGGGATGGCCGGCCGAGGCAGACGAGGAGAAAGGGTGCCCAGTCGAAAGGGTCCTCCAGGGAGGGATTTTCGTCCAGATAGGCGAGAAGGGCCTTCTGGAGCGCGATCTCCGGGAGGAGGCCGGCGCTCCATTCGCGATGAAAGCGGATCATCACTTCGTAGGCCGTGCGGTCGTTGACCGGCCAGAGCGCACCCAGGATCCGCCGTGCGCCGGCAGCAAAGAACGCTCCCTCGAGGCCCAGCACCTCGTCCCCCGGGATCTCCGCCATCCCCCGGATTCTTGCCGGGCGCTTGGCCGACCAGCAGGCGCTGAGCACGACGAGATCGGCCTGGAGCTGCCAGCTGGAGATCTCGATCCCATCGAGGATCGCGTCGTAGAGAACGAGTTGCGACTCCATCGGCGCGTCCTCCGCCACGTCCGACCCATGGGTGGCGAAGTGCAGGCACCCGAACCCCCCCAGGCCGGCGGTCGCGGCGAGCTCTAAAAGCCGCTCTTTGCGCGCCTCCTCCCCGGCGAGGACGACGGCCTCGATCCCCTGGGTGCGGTAGGTCTCGCCCAAGTCCCGGACCTCCTGCTCCGCGAGCGGGAGGGGGGAGGCGAGGACTCTGGAATGGCAGATCCCCACCGCCAGCACCTGGTTCGCCGCCGGCTTCGCGTGCTCGAGGAGAAGACTCCCCAGGTTCGGCACGTAGGAGATCGCAAACCGCCGGAGGAGAATCTCGCCCTCCCAGGAGAGAGCCTGGAACGGGATCGTGTGCAGCAGGCGATGCGGGGAGAGGAGGAGGCGCCGTTTCTCCCTCAGCCAGCCGGCCGCGGGGAGGAGGAGAGGGGAGAGCCGGGCGAGGCTCGCCGCCAGGCCTTCCGCCACCGGACCGGCCGGCAGCAGGTTCCGGTCGATCCCCCGCAGCTCCTTGGGGTCCGCATAGGGGTACCGCCTGCCGGGCGCCGGCGTGGTGGAGCCCGAAAGATTCGCCCCGGGGGAGACCGTCGGCGAGAAAGATTCCAGGTCCCGCCTTTCCGCGGTGGAGAGCGTCCGCAGCTCGTGGTGGACGCGGGAATCGTCGATGGCGGCGATCAGCAGCGTCTCCGGGTCCAGCCAGTAGTAGTAGAGGACCGCCTCGTCCGGAGCGAGCCGGGCCTGCACGGCCGGTAGCGAGATCCGCTCGCCGCCAGGGAGCCCCCGACCCGCGGCGCGCGCGATGAAGAAGCGCTCCCAGATCGGGCGCCGCTTCGCGATCAGCAACGAGGGAGAAGCCCCGGTAGCCAGGGCTTTGTCGATCTCCGCTCCGATCTGCCGGAGCTCCTTCTCGCTCTCCCCCAGGTCCGGTGCCGGACTTTCCGCCATCCGTGCGTAGCCGAGGACGGCCCGGCTCTTCGACGGGTCGGCGCGTTCGAGCATGCGGTCGACCTCTCCCAACTCATAGGCGGCGCGCACACCCAGGGTGTAGAGGGTGAGCCGGGAGCGCAGATAGAACGTCTGCAGATAGGGCGGGGTGACCCGGAAGCGGTATCTCTCGACGAGGGTGATGCCGCGCTCGCAAACCGCGGACACCGTCCGCCAGTCGCCCCGGCGCGCGTAGAGCTCCGCCAAGGTGCAGAGGATGGGCACGGCCTGCTCGTGCGGTTCAAACCGGAGGAGCAGCTCCTCGGCCTCCCCCAGGAGCTGGAGGGCTTCCTCTTCGCGGCCGAGCCCAAGGAGGATTTCGCTGTGCCGCCAAGCGGCGTTCGCGAGGAGGGCTGGATTCTGGAGCTGGCGCGCCTGGCTCTCCAACCTTTCGGCGCGGGGCAGAAGCTTCTGCCGGGCCGCCGCCGTCCGTGGGTTTCCGTTCTGCACGGCGAGGAGGGCCAGCTCGATTCGCAGCCTCGCCGGATCGACGAGCTGTCGGCCGAGGCTCTCTTCGATGGCCTGATCGATCCTCTCACCGGCCGCGCGCCGTTGTTTCTCCAGTTGTTCCTCCAGGTGGCGCTGGTTCTCCTCGCTTTGCTGCTCGAGGAGCCGCATCTGGCGCCGGAGGTCGTCGTCCGGGAGGGAGAGATCCTCCTGCATCCAGGGAGCCCCCCCGGCTGGCTTCAGCAGGGCGGTCAGTCCTTCCCACTCCGCTTCCGACTGCCGCTTTCGCCTCTCCCTCGCCTCCCCCAGCAGGCGATGGGCGGTCTCCTCGTCGACCTCCCTCGTCAGCAGCTCTTGCGCCAGCGCGGCATACCTCGCGGCCTCGACGGAATCTTCCTGCCGGGAGAGGAAGGCGAACGCCGTGTAGATCTCAACGTAGAGAGAGAGGATCGCCGCGAGCTCCAGACCCGGCCGCGCCGTTCCCGGGCCCGCCTCCAGGCTCGTCGACGCATAGCGCTCGAGGTCCCGTTCCAACGCTTCGCGGATCTCGACCGCCGAGGGCGGGACGATCTGGAGCCTCGCGAGCTCCGCGACCGCTTCCTGGAGCCGGCTGCGAGCCTCTTCCGTGTCTCCGACGCCCTGATAGAGACCGGCGGTACGGACCCGCAGGCTGACATGTTCGAAAGAGTCCGCCTTCACCTCTTCCAATTTCTTCAGGAGCTCTTCGAAGTCGCTGTCGAGATCGCCGCTCGCCGTGCGAGCGAGAAATTGAAGGTGCTCGCGGCAGCGCTCGACCGCGGTAGGATTCTGAAGCTCCAGGTACTGTTCGATGGCCTCCTCGAAGGTGGTATGCGCATCGAGGAAGCGTCCCAGGCTCAGGTGATAGACCGCGAGCTTTTCGAGCGCCTCGGCGATCTTGCTTTGCAGCTCCCTGTCCTGCTCGGGCGGGAGCCCGGCACCGAGGAGCTTCCGGCCGTCGTGGATGACCTCGCAAATCCGGGGGAGCACCTCGGCGCCCCCCTGGTACCCCGCGGTCGCGAGCTCCAGGTCGTAGAAGCTCCCGACGAAGCTCTGGTACCGATCCGAGAGCTTGGAGTCGGTCGTCATCTCCTTGTCGGAGACACTGTAGCCTGCGCTTTGTTGAGTGGCACGAATCTCTCTTCGTGGATCCCGGGATCCGCCCGATCCCTTGCCAACTATATCCACCGTGGCTATAGTTGCTCTGGGTAGCTCGATGCGCGACGCCAGGCGAGTCCACGCCGGCTACGCGGCTTCGGCCCGACGCGCCATGACCGACAACCCGACCGAAATCGCCGCTCTCCTCCCTCTCCCGCCCGCCACCTTCCATATCCTCGTCTCCCTGGCGGAGGGGGACCGGCACGGCTACGCCATCCTCCAGGAGGTGGAGGAGCGCACGGCGGGCGAGGTCTCCTTGAGCGTCGCGACCCTCTACCGCACCATCCACCGCATGCTCGAACAGGGGCTGCTCGTCGAGGTGCGGGAACGGCCCGCCGCCGAGCTCGACGACGAGCGGCGCCGGTACTATCGGATCACTCCCCTGGGGATCGCCGCGGCACGGGCGGAAGCGCGCCGATTCTCGCAGCTGGTGGCGATGGCCGAGGCGCGGGGCCTGATGCCGAGGGAGGCCTGAATGCGCTTCTACCGCGCCCTCCTCCACCTCTATCCTGTCTCGTTCCGCCGCGAGTATGGCGAGGAGATGTGCGCCATCCTCACGCGCCGCCGCGAAACCGCGACCGGGGCGCGGGCGCTCCTCGCCTTCTGGGCGGCGTGCTGGGAGATCCTGCCCAACGCCCTCGCCGTGCACGGGAACCTGCTGCTCCAGGATCTCCGCTATCTCGGCCGGTCTCTGCGCCAGACCCCCAGCTTCGCTCTCACCGCCATTCCGGTCATCGCGCTCGGTATCGGCGCCACGACAGCGGCTTTCTCGGTCACCGACTATGTGCTCCTGCGACCGCTGCCGTTCCCGGCGCCCGAACGCCTGGTGCGGGTCTGGGGGAACCTGCCGGGCTATCCTCACCTGGAGCCCTCCCCCGCCAACTACCGCGACTGGAAACGTCTCAACCGGTCGTTCGCGGCCCTGGGCGCGCACCAGACGATCTCGCTCAACCTGGTCGGGCCGGCAGGGCCGGAGCGGCTCGAGGGCGCCGCGGTCACCGCCGATCTCTTCCCGCTTCTCGGCGTGCGCCCGGTGCTCGGGCGCCTCTTCACCGCGAGCGAAGACCGCCCCGGCGCGGCCGGCACGGTGCTCCTGAGCTATCCCCTCTGGCAAAAGGACTTCGGCGGCGATCGCGCGGTCCTCGGCCGGCGCGTGCTCCTGGACGGCGCGCCGTGTGTCGTCGTCGGCGTCATGCCTCCCTCCTTCTCCTTCCCCCGTCGTCAGGCCGCGCTGTGGCTGCCGATCCGCTTTTCGGAAGAAGATTTCGCCGATCGCACCAACTATGCCCTGGAGACCGTGGCGAGGCTCCGGCGCGGCGTTTCGCTCCCCCAGGCGCAGGCGGAGATGAACGTCATCGCGGCGCAGTTGGAGCGCCAGTACCCCAAGGAGAACAAACAGTCGGGCGCCGCCGTCCTGCGGCTGGGGGACGAGCTGTCGGAGCGCAGCCGTTTTCTCCTCCTGGCGCTCTGCGGCGCGGCCCTCTGCGTCCTCCTCATCGCCTGTGCCAATCTCGCCAACCTCCTCTTGACCCGCGCTCTCGCCCGGCGGGCGGAGCTTCAGGTGCGCGCCGCTCTCGGCGCCGGCAGCGAGCGGCTGGTGCGCCAGCTGGTGACCGAAAGCCTGGCCCTCGCCTTCTTGGGCGGCACCCTGGGAGTCCTCGTGGCGGTGAGCGCTCTTCCCCTTCTGGCACGGCTCGTTCCGGTCACCCTGCCGCTCGCCGAGGCGCCCACCATCGACTTCCGGGTGCTGCTCTTCGCCGGTCTCCTGACCACGCTCACCGGGATCGGCTTCGGCACCCTCCCGGCCTGGAGGGCCAGCCAGGACGCCGAGCAGGGCGGCCTGCGAGGGGTGCGCGCCGGCCTGGGACGGCGGGAGCGGCTCCGCTCGCTCCTCGTCATCACCGAGGTCGCGGCCTCGGTCGTCCTCCTCGTCTCCGCCGGCCTGCTGCTCGGCGCTCTCGAACGCATCCAGGGGACCGACCCGGGCTTTCGCCCCAGCGGCGTCCTCACCCTCCGCACGGCGCTGCCGACGCCGAAATACGACAGTACCGAGAAGCGCGCCCAGTACTACGCGCGGGTGCTCGCGGAGGTGCGGGCGCTCCCGGGGGTGACGAGCGCCGGCTTCACGAGCTTCCTGCCGATGGTGATGCGGGGCGGGATCTGGCCGGTTTCGATGAACGGCGAGCCGCCCGAGGACCGTTCGGCGGATCACTCGGCGAGCCTGCGCTATGTGACCCCCGGCTTCTTCGCCGCCTTGGGCGTCCCGCTCGACCAGGGGCGCGACGTGAGCGACGCGGATACGATGGATCGGCCGCTCGCGGCGGTGGTGAGCGCCTCGTTCGTCCGCCGCTTCTGGCCCGAGGGCCATCCGCTCGGCCGGAGCTTCCAGTTCGCCTTTCACCCGCGCACCGTCGTCGGTGTCGTCGGCGACGTGCGGGTGCGGGGCTTCGAGCAGACGAGCGAGCCGCAGGTCTATCTCCCCTACCGTCAGGTGGAGGATGGCGCTCTCACTTTCTTCATGCCGAAGGATCTGGTCCTCCGCTCGCGGGTGAAACCCGAGCCCCTGGTGCCGGCGATCCGTCGCATCGTCCGCGCCATCGATCCCGAGCAGCCGATCTCGGACGTGCGCCCGCTTTTAGAAGTCGTGGCCGAGGAGACCGCTTCGCGAGCGGTCCAGGTGCGGGTCTTGAGCGCCTTCGCCGCCATCGCCTTCCTCCTCGCGGGGATCGGGATCTACGGCCTGCTCTCCTTCGCGGTGTCGCAGCGCGCCCACGAAATCGGCGTCCGCCGGGCGCTCGGCGCGCGCACAGGAGAGATCCTCGTCATGGTGCTCCGCCAGGGCGTCCTCCTCGCGGCGGCCGGGGTGATCCCGGGAGCGCTCCTCGCCTACGCCGCCGGCCGGGCGATGGCCTCGCTCCTCGCCGGTCTCGACCCCGCCGACGCCGGAACCTTCCTCGCCGCGATGGCCCTCTGTCTCCTGATGACCCTCTTCGGCAGCTTCTGGCCCGCCCTCCGCGCCACGCGGGTCGATCCGATCCGGGTGATCCGCCGGGAGTGAAGTCGCCCCGAAGCGAGCTTCGCCTCCCACCCCAGAAATCCCGCTGAAAGCGAAGCCTGCTTCCCGCAAAACCCGTTCTAGAAGGGTTTTTGCCTGGCACGACGCTTGCCCTTACCCCTCTCCAAACAGGTTTCCGAACCCGGCCGATCCGGCCGAAAGGAGAGAGCGATGGACGAGCTGAACGAAGGGATTTTCGAGAACGAGTATCAGAGCTCCGAGAACGAGGGCGAGCAATTCTACGGCTATGGTTCCGGCCGCGGTCGTCGCTACGGCAGAGGCTCGGAGCGCTATCGGCCGTTTTCAGACGACCAGGAGCTCGAGCTCGCCATGGAGCTGCTGACGGTCGGCAACGAGCAGGAGCTCGAACAGTTCCTGGGAGACGTGTTCAAGAAGGTCGCCCAGGTGGCCGGCAAAGTCATCAAATCCCCCATCGGTCAGGCGTTGGGCGGCCTGTTGAAAAAAGCCGCCAAGACGGCGCTCCCCTTGGTCGGCGGCGCCTTGGGCACCTTCGTGGGCGGACCGGTCGGCACGGCCATCGGCAGCAAGCTGGGGACCGCCGCCGGCCAGATCTTCGGCCTGGAGCTCGAAGGGATGAGCGGGGAGGACCGCGAGCTCGAGGTGGCGCAGCGCGTCGTGCGGTTGGCGGCGGACGCCGCCCAGGAGGCCGCGCAGGTACCCGCCGGTGTACCCGCCCAGCAGGCGGCGCGCGCCGCCCTGGCCGCCGCCGCGGCGCGCCACGCGCCCGGCCTGCTCGCGAGCTTCGGCAACCAGACGAGTCCCTCCGGACAGCCGGGACGCCCGGGCCCGGCGCAGCACGGAACCTGGGTCCGCCGCCGCGGCGGGATTCTCGTCCTCGGTGCGTGAACGATTGCGACCCCAGAGATAAGAGAGGAGATTGACATGCACGACCTGGATCGCATTCAGCAAACCCTGGAGCCGGAAGGCGAGTACGGCGCCGGCGAAGCGGAGCTGGCGCCGGAGATCTTCGGCAACCGGGCGAACTTCACCGGCGAGCTTTCCCCGGAGGCGGAGCTCGGGCTCGCTCACGAGCTTTTCGCCACCACCAACGAAGGGGAGCTCGAACAGTTCATCGAGCGTTTCAATGCCTACTACCCCCGGATGCAGCGCCGCGGTCGCTACCGCATGCGCCGGTTCTTCCGGCGCTATCGCCGGAGCGGCGGCGATGGCGGGTATGGTGGGTATGGCGGCGGGATGGAACCCCCTCCGCCCTTGCCTCTGCCTCCGCCTCCGCCCGTGGCGGTCGTCGAAGCCGATCCCGACGGCGGGGAGGAGCTCGAGCTTTCTTCGGCCCAGCGCTTTGTTCGCCTCGGCGCGACCCTGGCGAAAAAACTGACCGAAGACCCGGCCGGAGCTTCGGGGGAGGCCGAGGGGGAGAGCGAGGGGGAGGCTGAGGGCGAGGGTGCCGGGGCGCCAGCAGAGAGAGGCCACTGGAAACGGCACCACGGAAAAATCGTTCTCTTCGGGACCTAGCGCCATGGCCCTGTCACCTTACATCGCCGATGGTTTGGGCCTGGAGGCCCGCTCTCTCCTCACCCGTCTCGCCCGGGTGCGGCCCTTCGCCGTCATCATGCCGATGGTGGCGGCGGCGGGCGCCGCCCCGGAAGCGGTGCTCGCGATCGAGCACTATTTGATCCACGGGCGGCGGGAGCTCGAATTGCGGGTGCGCGCTTACATCCGCTGGTTGGAGGGCAGGGAGGGGCGGGGCACGACCGCCGCCGAGGCGCAGCGCCGCTTCGCTTTTCTCAAGCTGCGCTTCGAGGCGGTCCTCGCCCAGTTTCACATTTTTTCAGACGCCCTGACCCAGCGCGCCGAGGTCGACAACGGAGTCTGGCTCGCCGGGCTCGACGTCGCGGCGGCCGAGGCGTTGGAGCTTTCCAGTCACTTTTTCGAGGCGCCACCGGTCATCACGTATCTCGACCGCAGCCACGGCGCCGCCATCCGCCGCGCCCGCACCCGGCTCCCCGGCGGCGGCATGACACCGGTCGCGATCTTACGGCTGCCGCGCGAGCGCATGGTGGGGAGCGGCATCGCCTCTTCGCTAGTCCACGAGGTGGGCCACCAGGGGGCGGCGCTCTTGGGTCTCGTCGCTTCGCTCCGCCTGGCGCTCGCTTCCCGCACGTGCCGGGCGAGCGGGGAGGAGCGGCTCGCCTGGCAGCTCTGGGGGCGCTGGATCTCGGAGATCGTCGCCGACTTTTGGTCGGTGGCGAAGCTCGGCATCGCCGCCACGCAGGGCCTGATGCAGGTGGTCAGCCTGCCGCGCGCCTTCGTCTTTCGAATTCAGACCGACGATCCCCATCCCTTTCCTTGGGTGCGGGTCAAACTGTCGGCGGCGGTGGGGAGCCATCTCTACCCCGATCCACAGTGGCAACTCGTCGACCAGCTGTGGGAATCCTTCTATCCCCGGACCGGCCTGGACCCCGGCCGGCAGCGGATCCTGAGCGCTCTCGAAGCGACGATGCCGGAGCTCGTCCGGCTTCTCGTCCAACACCGTCCGCAGGCGCTGGGCGGCGCGGCGCTCTGCCAGGTCTTCCCCATCGCCCGGCGGCAACCCGAGCGCCTGCGTTCGCTCTTCGCCCTCTGGCAGCGCGAGCCGGGACACCTGCGCCGGGCGGCTCCGACCCTCGCCTTCGCCGTGCTGGGCCAGGCCCGACAAGACCGCAAGCTGACTCCCGAGGAGGAGAGCGAAACCGTGGCGCAGCTGCTGCGGCACTGGGCTCTGCGCCGGGCCCTGGGGGACCTTCACACCGCGGCAGAGACGCCCAAGGCGCTCGTCGCTTGAACCGAGCTTGACCTCAAACAAAGGAGATCGGACATGAGCAAAATCAAGAAGACCGGGAACGACGATCCGGCGTCGCCGGGACAGCCGGTGACCCCGGACAATCTCGCTGATATCGCAGATATCGCCGGTATCCCCGATATCGCCGGGCTCGCCGGGGGAGAGGGAGCGGGCGGTAGCTTTTCGCCACCATCGGAGCTGCCGCCGCCGCACCATTTCCGCTCGGAGCACGGGATCGGCCGCATGGCCGTCACCCTACGGCAGCCGGATCTCGTGAGCACCACGGACCAGGCGTTCTGGGTGGCGATCCGCGAGCGCACGCGCCTCGTCGGCTTCGAGCGGTACTGCCAATTCGTCGACGCCGTGATGTGCGGCCGGCAGCCGCTCGAGGGCCAGCGTTCCGCCTCCGAGCGTCTGGCCCCGGGCGCCGACGGCTACCAACTCCTCAAGGTGGCGACCGAGGCGTTCCTGATCTGCAACTGCGGCACCCTCAAGATCGATCCGGAGCTCTACCGGCCGGGGGAAGAGGCGCCGCGGCTGAACGCTCACCTGGACTTCGAGGAGATCTCCCGCCGGCTCGGGGAGTACCTCCACGGCGGCCTGCCGTACCTGCGCACGGTGCTCCGCGGTCTGGGCGAGGAGGGCTTGGAGTGGGAGGCCGGCGCGCCGTTCTGCGACACGCTCCTCTGCGGTCGGCCTTTCGATCCCTGCATGCTGGAGCTCCTCTGGTCGTACTGGCACGAGGAGGGGATGCTCGTCCAGGCCATGAACACGGTCTCCCTGCGTTTCCAGAACAAGCTCGTGGGCACCAACAATGCCTTGAGCCAGCTCGAATTGAGCCCGCTCCGGCCGTTGTCGAACCTGCTCTGGGGCTACATCCAGGACGAGCCCTTCCGCCTGAGCGTGGCGCGCCGCGCCTACGAGTACAGCCACCACTACGGGCTGCCGCTCCTCGGCAAGGCGATCCCCAGAATGCAGCCGGCGGACGACCGCTCGAAATTCCTCGAGGCGTTCCACAGCCTGCTGCGGCAGGTGGCGATCTTCTACAAGGAGGATGCCGACACGACGGTGATCGCCGATGGTTTCCCCCTCCTCAACAGCCTCCAGGAGGTGCACCTGCTGCTCGCCGAAGGGGCGCAGAACCAGTTCCGCGACCTGCCGTGGACGGCGCGGGTCGAGATGCTCATCCAGAAGTGGCTTCTGTCGCGCCGCGAGATCCAGGACTTTCTGCGCGGCCGGGCGATGGTGCCCTACAAGGAGGCGTGGATGGGACCCGTCGATTCGCTGCGCCGGCTCCTCGGTTGGGGCGACACGGCGGTCACCTACTTCAGAGACCTCGGGGTCTATGGCGAGCAGATCCTGCTCTCCATCCGCTACGGCAACTGGGTCGAGGTCAACGACCAGGACCGGCCGAAGAACTGGGCGCGCTACTTCCAGCCGGAGATCCAGGGCTACCTCCATGCCTACCGGGCGGCGACCGGGGTCGACCTCGGGGTGCGCTCCGGGGGGCTGGAGCGGGTGGACGCGACACCGCCGTCGATCCTCCTCGAACGGCGGCTGGAGCAGCAGAGGGCGCGGTGAACGGGGGCGGAGGGGACTTCGCCTCGGCGCTCTACCTGGGGATGCGCCATCCCCACGCGGCGCTCCGGCCCTGGGAGGCGCTGACGGCCGGCAGGCCCGAGGCCCTGGAGCCGCCCGCCGGCGCGGCGGCGGTCGCCGGAGCTCTCGCCGCCCTTCTGGGGGTGGAGACGGCCGTCCTCGGTGTCTCCACCCTCCATCTGCTGTGGGACCTCTTCGGGCAGGCCCGCGGCCGGCCGCTTCAGATCCTGGCCGACTCGGCGCTCTATCCGGTGGGGCGCTCGGCGATCGAGCGGGCAGGGGTCGCCGGGGGCTCCGGGGGCGTGGTCGAGACCTTCCCTCACCATGATCCCGACGGCCTGGCCCGGCGGCTGTCGGGGGAGAGCCGGCGGGTGCCGCTCGTGGTGACCGACGGCCTCTGTCCGGATTGCGGGCGGGTGGCCCCGCTCGGCCGCTACCTGGAGCTCGTCGAGGCCCGGGGCGGCTTTCTCGTGCTCGACGACTCGCAGGCCCTGGGTCTTCTGGGCCGTGGGCCGACTCCGGCGCGGCCTTACGGATGGGGCGGCGGCGGCTCGGCGGCATTTCTCGGGGTCCTCGGGGTCCTCGGGGTTCTCGGGGTTCTCGGGGTCGCCTCGCGGCGGCTCCTGGTCGTCGCCTCTCTCGCCAAGAGCTTCGGCGCGCCGCTCGCCGTGCTGGGCGGGACGCGCGAGGCCGTAGGCCGCTTCGTCCGCGCGAGCGAAACGAGGGTGTACAGCAGCCCGCCCTCGGTTGCTGCGGTCTGCGCCGCCGAGGCCGCGCTCGCCACCAATCGCGAATGCGGAGACCGCCTGCGGGCGCGGCTCGCCGCCCGGGTGCGCCGCTTTCGCCACTACCGCCGGTGCTTCGCCGCGGCCGGCCTGGGGTTGGGAGAGGGCCTGTCGCCGGTGCAGAACTTCGCCCTTCCCGCCGGGGTCGACGCCCTGAAGCTCTACCAGCGCTTGCGGCGGGCCGGGATCAAGACCGTACTCCGGCGTGGGGCCTGCCGGCCGGGCCCGTTCCTGACGTTCGTGCTGCGCGCCGACCAGGAGGAAGAGGAAATCGATCATGCGGCGACGATCCTCCTGCGATCGCTCCGCCCGACCGCAGAGAGGAGAGACGATGATCATCGACTGTCACTGCCATGCCGGCAAGGGCGACGGCCTGACCGGCCCCTGGGACACCGCGGCGCCTCTGGGGGATTACCTTAGGCGGGCGAAGGCGGCGAGGATCGACCGCACCGTGCTCTTCGCCGCGTTCCATTCCGACTACCGGGTGGCGAACCGCGAGGTGGCGGCGATCGTCCGCGGCCGCCCGGATCGCTTCTGGGGCTTCGCCTTCCTCCATCCGGTCCACGACCGCGGACGGGTCGAGGCGATGATCCGCGAGGCGGTCTTCGAGTACGGCTTTCGCGGCATCAAGGTCCACCGCCACGACGCCCGCATCACGCGCGAGATCTGCGAGGTGGCGAAGGCCAATGGGCTTCCCGTGCTCTACGACGTGATGGGCGAGATCTCGACGGTCGAGCTCCTCGCGACCGAATACCCGCAAGTCGCCTTCATCATCCCGCACCTCGGGAGCTTCGCCGACGACTGGCGGGCGCAGCTCGCCTTCCTCGACGCCCTCGCGCGCCACCCTAACGTCTTTACCGACACCTCGGGCGTAAGGCGGTTCGATCTGCTCGCCCTGGCGGTGCGACGGGCCGGAGCGAGGAAGATCCTCTTCGGCTCGGACGGCCCCTATCTCCATCCCGGCCTGGAGCTCGCCAAGGTACGGCTCCTGGGTCTGCCGCCGGCCGAGGAAGAGCAGGTGCTCGCGGGCAACCTCCTGCGACTGCTTTCTCTGCGCGGGAAAACGCGGCGACCGACGAGCCTCGGGATCGCGGGCGGGCGCTCCTCCTCAGGAGAAACGGAAAACTCAGCGGTCCGCGACCCCTGGGCGACGGAACCGTTCGCGGTTTGAACGCGGCGCTCTTCAGAGCGGTCCCTCTCAAAGCGGCTCCGCCGCGGCCGCCGCCGCGAGGTCGTCATCCCGCCTGAGAGCACGGCCGGTGGCGCGGCGCATCTGGAGGGCGCGATCGGTGACGCCCAGCCGCTCGGCGGCGCGGCGCAGGTTGCCGCTCTCGCCTTCGAGGGCGACGCGGACCGCCGCATCGGCGGCGAGAGCGCCGATCTGCTTTAGCCCCAAGCCGCGGGCGAGGGCCAGGCGCACGGCGTCCTCAAAGCCGTCGATCCCGGCGGGCATGCCGGGAATGCCGGGAGCGCCGGGGGCGTTGGGAGCGCCCCGCGGCCGCTCCTCCTCGGGCACGTCGCCGATCGTGATCGGGCCGCTGCCGACGTGGCGGTGGGCGATGCGGTGGACGAGCTGGCGCAACTCGCGCACGTTGCCGGGGTAGTCGCGGCAGAGGAGAAGATCGAGGACGGGCGCGGTAACCGCCGGCGGCTCCCCTTTTTCCCCTTTTCCCCCTGATACCGCTCGGCGAGGAAACGCTCGACCAGAAGCGGGATGTCCTCGCGCCGCTCGCGGAGCGGCGGCAGGCGGCAGCTCCAGGCGGCGATCCGGTAATAGAAGTCGTGGCGGAAGCGTCCCTCCGAGATCTCCTCCTGGAGGTCGCGGTGGGTCGCCGAGACCAGCCGGAAGCGGGTGCTCTGCCAGACGTTGCTGCCCACTCTCTTGTACGTACCCTCCTGGACGACCCGCAGGAGCTCGGCCTGGAGCTGGGTCGGAAGCTCGCCGATCTCGTCGAGGAACAGCGTGCCGCCGTTCGCCACGGCGACCGCGCCGTCGCGCGCCGCCAGCGCCCCGGTGAAAGCGCCCCGCTCGTGGCCGAAGAACTCGCTCCCCGCGAGGCTCGGCACGATCGTCGTGCAGTCGAGCACCACGAGGTCGCGTTTGTCCGCGCGGGGATCGAGAGAGTGGATGAGCCGGGAGACCAGCTCCTTGCCGGTGCCGCTCTCTCCCAGGAGGAGGACCGGCGAGGCGCTGAAGCGCGCCACCTCGATGATCTGTCGCAAGAGCGAGCGCCAGGTGCGCCCCCGGCCCGCCAGGTGCCGGGTGACGATCGGCGAATCGACCAGGGCGTCCACCTCATTCCAGCGCGCGAAGCGGGAGGCGATCCTCGCCGCCGGATCGGGGGTTTCCGGCCAGAGGAGGACGTCCGAGGCGCCGGCCGCGAGGAGCTGCCAGCCGTCGCCCCGTGCGAGCGCGCCCCCGTGGGTCCCCACCGCCAGCAACCGCTCCTGGCCGCCCCGGCTCAACGCGGAAACGCAGTCCAGGAGCTCCGCTCCGAAGGCGTCGAAGAGCAGAAGCGTGGGACCCGCCTCCGGCTCGCGCGGGTTTTTGAGGGGACGGCACTCGAGCCCCCGGCCGGCGAGCTCCTCGGCCAGGTCGCGCCGCGCGCTCCCCTGCCCAGAACCGAGACCGGCCAGCCAGACCGCCAGTCGAGCCATGCACGCCCTCCGGAAAAGTCACTGCCTGTGACTTACAACGAAGGGGAGGCGGTTTTCCCTCACCGCTGCTCGGCGGGGGGTATGGCGGCTTGCCTGCCGATGTCGGAAGGTTCTGGGCCGGAAGGCGGGAGCATGGAGAGTAGACGAGACCGTCTCGCACTCGCTACTATGAAGGTCTTATGCCCTCAGCTCTGTTCCACCATGCCCTTGAGAGCCTCGCCGAGAGCGACCGGCTCGCTTTCGGGCAGTGGGAGGACTGGGCTCGGGCGCATACCGGACGGTCCGCGGCTGACCCCACCGATGGCGCCCGGATCGTAGCCAATGTTCAATCCGCATCGCATCTGGTGGGTGACGAGGGCTTCGGGGATTCTCGCGAGTTGGCTCGCTTCCTTGAAGGTTGCGCCACCCGGATGGATCGGGCGACGGACCCGGGCCCAAAGCACCATCGGGCTAAAAGGTTCCTGTTCGCGATGGCAGCTCTAGGTCTGATGATGCTCAGCTGCCACGGCTCTTCGCCGACCGCACCTCGGCGGCAGGACGCGCTCTCCCTGACCAGCCTCACCCCGGCCGAGGGAACGACCCTGCCGTATGGAAGTACCGCCGAGGTCAGCGTCCGGGTCCGTTACAGCTTCGCCAGCGCAGCCCGGGGGAAGGTCGGGATCATCGCCTACCCGGCGCCCTTCGGTCTGCCGATCGTTACCGACCCCGTCTTCTTCCCGGTCGAGGGCGAGCAGGGGGAGGCGACGCTGCACTTCCGGATCTACTTCAATCTCTCCGAGCCCAGGGACCTACCGAAGAGCTCGCGCATCGTGGTCAACTTTACTCTCTTCCCGGAGGGGGTCCAGCAGTCGACGACCGGTTTCGACTCTCACTACCAACTGGGGTCCTGAGCTCTGCCGCCTTAAGCTCCCTGGGAGACCCGGAAGGCGCGACGTGGTACCTTAATTCCATGGCCGAACCCAGTCGTCGCCTGAGCCCCGAGGAGTACCTGACCCTGGAGCGCCAGTCGGAGGAGAAGCACGAGTACCTGGACGGCGAGATGTTCGCCATGACCGGTACGAGCCTAAGGCACAACGACATTGTCTGGAACGTCGCGGGCATCTTCTACTCTCAGCTCCGCGGTCGCCCCTGCCGAGCCTCCGTTGGCGACATGCGGATCCAGGTCACCGCGACCGGCCTCTACACCTACCCAGACATCGTGGTCGCCTGTGGAGAACGCAAGCTCGCCGATAGCTCGTTCGATACCCTCTTGAACCCGACCCTGATCGTCGAGGTCATTTCTCCCTCGACCGAGGCCTACGATCGCGGCCAGAAGTTCGCCCATTACCGGACGATCGAATCGCTCGCCGAGATCGTCCTGGTCTCCCAGGAACGGGTGGAGGTGGAACGCTTCTCACGTCAGCCGGAGGGCGGCTGGTTGCTGCTGGAAGCGAACCGACTCGAAGAGAGCCTGGCCCTCCCTTCGATCGGCTGCGAGCTCTCTCTCGCCGCCATCTACGAGGGAGTGTTCGACCCCAATCCCAGCTCTTAGGGACACAAAGACCGGCCGGCGAGACACTACGACAAGCCGTCGAGACACAAGAGTCACGGCCGATATGGCTGGGGCGCGGAGCCAACCGTCCGACCAGGTCCGCCACATCGAGAGGTGCCATTTTTGCCATCCTGTGGTCTAGTAGAAATTCGGCAACGCCGGGCTCAAGCCGCCGCTTTCCCCACTGTCCCCACCCCCGGACTCACCTTTTTCCGGTTGTCCTTGGAGTCGCGGTCGACCAGCTTGTTCAAGGGATCGATCCCCGCTTCGACCGGCAGCCGGTCCACCACCAGATGGAAGGTGGTCGTCGGTTGGGTCAGCCGGTGCTTCTGGAGGTAGAGCACCGTCTCTTCGTCCTTCCCGCCCTTCTTCTCCTTGCCGAACACCCCGATGTCGATCCAATCGTCGAGCCGGACAGGCGTCTCGTTGCCCTTGCCGTCGGCGCGCACCTTCTTGGCCTCGACGGTCAAGTCCACGTCGTACTTCCCATCGGCGCGCTGGCGCCACACCGCCGCGGTCGCCCGGTTCTCGAAGAGAGTGATGGTCTCGAAGAGATCTTTCAGAATGTATTGCTTCTCGGGCGGCGTCACCTCGTAGAAGTGGCGCATCAGGTCCGGGGTGTGGGTGAAGGGCGGCTCCTGGAACTTGATCTCGCGGATGTAGCTCGCGAGGACCCGGTTCACCGCCTCCTCCCCGATCGCGTCTTTCAAGGCGTACATCGCGACGCTCCCCTTGCGATAGTGGATGTACTGCTGGTTTTCCACCAGCATGAGCGGCTCCTCTTCGAGGAGCTCGGTGCCCCGGCCGCGCAGGTAGTTGTCGAGCTCGTATTTCAAGAAGCGGCGCATCTTCTCGGGACCGTATTCTTTCTCCATCACCATCAGGGCCGAGTACTGGGCGAGCGTCTCTGAAAGCATCGTCGCGCCCTGGACATTGCCGCCGATCACCTGGTGCGCCCACCACTGGTGCGCCACCTCGTGGGCGGTGACGTAGAAAACGTAATCGATCGCCTCCGGATCTTCCTTCAAACGGGCGATGAAGCCCAGCCTCTCCGAATACGTGGTTGTCGAGATCTCTTAGGAGGAGACCCGAGATGCCGAAGACGACGAAGGCGAAGACGACACCCAGGTAGGTGAAGAGGACGCTCCGCGAGGATCGCCATACGGGTGCAGAGATCGCTCACGTTTTGCGCATGAGGGTGGACTTGCCGGCGCCGTTGGGGCCGAGCAGCCCGAACATGCCGCGCGGGATCTCCAGGGAGACCTCGCGCAGAGCTTCTACACCGTTGGCATAGGTCTTCGACAGGTTGCGGATGGACAGCATGGTTCTCTCCTTCTCGGGGACCGAGAACGGCTCTGCCACCCTATACGTCGAAGTCGAGCTTCAGTCGCGCGAGCACGCGATCGCCGCCGCTCCGCTCCCGCTACTGGAGCGTCGCGGCCAGGAGCTCCCGCAGCTTGCCGAAAGCCCGTTCGGCCTGTTCCGGGTGGTAGGCCGCGCTGTCCGGCACCGTCCAGCCGTGACGGGCGCCAGAGTAGACCTCGCTCTCGTAGCGTCCACCCCAGGCGGCGAGCGCCTGGTCGAGCTTCTCGATCGCCTCGGCCGGCATGCTCCGGTCCTCGAACGCATGGCCGAAGTAGAGCCGCGCCTGAACCCGCGGGAGGACGAGGTGGGGGCTCGTGGGAGCGTCGGTCGCGAGGCTGCCGCCGTGGAAGGAGGCCGCCGCCTGGATGCGATCCGGCCGGGTCGCGGCGATGCGGAGCGCCATGCCGCCGGTGAAACAGTAGCCGACGACCCCCAGCGCCCCCGGGCGGACCGCAGCGTGGCCGGCGAGGAAGTCGACGTAGGCTGAAGCGTCGCGTTCGACGGCCTCCGGCGTCAGCGGGCTCGTCAGCTCGGCGAAGCGCTTTTTCGTCCGCTCCTCCTCCATGTTCCGCGGAAAGGTGAAGAGCGGCGGTCGGCCGGTGCGATAGAAGACGTTGGGCAGCACCACCGCATAGCCCTCCTCGGCCAGCCGCCGCGCCATGTCGCGGTTGGCCGGGCGGATGCCGCCGATGTCGGTCAAGTGCAGGACTCCCGGCAGCCGGCGCCCGTCCTCCTCGGCCCGGTAGAGAAAACCGTCCGACGTCCCATCGGCGGTGCGGATCTCGATCTCTTCCTCGATCATTCGTACCTCCCTGTTCAAGCTCCTCATGCTATCCGATCGCTCGGCGGAGGCGGGTATCTCGGAAATGGATCTACGTGGTTCTACGCCGGAACCACCTAGATCCAAGACCGGAGGACGGGTATCTCGAGAGTGGATATGTGTTTTGCACGGTGGATCTACATGGTTCTGCGCTGGAACCACCTAGATCCAAGACCGGAGGATGGGTATCTCGGGAGTGGATCTACATGGTTCCGCGCTGGAACCACCTAGATCCAAGACCGGAGGATGGGTATCTCGGGAGTGGATCTACATGGTTCTGCGCTGGAACCACCTAGATCCAAGACCGGAGGACGGGTATCTCGGGAGTGGATCTACATGGTTCCGCGCCGGAACCCCCTAGATCCGAGCCTGCCGTCGCCCGCTACTCCGGCGGAACCCTGCCCGCCCGTTCCTGCTTCCTCCGGCCCTGCCGCTTCTTCTCCTCCAGCCGTCGCTGCTTGGAGGCGCGGGTGACGCGGGTGGGCCTCCTGGGGGTCTCCTGGCGGAGAGCGAAGGCGAGAAGCTCGGCGAAGCGCTCGACGGCCGCCTCCCGGTTCGCCCCCTGGGTGCGATGGCGCTGGGAGGTGACCTGGAGGATTCCGTCCTTGGTCACCCGGGTCGCCAGGCGCAGAGCGATCCGGCCGCGCTGCTCCTCGGAGAGCGCGGGCGACCGGGCGAGGTCGAAGCGCACCGTCACCCGGGTCTCCAGCTTGTTGACGTTCTGCCCCCCCGGCCCGCCGCTCCGCGAGGTGACGAAGGCGAGTTCCTCGTCGGGGATGTCCAAGTCGTCGGAGATCTTCATGGGGTTCCCAGCTTCACCCGGCGATTCTACACGCGGGCGATTCCTTCTCGAGCGCCCGCACCCCTCGCCCGGGCGGCCCGTAGTTCAAGTATCCGTGACTAAGACACTTCCCACAACAAATTTGTTGTGCTACAGTTTTGTTGTACAACGAGCGAGAGGAGAGCCATGGAGTGCTTCGATCGGGACCTTGAGGCGGAGAAGCTCTGGCGCCACTTCAAGAACGGGCGCAACGTCCTCATGCTGGCGCCTCGCCGCATGGGCAAGACGGTCCTCCTGGAACGCCTGAAGGAAGAGGGCGCGAGCCATGGGTTCCGCGCCGTCGTCCTCGATGTCGAAGGGTACCGCCAGGAGAAGGACTTCTTTCAGGAGATGTGTGCCTCGATCCAGGAGGAGATCGGCGCCGGTCAGGCCATCCTGGGCGCGCTCACCGAGCGACTCCGGCGTGTCGTCCAGGGCGCCGACAACCTCCAAGGCGACTGGCGGAACCTCCTGCTCCAGATGGACTGGCGGCTCTTCGCCGATCATCTCGTGGCGCAGTTGGAGAAGGAGAAAGACGACTCCAAGACCTGGCTGTTCCTCGTCGACGAAATCACGATCTTCACCAAGGCCCTGTTGGACAGCCAGAGCGTGACGGCGGCGAGCGACTTCCTCTACACACTGCGCCAGCTCTGCCGAGAGCATCGCAAGGTGCGGTGGCTCTTCACCGGCTCCATCGGCCTCGACACGATCGCGCGGCGGCATGGCTTCGAGGGCTCGCTGGTCGACTTGGAGATCTTCTCCCTCGAGCCCTTCAGCCGGGAAACGGCGCGGGACTTCCTGCAGGAGATCGCCAAGAAGAACGGCGCAACCCTCACCGAAGAGGTGGTCGCAGCCCTCTGCGAGCGGCTCGGCTGGCTGTCTCCCTACTACCTGAAGAAGATGGGCGGAGCGGCGTGTGAGCTTGCCTTGCCCGCCAGGGAGGTCGATGCCCAGGCGGCGCATCTCGCGGCCGAATCCCTGCTCGACCTGCCCCACCGTACGTACTGGTCGACCTGGCGCGAGCACCTGGACAAAAACTACCCGGAGCCGGAACGGACCCGCCTTTTCACGATCCTGGCCGAGGCCTCCCGCGGCACGGACGGAGCGAGCCTCTCGACGCTCCTCCTGACGCTGAGCCAGGCCGGGGGGGAGCCGCTGGCGGAAGGCGGTCTGCGAGACCTCCTGGACACCTTGGAAGCCGACGGCTACCTGACCGCGACTCCGGATCGCTCCCGCTTCCGGTTCCGCATGAACCTGCTGCGCGAATGGTGGCAGCGTTACGTCGCGCCGCCGCCTGTGGAGAGCCCGGCCCATGGATAGGCCGTTCGACTTCACGTTCTACAACCCGGACCGCTTGGAGGATGAAGCCTTTCTGGAGGGTTTCGTCGTCCGGCAGGATCTCGCCGCCAAGATTCTCGCCAGCCTGGGGGAGATCAAGCCCCGAGGCCTCGCGCAACACCGTCTCCTCGTCGGCCAGCGCGGGATGGGAAAGACCAGCCTGTTGCGCCGAATCGCTCTGGGCGTCGGCGCCGATCCGGCGCTCGCGGCGGTGCTCTTGCCGCTCCGCTTCCGCGAGGAGCAATACAACGTTCACAACCTCCAGGTTTTCTGGTCCAACTGCCTCGATGCCCTCGGAGGCTGGCTCGAGGCGGCAGGACGGAAAGACGACGCTGAACGCCTCGACCGCGACGTGGCGGCGCTCCACGGACAGGACGACGATGAAGGCAGTCGGGCCCTGGCGTTGTTCAAAGCCTGGATGAAGGAGGAGCAGAGGCGGCCTCTCCTCCTGCTCGACAACCTCGACATCATCTTCACCGGCCTCAAGGCCCAGGAGTGGAGTCTGCGGCGTGTGCTGCAACAAGCGGGAGGGATCGTCGTGATCGGCGCCTCGGCGGCGGCGCTCGAAGCCGCCGCCGACCGCGAAGGCGCCTTCTACGACTTCTTCCAAGTGGACGTCCTCGCCAGGCTCAAGCACCACGAAATCCTGCTCTGCCTGCGCCATAAGGCTCTGCAACGCGCCGACGCCGGCCGCCGGGTCTTACAGATCCTCGACCGCGACCCGGCGCGCATCCACGTCCTCTCTGACCTGACCGGCGGCAATCCTCGCACGCTCGCCTTTCTCTACCTGGTTTTGGAAACCGGCGGGGACGACGACGTGATGCACGACCTCGAAGGCCTGCTCGACCAAGCGACGCCGCTGTATAAGGCGCGCGTCGAAGAGCTGGCGTCCCAGACACGGGTAGTCTTCGATGCCCTGGCGCTCGCCTGGGACCCTGCGACAGCCGCCGGCCTCGCGGGCGTGACCGGCCTGGGCGTCAGCGTCGTCTCCACGCAGCTCGACCGCCTGTTCAAGGAAGGAATCGTCGAGAAGACCAGCCTGTCGTCGTCCAACCGCACCGCCTTTCAGGTCGCGGAACGCTTCTTCAACATCTGGTATCTGATGCGCCACAGCTCACGCCGACAACGGCTGCGCCTGCGCTGGCTGACGGAGATGCTCCGTCGTATTTACACCCCCCGCGAGCTGCACGAGCGCGCAACCGGCCTACTCGCCGGAGCGGGCGGCCAGGGGTTCAGCAGCCCTGCGTACCGCCTCGCCTTGAGCGACGCGTTGGAAGACCGCGACCTACGCGTTGCCCTCCGCATCTCCGCTCACCGGCATCTGGCGTTCCCAGGTGAAGACGACGTGCCGCCCGAGGACGATCTCTACTTGGTAGATGTCGTACCGGACCCCGTCTCCCCTGCAGAGGCCGCCGCAACGTATCGGAGAGCGATTGAGCACGACCCTAGTGATGCTGGCCTTTGGTTCGGTCTCGCCAAGCTGCTCCATTATTCGCCCGACTCTCACGCCGAAGCAGAAGCCGCCTACCGCAAAGCCATCGAGATCGATCCAAAAGACGCGCGGCCGTGGAACAATCTCGGCATCCTGCTGGCAGGTCCGCTGGCGCGCCACGCAGAAGCAGAAGCCGCCTTTCGCAAAGCCATCGAGATCGACCCGCGGTTCGCGCCGCGATGGAACAACCTCGGCTGGCTCCTAGCGAAGTCGCTTGGGCGCTCCGCCGAAGCCGAGGCCACCTATCGCAAAGCCATCGAGATCGACCCGAAGTTCGCGTGGCCGTGGAGCAATCTCGGCAACCTGCTGGCGGGTCCGCTGGGCCGCCACACAGAAGCCGAGGCCGCCTATCGCAAAGCCATCGAGATCGACCCGAAGTTCGCGTGGCCGTGGAACAATCTCGGCAACCTGCTGGCGGGTCCGCTGGGACGCCACGCAGAAGCAGAAGCCGCCTATCGTGAAGCCACCGGGATCGATCCGAAAGACGCATGGCCATGGAACAACCTCGGCGATCTGCTGGCCGATCACCTATTCCGCTTCGATGAGGCGGAACAGGCGTATCGCACGGCGCAGGGGCTCGAACCGCTGGGGTATGCTCCCCTCTACAATCTCGCCAACCTCCTGCTCCGCCGGGATGGGAGCGGACCTGAGGCAGAAAAGGTTTACCAAAAGGCAATTACGGCAGTACCACCGCATGGAGCCGGGCTTCTCCGAGCGTTCCACGCGTTGGCCGCGGACAACTTCGGTACCGCCATAGCAGAGTTCGGGTCCGTGCTCGAGGAGGGTCATCCTGAGCTGTTCACCATGTTTCGTATCGAGCTTCTGAGGGCCCTGCAGTTCGCCGCGGAGCGCGGAAACGGTGACAAGCTCCTGGCCTGGCTCAAGAGCAGCGGCTTCAGTGACCGCTACTGGCCGCTCTATGCTGCATTCGACGCCTATCTTCACGGGGAGGACCGCCTCATGGACGTCAATCCGGAAGTCCGCAACGGCGCCCGTCGCTTGCTTGCCGAGATGACGCGACGGCCGAGCGAGCCTCCTCCGCTTGAGCCTGGGAAGAGGCCGCGCAGGAAAGGTCGTTCTGGCAAGAAGGGGCGCCAGGGGTAACGCGATCCGGCCGCGCTACTCCTCGGAGAGCGGTAGAATGCCCGCGATGCCCAGACGCCTCGTCATCGTCGGAGGCCCCAACGGAGCCGGAAAGACGACGTTCGTCAAAGGCTACCTCCAGGTCTATCCCTATAAGTATCTGAGCGCCGATGCTTTGGCCGCAGAGCTGAGCCCGGAGCAGCCGAGCCTGGCGCGAATTGAGGCGGGCAGGGAATTCTCCCGCCAGGTGAAGGAGAGTCTCGCTCTCGGAGAGGACTTGGTCCTCGAATCGACTCTCTCGGGCCGGAGCCTTCAGCGGGTCTTGCGGGAGGCTCGCGCCGAGCGCTACACGATCAAGATCGTCTTCGTCTTCCTGGACTTCCCGGAGACCTGCATCAACCGGGTCAAAGAGAGGGTCGACAAGGGAGGCCATGATGTACCCGAGATCGACATCCGGCGCCGCTTCTATCGCAGCAAGAAGAACTTCTGGGAGATCTATCGGCAGGAAGCCGACGAGTGGCACCTGTTCTATAATGCCAGCGATGAGTTTGTGCAGGTTGGTTTTTCCGATGCCAGCGGCTCTGAGATTACCGACGAAGCTCTCTTCTCGGTTTTCATGCGAGAGATGAACAGTGACCTCTAAGGCTTCCCCCCGACTTGAGACTTATAAGAACGCAGCCGAGATGCAGCGCATCGGTAGCCGTGCCGTCCGCAAGGCACAGGAAGAAAGCAGGCGGCTCGGAGTGCCCAACGTCTACTCTCTGAACGGCAAGCTCTATTTTGAGCTCCCGAACGGGGAGATCACCGACAAGAACCCGTTCGAGACCGCCCCCCCGAAGTAAACCCTCACCGCGGCATCATCGGCACGTCCACCCCGTGCTCCCTGGCGAAACCGATCGCCTCGGGGTAGCCGGCGTCGGCGTGGCGGACAACCCCCATGCCGGGATCGCCGGTGAGCACCCGCTCCAGGCGCGCCGCGGCCTCGGGGGTGCCGTCGGCCACGGCGACCATGCCGGCGTGGAGGGAGTAGCCGATCCCCACCCCGCCGCCGTGGTGAACCGAGACCCAGGTGGCGCCGTTCACGGCATTTAAAAGCGCGTTCAGGATCGGCCAGTCGCCGATGGCGTCGGAGCCGTCCCGCATCCCCTCGGTCTCGCGGTTGGGCGAGGCGACCGAGCCGCAGTCGAGGTGATCGCGGCCGATGACGATCGGCGCCTGGACCTTCCCCGCGGCCACGAGATCGTTGAACACCTTCCCCGCCTTCGCCCGTTCGCCATAGCCGAGCCAGCAGATCCGTGCCGGGAGGCCCTGGAAGGCCACCCGCTCGCGGGCCAAGCGAATCCAGCGCGCCAGGGCCTGGTCTTCCGGGAAGGCGGCGAGGATCGCTTCGTCGGTCGCCGCCAGATCTGCGGGATCGCCGGAGAGGACGGCCCAGCGGAAAGGGCCTTTCCCCTCGCAGAAGAGGGGGCGGATGAAGAGGGGCACGAAGCCCTCGAAGTCGAAGGCGTTCTCGACCCCTGCCTCCAAGGCCTGACCGCGCAAGTTGTTGCCGTAGTCGAAGGTGATCGCGCCGCGCTCTTGGAGGTCGATCATGGCCCGCACGTGGGCCGCCATCGAGGCCATGGAACGAGCGATGTAACGATGGGAATCGGACTTCCGCAGGGCGAGCGCCTCGGCGTAGGGAAGGCCGTGCGGCACGTAGCCCTCCAGGGCGTCGTGGGCGGAGGTCTGGTCGGTCAGGACGTCGGGGACGATCCCGGCCTCCAGGAGATGCTCCAGAAGATCGACCGCATTGGCCTCGACGGCGATCGACACCGCCTCCTTGCGGTCCCGGGCCGCCAGCGCCCGCGCGACTCCGGTCGCGAGGTCGGGGGCGACCTCGTCCAAATAGCGGGTGTCGAGCCGGCGCTCGATCCGGTGGCGCTCGACCTCGGCCACCAGGCAGACGCCGCCGTTCATGGTGACGGCGAGCGGCTGCGCGCCGCCCATGCCGCCCAGGCCCGCGGTGACGGTGAGCCGGCCGGCGAGCGAGCCGCCGAAGTGCTGGCGGGCGCATTCGGCCAGGGTCTCGTAGGTGCCCTGGAGGATGCCCTGGCTGCCGATGTAGATCCAGGAGCCGGCGGTCATCTGGCCGTACATCGTGAGCCCGAGCCCCTCCAGGCGGCGGAACTCGTCCGCCGTCGCCCAGTGGGGCACCAGCATGGAATTGGAGATCAACACCCGCGGCGCCTCCGCGTGGGTCTTGAAGACGGCGACGGGCTTGCCCGACTGGACGAGGAGAGTCTCGTCGTTCCCCAGGCGCTTCAAGGTCGCGACGATCGCCTCGAAGCACTCCCAGTTGCGCGCCGCCTTCCCGGAGCCGCCGTAGACGACCAGTTCCTCCGGCCGCTCGGCGACTTCGGGATCTAAATTGTTCATCAGCATCCGCATCGCCGCCTCCTGCTGCCAGCCGCGGCAGGAGATCTCGCTGCCGCGGGGAGCGCGCACGGTTCTGGGGGTGGCGGTCGAGGCGATCGGCGGGGTGAGGGTGGTGGCCATGCGAGGTATTCTACCCGCAGCCGAACGGCTCTACAGCTCCAGGAGAGAATCGGGATGGAACTGCCTCGCCGCCCCCTGCGCCCCCTGCTCCCCCCGCTGACCCTGCTGGCGCTCGCCGCCGCCATGCTCCTCGCCGCCGAATCCCCGGCCGCCCTGCCCGGGCCGTCCGCGCTGGATCGCGCCGACGAGCTTCTCGCCTTCCTCCGCATCCCCGCCGTCACCGGGCACGAGGGGGAGGCGGCGCGCTTCGTCCGCTCCCGGCTCGCCGGGCTGCCCGCCGGGAGCATCGAGAGCGACACCCTGGGCAACGTCGCCGTCACCCTGGGCTCCGGGTCGCCCCGCCGGCTCGTCGCCTGTCCGCTCGACGAGCCCGGGTTCGTCGTCAGCCACATCCAGGAGGACGGGTATCTGCGCCTCACCCCCTCCGGCAACGCCCCGACCGGCGCCCTCTGGGAGCAGTCCCACCAGGGGCAGCCCGTGTTCGTCGGCGGGAAGCGCGGCCTCGTCCCCGGCGCGGTGGCCCTCCCCTCCGTCCATCTCATCCAGGGGCGGCCCCTGCCGGAGGCCCCCTTTCGGATCGCCGACGCCTATGTGGACGTCGGAGCGCAGAACGCGGCGGAGGTGGCGGCGCTCGGCATCCGCCTCCTCGATCCGGCGACCCTCGTGCGGCGGCCGCTCCGCCTGGCCGACGGCCTCGTCGTCGGCACCGGTGCGCGGAGCAAGGGGGCCGCCCTGGCGCTCGCCGAGGCGGCACGCCGCTTCGCTGCCGCGGGGAAGGGCGGATCGGGCACCGTCGTCTTCGCCTGGACGACCCAGGGTCTCTTCGACGAGGCCGGCTTGAAGTATCTCTCTCGCCAGCGTGGCCCCTTCGACGAGGTGCTCCTCCTCTCCCCCCGCTTCGGCTGGGAGACGAAGGACGGCCGCCCGGTTCCCGGTCCCCTCCCGCCGCCGGGAGCCGATCTCCCCGCCGCCGGCAAGCTGCCCGACGGGCTCCCAGGAGTGAAGATGGCGCCACACCTGGACCTCGAGCCCTACACCGATGACAAGCTCGACTGGGGAGCCGCCCGGGTCGGCGAGCTCGGCCTCCCGGCGCTCTATCCGGGAACCCCCGTCGAGGCCGTGGCGCCCGCCGACGTGAGACACCTCGCCGACACTCTCTTGAGCGCTCTCGGGAGGAAGGATGCCATCGCCGAAGCGGCCCTACCCCCCTTGCCGGCTCCTCCCGCCGTCCCGCCGAGTCCCACCGCGCCCGGGCATGCCCGCACGGCGGAGATCCTCGGCGCCCTTATCGCCCGCGCCGGGGTGAGCGGCGCCGAGGGTCCGGTGCGCGAGGAGGTGCTCCGGCGCCTGCCGGCCTGGGCCAAACCCACGGTCGACGCTCAGGGGGACGTCACGGTGTCGTTCGGCCCCGCTTCCGGTAGCGCGCCGAAAGCGGAGCGAGTGCTCTTCGTCGCCCACCTGGACGAGGTCGGCTTCCGGGTGGCCGAGATGCTGCCGGACGGACGCCTCCGCCTCACTCCCCGGGGCAGCCTGGCGCGGCCGGTCTGGGAGGCGCAGGCGGCGGTCGTCCACGGCGATCGCGGACCGGTGCCGGCGCTCTTCGAGCCGCGCGCCGACTGGGCGACGGCGGAAAAGCGGGGACTCCCGGGAGATCTGACGGTCGCCCTGGGCGTCTCCTCCGCCGCCGCGGCGGAAGCCCTCGGCATCCACGTGGGCACGACCGTGACCCTCCCCAAGGAGATGCTCCGGCTCGGAACCCACCGGGTCCTCGGCCGCGCCTGCGACGACCGGGTGGGCTCGACCGCCCTCCTCCTGGCCCTCGCCCGGATCGATCCCGCGAAGCTCAACCGGCAGGTAACCTTCGCCTGGAGCGTGCGCGAGGAGGTCGGCCTCGAAGGCGCGGGCTTCCTCGCCCATACCCTGCCGCGCTTCGACCGGGTCTTCGCGGTCGACACCTTCGTATCCGCGGATTCGCCGCTCGAATCCCCCTACCTCGGCTATGCCAAGCTAGGCGCCGGCCCCGTCCTAAGAGCGCGGGACAACGCCTTCGTCGCCTCCCCGGAGCTGGTCGACCGCACCCTCGCCCTCGCCCACCGGCAGGGAATCCCCATCCAACTCGGGATGACCGGAGGCACCACCGACGGCGGCCAGTTCACCCCCACCGGCGCCCAGGTTCTCCCCTTCGGCTGGCCGGGGCGCTACTCCCACTCGCCCATCGAGGTGGCGGATCTGAGAGACGTCGAGGCGCTGGCGCGGTTGATCTTGGCGCTGACGACCGAGCCATAGGACGGTGCTAGTCTTAGATCTATGCGAAACCTTGCCTGCTTTCTGCTTGCGGTCACTCTTTGCTCGCCAGCCTCCGCCCAGGAGGCCTCCCTGGCCGATCGTGTGGCGAAACAAAACGCGCTGTTCGCGGAGTTCTTCGAGGCCGGCCTCAAGAGCTCGCCGGAGCGGGCGACCTCGATCGGCGACTATCGCTACAACGCGCGGCTCGGCGACGCGTCGCTCGCGGAGATCGCGCGCCTGCATGCGGAAAATGACGCTTTCCTCGCGCGGCTCTCCGCCATCCCGACCACCGGCATGGCGGAGACCGACCGGCTGTCGCACCAGCTTCTGGAGCGGCAACTCACCCGTGCCGACGTCAACTACGAGCTCAAGAACTACGAGATGCCGATCAATCAACAGGGTGGCATCCATACCGGTCTCGCCGACCTGCCGCAGAGCGTGCCGCTCGATTCGGTGCAGCACTACGAGGACTACATCGCGCGCCTCCACCAGGTCCCGCGGGTGCTCGGGGAGACCACCGAGGTGCTGCGCGCCGGCTTGAAGGACGGCCTGATGCCGCCGAAGCTCGTCGTCGACCAGTTGCCGGGGCAGTGCGAGGGGATCATCGCTTCGGACCCATTCCTGCTGCCGCTCAAGAAGTTTCCGGCGAGCTTCTCGGAGGCGGACAAGAAGCGGCTGACGGCCGCGCTCACCCAGGCGGCCCAGGAGCAGGTTCTCCCGGCCTACAAGGCGTTCGCGGCGTTCCTGCGCACCGAGTACGCGCCGCATGGGCGGGCCGCGATCTCGGTCGAGAGCCTGCCCGACGGCAAGCGGCGCTACGTCGAGGCGGTCAAAGCCATGACCACCATCGACATCACGCCGGAGGCCGTCCACGAGCTCGGCGTCAAAGAGGTGGCGCGGATCACGGCGGAGATGACCCGACTGGCGCAAGCGCAAGGGTACAAGGACTTGGCCGCCTTCCGCAGCGCGATCAACAGCGACCCCAAGTGGACGCCGAAGAGCGAAGAGCAGATCGTCGCCGACTTCAAGAAATACCTCGACCTGATGCAACCGAAGCTGCCCGAGCTCTTCGGGCTGCTGCCGAAGGCAGCGGTGACCGTCGAGGGCATCCCCGACTTCGACAAGGCCACGGCGACGCACTACGTCCGCGGCACCCCGGACGGCAAACGGGCCGGGCGGGTGGTGGTCGCCGTCGCCGACCCGACCCATCGCACACTGGTGAACGACGAGGCCGTCGCCTACCACGAGGGCGTGCCCGGGCACCACCTGCAGGTGAGCGTAGCGCAGCAATTGAAGGGCCTGCCGAAATTCCGGCTGCTGGGCGCCGGCGGCCTCTCCGCCTACACCGAGGGGTGGGCGCTCTATGCGGAAGAGCTGGGCAAGGAGATCGGCCTCTACAAGGACCCGGTGTCCGACTACGGCCGGCTCAACTCGGAGCTCTTCCGCGCGGTGCGGCTGGTCGTCGACACCGGCATTCACGACCAGGGCTGGACGCGTGACCGGGTGATCGCCTACATGCGGGACAACGACGTCAACGACGTCCTCGCCCAGACGGAGACGGACCGCTATATCGCCTGGCCGGGGCAGGCGCTGGCCTACAAGATGGGGCAGTTGAAGATCCGCGAGCTCCGCGACCGCGCGAAGGCAGCCCTGGGGGGGCGTTTCGACCTCAAGGCGTTCCACGATGAAATCCTGGACGGCGGAGCGCTGCCGCTCGACATGCTCCAGGAGCGCGTGGACGGTTGGATCCAGGCCCGGTCGACGCAGAAGACGGCGGCCCCGCGGTGACCGCCGGAGGTATAGACTCTCGGCACCGTGGAACCCCGTAAATCCCCGTGGCAGACCCGGCTGCTCTTCGCCGCCCTCGCGGCGCTGGGGATGGCCGCGGTCGCCACCGCCGCCCAGACGTACGGTCTCCTCGCCCTCCCGGCAGGTGGGCTCGCGGCCGTGCGCTGGCTGGCGATCGCCGTCCTCGCCGCCTACGCCGTTTCCCGGCGCTCGCTCACCACCTGGATTCTCGCCAGCATGGTGATCGGGGCGGAGATCGGCCACGACTTCCCGGCCTTCGCGGTCAACCTGCGGGTGCTCTCCCTGGTCTTCCTGCGGATGATCAAGACGATCATCGCGCCGCTCCTCTTCGGCACCCTGGTCGTGGGGATCGCCGGGCACACCGATTTGAAGAAGGTGGGGCGGATGGGGGTCAAGGCCCTCGTCTACTTCGAGATCGTGACGACTCTCGCTCTCTTCATCGGGCTCGCGGCGATCAACCTTTCCCGCGCCGGGGTGGGCGTCCACCTGCCGACGCCCGAGCACCAGGAGAAGCTCGAGGCGATCCAGCAGACGCCGACCGACATCATTCTCCACATCTTTCCGGAGAACGTCGCCAAGTCCATCGCCGACGGACAGGTGCTGCAGATCGTCGTCTTCAGCATCCTCTTCGCCATCGCCCTGGGGCTCCTCCCCGAGGATCGGCGGCGGCCGATGCTGACCTTCGCCTCAAGCCTGTCGGAGACGATGTTCAAGTTCACCAACATCGTCATGTACTTCGCCCCCGTGGGGGTCGGCGCGGCGATCGCCTATACCGTCGGGCACATGGGCTTGGGAGTTCTCGTCAACCTCTTCCAGCTGCTCGCGACCCTCTACGCGGCGCTCTTCGCCTTCCTCCTCCTCGTTCTCCTCCCGGTAGCCCTCCTCGCCCGGGTGCCGGTACGGCGTTTCGTCCGCGCCATCGCCGAACCGGTCTCGATCGCCTTCGCCACGACGAGCTCCGAGGCCGCCCTCCCCCGCGCCATGGAGGCGATGGAGGCGCTCGGGGTGCCGCGCCAGATCGTCGCCTTCGTCATCCCCACCGGCTACAGCTTCAATCTCGACGGCACGACCCTCTATCTCTCGCTCGCCTCGGTCTTCGTCGCCCAGGCGGCCGGCATCCCCATGAGCTTCGGCCAGCAGCTCTTGATGGTCTTCACCCTCATGCTGACCAGCAAGGGCGTCGCCGGGGTTCCCCGAGCCTCGCTCGTCATCCTCCTGGGCACCGCGGCCTCCTTCAACCTCCCCGTCGAGCCCATCTTCATCATCCTGGGGATCGACGAGCTGATGGACATGGCGAGAACCTCGGTCAACGTCATCGGCAACTGTCTCGCGACGGTCGTCATCGCGCGCTGGGAGGGGGAGTTCGGGACGGAGACGGCGTCGCCGGTCGTCGAGGCGGCGCTGGCGGATTGAACGGCTAGCCCGCCTCGGCCCGCTCGCGCTCGACGAGCACCCGGCGGAGGATCTTCCCCGCCGCGGACTTGGGGATCTGATCCACAAACTCCAGCCGCCGGATGCGCTTGTAGGGCGCGACCCGGGCCGCCACGTAGGCGAGGATCTCCTCGGGATCGGCCTCTCCCCGGAGGACGACGAAGGCCTTGGGGACCTCGCCCGCTTCTTCGTCGGCACTGGGGATCACCGCCGCGTCGGCGACCGCGGGATGGGTGAGGAGGACCGCTTCGAGCTCCGCCGGGGCGACCTGGAGGCCCTTGAACTTGATGAGCTCCTTGACCCGGTCGACGACGAAGAGATAGCCGTCCTGGTCGACATGGCCGATGTCGCCGGAGTGGAGCCAACCCTCGCCATCGATCATCGCGGCGGTGGCGTCCGGACGGTTCAGGTAACCCTTCATGACCTGCGGACCGCGGATGCAGATCTCCCCCCGCTCGTCGGGCCCGAGCGGCCCGCCGGTCGTCAGGTCGACGATCTGGCACTCGGTGTTGGGGAGCGGGACGCCGACCGAGCCGAGCTTCGCCCGCTCCGTCGCCGGTGGACACATGTGGGTCACCGGGCTGGTCTCGGTCATGCCGTAGCCCTGGAACACCCGGCAGCCCAGCCGGTCGGCGCAGACCTGGGCGAGCTCCTCTCCGAGCGGCGCCGCGCCGGAAAAGATCGTCCGCAGCTTCGAAAGGTCGTGCCCGTCGACCGCCGGGTGCTTGGCGAGGGCGAGGACGATCGGCGGCACGACGCTCGCGAAGGTGACGCCGTACTGCACGAGAGTTTCGAGAAACGAGGAGAGCTCGAAGCGCGGGACGGTGACGACCGTCGCGCCCTTGTAGAGCCCGAGATGGAGAACGGCGACCAGGCCGTAGATATGGAAGAAGGGGAGGACCCCGAGGATCGTCTCGTTTTCCCCCACGTCGGGCACCCCGGCGGCGGTCTGGAGGACGTTCGCCACGAGGTTACGATGGGTGAGCATGACACCCTTGGAGAGACCGGTCGTGCCGCTCGAGTAGGGCAGGGCCACCAGATCCTCCCGCGGCGAAAGGTCGGGCGCCTGAAACTCCGGAGCGGGGTCCGCGGCGAGGAGCGTGGCGAAGGGGATCACCTCTCCCGCCGCGCCGGCCTCCCCCGCCTCGCCGAACACGAACACCTCGGGGATGCCCACCTCGCGGGCGGCGGCCTGCGCCTTGTCGAGGAACGGCGGGGCGGTGAGGAGGAAGCGCGCCCGCGAATCGCGGAGCTGGTAGATCAGCTCGTCGACCGTGTAGAGCGGGTTGACCGTGGTGTTGATCCCGCCCGCCAGGGCGACGGCGTGGAAGGCGATCGCGTACTCGGGGAGATTGGGGCTGTAGATCGCCAGCACGTCGCCCTTCACGAGACCGCGCCGGACGAGGCCCGCCGCCCCCCGCCTGACGAGCGCCGCCCACTGGCCGTAGGTGTAGGAGCGGCCGGTGGGACCGTCGACCAGCGCCGGCTTTTCGGGGGATCGTGCCGCCCGCTCGAAGAGAAGCTCGGTGAGCGTGACGTCCGGGACGTCCAGCCTGGGATGAGGGCTCTCTTGAATCATCGCGCGAATCTCCTCGCATCTCCTCGCATCGCCTGGGGTGGGGCGCAGCATAGCAGGCCCTTGACCCGGCCGGCCCGGACGGTCAGAATGAGCCTTATTCGTTGGCATTACAGGGAGATCGGTGGAAAGATCGCGACTGCAACCGCCGATCCTGCCGGAGGTTCGGGAAGCCGCCGACCGCCTCGCGGCCCGGCGCGCCCTGACCGGCGTGCCGGTCTATCCGTTCGTCGTCCTGAGCGCCGGCGTGGTGGCGAACTTCCACCGCCAGCGGCCCTACCTCTTCGTGCTCCTCGGGGTCGTCGTCGTCGCCCTGGCTGTCGTACGGACCTACCTGACCCTCCGGTTCGAGGATCTCTACCACCGCCGACCGGGGCGGTGGAGGGTCTCCTTCTACGGCTCGATGATCGCCAACGCCGTGCTTCTGGGCTGCCTCTTCGGTGTCCTCATCGTTCGTTTCGGACCGCACGTCGAGTCGTTCTTCATCCTCTCGATCGCCGCCGTCTTGGCGAGCATGGCGATCCTCCTCTATGCGCACTCCCCCCGCGTCGTCTTCGCCTTCGCGAGCGCTCTCCTGCTCCCCGTGCTCCTCCAACTCGGCAGTCTCCTGGGCGACGCCTCGCTCCAGACCCGCGCCTGGGAGAGCCTCTGCATCGCCATCTTCCTCGGCTACCTGGCGATCTTCGGCGCTCAGCTCTACCGCGAGCGCTGGTCGGGCCTCACCAGCACCCACCTGCTGGCGATCCGCGCCGCCGAGTTGGAGCGGGTCCAGGACGAGCTCCGCCAGGCCCAGACCGGCCTCGAACGGCAGGTCGACCTACGCGCCGAGCAACTGCGCAAGGCGAACCAGGACTACCGGCGGATCTTTGAAAACGCCCACGACGCCATCTTCGTGCTGGCACCGGACGAGACGATCCTGAACGTCAACCGCCGGGCCTGCGAGATCTACGGTTGGAGCCGCGAGGAGCTCCTCGGCATGTCGCTCGCCGCGATCTCTGAAGACGTCGAGCAGGGGCGGGACCATGTGGCGAAGACGATGTCGCAAGGGGTGTTCCACGTCTTCGAGACGACCCAGTTCCGCCGTGACGGCAGCCGGATGTTCCTGGAGGTCAACGCTTCCCTCATCGAGTACGAGGGGGAGCCGGCGATCTTGAGCATCAACCGCGACGTCACCGAACGCCGCCGCGCCGAGGAGCTGCGCCGGGCGAAGGACGCGGCGGAGCAGGCGGACCGCGCCAAGAGCCGTTTCCTCGCCAACATGAGCCACGAGATCCGGACCCCCATGGCAGGGGTCCTGGGGCTCGTCGACCTGCTGCTCAAAACCGATCTTTCCATCCCCCAGCGCGACTACATCGACCTGGTGCAGAGCTCGGCGACCGCCCTCCTGCGGCTGATCGACGACATCCTCGACTTCTCGAAGATCGAGGCCGGCCGGCTGGAGCTTGAAAGGGTGCCCTTCGATCTCCCCACGACGCTCGGCGAGATCGTCGAGCTGCTCCGCTTCCAGGCCATCGCCCAGGGAACGGAGCTCGGTCTGGACGTCGACGTCTCCCCCGGGGGGGTGCCGCGGTGGGTCTGGGGCGATGCCGGGCGGCTGCGCCAGGTGTTGACCAACCTGGTGGGCAACGCCGTCAAGTTCACCGAGGGCGGCAGGGTCGACGTCTCATTGCGACCGCTCCCCGACGGCCGGCTCCGCTTCGCCATCGAGGACACCGGGATCGGCATCCCCGCCGAGGTCCAGGGGCGCCTGTTCGAGCTCTTCTACCAGGCCGACAGCTCGACCTCGCGGCGCTACGGCGGCAGCGGGCTCGGCCTCGCCATCAGCCAGCGCATCGTGCGGCAGATGGGAGGGGAGATCCTCTGCGCGAGCCATCCCGGAGAGGGCTCGACGTTCTCCTTCACCCTCGGCCTCGAACCCGCCCCGGCGCCGGTCGACCTCGGATTGGGCGGCCGGACTGGCCGGGCCGGAGGCCCGGCCGCTCCGCGGCGGCCGGCACCGAAGCGCCGCATCCTCGTCGCCGAGGACAACCTCGTCAACCAGCTGGTCGTCACCCAGCATCTGTTGGCCCTCGGGCACGAGGTCTTGGCCGTCAACAACGGCCGGGAGGCCCTGGAGGTTCTGGCACGGACGCCGGTCGACCTCATCCTCATGGACTGCCAGATGCCGGAGCTCGACGGCTACGAGGCCACCCGCCGCATCCGCCAGGGTGCGCCGGAAAACCGGCAGGTTCCCATCCTGGCGTTGACCGCCCATGCCATGCGGGAGGACCTGGAGCGCTGCCTCGCGGTGGGCATGAACGACACCATCACCAAGCCATTCCGGGAGGAGATCCTGCGGCAGAAGCTCGACTTCTGGCTGGAGGGTGGGGATGACGGAGCCCTCGACCGATCGCCCCGGTCCCCGCAGCCGGCGACCGCGGCGGCGCCTGCGACGCCTTCCATGCCGCCGCGACCGAGGGCTCCACGGCTCTCCCCGGCGACGCCGATCTTCGATGGGAAGAAGCTCGCCGAGCTCCGCCAGATGGGACGGGACCTGGGACGGCACGACATCCTGCGCGAGCTCGCGGCGACCTTCCAGTCCCAGGACCAGCTGGCCGAGATGCGCGCCGGGCTCGAAAAGGGCGATCGGCCGCTCGTCGGCTGGCAGGCGCACTCGCTCAAAGGCAGCAGCGCGGTCCTGGGAGCGCTCCGCCTGGTCGCGCTCTGCGAGGAGCTGGAGCAGCTGCCGTCCGAAACGAGCGACGAGATCTGCGCGGCGCGGATCGCCGGCATCGCGGAGGAGTACCAGCGGGTCCTCAAAGGCCTCCTCGCCGCGGCGGAGGAGGGTTAGGAGCCAACCGGTTTAGCCCGCGGCTATACTCGCCCCCCGTGAATCCCCCTCCGGTCGACACGGAAACCGCCCCCCGGCAGCGGACTCGGCGCGGCCTCCTCGCGGTGCTCGCCCTGGCGCTCGCCCTCTGGGCCTGGGTCGCTCTCCCGGCGATCGCCGGGCGGCGCACGTTCTTCCTTCGCGACGTCTTCACCACCCATCTCATCCTCAAGGCCTTCGGCGCGCGCGAGCTGGCGGCGGGGCGGATCCCGGCGGTCGATCCGGCCTGGGGGCTGGGGCAGCCGTTCCGCGGCAATCCCAACGCCCTCCCCTACTACCCCGGCAACCTGTTCTACCTCGGGCTCCCCTTCTGGAGCGCCTTCAATCTGCACTATGCGCTCCACTGGCTGCTCGCCCTCTTCGCCATGGCGGCCCTGGCGCGCGGGCTGGGGCAGGGACCTCCCGGGGCGCTCCTCGCCGGCATCACCTATGCCGGCTCGGGGTGGATGCTCTCGGCCCTCTCCTTCTACAACCTGGTGACCGTCGCCGCCTGGTGGCCCTGGGTCCTCCTCGGCGCGGTCCTCGGCGGCCGGCGGGGCGTGGCGCTCGGCGGCATCGCCTGCGGCCTGGCGATCCTCGGCGGCGAGCCGGTGGCGGCGGCGCTCGGCCTCGTCCCCCTCCTCCTGGTGGCGGTCGAGCGACAGGGGGGGAAACGCGGGCTCGCCACCGCGGCCGCCATCGTCGCCCTCGGCGCCGCCATCGCCCTCCCCCAGCTCGTCGCGTTCATGGAGGTGCTCCCCGCGACCGTCCGCGGCGGGTTGGGGATGACGGCGGCGCAGGCGGCGGACTACGCCTTGAACCCCTGGCGGCTGCTGGAGCTCGTCCTCCCCTTCCCCTTCGGGCGGCCGGCCTGGATCGGTCCGCAGGGGGTCTGGGCGGTCGCCATCCTCCCCGCCGTGCCGCTCTTCCTGACTCTCTACCCGGGGATCGTGGGGCTCTGGCTCGCCGGCTTCGGCGCCCGCGGGCACCGCGCCTGGGCGCTTCTCGCCGCCGCCGCCCTCGGCCTCGCCATCGTCGGCCGCGCCTGGGGACCGGCGCTCGCGCGGCTCTCCTTCGGACTCTTCCGCTTCCCGGAGAAGTTTCTCTTCCTCTTCGCCCTCGCCCTGCCCCTCCTCGCCGGCTGGGGGTTGGACGCCCTGCTCGCCCACCCTCCCGCGGCGCGCGGCTGGCGGCGGCTGGCGACGTTCGGCGGCGGCCTCGCCGTGGCGCTCGGCGCGCTCTTGAAGCTCGGCACCGCCGGCCTCCTCGCCGCCGCCACCCCGCGGCTCGCCACCCTCCCGGGAACAGCCCGGGAGACGGGGCTCGCCCTCCTCGCGGCGCAGCTCGGCGGCTGGGCTTTCGCCCTCGCGGTGGCCGGCGCGGTGCTCGTCACCGCCGCCTGGGCGGCAGGCCGCGGCCGGGGAGCGCTCCTGGCTGCCCTGCAGCTCGCGGTCCTCGCCCAGCTGTGGCCCCTCGTCGTCACCGACCGGACGGCCCCCTACCGGGAGACCGCTCCCTGGGCCCGGCGCCTGGCGGCGACCCTCGGCCATCCTCCCGCCGCGCTCGACGAGCTGACCGTCGCCCCCCACTGGCAGCCCGAGCCGCCCTATCGTTTACCGCCGGGGCCGCACTTCCTCGCCGAGCGGATCAAGGCGGCCGACCTGGGACCCTCGCCCGGTCTTCTCCACGGCCTCACCTACCCGCTCGCCCCGGACCTCGAAGGGATGCAGACGCTCCCCTTCCATTCCATGCTGACCCCGCTCCCGCACCGCGGCTGGGCCGAGCGGGCGCTCTGGATGCGCCTCACCGGGGTCGAGGCCGCGGTGCTCTTCGAAGCGCCGGGAGTCCCCGAGCTCAATCTGGTGGATCGTGCCCGGCGCTACGGGGTGGAGAGCCGGCTCTATGCCGTCCGCGATCCCGCTCCCCTCGCCTGGTGGCCGGGGAGGATCGTCGTGGCGGCGGACCCGGCGGCGGCGCGGGAAGCGGTCGTCCAGGCCGCCGATCCCCGGGGGACCGCCGTGGTGCCGCGGCCGCTCCTCCAGGGTCCCGGCCGGGTCCTCGCCGCAAGGGAAACCCCCGATCGCATCGAGCTCGACGTGGAAGGGGCGGCCGGGGTGGTCGCCGTCCGCCGCGCCTGGCTGCCGCTCTATCGCGCCGAGGCCGAGGGGAAGCCGCTCGCGACGCTGCCCCTCGATCTCGTGCTCCTGGGAGTGGAGGTGCCGCCGGGACGGCACCGGGTGCTGATCACGATTTCCGCCTGGCCGGAGTGGATCGCGGGGGGAATCGCGATCCTGGCGCTGGTTCTCGCGGTGGGGATGCTCGGGCGCTCGGGCCTGCGGCAGCGTTCCCGGGCCTAGCTCTAAAAAGTCCGGCGCCGTCGAAAGACGTGCCCAGGCCTCTACAGCGGAAACTCGTCGCTCTCCGCGAGCACCCGGAACCCCCGGGCCTCGATCGCCTTCCTTGCCGGCCCTCCGGCGTCGAGCGCCGGGTTCGAGTGGTTCATGTGGGTGAAGTAGACGTGGAGCCGGCCCTTCTTGACCAGCGGTTCCAGGAGATCCATCGAGACCGTGACCAGGGGGTGTTTGATCTTCGTCACGTCGCGGTCGGGCAGCTCGTCGGGCGAATAGAAGGTGGCGTCGACCAGGGCGTAGTCGACGTCGGCGAGAACCTCGGTGATCGGGGTCTGCCAGGTCTTCCAGGTGTCGGTGTCGGGGACGTAGAAGAGGGTCTTCCGCGGCCCTTTGATCAGGAAGCCCACGGTGTCCGAGTACTCGTCCCGATGCGGCACTTTGATCGCCGTCACCGTCACCCCCTCCTCTAACGGGAAAGACTTGCCGATCTCGAACTCGTGGATGGCGATGTTTCCGAGCTTCACGAGCTGGCTCCAGGGGCCGTTGGTGCGCAGGAACTCGGCCATCCGCGGCGAGCACCAGGTCGGCAGGTCTTTCGTGTTGAGGCTCTCGAAGCCGAGGAAGGCGAGACCCAGGTAGTGCCCGATGTGGGCGTGGGTCAAGAGGATGCCGTCCACCGGCATGCGGTCGACCCGGCCCTCGGGATGGTGGTGGAAGGTGTGCACCTTCTCGACCTGGTCGCCGAAGTCGGGGGTGGCGTCGATCAAGTAGACGTGGTCGCTCTTCGGGAAGTCGATGGCGAGGCTCGCCACGTGCCGCTTGAGGGAGGGGTCCTTGCGCGCCGCCGTGCAGCGGGCGTCGGTGCAGCCGATCTGCGGCATGCCGCCGTCCTGCACCGTGCCCAGGACGACGACCTTGGGGCCGAGATCCTTCGGCGCTGGAGCGGCGGCGATCACCAGGATCGAAAGCGCGGCGAAAACGAAGGGCGTCCACGGATTCCATCTCACGGTCGGGCTCCTCATCTCGAATCGTTCGCGCCTATCAGAACACAGGTAGACTCTCCCCATGCGCATCGTCTCGCTCGTTCCGAACGGTACCGAGATCCTCTTCGCCGTCGGCGCCGGGGCCGCGGTCGTCGGGGTGAGCCACGAGTGCGACTTCCCGGAGGAGGCCCGGCGCCGGCCGATCCTCACCGGGAGCGCCCTGACGCCGGGGATGAGCGCCGCGGAAGTGGACGCGGCGGTCGCCGCCCAGGTGGGGAACGGGGCGAGCCTCTACACCCTGGACGAGGCGCGGATCGCCGAGCTCGCCCCCGACCTCATCGTCACCCAGGAGCTCTGCCCGGTCTGCGCGGTGTCGACCGAGCAGGTGGACGACGCCATCCGCCCTCTCCCCCGCTGCCCGGACCTGATCTCGCTCGATCCGCGCTCGCTCGCGGACGTCTTTAGAGACATCGGGACGATCGGCGAGGCGACCGGTCACGGGGCGGAGGCGCGCTCGCTCGTCGAAGCGCTCGAAGAGCGCCTGGCGGCGGTCCGAGCGCGGACCGCCGGCCGGTCGCGGCCGCGGGTCGTCGCCCTCGAATGGCTCGATCCCTTCTTCGTCGGCGGCCACTGGGTGCCCGAGATGATCGCCGCGGCCGGCGGCGTCGATGCCCTGGCGGACCCCGGCGCCAAGTCCCGGCGGATCCGCTGGGAGGAGATCCAGGCCGCCGACCCCGACCTGATCGTCGCCATGCCCTGCGGCTTCGACGCGGCGGGCGCCCAGGGCCAGATCGACGCCATCGCCGAGCGCCCCGCCTGGCGGGCGCTCCGCGCCGTCCGCGACGGCCGGGTCTTCGCCGTCGACGCGAACGGCTGCTTCAGCCGGCCCGGACCGCGCCTCGTCGACGGCATCGAGCAGCTGGCTGCGATCTTCCACGCCTCGATTTTCCACGCCTGACGTCCCCCTCACCCAGAGAGCACGGACGCGAGCAGCCGCCGGCGGAGCCCCCGGTAGGGCTGACGGCAGGAGAGGAGGTCGCCCAGGACCCGGCGGATGCCCGGGTGGAGGCGGGCGACAGGCACCATCCACTGGCCGATCGGGCCGTCGAAGAAGAGATCGCGGGCGCTCCGGGCGCGCTCCATCTCCCCGGCGAGCTCGGCTTCGAGCCGCTCCGGATAGTCGGCGGGATCGCCCCGGAGCAGGCTCTCCGCCGCCCAGGTGCCGGAGAGGAGCGCGTAGCGGATGCCCTCGCGGGTGAGCGGATCGGCGAGGGCGGCGGCGTCCCCGGCGAGGAGGAGGCGCTTTTGGAGGCCGCGGCGGACGCCGGGGAGGGTCCAGGGGCCGAAGACCGGGATGGGATAGCGGTAGCGGGGCCCCGGAAGCTCTCGCCAGCCGGTCGGCAGGTGGCGGTCGAGGAAGGTATCGAGGAGCGCGCGGGCGGCCGACTCGCGCATGCCGCCACCCCCGCCACCCCCGCCAGCGGCTCCGGCGCCGACGGCGGTGTAGGCGATCCCCACCGAGGCGCCGCCGGGACGGGGGAAGATCCAGGCGTAGGCGTCCCCCTCGCCGGGGAAGGCGAGGACGAGGCGATCCCAGGCGAGCCCGGAGAGCGAGGCGCCGAGGCCGACGCTCCGCCCCAGGCGCTCCTCCTCGCTCGCCGCGCCTCCCGGGCCGGCCGCCCGCCGGGCGAGACCGCCCGCGCCGTCCGCGCCGATCGCCCAGTCGTACTCCCGGACCTCTTTCCGATCCCCGGTCATCCCGACGGTCACCCGCACTCCGCCCGGCCCTCCCTCCACCCGTTCCGCCCGCCCCGCCTCCCGGCGCGCTCCCGCCGCCACCGCCGCGGCGGCGAGCGCCGCATCGAGATCGACCCGGCGGAAGATGCGGAGCCCGGTGAGCGCGAGTTCGATCCGCGAGCCGCGGCCGTTCTCGAGGAGTGCGCGCGGGCTGTGGACGGCGGGGAGCGGCCCGGGGTCGAAGCCCGGAAGCTCGGGGAGGACGTGCTCGGGAACGGCGCCGCCGCAGGGCTTCTCCCCCGGCCGGGCCGGCATGTAGAGATCGACCGCGGCCCCGGAGCGGGCGAGCCGGAGCGCCGCGGCGCTCCCCGCCGGGCCGCCGCCCAGGACGGCAATGCGCACCTAGCCGCCCACCAGGCCCGAGCGCCACCACTCGCCGAGCACCACGGCCCGCGCCACCAGCTTCATGGCGGGGAGGGCGAAGGTGCCGGGCGCCAATGCCGCCAGCGCCGCCGGAGCGCGCTCCCCCGCGAGCACCCGGTCGAGACAGCTCAGAAAGTAGCGGCGGTCGAAGGGCTCGGGGAGCGCCTGGAGACGCTCGCGCACCCAGCCGGCGAGGGCCGGCTCGGTTCTGAGGGTCGCCGGCCAGTCGATACCGTTGTCCACCGTCGCGATGGGCGGATCGAGCGGGTCGCCGAAGCGCCGGTGGTAGCACTCCCGGAAGAGGCGCTTGTCACAGCGCCAGTAGGCGGGAAGAGCGCTCCAGAAGCGCAGGACGTCGACGTCCAGGAGCGGGTTCACCATCTCCAGGAAGTGGGACTTGTGGTAGTTGTGATGGTTCTGGAGGGCGGGCAGCCGTTCGCGGCCGTAGAGGGTGTCGCGCAGCTCGCTCGGGCCGCCGCTCACCTCGGCGAGGAGCCGCTCCAGCCGCTCGGCGTGGGCCTGGAGCCAAGGCTCGGAGGCGCCGGTAAAGCAGCGATCGAGGTCGGCGACCCGCCGCGGGTGGCTCATCGAGACCCGGCGGAGCCCCTCCTCGGCGCTCGCCACCTCCTCCCCCTTGGGGCCGAAGCACTCGTCCCCCCGGAGCACCGAGCCGAAGCCGTGCTCGTCGGCAAGCCCGCGGAAGATCGCCAGCTCGTCCGAATGGGTGAAGACGAGCTCGGTCATCCCCGACTGGGCGGCGAACATCTCTCTGAATTGCTCCGGCAGGAGATCGGCGCGCCAGGGGAGGGTCAGGTGCTCGACGCCGAAGCGGCCGGCGACGGCGCGGGCGGCGACGTTGTCCGAGCCCGGCGCCTCCATCCGCTGGCCGAAGAGGGCGGTCCGCAGGCGCGACGGATCGGCCACCGCCCGGGCCACCGAATGGAAGATGTAGCGCGAGTCATAGCCGCCGGAGAGCAGGAAGACCGGGTCCCGCGCCCGGCCGAAGGCGCGGCGGACGGCGCGGTCGACGACCGCCGCGAGCTCCGCGGCGAGGGCGGGGAGAGCGCGCTCGGGATCGCGCTGGGAGTCGGCGGGGGGGGAAACCGTGTAGCGGAACGACGAGCGCCGTTCGATGTCGCGGCCGCGGTGGACGAGGATCTCGCCGGGGAGGAGCTGGCGGACCCCGGAAAGCAGCGTCTCGCCGGCGAAGAAACGGCCGCTGACGAGGAACTGGACGAGGTTCGCCGGGTCCACCCGCCCCGCCCCGGAAAGCCCGGCGAGCGGCGCGACCTCGGGCGCGAAGTGGAGCTCGGCGCCGTCGTGGACGTAGAAGAGCCGGCGCGAGCCCACCGGATCGGCGAGGAGGAAGGTCGTCTCCCCCGCTTGGAAGACGATCTGGAAGGAGCCGGAAAGGCCCGCGATCCTGTCGATCCCGTCGATCCCGCCAATCCCTCCGGCACCCAGAAAGCGGTCGAGGAGGCGCGCCGGCAACTCCGCCGCCGGCAGGTCGGGCGCGGCGAGCCAGCCCTCGAAGGCGAGCCCCCCGGCCGCCCGTTCCGCGACCCCGGAGCCCGGCAGCCGGCTCGCCACGGCGCAGGCGAAGCCCGGCGCGGTCGCGGTGGGGCTCCGCAAGAGCCGCTGCCGCCGCAGGTCGCGGGCCGGGTAGAGCGCCGCCTCCAGGCGTTCCAGGCGGCAGGGCGCCGCGGCGGAGATCGATCCGGTGAGGCCTGGCATGGTGCCGTATGATACCGCCCGTGAGCGCTCGACCCTCCCGGCGCATGCAGCGGCTCCCCCGAGACCGTCCGCTCCCCCTCTCCTTCGCCCAGGAACGGCTGTGGTTCCTCGACCGGCTGCAGCCGTCGGGCACGGTCTACACGGTCGTCGTCACCTACGTCCGCCAGCGCGGCGCCGTCGACGAGACCGCCTTGGAACGGGCACTGGCGGAGATCGTCCGCCGCCACGAGGCCCTCCGCACCCGCTTTCCCGACCGCGACGGCCGGCCCTTCCAGGAGATCCTCCCCCGCCTCGCCGTCCCCCTCGCCCACGCCGACCTCTCGGCGCTCCCCATCGGCCGGCGGCTCACCGAGGCGCGGCAGCGGGCCCGGGAGCTCTCCGACGCCCCGTTCGACCTCGCCCGCGGCCCCCTCTTCCGCGCCGGACTGCTCCGCCTGGGACCGGACGACCGGCTCTTCCTGGTGAGCGTCCACCATATCGTCTTCGACGGCTGGTCCGTGGCGATCTTCGACCGCGAGCTCCGCGCGCTCTACGCCGCCTTCGCCGCCGGCCTCCCCTCCCCTCTCCCGGACCTCCCCCTGCAACCGGCCGACGCCGCCTTCGCCGAGCGCCTGGCCCTCCGCCGGCCGCCGGGAGCGCCCCCCTCGCCGCTCCTCTCCTACTGGCAGCGGCGGCTCGCCGGCCTGCCGCCGCTCCTCGCGATCCCCACCGACCATCCCCGGCCGGCGATCCAGCGCCACCGCGGCGCCCGACAGAGCCTGGGGCTCGGACCCGCCGGCACCACCGCGTTCCGCGGCCTCTGCCGGCAGCAGCGCGCCACCCTCTTCGTCGGCCTCTTCGCCGGCTTCGCCGCCCTCCTCGCGCGGCTCGCCGGGAGCGACGACGTCCCCCTCGGGGTCCCCATGGCCGGCCGGCCCGAGCCGGAGATCGAGGGGATGATCGGCTTCTTCGTCAACACCGTCGTGCTCCGCGCCGACCTCGGCGGGGACCCGAGCTTCCGGACCCTCCTCGACCGCCTGCTCCAGGTGGCGATCGAAGCCTTCACCCACCAGGGCCTCCCGTTCGCTCGGCTGGTCGACGAGCTGGCGGGGGGACGCGACCTCTCCCATTCGCCGCTCGTCCAGGTGGTTCTCTCGTTCCAGACGGCGTTGACCCCCGAGCCGGGAGCGGTGGGAGCGGTGGGAACGTCGGAAACGGCAGGCTTGCCGGGAGCAGCCTCCGAGGAGCAGGAGATCGCCGGCTCGACGGCCAAGTTCGACCTGACGCTCGGCCTTGCCGAGGAAGGTGGCGCCCTCGTGGGTGCGATCGAGCACGACACCGATCTCTTCACCGCGGCGACCGCGGAGCGCATCGCCCGCGGCTTCCTGCGGCTCCTCGCCGTGGCGACGGCCGAGCCCGACCGGCCGCTCTCGACTCTCCCCCTCCTCGCCGAGACCGAGCGCCACCAGCTGCTCGTCGAGTGGAACGACACCCGCCGCCCCTACCCGGAGGCGACCCTCCCCGCCCTCTTCGGCGCCCAGGCCCGCCGCCGGCCCGACGCCGTAGCCCTTGCCTGCGGCGATGCCCAGCTCACCTACGCCGCCCTCGACCGGCGGACCGATCGGCTCGCCCGGCGCCTCCGCGCCCGCGGGGTGGGTCCCGAGGTCCCGGTGGGCCTCTCCGTCCCGCGCTCCGGTACGGCAGGGATCGTGGGCCTCCTCGGCATCCTCAAGGCCGGCGGTGCCTACGTGCCGCTCGACCCGGCCGAGCCGCCCGAGCGTCTGCGGCGGAGGACCGAAGCCCTTCCCCTGGTTCTCTCGACAGCCGACCTGGACGAGACGGCACGCGATCGGGAGGACGTTCGAGACGGCGAGCCCTTCGCGAGCGGAGCCGGTCCGGAGAGCCTGGCCTACGTGATCCACACCTCCGGCTCGACCGGACAGCCGAAGGGCGTCGCCGTCCCCCACCGGGCGGTGGTCCGTCTGGTGATCGGGACGGACTACGCGGAGCTGGGACCGGAGGAGGTCTGCCTCGGGCTCGCCCCGCTCGCCTTCGACGCCTCCACGTTCGAGGTCTGGGGCTCTCTCCTGACCGGCGGCCGGCTGGTGATCCCGCCGGCGGGGTCAGGAGCAGGAGGATCGGCGGCATCCCCCGAAGAGATCGGCGACCTGCTCGGACGCTACCAGGTCACCCTCCTCTGGCTCACCGCCGGGCTCTTTCACGTCCTCGTCGAGACCCAGCCGGAACGGCTCGCCGGGGTCCGCCAGCTCCTCGCCGGAGGCGACGTCCTCTCCCCCGCCCGGGTCCGCCAGCTCCTCGCCCGGCGCGTCGCCCGGCGCGCCGCGGGCCGGCTGGTCGACGGCTACGGTCCCACCGAGGCGACGACCTTCACCTGCTGCCACGTCCTTCGCGGGCGGGAGCTGCCGGAGGCGAGCGTCCCCCTCGGCCGGCCGATCGCCAACACCCGCATCCAGCTCTTCGACCGCCATCTCGCTCCCGTCCCCCTGGGCGGCCCCGGCGAGATCTGGATCGGCGGCGATGGTCTCGCCCGCGGCTACTTTCGGGACCCCGCCTCGACCGCCGACCGCTTCCGGCCCGATCCCTACCCGCCGACCGGCGAAGCGGGCGGCCGGCTCTACCGCACCGGCGACCTCGCCCGCCTCCTCCCCGACGGCCGGCTCGACTTCCTCGGCCGCACCGATTCTCAGGTCAAGGTGCGCGGTTTCCGGGTCGAGCCGGCGGAAATCGAGGCGGCGCTCTCCGCCCATCCCGCCGTCCGCCAGGCCGCCGTCCTCGCCGAGGAGGTGACCTCTCCAGCCGCCGGCCGGCGCCTCGCCGCCTACCTCGTGGTCGATCCGGAACGGCCGCCGAGGAGCCCGGAGCTCCGCGCCTTCCTCCGCGATCGTCTCCCCGACTATCTCGTCCCCGCGGTCTTCAGGCGGCTCGACGAGATCCCGCTCTCGGTGAACGGCAAGGTCGACCGCCGAACCCTCCTGGCGCGGCGCGGCACGGCGGTGGAATTGGGCGGTGGCGAAGAGGCCGGCCTCGTCGGCCCGCGCACCCCGGCCGAGCGGACTCTTCAAGAGATCTGGCAGGCGATCCTCGGCCGGGCGCCGATCTCCGTGCACGCCAACTTCTTCGATCTCGGCGGCAACTCGCTCCTCGCGATCCAGATGGTCTCCCGCGCCACCCAGGCCGGCCTCCCGGCGAGCGTACGCCTGGTCTTTCAGCACCAGACGATCGCCGAGCTGGCGTCGGCCCTGCCGGGGGTATCGGGAGTGCCGTCCCTGTATCCCGCGGCCGAGCAGGGCTGGGTGACCGGCGCGGTCCCGCTCACCCCCGGGCAGCGCTGGTTCTTCGAGCGGGTGCTGCCGAAGCTCCGGAGCCCGCACGACTTCTCGACGCCCATGCTGCTCCTCCTCCGCGAGCCGCTGCCGCCGCGGCTCCTGGCGCGGGCGGTCGAGCGCCTCGTCTTCCAGCACGATGCCCTGCGCCTGCGCGCCGTCCCACCGGCCCGGCCGGGCGGAGAGTGGGCGCAGATCCTCCCCGGGGCGGAAGGCGTGGCCGGCCTCTTCGCCTGCGTGGACCTCGAAGCTCTCCCGCCCGCGCGGCGGGACGAGTGCGCGGTGGCCGCGGCGGGCCAGCTCCTCGCGCAGGTCGATCTCTCCGGTCCCCTCGCCCGCTTCGTCTACCTCCCGCCCGGGAGGCTCCTCCTCGTCCTCCACCATCTGATCTCCGACGGCGCCTCCTGGCGTCTCCTCTCGGCCGACCTCGAAACGCTCTGCCGCCAGCTCGCCGCCGGGGAAGCGCCCCACCTCCCGGCGAAAACCACCTCTTTTAAAGCCTGGGCCGAGCGCCAACACGAGCTCGCCCGCTCGCCGGGCCTGCGGCAACAGATGGAGGACTGGCTGGCGCTCGCCGCGGAAGGGGCGGCCCGCCTGCCGGTGGACGGAAATGGCACCGGCGACCGGCGGGACGACGAAGTCGGGACGGTGACCGTGACGCTCCCGCCCGCCGCGACTCGGACGCTCCTGGAGTCGCTGCCGGCCGCCGCCGGGGTGCCCTTTTCGAGCGCTCTCTTAGCCGGCCTCGCCCGCGCCCTCGCCCGCTTCACCGGTTCGCCCCAGGTTCTCCTAAGGCAGACCGACCACGGCCGCAACCCGGACGTCGACGGAGTCGACCTCTCGCGCACCGTGGGCTGGATCACCACCACCGCGCCCGTGCTCCTCACTCCCGATGCCGCCGATGCCGCCGGGATTGGCACCGACGGCTCGCTCGGCGTGCTCCAGGCGATCGACGCCCAGCTCCGGCAAGTGCCGCTCCGCGGCCTGGGCTACGGTCTGCTGCGCTATCTCTCCGGAGATCCGGAAGTGGCGCGCCGGATGGAGACGGTGGTGGCGAGCCCGCTCGGCACCTTCAACTTCCTCGGCCGCTTCGCCACCGCGCCGGAGGCGGACGGAGCCGAGGAGCCGCCCTTCCTCACCGCCTCCGAGATCCCCCTCCGCCCCAGCCCGGCGCTCGGCCAGCCGACGCCCCAGCTCCGCATCAGCAGCTACGTCGGCGGCTCGCCCCCCGAGCTGCGGATGACCGTCGCGTATGGGAAGGGGTTCTATAGGGAAGAGACGATGGCGGGGTTGGCGAAGGGAATCCGCGAGGAGTTGCAGAGGCTTCTGGATTGGGAGTGATCCAGGCGCCTACCTCGCCAGCGATCGATCGAGACTCACAAAGAAGCGCTCGGCCCACGGGCTGGCTTGCCGGATCAGGTCTGGATCGAGCCTCGCGAGCAGTTTAAAGGAGTGCTCCCCTTTACCGTAGCTGCCCTTCGTTTTCGTGTTCCGAGTGGCCTGCTTCAGCTTGCGATAGAGGTCTTCCTTACCGACCTCCTCCTGCACACAAGACCCGGGGGGCAGCACGCTGCCGTTGAAGCCCTGCCCAAAAAAGTCCCCTAGAGCCCGGCGATCTGCCAGGAACCATGCCTCCATGCACTGGACCATCAGGTGGAGCTGCTCTGCGGTCGCGCCAGCCGGCTTGAGCCACTGATCGCCGGCACGTTGCGCCACGTGCTGCCATGGATCCTCTTGGCCCACCGGTGCTTCGGAGTCCACCAACAGGAGGGCCAGACTCTCCCCACCGTCGATCGCGGTGCAGAACTGGTCGAAGGCCTCCCTGCGTCCACCGCAGGCCACGATCCTTGGCATCCTGCCCTTGAAGCCTGCTCGTTCGAGAAGCGCCGTGAACGCCCGACGGCACTCGGTCTTGAGCGCGTTGTTATCGTCGCCGCCGCCTTCGACGAAGAGCTTTACCACCTCGTGCCGCCGAGATGGCCACTCATCCACAGAGATCCGAGGCTCCCGTGCTTGCGCCAGCGATCGACCTCCTCCTGTCGGAGCCGCGAAACGACGGTCGGTCCGTCGTTCTTCTCGCAGACCAAGACCGAGTCGGCGTGCTCGGTCATGGCATCGATCAGTTGCACCGAGTGCGTGGTGACGATCAGCTGGGTTTTCTCGCTCGCCTCGACCATCAGATCGCGCAGCGTCGGCAGCACGTCCGGATGGAGACCGAGCTCCGGCTCCTCGATGACCACGAGCGGCGCCGGATTGGCGTCGAGCAGGACCGCCAACAGGCAGAGATACCGGAGCGTGCCATCCGAAAGACGATGCGCCGGTACGGACCGCCTCCCCTCGGTGAGGTAGAGCTGGAGCGAGCCGCCTTCCGGCACGACGTTGAGGTCGTCGAACCCCGGCGCCAGGGCGCTCAGCAGATCGATGAGCCGGCGTTTGATGATGGGGTTCCCCATGAGCACGGCGAGTCGAGCGGGAAGGTTGTCGAGGCTTTCGGAGAGAGCGTCGGTTCGCACGTCGGCACGGCAGCCACTTCGGACCGCAGACTCAGGGCCGAATTGCCAGCTTCGGTAGATCAGGATTCGGCGCAGCAGGTCGGCGAGCCGGGTAAGTTCCGGATAGGCCTCCGGATCCCGACGTTGCGAGAGGATCGACTGTGTCGGGTCGATGTCCGCCCGCTGGAGCTCGCGGCGCTCTTGCTGGACGTTGAGCATCGCTCGCCCATTCTCGTAGCCGAAGTAGAAATAGGGCTTTGCGCTCCCGAAATCGGGACTCGCGTTCTCCACCCGTTCGTCGAGCACCTTGAAGGAACCACCCTCCGCGCCAAAAACCAGGCGGTACCGAACGGCGGGCCGCACTGGGTTGAGCTTGGCCACCTGGCCCTCTCCCAGCACGATCTCCAGGCTTGCGCGATCCGCCCCCGGCTTGCTTTCCTGCCAAAGCCAGTCCTTGACACCACCGCCCTGCCGAATCGGGAGGGGAAGATCCTTTGGAACGGCGCGGAGAACAGACAACGCCTCGACGAGATTCGACTTTCCCGACCCGTTCGCTCCGATGAGCACGTTGAGCGCGGTCAGTGGAATGGTGACGGCTTCCGGGCCGTACGAAAGAAACCCCTGCAGGGTGATGTCTTTCAACAGCGGCGGCAGCGGTCTCGTCATCGCACTCTGCTCCCTGGCGGAGAGCTGCGCAGAGGATCTGGAAAGGCTAGCCACTGGTGCGACTTTAACATCAGAAGCGCGCCTACGTTGGTCAGGAACTTGGAAGAACGCCGGGAAACTGGAGGGAGGTCTTGCAGGGCATTGCAGGGCGAGCGTTTGCTTTTCAGCCCCGAAGGGGCGACGGCATCTAGCCTGGGGCGAAAGCCCCAGGCTTCGCCAACCTATTGAATCCACAGCCCCGTAGGGACGACGGTGAGCTTCCACTGCGAATTTTCAGAGCGACGGCCCCTTTTCGCGGCTGGAATGCCAGAATGCGATTATTTCCAGCATCTTGTCGCGGACGCGGTAGTACACGAAATATCTAATGCGAGGAAGGAACAACCTGCGGACGATATCGGCACGCGATGTTTCGACCCTTGTGCCGATACCCGGCTCTTCCGCCAGTAAGGCCAAAGCAGCCTCGACATCCTTGCGCACCGCTCCCGGCGCAGCGGGCCGATTTCGAGCCCACCACGCTGCCGCTCGTTCGATCTCGCGCTGTGCACGAGGTTTGATTCGGATGTCGAGAGCCAAAATCAGCCGAGCCGGCGGAGCCGCGCGAACAGCTCCTCGGCCGGGATGCCCTCTTCTCGGTCGGCCTCGTCGAGGGCGGCGAGAAGATCAGCCTCTTCGTGGGGCGAGAGCTTCACCAACGCTTCGTCGCCTCTGGCGAGGATCGTTACGGTCGTTCCCTCTGGCAGAGAGAAGCCCTCGATCTCGACCTTGCCGTCCACTACAGTGCCTGAAGCTACTTGCATGGAGAGATGCTACCCGACCGCTTGGGTGGGCGCAACTTCCGGTACTGGCGTAGGAGGGCTGGGAGAGAAAGGTCGACAGGGCCAGCGGAAGATCGCCTCAAGATGGAGCCCCTCCGCCAGCGCCTGTAGTGTCTCCGGCGACGGCCCTAGTGTCTCTGGCGAGTCTTCCAGTGTCTCTGCGCCGTGTCTAGTGTCTCTACGCGCGCTCGCAGTGTCTCTACAGCCGCCGTAGTGTCTCCAACGACGGTGCTAGTGTCTCCATCCACCGTTGTAGTGTCTCCGCGAGAATCCTAGTGTCTCTTCGCTGGCGCAGAGACACAAAGACGCTCGTTGGAGACACTGCGCGCTTCGTGGAGACACTACGGCGACGGACGGAGACACTAAGCCCGTCTCGTTCGAGCCGCTACGGCACGGATCGGCTTCGCGCCAACGCCCGCTCGTAGACGGCGAGATACTTCCCGGCCTGAACCGCAGGCTCGAAGCGGCTGAGGATCGCGGGACCGTATCCGGCGATCGCCGCGGCCCCCGTCGCCGCGGCGGCCTCCATGGCCTCGGCGTAGCGCTCCGGGGCGTCCGGCTCGCGGACGAGGAAGGGCCAGGTCTCCCCCACCACCTCGGGAATGCCGCCCACGGCCGGCACCACCGGGGCGAGGCCGTGCGCCACCGCCTCCAGGATCACCAGGCCGAAGGATTCGAAGCGCGAGGTGAGGACGAAGGCGGCCGCCCGCCGGTACTCCCTGGCGAGCGCCGCGGGGTCGTCGCCGAGCTCCAGGTCGACGGCGCCGGCGAGGCCGTAGCGGGGAAGGAGCGCCGCGGCGCGTTCGAGCCCTTTCGCGGTCGAGACCAGGGCGAGGCGCGCTTCGGGGTGACGGGCGCGGACTGGCGCGAAGGCGGCGAGGAGGAGCTCCGGCCGCTTGACCGGACGGAGCGACGAGACGTGAAGGAAGCGCCAGGGGACCCGCTCCGCCTCCCCTCCGGCGCGCGCCACAGCGAGGAGCTCGGGGGGCAGGAAGTTGTGGACCACCTCCGCCGGGGGGAGGCCGGGGAGCTTCCGTTCCAGCTCCTCCGCCAGGTGCGTCGAGACGCAGGTGACCGCCGCGGCCGCTTCGAGCAGGGCGCGGACGAGGTCGCGGTTGCGGTCCATCAGGTGCTCGGAGAGGACGTCCGAGCCGTGCATCGTCACCACGTAGGGCACCCCGCGCAGGCGGTGCAGGAGGAGGGCGGGCACCCCGAACGCCTGCAGGCTGTGGAGGTGGAGGAGGGCGAACGGGGCGGCATCGTGCCAGGCGACGATCTGGCTCGCCGCGTCGATCCCGCCGACGATGGCGCGGTCGGCGTCGAGGAGGCGCCCGGTCTCCGCCGCCGGCTCGGCGGAGAGGAAGAAAGCGCCCGGGAGGGGGCGCGGCGGTGCCGGGTCGCAGTGGCAGTAGCGGACGGTCCTCCCCCGCCGCACGATCTCGGCGCCCAAGGTGAGGGCGAGGGTCGAGGAGCCGCCGCCGGTCGACAGCATCGCCATCCCCACCGTCATGGCAGCTCCGGGAGGGCGCTCTTGGCGATCTTGCCGCTCGCCGTCCGCGGCAGGTCGGGAACGAGATGGAGCCGCGCCGGAATCTGCTGGGCGGGGACGCTCCCGGCGAGCCGGGTGAGGATCTCGGCGGCGGTGCTCTCCCCGGTCCCCGCCCCACGAACCACGGCGAAGGCCTCCGCCCGCTCGCCCAAGAGAGCGTCCGGCCGGCCGACCACGGCGCACTCGGCGACCAGCCCGGTGGCGTAGAGGGCACGCTCGATCTCGGCCGCGCTCACCCGGTAGCCACCGATCTTCAGCAGATCGCTCGTCCGCCCGGTCAAATAGAAGAATCCCTCCTCGTCGCGATAGCCGCGGTCCCCCGGCGCGTACCAATCGGCGTCCCCCAGCGCGTCGAGGGAACGGGGGGAGGGGACTGGGGCCATTTGAGACCGAGGACGGCCGACTGGCTGCGCGGAGCGCCCGAAGGAGGCCGCCCGCAGGTTCAAATGGCCCCAGTCCCCGGGGGAAAGCGTCGCCCCCCGCACCTCGATCTCGCCCTCCTCACCCGGCTCGGCCGGCCGGCCGCCGGCGCGGACGACGCGCATCTCGACCCCGGGGATGGGGATGCCGATCGAGCCGGGCTTGTCTGCCAGGCGCTCGGGGGGGAGGTACGAGATCCGTCCCGCCGCCTCGGTGGCGCCGTACATGACGAAGATCCGGACGCCGGGGAAAGCCTGGCCAAGGTCCGCGAGGGCGGGGGCCGGGAGGGCGCCGCCGGCGACGGTCAGGTAGCGCAGGCGGGGGAACGACAGGCCGGTGAAATCCCCCTTCGCGAGGAGCAGGAGGAATGTCGACGGCACCCCGGAGAGGCCGGTGATCCCGAGCTGGGCAAGCTCCCGGAGCACGACCTGAGGATAGGAGGTACCGCTCGGCAGGGCGAGGGAGGCGCCGGCCGCCAGGTGGGTGAGGAGGACCGACTGGCCGTAGACGTAGGGAAAGGGGAGGACCGCGAGCCCCCGGTCCTCGGGATCGAGGCCCAGATAGGAGAGGACCCCCGCGGTGCTCGCGACGACGTTTCCATGGGTGAGCACCACGCCCTTGGGCGCCCCGGTGCTGCCGGAGGTATAGAGAAGGAGGGCCGGAGTGTCCGCGTCTCCCCTTCCGGACGGCGCCGAGGTTGCGGCGAGCTCGCCCAGGGACAGCAGCTCGACGGACGCCGGAATAGGGCCTGCGGAATCGAGGCAGACGATCGGGAGGTGTGCCGGGATCGTGAGGGCGAGCGCCAGGTGCCGCTCCTCGGTGACCAGGAGGGCCGCCCCGGAGTCGGCGAGCGCCGCGGCAAGCCGGGCGGCAGCGATCCCGGAGACGCCGCCGGGCTCCAGGGGGTGGAGGGGCACCGCGATCCCCCCGGCCGCCAGGGTGCCGAGGAGGGCGACGACATAGCGGTGCGAGTTGCCGAGGAGGAGGGCGACCCGGCCGCCCGGGGGCAGGCCGCGCCGGCCAAGCCAGCCGGCGAAGCGGACGGCGAGGCTCGCGATCTCGCCATAGGAGAAGGCCCGCTCCCCTGCGAGCAGACAGGGGCGCTCCCCGCCCAGGCTCGCCTGCCGTAGGAGACCGTCCTCGATCATGGCCTCAGCCGGGTGCGTGCTTCCGGGCCAGGAAGGCGGTGATGCCGTCGATGCTGTCCAGGTTCTCCGGCAGCACCTCCCGGTTCTCGATGGTGATGGCGAACTCGCCTTCGAGGGCGACGAGCAGCTCTAACATCTGGAAGGAATCGACGAGCCCCGCGGCGGAGAGCGAGGCGGCGCCGTCGATCGCCGCCGCGTCCCGGACGCCGAGGCGGGAGAGCACGGCGCGGACCCGCGGAGTCAGGGGGCTCAAAACGGGGCTCACGAAGAGACGTCGACGAGGTCGGGGGGCACCCGTTCGATCTGGCCGGCGAGACGCTGCCAGAGGTCGCGGCGGAGGGTGGCGTCTGGGACTTCGGGGGCATCGGCCGCCCACTCGGCGGCGGCGATGTCCTGCAGCGTGCGCGCCGCGGCTTTGAGATCGGCGAAGGCGGGGCGCCCGGCGAAGAAGCGGGGGGCGAAGTTCTGGGTGACGTTGTTGAGGAGCGAGCGGGTCTGCCGGCTCGTCTCGACCACCACCCGGCGGATGGCGGCGGGCATCTCCCGGAGGCTCATCGTGGGGTGGGACCAGAAACCCTGCGGGGTGACCGCCAGGCCGTACTCCGCCCGCCGTTCCCAGAGCGGCGAGCCGGGGACGACCTGGAGCGAGTGGACGATCAGGTGCTCGAAGTCGCACTCGGCGAGGACCGCCAGGGTGTTGCCGAGGGTCTCCGCGGTCTCCCCCGGGTAGCCGAGGACGAGCGAGGCGTAGACCTCGATCCCCCGCTCGCGCAAGAGGCGGGCGCCGACCGCCATCCGGCCTGGGTCGTAGTTCTTGTTCATCGCTTTCAGGATCCCGCGGTCCCCCGACTCCATGCCGAACTGAATGAAGCGGAAGTTGGCGCGGTCCATAGAGTCGGCGATCCAGGGCTGGTAGCTCACCAGGTCGAGCCGGGCGTAGGCCCAGATCTCGATCGGCAGCGCCGCCGCGGCGATCGCCTCGAACACCGCCCGCGACTTCTCCAGGGGCGAGAGGAACTCGGCGCCGCAGAAAGAGACGGTCGAGAAGCCGGCCGCGGCGACCGCGGCGAGCTCGGCGGTCACCCGCTCGGGCGACTTGCGGCGGAAGCCGGCGTAGAGGGGATAGGAGCAGAATTTACACTTGAAGGAGCAGCCCCTCCCCTCTTCGAGCGCCGCCACCTTGGGGAGACCCCAGCGCGCCACGGCGCCGTCGTTCCAGTCGTGCCCCTGGAGGAGATCCCAACGCGGCAGGAGAGTCTGGTCGACGTCGATCTCGACCGGCTTGGGGTCGCCGACGAAGCCTCCCGTCAGGTCGACCGCCCCCGGGATGCCGGCCACCGAGCGGCGGTCGGCGACCCGGCGGACCAGCTCGGCGAAGCTCCCCTCCGCCTCGCCGAAGAAGAGGGCATCCGCCCCGGTCGCCCCGGCAAGCTTGGCGCCCAGCTCCTCGGGGCGCTCGTGGGCGAGCCGCCAGGCGGAGAGCCCCTGGCCGCCGACCAGGATCGGCACCTCGGGGGCCCACCGGCGGAGCTGCCCCAAGAGGGTCGTCAGGGTGCGCAGGCGGACGGTGTAGGTGGTGCTCACCGCCACCATCCGGCAGCGGCCGAGGCGTTCCTGGAGCACCGGTCCCCAGAGGGTCACGAGGTCGTCGTCGTCGATCACCTCGAAGCTCAAGCCGGCGGCGGCGAGCTCGGTCGCGAGGACGACGCCGGTCAGGCTGATCTGGGTGGCTAAGCCATAGTCGGCGAGGAGCGGCCGGTCGCCGGCCGCGGCGAAGAGGTCGCGGGTGTCGTTCGGCGCGTTCGGCGCACCGTCGCGGAGGTCGCGGAGGGCCCCGAAGTAGCCGCGGTAGGCCTGGGTGAGGAGGGTCTTGACGAGGTCGGGCTCGGAGATCCCTCGCTCGACCAGGATCAGACAGTCCACCATGGCGTTTGGAGCGGGAACCTACTCCGTCTCTTCGCCGACATCGCCGATATCGCCGGCATCGGCGGCATTCTGATCGGCCTCGATCGAGAGCAGCACGACGGTCACGTTGTCGACTCCGCCGCGGGCGTTCGAGTCGTTGATCATCGTGCGGCAGATCTCGTTCAAGGTGCGGCCGGAGGCGAGGCGCTCGCGGATGTCGGCGTCCCCCAGCATGGAGGTCAGGCCGTCCGAGCAGAGGAGGTAGAGGTCGCCGGGCTTGACCTCGATCTCGCGGACGTCGACGACGACGTCGCTCTCGCCGCCCAGGGCGCGGGTGACGACGTTCTTCAAGGGGTGCGAGCGCGCCTGCTCCTTGGAGAGGAAGCCCGCCATCACCTGCTCGTGCACCCAGGTGTGGTCCTGAGTGAGCTGGTCGAGCCGGCCGTCGCGCAGCCGATAGGCGCGGCTGTCGCCGACGTGCGCCACGGCGACCGTCGTCCCCTCCAGGAGGAGACCGACGACGGTCGTCCCCATGCCGGAGAGCGCCCCGTCCTCGCGGATCGCCCCCATCACCCGGTCGTGCGCCAGGCGGACGGCCATTTTGAGGAGGTTCGAGTGGCGTTTCAGGCGCGAGTCCGCCACCGAGGGCCAGGTGGTGTCCCGGTCGTCGGTCTTCTCGATGAAGTCGCGGATGGTCTGGACGGCGATCTGCGCCGCCACCTCGCCATGGCTGTGGCCGCCCATGCCGTCGGCGACGACGAACAGCCGGTGGCGGGGATCGACCTCGAAGTAATCCTCGTTGTGGGCCCGGGTGAGCCCGACGTCGGAGAGCCCACAGGCTTTGACGCGCAGCATCAGCTCGCCTTTCCGAAGAGGCCCCTTTTGGGGGACTTGGACAGCTCGGCGATCTCGAAGAGCGCCTGGTGGACCGTGGGATCGTCGTCGCCCCATTCGAGGGCGGACCGGAAGTGGCGCTCGGCGAGCTCCGTCTGGCCGGCGAGGACCGCGATCTTCCCCGCCAGCTTCTGATACCCGGCGTTCATCGGCTGCAACTCGCAGGCGCGCTCGATCGCCTCGACGGCGCGGGGGAGCCAGCTCGGCTGCTGGCTGCAGGCGAGGGCCAGGTGGTGCCAGGCCTGGGCGTTGCCGGGGTCGGCCTGGGTGGCGCGGTCGAAGCTGTCGGCTGCCTCATAGGCATTCTTCTCTTTATACGCCTTGATGCCGCGCTGCAGAAAGATCCGGGAGAGCTGGCGCGGGTCGGCATTCGTCGAGCTCGTCTCCGGCCGGGCGAGCTCCAGGTCGTGGTTCCGGCGCCTCAAAGGGTCGGAGAGGATGTTGAACGCCTGGGTGATGTCCTGGAACTCGCCCTCGGCGCGCACCTTGGCCGCCCCCTGGAAGCGGTCGGGGTGGCGCTCCCTCGCGAGCTCGCGGAAGCGTTGGCGGATCTGCTCCTCGGTCGCATTTCGCGGCAACGCGAGGATGACGTAGAAGTCCCTGGTCATGGCCAACCTTTTTACTGTCGCTTGATTCTATACAACCTGAGGGCCAGGGTTCGCACCGCATCGGGAACATTCTTATCTCGACCGAGATCTTTCAAGTCGCGCACCGAGAGCTTGGGCACGATCTTGACCGCGATGGCGACGGGCGTCCGGGGGTTCTGGGACAGGGCGCGCTGGATGCTGGTGCGGCCGTTCCACTCCCGGCGGCGGGCGATGTAGCTCAGCACGTCCTCGACGACCGAGCGGTTCCGGGCGACCCCCTCGACCTCCTGCTCGGAGACCGGGTTGTTGGCGAGACACGAGATCGCCACCCGGGCGTTGGGGTCGCGCACGAGGAGGTTTCTGAGCGAGCGCGAGGCGCCGCGGGAGAGCTTGATACGGGCCGGCAGCGGCAGCATCCGGATCTGCCCCTCGGAGAGCTTGGTGACCTCGTCGACCTCGCCGACCGCCGGGACGGCGCGGACGGCGGCGACCGCGGCCGCGAACTCGGCCTCGTCCATCTCCTCGGCTTCGTCGACGAAGTCCAGCTCCTCGGCGGCGGGTGCCGAGCGCTCCCGCGGCAGGAGGTGCTCGCGGTACTCGCCGATCCGCCGCTTCGAGTAGGTCGAGAGCTGCGGGTTGGCGGCTAAGGCATCCAGGATCGCCGGCTCCTCGACGATCGCGTCCTGGCGCAGGAGGAGGAGCTCCTGGAGATCGGGCGAGAGACGCGGCGCCAGATCGACGAGGAGCGAACGCGGCACGTCCCGCCGGCGGAGGATGGCCTCCAGGAAGAGGGGGTGGCCGAGCTGCGCGGCGAAGTAGGAGAGCACGTCGTCGTCCGCCTCGCCGGCCAGGAAGGAGATGGCGAGGCGGGGCTCCAGGGAGGCGAGCGAGCGGGCGGCGAGCGCCGCCACGTCCGGGTCCTCGCCACGGGCGAGGAAGACCTGAAGCGGGACGAGCTGCTCGAAGGAGACCGGGAGGAGCCCCTCGGCCGCCAGGGTCTGGAGTTGCCGGTTGCCCGACCGCACCTGGTCGAGGAGGGAGGACCGGCTGTCGGCCACGGTCACCGGGTCTCTTTCCTCGCCTTCAACGACTTCACGGTATCGAGGTCGATGTTGAAGTCGTGGAGAACCTGGCCCTTGCCGGAAACCGGCAGCGGGAGGATGGCGCCGTTGACCTGGACCTCGGCGGCGCCGGCGTCGCCCAGGGTGAGCTGCACCTGGTGCTGGGCCGGGAGCCGCAGGGCCTCGCCGGCCACCCGCTGCTCGGCGATCCGCTTCTTGCCGTCGATGAGCGCGTCGACCCAGCACTCCCGGGAGAAGTCGATCGTCACCTCGAGCGGCGCGAGCGGGGCGTTGCCGGGGTTCTCGACATTCGGCGGGGCCGGCGGGGCGGGCTGGGACGGAACGGGATGCGCCGCGCCGGCCTGCGCCCCAGACGCTCCAGGAGCCCCGGACGCCGCCGGGGCGGGCGGCGGAGAGGTCGACGCGGCACCGGCGGCACCGGCGGCATCGGCGGCATCGGCGGGATTGACGGCATCGGCGGGATTGGCGGGCTCGGTGCCGGCCGGGGCGTCGGCGGCCGGTTGCGAGGCGCCGGGGGCGGAGCCGAGCTGGCCGCCGCCCTGCTTGTCGCCCTGCTTGTGATGCTGCTGCCAGTAGTAGGCGAAGCCGCCGACCGCGGCGAGCACGAGGAGCGCGAGGACGACGAGGACGCGGGAGAGCCGGCGCCGGGAGCTGGCCGCGGCGTCCTCCTCGTCCTCCCCCTCCGGCCGTTCGCCCGACTGCTGCACCGCCAGCCAGTGGTTCACCACCTCGTCCGGCGAGAGGCCGACGTAGCGGGCGTATTCGCGCAGGAAGCCCTTGGCGAAAACCGGCGCGGGGAGGAGGTCGAAGCGATCCTCCTCCATCGCTTCCAGGTAGCGCAGGCTGATCTTGGTGCGATCGGCGACGTCCCGCAGGCTGATCTCGCGGAGCTCCCGCTGCCGGCGCAGCCAAGTGCCGAAAGAGCCCGACTCGGGCTCGCCGCCCTTATCCCACGGCGGCAGCCGCCCCGGGCGCTTGGCCGCGGGATTGCCCGGTCCTCCCGGCTCGGTCGCGGTCTCGGCCTCGTCCCGGCCCTCCGGATCGTTTCTCCTCAGCGGGATGCGATTTTTTCTCGACACGTTTTTCGGCACGCGTCGTTACTCTACGCGGCCGCCCCCTCCGGGTCAAATTGGCGCTCCGGCGCTCGTGTCCCGGCCGGACGCGAGCGCAGCGAGATCGACGGCTCCAGAGTGAGCAAGAGTCGGGCCGTCCGACTCCGCCCAGGTTCTACCCAGGCCCTTCCCCTCCCCAGGGGAAATTCAAATCTGCTATCTTCCAACTTCTCTATGACGATCTCCCGTACGATCCAGGCCCACCTCGCCAAAGCCGACTTCGCCGCCGTCGAGAGCGACTGGCTGGCCCAACTCTCGGAAGACCCGAGCGACCTCGACTTCTTCGTCGGCGTGGCCCGGGCCCTGGTCGGGACGGGCGAGGAGGAGCGCGCCCGCTTCCTCCTCGGGATGCTCGACGATCAGCTGAAAGAGCAGAAGCGGTGGGCGGTCCGCTTGAAGCTCCTCGAACGGATCGGCGCCATCCTCTTCGCCACCCCCGAGCTCCTCCACCCCCAGATCGTGACCTCCTTGGACCAGCTCTACGCCGGCCGCCCGACCTACAAGGGCCTCCGCGAGGCGGTGGGGCTTGCCAAGGCGACCCACGACGTGCCGAAGACCTGGGAGAAGGTCGAGCGGCTCCAGGGCCTCCTCCAGTTCGACGTCGGCTCGATCGTCTTCATGCCGGGGCGGGGCGCCGGGCGGGTGATCGAGGCGAACCTCGGGCTCGAGAGCTTCAAGATCGACTTCGAGCGCTTCCCCGGGATGAGCGTCGGCTTCAAGGCCGCCCCCAAGCTCCTCCAGTCGCTCCCCGAGGGCCACATCCTGCGGCGGAAGATCGAGGATCGCAAGGGGGTCGCCGCCCTCTCCCCCACCGAGCTCTTGAAGGCCATCCTCACGAGCTACGGCCGGCCGATGGGAGCCGGGGAGATCCGCGACGCCGTCTTCGGCCTCGTCTCCGAGTCCGGCTGGACCTCCTGGTGGACGGCGGCCCGCAAGCACCAGCAGGTGGTCTCCTCGGGGAGCGGCGCCAAGCAGACCTACCACTGGGCGGAGTCGAGCGGCGACGCTCTCGATTCGGTCTGGAAGACCTTCGCCAAGGCGACGCCGAGGAAGAAGATCGACCTCCTGCGCCGGGACGGCGCGAGAGACCCCGAGCTCAGGAAGCGCATGGCGGCCGACCTCCTGAAGCTCGGCGAGGCGGCGGCGGACCGCGAGCCGGGCCTCGCCTACGAGATCTGGTACGCCCTGGAGCGGAGCGGCGGCGTCCCCGACGGCCTCGACTGGGCGCCCGACCTCCTCCTCGCCGAAGCGGGCGATCCGGTCCGCCTCCTCTCCGGAGTCGAGGACCGCCTGCTCCGCGAGCGCGGCTACACCATGCTCCGCGAGTACCGGGACGACTGGGCCGGCGTCTACATGGGCCTCCTCGCCCAGGAGACCGACCCGCGCGCCATCGAGGTGCTCGTCGACGGCCTCGCCAAGGGCTCGCCCAAGGATCTCGACCGCTTCCTGGACGGCCTCGTCTCCGCCCCCCACCGCCATCCCGCCGCCTTCGTCTGGCTGGCCGAGCGGGCGGCGTCGGACGAGACGCTGCGAAGCCGCAGCCCGCTCCGGCTCCTCCAGCAGATCCTCGGGAGCCTCAATCGCGACGAGTTCGCGACCTACCGGGTCCGCCTGGTGGCGCTCGCCGAGTCGGGGAGCACGGTGCCGCGGCTCCTGACCCACCTGACCGAGGAGCAGGCGGCGCAGGCGGAGGACGCGGTCCACCGGGCGGCCGGCTTGGAGCCCTACCAGCGCGACTCGCTCTCCAACGCCCTGGAGCTCCGCTTCAGCTCGCTGCGCCGGGAGAACCAGAACGCCCTCTATGCCACCCAGGAGAGGATGGAGGAGAAGCGGGCGGAATTGAAACAGATCATGTCGATCGACATCCCGGCCAACCGCAAGGCGATCGAGGAGGCGCGGGCGATGGGCGACCTGCGCGAGAACTTCGAGTACAAGTCGGCGCGCCAGCGCCACGAGTACTTAAACGCCCGCGCCGCGGCGCTCAACTCGGAGCTCTTGCGGGTCCGTCTGATCGAGATCGAGGGCACCGACCTGTCGGAAGTCCGCATCGGCACCCGCGTCCGCCTCGAAGGCCCGGCGCGGACGCGGACGATCATCATCCTCGGCCCCTGGGAGAGCCAGCCCGAGGACGACATCCTCTCCTACGAGTCGGAGATCGCGAAGCAGGTTCTGGGGAGAGGTCTCGGCGATGAGATCGAGCTCGCCGGCCACCGCTACCGGATCGCGGCGATCGAGCCGTACAAATAAGGCTGGTCTCCGGAAATCTGAATCCAACCGATTGAATTGCGCCGCTCCGAGTGGACGCTAAGCTCTTCTCGTCAAAGGCAGACCGGCCGCTCCAGGGCGCGGCATCGTGTTTGCTCCTCCGCTCGTGAGGATGACGATTCCCACCCTCCTCCTCGTCTTCGCCTGGGGCCTCCTCCCGCGGACGCCTGGCGACACCTCCCTTTCCGGCATCGTCGTCGACGAGCGGGGGGCGCCGGTCGCCGATGCCGAAGTGCGGATCGCGGTCGCCAGGGAGGCGCCACGGCTGACCCGGACCGGCGCTCAGGGGCGCTTCAAGATCGACGGCCTCGCTTCCGGCCGGCTCTACCGGCTGGTCGCGACGGCCGAGGGCTATGCCCCGCTTCTCGCGAGCGGCGCCCTGGAAGAGAGTACCGTCCGGGTCCTCCCTCCTCTCCGCCTCGTCCTCCCGTGGGGCAGGACGGCCACCGGCCAAGTGGTCGACGAGGCCTGCCAGCCGATCGCCGGGGCACGGGTCCGTTTCCGACACCTTCTCCCCCTTCGCGATCTCGCCTCGCGGCTCGGCCGGGACCCCCTGGACAACGATCTCTATGTCGCTTCTTCGGGGGCGGATGGGCGCTTCGTCACCCCTCCTCTCACCTTTCCGCGCGCCGAGATCGAGGTGTGGGCGGAGGGATTCCTGCGGATCGAAGTCGGGAAGGTCCCCATCCCCGAGAGCCCCGACGCGCCCGACGTCGGCACTTTCGTCCTCCGGCGCGGCGCGGCCACCGCCGGCGGGGTCACCGGTCCCGACGGCCGACCGATCGCGGATACGGCGCCCCCCGTCCGCGCCCTCACCCACGAGATCCGCGGCCGGGTGCTCGGGCCGGATGGGGCGCCCGTCCCCCGCGCCCGCCTCGTCCAGGGAACGGGCGACCACCTCTCCGGCCCGGACGGGATCGCCGCGGAGGATGGCGTCTTCGCGCTCCGCCTGCCGGACGGTTCCTACACCCTGGCGGCCGAAGCGGAGGGGCTCGCGGCGCGGTCGATCCCTGTCACGGTCGCCGGAGTGGACGTGGACGGCCTAGAGATCCGGCCCCCTCGCGGCTGCCCGGTGGCCGGCCGCGTCCTCGGTCTGCTGCCGGGAGAGGGCACCGTGACGAGGATCTTCGCCATGCCGCCTGCCGGGAGCGGCCTGCGGTCCTTCCAGGCGGACGACGCCGATGAGGCGGGACGCTATCGGATCGCCGATCTCGCTCCCGGGGAATGGACCTTGACGGCCTACGGCTTCAATACACGCCAGGCGGTGGGCAAGCTGGCCCTGGGACCCGGCGAGCCCTGCGCGGAAGGGGAGCTCGACCTCGCCATGCCCGAGGAATTCGAAGTCCGCGGACGGGTCGTCGATCCGACGGGGCGGCCGATCGCCAGGGCGAGCCTCGCTCTCTTCTCCGGCGGCGTCGACGAGGAGGCCGAGACCCTGAGCGGCGAGGATGGCGGCTTCACCCTCTCCGCGGCGAGCGGTACCCACACCCTCTGGGTGACGGCGGGCGAGGACTACCCCGGCCAGTCGGTCGTCCTTCAGGTGGACGACGCCGCGGTCGACAGTGTCGAGGTCGTGCTGCACCGGCAATGAGGTCGAGCCCCGCCGGCCACCACGACCGGAGCCTGGAACGGGGAAGCGAGGCGACCCCAGAGATAGCGCCTGTGCTATCTTCAAGCGCCCGGGAGCGGCCCCAAGCTCCCCTCCAGGAGGTCGTGATGGCCGTTGCTCCCCCTCGCGGTACGCCGAAGCCTCCCGCGCCCGCCTTCGCCGGTCTGGACGACACCTCGCGGAGCGCTCTCGACGCCGTCGTCGCCGGCTTGAAGGGCCGGCAGGCCGACTGGGCGAAGCTCTCGATCCCCGGCCGCATCGCGCTCCTGGACGAGCTGATCCACGGTTTCCTTCGCGTGGCCGACCGCTGGAGCGCGGCCTGTCAGAAGGCCGAGGGACTCGACCCCTCCCAACCGAGCGCCGGCGAGGAGCCCCTGGTCGGCCCCTATTTCATTCTCAGGAACCTCCGGCTGTTGAAGAAGTCGCTGGCCGACATCGCTCGTCGGGGCGCCCCGCGCATCCCCGGCCCGGTCCAAACCCTCCCCGGCGGCCAGATCTCGGCCCGGGTCTTCCCCCAGGATCTCTGGGACCGCCTCTTCTACACCGGGGTCACCGCCGAGGTCTGGATGCCGCCGGGGCTGACGGCTGAAAGCCTCCCCGAGACCCAGGCCGTCGCGTATCGATCGAAAGACGGCAAGAAGGACGGCGGGGGCGTCGCGCTCGTCCTCGGGGCCGGCAACGTCTCCTCGATCGGCCCTATGGATGCCCTCTACAAGCTCTTCGTGGAAAACCGGGTGGTGGTCTACAAGGTCCATCCGGTGAACGTCTATCTAGGGCCGCTCCTCGAAGAGGGGTTCCGAGCGCTCATCGACCGCGGCTTCCTGCGCCAGGTCTACGGCGGCGCCGCGGAGGGGGCCTACCTCTGCCGCCATCCGAACGTCTCTGAGATCCACATCACCGGCTCGGACAAGACCTACGAGGCGATCGTCTTCGGCCCGGGGCCGGAGGGCGAGCTGCGCAAGCGCGAGGACCGCCCGGTCGTCACCAAACCGTTCAGCGCGGAGCTCGGCAACGTCAGCCCGGTGATCGTCGTCCCCGGCCCGTGGAGCGAGGGCGATCTCTCGTACCAGGCGGAAAACGTCGTCACCATGCTGACCAACAACGCCGGCTTCAACTGCAACGCCACCCGGGTGATCGTCACCCACGCGGGGTGGAGCCAGCGGGATGCGTTCCTCCGCAAGGTCAAGATGCTCCTCGCCCAGGTGCCGACCCGGAAGGCCTACTACCCGGGCGCCGCCGACCGCTACGACGCCTTCCTCGCGAAGCACCCGGAGGCCGAGCTCTTCGGCGAGGCGGACGGCGACCGGCTGGCCTGGGCGCTCATCCCCGGGGTCGACGCCACGCGGCGGGACGAGATCTGCTACACGACCGAAGCCTTCGCCGGCCTCTTCGCCGAGACGCCGCTCGAAGCCCCCTCGGTCCCCGCGTTCCTCGCGCAGGCGGTGGCCTTCGCCAACGAGAGCCTGTGGGGAACGTTGAACGCCACCCTCTTAGTCCACCCCAAGACGCTCACCGACCCGGCCGTCGCCCCGGCGTTCGAGAAGGCCGTCGCCGACCTCCGCTACGGTACGGTCGCCATCAACCACTGGGCGGCGATCGGCTACGGCCTCGTCATCACCCCCTGGGGCGCCTTCCCCGGCCATCCGCGGACCGACATCCAGTCCGGCACCGGGGTCGTCCACAACACCCTGATGTTCTCGCGGGTGGAAAAGTCGGTCGTGCGCGCTCCCTTCCGCGTCTTTCCCAAGCCGGTCTGGTTCGCCACCCACAAGACCGCCCACAAGCTGACCCCCAAGCTCTCCCGCTTCGAGGCCGCGCCGTCGCTCGCCAAGCTGCCGGGGATCTTCCGCCTGGCGCTCCGCGGGTAGGAACGACGGGCAGAGCCTCAATCGAGCTCGTACGCCACGAAGGTCAACATTCCCTGGCGTTCGATCTGCACGACGATGGGATCGCCGTTCTTCATGCCGGCGACCGCTTTGCGCAGCTCCGCCAGGGAATGGACGGGGATGCGGTTGACGGCGCGGATGACGTCGCCCGGCTGAAAGCGGTCCCCCGGCGGGCTGGCGTCAGCGGACATCGCCGCCACCAGCACGCCGCTGTCGCCATGGGCCGAGTGCAGGGAGGCCGCGAGCTTCTCGTCGATGTCGACCCCGAGGATGTCGAGCTCGGGAACGAGGTTCTTGTCCGGCCGCACGACGTCGAGCGCCTGGGTGGGGTCTTCCGGCCGCTCGCTCACGGCGACCGGAAGCTCCAGGCGATCGCCGTCGCGCACCACCTCCAGGCGGACGGTGGAGCCGATGGCCCGGCGGTAGAGGTTGAGGGCGAACTGGCGCACGTCCGCCACCCGTCGGCCGTCGGCTTTGAGGATCACGTCGCCGACCCGCACGCCGGAGTGCACCGCCGAGCCCGCGGGGTCCAGATCGGCGACGATCACCCCCCAGGGATCGGCCAGCTTGAGCGCCGCGGCCATCGTCGGGTCGACCGTCTGCAGCTGAACGCCGATCACCGCCCGGCGCACCCGCCCGTTCTTACGCAGTTGGTCGGTGATGTAGCGCACGGTATTGCTCGGGATGGCGAGCCCGACGCCCTCGCTGCCGCCGCCCTGGGTGAGGATGAGGGTGTTGATGCCGACCACGTGGCCGCCGGTGTCGACCAGCGGACCGCCCGAGTTGCCCGGGTTGATCGGAGCGTCGGTCTGCACGTACCAGGGCACGTCGTCGGCCGCCAGCTGCCGGGCGACGGTGCTCACGACCCCCATCGTCACCGTGTTGCCGAGACCGAGCGGCGAGCCGAAGGCGAGCACCAGCTGGCCCTGCCGGAGCCCGGTCGAGTCGCCGAGGACGAGCGGCTTCAGGCCGTGCGCGGCGACCCGGAGGACCGCCAGATCGGTCTCCGTATCGATGCCGACCACCTGCGCGTCGAGCCTCGCGCCATCCGCCACCGGCAGCGCCGGACCGCCCACCTCACCCGTCGCAGGGGCCGGAATGAGAACTTGAATCCGCGTCGCGCGATCCACCACGTGAGCGTTGGTGACGATCAGGCCGTCGGCGTCGAGAATCGTGCCGGACGCGGTGCCCTGCTGCTTGGTCAGCACGCCGGAAGTTCCCCGCTCGGCCGCATACCCGTTGACGAAGATCTGTACGACCGAAGGATTGACGTCCTCGACGATCCGCTCGAACGAGCCGCTCACCGCTTCGAGGACGTTCGCGGTCCGCGGCGCCGCGGTGGCGCCCCAGGCCGCCGCAGTGCCGGAAAAGCCGGGAAAACCGAAAAAGCCGGAAAGGCCGAGGAGGAAAAATCCTACTGTTTTCTTTTTGGAGGTCTTACCAAGGCTGCTCATGGGCTCAACATAGCCGCAGCCGCAGCAAGAAAACACAAAGAAGGCGTCAGGAAAATGTAAGGCCGAAAAGACGACCGCCGACTTATCGTGCCGCGGTCGCCAGGACCGGTACCGGCGCCGCCTCGTCGCGGCAGCCGTAGACGAGGACCGGCGTCTTGAGCGGCACCATCTGGGGCAGCTGGTGCGCGGCGAACATGGGAACGCGGATGCAGCCGTGGCTCGCCGGGTAGGCGGGGACGTCCAGGCTGCCGTGGATGGCGATGCCGCCGACGACGTAGAGCGGGTTGAACATCTCGCCGAGCGGGCTCTTCTTCCAGCCGGCCGCCTTCTCGAACACCTCCAGGTGCCCGCAGGGGGTGACGGCGTGGGTCTCCGGATATCCCGCCTCGTGGAAGTTCTTGCCCGAGCCGGACGAGACGGGGAGGATGTGCGCCACCTTCCCCTGATCGTCGACGAAGAAGAGCACCTGCCGGCCGAGGTCGACCTCGATATGGGCCGGCCCGGTCTCCCGCGGCAGGGGCGGAACGGCGCGGGCGAGCGCGGTCAGGTCGCGGCGGGTGAGCTGGCCCGTGGCCTTCCGGCCGTCGATCTTCTGAAAGGCGATAAGAGCGCCCCTGAAGACCTCGTCCATCCGCCCGTCGAGGGGTCCGCTCCAATATCCGAGGTCGGCGAGGCGCTTCTCCGCCTGGCGCACCTCCAGGGCCGTCGGCGGTCCCGATTGCGTCGTGCGGGGCACAGGGAGCGCCTTGGGAGACGCTGCCAGGACGGGCACCGAGAGGAGAATCCCCAGCACGAAAACCTTTCCGAACCGGACCGTGAACATACCGCCTCCGTGAAGCTTCATTTATATCGGTGCCAGGAGCAGGAGCGCCAGGAGCGCCGCCCGTTCCGGCAATCGATCGACGAAAACGAACTCGTGGACGGCATGCGCCCCGTCCCCCACCGCCCCCAGACCGTCCAACGTCGCGGTGTGGAGGCTCGTCGTGTTGCCGTCCGAGCCCCCGCCCGCCTTCCCCTCGCCGAGCGCGATCCCCAGCTCCTCCGCCGCCGCCGCCGCCCGCGCGAAAAGAGCCCGGTTGCGCGGCGTCCGTTCGAGCGGCTGCCGCTCGACCGAGCCCTCGACGACGATCCGGGTGCCGGGGGTCACCGGCCGCAGACCCAGGATGGCGCGCTCCAAGGCCGCACCGTCCTCCGACGTCTCGACCCGGACGTCGACCTCGGCCCGGGCCTCGGAAGCGACGACATTGCCCCGCGTCCCTCCGGAGACCACCCCGACGTTCACCGTCGTCCCCCGGCCCGGGTCCGCCAGGGCCTGGAGCTTTAAGATCACGTGCGCCATCTCGACGATCGCGCTCGCTCCCTCGGTCGGCGCCAAGCCGGCATGGGCCGCCCGGCCGTGCACGGTGACCGCGAAACGGCCGACTCCCTTTCTCTCGGTTTTCAACTTGCCGTCGAGCCCCAACGCGGGCTCCAATACGAACACTCTCTGCATACACCGCGCCAGGCGGGTGATCGTGCGGAACGACTCGCCGCTCCCCGTCTCCTCGTCGGAATTGACGAAGAGGACCGGCGTCGCCGGCGGTTCGAGCCCCAGCGCGCGGAGAGCCGCGAGGGCGAACACCGCCTGCACGAGCCCTCCCTTCATGTCGAACACCCCCGGCCCGGTGAGCCGGCCATCCGTGAGCGCGACCGGCATCCGCGCCAGAGTCCCGCGCTCCCAGACGGTATCGACGTGCCCGAGGAGGAGCTGGCACGGCACCCGTGGCTGGCGCAGCCGCCGCGCCGCGGAGACGGCGAGGAGCTGGCCGCCGCTCTCACTTCCCGAGACCCGCCGCGTCCGGTACCCCACCTCGGCGAGCGCTTCCGCGAGGAGATCGAAGGCCGGTCCTTGCGAGCCCGGCTCGGAGGACGGCGATTCGAGCCGGGCGAGCCGACTCAGGAGGTCGACCATCTCGTCCTGGCGGGAACGGAGGTGCGCGAGGAGGGCGAAAGCAGGAGAGGGCGTGGTCATCGGACGGCGGGCTCCGGTCTCGGCGACGGCCGGAGCCCACTTCAGAATACCCTACTCGTAGCGGATCGAGACCAGCGGATCGACCCGGGAGGCGCGCTGGGCCGGAATCAGGCAGGCGGTGAGGGCGATCGCGGCGAGCGCGAGGCAGACCCCGGCGAAGGTCAAGGGGTCGTTCGGCTGGATCTGGAAGAGGATGTCGCCCAGGAGCCGCGAGCCCAGGAAGGCGATGACGAGCCCGATCCCCAGGCCGATCGCGAGTTGCAGCGAGCCCTGCCAGACGATCATGCCGAGAACGTTGCCGCGGTGCGCGCCGAGCGCCATCCGCACCCCGATCTCCTGGGTCCGCTGGGTGACCGAAAACGAGATCACCCCGTAGATCCCCACCGCCGCGAGCACCAGAGCGGAGATCCCGAAGATCCCGAAAAGAGTGCCGAAGAGGTTGAAGAAGAAGGCGTTCTTCGCGATCGTCTCCTCCATCGAGGAGACGAAGTAGAGCGGCAGGTCGGGGTCGATGGCGGCGACCTCGGTGCGCAACGCCGGGGTGAAGGCGAGCGGCGTCCCGTGGGTGCGGACGACGATGTTGTTGCGGAGAGGACACTCCTGGGCCATCGGCAGGTAAAACCCCTCGGGGCCGCTGTCGGTGTCGTTCAAGCCGTTCATCCGCAGGTCGGGAACGACGCCCACGACCGTCCGCCAGGGCGCCCCCGGCTTCTTGGCCAGCCGGATGCGCTGGCCGAGCGGGTCTTCCTTCGGCCACTCTTTCTTCGCGAAACTCTCGTTGACGATGACGACCGGCAGCGATCCCTCGCGGTCCTGAGGTCCGAAGTCGCGCCCGGCGAGGAGCTTGGCGCCCAGAACCTGAAAGATGCCGGGGGACACCGAGACGTCATGCGCCATCGGCAGGTCGTGGTCGGTCGGGTAGGGGTGCCCCTCGACGGCGTAGTTGTCCGATTCCGAGCCGTTGGTGGGTAGGGTCGACATCGCCGCCACCCCCGCCACCCCCGGCCGGCCGTCCATGCGGCGGAGGAGGTCGTTCCAGAAGGCGATCCGGTCCGCCTTCTCGGGGTACTTCGCCTCGTAGAGGGCGAGCCGGACGGTGAGGAGATTCTGCTTTTCGAACCCGAAGTCCATCCTCTGGACGTTGACGACGCTCCGCACCATGAGGCCGGCCAGGACGAGGAGGAAGAACGAGAGCGCCACCTCGGCGACGACGATCGAACGGCTGAAGCGCCCCATCCGCAGGCTGGTCGAGCCGCGTCCCTCGTCCTTCAGCACCTCGTTGACGTCCGCCTTCGAGGCCTGGAGGGCCGGGGCCAGGCCGGAGAGCAGGCTCGACAGGAGCGTCAGGCCGAGGACGAAGAGGAGCGGCCTGCCGGTAAGAGCGATATGGAACCAGTAGGGCGGGTTGGTGTCGACGATCGCCGAATTGAACGCCTGGATCCCCCAGTAGGCGAGGACGAGCCCCAGGGCCGCTCCCACCGCCGAGAGGAGCAGGCTCTCGGTCAGGATCTGGGCGAGCACCCGCTTCCTGCCGGCGCCGAGCGCCGAGCGGATGGCGATCTCGCGGCTGCGGAGCGACGCCCGCGCCATCATCAGGCTGGCGACATTGGCACAGGCGAGGAGCAGCACCAGGCCGACGGCGCCCAGCATGGTGAAGAGGAGCGAGGTGATCTGCTCGTTGACGATCTGGTCGACGTACGGCTTGACCCGGATCGTGATGCCTTTATTGGTGACCGGAAACTCGCGCGCCAGGGACTTCGCGATGGCGGCCGTCTCCGCCTCTGCCCGGGAGAGGGGAACGCCGTCTTTGAGCCGCGCGAAGACGGCGACCCCGTCGTCGGTCGCGGAGCCCCGCATCGTCCGCTTCGGATCGAGGCGCAGCGGCACCCAGACTTTCTCATTGATGGGAAACTCGAAGCCCTCGGGCATCACGCCGATGACGGTCGTCGGGCCGCCGTTGACCCGGATCACCCGGCCCACGACCTTCGGATCGCCACCGTAGCGGGTCTTCCACAGGCCGTAGCTCAGGAGGACCACCGGCGGCGCCTGCATCGCGTCCTCGCCGGGGAGGAAGGTGCGGCCGAGAAAGGGCTTGGCGCCCAGGAGGTCGAAGGCATTGGCGGCCATGTAGCCGCCGTCGAAGCGCTCCGGCTTCTCGTCCCCGGAGAGATTGATCGTCGTGGCGTCGAAGGCGGCGGCGCCGGTAAACGAGGTCTGCCGCTTCTCCCAATCGAGGGCGTCGGCGAGCGTGAGCGACATCTCCTGCCGGCTCTTCTCGACATTGGCCGCGCTCACCCACACGAGGTGGTCGGAATGGGCGAACGGCAGGGCGGCGAAAATCGAGCCGTTGACGATACTGAACATCGCGGCGGTCAGGCCGATCCCCAAGGCCAGGGCGACGACGGCCGCGGCCGTGTGCCCGGGACTTTTCTTCAACATGCGAAAACCGAATCGGATATCTCCGAGGATGTTGCTCATGGCAGTTCCCTCCACTGCCAGTCCTTACGACGGCGGGGCGAAAAATGTTCCATCGGCTCCAGAGGGAGCGTGCGCGCGCCTGGGGTGGGCGCGAGACCGGGGGCTATCTCTACATCTGCTTGCCGGCCGCTCCCATGGCCCGGCGCAGCCACTTGCCCTGGACGCCCTTCAACATCTTCTTCATTCCCTTGTATTGCTTGAGAAGCTTGTTGATCTCCTGCACCGAGGTGCCGGAGCCCTGGGCGATGCGCTTCTTGCGGCTGCCGTTCAAGACGTCGGGCTTGCGGCGCTCCAGAGACGTCATCGAGTTGATGATCGCCTCGACGACGACCAACCCGCGCTCGTCGACGCTCGCCCCTTCGAGGCCGCGGAGGGGGCCGACCTTGGGGAGGAGGTCGAGCACCTGGCCGAGCGGACCCATGCGGCGGAGCTGCCGGAGCTGGTCCCGCAGGTCTTCCAGGGTGAACTCCTGGCGCGCGATGCGGCCGGCCAGGCGCTTGGCCTCATCGTGATCCAACCCCTGCTCGGCCTTTTCGATCAGCGAGAGGACGTCGCCCATGCCGATCATCCGCGAGGCCATACGCTCGGGGTGGAAGAGCTCCAGATCCTCGGGCTTCTCGCCCATGCCGACGAAACGGATGGGCACCCGCGCCACGGTGCGGATGGAGAGCGCCGCGCCGCCCCGGGAGTCGCCGTCCATCTTGGTCAAGATGGCGCCGGTCAGGGTCATCGCCGCGGCGAACTGCTCGGCGCTCTTGACCGCGTCCTGGCCGGTCATCGAGTCGGCGACGAAGAGGGTCTCCTGGGGCGAGAGCCGCGCCGCGAGCTGCTTCAACTCTTCCATCAGGGCGGCATCGACGTGCAGGCGGCCGGCGGTGTCCATCAAGACGACGTCGTGGCCGCGCTGGCGGGCGACGGCGAGGGCGCGGGTCGCGAGGTCCAGAACCTTCTCGCCGGGCTCGGGCGCCAGCACCGGCACGTCCACCCGGGCGCCGACCTGGATCAGCTGCTCGACGGCGGCGGCGCGCTGGAGGTCGCCGGCGACCAGGAGCGGATGCTTGCCACGCTGCTTTTTGAGCCGCAGCGCGAGCTTGCCCGCCGTCGTCGTCTTGCCCGAGCCCTGGAGGCCGCAGAGGAGGACGACCGCCGGCCGGCCGTCGAGCTTGAGCTCGGTGCCCTCGTCGCCCAGGAGAGCGACGAGCTCGTCGCGCACCACCTTGACGACCTGCTGGGCGGGCGACAGGCTTTCGAGCACCTCCTGCCCCTCGGCGCGCTCGCGCACCCGGTCGATGAACGGCTTGACCACCCGGATATGGACGTCGGCTTCGAGGAGCGCGAGCCGGATCTGGCGCAGAGCCGCCTGCAGGGCCTCGGGGGTGACCTTCCCTTCGCCCTTCAGGGTCCGGAAGACGTCCTGGAGCTTGTTCTGGAGACCGTCGAACATGGGAGAAGACCTCGTATCCAAGCGGCCGGATAAGGCCGCGGGTAAAGGAGGGAGATGGTAGCACGGGGGCGCGGCAGGGTCCCTCGCGATCGGCTGTAAGGAGCGGCCGGTGCTCGGCCTCGGGCCGAGATCCCTTTACTCGGATGCTTCCGGCCGCGGCGGCGGCGCGGTGAGGATCTCCTGGGGAAGGTCGCGGCGCAGGCTCAGGAACCAGACGGGTCCCTCGTGGGGATCGTAGCGGTGGAGCTGAAAGGCGCGACGCGCCTGGGTCTCGGGAGGGAAAGCCGCGAGATAGCCGCGCGGCTCACGGGTGAGGACGAAGTCGCAGCTAGCGGCATCGGCCGGCCCGAGCACGAAGCGCCCCCAGAGGGGGCTCAGGTAGAAATAGTTCCACTCGCGCATCACGGTCCCCGGCTCGACACAGGTGAGCGGGTGCCCCAGAGGGTGGACGTAGGCCGCGATCCGCCGTCCGTCGCTCTCCGCCACGTCGTCCCGCGCCGCCTCGAAGGAGCGCCAGAGACCCCGCGCCAGGACCACCGCGACGAGCGCGAGGAAGAGCGGCCCGACGAGACCGCGCGGCCGCCACGACCCCCGAGACCACCGCGGCAGGAGGCGGTAGAGGCTTTCGACGCTCCAGCCGAGGAGGAGGGCGAGCGCCGGGTAGGCCGGGTAGATGTACCAGGGGAGCTTCGAGGCGACGACGGAGAAGGCCCCGAGGACGACGGCGACCCAGAGGGCCAGGAAGGTGACCCGGGTGAGCTCCCGCCGGTCCCCGGAGGCGCCCGCCTGCCGCCGCCAGGCGAGGAGGAAGGGGATCGGCAGCAGGAGCAGGAGCTTGGTGCGGAAGTCGACCAGGAGCACCCGCCCATAGACACCGTGCCGGACGTGCCCGGGATCGATCCCCGCGGTCGCCCGCTGGTAGAGGTCGACCCCGAAGAGGTAGTGAAAGTAGGCGCCGTGGGTGGCGACCCCCATGGCGGCGAGCCAGGGGAGGTAGACGGCGAGGGCGCAGCCGACGAGGAGCAGCGGATCGCGCCAGCGGCGCGGCGAGAGGAGCCCGCCCTCCTCCGGCAGGGGGAAGAGGGCGACGAAGAGCCCCACGATTCCCGCCGCGAGGAGGGCGACGCCGGTCTTGACGAGGAGCCCCAGGCCGAGGAGGAGGCCGCAGGTGAGGACAGCCCCGAAGCGGGTCCGGCCGGCGGGCTCCGTCCCGGGCTCCCCCCGGGTCCGCTGGTACAGATAGAGGAAGAGGGCCGCGCTCATGACGAGGACGAGCGGCCCGTCGGTCACCCCCTTGCGCAGGCCGTGGGTGAAGATCAGGTTGAAGTTGGTGAGGAGGACCGTGGCGGCGAGAAAGGCCGCCAGGCGAGAGAAGAGCGCCGCCCCGGCGAGGTAGACGAGAAGCACCAGCGCCACCCCCGAGAGGGCTGCCGGAAACCGCGCCGTCCCTTCAGAGACCCAGAAAGCTTGAAAGGTCAGGGCCTGAGCCCAGGGGAAAACCGGCGGCTTGCTTTTGAAGATGGTCCCGCCGAAACGCAAGGGAAGCCAGGTTCCCCGCAAGGCGGCCTCGCGCCCCACCTGGGCGAAGATCGTCTCGTCGCCGCCCAAGCTGCCGCCGCCCAGCTGGCGGAAGAGGATCGGCGTCGCGAGAAGAGCGAGGAGGACGAGGGCTGCCCAGTCCAGCCCGGAGAGCGAGCGCAGCTTCACGGCCGGCGCGCCGCGACGAGGAGCTGGTAGCCGAGGAGGGTGGGAAAGAGCCGGGTGGCGCCGGCCAGGAGTCGGTAGAGCAGGCCGAGGAGCGGGCGCGGCAGGCGCGGCAGGGCGAGCTGCAGGGGGATGATCGACACCGCCCGGCGCTCGACGCGGAGGCCGGCCCGGCCGAGCGCCCGGTCGAGCGAGGCGCGGGTGAAGAAGGTCCGGTGGGTGCGGTCGAGGATGCCGCGCTCGCGATAGTCGAAGCGGCCGAAGAGGAGCCCCAGGCGGACCGAGAGGTTGGCGACGTTGGGCACCGAGATGAAGAAGAGCCCGCCGGGCGGCAGGGCATCGCGGATCATGGCGAGCATCCGCTCGGGATCGCCCAGATGCTCCAGGATGTCGCCGGCCAGGATCGCGTCGTAGCCCTTGGGAAGCCGCGACAGGGTGTCCAGATCGACGATGGCGGAGGCTGTGAGGTGCTCGACCAAGGCCGGCAGGCAGTCGAGCGCCCCTTCGAGCCCCACCCAGGTGAGCCCCGGCCGGCTCGCGAGCCGCGCGATGTGGGCCGAGAAGGGACCGAGCTCCAGGAGCCGGCTGCCATGGACCATCTCTCCGATCCAGGCGGCCAGGATGCGGTGGCTCGAACCGGGGAAGTCTTTGAGGACGTAGCGCTCAGCGGAAGATCCGGGAATGACGGAGCCCCTTCTTGTGCAGCTTGTAGCGCAAGAGCACGGCAAGGACGGAAAAGCCGTAGACGACGCTCCTCCCGAAGCCGATCTGCGAAGCCTCCTTGAAGTACCGCGTTTCGATGGGGATCTCGCGGATGCGCATCCCGGCGTAGACCCCCTGGGCGATGATCTCGGTGTCGAAGACGAAGTCGTCGGAGTTCGCTTCGAGGTCGATCGACTCGAGGTAGCGCCGGCTGTAGGCGCGGAGGCCGGAGTGGTACTCGGAGAGAAAGACGTAGAAGGTGGCGTTGGCGACCGCGGTCAAGAAGAGGTTGGCGAAGTATTTCCACTTCGGCATCCCGCCCTCGATCGGCCGCCCCCCCAGCATGCGGCTGCCGAAGACGGCATCGGCGGTGTCGGTCAGGAAGGGGGCGACGAGCTGCGGCACCACCCGCGGGTCGTACTGGTGGTCGGGGTGGACCATGACGACGATGTCGGCGCCGCGCGCCAGGGCTTCCTTGTAGCAGGTCTTCTGGTTGCCGCCGTAGCCCCGGTTCTGGGGATGGACGAGGGTATGGATGCCGAGCCTTCGCGACAGCTCGACGGTCCCGTCGCGGCTCGCGTCGTCGACCAGGATGACGTCGTCGACCCACTCCATGGGCAGGTCGTGGTAGGTTCTTTCGAGGGTCAGCTCGGCGTTGTACGCCGGCATCACCACGCACACCTTCTGTGTCCGGGCAGGGTGCTTCGTCTCGGCGGTCACGGGCGGGAAGTCTACCCGGTTTTGAAGCGGGCGCTACCCTTCTGCGCCTCCCGGAGACCTGCCGGGCCGGAACGTTGCGGCAAAGAAGAGCTGAAAGATATACTCCCGGACCGGTCCGCGCGCCCATTCCAGCGACCCCACGACAGGCGTTTCAGGCATTCATGAGCGAGCAACGAGAAGACCTCAGGCAGGCGGAAGAGCTCGGCCGCCTCAAGGCGGAACGGCTGGATGCCGACCTCCGTTCGGCGGAGCGGCGCGAGCGCGAGCTCCGCTTCGCCAGCCTGGTCTGGGACGGGAATGGCGCCGAGCTCCCGGGTTCGGCGACGGGGGGCGGGATGGGCGATGGCGTGGGCGGTGTTGGCGGTGTTGGCGGCAATGGCGGCAATGGCTGGGACGGCAGCGCGGCCGAGGTGTGGCGCCTGCGCCAGGACGTCGAGCGCCTGGCTGCCTTCCATCAGGCTGTCCAGCGCTCCCGCGCCTGGCGGCTCGTCCAGTCGCTGCGCCGGCCCTTCGGGCGGGCCTGGTGAGCGCCTCCGACCCGGGAAGCCTCTCCGACGCGGCGGCGCGGCGGATCGCCGAGCTGGAAGCCCAGGTCGCGGGCCTGACGGCTGCTCTCACCCAGCGCTCGCGGGAGCTGCGGATCCTCCAGGGACACCTCTGCCGGCGCGACCTCATCACCCTGACGCGCCTCTCGGCCGGCCTGCCGGCCCTGGCCCGCGGCGCCTACGAGCCCGACCTCTGGCAGGAGACGACCGACTTCACCCCCGCCGAGGTCGACTTGACCCTGGCCGATCTCTGGCAATCGCTCGTCCCCTTCGCGCCCGCGGGAGAGGAGGCCTTGGATGCCGCGGCAGGCTAGCCTCATCGTCCTCGCCTGGAACCACTGGGAGCTCACCGAGCGCTGCCTCCTGACGCTCCGCGATACCGATCTGACGGACGCCAAAGTCTTGGTCGTCGACAACGGCTCGACCGACGAGACCCCGGCCCGTCTGGCGGCGATGGCTGCGACCGGCTGGCCCGAGGTTCTCACCCTGCCCAAAAACCTCGGCTTCGTGCGCGGCAACAACGCCGGGATCGAGATCGTCGATCCGGCCTCGGACGTCGTCCTCCTCAACAACGACCTCGTCTTCACCCAGGCCGACTGGCTGACCCGCCTGCGCGCCGCCGCCCACGATCCCCACGATCCCGACGCTCCGGGTATCGCCCCGAAAATCGGCATCGTGGGTTGCCGCATGGTGCTCCCCGACGGCCGCCTGCTCCATGCCGGCACCTACATCCTGCCCGATACCGGCTGGGGCCAGCAGATCGGGGCGCTCGAAAAGGATCTCGGCCAGTATCCGAAGACCCGTGAGGTGCAGGGGATCGTCTTCGCCTGCGCCTACATCAAGCGCGAGGTGATCGCCGCCATCGGCGGCCTGGCGCTCGACTTCGAGTCCTACTTCGAGGACACCGACTACTGTCTGCGGGCGCGCCAGGCGGGTTTCTCGACCGTCGTCTGCGGCGAGGTCACCCTGGTGCACGACGAGCACGGCTCGACCCAGGACGACCGCGGCGCCCTGATGCGCCTCTTCGAGACCAGCCGGACGGCCTTCCGCCAGAAGTGGGAGACCGAGCTCGCCGGGCAGTACCGCCAGGAGCTCCTCTGGCAGTCGATCATGAACTTCCCCACCGGCTACGCGATGAGCTGCCGCCAGCTCGTCCGCGCCCTGGACGAGTCCGGCGTGCGGACCACCTACCGCTACGTCTACGGCCCGAAGACGGTCTTCCCGCCGATCGAGCCCGAGGCGACCGGCGACCACCGCCTGGACGTCATCCGCGGCCGCAGCCTGCCGAAGCTCAGGCGGCCCGAGCTGGGGGTGGTCTACGGCCAGGCCGACGTCTTCTGGCGCAACCGGGCGCGCTACAAGATCGGCTACACGATGATCGAGGTCGACGGCTTCGCCCCCGACTGGGTACGCCAGGCCAACCGCATGGACGAGGTCTGGGTGCCGAGCGAGTTCAACCGCCGGAGCTTCCTCGAATCGGGGCTCACCCGCCCCATTCACGTCATGCCCCTGGGGGTCGATCCCGACTATTTCCATCCCGGCATGCGCGCCAAGCGGAACCCGCTCGGCGAGTTCATCTTCTTCTCGAGCTTCGAGTGGGGCGAGCGCAAGGAGCCCTGGCTCCTGCTCAAGGCCTTCAACGAGGTCTTCTCGGCCAAGGAGCCGGTCCGCCTGCTCTGCAAGGTGATGAACCGCGACTCCTCGATCCACTTGAAGGAGGAGATCGCCCGCCTCCGCCTGAAGGAGAGCGGCGGCCGCATCTCCTACCTCTTCAATCTCGACTTCCCCCACTATCAGTTGGGCTCGCTCTACGCCTCGGCCGACTGCTTCGTCGCGGTCAGCCGCGGCGAGGGCTGGGACATGCCGCTCATGGAGGCCATGGCCTGCGGCCTGCCGGCGATCGTCAGCGACTGGGGGGCGCACCAGGAGTTCGTGCACCCGGGCATCGCCTATCCCCTGCGCCTGCGCGGCACCGTCCCGGCGGTCGCCAAGTGCCCCTACTACGCCGGCTTCTCCTGGGCCGACCCCGACCCGGAGCACCTGCGCCACCTGCTGCGGGAGATCTACGAGAACCGCGACGAGGCGAGGGAGCGCGGCCTCAAGGCGGCAGCGGAGATGGCGGCGCGCTGGACCTGGGCGAACGCCGCGGCGAAGATCCGCCAGCGCCTCGAGGCAATTGCCGCAATCGGGGAAGTTACGGATTGAGGTCCGCGTTATGGTGCGGTATCATTGCACCACGGAATTGCGATTGACGATCGATACTCGGAATGCTATAGTCTCAAAAAAAGAAGGAGTCATGGTTATGCGCAAGACCCGTCGTCTCGGAGTCTGTCTGTTCGGATCTGCCATGCTGTTTGCTTCCGCGGCCTTCGCGGATGGTCCGTTCCAGTTCCACTCGATCTCTCCCTGCCGCGTCGCGGATACACGGACCGGCTCGGGCGGCATCCTGCCGGCGAAGACGAACCGGGTCGTCGCGACCCGCGGCATCTGCGGCATTCCCACCGCCGCCACGGCCGTCGTCGTCAACGCCACGGTGGTCGGCCCGACCCAGACCGGGTTCCTCACCCTCTGGCCGGCGGACATCGCCTGGCCGGGTGTCGCGACCCTGACCTTCAACGCCGGCGAGCCGGCGCTCGGTAACGGCGCCATCGTGCCCCTGGGTGCCACCACGGACATGCAGATGACCTACGGGATCGCCGGCGGCACGGCCACGACCCACGTGGTCATCGACGCGACGGGCTACTTCTCCGTCAACTAAAAGAGACGTAGGGCACGGACCGCTCGTCCCCCTCCAGAGCCGTGCTGCCTGACCCTTCACGAAACCGGGTGTGGAACCGAACCTCCGCACCCGGTTTTCTTTTGTAACCCGGCCCTGGGCCGTCTCCACCTTCCTCTTCGCCCTGACGGCGGCGAGCTCGCTCCTCTTCGAGCTGCGCGGTCGCCTGCGCTTCTCCTCCGACCAGGGGATCATCTCGGTCATGGCGGTCGACATCCTGAAGAAGGGGGTCCATCCCCTCTTCTGCTACGGGGTGGAGTACGCCGGCACCCTCGAAGCCCATTACCTGGCGCTCGTCTTCGGCCTCCTGGGAGAGTCCGTGGCCGCCTTCCGGATCGGGATCGGTCTCCTCCTCGCGCTCGTCGTGGTGGCGACCGCCTGGGTCGCCCGCCTCGCCTACGGCGCGCGGGCGGGGCTCTTCGCCGGGCTCTATCTGGCGCTCGGCCCGGCCTATCTCCTCCAGAAGGGCCTCACCTCGGACGGTTCCTACACCTCGCTCCTCCTCCTCTTCGCGCTCTGCCTGGGCCTCCTGCTCCGCATCGAGGACCGCTTCGCCCACGGCGCGCCGGCCTCTCGGGAGATCGTGCTCCTCGGCTTCGTCTCCGGGGTCGCCTGGTGGGTCCACCCGCTCTCGGTCGGCATCGCCCCGCTCGCCGTCGTGGCCTGTCTCCTGGGGACGACCCGCGCCTGGCTCGCGCCGCGGCGGCTCCTCCTCGGAGCCGCCGGCTTCCTCGCCGGGGCGACGCCGTGGATCTACCGCAATCTGAAGACGCACGGAGCGAGCCTCCGCGCCCACGAGATGGCGCCCGCCGCCGCCAGCCGGACGGCGACGCGGGTATACGGTCTGTTCTCTCAGGCTCTTCCCCGCCTCCTGGGGGCGCGGCTGGTGGGAAAACACTCCCTCACCTTTCCCGGCGCGTCCTGGGTTTCCCTCCTGCTCCTCGCCGGGCTTGCCGGCTTCGCGGTCTTCTCGCTCCGGGGTTCTGCCGAAAATCGCGGCGCGCGGCGCCTCGGCCCGGCGCTCTTCCTCACCCTCCTCGTCACCATCCCCCTCCTGAACCTGGGGGTCGCACGGACCGACTGGCTGGAGCCGCGCTACTTTCTGCCGCTCTTCCTCGCGGTGGCGCCGCTCACCGGCGGCCTGCTCGATACCACGCTGCGCCGGCAACGGCGGCCCTCCCCCCTCGCGCTCTCGCTCGCCCTGGTCGTCGTCCTCGTCGCCCTGGGACCGGGGAGCGAGATCCAGGCACCGCGCGTCCGCTACGACATCGCGAACCGCTTCCTGAGCGATCCCTACCGGCTGATCGCCGATCTCCGCGCCCGGGGCGTCGACGAGATCTACACCTCCTACTGGTCGGCCTATCGTCTCGTCTTCCTCTCCGGCGGCCGGCTGGCGGCGAGCCCTTTTGGGAGCGGCGAAAACGGCCTGGTGCGGGACGCGGAGCTGCGCCAGCGCCTGGACCGCAACCCTTCTCCCGCCTTTCTCCTCTGCTGTGAGGACTTGGTCCGCTTCGACGCCTATCTCGCCCGCGCCGCGGTCCCCCACCGGGTCGAGACGGTCGAAGGCTTCGCCCTCTTCACCGCTCTCTCGCCCGCGACTCTGGCCGCGCTCCGTGGCTGCTACTGCATCCCGGAGTCACCCCGTCCCGGCGACATCGCCTGGCGATCGATCGCGGGGCCGGCGACCCTCCGGGCCGGCGCGGAGGGGCGCTACCTCGTGAGCTTCGAGAATCGCGGCCGGCAGCCGCTATCGTCGAACGTCCATCTCTCCTATCATTGGGTGACGGTGCCAGGGGCTCCCGGCAACGGCGGAGCGCCGGTCGAGGGCCTGCGGAGCGAGCTGCCACCGTTCACGGGCGACTGGTGGCGGTACCCCTGGCGCCAGATCACGGTCGACGCCCGGGTCCCTGCCGAGGCTCCACCGGGCGACTACGCCCTCGTCTTCGACCTGGTCGACGAGAACGTCTCCTGGTTCGCGGGGTACGGCCTCTCTCCCGCCCCTTACCGGGTGGTCATCACTCCGGCTTCTCCTTAAAAGAGCCGGCTACTCAGGTCCGCCGGTCCGCGCGCTCCGCGGACCCCGGGGAAGGCAACGATGCGGGTCACCCTTTTGAAGCTGCTCCAGGGTCTCACCGAGGCCGTCGACTTCCCCACCCCGATCTACGAGTTCGGCGCCTTCCGCGTGCCCGGACAGGAGCACCTGCCGTTCGTCCGCGACTCCTTTCCCGGCAAGCGCTTCGTGGGCTGCGACATGCGCTCCGGACCGGGGGTGGACGAGATCCAGGATCTCCACGCCCTGGACCTGCCGGACGAGTCGGTGGGCGCGGCCCTCCTCTTCGACACCATCGAGCACGTCCGCGAGCCCTGGCGGGCGCTCGCCGAGCTCCACCGCTGCCTGAAGCCCGGCGGCCTCCTCATCATGACCTCGGTGTGGTACTTCCCCATCCACGCCTATCCGGACGACTACTGGCGCTTCACGGCGAGCGCCTTCCTGGCGCTCATGGGCGACGACTTCCACCCCATCGCGGTCGACATGTGCGGTCTGCCGCGCCTCCCCCACACGGTCTTCGGCATCGCGAGCAAGGGCCCGGTCGACCCCGAGGTGGAACGCCGCATCCAGGCCGTGGTGGCAGCCTGGAAGCGGCATGGGGCGCGCTCGTGGAAGGAGGCGGTGATCGAGATCACACCGCCCATCGTCCTCATCCCGGCCTACGACTTCTTCCTCCGTGCCATGCGGCTCTTCCACCCCGGTCGGCGGGCGAAGGCGACGACCGGCAGCGGAGAAACCGTGGAAAGGGAAGAGCGGAGGGCGACGGACGGACCTCCGGGAGCGTAAAACGATTCGTCGGAGCGGCAGCCTTCCCGCACCGCCGGAGACGAAAAAATGACGCCCTGCCGCCCCCTACGATGAAGCTCGCCGTCGTCATCGCCGCCTACGACGAACGCGACAACATCGCGCCCCTCTGCCGTCGCCTCCACGAAACCCTGACCGCCATGGCGGCCGCCGCCGGAGCCGGCTTTGAGCACGAGGTCCTCCTCGTCGTCGAGGGGACGGATGGGACGCGCGAGGTTCTGGAAGGGCTCCTGCCGGAGCTCCCCGGATTCCGCGTTCTCTACCATCCCGAGCCGAGCGGCCTGGGGGCCGCCTTCCGCCGCGGCTTCGCCGCGGTTTCCAAGGACGCCGACTTCGTCGTCACCCTGGACGCCGACTTGAACCACCAGCCGGAGGAGATCCCACGTCTGGTTTCGAGCCTCGCCGGCTCGCGGGACGACATCCTCGTCGGCTCGCGCTGGGTGGCGGGCGCGAGCGTCACGGGAACGCCGATCTGGAAGCTGGCCTTAAGCCGGCTCGTGGGTTTCCTCATGAGTCAGCTCTTCGGCCTCACGGTGCGCGACAAGACCTCGGGCTTTAGGGTCTACCGCCGGGCCGCGCTCGCCGAGCTCCCCTTCGAGCGCGACAACTTCGCCTTCCTCCCCGAGATGCTGGTCCTCGCCCGCCGCGCCGGGCTTTCCACCCGCGAGGAGCCGATCTCGTTCGTCTACCGGGTCCATGGGCGCTCCAAGATGGACCTCTTGAAGACCAGCACGAGCTACCTCTCGCTCTTCCGGACCGCCTTCGGCCGGCGGCGGAGCCCGCGGAGCACGGTCGAACCGGAGGCGGACTGTGAGTGAGCCGGGGCCGCCGCTCTCGATCGTCGTCCCCACCCACGACACCCGGGAGCTGACCCTCTCCTGCCTCGCCGCCGTCCTCCGGCAGGAAGTCCGGCAGCAGGTCCCGGCGATCGAGGTGCTCGTCGTCGACGACGGGTCGAGCGACGGGACGGCCGGGGCGATCGCCTCCTGCCACCCCACCGTTCGGGTCCTCCGCAACGAGCAACCGACCGGCTTCACCCGTTCGGCCAACCGCGGCCTGCGAGAGGCCCGGGGCGAAATCCTCCTCCTCCTCAACAGCGACACCGAGGTCGATCCCGGAGGGCTCGCGGCCCTCCTCGCCGCCTTCGCCGCCGATCCCAAGCTGGGCGCCGCGGGGGGAGCGCTGCGCTACCCCGACGGCCGCCCGCAGTGGAGCGGCGGCGCCGCGCCCTCCCTCCTCTGGCTCTTCGGGCTCGCGAGCGGCCTGCCGGCTCTACTCGGCCGGCTCCCTCTCTACCGGCGCCTGCGCCCTCCGTCCGGAAACGATGCGGAGAGAGTCGACTGGGCCACCGGCGCCGCCCTGGGGCTCCGCCGTGCCGCCCTCCCCTTCCCCGCGCCGCTCGACGAGAGCTTCCGCTTCTATGGCCAGGATCTCGACCTCTGCCTGCGTCTCGCTGCCGACGGCTGGCGGGTGGCCGTGGTGCCAGGCTTCGGAGTGATGCACCATCATGGCGCCACGATCGGCTCCAGCGCCGCCAGCGCCACCCGCAGCCCCGGCGGTTTCCAACATATCGAGCTGCTGTGGACCGATCTCCTCTCCTGGGCGGAAAAGCATCGCGGCGCTCCCTGGGCGGCGCGGGGGGCACGGGCGATGCGGCTGGGCGCGGCCCTGCGGCTCGCCGGGAGGAGCCTCGCGGGCCTCTTGAAGCCCGCTCGCGAGCGGGCGGCGTTCGCAGCCGAGAGCGCGGCCTTACGGCGGGCCCGACGGGCAATCCGCCGAATCCGTCCGGAAGCCCTTGCGAACCTGCCGCCGCTCGTGTAAAAAGGCCCCTCCACGCGAGGTTCCCGGCTCCGACAATCCACGATGCGCGATCTCTACCGCTACCGCGACCTCATCCTCACGCTCGTGGCGCGGGAGCTCAAGGTGCGCTACCGCCGCTCGACCATCGGCTTTCTGTGGACCATGCTCCAGCCCCTCCTCATGATGGGCGTCTACGATCTGGTCTTCAGCAACCTCTTCAAGGCCCCCATCCCCGACTACGCGATCTACGCCCTGGCCGGCATCCTGTTCTGGAACTTCTTCAGCCAGAGCATCGTGTCGTCGATGAACAGCCTGCGCGGCAACGCCCAGCTCCTCCAGAAGCTCCCCGTGCCCAAGGCCGTCTTCCCCCTGGCGACGGTGCTCTCCGGCCTCCTCAACCTGCTCTTCGCCCTCGTGCCGATGCTCCTCATCCTGCTCATCACCCGGCATGCCCTCAGCTGGTCGCTCCTCTTCCTCCCGGTCTCGATTCTCTTAGCTGGCGTCTTCACTTTAGGCGCGGGGCTCCTGCTGTCGCCGCTCGCCGTCTTCTTCCACGACGTCGTCGAGCTGATCGGCGTCCTCTTGACCCTCCTCATGTACCTGACGCCGCTCTTCTACCGCATGCAGGACACTCCCCGGGAAGGTGCGCTGGGTGGTGCGCTTCAATCCCCTGCGCTCGATCCTCGAAGTGTTCCGCGACCCGATCTACTTCTCCAAGGTCCCCCCCCTCTCCCACCTGGCCGTCTCGTTCAGCATCGCGGTCGCCGCGCTCGTCATCGGGGCTCTCGCCTTCAGGCGGAGCAGCGATCGCATCCCGTTCTACGTCTAGGCGCTAAGGGTGTCCCGTCATGCCCGGAACGAATAGCAGCGAGCGCGTCCCCGTCCGCCTGGAAGGGGTCTCGCTCTGCTACCGGCTCGCCAAACAGCGCCTCCCCTCGCTCAAGGAGTACGCCATCCACTGGATGAAGGGGGCGCTCTCCTACGAGAAGCTGTGGGCGCTTAGAGACGTCTCCTTCGTCGCCCGGCCGGGCGAGGTGGTGGGGATCGTGGGGCGCAACGGGGCGGGCAAGAGCACTCTCTTGAAGGTGATCTCCCAGGTGCTCAAGCCGACCGCGGGCCGCGCCCAGGTGCAGGGCCGGATCGCCCCCATCCTGGAGCTGGGGACCGGTTTCGACGCCGAGCTGACCGGCTTCGAGAACACCTACTTAAACGCGCTCCTCCTCGGCCGCTCGCGCAAGGAGATCGACGCCAAGATCGACGCCATCGTCGAGTTCTCCGGGCTCGGCGACTTCATCAGGGCGCCGATCCGTAACTACTCGACCGGCATGCTCGCCCGCCTGGGTTTCTCGATCGCCACCGCCTGGCTGCCCGACATCCTCATCCTCGACGAGGTGCTCTCGGTGGGGGACGCGAGCTTCACCAAGAAGTGCACCGACCGCATGAGCGAGTTCCACGCCGCCGGCACGACCATCCTCATGGTCTCGCACAACGCCCAGGCCATCCGCGACAGCTGCACCCGCTGCGTCTGGCTCGACGCCGGCCAGGTACGGGTCGAGGGCGCCCCCGGAGACGTCCTCGACCACTACCTGAACGATCACGGCACCGAGCCGGTCGAGCGCCAGCCCAGCCTGCCGCACCCTCCGAAGGATGCGGGGTAGGTCAGGAGCGCTTTCGGTGAGCTCGGGAGGAGCGAGAGCCTTCCGGAAGATGAGCGGCTGCGGGTACACTAGGGCTTTCCCAGCAAGTCCAGGAGCACCGCCACCTCCGCCGCGATCCCCGTCGTGATCGTGGGGTCGCGATCGGGGGCGAAGAGGCTCGAATGGAGGGAGGGGGGCTGCTTGCCGGCCGCCTGGAGCTCCTTGAGCTTCTCGGGGACGGCGGCGCCCAGGTGGAAGATGACCGCGGGGACGCCGGCGATGCCGTACTCGCTGAAGTCCTCGGAGCCCATCTGGGCCGGCACGTCGACGACGTTTTTGTCGCCGAAGCTCCGGCGGAGGGCTGCGGCGATGCGGGCATCCAGCTTGGGGTCGTTGTAGGTCGCGTGGCAGCTCTCGATGACCGCGAACGCCGGGTCCTTCGGCGCTCCCGCCGCGGCAGCCTCGGCCTTGGCGATGCGCTCGATGGAGGCCAGCATGTGGTTCCGGACCTCCTCTTTGTAGGCGCGGACGGTGATCTGCAGCTTCACCTCGTCGGGGATGATGTTGTGCTTGTTGCCGCCGTGGACCGAACCGACGGTGACGACCGCCGGGTCCTGGGGAGAATTCTCGCGGGCGACGATCGTCTGGAGCGCGAGGATCGTGCGCGCCGCGATGACGATGGGATCGACCGTCGCCTGCGGCGCGGCGCCGTGGCCGCCCTTGCCGTAGATCGTGAGATCGACCGAGTCGGAGCTCGCGAGGGCATAGCCCGAGGTGACGCCGAGCTGGCCGGCGGGGAGGTTCGGGTTGTCGTGGAGGGCGACGACGAAATCGGGCTTGGGGAAACGGGTGAAGAGGCCGTCCTGGAGCATCGCCCGCGCTCCCCGGATCCGCTCCTCGGCGGGCTGGCCGATGAAGACGAGGGTGCCGTGCCAGCTCGCCTTCTTCCGCGCCATCTCCGCCGCGGTCCCCACGAACGAGGTCATGTGGACGTCGTGACCGCAGGCGTGCATCACCGAGACCTCGGCGCCCAGGTCGTCCTTGACCTTGACCGTGCTGGCGTAGGGGAGCCCGGTCTTCTCCTCGACCGGCAGGGCGTCGAGCTCCGTCCGCAGCATCACCGTCGGGCCCGAGCCGTTCTTGAGCACCCCCACGACGCCGGTGCCGCCGACCCCGGTCGTCACCGCGAACCCGGCCTGGCGGAGGCGCTCGGCGATCTTGGCGGCCGTCTTCTCCTCGTGGAGGGAGAGCTCGGGGTTCTTATGGAGGTCGATATAGAAGTCGCGGAGGTCCGGCGACAGCGTCTGGGAAGACGGGACGGGAGCCGCCGAGGCGGACCTGGCATCGAGGGGGCCGAGGAGAGCGAGGAGAGCGAGCGAGGCCATGACGGGCAAGCGAGGCATAGGATCTCCGCTGAAAGATAGAATCCGCTTGTCGGAGCCTACCAGAAGCGTCCCCCGTCCATGACCCTCGAACCGCGTCTCCTCCTCGGCAACCTCGACGCCGAGGAAGACATGGCACGGCGGGCTTCTCCCTGGGACACCCCAGGGCAGAAGCCGCGCCGCCGTCAGCCCTTCGCCGCCGCCGCCCTGGCCCAGATCGCCGGCGCCGCCACGCTTCTCCGCGCCTTCGCCCGGGAGAGCGACCGGCTGTGGACGCCGGTGCCGGTCGCCGCGGATCGCCTGGCACCCGTGCCGGGCCTCCCGATCCCGGTCCTCGCATCGGGTCCCCTCTCCCGCCTCGCGCCGGCCGCGAAGCTCCTCGCCTGGGCCGAGACGCCGCAGGTCGCCGCGAAACGCCTGGCACCTTCTGAAGATCGCCTGGCATCCGGAGAAGCGGCACCTGGAGAAGCGCCCCTGCACGAGCGGCTCTGGGAGCTGTTGGTGTCCTCTCCGGAGGTCGTCGCGAGACTCCACCATCGCGCCTTCGGGCTCGAAGTGGCGGAGACCCTCGGCGTCTCTCTCCCCGGCGCTCGCCGGATCTCCTCGACGGCCGCGCTTTCGGCGCATCTCGCGGCAGGCGCCGGGAGGGCAGGCTGGGTGGTCAAGGCGCCGCTCGCGGCGGCGGGGCGGTCGCGGTACATCGAGAGAACCGCCGGCCTTTCTCTCTCGGCAGAGGCACGCGTCCGGGTCGAGAAGCTCCTCGAACGCCACGGCCCTCTTCTCTTCGAGCCCTGGATGGAGCGGACCGCGGACTTCGGCGTCGCCGTTCTCCTCCTTCCCTCCGGCCCGCGGCTCGCCGGCTTCCACCGCCTGCTCGTCGACGCCGTGGGGAGGTTTCGGGGGATCGAGCTGCGCGGGGAATTCACCGGGATCGATCTCCCTCCGGAGGAACAGGAGACGATGGAACGGACGGTATCCGGCACGGCCGCGGCCCTTCTCCAGGCCGGCTATGTCGGACCATTCGGGATCGACGCCTGGCGCCACCGGCTCCCCGATGGCAACCTGGTCTTCCATCCGCTGGGAGAGATCAATGCCCGGATGACCTTCGGGCTCGTGGCGCGGGCGCTCGTCGATCGGGTGCGCGGGCCGCTCGGGATCGATCCCGCGGCGTGGGTGCGGCTGGGGTTCGGAAGAGAGATTCCTGCGGCGGCGAGCGAAACGGTGGTGCCGCTTCTCCTCCCCGGCATGGCGGTGGGAGGAGCGGCCTGGCTGGAGTGGCCCCGCTTACCCGAGCCGCACCCGCCCGATCCCATTTTCGATCGTGATCACGGTCCCGAAGGGCCTTGACAGCTCGGCCAGACCGGTCAAGATCTGCACCGCTTCTTCCCCGTGGGCGAGGCGCGGGGTGCCGCGGCGGTCGACGGGGCGGTCTAGCCCTAAAGTCACCGGGTGGAGGTCGACGGCTGCCAGGCGATCCCCCTCCCAGGTGAGGCGCGGCACGACGCTCTGCCAGAAACGCTTCTGCTTCTGGAAGCCGATCTTCTGGGCATAGGGGAGCAAGTCGAGCGTGCCGGGGTCGAGGCCGGCCAAAGCCAGATCCTCGGTCGGAATCGTGTGGATGCTCTCGTGCTGGAAAAAGAAGTTCCCCAGAGAATAGAAGATGGGCTTGCCCTTGTAGATCTCGATGCCGCGCAGGACGTGGGGACCGGCGCCGACGAAGAGGTCGGCCCCGGCGTCGAGTGTCGCGTGGGCGAAGGGGGGCAGGAAGACGTCGGGGACCTCCGGGCGCCCGCGCTGCTCGTGGGCGTGGATCGTCGCGAGGACGATCCGCGAGCTGCGGCGGGCAATGCGGATGGCGTCGGTGATCCGCTTCACGTCCTCCGCCCGGGCGGTGGGAAGGAGATCGACCCGGTCGCCGGCCTGGATCGTCGACTGGTCGAAGTAGGCGGTGCCGGTGGGCGGCTGGAGCGGCGAGGGCTTCGACGGATCGAGCGCGATCCGCGAAGCCGGATCGCTCTCGATCCTCTCGATCTGGTCCTCGGCCGCTTTCATCCGGGCGAAGAGGTCGCGGTCGACCTGAATCCTGGTGTCGATGTGAAGCGGGTTCAGGCCCGGTCTCCCCCGCAGGTAGGGATGGGCCGGGCCGGCCGGCGAGGAAGCCAGGAAGGTCGAGGCACAGTTGACGTCCGCGATCCGGCCGGCGGGGGAGTCGAAGGTTCCCGCCCGCGCCGCCGCGGCTAGATCGGCGCCCGCGCCGGCATGGGCGATCCCCACCCGGTCGAGGTTCTCGAGGGTCGCGAAGAGGCCCTCGTGGCCGAAGTCCTCGATGTGGTTGTTGGCCGTCCCCAGGAGCCGCAGGCCGAGGAAGCGGAATTCGTCGGCCACCCAGGGATCGCCGATCGTGTGCGGATCGCCCTCCTTCCACGCCGGGTAGACCTGCCGGGGATCGGCGAGGACGAGCTCGCAGTTGCCCCAGACGGCGTCGACGCCATGGAGGAGATCGACGAGGGCGAGAAAATCAGGGTCTTTGAGCTGTGAGACCCGCCGGGCGAGGATGCAGTCGCCGACCGCCGCCAGGGTGAGCCGGTCCGGCGCGGCGGCCGCCTGCGCGAAGCCGCCGGAGATCCGGGTCGCGCCGGCGACCGCCGCGGCCTGGGCCGCGGTTTTGAGGAACGAGCGTCGATTCATGGTATCCCTCATCCTATCTTGACCCGCCCGATCCCATCGTCGATGGCGATCGTCGTCCCGAACGGTTTCGACAGCTCGGCGAGACCGGTCAAGATCTGGGTCGCCTCCGCGCCGCGGGCGAGGTGAGGTGTGCCGCGGCGGTCGACGGGGAGGCCGAAACCGAGGGTGACGGGATAGAGATCGATCGCCGCCAGCCGCTCGCCCTCCCAGGTGAGCCGCGGCACGACGCTCTGCCAGAAGCGCCGCTGTTTGCGATAACCGACCTTTTCGGCGTAGGCGGTGGGGTCGAGGCTCCGGCTGTCCAGGCCATAGCTGGCGAGCGCCTCGGCGGGGATCACCCGGATCGTTTCATAGTGGAAGAGGAAATTGCCCAGGGAGTAGAAGATCGGCTTCCCCTGGTAGATCTCGATACCGCGGAGCACGTGTGGGCCGGCGCCCACGAAGAGATCGGCGCCGGCATCAATACAGGCGTGGGCGAAGGGAGGGAGGAAGGGGGAGGGCCGTTCGAGGACCGTCCGCGCCTCGTGAGCGTGGATCGAGGCGATCACCACCCGCGAGTTGTGGCGGGCCGTACGGATCGCCTGGACGATGCGCTCGACGTCTCCCTTTCGCGCCTCGACCAGGATGTCGGTGCGGTCCCCGGCGCGGATCGGCGTGTCCGCGAACTGCGCGACGTCCTTCGGTCCCGGCGGGGGCGGGTCGACCAGGGCGTCGAATTCCCGGTATCCCTGGAGCACCTCGATCCTCGCGTTCAGCTCCTTGAGCCGGGCGAAGAGGGCGGCGTCGACCTGGACGGTCGAGTCCGCATGGAGCGCGTTGATCCCCGGGCGCCCCTGGACGTAGGGATGGGCGGGGCCGGCAGGGAAGTAGTCGGCGAAGGTCGAGGCGCAGTTGACGTCCGCGATCCGGCCCGCCGGGGAGTCGAAGGTGCCCGGCCGCGAGGCCAGGGCGAGGTCCGCCCCGGCCCCGGAGTGGGCGATCCCGACCCGGTCGAGATTTTCGAGACTTCCGAAAAGACCGTCGTAGCCGTAGTCCAGGGTATGGTTGTTGGCCGTCCCCATGAGCCGGAAGCCCAGAGCGCGGAGCTCGTCGGCGGCCCAGGGATCGGCGATCCCGTGCGGGTCGATGCCCTTGGGCGACGGATAGAGCTTCCCGGGATCGGCGAGGACGATCTCGGAGTTGCCCCAGGCACAGTCGACCCCGTGGAGAAGCTCGACCAGGGCGAGGAAGTCGGGGTCCTTGATCTCCGTCACGCGCCGAGCGAGGATGCAGTCGCCGACCGCCGCCAGGGTGAGCCGGTCCGGAGGCCCCGAGGGGGACGGCGCGGGCATCTCGCTCCCCAGCGCCTTCTGGGCCCTGCCCGCAACGCTGGCAGCGCTGGCGACGCTGGCGACCTGCACCGCGGTTTTGAGGAACGTACGCCGATCCATGCCTGCTCTCCTTATCGATTCTCCGTTCCAGCTCTTACGTCCCCCCATGCCCGGGGTTGCGCCCTGAGTGACACGACGAAGACCTTCCGCGTCGAGCCCGGCGAGGGACGGAGAGACGGGCGGGAGCGGCTGGATCGCGCCATCCAGCGGCGCCTGGCCCATATCCCCTCCATCTCGCGGACCCAGGTCCAGGCCTGGATCGAAGCCGGCCGGGTGCGGGTGAACGGCGCGCCGGCCCTCCGGCCCGGCGTCCGGCTCTCCCTGGGCGACGAGGTCGAGCTGACCCGCCCGGAGGCGCCGCCGCTCGCCGCTCCCACCCCGACGGAGATGGCGCTCGACATTCTCTACGAGGACGATTGGCTCCTCGCGGTCCACAAGCCGCCGGGTCTCCTCGTCCATCCCACCCCCCGGGTCCGCGAGGGAACCTTGTGGAACGGTCTCCTCTTCCGCGCGAAAGAGTGGGGCGAGGGGTGCCTCCCCGGTCTCGCCCACCGGCTCGACCGCGACACCTCAGGGGTCCTCCTGGTGGCGAAGACCCGCCCGGTCGCAGCGGCGCTCATGCGCGCCTTACGGTCGAAAGGGGCGGAGAAAGAGTACCTCGCCCTCGTCTACGGCCGGGTTTCCGGAAGCAAGGGAAGGATCGATCTCGGGATTCTCCGCGACGAGGTCCACGGCAAACGCTGGACCGCCTCGAAGACCGCGGGCCAGCCGTCCTCCACGCTCTGGGAGCGGTTGGGGGAGTCCGAACGGGCACCCTTGACCCTCCTCGCCTGCCGTCTCTTGACCGGGCGTACCCACCAGATCCGGGTCCATCTGAAAGCCATGGGCTGGCCGATCGTCGGCGATCCGCTCTACGGCGAGCCACGCCACTTGGGGATCGCGGATCGGGAGGTCGCCGAGCGTTGCCGGGACTTCCCCCGCCAGGCCCTCCACGCGCGGCGGCTCACTTTCGTCCACCCGGTGAAGCGGGAGCGGCTGGTGGTGACGGCGCCGTTGCCGGCGGATCTGCAGGAGCTTTTGGAGGCCGGGGGCCTCAGGCTGCCGTGATGCGCCCGCGGATCGCCCGCACGAAGGCGAGAAAATCGCCGAGATGATCGGTCACGACTCTCTCGATCACCGAGAGGTCGACGCTGTCGTAGCCATGGACGAGGATGTTGCGAAATCCCACCATGTTACCGAGAGAGGTGGCGAGCTCCGGTGGCACCCAATCGTAGCGCTTCAGCAGATCGATCATATCGCGGTTGGTCCTCGGCTCCCCGAGGCGCTCATCGGAGATGACATGGGACGCGACGTCGATCACCGCCTGGATGGCAATTTGAAGCGTGTGCTCGAAGAAGCGCTGCTGGACGACGTCGTCGCGGATCTGTTCCAGGCGGCCGAGAGTCTGAAGCTCCTGCACGGCGGTTTCGATCCGCGCGAGCTTCTTGCCGATCAGGTCGCGATCGGTCACGGTTTCTCCCGCTCCATCTTTCGATAGCGCAGAAGATGCGGCAGGAGATCGAAGTACTCGTTACGGGATTGGACCTCGAAAGCGATCCGGCGGGAGCGATCGCGGTCGAGGAGGATATGACCGTCCCGCAGCACCCGATGGACGAGGTCGGCCGGTGCCCGGTTGAGGACGATCACGTCGACGGTACGCTTGAGGAGACGCTCGAGATCGCCGGCGAGCTCGACGCCTGAGCCGGCCAGGTCCGCGGGCGGATCGCCCTCATAGAGCACAGCGACGTCGACGTCACTTCGGGGCTTCGCGGTACCCCGCGCCACGCTCCCGAACAGGTAGGCCGCGGCGACGCCCTGGCGCTCGGCCACTGCTCTGAAGTGCTCGGTAAGGCGCGCTTCGATTGCGGTGGTGTCCAGGATCGGAAGGCTGGCCATGACGAGGAGTATACGGCCCCCTCCGGGGACCTCCGCCATCGCGCGGCTTTAAGATGGTATCAAGAGGGTATCAAGACGGCATCACCTGCTGGCGGATCGCCTGCACGAAGGCGAGGAAGTCGTCCAGGTGGTGGATCGCGATGCGCTCCAGAAGCTCCAGGTCGACGCTCTCGTAATCGTAGATGAGAGTGTTCCGGAGGCTCGTCCAGCCGCGCAACTGGCCCGCGAGGTCGGCCTGCAGCCAACCGTTTCTCTCCAGGTAGTCGATCAGCCCGCGGTTCTCCTCGGATTCGCCCGCGCGCTCGTCGGGGAGGAGGTCGGCGGCGACGTCGAGCATGGCCTGGATGGCGATCTGGAGGGTGCGCTCGACGAAACGCCGCTCGCGCACGTCCTCCTGGAGGTCGGCCGGGTGGCCGAGGTCCCGCAGCTCCTGCACGAAGGTTTCGATGCCCGTGAGCTTCCTGGCGATCCGGTCGCGATCCCTCATAGGTGCCGAGGATAGCGCCTCCGGACGCCGGTGGCTACTGGCCTTGCGGGCCTAACCTCGCCGTCCTTCGGGCAGCAGCTCGGCATAGATCGCCGCGAGCCGGGCGGTGACCCGGGCGGGATCGTGCCGTTTCCGGAGCGCCGCCCGCCCGGCCGCGACGAGGGAGCGGGCGAGCGCCGGCTCGCGGTGGAGGCGCGCGAGAGCCGCGGCGAACCCGGCGGGATCGGCCGCCACGAGGAGCTCGGTCCCGGGTTCGGCGGCTTTGGCACCGAGTCCGGAGACCGCCTCGGGCGTCCCCACGACCGGGACCCCGCGCGCCCAGGCCTCCAGAATCTTCATCCGTACTCCGGAGGCGATCCGCACCGGCACCGCGAGGAGGGCGCCGGCCGGGAAGGCGTCGGCGCTGTCCTCTGGAGACGGGTGAGCCACGATGCCGGCCGTAGTCTCTCCAGGAGCCGGTTCCTCTCCGTCCGCGCCGAAGAGGTGGAGGGTGGCTTTCGGGAGCACGGCGTGGACCGCGGGCCAGACCGCGCTCCGGAACCAGGCGACCGAATCGGCGTTGGGCAGCCAGCCGGCGCTCCCCAGGACGACGACCGCCGGGTCGCCGGGCAGGGAGGCACCGGCGGCCGGGAGCCGCGCCGGAAAAGGCGCGGCCACGACCCGGACCTTTCCCGCGGCCGCGGCGCCGGCCAGCTCGGCGAGCCGCACCGCGTCCTCCGTGGTGAGGGCGACCGTCGTCGCCGCCCGCCGGACCGCCCGTCCTTCCCAGGAGGCCAGCCGCCGGGCCTCGATCGCGAGGAGCGCCCCGGCCAGGCCGCCCCGGCTCCGGGCGGTCGCCGCCCAGAGGGCGCTCTCGACGTTCTGCGCCCGGAGGACGACCGGCGGGATGGGCCGCTGCCGGGACGGTCGCGGAACTTGGGAGAGCGCCTGGAGCTGCTCGGCGTGCACGACGTCGAAGGCCTCGGCGGCGAGCAATCCTGCCACCTCGCGCCGCACCGCCGGCAGTGAGTGGCGGGCGACCGAGAGCGGCAGACCGCGGGCGGTCGCGCGGCCGAGGGTCGCGAGAAGCCCCGCCGGTCGTGCCGCCACCAGGTGGGGGAGGCAGAGGGGGCGCAGGGCGCTCGCCACCGAATCGAGGTCGAAGCGCGCCGGGTCGACGGGAGCGACGAAGGTCACCCGATGCCCGGCCGTGGCCAATCCCTCCAGGGTGTGGAGGAGGAGCAACCGGCCGCCGTCGAGCGGTGGCCAGGGCGCCTTGGTGGCCACGACTAAAATTTTCATTTGGACGTTAAGTCTCGGAGAATGAGAGAGATAAGGGACTTACCGAAAATCCGGCAAAGATTCTCTGCAAGATGGGACGAGTTTTTCCGTCCTACTGCGTATGTTAGCCCGAGCCACTGCCGCCACCCCATGGGGAATCGAGGCCCGCCCCGTCCAGGTGGAAGTTGACGTCCACAATGGCCTGCCCCAAGTCCAGATCGTCGGCCTGCCCGATGCCTCGGTTCGCGAGAGCCGAGAGCGGGTCCGCTCGGCGATCAAGAACTGCGGTTTCGACCTGCCCCCGAAGTCTGTCGTCATCAACCTCGCTCCCGCCGACCTGCGCAAGCAGGGCAACCACTTGGATCTCGCCATCGCTCTCGCCCTCTTAGCCGCCCACGGCCAGCTGCCGGAGGAGTTCATCGCCGGTCGGCTGCTCTGCGGCGAGCTGGGGTTGGACGGCGCCATCAGGAGCGTCCGCGGCGGCCTCGCCATCGCCGACCTCGGCCGCCGCCTGGGAGTCCGCGAGGTTCTCCTGCCGACCCCCAACGCCGGGGAGGCCGCGGCCCTCGGGGCCGTACCGGTCATCCCCATCACCAGCCTCGCGGAGGCGATCCAGCATCTCCTGGGGACGGATTTGCTGCCCGCCGCCCCACCGCCCAACCTGAATGAGCTGACCTTCTCGATCACCCCGGACCTCTCCGAGGTGCGCGGCCAGGAGACCGCCAAGCGAGCGCTCGAGGTCTCCGCCGCCGGGGGCCACAACCTCCTCTTCATCGGCCCGCCCGGCTCCGGCAAGACCATGCTCGCCCGCCGCCTGCCCGGGCTCCTGCCTCCCCTCACTCTGTCAGAGTCGATCGCGGTCACCAAGGTTCACTCCCTGGTCGCCGAGGAGCCACCGGCCGGCCTCCTCCGGGAGCGCCCGTTCCGGAGCCCTCACACCGGCACCTCGACCGCCGGCATGATCGGCGGCGGCCCCCTGCCCCGCCCCGGGGAGGCGAGCCTCGCCCACAACGGCGTGCTTTTCCTCGACGAGCTGCCGGAGTTCCGGCGGGACACTCTGGAGGCCCTCCGCCAGCCGTTGGAGGAAGGGGTCGTGAGCGTCGTCCGGGCGCGCGCCCATCTCCTCTTCCCCGCCCGTTTCTCGCTCCTCGCCGCGATGAACCCCTGTCCCTGCGGGCACCTCGGAGATCCCCGCTACGAATGCCGCTGCTCGCCACCGCTCGTCGAGCGCTACCGGGGGCGGGTCTCGGGACCGCTCCTGGACCGCATCGACCTCCACGTCGAAGTGCCGGCGGTCACCCTCCGCGAGTTGCGCGGCACCCGCGGCGAGCCCACCGCGGCCGTGGCGCTGCGGGTGGAGGAGGCCCGAAAGCTCCAGGGCGAACGCTTCGGACCCATCACCACTCCGATCAACGCCGCGATGGGGCCCGAGGCGCTCTACCGCCACTGCGCGGTCGACCCCGCCGGCCGCGCCCTCCTGGACGCCGCCTTCGAGAAGCTCGGCCTCTCGGCCCGCGCTCTCGACCGCATCCTCAAGGTGGCGAGGACGATCTCCGACCTCTCCGGCGGCGGGCCGATCCGCGCCGCTCACCTGGCGGAGGCCATCCAGTACCGGAGCCTCGATCGGCGGGTGACGTTGTGACACTCGAAACTTGCAACCCTTGGCGCATCCTGGACGCCGTCGGCCCCGCCCGCGCGGTGATGAAGATGCTGGAGGCAGCGGCGGAACCGAATCCTGCTGGAGCCGCACCGACCTGAAGCAACTCCCTAAGGCCTGCCCCCGCCCCCGCGGAAGCAGGCCTCGATCACCCTATTTGGCCGATGGAGCCATCATCTCCGCCGTCCGTCGCTTGAGCTCCTCGGGCGGGACGTCCTCGATGTGCGTGCAGACATACCACCGGTGCCCGAAGGGGTCGGTCACGGAGCCGGTCCGGTCGCCGAAGAACTGGTCCTTCAGCGGCTGCACCTCCTTCGCTCCCGCCGACACGGCCTGCTTGAAGAGCGTATCGGCGTCCTCGACGTAGAGCATGATGGCTACGGGAGAGCCGCCGAGCGCCTTCGCGCTCTTGTTCATGTTCGAGAACTCATCGGAGAGCGTGATCCGGGAATCGCCGATCTGGATCTCGGCGTAGCCGATCTTCCCGTCCGGTCCTTCCATCCGCATCACTTCCTTGGCGCCGAAGGCACGCTTGTAGAATTCGAGGGCTTTCTGACCGTTGTCGACCGTGAGGAAGGGAGTCGCGGTGTGGAACCCCTCGGGGATGGGCTTGACTTTGTTGGGCATCGGGGCCTCCTTTCAAGACCTCATACAACATGTTCAAGACCTGTGCCACAAAACCTCATCCTCTCGCACCGCGCTAAGCTTTCTCCGGGAAAGGAGACTCGGGATGTCGCTGCCCGCCGTTGAGCTGCATCGTTTTACTCGTGGGGAGTACCAGCGCATGGGCGCCGCGGGACTGTTCCCCACACGGGTCGAGCTCATCGAGGGAGCCATCTACGACATGTCGCCGCAGAAGAGCGCTCATGCTGTCGTCGTGAGTCTTGCCGAGGCAGCTCTCCGCTCGGCCTACGGAACCGGCTCCAATGTCCGCTATATCCGCGTCCAGATGCCGCTCGCTCTGTACCGCTCGCGGAGCGTGCTCCGCCGCGGCGACACCCTCACCCTCCTCGCCGGCCCCATGGTTGCCATCGCTGTGGCAGACCTGCTTCCCTGAAGGATCCTACCTCCGGCTCTCCTCGATCCGCCGGATGAACTCAGGGTCGAGCCCCGCCGCCTCGCGGCCGGCGCGATCGAAACTCTGGCCGTGGGGGCCGCGGGCGCGCGCGGCGCGGAGGGGCCAGGTGAGGCTCCGCTCGTAGGCCTGCCAGGCGCTCTCCCCTTCCCCCTTGAAGAGTTGGAGCCAGCGCCAGCCGAAACGCACGTGTTCCACCTCGTCCTCGTGCACCTGATCGATCACCGTTGCCGTTTTGACGTCCTTCGCCCGGCGGGCCGCGGCGGCGTAGTCGACAGTGTGATCGAGATTGGCGTTCTCGAAGGTGAGCGACATGGCGCAGATGAAATCGAGCGGCGATTGAAAGGTTTCGATCTTGGACCAGAAATAGCCGTGGACGAGATAGTCGCCGAGCTCCGCCCCCGAGGCCAGCAGGCGCGCCCGGTACATCCGGGTGTGGCGCTGCTCCTCGATCAGGATGGCGGCGAGGCCGCGGCGGAAGGGCGGGGGCGCGTCAGGGAAGGCCAAGAGAGCCCAGGCGAACAGCTCGGCCGCCTGGAGCTCGTGGTTGGCGAGGCCGTGGAGGATGCGCGGGCGCTGCGCCGGGTCGACCATGCCGGCGAGCGCCGGGATCTTGACGCTGCCACGGATGCGGAGATCGGTCGGACGCCCCGGGGCACGCTCGCGGCGAGCGGCGCCCGGGGCGTCGTCGGTCAGCTCCACCACCGCTTCCGGCGGGGGGCTGAGCTTCAAGTCCAAGTCCTCGGCGGTCAGAACCTGGAGGGCGAAATCACGGATCTCCATCAACTGCCCAACGTTTTCGCCCGCCGTGCCTCCCTTGCCGCCGGAGAGACCGCTGGCGCCGCTGGCGCCGGTGATGCCGGCGTCTCCGCCATCTCGCTTTTCGCCTCCTTCGCGTGCCCCGGTTCCTCGAACACGGTGGAGAGCGCCTCGTCGAATTCGGCGTTCGACAGGTAGTGGACGCGTCGATCCTTCTGGTAGGTCTCGGCGTCCTCGATCATCCGGTTGAGGAACTTGGCGTGGCGCCGGTCGTAGAAGTGCCGGGTGATCTCCGGGAAGAAGAAGCCGGCGAGCGCCAGGAGGAAGGCGAAGGAATCCTCGAAGATGGGGATGAAGGGGAGGGCGATCAGGATGCCGCCCAAGACCAGGCCGAGGAGACCGAAGGCGGCGCGCGCCACCGGATCGCCGCACCTCCAGAGGTCGTAGCCCTCCCGCTCTAAACGGGTCTGCTCGATGGCGCGCGGCACGTACTCGGGGAGCGAGGTCTCCAGGATCTCGCGGGTCAAGTCGGCGAAATAGTCCTCGGTGCCGCCGCACTCGACGTAGCTCGCATGGATCTCCTGGAGCTTCTCTTTCGCCGCTTCTGTGAGCTTCTCTTCGGCCTCGTCGGGCTCCAGACCCCGCCGCCGGTGCTCGGCGTCGGTGAGGACGGCGAAAAGCACTTGCGAGAAATCGTAGGAATGACCTGCCAGGTTCAGCATGCGCGCCCCCTACGGCTTCTTCTCGGGAGCCTTCTCTTCCGGCTCCTCGCCTTGCCCCTCCCGCCACTGGATGACTCCGAGTTGCTGGAGGAGCTTGTTGCCGTCGATGATCACGTTGCCGTTGGGGAGCTTGGGGATCTGGCGGATCTCCTTCTTGCTGAGCGCCTCGATCAGCTGCAGGCTGACATAGGCGTCGCCCGCGCTGCTGTTCAAGGCCGCCCGCTCGCGCTGGATGCCGGTCGCCGTGGCGGCGCGCTCGGAGAGGGTCGCCTGGGCTCCCTGCTGGCGCTGGACGAGGTAGGCGTCGGCCGCCCTCTGGGCCTGCTCGTACTCGCCGCTCGCGCGGGTGAGCTTTTCGGTCAGATCGGCGATCTTGTTCTGCAGGTTCGCCTTGTTCGACTCGCGGGTGGCTAAAATCTCGGCTTCGAGCTTCTCCGCCCGTTTCTCCGCCTCTTTCCGCGAATTGATCAGTTTTTGGTACTCCTCCTTGAAGGAGAAGTTGCCGAGGAGCACCTGCTCGACGACGACGCCGTAAGGCGCGAGCTGCTGGCCGAGGAGGCGGGTCGCGTCGGTCGCCGCGGCGAAACGGAGGTTGGGGTTGTAGAACTGCTCGGAGTCGAGGCGGTTCAGGGCATCCCGCACGTAGGTGCGCGCCATCGGGCGCACCAACCGATGCTCCACCTCGTCGGAGGAAGGCGCCACCCGCCGCCAGATGTCGGCGACCTTCGTGGGATCGATCCGCCAGCGCACCGTGACGTCGGTCTCGATGTCGTTGCCGTCCCGGGTCTTGAAGCGCAGGTCGTCCTTGCCCTCGCGGTCGCCCTCGGTCGCCTGGGCGGTCATCACGAGGTTGCGCTGGCGGACGTCGTAGGTCTTCCAGTCGTTCAGGATCGGCGTGAAGAAATAGGTCGCGCCCGGGGCGTAGCGCTCGAACGAGCCGGTGAGCTTGTTGAACTTGACTCCGACTTCCGTCACCCCGGTGCGGTGGGGAGTGCAGCCTCCGGCCAGGAGTGCCGCGAGGGCGAGCGGAAAGAGGACGGAGAGGGGGAAGAGCCGGTTTTTGGGAATCATGGCTTACTCCTTCCCCTTTCCCTTGCCTTCGACACCGCCGGCGAGCCGGGCGATGTCGGTGGGATCCTCGTTGATGTAGATCGGCCCGCGGAGGCTCGACAGGAGTGCCAAGCCCCGGCGCAGGCGCAGGAGCTTGGCCGAGCCCGCCCCTTCCATGGCGCGGTTGATCTGCTCGGTGCCGGAGGCCTCGGCGGACTTGACGAGGAGGTCGGCCTCGGCCCGCTTCTGGCGCTCGTAGAGATCCTTCTTGGCGTTGATCTCGGTGATCTGCGCCTGGAACTCGGCGGTCTTCACGTTGATCTGGTTCTGCCCCTCGGCGGTCACCTGGTTCAAGCGCGTCTGCACCTCGGCCTGCTTGGTGAACTGGCGGTTGGCGAGGACCGACTGGTCCTGGATCTTCTTCTGCTCGGTGAGCGCCTGGAAGGTGTCCGGGTAGTCGTACTGGCGGATGAGCACGTCTTTCAAGGCGAGGCCGTTTTCCCACAACCGGCGGGCGAGCTCGGCCTTGAGCTCGTTGATGTGGCGGTGACGTTCCTCGGCGTAGAACTGCTCGGCAAAGAGCTTGCCCAGGAACTGCTTGACCAGGGGATCGGTGAAGCGGACGACGACCGCGTCCTCGTAGGCGTCGCCGAAACCGAAGCGCGAGACGACCTTGTAGGGATCGGCGATCCGATAGAGAACGGTGACGTCGACGTCGACCGGATAGCCGTCGACGGTCGGCACCTTGATGACGCCAATCCGCCGGTGGCCAGCCCCGGTCTCGGAGGCGGTGTTGGTGAATTCGACGACCTGGAGGTCGCGCGGGAAGGTGCGCACCTGCTCGTAGCCGCTGATCTGCCAGTGGTAGCCGGGCTTCACCAGCTCCTTCTGCAGCCCCTGGCCGGGGCCGATCGAGACCTGGCGCATACCGATCTGGTCGGGCGGCACGTAGGTGAGGAGACAGGCACGGAAGAGAAAGAGAGGGACGAGGACGACCGCGGCGCGCAGGGCGAGCCGCACGGCTCGGGACTGGAGCCCCTGGGCCCACGGGACCTGCGCCCGGAAGCGCGGGTTGGGAACGGTATCGGACATCGGGATGGCCTTGGCTTTCGTGGAAGGGTGAAGCGCCAGCACGGCGGCCGAGGGGCGGAAAGAGCCCCCTCGTCCGTAGCTTGGCTGGATGTGACGGGCAGATTTTATCACTACCCGGTGGAGAGGGGGGGCAGGCGCACGGCGCCCGTACAGAGTCCCGTCCGAGTCGATTCTGTAGGGCACCCCCCTGTGGGTGCCCGGGCGGGAGGGCGGCCACGGGGGGGGCCGCCCTACGGCCCAGAATCCTGCGGCGGCCGTGATGTACGCCCACAGGGGCGCTCCCGTCACCCCGCCGACAGCTCGTCGAGGAGCGCGGTCAGGAAGCGCCAGAACTCCCCCACCGAGGCGATCTTCACCCGTTCGTCCGGCGAGTGGGGACTCTCGATCTGGGGACCGATCGAGACCATCTCCATGCCCGGCACCTTTTCGCCGATCAGGCCGCATTCGAGCCCGGCGTGGATGGCCTGGATCGTCGGGGCCTTCCCCAGCACCCGCTGGTGGACGGCTTGGACGACTTTAAGGAGGGACGAGGTCAGGTCGGGCTTCCAGCCCGGATAGCCGTCGCTCGACGTGGCGCCCGCCCCAGCGAGCTCGCCTACGGCATGGAGGCGCAGGCGGGTGGCGGCGAGGGCCGAGGCGACCGAGCTTCGGCTGCTGTTCTGGATCTCCAGGCTGCCGTTCCCCAGGGTGACGACGGCGACGTTGGTCGAGGTTTCGACCAGGCCGGGGATGTCGTAGCTCATGGCGAGGACGCCGTGCGGCAGTGCGTTCAAGAGGGCGAGGACGGTCTGCGCGGTCGCCGCCGTCCAAACCCGCTCCGGCAGGTCGGCGGAGACGGCGTCGAAGCGCATCCCGGGCTCGGCCGGCCGGTACTCGGCCTGGATCGCCGCGATCTCCCCCTCCACCGCCTGCAAGAGGGCCTCCCGGCGCTCGGGGGCGATCACCACCCGCGCCACGGCCTCCCGGGGGATGGCGTTCCTCTTGTTGCCGCCGGTGAACGAGGCGAGGGCGAAGGGCTCGACGCGGGCGGCCGCGAAGAGGGCACGGGCGAGGAGCTTGATGGCGTTGCCGCGCTGGAGGTGGATCTCGATCCCCGAGTGGCCGCCCAGGAGGCCCACCAGGCGGAGGTCGACGGCGACTCCGCCAGCCGCCGCGGGCTCGCTCGCGAGCGGCAGGCTGAGCCGGGTGTCGACGCCGCCGGCGCAGCCGACGGTGACCGTCCCCTCCTCCTCGGAGTCGAGGTTCAAGAGCCGCCGGCCGGAGAGGAGCGACGGATCGAGCTCCTGGGCGCCGGTCAGGCCGGTCTCCTCGTCGATCGTGAACAGGAGCTCCAGGGGGCCGTGCGCCAGCTCGTCCGCTCCAGCACCGCCCTCCACCAGGGCCAGCATGGAGGCAACGCCGATGCCGTTGTCGGCCCCCAGGGTGGTGCCGGTCGCGTACAGGTACTCTCCGACCTGCCGGGGCAGGATGGGGTCGCGGGTGAAGTCGTGCGCGACGTCCGAGTTCTTCTCGTTGACCATGTCCAGGTGGGACTGGAGGACGACGACCGGCGCCCCCTCGCGGCCCGGGCTCGCCGGCACCCGGACGACGACGTTGCCCACCGCGTCCTCCTGATGGGAGAGGCCGCGCCGCTCGGCCGCCGCGACGACGTACTCCCGCATCCTCCCCTCCTCTTTCGAGGCGCGCGGGATGGTGAGGATGCCGTCGAAATGCCGCCACAGCGGCTGGGGCTCGAAGCTCGCGACGAAGGTCATGGGCAGGCTCCCTGGTAGAGGCCGGCGATGGAACCGGCTCGGGACGGGATTCTATGGCCGCTTGACCTCGTTTCGACCCTCGTTCTACGATTCGAGGTGCACCGCAGACCCCAAAGCAGAGGCAAGCTCGCCACCGCGGACCGGCGCCCGGCAGGCCGTCCCGCCACGGGTGCCCCCCGGCACCGGAAAGGACGACCTCCGGCATGATTTGCCCGAAGTGCGGCTTCGAGCAGCCCGACGGCTCCACGGACTGCGCCCGCTGCGGCGTCGTCTTCGCCCGCTACCGCGCTACCCCGGCGGACGGGACCCTTCTCCCCATCGAGCCCATCTCGCCGGGATCGCCGGCATTGCCCCCACCCGGGGAGACTCTCTACGGCGGTCCCCTGCCGCCGCCACCCCCACCGCAGCAACTCTACGGGGACGCTCCGCCGCCCTCTCTCGGCCGGTCCGGGCTCCAGGCCGCCCGTGCCTTCGATCTCGGGGCGATTCTCGGCGAGACCTTCCAAACCTATTTCGCCAACTTCCTCCCCTTCCTCCTCCTCACCGCCATCGCCTACACGCCGGTCATCGTGTACGCCATCCTGGTGCCCACCGCGGGTGCGACGCCCCAGGCGACGCTCCGGAACAGCCTGCTGCTCATCCTCCTCCGGGTGATCGCCGGGCCTCTGGCGACGGCCACCGTGACCTATGGCGTCTTTCAGCAGATGCGTGGCCGTGACACGTCGATCGCCGATTGCCTGAGGGTGGGCCTCTCCAACCTTTTCCCGGTGCTCGGCATTGCGATCCTGCAAGGGATCGCAGTGGGCGTCGGGATGATCCTCTGCGTCGTTCCCGGGCTCATCACCCTCGCGATGCTCGCGGTTTCGGTGCCGGTGGCGATCGAGGAGCGCCCGGGATTGATCGCGGCTCTCAACCGGAGCAGCGAGCTGACCGAAGGCTATCGATGGCATGTCTTCGGCGTTCTCTTCATCCTCGGAATCCTCGCCTTCGGCGTCGGCCTCGTGCTCGGCCTCTTTTCGATCAGCCTCTCCTCCCTGCCCATTCTTGCCACGGTGGTCCGCGAAGGCGCGGGGGTCGTCACCAGCGGCCTTTCGGCCACCGCCGCCGCGGTGATGTACTACCGCCTGCGGAGCGTCAAGGAGTCGGTGGACATTGAGAACATCGCCTCGGTCTTCGACTGAAGCGGGGTGGGCGGCGGCCCGGCTCGGCCGGCTCGCCCTGGTGATGCTCGCCACCTGGATCGCAGCGATGTCGGCGACATCGGCGGCATCGGCGACATTGGCGACCGCTGGGACACCGGCCGAGCACCGCGGCCGGGCGCGGGCGGTGCTCGCCGACAGCCGCTACCAGCGCGAGCTGCCCAACGGGGATTCTTCCGCCCGGCGCAGCGCTGATCGGACGCCCTCACAGCCTCCCGAGGCGCCCGCGGACAGGGCTCCGCTGCCGGACGTCGATCCGGGCGTCGCTTCGCTGCCGCTTTCGGGAATCTCGACCCTCGGGCGCGTCGTCCTCTGGATCCTGCTCTCCGCCGCGGGCGTCCTCGCCCTCCTGTGGGGGATCCGCAACCTGCCGGAGCGCCGTCGGGCCGCGGAGCCACCGCCGCCGGAACGGGCGAAGAGAGAGACTCCCGGCCCGGGCGGCCTCGGCACCCCGGGCGATCCCGCCGGGCTCGCCGCCCAGGGGCGCTACACGGAGGCCGTCCACGCGCTTCTCCTCGCCGCCATCGCCCTCCTCTCCCGGCGCTTCCGCCTCCCCCTGCCGCCGTCGCGGACCAGCCGCGAGCTTCTCCGCGCCCTGCCGCTCCAGGGGCCGGCGCGGGAGGCTTTCGCCGGGCTCGTGGGGACGGTCGAGCGGTCGTGGTTCGGTGGCGCCGCCCTCGGCCCCGAGGAGTACGCGGCGAGCGTCGAGCGCTTCCGGGCGGTCGAAGGGCGGGAGGGATGAGCGAGCTGCCCGGCGGCTTCTCGCGCCGCGCCGTGGCCTGGATGGTCGGCATCGCCGTCGCCTCCTTCCTCGCCGCCATCCTGCTCCAGGCCTACGGCGGCGACCTCTCCGACCGCCCGACCGCCGGCGCCAACACCTTCAGCTACAGCGCCCTCGGGTACCACGGCCTCGCCGAGCTCCTCCGTGCGGAGGGCCTGGGAGTGACCACCCGCCAGACCCGCGGCGGCGCCGGCCCGGGACCCGGCCGGCCGCTCGTCCTCGTCGAGCCCGATCTCTCCGGCCCGGGCTGGGAGAAGCATCTGAAAGCCCTGGCCGACGAGGCCCGCGAGCGCCAGGCGCCGCTCGTCGTCGTGCTCCCCAAGTGGCGAGGCCGGCCGCGCCAGGACCGGCCCGGCTGGGTGGAGCGGGTGAGCCTCCTCTCCGCAGACCGGATCGAGGGTCTGCTCGCGGCGCTCGACATCCCCGCCCTGAAAGGCGCCACCGTGGAGCGACCCTCGGCCCCTCCGTCGGCCGGGCTCCAGCGCTGCTACGCGCTCGGGAGCGCTGCCGAAAGCTGGCGCCCTTTCACGGTCGACGCCCAGCCCCTCCAGCTCCTCGCCCCCGCCACGGGACTCACGTCGGAGGCCGACTGCGGCCGAGACCTGCTGATCGCCGTCGGCAGCCTGGGGCGCGATGCTCCCGAGGTCTTCGTCGTCGCCGATCCGGACCTGTGGAACAACCAGGGGCTCGCCCGCGCCGACCACGCCGCCCTGGCGCACGAGCTCTTCGCCCTGCGCCTGGGAGCGCAGGGGGTCGTCTTCGACGAGACGATCCACGGCTATGTGAAGAGCCGCGGGCTCCTCGCCGAGGCCTTCCGCTTCCCACTTCTCCCCGGCGTCCTCCAGGGCCTGCTCCTCCTCGGCACGATCCTCGCCGCGGGCATGGGGCGCTTCGGCGCTCCCCTCCCCGCCAGCTCCGGGCTCGCCGCCGGCAAGGAGGTGCTGATCGACAACACCGCCCAGCTCCTCGCCCATGGCGGCCGGACGGCGGACAGCCTCTACCGTTACTATCAACAGACTTTGCGGGCCGTGGCCGCGCGTTTCTTCCTGCCCACGAACCTCCCGGAGAAGGAGCTCGCGGCCCATCTCCAGGGGATCGGCAAGCGAAAAGGAACGACCCTCGACCTCGCCGCCCTCGAGCGCCGGATCGCCGTCCTCGATCCGGCCGGGCGCGGCGAGAGGAAGACCCTGGCGCGGGCGGCGGCGCTCGCCAAGACCCTCTACCGCTGGCGCATGGAGATGACGGATGGCCACTGAGAAGATCCCCGAGCTCGCCCGGGCGTTGAAAGAACGGATCGGGCGCGCGGTCATCGGCCAGGAGGAGGTCGTTAAGCTCCTCCTGGTGGCGCTCCTCTCTGAGGGGCACCTCCTCCTCGAAGGACCGCCGGGGACGGGGAAAACCCTCCTCGCCCGCGCCTTCGCCGCCTGTTTCAAGCTTGAATTGAAGCGCGTCCAGTTCACTCCCGACCTGATGCCGGGAGATCTTTTGGGCACCAGCCTTTTCAACTTCCAAACCAACACCTTCACCCTCACCAAGGGACCGCTCTTCACCGAGCTTCTCTTGGGCGACGAGATCAACCGCACCCCGCCCAAGACTCAGGCCGCGCTTTTGGAAGCCATGCAGGAGCGGACGGTGACGCTCGACGGCATCAGCCATCCGCTCTCCCCCGGCTTCCTGGTGGTCGCGACCCAGAACCCCATCGAGCAGGAGGGGACCTACCCGCTCCCCGAGGCGCAGCTCGACCGCTTCCTGTTCAAGGTCCTGGTCGGCTATCCCACTCGCGACGAGGAGCGGACGATGGTCCGCACCCACGGCCACCAGACGACGATGCCCGATCTCGCCAAGCTCGGCATCACCCCGCTCTGCGACCTGCGCTATCTCACCTGGGTGCGGCAGGTGGTCTCGGAGCTCCGTCTCGCCGACCCCATGGCCGACTACGTGGTCGACCTCGTCCGCGCCACCCGCAACCATCCGGCGCTCCGCTACGGCGGCAGCCCGCGCGCCGCCAACATGCTCGCCGCGGCCTCGCGTGCCGTCGCCGTCCTCGAAGGGCGGGACTTCGTCCTCCCCGACGACGTCAAGGGCTTGTGGAAGCCGCTCATGCGCCACCGGGTGGTCCTCTCCCCGAGCGCCGAGGTCGACGGCCTGGGCGCCGATCAGATCCTCGACCAGATCGAGGCCCAGGTGGTGGCGCCGCGCTAGGCGGCGCCGCCCGTAGGCTTAGAACCATGCGTCCCACCCGGCGAGCGGTCCTCGTGGCGGCGGTTGGGCTCGGCCTCGCCCTCCTGCCGACGATCGAGCCGTGGCTGTGGCCGGCCTGGCCGATCTTCCTGGGCGGCTTCGCGCTCGCCCTCGGCGCCGACGGTCTCCTCGCCCCGCGCCGCCGGGAGGTCGTCTGCACCGTCGAGCTGCCCGGCGCGCTCGCCATCGGCGAGACCGGGGCGGCGCTCCTCACGGTGCGGGTGCCGTCCCCGCGGCCGCTCGCGGTGACCGTGGCGGTCGACCTCTCGGACAAGCTCGTGCCCCAGCCGCCGCTCCGCGGCACGATCGGGAAGACCGGCACGAACGCCGCCGATGCCCCGGACGCCACCTTCGCCTGCCCGCTCGTCCCCACGCGGCGCGGCCGGATCGCCGTCCTCCGCGCCTCGATCCGCTTCACCGGTCCGCTCGGTCTCCTCGCCTCGATCGCGCGGGTGGAGTTGGGGAAGGAATCCGCGGTCGTTCCCGACCTCCGGCCGGTGCGGGTGACGGCGCTCCGCTTCGCCGACGAGCGCGCGCTCCAGGCCGGGCTCAAGATCGAGCGCTACCGGGGGGACGGCACGGAGTTCGATTCGCTCCGCGAGCACGCCCACGGCGACGACCCGCGGGTCGTCGACTGGAAGGCCTCGGCCCACCACAAGCGGCTGGTGTCGCGCCAGTTCCGGGCCGAGCGCAACCACCAGATCATCCTCGCCGTGGACACCGGCCATCTCATGTGCGAGCCGCTCCTGGAGATCCCCAAGGTCGACCACGCCGTGGCCGCGGCCCTCCTCTTGACCTACGTCTCGCTCCGCGCCGGCGACCGCGTGGGTTTCTTGAGCTTCGACTCGAAGGTCGGAGTCTGGGCCGCTCCCCAGGGGGGAATCCAGAGCTTCGCCGCCTTTTCGCAGCTGGCGAGCCGGATCGACTACTCGGAGGCCGAGACCAATTTCACGGTCGGCCTGACCGCTTTAGGCCAGCGCCTCTCTCGCCGCTCGCTCGTCGTCGTGCTCACCGACTTCGTCGACACGACGACCGCCGAGCTGATGCTCGAAAATCTCGATCGCCTGGCGCGGCGGCACCAAGTCGTCTTCGTCACCCTGCAGGATCCCGGCCTCGCCGCCATCGCCGCGGCGCGGCCCGCGGACCTTCAGAAGCTCCATCGGGCGGTGGTGGCGGCGAGCCTCCTTCGCGACCGCGAGGTGGTGCTCACGCGCCTGCGCCGGCAGGGCATTCCCTGTGTCGACGGAGTGCCGTCCGCGATCGGTCCCCAACTGATCAATACCTACCTGGAGATCAAACGCCGTGAGCGGATCTAGCGCTTCCGACTTCCACTTGAAATCGGCCCAGTTCCGGCGCGAGCGGGAGCGCTCGTGGCGCGAGCTCGAAGAGCTGGTCACCCGGGTCGAACACCAGGGCCTCTCCGATCTCACGGCCGGCGAGATCGCCCGCCTCCCGGCGCTCTACCGGAGCGCCGTCAGCTCGCTCTCGGTGGCGACCGCCATCTCCCTCGACAGAAACCTTTTGGAATACCTGAACGGTCTGGTCGGCCGCGCCTACTTATGCGTCTACGGCACCAAACAGCCGGCCGGCCGAGCGATCGTCGAGTTCTTCACCCACCGTTTTCCCCAGACCGTGCGCCGCTATCTTCGCTTCGTCGCCGTGGCGGTCCTTCTGATGGCGCTCGGCACCCTCGCCGGCTACCGGTTGACCCGGAGCGATCCCGAACGTTTCTACAGCTTCGTAAGCGACGACATGGCCCAGGGCCGGGGTCCCGCCTCCTCGACCGCCGAGCTGCGCAACATCCTCTACAAGGGTCCCGAGGAAGGCGCCACGGCGCTCGGCGCCTTCGCCGCCTTCCTCTTCACGCACAACGCGAAAATCGGCATCATGAGCTTCGCCTTGGGGTTTGCCGCCGGAGCGCCGGTGATCTTCCTCCTCTTCGAGAACGGGCTCGTCCTCGGGGCGTTGGCGGCGCTCTATGCCTCGCGGGGCCTGGGCACGGAGTTCTGGGCCTGGGTGCTGCCGCACGGCGTCACCGAGCTCTCGGCCGTCTGTCTCTGCGGCGCCGCCGGGCTCGTCCTCGGCAACGCTCTCGTCTTTCCAGGGCGTCACACCCGGCTCGACAACCTCGCCCGCGAGGGGCGCGAGGCGGTCCTCCTGGCGGTCGGAGCGGTCGCGATGCTCGTCCTCGCCGGTCTCCTCGAAGGGATCTTTCGCCAGCTCGTCCATTCACCCGCCGTGCGCTTCCTGGTGGCCGATTCGAGCCTCCTCTTCTGGCTCGCGTATTTCCTCTATGCCGGAAGAGAGACCGCGAAACCGGGAGAGACCGCATGAAACCCATCCTCGCCATCGAGGGGCCACGGCTCTACCGGGTGCGCACCCCGGAGGGAATCTCCATTCCTTTTGAGGTGGCGAGGGCCGGCGACCGCGTCGGCGCCTTCCTGCTCGATTTCGGCCTCATCGTCCTGGGCTCGCTCGTGGCCGGGATCGTGGCCGTCTTCGCCCTGGCACCGATCGACCGGGGCCTCGCCATCGCCTTCGCCCTTCTCGCCAGCTTCTTCCTGTTCAATTTCTACTTCGTAGCGTGGGAGGTGGCGCGAAGCGGCGTCACCCCTGGCAAGCGCCGGATGGGCCTCCGGGTGATCTCGCGCGACGGCGGACCGCTCACCGCCGAGGCGGTCTTCGCCCGCAATCTCACCCGCGACCTCGAAGTCTTCCTCCCCGTAGTCGCCCTCCTCGCGCCCGCCGCGCTCGTCCCCGCCGCTCCTGGCTGGGGAAGGTTCCTCGCCATCGCCTGGCTCCTCGTCTTCGCCGCCCTCCCGCTCGTGAGCCAGGATCGTCTCCGCTGCGGCGACCTCGTCGCCGGCACCCTCGTCGTCCGCGCCCCGGCCTCCGTCCTCCTCCGCGACCTCGCCCAAGTCGCGGAAGGCCCCAGCCTCGCCCGCCTCGCCGATCCCGCCACGGACATCGTCTTCACCAGAAAGCAGCTCGACATCTACGGCATCCGCGAGCTCCAGGTCTTAGAAGATCTCCTCCGCCGCTACGACGACGCCGTGGTCGACCCACAGCTCCTGGAAGACGTCGCCACCAAGATCAAGCACAAGATCGACTGGCCCGCCGACCGCTGGCAGATCCCCACGCAACCCTTCCTCAACGCCTTCTACCGCGCCCAGCGCGGGAGGCTGGAGCAGCGGTTGTTGTTCGGGGAACGGAAAGAGCGGAAGGAGGGGTAGGAGGAGGCTCGGCAGCCCAGCCCCGGTAGGGGCGACGGCATGCAGCCAGGGACACAAGTCCCTGGTTGGGGTCAACCCATTGATTTAAAAGCCCCGTAGGGGCGACGGCAATCAGGGACTCGGAACTGCCGTCGCCCTTTCAGGGCTTCTCAATTTTTACCTTGAGCAGCGGCCGCCCCGCGTCCCTGCTCCGTCTGCGCAGCGGAGGCTGGCGGCGCCGGGCATTCTGCTGCTTACAGGCTGCTGCTTACAGGCAACCTGGCCCACCGCACTGTGTCCGGCAGCTCACCGTGCACGCGTTCGTGCAGGGCTTTCCGCAAGTATTGATCGTCGCGAAGCCGCCGGCGGCGTCGCGCAGCCCACCCTCCTGGAGGGCGCGCAGGGTCTCCCGGTTCAGGGAGAGTTTTTGTTTGAGTTGCTTTTTCATCTTCGTTCTCCTATCAATGTGCTCATTGTACCCAATTCCAGCCTTGATCTCAAACAGAAACGAGCACGTTGCCGAGGAGCGTTTGGAGGATCTCTGCGCAGAAACGACGAAGCCGCGGTCGACTCCCAGCTCCTCGCGGAAGTCGCCAACAAGATCAAACACAAGATCGACTGGCCCGCCGACCGCTGGCGGGTCCCCCCCGCGCCCCTTCCTCAACGCTTTTTACCGTGCCCAGCGCGGGAGGCTGGAGCAGCGGTTGCTGTTTGGGGGGCGGAGGGAGTGGAAGGAGCGGAAGGAGGAGTAGGAAGGGGCTCGGCACTGAAGCGGATGCGCTCGGTCAGCATGTGGACACCCGTCGACGGGTTGTCCCCTGGGGAGTTCGCCGTCGCCCACTGATGTTCGAGTGCACGGGCACGCTCGACAGCCTGGGCGTAGGTGGGATGGAGGCGATCGAAGGGTAAGTCTTTGTCGTAGTTGGGGAGATGGTGTCGGAGCCGACTCTGGATCTTATGCCTTTCAAGATAGCCGGTCTGGTCCTGGAAGTGCAGCAGTGCCCAGAGCTCAAAGCAGGGATTGGAGATCGCCAGCTGGATACCGTTATCGCGCGCCTGCTGGCGAGCGTCAGGCAGGTGCGGATGCTCGTCGACATCGAAGACACACCAGACTTCGTCGTAGGCCAGGAAGGGATCTCGCTGGCTCCGCGCCTCCCTCGCCGCCTCTTTTTTGCGCTCGGCGGCGCGCTCGACCAGGGTCTTCGGTACGCCGGTGCGGTCGTCGATCTCCACCTCGACAAGTCGGTTTCGGAATACCAAGCACAGGGCACGGAAGTAGCCCGGCTCCGTGCGGCGTCCTTCGCACAGGATAAGAATGCGCTGGCGCGGCTCGCGCCGAGGCCCGCGGCGCCGTAGGTCGCGATCCCGCCTACTCAACTTCCACCAAAGGGGCCGATTCAATAAACGGAATGGCACCATAGCGACCCTGCAGATAGCCCCGCTCCAGATTTTCGTCCTTCCGAGGCTTAAAGTCGGTCAAGGGATAAAGATGAGTCGCCCCCTCGCCGTCCTTCTCCACGAACCAGATCTGATCCCGACGCAGGTGTGGACCGTCGAGCAGGTTGCCAAGGAGCGTGGTGTCATGGGTATTGAAAAGGAGCTGGGCATGCTTGGGATTGCGCTGCGGATCTTGGAAGATGCGGATGACTTCCAAGGCGAGGTGCGGATGGAGGCTGGCGTCGAGCTCATCGACACAGAAAACGGAGCCTCTTTTCAGGACACGTAGCAGTTGCCCGACGAGCGAAACCCAGACTTGGGTACCGTTCGATTCATTCGCTAGAGAAAACAGAGCCGCGCCAGCCTTACCTCGATGCTGGAATTCTATAAACGGAATACTTCCGCCGATTTCCCTGATTGCTTCCTCGACCTCGAAGGAAGGGTTAAAAACGGTGGCAAAGCCTTTAACCTTCTGGCGGACACCTTCATCGATAGCTCTTTCCCTCAATTGGACATCTACGATCCCTAAATCTGCCGATCTCAAAAGCTCTAGTGCTTCCAACCTAAAGCTAGCGTCCCTGAACAGAAGGGCCGCTTGAGCTCCAAGGCGCTGGTGATCTCGAGACCCGATTGATACCAGACTTCCAGAAAACCAAGAATATATCGCGAGTGCGACTTCATGGTTATTCTCAGCAGCCACAGATAAGAACAGACTGTTCGACCGAGTGAGTGACTCGATAGCCCGATTCTTTCCTCTAAAATGCTTGCCGAATTTAAATGAATCCGCGTCGGCAGTAACTCTCGTGAACCAGACCTGTTCCCGCTGGTGTGGATATACCGACAGCCATTCCTTAAGGATCTTTTCGCGGTTCAGCTCGAAGCCATATCGGTGTCGCACCCCATCGATTAGGAAGTCTGCTTCGAACAGCGAGGTGCCATCCCCGTGCTCCGTATCCAGAAGAAAGGGATCGAGAGGGATTGGGCCATCCGGTTTCCATTGCCGATGAGAGCCGACCACAGCATTTCGCATGAACTGAAGAGCCCCAAGCACATTCGATTTCCCCGCTGCATTAGCGCCATAGATCGCGGCGACAGGCAGCACTCCCAAATCCAGGCCATCGGGACGCACGACGGCGCCCTGAGAATCGTCTAGAGAGCTGGCCACCATCGACAGCTCCTGCTCGTCACGCAGGGAGCGGTAATTGGAGACTCGGAACCGGAGGAGCATTCGAGGTGCCTTTCTAAGAGTCCCACCTCCGTTTCAGGTCATTCCTTGCGGACTTTCCGCAGAAGTGGGCCTCAAGAGGATAGCATGTCGCCAGTCTAGCCCCAAACGCGACGACGCCCGGCTTACGCCGGGCGCCTCCTCAAAACCATCCTGCCTGTGCTTCTAGATCAGGGCGTGACCTTCTGCGGCCAGCGGACGAAGAAGCCGTCGGCCCAGAGGATGTCCTGGTCGTAGTCGGTGGGGTCGAACGAGGTGACGTTGATGGCGGAGGTCAGCTGCTTCTTCTTGTCGCGGCCATAGCTCTGGATGGCCATGACCTGCGCATCGAGCGGGGTGGCGGTCTTCAGGTAGTAATCGTAGTTGGTCTTCCAGCCATCCACCTCGGGGACCTGCTGGAGGTACTGCGGGACGAGCACCGTGAGCAGGTTGCTGCCGTCCGTCACCGTGCCGTAGCTCGCGAGGTCGACCGTCGTGGCGGCGGCGCCGGCGGCGGCGGCGCCGACCTGGTCGGTCAGCCAGGAGAACATCGCGGTGCCGGTGTTTCTCATGTCGGCAACGGTCCGCTTCTGCTTCGCCTTCTGGAGCGCGTCCAGGAAGTTGGGGATGAGCAGGGCGGCGATGATGCCGATGATCGCCACCACGATCAACAGCTCGATCAGCGTGAAGCCCCGCTCACGTTTACGGAATACCTTCATGACCTCTCCTCCCTCTTCTTCTCGACTATCGGATGGGTACATTCCCAAGGCCGTTTCCGCTTCCCAAAAGCATGCTCCATGCCAGCCCTTTGAATGGGAGTAAACGCTTGCCCTGTAAGGAGATGTAGGTTTCTCTAGGGGAGACAAAATTCGTCGACTCGGTGACACTTCGTGTCACCGAGTCGCAGCCGCGGCTCAGTGCCCCGCGGCCTTCCCCCACAGCTCCTGCAACCGCCGGTCGCGACCGCAGCCGGCGCGGTAGAACCGGTAGCGCAGAGGCTCTTTCTTATAGAAGTCCTGGTGGTACTCCTCGGCGGGCCAGAACTGGGTCAGGGGACGGATCGGGGTGACGATCGGGTCTCTGAAGGTTTTGGTTCGTTCGACCTCCTGCTTCGACGCCTCGGCGAGCTGCTTCTGGGTTTCATCGGCGTAGAAGATGATCGCCTGGTACTGGTCGCCGCTGTCGCAGAACTGGCGGCCGGTGACCGTGGGATCGACGTTGTGCCAGAAGACCTCGAGGAGCTTCTGGTAGGTCACCTTCTTCGGGTCGTAGAGAACCTGCATGGCCTCGACATGGCCGGTGCCGCCGGCCGAGACCTCGTCGTAGGTGGGATGCTGGGTATCACCGCCGGTGTAGCCGGAGGTGGTCGCCTTCACGCCGTCGAGCTCGTCGAAGGGCCCTTCCATGCACCAGAAGCAGCCGCCGGCGAAAGTCGCCTTGGCGAGTCCCGGCCCGTCGGGGAGCGGCGCCGGGGCGTTGGGGTTGCTCGCCCCCCTGGCTCCGGAACCGCCGGAATCGCCGGAACCGCCCGCCCCTCTCTGGCAGTGAAGGGCCAGGACGGCGGCGAGGACCAGGACCATCGAGACCCATACTTTCTTCACGCTTGGCGCTCCCTTCTCTCCTGCGGATATGTCAACATTCTGTAAACCCCTTGACAGCTCAGTGACAGTATGGCAGCGTCCCCTTCAACTGCAATCATGCCGCCGGTCCTGCTTCATGCCGGCATCGTTCTTTCCCTGTACGGAACCGCAGCCACTGCCGGCTGTGCACGAAAGGGCCAGGTACGATGAAAGACCTCCTGAAGCGCAGCATCCTCTTTGCGGTCACCTTAGCAGCAGCGCTCTGCCTCGTACGACCGGCAGCGGCGCAAATCCAGGTCACCTCGGCCGATGGCAACGAGACCCTGAAGCTCGGTCTTCTCGGCCAGGTCACCGCCGAGACCCTGGACAACACCACCGCCACCCACACCGCCCAGGACATTTACCTCCGCCGCATCCGGCTCCTCGCCGGGCTCAAGGTGTACGACAACCTCAACGTCTTCTTCGACACCGACAGCCCGAACCTCGGCAAGGGCGCCGGCGACACGACGAAGAACACCACCGAGCTCTTCGTCCAGGACTTCTTCGCCACCTATACCTTCTCCAAGGAGTTCCAGATCGACGGCGGCCTCATGCTGCCGCCGTCGAGCTACAACCACACCCAGTCGGCGGCGACGCTCATGTCGGTCGACTACGGCACCAACACCTTCCTCGAATCGACGCCGCTCCAGGCGCGCACCGGCCGCGACTACGGCGTCCAGCTGCGCGGCTACCTGGGCGACGACCACCTCGAATACCGCGCCGGCGTCTTCCAGGGCAACCGCGACCTGGTCTACAACTCCTTCCGCTATGCCGGCCGCCTCACCTATTGGATCCTGGGCGCCCAGACCGGCTACTTCTATCGCGGCACCTCGCTCGGCAAGACCCAGAGCCTCGCGATCGGCGGCAGCTACGATACCCAGAAAGACTACAAGGCCTACAACGCCGACCTCTTCTGGGACCAGCCGATCGCCGGCGGCGACGGCGTGACCCTCCAGATCGACTACAACCATCTGAACGGCGACGATTTCCTGGCGTCGCTCCCGGAGCAGAAGAACACCCTCCTGGAGCTCGGCTACTACTGTCACACGCTGAAGCTCCAGCCCTATTTCCAGTACACCGATCGGACTTTCGACGTCAAGACGGCCGCCAACCAGGACCAGACGACCTACGAGATCGGCCTCGGCTTCTATCCTCACGGCGTCAACTCGGACCTGAAATTCGCCGTCGGCAAGATCGACCGCGACACCAGCAAGAACCGGACGCAGGTTCGCCTGCAGTACCAGGTCTACGCCTTCTAGCGCTGTCTCGATCGGGGCGGCGCCCGGCGCGCCGCCCTGTTCCTTTCCCCTGGAGGAGGCCCCATGAAGAGCACGCGAGAGATGTTGGAGTCCGAGGAGTTCAAGCGGCTGGTGTCGCGGAGGTGGACGATCTCGATCCTCCTCCTCGTCTGCCTGTTCGTCCTCTACTACGGCTACATCCTGCTCATCGCCTTTGACAAGCCCTTCCTCGCCCAGAAGATCGGCGAGTCCACGACCCTCGGCATCCCGCTCGGAGTCGGGGTCATCGTCGGCGCCTGGGTCCTGACCGCCATCTACGTCGTCTGGGCGAACGGTCACGACGTCGAGGTCGCCCGGTTGAAGGCTCAGGTGCAGAAATGAACCCGGCACCGGCCGTCCAGACGTCGCTCGGCCATCCCACCGCCTCCGCCATCGGCTTCTTCCTCCTCATCGTCGCCCTCACCCTCTGCATTACCTACTGGGCCGCCAAGCGCACCCGCTCGACCAAGGACTTCTACGCCGCCAACCGGAGCGTCAGCGCCTTCCAGAACGGCCTCGCCCTCTCCGGCGACTACATGAGCGCCGCCTCCTTCCTGGGGATCGCGGGTCTGGTCTCGCTCTCGGGCTACGACGGGATGATCTACGCGACCGGCTTTCTCGTCGGCTGGCCGGCGCTCATGTTCCTCATCGCCGAACCCTTGAGAAACCTCGGCAAGTACACCTTCGCCGACGTCGTCGCCTTCCGCCTCAAGCAGACGCCCGTCCGCATCGCCTCGGCGGTCGGCGGCGTCCTCACCCTCCTCATCTATACCATCGCCCAGATGGTGGGAGCGGGCGACCTCATCAAGCTGATGTTCGGCATCAAGTACGAGCTCGCGGAGATCCTGGTCGGCGTCGTCATGCTCGTCTATGTCCTCTTCGGCGGCATGATCGCGACCACCTGGGTGCAGATCGTCAAGGCCGTCCTCCTCCTCTTCGGCGTCACCTTCCTCGCCATCCTGGTCTTGAACAAGTTCGGCTGGAGCCCGGGAGCCCTCTACGGCGCCGCGGCGCAGAAGTACGGCCAGGGCGCGTTGGAGCCCGGCGGCCTGGTGACGAGCCCGGTCGACGCGGTCTCCCTGGGGCTCGCCCTGATGTTCGGCCTCCTCGGGCTGCCGCACATCCTCATGCGCTTCTACACCGTCCCCGACGCCAAGGCGGCGCGGACCTCGGTGCTCTATGCGACGGGGCTCATCGGTTACTTCTACATCATCATCCCGATCGTCGGCTTCGGCGCCTCGATCCTGGTCACCCGCGATGTGATCAAGGGGATCGCCAAAGGCGGCAACATGGCGGCGCCGCTCTTAGCCGAGCTCCTGGGCGGTACGCCGTTCCTCGGCTTCATCGCCGCCGTCGCCTTCGCCACCATCCTGGCCGTCGTCGCCGGTCTGACTCTCGCCGGCGCCTCGGCCCTCTCGCACGACATCTACTTAAACGTCGTCAAGCACGGGACGGCGACGGAGGCCGAGCAAGTGAGGGTGGCCAAGTGGTCGACCTTCATTTTCGGGGTCTGCGCCGTGGCTCTGGGCTTCCTTTTCAAGACCCAGAACGTCGCCTTCATGGTGGGCCTGGCCTTCGCCGTCGCCTGCAGCGCCAACTTCCCGGCGCTCCTCCTCTCGATCGTCTGGAAGCGCTTCACGACCGCCGGGGCCGTGGCCTCGATCCTGACCGGCGCCTTCCTCGCGATCCTCCTCATCATCCTCTCCCCCACGATCTGGGTCGACATCTTCCACAACGCGAAGGCGATCTTCCCGTACAAGTACCCAGCCCTCTTCTCGATGCCCGTCTCTTTCGTCGTCGCCTTCCTGGTCTCCCTGATGAGCAAGGACGATCGAGCCCAGGCGATGTTCGAGGACGAGAAGCTCCGCACGTATCTCGGGATCGGCGCCGAGTAGGCGTTACGCTCCTCCCGTGCTCGCACCCGGGCGGCCGCGGACTTCCGCGGCCGTCCTTTTTCTTGGGTTCTGGCATGTCCCTCGCACACTCCAGGCATCCCATGCAAAAACTTCTCTCGATCTTGGCGTTCCTCGGGATCGCGGCCAGCGTTGCCAGCGGCGTGACAGCCGAGCCCCTCACCCTGAAATGGACGATCGACGGCGCCCCTCGCCAGGCGCTGGTGTTCGCTCCCGCGGCGCAAAATGGGGAAACCAAGGTGCCCTTGGTCTTCGCCTTCCACGGCCACGGCGGCAGTATGGAGGAGGCGGCGCGCACGATGGCGATCGAAAAGCTCTGGCCGGAGGCGCTCGTCGTTTACATGCAGGGCGTGCGCACCTTCAGCCGCCGGGTCGATCCCCTGGCGCTCCGCACCGGCTGGCAGCTGGCGCCGGGCGACTACGACGACCGCGACCTCAAATTCTTCGACGCCGTGCTCTCGACCCTCCGCGCCAAGTACCCGGTCGACGACCGCCGCATCTACGCGACCGGCTTCTCGAACGGTGCCTACTTCAACTACCTCCTCTGGGCCGAGCGCCCGAGCACCTTCGCCGCCCTCGCCTCCTGCGCCGGGAGCCTCGGGACCAAGATCCACCTGGCCGTTCCGAAACCGCTCCTCCAGATCACGGGGGAGAAGGACCGGGTCGTCCCCGTGAAAGACCAGAAGAAGACGATCGAGACCGTGCGCGCGTTAGACGGCGCTCTCGGACCGGGAGAGGCCTGCGGCCCCGGCTGCACGCTCTACGCCTCGACCAAAGGCGCGCCGGTCGAGACGATCTTCCATCCCGGTCGGCACGTCTATCCCGCGTGGGCTTCGGAGAGGATCGTCGCGTTCCTGAAGGCCCACCGGCTGGCGCCCTGACGGCGAAGCCCGGCGTGCTTGCCGAGGAAGATGGATCGTATTACACTGTAAGACAGCGGAGGGAACACGATGAGCTCGCGGACGGTACGCCTGGATGAGGACACAGAGAAGATCCTGGAGAATCTCGTTCGGAATTCGGGTCTCTCGATCTCCGCGGTGTTCAAACGCGGGTTGCTGGCCTTACAGGATCAGCAAGCCCAGGACACCCGACGCACCGCCTATGAGATCTACGAGGGTTTGGATCTCGGGCCAGGGGGCTACGCCATTGCTCCCTCGACCGAAACCCGACGCGGTGTGAAGGAGGCCATCCGTAGAAAGCTCGGGCGATGATCCTGGTCGATACCGGCCCCTTCGTCGCCCTCTTCGATCCCAGGGATGGTGCGCACCGGCGCTGCCGGACCGTTCTTCGTGGTCTCCGAGAACCTCTATGGACGACAGTCCCCGTCTTGACCGAATGCTTCCACATGCTCGCCCCAGGAAGTCTGGGGGCAGAGCGCCTGCGAGACTTCGTCCTGCAGGGCGGGGTGAGAGTCTGGCCGATGGAAGACGTGGCGATCCGCCGTGCTTTCGAGCTCATGGGGCAGTACGCGGATCGTCCGATGGATCTCGCCGATGCCTCCCTCGTCACCGCGGCCGAAGCTCTTCCTTCCCGTCAGATCTTCACCCTCGATCGCGGCGACTTCGCTATCTACCGGGCGCGCCGCGGTCAAAAGCATGAGGCCCTGGAGATTCTCGGCTAACCAGGCCCTGTCAGCCGAATCTGGCCTACCGTTCGAGGCCCGCGAGATCTAGAATGCCCCGGCCGGCAGAACCGCCTTCGGCATCGCAAAGGGAGATCTCAGGAAGAAGAGCGTCCGGAAGCTGAGGCTGGCCAAAGAGACCCTCGCGCACCTCTCGGCGCCCGAGTTGCGCCAGGTGAAGGGCCGGATCATCTACACAGACGACACGATCTGCTGCCACTCTGGGGACAACCTCTGTCTCGAGACCGCCGCCGCCGTTCGCTGAGCCCTGTTGGAGGCCGCAAATCGGGTCCTCGCCCCATGGCGCCGACAAGTCCTGATCCCCGTGAGCTCGCGCCGATCTCTCCTACCCTGGGCCTTCGCAGGGCTGCAAAGGGGGCCGACGAGCGCAGCGAATGGATCTGGGTGGGGGAACAGCGCGTCCCCGCCCAGATCCTTTGGGGGTCGCCTGGGGCGCAGGCCGCAGGTTCGTCCAACCCATTGAATCCAAAGCCCGTAGGGGCAACGGCAAGCCGAGGGAGAAGCTCTGGACGGTCACGAAGCTCCCTCCGAGAATGAGCATCTTCGCGGAGGAAATCAGCATTTCTTGGGAAAAGATGTACATCTTGGGAAAGAAGATGTACATCTTTCCTCCCGATATCAGCATCTTCGCGGAAGAAATCAGCATCTCTTGAGAGAAGATGCACATCTTGAGGGAGAAGATGTACATTCCTCCTCTCGATATGAACATCTTCGCGAAAGAAATCAGCATTTCTCGGGGAAAGATGCTGATCTCGGGAGAGAAGATGCTGATCTTCCCGCCCAACATGCTCATTTCTTGACTCGACATCCTCCTGCGCGCGCTCTCGTACGCTCGATGCCGGGGCTTCCTCGAGAGGATCTCGCCCGTCCGGGGCTCCCCTCACCGCTTCTTCGTCTTGAAAAAGTCGTCCGGGAAGGTCTTGGGGTGGATCCGCGCGTCCTTGCCGGTCCGCCGCGCGGTCTCCTTGCCCTTGTCGGGCGCGTTGGCGTGCTGCGTCAGGGGTCGATCGCATTTTAGCGGAGATGGGGGGGTGGAGCGAGGGGTGCCTCACAAGACCTTCTGGCTCAGCAGTTTGCCGCGCTTGAAGCCCTCGCCGCAGCCGTAGGTCTTCTCCGTGGCGTGGAGGCCGTCTGAATCCGCGGACACGAAGAACACCGACTCCTCCGCCGAGCCGTGATCCCCGCAAGCCACATCCACGACCTCGAGAGGCGGCTTCTCGTCGCGCAGTCTTCGCCAGGCCCGTGGCGGAAGGACGAGAGGCGTCTTCGGGTGCTCGGCCGTGCCGAAAGCATGGAGGGTCGGGGCTCGGTAAGAGATGCCGACCAAGATGCTGGCCTGATGCCCGCAGGGGCCAGCGCCCACCTGCAGCATGAACTCCGTGGCCCAGCCATCGTGGTCGAAATCGTGAAGATTGAGGATGCGGACCGGCCGCCGCGAGTGGATCTCCACGACGCTCGGCGCCTTGCGCTTCGGATCCGCTGCCCGGGCGTCGTCCTCCGGGAGGTGCGGCCACCGCGACAATACGGCCTTCCCGCCCTGCCCCGGGTTCTCCTGATCGTCGAAGTAGGGAGAGAGGCGAAGCCGTTCCTCCGGTCGAGAGCCTACCGACCGCACCAGCTCGAGCTCCCCCTCTTCCCCGAAGGCGAAGCCGGCGCAGAGGCAGGTCGTCCACTCGGGACCGCCCACATCGCAGACGCGAGTCGGCGCGGAAGCCCACTGCAACCGCCATTTCTCCGTACTGCCCATGAATTCGACTTCCACCTGTTCCCGGACGACGGGCTTGTGGGCTCGCCTCGGCGCCGCCGCGCGGGCCGTCGGGATGAGCAGAGAGAGGACGAGGAGCCAGCCGAGCTGGGAGATTTGGGATGGGCGAATCATAGGCTCCCTCAGCGTATACTAAGGCCGACACTTCGGACCGACTTCCGTTCTGAAGGATGACCGCGACTCCTGGAGGAGAGATCTGTGGGTGACCCCAACCCCCAATCCGCCAAGGCGAAACCCCTGCAGCCGGGGAGGGTAACTTTCCTCGGGGATACGCTCGAACCCTTGAAGGTCGCGGTGACCAAGCTCTTTGGCTACCAGTTCGGTTTCCTGTCGCCGCCGCAGACCACGAAACCCGTCCCCCTCGCGAAGCAGAAGAATCCGCTTCCCAACGCCCAGGCGAATACGGCCCAGAAGCCTTGTCGCGATCGCCATGAAGACTACGCCACCTTCATCAAGTGCGGCGGCTCCCCTGCCTGGCGAAACAACAATCCTGGAAATATGATCTTCACCTCCGACTCGGTCTCCACCTTCGGAGCTCTTGGCCGGTCGACCTCCGCCCCAGTACGCGCAAAATTTGCCGATGAAGAAACGGGTACAGCTGCGTTGATAAAATTGCTGGAAACAAAATATAAAGACATGAAGGTCGCTGAGGCCCTGATCATATATGCTCCCGAGAAGGACCACAACGACCCGGTCGCATATGCCAAATTCCTCGTGGCTCGGGGGATCGACCCCGACAAGAAAGTGGGCGAGCAAGCCGAGAAGATGGTGCCCCTCATTAAAGTGAAAGAAGGTTGGATTCCAGGCACCATCATCCCGAAGCTGCCGCCGGAGAAGAAATAGGTGCAGTTCATCCACTGTACGAAACGGAGATTGATACGGAATGGGAATGCCAGCCGCGCGACTCACCGATATGCATGTCTGCCCCATGTCGACGGGTCCAGTTCCACATGTTGGAGGTCCAATCGTCTCGATGGGAGCACCGACTGTCATGATCGGTGGGCTGCCTGCCGCCCGGGTTGGGGACATGGCGACCTGCGTCGGGCCACCTGACTTCGTCGCCCCCCCGGGGGCTCCCACCGTTCTGATCGGCGGGATGCCGGCAGCTCGGATGGGCGATATGACGGTCCACGGGGGGAGAATTGTTCTCGGATGTTTTACAGTATTCATCGGTACCGGAGGTGCATCAGGTTCAGGCTTACCCACGGCATCTAGCTTGCAAATTGTATTTCCAACAAAGTGCGTCAAGTGTTTAGAGAATGCGAACCGAAAAGCACTACCCTTCGTTAGATTGATGAGTTCATGAGCTCTCTCCTAAATTCTATCTCAGCGTCTCTGTCCGACCTACACCAGTTGACGCTTACTGATCAGCTATATGCCGTCCTGGACGCCTGCAATATGCCAGCTATTCAACAAAAAATTAGGACCACAGATCCGGCAAAATTGCATTGCCTGTACCGAGGGCAAGTATCACAGGAAATTTTAGATGCTGCGCCACATTTAGCGACAGTCGATGGCGACTTTTTGCGGTGGCTTAAAGAAAACGTATGGGCGGCTCCATGGGGAATTTTTGTCGCGACCCGCCAAGACCTTCGCACTCTATACAGACATTTACGGAAGTTTCTTGTCGTCCAATCTCCCAGCGGAGAACCCCTCTACTTCCGCTATTATGATCCCAGGATATTGTCCCCCTTCCTCGCGACTTGTAACTCAGAAGAACTCAATATTTTCTTCGGACCTATTTTTGCATTTGGGATTAACAACACAGACGCGATTTCAATATTGAGTCGCAGGCACTAGATGGCACGTTCGACTGCCCTCACGAGCCCCCATGTTTAAATTGCGTCAAGAGCAATACGACCAACTTGCCAAAGTCGTCTTTGAGAGATATGTAAGCAGACTTGCAGATTTCCTGCAAGAACCGACTTTCGCAGATTCCCGCAAGCGGTGGTTTCCTAAAGCAGAGCAAAGGCAATCCTTAGAGGACGCCGTACTCCGGTTAGTACAAGAGGCCGAGCGGATTGGGCTAGTTTATGAAAATGATGTGACTCCATTCGTTCTTTTGAGTTTTTCGTTACCGGAACTCTGCAAAGACAATGGGCTAGGATATTGGATTAGTTCCATATTAAATGCAAACGACATCGCACCTGAAGACCGGATGAATTCTATTCATCGCATACTTCCAGAGGAGGACTGTCCTCTAATATTTCGTTAGAGCGACCTCCCAGGCTCGCCCCATATGGCTGGAACACTAACAATACACTCCTCGGGAGGCTCGCTCGGCGGCTTCCATAGTTGGGTTGAATACAAAAAAGACGGAGAAAGTGAGTCTACGACCTACGGGACATGGGGCAACGATCATGGTGGAGGAGGGGTCGGATTAAATGTAAACGGAGAGAAAGATAAAATCTACCCTGACATCTCCAGTAGAAGCACACATATTGATGATGATCAAGAAAAACTCTTCCTAGACAAAGTAAAAGAATATAAAGACAAAGGCGAGAATGGCTGGGGATACCTTCACCCCTGCTCTTCATTTGCAGCTGATGCTTGGAACACCACAACCGGTGAAAAACTTGCTGACAGAAGTTGGGGCATCAGCACTCCCAACGAGTTGAAAGAATCCATTGACAATGCCAATGCCGCTGATGATGCAGCTGAGGCCGCTGACCTAGGTGCAATTGGGGGTGCGCAATCGAAAAAGTCATCCTCAGTCACTTCTCGCCAGAAAATACGCGAGCCTGTTGAAAACTGTTCATCGGGGTCGCTTTAGCCTTCACGGGGGTTAACCAGACTATGGTTGCAGAGGCCAGGGAAGTACAATTTTCGGAGTTGACCCAAGTTACGACGGAGAAAGGCCCTGCAGTTCGAGTGACTGGTGGGATTCTTCATAGCAGCCTAGCTGTAAAGAAAATAGAAGTGAAGGCGAAGGGAGATGCTGCGATAGTAAAGGTGTTCCTTACTCTAGCACGATCAGGCTACCGCAGCGGAAGTTTTACTACCGATGTGCCGCTTACCGCAGGACTACACAGAATTATGTTTGGTCGTTCGGAAGTGCAGATCTGGCCACCTCTTCACAAGTAACCATATTCGGCATGCACGCAGTGATTAATTACCGATGAATCCAGCGAGTAGATTTCGGGCTAACTGATCCGTTTCTTCTGGAAGGACTCCTCTCACGAAGAGACCATAAAGGCTGCCCCCCCCCAAGAGCCATGTCGCTCGAATGCTTATCGTGGAATTTCCACTCACGATTGGTCCATCGAGGGAATAATAAAGAGCTTCATACGATTTCCATAGCCCCTTTACGATACGTTCCAACATGCCTTCAATAGACCCGGCTCCCCTACGAAGTGATTCCACAATAGAAGGCTCGATATTTTTTAATTGGAATTTATAAGATTCTCGCGAACAGTGCACTAGGACTGGCGTATGATCGATGTTCACATAAAGCCCTGGCCCCTTTACCTGCCAGGGGCCCCGCAGGGTGCAGTCGATCCAAGGCTCTACGAGCTTCGTCTCCCACTCCTCCGGAACGATAAAATTGGCCGCAGCGATGAGTGATTCGAAGAATGAACGCTGGCCTGGAAACCCGGCTTCCGGTGCCTTCAAGGTCCAGATCAGAGGCTGTTGATCGCTCAAGAATAGATCGAGAGACCGAGCGACCGCAGCGGTCTTCCAGATCCGGCCGACACCCTTCTCTTCATAGAGTACTCCAGCGTAGGAGCCTCGCTCCAGTTCGCCGCTCTCCGAACTGAGGAGCAGGTCCCCCGAGTCCTGCAGTCGCTTCATCCGGCTGGCGAACCAGTTGCCTGGTTCACCATGTCCTTCGAGATCGCGAAGGAGTCGTATTTCAGTATAGCCTCGGCGAAAGAGTACATCTCCTTCCTCCTCGGACACATTCCAGCCAGCAGGAACCGGTAAATTAACACAAGCGCGCGGAAACTTTCGCCAGGAGCCCGACCAACCCTTTTTCGCTTCAGCCTGCGGGGTACGGAGGATGTCCGAGGCAAGAGCAGTCGACCCCGCGTTAGCAAGAAACTCCACTTTCACGAATCGGAAGGTTTTGCTGATTGCGGCAAACAGCCGGTCCCGCTCGCGGTCAGCCCGGCCAGGGCCTGCAAGAACGAGCTGGCAAATAAGATTACCGAGAATGATGTGGAAAGACTGAGCCCGCGACTCGTTTTCGTCTTCATCTAAGAATCGAAAAGTGAGAGTGAACCCCTCACCAACGCCTTCAGGCGGGTGAGCACCTTCCACCAAAAGCTCGAAGCCTTCATAGAGCTCTGGCAAGACTGCCTTCTGCTGCTGGAGATTCATCTTAACCGGTAGTGCCTTTAACACACAGCGCTCCAACACTTGAGCCGTCCATCGCCCTCCCTCGTCATCCTTACCAACAAAAGCAAACGGCGGCTGTGCCACCCAGTCATCGGGCACCGCAAACGTGCAGTAGCGTCCTTCGTAACGCTTCAATTGATCTTCACCAACATTCCCTTGATCGTATTCACACCGCTCGCCTCGGAATTCACAAAAGACCCCTCGGCCTTGTTTTGCATCGAAGCCGTGGAGGTGATGTTCATCCCCTCCATCTTGATGTCTCCCGAGGCCGTCTCCTCGATGCTGTCAGCCTTGGTGAGAACCTTCGAGCCCTTGACCGACACCGTGTTGCCCGCCTTCGTCGACATGTCGTTGCAGTTGACGTCGACCTCCGTGTCGGAAGTCATCACGATCTTCTTGGCGGCGATCTTCACCTGTCCATCGGGTGCCAGGATGTCGATCGAGCCGGTATCGGTCGCGACGGTCACCTTCTTGCCGGCGATGTCGATCGTGAAACGGTGCTGGCCGGATTCATCCTGGATGGCGATGTACTTGTTCTTGTCGTTGATCTCGATCCGGTGCATGTCCTTGCTGGTGACGACGATCGTCTCGTTCTTGTCGTCCAGGAGCACCCGGTGGCCGTTCGTCGTCTGGATCGTGATGTTTTCTCCCTGGTCGTCCAGGAGCACCTTGTTCGCCTTCTTCGTCGTCGCCAGAATCCCGTGCAGATCGAAGCCGTCCGCCAATTGGATGACATGGTTGTCGGCGGTCGAGACCTTGATGTTGTTACCAAGCTTCGGATCCCCGTCCTGCATCGTGATGTTTTCGGCGCCGCCCGTCTCCAGGGTTACAAAGGGGACGTGGGCGTTCGAATCGTGCGGATCCTGAAGCTTCAGCGAGTTCTGATATTTCGTGTTGAGCTGGGTGTAGCGTTCCGGATCGCTCATCATGAGCGTGTGCGGGTAGGGGGTGTTCACCTTGATGAAACGGTTCTTGTCGTCGAAGACCAGGCTGTGCTGGTAGGGCGAGAGGATGCAGGAGGAGACCAGATAGCTCGGCTTGATCGGCGGCATGTTGACGTAGTTGTAGACGCTCCCGACGATGATCGGTTTGTCCGGATCGCCTTCCAGGAAGTCGACCACCACCTCGTCGCCGATCAGCGGGTGCCACTGGAAGCCGTGCTTCTCGCCGCTCCCCTCGTCGATACCGGCATAGGGCTGGGCGACCCGCATCCAGCAGGAGCTGTCGGGGTCGTAGTCGTGATCCAGATCCCAATGGAACTGCACTTTCGCTCGGCCGTAGTCGTCCATGTAGATCTTCGAACCCGGGGGGCCGACGACGATCGCGGTCTGCATGTTGAGCGAGGGGCGCGGGGTGTGCGGCAGGGGACGGAAAACCGTGCCCGAGTCGATCGCCGTGAAGGAGACCGAGTAGTCGACCCCCTGGTTCCCCTGGCTCGCGCTGTGGTGCGCCGAGACCACCACCCATTCGCGGTTCAAATCGCCGCGATAGGCCTTGTCCAGAGTGAAAGTATGGCCCGAGGTGATCGAGCGGTAGGTGCCCGAGCCGGAAAGGGTCTCGTGCATCGCCGCCTGCTCCTCGACCGCCTGCTGGGCGAGGAACTGGCCGCGGCCATCGTCCAGATAGCGCTCCAGGTGATAGTCGTAGACCTCCAGGTCCGTGTCGTCCTTCACGGTCGCGGTGATCTTGTTGGGGGGCTTTCTCGGATCGCGGTAGTTCCAATCCCGGTAGCTGACCTTCCCGGTGTGGGACTGCTCCTCGTAGGTGAGAGAGGAGAGGTATTCCTCGATGGTCGAGAGGACGCCGGTCGCCTTCTTGAAACGGACCGTGTCGTCCGGCCAGCAGGCGGAGTAGCCGGAGGCCGAGTCGCAGATCGTCAGGATGTCCATCTTCTGGTCCGGATCGTGCCAGAAGTAATAGAACATCCCCTCCTCTTCCATCAGACGCGAGAGGAAGGCGAAGTCGGTCTCCCGGTATTGCACGCAGTATTCCCGCATCGCGTAGCCGCGGGTGAGCTTGAGCTCATATTTTCCCGCCATGCCGCGCTTGTCGAGCACGTCGCCAATGATGTCCTTGGCGGTCTCGTACTCGAAGATCTTGCAGTTGGTCTTCTGCGAGAGGAGCCAGTAGCTGGGGACGATCTCGGCCACGTACTCACCGTACTCTCCCTCTTCCTGGGTGAGGTCCGGGGTTCCCGCGTCGACCTGGGAGAAGCTCGCGACGATGCCGAACCACCACTTTTCCTTCTCTTCCCATTGGAGGTGAATGTTGGCCTTCTGGCGCAGGATGCTCTTGATGTCCACCTGCGGATCGTCGCAGCGCAAGGTGAGGCTGAAACGGAAGAGATGAGACATCTCCTCGTAGGCGTTCAAGGAAAGCACCTGAAAGACCTGTCCGTTGATCTCGACCGCGTATTGAGCGGTATCGGCCTTGACTTCTGCCATGGTGCCTCCGGGCTCTCCCGTCTACTCCAGCGAGTGGAAAAGGGTGCCGTCCGGGGCGACGTCGATCGCGACGGAGCGGATGGGCTCGTCTTTCGCCATGCGGCCGAGGATCTCGTTCGAGACCCCGGTCAGGACGGTCGCCTGGATCACGTGATCGATATTCCGCGCTCCGGTCTCCTCGACCGTGCAACGCTCGGCGATCCAGTCGGCGAGGGCGGGCGTGTAGTCGAAACGGATGCGCGCGTTCTCGGCCATCCGCCGGACGATCTTCCCGAGCTTCAAGTCCACGATGTTTCTCAAGACCTCGGGCGGCAGCGGGTAGAAAGGGATGATCGTCATGCGCGCCAGGAGCGCCGGCTTGAAGCGCTCGCGGAGCGCCGGGCGGATGGCTTCGACGAGCTCGTCGGGCTCGGGTTTCACATCGCCCGAGCAGAAGGAGACGATCTCGTCGGTCGCCAGGTTGCTCGTCATCAAAACGACGGTGTTGCGGAAATCGATCTCCCGGCCCTCGCCGTCCGCGAGCGTCCCCTTGTCGAAAACCTGATAGAAGAGGTTCATGACGTCGGGGTGCGATTTCTCGACTTCATCCAGGAGGACGACGCTGTAGGGGCGCTGGCGGACCGCCTCGGTGAGGATGCCGCCCTCGCCGTAGCCCACGTAGCCCGGCGGCGAGCCGATCAAGCGGGAGACGGTGTGCGCCTCCATGTATTCTGACATGTTGATGGTGGTCAAGAAGCGCTCGCCGCCAAAGAGAAGGTCGGCGAGAGCGAGGGCGGTCTCGGTCTTCCCCACGCCCGAGGGGCCGACGAGGAGGAAGACCCCCTGCGGGCTCGCGGGATTGCCGAGACCGGCGCGGACGGCGCGGAGGCGCTGGGCGATGGCGGCGACCCCGTGGTCCTGCCCCAGCACCCGGGCTCCCAGGGCCTGGTCGAGCTCAAGGGCGAGCTTCGCCTGGTCGCGCATCATTTTTCCCGCCGGAATGCCGGTCCAGTCGGAGACGACGGCGGCGATGACGTCCGGCGTGACCTCCAGAGGGACGAGGGCGCCTTTCGCCTGGATCTCGGCGAGGCGGGCTAGGGCGGTGGGGAGATCGATCGGCTCGATCTTCTCTTTGGCGTTCTCGGTTCCTTCGGACTCGGTAGGCGCTCCGTTGCCAGCACCGTGTTCAGCGCCGCGCGCGGCGAGAACGGCGTCGACGCATTTCCTCTCTTCTTCCCAGTGGGTGCGGAGCTTCGCCAGCTCTTCGCCGTGGGTGGCGATCTCGCCTTCCAAACGGGCGACGTCGCCGTCGGCGTCCGTGCTGCCTTCGGAAAGATCGCGCTGCTTGGCTTTCAGGGCCAGCTCGGCGTACTGGATGCGGCGCTCCAGGTCTTCGACCGCAGCGGGCTTGCCGGTGAGGCCGATGCGGACCCGGGCGGCGGAGGTGTCTAAGAGGTCGACCGCCTTGTCGGGGAGCTGGCGGCCGGAGATGTAGCGCTCGGAGAGGCGGACGGCGGCGACGACCGCCGAGTCCAGGATGCGCACCCCGTGGGCGGCCTCGAACTTCTCCTTGACCCCGCGGAGCATGGTCGCCGCCTTGGGCTCGGAGGGCTCGTCGACTTTCACCAGCTGGAAGCGGCGGGCGAGCGCCGGGTCTTTCTCGAAGTATTTCTTGTACTCGGACCAGGTGGTGGCGGCGATCGTCCGCAGCTCGCCGCGGGCGAGAGCGGGTTTGAGCAGGTTCGCCGCATCGCTCTGCCCGGCCGAGCCGCCGGCGCCGATCAGGGTGTGGGCCTCGTCGATGAAGGTGATGATGGGGACCGGCGACTCCTTAATCTCGGCGATCACCGACTTCAATCGGTTCTCGAATTCTCCCTTGACTCCGGCTCCCGCCTGGAGGAGTCCTAAGTCGAGGCCGCGGATCTCGACCCCACGGAGGGGCTCCGGCACGTCCCCGGCAACCACCCGGAGGGCCAGGCCCTCGACGAGCGCCGTCTTCCCCACGCCGGCCTCGCCGACGACGATCGGGTTGTTCTTCCGCCTGCGGGTCAGGATGTCGATGACCTGGCGGATCTCCTCGTCCCGCCCATAGATAGGATCGATCCGACCCTCCCGGGCGTCGGCCGTGAAGTCGACGGTGAACTGGGCCAAGGCGCTCTCGGGGCCCGGGCCAGCTGGCGCTCCGGTTCCCTTGGCGGCGTTCGCCACGGCACCCGGCCGGGGAGCGGAGAAACGGCCGGTCGCCGCCTTGTCCTCCTCCGAGCCGGCGACGATCTGGGCGAAGCTCTTGCGCAGCTCGTCAACCGAGACCGGCTCCAGGAGGTCCAGGTAGGGCTGGAAGGGCGAGCCGCCACGCTGGCGGAGCGCCGAGGCCAAGAGGGTGCCCGAGCGGATCATCTCCTGTCCGAAGTCGACGGCCCCGACGAGGAAGGCGTTCTCCAGGGAATCGAGGAGGAGAGGGGAGAACGCCGGGCGGCCCGAGTTGCCGCTCCGGAACTGCTCGACGGTGGAAAGCAACCGCGACTCGAAGGCCCCGGGATCGACCCCGAAGTGACGGAGGAGGGGAGGGATGTCCCCTTTGCCGTCCTCTAAGAGCTTCAGGAAGAGGTGCTCCAGGGTCACCTCGTAGTGGGTGCGGGCGATGGTGAAGCCGGCCGCCCCCTCCAGATTCCGGGTCAGGTGGGCGTTGGTCCGGCCCAACAGGCCGCGGACGTCGCTCGTGATCATGCGGCGATCCTCTCTCTCTCGGGGGTGGCGGTGAAAACGATTCGGGGGTCGGCGGCGAGACCGGGGCCGGAGGTCGCCCAGCCGGTCCAGCCGAGCTGGGTGAGCGAGCCTTCCCCCAGCCGGGCCTCGGGGATCTCCTCGCGGCGGACGACGAGCTCGACGTCGAAGTCGAAGCGCTCCCCCAGCCACATCCGGGCGAGAGCGCAGACCTGGCGGAACTTGGGCGTCCCGGGGAGAAACTCCAGGTACTCCGGGAAGTGCAGGGGGCCGAGCGAGAGGCGGACCTTCCCGGCGCGATCGGGCACCCGTTCGCCCACGGTGACGTCGACCCCGAGCCGCGAGTTGGCCTCCCCGATCCGGTTGCGGTCCTCGGCCGGCACCGGGACCCAGCGGAAAAGCCGCTCCTCGACCCGCGCCTCGATCCCGAAATGGTCGGCGAGGAGGAGCTTCAAGCCCACCGGCGGCCGGGTGCGCATCGCGAGGAGGCCGAGGTAGCGCAGCAGGCGCGCCGCGGGGAGCCCTGTCCGCCGCCGCACCGCGGGATCTTCCAGGCCCACGAAGGAAAGGAGACGAGAGGAGATCTCGTCCCCTCCGCCCGGCTCGTAGCGATAGGGATAGCGGTACTTCGCCCAGGCGCGGTAGAAAAGCGAGAGGATGCGGTGGTTGAAGAGGTCTAAAAAGTCGGTCAGCTCCTCGGCGTCGACGTCGGTCGCCGAGACCAGCTCGGTCAAGTAGACCGGGGTGGGCGCCGAGACGCCATAGAGCCCCATGAAGTTGACGACCACCCGGTGCCGCCAGCGCGCCCCCTGGGAGCGGTCGACGTCGTCCGGCTCCTCTACCCGCCGCACGTCGGACGGGGGAAAGCCGAGCGAGGCGATCGGCCGCAAGCGGAGGAGCTCGTCGCGGAACGGGCCGCCACGGCCGATCGGGCGGCCGTGCCAGGTCTCCAGCAGATGGAGGAGCTGGAAGAAGTCGAAGAGGAAACCCTCCGCGAGCATCTTCTGGCTCAGAGCGCTGGTACCTCCGCTAAGAGGCTGTGAAGAAATCAATTCTCCTCCCAAGACGGTCTTCGTAGAGACGCCCAGCCGCTACCCCAAAACTCCCCGGAATCCCTGCCGCCAGGGCGTCTCCGCAGGCCAGAGACGCCCTGGCGTTCGTGGACAAGGGAAGGTCTGGGGTAACGGCTGGGCGTCTCTACACCTCTACCCTGGACCGACACGATTTGTTCACCGCCTCTCAGATCAACGCCTGTTTGCCCCGGCTGGCCGGCCACCGCAGGTTCTCCTTGGCATTCGTCGGTTCTAGGGTCAGCTCGGTGAACGAGTTGACGTTGCTGTAGAGGGAGAGGAACTCGGCCATCACCTCGCCGAAGATGAGGAGGTCGCCGGGCTGATCGAAACGCGAGTCGTCGATCTGGAGCGTCAGGCTCGTCCCCCGGATGGGCGCCCCGCGGTCGAGGATCTCCCGCGGGGTGAGCTTGGCCTTGAGGATGCTCTCGATCCGCCGCTGGTTCGCCGGCCGCTCCCCCGCATCGTAGAGGGAGAGGAGGGCGCGGAACGCCGCGGGGTCTGAAAGAGAGAGGAGATTGAGCGCCATCTGCGACACGAAGCGCCACTCGGTGCCGCTCCCGAGCCGGGGGTAGATCGGGTCGGTGGGCCGGGTGATGTTCTGGAAAGTGAGAAAGTCCTTCCGCTCGCCCCCCGGCATCTTGATCTCCTCGATCCCCACCTCCTGGGCGAGCCTCCCGTTGGTGCAGGTGAGGGAGAGCGAGAGCACCTCTTCCCCCGGCAGCCGGCCGCGAAGGGACGAGATGAGGGAGAGGTAGGTGAGCCAGCCGCCGCTCCCGGAGCGCCGGTGGGTGACGTGGTAGTAGACCCCGCGCTCGTCGCCGGCCGCCTCGTCGTGGGCGAAGGAGAAGAACGGATAGCGCGGGAAGCGGGCGCCGTCCGAATTGCGGAGCGACTCGACCGCGTCGACCGAGAAGACCTCATAGGCGTCGGGATGGGTGTAATCGCCCAGCACCCGGTGGCGGACCTTCAGCTGGTCGACCGTGATCGGCTCGCCGTCCTTGGGGAAGATGTTGACGATCGGGGTGACGTAGAGCCTAAAGTTCTCCGCCGTGGGGTGGAGGCTCTCCGGGAGCTTCCCCCGGAAGCGGACCTCGATCTCGAACTGGTTCTCTTTCGCGCCCAGGGGAATCCCATCGATCCCGAAGAGATCCAGAAAGAGAAACTTCTCGGGGAAGCTCATGTACTCGGCGAGCAGCCGGTAGCCGGGGAAGCTCGTGCTCGGGTAGGGCAGAACCTCCTCGTCCGGAGCGAGGCCGACCGGCCGGAAGGCATCGGTGGGAAGGAGACGCTTGCCCTCCTTGCCGTAGCGGAGGAGGACCGAGTCCACCTGGCGGCGGAGGAGCTGGTAGAGGGCGAAGGCGACCGAGGGCTCCCCGGCGAGATGGATACGGAGCTTGCCGATGCGGATGCGGGACGCCTCGGCGCCCTCTTCGAGCTCGAAGCGGAGCCGCAGCCGAAGCTGGCCGGCGCTGTCCGCCACGAACCCCGCCTCGGAGAGCCGGAACGGGTGGATCTCGACCGGGTAGGCGGTGCGGAAGCGGCAGGCGACCTCCTGGGAGGTGCGCCGCGAGTCGACGAGGAAACCGCGGGGGACGACCTGGGTCTCCCGCAGCACCCCCGGCCGGGGCTTCATTTCGAGCAGTGCCATCGACGGGATCGGCCGCAGGTGGTAGGGCCAGACGAGGTCGAGGAAGGAGTGGGTGAGCTCGGGGAAGTCGTCGTCGAGCTTCTGGCGGACGTTTCCGGTGAGGAAGGCGAAGGCCTCGACGAGACGCTCGACGTGGGGGTCCCGGTGGCGGGGATCGGAGAGATTGAGGAAGCGCGCCCGCTCGGGGTGGGCGGAGGCGTACTCCCGCCCGGCCTCGATCAGGTAGTTGAGCTCCTCCTCGTAATACCGGTTGTTCTCCGCCATTGCGTCTACCGCCATCCTCCTCCGCCCGACAGGTTTTTCGACCCTCGGCAGGGGAGATCTCATCCTCATCTCAGGGCTCTTCGAGCGTCTGCCCCACCGCCGCGAAGCCGCTGCTCGAGATGGTGGTCCTGTACTGCACGCGGGTCGTCTCCTCTTCCTCCTCGACGTCGCCGGTGATGAGGAAAGAGGCGCGGAACTCCTTGACGTCCTTGTCGATCAGCCGGACTCGCGCATTCAAAAGCCGGGGCTCGTACTTCTTGATCAGCCGCTCGACCAGAGCCCGCAGCTCGCCGAGCGACGACGGGTAGTCCGAGTAGAAGGACGAGACGTCCGGCAGACCGTAGTCGGGAAGATTGGGGACCGACCCCTGGCGCGTGTTGAGCAGCAGGGCCAGGTGGGTGCGGACGGGATCGCCGACCCAGCGGACAGGAGACTGCGCCCGGCCCGGAAGGGGGCCGAGCATCTTCTCCAGAAACCCTTCCGCCGCCGTGCGCCGGGCCATCAACGGCTCCCCGGCGCGTTAGATCCCGGTTCCGTTGGGTTCCGAGGACCGGCGCCTGGCTGCGCGGAGCGCCCGAAGGCGCCGGCCCGCAGGACCCAACGGAGCCGGGACCGCGCCCGCCCGGCTAACGTCCTTCGTTCCAGGAGTCCGACCACTCGACGTTGCCGTCCAGGAATCTCCAGGTGATCTTCTCGTACCGGAAGGACACCTCTTCCATATGCTTGTACTGCTCGTTCGTGGGGTTGTCCACGTCCGGCATGTAGGGGCGGATGGAAGTGACCCGGGCGGTCGTCAGCTCGTGCTCGAAATAGGCCTTCTCGACCCCCTGGTCGTCGATCTTGTACCAGGTGAGCTTGGCGGTCGCGACGATCTTGCCGGTCGAGAGGTACTGGTAGAGCTTCGGCGAAGCCTTGTCGAAGTTCTTCACCAGGACGAAGTCCTTGTGGATGCGCGTACCGGTCGCCGAGCCGTCCTTGCGATCCGTCGGCATGTAGACCTCGTGATTGAAGCCGAGGACTTCGATCTGGTTGGTACGCCCCTCGATCTTGCAGGACCCCGGGATGTCCGGGATGTTCATGTAGGCGGGTAAAGGCATGGCAATCCTCCTCTGATTTAAGATCTTAAAACGCTCTTACTTCTCTTTTTTCCCCTTCGGCAGGCGGGAGACGAGAGACAGCGCAACGTCCACTCCTTCGATCTGGAAATGCGGGCGAACGAGCATCTCGACGTTGTAGAAGCCGGGGTTGTCGGCGATGTCTGAGACCTGAATGCTGGCCGCCGAGAGCGGGCAGCGGGCCTTCAGATCCGGCCCGGGGTCCTTCATCTCCGTCACCAGGGTGCCGATCCAGTCCTCCAGCTCCTTTTGCAGCTCCTCTTTCTCCTTGGCGGCGCCGATGTTCTCGCGCTGGATGACCTTGAGATAGTGCGCGAGGCGGCTCACCAGGAAGAGGTAGGGGAGACGGGCCGAGAGACGGCTGTTGGCCGTGGCGTCGGAGGTCAGGTAGAGCTTCGGCTTCTGGGTCGAATTCGCCGAGAAGAAACAGGCGTAATCGTTATTCTTGTAGAACGAGAGCGGGATGAAGCCGAGCTCCGAGAGCTCGAACTCGCGGCGGTCGGAGATCAGGATCTCGGTGGGAATCTTGGTCGCCGTCTCCCCCGCCGCCTCGTAGTGATGGAGCGGCAGGTCCATCGACCAGGCCGCCCGACTGCGGGCCGCGGATGTTGACGCACCAGCCGTGGTCGGCGAAGCTCCGGGTCAGGGTCGAGGCGAAGGCGAAGCTCGCATTTCCCCACAGGTACTTCTTGTGGCTCTCGCCGCCGGCCTCCTCCTCGAAGTGGAAGGTCCGGGTGGGGATCGTGTCCTGGCCGTAGGGGAGCCGGAGGAGGAAGTGCGGGAAGGTGAGGCCCACGTAGCGCGAGTCCTCGGAATCCCTGAAGGAGCGCCAGGAGGTGTACTCGGCGGTGTCGAAGATAGGCGCCATGTCGGGGAGGCGCGGGATCTCCTCGATCTTCTTGCCGAAGAACTTCTCCCCCACCGAGCCGATGAAGGGCGCGTGGCAGGCGGCGGCGATCTTCGACAGGTTCCTGAGGAGAGTGATGTCGGGCGGCCGGTTCTCGAACTCGTAGTTGCCGATGATCGAGCCGATCGGCTCGCCGCCCGGCTGGTCGTACTCCTGGACGTAGATGTGCTTGAAGAGTCCCGACTGGACCGGCTCGGGGACGTCCTCGAAGTCGGCCGCCAGGTCTTCCTTCGAGACGTTCAGGAACTCGATCTTGACCTTCTTCCGGAAGTCGGTCTTGTCGATCAGGAACTTCAAACCTCGCCAGGAGGCTTCCATCTTCTGGAAGTCCTCGTGGTGGAGGATGGCGTTCACCTGGTCGCTGATCTTCTTGTCGAGGTCCGCGATGACGCCGTCGATGAGGGCCTTGTCGACCCGGTCGACCTCCTCGGCGCCGGGGCGGACCACCGAGTGGATGAGGAGCTGGAGGGCCTGGGAGAGGCGCGACCGGGTCTCCGCGAGCTGTCCGCCGCCCGCCGCCGCAGCCTGGGACAGGTCGACCTTCGAGAGCAGGGAATCGAGAGCCGAGCTCTCCTCTACGACGCTTTCGGATACTGCCTTGGCAGCTTCTTGCTCGGCCATGATTCTGACTTTTCCTCCATACGCTCTACGGATCTACTCTCCGCCGGCCTTGCCGCCGACGACGTCGGGGAGCGGTGCGATGTTGTCGAGCTCCTGGGTGATCGCCGCCAGCTGGTCCTTGTCCTTGACGATCTTCTCCAAGGCCTGGCGGAAGTTGCGATTGGTGATCACCCGGGCTTTCAGGTCCGAGAGCAGCTCGCGGATCTCGATCATCTTGGCGAGCTCGGGGACCCGGCGCACCACCTCGTCCGGCGTGAAGGCCTTGAGCGAGTCGACGTCCAGGTCGACGCTCATCTCGTCGTCCTTGGCGCCGGAGAGGTGATTGGGGACCGTCATCTTGAGCTTGAGCTTCTGCTCCCGCATGACGTCCTCGAAGTTGTCCTTGTTGACGCTGATCTTCTTGCGCTCGTCGAGCGGCGTGTCGTCGGGCCGCATGGTGTAGTCGCCCAGGAGGAGGAGCTTCAAGGGGAGCTCGACCTTCTCCTGCGCGCCGTCGGTCTTCTTGACGTAGCGGATGTTGACGCGGGAGGGCGGGATCTCGTTCTGAAAGCTCCGGCTCTTGGCCATCTGAGGCTGCCTCCTTTGAGGTCGGCGACTGCTTTTCCGGCGGTGCTCTTCTTCCAGGAAGAGTACCGTAGCACAAGGGGATGATCGCGTTAGACCAGCATATTCCCAACGAATGTCGAGGTCAACCGAAAGGTGGACCCCAAGGCTCCCAGGCCCCTTTCGAAGAGCAGGCGACGCCGGGAGGCGATTCGTTACGGCTGGCGGAAGTTCGGGTTCTCGATCAGTCCGAAGACGTTGCCGAAGGGATCGAGGACGGTCGCCACCTTGATACCGCCCCCGACGTCGGCGACGGGACTGTGCGGCGCGGCGCCGGCGGCGAGGAGGTGGTCGTACGCCGCGGCGGCGTCCTCGACGCCCCAATAGGCGGTACATCCGGAGGTTCCCGGCTCGTTCTTATGGAGGTCGGGATTGAGCCCGAGCTCGTAGCCGCCGACCTCGAAGCCGACGTAGTAGGGCTCGTCGAAGTAGGGCTCGATCCCGAGGGCCTTGCTGTACCACGCCTTGGCGCGGTCGAGGTCGGGAGCGGGATAGATGGCGGTGCGCAGTCCGAGGAACATGGGGTGGTCTCCTTTCGCGCCCGAATTTCTATCACGCCGGAGCGCCTCGGATCTCCATCCCATAGACGATCTTGGCCGGGGTTCCCGGCTGGCCCGGACGGCGGAGCGCAGCCCCCCGGGCGATGGGACGGAAGCCCAGGCGCTCGAAGAAACGCCCGCCCCGCCGGTTCTCCGCCAGGACGACGGCATGTACCCCGGGCACGCCGGCCGTCCGGAGCTGGGCGAGAAAGCTCTCGACGAGGCGCCCCCCGAGCCCCTGCCCCCGATGGGCGGGATCGAGCCCGAGATGGAGGTGGGCCGGGTAGCGCCGGGGGTCGAAGCTCGTGCTTCCTTCTAAAGGCTGGAGGAGATTGGCGGCAAGAAGGCGCCAGGTGGCTCCCTTCGCGAGACCGCCCCGGCGGACGAAGCCGGCGAGCGCCGCCGGCACCACCCGGGTGAGCTCGACCCGGCGCTGCCGCCGGCTGTCGGCACAGCCGAGGAGATAGCCCACGATCCTCCCGTCCCCCGGAGGCGCCGCGGCCACCCAGGAAGAGCCGGGCTCCCAGTCGAGGTAATAGCGGGTCATCAGGTCGGCGAAGAGAGCGCGGTCGGGATAGAAGGATTCGAGCGGAACGTCGCCGTATGCCGCGTCGCAGCAGAGCTGCCGCACCGCCGCGCGTTCTCCGGGGAGGTGAGGAGCGTAGGGCCGGATCGTCACCCCGTGCCCGCAGTGCCTGCAACGCCTGCAAGGCCTTCGAAGCGCTCGATCGCCGACCGAAGCCCGGAAGGGAGAGGGGTGGGCCGGCCGCTCGCGTAGTCGACCCAGACGATCACCCCGAAGCCATCGGCCACCCGTTCTCCCGCATCTTTGAGGACGATCTCATATTCCATGCGGAAGCTGGTGCGGCCGATCTCGGACACCCGGGTGAGGACGGAGAGGTCGGCCGGATAGCGCACCTGCCGGCGGAAGTTAAGCTGGGCGGCGGCGAGCGCCGGACCGAAACGGCCGCCTTCCCGGTGGTCGTCCATCCCCACGGCGCGGAAGTAGCTCATCCGGGCCGATTCGCAGTAGGTGAAGTACTTCGCGTTGTTGACGTGCCCCATCACGTCCATATCGCCCCAGCGGACGGCGATCGGCTCGACGTGCTCGAAACGGTGGGCGGGTGGGCTCGCTTCGCTCATCTCCGGTCCTTCCCCCTAACCCTTTCCGGCGTCGTTGCCGGCGGCGTCCTCGTCTTCATCCGTTCCTCCACCCTTCCGCTGCCGCAGGATCGCCCGGTCGCCGGCCTCCTTCGCCCGCAGCTGGGCGAGGAGCGGCCGATAGCCGGGCAGGCGGCGCACCGCGTCGAGGTCCGGGTCGCCGGTCAGGAGATCCAGCCGGACGAAGGTCTTGCCACGGAGGGCCACGAGGAGAGTCAAGGCGCGCGCCGGGTCGCCCCCCACGGCGGCGAGGCAGGCCTCGTTGTAGACCGGAATCCAGGAGTCCGGCCGCAGGCGCGCGGCGCGGGCGAAGAAGTCGGCGGCGGCCTTGGGGTCGCCGGCATGGCGGGCGGCGTTCCCCCCCTGGACGAGGGCGGTGAAATCGTCGGGCTCGGCCGTCAGGGTCTGCCGGTAAGCGGCGAGCGCCTGGGCGAACTCGCCGCGCTCGTAATAGAGGTCGGCCAGGCGCCGGTAGACGCGCGGAAAGTGGGGATCCTGGGCGATCGCCTTCTGGTACCAGGCCTGGGCGCCGGTGTCGTCGTGCTGGAGCGCGGCGAGCATCCCCAGGTTGCTCATCGCCTCGACGAAGCCGGGGGTGATGGCGAGCGCCTGCCGGTAGGAGCGCTCGGCGGCGGGAAAGTCGTTCTCGATCAGGCTGATCGTCCCCAGCATGGCGTGCACCCGCGACTGCTTGGGATCGAGCCCCAGCGAACGCAGGTACTCCTCCCGCGCCGCCGGCCAGTCGCCCTCGCGCATCAGGCAGAGGGCCAGGATGTTGACCGCCGAGACGTTCTGGGGGGTCTCCTTCAGGAGCTCGCGGAGGAGCCGCTCGCTCTCCGGCCATTTCTGGACCTGCGCGAAGTGACGCGCCTCTTCGAGCTTCTCATAGAGGGCCATGCCGTCCTTGGGATCGATCCCGTGCATCGCCTCCCGGGTGCTCCGCGGGGCGAGGTAGCCCAGGGCCTGGAGGCTCTCCAGGGTCTCCTTGTCCATTGGGCTCTTCTGCGGCGCCAGGGCGCGGCGGCGGCTGTCGTCGAGGATCGCCTGCAGCTCGCGGTCGAGCCGCGCTCCCCGCCGGGCGGCCGTGCCGTCCTGGGGGAAGAGGTTCTTGAGCTCCCGCGGATCGGCTTTCAGGTCGTAGACCTCGGACCGCGGGGCGCGGATCCACTTGAAGCCGTCGTGGCGGACGGCGTAGAGGGGCGCCATGCCGAATCCCACCTCGGAGAGGAGCGACTCCGAGTACTGCGGCAGGTCGGGCGGCGGCACCCTGCCGTTGAACGCCGGCAGGAGGTCCATCCCCTGGGTCTCCCCGCCGCCGGGGAGACCCAGGGCGGCGAGGATGGTGGGCACCAGGTCGACCGAGCGCACCGGTCCCTGGTAGACCTCGCCGCGCGGCAGGAGCCGCGGGCAGCGCAGGAGGAGCGGCACGCGGACGGTGGCGTCGTAGACGAAGACCGCATGGGTCTTCTCGCCGTGCTCGCCCAGGCTCTCGCCGTGGTCGGCGGTGACGATGACCAGGGTGTCGTCCAGGATCTGGAGCTTCTGGAGCTCGTCCAAAACCTGCCCCACGGCGCGGTCGAGGACGGCGATCTCGGCATCATAGATGCTGGGCGACAGGATGCGGTCCGCCGCCCGTGCCCGGTAGGGCTGGTGGGCGTCGAAGAGGTGCATCCAGACGAAGAAGGGACGCCGGGAGGCGGGGGCAGCCCCCTTCGCCCAGCCGTCGAGCCAAGCGGCGGTGCGGGCGGCGGTCTTCTCCCCCGGCCGGGAACGGATCATGAAAAGCTTCGGGTCGTCCTCCGACCACAGGTCGTCGTCATAGCCGTCGAACCCCTGGACCAGGTTGTAGCGCCGGTTGAGGACCAGGGCGGAGACCAGGGCCTGGGTGTGGTAGCCCGCCTTCTTCAGGCGCTCGGCCAGGGTGACCGCGTCGTCCCCCAGGGCGTAGGAGCCGTTGTCGCGCACCCCGTGGGCCGGTGGATAGAGGCCGGTCATGATCGAGGAGTGGGAGGGGAGGGTGATGGGCGCCGCCGAGATCGCGTCGGCACAGCGCACCCCCTCCTTCGCCAGGCGGTCGAGCCGCGGCGTGCGGGCGAGCGGGAAGCCGTAGCAGCCGATGCGGTCGGCGCGGGTGGTGTCCAGGGTGATGAGGAGGACGTTGAGGCGCGGCCGTGAGCAGCCGGCGCTCAGGAGACCGAGAAGGCTGAGGAGACCCAGAAGGCCGAAAAGTCCCAGGTGAGCCCGCACCCGGGGGGCGGAAGAAAGATTTAGTGATCGACGAAGCGCCTGTGTTGTGATATGAACTCTCCGATCCACGTTCATGAGCTGCTCGATCTTTTGAACCCGCGGCCGATTGTACTCGGAGCCGCCCGTCTCCGGAGGAAAGCACCCCCATGCTAAAAAGAGTGCTAGCTTGCCAGCTGCTCGCTCTGTCGATCGCCGCTGTCGCCTCGGCGGACGTCTCGATGGTCGAGCACCAGGCTCTGCGCAAGAATCTACGCACCCCCAAGCCGCCGAAGATCAAGAACGGACATCCGGTCAAGGCCACCGGCTCCCAGGGCCTGATCGACGCCTCCGGTCTCAAGTACTTCATCAATACGAACATCACCTTCAGCACCACGAGCTCCGCCTCGGCCGCCATGTCGGAGGCGAGCTACACCCACGCCGTGGCCGCCACGACGATGAACGGTGGCACCACGAGCAGCACCTTGAACGACGCCTTTGATGGCTATAACACCATCTGCCTCTCGCTCAACAATACGGTGGCCAACTGCGAGACGGGCAACGCCAACTTCGTCATCTACAACCGGAACGGTCCGCCGACGACGGAGTGCCGGGGCGCCGTTTCCGGGGTCGACCGGCAGGTAGTCTTCCCGGTCCAGACGAGCGGCAGCATCAACATCCAGCGCAAGGTGTTCGTGCCCGACAACGACTCCTTCGCCCGCTGGCTCAACTACTTCACCAATACCGGCGCGACCCCGCAGACGATCACCGTCGTGCAGTCGAACAACCTGGGCTCGGACAACAATACGAAGATCGTCACCTCGTCGAACGGCGACAACGTGGCCGACGTGACCGACACCTGGGTGACGAGCTTCCAGAACTACTCGGGCACCACCTCCTCGGACGTCCGCCTGGGCCATGTCTTCCAGGGCGCGGGCGCCGCGGTGCCGCTCGCCGGCATCTTTTTCCAGGATGGGAACGACCGGCCCTACTGGGGCTATACCTTCACCTTGAACCCGGGCCAGACCCAGATCATCGCCAACTTCGTCGTCGGCCAGCCGAGCAACGCCGCCTCCGCGACCAAGGCGGCGGAGGTGAGCGGCCTGCCGGACAACGCGCTCCAGTGCCTGACCGACCCCGAGCGGGCCGAGATCGTGAACTTCCAGGCCGCCCTGCCCATCGTCCAGGTTCCTGCCCTGGGCGGGCTCGGCCTCTTCGTCCTCGCCGCCGGCCTCGCCCTGGCCGCGGTCACCGTGCTCGCCAAGCGGCGGTCGGTTCGGACGTAAGTGCCTCACTTCACGCTGAATGAGCTGGAGAGGGCGGCCGCGCGGCCGCCCTTTTTGTCGCCGGGCCGCATTGTGATATGAAACGCCGGATCGCACTCATGGCTCATTTGATCTTGAACCGCGGCCCCGGCTCCCTCGTCGATTGGACCGCCTTCTTCGGAGGAAAGCGTTACCCATGCTGAAAAGAGTGCTAGCTTGCCAGCTCCTCGCCCTGTCGATCGCCGCCGTCGCCTCGGCGGACGTCTCCCTGGTCGAGCACCAGGCCCTGCGCAAGAACCTGCGAACCCCGAAGCCGCCGAAGGTCAAACACGGACATACGGTCAAGGCCACGGGCTCTCAAGGCCTGATCGATGCCTCCGGCCTCAAGTACTTCATCAACACGAACATCACCTTCAGCACCACGAGCTCCGCCTCGGGAGCCGCGTCGGAGGCGAGCTACACCCACGCGGTGGCCGCCACGACCTCCGGCGGCGGCACCACGAGCAGCACCCTGAACGACGCCTACGACGGCTACAACACGATCTGCCTCTCGCTCAACAATACGGTCGCCAACTGCGAGACGGGCAACGCCAACTTCGTCATCTACAACAAGAACGGGGCGGCGACGACGGAATGCCGGGGCGCCGTTTCCGGGGTCGACCGGCAGGTCGTCTTCCCGGTCCAGACGAGCGGCAGCATCAACATCCAGCGTAAGGTGTTCGTGCCCGACAACGACTCCTTCGCCCGCTGGCTCAACTACTTCACCAACACCGGCGCGACCCCGCAGACGATCACCGTCGTGCAGGCGAACAACCTGGGTTCGGACAACAATACGAAGATCGTCACCTCGTCGAACGGCGACAACGTGGCCGACGTGACCGATACCTGGATCACCAGCTTCCAGAACTACTCGGGCAACACCTCCTCGGACGTGCGCCTGGGCCACGTCCTCCAGGGCGCCGGTGCCGCGGTGCCGCTCGCCGGCATCCATTTCGTGGACGGCGACGACAACCCGTACTGGGGCTATACCTTCACCCTGAACCCGGGCCAGACCCAGATCATCGCCACCTTCGGCATCGGCCAGCCGAGCAACGCCGCCTCCGCGACCAAGTCGGCGGAGATCAGCGGCCTGCCGGACAACGCGCTCCAGTGCCTGACCGACCCCGAGCGGGCCGAGATCGTGAACTTCCAGGCCGCCCTGCCGATCGTGCAGGTCCCTGCCCTGGGCGGGCTCGGCCTCTTCGTCCTCGCCGCCGGTCTCGCCCTGGCCGCGGTCACCGTGCTCGCCAAGCGGCGGTCGATCCGAGCTTAAGGCTTAAGATCGTTCGCCAGAACGCGAAAAGGGCGGCCACGGGGCCGCCCTTTTCGTTTCCGCCGGAAGACCGGTGACGGGCTCCGCCCTATCCTCCTACCTGAAGGTTGTTGACCACCCGCCGCACCCCCTGGGTCTGGATAGCGACCTTCTCGGCCTCGGCCTTCTGCTCGGGAGTGGAGACCTTGCCGGAGAGGGTGACCTCGCCGGCCGAGGTGTCGACGCCGATCTGGATGCCGTGGAGATTCGAATCGCCGATGAGCTTCGCCTTGACGCTCGCGGTGACTGAAGCGTCGCTCAGGGCGGGTCCCACCTTCTCGCCGACCTCGTGCCCGGCCTGCTGGAGCTGCTGGCCGGCCTGCCGAGCCGCCGGACCGAGCTTCTGGCCTACCTCGTGGGCGCCTTCGGCGAGCTGCCGGCCGGCGTCCTTCGCGACCGGAGCCACCTCCTTGCCGACCTCCTTCGCGCCGTGGGCCAGGGCCTGACCGAGCTCGGTCGCTCCCTTGCCGAGGTCGTGCCCCGCCTGGTCGAGATTGCGCTGCGCTTCCTGCTGGTGGAACTCGATCTCGGTCCCCTGGGCGCCGCGCTCGACGACGGGCGGATGGTCCGTCCCCGTGGCCTCCTCGGGCCGCTGGCCGCAGCCGATGGCGAGGCCGGCAACCGCCGCGAGCGCCGCGAGGCCGGCGATCCCCAGGCCGGGGAGGGATAGGGTCCGTGCGTGGAACGCGATCTTCTTCGACGATATCATCGGTCATCTCCCCCAAAGAGCGGCTTTAAAAAAAGGTGGGGAAACGCCCTGGATCAGGGATTCAGGGCGTTTCCCCGCGAGGGAGGGGCCGCCATAAGGCCCGGTCATCCGAAGGACCGGACGGAGAGGGTGCGAGCCCTCGATCCAGATCCTTCAGAATATCTTGTAGGTTCATTCCATGTTGCTCCCGCCAGATGAATTTTGCAGTTCCTGTGCCAAACCCTGGGCGCGCCGGACCGCGGGCGGCACCACTGCGACGCAGACGACCCCAGAGATCAGCTATGTGTAAGGATTACAGGTAGGCCCTGCCGCTCGACGGGGGCTCCGGCGATGCGCTCGACGCCGTGGTAGACGTTGAAGCGGTCGCCGCGCAGGAAGCCGATCAGGGTGACCCCGAACCGGCGGGCGAGGTCGACCGCCAGGCTGCTCGGCGCCGACACCGAGCAGACGATCGGCACTCCCGCCACCAGGCACTTCTGAAGGATCTCGTAGCTCGTTCGGCCGGAGACCATCACCAGGTGGTCGTGAAGGGGAAGCCGGCCGTGGACGAGAGCCCAGCCGACGAGCTTGTCCAGGGCGTTGTGGCGCCCCACGTCCTCGCGGAGAGCGAGGAGCCGGCCGGAGGCGTCGAAGAGAGCGGCGGCATGGAGGCCGCCGGTGGCGTCGAAGATTCCCTGGGCGCGACGGAGCTCCTCGGGGAGGGTCGCGATCAGCTGCGGCGAGACAGAGGGACCGTCCGGCAGCGCCGCCGGAGCGCGGAAGGCGAGGTTTTCGAGCCCCGCCTTGCCGCAGACACCGCAGGCGCTGGTGGTGAAGAAGTGCCGTTCCAGGGTCTTCCAGTCGGGCGCCGGCCCCTCCCCCAGCTCCACCTCGACGATGTTGGCGCACTCGGCGGCGGTCTTCCCGGGCTGGCTCTGGCAGGGGCCGACCCGCACCACCTGTTCCGGCCCGGAGAGGATGCCCTCGCCGTAGAGGAAGCCGAGGGCGAGCTTGGGGTCGGCGCCCGGGGTCCGCATGGTCACCGCCACGGTGCGGCTCGTCCCTTCCCAGAGGAGGTGGATCTCTAACGGCTCCTCGGTCGCGAGCTGATCGGGGCGGGCCTCGAACCTCCCCGCCTCCACCCGCCAGAGCCGGGCGCCCGTCTTGCTGGCCTTGCCGTGCATCCCCATTCGCAAAGCGACCTCCGCGCGCCAAGCTTACTCCTTCCGGCACGTATCTTGCGACCCGTCAGGGCCTGGAGGAGGACGGCATGCCACGCGCGATCTGGAAGGGGAGCATCAGCTTCGGCCTGGTCAACATCCCGGTCGGTCTCTATTCGGCGGAGAAACGGCAGGAGGTGCAGTTCCACCTCCTCAACAAGAAGGACCAGTCCCCCATCCGCTACCAGCGGGTCTCCGAGAAAACCGGCAAGGAGGTCCCCTGGGACGACATCGTCCGCGGCTACGAGTACGAGGAGGGGCACTACGTCATCCTCTCCGACGAGGATCTGAAGCGCGCCAACCCCGAGTCCACGCAGACGGTCGACATCCTGGACTTCGTGGACGCGGCGGACATCCCCGCCTACTATTTCGACAAGCCCTACTACCTGGGACCGGACAAGAAGGGCGCCAAGAGCTATGCCCTGCTCCGCGAGACTCTCGTCCGCACCGGCAAGGTGGGGATCGCCAAGGTCGTGATCCGCACCCGCCAGTACCTCTCGGCCGTCGTCCCCGAGGGGGACGTCCTGGTGCTCAACCTCCTGCGCTTCGCCCACGAGCTCCGCGACGCTTCCGAGGTCGAGGTCCCCCACGGCCGCGCCGGGGTCACCGATCGGGAGCTCGACATGGCCGAGAAGCTCGTCAACGGCATGGTCTCCGACTGGGACCCCGAAAAGTACCGGGACAGCTACGAGAGCGACCTCATGACGCTCATCGAGAGGCGGGTCAAGTCCGGGGACACCGCCGCGGTCGAGACCCCCGTGGCCCGGAAGCACACCGGGAACGTCATCGACCTGATGTCGCTCTTGAAGCGCAGCGTCGAGGACTCCGGGAAGCCTGCGAAGAAAGAGACGGTGAAGGCACCGGCCAAGGCAAAAGCCAAGCCTACCGCCCAGCGGCCGACGAAGACGACGAAGAAGACGACGAAGACGACGGCCGGCCACAAGACGAGCGGCCGGAAGACCGCGGCGCGCAAGAGCGCCTGAGGAGCGGCCATGGCGTTAGAGGCCTACAAGCGCAAGCGGAACTTCAAGAAAACCCCCGAGCCGGCGGGCAAGAAGGCGAAGCCCAAGGTCAAGGGACGCTCCTACGTCATCCAGAAGCACGCCGCGACCCGCCTCCACTACGATTTCCGGCTGGAGCTCGACGGGGTCCTCCTGAGCTGGGCGGTACCCAAGGGGCCGAGCCTCGACCCGGGGGAGAAGCGCCTCGCCGTCCACGTCGAGGACCACCCGGTCGACTACGGGGACTTCGAGGGGATCATCCCCAAGGGGCAGTACGGCGGCGGCACCGTGCTCCTCTGGGACCACGGCACCTGGGAGCCGATCGGCGATGCCGCCGCGGACCCGGCCGCGGCGCACAGGAAAGGCCACCTCAAGTTCCTCCTCCACGGCGAGAAGCTCGAAGGGGGCTTTAACCTGGTCCGCATGCATGGCGACCGGGCGGGGGAAGACAAGGAGAATTGGCTGCTCATCAAGGAGAACGACGAGTTCGCCGTCCCGGGGAGCGGCGAGGCGATCGTCCTAGAGCGCCCCGAGAGCGTCGCCTCCGGCAGCAGCATCGAGGAGATCGCCGCCGACCCGGATCGGGTCTGGGAGTCGAACCGCAAGGGCGGAGGCGAGGCCGACTCGTTCAAGGAGAAGGTGCGCCGGGCAGCCGCCAAGAAAGTCCCCGCCGCCGCGAAGAAGGCTACAGCCAAGAAAGCGATGGCCAAGAAAGCGATGGCGAAGAAGAGGGCGACCCGCGCAAAGAAAAAGCCGGAGGACGAGGAGGGAGACCGAGCTGGCCTCGATCCCTCAAAGATCGCCGGCGCGAAAAAGGCGGCGCTCCCCCGGGGTGGCATCGAACCCGAGCTCGCGACCCTGGTGGACGCGGCGCCGCCCGGCGAGGAGTGGCTCCACGAGATCAAGTTCGACGGCTACCGGGTGCTCTGCGAGATCGACGGGGCGAACGACGGCAAGGTCCACCTCTGGACCCGCCGCGGCAAGGACTGGAGCGACCGTTTCCAGCCGGTCGCCGAGGCTGCCGTCGGCCTCCCGGTGCGCCAGGCTCTCCTGGATGGCGAGGTGGTGGTGCTCGAGGCGGACGGTCGGACGAGCTTCCAGGCGCTCCAGAACGCCCTGACCGGGGGCCGCGACAAGGATCTCGTCTACTACGCCTTCGACCTCCTGTACCTGGACGGCTACGACCTGCGGAAGGCGAGCCTCCGGGACCGCAAGGCGGCTCTCGCCCAACTCCTCGCCGGACCGAAAGGCGTCGTCCGCTACTCCGAGCATGTGGAGGGCCAGGGGGACGCCTTCTTCCGCCAGGCCTGCTCCCACTCCCTCGAAGGCATCGTCACCAAGCGCGCCGAGGCGCCCTACCGGAGCGGCCGGGGGAAGGACTGGCTGAAGGTGAAGTGCATAAAGCGCCAGGAATTCGTCATCGTCGGCTACACCGACCCGGAGGGCTCCCGTACCGGCTTCGGCGCCCTCCTCCTGGCCGTCCACGACGAGGCGGGAGAGCTGGTCTTCGCCGGCAAGGTGGGGACGGGCTTCAACGAGGAGCTCCTGACCGATCTGAAACGCCGCCTCTCCGGGCTGGAGAGAAAAACCCCGGCCTTCGGAAACCCGCCGCGCGGCGCCGAGGCCCGCCGCTCGCACTGGGTGGAGCCCGAGCTCGTGGGCGAGGTCGCCTTCACCGAGTGGACCGAAGACGGCATCCTCCGCCACCCCTCTTTCCAGGGCCTGCGGGAGGACAAGCCCCCGGCGGAGGTCGTCCGCGAGCTCCCCGAGCCGAGCAGGGCTGTCGCGCCGGCGGCGAAGACGGCAAAAGCCGCCCCGACCGCCCAGGCGGCGATGCGGACCCAGCCGGTCAAGAAAGCGCCCGTAAAAAGCGGGACGAAAGGGAAAGACACCGAGGTCGCGGGCGTCCGCCTCTCGAATCCGGGAAAAGTCCTCTACCCCGGCCAGGGGCTCACCAAGCTCGACCTCGCCCGCTACTACGAGGCCGTCGCCGACCGCATTCTCCCCTACCTCAAAAACCGCCCTCTGACTCTCGTCCGCTGCCCGGAGGGGCAGGCCCGGCAGTGCTTCTACCAGAAGCATGTGAGCGAGCAGTTCGCCGCGTCCATCGACCGGGTCGACGTCGGCGAGGACCAGCCCTACGGCGCCATCGACTCGCTCGAAGGCCTTCTCGCCCTCGTCCAGATGGGGGTTTTGGAGCTCCACATCTGGGGCGCCCATAAAGACCGGATCGAGCAGCCCGACTACATCGTCTTCGATCTCGATCCGGACGAGGGGCTCGGCTGGGAGCGGGTGGTGGCCGGAGCGCGGACGGTCCGCGAGCGTCTCACCGATCTCGGTCTCGAAACCTTTTTAAAGACCACCGGTGGCAAGGGCCTCCACGTCGTGGCGCCGCTCACCCGGAAACTCTCCTGGGACGACGTCAAGGCTTTCACCAAGGCGATCTCCGAGGCCATCGTCGCCGACGAGCCCACGCTCTACACCTCGAAGCTCCCCAAGGTCCGCCGCCAGGGGAAGATCTTCATCGACTACCTGCGAAACGGCCGCGGCGCCACGTCGATCTGCGCCTACTCGACCCGCGCCCGCCCCGGCGCCCCGGTCTCCGCCCCGCTCTTTTGGGAAGAGCTGGACGACCCGGAGCTCCGCGGCAACACCTACACCGTGGAGAATCTCCCCGCCCGCCTGGCAGGCCTCAAATCCGACCCCTGGGAAAGCTTCAACGGGGTCCGCCAGTCGATCACCGTCGCCATGCGCAAGAAGTTAGGGATGGGCTGACCCTCCATGATCCCCAGGACGTACCGCCGCACCGTCGTACTGTGCCTTCTCCCTCTCTCCCTCGCCGCCTGTTCCCGCCAACCGACACAGCTGGGGCAGGGCTCGTCGCCGCAAGACCCGTCCATGCCTCCCGCCGTCTCCACGCTGCTGCGGACGGCCATCGAGTCGGGGGCCTTGCCGGCCGACAGCCGCCACCAGAAAGAACGGGTGCGCGCCTTCGAGGAGACCCGCGACTTCTACCGCAAGCGCCACTACGAGCCGGCCTGGAGCGACGCCCGCGGGCCGCTCCCCCGCGCCCAGGAGCTGGTCGCGGCGATCGACGACCTGGGCGCCGAGGCGATCGACCCCGCCGAGTTCGACCGGGAGGGACTCGCCGGCTTGGTGCGGGAGGCGAAATGGGAGGGGAAGCTGGACGATCCCACGGTCGAGCGTCGGCTGGCCGATCTCGACCTGACGCTCACCTACAACTTCCTCGTCATGGCGGCGAGCACGGCGACCGGCCGCCTGCAGCCCGACACCCTCCAGACCGACTGGTACACGAAGCCGAGGACCGTCGATCTGGACGTCGTCCTCACCCGCGCCCTGGGGCCGGACGGGATCGGCAAGGCTCTGGCCTCCGTGGCGCCGCCGAACCCCGCCTATGTCCACCTGCGGGAAGCGTTCGCGCGCTACGGGGAAATCTTGAAGCGGGGCGGCTGGCCGCAGATCCCGGCCGGACCCCGGCTCGCCCTCGGGGCCACGGGGGAACGGGTTCGCCTCCTCCGCGCCCGTCTCGCCATCGAAGGGGATCTCCCGACCCCCGTCTCGCCCTCCGCCACGACGGCCTCGTCGCCGGCCACTTCGGCCACGTCGGCGGACACCTATGATGAAGCTCTGGCGACCGTCGTCGCCCGTTTCCAGGGACGGCACGGGATCAAGTCGAGCGGCGCCGTCGACGCCGAGACCCTGGAGGCGCTCAACGTGCCGGCCGAGGCGCGGCGGAGCCAGATCGCCGTCAACATGGAGCGCTGGCGCTGGCTCCCCACCGATTTCGGCAGCCGCTACATCCTGGTCAACGTCCCGCAGTTCGAGCTGACGATGTTCGACGGTGGGCAGAAGGCCCTGCGGATGCGGGTGGTCGTGGGGAAGGCCCAGAGCCGGACCCCGGCCTTCTCGAACCGCATCACGAGGATCGACTTCAATCCGATCTGGCACCTGCCGCCCTCGATCGTCGAGAAAGAGATCGCCCCGGCCATGGCCAAGGACCCGGGCTACCTGGCGCGGAAGAACCTGGAGGTCGTCAAGCTTTCGGGCGACTCTTCCCAGGCGGTCGATCCCGGCGAGGTCGACTGGTCGCGCATGGGGAAGGGAGACTACCCCTACCGCGTCCGCCAGCCCTCCGGACCGGACAACGCCCTCGGGCGGATCAAGTTCGTCATCCCCGACCAGTTCGACGTCTATCTCCACGGCACCCCGTCGCAGCGCGCCTTCAACGCCACCGAGCGCGACCTGAGCCACGGCTGCGTCCGTCTGGAACGCCCGGCCGATCTCGCCGCCTATCTCCTGAAGGACGATCCGAACTGGTCGCCCGAAGCGATCCAGGACGCGATCGACTCCGAGGACACCCAGTCCATCCCCTTAAAGGCGCCCCTCCCCGTCCACATCCTCTACTGGACCGCCTGGGTCGACGACGACGGAGCGGTCCAGTTCCGGAAGGACATCTACGGCCACGACGGGGATCTCGCAAAGGCCCTGGCGGCCGAGCCCAAGGTGAGGATCGATCCGGCGACGCTGCGGGAGGAGAAGCGGGCGGAAGTGTCAGGGCCACCCTTGCCTGGGCTCGGGCGGCGCGCGAGGTCTTGATCACCTCAACTTTATGGCTACAATTCCACCTAGAGAGGAGAAACTATGAAAAAGCTTAACGTGAAGAGATTAACTCTCAACCGCGAGACTCTTCGTCAACTCAGCTCTACCGAAGTCTCACAAGCAGGCGGCGCAGTTGTCGCGACGCAATTCAATTCTTGCGGTGGCGGGTACACCTGTTTCTGTACCCGCGTCCGGTGCACCGTCGGATCGAACTGCTGCCCCTGATTTGTCCCCTGAATGGCGGCCGCTCCGAGAAAGCGGCCGCCAATTTGAAGCGTGGCGCGCCCTCGCCGTCCACAACCGCCACTGGACCGCCTGGCCAAGGATGCCGACGTGGCGGAGCTGTCGAGGATCACGCTGCCCCAGGTCCGTAGCCGAGGATCTCGGCTTCCTCCTCGCGGCTGAGTCGACGTCCCAGTTGCCCAGGAGGGGCCTTCGGCCAGACCTCTTCCGCGAGGTGACGCAGGAATTCGCTGCCACGCTCGCCATCCGAGATCTGGAGACTCAACCGCTCTCGGCGTTCCAACAGGGCTTGCCGGACCGCCTCCGTCTTGCTCTCGCCCGTCATCGCGGCGACCGCTCGACGCGACCGTTCCGGCGACCGTGCTGAAGCCGCGCTATGCGACAAGCGCTGGATCCTCGCCAACGAGCTGGTCCATGTCAGGCAGCTGGAACGGTTGGGCTCCGCTCGGTACATACGCCTGTATTTCACCGAGATCAAGATGCTCGGGTACGCCCGGACGCCCCTGGAGCGAAGCGAACGGACGCTTCAAGGGGCGAGTCGGGGGCACCGAGCCGTAGCCCGACGCATCATTCTCCGGCTCGGAGCAACAGCTCGCCCAGGGTGCGCTCGGAGAGGTACATTCCCGCCTGGATCAACTCGCGGAGCAGAGGCTCGACAATCCCTACGACGCCTCTCCGTTTGGCCAGCAGCACGAGCCCCGCAGTGCCAAGCAAGGGGATATCCAGCGATTCGGCACAGCGGCGAGCTTCCAGGTCGTCAAGGAGAGCCAACGCCCCCGGATGCTCCCGCGCCCACGCGAGCACGGAGGATTCACCTTTGCCCAGGTCCCAGCGTACGATCGCATCCGGTAGGGGCTCAACCGGCAGCACTTGAAGGAAAGGGGCCTCGCCTACAGCTCGGACCGTCAGATCCTGACTACCTTTTTCGCCGAGCTCTTCAAAAACGGGTAGCGGGACGACGAGAGGCCTCCCGAGAGCGAGCAGCAGATCCAGGTGGCCGATACGGGAGAGGAGGATCAGGGGCGAGGCATCGAGGACTGCCTCGGCCTCAGGCACGCTCGAGGTCCCGGTCCAAGGTTTCGAAGTCGATCTGCGCGACCTCGACCTTGTGGGCTGCCAGAGCATCCATGAAGTCCGCTCGCGGCACTCCCGCGATCTCCGCGCCTCTACCCTGGGAGATCAGACCGCGGCGATACCAGTCGACGGCAGCGACCAGCCTCACATCTCGCTCCACCTCGCGCGGCGATTGGCGCAAGGTGGCGAAGATCTCTTCCGGAAAGTCGATTGTCAGGACGGCCATGAATTCCTCCTCCGCACCCAGGCGGCGGGTGTCCTTAACTCTACCAGACCGGCGCTGCCCACTCCCCACCTCTACCCCCTCCCCCGCCCTCGCACGTCGATCCAACTCTTCACCACCGTCGCCGCCAGGATCACCCCCCCTCCCGCGAAGGTCCAGGGGCTCGGCCGCTCGCCATGGAGGAGCCAGGACCAGAGGGGATTCAAGACCGGTTCGAGCAGCAGGAGGAGAGAAGCCTCGAAGGCGGGCACCTTTTCGAGCGCCCGGGTGAAGAAGACGTAGGCGACGCCGACCTGGAAAATCCCCAGGTACGAGAGGACCGCCCAGTCGGCCGGCCGCGCCGCGGCGACCTTGGCGAGCGGCAGGACGGCGGGGAGGCAGAACAGGCAGACGAGGACGTTGCCGAGGACCGCCGCCGTCGCTCCACCTCCCGTCGTCTCCTCGCCTCCGGAACCGGCGTTTCCCCGGCCGAGGAAGCGGAAGCCGACGACGGTGAAGGCCCAGAAGAGCCCGGAGAGAATGGCCATGAGATCGCCGCGGAGGGGGTTCGGGGCGGTCGCCGAGGCCGGGTCGAGGCCGACGAAGAAGAGACAGAGGCCGCCTGCGAGCGCCGCCAGGAACCCCAGATCCCGGCGCCGGATCGGCTCGTGGAGCAGCCAAGGTCCGAGCAGGAGGAGGTAGAGGGGCGAGGCATCCTGGAGGAAGGTCGTCGAGGCCGAGGTGGTGAGCTTGTTGGCGAGGACGAAGAGGAGCATCGTGATCGCATAGGCGGCGCTCACGGCGAGCGCCTTGCCCGTCGGCCGCCGCCGGGCCGCCGGCAGCAGCAGGAAGAGGGTGATGGCGGCGATGCCTGAGCGCAGACAGGCCACCTGCATCCCGGTCAGGTGAACCGCCTTGATCGCCGCTCCCCCGGTCGAGAAGAGCGCCGCGGCGCCCAGCACCTGGAGCCGAGGCTTAAGCCCCGCGCGGTTCGCCGGCTCGCCGTTCAAGGTTCTAGCCCGGGATGAAGAAGAAGACGATCGCGAGGATCAAGTAGACGGCCAGGAGTTGCACCCCTTCGAGCCAGTTGGACTCCCCGTCCCCCGCGATCTGGGAGGCGAGGACGACGGCGAGCCCCACCGAGAGAACCTCCGCCGGGGTGAAGACGAGATCCATGGGGGCCGGCCCCAGGAAGTACGATGCGATCACCAGTACCGGGGCGACCAGGAGAGCGATCTGTACGCTGCTCCCCACCGCGATCCCCAGGGCGAGCTCCATCTTGTTGGCGCGCGCCATGAGCACCGCCGTCGAGTGCTCGGCGGCGTTGCCGACGATCGCCACGACGAAGAGGCCGATGAAGAGCTCGGTCATCCCGAGCGACTTGGCGGTCTCCCCCACCGCCCCGACCAGGATCTCGGACATCCACGCCACCAGGGCCGTCGAGCCGGCGAGCACCCCGAGCGAACGGCCGAGGCTCCAGGAGGGCGCCTGCGGCGCCGGCTGGGACTTCTTTCCTTCCTTCGGCTCGTCCCCGGACGACGTTTCGCCATCGAAGAGCTGCTTGTGGGTGCGGAGCGAAAACACCAGGCTCAGGGCGTAGACGACGAGGAGGACGATCGAGAGGGCGAGCGACATCTTCCCTTCGAGCGCCCGCCCCCGCAGGCCCACCAGGTGGTGGTAGGCGGCGGGCATGATGAGGGCGATGGCGGCGAGGATGAGCATCGTCGCCTGGCTCCGCGCTCCGGCGCGGTTGAAGCGCTGGTGGTGGAAGCGCAGCCCCCCGGCGAGCGCCGCGGCGCCCAGGACCAGGAGGACATTCCCAAGGATTGAGCCGGTGAGCGAGGCCTTGACCACGTTGCGGAGGCCGTGACGGAGAGCCATGAGGCCGATGATGAGCTCCGCCGCGTTGCCGAAGGTGGCATTCAGGAGCGCCCCCACCCCCGCCCCGGCGCGCTCGGCCAGGCGCTCGGTCGCCCGCCCCAGCCAGCCGGCGAGCGGGACGATGGCAGCCGCGGCGGAGAAGAAGATGAGGACGTGCTGCCCCGGCGCGAGGACATCGACCGCCACCGCGACCGGCAGGAAGACCAGCAGCCAGTCGAGAGAGGGCTTGAGACGGCGGCGCATGACGGGGGGATCTTATCCGTTTGCCTCCCCCGGATCTCTTGGGCTACCCTCTTTGGAGGACATCCCGGAGCCGTCTCGGAGTCAACCGCCAGGAGCCTATGCCCGAAGAGACCCCCAAGCAGAAGAAGATCTTCGTCCTCGACACGTCTGTCATCCTCTACGACTGGAACGCTCTCCAGAGCTTCCAGGAGCACGACGTGGCGATCCCCATCACCGTGCTCGAAGAGCTCGACAGCTTCAAGAAGGGCAACTCGGTCTTAAACCTCCAGGCCCGGGAGTTCATCCGCCAGCTCGACAAGCTCTCCGACCACAACATGCTCCAGGACTGGATTCCCCTCGACGGCCCGGCCCGCGGCCGGTTCCGCGTCATCACCGAGGGGGAGGGAACGAATGGCGTCACTGGCGCCAATGCCGCCGGGGGCGGGAACGGCCACCAGGACGCCTCGGCGATCTTCGGCTCGAAGAAGGCCGACCACCGGATCCTGAACACCGCCCTCGGCCTCACCCGGAGCGAGCCCGACCGCAAGGTCATCCTGGTCAGCAAGGACATCAACCTGCGCCTGAAAGCGCGGGCGCTCAACCTGCCGGCCGAGGACTACGAGACGGTCAAGATCAAGGACGTCGACCATCTCTACAAGGGCAAGAGCGAGGTCGAGGTCGACGATTCGGCGCTGATCGATCGCCTCTACCGCGAGGAGCAGATCCCGTGGACGGAGGTGCTCGCCGCGAAGCCCCTCGCCAACCACTACTTCATCTTGCGGAGCAGCACCAACTCGGCCCTCGCCGTCTACAACCCGACGACCGACCGCCTGGAGCGGGTGGTCAAGCCCATAGCCTACGGGATCAGCCCGCGAAACGCCGAGCAGACCTTCGCCCTCCACGCGGTGATGAACCCGGAGTCTCTTCTCGTCACGATCTCCGGCGCGGCGGGCACGGGGAAGACGCTCCTCGCCTTGGCCGGCGCCATCGAGCAGCGCCGGCTCTTCCGCCAGATCTATCTCGCCCGCCCCATCGTGCCGCTCTCCAACCGGGATTTAGGATTTCTACCCGGCGACATCCAGTCGAAGATCAATCCCTACATGCAGCCCCTGTGGGACAACCTGGGGATCATCAAGAACCAGTACGCCGAAAAAGACCGCGAGTACCGGAAGGTCGAGGAGCTGGTCGACACCGAGAAGCTCCACATCGTGCCGCTCGCCTACATCCGCGGCCGGAGCCTCTCGAACGTCATCTTCATCGTCGACGAGGCGCAGAACCTGACGCCTCACGAGGTGAAGACGATCATCACCCGGGCCGGCGAGCACACCAAGATCGTCCTCACCGGCGACATCTTCCAGATCGATACGCCCTATCTGGATGCCACGAGCAACGGCCTCTCCTATCTGATCGATCGGCTGAAGGGCAATCCCCTCTACGCCCACATCAATCTCGACAAGGGGGAGCGCTCGGAGCTCGCCAATCTGGCGAGCATGCTGCTCTAAAAATCCTGATGTTGCGACTGACCGACGTCCGGCTGCCGCTCGATCATTCAGAAGACGAGTTGCAGGCCGCGATCCTTCAAACCCTCGGCATCGAACCGCGCGACCTCGTCCGCTACACGATTTTCCGCCGCAGCACAGATGCCAGGAAACGCGGCGCGATCGCCCTCCTCTATCACCTGGACGTCGAGACGACCCGGGAGGCCGAGATCCTGAGGCGTCATCGAGGCGATCCCCACGTCGCGCCCACTCCCGACACCACCTACCGCCTCCCCACCCGGGCGCCCGCGGGCCTGGCCTCGCGGCCGCTCGTCATCGGCATTGGACCCTGCGGCCTCTTCGCCGGCCTGATCCTCGCCGAGATGGGATTTCGACCGATCATCCTGGAACGTGGCAAAGAAGTGCGCGAGCGGACGGTCGACACCTTCGGCCTCTGGCGCCGGGGGATTCTCGATCCGGAATCGAACGTCCAGTTCGGCGAAGGCGGCGCCGGCACCTTCTCGGACGGCAAGCTCTACAGCCAGATTAGAGACCCCGGGCATCTCGGGCGCAAGGTGCTGACCGAATTCGTCGCCGCCGGCGCGCCGCCCGAGATCCTCTATGTCAACAAGCCCCACATCGGCACCTTCCGGTTGGTGAAGATCGTCGAATCCATGCGGGCGAAGATCGAATCTCTGGGCGGCGAAATCCGCTTTCGAGCCCGCGTCGACGACCTGATCGTGGAGGACGGAAAGGTGCGGGGAGTGATCCTCGCCGATGGCGAGCGCCTGGTCGCCGATCACGTGATCTTAGCCGTCGGTCACAGCGCCCGGGATACGTTCGCGATGCTCGACGCCCGCGGCGTCGCGATCGAAGCGAAACCCTTTTCGATCGGTTTCCGGATCGAGCATCCGCAAGCGCTCATCGACCGCTGCCGCTTCGGTCCCCAGGCCGGGCATCCGCTCCTGGGCGCCGCCGACTACAAGCTCGTCCACCACTGCGATACCGGCGGCAATGGCGACTATAGCGGCAATGGCGGCAATGGCGGCAATGGCGGCCATACGGGCCGCTCGGTCTACAGCTTCTGCATGTGCCCCGGCGGCACGGTGGTGGCGGCGGCCTCCGAGCCCGGACGGGTGGTCACCAACGGCATGAGCCAATATTCGCGGGATGAGAGAAACGCCAACAGCGGCATCGTCGTCGGTATCACTCCCGAGGACTATCCTGGCGGTCCGCTCGCCGGCATCGAGTTTCAACGCCGTTGGGAGGAACGCGCCTTCGAGCTCGGCGGCGGCACCTACGAGGCGCCTGGCCAGCTCGTCGGCGACTTCCTCGCCGGCCGGCCCTCCACCGCATTCGGCGCGGTCCTGCCCTCCTACAAGCCCGGCGTGCGCCTGGGGGACTTGAGCACGAGTCTCCCGGACTACGCGATCGCGGCGATCCGCGAGGCCCTCCCCGCCTTCGACAAGAAGATCCGCGGCTTCGCCATGCACGATGCCTTGCTGACCGGCGTCGAGACGCGAACCTCCTCGCCCATCCGCATCCCGCGCAACGAAAGCTTGCAAAGCCTGAACACAGAAGGTCTCTATCCCGCGGGCGAAGGGGCCGGCTACGCCGGTGGCATCCTCTCCGCCGCCGTCGACGGGATTCGGGTGGCGGAGGCGGTGGCGGCGAGCCTGGTGAAACCTCCTCGAAAGTGGGGATAGCTTGGAGCCTGGTCCAGGCTGCGCGAGGCTCCGCGAAACCCGACCGCTACTTTTTCTCCGTCGCCCTTTTGGCCGCCACCGACTCCTCTCCAAGATACCAGCGAGGCTGCCAGGTGAGGCCGAGAGCGCCGGCGGCCTTCAGGATGTGCTCCATGGCCTCGTCGACCGAGTCGGTGAAACAGAGCCGGTCGAAGTCGGCGCGGAGGATCGTCTCCTCGGCGACCATGGTCCGGCCGAGGAACTCGCGGAGGGGAGCCCAGTACTCGGTGCCGAGGAGGACGATGGGAAACTGGCCGATCTTGCCGGTCTGGATGAGGGTCGCGGTCTCGAAGATCTCGTCCATGGTGCCGAAGCCGCCGGGCAGGCAGACGAAGGCGTAGGAATACTTGACGAGCATCACCTTGCGAACGAAGAAGTAGCGGAATTCGACCCAGAGGTCTAAGTAAGGGTTCGGTTTCTGCTCCTTGGGCAGGATGATGTTGCAGCCCACCGACCGGGCGCCGACGTCCCGGGCGCCACGGTTGGCCGCCTCCATGACCCCCGGCCCGCCGCCGGTCATCACCGTGAACCCCGCCTTGCCGAGCCGTTGTCCCATCTCGCGCGCCAGAGTGTAGTAGCGCTGGCCCTCGTGGAAGCGAGCGGAGCCGAAGACGGTCACGCACGGCCCGGCGAAATGGAGGTGCCGTAAGCCGCGCAGGAAGTCCGAAAGGATGCGGAACAACCGCCGCAGCTCGTGCGCGCGGGGCTGCGGCCCGGCGAGGAACGACCCCTCTTCGGGACGCGACGTGCCCTTCCCCCAGCGCGGCGCCTGACCGCTCTCCGCCGCCGCCTCGGCCTCGACGGGCGCGACGGTGCCGGGATCGGCGTCGGGCTTGACCTCTTTCATGCCGACCAGTCTAGCAAGGACACCTTTCCTACCCGGCGCCGCCAAAATTGAGCTTCGAGATCGCCACCCCGATGAAATACTGCCGCACTTTCTTGAGCATCGCCCCGGCCGAGCCGTCCTCGATGCTGGTCAGAACCTTGAAGCCGCTCTGCGGGTTTTCGAGATAGGCGATGGTCGCCTTGTAAAGCCGCTGCGTGGCCGGGAGGCTCACCGGCTGATCGTTGAGATCGTTATGGGTCAGGGTGGCACTGAAGCTGACCTGGAACTGATCGAAGAGGAACAGGTTGTAGAGCGCGGAGCCCTCGAAGACCCGGCCCCGGCTGGTGAGACCCATCTGCTGGTGATCTCGATAGCCGTAGGAAGCCTTGAACGAAAGCGGCGCGGCGATGAAGTCACCGTTCTGGGAAAACAGGGTGAAGGAGCGGAGGAACGGCACCCAGCCCGACACGGCCACGAGCGCGTCGACGTTTCGCACGTCCTCATGGAACGCTTTTTCGATCTGCCCCTCGACCCCCACCTGCCCATGCATCCACAGGTTGCCGAACGAGAGGTTCTTGAGCTGCACCCCGAGGTTCGCCTGGTTGTTGTCGATGAAGCTCGGCGAGTGCTGGTCGGTCGTATCGATGGAGAGCGACGCCGAGGTCTGAAGGGGGCTCTCCTTCAAGCCGCCGAAGACGCCCGAGCTCATGTACTGCCCCATGTACTGGAAGCGGAGCGCTCCGGTCGCGCCGGTGCCGGTCTCTCCCGAACTCGTATCGCTCCCGCCTGGACTCCCCGAGCCCCCCGTCGCGCCGTTCGGATCGCTCTGGGTCGCCGGCCCGAGCGACCAGCTGTAGCGGTAGAGATTCCGCGTTTCCAGGCCCTGCTGCACGACGACCGGGACCGGCTTGGCGGCGGGCGTCGCCGGAAGCGTGATCGTCGCGCTGTCGATCCCGGTCAGGAGCAGCATGTCGTCCTGCGCCTTGGCCGGATCGACGACCGCCACGTTCACCACCTGCGTCCCCAGGGTGTTCACCGACGAGGTCACCTGGGTGACGATCTGTCCGCCGGCCGCCGCGATGACGATCGTGTCCCCTTCCTTCGGAGCACCGGTCTCCGGACAGAGGCTCAACCCGATCGCCTTGGGGGATTGCGCGCGGAGCGTGTCCTTGCACTGGGCCTGGGCGGCCGCCGAGGCGACGAGGAAAAAGACGAGGCCGAAAACGAGTCTCTTCATGGGGTCACCACCGCCGCGATCCCCGTCACGAGATCGCTCACCACCGTCACCTGGCCCATGTTCTTCAGGTTCTGGAAGGCGGGCGCCAGGGGCGTGCAGGTGAAGCCCTTGGCGTCGATGCAGTCGGTGACCCCATCCCCCAGAAGGACGATGACGTCGTCGTCGATCGTCGTCCAGACGATCTTCGCCTGCTGGTTGTTGATCGGATTGAGCCCCTGCGCCGCGAAAGTAGAAACGACGCAGGAGTAGATCACCGCCTTCTTGGTGTCGTCCGCGGTCGCCGGCGTGCTCACCGCGAGGAGCGCCGCCTTCGCATCGACCGCCGGCTTCGCGGCGGCCGCAGGCTGGGGGGTGGTCGAAGAATGCTTGGTGTCTTTCCCTGGCTTCTTACCGGTCATAGTGCCTCCCAGATGTCAATCAGATGTGAAATGTGGACTTCAGGTACGATCACTCCCCCCACCACGCCGGGCTCCAAACCTTCGCGCGCTTCTCCGGATGCTTGAGGATCTTGTCGACGAAGAGTCCGAAGTCGAAGTCTTCCTTCTCGCGGAAGTCGAGAGCTCCGACCCCGAGACGCACGAAGTCTGGCGTCTTGTAGGAGATCTCAAGGAGGAACCGGTCCGCCAGGCTGACCGCAAACCGGCTCGTCTCGCCACAGTCCCAATGCTCCGAGGAGACCTCTGGAGTGATGCGGAGGAGCACGGGGCCCATCCGCAGGTAGAGGCTGCCGCGAGAACGGAAGAAAAGAGCGTGACTTCCGTCCAGAGTGCCGAAGACCCCGGCGGTACGCCGGTGCGGCTGGTCGTCCTTCGAGACCCGCTCCGCGGAGACGGGCTCCGCCAGCTCGGAGTCGAGGAGGAGGATCTGCTTGTAGTGGTCCCGGATCATCAGGACGAGCGGCGGCACGATCCGTCCTTCGGAGCTCGGTTCTCCACCGGGGGAGCCGTCCCGCCAGATCGCCGCGCGTCGTTCAGGCGTCCCCAGAACCACGTCGACGAAGCGGCCGAAGTCGATGTCTGCGAGCGACGTCCCCGCGGGGAAATCCCCGTCCGGGATGGGACAGGCGATCCGCAGGACGAACCGCTTTCCGATGTGGAAGCTCAAATGGGTGAACTCGCCAGAGTCGATGCGGGTCGAAACCACCTCGGGCGTCACCCGGAGGACGACCGGGTCCGCCCGCAGATAGAGCTCACCCCGGGAACGGAAGAAGAGCAGTGGGGTCTCGCCGAAGATCTCGAAACGACCGCTGGCGGGAGCGGCGGAGGAGGAATCTCCAGAAGCGGAGGGCTCTCGCGGGATGGGGGCCGCAAGCTCGGAGGAGAGGAGGAGAACCTCCGAGCGGAGGCTATGGCGCTCGAGGAGGAGCATGACGTGGAGAAGGATAGCAGCTGTTCGATCAGGCGATCGGATCCAGCGATCAGCCCTCTCGGTACCGCTCCAAGAATTCTTCCCCTAGCGGAGTTCTCCGGTAGCGCTGCTTCGAGCTCCGCGGCTGGTCGGGGATCGTCCTCTCAATTAGACCTGCCTTCAAGGCCGGGAGGAGGTAAGCCTTCCGGAAATGCTCCTCGTCCTTGAGGCCGAGAGCCACCTGCAGCGCTCGACGGTCCAGCTCGTCGTTGAGTGCAGCTAAGAGCAAAACTTCGGGGGTGGTGACTTCCGGGGTCACTTCCGGGGTCACTTCCGGGGTCACTTCCGGGGTCACTTCCGGGGTCACTTCTCCTTCGTGAACCGAAACCCGATGCCGCTTCAAAAGCTCTATACCTCGCTGGGTCATACGGTAGCGCTGCTTCGAGCTGCGCGGCTTATCAGGAATAGTCCTCTCAATAAGACCGAATCCTAGGGCGGGGAACAGGTATGCCTTACGGAAATGCTCCTCATCCCTAAGGCCGAGGGCCACCTGCAACGCTCGACGATCGAGATCGTCCTTGAGCGCGCTCAGTAGCAAGATTTCCGGAGCGACTTCCGGGGTGACTTCCGGGGTGACTTCCGGGGTGACTTCCGTCTCCTCCGTCCCAATCTCGGTCAGGACCTCAGGATTGGGAAAGAAGACCGCCGCGAAGAAGCTGTTCTCGGTGAAGGCGGGCTCGGGGCAGCCCTGATCGCTGGCGGCGATCCGCATGCGCTGGATTCCCGTGCCGGCCTTTTCGATGAAGGAGATACGGTGCAGGAGGTCCGCGATCAGGGCGTTGCGCCGCACGCTCTTGTGTCCGAGGTCGGCCGGCAGCATCCCCTTCGGTAGGCCTCCAGGGCTCGTCACCTCAATGCGGTTCGAGTAGATCTCCACGAAGACGTTCGCCCCCTCGTTGAACCAATCCCGGTGCATGACGGCATTGGTGATCGCCTCGCGGAGCGCGGCGGCGGGGTACTCCGGAATCTCTTCTCGTTGCAGGCGCTCGATCCGGTAGGCGGTGCGGGTGTTGCGCTCGATGAAGCGCAGGCTCTCCTCGATGTCGGAGACGACACCCCCGGCGAAGTCTTTTCGATCCAGGATGTGCACCTTGTCGGTACCTTTGGCGAGGAGACAGGTGATGTAGGCCTGGTTGAAAAAATGCCGGACATCCTTGGCGAAGAAGAGGACTCCGGCGTTGCGGAACAGGAGCTGCCCGGAGGAGCGCTCGGCAGCCTCGATGTTCACCAGGACATCCTCGATGCGGAGCCGGCCGGTGATGCCGCTCAGCCGGAGCCAGGCCCGGTACTTCTCGCGGTCGAAATCCTGGGGATAGCGAAACCTCGGACAGAGGGTGCGGTCGAAGCGAAGGGACCCCTCGCTGCGGAAGAAATCCCGGATCTCGTTGCGGCTGAGCTTCTGGGTCGTCGCCCCCTGGCGCCAGAAGAAGCCGTCGCTGCACTGCGTCGGCTTGGCGCTGCTCTCCCGCACCGTAACGACGACCAGGCCGTCGATCGGTTCCACCGCGATCTGGACGGCAGGATCACAGTTGCGAGCGATGTCCTGAATGCGAGCCCGCAGCTCGTTCGAGTCCCGGATTCCGACCACCGTGCCGTCATCCCGCACCCCGAGCAGGATCCTGCCGCCCAGGGTGTTGGCGAGCGCCACGACCTCGCGAGCAAAGGAAGCGGACAGGCTCTCCTTGAACTCCAGCGTCGTGCCTTCTCCTTCCTGGAGGAGAATCTCCAAGTCGGACGGCTTCATGACATCCGCTGGCTTCCCAGCAGTTCCTCAAGCATCGTGGCTCCAGTCTCTCACGCGAACCCGCCCACCATACTAACGCCGCTCTAACGCCTCTACCACCCCCCGCAAGGGGGACTCCTTGCTGGGCGCTACCCCAGCGGCCGGTCGCCGGACAAGCTATCCTTGCCTGACAAGCCCGAGGAGGAGGCAATGAAGAAGAGAGGATTCCTGCTGCTGCTCCCGCTGGCCGCCTTGGGAGCCCTGGCCGTGACACCCCATGCCACGCGGTCCGCCGCACCAACTTCTCTGTGGCAGGTCTACGAGGGGACGCTCCGGCAGGCCAAGTACGTCGACTTGACCCACACGATCGCCCCGGGTATCCCGGTTTGGGCGGGATTCGGGCCGTCGACCTTCGGACCGGCGCAGAATCCCAAGACCGGGAAGGCGTACACCTATAAGGACGACGGCTTCGAGGCCACCCGCTACAGCCTGTCGACCGACCAACTCGGCACCCAGCTCGATCCCCCGGCGCACTGGAATCCGGACTTCCCCTCGATCGACGAGCTGCCGCCGACCTTCGCCGTCCGCCCGCTGGTCGTCATCTCGATCGTCGATCGGGTGGCGAAAGACCCCGGGTACGCGCTCTCGGTCGCCGACATCCACGCCTGGGAGGCGCGGCACGGCCACATCCCGGCGGGCTCGGTCGTCTTCGTGCGCTCCGACTGGAGCAAGGAGTGGCCCAACCCGGAGCTCGCGACCCGCACCCGGTTTCCCGGCGTCTCGCTCGCGGCGCTCCAGTTCCTCCACCGGGAACGCCACATCCTCTTCCATGGCCACGAGCCGCTCGACACGGACGCGACGCCCGACCTCGAAGGCGAGGCCTGGCTGCTGCGCAACGGCTACACCCAGGCCGAGGGGGTGGCGAACCTCGACCAGGTGCCGGAGACCGGTGCTCTCGTCGCCATGGGATTCCCCAAGCTCCAGGGAGGGACCGGCGGTTACGCGCGCTTCATCGCCATCTGCCCGCCCGACTGGAAGTATGGGACGACCGTGGGCGAAGTGCCGGAGGCGCCCTTGGCGAAGAGCGCCAAGCCCCTCCACTGGGACGAGAAGCTCGGGGTGAGGGTGCGCTAGCTTTCCAGCTGGACGAAGAGCCACCGAGCGTCGTCGCGATGCCCCAGGAGGACGGGCGGGGTGCGGCAGCTCTCGACGAAGAGGGCGGCCTCGCTCCAGCGCTCGGGGGGACCGCTCCAGGTCACTCCGCCGGACCCTCCGAGCCGCAGCAGCGAGGCGCTCCGGCCGGCGACCCCTTCTCGCCCCTGGCGGTGCCAGAGGGCGGCGGCGCGGCGGGTGGCGCTCCGGTCGACCCCTTCCGGATAGCTCGCGGGGAATCCCGCCGCGGCCACCCCGGGAGCGGTCGCCACGTCGACGACCTCACCGCTCCAGGAGATCTCGACCAGCCGTGGCCTAAAGGCGGGCTGGAGGTCGGCGAGCTCGACTCCAGAGAATCCCAGGAGGTCGCGGGTGATCGCGCGCGCCACCTCCAGGCTCAGGCAGCAGTAGAGAGCCGGGAAGTCGACCGTGTTCCAACGCCGGTCCCGTGCCGTCTGGCTCCAGGTGGCGTCGAGCGGGTCGCTCCAGCCGGCGCGCACGACGCGGTAGAGAGGCCCGGCGGCTTCACCCGCGATATTCAGGGTGCGGAGGGCCTTCAAGGCGCTCATCCCTGGTAGGCGAGGGCGGCCTCGTAGCGGCCGGCGGCGGCGCCGATCCTGCCGCGGAGGATCCAGTCGAGCGCCGACTCGCCCTCGAAGAGGCCGGCCTTGCGCCGCACCACCTGGGAGAGCCGCTCCGGCCGGAACATCGCCTCCAGCCGGCCCAGGGCCGCGCCGGCCGCCGCGAGGTCGGCCAGGCGCTCGTCCGGGATAGGGTGGCTCCCCCGTTCCCAGCGCCGCACCGTCTCTCCAGAGACACCGAAGGCGCGGCCGAGCTGATCGTAGGAGAGCGCGAGCCGACTCATCAGGTGGCGGACCTCCTGTCTCCCCTGCCCCTGGAGAGAGGCGGCACGGAGAACCTCGAAGACGGCGAGGTTGAAGAGCACGAGCAGCTCCTCGTCGGCCGCCGGATTGGGGAGCTCCAGGGGAGAGCCATAGTAGAAGCCCCCGCCTTCGCGGATTTCAGACGGACCGTCCCACGACGGCTTGCCGAAGGCGAGCACCACCCGGTCCCATTCGGACGTCAGGAGGTGCCAGGCGAGGTTGAGCTCGCCATGCCGGTAGCTCAAGAGAACGGGGAAGGCCGCCTGGAGGACCGCGAGACGGACGAGGGAAGCGCGCTCTGGAGCGACCCTCGCTACCTCTGCGCGCTCGGCCAGGCAACGGTCGAGCTCCTCGACCACCTCCCGCACCCGTCCCGGGTCCGGCAGATCCGGACCGGCGAGCCCCGCGGCGACCCTCTCCAGGCGGTGGCGCAGCTGACGTTCGACCGCGGTCCCGTTCATGGGTACATCTTGCCACATGAGTGGCACATAAGCAAGCCTCCGAATCATCGCGGGCGGCCGCCGGTTGGCAAGAGCCGGCTCTTCGGTTATCTTCCAAGACTCTGGAGAACCTGACGTGGCGACCATCAAACCCATCCTCCTCCTGGCCGACAGCCAACTCCTCTTCTATCGTGGGGAGCCGGGGAGCCCCAAGCCTCCGGGCGATGAGGGCTCCTTCCTCGCCCAGCGGGTCCGCCCGCTCCTCGACGAGGAGGAGCCGAACCCCGATCCCAAGGCGGCCTACCTGGGCGCCTCGAACGGCGACGCGCCGGAGTTCTATGAGCTCTTCGTCTCGGCGATGTCGACGATCGGCATCCGCACCTGCCGCCTGATCCCCACCGAGCCCACGGAGGCCGACCGCGATTTCCTCGCCGAGGCCGACCTGATCCTCTTAGCCGGCGGCGACACGCGGCGCGGCTACGTCGCCTTCGAGACGGCCGGGATCAAGGACCGCATCGTCGAGCGCTACTACGGCGGCGCCCTCCTCCTCGGCATCTCGGCCGGTGCCGTGCAGTTGGGGTTGAAGGGCTGGGACGAGGAGGGCAAGAAGCTCTTCGACACCTTCCGCCTCGTCCCCTTTGTCGTCGACGTCCACGACGAGCCCTCGTGGAGTCGGCTCCTCCAGGCGGTTCCCCGGGCCGGCGAGCATGCCCGCGGTTTCGGCGTCCCGACCGGCGGTGGCGCCATCTATCATCCCGACTACTCGGTCGAGCCGGTGCGCCATCCGCTGACCGAGGTCTCGGTGAACGAGGAGGGCGAGGTGCGCCAGGCCCTGCTCTTCCCCGGCGAGCGCTCCGAGCCGGAGGAGGACGCGCTCGACGCGCTCGAGATTCCGGCGGATCTCGCCGAGGGTGGGGCCGACCCGGTCAACTAGCCGGCCGCGCTCCCCCTCCGCATGAAGCTCCTCGCGATCTCCGACCTCCACCTGCGCTACGAGGTCACCCGCAAAGCCCTGGAAGAGCTGCGCCCGCATCCCGAGGACTGGCTGATCGTGGCCGGCGACGTGGGCGAGACCGAGCAGCACCTCCGATTCGCTCTCGCCGTCTTGAAGCGCCGTTTCGCTCGGCTCTTCTGGGTGCCCGGCAACCACGACCTGTGGACGGCGCCGCCCCATCCCGCCGAGCCCCGCGGCGTGGAGAAGTACCACCGGCTCGTCGCCATCTGCCGCGACTACGGCGTCCTCACCCCGGAAGACCCCTACATCGAGTGGCCCGGCCCCGGCCCGCGCGTCCGCATCGCTCCCCTCTTCCTCCTCTACGACTACTCTTTCCGGCCCGACGAGGTGCCGGTCGAGGAAGCCATCCAGTGGGCGGCGGAGGAGAACATCCTCTGCTCGGACGAGGTTCTCCTCCACCCCGATCCCTTCCCCTCGCGGCAGGCCTGGTGCGCGGCCCGGGTCGCCGCGACCGAGCCCCGGCTCGCCATGGCGGCGGCAGAAGCGCCGCTCATCCTCATCAACCATTGGCCGCTCAAGCGGGACCTGGCCATCCTGCCGCGCGTCCCCCGCTTCTCGATCTGGTGCGGCACCCAGCGGACCGAAGACTGGCACCTCCGCTTCCGGGCCCAGACGGTGATCTACGGCCACCTCCACATCCGCGCCACCAAGCACCGGGACGGCGTGCGCTTCGAAGAGGTCTCCCTCGGCTATCCCCAGGACTGGGACGCCCGGCGGGGGATCGAGCCCTACCTGCGGGAGATCCTCCCCGGGCCACAGATCCCCGGCCGGTAGGCGCCCTACACCGCCGGCTTCACCCCCAGCTGCTTATAGAGCTCCCCGGCGTCGTACATCGTTCCTCCCTTGATCGTCAGGGTCACCCGGCGGATGTCCGCGATCCGCGCCGCGGGATCGCCGTCGACCAGGATCAGGTCGGCGAGCTTGCCGGGGGCGATGACGCCTCTGTCCTCGTGGTGGGTCACCCGCGCCGCCCCGGAGGTCGCGATCTGGAGCACCGCGGGGGCCGGGATGCCCGCTTCGACGTAGAGCTCGAGCTCGCGGTGGAGGTCGAAGCCGCCGAGGGAGTCGGTCCCGGCCTCGATCGTGATCCCGTCGTCGTAGAGCGCCTTGACCATCGCGAGGAGGGCCTTCTCGGAGTCGCGATAGCGCCCATCCATGCCCGGCGGCACCGGCAGGCCGCCGCCGCCCGCCTGGGCGCCGCGGTGTACCTGGGGCGGCATGCGATCGGCCACCACCGCCATCCCCGGGGACATCTGGCCGGGGCGGGAGAGGAACATCTCCTCGAAGACGTTGACCGTGGGATCGACCGCCACGTGGCGCTCCTTCAAGAGGGCGAGGAAGGAACGCACCTTCTCCGAGTGAAGGTCGAGCTCGGCGGCGTGCTGGGCGACCTCGGTGAAGCGCGCCGGGGTGCGGGTATCGGGGACGGGGAGGAAGTTCAGGAAGAGGAAGTTGACGTGCTGGATCTCGTCGTAGCCCTCGCGCACCGCCTGCTCGGCGGTCATGAAGGCCGGGATGTGGCCCGAGACCCGGAGCCCCAGCTCATGGGCGCGCTCGATGATCCCCGGCACCAGCTTGGGATCCATCGAGCTGTAGATCTTGATCTGCTCGTAGCCGAGCTTCTTGTAGCGCTCGACCCAGGCCGCCGCCTCGGCCGGAGTCGACACCAGAACCTTGCTCGGGCCGGCATAGGGGCCGGGGCCATCCATGAAGCCGGCGCGGATCACCCGCGGCCCGATCGACGTGCCGGCGTCCCACCGCGTCATGAGGTCCGTCAAGACGTCGATGTCGTTCGCCATGTCGCGCACGGTGGTGACCCCGGCGGCGAGGTTCAGGAGGCCGTCGTTGGCGGAGAGGTGGGTGTGGAGGTCCCAGAGGCCGGGAAGGAGGGTCTTGCCGTGGGCGTCCACCATTTCCGCCCCGGCGGGGATGGCGACCGAGCCGTCCGGCCCCACCGCCTGGATCCTGTCGCCGACGACGACCACGGTGGTGCCCGGGCGGCTGGCGCCGGAAACGCTGTCGAAGAGGCGGGCGCCGGTGATCGCGAGCCCCTTCTCCGGCCGGTGGGCGAGGCGCGCGGCGAGCGCCGCCTCGCGCTTCACGTCGGCCGCCTGCTGGGCCGCGAGGAGCTTGGGCGCGACGTCCTCCCAACCCTCGCGCACGAGGACCGACCAGCCCTCCACCGCGGCGAAGAAAGTGCCGTCCGCGTCGAGCCAGAGGAAGCTCGGGGTGAAACCGAGCCCGGAGATCGCGACCTCGGAGACGGTGCGCGACCGGCCGCCCGCCTGGACCTCGACCTTCCCCAGCCGCTCCGCCGAGGCCTCGCCCACGGGCAGGAGGGGCAGCTTGCCGTCCGGGGCCGCGAGGAGCGCCCGGGCGAGCACCACCGAGGTCTCCGGCGCCGCCTCCAAAGGGACGTAGAAGGGGAGGACGCCCGCGCCCGGGGGAATCGCCGCGGAGGCGTCCTCGGCCGAATTCTTCCAGCTCGCCTTCCCCGCCGTGATCGCGAAGCGCTCGGTCACCGGATTCTTGAGGTAGTCCTTGCCGGTCGTTTCGAGCTTCACCGGCACGCCGCCCGCGCCGAGGGTAAAGCGCGTGATCTCGTCCGGACCGCGGCCGCGGTCGTTGAAGGTGAAGTGCGCCTCCCAGGAGCCGTCCGGCCGATGCTCCACGGTCTCGCTGCCGGCGACGTTGCCTGCGAGCTTGAAGGTGTAGCGGAGAGGCGCCTCTGAGGAGGGACCGGCAGCGTAGGCGGAGGGGACGAGGAAGACCGAAAGCAGGGGGAGAAGCGCAAGAGTTCGCATGTCGTCTCCTACGAAAGAAGGGCGCCGAAGTTCCAGCGCTCGAGCGGCGACCCTAGAAATGGAGCTTGAGCTCGGGGAGGGGGATCACCCGGTGCTCGCGGACCGGCACGCGCACGATCCCCACGACCGGCACGTCGAAACGGAACACCGCCTGGATGTCGTACGCCGGCGAGGGGTGGTCCTTGAGGCTCTGGAAAACCCGGAGCAGGTCGTCGTAGCGGATCGTCACCGGCAGGGTCACCCGGCCGACACCGTGGCTCGGAACGTCGACCCGGTGCGTCTCCGTTCCGGCCAGAAAGCGCTCGCCGTTGACCCACACCTGGTAGTCGATCCCGCTCAAGGGGAGCTTGACGCCGTTGGGATTGGTGACGTCAAAATCGAGGATGAGATCGGCGCCGGTCCGGGACAGCCCCGTGATCGTCGCCTCGTAGAGCCGGACCTTGGGGTCTTTGAACAGATGCCCGAAGCCGGCGCAGCCGGCCGCCAGGATGGTCAGGCCGGCGAGGACGAGGGGTGCGAGGAGCGCGGACCGCCGGGCGGAGCTTCGGAGGGGACGTCGGTTCGTCACGCCTGGGAGTCTACCAGGCCCTCAGCCCAGGTCCCGTCAAAGCCCTGGGGGAGGGCGGTCACGGGGGGCCGCGAGGTCTTGGCGACGCGGGTCTCTTCCCCCAGCGCTCGGCGAAACTTGCCCAGGACTCGGTAGGCCTTCCCTACACCAGACGAAGCCTTCTATACACAGGGTGAGGCTTTCCCAGGGCTCGGTGAAGTTTGCCCAGCACCGGGCAAAGCTTTCCCGGCCCTCGGCGAAGCTTTCCCAGGGCTGAGCGAAGCTTTCCCACGGCTCGGCAAGGCGGTCCGGTGCCTGGCGAAATGATCTCTACACATAGCGAGACTTTCCGCACACATCACGAAGCTACCCAGGCTCGAACGGCCGTTGTCATCCTTAGCGCAGTCTGCCGGTGTAGGTGAAAGTCGCCGGTCTCGCAACCGGCCGCCGGGGCGCCTACCATGGAGCCGACCCCAGCCGTCCGATTCAGGGTGAGTCGACCCGCGCCGGGGCGACGCGGAGCGTACCTTCGAGAGAATCGACATGATCCTCCAGGTCCGAGCTTCCCCTCCCGGCGGCCATGGCCTGCCGCGCGCGCTTCAGGGCGTGGTCCGCCTCCCGGAGGCGACCTTGAATCCGCCGCGCATTGCCAAGGTTCGCCCACGCGGTCGCTGCGGCATCGGCCTCGGCGTCGCCCTCAGGCAGCACCGAGGCGACGAGCGCCGCCGCTTCGGCCCAGGCCACCATCTCTTCGCTCGCGGAGAAGCGGGCAGCGAAAGACCGTCTCGCCCTCTCCTGGCAGAGGCCCGCCGTGTGGAATCGCCGGCAATTGCGGAGGATGAGGCCTCTCCGGCTGGCCGACATGGCTTCGAGGTCCGCCATCAAGCCGGGGAGTCTACCAGTCTCGACCTTGCCCCCCCTCTCGCCCCTGCCCTATGCTCCGGTCATGCTCTCCCCGGACCGCCCCCGCTCGGATGACGCCGCCGCCTTCCTCGCCGCCCGCGACTTCCTCCTCGCCCATCGGGAGGACTACGACGACGCCTGCGCGGGCTTCCGCTGGCCGGTCCTCGATCGCTTCAACTGGGCGCTCGACTACTTCGACCTCCAGGCGCGGGACAACCCGCGGACGGCGCTCTGGGTGGTGGACGACGAGGGTCCCGAGCTGCGGGACGTGCGGATCTCCTTCGCGGACATGGCCGAGCGCTCGAACCGGGTGGCCCACTTCCTCCGCGGTCTGGGGGTCGCCCGTGGCGACCGGGTCCTCGTCATGCTGCCCAACGTCGTTCCCCTCTGGGAGATCACCCTCGCCACCATGAAGCTCGGCGCCGTCCTCTCCCCGGCGACGACCCTCCTCTCGACCGCCGACCTGGAAGACCGCATCGTCCGCGGCGGCATGCGCCACGTGATCACCGATACCGCCGGCACCGCGAAGCTCAGAGAGATCCCGGGGGCCTACACGCGGATCGTCGTGGGGGAGGCCGTACCGGGTTGGCGCTCCTACGGGGAGGCGAGCGGTGCGGAGTCCACCTTCACCCCCGACGGCCCGACCGCCGCCGACGACCCTTTCCTCCTCTACTTCACCTCGGGGACGACGGCGAAGCCCAAGATGGTGCTCCACACCCACGCGAGCTACCCCGTGGGGCACCTCTCGACGATGTACTGGATCGGCCTCACGCCCGACGACGTCCATTTGAACATCAGCTCGCCGGGCTGGGCCAAGCACGCCTGGAGCTGCTTTTTCGCTCCCTGGAACGCCGGCTCGACGATCTTCATCCCGCCCCAGGGTCGCTTCGATGCCCGGAAAACCCTGGAGGCGATCGTCCGCTGCGGCGTCACCACCCTCTGCGCGCCACCGACGGTCTGGCGCCTGCTCGTCCTCGAAGACCTGGCGGCCTACCCCGTCGCCCTCCGCGAGGTGGTGGGGGCCGGCGAGCCGCTCAACCCGGAGGTCATCGCCAAGGTGCGGGAGGCCTGGGGGCTCACGATCCGCGACGGCTACGGCCAGACCGAGACCACCTGCCAGATCGCCAACTCCCCCGGCCAGCCGGTGAAGCTCGGCTCCATGGGCCGGCCGCTCCCCGGCTACCCGATCGCCCTCGTCGATGCCGACGACCACCCGGGCGACTCCGGCGAGATCGCGATCGACCTCGCGGCGCGGCCCACGGCCCTCATGGCGGGGTACGTCGAGGGGCCGGAGAACCCCGCCGCGCCGGGCGGGGAGCTCAGCGGACGTTACTACCGCACCTCGGACGTGGCGACCCGCGACGCCGACGGCTATCTCTGGTACGTCGGCCGGGCGGACGACGTGTTCAAGAGCTCCGACTACCGGGTGAGCCCGTTCGAGCTCGAGAGCGCCCTCTTGGAGCACGCGGCGGTGGCGGAGGCGGCCGTCGTCCCCAGCCCCGATCCCATCCGGCTCGCCGTGCCCAAGGCGTACGTGGTGCTGAAGCCCGGTCTCGTTCCCTCCCCCGCCGTCGCCCACTCCCTCTTCCGCTTCTCCCGCGAGCGCCTGCCCCCCTACGCCCGCATCCGCCGCCTGGAGTTCGCCGAGCTGCCGAAGACGATCTCCGGCAAGATCCGCCGCGTCGAGCTCCGCGCCCTGGAGCAGGAGAAGCACCAAACCCACACCCGCGGCGAGCAGGAGCACTGGGAGGACGATTTCCCCGATCTGGAGTGAGGGTTAAAACGCCCCGGCAAGGACGGACCTCGCCCGGGATACGATGCGCCGGTGACCCTCTCCCCGCTCGACGATCCGGCCCTGACCGTGGCCCTGGCGCTCGCCGCCGGCATGCTCGGCCAGTCGCTCGCCCGCCACCTGCGGATCCCGGGGATCGTCGTCCTCCTGGCGGGCGGGGTGCTCCTCGGCCCCGACGTCCTCGGCCTGGTACGGCCGCGGACCCTGGGACCGGCCCTCGCCTCGCTCGTCGGCTTCGCGGTCGCCGTCGTCCTTTTCGAGGGCGGCATGAACCTCGACTTGAAGCGGCTGCGGCGGGAGGCGCGGAGCATCCGCCAGATGGTCACCGTGGGCTCCGTCGTCACCGCTCTCGGGGGGGCCGCGACGGCACGGCTCCTCCTCGGCTGGAGCCCCAAGCTCTCGCTCCTCTTCGGTACCCTCGTCATCGTCACCGGACCGACCGTCATCACGCCGCTCCTCCGCCGCATCCGGGTGCAGGCGAACGTCTCGACCGTGCTCGAAGCGGAGGCGGTCTTCGGCGATGCCATCGGGGCGCTCATCGCCGTCGTCGCCCTGGAGGTCGCCCTCGCTCCCTCAGGCTCGCTCCTCGTCGCCGGCGCCTGGGGTCTCGCCTCGCGTCTCAGCGTGGGGCTCGTCGCCGGCGTCATCGGCGGTTGGGTGATCGGCGCCCTCCTGCGCTCGGGGTGGGTGCCGGAGGGGCTCGAAAACGTCTTCACCCTCGCGTTGGTCCTCGCCCTCTATCAGGCGACGAACGCCCTTCAGCCGGAGAGCGGGATCGTCGCCGTCATCCTGGCCGGCCTCATCGTCGGCAACCTCCACGCTCCCGCCCTCTCGGCGCTCAAGGACTTCAAGGAGCAGCTGACCATCCTCTTCATCGGCATGCTCTTCGTCCTCCTCGCCGCCGACGTCCGGCTCTCCGAGGTCGTCCACCTGGGGTGGCCGGGGGTCGCGACCGTCCTCGCCCTCATGTTCGTCGTCCGGCCGGCCAACGTCCTCGCCGGCACCTGGGGCGCCGGGCTCGGCTGGCGGGAGAAGGCCTTCATGACCTGGATGTCGCCCCGCGGCATCGTCGCCGCGGCGGTCTCCTCGCACTTCGCCACCGCGCTCACCGCGGCCGGTCTCCCCGGAGGCTCCGATCTGCGCGCCCTCGTCTTCCTCGTCATCGCCGTCACCGTCGTCGTCCAGGGGCTCTCGGGAGGCGCCGTGGCGGGCCTCCTCCGCCTGCGCCGGGAGATCACCGGCTTCGCCATCCTCGGCGCCAACGGCCTCGGCCGCGCCTACGGCGAGCTGCTCCGCGAGGCCGGCCAGGAGGCGATCTTCCTCGATTCCAACCTGGATGCCTGCCGGGCCGCTCGCGCCGCCGGCTTCCGCGCCCTCCACGGCAGCGCGCTCGCCGAGGACCGTCCTCGCCCGCGCCGGGCTCGACGGCCGCGCCGGCTGCCTCGCGCTCACCGCCAACGAGGAGGTCAACTACCTCTTCGCCCGCACCGCCCACCGCGACTGGAAGGTCGAGAAGGTCTGGGCGGCGGTCCGCCGCGACCACGTGGGGGTGCACCACGAGATGGTCCAGGCGCTCGGCGCCCACGTCCTCTTCGGCGCGCCGCGGAGCCTGAGCTTCTGGGCCCTGCGCCTGGAACGGCGGGTGGCCGAGGTGGAGCTCTGGCGGCGGTCCATGCCGGCTTCGGAAACGCCGGAGTCGCCGGCGGCCACCCTCGGGGAGCCGCAGGGAAGCGTCGGGGACGTCGAGGCGGACGAGGTCCTGCTCCTCCCCCTCGCTCTCCGCCGTGGTCCCGAGCTTCTCCCCTACGACGAGACGACACGGCCGCTGCCGGACGACGAGCTGGCGGTGGCGATCGACGGAACGCGGCGGGCGGAGGCCCATGCCCGGCTCCGCGCCGAGGGCTGGGAGCCCACGACCGCCATGGTCCCGGGCTAGGAGCGTGCGCGGTAGGAAAAGACTGGCCCGATTCCACCCCCCTCCTGTCCTCCCCCCATCCCCACCCAGGGGGGAGGGACCCGGGGCGGAGCACTGCCTTGAATCCGCCAGGCTACGCTGCTTCAGGCCTTCCGGGCCGTAATTTCTTAGCGGAGGGCGAAGCCCTGGACGGGCTCGCCCCCAACCTATCCACCCAGGAGGCGCGCAGCGGGATGTCTTCCAGTCCGAGAGCAGCTTCGACGGAGGGTTCCTCCCCCCTGGGCGGGGTGGTGGGTGGGGATGGGGGGAGGCTAGGAGGGGGGTGGCCTCCGGTACGACCTTTTCCTGCCGCAGGCTCCCAGGGGCGCCTGCGGGTACCATCCGCCTTCAGCTCTTGTCCTTCTCGCTGGGAGAGCGGATCGTCGTCGAGTAACGCACCTTGAACGGCTTGCCCTGGTATTGGGCCGGCCGGAACGTCCACTGTCGCAGCGTCGCGATCATATGCGCGTCGAATCCGGGCTCCCAGCCCTGGACCACCTTGATCCCGACGACGCAGCCCTCCTCATCGATGAAGCCCGCGAGCGTCACCGTCCCCTGAAAGCGCGCCCCCGACGTGGATGGGGGATTCGTGCGGTTGAGGATCGTGGGAGCGGTCACCCTCCCGGAGCCGGAAGCAGGCGCGGAGCCCGCCGCCTCAAGAGGAGCGTCGCCCTCCGCTGGAGGAGGTTCCGGCAGCTCCGCCCGCACCTTGCAGATCAGCACGTGCGCCCGGTCCGCCGTCTTCGCCGGGGGCTGGCCGGCGACGACCTGGCGCGCGAGGGCGAGGGCCTCCTCGAAATGCTTCCGCTCGTAAAGTAGCTGGGCCTGCTTGAGGTTCAGACTCGGGCTCGCCGCGGCGGTCGCGGCGGTCGCAACGGTCGCGTCCGAGCCACCGAGGGTGAGCGCCAGGACGCAGAGGGGGACCGACAGATGGAGCAGATAAGATCTCATTGTTTCTCTCTCTCAGGAGGGCCGGTGAGCAGGATACTTTCGCGGTAGCTCGATTCTTCCATAACGAACGAGGATTGTCATCGGTCCCGCCCGGGACGGCCTGTCCCTCCTCGTCTTGTGGCCCGAGAGGGCAGGTCCCCCCGGCCTTACGCTAGAATCCCCGCGCCGTGGAACCTGGACGCGACAGAAACCTCGTCACCGCCGCCCTCATGCTGGGGATGGCGCTCGCCGCCCTGGAGGCGACGGCCATCGCCTCCGCCATGCCCACCGCGGTCGGCGAGATGGGCGGCGTCGAGCAGCTCTCCTGGGTGTTCTCGGCCTATCTCCTCACCTCGACCACCACCGTCCCCCTCTACGGCAAATTGGCCGACCTCTACGGGCGGCGACGGATCTACCATGTAGCGGTGATCCTCTTCCTTCTCGGCTCGGCCCTCTCGGGGGCGGCGCACTCGATCGGCCAGCTCATCCTCTTCCGCGCCATCCAGGGCCTCGGGGCGGGCGGCGTCCAGCCGATCGCGCTGACATTGATCGGCGACATCTTCAACCTGGAGGAGCGCGGCCGGATGCAGGGGCTGTTCTCCGGCGTCTGGGCGGTCGCGAGCCTCCTCGGCCCCTACCTGGGCGGGGTGGTCACCGACGTCCTCTCCTGGCGCTGGACCTTCTATCTGAACGTCCCCTTAGGGATCGCCTCCGCGCTCATCCTCGAACGCTATTTGCGCGAAGAGCCTGCGGTGAGACGAGAACACAAGCTCGACATCCTCGGCACCGTGTCCCTCACCGCCGCCGTCACCCTTCTCCTCCTCGGCCTCGTCGAGGGGCCGGGAGCCTGGGGGTGGAGCGACCCGCGGACGATCGCGCTTCTCGTCGGAGCGACCGTCGCCTTGGCCGTCTTCTTCTGGCAGGAGCGGCGGACGCCGGAGCCCATGCTGCCGCTCGACCTCTTCAAGGACCGGCTGATCGCCGTCGCCTCGGCCGGCAACGCCTTCCTCGGCATCCTCCTCTTCGCGGTCACCGCCTACGTGCCGATGTTCGCCCAGGGGGTTCTCGGCGGGACGGCGGTCGACGCGGGAACGATCCTCACCCCCATCTTAGTCGGCTGGCCGATCGCGAGCACCATCTCCGGCCGGCTGCTCAAACGGGTGCGCTTCCGGCAGATGCTCTTCGCCGGCGGGGTGCTCATGGTCGTGGGCGGAGCGCTCCTCGCCCGCGTCGACGGTACGACCGGCCGCAATCCCATCCGGCTCTCCATGCTGATCCTGGGGCTGGGGATGGGCTTCACCTCGATGCCCTACCTCCTCGGGGTCCAGAACGCCGTGCCCTGGCGCCTGCGCGGCGTGGCGACCAGCACGGTCCAGTTCTTCCGCACGATCGGCGGCGCCGTCGGCGTCTCCCTCCTGGGAGCGCTCTTCAATGCCCGGCTCCTCGCCGTGGCAGGCCCTGCCGCCAATGCCAACGTGGCGTTGGAGCCGGCTCTGCGCGCTCACCTGGCGCCCGCCGAGCTCGCCCACCTCTCCGCGGCCATGCTGCACGGTCTCCAGGGGGTCTACCTGGTGCTCGCGATGGTGTGCGCCGTCACTTTTGCCCTGGCTTTTCTGTTCCCCCAAGGGAGCGCCGAGTCGCTCGCCTTTAGGGATCCTCAATTGGAGGCGGTGCCTTGAACGAATCACTCCCGAGCCCCGCGCACGTCCGCACAGCCCTCTTCGTCGACTTCGACAACATCTATCTCCGGCTGCAGCAGGAGGACCCGCGGGCGGCCGAGCAGTTCGCCACCAATCCGGCGCGCTGGCTCGACTGGCTGCGTCTGAAGCTCCCCTACGACGTCGTCGATGCCGGCAACAGCGATGCGGGCCACTCCCGGCCGCGGAAGATCCTCTTCCGCCGCTGTTACCTGAACCCGTCCCAGTTCGGCCGCTTCCGGCCGGACTTCTCGCGCGCCGCCTTCGAGGTGGTCGACTGCCCGGCGCTCACGAGCGGCGGCAAGACGAGCTCCGACATCCACATGGTGATCGACATCCTCGATGCCCTCCATCACGACACCCACTTCGACGAGTTCATCATCCTCTCGGGGGATGCCGACTTCACCCCGGTTTTGATCCGCCTCTCGAAGCACGACCGGCGGAGCGTCGTTTTGGCGATCGGCCCCGCCTCGACCGCCTACAAGGCGGCCTCGGACCTGCTGATCGACGAAGACACCTTCCTGGAGGAGGCGATCGGGGTCGACCTCTCGGGGATCGTCCGCCCGACCCTCCCCAGCCCGTCCCGCCAGGGGTCGGGCATTCCCGCGATCACCGCCGGCCCCGACCTCCTGCGGCGCATCGCCGACCAGGTCTACGAGCGGGCGAGCGCTTCGGGCGAGCTGGTGGCGACCGATCTGCCCTCGATCTACCGCGAGTTCCCCGAGTTCACCGCCAGCACCAACTGGCTGGGTTTCAACAGCCTGCGCTCGATGACCTGGGGGGTCGTCCACGCCCGGCCGGACCTCGCCATGCTCGACGGCGATCCCTGGAAGGTCCGGGTACGCCCCAGCGCCGAGCGGCCGGAGGCGGACGAGGACGGCGAGACGGGAAGGGCCGGTGAGTCTGAAGCCGCCTTGACGGCGGAACCGATCGACGTCGCCGCCCTGACCGAGGAGATCCTCGACTACGTGCGGGACATCGTCGACTCCTCCGATGCGGCGGTGCCCATGGCGCGAGTGGCGCAGACGGTCATCTCCCATTTCGGCGACACCGCCCTCCGCTCCCGCTGGGCCGGGGCGGGGACCTTCCGCGATCTCTTGGGAGCGCAGGAAGACCCCGGCTTTGCCATCTCGTCGGTCAAGCCCGGCTACGTCTACGACCCCGACCGCCACCAGGTGCCCGCCGCCGGCAGGCCCGACGAGCTCGAGAACGCCGATCCGGAGCTCGCCGGGCTCGCCTTCCGCATCCACCAGCTGACCGACGCCCCGTACCTCACCCCACACGAGTACGGGAGGATCTTCCGCCGGGTGGCCGAAGAGGTGAACCAGCACGGCTACTTCCTTCACAGAACCTCGAAGGCGGTCCGCGACCGCTGCATCGAGGAGGGCTCGCCGGTCGCCCGCTCCTCGGTCAACTTCATCCTCCGCGGCATCTCCTTTGCCGGCCACCGCTACTGCCAGTCCGGCCCCGAGGAGCCCCTGGCGCTCGCCGCCATCTTCGCGAGAAACGTCGCGGTGCTCTGCGAGAGCGCCGGCTTCTCTCTCTCGACCGAGGAGCGCGGCCGCCTCTTCGAGTGGATCACCGGCGACCTCAAGACCGGACCGGAGGCGGCGCCGGCCGCGAAGGCCGGGCCGGAAGAGCCCGAGACGCCGAACGCGGCCGCGGAGGCCTGACACGTCCGAGGCCGAGTCGCCGGGCAGGTAGGGCAGAGCTCCCGTGCCTGCCCGGCACTCACTCCCACATGATGCTGCCCATGCTTGAAGTAAAGTAGATCTCCATGTCCACTCTTCCCAAGTCCGGCGCCGTGATCTTCGCCAAAGACCTTCCGCGGGTCGCCAGTTTCTATGCAGGCGTCGCCGGTTTTTCGATCATCAGCTCCGAGCGCGAACTCATCGTTCTTGAGTCGCCGCACCAGCAGCTCGTGCTTCATGCCTTACCGGCGCGCATCGCTCGAACCATCGAGATCAGCGCGCCTCCGAAACGGCGCGCCGACAGGGCCGTCAAGCTGGTCTTCGCGGTAGCGAGCCTGGCCGAGGTGAGAGTCCATGCGCCTGCGCTCGGTGGTGAGTTGAACCCGCAGGACAAAGAGTTCGAAGCCCGCGGCTTTCGCGCTTGCGACGGCCACGATCCCGAGGGCAATGTCATTCAGTTTCGAGAGCCTGGGCTCTAATTCAACCATCGAGCGGACGCGTTCCCCGGGACTCTGCTCGAAGCGGTCGGTGTTGGCGGCCTGGAAACTCCCTCGAAGGCTCTCCAACCCCCAGGAAAAGTCCTCCCCCCTCGCCCAGAGACTCTCCGAGCTCACTGGGAACCTCTCGAAACTCCGCCCAACTCCCTCCGGGAGCCGCCAAAACCTCTGGAAAGTCTTCTCCAGGGGAGTTTCGACGCGTTTTGGAGGTCGGCGGAGAGGTCTTCTGAGTGCACGGAGGGGTTCCCGGGGAATTTGGAGCGGTCGGCGCCCCTCAACCCTACCTTATGTACAGATCCAACCCTCTCGACATGTAAGCGGGCAGGCATGCGCCCGGCGAGGGGGTGCCCGGCGAGAAGGGAGCAGTGCCAGCGGTCCCAAGGTGCAGCGCCGATAGGTACCACCCATTCGGGAAGGAGTGCCAGGGTGATCCGCGGCAGTCTATCGCCCGAGCACGATGTCGATCCCCGCGAGCACCAGCTCCAACTGGCGCCGCGACAGCTTCCCCACGCATTCGGTCAGCTGGTGGCGGTCGATGGCCACGATCAGCGAAACATTCGCGACGGAATCCTGGGACAGGCCTGTCGCCCTTACTGCCAGCAGCGCATTACCGGGGGCGTCCGCCCATTTCAAATTACTGGTCAGAGGCACACATAGGACGGTGCTGATCCGGCTTTGATTCAACGCATCGCACTGCACGACAACGACCGGCCGCCGATATCCAGGGCCGGATCCGGTGGGCTCGCCCAAGTCGGCCCACCAGATCTCACCCTGGCGGATCACCACTCGACTCGCTCCAGTACCCGGCGGGAGGCGCGCTCGCTAAACCCGTCCACCTCAACTCCAACCGCATCGACCACGGAATTCATCGCTTCCGTCAGCCGATCCGGACCATGCCTGGACACGAACTCCCGCAGCGCGCGGCTGTAGAGCTGGCTGCGAGAGGTCTGCAGGTCGCTGGCGAGGCGCTCGGCCTCTTCGAACACATCGTCTGGAATGGAAACAGCCGTCTTCATACTCGCAGTATAACTCCTCGTGGATGGGTAGAGGAGAACCTGGGAAAAGTCGAGATCGGCGGTGATCCGACAGAGGTTGAGCGAGCGGCAGAAAAAAACAGCGGCATGGGGCATGTCATGGCTCTTTTGCGCCCAGCCGCCCAGCTCCGCCCAGCCTTGTCGCTTGACGGATACCAGCCGGCGGCACGATAATTTGCGGTTACACACAAGGTTTACCCCGCACCCCGACCGCGCTTCCTGACCCGTGCGGCATCGGTGGTCCACAACCGGGAGACGGTGGGGATGCCGTCGCGGCTTCAAGGGAGTTGAATGATGCTTCGATCCGTTCGCCGGGCCCCGTTCTCGCTCCCCTTTCCGCTTCCCCAGAGCGCTCGGGCGCTCGGCGTGGCGCTTTCGGCGCTCCTCCTGGGGTCGGCCTGGCTGCCGGCCACCGCGACGGAGCCGGCCGGGCCGGCGTTCACGCCCGCGCCTTCGGCGCGGGCCATGGGGGTGCCGGTCGGCCCCCCCGAACGGCCGGGCGACGCTCCCCCCGACCGTACCCCCTACCAGCGGGACCTGGTCGCCGGCGAGGCCCAACTCGCCCTCCCCCAGACGGTAACCGCCGGCACGTTGGTGGACCTGGTGATCGCCGCCGGTCTCGGCGCGAGCGACACCTTCGGCGATCAGGAGACCTCGATCGCCATCGATCCGAACCATCCCAACCACATTACGGTCAGCGCCTTCTCCGGCGGCTGGGGCAGCTTCGCGCCGCTCTGGGTGTCGACCGACGGCGGGACGACCTGGGCCAAGGAGCACACCCTGAGCGCGCCGCCCGGCCAGCCGGATGCCAACGGCTGCCCCTGCGATCAGACTTTCGACTACGGCAAGAGCTCGGCGATCCTCTTCGGTACCACCCTCGGTTCCGGCAGCTCCGACGAGCCGACCTGGAGCGGCGATACGACGGACCCCACTTCCAACGCCGCCTGGAATTGGCTCACCAGCTCCGGGGTCGCCAAGACCACCAGCCACACCACCTTCTCCGATCAGCCCTGGCTGATGGTCGATCGCGATCCCGACGTCGACACGCAGGACGACGTGTACGTCGCCTACACCGACTACGGCGCCAGCCCGCCCGCCAACCACGTCTCGGTGTCGCTCGGCGCCGTCCCGCCGAGCTTCCCGGCGAGCCAGGACGTGATCGCCGGCACCTCTTCCGGCACCGGCTTTCTCGCCAGCGGCGCCATCCGCCTCGCCACCGACCCCAACAACGGCACGGTCTATTCCGCCTGGGAGGACACCGTCAGCCTCGACACCGGCAACTGCGCGAAAAACGTCACCTTCCGTCTGTCGCGCTCGACCGACCACGGCCAGACCTGGACGCTCAACGGCGGCCCGAGCGTGGTCGTCGCCGTCGAGCAGTCGGACGAGGGCTGGCCGGACGATCCCAACCAGGCACCCACCTCCTGTCACAACAACGTCGAGAAGTTCGGTACCGTCAACGCTCTCCTCGGCGGCTCGCAGGCGATCGCGGTCGACCCCGGCAACGGCGACGTTTTCTACGTTTACCACAACCGCGACTCCGCCACCGGCAACAATCGCCTGGCCGTCGCCCGGCTGACCCCCAACGGCTCCGGCGGGCTGATGGTGGCGCACACGAGCTTCGTGACCGGACAGGTGCAGGCCGCCCTCCCGGCCCTCGCGGTGGCGGAGAACGGCGCGGTCGGCGTGCTCTATGACGTCTACAACGGCATCGTGAGCGGCTTCCCGCAGTTCGTCACCCACTTCGCCACCAGCAGCGACCACGGCGTGACCTGGACCGGTCAGCCGCTGGTCACCTTCCTGTCGCCGACGACCGACAACAGCGACCGGCGCCAGCGGGTGCTCGGCGACTACCAGCAGGTCAAGGCGGTGGGCAATACCTTCTACGCCGCCTTTCCGGCCAACGGCGCCGCCTTCGGACGGTCGACCTCGAACATCGATCCGATTTTCTACCAGGTCTCAGCGCCGGGGGTGCCGCTCCAGTTCTTCACCCTGGCGCCCTGCCGCATCCTCGACACCCGGAACGTCAACGGTCCCCTGGGCGGCCCGGCGCTGGCGGCCCACGCCACCCGGACCTTCGCCAGCGCCGGCATCTGCGGCATCCCCAAAACCGCGCGGGCGCTCTCGGTCAACATCGCGGTCACCGGCGGCAGCGCCGCCGGCGACATCCGACTCTTCCCGGGAGGCACCGCCGCCCCGGTCGCCAGCGCCATCAACTTCAACCCCGGCCAGACGCTCGCCAACAACGCCGTCCTCTCCCTGGGCGGCGGCAACTTCACCGCTCTCCTCGACTCGGCCGGCCCGGTGCACCTGATCGTCGACGTGAACGGCTATTTCCAGTAGTCTCCGGGCCATGCCTGGAGACCACGGAAACCACGGAAATCAAGCGAATTCTGGAGATCACGGCCATCGGGGAGACCTGAAGGCCATCGCCCACCGGGTGATGCAGGAGCGCGGGCTCGAACCCGACTTCCCCGCCGCCGAGCAGAAGGAGGTCGACGCCCTCACCCATCCCGCCGACGGGAAGGACGGCGGCGCCCCGGTCGAGGAGTTCCGGAAGCTCCTCTGGTCGTCGATCGACAACGACGATTCGATGGACCTCGACCAGATGGAGGTCGCGGAGCGGCTCGCCCCCAAGGCGGGAGCAGCGGACGGCGCGATCAAGATCCAGGTGGCGATCGCGGACGTCGATGCTCTGGTGCCGAAGGGCTCAGCGATCGACCGGCACGCGGCGATCAACACCACCTCCGTCTACACCCCGGCCGTCATCTTCCCCATGCTCCCCGAGAAGCTGTCGACGGACCTGACCTCGCTCGCCGCCGGCAAGGATCGGCTCGCCGTCGTCGTCGAGATGGTGGTCGAGGCGGACGGCTCGGTGTCGAGCTCCCGGATCCACCGGGCGATGGTCCACAACTGGGCGAAGCTCGCCTACAACGGGGTGGGCGCCTGGATCGAGGGCAAGGGCCCGCTTCCCGCGGCTGCCGCCGCCGTCTCAGGGATCGCCGAGCAGTTGAAGCTCCAGGACGAGGCCGCCCAGCGCCTGCGCCGCCTTCGGGTCGCAAGCGGCGCCCTGTCGCTCGAAACGATCGAGCCGCGCGCCGTCTTCGCGGACGGCCAGCTGACGGATCTCCAGGCCGAGGTCCCGAACCGGGCCAAGCACCTGATCGAAGACTTCATGGTCGCCGCCAACGGCGTCGCCGCGACGTTTCTCGACGAGAAGAAATTTCCCTCGATCCGCCGGGTGGTGCGCGTCCCGAAGCGCTGGCCGCGGATCGTCGAGATCGCGGCCGCGCTCGGCGAGCGCCTGCCGGCCGACCCCGATTCCAAGGCCCTGGAGGGGTTTCTCGATCGGCGGCGGAAGGCCGATCCGGACAAGTTTCCCGACCTTTCTCTCTCGGTCATCAAGCTCTTGGGCTCGGGCGAGTACGTGGTCGACCCGCCGGGAGGCGAGGCGCCGGGGCATTTCGGTCTCGCGGTGCGCAACTACTCCCACTCGACCGCCCCCAACCGCCGCTATCCCGACGTCCTCACCCAGCGTCTTCTGAAAGCCGCCCTGGCGGGCGCCCCCATCCCCTATGGCGCCGACGAGCTCGGTCAGCTCGCCACCCACTGCACCGAGCAGGAGGACGCCGCCCAGAAGGTCGAGCGCCAACTGCGCAAGTCGGCCGCCGCCCTCCTTCTACAGTCGAGGGTCGGTCAGCGCTTCGACGGCTTCGTCACCGGAGCCTCCGACAAGGGGACCTACGTGCGGATCGTCCACCCTCCGGTCGAGGGGCGGGTGATGCACGGCGCTTCCGGGATGGACGTCGGCGACCGCGTCCACGTCAAGCTGATCTCGACCGACGTGGAGCGCGGCTTCATCGACTTTTCAAGGTAGGGATCTACGTGCAGTGATAGATGCCGTTGGGGTCGATCCCGCAGCCCGCGCCCCCTTCCAGGGTACGGAGCCGCGGGGCGGGCCGGGCACCCGGGCGTGGAGCACCCCTTCGGCGGGCGCCGAAAAGCCTCAGGAGCTCCTGGAACCGGTCGAGGACGGAGGAGGCCGCCACCAGGCCGGTGGTTTCGCCCCGCGGCCCGGCCGGAGTCCGTGACGCCTGCGATGCCTGCGGTGCCTGCGATAGGGCGGTCACCGGAGAGGACGCCAGAAGGAGGGTGCCGAGAAGTAGGGTGCCGACCGCGAACCGGGTGCGCTTCACACAATGAGACATGGAAGACTCCTTGATGAAAGTGCGCCAATCCGGCCGGCATGGCCGCTCGGACACTTCCCCCTCAAAAACCAACGCTTCGATTGCCGCCTAGAGTACCCCACCTCCGGGCCGGGCGCTCCCCGATCCTGCTATCCTTTCCGCCTCATGTTGAGACGCCTATCCTTGACCACCGGCGGGGAGAGCCACGGCCCCGGCCTGACCGCCATCCTGACCGGCCTGCCCGCCGGTCTCCGGGTCGACCTCGGCCTCCTCGCCCATGATCTCGCCCGCCGGCAGCACGGCTACGGCCGCGGCCGGCGGATGTCGATCGAGAAGGACACCGCGGAGATCCGCGGCGGGGTGCGGGGCGGCGAGACCCTGGGCTCCCCCGTCGTCCTCTGGATCGAGAACCGCGACTACGCCAACTGGCAGGGGGTGATGGGACCGGTGGAGGTCGACCCGCGCCTGGCCGAAAACCGGCGCCTGAAGTCGCCGCGGCCCGGCCACGCCGATCTCCCGGGAGGCCAGAAGTACCTGCGCCACGACCTCCGGGACATCCTGGAGCGCGCCTCGGCGCGGGAGACGACGGCGCGGGTGGCGGCGGGTGCCTTCGCCCGCATGCTCTTGGCCGAGGTCGGGGTGGACATCAAGAGCGGCGTCCGCTCGCTGGGGCCGATCGGCGCCGACCGCCCGGTCCCCACCTGGGAGGATCTCCTCCAGGTGGACGAGACCTCGCCGCTCCGCGCCATCGACCGCGAACGGGAGGGCGAGATGGTGCGGCTCGTCGAGCAGGCGCAGCGCGACGGCGACACCCTGGGGGGAGCGGTGACGGTCGTCGCCCACAACGTCCCCGTGGGGCTCGGCTCGCACGTCCAGTGGAGCGACAAACTCGACGGCCGCCTGGCCCAGGCGGTGATGTCGGTCCACGCCGTCAAGGCGGTCGAGATCGGCGCCGGGATCGCCGCCGCCGCCGGCTTCGGCAGCGCCGCCCACGATCCCATCCACCGGGACGCCGAGACCGGCCGCTTCACCCGCCCTACCAACCGCGCCGGCGGCCTCGAAGCGGGGATCACGAACGGCGAGGATCTGGTCATCACCGCCTACAAGAAGCCCATCGCCACGCTCCGGAAGGGCCTCGCGAGCGTCGACCTCGACACCCTGGAGCCCCACGCCGCCCAGTACGAGCGGAGCGACGTCACCGCCCTCCCCGCCGCCGGGGTGATCGTCGAAGCGATGGTCGCTCTGGTGCTCGCCGACGCTCTCTTGGAGAAGCTCGGCGGCGATTCGCTCGCCGAGTTGAAGGCTCACTGGCAGGCGACCCTCGAACAGCAGGCGGCCTGGCCGCGGCAGCTGTAAGCCTTCTCTATCCTGTCTGCAGCACGGCGCGCGCGAAGGCCGCGAGCGCGGTGCGCAAAGAGCCGGCAAGCGCCGCATCGGCGGCGATCCCCGCCGCGTCGAGCCCCCGCGCCAGAAGTGGCACGGCGATCGAGGCCTCGGGAACGAGCCGCGTCGACATCGTCCGCAGCGTCTCGGCGAGCGACTCCTGGGCGTGGGTCGCCCGCGGCGAGGCGTTCCACAGGGCGATGGGCTTCCCCACGATCTCGCTCCCGCCGACCAGCCAGTCGAGGGCGTTTTTGAGCACCCCCGGCACCCCGTGCGCATACTCCGGGCTCGAAATCAGCAGCCCGTCCGCCTCCCGCACCTGGTGGCGCAGGTCGGTCACCGACGGCAGCTCGGCGTCTTCGAGGTCAGGATTGAAGTGCGGGAGATCGCCGAGGCCGGCGTAGAGGAGGATCTCCATTCCTTGAGGCGCGAGGAGGGCCGCGGCGCGGAGGAGGGAGCTGTTCGAGGAGACGGCCCGCAGGCTGCCCGAGATGGCGAGGATGCGCATGCGGCGAATCGTACCAGTGAGGCAAGAACGGTTGGGTCAGAGCGGCGGATGGAGGTCCGCCCGGTTGTAGACGCCGATGAGCTTGAGCCACCGGTGCCGCTCGGCGAGGGCGGCGAGGTAACGCTTCCGGAACCGCCACCCCTGACCGCCGCGTACGCGACGCGCGGAGGAGTTTCGCGCCACGACCAACGCTTGCGACACGTGGACGAACGCTTGCGCAGGACGACCAAGCTCTGCGCGACGCGCGCAAGCGTTACGCGTCACGATTCATGCTTGAGAAGCATGGACGAACGCTTACGCGTGGCGACCCAGCGTTGCGCGCAACCCGTAGGGCTTCCGCGCGCCAATTTGGTGCAGGGGAGGACCGCGGCGCGGCTGGCGGCGAGATCTACCGCCAGCCCCCGACTTCCGGGTCGAGATACACTCTGCCGGGATCATGGCGATCAATGCCAAGGGGCGCACGGTCTGGTCGAGCGAAAAGGGCGGCAAAACCGTCCCGGCCGTCTGCCCGCGGTGCGGTGCCGCTCCTTGCCGGTGCGAGCCCTTTAGCAGCCTGCCCGCAGCGGAGCAGGCGGTGCGGGTGCGGCGAGAGAAGGCCGGGCGCGGCGGCAAGACCGTCACCGTCGCCGGGCCCTTCGTCCTGGTCCGCGACGACGCGGCCGCGCTCCTCGCGGCCTGGAAGCGCCTCTGCGGCGGCGGCGGCACGCTTAAGACCGTGAAGACCTCCAACGGCATTGGAGGCGCCTTCGAGCTCGAGCTCCAGGGCGACCACGTCGGCCGCATCCTTGCCGCCCTGGTAGCGGCGGGCTTCCAGGCCAAGCGCTCCGGCGGTTGAAGTTGAGCCGCCACCGACCGCTCCGGTCACCGGCACGTTCGAGGAAATCGACCCGGAGAGCCTTCTGCACATCATAGACGTTGGCCACCGAGCCGCGCTGGGCGGAGGAGCTCCACCTCCTGGGGGAATCACCCTGCCGCTCCCACCGGGCGCCCGTTCCAGAAACCGTACGCACCGCTCGCCGCCAGGAGGAGGGCCAGGCCGGCGAGAAGCAGGGCGAGGTGAACCTGGAAGCGCGGCTTCTCGACCTGGCGGTCGAGCCGCGCCTGCATCGTCATGAAATCGTAGGCGGGCAGCTCGGGATCGATCGCCATCATCTCCTCGCGGAGCGCTTTCCGCAGCTCGGCCGGCGCTACCCCCGGCTTCGGCCGGACGAGGAAATTCATCGTCATCGGCAGGCGGAGCGGAAACTGGAGGACCGACATGTACATGTCGGGGGCCGGCGCGTGATCGCTCTGGATGCCCTCGTGCCGCACCTCGCCGACGACCCCGACGACCGTCATCCAGGGCTCGGTGGCGACGCCCCGGGCGTCCTGCTTCAAGCGCTGGCCGATGGGGCTCTTCCCGGGCCAGTGCTGCTGGGCGGCGGCCTGGCTCAGGATGACGACGTTCGAGTGGATATCTCCAGCATTGAAATCACGTCCGCGGAGGATCGGGATGCCTAAGGTGTGGAAAAACCCCGGGCTCACCGAGTGCCAGAGGATGATGTAGGTGCCGTCCGGCGAGTCGCTCGAATGGTCTTCGATCGTGATGTAGCCGCCCGCCAGGCCGTCGGTCGGCATCGTGGGATTGGAGATCGCCACCTCAAGGACTCCGGGGACGGCCGCGATCCGCGGCAGGTACTTCTCGCGCAGGAGCCGGCTCACCGGCTCGTTCTCCGCGTACTGCGGTCCTTTGAGGTCCATGCGGAAGGTCAGCACGTTCCCGGCGTGGAAACCGAGGTCGCTGCCGTTCCAGCGGCGAGAGTCCTTCCCCGCAATCCCGGCGTTGACCAGGAGGGCCAGCACAAATGCCACCTGGAGGAGGACGACGACGCCCTGGACGCGTCGCCATCCTGCTCCGATCGGCGCCGACCTCCCGCCGAGAGCGAGAACGGCGAGGAGCGTGAGCCCCAGGGTTCCGGCGAGGGCGAGCGGTACGAGCCCGAAGTGGAAGAAGCTCGGCAGGCCGAGACCGCTCCGCGGGATCAGCTCGTGGAGGAGCCAGGCGGCGAGGAGGAGCGCGAGAATGCCGGCGAAGACGGCGGGGATGGCGAGGGGCCCCCCCTTTCGCTGGCCCCCCAGGAGGAGGCCGGCGTCGAAGACGGCGAAGACGAAGAGGAGGCCGGCAGCAAGGGCGAGAAGGACGAGTCCATGACGCAGCTCGCCGACCCAGGAGTCCCGGAGCGGCGACAGGGTGACGCCGATCCCCTGGTTCATGTTGGGGAACTGGCGGGCGAGGCTCGCGGTGATGCCGTTCATCTGCTTCTGGGCCTGGGCGAGGGTGACGCCGGGCTTCAAAAGAGCCGCCGCGGAGGTGATCCAGCGCTCCCGGCGGACGGTGAGATAGTCGCGGATGGGCGGCAGCATCGAGGGGACCCAGAGATCGGCCTGGTCGGAGAGACCGCGAAAGTCTTTCGGTCCTACGCCGACGATCTGGTAGACCCCGCCGTTCAGGCGCAGGGGCCGGCCGAGGACCCCGGGATCGGCGCCGAAGGCGCGGCGCCAGAGGTCGTAGCCCAGAACGACCACGTACTTCGTGAGTGGCTGGGTGTCCTCCTCGACGGTGAAGAAGCGGCCGAGGGTGGGCTTCAGGCCGAGGAGTCGAAAGTAGCTGTCGTCCACCAGCTCGCCCCACAGCCGCTCCGACTGCCGCCCCTTCTCCAGGTTGAAGGCGATGCTGCCGTAGATCGAGGCTTCCTCGAAGACCGTGTTCTGACGCCGCCAGTCGGCGAAGTCCATCTCCGACAGGTCCCAGGGGATGACCTGGCCCTTGTTGTCCGTGAAGGTACCCTGGAACGCCACCAGCCGCCCGGTATCGCCGGCAGTGCCGGCACCGCCGAAGGGGAGCGCGCGGACGAGCGTGCCGTCGAGGACGGCGAGCACGGCGGCGGCGACGGCGAGGCCGAGAGTGAGGAGGAGAAAAGCGGCGAAATGCCAGCCGGCGCGGCCGGCGCGCGGATCTTGCCCTGTGCGTTCCATCGAGTGTCTCTCTCCAGCTTCAGGTTCCGGTCACTGTAGGCGCAGGCCGGTCATCGGGTCGACGATCGCGGCGCGGCGCGCCGGCACGTAGTTGGCGGCGAGCGTCACCAGGAAGAGCGCGAGCGCGGTGCCGCAGAGGATGAGCGGATCGAAGAGGCTGGTCTCGAAGAGGAGGCCGGAGAGGAGCGGGCGGAGCGCGAAGACGGCCAGGAGCCCGAGGGCGAGGCCGATCGCCGCGAGGCGCGCCCCCTTCCCCACCACCATGCGGAGGATGCTCGCGCGGTCGGCCCCGAGCGAAACCCGGATGGCGATCTCCCGCGTCCGCTGGGCGACGCTGTAGGAGATGACCCCGTAGATGCCGACGGTCGCGAGGACCAGGGCGAGGAAGGTGAAGATGCCGAGGAGGAGCACTTGGAAGCGCGCCTTGTCGGTCTGCCGGGCGAGGCGCTCGTCGAGGGTCGCCACGTCGTAATCCGGGACTTCCGGGTCGATCGCCACCATCTCCTGGTGCAGGGCATGGCGCAGCTGGGCCGGCTGCACTCCCGGCTGCGGCCGGACGAGGAAGTTGACGGTGAGCGGCGGCAGCCGGATGAATTGCAGGAGCGACAGATAGAGATCGGGAGCCGGCGCCCGCTCGCCGCGGATGCCCTCGTGGCGCACCTCGGCAGCGACCCCGACGACCGCAAGCCAGGGGACGTCGGGCTTGGCGCGGACGTCGAGCTTGAGCCTTTTTCCGATCGGATCCTGCCCCGGCCACTGCTGGTCGGCGAGCGCCCGGCTGACGATGACGGCGTTCGACTGCGTGTCGTCGGGGGTGAAGGCGCGCCCCTTCTCGAGCGGAATCCCGAGGATGTGGAAATAGGCCGGGGTCACGGCGTGCATCATGGCGAAGTAGGTGCCGTCGGGGGCGTTGCTCGGGTGGTCCTCGATCGTCATGTAGCCCCCGGCCAGGTCGTCGCTCGGGATGTTGGGATCGGCCATCGCGAGCTCAGAGACGCCGGGGACGGCGGCGATCCGGCGCAGGTACTCCCGGCGGAGAAGCGCGGTATCCGCCGCGTCGTCGACGTACTTCGGTCCGCGCAGATCCATGCGGAAGGTGAGGAGCTGGGCCGGACGGAACCCCAAATCCTGGGAGACCAGCTTGCGGAAACCCTTGGCCATCAGCGCGGCGTCGACTGAGAGGGTGAGGGCCAAGGCCACCTGGGCGATGACGACGGCGTTCTGGAAGCGGTGCCAGCCCTTGCCGCGCGACGACAGCTTTTCGTTGCGGGTGAGGCTCTGGGTGAGGTCGGCGGAGAAGGTGATCCCGAGCGGCGCGAGGCCGAAGGCGAGGCCGCAGAGGACGGCGAGGCCCACGGTCTCGACGATCACCGAGGGCTCCATGGTAATCCGGACGAAGCTCGGGAACTGGACGCCGGAAAACGCCAGGAGCCCCCGGGTGGCCCAGTGCGCGAGGAGGAGCCCGCCGACCGCGCCGAGGAGGGAGAGGAGGACGCTCTCGGTCAACAGCTGGCGGACCAGGCGCTGCCGGCTGGCCCCGAGCGCCACCCGGATGCCGAAGGCCCGCTGCTTGGCCGCCGCCCGGGCGAGGAGGAGACTCGCGACGTTGATGCAGCCGATCAGGAGGATGATGAAGGCGCCGAGGGTGAGGACGACGAGGCCGCTCCGCAGCTTGCCGAGCCAGAACTCCTTTAAAGGGGTAACGGTGACGCCGATCCCCCGGTTGGTGTCGGGGAAGTCCTGGGCGAGGGTGCCGGCGAGGCTCGCCAGCTGCTCGCCGGCCTGCTCAGGCGTAACCCCGGGTTTGAGGCGGGCCGCCGCTTCCGCCCAGCGCAGCTTGCGGAGAGTCAGGAACTCGCGGACGGGCGGCACCATCGAGGGGACCCAGAGGTCGGCGAGGTCCGACAGGCCACGGAAGCCGCGCGGGGCCACGCCGATGACCTTGTAGGGCTTGTCGTTCAGCTGGAGCGTCCGGGAGAGCACCGCGGGATCGCCGCCGAAGGTGTTCCGCCAGAGGTCGTAGCCGAGGACGACGACGTACTGCTCCATGGGCCGCGCGTCGTCCTCGGCGTTGAACAGCCGGCCGAGGGCGGGCTTGAGCCCGAGGAGCGGGAAGTAGCTGTCGTTGACCAGCTCGCCCTGGAGCCGGCGCGACTGCTGCCCCTGCTCCAGGTTGAAGGCGAGCTTGCCGAAGATCGAGAGCCCGGAAAAGACCGTGCTCCGCCGCCGCAGATCCTGGACGTCGAGCTCCGAGAGAGACCAGCTCTTGACGTCGCCCTTCTCCCGGAAGATCCCTTCGAGCATCACCAGTTGGCCGGAATCTTTGTAGGGCAGCTCGCGGAGGAGGACGGCGTTCAAAACGGTGAGCATGGCGGCGGTGGCGCCGATGCCGAGTGTCAGGGTGAGGATCGCGGCGATCGAGAAGGCGCGGTCGGCGAGGAGCTGACGGAGCCCCAGACGCAGGTCTTGCCAGAGGGTCTCCATCTAACTAACTCTCTCTCCTCAAAACCGGTTCCGCCGCTCGGCTTGCGGGCACCGCCTGAGGGCGCGTGAGGAAAACCTGAAGCAGCGGGGCGTCGAAATCCGGGCAGACGATGTCGGTGCCGGCGAGGCCCGCCAACACGTTTCGCCGGTCATAGGTCCGGCCGCGGAACTGCGGCTGGCCGGGGTCTTGCGTTTCGGCCATCGAGAGGCCGCCCAGGCGCAGGAGGTGCGGCAGGGAAGCCTGGGAGGCGCGGTCCTTCGCCACCGCCAGCCAGCGGGGGAAAGGCAGGGCCTCGATCGGCCGGCCCAGGGCCCGCAGCCAGCCGATCACGTCGAGCCAGGAGATCTTCTGCGGCGAGAGCAGGTGGAAGGCAGGAGCCGTGGACCGCAAGGAGAGCGCGACGATCGCCTCGGCGAGGTAGTCGACGGGCGCGAGATCGAGGTTGGCGTCGGCCGCGGGGAAGCTCCCCAGCTCCAGGCAGGATTCGAGGACGTGGCGCAGAGCGTCGTTGGGATTCCAGGCGCCGGTCCGGCTGTGCCAGGTGGCCCGACCGAACCGATAGATGGCGGCCGGGAGCCCGCGCTCGCGGGCCGCCACGACGAGCTTCTCCCCCACCCACTTGCTCTGCGCGTAGCCGTTCTCGGCCCCGCCCGTCGCATGGTCCAAGGGATCGTCCTCCAGGACGACCGGGTAGTGGTCGTACTCGGGGGCGAAGAAGATACTGATCGTCGAGACGAAGTGGACCGGCTTCAACCGCCCGGTGAACGCCAGGCGGAGGATCTCCTGGGTGCCGAGCACGTTGGCGGCCTTGAGCGCCGAGTAGGGATAGGAGACGTTCACCCAGGCGCCGTTGTGGTAGATCGCGTCGACCTCCGAAGCGAGCGCCGCGAAGCGCGCCTCCGAGAGCCCGAGGAGCGGCCGGGCGAGATCGCCCGGTACGGCCCGGACCCGCCCGGCGGCCTCCGCGGTCCACTGCCCGTACTCCGCAAGGCTCGCCTGCAGGCGGGCGGTCGCCTCGGCGGCGCTCGCGCCCCGCACCAGGCAGAGGACGTCGGCGCGGGTCTGCCGCAGCAGCTCGGCGACCAGGTAGGCGCCGAGGAAGCCGGTCGCCCCGGTCAGGAGGACCGCCTTCACCTCGTCCATCCGGACGGCGGGGACGCCAGGGACGGTGCCGGGGCTCGGGACGATCGTAGGATCGAGGACGGCCTCGGCGGTGAGGTCGAGCGTCTTCTCGGCCAGGATCGTCGGTGAGGCCGGCCGCGGAGGAGCGCCACCGGCCGATCCGACCGCTCCAGCCGCTCCCTGGCCGCGCAGGCGCCTCGCCAGCAGCTCGCGCTTGGCCGCCGTAAGGTGATCGCGGCGGTTAGCGATCTCGGCGCGCGCCTGGGTCACGCCGCCTGCCTGGCGCTCGGCCGGCGCCGCCTCGACGGCCACCTCGGGCGCACCGGCGACCAGCGCCATCTCCAACCGCCCGTCGGCCCGGCGTCGCGCTCGCCGGCCTCGCAACTCACCCCAGATCCCGATCCCGGCCGGGAGATTTCCAGGAAGGAAGATCTCTCCGCCTTCCCCGGCGTCTCGCCACTCGATCTGGACCTGATGGCGCTCGCTCTCGGCGAGGAGAGGCAGCTCGGCGACCGGCCGCTCCGGCTCGGCTACCAGAGCCTGGAGGAGATGCACCAGCTGATCGCGCCAGCGCGCTCCCGTCGTGCGGTCGAAGAGGGCGGTGTTGTAGGCGAGCGTTCCCACCAGCTCTCCCTGGACCTCCCGCAGGTTTAAGACCAGGGCGAACTGGGTGTTTGCGTCGCCGGCATCGGCGCGCGGCAGGAGGGCGAGATCGAGCCCGGGGAGCTCGGCTTGGGGCGGCGGCTGGTTCTGGAGGGTGAACATGACCTCGACGAGCGGCATCGATCCCTGCTGGCGGCCGGGACGGAGAGTCTCGACGAGGAGGGCGAAGGGGAGGTCCTGGTGCTCGTAAGCCCCCAGGGTCGCCGCCCGCACCCGCCCCAGAACGTCGCGGAAGCCGGGGCTTCTGTCGAAGCGGGTGCGGAGGACCAGGGTGTTGACGAAGAAACCGATCAGGTCTTCGATCTCCGCCCGGTTGCGGCCGGCGATGGGAGCGCCGACGGCGATGTCGTCCTGTCCGCTATGGCGGTGGAGGAGAACCTGGAAGGCGGCGAGGAGCACCATGAAGGGGCTGGCGCTCGCCGACCGGCCGAGGGCGGCGAGCCGCAGGACGAGCGCCGCCGGCAGGACGACGGGGTGGGTCCCGGCCCGGAAGACCTGGCTCTCTGCCTGCGGCCGGTCGGCGGGGAGGTCGAGCGCGGGAACGGAGGCGAGCTGCCGGGTCCAGTAGCCGAGCTGCTCGGCGAGCACCTGGCCGGAAAGCCAGTCGCGCTGCCAGACGGCGAAATCGACGTACTGGACCGGCAGCTCCGGCAACGGGGAGCGCCGGCCCTGCTCGCAGGCCGGGTAGATCGCCGCCAGCTCGCGCAGGAGGAGCCCGATCGACCAGCCATCGGCGATGATGTGGTGGAGGGTGACGAGGAGGACGAAGTCGCCCGCGCCCACCCGCACCAGGGTCGAGAGGAGCAGCGGCCCGGTCGCGAGGTCGAACGTCGATCCCTGCTCCATCGCCATCAGGTTGGCCAGCTCGGCTTCGGCGATTTGCGGGGAGAGGACGCCGAGGTCGACTTGCGGCAGCGCCGGACGCCAGGCGGGATCGACCACCTGCATCGGCCGGCCGTCCCGGGGGACGAAGCGGGTGCGGAGCGTCCCGTGGCGGCGGACGATCTCCCCCAGGCTCGCCGCCAGCACCTCGGGACGGAGCGCGCCCCGCATGCGAAGGGCGCCCGGCATGGCGTAGAGCGACCGGCTGCGGTCGAGCTGCTCGATGAACCAGAGCCGCTCCTGGGCATAGGCGAGCGGCCACTCGGCGCGCAATGCCGCCGGCCGCGCCGGCCGCGCCGGCCGAATGGCGGGAAGGGAGCGCCGGCGCTCGGTCTGTGGACCGGCGGGCGGGCGGGCGTAGCCCAGTCGCTCGGCGAGCCGCCAGGTCGCCTCGCCGAAGGTATCCAAGCCGGCCGCCGCCTGCCAGCGGTCCGCCACCGTCGCCTCGATCTGCCGGTGGCGGTGAAACTTGGGATCGCCCATCATCCGCCCCTCGCGGCGGACGCCGTCGGTCATCCGCTCGCCCTGGTAGGGAGAGAGCATCGCGGATTCGAGGGGAAGGCCGAGGAAGCGGCAGAGCGCCTCGACCGCGCCGCCGGGGTCGCGGACGAGATCCTCGAAGGCCAGCCGGTGCTGGCGGGAGGCGGGCACCCCGGCGAGAAAGTGGAGGACGTTCTCGTGGGCGAGACGCCAGACCAGCTCCGCCTGCCGCCGGGGAGGCAGAGGGAAACGGTAGACCTCGTCCATCCGGGCTTCCAGGTAGGAATGCGCCGTCGCGGCGGGGTGGCGGACGAGGTGAATGTAGAGCGGCTCGTCGAAACTGCTCTCCGCCCGCAGGAGAGTCGCGGCGTCGAGGCTGTAGCGCGGCGTCTTGTCGACCAGGATGCGCTCCCCCGCCCAGCCCTGAAGGCGCCGGTAGAAGGCGGGGACCGGCTCGTCGCGCTCCTCGGCCTCGGCGACCAGGGCCTCGGCCGCCTCGGCAGCGCAGCCGCGGAGCTCTATGACGGCGCGGAGGAGGCCTTCCCGGGCGAAGCTGTCGCGGCCCGAAAAGAGCTGCCGACGCTCCCCCATCGTGTGGAAGCCGAGGAGCTCCAGCTCCGGAGGGGCGAAGAGGCGCGGATGGCCGGCGAGCATCACCCGCAAAAGCGTCGACCCCGAGCGGAAAGGCGAGAGGAGGAAGATGGCCCGCGGGTTCCGGGGGATGTCCGCGGAGAGCGGAGAGGGCGGCGAGAACCGCGTCGCCAGGTAGACGGTGAGGGCCGCGACATCGGCGACATCGGCGACATCGGCCGCCTCCCCCGCCGCGTCCGGCACCACGGCGGCCGGCGCCCCCTCGGCTCCATCTTCGATCCAGCCGGCGGCGATCAGCGCCTCCCGGTAGCTCGCCGCGAGGTGATCGGCGAGATCGGCCACCGTAGGGTGGTCGAAGAGAGCCATGACGTAGACGACAGAGTCGAGCTCTCGTTGCAGCCGGTTGACGAGGAGCGCTCCCTGGATCGAGTCGCCGCCGAGGGCGAAGAAGTTGTCGTGGACCCCGATTCCGGGCACCTTCAGCTGCTCGGCCCAGAGCTCAGCGAGGCGGCTCTCCAGGGGCGTGCGGGGAGCGACCCAGGAGGCGGCGTCCTCGGATGCCGGGGTCGCCTCGGGAGCGGGGAGCGCCTTCCGGTCCACCTTGCCGCTGGGGGTCAAGGGGAAGGCGGGGAGGACGACGATCGCCCCCGGCACCATGTGCTCCGGGAGCCGCTCGCGGAGGGACGCGCGCAGCTCGGCGACGACCGGCGGCTCCCCGCCGTGGCCCACGACGCCCACGACATAGGCCACCAGGCGCGGACCGCCACCGCCGGCACCTTCGCCGCGGGCGGCGACGACCACCGACTCGCGGACCGCAGGATGGGCGTCGAGGGCAGCCTCGATCTCCCCCAGCTCGATGCGGAAGCCGCGGATCTTGACCTGGTGATCGAGGCGGCCCAGGTAGTCGATCGCCCCATCGGTCGCCAGGCGCGCGAGGTCGCCGGTCGCGTAGAGACGCCCCCCGGGCTCGGCGAACGGATCGGGCACGAAGCGCTCGGCGGTCAGGTCCGGCCGCCGCAGATAGCCGCGGGCGAGGCCCACCCCGCCGATGTGGAGGTGCCCCGGCACTCCGATGGGAACCGGGGAGCCGGCGGGATCGAGCAGGTGGAGGCGGAGATTGTCGATCGGCCGGCCGATGGGGATCCCGCGCCGCCCGTCGGGCTCCCGGGCGCAGGCCCAGGCGGTGACGTCGACCGAGGCCTCGGTGGGGCCATAGAGATTGTGCAGCTCGGTGCTGGGAAGACGAGTCAAGAAGCGCTCGACGAGCTCTCGCGGCAGCGCCTCGCCGCTCGCGATCACCCGCCGCAAGCCCGCCGCGTCCGCCAGGCGCGGCTCCTCCAGGAAGGCCTGGAGCATGGAGGGGACGAAGTGGAGGGTGGTGATCCCCTGGCGAGCGATCAACCCGGTCAGGTAGGCCGTGTCCTGCTGGCCGCCCGGCCGGGCGAGGACCAGCCGTGCCCCGGCGAGAAGCGGCCAGAAGAACTCCCAGACCGAGACGTCGAAGCTCGCCGGGGTCTTCTGGAGAACCCCCTCCCCCGGCTTCAGGCCGTAGGCGTCCTGCATCCAGCGCAGCCGGTTGACGATGCCGCGGTGGGCGAGGGTCGAGCCCTTGGGCCGCCCGGTAGAACCGGAGGTATAGATGACGTACGCCAGGTTCTCCGGTTGGACTCGGCTCGCCGGACGGCCCGCGCTTCCGGTGCCAAGGCCGCCGACATTCGCCGCGTCCAGCACCAGCACCTGGGCCGAGCCTGCCGGTAGCGCGTCGCGGAGGCGTTGCTGGGTGAGGAGGAGAGGGAGCCGGGCGTCTTCGATCATGAAGGCGAGCCGATCGGCGGGATAGGAAGGATCGAGGGGAAGGTAGGCGCCGCCGGCCTTGAGCACCGCGAGGAGGCCGACGACCAGCTCCAGCGAGCGCTCCGCCGCCACCCCGACGACGACGTCCGGACCCACGCCGAGGTCGCGGAGCCGGTGCGCGAGGCGGTTCGCCCGGCGATCGAGCTCCCCGTAGGTGAGGAGCTGGTCTTCGTAGACCAGGGCCACGCTCTCCAGAGCGCCGTCCACCCGGGTCTCGATCCTCGTGTGGAGGCATCCCGCGTCGAGACCTGGAGAGGACGTTGCGTTCCACTCGACGACGACCTGCTGGCGCTCCGCTGCCGAGAGGAGCGGCAGCTTCGACAGCCGGCAGCCGGGCTCGGCGACCGCCCCGGCGAGGAGCGCCGCGAAGTGGCCGGCGAGGCGATCGATCGTCGGGGCGTCGAAGAGGTCCCGGCTGTACTTGAAGACCGCCTGGAGACCGCTCTCCGTGGCGACCAGGGACAGCGCGAGGTCGAAGCGGGCGGTGCCGTTGTCGACCTCCCAGGCGTCGAGGCCGAGACCAGGGACGGGCGGCAGGTCGAGCGGCGCGTTCTGCAGCACCAGCATGACCTGGACGAGCGCCGGACGGGAGAGGTCGCGCCGCGGCTCGAGCTCGTCGACGAGGCGCTCGAAGGGGACCTCGCGCGCGGCGAGCGCCGGGAGGACCGTCCCGCGGACGCGATGGAGGAGCGCCACGAACGGCGGATCGCCTCCGAGGTCGGCGCGGAGCGGCAGGGTGTTGACGAAGAACCCGATCAACCCTTCGAGACCGCTATGGGGACGGTTGGCGACCGCCGTCCCGAGGACGAAGTCGGGCTCCGCGGTCCACCGGTAGAGGAGCGCCTCAAAGCCGGCGAGGAGCACCATGAAGAGGCTCGCGCCGTGATCCTCGGCGAGCGCCGAGAGGCCTCCCGCGAGCGTCGCCGGCAGAGCATGGGTGGCGTGCGCCCCGCGGTGGCTCTGGACCGGCGGCCGGGGCCGGTCGGCCGGGAGGGAAAAGACCCGGGGAGCGTCCGCCAGGCGAGCTTTCACGGCGGCGAGCCGCGCCGCAAAGGCCTCCCCGGCGAGCCGTGCCTCCTGCCAGACGGCGAAGTCGCCGTATTGGATCGGGAGCTCCGGCAGCGAGGACGGCAGCCGGCTGGCAAGGGCGCCGTAGAGGGCCACGACCTCGCGCAGCAGGATACCCAGCGACCAGCCGTCCGAGACGACGTGGTGGAGGGCGAGCTGCAACTGGTGCTCTCCTGGGGCCAGCCGCACCAGCCGGACCCGCCACAGGGGACCCCGGGCGAGGTCGAAGGGCAGCCGCGCGCCTTCCCGTTCGAGCCCGGCGGCGGTTCCGGAAGATGCCGGAAGGCTTTGGAGGTCGACGAGCGGTAGAGAGAGAGCAGGCGCCGGCAGCACGATCTGGACCGGCAGGCCCTCCACCACCCGGAAGACGGTCCGCAGGGCCTCATGGCGGCGAACAATCTCCACGAGCGTGGCGGCGAGAGCCGGGCGGTCGAGCTCGCCTTGGAGCCGTACGGTGAGAGCGAGGTTGTAGGCCGGGTTGCCCGGCTCCAGCTGGTCTAAAAACCACAGCCGCTTCTGGGGCGAGGAGAGGGGCAGGGGACGGTCGCGATCGGCCCGACCGAGCGCAGCTTCCACCGCGCCCTCCGGAACGCCGGCGGCCGAGAGCCGCTCGGCCAGGGCGCCTAGAGTCGGCGCCTCAAAGAGATCCGCAAGCTCGATCTCGACCCCGGTGGTCTCTCTGAAACGGGCGACGAGCTGGCTGGCGCGGAGCGAATCGCCCCCGAGGGCGAAGAAGCTGCTCTCCAAAGCCACCGTCCCCGGCGGCAATTCGAGCACCTCCTCCCAAATCCGCGCCAGGCGCTCCTCGGTCGGCGTCCGCGGCATCTCCGTCCTCTCGGGCGTCATCCCTGAAGCGGGCTCAAGGGGCGGGGCGCCGCATGGACCTCGCGCGCCGCACGGTTGCCGGATTCCAAGGCACCCTCGATCGTCCGGGCGAGCGGCGAGGTGTGCTCGCCGGCGAAATGGATTCGTCCCTCGGGCCGCGCCAGCTCCGGCCCCCAGTCGGTGAGCTGCCCCGGCTTCCACCAGGCGTAGCCGCCCCCCGCCCAGGGATCGCTGCCCCAGCTGTACGAGGTGCCGGTCTCGTACTGGCTCTTGAAGCCGGGATAGACGTTCTCCAGGTTCTCGACCGCCAGTTTGAGGAGCGTCTCGGGGTCCAGGGTGGCGAGCCGCGCCGCCTCGGGCCCCTTCACATGGCATTCGAGGATCGCCCGTGGCCCCTGGCCCGCCGGCCGCACCACCGGCTGCTCGTTGACGAGCTGGATCGGCAGGTCGGTGAAGGCGTTCCCCGCGTCCCCGGAGTCGGCCCAGAACCGCCGCTTCACCTGGAGATAGATGCGGGTGACCGGGTTGTATTCGAGCTGCTCAAAGATCTGGCGCTTCTTTTCCGGCAGCTCGGGGACGAAGGCGACCTTTCTGAGGGCCGGGCACGGCGCCGTCAGGATCACCCGGTCGGCGGCGAGCGTCTGCTCGTCCTGACCCTTCCGGAAGACGACCCGCGCCTGGCCGGGCTCCTGGATGACTTTGGTCACCGGCACGCCGTAGCGGATGCGATCGCCCAGAGCCTTGGCGAACGCCTGCGGCAGCCGGTCGTTGCCCCCCGGGATCATCTTCGCGGCCTGTCCCTCGCAGAAGAGGGCGACGTCCGAGATCAACCGGTGGAGGGCGGAGACCGTCGACCAGCCGTAGCCGAACCAGAGACTGTCGCCGAGGAGCTCGACGGCCTCGCTCGAAGCGCCCTGGTGCTTGAGGAAATCCGCCACGGTCATGGTGTCGAAGCTTTTGAAAGACGCCAGTTGCCAGGCCGGATCGGTGGGATCGCCGAGCTTCTCGACCGGCGCGAAGTACTTCCCGAACATGCCGCCGATCCCCAGTCCCTTCTCCTCGGGGGTGAGGGCGAAGGGCCAGTCCGGCATCTTGGCTCCAGCGCCGCCAACGCCGCCGGCGCCGCCGGCCTTCCCTTCCAACCGCTTGCCGCGCAGGTGGTAGACCGGCGCCCCTTTAGGAGTGGCGGCGAGCGTCGCGGTCGGCAGGTCGAAGGTCTTCACGTAGCGCACGGTGTGGCGGTTGCCGTCCGCGAAGTCGATCGCTCCGGCCTCGGCATAGAGGCCTTCGGCGAAGGGCGCGCGGAGAGTGTGAATGCGCCCGCCGGGACGCTCCTGCGCCTCGAGCACCGTGACCGTCGCCCCGAGCGCGACCAGCTCGTAGGCGGCGGCGAGCCCGGCCAGGCCCGCCCCGACGACGATCACCTGGAGCGGGCCGCGGCCGGCCGGAGCGGGAACCGCCTCCTCCGCGAAGGACAGCCGTGGAAAAGTCGCGAGGGCCGGGAGCGCCAGCGCGGCACGTTTCAAGAGATCGCGACGGGTCCAGGCCGAAGGGGATTTCATCTCGTGTCCTTCCCGGAGATCGAACGGCCAGCCCCCGCTCGAACTCTGAACGGGGGGCCGGCCGCGGAGTGGGGCTTCAAAAGCGGCTACTTGCGGGGTGTCCTCGCCTCGCCGCGGATCTCGGCGAAGAAGGTGTCCATCGGGCCACCGGTCCGGTCGTCGGGCCAGGTCGTCAGGGTGCGGTCGTCGAGCGAGACGGAACCGATGTAGTCCCCGGCGTTCGAGACCAGGAACCCGTCGGCGACGAGGACGCCGTCGAACTGATAGGACGCCTTGCACCAGTCGCTGGTCTCCGAGGAGACCCGGAGCGGGGTCGAGAAGGTGGCGCCGCCGTCTCTCGACTGCACCCAGAAGGTGTCGACGAGCGAGCTCGCCGGCCCGGTGCGGAAGGAGGTGGGGTTGAACGCCACGCTGCACGGGGTACCGGTCGGGACCTCCTGGCTTTCCAGATAGACCAGGTCGACGTCGCCGTTCGGCCGCACGGTGACCGTCGGCCAGATCCGCTTGAGGCCGGTGGCGGGCACCGGCGCCCCGACCGGGGTGGGAGCGCTCCAGGTCTTGCCCTGGTCGTCCGACCAGATGACGAAGGCCTGGGACGAGACCAGCGACTGGGCGCCGGGAGGGCCGGTGACCGGGGAGGCGGCCGAGAAGTAGCTCACATAGATGCGCCCGCGGTGGGCGCCGTTGGTCGAGACGGCGATCCGGGGCTGGTCGTTCATCCGGTTCTTGGCGTAGCCGACCGGCGGGTTGGAGCGCATGGCGTTGAGCGCCGCGACGTCCAGCCCTTTGGTGAAGGTCTTGCCGCCGTCGAACGAGGCGGCGAAACGGATGGCGTCGGTCGGGGTGTTGCTGCCGTCGGGGAAGAAGTGGGGGCCGTACTGCCAGACGACGTAGACCTCGCCGTGCCGGCCGAGGGCGATGTCCGGCGCGATCTGCAGGAAGCCCTCGTCGCCGCACAGGGGATCGTTGGGATCGAGGATCACGGACGACTCGGGTCCCGCGATCGCCGGTCCCTGCCAGGAGGTACCGCCGTCCTGCGTCCGCCAGACCTCGACCTGGCCGAAGCCGGCGAAGGGCACGTTGCAGATCTCGTCGACGTTGATGAGCGCGACGTAGGCGTTGTGGCTGCCGTCCTTGGCCGCGGCGATCTCCGCGCGGCTGTACTGGTCGCCCACCGGGTGGGGCGAGTTGATGATCTGGCCGTCGTCGAAGGCGAAGGTGTTGGCGCCGAAATGGCCGCGATAGATGCCGATGCCGCCGTTCGCCGCGCCGGTCTGATCCTCCATCCGGCTGACGTAGAAGAAGGTGTCCCGGTCGTGGCGACGGTTCCCGGCGTCGTCGTTGCCCGCCAGCTCGAAGAAGGTGGCCAGGCGATCCACCCAGGGGTGGCCGGCGGTGCTCTTGCCGTCGATCGTGAAGGGAGCGCCGGCATCCGTCCAGGTGAGCCCGCCGTTGACCGAGAACGAATAGCTGGAGTAGCCCGGCGGGTGGACCGGCGGGCAGGCGAGGCCGCCCGGCGTCCCGCAGAGGCCCTGCAGATCCTCGAAGCCGACGAGCAGGCGGACGCCGTCGACGCTCGACGTGATGCTCGACGTCGAGCGGGTCGGGTTGTCGTTCGGGAACAGCTGCTGCGGGGCATTGACCGGGACGTTGGGAGTGACCTTGGGGGCCGGCGTCGCCGACGCTGCCGACGTTTCCGATGCCGCCGATGCCGCCGATGCCGACGAACTTGCCGCCAGGCAGCAGATCGTCACTCCAAGGATGCAGGCGGCTCCCCGCACGAGACGGGACCGGCGCCTTCTCTTCTCGAATCTCTCCTCAAGCATATGCTTCCTCCATTCCTCGATCAGGAAAATTCCTTTTCGATTCGGGACCTCATCACGGCCGGTCCCATTATGCCTCCTAAGAGCTCCGCACGGTCTCCGCGCGGTCCTCCTCCAACTCCTCGCCCAGGCTCGCCATCGCCTCCTCGTCGCTCAGGGCCTCGATCTGGGCGAGGATGGCGTCCTCCACCACCACGGCGAGCTCGGCCACGGTCGGCGCCTCGAAGAGGACACGCAGCGGCAGCTCGAGCCCCAGGGCCTTCTCGATGCGGGCGACCAGTTGGGGGAGGAGCAGGGAGTGCCCACCCAGATCGAAGAGGTTGTCGTCGATACCGATCCGCTCGCGGTGCAGCACGTCTTCCCAGATCTGGACCAGGAGCGCCTCGGTGTCCGTCTGGGGGGGAGCATAGCTCTCCGTGCCCTGACCCGCGGGCGCCGGCAGGGCGGCGCGGTCGACCTTGCCGGAGCTGTTGAGCGGCAGGGCCGGGAGATGGACGTAGTCGGCCGGCACCATGTAGGCGGGGAGCCGAGCCTTCAGGAAGTCGCGGAGACCTGAGTCCGCGGGTTCCGGCTCCCCGTTCGCCACGACGTAGGCGATCAGGCGCCAGTCGCCGCCCGCCATCTCGTTCGCCACCACCACCGCCTCGCGGACCTCCGGGTGTCCCGTAAGCACGGCCGCGATCTCCCCGGGCTCGATGCGGAAACCGCGGATCTTGACCTGGTCGTCCACCCGGCCGACGAACTCCAGGGTCCCGTCGGCGCGGTGGCGAGCGAGGTCGCCGGTCCGGTAGAGGCGTTCTCCGAAACCGCCGAAGGAGCTGGGGATGAAGGCGGCGGCGGTCAGGTCGGGGCGCCCGAGATAGCCGCGGGCGAGCGGCGGACCACCGATGTGGAGCTCCCCGGCGACACCCGCGGGGACCGGCTGGAGGGCGGAATCGAGGAGACGGATGCGCGCCCCGCACCAGGGCCGGCCGAGAGGCACCGCCGCCGCCGTCACCGGCGGGTCCGCCACCGTCCCGAGGGCGCTGCCGGCGGTCATCACGGTGGTCTCGGTGGGGCCGTAGGTGTTGAAGAGACGCGGGTGGGAACCCACCGCCTGGAGCCAGCCGAGAACCCGCTCGGGTTGCGGGCGTTCCCCTCCCATGGCGACCAGCCGCACCGCCGGGGGGAGGGCGCCAGGGTCCGCGGGCAGGTCCGCCGCCAAGGTATGCCAGAAGGCGGTGGGAAAATCGAGGACGGTGACCTGCCAGTCGCGGCAGGCGGCGAAGAACTGGGCGGTCGAGCTGACCATCCCGGGGGTGCGCAGAACCAGGGTCGCCCCGGCGACCAGGCCGGGGAAGATCTCCTCGATACTGTTGTCGAAGCTGAGCGAGGCGAACTGCAGGGCACGGTCCCCGGGCACCAGGCTGTAGGTCGAGCCGACGGCCAGGGCGAGCTGGCCCAGCGAGGCCTGCGCCACCTGGACACCCTTCGGCCGCCCCGTCGAGCCCGAGGTGTAGATGACATACGCCAGGTTGCGGGGATCGGGCTCCGGCAGCGGCTCCCTCTCCTCCACCGAGGCGACTAAAGGAACGTCCAGGCGGAGCATCGGTCCCGTAAAGGACGCGAGGCCCGCCGGCCGCGGCTCGGTGACGAGGAGGGCCGAGACCCGCGAGTCGGCGAGGAGGAAAGAGAGGCGCTCGGCGGGGAGATCGGGATCGAGGGGCAGGTAGGCGGCGCCGGCGGCGAGGACCCCCAGGAGGCCCACGATCGCCTCCGGAGAGCGCGGGACGGCGAGGCCGACGAGGCTCTCCGGCCCCACGTCCAGGCCGTGGAGCCGCCGGGCGAGGACCGCCGCCCGCCGTGCCAGCTCGCCATAGGTGAGGGCCTGCTCCTCCTGCACCACCGCCACCGCCTCGGGAGCCCGGGCGGTCCGCGCCGCGATCAACCGGCTCACCAGGGGGGAAGTGCCGTCCCCCTGCCAGACGCCGTCCGTCCACTCGTCCGCGACCTGGTGCCGTTCCATCGCGGAGAGCATCGGCAGCTCGAAGAGGCGCTCCTGCGGCGCGGCCACCGCCCCTTCGAGCAGGAGGGTCAAGTGGCCCAGGAGGCGGCCGATCGTCGTCCGCTCGAAGAGGTCGGTGTTGTAGTGGAGCTCGATCCGGATCGCCTCGCCGTCCGTCCCCACCCAGAGCGCGAGGTCGAAGTTCGTCCGCTCCGTCTCGTAGAGGTCGAGCGGGGCGATCTCCAAGCCGGGCAGCTCGATCGCCGGCGCCGCGAAGTTCTGCAGGCCGAAGAGAACCTGGAAGAGCGGCGTCCGCGAAAGGTCGCGCTCCCCCCTTCGAGCTCCTCCAGGAGCATCTCGAAGGGGACGTCCTGGTGCTCGTAGGCGCCGAGAGTGGTCTCCCGGACCCGCGCCAGAAGGTCGTCGAAGCTCGGACCGCCGGCGAGGCCGGTGCGGAGGACGAGCGTGTTGATGAAGAAGCCCAGGAGGGGCTCGACCGCCTGCCAGCGCCGGTTGGCGACGAAGGTGCCGACGTTGACGTCGTCCTGCCGCGTGTAGCGCTGGAGCAGGCCGTAGAGGCCGGAGAGGAGGGTCATGAAAAGCGTCGCCCCGTTCGCCCGCCCCAGGGCTTGGACCTCGCCGCCGAGCCGCGCCGGCAGGCGGAGCGCCTCGAAGGCGCCGCTGTAGCTCTGCACCGCCGGACGCGGGCGATCGGTCGGCAGGTGGAGCATCCGGGGCGCTCCGGAGAGCTGCTGCCGCCAGTAGTCGAGCTGCCGCCGGCCCTCCTCCCCGGCCAGCCATTGGCGCTGCCAGGCGGCATAGTCCACGTACTGGACGGGGAGCTCGGGGAGCGGCGAGGGCCGGCCGGCGAGGAAAGCCGGGTAGAGGGCCGCCAGCTCGCGGGTGAAGACGCCGAGCGACCAGCCATCGAAGACGATGTGGTGCACGGTCAGGAGCAGGAGGTGCTCCTCGGGCGCCAGCCGGGCCAGGGCGACGTCCACGAGCGGCCCCCGGGTGACATCGAAGACGTGCTCGCCCTGGGCCTGCACCAGGCGCCGGCTCTCCGCCTGCCGTGCGGGCGCGGGCAGGCCGGAGAGATCGAGAAGGGCGGGAGCCACGGAGCGGGGAGGAGCGAGGACGACCGCGGGCCGGCCGCCCACGGCGGCGAAGGTGGTGCGGAGCGATTCCTGGCGGCGCACGATCTCGTCCAGGCTCCGGGCGAGCGGCGGGTAGCGGAGGGCGCCTGAAAGCCGGAGGGCGAGCGGCACGTTGTAGGCGGTCGAGCCCGGATCGAGCTGGCAGAGGAACCACAGGCGGAGCTGAGAAGAGGAGAGCGGCAGCTCTCCTGTCCGCGGGATGGGCAGGATGGGCGAGACCGCGCGGGCGTTCGCCCCCGTCGCCGTGCCCTGCGTTTCGGCGATCTCGGCGATGCCGGCCGCGAGGTCGCCCAAGGTCGGGCGCTGGAAGAGCGTGCGGAGCGGCACCTCGACGCCCAGAGCCTGGCGGATCCGCGCCACCAGCTGCGTGGCGAGGAGCGAGTGACCGCCGAGCTCGAAGAAGTTGTCGTCGACGCCGATGCCGCCAGTCCCGCCAATTCCGCTGGCATTCGCGATGCCGAGCACCTCGCTCCACAGGCCGGCCAGGCGCTCTTCCAGGGGAGTGCGGGGAGCGGCGACGACCCGGGGGCCGTCCACCCCGCCCTCCTCCCGGCGGGGATCGGGCAGGGCCTTTCTGTCGAGCTTGCCGTTGGCGGTCACCGGCAGGGCCTCGAGGAAGACGAAGGCGGCCGGCACCATGTATTCGGGGAGCGCCCGGCGGAGCGTATCGCGGAGCTCCGCGGCGGTGGCCTCCTCCCCCGCCGGCCCTGGCACCACATAGGCGACCAGGCGCAGGTCGTCCGTCGCCCCCTCCCGCGCCGGACGGGCCAAAACCACCGCCTCGCGCACTCCGGGGCAGCGGGAGAGCGCCACCTCGATCTCCCCCAGCTCGATGCGATAACCGCGCACCTTCACCTGCTGGTCGAGCCGCCCCAGGAACTCGATGTTGCCGTCGGCGAAACGGCGCACCCGGTCGCCGGTACGGTAGAGGCGCGCTCCCGGCCGGCTCGCGAATGGATCGGGCAGGAAGCTCGGCGCGGTCAAGTCGGGCCGCCCGGCATAGCCCGAGCACAGGCAGTCGCCGCCGATGTAGAGGTCGCCCGAAACCCCGATGGGGCACGGTTCGAGCCCGCCGTCCAGGACGTGATAGCGGGCATTGGCGATCGGCCGGCCATAGGGGATGCTCGGCCAGGCGGGATCGACGGCGCCCACCGGGAACCAGTTGGACCACACGGTCGCCTCGGTCGCCCCGCCCAGGGCCATCACCCGCGCGGCGGGGAAGGCCTGGCGCACGCGGTCCGGCAGGGTGACCGGAATCCAGTCGCCGGAGAGCATCACGAGACGCAGACGGCTGGCGATTTCCGGTGTCTCGGGGAAGAGCGGCGCCAAGCGCACGAGGGCCGCCGGCGCCGAGTCCCAGAGGGTGATGCCGCCCGCGCGGAGGAGCGCCACCAGGCGATCCGGATCGGCGAGCTCCTCGTCGGTCGCGACGTGGACCGCGCCCCCGGCGGCGAGGACGCCGAAGATGTCGTAGACCGAAAGGTCGAAGGAGAGCGAGGTGATGAAGAGCACGCGGTCGTCCGCGCCGACCTCGAAGGTACGGTTGATCCAGTCGATGAGGTTGGCCACCGGCCGGTGCTGGACGACGATGCCCTTGGGCTCGCCGGTCGAGCCCGAGGTGTGGATGACATAGGCGACGTCGTCGGGCGAGGCGACCGGCGGGAGCGGCGAAGCGGATTGTTGGGCGACGTGCCAGCCGGTCCACAGGCGCTTGCTGCGGCGGACGGGCGCGTCCGCGCCATGGAAGAAGAGAACGTCGTAGCGGAAGCCCAGCTCGTTGGCGAAACCTTCGAGCCGGTGATGGACGGTGACCGCGCCGGCGCCGGGCAGGGCCGCCAGGTCGCGGAAGAGGGCCTCGTCCAGGTAGAGAGCCGGCGCCGGGCTGGCGCCCGCGGAACGCCCACGGTGAGCTTCGCGATGGGACTCGATCGCCGCCTGGAGGTCGCCGCGGCGCCGGGCGTCGAGGACGTCGGCGACGAGGAGCGCCCCGCCGGGGGCGAGGCGGGCGAGCGCCGTCGCGATCACCCGCTCCAGGTAGCGCGGCCCGGGGAAGAACTGAACGGTGCTGGCGAGGAGGACAAGGTCGAAGCGCTCCCCCTCCGGCAGCAGGTCGCCGATCTCGTGGGCGAAGCCGGTCTGGAGGTCGATATTCGTGATCCCCTCGGCCGCCAGACGGGCACGGAGGTGCTCCTGGGTGAGCGGCGAGGGATCGACGCCGACCGCGCGCTCGACCCGCAACGCGATCTCCCCCAGGAGGAGGCCGGAGCCGTTGCCGATCTCGAGCACCCGGGCGCCGGGGTGGAGCCAGGGCGCGGCGAGCGAGAGGACGCGGTCTCGGTACTCGTCGACCTCGGCCTCGGCGAACGGCAGCCCGGTCAGGGCGCTCACGAAGCCGCCCGCGGTCACCCGGTCGACCGCCCGCTCCGCCACGTAGTCGAAGAGACCGCGGACGCTCTCCGGGTCGATCGGCTCGACCGGAGGCTCGGGGGTGTCGAGGCCCAGGCAGACGGCGTCCGCGAGGGCCGGCAGCCGCCAGCACATCTCCTCGATCGCGGCCAGCCTGCCCGTCCCCGCGACGACGGCGCGGGCGCCGGTGGCGGCGAGGATCGACTCCACTCGCTCGACCGGCCAGGACGAGTCGAGCGGCAGGTAGTAGCCGCCCGCTTCGAGGATGCCGAGGACGGCGACCAGCATGTCGAGCGAACGCTCCATCCACACCCCCACCGCCCCACCGCGGGGAAGGCCCTGCCCGCGGAGCAGGTGGGCGAGGCGACGGGACCGCGCGGCAAGCTCCCCGTAGCTGAGCTCCTCGCCGCCGCAGACCGCCGCGAGAGCGCCCGGCGAGCGCTCGGCCGCCGCCTCAAAGAACTGGTGGAGGAGGGTCGACTCGGGGAACGGCCCTGAGGTGTCGTTCCACTCGGAGAGGAGCTGCCGGCGCTCCGCCGGAGCGAGCAGGTCGAGGGTGGAGAGACGGGCCTCCGGCGCGGCGACCAGGGAGGTGAGAAGTTGGAGGAAGTGACCGGCCAGGCGGACCACGGTCGCCCGATCGAAGAGGTCGGTGTTGTACTCGATCTCCCCGGCGAGGTCGTCGCCGCGGTCGAGGAGCGACAGGGTCAGGTCGAACTTGGCGATCGCCGCCGCGAGATCGAGGAGCGTCGGGTCGAGCCGCGTCGCCACCGACGCGGCGGAGGCCGCCGCCACCGACGACAGGCTCTCCAGCTGGAACATCACCTGGACGAGCGGTTGGCGGGAGAGATCGCGCCCGAGGCTCAGCTCGTCCACCAGGCGCTCGAACGGCAGGTCGGCGTGATCGTAGGCTTCGAGCGCCACCGGACGCACCCGGTCGAGCAGGCCGGCAAAGCCGGGATCGCCGCCGCAGTCGATCCGGAAAGCGAGGATGTTGACGAAGAACCCGATCATCCCTTCGAGCTCGCGGTGGGTGCGGTTGGCGACCGGCGAGCCGATGGCGACGTCGTCCTGCCCGGTGAGGCGGTGGAAGAGCGCCTGCCAGGCGGCGAGCCCGGTCATGAAGAGGGTGACCCGGCGGTCGCGGGCGAGGCCGCGGAGGGCGGCGGTCAGGGCCGGCGGCACGTGGACCGGCTCCACCCGGCCATGGAACGTCTGGACCGGCGGCCGCGGGCGGTCGGTCGGCACTTCGAGGGTCGACGGGTTCGCCAGGCGGCCCTTCCAGTAAGCGAGCTGGCGCGCCAGCACCTCCCGTGGCCAGGCGCGCTGCCAGGCGGCGAAGTCGGCGTACTGGAGAGGCGGCTCGGCGAGCGGCGAGGAGCGGCCCTCAGGGCCGGCGGGACCGGCGGGACCGGCGGCATGCGCCGCGTAGAGCGTCCACAGCTCGGAGAGCAGCACCCCGGTCGACCCGCCGTCCGAGACGACGTGGTGGACCGTGAGCAGAAGGGCGTGACGCTCGGCGGCGAGCCGCACCAAGGCAGCCCGGAGGAGCGGCCCGCGGGCGAGGTCGAACGGCCGGCCCGCATCCTCCCGGCCGAGCCGCGCGAGCTCCGCCTCCCGGTGCTCCGCCGCGACTTGAGGGAGCCCTCCCAGGTCGACGAGCGGGAGGGCGACGGGCCGCGGCGCCTCGATCTTCTGCCAGGGCTCGCCGTCCACCTCGACGAAGCGGGTGCGCAGCACCTCGTGGCGGCGGACGATCTCGGAGAGGCTGCGCCTGAGCGTCGCCCGGTCGAGCGGCCCGTGAAGCTCTAAAGCCGTGGGGATGTTGTAAGCCGGGCTCTCCGGCGCCAGGCGATCGAGGAACCACAGCCGCTGCTGGGGGAAAGAGAGCGGCATGAGCCCCCCTCGGGCCTCCCGCAGGATCGGCGCCATCGGAACGAGAGGCGGCAGGACGATCTCCTCCGCGGACTGGCGGGCGATCGTCACCGCCCGCGCCAGGGCGTCGAGCGTCGGCGCCTCGAACATCCGCTGGACGGGCAGAGTGACCCCCAGGGCCTGGCGGATGCGCGACAGCACCCGGGTGACGAGGAGCGAGTGCCCGCCCAGCTCGAAGAAGTTGTCGTGGCTGCCGATCGAACGGGAGACGGCGGCGCGTCCGGCAGCAGGTGCCCCGAGCGGCGGCGCGAAACCCAGCACCTCTTCCCAGATCCCGGCGATCACCTCTTCCACCGCTGTCCGCGGCAGGTCGACCGCCACGGTCGACTCGCCGCCGCCGACGCTCTCCTCGGGCGGCGGCAGAGCCCGGCGGTCGACCTTGCCGCTCGGGGTCAGGGGGAGATCCGGCAGGACGACGAAGGCCGCCGGGATCATGTACTCCGGTAGGCTGTCCTTCAGCTGCTGGCGGAGCTCATTGAGCAGCGGCTCGCGGCGGCTCCAGACGCGCTCGGCGGCGGGCGCCGGCTGAAGCTCCGCCATTGGCGCCAGGGGGGGAAGCTCGGGGCGCCGAGCGTAGAGGTTGTAGAGGACGGTCTCTTCGAGCGCCGTGTCCTGCTCGACCGCGACGACGAAGCCATGGCGGTTCAAAAGCTCGGTCATCTCCGCCAGACGGCCGGCGACGTCATGGACCTCGATCACCACCTGCTGCACCTTCGCCCAGTCCTCCTCGCGGAGACCGGCGAGCACCTCGCGCTCCGCCTTCTCGACGTCGACCTTGAGGAGGTCGATGCGGGCGACGCCCTCGTCGGCGATCACGTCGGACAGGGTACGGAGGCGGGCGTTCACCCGTTTCGCCTCCAGCCGCGCGCCGAGAAGCTCCTCGACCTCCGAGGCGGTGATCTCGCCCGCCCGCTCCTGGGTGCGGAGGAAGCTTCGCACCACCTCGCGCTCTTCCGTCGCGTCGGCGAAGCGCCCCGAGATGAGGGTGACGTTCGGGTAGTAGGTGAACTCGGCTGTCCCCGGCGCGTCCGACAGGCCGCAGTCGAAGAGATGGGCGTCGAGCCCGTAGAGGCGGGCGTTGATGCGGAGCGCCGCGAAGACCTCCGGGATGGGCTCGAAGGCGTAGATCGTCACCTCCGGAAGCAGGCGGCCGGCGAAGAGGGTGAAGAGGCCGATGTTCGCCCCGACGTCGAAGATCGTGGCCCCGGAGTTAAGCTCGATGCCATGCTTCAGGTAGCCCTCCTGGACGAAGATCTCGTCGTAGAGGAAGTCTGTCTCGCCGCGGTTCTGGTGCGCCACCGCCATGCCGTTGGGCAGCTCGTAGAGGGTACGCCCGGCGAGCAGCCCCTCCGCTTCCAAACGCTCCTGGTGGACGAGCGGCGCCGCCCGGCGCGCATCGGGCACCAGGTAGGCCGCCAAGCGTCGGTCGCCGGCCGGACCGTCGAAGACGTTGACGACGGCCTCGCGCACCGCGGGGTGGCGGGCGAGGGCGGCCTCGATCTCTCCCAGCTCGATGCGGAAGCCGCGGATCTTCACCTGGTGATCGGTCCGCCCCAGGTAATCGACGGCGCCGTCCGGCAGGTGGCGGGCGAGGTCGCCCGTCCGATAGAGGCGGCCGCCCGGCCTGCCCGCCTGCCCTGCGAAGGGATCGGGCACGAACTTCTCGGCGGTCAGGTCGGGCCGCCCCAGGTAGCCGCGGGCGAGCTGGACGCCGCCGATGTGGAGCTCTCCCGGCACCCCGACCGGCACCTCCTGGCCCTCGCGGTCGAGGAGGCGGATCTGGGTGTTGGCGACCGGTCGGCCGATGGGCACCAGGCGGCGCGGGCTCTCCGGGTCGCAGGTCCAGTGGGTGACGTCGACCGCCGCCTCAGTGGGACCGTAGAGGTTGTGGAGCGGTGCGCCGATCCCTTCCGTCGCGGCGTAGAACTGTTGCTCCAGATCAAAAGTCAAAGCCTCGCCGCTCGCCATCACCCGGCGCAGAGACCTGACCTCGTCCGGCACGATCCCGGAGCCCTCCAGGAAGGCGCGGAGCATCGCCGGCACGAAGTGGAGCGTCGTGATCCCCTGCTCGCCGATCGTCCGCAGGAGATAGGTGGGGTCGCGGTGGCCGCCGGGGCGGGCGAGGACGAGCCGGGCGCCGGTCAGGAGCGGCCAGAAGAGCTCCCAGACGGAGACGTCGAAGCTCACCGGGGTCTTCTGGAGCACCCGGTCGTCGGCGGTCAGGCGATACTGCGCCTGCATCCAGAGCAGCCGGTTGACGATGCCCCGGTGGCTGTTCATCGTCCCCTTGGGCCGGCCCGTCGAGCCCGAGGTGTAGATGACGTAGGCCAGGTTGTCCGGCGCCGCCAGCTCCGGAAGCTCCGGCAGATCCTCCGCCGCGCCCACGCTCCCGGCCGCCCAGGGCGCCGCGGGATCGTCGAGGTGGACGATCCGCAGGGTTGAAGCGAGCGCCGCCGGCTCACCCAGCCGCGCCGCGAGCCCACCCTGGGTGAGGAGCACCGGGGCTGCCGAGTCCGCCAGCATGAATTGCAGCCGGTCCTGGGGATAATCCGGATCGAGCGGCAGGTAGGCGCCGCCGGCCTTCAAGATGGCGAGGAGGCCGACCATCATGGCGGCCGAGCGCTCGACGCAGATCGCGACCACCGTCTCCGGCCCGACGCCCAGGCTCCGCAGGTGACGGGCCAGCCGATCCGCCCGCGTCGACAGGTCCCGGAAGGTGAGGCTCGCGCCCTCACCCTCGCCATCACTGACCACCGCGAGCGCCGCGGGGGTGCGACGCGCCTGTTCCTCGATCAACCGGTGGAGGAGGGCGACGGTCGGGAAGCCGAAACCGGTCCGGGTGTCGTTCCACTCCGCCCCCAGCTGCTGGCGCTCGGCGGCGGAGAGGAGCGGCAGCCGCGAGACCCGGCTTCCCGGGGCCCCGCAGATGCCGCTGAGGAGCGCCGCGTAGTGCCCGAGGAGACGGGTCGCCGTGGGAGCTGAGAAGAGGTCCGCGGCGTATTCGAGGCCGAGTATCAGCTCCGTCCCCTGGTCCCAGAGGGCGAGCGAGAGGTCGAACTTGGCCGTGGCGCTCTCGCCTAAGGAGACCGGCTTGAACCGCACGCCTCCGGCCGCAGGCTCGGTATCGGACCCGTCGGCGGTATTGGCGGTATTGGCGGTATTGACGACATCGGTGACATTGGCGACATTGGCGGCTTCGAGAGCGAGGGTCACCTGGACGAGAGGGTTCCGGCCCAGGTCGCGCTCCGGCCGCAGCTCCTCGACGAGGGTCTCGAAGGGCAGATCCTGGTGGGCGAAGGCCCCGAGGGCGGTCTCGCGCACCGCCGCGAGCAGCGGCCGGACCTCGGGATCGCCGGTGAGCCGGACGCGGAGGGCGAGCGTGTTGACGAAGAAGCCGATCAGCCCCTCGACCTCCGGTCGGGTACGGTTGGCGACCGGCGCGCCGATCAGCAGGTCGTCCTGGCCGCTGTAGCGCGCGAGGAGGGTGGCGAGACCGGCGAGGACGACCATGTAGAGGGTCACCCCCTCCTGCCGGGCGGTCTCGCGGAGCCCCGCCGCGACCGAAGCCGGGAGCCGCAGCATACGGCTCGCGCCATGGAAGCTCTGCACCGCCGGCCGCGGCCGGTCGGTGGGCAGATCGAGCGCCGTCGACGCTCCGGCGAGCTGCCGGGTCCAGTAGGCGAGCTGCTCGGCCAGCACGCCTTCCGGCCAGGCGCGCTGCCAGGCCGCGAAGTCGGCGTACTGGATGGGCAGATCGGGGAGCGGCGAAGCCCCCCGGTGGAGGCGGCGGCGTAGAGAGCCGTCAGCTCGGCGAGGAGCACCCGGTCGGACCAGCCGTCCGAGACGATGTGGTGGAGGGTCAGGAGAAGGACGTGGTCGCCACCGCTGAGCCGAACGAGCCGGGCACGGAGGAGCGGCCCCATCGCCAAGTCGAAGGGGAGGACGGCCTCCTCCCTTCCCAGCCGCGCCAGCTCCGCCGTCCGCAGGGCCGGCGGCAGGCCGGCGAGGTCGATCCCCGGGAGGACCAAGGGGCGCGGGGCGAGGATCTCCTGCCAAGGCTGATCGTCCGCCTCGACGAAGCGGGTACGGAGCGCTTCGTGACGGCGGACGATCTCGATCAAAGCGGCGGCGAGCGCCGCGGGAGCAAGGGGACCGCGGATCTCCAGAGCCGCGGGGATGTTGTAGGCCGGGCTCCCCGGCGCCAGGCGGTCGAGGAACCACAGCCGCTGCTGGGGAAAGGAGAGCGGCAGCCGGCTTCCCCGGGTCTCCCTGGATAGGGAGAGGAGGGGCGGGGCGACGAAGCCGGCGTCCGCCCGCAGCGCCTCCTCAACCCGCCGGGCGAGGCCCGCCACGGTCGGCTCCTCGAAGACGGCGCGGAGCGGCAGCTCGACGCCGAACAGCTGGCGCAGGCGCGACACGACCCGGGTCGCGAGGAGCGAGTGCCCGCCGAGATGGAAAAAGTCGTCGTGCACGGAGAACGGACGCCCGGCGAGCCCCAGCCATTCCGCCCAGAGGTCGGCGATCATCTCCTCGGCCGGCGTCCGCGGCGCGACTCGCTCCTCGTCCGTACCGGTTGCGAGCGCTGCGGCGAGCGCCGCCTCGGGAGCGGGTAGAGCCCGGCGGTCGACCTTGCCGTTGGCGTTGAGCGGCAACGCCTGGAGGGCGACGAAGACCGACGGCACCATGTGCTCCGGCAGCCGCTCGCGGAGAAAGCCGCGGAGGTCCGGCGCCCCGTTCTCCGCTCCCGGTGTCGCCGTGTAGTAGGCCACCAGGCGGTGGTCCCGGGCGCCCTCGGTGGCCGCCGATGCCGCCGATGCCGCCGACGCCGCCGACGCCGCCACCACCACCGCCTCCCGCACCGCGGGATGGCGGAGAAGGGCGATCTCGACCTCGCCGGGCTCGATGCGGAAGCCCCGCACCTTGACCTGGAAGTCGCGGCGGCCGAGGAATTCGAGCTCACCCTCCGGGCGGAAGCGCACGAGGTCGCCCGTCCGGTAGAGCCGCTCGCCGGCGGCCTCCGGGAAGGGGTTGGGCACGAAGCGCTCCGCCGTCAGCTCGGGGCGCCCGAGATAGCCCCGGGCGAGGCCGGCGCCGCCCACGTAGAGCTCCCCCGGCGCGCCGAGGGCCGCCCGCTCCAGATCGCGGTCGAGCACGTGGACGCGGCTCGCCGCGATCGGCCGGCCGATCGGCACCGAGCCCTCCCCCAGGCCTTTCTGCAGCGGATAGGAGGTGGTGAAGGTCGTGTTCTCCGTCGGGCCGTAGCAGTTGAAAAGCGCCATTCCGGGGAGGGCCGCCAGAGCTCGGCGGGCGTGGCTCTTCGACAGCGCCTCGCCGCCGGTCAACAGCTGGCGCAGGCCGGCGAGGCCGGCGAGCCCCTCCTCGACCGCCAGGTGGAAGAGGCCGGTCGTCAGCCAGAGGGTCGTCACCCCGTAGAGCGCGACCGCCGCGTCGAGCTCGGCGAGGGAGAACGGCCGTGGCGGGAAGAGCGCCAGGCGGCCGCCGTTAAGGAGCGGCCCCCAGAGCTCCAGGGTCGCCGCGTCGAAGGTCATCGGCGCCAGCTGCAGGAACACCTCGCCGGGGCCGAACGCCGCGTAGCCGGTCTCCCGCACCAGCCGCACCACCGCCTGGTGGCTGACCTCGACCCCCTTGGGCGTCCCCGTCGAGCCCGAGGTGTAGAGGACGTAGGCGAGCCCTTCCGGCGGTGTTTCGGTACCAGCGTCCGTACCAGCGTCCGCCTCGTCCCTTTCCGGGAACGAATCCAGATCCTCGAACGCCAGGCGCGGAGCCGTCCCCGGGAGGCCGGCGAGCAACCGACGCGGGCCGACGAGCGCCCTGGGCGCCGCGTCCTTCAACAGCATCGAAAGCCGCTCCTCAGGATAGGAGGGATCGACCGGCAGATAGGCCGCGCCGGCCTTGAGGATGCCGAGGACCGCCGCCACCATCGCTGCCGAGCGCTCGACGGCGAGCCCTACCCGGTCCTCCGGTCCGACTCCCAGCCGACGGAGCGCGCGGGCGATCCGGCCGGCCGAGCGGTCGAGCTCGCCGTAGGTCTGCTCGCCACCCTCCCAGACGAGGGCGGTGGCTCCCGGCCGCGCCGCCGCCTGCTCCTCGAACAATCGGTGGATCGACCGCCGCGGGAAGGCGGACGCCGTGTCGTTCCACTCGACCTCCAGCTGCTGCCGCTCCGCCGCGGAGAGGAGGGGCAGGCCGGCGACCCGCTGCCCGGGATGCTCCACCGCCGCCTTAAGGAGCGTCGCGAAGCCATCCAGGAGGCGCGTTGCCGTGGCGCCGGCGAAGAGGTCGGTCGCATACTCCAGCTCGAACGCCAAGCCCCCCGCGGTCTCCTCGATCGCCAGGGAGAGGTCAAACTTGGCCGTCGCGTGCACGGCGAGCCGGAGCGGCATGAAGCGCATCTCCGCGGAGCTTGCCGGGATGGCCGGGATCGCTTCCTGGCCGGCGCTCTGCACGGTCAGCATCACCTGGACGAGCGGGTTCCGCCCCAGGTCGCGCTCCGGCCGCAGCTCCTCGACCAGCGCTTCGAAGGGCAGATCCTGATGGCCGAAGGCGCCGAGCGCCGTCTCGCGCGCCGTTTGGAGCAGGTGCCGGAAATCGAGGCCACCGTCGAGCTTCATCCGCAAAGCCAGGGTGTTGACGAAGAAACCGATCAGCCCCTCGACCTCCGGCCGGGTGCGGTTGGCGACCGGCGTCCCGATCAGCAGGTCGTCCTCGCCGCTCAGACGCCCGAGGAGAACGGCAAAGCCGGCGAGGAGCAGCATGTAGAGGGTCGCCCCCTCACGCCGCGCCGCCCGGTGAAGCTCCGCCGCCTCTTCCGCCGGGAGGAGGCGGGTGCGGCTGGCGCCACGGAAACTCTGCGCCGCCGGCCGCGGACGATCGGTCGGCAGGTCGAGGAAGGCGGGCGCCCCGGCGAGCTGCCGGCGCCAGTAGGCGAGCTGCTCGGAAAGCACCTCCTCCGGCCAGCCGCGCTGCCAGACGGCGAAGTCGGCATATTGGACCGTCAGCTCGGGGAGCGGCGACGGGCGGCGGTCGCGGGCGGCTTTATAGAGCGCCTCGAGCTCGCGCGAGAGCACCGCGTCGGACCAACCGTCCGAGACGATGTGGTGGAGGGTCAGGAGCAGGAGGTGCTCTTCCTCGGCGGGAACCCCGCCCAAAGAGCTCCGGCGAACGAGGGTGGCGCGCCAGAGCGGCCCGCGGGCCAGATCGAAAGGCCGCCGGGCCTCTTCCCGAGCGAGCCGCGCCATCTCCGGCCCGCGGTGCTCCCCTGAAAGTCTGCCGAGATCGACGAGCGGCAGGAGAATCGGGCGGGCCGCCAGAATCTCTTGCCGGGGCTCCCCCTCCACCTCGACGAAGCGGGTGCGGAGCACCTCGTGGCGACGCACGACCTCGGCCAGGGCGGCGGCCAAGGCGGCGGGGTCGAGCGGCCCCGAGAGCTCGTAGGCGGCGGGAATGTTGTAGGTCGCGCCGCCCGGCTCCAGGCGGTCGAGAAACCACAACCGCTGCTGGGCGAAGGACAGCGGCAGCGGACGGTCCCGCGAGATCGCCGGTAACGCCGGGATCGGCGGCATTGCCGGACCCGCGAGACCCGTGCCGGCCCCTTGCAACGCCGCTTCGACCCGGCGCGCCAAGCCGGCCACCGTCGGCTCCTCGAAGACGGCGCGGAGCGGCAGCTCCACCCCCAGCGCCCGCTGGAGCCGCGACAGGGTCCGGCTCGCCAGGAGCGAGTGACCGCCGAGGTCGAAAAAGTTGGCCTGGCTGCCGAGGAGCTGTCTCCCGGCCGCGGGAGCGAAGCCCAGCACCTCCTCCCAGATCCCCGCGATCACCTCCTCGACCGGCGTCCGCGGCGGAGCCGCCTCGCCTTCCGGCGCGCTCGCCGCGCCGGCGAGCGTCTCGACCGGCGCCGGCAGGGCCTTCCGGTCGACCTTGCCGCTGGGGGTCAAGGGGAGGGCCGGGAGGACGACGAAGGCGGCCGGCACCATGTAGTCCGGCAGGCTCGCGCGGAGCGCCTGACGAATCTCTAAGACCAGCGGCTCGCGGCGGCTCCAGACCCGCTCGGAGGACGGATGCCGCCGCGGCGCCGCGAGCGACGGGATCTCGGGCCGCCGGGCGTAGAGGTTGTAGAGGACGCTCCCCGCAAGCGCCGTGTCCTGCTCGATCGCCACCTCGAAGCCGTGGCGCTTCAGGAGGCCGGTCATCTCCGCCAGGCGGCCGGCGATGTCGTGGATCTCGATCACCACCTGCCGCACCTTCGCCCAGTCCTCCTCGCGAAGGCCGGCGAGCACCTCGCGCTCGGCCTTCTCGACGTCGATCTTGAGGAGGTCGATGCGGTCGATGCCCTGCTCGGCGATCACCGCGGAGAGCGTGCGGAGCCGCGCCGGGACTCGCTGGACCTGAAGCCGCGCCTCCAGGAGGGCCTCGATCTCGTCCTCGGAGATCTCCTCGCCCGCCGGCTGCTGATGCCTTAAGAAGCTCCGCATCACCTCGCGCTCTTCCATCGCGTCGGCGAAACGGCCGGAGATCAGGGTGACGTTCGGGTAGTAGGTGAGCTCCGCCGTCCCCGGCGCGTCCGCCAGGGCGCAGTTGAAGAGGTGGGCGTCGAGCCCATAGAGCCGGGCATTGATGCGGAGCGCCTCGAAGACCTCGGGGATCGGCTCGAAGGCGTAGATCGTGGCGTCCTCCAGCAGCCGTCCCACGAAGAGCGTGAAGAGGCCGATGTTGGCCCCCACGTCGACCACCGTCGCGCCCTCGTCCAGGCGGATGCCGTGCTTCAGATAGCCCTCCTCGACGAAGATCTCGTCGTAGAGGAAGTCGGTCTCGCCGCGGTTCTGGTGCGCCACGGCCATGCCGTTGGGCAGCTCGTAGAGGTCGCGCCCGGCGAGGAGCCCCTCGCGTTCGAGATCCTCCCGGTGGGCGAGCGGCGCCGCCCGGCGCCCGTCGGGCACCAGGTAGGCCACAAGCCGCCGGTCAAAACCGGCGGGACCGCCCGGGCCGCCGTCGACGACGGTGACCACCGCCTCGCGCACCGCCTCGTGGCGGACGAGGGCCGCCTCGATCTCGCCGAGCTCGATGCGGAAGCCGCGGATCTTCACCTGGTGGTCGGTCCGCCCCAGGTAGTCGACGGCGCCGTCCGGCAGGTGGCGCGCCACGTCGCCCGTCCGGTAGAGGCGGGCTCCCGGCTCGCCGGCATAAGGGTCGGGCATGAACTTCTCGGCAGTCGCGTCGGGACGTCCCAGGTAGCCGCGCGCCAGCTGGATGCCGCCGATCCACAGCTCTCCCGGCACCCCGATCGGCACTTCCTGGCCCTCATGATCGAGCAGGTGGATGCGGGTATTGGCGACCGGCCGGCCGATGGGCACCAGACGGCGCGGGCTCTCTGGGTCGCACGCCCAGGAAGTGACGTCGACCGCCGCCTCGGTGGGGCCGTAGAGGTTGTGGAGCGGCGCCTCGAAGGTGGTGGCGTACTCCTGCTCCAGATCGAACGGCAGGGCCTCGCCGCTCGCCATCACCCGGCGGAGCGAGCGGAGCGCCTGCCGCCGCGCCACCGCGGGCACGGGCGCGGCGCCCTCCAGGAAGAGCCGCAGCATGGCCGGCACGAAGTGGAGGGTGGTGATCCCTTGCTCGCCGATCGTCCGCAGCAGATAGGCGGGGTCGCGGTGTCCGCCGGGGCGGGCGAGGACGAGCCGCGCGCCGGAGAGGAGCGGCCAGAACAGCTCCCAGACGGAGACGTCGAAGCTCGCCGGCGTCTTCTGGAGGACCCGGTCGTCCGCCTGGAGGCCGTACTCCTCCTGCATCCAGAGCAGCCGGTTGACGATGCCGCGGTGGCGGTTCATCGTCCCCTTCGGCCGGCCGGTCGAGCCCGAGGTATAGATGACGTAGGCGAGATCCTCCGGGAGAGCGACGTTCGCGAGATCCTCGTCGTCGTCCGGCTTCCTTCCCTGCCAGGTCGGCATCGGCGGCAGGGGATCGTCGAGCCGGAGCGACACGATTCCCGAGGCCTCGACGATCGCCGCCGTCTCCGACGTGGTGAGAACGACCGGCGCCCCCGAGTCGGCGAGCATGAAGCGCAGGCGCTCCGGCGGATAGTCGGGATCGAGCGGCAGGTAGGCGCCGCCGGCCTTCAGGATGGCGAGGAGGCCGACCAGGAGAGCCGTGGAGCGCTCGACGGCGATCGCCACCACCGTCCCCGGCCCCACCCCCAGCTGCCGCAGATGGCGGGCCAGCCGGTTGGCGCGGCGGTTCAGGGTGCCGTAGGTGAGAGCGCCGTCCTCCCCGGCCACGGCGACCGCCTCGGGAGTCCGCCGCGTCTGGGCCGCGATCCGCTCGTGCAGGCAGAGGTTCTCGCGGAAGACCGCCGTGTCGTTCCACTCCCGCTCGACCTGCTGGCGCTCGGCCGCGGAGAGGAGCGGCACCCGGGAGACGCGCATCCCGGGCTCCCGGACGACCGCTTCGAGGAGCGCCCCATAGTGGGCGAGGAAACGCGCCGCGGTCGCCGCGGTGAAAAGGTCCGTTGCGTATTCGAGGTCGAGCGCCAGGCCCGCGTGCCCTTCAAGGACAGCCAGAGAGAGGTCGAACTTCGCCGTCGCGGCCTCGCCGAAGCCCAGCGGCGCCAGGCGGAGCCCGCCTTCCGTCGTGCCTTCGGAGCCGGCGCCGTTGAGCACCAGAGTCACCTGAACCAGGGCGTTCCTGGAGAGGTCGCGCTCCGGCCGCAGCTCCTCGACCAGCGCCTCGAAGGGGAGATCCTGGTGAGCGAAGGCGCCGAGCGCCGTCTCGCGGGTCGCCGCCAATAGCCGGTGGAAATCCGGCTCGCCGGTGAGCCGCACCCGGAGAGCGAAGAGATTGACGAAAAAGCCGATCAGCCCCTCGATCTCCGGCCGCGTCCGGTTGGCGACCGGGACGCCGATCAGCAGATCCTCCTGGCCGCTGTAGCGGGAGAGGAGCGCCGCGAAGCCGGCGAGGAGCAGCATGTAGGGCGTCGCGCCCTCCCGGCGCGCCGTCCGCCGCAGCTGGTCCGCCAGCTCGGCCGCGAGGCGCAGGCCGCGGCGGCCGCCGCGGAAGCTCTGCGCCGCCGGCCGCGGCCGGTCGGTGGGCAGATCGAGCGCCGGGGGCGCCGCCGCGAGCTCCTGCCGCCAGTAGTCGAGCTGGCGGGCCAGCACCTCTTCCGGCCAGGCGCGCTGCCAGGCGGCGAAGTCGGTATATTGGATGGGGAGCGCGGGGAGGGACGATGGGAGGCCCGCGAGAGCGGCACCGTAGAGGACCGCCAGCTCACCGAAGAGCACGTCTGAAGACCAGCCGTCCGAGACGATGTGATGGAGGGTGAGGAGGAGGACGTGCTCCTCGCCGGCCAGCCGGACGAGGACGGCGCGCGGCAGCGGTCCTCGTTTCAAATCGAAGGGGCGACCCGCCTCCTCGGCGCGGAGCCGGTCCAGCTCGGAGGTCTTCCGGTGATCCAGGCCGCGCAGGTCGACCTGCGGCGGCGCGATTTCCGCTGCCATGGGGGCCGGCAGAACCTCCTGCCAGGGCTGGCCGTCGACCGCGACGAAACGGGTGCGGAGCGCCTCGTGGCGGCGGACGACGGCGGCGAGGCCGGCGGCGAGCGCCGCGGGCGCCAGGGGGCCGGTCAAGGCATACGCCGCGGGGATGTTGTAGGTCGGGTTGTCGGGGTCGAGGCGATCGAGGAACCACAGGCGCTGCTGGGGGAACGAGAGCGGCAGGAGGCCACCGCGGTCGTTCCGCGGAGTGGGCACGAGAGGCGGCAGGACGACGGCGTCCGCACCCTCGCGAGCCTTCGCCACCACCCGCGCCAGCGCGGCGACGGTGGGAAACTCGAAGAGCGCCTGGACCGCCAGGTCGACCCCGAGCGTCTGGCGCAGGCGCGACAGCACCCGGGTGACGAGGAGCGAGTGGCCGCCCAGCTCGAAGAAGTTGTCGTCCGCGCGGACCTCAGACCGGCCCAGCACCTCGGCCCAGATACTCGCGACGATCTCCTCGACCGGCTCGCGGGACGAGGACGCTGCCCGCGGCGCTCCGACCGCGTTCTCCGCCGGCAGCGCGGCGAGCGCCCGCCGGCCGAGGTGGGCAAGGGCGTGCCGGTCCACCTTACCGCTCGCGTTCTGCGGCAAGGCCGGAAGCGGCAGGAAGCGCGCCGGCACCATATAGGCCGGCAGCCGCCGCCGGGCGAGCTCGCCGAGCTCAGAGATGGCGAGCGCTTCGCGCCCTTCCGGTCCTTCCGGCGGGCCGGCGAAGAAGGCGACGAGGCTGCCGTCCAAAGCGAGCACCGCCACCTCGCGGACCCCCGGGTGCCCGACGAGCACGGCCTCGATCTCCCCCAGCTCGACCCGGTAGCCGCGGACCTTCACCTGGTGGTCGATGCGGCCCAGGAAGTCGAGCTCGCCGCCGGGGAGCCGACGCACCAGGTCGCCGGTGCGGTAGAGGCGCCCGCCGGGCGAGACCGCGAAGGGATCGGGGACGAAGCGCTCGGCCGTCAGGTCGGGCCGGCCCGAATAGGCCCGCGCCAGGCCGGCGCCGCCGATCAGGAGCTCGCCCGGCACGCCGATCCCGACCGGCACCAGGTCTCCCGAGGAGATATCGCCGACATGGACGCGGACGCCGTCGATCGGCCGTCCCAGGTGGGGCGCCTCGCCGCTCCAGCCGCCGGAGGAAGGCACCCGGCCGGCGGTGGCGACCACCGTGCCCTCGGTGGGGCCGTAGTTGTTGACGAGGGCGAAGGGGGCACCCTCGGGGGGGCGGCGGAGCAGCCGGTCCGCCCCGGTCAGCAGCTGGCGGAGCGCCGACCCAGGCGCGAAATCCCAGCCGTCGAGGACCGCCTCGGCGAGCGCCACCGGCAGGAAACCCACGGTGATCCCCTCCGCCACCAGCCAGCCGCGCAGCTCGTCGGGCGCGGTACGGAGAGCCTCCGGCGGGACGTGGAGGCTCGCGCCGCTCGCGAGATAGGGCCAGGTCTCCCACACCGAGGCGTCGAAACCGACACCCGAGAGGAGGGTCGCGCGGTCTTCGGCGGTCACCGCGAAGGCGCGGAGATGCCAGGCGACGAGGTTCGCGAGCGAGCGATGGCTGAGCTCGACCCCCTTGGGCAGACCGGTCGAGCCCGAGGTGTAGATGACGTAGGCCAGGTTGTCGGGGTCGGGGGTCGGGAACGGCCCCGCGACGTCCAGGACCGCTTCCTCCTCGCCCTCCGGATCGTGCGGGAAGAGACAGCGGACGCCGGCCTCGGCCGCCAGCTCGGCGAGCCGGCCCCGGCGGGTGAGAAGGACTTTGGCGCGCGAGTCCGCCAGTTGGAAACGGAGCCGGTCGTGAGGGTGGGCGGGGTCCAGGGCGACATAGGCGCCGCCCGCCTGGAGCACCGCGAGGACGGCGAGGACGAGCTCCGGTGAGCGTTCGAGGGCGACGCCGACCCGCACCTCCGGTCCCACGCCCAGGTCGCGGAGACGCCCGGCCAGGCGGCGCGCCCGCTGGTCGAGCTCGCCATAGGAGAGCCGGTTCTCGCCGTCCACGACGGCCGGCGCCGACGGCTGCCGTCTCACCTGCTCCGCGAAGCGCCGGTGGACCAGCTCCGGAAGCGGGGGGATCGCCGGACCGGGGGCGGTATCGTTCCACTCCGCGAGCGCCTGGTGGCGCTCGGCGGCGGAGAGGAGCGCGACCTGCGACAGCGGCTGCTCCGGGTCCGCCACGGCACCTTCCAAAAGGTTGACGAAATGACGGAGCCAACGTGCCGCGGTGGTTCCGGTGAACAGGTCGGTCGCGTATTCGAGGGCCAGCGCGAGGCCCGCCGGCTCCTCCTCGGCGAGGAGGGTCAAGTCGAAGAGCGCGGCCGTCGTACCGGCGATCCGCCGGGGCGTGAAGCGCGGCGCCCCCGCGATCGCTCGCTCCTCCCCCGGCACCGCCGCCTGGCCGGCGCTCTGCAGCGCGAGCATCACCTGGATGAGCGGGTTTCTCCCCAGCTCGCGCTCCGGCCGCAGCTCGAGGACGAGCACCTCGAAGGGCAGATCCTGGTGGGCGAAGGCGGCGAGGGCGGTGTCGCGGGCAGCGGCGAGCCGCTGGCGGAAATCCCCTTCGCCCGCCGACCGGGTCCGCAGCACGAGAGTGTTGACGAAGAAGCCGATCAGGCCCTCGATCTCCGGCCGGGAGCGGTTGGCGACCGGCGTGCCGATCGTCAGATCCTCCTCGCCGCTCAAGCGGGAGAGGAGCGCCGCGAAGCCGGCGAGGAGGAGCATGTAGAGGGTCGCCCCCTCCCGCCGCGCCGCCCGCTTCAGCCGCGCCACCGTCGCGGCCGGGAGGAGCAGCTCGCGGCTGGAGCCGTTCCCGCTCTGCACCGCCGGCCGCGGCCGGTCGGTCGGAAGCGGCAGCGCCGTGGGCGCCGCCGTGAGCTGCCGGCGCCAGTAGTCGAGCTGGCCGGCCAGCACCGTGGGCGGCCAGGAGCGCTGCCAGGCCGCGAAGTCCGCGTACTGAACGGGCAGCGGCGGCAGCGGCGAGAGCCTGCCGGTCGCCGCCGCGGCAGCGAGGACCGGCAGCTCGGCGAGGAGCACCCCCTCGGACCAGCCGTCGTAGACGATGTGGTGGAGGTGGAAGAGGAGCACGTGCTCGTCCGTTTCCGGGGACGGGACGAGCCGCGCGAGGACACCGCGGAGGAGCGGCCCCCGCGCCAGATCGAACGGCCGGTGGGCTTCCGACGCGGCGATCCGTGCCAGCTCCGCCGCCCGCGGACGGTCGGCGAGCCCTCCGAGATCGACCGTCGCCAGGGGGAAGGGAGCGGGCGCCAGGACCTCCTGCCGGGGCTCTCCGTCGACCTCGACGAAGCGGGTGCGGAGCGCCTCGTGACGGTCGACGAGAGCGCCGAGACCGGCGGCGAGGGCGGCCGGCGAGGCCGGGCCGGCGAGGCCGTAGGCGAAAGAAAGGTTGTAGGCCAGGCTGTCCGGCGCCAGGCGGTCGAGGAACCAAAGCCGCTGCTGGGCGAAGGACAGCGGCAAGGCGCGGTCCCGCGCCACCGGCTCGATCGGGCCCACGGAATAGGTTGCCGCGCCGAGCGCCGCCTCGACCCGGCGGGCGAGGCCCGCCACGGTCGGCGCCGCGAAGAGATCCGCGAGCGCCAGCTCCACCCCGTACGCCTGGCGCAGCCGCGAGATCACCCGGATCGCCAGGAGCGAGTGCCCGCCGTAATCGAAGAAGTCGTCGTCGATGCCGATCCGGCCGCCCAGCACCTCGGCGAAGATCCCGGCGATCTCCGCCTCGAACGCCGTCCGCGGCGCGATCGCCGCTTCGTCGTCATCCGCCTGCGGGGGAGCCGGCAGGGCGCGCCGATCGACCTTGCCGGTCGGGGTGAGCGGCAGGCCGGGGAGCGCCACGAACGCCGACGGCACCATGTATTCCGGCAGCCGTAGGCGCAGGTGGGCGCGGAGCGCCGCCACCTCCACCCCCGCTCCCTCCCGGGCTGAGAAGTAAGCCACCAGCCGGTGGTCGCGAGCGCCCTCGGGGAGCGCTACGACGACCGCCTCTCGCACGCCTGGGTACGCGAGGAGCGCGCGCTCGACCTCGCCGGGCTCGATCCGAAATCCCCTTACCTTGACCTGGAAGTCCTGGCGGCCGAGGAATTCGAGCCTCCCGTCCGAGCGGAAGCGTACGAGGTCGCCCGTCCGGTAGAGCCGCTCGCCCGCTTCGCCCGCCCCCGCGAACGGATCGGGCACGAAGCGCTCCGCCGTCAGCTCCGGACGCCCGAGGTAACCTCGGGCCACCCCCGCCCCGCCCACGTAGAGCTCCCCCGCCGCGCCGACCGGCGCCAGGGCCAGGTCGTCGTCCAGCACGTAAGCCCGGCTCGCCGCGATCGGCCGGCCGATCGGCACCGATCCCCCCTCCGTCTCCGCCAGACCGCTCCGCAGCCTGTAGGTGCAGCTGAAGGTCGTGTTCTCCGTCGGACCGTAGCCGTTGATCAGCTCCACCCCGGGGAGCGCCGCGAGCGCCCGTAGGACATGGCTCCGCGACAGGGCGTCGCCGCCGGCGAGGAGCTGGCGGAGGCCGCTCAAGCCTGTGAGACCCTCCTCGACCGCCAGGTGGAAGAGGCCGGCGGTCAGCCAGAGGGTCGTCACCCCGTAGCGCTCGACCGTGGCCGCCAGCTCCGCGAGGGAGAACGGCCGGGGCGGGAAGAGCGCCAGCCGGCCACCATTCAAGAGCGGCCCCCAGAGCTCCAGGGTTGCCGCGTCGAACGACATCGGCGCCATCTGGAGGAACACTTCACCGGGGCCGAACACCGCGTAGCCGGTCTCCCGCACCAGCCGCACGATGGACCGGTGGCTGACCTCGACTCCCTTCGGCGTTCCCGTCGAGCCCGAGGTATAGAGGACGTACGCCAGTCCCTCGGGCGCGACATCTTCCGACTTCTCCGGCGTGTCCAGGCCTTCCAGGTCTTCCAGGTCTTCGAGCACCAGGCGCGGCGCCTTTCCCGGCAGGCTGGCGAGCAGCCGCCGGGAGCCGACCAGCGCCGCCGGCGCCGCGTCCGCCAGGAGAAGCTCCAGCCGTTCCCGCGGGTAGGAGGCGTCGAGCGGCAGGTAGGCGCCGCCCGCTTTGAGAATGCCCAGAACCGCCGCCACCATCTCACCCGAGCGCTCGACGGCGAGCCCCACCCGGTCCTCTCGGCGGACGCCCAACCTCCGGAGCGCCCGCGCGATCGAGGCGGCCCGCCGGTCGAGCTCTCGATAGGTGAGCTCGCCGCCCTCCCAGACGACCGCCGAGGCGTCCGGCCGCGCCGCGGCCTGCTCCTCGAACAGCCGGTGCACCGACTGGCGCGGGAAGAGAGACGCCATATCGTTCCACTCCACCCGGACCCGATGGATCTCGGCCTCCGACCGGCGCCGCTCCAACGCGTCCGGAAGGACTGCGGACGAAGGCGGATCGGCGTCCTCCGGGAACACCGCGACCGGCGGCGGCTCCACGACCGTCACGGTTCCGGCCTCGAGAAAGCAGGCGAGTCAAGCCGGAAAGGCTGGCTTTTGAAGACAACAGTGCTCCGATTGAAATCCATTTGCCTCTCCTGTCCGTATTGACAGTGCTTTCGGAAGAGTGGAAGGGGACGCCGACGAAAGTCAGCCTCTTGGGCGAGCGGACCCGCGTTCCGTTACCGGGCTAGAGCCCGGGTTTCAGCCTGGTAGCGGAGAGACCGGTAGACTTCAGAGCGGACCTTTTTGGTATCCATGCACTACATCGAGCGTTTTCCTCGAAAGAAATAACCACGAACCCACTGAAATACATAGCGTTCTCATAGCTGTATGCGTATCTGGCACAACCGTGGGGCTGCACGTGAGAATTCCTGACCGCCCTCCCCGGGTCTCGGCAAGTCGTCTCCGTAGGGGCACCCCCCGGTGGGTGCCCGGCAATACAGGCAGTGGAAACTCTTCTGGAGGCTCCTGAAACTCAGGTCGAGGCCCAGGAAACTGCACCGGACGGGTCCGAAACCCACCCGGGGGTGTTTTCTCCGGGCCTGGAGGGCTTTCGGGGAGCCCTCCAGGAGTTTCCTGGTCCCGGAGGGAGTTGGGGTGGGTTTCGAGGGGTCTGGAGTGACGCGGAGAGGTCCCAGGGACAGGCCCTCGTTTCGTAGGTCCACTACCCGGCGTAAATCTGTACTTCCCGCAGCTCCCGGAGCTTGTCGCGGAGCGCCGCCGCCTCCTCGAACTCCAGCCTTTTGGCGGCCGCCTTCATCTCCTTCTCGACCTTCGCGATGCGCTCGGCCAAGGGCAGGTCGTCGCCGACCTCCTCTAAGAGACGCGGCGAGCCGGAGATGAAGTAGTCGAGGTTCGCCATCTGGACGAGCGGGTTGTGGATGTCTTTCAAGATCGACGTCGGCTCGATGCCGTTCTCCCGGTTGTAGGTCTCCTGGCGGACCCGGCGGCGCTCGGTCTCCCCCATCGCCCGCTTCATCGAGTCGGTCTCCCGGTCGGCGTAGAAGAGAACCTTCCCGTTCAAGTGCCGGGCGGCGCGGCCGGAGGTCTGGATGAGGGAGGTATCGCTCCTTAGGAAGCCCTCCTTGTCGGCGTCCAGGATGGCGACGAGCGACACCTCGGGGAGGTCGAGCCCCTCGCGGAGGAGGTTGATGCCGACCAGGACGTCGAACTCGCCGCGGCGGAGAGCGGTGACGATCTCCACCCGTTCGAGCGTCTCGACATCGCTGTGGAGATAGCGCACCTTGATCCCCAGCTCGGCCAGGTACTGGGTCAGCTCCTCGGCCATCCGCTTGGTGAGGGTCGTCACCAGCACCCGCTCCTTCCGCGCGATCACCTTCCGGATCTCGCCCACCAGGTCGTCGACCTGCCCCTGGGCCGGGCGCACCTCGATCACCGGGTCGAGGAGGCCGGTCGGCCGGATCACCTGCTCGACGATGACGCCGCCCGTCCGCTGCAGCTCCCAGGCCGAGGGGGTGGCGGAGACGTAGACCCGCTGGCCCATCCGGGCGTCGAACTCCTCGAAGTTGAGCGGCCGGTTGTCGAGCGCCGAGGGGAGCCGGAAGCCGAAGTCGACGAGCGTCGTCTTGCGCGAACGGTCGCCGTGGTACATGCCGCGCACCTGGGGGATCGTCTGGTGGCTCTCGTCGACGATCAGGAGGAAATCGTCGGGGAAGTAGTCGAAGAGGGTCGGCGGCGGCTCACCCGGCGCCCGGCCGGAGAGGTGACGCGAGTAGTTCTCGATGCCGTGGCAGTAGCCGATCTCCTTCAACATTTCGAGATCGAACCGGGTGCGCTGCTCCAGGCGCTGGCGCTCGAGGAGCTTGCCTTCGGCTTCGAGGACGTCGAGACGGTCGACGAGCTCCAGCTTGATACCGTCGATCGCGGCCTCCATCCGATCCTTGGGCGTCACGTAGTGGGTCTTGGGATAGACCGCGATCTTCTCGATCTCCTCGTAGACGTCGCCCCGGAGGACGTCGAAGCGGCTGATGCGCTCGATCTCGTCGCCGAAATACTCGACCCGGATCCCCACCTCTTCGTAGGCGGGGAGGATCTCCAGGGTGTCGCCGCGGACCCGGAAGCTGCCGTGGAAGAGGTCGAGCTGGGTGCGCTGGTACTGCATGTCGACCAGCCGGCGGAGAGCCTTGTCGAGCCCCTCGGAGTCGCCCTTGGCGAAGAACTGCAGCATGCCGAAGAACGCCTCGGGCGAGCCCAGGCCGTAGATGCAGGAGACCGAGGCGACGATGACGCAGTCCCGCCGCTCGAAGAGCGACTTGGTGGCGCGGAGGCGGAGCCGGTCGATCTCCTCGTTGATCGAGGTCTCTTTCTCGATGTAGGTGTCGGACGCCGGGACGTAGGCCTCGGGCTGGTAGTAGTCGTAGTAGGAGACGAAGTACTCGACCGAGTTGTGGGGGAAGAAGCTCCTGAACTCCTGGAAGAGCTGGGCGGCGAGGATCTTGTTGTGCGACAGGATGAGGGTCGGCCGGTTGACCTCCTCGATCATCTTGGCGATCGTGAAGGTCTTCCCCGAGCCGGTGACCCCGAGGAGCACCTGTTCCTTGTCGCCGCGGCGGATGCCCGCCACGAGCTGATCGATGGCGGCCGGTTGATCCCCCTGCGGGGTGAAGCGCGAGACGAGCTCGAATCCTGGCATGGCTCGATTGTAAACCGGCGCGAGGCGGCGTTTGTTCCCGCCTCGCTTACGGCCCCGAAGACGGAGGGGAGGGCGTCTTCCCCACCAGGTGTTCGAGCGCCTCGGTCAGCTCGACGACATCCTGCCGGGTGAGCTGGCGGTTGGGCTTGCTGCTCAGCTGGACGAGCTTCTGCTGCATCTGCTGGAGGCCGCCGGCGTCGAGCTTGCCGGTCGCGATGCCGTGGTCGACGTCCTTGAAGGCGACGAGGAGCCGCGCGCGGTCGGCGGCGGGGAGGTCGGGGGGAAGCTGGCTCAAGACCTGGGCCTGGAGCTTGCCGAACCACCAGCGGAGGAAATCCGGCGCCTTGAAGACGAAGACGATCGCGACGATGCCCAGGAGGAGCAGGACAGCGCCGCAACCGAGGAGAGCCGGCTTGCTGCAACCCCCTCCCCCCGGCCGCGGACCGAGGGGACGGGGATTGAAGGGGCTGGGCGGGCTGGATGGGCTTGGCGGATCGCCGGGATCGGTCATGGAAGCTCCGAGGAGGTCACGGGTCTGGCCCGGAGTCTATAATGACGGCCATGCAGTACGACCCCATGCCGGCAGCGTCTCCTCGGGTGCGCACCCGGCCGATCGGCCGCTCCGCGGCTCCCCCACCCTCGGCGCCTTCCTCGGCGCCTTCTTCGGGATACCGCCGCCTCCTGCGCTTCACCTGGCCTCTCCTCCTGGCCGTCGTCTTAGGGATCGTGGGGGGAGTCGCGGTCGCCGCGGCGATCCACATGCCGAAGGTCGACTCGCTCGCGAGCTTCACCCCCAGCCTCGGCACCCAGCTCTACGACAAGGCCGGCCACCCCTACCGCTCGTTCGCCCGCGAGCGCCGGGTGATGCTCAAGGCCGAGGAGATCCCTCCCCTTGTGCAGCAGGCGGTCCTCGCCTCCGAGGACAGCAACTTCTTCCAGCACGGCGGGGTCGATGCCCTGGGCATCCTGCGCTCCGCCTTGACCGACGTCCGCCAGCGCCGGATCGTGCAGGGCGCCTCGACGATCACCATGCAGCTCGCGCGGACGGTCTTCCTGAACCGCGACCGGACCTGGCACCGGAAGATCGAAGAAGCGCTGATGGCGGTCGAGCTGGAGAAGACCTACAGCAAGCAGCAGATCCTCACCCTCTACCTGAACCTGGTGAACCTCGGGCACGGCAACTACGGCATCGAGGCCGCGTCCCGCTTCTACTTCAACAAATCGGCCAAGGCCCTGACCCTGGCCGAGGCGGCGACCCTCGTGGGGATCATCCCGGCGCCCAGCCGCTACAGTCCGTACAACACCCCCGAGATCGTCCTGAAGCAGCGCGACCGGGTGCTCCGGCGGATGCTCGACAACCGCTTCATCAACCGCGCCGACTACGTAGCCGCCACCGCCCAGCCGGTCCTCGTCGCCTCGCAGCAGCCGCAGGACAACTTCGCCCCCTACTTCGCCGAGGACGTCCGCAAGTACCTGGAGACGACCTACGGCGTCACCTCGCTCTACGACGGCGGCCTCCAGGTGCAGACGACCCTCGATCCGCAGATCCAGGGCGCCGCCCAGCATGCGGTGCAGTCGTGGCTCTTGAAGGTCGACCACCGGCGCGGCTGGCGCGGGCCGATCGCGACGCTCACCGGCGACCTCGAAAAGCAGACCCTCCCCACCTGGAGCGGCAAGCCGGTTCCGGAGCGCTGGTACCAGGGGATCGTCCTCGAAGCGGGGAAGACGACCGCCCGGGTGAAGATCGACAAAGAGGTCTACACCCTGGGGCACGAGGGGATCGCCTGGACCAACAAGACCTCCCCCGCCGAGCTGCTGAAGCCCGGCGCCGTCGCCTGGTTCCGGCTCGGGGCTCCGGAGGTCAAGGAGAAGGACAAGAAGAAGGCCAAGGACAAGTCCGCCGAGCCGGCGCAAGAGGGGCAAGAGGGGAAGCCGGCCGCGCTCGTCCTCTACCTGGAGCAGGTGCCGCGGATGGAGGCGGCGGCGGTCGTCGTCGAGTCGAAGACCGGCGCTATCCGCGCCATGGTGGGCGGCTGGGACTTCGAGCGCAACAAGTTCAACCGCATCACCCAGGCGCGGCGCCAGGTGGGCTCGGCCTTCAAACCGTTCGTCTACGGCTCGGCGATCGAGCAGGGCTGGACCCCGGCCGACACGCTCTTGGACGCCCCGACGTCGTTCCTCGGCGCCGACGGCAAGCTCTCCTACCACCCGCAGAACTACTACCACAAGAACTACGGCATCGTGACCCTCCGCCGCGCCCTGGAGCAGTCGATCAACGTGCCGGCGGTCAAGCTCTTCGAGCTGGTCGGCGGCAAGCGGGTGATCGACTTCGCCCATCGCTGCGGCGTGCAGACGCCGATGCCGGCCTACCCCTCGATCGCGCTCGGCGCCGCCGACCTCCTGCCGATCGAGATGGCCGGGGCCTATGCCACGATCGCCAACCAGGGAACCTACATCCAGCCCTACCTGATCGACCGCATCGTCACCCCGGACGGCCAGGTGATGGAGCAGCACTTCCCCGCCACCCGCTCCGCCACCAGCCCGCCGGTCGCCTACGTCCTCACCCACATGATGGAGGGGGTCATCGACCACGGCACCGGCTATGAGCTGCACACCCTGGACATCGACATCGCCGGCAAGACCGGCACCACCGACGACTTCTCGGACGCCTGGTTCATCGGCTTCACCCCGCGCTACACGATCCTCACCTGGATCGGCTACGACGTGAAAAAGTCGCTGGGGCCGGGGATGAGCGGCGCCGTCGCCGCCCTCCCCATGTGGAAGGAGATCGCCGAGGACGGCCTCGCCAAGGGGTGGCTCACCAAGGGCGAGAGGTTTACCGTGCCGCCCGGAGTGGTGATGAAGGACGTCGAGTATTACACCGGCCTTCTCTCCGGCGATGGGACCGACCGTTCGCTCCAGGAGGCGTTCGTCGCCGGCACCGAGCCCAACCGCCAGTACAGCAACCGCTGGCAGACGATCACCAGCCTCCCCTGGTACCAGCAGCGGGCGTTCTACATCCCCAAGCAGGGGGAGTCCATGGCCCCCGGGACGACTCCCTCCCCCGGCGCGGCCCCCGGCCAGACGCCGACCGCCGCCCCGGAGGGCCAGGTCGTGGGCGAGGGAGACGAGGGGACGGTCGTCCCGCCGCCCCGATGACCCCGCAATCCGCGGCCGGCGAGGTCGGCGCAGGCGCCGACGGACCGCGGTTCCTCCTCTACTCCCACGACGGCTTCGGTCTCGGCCACCTGCAGAGAAACCTGCGGATCGCCCGCCGCCTGGCGCGCGAGCTGCCGGGGGCGAGCGCGCTCCTCCTCGCCGGCTCGCCGCACGTTTTCGGTGGCGATATGGGCGATATGGGCGATATGGGCGATATGGGCGGCGATATGGGCGACGGCGGCGCGCTGCCGGCGCTGCCGGGAGGTGTCGATCTTCTGAAGCTCCCGTCCGTCGTCAAGGTGGGGGACGGGCGTTGGGAGCCGCGGAGCCTGCGGATCGGACGCGAGGCGCTCCGCGAGCTGCGCACCGCGACGATCCGCGCCGCCGTGGAGGCCTTCGCTCCCGACCTCCTGCTCGTCGACTTCCTCCCCACCGGGGTCTGGGGCGAGCTCCTGCCCGCCCTCGCCGCCTGCCGGCGCGGTCCGCGGCCGGCCCGGATCGTCCTCGGTCTGCGCGACGTTCTGGACACGCCCGAGGCGACCCGGCGCCAATGGCGGGAGGAGGGCGCCTACGAGGCCCTGGCGACCCTCTACGATGAGGTTCTCGTCTACGGCGCGCGCGAGATCTTTCCCACCGCCGCGCTCTACGGGATCGAGGACGTCCTGCCCGGCCGCATCCGCTACTGTGGCTACCTGGTGCCCGATCGCGGCCAACCGGGAGAGCGCGGGGAACGGAGGATCGTCGTCGCCGGGGGCGGCGGAGCCGACGCCTATCCCCTGATGCGGGCCGCGATCGAGGCCCTGGGAACGCTCGCGGCGGAAACGCCCGAGCTATACTTGCGGGCCGTGGCGGTGACCGGTCCGCTCCTTCCCGAGGCGGAGCGGCAGGCCCTCCGCCGGCAGGCCGCGGGACTCCCGGTCGAAGTCTGGCGGCAGGCCGAAAACTTCCAGGCGCTCCTGGCGAGCGCCGACCTCGTGGTCTCCATGGGTGGCTACAACACGATCGTCGAAGCCCTCGGCGAGGGCTGCCGGCTCCTCGTCGTGCCGCGCCCGGGGCCGAGCGCCGAGCAGGCGATCCGCGCCGAGACCTTCGCTCGCCTCGGTCTCCTCGCAGCTCTCCCGGCCGAGCGGCTCTCCGCGGCGGTTCTCGCCGAGGCCATAAGGCGGAATCTCGGGGCCCCTGCCCCCGAGCCCTCAGCGCGGCTCCCTTCGGAAGGCCTGGCGACGGTCGTCCGTACGCTCTCTGCGCTCGCCGCCAGCCGGACCGTGCCGGTCGTGCCGGGCGTACCGGTCCTGCCGTGAGCCGGCCGGTCGTTCTCATTGCCGGCAAGGACCCCACGACGACGACCGGCGGGCATCCGAGTTACGTCCGTGCCCACGCCCGGGCGGCGGCCCTCGCCGGCTTCTCCCCGCACGTCTTCGCCCTCGCCCCCCGCGCCAGCCGGGAGGAAACCGACTTCGGCACCCTTCACCGGATCACCACCCCCGTCCGGCCCATCCGCCGCTTGATGGCCGCCGGGCACACGCCGTTCCTCGCCGCCGGCATCGTCCGCTTCCTCCGCCGGTTCCGGGATCTTCCCGGGCCGCGGCTCGTCCACGGCTTCGGCGCCTGGGCCGATGCCGGGGCCGCCGCGGCGCGGACCCTCTCCCGCGAGGGCATCGAGACGGTCGCCGTGGCGAGCGCCTACACCACCCTGGAGCACGAGTGCCGGGCCAAGCTCTCGGGGGTGGACCGGACGGATCACGGCCTCCACTCCTGGCTCCGCTACCGCGCCGAGTATCTGTGGATTCGTGCCGTCGCAGACCGCTCGGAGCGGCATGGCTACGAGAGGTCGCGGCTCGTCCTCGTCAATTACGAATCCGTCGCCAGGCTTTTGGGAGATGCCTATGGCCTGCGCACCGAGATGCGGCGGCTCCCCTACGCCTCGACGACCGCTTTCCGGGAGACGGAGACCGACCCGCATACCCCGCCACCACTGCCCTCTCCTCTCGCCGGGCTGGCGCCGCCGGGCGCGCCCCTGATCGTCGCCGTCTCCCGCCACGACCCGCGCAAGGGGATCGACCTCCTCCTCCGCGCCCTCGCCGGATTGGCCGCGGCGAGAATCCCATTCCGCGCCTGCCTCGTGGGGCCGGGACCGCTCCTCGCTGCCCACCGGCGCCTGGCCGCCGATCTCGGGCTCGGCGCCTCGACGGCGATCCCCGGCCGGGTGGACGATCCCTTCGCCTATCTCACCGCCGCCGACGTCTTCGTCCTCCCCTCGCTCGAAGAGGGGAGCGGCTCGCTCTCTCTGTTAGAAGCCCTCCAGGCGCGGACCGCGGTCGTCGCCACCCGCTGCGACGGCATTCCGGAGGATCTGCTCGACGGTGAAAACGCCCTTCTCGTTCCCACCGGCGACGCGGCGGCCCTGGAGCGCGCCCTCGCCCGGCTCCTCGGCGATGCCGAGCTCCGCTCCCGGCTGGCGGACGAAGCTCGCCGAACCTACGAGGAGCGCTTCTCGGCGGCCGCCTTCGCCGCGGCCCTGAAGGCTACCTATGCGGAGTTGGGAGTGGCGCCCTGAGACTCCCGGGAGGGCTTGGTGCCCACCATCCCGTAGTCCTGGAAGCCGAAGAGCAGCTCGTCCAGCCGGTCGCGCATGCGGTTGATCCGGTCGGCCAGCGGACGCTGCTCGGCCGGTAGGGTGGCGAGGTCGATCTCGGGCAGCCGCTCGTCTTCGGGGAACGGGCGGAGGTCGATCCGCTCGATGGGATCGAAGCCCGCGAGCTCGTAGTTCAAGCGCAGGGATTCGGGGTGAACGGGTCGGAGGTGGGTGGGATCGAGCCAGAAGTTCCGCGCCGCGACGACGACCGAAAGGGGGTTCGGGGTCTCCAGGATCAGCACGCCACCGGGAGCGAGCGCCCGGGAGGCGAGGCGCACGAGGCGGTCGACGACGTCGGGCGGGAGGTGCTCGATGACATGGAAGGAGACCACCCCGCCGAGGCTCCCGACCGGGACGGCGGCGAGCTTCTCCAGGAGGTCGCCCTCCTCCGCGACGAGCCCGCGCTCGCGGCAGAGCTCGACCATCCGGGCGCTGGCGTCGACCCCCTCGGCCGTCACCCCATGGTCCTTGAGGAGCGCCAGGGCCTCGCCGCGCCCGCAGCCGAGGTCGAGCACCCGGCCCTTCCCCTGCAGATACGGCAGATAGAAGGAGATGCGCTCGGCGATCTCCTCGGGGGTCCCGCGATAGCGCCGTTCGAGGGCGATGTAGGCGTGCTCCTCGCGGATGCGGACGAGCTCCTCGACCGCCTCACCGTCTTTCTTCCCCGCCGCTTCCTGCTCGACCCGGGCGAGAGCGCCGCTCAAGTCCCCGAAGAGGTCGTAGACCTCGCGGCGGTAGCGGTCGAGCTTCTGGTCGACGCGGGCGAAGACCGCGTCGTTGTGGTGCATGAGGTCGGTGATCCCCTCGAAGGCGAGTCCTTCCAGGTAGAGCAGGCGGTCGTTCATCCGCGCCAGCTGGGCGTCGCGGCGCTCCTCGCGGTCGAAGTCCTTCTCCTCCTGCTTACGGAGGTATTCGAGGAGGATGAGGTTGAAGACCCGCTGGCGTTCCCAGAGATCGTTCTGGGGAACTTTGACGAAGGGGCGGAAAAGGCGCTTGAAGGAGATGAAAAGGCGGCCCAGAAAGCCGCGATGGCTGCGGATGGGGAACTCTCTGTCCCCCCTCCACAGCCATGTCCAATCCGCGAGATCGCGGGTCGGCTCGCCGAGGAAGTCATCCAGGGAGGGAGCGCGGTGTTCCTCTTCCCCCTGCGGACGATCCGCCATCGCTTCGCCGGCCCGCTTCGTACCGCTTGCTACTCGGGCACCACCGAGACGGTGATCTCGGCGATGACCTCCGGGTGCAGCTCGACCCGGACCTTGTGCTCGCCGAGCTTCTTGATGCCCCCTTCGAGATCGAGGCGCCGGCGATCGACGGTGAAGCCCTTCTTCTCCAGGGCCTCGGCGACGTCGCCCGCGGTGACCGAGCCGTAGAGGGTCTCGGTCTCGCCGACCCGCTTGGGGATCGTGAGAGTGAGACCGTTCAGCTGGTTGCCGATGGCCTCTGCGGCCTCCCGCTCCTGGTTGTGACGGGCGTCGATCTTCGCGCGCTGCTGCTCGAAGAGCTTGGTGTTACCTTGCGTCGCCTCCAGGGCGAAGCCCTGCGGCAACAGGTAGTTGCGGGCATGCCCGGCCTTGACGTCGACCACCTCGCCGCGCTTGCCGAGGTGACGCTGGTCGGATAGCAGAATGACTTGCACGTCGCCTCCCTCCTAATCCGTGGTGAACGGGATGAGCGCCAGATGACGCGCCCGCTTGATCGCCGTCTGGAGGAGGCGCTGGTGGCGGGCGCAGGTGCCCGAGATCCGGCGGGGCAGGATCTTCGAGCGCTCGGGGATGAACTGCTGCAGGAGCTTCACGTCCTTGAAATCGACGTAGTCGATCTTGTCGGCGCAGAACTTACAGACCTTGCGCCGGCGATAGAAGACCTTCTTCGGCCTACCCATGGTCTACTCCTCCCTTTCCGTGGCGCCCTCGGGAGCCGGGGCGGGAGCGGTGCTGGCTGGGGTGGCTGGGGTGGCTGGGGTGGCAGCAGCCGGGGCGGCAGGCGCGCCGGCCGGGCTGGCGGTGGGAGCGGTCGGCGGGGCGGGCGGCTCGACGACGGACACCCGCGAGCCGGCGCGCTTCAGATCGAGATCGGTCCGCACCGTCAAGAAACGGATGAACCTTGTCGTTCTGGCGCATGCGGTGCTCGACCTCGTGCAGCCGGGTCGTGCCGTCCTCGCTCTGGATGTAGAAGAGGATGTACTTCCCCTCGGTGACCTTGTCGATCGTGTAGGCGAGCTTACGCCGGCCCCAGTTCTCTTCCTTGGTGATCGTGAGACCGCCGGTCTCGATCAAATGCCGGTAGTCCTGCGTCATGGCGACGACGTCCTCGTCGGCCACGCGCGGATCGACCACGAACATCAACTCATACGTGCGCATGGGTGCTTTACGAGCCTCCCTATGGCCTGGTTCGGTCCCGCTCGAAGGCGGAACAGAGAGGAAGCGGAGACGGTGAACCCGTCCCGCCGTGATGGAGCCCTGTATTCTACACATCGGGGGGGATAAGACAAGAGGGGCGATCCCTACCCCTCGGACCGGGGTATCCTACCGTGTCAGCCCGCGGAGCCGTGAAGGCCGCGGCAAGCTCTGCGGAGACTCCCCATGAACTCAGGAACCCGAGGAACCCTCCTCTCGCTGCTCGCCCTGGCCGCGCTGGCGGCCCCGCCCCATCCGGCGACCGCCGCGATTGCCGCCACCGCCGCGCCGCACGCCGCCGGCACCCCCGGGATCGTCCCGGTGCCGGAGAGCGTCGTGGCCCAGAACGTCCCTCCCATCCATCCGATCGAAGACCTCCAGCCGTACGAGAACATCCGCGCCGCGACCTTCGCCGAGTGGCACCCGACGGAGCGCCGGATGCTCATCCGCACCCGCTTCGCCAACACCGTCCAGCTGCACGAGGTGGCGATGCCGCTCGGAGCGCGCACCCAGGTCACCTTCTTCCCCGAGCGGGTGGGCGACGGCCGCTACCGGCCGGGCAACCCCGACCAGGTGGTCTTCAGCTCGGACGTCGGTGGCAGCGAGAACTTCCAGCTCTACCTGCTCGACCGGAAGACCGGCCGCTCCCGCCGCCTCTCCGACGGCACCCACCGCTACCAGTCCCCCCTCTGGTCGCGGAGCGGCAAGCTCCTCGTCTATACGAGCAACGCCAGGAACGGCCGCGACTCCGACATCTATGTCGCCGACCCCGACGCCTCCGGTGGCGAGCGCCGGCTGCTGGAGGTCCAGGGCGAGTGGTCGCCCCTCGACTGGAGCCCGGACGACGGCCGGATCCTCCTCGGCCAGTACATCTCGGCCAACGAGGCCTATCTCCACTGGGTGGACGTGGCGACCGGGCAGGTCCATGCGATCACCCCGCGGACCGGCAGCGGTCCGACCGTGCTCTACTCCGGCGGCCGCTTCGCGAAGGACGGCAAGGCGGTCTACACCACCTCCGACCGCGACGGCGAGTTCCGCCGCCTCGTCCGCCTCGATCTCTCCGGCTCCGGGAGCGGCAAGGCCACCGTGCTCTCCGGCGACATCCCGTGGGACGTGGAAGACTTCGACCTCTCGAAGGACGGCTCCCTCCTCGCCTTCTTCACCAACGAGGACGGCTTCTCGAAGCTCCATGTCCAGAAGACCGCGGATGCCGCCAATGCCGCCAATGCCGCCGCCGTCCGCGTTCCCGACCTGCCGGCCGGGGTTGGCGGCGGCCTCTCCTTCCGCCCCGGCAGCCACGAGGTCGGCTTCCAGGTCTCCTGGGCGCGCTCGCCCTCCGACATCTACAGCTTCGACGCCGACAACGGCCGCCTCGACCGCTGGACGGCGAGCGAGGCCGGCGGCCTGCCGACCGCCAGCCTGCCCCTGCCGCAGCTGGTGCGCTATCCCACCTTCGACCGCGGTGACAACGGGACTCCGCGCACCATCCCGGCGTTCGTCTACCGGCCGCCGGCCGACCGTTTCCCCGGCAAGCGGCCGGTCTACATCGACATCCACGGCGGCCCGGAGGCCCAGGTACGGCCGGGCTTCCTCGGCAGCAACAACTACATGGTGGACGAGCTCGGGGTCGCCCTCATCCAGCCCAACGTGCGCGGCTCCGACGGCTACGGCAAGAGCTACCTGAAGCTCGACAACGGCGAGAAGCGCGAGGACTCGGTCAAGGACATCGGCGCTCTCCTCGACTGGATCGGCAAGCAGCCCGACCTCGACGCCTCACGGGTGATGGTGGGGGGAGGCTCCTACGGCGGCTACATGTCGCTCGCCGTCCTCGTCCACTACAGCGACCGCCTGCGCTGCGGCTATGAGGTGGTAGGGATCAGCAACTTCGTGACCTTCCTCAAAAACACCCAGGAGTACCGCCGCGACCTCCGCCGGGTCGAGTATGGCGACGAGCGCGACCCCAAGATGGCCGCCTTCCTGGAGAGCATCGCCCCGGCCCGCCACGCCGACCGGATCACCAAGCCGCTCCTGGTCGCCCAGGGGGCGAACGATCCGCGGGTGCCGCTCTCCGAGTCCGACAACATCGTCAAGGAGGTCTCCTCGAAGGGCGTCCCCACCTGGTACGTGGTGGCGAAGAACGAGGGGCACGGCTTCCAGAAGAAGGAGAACGTCGACTACCTGCGGGAGGTGCTCCTCGAGTTCATGCGGCGGCACCTCCTGGGGAACGGTACGGAGACGGCGGCAGGGCGGTAAATATCAGCCGAGGGGGTAGAGACGCCCAGCCGCTACCCCAGAACCTCCGGAACCACCACCGCCAGGGCGTCTCCGCAGGCCGGAGACCCCTGGTGTTCGTGGTCAAGGAGATTTCTGCGGTTGCGGCTGGGCGTCTCTACTCGCCGCTCTTCGCGGTCGCTGCCGGCGCGCCGGGCCCCGCGTTCAACGCGACCCGGTTCCGACCGCCTCGCTTGCCCTGGAAGAGGGCGTGGTCGGCGGCTTGGTAGAGATCCTGGGGGAGGGCCATCTCGGGGCTGAGCTCGGCCACCCCGAACGAGCAGGTGAAGGCGATGGGGATCTCGCCGTAGTGGTAGTCGAGCGACAGGATGCGCTCGCGGATCTTCTCGGCGAGCAGCTCGGCCCCGGCGCCGTTGGTCTCCGGGGAGAGGATGACGAACTCGTCGCCTCCCACCCGCGCGAACACCTGCTCGGGGCGCAACAGCTCCCGCGCCGCTGAGGCCACCTGCTTCAAGACGAAATCCCCGCAGAGATGGCCGTAGGTGTCGTTGATCTGCTTGAAGTCGTCCAGGTCGAACATGATGAGCGCGAGCGGCCGGTCGTGGCGGATGGCGCGCGAAAGCTCGCGCTGCAGCTCCTCGTCGAACTTGCGCTTGTTGTAGATCTCGGTCAGCCCGTCCCGCGCCACCAGCTCGTAGATGGCGAAGTGGTAGGCGCTCTCGACGTCCTGCTCGTGGAGGAACTTGAAATGCACGGCGGCGGTCTGGAAGCGGTCGCCGCTCTTGAGCGTGGCCCGCCCCTTGACCGGCACCCCGTTGACGTAGGTGCCGTTGGTGCTCCCCAGGTCCTCGACCGTGACGTGGCGCCCGACGTAGCGCAGGCGGGCATGCTTGCGCGAGATCGACTTGACCTCCGGCAGGCTGATGCCGACCGCGGCCGAGCGCCCGATCTCCAGGTTCGAGCCGGGGGAGAGACGGTAGCGCGAGCCCAGCCGCTGGCTGTCGGGGTGGGCGATGAGGATGATGTCGGCCTCGACCTCGGACTCGGCCGAGCCCTCTGGGCCGGTGCCCATGTTGGCGCTCTCGAAGGTCTGCGTCATCCCGCTCTCATGGAGAGCGGCGAGCTCGAAGACTATCGGTGTCGGAGTCGCGGGGAAACCGTTTCACCGGTTCGCGCTGATTCGAATCGTCCATCGCCGGAGGTTGCAGATTCTACCATAGGGACCGTTCACTTCCCCGCCAGCATGGCGCGGAGAACGTGGCGGGCGACCTCGGGGTTCTCGCGCAGGCGGCGGATCGAGTAGGGATACCAGTCGCGGCCGTAGGGGACGTAGACCCGCAGGCGGTGCCCGGCGGCGAGGAGGATGCGGCGCAGCTCCTCGTCCACCCCGAGAAGCATCTGGAATTCGTACTGCTCGCGGCGCAGGCCGTGCTTTTCGATCAGCCCCACCGCCCGGCAGGCCAGGTACTCGTCGTGGGTGGCGATGGCCGGGTAGACTCCCTGGGTGATGAGCTTCTCCAACGCCTGGACGTAGGCCGCCCGCACCGTCTCGTAGCCCTTCCAGGCGATCTCCCGCGGCTCGACGTAGATCCCCTTGCAGATCCGGACGCTCGCCTTCTCGCGGGGCAGGGCCTCGATGTCGGCGAGAGTGCGGCGCATGTAGGCCTGGAGGACGACCCCCAGGTTCCCGTGGCGGGCCTGGAGCTCCCGGTAGATGCGAAGCGTGGGATCGGTCGTCGTGTGGTCCTCCATGTCGATGCGGACGAAGTTGCCGGAAACCGCCGCCGCGGCGGCGATGCGGTCGACGTTGTCGCGGCAGAAGCCTTCGTCGATTTTCAAACCCAGGAGGGTGAGCTTGATCGAGACGTTGGAGTCGAGCTTCTCGCGTTCGATGGCGGCGAACACCCGGAGGTACTCGTCGACCGCCGCCAGGGCCTTCTCGCGTTCGCTGACCTCCTCGCCCAGGAGGTCGAGGGTGGCCATGGCGCCCTGGGCGTTCAACGACCGCACCGTGGTGAGCGCGTCCTCCAGGGTCTCCCCCGCCACGTAGCGGGACGCCACCCGGCCGACGATGGCCCGCGGCACGAGCGGCAAGGTAGTCACCAGCAGGCGATTGAACACACTCATCGCGGGCCCTCTCGGCGCGGGGCGATCATAGGTCGGATGGACGTTTCTCAGGCCACGGGCTGCCCGGCGGAGACCGGCGTCTCTTGCCGGGAATCGATCCGGACGGTCGAGGCTCCCGGCATCGCGGCGAGCGGATCGTCGTAGATCCAGCGCACCGACTTCGAGCAGGAGCACGCCCCGCCCACCTGGCGGAGGGCCGGCATCCGGCCGCTCGCCGCGGCAACGTCCAGCTCGCCGCGCGCGACTTGGCCGAGCGCCTCGGCGTAGTCGCGGAAGTCGCGGCTCGCGAGATAGGACTCGGGGAGCGCGGCGACCAGATGCCGCAGGTAGAGAGCAACGTCGGTATAGATCTCGCCCTCCGTCCCCACCATCGTGAAGGCGGGCACGCCACGACGGCGGAAGAAATCGCCATGGGGCAGGCGCAGGAGGTCTTCTGAACGGACGCCCTGGCGGGTGTCGCCGTCGGCCAGGATCTGGTCGAGGAGCGCCTCGGCCTCGTCACGCCCGAGCTCGGGGAGCCGGGCGCGGAGGTAGCGCAGGTTCAGGTCGCGCACCACCTTAGAGACCTCCTCGTAGTAGAGGTGCTGCGCCTCGGCGTTCTTGAGCGGCTTCAAGCCGTAGCGGACGTTGGTGCCGCCGCCGCGCTCGTCGCCGAACATCTCCAGGCCGCGCGGCAGCCACTTGTTGAGCACCCGCTGCAACATGTCCATGGTGACGTAGACCTCGCCCTTCGCCGCCCCCTGCACCCAGCGGCGCATGGGGACGACCCCGGCCGCCAGGTGGAAGGCCTCCTCGCGGAGCATCTTCGGCATGCTCTCGGCCATCGGCTGGTAGGCGGAGATCTTCTGCATGCTGAGCTGGAACTTGCCGACCCGGTCGATCAGGGCGCAGAAGACGACGTTGTCGACGAAGGAGTCGAAGTCGATGTTGAAGGCGCCCAGGAGATGGGAGCCGGTGTTCATCGAGAGGATGCCCTCGACGATGTCGGTCCCCGACTCCGGAGTGACCGAGCTCCAGTCGTCCTCGGCCAGGAGGTGGAGCATCTGGTAGCCGTGGCGCAGCTCCTCCGCCATCATGCGGAGCACCCAGAACTGCTCCTCCTCGTCCTGGGCGCGGGCGAGGGTCAGGCGGTGCTGCTGGATGGAGCCGAACTCGGTCGAGGCCTGGGCCTTGATGGCGGAAAAGACGTGATGGGCCTGCTCGGGCTGCATCTCGGCAGCCCGTTGGTACTTGGGCTTCCCCTTAAGCTCGCCACACTCGATCTCGGTGCACATGCCGAGCTCGCGGAAGGCGCAGAGCTCGAAGCGGGGCTCGTCCGGGAAGTGCTTCTCCCAGTTGGCCATGAGGAAGTCGTAGTCCTGAAGATAGGTATCGCGCCACCGCTCGACGGCGGCGTGGAATCTCTGCGGCAGATGGCTCGTTCTGGCGTTCATCTCATTCCTCGCTTGCTGGCTCAGCGGATCACAGGGGCAAGGCGTACGGGCGCAGAGACGAGGGGGCGAACCCCAGGGAGACGAAGAAACCCGCGATCTCCCCCATCTCTTCGTCCACCAGGGTGCGGACCGAAGTCGCTCCCTGGCGTTTGAAGTGCGCCAGAACCGCCTCCGCCATGCGGCGGCCGATCGACTGGCCCCGCCGCTCCGGATCGACCCCCAGGACCGAGATCCATCCGGTGGGCTCTTCGAGGCCGAACTCGCCGGAGCGGACGTCGCCGAGCATGAAGCCGACGACCTTACCTCCGATCTCCGCGACGACCGAAGCCTCGGGGTCCCGCCTCAGGTGGTAACCGATCCGCCGCTCCCAAACTTCCGGCCGGTACCGGCCACTGATCTTCTCGTCGATGGCGACGATCGAGTCGATGTCCAGCTCGTCGGTCGGACGGATATGGAGAGCGTCGGCGACGGGCGAGGGATGGGAGGAGTCTAGGGAGTTGGCGGTCTCAGGCATGGGGACCCCTGGCTGAAGTGCTTCCATCGTTGGGGACCCCGGCGCCGATCGGCCGCGGGGTCGCCCGATTCTATCGATTCAATCGCTCGGGTGCAAAGGTCCGCGGCCGTTTGAACCTGCGGGCGGTCCCCCTCGGGCGCTCCGCGCAGCCAGGGGACCGTCCTCGGATTCAAACGGCCCGCTATCCACGAAAAAGGGCGATCCGCGGATCGCCCTTTTTTTCTACCGCTTTACGTGGAGCTAGAAGGCCGGCTCGCCCGGCGCCTGACGACGAACCTTCTGGAGGCAACCCGTCACTTCCTGGATGAGACCCAGGGTGACGCAGTTCTTCTCCGCCGCCTGCTGGAAGAGGATGAGAGCCGCGATGGCTTCCCGGTGCAGCTCGCGCGACTTGAAGATCGGGAGCATCTCCTGGGCCAGCCCCTGCATCTCGGCGGACCGTCCCTGGCGCGCGTAGACCTCGGCCAGGTCCAGGGTGGCGAGGGCGGCGTCAAAGGCCATCTCCTTCTCGCCGAAGCTCCGGCGCACCTCGCGGAAGATTCCCTCGGCCTGCTCCAGACGGCCGAGCGCGAGCGCGATCTGTCCTTCGAGGAATTCTAGCCGCAGGAGGTTCAGGCGATCCCCCACCTCCAGGTAGAGCTGCCGGGTACGGGCGACGATGGCGAGGGCCTCGCGGTGCTGGCCGAGCTCGTTTAAGACATAGGCCAGGTTGTGATGGGAGGTGACGACGAGCTTGGGGTCGCGCTCGGCGTCGACCAGGGAAAGACCCTGGCGCAGGAGAGCGATGGCGGTCTCCAGCTCCCCCGTCCACATGGTGACGTGCCCCTTGTTGAGCAGGGCGCGACCGAGGAGATGGCGCTGTCCCGAGCGCTGGTAGATGGCGATCGCCCGGTTGAGCAGGCTGATCGCCTCCTCCGTGCGGCCCTGGTAGTTGCGCAGCGACGCCTTCAAGTCGAGGAGGCGGGCGCGCTCTAGCCGATCGCCGCTGCCCCGCGCCAGATGGGACTCGGCGACCTGGAAGCACTGCTCCGCGGCGCGGAAGTCGGAGAGCACCCGATGGGCGTTGCCGAGACCCGCCCAAGCCCGGGCTTTCAGATCCTGGACCAGGGCCGGGCTGTAGGTCATCGTGCGGAGGCTCTCGGCGGCGGTGACGGCGAGCTCGGCCATCTCCCTCATCTCGCGCGGCTCGCCCACGACCTCGGAGGCTTTCTGGAGGATCAGCTCACAAAGGCCCCAGCTCTGGAAACGCGCGCTGTTCTGCACCAGGATCATCCGGCGCTCCGCCGGATGGCGCAGCAGGTCGGCGGCGAGCTCCTGGGCTTCCAGGCGCTCCGACTGCAGGGAGGTGTTCACCCGCCGCACGCGGTCGAAGACCCGCTCCAGGGCCCAGTCGTAGTCGAAACGGCCCACCGCCTCGCGCGTGCCGAGACCGAAGGCGGACTCGTTCGCCCCGGGAGCGGAGAGGGGTCGCTCGGGAGTCGAGCTGGCGCCGACGTCCCACATCAGCGCCGTCGCCTCCTTGCAGCGGTCGCAATCCGCCAGAAGGTGGCGAAGAACGCGCTTCGTCGACTCGGGCGCCAGGTCGCCCAGCATGAAGCCTTCGAGCTCCTCACGGTTGGGATGAGCCTCAAACATCGTCAGCACCTCCAGGACGAGGCGGAGCGTTCAGGGCGCCGCCAGGCGAGCAAAACCGGTCCCTCACTTTGACAACGGTGAAGCCGTGAGCCGGAATTCCTCGGCTCGCGGTGGACTGGACCGGCCCATCCAAAGATACAAAACACCCCATTCGAACAGTTGACTGAATCTTAGCAGCTTGCCTGCGATCTGTCCAGGCAGCCTGCCAGAAAACACCCTTCAGGAGATGCCGTTCGGATCGACCGTGGGACCCTGGGTCGGCTTGGGACCGAACGGATTGTTGCCCACGATATAGCTCCAGAAGGCCGTCAACAGGCTAGGACCGGCGGGACGGCTCGCCGTGCGGACGGCATGGCCCGACGTCCTCGCGGCAGCGGCGGCATGCGCGGCCGGAGTGGCGAACAGTGCGAGGCTCAGGGCGAAGCCAACTCCTGCTGCGGTGCGCCTGAATGGATTCGACATTTGTCTCTCCTCCGATCAGAACGACGTCATCCCCTCCGGATGACGCGCCATCCAATATATAGACGTTCTTCAAATTCTACACGGAAAACCCGTTCCTGACCAAGCTAGGCCCGCGGCGCTCCAGAGGGGCGCAGGGGACGGGGGGGGCGCTTGAGCTCCAGCGAGCGCAGCTTCTTGCTCAAGCCCACCCGGCTGATCCCCAACTCGCGGGCGGTGGCGGCGACGTTCCAACGATGCCGGGCCAGGGTTTCGGCGAGCATCTTCTTCTCCAGTGCCCGCGAGCGCTGCTTCAAGCTGGCGGCGATGGGCCCACCGCTCGGCCCGCTCGGCTGGAGGTCGGGGGAGAGCGCCCGGGGCCCGATGGCGACCCCGTCGGGGGTGAGGATCACCGCCCGTTCGAGCTCGCTCTGCAGCTCGCGGACGTTGCCCTCCCAGGGGTGCGCGAGGAGCAGGTCGAGGGCCTCCGGGCAGAGGCCCGCGGGCCGTTTGCCGTACACCCGCGAGAGCTCGGCCAGGAAGTGGTTGAGGAGGATCGGCAGATCCTCGCGCCGCTCGCGCAGGCTGGGGACCGGCAGGACGAAGCTGCGGAGCCGGGCGTAGAGATCCTCGCGCAGGTTCCCGCGGTCGACCTCGGAGCGCAGGTCGCGGCTCGTCGAGCAGACGATCCGCATCGCCCGATGAGGAACGAGGCTCAAGGGCCGTCGCCGCGCCGCCTCGATCAGGCGCCAGAGCTCGCGCTGCGCCTCGGCGGGAAGGTCCGAGACCTCGTCGATGAACAGGGTCCCGCCCCCCTCGTGGCCCTCGGAAAGCAGGCTGCCGAGGACGTTCTGCCGCCCCTCGAGGCTCGCCGCATCGATGGCGACGAACGGTCCCCCGGCGCCGGAGCCCATGGCGTGGAGGGTGCAGGCGGTGAGCCGCTTGCCCGCTCCGCTCTCACCCTCGATCAGCACCGGGCTGTGGCTCTGACTGGCTTTCTCGAGGCGACGGAAAAGCTCCTGCATGGTCGGCGCGTGCCCCAGCATCCCGCTCTGCCCGGAGGGCTCGAATCGTCCCTCCATCCCGCGGAACGGGACGGCCGCGAGCGCCGGGCCGCCGCGGGGAAAGCTCCCCTTGGCGCGGCTCCTGTCGATCTCCAGGGTCTCGTAAACGGTGCTCGGTAGCGCGGTTTCAGGCATTGATCCCGCCCAGTGGAGCGGCGCTCGGGAGGAACGGGCGATCCCTCCGTCTTGGTAGGATGACGCCGGGACCTGGAAAGGGGCCCGACGGCACCGCACGTACTGGGCTTCACCGCCTTTCATGGAGCAATGTGCGGCCGGGGAAAGGAAACGGGACAGAACCGGGTTTCCGCCCTTTATCGCACATGCTCGTGAGCGTGATAGCTGCTCCGCACGAGAGGCCCTGATTCGCAGTGGGAGAAGCCCAGGGAGAGGGCATATTCGCGGTACTCCCGGAACTCGTCGGGGTGGACGAAACGGTCGACCGGGAGATGCCTGGGGGTAGGCTTCAGATACTGCCCGAGGGTCATGATCTCGACCCCGGCGGCGCGGATGTCTTTGATCGTCTCGCGGATCTCTTCGGGAGTCTCGCCTAAACCGAGCATGATCCCCGTCTTGACGCGGCCGGCGTAGGTTCCCGCGTCCCGCCTCGCCGCCGCCTCGGCGAGCAGGCCGAGGCTTCTGTCGTAACGGCTGCCGGGGCGCGCCTGGCGGTAGAGCCGAGGGACGGTCTCGACGTTATGGGAGAAGACTTCCGGGCGCGCCCGGAGCACGATGTCGAGCGCCTCCGGAACACCGCGGAAATCGGGGGTCAGAACCTCGACCGCCGTCCCCGGGCTCTCCCGATGGACCGCCTCGACTACCCGCGCCCAGTGGCGGGCGCCGCCATCCTCGAGGTCGTCGCGGTCGACCGAGGTGATCACCGCGTGCTTCAGTCCCATGGTGGCGACCGCCTGGGCCAGGTGGGCCGGCTCGTCGGCGTCCACCCCCGCCTGCGGCCGGCCGGAGGTGACGGCGCAGAAGCCGCAGCGGCGGGTGCAGACGTCGCCCAGGATCATGAAAGTGGCGGTGCCATGCTCGCCCCAACACTCGTAGATATTGGGGCACTTCGCCTCCTGGCACACTGTATGCAGATTCAGGCTTTCGACGAGGTCGCGGACCTTGTGGTACGAAGCCGGGGTGGCGAGCTTGATCCGCAGCCATTCCGGACGGGCTTCACGACGTTGACGGTCGATTACCTCGGACCTACCGCCACGCCCGAGTTGAACTAGAGTCTCGCTCATGCTCCTAGTGTAGCGGAGTCGGCTCAAGGGCTGGGGTGCGTCCGACAGGAGGAAGGCCATGGAGAGCCGGGTTCGGTGCTTTGAGCTGGACGGGAAAAAGAGCGGGACGACGAAGACGACGAAAAAGACCGGCGGCGCCCTGGCGCTGGCGGTAACGGCGGTCTTGACCGCCGCGAGCGTCGCGGTCCCCCCGGTAGAAGCGGGCGTGATGACCGGCAACTGCCGCCTGGGCAACCAGCCGGCGGCGACCCTCTTAGTCCCCTACTTCCGGACCGACCTCAACAATCCCAATGGCGAGACGACGCTCTTCGCGGTCAACAACGCCTCCGCCAAGCCGGCGCTGGCGCGGGTGGTGGTGTGGACCGACTGGGGGGTGCCGACCCTCGCCTTCGACATCTACCTGACCGGCTACGACGTGCAGACGATGAACGTACGGAGCCTCCTGACCGGTGCCCTGCCGATGACCGGCGGCGATCACAGCCCGCAGGGCCAGTTCTCCGAAGCGCCGGCGGACGCCGCGACCACCGCGGACGCCTGCGCCACCCCCCGTTCGGCGCTCCGCACGGCCGAGCGCGCCTACCTGCGCGCCGCCCACAGCGGCCAGCCGATCCCGGCCGCCTATGCCGCCGCCGCCAATGGCGCCAACGCCGCCTGCGCGGGGAGCGACTCCGGCGGACCGGGGATCGCGACCGGCTACATCACCGTCGACCTCGTCAACCGCTGCACGGCGACCACCGTCGGCCGGACCGAGAACACGCCGGCCGACCCCACCTACTTCGCCCACGGCGGGAGCGGCCTCGCGAGCGATGAGAACGTCCTCTGGGGCGACTACTACTACATGGATCCGAAGACCGGTCGGTCGGACAGCCAGACCGCCGTCGCCATCGTCGCCGACCCCGACTTCTTCACCGCCGGCTCCTACACCTTTTACGGCCGCTACGTGAACTTCACCGGCCGCGACGACCGCATGCCGCTCTCCAGCCTCTACTACACCCGCTTCACCGACGGCGGCGTGCTCAAGAGCAGCACGGACCTGGTCGTCTGGCGGGACAACCGGGACGGCTCCGTCGCCCCCTCCTCCTGCGCCAAGGGGCCGCGCTGGGCGCCGCTCGGCGAGGAACAGCTCGTCGCCTTCGACGAAGAGGAGAACGCCACCCAGGTCGGCAACAGCAATGCCTTTCCCCTGGCCACCCAGCGGGTGCACGTGAGGAGCGCCGCCATTCCCGCCCCGATGAGCCAGGGCTGGCTGATGCTCGACCTCTGGCACGGCGACGGCACCCACGCCCAGGGCTGGGTCACCGCGATGCTCTCCTCCGGTGGACGGTTCAACGCCGGACACGAAGCGGTGCGGGTTGACGACCTCTGCAATTTCGGGCCGTAGGGTCCCCCCTGACCCAACCTCCTTCCGCCCAGGGGAGGGACCCACCCGCCCGCGGACGGGCCCTCCCCACCGGAGCTCCGGAGATCGGACTTGGAGAGAGGACGCTTCGCTTCCGGAGCTGCCGTACGCCGGTTGGGAGCCGGGTACTGTGGGTTTGGATCTACATGGTTCTGATTTGAAACCACCTAGATCCAGCCTGGAGGTCGGGTATCTCTGGAATGGATCTACAGGGTTCTGGTTTGAAACCACCCAGATCCAGTCTGGAGGTCGGGTATCTCTGAAACGGATCTACAGGGCTCTGGTTTGAGACCACCCAGATCCAGCCTGGAGGTCGGGTATCTCTGAAACGGATCTACAGGGTTCTGATTTGAAACCACCTAGATCCAGCCTGGAGGTCGGGTATCTCTAGAACGGATCTACAGGGTTCTGATTTGAAACCACCTAGATCCAGCTTGGGGGCCGGGTACCTCTGGAATGGATCTACAGGGTTCGGGTCTGGAACCACGTAGATACGGCTTGGAGCTCAGCCTTCCACGTCCAGCGCCACATCCAGCGCCACGTCCAACGCCGGGGCGCTGTGGGTGATCCAGCCGACCGAGAGGAGATCCACGCCGGTCGCGGCGATCGCCGGGGCGGTATGCGGGGTGATCCCCCCGGAAGCCTCGGTGATCGCCCGGCCGCGGGCCATCCCCACGGCCCGCTCCAGGGTCTCGATCGACATGTTGTCGAGGAGCACCGCGTCGACCCCCATCCCCAGCGCCTCTTCCAACTGCTCCAGGGTGTCCACCTCGACCTCGATCTTCACCATGTGCCCGACCCCGGCGCGCGCCCTCTCCACGGCGATCCTCAGTCCTCCGGCGAGCGCCCGGTGGTTGTCCTTGATGAGCACCGCGTCGTCCAGGCCGAAGCGGTGATTGCTGCCGCCGCCGGCCCGTACCGCGTACTTCTCCAGAGTCCGCAGACCCGGCGTCGTCTTCCGGGTGCAGACGATCCGCGCGCCGTAGGGGGCGACGGCGGCGACCAGGTCGCGGGTCGTCGTGGCGATGCCGCAGAGACGGCCGAGGAGGTTGAGCGCCGTGCGCTCGGCGGAGAGGAGCGAACGGGCCGGCCCGGTGATCGTGGCGAGGGTCTCTCCCGCCGCGGCGTCGGCGCCGTCCCGGGCGGCGAGGGTGACCGCGAGGCGCGGATCGAGGAGCCCGAAGGCGGCGGTCGCGGCAGCCAGACCCGCCACCCGGCCGGGAGACCGGGCGACGATCCGCGCCGCGGCCGTCAGGGCATCCGGCAGGATGGCATCGCTCGTCAGGTCGCCCGCCCGCCCGAGATCCTCGGCCAAGGCCAGGCGGAGGAGGGGCTCGTAGAGCAGAGGGTAGAGCGCGGGCAGGTGCCCTGCAGGCGCTTGTTTGAGATCGCCGCTCATCGCGACGTGCCCGCCACCAGGGCGAGCGGTGCCTGCGCGGGCATGGGGAGGGCGCGGGACTCGATGTGGATCTCCCCCTCGGGAGTGGCGGAAAGAACCAGGTGCCGCTGCCAGGCCGGGTCGGCCTCGGGATAGTCCGCCCGGTAGTGCCCGCCCCGGCTCTCCCGCCGGGCGAGGGCCGCCGTCGCCACCAATCGTCCCGCCCAGAGGAGGTTTCGCGCCTCGCCGGCAAGCCCGGGATGCTCCGCGGCGAGGCGATCGAGGGTCGCCACGGCTTCGGTCAGCCCCTGGCTGTCCCGTACCACCCCAACCTTCTCCCACATCAGGGTCCGGATCGCCTGGGCGACGACGGCCTGGGTCGGAGCGTCGACCTCCGGCGGTATCGGCTGGTCTCCGGACCGGACTCCGGGCTGGGCTCCCTCGAAATCCTTGCGCAGACGCGCCGGGCGCCGCGGGGACGGGGGTGTCCCGGCGAGATCCTCGGCCACCCGGCCGCCGAAGACGAGCGCCTCCAGGAGCGAGTTGCTGGCCAGCCGGTTGGCCCCGTGCGCCCCGGTCGCCGCCGCCTCGCCGCAGGCCCAGAGGCCGGGGAGGCTGGTGCGGCCGTTGCCGTCCACCCCGATGCCCCCCATGTGGTAGTGGGCGGCGGGCGAAACCGGGATGGGCTCGATCCGCGGATCGAAGCCGTTCTCCTGGCAGAGCCGGAAGACGGTCGGGAAGCGCTCGGGGAAACGCTCCCCCACCGCTCGGGTGGCATCCAAAAAGACGCGATCCCCCGCCGCCAGCCGCCGCCAGATCGCCCGCGCCACGACGTCCCGGGGGGCGAGCTCGGCGTCCGGGTGCTCGGCCGGCATGAAGCGCACGCCGGCCGGATCGACGAGGATCGCCCCTTCACCGCGGAGCGCCTCGGTGAGCAGCGGCATCGGGTCGGCGCCGCCGGCGAGCGCCGTCGGGTGGAACTGAACGAACTCGACGTCCACCACCTCCGCCCCCGCCCGCGCCGCCATGGCGAGGCCGTCGCCGGTCGCTTCGGGCGGATTCGTGGTGTGCAGGTAGAGCCGCCCGAGGCCGCCGGTCGCGAGCACCACCGCCGACGCGAGGAAGAGCTGCCGCCGGCCGTCCGGCCCCACGGCCACGAGGCCGGCGACCGCACCGTCCTCGACCCGGAGGTCGAGGGCGAAGGTCTCTTCAAAGACGGTCACCGCGGGCTCCCGGCGCACCGCCTCCGAGAGAGTGCGGACGAGCTCGGCGCCGGTCGCGTCTCCCCCGGCGTGGAGGATGCGCCGCCGGCTGTGCGCCGCTTCCCGGCCGAGGGAGAGGGCGCCGCCCGGCGCGAGGTCGAAGTGCGCTCCGAGCTCCAGGAGCCGGGCGATCCGCCGCGGCCCGTCCGCGGTGAGGAGCGCCACCACCTCCGGATCGTTCAAACCGGCTCCCGCCGCCAGGGTGTCGGCGGCATGGAGGGCCGGGGCGTCGTCGGTGCCCACGGCGGCGGCGATTCCCCCCTGTGCCCAGTTGGAGGAGCCGCCGGTCGCGAAGCGGCTCTTGGTGAGGAGCGCCACCCGGCGCGGGGCGAGGGCCGCGGCGGCGGCGAGCCCGGCCACCCCGGTCCCCACGATGATGGCGTCGAAGCGGGTGGCGAAGCGGTGCGCGCTCATTGGCCCTCCCTCCGGCCCACCGCAAGCATCCGCTCGACGGCCCGGCGAGCCCGCTCCCCCACCTCGGGGTCGACCTCCACCCGGGTCTCCAGGGTCTCCAGGGAGCGCAGGATCTTGGGGAGGGTGATCCGCTTCATGTGAGGGCAAAGATTACAAGGTCTGAAGAACTCGACGTTCGGATGCTCGGCCGCCACGTTGGCGCTCATCGAGCACTCGGTGACGAGGACGACCCGTTTAGGGGAAGTCTCGCTGATCTGCCGCACCATGGCCGCCGTCGAGCCCACGAAGTCGGCCTCGGCGAGGACCTCGGGCGGGCACTCCGGGTGGGCGAGGATCGAGATCCCCGGGTGGGAGTCGCGGAAGGCGCGGAGCTCCGCTCCCGTGAAGCGCTCGTGCACCTCGCAGTGCCCTTGCCAGAGGATGATCTCGACCTTCGTCTGCGAGGCGACGTAGCGGCCGAGGTACTCGTCGGGGAGGAAGATCACCCGCTCGACCCCCAGCGACTCGACGACCGCGACCGCGTTGGCCGAGGTGCAGCAGATGTCCGACTCGGCCTTGACCGCCGCCGAGGTGTTGACGTAGGTGACGACCGGCACCCCGGGGTAGCGGGCGCGCAGCAGGCGAACGTCGTCGGCCGTGATCGAGGCGGCGAGCGAGCAGCCGGCCGCGGGGTCGGGGATCAAGACCGTCTTCTCGGGGGAGAGGATCTTCGCCGTCTCGGCCATGAAGTGGACGCCGGCGAGGACGATGACGTCCGCCTCCGTCTTCGCGCCCTGCTGGGCCAAGGCGAGCGAGTCGCCCACGAAATCGGCGACGCCGTGGAAGATCTCCGGCGTCTGGTAGTTGTGGGCGAGGATGACGGCGTTCCGGCGCCGTTTCCATTCGTCGATGGCGGCGATGTAGGGAGCGTGGACCGCCCACTCGATCTCCGGGATGACCGTCCGCACCCGCTCGTAGAGGGGCGCCGTCGCCCGCGCCACCTCGGGGGTATAGAGGAGAGGGCTGTCGACTGCTGCAAGACCCGCGAGCTCCATCCCGTTCTCCTTCTCTATATGCTCAATGTGAGTATATTAGGTCCGCAAAAAACGGCCGGCCTGAGCCGACCCACCGCCTTATACTATAAATGAGCATTTGGGTTGTCAAGCGTCGCGGCTTCGTCACCGTCCTGACCTCCCTACGCCTTACAACAGAGGCGGTGGGAGATTGCTTCCGTCGGTCAGAAGCTGGAGAACGGCTCGTACCGGAACCGCGTCCCGGTCGGGAACCAGAGCCCGAAGGTCTCGGCGAGGACGGCCAGCAGCTCGTCGTCGTCCGCGATCGTCCGGCTCGTCACGGCAGGCTCGTGAGCCCCGCGGTCGAGGAGCAGCTCCCGGTCGCGCAGGATGTGGCGGCCCTCGGGGGTGGCCCGCTGGACCGTCAGCGTGCGGAGGAACCGCGAATCCGGATGGGTCGAGGTGTAATAGTTCGCCATCTCGTAGTCGATCGGCGCCTGCGGGTCGAGGGTAAAGGCATAGAGATCCTCCCAGGCGCCGCCGCGGGAGGATTGCAGCACCGAGAGCCCCGGCTCCTCGGGGACGATGCGGTAGGTCCAGGCGAACTGCCGCGCCGCCTCGCCGGCGCCGAACGGCACGGGGAGGAGCAGGCCCTCGGCGCCAAAGCCGACGTCGGCGAGCCAGGACCCGCCCTCGCCGCCCTCAACAGTCACGAGGAGGGTCATGTGGGTGCGGGGGAGGACGCGGTGCGCTCCCGCCCGCACCCGGCCGGCCAGCCGCGCCACGGGGAAGCCGAAGCGTTCGAGCGCCGCCGCGAAGAGGGTGTTCTGCTCGAAGCAGTAGCCGCCGCGCCCGCCGCGCACGAGCTTCGCCTGCACGCTCGCGAGATCGAGTCGGATGGGCACTTTGAGGAGGACGTCCAGGTTCTCGAACGGGATGTGCGTCGCGTGCGCCAGGTGGAGGGCTTCGAGCACGGCGAGGGTCGGACGGCGATCTCCTCGATAGCCGACCCGTTCGAGGTAGGCCTCGAGATCGAGACCGTCTCTGTCGCTCATCGTCACTGGCCCCGAGTCTATCCCAGCCGCCCTCCGGCCGGCTCCTCCGGCTCCTCCGGGGTGAGGACCGCCTCGATTCTCTTCCGGAGAACGGGGAGCAGATCGCGGAGGCTCTGGATCTCCAGCCGCCGGCTCTCGATCCAGGGAGCATCGCCTCCCGGCTGCAGATTGAGCCGCGCCGTATGGAGGGCGGCCTCGGCCCCACCGAGCGCCGAGAGGACGGCCGTAGCCGCCTCGCCCCGGGCATTCCGATGTCCCCGTTCGTACAGCTCCAAACCGATCTCCGCCAAGCCGACGCACTCCCGAGCGATCCCGATGGGAACGTCGGTCGCCCGCTCCAGGGCCTCCGCCGAGCGGGACTCCCAGTACCGGGTGAAGGCGGCGGCATCCTCCTCCACGGCCTGCCCCAGCCGATCCGAACGCCTACGAGCCTCCGCCAGGAGGACGGTCGCCCGCTCCCGGAAGGAGACCTCGGCCGCGTTCTCCCTCCTCTTGATCGCGTACCTTGCGGCAGCCTGCACCAGGCTCCCCGCCACGGCCCCCAGAAGCGCTGCGGCGCTTCCCGCCCCAGGGGTGAGCTTCGCGGCGGCGAAGCGTTCCAGGAGCTCCGCGGTAGGTAGGGCGAGGAGGGAGTTTGAAAGTGAGATGTCGTCAGTCAATGAGGACTCGGTCTGCCAGCTTATCGAGCCTGCGTATCGCCACCACGAAGACGGGCTACTTCCGCTTCCAGGGCACGGAGCCGTTCTTCCGCCGCTTCTGCCCGCTCTTCGGCCGCCTGCCGTGCCTCCGCCTCCTCGTCCGCCCAGAGCAGAGGCTCTCCGGACACTGCGTCCCGCAGGCGCAAACGATTCCCCTCGGGCATCAGACGGAGGCCTGTCGTGGAGCTGAAGAGGGCCCCGTCTCCCTCCTGGAGAAGAGGCTCGTACCTTCCCTGGATCAACCGATAGCCCTGGAGACGGGGCCGCAGGTACTCTCCCAGAGGATCGAAGAGGAGGTACTCCTCGACACCCAAGCGCTGGTAGAGACCCTTCTTCGTCCGTATGTCCTCGACCCGGGTGCTCTTCAAGGTCACTTCGATCACGAGAGAGGATGCCCGCTCCTCCTCCCACAGCTTGTAGATGGGTCGTGTCCGCCTCTCCACACCTTTGACAAGAAAGAGGTCAGGGGCCACGCACATGCGCGGATTCCCCTCCACGTAGGTTCGCTTCTCCGCCCGCGTCGCTTCCCGGGCGCTGATCATTCTTGGATTATCTTCCTCTTCCGTGTGAACGACAACGACCATCCGCCCTCGCACAGATTGCCCGACGCCTCTTCAAAAGATACCCCGTGCTTCCGAATATTGGCCGCGGCCTTCTTGGGGTCCCACGTGAGCTTCAAGGCCACGAGAAAAGCCTATCATCGCCGCGACTTGGCCCAGGTCACCCCTCACCGCCGCACCCCCGGCAGCCCCACCCCCGGCGCCGGGCGCTCGCGGAGCACCTCTCTCCTAAAGACGAAAAGCTCCGCCGGCCGGCCGCCGGTCTCGGCGTGCTGGTGGCCGGTGCCCTCGACGAGGCCGCCGGTCTCGACCAGGCGGCGGAAGTTCTGCTTGTGGAGGTGGACTCCCGAGAGCGCCTCGACGACCCTCTGGAGTTGGAGCAGAGTGAAGGTCGGCGGCAGGAGCTCGAAGACGACCGGCCGGTACTTGAGCTTGCCGCGCAGACGTCCGAGAGCGGTGGCTAGAATGCGCCGGTGGTCGAAGGCCATCGGCCGGCCGGCGAGGAGGGTCTCCGTCGCCGCGGCGAGCGGCGCCTCGGCGCCGGCGAGCGCGGCGCGGTCGCGGGCGGTCTCGGGGACGAGCGAGGCCTCGTAGAGGAGCTCGTAGCGTTCGAGGACCCGCTCGCCGTCCCAGCGGGCGCCGCCGAGGCCGAAGGCGATGTCGGCGCGTTGGCGGCGCTCGCCGCGGAGCGCCGGTTCGGCCGGGTCCGGCGGCAGGGCCGCCCAGCGCGCCAGGGCGGGCGCGATCCGCTCGTCGATCACCGCCGGGCGTCCGGCGCGCCAGTCCTCCCAGGGGAAGAACTCGTACCAGCCCCGCCAGCGCGCCTGCTGCTCCCCCGAGACTTCGCGCTCGTGGACGAGGGCCAGGTAGGCGACCGATACCACCCGCGGGCCGCCGTGGGCCTCCCGCGGATCGCGGTGGCGGTCCCCGAAGGTGTAGAGCTGCTCGACGTAGCCCACTTCGAGCCCGGTCTGCTCGCGCACCCAGCGCCTGAGGCCGCGGTCGAGCGTGCGATCGGTCTCGGGCTCCAGGGGACCGAAGGGGAGGGCCTCCTCGCTCGCCGTGCCCGTGCGCCGCATCACCGTGAGGAGGCGCGGCACCTCCCTCGTGACGGCCACGATCACGGCGTTGAGGCCGATCGAGACTTTCATGACGGAGCGGCGAGCGCCGGCTCCCTGGGCGGCGCCGCGGCCCCGAGCTCCACCATCTCCCGGTTGAAGACCGCGCCGAAATGGACCGCCGCCCGCGCCGCCACCTCGACCAAGGTGGGGGTACGGCCGGTCTCCTCGGTCTCCTCAGCGATCGACGTCATTTTCACCTGGGAGAGACCGCAGGGGATGATGCCGGCGAAGAGCCCGAGGTCGGTCGTCACGTTGAGCGCGAAGCCGTGGGTGGTGATCCAGCGCGAGAGGTGGACGCCGATCGAGGCGATCTTCGCCTCCCCCACCCAGATCCCGATGTGCTCCTGCCCCTCCCGACGCCCGGCCGTCACGCCGAAGTCGGCGAGCGTGCGGATCAGCACCTCCTCCAGGTCCCGCACGTAGCGCCGGATGTCCCGCCGGTCGGGGGAGAGGTTGAGCACCGGGTAGCCCACGAGCTGGCCCGGGCCATGGTAGGTGACCTGACCGCCGCGGTCGCACGGGACGACCTCGAAGCCGCGCTCGGCGAGCCAGGCGGGGCTCGCCAGGATGTCCGCCGGGATGGCGTTCCGTCCCAGGGTGTAGACGTTCGGGTGCTCGAGAAGGTAGAAGCGTTCGGCATCCTCCGGGTGCTCCTGGTGCTCCCCGTCTTCCCCGTCTTCCCCGTCTGCCCCGAGCCCCCCGCGCTTGATCGCCTCGCGGGCGGCGCGCTGGAGCGCCTCGCCCTCGGCGTAGGGGACGCGGCCGAGGAAAGACCAGCGGGTGGTGCGGCGGCGGGTGGCCATGGTCGTCCCATTCTACGCGAGGCCGTGCGGGTGCCGGACGCTCCCGTCCGTCCGGACAGGACGCCGGTGATAGGATCGCGCGCCATGCACGGACGGTCCGCTCTCCGCATGCTTCCGCTCGGTCTCTCTCTCCTGCTGGCGACGAGCGCGAAGAACCCACTCCGCGCGGCCGAGCCGCCCGCCGCTCCCCCGACCTCAACGACTCCCGCGTCTCCTCCCGCCGCCCCTAAGGCGACGGAGGCCCCGGCGGCCGATCCGGTCGAATTCGCCCACCTTCTCGACGTCCTCTACGGTGACGCCGACGAGACCGCGGCGGCGCACCCCGGCGAGGCGCCGGCCAAGCCCCTCCGCCTGTCCGCCGCCGCCAGCAAGGCCGAGCCGTTCTTCGCCAAGGCGGCGGCGCGCCGAGAGGCCGGGGACACCGCCGGGGCCAAAGAGGCGCTCCACCAGATCCTCGCTCTCCCCCATCTCGACTCGCGGCGGGTTCTCCGCGCCTGGAAAGGTCTGCGCGACGCGGGCGAGATCCCGGAGGGAGCCGTGGCGGGACAGGTGGAGGGCGTCGTCGTCGAGATCGACTATGAGGTGGATGGCGAGCACGCCATCCTCGCCGTGGCCGGTTATGCCGAAGGGGACCCGGTGCTCGCGGCGAGCAGCGGCTATTCCCTCTCCGGGGCGCGGCTGCGGTCACGCACGATCTCCTCGGGTAAGCATCTGGTCAGCGTGGCGCAGCCGTTCCTCGCCGACATTCCGAAGGAGGAGAGCCGCCGCCTGCCGGGGAACGGCCAGCTCCGCTTCGTCCTTCTCACCCCGGGCGGGGTCCACGCCCGCGAGGCCGCCCGGCGGGACCTCGAATCCGATCCCGCCGGCCTCCACCCCCTCTACGTCGCCGCTCAGCAACTCCTCGTCGCCCTGCGCCTCGAGTCCGAGCGGCTGGAGGATGCCCGGAAGCCTTAGGCCAAACCGTGCTATCCTCTCGCGCCCGCCGCAGTGCGGCGGAGCATCGCCTTCCCCACTCTCAAAAGAGGACAGCACCCGTGAGCGCCAGCAAGACAAGAGAAGACGTCCGTAACCTCGCCATCATCGCCCATGTCGACCATGGGAAGACCACCCTGGTCGATGCCATGCTCTGGCAGAGCGGCATCTTCGGCGCCCACGAGCACGTGAACGAGCGGGTCATGGACTCGATCGACCTGGAGCGCGAGAAGGGCATCACCATCATGGCCAAGAACACGGCCATTCTTTATAGAGGCACCCGGATCAACATCGTCGACACCCCCGGCCACGCCGACTTCGGCGGCGAGGTCGAGCGCACCTTGAAGATGGTCGACGGCGTCCTCCTCCTGGTCGACGCCAGCGAAGGCCCCCTGCCGCAGACCCGCTTCGTCCTCAAAAAGGCGCTGGAGGCGAACCTCACCCCGATCGTCGTCGTCAACAAGATCGACCGCTCGGACGCCCGGCCGGCCGAGGTGCTCGACGAAGTCTTCGACCTCTTCATCGATCTCGAGGCGACCGAGGACCAGCTCGACTTCCCCGTCCTCTATTGCAACGCCCGGAAGGGCCTCTGCCGGAAGACGGCGGACGGACCGGACGAGCGGCTCGTCCTTCTCTTCGACGAGATCATCCGCACCGTGCCCGCCCCGGTCTACGACGAGGAGATGCCCCTCCAACTCCTCATCACCACCCTGGGCTACGACGACTACGTGGGGCGGCTCGCCATCGGCCGGCTGTTCAACGGCGAAATCAAGAAGGCCCAGGAGGTCGCCCTCTGCAAGCGGGACGGCTCGATCGTCAACTCCAAAGTCACCCTCCTCTATGGCTATGACGGTCTCAAACGGGTCGAGATCGACCGCGCCGGGCCGGGGGACATCGTGGCGCTCGCCGGGATCACGGACGTCAACATCGGCGAGACCGTCACCTTGCGGGAAAACCCGCGGGCGCTGCCGCTCGTCACCGTCGACGAGCCGACCATCTCCATGGTCTTCTCGATCAACGACTCGCCCTTCTCCGGCCGCGACGGCAAGCACGTCACCTCGCGGAAGCTCAAGGAGCGGCTCGACAAGGAGATCCTCACCAACGTCTCCATCCGGGTCGATCCGACCGACACCCCGGAGGCTTCCAAGGTCTCGGGGCGCGGCGAGCTGCAACTCGCCATCCTCATCGAGATGATGCGCCGGGAGGGCTACGAGCTCTCGGTCGGCAAGCCCGAGGTCGTCACCCGGGCGGTCGACGGGTCGGTCCACGAGCCGATGGAGATGTTGCAGGTCGACTGCCCGGAGGCCTTCATCGGCGCCGTCACCCAGAAGATGGGGACCCGGAAAGGCCGGATGATGAAGATGATCAACCACGGCTCGGGACGGGTGCGGATGGATTTCCGGGTGCCGTCCCGCGGCCTGATCGGCTTCCGCGGAGAGTTTTTGACCGACACCAAAGGCTCCGGGATCATGAACCATCTGTTCGACGGCTGGGAGCCCTGGCAGGGGGAGATCGAGCACCGGGCGACCGGCGCCCTCATCGCCGACCGCACCGGGCGGACGACCGCCTACGCGATCGAAAACCTGCAGCCGCGCGGCGTCCTCTTCGTCGCTCCCGGCGAGGAGGTCTACGAGGGCATGGTGGTGGGGGAGCACGCGCGGGAGAGCGACCTGGACGTCAACATCGTGCGCGAGAAGAAGCTCACCAACATGCGGGCCTCGGGCTCGGACGACACCGTCCACCTGGTGCCGCCGCGGATCATGAACCTCGAACAGGCGCTGGAGTTCATCAAAGAGGATGAGCTGGTCGAGGTCACCCCCAAGAGCTTCCGCTTGAGGAAGCGCATCCTCGCCGGCAACCGGCGGAAGTAAGATCGTCTCGATGCGGCGCGGCAGGACCGGGGGGGAAGACGGGGAGCCGGAGGCGAGCGCGGACGAGACGATCCGCCAGCGCATCGTCCTGCTCCTGACCGGGACGGAGCTCACCTTCGAGGAGCTCCGCCGGGAGATCGGGCTCCCCGCCCGCCGCCTGGAGGACGAGCTCCAGCACGTCGAGCGGAGCGTAAGGCGGAGCCGGGGCGAGCCGCGCAAGCTCGCCGTCGACCCTGCCCGCTGCATCGAATGCGGTTTCGTCTTCAGAGACCGCGCCCCCTCCCGCTTCAAGGGTCCCGGTCGCTGCCCGCGCTGCAAGAGCGAGCGCATCGCCGAGCCCCGCCTCTCGATCCGTCTCCAGTAGAGACGGCCAGCCGCTACCCCAGAATCACCGGAACCACTTTCGCCAGGCCGTCTCCGCAGTCCTGAGACTCTGGAATGGTTGTTGCAACTTATTCGCGTGCCGGCATGAGGCCGGTGCGCGGCTCTGTTGGAGCGAAACAACCAGGTCAGGCAACAGAACGGAGGATAGGATGCGTAGGAAGTGGATGTTAGGGGCGGCCGTGGCCGCCGGGCTCTTCGCTCTCGGGGCGACGCCGGCCCACGCCCAGTGGTGGGGAGCGGGGAAGAGTGACGTGGGGATCTTCGGGGCTTATCTCAACTCGAACGATGCCAACAACAGCAACTTCAGCGTTCCCGGGGTCAGCAACAGCAAGGACAACTTCGGCGGCGGCGTCAAGGCGCGGCTCGGCTGGCTCGACCTGCGGGCGACCTACTTCAGCAACGTCAACACCAACCGGATCGGCTCCTTCTGCTCGTCCCCCAACTGTTTCACCGGCAACTTCAAGCTGCGGGTCATCCCGTTGGAGGTCGGCGTCGCCATTCCCTTCGCGGTCAGCGAGCACTGGAGCCCATACGTCGGCGCCGGCGGCGGCTACTACCTCCTGCGCGGCAACAACAGTCCGGATGAGACGGTGCTCGGCACCTCGACCCGGGGCAACTTCAAGGTCGACAACGAGGTCGGTTACTACGGTGTGCTCGGCACCGACCTCGCCCTGACCAACGGCTGGGGGCTGGTGGGAGAAGTGATGTACCGCCACATTCGGGGTACCGTGCGGGATCGCAGCGGCAGCCTGGCGGACGGCGTCAGCGATCGGGTGAACGTCCAACTCGGCGGCGTCGGCGCCAACCTGGGCGTCGTCTATCGGTTCTAAAGCGCGGTCTAAAGCGTGGTTCTAAAGCGCGCTTCTTCGGACCCCAAAAGCCAGCTCGACCCGCCAAAACGGGGGAGGTCCGCGAAAGCGGACCTCCCCCGTGTGTTTTTATTCCCAGCTCGCATATAATCTCTCAACGAAGCCAGGCGTCCGTCCAGGCTATCCATCACGAGACTGCACGAGGGAGGGTTGTTCATGAGGTGTATCGTCCGGTCCCTGCTGTTTGCGCTCCTGCTTCTGCTGCCGCTCGCCCGACCAGCCGCGGCCCTGATCTGCACCATCGACGAGGTGCCGGCGGCGACTTTGCTCCTGCCCTACTTCGAGGTCGACCTCGACAACCTCTGGGGCTCCAAAACCCTGTTCTCGATCAACAACGCCTCGGCGACGGCGGTCCTCGCCCACGTCGTCCTCTGGTCCGACCTGTCGGTGCCGGTGCTCGACTTCAACATCTACCTGACCGGCTACGACGTGCAGTCGATCAACCTGCGCGACATCATCGCCGACGGCAACCTGCCGCAGACCGCCTCGGCCGGGCAGGACCCGACCGATACCATCAGTCCCAAGGGTCAGTTCTCACAGGACATCAACTTCGCGAGCTGCCAGGGAAACCTGCCCATCCCGCAGCTGCCGGCGAGCTTCACCGCCCACCTCCAGGCCGCCCTGACGGGGAAGTTCTCCAACCTCTTGGGCGGCTGTGCCGGCCTGGACCACGGCGACAACATCGCCCGCGGCTACGTGACGGTCGACGCGGTCTCCAACTGCACTCTGCGCTTCCCGGGCGACCTCGGCTACTTCGCGAGCGGCGGCACCGGCGACGCCACGGACCAGAACGTCCTTTGGGGAGACTATTTCTACATCCAGGAGCTCCTGAGCTACGCCTCCGGAAACCCGCTGGTGCACGTCGAGGCCTCGGCGACCGATCCGGAGACCAGTTCCGCCGGCCAGTACACCTTCTATGGCCGCTACGTGGGCTTCACGGCGGTCGACAACCGCGAGCCGCTCGGCACCAACTTCGCCACCCGCTTCCTGGTCGGCGGCCCCTTCACCGGCGGCACCGACCTCGTGGCGTGGCGCGACTCCAAGGTCCGGCAGGGCGCGTTCAAGTGTGGCAGCCTGCCGTCCTGGTACCCCCTGGGTCAGGAGGCGATCGTCATCTTCGACGAGCAGGAGCACCCGCAGGTACCGCAGACCTTCCCGGTCTCCCCGCAGCCGCCGCAGCAGGGGGTCATCCCCTTCCCCGCCGAGACGCAGCGGGTGTCGGTGGGCGGCACGACCTTCCCGGTGCCCTACAAGTTCGGCTGGCTCTTCCTCGATCTCAACACGACGGTGGCTCCGGCCGGCAACGTTCCGCCGGAAGATCCGGCGGCGGCTCAAGGCTGGGTGAGCACCCTCCTCCAGACGTCGGGACGGTACAGCGTCGGCTTCGACGCCATCCAGCTCGACAGCGCCTGCCATGCGAACCACATCGCCCCGGGGGCGCCGTGAGCGGCGGCGGCCGGGTGGATCTGTCGCGCGGCCGTAAGTCGTGCTATTGCTTCCCTGTCGAGAGGCTGATAATCTTCGGGGACACTGTAGGCGGTCGGTTCCGAGGTGACGCTTGCTCTACTCGGCGTTTCGCTCTATGATGCCGCCCGATTTACCAGAAACCGAGACTCCGATCCGCAGCTGGGTCGGGATAGATGTGTTTTAGAACTGCTTTAACGGCCACGTCGATCAGGACTGGTCGACAACCCAAAAGGAGTCACCATGAAGAGAGCTGCATTCCTGCTTGCTCTGACCTGCCTGCTGACGCTGGCCGGCCAAGCGAGCGCCGTCATCTGCACGGTGGATGACGTGCCGGGCGCAACCCTGTTGCTCCCGTACTTCGAGGTCGATCTGGGCAACCAGAACGGGGTCACCACCCTGTTCTCGATCAACAATGCCTCGGCGACCGCCGTTCTCGCCCACGTCGTCGTGTGGTCCGACCTCTCGGTCCCGGTCCTCGACTTCAACGTGTACCTCACCGGCTATGACGTGCAGTCGATCAACATGCGCGACATCCTCGCCGGCAACCTGCCGCAGACCGCCTCGGCCGGACAGGATCCGAACGACACCATCAGCCCGAAGGGTCAGTTCTCGCAGGACATCAACTTCGCGAGCTGCAACGGCCAGCTGCCGACCGGCGCTCTGCCGGCGAGCTTCGTCGCCCACCTGCAGACCTCGCTGACCGGCCAGTTCTTCGAGCCTGCTCGGCGGCTGCGCGGGTCTCGCCTACGGCGACAACATCGCCCGCGGCTATGTGACCGCCGACACGGTCAACAACTGCACCCTGCGCTTCCCGGGTGACCTCGGCTACTTCGCCGCCGGTGGCTCGGGCGACGCGACGAACCAGAACGTCCTCTGGGGCGACTACTTCTACGTCGACTCGGACACCAACCGGGCGGACGGCAACGCTCTCGTCCACATCGAGGCTTCGGCCACGAATCCGGAGACCTCGGTCGCCGGTCAGTACACCTTCTACGGCCGGTATGACAACTGGACCGCGGTCGACAACAGAGAGCCGCTCGCGACCAACTTCGCGGCGCGGTTCATCAACGGTGGCCCGTTCAGCGGTGGCACGAACTTCGTCGTCTGGCGCGACTCGAAGGTCAAGCAGGGCGCCTTCAAGTGCGGCACGACCCCGGCCTGGTATCCCCTCGGCCAGGAACAGATCGTGATCTTCGACGAGCAGGAGCACCCGCAGGTTCCGCAGACCTTCCCGGTGTCGCCGCAGCCGCCGCAAAACGGGATCATCCCGTTCCCGGCGGAGGCGCAGTCGACGGCGGTGGGTGGCGCTGCGTTCCCGGTGCCGTACAAGTTCGGTTGGGTGTTCCTCGACCTGAACACGACGGTTGCCGCGGCTGGCAGCGTTCCGCCGGAAGATCCGGCGGCGGCTCAGGCCTGGGTTGAGGTGGTGATGAGCGCGCTGGGTCGTTACAGCGTCGGCTTCGATGCCATCAAGCTCGACAGCGCCTGCACCGCGAGCCACACGCTCATCGGCGGCTAAGACGTCATCCAGTAGTTCCCAATAGTTCCCAAAGACGGGGCCCGGCTTGAAAAAGCCGGGCTCTTTCTTTTTTGGGCACTCCGCTCTTAACCTCGCGCTCCGGAGCCAGGTCTATCCCTGCCGCACCCGCATCTTCCAGATCCCGCTGCCGTGCGCCGGGAGCTTCACCTTGAAGGCGCCGGCGGTTCCCGAGGGCGGGGGGACGCCGGGGGAGACGAAGAAGGGGTCGGGGACGCCGGGGACCTTGTAGGGGCCGGCCTCGATGGCGGTATCGCCCAGGTTGTGGAGGACTAAGACCTTCTCCCCCGCGGTCTCGCGGAGGAAGGCGAGGACCGGGGTGGGGTCCCCCGCCCGGGTGAGGACGGTGAGGTTGCCCTTCCGGAGGGCCTCGGAGTTGTGGCGGGCGCGGATGAGGAAGCGGTAGGCGGAAAGGAGGGAGTCGGGATCGCTCGTCTCGGCGGCCCAGGTCGCCTTCTCGCCGCCGCCCAGCTCGTCACCCGCGTAGACGAAGGGGGCGCCGGGGAGGGTGAGGAGGACGGCGGCGGCGCTCTTCTCCCGGCCGCGCCCGTCCAGGGGGTAGGCGTGGCGGGTGAGGTAGGGGGTCTCGCCGAGGCCTTTGGGCGAACGGTGGGCGAGCTCCAGGAGCTGCGCGGCGATACCGCCCGCCTGGCCGCTCTTGGCGCCGTCGACCACGGCGGCGGCGAGGGCCGCGTCGGCGCTCTTGGGGAGCGCGGTGGTGGGGGTGGAGCCGGCGAGAATCACCTTGAGCTGGCGCTTCTGGGCCGCGGCGAGGAGCGCCGTCAGGTCTTCCGCCATACCGTCCCCGGCGCCGCGCACCAGGTAGAGGGCGTCCACCCCGAGGTCGCCGAAGGAGTGGGGATTGCCGTCGTTCAGGGTGTCGAGCCGGGCGGTCAAGGCGCGCAGGTTGTCCTGGGGCGTGCCCCCCGACGAGACCTGGTAGAGAACGTCGCCGGGCACCCAGTCCGAACCCGCGAGGGCGGCGGCAGGAGCCGGAGCGGCGGGCGGCGCGGAGTGGACGGTGGGGACAGCGACGAGGAGGGCGAGGGCGGCGGCGGAGAGAGTCCAGGCTGGAGATCGCATGCGCGGCATCTTACCGCAGCTCTGGCGTTGCCTCTCTGAAGACATAATCACCGCAGGAGGCCATCCCGGGACACCGGGGGTGTGGGGCGAGACCCGATTCCCCCTCGGGGGACAACTTTCCTTGTAGGCGGGCCCCGATGGGCAATGGTGCCCGGCGGGGACCCGCGACCTCGAAAGGATGTATCCCATGTCCTCGACCTCTCCCCGCCGCGCCCTCCTCGCCCTCACCGCCATCGCCGGTCTCGCCGCCGCCGTCCTCGTCGGGCTCCCCTCCCGATCCGCCGCCGCAGGGATGATGATCGACCCCAATGGCGCGCACCGGGCGGCGCCCGCCGGATTCACCCACCTCTCTGAAGACGCCGGGATGATGATCGACCCCAATGGCGCGCACCGGGCGGCGCCCGCCGGATTCACCCACTTCTGGAAAGATACCGGGATGTCGATCGACCCCGACGGCGCGCGCTGAAAACGCCGGGACCTTCCTCGGGGGCCGGTCCCGCCGGCCCCTTTTTTCCGTCAGCCTGTCACCCCAGGGCGCCTCTCCGAGACCTCCTCTATGGAAGCATAGACTTGATCTCTCTTCATGAAGGAGGAGATGTGGAGGATTCTCACCTGTCCCTGGAAGTACTGGCCCTCTGGCTTTCGAACCGGCTGGAGCATGAGGACGTCCTCGCCAAAGTCGTTCCCCACCTCATGGATTCCTGTGGCACCTGCCGGGAGCGCTTCGCGGAGATCGGCAGGCTCCAGGAGGAAATCGGACACTGGGATGAAACGGTCGCCGTTTTCGAGAGCCGGCAGGCGCCGGAGCTGCTGGCCGAGCTCACCGGGCATCCGTTCGAGGAGCAGCTGCAGCTCGTCGAGGAGCGGGAGGAGATGCACATCTGGGGGTTCTGCCGGCTCCTGCTGCGCCAGAGCCAGGAGGCGGTGTTCGACGATCCGCTCCAGGCGGTCGATTTGGCGGACCTCGCCGTCCGTATCGCGGGGCGCCTGGACGACGGGTACGACCCCAACTGGGTTCTCGACCTGCGGGCCCAGGCCTGGGCTCACCTCGGCAACGCGCGCCGGGTGGTGGGAGAGCTGCGGAGCGCCGAGGACGCAATCCGGAGAGCGGAGGGATTCCTCGCGCGGAGCACCAGCGGGAACACCCAGGCTCAGGCGGAGATCTATGCTCTCAAAAGCTCGCTTCGCCGGGACCAGAGAAGAAGCGAGGAGGCACTGGCCTTGGCGGCCCGCGCGCTCGATCTCTATCGGGAGAATGAAGATTCGCACGGGATCGCCAAGGTGATCCTTCTGAAGGCACAGCTCCTCCGGGAAACCGACGATCTGGAGGAGGCGATCACCCTCCTGGAGGCAAGTCAGGGAGAGATCGATCCCGTTCGCGAGCCACGGCTTTTCTCCTATCTCCGCTACAATCTCCTCTGCTGCTTCACCCTATCCGGCCGCCACGACGAGGCCGAACGCCTGCTCCCCAAGGTGCAGGAGCTCTTCCGGGAGTCGGCCCAGCCGCTCGACCGGGTGCGCTTGACCTGGGCGGAGGGCAGCATCGCTCTCGGACGCGGCCGGACGGGCGACGCCGAGGCGCTCTTCCGCCAGGTCCAGGAGGCGTTCCTGGAGCGCGGGATGGGCTACGACGCCGCCCTGGTGTCGCTCGACCTCGCCGTCCTCTACGCCCAGGAGGGCCGGACGGCGGAGATCAAGCAGCTCGCCGTCGAGGTCATGCCCGCCTTCGAGTCGAGGGAGGTCCAGCGCGAGGCCATGGCCGCCCTCCTCATGTTCCAGCAGGCCTGCGAGGAGGAACGCCTGACCGTCCAACTCGCCCGCCAGATCGCGGCGTTTTTGAAGCGGGAACGGATCGGGCGGGGGGGGTAGAGGGGGTAAAGAAGGGTGGGCGGGCCGGGAGAGGGGCCGAGGAGGGTGCCGGGGGTAAGGGACAACGCCCCCGAAGGACACCCTTCTCCAAGGCCCCCACCGTCCGCTACCCTTAAGGACGATGCGCCTCCACGGAGCCCTCCTCCCCCTCGCCGCCGCAGCCCTCCTTCTCACCCCCCGGCCGGCGGCGGCGGTCGCGAGCGGCTGGGCGGTCAACGGGCCCTCCCGGGTGCGGTTGATCACGCCCTGGCGGGTCGCTCCCGCCTTAGGGACGGGAGAGCTTCGGCTCGGGCTCCACTTTCTTCTCGCTCCCGAGTGGCACGTCTACTGGAAGAACAGCGGCGACGCGGGCTATCCGCCGTCGATCGCCCTCTCCGGCTCGCCCGTCCCGGCGACCGGCGAGCTCCTGTGGCCGGCGCCCCGGCGCTTCGAGCTGCGCGGCGGGCTGGTCGCCTTCGGCTATGAGCGGGAGGTGGTCTATCCCGTTCGGGTCCGGCAGCCGGCCGGGAGCGACACCTCCGAGCGGTCCGAGCGGTGGACCGCCGAGGTCGACTATCTCGTCTGCCAGGTGGACTGCATTCCCTTCCACAGCCGGCTCGTCGTCGAGCAGCCGCTGGGACCCCAGGCGGCGGCGGACCCCGAGACCTCCGCTCTCGTCGAGCAGGGTTGGAGCCAGCTTCCGCTCGCGGCGGGCGCCCAGGCGGGCGCTCTCGCGGGAGTGTCCACGACGACCACCTACGGGAGCGGCCAGGAGGGGAAGCCGGCCCTCTCCGTCGAGGTTCGCGGCTTGAAAGCGGAGCCGGCGGCCGACCTCTTCCTGGAGCCCCAGGCACCTCTTCGAGACCGGCCGGCCGGAGGTGACCCGGCAGGCCGAGGGCGTCCACTTCCGGGTTTCCCTCACCCCCCGCCAGGTGGGCAAGCCCCTCCCCGCCACCTTCGCCTTCGCCTGGACGGCGACCGGGCTCGCACCTCTCCAGGGGAAGGCCGGGCCGCTCGCCCTGAGCGATCGGGTGACGGTCGGTCTTCAGCCGGGGTCGGCGACATCGGCGACATCGGCGGCAGCCCCGGCCTCCGGCCGGGCGCGTCTCTTCCGCCCTCTGGGGAGCGCCGGGCTCGCCATCCTCTCGACCCTCCTCGCCCTCGGCCTCTGGGGTCTCCTCGGCGCCTCGCCGGAGACGCCGGACAAACCGACCGGCCGCGGGGTGGCGGGCTTCCTCGCCGCTCTCGTCACCTTGGGCTCCCTCTATCTTCTCTCCCGCTCGGTGGCGGCGGAGGGGCTCGCCGGGGTCGAGCTGGCGCTCCTCGGCATGGCTCTCTTCGCCTGGTTGCGCCGGATCGCCGCGGGTGGGAGTAAGCTCTCCTGGGCGCTCTGGATCGCCCTCGGGCTCTCCGCCGGTGCCGCCCTCTGGTGCGCCGCGGGAAGCTCTCTCGGATGAACCGAAAAAAGCTACGAAGGAGGCTCTCATGCGCAGTTTCAAGCGAATCGCGAAACCGGCCCTGGTCGTCACCGGCCTGGCCCTCGCCGCCCTCGCCGCCCGGCCGGTCGACGCCACCGGGACGGTCGGCGAAGCCGCCCCCGCCTTCAGCCTCAAGGGGTTGGACGGCAAGACCCACTCGCTCGCCGACTACCGGGGCAAGGTCGTCGTCCTCGAATGGCTGAATCCGGATTGCCCCTTCTCCAACCGCCACGCCGAGGAGAAGACGATGACGACCCTGGCCGCCAAGTACGGCGAGGTGGTCTGGCTGGGGATCGACAGCTCCAGCCCGACCTCGAACGACTACCTGAAACCGGCCGCGATGCACGAGTGGACCGAGAAGAACGGCATCCACTACGCGGTGCTCTACGACGAGTCGGGCAACGTCGGCCACGCCTACGGAGCCAAGACCACCCCCCACATGTTCATCGTGGGCAAGGACGGGAAGATCGCCTACAACGGCGCCATCGACGACGATCCGGGCGGTCGCAAAGCGAAGACGGCGCGGGTGAACTACGTCGAGGGAGGCCTCTCCGCCGAGCGTTCCGGCAAGACGCCGGACCCCGCGGCCACCAAGCCCTACGGCTGCAGCGTCAAATATTGATGGGATTTGTCGGGGCATCCCTTAGAGGATGCCCCGATTCTTGACGGCATTCTTGACGGCAGACGGTCGCTGAATTACGATGTTAACCTTCGTAAACACATTTTGGATGTCATTGCCACCATCCAATCGGGAACCAAGCAAGATTCCCGCACAATTCAACCGATGTTTTGGGATCAGGAGGGGGGGAACCTATGCCTTATACGAGAGAAGGGATCATGGCGCAGGTGTGCGTGGCCTTCGGCCAGGGGACGGGCGAGATCCGCGTCTCGCAGGAAGCCTGCGTGGCACTCTACGACCGCTACTCGGCGATGATCACGGATCGGGTGCTCGCGGCGTGGGAGAACGACGCCGTCCAGGCGCTCGAAAGGATTCGGGTCCTCGGCCGCATGGTGGCCGCCGAGACCCGCCTTGCCGGCAATAGCGTCGTCTCCGCCGAGCAGGTGATGGCGGATGCCCCGAAAGTCGAGGCCAATTCCTCCACCGAGCTCTGCGGCACGCCGCCTCTGCCGGAATAGCCGGCCGCGGGCTTCCCTGGAAACGGCGAGATGCGGATTCCGCTCCTGGTCCGGCCAGTCCTCCTGCTGGCGACGGTGAAGGTGGTCGCGACTCTCGCGATCCTCCTGCACGACCGCAGGGTCCCGGATGGCCTGCACCTCGCCTATGTCCTCTGCTTCAGCGGCGCCGCGGTCCTCCTCTTCGCCACCAGCTCCGACGACCTCCGGGCGACGTCGCTCGGCGGCTTCTTCCTCACCGTGGCGACCGCCTTCTGCCGCAGTGCCTTGAGCCAGGTTCCGCAGTCGCACGGGCCGTGGGCCGACCTCGCGAGCGGGGCCGGCGCCCTCCACGTCGACAGCTTCATGCCCTGGTTCCTGTGGACCTTCGTCCGCGTCTTCCCCGAGACCCAAATGCCGCGCCGGCTGCGGCGCCTGATCGTCTACGGCGCCCGGATCTCGGCCTGGACCGGCGGTATCCTCTTCGCCGCCAACCTGCTGGCCGCGACGGAACAGAGAGAGCCGGGCATCGCCCGCCTGCTCGCCCTCCTCCACCACCACGCGAGCCCCTACTATGCGCTCCTCGTCCTCCTCCTTCTCCCTCTCCCGGGACTCCTCGTCTACAAGCTGCGCCACACCCAGAAGGACGACGGACGCCGCTCTCGCTTCTTCGCCGGCGCCCTCGCCCTCGCGCTCACCCCCGCCCTCCTCGAGCTGACGGCCGAACTCTCGTCGCCACGGTACCTCGCGGCCCAGAGGGGCAATCCCACGCTCGCCGGCTGGGCGCACGGGATCGTCGCCCTCTTTCTCCTGCCTCTCCCCTTCACCACCGCCTACGCGGTCCTCGCCCAGCGCGTGCTGCCGGTCCGCCTGATCGCCCGCCGCGCCCTCCAGTACGCCTCCGCCCGCTACCTGAGCTATGGCCTCGCGGCGCTGCCCTTCCTCGCCCTCGGTCTCTACATCTATGACAACAGGACGGAGAGGATCGCGGATCTTCTGACCGGCAGCCGCATCCTCCTCTTTCTCGCCACGGTGCTTCTCGGCTTCGCCGCCCAGCGCTATCGCGGACGCCTGCTGGAATCGATCGATCGCCGATTCTTCCGCGAGCAATACGATGCCCGCCAGATCCTCACCCTGGTGGTCCAGCGCATCCGCAGCACCCATGGGGTACGCGATTTGGCAGAGCTCCTCTGCCGCGGCATCGACCAGGCGCTCCACCTGCATACGATCGCCGTGCTCGTCGAGGACCCGCGCTCGGGCAACCTCGCCGACCCGCTGAACCGGGCGCGCAAGCTCGACGCCTCCTCGGCCTTGGCGCAGCGGATCGCCTCCGCCACCGATCCGCTCACCGTCGACCTCGACCGCCCCGGGTCGAGCCTCGCCCGGCTCCCCGAGCCCGACCGCCATTGGCTGCTCGATTCCCGCTTCCGGCTGCTGGTGCCGATCGTCGCCCGCGACGGCTCGCTCCTCGGGCTCATCGGCCTGGGGGAGAAAAAGAGCGGTCTCCCTTTCTTGAAAGAGGACAGAAAGCTCCTCGTCGACATCGCGAGCTCGGCCGCCCTCTGGATCGAGCTGGAGATCAAGCAGACCTGGTCGAGCCGCCCGGAGGACGATTCGCTGGGAAGCCTGGCCGAGCTCTCCGGTCACCATGCCGCGCATTCCCAGCAGCCGCCGGAGAACGCCAAGGAGTGCCTGTCCTGCGGGGCGCTCTATCTCCCCTACACGGTCTTCTGCGGCAACTGCAGCCGGCGGTTGGAGCCCTCGATCGTCCCCTACGTGCTGCCCGGCAAGTTTCGCTTCGAGCGCCGGCTGGGGGCGGGCGGCATGGGCGTCGTCTACCGCGGGGTCGACCTCGGCTTGGGGAGGGCGGTGGCGGTCAAGACGCTCAAGCGGGTCTCTCCCGAGGACGCCATGCGCCTGCGCCGGGAGGCGCGGACCGCCGCCGCGGTCTCCCACCGGCACCTGGCCGCGGTCTATGGCCTCGAGACCTGGCAGGGGACGCCGCTCCTCGTCATGGAGCTGATGGAGGGGGGGACGCTCACCCAGCGAATCGAGAAGGGAGGCCTCGCCGCCCGCGAGACGGTCGAGCTGGGGATCGCCATGGCCGAGGCGCTGGAGCACCTCCACGAGGCCGACATCCTCCACCGGGACATCAAGCCGAGCAACATCGGGTACACCCGGAGCGGCGTCCCCAAGCTGATGGACTTCGGCATCGCCAGAGTCCTCCTCGACCTGCGGCCGGAGCGCAGCGAGCTCGGCGGCGGCTTCGACGAGGAGGACTCGACGGTCCTCCCGCCGAGCTCGATCTGGGACCACTCCCCTACCTCGGTCACCCTCTCGCGCCAGCTCGTGGGCACCCTCTCCTATCTCTCGCCGGAGGCCCTGAGCTCGGAGGCGCCGAACACCTCGTTCGACCTCTGGGGCCTGGCGGTCGTCCTCTACGAGTGCGTCCTGGGGAGAAAGCTCTTCGCCGGCATGGACATGAAGCAGACGATGTCCCGCATCCGTCAGGGCCGGGTGCCGGACTACGAGCAGACCTGCCCCGACCTCGATCCCGCCCTGGGACAGTTTTTCCGCTCGGCCCTCCACCGTACCCCCGCCCGCCGGCCGGGGAGCGCGAGAGACGTCCGCCTCCTCCTCGAAGGGGTCCGCAGGAAGCTCCGCGACCTGCCGCCGGGAGCGGAGGGGGCGCCGGAGTCGCCTTAGGAGCGCCCTACCCGGTCCGCTCCTGCCCCCGCTTGCGGATCACCAGCCGCACCGGCACCCCCGGCAGGTCGAGATCCTCGCGCAGCCGGTTTTCGAGGTAGCGCCGGTAGTGCGAGTTCTTCGGCAACGTCCGGTTGCAGAAGAGCATGAAGGTCGGCGGGGCGGTCGACACCTGGGTCGCGTAGTAGACCTTCCAGGGCTGCCCGTTCTCGGCCGGCGGCTGGACGCGCTGGGTGGAGGCCTCGAAGAGACGGTTGACCTCGCCCGTCCCCAGCCGGGTGTGGTAGGCGTCCAGGGTGTGGTCGATCTGCGGGAAGAGCTTCTCCACCCCACGCCCGGAGAGGGCCGAGACGTTGACCCGCGCCGGCGAGGCGAGAACCTGGTCGAGCCGCTCCCAGGAGAGCTCTAACGCCGCCCGCTTGTCCTCGTCGAGAAGGTCCCACTTGTTGACCGCCACGACCGCCGCCCGCCCGAGCTCCCAGATGGTGCCGGCGATCGCGAGATCGCTCGACGTCACCCCGGCCGCAGCGTCGATGACCAGGATCGCCACCTGGGCGCGCTCGATCTGCCGCCGGGCCATCATCACCGCCAGCTCCTCCGGCTGCCCCGAGGTCTGGCTCCTGCGGCGGATACCGGCGGTGTCGATCAGGAGATAGGAGCGCTCGCCGCGGGTGACCAGGGTATCGACCGGGTCGCGGGTCGTCCCCGCCTGCGGCGACACCAGGGCCCGCGGGGCGCCCACGATGCGGTTTAAAAGCGACGACTTGCCGACGTTCGGCCGGCCGACGACGGCGATCGGCGGCGCGTCGGGCTGCGGCTCGACCGCCTGGACCGGGAGTTGGGCGCCGATCGCCTCCCAGAGCTCCTGCATGCCGCCGCCGTGCTCGGCGGAGACCAGGAGCTGGGTGCCGATCCCGAGTTGGTAGAACTCGGGGAAACGGCGCTTCGCCTCCGCCGTGTCCCCCTTGTTGACGACCAGGATGGCGGGCTTGCCCGAGCGCCGGAACTCGCTCCACACCTCCTCGTCCGCCGAGACCAGCCCCTGCCGGCCGTCGACGACGAGGAGCAGGAGGTCGCTCTCGGCGACCGCCAGGAGCACCTGCTGGTTGAGGCCCAGCGGGTCGTCCCCGGGCACCAGGCCGCCGGTGTCGATGAGCTGCACCGGGCGGTCGTCGTCCATCTCGCCCAACCCGGTGATGCGGTCGCGGGTGACCCCGGGGAGGTCGTGGACGATCGCCTGCCGGCGGCCGAGGAGACGGTTGAAGAGGGTCGACTTGCCGACGTTCGGCCGGCCGACGATGGCGACCGTGGGGGTGAGCGCCCCCCAGGTCGAGAGCGCCACCTCGGTGCTCACAGCCGTCATCGCCGCCTCCCGGAAGCCGGGACACGCTCGCGCTTCGCCGGCGGTGCCGATCTCGACTTCTCCCGCGGTTTGCCCCGCTCCTCCCGTCGCCCCGGTGGGTCGGGCATGCCGACGAGTTGGAAGTCGAGCCCCCGGTGGCGGAGGTCGGCGCCGGTCAAAATGACCTCGACGGGGTCGGCGAGCTGGAAGACCCGGCCGTGCCGCTCCCCCACCAGGCGGTGCGCCTCGGCCTCATAGATGTAGTAGTCGTCGCCCAGGGTGCGGATGGGCACCAGACCGTCGACATAGAAGTTCTCCAGCTGCACGAAGAGCCCGAACGGCTGAACCCCGGTGATCCGGCCGCGGAAGCGCTCCCCCACCCGGTCGGCTAAGAAACGCACCTTCTTCCACTGGAGGAGATCGCGCTCCGACTGCTCGGACCGCTTCTCGGTGGCGCTCGTGTGTACCGCCATGGCGGGCAGCCGCTCGACCAGGTGCGTGCGCGCCGCCTCTTCTGCCGCCCGGCCGTGGAGGAGGGCTTTGAGGCTCCGGTGGACGACGAGATCGGGGTAGCGGCGGATGGGCGAGGTGAAGTGGGTGTAGTAACGCGAGGCTAAAGCGTAGTGGCCGCGGCACTCGGGATCGTAGAAGGCGCGCTGCATGGTGCGGAGGACGACCGAGGTGATGAACTTCTCGTCCGGCCGGCCGGCCGCCTCGCGGAGCACCCTCTGGAGGACGTCCGGATGGAGGTCCAAAAGCTCCTCAGGGAGGGCGATGCCGAAGGGGGTGAGGAGGTCCCGGAGCTCCGCGAGACGCGCCGGGCTGGGGACGTCGTGGAAGCGGAAGAGGGCCGGCACGTCCTTCGAGACCAGCTCGAAGGCGACCGCCTCGTTCGCCGCGATCATGAATTCCTCGACGATCCGGTGGGCGACGTTTCGCTCCTCGGGGAGGACGCCGACCATGATCCCGTCGGTGTCCAGGACGACGTCACCCTCGGGGAGGTCGAAGTCGATCGAGCCGCGCCCGTCGCGCATCCGGTGGAGGATCGCCATCAGCTCGCGCATGAGGAAGAGCCGGGGGAGGACTTCTCTGTACTCCGCCGCGTCTTCCGGACGGGGCTCTTCGAGCACCCGGCGCACCTCGTTGTAGGTCAGCCGGCGGGCGCTCTCGATGACCGTCTCGGCGAAGCGCCGGGCGAGCACCTGGCCGTCCGCCGCGAGGTCCAGAAAGGCCGAGACGGTGAGCCGGGGCTTGTGCGGGACGAGCGAGCAGAGGCCGTTCGACAGCCGCTCGGGGAGCATGGGGATCGCCCGCTCCGGGTAGTAGACGCTGGTGCCCCGGCGGTAGGCTTCGAGGTCGAGCGTCCCCCCTTGGGCGACGTAGTGGGCGACGTCCGCGATGTGGACCCCGAGCCTGAAGCCGCCGCCGGGGAGCCGGGCGATCGAGATCGCGTCGTCGAAGTCGCGCGCGCTCTCGCCGTCGATGGTGACGATGACGTCCTGCCCCCCTCCCCGGAGATCCTCGCGGCCGGCGAAGTCCCCCGGTCCGGGATGGTCGGGGAGCTCCTCGGCCGCCGCCAGCACCTCCTCGGGGAATTCGTCGGGGATCTCGAAATGGCGGAGGACGACCTTGACGTCCACCCCGGGCTCCTCGGGATCGCCTAAAACTTCGATCACCCGCGCCCGCGGCTCCTTGCCCGCCCGGCGCTCGACCGCGGCGACGACGAACCAGCCCTCCGGCAGGTCGTCCGCCCCCACGAGGTCGAGCGCCAGCGGCACTCGGCGGTCGAACGGGGCGAGCATCCGCTCGCCATCCTCCCCGTCGTCCGGGATCTCGACGGTGCCGACGAGGGTCGCATAGCGCTCCCCGATCACCTTGACGACGGTGACCTCGGGGAGCCGCTTGCCGCCGCCGGTCCGCTTGTGGGCCAGGAGGCGGACGAGCACCGTGTCGCCATCGAGCGCCCCTTTGAGGTGCCGCCGGGGGACGAAGAAGGACGCTTCCGTCCCCGTCCTGGTCTTCAAGAGAGCGTCGCCGCCCGGGAGGCGCTCGATCGTCCCCGTCTTCATCGTCGTCTGCGCCACGGCCACCCACCGCCCGTCGGACTCGAACGCCTTGCCCGCGGCGGTGAGCGCGGCGAGGGCACCGTGCAGCTCCCCCGGTTCGGCCGACGTCTCGGCCATCCGCTCGGCCAGCTCCGGCGCCGTCAGGCCGCGCCGGCCTGCCGCGTCGAGCGCAGCGAGAGCCCGCTCGGCTCCCACGGTATCGACCCCCGGAAGGGTCCCTACAGCTCCATTTGACACGTCATCCCCTATCTCCCTAGAATCTGACCCGCGCGACACGCGAAAGTGGCGGAATTGGTAGACGCGCAAGTCTCAGAAGCTTGTGGCCGCAAGGTCGTGGGGGTTCGAGTCCCCCCTTTCGCACCAACCCACCCGCAGAACCCGTAGAGCTTACACGACGGTACGCCCCTCCCCCTAGGGGCAGGCGGTTCAACCTGGTGCAAGCGCTGCGGCGAGCGCCCGCGAGGGCCGGCCGAAGCCTACGCCGTTTCGAGATCGAACCAGGGCTCGCGGCGGCCGAACTTGGTCGACAGCGCGGCGCCGACGCCGATGAAGCTGACGACGGTCCAGGTCCAGACACCGATCCAGGGGAGGAACTTGACGAGGCCTAAGAGAAGGAGGCCGCCGGTCGCGGCGTTGAGCGGCCTCGCGCGGCGGTGGAAGAGATGGATGGAGATCCAGTCGCCCAGGGCGTAGAAGACGGCGACCGAGCCCCAGAGCTTGAGGACGAGCGCCAGGAGGATGACGAGGACGAGCAGCGGGAAGCCGACGAGGGCGCCGGCGAAGGCGCCGAAGAAGAGGGCGGTCAGGAGGAGGGTGATGACGCCGGTCAGGCCGACGAAGAAGCTGCGGAAGGGCTCACGGCGGATGCTCTCGGCGGTGCCCAAGACCTCGCGGCCGCTCGCCGCGAAGAAGAACAGCACGAGGACCGCCCAGGCGGCGATCAGGGCGACCTTGGCGCCGAGGACGATCGGCGACAGGGCCGAGAGCCCGAGGGTGGGGCCTTCGAGGAGCGTGAGCCAGGCAGCCGACGCGGTGGGATAGGAGACCGAGCGGCCGCCGATCCGCGCTCCGGGCGCCGCGTCGACCCGGCCGCCCAGGGCGAAGACGTCGCCGTCCACCCGCGCCGTCGCCGCGAGATGGGCGTTGCCGGAGAGGACGACGACGTCCCCCGCGACGTGCCCCGAGATCTCGATCGAGCCCGAGAGGGCCGCGACGTCCGACAGGGCATCGCCGTCGATCGCCAGGTCGCGGCCGATGGCGACCAGCTGGTGCCGGGCGATGCTCCCCCGTTCGAGGTGGAGGGCGAGCTTGCCGCCGCTCGCGGAAGAGACCGAGCTGGCGGAGGGGGTGGCGGCAGGAGACGGCGGCGCGGCGGCGAGCGCCGGGCTTAGAGGGAGCGCCAGGAACGCCAGGAGCAGAGCGGCGTTCTTCGCGACATTCGCGACGAGGCGGCCGGCGGCAGACGGTTTCACGGCGCTGCTCAAGCCTCAATCCAATCCCGGGCTTCAGGCCCGGGGCGAGCCGCCCCGCGAGAGAAGGACGCCGCGGTCCTGCCGCCGCCGGACCAGCGACAGCAGCAGGAGGTTCAGGCAGACGACGAGGACCGCGAAGGCGGCCAGGGTGGACCAGGAATCGAACAGCTCGGAAAAAACCATCCCCCAACCCTTCGAGGAGGCCTGAACGACGCCCAGACCGGCGAGGAGCGTGGCGCGGAAGAAGCCGCCCAGGGCCGAGACGGCACCGAAGATCGGCGAGCCGGTCGAGCGCCCGGAGCCGACGCCGAAGAGCGCCGCGGCGAGGATGCCGAGGAGCAGGGCGACGGAGCCGGGGAAGCGCCAGGTCTGCGGGTGGCGCCCCTCCCAGCCGGCGGCCGGCAGGGATTCGAGCACGCTCTGCCGGAAGTCGGCGCGAACGGGGAGCGCGCCGCGGGTGAGGACGGTCGAGAAGTGCCGCAGCTCGCGCTCCTCGGCCTGGCACTCCAGGCATTCGGCGAGATGGCTCACGAGGCGCTCGCGGCGCTCGGGCGACAGGGAATCCTCGACATCACCGGCGTGGAGGTAGAGCCATTCACGGAAGGTGTCATGGTCGGGCTTCATCATGGGTTCCTCGCTCATTGCTCGCTACTCGGTGCTCGCCGTTCTCTTCCTAGTCGGTAACGTAATCCCGGAGCCTGTCCTTGAGCATCTGACGGCCGCGAAAAAGCTTGTTCTTGACCGTGCCCAGCGGCATCCCCTTGAGCCGCGCGATGTCCTCGTAGGCGAGCTCGGCCATGTGGCGCAGGAGGATGAGCTCCCGGTACTCCCAGGGCAGGCCGTCGATGGCCTCCTGGATGGCATCGCCACGCTCGCGGTTCCTGAGCTCGCCGTAGGGCCCGCGGTCGGCGCTCGGCAGGTCCCAGTCGCGCGACTCGCCCCCCTCGTCTTCCTGGTGCAGCGAGACGAGCTTCAGGCGCCGCCGCCGGATCTGATCGATCGCCGCGTTCTGCGCCACCCGAAAGAGCCAGGTGGAGAAGCGGTACTGGGGGTCGAAGCGATCGAGAACCTGGTACACCTTGACGAAGACCTCCTGCGCCATGTCGTGAGCGTCGTCGGCGTTTCGCAACAGACGGAACAAATAGTTGACGAGGCGTCCCTGGTAGCGTTCGATCAGGTCGCCGAAACGCTCCCGATCTCCCTTGAGGACGGCCGCGACCAGCTCTTCGTCGGTCGGCATCTCCACGTCCCGCGTCATGGGTGGATACGCAAGCGTCTGGCCAAGGTTGCAGGATCGGGCGCAGGGGGGAGGGGCTCAGCCATCCCGCTTCTCGAGCCAGCGCCCGAGGAGAAAGAGGGCGGCGCCGACGGCCGCCACGGCGATCTCGGTGCGGATGGCGCCATAGACGAGACCGATCAGCAGGGAGCTGCCGACGAGGACCAGACCGAGGAACTGGAGCGACCAGCCGAGACCGGCGAGCATGCCTCTCTCGCCCGGACCCTTAGGGCTTCTTCCCGTCGAGCAGCTCGGGCTTGGCGGTCACCAGGCCCTGGGCGCTGCCCGAAAGGAGGGCCAGGAGATCCCGCTCGACGCCGTGCGGGGAGGACTCGACGATCCTTCCCACCTCGCGCCCGTCGCGCTTGACGACGAAGGTCGGCACGTAGAGCAGGCCGCTGCCGGCGACCATCGCCACCGGCTCCTTCTTGTCGTGGTCGACCCCGATGTAGGAGATCTTGCAGGGGAGGCTCCCCCCCGACTCGTCGAGCACGCGCCAGAGGCGGGACACCTCGCGCCGGCTGTCGGGGCACCAGCTCCCCATGTAGACCGTCACCTCCGCTCCCGGCGGCACCGAGGCGAGCGCCGCAATCGCCGTCTTCTCGGGCAGCGCCTCGATCTCGGCCTGCACCCAATCCGGCACCGCCGCCTCGACCTGCTCGCGGGTGAGGTTGCCGAGGAGGACCGGCTTTTCGGTGGGAGCCAGGGGCTTGGCCTCGGTCGGCTTGGCCTCGATCGGCTTCTCGGTCGCTGCGGCAGGAGAGTTCGGAGGCGTTATGGGAGGAGTCAGGGGCGCTGCCTCGACCGCGACGGCAAAGGCGAAGGGGAGGAGCGAGAGCGGGAGGAGTCGCATGCGAGGAAGTCTATCGTAAGTCGCCCGCGGGCGAGGTACCGCCCCCAACCCCTACCGGGATCGCTTCCTCGGATCGCTTCAGGCGGCCCGGCGGCTGGTGGGCTCGGCCATGCCGACGAGGATCTTCCTGGCGCCGCGATAGGGGTTCCGGCCGTGGGCGGCCACCATGTTGTCGAGGAGGAGGAGGTCGCCCTTCTCCCAGGGGAAGGAGAGCTTCTCGCGGTCATAGAGCTCGCGCAGGTGATCCAGGGTCGCGGGCTCGATCGGAGTGCCGTCGCCGTAGTAGGTGTTGCTCGGCAGCTCGTCCTCCTCGAACTCGTCGAGGAGGGCCTCGCGGACTTCGGGCTCCAAGGTCGAGACGTGGAAGAAGGTGGCATGGTTGAACCACAGCAGCTCGCCGGTCTTCGGATGCGGGGTCACGGCCGGCCGCACCGCGCGTGTGCGCAGGCGCTCCCCCGGCTTCCACTCGACCTCGACCCCGCTCTGCCGGCAGTAGGTCTCGATCGCGTTCTTGTCGTCGGTCTGGAAGACCGTCCGCCAGTCGAGACCGAACCCGTCGCCGAAGTTCCGCACGTACATCCACCCCTTCTCGACGAAGCGGTCGCGCACCGCCTGGTCCATCTGGGCGAAGACCCGCCGGCAGTCCGCAATGGGGGTCTCGCCTCCCTGCTCCGCCGGCTGCTGGCAGAGAAAGAAGAGCTTGAGCGGCCAGGTGTTCTGGTAGGAGTTTTCGTTGTGCAGGAAGATCGATTGGCTGGGGGGGTAGTCGGTCGAAGTATAGATTTTGCCCTCGACCGTGCTCCGCGGCGACGAGCGCTCCTTGTACTCCAGAGCGTCCCCGGAGACGGCGCGAACGACTTCCTCGAGCCGCGCCGGTCCGTCGATCCCGAAGCCGCGGAAGAGCACGCCGCCGTGGCGGAGCAGGGCCTCTTCGATCCACGGGCGGTTGTCGGCAGCCCAGGCGGTCAGATCGACGCCGGGGCGCCGGGGCTCGACGAGCAGGGGCAGCAGTCCGCCGGCGAGGAGAGGCCGGGCGTCGACGAGGCTGTCGGCCGAGACGGTCCCGGCAGGACTTGGGTTGTCCATCGTAGGGTTCTCCAGGTCCATCTTAACAAATCCGCCCCGGCTTCCCTTACGGCAGCTCGACCACCTTCTCGATCTTGTCCCCCGCCTCAAGCTTGTCGAGCACGTCGAGCCCGGACTCGACCTCGCCGAAGACGGTGTAGCCGCCATCCAGGTAAGGCTGCGGGGAGAGGGTGATGAAGAACTGGCTGCCGCCGGTGTCGGGACCGGCGAGCGCCATGCCGACCGCGCCGCGGGTATAGCGCAGACGGTTGATCTCGTCCCGGATCGTATAGCCCGGGCCGCCGAAGCCGTCGCCCCGCGGATCCCCCCCCTGGACGACGAAGTCGGGGACGACCCGGTGGAAGGTGCGGCCGTCGAAGAAGTGCTGCTCGGTGAGAGCGAGGAAGTTGAGGCAGGTGAGCGGCGCCTCCGGGCAGGCGAGGCGGAGGCGGAGGACCCCCTGGCTCGTCTGGATCTCCACCCGCCGGGTCCGCCGGGTGCGCTCCAGGATGTCCCGATAGGCGGTCGGCGGCTTGTCGGGCTCGACCATGGCGAGCGGGGGGACCGGCCGGCCGAGGCGGACGAGGCTCGCGATGCACTCGCGCCGCAGCACGTACTTCAAATCGGTCGCCCCTTTCTCCAGCAGCTCGATGATGGTGCCGCGCTCCTTGGCCTCGGCCTGGGCGCGGGCGGTGAGCGCCTTGACCGCCGAGAGGCCGGACTCGATCGACTCGTCGCGCATGGCGTCGGCTAAAGCCGGCCGCAGGATCTCGACCGGCAGCTTGGGATGGGTCACCAGCCAGTCGAGGGCGGTGGCGCGGACTCCCTCGTCGGGATCGCTCAGGCCCTGCTTGGCGATGACGGCGGCGGTAGCATCCAGCGGGTCTTTCGCGTCGGTCGCGTCGGTCGCATCCGCCGCGGCGAGGCGGGCGGTGAGCACCGACTCGCGGACGAGCGGGCTCGCATCATGGGCGAGCCGGGGGAGGATCTCCTCGCCCTCGCCCAGGAGGACCGCCGCCTCCGCCGCGTGGGCGCGGACGTCGGGCTCGGCCGCCTTGGCGGCCGCCTCCACCAGAGCGTCCGCCTGCGGGTAGCGCGCCTTGGCGAGGGCCACGAGGGCCGTGCCGCGCTCCCGGGGACTGCCATGGACGGCGCGGTCGGCGAGGACGGTGCCCAGGCGATCCGAGACCTTCCAGACGCCGGCGGCTTCGAGCGCCGTCACCCGCACCCCCGGCCGGGGATCGGTGCAGAGCTCGGCCAGGCGCGGCTCCCAGTCGGCGGGCGGCACGGCTCCGATACCGCCGGCGGTCCCCTTTCTACCCTCGATCAGCCGCTGGGCGCTCCGCAGGGCCTGGATCAGCGGCCCGGACTCGCCGGCACCGGGAGGGTCGAGGAGCGGCCGAAGGCGCGGCAGGTCGGAGGCGTCGCCGACCTCGCCCAAGCCGCGGGCGGCCCAGTCGCGGACCTGCGGGTCGGGATCGGACAGCAACGGGCGGAGGAGGGGGGCGGCCTCGGGGAGGGGATCGCGGGCGAGGGCGAAGGCGGCGCGGGCGTGGAGCTCGCGATCGGCCAAGGCCAGAGCGTGCTCGGCGAGCGGCAGGCGCGCCTCCTCCTTGAAGCGGAAGAGGTGGGGGACGAGCCGCGCCCAGCGCTCGTTTTCCGGGAGGGGAAGGAGGTTCTCCGCCACCTCGGTCACCGGCGCTCCGATCTTGCCCAGGGCCTCGACCGCCAGCACCCCGGTCTCGCGATCCGGGTCGGCCACGACCTTCAAGAGCGCCGGGATGCCGCCCTTGTCCTTGAGGACGCCGAGACCGAAGGCGGCGGCCCGCCGCACCCGCGGGTCTTCGTCGATGAGGAGCCCCTGGAGCGACATCAGGCTGTTCGCGCCGGGGATGCGCCCGAGGGCCGTCGCCAGCTCCGCCCGCAGCTCCGGTCCGCCGCGGAGAACCTGCTGGACGGAGAGCGGGTCGTAGGTCCGCTGGTCGGCCAGGAGGAGCAGGATGGCGCGATTCTCCAAGTCCGGGACGGCCATCACCGGGAGGTCGCGGGCGGTCCGGGGACCGCCGACGCAGCCGATGGCGAGGAGCAGCATCGAGGGAAGGAGGACCGTCCGGAGCGGACGGCGGATTTTGAGGATCATGGCCCGGGATCGTACCCCATCCCCGATCCCGTATACTCGCCGCGCGATGCCGCCAAGCCCGCAGAACCAGCTCCGTTTCGACGGCGTCTCCCGTCGTTTCGGCCGTCTGGCGGTCCTGACCGGGGTGAACGGCGAGGTCGGAGACGGCGAGGTGCTCCTCGTCACCGGCAGCAACGGCTCGGGGAAGAGCACGCTCCTCAAATGCCTCGCCGGGCTCCTCGCCCCGGACAAGGGGAAGATCGAGAGCCGCGAGGGGGGAGAGAGCCAGAGCGCGGCCGAAAGACGGCGGCGGGTGGGGCTCGTCGCTCCCGACCTCGCCTTCTACGAGGAGCTGACGACGGCCGAGAACCTCACCTTCTTCGGCCGTCTCCGCGGCGTCCCGCCTTCGCGCGGGGCCGAGCTCCTCGCCCGGGTGGGCCTCCCCACCGATCGCCTCTCCGGCGCCCTCTCCTCCGGCATGCGGCAGCGCCTGCGCTGGTGCTGGGCCCTCCTCCACCGGCCGCGGCTCCTCCTCCTGGACGAGCCGTTCCAGAACCTCGACGCCCCGGGCGAGGCGGTCACCCGGGAGCTCCTCGACGAGCACCTGGCGGCGGGCGGCCTCGCGGTCGTCGCCAATCCGGCCTCCCTTCCGGTCTCCCATGTGGCGGCGCGCCTCGAGCTGGATCGCTGAAGCGGCGGCGGTGTTCGTCAAGGACTGGCGGTGCGAGTTCCGCACCCGCTACGCCTTGAACACCCTGGCCCTCTTCGCCTTCACGACGCTCGTCGTCGTCTCCGCGAGCTTGGGACCGCTCGGCACCTCCAAAGAGCAGTCCTTCGCCGTCCTCCCCGTCCTCCTCTGGGTGATCCTCCTCTTCGCCGCCTCCGCCGGGCTGCCGCGCGGCTTCGTCCAGGAAGAAGAGATGCATACGGCGACCGCCCTCCGCCTCGCCGCCACGCCGTCGGCCCTCTTCGCCGGCAAGCTCGCCTACGGCATCACCCTGGTCTTCGCCCTGGAAACCCTGATCGCCCCGATCTACTGCGCCATGATGTCGCTCACCGTGCGCTCTCCGGGCCTCCTCGCCTGGACCCTCGCGGCGGGGGGCTTTGGACTCGCTTCCGGCAGCACGCTCATCGCCGCCATCATCGCCCAGGCCCAGGGGCGCTCGACCCTCTTCGCCGTCCTCGCCTTCCCGGTCCTCCTCCCCCTCCTTCTCCTGGCGGTCGAGCTGACCCGCAACGCCGTCGCCGGAGCGCCGCCGGGAGTGGCGCTCGTTCAGCTTCTTCTATATGATGCAGTCATCACCATCGCCGGACTGATGCTGTTTCCGCTAGTGTGGAATCCATGAAAACTCTCGGGCTCTGGCTGCTCTGGCTCTGGATGGGGGTGGCGATCTGGGCCGCCTTCTTCTACTCGCCGCTCGCCGCCGGCTTCATCGGCCAGTCGAGCCGCATCCTCTTCTTCCACGTCCCCTTGGCCTGGACGGCCTTCATCGCCTTCTTCGTGGCGGCGTTCTGGAGCCTCCGCTACCTCCTGGGCCGGCGGATCGAGCACGACCGTGCCGCCGCCGCGGCGGTCGAGATCGGCTTCGTCTTCTGCTTCCTGGCGACGGTGACCGGGGCGCTCTGGGCGCGCATCATGTGGGGGGCGTACTGGAACTGGGACCCGCGCCAGGTCTCGATCCTCCTCGTCCTCATCTTCTACGGCGCCTACCTGGCCCTCCGCGGCGCGCTCCCGGACGAGGAGAAGCGGGCCCGCTTGGCCGCCGCCTATGCGCTCATCGGCGTCGTCGTCACCCCCTTCTTCTTCTTCATCGTGCCGCGCATCACCTTCTCGCTGCACCCCGATTCGGTGATCAACGCGCGGGGGAAGATCGACATGGACTCGAAGATGCTCCAGGTTCATCCTGGCCTCTTTTGTGGGGGAAGTGGCACTGTTCTTTTGGATGCACAATCTCGACTGGCGGATGAAGAACCTCGCCGCGCGCCGCGAGCGGGATTGAAGAGCGAGAGAGAGACGTTATGGAATTGGGCGGTCTCGGCTGGATCCTCGTGGTCAACCTGGTCATCTGGACCGGGCTGTTCCTCTACCTCCTGCGCCTCGGCAGGAGGCTTCGCGACATGGAGAAAGGTCAATGAAGAGCAAAGGCTTCTACGTCATCGGGGGGATTCTGCTCCTCGGCTTCATCCTGCTCTCCGCCTCTTCGTTCAAGCAGACGCTCACCCCCTACGTCTCCTATGACGAGGCGCGGGTGGCGAACCGCATGGTCCAGGTGGCGGGCGCTCTGGAGAAGGGGAGCTCGAGCTACCACGGCGACAACCAGTCGCTCTACTTCAACCTCAAGGACCCGAAGACGCAGTCCGTCCTCCGCGTCCGCTACAAGGGGGTGAAGCCGGGCAACTTCGAGGACGCCATCAGCGTCGTCGCCATCGGCCGCTTCGATACGGGAACCAAGGAGTTCGAGGCCAACAAGCTCCTCGTCAAGTGCCCGAGCAAGTACCAGGGCGCGGAAGTGAACAAGCAGTACAGCTGAGCCCACTCCGCGCGCACGAAGGAGAGAGACCGTGACCTACCTGTCCCATCTGTACCTCCCGGGGGCCTTGGCCCTGTGGTCCGCCCTCTTCTTCGCCCTCGCTTCGGTGTGGGGCTACTCGCTCGTCCTCCGCGGCGATGCCGGGTCGCTCGTCTTCGCCCGCCGGGCCTACAACTTCTTCGCCCTCTCGATCGTCTTGACCGCCGCGGTCCTGATCCTCCTCCTCCTGCTCCGCGACTTCCGCATCGAGTACGTCTACCAGTACTCGGGGACGGACCTTCCGGGGCGCTACCAGCTGGCGAGCTTCTGGGCGGGGCAGAAGGGGAGCTTCCTCATCTGGCTCCTCTGGGGGAGCCTCCTGGGCCTGGGGATCAAGCGGTCGGCGGGGAAGGCCGAGCCGGCGGTGATGATGATCTACATCCTGACCGTCCTCGGGCTCCTCCTCATCCTCGTCCGCGAGAACCCCTTCGTCATGCTCGGCCAGACCCCGGTCGAGGGCGCGGGTTTGAACCCCCTCCTCCAGGACAACTGGATGGTCATCCATCCGCCGATCATGTTCGTCGGCTACGCCGCCTCGGCGATCCCCTTCGCCTTCGCCATGGCGTCCCTCTGGCGGCGCGACTACGACTCCTGGGCGGCGCGGGCGTTCCCCTGGGCGCTCGGCGGCTTTTTAGTCCTCGGCACCGCCATCCTCATGGGGGGCTACTGGGCCTACAAGACCCTGGGCTGGGGCGGCTACTGGGGCTGGGACCCGGTCGAGAACGCCTCGCTCATCCCCTGGCTCTTCGGCACCGTGATGATCCACGGCCTCCACATGGAGCGCAGCAAGAAGCGCTACCGGCGGGCGAACTACGTCTTCGCCGCCCTGACTTACATGGCGGTCCTCTACGGCACCTTCCTCACCCGCTCGGGGGTGCTCGCCGACTTCTCGGTCCACAGCTTCGTCGACCTCGGGATCTCCGGCCTCCTCCTCTTCGGCATGGGGACCTTCCTGCTCCTCTCGATCTACCTGATCGCCACCCGCTGGAAGGACATCCCTACCGAGAAGCTCGAAGACCCGTTCCTCTCGCGCGGCACGTTCCTGGTCTTGGCGACGATCACCCTCCTCGCCTCGGCCCTCGTCATCACGGTTGGCACCTCGGCGCCGATCCTCACCCGCTTCATGGCGAACCCGGGTCAGGTCGGCCCGTCCTTCTACAACCAGGTGAACCTGCCGATCGCCTTCCTCGTCGCGCTCCTCCTCTCGCTCGTCCCCTATCTGACCTGGCGGGGAGAGGGGCTGGACCGCATCCTCCGCCGGCTCACCCTCCCGGCGATCCTCGCCGTGGCGGTGACGATCGGCGCCGCCGTCTGGAAGGTCCACAACCCCTTCCACCTGGCCTTCGCCTTCCTCGCCACGATGGCCCTGGGGAGCAACCTGCAGAAGGTGGCGCTCAAGTTCCAGGCCGGCGGTTTCCGGGGAGCGGGCGGCTATCTGGCGCACGTGGGGGTGGGGATCATCCTCTTGGGCATCCTCGCCTCCTCGGGCTACGACGAGAGCACCAAAATCACCCTGGAGCAGGGCAAGCCCACCCAGGTCGGCGACTTGACCTTGACCTTCAACCGCTACATCCCGCGGATCGAAGGCCAGCGGGAGCGCATGGAGGTCAAGGTGGCGCGGGCGGACGGCACGGGCTACCTCGCCTACCCGAAGCTCTTCATGAACGACCGCACCAAGCAATTGATGGCGAACCCGGACGTCCACAATACGGTCCTCAAAGACCTCTACATCTCGCCCATCGAGTACGACCCTGGCCAGCCGCACCTGGAGCTCGCCAAAGGCAAAGCCGGGAAGATCGGAGCGATGGAGATCCGCTTCGTCAACTTCGACCTCCAGGTCGCCGGCAACGCCATGGCGCAGATGGCGGCGGGCAAGCCGGTGACGATCGGAGCCAACCTGGAGGTCACCCCGGACGGCGGAGCCATGCAGCCGCTCAAGGCCCTCTACAAGCTCAATCCGGCAGACGGCCGGGTGGAGACCCCGGGAGCTCCGCTCCCCGGCGGCGGCCAGCTCGTCCTCGCGGGGATCAACGCCTCCTCGGGCGCCATCCAGATCCAGGCGGAAGGGGTGGCGAACCCGGCGAAGCTCTCGGTCGACGTGACGAGAAAGCCCCTCATCATCCTCGTCTGGGGCGGCCTCTACGTCGTCCTGGTCGGTGGTTTGCTCTCGGTCTTCCAGCGCATCCGGGAGATCCGGGTGCGGGAGAAGCTGGGGCAGGTAGCGTAAGGTTTTTTAAAGCGGAGGCGGACCATGAACCGCCGTCACTTTCTGCGCCACTGCGGCGCTCTCGGCGCGGCTCTCGCTGGCGCGTCCTCGCTGCCGTGGTGGTCCGGATGCGCGCCCGCGCGCCGGACGCGCGGGGGCGCTCTGCGGGCCTATGTCGCGCCCGACATCTCGTTCACCGGCAGCGCACGCGACCTGCCGCCGGTGCACGTGGCGCCGGAGCGCGAGATCCGCACCGTCGTCGGCCTACGGCCGTACCGTCCGTCCGGTTTCGTCGTGCGGGCCGAAAAGCTGGACGACACGCTCGTCGTGCACAACTACGGTCACGGCGGCTCGGGCATCACGTTGTCCTGGGGCACAGCGAAGCTCGCCGTCGATCTGGGCGTCTCCGAACATCGCGGTCCGGTCGCGGTGCTCGGTTGCGGCGCGGTCGGCCTGGCGAATGCGCGGCTGCTGCAGGAAGCGGGATTCGAAGTCACGATCTATACCAAAGCGATGCCGCCGGAGACGACCTCGAACGTCGCCGGGGGGCAGTGGTTTCCCGCCTTCCTGTCCGATCACACCCGACGGACCGACGCCTTCAACGCACAACTGCTCGCCGCGGCGGAATACGCGTACCGGCGCTATCAGATCCTCTTGGGATCCCGCTTCGGTGTGCGCTGGATGCGCAATTATTACTTGAACCATCAGCCGTTCACCGAAAGCGGCTATGCCGGCGCAGAAAGCCCGTTTCGCGCCATGATGCCGGAATATCGCGCGCTCGCACCGGACGAGCATCCGTTCACCGGCTACGCGTTCGTGCGCCAGTTCGACACGCTGCTGATCGAGCCGCCGGTGTATCTCGCGGCGATGCTCGACGAGTTTCACCTCGCCGGCGGCAAAATCGTCGTGCGCGAGCTGCCGGATCGCGCCGCGGTCCAGGTATTGCCGGAAAAACTCGTGTTCAACTGCACGGGGCTCGGCGCGAAAGCATTGTTCGACGACGATGAGCTCCTGCCGGTCAAAGGACAGTTGACGTTTCTTCTGCCGCAGCCGGAAGTGCAGTACGCGACGATCGCCGGCGACCTGTACATGTTTCCGCGCAGCGACGGCATCCTGCTCGGCGGCACGCACGAAGAAGGCGTATGGTCGCTCGCACCGAACCTGCAACGTAAGGCGGAGCTTCTCGCCGCGCACAGGGCGTTTTTCGACGGCTTCCGCGGCTGATCCGGCTCGCCATGAGGAAGCTCTAGCGACGCTCCAACGTGGACGAACGCTTGCGCGGCACGACCAAGCGTTACGCGACGCGCCCAAGCGTTCCGCGCCACGACCAATGCTTGCGACACGTGGACGAACGCTTGCCCACGACGACCGAGCGCTGCGCAACGCGCGCAAGTCTTACGCGTCAAGATCAATGCTTGAGACGCATGGACGAACGCTTGCGCGCGACGACCCAGCGTTGCGCGCGATCCGTAAGGCTTCAGCGCGCCAGTTTGGCGTTGGGGAAGACCGCGGCGAGGCTGGCGGCGAGATCCGCCGCCAGCTCCTCCTCTCTACGCCGGCGCGAGCTCCGGCGTCTTCTCCCGCATCTTCTGGAACATCCCCGGCGTGTAGGCGGTGATGTGGCCGGTGAAGGCGGAGGCGGCGACCGTTAGCGGGGAGGCGAGCCAGAGGCGGCCGGGGCCGGAACGGCCCTTGTAGTTGCGGTTGATCGCCGAGACCGTCACCTGGTCGGTGGTCTCGGAGACCCCGGGGCCGCAGCCGATGCAGGCGCCGCAGCCGGGGTGGATGAGGGTGACCCCGGCGCGAAGGAAGGTGTCGGCGAGGCCGTTGTCATAGACGAACTTCTCGACCGCGAGCGAGCCGCACTGGATGAGGAACTTGACCCCCGGCGCCACCTGAAGACCGGCATCCAGCGCCTCCTTGACCACCTGGTGGTAAAAGACGAGGTCGTCGATCTTCCCCGCCGTGCAGCTGCCGCCGTAGGCGATCTCGATCGGCACCTCGCCGATCTCGGTGATGAAGGCGCCGTTCGTGGGGTCGGACGGGATGCCATGGTCCGGATCGCCGGGGTGGGCGACCATGGGGAGGATGGCGGAGAGGTCGATCTCGTGGACGCCGCCCGCATAGACCGCTCCCGGATCGGGCGCCACCGCCCGCTGCCGCAGGCGCTCGATGTCCTCGCCCTTGAGACTCGGCCGCCACTCGGCGAGCCAGCGGAAGGTGAGGTCGTCGGCGATGACGATGGCGGTCCGTGCCGCGCACTCGGTCGCCATGTTGGTGAGCGTCGCGCGCTCGTCCATCGAGAGGGTCGAGACGCCGGGGCCGGTGAACTCCATCACCCGGTTGAGCGTCGCCTGGGGCTTGGCGTAGTTCAAGAGGATGTAGAGCATCACGTCCTTCGCCGTGACGCCCGGGGCGAGCTTGCCTGTCAGCTCGAAGCGGATCGACTCCGGCACCTCGACCTCGGTGAAGCCGGAGTGCACGAGGTCGGCGTACTCGGTCGCCCCGACCCCCCAGGTGAGGGCGTTGTTCACCCCGCCCATGCAGGTGTGGCTGTCGGTCGCCTGGATGAAGTCGCCCGGATCGATGAACACCTCGCGCGCCACCTCGTGGCAGATGCCCGGCGAGATGCGATCCTTGGCGGAGAAATCGCGCACCCCGGTGTGAACCTGGAACTCCCGCTGCAGCTCGCGGAGGGTCTCGATCTTGTCCATGAAGGCGCGCATCTTGGGCACCTCGTCGGCATAGATGAGGTGATCCTCGAAGACGGCGAACTTGGCGGGATTCTTGACCTGGTAGTCGGCGCCGTACTCTTCTTCCAAAAAGTAGTGGACCTGGGCGGTCGTGAACTCGTGCGAGTAGCCGCCGTCGACCTCGACGACGATGGCGTCGCCGGGCTTGACGTACTTCGCTCCGTCCCCGGCTCCGGTGAGGAGGTGACGGGAGAGGATCTTTTCCGCCATCGTCATCGGGCGCTCGCCGGTATGCGGTTGCGGCAGAGTGACCTCGCCCTTCGCCACCGCCTTCGAGAACGGGAAGAGCCCGCCGTGCTGGACGATGATCTGGGTGATCGGGTCGTACTCGCGGTAGAACTCTTCGAGCGGGATGCCCTCGCCCGCCTGGAGCCGGCGGAGCTGCTCGTGGTTCCCCATGAGGACGCCTTGGCTGACGTTGTTGCTCGCGTGGATGGGCGCGAAGGAGGCGGCGATGGCGATCCGGATGCCGGACCACTTCTCGGCCTGGACGGCGGTCTCCCGCGAGCTGCCGACGCCCTTCCGGTAGCCGGAGACGATGACCTCGAAGTTGCCGTTCTTCAAGGCGTCGCGCTCAAACAGGCGCTTGCCGTCGACGATCAGGCCGGCGTAGGCGTCGCGGGCGATGTCCTCCGGCCGGTGGCTGAAGCAGACCCAGGCCGGGGTCATGGCGTCGGTGTTGATGTCGTCCAGCAGATCCTCGACGGTCAGATCCTCCATCCGCAGGTCGAGCTCGCCTCTGAGCTGCTGGCGGATCCGCTCGGGATCCTTGGTCAGGAACAGAACCCGTTTGCCGGGGGTCAACCTCACGGGATCAGGCGGTCGCATGGATGGCTCCTATGACTGCAAAGTAGAGGATGATCGGCAGAGGAGGGCGCGCGTGACGGCCGCGTGACGCCCTCCCAGGGATTCTAACCCCAGGAGGCGGGAAGCGTCTTCCCTTGGACGGGGACCGGGCCCGGCCGTGTTAGAATTCAGCCATGGTGGTCACCCTGAAGGCACCCGCCAGAAAGCATCCTGCTCGGACGGGTCAGCACGTCGCCCCGCGGGCGAGCGCTGAGGAAATCCGGAGCGCGGTCAAGGTCACCAAGAAGGACTCTGCCGTCGTCCGCAAGGTGCTCGCCGAGCTCGGATATCTCGACAAGGCTACCCAGGGAACCGGGGGAGAAAGCAAGGCCTCCTCCCTGGCGCACGCCCCCTCCCTCAAACGTAGCTGACTCCAGGCTATCAGCCCAGCTCTGTGGAACCCGCGGTTTCCCTTGATCCGCAGAGTGTTTTCTTGAACGTTCCTTTCGATCGGCGCTACCGGTCCCTCTTCATCGCGCTCATCGGCGGTTTGACTGCTCTGGGCCGCAAACCGCACTGCGTTCTCGAAGTCCCGAGCTCAGGTAGAAACCGCCTGGATCGGATTTTTGAGCTGATCGGCAGTTGCGCCGCCTCGGTTCATGATCTGAGCCGCGTCTCTCTTTCGCGGCACGGCCGCGTACCGCGCTTCAATATGCCCTTCGAGCTCGGCATCGCTTATACGCTCTCCAGACGGACCAAACACAGCTTCTTCGTCTTTGAAGAGAAGCCCTTTCGACTCCAGACCAGTCTCAGCGATCTCAATGGGCACGATCCGCACATCCACGAGGGTAGGCAGTCGGTCATGCTCCGCTGCCTCCTGGACTGCTTCGTGCCCCTGGAAGGCACACCTCCATTTGAGACCGTAAAGGCGATCACCCGCCGCCTATCTCTTGTCACCACAAGGCTGGAGCGTGGGTTGGACGTGGATCATCCCTTCCATCCGGCGCTCTTCCGACAGATCGTCGATGCCGCCGTCGAGCTGACCGAAGTGGCAGGTCTAACGGGCGAACGGGCTCGATGAGCGTGCCGAAACCAGCTCCCTAACCCTCCGCCGCCGGCACCCGAAACACCTTCCCATCCTCCAGCCGGATCGCCGTGAGCGTCCGGCCCCAGACGCAGCCGGTGTCCAGGCCGATCACCCCGTCTTTTTGCAGCAGCCCCAGGGCGGCCCAGTGGCCGAAGAGGACGGTCGTGTCGCGGCTTTTGCGGCCGGGGACGTCGAACCAGGGGATGCAGCCGGGAGGGGCAAGGTGGGGTGGGCCGCTGAAATCGGAGCACATTCCCTTGCCGGGGGTGAGGGTGCGGAGGCGGGTGAAGGCGGCGAGAGCCAGGCGCCTGCGGGCCGTTCCGGAGAGCGCCAGCTGCCAGGGGCCGGGGAGGTCGTCGCGCAGGCTGCCGAGGAGGCGGTCCCCCTTCTCGCCTCGGAGCTCCTCTTCCAACTCTCTCGCGAGCGACGCGGCGTCCTCGACCGTCCACTCCGGTAGCAGGCCGGCGTGGACGAGGACGTGCTCGCCCTCGTGGTGGAGGAACGGCCGGGCGCAGAGCCAGGCGAGGAGGTCGTCGCGGTCGCGGGCCCCGAGGACCGCCTCCAGGGTATCCCGGCGGCGCTCCTTGGCGAGGCCGGCCGCGCGCGCCAGGAGATGGAGGTCGTGGTTGCCGAGCACGGCGACCAGCCGGTCGTCGCCGAGCGCCGCCGCCCAGCGGAGGACGGCGAGCGAACGCGGCCCGCGGTTGACCAGGTCCCCCACCAGCCAGAGCCGGTCCTGCCGCGGCGAGTAGCCGATCCGGGAGAGCAGCCGGGTGAGGGTGTCGAAGCAGCCGTGTACGTCCCCGATCACATAGGTCGCCATGTGGCGAGAACCTTGCCGCAACCCGCGTACCAAGGCAAGCGCCCCGCCATCCCCGCCCTCCGAAGCCCGCCGCCGGCAACCCGCGGCACCACCGGTTGACGCCCACCCCCCTTGATCCGTAAGCTCCACAGGCCGATGCCAGCGAAAATGCAGATTGGGGAATGGGAATGAGCGCGGAGACCTATGACGTCGTCATCATCGGTGGAGGTCCCGCCGGCTCCACTTCGGCCCTGGTCCTCGCTCGCGAGGGGTACCGGGTCGTGGTCTTAGAACGCGCCGCTTTCCCTCGCTTCCACATCGGCGAGTCCTTCCTCCCCTACAACCGGACGCTGATCGACGAGCTCGGGCTCTCCGAGGCCCTCGCCAGAATCCCCCAGGTCGAGAAGCGCGGCGCCGCCTTCGTCACCGCTTCGGGCAACGAGCGCATGTCCTTCCCCTTCAGCATCGGCCTCGCGAGCAATTGGGGAGGGGAGAGCGTCGCCTGGAACATCGAGCGTGCCCCCTTCGACGCCATGCTCTTGGACGAGGCCAGGAAGGCCGGCGCCGAGGTTCGTCAGGAGACCCACGTGAAGGGCATCCTGAAGCTCGCGGACGGCAACGTCCGGATCGCCATCGAGGGCGGCGAGATCGCGGCCAAGTACCTGATCGACGCCTCCGGCCAGGCGACCATCGTCGGCAAGCATCTGAATCTCCGCCGCACCCTGCCGCACTTGAAGAAGGTCGCCTACTTCGGCCAGTTCGAGAATGCCGAGCGCGCTCCGGGTGAGGAAGGGGGCTACCCTCTCATCATCATCTGCGAGGAGGGATGGTTCTGGAGCATCCCGCTCGACGAGAAGCGGACCTCGATCGGCTTCGTCATGCATGCGGAGCTGGCCCGTAAAGTGGCGGTCCCCCCCGAGCGCATGCTCTTCTGGGGCATCGCGCGCTGCCCGGAGCTCGCCCGCCGCACGGCGGACGCCGTCTTTCCAGAGAAGAACTTCGTCCTGGCGGATTTCAGCTATCGCTGCGAGCCGTATGCCGGACCCGGCTACTTCCTCGCCGGCGATGCCGCCACCTTCGTCGACCCGATCTTCTCGACCGGGGTCTGCCTGGGGATGATGAGCGGCCGGGAGGCCGCCCGCGGGATCGCCGCCATCCTCTCCGGCAAGGAACGGCAGGGCGCGGTGCGGCGACGCTACCGCCGCTTCGTCAGCCGGAGCACGGCGCCCTTCTTCCGCATGATCGCGCTCTACTACCAGCACGCCTTCCGCGAGCTGTTCCTGGAAGGCCAGGGGCCGCTCGGCGTGCACCGGGCCGTCATCTCGATCCTCGCCGGGCACGTCTTCCCCAGGCCGGCCTTCGCTCTGCGCTGGCGGATGTGGTTCTTCGAGCTGATCCTCTTCCTCAACCGGAACTTCCAGATCGTCCCCAAGCACGAGCGCTTCTCGCTCTTCGCCGCCGAGCCGTCCCCTACGGGGACGCAGCCGGTGTCGGCGGCGGCGACATCGGCGACATCGGCGGCGTCAGGGACCTCAGGGATACCGACGCCCCCTCCATTCCAGCATGTCTCCCGCTGAGGCGGCTTTCCCCGGCTACGAGATCCTGGGCTCGGGACCGAGCGACAACCCGGACAGCGGCTGGCTCCTCACCGTGCGCATCCCGGAGACGAGCCCGCTCTTCACCGGCCATTTCCCCGGCCATCCGATCCTCCCCGGGGTCGCCCAGCTGGCGCTCGTCACCCGGGCGCTCGCCGACTGGCGAGGACCGGGAACGACGCTCGCGGGGGTACGATCCTTGAAGCTCCGCCAGCCCGTGAGGCCTGGCGATATCCTCGCCGTCCGGCTCTCCCCGCGCGCGGAAGACGCGGAAGATGGGAGCGTTTCCTTCGTCATCGAAAGAGACGGTGAGAGGGTGAGCCGCGGCACGGTTCTCACCCGGGAGGCGGCCGCTTGGCCCTGATCGAGGGTCCTCCCGCCGTCGAGTCTCTCCTCCCCCACCGCGATCCCATGCGCCTGGTGCGGGTGATCGTCGAGGCGCCACCCCCGTTCGACCGCATCCACTGTATCGCCTCGATCCCCGCCGACAACCCCTGGGTGATCGGCGAGCGCGCCCCGGCCTTTTTGGGTCTCGAAGCCGCCGCCCAGGCCGCCGCGGCCCTGGAGGCGCTCTCCCGTCGGACCGACGATCCCGGCCCGCGGCTCGGCTACCTCGTGGGGGTGCGCGACGCGACGTTTTACGTCCCCGATCTGCCGGCCGGGGAGCCGCTCGCGGTGATCGTCGAGGCTGCCGGCAGCGCGCCGCCGCTCGCCGTCTACGAGATCCGGGTCGAGCAGGAGGGCGCGATCCTTTTGACCGGCACGATCAGCACCTACGTCCCCTCCTGACCCTTCGGCCAGACCTTACGGAAACAGAACCACTGGTGGGGGACCCGCCGGATGGCGGCCGCGAGCTCGACCCCGAAGCGGTCGACCGCCACGGTCAGGTCGGCCTTCCGGTCCGCGGTCTCCGCCAGGTAAATGGGCGGCCGCACGATCGAGCGGTAGCGGCGCCGGCCCTCACGGAAGATGAAGACCGGCACCAGCGGCACCCCCGCGGCGCGGGCGAGGGCGGCGGGGCCGACGGGCAGGGGGAAGGAGCGGCCGAAGAGAGCCGTCTGGAGAGACCGGCCGCCGGTCCGCGGACGGTCCCCCTGGAGGGCCACGATCTCGCCGTCGCGGAGGGCCTCCAGCATGACCATCCCGAGGTGGGGATCGTCGGCGGCGAAGTGGGTGACGTAGAGCCCCCGGCCGTGGCGGCCGATCAGCTCGCGGATGAAGGCCTGCGCCCGCGGATCGGTCTCCGCCTCGCGGACGACGTGAATCCGCCGGCCGTCGCGGTCGGCCGGCACGATCGACCCCGCCTCCCAGCTCCCCAGGTGCGCGGAGAGGAGGATGAACCCCTTCCCGGAACCCAGGATCTCGCTCCAGATCTCCTCCCCCTCCCCCGTGATCTCGAAGGTGCGGTCGGTCGCCAGGCGCTCGTAGCGCTCGGAGAGGCACCAGGCGAAGTTGTGGAGGGTGCGCCAGATCCGCCTCTGCCGCTCCCACCAGGAGCAGGGACCGAGGACCGCCTCCAGGTTGTCGGCCACGGCGTTCCGGATGTTCTGGAGGGCGACGAAGAAAAACGAGGTGAAGAGGAGGATCACCGGTCCCACCGCCCAATCGGGGAGCCGCGAGACCCCCCAACAGTGGAGCCGGAACCAGAAGACCCCGGTGACGTAGAGCGGCCCGAGCAGCCGGCGCATCCGCCCCGCCTCGGGGGCGTGGGGCGGCGGCGCCGGTGGCGCGGTGGGCACCCCCGGGGAGGCAGGAGAGGCAGGAGAGGCGGTCGTCATGCCGGCCCTCCCTTCGCGGCCCGACCGGCCCGCCCGGCCCGCTCGGCCCGCCCCTCCTGAATACCGCGGAGGGCCTCCAGGGCGGGGAGGACGAAGATCGTCGCCAGCAGGCAGAAGAAGACCCCGATGGCGACGATCATCCCGGCGTTGCCGAGCCCCGGGATGCGCGAGGAGCCCAGGCTGCCGAAACCGGCGGTAGTGGTCAAGGCCGCGAGGGTCAACGCCACCCCTGAACGCTCGACCGAGCCGGCGACGCCGCCCGGCGCTCTTCCCGAATCGCCCAGGGTGCCATAGACCGCGTAGACCCCGAGATCCACCCCGTTGCCCAGGAGGACGGGGAGGGTCGCGATGCAGAGGAGGTCGATGCTCCGCCCGGCGAGCCCCCAGAAGCCGAAGATCCACAGACAGCCGAGCGCCAGGGGGAGGGCGGCGAGGAGCGCCTCCGCCGGCCGGCGGCGGAAGGCGAGGTAGACGACGACCGCGAGCAGCAGGGCGGCGAGGAGGCTCGAACGCACCATGTCGGAGAGGCCGAGGTCGCGGAGCTCCGCCCCCACCCGGGGGGTCGACGCCACGGCCACCTCGGGAGCGGCGGCGCGGAGAGCGCGCATCACCGCGGGCGGCGGCCCTGCCTCCCAGCGCCCGACCGGCGCCCGCACGTGAACGGCGACCGCCGTGCCGCCCTGGGTCGGGCGGATCAGCTCCGCCATGGCCGACGGCCACGCTCCGGGCGGCGGCGCCCCGGGGTCTTCCCCGCGCCCCAGGGAGCGGAGAGCGCCGATCGCCCCGGCGAAGCGATCGACCCTGAAACCGGCGGCCTTGAGCTCATGCTCCAGCTGGTCCGCCGCGGCTGCCAGGGGAAGGGTGCGGAGGGCGGCCAGACGTTCCGCCATCCGGCCGCCGGTCACCATCCAGTCGGCGGGCGAGGTGATGTCGGCGCCGGGACCCAAGGCGCCTTCCAGGATCTTCCGCACCCGCGCCGCATCGTCCAGGGCATGGGGGAGATCGCGATCTTTGAGGACGACCGTCGTCGTATCGAGACCCAGACCGAACTTGGTGAACAGCATCCGCTCGGCGGTCGTCGATTCGGGGTCGTCCGGCCGCAGGGTGCGAAGGTCGGGGTTGAGCGCCAGCCGCGGCAGCCCGCCGAGGGCTAAGAGGGAGAGGACGAGCGCTCCGAGGAGAACCGAGCGCGGCCGGCGGACGGCAAAACCCACCAGGGCGGCGAAGAGCGGGGTCCAGAAACGGCGGATGAGAACGGTGCCGCCGCGGAGGCTCCGCTCGCGCGGGTACCAGGCGATCAACGCCGCCCCGAAGGTCGCCGTCGCCGCCAGGATCGAGAGGAGGCCGAGGGCGAGGACGACCCCCATCTCGCGGAGCGGCCGGAAGTGGGCGAGCCCGAGCGCCGAGAGGGCCGCCGCGGTCGTCAGGGTGGCGGCGAGGATGGCCGGCCCGGTCTGCCGGAGGGCGCCCAGGAGCGCCTCCCTGCGGCTCTCGCCGGAGAGGAGCAGGAGCCGGAAGCGGGCGCCGCCGTGGATGCCATAGTCGATCCCCATCCCGAGGAGGGTGGCGATGAAGGCGATCCCCACGACCGACAGGCTGCCGAGGAGGAGGCTGGTCGCCGCCGCCGCCCAGACGAGCCCCACGGCGACCGTGGCGAAGAGGGCGACCGTCATGACGATCCCCTCGAAGCCGGCGAGGACGAGGATGGCGACCAGGATCGTCGACGAGAGGGTGATGCGGACGACGTCCTCGCGGACGATCCCCTCGTCGTGGGCGGCGTAGATCGGCCCGCCCACGGCATGGAAGACGAGGGGGATTGGGACGTCCCGGCGGACCGCGGCATAGGACCGGTCGAGGAGGGCGACGAGCGCCCGCCCCGCCGCCGGGTCGAGCTCCGAGTGCGCCGGGGTGACGACCAGAAGCACGGCGTCGCCGTCCCGCGAGAGAAAGGCGCCGGTCCCCGGGTCGATGGGGAGCGCCGAGTTGGCCGCGGCCAGGAGACCCTCCGAGAAGCCCAGGGGATCGGCGGCGAAGAAGGGAGCCGCGAAGCTCCCGGCCGGGCTCGTCAGGGTCTGGCGGAGGACGGCGACCCGGGCCTTCAGGGCGGCCGGCTCGATCCGCCGCGCCACCTCGGCCTTGAAATCGCCGCCCAAGAGAAGGGGGGCGCGCGGCGCCACCCAGCGGAAGAAGAAGGCCTCGTCCTCGGGAGTCAGACCGAAACGGGTGTTCCCCACGAGGGGACTCTTCGCCAGCTCCTCCGAAAGCTGTTCGGCGGCGTCGACCAGAGGCCCCGGGTCCGCCGGCCGGCCGTTCTTCGCCTGCGCTTTTGCCTGCGCTTTCTCCTGAACGATCACGAAGAGCTTCTCGAAGCCGCCGAAGGTCTCAAGGAAAGTCCGATAGTCGTGCGAGGCCGGAGCTTCGCGCGGCAGGAGGGCCGCGAGGTCGGTCAGGAGGCGCAGGCGGGAGGCCGGGAGGAGCGCCAGGAGGGTCAGTCCCAGGGTGACGAGGAGCACCCGCCCCGGCCGGCGGACGAGGGCGGCGGCCAGACCTTTGATCCTCGTCTCTCCGTCCCTGGGGGTCATGCCGAGGCTCCGGCGTCGACCACCAGGGCCTGGCCGGTGATCGCCGCGGCCCGCGCGGAGAGCAGGAAGACGACGGCATCGGCGACCGCCGCGGCGGAGGCGCCGGCCGGCAGGCACTCGCCGGCGCGGAGAGCCTTGACCGCCTCCGCCGGGAGCGCCGCGGTCATGTCGGTCGCGACGAAGCCGGGGACGACGGCGTTGACCCGCACGTTTCGCTTCCCCGCCTCCCGGGCGAGCGAGCGGGTGAGCCCGAGGATCCCCGCCTTGGCCGCCGCGTAGGCCGTCTGGCCGGCGACCCCGTGGAGGGCGGAGAGCGAGGCGACGTTGACGATCGCCCCCCGCCGCCTCGTCATCATGCCGCGGAGCACCGCCCGGCAGCAGCGGAAGAGGCCGCCCAGGTTGCCATCGACGACCGCGTCCCAGTCGGCGTCCGAGGTCAAGGCGAGGAGCGATTCGCGGAGGAGGCCGGCGTTGTTGACGAGGCCACCCACGGGCGGCAGGACCGCCTCGAGCTCGGCGAGGAGGTCGTCGGGCCGCGAGCGGTCGGCCAAGTCCAGGCGGAAGGCCCGGGCACCGGTCGCCGCCTCCAGGGCGCGCGCCGCCGCCTCGTCGGCGCGGTAGGTGAAGGCCACGGCCTCCCACTCGCCGCCGCCGTCGCCGCCGGCCTGGGCCGCCGCCGTGAGCGCTTCGACGACCGCCCGCCCGATCCCCCGGCTGCCGCCGGTTACGAGGACGGTGCCTGCCATCGTTTTACCTGGAAACGGGCCCGGGTCACCGCGGAAGCGATGCGCAGGCTGTCGATCAAGGGGCGGTAGTGGCTGGTCGTACGGCCGTCGGCGAAGCCTAAATGGACCGGTACCGTCAGCACCGAGAAGCCGGCCCGGGCCGCCCGCACCACCACCGCGCTCTCGGCCTCGAAACGCTTCTCGGGGAAGCCGACGCGCTCGATCAGCCGCCGCGAGTAGAAGCGAAAGCCGGTCTGCACGTCGGCGAGCGGCTGGCCGGCGGCGAAGGAGATGGCCCGCGAGGAGAGCCGGTTGCTCGCCCGCCGCACCCGACTCATGCTGGTGAAGAGGTGATCGCGCACGCCGAGCACGAGATCGGCATCGGGCGCCGCCGCGGCGAGGAGCTTGGGGATCTCGTGGGCGAGGTGCTGGCCGTCGGCGTCCAGGGTGACGACCGCCGTGGCGCCACGGTCCCCCCCCCCAAAGAGGTCGGCGAAGGCGACGGCCAAGGCCGCTCCCTTCCCCTGGTTCGCGGGGAGCGAGATCACCCGCGCCCCCGCCTGGCGCGCCTCCGCCGCGGTGGCGTCGGTCGAGCCGTCGTCGACCACCAGCACCTCGGGCAGAATGGCGAGGCCGGCGCTCCGCGCCGCGAGGACGTCGCGCACCACCTGGCCGACGGTGGGGGCCGCCTGGTAGGCGGGGATGGCGACGGCGACGCGGTCCAGGGAGGTCATGGCCTGTCCTCCCTGCCGGGATTGCCGGGCCTGCCGGGAGCGCTGGGAGCGCTGGGAGCGCCGAAGACCAGCCAGGCGGCCGCTCCGCCCGCCGCCACGGTCGAGACCAGCACCCGCCGCGGGGCCGGAAGCGGGCGGCCATCGTGGGGCACCAGCCGGAGCTCGGGATCGATCTCGGCGAAACCCGAGGTCGGCCCGAAGGGCGCTCCGGCGGCGGCGAGGACCGCCGCGGCGAGGAAGCCGCCACCGTACTCGCCGGTCACCGCCTTGGGGGTGACGATCGGGGGGAGCGGCCGCTCCCCCCAGGCCGCCTGGAGCGTCAGGGCCTCCACGCGGTCGCCCGTCCTCGCCCCCGAGGCGCCGGAGACGATGAGATCGACGTCCTCAGGGTCGAGACCGGCGCGGTCCAGACAACCGAGGAGACCGCGGGCGAGGGCGGCGTGCCCCTCCCCCCAGCCGGCCGCGGGCGCCGAGGGATCGAAGGCCCGCCCCCAGGCGAGGAGATCGGCGAGCGGCGGGCGCCCCCGGTCTTCTGCCGCCGCCTCCTCCAAAACGAGAACCGTCGCCCCCTCGCCGGCGAGGAAACCGTTCCGCCGGCGGTCGAAGGGGCGGGCGAGCTCCTCGCCGCCCACCTCTCCATCGGCTCCATCGGCGGACTCCGCGGAGCGGGCGAGGCCGCCGAAACGGTCGAGCACGGAGTGGAGGAGCGGCGTCATCTCCTCGACCGTCCCCGCCAGGGCGAGGGGAGCGCGGCCGGCGGCGATCTCCGTCGCCCCGCGGGCGACGGCCAGGAGAGGGCCGGCCTCGCGCTGGGCGATGGTGATCCCGGCCCCCCGGGCGCCGGTGGCGATACCGATCTGCGCCGCCGGAGCATTGGCGACGCTCTCGGTGAAGAGAAAGGGGGAGGCCGATTCGGGGCTGTCGAGGATCTGCTTGAGCAGGCTCTCCGTGTAGGAGCAAGGGCCGAAGGCGGTCGAGATCACCACCACCGCGTGGGAGAGCTCCCCGGCCGCCGCCGAGGTGCCGGCTCGACCCGAATCCTTGAGGGCCATCCTGGCGGCGGCCAGGGCGAGCTTCGAGGGAGGGCTCATCCGCCGGCCCTCGCGCGGCGGCACCCAGCCCGCGAGATCGTAGCCGTCCAAGAGGGCCGCCAGGCGCGCCCCGCCGGGCCGGTGGTAGCCGGCGGAGCGGTCGATCGTCGAGAGACGCGGTCGTCCCGCCAGGAGGGCCGCCGCCAGTGTCCTCCCGGCCGCCGCCGAACGAGCCCAGGGTGCCGAGCCCGGTCACCACGACTCGGCGGCTCAAGATCCCCGGCCCGCTGCGGCGAAGACGAGGGCCCCGTTCGACCCGCCGAAGGCCAGGTTGGTGGAGATCGCGGCACGGGCGGCGAGCGGCAGCGGCAGGCCCGTCACCAGCCGCAGCCGAAGCTCCGGATCGACCGGCCCGGTGCCGGGGGTGGGGTGCACCTCTCCCGCCGCCAGACAGAGGACGGTCGCCACCGCCTCGATGGCGCCGGCCGAGCCCAGGAGGTGACCGACGATCGCCTTGGTGGCGGTGAGCGGCAGCTCCGGCAGCCGGTCGCCGAAGATGCGCTCGAAGGCCCGCCACTCGGCGGCATCGTTGAGCGGCGTGCCGGTGCCGTGGGCATTGATGAAGTCGATTTCCCCCGGCTCCATCCCGGCGTCCGCGAGAGCCGCGGCGACCGCCGCCGCCGCTCCCCGTCCGCTGGGGTCGGGAGCGGTCATGTGATGGGCGTCGCAGGAGGCCCCGGCACCGGCCAATTCCGCCAGGGGGGTAGCGCCGCGCGCCAGGGCGAGCTCGAGCGGTTCGAGGATGAGGACCGCCGCCCCCTCGCCGACCGACATCCCCTCCCGACCCTCGCGGAAGGGACGGCAGGGGGTCTCCGAGACCGCGCGCAGAGCGTTGAAGCCGGCATAGGTGAGCTCGCAGAGCGCATCGGAGCCCCCGGCGACGGCAAGGTCGACCTCGCCGTCGCGGAGCGCATCGAGCGCCGCGCCCAAGGCCAAGGTGGCCGAGGAGCAGGCGGAGGAGAGAGTTTCGACCGGACCTGTCACCTGGAGGTGACGGGCGAGCTCATCCCCGGGGCCGGAGACCGGCTGCGAGGCGAGGAGCGCCAGGTGCACCCGCGAGGAACCCTCCGCCCCGCGGACGCTCCGTTTCAGCAGGTCGGCGAAGAACTGCTCGCCCTCGAACATCCCTCCCGTGCTGCTGCCGAAGAAGACCCCCACCCGGTCGGGATCGGCGAAGCCCGAGAAGTCCACGAAGCCGGCCTGGGCCAAGGCCTCGTCCACCGCGGCGAGGGCGAAACGGTCGGCCTGCGAGAGGCGCGGCCAGCGCGGGTAGCGGGCGGCGAGGCCCGGTGGCGGATCCGGGACCTGGGAGGCGACGTGAGTACGGTGGCCGGAGTGGTCGAAGCGCGCGAAGGGTCCCAGGCTCGTGCGTCCCGCTCGCAGAGCCTCCCAGAACGGGGGGACGCCCCAGCCCAGGCCCGACACGACCCCCAGGCCGGTGACCGCCACCCGGCGCCTCGGTCGGCTCGCTCGAACGGACAGTGGCGTGTGCAGACTAGCTCCGGCCCTCGATGAACTCGGAAAGGCTGGCGACCGAGGAGAAGACCTCGCGCCCGAGCTCCTGGCTCTTGATCTTGATGCCGAATTCCTTTTCGAGGGCGACGACGAGCTCCAGCGCGTCCACCGAGTCGAGCCCCAGACCCTCGCCGAAGAGCGGCGCATCGTCCTCGATCATCTCGGGTTTGACACCGTCCAGGTTCAGGCTGGTGACGATCAGCTGCTTGATCCGGGACGAGGTGGTCTGTACTTCAGTCATATTCAAAAACCTCTAGCGCTGTCGGACCGCGGGGCTCAGGAGCGGCCACCGGGCGGAAGGGCGCGGCTCGACGCAAATCGAATCCGCGCACATAGTGAGGAATGCGCGGTCAACCCCTCAAATTGACCGGTGCACAAGACCGGTATGCTACCGTGCCTGGGTTCCGCCTTGCAATCCCCGCGCCCTCCGGGGTCCTGCCGACTCCGACTCAGGCTGCGCCCCCTTGGGGGCTGTGAATTGGCGATCGATCCAGATCGAGGTCTACTTCCTGTGAGCTACTTCCTCTTCATCGACGAGTCGGGTGTGGACCGGCGGGAGAGCCCCTATGAGGTTCTCGCCGGAGTAGCGATTCATGACCGCAAGCTCTGGGGACTCATCCGGAGGTTGCAAGCGACCGAGATCGAGTGCTTCGGCAAGCGCTACACCTCTGAGGATGGAGAAGCCAAAGGCAAAGCACTACTCAAGCGGAAGACCTTCAGGCTCGCGGCGCAGCTACCTGCGATCCCCCAGAAGGAGCGCTCCGACCTCGCGCGAGAGTGTCTTGAGAGAGGCGAATCCGCGGGGAAACGGCAACTCACCGCCCTGAGCCAGGCGAAGCTGGCCTTTGTCGCCAAGGCGCTCGAGCTTTGCGCCGAACACAACGTGAGCGCCTTTGCCACCATCGTTCCTCGCGAGGCACCCCGGCCGGATCCGGGATTCCTGCGCAAAGACTACTCGTATCTCTTCGAGAGGTTCTTCTACTTTCTCGAAGATCGCAGTCCCGGGGAGCTCGGATTCGTTGTCTTCGACGAGCTCGAACGCTCGCGCTGTCACCTGCTGCTCGACCAGATGTCGAAGTACTTTCTCGAAACCGTGACTGGAAAAGAACGGTCCCTCCGCATCATTCCGGAGCCTTTCTTCGTCCACAGCAGCCTGACGACCGGAATTCAGTTGGCCGACCTGGTGGCTTACATCACGGCTTGGGGATTGAAGCTCCCCCTGATGCGAGAACCCAGAAGGGAAGAGCTCGCCGGTCTGGCCGAGGGTGTCCGGGCATTGCGGTACGACACTCGTCGAAACGCGAGAAAGGTAAGCGGCTTTAAGGTGATCGAGGATCTGAGGCCGCTCGAAGAGCGGGAAGGCAAGCTGGCCTGGGCTGCCTTGGCCCAGGAAAGAAAAAAAGGCAGAGCCGGTGTTCCGGCAAAGCCTCCGGGAAAAGGATAGCTTCCCGACACCGCCCGAGTCAATCTCGGGCACTCCTCCTGCTCCCAGTCCGTAACTTGGCGCGGCGACTTTCGGGGTGATGGTAGGATCGACCCCTTCACAACGTCTTCCCAGGAGGCCCGAGCCACCCGTGGCAGTGAGTGCCCAGGACCCTATCGTTTCCGCTTTCGACGCCCTGGGCCGCCGGTCCGACTCGGCACCGCTGCTGATCGCGCCGCAACGTTCGGGGACGATCGTGGCCACGGTCGGGGACGTTGACGGCTGGGCCCACGCCGTCTCGGGGGCTCTCGCCACGCGTCCGGGGTCCTTCGCACCGGGAGAGGTCGTGGCCCTCGCGGCCTGCAATGGACCGGGGTTCCTCGCGGCTCTCCTCGCCCTTCTCCGTGCCGGGCTCCCCGCTCTCCTCCTGGACGCCCAGGCTCCAGAGGCTGAGTCGCTCCGCATCGCCCGCTCGCTCGGTGCCGCCATGCTCCTGCGCTGCCGGAGCTGCTGGCCCACCGGCGAGGCGGACTTCTCTCTCACCGAGACCGGGGCGCCGGGAGAGGCGCCTCTGCGCCTTTCCGGAATCGCGGTCCTCAAGCTCACCTCGGGTTCGACCGGCACGCCGCGCGGCATCGCGACCCCCTCGGCGGCCCTGGTCGCGGACGATGCGGCGCTCGCCGCCTCCATGGGCTTCCGTCCCGACGACCGGTTGCTCGCCGCCGTCCCGATGTCTCACTCCTACGGCCTGTCGAGCCTCGTCCTCCCCGCCCTGATGCGCGGCGCTCCCCTCGTGCTGCCGGAAGAGAACGACCTCCTCGCTCCTTTCGCCGCGGCGGCGGCGGCCGGGGCCACGATCTTCCCCACCGTCCCCGCCTACGTCGAGGCGCTCCTCGGTCTCTCCCATCCGCCGGCCTGGCCGGCTTCGCTCCGCCAGGTCATCAGCGCCGGGGCGCCCCTCAAGCCGGCCGTGGCGCGCCGCTTCCGCGAGGTCTTCGGTCTTCCCATCCACGTCTTCTACGGCGCCAGCGAGTGCGGCGGCATCTGCTACGACCGCGAGGGCGGGGCCGGCGAGCGCGGAACCGTGGGAACGCCGGTCGAGGGGGTGGAGATCACCCTCGTGCCCTGCTCGGGGAACACCGCCCACGCCGCCAACGCCGCATCCGACACCGCCGGAGCCGGCCAGATCACCGTCCGCTCCCCCGCGGTCGCCAGCGCCTATGTCCCCGATGCCGACCCCCGGCTCGCCGATGGCAGCTTCCTCGCGAGCGACTTCGCGGCCTGGCAAAACGGCGAGCTCGTCCTCCACGGCCGACTCGACGACCTGATCAACGTCAAGGGCAAGAAGGTCGACCCCCGCGAGATCGAGGCCGTGCTCGCCGGGCTCGCCGGAGTCCGCGAGGTGGCGGTCCTCGGGGTTCCCGGGCGCGGCTCGGAGAGGGTGCGCGCCGTCATCGCCTGCCGCCCCGAAGAGCTCAGCCCCGAACAGGTGCTCCGTTGGTGCCGCGGCCACCTCGCGGCCCACAAGGTGCCGCGGAGCGTCATCCTCGTCCCCGCGCTCCCCCGCACCTCGCGTGGCAAGATCGATCGCCCGGCGCTCCTCGCGCTCGCCGGGATGTCCGGGACGTGTGGAACGGGGGCCGTGGCCGAACCGGCATGGCGGGAGTGACCATGGAGCGCTGGCGCCCCACCCCTTTCCTCGCCGCCTCCGGGCTCCTCCACGTCGCCGGCCTCGCCGCCCTGGCCGTCGCGCCGCGGCGCTGGCCGTGGATCGCCGGGGCGCTCCTCGCCGACCACATCGCCATCGCCGCGAACGGCCTGTGGCCGCAGTCCACCTGGCTGGGTCCGAACCTAGTCCGGCTGCCGGCGGCGGCGGCTCGCCGTGGCGAGGTCGCGCTCACCTTCGACGACGGTCCCGATCCCGTGGTGACGCCCCAGGTGCTCGACCGGCTCGCCGAGCGTGGCGCCCGGGCGACCTTCTTCCTCGTCGGCCGCCGCGCCGCGGCGCACCCCGAGCTCGCCGTCGAGATCGTCCGCCGCGGCCATCGGGTGGAGAACCACACCTGGAGCCACCCCAACAGCTTCGCCCTCTACCCCTGGCAAGCCCTGGCGCGCGAGGTCCGGCAGGCCCAGGAGGTTCTGGCCGATCTCTCCGGGAGTGCCGGGACCGGGGGAAAAACCGCACCCCGGCTCTTCCGCGCCCCGGCCGGCTTCCGCAACCCCCTCCTCGACCCGGTCCTGGCGGCCGCCGGTCTCGCCCTGGCCTCCTGGACCCGGCGCGGCTTCGACACCGTCGACCGGAACGCCGACCGGGTCGCCGGCCGCCTGCTCTCCGGTCTCGCGCCGGGCGACGTCCTCCTCCTCCATGACGGCCCGACCGTAGCCCGCACGCCGGGCGGGGCGCCGGTCGTCCTCGAGGCCCTGCCGCGGGTGCTCGACGGGATCGCCCACCGCGGCCTCACTCCCGTGCCGTTCGCGGTCGGAGGGGAGTAGACGCTTGGGCGACGCACCAGCCCAAAATGCCGCCAAGGTGGGGACCGCCGGGAGGCCCGTGGAGCCCCGGGCTCCCCGCTTCCGGTTCACCCGGCCCCTCTTGGAGCTGCTCTACAAGCTGCGCACCGCCGCGGATTCACCGGCCCGCCAGGCGGCCGCCGTGGGGGTCGGGGTCTTCATCGGCTGCACGCCGTTCTTCGGCTTTCACCTGGCGCTCTGTATCGGCCTCTCCCGCCTCTTCCGCCTGAACCAGATCAAGACCTATCTCGCCTCCCACATCAGCCTCCCCCTGATCTGGCCGTTTCTCGTGATCGGCGAGATCCAGGTGGGAAGGCGGCTCCGCGGCGCGCCGTTCCTGGCGCTCCACCTGGCCGACGTCCGCCGGGTGAGCCTCAAGCACTTCGGCCTCGATCTCCTGACCGGCAGCGCGGTCGTGGGCAGCATTCTCGCGATCCTCTTCGCCCTCGTCACCTACCTGGTCGTCGCCCGGAAGCGCAAGAGCACGATCATCGATTCCCTGGTCGACGAGATCTCCCGCTGCTACATCGACTCTGGGATCTTCGCCTGGGAGTTCGTGCGCGGCAAGCTGCGGCACGATCCGCTCTATTTCACCCTCCTCGCCCGTGGCGGCCTGCCGACCGAGGGCCGGCTTTTGGACCTGGGCTGCGGCCGCGGTATCCTCCTCGCTCTCCTCGCCGGGGCCCGCGAGCAGGCCGTGCGCGGGGTTTACCCCGAGGGCTGGCCGATCCCGCCGCCGGGGCTTCACCTGCACGGCATCGAGGGGCAGACGAAAATCGCCCGAGCGGCGAGCCTCGCTCTAGGCGATCGGGCGACGATCGAGGTCGGGGATCTGCGGCAGATCTCCCTCCCGCCCGCCAACGCCGTCTTTCTCCTCGACGTCCTCCACTACATGAGCGCGGGAGCGCAGGAGGAGCTTCTCGATCGAGTAACGGCGGTGATCCCGGAAGGCGGCCTCCTGATCCTCCGCGAGGCCGACATCGCCGCCGGGGCGGCCTTCGCGCGGACCCGGGCGGCCGAGCGCGTCTGCGCGCTCGCCCGCGGCCACTTCCGCCAGAGCTTCCACTTCAGGAGCGCCGCCGAATGGCAGCAGCTCCTCACCGAGCGCGGCTTCGCCGCGATCTCGGTGCCGCTCTCGGAAGGCACCCCCTACGCCAACGTGCTGATCGAGGGCCGGCGGATGCCGGCCGCCGAGAGCGCCGCGGCGCCCTGAGCGATCTCCGCGCCGTTTTCCGTCCTACCTCCCTGACAGCCGGCATCCCGCCGGCTTAACGGAGGTGCGATGGCGGATCATGACGGCGGCTACAAGCTTCTCTTCTCTCACCCGCGGATGATCGTGGAGCTGCTCCGCGGCTTCCTGCGCGAGAGCTGGGTGCAAACCCTCGATTTCTCCACCCTGGAACGGGTCGGCGGCAGCTTCGTCAGCGAAGACCTGCGCGAACGCCACAGCGACATGATCTGGCGGGTCCGCTGGAGCGGAACCGAGGCGGGCTGGTTCTATGTCTACCTGCTGGTCGAGTTCCAGTCCACTCCGGATCCCTTCATGGCCGTGCGCATCCTCGGCTACGTGGCGCTCCTCCTGGCCGACCTCGTCCGCACCGGCGCCGCCACCACCACCTCGAAGCTTCCCGCCGTGCTGCCCCTCGTCCTCTACAACGGAAAGCGCCCCTGGAACGTACCGCTCGATCTCGCGAGCCTCTTCCAGCCCACGCCTCCAGGAGCCGAGCGCCTTCTGCCTCAGCTGACCTACCTTCTGATCGACGAGAGCCGCCTCAGCGCCGAGGATCTGGAGCTGCCCGCCAATCGGGTGGCCAGCCTCTTCCGGCTGGAGACCTGCGCACCGGAGGATCTCTCCCGCCTGACCGCGGAGCTCGCCAACCTCCTGCCTCCCGACGAGGAGGACGATCTACGACGGGATTTCACCACCTGGCTCCTCCAACTGCTCCACCGCCTCCTGCCTGGAGGTACAATTCCAGAGACGGCGCTATTGGAGGAGATGCCCATGCTGGAAGAAACCCTGCTCGACTGGTGGAACGGTGCCCGCGAGGACGGTTGGGTGAAGGGTCAGGCCCAGGGGCGCGAGGAAGGTAAGCAGGAGATGCTTCTCCGCCTTCTTCGAGAAACGCTTCGGCAGGCTGCCGCGGAAGGCCCTCAGCAAAGTCGGAGCGCTTCTCGCGGACAACGAGCTGGATGCCCTCTTCGACCGCGCCCTGACCGCCGGGTCCCTCGCAGAGCTGGGATTGAGCTAACTTCTCTCGCCCTGAGCGATCTCCGCGCCGTTTTCCGTCCTACCTCCTGACAGCCGGCATCCCGCCGGCTTAACGGAGGTGCGATGGCGGATCACGACGGCGGCTACAAGCTTCTCTTCTCTCACCCACAGATGATCGTGGAGCTGCTCCGCGGCTTCCTGCGCGAGAGCTGGGTGCAAACCCTCGATTTCTCCACCCTGGAACGGGTCGGCGGCAGCTTCGTCAGCGAAGACCTGCGAGAACGCCACAGCGACATGATCTGGCGGGTCCGTTGGAGCGGAACCGAGGCGGGCTGGTTCTATGTCTACCTGCTGGTCGAGTTCCAGTCCACTCCCGATCCCTTCATGGCCGTGCGCATCCTCGGCTATGTCGCACTCCTCTTGGCCGACCTCGTCCGCACCGGCGTCGCCACCACCACCTCGAAGCTTCCCGCCGTGCTGCCCCTCGTCCTCTACAACAGAAAGCGCCCCTGGAACGTACCGCTCGACCTCGCGAGCCTCTTCCAGCCCACGCCTCCAGGAGCCGAGCGCCTTCTGCCTCAGCTCACCTACCTTCTGATCGACGAGAGCCGTCTCAGCGCCGAGGATCTGGAGCTGCCCGCCAATCGGGTGGCCAGCCTCTTCCGGCTGGAGACCTGCGCACCGGAGGATCTTTCCCGCCTGACCGCGGAGCTCGCCAACCTCCTGCCTCCCGACGAGGAGGACGATCTACGACGGGACTTCACCACCTGGCTCCTCCAACTGCTCCACCGCCTCCTGCCTGGAGGTACAATTCCCGAGACGGCGCTATTGGAGGAGATGCCCATGCTGGAAGAAACCCTGCTCGACTGGTGGAACGGTGCCCGGGCCGAAGGGCGGGCCGAAGGCGAAGCCAAGGGCAAGCAGCAGATGCTTCTCCGCCTTCTCGAGAAACGCTTCGGCAGGCTGCCGCGGAAGGCCCTCAGCAAAGTGGGAGCGCTTCTCGCGGACAACGAGCTGGATGCCCTCTTCGACCGCGCCCTGACCGCCGGGTCCCTCGCAGAGCTGGGATTGAGCTAACTTCTCTCGCTCTGAGCGATCTCCGCGCCGTTTTCCGTCTTACCTCCTGACAGCCGGCATCCCGCCGGCTTAACGGAGGTGCGATGGCGGATCATGACGGCGGCTACAAGCTTCTCCTTCTCTCACCCGCGGATGATCGTGGAGCTGCTCCGCGGCTTCCTGCGCGAGAGCTGGGTGCAAACCCTCGATTTCTCCACCCTGGAACGGGTCGGCGGCAGCTTCGTCAGCGAAGACCTGCGCGAACGCCACAGCGACATGATCTGGCGGGTCCGCTGGAGCGGAACCGAGGCGGGCTGGTTCTACGTCTACCTGCTGGTCGAGTTCCAGTCCACTCCGGATCCCTTCATGGCCGTGCGCATCCTCGGCTACGTGGCGCTCCTCCTGGCCGACCTCGTCCGCACCGGCGCCGCCACCACCACCTCGAAGCTTCCCGCCGTGCTGCCCCTCGTCCTCTACAACGGAAAGCGCCTCCAGGAGCCGAGCGCCTTCTGCCTCAGCTGACCTACCTTCTGATCGACGAGAGCCGTCTCAGCGCCGAGGATCTGGAGCTGCCCGCCAATCGGGTGGCCAGCCTGGAGACCTGCGCACCGGAGGATCTTTCCCGCCTGACCGCGGAGCTCGCCAACCTCCTGCCTCCCGACGAGGAGGACGATCTACGACGGGATTTCACCACCTGGCTCCTCCAACTGCTCCACCGCCTCCTGCCTGGAGGTACAATTCCAGAGACGGCGCTATTGGAGGAGATGCCCATGCTGGAAGAAACCCTGCTCGACTGGTGGAACGGTGCCCGCGAGGATGGATGGGTGAAGGGTCAGGCCAAAGGACACGAGGAAGGACAGGTGAAGGGCAAGCAGCAGATGCTCCTTCGCCTCCTTGAGAAACGCTTCGGCAGGCTGCCGCGGAAGGCCCTCAGCAAAGTCGGGGCGCTTCTCGCGGACAACGAGCTGGATGCCCTCTTCGACCGCGCCCTGACCGCCGGGTCCCTGCGGGAGCTGGGGCTTTAGCTAGAGGACACAGCCGCCTCGCAGGGAAAGCGCTCACCCCCAGGGAGAAGGCTGCCTCAGGACTGGAGAGACGGATTTCCCTTCCGAAATCGTGCAAATCGTCTGAAGAATTGCACGTCCCGAGGTTGGAGGTGTAGGCTTCTCTTCTGGATCTGCACAGAGAAAAGCTCTGTCAGGCTGCCGGCAGGCGAGCCCCGCAGTTCGGACAGCGGATTCCGGCTTCCGTCGCCACCACCGTACCGCACCGCTTGCGGTCTGATCGATTTCGACGACTTCCGAACCCAATCTCAGGCTCCCGGGGGAAGGGCGTCACGTTGGATAGCTCCTCGGCCTCGCCGTCGATCTCGTCTTCCTCCAGATACAGCGGCGCTTCGCTCCGCGCCCGTGCCGCATCGACGGCGGTCGCGGCCTCGCGGTCCGACCGGCGGACGAAAAGGGTGAGGAGCCCGTCGCTTCGCCCGGCTGCGGTCGATACCGTAATGGATCCCCTTGGCAGCCAAGTCGGCGGCGAGCGCCCGCACCCAGGAGATGGGCGCGGTGCGCAGAGCGTGGAAACCGGACACGAGGGGGAGCTCGCGCACGTTTCGGCGGGCGATCTCCTCGGGCGAGGTCAGGGGGACGTCACAATCGGCGCAGCGTTCGATCCCCAGCCGGTACTCGCCTGCACATTCGGGACAGACCTGGTGCTCCTCCGAATCGTCGATCACGTCGTTTCTTCCTTCATCGGAATCGTTGGGGGAGCCGGCACCGGCTGCGGCCGGACCGCAGGGCGAAGAGAGCGCCAGCCGCCGCCGGCCGTGAGGCTCTCCCAGCCCCAGCGCAACCAGCGCAGGAGCGCCAGGGCGAGCCAGAGAGCCCAGGCCAGCATGGCGAAACGATAGACGAAGATCGGCACCGAGAATACCCAGGCTCCGGGAAGGACCCTCAGGGAGCGGTCGGCGAACCAGCGCAGGAGGGAGGCGGAAGACGCGTTTCCTGCGACCTGCATCTCCGGCGTTCCCAGGAGCCCTTGCTGAACCGCCCAGAAGAGGAGCCCCAGGGCGGCGAGCGTCCAGGCCACGAGCAAAAATTGGAGGAGATCGAAGACCCCGGCTCGCCGCACCTCGGCTCCCTTCGCCCGGCGCCAGCCGAGGACGAGGAGCCAGCCGGCGACGAGGCCGGCGGCGGCGAGCGGGATCTGGGACAGGCCCAACCCCAGGAGCAACCAGTCGCGGAAGCGGAGCGGCGCCCATCCCGAGCGCGCGAGGCCCAAAGCCACCAACAGCAGGGCGAGGAGCATGCCCCAGAAGAGGATCGCCGGGCCGAGCCGAGGTCCGCCGACGGAGAGGACCCAGCGGTCCGGCGAGAGGTGGAGAACGGTGAGCGCGTTGACGCTGGGAATCCCCAGGTCGACCCGTGGGGTGCGGAAGAGGGGGGCGAGACCGCGCGGCTCCCGCCAGGCGAGCACCGCTCCCTGGGCACCGGGAGGGAAGGAGAGGGTGACCCGCTCCCCCTCCTGCCGCAGGGGCTGGGCGGTGGCACCGAGGACCACCGATTCGAGCACCGCTCCCTTAGGGAGCGTGATCGTCTGCTCCCCACCCCGGCTGCTCCGGAAGTCGAGATCCAGAGTCGTCGAGGTCGAGCGCGCTCCGGGGGACACGTTGAGTCGGCTGGCATCGATGGTGAGTGAGGCGCCCGGCACCCCGGCGGGGCGGCTGATCGAGAGCAGAAGCCGCTCGCCCGGCCAGGGACGCCATTCAGGAATTCGCGGCGGGTTGGACCCTGCCGGTTCGGAGGCTTCGCCGCGCGCGGCGGGCGCCGAGGGGGTCGGGGGCACCGTCGGGGCCGGAGGAGCTTCCGGGGCCACCGCGGGAATCCCGGCAAAATCGACGTGCCATACGGGCGAGGCTTCGAGCCGCCAGACCTCGGTCCAGGCGAGGGTTTTCGGGGCTTCGAAAACGAGCCGCGGGGTCGGAGCGAGAGTCGAGGTCCAGGCTGCCTCGTCCCCCTGGGGCCCCAGGCTCACCAACACCCGGCCCTTCTCCACCCGGGTTCCGGCGCTGGTGACCGATTCGCCGGGGAGGAGGGGGACCGCGACCGCCGCCGGAGTCGTCCTCGGGCTCTCCAACCTCACCCGGGTCTCGACCTGCCAGACGAGGCCCAGGTGGAGGGTGCGTTGGACTTCGAGGAATGGCGGCAGCAGGGTCGGGGCAAGGGCGCCGCCCGGCTCGGGACCGGCAGCAGCCGGGCTGACGCGAGTGAGCTCCAGGCTGGCGTCGGGGACGCCGTCTTCATGGAGGCCGGAGACCGTCCAGCCACCACCGCCGTTCAAGCCGCCGACCGTCACCCGGTGGGGCTTCAGAGGGAGCGGCAGGGCCACGCTCCCACGGGACGGGAGAGGACCGGCGAGGAGGATCTCGTGTCGCCCCGGCCCCACCTCCACCCAGAAAACGCCCTTCTCGTCCCGCGTCACCCCGGCCGGCTTGCCGTCGACAGCGACCGCCGCCGGCACCCAGTGCTGGGCGCCGCCGGGGAGCGGCACCCCGGTGGCCGCCGCCGCTCCCACCTCCAGCCGGGCGGTGAGCGCACCCGCGGTGAATTCGAGAGCGAGCCGGGAGGCTGCGGCGCAGTCGGGATGGCAGTCCGGCCGGGCGAGGAGCCGAGCTCGCAACTCGTCGAGAATCGGCGGGGCCGGCTGCGCGGGTGGAGGGGCCGCGGGCGGTGCTGGGCTCCCGGCGGCGCGCGCCGGAGCGGGGAGGAGAGCCGCGAGCAGGAGCGCCGCGAGTCCCAGCCGGCGTAGCGGTGGCAGGCCGCCGGGCAGGGGCAGAACCCGGAGGAGGAGGAGGGCCGCGAGCGCCGTCCGCAGGAAGGCGAGAAAGACATTGGCGGCGGGCGACAGGAGGAATAGGCGGAGCCGCTCGGTTTTCTCGACCGGCCCGCTCCAGGCGAGCGAGATCTCGTTCCAGCGCCAGTGCGGGAGGCCGGGGCCGGTGGTGACGAGGGCGTTGGGATCGATCTCCTGGAGGGCGGAGGCCCGGCGAGAGACGTCCTTCCTCGCGACCGCCCCACCCCGCAAATAGCCGACCGAGCTCGCCTCCTCCTCCTCGGGCTCGGCCACAGGCTTCGGTACCGGCATGGACAGCGGTACGGCGCCCGGCTCGCCGACCGCGACCTCGGGGTGTTCGAGGGCGGGATAGAGCCCCTGTCGCAATTCCTGGACGAGGAGGGCGACGGCGACGAGGACCAGAGCGGCCGCGGCGACGAGACCGAGAAGGCGGACGAACGTGTGGAGCCGGCCCGTCTTCAACCGCCGGGTGAGGGCTCCGGTCGCGAGCGCGACAAGCCAGAGCCAGCGCGGCGCCTCCGGCTCCTGCCAGGTGAGAACGAGGGCGACGAGGGCCAGGAGTCCCCAGCGCGTCCCCCAGAGCTGGCGCACGGCGAAGGCCGCGAGGAGGATGAGAAAAAGATCCAGGAGGGTGAAGCGACCGACCCACGTGCCCTCGGCGCGATCGACTCCCGTGGCGGCGAGGAGGGTCCAGCCCGGCGGCAGGTGGAGGGTGCCGGAGACCGACTCGAAGCCGTGATCCCAGCCGACGGGAACCGCCGTGCTTCCAGCCCCGCGCTCGATCCGCCCCTCGGCAACCAGCCGCACCTCGCCGAGTCGGGTCTCGATCCCCGTCCGCCGCGAGCCGGGTTGGCGAGTGATCACCTGGTCGTGGTCGTCCAGAGCCACCCGCCCCAGCCGGGCCGGGGGCTCCATCTCCAGCCGCCAGGAGCCATGGAGCGCGCCGGTGACGACGTCCTCGAAGGTATAGCCCGCCCCATCGAAGTCGAGCCAGAGGTGACGTTCGAGTTGGAGCCGGTCGGGAGCGGGCGGCCGGTCGCCGCGCCGGCGCTCGGCGAGGCGCAGGTTCTCCCCCGGGCGCAGGCGGAAGGCGGGGAGCCGCTTCCACTCCTCCGGCAACCGGGTTTCGCGGGGATCGATGGCCGGCACTCCCGAGAGCTCGACGAGACGCAGAGCCGGGCGGGCATCGAAGGTCCACACCTCCTCGGCGGCCCAGGGGCCTTGGGGAACGGGCAGGGTGAGCGCCGCGAGCGGCCCGGCGCTCCGCGCCGCGATCTCCACGGTAAAGGAGCCCGGCCGCACCTGGACGCGGAGACGGCCGTCCGGCTCCAGGCGGGCGGCGAGCGGCCCGTCGATGGCGAGCGGGACGAGCCCCGGGAGCAAGATAGGGGTAGGGAGAGCCGGTTGGATTCCCGGCCCCCCCTCCCTCCGAACCGGACGTGCGGATCTCCCGCATCCGGCTCTCCGGTTGGTGGTCTTACCTCCGAGAGGATTGACGGGCCTGAGCATAGGCTGCTTGGAAGGAGAACAACCCCTGCTCAGCAAAGAAGGCGTTAGGCCAGCGGTTGTGGTCTCGGCCCCGTGACCGTCCCTTGCGCTTTTGACGATGGCGCAGGAGGCTACGGAGACGCATCCTGATCCACTTGTCCAGCTTCTCAAAGACCGTCCAGTGGCTATGCTTGAAGTACTCAAACCAGCCCCTTTGGATCGGGACCAACTCCGAAACCACCCGCTGAAGGCTGTGCCCATTGGTGCGCTTGGTCTCCGCTCGGATCTTGTCCTGGAACTTCCGCAGGCTCTTCTTGCTGGGCCAACGAAGGCCCCTCTCGAAGTGGTAGCCCAGGAAGTCGAAACCACCACGCTGGGTGGCTTCGACGATCCGAGTCTTTTCGGGATGAAGCCGCAGTCCTGCCGCGGTGGTCCAACCCTCGACCTCCCTCAACGCACTTTGGGCTTCAGAGTGGCTGCGGCACAAGATCACAAAGTCGTCGGCGTACCGCACCATCTCATAGCCCAGTTGCGCCATGTGATGATCCAGAGGATCCAGGTAGATGTTGGACAACAGAGGGCTGATCACGGCTCCTTGCGGAGTTCCCCGCTCCGGAGTCCAGTGTTTCGCACTCTCCAGCACCTCCTGCCCGAGATAGGCTTCGAGCAGTTCCAGGCACCTTGCTGTCGGCGACCTTGCCCCCCACCTGCTCCAGCAGCGGCTGGCGGGGAATCGTGTCGTAGAAGCTCTGGAGATCCGCATCCACCACGTGCACATATCCCGCGTTGAGAAGCTCAGCGACTCGACGCAGGGCATCCTTGGTCCCTCTTCCCGGTCGGAACCCGTAGCTCTGGGCTGCGAAATCCCGCTCGAAGATCGGTTCCAGCACGTTGCGCAATGCAGTCTGAACCACCCGGTCTCGAACCGTTGGAATCCCCAGAGGGCGTTTCTCCTTGCTCCCTGGTTTCGGTATCCAAACCCGGCGGATCGCCTGAGGGCTGTAATTCCCCTCTTGCAGCGAGACCGCCAGGAGTTGCAGGTTCTCCTCTAGGTGGGCCTCGAACATCCCGATCGTCACATGGTCCACGCCTGCGCTCCCATCGTTGCGCTTCACTTGCGTGAAGGCTGACTTCAGGTTGCGCAGCGAGCTGACCTTGTCGATCAGGCTGTACCACGTACCTCCTTTGACCCCCGACTCGAGGGCCGTCAACATGCGTGCGGTCCAGACATTGGGTTCCACCCAGGACCACCGGCCCGAGGTCTCTCCGGCTTGCTTAGCCCTTTCAGGCACTCCCGCCGGTTCGGCTTCCGTCTGGCTGTTCCTCATGCATCCACCTTCCTGTCCTCCTTGGCTCCACGCCCATTACGACGCTTCTGCGCTACTACGAAGACTCTGACTCCTCGGGGGGCTCCTTCACCCTCTCCCGAGGTCTCCCCGCTTCACGTCACCCGTTCCTCTGAGACCGTTCTGCCTTCAACCACCCCGTGCCCCCCCATCGCTGCTTTAGCACGCTACCCCTCAGCTCGATGGGCTTCCCTTGCAGGTCTGGGCTTCGCCGTTAGTCCGCGGGCTCGCCGAGCGCACAAGGCCGAATCAAGTTCGTCATCCTGCGGACCGGTCTCTCACCTCCGGTTGCTCCCCACCCCGCCTCACGGCGACGCAGTTACCTTTGGCTCCAGGCCGGAGAACGTATGCCTGGAGAGGACTTGCACCTCTCTGAACGAGTGCGCTCACGGGCGCACGGGCGCGCGAGGACCACCTCGCGGGGCCGACCGGACACCGAGAGCTCGATCCGGGTGTCGACCCGGAGCGGCACCTCGTCGGTGATCCGACGGACGACCGCGACTTCCATCCGGTCTTCTTCGACCGGTGTCGCCACGGCACCCCGCCGAGGCGCCAGGAAAAGCCGGCCGGCGGCGTCGCGCTCGGGGAAGGGAACGGGAATCCCGCGGAGAGTGACGGCCACGAGGGCCGTCCTGGCGGGCACCGGCAGGGACGCGGGAAGAACGTCCCAATGGAAGGTGCCGGAAACCGTGTGGGTGCCGGCCGGCAGCGCCAGCACCGGGCTGCCCTGCTCCTCCAGGGCGGCGGCAGGCCGGCCGTCGACCTGGACCTCCTGGGGCCACAGCCGCTCCTCGCCGGGGAGCGGCACCCGGGAGTCGGCGTAGAGAATCCAGGTCTGGGTGAAGCGCCCTTCGCGCTCGCCGAAGTCGAGAGCGAGCCGTCCCGGCCACACGCATTGTGCCTCCCCGGAGCCGGTGAGGAACGGGCAGAGCTCCTGCTCGTGCCCGTGGAGAACCCAGCCCACCCAGGGCTTGAGCGAATCGGGGATGCGTTCGGAAGGGATCGGCCCGGCGGCGACCGGGAGAGGCGGGAGGGACGAGAGGGCCAGGAACAGCAACAGGACGAGCGCGCGGCGGCTCAAGGTAGAGACCCTCCGATCCAGCCCGGATTCAATGGCGAGAAGCTTGCGGTGAGAAGCTATCACGCTGGGCGGCCTGTCCTTAAGAGACAGGCCCAGCCTGCCGTCGGTTCCCCGACACCGCGCCGCATGCACATCCCGGGGTGCTGGGATACCCCCCCGAAGGCCCGGGAAAGTTTCCCAGGACGTCGGGAACTTTCCCCAGGTGCTGGGGAAAGTTCCCGAGGCCTCGGGAAACGATCCCAACCGCTCGGGAAGGTTTCCCGGGACTCGGAAAGTTATTCTGAGGCCTGGGATACACATCCCACCCGCCAGGATGTGTATCTGAGGCCTCGGGAACGCTTCCCGGGCGCTCGGAAGTGGATCCGACGCGTCGGATAGGCTTCCAGGCGCTCGGACGAGGTGCCCCCCTCCTAGTGGTCTGTCAAAGCTGAATCGGTGGGTACCGAGCTCGGGAGGGCGGCCATGGGGGGCCGCCCCTACAAATCTGAATCGACGCAAAAACGGCCGGCCCGCTTTCGCGGACCGGCCGTCGTGTTTCAGGCTCTTGCAGCTCGGGCCTAGTACATACCGCCCATGCCGCCGCCCATGCCGCCGCCACCCGGCATGCCGCCGCCCTTCTCGTCCTTCTCCTTGATCTCGGAGACCATGGCCTCGGTGGTGAGCATGAGGCCGGCGATCGAGGCCGCGTTTAAGAGCGCGGTCTTGGTCACCTTGGCCGGGTCGATGACGCCCGCGGCCACCAGATCCTCGTGCTTGCCGGTCGCGGCGTTGAAGCCGTTGTTGCCGCTCCCCGCGATCAGCTCCTTGACGACGACCGAGCCCTCCTCGCCGGCGTTGTTGGCGATCTGGCGGGCCGGCTCTTCGAGCGCGCGGCGGACGATGTTGATACCCACTCGGACATCCCCCTCGCCGACGACCTTGTCGACCGCCGGGATGGCGCGGAGCAGGGCGAGACCGCCGCCCGGCACGATGCCCTCTTCGACCGCCGCCTTGGTGGCGTGCATGGCGTCCTCGACGCGAGCCTTCTTCTCCTTCATCTCGGTCTCGGTGGCCGCGCCGACCTTGATGACGGCGACGCCGCCGACGAGCTTGGCGAGGCGCTCCTGGAGCTTCTCGCGGTCGTAGTCGGAGGTGGTCTCCTCGACCTGGTTGCGGATCTGCTTGACCCGGCCGGCGATCGCCTCACGGCGCTTGGCGTCGTCCGAGTCGGTGACGATCGTCGTCTCGTCCTTGGTGAGGACGAGCTTCTTGGCATCGCCTAAGTCCGCCCACTGGACGTTCTCGAGCTTGATGCCTAAGTCGTCGGTGATCACCCGGCCGCCGGTCAAGACGGCGATGTCGTCGAGCATGGCCTTCCGGCGGTCGCCGAAGCCCGGCGCCTTGACCGCGGCGACGTGGAGGGTACCGCGGAGCTTGTTGACGACGAGCGTCGCGAGCGCCTCGCCCTCGACGTCCTCGGCGATGATGAGGAGCGGCCGGTTCTGCTTGGCCGTCTGCTCGAGCACCGGGAGGAGATCCTTCATCGAGCTGATCTTCTTCTCGTGGAGGAGGATCTTGACGTTCTCCAAAACCGTCTCCATGCGCTCGGCATCGGTGACGAAGTACGGGGAGAGATAGCCGCGGTCGAACTGCATGCCCTCGACCACTTCGAGGGTGGTCTCCAGGCCGCGCGCCTCCTCAACCGTGATGACGCCGTCCTTGCCGACCTTCTCCATCGCCTCGGAGATGATGCGGCCGATCTCCTCGTCGTTGTTGGCCGAGATGGTGCCGACGTGGGCGATGTCCTTGCCCTCGACCGGCTTGGCGAGCTTGTCGATCGCCTCGACGGCCGCCCGGACCGCGAGCTCGATGCCGCGCTTGATCTCCATCGGGTTGGCGCCCGCGGTGACGTTTTTAGAACCTTCGCGGTAGATCGCCTGGGCGAGGACCGTGGCGGTCGTCGTGCCGTCGCCGGCGACGTCCGAGGTCTTCGAGGCCACTTCGCGCACCATCTGGGCGCCCATGTTCTCGAGCGGATCGGCGAGCTCGATCTCCTTGGCGACGGTGACGCCGTCCTTGGTGATCGTCGGGGAGCCGAATTTCTTCTCGATGACGACGTTCCTGCCCTTGGGGCCGAGGGTCACCTTGACCGCGTCGGCGAGCTTGTTGACACCCCGGAGGATCGCGGCGCGCGCGTCCCCGGAGTACGTGATCTGCTTAGCCATTTCTCGTCTGCCTCCTGTAGTGCCTATCGGTGCGAACCGGATTGCGGTCGATGTCTTTGAAGCGGTTGGGGTGCGGGTCTACTTGGCGCTCTCGGCTACTTGGCGCTTTCAACGACGGCCAGGATCTCGTCCTCGCGGAGGATGACGAAGTCCTCGCCATCGATCTTGATCTCGCTGCCGGAGTACTTGCCGACGAGGATACGGTCACCGGCCTTGACGTCCATCGGGAAGCGCTTCCCGTCGTCGCCGACCTTGCCGGGGCCGACGGCGATGACCTCGGCCTCCTGCGGCTTCTCTTTGGCGGTGTCCGGGATGATGATCCCGCCCCGGACCTGCTCCTCCTGCTCGATACGCTTCACCAGAACCCGATCGTGTAGTGGACGAATATTCACGGCTATCTACCTCCTTGAAACTGCGGCGGTTTGAAGGGACTTACCAAGCTTTGTCTCAAGCGCCGGCTGTTAGCACTCGTCGGCGTTGACTGCTAACAGTGTAGGGATCGCTTGAGAAGGTGTCAACCCCCTGGGCCGGGGATTGTAGGAGCGACCCCCATCCGCCGTAGGCCCTTGCCGAGGAAGGGTGCGCCGAGCCTCCGACTGTGGACGTGGATCATTCCGGCTACAGTCTTACCTAGCGTTACTTCAATCAGAGCTTCAACGAAACGGCGGGTTCCAAGGCGCTCGCCAGCGGAGCCTCGCCGGGTCGAACCCATGAACCCGGGAGGGGTTTTCACGCTCTCATGAATCGATTGGTGTGCATATGTCGAAAAACAGTCTGCATCTCTGGATCTTCACTGCGCTCGCCCTGTCCCTCTGCTTGCTCTCCGCCGCGCCGGTCTTGGCAGCTTACGCTCCGGCCCTACCCAGCCAACTGATCCTCACCGTGCGGGAGACCGCCGGCGTCGCCCGGAGCGGTGAGGTCGTCCGCTCCGGCGTCCCCCTGCCGCGGAGCCTCAACCTGCGGTCGACCGCCGGTCTCGCCCTGGTCGACGGCAGCGGCAACAAGGTGCCGGCCGAGTTCGAGATCACGGCCCGCTGGGCTTCGGGCCTCGCCGACGGTACGGCCCCCATCCAGTGGCTCCTCGTCTCTTTTCCCGCGACCGTCGCGGCGGGCGGCACCGCCAGCTATCTCGTCGTCCTGGACGGTTCGGCCGGGCCCAACCCGCCCCCGGCGCAACCGGTGACGGTCAGCCAGAACGGCAACGCGGTGACCGTCGACACCGGCGCCGCCACCTTCCGGCTGGGCGCCGACCCGACCGCCCTCTTCGACGAGGTGGTGCTCGACGACGGCACCCTTCTCGCGACCAGTGGTACCGCCGGTGCCGGCCTCACTCTTCAGAGCAACGGCAGCGTCGCCGGACACTCGACGACCCGTCGGGTGTGGATCGAGGACGCCGGGCCGCTCGTCGCCATCGTCGTCGTCGAGGGGCAATATGACACCCCCGCCCAAGGCGGCGGCGGTATCGGCTCGCGGCGACGCTACGTCTTCACCGCCGGCTCCGGCACGGCGGAGGTCCGCCAGTCGGCCGCCTGGGAGGGAACGCTCAATCCCGGCTGCCCAGGCTGCGCGATCACCGATGGGGTGATCAACGGTCTCAAGGTCGAAAAGCTCCAGGATCGCCTGGTGCCGGAGCTCGGCGGCACGCCCATGGTCACCGCGGTGGGGAGCTTCGCCGCCGCCGCCCTCGTCAACCCTCTGCCTGCCGGCCAGAGCGCCTGGGTGCGCCAGCAGCTCCGCGCCAGCCGCACCGCGCCGCTCGCCTTCGACCTGAACGTCGGTGGAGCGACCGCGACCGGCGCCAAGGCCGACGGCGGGATGCTCGCCGCCTCGGGGACCCGTGGCACCCTGGCCATCGCCCTCTCCCACATGCACCGCTACGAGCCGCAGGCCCTCCGCCTGCTCGCCGACGGCAGCCTGGCGATCGACCTGGCCGATGACAGGGCCTGGCTCGCCCATCACCAGGGGCTCTATGCCAACTTCGCCGTCGCCGCGCTACCCCCCCTCCCCAACGCCGCCAGCCGCGCGGCTTTGAACGCCCAGGTGTGGGCGCCCTTGAACCACCCCCTCCACGCCTGGCCGACGGCGGCGTGGTTCGCCGCCTCCGACGCCGTCTCCGAGCTGCCCTCCGGGGCGCTCACTGCCGATCTCTCGGCCTACGACAGCACGACCTCGTCGATCCTGGCGCGGACCCTCGCCCAGACCGATACCCTGGGGCTCTCCGGCCTCCAGACCTACGGCGTCTTCCCCCGCTACTGGGGCGAGACCGGGGCGCCGGGAGAGATCGACTGCCAGCCCTCGCAAGACCCCACCCCGGGGGAGACCTGGGACGACACCTTCTGGTGCACCACCTGGACCGACTACCACATGGCCGCCGAGACCGCCGTCGTAAGAGCCATGCGGACCGGCGAGGTCGACTGGCTCGACGAGATCGCCATCCCCGCCGCCCAGCGCATGCTCCACACCCAGATCATGCAGTGCGGTCCCGGAGACCCCTGGTTCTACTGCGGCCAGGCGCCCTCCGGCTACGGCGGCTATCGGGCCGACTTCAACAGCTCCCACGCCTACTGGGAGAACCTCTTCCTCTACTACTGGCTGACCGGCGACCACACCGTGCTCGATACGATCCAGCGCGGCGCCGATCACATGCGACGTTTCATGTGCGACCAGCGCGGCAACCAGTCGAACCCGCTGGCGAGCCCGCCCTCCGGCCCGGCCTGCGCCGACACCTACCCGCTCCGCACGACGGTGACCGGCCGGGTGGGCTCGCAGTGGATCGCGGCCTTCCGCTTCGTCGGCCTGGCGAGCAATGACGGAAGCTTCCTCGACGACTATCGGTCCGGTCTCTCGCGGGCGATCACCAACCACTACGTCGAGGCGCAGAAGAACGGGGTGAGCTACGGCTTCCTGGCCGAGAATCCCATCGCCACGGGCGCCACCAGCACGACCACCGAGCAGATCTGGATGACGAGCTTCTACGACATGGAGAACTTCTACCGGCTGTCCAGAGACTCCGGGGACGCGCCGATCGGCACTCCCGCCGTGGTCCCCAGCCGGGTGCTCGCGAGCTTCGCCCGCACCTTGCGGGACATCGAGCCGCGGCTCACCGGCGACGGCACCGTCTCCGGATCGTGGCCGCTCAAGATCGATCTCGCCTGGTCGGGTGCCCGGATAGGCGGCACCCTCGTTTCGGCCGCCGCTTCGCTCGATCCCGCCGAGCGCGACCTCTATATTCCCGAGAAGGCGGCGGCGACCGCCCTCCTCGTGCGGGCCGGCCAGCAGAGCGGGGACGCCGCCCTGCTCCAGGTGGCGCGTACCTTAGCCGACTTCATCCTGAGCGACGCGGCGGCGGAGGGAGCTCCCCTGGGCAAGCTCGAGGGCCAGGATCTGACCCGCCTCCACGCCGCCGTCGCCCGCCTCTCCGACGGCGCCGCCGGTACTCCCCCACCGCCGGCACCCTCGCCCAATCCATCGCCAACGCCGATACCTCCGCCAACGCCAGGGCCTCCGGCGGCCCCCAGCCTGCTCACCGCCGTGCAGATGCCGGGGAACGTCGTTCAGCTCGCCTGGCAGGACAACTCGAACAACGAGACCCTGTTCAGCATCGAGCTCCTTTCTGGCACGACCTGGGGCGTCTTCCGCACCGTCGGCGCCAATGTCACCACCTTGACCATCAACGGCTATGCGGCCGGGGTGGCGCATATCTTCCGGGTGCGGGCGAGCAACAGCACGGGCTTCTCGGACTACAGCAATACCGCCTCGACCCTCTCTGCCCCTCCGGCGCCGCCACCGACGCCCGACCCTTCCCCCACTCCCCCTCCCGATCCGGCGGGCGTGCCGGTGGCGCCCAGCGGGCTCACCGCCGTGCAAATGCCAGGGAATGTCGTAGTGGTCACCTGGCAGGACAACTCGAACAACGAGACCCAGTTCAGCGTGGATCTTCTCCAGGGCTCGACCTGGAGCGTCGCCTTCCGGACCGCCGGCGCCAACGTCACGACCCTCACCATCAACGGTTACGCGTCCGGAGTGGCGCACGTCTTCCGGGTACGGGCGAGCAACTCCGCAGGCTTTTCGGACTACAGCAACACCGCCTCGACGCTCCCCTGAAACCAGAGAGAGGAGGCGAGAGCAGGGCGGCCGGAATTCCCGGCCGCCCTTGCTTGCGGTTCCATCCTGATGGATTCCCCCTGATTGACAAGAGACTGCGCGGCAACGATCACGGAATGGGCAGCTGTTCCGAAAGAGTCAAGTGGAATGAGCGTTTACGATTCCATACATATTGACAAGAGTGTAATCCTCGCTAGAATCACTCCGCTTTACTCAACCGAGATTCGAACGTAGCGCGGTCCGCGGGCATCGCCAGCGGAGCTTCGCCGGAGTTGAACCCATGAGCCCGGAGGGGGCCGCGCGCTCCTACGCTCCGAAGGATCGATGGATGCGCATATGAGAAAAACTCGTCTTCATCTCTGCAGTGTCGCCTTCCCTCTCTTCCTCCTCTCCGCCGCGCCGGCCCTGGCGGCCTACCCCCCGGCCCCCCCCAGCCAGCTGATCCTCACCGTGAGAGAAACCGCCGGCGTCGCCCGGAGCGGCGAGGTCGTCCGTTCCGGCGTTCCCGTACCGCGGAGCCTCAACTTGCGGTCGACCGCCACCCTGGCCCTCGTCGACGGCAGCGGCAACAAGGTGCCCGCCGAGTTCGAGGTCACCGCCCGCTGGGCCGCGGGCCTCGCCGATCTCACCGCCCCCATCCAGTGGCTCCTCGTCTCCTTCCCGGCGACGGTGCCGGCGGGCGGCACCGCCGGCTACCGGGTGGTGACCGACGGCTCGGCCGGCTTGAACCCCTTGCCGGCGCAGCCGGTCTTGGTCACTCAGATCGGCAACGCGGTGACCGTCGACACCGGCGCCGCCACCTTCCGGCTGGGCGCCGACCCGACCGCCCTCTTCGACGAGATGGTGCTCGACGACGGCACCCGTCTCGCGACCGGCGGCACCGCCGGCACCGGCCTCACTCTCCAGAGCAACGGCATCGTCGCCGGGCATTCGACGACCCGCCGGGTATGGATCGAGAACGCCGGGCCGCTCGTCGCCATCGTCGTCGTCGAGGGGCAGTACGACACCCCCGCCCAGGGCGGCGGCGGGGTCGGCTCGCGGCGGCGCTACGTCTTCACCGCCGGCTCCGGCACGGCCCTCGTCCGCCAGTCGGCCGCCTGGGAGGGAACGCTCAATCCCGGCTGCCCGAGCTGCGCGATCACCAACGGGGTGATCAACGGTCTCAAGGTCGAAAAGCTCCAGGATCGCCTGGTGCCGGAGCTCGGCGGCACGCCCTCGGTTACCGCAGTGGGGAGCTTCGCGGCCACCGCCCTGACCAACACCATGCCTGCCGGCCAGAGCGCCTGGGTCCGCCAGCAGCTCCGCGCCAGCCGCACCGCGCCGCTCGCCTTCGACTTGAACGTCGGCGGCTTGACCGCAGCCGGCGTCAAGGCCGATGGCGGGATGCTCGCCGCCTCGGGAACCCGCGGTACCCTCGCCGTCGCCCTCTCCCACATGCACCGCTACGAGCCGCAGGCCCTCCGCCTGCTCGCCGACGGCAGCCTGGCGATCGACCTCGCCGACGACAAGGCCTGGCTCGCCCACCACCAGGGCCTCTACGCCAACTTCGCCGTCGCCGCCCTCCCCGGCGCCGCCGACCGCGCCACTCTGGACGCCCAGGTCTGGGCACCCTTGAACCACCCCCTCCACGCCTGGCCGGCGGCGGACTGGTTCGCCGCCTCGGACGCCCTCGCGGAGATGCCGTCCGGAGCGGCCTCGGCCGGGCTCACGGCCTACGACAGCACGATCTCGTCGATCCTCACGCGGACCCTCGCCCAGACGGACACCCTGGGACTCTCCGGCCTTCAGACCTACGGCGTCTTCCCGCGCTACTGGGGCGAGAACGGGTCACCGGGCGAAATCGGCTGCCAGGGCGCGGCCGACCCCACCCCGGGGGAGACCTGGGACGACACTTTCTGGTGCGCCACCTGGACCGACTACCACATGGCCGCCGAGACCGCCGTCATCCGGGCCATGCGGACCGGCGAGGTCGACTGGCTGGACGAGATCGCCATCCCCGCCGCCCAACGCATGCTCCACACCCAGATCATGCAGTGCGGCCCCACCGATCTCTGGTTCTACTGCGGCCAGGCGCCCTCCGGCTACGGCGCCTATCGGGCCGACTTCAACAGCTCCCACGCCTACTGGGAGAACCTCTTCCTCTATTACTGGCTGACCGGCGACCACACGGTGCTCGACACCATCCAGCGCGGCGCCGACCACATGCGCCGCTTCATGTGCGACCTGCGCGGCAACCAGTCGAACCCGCTGGCGAGCCTGCCCTCCGGTCCGGCCTGCCCCGACACCTACCCCTTGCGCACGACGGTCTCCGGACGGGTGGGCTCGCAGTGGATCGCGGCCTTCCGCTTCGTCGGCCTTTCGAGCAACGACGGGAGCTTCCTCGACGACTACCGGTCCGGCCTCTCGCGGGCGATCACCAACCAGTACGTCGAGGCGCAGAGGAGCGGGGTGAGCTACGGCTTCCTGGCCGAGAACCCCATCGCCGCCGGCGCCACCAGCACGACGACCGACCAGATCTGGATGACGAGCTTCTACGACATGGAGAACCTCTACCGCCTCTCCAGAGACTCCGGGGACGCGCCGATCGGCACTCCCGCCGTGGTCCCCAGCCGGGTGCTCGCGAGCTTCGCCCGCACTCTGCGGGACATCGAGCCCCGCCTCACCGGCGACGGCACCGTCTCTGGAACGTGGCCGCTCAAGATCGATCTCGCCTGGTCGGGCTCCCGGGTGGGTGGCACCCTCGCTTCGACCGCCGCCTCGATCGATCCCGCGGAGCGCGACCTCTTCGTCCCCGAGAAAGCGGCGGCGACGGCCCTCCTCGTGCGGGCCGGCCAGCAGACCGGGGATACCGCCCTGGTTCAGTTGGGGACCATCCTCTCGGGCTACGTCCTCAACGATGCATCGGCGGAGGGCGCCCCGCTGGGCAAGATCGAGGGCCAGGGCACCTGACCCGCCTCCACGCCGCCTTCGCCCGCCTCACCGACAGCGTCGTCGGCACCCCGCCGCCACCGCCGCCGCCTCCCAAGGTGCCGGCGGCTCCCAGCCAGCTCACCGCCACCCAGCAAACGGGGAACATCGTGAAGCTCGCCTGGCAGGACAACTCGACCAACGAGACCCAGTTCAGCATCGAGCTGCTCTCGGGCTCGACCTGGACCGCGTTCCGCACCGTCGGCGTCAATGTCACGACCTTGACCGTCAAAGGCTACGCCTCCGGAGTGGCGCACGTCTTTCGGGTGCGGGCGAGCAATGCGGTCGGCTTTTCGGCCTACAGCAACACCGCATCGACGATCCCGTAGCCCGGCCCGTAGACCGGAAAGTGGGCAGAGAAGCGGCGGCGGCCTCCCCGGCCGCCTCTCTCTTACCCTTTGGGCACGGGGTCTGCTACAAGCACGGGCATGCAGCTCCCTTCCCGGGTCCTCCTGGCGCTCACCGCCGGGCTCGCGCTCGTCTCCGTCTCCGCCCATGCGGTCTCCGTCGCCGGTCTCCGTCTCAGCCCCGATCCCGATCCCTACTACGCCTATGTCACCCAGGCGCCGGAGTTCCAGCCGGTGCGAGGTCGCCCGGGGCTCGGCCGCTGGGACAGCTGGCTCTATATGCCCTGGCGCTACCGCTGGGCGATCGGCACGGAGGAGGCGGGCGGACGGTTCTGCGAGACCTACGGTATCCACGGTGGGATGCTCGACTACGGCCGGGGACCGCTCGCCTGGCTGGAGCGCTATAAGCTTCGCTTCTACAACGACCACACGGCGGGCAAGGGCGATCTCCACCTGAACGGTGACGGCTTCGAACGCCTGGCCCGGGATCCGCGAGCCCTGCGGACCCGGCCACTCGACGGCGTCCTTCTCGCCAGGCTCCAGGGGAATTTGGCGCGGACGATCCCCCCCCTCCGCGCGAGCCCCTTCCGCGTCGGCTACGCTCTCGACGACGAGACCTCCTGGGGGAGCTTCGTGCAACCGCTCCCCTGGCGGGTGAACGCCGACGACGCGGCCTATGCCCGCTGGCTCGGCCGCTACTACGGCTACCCGGCGGCTTCGGGGCCAAGCGCTCCCACCCCGCGCTTCGTCACCTACGACGACGTCCGCGGCGAGCTCGACGGCCCGCTCAAAGACATCGACTTCTCCCCGTTTCTCGACCGGATGACCTACAACGACTCGGTGTGGGCGAATTTCCTCGGCGAGCTCGTGGCGAGCGCCAACCGCCTCGACCCGGAGACCCCGACCGGCATCGTCGGCGCCCAGCCGCCGAGCCTCTGGGGCGGGTACGACTATGCCAAGCTGATGAAGAAGGTGCAGCTCATCGAGCCCTACGACCGCGGCTCGGCGCCCGAGATCGCCCGCTCTCTCTCTCCTCCAGACCTGCCGTGGGTGATGACTCACTTCCATGACGACAAGCTGGGACCGGCCCAAGATTCCTGGTTCGCCTGGGAGAGCTTCGCCCACGGTGCCCGGGGGCTCATCGGTTGGGTGGAGGGATGGTTCGACGGAGCCCGGCCGCGGCAGCCGCGGGCTTGGCTCGACCGCTTCCGGCCCACCCTCAAGGAGCTGGGTGAGATGCAGGGGCGGAAGCTCGCCGGGGCGCACCGGGTGGACGACGGGATTGGCCTCTACTACTCCCACCCCTCGATCCAGGTCTCCTGGTGCCTCGACGCCCAGCCCCACGGCGCCACCTGGGCGAACCGCAACGAGGACGACCGGCTCGGCACCTCGCACCTGGACCGCAAGGCCTGGGAGACCCTCCTGGTCGATGCCGGCTTCGGCTACCGCTTCGTCGGCTACGACGAGGTGGTCTCCCGCGGGGTGCCCAGAGGTCTCCGGGTGCTCGTGCTCCCCGCCTGCTACGCCCTGTCGGACGTCGAAGCGCGACGGATCGGGGAGTTCGCGAGCCGCGGCGGCATCGTCCTCGCCGACTTCGCCTGCGGCCTCTTCGATGCGCACGGCAAGGGGCGCTCGCGGGGGGTGCTCGACAACCTCTTCGGAGTGCGGCACGACGGCTCTCTCACCCATGAGGATTTCTTCTCCGGCCGCCTGTGGGTGGAGACCGATCAGGACAAGGGCTATCGCTACACCGCTTTCAAGGAGCTCTTCGCCACTCTCGATCCCCCCCTCCGGGAGGGCTATGCGGTGGCCGAGCGGCGGCTCCCCGCCCACTCGACGACCCGCTCCGTGGGCCGCGGCCGGGCGGTCTACCTGAACCTCTCTCCGGAGCGTTACCTCGCCTACCGCCAGCAGGGCGGGGCCGCGGGCGCCGGCGAAGCCCTGCGCCTCCCGTTCCTCGCGCCGCTCCTCGAAGCCGGGGTCACCCCCTGGATCACGGTCCGGACCGCTCGGCCGGCCGCGATCGAGACGCTCGCCTGGGAGAAGGCGGGGCGCACCTACGTCCTCGTCCTCCAGAAGGTGCTGACCTCCAGGAAGCCCCCCGCCGCCTGGGGACCCGGGGATACGGTCGTCCCCCTGAACATCGAGCTCGCCGGGAGCGTGAAAGGGGTGCGCGACGAGCGGAAGGAACGGCGGCTCGCGGACGGCAGGGGCTTTCAATTCGACCTCGATCCCGCCTCGGCGGTCTTCTGGAGCTTCGCCGGGCGGCCGCCCGTGCGCCCGGCTTCGCTTTTGCAGCTAAAGTAGGGCTCGATGCTCGAATCGCTCCAGCAACCCGCCACCGAGGCGGTGCACGCTCAGCCTCGGTCACCGGCTCGCCCTCCCGGCACCCCCGTCCGGGTCGCCCTCGTGGGTGCCGGCTATGTCGCCCGCTTCCACCTGGAGATCCTCCGCGCTCTTCCGGGGGTCTCCGTCGTGGCGGTGGCGGACGTCGACCGCGCCCGCGCCGAGCGGATCGCGCGGCAGCTCGGGGGAACGAAGACGGTGACGTCGATCGAGGAACTGCCCGGCCTCGGGGTCGACGTCGCCCACGTGCTCACCCCGCCCGACCTCCACGTTCCGGTCACCTGTCGGCTGCTGGAGCTGGGGATCGGGGCGCTGGTCGAAAAGCCGGTCGCCTTAGATCCGGCGGCGGCCCGCGAGCTGGGCCGGCTCGCCGCCGAACGCGGTCTTCCCCTGGGGGTCAACCACAACAATCTCTACCAGCCCGCCTTCGCCCGCCTGCTCGCCGAGGTGCGCGCCGGGCGGATCGGCCGGGTCGAGCACGTGCGGGTCTCGATGTCGGTGCCGCTCGCCCAGTTCAAGGCCGGCGACTTCTCGCACTGGATGTTCCGCTCGCCGGAGAACATCGTCTTCGAGCAGGCGACCCACCCGCTCTCCCAGCTCCACGCTCTCGTGGGCCGCGTCCGCCAGGCGACCACGACCCTCCTCGGCACCCGCGAGCTCGCTCCCGGGCAGATCTTTCACGACCGCTGGCTGATCGCCGCCCAGGCCGAGCGCGGCACGGCCGAGGTCCACCTCGCCTTCGGCCAGAGCTTCGAGCGCACCACCCTGGAGGTTCTGGGGAGCGATGGGGCGATCGAGGCCGACCTCACCCATGGGCTCGTCTCCTCCGAGGAGAAGACCCTCTGGCTGGAGTTCTGGAACAGCTTCCTTGCCGGCTGGCGGCGCGGCGGGTCGCTCCGCCGCGGAGCGCTCGACCGCCTCTCCCGCTACGGCCGCTTCACCCTGGGGCTGGGACCGCGGGACGACCTCTACTTCGCCGGTATGCGCGGATCGCTCGCTGCCTTCTATGCCGCGCTCGCCCAGGGCGCGCCGCCGCCGGTCGACGCCGAAGAGGCGGCCCAGGTGCTCGACTGGTGCGAGGCGGCGGCGGGCGAGGCCCGGCGATATCAGCGGCATCCGCGCTCCCAAGCCCCCGCATCCCCTTCGACTCCCTTTCCCGCGCCGGGTCCCGTCCGCCCCGGCGAGGTCGTCGTGCTCGGCGGCTCCGGCTTCATCGGCCGCCGGCTGGTGACCGCCCTCCTCGCCCGCGGCCTGCCGGTGACCGCCGTCGTGCGGCGCCTCCACGCTCTGCCGCGCGAGCTCGCCGAGCCCGCGGTCCGTGAAGAGCGGCCCCTGCGCCTCCTCACCGGCCGCCTGGAGGAGGGGGCGGCGCTCGCGGCCGCCTTCGCCGGAGCGAAGACCGTCGTCCACCTCGCGACCGGCAACGGCGAGACCTGGGAGGAGGTCGAGCGCGCCATGGTCCGCGGCTCGGTGGCGGTGGCCGAGGCCGCCCTCGCCTCGGGCGTCGAGCGCTTCCTCTACGTTTCCTCGATCGCCGCCCTCTATGCCGGGGCCGACTGCGGCGCCGCGGTGATCGACGACGCCCTGGGGACCGACCCCGAACCCGCCGGCCGCGACCTCTACAGCCAGGGGAAGATCGCCGCCGAGGCCGCCCTCCTCGCCCTCCATAGAGAGCGCGGTCTGCCGCTCGTCATCGTTCGCCCCGGCGTCGTTCTGGGGATCGGCGGACCGCTGGAGCACGGCGGGCTCGGCTACTGGGCGCGCGACAATCACTGCATCGGCTGGGGTCGCGGCGACACTCCCCTGCCGGTGGTGAGCGCGGACGACGTCGCCGCCGCCCTGGCGCTCGCCGTCACCTACGAAGGGCACGAGCTCGACGGCCGGGCGCTCAACCTAGCCACCCGGGCGCCGCTCTCGGCGCAACGGATCGTCGCCGAGCTCGCCCGGTCGACCGGCCGCTCGCTCTATTTCCATCCGCGGCCGCTCTGGCTGTCGCAGACCCTGGAGATCGGCAAGTGGCTGGTCAAGGTGGCGGGGCGCCGGCCCGGGGTCCGCTTCCCCTCCTACCGGGACTTGAAATCGCGCGCCCTCCCGCTGCCGTTTCGCTCGGAGACGGCGCGCCAGGTTCTCGGCTGGCAGCCGGTCGAGGAACCCGAGGCCTTCCTGGACCTCGCCGTGCGGGGGAACCGGCGCGAGCCGGCGCCGTGACCGCGGCGCCCCACCTCCTGCACGTCTTCTCGAACTTCGTCCCCTCGGGGCCGGAGCTGCGGACGGTCGCGCTCATCGCGGCCTTCGGCACCGACTTCCGCCACTCGATCGTCTCCATGGACGGCCGCACCAGCGCCGCCGAGCGTCTCCCTCGGGACGTTTCCGTGCGCCTCCTCGACAATCCGCCCAAGGCGGGCTCTTTCAAAACCGCCGGACGGCTGCGGACCCTCCTCCGCCGCGAGCGGCCCGATCTCCTCCTGACCTACGGCTGGGGAGCGATCGATGCCATTCTCGCCGCCGCCTCCCTCGGCTACCGCCGGATCCTCCACCATGAGGAGGGCTTCAACGAAGACGAGGCGGAGAGCTACAAAAAGCGCCGCATCCTCGCCCGCCGGCTCCTCCTCCCCCGCTGCCACCGGGTGGTCGTCCCCTCGCAACGGCTGGAGCGGGTGGCGACCGGGCTCTGGCGGCTGTCGCCCCGGCAGGTGCGGCTCATTCCCAACGGGATTCGTCTCGACGCCTATCTCCACGCCGACTCGAACCCGGAGCTTCGCCGGCAACTGGGAATCCCCCTGGACGTTCCCGTCGTCGGCTCCTGCGGCCACCTGCGGCCGGTCAAAAACTATCTGCGCCTGCTCGAAGCGGTATCGGCGACATCGGCGACGACGTTTCGCCCGAACCTCCACGTCCTCCTCGTGGGAGAGGGCGAAGGGCGCGCCGCCTTGGAGGCCCGCGCCGCCTGTCCCGACCTCGCCGGCCGGGTCCACCTCGTGGGCTACCAGGCCGCGCCCGCTCCCTTCTACCGCGCGATGGATCTCTTCGCCCTGACCTCCGACTCGGAGCAGATGCCGGTCTGTCTCTTGGAAGCCATGGCCGCGAGCTTGCCGGTCGTGGCGACCGACGTCGGCGACGTGCGCTCCATGCTGCCCCCCGAGCAGGGGGACCTCCTCGTCTCCCTCTCCCCCATCGCCGGCCCTCCCCAGGAGGAGATCCCGCGGCGGCTCGCCGCTCACTTCGAAACCGTCCTCGCAGACGAGGCCCTGCGCCGCCGGCTCGGCCTCGCCAATCGCCGCCGGGTCGCAGCGACCTACACCTTCGACGCCATGTGCACGGCCTATCGCGACCTCTATACGGAATCTTTGCGGGCTTGAGGCCCACCATGGCCCGAAATTCGCAGCGTCGGCGGGGGTGCCGATCGTGACGTGCCGTAGAGCCGCCCTGCTCGCCACCCTGTCGCTCTTCGCGGCGTACCTGGGGGCGAAGCCGGTTGCCGGCGGTGTTGGCAACGGTGGCATCCCCCTCACTGTGGCGGAGACGGCCGGGGTGGCGCGGCAGGGCGAGGTGATCGCGAACGGCGTGCCCCTGCCGCGCTCGCTCGGCCTCGTCGATCCCGGGCGGCTCACCGTCGTCGATCCGGCCGGCCGGCCGGTCCCCGCCGAGTTCACCGTCCTCGCGCGCTGGAACGCCGGCCGCGACGACCCCAAGGCCCCCATCGAGTGGCTCCTGGTCGCCTTCCCCGCCACGGTCGGGGCGAAGAAAAGCGCGACCTATCGCCTGGTGACCGACGGCTCTGCCGGGCCGAACCCACCGCCGGCCCACCCCCTGCGCCTCACCCGCAAGGGCGACGCCGTGACCGTCGACACCGGCGCCGCGCTCTTTCGCCTCGGGACCGACCGGGGAGCGCTGTTCGACGAGGTCCGGCTTACCGGTGGCGCCGAGCCGGCAGGCGGCGTGCGCCTGGCAGGGGCCGGCCGGATGACCGCCCGGGTGCGGGAGACGACCTCGAGCCACACCGGCCTCCGCGAGGTCCGTATCGAACGCCAGGGGCCGCTCACCGCCGTGGTGGTCGTCACCGGAAGCTACGATCTTCCTCCTACGGGAGGGGGCGGCCTGGGATCGCTCCGGCGCTACGTCTTCGCGGCGGGCTCCCCCACCGCCCTCGTCCGCCAGTCGGTCGCCTGGGAGGGCAACCTGGGGTGCAACGGCTGCCTGACTGCGAAAGACGGCAAGGCCCCCAACGCCCTCCTCCTCACCCAGGTGCGCGACGAGCTTGCCCTCGACCTGGGAGGACCGTCGGCCGCGGTCCCTAAGATCACCGCCGTGGGCGCCTTTCGGTCGCCGGCCGTGGAGCGCGCCGTGCCGTCAGGCCAGGAGGCCGCCGTCCGCCAGTTGCTCCGCGCCGAGCGCGGCGCCCCCCTGCGCTTCGAGATCCAGACCGCCGGCAGCCGCTCCGGGGGCGAGAAGGCGGATGGCGGGGTGCTCGCGGCGAGCGGCGCCCGGGGGACGATCGCCCTCGCCCTGAACCATATGCACCGCTACGAGCCCCAGGCCCTGCGGCTCCTGTCGACCGGCAGCCTGGCCATCGACCTGGCCGACGACAAAATCTGGCTCGCCCACCACCAGGGGATGTTCGCCAGCTTCGCCGTCGCCGCCCTTCCCAGGCAGCCCGATCGGGCAACGCTCGACCGCGCGGTCTGGGCGCCGCTCGACCATCCCCTCCGCGCCTGGCCGGACGCCGCCGCCTTCGCCGCCTCGGGAGCGGTCGAGGAGATCCCGGTCGGCTCCCTGCCGGCGGCGCTCGCCGGCTACGACCGCGAGGTCCGGGGAGCCCTGGAGACGACCCTGGAGCAGATCGACCACGAGGGGATCGCCGGGCTCATGACCTTCGGCGTCTACCCGCGCTACTGGGGGCGCTGGGGGTCGCCCGAGCTCACCTGCCGGCAGGACCCGACGCCGGGCGAGACCTGGGACGACGCCTTCTGGTGCGGCACCTGGACCGACTACCACAACACCCTCGCCACGGCACCCCTGTGGGCGATGCGCTCGGGCGAGGTCTCCTGGCTCGACGAGATCGGCTTTCCGGGGGCGCTCCGCACCCTCCACACCCAGATCCTCCAATGCGCGCCCGGCGACCCCTGGTTCTACTGCGGCCAGGCGCCTGCCGGCTACGGCGGCTACCGGGCCGACTTCAACAGCTCGCATGCCTACTTCGACAATCTCTTCCTCTACTACTGGCTGACCGGCGACTCGACGGTCCTCGATCCCTTGAGGAAGGGCGCCGAGACCATGCGCCGCCACATGTGCGACCTCCGCGGCCCTGAGACCGTCCGCATCCCCACCGGACCCGCTGGCCCGGCCTGCCCGAACGAACGGCCGAACCCCAAGACCGGCTTCAACGGCCGGGTCAACGCCCAGTGGCTCGCCGTCTTCCGCTTCCTGGGGCACGCCGGCCCCGACCCCAGCTTCCTCGCCGACTTCCGTTCCGGCCTCTCCCGCGCCGTCACCCAGGAGTACGTCGAGGTGGTGCGGGACGGCCGGAGCTACGGCTTCCTCGGCGACACCGTCAAGGGTCCCGGCACTTTCACCACCAACCAATTCACTACCAACCAGCTGTGGCAAGTCGGCCTTTTCGACGCCGCGAACCTCCACCGCTTCCTGGTCGACAGCGGCGACGCGCCGATCGGCACTCCGCCCGTCCCGCCCAGCCGGGTGCTCGCCGCCCTGGCGCGGACGATCGCCGAGATCGAGCCCAAGGTGAAGGGGGACGGGAGTCTCGACGGGCACTGGCCCCTGAAGCTCGTCGTCACCTGGTCGGGCGCGCGGATCGGCGGCCGGCTGACCGCCGTCCGGGGGGAGGACCGCGACCTCTACGGCCCGGAGAAGTCGACGCTCGCCGCCCTCGTCGCTCAAGCCGGGGCGAGCACCGGCGACCGCGGCCTGCTGAAGGCCGGCGCCGATCTCGTCGATTTCACCTTCCGCGCCGCCGCCGCCGACCACCTGCCGCTCGGCAAACTCGACGGCCAGTATCTCTCACGGCTCCATGCCGCCGTCGCCAGTCTCCAGGGAGGCCGGCGCTGAAGCCCCCACAATCCCCCCAACCCCTCAAGTCGCCGCCGGCCCTCTCGGCGGACCGCCTGCGGCGCGGCGGCCTCCTCTATGGCGCCAGCCATTTCCTCGGCATGGGCTTAGGGTTCCTGTCGAGCATCCTCCTCGTCCGCGTCGCCGATCGGGCGAACGTCGCCTCCTACCTGCTGATGCTCCAGGCGACGATCGCCCTCGCCCTCGTCTTCGAGCTCGGCCTGGGCCAGGCGGCTCTCCGTTTCGCGCCGACCTGCCGCGGCCTCGGCGGCGCGGTCGCCACCCGACTCCTCCGCCGCCGCCTGCTCGTCCTCGAAGTCGCCGTCTGGGTGATCGTCGGACCGCTCCTCTACCTCGCCTGGCCGACGGTCGCCCGTCGCCTGGAGGCTCCCGAGCTCGCCGCGGCCGCGCCCCTCCTCCTCGTCGCCGCCATGCTCGTGGCCTTAGGCCGGATCGCCGACGCCTACCTGCGGGCCTTCCGGTTCTACACCTCGTCGGCCTTCCTCACTCATCTCTTCCCGCGCCTCCTTCTCTGCGCCGGCTTCTTGAGCCTGCTCTTCGCCCATGCCCATGGCGCCTCCTGGCCGATGCTCGCCGGGATCTTCCTCATGGTCCAGATCGTCAATGCCCTCGCCTACGCCGGCCGGCTGACCGCGACGACCGCCGAGGAGACCACCGAGGATCGGGCGGCGGTTCCGCCGCCCCCGATCCGGGATATCTTCACCACCACCTTCGCCATGGGCCTACGGAGCGCCGCCTCGATCCTCATGATTTCCTCCGACCTCTGGATCCTCTCCTGGGCGCGGAGCCACGAGGAGGTCGCGGTCTACGGCGTCATCACCCGGATCGTCCAGGTGATGGGGGCGCTCCCCCTGATCGCCAGCTTCCTCCTTCCCCAGGAGTTCGCCATCCTCTACGCGGACGGCAGGAAGGCCGAGCTCGAACGACTGGCGCGCTCGGCGGCCACCGCCTGCGGCATCCTCTCGCTCGGCGCCCTCGCCGGCATCCTGCTCTTCGGCCGGCCGCTCCTCCGTTTCGCCTTCGGCGAGGCCTACGTATCCGGCTGGGCCCTCCTTCTCATCCTCGCCCTCGGCAGCTTCTGGGACGCCGCCTCAGGCTCGGCCGGCTATGTCCTCCAGATGACCGGCAACCACGTCACCCTCCTCTTTCTGACCCTGGGCGGCGCGGTGTTCAACACCCTCGCCAGTCTCGCCCTGGCCCGTCTCTGGGGCGGCTATGGTGTCGCGGTCGCCACCGCGGTGACCCTGATCGGCATGAACGTCGTCATGGTGGCGACGGCCCGGCGGAAGGTGGGGGTCCGGACCTTCGTCTACTTCCGGCTGCACGAGTGGCGGCAGGTTCTCGCCCTGCTCGTGCCCCGTCGGCTGTGGCCCCGGCGTGGGGGGAGCGCGGATTGAAGGGAACTCTCTGGGTCGTGGGCGGCGAGCAGCACGTCTCCTTCCGTGAGCGGCCGGAGTGGCATCTCTACAAGACCGCCCTCGTCTTGAAGGTCACGGACGGCCGGGTCGAGCGCGTCCTCGAATACCGCTCCCCCGCCGCCTACTGCCCCGACGAGCGGCCGTCCCACACCTTCAAGGCGGCCACCTTCACCGCCGACACCGCCTTCCTCTGCACCCAGACCGAGATCCTCGTCTGCGACTTCCCCTCGTTCGCCATCCGGCGGGTGATCTCTCACCCCTGCTTCAACGACCTCCACCACGTCACCCCGGCGCCGGACGGCACCCTCTATGTCGCGGTGACCGGTTTAGACGCCGTGGCCCAGCTCTCCCCCGAGGGCGCGCTCCTCCGCCTCGTCGGCACTCTCGGACAGGACCCCTGGGAGCGTTTCTCGAAGGCCGTCGACTATCGGAAGCTGGCCACGACCAAGCCCCATCACTCGCACCCGAACTACGTTTTCTTCCTCGACGGCCGCCCGTGGGTGACCCGCTTCCACCAGCGCGACGCGGTGCCCCTGGACGGCGGGGCCGATGGCGGGGGAGAGCCTTTCCCGATCGCGATCGAGGGGGTGCACGACGGCCATCTCCACGGCGATCACCTCCACTTCACGACCGTCGACGGGCACCTCGTGCGATATCCCGTGCAGGCTACGTCCGGCACCCCCGGAGTGACGCGGCAGGCCGAGATCTTCGACCTCAATCCTCCGCCCCACCCCAACACGCCGCCCCTCGGCTGGTGCCGGGGCGTCCTGCCCCTCGGCGAGAACGACGAGAACGGTGAGAACGACGAGAACGACGGGCATGCCTGGGTGGGATTCACCCGCATCCGCTTTACGACCCTCCGCAAAAACCTCTCCTTTGTCCGCCATGGCTTCAAGGAGAGCGCCGACCATCGCCAGCGGCCGACCCGGATCGGCCTCTACGACCTCGACCGTGCCGAGGGCGATCGGGCCCTCCTCGTGGAGGAGATCGACTTGGAGCCCGCCGGCATGGGGGCGGTGTTCAGCCTCCACGGTCGTCCCGAGTCGAGATAAACTCTTTCGCGTGTCGATCCATCTCTATGCGTCCCAGGGGCGGTGCGAGGCACCGTCTCCATGAGCTCCCACGGCAGCGACTTCGCCTTCATCGTCGGCCACCGGAAGAGCGGCAGCACCTGGTTGCTCAACCTCCTCTCTCTCCACCCGGACGTCCGCGGGGTGATGGAGACCTCGCTCTTTGAGATCGCCTGGCGCGAGCCGGACCCCCGCCGCCGCACGGAGCAGGTGTTCACCGGCACCCCCTGGAGCCGTGGCGGCGGCCTCCGCGCCCGCATCGCGCACCACCTCACCAACTGGGCGGCCCCCCTCCTCCGCTCGGCGAAGCCGGCCCTGGAGCTCCCACCGGAGGACCGCCCCGCGCTCCTCCCCGACCTCGCGCTCCGCGACCAGATCTCCCTTAGGCGTACCCTTGAGCAGAGCCCCGATCCCGCCCTGTACTGCCGGGCATTCTTCGATTGCCTGCGCGACCGCCTGGCGCCGCGCCGCTATCTGCTCGAGAAGTCGCCCCGGCAGGTGCTGGAGGTCGAGCACATCCACGCGGTCTTCCCGAAGGCGAAGCTGATCGTCATCTACCGGGATGGCCGGGACGTCGTCGTCTCCGACAGCTTCTTCACCCGCGACTACGGCGGCCAGGCCTTCTCCTTCGAGAACGCGGTTCGCGCCTGGCGCAAGGACATGGAAGCCCAGTTCCGCTACGCCGAGGCCCATGGCATCCACGCCTGCTCCTACGAGTCCCTCCTGACCGACGGGAGAGACGTCGTCCGCAGCCTCCTCGACTACCTCGACCTCCCCTGCGACGAGGCGCTCCTCACCCGTCTCCTCGACCGCTCCTCCTTCCGCTACTACACCGGCCGCGACCCCGGCCAGGAGAACCGCAAGCGGTTCTACCGGAAGGGCATCGCCGGTGACTGGGAGAACCACTTCAGCGCCGAGGACAAGCGGATCTTCAAGCAGATCGCCGGCGACCTCCTCATCCAGCTGGGATACGAAAAGGATCTCGACTGGTAGGGATCGGCAGGTAGGGATAGAAGGGCCGAGCCGGCGGCTACCAGCCGAGGAGAGTCACGACGAGCCCCACCGCCGCGATCGCCCCGCCGGCGGCGGCATCGCCGTACTTGTCGAGGAAGCGGAAGCGGAGGAGCTTCACGCCCGCCCGGGCGGGGAGGACCAAGGCGACCATGGTGAGGAGGGTCGCCGCCTCGTAGAGGAGGACGATGCCCGTCGTCCGCGCGGCGCCCAAGGGGGCGGCGGCGAAGAGGATAGGCATGACGGCCACGCAGGGATCGGCGGAGAAGAGCAGGAAAAGCGACCAGACCGTCGCCTTCTCCGGGTCGTGCACGTGGTCGTAGTGGCGGTGGACGTGGCCATGAAGATGGGCGCCCGCGGCCCGGCGGAGCCCCCAGGCGGCGTAGCCCAAGCCAAAACAGATAAGGAGGATGCCCGCCCAGGCTTCCATCCGTCGGCCGATCGTCTGCAGTACCTCCACCCCGAAGAAGAGCCCGAGCAGACCGAGGAGCGCCGAGCCGGTGACGTGGCCGAAACCGCAGAGGAGGGTGACCCGCACCGTCCGCGCCACCGACCAGCCCCGCGCCCGCGCCACGGCAGCGAAGGGGGCCCAGTGGTCGGGGGCGAGCGTATGGAGCGCCGCGACCGAGACCGCGGCCAGAGCGAGCGCGGTGAAGACGCCCCCGCCGCTCAAGACCGGGCCGCCGGATGCGAAAGAACGAGTCCGAGATGCGCACGGGCGGAGGCGGCCAGATTCCCCATGGCGCTCACTGTAGCGGCTCGCGGGGCTCGTCGCAAGCCGGAGGCGCCCCGACGCCCCAAGAGACGCTGCCGAAAGAAAAGAGCCCAGGTCTTTAAGACCCGGGCTCTCTCATTTTCTCGGCGCCCTGAACGATCGGGCGCCGACCCGACGTTACGTTTGGAACGCGTCCGTTAGGGCGCCAGGGTGTTCAGCAGGCCGGTTCCGTTCGGGCTGCCCCACCCGGTGACGAGGTCGAAACCCGTCTGACACGAGTACGTGCCGTTGCTGCCGCTCTTGATGTCGTGGAAGTTGGTGGTGTAGCTCGACCCCAACCCGATCGAGTAGAGCGTGGGATTGATGAAGCCGACCGTGGCGTGGCCGTGGGAGACGGCCTGCTGGTTCACCAGGGCCACGTAGCCGGCCCAGCGGGGCGCCGCGAAGCTCGTGCCACCCCATCCGCCAGCGCAGGTACGGTCGGAGCAGATGTAGTTGTCCGTATTCGCTTCGGCGGCGACGTCCGGGCTGTTGCGATAGGTTTTCGATCCCTTGTTGGCGGTCGTGATGACGCCGGTGGTCTTCTGGTAGCTGGGAATCGCGATCTTGTTGGGGGAGATCCCGCCGCCGCTGTCGCTCCAGGCGGTCTCCGTCTTCCAGGTGCCGCCAGCGCCGTTGGTGGTCAGGTCCGTTCCGCCCACCGAAATGATATACGCATCGTCGGCCGGATAGACGTCGGAGGATCTGGTGCTGTACGCGCCATCATCGCCGGAGGCGACGAACAGAGTCTGACCCTGCGCCGCGAACTCCATGAAGATGGGGTCGTCGCTGGTCGGATCCGCCGGGCTCCAGCCCCACGAGCAGCTGAGCGATTTGGCGTTGTTGTCCGTCGCCATCCGGTTGAAGATGCTGACGTCGCTGGTATCGGAGACGTAGACGCGGACCTGGCTCATCCCCGGCGCCATCGAGATCGCGACCTCGATGTCGAGCACCTGCTCGCCGTCGTCGCAGCTGCCGGTGCAGCTCAGGCTGGAGCCATCCGTGGACACGCCGACGACCGAGACGCTCAGCGTCTGTCCGACGTGCGAGAAGTAGGAAGTGACGTCGGCCTGGTTGTAACCCGCGAACTCCAGAAGTCCGACCGATTGACCGGTGCCGGTCAGGGCGGTGCCGCCGTAGTAGGCCTTACGGAAGTCGCTGCCGATGAAATAGCCGCTGGGGCCCGAGCCCGTCGTGTTGGGGTGGGCGCTCTTGTCCTGCACGAGGTTCATCGGATGCGGGATCGAGAAGTTGTCGAGACCCGTCACGTGCCACAAGGGAAAGTCCAGGTCCGCCGTGGGCTCACGGTCCGGAGCGTAGAACAGCCGATTTTCCGTCGGGTGTTGGTACACGCCCATGGCGACATGGAACGCGCGCTCGACGTCCGCCACCTTGCCAGTGACGTCGACGAGCATCCGATTGGGAGCGGTGCCGGTCACTTGCAGCCCGTTCGCCTGCGCGAAACGAAGGACGGCGTCGTAATCCTCCTGCGTCGGTCCGAAGCGCTCGGTGAACTCTTCGACGCTCAGGTACTGGCGGTACGAGGAGCTTTTCGGATCGGCAATGCGCTGCAACAGCTCTTTGAGCTCCGCCTCGTTGCGCAGCGGCAGGGCGATGTTCAGTTTCAGAGATTTCTCCGCCGCCAGCCGGCGGACGAGCTTCGCCTGCAGGTTAGAAGTCGCCTCACGGACGTGCCGGGTCAGCATCGGCTGTCCCTGCCCGTGGGCCGGCAGGGCCGCGAAAGAGGAAAGGATGAGGGTGGCCGCACAAATCGACCCCAGGGACCCTCGCAGAATGGCGATACTGCTGCGTCCGACTCGTTGCATCTCGCTCTCCTTTGGAAATTAACAGTTTACATTTGCGGCTTCAGGTTACATCCACGGACCTCCGGAGCGAAGCCGGGGACTTAAAGCATCGAGCGCAGGTATGATCCGTCGAGGAGGCGTGGCGAAGGCCGATCCCCAGAAAATAAAGAGGATCTCAACCGACACGATCAACGACCCGATAGACCACAGATGACGCTTCGGACAAATCGGCCAGTTTCCTGGTCTATTTAGCCTTCTAAAAATTCAGGTGTGGCCCGCCGCGCAAAGCGCGCCACCTCGAAAGGGCTTTACAATTCCTGAACATCCCATCGCAGCTCAGAGTACAGTAAGGTTTTTACGCACAAGGCTTATCACAGGGCGCGAGCGGCAGACCGAGTGAGCGGAGCGACCTCCCCCCGCGCACCCACCGGAAGGGGGTGCCTCTACGGATTCGACTTGGACGAGACCCTGCCTCTGCGGATCTCCGGAGAGCCTTTCGATGGAGTACACTCTCTCCGGATCATGGCGACGAGCGGCAAGGGGCGGACGGCCTGGTCGAGCGAGCAGGGGGGCAAGAGCCTCCCTACCGCCTGCTCGCGCTGCGGTGCCCACCCTTGCCGGTGCGAGCCCCTCCGCAGCCTACCCGCTGCGGAGCAGGCGGTGCGGGTGCGGCGCGAGAAAGCCGGACGCGGCGGCAAGACCGTCACCGTCGCCGGACCCTTCGTCCTCATTCGCGACGAGGCGGCCGCGCTCCTCGCGGCCTGGAAGCGCCTCTGCGGCGGTGGCGGCACGCTCAAGACGGTGAAGACCCCGGGCGGGGACGCCGCTTTCGAGCTCGAGCTCCAGGGCGACCACGCCGACCGCATCCTCGCCGCCCTCGTAGCGGCGGGCTTCCCGGCCAAGCGCTCGGGCGGGTGAGGTCAGGTACTCCCCGATTCCCTAAATTGGGGGAGTCCTCCCCAAGCTCACGAGCGGCGATAACGCTCCGCCGCCGTTCTCCATCTCTGCCACGAGGACGTAGAGGCCCAGACGAGCGGACTTGGCGCGTTGTGCAGGGCTTGGGCGCCGTCGAAAAGAGCTACAACCGTGCCGCCAACCGCTCGATCACCCGTCCCAGGTCCGGCCGGCGCGTCAACACGTCGAGCAACGGATCCGCCGCCAGCTTGGCAACCCTTCTCGGCACGCTCACGATCGTAAACTTCTTCGGGTCGAGCTCTCCCGTCACCTCTTCCCAGAGCAATGGCGTCGAGACCGGCGCTCCGGGGTGGGGACGGACGGAGTAGGGGGCCGCGATCAGCTTCGCGTGGCCGTTCTGAAGGAAATCGATGTAGACCCGGCCGCCTCGGGCGGCGATCGTGCGCTCGACCGTCGCGATCTCGGGGCGCTCGGCGACGATCACTCGGGCGAGGAGCTCGGCGAGTTGCCGGCTCTGGTCGTGGGTGAGCTGCTGGCTTAAGGGGAGGAGGACGTGGAGGCCGCTCCCGCCGCTCGTCTTGATGAAGCTCGGAATCTCGATCTCTTCGGCCAGGGCGCGGATGGCGAGCGCGATCTCGACGACGCTCGAAAACGGTGCCCCTTTGGGATCGAGATCGAGAATCGTCCAATCGGGGCGGTCCAAGGTGTCGACCCGCGACGACCAGATGTGGAGCGGGATCGCTCCCAGGTTGACGACGGCCAAGAGCGATTCCACGTCGTCGACCAGAAGATATTCGATCTCCCGCGACGAGCCACGAGCCCAGATCGGCGCCGTTCGCACTTTGTCGATCGCGGGGCCGGGGGCGTTTTTCTGATAGAAAGATTTTCCTCCGATGCCGTCGGGGTAGCGATCGATCACCAGCGGCCGGTCCTTGAGATACGGCAGGAGGCGCGGAGCGATCGTGCGGTAGAAATCCAAGAGATCGCCCTTGGTATAGCCCTCCGCGGGCCAGAAAACCTTGTCGAGATTGCTGAGCGCGGCTTTCCTCGGCGGACTTTTCTTGCCGGGCCCGCGCGGCGTGGGCTCCGCGGCGACTTCCGCGTCAGGGGCGGTCTCCGGGGTCTCCGCGGCCTCCTCCTCCCCGAGCCACGGACACTCGTCGGGCCTTTTGTCGTCCCGGAGGCGGGCGAAGACGGGGATCCGAAGGTTGCCGCTCCTCGTCCACTCCTTGAAGCGGACCTCGCAGACGAGCTCGGGCTCGACCCAGACGTGGCGCGAACCACTCGCGACCCCGGCGACGGCGGGGGTCGCGCGGCGGGTGGTTTTGGCGCCGATCGTTTTGAGCTCCTGGGAGTCGAAGCCGGTCCCCACCCGGCCGGCGTAGACCGCACGGCCCTCCCGCCAGAGCCCGAGGTGGAGCTTGCCGATCCCGGTGCTCTGGCCGCTCGTCGGGCTCCAGCCGAGGATGATGAAATCGGCCACCCGGTCGGCGCGGATCTTCAGCCAGTCGGAGGAGCGCCCGCTCCGATAGGGCGAGGCGAGCTTTTTCGCCACCACTCCCTCGAGCCCGAGCCGGGTCACCTCCTGATAGAGATGCTTCCCATGCTCCGGGAGGTCGTCGGCGAAACGGAGGGGACCGGCTTTGGGGAGGATTTTCTTGAGGATGGCCTTGCGCTCGACCAACGGAAGCTTCCGGAGGTCGAAATCCTCCCAGGCGAGGAGATCGAAAAGGTAGAGCGTGGCGGGATCGGCGAGCGCCGCCTGGAGCGCGTCGGCGCGGCGGGAGAGGAGCCCGCGGCGCTGGAGACGACCGAAATCGGGTTTGCCGCGGGCATCGAGGACCACCGCCTCGCCGTCCATGACGAGCGAATGGGGAAGGGCGGCCAGGGCCCGCGCCAGGTCGGGGAAGAGGTCGGTTGCGTCCCGGCCGCTCCGATAGAGGAGCCGCGGCTTGCCGTCCTCGCGGGCCGCGAGCATCCGGAAGCCGTCGTATTTGAGCTCGAAGGTCCAGCCGGGCGCGGAGAAGGGGCCGTCGGCCGTCGCCGGCTTCATCACCTCGACCTCCTCCGGCACGACCGCCAGACGCCCGGTCACCCGCTCGGCCCCCAACGCTTCGAGCTCGCGGCGGATCTCTTCGCCCCGCGGGAAACCTTCCTTGAGCTCTTCGACGGTCAATCCCGAAAGGATCGATTCCTCGCCCGGCAGTCCGGACGGGCCGTCATTTGTGACCTGATAACCGTTCCGCGCTGCCCAGCCGGGCGGCTTTTTGATCAACAACCATTCTTTTGTATTCTTTTTCGTCCGCACCAGGGTCCACAGGCCGCGGAGCTTGTAACCCTGAAGCTCGAAGAGGAGCTTGCCGCCGGTCAAGCCCTCTTCCGGGTCTTCCAAAGGAAAGAAAAATCCGCGGTCCCATACGATGACGGCGCCACCGCCGTAGTTGCCGGCCGGAATAATTCCTTCGAAGTCGGCATATTCGAGCGGATGGTCCTCAGTTTCGAACGCCGCACGTTTCTCTTCCGGATCGACGGTCAATCCTTTGGGGAGAGCCCAGGAATGGAGCGCTCCCGCGATCTCTAACCGGAGGTCGTAATGAAGATGCCGCGCGGCGTGCTTCTGAACGACGAAGAGCGGCGGCCGCGCACCTTGGGGGGCGGGATCACCGAACGGCTCGGGAGTTTCTTCCGGCGAGCGCTTGGCACGATAGGTCGAAAGCTCGGATTGATCGTTTCTTACCGGCACTGATTTGATATGATACGCCGACTATGAGCGCTCGCCCCTTCGCTTCCGGCAACATCTCGTTCGGCCTGGTTTCCATTCCAATCAAGCTCTACTCGACAGGTGAAGCCAGCTCCGGCATTCACTTGAACATGTTGCACAAGAAGTGTGGTACCCGTTTGAAGCAACAGTACGTCTGTCCGCTCGACGACGAGGTGGTGGGGAGAGACGACGTCGTGAAAGGTTATGAGTACGCGCGCGGTCAATATGTCCTCTTTACGGATGAGGAATTGAAAGCGCTCAACCCCGAGGCGACGAACGCCATCGAGATCACCGAGTTCGTGCCGAGCGAGAAGGTCGACCCGGTCTATTTCGAGAAGGCGTACTACCTGGGACCCGACAAGGGGGGCGATCGCCCCTACCGGCTGCTCGCCGAAGCGATGCGGGAGACCGGTCGCGCCGCCCTGGCGCGCTACGCGGCGCGCGGCAAGGACTACCTGGTGCTGCTCCGCCCCTACGAGCAGGGGCTCATCATGCAGCAGTTGCGCTATCAGGACGAGGTCAAGGACTTCTCCGAGGTGCCGATCGGCACCGCCGAGGTCAAGGAGACCGAGCTCAAGCTCGCCGTTCAGCTCGTCGACCAGATCGCGACAGACGCCTTCACGCCCGACTCCTACGAGGACGAGGTGAGGAAGAAGGTCCGCGCTCTCATCGAGCAGAAGATCGCCGGCCAGGAGATCGTCGCCGCGCCGCCGGAGGCCCCCAAGGCGCAGATCATCGATCTCATGGAGGCTCTGAAGGCGAGCCTCGCGGCGACGGGGAGTGGCGACAAGGCGGCGGAAGCGGCGCGCAAGCCCGCCCGACCCTCGCCGAGGAAGCCCGCGGCCGCCGAGGACGAGGCAGACGTCGCGAGCGTCGCGGACATGGCGACCGCCCCGCGCCGCAGGAGCGCCAAGCGATAGGCCCGCGGGTCCGTTTGAATCCGAGGACGGCCTCCTGGCTGCGCGGAGCGCCCGAAGGAGGCCGCCCGCAGGATCAAACGGACTCAACGTCAAGCCGGCAAGTGTAGACTGAGGGGCGATGGATCGCCCCACGCCCTTCGCCGGCTACTCTACCCGTGACGTGGCGACGATGCTCGGGCTCTCCCCGAGCAGATCCGCTCCTATGTCCGCGCCGGTTTCCTCTCCCCGCCCAAGGGAGCGCGCGGCGAGCTTCTGTTCTCCTTCCAGGATCTCGTTCTCTTGCGCACCGCCAAGGGTCTCGTCGCGGCACGGGTCCCCGGGCGCCGGGTGCGCCAGGCGCTCGCCCGGCTGAAACACCAGCTCCCCAGCGGCCGGCCGCTCACCGCCATCCGCATCCTCGCCGACGGCAAGCGGGTGATCGCGAGAGACGGCCGCGAGGTGTGGAACCCCGAGTCGGGCCAGGCGCTCCTCGATTTCGATGTCTCCGATCTGGCGCGGGAGGCCGCGCCCTTCTCGCGGCGTGCCGCCGAGGCCGCCCGGGTGCATGAGAAAGAGCTGGGGGCCGAGGACTGGTACGATCTGGGCTGCGAGCTCGAAGCCACGGCTCCCGAGGAGGCCATGGACGCCTACCGGCGCGCCCTGGCGCTCGACGCCGGCCACGCCGACGCCCACCTGAACCTCGGGCGCCTGCACCACGAGCGCGGCGAGCTCCCGTCCGCCGAGGAGCACTACCGGCAAGCCTTGACCGTTAGACCGGGCGACGCCACGGCGGCCTTCGATCTCGGGGTGGTCCTGGAGGATCTCGGGCGGCTGCCGGAAGCCGTCGGGGCCTACGAAGCGGCGGTCGCCGCCGATCCCGAGTACGCCGACGCCTACTTCAACCTCTCCGGAGTCTACGAGCAGCTCGACCGCCGGATCGACGCCCTGCGGCATCTCAAGACCTACAAGCGCCTGATCGACCGCCGGGGCTGAGCGCTTGACTTCTTATGCCGTAGGGGCATAGGCTGTCGGGGAAGAACTTTGCTGTTCCCAATCCTGTTCAGGAGGAGAGATCCATGAAACGGAAGCACATTCTGTTGCTGGGTGGCCTGGCCGCCCTGCTCCCCGGCCTTGCCGCGCCCGCCGCGGCCACCCCGAAGGCTCAGGGCGTCGAGCTTCGGGTCAGCTCGGCGTCGGCGCCGGGCGCCAGCGCCCGGCACCCGATCGCGGCCTACACCACGGGGGGGCAGTCGCTGGTCGCCTGGGAAGACGACCGGGCCGGCATCGTCGGCCGCTTCTTCGGCGCCGATGGCTCGCCTCTCGGTGCCGACGTCAAGCTGGTCGCCAACCAGGTGCCGAGCATCCTGCCCTACAAGACTCAGGTGCTGATCGAGCGGGAGCCGTCGATCGCCGTCCTCCCCAACGGCCAGTTCTTCCTCTTCTGGACCGAGGAGACCGACTTCGAGGAGGCCGACCTCTTCTTCGTGCAGGACACCCTGATCGACCACAACGTCTTCGGCCGGCTGTTCAACGCCTCCGGGACGCCGGCGGGCAACCGCTTCCCGGTCCATGCCAATACGGCAGGCTTCCAGAACGGGGCGCGCTCGCTCGTCCGCACGAGCGACGTCGTCGTCACCTGGTCGAGCAGCCGCAACCCGGTGTTCCCCACCAACGGCGTCTCGGACGGCGTCTTCGCCCGCACCTTCGACTTCCTCGGCAATGCCACCAGCGGCGAGCTGCGGGTGAGCCCGTCGGGCACGCGCTCGGGCGCGCCGGCGATCGCCGGCGCCAAGGGCAAGTTCGCCGTCGCCTTCGAAGGCGCCGACAGCGACGGCCGCGGTATCTTCCTCCAGCCCTATACCGCCGCCGCGGCGCCGATCGGCTCTCTCGTACGGGTCAACACCGATACCGTCCGCGACCAGCGGCGGCCGTCGATTGCCGCGGACGCGGCCGGCAACTACATGGTCGTCTGGCAGAGCCAGGTGCCGGACGCCAAGCACGCCCGCATCTACGGCCAGGAGGTCGGCGCGGCCGGCAACCTGATCGGCGGCCAGCTCGCGGTGAGCCCGGGCACCGACAAGTACGAGGTGGCGCCTTCGGTGGCCGCCGGACAGTCGACCTTCCTCGTCGTCTGGCTGGGCTATGGGGACACCTTCCCGACCGGCATCGACGCCAGCTCGATCGACCGGACGACCGGCGCTGTCGGCACCGCGTTCCAGCTCAACCAGCTGTCGCTCGGCGCCAACACCGAAATCTGGGTGGCGGGCAACGGCGCCGGCAACTTCCTCAGCCCGTGGGAAGGCTTCGTCGGCAACGACCTGGGCATCTCCGGACGGCGGATCTCCGAGTAAGCGTTTTTTGAGAGCGAAAAACTCGCGCGCCCCGTCCGGGACCTTCCGGCGGGGCGCTCGGTGTTTCTGAGGTGCTACTCTCCACCCCGTGAGCGAAACGGAAGCGATCGACCATGAGGTGACACCGGCCCAGGCGGGCCAGACGGTGCCCGCGCTCCTCCGGGAGCTTCTTCCCGGGACCTCCTGGAGCCGCGCCAAGGAGCTCGTCCAGAGCGGCCGGGTGCGGGTCGACGGCTCGATGGTCCCCGATCCGGCGACCCGGGTGGAGGCGGGGAATCGGGTCGAGCTCCATCCCGACGGGCCGTCCCTGCCGCGCGGGCCGCTGCCGCCTTCCGCCCTGATCTATGCGGATGCCGACCTGGTGGTGGTCGACAAGCCCGCCGGCCTCTTGACCGTGCCCTTCTCAGGGGAGCGCGACACCTTGATCTCGCTGACCCGGACGCTCCTCGCCCGCCGCGAGGGAGAGGGCCGCGGGCCGGCCCTCCGCGCCGTCCAGCGGCTCGACAAGGAGACCTCGGGGCTCCTCGTCTTCGCCCGTTCGGTCCCCGCCGAGCGCCTGCTCCAGGAACAGTTCCGGGTGCACAGCGTCACCCGCCGGTATTTGGGCCTCGTCCATGGCACGGCGGCGACCGGCACCCACGACAGCCTCCTCCTCGCCGACCGCGGGGATGGCCTCCGCGGCTCCTGGGGGGTCTTCAGACGGCCCAAGGGCGAGCCGCCGCCCAACGCGCGGCGAGCGGTCACCCACGTCCAGGTGGTCGAGCGCCTCGCGGGCGGCGCCACCCTCGTCTCCTGCGAGCTCGAAACCGGCCGCCAGCACCAGATCCGCATCCATCTGGCCGAGGCCGGGCACCCCCTCTTAGGCGAGCGGGTCTACATCCGCGACTATCTCCGCGCATCGCGCGGTGCCCTCCTCCCGGCGCCGCGGCCCATGCTGCACGCGGGCCTTCTCGGTTTCGCCCATCCCCGGGGAGGCCGGTCGATGCGTTTCGAGACGCCGCCGCCGGCCGACTTCCTCGCCATGCTGGCGCGGCTCCGCTCTTAGCGGGGAGTTTCGAGCAGCGGGAGCGCGGGGTTCGGCAGCGGCGCGCTCGCTGCGAGGAGGGTGTCGACGCTCCCCAGGAGCGCCTCCAGGTCGCAGGCGGCGGCCGGCCGGCAGAAGAGGAAGCCCTGGCCGTAGTCGCAGTCGAGCTCCACGAGCCGGGCCAGCTGGTCGACGTCCTCCACCCCCTCGGCGATCACCTGCATCCCCAGGTTGTGGGCCAGGGTGACGACGGCGCGGACGATCTCCAGATTGCGGTGGCTCCTGGCGATGGGGTTGACGAAGGTGTGGTCGAGCTTCAGCCGATGAAGGTCGAAGTTGTGGAGGTAGGAGAGCGACGAGTAGCCGGTGCCGAAGTCGTCGATACAGAGCCGGACGCCCCGGGCGCGGAGCTCGCGGAGCATGGTCGCGGCCGACACCGAGTTCTCCATGAGGACGCTCTCGGTGATCTCGATCGTCAACCGCTCGCCGGGGAGGCCGCTCTCCAACAGGATTTCGTCGATGCGGGCGATGAGATCGGGCTGGGCGAACTGCTTGCTCGAAAGGTTGACGCTGACCGAGAGGTCTTCGCGCTCGGGGAAGCGCTGGTGCCAGTCGGCCATCTGGCGGCAGGCCTGGGCGAGCACCCAGTGGCCCAGGGGGACGATCAGGCCGGTCTCCTCCGCCACCGGGATGAACTCGGCCGGCGAGCCGCCGATCTCCTCGCGCCAGCGCGCCAGGGCTTCGACCTCGGCCAGGCGTCCGGTTTTGAGGTCGACGATGGGCTGGAAGTGGAGCGACAGCTCCTCGCGCTCGATCGCCTGGCGCAGCGAGGTCTCGATCTTCAAGCGGGCGAGGACGTCGACGTGCATGACGGCGTCGAAGACCACCGGCTGGCCGGAGCCCAGGGCCTTCGAGCGGAACATCGCGGTGTCGGCGTCGCGCACCAGGTCCTCGGCTCTACAGCCGCCCGGCGCCGAGAGGGAGATGCCGATCGAGCCGGCGGCGAAGACCTCGTGGCCGCCCAGGGTCACCGGTCGCTTGAGCTGCTGCTGGATGCGCTCGGCGACCCGCACCGCGTCGCTCACGGCGGAGATCCCCTCTAAAAGGAGGGCGAACTCGTCGCCCCCCAGGCGCGCCACGGTGTCCTCCGGGCGCAGGCAGCGCTCCAGCCGGCGGGCGGTCTCGGCGAGCAGGCGGTCGCCCATGAGATGGCCGAGGCTGTCGTTGATCAGCTTGAAACGGTCGAGGTCTAAGAACAGCACGGCCACCCGGTGCTCCGGGTTGCGGGTCGCTCGGGCGAGCGAGCGCTCCAGCCGGTCCATGTAGAGAGCGCGGTTGGGGAGGCCGGTCAGGACATCGTGAAAGGCGTCGTGAAGGAGCTGCTGCTCGGAGAGCTTGCGCTCGGTGATGTCGGTGAGCGAGCCGGCCATCCGCACCGCCCGGCCGTCGGGATCGCGCACCGAGAGCCCGCGGCAGAGCATCCAGCGGTAGCGGCCGTCCTTGTGGAGGACCCGGTGCTCGCATTCGAGCTGCGGGGTGAGCCCCGCCAGGTGAGCGGCGAGCGCCGCGTCCAGGGCCCGCACGTCCTCGGGATGCACTCTCTTCAGCCAGTCGGACGGGCTGCTGCCGATCTCGTCCTGGGAGTAGCCGAGGATCGACCGGAAGCGGGCGGAGAAGTAGACCACCTCGGAATCGAGGTCCCAGTCCCAGAGACCGGCGTTGGCGCCGCTCATCGCCAGGGCGTAGCGCTCCTCGCTTTCGCGCAGAGCGTGCTCGGCGCGTTTGCGGCCGGTGATGTCGAGCGCCACCCCGATGCAGCCGGCGATCTGGCCGGCGGCGTCGAGGAGCGGCTCGACGTGGGTCTCGTAGATCCGCCCCACCCACTCCTGCTCGTAGCTCCGCGGCTCGCCGCGGAGGGCGGCCCAGTGGGCGGCGATGGGGAGGAAGGTGCCGTCGCCGGTGCCGAAGTACTCGTAGAGCGACATGCCGCGGGTCTGCTCCGAATCCCGGCCGAGAGTGGCCAGGCCGCGGCCGAGGCTCGACATGAGCCGGAGGTCGCGGTCGGTCGTCCAGAGGACCGCCGGGATCTGGGCGAGGAGGTGCCGGTTTCTCTCCTCGCTGGCGCGGAGATCCTCCTCGACCTGGCGCCGCGAGAAGGCGCGCGAGAGGAGGGCGCGGACGGGAGTCGCGAGCTCCTCCAGATTGCCGGAGCAGGAGACGATCAGGTCGGCCTCGCTGTCCGCCGCGGTCACGGCCTCCGCCGTGTCGAGCGCCAGAACCTCGACGCCGGGGAAGTCGGCACGGAGCCACGCCACCGCGCGGGCGCGGTGTTCGGGGTCGTCTTCGACGAGCAGGACGCGCAGCGCACGTGCCTTCATTTCCGGTTCGGCTCCGAGGGGTCCCCTAGATCCTACCCCAAACTGGCGCAACTTGACCTCTCTCCTTTGCGTACAAGGGCGGGAAAGGAGGGCCTCATGCGCCCTATGTTGATGCTGACTCTCGTCCTTACCGCGGCCGGAGCGCTGGCTCCCCCGGTCGCTTTCGCAATCCCTGCGGCCCCGGCCGCGCCGACCGCGAATGCCGCCAAGACCGTCTCTTCCGACAGAGCGGCCGGCAAAGCGGCTTCCGGTAAGTCCCTTGAAGCCCGGAGGAAGGTTCTGTCCGACCTCCTCGCCGAGCAGTGGGAGTACACCCTCTCGCACGCGCCGGAGTTCGCCTCCATCCTGGGGGACAAGCGCTGGAACGACCAGATCTCCGACTTCTCGCAGCATGCGGTCAACGCCGACCTAGAAGCGACCCGGAAGTTTCTCGCCCGCTTCGCGGCGATCGACACCACCGGCTTCCCCGAGCAGGAGGTCTTGAACCAGGCGCTCATGGTGAGAAACCTCCGTGAGCAGGTCGACAGCGCCCGCTTCAAGGAATGGGAGATGCCGGTCACCCAGATCTCCGGCATCCATCTCCAACTGGCGCAGTTCCCCACCGCGCTCACCTTCAAGACGGCAAAGGACTACACGGACCTGACGACCCGCTACCGCAAGTTCCCCACCGCCTTCGAGCAGACGATCGCCCTCATGCGCCAGGGGATGGCCGACAACCTGATGCCCCCCCGTTTCCTGCTCGACAAGGTGGTGATGCAGACCGACGGGCTCGCCAAACAGGACGCGGAGAGCTCGCCCTTCGCCCAACCGGTCCAGAAGTTCCCCCCGGAGATCCCCGTGGCGGAGCAGAAGCGGCTCCACGACGAGATGATCGCCGCCATCAAGGAGGCGGTGCTGCCGGCCTACGCCCGCTTCGCGACCTTCGTGCGCGACGAGTATGCTCCCAGGGGCCGGAGCGAGCCCGGCATGTGGTCCCTCCCCGATGGGGATCTCCGCTACGCTCTCGCCGTCCGCCGCTCGACGACGACCGATCTCACCCCCGAGGCGATCCACCAGCTGGGGCTCGCGCAGGTGAAGGAGATCGAGGCGCAGATGCTCGTCCTCGCCAAGAAGCTCGGGTTCAACGATTTGAAGACCCTGAACGCGTCGCTCGACAAAAACCCCAAGCTCCACGCCCAGTCGCGCCAGCAGATCCTGGACCTCTATAAAGGCTACATCGACCAGATGTGGCCGAAGCTGCCGCAGCTCTTCGGCCGCCTGCCCAAGGCCAAGCTCGAAGTGCTGCCGGTCGAGGAGTTCCGGGAGAAGGAGGCCTCCGACGCCGCCTACGACACCGGCTCGCCGGACGGTTCGCGCCCGGGGCGGGTCTGGGTCAACACCGGCAATCCGCAGGAGAGGAAGATCATCACCGCCGAGGACACGGCCTACCACGAAGGGGTCCCCGGGCATCACCTGCAGCTCTCGATCGCCCAGGAGCTGCCGAGCCTGCCGCCCTTCCGCCAGCAGGGCGGCTACACCGCCTTCGTCGAGGGCTGGGCGCTCTACGCCGAGCGCCTGGGCAAGGAGGTCGGTTTCTACCAGGATCCCTACAGCGACTACGGCCGCCTCCAGGACGAGATGCTCCGCGCCATCCGCCTGGTGGTCGACACCGGCTTCCACTACAAGCGCTGGACCCGCGACCAGGTGGTCCAGTTCTTCCACGACCACTCGGCGCAGGACGAACTCTCGGTACAGAGCGAGACCGACCGCTACATCGTCTGGCCGGGTCAGGCTCTGGGCTACAAGATCGGACAGCTCAAAATTCTCGAATTGCGGGCGAGGGCGGAAAAGGCCCTGGGAGCGAAGTTCGACATCCGCAAGTTCCACGACGAGGTGCTGGGAGCTGGAGCGCTGCCTCTCGACGTCCTCGAAAGGCGGATCGACAGCTGGATCGCATCGCAGAAGACGTAGAAGCAGGTTTGGACGGAGCCAGCGGAAAGAACCAGAGGAGGTATGTCATGACAATACGGAAACGCCGCGGCCTGGGTCACCCTCGCCTCGCGGCGTCCCGAGGATCGGTGCGAGGCGTGTTAGGGGGATCTGAGACACCTTGGATTCGGCCTTGACCAGGCCCCTGTCGTTGACTGGTACGACCACCAGTGACACCGTCCTGTCATGAGCAGCGCCAAGATCGCCATCTCCCTCGACCCTGAGGCCTTGAAGCAGATGGACAGACTTGTCGAGGGGGGACTCTTCCCGAGCCGCAGCCGGCTGATCCAGGATGCGGTTGCCGAGAAGTTGCAGCGTCTGCGCCGGGTTCGCCTCGCACGGGAGTGTGCCAAGCTCGAGCCCGCGGCCGAACAGGCCGCGGCCGAAGAGTTCTTCCGTGGCGAGGCCGAATGGCCCGAATACTGAGGGGTGACATTCTCTGGGCGGATCTCGACCCCGTGCGAGGTCGGGAGCAGGCCGGGCGGAGGCCGGTCCTGGTCTTGAGCCAAGACGTTTTCAACGAGCGCTCAGGCACCGTCATCGCCGTCGCCCTTACCAGCCAAGAGCCCAAGGTTGGCTATCCTCTGGCATTAGAGATGCGCTCCGTATCTTTGCCGAAGCGGACCTGGATCAAAATCAGCCGGATTCGGACGCTCTCGACCGCACGCCTGGGAGGGCTTCTCGGGCGTTTGGCTCCCGAGGAGCTCCAGGCAGCCCTCGAAGGACTGAACGAAATCCTCAGCGAATAGCCAGGGCGCCTTAGCGCCCACCCCGTCCTGGGTGTCGGTTTATGTCGCCGCTATGTCGCACTCGCGACGGACGGGCGCGACATAGCGCCGACATAGCGACAGATCCCTTTTCCCCCCACTTTCATGGCTGGCACGCAAGTTGCCATTCCCCGTTCCATTGTTGCCGCCGTTTTCCATCATGGATAAATCCTCTGCAACTCTAACCCTCGTTGAATCAGGAGAATCGTCATGAGTGACACGGATCGCTTCCCCCCCACGCTGCGCATCGGCATCCTGGTATTCGACGGATTTGAGCCGCTCGACGTCTGGGGTTTCACCGAGGCGTTCACGATTTCACGTTTCATCGGGACGGACTATGAAAGCCCGCCGCCGTACCCGTTCGAGGTGGTCCTCCTCTCCGACGAGCTCAAGCCGAAAGGCGCCGGCGGGGCGACACCCGCACCGGTGAAAAGCTTCAACGGTCCGCGGGTGGCGCCGGATTATTTTCGTGACGAGGCGCTCGCGGCGAAGATCGACGTGTTGATGATCCCCGGCGGCATGGGCGTCCGCGTCCTGCTCGACGACCAGCAGCCGAAGAAGAAGAAAGCGCTCCTCGATTGGGTACGGGCGATGGACGGGCGGGTCCAGCTCATGACCTCGGTGTGCACCGGCGCCGCGGTGCTGGCCGCGGCCGGGGTCCTCGACGGCAAGCCGGCGGCGACCAACCATCAGGCCTTCGGATGGGTGACGAGCTTCGGGCCGCGCGTCCTGTGGGACAACGTCTCCCGCTGGGTGGACGCGGGCCACCACGTGACCTCCGCGGGGGTCTCGGCCGGCACCGACATGGGCTTCTACCTGGTGAAGCGCCTCGCCGGCCGCGCCGTGGCCGAAGTCGCGGTGACGGGCGCTGAATACGACTGGCACCGGAATCCCGAGACGCCCATCTTCTACCCGCAACAGGCGGTGGTACCGAGCAGCCTGGCCACGGAGGACGCGGATTGACGGGGCCGCCTTCGGGCGGCCTTTTTCGGGTACAGCTCGGCGCCGTGGTTGTTTTATTTGGCGGAGGACGATTTGTATTTGTTCGCACCCGAGCATCCTCGCGATGCCTTACCAAACACTTCGAACCGAAGGGAGCCGGCCATGATCCGCAGCAAGAATACCCGTCGCGGCAATTCCGCTTTCGTCCTCCTCAGCTGCTTCGTCGTGGCGGCCCTGTGGGCGATTCCCCCTTCCTGGAGTAAGACGCCACCGGCTATCAAGCCCGACGCCGCGAAGGCGGCTGCCTACATCGACATCAAATCGACTCCACCCAAGGACGTCGCGGCCAACGCCTCTCTTGAGGATCTGGGGAAGTTCGCCTGGCAACAGTTTCTGGCGTTGAGCTGGAAGGCCGGCTATCCGAAGACACAGCGGGGGCAGCCCGATCCGCAATGGAGCTACGGCATGGCGGGTGCCTTTCCGGAGCTTTTGACCTGGCAGACCTACGCGCAAACGACGGAGCTTCGGCCCAATGCTCCCTTGAAGACCGCCTGGGCCCAGCTGGGAATCCCCCAGTACAGCTACCAGGTTCCCATCCTCAAGGATCCGAAAAATCCCAATGCCAAGAACAACCTGTGGAACAATCTGGATGAGGACAACGAGATCGGGTCCTGCGACACCTACGGCCGGTATAAGAGCCAGTCCCCTCCCAAACAGCTCGTTTTGTACCAGGTTAAAGTGAGCCGGGATGAATACGAGTACGTGCGGGTCAACTATGGCGCGACCCAGAACGTCGGCCCGGGCAACCCCGTCGGCCCGGGCGGCAAGCTCAGCGTGGCGCAGGCCTTGGCCGCCCAAAGCATCGCGACCTCCCCTTCTCATCTGTACTATTCCTCCGGTTTTCCCGGCAATTGCGGCCCCTGTGATGCGGCGAAGGCCATCTGTCTGCCTTGCGGCGACGCGCCGCAGCCCACGGGAGGAACCTATGAGGGGTCGATCGAAGTAAAATCCGCCTGGCGCATGCTGCAACCCGGGGACAACAAGAGTCGCTTCTTCACCACCAATGCCCTCTACTACGACTTGGATGCGAAGAATCAGCTGGTTTACAAAAACGCGACCTTCGCGCTCATCGGCATCCATATCATCCACAAGACGAAGAACTATCCCGACTTCATCTTCACGACCTTCGAACAGGTGGACGTGGAAGCCGCGGACATGGAGTTTATCCTGCTCAATCACAACACCGGGGCGCAAATGGGCGCTCCGATACCCATCATGCGCCAAACCGGCCAAACCGATCGGACCGAGCTGCATCCGGTGCCGCCGACCTTGGACGCCGTGACGAACCAAGTCCATCAACAACTGACGGGCTTGAATCCCGGCACGATCTGGCAATACTATCGGCTGACCGGCGTGCAGGGGCATCCGGTCAACTGCCCGCCCAGCTCGCCGGGCAATCCGAAGCTCTGTCTCAGCAGCCAGAACCCGGTCCAGTGCGCCGGGCTCGATCCCAATTATTTCATGGCCAACTTCGTGGTGGAATCGGATCCATCCCTCAACAACTTCAGCGGTCCTGGGTTTGGCACGAATCCGTTCAAGGATTGCAAGAACATCGTGACGTATTCCACCCAGTCCGGCGTGCCCCAAGGACACCCCATGGACATGGGCGGCTGCAAAGGTTGCCATGGAGTGGCCCAGACGGCCTTCGGTACGGATTTCAGCTTTCTGCTCGATTTCGGAAACAACAAGCCGTCGATCCGGCCGGCGACCCTGATCTACTATCCGCCCACCGACGCGCTACCGCTCATGAAGCGACCGCTAAAGAATTATCTAAGGGACAAGACGCAGCCCTAGGCGCCGAGTACGACGGGCACCGGGATCCCGAGACGCCGATTTTTTACCCGCAGCAGGCGGTGGTCCCGAGCAAGGCTGGTCGCGGCTGACTCGGATTGACGGGGGCCGCCTTCGGGCGGCCTTTTTCGGGTACAGTCCGGCGCCGTGCGCGCTCTGCGTTCCTCCGTCCTCGTCGCCCTCCTCTGGCGCTATGGCTGTCACTCGGCCATGCTGCTCCTCTCGCTCTTGACCGAGGGCCGACCGGCGCCGTCGCTCCCCGACAGCGTCCTCGCGCACGTCCCCCGGCTCCCCTGGCTCGACGCCCACAACTACCTGATCTGGCTCTGCTGCTACGTGCCGCCGGCGCTCCTGCTCTGGCGGCGGGACCGCCAGGCGTTCCTCCACTTCCTGTACCTCGGCGGCTTCTTGAGCCTGCTCCGCGGGGTGACCGTGGGGCTGACGGGTCTGGGTCCCGTCGACGGAGGGGACGTGAACGTGGGCCTCCACGGACAGGCTCTCCTCGCCGCATGGCTCACCCTCGTCAATCCGTTGACCAGCCTCTTCGGCAACGCCGCCCATGTCTATCTGACGAAAGACCTCTTCTTCTCGGGCCACGTCTCGTCGACCTTCCTGCTCTGGCTCTACTGCCGGGGCGACCGGGGCGACCGGGGCCACCGGGCTTTGAGCGCGATGGCGTTCGCCGGCCATGCGGTTTCGGTGGCGCTCGTCTTCCTCTGCCACCTGCACTACACGATCGACGTCGTCGGCGCCTGGGCGATCACGTATGCGCTGTTTGCGTGGGCGGAGCGACGGTGGCCGGTGGGAGGGACTGTCGGCCCGGATCGAGCGGCACCCCCGTGAAGCGGGTGAGGTCGCTCGCCGCGGACCAGCGGCTGCCGTCGGGGAGGACCGTCTCCGAGCTCCAGAGGGCGAGATTGAGGATCGCCTCGCGCAGGTGGGCGCCGTCTAAGAAAGCGCCGCGGAGATCGGCGCGGACGAGGTTCGCTCCCGTCAGATCGGCCCGCAGGAGGTTCGCCCCACGGAGACGGGCGCCGACCAGGTTGGACCGGGTGAGCCGCGCCCAGCGGAGGACCGCTCCTTCGAGGTTCGCCTCGAAGAGGCCGGCGCCCTCGGCGTTCGCCCAACGCAGATCCGCCTTTTCCAAGTTGACGCGAAACATCTGGGCGCCACGGAGGTCGGCTCCCTCCAGGCAGGCGCCGCCGAGGTCGGCGCCGTTCAGGATCGCCCCGGGAAGCTCGGCGCCGCCCAGGTTCGCCTCGCGGAGATCGGCCTTGACCAGCCGCGCTCCCCGGAGGTGGGCGTCCGTGAGGTTCGCCCGTTTCAGGTTGGCGAGCTCGAGGCTCGCTCCGGCGAGATCGGCCCGCGACAGGTCGCCCTCCTCGAGGAGCGCTTCGTAGAGGTCGGCATTCCGGAGGCTCGCGCCGTAGAGCTTCGCCCCCCGCAGGTCGGCCTCGCGGAGGCTCGCCGAGTCGAGGTTGGCGCCCTGGAGGCTGGCGTTCTCCAGGTGGGTCTTGAACATCTGGACGTGGCGCAGGTCGACGCTGTAGAGGCTCGCCTCGCGGAGGTCGGCGCGCGACAGGTCGGGCGGCTTCCGGGACCAGAAGCGGGGCCAGTTGCGCTGGCGCTGGGAGTGCACGTAGTGCATGACCTCCGAGGTCTGGACGCGCTCGCGGACGAGCCGCATGCGCACCTGGTGCAGGCGCTCCCGCCCGGCTTTCTGGCGGTCGAGGAAGGAGTTGCCCAGGATGCCCAAGAGCCCGCCGAGGAAACCGAAGGTGCCGCCGATCAGCACGCCGTAGAACGAATCGGGGATCGCCATCGGCAGCCCTCTAGAAGTGGTACCGGCCGGCGGCCTGGCGCAGGCGCTCCGCTAAACCTTTGAGCTCGGCGTCGACGGGGACCGGGGTCGCCCCGAGCCGTTCGCCCGCCACCTTGGCATAGGCGGCCAGTTGGCCGAGCTGGTCGACGAGGCGGTCGATATGCTGGCCGAGCTCTCCTAAGTGGAGGTCGGAGCCGTCGCTCGCCGCCGGCCGCAGGCGGTGGGCGAGGTCGCCGCGCTCGACCCCTTCGAGGAAGTGGAGGTATTCGGTGATCCGATGGTCCACCGCCTGGCGGCTCGCGACCTCGCGGTCGACCACCTGGCGGACGGTGGCGCACATCCCGACGAAGGACTCGGCGAGTTGGCCGACCTCGTCGTCGCTCTCGATCCTCACCCGGGCCGAGAGGTTGCCGGCGGACATCTCGGTCGCCGCCGAGGCGAGCTTCTGGAGCGGCCGGAGCACCGAGCGCTGGGCCCGGTAGTAGATGAGACCCCCGGCGACCACGAGGATGGCGGCGAAGGCGCTCGCCTCCTGGAGCGAGCCGGTATCGACCTGGCGCAGGCGATCGGTCATCGGGATGGTGATCGCGAGGCTCCCCATGACGTCGCCCAGGACGTAGTTGCGCTTCGGGCTCTCCGGCAGGGCGTTGTGGCAGGAGACACAGGATTGGGCATTGGCGATGTCCGGCACGTAAAGGGTGTAGAACGCACCCTGGTCGGCGTTCACCTTGTAATCCTGCGGCTTGACCTCTTTGAAGTTTACTTTCATCAGCTCGCGCTCGACGTCGCTGCGCGGCCCCTTCCGCGGGTTGACCGGAAAGAGGCTCAGCATGGCGAGCTTGTACTCGGTGCCGGTGGCGGTCGAGCTCAGGTCGTCGGAGACCTCGCGCACGAACGTCGTGGGGAGGGGGATGGCGAGCCGCCCCGGCTCCCGGTAGTGGTTGGTGACCTCCAGGTGCACCTGGTTGGCCACCGGAACGACCCGCTGAGTGTAGTAGCGCCGATCGGCCGTCACCTGCCGCTGGATGGCCTCCGCCACCAGGCGGGCCTCGTGATAGGCCGCGAGGAGGCGCCGTTCGTAGGCGACGTAGGAGAAGGCGGCGAGGAGGACGAAGGAGACGGCGGCGATCGGGATCAGGAGCTTCCGGGCGAGGCTCCCCGGCCGGCGCGGGCGCGCCTGGTGCCGGCGGGCGCCTCGCCAGCGCATCGGTCTAGCCTTCGGTGTTGACATCATTTTGAAGCATGCTCCTCGCCGACATCCAGCGAGATTTTTTAGTGAATGCCGGGATTATAGGTGCAGCCGGTCGATCGCGACCTCCAGCCTAGGACCAAAAGAGATCCATGGGTTTGGGACTCCGTGTCCCCCGCATCCAGCAGGTATCGAGCCGGCGAGTTTCGCGACGCGGGACGGCATTTGATGTATCCTTAGAGTTTATCTCAGCTCGAAAAGCGACTGTGGGGAAAGGGGACCGTAAGGTGAAGCATTTACTATCTATATTGGATTTAGAGTCAGAGGATCTACTCCGCCTGGTGAGCGACTCGGTGGCGATCGCCCGGGGGGATTGGAAAGGCCGGAAGCCGCTGGCCGATAAAGTGGTGGGGATTTATTTTAAGAAGAGCTCCACTCGTACCCGCACCTCGTTTTCCGTCGGGGCCATGAAGCTCGGCGCCTCGACGATCGCCTATGGCCCCCACGATCTCCAGATCGTCACCGGAGAGACCGTTTCCGATACCGCGCGGGTGCTCGCCAACTACCTGGACGTGCTGGTGATCCGCACCAACGAAGCGCTCGTCGAGATGCGCGAGCTCGCCGCCCAGGGGCGCATGGCGGTCGTCAATGCGATGAGCGACAACGAGCATCCGACCCAGGCTCTCGCCGACCTGTCGACCCTCCAGGAGCACTTCGGGCGGCTCTCGGACCTCCACGTGCTCTACCTGGGGGAGGGCAACAACACGGCGGCTTCGCTCGCCTTCGCGATGGGCAAGCTCCGGGGCCTGCGCCTGACCCTGGTCACGCCCGAGTCCTATGGCCTGCCGGCTGGCGACCTGGCCGAGGCGGAGAAGCTCGCCGCCGCGAACGGCGCGGTCGTCGAGCAGCATCACGACATGGCCGGTCTGCCCACCGGGGTCGACGCCGTCTACACCGCCCGCTGGCTGACCATGGGGGTGAAGAAGAAGGACGAGGACTGGCTCGACCGGTTCCGGCCGTACACCATCACCACGGAGGTGATGGCCCGGGTATCCAAGCCCCAGGGGACCATCTTCATGCACGACCTCCCCGCCATGCGCGGCTACGAGGTCGTCGACGAGGTTTTGGACGGACCGCAAAGCATCGCCTTCCGGCAGGCGTTCCACAAGATGACGAGCGCCATGTCCGCGCTCCACTGGTGTCTCGGCCCCTCGGCGTAAACCCGGCGCTGCCGCCGTTTGCTACAATCCCCCCCGCCATGAAAACCTTCCTTGATGCGCGCCGTGATGCCGTCGCCCAGGCCCTCCACCTCTCGGACGAGGTCGTCCTCGTCGGGGCGGGTTCCTACCTGTCCATCCCCGGGGGGGCCGACCAGACCTACCCGTTCCATGCCCACAACGAGTATTTCTATCTGACCGACCACGATCGGGCCGGCGCCGTCGCCGCGTATGACCCGCGGGAGGGTTGGGTCGACTTCATTCCCGAGGTGACCGAGAAGGAGAAGGTCTGGGTCGGCGATCAGCCGAGCGAGGGCACCCCCTTGAGCGAGCTCGAACCCTGGCTCGCGGCCCGCCGCGGGCGGCCGATCGTCCAGCTCGGGACCCCCGGGCTCCTGCCCCCCGGGGTCTTCGGGGACACCGAGAAGAGCGAGCACCTGCGCGAGCGGCTGCTGCACGCCCGCCGGCCGAAGGACGAAAACGAGCTCGACCGGATGCGCCGGGCGGCCGCCGCCTCGGCGGCGGGTTTCGCCGCCTTGCGTCCGCTCATCCGGCCCGGGGTCACCGAGCGAGCGCTGCAGATCGAGCTCGAAGTCGCCTTCTTCCGCGCCGGGGGCGACAAGACGGCCTATGACAGCATCGTGGGGAGCGGGCCGAACTCGGCCATCTTCCACTTCTCCCCCTCGTCCCGGGTGCTGCGCTCGGGGGAGCTGTTGCTGATCGACGCCGGGGCGGAGATCGAGCGCTACGCCTCGGACGTCACCCGGACCTACCCGGTCGACCCCACCTTCACGCCGATGCAGAGGGACGTCTACGCGGTGGTCCTCGCGGCGCAGAAGCGGGCGGTAGCCCAATGCCGCGCCGGCAAGGAGTTCAAGGAGCTTCACCTGGAGACCGCGGCCGACATGGTGCAGGGCTTGGTCGATCTCGGGGTGATGCGCGGCGATCCGCAGACGCTCGTCGAGGAGGGCGCCTACGCCCTCTTCTTCCCCCACGGCCTCGGCCATCTCCTCGGCCTCGGGGTGCGCGACGCCTCCGGGCTCTACCCCGGCCGCGAACGCGATCCCCGGCCCGAGCTCAAGACCCTCCGCCTCGACCTGCCGCTCGAAGCCGGCTACGTGACGACGATCGAGCCCGGCCTCTACTTCAGCCCCGTCCTTCTCAACAGCCGCGAGCGGCGGGAGCGCTTCAAGGAACAGGTCGACTGGGACAAGGTCGACGGTCTCCTCCAGACCGGCGAATTCGGCGGCATCCGGATCGAGGACAACGTCCTCGTCACCGAGGGCGAGCCCGAGGTTCTGACCGCCGCGATCCCGAAGGAGATCGACGAGATCGAGGGGTAAGGGGAGGAAGCCCTCAAAGGGTGAACCTCGGCCCTGTCCCTGGGAGCGCCGGCGGGACGCCGGCGCTCCCAGGGAAAAGCTGCCCGAGCCCGGCTCATGAAAAAGCCTCCGGGGATATCCGCTTGTAAAGGGTTTGGGTGAAAGGTCAGGTCGATTCTTCCGGACAACCACGGCTCAAATCGGCACCGGAGTGAACGTGTAACTTTCAGGTAATCCGAGAAACGGAAATGTGAATCCAAAACGTTGAACAACTTGAGATAGGAAAGTTCGCCCCGGGGCATAAGCCTCATATTTCCAAGGCTTAGCCCTGTCTACACCGCATGGCACTCCGCTTGCTCTATAGGTCTCCCAGCCGGTCTCGCGCAACATTGCAGCGAGAGTGCAGGAAAAGCGGAGGTTTGAGATGACACCGCGCCGTTCCTTGGCAGCTCTATCGATTGCAACGTTTTTCGTCTTCGCGCTGCCCGGCCCCTCCTCCGCTGCCTCGACCGTCCGCCTGGACGACGTCAAGTCGGGCGGACTGCTTTTCAATACCGGGGAACCCGGCGCCTATGCGCCCGCGCCGGTTCTCGCGAGCGACGTCCACGTCGAGATCGACGGCATTGTCGCCCGCAGCCGCGTCACTCAGATTTTCAGTAACCCGACCGCTCAGTGGCGAGAGGCGATCTACGTCTTTCCCCTCGCTGAAAACGCCGCCGTCGACGGTCTCCACATGGTGGTCGGCGAGCGGGTCGTCGAGGGCCGGATCGCCGAGAACGCCGAGGCGAAAAAGGTTTACGAGGCGGCCAAGGAGGAAGGGAAAAAAGCGGCGTTCGTCGAGCAGCAGCGGCCGAACCTCTTCACCGTCGCGGTCGCCAACATCGGCCCCGGCGAAGAGGTCGAGATCGTCCTCGACCTGCAGCAGGTGGTGACCGTCGCCCGGGGGACCTTCTCGCTCCGCTTCCCGATGGTCGCCCTGCCGCGCTACAAGCCGGAGGGATCGGCGGCAGAGCCCCTCCTCCAGGCTCCCCTGAAGATGGCCGGCAAGGAGCTCGTCAATCCCTTCGTCTTCCACGTCGACCTCTACCCGGGCGTCTCCCTCTCTCGGGTCGAGAGCGCGAGCCACGCCATCCAGGTCGCCGAGCAGGCAGGTCCGCACTATGCCGTCGACCTGGCACGGGGGGCCGCTTCGGCCGATCGCGATTTCCTTCTCTCCTGGGAGCCGGCGGCGGGCCTCGTGCCGCGGGCGGCCCTCTACAGCCAGGAGGTCTCCGGGGAGCGCTATCTCCTCCTCCTGGTGGTGCCGCCCTCGGCGGCCTCCCGGGAGTCCCGCCTGCCGCGCGAGACGATCTTCGTCATCGACACCTCGGGCTCCATGGAGGGAGCTTCGATCGAGCAGGCGCGGGCGGCCCTGCTCCAGGGGCTCGCTGCACTCCAGCCCGAAGACCGCTTCAACGTCATCCAGTTCAACAGCACGACGACACCCCTCTACAAAAAGAGCGTGCCTGCCGATCCCGCCCACCTCGCGGCGGCCCGGCAGTTCGTCGGGGGGCTCCAGGCGAATGGCGGCACCGAGATGCTCCCGGCCCTCACCTTCGCTTTGGCCGACGACGGAGAGCTCCCCGGCGAGGTGCGGCAGGTGATCTTCGCGACCGACGGAGGCGTGAGCAACGAGGCCGAGCTCTTCGCCTACATCCGTGCCCACCTGGGGAGGAGCCGCCTCTTCACCGTGGGGATCGGCGCCGCCCCCAATTCCCATTTCATGGAGAAAGCGGCGGAGTACGGGCGCGGTACCGCCACCGCCATCGCCCAGGTGACCGAGCTCAAGGCCAAGGTGGACGGCCTCCTGGCGCAGATCGACTCTCCCGTCCTCGCCGACGTCGCCGTCGCCTGGGACGATCCGGGGGTGGAGGCCTGGCCCGAGCGCATCCCCGACCTCTACCTGGGCGAGCCGTTGGTGATCGCCGCCCGGCTCCACGGCGCGAGCCAGGTGAGGATCTCCGGCCGCCGCGGCGGTGGCGAGCCCTGGAACCTCGAGTTGCCCTTGGGGGGCGCCGCGCCGGGCCAGGGGATCGACAAGCTCTGGGCACGGCGCAAGGTCGACGCCCTGACCGACCCCCTCTCCGAGCCCATGGACGGCCGGCGGCTGGAAGCCGTGACCGAGGACGTGCGCCGCGCCGTCACCGATCTCGGCCTCCAGCACGGCCTGGTCACCGCCTACACCAGCCTGGTGGCGGTGGACTCGGAGACGAGCGCACCGCGGGGGACCGCGCCGGTCCGGTCGCTCGTGCCCGTCGCCGTCCCGGCCGGCGCGACAGGGCTGGGCCTCGGGAACGCGGGAGTGGAGGAGTGCATCACCGTCACCACCGAGTCCCCGCTCCTGGACGAGCGAAAGATCTCGACCGGCGCGACCCTGAGCGAGACCGAGATCGACAAAATCCCCGCCGCCAGAGACCCGTGGACGATCCTGCGGGCCGTGCCCGGGGTCCTCACCGACCGGATCAACGTCGGCGGCACCGTGGGTGGCGAGCGGGCTTTCCTGGGAGCCGGAGCGACGGCCGACCAGAGCGTCGTCCAGGTCGACGGCTTCGAGGTGGCTACCGGGGGCGCGGCCGGGACGGGGGGCGCGAGCTTGGCAGGGCTCGCGGGGGTGTCCGGAATCGCCGCAGAGGAAGTCCAGGTGGGCACTTCCGGCCTGGAGGCGGCCACGGCCACCCCGGGTGCCCAACTCGACCTGGTCACCAGGCGTGGCACCAACGAGTGGCGCGGCTCGGCGCTCGCCGAGCGCACGGGCGGCGGCTCCTCCTCGGAGGTCGACGGGGTGCCCGCCGATCGCCTGCGCTCGGCTTCTCACTTCGGCGCCGAGCTCGGCGGGCCGCTCGCCCAAGACCACGCCTGGATCTGGGGCGCCCTCGACCGCCAGGCGGACGACCGCACCGCCTTGGGCGGCCAGGCGGATCCGGCACGGGGGACGGGCGGCGTGGGCAAGCTCAACGTCCAGCCCACGAGCAACGACTCGGCGAGCCTCTTCTGGTACCGCACGGACGACCAGGAGTCGGCGCTCGGCGCCGGGCCGGAGCGCGCCCCCGAGGCGACCTCACGGCACAGCGGGACGAATCGGGTGTGGAAAGCCGAGAACACCTCCATCCTGAGCGCGAATTTCTTCCTCACCGGCCTCCTCGGCGGGGTCGACGCGAGCGCTACGGACCTGCCGCGGGGCGGTCTCGGGGAGGATGTCCCCGATGTCGATCCCGCCGGGATCGTCCACGGCAGCGCCTTTCGCTTTGCCGACGACCGGAGGGACCGCACCGCGAGCGGTACCGGGAGCGTCTTTTTCAGCACCCGGGATCTCTCCCACGAGCTGCGCTTCGGCGGTCTCTGGCGGGCCGACGACACGACCGCTCAGCAGAGCGCGCCGGGCGACGGCTCGGTGGTGGTCGCCGGGCAGACTCTCGGCCTCCCCGCCGGTACGGCCGCCGTGGGCTCCTTCCGGGACGGCGACGTGAAGGCGAACTTCCATTACGGCAGCCTGTGGGCCGACGACGTCCTGACCCGGGGATCGTTCACCCTTTTCGCCGGCCTGCGCTTCGACTCGCAGGATCTCCTCGCCGTCCATTTCCACAACCTGGTGCCGCGGCTCGGCCTCACCTGGGCCCTGGGGGCGGAGAGAGAGACGCTCCTCCACGCGAGCGCCGGCCGCTATGCCTCGCGGCTCGGCGACGCGGTCGCCGCCCAGGTGAGCCCCGGCATCCCGGCGGCGGCCTGGTCCTTCTTCGCGGACAAAAACGGCAACCTCGCCCTCGACGGGAGCGAAGCGGCGACTCTCCGCCCCTGGTTCACCGAGGGCTTCGAGCCGGCCCGGACCTCCAACCTCCAGGCCGAGACGACCGACGAGCTGACCGCGGGCATCGAGCATGCTCTCCTGCCCGAATTTTCCCTCGGTCTCCGCGCCACCTGGCGGCGGATTGGAAACCTTTTCGAGAATCGGCTTCTGGTCCGCGACGCGACGACAGGGGAGGTCTTCGCCGCGACGACGGGAGACTGGGTTCCCGCCGGGGTCCTCTCCGGGACTCTCCCGAACGGCCATCCCTACTCGGTTCCCTACTACGACCTGCGGCCCGGCTTGCAGCTCACCGGGGGAACCCTCCTCGTCAACGGCGACCGCCGGCAGGAGTACCGCGGCTTGACCGCCGAGTGGACCAAGCGACTGTCGAACCGCTGGATGAGCCGCGGCAGCCTGACCTGGCGAGACTGGCGCTGGGAGCTGGGACCGAGCTTCAGGCGCTACGACGATCCCACCGATACCCTGGGGAGCGGCGACGACTCCGGCCAGCAGGTCGCCCCGGCCGCCGGCGCCTCGGCTCCGCTCGGCATCCTGGCGCCGCTCGGAAGCTTCGGCCGGCCCGGGATCTATCTCGACAGCCGCTGGGCCTTCCATGCCGACGGCCTGCTCCAACTCCCCGGCAGCTTCGGGCTGGCGGCCGCCGTCAACGGCCGCCAGGGCTTCCCCCTCCCCTGGTACCGCGAGGTCGCCCGCCCCAACGCGGGACCGGTCGAGGTCCAGTTGACCGACCGCATCGACGCCGACCGTGCCGGCAGCCTCGTCACCCTGGACGCCCGGCTCGATCGCACGATCGACCTCCACCGGGACGTCTCGGTGACCGTCGCCCTGGAGACCCTGAACCTGCTCTCCTCCGGCACCGTCCTCGCCCGCCAGCTCGACCTCGGGACGACCCGCGCCGGGGCCGCCGACGAGATCCTGGCGCCGCGGACCTTCCGGCTGGCTTTCGAGGTGGGCTGGCGGTAGGGATTGAAAAAAGGTTCCTGGTGCCCCGGGTCCTCCTCCCCGGCCCCAGGCTTGCGGCAATACAGGCCCTCGGGGTGAGTCTTCAGCGTGAAGACCCGCTTCGAGGGCCTCTTTTTCGCGCAGCAGGGGCGTCGACCTCTCCGCAGGGTGAACCTTGACGCGATCCTTTAGCCTGCCTATAGTCATAGTCTATGGTCATCATCGTACCCGCTGGCGAATTCAAGGCCAAGTGTCTCTCCCTTCTCGACGAGGTCGCGGAGACCGGGGAGACTCTGGTGGTCACCAAGCGCGGCAAGCCCGTCGCCCGGGTCCTGCCCTTCGAGGAGTCCCGTCCGTTGGGCGGCAGCATCGTGCGGGAGGAAGACCTGGTCTCCCCTATCGGCGAGAGCTGGGACGTCGACGCTTGATCGTCCTGGACACCCACGCCTGGATCTGGTGGGCTGCCGAATCCAAAAAGCTCTCGCCGACCGCACGCGCGCAGATCGAAGCGGCAAACCGGATCGGAGTGCCCGCCATCAGTTGCTGGGAGGTGGCGATGCTCGTCGCCAAGAAGCGGCTGGAGCTCGACCGAGACGTTCTCTTGTGGATGCGCCAAGCCCTGGCCCTCCCGAGGGTCGAGATCCTCTCGCTCTCCCCCGAGATCGCCGCGACCGCCGCGACCCTATCGGGCTTCCATGGAGATCCCGCCGACCGGCTCATCGTTGCCACGTCCCTGATCTTGGAGGCGACGCTCATCACCAGGGACCGGCTGATCCGGGATTGGCCCGGCGTTCGGGCTCATTGGTGATCGTCCACCAGGTCCACTTCCCGGGCCTCCCCGATCACCCGGGCCACGCTCTCCACCGGACGCAGAGCTCCGGCTTCGGCTCGCTCGTCAGCCTCCCCTGCCAGATGTCCCACGCGAGCATTCCGGCCGAAGTGCGCGCCAGCCGGGAGCTGCCGGAAGACCTCGTGCGACTGGCGGTGGGAATCGAGGACGGGGGGGATCTGGAGCAGGCGCTGGCGGCTGGAGCGGCCGGGGCGGGCTGAGCTCTTGCTTTCAGGCCCAATGGGCCGTAATTCCTTAGCGAAGGGCGAAGCCCTGGGGCAGGCCGAGGCGCCCGCCAGGCGGCGACAATCTATGCAGGCCGAGGCGCCCGTCGGGCGGTGGAGATCCGGAAGCCGGGCGACAGCCGCCCGATCCCACCAGGGCTCCGCCCTTCGCTAAGGAATTACGGCCCTTCAGGCCTAAAGCTGGGCACTCACTTCGCCCTCGCCACCACCGAGGGCAGATCGCTCGACTTGCCGTAGTAGCCGAGGATGCCCTTGACGATGGCCTCGGCGACCTGCTGGCGGTAGGTGCGGGTCTGGAGGAGGCGGCGGTCCTCGGGGTTGTTGAGGTTGCAGACCTCGAGGAGCATCTTGGCCGGAACCGTGTTGTAGCGGAGGACGGCGGGCACCCATTCCTTCTGGTCGCGGATGATCTTGTCGCGCACCGGCTGGAAGGGGTGGACGGCCAGGCCCTCGGCCTCGAAGGCGGTGACGACCTGCTTGGCGAGCGAGCGCGAGAGGCCCTCGCTCTTCACCCGCTGCTCCCAGGGGAAGGTCACCTTCGGGGCCTCCTGGACCTCTTTGCGCGAGGCGTAGACGTCGCCGCTCTTCTCGAAGCTCTCGTCCCTCATCCGGGCGGCGGGGATGTAGGCCATGGCGCCGCGGAGGGACGGGTGGAGGGAATCGGCGTGGATCGAGAGGAAGATCACCTTCTCGGGATCGCCGCCGTCCTGCTGCACCGCCTTCCTGTAGATGCTGTTGGCGAGGTACCAGCGCAGATGCACCCCGACGGCCGGATTTTCGATCGGATAGGGAGGCGTCGTCAGCACCGCGTGGCCGCGCGAGGCGGGGAGGACGTCGACGTCCGGGATCTTGTAGTCGCCGCCGTCGCGGGTCGTCGCGAGCACCCGGGCGTTGGTGTGGCTTTCGAGCAGTCGCTTGGCGCGGACCGCGATGTCGTAGACGTAGAGGCTCTCCCAGATCCCGTTCTGAGCCGCCCCACCGTCCTTGCCGCCGTGCCCGGCGTCCAAAATCACCGTAATGTTTTCGAGCCCCAGGGCGCGGACGTGGTTGCTGAAGCGGGCGGCGGCGCGGAGGCTCGCCTCGTACTCGGTCCGCAGCGGGTGCCCTTCGGGGAGGAACTCGGGCTCCAGAAGACTGAACGGCACCTTCACCCGGTAGCCCACAGGGATCTCGGTGACGTCCTCGATGCCGCTCCGCCTTGCGATCTCCTGCGCCAGGGCGTTCACGTCCTTGGCGTGGATGCGGCCGGTGAAGCGGACGACGACGCTCGAATAGAGCGCTTCCCCCGGCCGCAGGCGATAGGTGGCGTACTCGCCCTCGGCGTCTTTCCCGTACTCCAGGTGGAAGGTCGTCTTCTCCCCCGCCGGCACCGCGGTCTTGAAGGCGGGAAGGAGGAGCTCCGAGGGGATGGTGAGCGCGGCGCCCTTCGCCAGGTCGTCGTCGGTCACCTCGTTGTATTCGCGCAGAGCCCGAAAGTTCTCGCCGTTGCCGGTGAACCAGACGGCGATGTGCCAGAGGCTCTCCCTCTGCAGCAGTCCCACCCCGCGCACCTGGTGATGCCAGCCGTCGGCCTGCGGCCTGTCGTCGGGGAAGAGGGCCTTCGCCACCTTGAGCTGGTACTCCGGGGTGAGGCACTCGTAGGGCGCCCGGTAGTGGGCGCCGGTCTTGACGTCCGGCTTGCCGCCGTTGGCCTCGGCGAGGAGCTGCACCTTCTGGGCGTCGCCGCAGAGCCGATGGGCGAGGACGGTCAGGCTGTCGCCCCGCCGCGCCTCGGTTTCGAGGAAGAGGGCGGGCTCGGCGGAGAGGATGGCGACCAGCCCGTCCCCCACGCCCACCCGAACGACGGCGGTGTCGGGGGCGTCCGCGCGCGGCAGGGAGGCCGGCGCGACGGGAGCCGCGGGAGCCGCGGGAGCCGTGGCCGGCTGAGTGCTCGTCGCAGCGGGGTGCCGGGTCCGGGCGATCGACGGCGCCGCCAGGGCGAGCAGGAGGATCGCGAGACCGAGCCTCGTGCGACGGGACCGAGGGCCGGCGAGCTTCAGGGAGAAGCCTCCGTAGCGACGCTCTCCTCCGCCCCCAGGAAGCGGGGAGCGACCCGGAAGCCCACCTCTTTCTCGAACGCGCGGGCGGCGCGGAACATCGTCGCCTCCGCGAAGGGCCGGGCGGTCAGCTGGAGCGACAGGGGAAGGCCTTGGGCGTCCACCCCCGAGGGAACGGCGATGGCGGGCAGGCCGGTGAGGCTCGCCGGAGTGGTGTAGATGTCTGAGAGGTACATGGCGAGCGGGTCGTCGGCCTTCTCGCCGAGCCGAAAGGCCGCCCCCGGGGTCGTCGGGGTCGCCACCACGTCGACCTTCGTGAAGGCCGCTTCGAGCTCCCGCCGCATCTGCTCCCGGACGGCCTGGGCGCGGCCGTAGTAGGCCTCATAGTAGCCGGAGGAGAGGGCGAAGGTGCCGAGCATGATGCGGCGCTTGACCTCGGGACCGAAGCCTTCGCTCCGGGAGGCCAGATAGAGCTCGGAGAGCGACCCGGCCCCCGGGGCGGGGGTCGCCCGACGGCCGTAGCGGACGCCGTCGAAGCGCGCCAGGTTGGCGCTCGCCTCGGAGGTGGCGATCACGTAGTAGACCGCGATCGCCGCCTTAAGGCTGGGCACCGACACCGGGACGATCTCGGCCCCGGCGCCCACCAGGCGGTCGAGCGACTCCCGGAAGGACCGCCGCACCGCCTCCGGCAGACCCGAGTCGTCGATCTCCGCGATCACTCCGACCTTCATCCCGGCGATGCCGTCCTCGATCCCCGCGAGGTAGTCGTCGACAGCGTGAGCCGCACAGGTGGCATCGTTCGGATCGGTGCCGGAAATCACCCGGAGGGTGAGGGCGGCATCCCGCACGGTCCTCGCCAGGGGGCCGATCTGGTCGGTCGAGGAGGCGAAGGCGACGAGCCCGTAGCGCGACACCCGGCCCCAGGTGCCTTTCACCCCCACCACCCCGCAGAGGGCGGCGGGCTGGCGGATGGAGCCGCCGGTGTCGGAGCCCAGGGCGAGCGGCACGCTCCCCCCCGCCACCGCCGCCGCCGGACCACCCGAGGAGCCGCCGGGGACGGCGCGGACGTCCCAGGGGTTCCGCGTCTTCTGGTAGGCCGAATTCTCGCAGGACGAGCCCATGGCGAATTCGTCCATATTGGCCCGTCCGAGGATCACGGCGCCGGCCGCGAGGAGCTTAGAGACCGCCGTCGCCGTATAGGGAGCGATGTAGCCGGAGAGGATCTTCGAGCCGCAGGTGAGGGGAAAACCGTCGACGTTCAGGTTGTCCTTGAGGGCGACCGGCACTCCGGCGAGAGGCCCGGGGTCCTCCCCCGCCGCCACCCGGGCGTCGAGCGCCGCCGCCCGCGCCCGCGCCTCTTTCGGATAGAGGGCGAGGTAGGCGGAGAGGAGCGGCTCGATCCATCCGGTCCGCGCCAGGGCAGCCTCGGTGATCGCGACGGCGGACACCTCGCCTGCCCGGACCTTCCCCGCCATTTCCTCGGCGGACAGCTCCCAGAGATTGCTGGGAGCCAGGGGAGCCGGCGTCTTACTCGCCATCGTCGTTCCCCTTGATCTCGGGGACGAGGAGGAACCCGTCCAGAAAGGCCGGCGCGTTGGCGAGGAACTGTTCCCGCGGCAGGCAGGGGCGGATCTCGTCGGCGGCTTCAGCCCCTAGTTCCCCCGGCGGGAGGGAGGCTGCCTCCGCCGCCACCGGCGCGTACTGCTGGAGCTGGTCGATGTACTCGACGATCGCCCCCAGTTGGCCGGCGAAGAGGATCTCCTCCTCCGGGCTGAGACGGAGCCGGGCCAGGGTGGCAATCTTCCTTACGTTGTCGGTAGTTAGGGCCATGTTCCTCAAGTGGTAGTTTAGTGGCGGTCGAAGTGGAAAGCAATTGTCGGGCCGAGCCTGGTAGGCTTGGTTGTCATGATCGACCTGCTCGATTTCTTCGGCCCGTTGGACATCTATCTCTTCGACCAGCTTCTGCGCGGCCGGATCCAGCCCGGGATGACCGTGCTCGACGCCGGCTGCGGCCGCGGTCGAAACCTCCTCTTCCTCCTGCGGCAGGGCTATCCGGTCTTCGCGCTCGACCCCGATCCCACGGCGATCCGGGCGGTGCGGACCCTCGCCGGGCAGCTCGCGCCTTCTCTTCCCGCCGAGAATTTTAGAGCCGAGGCGGTCGAGGAGACCAGCTTTCCCGAGAGCTCGGCCGATGTCGTCCTCTCGAATGCCGTGCTCCACTTCGCCCGCGACGAGGATCATTTCCGCGCCATGCTCCTCGGCTGCTGGCGTCTCGTCCGGCCGGGAGGGATGCTCTTCTGCCGCCTGGCGTCCTCGATCGGGATGGAAGACCGCTTCCGGCCGCTGGGCGGCCGGCGCTTCCGCCTCCTCGATGGCAGTGAGCGATTCCTCGTCGACGAGGCATTCCTCCTCGCCTGGACCGCCGAGCTCGGCGGCACCCTTCTGGACCCGTTGAAAACGACGGTCGTCCAGGATCAGCGCTGCATGACGACCTGGGTCTTGAAAAAGCCGCGGTAACGTTCACGGTAACAAGTGCGCAAATGCCGCGCCTCAAAGGACGGACCTAGCATGTAAAGATCACTCACAGCCTGAAGAGGGGATCGATCATGAAATACACATACCCCGACGCCTTCGATCTCGCCCGTGCCCAGGAGCTCGGCAAGCTGGTGGATTCGGCTTACGATCTCCTCGACCAGGGAGCCGCCTGGCAGCCGCCGACCGGCTACACGGTCCTGGCGCAACTTTCGTCCCGCGAATTCTGGAAGCTTCCGAAACCCTTCTCGGAGGTGCTGGAGCACCTGCTGCCGACGGTGCCGTTCGGTTTCGTGGCCACCCGGGGGACCGACACCTACGTCGTTTTGCGGGGAACCCGGACGCCGCTCGAATGGCTCGACGATTTCACCGCCCAGCCGGTCGTCTTCCAGCCGAACGGCGAGCCCTGGGGCCACAGCCCGCTCGGCTTCAAGGTGCTCTACGACGACCTCGGCCCGCAGATCCACGCCGCGCTCGCCACCCTGGGAGCTCCGGCCCCGCAATCGATCTTCGTCACCGGGCACAGCCTGGGCGCCGCCCTCGCCCACCTGGCCGCGGCCGGCATCGCGGCCCAGCTCGGCACGCTCCCCACGACCTACACCTTCTGTGGCCCGCGGGCCTGCGATGCGACGCTCGCGGCGAAACTCGACTCCCTCGGCCTCAAAACCTGGCGGATCGTCAACACCGAGGACATCGTGCCCACGGTGCCGCCGGCCGCCGTCCAGCTGGTCGATCCGAGCCAGGGAGGCCTCGCCAGCCTGACCGCGCTCACCCAATCGCTTGCCGCTTTCGTCAAGCTGAGCCCGGTGGGCTATCAACACATCGGCTATCCGATCGCGGCGAGCTTCCATCGCGACACGGTCGCCGGCAATCACGACCTCGACACGTTGTGCGCGGAGATCGCGTCGTAAGGCGTCCGCTTATCTACCCGAACTCACCAGACTTCGCCCCGGCCTGGGAGAGGTTCACCAGTCGTCGTCACGGTACTCCTCGGCCATCCGAGCTTGCTGGTATTGCCGCCAGTGCCCCTCGTCGTCGGCAACATCCCACCCGTGTTTGTCGATGTACCGCCGGACCTGTGCCTGTACTTGCTCCGCCTCGAGGTCCGTCGGGCAGAACAACTGCACGGTCTCGACGCGCTCGAAGTCGCGGTCGGCCGAGGCAAAAGCCGTGATGCCATGGTCTAGCGCAGTGGCGAGGAGAATGGAATCGTTGGTCAGCAGCCCATAGCGCATGCGCAGAGGGGCGGCGATGGCGAGCAACCGACGATCCAGGGGCACGACCTCCACACCCATCCAAGGGATCTTCTCCGCCTGCTCCTGGTAGAGGGAGAGGCGGCGGACGATCTCCGGCCGTTCCCGGAGCTTCTTGACGACATTGCCAGCCGCGACCAGGCCCCGTGCCACCGCTTCGATCGTCATCAGGTGGTGCGTCACCTCCGCTACGGCCACGACCGAGGTCAGAGCGTGCAATCGGCCGGCCTCACACTGGGAGAGAAGGCTTCGGCAGGAAGGCGAGGCGCCCGTGAAGTGGTAGAGGAAGATGGTCGAGTCGAGAAAGACGCTCGTTCCCGCCGGGATCTCGGACAGCGGCCGGGCGCCCTCAGCCGTCAAGCAACTCGTCCTCTTCCGCGAGCAACTCGCGAACTTGCCGGGCCGGCAAGGCGAGCACTCCCCAACTCTCCGCCACGCCCCCCCGCGGCCCAAAGGCTGCCGCTTTAGCGTCGAGGTATGCCGCGAGCGCGTCGCACACCACGTCGGCGATCTGCTTGCCCTGGCGGATTGCCTCGCTCCGGGTGCGGTCGTAGAGGCTCTCTTCGAGAAGAGTGCTGAACTTCCGTCGCATCGTCATGACGGTATCCTGACGACGGGCTCACCGCAAGTGCACCACCCACTCCGCCGCTTGAAAGACAGGAGAGGCGCCGGGCACAAAGCCTGAAGGCCCCCGGCAGGCGCCTCCGCCACCAAGAGGGTGGCACCTCTCGGGTCCGCCAAGGTTGAGGCGCGATGTTCTGCTCCCCGTCAGCGGTCCTCCTTGGGAGGATTAAAAAACCAGTGGAAGCCGGTGGCGAGGAGCGGCATCTCGCGGAGTTTCGCGTGCGTGGGGTGGCCGTCTACCTGACCGTCCAGGATCAGCAGATCGCTCTCCGGATTCGTGAAGGAAAATGCGGTCGGCGAGCCGGGCAGCGGCTGCGGCGGTCCCACGTCGGGCTGCGGTGGTCCCAGTACCATTCGCCGGTTTTTGCGGTCGAGCGCCAGGGAGTAGCCGCGGCGCGCTCCGATCATGAGCTCGACGGTCAGCGCGCGGGGCTTTTGGAAGAGCAGAAAGCGCCATCGCTCCGGAGCTGTGAAGAGCGGCACGTCTCTGCCGTCGACGGTGAACTCCTCGACCGTCCAGACGCCGTAGAACGGCGGCCGCGGTGGGTGAAACTGCCGGTAGCGCGCCTGGGCCTCGGTCCAGTTCGTGCCGATCGAATAGAGGCCGAGGAGGACCAGGAGAATGTGGGGGAGCCGGTTCCGCCACGGATGGGAGGAGAGCGGCGGGTCCACCGCTGGCTCGACTCGGCGGTTCCACAGGAAGAGGTCGGCCAGCCGGGGAACGTCGGGGGCGACGAGCACGAGGGCCATGAACAGCAGGTGCATCGAATAGAGCTTGACGTGGACGTCGTAGCAAAGATTGAGCGTTACGACCATCACCATGTCCGCGGCGCAGACGAGGGCCCCCAGGAGCGTCGTCCGCGGCACGAGGAGCAGCAGGCCGCCCAGGAGCTCGGCGCAGCCGGTGAACGATTCGTAGGCCGGGGAGGAGCCGATGAAGGTCCATAGCATCTGCATCGGAGTGAGGCCGCCCACGCGCTGGAGAAGCAACCCCAGGGGGGGCGGAGCGAGCATCTGGGTGGGGAGCGCTTTTAACACTCCATAGGTGATCATCGCGAGTGCGAGCGAGGCGCGGAGCAGGAGGCGCAGCCATTGGTGGAGCCGCTCGTAGTGCTTCCGCTTCCGGTCGAGCACCGTCCACAGCACCGTGGCGAGGGCCGCGAGTACCACGTAGCACAAGAAGAGAATGGTGCCGTAAGCGGTATTGCTGATGCCGTCGCCGCCTTCGAGAAGATAGATCTCGCGGCGGGAGTGGAGGATGTGCCGGGCGCTCCAGGTGACGGGGCCGAGCCACAGCTCGGCATACTTCTGGAAGAGAACGCCGCTTCCCGGCAGGGAACCGGTCACCCGGTCGGTGATAAAGAAGAGCGCGAAATAGGCGAACAGGAACCGCAGGGCGATGCGCTGCGAGAGAGTCCAGCTCCGGGCGGGCGGCAGCTCCCGCGCATGCTCTGAGAGATTCCGCGCCATGGTGGCCCAAGTATATATAGAGAGAGATTCGAAACGGCCGCGCCGAAGGGCGCAACGCGGAGGCAACGGCAGGGCGGCCGGGTAGGCCCGGCCGCCCTGGCAGGCCTCAATCGTCATCCCCGTGTCGATCCTCCAGGTGGCGTCTCGCCTCGGTCACGATCTCCTTTAGCCCAACTTCCACGCTTTGCGCCGTAAAGTGTTGACGGAAAAGGGGTCGCGGTCGGTTTTTCGTCACTATTCTGGGTTGGGCAGGTAGGTTTTTGACGGGAGCCTCCCGGGGAGCCCTCCCGGGTGCCATCCGTTTCGGTAAGGCAGTTCCGTTCAGCGATAACCCCTTTGATTCTCTAAGTTACGCCTACCCCCTCTCGGCAAGAGGAAGCAATCTTGAGATTCCCTGCAAGATCGCCGGACTTTTTCCGTCCTTCTTCCCTATGGGAAGACGTCTACGCTATCTACCTCCTGAGGGGAGCGGTCTGATCGAGGTCACCTGCCGGACCCTCCAAGGCCGCTTTCTCCTCACCCCCAGCACGGAGCTCAACGAGATCATCCTCGGCGCCCTCGGTCGGGCGCAGGAGCTCTACCCGGTTGCCATCTGCGCTTTTGCCTTCGCGAGCAACCACTTCCATCTCCTGCTCCGCGTCGAGTCTACCCACCGGCTCGCGCAGTTCATGGGGCACTTCAACTCGAATCTCGCCCGGGAAGCCGGTCGTCTGGCCCACTGGCGCGAGAAGTTCTGGGGCCGGCGCTACCAGGCCATCCCGGTCAGCGAAGAGGAGGCCGCTCAGGTTGACCGGCTTCGGTACATCCTGGCGCATGGCTGTAAGGAAGGGCTTGTCGAGCAACTGCGAGACTGGCCCGGCGTCTCCGCCGTTCGCGCGCTACTGGAGGACGAGCCCCTTCAAGGCTACTGGTTCGATCGCAGCCGGGAACACGCCGATCGGCGCCGGGGCCTCGCTTTCGAGCGGCTGAGCTATGCAACGCCGTACACGATCCACCTCACGCCTCTCCCCTGCTGGGAGCACCTGCCGGGTCAGGAGTACCAGCGGCGGATCGCCGAGATCGTCGACGACATCGAGAGTCAGGCCGCCCTCCGGCGCCGGCTCCACGGCCTTCCGGCAAAAGGTCCAGAGAGCGTTTTGACGCAAGAGCCTCACGATGCACCGAAAACGCTGAAGAAGTCGCCTGCACCGCTCTTCCACGCGGCAAGCCGGAGGGTTCGGCAGGAGTTCTATGAAGCCTACAAATATTTCGTGGCGGCCTTCCAGGACGCGGCCGCCAGGCTACGGACCGGCGAATCGGACGTCCTCTTCCCCGCGGGGTCCTTCCCTCCTGCCGCGCCGTGGGTGAGCGGGTAGGGCACCTCAGCTGCCGACCGCCAACGCCTAGCCTTCCGATACCTCTCGTGATCGAGGGGAAGGGAGAGGTTTGCTCTTTGTGTGTCGTCAAGACGACCGCGCCGAGCCAGGGAGGCTCAGGAAGGCTCGCGTTCGCGCAGGCAGGCAAGCCAACATCAAGGCTCAGGCGGAGGGCGATCACCGCCGCCGTTGCCAAGCGCCACCAAGAGGGTGGCACCTCTCGGGTGAGCGGGTAGGGCACCTCAGCTGCCGACCGCCAACGCCTAGCCTTCCGATACCTCTCGTGATCGAGGGGAAGGGAGAGGTTTGCTCTTTGTGTGTCGTCAAGACGACCGCGCCGAGCCAGGGAGGCTCAGGAAGGCTCGCGTTCGCGCCTTCAACCCAAAAAAATGCAGGCAGGCAAGCCAACATCAAGGCTCAGGCGGAGGGCGATCACCGCCGCCGTTGCCAAGCGCCACCAAGAGGGTGGCACCTCTCGGAACCTTCCCGGCCGTCGCGAGACGCCTACGCGGTCACTCCGCTTGCCTGATGGAGCCCGCCAAGAGGGTGGCACCTCTCGGTGCTTCTCGCGATCGAATGACATAACCATTACCGATATCTCCACTGGCTACGGCAACGAACATCTTCGACGGGCTGATGCATCGCAGTTCGTCACTCTTCCACGGGAAGCTTCCCCGTCAGGCATTCTCTCCCCGCTCCATTACATAAATATTACAGATTTATCGCTGGCCGTTGCAGACGTGTTCGACCGGCGGATGAATTGCGGTTCACGACTCCTCCAAAGGACGAACTTGTCATGCGTGGAGGACAACTTGAAAGAAAGCCGGGGCCGCCCTGGGTGGCTGGATAGAGAGCTGGGCTCTTTCCGCGAGACGATTTTAAGTCTCTGTGCTTCTCGCGATCGAATTACATAATCATTACCGATATCTCCACTGGCTACAGCAACGAACATCTTCGACAGGCTGATGCATTGCAGTTCGCGACTCTTCCACAGGAAGCTTCCCCGCCAGGCATTCTCTCCCCGCTCCATTACATAAACATTACAGATTTACCGCTGGCCATGGCAGACGTGTTCGACCGGCGGATGAATTGCAGTTAACGACTCCTCCAAAGGACGAGCTTGTCATGCGTGGAGGACAACTTGAAAGAAAGCCGTCTCCGCATGAGGCCTATGTTTTTTTGCGCTCAAGCTTGGCCTAAAGCTTGCAACTTGAGTTTCGAAGACATCAGTTCGAAGTTAGCCGTAAATGAAGTACGACCCCAGAGGGTACACGCCGGAAAACCTAGAGGAGATCCGTCATGAGAAACTATGCACCACAATTTATGCTGTTGACGATTTTTGCCGTGCTGCCGGTTGCGCACGCACAAGAAGCAGAAGGATTGGCTAGTACCTCGGGTATCGAGGTGCCCGTCAAGGGCACCATCGCAGCGACTGACTCAGTAGAGCTGTTGATTACGATTTATGACCGCCCAACAGGGGGGCACGAGCTCTACTCCGTCACGACAACCCTGCCGGTTGAAAACAACATGTATTTCGACCTGATCGACGTACCGGATACGGTCTTCCGCAGCAGGCAAACGGTGTACGTCGAGGTTGCCACACCCGTGACACCGGAGAGCCCCCTGGAGGCGCGAGCCCAATTCACCAAGCCGGGCGGTGTGTTGAACAAATCTTTCACCATTCTGGGCTGTTCTCTCTGCTATACCTGTGGAGGTTCCTACCCTGTCTTCAGTGGCGCTTTCGGTTCCTTAGGCGTAGGGACCCGCGAACGCGGGAGGTCTTGCTCCGGAAAGCTGGAATCGACCCTCGACTTCCAACCCAACCTGTGCTGTCAGACCGGCAAGCTGTGACCCGATCGGATCCTGGAAACCTCGTTAAAAAGGAGAATGCAATGCCTACGAACCAGTCGCAACAGATCGAAGAAGGTCATCTGCAAGAGGGATGGAGTTGCGGAGTCCGCCTAGGGGAGGTTCTCATGCCTGCAAAGTCAAGGCATTCAAGGAAGCTGGGCTTGGTCGCCCTGCTCCTGCTCGGCACGTTCGCTGCTGTGCCGGCTGCGCAGGCCGCCTGCACGCCGCTGCAGAGGCTGCTGGGCTGCGTCGACCCACCGCCGCCACCACCACCACCGCCGCCGCCGGACCCGGGTGGGTCCTCCGATCCCATGGTCATCCCCGGCCATCTCGCCGCCGGCAAGGCGCTGGGCTACAACAACACCGGACTTCCCGATGCCGATATGCCCAAGGCGGTAGCGCTGCTGCGCTCCACCGGCGCGAGCTGGCTGCGCTCGGGCGTGGGGTGGAAGGCCGAGAAGACGCGCAATACTGATCCCCTGTTGTGGGATCGTCCGCGCCTGGACGATGCCTACGCACGCCTCGACGGGAAGATGATGATTGGGATCTTGGGCGCGCCCTACTGGGCCCAGCAGCCTTGCTCCAATCTTCTGGACCTCAACTGCTCGAAGGCCCGTAGCATAGATGGTCAGTGGCAATATCAATCCCCGCCGGGCGATGCCTACATCGGCGACTACGCACGCGTCGCGCGCTTGGTGGCCGAGCGTTATCCTCACGCCATCGTCGAGACCTGGAACGAGCCCAACCTGGGCTGGTTCTGGTCGCCGGACGCGATCAGCCCGGAGCGCATGGCGCGCATGCAGTGCGCTGCCTACGACGCGGTCAAGGAGCAGAGTCCGACCACGCTCGTCGCCGCGCCGGGCATCTCGCCGACGATCGGTTCGGACCTGGATAACAGCAATCCCGAGTTGCGCCACATGGACTGGCGCGACTACATGCAGCGCATGTATGTCGCGATGGGGCGCGTCTGCTGGGACGTGTTCTCCGTGCACCCGTACACGACCAGCATGGACCTGGACCGCGCCGGTGGCGGGCTCTCGCAGTTCTACGCCGACCTGCGCGCCATGCGCAGGCAGTACGGTGACCAATCGCGTGTCTTCCTCACCGAGATCGGCGCGCCTACTAGCGGCCAGGACTCCGTCACGGAGCAGCAGCAGCGCGACATCATCCTGCGCCAGAGTGCCAAGCATCTTGAGCAGCCGGAGGTGGACGGGGTGTTCATCCACACGCTGCACAACGCGCCGTTTAACGGCACGGACGACGCGAACCGGGAGGCCAACTTCGGCATCTTCCGCTTCGATGACAGCCCCAAACCGGCCGCCTGTGCACTGGGCAGCCTGATCCTGGGTGTGGCGCCCGACGGCTGCTGAAATTCGCGCCTTCCCCGAGCTTCCTGCATCAGCGCTCGGGCTCCTCTTGAGGGTAGGTCCCTGCCGGCTCCTGACGGTGTCGGCGGGGCCGCCCGACAGGAGGGAAGCTTCCAGCCTGCTACCGAGGGGCGCTCGATATCGCTACCGGCGAGGTGTTGGGCCAGGTGACCGAGCGGCACACGGCCAAGGAGTTCCTGGAGTTTTTGACTCAGATTGGGGTAGGGCTAGACTCGGCAGTGGCTACGCCGGGCAGGCACGGGGGCTCTGCCCCTAGCTGCCCGGCTTGGAGAGTCCGTTGGTGGTGTGGGGAGGGTTTCCAGGGGCGAAAGTGAGCTCGGCGAGGCCTGGAAGCGGGGCCAAAAGGCCTCGAATTGTCTCCCATACACCTCCAACTGCTTCCCATACACCTCCAATTCCTTCCCGAGCACCTCTAATTACTTCCCGAGCACTTCCAATTCGTTCCCGAGCACCTCTAATCGATTCCCGAGTGCCTCTACTTCCAATTGGAGCCTCTCGAATTCGGCCACAGAGGCTTGTTTTTGAATTCGAGGTGCATGTTTTGGAATTTGAGGTGTATCTTTGGGAATTCGAGGCGCCTGGGATTCATTCGAGGGCCTTGGGATGGAATTCGAGGCGTCTTAACGGGATTCGACGCCTCCAGAGCGACGCTCGACGGCCAGGACTCCGCCCGCGGAGCCGGAACGACGAGACTCCTCGCCCGATCCTGGGCCGAGGGGGCTCCCTGGGAAGACTAGAATGGGCCTCCCATGCCCCATCGCCAGCCCCAGCGCGCCCTCCAGGTTCTCGCCCATCACCCGGCGGTGCGCGCGCTCCTCGCGGCTGCCGCGGCGGCCGGTAGCGCACCCTGCCACCTGGTGGGGGGGGCGCTGCGCGACCGGCTGCTGGGGCTCTTCTCGCACGACCTGGACGCCGTCGTTTCCGGCCGCGGGCGGGAGATCGCGGAGGCGGTGGCGACGGCTTTGGGGGCGCGCTTCGTTCCCCTCGGGGGCAAGGAGTTCGCCGCCTACCGGCTGGTGGGGGAGGACTTCGTGCTCGACCTCTGGGACCGGGCGGCGATGAGCGTCGACGACGACTTGAGGCGGCGGGATTTCACGGTCAACTCCTTAGCCTATGCGCTCGCGGAGGGGACCGTCGTCGATCCCTGGGGCGGCCTCCCCGATCTCGCCCGCCGGGTGCTCCGCGCCACCAGCCCGGAGAGCTTCACCGGCGATCCCCTGCGGGTCCTCCGCCTCCCCCGGCTCACCCTCCAGCTCCCGGGCTTCGCCGCCGGACCCGCCACCCTCGCCCTGGCGCGGGCGAGCGCGCCGGCGGTCGCCCTGGTGGCCGCCGAGCGGGTGCGCGACGAGCTCGAGAAGATCTTCGGCCACCCGGAAGCCCACCGCGGGCTCGCCCTCTTGGCCGCCCTCGACCTCTACCCCGGGCTCTTTCTGGGGACGCCGGGAGAGCCCGCGGCGACTGCCGGTGTCGCGGGGGCCGTGCGCGAGCTCGAAGCGCTCGCCGGCTGCAGCCAGGCCCTGCACGCCCTCCTTGGGGGTATCGGGATCGATGCCCGGGCGGCTCGCCTCGCACTCGTCTTCGCCCGACTGCCTGCTAGCAGGGAGAGTCTGGAACGCTTCAGCGCCGCGGGCTACCTCTCGGCGCGGAGCACCGCCCCGGTGGCGGCCCTCCTCGGCTGGGAGGCGATGCCGGCGGACCCCCTCGCCCGCCGCCGATTCCTTAACGCCGCCGGCCCCGGCTGGGCGACCGCCGCCTGCTTCCTCGGCGCCCAGGCCGTGGCGCGGGGCGAGGAGGCGGCGTGGCGCACCGCGCTCCGGCCGCTCGCCGAGCTGGCGGCAGCGGCGGGCGAGGCGCTCTTCGCTCCCCCCCGCCTCCTTTCCGGAGCCGACGTCCAGGCGCTCCTCGGCATCCCGCCGGGTCCCGAGGTGGGCCGGGCGCTCGCCGCCCTCCGCGCGGCGCAGGTCGACGGCACGGTCGAGACCCGGGAGGCCGCCACGAATTTCCTCCAAAGCTTCCAGACACTCATTAAATCTTAACAACACAATCGATCAACGCAGCAAATCAGGTTATTCGATTTCTCCTACTCGCAGCGGCCCTCTCCTGCTGTGAACCCTACGAAAATATATTTGCGATCGACTTAGTATTGAAATCGCGTTGAACACGCCCCATAATGTCCGGGTCGGTCTTGAATCGATCAGCTTCACGCTTTCCGCCCGCAACGACCTGGAGGAAATCCGCATGCCTGTCCGTCCAACGAATCTGCTACGTCTCGTGTTTCTCGCCTGCCTGCTGGTGCTGATGGGGCTTCCCGCCGGCGCCTGGGCCAAAAAAGCACCTGCAGCCAAGAAGGTGCAGGATGACCGGATGTCCGCCATGGGCCGCCTCGCGGTCCGCGCCCGGGCCGCCATCGCGGCCACCGGCGGCCACCTGACCGCCAAGGGCTTCATGAACGGTGGGGACTGCGGCAATGACCCGGATTGCGCGGCCGACGATACCGACGGCCCGGCCGGCGGCCAGGCCGAGGTCTCGATCGCGGTCGACGTTACGAGCCAGCATGTCGTCATCGGCTACAACGACACCCGCGGCTTCAACCTCAACCCCAGCTCGGTCTCGGGCTATATGTACTCCGACGACGGCGGCGTCACCTTCGTCGACGGCGGGCAGCTCCCCTCGCCGGGCACCGACTCGATCGGCGGTACCCTGTTGCCGATCATCCTCGGCGACCCCGACGTCAAGTACCTCGGCGGTTGTAATTTCATCTACTCGTCGATCCTGATCAAGAAGTTCAATGCCACGGACACCGTCCAGACGATGGGCGTTCACCGCTCGACGGACTGCGGCCACACCTGGACCGGTCCCTTCGAGGTGACGTCGGCCACCAACCCCAACGGCCTCGTCGACGGCACCACTCCCCTGGACTCCGCCGACAAGGAGTTCATGGACGTCGACGCGATCACCGGCCGTGTCCTCCTCTCCTGGACGAACTTCACCCCGACCGCCGCCGGCGGAGTGGAGATCGCCTCCACCTATTCGGACAACATCCTGAGCGCCCACCCCACCTGGTCGCCGCGGGCGATCATCTCGGCGGCCTCGGACGACGGCCAGTCCTCAGTGCCGCGCTTCGCCGGCATCCTCTCGAACAACGCCTACGCCACCTGGCGCCGCTTCCCCTTCCCCGGCAACCTGTTCGGCTACGGCAACACGATCGCCTTCGCCCGCTCGACCGACAACGGCGCCCACTGGAGCGCGCCGATCGAGCTCGGGAGCGAGTTCTTCACCGCCGACCAGCAGCTGGGCAACGACCGTAACAACACCTCGCCGTCGATGGCGGTCGACAACTCGATCGGACCTCACTCCGGCAACGTCTACGTCGTCTACGCCGACAACGACCTGCAGGACGGCTCGGACGTCGTCCTCCAGCGCAGCACGGACAAGGGCCTGACCTTCTCGCCGCCGTTGCGCATCAACAGCCGGCCCGGCAACGACCGTTCCCAGTGGTTCCCCTGGGTCACCGTCGACTGGGTCACCGGCCGCGTCTGGGTCTACTACTACGACCAGGGCATCGCCTCAAGCGGCGACAAGAGCGAGACGACCGTCACCTACTCGGATGACGGCGGCGTCCACTGGAGCGCGCCGGTGCCGCTCACCCGCCGTCCCTTCCAGGCCGGCTGGGGCAACGACACCGGCCAACCGAACCTCGGCGACTACAACCAGGCCGTGGCGCAGTGGGGCGAGCTGTTCGCCGGCTACGCCATCACCTCGCGGCCGCCCCTGGGCTTCGCCGACGGCCAGCCGTCCTCCTCGCTCACGGTCCCCGACATCAGCTTCAGGCGGGTGCCGCAGCTCGGCTTCGGTCTGAACCCGGCGAGCCGGGCCATCCCGACCGTGCCGGTGAGCCTCGCCGGCGTCGCTCTCACCGACAGCAACCACAGCGGCTTCGTCGATCCCAACGAGACCGTCAACTTGAAGCTCACCCTCAGCAACTACGTCACCAACCCCTTGAGCGCCGGCAAGGTGAACGGCTTGACCGCCCGCCTGTCGACGACGACTCCGGGTGTCACCGTGACCCAGGACCAGTCTCCCTATCCGAACATGAATCCGGGCGACACCTCGGTCAACAAGAAGGACTTCGTCCTCCAGACCTCGCCGGGCTTTGTGCCCGGCACGCCCATCGAGCTCAGCCTCGACGTGCGGAGTGGCGGCCAGGGCGCGACGACCCTCCTCTACACGCTCTTCACCGGCACTCCGGTCACGACCACCCTCCTCTCCGAGAACTTCAACGAGGTGGCCCCGGGGGCTCTCCCCGCCGGCTGGAGCACCTCGCACGGCGGCGGCGCGAACGTCGTTCCCTGGACGACGAGCGCGAGCTTCTGCGGCACCGGCTCGAACGGCGCCTTCCACGCCAATGCCAACGACGCCTCGCCCTCGCCGGCTCGTTGGGAGCGGCTGTTCACCCCGGCGCTCGTCGTGCCGGCCAACGCCGAGTACGTCACCCTCGACTTCGACGTCTGCTACGACACCGAGGACGACCCGAACTTCAACGTCCAGGCCTATGACGGCTTCTTCCTCCGCGTCACCGACCTGACCCCGGGCCGGACGCTCCGTTCGGTGCTCGCCGAGGCTTTCCAGGACGAGTTCACGACCGGTAGCTCCTTCGGCTATCCGAAGCACTTCCCGCGGAGCGGCGATCCCGCGTACTTCCAGGACATGTCGGCCTGGGCGGGCGACTCGCACGGTGTCCAGCACGTGCATCTGCGCCTCCCCGGCATGGCCGGCAGCACGTTCCAGCTCCGCTTCGAGTACACCCAGGACAGCGGCGGAATCTGTTCCGACGTCCGCCCCGGACACAACTGCGGCGTGCTCCTCGACAACGTCGTGATCAAGAGCGTGGTCTCGACCTCGCACTGATCCTGCCCTCTGTAGAGTGAACGCCAACCAGGGCGGGGGTGCCGCGCGAGCGGGGTCCCCGCCCTTTTTCTTTGCGGAGAAGGGATTCTGAGAGGCTGTGAAGAAATCTTCCCTACCAGAGGTGAGGGGTAGAGACGCCCAGCCGCTACCACAGACTCTCCGCAACCACCAACGCCAGGGCGTCTCAACGCTCATAGGAGCGAGGCGTTTCGCGGCTGCGCGTCTCTACGAAGCCCCTGTCGTGCGCGGATCGATTCTTGTTAACGGAAGATGCCGGTCTTTTTCTCGCCCGTCGGGTCGGCGGCGCCGCCCATCAGGCGCTGATTGAGCTCCTTGATGCGCTCCATCAGCTTGTCGATCTTCTCCTGCGCCTCCTGGCGGAGACGCGCGTAGTCGCCGCGCAGCTTCTCTCTGTCCTGGGCGGTCTCCTGGAGACGCTGTCCCAGCTCCTCGATCTGGCGGTCGCGCCCGTTAAGGACCGCCTGGATCTCCGCGACCTCCTGGTCCTTTTCGGCCAGCTTGAGCTTGACCTTCTCCTCCTGCTCCTCGAAAAGCTTTCGGAACTGCAGGAGCTCGACGATCTGGGAAAAGTCGGACGTCGCGGGCATCTCGTCTCCTTCGCGCACCTCGAGCCGGGGGAACATCCGGCGCAGCTTGAGCTGCAGGTCCTCGGGGTCGCTCGACTGCTTCATGGCCTCGGCGAAAGAGATCGTGCCGTGGACCATGAGGGCCAGGAGCGACTGGTTCATCGACTGCATGCGGAAATAGGCCACCGAGGTCTCGAGCTCCTCGTGGATGGCGCTGATGTCGCCGGTCTCGATCAGCTTGGCGATCTTCGGCGAGTTCTTCAGGATCTCGAGCGCCGCGACCATCCCCGTGCCGTCCTGGCGTTCGACGAGCTTCATCGTCACCACCGCTTTCAACACCTGGGCGAGCTGCGACCGCACCTGTCCCTGCTGGTCGGAGGCGAAGGTGTCCAGGATGCGGTCGATCGTCTGCGGCGCGGTGTTGGTGTGGAGGGTCGAGAAGACGAGGTGGCCGGTCTCGGCGGCGGTGATGACGGTCGCCACGGTCTCCGGATCGCGCATCTCGCCCACCATGATGACGTCGGGGTCCTGGCGCATGGCGTTTCTAAGCGCCTCGGAGAAGCTCGTCGTGTCGGTGCCCACCTCGCGTTGGGAGATCGAGGCGAGGTCGTCGGTGAAGAGGAACTCCATCGGGTCCTCGATCGTGATCACGTGCACCGCCCGGGTCTGGGTGATGTGGGCGATCAGGCCGGCGAGCGAGGTCGACTTGCCGCTGCCGGTGGGACCGGTGATGAGGACGAGCCCCATGGGCATGGTGCAGAACTCCAGCATGACCGGCGGGAGCTCGAGCGACTCGACGGACTTGATGACGTAGGGGACGCGGCGGAAGGAGGCGGCGAGGGTGCCGCGCTGCATGTAGAGGTTGCCGCGAAAGCGCGCCAGGCCACGGACACCGTAGCCGATGTCGACCGCCATCCGCTCCTCCAGCCGCGCCTTCTGCGACGGCGTCAGGATGCCGATGAGCATCTCCGTGAGCTCGCTGGGGCGCAGCGGTGCCGACTCGATGGGCAGGAGTCGCCCCGAGATCCGGAGGAGCGGCGGCCGGGTCGGCTTCAGATGAAGATCCGAAGCCCCCTTGTCCGTCATCAGCTTGAGGAGCGCGTCTAGGTCCATGGCCTGGCGATCAGTTCGCACATTCTACAGGAGAGGGGCGGCGGAGCCTAGAACCCCTCGGTGAGCCGACGGGAGTTGGGCGCGCGCAGGATGTGAGGCGCGGTGAGCGTCGCGATGCCGCCGATCTTCCCCACCACGTGCTCGGCCGACATGATCGCCCCCTCCTGCCAGCCCGGCAGGGAGGAAACCTGGTCGCCGACGACGATGAAGCGCCGATCGGGATTGAGGAGACGCGAGTAGGCCTCCCCGTCCTCCAGCGAGTCCGGGTCCCAGCTCGCCCAGCCGCCGCGCTCGAACGGCGCGTTCTGCCAGGCGATCGAGAGGCCGAGCTCCTGGGGCACGATCTTTCTGTCCGCCATTTCCGGGTGGAGCTTCGCTCCCTGCTGGCGAGCCAGGTCGAGGCGTTCGTCGAGCTTCAGGGCGCCGAGCTTCCTGGCGTTGTCGCTGTAGTTGTAGGCGCCGGTGAGCGTCCCCTTGCCGGTGAAGTAGTCGTTCGAGGGGTACCACATCTGGGTGATGGTGTCGTGGATGTAGCTGATCCCGCCGTAGATCTGGTACTGGTCCGACTCCCAGAAGCGCTGCTCGGCCTGCCAGCCCACCTTGCAGGTGGGGGCGAAACGGCCGCGGCCGACCGCCGTCTTGTAGTCGGGGGCGAAGTTGGCCGGGATCTTCTGGAGGATCGGCAGGGGGATGTTCGAGACGCACCAGTCGTAGGTGCCCCGCGAAGGGGTGCCGGAGACGCGGTTGACGAATTCGACCTCGACCGATTTGTCATTGAGCCGCAGGGACTTGGCCTCGGTGTTGTAGACGATGATGCCGGGGAGCTTCCGCTTGAAGCCCTCGACGATCTCGTCCATCCCCCCGACCGGCTGGAAGAGGGTGGGCTGCCATTCGTACTCCAGCGGCTGGTAGAAGTAGTCCTTGCCCGAGCCGCCGTTCCAGAACCGCGATTGGAGAAGCTCCCCCAAGGGGAATGGCTTGCCGGGGACGCAGCCGCTCTCGACGGTGAGCTCGGGGCAGCCGGCGCGGGTCGAGCCGCAGTAGACGTAGGAGTCGGCCTTGCCGCAGGCGGGAGCGGACTGCTGGCAGACCGTGCCCGGACCGTTGAGATCGCCCAGGGTGACGAGGAGGTCGAGGAGGTTCTTCCGCTCCTCGGCGGTCAGCTCCTGGTCCAACGACCCCTTGCAGACCGCCTTGGCGAGCAGCTCGGCGACATAGCCCTGGGCGTCGGCCTCGAGCTGGCGGCGGACCACCGCCCGGCCGCCGAAGCCGGGTCCCTGGTAGAGGTTCGCCGTCGTCGTCATGATGTACGGTTCGAGCTTGACGCCCAGGATCTCGCAGAAGTGGAGGACCCGCCGGTGGTGGTAGGGCAGCCGGCCGGGCCCCATGTTGAGGTAGAGCCCGTCGTCGAAGCGGCACTTCTGGACGGTGGTCCCATGCTCCGGGCTCTCCTCGGTGATGACGGTGTTCTTGCGGGCGGTCAGGCTTCGCCCCCCGGCACGGTCCTGGGGCTCCAGGATCGCCACTTTGTAGCCCGCCTGGAGGAGCTCGTACGCGGTGGTGAGGCCGCCGATGCCGGCGCCGAGGACGAGCACGCTCTGGCCCGCCCCCGAGCCCGGGGCGAGCCGGGTCGGCCCGGCCCAGGCTTCGGGCATCTTCAGCCAGCCCATGGCGGTCATCGTCTCGTGCACCGCGTACGAGCCCCCGATCTGCCCCACCAGCCGCAGAAAACCCCGCCTCGTAACGCCGCCGCCGGAATCGTCCATCTCGCGGTCTCCTTCCCGAAAGAGAAAGTTGAAATGAAAAACCTACTGAAGTACCAGGAGAATATAAGGAAGAGATCGTCGGGGACAATGGGGACAATGGGGGACAATGCCCCGATGTGGACGCCGACCTACCGAAGTCCATATCATCCCAGAGCATTCGCGACTCACGAGAGGGAGGTGGCAGTTGGCTCCGAGCGCTCCACTGGAATCGATGACCGGGACGCCGCAGGGGAAACCCCCGGGCGGCGCCGGCGTGCTCCGGCTCCTCGCCGTGGCCGACCTGGCGCCGGGACGGACCGCCGGTCCGCTCCCCCTGGCGGCGGGCGTACAGGGCGTTGACGCCGCGATGGCCGAGCTCTCCCCCGCCCTCGCCTTCGCCGTTCCCAGCCACCTGGGGGCCGGTCCCAAGGAGATCCAGGTCGGCTGCCGCTTCCGGGCGCTCGCCGACTTCGCGCCGGCAGCCCTGACGCGCGCCGTCCCCGCCCTCGCCGAGCTGCTCGCGGCGAGGCAGGATCTCCTGACCGGAGGCGCTGGAAACGCTCCGAGTCCCCCGGCACCCGACGCGAGCGATCCGCTGGCCGCTCTCCTCGCCCAGGTCGAGCTGCAGCCGGACTCCGCCGCCCTGACCCGCCTGCCGCTCGCCGAGCTGCTGGCCCGGCCGGCGGCCGCCGAGCGGACGGCGGAGATCGACCGCCGGCTCACGAGGCAGCTGGCCGAGATCGCCGCCGCCCCGCCGCTCCAGGCTCTGGAGGCCGCCTGGCGCGGCGTCGCCTTCCTCGCCGCACGGGCCGGCCGTTCCGGCGGTCGCGTCCAGCTGGAGATCCTGGCGACCGACCGCGAGGCGCTCCTCGACACCTTCTACGAGCAGGTCTTCGGCGTCGAGCACGACGGCACCTCGCCGGTCCCCCTCTCCGCCGTCGTCCTCGGCTGGGAGCTCGACCGCAGCCCGGCCGACGTCGAGGACCTCCGCCACCTGGCGCGCATGGGCGACAGCCTGCGGGTCCCCTTCCTGGGTGCCGTCGGCCCGGCCTTCTGGGGCATCCGCCAGGCCGGCCTCCTCGCCAACCTGCCGGATCTCGCCCGCAAGGCCGAGGGGAGCGAGTACGCCAAATGGAACGGCCTGCGGCGGGAGGAGGCCTCGCACTGGCTCTGCCTCGCCGCCAACCGCATCCTCCTCCGCGGCGCCTGGGGCGAGTCGGAGGCGACCCGGGACTCTCGCGCCGGCTTCGACTGGCGGGACGCCGGGCCGGCCGACCGGCCGCTCTGGGGCTCCGGCGCCTGGGCGCTGGGTGCCGTCCTCGCCCAGGCGTTCACGGCGGCCGGCCTGCGCTTCCCCATGACCGGCCCGGAGCCGCCCGCCCCGCTCACCGATTTCGCTTCCGCCGCCTCCGCCGGCCCCATCGAGGTGCTCCTCTCCGACCAGAAGGCCCTGGAGATCTCCCGGGTCGGCCTCGCTCCCCTGATCGCGAAGAAAGGGGAAGCCGCGGCCCATTTCCCCGCTCTCCCCGCCGTTCACTTGGCCAAGCGCTACGACCGCGACGAGGCGACCCGCCAGGCCGCAGCCCAGGCGACCCTCCCCTACCAGGCCTTCGCCGGCGCCGCCGCCCACGCCCTCGAAGCCGTCGGCCGCGAGGTGCCCGGAGGTCTCGCCGCGGACGACGTACGGAGCCGCTTCGAGAACGGCCTCCGCGCCTTCCTCGGGTTGCCGTCTGCGGAGACCCTTCCGGAAGCCGTCGAGATCGAAGTGCAGGACGATCCCGAAAGCCCGGACGTCTGGGCCGTCCACGCCCGCCTGCGGCCCGGCTTCGCCATCCTCGGCAGCGACGTCGACCTGCTCCTGGGGAGCGCCGTCCGCCGCTAGGCGGGGAGCGCCGCCGCCGAGCCATGTCGACCGCTATCAAGCTTCCCGGTGCCCCGGTCCGCCTGCTGCCCCTGGCGCCCGCGCCCTTCGCCGTCTGCCTGCTGCGCCGGGAGAAGGCCAAGGGGAAAGCCGGCGACGCCGATCCCTTCCTCCGCTCCGACGATGCCGGCACCGCGGGACGTCTGCGCGCCTATCCGGCAATTCTCACCAGCGAGACCGGGGCGGTGCTCGCCCAGCTCCGGGTCGAGCTCCCCTCCCTCGACGGAGAGGAGGCCGTCTTCCCTGGCGACGAGCCGCCCACGAGCGTCGCCATCGAGGCCGACTGGGCGGCGGCCCGCCGCGATCTCCAGCGCCTCCTCGCCGAGCCGGATCATTTTCCCGAGCTGGTCCTCCCCGGGACTTCGACGGAAGCCGAGGGCGAGCCGCCCTTCCTGCCGCCGCTCTTCTTCTGCCCAGCCGCGGGCCGCCTTTTCCCCATCCCTTGCCCGCGCTGCGGCGGCGTCCTCCACACCTGCCGGGACGAGACGCGCCTCGCGGCCGCCGGTCTCCCTTCCCACTCGGCGACCTCCGCCCGCTTCCTCGCCTGTCCGGACTGCGCGGCCAGGGATGGCCAGGACGGGGAAACCGCCAAGCCGCGCTTCTGGGCCGCCACCCCGGCGGAGGCCCGGGGGTTGGGCGAGGCGGTGGCCAGCCTGGACGACCTGCGCCGGGAGCTCGCCGTCGCCCCGCCGCCGGATGGATCCGTGGCCGGGGCTGCCGCCCTGCGGATGCCCGACACCCCGCCCGCGGACTGGATCGCCTGGAACGTCCACGACTCGCCCTACCTCGTGACGCGGATGGCTCCCCTCTCGCTCGATGTCTTCCTCGAGCGGCTGGGAGGAGGGAGAGAGGAGGAAGGAGAAGAGCCGGGGCTCCTCTTCGCCGCGGAAGGCTCCGGGGTCGACGCGGTCGAGGTGCTGGCCTTGAAGCTCACGGCTTTCCTCCAGATGGTCGGCGGTCTGCGCCGGCACTACCTCCTCCTCGGCCGTCCCCACCTCGACCTCCATCCCGGGAGCTTCGCCGTCGAGCCCGGCCCGCGCGCCGACTTCCTGCCCCATCTCTGGAGCTTCCGGGTGAAGCTCTCAGGCGCCTCCGCGGGCCGTTCGGCCCCTCTCGGCCCGGACCTCGCGGTGCCGCTCCCGCCGCTCTCCCCCAAGGCGCCGTTCGCCGCCGAGACCCTCCGCGCCGCCCGGCTCGCGAGCCCGTCGACGGCCGAGCTGCTGATCGAACGGGTGGCCGAGGAGAAGAAGGCGAAAGGCCTCTATCGGATCACCGGCACCCTCGTCGACCCCCACGGCTTCTACCCGCCGCCCGGCGCCCGCGACTGGATCCAGCTCGCCTGGCCGCGCGATCCCTTCGGTCCTGGCCGCGCCGTGGCCGCCCGGCTCGACCCCCAGGGCGGCCGGCCGGGCATCGAGGCGAGCCTCACGACCGAGCCCATGGCCCTGGAAGCGGCGCTCGCCAAGCAGCTCGGCCGGAGCGGCGGCTACCGCGTGCCCGGCGTGCGCTACCGCATCTACCCGGCGCTCGACGTCCCCGAAGATCTCTACTCGCTGGGCGTCCTCCTCCTCCGCATCCTCCTGGTCAACGACGGCCAGGCACTCTCCGCCCTGGAGCCCCTCCTGGACGCCATCCCTCAGGGCACCGAAGCCCGCGGAGCGCGGGCCACCGCCGAGGAGACCCTCGACGCCATGCGCGACGCGGCGCCCGAGATCCTCGCCAAAGGAAACCTCTTCCACCGCGCGGTCGACCGCATCCCCGAGCGGCCCAACGCCATCCCCGACGACCTGTGGACCGCGTTCCTCCTCTTCGCCCTCCGCCTCGTCGCCCGAGGCCCCGGCTTCGGCCTCAGCCCCGAGCCCGACGGCACCTTCGCCTACGACGCCACCCACCCCGTCGCCGCCCTGGACGCCGTACGAGCCGAAGCCGGCGACCTCCTCCACCAGCTCCACGCCGTGCTCTTCGAGCGCCAGGCGGTGCACGCGGAGATTCAGGCGGTGTTGACGGAGCTGTTGGCGGAAGAGAGGGACGGGGAAGACGGCCGCCCGCCGGGTAGGTAGAGGCAGAGAGGAGGAGGCGAGCTTCCCAGCCTGCTGCCGCCGTTGCGAGACTCGCTCCCATGCCTCGGGAGACGAGTCTCGATTCAGCTCGTATGGGGACGCCAATCAAAAACGTCGACCAAGCCTCGAAAATGCCTCTCGTTCATAGTCACGACTTGCCCTCGGACCTGCTTGGCCTGGGCTGCGAGGATGACGTCGACGTCCAAGCTGTCTTCGGTTCCCCGTAGCCGGCCTTCGGCACGAGTCCTGGCCCATAGCTCGGCGGCCATTCGCATCGCACTGGTCGTCAGCGGGACATAGCCTACTTCGACAAGCTCGTTCAGAAGTGTAAGAGCCTCACGGGCCCATTTCCTTGCGTGATGTTGGTGTTTCCCCAGATGCAGCAACTTCCGCCGAAGCTCATAATCGATGACTTCCGGCACGAGGATCGAGAATTGCGGATTCTCGAGGAAGGCGATCATCGCTTGAGCGACTTCACGATTCTCGGCGACTTCCGGCCGGACGACGCAGGCGAGGATGTTGCTGTCAAGCAGGAGAGGAATGGGCATAGCTCAAGGCCGAAAGGTCAGGCGGTCTCTCCTGACCTCGGCCTTGAGCTCCTGCCAAAGCTTGTTTTCCGCTTCGGTGGCAGGCTTGGACATTCGAGCGCGGATCAGCCCGGCGAGGTGCAGCCTCCGCTCCATGGCCTCCCCAGACACCGAGCCTGGGCTCGCCTTCAGATCTTCAACGGCTGCGGTCGCGCGCTTCGACATTGAACTCTCCAGAGGATCTTCGCACAGTGAGGACCCTCAGCTTGATTATACAAGGCGAGAGACGCCAACGCCGGACAACTTGCCACTCGGAGGCCCGCCCGGATCCTTCGGTCGCCAGAGCTCCCTCTCTATAACGATGTCAAGTCCCGAGTCTATCTCTCGAAGACTCGTCGCCGTGGCCGGTGGGCTGTGGAAAACGCGGAGCGTTTTCCAAGGGGTGTGGGAGGGTGCCGGGCGCGGGCTTGGGGGAGGCAGCCTTCCATACCCCGGCAGACCGCCGGCCGGGGAGATGGGGGCGCGGGGGAAGAGGGGGAGTTTTCCACAGCCGCGGGAGTTCGGTCTGCGACCGTTGTCTGGTTCGCTCCAGGTGACTGCTGATCAGGCTCTCCTCAATGGCGCTCCGGCGGGTACAGTCCAGACGCTGACACGACTGGCCGACACGGCCCTACCGGGCGTTTACACAGCATCCGCGGGGATGCTCGCCGGAACAGGGGTATGCGGGTCCGCGGTGAGGGCGGCAATCTTCCATACCGGAAGGCCGCCGCTGGCCCGAGAGGGGACGGGGGAAGAGGGATCTTTTCCAAAAACGCGGAAGCTCGGCCACTGCCTACTTCGCGTGCTCCGGTCCAAGCCCTTCCGGGCCAACCCGCAGCTTGCGCGGCATAGCGTGCGCTGTGCAACACGCCACCGCAGGCGCACACCTGGCGCGCCTACGCTCCGGCGGCCAGCCTACGCGGCCACATCCTCGTCGAGCCGCGCCCTACGGGTGCGGATGATGCTTCTCAGGAGAGCGTGATCGCACTCTCTGATCGCCCGACCTACCACCAACCGCGATCATCAGGCCGCCCCCGCCCCTCGGGTACTGTGCGCAGGCCCACTTCGGACCGCCCCCCGATTGCGCTCCAGGTGGCTGCTGATCAGAATCTCCTTATCGTAGCGGGCTCCATCCTCGGTCAGCAATTTGTAAATTAGCTTCGCTCGCTGCCGTGACAGTGCCAGCAAAGCTTTGACGTGGCCCGCTGGGTGGCCTTGATGGCGCTCCCGCTGCTTGCGGTGATACTCACGGTCCAGGGCGCTGACACGACAAGCTGCCACCGAGCCCAAGTACCGGACGCGCAGCACCCGCTTATTCGTTTGCCGGGCCAGACGATGCCGGGGACCGCTGCTGCCGCTCTGCCGAGACAACGGCGTCAGCCCCGCGTAGGTGGCAACCTGCCCTTCCGAGGCATGGCGTGCCAGCGGAAGTACCTCTCCGATCTCGACAGCGGCCCCGCAGACCCCGATGCCTGGCATCTCCAGCAGCACCGGACCCTTCGGGTGCGCCTCCACAGCTTCCTTCAGCTCCTCTTCTACCTGCTTTTGCGCCTGCTCCAAGGAGTCCAACTGTTGCACCACAATCCGGAGCTCCAGCGTTATGATCGATCTCTCCGTCTCCGGCAAGTGGATACCAAGGACCACCCGATGCAGAGCTTCGGCCTCTTCGTGGCTGTCCGGGGTACGGCCGGCTCGACGAAGAACCTGCGCCACCTCCTCGACCGGCGCCTCCCCGAGACCCTCCAAGCCTGGCCATCGCCTCAGGGCTGCACGGAGTCTCATGCTGTCCCAACGAGGACCCTCCCAGGCTCCGGCCACCAGTTCCCCGGACAGTTCCAACAGGCGGCTACGCAGTTGGTTGAGCAGACGAGTGTGCTGGCCTGTCAGCTGTTGCTTCAAGCGGCTCAACCGGCAAAGCCGACGCTCCTCCGGGCGAGGGCACAGAGCAGGACGACAAGTCCTCATCTTCTGGTACCCCATCCGCGCCAGCAGGTACCCATCCCAAGAGTCATCTTTACGAGGCTGGCCCTCCGCGCTGCGGTAATCCTTCAGGGCCTGCGGCGCTACCTGCCAGATCTCGATCCCCATCTCCAGCGCGACTCGCGACAGAACAGACCCCACCGAGCGAACTCCCTCCACCACCACCCGCAACGGACGACCGTTTCCACTCCGCACCACCTCGCTCAACCAGGCCCGCAGATCGGCCTCTCGGTTACGTAACTTCCGAGTTCTCTGCCACATGCCCTCTGCGGTCAACTCCACAAGCACGTGCCACTGCTCGCCACAGTCCATTCCAAGCCACAACGGGTTCAGCTCAGGGCTCACGGATACAACCCTCCTTCCCAAACGGGTACAATCGGTCTGCCCCGCGCCACCGACTCTCTATTAGCCATGCCGGCAAAGGGTCGTATCAGGGAGCGCGGATGGCTCGAGCACGGGGGCACTCTTCAGGATCAGCCATCAGCGGGTCCGAGGGAGCCTAGCCATCCCGTGCTCTGCTCTTTTATAGCCCTTCAGGATGACGGTAGGGAAGGTTGTCGAGACCTGCCTATAGCCTCCCAAAGATGGCAAGCTAGATGAGAAGCTGAGAGAGACGCTAGTGAGGTCTGCGACCTCAAACCGACGAGGTCTGCTCCCTGGGAGCGCCGGCGTCTCGCCGGCCGGCGGTATACCGCCGGTATACCGATGCCGGCGGGACGCCAGCGCTCCTAGGGAAAAATCTGGCTCGTTTGTACAGATCTGCCCCAAGTCAGACGTCTAGATTGAGCGCCGGACGAAGAGCCCCCCCTTGGTGGGACCCTCGATCTGCGGATGCTGGTTCGGATAGAGCGCGGTGACCTGGGCCGCCACGGTCGCGAAGAGGCTCTCCCAGGTGGCATTGGGAGTTGTGGGCGCCGCCGCGGTGAGCGCGCGTCCGACGAGACAGCTGAGGACGCCCCGGCTCTGTCCACCCTCTCCCAGCTCCACCTCGTGGGAGGTCTCGTTGGCGAGGCAGGCGGTGAGGAGGACGGGGGCCACCGCCGCGGACGCCGTGGGCGGGCCTCCGCTCGCCGCGGGACCGTCCACGGCGCCGCGCGACGCGGCGGGCCGCCTCAGATCGGGCTCCACCCCGCGCGTCCGTCCGGTACCGAGAGGGATGGCATCTCTCGTGATGGTGCCCGAGTGGCAGCAGTCGAAGATGAGGGTGACGTTCGAGGTCCGCGCCATCAGCCGGCCGAGCCAGACGTGGATCTCGTCGTCCAGGATGTCCCGATTCGGATCGGGGGCGCGGCCGCTGTCGCTGGGGAAGAGCGTCTCGTCGAGGCCGTCGTCCTCGTCGCCGTCGAGATCGACCACCTGCGAGCCGTGGCCGCTGTAGTGGACGAGGACGGCGTCCCCCTCCCCCACCCGCGTGACGAGATCCTCCAGGGCCTGGAGAATCCCCTCCCGGGTCGCCGCTTCGTCGAGGAGCTCCCGCACGTTCCCGGCCGGGAAGCCATGGCGCTCGACGAGCACCTGGGAGAGCGCCCGCACGTCGTTGACGCAGCCGGCGAGCTGGTAGCTCTCGGCGAGGCGCGGATAGCGGTCGATGCCGATGAGGAGAGCCCAGCGCTCCGCTTGCGGCATCAGCTCCCCTTTCTCGCCGGCAACGAGTAGCTGACCGCGAGCGGACCGCTCACCCGCCACTGCTCGTGGGGCACCGGAGCGTCCTGGGCGGTCGACGTGAGACTCGGGCTTTCGAAGGTGATCTCCAGGTGGACCACCTGGCCGCGGATCTCGGGAGCGTAGTTGGCGCCATCGAGATAGGTGTAGTTCCACCAGACCCAACGCTCGTCGTCGGCGAGGAGCGCCTGGCGGGCGCTCGGCGGGCCCAGGAGCTTGGCGACCTCGGCCGCCGTCTTGCCGGCGACGAGTTGCTGGATCTGATCGAAAGAACGGCTGGATTTCGCTCCGGGACGGCAGGCGGCGAGCCCGAGGAGGCTCGCCGCGCAGAGAAGAGTGAGGGCGACATGCCGCATGGCAGGGCGCCTTAGGAGCTCTCTCCACCAGGCCCACGCGGGGTGGCGATGACGACCGGGGTCACGCCGGAGCCGACAGGGGCATCCTGGGGCGGCTCGCGGTCTCCATCCTTGTGGACCAGCGGCGGATCGGACGGGATGAAAGGGGACGGGGTGGGGTTCTGTTCGATGGGCATGGTCTCCTCCTGGGGGAAACGGGAGCGAGAGCGGACGCGCCGGCGCGGCGAGATCTGGCGTCTACGACGGGGTCCGCGAGCGGTTTCCTGTATCGGAGAGACCCCGGCGGCGGGGAGTTGTTTAGGCGGTGGGCCGACGCGGACCTCCCGCAGTCACTTCGGCTCCCCTTGGAGGACGAAACCGGCCCAGTAGTAGGGCGCCCGGAAGCGCGGCTCGCGCCAGAGCGAGACCTGGGCCTGTTGCAAGGCCGCGGCGGGAGAGAGACCATCATGGAGAAGCCCGGTATAAAAGCGCTGCATGAGGATCGCGGTCGAGTCATCGGGGACCTGCCAGAGGCTCACCAGGACCCGCGTCGCACCGGCCGCGAGGAATTCCTGGGTGAAGCCCACGAGCCCCTCGCCCGCCAGATCCCGGCCGCGGGCGGTCTCGCAGGCGGAAAGCGTCACGAGGTCCGCGCTCCAGTGCAGACCGTCGAGGTCTCTGGGGTGGAGGAGACCGTTCCTCGGACGGCCTGCCCGGTCATAGAGGGAGAGCACGAGAGCCGATCGCTCGGGGTGCAGGGGATCGAAGGAGCCATGGGCCGAGAAATGGAGGAAACGGTAGCGGCCGAGAGCGCCGGAGAGCACGAGGTCGCGGTCCGCCGCGAAGCCCCGCGCATCGAGAACGTCCCCGCCCGCGGCCAGACCCACGATCGCGGCAGCCTCGGCGTTCGCCTCGGGAAGCCGTGGGAAGGACTCCGCCGGGAGGGAACCCGGGGGGGGTGCTTTCAGGGACGACGGCAATCTGGGGTCGTTGGGATCGGTGACCGGATCGGCCAGGGAAGCGAGCAGCCCGGAAGGAGCCTTCGGACGGCGGCGGGCACGGAGAGCCGCGAGCACCGAGGCGGAGGCGATCGAGACGACCTCGTGGCGGAGAGCGAGCGGCTCCGGCCAGGGGCCAGACGTCTCGGCAGAAGCGACCGCGGCCGCGGCAGGGTCGGGCAGAGCCGCGAAGGGGATGTAGTGGAGGATGCCGTCCGGCACGATCAGGAGCCTCTTGTCTTCGAGTGCGCCGGCGACCGGTCCGAGGAGGAGGCGGCCGAGCTCGACTGTGGCGCGGCGGGCCTCCTCACGCTGGCGCCGTTTCTCGCTCGCCGCCATCAGCGCGAAAACCCGCCGCGCCGACGCCTCGATCTCGGTCGACGGTCGTAGCTCGAAGCTCGCCATGCCGCGTTCGGAGACGACCCAGAGAAAGCTGCGCTCCCGTCCCAGGTGGTATTCGAGGAGGAGCGTCCGATCGGCCGCCACCTGCCCTTGGATCTCCCGTAAAGCCAGGAGGGTCCCCGGCTTCCCTTCCGGCGACAGGGCATCGAGCAGGCTCCGGCCTTTCGCCCGCTCGGCGACCGCCAGGGCCTCGGCATCATGGCCGGCGAGCGGATCTTCTCGGTGGTGGTCCATCAGCAGGCCGATGAGGAAGCCATAGACGTCCTGGGTCGTCGCGAGGTAGGCGGCCTGGAGATCGCGCTGCGCGGCCCGGTCGCGCACGCTCTCGACGACGGACATGGCCGTCTCGATGTCCTTCTGGGCCGCGCTCCGATTGCCCTGGGCACGCTCGGCCCAGGCCATGCCGAACCGGATCGCCGCTTCGGCGGCACGGTCCTGCATCTTCCGGACGACGGGAAGAGCCTGCCGGTAGGAATCGAGCGCCGCATCCGGTCGGCCCAGGGCACCCTGGAGCCAGCCGACGTTGATCCGCGCCGTCGCCTCGCCACGAACGCTGCCGAGCCCCTGGAACACGCGCAGGGCCTCTTCATAAGCGACGAGCGCACCGCGATCGTCCTTCATGCGGTAGCGGGCGACGCCAATTCCATTCAGGGCCACGGCCTCGCCGTAGCGATCGCCCAGAGAGCGCAGGAGCGGCAGGATCTCCCCGAAGCGGGCGAGGGCGACCGAAGGGGCTTTCTCTTCCAGGTAGGCGTTGGCCATCTCGAGCAGCGTATTCGCCCGTTGGGACCGGTCCCCGGGAGCGAGAAGGGCGAGGGCGTCCCGAAAATCCTGAAAGGCGGGTTTCCAGTCTCCCGCGAAGGCACGGGCTTTACCGCGACCGGCGAAAGCGAGAGAACGATCGGCGGGCCGGCGCCCCAGGTCGAGCGCCTGATCGAAGCAGGAGATCGCTTCCCCGGACTCACCGAGCTTGGTGGCGACATGCCCGAGGTTGACGAGGGTTTGGGCCTCCCCCTCCGGCTCACCCAGTCCCTGCCAGAGCGCCAGGGCCCGACGGTAGAAGTTTTTCGCCTCCTCCAGTCTTTCCGCCTCCTCGGCGGAAAGCCCGATCTGGCCCTCGGACACGGCCGCATCCCGGCGATCCTGAAGCACCTGATCCAGCTGGAGAGCGCGACTGTAGGCGTCCAGGCTGCCCTCCCAGTCTCGGACTGCGAAGCGGACATCCCCGAGGCCCTTCCAGGCATCCCGCTCCCGCTCCGGCTTTCGGAGCGCCGCGAAGATCTCCGCCGACTTCCGATAGCCGGCCGCCACAAACTCCCGGTCGTCCCGCGTCGCTCCGGCAAGGTGGGAGCGTTCCTTGGCGGCATAGAAACCCTCCTCCGCCAGCGCTTCCCGGAGGTCGCGGCCGTTCGGCCTGCGCAGAGTGAGCCGGGAGCGGTAAGCGCCCCACTTGTCCCCGTTCTTCCAAGCCTCGACCTCGGCGCGATAAACCCCCGGCGTGCCGGCTACGAAGACCACCCGCTCCGTCCCCACCTCTCCCGTCGGCCGGTCGACCGGCGGCGAGCGCCGGCCCGCGGGATCGACGACGGTCACCTGGACGTCGATGTGAATCTGCTCGACTTCGAGGACGACGAAGGTGCCGGCCGTGGCCGGGAACCGCAGGACGTGGATCGTCCCTCCCCGGATCGCCTGGGGCTTGGTGGTCCCGGACCGAAGATCGATTCCGAGGACGATCGGAGCCAGTAAAGACGACGGAGAGGACGACGATGGGGCCCTGAGGGGAGCGGCAACCGGCCGGGTATTCCGCTCCGATGGCCGCTCCGGGGGCACCTCGCGCAGGAGCCCGACGACGCCCCCGGCGCAACCCAGAAGGGTGCCCAGACAGACGAGGAACCGCCTCGATGGACGGGGCATGGACGCGTCCTCCGCACGGGAAAGCTCCGCCTGCGACACGACGATCCACGGCCGGTCCTAGAAGATGGAGGCAGGCGCCTCTGTCCGGCCGAACGATTCGAAGAAAAAGGAACGCTTCTATTCTATCGAAAAACGAGACGGAAGCGGCGATTGTCGGGCGGCTCGGGGGCCGGGCGCCCACCGGAGAAGCCGCGGAGCTCCAGGCGGTACTCGCCGGGAGAGAGGAAATCGCGCGGAATCTCGAGGAAAAGATCCGGGGCGCCGGCCGGCGGATGCCAGGGACCGGACCACAGCAGCCGGCCGGGGGCCTGGACGGTGCGGAGCTCCACCCGGTACTCCGGATAGGGCGGGCCTTCCGGCGTGGCGACGAGGATGAAATGCTTCGCCGAGCCGGAAATCCGGAGCGTCGGAACCGGACCGCGGACGGCGGGCCCCAGATCCTCGAAAACCGCTCCCGATTCCGGCTGGGCGACGATCCGCGGCCGCGAGCCGTTGGGGAGCCCGAGGAGGAGGAGCCCGAGACCGGCGACGAGGACGAGCGCCGCGGCGGCGAGCAGGTTCCGCGGCAAGAGAAAGAAGGGCCGGGGGCGGGCGGCCTTGCCCCTCCCGCCCGTAAACCAGCCTTCCCGTGCGAGCTGCCGCCGGACCGCCTCCCAGGCGGAATCCATGCCGGCGGGCACCGGCTCGCCCTCGCTGTTCGGGAGCTTCGAGAAGCCATCGAGAGCGAGGATGAGGTCCGGGCAGTCGCGGCAGAGGAGGAGATGCTGGCGCAGATCCCGGTCCGCCGCTTCCGGCAGCTCGCCGGCATGGTAGGCGACCAGATCCTCCACGCTCGGATGGGAGGCGGCATCCTGGCCTTGGCGCATCTTCGCCGCCAGCCGGCGCAGGGCGCGGAGGACGAGCTCGCGATCGTCGCTCATAGGCTTTACTCCTCCGGCTCCTCGCCCAGATCGAGGGCCAGGGCATCCTTCAGTCGCTCCCTCGCCTGGTGCAGGTGCGCCCGCACGGTCTGGATGGAGACTTTCATCAGGACCGCGATCTCGCGGTATTTGTAGCCGTGGTCATGGCGAAGCCCAAAACAGAGGCGCATCTTCTCGGGCATCGCCGAGACGACCGCCTCGATCTGCGCGAGGCGTTCTTCGTCGATCAATCGATCGAGCGTGTCTGGAGGGCGGACCGGGGTGTCCCCCAGACGCCCGGGATCGTTCTCCAAGAGGGACTCCAGAGATTCTTCTTTCCTGTCGCCACGTTTTCGGGTGCTCCGGCTGCGGAGGAAGTTGGCGTAGGCGTGATGAGCGATCTGAAGCAGCCATGTCTCGCATTTCGATTCGAAGCGAAAGGCTTCGATACCTTTAAAGACACCAAGAAGCGATTCCTGGGTGAGATCTTCGCTGTCTTCGGGCGACCACCCCTGCCTTCTGAAGCGGGAGAATAGCCGCGGATAGACGAGACGCCAGAGCCGGCGAGCGTTTTCCTTTCGCTTTTCTCCCGCCTGGATCGCTGCGATCAGGCGCCGGATCAAGTCCTCGTCCCAGGCCATGGGCTTTGCGATGGCGACGAGGCTTAGAGCGGCACGACGGGCGCTCCGAGGACGTCCTCGCCGAGGCTCCGGAAGCGGCTACGGAGCTCCCCTGCGAGCGCGGCTTTCCGCTGCGCCGGCAGAAAGGATTGGTCGAGAGCGGCGAGCGACAGGCCGGCGAGCTCCGCGGCGCCGTAGCCGAAGGTCTCGTGGAGGCGGAGGTACTCGCGGGTCAGATTGGTGCCAAAGAAGGCCGGATCGTCGGTGTTGACCGAGAGCGGCACGCCGGCCTTCAACAGGCGATCGAAGGGATGGGCGGCGATCGACGGGTAGACGCCCAAGGCGACGTTCGAGGACGGGCAGACCTCGAGCGGAATCCGCCGCTCCGCGAGCTCGGCGACCAAAGCGGCATCCTCGATGACCCGCACCCCGTGGCCGATCCGCTCGGGATGGCAGAGATCGAGCGCCGAGCGGATCGAGTCCGGCCCCGCGTGCTCTCCGGCATGGGCCACCCGATGGAGGCCCGCCGCTTCCGCCGCTTCAAAATGCCGCGCGAAGGGATCGTTGCCGAACCGCGCCTCGCTGCCGGAGAGCCCGAGGGCGACGACCCCGTGCTCCCGGCCGGCGAGCGCCCATTCGAACGTCGTGTCGGCCAAAGCGGGGCCGACGTTGCGCACGATGTCGGGGATGAGCCGCATCACCACCCCGTAGCGGCGCTCGCCCTCGGAGATGGCGGCGGCGAGCGCCTGGCGGATCGCTTCGCCGTCCCGCCCGGCGGCGATGTGAGTGCTGATCGTGAAGTGCACCTCCGAGTAGACGACCTTCTGGTAGGCCTGCTCGGCGAGGAAATCGAGCGCCAGAAGCTCGAAATCCTCGGGATTCCGGAGCGCCGAGGAGCAGGTGAGGTAAATCTTTACGAAGTGCTCGAAGTCGCTGAAGCGGAACCAGCGCTTGAGGCCGGCCTCGTCGCGGGCCGGCAGCTCGATGCCGTTGCGCCGCGCCAGCTCCAGGAGGATGGCCGGGCGCATCGCCCCCTCCAGGTGGACGTGAAGCTCCACTTTCGGCATGCGGAGGACGAAACGTTCGAGGCTCATGGGATGGCGTCGTGGGGTGGGGATGGCTAGCCCGGGGTGACCACCGCCGTCGGTCGGAGGCGCTGGCGCAGGCGCTCGAGGACCGGCGCGGGGACGAGGCCGGAGAGGTCGCCGCCCAGGGCGTAGACCTCCTTGACCAGGCGGCTCGACAGGTAGCTGTAGTCCTCCTTCGGCATCATGAAGACGGTCTCAACCCGGGGGTTCAGGCGCCGGTTCATGAGCGCCATCTGGAACTCGTACTCGAAGTCCGAGACGGCGCGGAGGCCACGGACCACCGCCCGCGCCCCCACCTGGTCCATGAAGTCGACGAGGAGACCCGAGAAGCTCTCGACCCGGCAGCCCGGCCGGCCGGCGACCATCTCGCGGATGATCTCCACCCGTTCCTCGACACTGAAGAGCGGCCGCTTCTCCTCGTTGCGGAGGACGGCCACCAGAACCTCGTCGAAGGTCTTGCCGCACCTCTCGATGATGTCGAGGTGGCCGTTGTGGAGAGGGTCGAAGGAGCCCGGGTAGACGGCGATCCGCGTAGTCATAAGGAGGAGTGTAAGCCCGGGCGTCAGTGACGGTTCGAAAGGTCGAAGGTAACGACATTGTACGCCGCGTCGGTCACTCGCAACAGGAGGAGCCCACCCTTCGGGACCGGATCGAGGATCAGGGTCTCGGTCTTGCTGTCCAGGAGCCCGTCGGCCACCCGCGCCGGCTTCCATTCGCCCGCGTTGACGCTCAGGACCGCCTCGCGGATGGGCGACAGGGCGTCCTTGACGATGACGTGGAGCAGCTTGTCGTCCCCGACCTCGGCCTGGACGAGGGCCGGCGGGGTCTGGTCGATCACCACCGGCTCGCTCACCTGCTCGGCGGTTTTCGCGTCCTCTCGATCGTTCGACTTGCGGTCGGAGGCGACGAGGCGGAAGCGGTAGATGCCGTCGGGGAGCACCGTGGCGTCGAAGTTGTAGTGGTCGTCCTCCAGGTCGTCGACCACCTTGAGCCAGGTCGCCGATTCCTCCCGGCGCTCGGCGGGGCGGAACCACAGCGAATAGACGAGCTTGTCCTCGTTGGGATCGGAGGCGGACCAGCGGAGGGTCCGGTAGCCTCGTTTGTAGAGCGCCTTGACCCGCCCGCCCTCGTCCGGCGCGCTCTCCAGGGTGGTGAAGATCCCCTCGCGGTTGGGATGGGCCGGCTCGAAGACCTGGTTGCCGGGGTTGAAGGCGGCGGGCACGAGGATCTGCCCGGGCTCCAGGACGGCCAAACCGTCGATGTGGGGCGACAGGTTCTCCTGGCGATAGGAAAGCTCGGTGTTGTAGAGGCGCGGCGAGCCCCCCGGCCCGGAGCGCAGCTCGGCCCGCCACTGGACGTAGCGGCCGTGCGGCAGCTTGGCGAGCGAGACCTCGTCCCCCTCCTGGGGCGCCGTCCAGGGCGACCAGGTCTTGTCGGGCGTCGCGCTCACCCCGCTCCTAAACGACACCCGGACCGAGCTGCCGTCCGGCGCCTCGCCGCGCCAGCGGAAGGAGCCGAAACGGGCCACCTGGCCGGTGTCCAAGGCGGCGCTCGTGTAGGTGCCTTTCTCCTCCCGGCCGGCGGTGATGCGGTAGAGGGCGCCGCCATTGGTGGTGGCGAAAGCCGGACCGCCCGCGCGTTCCGTACCGGGCACGAGGGCGACGATCTGCTGCTCGTCGACGTCCTTCATGAGCCGCATCTGGTTGTTCTCGTAGCGATAGAGCTTGCCTTCGAGGCCGGTGCCCACCCACAGCGCGCCGTCCTGCCAGAGGAGCGAGTAGACGGTGTCCTCGTTGAAGGTCCAGACCTTCTCGACCACCCCGGAGGGGGAGAGGCGGAAGATCTCGCTCTTCGGTCCGGTCTCCTTGCGGCCGGGGGCCGGCGCCGCTTCGGGCCCGCCCTCCCCTTCGACCGTCACCGTCACCGCGGGCTCGCCGGCCGCTCCCCCCTTGGCGCCCTTCTTCCCTGGCGCCGCGACCGCGGCCGGCTTCGCCATCTCGGTCAGGCTGGCCTCGGAAGCGACGACGGCTAAGTAGGAGGTGCCGTCGGGCGCCGTGGTGATCGCCACCACCTCGGGCTCCTTGGCGTCGAAGAGGGTCCGCGCCTGGCCGTCCCGGCCGAGGCGGAGGAGATAGCCCTCGCCGGCGGTACCGATGAGCACGTCGCCGTCGGGGAGGACGTCGAGCGAGCGCAGGTGGGTGTCGTCGCTCGCGTAGATCACCTTTCCCTCGTTTTTGCCGTCGACCCGGAAGAGCTTCCCATGGGTGCCGGTCGCGACCAGGAGCCCGCCGTCTTTCCCGCGCGCCAGGGCCCAGATGTAGGTCTCCTTGGGATCGAACCAGACCTCGCCTTTTCCTCCTTTGGGAATGCGGTAGACCTTGCCGTGCGGCGAGGTGCCGGCGAAGACGGTGCCGTCTCTGTCCACCCAGACGGCGAAGACCTCGGGCTCGGGGGCGGCGAAGAGCTCGCTCACCGTGCCCTTCGAGTCGACCGCCAGCACCTTGCCGGCGTTTCCGGTCCCGAGGATGAAACCGTCGCCGCGCGCCGCGGCGGCCAGGAGGAAGGGCTCGCTGATCGCCGCCAGGCGCGCGGTCCGCGGAGCGAGCTCGATCCGCCCCAGCGAGTCGAGGCTCACCCCAGCGAGGGTGCCGGCCTGGAAGGCGGTCTGAGTCTGGGTACGGAAGATCCGCACCTGGGTGGCGCCGGCCGGCGTGGTGCCGACCGCGAGGACGGAAAGGGCGAGAAGGCCCCCGACGAAAACACCAGATCCACGGAATCGGCCGCTCACTCTACCCCCTGTTCGCCCCGGCGGTGGACCCCGGGCTGTCGGATGAATCGTTGGTCGCCGGCTCCTGGCGCCGGACGTCGAGCTCGACCCGCACCAGGCCGTCGACCGGGATCGGCATCGGCTCCCGCCAGTCGTCGGAGATGGCGAGGCGGAGCGGCACGACCCCGGCCGAGCCGGCGGCGCTCCACAGCGAGCGGACCGAGCCGGGCAGACGGGGCATCGCCTCGCCGGCGACCGAGAGGCCGGCCCCTCCGGTCACCCCGAGCACGACGACCTCGCGGTGCGAGTGGAAGGAGCGCAGGAGCGCCAGGGCCTGGTCGAAGCTCACCGGATCGACCGGCTCGATCGACAGCCGCACCGCGTCGGCGCTCGCGCCGTCGCCGATCAAGAGGATGTACTTGCCCTCGGCGAGATCCTTCGGCAGGTCGATCGAGAAGGCGTGGCGGGTCGGCTTGCCGCGATAGGGCAGAAGCTCCAGGTTCAGGTTCACCCGGTCGCCGGGGTGCACCGCGGTGCGGTCGGCGTGGGCGTCGACCAGGGTCGCCGCCCGCGGGTCCCGCGACTGCGCGATGTCGACGTCGACCGCCTCGATCCGCACCCGTTCGAGCGGGTTCTGCACCAGGTAGGCGGCCAAGGCGAGCATGTGGGCGGCGCTCGCCGAGCCGGCGTTGTCGCCGTCGAAGGTCTGCAGGACCGTGAGGTCGCCGTGACCGGCGATCTTGAAATGGGCCTTCAAGTCGATCCCCTGCGGGCCGGCGGCGTAGCTCGCCGAGTCGAGGCTCCCCAGGGTGGCGCTGCCGACGAGGGAGGGGAGGATCTGCGGCAGGCTCGCGAGCCGCATGTGGAACTCGCGGGTCTGCAGACCCTGGATGCGCACCGTCATCGGGATCATCGGCGAGACCGCCCCGATGCGGCCGGCGATCCCGGCGCTCCGGTCCTGCTCGAAGGCGCCCACCACCTCGCCCAGGTTGGCGATCTTGAACGAGGAGTACTGGGACGAGAGGACGGTGACGACGTCGGCGGAAGCCATCGGCACCCCGGTGGGACCGAGCCCCAGGAACGGGTGGCCGAAGGCGTACACCTGGTCGCCGATCCGGTCGGTCACCGTGCCGGTCGCCGCCAGGCTCAAGTCGCCGTCGACGAGCATCGCGGCCACCGAGGCGCCGGGGACGATGCCGGCGGCCGCCGCCGCTGCCGCTGCCGGGCTCGGCGAGTCGACGTTGCCGCCGCTCCCCGTCACCACGGCCCGGCTGGCCGGCGCCACGGCGCCCAGAGCCTCGCGGAGCACGCCCAGCGAACGATCGCCGAAGCCGGACGTCGACCACTGGAGGCTCGCGATCGCTCCCCCCGCCATCTGCGGGTGGAAGGCGGCGAGCTGCTTGCTCAGCAGGTCTTCCGGGATGCGGCCGGCGAGGAGGTCCGACAACCCGACCGGCGGCAGCGGGGGAGCGGGAGCGATCGGCTCGCCGCCGGTGCTCGACAGCCGGTGCATGGTCTCGATCGGGGTGATGCCGGCGATCGCCTCCTGCGAGAACGGCCAGCTGAACGCCACCGCCCCGGCCAGCCGGCCGTCCAGGAAGACCGGGCTGCCGCTCATCCCGGCGATGACGCCGCTCTTCTCCAGCCCCTTGCCGGTCAACCGCGCCAGGATGTAGCTGTTGTCCGGGCTGGAATTGCGCATCACCCCCACGACCTCGACCTCGAAGCGCTCCGGCTGGTGGCCGGAGAAGACCGAGAGGCCGTAGCCGCGCTGGCCGCGGCGCACCTCGCCCAAGGCGATCGTGGGGAGCGCGGACGGCACCGCTTTCGGCGCCTTCGGCGCGGGGGGAGAGATGGGGGCAGGAATGGGAGGAGTGGCACGAGCCGCCAGGGCCGGGAGACCCGCCGCGAGGAGCAGGCCGGACAGGAGGGCGATTCGCGAGTGAGAGAGCTTCATGGGGATTCCCCTACTTCCACGGAGCGGAAAGTAGCTCCGAGATGGTGCGTAAGCCATTACAACAAAGAACGATGGGCGCCGATTTCTTCACCCGCGAATCGTTTCCTTCTCCTCTCCGGCCTCCTCCCGGGCGAGAAGCGCGGCGAGGCGATCCCCGTCGAAGCGTCCCGGCCGCAAAATGCGCCACCCGGAAGGCGCCCCTTCGATCAGCGTCGAAGGCGGTCCGCCGGGAAGGACGCCGCCGTCGATCACCACCGCGTCCTCACCGGCGAGGAGCGCGGGAAGCTCGGCCGGGTCGAGGATGGGCTCGTCGCCGCTCCGGTTGGCGGAAGTCGCCGTCAACGGCCGTCCCAGGGCCGCCAGGAGCGCGCGGAGCCCGGGATGGCCGGGAATGCGGACGGCGAGCGATCCCGCGCCCGCCGCCGCCGGCAAGTCGGACGCGGTGGGGAGCAACACGGAAAGTGGGCCTGGCCAGCCGTCTCGAATCCGCTTCAGTATAGGGAGGTCGGGATCGATCCCCAAGCCCGCGAGCTGGTCGAAACCGGCGACCACCACCGGCAGCGGCTTGCCTGCCTCCCGGCCCTTCACGCGATAAACGGCCGCGACCCCGAAAGGGTTCCCGGGGTCGGCGCCCAGGCCGTAGCTCGACTCGGTGGGAATGGCGAGGAGGCCGCCGCGGGCGAGGCAGGCGGCGAGCGGCGCGACGGGTTCCCCGGGATGCCAGATCGGGTTCGGCAGTTTCGGGGACGTTGGCGGGATCGACGGCGGAGACATCACTTGCGGCCCCGGGCGGCGCCGGCGATCAGCTCCTCGGCGTGCGAGAGAGAGAGCGCCGTGACCTCCTTGCCGGCCAGCATGCGCGCCACCTCCTCGACCCGCGCCGCGGCCGAGAGCGGCTCGACCTCCACCTGGGTCCGCCCCTCGCGCACCCGCTTGCTGATCTTGAAATGGACGTCGGCGTGGCTCGCCACCTGGGGCAGATGGGTGACGGCCAGGATCTGCCCGCCGCGGGCCAGGCGCTGTAGTTTCTTGCCCAGGGCGGCCGCCTCGGCGCCGCCGACCCCGGCGTCGACCTCGTCGAAGACCAGGGTGGCCGCCTCGCCCTCGCCCCGCGCCGCGAGCTGGAGGGCGAGGTAGATGCGCGACAGCTCGCCGCCCGAGGCGATCTTGGCGAGCAGCCGCGGCGCCTCGCCGGGGTTGGGGGCGAAGAGGAAGACGACCTGGTCGACCCCTGAGGGACCGAAATCGATCCGCTCGCCGGCCAGCTCCAGCGGGCTGTCGGCACGCCGCCGGCGTTCGAGGCCGACCGCGAGCCGCGCCTTGCCGAGCCCCAGATCCTTGAGCTCCGCCCCGATCCGGCCGACGAGAGTCTCCCCCCAGGCGGCGCGGCGGGCGGAGAGCGCCTGGGCGGCCGCGAGGTAGCGGGCGAGCGACTCCCCCACCTTCGCCTCCAGCTCCCCGCGGTCCTCGCCGTCCCCGAGGATCTCGTCGAGCTCGGCCGCCATCTCCGCCCGCCGGGCGAGCACCTCGGTCGTCGACAGCTCCCCGCCGCCGTACTTGCGGCAGAGCCGCTCGACCAGGGCGAGCCGCTGCTCGATGGCGTCCAGCCGGGCTGGATCGGCCTCCAGGCCGTCGAGCCGCCGCGACAGCCCCTGGGCGACCTCGGCGGCGCGGATGCGCAGCTCCTCGACCTCCGAACGCCACTCCGCGGCCAGCGGCTCCCACTCCTCCACCTCTTCCAGGAGCGAGCGGCTGCGGGCCAGCCGGTCGACCGCCGCCCCCTCCTCCTCGGAGAGCAGGGCGAAGGCGGTCCCCAGGGCGTGGGTGATCGCCTCGGCATGGCGGAGGAGCTCGCGCTCGGCGCGGAGCGCGACCTCCTCGCCCGCCGTGAGCGCGGCGGCGTCGATCTCGGCCAGCTCGAAGCGCAGGAGGTCGAGCCGCTCGCGCCGCACCCGCTCGCCGCCGGCCAGAAGCTCCAGCCGCGCGGCGAGCCGGCTGTGCTCGGCGAAGGCGGCGGCGACCTCCAGGCCGAGCTTCTCGGCCTCGGGGCCGCCGCTCCGGTCGAGCCAGATCCGCTGCAGCTCGGGGTCGACCAGGCCCAGCTCCTCGCGCTGACCATGGATGCGGAGGAGGTGGGGCGCCAGCTCGGCCAGGAGGCGGAGCGTCGCCGGCTGGTCGTTGACGAAGACCCGGTTGCGGCCGTTCCGCGCGATCTCCCGGCGGACGAGGATCTCGGTTTCCGCGGCGGCCGACCCGCTCAGGGCGTCGAGCTCGATCCCGGCCTCTTCGAGGACTCCCCGCACCCCGCGGGCCGCCGGACCGGCGAGCGAAAAGATCCCGGAGACGGTCAGCACGTCGGCGCCGGTGCGGATCAGCTCCGCCGTGGCGCGGACGCCCGAGAGGAGGGCCAGGGAGTCGACGACGATCGACTTGCCCGCCCCGGTCTCGCCGGAGAGGATGTTGAGACCTGGACCGAGCTCGACCGCCGCGGCGGCCAGGACGGCGAGGTTCTTGACGTGGAGCTCGCGAAGCACGGGAGGAGAGATCTTCTAGTCTTACCCGGGAAGTCTATCAGAGACCCTCCCGATCGGCGCGAGATTAGAGCACCTCGCGCCGTACGGCCAAGGCCGCCACCCGTTCCTCGTCGACCGTCACCCCCATGCCGGGACGGTCGAAGGGGACCGTCACCCAGCCCGAGGCGTCCATCGTCCACTCCGGGTCGACGACGTCCCAGGCCCAGTAGCGCCGGCTGGGCGAGAGGTCGCCGGGGAGGGTGAAGTTGGGGAGCGAGGCGAGCGCGACGTTGTGCGCCCGGCCGATGCCGCTCTCGAGCATCCCGCCGCACCAGACCGGGAGGCCGTGCCGGGCGCAGACGTCGTGGACGGCGATCGCCTGACGCAAGCCCCCCACCCGGCCGGCCTTGACGTTGACGATCCGCCCGCTGCCGAGCGCGATGGCGTCCTCGGCGCGGTCGGCGCTGGTGATCGACTCGTCGAGACAGATCGGGGTCCGCAGCTCCTTCTGGAGGGCGGCGTGGCGGAGCAGGTCGTCCCAGGCGAGCGGCTGCTCGATCATGAGGAAGCCGAGCTCGTCGAGCTCCCGGAGGCGGGGCAGGTCTTCCAGGGTATAGGCGTTGTTGGCGTCGGCCATGAGCGGCGCGTCGGGACCCAGCGCCTGGCGCACCGGCCGCACGTAGTCGAGGTCGGCCCCCGGCTGGATCTTCATCTTGACCTTCTGGTAGCCCTCGGCGAGGCAGCGCCGCGCCTTGTCGACCAGGGCCTCCGGGCTCGCCTGGATGCCGATCGAGATCCCCACCGGGATGCGCCGCTGGGTGCCGCCCAAGAGCGCCGCCAGGGAGATCCCCCGGAGCCGCGCCGTGAGCTCCCAGGCCGCCATCTCGACCGCCGCCTTGGCCATGTTGTGGCCGCGGAAGTTGACGTCCAGGTGAGGCTGGATCTCCTCCGGTCCGGCGAAGCGATGGCCGAGGACCCGTGGGGCGATCCACTCGCGGATCGCGAGCCAGGCGGTGTCGGTCGTCTCCGGGCTGTAGTTGGGCCCCTCCCCGGCGACGCACTCGCCCCACCCTTCGGCCCCGTCGGCCGAGAAGAGGTGGAGGAGGAGGATGCGCCGGGTCGTCGTCACCCCGGAGGAGATGCCGAAGGGCTCGACCAGGGGGAGGGAGATCTCGGTCAGCTCGATGCGATCGATCTGCAGCATGGTTTCTTCAGTCTCCCGTTCCCGGTTCGAGGCCCGTTTTGAGACCATAAAACGAGCGCCCGGTCTCGCCATCTCGGTGAAACGCCGTCACCCGGTAGCCCGCGGCCAGGTAATGCTCGAAGGCCCGGCGGGTGACGGCGCGCCAGGCCGCCGCCTCGGCGGGCCGCGCCGCTTTCACGTCCTGGATGCTCGCCGGCACCTCGACCCGCACCCGCGATGTCGCGGGAAGGGGGGCGGTGAGGCTCTCCAGGGAGACGATGGCCCCCTCCCCTCCCCCGCCGGTCTCCACCTGCCGCGCCTCCAGAGGGCCGCGCTCGCCGGCGATCCGCCAGTCGACGATGAAACGGTCGGTGCCGATGCCGCTCGCGAGGTCGCTCCCCATCTCCCCGGCGTACATGTCCTCCACGTACTCGACGACCTCGGCCCCCAGGCGATTCAGGTTGAGATGGGCGTTCCTCGCCTCCAGGGGATCGTAGGTCCAGAGCACCGACTCGACCCCCAGCCCGCGCAGCAGGTCGCGCTGGAAGAGCTTGAGCCGGGTGCCGAGGCCGAGGTCCCGCGCCCCCGGCGCCACCGCCAGCATGTGCGACCAGTGGACGAGGCGGCCGTCGCGCACCCCGGTCAGGCCGAAGACGAAGCCGAGGAGCTGCCCCTCCCGGGCGAAGGCGCCGGCCGCCACCCCTCCCACCTTCTGGCAGATCTTCAGAATGCTCCCCGGCACCGCCTCGGCGAAGCTCCGCCCCCAGGTCGCGAGCTGGAGCTCGACACAGGCCGCGAAGTCCGCGGTCGACGACAGGGCGCGCAGCTCGATCGATTCGACCGGAAGGTCGGCGGTGCCGGAGGGGCTCTCCATCCCCTAGCGGCTCGCCTTGGTGGCGGGCTGGCTCCAGGGCGGCACGATGCCGTTCGAGCGGGCGTAGGCGATCGACTGGCCGAGGTGCTCGTGGATGTGGTTGGCCATCACGAACAGGGTCTCGCGGACCGTCCCCGGATGACCGAACATGTTGACCGACCGGTCGAGGTCGGCGTCGGAGGTGGTGTCGACGACATGGCGGACGTAGGCGAACGACTGCTGGAGGGCCGCCGTCACCTTCGCCTTGTCGCCGCCCAGCTTTTCGAGGCCGGCCACGTCGACGTCCGCCGGAGGCTTGACGCCCCAGAGGGTGGGGAAGAAGTAGTTGGCGCTCGCCAGATGCATGTAGACCTCGCCCACCGAGCGGACGCCCGGGGCCGGGCGCCAGGAGTACTTGTCGGCCGGCACCGCGTCGGCCAGGGTGAGGACTTTCTTCTGCGCGTCGTCCAGCAGGTCTAAGAATTCGCCGCGGAAGCCGGAGCGGGCTTGGGCCTTCTGGACCGGCGTCGCGCTCTTGCCGGCGGCCGGCTGGGCCGCGGCGTACCCGGCGGAGACGAGAGTGGCGATGCCGGCGAGCGTTAAGGCGGCGGCGGTCTGGAACGGTGTCCTCAGGATCGGGTTCATCGGGCTTCCTCCAGTAGGTCGTTGTCGGCTGCGGATGTCAGCTGCGTATCTTAGCCGAGAGGCTGTGAAAAAATCGTCCCTGCCAGGGTACAGACCGGAGACATCGGTAACAAACCGGGGACCGTCTGGCTACTTAAGTGGTGTAACAAGTCTCGAAGCCCCTGCGCCCAACGGTGGGTCGGGAGGATGCGCTTGAGCCTCCGGTGCTCTACTGTCATTCCGGCCTAACCGAAAGGAGATGACCCATGCAACGGCAACGACTGAGGGCCCGCTTCTGGGCTCCGCTCCTCGTGGCGCTCGTCGTGCTTCCCGCGCTGGCAGAGGTAGCGCCGGCGCCTGAGCAGCGCGAGAAAATGGCGACTCCGGCGATCCAACAGTCTCTGGAGGCCATGCGGTCCAAGATCCGGAACGAGAAGCTCCGCTATACCGTCGGCTATACCAAGGCCCTGGAGCGCAGGCGCGAGACCCTGCTCGGCGACGTCGACGATCCGAAGATCACCCGAGAGGACAGGATCCGCCAAAATGAGCTCGCGGCTCGCGTCCTCAAGTTAGACGTTGAAACCCGTTCGGGGTTCCTCAAGGACAACCCGGCCCTGCTCCGCAGACTGCCCGACGTCACCTTGCAGAGCTGCTCCGCCGGCCGCAGCTCCTTTGACTGGCGCACGTTCGGCAAGGTGACGCCGGTTCGCGATCAGGTTTGCGGTAATTGCTGGGCCTTCGCCGCCGTCGCGGCCTACGAGGCCAACTACCTCATCCGCAATGGCGCGGCGGTCGACGCCTCAGAGCAGTACATCAATGATTGCGCGACCGCGGACGGCGGCGGCGACGCCGGCAGCTGTGGCGGCGGGCTGGCCGTCAACGGGCTCGAGCACATGGTGCGCCAAGGCAACGCCCAGGAGGCCACGGTGCCCTACAGCGGCACGGACAAGGCCTGCACCCACCCTTCCACGCCGCTCCACGCCGTGACCTGGGGCTACGTCAATGCGGGAGTCGATTTCCCGACCGGCGCCGAGATCAAGGCCGCCCTCTGTGCGCACGGCCCGCTGACCACCCGCATGCGGGTGGTCTCGAACAACCTCTTTGCCTACACTGGCGGTGTGTACAATGAAGCGGTGGCGAGCGACAGCGACGGCGGCGGACATGCCGTGACCCTCGTCGGCTGGGACGACGCGAAAGGCGCCTGGCTGATCAAGAACTCCTGGGGAACCGACTGGGGCATGGGCGGCTTCGGGTGGATCGGCTACAGCAGCAATCGTATCGGCCGCAACTCTGCCTGGGTTCAGGCAGCCAGCACGTTCTACGTCATCCGGCCGGAGCTTCTGAAGCAGGTACGCGCGATGAGCCCGAGATGACGGCGGCCCGCCTGGAGGTAGTCATGACGACGCTGTTTCTGGTCCTGATGCTGGCGGCGGCTTGCGCGGCGGACACGGGGCGAGGGGAAGTCACGGTCTCGACCTGCGGCACCACCGCCCATGTCCACCCGGGCGGCACCCTGGTCGTGCGCCTGCCCTCGCAGGTCACGACCGGGTACGTCTGGAGCGTTAAAAGCCAGTCCGGCGGGGTCGTCGAAGCCCTCGGGGAACCGCGAACCGAGCGGCAGCCTGGCAATGCCGGCAACACTGGCAACACTGGCAACGCTGGCGACATTGACGGCGGCACGGAGGTGCAGGTGTTCCGGTTCAGGGCCATCTCCAAGGGCCATGGCGGGATCGTCTTCCACAACAAGCGTCCTTTCGAGAAGGACAAGCCGCCCTTGAAGACCTGCACCTTCCAGGTCGAAGTCGAGGAGTAGGCGAAGCTCAGGAAGGGAGGCGGCGCGTTGCGCGCCGGCTGGCCAACAGGAATGGTTTTCATGGCGGTCGGGGTTCAGGCGCGAGCGGGCTGCCGGTACTCGGCAGCGGCGTTGAGGGTCTCGATCAGAGGGTCGATCCGATCGTCGAGCACGATCACGGCCACCATCCGGATCTCGGTCAGCACGTCGAGCTCGTCGGGCATGTCGACGTCGGCGAGCTCTTCCGGGGAGGGCGGAATGCTGGCGTGAAGCGGCGTCCGGCCGAAGGCCGAGGATCGGGCCGAGCTGGCTCCCCTCGTGGCCCTACTTCTAGGGAGCACGCCCGCCCAGGGGAGGCTCCTGATCGAGGAGGCAGTGGAATACCGGAGCTGGGTGCTCTGCGAGGCGGCGGCGCTCGCGAGCGTCCGGAAAGCATCGAACCATCCGCAGGTCGCTCGCGAATGGGCGAACCTAGCGGTCCGCATTGCCGAGCTCGTTCCCGGCGAGGAGGCCTGGCGCTGGCGCCTGTTGGGCTGGGCGCTCCACTTCCTGGCGAATGCGGAGCGCGCCTGTAATGATCTTCCTGCCGCAGAGAAGGAGAGGGACCGCGGCCGGACATTCTGGGACGCGGTTGGGACAGCCGACCCGGGACTTCTGAACGAGGCGTGGCTGCCCTGGATTGAAGCCAGTCTTCGGAAGGATCAGCGGCGGTTCTCCGAGGCTCTCCAGAAGGTCGACGAAGCTCTGGACCTCGATCCAGGGGAGTTGCGCGGGGAGATCCTGCTGAGCAAGTCGAATATCCTCCGGCGCCTCGACGATCCGGAGGGTTCGACCGCGGTGCTCCTGGAGGCGGAATCTCTGATCGACGTTCGGCAACAGCCGCGGCTGGGCCTCGTCGTACGGTTCAATCTCCTGGTGGACCTATGCGCGCTCGGCAGGGCCGCGGAGGGCGCGCCGCGGCTCCCCGAGGTCTGGGCTCTGGCCGAGCGGCTGGGCGAGGCCCTCGACCTGACCCGCTGCCTGTGGCTTCAGGGGCAGATCGACGCCGGCCTACGGCGCAGGGCCGAGGCCGCCACCGCCTTCCGCGAGGTGCGCCGCGTCTTCCTGGAGCACCCGCTCCCCTACGACTACGCCCTGGTGAGCCTCGACCTCTCGCTCGTCCTCCTGAGGAGGGACGCACGGCCGAGGTACGCGAGATCGCGGAGGAGATGCTCTGGATCTTCAAGGCCCAGGAGGTGCATCGAGAGGCCCTCGCCGCCCTTCGGCTGTTCTGCGAGGCCGCCAAGCAAGAGACCGCCACGGTCGCGCTGGCCCGGCAGGTCGAGCGGTTCCTGCGCCGGGCACAGCTCGATCCGGGGTTGCGGTTCGAGGAGGAGAGACGCTCTACAGAGTAAGGGGACGCGAGCGGGGAAAGCGGGACAGACGGAGAGTACCCCTACTTGCGTGCTCAGTGTTTCGAGGCGGAAGCTCGGATCTCCACAGGTGAAGTGCCCTACTTCGGCAGCGGGAGTGCCCTACTTCGGCAGCAGAAGTGCCCTACTTCGGCAGCAGGAGTGCCCTACTTCGACAGCGGGAGTGCCCTGCTTCGGCAGCAGAAGTGCCCTACTTCGGCAGCAGGAGTGCCCTACTTCGGCAGCAGAAGTGCCCTACTTCAGCAGCAGAAGTGCCCTACTTCAGCAGCAGAAGTGCCCTACTTCAGCAGCAGAAGTGCCCTACTTCGGCAGCGGGAGTGCCCTACTTCGGCAGCAGGAGTGCCCTACTTCGATCGCAGAAGTGCCCTCACCTGAGGACGCTTGGCGTTGAACCAGCCCCGGCCTGGGTGCCACCCGATCGGGGGAACCCCCCTCAGGACCCGCCAAATCCCCACCCAGATCCTTCGGTCGCCAGGGCTCCCTCCCAGGATGACGGTAGGAAAGGTTCTTGCCAGCGCACCGGGATATGAAACCCTCTGTTGGACCTACCCGCGACCTACCCCAGGGTCGTCAAAGTCGCCAGATTCTGGATTCCGGGCGTAGGGGCGGCTCCCCGTGGCCGCCCTCCCGCCCGGGCACCCAGGGAGGTGCCCCTACGGAGGCGACTTTGACGGAACTCCGGAACCTATCCTACCAGCCCCCAGCGGGGAAGCTCACCTGTACTAGAATTGAGCCGTGCCTCTGACCCTGGCCCTCCTGGCGAGCCTCGGCGCCGCTGGGCTCCTCATCGCCCTCGTCCTGGCGCTCGGCCGCGCCGCCTTCCTCGTCCGCCAGCTCGCCTTCCCGCTCTACCTGGGGGCGGCGGCGGCCGGTCTCTACGTCTACACCCTCTTTCCCGCCGGCAAGACCCCGGAGGCCGGGCGCGCCCTCTCCTGGCTCCTCCTCTTCCTCGTCGCCGCCCTCGTCCTCCGCCTCCTCGGCCTCTATGTCTTCGACGTCCACCTGCCGAGCCGCAAGGGGGTGCGCCTGCCGCCGCTCCTGCCGGCGGTGTCGATGCTCGTCGTCTACCTGCTGGCGGCTCTCATCACGCTGCGGGCGAGCTTCCCGCAGCTCGACATCGCGCCGCTCCTGGCGACGAGCGCCGTCACCTCGCTCGTCCTCGGCCTCGCCCTGCAGCCGATCCTCGGCAACTTCTTCGCCGGCATCGTCATCAGCCTGGAGAAGCCGTTTCGCTTGAACGACTGGATCAAGGTCGGCGACCACGACGGCCGGGTGGTGGCGATCAACTGGCGGACGACCCACCTGCGGACGCGCGACAACGACAACGTCGTCATCCCCAACGGCCGGATCGCCGACGACCGCATCCTCAACTACTACTACCCGCACCCCATGCACCTGGAGAAGGTGCGGGTGGGGATCGCCTACGACACCCCGCCGTACCGCGCCCGGCGGGCGCTCCTCGAATGCCCGCCGGGGGTCCCCGGCATCCTCGACAAGCCCTCGCCGGAGGTCTACGTCGCGAGCTTCGACGACAGCGCCGTCGTCTACGAGCTGCGGGTCTGGATCGAGGACGTGGCGCAGGCCAATCGCATCGCGAGCGACCTGCGGAGCCGGATCTGGGAGGAGCTCAAGCGGGAGGGGATCGGCATCCCCTACCCCACCCGCACGGTCGAGATCGCCCGGCGGGAACGGCCGGCGGCGAGCCCACCGGAGACCACAGGAGGGACGCCCTGGCCGGCCCGGCTCTACGTCGTCGAGGGGGCGGAGCGCGGCCGCACGGTCGAGCTCGCGGCCTCCGGGGCGCCGATGGTCGTCGGCCGCTCCCGCGCCTCGACCCTCGCACTCGCCGATGCCAACGCCAGCAAGGAGCACCTGCGCATCGAATGGACCCCGGAGGGCTACGTCCTGACCGATTCAGGCAGCAGCTTCGGTACCCGCGTCAACGGCCAGGCGGCGAGCCGGGTCGTCCTCCGCCCCCTCGACCGTATCGCGATCGGCGACACCCTGCTCATCTTCGAGAGTGAACCCCATGCCCGCTATGCCCGATGACACCGTCCCAGAAACGATCGGCCCCTACCGCATCGCCCGCCAGCTCGGCCGCCGCCGCACCGCGACCACCTACCAGGCGACGGCGCCGGACGGCAAGACGGTGACCGTCGAGATGATGTCGCGCGGCCTCGCCGCCGACCCGCAGGCCTTCGAGCGCTTCAACGGCGAGGTCGAGAAACTCGCCGCCATCGAGCATCCGAACCTCCTCCGGGTGCTCACGAGCGGTACGGATGCAGGTCGGGTCTATCTCGTGCAGGAGGCCTGGGACTGCCCGGGGCTCGGCGAGATCCTCCGCGAGCGGCGCCCCACGGTCCCCGAGTCGCTCGCGGCCTTCAAGGGAATCCTGAAAGGGCTCGGCCAGCTCCACCAGCGGGGGATCGTGCACCGCGACGTCAATCCCACGACCGTCCTCGTCTCCTCCGACCTCTCGCAGGTCAAGCTCACCGGCTTCGGCCTCGGCAAGACCGACGCCCTGGTCGGCACGACGGGGACCCTCTCGACCGGCGAGGTGAGCCTCGCCAACCTCTACTACCTGTCGCCCGAGCAGGCCGAGGGGAAGCCGGCGGACGCCCGCTCGGATCTCTACTCGGCCGGGGTGCTCTTCCACCAGCTCTTGACCGGCCGCGCCCCGACCGCCAAGTTCGGCCTCCCCAGCCAGCTCAACCCGGAGCTGCCGCCTGAGGTCGACACCCTGGTGCTCAAATGCCTGGCCCGGCGGCCGGAGGACCGCTACTCGAACGTCCCCCACCTCCTGGGCGACCTCCTCCGCCTGGAGGAGACGCTGCGCCTGCGCCTCCTCTCCCACTTCCAGGGGATCTCGCGCTCGACCTCCCGCCTGCTCGGCCAGACGCCCGAAGGTCCGGAGGAAGGGACGACGAAGAAAAAGAGCTCCGCCCTCCTCTGGGGCGGCCTGGCGCTCGCCGTCGTGGTCGTGGCGGTCGTAGTGTTCCTGCTGCTCCGGCACTGAGGGAGAGACCTTCGGCTAGACTACCTCCATGGGAGACCTCAAAGGCAAGACCCTCTTCATCACCGGCGGCAGCCGCGGCATCGGTCTGGCGATCGCTCTGCGCGCCGCGGCCGACGGCGCTAACGTCGCCATCGCGGCCAAGACCGCCGAGCCCAATCCCAAGCTCCCGGGGACCATCCACACCGCCGCCCGGGAGATCGAGGCGGCGGGCGGCCACGCCCTGGCGCTCCAGGTCGACATCCGCGACGAAGCGCAGGTGCAGGCGGGAATTGCGAAGACGGTCGAGACTTTCGGCGGCCTCGACATCCTGGTCAACAACGCGAGCGCCATCTTCCTCGCCGGCACGCTTGAGACCCCCATGAAACGCTTCGACCTCATGTGGTCGGTCAACGGGCGCGGCACCTTCGCCTGCTCGCAGGCCGCGATCCCCCACCTCAAGCGCTCGGGAAACCCTCACATCCTGAACCTCTCGCCGCCGCTCAACCTCGATCCCAAGTGGTTCGCGAGCCACTGCGCCTACACGATGGCCAAGTACGGCATGAGCCTCGCCGTCCTCGGCATGTCGGCGGAGTGGAAAGACGACGGCATCGCCGTCAACGCCCTCTGGCCGCGCACCGCCATCGCGACCGCCGCCCTCGCCATGCTGGGAGGGAGGGTCCGTCCCGAGAACTGCCGGAAACCCGAGATCGTCGCCGACGCGGCGCACGTCATCCTCACCCGGGACAGCAAGTGCTGCACGGGGAACTTCTACATCGACGACGAGGTGCTCACCACGGCCGGCCTCCCCGCGGCCGATCTCGACCGTTACGCCGTACAGCCGGGCGCGACGCTCTTCAACGACTTTTTCGTCGATTAGAAGCCTTTTCCAGAAGCCCTTTTCTCCGCGCCGGCGCGCCCAGCGTCGGCGCACCGTTGCCTCAGGTTTCCGTAAAGATGTCGTAAAGACCCGCATAGCCGCCGATCGATGCGCTCGAATCGGAGTTACCCTACAGTCGGATCATCCGTCGCACCCAATTCGCGCGCTTCCCCCATGGGCTCAACCATGGGATTTCTGGAGGATCAACTATGTGGACTCGGGTGAGGAACCGCCAACGGGGTTTCACCTTGATCGAGCTCCTGATCGTCGTCGCCATCATCGGCATCATCGCCGCCCTGCTCATTCCCAACTTCCTGGACGCGCTCCAGAAAGCCAAGCAGAAGCGCACGGTCGCCGACATGCGAAACACCGGTACCGCGATGTTCTCCTGGTTGACCGATCAGGTTGGCGCCGCCGCCGCCGGGGCCGCCGCCACGACCGTCGACCTCGCGAGCTATGGCACGGTGACGGACGGCAGCAACCTGCTCACGGTGCTCGTCCCGCAGTATCTCCAGCAGGTCCCCGAGGTGGACGGCTGGAAAACCAACTATGACTATTATTTGAAGACCGCCACCCCGCTCGATCCGCAGGTCATGGCGATCCAGAGCTATGGCCGCGACAAGATGAAGCAGCTGACGTCGGGAATCAACGTCACCTCCTTCGATCCGACCGACTATGACCAGGACATCCTGTGGGCCGACGGTTTCTTCGTTCGCTGGCCGCAGAAGGTCACGCCCTGATTCTCGCCGTCACGACGATTCCGTGAGAGGACGCCCCATCGCGGGCGTCCTCCGGCGTGGAGATCTCTTCCCCTGACGGCATGTCGCTTGCTTTAGTCTCCTTTCGAACTGAATTGCAGCTCGACCGCACCGCGGTCCCTCGACCGGCTGTGTCGGCCTGTGTCGGATTGTGTCGGTTTCTGTCGCCGACTGTCGAATTCCGCCTTTTGGAACGCCCGCCCGAGGGCATCCTTCGCGGCATGACCCTTGCTCTCTTCTCCTGCGCACTGCGTGGTTCCATTTCCATTGGAAGGTGATCGGAGACGGTTCTCCCCACAGAAAGGAAGGGGCTTGGCGCAGGTGAAAGGCGTCGCGAAGTTCTGGGCCACCTTCGAGCCCCAGAGCATGGAGACCAACCCCAACCGCTGCATCACCTTCGGGGAGTGCGTCGATCCCTGGGGCTCGGTCCCGCCGACGGCACCGGCCGCGAGCGCGAAGAAACCGAAGACGAAAACCCCCTGATCCCCCTTCCCCCCCGCGTCGGGCGGGGCCGAGGCTGCCGGCAGGCGGCGGTCTCGGTCCCGCCCTCGGCGGCAGTGGCGGCAGTCGGCCGGCAGTGGGCCGGCAGTTGCCGGCAGGCGGCGGCGGTGGGATGAGATACGCTTTCCGCTCATGAGCCTCGCGAGCGTCTTGGGCGACCTCCGCCACGCGTTCCGTCTCTACCGCAGCCAGCCCGGCTTCGCTGCCGCCGCCCTCCTGGCGCTCACCGTGGGCATCGGCGGTTGCGGGCTGATCCTCTCTTGGGCCGAGGCTCCTCCTCTTCCGTCCGGTCGACTTCCCTCACGCCGAGCGGCTGGTCCGGGTCTTCGAGCGGAATCTCGCCAAGGGCGCCACCGCGCTCCTGACCGTCCTCGCGCTCCGCGCCGCCCGGGTGGACCCGCGGGAGGCGTTGGCGGCGGAGTAGCGTCGGAGTACGCAATCCAACCCCGGAGACAAGCATCCCGCGACCGGAGATCGTCATCCGAGCGCTGGGGAAGCTTTCCGCGCGCCCGGGAAGTTTTCCCTGGCCCGGGGGAAATTTCCGCGGGCTCGGATAGTCTTCCCTGCCCCACGGAAAGCTAACCGCGAGCTGGGAAAGTCCTCTTTGGCCCGGGGGAAGCTTTCCCAGGGCGAGGAAAGGGATCTCAGCCCCGGAGAAAACTTCCCGGGCGCCCGGCAAGGTTTGGCCAGGGCGGTAGAGAGCAGAGAGGCGGTTGGGGCCGGCGGGAGGGACGCCCGCCCAAGAAAGAACGGCCTTAAGGTAACGCCTATGGGGGTGAGAGCCCGATCCGCAACCTCCATGATAGTCTCGCGCGCGCCCCGCGGCCGCACCTTCTGCGGTAGGCGGGTTTCCCCTATGCACGACTCGACAATCTCTCTCCCGGAGCGCCTCCCATGAACGGGCGTGTCCTCATCACCGGCGCCTCCGGCGCCCTGGGGCGGAGCGTCGTCTCCCGCTTCCTTGCCGCCGGGGAACGGGTGCTGGCGGTGGGCACCGACGAGTCGGCGCTCGCCGAGCTGACCCCGCTCGCCCCTTCGGACTCGCTGTCCATCCGCCGCGTCGACTTGACCGACAGCGCCGCCGTGGCACGCCTCTTCGCCGACGCCGAAGCGGCCTCGGGGACGTTCCCCGCCGTCGTCCACCTGGTGGGTGGCTTCCGCTACGCTCGCCTGGCCGAGATGAGCGACCGCGACTGGAGCTTTCTGGTCTCGGTCAACCTCGAAACCACCTTCCGGGTCTTCCGCGAGAGCGCCCGCGCCTTCGAGCGCGCCAAGGCCGGGGTCTTGGTCGCCGTGGCGGCGCCGGCCGGCCTCCTGGGCGAGGCCGGGGTGGGGGGCTATGCCGCCACCAAGGCGGGGATGCTCCGCCTCGTCGAATCCTTCGCCCGCGAGCTCGCCCCCTTCGGAGCGCGCGCCAACGCCGTCCTCCCCGGCACCATGGACACCGCCGCGAACCGTGCCGGCATGCCGGACGCCGACCCCACGAAGTGGGTGTCCACGGATGCCGTGGCGGAGATCATCCACTACCTGACGACCCCCGCCTCGGCCGCCGTCAACGGCGCCGCCGTCCGCGTGCCGGGTCCGAGTCTCTAGAGGACCATGTACCCGAATCTCTCTTGCCAGGTGTACTTCAACTCGACTCAGCAGGAGGCGCCCCTCCTCGCCTGCGGCGAGCCGGTCCATGTCGCCAATGTCGTCGATGTCGCCGACGTCGCCACCGATCCGGCGGCGGCCCATCAGCTCATCAAGCTCGGCATCTCCCCCCGCCACGACCTGCCGGCGGTGCTCCTCCGCGAGCCCGGCGGCAAGATCCGGGTGGTGGGTCTCCGCCTCTCCCCGGAGGAGGCGGCGCGGCTCGCCGGCGGCTCCGGCTTCCCCACCTCGCGGCGGCTGATCTACAGCGCCGTCTGGTGCCCCGACTGCCGGCGCGCCAAGCGGGTCCTGGAAGAAGCCGAGACCTCCTACGAAGAGGTCGACATCGACAGCGATCCGCGGGCCGAGGCGACCGTCCTCGAACGGAGCGGCGGCCGGCGGGTGATCCCGACCCTCCTCTTCGACGACCGGCTGTGGGCCTTCAACCCCGACCCGCCGCTCCTGCGCCGCCTGCTCGACAGCGAGCCCGCACGGACCTAAAGTCTCCAAAGATCCGAAACGAGGTTGCCATGAAGATAGCGGTCTGCATCAAACAGGTCCCCGACACCGAGGCGCGGCTCCGGGTGAGCCGCGACGGCAAGTGGCTGGAGGAAGAAGACCTGCCCTTCGTCATCAACGAGAGCGACGAGTACGCCCTGGAGGAGGGCCTCGCCCTCGCCGAGAAGACCGGCGGCGAGGTGGTCCTCGTGAGCCTCGGTCCCGATCGGGTGCGGGAAGCCATCCGCAAAGGCCTGGCCGTGGGCGCCGCGCGCGCCGTTCACTTGAAAGACCCGGCCTTCCTCGGCGGCGACGCCCTGGCGACCGGGCGGGCGCTCGCCGCCGCCGTGAAGCGCGAGAGCTTCGACCTCGTCCTCACCGGCTCGCAGTCGGACGACGTCGGCTATGCCGGCACCGGCTCGGTGCTGGCCGGCGAGCTCGGCTGGCCCCACGTCTGGCTGGTGATGGGGGTCGAGCTCGAAGCGGGCGGCAAGAGCGCCAAGGTGACCCGGGAGATGGAGAGCGGGATGAACGAGATCGTCCGCGTGCAGCTCCCCGCGGTGCTCGAAATCCAGGCCGGCATCGACCATCCGCGCTACGCCTCGCTCAAGGGGATCATGGCGGCGAAGAAGAAGGAGATCGCGGAGGTCGGACCGGGCGATCTCGGGCTCGACCCCGGACAGGTGGGGGCGGCCGGCTCCCGGTTGGAGATCGTCTCGGTGGCGCTCCCCGACAGCGGCGCCGGGGCCCAGATGCTCGCCGGCGACCCCAAGCAGCAGGCGGCGGCCCTGGTCGAGAAACTGCGCACGGAAGCGAGGGTGCTCTAGATGGCGAAGAAGATCTGGGTGGTATTGCAGCAGCGCGAGGGACAGATCGCGCGGATGTCCTGGGAGGCGATCGCCGCCGCCCAGAAGCTGGCGGCGGAGCTCGGCGGCGGCAAGCCCGAGGCGGTGCTCCTCGGGGCCAATCTCGGCGATGCCGCGGCGGAGGTCGCCAAGCGCGACCTCGCGGCCGTCCACGTGGCGGACGCCGCGGCGCTCGGCACCTACACGCCCGGCGCTTATGTCGCGGCCCTCGCCCCGGCGATCCGGGCGGCGGCGCCGGACTTCGTCGTCTTCCCCCACAGCTACCAGTCGGTCGACTACGTCCCCCGGCTGGCGCAGGAGTCGGGGTCGGGGCTCCTCCCCGAGGTGACCGGCTTTTCCGGCGGCCCCGACGGGCTCGTCTGGACCCGCCCCATCCTCGGCGGCAAGATGGCCGCGACGGTGCGGGTCAAAGGCGAGGGCACGGTCCTCGTCTCGGTCCAGTCCGGCGCCTTTCAGGGCGGCGCGGCGCTGGGCTCTTCCCCCGCGCCGATCCAGCCGCTCGCCGTCGACCTCTCCGGCATAAAGCCCGATCGTGAGGTTCTCGGGGTCGAGCAGGTGGGGGGCGAGAAGATCGACCTGACCAAGGCCGAGATCATCGTCGCCGTCGGTCGCGGGGTGGGCGGGGCGGACAAGATGGGGGTGATCGAGGATCTCGCCAAGGCCCTGGGAGCCGAGATCGGCGCCAGCCGGCCGGTGATCGACAACGGCTGGCTGCCGCGCGATCGCCAGATCGGCTCCTCCGGCCAGACCGTGGCTCCCAAGCTCTACCTGGCGGCCGGGATCTCCGGCGCCATCCAGCACCTGGTGGGAATGAAGGGCTCGACGACGATCGTCGCCATCAACAAGGACCCCGGAGCCCCGATCTTCACCGTCGCCAACTACGGGATCGTCGGCGACCTCCACGAGGTTCTGCCGGCGTTGACCGCGGCGATCAAGGAAGCGAAGGGGTAGGGCCGGCTTCAGGATGCCCGGGCCGGGCAGGCACGGGGGCTCTGCCCCTGCCTTGCCCTGCCCGTACCAGGCGGAGCGCTACGCGGCGGTGGTGGTCGTCGTGCCGCAGGGATCACAGATACTGTGGCAGGACAGGGTGGGACAGAAGTTGACAGAGAATCCAGGTCCCTCGCCACGGGCAACCCGAAGGTCCGAGGGGGTCAGGTGGCGCAACGTCTCCCGGTGCAGGGTGATTTTCTTGACTCGCTTCTGCATGTCTTCTCCTTCGTCTACAGACCGTTCTTCAGCTCGCCCGCACCCGGCTCGCCTTCTCCTCGGCCTGGTTGCGGGCGATGAGTGAGGAGAGGAGCTCGCGGTCGGAGGGGTGGAGGCGGAGGAACTCGACGCCCACCTGGTGCTCGCGGCCGTTCTTGGGAACCTCGTAGGCGACCCGGGCGTCGGCCCGGATGACCCGTCCCTCGACGGAGATCAAGAGCTCCATCAGCGAGCCGTAGCCGAGCGACTCGCGGTTGACGAACATGCAGCCGCCGAGCCCGATCACCCGAGTCTTGGCGAAGCCCTCGAAGCGTGGCCCGCCGAGGAGCCGCACCATCACCGCATGCTCCGCCGGGATGCGAGGAAACCGCCGATCTTTCCGATACCCCTGGCCCATGGGCTCCTCCCGTCTCCAGTGCCGCCGATACCGACATTCATCGACAAACAACTATCTACTGTACACCCGTCGGAGGCGCCCGTCGAGAGCGGGTTGACGGTCCCGTGAGGGCCGGCCGCGCCGTTGCGACGCTGCAACGTCTCGCCCTACCGGTAGGACACGACGGCCGGCTGCCCTTCCTGCCTGCTAGACTTCCCGGAGAAGGATACAGGCGAGAGGGAGACGGGATGGATTTCACGATACCCCCCAGGGCGCGGGAGGCAGCCGACGCCGCACGCGAGTTCTTAGATGCCTTCGTGCTGCCGGTCGAGCGCACTTTCCTCGAACGCGGCTTCGCCGCCGTCGAGGGCGAGCTGGCCGACCTGCGCCTCAGGGCGCGGGAGGAAGGGCTCGCCGCGCCCCACATGCCGCGCGACTTGGGCGGCTCCGGCCTCCCGCTCGGCGAGTTCGCCCACGTCGGCGAGGTTCTCGGCCGGAGCCCTCTCGGCCACTACGTCTTCAACTGCCAGGCCCCCGACGCCGGCAACATGGAGCTCCTCCTCCATCACGGCTCCGGCGAGCAGCGGGAGCGCTGGCTCTCCCCGCTCGTCCGCGGCGAGCTGCGGAGCTGCTTCGCGATGACCGAGCCCGAGCACGCCGGCTCGAACCCGGTGTGGCTCGCGACGACCGCCCGGTCGGAGGGCGACACCTACGTCCTCGACGGCCACAAGTGGTTCACCTCGGCCGCCGACGGCGCCGCCTTCGCCATCGTCATGGCGGTCACCGACCCCACCGCCGCCCTCCACGCCCGCGCCAGCCAGATCCTCGTCCCCACCGGTACCCCCGGCTTCACGATCGTGCAGAACCTCTCGATCATGGGCGAGCGTGGCGCCGGCTGGGCGAGCCACGCCGAGGTCCGCTTCGCGGGCGTCCGGGTGCCGAAGACGAACCGCATCGGCCCCGAAGGAGCGGGCTTCGCCCTCGCCCAGGAGCGCCTGGGGCCCGGGCGCATCCACCACTGCATGCGCTGGATCGGCATCTGCGAGCGCGCCTTCGACCTCCTCTGCGAGCGCGCCGCCTCTCGCCTCCTCGCCCCCGGCGAGGTGCTGGGGAGCCGCCAGCTCGTCCAGGCCTGGATCGCCGAGAGCCGGGCGGAGATCGACGCCGCCCGCCTCTTAGTTCTCCACACCGCCTGGCGGATCGACCACGAGGGGGCGCGCGCCGCCCGGGACGACGTCTCGCTCATCAAGTTCCACGTCGCCGGAGTCCTCCAGCAGGTGCTCGACCGCGCCATCCAGGCTCACGGAGCGATGGGGATCACCGACGCCACCCCGCTCGCCTTCTGGTGGCGGCACGAGCGCGGCGCGCGGATCTACGACGGCCCGGACGAGGTCCACAAGACGAGCGTCGCCCGCCACCTTCTCCAGGGCTATGGGATGGAGAAGCTGAAGTGAGCGATCCCCGCCCGAGCCGCCCGATCGACGACGCGGCGCGGCCGGTCCGCCCGGGCGAGGAGATCGACGCCCCCCGCCTTGCCGCCTGGCTCAGCGAGCATCTGGCTTCTCTCCCCTCGGCGCCGGATCTCACCGTCGAGCAGTTCCCCGGCGGCCACTCGAACCTCACCTACCTGATCCATTGGGGCGACCGCGAGCTGGTCCTCCGCCGGCCGCCGGTGGGCTCCCGGGTCAAGACCGCCCACGACATGGGCCGGGAGTATCGGGTGCTGTCGCGCCTCGGCCCGCTCTACCCCAAAGCGCCGAAGGCGCTCGCCGCCTGCGACGATCCGGCGGTTCTCGGCGCCCCGTTCTACGTCATGGAGCGGGTGCGCGGGCTGATCCTCCGCCATCCCAAGCTGCCCTCCGGGCTCGACCTCCCGCCTGCATCCATGCGGCGTCTCTCCGAGGCGGTCGTCGACGGCCTGGTCGAGCTCCACGCGATCGACTTCCGGGCCGCCGGGCTCGCCGACTTCGGCCATCCGGCCGGGTACGTGGAGCGCCAGGTCGAAGGCTGGAGCGGACGCTGGCAGAAGGCGCGGACCGACGACGTCCCCGACCTCGACCGCGCCGCGGCCTGGCTCGCCGGCCATCGTCCCGAAGATCGCGGGGAGGCGACGGCGACTCTCCTCCACAACGACTACAAATACGACAATCTGGTCCTCGATCCCGACGACCCGACCCGCATCCTCGCCGTGCTCGACTGGGAGATGGCGACCGTCGGCGATCCTCTGATGGACCTCGGCACCAGCCTCGCCTACTGGATCGACCCCGACGATCCCCCCGCCGCCCGCCACCTACCCACCGGCCCCACCAATCACCCCGGGAACCTCACCCGCGCCGAGGTGGCCGAGCGCTACGCGCGAGCGACCGGCAGGGACGTCTCGGAAATCTTTTTCTATTACGTTTTCGGGGTCTTCAAGATCGCCGTGATCGCGCAGCAGATCTACTATCGCTATCGCCAGGGGCTGACGAAAGACGAGCGTTTCGCGGCGCTCGCGGGCGCCGTCCGCCTCCTCGGCTGGACGGCTGCCCGGGCGATCGACATGGGACGGATCGATCGGCTGGATGCCTTTTGACCCGTCCTCCTGAGGGAGCGGACTAGAGATTGATACCGACGACGAGCCCCCTCGACAGCTCAGGGTTGACCAGGCGCGAACGGAGATCCCCGGCCGCCAGGCCCGCCGCGATCTCGGCCAGCGCCTCGTCGTAGGCCTGAAGGGCAAAGTCCACCTGATCCTCGGTCAGGGCGTACGAGATGTTGTGCGACTGGGTCACGAGGACACCGCGGAAGAGGAGCTCCTGCTGGAGGAGCGCCCGCAGCTCGGCGGCGCTGGCGCCCGGTCCCTCGAAATAGGCCAGCTGCATGAAGCAGTGGGCGCCGCGCAAGGCGAGCCGGTCGGCCAGGCCGTAGTGCTCGATCCTCTCGATCACTCCGTTGTTCAGCCGAGCGCCCCGCGTCCACAGCGTTTCGATCACGGGCTCGCGACGCATCTTGCGGACGGTGGCGAGGGCCGCGGCGAGCGACAGGCATTCGCCGCCGTAGGTGACGGAATAGTAGACCTCGCCGTCCAGACGCTTCAGGATGTCCGCCGGTCCGGTGACCGCCGAGAGCGGCATCCCATTGGCCATGGCCTTGCTGAAGGTGGCGAGGTCGGGCGTGACGTTGAAGAGCGTCTGCGCGCCACCGAGGTGAAAGCGGAAGCCGGTGATCGTCTCGTCGAAGATCAAAAGCCCGCCGTGGGCGTGGATGAGGTCGCGGCAGGCGGCGAGGAAACCGGGGGCCGGACGGTCGCCGTGCATCGGCTCCAGGATGATGCAGGCGAACTCGTTGGGATATTTCTTGAGCAGGGCTTCCAGGGTTTCGAGCTGGTTGTAGACGAATTGATGGGTGAGCGAGCGCACCGCTGCCGGTACGCCATTGTTCAGGGTGGTCGAGCCGATGTACCAGTCGGGGTAGCCATGATAGCCACAGGCGGCGATCCGGTCGCGCCCGGTCACGGCGCGGGCCAGCCGCACGGCCGCGCTGGTCGCGTCCGAGCCGTTCTTGCCATAGCGCACCATCTCGGCGCAGGGGATGAGCTCGACGAGCTCCTCCGCGAGCTCCAGCTCGAGACCGGTCGCGAGCGACAGGTTGATGCCGCGCTCGAGCTGCGCGCGGATGGCCCCGTCGACGTCCGGGTCGCGGTGGCCGAGCGACACGACCATCAGGGAGTTGAACAGGTCGAGATAGCGATTGCCGTCTAAATCCCAGATCCAGGCCCCCTCACCACGGTCGAGAAACAGCGGCGCGGCGCCATGCGGCAGCTCGCGGTAGCTCTTGCGGTGGCTCTGGGCAGCCATGGGGATGCGCGCCTTCGCGCGCTCGAAGTGCGCCTGGCTCTTCGCATAGCGGCTGGCGGCGAGAGCGCGGCGTCTCTCCATCTCGGCCGGCTGGACCTTCAAGGCGGCAGTCGCCTCGGGGCCCGCGCCGTTGCCGTTGTCATTGTCATTGCCAGCGTCGACGAGAAACCCTTCCAGGGCAGCGCGCGTCGACGTATCGAGCCAGGTGGCGCGGTCGGCGAGCACGCGCGCTCCCTCGCGAAGCTTGCCGCGCAGGAAGTTGAGCTCCGTGCGGGTCAAGGCGCCCGATCGCGCGCGCTGCTCCTGCTCGCGGAGGAAGGCCTTGCCCATCTCCAGCAGGCCGAGAGCGGTCGCCGTCGTGACGGTCTGCGGGCTCGCCGTCTGGATGAGTTGCTGGAAATCCTGGAGGAGGGTCGGGGAGACCTGGACCTCCGCCCGGGCCTCTAAAAGGCCCTCTACGAGCGCCTGGTATTGCTGGGAGAGAGTGGGGTCGACGACGGCCTGGGTCACGGGGTGTCCTCCTGGGATCGGTTCGGATTTCGTTGCAGCGGCACAAAGACAGAGAACCGCTGGTAGATGAAGTAGAAAGATCAGTTTCGAGCGAGCTGATGACCGCGCTCCCCACGATCAGAAGTTCGCCATGCTGAGGCAGCTGTACAGTTGTCGCCGCTCGTCCTCCAGAAAAGCGCGGCGACCGTGCATGACCCGCGAGTTGTCGAACATCGCCACGTCGCCATCCTCCCACGGGATGTCCTCGGTGAGCCTTTCGGCGGTAGCCTCGATCTCCTGCAGGATTTCGAGCGGGATTTCGGTATCGTCCTCGAAGGACATGGTAATGCCGAAGTAGGCGCCGGCATAGGCGCCGAGGACGCTGTTGGCGAAGCACTGAGGCGGGCCGTACCGCGTCTGGGGAACGGCCGAGACGGTGTACTCGGTGTCGATGGAATTGTCCTCGTTGTGGCGGAAGGAGGTTCCGGGAACGTGCGCCAGGGTCGCCGCGAGATTCTCTATCGTGCCGTCCGGGAAGGCGAAGCGCTTCCACTTCTCTTCCGTGTAATTCCTGCTGTACTTGACATTCTTCTCCAGAAACGCCTGTCGGGTGGATTCCGACAGCTCGTGCCAGAGGTCGACGCCATCACAGAAGGTGGTCTGACCGCCGACGGTCGCGGTCCTCATACAGCAGAAGAAGACCAGGTCCGGCCGGAAGGGCGTCACGCCGATTTCGGCATGCAGGGCCATGAACTCCTTCCCGACGTCGACGTGCTCGACGTGCCCGACGAGGCTCTGTCTGCCGCCCTCGTGAACGAATTGAGAGCTGTATTGCCCGGCAAACCGTTCGAGATCCTCAGCCGGCAGGTTGAACCCCCGGAAGAGGAGAAGCCCGCTGTCCTTGAGCAGCTCCCGGATTTCGGCCGGTGGCAAGGTGAAGAGGTCGCCCCCGTCCAAACGGATCACCATTTTCGCTCGCCCGTTTCCCAGAGACTCCACTTTGTAGCTCATGTTGACCTCCACAGTCCGTAGTCCAGATGTTGGATTCCCCCGCGCGCAAACTGACTCTGCGGTGAGGGTGCTAGAAAAATGGAACCTGTTGCGCCTGCACCGCGAGGCCCCCGGCCAGCCGCGGGTTGATCTGGGGACGGCCGGTTCTGTAAGCTCGGAGGAGCGGAGGAGGCACGGCGATGACAGAGATCCCAGGATGGGCCGGTCGTACTTTCGAAGACTTCACGCCCGGAGACGTGTACCGGCATCCGGTCGGCCGAACGATCACCCAAACGGACAACATCTGGTTCACTCTTCTCACCGTCAACAACAACCCCATCCACTTCGACAGCCACTATGCGTCGAAGACCGAGTTCAAACGCCCCCTCGTCGATTCGACCTTGACCCTCGCCCTGGTCACCGGCCTTTCGGTGATCGACCTGTCGATGAACGCGATCAATCTCGGCTGGGACGAGGTACGGCTCCCCAACCCGGTTTTCGAAGGGGACACGATCTATGCCGAGAGCGAAGTCCTGGAGCAGCGGGCCTCCAAGTCCCGCCCTCAGATGGGGATCGTCAAAGTCCGGACTACCGGTTTCAATCAAGACGGCACCATCGTCATCGAGTTCGTCCGTATCATCATGGTCTACCGGCGAGGCCAGGGACCTCGGCACGAGATGCCGCGGCCTCGGCATCCCGAGCCTTAAAGGGTGCTCGGTCATCCCGGTTCACCGCTATCGCGTTCAGAAGCTCGCCATGCTGAGCGCGCTGTACAGCCGTCGCCGCTCGTCCGCCACAAAGGCTCGCCGGCCGTGCATGACCCGTGAGTTGTCGATCATCACCACGTCGCCGTCCTCCCACGGGATCTCCTCGGTAAGCCTTTCCGCCGTGGCTTCGATCTCCTGCAAGACTTCTAAGGGAATCTCCGAGTCGTCCTCGAAGAACATCTTGACCCCAAAGTAGGCTCCTCCGAAAGCGCCGAGGACGCTGTTGGCGAAACATTCCACCTGTCCGTACCTGGTCTTCGGAACGGCCGAGACCGTGTACTCGGTATCCAAGGAGTTGTCGTCGTTGAGCTGGAAGTGGACACCGGGTATCGAGGAAAGAACCGCCGCCAGATTCTCTACCGTGCCGTCGGGGTAGGCGAAGAGCTTCCACATCTCGTGCGAGTAATTTCGCTTAAATTTTACCTTCTTGGCCAGGAAGAGCTGCCGCGTCGATTCGGAGAGCGCATGCCATAGATCGACTCCATCACAGAAAGTCGTCTGGCCTCCCTGCGTCGCGGTCGTCGCGCAGGAGAACCAGACCAGATCCGGCCGGAAGGGGGTCACCGCGTTTTCCGCGTGCAGGTGCATGGCTTCCTGGCCGGCGTCGACGTGCTCGACGTAGCCAGCTAAGCTCTTCCTCCCTCCCTCGTGGATGAAGTAGGCGCTGTACGGCCCGGCGAACTGTTCCAACTGCTCGGAGGGCAGGTGGAAACCCCGGAAGAGCAGAATCCCGTGGTCTTTCAACAGAGCGCAGATCTGGGGCCTGGGCAGACTGAAGATATCCCCGCCGTTCGAGTTGGAGATCAACTTAGCGCTTCCACGTCCCAGCGAATCTACGTTGTAGCTCATGTCATCCTCCAGATGATATTCAGTGCTTTTTCTCTCGGGTTACCGCTCTTCAGGTGGTTGGACGAAGACCGTGCGGGTCGACGACTCCTCGAAGCAGAGATTCACCGTGCGACCGAGAGCCCGGGTGCGATGGATCGTGCCCGCGGGCAGGGTGACCGCCTGCAACGGCCCCAGCCGAAGCTCTCGGCCGTCCGCGAGATCGATCACCAGACAACCCTCGAGCACGAGGAACAGCTCATCCGAGTTGGGATGGTGGTGCCATTCGTAAACGCCATCGAAGACGGCCAAGCGCAGGCAGCTCCCGTTGACGCGGTTGACGACCATGTTTCGATAGGCGTCGGTGACCGCCGCCGCTTCCGCCGCCAAATCCACGACCTGAAGCGCGGGATAGCGCACCGGCTCGGCCGCATAGGCGTCCGCCGTCGCCTCCCCTGGGACCTCAGCGTTCATCGCGCGCTCCTCGTCACCTTGCATTCGCCGCTCGCTCAAGGGCTCACCCTTACAAATGGACGTTGATGACGTAGCCCTTGGTCAGCTCCGTGCTGACCAACCGCGAGCGGAGATCGCCTTCCGCCAGTCCGGCGGCGACCTCGGCCAACGCCTCGTCGTAAGCGGCGAGGGCGAAGTCCACCTGCTCTTCGCTCAGGGCGTAGGAGATGTTATGCGACCGGGTGACGAGGACACCGCGCGAGAGCATCTCCTGGAGGAGGAGCGCCCGGAGCTCCGAGGCGGTCGCGCCGGGGCCTTCGAAGAAGGCATAGTGCATGAAGCAGGGCGCCCCGCGAAAGGCGATCCGGTCGCTCAACCCGTAGCGCTTGACCCGCTCGATGAACCCGTCGGCCAGACGGGCACCGCGGGCCCACAGGGTCTCGACGACCGGCTCGCGGCGCATCTTACGTATGGTGGCCAGGGCGGCGGCGAGGGAGAGGGTCTCGCCGCCGTAGGTCACGGAGTAGTAGACCTCGCCATCCAGGCGCTTCAGGAGGTCCGCCGGACCGGTCACGGCGGAGATCGGCATGCCATTCGCCATCGCCTTGCTGAAGGTGGCGAGGTCCGGGGTGACGCCGAAGAGGGTCTGCGCACCACCCAGGTGGAAGCGGAAACCGGTGACCGCCTCGTCGAAGATCAGGAGGCCTCCGTGGGCATGGATGAGATCGCGGCAGGCGGCGAGGAAGCCGGGGACCGGCCGGTCCTCGTGCATCGGCTCGAGGATCACGCAGGCGAATTCGTTGGGATGTTTCTTGAGCAGGGCTTCGAGGCTCTCGATCTGGTTGAACGAGAAGTGCTGGGTGAGCGCCTGCACGGATTCCGGTACACCCTGGCTCCAGCTGGTCGAGCCGATGTACCAATCGGGATAGCCGTGATAGCCGCAGGCGGCGACCCGGTCGCGCCCGGTGACCGCGCGAGCCAAGCGCACCGCCGCGCTCGTCGCGTCCGAGCCGTTCTTGCCGAAGCGCACCATCTCGGCACAGGGGATGAGCTCGACGAGCTCGTCGGCCAGCTCGAGCTCCAGCTCGGTGGCGAGCGACAGGTTCAAGCCCTTGTCGAGCTGGGCGCGGATCGCCGCATCGACGTCCGGGTCGCGGTGGCCGAGAGTGACCACCATCAGGGAGTTGAACAGGTCGAGGTAGCGGTTGCCGTCGACGTCCCAGACATAGGCTCCTTCGCCGCGGTCGAGGAAGAGCGGCGAGGCGCCGTTGGGCAGCTCGCGGTAACTCTTGCGGTGGTTCTGGCCGGCCATGGGGATGCGTGTGCTCACGCGCTTGAAGAGCGACTGGCTCTTTCCATAGCGGCTGGCGGCCGCCGCGCGACGGCGCTCCGTGTCGGCCGGCCGGAATCCCGCGGCCGGCCGCGGGTCGCTCGCCGAGGCGACGCCCAGGGTATTGGCCGCCTCGACGAAGGCGGCCAGGGCGGCGCGCGCGGTCTCGTCCAGCCAGCCGGCACGGTCGGCGAGCAGCAGGGCCCCGTCGCGCACCCGGACGCGCATGATGCGGAAATCCGCGGCGCTCAGCTCTCCCGACTCGACGAGCTTCGCCTGCTCGTGCAGGTAGGCCGAGGCCCTCGCGACGAGACCCTCTACGATCGGCGTGGTGACGGTCTCAGGGCTCGCGTCCTGGATGACCTGGATGAACTTCTGCAGCAGATCCTGGTTGATCGTCACCTCCTTGGACGACGCGAGAAGGCCGCTCACGAGGGACTGGTACTGCTGGGTCAGGTCTGGGGCGACGACGGCTGGGCTCACGGTATGGAATCTCCTTGAGGGATCGTTCGAATCGGTATCAACGGCGGGCCTCGACCGCGGAAGCCGCAAGCTCCGCCGGAGCGGCGAGGAACCCCTGCCGGATGAAATAGGAGAAATAGGTCTCGAGCAGCGCGCCGTCGAGCGGGGGACAACGGACGGGCCCGCCGGCAAGGCCGGCGAGGGTACGGCGGACGTCGAACTCCGCGGGGCCCGCCACCTCGGCGTCGATCGAGCTCTGCGAGAACAGCGACAGGATCGGCTCGACGTCGGAGCGCGCAGAGCCGCCGCCGCTATCGCCGCCAGCGCCAGCTTCGCCGATACCGCGCAGCAGGGCCTCGCGCCAGGCCTCGTAAGAGACGCGCCGCAATCGGTAGCCGTAGGACTCCATCCAGGCGACGAGCTGATGCATCGACGACGGCTTCGGGTTGATGAGGTGGAACGTGCCGCCGCGCGGCAGGTCCCGGCGCGACAGATCGACCACCGCCCGGCAGACGTAATCGACCGGCGTGAGCGGCAGCGACAGATCGGCGTCCGGCACGCAGCCGGTCTCGATGCAGGCCTTGACCATCAGCCAATAGAAGTCGCGCTCCTGGCAGACCCCGGTCCCGGTGTGGCCGCAGACCGGTCCCGACCGGTAGATGGCGAAGCCCAGCCCGCGCTCGCCGGCCTGGCGGACGAGCTCCTCGGCCACCCACTTGCTCTGGGTGTAGCCGAGGCGGAGCGTTTCGGGATGGCCATACTCGCGGTCCTCCAGGAGGGGAACGCCGGCCGCATAGTAGACGGAGGAGATCACCCCTGTCGTCGAGACGTGGTGGAGCTGCTTCGGCCGGCCCCGCGCGGTGAGCCGCAGGATCTCTTGGGTCCCCAGCACGTTGGGCGGCTTGGCCTGCGAGTAGGGGTAGACGAAGTTGACCAGGGCACCGGCGTGGTAGATCGCCTCGACGGTCTCCGCCAGCGCGTCGAAGGCACCGGGCGTAAGGCCCAGGAGCGGACGGCCGAGGTCCCCCACCACCGGCACGATGCGGCCGGCGGCGGCGGGATCCCAGAGGAGGTTGTGCTCCAGGGCTTGGCGGATGCGGTGCATCCCCTCCTCGGCGTCTCTCGCCCGCACCAGGCAATGCACCGCGCAGGGGGTGCTCCGCAGCAGCTCGGCCAGGAGGAAGCTGCCGAGGAAGCCGGTGGCCCCGGTCAGCAGCACCCGCTCCTCCGCGGTGGCCGGGGAGGGCCCCACCGGTACGATGCCGGGATCGAGCGTCGCCTCGGCAACCCAGTCGAGCTCGACCGCCGGCTCGACCCCACCGGGCTCGCCGCTCTGCGCGATGACCCGCGCCATCTGGGCGACCGTGGGAGATTCGAACAGGACTTTGAGGGAGAGCTCGGCCTGGAACACCTGGCGGAGCCGGAAGAAGAGCTGGGTGGCGAGGAGAGAGTGGCCGCCGAGCTCGAAGAAGTCGTCATGGACGCCGACCTCCTCCAAGCCGAGCGACTCCTGCCAGATCTCCGCCACCTGACGCTCCACCTCGTCGCGCGGGGCGACATAGGGGACGTCGAGCGCCGGCCGCGGGTGGACGGTGAGCCCCTCGCCCTGGCGGGCGCCGCGCTGGCGGTCGAGACGGACCCAGAGGTCGAGACGGGCGCCGAGGTTGCCGGTCGACACCACCACCTGGCTCTCCTGGTCGAGCAGGAGGGCCCGTTCGAGCGTCTCGACGCCCTCTTCCAGGGTCATGGTGAGATCGGAGGTGCTGGCGCCGCGGGTGGTCTGCGCCTCTTTCTCCTCCTCGTAAAGCCAGGAATCCCAGTTGAGGCTGCGCCAGGGGACGCCGCTCTGCCGCGACTGGAACTGCGCGAAGGCGTCGAGGAAACGGTTGGCCCCGGAGTAGGCGCCATGCCCGAGGCCGCCCAGCACCGCCGAGAGCGAGGAGGTGAGGAGACAGAAATCGAGCTTCTCCGCGGCGACGGCATGGGCGAGCGCGATGGCGCCCCGGATCTTGGGATCGAAGTGGCCGCGGATCGTCGTCTCGGCGAGATCCTGGACGGCCGCGAAGGCCCCTTCGCCGACCCAGCCGGCGGCGTGGATGACGCCGTTCAAGCCCCCGAACCGCTCGCCGGCGAGCGCCACGGCCCGCCCCAGGGCCAGGCGATCGGTGACGTCCGCCGCCACCACCAGCACCTCGCCACCCAAGGCCTCGATCGCCTGAACCCGCCGCATCCGATCGCCCAGGGGATCCCCCTTTGAGGCGGTCGCGAGGCGGGCCTCCCACTCCCCGCGCGGCGGCAGCTCCGAGCGCCCCACCAGCACGAGTCGGGCGGCGTAGCGCCGGGCGAGGTAGCGCGCGAGCACCGAGCCGACGTGGCCGAGACCGCCGGTGATCATGTAGACGCCCCGCTGGCGCAGGCGGGTGGTCTCCGCCGGGCGCTCCCCCAGCCGCACCGGCTCGAAGGTCTGCACCCACCGGCGACCTTCGCGGTAGGCGACGACCGGCTCGGCGCTGGGAGCGCCGAGCTCGCGGAGCAGGAGGTCCGCCGCCGCGGCGCAGGCGGCGGTACCGGCGGGAGGCGAGAGGTCGACCGAGCGGCAGGTGAAGTTGAGCATCTCCTGCGGCACCACCGACGAGAGGCCGAGGAAGCTCGCCTTGGCCGGCTGCAGCGCCTCTCCTCCCTGGACCGACTGGACGCCGCTCGACACCATGGCGAGGTCGATCGAGCTCGCCGCGCAGTGCCGGCTGAGGGCGCGGGTGAGCGCGAGGAGGCTCGAATAGCCGAGAGTCTCCAGGCGATCCACCGCCGCGGGCTCGAGACCGGGATCGGGCTCCAGGGCGGGCTCCGCGGCGCCGGTGAGGTTCCACAGGTGGACGACCCGCTCCGGGGCCTGGCCCGCCGCGACGAGCTCCCGGAGCAGCCGATCGTAATCCGCCGGGCGCCGCGGATCGAGGGTGTAGCGGCCCTCGCCATCGCGGGCGAAAGCCTCGCCGGCCGCCACCACATGGACCGGCCGGCCGGCCGCGAGGAGCTTCGCCGCCAGGGCGTCCCCCACGCCGCAGAGGTCGCGGAAGATCAGCCAGGTGCCGCCAGCGATGTCGGCGATGGCGGCATAGGCGGCGGGCGCCGGGCTGCGCTTCCACGAGGGGACGTAGAACCAGTTCGCGAGCTCAGGCTCCTTCGTGATCGCCGCCGGGCCGGCGGCCTTCCCCAGGGCCTGGGTCGACCTCTCCACCCAGTAGCGCTGGCGCTCGAAGGGATAGGTGGGGAGACGGATGCGCCGCCGGCGCTCCAAGGCGTTCACGCCTTCCCAGTCGACCTCCACTCCGGCGACCCAGAGGGCGCCGAGCGCCTGGAGGAGAGCGGCGGGGGTGGCCGCAGAGGCGAGCTCGAGCACCCACCGGTCGTCAGCGGCGAGGAGCGGCCGCCAGGAGGAGTCAGCAGGGGCAGCGGCGGCCCCGAGCTCCTGCGCCGGCAGCTGGACGGCGGTGATCCAACGGCCGCTGCTCCCCAGCCAGAGCGGAGCCGGGGCCTGGACGGGACTCCATTCGACCGTCGGCAGCGGCCCGCCGCCGAGCCGGGCCACCGCCAGGCGAGCCGCAGCGGAGAGAGGCAGGGCTCCCGCCAGGTGCGCCGCGAGGATCTCTCCCACCCCGTAGCCCAGGACCGCCGCGGGCTTGACGCCCCAGGAGGCGAGAAGGCCGGCAAGAGCGTAGCCGACGACGAAGGCGAGCGCGCGATCGACGGTGACATCGGTGACATCGGCGGCGTCGGCGAAATTGGCGACATCGGCGGCATCGGTACCGCGCAGGTCCGCGCGGGGATCGAAGCCCAGGCCGGCCGCCAGCAGCTCCTGCGCCGCCTGGTCGGCGTGCCGGCGGAAGACCGGCTCCTCGCGGTAGAGCTCGACCCCCGGCAGCGCGGACCTTGGGAACGCCGCCGGCAGGACGAAGGCGACCGGCCGGTCTTCGATTTCCCGCAGGCCGGAGGCCACCCGCTCCGGCTGTCGCCCGGCGAGCCCGGCGAGCGCCTCGACGACGTCCCGGCAGACCACCGCCCGGCGGTGGTTGAACGCCCGGCGGCCGGTCTGCAGGGTGTAGGCGGCGTCGGTCAGGTCGGTCTCCGGATGCCGCTCGAGGTGCGCGGCGAGGCGCCCGGCCACGGCGTCGAGCCCCGTCGGTGTCGGGGCGCTCAGGGTGAGGAGCCGCCAGCCGCGGACCGCCGGCGGATCGTCGATCTCGGGAGCTTCTTCGAGCACCATGTGGACGTTGGTGCCGCCCATGCCGAACGAGCTGACCCCGGCCCGGCGCGGCGTTTCGCGACGCGGCCATTCGCCGAGCCGGGTCTGCACGTAGAACGGGCTATTGGCGAAGTCGATCTGCGGATTGGGCAGTTCGAAGTTGAGGCTCGGCGGGATCTGCCGGTGCTCCAACGCGAGCACCGCCTTGATCAGGCTGACGACGCCGGAGGCCGAGCTCAGGTGACCGATATTGGTCTTGACCGAACCGATGGCGCAGAAGCCCTTGCGCGAGGTGCTGGCGCGGAAGGCGCGGGTGAGAGCGCTGATCTCGATCGGGTCGCCGAGCGGCGTCCCGGTGCCGTGAGTCTCGACATAGTCGATGGTGTCGGCGCTCACCCCGGCGTTGGCCAGGGCCTCGGCGATGACCTTGGCCTGCCCCACGACGCTGGGGGCGGTGAACCCCACCTTGAGCGAACCGTCGTTGTTGATGGCCGACCCGCGGAGGACCGCCCGGATGGGGTCGCCGGCGGCGACGGCGTCGGCGAGTCGCTTGAGCACCACCACCCCGAGGCCGCTGCCGAAGAGCGTGCCGTCGGCGCGGTGGTCGAAAGCCCGGGTGCGGCCGTCGCGCGAGATGATGCTGCCCTCCTGGTGGAAGTTGCCGGACCGCATGGGGACGTTGAGCGCCACCCCGCCGGCGAGCGCCAGATCGCTCTCGAAGCCGAGCAGGCTCTGGCAGGCCAGGTGCACCGCCACGAGCGACGTCGAGCAGGCGGTCTGCACCGCGACGCTCGGCCCCCGGAGGTTGAGCTTGTAGGACAGCCGGGTGGCGAGAAAATCCTTGTCGTTGCCGAGCAGGGCCTGGAGATCGCCGGCCGTCCGCACGAGCTCCGGGTTGGAATAGATGTTGAACAGATAGCGCGGCAGACTGGTGCCGGCGAAGACCCCGACCGGCCCGCTCACCCGCGCGCTGTCGCAGCCCGCCTCCTCCAGGGCCTCCCAGGCGCACTCCAGGAGCAGCCGTTGCTGGGGATCGATGAGCTCGGCATCGCGCGGGCTGTAGCCGAAGAAGGAGGCATCGAAGAGATCGCTCCCCAAAAGCTCGTAGCCGGCCTTGACGTAGTTGGGGCGCTCCAGCCACTCCGGATCGGCGCCGCTCGCCAGGAGCTCCTCGTCGGTGAAGCGGGTGAGCGACTCCACCCCGGCTTCGAGATTGCGCCAGAAGGCGTCCACGTCGGCGGCGCCGGGGACCCGGCAGGCCATGCCGATCACGGCGATTTCGGAGCCTTCCAGACGATCGAGCAGCTCGGACCTTTTCATCTCTCCTCCTCGTTGCGCCGAGCCGCGTCGTCCCAGACGGCCACCTCCTCCATCAGGTCTCCGGCGTCACGCGCCCGCCGCGCCGCGCCGGCCCGCGTCCGCGCCCGCTCGCGGCGGCGCGCGCCCTGCTCCACGCTCTCGGCCATCGGCGACAAGGTCGCCGATGTCTCTGATGTCGCCGGGTTCGCGCCGGGTTCGCCGGGGCTGACGATCGTCGCCAGCGAGGCGACCGTCGGGCCCTCGAAAAGAGAGGCGGTGGTGATCTCGACGGCGAAGCGACGTTTCACCTCTTCGGCGATGCGGATCGCCAGGAGCGAGTCGCCGCCGAGCTCGAAGAAGTTGTCGTGAATCCCGATGCGATCGATGCCCAGCCCCTGCTGCCAGATCTCGACCAGCGCGCGCTCGGCCTCACCGCGCGGCGCGAGGTAGGGGTTGCCGAGGGCCGGTCGGGGGTGCTGCGGCAGAGATTCCTGGGCCGCTCCGACGGGCACCGCGCCGTCCGCCGCGGCTCCGGGCTCGCCCGACTCCCCCAATTCCCCCAACTCCCAAAGCCGCGCCGGATGGACCGGCGAGAGGACGACCTCCGCCAGGCCGCAATCCAGGGCGCGGGGGAGGGCCGCCATCGCCTCCTCGCGGCTCACCCCTCCCCAGGCGAGGGCGAGGGTGGGCTGGCCCGCGGCCGAGCGCCGGCGGGCCAGGGCCGCGCAGTAGGCGCCCAACACCGCGTCTTCCGACCGGCCGGGTCCACCCACCTGCGCGGCGAGCGGACCGACGAGGACCAAGAGACCGGGCTCGCTGCCGGCGAGGCCGGAGAGAAGAGAGCGCAGGCCGGCGATCTCGTGGTCCCCGTCGGCGCCCGCGGCGGGAAAGACGAAGAGCGTCCCTGGCGCGCCGTCGCCGGTGAGCGCCCGGCCGACCGCGCGCCAGGGCTCTTCTCCCTCCGGACCCGCAGGGTGGAGCCCCCCTTCGACGATCCGCAAGCGGCTCCCCACCGTCTTCGTCAGCCACTCGACGAGGGTCGACGCCGGCTCGCCCGGGGTGCCCGCGAGGAGCACCACGGGACCCGCGGCCAAAGCAGCCGGGATCTCCGCCTCGGACGGCTCGTCCGTCGTGAAGCGCACGGGCTGATACGCCGCCACCCAACGATGCCTCCCCCGGTAGGCCACGAGGTCGCCCGCCGGGGCCCCCCCGAGCTCGGCGAGCAGGCGCTCGACGAGGACGTCCGCCGCGCCGCCCATCACAGGCTCCACGTCGAGCACCCTGCAGCGCAGCACGGGGTGGTCCCAGGGCAGCACCCGGCACGCCCCGAGGAGGGTCGCCCGCTCCGGCGACAACGCCTCTCCACCCGTCACCTCGCAGAGGCCGGAGGTCACCATGCCGATCTCCAACGGGCGGCCACGACCGGCCAGGGCCTTGCCGAGGAGGGCGACGCTCGTCCGCCCGACCTCCTCCCCGGCGTCCGGAGCGAGGCTCCACAGGTGGACCGCGACGTCGGGCTCCCAGCCCGTCGCCGCCAGCTCGGCAAGGAGGGTCGTGTAGCCCTCGGGGCGGAGAGGGTCGAGCTCGTAGGCATGATCCCCCACGCTACGAAATCCCGCCTCCCTCCTACCGATCCCGACCTGGGCGACCGAGTGCCCGCGCGCCGCCAACCTCGCCGCCATGCGCGGGCCGAGACCCGCGGCGGAGTCGGCGAGGATCAGCCACCGGGCCGGCCCGCCGATCCCGGCCGTCGACCGGGGGACCAACCGGGGGACGTGCGGCTCCTGCGTCCAGAGCGGCGCCCACAGCCGTTCGTGCGTCGCCGCCGTCGCGGCGCTCGCCAAGCTTGTCGCCGCCGGCTGCGGCTCGATCCAGAAGCGCTGGCGCTCGAAAGGATAGGTCGGGAGCTCCACCCGCCGCCGTTCCTGGCCGTCGTAGAAAGCGTGCCAGTCGACCGTGACGCCCGCCATCCAGAGGCGGCCGAGGCTGGTGAGGAGAAACTCCAGATCCCCCACCCGATCCTGCGGGTGGCGCAGCGAGGAAACCACGACCCTGCCCTCCGCCGGGCCTGGCTGTTGGCGCACGAGAGAGCTCAGGGTACGGCCCGGCCCCACTTCGACGAAGACGAGGTCCGTATCGCCCAGCAGGCGACCCAGGCTCTCACCGAAGCGGACGGTGTGCCGCAGATGCCGCACCCAATACTCCGGGTCCATCACTTCGGCGGCGGTGGCCTCCCGTCCGGTCAGGTTCGAGAAGAACGGGATCTCCGGCGCGCTCCAGGCGACCTGCGAGAGCCGCTTGCGGAACGCCGGCAGGATGGGGTCCATCATCGACGAGTGGAAGGCGTGAGAGGTGTGGAGCCGCCGGCCGGTGACCCCGCGCGCCGCGAGCAGCCCCTCCAGACGCTCGACGTCGGCCGGTTCCCCCGCCGCCACCGAGAGGCCGGGGCCGTTGACCGCCGCGAGCGCCAGACTGCCGGTGAGGAGCGGCCGCAGCTCGCTCTCCGGCAGGGAGACGGCGAGCATCGACCCGGGAGGCAGGCTCTGCATCAGGCGCCCGCGCTCGACGACCAGCCCGAGGGCGTCGGCGAGGGACAGGACGCCGGAGAGGCAGGCGGCCACGTACTCTCCCACGCTGTGGCCGACCATCACCGCCGGCCGCACGCCCCAGCTCATCCACAGCCGCGCCATGCCGTAGGCGACGACGAAAATCGCCGGCTGCGCCCTCCCGGTCTGGCGCAGCTCGGCATCCCGCTCGGCATCCCGCTCGGACTGCCGCTCGGACTGCCGCTCGGCATCCGTGGTGGGCTCGACGATCGAGCGCAGGTCGAGGCCTAAGCCCTGGAGGATGGCGAAGCACTCGTCGACCGCCTGGCGGAAGACCGCTTCCTCCCGGTAGAGCCCGTTCGCCATGCCGGGATACTGCGCCCCCTGGCCCGGGAACAGAAAAGCGACCGACCGGCGGCGGGCCGGCGCCGGGCCGGTGAGAATGCGGGTCGGCTCCGGGTCCCCTAGGGCGGCGGCCGCATCCGCGAGGTCGTGGCAGACGAGGAAGCGGCGCTGCGCGAAGCCCTGGCGGCCGACGGCGAGCGTGAAGGCGAGATCGGCCGGTTCCTCGGCGGGCGCGCCGCGGAGGTAGTCGAGGAGAGCCGCGGTCCGCGCCGAGAGGGCCGCCGGGGTACGCGCCGAGAGCGGCAGCAGCTGCACCGGGCGCGCCGGGCCACCGGGCCGTCGGGGTGGAGCCTCCTCCAGGATGGCGTGGGCGTTGGTCCCCCCCATGCCGAAGGAGCTCAAGCCGGCGCGGCGCGGGGTGCCCGGCGTCACCCAGTCGCGCAGTCGGGTGTTGACCTCAAACGGGCTGGCCGCGAAGTCGATCTTCGGGTTGGGGGACTCGAAGTGCAAGGTGGGCGGAATCCGGCCGTTCTTGAGGACGAGGACGGTCTTGATCAGACCGGCGATGCCGGAGGCCGTCCCCAGATGGCCGATGTTCGACTTGACCGAGCCCAGGGCACAGAAGCCCCGCTCGGCGGTGCGCGCCCGGAAGGCCTGGGTCAGGGCCTCGATCTCGATCGGATCTCCGAGCGCGGTGCCGGTGCCGTGCGCCTCGACATAGCCGATGTCTTCCGGCTCGACCCCCGAGACGCTCAACGCCTCGGCGATGACCGCCGACTGGCCGTCGACGCTGGGGGCGGTGAAGCCCACCTTCTGCGAGCCGTCGTTGTTGATGGCGCTGCCGCGGAGCACGGCGTGGATCACGTCGCCGTCGGCGAGCGCCTCGTCGAGCCGGCGCAGGACGACGACGCCCAAGCCATGTCCGAAGACCGTGCCCGCCGCCCGCGCGTCGAACGGCCGGCAGTGGCCGTCCGGCGAGGCGATGCCGCCGGGCTCGTAGAAGTAGCCCTGCCGCGTCGGCACCCGCACCGAGCAGGCCCCCGCGAGCGCGACGTCGCACTCGTGGCTCCACAGGCTCTGGCAGGCCATGTGGACCGCCACCAGGCCGGTCGAGCAGGCGCTCTGGATGGCGACGCTCGGCCCGGTCAGGTTCAAGCGGTATGAAGTGCGGGTGGTCAGGTAGTCCTTCTCGTTGCCGTGGCGGACGGTCAGCTCGCCCGCCTCGCGCAGCAGGGCGCGGCTGGGCAGCAGGTTCTCGTGCAGATAGGTGCTGAGGAATACCCCGCCGAAAAGGCCGATCGCGCCCGCGAACTGCTCGGGGTCGTAGGCCGCGGCCTCCAGAGCTTCCCAGGCGCTCTCCAGGAACAGCCGGTGCTGGGGGTCGAGGATCGCCGCCTCGCGGGGGCTCAGGCCGAAAAAGGCGGCGTCGAAGAGATCGACGTCGTCGATCGTCATCCCGGCGTTGACGTAGTGGGGATCGCTCCACTCCGCGCGGTCGAGCCCCGCCGCCTGCAGCTCGCTCTCGGTGAACTCGCGGCGCGACTCGACGCCCGCACAGAGGTTCCGCCAGAACTCGCTGGGGCTGTTGGCCCCTGGGAAGCGTAGCGCCATCCCGACGACGGCGATCCCGTCGACGGCCGGCTCGGTCGCGCTCATTCCTTTCCCTTCCGGGCGGCGCCGACGGCCCGCGCCTGGAGCCGACGCCGCGCCGCCTGGCGGTCGGCGCCGCGATCGAAGCCCTTCTGCTGGACGGTGCGGCTCTCGGTCTGCGGCGTCAGGCTGCGTGCCAGGGCGCCGACGCTCGGGAAGCGGAAGAGGTCGACCATCGCGACCGGTCGGCCGAGCGCCGCCTCCAGCCGGCCGCGCACTTCGATCAGCAGCAGCGAATGGCCGCCCAAGTCGAAGAAGTTGTCGTCGAGCCCGATCTGTTCGATGCCCAGGAGCTCCCGCCAGACCTCGGTGATCGCCCGCTCGGCGGCGGTCTGCGGCGCCAAGTATGCCACCTCGAGCTCGGGCCGGCTCGTCCCCGGCTCGGGGAGGCGGGAGCGGTCCACTTTGCCGTTGGCGGTGAGCGGAATGGCGTCGAGGCGGACGAAGGCGGTCGGCACCATCGCTTCGGGCAGCCGTTCGAGCAGGAAACGGCGCAGCGCGCTCACCGTGGGCGCCGGCTCGGAGGCGGCGACGAAGTAGGCCGTCAGGTGGTATTCGCCGGCCGCGTCGGCGCGCGCCAGAACCTCACTCGCGCGCACCCCGGGGAAGGTCGAGAGCGCCGCCTGGACCTCCGCAGGTTCCACCCGGATGCCACGCACCTTCACCAGGTCGTCGAGCCGGCCGAGGATGTCGAGGCGGCCGTCGGGCCGGTACCGCCCCTTGTCACCGGTGTGGTAGACGAGGTCGCCGGGGTCGTCGCGGAAAGGATTGGCGACGAAGCGGGCGACGTCCTCCGGCCGCGGATTGACGTAGCCCAGGCTGCGGAAGGGAGTGCGCACGACGATCTCCCCCGGCTCGCCGACACCGCAGAGCCGCCCGTCGGCGGCGAGGACCAGCCCCTGGGTCTGCGGCAGCGGCTCGCCCACCGGCTGCACCCCGGGGGGTGGATCGTCCGGGACCCGATAGAAGAACTTGGCGAGCGTCGTCTCGGTCGGGCCGTAGAGGTTGACGATACCGTGCGGGTGAGGGAAGGCGGTGCGCCATTTCTCCACCAGCCAGCGCGGCAGAACCTCGCCGGCGAAGAACACCCAGCGCAGGTGGCCGAGAGCGAGGCCCGCCGGCAGGTTCGCAAGCCAGGTGCGGGCGAGGGCCGGCACGGTGTGGAGCACGCTGATCCGGCTGGCGTCGAGCCAGGAGAGGATGGACTCGGGGGCCAGGTCGTCGCTCTCCGGCAGGCAGAGGGCGGCGCCACTCGTCAAGGGCAGGAAGATGTCGCGCAGGACGACGTCGAACGACAGGCCGGTGAGCTGCGCGCTGCGGTCCCCCGGCCCCACCTCGAAGGTCTCCCGCTGCCAGGCGAGGAAGTGGCTCAAGCCGCGATGCCTGCCGAGGATCCCCTTGGGCACTCCGGTGGTGCCGGAGGTGAAAAAGATGTAGGCGGCCTCGCCCAGCGCCAGGGTTTCGTCGCCGGCAGCGGCAGGATCGGGTTCCGACACCGGGCCCGCGAAGATCTCGGCTGCTGAGAGCACCCCGGTCTCCGGCGGCACGGCAAGGGCGTCGAGGTCGTCCTCCGGCCCATCGAGGCGGAGGAGGAAGCGCGACCGCGCCTCGCGCAGCATGACGCCGCGGCGGGTTGCGGGCAGCTTGGGGTCGAGCATGAGGAGGACCCCGCCACCCGCCAGCACGCCCACCAGGGCGGCGATGAGGTCGAAGCTGCGCCGCCCGGCCACCGCCACCACGTCGCCCGGCTTGAGGCCACGATCCCCGAGAGCCCGCGCCACGCTCCGCCCCTGCGCCGCGAGCCCGCCGTAGGTGAGGACCGCCTCGCCCTGGAGGAGGGCCGGCGCCTGGGGGGTCCGGCGGCCCCAGTCGAGGATGAGACGCGGGGTCGACGGGAAGTCCGGCTCGGCGAGGACCGCACCCGGGTCGGGGAGGAGGCCGAAGCTCCGCGGCGAGACCAGCGAATAGCTCTCGATCGCCCCCTCCGGCGCCGCGGCGGCCTGGTCGAGGAGGAAGGCGAGCTGATCCATGAGGAGGGCGATCCGCCGGCTGGAGAAGAGGGCCCGCTGATAGGCGAGCCGCAGGGCCAGGGCGTCGCCCGCATCGGTCGCGTAGAGAGTCAGGGCGAACTTCGACTCGGGCTCGGGCAGATCGACGAATTCAAGCTCCAAGCCGGGGATGGCGAGGGCCGCGCGGGGGGTGTTGATGAAGTTGATCAGCACGTCGAAGATCGGGTGCCGGCCCAAGTCCCGCTGCGGACGGAGCTCTTCTACCAGCCGTTCGAACGGCAGGTCCTGGTGGAGGTGGGCGTCGAGCACCGACTCGCGCACCCTGGCGAGCAGGGCGCGGAAGCTCACGCCGCGCGTGAGGTCGACGCGCAGGGCGACGGTGTTCAGGAAGCAGCCCAGGAGGCCCTCCACCTCGGTCCGGCTGCGGCCCGCGATCGGCGAGCCGAGGATGACGTCCTGCTGGTCGGCCTGGCGCCCGAGGAGGAGAGCGAAGCCGGCGAGCAGGAGCATGAACGGGGTCACCCCCTCCTGGCGCGCCAGGGCCCGCAGGCGCAGAGCGCTTTCGGCGGGGAGGACGAGGCTCTCGACGCCTCCGGCGAAGACCTGCACCGCCGGTCGCTCGAAATCGAGCGGCAGCTGGAGGACCGGAAGCGGAGCCGCCAGGGCGCGGCGCCAGTAGGCGAGCTGGCTCTCCAGAACCTCGCCGCGGAAGCCGGCACGCTGCCAGGCGGCGAAGTCGGCGAACTGCAGAGCAGGCTCTTTAAGGGGCGATGGGAGGCCGGCGACCCGCGCCGGATAGAGCGCCGTCATCTCGCGGAGCAGGAGGTCGATCGACCAACCGTCGGTGATGATGTGGTGGAGAGAAAGGGCGAAGACGTGCTCCTTGGCCGAGAGGCGGAGGAGCGCCGAGCGCAGGAGCGGCCCGCTCGCGAGGTCGAAAGGCGCGCTCGCCAGCCGGCCGACGGCGGCGAGAGCCGCCGGCTCCCGCCGCTCGGCGCCGAGGGCCGAGAGGTCGACCACGGGTAACGGCACCTGCGATGGCGGCGATGGCGGCGACGGGGGATCGACCACCTGCACCGCCCGGCCGGCGGAGAGCGGGAAGCGGGTGCGGAGAGAGTCGTGCCGCCGCACGATTTCGCCGAAGCTCCAAGCGAGGGCCGCGATGTCGGTGGGACCGGTCAGGCGCACCGCCGCGGGCAGGTTGTAGGCGTCGCCATCGGGGTTCAGCTGGTGGACGAACCACAGCCGCTCCTGGGCGAAGGAGAGCGGCAGCGCCTCGCCGCGGGGCACCGGAAGGATCGGCGGCAGCGCTCCCCCATCGCCGCGCCGTGCCCGCAGGACGGCTTCGACGGCTTCGGACAGGGTGGCGACCGTCGGCCGCTCGAAGAGGATGCGGAGCGGGAGCTCCACCCCCAGCACCTGGCGCAGCCGCGCCACCACCTGGGTGGCGAGGAGCGAGTGTCCGCCGAGGGCGAAGAAGTCGTCGTTCCCACCGACCCGGTCGCGGTGGAGGATCTCGGCCCAGATCCCCGCCACCATCTCGGCCACCGGCGAGAGCGGGGTGGCCAACTCTTCCGCCGCTTGGCCGCCGGTACCCCATTCCGGGGCCGGAGCGGTACGCTGCAAGGTCCGGCGGTCGAGCTTGCCGCTCGGGGTGAGCGGCAGCTCCGCGAGCGCCACGAAGGCCGCCGGCACCATGTAGTCCGGCAGCCGGGCGGCGAGGTGGGCACGCAAATTTCCCGCTTCGGGGGCGGTCTCCGGCGCCGCCAGCAGGTAGGCCACCAACCGGAGGTCGCCGGACGCCGCCTCGCGCGGCAGGACCACCGCCTCGACCACCGCCGGGTGGGAACGCAGGACCGCCTCGATCTCCCCCAGCTCGATGCGAAAGCCGCGGATCTTGACCTGGTGGTCCGTGCGGCCGAGGTATTCGAGCTCGCCGTCGAACCCTACCCGGGCGAGGTCCCCCGTCCGGTAGAGTCGTGAGCCCCGCTCCTCCGAGAGAGCGTCCGGGATGAAGCGCTCCGCCGTGAGGTCGGGCAAGCCGAGGTAACCGCGCGCCAGGCCGCCGCCACCCAGGTGGAGCTCGCCCGGCACGCCTGCCGGCATGGGCTCGCCGTGCCGGTCGAGGACGTAGGTGCGGCCGTTCTGGATCGGTCGACCGATCGCCGGCGGGCGGGTGCTGTCCGGTACCGCGACGCCCAGGGTCGAGTAGGTGGTGTCCTCGGAGGGACCGTAGACGTTCAGCACCCGCACCGTGGGGTCCAGGGCGAAGAGCGCATCGGCGAGCGAACGCGGCAGCGCCTCGCCCGCCAGGCAGAAGGTGCGCACGGAGGCGGGCACCCCGCCGAGCCGCACCAGCTCGACGAGCGCCGAGGGCACGGCGCAGAGGAGAGTGATCCCCTCGGCCGCCAGGGCAGGCAGGGCGAGCACGTTCTCCGCCACCACCAGGCGGCCGCCCCGGGTGAGGGCCAGGAACAGCTCGAAGACGGAGACGTCGAAAGAGACCGAGGTCGTGAAGCCGACCACCGCGCTCTCTTCCGCAGTGAAGGCCGCCGCCGCCCAGCGGCAGAGGAGGACCGCCCCGCGATGCTCCAGGGCGACGCCCTTCGGCTGACCGGTCGACCCCGAGGTATAGATCACGTAGCTCAGGTGGCGCGGCAGGGTGAGGGAGGGGAGATCCTCGCCGCTCTCGGCGGCGATCTCCTGACGCGCCTGGCGCGCCTCGGGCTCGGTCTCCAGGCGGAGCACCGCCACGCCCTCCCGGAGGAGCGCCGCCGGCAACCGCTCCGCCACCGCGCTGCCGACGACGATCACCGAAATCCCCGAGTCCTCGACCATGAAGGCCAGCCGTTCGGCGGGATAGGAGGGGTCGAGCGAGACATAGGCTCCGCCGGACTTCAGGGAAGCGAGGAGGCTCACCACCAGGTCCGCCGACCGTTCGACGAAGATGCCCACCCGTTTCTCGGGGCCGATCCCCAGCCGGCGCAGGCGGCGCGCCAGGCGGTTCGCCCGCCGGTTGAGCTCGCCGTAGGTGATCTCCGTGGCCCCGTCGACCACCGCCACGGCCTCCGGCGTCCGCGCCACCTGCGCCTCGACCAGGCCGGAGAGCGACGACGGCTCTTCCGCGACGTCGACCCGGGTTTCGTTCCACCCGGTGACCAGCTGGTACCGCTCGTCCGCCGACAGCAGGGGCAGGGTCGAGACCGGCTGTTCCGGTGCCGCGAGCGCCGCCTTAAGGAGCGTCGAGAGGTGGCCGGCCAGCCGCTCGATGCGCAGCGTGTCGAAGAGGTCGAGATCGTACTGGAGGTCACCCGTGAGGCCCGCGCCGAGCCCTTCCCAGAGGTTTAAGGTGAGGTCGAATTTCGCCACCCCGGGCCCGGTCGGCAGGCTCGCCAGGGAGAGACCCGGGAGGGCCAGCTCGCCGAGCGGCATGTTCTGCAGCGCGATCATCACCTGGAAGATCGGCGCATAGCTCAGGCTGCGGGCCGGCGCCAGGTCGTCGACCAGCTTCTCGAACGGCAGATCCTGGTGGGCGTAGGCGCCGAAGAGCATCTCCCGCGTTCGGCCGAGGAGCTGGATGAAGCTGGGGTCGCCCGCGAGGTCGCCGCGGAGCACCAGGGTGTTGACGAAGAAGCCGATCAGCCCCTCGCTTTCGCGGTGGGTGCGGTTGGCGACCGCCGTCCCCAGCGGGATGTCCTCCACCCCTGAGTAGCGCGACAGCAGGGTGTGGAAGGCCGCGACGAGGGTCATGAAGAGCGTCGTTCCCGAACGACGGGCGAAAGCGCGCGCCGACCGGGTGAGCTCGGCCGGCAGGGAGTAGGGGACGAGCCCGCCCCGCCCGATCCGCTCGGCCGGCCGCGGGCGGTCCATCGGCAGGTCGAAGACCGGCGGCGCCCCGGCGAGCTGCCGGCGCCAGTAGTCGAGCTGCTCGGCGAGCGCGGATCTCCCGTCCTCTCCACGCGGGCCCAACCACCGGTGCTGCCAGAGGGCGAAGTCCGCGTACTGGATGGGCAGCTCCGGCAGCGTCATCGGCCGTCCCGCGACTCCGGCGCCGTAGAGCGCCGAAAGCTCGCGCAGAAAGACCCCCATCGACCACCCGTCGGAGACGATGTGGTGCAGGTTGAAGAGGCTGACGTGCTCGGCCGCGGCGAGGCGCAGGAGGGTCACCCGGAGAAGCGGCCCGGTGGCGAGATCGAAGGGGCGTCCCGCGTCCTCCCGCACCAGGCGCGCCGACTCGCCTGCCTGCGCCGGTTCCGGCAGCACGGCGAGATCGACGACCGGCACCGGGAGCGCGAGGGCCGGTGCGATCACCTGGCTCCCGCGCCCCGCCGCTTCGACGAAGGTGGTGCGCAGCGCCTCATGGCGGGCGACGATCGCCCGGCAGCTCCCGGCGAACGCCGGCACGTCCAGGACACCGCTCACCTCGAGGGCCACCGGAAGGTTGTAGGCGGAGCTCCCGGGCTCCAGGCGACTGAGGAACCACAGTCTCTCCTGGCCGAACGACAGTGGCAGGCCGGACGCGCCGCCGTCGCGCGACGTGCGTCCGAGCGGCGGCGCCGCCGGAGCCTCCACGGTCCCCTGAGCCGCCTCCACCCGGCGGGCCAGCTCGGCCACCGTCGGCGCCTCGAAGAGAGCGCGGACGGGCAGCTCGACCGCGAAGGCGCCGCGCACCCGCGCCACCACCTGGGTCGCGAGGAGCGAGTGTCCCCCGAGCGCGAAGAAATCGTCCGCCACCCCGAGCCGTTCGCGGCCCAGCACCTCCTGCCAGATCCCCACCAGGATCTCCTCGGCGGGCCGACGCGGCGCGAGAGGACCGCCGCCGTCGCTCCACTCCGGAGTGGGGAGCGCCCGCCGGTCCACTTTGCCGCTGGGGTTGAGCGGCAGGGCCTGGAGGACGACGAACGCCGCGGGCACCATGTAGGCCGGCAGACGCGCCGCCAGATGGTCGCGGAGCGTGCCGGCGAGACCCGCCTCCGGCGCGGCGGCGGCGGCATCGGCAAGGGTCTCGACGACGTAGGCGACCAGGCGTACGTCGCCCGGGGTGTCCTGACGCGCCAGCACGACCGCCTCGCGGACCGCGGGGTGCGCCGCGAGCACCGACTCGAGCTCGCCCAGCTCGATCCGGAAGCCCCGCACCTTGACCTGGTGATCCAGCCGGCCGACGTATTCGACGGTTCCGTCGACCAGATTGCGCACCAGGTCACCCGTCAGGTAGAGCCGCTCACCGCCCCTTTCGCCCCCCGGATCCGGCACGAAACGCTCGGCGGTCAGCTCGGGACGGCCGAGGTAGCCGCGGCCCACCTGCACGCCCCCGATCGCGAGCTCCCCGAAAGCCCCCGGCGGCACCGGCCGCAGCGCGGGATCGAGGACGAGGATCGCGGTGTTGGCGACCGGTCGGCCGATGGGCACCCGGCCCGTCCCGTTCGCCGCGGAGCAGGGCCAGAACGTCACGTCCACCGCCGCCTCGGTCGGCCCGTAGAGATTGTCCAACCGCGTCGTGAGGCGGGCAAAGAAGCGGCGCTCCAGCTCGTCGCCCAGCGCTTCGCCGCTCGCGATCACCTGGCGCAGCGAGCTGCAACCCTCGACCCCTGGAGCCTCAAGAAAGGCGGAGAGCATCGCCGGTACGAAGTGCAGGCAGGTGATCTCCTCGCGCTGGACGGTCTCGACCAGATAGGCCGGCTCCTGGTGTCCACCCGGGCGGGCAACGACCAGGCAGGCGCCGGAGAGGAGCGGCAGGAAGAGCTCCCAGACCGAGACGTCGAAGGAGATCGGGGTCTTCTGGAGAATCCGGTCGCCCGGGCCCATGCGGTAGTGCTCCGCCATCCACAGCAACCGGTTGACGATGCCCCGGTGGCTGTTCATCGCTCCCTTCGGACGGCCGGTCGAGCCCGAGGTGTAGATCATGTAGGCGAGGTGATCGGGGGAGAGCTCCGGCGCCCCGGTCCACCCCGGGCCGCCGGGGGGCAGGAGGACGTCGAGCTCCACCACCTTCGTCCCCCGACTGGACAGCGACGGCAGCTGTGCAGCGAGCTTCCCGGGCGCGAGCAGGACCGTCACGCCCGAGTCCTCCAGCATGAAGGCCAGGCGCTCGACCGGATAGGAGGGATCGAGCGGCACGTAGCCCCCCCCCGCTTCGAGGATCGCCACCAACCCGACGAGGAGGGCGAGCGAGCGCTCGGCGAAGATCCCCACCCGGACCTCCGGTCCCACGCCGCAGCTCCGGAGCTCCGCCGCGAGGACGCCGGCGCGGGCGGCGAGCTCGCCGTAGGAGAGCGCCTCGCCCGCGAACACCACTGCCACCGCCTCCGGCGTCCGCGCCGCCTGAGACGCGAGAAGATGGGCGAGGGTGACCTCCGGGTAGACGGCTCGCCGCCCCGTCCACTCGCGCAGCTGCTGGCTCTCCACCTCCGAGAGGAGCGGCAGGTCGCCGATCCTCGCCTCCGGGGAGGTCACCGCGCCCGCGAGAAGACGGCCGAGCTGACCGCCGAGGCGGACGAGGGTCGTCCGCTCGAAGAGGTCACGGTCGAATTCCCAGTGGCCCAGAAGGCCCGCCGCGGTCTCCGTCAAGGTGAGGGTGAGATCGAACTTCGCCGTCCCCGTCTCCACTTCCAGGCCTTCCAGGGTGAGCCCGGGGAGCACCAGCTCGTCGGCCGGCGCGTTCTGCAGCACGAAGAGAACCTGGAAGAGCGGCGTGCGGCTCTCGTCGCGCTCCGGCGCCAGGGCCTCGACCACCTTCTCGAACGGCAGATCCTGGTGCGCGTAGGCGGCGAGGGAGACCTGGCGCAGCCGCTCCAGGACGTCGACGAAGCGGGGCGCGCCCGCGAGGTCGGCCCGCAGCACCAGGGTGTTGACGAAGAACCCGATGAGATCCTCGAGCTCGCGGTGCGTGCGGTTCGCGACCGGCGTGCCCACCACCACGTCCACCTGGCCGCTCAGGCGCGAGAGAAGCGTCGCCAGGCCGGCGAGGAGAACCATGAAGGGCGTCGCTCCCCGCTCTCGCGCCAGCCGTTCCAAGGCGTGCTGGAGCGCCGGTTCCAGGGCGAGCGGCTGGTGGGCGCCGCGGCCCCGGCGCCGCGGCGGCCGCGGCCGGTCGGTCGGCAAGGCCAGCGGCGAGAGGCCGGAGAGGGCTTGGCGCCAGTACGCGATCTGGCGTTCCAGCACCTCGCCCGACAGCCACTCCCGCTGCCAGACGGCGAAGTCCGCGTACTGAACGGGCAACTCGGGGAGGGAGAGGACGTTGCCCGCGAGGAAGCTCGCGTAGAGCGACCCGACCTCCCGCGTCAGCACCCCGATCGACCATCCGTCGCTCGCGATGTGGTGCTGGGTGACGAGGAGCCGATGCTCGCGCGCGCTCAGCCGGAGCAGCGTGGCGCGCAGCAGGGGGCCGCGTGCCAGGTCGAACGGGCGCTCTGCCTCCGCCAAGGTGAGCCGGAGCACCTCCCGCTGCCGCTGAGGCTCTCCGAGCCCGGCGAGATTCACCTGCGGCAGCGGGGCCATGCCCCGCTCGGCGATCTCCTGCACCGGCTCGCCGCCGACCAGCACGAAGATGGTGCGCAGCGCCTCATGGCGGCGGACCACCTCCCCCAGGCTGTGCTCCAGGGCCGCGACATCCAAGACCCCCGCCAGGCGGAGCTCCGCCGCGACGTTGTAGAGGGCGCTCGCGGGTTCCAGCTGATGGAGGAACCACAGGCGCTGCTGGGCAAAAGAGAGCGGCAGGGAGCGGCCTTCGCGGGCCACCCGCCCGAGCGGCGGCGCCGCCATCTCTCCACCTTCGCCCGCCAACTGTTCGATGCGGACCGCCAACCCCCCCACCGTCGGCTGCTCGAAGAGGTCGCGCAGCGGCAGCTCGACGCCGAAGCTCTGGCGCAGGCGCGACACCACCCGGGCGGCGAGCAGCGAGTGGCCGCCCAGGGCGAAAAAGCTGTCCTCCAACCCCACCTGCGGCAACCCCAGAACCTCAGCCCAGATCTGGGCGAGCGCGATCTCCACCGGCGTGCGCGGCGCGACGTACTGTTCCGACATCTGGCGCGCCGCCTGGGGCAACGGGAGAGCCATCCGGTCCACTTTGCCGCTCGGGCTCAAGGGCAGCGACGGCAGGATCTCGATCGCCCAGGGGACCATGTGCTCGGGCAGGTGGCCCTGGAGATGGCCGCGCAGGTCCGCCGCCTCCACTCCCTCCTCCCGGAGCGAGACATAGCCCACCAGGCGCGGTCCCCCGGCGAGGTCGTGGCGCACCACCACCACCGACTCCCGCACCGCCTTGTGCAGGGAGAGGATGCCCTCGATCTCCCCAAGCTCGATGCGGAAGCCGCGCAGCTTCACCTGGTGGTCCACCCGGCCGAGGAACTCCAACCGGCCCTCGCGCACCCAGCGCACCCGGTCGCCGGTCCGATAGAGGCGCGCTCCCGGCCTGAGCGAGAGGGGATCCGGCACGAAACGGAAGGCGGTGAGATCCGGCCGGCCCCAATAGCCCCGGCCGACCCCCACCCCGCCGAAATAGAGCTCCCCCGAAACTCCCACCGGCACCGGCGCGAGCTCAGGCCCCAGGACGTAAATTTCCACGTTGGCGATCGGGCGGCCGATGGTCACCGCGCCACCTTCGGCATCCGCTGGACGGCAGAACCAGTAGCTCGCCGTGATCGAGCCCTCGGTCGGCCCGTAGACGTTGACCAGCTCGCCCGGCAGCCGGGCGAGGAACCCTTGTACGAGATCCACACCCAGCGACTCGCCGCCGCAGATCAGCCAACGCAGGCTCTGGCAGCGGTCCATCTCCGGCTGCTCGAGGAGAAGCCGCAGGAGCGACGGCACCACCTGGAGCGTCGTCACCTGCTCACGGACCAGCTGAGAGACCAGGTATTCGGGGTCGCGGTGCCCGCCCGGACGCGCCAGGACCAGCCGGCCACCGGTGAAGAGCGAGGCGTAGAACTCCCACACCGAGGCGTCGAAGCTGATCGGGGTCTTCTGGATCACGCTGTCGTCCCCGCCCAAGGGGAAGTCGCGCTGCATCCACTGCATGTGACTGGTGATGCCGGCGTGGCGGATCATCACCCCCTTCGGTCGACCCGTCGAACCCGAGGTGTACATCACATAGGCCATGTTGTCGCCGCCGACTCGAACCTCCGGCCGCGACCGGCTCTCGCCGCCGATCGCCTCCCACTCGGTATCCAGGCACACCACCCTCGCCCCGCCGGCGGCGAAGCGTTCGCGGTGCCGCTCCTGGGTCAACACCACCGAGAGACCCGAGTCGCCCAGCATGTAAGAGAGCCGTTCCACCGGATATTCCGGATCGAGAGGCACGTAGGCGCCACCCGCTTTCAAGATCCCATAGAGAGCCAAAACCATCTCGAGCGACCGTTCGAGCCCAAGGCCCACCCGCACCTCCGGCCCCACGCCCAGACGGAAGAGGGAACGCGCCAACTGATTCGCCCGCGCCGCGAGCTCGCCGTAGCTCAGAACCGTCGCCCCGAAGACTACCGCCGTGGCCTCCGGCGACCGCGCGGCCTGCGCCTCGAAAAAGTGGTGCAGGCAGGCGCCTTCCACGTGGGCGAAGCGCGAGTCGTTCCACTCCACCTGCAGCTGCTGCCGCTCGCTCGCCGACAGGAGCGGCAGGTCCGCGATCCGCCTCTCCGGCTGGCGCACCACCCCGTGCAGCAACTCCTCGAAGTGACCGAGGAGGCGGTCCACCGTCGAGGCGTCGAAGAGGTCGGCCGCGTAGCTCAAGCTGCCGGTGAGCCCCGCGGCGTGCTCGGCGAGGGAGAGGATGAGGTCGAAGGCGAGTCGGCCCTCGGGGAGGGCGAGCGCGGTGAAATCGAGCTCGCCGACCTGGATGCGCGCTCCCTCCACCCCCATCGAGAAGGCCGCCAGCTCGTCGTGCGCATTCGCCTGCTGGAAGATGAGCGTGGTTTGGACCAGCGGCGCGCGCCCGGGGTCGCGCACCGTCACCAGCCGCTCGGCGAGCAGGCTGAAGGGATAGTCCTGGTGCTCCAAGGCGTCGAGCATCGACCGCCGGGCCGTGGCGAGATGATCCTCGAACGGTGGATCGGCCGCGAAGGACGCCCGGAGGACGACCATGTTGACGAAGTATCCGATCGTCCCGGCGAACTGGGCGGAGGGCCTCCCGCTCGTCGCCGAGCCCACCAGGATATCCGCCGTCCCCGTATAGCGGGCGAGGAGCGCCTGGTACGCGGCGAGGAGGGTCACGTAGAGCGTCGCGCCGCGGCTCTTCGCCAGGCGGTCCACCCCGGCGGCGAGACCGGCTCCGATCCGCACCTCGCGCCGGCCGGCGATGAAGCTCTGGACGAACGGCCGCGGGCGATCCGTCGGCAGCTCCAGGACCGGTAGATCGCCGGCCAGGCGCTCCTCCCAGAACGCGGCGAGCCGCCGACCCTCCGCACCGGCGAGCATCTCCTTTTGCCAGTACACCCAATCCGCGAAGCTCCTGCCGGCGGCGGGCGCCGGCAGGCGCACCGGCGCCTCGCCCTGCCCATAGACGAGCCCCAACTCGCGCAGGAAGACGGCCAGGGACCAGTAGTCCGTCACTAGGTGGTGGACCACGAAGAGCAGCACCGAAACCTTGCCCGGCCGTCGGTAGATACGCACCCGGACGAGCGGTCCCGTTTCCAGATCGAACGGCCGGAAGGCTTCTCGCGCGAGGCGCCGACGGAATTCCGCCTCGTCTTCCTCCGCGGTCTCGAGCGTCGTTGGAGCGGCGAGGCCGACGAGCGCCAGATCGACCGGGACGGGCGGCGGCAGGACTCCCTGGGTGGGCACTCCTCCCACCTGCCCGAAGCGCGTGCGCAGGCTCGGATGGCGGTCGATCAGAGCTTCCAGGGCGCGCCGCAGCCGCTCGACATCCATCTCCCGCTCGGTGCGCGCGGCGACCGCGATGTTGCAGACCCCGCTGTCGGGTGCCAGACGTTCCGCCACCCAGAGCGCATTCTGCCCCTCCGCCAACGGGAGCTCGCCGCTCGCCCAACCTGAGGGCGCCGGGGCGATGGTCGGCCGCTGGGGTTCCGGAGCCAAGCGCGCCAAGCGGGCGAGGATCTCGTCGCGCAGCGCGGCAAGGCTCGCGGCCTCCATCACCGCGGAGAGCGGCACTGAGATGCCGAGGGAGGTCTCGATCGCCTCGCGCAGCTCGACCCCACCCAAGGAATCGACCCCGAGATTGGCGGGGGCCTCGGAGAGAACGATCCGCGCCACCGCCGTCCCGGTGACGTGAGCGACGCGATCGAGCAGGAAGGAGGCGACGAAACTTGCCTGCTCCGTGGCTGCCAGGCCGTCGAGACGCAACCCGTCGAGGCCCGCGCCCGCGAGGTCGATCTCCGGGTTCTCCGCGTTCTCTGCGTCCGCCGCGGTGCCGTGCGCCGCGGCGCCATGCCGCGCGAGAACCTCCAGAGTGCCCTCTTCGTAGAGCGCCCGGCAAGCGTGTCGCTGCACCTTGCCACTGGAGGTCCTGGGCACCGTTCCGTGGCGGACGAGGACCACCTCGAAAGGCTGGATTCCGTGCTCGGAGGCGACCTCCCGCCGCAGGGCTTCCGCCTCCGCGGCGAAATCCCCGCTCCAGCGGGCCTCGACCTCCTGGACCACGACGAGTTGCTCCTCGCCGAAGACCGTGACGGCGAAGGCCGCCCCGCCACCACGCCTGAAATGGGGCCGATATCCTTCAGACGTCTGCTCGAAGTCCTGCGGGTAGTAGTTGCGTCCCCGCAGGATGATCAGATCCTTGAGCCGCCCGGTGACGAAGAGCTCACCCCCCTCAAGGAAGCCCAGGTCGCCGGTGCGCAGGAAGGGGCCCGCCTCCGGTTCGCCGGCCAGCCGGGCACGAAAGGTCCGCGCCGACTCCTCCGGCCGGTTCCAGTACCCCTGGGCGACACTCGGGCTCGCCACCCAGATCTCGCCGATCTGGTCGGACGGCAGCCGCACCGCGGTCTCCCCATCGACGATCACGATCTCGGCATACCCTCGGCCACTGGCGACCAGCGGTCGACTCCGCGCCGTCTCTTCGTCGCTCACCCTCACACGCTGCCGCTCGAGCGCCTCAACCTCGAGCGGCAGGACGCGCGGCGCCGTCGCGGCAGCGTGCGCGCTCACCAGGAGGGTTGCCTCGGCGAGCCCATAGCAGGGGTAGAAAGCCTCGCGGCGAAAACCACAGGGGGAGAAGTGCCGGGCGAATCGCTCCAGGGTGTCGGCACGCACCGGCTCGGCCCCGTTGAAGGCGACCTGCCAACTGCTCAAATCCAAGCGCTCGCGCCACCCGGGATCGACCTTGCGGACGCAGAGCTCATAGGCGAAATTCGGCCCGCCGCTGGTCGTGCCGCGGTAGCGGTCGATGGCCTCCAGCCAGCGGCCGGGCCGCTGGAGAAATGCCACCGGCGAGAGGAGAACGCAGCGCGCCCCGACGAACAGGGGTTGCAGCACTCCGCCGATCAAGCCCATGTCGTGATAGAGCGGCAACCAGCTGACGACGACCGATTCGCCGGACTGCCGGAAGGCTTGGCGGATCATCTCCTCGTTGTGCAACAGGTTGCCGTGGCTCACGATGACGCCTTTGGGCAGCGAGGTCGATCCCGAGGTGTACTGGAGGAACGCTGGCGTGTCGACTCCCACCTCCGGCTCGCGCCAGTCCGCCTCGGCACCCGGCCCGAGGTCGTCGGTCGCGAGGATCTCCAATCCCTGCCAGTCCGGGGAGTCGGCCACCGCGGCCACCAGCGTCGCCCGGAGGCTCGCGGTGGTCAGGATGACCGTCGGCCGCGCATCCTTGAGGATCGATAGAAGGCGCGGCAATCCGCGCATCGAGCGCGGAGGGTAGGCCGGCACCGCGATGGCTCCGGCGAAGAGACACCCCAGGAAGGCGTCGATGAACTCCACCCCGGGCGGATAGAGCAGCAGCGCCCGCAGGCCCGGGGGGCCATGGCGCTGCAGCAGCCCGCCGATCCTCCGGGCCCACACCTCCAGATCGCCGAGAGTCCGGCGGCCTTCCTCCGTCTCTCCATCCTTGAGGAAGAGGAAGGCCTCGTGACCCGGCCGAGCCGCTGCGCCGGCGCGCACGACGTCGACGAAGCTCGAACAGGCCACCGAGGGCTGGACGGCCCTGCTGATCAGCATCGAAAGCGGCTCCCGGCGAGACCCGCGCTGCTCATCCGAGGCCCGAGACGCCGGCCTCCTCGGCCACCGCCTGGCCCGCGTTGGCATACGCCCACATGGCCTCGTAGTGCGTGATGTTCTCCCGCTTCGCCAACGCATCGACCTCCTCGGTGAGGAACGACACCATGCGTTCGGCGATGCGATGCGCCAGCGGCTTCTTGGGTGTGAAGTCGCGCTTCGGGTAGTTCTGCCGCCAGAACCATTCCAACCGCGAGGTGAGGGCTCCCGCCAGCGTCAGGATCTGTCCCGGAATCGCGAAAATCCCCTGTGCGGCGATCCGCCGCATGAGCAGTTTCCCCTTTTCGCCGGCCGGCACCGAGAGATTGTGCGCCAGGATCAGCTTGGACCCCGGAGGAATGGCGTCGATGTCGCTGTTCTCCAACTCCTCGCCCCAGGTGGTGAAGACCTGGATCGAGCCACGCCCCAGACACTCGTCGGTGAACCGTCCCTCGGCCGAGCGGAAGCACGGCAGGCCGGCAGGCGGTGCCTCTGTACCCTGGTCGTAATCGAGGTCGCACACCGAGAGATCCGTGAAACCCTCCCTTTGGAGGAACGTGAGCAACTCGCTGCCGAGCGCGCCGGCCGAGCCGACCAGGGTGTACCGGGCCGCCTTGTCCTCCAGGAGTCCGAGAGTGCGCAGCGCCCCCACGATCCCAGAGACGGTATAGGAGGCCTTGCCGCCGCAGCCTCCGATGTCGCAGCCCACTCCCAGGACGTGAGGCGTAAAGTCGGCCAGCAGATCCGCCAGGCCGGCGTAGCGGCCGAAGTCCGGCGTCAGCTTGATCCGGCCGCCCTTCTGATTGAGCAGATCTCCGATCTCTCTGAAGACCTGCGAAATCAGAGCGCGAAACTCGGGGTGGGCTGGGTTCTTTAAAATTTCATTCAACTTCTCGGTTTTCGGCCGCATGATGCAGCGGCCCCCCCCCACCCGGCTCTTCAAGTATCCCGAGGGAATCTCCGGCGCCAGGTCCGCCAGGAAGTCGGTTTCCAGGGCACGGTTGATCATGCAGTTCTTGAGATGGCTCTCCTCGAACATCAGACGGACGAGACTTTCCTCGGCGTCGCTGTCGGATGCAGACCAGCCGACCATCCGCGTGCCTCCGTAGCAGTACTCGTATCCAGGATCCTGCACCCCGGCAATCCAGGCATCGCACACGTCCGTCGAGATAGCGTCCATATCGTAGTTCATTAGGCGCTCTTCCTTTCTCGCTTTAAGCCAGCATCAGGAGATAAATTTAAAGTAACCGTTCTCTGAAAAGTCGTATACGGGCCGACGGAACCTTTCGTACGGCGGAGGGAAGCCCATGTCGAGGTACTGCCGGAGGAAGAACGCCTCCTGCGGGGTGCGGATCGCCAGGTCGTCGACGAGGTCGGTCGACAGGTCCGCGCCTCGCTGGGCATAGTTGAAGAGCTTGTTCTGCAGTCCCGTGCCGTCCGGCATCCGGACCTTGCGCCGGTTGGCGATGTAATCCGGCAGCTCATCGCGGAGCGCCTCGCGCAGGATCCACTTCTCGATCCCATCGCGGAGCTTCAAGTGCATCGGCACGCGATAGGCGAAGCTCAGGAAATCCTTGTCGAGAAACGGCACTCGTGCCTCCACCGAGTTCATCATGCTCGAGCGGTCGACCCGCTGCAGGTCCGTTCTGTGGAGGTTCGCGACCCGATACTTCATCAGGTCCAGCTTGTCGTGGTGCTCGCGGAAGAGGTCATAGCCGGCGAGCACCTCGTCGCTGCCCTCGCCGCAGAGCGCGACCTTGATGCCGTGGCGGTGGATCTCCCGGTAGGCGCAGTAGCCGAGGCAGGTATCCATGACGTCGATGCCTTCAAAGAACTCTCCGGCATAAACGATCTTGGGAATCAGCTCCACCATCTCCTCGTCCCGCAGGTAGGTGACATGGTGGGGGACGGAGAATTCCTCACAGTAGCGGCGCGCCACCTCGATATCGGAGGCGCCTTCAAAGCCGATGGTGAACGCTGTCACGTTCGCGTGATACTTGCGGGCGAAGTGCAGTGCAGCGGTGCTGTCGAGACCACCGCTGAAGGTAATGCCGATGGGGAGGTCAGTCTGCACCCGCTTGCGGACCGCCTCCTCGAAGAGCTCGCGGAACCGAGCCACGATCTCCGCTTCGGTGAGCTCCAGGGGTTCGTCGCTCAGGCTGAAGTACTGGCTGATTCCCTCGGCGCTGACGAAATGCCCGGGCTTCAGCGTGTTGATCTCGGTGGTGAGCGAGGTCAGGCACTTCTGCTCAGAGGCGAAGTACCAGCTATCGCCGATCTTGGCGTAGTACAAAGGCTTGATGCCGATGTGGTCGCGGGCGGCAAAAAAGGTATTCCCGGCCTGATCGTAGAGCACGAAGGCGAACATTCCATCCAGCTTTTCGAGGAGCCTCTGACGCCCCCAGTGCCGGTACCCATGAATCAGAACTTCCGTGTCGGTGTGGGTGCGGAATGGATAGCCGGCGGCGAGCAGCTCTCCGCGCAACTCCTGGAAGTTATAGATCTCGCCATTGAAGACCGTCCATATGAGGCCATCGGCGCTCGCCAGTGGTTGTTGGCCATCGTCGCGGCCGACGATCGCCAGGCGGTTCGTTCCCAGCGCAAAATCATCGAACGCAGCAATCTCTCCGAAGTGCTCCTGATCTCCGCGATAGGCGATCGGTGAGAGCATCTCCTCGAGACAATTCTGGTTGGCCTCACGGCCCGCGGGGCGATGCAAGAATGCCGCGATTCCGCACATTCGTCCGGTCTCCCTAGGAAGAAGATCCTGCGATCAGGCGGTGTCTGCCATCACAGGGATGCATGCCGTCTTCCGCTCCGGGCTCGGAGTTGGGCGGCGGTCCGCTCCATCCATTTCCCCACTCAGGGACCCCGCCGGCATACTCGTAAAGGTTAGCATGCTTTCTCTCTATTGAACAGCGTGAGACGATATGACGACTTTTCGCAATGCGCAAGTTGCATCCTTGCGACCAGTAGCGCTTCACAATCTAAAGATTAAAATCTGTGGCCCGCCGTTAACGCTCTCGGCCCGGGAAACCCCACGCCTGGAAACCTTTGTTATCTACTTTAGAGTCGTCGACTGAGCGAGCGTCAGCCGCCGAAACCGCAAACGTTTTCTGTTGATGGGGAAAGAGAAGACGGGGTGAGGCGAGGGGGTTCCGGCCTTACGGAACGCGACGCAAGAGCTTGAGAGCGATATCGGAGGGCCCCATCCCGAGGGCGCGAACGAGTTGAACCATCAGCATCGCCATCGGCTCTAAGTATCGCGCGTTGCGGAGGTCACCGGCATCGATCATCTCGAAGCCGGCCGCCGCTCCGAGGCCTGCCACCACAGCCTTCGCAGCGCTATCATCACCACAGTAGAAAACGGAAGCCGGAAGCGCGCCGAATTGCGGGCCATCATCCAGGATCTCGGCGTAGACGTGATTGAACGCCTTCACCACTCGCGCTCCGCGGGCACGGCTCGCGAGCTCTTCGGCACCCGAGGTGTTGTGTCCGACGGCTAAGGAGCGGCCATCCTCACCTTCCGGATTCGAGCAGTCGAGGAGAATCTTACCGGAGAGATCTCCCGCCGCCCGCAGGATCTCCTCCGCATCCTGCCAGAGGATGGGGAGCACCAGGAGCTCTCCGTACGCCGCGGCTTCCCCGTAACTACCGCCCTGCGCTTCTGCGATCGCCGCCGCCGTCTCGCGTGCCCGCTCGGGTTGGCGAGAACCGAAGTAGACCGCATGTCCCTGCGCCGCGAGCAGCCTGCCGACCGCCCTCGCCATGGTGCCGGTGCCCAGAATTCCGATCCGCATCGCGTCCATCGTCTTCACTCCTGTGTCTTCATTCCTGCCGGATGGCGATCGTGGGATCGACCCGCATCGCGCGACGGGCCGGGATCAAGGAGGCGCCCAGGGCGACCGCCACCAGCATCGCGGTCACCCCGAGATAGGTGAGAGCGTCATAGGGCCCGACGCCGAAGAGCAGGCTGGAAATCGCGCTCTTCAAGGCGATCGAGCCCACGATCCCCAGGGCGATGCCCACCAGGGTCGGCAGCAGGCCATCGCGCGTCGAGCCGAGGAAGATTTGCGAGCGCCGGGCGCCGAGCGCCATCCGGATTCCGATCTCGCGCGTCCGCCGGCTCAGCGCATAGCTGACGACGCCGTAGAGCCCCACCGCGGCGAGCACCAGGGCGACGAGGGAAAACAGCGTCATCATGATGAGGGCGAAGCGGTTGGAGGCCTGGGCGTCGACGATGTAACTCTCCATCGGCCGCGGCTTCGCCATCGAGAGCAACGGATCGAGATCCTGGAGGCTGCGGCGGATCGGGGCCACCAGGGACGTTGGATCGCTCGCCGTGCGCACCATCAAGTAGAGCTCGGTGTCGACCCACGCCCAGCCGCGGCTCGCGAGGTAGATGGTCTCCCGGCCGTCGGAGCGCAGGTCTTTGTAGCGGATGTTCTCGACCACGCCGACGACTTTGAGCGGCACTTCTTTGTCGAGCGGCGAGCCGTAGATGGTCCTCCCCAGAGCGCTCTGGTGGGGCCAGTTGTGCTCCGCCATGGTGCGATCGATCAGCACCGCGTTTCGCTCGGTCTCCTCAAGGAGACGGCCCTCGATCAGCCGAGCTCCTATCGCCTCCGGCAAGCCCGGCCGGATGATCCGGAAGTCCGCCAGCGGGTCCGCCCCGGTTCGGGGCCGATCCGGCAGGCGATACGTGGCATACCAGATCTGGCCGTTGAGCGGTATGGGCCAGAGAGTGCTGACGGAGACGACGCCCGGAAGCTCCCGGATGCGGCTCTCCAAGCGTTTCAGGAAGTCATCGACGCCGTCCGGCGCCTGGTAGCGGGCAGCGGGGAAGCTGACTGAAAAGGTGAGCAGGTTCTTGGCGTCGAAACCTGGGCGCACGTCCTGGAGTCGGGAGAAACTGCGCAGCAGGAGGCCGGTGCCCAGGAGGAGGACTAAGGAGAGCGCCACCTCGGCCACGATCAGCACCCGGCTGAGCCGCGTGCTGCTGCCGCGCGCCGCCGCGCTCGTCTCCTTGAGGATGAGCCCGACATTGCGCCGCCAGATGGAGATCGTCGGCAGGAGACCCGAGAGCACCGCTGACAGGAGGGTGACGAAGAGCGCGAAGACGAGCACGGGACCGCTCAGGGTGATGCTGTCGAGGCGCGGAAAGGAGGCCGGTTTGAGCGCCACCAGCAGTTGGATCTCCCAGTGCGCGAGGAGCACGCCGGCCAGGCCGCCGAGGAGCGAAAGGACCAGGGATTCGAGGAGGATCTGGCGGGCGATCGAAAGCGTGCCGCCCCCGAGCGCCAGCCGCAGGGCGATCTCGCGCTGGCGACCGTGCACCCGGACGAGGAAGAGGTTGGCGACGTTTAAGCAGGCGATGAAGAGGACCAGCGCCACCGAGCCCTGGAGGATGAGGAGCGCGGTCTCCACGTGTCCCACCACCTCGCGGTGGAGGGGCTGGACGTCGAGATTGAAACCGGCCTCGGCGTGATCCTTGTACCGGGCCCGCAGGTCGCTCGCCAGGCTGTCGAGCTCGGCCTGGGCCTGGGCCACCGTCACCCCCGGCTTGAGCCGGCCGAGGACCCGCAGGTTGGTCCCCGTGAGCTCGGGGGTGACCCACCACTCCGGATGCAGCGTCTCGTCGGGCGCCTTCCACAGATCGACGTTGGTGGACATCCCCACGTCGGCCGACATGTGCAGGCGGAAGCCCCGCGGCAGGACGCCGAGGATCGTATACGGCCGGCCGTCGAGTTGCAGCTTGCGGCCCACGACCGTCGGGTCGGCGCCGAAATCACGCCGCCAGAGCTCGTCGCCGAGGACCACCGAGCTCGCCGGCTCGTTGGCGACGAAAGCGCGACCGAGGACGGGCTTGACGCCCAGCACGTCGAAGAAGTTCCGCGACACCCAGCCCACCTCGACCTGCGTCGGCTCCCCGGCACCGGTGATGCTGTGGCGGACGGAGCCGAAGGCGGCGAGACCGGAAAAGCTCCGCAGCTGTCGTTGATATTCGCGAAAATCGCCACCCGAATGGCTCACCCGGGGAGCCTTGAGCTGGAGCCACTGCGCCCAGATCACCGTCAGCTGCTCCGGATGCGGGTAGGGCAGGGGCCGCAGGAGCACGCCATAGACGGTGCTGAAGATCGCCACGCTCGAGCCGATCCCCAGCGCCAGCGTAAGGATCGCGATGGCGGCGAACCCCGGACGCCGCAGCAGGGTGCGGAAGGTGAACCGCAGTTCGCGCACCAACGAATCGTTCGCCATCCCCATACGTCCTCCTTAGCCACATCGCGTCCGACGCTTCGAAAGTGAGCGACTAGGACGGCGGGCGATTGTACCCACTTGGTGCGACGAGCGCCAGCGGCAGCGGCAGCGCGGATTGCTATCCTACACGCTTAACAACGCAAGGTGCTATTTGGGCTAAAATGGAATGAGCACAATCTTCTCGCAGCACTTCTGGAAGTGCTTGCGCATTTCCCTCACGGCTTTCAAGGAGATCCTATGACCTGGTCCCCCCTGCGCCCTCTTGCGTCCGCGACTCTCGCGACGGTCTTCTGCCTCAGCGGCCTGGCCGGGTCCGCCGCGGCCCAATCCAATGGCATCACCCTGCCGCCCGGCGGCGGTAGCCAGCACGCGAAGGTCATCCAGGAGATCGGCCTCGTCAGCATCAGTATCGAATACAGCAGCCCGCACGTCCATGGCCCCTCGGGCGAGGATCGGAAGGGCAAGATCTGGGGCCAGCTCGTCCCCTACGGGATGACCAACCTGCATTTCGGAACCTGTGGCGACCACTGTCCCTGGCGCGGCGGGGCCAACGCGAACACGGTGTTCACCACCTCGCACGACGTCAAGGTCCAGGGCCAACGCCTCCCCGCCGGGGCCTACGGGCTGCACTTCATCCCCGGCCCGGACGAGTGGACGATCATCTTCTCCAAGAACTCGACCTCCTGGGGGAGCTACACCTACGACTCCCGGGAAGATGCCCTGCGGGTGACGGCGAAACCGCAGGCTTCGGAGTACCACGAGGTGCTGACCTATGACTTTCCCGAGCGCAAGGAGGACACCGCCACGATCGCTCTCCAATGGGAGAACCTCGCCGTGCCCTTCCTCGTCACGGTCGACGATCCGAACGGTCTCTATGTCGAGAACCTGCGCCGCGAGCTGCGTTCGAACCCCGGCTTCAGCTCGCAGAACTGGCTCGCCGCCGCGCAGTTTTGCCTGGAGAACAAAACTCACCTGGACGACGGCCTCCTCTGGGCGCGGCATGCGGTCGACCCGACGCGAGGCGGGCAGGAGGACTACAACGGTTTGAGCACTCTGGCCGACCTCGAAGCCGCCAATGGCCGCACCGCGGACGCGGCCAGGACCATGGAGCGGGCTCTCGCCCACCCGACAGCCCAGCCGCAGGCAACCTCGATCTCTACGGCCGCCGGCTCCTCGCCGAGAAGAAGCCGCAGGAGGCGATGCAGGTCTTCGAGCTCAACGCCCGGCGCTACCCCAACGCCTGGCCGGTCCACGCCGGCCTCGCGCGTGGCTACGCGGCCCTGGGAAAGAAGAAGCAGGCGCTGGCCGAGGCCAGGCTCGCCCTCCCCCAGGCGCCGAACGAGGACGACAAAAAAGCCCTGCAGGAAACGATTCAGCGGATCGAGGACGGCAAGGCGACCGACTGAACCCGCTTGGACGGGAGGCCGGCCGTCCCGACGCGGGGAAGGAACCGGACGGAAGGCGAGGGGCCCATACCCTTCGCCATTTCCTTCGTGTCCCAGCTCCTCGATCCTCGGTTCAGCCTTGACGTGTCGCTTCCTCGGCAAGTCCGTGCAATTTATCCGTTGGCTTTCGGTTTCCCCAGCGCGCGGAAGATGGGAGGCGTTTCGATTGCCGGCCGGCGCCAGTGGACGGCCAAGTACTTCCGCACTTCGCCCAGGAGATCCGTCGCGACCGCAAGCCGCTGGACGTTGTCCAGCAACAGCGTCCATACCGTCCTCATCTGCTCATGCGAGAAGTCCGCCAGCTCCGGCTGCGTCAGAGCGCGTTCACAGATCGCCCTGGCTTTCGGTAGCTCGCCCTCTCGCACATGTATGCCAAAGACATACAGGAGATCCAGGAAGGCATCTTTATAAAGCGCCAGCTCCAGATCGGCCGTCACCACGTCACGGAACAGCCGCTCGGCCTCCTTCAGATAGCCGAAGGAGTGCAACAACCGGGCGCCGACGAAATCCCTCCGTATCCTCATCCTGCCGGTTTCGTGCGACTGCAAGCAACTGCCGAAAAGACTTGCAGCCTCTGAAAGCTCACCAAGGGAAATCAGGCACTCGACCTGGAGAAGGCGGGCGAGCTTCGCCAGCTCCGGCTCGCTCGACGGTATAAGTGGCAAGGCACGTTTCGCCAGAAGCAATCCTTCCGCTGGATTGGGCTGCTCTAAGACATTCGATGCCTGGATAAGAGTCCGCGCCACTGCTGGCCAGTCCTCCAGCCGCTCGTAGATCTTCACACACCGCTCGAGACTCGCGGTCGCCTCTTCGACAAATCCCTGATCGGCCTGGGTCAGCGCGCCAACGGCAAGACAAAAGGCCTCCAGCCAGGCGCTCAAGGAGCCTTTCTTTCGTAAGGTCTCGGCGCGATCGATCGCTTGATTCGCCCGCGTCCACTCCGCAGCTTTCCGCCGCGCGTTCGCGAGCTCCGCCCACAGTTCCACTTGGAGATCGATTCTCACGTGTTCGCTATAGTGGTTCGGGTCCATGCCCTGGATGCAAAGGGTGGTGAGGTGTGCAAGCCTCTCCGCGGTCTCGTACGTGCGGCAGGCCCACAACTCGCGCAGGAGGAGGGAGACAAAGGCCCACGACTTGCAGACCTTGGTCACCACGGCCCGATCCTTTTGGGCTTTGGGAGTGAGCAGGCGCATCTCCGACCACTCGGCATGCGCCAATGCCGCTTCCAGGGCATCCTCCTGTTCCAGGTGAAAAATCTCGGCAAGGATTCTGAGCGAGCCGCCGGGGCGCTTCAGCCCCAGATCAGCCTGGATCTCTGCGACCGCTCCCCGGGCGACGCTCCGGCACGCCGGGCAGGAGAACAAGTGGGTGGCGATTTGGGCGGTCTCGGTACGTCCGGCCGTTCCAGCAAGAACCTTGCGCAGGAACTCCCTCGTCACATGGGCCATTTAAGCTCCTACAGGAATTCATCTTTCGCGAGTAGTTTTAAGTCTAGGTGCCTTTCGGAGCCTTGTACAGTCCCCTCTTGAAGAAAGGGACGGGGGCGCATCGGGCCCCCGTCCGGGTCACCGGGCCTCCTTAGCCCCAGGGGTCGAGACCGCCGCCGGCATCGGCCGTAGGCGCGGGCTGCGGCTTCTGGCGAGAGCCCCAGGGGTCGAGACCGCCGCCGGTATCCGCCGTCGGCGCAGGCCGCGGTTTCAGGCCCCAAGGGTCGAAACCACCGCCGCTGGCGGCTGTTGTCTTGGAGTGAGGAACGGCGGAGCTTGCGAGAATGAGTTGAACGAATAGAACAACGAGGCGAAGCATAGCTTCTCCCTTCGGGGGCAACGGGCCGCACGGGCGCCATTGCCCGTGAAGAGGGTGTCCCTACGGCCGGAGTGTCCGCCTCTTCGGGCCCCGGGGACAAGCTCGCCCTTCGCGCGCCAGGAAAGCGGTGGAGAGAAGGCCCATGGACACGTTGGTAAGCCCCATCCCGCAGACGAAACCTCGCCGGCCGCTCGGCCAGGAGCTTCAGGGCTTGAAGCGGGGTCTCGCTCTCATCGAGCGCACCCGCAGCCGAGAGGACCGGCGGGTGATCCTCGGGTGCGTGCTCAAGGATCTGGAGGCCCTCCGCGACCGGGCCGCCGCCGCTTCCCCTTACTTCTACGAAAGCTTCGCAGTCATCGAAGCCGGAGCGCTCGCCTGGCGCGCCAGGATCGGCGCGCCGTTGGCGCCCGACGAAGAACCCGGAACCAAGCCTGCCCGACGAGGGCGCAGGAAGGAGGATCCCCATGGCCCACCCGACCGATGGACCCGGCATCCCGACTCTCACGACGAAACGCCTGCGGCTCAGGTCGTTTCTCAAGAGTGATCTCGACGACTACGCCGCACTGAACGCCGACAGGGAGGTGTTGCGCCACCTGGGCGCCGGGGCGGAGCCCTGGGACCGCGGCCGGTCCTCGCGCCACCTCGCCTTTCTCCTCGGACACTGGCAGCTCTGGGGTGCCGGCACATGGGCGGTGGAGCACAAGGAAACCGGCGCGTTCGTGGGGATGGTCGGCTTCTCCTCGCCGGAGGGCTGGCCCGGCTTCGAGCTCGGTTGGATTCTCGCGCGACGCTATTGGGGTCAGGGCTATGCGACCGAGGGCGCCCGAGCCGCTATGGAGCACGCGTTCACCGTCTGGAAGCGGGACCGCGTCATCAGCCTCATCGCCCCGGAGAATCACGCCTCGATCCGGGTCGCCGAGCGAATCGGCGAGCGCCTGGAAGACCGCATCACCCATCTCGGGAAGGAAACGCTTTGCTATGGGCTCGCCCGGGAATCCTACCTGGGAGAGCCAGCGCCACTGGGTGCCATGGCTCTCTGCGCTGGCTAAGACAGATCCTGCCGTCTCAAGGGTTCCAGCCGCTCAATCGCCACCGCGTCCTCACTCCGCATCGCGTGCCACAGCTCCCAGTCCTGCTGGAGCCCCAGCCAGAAGTCGGCGGACATTCCGAGGACGCGTGCGAGGCGGAGGGCCGTGTCCGGTGTCACCGAACGCTTCCCGCGGATGATCTCGTTGAGCCGCGGGAAGGAGACACCCAGACGCATGGCGAACGCCGACTGGCTGATCCCCAGAGGCTTCAGAAATTCCTCGAGGAGCATCTCCCCGGGATGGGTCGGCGGCAGATTTTTCGGGAGGCGACGCTCCACAAGGTGCTGGTGGCCTCTAGTGGTAATCCGTGATTTCGACGTCGTCGGCATAAACCTGCCTTCCACTTAAAGCAGGTCGGTACTGATCGTTGATGCGGGTAATGCGGATACTGTACTGCCCCGCTCGCGGCAGATCTCGGCGAGGGTGCGATCTTCGGTGCCCTCGAGCGCCTCTTCGGCGACCGTCGAAACCTGGTGCCCCGCCTCTTCGAGGGGCACCCGCCAGCGCGCGTCCAGGTTCTCGTCGAGCTTGAAGCGCAAGCTCTAGCTCGCTACCGCCACCGGCAGGACGCGCTCGCGCGTCATCTCCGCGGCGTAGGCCAGACAGGCTTGGACATCCTCGCGAGAGAGCGAGGGATATGCGATCAGGATGTCCTCGACGCTGTCGCCGTTCGCGAGGTATTGAACGACCAGCCAGACCATGATCCGAGTCCCCTTGACGCAGGGCTTCCCGTGGCAGATCCGGGGGTCGATGAGGATGCGATCGAGAAGGTCGGACATGAGTTTGGAGCGCTTAATCCCGGCTCCTCGATCCCTAGTCTACCATCCAGCGGATTCGTGGGCGTTCCGGCGCGAAGAAGGACCGCAGGGCCAGGCAGGCACGGGGGCTCTGCCCCTACCTGCCTGGCCTCGAACTTTTTTGCTCCACCTTTTTCCCTGGGAGCGCTGGCCTCCCGCCGGCCCGCGGTATACCGCAGGGATACCGCCACCGGCAGGACGCGCCGTTCTGCTACGCTCTCCTCCCCATGGATCCCAAGGACCACGAGCGCTACCGGCGCCAGCTGGAACTGCAATTGCGCACCGACATGGAGCTGCTCTATGCGGCCTACCAGACCAAGCTCCGTGCCTACGAGATCGTCCACCAGTTCCCAGGTGACCTCGCGATCGGCCTGCGGCCGCTGCCCGAGCTCCTGCAGCTGTCCGCTCCCGCTCTCCCCGCCGCGCCCACCGGCCCCGCTGCCGCTCCGCCGGCCCCCGCGCCCCCCTCGCGGAGCCCGGCCAACGAGCTCCGCCAATCCATCCTCGCGGCCCTCCCCAGGCTTCCCGAGGTCTTCGACCGGAAGGACGTCATCGCGGCTCTCGAGCGCGAGCCCCCCCGCGCCACTCTCCACCGCGTGCTCCAGGAGCTGGCGGAGGACGGCAGGCTCGCGGTCGAGTCGTATGGCGAGGGGACTCAGGCCACCCTCTACCGGAAGCTCGCCGTCGACGTTCCCGAGACGTCCGACCACTAGCTCGGATTGAGACACAAGGCAGGCGACGAGACACTACGATCGTCCTTCCAGGGGCGGAAGAGCGGTGGCGAGACACAGGGAGACGCCATCGAGACACTGGGGCGAGTCGACGAGACACAGAGAAGAGTCGACGAGACGCAAGGACGAGCCGGAGAGACACAAGGACGAGCCGGAGAGACACAAGGAAGAGGCGACGAGACATTTGGAAGAACGTTCGAGACGCTCGCCGAAGGTTTCCAGCGTCTCGAACGACTCCTTTAGTGTCTCGACGACCGAGAATCGTGTCTCGACGGCGGAGGCGAGCGTCTCGTCGAAGGATTCTTGTGTCTCTACGACCCGTGCCGGTGTCTCGTCGAAGGATTCTTGTGTCTCCAGAGCGCCTCCCGGCGCCTGGGAGACCCTGCCGCGTGTCTCATCGGGCGTGCTTTGTGTCGCACGATGTCGACGACCGACCGAGCGTCCAAGCCGGCACGGCTCATACCTGCTTCTCCGGAAGCTTGAACCCCAGGTAGGTGCCGCCGCTGATCCCCATGAGGGCGAGGAGCTGATTGTCGAAATCCGGCATCGTAAGAGTAACGGCGACTTTGGCGACGAAGACGATACCGAGGACGATCGTCCAGACGAAGATCTGCAGGCGATGGAAGCTCACTCCGTTCTCGTCTGAAAGCACGTCGGTGAGAAAGCGGACATGGCGTTGCGATCGCAAGGGCCGCCAGAGGGCCGCTTTGGCGGTCAGCGCGGCGAGATCAGCCTGGGTGGCGGCGAGGTGGGCCTGGATGGGCGGCACGGGAAGCGCGAGAGCCCCTGCAGGGGCGACATTAGGAGCCGGCGGCGCCGGCGCCTGGGCCGCCGCCGCGAGAGTTGCGGTAGCGGCCTGGAGGCGCGCCTGGTCGTCGACGAGCTGGTCGCGTTGGGCGACGTCGGCACCGCGTTTGTTCGCATCGATCGCCACTGCGCCCAGCCCGGTCGCGGCGCTGATGCCGATAAGAATGAGGACGGAGGGAGTGAGGCTCGACAGGTTGCCGGTCACCAGCCAGATGAAGAAGAAAGCCGTGACCACGAGAAAAAACCAGAACGCCATCTGGCAGCGGCCGAGGCTGAAAGGCCGGTTCGTCGGGGGGATCGGAACCTGGGCCTCGACCTCTCCCGTCACCGGCAGAGCCGGGGGTGACGGCACGGAATCGCGCAACATGTCGCTCTTGCCGTACTTCCAAAGGAGCCCGGCGACAAGGAGGACGAGGAGCAGGAAAAGGGCGATCCCGCCGAGTCGGATGACGATCAAGTCGAAGCTTTTCGGCACCGCCATGTCGGTACAACCGGCGCCGCAGCCCGCGACGCCGACGCTCACCTGGACATTGCGGATCATGGCCCCCGGCTTGCCCAGGAGCTCGGACCAGTGGGCGGCCGAGGCGTCGGTCCGCTCCAGGTGAAAGCGCACATAGGCCTCGCCTTTGGGGTCTCCTCCACCGAAAACCGGTTCGAGGCCCGGCAACTCGAGGCCGTTGATATAAAGGGAGAGCGGCTTTTGGACCGTGGTCTTCTGGAGCAACGCATCCAGGTTTTTGACCTGCAGGCGGATCCAGTCCCCGAGTCCGGCCTGGGGAACGGGGACGGTTTCGCCCGGCCGGATCCAATGAACCGCCTGGACCACTTCGACGTTCGCCACTGTCGGCTTCTGTGGCGTCGGAACCGATGCCGTCGCGGCGGCGACGACCGGGGACACGGTGAAGAGACCAAAAGTCAGGACGACGAGGGAGCAGCCTGGAAGGCACCGAGAATTTCGCATCCGCAAACCTCCTTTGCGTCAGAGACGGAACCGAGGGAAAAATTCTCGCCTCGGGCGCCGACGAGCACCTGGGTGTTGTCCGTTTCACGAAGGTCAGGGGTCTGGTCGCAGAACGCCGAAGCGGTCGGCCGGAGTGGAGGCGAGATCAGTGGAGGTGCAGGAGGGACACCACGATCTCCAACCCGACGAGGAGGACGACCGCGATTTCGAAGAGAACGAGCCGGCGGAGAGACTCGCGGTTCGCGATGCACGGCCATGAAGACGACGGCGCCGAAGAGATAGAGGAAAAGCTCGCCCCCCTCCGGCAGGGCCAGGCGCATCTCATGCGCACTCAGCCGCGCTCCGGGAAAGGCGCTCGCCAACTCCCGGAGCGAAGTTTTCCAGGAACGCGCTGGCGTCGAACGTGTGGACCGGCCGGCTCCGCCATGCAAGCATGACAGGCCTGTGCGCGGCCGGGCCCCACGCGCGGCGCCAGCGGCGCTCTTACGCCTGCGGCGGGAAGTAGGCCGGCCCGAAGCAGAGCGGCTGGTAGCGGCTGTCCACCCCGGTGCCAGTGTAGTGCGGCGTCCAGCCCGAGGTGTCCTGGAAGAGCCGGATCGCCCGGATCGTGCGGTCGGCGCAGAGGTCGAACCAGTGGTGCGTCCCGCGAGGCACCCGGATCATGTCCCCCTTAACCACTTCGAGGCTGAACACCGGCCCCTCTTCGGGGTGGATGTGGAACAGCCCGCGGCCGTGGACGATGAAACGGACCTCGTCCTCGTCGTGCCAGTGCTCCTTGTTGAAGCGGTTGAGCATGGTTTCGAGGTTGGGGACCTCCGGCTTGATGTTGATGACGTCGGCGGTGACGTAGCCTCCCTCGGCCATGAGCTGCTGGATGGGCTCCTGGTACGCGTCGAGGATCTCCGGGTCGGTCGCGTTCTCCGGCAGGTTGTCCGAACCCTCGAAACGGCGGTACCAGAGGCCGAGCCCCTCGAGGAAATGAGAGATTTCGGCGGGATTCTCAAGGACTCGGTTCTCGTCTCGAAACGTCAACGTGGCCATGGTTTCCGTTCTCCTTCCAAAAGCTTCGCGGTCGCGAGGCCTCAACAGGAGGATTGTAGCAAAGAGAGGCCCGGTGGGCAGGAGGAAGTTTCCGCTACAATCGCCAGTCCGGGCGCCGGTCGGGACGGCAGAGCCATCCGCGCCGAGGAGATCATGGAGAACCGAGAGATGAACCGATCCGTAGAACGTGCAAAATGGCCGACCCTGGCCGCCCTCGCCCTCCTTTTGACGACGGCCACCACTGCCGCCCATGCCGCCAATGCCGCCCATGCCGCGAGCACGCCCACGCCCCCCGCGGCGACTGCCGCCCCGGCGACCCCGGCGACCGCTACGACCCCCGCCCCCCCGGCGCCGACCTTGCCGCCCGGGGTGCTCCGGGTTCTCCTCGGGACGGCCGTGCGCGACCGGAGCGCCACCGGCATCCCGCGCTGCATGATTCCGCAGCCCCTCCCGGCGCCCCAGCGCTTCGAGCCCGGCACGACGGAGATCGGCTACACGATCGAGGTCGATCCCCAGGTGGTCAAGGGGGTGACCGCGAAGGTGATCGGCGACCTGGGCTGCGCCGAGCCGTGGACGCAGGGCTGCCCCGGGTACACCGTCTGCGGCGGCGGCGTCTGCCAGAACCAGTACGGCTGGACCGTCAAGTGTCCGGCGGACAAGCCGCTCAAGAAGGGCTCCTTCAAGCTGTCCGTAACCGTCGGCGACCGCACCGTCGAGCTGCCGTTCGAGATCCAGTAGGCCAGCTCGCCCGAGAGGCTCCGGCGTCAGCATGACCCGCGTCCCGCGCGTTTTCCCGTTCGTCCGCATCGGCCTGCGCTATGCGCTCGCCTTCCTGCTCCTCGCGTACGGGATGAGCCGGGTGATGCCGGTCGAATTCCCCTTCCCGTCGATCGCTCGGCTCCAGGAGACCATCGGCGACTCCTCGCCCTTCACTCTCTACTCGGTCTTCATGGGGTATTCGGCCCCCTACACCTTTTTCACCGGCGCTTCGGCGATCGTCGCCGCGCTCCTGCTGTGCTTAAGGCGGACGACGACGCTCGGCGCGCTTCTCGTCCTCGGCGTCATGGGCAACGAGGCGATGGTCGCCTTCTGCTACGGCGCGCCGACGAAGCTCCTCGCCACGGGCGCGCTGCTCCTCGCCCTCGTCCTCCTGGCCCCCGACCTGCGCCGGCTGGCCGACGGGCTGCTCCTCGGTCGGCCCACCCGGCCGGTCGATCTCGCATCGCCGTTCGCCGCAGGGAGAGGCCGGCTCGTCCGGCGGGGGCTCAAGGCGGCGATCCTGGTCGCTGCCGTCCTCGCGACCGCGAAGATCAACCTGGACGTCTTGCGGGCGCGCGAGGGGACGCCCCGGCCGCCGCTCTACGGGGCTTACGACGTGGAGCAATTTCTCAGGAACGGCCAGGCCCGCCCGGACATCCGGGACCGCACCCGCTGGCGGCGGCTGATCGTCACCTCGCCGCGAGAGCTGACGGTCTGCCGGGTCGACGGCTCGCGGCAATCGTTCGCGACCGCGTACGCCGGGCAGAGCGTCGTGCTGAGCGCGGCAGGGAACGTGCGCGCGGGCACCCTCACCTACTCGCGCCCGGACCCCGATCACCTGCTCGTGCGAGGGACTCTCGCCGGAGACTCGCTCGACCTGGCGCTCCGGAAAATCGACGAAGCGAAGTACCTCCTCGTCAGCCGAAAGCTCCACGTGATCGACGACGACCCTTTGAACCAATGAGCGGAATCGAGCCCGCAGGACCCCAGGTACCGCCCGCGACCGAGCTCCCGCCGTGGAGCCCGGGCCTGCGCATCGCCTTTCGGTTCATCGTCTGCTACCTCCCGCTCTCCGCCTACCTCGGCCCGCTCAGCTTCCTGCCCGGGACCGGCGGGGCCACGCGGATCTACTTCCGCTTCTGGCAGGCGGTCTTGCCCTGGATGGCGAAGCACGTTCTCCATCTGAACCGCCCTCTCGATCTCCTCCAGGACGGCGGCGGCGACAATACGGCGAGCTTCGTCAAGCTGCTCTCGATGGGGATCCTGGCCGCCGTGGCGACGCTCGTCTGGACGCTTCTCGACCGTAAGCGCCGGGACTACCGGCAGCTCCATGCCGCCCTCCGGCTCTACGTGCGCTACCTCCTCGGCTTCGTGATGTTCAATTACGGGATGATCAAGGTGATCCAGACCCAGTTCCTCCCCATCGGCTCCTGGCGGCTCGAAGAGCAGTACGGCGACCTGTCGCCGATGGGGCTCCTGTGGACGTTCATGGGCCATTCGGCTCCCTACAACGTATTTACCGGCGGGGCGGAGGCCCTGGGCGGTCTGCTTCTCCTCTTCAGGCGGACGACGACCCTAGGCGCTCTTCTCACCGTGGCCGTCCTCTCGCACGTGGTACTGATCAATTTCTCCTATGACGTGATCGTCAAGATCTATTCGTCGAACCTCCTGCTCCTCGGCCTCGTCCTCCTCGCGCCGGACTTAAGCCGGCTGGCCGACCTCCTGGTGCTGAACCGTAAGACGACACCTCCGCCCCCCCTGCCCCGGGCGTTCGACCAGGGCTGGCAGCGCGATTTGAGGCTCGGGATCAAGCTCCTTTTGATCGGCTATGTCCTCTTTACTTTGACCGAGGAGAGATGGCCGATCCACAAGAGAATGCTCGAACGCCAGGCGCGACAGCGGGCCGGCCCGTCGAAGAGCTATGAAGTGGACGAGATGATCAAGAACGGCAGGACCCTCCCGCTGCCGTCGCCGACCCCGCGCCTGGAGTTCGTACCGCTGCCGCCACCGCCCCTCTCGCCCGCCGCGCCGGCCGGCACCGACCGTTGGCGGTCGCTCACCTTCTCCCCCCAGGGATGGACCGTCACACTGCCGGATCTCGCGAGCCGCGAGTTTGCCACCGACTACGACGCGGCGACGGCGACCTACGTCGTGTGGAGCCAAGATCGCCGGACGAAGCTGGGCAGGTTCACCTGCTCGCGGCCGGACGGGGACCGCCTGGTGATGGAAGGGACGCTCGGCAACGATACGCTCGCCCTCTCGCTCCACCGGCTCGATCTGTCACGATATCCTCTGCTGAGGAAAGATTTCCCTGGGATGAGCGGAAAACCGCATGCCCTTCACGCTCGATGAAACGCTCATCCGGGATACCTTCCCAGTGACCCGCCTCACGCTCTCCCGGGTGCTGCTCCGGAACGATCGCCGCTTCCCCTGGCTGATCCTCGTCCCGGAGCGGGAGTCGGCACGGGAGATCCATGGCCTGGTAGCCGCGGACCGCGCCGTGTTGGTCGAAGAGATCGCGTGGGCGGGCGAAACGCTCGAACGTCTCTTCCGGCCGGACAAGGTGAACGTCGGCGCCCTCGGCAACGTCGTGCCGCAGCTCCACCTCCACGTCGTCGCCCGCTTCGCCTCCGATCCCGCCTGGCCCGGCCCAGTCTGGGGCTTCGCGGGGGCGGTGCCCTACGGGGAGCGAGAGATCGACGAATTACTGCAGCGCCTGCTGGCGGCGCTTCACATCCCCCGTTCCAGCTCCAACACCGAGACCCGCCCCGGTTGCGGGTAGGGCGTGGCGCCGCGGATCGCGGCCCAGAGGATGCGGTTGAAGGCCGCCTCGTCGGCCCGATCGGGGGCCGAGAGATCGAGCCGGAGGGAGGCCGCCGCCCCCGCCGCCTTCGGAGGGTTCCGCTCGCCCAAGGTCACCCCGGGGAGGAGCGCCGTGTAGGGCGAAAGGTCGGGCTTGGTGGTAAAGAGGTCGTCGAGCGGGCGACCGAAGTGATCGTAGTGCGAGAGAGCGGGAAGGCCGAGGATCTCCTCGATCGTCTCCATCACGTCGGTCGTGTTGACGAAGCGGTGCACCGCCCCGGGCCGGTTGTAGGGCGAGAGGACGAGGAGCACCGAGCGGTGCGAATCGACGTGGTCGGGGCCGTTCTGGGCGTCGTCTTCAAGCACGAAGACGACCGTGCTTTTCCAAAACGGCGAGTGGCTCAAACCCTCGACGATCCGCCCCAGGGCATAGTCGTTGTCGGCCATGGCGGAGCGCGGGGTGAACTTTCCCGGCGTCGCCCCCGAGGTGTGGTCGGAGGGCAGCCAGACGACCTCCAGGGCCGGCATTCTGCCGCGTTTCACGTAGCCGTCCAGCTCGGCGAGCCAGAGATTGGCCCGCTTCTGGTCGGGGACGTCCAGGTCCCAGCCGGGATAGTCCGCGGCGACGTAAGGGCCGAGTCCCGGCCGGGTCGACTTCCAGGTGGTCTTGCCGTCCGTCCCCTGGACCGGCGTCGTCGCCTCGCCGTAGTCGCGGATCTCCAACCCCTTTTTGAGCGCCAGGTTCCAGAGGAACCCGGCGTCGGGCTCGTCGGCGTCCCCCTCCTCCATCTCCGGCCGGCGGTCCGAGTAGCCGGAGGGCGTCGTCTTCTCGCCGTAGTCGGTGACGTAGGAGGCGGTCGACCAGGAGTGCCCCTGGGCGCTCACCTCGGCGTTGACGAAGAAGCGGTCGAAGAGGCCGAAGCGCTCGGCGAGGGCGTGGTGGTTAGGCGAGACCTGGCGCGGGAAGAGGGTGAGGCCGGGATCGCCGTCCGCCCCCGGGAGGTCGCCCAGAACCTGGTCGTAGGTGCGGTTCTCCTTGATGACGTAGACGACGTGCTCGAACGGCGGGTACGTGCGCGGCTGACGGGGCCGGTCCCAGCGGTCGGCCTGGACCACCCGTTTCGTCAGGCCGGCGAGGGCGGGGCCGGCGGTGGCCGCGGCGACGTCTGCGAGCACGGTGACGGTGCCGTCGAGCTGCCCCAGGGTGTAGGCGTGCGGCGGCGCCTTGCGGATGCCGGGCTGGGCGCCGTCGGGGTTGGGCCCCGTCCCTTTCCCCTTGCCGTTGACGACGGTGAGCGCCTTGCCGCTCGCCAAGAGGGCCGTGGGGTACCAGCCGACCGGAATGCGCCCGGCCAGGCGGTCGTCTCCGGCGCCGCCAGCCGTGGCTTCCCCGACTCCGGAGGTCGCCGCGGCGAGGTCGAAGACGGCGACGGCGTTGGCATCGGCCTCGGCGACGTAGAGGCGGACGCCGTCGGGCGACAGGGCGAGGGCGTCGGGCGTGCACCCCTCGGCCGGGCCGGTGGGGGGCGGATCGAGAAGCTCCGTGAGCACCTTGCGGGCCGCGGTGTCGACGACCGCCACCCGGTCGGTCGAGGCGGAGGCGACGAAGAGCCGGCTGCCGGCGGCGTTCAGGAGGAGGGCCGAGGGATGGCGGCCGACCGTGATGCGACCCGCATCGAGCAGCCGGACGGACCGGCGAGCGGTCTTGGCCGCGACCGGGGTGGCCGGGGCGGCAGGCGGAGTGAGGACCGAGACCGTCGTCCCGCCCCAGGCAGAAACGTAGACCGTGCCGTCCGCCGCGGTCACCACGCCGTAGGGGAAGCGCTCGGTGGGATGGCGCTCGACCACCCGGCCTTTCGCCAGGTCGACGACCGCCAGGGCATCGCCCAGGTTCTCCGCCACGTAGAGAGTCGCCCCGTCGGGCGATAGAGCGAGCCCGGCCGGGAAGCGGGTGCTCGGCTTGGCGGCCTTCGGATTCTCGGGCTCGGCCATGGGCGCGGCGGCCGACGCGGTGGCCGTCTCGGCGAGGCCGAGGCGATCGACGAGAGTGAGGGTGCCGCCCTCGAAGCGGTAGCGGAAGATCGAGTCGTCGCCGCCCCCCGAGGCGTAGAGGGTGTGCCCGTCGGGCGAGAAGGCGAGACCGAGGAAGGCGGCGGGCTGCTCGACGGTCTGCGTCACCCGGTGCGTCGCGAGGTCGATCACCTGGAGCCCCTGCTGGCGCCAGCCGGCGAGGAGGACGACGGCGTGACCCGGATCGCCGGGAGGGGTGGCGATCGCGAGCGGCATGTTGCCGACGTCGAAGGACCGCCCGGCCGGATCGAGCCGCAGTCCCGTGGGGAGCGGCCGGGCCTCCGGCGTGCCCGCGTGCGGCCCGTTCGGCGGCGCGGCCGGGCGGCAGGCGAAAGCCGGGAGCAGGACCGCGAGGAGGACGACGGGCAGGGGCACGGTCTTCATGGTTCGATCTCCTGGACGACCTTCGAGACGGCTATCCTACCGCGGAGGCACGGACCCCGCAGGGAGGACGGGCAGCGGCCGCGGCTTCTCGATCCCCAGCCAGCTCGCGACCTTCGCCGCCACCTCGGTCGCGGCGACGGCCGAGCTCGTCCCCGGCGGCACTCCCTCCCCCACCACCATGAAGATGCCGTGCATGTTGGGATTGCTGTTGAGATAGCCGTGCGTGCCGTAGACCGTCGTGGGGAGGGCGGCCCGGCGCTCGCGGACGTCGCCGCTCGCCTCGAACGCGTAGCCCTCTTGGGCGAAGAGGACGAGGTCGCCGCTGTTGGGATGGTCGAGGCCGACCTCGCCCGCCTCTCTCCGGGTGAGGACGCGGGCGAGCGGATGGACGCCGTCGACCGTCCAGTTGGAGAAGAGGGTGCGCAGGTCGGCGAGGAGCTGCTCCCGTTGCAGGGGATCGGAGCCGGCACGGGGTCCCAGGTAGAGGTGGGAGATGCCGCCGTCCGAGACCGCGAGGGCGGCGCTCTTCGCCGGCAGGATCTTTCCCTGCGCGTCCGCCGCCAGGTACCCCTTGGCGAGGAGGAGCAGGTTGGGATCGAGCTGGGTATGGACGGGCGCCATCCCATGGTCGCTCACGACGACGACCCGAGTCGTCGCGAGGTCGACCTCGGAGAGCAGCCGGCCGAGCTCGCGGTCGACCGCTTGCCAGGCGCGCAGGCGGGCCTGGGCGAAGGCCTCGCTCCGCTCGGGCGAGAAGCCGGGCTGCCGCGGGTCCAAGAGCGAAAGGGTATGCCCCGCCTCGTCGATCACCGGGATGTAGCCCAGGAGGAGGTCCCAGTCCTGCCGTGCCGCGGCGACCCGCAGGCCGCCGCCGAAGAACTCGGCGAAGCGCTCGGCCTGCTCGCTCCAGGTGTCCAAGTCGATCCCGGGCTGTCCCGCGAAGGAGGCCAGAAGTCGCTTCTCGTCCGGCGCCCCGGGCCAGACGAGGCCGCGCTCGGCGAGAGCCGCGGCGAAATCCTCGGGATAGGCCCGGGTGCGGGTCAGGCTGCCGAAGTAGAGCCGAACGCTCGCGAGCCCCGGGTCGATCTTCTGGATTTTCATCCACAGGGCGCCGGGTGCTCCTTCCGACCCGCCGTCCGGTCCTTTGGCGGGCACCCCGAGCACCCGATGCCACTCGCCGGCGGCGAGGGATTCCTCCATCCCATGAGAGCGCACGAGCAGGTGGTCGTAGCGGACGGCGCCGTCGTCGGCGGTGTCGAGGGCGAAGAGGTCGAGCCCCGCGCTCTCCCCGGAGCGGTTCCCGGGAAGGTCCACGCGGGCGGTGAGGACGGGCGCGTAGCTGGTGGGAAAGGGAGAGCCGCGCGGGATCTCCGCCGGAGCCCAATCCTTGCGCCCGAGGGTCACGAGCGCCGAGGGCCGCTCGGGTTGGGTGTAGAGAAGGCCCCAGTCGGCGCGCCGGCGTTCGTCCCGACCGTCCACCCCCGGCCAGGTGACGCAGCCGACCCGCTTGCCCTGCCGTCGGGCGGCCTCCCAGAGGGTTTCGGTCCCGATGGGAGCGTCGAATCCGCTCACCACGGTGCCCCAGGGCGCTCCGGGGGGATGGAAGCGGTTGCTCACGATTCCGGTCGCGCTCGCCGGATAGCCGCTCGCCAGGCTGATGTGATTGGTCGCGGTGAGCGTCGGGTTGACCGGCACGATCGATTCGGCCACCTGCCCCTCGCGAAAGAAACGGACGAAGCCGCCCGCCTCCAGCTGGCCCTCGCTGTAGAGGCGACGGAGGGTCTCGCCGCTCGCCCCGTCGAGGCTCACGAGGATGACCCGGCCGGCCGCGGGCACCCCCGGTCCGGGAGCCGGCGCCACGGCGGCGGGTGGCGGCGGCGTGGGTGGACCGGGCGGAGCCGTCCCCTGGCAAGCGAAGAGAAACGCAAGGTAGGGGAAGAGGGCATAGGGGAGGAGAAAGGAGCGGGAGAGACGCCGGGCGCGGGGGCTCATGGGCCGAGACTCTATCCCGGTCCGGCCGATCGTCCTCAGGGCCGGAAGGGTCGCCACGCCACCCCGACCGCGAGCGTCAGGGGATTGACGTCGAGCATCAGCTCCTGGCTCTTGAAGACCTCTCCCCGGGGAACGACGACGAGGGTTTCGGCGAAGGGCACCCAATGCAGGTCGACGATCAGGGCCGTGCGCTCAGAGAGAGCGAAATCGAACCCGGTGTTCACCACCAGGGCGGGGTGGTCCGGACGGCGGATGGCGTCGACCCCCGCCTGGCGCAGGGCGTTCGAGAGCTGGGTCGAAAGGAGGAACGGGACGGTGATGCCGGCCCCCACGTAGGGCTCGAAGCGGCCATGGCGGAGGCGCAGCTGCTCGACGATCGAGAGCGGAGCGAAGTCGATCTGGCCGCCGGAGGTCGAGCTGCCGGCGGCTCCGGCGGGGGTAAGCCGGAGCGGCAGCCGCGCGGCATCCAGGGTGACTAAAGTCGCCAGATGATTCGGCCCGTTGAAGAGGAGCCCCACTCCACCCCCGGGACCCGGCCGGACACCGAGCTTGGCGCCCGGTGCGACGACCGTCTCCGCCGAGGCGGGCGCGACCCCGGTGGGGAAGGCCGTCCACTCCGCAGGCAGCAGCCAGGACGGCAGGGCCGAGCTGCTTCCGGCGGCTAAGAGGCTGAGGACAAAGGAGCAGGCGGCAATTCGGGTAGCGGCTCGGATAGCGGGCATGGCGGTCATGATATCTTTACCGACCGGAAAAGAGCATCGAGAAACCTGGGGCAAGCCTCACTCACAAGGGGGTCTTCCATGACTGTGAACTACGCGCAACCGCCGCAACCGCCCAAAAAGGGCATGGGCCCGCTCGGCTGGATTCTCATCGGGTGTGGGGTCATCCTCGTCTTCGCCGTCGTCTGCTTCGCCGTCCTCGGATACTTCGCCAAGAAGAAAATCGACCAGTTCAGCCACAACCCGGCCAAGGCGACGGCCGAGCTCATCGTCCGCGCCAACCCGGACCTGGAGATGGTGAGCGAGGACGACAAGGCCGGCACGATGACCATCCGCGACAAGAAACAGAACCAGACGGTCACCCTGAATTTCGACGACATCAAGAACGGCAAGTTCAAGGTCACGACCGACAAGGGCACGACGACGATCGACGGCAGCTCGGCGGCGACCGGTGGGGTCAAGGTCACCGACGAGAAGGGCCAGACGGCGACCTTCGGCGGCAGCGCAGGGCCCAAGCGACCTGCCCTCGTGGCTCCCGGTCTACCCCGGCGCCACCTCCCAGGGGGCCATGGCCTCGACGACGAACGAAGGCCGCGCCGGTGGCTTCACCCTCACCACCAAGGATTCGTTGGAGCAGGTCGCGAGCTACTACGAGTCGCAGCTCAAGTCCGCCGGGCTGACCGTCGAGAAGAACATGCTGTCCTCGAACGACAAGACCACCGGCGGCTCGATCACGGGGACCAGCGCCGACAAGAAGCGGACCTCCGCGGTCATGTTCTCGGTGGCGAACGACGGCGGCACCCAGGCCGTCGTCACCTACGAAGAAAAAAAGCAGTAGGCCCTCAAGAGCTCGCCGGCCGCCCGGCCGGCGAGCCTGCTCCTAGGATTTCGGCAAGCCAGGCAGAGCGGCGCGGACGGCCGCGAGGAGATCCTCGCCGATCACCTCGCGCCGCCAACCGGAGAGCTCGCGCGGCAGCCGCGGCTCAGGGTCGGTCAAGGCGCTCTTCAAGAGCCCGCCCAAGTTCCGGCGCGACGACAGGAGCTCCGGCGGAACGCCCAGGGCCGCGGCGCGCTCGGCGACGAGCTGGCGCAGGCGGTCTTCGAGCTGGCGAACGACGGGGGTGAAGGGCAGCCGCTCGGGAGGCTCCGGCAGCTCCGCCTCCGGCCGCGCCAACGCCTGCTCGATCAGCGCCAGCCAGGTGGCGCCGTCGCGAGCGGCCTGACGAGCGTCGAAGGCCGGAAGCCGGGCGAGATCCTCGGCCACCGCGGGCTTACGGGTGGCGAGGGAGAGGAGGAGATCCTCCTTCAAGACGAAGCTCCGCGGCAGGTCGCGCCGCCGGGCTTCCTGATCCCGCCAGGCGGCCAGGGTCTGCAGCACCCCGAGCTGCCGGCGGTTGAGGCGGCCGGCGCCGCGGATCCGCCGGTAGGCCGCATCGGGGTCTTCCTCCAGGCGGGTGAGCCCGGAGAGGAGGGCCGCCGAGTCCTCGAGCACCCAGGAGAGACGCCCCAGCCGGAGGAGCTCGTCGCGCAACCGCACGTAGACCGGCAGCAGGTAGGCCACGTCCTCGGCGGCATAGGAGCGCTGGGCCGCCGAGAGCGGACGGGCCAGCCAGTCGGTCCGCGTCTCTCCCTTTCCCAGCTCGACCCCGAGCACGGCCGCGACCAGCTTCTGATAGCCGAGAGAACCCCCGACGCCCGCCAGGGCGGCGCCGATCTGGGTATCGAAGAGGGGTTCCGGCACGGCGCCCAGGGCGCGCTTGAAGACCTCCAGGTCTTCGCTCGCCGAGTGCACGACCTTGACCGTCCCCGGAGCGCGGAGGACCGCCGCGAACGGCGCCAGGTCCGCAATCGCCAGGGGATCGAGCAGGTAGGCGGCACGCCCGTCCGAAACCTGGATGAGGCCGAGCTTGGGAAAGAAGGTCCGTTCGCGGACGAACTCGGTATCGAGGGCGAGCGCCTCCACCCCCCTCCATGCGTTCGTCGCGGCGTCCAGGGTGGCAGCGGTCTCGACCGCGACGACCGGCTGGGGCGGCTGGGGCGGCTTTAAGGGCTGCGGCGGCTGGGCCGGCTGGGGTGGCGTGGACTCCCCCACTAGCGGACCGCCAAAGCCTTCTCGTCCAGCCACTTGAGCACGACCCGGAGGGCCTCGGGGCGGATCTCGTGGCCCATCTCGAACTCGCGGTACGTGAGCGCGACGCCAAAGGGGCGGAGGAGCTCGCGCGACTCGCGCGCCTTTTCCACCTCCAGCCTGGTGTCCTGGGTGCCGTGCACGACGAGGACGGGAAAGCCTTCGAGGGCGGGGTTTTTCGGCAGGTCCTGAGCGAGAAGCTCGGGAAACCAGGAAGAGAGGGCGCCGACCCCGGCGAAACGGCCGGGATCGCGGAGGGCGAGGTCGTAGGCCATCGCTCCACCCTGGCTGAAACCGATCGGCACGATCTTTTTCGGATCGACGGGATAGCGCGCCACGGCTCCATCCACGAAGGCGCGGAGCGCGTCGGCACCGCGCCTGAAGGCGTCGATGTCGGGCGGCGCCCCCGGCTGCAGGGGGAACCAGCCATAGCCGTAGGCCCCGCCGCCGATCGGCAGCGCCAGCGGCCCCTGCGGGCAGAGCACGAGGGCGCGGCCACCGTGGAGCATGGGCGCGAGCCCGAGGAGGTCATGAGCGTTGGCCCCCCAACCGTGGAGGGCGAGGATCATCGGGAAAGGGCCGTCCCCGGCGGGGACGTGGGCGGCATAGAGCAGTTCCATGGCCGGGTAGGATACCCTAGACCGCTCGCGAGGAAAGCTCGCCGGCAACGGGCACCGCGGGGGCGATCTCTCCGAGCGGCGGGTCGCCGGGGTAGAGCACGCGCTCGAGAAAGAGCCCCGAGGGGGGAGCCGTCCATTCGGCGGGCAGCCCGGAGCCCTTCTGCCGCGGCGTCTCTCCGGCGAGGAGGGCGGCGAAGGCCGCCGGGGCCAGCCGGCCGTTTCCCACCTCGACCAGAGTCCCCACTACCCGCCGCACCATCTTCCATAGGAAGTGGGAGGCGACGAGGCGGACGAGGACGAGCGAGCCGGCGGTCTTGAGCTCGACACCGTCGACGACCACGAGAGTGCTCGTCTGCTCGGCCGGCCGCTCGCAAAAGAGCTTGAAATCGTGGCGGCCGGCGAGAAGCGTCGCCGCCGCCGCCATCCGGCCGGTGTCGAGCGGGCTCTTCACCCACCAGACGAAGCGCTTGGCGAGGGCGGTCCGGCGGCACGAGATCTGGTAGAGGTAGGACCGGGACGTGGCGCCGTGGCGGGCATGGAAGTCGGCGGGGGCCGCCGTGAGAGAGAGGATATGGATGTCGGGCGGCAGCCGGTCGTTGACGGCCCGCCTGAAGGCCGTGGTCTCGACCGCCTTGCCGAGCCGCAGGTGGGCGGCCTGGGCGAGCGCATGCACCCCCGCGTCGGTCCGCCCCGCCCCCCCCAGATCCTTGATCTCCACCCCGCTCTCGGCGATCGCCCGCCGGAGCTCCCCCGCCACCGAGCGGGCGTTCTGCTGCTCCTGCCACCCGCGGTAGCGGGTGCCCTCGTACTCCAGAGTGAGACGGTAGGTCGGCATGGCGGCGATTATGTCAGGCGCGACCGCGGGACCCTATCGGGCGACACCTATATACTGGCGCGTCGATCCCGGCGGGCCCCTGAGACGAGAGAGGAGCATGACGTTGCCCACCCGCAGGTCCAACTTCCACGCCGGCCAGGTCCGCCCCGCGCGGCGGCTGCGGCGTATCCATACCCTGCCGCAGGACGACGCGAGCTGCGGCTGGCTCGCTCCCCTGGCGGCTCCGCCTCCGGCCCGGCGGCTCCGGGGTAGCGAGCGCGCCGACCATGCCGTGATCGGGGCGGGCTTCACCGGTCTCGCCATCGCGCGGCGCCTCGCCGAGGCGCGCCCGGAGGCGCGGATCGCCGTCGTCGACGCCCAACGCGCCGGTTACGGCGCCTCGGGCCGGAGCTCGGGCTTCGTCGTCGACCTCGCCCACTTCATCGCCCGCATGCCGGAGGCCGCGAGCCGCGACTACATCGCCCTCTCGCGTCTGGGGATCGGCGCGCTCCGTGACCTCAAGGATCGGTACTGGATCGACTGCGCCTGGGACCAAACCGGTTGGATGCACGCCGCCGCGGGGCAAGAGGCGGCGAACGGCCTCTCGATGCTCGCCGCCTGGCTCGACCGGGTTGGCGAGCGCTACCAGGAGCTCGACCGGGACGGCCTCACCGCGATCACCGGCACCTCCTTCTACCGGCGGGGACTGCGGCTTCCGGGGAGCGTCCTCGTCGAGTCCGGCGCCCTCGTCCGCGGGCTCGCCACGAACCTCCCGCCGAACGTCTCGCTCTACGAAGAGTCGCCGGTCGGAGAGATCCGGAAGGATGGCGACGGCTTCCGGCTCGTCTCCGCCGAAGGGGAGATTCAAACGAGTCAGCTCTTCATCGCCGGCAACGGCTACTCCCCCGTCCTCGGTATCCTGGAGAACCGGGTCTTCCCGCTGGTCACCTTCGGCAGCCTGACCCGCCCGCTCTCCGCCGCCGAGCAGGCCGCCCTGGGCGGCGAGCACGAATGGGGCCTCCTCGCCGAGGACAACATGGGCTCGACCGTCCGCCGCACCCGCGACCAGCGGATCCTCATCCGCAACTCGGTCCACTACCGGCGCGACCTCGGGGTGAGCGAAGAGGTGCGGCAGCGGGCAGGAGCCGCCCACCGGCGGGCCTTCGTCACCCGCTTTCCCAACCTCTCAGAAGTTCCCTTCGAGCACACCTGGGCGGGGGTCATGGGGGTCTCCCCCAACCGCGGGCACAGCTTCGGCGAGATCGAGGCGAACCTTTTCACCGCCGCCGGCTTTACCGGCGCCGGCATCGCCATGGGGACGACCGCGGGGATGCTCCTCGCCGACCTCGCCGTGGGAGCGTCATCGAAGGCACTGACGGACATGCTGGGCCAGGCGACCCCCACCTGGCTGCCGCCGCAGCCCTTCCTCGACATCGGCATCCGCCTCCGCGTGGCGCGGATGAATGCTTCGGCGGGACCGACTCTCTAATCTGAAGCGAGTTGCAGACGAGCGGCGCCCGCCGGAAAGCGGGCGCCGCGGGGTTGGAACGAAGGACAGGCGAGGTGCGGGGAGCCCTCGGTCCGTCAGGACTTCGCGGTCGTCGTGCCGACTTCGGCGAGTGCCCTCTCAGGGAAGGACTTGGTACGGAAGTCCATGCCGCGATAGAAGAAGTGGGTATCGATCTGCTTGGGCTCGAACCACTTCTTGACGAACTCCACGACGTCCGCCTCGTCGAACGGCCGGCAGGAGTAGACGTCGATGCTGATGAAGCGGTTGTTGGCCGAGGTGTGGACCTGGATGCCGCTCTCGATGATGGGAATCCAGCCGCTGTACCCGGGCTTGCCCGGGAACGTGGTCTCGCAGGTCTTGAAGATATAGGGCTGCGTCTGTTTCGTCATCCCCAGGTGGACGGTGATCTTGTCGAGGAACTCGTATCCCCGGTCGAGGTCGCAGCATGCCGATTCATCGCAGCCGAAACAGTCGATGATCAGCTGGAACCCCCAAGACGGCTGGTCTTTACTGCTCTGGCAACAGTCCTGCTGGTCCATGTCTTTCGCTCCAATCAGTTCTTCAGGCGTTCAACGTAAAGCCGGTCCGCAGTGGGCCCGGAAGGCGTCATGCTTCTTACAGGGCTTCCCCACCTATATGAGTGCAGTGAAAGTCCAAAAGCGCGTCAATTCAGTTATCTACTTCTCGCTATGATGCTACCGGTTGACGGCTTTCCACGAGCTCCTCCGCCAGGCTCGTGAAATACGCGCCACCCAGGCTCACTTTCTGACCGGACGGTACCCAGGTCGGCCGCTCTTCCCAACGGAAGTCGGCAAGGGGGGTCGGGTAGCCGAGCTCCCGCCAGAGACGGGCGGCGAACTCCGGCATGATCGGGGCCATGATGAGCGCCAGGGCCTTGGCCGCCAGGAGCTCCAGGCTGATCCCCGTCCGCCGCTCCTCGCCGCGGCCCGGGACGCGTTGCCAGTTCTCCTCGGCGCGGCCGAAGCGCCGGGCGCTCCGCACCAGCTCGATGGCGGCACGGGTGGCCTGCTGCGGCGAGAAGGTCCGCGGCTCGAAGGCCACGGCGGCATCGGCCAGGAGCGCCTCGATCCGCCCGTAGAAGCGCCGGTGATCCTCCAGCCAGTCGCCGGTCGAGGGGACCTTGCCGCCGAAATCGCGCGCCACCCGGCTCCCCATCCGGGAGAGCCAGGGCTGCCAGATCCCCACAAGCTCCCGCTCGATGGTCAGAGTCATCTCCTCGCGGGTGAAGTTCGTCCCCTCCGTCTCCGGGCCGCTGTAGGCGAGGTAGAAACGCATGACGTCCGCCGGGACTTCGGCGACCATCTCGCGCCCCCAGATGGCATGCCGCCGGCTGGTCGAGAACTTGAGCCCGTCCAGGCGGTAGAACTCGTTCATGATGAGCGCTTCGGGGAGCCGGATCTCGGGGTCGAACGCGAGGAGCTGGGCGGGTACGAAGATGCCGTAGAAGAAACCGTTGTCGAAGCCGAAGCACTGGACGACCGAGGCCTCGGGCGACTTCCAGAAGCGGCTAAAGCCCGCGTCGGGGAGCCCGAGCTTCAAATCGAGCTCATGGGCGTAGGAGAGATAGCGCGGCGCCATCTCACACCAGACGTAGATCGTCTGCGCCTCGTAGCCCGGCACCGGCACCGGGATTCCCCAGTCGGCGATGTGGGTGACCGCCATGTCCGGCACCCCGGCGTCCAGGATCTGCTCGCAGAGCGAGCGCAGGCTGGGATTCATCGCCACCTTCAGGTGGAACTCCCGGAGCTGCTTCTCATAGCGCGAGAGCGGAAAGTAGAGGCGCTTGAAGGGCCGCGGCACGGGGGTCGTCCCGCAGTGGGTGCAGACCGGATCGAGAAGGTCGCAGTCGTTGGGCCGGCCGCACTCCTCACAGGAGTTGCCGCCGGTCGCCGCCCGGCAGTGCGGGCAGCGGCCGCGGATGTGGGCCTCGAAGAGATAGCGCTCGCAGCTCTCGCAGTAGGGGGACGGCGCCTCCTTCTCGACCAGCTTGCCAGAGTCGTAGAGCCGCTTGAAGAAAGCCTGGACGAGAGGCACGTGGGTCGGCGAGGCGTTCGGACGGGAGAAGAGGTCGAGCTCGATCTCCGCCGCTTGCAAGGTCGCCTCGATGTCATGAGCGAACTGGTCGGCCGCCACGGGTGCCGAGAGGCCGAGTTGCTGGCCCTTGAATTGGACGTAGCTCTGGTTGTCGTCGGTGCCGAAGGCGTAGCGCGCCTCGACTCCGCGGAGGCGCAGGTACCGGGTGAGGACGTCGCCCGCGAGGTAAGGCCCCGAGAGATGCCCGAGGTGAAGGTCGCCGTTGGGGGTCGGCGGGGCGGCGGTGACGAGCGTCCGCTCCGGCCGTGCCGTCGTCGCCTCTTCCTTGCCCTGCCAGAGCTCCAAGTCCTCCCACCAGATGGTGAGAAAGATCAGATCCTCGGTCTCCGAGGTATTGGTGAGGATGTGCTTGTTGAACGGCGGCTGGAAGCAGACGTCCCCCGGCTTCACCTCGTGCACGTCGTCGCCGATCCGCATGCTGCCCTGCCCCTTGGCGAAGAAGAAGGTCTCGCACTCCTGGTGGCCGTGATGCTTGGTGCTCTCGCCGGGCTTGACGGTCGCCCAGGCGGCACCGAAGGGCGGCGTCACCACCCCCTCCCAGGGGTAGAGGAATTGGGACAGCGTGTTGTAGGCGCTGACCTGCTTTTCCGGATCCAGTCGCTGAATGAACATGTCTTCGTCTCCCAAGCTTAAAAAGTAGGCACCGCCGCCGTCTCGCTCTGGCCGACCGCCTGGGCGGCCAGCGAGCTCAATTCGACGTGGGCGGACAGCGACTTCACGATGTCTCCGGCGCGGATCGGCAGGAGCGACAGCACGGGCTCGCTGGCGCCGTGCGTGTCCTCGGCGAACCCCTGCAGGTAGATCCGCGGCAGAAAGCCCGGCTCGGTCGTCAGGCGATAGTCGCGCTCGACTTTGTAGGCACCCTTCGGGCTCTTCACGAGGTAGGGCGCGAGAGACGCCAGGAGCGGATGGTCCCGCTTGTAGGTGAAGCCCGTCGCCACCACCAGGGCGTCGGCCTCCAACTGCACCGGCTGCTCCGAGAGCAGGTGCTCGAAGCTGACGACGACGCTCTCCGGCCGCTCCTCGATCCCCTGGAGCTCCAGGAACGAGCGGATCCGCGCCCGCTCCTTGCCCTCGACCTTCTCCTGGTAGAGGCAACGGTAGATCCGGCGGATCAAGGACATGTCGACCACCGCGTAGTTGACGTCCTTGCACTGGTCCAGGAGGAGCTGCCGCTTCTCGTCCGGCAAGTCATAGAGGAAATCGACCATCTGCGGGAAGAAGACCTCGTTGGTGAAATCGCTGTCGTCCACCGGCTTGTAGGCATAGCGGCGGATCGCCGCCGTCACGTCCGCTTCAGGATAGTGGTTGAGAAGATAAAAGAACAGCTCGGCGCCGCTCTGTCCCGAGCCCACGACGATGAAGCGATATTTGGCCTGCTTGTCCGGGTAGTCCCGGCGCATCCGGAGGAGAAACTCGCTGGCGTGGAAGGCGCGGCCGCCGGGGGTGAGGTGGATCCCGGGCGGGGTGCAGGGGACGCCACCGGTCGCGATGACGACGTTTCGGGTCAGGCGCTCCTCGGTCTCGCCGTTGGCAAGGTTCCGGGTCACCACCCGCAGCGTCTCGACGCCGCCATCGGCGCCCGGGACGGGCTCCAGGGCGACGACCTCCCGCCCGTAACGCACGCGCTCGCGGAGCTCCCCCGCCACCCAGCCGAGATAGTCGTTGAACTCGATCCGGGTGGGGAACAGGTCGCGCAGGTTCAAGAACTCGAAGAGCCGTCCCTTGGCCTTCAGGTAGTTGAGGAAGGTGAAATAGCTCCGGGGGTTGCGGACGGTCGCCAGATCCTTGAGCACCGAGATCTGGATCAGCGAGTCTTCGAGCAGCAGGCCCGGGTGCCAGATCGACTTCGGCTTGGATTCCAGGAACAGCCGAGCCAGGTCGCGCCCTCCCGGCTCCTCCGCCGCCTCTTCCAGGCAGACCGCGAGGGCCAGGTTGGCCGGGCCGAAACCGATACCGACGACATCGTAGATGTCCGGTTCGCCTAAAGATGTTTCGTGCCCGTTTAAAGGCTCGCTCGTACCCATGATCACCTCTCTCGAAGAAACGGGCTGGTCAACGAAGGATCGTCGGTGGCTTCGAGGGTATCGATACCCTCCGGATACACAGTGCCGGCCACCCGGTAGAGGGGGACTGGCGTTTTCATCTCGATCTCCGATCGCTTCGCCCGCCTTTACTGAATCACCCGGCGTATAACCCTCCGGGCTTGTTACGTAGGTTGGCCGCTCTCCGGATCTATGGAATCCAGCGAGCGGCAGACGCTGGCGGCTGACGTGGGGGAAGCGGGCCGGCTATTCGTGACGGAGCGCGATGATGGGATCGACCCGGGTGGCCCGTCGGGCCGGGAGATAGCTCGCGAGGAGGCCCAGGAGGGCGAGCAGGAACGCGACCCCGCCGAAAGTCGTCACGTCCAGGGCACCGACGCCGAACAGCAGGCCCGCCTTCGCCATCAGTTGGGTCAGCCAGGCGGCGAGGACGAGGCCGATCAGGACTCCCGTCCCGGTGAGCCAGAGGCCCTGGCCGACGATCATCTGCAGCACCTCCTCCTCGCGGGCGCCGAGCGACATGCGGATGCCGATCTCGTTGGTGCGCTGGGTGACCGAGTAGGCCATGACGCCGTAGACGCCGACGACGGCGAGGAAGAGGGCGACGGCGGCGAAGATCCCGAAGAGGATGGTGTTGAAGCGCGGTTGCGCCACCGAAGTCGCGACCACCTCGTCCATGGTGCTCAAGTCGGCGATCGGCTGGTTTCTATCCATCGATCCCACCGCCTCGCGCACCCCGCCGGCGAGCGCCTTGGGGTCGCCCGCCGAGCGCAGGACGAGCGTCATCATGTTGGACGGCAGCTGCGACAGGGGTAGATAGAGGTGGCCGCGCGCCTGGGCGTCCAACGCCTGGTCCTTGATGTCGTGGACGACGCCCACGACCTCGCGCCAGGCGTCGGAGGTATTGCCGATGTCGCTGACCCGCAGGCGCTTGCCGAGCGCTTCCTCGCCCGGCCAGAGGCGATCGGCGAGGTTCTTCTCGACGATGACGACCGGTGCCGACTGGGCGTTGTCGATCGGGCCGAAAACACGCCCCTTGAGGAGCGGGATACCCATGACCGAGAAGTAGTCGGGGGTGTCGATGCGGAGGGCGACCGGAGGGTGGGGATCGCCGGTCTCGACCACCCGCTTTTCGAGCGTGATCTCGGCGCTCTGCGCCCAGCCGCTCAAAGGGAGGATCGAGACTCCGCCGGCCCCGCGCACCCCCGGCAGGGCGGCGAGCCGGGGTAGCAGGCTGTCGAAGAACTGCTCCTGCTGCACCGGCTTCGGATACTTGTTCGCCGGGAGGGAGATCTGCAGGGTGAGGAGACCCTCGGAATGGAAGCCGGGATCGACGTGCGAAAGGGCGAGGAAGCTCCGGATCATGAGTCCGGCGCCGATCAGGACGACGATCGCGGCGGCGACCTCGACGATGACCAAAGCGCTCCGCAGCCGGTGGCGCCCGGTGCCCACGGACGAGGTCTTGCCTCCAGACTTGATGAGCTCGTGGAGACGACCGCTCGAGGTGCGGAAGGCGGGGATGAGGCCGAAGACGACGCCGACGAGGATCGTCACCACCCCGGTGAAGACGAGAGCCCGCCAGTCGACGCCGATCTCGTGCAGGCGCGGGACCCGCTCCGGGTTGAGCGCCACCAGGGCCTTCATGGCCCACCAGGCGAGGAGGAGCCCGAGGCCGCCGCCCCAGACCGCGAGGAGCAGCCCCTCGGCGAGGAACTGCCGCAGGAGCGCACCGCGGCTGGCCCCCAGGGCGGTGAGGATGGCGACCTCCTTCTCCCGCGACGTGGCGCGGGCCAGAAGGAGGTTGGCGACGTTCAGGCAGGCGATGAGCAGCACGAAGGCGACCGCCCCGGCGAGGACTAGAAGGGCAGGACGGATCCGGCCCACCATCTCCTCCTGGATGGGCCGGATGAAAGCGCCCCAGCCGCTCTTCGCAGGGTAGTACTCCGGATTGTCCCGCGCCATCTGGCGGGCGACGCTGTCGACGTCGGCCTGCGCCTGCTCGAAGCTCACCCCCGGCTTGATCCTCGCCGTCAGGGTCAGGCCGCGAGCGTCGCGCGGGTAGGGAAGGTTGTCGAAGGGGATGGCGATCGGCAGGTAGAGATCGGTCCTCGGCTGGCCGTACGCGAAGTCCTCCGGCGTCACCCCCACGACGACGTAGGGCGAGCCGTCGAGAGTCAGCTTGCGGCCGAGCACCTTCCGGTCGCCGCCGAAACGGCGCTGCCAGAGACCATAGGAGAGGATGACGACGTGCTCGTTGCCATGCTTGTCCTCCTCGGGGAGGAAGGTGCGGCCGAGCACCGGCTGCACCCCCAGCATCGGCATGAGGGTCGCCGAGACGCGGAGCCCCAAAAGCTGCAGGGGCTCGCCATCGCCGGTCAGGTTCACCACCTTGGTGATGAGGGCAGAGACGTCCTCGAAGACGCGGTTCTGCTCGCGCCAGTCGCGCATCTCATAGCCGGAGGCCGCGACCTTGTCGAGACCGCGCCGCTGAGTGAACTGCTCCCAGAGGACCACCAGCCGCTCGGGTTCCCGGAAGGGCAGCGAGCGCAGGAGGATCGAGTTGACGAGGCTGAACACCGCGCTGTTGGCCCCGATGCCCAGGGCCAGGCAGAGCACGGCGACGGAGGTGAAACCGGGGGTCTTCAGCAGCCGGCGAGCGGCAAGGCGAAAATCTTGGAGCACACGTATCCTCTCATCAGTCCCACAACCTTGTAGTGCACCATGCCGGTCGGTCCGGGACGGCGAACGGCGGACGGAGAAAAACGGGGGGTTGGCTCCTGGAGTATGATGAAGCCGATCCGGGCCGCTGCCCGGGAAGCCCAACTCTATCCCATTGGAGGAAGCCCCATGAAGAGGCTGTCTGTGTGGGTCACCGTCCTGGCCATCGTCCTTGCCCTCCTGCCCCTGGCGAGCCTGTGGGCTGCCGACGGCGCCTGGACCGGCTGGATCACCGACGACTCCTGCGGCGCCAAGGGCGCCAAGGCTTCACATGCCGCCTGCACCGAGAAGTGCCTGAAAGCAGGAGGCAAGCTCGTTTTCTACAACAACGCCGACCAGAAGATCTACAAGCTCGACAACCAGGACGTGGCCAAGATGCATATCGGCCACGAGGTGACGGTCAAGGGCGCGGTCGAAGGCGACTCGATCACGGTCGCCACGATCGAAGCCACCGCCGCGCCGGCTCCGTAAGCCGCGGGAACCCGGGTCTCTTCCTGGAAGCGGAGCGTGGGGCCGGAGGCCGGCCCCACGCTCTTTTTTTGCCCCGCCCGACCGCAGCCGCTAGATCCGTACCCGGTGGGAGACCAGCGTCGAGTCGCCCTCCTGACCCGGGCCGGCCTCGGCCGGCCGCGACGCCAGGAGCCCCGCGCCCGGCGCCGGCAGGCCCGGAGTGCGGTCGATGACCGTCCATTCCTCATGGCTCGCGGCGCCGAGCACGACCGAGATCTCCACCCCTTGTGGCGGCGGGGCGGCGATGCTCACGACTTGGAACTCGCCGGGCGCCCGGCGCGCCGCTTTCGCCGATGGCGGCGGGATCTCCTCGCCGTTCACCAGGATCGACTCAGGTCTCGCCGTCAGCGGAATGAGGAGCTGCACCGCGGCCGCCTCCCGTCGCGAGGTCAGCCGGAGGTGGAGGTGCCGCTTCCCGCCCTCGTTCGTCTCCCCCAGAACGGCGAGCTCCGGCGCCGCGAGCGCCATCGCTGGAGCGGGGGCGCTGTACGACATCTGGCCGGACCACGGGAAGGCCGGCGCCGGACGCTTGGTGAAGTCGGCGGCCTTGCGCATCGGCGGCGGCAGGGGCCCTTGCGTCTGGACGAGGAAACGACCCTGGCCGCTGTCGCCATCGAGGTGGTAGGCCAGGTTGAGCCAGCGCGGTGAATCGGCCGAATAGACGGGAGAGGCGAGGATCCCCACCGCCATCACCAGCATCAGCACGCCGGCGCCGACCGGCAGCCCCCAGCGCCACCCCGCTCCGGCGAGGGCGATGAGCGGGAAGAGGCTGGTGAGGAGGACGGAGAGCAGGGCGGCGATCAGCAGCAGGCCGGGGAAGGTGCCCAATCCATTGTAGAGGAGGATGAGGATGGGGAACCAGACGAGGCCCCCGACCACCGCCGGCACCACCCCGGCGAGGGCGGCCGCCGCGCCGCCCCGCGGCAGGACGAGGCCGCAGATGCCGGCGGCGAGGGCGGGGACGAGAAAGAGGTAGGACACTCCGGGCAAGGTCATCGCGGTCGCCAGGCCGGCGATCGCCCACAGCAGCCAGATCCCCGTCCACAGCCCGAAGAAGCGGAATCGGCGCAGCCAGTTCCCGAGGCTCGCGGCGAGGGTCAGGCCCAGGAGCCAGAAGGTGGCGACCCCGGGGAGGGCGCGGGCCGGCCAGGGGACCCGGAGGCCCGGTCCGAGGAGCCTGAAGAGCTGGCTCAGGAGGAAGGCGACGAGGATCGCGGCGAGGAGGACCATCGGCACGACGAGGAGACCGACGAGGAAGCCGGAGGGCCGGAGCTGCCGGCCGGCGAAGAGCCGGATCGCCGCGACGGCGACGAGGAGGATGGCGATCCCCCCGAGGAGGAGGCCGCGGGAGGCCGGCCACCAGACGATCGAGGTCCCGAGGAGGTCGAAGAAGACGGCCCGCCCGGGACGGTGGACGGAGAGATCGGCCTGGGACAGGGCGCGGGCGGTCGCCAGGGCGTTCTCGCCATGGTGCTGGAGGCTCGCGAGCGAGGCATGGGCGAGGTCGTCCTTCGGCGTGTGGTAGCGCGCCGCGCCGCCGACGTAGGCGAAGTTGTAACCCATGATGCCGTGCCGCTTGAAGATCGTAAAGTCGGTGTCGTTGGGCAGGAACTCGTAGAGGGTGGTGAAGATCGAGCTGGTCACCGGATGCGGCAGGTGGAGGAGAGGGAGGAGCCAGGCGTTGTCGGGCCCGGTCTCGAACATCAGGCTGGCTCCGCTCGTGCCGCGCGCCTCCAGGTTGATGGCGGCCTTGATCCGCCCCGCCTCGGGGCCGTTCTCGAACGCCTTGGCCCCCAGGAGCCCGCCCTCCTCCCCCTCGTCGAGGAGGAAGATCAGCGAGTTTCTCGGCTGCGGCTCCGTCTTGAGCATGCGCGCCACCTCGAGGAGCGAGGCGATGCCGGCGAGGTCGTCGGAGACCCCGGGCCCGGCCGCCACCGAGTCGTAATGGGCGGCGAGCACGACGGCGTTCGCGGGCTCGCGGCCGGCGAGCTCGGCGACGACGTTCTGGACCGGTGCGCAGTTGCCGAAGCTGGCGCAGGAGAAGCCGGCCTCGACGTGCGGCTCGTAGCCGGCCCGGCGCAGGATGGCGATCACCCGCTCGCGGGTGGCGGCGTCGGCGGCGCTCCCCACCGGGTGGGGCCGGCCGTCGCCGGCGAGCTCGGCGAGGATCGCCCGCGAGCGGCCGGCGGCAAACTCGGACGCCGGGGCCGTCGCCGGCTTGGGCGCCGACGGCGCCTGGCGGACGTAGACCGCGATCAGGACGAGGACCAACAGGAGCAGGGCGACGGGCAGCCCCCAGCTCGCCGCCTGTCGGGCGGGAGCTTGGGGAGTCACGGACGGGGCCGGCGTTTCAGACATGGCGTCCTCTCTTGGCGGCCGGACCGTTCCAGGGCCGCACACTCTCCTCCAGAGTGCCGCCGTGGGCGGCGCCCGCGACAGAAAAGCTCTCGCGGGGCATTCGGGCGCGGATTGTAGCAGGGTCCCCCGTGGAGGTCAGGGAACTTCCCCCGCCGCTCTACATCTCGTCGAGGAGCTGCTTTCTCTTGGTCTCGAATTCAGCCGGGCTGATGAGGCCGTCGTCCAGGAGGGATTTCAGCTGGCGGAGCCGTTCGGCGCCCGAGGGAGGAGCCGCGGCGGGAGCGACGGCGCTCGCGGCCGGAGCGACGCCGGCGACATTCGCGACCCCGGGACGCGAGAGGCCGGCGCGGTAGGCCTCGGCGGCGGCGGAGATCGCGCGCTTGAAGCCCAGAGGGTCGGCGATCCGCTCGAACACCGAGGGCTCCGCCATGTTGGCGGTGTCGATCCGCAGATCGCCGTACCCGAGGAGCCTTCCCCCCAAGGTCTGGGAGTACTCGATGTTGTTGATCTTCTCCAGGTAGGAGTCGATCGACTTCTTGCCGAGGAGCCCTTCCTGCTGGATGAGCCGGTGGTTGGTGAGGATGAATTCACGGGAGGCGAGGCGGAGGAAGCGCATCCCGGCGACGGCGAGGAGGAAGAGCACGGGGATGCCGGCGACGATCGCGATCAGGGCGCCGTTCCCGCGTATCACCCAGCGCCAGACGATGAACCCGGCGACCGCCACGAGGACGGCTCCGGCGAGCGGCGGGATCAGCGGGAAACGGCTGGGATGGGCGCGGTAGAGGATCTCTTCGCCGGGCTGCAGGTGCTGATCGACCGCCATCGCTACCTCCTCCTGCTCTGCCGACACGATAGACCAAAACATAAGCGCCCGGCACAAAGGCCGGGCGCCACCTCCAGAAGACAGATACAAAAGCGGGGCGCAAAGCCCCTCCCCTCCCCCCTCCTCGCGGAGCTTCCCGGGCGACCGCACGATCTCCTCACTACTTGGCAGGGCCGTGCAACCGCTCGCGTCGGGACGTACGGATGATGCCTGTTTCTCTCCCCGGTTTCAAGTCCCCCGACTTCGAAACCCGGGTTAGTGGACCCGCAGGTCGACCGCGTCGGCCAGCCAGCCGACCGCGGCCTTCTCCCATTCGGGCTCGGCCGAGGCGTCGATATAGCGGATCCATGGCGCGATCCCGGTCTGCTTGGCGAGGCGCCGGGCCTGGAGGGTCGCGATGGCGCTGTTCAAGACCACCGCGTTCCTTTCGAGGCCCGCGTCCTTGCAGAAGGCGAGCGCCGACTGGATGAGATCCTGCGCCTCGGCGGGAAAGGCGCGGGAGTGGCGCATGTCCAGGAGCACCGCGAAGCCGCCGTTTTTCGGCCGCACGGTGCGCTTCATCTTGGCGAGCAGCTCGCCCGCCTCGTCGCGCTGCAAGAAACCCTCGAACGTCAACCGGTACCCGTAGCTCGTCTCCTCGATCCTGTGCATCTCAAATCCCCCCCAAAGAAAAAAAGAAAACATCATCCGGCGCCCACCCCGCCGGATGCGCTCTTTCCTAGAGGTGGAACGAGAGCGTCAAGACGGCAGAGTTGACTTCCTGCGTGTTCGTTACTTGAGTGCCGGGAACCGGGCCGGAGGGGGACAGGAACGGACCACTCCCCGTGTTCTTGAAAACGCGGTAGAGCGCGAGGTTGGCGTCCAGGTTGCTGTAGATCTTCAAGCCCAGCCCCAGGCAGGCGTGGTTCTGGAAGATGGCCGGCGCGATGATGCTGTTGAAGGAGAGCTTGTCCGGGATCGGGTTGTCGGAGTGGTTGTAGCCTGCGCGGAGGGTGAGGCCCGGCGTCGCCTTGTACTCGACCCCGGCGGCGATCACCTTGATGTTCTGCCAGCCGAGATTGCCGGCTCCGGTGCCGAAGCCGCCGGCGTCCGCGTAGTTCACCCACTTGCCGTCGAGCGCGAAGGAGAGACCCGTCATGGGCTTGAAGCCGATGCCGAGGACGGCGATGGCCGGGGTGTCGATCTCGAACTTGATCTCCCGCGCCGTACCGTAGTCGGGCAGGTTGGGATTGGCGTGGACGGAGTTCCAGTCGAAGCTCTGGAACTTGGTCTTCGAGGTGTAGGAGCCGCCGAGGTTGAAGGCGGGGGTGATCTCCCACAGAGCGCCGACCGTGGCGCCGAAGCCGAAGCGGCTGTCGCTCTGGACGCCCGGCAGGAAGCAGACCGGGCCATTGGGCGACGGCGAGCAGTCGGGAGCGGCGAAGCCCGCGGGGGTCACCTCCAGAGTGGCCCGCTCGGCGTTGAGCGAGAGGCCGAGCGAGAAGTTGGGGGCCAGCTGAAACGCCGCGGTCAGCGGGATCTTCAACATCTGGTAGTTGGAGAACACCCGGCCGGCGCCGTACGGCTGCTGGGCGAGGAGAGGATTGTTGGGGTCCTGCCGATAGTCGACCCCGAAGCCGGCGAGACCGAGGAAGCCCATGCCGAAGGCGACGTTGCTGCCCGGCGCATGGTAGGTCCAGCCGAAGGCGGGGAGGACCGAGAGGGCGCTGCTGTCCTTGGTCGTGCCCGAGAAGGGGCCGGCCGAGCTCGAGAGGGTGTTGGTCGCCCGCAGGATCTCGGAGCTGAACTCGAACTTGTGGCCGTCGAGCCGGGTCAAGAGGGCCGGATTGGCGTTCAAGGCACCCAGGGCGTCGTCCGGCAGCGCCGCACCGGCTCCACCCATGGAGCTGTTGACGGCGCCGATGCCGTGCAGCAGGTGGCCGTCCAACGCCCACGCCGGGGCGGCCAGGAGTGTGGTGAGACCGAGCAACAGCAGAGAACGCTTGAAGAACATGGTCATCTCCCTAGTCCAGGTAAATGAAAGCTCGCGCGAGCCGCGTCAGGCGGCGCGCAATGTAGACCCTGTGCGTATGGTCAAGTGAACGCGAAACTATATCCGAATTGAGCCGGCGTCAATACCGAAGATAGGAGTTCTTGGACCACGACCACCCGGTCTTGCAGCAAGCGCTAGAATCTCCTATCCTACGAGCCACATAGAAGCTTGACAATGCATGGGGCTTGCAGCCGTTTCGGGTGAGATTTCGCCCTTTGGCTCCGCCGCCCAGCAAGGAGAAAGGTTTGATCGCTGAGAGGGTCGATGCCGGCGTGCGGTCCCTTGCCTCGGAGCGCGCGGGGGACGCGGACGGCCAGGGACGGCCACCGGAGCCGGAGAGATCCCTGGCGCCCCGAAGGTCGGCGATGCCAGAGATGCCGGCGCCGGTCCTGCCGGAGATCCTGTCGAGCCCCGCGGCCCAGAACACCAGCGCGGCCGTGGGCTTTGGGATCCTTCTCCTCCTCTCGCTCGCCGGCGGCGGCCTCCTCGCCGTGGCGGTCTCGGCCGGTGCTCCGGCCTGGATGGCCGTCGTCTTCTCCCTCGTCGCGACGGTGGCGGTCCTCCTCTACGGCGCCACGGTGTTCCGCTTCTTCCGCCGGGTGGAAGGGCGGATACCGGCCGGCGATGCCGCGTCTCTGGCGCTCGCCGGTCGCCTCGTCGCCGCCTTCTCGGAGCTCGGGGCGGGCGATCTCGTGCGCGCCGTCGACAGAAGCTCCCACTTGCCCGAGCGGGTGGCGAAGATCTTCACCGCCGCGACCACGGCACTCGCCGAGCTCGCCGAGCAGATCCAGGACAGCTCGATCGAGGTCGCCTCGGCGGCCGACGAGGTGAACGGCATCGCCAACGAGCTCGCCTCCGGCTCCTCCGAGCAGGCGGCGTCGGTCGTCGAGATCACCGCCGCCATGGAAGAGCTGGCGCGGACCGCCTCGCAGATCGCCGACAGCGCCACCCTCCAGACCGCTCTGGCCGAGCGCGCCGAGGCCTCCGGGGACGACGGCTCGGCGGCCGTCGACGAGGCGGTCTTCGGAGTCGAGGAGGTGCAGAAGCGGATCTCCGGCATCGCCGCCCGGGCCGACGCCCTGGGGACCCGCTCGAAGGAGATCTACCGCGTTTTGGACCTCATCACCGAGATCGCCGACGAGACCCACATCCTGTCGTTAAACGCCGCCATCGAGGGCGCCGCGGCGGGGGCCGAGGGGCGGCGCTTCGCGGTCGTCGCCGAGGAGGTGCGCCGGCTCGCCCACCGCTCGCAGGAGTCGGTCGATTCGGTGCGCGGTCTCTTAGACGAGTTCGCGAGCTCCATCCGCGCCACGATCGTCGCGACGGAAGAGGGGAGCAAGGAGGCGACCCGGGTGCTCGAACGGGTGGTCTCGGCCTCCGCCGCCATCTCCGCCCTCCGCGCCGCGGCCGGCGACACGGCGCGGGTGGCGCGCCAGATCTCGCTCGCCACCCAGCAGCAGAACGCCGCCTCGGACGAGGTCGTCCTCACGCTCCGCGAGGTGAGCCAGGTGGTGCAGCGGATGACCGGCGGCTTAAAGCAGCTCTCCGGCACCGCCGACCGGCTGGGCCGCCTGGGGCTCACCATCCAGCTCCTCGCCCAGTCCTTCCACTTGGACTCGCCGCGTTCGTTGAAGCACCTCGCCGAAGGCTGGGCCGCGCAGATCAACGAGAGGGTCGACGTGCCCGCCAAGGAGCAACGGCTGGAAGAGCTGCTCCAGCAGGTGCCGTTCGTCGAGATGGCCTACTTCGTCGACTCGACGGGAGCGACCGCCATCCTCTGCTTCCAGGGCCGCGTCCCCGAGCCGCTCCGCGCCCGCGCCGCCCGCGCGAGAGAGGCCGACCTCCGCCACCGCCCCTGGTACCGGGGGGTGTTGCGCCAGGGGCGGACCGTGCTCATCCCGCCCTACCTCTCGATCCCCACCGGCGAGGCCTGCTTGACCGCGGCGACCCCGCTCCGCGCCGCGAACGGCGAGCTTCTCGGGGTGCTGGGGATCGACGTCAACATCAACGGCTGGATGCGGATCTAGATGCGGGAGCCGGCGGCGCAGACGGATCGGGCAGGGGAGATGGAGGGGGCCGCGCTCGCCGTCGGCACCCATCTGCTCGTACGGGCGGGCGATTTCGTCTGCGCCCTACCCTTGAAGTCCGTCCGCCGGGTGATGCGGGCGCTCGTCGTCCATCCCCTGCCGGGGGCGACCCCGGAGCTCAAAGGTCTCTCCGAGTTCGCCGGCGAGCCGCTGCCGATCCTCGATCTGGCGCGGCTGGTCGGCGCGCCGCCGGGGGCGAGCCCGCCCTTCCCGGTCACCATCGTCGCCTGGGCGGGGCCGCCCGAGGCCCGCGAGGCGGTGGGGCTCGCCGCCGAGGCCGCCCTCGGGGTCGTCTCCGTGCCTCCCGGCTCGGTGGTCGTCGGCGACGGCGGCTTCATCGTCGGCGAGGCGAGCGTCGGCAAAGACGTCGTGCGGGTGCTCAACCTGGAGGCCCTGGGTCACCGATGAGCGGCGCGGGCTACCTCCTCCTCCGCCGCGACGGCGGCCTCTTCGGAGTGGCGAGCGCCGACGTCCTCGGCCTCTCCCGGCGTGGGCCGGACTACCGGGTGGAGGTTTCCAGTCTCGCCGGCGCCGGGAGCGGCCTCCTCGCCGACGAGGTGCTGGGGGTCGAGAAGCTCGACGTGCGTCCCCTGGGGCGGCTCGTCCGCCGCTACTGGCCGGAGGCCGCGGGCGGCTGGGCGGTCCACGCCGGAGCCCCGGTCATCGTCGTCGATCCGCTCCGGCCGCCCCTCGTCTGCGCCGAAAAGCAGCTGGAAGGAGAGATTTCGGATGGCGAGTGAAGCCGCGACCGACGCGACCGATGCCAGGGATTTGAACCCCGAGGTGCGCCGCCAGGCCCGGCTGGGCCTTCTCCTCCTCTACGTCGTGGGAGGGTTGGGACTCCTCTTCCTGATCGTCGCCCAGTCGTCCGGAGCGCCGGGTTGGCTCTTCGACACCTTTCTCCTCCTCGCGCTCGCCGCCCTCTTGGCCTACCGGAGCCTCGTCTACCGCGGCCAGGAGGGGCTCCTGCGGCGGCTCGCGGGGAGCGGCCGCCGGACGCGCGAGGAGGAGGACGTCTTAGTCGAATCGCTCGACCGCCTGCGTTCGGGCGACCTCCACCGCTGCGCCTCCCAGGCGAGCCTCCTGCCGGAGGACGTGGCCGCCGCTTTGAGGAGCGCCACCGACGCCTTGGACATCCTCGCCGAGCAGATCCAGGGCAGCTCGATCGAGGTGGCCTCGGCGGCCAACGCGGTCAACGAGATCGCCTCCGAGCTCGCCTCCGGCTCCTCGGAGCAGGCGGCGTCGGTCGTCGAGATCACCGCCGCCATGGAAGAGCTGGCGCGGACCGCCTCGCAGATCGCCGACAATGCGAGCGTCCAGGCCGAGCTCGCCGAGCACGCCGAGGAGAGCGGCAACGCCGGGGCGGCGGCGGTCGAGGAGGCGGTCTTCGGCATCGAGGAGGTGAGGAAGCGGATCAGCGGCATCGCGAACCGCGCCGATGCCTTAGGCACCCGCTCGAAGGAGATCTACCGGGTGCTCGACCTGATCACCGAGATCGCCCAGGAGACCCACATCCTGTCGCTCAACGCCGCCATCGAGGCGGCGGCGGCGGGCGAGCACGGACGGCGCTTCTCGGTGGTCGCCGAGGAGGTGCGCCGGCTCGCCCAGCGCTCGCAGGAGTCGGTCGACTCGGTGAGAAATCTCTTAGACGAGTTCGCCGGCTCGATCCGCGCCACGGTGGTGGCGACCGAGGAGGGGAGCCGGGAGGCGAGCCGGGTGCTCGAACGGGCGCAGGCGGCGGCCTCGTCGATCGAGGAGCTGCGCGACGCCTCGGGCGACACCGCCAAGGTGGCGCGGGAGATCTCGCTCGCCACCCAGCAGCAGAACGCCGCCTCCGACCAGGTCGTCCTCACCTTGAAGGAGGTGAGCCAGGTGGTGCAGCGGATGGCGGACGGCCTGAAGGTCTTCACCGATACCGCCGACCGCCTGAACCAGCTCGGCCTCATCATCCAGATGCTCGCCCAGTCGTTCCACCTCGACTCGCCGCACTCGTTGAAACACGTGGCCGAGACCTGGGCCGCCGAGGTCCGCCGCCGGCTGGGCAACTGGGACGCCATCGAGCGCCTGCTCGAAGAGCTGATCGGCCGCCAGGGCTTCGTCGAGTGCCTCTACTTCTACGACGGCCGGGACGAGCAGGTGGCGCTCGTCGTCCACCGCGGCCTGGTCGGCGACAAGGAGATTCCGCCCGCGGTCAAGGCCGGCCAGGGGTTCTCCGAGCGACCCTGGTACAAGGCCGCGGTCCGCGAGGGTCGGACGGTGCTCACCCCGCTCTTCCACTCGAACCTGACCGGGGCGCCCATCTTCACCGCCGCGGCGCCCATCTATCAGGGACGTGAGCTCGCCGGCGTCCTCGGCCTGGACGTCAACGTCGACAGCTGGACGAAGATCTGAGACCGCCCCCGTGGACCCGGAGTTCGCCGACCTAGTCCCCCTCTTCGTCGAGGAGGCCAAAGACCGGATCGAGCGCTTGGCGACGTCTTTGCCGCGGCTCGAAAACGAGCCCCAGGCGATGGTCGAGGCCAAGCGCGAGCTGCACACGATCAAGGGCGCCGGCCGCATGCTCCAGCTCGGCGCTCTCGCCGAGCTCTGCCACGCCGCCGAGGAGGTGCTGGCGACCGGCCGGCCCGGCTTCTCCCGCCTCCTGACCCGGGTCGTCGACGCCCTCTCGACGATGATCGAGACGATCGGCAAGGGAGCGGAGCCGGTCGCCGACACGGCTCTCCTCGACCTCCTCGCCGGCCGGACCCCCGAAACCCCGGAACCGACTCCGGAGCCGATCCCGGAGCCGACCCCCAAGCCCGCCACCCCCACCGCGCACCCTCAGGCGGCGGCGCACCCGGCGCTCCCCGCGGTGGGCGCCGACATCCGCGTGGATGCCGCCTCGCTCGACGCCATCGCCGAGCGCGCCACCCAGGTGCGCATCATGGCGCTCGGCAGCCATCCCATCGTCGAGCGGATCTACGACCTCGCCCGGCTCGCCGAGGAGGGGCTCCACGACCCGCAGCCGGCCCAGGTGCTCGCCGTCCTCGCCACCATGCTCCGCCGGGTGGCGGTCGAGATCGAAGGCAGCCAGCGCCGGCTCATCCGTTCGGCCGACGAGCAGCTGGAGAAGATGCTCGCCCTCCAGCTCCAGCCCCTCCGCGGCTCGCTCCAGTCGCTCGCCCGCTATGCCCGGGAGCTCGCCCGCTCGCTCTCCCGGGAAGTCGAGGTCGAGCTCGCCGGCGAGGAGACGCGGCTCGACCGCCGGATCGCCCGCGAGCTCGACGAGGCCCTCCTCCACCTGGTCCGCAACGCCGTCGACCACGGCATCGAATCGCCGGAGGAGCGGGCGGCCCGCGGCAAGCCGCCCACCGGGCGCATCCGCATCACCGCCGCGGCCGAGGGAGCGCGGGTCCGGCTGACGATCGCGGACGACGGAGGGGGGATCGACACCGAGCGGGTCCTTGAGCACGCCGTCCGGCGCAAGCTGATCGACGCCGCGGCGGCCCCCGGGATGAGCCGGGCGGACGCTCTCCGCCTCCTCTTCACCCCCGGCTTCTCGACCCGGAAGGATATCTCCGAGATCTCCGGCCGCGGGGTCGGCCTCGACGTCGTGGCCTCGATCGTCAACCGGCTGGGCGGCGAGGTCTTCCTGGAGGCGACCCTCGGCCAGGGGTCGACGGTGCGGGTCGAGGTGCCGGTCGCCCGCCGGGGCGAGCTCGTCATGCTGGTGCGGGTGGGCCAGCTCCGCCTGGCCCTCCCCGCCGCCGTCGTCCGCCGGGCGCTCCGCATGGAGACCCGCCATGTCGTCGAGCGCGACGGCCGCACGCTCGTCCGGGTGGGCGAGCGCCTGGAGCGCCTGGTCCCCTTCGTGCCGCTCGCCCGCCTCTACGGCCAGCCGATCCCCGAGCGCCAGCTGCTGCTCGAAGGGGTGGCCTCCGGGCAGGAGCTGGCGATCTCGGTCGACGAGGTCTTGGGCGAGCAGGAGGTCACTCGTGCGGCCGATCACCCGCTCGGTCGCGACCGACCGCCTGCTCGAAGGGGTGGCGCTCCTCGCCTCCGGCGAGCCGGTGGGGGTGCTGTCGCCCAACGTCCTCGCCCAGAAGGAGTACATGCGGGCGGTGCCGCTCGCCCGCGAGGTGGCGGTGACCCGGCGGGTGCGGGTGCTCCTGGTCGACGACTCGCTCGTCACCCGCGAGATGGAGCGCCGGCTCTTAGACGATGCCGGCTTCCAGGTGGTGGCGGTGGGGGACGCCGCCGAGGCCCTCTCGCGGCTCGCGGAGGAGAGCTTCGGCTGCGTCGTCACCGACATCGAGATGCCGGGGATGGACGGCTTCGAGCTCACCGCCCAGCTCCGCGGAATGGAGCACTTCGCCCAGCTCCCCATCGTCATCGTCTCCACCCGCGACCGGCCCGAGGACCGCCTGCGGGGCTTGAAAGCCGGGGCCGACGCCTATCTCACCAAGCAGAGCCTGGACGCCGGCGAGTTGGTCGATCTCGTCCGCCGGCTGAGCGGCCGTTAGAGAGATAGGCGTAAACTTGGGGCCGGTGCCTGCGATCCGCGTTCTCTTAGTCGACGACTCCCCTTCCGTAAGGGCGGTCCTCCGTCGCTTCTTCGCCAAGACCGCGGATCTCCAGGTCGTCGGCGAGGCGGCGGACGGCGAGCAGGCGGTGGCGGCGGTCCTCGCGGTCGAGCCGCACGTCGTCGTCATGGACCTCCAGATGCCGGTGATGGACGGCTACGCCGCCATCGAACGCATCATGGCGGTCCGCCCCACCCCCATCGTCGTCCTCTCCTCGCGCGCCAACCGAAACCAGATGCAGACCGCCTTCGAGGCCATGCGGCGGGGCGCCCTCGAAGTCCTGCCCAAGCCGGAGGACACGCCGAGCTGGGAGCTCCTCGCCAACAGTCTGCCGGAGACCGTCCGCGCCGTCGCCGAGGCGCGGGCCCAGCCGCTCGCCTCCCGCCGCCGCCCGGCCAAGGCCGCACCGTCCATCCCTGCGACCTCGCCGGCCGCGACCCCGGTCGAGCTGCGCTACGTGGCGATCGGTGCCTCGACCGGCGGGCCGGCCGCCATCCGCGAGCTGCTCGCCGAGATCCCGGCCGAGGTGCCGGTCTCCTTCCTGATCGTGCAGCACATCGCCGCCGGCTTCGAGGTCGGTTTCGCCGACTGGCTCAACAAGGAGTTCCCCCACGACGTCCGCCTGGCGCGGGACGGCGAGCGGCCGCCGCCGGGAGCGGTGCGCCTGGCTCCCGGCGGGGCGCACCTCCTGCTCGAGCCGGACGGCGTCACCCGTCTCGATGCCGGCACCCCGGCGCGGCGCGGCCACCGTCCTTCGGCCGACGAGCTCTTCCTCTCCTGCGCCCAGAGCTGCCCGCGGCAGGTGGCGGGGGTCATCCTGACCGGCATGGGCGCCGACGGCGCGGAGGGGCTCCTCGCTCTGCGCCAGGCGGGCGGCCTCACCCTCGCCCAGGACGAGGCGAGCTCCGCCGTCTTCGGCATGCCGCGGGTGGCTCTCGAACGCGGCGCGACCGACATCGCCCTGCCGCCTCGCGATCTCGCCCGGGCGCTCCTGCGCTGCTGGCAGAAGGAGGCCGGGTGAACGCCAGGAGCGTCCTGATCGTCGACGACAGCGAGGTGACCCAAGCCATCCTCTCGCGCACCCTCCGCGCCGCCGGCTTCGAGGTGATCGAGGCCAAGGACGGTCTGGAAGGGGCCGTGCTCGCTCTGCGCGAGCACCCCGCGGTCGTCGTCACCGACCTGGAGATGCCGACGATGGACGGCTTCCCCTTCCTCCGTCTGTTGAAAGCCGAGCCGACGAGCGCCCACATCCCGGTCTTGATCCTCACCAGCCATGGCGAGGCCGCCTCGCGCTTCTGGAGCCTGCGGACCGGCGCCGACGCCTATCTGACCAAAGATCACCACTCCCACGAGCTAGTGGCGACGATCGAGCGCCTGATGCAGAACGCTCTCCCGGCGCCGGCCGTCCTCGCCACCCAGAGCGTGGGGCCGCTCGACATCCTGGCGCGGGTCGCCCGCCAGCTCGACGCGAGCCTCCTCCAGGCCACCCTCATCAACAGCCTGCTCGAATGCGGCATGGCGGCGGTCGACTTCCACGACGCGAGCCACGCCGCCCTCTTGGCGCTCGCCGACGTCATCGACGCCCGCTTCCTCGCCGTGGTGGTGGGAGAGAGCGAGGGGGCGACCCTCCACGTCCTCCTCCCCGAGCCGCTCACCCAGATCGACCTCGAACGCGTCTGCGCCCTTTTGGAAACCGAGGTCGAGCTGGTGCCGGGGAGCCCCGTCGACCTCCAGGTCACCGGCGAGCCCGCCGTGTCGGGCCTGCCGGGAACGCCGGGGACATTCGCGAACCCGCCCGCGATCGACCTCGACCGCACGGTCTTCCTGCCGCTCGCCGTGCGCGGCGCGCGCGGGGTGCTCGCCATCTATCCGCGCGACCCCCAGCAGTTCGCCGCCGCCGGCAGCGGTCTCGTCGGCGACTTGACCGGCCATCTCGCCCTGGTGCTCGACAACGCCCGCCTGGCCCAGCGCCTGCACGAGCTGTCGACCCGCGACGGCCTCACCCGCCAGCTCAACCACCGTGCCACCTACGACCGCCTCTTCGAGGAGCTCGAGCGGGCGCGGCGCTACCGCCACCCGCTGTCGGTCATCCTCTGCGACTTCGACGACTTCAAGGGGGTCAACGACACCCATGGCCACCTCGGGGGGGACGCCGTGCTCCGCGAGGGGGCGGCGGAGCTGCGCCGCTGCCTGCGGGGGAGCGACATCCTGGGGCGGTACGGCGGCGAAGAGTTCCTGGCCGTCCTCCCCGAGGTCGATCTCGAAGCCGGCCGGCTGGCGGCGGAACGCCTGCGCAACTGCATCGCCCAGAACGTCATCCAGATCCCCGGGGGCGAGGTGCGGGTCACCGCCTCCTTCGGCGTCGCCGAGCTGTCCGAGGTCCTGGGCGACAGCACGACGGCGGAGACCTCCGACCTCCTCGTCGCCCTCGCCGACCACCGTCTCTACGAGGCCAAGGCGGCCGGCCGCAACCGGGTACGACCCTGACCCCGAATCGCCCGGCCGAGCTCCCGGTGGTCGAACAGTTCGCCGGGCTGATCCGCGAGGTCACCGGCAACGTCGTGCCCGAAGAGCGCTTCGCCCTCTTGGCGGAGCTCGCCGAGCGCCGGGCCCGGGCGCTCTCCTACCCCGACGTCCCCGCCTACCTGACGGCCCTGGCCGCCGGCCGGCTCGCCGGCGAGTGGGACGGGGTGATCTCGGTCGTCACCATCAAGGAGTCCTACTTCTTCCGCGCCCCCCAGCAGTTCGAGGCGCTCCGGCGGGACGTCCTCCCCCGTCTCCTCGCGAGGAGAGCCGCTGCCGGCGACGACAGGACGCTCCGCATCTGGTCGGCCGCCTGCGCCAGAGGCGAAGAGCCCGGGACCCTCGCCCTCCTCCTCGCCGAGGAGCCGGCGCTCTCCTCCCGGCGCTGGCGGATCTTCGCCACCGACGTCGACGAGGAGGCCCTGGAGGGCGCCCGGCGCGGCCTCTACGGCGAGCGCGCGGTGGCCCAAGTCCCCCCGCACCTCCTCGCCCGCTACTTCACCCGCCACGGCAAGCTCTACGAGCTCGATCCCGGCCTTCGGGCGAGGATCGACTATCAGCCCCTGAACCTCGCCCAGTCTCCCTACGCGCTGCCGGAGCCCGAGCTCGACCTCATCCTCCTGCGCAACGTCCTCATCTACTTCAGCCGCCCCCTCCAGCGCTGGGTCGTGGGAAGGGTGGCGGCGCACCTCGCCCGCGAGGGCTACCTCTTCCTCGGCGCTTCTGAAACCCTGTGGCAGATCCAGGACGAGCTCGAAGCGGTCGACTTGGGCGGCTCCTTCGCCTATCGGCACCCTCCGGCCGACCGGCCGAATCGTCCGGTCAGGCCGGCCCGCCCAGCCGGAGCAAGGCCGGAACGCCCTGCGCGGTCCCAGCCGGTACCGCCGAAACGGCGGCCGACCGCGACGATGCCGGTCCCGGCCCCGCCGATCTCCCAGCCGCCCCGGCCGGCGCCCGCTCCAGCAGGGGCCACCGCCGTCCCCAGCGCCGACCGCCTCTCGGCGGCGGCCCGCCTCCTCGCCGACAACCGGATCGCCGAGGCCGGGAGGCTCGTCGCGGACCTCCTCGTAGCCGACCCCTCCGAGCCGGCCCCCCACGCCCTCGCCGGCTTCCTCCACGACCTCGCCGGTCGCCCCGAGGAGGCGGTCCCCGCCTACCGCGCCGCCCTCTACCTCGATCCCGCCCTCTACCAGGCCCGCCTCCTCCTCGCCGACTGCCTCCTCCGCCTCGGGCACCGAGAGCTCGCCGAGACGCAGTTCCAGGAGGTTCTCACCCTGGTGACCCTCGGCCGCGAGCACCCCCTCCCTGCCCTCTCCGCCCTCCCTCTCCCCGATCGCGAACGGGCCTTGAAGCGCTGCCGGCAGGCGCTCCAGGGGGGGGGGTGAGGGAGCACGCTGCCGGGCTGCAGGAGGGGGATCGGCGTGGACGCGACCCGGCTGGGGTAGAATTCTTGCCAGCCTTCTATGGCAGAAGAGGAGACGAGAGATGAAAGACCCACTCAATCGGCGTGACTTCGGCAAGCTCACCCTGGCCGCCTTCGGCGGCGTGCTCGCCGGATCGCTGGCCGCCGACCGGCTGCTCGCCGACGACAAGAAAAAGCCCGCCCCGGCGGGGACGTTCTCGCTCAAGGACCCGCACATCTGCTGCGGCTTGAACACCTGCAAGGGGCACGGCAAGGGAGCGAAGAACGATTGCGCCGGGCAGGGGAGCTGCGCCACCGTCGCGGCCCACGGCTGCGCCGGCAGCAACGCCTGCGCCGGGCAGGGCGAATCGGGCATGAACGCCTGCAAGGGCCAGGGTTCCTGCGGCGTACCGGTCTCGGGCGACGCCTGGAAGGCGGCGCGCGGCAACTTCGAGGCGGCGATGACCAAGGCGGGCAAGAAGTTCGGGCCGGCGCCCAAGGAGTGCGGAGCGTAAGTGAGCCGTTCGCCGCACCCGCAGCCGGAAGGTCCCGCCCAACTTCACCATCTCGGCCGCCTCGGCCGTCTCGGCCATGACAATCTGGGGCTGGGGGTCGGTCTCCGCGCCGTCCACTTCGACCACATCCTCCGCGAGCAGCCCGAGGTGGACTGGTTCGAGGTCATCAGCGAAAACTTCATGGACTCCGCGGGGCGGCCGCGCCACGTCCTCCAGCAGATCGCCGAGCGCTACCGGGTGGTCCTCCACGGCGTGTCGCTCTCGATCGGCTCGACCGACCCGCTGAATTTCGCCTATCTCAAGAAGTTGAAGACCCTCGCCCGGGAGGTCGGCGCGCGCTGGATCTCCGACCACCTCTGCTGGACCGGGGTGCTGGGCAGAAACAGCCACGACCTCCTCCCCGTGCCGTTCACCGAGAAGACCCTCCGCCACGTCGTCGAGCGGGTGAAGATCGTCCAAGACGTCCTGGAGCGCCCCTTCGTGCTCGAGAATCCCAGCTCCTACATAACCTTCGCCCACTCGACGATGAGCGAGCACGAGTTCATCTCGCGGATGGCGGAGGAGGCCGACTGCGGGCTCCTCTTGGACGTCAACAACGTCTACGTGTCGAGCTTCAACCACGACCTGGACCCGGAGGAGTTCATCCGCGCCCTCCCCCACGAGCGGATCGTCCAGTTCCATCTCGCCGGGCACAGCAACTACGGCACCCACCTGATCGACACCCACGACGACCACGTGATCGACCCGGTGTGGAAGCTCTACCAGCTCGCCCACGAGCTGACCGGCGGCGTCTCGACCCTCCTCGAATGGGACGCCCGCATCCCCCCCTTCCCGGTCCTCCACGCGGAAGTTCTCAAAGCCAAGCGGTACCTCGGCGAACACCTCGAAGACCCCGGGCCGGTCGGGCTTCCGGCAAGCGCTCCAGTCGTTGAGATGAGCGGCATGGGCGTGCCCCATCCTCTCCACCACCTCCAGCCGGAGGTGGCGTGAGGCCGGGGCGCCCCGCCCGTCCCCCGGTTTCGCCAGAAGGCCCGGAGCTCGACGTCGTCGAAAAATGGTTCCAGGCGGTGATCACCCACCCCGGCGGAGTCGCCGCCGGGCTCGGCTCGGAGGAGGCCCAGCGCCGGCTGCCCGTCGCCTCGGGCGAGCTGGGAACGGTCGTCGCCCCCTCCCGCAGCCTGACCGCCGAGGAGCGGCTGGGCATCTACGCCCACGCCTACTACGCCCGCCTCCTCGAATGCCTGGCCGACTGCTTCCCCGTCCTCGCCCGGGCGCTCGGCCCGGAGGTCTTCCAAAGCTTCGCTTTCGAATACCTGCAGCGCTACCCCTCGCGGAGCTACACCCTGGACCGCCTGGGCGAAGACTTCCCCCGCTTCCTGGCAGAGACCCGTCCCGAGGGCGACCCGCTCGATCCTTCCAGCCCGGCAAGAGACGAAACGCCTGCGTGGCCCGACTTCCTCATCGACCTCGCCCGCCTCGAATGGGCGATCGCCAAGGTGTTCGACGGTCCGGGTGTCGAGGGCCAGCCCCTCCTCCGGCCGGAGGATCTGGAAACCCTCGGACCCGAGCGCTTCGCCGCCGCCCGCCTGCGGCCGGTCGCCTGCCTCCGCCTCCTCGCCTGCCGCTATCCGGTCAACGCCTACTACACCGCCGCCCGCCGGGCGATGCACGCCCAGTCGGAGAATGCCGACGGGGAGAACGTCGAGAACGCCGAGGACGTCGAGGACGTTCCCGTCCCCGAGCCCGCCGCCGAGCACGTGGTCCTGACCCGCGTCGACTTCGTCGTCCGTCGGCACGATCTCACTGCCTTTCAATACATTCTCCTTGAGGCCCTGGCCGAGGGCGCCCGGGTGGCCGACGCGATCGCCCATGTCGCGGAAGCCACCGATTTCCCGGAAGAAGATCTCGCCGCCGCGATCCGCGAATCCTTCCGCCTCTTCGCCGCGCGGGGATTCTTCCAAGCGCTCCGCTGAACCCTCTTCCCGGAAAGAACCCCGGAAGGCCCGGTGTTATCCTCTTCCGGATGGCACCTCCCGTGGCGGCTTCCGCCTTCTCCCGCCGGCTCCTCGTGGCCTCCGTGGTTTTCGGGCTCTTCGTCCTCTGCGACATCGCCCTTTTCGGCTGGCTGATCTTCCGCTCGCTGTCGCAGCATGAGGTCGAGAGCGTCCTCCTGGAGACCAGGAACGAAGCCGAGTCGGTCGCCCGCCAGATCGCCCACCAGGCGCAGGGGAAGGGGAAAGACCTCTACACCGCGATCGCCGTCGAGCACGAGACCCAGACCTACATCGACTCCGTCCTCCGCCAGCGCGACATCGTGCAGGAGGTCGAGATCCGCGACAAGAACAACATGCTGGTCTACAAGGCGAAGACCAGCGCCACGGTGCCGGTGACGACGCCGCCCTCGGGAGGCAATCTGGGGCCAACGCTCGGTCCCATCGAATCGGGCGAGCTCGGGCCGCGGGTCGACACCAAGACCACCAACCGCGAATTTCAGTACAACGTGCCGAGCATCCAGGTGCCGATCGGCGACATGGGCATGCTCGTCGTGGGGATCAGCGGGCCGGAGCTGGCGCGGCGGGTCGAGGTGCTCCGCGGCACCCTGGTCCGTCAGGCGGCGGTGATCGGGGTCATCACCCTCGCTCTCTTGACCTCGGCCTACATCATCATCTGGCAGCTCCTCCGCCGCGCCGCCCGTCTGGAAGCGCAGAGCAAGGAGGCCGAGCGGCTCGCCTACATCGGCACCCTGGCCTCGGGGCTCGCGCACGAGATCAGAAACCCCCTGAACTCGCTCAACCTCAACATGCAGATGCTGGAAGAGGAGATCCGGGAGTACGGCGGCGCCCCCACCGGCGGCCGGCTCCTCTCGATCACCCGTTCCGAGATCAGCCGGCTGGAGCGCCTGGTGACCGACTTCCTGGCCTACGCCAAGCCCCGGCCCTTAGAGCTCGAGGATCTGCCCCCCGGCCGGCTCCTCGAACGGGTGACGGCGGTCCTCGCCGGCGAGATCCAGCGGCGCAGAGCGAGAATCGAGATCGAGGACCGGAGCGGCGGTTCGCGGGTGCGGGTCGACCCCGGCCAGTTGAACCAGCTCCTCTTGAACCTCGCCCAGAACGCCTTGAACGCCACCGAGGAGAGCGGCCGCCCTCCCGTCCTCCGCTTCCTCGCCTACCGCCACGGCGCGGACGTCGTGTTGGAGCTGGTCGACAACGGCATCGGCATCCCGGCGGGCGACCAGGGGAAGATCTTCGACCTCTTCTATTCGACCCGCAAAGGCGGCACCGGTCTGGGGCTCGCCATCGTCGACCGCATCGCTCAGACCCACGGCGGCAGGATCACCGTCAAGAGCTCCCCCGGCGTCGGCACCTCGGTCGCCGTGGCCCTCCCCGCGATCGCCCCGGAGTCCCCGGCGCGAGAGCGGGCGCCGATCGAGTCGCCGGCCGGCACCTGAAGAAACTGAAAGGGCGCGAAACGCCTCAAAACCCGAATTCGATTCGTATACCTATTCCTATGATCCCTTCGGCAACCTGACCGCGCTCACCGGAGCCAACGGCCGCAACCTGCCGACCGCGCCGCAGACCAACCGTCTCAACTCCCTGGGCACCTCCTACGACGCCGCCGGAAACCTGACCAGTTGGAACGGCGCGACCTACGAGTACGACGCCTTCAACCAGCTCCGGCACTACGTCAACGGCACCCAGGAATGGCTCTACATGTACGACGCGGACGACGAGCGCATCTGGTCGTTCCAGATAGGAGCCTCCCCGCGCTTCGACCGTTGGACCCTCCGCGGCCAGGACGCCCAGGTCCGCCGCGACTACGAGGTCTCCGGCTTCGGCTGGACCAACTGGACGGCGGGAAACACCTGGGAGGACTTCGTCTACCGCGGCGGCAGCCTCCTCGCCGGCTACTACTCGAACGGCCAGCAGAGGCACTACGACCCCGACCACCTCGGAAGCCCCCGCCTCCTCACGAACTTCGGCTCCGCCCAGGTGGCATACCACGTCTACTACCCCTACGGGGAAGAGGCGACGGCGTTCAACCAGGACGTGGAGAGGCTCAAGTTCACCGGCCACGAGAGGGATCTGGCGAGCGCGGCGGGGGCGGGGGATGATCTGGATTACATGCATGCCCGGCATGAGAGCCCGATTGCGGGGCGGTTTTTGAGTGTGGATCCTCTGAGTCTCCGAAAGCCTGCACTGAAAAATCAGAGATGGAATCGCTATTCATATGGCAGCGATAACCCCATCAAACTCATAGACCTCGATGGTAAGGAAGCTGTTGTGTTTATAGTTGCCCCTTCGAGTGCGAGCTTTCCACAAAGTGCATTTGGTCATGCCGCAATCTATGTCATGGCAGGAGGACAAGGAAAGGGAGTCTCGTACGGAGGAACCCAATTCACGGCGGGGTTCAAGAATTTTGTCGCGAGCTACACCGGAGAGGGCCGAGAAGTTAAGGCCTATGTACTGATGCGGGTTCTACGAAGCCTTCATGCGAGCCCGGCAGGTCCGCACATTCGCTAGTCTGCAAGAAATCTGTTTCAGAATTGACGGCGCACGGAGCCAGCGTGGCGGGTACGTTGGCGTGGCTGAGGCTGCCTCACTCGTCCGCTCTGTCAACGGCGGTCGTGATGCATGGGGGCACCGCTTTATTTTCATGAGCAACAACGACCACAAGAACTTTGCCTACGTTGTCGTTTCGACAGGCTCCGATGGTCAACTGGACATGAAAAAGGGCGACTACTTCACTATGAAGCCCGTGAATGTCAAGGGTGCCTGGGCTAAGGATATTGTATTTCGGAATGGCGAGGCCGTTACCTTGGCGGGTAAATAACGCTCAACATCGATCTAAGGCTCAGCAGCGCATACAGCCGACCGATGGGTGCCAGTAACGGAAAAGAGGTTGGCGCTCTATTTGCAGAAGACCCGAGGGTCGCCGAAAGCCGTAGATTCCCGAGGCCCAACCGCCATGCCGACCTCGCCTCATGACCAGCCCGCAAGCTCTTCAGCCGCCTTGACCGAGCGCGAACGGCTGGCGGGATTGAGCTCCGACATCGGCACGGCCCTGGTGCGGGGCCATGATCTGCAGCTCGCTCTCCATCGCTGCTGCGAGGCGATCGTCGACAATCTGGGCGCGGCGTTCGCGCGTATCTGGACGCTTCAGGAGGGATCCGACGTCCTGATCCTGGAGGCGAGCGCCGGGATGTATACCCACCTGGACGGCGCGCACAGCCGGATTCGGGTCGGCGAGTGGAAGATCGGGCGCATCGCGACGGAGCGCAAAGCCCATCTGACCAATGCGGTGATCGGCGATCCCCGGGTGAGCGATCAGGCATGGGCGAAGCGGGAGGGCATGGTGGCCTTCGCCGGCTATCCGCTCGTCGTCGAGGAACGCCTGGTCGGGGTCGTCGCCCTCTTCTCCCGCGAACCGCTCACGGAGACGATACTCAAGTCCCTGGCGGCGATCGCCGATGGGATCGCCCTGGGGATCGAACGGCACCGGGCGGTGGCGAAGCTCCGCGAGCAGACCGAGGTGGTCGAGACGATCCACCGGATCGGCCAGCTTTTGTCGGCGGAGCTCGATCAGCAGAAGCTCGTGCAGGCGGTGACCGATGCGGCGACCGAGCTCACCGGCGCCCAGTTCGGCTCGTTCTTCTATAACGTGATCGACAGCCAGGGCGCCTCGTACATGCTGTACACCCTCTCCGGGGTGCCGCGGGAGGCCTTCGCGAACTTTCCCATGCCGCGGGCGACCGCGCTCTTCGGGCCGACCTTTCTGGGCGAGGCGACGATCCGCCTCGACGACGTCAAAAAAGATCCGCGCTATGGCAAAAGCGCGCCCTACCAGGGCATGCCGCCCGGACATCTCCCGGTCACGAGCTATCTGGCGGTCGCCGTCGTCTCCCGCTCGGGTGAGGTGATCGGCGGGCTCTTCTTCGGCCATTCGCAGCCCGGCGTCTTCACCGAGCGGCACGAGCGGATCGTCGAGGGCCTGGCGGCACAAACCGCCATCGCCATGGACAATGCGCGCCTCTTCAGCGATGCCCAGAAGGGGCTCAAGGAGCGCGAAACCCTCTTGCAGCGAGAGCAGCAGGCGCGCCAGGAGGCCGAGACGGCGAGCCGGGCCAAGGACGAGTTCCTGGGCCTCCTCTCGCACGAGCTCCGCACCCCGTTGAACGCCATCCTCGGCTGGACCCGGCTTTTGAGCACCGGCAATCTCGGCGCCGAAGCCTTCGCGCGCGCCATCGAGACGATCGATCGCAACGCCACGCTCCAGGCGCGGCTCATCGAGGACATGCTGGACGTCTCCCGGATCATTTCCGGCAAGCTCCGCCTGGACGCCCAGCCGGTCGACCTGACGACGGTGATCAACGCGGCGGTCGACACCTCGCGGCCGGCCGCGGACGCCAAGGAGATCCGCATTCAAATCGTCCTCGATTTCGGAGCGGGCTCGGTTCTGGGCGATCCCATCCGGTTGCAACAGGTGGTGTGGAACCTGCTGTCGAATGCGATCAAGTTCACCCCCAAAAAGGGCCGCGTGCAGGTGTTGCTCGAACGGGTCCACTCGCATTTGGAAATCACCGTGAGCGACACCGGACCCGGGATCGACGCGGAGTTCCTGCCGTTCGTCTTCGACCGTTTCCGCCAGGCCGACAGCACGAGCAGCAAGCGGTTCGGCGGCCTGGGCCTGGGGCTCGCGATCGTCCGGCACATCGTGGAGCTCCATGGCGGGACGGTCGAGGCCGCCAACCGCGGGGACGGGCAGGGCGCCCTCTTCACGGTCAAGCTGCCCTTGATGGCCGTGCGGCCGACGCCGGTTCCGGTGACCGACGAGCCGCGGAGGCACCCGGGCGGCCACAGCGTTCTGCCCTTCGATTGTCCCCCGGCGCTCGACGGCATCCGCGTCCTCGCGGTCGACGACGAGCCGGATGCCCGCCAGCTGCTCAAGGCCGTGCTGGAGCAGTGCGGGGCGGAGGTCCGCACCTGCGGCTCGGCCTCCGAGGCGCTCGCGGTCCTGGCGCAATGGCGACCGGACCTCCTGGTCTCCGATATCGGGATGCCGGGAGAGGACGGCTATGCCCTGATCCGCAAGGTGAGGGCGCTGGAGACCGCCGGCACCGACCGCCTTCCGGCCGTGGCGCTCACCGCCTACGCCCGGATGGAGGACCGCCTCCAGGCTCTCTCGGCGGGGTACAACATGCACGTCCCCAAACCCGTCGAGCCCGCCGAGCTCGCGGTGGTCGTCGCCAGCATGATCGCGCAGAACCGCAAGCGCTGATCCCCTTCCACGCCTCACTATGCTAGACTTCATGGCTACTTAGGGCCTAAAACCTCATCCAGAACCTCAAGCCTATCCCGTGACCCCGCAAGCCCCGACCCCACCGGCAGCCGAGGAAGAGAGCAGGCCGTGGCCCTAGCTGTCACCAAAACTCAGAAGCGGCCGGAGAAGCCGACCCTCACGCCGGAGAAGACGAGCGAGCTCGCCGGCTTCTTCCTGCTCGCCATGGCGCTCCTCCTGGGGTGCGCGATGGCGACCTACCACCCGCTCGACCCCAGCGTCTTCCACAAGGCGGCGACTGCGGGGGTGCGGCCGAAAAATCTCATCGGCCCCCTGGGAGCGCAGGCATCCGCCTTCGGATTCCAGTTCCTCGGCATCTCCTGTCTTCTCGTCCCCCTCTTCCTCCTCGTGGCGGCCGTCCGGCGGCTGCGGCGGCGGGTCCCCCAACGGGTTCTCGGGCGCGGCTTCGGGATGGTGCTCATCCTCGCCTCGCTCCCCGGCCTCTTCCAGCTCACCACCGGCCGCTTCGCCTGGCACGAGGGCTCGATCGACGGCGGCGGCGCCTTCGGCAAGATCCTCGCCGAGGCGCTCGAGCCGCGCCTCCATTTCACCGGCACCCTCCTGGTCCTCTCCGCGGCGGTGGCGATCGGCGGCACCCTCGCCGTCCAGTCGACCCTGGGCGATCTCCTCGCCGCCTGGAAATTCAGCCTGGCGCGGCTCTTCCAGGATCTCGCCCTCTCCCGCGACCGCCGGCGCGAGCGGCGGGCCAAGGAGAAGGCGCGGCGGCGGGTCATCACCAAGCACCTGCAGCGGGTGGTCGAGGAAAAGCAGGAAAAGCAGAAGGCCGCCGACTTGAGCGCCAGGCGCGCCGGAGAGAAGCCGGCAGCGGCCGCAGTGAAACCTCCCATGGTCTCCAAGGGGGCGCCGAAGACTCCCCCGCCCCCGCCGGCGGCTCCCACCGTCCCGGACCTGCCCCAGGCGGACCGCCTGGACCTGCCGCTCAAGCGCCGCGGCGGCGAGGATTGGGGGGAGACCGGCTTCAGCGTCCGCCCCTTGCGCACGGCCGCCTCGGCCGGGACGGGTCCCCGTTCCCTCGGAGACGACTTCGATCTCGACGAGCCGCTGCCGGAGCGGGAGGAGATGGAGGATCTCGAATTCCCCGCCCCCTACAGCCCGCCGCCGCCGGCCGTCGTCCGCGCGCCGATCGCCGCCGCCCGGGTCGTCGAGCGCAACGCCGAGCGGCCTTCGGCGCGACCCATGCCGCCCCTGCGCCCGGCGCCCCCGCCGCAGGCGGCTCTCCCCATGGAGCTGACGCCCACCGGGGGCCTGCCGCCGGTCAACCTCCTGCAGATGGGGGACGACCCGAACATGATCGACAACGCCGAGCTGCTGCGGATGAGCGAGCTGATCAAGAACCGCTGCGGCGAGTTCGGCGTCGAGGGGACGATCGAGGGCGCGAGCCCGGGGCCGGTCATCACCGTCTATGAGTTCCAGCCCGCCCCCGGGGTCAAGGTGAGCCAGATCGTCAACCTCCAGGACGACTTGGCCCTCGCCCTCCGCGCCGAGTCGGTCCGCATCGACCGCATGCCCGGCCGTTCCACCCTGGGGATCGAGGTTCCCAACCGCGAGCGCTGCACGATCCGCCTGGGGAATCTCCTCGCCGACGAGCGCTTCCGGAAGGCGCCCTCGCCGCTGACCCTCGCGATCGGCACCAACATCCACGGCGAGCCCTACTACTGCGACCTGGCGACCATGCCCCATCTCCTGGTCGCCGGCGCCACCGGCGCCGGCAAGAGCGTCGGGCTTCAGGGGATGATCACCTCCATCCTCTATAAAGCCACCCGCGAGGAGGTGCAGTTCATCTTCATCGACCCCAAGCGGATCGAGCTCGGGGTCTACGCCGACATCCCGCACTTGAAGGCCGAAGTGGTGGTCGACCCCAAGAAGGCGGCGAACGCGCTGCGCTGGGCGGTGGCGGAGATGGAGCGCCGCTATCGGCTCCTCGCCGAGGTGCACGTACGATCGATCGCCTACTACAACCGGGCGATCCAGGACCCCCAGGTGCAGGAGCGGCTGTCGCTCTCCGACACCGAGGTCGAGGTCACGCCGTCGGACTTGAAGCCGATGCCCTACTACGTCGTGGTGATCGACGAGCTCGCCGACCTGATGATGGTCGCCTCGGCCGACGTCGAGACCTCGATCGCCCGCCTCGCCCAGATGGCGCGCGCCGTGGGCATCCACCTGATCGTCGCCACCCAGCGCCCCTCGGTCGACGTCTTGACCGGCACGATCAAGGCGAACTTCCCCTGCCGCATCTCCTTCGCCACCGCGAGCCGCCACGATTCGCGGACCATCCTCGACCAGGTGGGCTCGGAAAAGCTCCTGGGCAAAGGCGACATGCTGATGATGCCGCCGGGAAGCTCCCGCGTCATGCGCCTCCACGGCGCCTACGTCTCGGAGCAGGAGACGGCGGCCCTCATCCGCTGGCTGAAAAAACAGGGCAAGCCCCAGCTCGACCCCGACGTCCTAAGGGACGAGAGCCCCGAGACCGCCAGCAGCACGGGCGACGAGGGGGATGACGACCTCTACGACGAGGCCGCCCGGTTGGTCGTCACCGAGCGCCAGGCCTCGGCGAGCTTCCTCCAGCGCCGCATGCGCATCGGCTTCTCCCGCGCCGGCCGCCTGATCGACATGATGGAGCGCGACGGTCTCCTCGGCCCCTCCCAGGGCAGCAAGGCGCGCGAGGTGCTCGTAAGGCCGGACTATTTCGAGGAGATCGACGGAGCGCGGGGGATGGACGAGGAGTAGGGAGCGCCCACCTCCTCACGAAGAAGCTTAGATAGCCGCGAATGCCTATTCCTGCACTATCTTGACAACTTGACCCCAGGCCGGTGAAGCGCTACTCTCTCTACTAAACCTTCAGGAAAGGCAAAGTAGGGGTAGGGGGGTGCCTCGCGCATGGCAAAGGGGCCCGTGGGCTCACCGGCCGGCCGGTTGCCGTGGTTTCCAAGCGGTCTCGTTCTGGCCTGCGCGCTGCTGGCCTCCGTCGCCGTAGCGACGGAGGGGCCCGCGGAGAAGGATGCGCGCGATTATGCCGACATGAGCCTCGAAGAGCTCATGAAGGTGCCGGTCACCTCGGTTTCTAAAAAAGCGACGTCCTTGGATCAATCCCCCGCCGCCGTGGCGGTCGTCACGTCGGAGGATCTCCGCCGGCTGGGCATCACGACGATTCCCGAAGCGCTCCGCACGGTGACCGGGATGGACGTGGCGCGGGTCACCGCCAATGAGTGGGCGGTCAGCTCGCGCGGCTTCAACAGCGAGTTCGCCAATTCCCTCCTCGTCCTGATCGACGGTCGCACGGTCTATACACCGGCGAGCGCGGGCGTCTTCTGGAACGGGCAGGACGTGGTGATCGAGGATTTGGACCGCATCGAGGTCATCCGCGGTCCGGGTGCGACGCTCTGGGGCGCGAATGCCGTCAACGGCGTCGTCAACGTCACCAGCAAGAGCGCCAAGGATACCCAAGGCACTCTCGTTTCCACCTCGTATGGAACGGAAGACGAGCCCGCGGTCACGGTCCGCTACGGCGGCGAGGTCGCTTCGGATCTCTACTATCGCGCCTACGTGAAATATTTCAACCGCGACGGCCTCGTCGATTCGACCGGCCAGACCACGGCGGACGACTGGCATGCCACCCACGAAGGCTTTCGCGCCGATTGGGAACCCGCGACGACGGACAAGGTCACGCTCCAGGGCGACGCCTATCGCGGCGAAGCCGAAAGGAACGTGGACGTCCTCACCCTCAACCCTTTGACGATCCAATCCGTCGGCGAGGTCGAGCAGAACAGTGGGAGCGATGTGCTCGCCCGCTTCACCCGCACGTTCTCGGCGGCGTCCGCGCTGACGTTCCAGGCCTATTACGATCGCGTCAAGCAGGGCGACGGGTTCGGCTCGGAATATCGCAATACCGCCGACGTCGACGTGCAGTACCGCTTCGCGCTCGGCACGCGCCAGGACGTCGTCTGGGGCACCGGCTATCGCTACTCGGAGGTCAAGAACACGCCGAGCGTCGATCTCATCTGGACTCCGGAAACTCACCAGGTCCGGCTCTTCAACCTGTTCGCGCAGGACGAGATCACGCTGGTGCCGGACCGCTGGCACTTAACCTTCGGCTCCAAGCTCGAGCACAACAACCTGAGCGGGTGGGAGCTCGAACCTGGCGGCCGGCTGCTGTGGACGCCGACGGAGCACCAAACCTGGTGGGCCGCCATCTCACGCGCCACGCGAACCCCTTCGATCTTCGAGCAGAGCAGCCGCTTGAATGTCACGGCGTTTCAGCCCTCGCCCGGGAGCCCGCCCGTCCTCGTCTCGTTCTTCGGCAACCCGAACCTCGAGGCCGAGAAGTTGGTCGCAGATGAGCTCGGCTACCGCATCGCGCTCAACCCCAAGCTTTCCTTCGACCTGGCAAGCTTTTACAACACCTACCATGATTTGAGCGCGGTGACGCCCGAGGCCCCGTACTTCGAGATCAGCCCGGCCCCGCCGCATCTGCTGATCCCCTCGATCTACCAGAACGCGCTCTTCGCGGAAACCTACGGCGCCGAGCTGTCGGTGAACTGGCAAGCGACCTCGACGTGGCGACTGATGGGTGGTTACACCTGGCTGCACATGCACGTGCGCCCCGACCCCTCCCTGGAAGGACAGAGCCCCCGGCAACAGGCCCAGGTGCGCTCGTATCTCGATCTCACCTCCCATTGGGAGCTCAACGGAGCGGCCTATTACGTGGAGCGAGTCACTCCACCGGTCGGAGCGGGCAGCGTCGTGATTCCCTCCTACCTGAGGCTCGACGTCGGCGCCGTCTGGCGGCCGACCGGAACGCTCGAGATCGGCCTCTGGGGACAGAATCTGCTCGATCCCCGGCACCCCGAGTTCGCCAACCGCAACTCCCAGATCGTCACGGAGGTGCCGCGCAGCTATCTGCTCCGGGCGACCCTGCGGTTTTGAGCCTGCGTCAGGGCGCCACGAAGCGCCGGACGAAGGCGAGCGCCTTGTCGGCGACCTCCCGCCAGCCGCTGTCGATCGTCAGCGCGTGCCCGCGGTTGGGCATCTCGGCGATCTCGGTCACGCTCTTATTTTCCTGCTGCTGTTTAAACGACGCATTCGCGATCGCCCAGGGCACCGTGTTGTCCTTCTCGCCGGAGAGGAGGAGGAGCGGCCCGCGCTCGGGGTTCTCGGTATCGACTTTCGCCTCCGTCCACGGGTTCAGGTTGGCGGCCGCGGCCTGGAAGAGCGGCGCTCCCGAAGCCGGCACGGCATAGGTCTCGTAAAGCTCCTTGGCCTCCGTCTCACTCACGGCATTGGCGAAGCCGAAACGGAACTGCTCGAAGGTGAGCGGGATCGCACGGTTGCGGTTCGCCGGGTTGCCGAGGACCGGCCAGGCGGACTTGAGGGCCGAAAAAGGCAGCGGCAGGACGCCGCGGAAGGGGGCCGGATCGATGGCGACCGTGGCCGCGGAGAGGCCGCGCCCGGCGAGGATCTGCGCCAGGAGGCCGCCGAAGGAGTGGCCGATGACCGCCGGCTTCTTCGTCAGGCCGCGGGCGATCTGGGAGAAATGGTCTGCGACCTGGCCGACGGTTTTGTGCGCCATGACTTCCGGATGGGCGTTCGCCTCGGCGACGGTGTCGGGGTCGTCCGGCCAGCCGGGCGCGAGCGCCGCGTAGCCGGCCTCCTCGAACATTTTCATCCAGCGGTCCCAACTGCTCGGCAGGAGCCAGAGGCCATGGACGAAGACGACCGGCTGGTGCCCCGTCGCGTTCACGCGCGCGACCTCCTGCGCTTCGTGCTCGGTGATCGTCGTGGCGGTCGGGGTCTTGGATGGCTCGGTCATCGTCTTCCTCCAGCGCCGGATGGGTTACAAGCTCTGCTTGAAATTCAAAACCACGGCCATGCTATCAGGAGAAGCAGGCTTGAGCGGCGGATTTCTCACGCGGGAAGGAGGGAGCCCGGTAGAGAATGCCGGAGCGAGAGCGCCGGAGCGCCCGTCCGGCTAGGCCACCAGGTGGCGGGCGCTGGCGGCGGCCAGGATCGCCGCGTGGTCGGAGATCTCGAAGAGGTAGCGGTGGCGGAGCTCCGGAGCGAGGGTGCCGGCGATGGTGAGGACCGCGCTGTAGGCGCGCTCCAGGAGCGGGGTGGGGTCCCCCAGCTGCAGACCGCGGGCGCGCAGCCAGTCGAGGCCGCGGGAGAGGCGGAAGGCGAGAGCGGCGCGGCTCCCTGCCGGGACCTCTTCGATCTTCCCCGTCAGCTCGCGGACCAGCCGCCGCACCTCGCGGCCATCCTCCCGCGCCAGGGAGAGCTCGAGCTGCCAGCCGCGATCCAGGAGGGCCGCGGCGGTATCGCCATGGCGCTGGTGGATCTCCAGGGCGGCGGCGAAATGGACGGAGGCCGGCAGGTAGCGCTGGCGGAAGAGCTCGATCCGCCCGAGGAGCTGCTCGGCGTCGCCCCGGAGGGCGCCCTCGGGGGCCAGGCTCAGGTGGAAATGGGCGAGCCGCGCCTCCTCCGCCGCCTTCTCCGTCTGCTGCAGATCCAGGTGGTTGGCGGCGAGGGCGAGGCGGACCACCGCTTCGCCCAGCCGGTCCGGGCGCCCTTCGCGCAGGAGGAGGGAACGGCGCAGATGGCGTGCCGCCGCCAGTCGGTCCCCCAACTCCGCGTGAGCGCGGCCGAGCCCCAGGAGGACGAAGCTCTCCTCCGCTTCGTCCCCGTCCTTGCTCAGCACCCCCTGGGCTTCGGCGAGCGTGGCCAAGGCCTCCGGATAGCGGCCGCGGGCTTGGGCCACCGCCGCCAGGGCGCAGAGCGAGGCGGCGACCGTCCGCGGGTTGGCCTCCTCGCGGCGGGCGGCCAGAGCCTTCCGGTGGAGCGCCTCGGCCGCCGGGAGCCGCTGGTCGAAGAGCGCCAGGTTGCCGAGATGGAAGCGGCAGGTGGCCGCGAGCGGCAGCCGCTCCTGCTCCTCGGCCGCGGCGAGCAGCCGCTCGAAGAGCCCACGCGCCTCGCGCCGTCTCCCCTGGCGGGCGAGCAGGCGGCCGAGTTGGAGGAGGAGGAGCGACTGGCGACCGGCGTCGGCCGTCAGCACTCGGCCGAGGACGCCGCGCACCGTCTTCTCTCCCGCGACGAAGCGGCCGAGGGTCAAGTCGAACTCGGCCTTGAGGCTCGCCAGGGCGAGGAGCTTCCGCGGCTCGTCCCCGGCGATCTCCAGGGCGCGCAGGAGGTCCGACTCGAATTCGGCCAGCTGTCCCAGCCGGCGGGCCAGGGGGAGGAGGATCCAGAGGATCTGCAGCTCCCGCGCCGCCTCGCCGCCGCGCTCCCGGTGGGCCGCGAGCTCCGCGGCGAGGCCGGTGAGGATGCGCCGCGGAGTTACCGCGGCGGGCTGGTCGCGGGCCAGGTCGAGGATCGGCGACACCGCCTCCGCGCTCCCCGAGAGCAGCCTGTAGGCATGCCAGAGAGCGGCGGGCTCGCCGCTCACCTCGGCGAGGATCTCGCCCAAGGCACGGCGGAGCGTCAGCGCCTCCTCCTCCGGCACGGTGTGGGCGAAAGCCCGGGCGTAGGAGGCGGCGACCAGATCGACCCCCAGGCCCCAGGGCGAACGGGTGCGGTGCAGCCAGCCCGAGGCGAGGAACGGCTCCTCCCAGCCGGCGGGCAGCTGGCCGCCCAGGGAGAAGACCGCGGCGGCGAGCTCGCGCGCCGGCACCGCCACCCCCGCCACCGCCAGCAGACGCAGCGGGAGCGGATCGCCCAGCGCCGAGGCTTCGGCCTCCAGGAGCTGCACCAGGCGTAGCGACGGCTCGGCGTCGGCGCTCTTCGTACCGCCGAAGAAGAAATTGCCGTAGTGGGAGCGCAGCTGGCGCGACTGGATGCGCCGGGCGAGATCCTCTTCGAGCGCCAGGGGGAAGCCGCTGGCGGCCTCGGCGAACCGCTGGCGCACCTCGGGCGGCATGTCGAGCCCGTCGGTGAGCGTCTCGGCGAGCGCGGTGATGTTGGCGGCGCTCATCGGGGGCACCCGGACCTCCGGGCAGGCGGGGAGGCCGGCGAGGCCGGAGGTGTCGGTCTCGCTCACGGGCCGGCTGCGGCCGACGAGGACCACCCGGGCGCCGGAGAGCGGCGCCGGCCCGGCGAGGAGCGCGGCGAGGACGTCCAGGTCCATCGCCGAGGCCGCCTGGAGATCGTCGAAGACCAGGCGGAAAGGGACCCCGCAGGCCGCCGTGGCCGCCGTCACCGCCGGATTCACCAGGCCGGGGAGATCCTCCGGCATCGTCCTTTCCGCGCGGCTGGCCTCGCCGAGGAGCCAGCGGGCGCAGGAGGTGCGGGTCACGTCTGTGCTGTCGCTCCCGATCACCCGCGCCATCTCGCGCAACAGACGCGGCGCCAGTCCCTCCCCGGCGCGCCGCACCGGCACCGAGATCCAGACGCAGATCGCCTCCGGCCCGATCCCTTCCGGCCCGAACGCCTGCCAGACGGCGCGGGTCTTGCCGCAACCGAGCGGACCCGAGACCCGGAGGAGAGGAGTTGCCAAGTGCTCTCGGAGGGCCTCTTCGACCCCTGGCCGCGGGTGGTAGCCGAGGGTCCTGCGGAGCAGCCGGATATTGTGCCAGGGACGCGCGTCCGGCCGTACCTCGCCGCGCTCGAAGAGGGTCGCCCGCACGCCTGAGGCCGCCTCGTAGGGCGCCGCGGGGAGAAGATTCAGGAGCCCCTCGGCCCGCGCCGCGGCATAGCCGGTGAGGTAGACCCGGTCGCGCGGCAGCTTGGGCGGATGGAGCTCCAGCGCATCGAGCAGCGGCGCGGCCTCGCGGCTCACCTTGCGCCCTGCGAGGCGGGCCCAGCCCGGCACGACGAGGACGCCGAGCCCCGTCCCCCGCTCCTCGCGCCGGCGGGACGACAGGTGCAGGCGGTAGTCGGCGACCATCCGCTCGGCCAGCCGGACCGCGGTCGTCACCTCGCCCGGATCGCCAGGAATGGGCAGCACCGCGAGGAACCGCGGCCCCACCCGCCGCACCCCGGGAAGGTCGCAGAAGGGGGCGACGATCGACTCGGCATAGCTCTCCGCCCGCGGGTCCGACCAATAGCGGAGGAAGATCGCCGGCAGGCGCAGGGGAAAGGGGCTCTCGGTCATGGGCGCTTTGACGTTTCGGCGCCCACAGTAATGAGGCAAGCTTACGAGGGAGATTACAGGGGGTAGTGGGCTTCCGGAGAGATCCAGCACCCATTCAGAGGACAGAAGTCGGGAGCTTCCGGTCTGGAACGCCCCGACTTCGACCGCGGAAGTGCCCCGCTTCGAGTGGAGAAGTGCCCTACTTCGGTTGCAGAAGTGCCCTGCTTCGGCTGCAGAAGTGCCCTACTTCGGCTGCAGAAGTGGGTCCTGTCCTCACACTCTGTTGGTGGTACAGGGGCGTAAGTAGGCGGGGGGCGGCGGGGGGCCTTACTGAAGCGGCTTCCATCCCATCACGTCCTGGGGATCGAAGCCGCCCTCCCACTTCCCCAACCCGAAGTAGGTAGCGATCACTTCTCGTAGATCGCCCTTGAAGCCCGTCCGCACTCTCACCCGGTAGGTATCTCCCGAGACCGGGAGAGTCTGCCCCATGTTCTTGACCGACCATCCGGTCCAATCGAGGCGGGAGCGGTCCACGCGGACATTTTAGCATCCTCGATCCTCTCCTTCCCCCCTCTTGTCATCGCTCGTCATAGTTTGTGTTACTATGACGGAACGATGAGCGAAGACGATAAAGCCGCCCGCTCCCGGGAAGCCGCTCGACGCTACCGCGCCCGGAAGCGCGGGGAGGCGGTGCCGAAGCTCAAGACGGGCAGACCCCGCGCGGGCTCTTCGTCGGCCGGATGGGAGGAGTGGGCACACCAGGGCAACCGCGCGGTCTTTCTAGGCGCCGAGGGCGGTTTCACTCACTGGGAGCTAGGAGACCCTAAAACAAATACCGCTGTACTCGTACGTTTCGCAGAGGGTCCCGAGACGTGGACCGCTATTCAACGTCTCTATTCGTCCGAGATGACCGTAGGCGTCGCGCTGAAGGTGGACAGCAAGGAACTGGCCGTTCTCCTTCGCCAAGTCGTGGACTCGATCGACGTACCCGATGATGACTTTGAAGTAACTCTTAAGCATGGGGGATGGTCGAAGACGATGCTGAAGATTGGTCTTCGGACCGTCGCTGATTTCATGGAGCACGGCCGCTTCATGCCGAGTGAGGGCGAGATGTATCACCAGGTGGACGGCAGTAAACGTGGGAATGCCAACGCTACCGATGAGGAGGAGACGCCAATGCGTAAGACCGACCCATAAGAGGAACGCCACCTTTCGGTGGCGTGTCTTTCTAACCTGCGAGCCGGTTGGGCTCTGGAATGTAGCCTAAGGAACTTCATTCTAACCCCTCCCGGCCCGCCTTTCAAGAGGGCCGTTATGTTCCGAGTCAGAGTTTGTCCGTTCTGCCGATTCCTGAAGCTACTTCTTAGACCCTGCCTGCCGCGCTCGCGGTAGACCACGACGGCGCCACCAGGGGCGGGCGGTTCGCTCGCCCCTGGCACGCGCATAGGGAGGACTTGCGCATGCCGCACCTGTGCCGTGTTCGCGAAGAATGCCCGCGTCCGCTCTACCGCTGGCAACTCGGCCAGCTCGCCGCGAGCTTGCCCCGGCGGTTCATACCGGCCCGGCTTGCCCGATCTCCTTCCGGGCAGCTCGGATCAGTCTTTCTCGTATCCAGTCGGAAAGGCTGATCCCCGCCAGCTCGGCGGCCTGACGGATCAGTGCGTCATGGTCGGGGGTCAGGCGAATGCGGATGGAGGCGGAGTGTACTCGATCTTCTTCTTTTCTTGGTCTAGCCATAGTGGAGAAAGCGTATGCCCATAGGGGACACAAGTCAAGTGCGGAAAATCGAAGAAAACCCCTTGACTGGTGTGCCCCTGGGGCATACAATAACTCCAGAGTTGAGACATGGAAACCGCGACCGCAACCCCCGCCCCGACCGTCTGCCGCTCCTGCGGCGGGCGGCTCATCCGTTGGGGCAAGGATCGCGGCTTCCAGCGCTGGCGGTGCAAGGCGTGCGGCGCCTCTCAGACGGACCTCCCCGTCCGTACCATGGGCTCCATGCGGATCGATCCCGAGCGGGCCGCCCTCATCCTCGGCATGCTCACGGAAGGCTCCTCGATCCGCTCCGCCGAGCGCTTGACCGGCACCCACCGCGACACCATTTGCAGGCTCCTCCGGTTCGCGGGCGAGAAGGCCGAGGGCATCCTTTCCAGCCTGGTTCGCCGGGTCGAGGTCGAGGACGTCCAAGCGGATGAGATCTGGGGATACGTCGGCATGAAGGAAAAGACGAAGGTCGAGCAGGGGATCACGGACACGCACGTAGGCGACGCCTACACCTTCGTGGGGTTTGAGCGCCACTCCAAACTCGTGCTCTCCTGGCACCTGGGGCGACGCACCGCCGAGGATACCCACACCTTCATGGGCAAGCTCGCGGGCGCCACGGCGGGCCGTTTCCAACTCACCACGGACGGCTTCGCGCCGTACCCCGGAGCGGTCGAGGAGAAGCTGGGCGGGCGGGTCGACTTCGCGGTTTTGCAGAAGACTTACGGCACGGATTCAAGCGAGGACAATCGGCGGTACTCTCCCGCCAAGATAATAGGCGCCGAGAAGATCGCCGTACACGGCAACCCAGACGAGAAGATGATCTGCACGTCGCATGTGGAGCGCCAAAACCTCCACATGAGAATGCAGGTCCGCCGGCTCACCCGGTTGACGAACGCTTTCTCTAAGAAGTGGGAGAACCTGAAGGCCGCGCTCGCCCTGCACTTCTGGGCGTTCAACTTCGCTTGGATGCACTCCTCGATCCGGATGACTCCCGCGATGAAGGCCGGGATCTGCCGGAAGCCGCTGCGGGTCGGGGATCTGTTGGCGGCTTAGCCGGGGCGGTCTAGCCGCCGATCACGAACGGTTCGTTACTAGGCGGATTTATAATAAGAAGAACAAACTGCTCCACGCGCTGCTCGATCCTCGCTTGATAGGTATCATCAAAAGAAAGGGTGTCATCGGGTAAGCCACATTTGTCGAATGGAGAGGAGCACATCATGTCATCGTCATGGCTGCTGGGATTGTCGTTCGGCTTAAAAGTCAATTCATGATGCATTCCCGTTTCGGGACCGTCTATAGCAAGAATGACTGAGCCGTTGACAGTCCTCTTTGCCCGCAAAGTGGGATATCCCTCGATTACTTCGACGGCGCGGTCTAAAACAGGGACGATAACTTCTCTCTTGATCCTGTCCCATTCGCCAAGAAAGGCTGACCTACCAGCCTGTTTTTTCTTCCGCGCCGCAAAGGCATGATCTAGTGATTTCTTTAAATCTTCCTTAAATGTCATTATTCCCATCCCCTTTGGGGGGAGATTCTATCACACGGGACAAAGATCTGCACTTTGAAGGCCACGAAAGAAAGGGCCGGTCCCTCCTCGGAACCGGCCCGGTTTGCTTCGCGCGGTGCTCGCCTGCCGCTCTACATCGCTTCCCTCCTGTGCCGCTCGACAACCCCCGCCGTGGTGGCCTCATCCCGAGCGTAGACGGGCGCCAGCTCGGACGCCAGCGCCTTGCACTGCCGCGCCGTCCTCAGCGTGGCGATGATCCGGCCGGTAGGGATATGCACGAGCGTCCGCCGGACGTTCCCGTCGCTCCCCTTGCCGGTCCCCTGGTACTGGCCGAACGGTGGCGAGATCATCCCGTGAATCTCGATCTCGGTCCCGTCTATCAGGAGCACCCGGAAGCGCCCACGGTGCCACGCTAAGGGGATCGGGTTGCCCGCTCTGGCCCGGGCCTTCAGGTAGCAGTCTGCCGCCTCACATAACCAGGACCCTACGGCACGATGCCCGTCCGCTTCCGCTGCGATCTTCCACCGGGTGCTTTGGTCAATGGTTGCGTGAGCTGTAAAAGATGCGACTTTGAGAGTAGTACCCATGTGTTTCCTCGCTTTCTAGACCGGAGGTCCGGAGTTGAATCGGTGGGCGGTATTGATGGCATCCCGGACCTTCCACATCTCGGGGCCGGTCATCTTCTCGGGATCGGTGGCGCTCCAGTCAACCCGGAAGGTTGCGATCTCCCGAGCGAGCGACTTGCAGCGCTTCCGGAGCCGGAGCGCTACCAGGTGGGAGCCGGTCGGGGTGTGGATGAGGTGGAAGAGCGGGGGGAGACGTGGGCGCGTTCCGTCGTCCGGCTCCCGGTAAATCCCGAAGGGACCGGCCACCAGGCCGGACACCTCGCGGGGGTGGGGTTGGCTGTTCCTCTCGCGCCGCACCATGACGTTGAAGCGACCACGACGCCAGCGGAGCGCGAGACGGGGGACGCGGGTGCCGAGGGCGCGGAGCCGCTCGGTTGCCAGGGTGACGAGCCATGCCGCGATGCTGGGCGCGCTGTCGTACTGTGCCGCTCCTCCCCACCGTTGGGCCTGCTGTCGGGTGGCGCGGACCTGGACGGTTGTCGTCTTCCGGTTCCCCATGGCTCAGATCTCGTAGAGCTCTATGCCGTAGGGGGCGGAGAGGTTCTCTTCGACGCGGAGCACTTCCCAGTGCTGATCCTCGGGAGCGTCGTCCTCCACGTCCCAGAGCCTCCAGGCGACGACCCACCGGCCGAGGGCGTAGAGGACGGTGACGCCGCATTCGTCGGCGTCGTACTTCTGGTACCACTCTCCGGCTTGCTTCGCGGCGAGGATCTCTCCAAGGGCGGGGGTGAAGTGAATTTCTACGATGGCGTCGTAGATCGCTCGGCGGGTGGCCTCCGTGGTGCGGGATAGATCGATCGGCGGAGGGGGCGAGGGCGGGATAGACTTCGGACGGTCGGGCATGGGCAATCTCCGTGCTCGGCTAGGCTCCGGGCGGGCTCTGCGGGCTCGCTCGGGGCCGCTTCTCTTCGGCGGAGGGGAACGCTTCCCCCCTTACAGGGGGAGGAAGCTACCGCAGGGCTGGGGCGTTACTTAGGCGGGAGTGGCGCCAACAATCTATTAGGCCAGTACCCAGAAGTGCCCTACTTCGGCCGCAGAAGTGCCCTACTTCGACTGTAGAAGTGCCCTACTTCGGCTGTAGAAGTGCCCTACTTCGGCTGTAGAAGTGCCCTACTTCGGCTGTAGAAGTGCCCTACTTCGGCTGTAGAAGTGCCCTACTTCGACTGTAGAAGTGCCCTACTTCGGCGGCAGAAGTGCCCTACTTCGACGGCAGAAGTGCCCTCCCCTGAGGACGCTTGGCGTTCGGGCACACCGCCGCCGAACCTGCTTCTCTCAAGAGGAGAGGATAGCCCTCGGGTTTCAAGAGTTGGCAGACACCTTCGAAGACCTGCTGCACCCTTTCGTTGGAGAGGGTCCCGATCTTGTCGAGGAGAGCTTCCTTGTCCACCGTGAAGAGCTGAGAGACGTTGATGACGCTCCGCTCGAGGCTTCGGCCGCAAAGGCCTGGCCGAGGCCGGCGACCTGCGACTCGTAGTGCGAGGCGGCCTCGAAAAGCTCGGCTTCGGCTTCCGGATGGAAGGAGTAGGGAATCACCCGAGCTGGCGTCGCAGCCGTTCGAACACCTCGGCGCCTGGGATCAGCTCGACCTCCCCTCTCTCGATCTCTCCGACTCGGCGCTCAATCTCGACCTGCCACGCCTCATCAACGCCGGCCTCCGCCGGGCCGTCGAGAGACTCGATCAAGGTGAGAGCGAGCTCCGCCCGCTCGGTTTCGGAGAGTTGGGACGCCTTTTCCTTGAGCTCGGCAAGCATCGGGGACATGGGCGGAGTATACGCCACCCCGGCAGCTCCTCCTCTTGATCGAACGCACCCCCTCCCAGTTCCTTCGGTCGCTAGGGCTCCCTCCAGGATGACGGTAGGAAGGTCGCTGTGAACCCCACCGGAAAAAGACCCATCCGTTAGACCTCTCCCGGGGTAGGCCTGGTACGATCCTCAGGGGCCATCTCCAACCGGCCTCACCCTATTTCACCCGAGAAAGGATCCTCCCCTGCCCCCTCCCACCCACCACCCCTGCGACGAGGGCGTCCTCCGCGCCGCCAAGACCGCGCCTGCGGAAGCGCAGGCGAACGGCCCCTGGGTTTTGGCCGCTGCCATCCTCGGCTCCAGCATGGCGTTCGTCGACGGCACGGCGGTCAACGTCGCCATGCCGGCGCTTCAGGCGAGCTTCCAGGCATCGGTTTCGGGAGCGCAGTGGGTGGTCGAGGGGTATGCGCTCTTCTTGGCCGGCCTGCTTCTCGTCGGCGGAGCGCTCGGCGATCGCTTCGGACGGCGGCGGATCTTCGCTTTCGGGGTCGCCGGCTTCGCCGCGGCTTCGGCGTGGTGCGGCTTCGCTCCCTCTCTCCCCCAACTCATCGCCGCGCGCTCGGTGCAAGGAGCGGCCGCGGCGCTCCTCGTACCGGGGAGCCTGGCGCTCCTCTCCGCCGCCTACCCTCCGGATCGCCGCGGGCGGGCGATCGGCACCTGGTCGGGGGCGACGGCGATCACCGCGACCCTCGGGCCGCTCGTCGGCGGCTGGCTGGTGGACCATGCTTCGTGGCGGTGGGTCTTCTTCATCAATCTTCCTCTTGCCGCGGCGGTCCTTCTGCTCTGCAAGCTCCGGGTGCCGGAGAGCAAAGACCCGGAGGCGTCGCAGCGGCTCGACTGGCCGGGCGCCCTTTTGGCGACCGGCGGCCTGGGGTGTCTGACCTTCGGGTTCCTCGCCTGGCCGCAGCTCGGACCGGGCAATCCCAAAGTGCTCGGTTCTCTCATCGTGGGGATCGCCGCTCTCGCCGGTTTCGTCTGGGTGGAGGCGCGCTCCAAGGCTCCCATGATGCCGCTCTCCCTCTTCCGCTCGCGGAACTTCGCCGGGGCCAATCTCCTCACCCTCTTTCTCTACGCCGCCCTGGGCGGCGCCCTCTTCTTCCTGCCGTTCGACCTCGTCCAGGTCCACGGCTACTCGGCGACGGCGGCGGGGGCCGCGTTTCTTCCCTTCATTCTCCTCACCTCGACTCTCTCGCGCTGGTCCGGCGGGCTCGTCGACCGCTATGGGCCGCGGCTGCCGCTCATCGTCGGCCCCGCTCTCGCGGCCGTGGGATTCGCTCTCCTCGCCCGGCCGGGCGTAGGCGGGAGCTACTGGACGACTTTCTTCCCCGCCGTCCTCGTCCTCGGCCTCGGGATGGCGACCGCCATAGCGCCGCTCACGACGACGGTGATGGGGGCGGTCGAGGTGAGCCACGCCGGGGTAGCTTCAGGCATCAACAACGCGGTGTCCCGCGTGGCGGGGCTCCTCGCCGTGGCGATCTGCGGCATCGTCTTGGTCGCCGGCTTCAACGCCGGTCGCGAAGAGCGCCTCGCCCAACTTCACCTCCCCGCCGCGGCGCGGGGGGAGCTCGACCGGGAGGCGTCCCGGCTCGCCGCCGCCCCCATCCCGGCGGCGCTGCCGGACGATCTCAAGAAGGCGGTCAAGAAGGCCCTCGCCGAGTCCTTCGTCGAGGGTTTCCGCCACGCCATCCTCCTCGCGGCGGGGTTGGCGCTCCTCTCCTCGGTCGCCTCGGCCTTGCTGATCGAGGGGCGACAGCGGAACAAATAGCCTCGATTGGTTCCCTACGATCGATTTAATTTAGTTAACCAACCTACCGCTCTTTATTTCAGAATCGATCCCGTCCGCAGCATAAAGTGATATACTATCTCTGCGCCTGCTGAACATTCCCTGGCGGTGACTCTCGGCGGCGCCCTCACCGTCGGCAACCTTGGGCCCAAGGCGCGGACGGCGTCTCGGTCGACGTCCTGCAGTCGGAGTCCTGGCACGCGGTCCTCCAGGCGCTCGATACCCAGACGCTCAAAAGTGGGGCTTTTCTCCTCGCGAGCGCCGTGGGATCGCTCCACGGAATCCCGGACGTCCCCATCGGTTCGCTCCGCATCGAAGACGTCGGCTCGCAACTGGAGACGACTTTCGATTTCACGCCCATCCACGTGAGCAGTTACACCGTGCAGGTGCTTCTCGGCGATCAGGTCGTCGATACGCAAACCGGAGTAGAAGGCCCGGCGGCGCGGTGGGACAGCGTCGATTGCGATTTCGATTTGAGCCGGAGCACGCCGACGTGGACCCTCGCCATGGCGGTTCCGACGAATATTACGATCACCGGTCACAAAGCGGTCGTGGGCGACACGATCCGCGCTTTCCCCGCCGACAGCGCCGGCCCCAGCGCCAGCACGTTGGATCTCGGTGCCCTTTCCCGCTTCCAGCTGGTGAGCGGCGGCATTCCCTCGTTCACTCTCAAAAACGAAGCGGTCGTGCCTCTCGATTTCGAGGGCTTGGAGCAAACGCCGCTCGCGGGCTCGAATCTCACCGTGATCGACAACCAGCTGAGCGTCGGCGGAAACAGCGCCCCGACCGTGTCGGGAGGGACCGGGGTGCAGTTCCATACCGGCGAGGTCGACGGCGTGCTCTGGACGGTCGACCTGGGTACGGCCGACGCGCCGATCGGCGCCGTCCTCGAAGCCCGGTCCTTCGGCCAGGTCGACGGCGTGCCCGACCAGCCGGCGGGCGGTTTGATCAGCGAGCGGGTCGAAGGAGGCTATCGCATCACGCCGGATTTCAGCGGCGTCGGTGCTTTGACCTACGAGCTCCAGCTCTACCGCCAGGGTGTGCTCGTCTACAGCCAGCCGGGGATGAGCGGTCCCGCGGCGATCGCTCCGGCGGGGAGCGCGCGCCGCTACTGCTGCCGGGTGGTGTTCTATTCCTGTGCCTTCGGTGCCGCGGGCTCCAACTCGCAGCTGGTCCAGGTGACGAACGGTCCGCAGGTTCTGGCCGACATGATGATCTTCAAGCACGAGGCCGCCACCCGGAAGCTCGATTTCCACTCCGCCATTCTCACTCGGGCGACCGGCATCCCCAAGCTCGCCGTCGCGGAGGAGTCGGTGCTCCTCTTCGGTTCGCTCCTCCCCCATCGCGCCCTGGGCAGCGCCACGTTGGACGCCGCCGATCGCCGTCTCTCCGTCACCAACCTCGGTTCGAGCGGCCAGGACGGCGTCAACGTCGAGGTCGGCCACTTCGCCCCCGCCGATAGCTCCCAGGTGAGTTGGGACCCCCTCGACCCGGCGGGCACGGCGCCGGTGGGAGCCTCGTTGGAAGCCATCGCCGTCGGCTCCTTGCGCGGGGTCTCCGGCCGGCCGCTGGGCCAGTTGCGCATGGCCAAGGGAAAAAACGGGACTTTCCAGATCACCGCCGACCTCGGCTCCGCGGACTCGCCCACCGTGCGAGTGCAGATCTTCCGTCAAGGCGTGCAGGTCGCAAATCTGCACGCCCAGGGTTCCGCCGTAGGGACGGCCGCCGCCTGGCCGATCAGCGTAGGCAAGCTCGCCGGCACCACGGCGGCCCTGGTCTCCCGATTCCCCACGGCGACCGCGTTCGGGATTGCCGGCGGAAGCTTTGTCGGCGATGAGCTTCGCATCCTCGCCGAGAAAAGCGGCGGGGTGGACTTTCAGTCCGATCTTGCCCTCCGCGCGACGAGCCTCCCCGCGCTCGTGATCACGGCGGAGGTTTCTGTGCCGCGGCCGTGATCCATAGTGCTACGGATTGGCGATGCAGATGATTCTAGGTTAAGATCTGCGCAGAGAGGAGATGGCGAATGCGGACCACGCTCAACCTCGACGAAGCAGCGCTTCAGAGCGCGATGAAGGTTTCGCCGGAACGTACAAAGACGGACATCATCAACGAAGCACTCCGGGAGTACGCTCGCCGACGGCGCGTCCGGGACATCCTCCAGTTCGAGGGAAAATTGCCCTGGGAGGGGGATTTGGACGAGCTCCGGCAGCGGAGCAAAGAGGATTGAGGATCCTCGTGGATTCCTCGGTATGGGTCGATTTCTTCAACGGTTACGATTCCCCTGAACATCGGGCGCTCACCGATCTCCTCGTGAGCGATCACTCGATCTGCACCTGCGGCGTCGTCGCGGCTGAAGTCTTCCAGGGCTTCCGGAAGCCAGCCGGCCGAGAGCGCCTGGCCGACCGATTTCGGGATCTCGACTTTCTCGAGGCCCATGGCATCGATCTCCATTTCCGAGCTGCCGATCTCTATCGCGCTCTACGCGAACGAGGCAAGACGATTTGCTCGACGATCGACTGCATGATCGCGGTTTTAGCAGAGGAGCATGGCTGTTCCTTACTGGCTCGCGATCGGGACATGAAGATCATCCTGGAGAGCGGATTCCTGCAGCTGTCGCGGTGGCCCGTCGAGGCGCCATCAACCGGAAGCGGAGCTTAAGATCACTCGCATGCGAAACGAATCAGTGACAACGCTGAAGCGTCAGGCCACGGCACTGTTGGCCGAGATCGCTCGGGACCGAGAGCCCATGCTCATTACCCGATATGGAATTCCGAGTGCCTACCTCGTTGATGCGGAGACTTACGAAAGCTTGCAAAAACGACTGACGCTATTGGAAAGCATCGCCCATGGCGAAGCGGCAGTGGAAGACGGCCGAACCTTCACCCATGCCAGGGCCAAACAGGATATGGCCGGTTGGTTGAGGTGATTTAGGACTCCACCTCACCGAGGCAGAATGACCAAAGTCCTCTTCGTCTGCAGCCAGAACAAGTGGCGAAGCCCGACGGCCGAGCAGATCTTTGCGGAGTACCCAGGTCTCCTCTGCGCGTCCGCCGGGCTCAATCACGATGCGGAGAATCCTCTCACTCCGGAACTGGTGGAGTGGGCGGACCTCATCTTCGTCATGGAACGGGAGCATAAGGCCAAGCTCTCGGCGAGGTATCGGGAGCACCTCTCGAACACCCGGGTGATCTGTCTGGGAATTTCGGATCGCTACCGGTTCATGGACCCTGCTCTCGTGAAGATCTTCAAGGCCAAGGTCCCGCGATTCCTTCCCTATTCACCCTCTTCGGATACGACGTAGAGGTCGCTATCGACTCAGGGATGACCTCGACGAGCAGCGGTCGATGGTCGCTATGCAGTTTCCATTCATCGTAGGCACCGACCTCGACGCGGCGGAGGTTCTTCACCCAGGTCTCTGGGACGAAGCAATAGTCAATGTGGTACGGACGCTGCTCTTTCCATTGAAAGTAGTAGGTCGGCCGAGTCTCACGACCCTGAATTTCGCCGTGGAACGCATGGTACGCACTGACCAGACCCAGAGCAGCCAAGAGGTTGACGAGGGCTGAATGATTCAACTCTCGTGGGTGCTGAACGTCCCAGATGGCGTTGGAGTTCAAGTCACCCATCAGCACCGTGGGTGCCCCCGCGATCAGGCCTTGATACATTTCTACGGCTTTCACGACAGCTTCGATGTAATTGTAGGTCTGTCGGCTCTTTGACCAAACGGCGAGGAGCGTGAAATCGGTAGGCCCTGAGACGGCCATCGGAACAACGTACTTCGGTACGTCCTCCAGGGCCGGGAGACGTCGCAGGCGATAGGGAGCCGCCGCCTGAATGGCGATGCCTTGACGCGGGTTGTCTCCGAACCAGAGACAGGCCTCCGATTCAACCGCCGGTCGTGCACACTCCTGGATGACCGCGATGTCCGGCGCCAGCGAGTCGAGGAGCGGGACCTTACTGGCATACGGGCCACGGCAGCAATTCCAGGTGACGAGATGCATCGATTTGATGCGGCGTGGATGAATGCTCCCCCTCTACCGCCCCTTCTCCTCCAGCTCCGTCCAGCGAGCATATAACCGATCCACCTCGGCCCGCGCGTGGTCGAGGATGCGGCAGCGCTCGCTGAGCGCTGCCGGATCGCTCGCCACTTTCGGGTCCGCCACCGCCTCCTCGGCGGCCACCAGAGCGGCGTCGGCGCGCTGGATCTCGTCTTCGATCCCGGCGAGCTCCTGGTTCTCCTTCCAGGTCAGCTTCTTGTTTTCCTTCGGCTTGCTCGCGGCGCTCGCGGTCGGCGCCCCGCCAGTCGTCGCTTTCGTGGCGCGGGTGCGCGGGGCGGGCTTGCGGGTCGCTTCCCACTGGAGATAGTCGGCGAAAGGCTCGGCGTTCCCTTGGCCATCGAGGGCCAGGATGTGGGTCGAAACCCCTTCCAACAAGAGCCGGTCGTGGGTGACGAGGACGAGGCAGCCGGGGAAATCCAGGAGGCTGTCTTCGAGGACTTCGAGCGTGGGGATATCGAGATCGTTGGTCGGCTCGTCGAGGAAGAGGAGATCGGCCGGCCGGAGCATGAGACGGGCGAGGAGGATGCGGGCCTTCTCGCCGCCGGAGAGCCGGGAGACCGGGGTGTCCAGCTGCTCGTTGCGGAAGAGAAAACGCTTGGCCCAGCCGACGACGTGGATCGGCCGGTCGCGGTAGATCACGGTGTCCCCCTCGGGAGCCAAGGCGCGCTTGAGGCTGAGCGTGGGGTCGAGCGTCTCCCGTCCCTGCTCGAAGTAGACCACTTTCAGGATCGGCGCCCGCTCGACCGTGCCGCCGTCCGGGGCGATCTCCCCGGCGAGAATCTTCAAGAGCGTCGACTTGCCGGAGCCGTTGGGGCCCAGGAGCCCCAGGCGCTGACCGGGCGAGAGCGAGAGGTCGACGCCGTCCAGGATCTTCCGCCCGCCGTAGGTCTTGACCAGCCCCTCGGCGACGAGGAGCTTCTTGGTCTTCCGCCCGGAGGCCGTGAAGTCGATCGCCGCCGAGCCCTCGACGGTCCGCTCCTTCAGATCCGCCAGCTCGCCCATCATGCGATGCGCCTCGTCGATCCGGGCCTGGCCCTTCCGGGTCCTCGCCTTCGCCTTGTGGCTCAGCCACTCGATCTCCCGACGGACCTTGTTCTGAAGCGACGCCTGGTACTCGGACTGGTTTCTGAGCAACTCGTCGCGCTTCAGGAGAAAGCCGCTGTAGTTGCCCTGCGACTCGAAGAGCCCCTTGGGGTACTTCTTGTCGAGCTCCAACATCCGCCCGGCGACGTTCTCCAGGAACTGCCGGTCGTGGCTGATGACGAGGAAGGCCCGGGTCTCCTCCTTCAATCGCCCTTCGAGCCAGAGGATGCCTTCGAGGTCGAGGTGGTTGGTCGGCTCGTCGAGGAGGAGGACGTCGGGCTGGCGGACGAGCTCCCGGGTGATCGCCAGGCGCTTCTTCCAGCCGCCCGAGAGGCTTCCCACCGCCTGCCCCGGATCGAGGAAGCCGGCGCGGCCGAGGGCGATCGCCACCTGGGAGCTCTTCTCGTAGTCTTCGATATGCAGGTCGTCGAGCGCGCCGGTGACGACCGCCTCGACCGTCGCGTCGTCGGGGAAGGTGGGGTCCTGCGGCACGTAGCCGAGCCGCACGCCCTTCCTGAGCGAGCGGGTGCCCTGGTCGGGCTCGTCCAGGCCGGCGAGGATACGGAGAAGGGTCGTCTTCCCGGAGCCGTTGGGGCCGATCAGGCCCGCCCGGTCGCCTTCGAAGATGCCGACCGAGACGTCCTCGAAGAGCGGCCGGATGCCGAACCCCTTGGTCACGGCTTCACAGGAGAGAAACAGGGGACGGCTGCTCATAGGTCAGGGCTCCCTCCCAGGAGCAAGGCTTCTTTCTGGGCCCGGGAGAGGGCCTTTACCCGCAACTCCTCACGGAGGGCCTCCCCCCAGGTGAGGATCTCTCTGGACCAGGCGAGGGCGACGGGCAACCGCGAGCGAGTGTAGCGCGAAGCCCGCCCGGCCTGGTGCTGGGCGAGCCGCCGGGCGACGTCCTTGGCGATGCCGGTATAGAGTGAGCCGTCGCGGCAGCGGAGGATGTAGAGGTAGGGCATGCGGGCCGGATTATAGGGGTAGAGGCGGGCGCCGGTGGGAGCGACCCGGCCGTGAGATAGACTTTGGGTGAGGGCACGAGAGTGTACATCCAGTCGCTGGAAATCGAAAACCTACGCACCTTCGAGAGGGCGCAGATCCGCTTCAACGTGCCCTCCGACGAGCCTGCGGCCAAGTCCCCGGTGCTGCCGAACGTCAACCTCCTTCTCGGGGACAACGGTTCGGGGAAGACCACGGTCCTTCGCGCCGTCGCCCTCGCCGCACTCGGGCCGCTCTTGACGTCGGGGTCCGGGTTCGTCCCCTATTCGCTGGTACGCCGTGGGAGCCGGATCGCGCCCTTGCCCGCCCGGATCGGTGCCGAGCTCCTCCTTCATCCGCAAGACCAGCACCCCGGTACGCGGAAGGTCGAAACGATCATCGATCCCACCGGCGGGTGGGTCGATCGCTTTCAGTCGATCCCGCCACCCTCCTGGGCGGAACCGATGTGGCAGGAGAAATCCGCCGCTTTCCTGATGGTGGGCTACGGCGCCAGCCGCCGGGTCGATCCGAACGCCAACTTCAGCGAAGAGCTGCGGTCCAAGACCCGGGCGCTGCGCTACTCGCGGGTCGCCGGCCTGTTCGAGGAGGCGGTGACGATGGTGCCGCTCTCGGCCTGGTTGCCGGCCTTCCGCACCCAGAACCGCGGCCGTCACTCGCAGGTGATCGCCCTGCTCAACCGGCTGCTCGCTCCCCACGCCCAGTTGCTCCCCAACCCGGTCGACAACCAGTACCTTTTCCGCATCGGCGGCGCCGATCTGCCGTTCCAGGCGCTCTCGGACGGTTTTCGGGCGTACATCGGCTGGATCGCGGACCTGCTCTACCACGTCTGCATGGGAACGCCGAGCGGACGCAAGCTGATCGAAAATCGCGGCGTCGTGCTCGTCGACGAGGTCGATCTCCATCTCCACCCGGAATGGCAGCAGACCGTGATCCCCACGCTCGCCCGCGCCCTGCCGAACCTCCAGTTCGTGCTCACCTCGCACAGCCCGCTGCTCGTCGGAACGATTCATGGCTCCAATGTCTTCGTGCTGGAGTCGGAGGGCACGGGCGAGGTGCGGAGGAACCGGATCCGCCCTTCGGACGAGGAGGTGTACGGCCTCTCCGCGGACCAGATCCTGACCAGTGGCCATTTCGGGCTCGCCTCGGCTCGCGATCCCAGCTTCACGCAGAGCCTCGCGACAGAGGCCCAGGCGGCGCGCACCGAAGGCCCCGAGGCGGCGCTGCGCTTCATGCGTCTCATGGCTCTGGGAGCTGGCGCCGGTGAGGATCTCCCGCCCGTGCCCGCGGCCCCCGCCGCCACCGAGCCTCGCCGCCGTTCCGCGACGGCGGGAGCGGCGGCCGGCAAGAAGGCGAAGGGTCGGAGCTCCAGGTCGGTCCGGAAAGCGCCCGCGAAAACGCGATGATTCTCATCCGCGTCGCCGACAAGGATCTCCTCGAGGCCATCGAGAAGAAGCGGAAGGGCTGGCTCTCCAGGGCCAAGAAGCAAGAGCTGGCGGCCGGCCGGGCGAGCAAGACGGGAGAGAAAGGCGGTATCTGGAGCGAGGTGAAGGAGGTTTTCATCCTGCTCCAGAGATTCAAATGCATCTATTGTGAAACTCCCATGGCGCGGGTCGATCCGGCTTCGGCCGCCAAAGTGGCCGTGGAGTACGACGTCGAACACTACCGACCGAAGAATCGAGTGACGCCGTGGCCGGCCCCGGCGGACCTCGCCCGACGACCGACCAACGAGGCATATCTGCACCGAATCGGCGCCGGGGCTCCGGCCGGCTACCGCAGGCTGGCGTTCGATCCGCTCAACTATGTAGTTTCCTGCAAGACGTGTAACTGTTCCTATAAATTAGATCGCTTCCCGATCGCCGGCCAACCGGCATTCCGCGCTCGGAAGCGAACCCGCCTCGACGCCCAGGAAAAGCCGCTCCTCCTCTTCCCTTTCGGCGAGCATGGCGACGATCCGGCGGCATTTCTCGCCTTCGAAGGTCCCCTGGTGCGACCCCGTGCCGCGGGCGGTTACGAACGTCTGCGGGGGCAGGTCGTGATCGACTTTTTCGAGCTCGATACCCGGGCCGGGCTCTTTCAGATGCGATGCGTGATGATCGTGCTCCTCTTTAAGTATCTTGAGGATCTGAGCTCGGCCGAGCCACGCATTCGGGCGGTCGCCGAGAAATTCGTTCACTCCGTCGAAGAAGGACATGAGCAGGCGCATACCGCCTGTGGCCGCGCCTTCTGCGAGCTCTACGGCCGGAATCGTGCCCTGGCGAGGGAGTTAGCCCTCCGGGCCGACGAATTCCTGGTGAGCAAGGATCCTGCCCTCTTCCGCCCGTCCCCAGAAGCTACCAGGAGAGAGAATGCCTGAGCCCGCCATCCTCTGTGAGGATCTGACCAAACGATACGATGGCCCGGCGCCGGGCCCCTTCGGCGGGCGCGGTGGGAACGGCTCTGGCGGCGGTGGCGGCAAGGGCGACGCTCCGGGCGTCCTCGCCGTCGACCGGCTCCAGCTCTCCGTGCGGGCCGGGGAGTTCTTCGGCCTCCTCGGCCCGAACGGGGCGGGGAAGACGACGACGATCGGCATGCTGACGACCCGGGTCGTCCCGACTTCGGGCCGGGCGGTGGTGGCGGGGGTGGACGTCGTCGCCCAGCCGGCCCTCGCCCGCACCCGCTTGGCCGCGGTCACCCAGACCAACACCCTCGACCGCGGACTGTCGGTCTTCGACAATCTTTATTTCCATGGCCGCTACTTCGGCCTCCCCCGGCCGGAGAGCCGGCGGCGGGCGACGGAGCTCCTGGCTCACTTCGATCTCGCGGAGAAGGCCGGAGCGCGGGTCGACCAGCTCTCGGGCGGCCTCGCGCAGCGGGTGCTCATCGCCCGCGCCCTCCTCCACCGGCCGGAGGTTCTCTTTTTGGACGAACCCACCTCCGGCCTCGACCCGCAGAGCCGGCTGCGCCTGTGGGAGGAGCTCTCGGGGATCAACCGGGCCGGGCAGACGATCGTCCTCACCACCCACTACATGGAGGAGGCCGAGGCGCTCTGCGAGCGGATCGCGATCGTCGACCATGGCCGGCTCCTCGCCCTGAACACCCCGGCGGGCTTGAAAGCCGAGGTGCACGCCGAGCGCGTGGTGAAGCTCACTCTCGCCGAGAACGGCAACGGCAGGGTGGCCGCGGCGCTCAAGAAGCTGCCGGGAGTCGTCGACGCCACCTCCGAGGGGAACACCGTGCGGGTCCACGCCGACGGCACGCCGGGTCTCGTGGGAGCGGTGGTGGCCGCCCTGGCGCAGGCCGGCGCGGAGCTCAAAGACCTCGCGGTCTCGGAGCCCTCGTTAGAAGCCGTCTTCCTCAAATTGACCGGCAAGGAGTACCGGGCATGACGACGACCGATCTCTCCCACCGCAGCGCTCCGGGCCCGCGCGGGCTCTCGTTGGGCGCCGAGCTGCGGACCGCCCTGGCGCTCGTCGAGCGCGACCTCGCGGTCCTCCTCCACGACTTCCTGCCCTTTGCTCTGCGCACCGCCATGCAGCCGGCGCTCTTCGCCTTCGTCTTCGCCTATGTCTTCCCGCGCATCGGCCAGGGGATCGGCGGCGGCGGTGGCGCCGGCGGCGTGGCGGAGCACGCGACGGTCTTCGCCAGCATCCTCCTCCCCGGCCTCATGGCCAACACCCTCATGTTCCAGGGGGTGACCGGGGTCGCCCTGCCGCTCGTCCAGGAGTTTTCGGTGTCGAAGGAGATCGAGGATCGGGTGATGGCGCCGGTGCCGGTGCAGATCGTGGGGTTGACCAAGGTGGTGAGCGGCGCCATCCAGGCTTTCGTCGCCGGCTGGGTCGTCGTGCCCGCGGTCTGGGTGGCGACCGGCGGCAACGCGCCGATGTCTCTCGCCCACCCGTTCCTGCTCTTGACCGTCATGCCGCTCTGCGCCCTGGTCGGGGCGGCCCTCGGGCTCTTCCTCGGCACGGTGATCTCGCCGCGCCGGATCAACTATCTCTTCGCCCTTCTCCTCCTGCCGCTCAGCCTCCTGGGGTGCGTCTACTATCCGTGGATGCGGCTCCACGCCATCCCCTGGCTCCAGTACCTGACTCTCGTCAATCCCGTCGTCTACATGAGCGAGGGCCTGCGCGCCGCGCTCTCCCCCGGCATCCCCCACATGCCCCTGGGGATGGTCTACGGGCTCTTGACCGCGGCGCTCGCCGTGATGCTGTGGATCGGCCTCAACAAGTTCAAGTCGCGGGTGCTGACGTAAAGATCGGCCGGTCAGGCCTCGGGAACGTCGGCGCCGCCGGTGTCCCCCGCCGAGGTCCGCCGGGCGTAGCCGGCGAGCAACCCGAACAGTCGGTCGGGATCGACCGGTTTGACCAGGTGGTGCTCGAAGCCCGCCGCGGTCGCCCGCTGCCGGTCCTCCTCCTGGTCGTAGCCGGTGATCGCCACCAGATGACTGCCGGCGGTCGCCGGATCGGCCTTGAGCTGCCGGGCGACCTCGAAGCCGTCCATCCCCGGCAGCCCGATGTCGCAGAGGACGACGTCGGGCCGCACCTCGCGGACCACCTCGATCCCGCGCGCCCCGGAATGGGCGACGGACACCGTGTAGCCTAAGAGGTCGAGGAGCAGACTCAAGGTTTCGGCGGTGTCCACGCTGTCCTCGATGATGGCGACGCGGAGCGCGCGCGCGAAGGGGGAGTGGGAGGCCGGCGCGGACCGCTCCGCGTGCCGGGACGCGGTGCGCGGCAGCCGGAGGGTGATCTCGGTCCCTTTCCCCACCCCTTCGCTCGTCGCTTCGATCGTCCCGCCGTGGAGGGCGGTCAGGCCCTTGGCCACGGTCAAGCCGATCCCCAGGCCGCCCCGGCCGCGCTCCGCCGACGAGGCGGCCGGCTGAAAGCCCTCGAAGAGCTGCGGCAACCGCTCGCGGGCGATGCCGATGCCGGTGTCGCGGATCGCGAGGAGGGCCCGCGTCGGCTCGGCATCGAGACGGACCGTGACGCTACCCCCGCCGTCGGTGAACTTGAGCGCATTTTCGAGCAGGTTGCCGACCACCTGGGTGAGCCGGATACGGTCGCCGCGGACCGCGAGCGGCTCCTCGCCCAAGCGCAGGTCGAGAGCGACGCCCGCCGCCTCGAAGCCCGGCCGGCGGCGTTCGACGATCTCCTCGACGAGCCGCCCGAAGTCCAGCTCCTCGCGCTCGATCGCAACCTGCCCCTGGGCGATGCGCGACAGATCCAGGAGATCGTCCACCAGGCTCACCAGGTGCCCCACCTGACGGTCGAAGATGCCGAGCGTCGAGAGGACGGTCGAGAGATCTTCAGGACGGTGATGAAGCAAATAGAGGGCATTGCAGATCGGGGCGAGCGATCCCCGGAGCTCATGCCCCAGCCTCATCAGGAACTCATCCCGGGACCGATCGGTTTCCGGCAGGGGGAACGGGACTACTTTCACGGCGGACCTCCATGACAAGAATAGCAAGTCCTGACGCAACTACGGACCTGCCCGGCTCGTAGTTGCAGCGATCGTGCCCGCCCCCGCCCGCCCCCGAAGGATGGCGCTCCTTCGGAAGCGGCTATGATGTGGCCCTCTCGATGGAGGCCCGTCCATGCCCGCGTCCATGCCCAGCCGTCGTCTGCTCGTCGCCGCCGCCCTCTCGCTCGCCGGCCTGACCGCTGCATCGACCTCCGGCCCGGCGCTCCTCGCCGCCGCCGAACCGGCCCGCCTCCCCGACCTGCACTGGCGGTTGATCGGCCCCTTCCGCGCCGGCCGAGTGCTCGCGGTGACCGGGGTGCCGGGGGAGCCCGAGCATTTCTACTTCGGGAGCGTCAATGGCGGGGTCTGGGAGAGCGCCAACGCCGGCCGCACCTGGCGGCCGATCTTCGACGGCCAGGAGATCGGCTCGATCGGCGCCCTCGCCGTCGCGCCCTCCAACCCGCGCATCCTCTATGCCGGCACCGGCGAGGCCGACATGCGTTCGGACATCGCCCAGGGCGACGGTGTCTATCGCTCGAACGACGGGGGGAAGACCTGGACCCGCGCCGGACTCCGCGACAGCCAGCAGATCGGCCGCATCCTGGTCGATCCCAAAGACCCCGACCGGGTCTACGTCGCGGCGCTCGGCCATCCTTATGGCCCCAACGCCGAGCGCGGGGTCTTCCGCTCGACCGACGGCGGTAAGAATTGGAAGAAAGTCCTCGGGAAGGATGATGACACGGGGGCGATCGACCTCGCCTTCGAGCCCGAGAAGCCCGCGGTGCTCTACGCCGCCCTCTGGCAGACCCGGCGCACCCCCTGGGAGGTCTACCCGCCCTCCTCCGGGCCCGGGAGCGGCCTCTACAAGTCGAGCGACGGCGGCGACACCTGGGCACCCTTGACGAAGGGACTGCCCGCGAAGCCCGGGCGGATCGGCCTCGCCGTCTCGCCGGCGCGGCCGGAGCGCGTGTACGCCATCGTCGACACCCCGGAGGGCGGGGGTCTCTATCGCTCGGACGATGCCGGGGCGAGCTTTACCCACGCGAGCGGCGATCCGCGGATCTGGGGGCGCGGCTGGTACTTCGGCGGCATCACGGCCGAGCCCCGGAACGCCGACGTCGTCTACTCCTGCAACACCACCGTCTACCGCTCGGAGGACGGCGGCAAGACCTTCGTGCCGGTCAAGGGAGCGCCCGGCGGCGACGACTACCACCAGCTGTGGATCGATCCCCAGGAGCCGAAGCGGCGGATGCTCGGGGTCGACCAGGGGGCCGTGGTCTCGGTCGACGGCGGGGAGACCTGGAGCTCCTGGTTCAACCAGCCGACCGGGCAGTTCTACCATGTCTCGACCGACAACCGCTTCCCCTACTGGGTGTACGGCTCGCAGCAGGACTCCGGCGCCGCCTCTGTACCCAGCCGGACCAACGCCTACGACGGCATCAACCTCACCGTCTTCCGGGAGACGACGGCGGGCGGCGAGAGCGACAACGTCGCCCCCGACCCGCGCGATCCCGAGATCCTCTTCGGCGGCCGGGTGGACCGGCTCGACACCAGGACCGGGCAGACCCGCTCGGTCGACCCCACCCTCGCCTACCCCGGCTCCTACCGGGACGCCTGGACCCTGCCGCTCGTCTTCTCGCCGCGCGACCCGCGGCTCCTCTTCTTCGCCAACCAGCGCCTCTTCAGCACCGATGACGGCGGCCTCCACTGGACCGCGCTCTCCCCCGACCTCACCCGCGAGAATCCGGGAAAGACCGCCAACCTCGACCCGGCCACCGCGAACGGTCCGCTCACCGCGCTCCGCCGTGGGGTGATCTACACGATCGCCCCCTCGCGGGTGGCCGATCGCGACGTCTGGGTGGGCACCGACGACGGGCTCGTCTGGCGGACGAAGGACGCCGGGCAGCATTGGGCAAACGTCACTCCCCAGGCTCTCACCCCATGGTCCAAGGTCGGCATTCTCGAGGCCTCGCCTTTCGACGCCGAAACCGCCTACGCGGCCGTCGACCGCCACCGGCTGGACGATTTCAAGCCCTACGTCTACCGCACCCACGACGGCGGCACGCACTGGCAGCTCGCCGCCTCGGGCATCCCCGACGGCAGCTTCGTCAACGCCGTGCGCGAGGACCCGGTGAAGAAGGGCCTCCTCTACGCCGGCACCGAAAAGGGGGTCTACGTCTCGCTCGACGACGGCGACCATTGGCAGCCGCTCCAGGTGAACCTGCCGGTGACCTCGGTGCGCGACCTCGAAGTCCATGGCACCGACCTCGTGGCCGCCACCCATGGCCGCGCCTTCTGGGTGCTCGACGACGTCACTCCGCTCCGCCAGCTCGACGCCCGGGTGGACGCGGCCGCAGCCTGGCTCTTCGCCCCGGCGGCCACGGTGCGCTTCCGGCCGGCGGGCTTCACCGGCTCCCCCGCTCCGAAAGACGAGGCCGCGACGCCCAACCCGCCCGCCGGAGCCGTCCTCGACTATGCCCTGAAAACCGCCGCCCAGAAGGTGACGATCGAGATCCGCGACGAGCACGGCGGCTTCGTGAAGCGCTACACGAGCGCCGACAAGGCGCCGCAGCCGGATCTCGCGAAGCTCAACATCGCCCCGGACTGGGTGCCGCCGCCCGCGACGCTCTCGATCGCCCCCGGGATGCACCGCTTCCTCTGGTCCCTCCACTACGCCGCTCCCGCGGCGCTCGGCGGTGGCGGCGCCGGTGGCGGCGGTGGCGATGACGAAGAGGACGACAGCGGCGACGGCCTCTGGGCGCCGCCGGGTAAGTACCGGGTCACGCTCGACGTCGACGGGGCGCGCCTCACCCAGCCGCTCCAGGTTCTGCCCGATCCGCGCGTCAAGCTCGCTGCCCAGGGCTACGCCGACCAATTCGCCCTCGGTCGCCGGATCGAGGAGGCGCGAGCGAAGATCGCCACGGCCTCGCGCGGGGTGGGAACCCTCCGCACCGCGCTCGCCGAGAGGAAGAAAACCGCCAAACCCGAAACGGCCAAGGCGATCGACGCCCTGGACAGGCGGGTCGCCGAGCTCGCGGGCGCCGGCTCTCCCGAGCTCTGGTGGGTGGCGCCGCCGATGGGCAGCCTGCGCTCCCTGGGAACCGCGCTCGACAAGCTCCAAAGGGCCGTGGACGGCACCGACGACGCGCCCTCGGCCGACGCCAGGACCGGCTTCGAGAAGGCGGAGTCGGCAATGGTGTCGACCCTCGCGGCCTGGGAGACGGTGCGGACGAAGGAGCTGGAGGCGTTGAACGCGCGGCTCAAGAAGGCGGGGCAGCCGGTGATCGCGGTGGGGCCGTAGGCTCTATCAAGGTTCTATCCGTGCAACCTGACGTCCTACCAGTACAACGAGACGTTGAAGCGTCGCAACCTGACGCCCTACCGGTACAGCGAGACGTTGAAGCGTCGCAACCTGACGTCCTACCGGTACAACGAGACGCCCAAGCGTCGCAACGGCACCGCCCTACGGCGTCTCGCTCGGGACGGTATTCGAGCCCGACCAGACGTAGGTCGCGGTATCGGGGCTCGCGATCGAGCAGCTCTGCCCGTTCTGGCCGACCTGGTAGGTGCCGTTGTAGACCGGGCATTCGCACTGGATCGGATCGCCGTCCGAGGGGGGCATCTTCGCTCCCTTCTTGAAGAAACAGGGCGCCGTCATGCAGCCCGCATAGAGCCCGCTGCAGGGGGTGGAGCCGAGCTTGTACTCGCCGTCCATGGCGAAGCTGAAGGTCGAGATGACGTCGGCCTTGGGGATGAGAGAAGTGGTCGGGTCGGTCGGGTTCTGGTGTTGGATGTAGCCGCAGACGGGCGCCGGAGTCTGCTGGGCGCAGCCGCTCGCCGAGCCGTCTGTCCCACAGTTCACGATGTTCGCGCACTTACTGCCGTCGAACCCGCAGGTTTTCACGGTCTCGTACCACGCTCCCAGATTCAAGATCGCGTGGATGTCGACGAAGTTGGCGCCCGAGGTGTAGACCTGGCAGGTGCAGTTCGCGACACTACCCTCAAGCGTGCAGGGGAGGGCCTGATGGCCGGCGACAGGGGTCGGGGGGCCGGAGAAGGCGCAGAGCGCGTAGGTGTCGCCATTACAGTACAACATGTTGGTCGACTTCACGGTGTTGCCGGTGACGACGTCCGCCTTCGCGGGCCCATATTTCGTCGTCCAACAGGTCGTCGGCTGGTAGGGCGTGTTGCTGCAGTGATCTCCACAGGGGGCCGGCTCCGGGCAGCGTTCGGCGCCAGCGGTGGGATGACGGAGATTGGCGGAACAGGCCGCGAGAAACAAAACGGGCAGCAGGACTCCCAGAGTCACCAACATCTTGCGCAGATGAGCGATATCCATCGTTCTCTCCCTTTTCTGTTGTTGGTCGTGCTCCCCGAGACGTTCGAGAGCGTATCGAAGCTTTGGGTGTAGGCGTACCCCACGCCTATGGACCGTAAGTCAAGTCAGCTCTAAGGAGGTGACAGAAAAGCAAAAAGAGGCCCGCGCAGAGACCTCAGCCACAGGGCGGGAGTGCTAGGCTGGGAGGGATCTGTCCCGGGGAGGAGGCGACTTGGCCAGCGACGACATGCCCGCTCGGACCGCTCCACGCCCCCTTGCCCTCCGCGAGTTGCTACCCAGCTACCTGCTCGCCCGCTGCATGGACAGCTGGCACCGGCACGTCTCACCCCGGTTGCCGGCGGCGTGCCTGTTCGAGCCGTCGTGCTCCGTCTATGCCGCGGAGGCGCTGCGCCGGCACGGGCTCCTCAAGGGATCGCGGCTCGCCTTCCGCCGTCTCTCGCGCTGCCGGCCGGGCGTGGGCGGAGGTCGTGATCCGGTGCCCTGACGCCGGGCGGGGCCGAGAGGGCGGCCGCTTGACAGGCCGAAAAATCCAAGATCTACTGAACTACTGTCCGTCCGAAACCGGAAAGCAGGCTCCATGCCCCTACGACAGTACGGTGTCCTCAAAGGCAACCTTTTCACCCCGCAGGAGCAGACCTACCAGGGAAATTGGTTCCATGGGGTCTTCTACGTCACGATCCCGGGCTCGACCCTCCCGCAGCGGTGTGTGACCGACTTCTCGAGCGCCACGGCGAACAACATCCAGTACAAGATCTTCCCGAACCTCAAGCGCGACCTCTTCGCAAGCATCCTGTCTCTCCCCGATCGCTACACCGAGCTCCCGCGCAACCCGACGAGCGGTGCACTGGATTACGTCCGCAGCCAGATCCTCGGACCCTATGGTTGCCTGGAGGTCGTCATCTCGGTGTTCAACGGAATCTTCGGCACGAGGCTCGGCGACGGGTGGATCGTCAGCGACGGCACGGTCGCGGTGCAGGCTTTGCAGCAGCAGCTGAGCCTGGGCCCGACCAAGATGTACGTCTTCGGCGAGCCGTTCACCGACGCGACGCCGCTCACCGAGGACGGCATCCAGTCGCAGAACGGCATGCACAACGTGCATATGAACCAGGGCGACCCGGCGGTGTCGCCGGACGGGCACGATCACCAGGGCGACGACGGGATCTGGCAGGACGGCGCGACGATCTTCGAGAACGCCGACGGGACGCTGACCGCGTTCTGCAGCAAGTTCGTGACCCAGACGTTCAACACCAACGACCAGGGGCTCCCCGCCTGAGCGGAACGCCCCGAGACGAGGGGAGACCAGCGCGATGACGCTCCTCAGTATGCTGGCGAAGGGAATCCCAGGGGACGAGCAGGTCTATCAGAACTACTTCGATGGCTCGGGCTGGTCGCCGCGGCAGCCCATCCCGCAGATCCTGAGCACCACCCACCCGTCGTGGGTGGCGTACTACGATCAGATCTTATTCACCTCCTGGAAGGCCGCGTCCTCCGATCAGATCTTCGCCGCCCTCTACAACGGTCCCGACAACTGGACCTGGCTCGGCGCCGTTCCCGGCGCCGCCAGCAGCGTCGCCCCCGCGGCTGCCGCGTTTCCGGGCGCCAAGCTGCTGCTCGCATGGAAAGGGCCCGGGGCGACGACCGCCATCCATTTCACGACCTTCGACAGCCTTCATTGGTCGGGGGCGCAGGCTCTCCCCGGCGCTGCCACGTCCCACAGCCCGGCGCTCGCCGCGTACCAGAACCAGGTCTACATGGCATGGAAGGGGGCGCCGGGCGACGATCGCATCCAATACGCCGTGCACGACGGGACGAGTTGGTCCGCGCCGTCGCTCATCCCCGGCGTCGGCACGACCAGCCAGCCTGCGCTGGCGACCTACGACGGCCAATTGGTCATGGCGTGGAGAGGAGTCGAGGGGGACCCGGGTCTCTACTGGTCCTTCCTCGAATCGGGAGGGTGGACACCCCAGGCACGGATCAGCACCTTCGAGTCCGGCACCGGCCCGGCGATCGTCCAGTTCCAGGACCGGCTCCAGCTGGTATGGAAGGGCGTCGAAGAAGACTTCTCCGTCTACAACGCCAACTTCGACGGCGATTTCTGGTGGGGCCAGCACCAGGTCCCGGGTGTGGCGACCAGCAGCAGTCTCTCGTTGGCGGTCTTCGACCCCGCCTTCTGACGGCATCGTGAACGGTGAAGAAGAAAGGGGCCCGGTTGCCCGGGCCCCTTTCTCTCTCTTCTCAGGCGCCTGCCTTACGGACAGGTCGCGAAGGCGTTGGTGTCGGTGACCGCCGGGGCCGGGTCGCCGGGATAGTTGAAGTAGATCTTGCTCACCCCCGCCCGGACGTCGAAGACCTCGAGCCGATAGAAGACGTTGGTGGTGGCGGCGGTGAACACCCAGTAGCGGTCGTTGAGGGAGCAGGCGTTGATGACCTTGACCATCACCTCCCAGTTGTCAGGGCTGAAGAACCAGAAGAGACCCGAGCCCGGGTTCGAGCAGGCCGCGGTCGCTGCGGGGCTCTCGGCGGTGCCCGGCGCACCCGCCCGGTACTTGGCGGTGACCTGGAAACGTCCGTCCAGGCAGAGCGCCGAGGAAGAGGACGAGCCGCAGCTCAGGATCGCCGGGAAGGTGAAGTAGTGGACCCCCGAGCCGCCGAGCGTGCCGTTGTGGCCACCGGCGGGGTCGTTGGCGTTGCCGTTCAGGCCCCAGAGGGCGACCAGGCCGGTCGTCGGCCCGGTGAGGCCGTTGATCGAGGCGCGGAGATCGGCCTCTGAGCGGGCGACGTTCCACAGGCGCACCTCGTCGATGCCGCCGGCAGGGGTGTGGGCGAAGCTCACGTCGCTCCCGATGCGGAGCGGATCGGCGGTCGCGGGGAGCGCCCCGGGCTCCGCCCAGGAGCCCACGAGCTCGCCGTTGATGTAGTGCCTGCGGGTCGTGCCGTCGAAGGTGACCGCGATGTGGGTCCACTCGCCGGCCGGGATCGTTCCGGCGTCGCGATTGATGCGGACCGGGACCTGCAAGCCGGTCGAGTCGTAGCCCCGGATGTAGGAACGCATCGTCGTGCCGCAGACCCCCACCCACCAGGCCTGCGTCAGATTCTTGCCGACGATGCTGCTGCAGCCGCCGGAGTCGGTGACCTGGACCCAGGCCTCGATGGTCAGGGCCGAGGGGGGATTGAGAGCGGCGGCGGAAGGGACCTGGACGTAGCCGGAAGTGGGACCCGAGAAGGTCAGCCAGCTGCCGAACGGCTGCGCCTCGGCCGCCCCTGCGAGGACGAAGAGGAGGGCCAGAACGACGAGCGGAACCGGTTTCCACCTGCGGCTTTTCGGCGAGAGACGGAGCATCAATCTCATGCGACCTCCTGATCGGCGGGACAGGGAGGGAACGAACGACGGCCTGTTGATTTTACACTTTTGCGTAGATAGGTAGAGCCATACCTCTATCAGGCTCTGGATCGAGGTGCTCGTTACAGATCGAGAGATCGGGCGGGGCTCAAGGGTGCCCCTGCGCCTCGCCGGTCATGGGGACGAAGCGGACGGGGAGAACCTTGCGGGTCTCGATCGAGCCGTCGGGCTTCTTGGTGAGGACCAGAAGCTCCTGAAAGATCGTCCCCACCGGCAGGACCATGCGGCCGCCGGGCTTCAGCTGGGCGAGGAGCGGCTCGGGGACGCTCGGCGGCGCGGCGGTGAGGAGGATGGCGTCGAAGGGCGCCTCTTCGAGCCAGCCCTTGTAGCCGTCGCCGATCCGCACGTGGACGTTGCCGTAGCCCAGCCGGGAGAGGATCGTCTTCGCCTCGTCCCCCAGGCTGGGGACGATCTCCATGGTGTAGACCTCGCCCGCGAGGCGCGAGAGGACCGCCGCCTGGTAGCCCGAGCCGGTGCCGATCTCCAACACCTTGGAACGCTTGTCGACTTGGAGCAGCTCGCTCATGAGCCCCACGACGTAGGGCTGGGAGATCGTCTGCCCGGCGGCGATCGCGAGCGGATGGTCGGCGTAGGCGTCGGCCCGCTCGGCCTCGGGGACGAAGAGGTGCCGCGGCACCTCTTCGAGGACGCCCAAGACCGCCTCGTCCCGGACGTCCCGCGCCCGCACCTGCTCCTCCACCATGCGGTGCCGCGGACCGGACCAGGGATCGGCCGGCGGCTTCGAGGTGGGGGTAGGCGGCGGTGTGGACATCACGGGCGGGCCGGGCAGCGCTCCCAGAATCAGGACGGCGAAGAGCGTTCCCGCGATCCTACCCCCCATCGCGGATCCGGCCGGTCATCGGCGACAGGCGGACCGGGATGACCGCCCGTTTCTCCAGCCCGTCGGCGGTCTTGGTGATCACCTGGAGATCCTGGAAGAAGCCGCCCTGGGCGACGACCATCTTGCCGCCGACCTTCAGCTGGTCCAAGAGCGGCTTGGGGATCTTCGTCGGGGCGGCGGAGATGAGGATGGCGTCGAAGGGGGCCTTCTCCGGCCAGCCGCGGTAGCCGTCGCCGCTCCGCACATGGACGTTGACGTAGCCCATGGTGGCGAGGCGCTTCTCGGCCTGGCTCGCGATCGGCTCGGAGATCTCGATCGAGTAGACCTCGCGGGCGATCCGCGACAGGACCGCCGCGTGGTAGCCCGAGCCGGTGCCGATCTCGAGCACCCGCTTGCTGCCGTCGAGATCGAGGAGCGAGGTCATGAGCGCCACCACGTAGGGCTGGTAGATGGTCCGCCCGACGTCGAAGGGGAGGGGCTGGTCGGAGTAGGCGCGGAGCTGCTCGGAGGGCGGCACGAACATGTGCCGCGGCACCTGCCCCATGGCCGAAAGGACGCCGGGCGTCGTGATGCCGCGCCCGCGGATCTGCTCTTCGACCATGTTCCGGCGGAGCCTCGCCCAGCCGTCCTCGCCGGCGCGGCCCGGGGCGGTCCCCAGGAGGAGCACCCCGATCGCGAGCACGAGCGCGGCGAGCGCCGCGCGGGACCGTCTCACCGTGCCGCCTCCCGTTCGTAGACCACCTTGCCGTCGACGACGGTCAGGTCGACCGTCGCCTTGGGGATCTCACGCTCCGGCACCCGCATGGGATCGCTCCCGAAGACGACGAGGTCGGCGCGCTTGCCGACCGCGAGCGTGCCCACCTCCTTGTCGAGGAAGAGCGACCACGCCGCGTCCCGGGTGAAGCCGGCGAGGGCCTCGTCGCGGGTCAGCCGCTCGCCCGGCAGCCAGCCGCCCGGGGGCTGGCCGTTCAAGTCCTGGCGGGTGACCGCGGCATAGAGCCCGAGCCGCGGGTCGGCCGACTCGACGGGAAAGTCGCTCCCCAGGGCGAGCCGGCCATGGGCATCGAGCACCTTGCGCCAGGCGTAGGCCCCGGCGAGACGCGCCGTCCCCAGCCGCTCGCCGGCCCAGGGCATGTCCGAGGTGGCGTGGGTCGGCTGCATGGAGGCGATGATACCGAGGCGAGCCATGCGCTGGATGTCCGGCAGGGTGAGGATCTGGGCGTGCTCCAGCCGGAAGCGGGCGTCCGGCCGCGGTCCGCCGAGGGCCTTCTCCATGGCGTTCAACGCCGTCTGGCCGCCGCGGTCACCGATGGCGTGGATGCCGACCTGAAAGCCGTGCGCCAGGGCCTGCCGGGAGACCTCTGTCATGTGCGCCTCGGTCGTGAGGAGGAGACCGGTGTTGCCGGGATCGTCGCTGTAGGGGGCGAGGAGCGCGGCGCCGCGGCTCCCCAGGGCGCCGTCGGCGTACATCTTCACCCCGCGCACGGTGAGCCGGGCCTCCGGATCGATCTCCGGGCCGCGGGCGAACCAGCGTTTAAGAACCTTCGGGTTGTCGGCGACGAAGAGGGCGGCGCGGATCGGCAGCTGCCCCGCCTTGCGGAGCCGGGCATAGGCTTCATACTCGCTCGTCCCCACCCCCAGGTCGGTCACCGTCGTCAGGCCGACCGCCAGGCAGTGCTGGGCGGCCCGGCGCACATAGCGTTCGAGGTCGGCGGCCGAGGGCTCGGGCACGGTCGCGAGATCGATCGCGCGGTCGACGAGGACCCCCGTCGGGGCGCCCGCGGCGTCGCGGAGGACCCGGCCGCCGGTCGGATCGGCGGTCGACTTGTCGATCTTCAAGAGGGCCAGGGCCTTGGCGTTCAAGAGCACGGCGTGGCCGTCGATGCGGGTGAGGAAAACCGGATGGTCGGGCACCGCCGCCGAGAGCGCTCCCTCAGTGGGGAACTGCTGGTCCGGCCAGCGGTTCTGGTCCCAACCCCGGCCGCGCACCCAGGCGCCGGCCGGTAGGGCCCGAGCCGCGACCTGGACCCGGGAAATGACCTCTCCATAGGACGGCGCGCCGGTCAGGTCGACCTCCTCCAGGGACTGGCCCAGCTCGAGGAGGTGGGAATGGGCGTCGATCAACCCCGGCGTCACCGCCCGGCCGCCGAGATCGACGACCCGGGTCTTCGGACCGCGCAGGGCGTCGGCCCCGGCGTCCGGCCCGAGATAGACGATGCGCCCCCCGCGGACCGCGAGGCTCCCCTCGATCCGACCCGGCGGTTCGACCGGGTAGAAGACCCCGTGCTTCAAAAGGAGGTCGGCGCCGTCCTCCGAAAAGGAGGGTGGGGCGGCAGCCAAAAGGGCGGCGGCGGCGAGCAGGAGCGGCATAAGCCTTGTCATTGCTCTATTTTTCCTCTCCATGAAGCCGCCCATTCTGCCAAGGTGGGGTGCAAAGGACAAGCCACTCCCCCCGGGCCGGCTCCGGGCTGCGGGAGAACCTCTGTAAAAATGTAAAACGCTTCGGCCCCTGATGGTAGACTCCCGCGCCGTGCCCGCCCCTCTTTCCTCCCTGGAGCTGATGCCGTTGGACGAGATGTTGGCGCGCCTGGACCGCGTGCTCACCGCCTCCCCGGCCGACGAGACCGAGATCGCCTGGTTGGAGGTGCGCCGCGGCCGCGAGGGGATGGGCAAGTCCCGGGACGGCGAGCGCCGGGAGCGAACCCTCCTCGTGCGAGTCCGGGAATCGGGCCACGCGGGATTTCACCGCACCGGCGAGTCGACGATCTCCGAGCTCGAGAACGCCGTACGCATGGCCCTCGCCCAGGCGCGGCTGGCGCCGGCGGCAGGGGCGGCAGGGGCGGTCCCCAGGGTTCTTCCCAAGCCCACCCCCGCCGCTGCCTTAGCCCTGGCGGCGAACCGGCCGACCGACCGCGGGCCGGAGCTCTGGGACGGCGAGCTCGCCGGGCTCAATCCGGGGAAGGCGCGCCACCTCGTGCAGCGCCTGGCCGGACCCGCGGGCACGGCGCGTCTCGCCTGGGCGGCGGCGCGGGTGGCGGTCGGCCGGAGCGATGGCCGGCGGCGCTCGGCCGAGGTCACGGCAGCGGGCCTGGACGTCCGTCACGGGAGCGGACCGGGGACCGGCCGCGCCACCGCGACCGCCCGCACCTGGGCCGGACTCGCCGCCGAGGCGGTCGCCGAGCGGGCTCGTCGCCTCGTGTCGCCTGCCGCCCCGGCCGAGCTGCCCGCCGGGCCCCTGCCGCTCCTCCTCGCCCCGGAGGCGACGGCCGCTCTGGTCGACCTCCTGAACCGCCACGCTCTCTCCTCCCTCGCCTTTAAAGAGAGCGCCTCGTTCCTCCGGGATCGCCTGGGACAGCCGGTCTTCCACCCGGCGGTCAGCCTGCGCGACGACGCCGGCGATCCCCGCGGCCTCCCCTTCCCCTTCGACCTCTCAGGCGACGCCAAGCGCCCGGTCGACCTCATCGCGGAAGGGGTCGCCCTCACCCCGGCGGTCGACGCCGACCTCGGCCGCGAGCTCGGCCGCGAGCCGACCTCCCATGCCGTGGCCTCCGACGAGAGCCGGGCCAGCCATCTCTTCCTCCGCCCCGGCGACTGCGACGAGGGGGAGGCGCTCCGCCGGGCCGAAGGAGGGCTCTGGCTGGGCTGGCTCTCCGGGCTCGCCTGTTTCGATCGCCGGGACCTGCGCTTCCGGGCGGTGGCCCACGGCGTCCGCCGGATCGAAGGGGGAACGCTCGGCCGCGCGGTCCCCGACCTCGTCTGGGAAGGGAGCTTGACCGCCGTCCTCACCGAGATCTTGGGCGTCGGCCGCGAGTCGACCACCGTCGCCGACGAGCCCCTCCTGGGCGCCATCTCCGCCCCGTCCCTGGCGATCGGTCCCGTCGGCAGCTTCCGGACGGCGCCGGGGTAGGCGGCCTCCTCTTCGGCACCTTCGACCTCGAAACGGCATAGGGCTTCGACCGGCCTTCCAGGGGGCGTCGGTTGACAGCTCATGCTTATATCTCTACTTTAAGCTAGACTTTTCACCAACGCGACGCCGTTTCCTGGCTCGACCGGAGGCGGTGCCCCCTCTCCACTCCGTTCGAGAAAGGAATTTCCCATGAAAAAGATGCTTCTCACCTCCCTGGTTCTCGCCCTGAGCCTCGCTCTCTCGCCGCTTCGGGCCGATTCGCCCAAGGCCTCGCCCGACGTCCGTTTCTCGCTCAGCAGCTCCGGAGACATCGCTCTCTGCGCCGTACCGAGGACGCCGGACGTCTCGTCGGCGAGCGATTTCCTGTCTGCCCCCGTGGTCTTCATCGTCAACGGTTATTGCTCCTTGGACTGCTCGCGCTGTTCTTCCAACGCGCAATGCCTCAGCCGTCACGCCGGAGGCTGCGGCCCGATTCCTATCTGCTGAGGGAAGAGATCCGGGACCGGCCGTGGCGGTATGCGTACCGCCACGGCCGGGCGGCTCCAGGCGCGCCTTGCAAGGCTATTGGTCACGCCGGATCACCGACGAGCACAGGGTGGTCTACAAACTCCGGGACGACTCCCTGCTGATCGCTCAACTCCAGTACCACTACTAGCGAGGACGGCCCGGCCTTCGGTCGTGAGATCGCTCACGTGGAGGGACTTTCGCGAGCAGGAAATGGTCGGGGCGAGAGGATTTGAACCTCCGACCTCACGGTCCCGAACCGTGCGCTCTACCAAGCTGAGCTACGCCCCGACGGGTGGGTGGGCCTGGCGGCACACCCGGGATGAGGGCGGAAGGATAGCGCCCGCGATCCGGCCCGTCAAGCGTACGGTGGGGTAGAATCGCCCCGCCGGCCCTGCCAAGAGCGGCCAAGAGCGGCCAAGAGACGGCCAAAGTGTCGGCCACGGGACAGTCCAGGGGAGAAACCATGTCGATCAACACTCTGACGGAGCTCTTTTTCAAGGCAGCGAGCCACAACAAACGGGACTGCCTGCTCCACAAGGTGGGCGGCACCTACCAGCCGGTGTCGACCGCCGAGCTGGTCGACCGCGTGCGGCGACTGTTTAAGGGCCTCGCCGGGATCGGCGTGGTGCCGGGCGACCGGGTGGCTCTCATGGCCGAGAACGGCCCGCACTGGCCGACGGTCGACTTCGCAACCCTCGCGAGCGGCGCCGTCCTCGTTCCCATCTACCCCACGCTCCTCCCCGACCAGGCCGCCTATATCGCCAACGACTGCGGCGCCAAGGTCGTCGTCGCCGAGACCCGCCACCACCTGGACGGGCTCCTGAGCCAGGCCGAGCAACTGCCGCAGGTGCAGCACTACGTCCTAATCAAGGGACAGTCGGACGATCCGCGGGTCGTCACCCTGGACCAGCTGATCGAGCGCGGAGCCGGGGTCGACGTCGCCGCCTTCGAGGCACAGGCGCGCTCGGTCCAGCCCGAAGACCTCGCGACCTTCATCTATACGAGCGGCACGACAGGGCAGCCCAAGGGGGTCATGCTCACCCACCGGAACATCGCCTCGAACGTTTCGGCGTCGATTCCGGCGATCGAGATCAAGCCCGAGTTCACCGCCCTTTCGTTCCTTCCCCTCTCGCACTCCTTCGAGCGGACGGTCGACTACATCTACTTCTACCACGGCTGCACGATCGCCTACGCCGAGTCGGTCGCCGCGGTGCCGCAGAACATCAAGGAGGTCCGGCCGCACGTCTTCGTCTCGGTGCCGCGGGTCTACGAGAAGATCCTCGCCTCCTTCCACGACAACGTCGCCAAGGCCTCCCCCATCCGGCAGAAGATCGCCGCCTGGGCGCAGGCCGTGGGCCGCGAGGCCCTCCCCTATCGCCTCAAGAACCAGCACCCGCCCGGGCTCCTCGGCCTGAAGCTCAGCCTGGCCGACAAGCTCGTCTTCTCGAAGATCCACGAGCGTCTGGGCGGCCGCTTCCACTTCGCCGTCTCGGGAGGCGCCCCTTTGGGGAGAGATCTCGCCGAGTTCTTCTGGGGGGCGGGCGTGCCGATCTTCGAGGGCTATGGCCTGTCGGAGACCTCGCCGGTCATCTCGGTCAACACCCCGAACGCGGTCAAGATGGGGACGGTCGGCAAGCCGGTCGCGCAGGTCGAGGTGAAGATCGCCGAGGACGGCGAGATCCTCGCCCGCGGGCCGAACATCATGCAGGGCTACTGGAACCTCCCCGAGGCGACCGCCGAGGCGGTCGACCAGGAGGGCTGGTTCCACACCGGCGACATCGGCGAGCTCGACCCCGAGGGCTTCCTCCGTATCACCGACCGCAAGAAGGAGCTGATCATCAACGCCTACGGCAAGAACATCGCCCCGGCGCCGATCGAGAACTCCTTGAAGAGCAGCCGCTACATCGGCCAGGCGGTGGTGATCGGCGACCGGCGGAAGTTCCTCTCGACCCTCCTGGTGCCCGACTTCGACGCGCTCAAGGCCTGGGCGGCGAAAAACGGCGTCTCCGCCGGTATATCGGGAGACGTGCCGGCGCTCCTCAAGGACCCCAAGGTGCGCGCCCTCTACGAATCCGAGGTGCAGGCGGTCAACAAGGGGCTCGCCCACTACGAGCAGATCAGCGCCTGGGAGCTCCTCCCCGCCGAGTTCACCCTGGAGACCGGCGAGCTCACGCCCACCCAGAAGGTCAAGCGGCGGGTGGTCTATACGAAGTATGCCGACGTCATCGACCAGCTCTACGAGCGGGCCGAGGCGGGCAAGGGCGGGAAGGGAGCCTGATGAGCGCCTTCAGGCTCGAAGTCGGCGCCGACCGGCTGGCGACCCTCACCTTCGACGCCGCGGACCGCAAGGTCAACGTCTTCACCCGCGGCAGCCTGGCCGAGTTGGAGGCGGTGATCGACGAGGCGGCGAAGAACCGCGACATCGGCTGCCTCGTCCTCCTCTCGGGGAAGGGCTCGGGCTTCATCGCCGGCGCCGACGTCGAGGAGATCGCGCGGGTGACCGATCCGGTCGAGGCCGAGGCCGGCTCGCGGCTCGGCCAGCGCCTCTTCGCCGCCTGGGAGGCGCTCCCCTTCCCCACCGTCGCCGCGATCCGCGGCACCTGCATGGGCGGGGGAACGGAGATCGCCCTCGCCTCGACCTACCGGGTGGTCTCGGACGGCAAGGCGGTGCGCATCGGCCTCCCCGAGGTCCGCTTGGGCATCCTTCCCGGCTGGGGGGGCTCGACCCGGATGCCGCGGCTGATCGGGATCGCCGCCGCGCTCGACCTCATCCTCACCGGCAAGACGATCTCCGGCCGCCGCGCCTGGAAGCTCGGTCTCGCCGACGCCCTCCTCCCCGACTCCCGTTTCTTCGACGAGGTGCGCGAGTTCGCCCGCGCTCACGTCGACCAGCGGCGGCCGCCGGAAGCTCGGCCTGACTTCAAGGAGCTGCTCCTCGAAAGGAACCCGCTGGGCCGGAAGATCGTCTTCGACCAGGCACGCAAGAAGACCCTGGAGCAGACCCGCGGCAACTATCCGGCCCCCCTGACCGCCATCGAGGTCGTGCGGGTGGGGATCGAGGACGGGCCGCGGGCCGGTTTCGACGCCGAGGCGCGGGCGGTCGCCGAGCTCGCCACCTCGCGGGTGGCGAAGAACCTCCTCCACGTCTTCAGGCTGACCGAGGAGGCCAAGCGCTCGGAGGGCCTCCCCGGCGCGCCGCCGCGCGAGGTGGGCTCGACCGCCGTTTTGGGCGCCGGGGTGATGGGCGGCGGCATCGCCCAGCTCATCGCCCAGGAGGCGGAGATCCCGGTGCGCTTCAAAGACGTCGACGAGAAGCCGCTCGCCGCCGGCATGGCGCACGCGGCGCAGCTCTTCGATCGCCTGCTCCGGCGGCACCGGATCGAGCGCCCGGAGGTGCGGCGGAAGATGGCCCTCCTCCATCCCACCCTCTCCTACAGCGGGATGGCGCGGGTCGACCTGGTGATCGAAGCGGTGGTCGAGAAGCTCGGCGTGAAACAGGCGGTCTTCGCGGAATTGGCAACCCACGTGCCGGAGACGACGATCCTCGCCTCGAACACCTCGTCGCTCTCGGTCCGCGCCATCGGCGAGAAGACGCCCCACCCCGAGCGGGTGATCGGGATGCATTTCTTCAACCCGCCCCACAAGATGCCGCTCGTCGAGGTGATCGTCCCCGAGGGGGCGGACCCGGTGGCGGCCAACACCGTCTTCGCCTTCTCCCGCCGGCTGGGGAAGACGCCGGTGCTCGTCAAGGACACCCCGGGCTTCCTCGTCAACCGGCTCCTCATGTTCTACTCGGTCGAGGCGCTCTGGCTGCTCGACGCCGGCTACCGGATCGAGGACGTCGACCGCGCCATGCTCGATTGGGGGATGCCGGTCGGCCCCATCGCGCTCAACGACGACGTGGGGATCGACGTGGGGGTGAAGGTCGCCCACATCCTGGCCGAAGCCTTCGGCGACCGCCTCCCCGTCCCCGCCTGGCTCGACCGCGCTCCCGACTCCGGCCGCCTGGGCGCCAAGAGCGGCCTCGGCTTCTACCGCTACGAGGGGCGCGAGCGCAAAGACCCCGATCCCGCCGTCTACTCGCTCCTCGGGCTCACCCCGCTGATGACGAATCCCGATTCCGCGGCCCTCGCCGATCGCATGATCCTCCCCATGGTCAACGAGGCGGCGCGCTGTCTGGAAGAGAAAGTGGTCGCGAGCCCCGGTGATCTCGACCTCGCGCTCATCCTCGGCACCGGCTTCCCCCCCTTCCGCGGCGGCCTCTGCCGCTGGGCCGACCAGCAGGGCTTAGGGCCGATCGTCGCGGCCCTCGAACGCCTGGAGAGCGCGGTGGGAGAACGGTTCCGGCCTTCAGAAGCGCTCCGGGAGTATGCGAAGCGGGGTGGGTTTTACGGGTAGGGGTTGGACAGCTACTCGAAGATTTCGCTCACTCGCATCTCGAAATCGGGCAGGAGGGGAGTCGTCAGAACGTCGCCCGCCGCAGCCGAGAGATCCTCTGCCGCCGAGAAACCCGCTTCGGCGCGGCGCTCGCGGCGGTAGATCCGCACGGTCCGGCGGACCGGGTCGGCGAGCCAGTATTCGAGGACTCCGAAACGCTCGTAGCGGTCGCGCTTCAAAGTCTCGTCCCGCCGACGGGTGGATTTCGAAAGGATCTCGATCACCAGGTCCGGCGCGCCCTGGGCGTTCGCCTCCGTCAGGATGGCCGCCCGCTCGTTCGAGATGTAGAGCAGGTCGGGCTGGGCGATGTCGTGCGGGGAGAGGAGGACGTCGAAGGGGGCGAAGAATACGGTGCCCAGGCGGCGTCCGCGCACGAAGGTGGCGATCTTCAGAAAGAGAGTACCCAGGGAGCCCTGGTGATCCCGGCCCGGGGCAGGCGTCACGTAGTGCTCCCCGTCCAGGATCTCGTGGCGAAGCAGATCCTCCGGAATGAGAACGTAGTCCTCGTACGTGAGCTTGCGGTGGGCGGTATCTCGAACGGCCATGGCAGCCTCTCCTCGGTGCTCCTCGAAGATCGTAGCACGCGCTCTCCCCTCTCCGAAACGCGGATAGTACCCCAGGAGGGTACCGGATCGCCTCGGGCGAGAACATTGCGCTCGGCCGCACGCCGTGCATCCTGCAATCCTCCCTCGCTCCCAGCTTGCGCCCTGCAAATCCCGGCGCCCGCACCGCACCTCTCGAATTTCCGCTAAACTCCACGTAGACATAGACTTCGCCGTTCCCGCCCCACCTGGTACCACCTCTGCACTGGGGGTAGATCACCATGTTTGGATTACGATCAAAACTCACCCTCGGCTTCGCCGGCCTGCTGGCCATCCTCATCCTCCTCGGCCTGCAGAGCATCTCTCTGCTCTCCCGGTTGGGGGGCTCGATCGACGTCATCCTGCGCGAGAACTATCGCAGCGTCGTCGCCTGTCAGGAGATGAAGGAGGCGATCGAGCGGATGGACAGCGGCGCGCTCTTCGCCTTGGCCGGGGACGCAGCCCGGGGGCGGGCGCTCGCCGACGCCAATCGCCCCCGCTTCGAGCACGCCTTGGACGTCGAGCTCCACAACGTCACCCTTCCGGGCGAAGGGGCGGCAGCGCACCGCCTCCGCGACCTCTACCAGGCCTATGCGAGCGTCCTGCCGGGGGTATTCGACGAGAGCCAGCCTCTCGCCTCCCGCCGGCAGATCTATTTCGACCGCCTCCTGCCATTTTTTCAGGAGATCAAGGCGACCGCCGATCACATTCAGCAGATCAATCAGGCAAACATGGTCGAGGCCAACGCCCACGCCCGGCGGCTGTCGAAGAACGCCGACCGGCGGATGTTCCTCCTCCTCCTCCTCGGGGCGGCGGTGGCCGTGGGCTTCGTCATCTTTCTCTCCCGCGCCATCCTCGTCCCGTTGCGGCACCTGACCGAGTCGGCGCACGAGATCGAGGGCGGCAACCTGGACCTCGTCGTCCAGGTGAAATCGAAAGACGAGCTCGGGCAGCTCGCGGCGGCCTTCAACGCCATGGCGGCGAGCCTTCGGGAGCTGCGCCGGAGCGATCAGGCGCGCCTGCTCCGCGCCCAGCAGACCTCGCAGCTCGCGATCGACAGCCTGCCCGACGTCGTCGCCGTCTTCACGCCCGAAGGGGACCCGCCGAACCCGCCGAACCCGCCGATCGTCGAGCTCGTCAACCAGACGGCGATCGCCACGTTAGACGTCCGGCCGGGCGAGCCGGTGCCGGAGCGCCACGCCGCCTGGTTGAAACCGCTCCTCGCCCAGGCGGCGCAGGAAGGCACCCTCCCCGAGCGCGGCCACGACTCGGCCCTCCAGCTCTTTAAGGACGGCAAGGAACGCTTCTTCCTGCCTCGCGCGACCGCCATCCGCGACGGGCGCGACCGGCTGCTCTCGGTCATCCTCATCCTCAAAGACGTCACCGATCTGCGCCGGATGGACGAGATGAAGAGCGATCTCCTGTCGACTGTCTCGCACGAGCTGCGCACCCCCCTCACCTCGCTCCAGATGGCGGTCCACATCCTTTTGGGCGAAGGCCAGGGAGCGCTCAACCCGCAGCAGACCGATCTTCTTTTGGCGGCGCGCGACGACGCCGAGCGCCTCCGGGAGATCATCGAGAGCCTCCTGGAGATCTCGCGTTTGGAATCGCGCGAACGGCTGCTGCGCTATGAGCCCGCGGCGCCGCGCGACTTCGTCGACTCGGCCAGCCGGGAGTTCGAATCGGCCTACAAGGATAGAGGGGTGAGCCTCACGGCCGACATCGATCCCCAGGCCGAGAAGGTGATGATCGATCCGGCCCGCGCCCACGTCGTGCTCGCCAACCTGCTTTCGAACGCCCTCCACCACACTCCGGCCGGCGGCGCGGTGAAAGTGAGCGCCAGCCCCCAGAAGGGCTATGTGCGCTTCGCCGTCACGGACACCGGTCGCGGCATCGCGAAAGAGCACGTCGGAAAGGTTTTCGACCGTTTCTTCCAGGTGCCGGGAACCGAGGATCTGGGAGGCGCCGGCCTCGGTCTTTCGATCTCCAAGGACATCGTCCATGCGCACGGCGGCGAAATGCACTGCCAGAGCGGCGAGGGGGAGGGGACGACCTTCTGGTTCACCCTGCCGCTCGCCGAAAGACCCGCTACGGCGGAAAGGAACCTCGCATGAGCGATCTCGTTTTCATCCTGCTCACCGTCCTCTTTTTTGCCCTGGCGGTCGGCTACGTCCGCTTCTGCGAGCGGGTCTGACCCGGGGTGTAAGGAAAACGCCATGAACTGGGAATACCTGCTCTCCGGCCTCGTCAGCGCGGCGCTCCTCGTCTACCTCACGTACGCTCTCCTCAAGCCCGAGAAATTCTAGGCGGGGAGAAAAGTCATGACCCACAACGCACTCTTTCAGGTCGCGATCTTCCTCGTCGCGCTCCTCGCCGTGACCAAGCCCCTGGGCGTCTACATGGCACGGCTCTTCGCCGGCGAGACAACCTTTCTCGCCCCCGTGCTGCGGCCGGTCGAGCGCCTGATCTACCGGCTCTGCCGGATCGACCCCGAGGAAGAGCAGACATGGAAAACCTATACGGTCGCCATGCTCCTCTTCAGCCTGGTGTCGATGCTCGTCCTCTACCTCCTCGAACGCTGCCAGGGCCTCCTGCCGTTCAATCCCCAGAAGTTTCCCGGCCTCGCCCCGGACCTCGCCTGGAACACCGCGGCGTCGTTCACCACCAACACCAACTGGCAGGCCTATTCCGGCGAGTCGACGATGAGCGATCTCATCCAGATGGCCGGCCTCGCCTTCCACAACTTCACCTCCGCCGCCGTCGGCATCGCTCTCGCGATCGCGCTCGTCCGCGGCATCTCGCGGCGCGAAGCGAAGACGCTCGGCAACTTCTGGGTCGACCTCGTCCGCTGCTGTCTCTATCTCCTCCTCCCCCTCTGCCTCGTGGGCTCGCTCGTCCTCGTCTCCCAGGGAGTGGTGCAGAACCTCTCGCCCTATACCCAGGCGACCCTCGTCGAGCCGCAGGGCCAGCACACCGTGCAATCGATCGCCCAGGGGCCGGTCGCCTCGCAGGAGATCATCAAGGAGCTGGGAACGAACGGCGGCGGCTTCATGAACGCCAACTCGGCCGATCCCTTCGAGAATCCCACCCCGCTCACGAATTTCCTCGAGATGCTAAGCATCTTCGCCATCGGCTCCGGACTCACCTACACCCTCGGCCGGATGACCGGCAACCCGAAGCACGGTTGGGCGGTCTTCGCGGCCATGCTGATCCTTTTCCTCGCCGGCTTTTCCGTCCTCTGGTGGGCCGAGGCGGCGGGCAATCCGAATCTGGCGAGGCTAGGGGTGAGCCAGGCGATCGTCGAGACGCCGGGCGCCGAGCAGCCGGGCGGCAACATGGAGGGCAAAGAGGTGCGCTTCGGAATCCTGAATTCCGCCCTCTTCGCGACGATCACGACCGACGCCTCGTGCGGCGCGATCAACTCCTGGCACGACTCCTTTACTCCCTTGGGCGGCATGATCCCGCTTTTGAACATCATGCTGGGCGAGATCATCTTCGGCGGCGTCGGCTCGGGGCTCTACGGGATGCTCGTCATGGTCATCCTGACCGTCTTCATCGCCGGGCTCATGGTCGGCCGAACGCCCGAATACCTGGGCAAGAAGATCGAATCGAAAGACGTCAAGATGGCGATGCTCTACGCGCTCGTCTTCGCCCTCTCGATCCTCGTTCTCTCGGCCTGGGGCAGTGTCGCCAAACCGGGCCTTGCCGGCTTGAACAATCAGGGTCCGCACGGCCTGTCGGAGATCGTCTACGCCTATGTTTCGGCGACCGGTAACAACGGCTCGGCCTTCGCCGGTCTGTCCGCCAATACCCTCTGGTACAACGTTACCTTAGGGTTCGCCATGCTGATCGGTCGCTTCTTCATGATCATCCCCATGATGGCGATCGCCGGCAATCTCGCGAGCAAAAAGATCGCGCCACCCTCGGCCGGCACCTTCCCGGTCCACACCCCGCTCTTCGTGGGGCTCCTCCTCGGGGTGATCCTCATCGTGGGAGCGCTCACCTTCTTCCCCGTCCTGTCGCTCGGGCCCATCGTCGAGCACTTCCTCCTGAAGTCCGGGACGCTTTTCTAGTCTCTGGAAGCGAGTAGGCCATGTCCGAAAGAATTAAGAATCGCCCGCTCTTCGACCCCCCCCTCGTACGGCGGGCCGTGCGCGATGCGTTCGCCAAGCTCGATCCCCGCAAGGTGGCGAAAAACCCGGTGATGTTCGTCGTCGAGGTGGGGAGCGCCCTGACGACGCTCTTGATCGTCCGCGATCTCGCGACCGGCCACACCGCCAACCTCGGGTTCACCCTCCAGGTGACGCTCTGGCTCTGGTTTACGGTGCTCTTCGCCAACTTCGCCGAGGCGATGGCCGAGGGGCGGGGGAAGGCCCAGGCCGACACGCTCAGGAAGGCGAAGACCGAGACGGTCGGCAATCGGATCACGCGCGCCCCCAAAGGCTCCGTCGACGGCATCTCAGGAATCGAGACTGAGCCGGTTTCGGCGACGGCGCTCCGCAAGGGCGACCTCGTGCTGGTCCAGGCCGGCGAGGTCATTCCGGGCGACGGCGAGGTGGTCTTAGGCGTTGCCTCGGTCGACGAGGCGGCGATCACCGGCGAGAGCGCGCCGGTCATCCGCGAGTCCGGCGGCGACCGCTCGGCGGTCACCGGCGGCACCCGGGTGCTCTCCGATTGGATCCAGGTCCGCATCACTTCGAACCCCGGAGAGACCTTCCTCGACCGCATGATCGCGCTCGTCGAGGGGGCCGAACGGCAGAAGACGCCGAACGAGATCGCCCTCAACATTCTCCTGGCGGGCCTGACGATCATCTTTCTGTTGGCCGTCGTCACCCTCCTTCCCTACGCCCTCTACAGCGTCGGGGCGGCCCGCTCCGCGGGAGTCTTCGAGACGGTCGCGCCCCCTTCGGTCACGGTCCTCGTGGCCCTCCTCGTCTGCCTCATTCCGACGACGATCGGCGGCCTCCTCTCGGCGATCGGCATCGCCGGCATGGACCGCCTGATCCAGCACAACGTGCTCGCCATGTCGGGGCGCTCGGTCGAAGCGGCGGGAGACGTCAACACCCTCCTCCTCGACAAGACCGGCACGATCACTCTCGGCAACCGCCAGGCGGTCGAATTCATCCCCCTGGGGGACGTCACCGAGCAGGAGCTCGCCGACGCCGCGCAGATGGCGAGCCTCGCCGACGAGACTCCCGAAGGGCGCTCGATCGTCGTCCTCGCCAAGGATCGCTATGGTCTGCGCGGCCGCGAGTTGGCGGAAGGCGAGGCGAGCTTCATTCCGTTTTCCGCCCACACCCGCATGTCGGGAGTGGACATCTACGGCTATTCGATCCGCAAGGGAGCGGGAGATTCCGTGGCCGCCTGGGTCCGCGAGCAGGGGGGAACGGTGCCGCAGGAGCTCGAGGAGCAGATCAGCCGGGTGGCGATCTCGGGCGGCACGCCGCTCGTCGTCGCCAAAGGATCGATCCTGCCGCTCTCAGCGAGCTGTAGGCCGCTCGGGGTCATCCATTTGAAAGACATCGTCAAGGGCGGCATGCGGGAGCGTTTCGATCAGCTGCGGCGGATGGGGATCAAGACGGTGATGATCACCGGCGACAATCCGCTGACCGCGGCGGCGATCGCGCGAGAGGCCGGGGTGGACGATTTCCTCGCCCAGGCCAAGCCCCAGGACAAGATGGACTTGATCCGCCGCGAGCAGGCGGAGGGAAAGCTCGTGGCGATGACCGGCGACGGCACGAACGACGCGCCGGCGCTCGCTCAGGCGGACGTGGGGGTCGCCATGAACACCGGCACCATGGCTGCCAAGGAGGCGGGAAACATGGTCGATCTCGATTCGAACCCTACCAAGCTCATCGAGATCGTCGAGATCGGCAAGCAGCTCCTGATGACCCGCGGCGCGCTCACGACGTTTTCGATCGCCAACGACGTGGCGAAGTACTTCGCCATCCTGCCGGCGATGTTCGGGGCCCTCTACGCCCTCTCCGGTCACCCGGGACAAGGACCGCTCCAGGCGTTGAACGTCATGCGCCTCGCGACCCCGCAGTCGGCGATCCTCTCGGCGGTCATCTTCAACGCCCTGATCATCGTCGCCCTCATTCCACTCGCTCTGCGCGGTATCCGCTACCGGCCGCTCGGGGCCGCCGCGGTGCTCCGCCGGAACGTCGTCGTCTACGGCGTCGGCGGCGTCCTCATCCCGTTCGTCGGCATCAAGCTCATCGACCTGCTCCTGGTCGCCACGGGTCTCGCATGATCGGCGTGACCGCGAAGGAAGCATCATGAATGACATTCAAAAGCAGCTCGTCCCGGCCCTCCTCGTGACCCTCGTCCTCACGGTGCTCCTGGGCCTCGTCTATCCGCTCACCGTCACCGGTCTGGCGCAGATCCTCTATCCGTACCAGGCGAACGGCAGCCTGATCTTCAGCGACGGCAAGGTCGTGGGCTCGAAGCTCGTGGGCCAGGCGTTCTCCGGTGCCGGCCGCTTCCACGCCCGCCCCTCGGCGGCGGGAAGCGGCTACGATCCCACCGCCACCTCCGGCACCAACTTGGGGCCGACGAGCCGAAAACTGATCGATCAGGTCACCGCCGCCACGCAACAGGCGCAGAAGGAAAATCCCGGACGCCCGGTGCCGGCCGATCTCGTCACCTCTTCGGCCTCGGGTCTCGATCCGCACATCACCCCGGCGGCGGCGGAGTTCCAGGTCCCGCGGGTCGCCCGCGAGCGCAGCTTGAGCGAATTGGAAGTGCGACGCCTCGTCGCCGCCCACACCGAAGGGCGACAGCTCGGCGTGTTGGGGGAGCCGCGGGTGAATGTCCTCGAGCTCAATTTATCTCTCGACGCGCTGCGGCCCTCAAGAACAGAGACTAGAACGCAATAGGAGCCTGACGATGAAACCATTTTTGAAGCGCGGCCTGGTGGCCGCGGTAGCCCTCGGTGTGCTCGGGAGCGGCCTTGTCGCCCAGGAGTCCCAGCCGGCAGAGACGCCGAAACCGGCGGAGCCCTTCGCCTTCGCCGACTTCACCTGGCTGAACGGCAACAGCCGCGAGAAGGACGTCCCGCTCGACACGAAATTCTTCACTCCCGAGGTCCGAGTCGACGCCAACTTCGTCTACGACTTCCACAATCCCAAGGATCACACGATCGATGGCTCCTCCGAGACCGGCCGCACGAGCGAGCTTCAGATCCAGCAGCTGGGGGTCGGCGGCGACTTCCACTACGACAACGTCCGGGCCCGCTTCTTGACCCAGTTCGGCCTCTACTCCGAGCTGACGCCCCGAAACGACGCCAGCCCCTCTCGCGGCCAATGGAACCTGGCCGACGCCTACCGCTATATTTCCGAGGCCTACGGCGGTTACCACTGGGACAAGATGAACGGGGTGAATCTGGATGCCGGCATCTTCCTCTCGTATATCGGTCTCTTCAGCTACTACAACTTCGACAACTGGGCCTACCAGCCGTCGTACGTCTCGGCGAACACGCCCTGGTTCTTCACCGGCCTGCGGCTCCAGGTCTTCCCCTCCGACAAGCTCAAAACCGAGCTGTGGCTGATCAACGGCTGGCAGTCCTATGGCGTCTTCAACAACCTGCCGGGGGTGGGAGCCCAGGTCACCTATCGCCCCAACGGCTCGATTTCCTGGATCTTCAACGAATACCTGCTCGGTCGGGACACCCTGGGCAACGTGCGCCGCAACCGCATCCACAGCGACAACAGCGTCGAGGTCAAGTACTACGACAAGCCCGGCCGGTTTTTCGACAAGGCCGCCTTCTCGCTGACCCTCGATGCCGGCTGTGAGTATGGCGGCGGGGTCTCCTGCACCGGCGGCTCGACGAGCTCGCCGGCGCAGTACTTCCTGGGATTCATGCTCTACAACCGGTTCTGGTTCAAAAACGATCGTTTCGCCCTCACCCTGGGCGGCGGCGCGATCGACAATCCCGGCCGCTACCTCGTGCTGCTGCCGCCGATCAACGGCGCCACGGCGACCTCGGGCACCCCCTACTTCACGGAGAACCCCGGCGATCCTTTCCGCGCCTGGGACGCCTCGGTGACCTTCGACTACATGCCGAGCCAGTACATCACCTTCCGCGCCGAATTCGACCACCGCGCCGCGAACGTGGCCTACTTCGTCGGTCCGGGTGGAGTGACGCCGATCGGCGGCAACACCGGGCCGGACGGCTCCTTCGTCCCGGGCTTCACGCCGGACCTGCGGAAGACCGAGGACCGGATCAACCTGGCGCTGCTGGTAAAGTTCTGAGGTCTTGATGATCCTCATCCCCAACCTCACTCTCTCTCCCGGCTCTCCTCCCTCAGCGGGAGAGAGCGGTGCATTGGATGGGCGCCGACAACCCTGCGGACTTGAGGCACCGTCTCGCCGCGGGTCCCTCCCCCCTGGGCGGGAGGTGGTTGGGTCAGGGGGGAGGCTAGGAGGGGGGCGACTCGCGGTAGTAAGACCTCCAAAAGCCAGCCCGGCGACGACTGCCGTGCTGCTGACGATGACCGCCGGACTACCGACGACGACCGCCGAACTACCGGCGATGACCGCCAGACTACCGGCGACGACCGCCAGACTACCGGCGACGACCGCCGGACTGACGACGATGACTGCCGGACTGCCCGCGACGACTGCCGGACTGTCGGCGACGACCGCCGGACTGCCGACGATGACTGCCGGACTGCCCGCGACGACCGCCGGACTGACGGCGATGACTGCCAGACTGACGGCGACGACCGCCGGACTGACGGCGAGGACCGCCAGACTGACGGCGAGGACCGCCAGACTGACGGCGAGGACCGTCGGACTGACGGCGAGGACCGTCGGAAGGGTTCGGGTACCGCGCGGCGCCCCCCTCCTGGCCTCCCCCCTGACCCAACCACCTCCCGCCCAGGGGGAAGGGACCCGCGGCGAGACGCTGCCTCGAATCCGCGAGGCCGGACTGCCTCGAACCGAACCCGCACGGGTGAGCGCATGAGCGGACCCACTCCCGAGAGCTTCCTGCGGCTCATCCACCGCTCGCGGCGCGGCCGGCTCAAGGTCTACCTGGGCTATGGGCCGGGGGTGGGGAAGACCTACCAGCTGCTGCTCGAAGGGCAGCGCCTGAAGCAGCAGGGGGTCGACGTCGTCGCCGGCTACGTCGAGACCCATGGCCGGGCGGAGACCGCGTCGCTCCTCCTCGGGCTCCCCGAGGTGCCCCGGCGCACCGTCTCCTACCGCGGAGTGCAGCTCGCGGAGATGGACCTTAAGGCGATTCTCGAACGGCGGCCGGAGGTGGTGCTGATCGACGAGCTGGCGCATACCAACATCCCGGGGAGCGGCAACGGCAAGCGCTACCAGGACGTCCAGGACGTGCTCGCGGCGGGCATCCACGTCATCACGACAGTCAACGTCCAGCACCTGGAGAGCCTCTACGACACGGTCGAACGGCTGATCGGGGTGCGGGTCAAGGAGCGGGTGCCCGACTGGGTGATCGCCGAGGCCGACGAGATCGTCAACGTCGACCTGGCGACCGAGGACCTCCAGCGCCGACTGGCCGAGGGGAAGGTCTACACCCCGGAGCGCGCCGACCAGGCGCTCGCCCACTTCTTCCGCAAGGGCAACCTGGAGCAGCTCCGCGAGCTCGCCCTCCGCGAGGCCGCCTCGGTGATCGAGCAGAAGGGCCGCGGCCTCCCCACCGGCGAGCAGGTGCAGGCCCCCGACCAGATCGTCGTCTGCCTGAGCGCCGAGAGCCCCGACTCGGCGACCCTCCTGCGCTACGCCTCGCGCCTCGCCGGGCGCCTCAACCGGAACTGGTACGCCCTCTATGTGCAGACCCCCGGGGAGGAGACGGCGCCGACGATTCCGCGCGCTCCCGGCAGCTCCGGCAACTCAAACAGCCGGGGCAGCCGGGAGGACGCCCTGGCCCTCGCCGGCCAGCTCGGGGCCATGGTCTTCACCTTCAAGGGGGACGACGTCGTCGACACCATCCTCCGCTTCGCCGAGGAGTACCGGGTCGGGCACGTCGTCGTCGGCCGGCCCGCTCCACGCCCGCTTTGGCGACGCCTGCTGCAGACGATCCGGCGCGACGGGCTCGACCTGCCTCGGCTGATCGACGGCGCGCGGGGCCTCGCCGTCGTCGTCGTCGACGCCTTAGCCCTGCCGGCCATTCCGCCGGGCGAGATTCCCCGGAGCCTCACGGCGAACCTGGAAGAGGACCGGCCCGGGATCGTCCGCCGGCAGCCGGACCCCGCGATGCCGGCGGCCGGGCCGCTCCCTCCTCTCTCGGATCTCCTCGCCGAACCGGCGATCCTCGTCTTCCCCGCTCCGGTCACCAAGGACGAGCTCCTGGACCGGCTCGTCGACGCGATGGCCGGAATCGCGGGCTCGCCCCCGGCCTTCGACACCGCGGAGGTGAGGCGGCGGATCGAGCGGCGGGAGGGGGAGGCCTCGACCTTTCTCTCCGAGGGGATCGCCCTCCCCCACGTCCGTGTGCCGGGGCTCGTCGCGCCCCGGGTGGGGCTCGGCTTGCCCCGGGGAGAGGTGGCTGGCGCGGGCCTCGCCGGAATCGAGGCGGTTTTCCTCTTTCTCTGCCCCGAGGAGTCGCCTGACCTCTGCCTCGGCCTCCTCGCGACGGCCGCCCGGCTGTTTCGCGATCCCACTTCCCGGGCCGCCCTCCGGCAGGCGGCGAGCCCGGGGGAGGCGTTGGCGTTGATCCAGGCTTGGGAGGCGGGGCGACCTTAACCGAAAATTTTTCGTTTCTTCGTCATCCAGCGCCGGATCGATTCCGTATCCCTGAGCGGAGAGGTTGCGATCAGCCTTTCTACCAATGATCAGCCTCATCGTAAGAAAGGGAGTTCCATGTCTAAAGCTGATTCGACGACAGGAGATCTGCACCCGGGCGTCACCGACCGCCGCCGTTTCATGGCCCACGCCGGCCTCGCCACCCTGGGCGTCCTCGGCGCCTCGAAGCTGGGAGCGATCGGCAGCTCCGCCGCCACCTCGGGTGTCACCGAGAAGGCGGCGACGGCAACCGACGTCAACATCCTCAACTTCGCCTTGAACCTGGAGTACCTGGAGGCCGAGTACTACCTCCGAGGCGCCTACGGCCGCGGCCTCTCCAATACCGACGTGACCGGCACCGGCACCGAGGGCAGCGTCATCGGCGGCTCGGCCGTGCCGTTCCAGAACCTGATGTTCCGCGACTTCGCGCAGGAGATCGCGCGGGACGAGGAGGCGCACGTCCGCTTCCTCCGCGCCGCCCTGGGCTCGCAGGCCGTGGCCCGTCCCACGATCGACCTCGAGAACAGCTTTACCGCCGCCGCCCAGGCGGCGGGGCTCATCGGCCCCGGCCAGACCTTCAACCCCTTCGCCGACGAGGTGAGCTTCCTCCTCGGCGCCTTCATCTTCGAGGACGTCGGCGTCACCGCCTACCACGGCGCCGCCCCCCTCATCACCGACAAGACGATCCTCGACGCCGCCGCCGGCATTCTCGCCGTCGAGGCGTACCACGCCGGGCTCATCCGCACGGTCCTCTTCCAGCTCGGGCAGTACGCCGCGACCAAGGCGATCTCCGACCTGCGCGACAAGGCGGACGGCTTCGGCGACGACGATCAGCCGATCCGGCTCCAGGGGCACGCCAACATCGTGCCGACCGACTCCAACGGCATCGCCTACCAGCGGACGACGGCGCAGGTGCTGGACGTCGTCTACCTGGGGGGTGCGGCGGCGAACTTCGGATTCTTCCCCGACAAGTTGAACGGCAACATTCGCTGAAAGCACCTGGGGGCGGCCGCCCCCGGTCTCTTTCCTACACCGGATCGCCGTGCACGAAGACCTTCGAGCGCGGCAAATCGCGCTCGATCGTGCGCAGCACCTCGACCATCAGGTCGTGGGCATCCTGGAAGCTCGCGCTCTTCGGGATCTCCAGGTGGAGCTCGATGAAGCGCTGGCGGCCGCTCCGGCGGGTCTTCAGATCGTGCATGCCGGAGACCCGGGGGGCGAAGGAGGCGACGATGGCGTCGATCCGGGCCAGCTCGTCTTTGGGGAGGACGCGGTCCGAGAGATCGCCCATCGCCCCGAGGACCAGGACGACCGCGGTGCGCAGGATGAGCCCGGCGACCGCCAAGGCCACCAGGGGGTCGGCCGGCCACCAGCCGGTCCAGCGGACGACGAGGATGGAGGCCAGGGCGGCGCCGTTGACCCAGAGGTCGGTCCCGTAGTGCAGGCTGTCGGCGTGGAGGGCCGGGCTCCCCGAGCGCTCGGCCGCCGAGCGGAGCAGCCGGGCGACCGCGAGGCTCATCACCCCGGCGATGAGCAGCACGACGACCCCCAGGCCGTTGTCCCGCGGCGCCTCCCGGGAGGAGAAGCGGCGCACCCCTTCGATCACCAGCCCGGCGGCGCCGCCGGCCAGGAAGAGCCCCTGGCCGAGGGCGGCGAGGCTCTCGAACTTGCCGTGACCATAGGCGTGATCCTCGTCGGGCGGGGCGAGGCTCCGGCGGAGGACGAAGTAACTGGCGAAGGAGACGAAGGCGTCGACCGCGGAGTCCAGGGCCGCCGAGCCCAGGGCGAGCGAGCCGGTGCTCCAGGAGGCCGCGGCTTTGAGGACCATGAGGAACGTGGCCACGGCGACCGCCACGAGTTGCGCCCGACCGGGCGAGAGCGGGGGCCTGGACAACCGGGTTCCAGCTCCGTCAGGACTTCGGCGTGGAAACGTTGTTGAGGAGGGTCCGCGCCTCGGCGATCACCTTCTCCTCCTCGACCTGCCGCTCCGGGGAGGGGCTCACGTCCACCAGCCGGCGCAGGAGGTCGATGGCCTCCGCTTTCGACTCGGGCCGGAAGTCGAGGAGCGCCTCGGCCAGGTACAGCGAGTTGGTCGGATCGGCCGGGCCCAGCTCGACGGCCCGGCGGAGCTCGGAGACCGCCTTGTCGCGATCGATCCAGCCGGTCAGGAAGGGAACCTTGGGAGCGAGGGTGTGGAGACGGCCGAGCAGGCGGTGGCCGCCGGCATTGGCGTAGCGCTCGTCCACGGCGATCGCCACCTCGGCGTCGTGGCGGACGCGGTCGGCCACCCCCTGGCGGGCGGCGGCCAGCTTGCCGAAGGCATCCCCCCAGAGGCCCCAATCGGCGCCGCCCCAAAGATAGACGTCGATGGCGTGCGGGACGGCGGCGAGCGCCTTCGCGGTCTCCCGGGGAGACATCCGGTCGAGCTTCGCACGGCCGCCGACGCCCTTGGCGAGCAGGTCGAGCGCCGCCTCCGAAACCTCCCGGCCGCGGCCGAAGGCCGCCTGCTTCTCCTCCGGCGTGCGGGCCACGTACTCGCCCTTGAAGTGGATCGCGCGGAGGAGCTTCCAATAGCCGTCGAGCTGCTGCGGGTGGGCCTTGACCTCCTGCTCGTAGGCGGCGAGGGCGGCGTCGATCGGCCCGGCTGCCGCCTGTCCTCCATGATGCCCCTCGGCCCGCCGCGCCCAGGCCATGTCTCCGGTAGTACCGGCATTGCCCGCATTGGGAGGAACCTCCTGGGTGGCGGGTTGGGCGGCCACAGGCAGGGCGAGGGGCAAGAGGAGGAGGAGAGCGAGGGCACGCATCGACGATTTTAGTCTCCGGTTGGTTATACCACAGGGGGTAAGGCGGACCGGAGCCGCGATAGAGTCCGCCCCGTGCTCTCTCTCCGCGATCCCATCCACGGCTTCATCCGCGCCGATCCGTTGGAGGCCGCGCTCATCAACAGCCGGCCGCTCCAGCGCCTGCGCACCATCCACCAGCTCGGCCTCACTTTCCTCGTCTTCCCCGGCGCCGAGCACAGCCGGTTCAGCCATGTCCTCGGTGCCATGCACCTCGCGGGACGGGCCTACGACGCTCTCGCCGCCCGGAGCGGCGGCCTCTTGCCGCGGGGCGAGGGAGCGCGCGAGCGCCGCCTGGCACGGGTGGCCGCCCTCCTTCACGACCTCGGCCACGCCCCCTTCAGCCACTCGGCCGAAGAGCTCTTCCTGGGCGGCATCGACCACGAGGAGATGACCCGGCGGATGATCGACTCGCCCGAGATGGCGCGCATCTTCGAGCGCTTCGGCGACGGCATCGCCCCCGCCGACGTCCGCCGTCTCCTGACCGGCGGTTCTGACGGTGGGGACGGGGGACGGGTCGACCGCCTGCTCTCGCAGATCGTCTCCGGCGAGCTCGACGTCGACAAGATGGACTATCTCTTGAGAGACAGCCTCTTCTGCGGCGTCCGCTACGGCAACTTCGACCTCGACCGGCTGCTCGAAACCCTGCTGCCGATCGAGGACCCGAAGACGGGGCACCTCGGGGTCGGCCTGGAGGAGGGCGGGGTGCACGCCGTCGAGGCGCTGGTGATGGCGCGCTACTACATGTTCACCCAGGTCTACTTCAACGTCACCGGCAAGGCCCTGGAGCTCCACTTGAACCAGTGGCTCTACGAGCAGGGCCACCGCTGGCCGGACGCCCCGGAGGCCTTCCTCGACGAGGACGACGTGGCGGTCTGGGCGGCGATGCGGCGCTCGCCCTCCCTCCACGCCCGGGCGGTCGTCGACCGCGAGCACTTCCCCGTCGCCTTCGAGACCCGGGAGCACCTCTCGGCCGAGGAGAAACGCGGCTTCGAAGCTCTCCTTCCGGAGCTCGCCCGCCGCTTCGGCGCCTCGAACCTCCTGCTCTCGAACTCGTCGAAAGACCCCCACCGCCTGCGCACCAGCCGGGTCCTCGTAAGGCGCTACGACGGCAGCCTGGAGCCCATGGCCGAGGCGAGCCAGTTCATCCGCCACCTGTCGCGCATCGAGCGCTTCCGGGTCTATACCTCCAAGGAGCTGCGCCAGGAGGTCGGCGCCGCCATCCGCGAGCTGTGGGGACCGTGATTCGGGGCTGCCGTCCAAATCCTTGGATAGAAATCAAGAAATTGGATGAGAATCATTGAATTGACGGCGCAATGAGCCCGTTGCGTTTTCTACAACTCCCTCCGTCTCAAAGAGTTCCCGCCGAGCGGGAACCTCCAGGTGGAGCGGCATGACAATTGCCTCTCCGCCTATCCGATCCGCCTCTTCTTGGTGAATGACCCACTGCTCCGTAGCGGCTCGGAACAGGGGACCCCTTCACCTCCGGGGCATGGCTCTGTTCCGTTCCTGTCTCATGTCTCATGTCCGTCGTCTCAACCCCGCTCTCTCGCTGTGCGAGGAGCCTGACTCGAAAGGAGTCACGCTTGACCCGATTGAAAACCGTTCTCCTCTGCCTGGCCGCGGCCATCCTCGTGGCGTTGCCGGCCCTGGCCCAGATCCCCACGGCCACCCTCCGGGGGCAGGTGTCGAATGAGAAGAAGGGCCTGCCGGGAGTGACCGTGTCGGTCACCTCTCCCAACCTGCAGGGCACCCGGACCACCGTCACCAACGGCAGCGGGGCCTACATCCTCCCCCTCCTGCCCCCCGGCGACTACACGCTGAAGTACGAGCTCCAGGGCTTCCAGCCGCTCGAGCGGACCGTCACCCTCGCCGCCGCCCAGACGACGCCGCTCGATATCGACATGACGGTCGAGAAGGTCTCCGAGGAGATCGTCGTCACCGGCACCGCCGAGACCATCTCGGTCACCCCGCAGGCGCAGACCACCTATGAGAAGAAGCTGGTCGACGAGCTGCCGATCGTTCGCGACGTCGTCAACACCGCGCTGCTCGCCCCCGGCGTCAGCAGCACCGGCCCGTCGCAGGGCGTGACGATCTCGGGCGCCCAGTCCTACGAGAACCTCTTCCTCGTCAACGGCGTCGTCGTCAACGAGAACCTCCGCGGCCAGCCGTACAACCTCTTCATCGAGGACGCCATCCAGGAGACCACCGTCTCGACCTCCTCGATCTCGGCCGAGTACGGCCGCTTCGCCGGCGGCGTCGTCAGCTCGATCACCAAGTCGGGCGGCAACGACGTGCACGCGAGCTTGCGCGACAGCCTGATCAACGACAAGTGGGTCGCGCCCACCGACCGTACGGTGGCGCGGACCGACAAGATCAGCGACCGCTACGAGGCGACCCTGGGCGGCTTCTTCCTCAAGGACCGCCTGTGGTATTTCGGCGCCGGCCGCCTCTTCGACCAGTCGCTGACCGGCACGACCGTCGTCCCGGCCCCCGGCGTACCCGGCCTCGCCTTCCCGCAGGACAACAACGAGAAGCGTTACGAGGGCAAGCTCACCTTGGCGCCGACCGAGGGCCAGCGGATCGTCGGCTCCTACATCAAGATCGACCAGACCCAGGACGGCAACGTCTTCGGCAACGTCCTCGACTTGAAGAGCCTGGTCAACCGCAGCCTGCCGCAGAAGCTCGAGGCCTTCAACTACAACGGAGTCTTTTCCGACAAGTTCTACGCCGAGGCCCAGTATTCACAGCGCGAGCAGAGCTTCATCCATGCCGGGTCGACCTTCACCGACCTCATCAACGGTACGCTGTTCGTCGACCGGCCCACCGGCTATCGCTGGAACTCGCCGACCTTCTGTGGCGTGTGCACGACGGAGGAGCGCAACAACCACGAAGCCGTCGCCAAGGGCTCGTACTTTCTGTCGAACGACACCGTCGGCGCGCACGACATGGTGTTCGGCGTCGACTCCTTCGACGACATCCGGAAGGCCGACAACCACCAGTCGGGGAGCGACTATCGGATCATCCTCACCAACTACACCCTGAAGAACGGGCAGCTCTACCCGGTCCTCCAAGGCGGCCCCGGCGCCACCTCGGCCTACATCCAGTGGAACCCGATCTTCGTTCCCAGCCAGGGGACGAACTTCAAGACCAACTCGCTGTTCTACAACGACAAATGGCGCCTCAACAACCACTTCACCTTCAACGTCGGGGTGCGCTATGACAGGAACAACGGCGAGAATTCCCAGGGCCAGGACGTCGCCAAGGACAGCCGGGTGAGCCCGCGCCTCGCGGCGGCCTGGGACCCCAAGGGCAATGGCGACTGGGTGGTCAACGCCGGGGTCGCGCAGTACGTCACGGCGATCGCCAACAGCCAGGCCGACTCGACCTCGGCGGCTGGCAACCCCGCGACCTACCAGTTCTGGTACCGCGGCCCGAGCATCAACGCGCCGGGCACCACCAACCTCACGACCCCGGCCGACGCCATCAATCAGATCTTCAACTGGTTCAACAGCCAGGGCGGCACGGCGGATAGCGCGGACCTCCGCGCCGTCGCCATCCCGGGCGGCCAGTCGGTGATCCGCGGCTCGCTCGATTCGCCCTACACTGAGGAGCTCTCGATCGGCTTCACCAAGCGACTCGGCAGCCGCGGCGTGTTCCGCGCCGACATCGTCCGTCGCGACTCCAAGGACTTCTATTCGACCCGCACCGACCTCTCGACCGGCGCGGTCACGCTGCAGACCGGCCAGATCGTCGATTTAGCGGTGCTCGAGAACACCAACAAGCTGCAACGGCAGTACATGGGTCTCCATACTCAGTTCCAGTACCGCGTCAGCGACACCTTCTCCCTGGGCGGCACCTACACCCTCTCGGAGCTCAAGGGCAACTTCGACGGCGAGACGGTCGCCAACGGGCCGGTTTCGGCCAGCGTTTTCCTCTATCCGGAGTACCTCCAGAGCCGCTGGAACAATCCCAAGGGGGACCTCTCTGCCGACCAGCGCCACCGGTTGCGGGCCTACGGCGTCTGGGATATCTTCAAGAACTCCCACAACGCGCTCAACGTGAGCATTCTCCAGAGCTACTACTCGGGTACTCCCTACGGGGCGGTCGGCAGTGCCTCCCTCCTGGATGCCTCGGGCCAGCCGTATCTCCCGAACCCGGGCTACAAGCTGCCGCCGACGTCGGTGACCTACTACTACACCGCTCGGGACAAGTTCCACACCCCCAACATCTCGGCGACCGATCTCGCTCTCAACTACTCGTTCCAATGGAACGGGCCGTTCCAGAAGTCGTACGAGATCTTCCTTCAGCCCGAAATTCTGAACGTCTTGAACTACAAGGGCTTCATCGGCGTCAACACCGGGGTGGTCGACGACACGACCGGTAAGGCCAAGTTCGACCCCTACACCACGCAACCGCTCTTCGGGACCAACTGGGCGCCCAGCTCGACCTTCGGCCGCCCGCGCACTCCGCTCGACTACCAGACCCCGCGGACCTTCCGCTTCTCGGTCGGTATCCGCTTCTAGTCGAGCTTCTACGCCCTGCCGCAAGAAGGCCCCGGTCTCGCGACCGGGGCCTTTTTCTTTGCGGCTAGGTTTGAGGGAGGGCGGCCACGGGGGGCCGCCCGGGGGCCGCCCCTACGATGTCGGCGCTTCGGGCTCCGGGGCCGGAGAGGGTGCGGGCGTCGGCGAAGTTGCCTCCACTAGACGAGCCAGGGCGGTGCGCCAGCGGCGGCGGTAGGCTTCCCAGACGGTCAGGCCGATCGAGAGGGGAAGACGCTGAAAGCCATGCTGGAGGACATCGATCTCGGCGCCCTCAGGAGACGGGTGGACGGCCAGGGTCAGCCGGGTGGGCGCGGTCCAGCCTGCATCGAGGTGCTCGAAGGCGAGCACCCACTGCCGGGGGGGAGCCCAGACGAGCGTTTTGCCGCGCTCCCGCCGCCCTGCTCCCGAAAGCGCAAGCGAGCCCTGCGGCCCGGGCTCGACCGTCGCCTCGTCCGCCAGCCAGAGAGCGAGCTTCGCTCCCTCGACGAGCCAGGCCCAGGCTTCCGCGGAGGAGATGGGAAGCGCCTGACGGCAGCGCAGCTGTACTCCTGGGATGTCCCCCTCGCGGATGGCCTCGGGCATGGTCGTCTCTCTCCTCTCCGATCCTCAGTCGAGCAGGTCGTGGAGAGCCCACCGGAGGTCCGGAAAGCGGAAAGTGTAGCCCAGCTTCTGGAGCGCCTGGGGCACCGTCCGCTGCCCCTCCAGGACCATCGCCGCCATCTCACCCAACGCCAGTTGGAGGGCGAAGCCGGGGGTGGGCAGGAGACTCGGGCGATGCAGAACCTCGCCCAAGGCCCGGCCGAGGTCGCGATTCTGCACCGGATCGGGCGCCGAGAGGTTGAACGGGCCGCGCGCCACCTCGGTCTCCAGAAGGAAACGGATCGCTCCCACCTCGTCGGCGAGATGGATCCAGGGCACCCACTGCCGGCCGGAGCCCAGCGGACCGCCGGCGAAGAGACGGAAGGGGAGCGCCATCTTGGGGAGCGCGCCGCCGTCCTGCGCGAGGACGATACCGGTACGCAGAAGCGCCCGGCGCACTCCCAGGGACTCGACCTCGGCAGTCGACTTTTCCCAATCGACGCAGACTTTCGAAAGGAAATTGCTCCCCGGCGCGTGGTCCTCGCTTACGATCTCGTCGCCGCAGGCGCCGTAGTAGCCGACCGCCGAGCCCTGGAGGAGGACCCGCGGCTTGACCTTCGCCTGCCGGATGGCCGCGGCGACCGCGGTGCTCGAGCGCACCCGGCTGTCGACGATCCGCCGCTTGCGCTCGTCGCTCCAGCGCCCCTCGGCGATCCCCTCGCCGGCCAGGTGGACGATGGCGGTGTCCGGTCCCTCGACCAGATCCGCCCAGCCCTCGGCGCTCACCCCGTCCCAGCGTACGGCACGGACGTTCGGAGGCAGATTCTTCACCCGGGACGGGTCCCGGCTCAGCACGACGACGTCCTGTCCGGCCCCCCCCAGCTCACGAGCCAGGGCCAAGCCGATCAGACCGCTCCCTCCAGTGATCAACACCCGCATGGCGAAAATCGCCTTTCTCCCCTCGCTTGCGACAAGACAAAAGAGCGATCAGACGGCCGCCAGCTCCTCTTCGAGCATCTGGCGCTGGTGGAGGTCGGCGTAGAGACCGCCGGCGGCGATCAACTGCTCGTGGGTGCCGCGCTCGGCGATGCGGCCGCGTTCCAAGACCAGGATCAGGTCGGCCTCCTTGACCGTCGAGATGCGGTGCGAGACGAGGAAGACCGTGCGGCCCACGAAGACCTGCCGCAGGTTTCTGAGAATCCGCTCCTCGGTCTGGGTGTCGACCGCCGACAGGCAGTCGTCCAGGAGGAGGATGCGGGGCTCGCGGAGGAGGGCGCGGGCGAGCGCCACCCGCTGCTTCTGGCCTCCCGAAAGGGTGAGGCCGCGCTCCCCCACGACGGTGTCGAGCCCGTGCGGGAAACCCGACAGGTCGTCTTCGAGGCCGGCGAGACGCGCCGCCTCCGCAATCTGCTCCTCGCTCGCATCCATCCGACCCAGGGCGATGTTCTCGCCCACCGTCGCCGAGAAGAGGAAGGTCTCCTGCGGCACCATGCCGATCACCCCGCGGAGTTGGGCGAGGGGCAGGCGGCGCACGTCGACCCCGTCGACCAGAACGCCCTGCTCCGGCGGATTGAACAGGCGCGGCAGGAGGGCCAGAAGGGTGCTCTTCCCCGAGCCGGTCCGCCCGACCAGGGCGACGGTCTTCCCCGCCTCGACCTCGAAGTCGATGCCCGAGAGGATCGGCTCGGCGGTTTGAGGGCTCGTCGCGTACGAGAAGCTCAGGTCCCGGTAGCGGACGGCGCCGCGGATGGCGGCCAGGGCGACCTGCGGCTCCTCGTCGACGACCGCCGGGGCGGTCTCCAGGATCTCGCGGATGCGGCCGAGCGAGGCGGTGCCGCGCTGGGTGAGGTTGATCACCCAGCCGATCGCGATCATCGGCCAGACCAGCTTGCCGACGAAGGAGTTGAAGGTGACCAGCTGGCCGATCGTGATCTGGTGGTGGAGGACGAGGCTGCCGCCGTACCAGAGGACGCAGGCGAAGCCGATCCCGATCAGGGCCTGGAGCAGGGGATGGAACGCCGCGGTCCAGCCGATCAGCCGGCGGTTGCCCTCCACGTACTCGTCATTGAGACGCGCGAAGACCGCCTGCTCCGGTCCCTCCTGGGCGTAGGCCCGCACCACGCGCACCCCGGCGAGATTCTCCTGCACGCGCGCCGAGATGGCGGAGAACTGCGCCTGGACCTTCTCGAAGAGGACGTGGATGCGGCTGCCGAAGACCTGGGTGACGACGGCGACGATCGGCAGGGTGACGAGGGCCAGGCAGGTGAGCCGGAAGTTGATCCGCGCCATCAGGAAGAGCGACCCGACGGCGGTCAGCAGGGTATTGATGCTGTACATGATCGCCGGACCGCAGAGCATGCGGACGGCCTGGAGGTCGTTGGTGGCGCGCGCCATGAGGTCGCCCGTGGGGCGCTGCTGGAAGAACCCCTGCGGCTGCCGCTCCAGGTGGGCGAAGAAGGCGTCGCGGAGGTCTCTCTCGACGTCCCGGCTCATGGTGACGAGGATCATCCGCTGCAGGTAGCTGAAGACCCCCTGCACCGCGGCGACGCCGACGATGAGGAGGGCATAGCGGAGGGCCGCCCCCTCGGCGAGGACCGACCGCAGGCTGTCGATCCCCTGCCCGACGAGGAGCGGATTGACGAGTCCCAGGGCGACCGAGGCGACGATCGTCAGAACCCCCAGGACGAGCTTCTTCCTGTAGGGCCGAAAATAGGGGAAGAGGTAGGTCAGACGCTTGAGCAACGAGAGGCCTCCGGCCGGTAGGATATCATCCGGCCGGCCGGAGCCGAGGGGACGTTACCGCCAATGCCCGCGGTGATAGTAGTAGCCGCCGCGCCGCTGGACGTAGCGCGGGGCCACCCAGACGGCATGCGGATGGGGCGGGAGAGCCCAGCGACCGCCGATCCAGACGTAATCGGCCCGCTCCGGCACCCAGTCGTAGTAGCCCGGCACCCACAGGTAGCCGGGACCCGGGGCCGCCACGGCGACCTCGGTGCGGAAGCCCGGCGGGCCGAAGCCGACCCGCAGACCGACCCCACCGCCATAGCCGTAAGCGACACACCCGCTGACCAGGAGAGCCAAAAGACCGACGACCGCGAGAGCCGGGAAGATGCGTTTGGAGTTCATGGATACAAGCTCCTTTCTGCTCGTGAAACCCGGAAACGGGCGGTTCCTTGCGGTCCCACCCAGGGTTCTGAAAAAAAGGCTCTAGCAAAAAGGTTGCCTGCGCCTGGCTTCGGCGTAGGGGCGGCCCCCCTTCCGCCCCAGGGCATCCACAGGGGGGTGCCCCTACGATCCGAAGAGGGGCGGGGATGTGGCAGAATCCGTCGCCATGTCGATCGAAACCCCGGAAGAGCTCGCGGCCCTGACGCGCATCGGCCGCATCGTCGGCCGCACGATTCTGCGGGTGAAGGAGGAGCTCCGGCCGGGGGTGACGACGGCCGAGCTCGACGCCGTCGCCGAGGCGTTCCTCAAAAAGAACGGCGCCACCCCGGCGCCGCGGGCGGTCTACGGCTTTCCCGGGGCGATCATGATCTCGGTCAACGAGGAGGTCGTCCACACCGTCCCCGGGGCGCGCCTCATCTCCCCGGGCGACCTGGTGAAGATCGACGTCACCGCCGAGCAGGGCGGCTTCTTCGCCGACGCCGCGGCGACGGTGATCGTGCCTCCCGCCTCGCCCACGGCGCGCCGCCTGGCGAGCTGCGTCCATGCCGCCTTCGCCGAGGGCCTGCGGGCGGCCCGCGCCGGGGGGGCGCTCAACGAGATCGGCCGCAAGGTAGAAGCCGAAGTCCGTCGCCGCGGCTTCACCGTGCTCCGCGAGCTCCGCGGCCACGGCATCGGCCGCACCATCCACGAGCCCCCCGAAGTGGCGAACTACTACGATCCGCTGGAGCGCGGCCGCCTGACCGAGGGCCTCGTCCTCGCTCTCGAACCCTTGGCCTCGGCCGGCAGCGGCAAGACCGCCCTCGCCTCCGACCGCTGGACCCTCCGCACTCTGGACGGCAGCCTGGCCGCCCACCACGAGCACACCCTGGTGATCACCCGCGGCCGTCCGATCCTGGTGACAGAGGTGTAGTCGGGGGAGTATTCGTCAGATGCTAGAATACTGATACGTCCCCACCGGGCGGTGAAATCATGAGATGGAGGAAAAGATCCTCCGGCACCTCGGTGCTGAAGCTGGACTACCCGGTCTGCCCGCGGCCCCGTTACGGCTACGGCTCTCCCGCCCATCCCAAGCTCCTGGCGAAGATCGCCGAGCACCGGTCCGCCTACCGCTCCCTCCTCGAACGGATGGCGGCCCTGGCGCCGAACCTACGGGAAATCCCGGCGACGACCACCGATCCCGCGAGCCCGCGCTGGGGGAACAGCTTCTGTCCACCGGTCGATGCGGTCACCCTCTACGGCTTGATCGCCCTCAACCGGCCGCGGACCTACGTCGAGATCGGCTCTGGAGATTCGACCCGCTTCGCCCGGCGGGCGGTAGAGGATTTCGGCCTCGACACGCGGATCGTCTCGATCGACCCTTCCCCTCGGACCGAGATCGATGCCCTCTGCGACGAGGTGATCCGCACGCCGCTCGAGGAGGCTGACCTCGACCGGTTCGCTCGCCTGCGGGCCGGGGACATCGTCTTCCACGACGGCTCGCACCGGATCTTTCAGAACTCCGACACTGTCGTGACCTTTCTCGACCTGCTGCCGAGGCTCGCGCCTGGCGTGGTGCTCGGCGTGCACGACATCTACCTGCCCTGGGACTATCCTCCAGAGTGGGCGAAGCGGTACTACTCCGAGCAGTATCTCCTCGCCGCCTACCTGCTCGCGGACTGTCCCTGGCTACAAGTCCTGCTGCCCAATCACTTCATCACGCATGACGAGGAGCTGCTCGCCACCCTGGAACCGATCTGGGCTGGCCCGGCCCTCGCCGGCCGCCCGCTTCACGGCGAAGGATTCTGGCTGGAGATCCTCTCCCCTACCGAGCTCCAGCCTCCGCTTTGATGACGTCCCGCAGGGCGTCCGTCATCGGTTCCCGCTCCGGGAGCGCCGTCTTCCGGTCGCCCAGACCCGCTCGATATTCTTCCAGGATGTCGATCGGATCGCCGAGGTTCTTCGCCGCGATCGCGCCCTTTTTGTAGACGTTCTTGAAGTCACCGGTGGCGACGAGGAGCCGGGGGAGGTCTTTCTTCGCGATCTCGATCGTGGCCTTGAGCGCGCCGGCGGCAAAGTAATTCGCCTCGACGGCGAGAATTCCGAAGTGCCCGGCGCTCATCCCATTTTCCTGATCGGCTTTGTCGCCGGGTTTCGACGTCCCCCAATTCTCGAGGACGTTGTTGAATGCGTGGACGAAGGTCTGGTTCGAGCTCCGCGGCGAGCGGCGGCGGGTGTGGTCGAAGAAATTCCGGCAGACGGTCGCGTAGGCGTTCGTCTCCCGGTCCGGACCGTCCGGGTTGTTCTTCTTGCCCGAGCCGTGAATCCCCAGCGCACCGTGGTTGCGGTGGGCCTCGCCGTCCGGATCGTTGTCGTGGAACAGGCAGTGGGAGATCGTCAGGAGGAGGGGCGGCGCACCTTTCAGGTCGCGGGTGTTCGCGGTGACGCTCAGGTCGTAGAAGGCCTCGAAGGAACAGTGATCGATCCAGAATCCGATCTTCCCCCGGCCCTCGCTGCCATCGATCGAGATCGAGTCCCGCGGCTTTTCCTTGTTGTCCACCGCGGGCTCGAATCGCAGGTCGCGCAACAGGACATTGTCGGCTGCGGCGCAATCGAAGACCAGGTGGTTCATCGTGAGGACGGCGCCCTGCTCCGCCCGGATCGTCAGGTTCTTGGCGCGGACGATCAGATCCTCCTTGTTGCGGGCGACGTTCGTCTGGAGGACGATCTCCCGATGGCTCCCCGAAGGGGCGTTGTTGGCCTCCTTGATCGCGGCCGCCAGAGTGCCGGGTCCTTTGTTGTCGCCGCTCCGCACTTCGATCCGTTCGGGATTCTTGCCGCCGCCGGTGACGTTCTTGCCGAACCCTATCGCCTTCATGGTTTCTCCCCTCGATTTCTATGGATTGGATCTTACCCTACCGCCTCGTCCGTTCCATCGCCCAGTGCGCGAGCCCGGCGCAGGCGGCGGTCAGGGCGATCAGCCCCACGACCACCCAGACCCGCCAGCCCTCGATCGCCGTCATCCAGTAGAGATAGGCGACCGCGAGGAGAAGCGAAAAGACGACGAAGAGGAGGGCGCCCCAGGTGAACGGCGGGGGCTCGGGAGGAGTCGGAGGGGGCGCTTGGGGATCGATCATGGCGGGCATCTACTCCTCCTTCCCATCTTCTTCCTGGAACGTCGCGGCGAGGACCGCGGCGGCTCCCCGCGGGTGGAGAGGAGCGCCGGAGGGCTCGAACGGCGCTTCGAGCCTCGCTTCGAGTCGAAGAATGGGCCGCCCGAGGAGCTCATACTTGGACTCGTAGTTGGTGCGCGGTCCCTCCTCCCAACGGTCGTGGCGGAGGACCGTGAGCCCCGGGTAGCTCGTGAGGAGCTCGTGGACCTTCTCGCCATACTCCAGGAAATCGGTCGCGAAGAGGAGCTTGCCGCCGTCGGCGAGGAGACCGACGACCAGGTCGACCGTCTCGGGATCGAAGAGGCGGCGCTTCTGCTGGCGGCTCTTCGGCCAGGGGTCGGGGAAGTAGACGTGGACGGTCGCCGCGAAACGGGTGGGGAGAACGGCCGAGAGGAGATAGAGGGCGTCGCCGCGGAGGGCCATCCAGTTGCCGAGCTTCCATCGGCGGGCCCGCTCGACGAGCTTACGCTGGTATTTGCCGGCAATCTCGATGCCCAGGAAGCGGCGCTCCGGCTCTTCCCGGGAGCGGCGGAGGAGATACTTCCCCTTGCCGAAACCGATCTCGACCTCCCAGGGGCCCGTCCCCGGCACCAACTCCCCCAGCGGCAGGGGCGCCGGCACCTCGGCCAGACCGCGGTCGCCCGCGGGGAGCGCGATGTAGGTGCGCTCGCTCACCTTCTAGAGCAGCTCGCCGCGGCCGCGGGCGGTGAGCTCGGCGACCAGCCGCCGCACTTCCTGCGAACGCTCCTTGGGGCAGACGAGGACGGCGTCGGCCGTGCGGACGACGACCAGCCCGGAAACCCCGAGGACCGCCACGACCCCGCCGTCGTCCGAGACCAGCAGATTGCCGCGGGCGTCGACGCTCACCGTCTCGCCACGACTCCAGTTGCCCTGGGCGTCCGCCGGGAGCACCTCCGCCAGAGCCTCCCAGGAGCCCAGATCGCTCCAGCCGCAGTCGAGCGGCAGGGTGCCGATGCCGGAAAGCTTCTCCATCACCGCGTAGTCGATCGACTCGGCCGGCAGTCGGGCATAGAGGGCATCGATGGCATCGACCTCCGAACCCGCCGCGATCGCCTCCAGACCCTGGTGCAACTCGGGGACGAGGCGGGCGATGTGGTCCAGGAGGGTCGTGCCGCGGAAGACGAAGATGCCGGCGTTCCACAGATGGAGGCCGGAGGCGAGGAAACCGGCGGCCTTTTCGGCATCGGGCTTCTCGACGAAGCGGGTCACCTCTCGCACCCCGGCGGCTCCGGAGATATCTTCCGGGGCCATCTCCAGGTAGCCGTAGCCGGTCTCGGCCCAGCGCGGCACCACGCCCAGGGTCATCACCCGGTCCGCCGACTCGGCGGCCTGGGCGGCGCGGGCGAGGGTGTCTCTGAAGGCCGCGGCGTCCGCCATCCGGTGGTCGGCGGGGAAGACGGCGACGACGCCCCGCCGTTTCGCCTCGGGGAGCGAGCGCACCGCCCAACCGATGGCGGGGGCGGTGTTTCGCCCCATGGGCTCTTCGAGCACCTGCTCTGGCGGCACCTCGGGGAGCTGCTCGCGGACCGCCGCGGCGAGCGCCCGGGTGGTGACGATCCACACCGACTCCGGCGGGACGAGCGGCGCCAGGCGGTCGACCGTCGCCTGGAGGAGGCTCCGCGGGCCGTCGAGCGCCAGGAGCTGCTTTGGGCGGAGCTTGCGCGACAGGGGCCAGAAGCGGGTGCCGCTCCCGCCCGCCAGAATCAGGGCTTCCACCGGGCGCTACTCCTCGGAGAGGTCCATCCCCATGACGTGGAAACCGGCGTCGACGTAGACCGTCTCGCCGGTCACCCCGGAGGCCAGGGGGGAGAGCAGGTAGAGGCCGAGGTTGCCGACCTCCTCATGGGTGACGTTGCGGCCGAGGGGAGCCATGCTCCCCACCTTGCTGTACATCTTGACGAACCCCGGGATGCTCCGCGCCGCCACCGTGCGGACCGGACCGGCCGACACGGCGTTCACCCGGATGCCCTTCTTCCCCATCTCGTAGGCGAGATAGCGGACCGAGGCTTCGAGAGCGCTCTTGGCGATCCCCATGACGTTGTACTTGGGGACCACCTTCTCGGCGGCGTAGTAGGTGAGGGTGATGAGGGCGCCCCCCTCGGAGAGGAGCGGCTCGGCCTCGCGGGCGACGGCGACCAGCGAGTAGGCCGAGATCCCGAGGGCGGTCTGCCAGTCCTCCCGGGTGGTCTCGATGTAGCGCCCGTCCATCGCCGCCCGCGGCGCGAAGGCGATCGAGTGGACGACGTAGTCGAGCCCGCCCCAGGCTTCCTTCAAGCCGGCGAAGAGCGCGTGGAGCTCCTCCTCGTTCGTCACGTCGCACGGGGCGAGCCGGGTGCCCGGCATGTCCTTGGTGAGCTTTTCGAGGTCTCCCCGCAGGCGCTCCCCCTGGTAGCTGAAGGCGAGCTCCGCCCCGGCGTCCCGCAGCCGCGCGGCGATCGCCCAGCCGAGGCTCCGCGAGTTCGATACACCCATCACGAGGGCACGTTTGCCCGAAAGGTCGATTGGGATCATGGCGGCGTATCTTATCCGAAGAGGGGGCCGCGAGGACCCCGGGGCGCAATCCGCCCACGGGGTCCCTGGGAGCGGGCCGCCCCTAGGATGACGGACACGCTGCCGAGACGAAGGGCGGCACGACGTAGTCCGGGGCGGTGTGGCGGTGGAGCTTGAAGTCGAGCGCTTCCGCCAGATTGTTCGCCGCGGCGTCGCGGACCGAGAGCGCCGGCAGGTTGTGCTGCCACTCGATCATCTTCAGGATCGAGGTGTGATCGTAGGTGTCCTGGACGATCGCCCCGGGAGCGGCGAAGGGCGAGACGAGGATGCAGGGCACCCGGAAGCCGCGGAGCGCATAGGCGGGATCGACGTCCGGCGCCTCCTCGGGGGCGATATGCTCGAAAAAGCCGCCCCACTCGTCGAAGTTGATCACCATCACCGTGTTGTTCCAGCCCGGCCCCGTCGTCACCGCCCGGTAGGTCTGGTAGAGAAACGACTCGCCGGCGCGGACGTCGCCCTTGGGGTGGTCGTCGGAGGAGGTGCCGGCATCCTCCCCCAGGAACGGCGGATCCACATAGGAGACCGCCGGAAGGGTGCCGCCGGCGCAGTCCGACAGGAACTCCGAGTAGGGCCGGCTGATCGAGGCGTACTTGACGCCCCAGAGGGCGAGGAAGGGGCTGTCGCTGAAGTAGTAGCGCCCGGAAACCCCCGCGTCGTCGAGGCGATCCCAGATGGTCGGCAGGGTGCAGAGGCCGAGGGTGTCGTCCAGCCGGTCGGTGACCGCCGAGTGCTGGTAGATCCGGTTGGGATAGGTGGGCGCCATGATGGGAGCGAAATAGCGGCTGCAGACCGTCCAGTCCGGCACGGCCTTGCCGAGGAACGGCAGGTCGGCCTGGGTGTAGTAGCCGATGGCGAAGGTGTCGTTGGCGGCGCGCAGCCAGCCGTCGCAGGCGCCGTCGTCGTACTCGATCCGCCCCCCCTGGTAGGAATGGTCGGGGTCGAGGTGGCCGCAACCCTGAAAATCGGGCGCCAGCGGGTAGGTCGGGAAGGTCATCCCCTGGCTGTCCGTATAGACGAGCCCGGCCTGCCGCCCGTCGGCGCCGGGGAGCCAGCCCAGCAGGTGGTCGAAGGACCGGTTCTCCATCATGACGACGACGATGTGCTTGATGCCGCTCTTCTCGGGCTTCGGCAGCTTCTTCCTGGGCGCCGCCCAGAGGATCGACCGGCCGGTCGTCGAGAGCGCGCCGAGCGCGGCGGCCGAACCGAGGACGAATTGACGGCGGGAGAATTGCGACATGAAAGCCTCCTCTCGGTTGAAATCCCTCGCTCCGGAACCCCCACAGGAGTAGGCTTCCCGGAACGCACCGCGCGCGGAAGGCGCAGTTGGCTGCGGAGAGTGCAAGCTTTGTGCCCCATCTTAAAACGCGCCTCGCGGCGGAGCCTCGCGAAAGTGCCACGTTCAGAGGGGAAGGGGCGGGGATGAGACGCGTGGGAGGGCCTGCTAGACTACGCAGCAGGGGCAGCGTCAGCGGGCCTTCGAGGAATCGCCGATGCCGAACAAGCTCCGAGAGAAGATCCTCCGCGGCGTTTCGGACGCCAACATCCCGTTCGACCCGCTCCGCGGGCTGCTTCGGGAGCTCGGCTTTGAAGAGAGGATCAAGGGAAGTCATCATATCTTCAGCAGAAAGGGGATCGCCGAGATCCTGAACCTGCAGCCCCAAGGGGCAAGAGCCAAGCCCTATCAGGTTCGCCAGGTTCGGATGGTGCTGCTGAAATACCACTTGGCGGAGGAAGACGATGACTGAGCCGCGCTATGAAGTGATCCTTTACTGGAGCAGTGAGGACGACGCCTTCATTGCTGAGGTCCCGGAGCTGCCTGGGTGTGCCGCCGATGGTGTGAGCTATCAAGAGGCCCTGCGCAACGTTCAGGTGATCATCGAAGAGTGGATCGAGACCGCCAGGGAGCTGGGTCGCTCGATTCCCGAGCCTCGTGGCAGGCTGATGTTCGCCTAAGAGGCTGTGAAGAAATCGCCCTGCAGAGAGGTAAGGGGTAGAGACGCCCAGCCGCTACCTCAGGCCTTTCCGTGACCACGAATGCCAGGGCGTCTCTGGACTGCGGAGACGCTCCGATTCCGGGTCCGGTGCCCCGATCCTCTGTACGCCCGAAGAGCTTCTGGAGGACTGAGCTATGTGGACGGACGAGATCGTCGAAGAGGTGAGAGAAGCGCGGCGGGCCCATGCGGCGGCTCACGGCCATGATCTCAGACGCATCTTTGCGGATCTGAAACGCAAGGAGGACGCCTCGGGACGGCTTGTCGTGACTCTGCAACCGAAGCCTGCTCGCGAGATCAGGCGCTCCTCGGCAACGAAGTAGACACCCGCCGACTGTATCTACCGAGCCGCCTCGTCCAGGTCCAAATCGACCACCACCTCGGAGAGCCCGGCGAGGATCTCCTCGTCCCCGTCCTCCACGCCGAGATCGGACGCTTCGGCGGTCAGCTCGGTGAGGAGATCGGTGAGGACGTCGTCCGCCGGGTGGGGCGCGAGCGGAGGGGCGGGGCGGAAGGGGAACGTTCCGGCGGCGACGATCTGCTGCACGAAGTCGGCGTAGCTGCGGGCCGAGCCGGCGAGCGTCGCGTGCTCCGCCATGTGCCGGCGGGCGTTCTCCCCCATCTCCCGGCGGACGGCTTCATCTTTGTAAAGCAGTTGGAGGTAGGCGAAGAGAGTCTCCTCCTCCGTCTCGTCGAGCGGGACCTTGGCGCAGCAGTCGTCGGGGATCTCGGAGAACGTCCCGTCGTCGCTCACCACCACCGCCCGGCCGAGCCCGAGAAGGCGGACGACCGTGCCCGAGGTCTCGCCCGCCGAGGGGTAGCGGAGGTTGACCGCCACGTCCGCCGCCACCATGTAGCGGAGAAAGTCCGGCAGCTCCGTGTGGCCCACCTTCACGACTCCCTCTTGCAGCTCGGGCTTCAGGATGGCGTCCAGATCGTAGTAGGGCGAAACGTCCCCGACGAGGAGATAGCAGGCGGAAGGCGCCTCGCGGCGGAGCCTCGCAAAAGCGCGGAGGGCCACGTCCAGCCGCTTGACCGGGGTGATGAAGCCGAAGCTCGCGACGAGGAAAGCGTCCGGCGGGAGACCGAGGGCCTCCCGCGCCGCTTCGCGGGTCAGAGTGGCTGCTCCCGGCAGCTCGTCGAGGCTCAGGTGATGGGGAATCTTCGCGATCGGTGTTTCGGGCCGGCTCTTCAGGACCCGCCGCCTCGTCGTCTCGCTGTGGACGATCACCCCGCGGGCAGAATCGACCGCGCGCTCGAAGAGGGGATAGCCCCAGACGTCGACCGGGATGCCGGTGTCGAGGCTCCGCTTGGCGAGGGCGAGCCCCGAGCGGCCGTAGGCGTAGCGCATCTCTTCCAGATAGCCCGCGGCATCTCCACGGACGAGGGTCAGTCCTCGCACCAGGTGGTGGAGGACGTACTCGTGGAGGACGACCACCCCGGGGATCTCCTGGAGAATCTTATAGATCCGGCCATGGAAGTCGGCGCTGTTGCCGAGCTGGTAGAGGACGGCGTCGTAGCGGCCCGCCCGCTCGGGGAGCGTGCGCAGGGGGTGGACCGGGAAGCGGCTGGAGAGCGCCGGGATCACCCGGTGGGGCTCCTCGGTGAAGAGCTCCAGTTCCAGGTGCTCCGCCAGATGCGGCAGAAGCTCAGCGCTGTAGTCGGCGATCCCGGTCTGCTGCGGGGGGAGCGGGCTCGCGTAGGCGACTTTGAGACCCTGGCTCAAGAGGATTGCGCCGCGAAGGCGGTGGCCGCGGAGCGGCGGTCAGCCCGGTTAGTAAGGATTTGCAAAACCTTCTCGAACGAGTCGACCGTAAAGTCCGGCTCGACCGTACTGTGCTCTTTCCTTAAGACCTCCTCCCGGGCCACATCTTCGTCCGTCCAGTGAGTCACCCGAACGAGGATCTTCCAGAGATCCCGATCATAGTGGGTGCCATATCGGGCCCACACGGCGGTAACGCCAGCGGCCTTTGCCATGGAGATATCGCGGGTGAGGCTATCTCCCACATAAATGGCGTCACTCGGGTCAACCCCTTCGCTGCGGCAAATGTCGAGGAGCAGATCGGGATTGGGCTTCCTTTCTGTAGGCGGCACCGCGCGAACGAAGCCGGAAGGAGGTGCGAGAGCCAAGGCTCTCTCGGGGTCCGGATGACCGGCATAATCGCTTGCCAATACATAAAGATGTTTGAAATAATCGGCAATCTCCAGCTTCTGAAGGCGGAACAGTGCATTTTCGGAAATCGACTCGGTGTGCCCGACGAGGACCACACCCATGGCGGATAAAGTCCTAAGGGTTTCCATCACAGAAGGATAGAGATGTAGGTGCTGTTTCCGCAGCCGGTTAAAAGCGTGCAGCGATGAGTCGAGCTGCCGCATGAGCTCGCGGCGGGAACCCGCGCCGAAGCGCTCCCGGACCGAGGGGAGCTCCAAGGCCGTGAAGGGTTGCTCGGAGGTACCGTGGCGCTGATTGAGAACCTTGAACTCGGAGTAGAGCTGCTCCCGGTCCACCGCCAGGAGATTCGAGAGTTCCGCGACCATGCCCTGAAACGCCGTGGCAAAAAAAGTGACCCAATCGTAGAGAGTATTGTCGAGATCGGTGATCAGAAGTGTCATCGGCTATCGCCTTCGCCGTAAGGAATGGCCAGCCCCCAGAGTTTCTGGGCTGGATTTATCGCATCGATCGAGTAGACCCGGAGGTCTAAGTGAGATTCCTCGAAGCGCAAAAGACCAAAAGTATTTTTACCGATCTCTCCAAGGTACTCCCGAGAAACTCCCGTGCTCCCCAGGCCTACCACATGAAAACGGTGCCAGGGGCCATTCGGTTGGTCGGCGATTCGAGGGCGCTCCACCCTCGCGAAGAAGGGCTGGTGCATGTGTCCGTGGAGCACGAGAGAGACTCGGTGGCGGACGAGCCAGCGGACCAGCGCTTCGGCGTCTAGAACGACACTATAGGGCTCGCCTCGATGCGGGAGTTCTCGATAGGTGACTGGCATCAGATGATGGTGGAGGACGACGATCCTGAAGGCGCGTGGTCCGGAGGCATTGGGATCCCACTCCATTTTTCCCGCCGCATCCTCAAGTTGAGCGTCGCCCAAGAAACCATGGCCCTGAAAGAACTGCCCTTCCTGCTCCAGGAGAGAGCTGTTCAGGCTCAGAATCTCGACCGCTAAGGCGTTGCCGGCTAGAATTCTTCTACCGGAAGAGAGATAGCGGTTCGGGGCCTTGAAGAACAGGTTCTTGTAAAAGGCCTCGAAGCCGCGCCTGGCGATTTCAGGAGCGATGGTAACGGGAGAGCCCTTGTCCGCCGGGTTCTCCGAGAACGCGATATCGTGATTACCCGGACCGACGATAAAATCGATATTGCTGAGCTTCGCCCACTGCTTCTGCCAGTCGAAAAAAGTGTGAGCGTCTTGGTACCCCTGAGGATTCGCCTGCCATGTGAGGTCACCGGAGACGATGACGCCGGCAAGATCTCCGAGCGACGAATCTTCCTTCATGCACTGCTCGATCGCGGAACCCACCGATTTCTGGCTGTCCGAGGGTTTGAGGGGGAAGGCATGGCGACCGTAATGAAGATCCGAAACCCAAAGGATATTCCGGCTCGGGGACTGCCGGTACCGACGCGGAAAGTCACTTGGCTCAAGCCTCTCCGAGTCCAGAAGCGAGATCTCCTGGCTCGGATCTTCGCCGCGAGCCTCGCGAACAAACCACATGGAACGGTTCTGCTGGATCAGCTCGTCGATAGAAAAAATTCTCTTGCCGTCAAAGGGTTGATACTGCGCCACCTCTTTCTCGAAAAATTGCGGCACCTCGACGTAGGAGAAGCTGCCCAGCAAGGAGGGATCGGACCACGCCGAAAGGTCGGTAAGCCTGAACCAGGCGAGGTACTTCTGCTGTTCGTAATAGGAAGGGATCGCCGAGAGATCCGACGGCGCGATACGGTCGTGCTGGGCGGACCATAGGATCTCGCGGCATATGGCTCTATAGAGCTGGTGGCCTCCGGAGTCGAGCAGGAACAGAGCCAATCCCTCGCTGCTCTGGCATTGAGTCCGCAGGCTCCTGAACACTTCGTCTGGAATGGTTTCGCCGGCCTTGTTCCACCAGCCCCACCACACGGAGGTCTTTTGAGCGATTAAGGCCTGGTGGCGGGCGATAGTGTCACCCGGTTGAGTGACGAGATCTCGGAAGCGAAGAATCAGTGTCTTGATCTCGGGTGCAGGGCCTGGCATCGTTTCCTACCTCCTCCTGGGAGCTCTCGATTCTACCCTGTGAGCGCCTGGATCACATGGTCCCAGTCGACGACCGCCACTCGCGCCTTGCCGGCGGCGCCGAGCGCCCGGGCCTTGCCGCGGTCTCTGTAGAGGAGGTCGATCCGCGAGCCGAGCTCGCGCGCCCCGCCGGGCGGACAGACGAAGCCGTTCACAGAGTCGACGACGAACTCCAGGGTGCCGCCCGAGTCGGCGGCGGTGAGGACGGGCTTGCCCGATTTCATCGCCTCGACGGTGACATAGCCGTAGTCCTCGTCGTAGGGAGCATAGAAGACGGCGAGACTCCCGGCGTAGAGAGCGGGGAGGTCTTTGTCGTCCACCCAGCCGAGAAGCTCCACCCGCTCCGCCACCCCGAGCTTCGCCGCGAGAGTGCGGAGCGCTCCTTCCTCGGGGCCGGTGCCGGCGATCTTGCAGCGCACCGGGGTCTGCGCTTCGGCGACGGCGCGGATCAGGAGGTCGAAGCGCTTCAGCTCGTCCAGCCGTCCCACCGAGAACACGTAGTCCCCGAAATCCCCCTCGTGGTAGGTAAGACGGGGCGGCGGGTGGAGGGCGGTGCCGGTCAAGCCGTTCCAGCGCTTCAGGCGGTCGGCGGTGTTCTGGGAGATCGTGTAGAGCCCCCGCGCCTCGGCGAGCGTTCGCCGGTCCATGGCGCGGATCATGTCGATGACCTTCCTGTCCCTCCCGGTCTCGACGAAATCGCTGTAGGGGGTGCCGAGGAGGTCGTAGACCTGGCGCATCTGATGGACGAGCCAGACGACCTTGTGCGGATGCTTGACGAGATAGGAAGGAAAACGGGTGGCGATCACGCGATCGATCCGCTTCCCCCCGGCTTCCGTCAGGTCGACGAGCCGCCAGGCCATGGCGCTCTTCAAGATCTGGAGGCGCGAGGTCCAGGCGAAGGGGAGGGTGACGACGGAAACCTCGAAGCCGCGGCGGATGAGCTCGTCCCGCAGCGACTCGACGAGCATCTCCGCCCCGCCGTACGAGAAGGGCACCTGGGTCGAGCAGATACAGATCCGCATGGCCGAGGCTAGGATAGCGCGCTCCCGGTGGGAGGCAGTCCAGCCAGGCCCGGCCGCTCCGGAGAAGGAGAGAGTATGGGCGCGGGTCCGGCCAGGGCTTCGCCCTTCGCTAAGGAATTACGGCCCGGGAGGCCTGAAGCCACAACCCTCCGGATTCGAGGCAGCGTCTCGCCATGGGTCCCTCCCCCCTGGGCGGGAGGTGGTTGGGGCAGGGGGGAGGTTAGGAGGGGGGCGACTCGCGGTACCCGAGCCCTTCCGACGGTCATCGCCGTCCGTCCGGCAGTCGTCGCCAGCAGCCCGGCAGTCATCGCCGGCAACCCGGCAGTCGTCGCCGGCAACCCGGCAATCGTCGCCGGCAACCCGGCAATCGTCGCCGGCAACCCGGCAGTCGTCGCCAGCAACCCGGCAATCGTCGCCGGCAACCCGGCAATCGTCGCCAGCAACCCGGCAATCGTCGCCGGCAACCCGGCAATCGTCGCCGGCAACCCGGCAATCGTCGCCGGCAACCCGGCAATCGTCGCCGGCAACCCGGCAATCGTCGCCGGCAACCCGGCAATCGTCGCCGGCAACCCGGCAATCGTCGCCGGCAACCCGGCAGACGTCGCCGGCAGCACGGCGGTCGTCGTCGGGCTGACTTTTGGAAGTCTTGCTATCGCGAGCCGCCCCCCTTCTAGCCTCCCCCCTGACCCAACCTCCTCCCGCCCAGGGGGGAGGGACCCGTGGCGAGACGATGCCTCGAATCCGGAGGGTTGTGGCTTCAGGCCTGAAGGGCCGCAATTCCTTAGCGAAGGGCGAAGCCCTGGCCGGACCCGCGCCCATACTCTCTCCTTCTCCGGAAAGGCCGGAAGGTCGTACCGAGGCTCCACCCCCCTCCTGTCCTCCCCCCATCCCCACCCACCACCCCGCCCAGGGGGGAGGGACCCGTGGCGAGACGATGCCGCCAATCCGCAGGGTTGTGGCTTCAGGCCTGAAGGGCCGTAATTCCTTAGAAGCCCTGGCCAGACTCGCGTCGAACCTCCCATAGAGAAGACCAGCCCCCCTAGGAACCCGAGCGCTCCGCGCCGTCCCGGCGCGCTTCGAGCCGGGCTTCGAGCTCGCGGAGGCGCCTTTCGGAGGCTTCCTGCGATTTCAAGAGGTCTTCCAGGAGCCGGGCGACGGTCTGGTTGTAGAGGTTCTGCTGTTCCAGGACCGGCCGGGAGAACCACTTCAGGAAGAGGTGGAAGACCGCTTTCCGCGAGAAGACGAGAAAGCGCCCCACGACCGGCCGCGGCGAGACGCAGAGGGGCTCCTGGACGTACTCGCGGCTCTTGAGCTCCAGGAGCTGGTGCTGGGCCTCCTCGCTTCCGGTGCCGGCGGCGGCGACCTCCGCCTGGCGCTGGCGCACTCCCGAGCGTACCTGGGCGAGAACCTGCCCGACGCGATCGACGCGCCCATCCCGATCGTCAGCAGGGACGTCCGGCAAATCTACGGCCCCTTCCCCGTGAAGTCCAAAAACGTCCCCAGGTACCGCTGATCGTCGCCGCCGATGCGATGAGCGGGGACGACGCCGTCGGTCGACTCGACATAGAAACGGTAGAAGTACTCGTGGGGCGCGACGTCGCCGAAGAACCCTAGGTCCCGGGCCACCGGCTTCACCTTGAGGTCGATCGGCGTGCCGTGGCGCTTGGGGTCGGTGTCGAAGGCGACTCGGATGCGGTCGATGCCGCTCTCCGCCGTGAAGACGTTGACGTCCGAAAGCGAGTGGACCCTGAAACGCACGACCGACACCGGCGCCGCGGTCACCAGGATGACCTCCGAACGCGAGCCGCCGCGGAGCCAGACACCGTTGGGGTTCTTCTCGTCGGCTAAGAAGTTCTCCTTCGGCACCACCCAGACGCCATCCCCCCAGCCGCGGAGGAAGTAGCCGGGCACCTTGTTCAGGAGGGTCAGCTCGAGCGGCAGGGCCTGGAACGACTTGACCCGCACGTGCGCCTGGAGGGTCGCCTCCGGGGTGATCGCCTGGGTAGGCACGGCGATCACCGCGAGAGTCCAGATCCCGGCGGCGGCGAAGGGGAGGACGAGGCTCTTCCTCGCCCGCATCCGGCCGGGAAGGAAGAGAAGGGCCGGGTAGATGCTCGCGAAATAGCGGTTCCCCAAAAATCCCAGGCCGCCGTGGTAGTTGTCGGGCCGCAGCAGGACGAGCGCCAGGCAGTAGCCGAAGATCGACAGCAGCAGGACGTTCCGGCCGAAATCCCGCTTCGGTCCCGCCAGGTAGAGCCCGAGGGCGAAGAGGGCGAAGGGGAAGTAGGGCAGGAGGCCGGTGTGACGGCCGAGGAGGAAGTACTCGGTGTCGTAGGCGAGCATCCGCGGGGTCGCCTGGATGCCGAGCCCCGACCAGGAGCCGAAGCTCGTGCCGCGGTAGAGCGCCCACATGTCCTTCTTGCTCTCGATCGGGTACTGGCTCTCGAACGACCGCCGCTGCACCCCCCGGTAGGGGCTCCACGAGCCGGTCAGCCGGTGCTGGGTGCCGGCGAGGAGAGCGAGGGCGAGAATCGCCGGGGCGGCGTAGGCGAGAGCGGCGCGGAAGCGCCGGCGCCAGAGGAGGTCGAGCCCGATCGGCACCCCCAGGAGGACCGCGGTCTCCTTGGAGACGAAGGCGGCGGCGATGAGCGCCCCGGCGAGCCCGAGGAGAAACAGATCGCGCGGCCCCTCCTCCCCGCCCCGGCGGCGCAGGTGCTGCCAGATAAGGAGAGGGAAGAAGACGCAGGCCATGTTGAAGACCTCGGGCTGCATCCAGAAGACGTAGACGAAGGCGACCGAGGCGAAGAAGAAGCCGCCCACGTAGAGGCCGACGTAGCCCTCCTCGTCCTTCAAATACCACCAGGCGGCCCAGAACATGGCGAGGAAGAGGGCCATGTTGAAGAGGACGAGCCCCTGCACCCCGAAGAGGCCGTAGAAGGGGAGAGCCGCCGCCGAGTAGACGAAGGGCTTGCCGTAGTGCATCGACTTGCCGCCGTCGTTGGTCGACAGCACGACGCCGTTCGGCCCCTGGTCCCACAGCTCGTAGGCGCGGAAGAGGTCCCGGTGGTCGTAGGTCAGGTCGTGGTCGTGCCAGAGGCTCTCCGTCATCATGACGTAGGCCGCCTCGTCGGCCACCGGGCCGGGTGGGAAGTGGATCTTGTAGATCGACAGCGCGAGCCCGAGGAGCGCGACGGACAGGCAGACGGCGTGGGTGGCGCGGATTCGCATCGTTTTGGGAGGTCCGGTGGAGGGGGAACGATACAAGAGAACAGGGGCTCGGCGATAATCCCCCCCAAATGCCAGCCTCTCGTCTCGTCTCGACCCTCGCCCAATTCGTCGCCGTCGCCCTTCTCGTCCTCGGCGGCGTCCTCCCGGCGCCGCCCCGAGGACTCGAGGTTCTCGTCTTTCTCGCCCTCCTCGTGGCCCTCGGCGGCACGGGCTGGCGAATCGCCCGGTGGCTTTTGGCCGGTGGAGCCGCCGCCGAGGACCCGCTCTCGACCGCCACCGCCGCCTTCACGATCGCCGTGGCGGTGGCCGCGCTGCCGGCGATCCTCCTTGGTCACTTCGGCCACCTCCACCCCTCCTGGTACCTGGTGACGATCGCGGGGATCACGCTCGCCGGCCAGCTTTTTCCCTGGGAGCGCCGGCGTCCCGCCGGCCTCGGTCTACCGCCAGCCGGCGGGACGCCGGCGCTCCCAGGGAAAGACGGCTCCCGGATCGCCCGCTTCGAGACCGTGCTCGTCCTCGCCGCCTCGGCGGCGCTCGCCCTCGGCATCCTCAACCTCGCCTATCAGCTGCGTTTCGAACCGGTGGGGGCCTTCGGGGGGGACGACGTCTCGTACCACATGGGGGCGGTCGCCACCTGGCTGCGGCACGGCGACCTGCGGATGATGAAGTTCGACTTCGGCGACCGCAGCACGCCCTTCTATCCCATCCTCGCCGAGATCTGCTCCTGGGTCTTGGTCGCGCCCTTCAGAGACAGCGACTTCGCCGCCCGCTGGACCCAGCTCCCCTTCGCCCTCGCCTCGCTCGTCGCCCTGGCCGCGATCGCCCGGCGGCTCGGGCTCTCCCGCCGCTCGGCGGCCTTCGCCTGTCTCTTCTATGCCTCGATCTACCGGGTGCTCCCGGTCCTCGCCTTCACCGCCGGGAACGACCACGCGACCTCCTTCTTCACCCTCGCCGCCTTAGACGGCGCTCTGGGCCTCTCCCGCGGGGGCACCCGGGGACGTGCCGCGGTCACCGGGCTCGCCCTGGGGCTCCTCGTGGGGACCAAGTACATCGGCCTCTTCTATGCGGCGACGATCGTCGCCGTCCTCCTCGTCCTTTTCTTCGCCCGAACCGGCCATCGTGCTCTCCTCGCGAACGGCCCGGGCTGGCGGCGGCTCCTCGCCCTCACCGGCACGCTCGTCGGGATCGCCCTCGTGGCCGGCGGCTACACCTATCTGCGAAACGCCTGGACGACCGGGAACCCCCTTTTCCCCTCCCCCTTCCTCGGGCTCCCCGGCTGGAAGTCGGCGACCCTCGCCTACCGCCGCACCCGGCCGAGCTTCCACTTCGACGTCTGGAGCTACCTGACCGACCGCGGCGACCTCCTCGGGCCGCTCTTCCCCTATACCCTGCTGCCGGCGGCTCTCCTGGCGCCGCTCGTCGCCCTCGTGCGTCTCGTTCGGGGGAAGGGGGAAGCCGCCATCGAGCGCCTGGAGACGGCCGTCGTCCTCACCCTTCCGCTCGTTCTCTTCCTCGAATTCATGGAGCTGATGGACGACCATCGGGACAGCCGCTACTGGCTCCCCGCGCTGGGCCTGCTCGCCGTCGGCCTCGTCTGGCTGACCGAACGCCTGGCAGACCGCCTGCCCCGCGTCGCCGTCGTCGTCCGCACGATCCTCCTCGTCCTGGTCCTCCACCAGATCGACAAGCGGATGGATCTCACCTATGGGCTGGAAGCCCTCCTCGTTCTCACCCTCCTCACCGCCGCCGCGCTTTGGGTCTCCTCGAAAGACCGGCTCCCCCGCTGGACAGCAACCGCGGTCCTCTCAGCCGGCCTCGCGGCCTTTCTCGTCCTCACCCCGCGGTTCGCCCGGGCGATCGACAAGTACCCGACGCTCAAGCTCCACGCCCATCCCGCCGCCCTCGCCCTGGACCAGGGGGTGGGTCCACAGGGGGCGACGGTCGCCTACCTGGCCTTCAACCAGCCCTATCTCTACTTCGGAAGCCGGCTCCAGAACGACGTCCAGATCCTGCCGGTCGACTGGCGCCTCGCCTCGCAGTACTACGACTGGGGGGGAAACACCGAGTTCCCCTACGACCACCCCGAGTTCCGCCGCTGGTGGCACGTCCTCACGGCCCTGGACGTCCGCTACCTCGTGCTCCGCCGCTCCGGCGGCGAGGAGCCCCAGCGGAGCTGGATCGTCGACCGCCCCGACCGTTTTCAGCCGATCTTCCGCAATGAGGAGGACGAGGTCTACCGGGTGGTCCGGGGTGACGGGTGACCTCGGGCGTACAATCCTTTAAGATCAGTACGTCTGAAGGAGGAAGCCCATGTCATCCAAGCTCACGCTACGACTCGACGAGGATCTGATCCGTTTCGGCAAGCGCTGGGCGCACTCTCATGGAAAGTCCCTCTCGGGCTTGCTCGCCGACTACCTCAAGGTTCTCGAGAAGCTTCCCGAGGCCGAGTCCGATGAGCTGCCGCCGCTGACGCGGGAGCTTCGGGGGTCGTTGAAGGACGTGGACGAATCGGATTACTACCGCTACCTTGAGCGGAAGTATTCTTGAAGGTTGTCTTCGACACCAATGTGGTCCTGGACGTTCTTCTGGACCGCAAGCCCTTCTCAGGAATCGCCAACCGGCTTTTCGCCAGAGTTGAGAGAGGCGAGCTGTCCGGCATCCTCGGGGCCACCACGGTAACGACCCTTCATTACCTCCTGACCAAGTCCTACGGCCGAGATCAGGCCCTCCGCAAAATCCGTATCCTTCTCCAACTCTTCGCAATCGCCGCCGTCGACCGACACGTCCTGGATCTGGCTGCAGCCCTGGCTGCCAGCGATTTCGAGGACGCCGTCCTCCACGAAGCCGGCCGGCTTTACTGCGCGGAGGCCATCGTTACGAGAGACCCACAGGGATTCCGAGAGGCCACTCTGCTCATCCTCACCCCGGCAGACCTAGAGGCAGCCCTCTCCTAGCCGAGCCGACGACGCTCTCCATGCCGAGCGCCTCTCGTCCCACCCTCGCCATCGACCTCCGCGCCCTGGTGCCGGAGGCGACCGGGATCGGGGTGTATACGCGAAACCTCCTCCTCGCCCTCGCCCGGCAGGCGGACGGCTTTCGGCTCTTGGGCGTCAGCCACAAGCGGCCGCGGGGAGCCGAGGAGCTGGAGGCGGCGGGGGTGGCGATCGAGGTGCAGCCGGCGCCTCTCGGGGTGATCTGGCAGCAGGTGCAGCTGCCGCGGCGGCTGGCGCGGGGGGACGTCGACCTCTTCTGGTCGCCTCTCATGACCCTGCCGCTCGCCTCGAAGGTGAAGACGCTCCCCACAGTCGTCACCATCCATGACTTGACGACCGTCCTCTACCCCGAGACCCATACCGCCAAGACACGCTTCAGCATCCTTCCCTTTCTCGAAGGCTCGCTCGATCGCGCGCGGCGGATCGTCGCCGTCTCCCGGGCGACCGCGGCGGACCTCGCGTTCCACTTCCCCGCCTGCGCGCCGCGGGTGCGGGTGGTCTACGAGGGGGTCGATCCCGTCTTCACCCCCGGCTCCAAAGACGAGATCGCCGCCATCCGTCGGGATCTCGGGGCGCCCGAGGGGTACATCCTTTATATCGGCACCCTCGAACCGCGAAAGAACGTCGGCGTTCTGCTCGCCGCCTGGGAGGCCCTGCGCTTCGAGGACCCGGCGACCCCGCCGCTCGTCCTCGCCGGCGGCGCCGGCTGGCACAGCGACGCCCTCCGCGCCCGGATCGCCACCCTCTCCGGCGTCCGCTCCCTGGGACGAGTCGACGACGACCGGCTCGTCCGGCTCTTTCAGGGAGCGCGGATCTTCGCCTACCCCTCGGTCTACGAAGGTTTCGGCCTGCCGCCGCTCGAAGCGATGGCCTGCGGGGTGCCGACCGTGGTCTCCAACGCGTCGAGCCTCCCCGAGGTGGTCGGCGACGCCGGCCTCCAGGTCGATCCCCACGACGCCGAGGGCTTGGCCGCCGCGCTCAAGAAGCTCCTCGACGAGCCCGCCCGCGCCGCCGAGCTCGCCCGCCGCGGTCTCGTCCGCGCCGCCGGGTTCCGCTGGGAGGAGGCGGCGCGCGAATTGGCGGCGGTCTTCCGGGAGGCGGTAGACTAGGGCCACGCCAGCCCGCCGGAGATCAATCTCCGGGCTATGCATTGCGCTGGATGAATCCAGCTTCGCGGAACGGGGATGCAGGAGCAGGGTAGGAGGCTTCGAAGCTGGCTTCAGCCAGCGTAGCTCCTAGCCCGGAGATTTATCTCCGGGCGGACTCGCGCCTAAGATAGCGCCCGATTGCTCTCGACCTGACGACGCAGGAGACCTATTGCCCTACACGATCGGCTTGGACGCGCGGAAGATCCAGGACTTCGGGATCGGCACCTACGTCCGGAACCTCGTCCGCTCGCTCGCCGCGATGGACCGGGAGAACCGCTACGTCCTCCTCGTCCGGCCGGCCGACCGCGAGGCGCTGACCGATCTGCCGGAGAACTTCAAGCTCGCCGTCGAAAGCTCGCCGGTCTATTCGCTCCGCGAGATCCTCGCCCTCTCCTGGCAGCTCTACCGGCTCGATCTCGATCTCTACCACGCGACCCACTACGTCCTCCCCGGCTTCATCCGCTCGCGGGTGGTGGTGACGATCCACGACATCATCCATCTCCTCTATCCGGAGTTCCTGCCGAGCGGCCTCGCCTTCTTCTATGCCCAGGGGATGATCAAGCGCAGCCTGTCGCGCGGCGACCGCATCCTCGCCGTGTCGCAGAACACCAAGGCCGATTTGATGGAGTACTTCGAGGTCGACGGCAAGAAGATCCAGGTGATCTACAACGGCGTCGAGGACCGCTTCCGCCAGCGCCTGTCCGCAGGCGAGATCGAGCGGGTGCTCGCCCAGTACGGCATCCGCCGCCCCTACCTCCTCTTCGTCGGCAATCCCAAGCCCCACAAGAATCTCGACAACGTCGTCCAGGCCTACGCCCGGGCCCGGCGGATCGCCCAGTTCGACGCGCCGCTCGTCTGCGTCGGCGGCCGGGAGGGGGGCGACGAGAAGGTCCGCCAGCGCGCCGCCTATCTGGGGCTCGCGGACCGGGTGCTCCAGGTCCCCCACGTCCCCGATGACGTCCTCCCCGCCATCTACCAGGGAGCGGAGCTCTTCCTCTATCCCACGCTCTATGAGGGCTTCGGCCTGCCGGTGATCGAGGCCATGGCCTCCGGGGTGGCGGTGATCACCTCGAACACCTCGGCCTTGAAGGAGATCGCCGAGGGCTACTCGCATCTGGTCGACCCGCTCGACGTCGACGGCATGGCGAAGGCGATCGCCCGCTGCATGGCCGACCCCGAGCATCGCGCGGCGCTCGCCAAGCTGGGGACCCGGAGGGCCGAGGACTTCCGCTGGGAGAAGACCGCCCGCCGCACCCTCGACGCCTACCGCGCCGCCATGGGCGAGGCCCCGGACCTCTCGGGCACCGGCTCGCATTCGATCCAGGTCCGCCCGCGCGGAGACGTCGTCTGAGCTCCCTGGAGCCCCTCCCTGGCTTCGGTCGCCGCGGCCGGGTCGCCCTCGTCCACGACTGGCTGACCGGCATGCGCGGCGGCGAGAAGGTTCTGGAGCACCTCTGCGATCTCTTCCCCTACGCTCCCATCTTCACTCTCTTCCACTTCCCCGGGAGCGTCAGCAGGGCGATCGAGAGCCACCCCATCCACACGAGCTTCTTAAACCGGCTGCCGGGTCTGCGCCGACACTACCGGCGCTACCTCCCGCTCTTCCCCACCGCCATCGAGGAATTCGACCTCCAGGGCTTCGACCTCGTCGTCTCCTCCTCGCACTGCGTGGCGAAGGGGGTGATCCCGCACCCGGGGACCTTCCACGTCTGCTACTGCCACACCCCCATGCGCTACGCCTGGGACCAGGAGCATGCCTACTTCCCCCAGCGCACCGGCCTCACCGCCCACCTGCGCTCGCTCACTCTTTCGGCGCTCCGCGCCTGGGACGCCGCTTCGGCTTCGCGCGTAGACTTGTTCGTGGCCAATTCCTCTTTTGTTGCCGAAAGAGTCCGGCGCTACTACGGACGGCATGCCGAAGTGGCACCTCCGCCGGTCGACGTGGAATTTTTTACTCCCGCGGCTCCTGCCGTTCCCGGCGCGGAAGGAGGCGAGCGCGATCCGCGCGGCCATGGCCTCATGGTCTCCGCCCTCGCTCCCTACAAGCGGGTGGAGGTGGGGATCGCCGCCTGCGAGCGGCTCGGCCTGCCGCTCTACATCGTGGGAGAAGGCCCGGAACACGAGCGTTTGGCGCGTCTCGCCGGCCCCAAGACCCATCTTCTCGGCCGGGTGTCGCCGGAGCGCCTGCGAGATCTCTACCGCGGCGCTCTCTGCTTCCTGCAGCCGGGGGTGGAGGATTTCGGCATCGCCGCCGTCGAGGCGCTCGCCTGCGGCACGCCGGTTGCAGCGGTTCGCCGGGGCGGCGTGCTCGACATCGTGGAGGACGGTGTGCACGGCGCTCTCTATCCCGAGGAGGAAGGGGTGGAAGGCCTGACGACCGCGGTTGACAAAACGCGCCAACTTCGATCCAATCCCCTGGATCTACAAAAGCGGGCGGAGGGGTTCTCTGCCCAGCGCTTCACTCTAGGGTTACGTTCCCTGCTGACTCGCCGGTCGTCTTCTTGAGGGTGCGCCGCTCGTGATCCGCCAACGCCATCGCATGACGGCCGGCCTCTCCCTGGCCGGAGATCTCCTCGGAACTCTGGCCGCTTTCCTGGGCGCCTGGCTCCTGCGTTTCGAGATGGCCATCATCCCGGTCACCAAGAACGTTCCGGAGTTCACCCCTTATTTAAGACTGGTGCCGATCGTCCTCATTTTGTGGCCGGTCGTCTTCTACTTTCATGGCCTCTACCAGAGCCATCGGGGACGGAGCCGGGTGGACGAGATCGTCACCCTCTTCGTCGCCGTGCTCTTAGCGACGGTTCTCCTCTCCGTCGTCATCGCCTGGTACCGGCCGCCGGTCTACCCTGGAAGCCGCGAGTACTTCACCTACAGCCGCGCCTTCCTCGGGCTCTTCGCGCTCGCCGACTTCGGCTTCGTCACCGCGATCCGCATGGCGCTCCGCTTCTCGGCCCGCCGCTCGCGGCTCCTGGGGCTCAACCTCCAGCGCATCCTGGTGATCGGCGCCGGCACCCTCGGCCGCGAGATCACCCAGAAGATCCTCGCCCACCGCGGCCTGGGGTTCGACGTCGTCGGCTTCCTGGACGACGATCCGGGGAAGGCCGGCACCCAGGTTCTCGGCGTGCCTGTCCTAGGGACGCTCAAGCAGGCCGAAGAGGTTCTCGCGGCGCGGCAGATCGACCAGGTCTACATGGCGCTCCCCATCGAGGCGCACAAGAAGACCTTACAGATGTTGCAGCTCATGGCTCGCGAGTGCGTCGAGACCAAGCTGGTGCCGGACATCCTCCAGTACGCGACGCTCAAGGCGACGCTCGAGGATCTGGACGGCACGCCGGTCATCAACCTCTCGCAGGTGCCCCTCCAGGGTTGGAACAGCCTCGTGAAGCGCGGCATGGACATCGCGATCGCGATGGCCGCCTCGCTCGTCCTCCTCCCCTTCCTCCCCTGGGCCGCCCTCGCCATCTGGTTCGAGGACAAGGGCCCGATCTTCTACCGCCAGGAGCGCATGGGGCTCGACGGCAAGAGCTTCATGATCTTGAAATTCCGCTCCATGCGGATCGACGCCGAGGCGAGCTCCGGCCCGGTCTGGGCGGTCAAGGACGATCCTCGCCGCACCCGGGTGGGGAGCTTCCTCCGCCGCTGGTCGATCGACGAGCTGCCGCAGATCTGGAACGTGCTGGTGGGCGACATGTCGATCGTCGGCCCCCGTCCCGAGCGTCCGACCTTCGTCCGCGAGTTCAAGCACAAGATCCCCCAGTACATGCTCCGCCACCGCGTCAAGGCCGGCATCACCGGCTGGGCGCAGGTCCACGGCTGGCGCGGCAACACCTCGATCAAGAAGCGCATCCAGTACGACCTCTACTACATCGAGAACTGGTCGCTGGGCCTGGACTTCAAGATCCTCTGGATGACGGTCCGGCACGCGATCCGGTTCAACGCGTACTGAGACGGTCGGAGAATCGCGATGCGACCTGCCCTGCGACCTGCGACGCTGGCCGAATCCGGCCCGGTACAGACCGGAGGCATCGGTAACACTCTGTGCGGCGATCAGGGGAAGAACCGATAGATGTCCCGCCGGTGGAGGACACGAACCAAAGTAACCACGTCCCCTTCGACGACGAGGCCGACGCGGTAGTCCCCAATCCGGAGTCGGTAATAGGGGCCTCCACCGCTCAGCTTCTTGAGCTGCGGAACCTCGGCAAGAGAGGCTGCTTGCTCCACCTGTTCGATCGCGTCGCGGATACGACGCAGCGCGGACTGCTCGCCGATCCGGCGTAAGTCCTTAGCGAAGCTTTGCTTGAACCGGGTGAGCACTAGGCCGAGTCGAGGATCCGGAAGACTTCTGCCCGGTCTATCTCCGGCATCCGTTCGCCTTCCGCGATCGCCCTTTTCAAGGCAACATCTTCCAGAGCTTCTTCGAAAAGGTCCCGTACCAACTCGCGGCGCTCTTCAAGAAGCTCGGTCAGCGCCGATTTGAGCAGCGCCTTGAGCCTCACCTCGTCAACCCAAATATCAGACATTCGTCGCCTCACTCCGTTCGTATGGTACCACCAGCCGCTATCACGACGCCCCGCCATGGGTAGCGACTGCCCATGCGCAGTCGGTCATCTGCGACAGAAGGGCAGTGACTGCCCATGAGCGGCCGGTCGCTGACGGCCGAGTGGCGATGACGGTCAGATCGTGCCGCATCCCTCCTCGACCTACCGGGTGCTCGCCAAGGCCGGAAGGCTCGACCGATGGAACCGACAGCCTTCAAAGAAGGGGAAAGGCTTCCAACAGCCTCTAAACCCACACGAGCACTGGCACATCGACGTGACCTACCTAAACCTCGCCGGGACGTTTTACTACCTGTGCTCGGTCCTCGACGGCGCCAGTCGCTCACTCGTCCACTGGGAAATCCGACCGGCGATGACCGAGGCCGATGTCGAGTGCATCCTGCAACGCGCTCATCTCCGACAACGGCCCGCAGTTCATCGCCAGAGATTTCAAGGAGTTCGTCCGAATCGCCGGCATGACCCACGTGCGCACTTCACCCTACTACCCGCAGTCCAACGGCAAGATCGAGCGTTGGCACAAGACCGTCAAGGGCGGGGCCCTGCGCCCCGCCGCTCCCGCCGACCTTGAGCAAGCCCGCGCGGTCGTCACCAAGTTCGTCCACCACTACAACCACGTCCGCCTTCACAGCGCTATTGGCTATATCACCCCGAACGACTTCCTCCATGGCAGGGCACCTGCGATCTGGGCCGAACGGGATCAAAAACTCGAGAAGGCCAGGCAACTCCGCCGAGAGCGGCGCGACGCTCAGAGGGGCCAGGCCGCTTGAGATACAGCCCCATGGCTCTGTTACTCTTACCATCTGCCGTCTTGTTCACGGAGAACCAGTACAGCCGCTGGCGAGCGCCAGATCGGCCGCGCCTTTCGTGGCCTTCGCGGAGTCGGTGACCCAATCCGAGAGCTTCTGGAGCGTGAGCTTCACTGGCATCTGGCACCTCGCAGTGGAGACGTCTCTATCTTAGCGCTTGAAGCTCCGGCATCTTCAAAAGCCGCCACCACCTCACTTCCCTCGCCCCTCCACCCGATTCTCCTGAGCATTGACCGCCTGCCACCGCCCTTCGCGCCACGCGAAGACATCCGTAAACACGCTCCGCTCCAACTCCTTGCCGACGCCATCGCTCACCACCACCGTCCCATTTACGATCCCCACGTCGCCGTACAGCCGGACGTCCATGCGGTCGAAGCGCAGCTTGCGATCCGGCGGCGGCGCGTGCTTCGTCGCCCAGTCGATGTGCTCGGCCTTGGTCAAGAAAACCCCGGCGGAGACTGGGTGCACGAAGTCCGCGGCGAGGATGCGGTCGAGCGTTGGAGCGTCGTGCGCGACGAGCCATTGGGTCTCGAGTGCGACGAGCGCCTGACGGTCGGAGGTCGCGGTGCGCGGTGCGGAGGTCGCAACGAGCGCAGTTCCAGCGCAGGTCACGAGCGTCAGAAAGAGGGCACGGCGGAGAGATCGGGCTCGCATGAAGGCTCCTCCAAAAAGTTCGGCTCCCAGTCTAGATCGCTCCCGTCGTTCGGCGAACCAGAGCGCGAGAGACGGCGCAAGGCGACCTCTCCCAAGAGTACAGAGACGACGCCAAAAGCCCCGCTTTATCGGGGTTTTCTCGAGGTCGCCGTCTTCTTGAGTGGCCCCGTCGTAGGCCGGCCACAAGATGGCTGACTCGGGACGCAGGCCGCGCCCAACGCCTTGCGGTGACGTCAAAAATTGCGGCGCGATTGCGCCATACCAAGGCTTGAGCGTAGAAAATCTTGACACCCTAGATGTTGTGGCGTAACCTCGGCGCTATAACAATCGCCCAAAGTTTCGGGCACAAGAACCGAAAGGAGAGATCATGGCTACGGCAACGAAGAGCGCTGCGAAGGCCCCTGCCAAGAAGACCACTGCGGCCAAGCCGGCCGCGAAGAAAGCCTCGGCCCCCAAGGCTGCACCGAAGAAGGCGGCTGCGGCTCCCAAGAAAGCTGCTGCGGCTCCGAAGGCGGCTGCCGCCAAGAAGACCGCGGCTCCGAAAAAGGCTGCTGCGGCTCCGAAGGCAGCGGCCGCCAAGAAGACCGCTGCTCCGAAGAAGGCCGCGGCTGCGAAGCCGGCGGCTGCCAAGAAGACTGCGGCCGCCAAGCCTGCGGCCAAGAAGACCACGGCCGCGAAAAAGTCCGCCAAGTAAGCCCCGTAGTAGCGGCCCTCGCGAGAGAGGGCGGCTCGAAAGACGGTAGTCGCTTTCGTGTCGCCCTCCGGTACAAGCCAACGCCCTCCGCAGTTCCCCAGTCCCCTCGAACGAGCATGCCGGCGCAAGTCGGCAGCGCATCCCCAAACGAATCGCGACGAAGCCGTACGGAAGGCGACGAAGCCGTGCGGACCACGACGAAGCGTTCGTCCGCGTGGACGAAGCCTTACGCAACGCGCGTAAGCCGTGCGCGCGACGACCAAGCGTTCGTCCATGACGACGAAGCGTTGCGCAGCGAGACGAAGCGTTCGGTCCCGCTGCGGAAGAGATTGTCGTCGAGATCAGACGCTCGCGGAGAGCGACTTCGCCGCCGCGCGATCGAGGAGCCAGAGGAGGTCGCCTTCCTCGGGACGGACGATGCGCGCGGGATAGAGATCGGCGTCGCCGACACTTTCGAGCACGGCGTGGAGCGCATCGGCCTTCTCTTCGCCGGCAGCTAAGAAAAGCACCGCCGCAGCGCGGTTGAGCACCGGCGGCGTCAGCGTGATGCGGAAGGTAGAAAACTTCTCGACCCACGGCGCGACGACCCAACGCTCACGCTCGGCCAGAGCCGGCGAGCCGGGAAAGAGCGAGGCCGTATGGCCTTCGGGTCCCAACCCCAGTAGCACCAAATCGAAGCGGGGCGGGCCTTCCGGCGTTCCGGCTTCGAGATGGAAGAACGTCCGCAGCTCCCGCTCATAGTCCGCCGCGGCCGCCGCCGCGTCGGGGTTCTCGCCCTGGATGCGATGGACGTTCGCCGCCGCGATCCGCATGGGATCCAAGAGCGATTCCTTCGCCATCCGGTAGTTGCTGTCCGGGTGATCGGGCGGCACGTGGCGCTCGTCGCCCCAGAAGAAGTGGATCTTCTCCCAGGGCAGGCGGGCACGGAACGATTCGTCGGGATCGGCCAGGAGCGCGAAAAGATCGCGCGGCGTCGAGCCGCCGGAGAGGACGAGGGTGAAAACGTCGCGCGCGGCAACGGCGCTCGCCGCGCGGGCGGTCACCTCGGCCGCGGCGGCACGGGTGAGCGATTCCTTGTCGGCCAGGATCTCGATCGAGCGCCCGGGGACCATCAGCAGTCCTTCTCTTTCTTCGGCCGCGAGGGCCGAGGCTGCGGCCTGCGCCACTGCCGGCCGTCCCTTTGGATCAGATCGTCCGCCTCCTTGGGCCCCCAACTGCCGGCGGGATAGTTGGGGAAGCTCCGCGGCACCAGCGTTTTCCAGATGTCCAGGACCGGCGTCACCGCCTCCCAGCTCGCCTCGACGACGTCGCTCCGGTGGAAGAGCGTCGAGTCGCCCTGCATGCAGTCGTAGAGGAGCGTCTCGTAGCCGGTCTGCGGCGTCGAGCCGAAATAGTCCTCGTATTCGAAATCCATCTTGACCGTGCCGAGCGTCATCTTGGGGCCCGGCACCTTGGCGTCGAAGCGCAGCGACGCGCCCTCGTCCGGCTGGATGTGGAGGACGAGCAGGTTGGGGTTCAGGCTCTGCACCGAAGTGTCTCGAAACAGCATGTGCGGCGCGCGCTTGAACTGGATGGCGATCTCGGTCACCCGCCGCGGCATGCGCTTTCCCGTCCGCAGATAGAACGGCACGTCCGCCCAGCGCCAGTTGTCGATCGTCACCTTGAGCGCCGCATAGGTCTCGGTCGTCGAGTGCGGCGAGACGTCCTCCTCACCGCGGTAGGCGTGGACGCGCTGGCCACGCTCGCCACCGCTCACCCCTTCGCCGTACTGGCCGCGGACGGCGTCCCGCAGCACGTCCTCGTGAGTCATCGGGTGGAAGGCTTTCAAGACCTTCACCCGCTCGTCGCGCACGATGTCGGCCGCGAAGGAGATCGGCGGCTCCATGGCGACGAAGGCGAGCAGCTGAAAGACGTGGTTCTGCAGCACGTCGCGGAGCGCCCCGGCGCTCTCGTAGTAGGAGCCGCGATCCTCGACGCCGTCGCTCTCGGCGACGGTGATCTGCACGTGATCGATGTAGCGGCGGTTCCAGATCGGCTCGAAGATGCCGTTGGCGAAGCGGAGGGCGAGGATGTTCTGCACCGTCTCCTTGCCGAGGTAGTGATCGATGCGGTAGATCTGCTGCTCTGCCAAGACCTCGCGGATCTGGTGGTTGAGCTCCTTGGCGGAGTCGAGGTCGTGGCCGAACGGCTTCTCGATGATCACCCGCCTGAAGTGCCCCTCGGTCTCGACCGACATTTTGCTCTCGCCCAGGTGGTGGACGATGTCGGCGAAGAAGGGGGGCGGCGTCGCCAGGTAGTAGATCCGCGAGCCGCCCGACTTCTTCTCGCTCTCCGCTTTCTGGATGAGGGTCGCGAGCCGCGCGAAGGAAGCGGGGTCCTTGAAGTTGCCGGGGGTGTAGTAGATCCGTTCGATCAGCCAGTCGACGAGATCGGGGTCGACTTGGGTCGTCGCGAAACGCTTCAGATCCTCCCGCATGTGATCGCGGAACTGTTCGCTGCTCATCTCGGTGCGGCCGAAGCCGACGATCGCGAACTCGTCGGGGAGGAGCCCGCCCGCCGCCAGGTTCAAGAGGGAAGGGATGAGCTTGCGCTTCGTCAGGTCGCCCGTGGCGCCGAAGATGACGACGGTGCACGCCGGCGCCGGCTCCCGGGTGGTACCTTCGGTCAAGGGAATTTTCATTTCTTCCGTCCCCATTCTCTAACCTCCCGACGGGCGCTCGATGTGGCCGCCGAAGCCGTGGCGCATCGCGGAGAGGAGCTTCTCGGCGAAGGTGTGCTCGTGGCGCGAGCGGAAGCGGGTGTAGAGCGCGGCGGAGAGCACGTCGGCCGGCACCGCCTCTTCGAGCGCGGCCATGATCGTCCAGCGGCCCTCGCCCGAATCCTGGACGAAGCCGGTGTAGTCGGTGAGCTCGGGATTGCCGGCGAGCGCCATCGCCGAGAGGTCGAGAAGCCAGGAGGTGACGACGCTGCCGCGCCGCCAGAGCTCGGCGATCGAGCCGATGTCGAGGTTGTAGGCCTGCGCTTCGGGGAGATCCTTGGCGGCGGCGTTCTTCAAGATGTCGAAGCCCTCGGCGTAGGCCTGCATCAGGCCGTACTCGATGCCGTTGTGAACCATCTTGACGAAGTGCCCGGCGCCCGAAGGGCCGCAGTGGAGGTAGCCCTCTTCGGCGGTGCCGACGGTACGGCCGGCGCTCGGCGCGATGCCGCTCTCGCCCGGGGCGAGGGTTTTCCAGATGGGATCGAGCCGGGTGACGGTCTCCTTGTCGCCGCCGACCATCAGGCAGTAGCCGCGCTCCAGACCCCAGACGCCGCCGCTCGTGCCGGCATCCAGATAGTGGAGGCCCTTGGCCGCAAGCTCGGTCGACCGCCGGATGTCATCCTTGAAATAGGAGTTGCCGCCGTCGATCAGGACGTCGCCCGCGGCGAGCTTGCCGGCGAGCGTCTGCACCGTCGTCTCGGTGACCTCGCCGGCCGGGAGCATCATCCACACCGTCCGCGGCGCTCGGAGCGCGGCGACGAATTCGTCGAGCGAGGCCGCGCCGTGCGCGCCTTCGCCCACCAGCTCTGAAACCGGCGCCGCATCGCGGTCGTACACCACACACTCGTGGCCACCGCGCATCAGGCGGCGCACCATATTGGCTCCCATTCTGCCCAAGCCGATCATGCCGATCTGCATTCGTCATTCTCCTTTTCTGCGTTGAATCTCAGGGTGCCTGACCCAGGGGACCGGGTCGCCCAGGAGTTTTCAGTCTATCCCGAGACGACGGCCGCACGGTGACAGGAGGAGACCTGGTACGGGCATCGCATAGAGATTCCTCGATGAAGACGATGGATCGATTCCCCCGCCGTGCCCGCCGTGTCCACCGCTGCCTGCCGCTCGCCGCTCTTCTCCTCGGCGTCCTCGGTGTCCTCGGCGCCCTCGGAAGCCGCCCGGCGCGGGCGGAGACCGCAATCTCCGTCAACGCCGGCTCGCTCGGCGTCGGCGTCGAGCTCGACCAGAGCTTTTCGCCCTACTGGGACGGCCGCCTGGGGATCCATGGCGGCAACCTGAGCGAGCGCCGCCACCTGGTCGCCGACATCGACTACGACGCCACCGCCAAGTCGCGGACCGGCACCGCTCTCCTCGACTGGCACCCGGCGGCTTCCGGTTTCAGGCTGAGCGGCGGGATCGTCTACAACGGCTCGCGAATCGATGCGGAGAGCCGGATTCCGGACTCGGGCGTCTATCGGATCGGCGGCGTCGACCTGCCGGCCGCCCAGATCGGCCGGCTTCGCGGCAGGGCCGAGTTCAAAAACTTCGCGCCCTATTTAGGTCTCGGCTGGGGCGGCCCGCTCGCGGCCCACGGCCGGCTGGGCTTCACCTTCGATCTCGGCGCCTTCTACCAGGGCGCGCCGAGCGTCACCCTCACCCCGGTTCTCCCCGCCGGCAGTCCGCTCGACAATCCGCTCGGCCGCGCGCTCCTCGCGATCGCCGTCGCGGAGGAGGAACGCCGGGCGGAGCGGGATCTTTCAGGCTACAAGTACTACCCGGTGCTGTCAGCGGGATTGTCGTACCGGTTCTAAAAGGATCAGAGCGGCAGCTCGTACGGCCGTGCCAGCCGGCAGCCGGCTTTTCTCCATTCGATCGCCATCTTCCGGCCCATCTCCGGCTTGAAACGGCCGCGTTCGACCGCCCAACGGAAGGTTTTCAAGGCGGACCGGGCCTCCATCGACAGCTCTTTGTTGCGGACCAGCGGCTCCAACTGCCGGGAGATCTCGACGACGCCGGCGTGGTCGCCCTGGCCGGCGAGGAGCGCGGCGACGTCGAGCGCCAGGCCGGTCGCCTCGAAGGGCTGGCCATCCGACAAGAGTTCCTCGCGGGCCGCCTGGAGGAGGGGTAGAGCGCTCTCCGGCTGTGCCGTACCGGCGGCGTTGGCGGCAAGCCAGCCTTCGAGGCAGCGGCCGCGGAGGCGGTCGCGGGCGCTGCCGAAGCGGGCGAGAAGCTTCGCGGTCTCCGGCCAGCGGCCGCGGGCGTCGTCGTAGCGCCCCGCCTGGCAAAAAAAGTCGATCTCCAAAAGACGCAGGCAGAGCCAGGGTCGGCCCTTCGCCTCGGGCTTGAGGCAGCGCTCGGCCTCGGCGAGCGCCGTGAGCACGTCTCCGCCCTTGCGCAATTCGCCGAGGACGGCCGCCTTGCTCAGCCAGAGCCGCCCTTCCCGATCCGCGCCGGGGCGGAGCGCCAGGGCGTGGTCGAGCAGGTCGAGCGCTTCCTGGAAGGCCCGCTGGTCGATTCTGAGCGCCGCCTTCAGCTCGTACCCGCGCGCCTCCATCTGGTTGAGCACAAACTGCGGCGGCCCGCCGCCGTCCGGATCGTCGAAGTCGTCCTCGAAGACGCCGCCGGCGGAGTCGGTAAAATCGTCGAAATCGTCGGCCGGGTCCGCAGGCATGGCGGTGAAGATCTGCACCCCGATCGCCGCGGAGAGGCTCGCCGGGTCGGCTTCATAGCCGCGCACCGTCTCGACCGGCACCCCGGCTCTCTCCGCCAGCTCCTGGCAACTCCAGCCCCGGGCGAGGCGCATCTCCTGGAAGAGACGAGCCAGCTGGACGAGCGGATCGGTCATCCGTGCACCTCCTTACAAAGAGAGGCTACCCCGCTTTGCGCATCCCCCGCTCGGCTTCGGCGAGGGCGGTTTTCAGCTGCTCCAGCTCCTCATCCTCCAGGAGCACACCGCCGAAGCTCTCGCGCAGGTAGAAGTCGACCACCCGCGCCGTGGGCTCGGCGACCTCGGGGTAGCGGACGGCGGCGGCGCGGCGGAAGACGAGCGGCGGCGCCGATTCGGGGAGCGCCGCGCCGTGCCTCCCCAGACGCCGGCGGAGCTGCCGATAGGCGCGGGTGGCGGTGAGCGGCGTGTTGTAGAGGCGGTGGAGCCACCAGCCGAGGACGGCGAGGGCGAGCACGGCGAAGACGCCGGCGACGAAGACGCCGCCCATCTCCGGCAGCCGCGAGACGGGGGGGAGCGCCGGGGTGACGGGGGCGTGGGATCCCTGCGACCGGCTGGGCGGCTCGGGGGTCTCGACCGAGTGGCGATCGAAGAAGCGGAAGAGGTCGTGCCAGAGGTCGCGGAAGGCGGAGGCGATCCGGATCTGGTCGTAGAGGCCGTAGGTGAGGACGTAGCGGTCCCAGCGGAAGAGCATGAAATCGTAGGCCTGCTGGGCGAGCCCCAAGATTCCGGTCGCCGCCTCGGCCGGCCGGCCGGCGGGCGGCGTGGGATCGTAGATCTGCCAGCCCTCGCCCGGCCGCCCGGGGCCAGCGGGAAGATACGCTTCGACCCAGGCGTGGGCGTTGCTGTCCCGGACCATCGTGTAGCCTTCGAACGGGTTGTAGTCGCCGCCCAGAAAGCCGGTCACCAGCCGCGCCGGAATGCCCTGCGAGCGCAGGAGGAGGACCATCGAAGAGGCGAAGTACTCGCAGTGGCCGCTCCGGTAGCGGAAGAGGAAGTCGTCGAGCGGGTTCGACGTCGAGCGGTCGCGGAAGTCCCGGGTGTAGTCGTAGTTCTGGATGAGGTGGGTTTCGAGCCGCTTGGCGCGCACCGCGGGCGTTCCCTCCCCCATCACCTTTTTGGCGAGCTCGGCCATCCGCGGCGTCAGCCCCGAGAGGTCGAGGGTGGGATCGCCGGGGGTCTCGGGATGCGGCGGATCGCCGGTCAAAACCGGCCGGTCGGCGAGGCCCACCCGGTACTCGGTCACTTCGAGCGGGGTGAATTCGAGCGCCACCGCGCCGCCTTGATCCGAGGTCAGGTTGGTCACCCGCGGCTCTAAGAGAGCCGTCTCGACGGGGAGCGGCAGGCTCCGGCTGTGGATCGGCCGCAGGATGATCTTCGCGAAGCGCACGGGAGGGGCGGCGCCGAGCTTGAAGCGCACCCCCTGATCGCGCTGGAGCGGACCGCGCGAGCGCGTCTTCTTCCAGCTCCCCCCCTCGTAGACGTCGAAGGTCCCGGCTTTGATGCGCAGCTCGCGATCGGGCGGCGGCGGCGTCTCGTCGAGCAGGCGGAGTGCCACCTCGCGGCTGTTCCGGATGACGCCGATCGAGTCGAGATTGACGGCGTCCGAAAAGCCCGCAGCTTCTAAAACCGTGCCGGTGCCGCTGCCCCGTCCCACGATGAACGGCGCCCGCACCCGCGGCAGGACGGCGAAGAGGGGCACCGCGAGAATCAGAATGGCGAAGATCGCGAAGCCGAAAAAACCGCGCAGCGGCAGCTCGGCGAGCCCCGGCTCCTCGCGGCCGAAGCCGGCGAGCACGTGGAGGAAGGCGAAACGGGTGAGGAGGACGAGCCCCAGGCCGCAGAAGAGGAAGAGGTAGAGGGCGATCGAGGGGTGGACCGACGTCCCCATGCTGGCGAGGAAGAGAAAGAAGATGCCGAGCGCCGCCTGCCACTTGTCGCGCTCCCGGCCGAGCGCGAAGAGCTTGATGACGAGAGCGAAGAGACAGAGGTGGACGACCGGGTGGACGAGCTGGCCGTGGCCGAGGATGAGGAGGTCGGCGACGAAGATCGGCAGGTAGGCGAAGCCGATGACGTTCATCGCCCAGTTCGGCAGCCAGCCCGGCGGATCGAGGCTCGCCCGGCGGAGGAAGAGGAGGACGCACAGGGCGTAGAGGAGGATCACCCACCATTCGACGATGTCGTTGAACGGCAGCGGCAGGGGCGCCAGGAGGGCGAGGAGCCCGAGCAGCATGCGCTTCTGGCGGCCGAAGATCATGAGGCGATCCGCTCCGGCTCCATGTGGACGCGGAGCTCCGGCGCCCGCGGATCGGAGGAGGCGAGCGGCGGAGCGCCAGCGACTCTCGCCTCCGGGGCGATGAGGGCGAGGGCCTCCAGGACGCGCAGGCGCTGGCGCGGGCCGCCGGCGAAGTCGAGGATCAGGTCCCGGGTGACCAGCTCGACCGCATAGCCCCGCCCCAGGTGGTCGAGGGCCGAGGTCGCCGCCTCCGAGACCAGGCGCTCGAAGCGCGCCAGGAGGGCGGGGTCGGTGAGCGTCCCCACGGCGTTGTCGAAGAGGATCGACAGGCGCCGGCTGCGCTCGGTCTCCCTCTCCATGTAGATCAGCTGACCGGTCCGCGCCGTCTGCTTCCAGTGGATGCCGCGCGGATCGTCGCCGCGCCGGAAGACGCGGAGCGCGTGGAGGTCGTGCCCCCAGCCCGAGCGGCGGCTGGTGTCTTCCCCCTGCGGCGAGGAGCCCTGGGGCGGCGCTTCGGCGGCGGGGAAGATCTCCGGGAAGACCATCATCTCCAGGCTCACCGGATAGCGCACCCCTTTGGTGAAGAAGCCGAAGGGGAAGAGCGACGAGACGTGGGCGAAGGGATAGCTGTGACGGCCGCGGGTGGGGAGGAGCAGCTCGATCTTGCCGACGCTCCGGCCGCGGCGCGGCAGGAAGGGGATGAGGAGCGGCTGGCCGGAGCGGGCGACCGAGAAGAGGAGGAACCAGCGGGGCAGGAAGCGGCTCCGGCTCTTGAGGGTGAAAGAGACGGCGAAGGCGCGGTTGGCGAAGATCTCCTCGGGCGCTTCGAGCTCGACCTCCAGGCGGCGGACGTTGTCCCGCGAGGCGACCCCGGAGACGAGGAGCGTCCCGAGCATCACCGCGAGCACCATGTAGAGGGCGTTGTTGCCGGTGTTGGTGGCGGCGATCGCGACGACTAAAGTGAGGAGGACGAACCAGAGCCCCACCTTGGTGATGCGGATGCCCTCGGGGACGGCGCGGCGCATCGCGGGCACCTTACACCGGGACCGGGGTCGCCCCCACCACCCGCTCGATCGCCTTTCGCGCGCTGTCTAAATCGGCAGTGCCGCGCTTCAGGACCACCCGGTGGGCGAGGACCGGCGCCGCCAGGCGTTGGACGTCGTCCGGAATCGCATAGCCGCGCCCTTCGCAGAGCGCCATCGCCTGGACGGCGCGGTAGAGGCTCTGCACGCCGCGGGTCGAGATGCCGAGGAGGAAATCGCCCCCCCGCCGGGTCGTCTCGGCGAGCGCCAGCATGTAGTCGGCGAGCTTGTCGGCCACGTGCACCCGCCGCGCCAGCTCCTGAAGCTCGATCAGGTTCTCCCGCGAGAGCACCGGCTGCAGCGTTTCGAGGATCTCCTCGACCCCGCCCGAGAGCAAAAGCTCGCGCTCGTCGGCCCGCGGCGGGTAGCCGATGAAGAGCGACATGAGAAACCGGTCGAGCTGCGACTCCGGGAGCGGAAAGGTGCCCTGGTACTCCAACGGGTTCTGGGTGGCGAGGACGATGAACGGCTCGGGGAGCGTGTAGCGCTGGCGCTCGACCGAGACCTTCCTCTCGCTCATCGCCTCCAGGAGCGCCGACTGGGTCTTCGGGGTGGCGCGGTTGATCTCGTCCGCCAGCACGAGGTTCGCGAAGAGCGGCCCGGGCATGAACTCGAAGGTCTGGTTCTTCTGGTTGAAGATCGAGACCCCGATGATGTCCGAGGGCAGGAGGTCGCTGGTGAACTGGATGCGCTGGAAGGAGAGGCCGAGCGAACGCGCCAGGGCCTGGGCCAAAGTCGTCTTCCCCACCCCGGGCACGTCCTCGACCAGGACATGGCCTTTGGCCAAGAGGCAGATGCTCGCCAGGCGGATGACCTCGCGCTTGCCGCGGATCACCCGGGCGACGTTTTCCTCCAGCTGGCGGATGGGCTCCGCGGCGCGGGCGGTGTCGGCGATCTCTAGGACGGAAGTTTCCATGCGCAGATGTACGGAGGCGAATCGCTCTTGGTTGTGGAGGGCGGGATTGCGATGGACGACGGACGGCACCGGGCGTTTCAGGAGAGCAAATTATAGCGGATGATCGACCAGATCGCCGAGAAGCCGTCCTTCCAGCCGATCTTCTTCCCTTCGGCGTAGGTCCGCCCCCGGTAGGTGATGGGAACCTCGTAGATCCGCGCCCCGTGCTTGGCGAAGCGGGCGGTGAGCTCGGGCTCGATGCCGAAGCGGTTCGATTGCAGGGTGTTGGGGTCGAGCATCTCGCGGCGGAAGACCTTGTAGCAGGTCTCCATGTCCGACAGGTTGATGTCGGTCAGCATGTTCGAGAGCATCGTCAGCAGCCGGTTGCCCACCGAGTGCCAGAAGAAGAGGACGCGGTGCGGTCCGCCGAGGAAGCGCGAGCCGTAGACGACGTCGGCCTCGCCGGCGAGGATGGGGGTGAGGAGCCGCGGGTAGTCGGTGGGGTCGTATTCGAGATCCGCGTCCTGGACGAGCATCACGTCGCCCGTCGCGGCGAGGAAGCCGCTGCGGATCGCCGCCCCCTTCCCCTGGTTGACGGCGTGCTCGATGAGCCGGAACGGCGGCTCTCCCCGGGCGGCGAGCTCGCGGAGAAGCTCCCGGGTGCCGTCCTTCGAGCCGTCGTCGACGACCACCATCTCCATCTCGACCCCGTCGGGGAGCGGCGCGCGGGCCACCCGCCCCAGGAGCTCCTGGACCGTGGCGCGCTCGTTGTACGCGGGGATGACGACGGAAAGGCGCATTGGGGGCGTAGTGTACTTCAGGAGACCGGCGGGCCGCGCGGGGGAGGGTGGCTCTCCATCGTCTCTCCCCGGCCCGTTCCCTTCGCGCCCGGATGGCGGTACATTCGTCGTTGATGGCAACTTCCGGTTTCAGCATCCGTCCCCCTGCCGTCGCCGGCAGCTTCTACCCGGAATCCCGGGCGGACCTCATGGAGACCGTGACGACTCTCCTCGCCGCGGCCCGCGCCGCGATCTCCGCCAGCCCCGCGAGGGAGACACGGGCTCCCAAGGCCATCATCGCCCCGCACGCCGGCTACATCTATTCCGGCGCCATCGCGGCCAGCGCCTTCGCCGCCTTCGCCCCCATCGCGGCCACGATCCGCAAGGTCGTCCTCCTCGGTCCCGCCCACCGGGTGCCGGTCCGCGGCCTCGCCCTTCCCGAGTCCCGGGGCTTCGCCACACCCCTGGGGGTGGTCGAGATCGATTCCGGGTTGGCCCGCGCCGCCTCGCGGCTCCCCCAGGTACGGTTGCAGCCGGAGGCGCACGCCCCCGAGCACTCGCTCGAAGTGGAGCTCCCCTTCCTCCAGGTTCTCCTGGGCGAGTTCAAGCTCCTCCCCCTGGTGGTCGGCGAGGCGAGCGGCGAGGAGGTCGGCGAGGTTCTGGAGCAGGTCTGGGGGGACGAGGAGACGGTGATCGTCATCAGCTCCGACCTCTCGCACTACCTCCCCTACGACACCGCGCGGCGGGTCGACCGCGAGACCGCCGATGCCATCCTCCGCCTCGACGGCCCGATCGATCCGCGCCGGGCCTGCGGCGCCTACCCGATCGGCGGCCTCCTCGTCGAGGCGCGGCGACGGGGGCTCGTCCCCAGCCTCCTCGACCTGCGCAACTCGGGCGATACCGCCGGCGACCGCCGGCAGGTGGTCGGCTATGGAGCCTTCGCCTTCCATGCCTGACGAGCTGCAGAATCCGGAGCACGGCCGGGTCCTCCTCGCGATCGCCCGCCAGAGCATCGCCGAGGCCCTCGGGAAGCGCGGGCCGACGCCCTTGCCGCCTCGCCGAGAGCCCTGGCTGGACCAGCCCGGCGCCACCTTCATCACTCTGACCGAGGACGGCGAGCTCCGCGGCTGCATCGGGAGCCTCGAAGCCCATCGGCCGCTGGGGCTGGACGTGTGGGAGAACGCCCGTGCCGCCGCCTTCAAGGACCCCCGCTTTCCGCCGCTCGCGCGAGAGGAGCTGCCGCGGATCACCGTCGAGGTCTCCGTGCTCGGCCCCGCGACGCCCCTCCCGGTCCGGAGCGAAGCCGAGGCGCTCGCCCGGCTGCGGCCGGGCCGCGACGGCGTCGTCCTCGAATATCCAGGGGGGGCGGGCAGGCGGGGCGCCGGCGCCACGTTCCTCCCCCAGGTGTGGGAACAGCTCCCGGATCCGGCGAGCTTCCTCGCCCAGCTCAAGCGGAAGGCGGGGCTCCCCCCGGGCTTCTGGTCGCCGGAGATCCGGCTCTCGACCTACGAGGTGACGAAGTGGGAAGAAGAACCAGCGCACCACCCCTGACCTCCCGATCCATGGCCCGAGCCGGCGCCCGAGCCTTTCTCGCCCTGCTCCTGGGCACCCTCGGTCTCTCTCTCGCCCTGGCGCTCGGGGCCGGCCGGGCGGAGGCCCGCTCGCACCACCGCAGCTCCGCCGTCGCCGAGTCGGACGGGGGGGCCAGCCTCACCGATCCGGTCGAGCGCGCCGAGATCCGCAAGATGCTCGACCGCATCGCGACCAACGGCCCGTTCCGCCATCGCCAGGACGGCGTCGTCTTCGGCAACCGCGAGGGGCGCCTCCCCGCCCAGGCGCGCGGCTTCTATCACGAGTACACCGTCGAGACCCCCGGGGCCTCCGACCGCGGCGCCCGCCGGATCATCCGCGGCCAGGGCGGCGAGACCTACTACACGAGAGACCACTACCGCACCTTCCTGCGCCTCAACCCCGAGACCTTCAGATGACCGTCGACGACTTGAAGACCCCCTCCTGGAGCTGCATCCACTTCGTCACCGCCGAGACCGCGGCCCCCCTCCGCGCCGCCCTCCCCGGCATGGTCCACGCCGCGATCGACGGCACCCACGTCGAGGAGGATCGCCAGCTCTTCGCCGTTTTGGCCGAGGCCTTCGGCTTCCCGGAGCACTTCGGGGAGAACTGGGACGCCTTGGACGACTCGCTCCGCGACCTCTCCTGGGTCCCCGGCACCGGCTACGTCCTCTTCGTCGACCACGCCGCCCGCTTCTGGGACCGCGGCCACAAAGCCGCCGGAGGCCTGGTCGAATCCTGGCTCGCCGCCGCCCAGGAGTGGAGCCGGGACGGCATCCCCTTCCATCTCGTCTTCGTCTGGTAGCGGTCGGTAGCCTGTAGCCATCCGTCCACGGATAGGTTACACTACCTCTTAAATACAGCCGTGGGCAGGCGTCGGTTGATCAGGAGGTCCGTGGATCTTGGCTTTGCCATGCTCGAATCTCGAATCGGAGACGGAAGTGGTGTCCCAGAACGCTTGCGACGCCCTGGAGAAGGAGCGCCTGCTGCGCCAGCGGATCGAGGAGGCGGCCCAGGAGTGGCAGGGGGCCTTCGACGCTTCGGAGGCGGCGATCTTCGTCTTCAGCTCGACCCAGGCGCTAAGGCGGCTGAACCGCGCCGCGCTCTCCCTCTTGGGCGGCATCTACCAGGACCATCTCGGCAAGCGGCTCACGGACTTCGGCGGGAACGAGCTCTGGCGGGAGATCGGGCGCGCCCTGGACGAGATCCGGGAGACCCAGCGCAGCCGCCGCTGGCATTGCACGCTCGACGACCAGACCTGGGCCCTGACCGCGACGCTCATCCCGGCCGCGGAGCCCGGACGGGAGCGCTTCCTGGTCATGCTCAAGGACGTGACGAGCCTGATCGAGCTCCAGGATTCGCTGCGCCGGAGCGAGCTGCTGTCGACCATGGGCGCGCTCGTCGCCGGGGTCGCCCATGAGGTACGCAACCCTCTCTTCGGCTTCTCCATCGGCCTCGACGCGCTCGCCCGGCTGGTGCCGGAAAATCCGGAGGTCGAAGCGGAGATCGGCGTTCTCCGTCTGCACCTCGCGCGCTTGCGGAGCCTGACCCGCGAGCTGCTCGAATATGGCAAGCCGGCCTGCCGCAAGCTCGCCCGCATCGACGTCGCCGAGCTCGTCGAGCGCGCGGTGGGGAGCTCAGAGCCCATGGCCCAGGACTTCGGTGTCAAGGTGCTCCGGCAGATGCCGGCGGAGCTCCCGCCGGTCTGGGGGGACGGGGAGCGGCTGGAGGCGGTGTTCGGCAATCTCATCGAGAACGCCCTCCAACACTCCCCCTCGCCGGGAACGGTCGTCATCCGCGGCTCGGCGGTCGAGCTCTCCGGCCGGTCCGCGGTGCGCTCAGTCATCGAGGATTCGGGCGAAGGCTTTTCCGCCGGGGATTTAGCTCAGGTGTTCGAGCCCTTCTTCAGCCGTCGGCGGGGCGGCACCGGCCTCGGCCTCTCGATCGTCCGCCGGGTCGTCGAGGGGCACGGCGGCAGGGTGCTCGCCGAGAACCGCCCCGAAGGGGGCGCGATCCTGACCGTCGACCTGCCCTGCGTCCCGATTGCGACACCGTCCCCGTAAGGCGAGGCTTCTGAACGGATGAAGAAAATCCTGGTGGTCGACGACGAGGAGGCCGTCCGCGCCTCGCTCGTCCTCGGCTTGCGCGCCGGTCTCGCGGGCTACGTCGTGCTCGCGGCCGGCGACGGCAAGGAAGCGCTCAAGCTCCTGGCGCGCGAGCCCGTGGACCTGGTCATCACGGACCTCCGGATGCCGGAGATGGACGGGCTCGAATTGATCGCCTGCCTCCGCCGGGAGCATCCGGGCCTGCCGGTCATCGTCGTCTCCGGCCGCGAGACCGCCGCCGAGGAAACGGGGAAAGTGGGCTCGGTCGACTGTTTCACCAAGCCGTTCAGCCTCGACCTGCTCTGCCGGCGGGTGGAGGCCCTCCTCGCCCAGACGGTCAAGGGGCGGGTCGAGAACATGAACCTCGCCTCGTTCCTCCAACTGCTGGAGCTGGAGCACAAGACCTGCGCGTTGACCGTCGAGGCGGCCGGGGTCTTCGGGCAGCTCGCCTTCCTCGGTGGCCGGCTCGTCGACGCGGCGGCCGGGGCGCTCCTGGGCGAAGAGGCCGCGCTCGAGATCGTCACCTGGGAGAACGCCGACATCGAAATGTCGAGCCTCGAGCCGGCGCACCCGGTCGCGATCGAAGCCCAGCTCTCCTTTCTCCTGATGGAGGGGATGCGCCGCAAGGACGAGGCGGCGGCGAAGCCCGAAGCGGGCCCGAGCTTCGCCGCGATCCTGGCGCGTCTCGCGGCCTTAGACGGAACGGTCGCCGCCCTGGTCGCGTCCGAGCGGGATGGCGAAGTTTTGGACGCCGCGCGCGGGCTGACCGGCGCGACCGCCGGAGCGATGGCCCGCGAGGGCGCCACCCTGTTAGAACGCCAGCGGAGCAACGCGCGGAGCTTAGACGACGGCGACGCGCCCGAGGAGATCCTCGTCACCGGCGGCCAACGCTTCGCGATCGTGCGCCCCTTAGATCGACCCGAGAACGCCTTCCTCCTCGTCGTGCTCGACCGCTCGCAGGCGAACCTCGCCCTCGCCCGGATGCAGATTTCGGCCATCGCGGACGAGCTCTCCGGCCGCGGCTGAGGGCGGAGCGCGAGCCTTGACTTCACCCTATGCCCACCATACTGTGCATAGATGAACGATTCCGCGAGGAATGAGCCCATGGCGAAAATAGGTGTCTTCAACTTTGTGAGCCTCGACGGTTTCTTTGCCGGTCCCAACGGTGAGATCGATTGGTTCAAGTCGATAGGGAAAGATGACGAGTACGAGCGGTACACCCAGGGCCAATCGAGCGGCGGCAGCACGCTCCTCTTCGGTCGTACGACCTACGAGATGATGAAAAGCTACTGGCCCACCGAGGCCGCGATCCAGAACGATCCGCACATGGCCGCCACCTTGAACGACAGCCCGAAGATCGTTTTCTCGAAAACCCTGCGGAGCGTGGAGGAAGGGCCGCACTGGAAAAACGTTCGGCTCCTGCACGAGATCGATCCCGTGGAGATCCGGAAGCTCAAAGAGCCGGCGGGCGGCGGCATGACGCTCCTGGGAAGCGGGAGCATCGTCCAACAGCTCGCGAACCTGGACCTCATCGACGAGGTCCAGCTGATCGTCGTTCCCATGGTGCTGGGCGCCGGCAAACCCCTCTTTGAGGGCGTCCACCGCCGGAACCTGAAGCTCCTCGAAGCGAGAGCGTTCAAGAACGGGATCACGTCCCTCCGCTATCAATCGGCCGGCAGCGACTAAAGCGCCTCACTCGCCTGCAACCTGACGGCCGCGCGGCCGTATCTCCCCCTTGACGACAGATGTAGGCACGAGTATCCTGCCGACAAATGTCGCTACGAGCGCGGACCATGAAATCGAAAACGATCGGAGACCAGGAGCTGGCCCTCTTGCGCTATGTGGCGGAGCAGGGGGAGGCCACGGTCGGCCAGGCGGCGGAGGGCTTCGGTCTGCCGCGCGGCCTGGCGCGTTCGACCGTCCTCACCATGATGGAACGCCTGCGCGGCAAGGGCTATCTCGAACGGCGGCAGGCGGAGGGCATCTTCCGCTACGCCGCGAGAGAGACCGACGGCGAGCTGCTGCACGGGGTCGTCCGCGACTTCGTCGAGCGCACCCTGGGCGGCTCGGTCTCCCCCTTCGTCGCCTACCTGACCGAGACCGAGGAGGTCTCGGACGTCGAGCTCGCCGAGCTCGAACGGCTGGTGGCGCGGCTCCAATCGAGGAAGAAGGAGTAAGGCATGGAGATCTGGACAGCGATCCCGGCGATCTCGGCGCTGCCGGCAATGCCGGCGATCCTCGGCCGCGCCTCTCTCGAAGGCGGCGTCCTGATTGTCGCGATCTGGGCTTTCTCCCGGCTCTTTCCCCGCCTGCCCGCGGCGTTCCGGACCTGGCTGTGGTGGCTCGCCTGCCTGCGGCTCGTCGTCAGTCTGGTCGGCGTCGCGCCTCTGCGACTCCCCCTGCTGCCCGCGGCGCCTGTCGTTTCGGCGTCCGTCGCGTCCGTCGCGCCCGTCGCAATTGCCGAGCCGGGCACCCCCGCGGCCTTCCTCCCCCTCCTCCCGATGCCGACCGTGGTGATGCCCAGAAAGCCCGCTTTTCCCTGGACTTCGACCCTCAGCGTCCTCTGGCTCCTCGCCGCTCTCGTCCAGCTCGTCCCCTTAGGCCGGCAACTCCGGCAGCTGCGGGGGATTCGTCAACGTTCCACGACGGTAACCGAGAGTCCGCTCGCCGGGCTCTGGGAGCGGCTCTGCCGGGAGCAGAGGGTCTCCTCCGCTCCGCTTCTGCTCTCCGCCGAAGTGACGACCCCACAGGCGGTCGGGCTCTTCCGGCCACGGGTGATCCTGCCCCGGACAGGGCTCGACCGGCTCTCGGCAGGGGAGCTCTCCATGGTCCTCTGCCACGAGCTCGCCCACCTGCGCCGCGGCGACCTCTGGCTCGGCTGGGTGCCCGCCCTCGCCTCGCGGCTCTTCTTCTTCCACCCCCTGGCGACCCTCGCCGCCCGGGAGTATGCGCTCGCCCGGGAGGCAGCCTGCGACGCGGAGGTTCTCACCGTCCTCGGCGAGGCCCCGCAGGCGTATGGCCGCCTCCTCTTACGGCTCGGAGTCACACCCCGCGCCGGCGGCCTGGCCTCACTGGCCTCAGTGGCCTCGGTCATGGCTCTCGCCACCGCGGCCCCCTCTCGCCAACACCTCAAAAGGAGACTCGAAATGCTCGACCAAGCCTCGCGCCCCCGCCATCTCGGCTGGTGGTGCCTTCTCGGGCTCATCGCCCTCTTCGCTCTCGTACCCTTCCGGATCGTCGCCGCCCAGGAGGCATCCCCCGCCGTCCGCGCCAGCGATCCCGCTCCGCAGACCCTCCGCGCCAGCGATCCCACACCGCAACCCCCCCTGCCGCCGCGGGCCCCGATCGCCCCGCGGCCACCGCGGCCACCCCACTTCTCGCACTCCGCGGACGGCGAGGAGTACGTCCTCCTGCGGCCCAACGGCTCGTCGACGATGAACGGCTCGATGGGAGACGTCGAGCGGGCTCGCAAGCTCCTCGGGCCGGGAGAAAAGGAAATCCTCTGGTTCCGCCAGGGCGGCAAGGAATACGTCATCCGCGATCCGCGGACGCTCGAGACGGCGTTCGCCCTCTTCGCTCCTCAAGAGGAGCTGGGCAGGCGGCAGGCGGACCTGGGGAGCCACCAGGCCGAACTCGGCAGCCGCCAGGCGGCTCTCGGGGCGGAGCAGGCGAAGCTCGGCGCCAAGCAGGCTCGCCTGGGAGCCGAGCAGGCCCGGGTGGCCCGCGACGAAGGGAGAGCGACCAGCGAGGGGAGAGAGGTCAACGACCGCCTGGCGCGGCAGCAGGATGAGCTGAGCAAGCAGCAGGACGACCTCGGCCGCCAGCAGGACGAGTTGGGAAAGAAGCAGGACGAGCTGGGGAAACAGCAGGACGACCTCGGCGAGCAGCAGGACAAGCTGGGCGCCGAGCAGGACAAGCTGGCGAAGGAGGCGGACGAAAAGTTCCAGGCGCTCTTGGGCGACGCGATCTCCCGCGGTCTCGCGACCGAGGTCTCAAGGTAGAGCCTAGGCTTCGAGGCGCCTTTGAGGCTACACCCCGACCGCCAGCCGGTCGGCCAGCATGTGGGGCAGACCGGCCTTGCGGATCCGGCCCTGGGCATGGTCGACGGGGTAGGGGAGCCGGCGCCACTGGACGATCCGCCGCTCGCTGTCGTAGGTCATGTAGGAGGCCCGGGGGTCGCGGTCGCGCGGCTGGCCGATCGAGCCCGGGTTGACCAGGTAGCGCCCCTGGGGATGGAGCTCGATCCGGCCGCTCCGGCCGCGGAGAGCGCGCACCCCGATCTCCCTCCCCTCCAACGAGAAGATCGACGGGATGTGGGTGTGGCCGAAGAAGGTCACCGGCACCTCGTGGACGGAGAAGATCTCGAAGGCGTCCAGGTCCGAGAAGACGTAGGTATCCTCGTCGAGAGGCGAGCCGTGGCAGATGGCGACCCCCTTCTCGACCATCACCGGCCCCTCCGGCAGCTCGCGGACGTAGCGCAGGTTGGTCGGGGTCAAGCGGCCGGTCGTCCACTTCGCCGCCTGGAGCGCGGCGGGGTTGAAGTGCTCGCCGCGGTCGATCCCCGCCACCACCTTGTCGTGGTTGCCACGGACGACGAAGATCCGCGGCGCCAGCTCGCGGACGGCCTCGACCACCTGGTTGGGAGCGGCGCCGTAACCGACGAGGTCGCCCAGGACCAGGGCGGCGTCGAAGCGCTTGCGGCGGGCGTGGCGCAGGACCACCTCGAAGGCGTCCCAGTTGCCGTGCATGTCGGAGAGAATCAGGTAGCGCATCAGCGTTGTCCGATCAGCAGAGCGATCCTCGCCGCGACCTCCTGCGGCCCCTCCCCCGCGCCCACGTCCACGGTCAGGTCGGCGCGCTGGTAGGCCGGGAGCCGCTCCCGGTAGAGGGTCAGGGCCTGCATCTCGTCCCTAAAGAGCGGACGGTCCGTCTTCCCCAGGGCCCCGATCCGCGCCACGATGGTCGCGAACGGAGGGTTCAAGAAGACCGACATCCCATTCTCTCCCATCAGCCGCGCGTTGGCCTCGAAAGTGAAGGTACCCCCTCCCGTCGCCACCACGGCGTCGGGCAGGGCGAGGAGGGCGCGCAGGGTCTCGCGCTCGCTCTGGCGGAAGGCCGCCTCCCCCTGGGTCTCGAAGATCTGCCGGATCCCCATTCCCGATCGCGCCTCGATCTCGCGGTCGAGATCGAGGAACGGCACCCCCAGGCGCTCGGCCAACAGCTCGCCCACGACGGTCTTCCCGGCGCCCATGAAGCCCGTCAGGAAGACGCGCATCCCGCGGCGAGCATCAGATTGCGGCAACGGTCGGTAATCTCCGCGCGCCCCGCGCGGCCGAGACCCCCGGCGCCCCCGCAGAGGGCCGAAAGGACGACCGCGGCGTCGGCGCCGGCCGCGAGGACGGAAGAGATCTCGTCCGCGCCGATGCCGCCGATCGCCACCAGGGGCTTGCCCGTCAGCCGGCGCGCCCGGGCGAGGAAATCGAGACCGACCACGGGGTCCGGCCGCCCCTTGCTCACCGTGGGGAAGATCGGTCCCACCGCCACCAGGTCGACGGCGGGGTCGAGCTCGGCCGCCGTAACCTGCTCCTCGTCATGGGTCGAGAGGCCGATCCAGGCGCCATCCCCGACCACCCGGCGGGCCGCCGCGGGCGGCAGGTCGCGCTGGCCAACGTGGACCCCGACGCATTTTGAATCCGGGAAGAGAGCCGCGAGATCGACGCGGTCGTCGATCCACAGGTCGACCTCCTCTCCCGCGCCTTCGATCGCTTCGATCGCCGCCAGGCACTCCGTGAGAAGCCGGTGCTGCTCGGCTCCGGAACGCCCCTTGGCCCGGATCTGGATCGTCCGGATGCCGGCCTCGGCCATGGCGGCGACCGCCTCCGGCATCGGGGTGTCCCCCAGGGCGTCGGCGTCGGCGATGGCGTAGAGGGGCCCCAGCCGATCCCGCTTCAGCCTCGCCCTCACTTGCGCTCCCGGGCTAAAAAACGCTCCATGAAGCGGGTCGACAGGTTGCCGGCGATGAAGTCGGGGTCGCGTACGATCCGCTTGTGAAGGGGGATCGAGGTCTGGATGCCCTCGACGACGAAGAAATCGAGAGCGCGGAGCATCCGCGCGATCGCCTCCTTGCGGCCGCGGTCGTGGACGATGAGCTTGGCGACCAGCGAGTCGTAGTGCGGCGGGATGACGTAGTCCTCGTAGCCGTGAGTATCGACCCGGGTGCCAGGCCCGCCGGGCAGGTGGAAGGTCTTGAGCGGCCCGGGCGAGGGAGCGAAGGTGTCCGGGTTCTCGGCGTTGATCCGGCACTCGATGGCGTGACCGCGCGGCTTGAGGCCGGAGGGGAGGCCCATCTTCTCCCCCGCAGCGACTAAGATCTGGAGCTTCACGAGATCGATGCCGGTGACCATCTCGGTCACCGGATGCTCGACCTGGATGCGGGTGTTCATCTCCATGAAGTAGAAGCGCCGGTCGGAATCGAGGAGGAACTCGATCGTGCCGGCGTTCTCATAGCCGACGTTTCGGCAGAGGGCGACCGCGGCCTCCCCCATCTCGGCGCGGAGCTCCGGGGTCAGGGCCGGCGACGGCGACTCCTCGATCAGCTTCTGGTGCCGGCGCTGGATGGAGCACTCCCGCTCGCCCAGGTGGATGACGTGGCCGTGGCGATCGCCGAAGACCTGGAACTCGATGTGCCGCGGCTCGGTCAGGTACTTCTCCAGGTAGATCGAGCCGTCGCCGAAGGCCCGCTCGGCCTCCTCGTGGGCAGTCTGGAACTGGGAGCCGATCTCCTCCTCGGCATGGACGATGCGCATGCCGCGCCCGCCGCCCCCCGCCGCCGCCTTCAAGATGACCGGGTAGCCGACCTCGGCGGCGAACTGCTCGGCCTCGGCGATCGAGCCGAGCGGCTCCTTGCTGCCGGGGAGGATCGGCACCCCGGCCGCCGCCGCCGTCTCCCGCGCCTTCGCCTTGTCGCCCATCAGCCGGATGACCTCGGGCCGCGGTCCGATCCAGGTCATCCGGCACTCCTCGACGACCTCGGCGAAGTGGGCGTTCTCGGCGAGGAAGCCGTAGCCGGGGTGGATGGCGTCGGCGCCGGTGATCTCGGCGGCGGAGATGAGGCTCGAAATGTTCAGGTAGGAGGACGACGACGGCGGCGGCCCGATGCAGACGTCCTCGTCGGCGTAGGTGACGTGCAGGCTGTCGCGGTCGGCCGTACTGTAGACCGCGACGGTCGCGATGCCCAGCTCCCGGCAGGCCTGGATGATACGGAGCGCGATCTCGCCGCGGTTGGCGATCAGGATCTTCTTGAACATCACTTGAGGCTCGCGGCGACCGGGCTTACAAGCTGCCCTATGAGGTCCGGATGGCGAAGAGAGGCTCGCCGAACTCGACGGCCTGGGCGTTCTGGGGGTAGATCTCGACGATCGTCCCGTCGACGTCGGACTCGATCTCGTTCATCAGCTTCATCGCCTCGACGATGCAGACCACCTGCCCCTTGCGCACCCGCGAGCCGACCTCGGCGAAGGACGGGCTGTCGGGAGAGGAGGCGGCGTAGAAGGTGCCGACGATGGGCGAGGTCAGGATGTGCGCCCCGGCGGAGGCCGCGACGGCAGTGGGCGGAGCGGCGGCGGCCTCACCCGCGGGCGCGGCGAGACCGGCGAGCGCCGCCGCGGGCGTGGCAGCGGCCGGTGCGGGGGCCGGAGCCGCGGCGGGCGCCGGCGGCAGCGGCGTGTAGCCGTCGACCTTCAGCCGGAAACCCGAGCGCTCGATCTCGACGCCCTGGAGCCGGCGCTCGGCCACCAGCTCGATCAACTCTTTGATCTGCTCGAACGTCAGCAAGTGAATCCCCTCCAAACGACGGCGCTCCGCCTATGACAGGTCTTCCTCGAACAGCAGGCGCGCCCTCTTGAGCTCGAATCGAGCCCGGCCATAGCTGCCTTCGGGGCCGAGCACGAGGAGCAGATAATAATCCTTTGCCACCGAGCTTACCATCAGGGTGAGCCGATCGGTGGTGACGGAGAACTGCTGGACCTCCCCGGCCTCCAGCTCGCGGTGGTTCTCGGCGATCGAGCGCGCCTGCGAGATGAGCTCGGCGGCCAGCACCTCCAGGTCGAGATCCGGGTCCGAGGAAACCGACTCGACGGCGATGCCGTCCTTGGCCACCAGCGAGAGGGCGAGAATGCCCTCGACGCGGTTGCTGATCTGGCTCAACTTCTCAAGGAACATGGGGCTGGCTCCCTCGCCGGATACGCTGCAGATAACGGTTGAGCAGATCGACCGTGCGCGTCCGCCGGTCCCCGGCGCTCCCGGCCGCGACGAAGTCCGTCGCCACGACCGGCGCGGGGAGCGCCGGCTCCGCGGCGACCGGCTCGGCTGCGGCGACCGGCGCCGTCGATTCCGATGCCGCCGATGCCGCAGATGCCGCCGATGCCGCCGAAGCTGAAGCTGAGGCCACGCGGGCCAGCCCGAGCTGGGCTGCGGCGTTGTGCGGCTCCCGACGCAGAACCTCCTGGTAGAGCCGCTCGGCCTCCCCATGGTGGCCCTGCCGCAGGTAGAGGTCGGCCAGGGTGACCGTGGCCGGCTCGGGAACCGCGGGGACTTGAGGAGCTTCAGGGGCCGGGGGGACAGACGCCGCGGGCTCCGGTTCGGGAGCGACCGGCGGCGTCATCGGCTCGGGTGCGGGCTCGGATGCGGGCTGGGGAGCCGGGGCGACCGGCTCGGGCTCGGAGCGCCACAGCTCGGCCTCGACCGCCTCGCCGATCGAGCGCAGGGGGAAGAGCTCGACCGGTGCGGCCGGCGCCGGGACCGGCTCCGGCGGCGCCAGAGCTTCGGGCGCGGCCGGTGACGCCAGTGACGCCAGTGACGCCAGTGACGCCGGTGACGCGGCCGGTTCCGGCGGCGCCAGGGGCTCAGGCGGTGCGGGCGCCGGCGGGGCCGGCGGAGCGGCAGCAGCCGGTTGGAGCGCCGGAGCGAGCTCCATGGCGACCGGGAAGAGACCCTCGGCGGCGAGCCCCGACAGGTAACGGTGGCGGACGGCGCGCGAGACCAGCCCCGGGAACGGCTCTCCGTCCGGGATCGGTTCCGCCTCGTTCAGGTCGGGAGCCTCCTCGACCTCCTCGACGGTGACCGCAGCGGCCGTCTCCAGGGCGGGAGCCGGTTGAGGCTCGACAGCCGCGGGAGCTTCGATCGCGAGCGCCGGCGCAGCGGTCGGAGCCGGTACGGGCGCTGGTACCAGATCATCGAGGGCGAAGATGTCCTGGACCGCGACCCGGCGGGGAGCGGCCGGATAGTCGAGCTGGAAGACGTCGCCACCGTCCTTCGGCGTGATAGAAGCGGACGCCATCGACGCTGCGGCGCCGCGCGCCGGGGCCGGCTTCGGCGCCGGGAGATCGAACGGGTCCCCCGAGAGCGGCTTGGCGGCGAGGGGTTGCTCTGGCATCTCCGGCACCTCCGGCGCCTCGGGCTTCTGGGGCTTCCCCTTGGCGGCGGCGTCCAGACGGCGGATGCGGCCGCGCAGATCCTCGATCTCCGGGTCGCCGTCGTGGAGGAGGCTGTAGAGGTCGAGCCGCTCCTTCGCGCGTTCGGCCTGCCCGGTGTCCAGGTAGGCGCGGACGAGGAGCTTGTTGGCCACCGCCTGCGTGGCGTCCTGGCGGACGACCCGCTCCAGCACCTCCCGCGCCGGGTCCGGCTGGCCCAGCTCGAGCAGGCATCGCCCCTTGGCGACGAGCGCCGAGAGGTAGCCCGGGTGCTCCTTCAAACCCGCGTCGAGCACGGTGAGCGCCTCGTGAAGGCGGCCCAGGTGGCGGTACTCCTCTGCAAGCTGGAGGAAAATTCGCGACGCGGGATCGGCCTCCCAGCGGGTACGGAGCTGGACGAGGCGATCCGGGAGCTGCAGGTCACTCATCGGAACGCACCTCGCAAGAGGCCGTGGCGTGAGGGCGAGCGTTCCATGGCGGCAGGAGGGTTCGGCAAAGTGGCGGCATTATAGCAGGCGCCCGGCGCAACTCGCAGAGACCAAAGAAAAAGAGCGGTCTCCCACTTCGGAAGACCGCCCTTCTCAACGGGAAGCGACCGTTTCTCGTCGCTTACTTGACGACGACCTGCTCCGTCTTCGTGCTCGCCTGACCCGTCGTGGCGCTGCTCGCGACCAGGGTGACCGTGTAGGTGCCCGGCGCCGGGTACTGATGCTGCGGGGAGACGTCGGTCGAACCCGACGAGCTGTCGCCGAAGGTCCAGCTGTAGGTCAGGTTGCTGCCGGTCGACAGGTTGGTGAACTGCACGTTGCTGTTGCCGAGGGCCGTGTAGGTGAAGTTGGCGACCGGCGCGGACGTGCGGACCGTGATCGTGGCAGTCGCCATCACGGCGCCCCCCATCGCCCCGGCCCCTTCCGCTCGCACCATGAAGGAGGAGATGTTGGTGGTCAGCTCGACCGCCTTGACCGACAGCAGGTCGGTCGCCTGGCCGTTGGCATCGGTCGTCACGAGAGCGCCCTTGGACGCCAGGGTCCCGAGGTCGGTCTGGAAGTCGATCTGGGCGCCGGGCAGCGGCTGCCCTTCCTCGTCGCGGACGACCGCGAGAAGGGTGACCGTCGAGTTGGTCGTATTGCCGATGCTCGTCGGGGTCGCCTGCAGCTGAATCGAGGCCGTCGTATGCGCCGGCCCGATGAGCACCTTGATGGTCACCGCCGAGCCCGACGACGTCGTACCGCCCGTGCCGCTCGACGTCGACCCGCTCCCGGTCGCCGCCGAGACGGTCGCCGTCCCCGAGGTGCCATCCCCGTGGAGGAGAGCCGAGGCCTGCCCGTTGCTGATCGTGGCGATCGCGTCGATCGTCCCCTTGTCGGTCGAGAAGCGGATCACGGTGCCGGAGTCGAGCGGGCTGCCGTTCGGCTTCTGGCCGAAGACCGTGATGTTCGACGTCCCGTTGAGGTCGATCCGCGACGGATTCGCGGTGATGGCCAAGGTAGCGCCGCTGGGCGCCGTGGGGGTCGCTTTGCTGCAGCCCAGGGCGAGACCGAGGACGCCGAGGGCGAGGACACAGAGGAGAGACAGCGGGAGGAGGCAACGACGTAAGTTCATAGCGTCCTAGTATACGAACCGAGGCGGCCGCCCGTCCAGGCGGCCGCCTCAGTTGAGAAAGAACGAGCTTAAGGACCCGCGCCCTACATCACGGTCACGAACTGCTTCAGCGTGCTGGTGCAATTCCCCGTCGTGCAGGCGTTGGTGACGCTCAGGGTCACGGTGTAGGTCCCCGCCGCCGCGTAGCCGTGAGACACGCTCTGGTTGTTCTGCGTGCTGACGTTCTGCCCGCCGTCGCCGAAGTCCCAGGTCCGCGAGATGAACGGGGCGCCCGACGAGGTGTCGTCGAAGATCGCCTGGCGGCCGCTCGTGGTAATCGTAAAGCTCGCGACCGGCGCCGGCACCACGGGGGGCGGCGGCGGCGTCACCGGCGTCGTCATGCAACTGCGGTCGGTCGGCTGGTAGAAGAAGGCCTTGACGCTCGTATCCGTGCAGGTCGAGCCGAGGTTCGTCACCTTGACGTCGACCGGGGTGTCGAGATTCATCGTCCCGGCCGTGGTGCCGACGAAGCAGGTCTGGGTCAGGAACGTGCCGGTGAAGCGCGGCGAAGTGACGACGATGCCGTTCGCCACGGTACCGACCGAAGTGGCGGTCTGGCCGCCGATCAGTACCTGAGTGTTGCCGTCAATGCCGGAGCCCTTGATGGTGACCTGGGTGCCGCCGTCCTGGTTGCCGGCGCTCGGGCTGACGCCAGTGATGGCCGTCAGGGGCACGGTGTAGATGAAGTTGCCCATCGGTCCGTCGCCGCTCGCCGTGTCGTCGCCGTCGCCAGTGTTGATGTTGACGACCCCGACCGGACCCGAGACGTCGTTGCAGGAGGTGACCCGGATGCCGGGCGACTGCACGACGATCTCCGTGCCGGTGATCGAGAGGACCCGCGCCGCCACCTTGTCGATCGAGGCGGAGGCCGGCGACTCGAAGCCCTGGCCCAGGATGGTGATGAGGGTCGTCGTGTCGTTGTAAGCCAGCTGGCCCGGAGAGAAGGAGGTGATGATCACCTTGCTGCCGAAGCGGAAGGCCGCGGTGGAGGTGGTCTGGAAACCGGTGCCGACGTTCTTGATCAGGATGTCGACCGTGCTGTTGGCGAGCGCCTGGCCGAAGCCGCGCGCGGCCGGCGTGTTGATGATGATCTGGCTCGCGGTCACCGAGAGGACGGTGGCTTCGAGGCTCACCCCCACGGCGCTGAAGAAGACCTGGACCGGGGCCACGAAGCCGGTGCCGTTGATCGTCACCCGGGTGCCGCCGTCATTGGTGCCCGAGGCCGGGGAGACGGAGAAGACCTGCGGCTGCTGGGCGCCGCCACCGTAGGCGTAGGTGAAGCCCGCGGCGATCATGTCGGTCATCATCGCGGTCTGGTTGGCGTTGATCGTCACCCCGACCGGGACCGGCACCGACGCCCCCACCGGGACCGAGCTGCCGGTGGCGGCGATGGCGGAGGGGACGACGGCGACGATCTGGGTGGGAGAGACCGAGCGCACGGTGGCCGTGGCGTTGCCGAAAGTGACCCGCACCGGCGAGGTGAACCCGCTGCCGTTGATCTTCACCTGGTCGCCGCCCTGGGGGCTGCCGAGGGACGGCTGGACCGAGCCGACGAAGAAGGCCGGCGCCGGGCCGATCTGGACGTTGGTTCCCCCCGAGCCCGCGACCTGCATCGATACCATGATCTGGGCCGTGACCGTCGCCGTCCCCTGGCTGGAGCCGGGGAAGAGCACCGCCGTGGCCTGGCCGCCGAGGAGCTGCAGGTTGGCCTTCTGCAGGCCGCTCCCGACGCTCCCGAACTCGCCGAGGCTGGTCGTCAGGGTGACCATCGTCAGGTCCGGTGCGGCCTGGCCGTTGTCCGTCCGCCGCGCGGTGACGGTGATCGTGCTCGGAGTCGAGTTGACTCCGGCGGTGAGCTGATTCGGGCTGGCGGTGACCGTGATGTTGTAGGTGACCGCCGGAACCGGCGCAACCGGCGGGACCGGAGTGGTCGGCGTCTGCTTCGGCTCGCTCGGCGAGCTGGTGCAGGCCGCCAGGACCACGGCGAAGGCCAGTAAGGCAAGAGTCAGGATCTTCAGGCTTTTCATGACGGCGCTCTCCTCAAAACCTCTCCGCGAGCTGGCTATTGCGACTGGAACACTTCCATGGTGAACCCGGAGGGGGTGGTCTGGACCGCTTGGCCCGATAAGGTCTTACCAAAGAAAACGATGCTGACATTGAGGACGATGATCGTGCTGTTGGTCTCGCGATCGACGCCGTACTGCGCGATATCCGAGATCGGCAGGGTGTCGACCTGATTGTTCGCGAGGATGTTCAGGTTGCTGATGAGGAGCGTCCCGTTGACCGGCACCACCCCGCCGAAGTTCTCGATCAAGGGCGGCGGTACCCGGGTGCCCGTATCCGCCCGGGTGTAGGTCACCTCGTATTCGTTGAGCTCGACGTTTTCGAGCATGCTCGTCGAGGTCGGGGTCGGATCCTTGACGATGTTCTGGATCGTCACCGAGGTGACCGTCGGCAGCACCATTCCCGGCGTCGGCATCTTGGGCAGGATGAACTGCGTCGGCGGCATGCTGAGCTGGGACACCGAGAGCAGGACGCCGCCGCCATCGGTTCGATCGGTGCGCGATTGGCAACCGAGGAGCGCGGTGAGCGCGAGCGCCAGAGCGCCGAGCGTGGCCAGGGTCGCCCAGATCGTCGATGTCGCCGATGTCGTCGATGTCGCCGATGTCGCCGATGTCGTCGATGTCGCCGATGTCGCCGATGTCGCCGATGTCGCCGATGTCGCCGATGTCGCCGATGTCGCGGGCCGTGCGATCAGATTCGTCTTCTTCCAGTTCATATAGAGGCTCCTCCCCGGGCTACAGCTTGATGACCCGTGGGGTGATGAAGATCAGCAGCTCGTCGTTCGAGTCGGACCTCGACCGGTTCTTGAACAGGTTTCCCAGGATAGGAATGTTGGCGAGACCCGGGATGCGGCTCTGCGCATCGTTGTTGGTCACCTTGTAGATGCCGCCGATGACCGCCGTACCGCCGTCGCGGACGACCAGGCGGGTGTGCGCGTCCTTGGTGGAGATCGGGGCGTTGGTGGCGCCGGGCACCAGGAAGGCGGTCAGCGGCTCGCGCTTCGAGATGTCGATGTCCATCAGGATGGTGCCCTCGGCGGTCACCTGGGGCGTGACGTCCAGGCGCAGCGTCGCGTTGACGAACTGCACGGTCACCGTGTTGTTGGCGATCGTCTGGATGGGGATCTGCAGGCCGCTCTGGATCGAGGCGCGCTGGTTGTTCAACGTCGCGACCTTCGGAGCCGAGAGGATGTGAACGAGCCCCTCGTCCTCCGCCGCCTGGAGGGCGGCGTCGAGCGTGAAGGAGTTCAAGACGTTCCCTAAGTGGATGCCGAGCAGGTTGCCCGACGAACCGGAGACGTCGACGTTGCCGGTGACCGTCCCATTGTTGGGGAAGACGAGGCCGGTGGTGTTGCCGTGCGCCGCGTCGGCCACCCCGTTGAACGACCACTTGATGCCGATGTTTCTGTCGTAGTTCTTCGTCGTCTCGATGATCCGCGCCTCGATCATCACCTGCGGCTCGGGGGTGTCGAGCTGCTCGATGACCGCGATGACGGTGTCGAGGTAGTTGGGCAGCTCCTTGATGATGAGGGTGTTGGTGCGGTTGTCGACGATGACGCTGCCGCGCTGCGACAGGAGCCCCGCTTCCCCGGTCTTCAGGAGTTGGGCGATATCCTGCGCCCGGGCGTAGGAAAGCGGCTTCATGATGGTGCGCAGAGGCACCGCCAGGGCCCGCGCCGAGGCGAGCTCCTGCCGCTCCTTGGCCTCGTCGCGGAGGATCGACGTCGGCGCGATGCGCATGACGTTGCCCTCGAGCTCGTAGCCCAGCTTGTTGATCTTCAACACCTGCTCAAGCGCCTGGTCCCAGGGGACGTTCTCCATCTCGGCGGTGACCGTTCCGGTGACCCCGGGCTGGACGACGATGTTCAAGCCCGACAGCTGGGCGAAGGTGCGCAGCACGTCGGTCACGTCGGCGTTCGTCACCTTGAGGTCGATGGGCTCGCCGACGTAGGTCCGCTCCCCTTGCTGGCCGACGGCCTGGGCGGCGAAGCTCTCGGCCGGCGAGGCCGTCCCGCCCATCGCCGCGCCGGGAGCGCGGTTGAGCTGGAGGTCGCTCGGCTGCTGCTTGCCCGAGCCCGTCGCGGTGCTCGCGAGAACAGTGCCGGCGGGGGCGGGCGGGTTCAGCCCGTCGTTCTTGTGGGTCGAGGAGACGGCCTTGATGTTGGGTGTCGACACCGAAGCCACGGTGCTCGCCGGGGCGACCCCCGAGGGGGGCAGGTCCGAGGCGCTCCCCGAGGACGCCGCGGGAAGAGTGCTCGCGGCCGCCATCGAGGTCGTCGCCGGGGCCGCGCTGGAGCGGCTCTTGCGGGATTTCTTGCTGGTCCGGCTGGGGGCCGGGGGCGGAGGAGGAGGCTCGGTCGAGCTGGTAGCGGCGATCTCCGTGCCCTGACTGGGGTCGGACTTCGCGATCTTCGTCGCTGCCGGCGAGGGCATCGGAGCCGGCTCGGGCGCGGGGATCGGAGCCGAAACCGCCGCGGACACCGCCGGCTCGGGGGCGGGAGAGGACATCCCCGTCGAGGCGCCCGCCGAGGAGCCCGCGGCCGCAGCGCCTTCACCGAAGGTCACCACCAGCGCCTGCGCGGTGCGCTCGATGTGCGGCACCGTGCCGTGACGCAGGTCGAAGACCACCCGCGCCACCGGCTGCGGCATCGGCTTGAACTGCGCCACCCGCACCCGTTGCACCAGCCCGCGGTCGACGGCGACCGTCGAGCGCGAGCTGTGATTCATGACTCCGGAAAGGTCGATGACGAAGCGGGCGGGGTCGCCGAGAGCGAAGGTCTGGTAGGGGAACTCGCCGTCGCCGGCGATCCGGATCACCGCCCCACCGCCGGAGCCGCCCGAGGACGAGACCTCGATGGCGTTCAACCGGGTGGCCGAAGCCCCCCTGGGAGCGGGCGCCACCGCCGGCTGCTCGGGCGTGCCGGCCGGGGCCGTGGTGATCGCGGACGGAGCGGAGGCCATCGCCGGGGTGGATTCCGGGGCCGCGGAGGCTGCCGCCGGAGCTGGCGTAGCCGCCGATGTCGCCGATGCCGCCGATGCCGCCGATGTCGCCGATGCCGCGGGAGCCGTGGCGGGCACGGGGGGAGGCGGCGGGATGGGCTCCGGCTCGACCTTCTCGACCGTGGCGGGAGACGGTGCCATGGATGCCGAGAGCGCGGCCCGCTTGTCGCCGTCGACCGGCGCCAGGCGGACGTGGAGGTCCAGGTTCTCGGCCGTCACCGTGTGCTCGACCTCCTGGCGGGTCTCGACCACCAGCCGGGTCAGCGGCCGGTTGCCGTCGGTCTCCCGCTGCACCTTGAGCGAGGAGATCAGCCCCTCGCCGGGCGAGAGGTCGGCGACCGACGCCGCGGCCACGGTGTTGGGCAGCTCGATGACCACCTGCCCCTGGGCGTTTCGGTAGCTCGTCCACACCGGTGCCGCGCTGGCCTTGAGATCGACGTAGACCTCCGGCGCCCCTTCGCGGATCTCCAGGGCGCGGATCTCGGTCGGCTTCGTCGCCGTCGCGGGTTGCCTCGCGTCGGCGGACGCCGTGCTGTGGCCCGCGGGCTGGGCCTGGACGACCTTGGCCGGTCGCGATGCGGTGCAGCCGGCCACGATCGCCGCTGCGGCCGCGGCTGAAGCGATCAAGAGCTGCCCAAGAGCGCTCCGTCTGTGCATGACAACTTCTCCCATGGCTCTAAGCCTCCCTTTCGGGACCTCCAAAAGGCCTCGACCGCCCGCTACGGGCTCAAGGTCTTGACCACCTCACGGAAAGGTTTCAGTGCCGTCGGATCCTGAACGGTCTGCTTGAAAACCACCTCTTTGTGGCTGATGCTCACCACGTCGCCGTCATACAGCTGATCGCCCTCTTTGAGCAGGTAACTCTTGGCCTGGTTGGGCGCCTTGACCTGCGCCACGTAGCCGCGCCCGGTCTTGAAGATGCCGGTCAGATCGATCTCGTCGATGAGCAGGCCCGGGATGCCCTCCGGTCGGGGACCGCGGAACTCCTGCCGGTCGGGGGCGGCGAGCAGCGACTTGAACGGGTCGCGCCGGTTGCCCGGGTCGTAGGAGTAGCCGTTGCCGGAGAGGGCAGCTCGTCCTCCCCTTCGAGGATCTGGTCGATGTCGCCGAGCGCCGGAGGCGGCGTGCCGCCCGGCAGGACGCTCTGGTCGGCCGGCGCTCCGGGGGCTCCCGGCGCCCCCGGCGTTCCTGTGACGCCCGGCGGCTTGGCGGCGGGCGGCGGGGCGACGACACCGGCGGCGGGCCGGGTCAGCGGCGACGTGCCCGGCGGCACGACGCCCCGCGGCGCCGCGGCGGCGGGTGTCTTCCCGGCGGCGGCCGGCGAGCCGGGAGCGGTCGGGGCGGTCTTGCCCTGGCGAGCGAGCTTCTTCTGCCGCGCGATCTCGGCCGGGGTCTGGGCGATCGCCGCCAGCGCCACCAGGCCGAAGAGGAGGAGGGCGAGCGCGGCGAGCCCGAACCGGGCGGTTTTTGGCTTCATGCGGTTCATGGCTTTACTCCGGGCCTCCCTTGGGCTTGGCCGCCGGGGGACCGCCATCCGGGCCGCCGCCGGGGGGCGGCGCGCCCGCCAGGACCGAGCTCTTGCCCTTGACGTTCGCGTCCGGCTTGGGCGGCGCCGATTCCTTGTAGACGAAGGTCTTGGCCTTGAAGGTCGCGGCGATCGTGTGCGGCCCCTTGGCCTCGTTCGCCATCACCTTCAGGTCCTCGATGTTGATGATGCGCGAGAAGCGGCTGATGCGGTCGAAGAACAGGGCGAGGTTGTGGTACGTCCCGTCGACCTGCACCTCGATCGGCCACTCGCTGTAGAAATCCTTGTCGGTCAAAGAGCCGGGGGTGAAGCTCTTGAGCGTGAAGTCGCCCTGCTCCGCGAGCGAACGGATGCGGCGCAGCAGGTCGGGGGTGTTGCGCCGCGCCGGCAGGATGCGGAGGAGCTTGTCGAGCTCGAGCTCCAGCTGGCGGATCTCCTCGCGGAACTTGGGCAGCTGCGCCTTCGCCGTCCGCCCTTCCTGGATCTTGTCCTGGAGATCGTGGAGGGTCTTGTTCTGCCCTTCGATCTGGTCGTCCATCGGCATGATGAGCTGCCAGTATCCAAGCCCGAACAAAAGGCCGCCCACCGCCAAACCCGCGGCGAGCCCGTAGTACCAAGGCTTCCCTTCCAGACCCGTGCTGAAGGCCAAGCAGTCGCCTCCTATCCCGACGTCGGCGCCGAAGCCGGAGCCGCCGGCCCCTTCCCCTTGCCGGCATCCTTGCCGGCGGTGCCGGCAGTGCCAGGAGGACCGCCGGCCTTGCCGGACTTGTCGTCTTTCGGGGTGAAGGAGTAGTTGAGGTTGATGACGAATTTATAGACGCCGCCGGCCTGCTCCTGGGTGTCCTTCAAGGTGGGCTCCCCGAATTCGGGCACCTTGTCCAGGTTCTCGATGAAGTTCGCCACGGCGTTGGTGTTGAAGGCGCGGCCGTCGATCTCGATCGTGCTCGAGCTCATCGTCAGGTGGTCGAGCCAGAGGAGCTCCGGGAGCGAGCGCGAGATGTTGTCCATCACCTTGACCGGCCCGCGCTGGTTGAGCTTGAGATCGCCGATGACCTTGATCTTCCGCTCCAGCTCGGTCTTCTTCGACTTGTAGTCGTCGACCTCCTTGATGACCGAGGCGAGCTCCTCGACCTCCTTGTTCGCCTCGCCGATCTCGGCGTCCTTCTCGGCGATCGTCCCGTGGCGCAGGTACCAGAGGAGGCCGAGCGCGGCGAGCCCGAGGATGAGCCCGACGGCGAGCAGCCACATCCCGACGTCCTTGCCCTCGAGGAGCTGCGAGGGCTTGACCTTGCGTACGGCTGTGGGGCGTTTGCCCTCGGCGAGGAGGTTGATCTTGATCATGGTCTAGTCCCCGGCCTTGCGGATGGCCAAGCCCACCGAGACCGCCATCATGGGGGCGATCGACTGCAGCCAGGTGGCGTCGAAATCGCTCTCCTTGTAGTGCACGCGCCGGAGCGGATTCATGAGCTCCGTCGTCACCTCGAAGCGGTCCCTCAAGACCTGCTGGAGGTTGGCGGTCAGCGAGCAGCCGCCGGAGAGGATCAGCTCGTCGACCGGCCCTTCGGAGGCGGTGGCGGAGAAGAAGTCGAAGGTCTTGCGGATCTCCGAGGCCATCTCGGCCGAGACCGTGTCCAGGACCGGGCGGGCGTCGTTCAACCCGTAGCGGTCGACCTGCTGGCCGCGCTTCAGGGCCTCGGCCTGCTCGAAGGAGAGGTTGAACTCGCGCTGCAGGGCCTCGGTGAACTGGTTGCCGCCGAAGGAGAGGTCGCGCCAGAAGACCGTCGAGCCGCGGGCGAGGATGTTGATGTTGGTCACCCCGGCCCCCATGTTGATGAGGGCGACGACCTTCCGGGTGTCGACGTCGTAGTTGATCTCGTAGGCGTTCTGCACCGCGAAGGCGTCGACGTCGACGAGCGTCGGGGTCTTCCCCGTCTGGCTGATCACCGACACGTAGTCGTTGACCTTGTCGCGCTTGACGGCGACCAGCAGAACCTCCATGTTGTCCCGCCCGGGCTCGCCCTCCGAGAGGACGACGTAGTCGAGGCGCACGTCGTTGATGTCGAAGGGGATGTACTGCTCCGCTTCCCACTGGATCGACTCGGCGAGCTCCTCGGCCGGCATGGCGGGGAGCTGGATCTTCTTGATGATCACCGAGTGGCCGGAGAGCGAGGTCGCGTAATTCGTGGTCTTGACCTTGGTCTGGTCGTTCAGCTTGTGGATGGCGTCGACGACGAGCGACGAGTCCATGATGGATCCGTCGACGATCGCCTCCGGCGAGAGCGGCTCCACCCCCAGGCGTTGCAGGTGGAATTCGCCCTTCTTTTCCTTGAGCTCCACCAACTTGATGGCAGAGCTCCCTATGTCGAGACCTACGAGTCCCTTCGGGCGCGAGAAGAGCACGGCGGTTTAGCTCCCCTAAAAGCCTGTATTCAACGCTAGTTACTGGTGCTTACTTAAAGCTTCGCTGGAGGCTAGCAGCAAAGAACACCAGTGTCAAGACATTCATCCGTGTATGGCTATATTTACGAGTGCCGTAAATCTACACCCACACGGAAGCCCTGGCAAGAGGGGAAACGTTGATGCTCACGAGTTTATACGTTTCCGGGCTGGAGAGCCAGGGGCATCTTTGATGCTGTTTGCTTCGGAAGGTGAACTTTGGTAGCCTTCTCTGCCCTTTGGGGAACCCCGGGCAAGTCTTAGGAGAGCTCGACATGGCCAGACAATGTGTGACCTGCGGCAAGAAAACGGTTTTCGGCCGCAACATCAGCCACGCTCACAACGTTACGAACCGCACCATGGAGCCCAACCTCCAGCCCGTGCGGGCTCTGATCGACGGCAAGGTGCGGCGCGTCCAGGTCTGCACCCGCTGCCTGCGCAGCGGCCTCATCACCAAGGCGCCGGTCCGCACCTGGAAGCCGGAAGAGGGCACCCCGGCGACGTCTGCGAAGCCGGCGAAAACCACGAAGACGGCGAAAGCTGCCACAAAAGCGGCGAAGACCCAGTCGGCCACCAAGTAGGAAGGCCGGCACCCCTCCCCTTCTCCCCCCGCAGCACCTCTCACCCCGTAGAGCTGTACCCAGCGGTCGCCCGGTCGAGCGTTTTGCTCCTCCGCGGGCTTCCGCGTGTCCGGCTCTTTAGGTCGTCGCGACCGGTTGCCGGCGCTCGCTGCGATCGAGCCGGAAGGCTTCCAGCGGTACGCTCTGGGGTTTCGCCGAGGAGGAGCTCGGCGAGGACGACCGCGGTGCCCGCCGAGAGCTCGAAGCCGGCACGGAAGTGGCCGGCCCCCACGAAGAGGTTGGGATAGCCCGGGACCGCCCCGATGAAAGGCAGCCGTTCGTCCTTCCTGGGCGCCGGGCGGAGGCCCGCCCAGGCGCGCTCGAAGCGGGCCGCCGCGAGGCTCGGCACCAGCCGGTGGGCGAGGGCGAGGAGCCCGGCGACCCCCGCCGCCGTGGGCACCGCCTCGAACCCCGCGTCCTCCTCGGTCGAGCCGACGAGCACCCGGCCGTCGTCGCGCGGCACGAGGTAGCGCTCGCCCTCCCAGAGGACATGCCTAAAGGGCGGCGCCGGGCAGGCGAGGAGGACGATCTGCCCGCGCACCGGCCCGATCGCCAAAGAGACCCCGAGGCTCTGGAGCGGCTCGGCCGACCAGGGGCCGGCGCTGACGACGAAGAGGTCGCCGCCCACGGAGCCCTCCGCGGTCGTGAAGCCGGTGACCCGGCCGGAGCGCGCTTCGATCGCGGTGACCGGCGACTCGCAGCGGATTTCGACCCCGCGCGCCTGGCAGGCGGCGACGAGCGCCCGCACGTGGCGGGGATTGCGGATCTGGGCCTCGCCGGGCAGCTCGCAGGCGAGAACGATCCCCGGAGAGAGCGCCGGCTCCAGGTTGCGCAGGAGGACCGGCGGGATCTCGGTCGCCGTGACCCCCTGGGCGCGCCAGCGGCTCGCCGCCTCGCGGAGCGCCACGACCTCCTCCGCGGTCGACGCCAGCTCCAGCGCCCCCGAGCGTCGATAGCCGTTGTCGATCCCGGTCACGACGAGGATCTCGCGCGACCAGCGCGCCATCCGTTCGAGGCTCAAGGCCCGCAGCCGGTCGAGCGGCTCGCGCGCCGCCGGGCTCGCCGGGGAGAGGATCCCCGCCCCCGCCCACGACGCCTCGCGCCCCGGCTGGCCCCGTTCGAGCACCGTCACCCGCGCTCCCCGGCCGGAGAGCTCGTAGGCGAGGGAGAGCCCGATGACCCCGGCGCCGGCGATCGTCACCCGCAATGTCTCCGGCACCTCGGGCATCACCCGTTCCCCTCGTCCCAGGCTACGGAGTCGCCCACCGCGATCTCGGCATCGTTCAACACCTCGGCGAAGGCGCCGCCCCGCCAGTCGGGGTCCATCGCCGCCCGCAGGCCGGGGAGGGCCTCGTCCATCCGTTCGCAGGGGCGGGTCTCGCCGAGGATGCGGAGCCGGCAGAGGCCGACGGCGAGAACCCGGCCGCGGCTGCCTTGAAGCCGCAGATCGGTGACGACGAGGTTGGCCCGCCGCGCCGCCGGATCGAGGGTCGCCCCCAGCTCCCCCGTCGCCTCCGCCCAGCGTTCCGCCTCGAGGATCGTCACCTGCCGCCGCCGCCCCTGATCCGCGTTCCCCACGATCCCCCGCCCGGCGACGAGCGCCGCCCGCACCTTGGGGTCCATGGGGCCGCGCTTCATGCGCTTGACGAAGATCGCCCGCAGGAGGCCAGGTGGCGGAGGGGGGTTCGCGGAGTCGGCCATGCCTGGTAGTCTACCGAACGTTTCAGGCTCAGAGGCCGGCGGGACCCGTGTCTGCCAGCGTCGGGTACGACCGCCTCCACCACGAGCCGGTTCTGTCCGCCCCGATATCCCCCAATATTGGGGAAGGCCTCCCCGCTTTCGGGGAGCCCCTCCCCCATCTTGGGGAGTCCCTCCCCAATTTTGGGGAGTCCCTCCCCCATCTTGGGGGAAACCTCCCCCAAAAGGGGCGACGGCCCCCCAATTTGGGGCGACTCTTCCCCCATCTTGGGGGAAGGCTCCCCCAAATTGGGCATCTCCTCCCCCAAATTGGGGAAGCCCTCCCCAATTCCGGGGAACCCTTCCCCCAAATTGGGGCACGCCTCCCCGAAGCTTACGGGCTGCGATACACCCCGCCGCCGACCTTCCAACCTTGCCAAGGAGCCTACGAAGCCCAAGATGTCGTTTGCCCAGCCGACTGACGGCTGGGAGACGCTCACCAACCACTCCGCGGAGGCGGCGAATGAGCATCCGGCGCTCGCCGCAGTCCGTGCAGAGCTCGCCGAGGCCCTCGCCGAAGCCAAAAAGGAGCCGCAACGCGCACCGGAGGCTCCGCAGCCGGATGCTGAGCGAAGCGAAATAGCTGCGCGCGGCCATTGTCCGCGGCGCGGAGGCGGAGAAGCGCCTGGTGGGGCGGTCGATCCCCGCCCCACCTTTCCCGCCTGCCTCCCCACCCCCATCGAGTTAGGCACTTTTTCAAGCCGGCGCAATCCCACCATACGAATTAGCGAAGCGATCGTCTGGCACGAGGAGACCGCGCTCCTCCTCGCGGCGATCCTGCCACTCGTCTCCCGCGAGATGCTGTTCCATCTCTCCGACGAGGAGGAGGCCGAGGGCTTCCCGATCACCGCCGTCTACGGCGAGCAGGGGTCGCAGGTCGCCGGCTGGCTGCGGCGCTTCGAGCCAGGCTTGGTCGGCGCCCTCCACCTGGCCGAGGCGCTGGCTCGCAACCCTCCAGCTCTCGCCGCTGTTCTCCAGGCTTCCGGCGGTGGGGCCACGGAACAGGTCGGCTGCATTCTCGCGCGCGGCGAAGAGAGAGAAGAGAGATAGGTCGGCGTCGAGACCTTCGAGGGGGCGGCCGCCCGGCCGTCCCCTTCCCCGCGCAGAGCTTGCAGGTCAGCGCAGGATCCACCCCCATAGGCGTGAACTTTAGGCCGTTCTTTCTTGGGCGGAGCTCTTAAGTCAGCGTTCCAACCGGCCCGGGGCCGGACGATGGCCGATAAAGAACTGGGGCTCCCCGGTTCTAGTTCATTGAGAGCGCATATGGGACCCACCCCCCCTAGCCTCAGAGGCTATGAAAAAATCAACCCGGCGCACGAAAAGACTTCGTAGAGACGCCCAGCCGCTACCTCAGAATCCCCGAAGCGCATACCGCCAGGGCGTCTTCGCAGGCCTCAAACGCTTGCTACTGTCGGCGTTGGAGACGCGCTGGCGTTCGTGGTCAAGGAAATGCCTGTGGTAGCGGCTGCGCGTCTCTACCCCGCTCTACACGCGGCAGGCCGATTTCTTCACACTCTCTCAGCTCAACGCCAAGGCCTTGCGAGGTCGTGGTCGAGGTGCGGTCCACCTTCTGGTGGAAGGACAACAACGACTCCATCTCGCAAAGCAGCGTCTTTTATATAAGCTAGAGCACTCCCCTAAAACGCCGACGTATCCGCCACGCTCGCGAACTGCCCCGAAGGATTCTTGTACGTCTTGACCGCCCCGGTCTCTGTGTCGGTCACCGTCAGCGTGTACTCGACATTCGAAAGCGCCCCATAGAAAAACCAGAACTTGCCGCCGAGCGCCCGGCCGTCCAGCACTTTGGCGACGACCTCGACGTTGGTCGGAGCGAAGAACCAGAAGTAGCCGGTGTCGCCGCTCAAGGGGATGGCGGTGCCGGTTCCCGTGTTCCCCTGGAAGTCCTTCCACGCCGCCTCGACAGCGAAGCGGTTGCCCTGGAGGCAGAGGCGCGTGGGACCGGCGATGCAGGGCGTCGCCACCACGGCGCTCCGCGCGGCGGTCCAGGCGGGGGCGGCGGCCGATGGCGTGACGGTCCGCGCGGCGTAGGCCCCGAGCGGGCCGAAACCCGCGGTGTCGCCGACGCTCGCCAGCTGCCCGGCGAGGTTCTCGTAGCGGCGGGTCAAGCCGGTCTGGGTGTCGGTGACGGTCATCGTGTAGCGGACGGACGAGAGCGCCCCGTAGAAGACCCAGAAGGCGCCGTCGAGCGCGCGGGCATCGAGCACTTTGACCACGGTCTCGACGTTCGCCGGGTCGAAGAACCAGAAGTAGCCGGTGTCCGCGGTGAGCGCCACGGCGTGGCCCATCCCGGTGTTCCCCTGAAAGTCGGTCCAGGTGATCTCCACCTGGAAACGGTTGCCGTTCAGGCAGAGGTGGGGGTCCGTCGGCAGGCAGCCGGTCGTGTTGCCGGCGCCGGCGAGCGGGAGAGCCCACAGCTCGCGACCACGGAAGCCGTCGTCGGCCGCGAAGTAGAGGCGGTCGGCGGTGGCGGTGAAGCCGGCGGGCGAGGACGAGGGGAGCTCCGGCGCCAGATCCTCGACGAGCCGGGTGCCGGCCGCCGTGCCGTCGCTCGTCCACAGCTCCCGGCCGTGGACGCCGTCGTCGGCCGAGAAGAAGAGCCGGTTCGCGGCGGCGGTGAGCCCCAAGGGCCGGGAACCGACCGGGCCGGGGGCGATGTCCCGGACGAGGACAGTGCCGGCGGCCGTGCCGTCGCTCGCCCACAACTCGGGGCCGTGCTGGCCGTCGTCGACGACGAGGAAGAGCCGGCCGGCGAAGACCACCATCGTCTCGGCCCCCGTCGCCGCAGCGAAGGTCCGGAGCAGCACGGTACCGGCGGCAGTGCCGTCGGAACGCCAGAGGAGGGCCGTGGGGGAGGTGGGGGTGCTCTCGAAGCTCAGGAAGTAGAGGGCGCCGTTCAGCTCGCGCAGGTCGTGGGCCTGGCCGATGACGTCGGCTCCCACGACGAGGGAGGTGCCGAAGAGAGTGCCGTCCGTCTTCCAGAGCGAACCCTCGCTGTTGCCCCCATGGAGGACGAAGTAGAGAGAGGAGCCGACCTGGGTGAGCCCGACGGCCTGATCCGGGCCGGTGAAGCTGGTGATCTTACGCGTCCCGGCCTGGGTGCCATCGCTCCGCCACAGCTGGGAGGACCGGAGGCCCGGCTCGAAGGCGTTCCAGTAGAGCGCGCCGCCCACGGCGGTGAGATCGGAGAGACCGCTCACCCCGACGGGGAGCGAGAGCGCCGGGACGGTGCCGGCCGGCGTGCCGTCGCTCGTCCAGAGCGAGACCCGCGGGCTCGGGCCCGTATCGTCTTCGAGGGCGAACCACGGGTGGTCGAGGAAGAGCGCCGGCACGACAGACTGAAGCCCCGGGAGCGTGGCGAGCTCGACCGTGCCGGCGGCGGTGCCGTCGGTGCGCACGAGCTTGCCGTCCAAGGGAGACAGGAGGTAGAGCGCATTCGAGGTGGCGACGAGCTTCGCGAAGTCATCGGCGGCGCCGGCATGGCAGTCCACCCCGGCCAGAGGCGCGAGCCGCACCGTCGTGTCGGCGCTCCCCTCCGTCCGCCAGAGGTCGCGGGCACTGCCGTCGCAGGCGGTGAAGAACAGGCGGTTCCCCAGGGCCGTCAGATGCTCCGGGTCGGCGCTCGGCGCCGGTCCCTGCAGATCGTGGACGAGCCGCGTGCCGCCGGCGTCGCTCACCCACAGCTCGGGGTGCCCGGAGGGATAGACGAAGAAGAAGGTCCGGCTCCCCTCCTCGGCCACCGTCAGGAGGGGCACGTCGGGGAAGTCCGGCGCGCCGTACGGGGTCACCCGGCGGGTCCCCGGCCCGGTGCCGTCGGTCTGGTAGAGGGCGGTGCCGAGGTGGGGGTCGCGGGCCGCGAGATAAAAGCCGTGGGTTCCCGGCGCGAGCGGGGTGAGGAGGGTGCAGTCGCCGGAGCAGAGGCCGCGGAACACCCCGGTGCCGGCCGGCGTGCCGTCCGTGCTCCACAGCCGCTGGCCGGTCTGGTCCGTCACCGCGAAGAGCAGGTGGTCCCCGGCCGGGTAGAGATTCACGAAAGGGTAGCCCACGACCACCTTGGCGGCGGTCAGACGGAGGGTCGATTCCGGCGTCCCGGAAGTCGCCCAGAGCTCTCTCGCGCCCGCCGCGTCGGTGACGAGGAAGGCCAGGTTTCGGCCCACCACCGCCAGGATGGCATCGAAGTCGATCTCGAGCACGGTCGCATGATGGATCCCGGTCACCCGGCGGGTCCCTGCGGCGGTGCCGTCCGAGGTCCAGATCTGCCTGCCGTTGGCGCTGTCGCTGGCGGCGAAGTAGACCCGGCCGGCCGCCGGGTGGAACGGCCCGGGGCTCGTAAAGGCAGGGGGCCCGGCGGCGACCGGTGCGGTGCCCGCGGGGGTGCCGTCCGAGGTCCAGATCTGCGCCGGCTGAGAGGCGGCTGCGGGCGCCAGGAAGAACAGCCGGTTGCCGACGCCGGTGAGGACGCTGGCCGCTCCGGGGAGCACGGCGACGACCGCCGAGCCGCCAGAGCCCGCGGCATAGACCCGGAGCACGTCGGCACCGCCGGACCGGCCGAGAAAATAGATCTTCGAGCCGGCGAGCGCCTGCTCGGCGGGAATGCCGGTGCTCGGATAGCCGGTGTCTACGGTGTCGACCGGCCCCGTTCCCGCCACGGTGCCGTCCGTCTGATAGAGCCCGCAGGTCGGCTGCTCGCCACAGTGCTGGAAATAGAGCTTCCCCCCCAGGGGTAGATAGCCGGACGTGGCGTCGGAACCCGCGAGGGGAAAGGTGCCCACCCGCGTGCCATCCGACCGCCAGATCGGGTTGAAGCTCTGGGCGAAGAGCATCGCTCCCCCCAGGACGCCGAGCGGCGGCGACTGCCCGCAAACCTCCCCGCAGAGGAGCTCCGGACCCGCCGGCGTACCGTCGGTGGCCCATAGACCGAGGGTGTTGCTGCTCGCGTCGACGGCATTGAAGAAGAGCTTCCCGTCGGCGGCGACGAGGAAACGCGGCTGGAAATTCATCGACCCCTGGCCCGTGGTGTTGAGATCCGCGACGAGCGAGGCCGTTTGGCCCTGGGCGGTGGAACCGGGAAGAACGGCGAGCCCGATCCAGCCGAGCACCCAGGGGACGAAGCGAAAGAACCTCGACATGGCAGACTCCTCTAGAAAGCCGACGTATCCGCGACGCTCGCGAACTGTCCCGAAGGATTTTTGTACGTCTTGACCGCCCCGGTCTCTGTATCGGTCACCGAGAGCGTGTATTCGACGTTCGAGAGCGCTCCATAGAAGAACCAGAACTTGCCGCCGAGCGCCCGGCCGTCGAGCACCTTGGCGACGACCTCGACGTTGGTCGGAGCGAAGAACCAGAAATAGCCGGTGTCCCCCGAGAGCGGGATTGCGGTGCCGGTGCCCGTGTTCCCCTGGAAATCCTTCCACGCCGCCTCGACGGCGAAGCGACCGCCCTGGAGGCAGAGCCGCGTGGGACCGGGAACGCAGGGGGTCGCCGCCACGGCGCTCCGCGCGGCGGTCCAGGCGGGGGCGGCGGCCGATGGCGTGACGGTCCGCGCGTCGTAGGCGCCGAGCGGTCCGAAGGCTTCGGTGTCGCCGAAGCTCGCGAGCTGGCCGGCGGGATTGAAGTAGCGACGGGTGAGGCCGGTCACGCTGTCGGTCACCGAGAGCGTGTACTCGACGTTCGAGAGCGCGCCGTAGAATACCCAAAAGGACTGGTCCAAGGCGCGGGCGTCGAGCACCTTGACGATCACCTCGACGTTGTTCGGATCGAAGAACCAGAAGGTGCCGGTATCGGCCGAGAGCGGCACCGCCTGGCCGACGCCGGCATGCCCCGCGACGTCGCGCCAGGTGATCTGCACCGCGAAGCGGCCGGCGGCGAGACAGAGGACGGTCGAGGCCGGCTGGCAGGGGGGACCGGAGAGCGGCAGCGACCAGAGCTCGCGGCCGGTCGAGCCGTCGTCGGCGGTGAAGTAGAGGCGATTCCCCGCCACCGTCAGCTGGTCGGGCGTGGAGGCGGCCTCCCCGGGCGCGAGATCCTGGACCAGGTGGGTGCCGGCCTCGGTGCCGTCGCTCTGCCACAGCTCGCGGCCGTGGAGGTCGTCGGTGGCGCTGAAGAAGACCCGCCCGCCCGCGGCGGTGGGGGCCATGGGGGCGACCGGGAGGGGAGCGGTCGTCCGCGCCCGCACCGTGCCGGTCTCGGTGCCGTCGCTCTGCCACAGCTCGCAGTCGTGGACCCCGTCTTTGGCGGTCAAGAAGATGCGACTGCCGGCGACCGTGAGGTCGGTCTTCGACGGATCGTTGCCGCAGGGGGAGAGCGCCGCGATCAGGCCGCTGCCGGCGGCCGTACCGTCGAATCGCCAGAGACCGCCCTGCAATCGGGTTTGCTGGAGAACCGAGTCGCCGAGGAAATAGAGGTCGGCGCCGAGTTGCACCGGCGGGGCGGCGAGGATGCCGGCTCCCCCGGAGGTCGTGAACGGAGCCGTGCCGGCGGCAGTCCCGTCGCTCTGCCAGAGGAGGGATTGAGCGAAGGGGAAATAGACGCTGCCGTTTACGGGAGCGACCCAGAACGACCCGTCCCCCGGGACGCTATCGCTGGCGACCGCCGGCGTCAGTTGGCGCGTGCCGGCGGCCGTGCCATCGCTCGCCCAGACCGCCCGCAAGGAAGCGCTACCGGCGGCGGACGCCAGGAAGTAGAGGGTGGCGCCGCTCACCCGGAAAAAGTTGGGACCGCGCGCCGCGGCGGGGAAATCGAAGAGCGCCCGGGTGCCGGCGGCGGTGCCGTCGCTCTGCCAGAGCTGGACGACGCCGGAACTGCTGGCGCCGAAGACGAGCCGATCGCCGAGGTTGCCGAGGACGAAGAGGTCCGAGGTGAACACCATCGGCGGCGAGAGGCTCGCCAGGTCGAGCACCGGCTGGGTGCCGGCGGTGGTGCCGTCGGTCCGCCAGAGCGCCGCGCGACGAGGGAAGTAGGCGACGCCGCCCAGGGAGACCCGCGGGCTCAGGGCCTCCGCGTCGCACCCGAAGTTGTCGTCGGCCAGGAGGAGCGCCGCGGTCTCCGGCGAGCCCGAGCTCCCCCAGAGCTCGCCGTTGCCCGAGCAGTCGTTGAAGAGCAGCCGGTCGCCCAGCGCAGAGAGGTTCTGGGGCGCCGCCGAGGGACCCTCGTCGCTGGCGAGCAGGGGGTAGGTCCCCGGCGCCGTGCCGTCGCTCACCCACAGGCTGGCCGGCGACGCCGCGCCGAGCGGCGGCACGGTGACGACGAGGCGCCCGCCGAGCGGGGCGGCGTTCCAGTCGAGCTCCGGGGTGTCCCCGGCGTCCCCGCTCAGGTCCACCAGCCGCCGGGTGCCCGGCGTCGTGCCGTCGGTCTGCCAGACCTGGTACGGGGCGGTGAGGTAGAGGGCGGCGCCGGCGAACGGCAGGGGTTGAGCGTCGAGGCACCCCGCCCGGCAGGGCAGCGACACCGTGCCCGCGGGAGTGCCGTCGCTCGCCACCATCCCCGTCTCGGTTTTGACCACCACCCGGTTGCCGGTCGGGACCAGACGGGCCGAATCGAGCAGACAATTCGCCGCGCAGAGCGGCGCGAGGAGGGTCGGCGGCGGCAACGTCGCGGCCGTCGTGGCCGTCGCGGGCAGCGACCAGAGGTCAGAGACGTTGTTGACGTCGGTGGCCAGGAACAGCACCCGGCCCCCCGCCTCGACCAGCTGTTCTGCGGTCGAGGCGAAAAACGGATCGTCGCCGCGGAAGGTGGTGAGCTGCCGCGTGCCCGAAACGGTGCCGTCGCTCTGCCAGAGCTCCGTGCGGCCGTCGGTCGCCACCAGATAGGCGCGGTCGCCCTGGACTTTGAGCCAGCGGATGCCGCCCGCGGATTGCGCCTTCGGGAAGGCCCGGACGAGGTGGGTGCCGGCGGCGGTCCCGTCGCTCACCCAGAGATCGTCCTCGGTACCGAAGTGGGAGGAGAGGGTGAAGAAAACCTTCTGCTCCCCGGCCACGGCCTGCACGAAGGTGTCGCTCAGGCTCGCGACCGCCGTGCCGACCGAGATTCCGGCCGCCGTGCCGTTGCCGACGACGACCTGACCGTTCGTGAAGTCGAAGAGCCTGCCCCCGGCGACCGCGAGGACACCGCGGTCGAACCCGGGAGCGGCGAGCCGTGTCCCACCGAGGGTGCCATCGCTCGTGAAGAGACCGCAGGCCGTCCCGTCCCCCTGGCAGGAGAGGACATAGAGCCGGCCGCCGAGGTGGACGGCCGTGCCCACCACGATCCGGCCCGGCGCGCTGACGACGAAGGTCCCCGCGGCCGTGCCGTCCGAACGCCAGAGCGGACCGCCCGGGTCGGTGCCGGCGCCGGCGACGAAGAAGGCGAGCCCCCCGAGGCTGCCGACCAGGTGCGCCTCCGGGCAGGCTCCCCGACAGAGGTCGTTGACGAGCCGCGTGCCGTTCGGTTTGCCGTCGGTGACCCAGAGGCCGGAGACGCCGACGCTCTGCCCCGCGACGAAGTAGAGCCGCTCCCCAACGGAGAGAAACGCGCCGAGACCCGAGGGCTCGCCGCTCGGCGGCCCGGGGAACGGCTCCGCGCTGCCGAAGTCCCACGCCAGGGAGGCCGTCTGGGCGGCCGCGCGGGGAGTGGGAACGACGAGAGCGGCGAAGAGCAGAGCGGAAACCACCGCGAGCCGGACCGACTTCTCCATCGAGCGCTCCTCTTCTGGAGGGAGGGCCTCTCCCCTTCTGAGTGTCTTCGGCGCGGAAACCATTTCCGCTCCGGTTGGGGCCATCTTTGGGACGCATTATACTGGCGCAGGGAAAGCGTAGGATGCCGTAGGCGTTACCATCCTCGATACCACCGGAGGAGCGAACGAATGGAGATCAGCGCGAGAAATCAGTTGCGGGGGCGGGTCAGCGAGGTTCGCCTGGGGGACATCATGGCCGAGATCACGGTCGACATCGGCGGGGGCAACTCGCTCGTGTCGACGATCACCCGCACCTCCGCGGAGTCCCTGGGGCTCCGCGAAGGCACCGAGGTCGTGGCCGTCATCAAGGCCTCCGAAGTTCTCATCGGCAAGTAGGACGGTCCAGCGCCCGGCTTCCGGCCGGGCGCTGGCGGCAACCCGAGTCGTCCGAGTCTCGCCGCTACGCCTTCTGAAGCAACTCGATCACCCGCCCCACCGCCTCCGCCGGGGTCACCAGCAGCTTCTCGCGATCCCGCCGTAGCGACAGCTCGACCTTCCCGTCCTTCAACGACTTGGCGCCGATCACCAGGCGGACGGGGATGCCGATCAGGTCGGCGTCCTTGAACTTGACCCCGGGGCGCTCGTCTCTGTCGTCGTAGAGGACTTCGATCCCCTTGTTCCGTAGCTCGGCGTAGAGCTCGTCCGCCACCCGGCTCACTTCAGCATCGTCGGGATTCAGACCCGCCAGGAGCACCTCGAAGGGTGCTAAGGGCCGGGGCCAGATGATGCCGTCCTTGTCGTGGTTCTGCTCGATGGCGGCGGCCACGGTGCGGCCGATCCCCAGGCCGTAGCAGCCCATGATCATCGGATGGTCGGCGCCGGCCTCATCCGTGAAGTTGCAGGCCATCTTCTCCGAGTACTTCGTCCCCAGCTTGAAGATGTGTCCCACCTCGATGCCGCGGAAAAGCTCCAGCGTGCCGTCGCAGCGCGGGCAGGGATCGCCGCCGTTGACCAAGAGGAGGTCCGTCCAGTCGGTCAGGTCGACGTCTTTGCCCCAGTTGACCCCGGTGTAGTGGGCATCCGCCTCGTTGGCGCCGATGACGAAATCCGTCAAGCCGCGGACGGTCTCGTCGCCGATCAGGCGGACCCCGGCGGGGAGCCCCACCGGTCCGGCGTAGCCGACCGCGGCGCCTGTCGCCTCGCGCACCTTCTCTTCCGCGGCGAGGGCGAGGTGCTGGACGTCCAGATAGTTCCCCAGCTTGACCTCGTTGATCTCGCGGTCACCGCGGACCACGACCGCCACGAGACCCTTGTCGGTGTCATAGATCAACGTCTTCACGACCTGGCGGGGAGAAATCTTCAAGAAGGCCGCGATGTCCTCCACCGAGCTTTTCCCCGGGGTCGAAACCTTTTTCCGCTCGGCGGTTCCGGCAGCCGACGCCTCCGGCGCCGACGCCGCCGGGAGCTTGCGGGTCTGCGCCTTCTCGACGTTCGCCGCGTAGTCGCAGTTGGGGCAGCGCACGACGGCGCTCTCGCCGGTATCGGCGACGACCATGAACTCGTGCGACGCCGAGCCGCCGATCGAGCCGGTGTCCGCCTCGACCGTCGAGTAGTCGAGCTGGCAGGATTCGAAGATCTTGCAGTAGGCGCGGCGCATGTCCTCGTAGGTCGCGTCCAGGCTCTCCGCGCTCGTATGGAACGAGTAGGCGTCCTTCATGATGAACTCGCGGCCGCGCATGAGACCGAAGCGGGGACGGATCTCGTCTCTGAACTTGGTCTGGATCTGATAGAGGCTGATCGGCAGCTGCCGGTAGCTCTTGATGTCCCGACGCACGAGGTCGGTGACCACCTCCTCGTGGGTGGGACCGAAGACGAAGTCGCGCTCGTGCCGATCCTTGATCCGCAAAAGCTCCTTGCCGTAGCGCTGCGCGCGCCCCGACTCCTGCCACAGCTCGGCCGGCTGGATCGACGGCATTTGCAGCTCGGAGGAATCGATGGCGTCGAGCTCGCGGCGGACGATCGCCATCATCTTAGAGAGGCTTCGCCAGCCGAACGGCAGGTAGGTATAGATGCCCGCCGCGACTTTCTTGATCAGACCGGCACGCACCATCAGCTGGTGCGAGATGACCTCCGCGTCGTTCGGCACCTCGCGGGTGGTATAGAGGTAGAAACGGCTCCAGCGCATGGGACCTCCGGGAGACTCTCTCGTGGTGGAAAAAGGGAAGCGGAAAAAGACGCCTCCGGGTGTGCTTCTTACTTCCTCTGGCTGCGGTGCACCCGCTCGAGGAGGCGGGAGCTGTCCTTCATGAATTCCATCATCTTTTCTTCGAGCCCCTCGCCGCGCGCGGTCAGCCGGCGCGCCTGGGCGAGGACCGTCTTCGCCCGCTCGTCCTCGCCCGAGGCGAGGAGCGCCATGCCGAGGTGGGTGAGAGTGGTCGACGAGGCGCCGAGCTCGGTCGACTTGGCGAGAAAGTCGATCGCCTTGTCGAACTCCTTCCGTTTGTAGTGCACCCAGCCGAGCGCCGCCAAGGGGAACTGTTTGAGCTCGTCCGGCGACAGCTCGACCGAGCGCTTGGCATAGTCGAGCGCGGAGTCCAGATCCTCCTCCATCTCCGCCAGATTGCAGGCCATCTCGTAGTAGGCGATCGTCTTGGTGAAGTTCGACTCCCCTTCGTCCAGGAGCAGCAGGCCGATCCGGTTGCCCTCGCGGAGCTTCCCCTGGCTGCGGAGCGCCTCGATGAGCGCCGCGTAGGCGGTCGCCTTCAGCATCTCGCCAGGGTTTAAGTCCAGCACCTTCTTGGTCACCGCCTCGATCTCCTGGCTGCGGTTCATGTGCAGGCAGAGGAGGGCGTAGGACATGAGGAGGGTCGGATTCTCCGGCTCGTGCGACAGCGCCCGCCGGTAGCAGACGAGGGCCTGCTTGTGGTTGTCCCGGGCGACCAGCTCCTCGGCCTTGCTGAACCACTTCCCGGCCTCGCCGTCCACCTTGGGGAGCGGCATGTTGGCGTGCCCGGAGAGATAGTGGACGAGATCCTGGTACTGGAGCTTTTTAGGGTTGAGACGCTGCGCCTGGCGGAAGGCGTCGAGCGCCTTGCGGTTCCAATGCCGATCGAGATAGGCCATCCCCAGGAGGTGGTAGGCCTCCTCGAAGGCGGGATCGTGCCGCACCGCCTCCTGAAGGTGACGGAGCGCCGGCTGGAGCTTTCCCATCTCATAAAAGCAGCTGCCGAGGAGATAGAGCGCCTGGGGCACCGAGTCGAGCGCCACGGCGCGCTCCAGGTAGAGGACGGCGAGCGCCAGGTTTCCCTGCCCGGCGTAGACCGCGCCGAGGCTGAAGTGGGGCAGGAACGAATCGGGATAGAGGGCGACCGCGCGCTTCAGCCGCTCCTCGGCCCGCGTCGCGTCGCCCCGTTCGTAGAAGATGACCCCGCTGTAGACGAGCCCCTCGTAGTGGTCGGGCTTGACCTCCAGGACGTGCGAGAAGTAGGTCAGCGCCTGCTCGGTCTCCCCCTCGTTGAAGTGGGTCTCGCCGAGGAAATAGGCGAGCTCATAGTTGTCCCGATCGAGCTTGTAGGCGGCCTCCAGGGCCACCACGGCGCGCTCGATGTCAAAGGCGAAGAGGGCGTACTCGGCATCCTCCAGATGCTGGAGGAAGAGCTTCCGCTTGTCGCCGTGGTGGAGGGCGGCGATCCGCTCCTTGACCGAGAGGAAGCGCTCGCGCTTCTCCAAAGCGAGGAGCTGGTAGTCCATCTTGGACTCCCAGAGGTCGCTCCACTCCTCCCAGCCGATGACGCTCTTCTGCTCCAACAGCTCGCGGAGCGCCGAGAGGCCGGTCTGGCCGATGAGGATGTTCTTCTCCTGCTTGTGGAGGGCGCCCAGGAGCTGGCGGACGGTTTCCGCCGTGCGCTTGACCGCCTCTTCGAGGATCGAGATCCGCTCCAGGAGGTGCTCGTCGAAGGAGAAGCTCTCCTCCGCGGCGGCCTCTTCATAGGCCTCTTCGTCCTCGATCAGGGTACCCGAGAGGACGAGGAGCTTCTGGTGGCAGCGCAGGCAGTATTCCTGGTCCTCGGGATTGCTGGCGCCGCAAACCTGGCAGAGCATGGTGAGAGGGGAGATGCTCAGTTTCCTCCGTAGGTATAGAAGCCGCGTCCGGACTTGCGGCCGAGATAGCCCGCGTCGACCATCTTGACGAGCAGGGGACAGGGGCGGTACTTGGGATCGCCGAAGCCGTCTTGCAGGACGCGCAGGATGTCGAGGCAGACGTCGAGGCCGATCAAGTCGGCGAGCGCCAGCGGTCCCATCGGGTGGTTCATGCCCATCTTCATCACAGAGTCGATGGCCTCGGCCTTCCCCACTCCCTCGTAGAGGCAGAAGATCGCCTCGTTGATCATCGGCATCAGGACTCGATTGGATACGAAGCCGGGAGCGTCGTGGACCTCGACCGGCGTCTTCCCCATCTTCTTCGACGCCGCCTCGACGGCGTCATAGGTCTCCTGGCTGGTGGCGAGGCCGCGGATGACCTCGATCAGCTGCATGACCGGGACGGGGTTCATGAAGTGCATGCCGATGACCTTCTCCGGCCGGCGGGTGGCGGCGGCCAGGCGGGTGATCGAGATGGAGCTCGTGTTGGTGGCGAGGATCGTGTCCGGCCCGCAGGCGCGGTCGAGCTCGGCGAGCACCTTCTCCTTGACGTCCTGCCGCTCGACGACCGCCTCGACGACGAGCCCGGCACCGCTGAGCGCCGCGACCTCCCCCGCCGGCTTCACCCGGGCGAGGGCCTCGTCCCGCGCCTCGGCGGCGAGCTTGCCCTTCTCGACCAGGCGACCCAACCCCTTGCCGATCTGGGCGATCCCGCGCGCCAGAGCGTCGGGAACAACGTCGACCAGGATCACCGCATAGCCGCTCTGCGCCGCCACCTGGGCGATCCCATGCCCCATGGTCCCCGCGCCCACCACGCCGATCGTCTGGATTTCCTTCATTCCTATAGCTACCTCTCTACACCTCTTCCGCACCGCGTCGCCGCGGGGGTTCCCAGCGTACGGGATCGAACGGCGGGGGTCAAGGCGGGTCGATCGGGAAGAGCTCGGGGAGAAGCCCCTTGACGCCGTCCCGCGGACCTCTGATAGTGGAGGTGCCCCAACCCTCCAGAGGAGGCCCGCATGTTCCCAACGCCCGAGACCCCCCGCCGGTTCCAGCCGTCCCTGGTCCTCGTCGCCGTCGCTCTCCTCCTCTGCGCCGGCTGCGGCGCGATCGACAAGATGTCCGGCGTCTCGACCGCCAAGGAGCTCCGGGCCACGGGGATCGCCGCCCCCGCCGAGATCCTCCGCATCTGGGACACCGGCATCACCGTCAACGAGGACCCCGTAATCGGCATGGACGTCGAGGTCCGCCCCACCGATCGTCCCCCCTACAAGGCGAAGATCGAGAAGAGCCTCATCTCGCGGCTCGACGTGCCGCAATTCCAACCGGGGAAGGTGATCCAGGTGAGGTTCGACGCGAAGGAGCCGGGGCGGGTGGCGATCGATATGTATGGGTATAGGTAGTCAGCTCTCTTGCCACTTTTGCCTTAGACTCCCAGGATGCAGTGCGACGAGGTCCAATGGAGTGGTCACGCGATTCGCCGAATGTTTGAGCGCGCCCTCAGCCATGACGATGTTCTGGCGGTGCTTCGTTCTGGCGAAAGGATCGCGGACTACCCTGACGACACCCCATACCCGAGTTGCCTCTTACTCGGTGATGCAGGGACCAGGCCCCTGCATCTGGTGGTAGCAGTCGACGCGAATCGCGGCCTCTGCTACGTTGTCACCGCTTACGTACCGGACCCTGCGAAGTGGGAGCCGGGATTCAAGGTAAGGAGGTCTTCATGAGCTGTGTGATCTGCAAGACGGGCGAGACTCGTCCGGGACTCACTACGGTCTCCCTACAAAGGGGAGAAACTACCGTCATCATCAAGGGAGTCCCAGCCGAGATCTGCCAGACCTGTGGCGAGTACTACCTCGCGGGCCCGATCGCGAGAGAGGTTCTCACGTTGGCGGAACGTGCGGTCCAAGGCGGTGCTGAGGTCGAGATCTTGCGCTTTGCGGCGTAGGTCGTGGTCGAAGTCACGCCGCGCCGCCCACCCTACAAGGCGAAGATCGAGAAGAGCCTCATTTCACGGCTGGACGTACCGCAGTTCCAGACCGAGAAGATGGTCCAGGTACAGTCTTGTTGGGATTACATCTCATCGGCCACTACGACCAGGAGGTGAGGTAAGTTGACAAGCCTACATGGCAGGCAAGCGTATGATGCCCAATGCGTACCGGCCCCCCTCAAATCGACGCTCCCTGGGAGCCATGCCTCAAAGTGGTAGGAGCTAGGAGCTATCCATCTGTGGTGACCTTCTCGGATTGGACTCAAGGCCGACTCGTGTCGTCTCTTGGCACAAATAGCGGGGCGCCCACCCTGCCATTCCAGGGTTGGCGCCATTTCAAGGAGGCATTCGCGCCTGAATTGATAGCTGAGGCTATTGCCGCGAGTGCGATTCCTGTCCGCCGATGCCTGGACCCTTTCGGCGGTTCAGGAACCACTGCTCTTGCATGCCAATTTCTGGGAGTCCATCCAACCACAATCGAAGTTAACCCATTTCTTTCCGATCTCATAGAGGTGAAACTATCGCAGTACAAGGCCGATGCCTTGGCCAAGGACTTTGGTCTCCTTCTTAGAGAATCTCGAAAGGCGGTTGCCGACCTCCAGACCCTGTTCCAAGGGGCACCTCCAACATTAATAGAGCCCGGCATAAAGGGACGCTGGATTCTGAATCTTGATATTGCCACTCGCGTAGCGAGCATCCTCTGGGCGATAGAGAGGCTGCCTAACCTTTCCCATCAGAAGTTTTTCAGAGTTTTGCTTGGCGGTATTCTGATCGAGGTCAGCAATGTAGTGATTAGTGGCAAAGGGCGTCGTTATCGAAAGAACTGGAATCTCCGCAAGATCCTGCCCAGAAATATCGATAAGCTTTTCTGCGATGCCGTGCATCAAGCTATAGTCGAAGTTCATTGCTACTCCAGCCGGGCATGTGCCTCCTATAACCTGCTGTGCGGCGACAGCAGGACTATGCTCCAAGACGGATTGCCGTGCGACCTCGCTATTTTTTCACCTCCGTACCCGAATTCATTTGACTACACTGATGTATACAACGTCGAGCTATGGGTTTTAGGTTACCTCACAGATAGAGCTCAAAATCAAACTTTACGCATCTCGACGCTCTGTTCCCATGTTCAAATTAACAGAAAGTTCCCCCAGGCACCGTCGGGCTCACCAATACTTACTCGAGCTATGGACATGCTACGGGCAAATCGCAAGGATCTGTGGAGTCCGTGGATCCCAGAAATGATAGGTGGATATTTCGCAGATCTGATAGGGGTGCTATCATCTATCTATGCTTCGTTGACCCCTTCCGGCTCAGTCTGGCTGGTAGTTGGAGAGAGCCGGTATGCCGGCACCCAGATAGAAACAGCGAAAATAGTTGCAGAACTCGCACCTAGCTTAGGCTATTCCCTTGCTGGAATTCGTCCATTTCGTTCGATGCGCGCCTCGGCACAACAAGGAGGTCGACCCAAGCTGTCCGAGTCATTAGTAGTGCTATCAAAATTATAAATTTGCTGCCTAAATTGTTGCATCTCTGTATCGCTTGTCAGTGGAGTAGAGAAACCACCGTCTTAGCTTGACGTCAAGATCCGCAGCTAAGACAAGCACGTGTTCAAAGCAAGTCTCGCCTAAATTTTCCTTGCGCATGTCGAAGCAACAAAGCGCTGCCGCGGCAGCGCTCTTATCTTTTCTGTAAGTGGCAGCCTGTTTCACACCTCCTTCGATCCATTCGCAGGTCTCCCTATCTGAGACTTGCGCCCCGTTACTCCAAACGCTCCGAAGAACCTTGAGTTCCAACACTGCATGACGCGCAATCTTGCCTCTGTCGAGTGGATCCCCTTCCTCAATCTCTAAGTCTGAACGGCCCGACACAGAAGCCTGTTCGTGGCGAACGGTGCAGAGCGGAAAGGCCATCACGAGCCCAACCTTAAGAGCCGTCTGAATCCGCGCCTCTGCGTCAGGGTAAGGACGCCCTCTTCTGCTATCCTTCCAAAGTTTTCCACCAGGCGATTGCGCGTCAGGCGTCACTAAACATTCGTCATAGATACGGCCGATCGCCTCAAAAATCCTCTCCAAGGAAACGTTGCTTGCCGTTGCTTGCAAAATCTTACAATTTTCTGTGTCATTAAGGCCAGCGGGATAGTAGCGCACTTGAGGAAACGCGCCCCTTGGATCGAAAACTATAGCAGGCACCTCACCCATTCCTAGCTCGTCCGTAACAATATTAAAAAGGGTATCGTCGTCATCATCGCCCAAAGCGATGAAGTGGCCTGAGACGACCACCGCGCCCACGAACCATAGGCGCCCAGTTAGAGTTGTCAACCCATTGTCAAGCATCGGAATACGCCTTGGAAAAGATCCCGGTCTATACGGACGAGGCGTGGGCTCAAGCAGAAAAATGCTCAGCTTCTGAGGATCGGCTCCGGACTCTTTTTGAGCGAGCCTCCTTCGGATCAACTTGACGACCCCTGAAATAAAGCGCACCTCTCCTGGAAGGTCAGTATCCGAGCCGATACCTGCATTTTCTTCGAGCTGTCTTTACAAGCTCAGCGTTATTCCAAGGGCCAAGTTGTTTGGATATATCCTCAGTGCCCACCATGCAACCTCTTCCGCAGATGACGGACATAGAAGTGGAGCTTCTCTCCGGCTGTAACTGCTATCCGATCCGGGAGCGAACGATCGAAAGCCAGAGCGGAATTTGAACTGTAATTCACCTGCCTCCATTCCCCAAAATCCAACACATTACCAAAATCTACGATCGGATCTGAGTAGGTAGCGTCTTCGACCATTGCTCCGTCAATCTCAGTATCGCTTAGGCCAGAAAGTGCATAGGCGAGTTCCTGGACGAATACAATCAACTCTGCCTCGTCCTTGAATCTCAGGAGAGATTCGAGGATTGGTGCCGAATAGCTGCGATGGAGGCGATAGGATCCTTCCAGGCGGCAAAGTTGGTCCTCGCCATGTGAGTAGCCAATCCCAGATATCAGGACAACACCCATCCCAACTAGTCTATCAAGATCGTGCTGGAGAGAGGGGTAAAAAGGGCCTCCCCGGCGCTTCAGAACCCTTCCATCCATGGCTGGCATATCCCAGACCGGCGCAAGTACATTCGAAAGATACGCAAACGTATGAAGCCGCATAACAGAAAGGGGAATCAGCCCTGCGTTCTCAGCTGACTCGAGTAGTACAATTAATCTGAGGCGTCGGCGTAGCGAAGCGCTCCATTCTAGGTCGCCGTGGTTGCTCAACTACCCCTCCCCGAACGTAAGAGCTTATCCCGGACCTTAATATACTCCTTCCGCAACTCTCGAACGGCAGCGGTCGGCACCGCAGCCACAAGAAGGTCAACGAGGGCCCACTCTCGCCCAGCGCCCGAACTCGATTCCTTAATCAGATTTGGAATTAATTTACTTTCAACCAGATTAGATGTAACAACTAACCGATTACCCTCAGAGGCGGTCGCGAATTTTGCCAAAACAGCAGCAGCCCTAGAAACAAAGACAGCGTCGAGAGAGGACTCTGGCGCATCAATCACGAGACTGCCGCTGCCCCCGCTTCCAGCAACTGCAATGAGCGCCATTCTGAAGGCGAGATCAATAAACTCTCGCTGGCTTTCCGAGACTTCCTCTGGGCCCGTTCGACGAACTGTCGTAGCAAAATTTGTCCCCCCCATTTCAAGCTGAAAGGCAGGAAATTCTATCTGTGAGCCAGTTTCGCCAAGGCGCTGCTTCTGGGGGGACCAGATCAAACGACATTCCTCTAGAAGAAATCCCTTTGCTGATTCATCAAAGGCTACCTTCACCCTTTCAGAGTACTTTGCAAGCGTAATACTTAGGTCTGCAACGAAGTCGCGAAATTCCGCCCGCCTGGAAACCAGTTCATGGCGTAGCTTCTCATACTGGCTGCGCATCACAGAGATTTCCGATCGCTGCTCGCGCAGGACACCTTCCTCTGGAGGCAATCTTCTGACAAGAATTTCAACTCGAGCCGCTCGATCTGCAATCAAGACACTGAGTTGAGTGAGCTTCATCTCAAAATTTTTATAAAGCTCCTCAGCCGCGTTTAACTGGATTTTTGCTTCGCGTAAATCCCTCTCAACCGCTGTTAGACTATGAGCTGTGCGCTCGATGCGCCGGGTTGACAACTCAGGCACATTACTGCTAGATGGCCCTGATAGATCGCTGCCGCATATCACGCATTGCTTGTCTCGGATTCGAGTCGCATAACTATTTGCTGCAGCTGGTGCGTCAGTCCCACAGGCTAAACATTGACCATCCGTTAAGAGTTGCGCCAGAATGAATCTTGCTGTCTCAGAGCGGTCGGGGAAGCGTGCTTCAATTGCCAAGAGTTTCGCACGTTCAAACTCTCTGTACCGGGTCTCTCGCTCCTGCTCGACATTCAGCAACCTTAGACGCGCTCGCTGCCGGTTCACTTCAGCCTCTTCTATCTCAAGGCTTAGCTCCTCGCGTTGCATCAAAGCTACTTCCTGAATGTCGGTGAGCGTCCTAAGTTCTTCCCTCACCTCCATGCCAGCCTCAAGCTTCCCCTCGCCGACCTCAAGTGCCGTTTCCCCACGATTAATAAAGACCAGCATATTTCGAGTCTGACTATCGAGCGCAAGAACTGCTCGTTCGTCATCTGTCCATTTTTTCGCAATGTCTGCCGGCAGCAGCAATAGGCGAAGAATTTGACGTTGCGCGGACGCGTCCCAGACCAACTCTCTTCGATCCTCAAAATAGAAAACCAAGTGTCGCAGAAGTAGAACCCAATCACCAAAAGAAGAGACCCCAGCTAGCCTGATGATCTGAGCCTGGAATGAATCCTTTTCCTCAGCAGAAACTCCACGCCCATCTAGCTCAAATTTCCTCAACGCAAGATCGGACAGGCGCCTCTCAATCGCGACCCTATGATTTCCGAGTTGGAACACCAAGGTTGCGCTAGCATTCCTCGCGTCGTCGACGACTCGTTGGGCAAAGATTGCTCTTGCCTTCCGGCCCATCATTTTGACTTCGAGGTTAATATTCCCAAGATCTGCACTGCCGGATATTCCGGGGATATCGTATGGGCCAGTGAGCATTCTAAAAAGAATTGTAATTAGAGTTGTCTTCCCAAGTCCGTTAGTTCCAAGTACCAGTGTCAGGCCCGGAGGAAAGTGTACGTGAAGCCCAGGCTCGGCACTTCCGACTCCCGGAAAGAGCCCGTAACTGGTAATATCGAGCTGACTCAGAAGTGGAAAATTAATCATGGTGTTGCCATAGTACCTCAATATTGTGCGCTGGCTTCTTGCCCGTGCGATTCGTGAACCCGCGATGTGGAAGAGTCTACCTCTCGGACTTAGTTAGGCCCTTGCTACAATAGTATGATAGCGCTGAACAGAGCGCAAGCAGACAGTGCCGCGTGAAATTCTGGCGAATCCGTGCTTATTGGCGATCTGCCCCTCCTTAGGATTTCATTTTTCGTGGCCAGAAGGAAACCTACTCGAAGACCTCACTCACCCGGATCTCCAATCCCGGCAAAAGAGGTGTCCTCAGAACGTCTCCCGCCGCCGAAAGCTCCACGGGCGCGAGAAAGCCGTCATCCTCTCTCAGGAAGACCCGGACGACCCTACGTTTCGGTTCGACGAGCCAGTATTCCAGGACCCCCGCCTCTTCATAACGGGCGAGCTTCACGGTCTCGTCCCGACGGCGAGTCGAGTCTGACAGGATCTCGATCACCAGATCGGGAGCACCCTGGACGTTGGCCTTCGTGAGGATCTCGGCACGCTCGTTCGAGATGAACAGGAGGTCTGGTTGCGCCACGTCGTGCCTGGAGAGCAGGACATCGGCGGGGGCCGCGGCGACACGCCCGAGCCGGTGCTCGCGCACGAAGGAGCCCAGTTTCCCGGACAGGTACATGGAGACAAACTGGTGCTCCATCGACGGCGCGGGCGTCACGTAGTGCTCCCCGTCGAGGATCTCATGCCGCTGCCGATCCTCCGGGAAGAGGAGATAGTCCTCGTAGGTGAGCTTGCGGTGGGCGGTGTCTCGGACGGCCATGGCAGCCCCTCCTGGGTGCTCCTCAGGTATGGTAACACGCGCTCTTCCCCTCCCCGTTCGAGCGGAGGGTATCCCAAACCCGACACGGAATGTCCGCTTTCGGTCTCGCGAGTGGACCGCTCTGGGAAACAGGGGGATCCTGCGCCGTCTCTTAGTAGTGATACTGGAGCTGAGCAATGAGCAGGGAGTCGTCCTGGATCTTGTAGACGATCCGGTGCTCGTCGGTGATGCGGCGTGACCAGTAACCCTGGAGGGCATGCCGGAGGGGCTCGGGCTTGCCGATGCCCCGGAAGGGATCGCGCTGGATCTCCTGAAGGAGTTGGTTGATCCGCAGCATCACCTTACGGTCGATCTTCTGCCAGTGCAGGTAGTCCGCCCAGGCTCGTTCCGAGAAGACAAGCTTCACTCGGCGAGCTTTCGTTCCGTGCCGCGACCCTCTTCCAACTCGGCGATGGATTCAAGCAGGCGCCTCGCGTTCCTCGGGCTCCGCAGAAGATATGCCGTCTCTTCCAGCGCCTTGAAATCGGCGAGGGAGAGCATCACGACCGACGACTGACCGCTCCGGGTGATGATGACAGGCTCGTGATTCTCGCAAACCTCGTCCATCGTCTTCGCCAGGCTGGCGCGGGCTGAGGTATAGGAGATCGATTCCATTTGAGCATCCTCCAGTTACTGTACAGGAAACTGTACGTCCGGAAAGCTACCATAGTCAAGCTTCTGGGAAAGCAGGGGGACGGGCAGCACCTTGGTGGCGGGCGCGATCACCTGGTGCCGCGGACCGCCGGATCGCCTCGTCCATGTCTTCCAGGGTCACACCCGTCGTCCGCGGTTTGATCGCGCCGAATAGCGACATCAAGTCGACAGTCTCGGGCCGCATCTCAACGACTCCATCCTCGCGTAAGATGAAAGCGACCCGGTGCCCGGCCTCCAGACAAAGCGCCTCCCGCACCTTTTTAGGAACGGTGATCTTTCCTTTGCTGGTAAACGTTGCGCTGGGCATCCACGGTTTCCTGACTCCACAATAAGGCGCCAAAAGAGGTGTCGTCAAGCTTCTCTCCATAGCGTCTCAAGACCTCGCCGTCCTCCTTCGACAGCACGCCCCCCCCCCTTCTCATCGTAAACTCGGGTCGCCATGCCCAAGCCCCCCTCTCTCCCGACCTTCTTCCCCTGGTGGATGATGAGCGTACAGCAGGAAGAGACCCGTCAGAAGCGGCTGGGGACCCTGATCGCCGACTCGGAGCACGGGAAACGCTTGAAGCAACTGCTCAGCAAGCCACCCAGGGGCCGTGCTTCCTCCGCGTAGGCAGCCCGATCCGGACCCAAAGCACCCGGCCTCGACGCTGGATCTACATGGTTCCAAACTGGAACCACCTAGATCCGACCACAAAAGCACCCTGCCTCTGCGCTGGATCTACGTGGTTCCAAACCAGAACTACCTAGATCCGAGCCCGAGATACCCATCCTCCACCACAAAAGCACCCGACCTCTGCGCTGGATCTACATGGTTCCAAACCGGAACCACCTAGATCCGACCACAGAAGCACCCGACCTCTACGCTGGATCTACGTGGTTCCAGACCGGAACCACCTAGATCCAACACCGGAGGACGGCAACTCCCGGAGCGATCTTCCCTCCCCCCAGGGCGGAACTCCGCGGCTCCGGCGCGGAGGCACCCTCCTCAAAGGCAGCGAACGAGCCCTTCCCCCAACGCCGTACTCTCCTCTGTGTTGGCGGCGCGGGGGACGGCTGGGGGAGTGCGGCCCTTCTTGTATCTGCGGTAGAGTAACTCCATGCAGATGAAGGCAATTCTGGGTGCTCTCTTCATCACCCTGCTCTTTTTTGGTGGCATCGCTTCCGGCGCCTCCGACGGCTTCGGCGCTATCCACTGTGGATCGGATATTCCCCGGGCGCTGATCGGCCGAACCCTGTCCAACGAAAGAGTGGTCGCAATCGAGGCGAGGCACAAGGACTTGGGTCTCAAAGATCTAGGCGGCGAAGAACTCTCAGGGCGGCTCTTCTTGGCATCCTGGCAGATCTGCGGGGATGAATATGCGCTGCTCGAGGAAAGGGACGTCGTTCGGGATGTGTTGAAATTCCCTCCTCATTCCAAGGAATCGCCAGAATTTATGGGGGCATGCAAAGTCAACGGCAAGGATGTCCCCGGCACCATCCTTGCGGTTTTGAAACAGGAGAGAGGGACAGACGCCCTCGCTGCGACAGCCGCATGGAAGATCGATGAGGAAGGAAAAAGATTCGTCAAGCTCGGCATAGAAGGTCTACGCTGCCCACGGGACGGCGTCATCACGGTCGACGGCGGGCTTTGACCTGCCATGGGGAGGGAAGGAATGCTCAAGCGCAGGTTCGGACCGACGGGATTCGACGTGGCGGTGATCGGAGAGGGCACCTGGAAGATGGAGGCGGACGATCGCGCGAGCGTCGTCGCGGCGCTCCGGCGGAGCCTGGACCTGGGGGTGAGCCACATCGACACCGCCGAGCTCTACGGCGACGGCGAGGTCGAAGCCCGGGTGGGCGAGGCGATCGCCGGGCGGCGCGACGAGGTTTTCCTGGTGAGCAAGGTGGTGCCCGGGAACGCCTCCCGACAGGGCACCCTCGCGGCCTGCGAGCGGAGCCTCACGCGGCTCCGCACGGACCGGCTGGACTGCTACCTCCTCCACTGGCCCGGCTCCCATCCGCTCGCAGACACCCTGGCCGCCTTCGCGGAGCTCCAGGCGGCAGGCAAGATCCTCTCCTTCGGGGTGAGCAACTTCGACGAGGACGAGGTGCGGCAGGCGGTCGCGATCGCCGGCCCGGGGAAGATCGCCTGCAACCAGCTCCTCTATCACCTGGAGGAGCGGACGCTGGAGCACGCCGTCCTCCCCGTCTGTGAGGCGGAGGGCATCGCGGTCGTCGCCTACAGCCCTTTCGGCTCCGGCGACTTCCCCCAGCCGACGAGCCGCGGCGGCAAGGTTCTCGCTGAGATCGCGACAGCTCATCAAGCGACGCCGCACCAGGTGGCCCTGGCCTTTCTCACCCGCCGGCCGTCCCTCCTCGCCATTCCCAAGGCGGCGACCGCCGGGCACGTCGAAGAGAACGCCGGGGCGGCCGAGCTCCGGCTTTCGGACGACGAGATCCGGCGGATCGACGCGGCGTTCCCGCTCGGGAAACGGCGGCGCGGGGTGGCGACGGCCTGAGGCGTGGGCAGGTCGGGGAGACCGGGCATGCCCTCCTGTCTGGACTCTCTTAGAGCGATATGCTAAAACTTGGACCACCTTCAAGGAACGGTGTAAGAACGCCGGAGTGGCGGTCTGGGGGGTAGTCCGGGTCCGGCACCGCGTCGCGCGCTCACCGCGGCTGAGGTGCGCTCCGGCGTGGCTCCGGCGCATTGAGGGAAAATCGTAGGGGAGAATCGGCCCGACATGACTCATGGACACGACGCATCCGACCTGACCGGCGACCCCGAGCTCGCGATCATCCAGATCAAGAACTGCCTCCTGGTCAGCATCCAGACCGAGCTTCACGACCGCCTGGCCCTGAACCTCCAGGCGGCCATCATGGAGCGGGTCCGCGCGGTCGGGGCGCGGGGGATCATCCTCGACGTCTCGGCGGTCGAGATCATCGACAGCTACATCACCCGTATCCTCAATGACATCGGCAAGTCGGTGCGCTACATGGGCGCCGACTGCTACATCGTCGGCATCCGGCCGGCGGTGGCGATGACCCTGATCGAGATGGGCGTCGAGCTCGACTCGGTCAACACCGCGCTCAGCCTCGACCTGGCCTTAGAGAAGCTCGAGCTGCTGCAATGAAAACAGTGGAGAGCGCGGTCTCGGCGGTCCTCAACGGGTCGATCACCGGGATCACTCAGCGCAGCATTTTCAACCGCATGGGGCCGATGGCGAGCCGCCCGCTCGAGGAGCTGGCGGAGAGCGACCGCCAGGCGATCATGAAGGAGCTCGAGAACTCGGTGCGGCTCTTCGCGCGCTCCGGAGCGCCGGAGCTGATCGCCGCCTGCTCGCGAGCCCTCCACGGCGAGGCGCCGGGCGAACGGCGGGAGGCCGCGGCGGCCGCGACGCGCTCGGCGGCCAAAACGCTCGACATCCAGCAGGAGAAGGACATCGCGACCGCCCGCCTGGAGGCGTGGTCGGAGGCGGTGCGCATCGGGCTCTCGAAGTTCACCTCGGTCAAGGTGGCGACCGCGGTCTCGGAGCTCGCCCGGAACATCGTTTTCTACGCCGATCGGGGGAAGGTCGAGCTGCGCGCCTCGACCGATTCCTCGGGGGCGCGCCTGCAGATCATCGCGAGCGATCAGGGACCCGGCATCGAGCCCTCCCGGCTGGCCCAGATCTTCGACGGGTCGTACCGCTCGACGCGCGGTATGGGGAAGGGACTCATGGCCGTCAAGAAGCTCGTCGACGAATTCCACCTGGACACCGCCCCCGGCCGCGGCACGATCGTGACCTGCGTCTTTAAGGGGGAGCGATGAAGTCCGGCGGCTACCGGAGGCCGTTCGTGGGCCTCACGGTCTGCGGCGACAGCTTCATCGCCTCGGAGAGCGCGGACGGCGACTTCCTCGCCGCAGTCGTCGACGGGCTCGGGCACGGCCCGGAGTCGGCGGCCGCCTCGGAGCGCGCGGTCGAGGTGATCCGCGAGTCGACCCACCTGACGGCCTCCGCCATCGTGCTGCGCTGCCACCAGGAGCTCAAGAGCACCCGCGGCGCCGCCATGGGGCTCCTCAAGGTCGATGCCCAGGGGCGCGGCGAGTTCTGCGGCATCGGCAACGTCGAGGTGCAGTCCCTGGCCGGCAAGCCGCCCTCGGTCTTCTGCCTCGCCGGCATCGTCGGCCACAACCTGCGGGTGGCGCGGCCGATGCCGGTCCGCATGGAGCCCGGCGACATCTATTGCCTGATGAGCGACGGCATCTCGACGCGGGCGAATTTGAAGTCCTGTCTGCCCGGCCTGCCCGAGCACGTCGCCCGGCGCATCGTGGAGCAGTGGGGCCGGCCGCACGACGACGCCAGCGCTCTCATCGTGGGCTTCGGGGCCAACCCGCTGCTCGAAGAGGCTCCGCCGTCGTGACGGTGGACCCGCGACCCTCAAGGAGAAAGTAGAAAGTGAGAAAGTAGATGCCGAACGAGCCAGAATTCATCGAGATCCCGCCCGAGCGCCTGCAGAAGATCATCCAGGGGCTGTCGTACGCCACGGTGGACAAGTTCGCCGCCTGTCTGGAGCTGCTCCGCAGCGGCAGCCACAGGGAGGACGAGTTCGGGGAGCTCGAGATGGCCTTCACCGTCTTCGTCGAGGAGCTCTCCGGCGCCAAGACGGCGCTCAAGGACACCCTCTCGAAGCACGAGCAGGCCAACCGCGAGCTCGAAATGAAGTTGCAGATGATCGAGATGCAGCAGGCCGCCATCCGCGACCTCTCGACCCCGATCATCGAGGTGTGGGCCGGGGTCCTCTGCCTGCCGGTGGTGGGGCTCGTCGACAGCCAGCGGAGCGCCGAGATGACCGAGACGCTCTTGGAGATGATCGTCGCCAAGCAGGCGCGGACGGCGATCGTCGACATCACGGGCATCGACGTCATGGACACCAAGACCGCCGACCACTTCATCAAGATGGCGAAGGCGGTCCGCCTCCTGGGCTCGGAGTGCATCCTCTCCGGCATCAACCCGAGCATCGCCCAGACCCTGACCCAGATCGGGGTCGACCTGAACGGCATCCGGACGATGCGGAACCTGCGGGATGCGCTCCAGGCGCACCTGCGCGACACCGAGCAACTCGGCAACCACCGTGGTGGCCGCAAGGGAGCCAACGGGGGGAATGGCGGCGGTGGCCGCAACGGGCGCCAGGAGAACGGCTATTCGACCGAGGACGACCGCCGGCCGGAGCCCGTGGGGTAGACGATGGCGTTGCCGGAGAGCGAAGCGCCCCCCCGGCAGGCCCGGGCGGAGCGAGCCTATCCCGTGAGCTGCCGGGAGGACGCCCTGGTGGTGGGCCGCGAGGCGCAGCGGTTGGGCCTCGTCTTCGGGCTCACCCGGACGCGCTCGGCGGAGCTCGCGATCGTCGTCTCGGAGCTGGCGTCGAACATCGCCAAGTACGGCGTCAAGGGGGAGATCGCCCTGTCGTTCGACACCGAGGCGGACGGCGACGTCCGGGTGGTGGCGCGGGACGTCGGCCCGCCGTTTCGCGACTTGGAGCTGGCGAAGACCGACGGCTGCGACGATCGCGGACCGATCGATCCCGCCGGCATTATGGGACGCCGCGGGTTGGGTACGGGCTTGGGCGCGGTGCTGCGCCTGGCCGATTCTTTTGATTGCCATCAGGACGAGGCCGGCAAGGAGATCACGGTCCTCTTCCATCGGGAGTCTCTTTCAAGGAGACGGCGAAGCTGACCTGTTCTCTTCGCCACGATATCGGGTTAAAGACGGGAATAACGACTGGGAACAAAGCCAGGAAAAAAGATAGGGGAATGGAGCTTTCATGAGCGAGACCAGCGGAAACGGCGGCCTGCCGCAGGCAGTCAGAGTCGCCCCAGAACGGCTAAAGGGCGTGATCCAAGCGCTCTCCTACGCGGCCGACGAACAGTTCGACGCCTGCCTGGAGCTGCTCCACGCACACCCCGAGCAGGATCAGTTCGCGGATCTGGAGACGGCCTTCACCACCTTCGTCGAGGAGCTGGCGCGGGCGAAGCGGGCGCTCAAGGAGGCCCTCGGCCGCCACGAGGTGGCGAACCGCGAGCTCGAAGACCAGCTGCGGATGATCGAGCTCCAGCAGGCCGCCATGCGCGAGCTGTCGACCCCGATCATCGAGGTCTGGGCGGGCGTCCTCTGCCTGCCGGTCGTCGGTATCGTCGACAGCCAAAGGAGCGCCGAGATGACCGAGTCGCTCTTGGAGATGGTGGTCACCAAGCAGGCGACGACGGCGATCGTCGACATCACCGGCATCGACGTCATGGACACCAAGACCGCCGATCACTTCATCAAGATGGCGAAGGCGATCCGCCTCCTCGGGGCCGAATGTATCGTCACCGGCATCAACCCCGGCATCGCCCAGACACTGATCCAGATCGGCGTCGACCTGACCCAGGTACGGACGATGAGAAATCTCCGCGAGGCCCTGCAGTTCCACCTCCGCGAGGCCGCCCGCCAGCAGGACCAGGGCCAGGGATCGAGCTAGAGACCGCGCGGTTCGGTGCGGTACCTACGTGTCATCTACGTACCCGATCCAGCTCCTGGCTCGGTGTTCGTCGTCACGTCGTATCCGCTTGGGCCCAAACCTCTGAGGGCTCTCGTTCGGCGCAACAGGAGAAGACGATGAAGGAAACGAAATATCCCGCCGCTTGGGATGAGGAGCGCGTTCGTCAAGTCCTCACGCACTATGAAACGCAGTCGGACGAGGAAGCGGTGGCCGAAGATGAATCCGCCTACGAGGCGACGACCCACACCGCGATGGAAGTGCCCGTCGAGCTCGTACCCGAGGTCCGGGAATTGATCGCCAAACGGCGAGCCAGCTAAAGCGCGCACCGAAGTCCCGTTTGCATTCGAGGTTGGGTCTTGATTCGGCTATTCCCGAAGTACCTCCTCAGCGTCGAAGAGTTGACCGGTCTCGACGTCTTCTTGTGAGGAGACGAGGGCCCGATGTAGAGCGGCACGGTCCGCCGCGTCGAGCCAGTCGCCAGGGTCGAGGGGCAGGAGAGCTACCTCTGTCCCTTCCGGAAGCGCGGTCGTCCTTCAACCCCGCCGCACCAAATCTCTCGTAATCTCGGCGACCGTCGGCGCCCCGGCGAGCGCCATGGCGAGGTCGAGCTCGTCGCGCAGGAGCCGGAGGACGTGCGTCGCCCCCGCTTCCCCTTCGGCCGCCAGGCCCCAGAGGATCGGCCGGCCGACGAGGACCGCCCGGGCGCCGAAGGCGAGGGCTTTCAAGACGTCGGTCCCCCGCCGGATGCCGCCGTCCAGGAGCACCTCGATCCGGTGCCCTTGGGCGGCTAAGGCGTCGACGATCTCGGGGAGGACGTCGAGGCCGCGCGGCGGCAGACCCTTCTTCGGCCGCGACCCCGCCCGGAGATAAATCTCCGGGCTAAGAGCTGCGCTGGCTGAAGCCAGCTTCGAAGCCGCTCCCGCGCCGCCGCGCGAGTAAAGCTGGATTCATCCAGCGCAAAACATAGCCCGGAGATTTATCTCCGGCGAGGCCAGGCGCCTGGAAGATAGCCAGGAAACAGGAGAGAACGGTAGCGCAGGAGGCACATCCAAGAGACCGCTTCAAGAGCTCCGGCCATTCTTGGTAGGATCTCTCGCAAGATCTTCCTGAAAGGAGCACCGTGCCTTATTGCCAGCTCTTGTACCACCTCATATGGACAACGAAAGGAAGGACACCGCAGCTGACCCCCGAGATCGAACCGATCGTCCACAGTCTCCTCAGGAACAAGGCGACGCAACTCGAGGCACAGGTCTTCGCGCTGAACGGAATCGAGGACCACGTCCATATGGTGGCTTCCATTCCTGCCAAGCTCGCGGTCGCGCGCTTCGTGGGACAGGTGAAGGCCGCCTCCTCGGCTTTGCTCAACAAGGCTCACGCCAACCTTCCGCCCTTCTTCTGGCAAGAGGAGTACGGAGCCTTTACCCTCGACTTCAAACGTCTTCCCAACCACGTGACCTACGTCCAGCAACAGAAGGAGCATCACCAGCACGGAACGACGATTTCTGCACTCGAGAAGGCAGGATAGGGTACTGGCGATTCACAGAGGCTGCCACGATTCGGCAGATCCCCTCTTGGCCGCGACTCCGCCCGGAGATAAATCTCCGCGCTATGAGCTACGCTGGCTGAAGCCAGCTGAGAAGCCTCCTCCCTTGCTCCCAGGACGCCGCCATGAACATCCACGTCACCCCAGCGACACCAGCGGAAAAGCCGATCCTCCGCAACCTGGGTGAGCTCTACGCCTACGACTTCAGCGCGATCACGCAGACCGAGCTCGGCCCGCTCGGCCGATACGATCACGACTTCTTCAGCCGTTGTGACGGCGGCGCGGGACTTCTGGCGGGCGGCCATCGGCAGCTTCACCGACGGACGCTTCGATGAGGAGGAGGTCGAGGATTCCCGTTGGCGCGGGTGGGTGCAACGATTCGAGACTTAAAGGCCCTCACTTCGGTTCGGTTCAGAATCCTTCGTCAAAAAGCTGCTGTTCGCAAGATCCGGGCAGCCAGGGATGCCCGCCCGGAAGTAGTCATCGTGGTGGAAAGTCAGCCCGACAGCCAGGAGGAACCTGGCATTTCGGGCGAGCATGGTCTTCAACCCCGCCGCACCAAATCTCTCGTAATCTCGGCGACCGTCGGCGCCCCGGCGAGCGCCATGGCGAGGTCGAGCTCGTCGCGCAGGAGCCGGAGGACGTGCGTCGCCCCCGCTTCCCCTTCGGCCGCCAGGCCCCAGAGGATCGGCCGGCCGATGAGGACCGCCCGGGCGCCGAAGGCGAGGGCTTTCAAGACGTCGGTCCCCCGCCGGATGCCGCCGTCCAGGAGCACCTCGATCCGGTGCCCTTGGGCGGCTAAGGCGTCGACGATCTCGGGGAGGACGTCGACCGTCGCCGGAGAGGTGTCGAGCTGGCGGCCGCCGTGGTTCGAGACGACGATCCCGGCGGCTCCCGCCTCGGCGGCGCGCACGGCGTCGTCCGGCCGGACGATCCCCTTGACGAGGACCGGGAGCCGGGTGATCGACTGGAGCCAGGCGACGTCCTTCCACGACAGAGCGGGATCGAGAAGCGAGGCGACATAGGCGGCGAGGCCGGAGTCGGCGGGGACCTCGGGCACCTCGGCGTAGCCTTCCGACAGCATGTTGGCGACGCCCAGCCCCGGCGGCAGGCGGAAGCGGTTGCGGACGTCCCGCTCCCGTCGCCCGAGGAGAGGAGCGTCGACGGTGAGCACCAGCGCCCGGCAGCCGGCGGCCTCGGCCCGCCGCACCAGCCCCTCGGTCGCCTGCCGGTTCTTGTACACGTAGAGCTGGAACCACACCGGCCCCGAGGCGGCGGCCACCACCTCCTCGACGGGGGTGGTCGAGAGGGTCGAGAGGATCATCACCGTCCCCGCCGCGCCGGCGGCCCGGGCGGTGGCCCGCTCTCCCTCCTCCGTCGCCAGGCGGTGGAAGGCGGTCGGCGCGACGAGGATCGGCATCGCGACCGGCTGGCCGAGGACCGTCGTCGCCAGGTCGCGCTTCGAGACGTCCACGAGGACCCGGTAGTGGAGCGGGATGCGGTCGTAGGCGGCGCGGTTCTCGCGCAGGGTAACCTCGTCCATGGCGGCGCCCGCGTAGTAGTCGTAGGCGTCCCGCGACAGCCGCTCGCGGGCGATGGCCTCCAGCTCGAAGACGTTGACGGTTTCCATCGGCGCTCCTCGCTTTCTTCAGTTGGGGCGCAGCGCCCAGAGCTCGCTGCCGTTGGCCGGAGTGTAGGCCCGATAATAGAGCCGCGCTCCGGCGATCGTGAGATCGTCGCCGTAGCCTGAGTTTTCGGGTCCCAGGGTCTGGACACGCCGGGTGCCCGCCGGCGTGCCGTCGGTCTGCCAGAGGGCCAGCGTATCGGTCCCTACGTCGGGAGCGACGAAGAGGACCCGTCCGGCGAAGAGGCGAAACGACATGGGATCGGCGATCGGCCGGCCCGCCGGCCCGAGGACGGGACCCGTGCCGGCCACGGTGCCGTCGCTCACCCACAGTGATCCCGTCTGGGGATCGCTCCCGGGACCGAGGAAGAACAGCCGGCCGGAGAGGTCGACGGGGATCTCGACCTGGAACGGATCGCTGGACTCCTGCCCGGTGGTCGTCAGGGGCTCCGTGCCCGCCTCCGTTCCATCGCTCACCCAGAGCCGGGGGACTGGCAGGGACGCCCCGTCCGGGTAGGTCGCGATCCAGAGGAAGAGCCGACCCCCCGCGACAGCCAGCCGGATCGACTCGAGGCTGTCGTTCGGACCGAGCCCGAAGCTCGTGACCCGCCGGGTTCCGGCCTCGGTGCCATCGGTCGACCAGAGGCCGAGAGCAACGTCGATGGGGGCATCCTTGGCGAAGAAGTAGAGCCGGCCGGAGAGCTCGGCGAGGAGCGCTGGGTTCTCATCGGAGAAACCGGTGTGGAGATCGGCGACATGGGCGGTGCCCGCCCGGGTGCCGTCCGTCCGCCAGAGCTCTTCGCTGTCGAAATCGTCACCACCCCCCTCCAGGAAGTAGAAGAGCCGCCCGCCGGAGACGGTGAAGTGGGTGGCGGTCCCGCCGCTCCAGCCGGTGGGGTCGACGGGCCGGGTGCCCGCCTTCGTACCGTCGCTCTTGAACAGGGCGGGGCCGTGGATGCCATCGTCCGCGACGAAAAAGACGGCCGAGCCGAGGGCGGCGATCTCCTGTCCGACGTGGACGCTCGGGGGCGTCAGGCGCACCGTGGTCGCCGCCGTGCCATTGCTCGTCCACAGCGCGCGGTCGTTCGCCTTCGCCGCGTAGAGAAAGAAGAGCCGCCGCCCGACCGCCGCCGCGGAAAAGCCGTACTGGGGCGCGCCCGTCCCGGCCCCGAAGTCGTAGACCCGCACCGTGCCGGTCGTCTTCGTGCCATCGCTCGCCCACAGCACGCTGTGCTCCTCGGCCTCGCCGCCCGTCCCCTCGGCCGAGAAGAAGTAGACGCGGTCCGCCGCCGCGGTCAGGTTCTGGAAGAAACTGCCGCCCAGGTCCGCCGGGGCGATGTCCGCCACCCGGCGGGTCCCGGCCGGAGTACCGTCCGTCCGCCAGAGCTCCTGGCCGTGGAGCGGATCGGCGCCGACGAAGAGCAGCTGCGTCGCGGTCGCCGCCCCTTCGACGCCATTGGACCACAGTCTCATGTCCGTGAACGAGGTGAGCTGCCGGGTGCCGGCCGGGGTGCCGTCGGTCGCCCACAGCTGGGCCGGGTCCTGCGGATGGTCGCCGGCGACGAAGACGAGCTTCTTGCCGACGACGAAAGCCCGGGGGGAAAGATTATTGCTGCAACCCCCCGGACAGAGGTCATGGATCTTTCTCGTGCCCTGCGGCGAGCCGTCCGACGCCCACAGATCGATGCTGTTCGCGTCGTTCGCCTCGAAAAAGAGCTGCCCCCCCAAGGGCACCAGGGGATAGGGGGCTCCCCAGCACTTGCCGGGACAGGCATCGAACACCAGATGGGTGCCGCTCACGGTGCCGTCGCTCGTCCACAGCTCGCGGCCATGAACGCCGTCGTCCGCCGCGAAGAACATCCGGTTGCCCATCGCCTGGAAGAAGCTCGGGAGCGCCGGGTGGGCCAGGAAAGAGGCCAACCGCCGGGTGCCGGACCGGGTGCCGTCCGACACCCAGAGGTTCTCCCCCTGGGCATCGTCGACGAGGAAGAAGAGATGCGAGCCCGCCGTGCCCGAGGTCTCCAGGGAGCGGAAAGAGGTCGTCGTCGCGGTCACCGGCGCGGTGCCGGCCGAGGTACCGTCGCTCGACCACAGCTCGAGAACGCCCCCCGGGACGGCAGAGAAGAAGAGCAGCCGATCCGAGACGACCTGGAGCCCCAGGGGGAGCGCCTCCGGAGCGCCGGCGGGCGCCGTCGGCTGGACCTCGACCGTCCCCTGCGCCGTGCCGTCGCTCTTGAAGAGGCCGCCGGAGCCGCCGGAGCCGCCGGAGCCATCGGAAAGCCCGCCGAAATAGATCGCGCCATGAAAGGGCGTAAGGCCACTGGGCGCGATGTCCGTCACCGCGTAGGTCCCGGCGGGCGTACCGTCGCTCGTCCACAGCTCCGTGCCCTGGGTCTCGTCGGCGGCCGAGAAGTACAGCCGGCCCTGCTCCGGCACCCAGCGCGCCAGGCCTTGCGGCCCACCGCCGAAGGGGAAGCCCGCCAGGCGGACGGTGTTCGACGGTCGGCCGCCGGTCACCCAGAGCTCGCCGCCCACCCGCGGATGGTCGACGCTGAAAAACGACAGGGGGCCGCTCGGGTCGAGGACCAGGAAGTCCTGCCGCCTCTGGCAGTCCGCGCAATCCGCCACCAGCGGAAAGGTGCCCGCGGCGGTGCCGTCGCTGCGCCAGAACGCCGCCGAGGTCTCCCCGTCGCTGGCGTCGAACAGGCCGAGCGAGCCGAAGGTCCCGAAGTCGCGGGGCGACGAACTCGCCGGGACCGGCGTGCTGGGAAGGCCCGGGACCGGGTAGGGGGTCAGCGCCTGGCCGGGCCTCGGGAAGACCGCCAGCGATATCGTAGTGATCGCGCAGAGGAGGACTGGAAAACGCACGGTCCGACGCATGCTTCAGGATCTCCGGGGGTTCCGTTTACAGCCGATACGAAGATCGTAGCACGTCCCTTCGGCCTCCTTCTTGCTGTAACGTTCTACTTCGCAGAACGCCTGATTCGAGGCGAGACCCCACTCATCAAGGAGGAAAACCCATGGTCAGAGGCCCCCGATCCCACGCCTGGCTCCGCCGGTCCGTCCTGGCGCTCGTCGCCCTTCTCTTCGTCGCCCTGCCTTCCTGGGCTTCGGTCAACACGACCTACAGCTGCACGAGCTCCGGGCACACCGGCAACCACGACAGCATCTCGAACGGCTTTTACGTCCAGGGTGTGCCCGGCATCAACCTGCACTCGGTCACCCTTTATTACACGACCGACACCGACGGCACCTACACCCTGACGCTCACCGCGCGGCTGGGGTCCTACACCGGCCAGCAGCTCGGCCTCACCCAGACGCAGACGGTGTCCCTGTCGAGCACGATGGACACCGCGGTGACCTGGACCTTCGACGACCCCACCTTCCCCTCGGGATCGAACCTCTACTTCACCGAGACCGAGAACGGCCCCGGCGGCGTCCAGTTCAACCTGCAGCCGACGCTCTGCCCCGGCGACAACGAGTCCGTGGGAACCTCGGCGGTCAACAACGGTTACAGCGTCGCCGTCATCCTCACCCAGACCGTGACGACGACCGGCTGCATCTCGACCAACCAGATCCTCTGCATCGACAACCAGCCGGGCGACCACCGCTTCCGGGTGACGGTCACCTACGCCACCACCCAGGCCGGCGGCAAGTCGGGGAGCGGCCAGGCGATCGGCCTCTCCTCCCTGGGCGTCAACCAGGGCGGTCTCTTCTGGTTCTTCGACCCGACGAACCCGGAGCTCTTGATCAAGGTGTTGAACGGCTGCCCGATCAACCAGCACTTCTGGGTCTACTACTCGGCCGGGACCAACGTCGGCCTCCACGTGACGGTCACCGACACGACGACCGGGCACACGGTGACCTACACCAATCCCGATCTGACCGCGGCGCCGCCGGTGCAGGACACCAACGCGCTCAGCTGCTCGTAGGGCCGGCTGATAGAGGCTCGTGGAGGTCAGGGCAGTTTCGCTCAACTCAGAGGCTGTGAAAAAGTCGCAGTCTTCGTAGAGACGCCCAGCCGCTACCACAAAAATCCCCGAAACCCCTGCCGCCAGGGCGTCTCCGCAGGCCGGAGACGCCCTGGCGATCGTGGTCAAGGAAAGGCCTGAGGTAGCGGCTGGGCGTCTCTGCCCCATCCCCCTCTGCAGGGCGATTTCTTTACAGCCTCTCACCCCTGGAGCCGCGCCTCGAACAGTTTCCAGATCCGCCGGTACTCGTCGAGCCAGCTCGTCGGTTGGCGGAAGCCGTGGCTCTCGACGGGATAGATGGCGGTCTCGAAATTCTCTTTCTTGAGCTCGATCAGCCGCTGGACGATGCGCACCGTGTCCTGAAAGAAAACATTGTCGTCCTGCATGCCGTCGCAGATGAGAAGCGGTCGCTCAAGCCCCGCCGCGAATTCGATCGGCGAGCTCGCGGCGTAGGCTTCCGGATCGATGTCCGGGGTGTTGAGGATGGCCGAGGTGTAGTCGTGATTGTAGTGCGCCCAGTCGCTCACCGGCCGGAGCGCGGCGCCCGCCGCGAAGAGGTCGGGGTGGCGGAAGAGCGCCATGAACGTCATGAAGCCGCCGTAGGAGCCGCCGTAGACGCCCACCCGGTGCGGATCGACCGCCTTCTGCGCGGAAAGCCAGGCGACGCCGTCCTCCAGGTCTTCGAGCTCCGGGTGCCCCATCTGGCGATAGATCGCCGTCCGCCAGTCGCGGCCATAGCCGGCCGAGGCGCGGTAGTCCATGTCGAGCACGACATAGCCGTGCTGGGTGAGGAAGGTGTGGAACATGAATTCGTGCCAGTAGGAAGACCAGCCGTAGTGGACATTCTGCAGGTAGCCCGCCCCGTGCACGAAGACGACCGCCGGGTATTGGTGGGAGGGATGCGAAGGATCGAATCCCGGCGGCGTGTACACCCGGGAGTAGATCGGCCGCGGCCCGTGGGTCGAGGGGATGGGCACGATGTCGGGCACCGTCCAGGGGACGGCGAGGAAGGCCGGGGTGAGCGTGTGGGTCAGCTGGCGCGGCTCGCCCGTCGAGGCGGCGGGCTTGGCCTCCGCCACGTACAGCTCGTCGGGACGGGTGATCGAGGAATGGACGAGGAGAAGCCGCCGCTCGTCGGGAGAGAGGACGAACGAGGTGAGACCGCCCATCCGGGTGAGCTGCTCGCTGTGGCCGCTCGCCACCTCGACCCGCCAGATTTCATAGATGCCGGGGTGCGACGCATTCGCCCGATAGTAAACGAAACGTCCGTCGTGGGTCGGCACCGGCTCCGAGACCTCGAAGTCCCCCTGGGTGAGCTGGCGCGTGGCCTTTGGCTTCGCTGCTGCGTTCGCCGGATCGGCCGTCACGTCGACGGTATAGAGATGGGAATAGCCGCTTTTTTCCGACAGATACCAGATCGAGTGGTTGTCGGGCATCCAACCGTATTCGTTGAGGCTCCAGTTGATCCAGGCGGGATCGGTCAGGCGCTCGCGGGAGACCATGCGGTGGGTACCGAGATCGATCGTCGCGAGCCAGCGGTCCTTGTTGTCCAGCGAATGGATCTGGAGCGCCACCTGCCGACCGTCGCGGCTCCAGAAGAGCCCCTGGACCTCGCAGGGACGCGGCTTCCCTTTCTTGGGCTTGTCCGGAGCCTCCGATTTCTCGGCATCGTCGGGTTTCGGGACGGCATCCAGTTTCTCCGACTTCTCCGACTTCTCCGACTTCTCCGACTTCTCCGACTTCTCGGTCTTGTCGGCGGTCTCGGCGGTCTCGGGCGGGTCGGCCTCCGCCGCGACGTCGCTGACCGGCCGGCCTTCTTCCGCCGCCTCCTTCGCTTCGCGCGCCTTCTTAGCCTCGGCCTTCACCTTCTCGGCCTTCTCGCGCATCTCTTTTAACGGGTCGTCTAAAATCCCCGGCAGGCTTTTCAAATCGACGTCGTAGCGCTTGTGGGCGCGGAGGTCGAAGAGGACGACGGCGTGGACCACCGGTTTGATGCCGACCTTCTCGCGCCCGTCGACGACCTCGACGTTGCCGCTCTCGGTGACGAATTTCGCCACGATCGGCTTGGAGTCGGCCTTCTTGGCCGACTTCGGGATCGTCACGATCACCAGCCAGTCGCCGCTCGGCGCGAGCGCCGCGTCCTCGATCTCCACCTTGTCGCCCAGATAGAACGGCACCGGCGGCCGCGACGGATCGGCCCGCTGCTCGGCCTTGCCCTCCTCCCGCTTCAGGTCGCGATCCCGCTTCTCCTTCCGGAGCACGTCGAAGAGCCGGAGCTGGGCATCGCGAAGATAGCTGGGATCGTCCTCCTTCCCGGGATCCTTCTCGGTCCGCACGTCCGCCGCCTGCGCCACGAGCCCGGTCGCCAGGTCGTAGACGAAGAAAGAGCCCTCGCGCCTAAACGAGACGCGACCATCGCCCACCATGAAGCGAGGATCGCGCTCCACCTCCGCGGTCCGGGTGAGCTGGCGGACGGCGCCGGTCATCGCATTCTTGAGATAGATGTCGCCATGCCGCGAGTAGACCTTCCACTTGCGATCGAGGCTCCAGTCCCCCTCGGCGGCATCGACCGTCCCGCGCTCGGCAAACGGCACGACCCGCGCCATCCCCGTCGCCACGTCGAGCCGCACGAGGTCGCGCAGCTCGCTGTCCGTCCGTTTCTGCTCGTAGTAGACCGAGCGCCCCTCGGCCCCCCAATAAGGACGCTCGGGAGGGTTCCCGATCCAATCCGGCGCCGCCATGATCTGCTCCAGGGTGACGCCCGGGGAGACCAGCGGAGCGGCGGCGCGGCTCGGAAGGGCCAGTGCCCAGAGGGGGAGGACGAACAGGAGGGCGGTGATGCGGCGTCTCAAGACAGGAGTCATGTCAGGCGTTCCTCAATACACGGTCAACCCGAGCCTCGTGCTCCGGCGCGAGGCGCGGCCCCCCGGCGAGCCGGAGGGCGGTGGTGGAGGTCCAGCCGGGGCAGCCTATCTCAGGACTTGTTGGGGGCGAAGGGTATGGGGCAGGACCAGGGCTACGCCCTTTGCTGAGGAATTACGGCCCTTCAGGCCTGAAGCAAAAACCCTGCGGGTTTGAGGCGGCGTCTCGCCTAGGGTCCCTCCCCCTGGGCGGGGTGGTGGGCGGGGATGGGGGAGGACAGATGGGGGTGGTCCGCCCGAAACTGACCCGAAAGCGGGCGACCGTCTGCCCTTTTGGGAACCCAACCGGGGCGATCTTCAACGCCAAGCGTCCTCAGGGGAGGGCACTTCCGCGGCAGAAGCCCCGCCGGAGATAAATCTCCGGGCTAAGGGTTGCGCTGGATGAATCTAGCTTCGCGTGGGCGGCGGTGTAGGAGAGAGTAGGAGGCTTCTAAGCTGGCTTCAGCCAGCGTAGCTTGTAGCCCGGAGATTGATCTCCCGGCGGAGCCGCGCCCAAGAAGAGGTCTACCGAGAGCCGAGTACTTCGGCCGGCGCAACCTATCGACCTGGGGGACGGAAGCGGGCGGCCTCTCCGCCCCCGTCCCCCCGGCCGTACCGTCCCCTACCCTCGCTGCCGCCGAGCGCGAATCCGCCCGACCTGCTCCTCGGCGCCCGGCCCGGCCGCTTCGAGCAGAGTCGCCAGAGCGAGAGGCGAGCGAACGATCGCCTCCAGGATATGGAGCCCCTCGGCCCACCGCGGCTCCCCGCGATCGAGCCATCCGGCCACCTGGGGACCCTGGTCGCCATAGACCGCGACCAAAGGATAGCCCTCGGGAGCCGCCCCGTCCTCTATATAGAAGAGCGGCTCGCGGTCGATCACCGGCAGGAGGACGGAGAGGAGCCGCGCCGTCTCCTCCTGCCAAAGGACGGCGACGGGAGAATCGCCGGCCTCCATCTCCTCCCACTGCCGAAGCACGGCGACCGCCCCCGGCTTGCCGGCAACCGGCTCGATCTTCCAGGGACCGGAGAGCTCCGCCTCCGCGGCGGTCAGCGAGTCGTCCTGCTCGCGCAGGTGGGCCAGGTAGGCGGGAGAGAAGGCATTGTCGAGGGGGGCGGGAGGGACACTGGTACCATAACGGGAGCTTTGCATGAGCGAGTTCCTCTTGCAGAGTCAGGGGTCGGTTCGAGCTGGTAACTCGGGCCGGCCCCGTTTGGGGGTTGGGAGGACGATCCTCCTGATTGACGTATGATAGCAGAAATGAGGCGTGAGGTGAAGTCATGAGCTTGCAGACAGCACATGACATTTGCGGTGGCTGACTAACGGCGTCGGTCGTCAGGAGAGCTTGGTGATCTCATGGGCACCGGCGCCGAAGCCTTTCCTTATTTTGTGTCAGACGGTGGAACCTGAATGAAACGGCGCTCTACCCCCTCAATTCACCTTAATGCTTTAGGGAGTCTATAGGCATGCCCAACGGGTACGTAGGAGAGGAGTCTCAGATTCCGCAGGGTTATCGCTGCTATATGCTGTTTCTCGCAAATGAAACAGCTCTCCCTGGTAAGGCTGAGGAGTATATTATGCGTCATTTCTGGGAGGTCGCCTCGTCTGTTGGAGAAGACGTTCTCTTCACCGGCATTGTACGTGGCAACAATTTGGCTAAGGCACGAAGAAGATTCGGCATTGTTGACGCGACAGAGGCGGTCATCTTACTTTTCGACGTGGCCCCAGTCGACTGGAGCCCGACTGAAGACCCAATGGCGCTGATTCCACTCACTTCACTTAAGACTGAGTATGACGTACTCGAACTCCTTCACTTGCTTGTTACGGTCAGCAAGGAGCGTAATTTCATTGGCAAGGTGAAACGACAGCAGACCTTTGCAAAAGTCAAGGAATACCTGAGCTATCTTCCCACCGTAGGTGGCTTAGTGAAGTACGTATTGCCTGGGAGCTAGGTTCGCAGATAACGGGTTGCGACCACTAACTCTGCATTTTGTCAGGCGGCTGCCATCTCGATCAAGAAACCTTCCACACGAGAGGAAGACTGATGTCCAAACCATTATCTATCGTGCTCTTGATCGTCGCGCTCGCCTCTCTTGGTTGCGCTTCGACCGGTAAGGCCACCTCGAAGTTGGAGCCTGGTATGACGAAGCAACAGATTGTTGACATTCTTGGATCGCCTGCTGACCGCTCCTTTCGCGGGAGTGATGAAGCGTGGCAGTACCAAGAAATAGCGGGGTTCGGCCAGTGTAAGTACACGACCGTCTGGATATCGGATGGCAAGCTTATCGGTATCTCAACTCGCCGGGGCGGAAGCGTGGCTGGCTGTGGTCTTGGTTCACACGAGGTCGACTGGAGCCAGATGCCATCAGGCAATAAAAGTCACAACTGAACGGCGGCGCTGGTTGGCTTCGGTGGTCTTGGAGTAATTTTGCGGCGCCGTAGCGCTTCCAGGATTCAGCCGAGAGCTGCCGCCGGGTACCAGAACGGCGGGGCCAGAGGCTGTGAAAATCGAGGCCCTGGTAGCCCCGGAGGGGCGGCGGCATGTAGACAGGGGCGCAAGCCCCTGGTAGGCGAGCCAAAACAGATTCAGCCCCGTAGGGGCGACGGCAGGTCTGGTGCTTACCGTCGCCCCTACGGGGCTTTTGATCCAATGGGTTGGGTTTAACCAGGGGCTTGCGCCCCTGGCTAAGTGCTGCCGCCCCTCCGGGGCTAGCTTCCTATTGCATTCCTAGGGCGGCCCAGGCCGGTCAGGCGAGCCGATTTTTTCACAAGCTCTCAGTCCAAACGAGACAGATTTTTCCCTAGGGACAAACTCGGCGGTTTGAGGTCGAAGACCTCACTCGTGCTGACCCCGCGAGGTGCCAGGTGAGTGGCGAGGCCGATTCTCTTTGTGCCAACAAGTGCCAGATCCCGATAGGAGCCAGGCGATAGCTGAGCCCTCATCGCCAGTGCTTTCCTACTCTGGTACGCTTCGAATATGCCACTGACCAAACGCAGAGTTTCCGTCTCGCTGGACGAGGATCTGGTGGAGGAGCTTGAAAGGGAGGAAGAGGGACTCTCTGCTCAAGTCAACACGGCAGTTCGAGCCGAGCTTGAGCGTAGGCGTCGCAACCGGCTTCTCACGGAGCTCCTCGCGGAGTTGGAGGCGAAGTACGGACCGGTGGAGGACTCCTTGGTCGAGAAGTACGTCGGTCTCCTCACATGAGCCGCGCCGCCGGGTGCCGCCGCCGGGTGCCAGGTGAACGGCGGCGCCTGAACGGCGGCGCCTAGCAGATGGGTCCTTATCGGAGGTGCGCTTGCGACAACCTTTCCTACCGTCATCCTGAAGGGCTATAAAAGAGCAGAGCACGGGATGGCTAGGCTCCCTCGGACCCGCTGATGGCTGATCCTGAAGAGTGCCCCCGTGCTCGAGCCATCCGCGCTCCCTGATACGACCCTTTGCCGGCATGGCTAATAGAGAGTCGGTGGCGCGGGGCAGACCGATTGTACCCGTTTGGGAAGGAGGGTTGTATCCGTGAGCCCTGAGCTGAACCCGTTGTGGCTTGGAATGGACTGTGGCGAGCAGTGGCACGTGCTTGTGGAGTTGACCGCAGAGGGCATGTGGCAGAGAACTCGGAAGTTACGTAACCGAGAGGCCGATCTGCGGGCCTGGTTGAGCGAGGTGGTGCGGAGTGGAAACGGTCGTCCGTTGCGGGTGGTGGTGGAGGGAGTTCGCTCGGTGGGGTCTGTTCTGTCGCGAGTCGCGCTGGAGATGGGGATCGAGATCTGGCAGGTAGCGCCGCAGGCCCTGAAGGATTACCGCAGCGCGGAGGGCCAGCCTCGTAAAGATGACTCTTGGGATGGGTACCTGCTGGCGCGGATGGGGTACCAGAAGATGAGGACTTGTCGTCCTGCTCTGTGCCCTCGCCCGGAGGAGCGTCGGCTTTGCCGGTTGAGCCGCTTGAAGCAACAGCTGACAGGCCAGCACACTCGTCTGCTCAACCAACTGCGTAGCCGCCTGTTGGAACTGTCCGGGGAACTGGTGGCCGGAGCCTGGGAGGGTCCTCGTTGGGACAGCATGAGACTCCGTGCAGCCCTGAGGCGATGGCCAGGCTTGGAGGGTCTCGGGGAGGCGCCGGTCGAGGAGGTGGCGCAGGTTCTTCGTCGAGCCGGCCGTACCCCGGACAGCCACGAAGAGGCCGAAGCTCTGCATCGGGTGGTCCTTGGTATCCACTTGCCGGAGACGGAGAGATCGATCATAACGCTGGAGCTCCGGATTGTGGTGCAACAGTTGGACTCCTTGGAGCAGGCGCAAAAGCAGGTAGAAGAGGAGCTGAAGGAAGCTGTGGAGGCGCACCCGAAGGGTCCGGTGCTGCTGGAGATGCCAGGCATCGGGGTCTGCGGGGCCGCTGTCGAGATCGGAGAGGTACTTCCGCTGGCACGCCATGCCTCGGAAGGGCAGGTTGCCACCTACGCGGGGCTGACGCCGTTGTCTCGGCAGAGCGGCAGCAGCGGTCCCCGGCATCGTCTGGCCCGGCAAACGAATAAGCGGGTGCTGCGCGTCCGGTACTTGGGCTCGGTGGCAGCTTGTCGTGTCAGCGCCCTGGACCGTGAGTATCACCGCAAGCAGCGGGAGCGCCATCAAGGCCACCCAGCGGGCCACGTCAAAGCTTTGCTGGCACTGTCACGGCAGCGAGCGAAGCTAATTTACAAATTGCTGACCGAGGATGGAGCCCGCTACGATAAGGAGATTCTGATCAGCAGCCACCTGGAGCGCAATCGGGGGGCGGTCCGAAGTGGGCCTGCGCACAGTACCCGAGGGGCGGGGGCGGCCTGATGATCGCGGTTGGTGGTAGGTCGGGCGATCAGAGAGTGCGATCACGCTCTCCTGAGAAGCATCATCCGCACCCGTAGGGCGCGGCTCGACGAGGATGTGGCCGCGTAGGCTGGCCGCCGGAGCGTAGGCGCGCCAGGTGTGCGCCTGCGGTGGCGTGTTGCACAGCGCACGCTATGCCGCGCAAGCTGCGGGTTGGCCCGGAAGGGCTTGGACCGGAGCACGCGAAGTAGGCAGTGGCCGAGCTTCCGCGTTTTTGGAAAAGATCCCTCTTCCCCCGTCCCCTCTCGGGCCAGCGGCGGCCTTCCGGTATGGAAGATTGCCGCCCTCACCGCGGACCCGCATACCCCTGTTCCGGCGAGCATCCCCGCGGATGCTGTGTAAACGCCCGGTAGGGCCGTGTCGGCCAGTCGTGTCAGCGTCTGGACTGTACCCGCCGGAGCGCCATTGAGGAGAGCCTGATCAGCAGTCACCTGGAGCGAACCAGACAACGGTCGCAGACCGAACTCCCGCGGCTGTGGAAAACTCCCCCTCTTCCCCCGCGCCCCCATCTCCCCGGCCGGCGGTCTGCCGGGGTATGGAAGGCTGCCTCCCCCAAGCCCGCGCCCGGCACCCTCCCACACCCCTTGGAAAACGCTCCGCGTTTTCCACAGCCCACCGGCCACGGCGACGAGTCTTCGAGAGATAGACTCGGGACTTGACATCGTTATAGAGAGGGAGCCCTAACGATCGAAGGATCTGGGGGAAGGGCGCATCTTCCCCCAGCCCAGGTCCCTTCGGTCGCTAGGGCTCCCTCCAGGATGACCCGTCGGGTGGGAGTGGATTCGCCAGCCTTAGGGACCGCTCTGGAGGCATCGTACTTCTGACGCACTACACGAGTCGTCTGACCTGGGGTAGATCTGTACAAACGAGACGGATTTTTCCCTGGGACCCGAGCCGCCGGGTGCCAGGTGAACGGCGGGAACGGCGGGAACGGCCCCGAAGGGGCCTGGGTTGGTAGCCTGGGGCGAGAGCCCCAGGCTGAGGTAACCACAAGAAAATAAAGCCCCGATGGGGCGAAGGTGCGAGTGGAGTTTCCGTCCGGATCTTCGGGGCGAAGAGGAGGCGACTTTTACGGGACCTTGCTGGATCGGACCTGTTTGCTTGAGTCCTGGGGCCCAAATGGCTATTCTAGCCAAATGAAGAGAGCCACTCTGACCGAGACCAAGAACAATCTGAGCGCTCTGGTGGATCAGGTCCAGCATGGCGAGACGATCCTCATCCTGGACCGGGGCCGGCCCGTAGCTCGGCTGGAATCCGTATTGGGGGACGAGGACGATCCGGAGGGCCGCCTCGCCCGGCTGGAGCGCCAGGGTCTGTTGCGTCGCGCCGCGGCTCCCTTCCCGCGCGAGATCCTGGAGTCGAAACCACCGCGGCCCAGCGGCGGGAGCGCCCTGGAGGCCCTCCTCGCCGAGCGCAGGGACGGCCGGTGAGGTTCTGGGACAGCTCGGCTCTGGTCCCCTTGCTCGTCGAGGAGGAGGTCACGGCCGCGCTTCGCGATCTCTATCTCGGCGCGCCGGGCACGATCACCTGGTGGGGAACGCCCGTCGAGTGCGCCTCGGCGGTCGCCCGGCTGGAGCGGGAAGAGCGCCTCTCTCCCTCAGCGGTCAAGGAGTCTCTACAGCTCCTGGATACCCTGACCCGGCACTGGCACCGCATCGAGCCGGTGGACGCCGTCCTCGAAACCGCCCGCCGTCTGCTCCGAGTGCATCCTCTGCGCGCCGCCGACTCCCTGCAACTGGCCGCCGCCTTCCTCGCCTCGGAAGGAAGGCCGAAGACGCTCGAACTCGTCTGCCTGGACGACCGGTTGGGAACCGCGGCGGAGCGCGAAGGGTTTCGCGTGCTCGATCGTTCCCATCTTGGATGAGGTTGACAATCGGAGAGAGATGAGATTCGGACGAGGCTCGCCGAGCCGCCAACGACCACCGCCGAGCTCCCGACGATCATCGCCGAGCTGCTGGCGACGACCGCCGAGCTGCTGGCGACAACCGCCGAGTTGACGGCGCCCACCGCCGAGCTGCTGGTGACGACCGCCGGGTTGCTGGCGAGGACCGCTGAGTTGCTGGCGAGAACCGCGGGACTCCTGGCGACCACCGCCGAGCTGCTGGCGACAACCGCCGAGTTGCCGGCGACGACGGTCGGACGGACGGCGACAACCGCCAGAGTGACGGCGGTGACGGCCAAACCTTGCATTTTCGAGGGCGTACTATAGGGAGAGCTTCCCGGCTCCGGCTCCGGCAGAGCCTCCATGGATACGATCGAGGACTGGATCTCCAAGATGACCGAGCTCCGCCAGAGCCTCCGCTCCCTTCTCAAGCGCCCCGGCCTCTCCGCCACCGCCGTGCTCACCCTCGCCCTCGGGCTCGGCGCCAGCACGGCGATCTTCAGCCTGCTCGATACGGTGGCGCTCCGGCCCTTGCCGTACCGCGATGCGGACCGTCTGGTCGAGATCGGCACCGTGATCCCCGGACAGAAGGAGTTTCGGGGGGTGTCGTGGCCCCGGTTCCAGGCGCTTCTGGGGGAGGGTCGTTCGATGACGGCGGCCACCGCGTATTACACGGCTTCTTTCGGATTGACCGAGCGGGAGCGGCCGGAGGAGCTCTCGGGCGCCCGGGTGAGCGGCGGCTTTTTCGACGTCTGGGGGGTTGCCCCGATTCTCGGACGCGCCTTCTCGGCGGACGAGGAGAAGCGCGGCGGCCGGGACGTCGTGCTGCTCTCGGCCGGGTTCTGGCGGCAACGCTTCGGCGGCGATCGGGCGATCCTCGGTCGGAACCTCGAGCTGGAAGGCCGGCCCACGACGATCGTCGGCGTCCTCCCGGACGTCCTGCGCTTCCCCTTTGCAGACGTCCAGATCTGGCTCCCCCGCCCGGACGACGCGAGCTTCATCAGTCGCAAGGCGCAGGCCCTCGGGGCGGGCTACCTGCAGGTGGTGGCGAGGCGGAAGCCCGGCGTGCCGCTCGCCGCCGTCGAGCGGGACCTCGACCGTATCAGCGCGAGCTACCGGACGAACCTGCCGGGGCAGATCGACGGCGCGCTCTCCCTCGGTGCCGTGACGCTCGACGAGCATCTGGTGGGGACGACCCGGGCCACCCTCCTCGTGCTGCTCGCCGCGGTCTTCCTGGTGCTCCTCATCGCCTGCGCCGACGTCGCCAACCTCCTCCTCGCCGACGGCCTCTCGCGGCGCCGGGAGATCGCCGCCCGCATCGCCCTGGGAGCGGGACGGCGGCACATCCTCGGTCAGGCGCTCCGCGAGAGCCTGCTCCTCGCCGCCGCCGGCGGGCTCCTGGGCGTGCTCCTGGCCTATCTGGGATTGAAGATCCTCGTCGCCGCCAACCCCGCCGACCTGCCGCGGATCGGCGAGGTCGCCCTCTCCGGCCGCGCCCTCGCCTTCGCCTTCCTGCTGACGACTCTGGCCGGGGTCCTCGCCGGGCTCGCTCCCGCCTGGCAGACGCTCCGCACCGATCCCCGCAGCTTCCTCGCCGAGCGCAATGCGAGCGGCGGCACTGGGGGCACTGGGGGCCTCGGACAGGGGCTCCTCGTCACTCTGGAGATCGCCCTCGCCCTGACGCTGTTCTCGGCCGCCGGGCTCCTCCTGCGGAGCCTCGCCCAGGTCAACGGCATGGATCTCGGGCTGGTGCCGGCGAACCTGATGTTCGTCGACGTCACCCTCCCCGCCGCCCGCTATCCGGGGGCGACCGAGCGGCGGATCTTCTTCGAGCAGCTGGTCGAGCGCCTGCGCGGCCTGCCGGGGGTGAGCGCGGCGGCGCTCGTCGAGCATCCGCCGACCGTCGGCGCCTCCCACATGCGGCTCTCGGTCGAGGGCCAGGCGCCGGTCCCGACCGACCGCCAGCCCCTGGTCACCCGGCTTTTCACCGGCGCCGGCTACTTCCGTACGCTCCAAACCCGCTTCCTCGCCGGGCACGACTTCGATCCCGGGATCGCTCCCAACGCGCCGCTCACCGGCATCGTCGGCCGTTCGTTCCGCGACACCTACTTCCGCGGGCAGAACCCGGTGGGCCGGCACCTGCGGCTCGGCAGCGCGACGGTCGAGATCGTCGGGGTGGTCGAGGACATCCAGCAGAATCCGCTCGAAACCGACCGGGAGCCCCTGGTCTTCCTCTTTCACCACCAGGTGGGCGCCGAGCTTTCGCCCCCTGACGCCATGAGCCTCGCCGTCCGCTCCGCGCTGCCGGCGGCGAGCGTGGCCGACTCGGTGCGGCGGGTCGTCCACGGTCTCGACCCCGGCGAGCCGCTGCCGGAGATGACGACCCTGGCCTCGCTCCTCCGGGCGGCCACCGCCAGGCGGCGCCTGACGACCGGCCTCTTCGCCGGTTTTTCCGCCCTCGCTCTCCTGCTCTGCATCCTGGGGATCTACGGCGTCGTGGCGCACTCGATCTCTCTCCGCCGGCGGGAGATCGGGGTGCGGATGGCGCTCGGCGCGCGGCCGGGCCAGGTGCTTTGGAGCGTGCTCCGGCGGGGCGCCCGCTCGATCGTCCCCGGTCTCGCCCTGGGGGCTCTCGCCTCGTACTTCGCCGGCCGGGGGCTCCAAAGCCAGCTCTTCGAGGTCCCCGCGACCGACCTCCTCCACTTCACCGCCACGGCGGCGATCCTGGGGGCGGTCGCCTTCCTCGCCTGTCTGGTGCCGGGCCAGCAGGCGACGCGGATCGATCCGGCGGTGACGCTCCGGACGCCGTGAGGTGAGCCGCGAAGCTAGTGCGCTTCCTTTTCGTCCAGGAACCCGCGCGCTTCCTTCTCGATCTGCCGCAGCGCGGCGACCACCTCGATCTTGCCGTGATCGTGCTTCAGGGTTCCCATCGCGATGCGGAGGCCTTCCTGGAGCCGCATGTAGGCCTCCGCCAAGTCCGACCTCTGCGCCTCGCTCACCTGGAGCTGTTCTTCGAGCCGCCGCTTCTCGTCGAGCAGCCGGCGCTCGCGGAGCGCCCAGTCCTTCCGGCTCACGGTGGTCGTCCCGCCGGTTCCCGCTCCGCCGGGAGCGGCGGGGGGAGCCGACTCCCTCGCCCCCTCGTTCAAATCCTCGCCGCTCCAACCGGGCGGCAGCAGGGTCCGCGAGTCACCCCGGCGGACGGTCACGCAGAGATTCCGCCCATCTTCCCGTTTGGTCACCAGGATGAGCGGCGGCTCGTCGACCTTCCACTGGAATTCCCCCGTGGGGGTAAGCTCCCGCAGGCGGCCGGCGCGGGCGGCCACGGCGGCGAGAAGCCTCTGGGCCTCCTCTTCGCTCTGCCGCTCCGCGTGGAGGGTCATGAAGCGTTTGACCGCGGTCCTGGTGAACGCCCAGCTGTTGCTCAACGCAGCCTCCCTTCTCAGCTCGCTTCCTTCTGCCGCCTCAAGCCCGTGGCCCGAGGGCTGTTGCATCATGTTGAGCCCGACGACGGCGGCGAGCGCCAGAGCCGACCACGGCAGCAGACGCTCGCCGCTCGCTGGGATGTGATTCGTCATGTCGGGGTCGGGCTCCTCTCGCTGCCACCTACAATGTACGAGCTTCGAGGCCGGCGAAACGGCGTGCGTTCGAGGCTTAACACATTTTTTACCTGGAGTTGACGTCTTCCCGGGCGTCGGGGGCATCGGCGCCAGAGCTCTCCCTGAGGGCCCCCCTTTACTCGCCTCCCGCCCTCAGGCTAGATTCCCCCACCATGGGACGCATCTTTGAGACTCGCAAGCACACGATGTTCGCCCGCTGGGACCGGATGGCGAAAGCCTTCGCCCGGATCGGCAAGGAGATCACCATCGCCGTGCGGGCGGGAGGGCCGGAACCGGCGGCCAACCCGCTCCTCCGGCGGGTCATCCAGAACGCCCGCGCGGTCAACATGCCGAAGGACAAGGTCGAGTCGGCGATCCGCAAGGCCTCGGGGAAGGACGCGGAGAACTACGAGGAGGTTCTCTACGAAGGCTACGCCCCGCACGGCATCGCCATCGTCGTCGAGACCGCGACCAACAACACGACGCGTACCGTCTCCAACCTGCGCACCCACTTCAACAAGGGGGGGGGCAACCTGGCGAACACCGGGAGCGTCGCCTTCCTGTTCAAGAAGATGGGGGTCTTCCGCCTGAACCCCGCGGGGCTCGACGCGGACGAGATGGAGCTCGAGCTGATCGACCACGGCCTCGAGGAGATGGGCGAGAGCACCGGCGAAAAGGGCGAGCCGCAGCTCGTCCTGCGCTGTGCCTGGAACGACTTCGGCCTGCTCCAGAAGGCGCTCGAGGACAAGGGCATCACGCCGGTTTCCGCCGACTCCGAGTACGTCCCGTTGACTCCCACGGAGCTTTCCGAGGATCAGGCGACCGAGGTTCTGAAGCTCGTCGACCGCCTGGAGCAGGACGACGACGTGCAGAAGGTCTTCCACAACCTCGGCTGAACGCAATCTCCCCCCGGTGGGGGCGAGCTCCGCCTCTCTCCACGCGCCGGCGGGACCGGCGGGCATAGAAGTGCCGATCTCCGTGTTTTAGTAAGCCGGGCACCGGTCCGGGCGGTCGGGCTCCGATCGCTCCGCCTCGCCGCTCTTCTCCTTGCCATCCTGTCGGGGATCGCCGCCAATGCCGCCAATGCCGCCAATGTCGCCGGCGTCGCCGGCGCAGCAGCGGTCGGCCCCGGGTCGCCCGCCACTCCGGAGGAGGCGCACCGGCTGGATGCGGGCGAGGTGCTCGTCGAGGTCGCCGAGCCGGCCGGTGGCGGTCCGGGAGAGGGGGTGGGGAGAGGGGTGATCGATGCTCCCCCGGAGCGCGTCTTCGCCGCCCTCTCGGACCTCGCCCACTACCAGGAGTGGATGCCGTTCGTCACCCGCTCGGACGCCCGGGCGGAGGCCGGCGGGGCGGTGGTCTCCACCCAGGCCCTCCACCTCCCCGCCCTGATCGGCGACCGCAAGTACCAGATCCGCGCCGTGTCCACGGTTTCCGGGGCGGCGACGGGCGGGAGCGGGCGGAGTTGGAGCTTGCAGTGGACCTATGTCCCCGGCTCGGGCAATGTCGTCGACACCCACGGCTCGTGGACGGTCGTCGAGCTCGACGGGAAAACCGGTCGGCGGTCGCTCCTCACCTGCCGGATGTTCCTCGATCCCGGCGGGGTGTCCGGCTGGACGATGAACCGGGCGATGCGGAAAAACCTCCTCTGGGTCTTTGAGGGGCTGCGCCAGCAGGTGCTGCGCGGACGCTACTTAAAATACTGAAGGCACGATAAACACCTCGGTTCGCCTTCTCGCCACGACGTGGATACAATGTTTGCCGCATCCCTGAGGAGAGAGACGTGAAGAGCAACGAAGCGCGCGCCCTTGAGACGTATCTCGGCACCGAGCTCTATCGGCGCTCGACCGAGCTCACCCGCGTCTGGCTGGAGCGGCTGGAGCCACGGCTCGCGGTGCATCCGAACCGGATCTTCCCCTCGGAAGCCCTGCTCAATCACATCCCGGAGGTGCTCAAGAAGATCTCCGACTACCTGCTGTCGGGCGGCGGCCCGATCGCCGAAAATTCGGTCAAGGAGGAGCTCACCAAGCTCGCCCGGCTGCGCCGCGAGCAGGGCTACGACATCGACGAGATCTTGAACGAGTTCGAGATCCTGGGCTCGATCCTCTACGGTGCCCTCCGCGAGGAGGCGGAAGGCTTCGGCATGGAGATCGCGCCCGAGTACGCGATCGAGGTCGCCGAACGTCTCTACCGCGCCCTGATGGCGGTCACCTACGTCACCGCGACCACCTTCCGCGAGGAGGGGTTCCGGGACCGGCGCGATCGCGCCCATCTCCTCGGCAACTTCGGCCGCACCCTGGCGCACGAGATGCGCAACTCCCTGGGCGCCGGGGAGGCGGCCCTGGAGATGCTCTCGACCGATGGGATGAGCGAGAAGCTCCGCGACAAGGCGATGGCCGTCCTCAAGAACACCCTCCGCCGGCTGGAGGGTCTCTCCGAGGACGTCCTCGCCTTAGCCATCGCCCAGGGCAGCGAGGAGTCCGCCCAGGGGCGGCGGCTGTCGCTCCGCAAGCTGGTCGAGGAGGCGGTCCTCGGGCTCGAAACCCTCGCCCTCGAACGCCAGGTCCAGATCGAGGTCCAGGAGATCATCCCCGACGTCCAGGTCGACGCCACCCGTACGGAGCTCGTGCTCATCAATGTCCTCGGCAACGCCATCAAGTATTGCGAGCCGGGGCGTTCGAGCTGGGTGCGGATCTCCGCCGGGCGCGACGGCGGCTACTGGCGCATCGAGGTCCGCGACAACGGCCGCGGCATCCCCGAGGAGATGCAGCCGCGGGTCTTCGACGAGTTCGTCCGCGCCCACCCCGACGTCTCCGAAGGCACGGGCTTAGGCCTCGCCATCGCCCGCGAAGCCGTCGAGCAGATGGGCGGCCGCATCTGGCTCCAGAGCGAGCCCGGCGTCGGCACCGCCGTCTGTTTCACCGTCCTCGATCCCCCGCAAGCGCGCGAATAGACGCGCGAGGAAGCTCGCCGCCTTCAGGGTACGATGACTTCGAGGTGCGCACGCATCATGCCGGTGGGCACCACTCGCCGATCGAACGTCAGGAGCGTGGCGTCGCTCGCTTCAGCAACTCCAAGCAGATAAGCATCCGTCACCTGTTGATGGCCCGAGAAGCTGACGGAAGACGCCCGATGTCCGGGGCAATGCCGGCAAAGTTTCCAGATAGACATGCTGCGGATCGCGGGTTAGGTCCGCCAGTAAAGCGACGGCCTCTGCAGGCGTCTTGCGCACCTGCACGACCTTGGGGTTGGAGGACAGGCGCACGAAACCGAGCTGAGTCAGAGCACACGTCGCCCACCGCGGTGGCGGTCGCCGCTCGAGTCGTTCTACTACCGCGGCATGGAACTGATGATTCGGCCAAGCCAAGGCCAAGAGGGCATTGACGTCCAGCAAAAGCGACCGATTCTCAGACGATGCCATCCTCGTCGAGGGCTTTCTGGATCCGCGCGGCTGGAATCATCTGCGCATCCGCCGGTACCTCGAAGACGGGAAAGCGAGAGCCCCCCTTCCTCGACCGATTCGAGGGCTTGGCGGGGGGTTGGAGCGCCTGCCGAGCCATCTCGGACAGCACACGGCCGAGCCGCTTGCCGGTCGCCTGTGCATGCGCCTGCGCCGCTTCGTAGACATCGTCGTCGAGGGTGACGGTCGTCCGCATGATCAAAAGGATACACCGATGCAGCCGCATCGGCCAGGAACGGTCCTGGCGCGCCGGCATGCCACCTCCCCTTGCGGGACGTCGCCATCCCGGCTATTATGTTCTGCTAGCATAGCTCCCCCAAGCTCATCGGGGAACGGTGACGAACTGCGCCTTTCGCGCGTATCAGTGAATGCCGCGCGACCGAAGAAGACAAGATTGAAGACGGAGCCCGAGGATCCATCGCTCGCCACGCTCTACTGGTAAGCTGCCCGCGATCCAGTCCGCGAGCGCCGATCTGGAGCGAAATTCACCTAGGAGGATTTGCCCTGATGCCCAAGCTTCACAAGCCCACCCTGCGCCTCTCCGCCGGCTCGGCTCTGGCCGCCGCCCTGCTCCTGCTCGTCAACGTTACCACCTCCCCCGCCGCGGCGGACGCGAGCTGCGACCGTACAGGCTGCGGCTTCGCCGCCTGTGCCACTCCGGCCATCCCTGCCCCCACGAACCTCTGGGGCGAGCTGCAGCCGGCCGACGCCTCGTTCACCGCCTGCACCGCGACCGGGCCGGCCTTCTGTCGCGACTCGACGGGCTTCAACGAGTTCCTGAACTCCTACTCGTCCTATCCCTGGTACATGTCGGTCGACAGCGAGAACGGCTACGCGTTCCTCGCCAACGCCTACGGCATGCAGGTCTGGGACGCGCGGACGACGCCGCAGAGCCCGACGCCCGTCGGCCAGCTCTCCTACGGCAGCCTCCCGGTCACCGCCAACAACGCCGAGATCAAGTGGCCGATCCAGAGCGTCGACGCGCCCGCCGGCGTCGACACCGTGGCGGCGCTCGCCGGCGAGGCCGGCATCGGCCTGGTCGCCGTCGACCTGACGGACAAGACCATGCCCAAGGTTCTCTTCCAGAGCTTCCTCCTCGACGGTGAGCAGGTCTACGCCGCCACCTTGGGCGGCCGGCAGTATGCCTTCCTCGCCGCCTCGAGCGGCAACCCCGCCGGCGGCGTCTTCGTCTACGACCTGACCCGGGCGCAGAACTACAGCCGGTGCTCCGAGCACTATCCGTCGGAAGATCCCACCGCCACCCCGGTGTGCTCGGGCGTCTTCGTCGGCAAGATCGGCACCCGCACCTCGGCCCAGTACATCCACGGGGTCGGCAACTTCGTCGTCCTCTCCTCGGGTACGGGGCGCGGCTTCGAGATCTGGAACGTCGCCGATCCGGCCCACCCGCAGCTCGCCCTGACCGGCCTCGGCAACCAGTCGGTCTACGGCGTCGCCATGTGGCAGGCGAACGGTCACTACTACCTGGGTCTGCGCACCGACTTCTTCAGCAGCCAGCAGGCGCGCGAGGTCAACGACGCCCAGATTTACGACGTGACCTGCGTCACCGGCACCTGCTCCGGCCTCCCCGCCCCGGTCTCCTCCTTAGAGCTCGACAGCGGCACCTCGAACTTCTACGTCACCGCCTCGTCGTCGAACGGCGTGCCCTATCTCTACTACGGTGAGGACGACAAGTGCCGCGGCGGCAGCCAGCGCGAGTGGCTCTTCGACGTCTCCACCCCGGCCGCGCCGCGCGACGTGACCCCGGGCACCGGCTATTGGGGCTGGTACTACCGCGGCAACCCGACCGGCTTCAACAACATCATGCCGCGCGCCGGCAAGTTCATCGGCGACTACTTCTACCGCGCCGCCCTGGCGCTCTTCGACATCCACAAGCACAACCCGAACGCCAACCCGACGCCCTACATCTTCATCGGCGGCCCGACCATCGGCACGATCGGCCAGACCCTCACCTTCACCGCCAGCACGGCGGTCTGCACCGCGGTCTCCGGCGGCTGGAACTGGAACACCAGCGGCGGCCTGATCTCCGGCAGCGCCTCCGGCAACAGCATCAACGTCACCTGGCCGTCGACGGGCGACAAGATCGTCACCGCCACCAACACCGGCTGCGCCAGCGCGGTCGGCACCCACACGGTGACCCTGACGGACAGCTCGTTCCTCTCCGCCAACTTCACCTTCACCCCCGGCAGCCCCGCGGCCGGCCAGAGCGTGACCTTCGACGCCACCTCGTCCTCGGGCAACCCGACCTCCTACACCTGGGACTTCGGCGATGGGACGACGGGGAGCGGCCAGGTCACCGCTCACACCTACGCCGCCAACGGCAGCTACATCGCGCACCTGAGCGTGAGCCGTCCGGGCACCGGTCCGGGTTGCAACTCGGCCAACGTCTGCACCTCGGACATCAGCCGGGCGGTCATCGTCGGTAACGGTGGGCCGTCGCTGCCGAACGCCGACTTCACGGCGAACGTCACCTGCATCAACCTCTTCGGCTTCGAGCAGTGCACGGCCTCGGCCGGCCAGGCGGTCACCCTGACCGCCACCCCGACCTCGACCGATGCCTACACCTGGAACTTCGGCGACGGCTCGGCCGCCGCCACGGGCCAGGTCGTGAGCCACACCTGGACGAGCCCCGGCACCTACGCCGTGCAACTCGCGGAGAGCAACAGCCGCGGCTCGTCGAGCAAGACCGAGACCTTCGTCATCGTCAACGGTCCGGTCGGCGGCTGCACCCAGAGCACCACCCGGCTCTGTCTGGATCAGAATCGCTTCGCGGTCGACGTCGCCTGGAGCACCCCGCAGGGGACCTCGGGCGCGGGCCAAGCCGTGCAGCTCACCAGCGATACCGGTTATTTCTGGTTCTTCGACAGCGCCAACGTCGAAATGGTTTTGAAGGTGCTCGACGCCTGCAGCGGCTTCAATCACTTCTGGGTCTTCGCCGGCGGCCTGACCAACGTCAAGGTCGACATCACGGTGACCGACACGGTGACCGGCACGGTCAAGACCTACCACAACGCGCAGAACACGCCGTTCCAGCCCATTCAGGACACCAGCGCCTTCGCCACCTGCGGCGCCAAGTCGGCGACCGCGAGCTCCGAGAAGGGGCTGGAGCCCAAGGTCGGTACGCCCTCGGGCACCGCGCTCCTCCTCTCCGGCAGTCGTTTCAAGGTGGAGACCACCTGGAAGACGCCGCAGGGCATGACCGGTGCCGGCAATGCCGTGCAGCTGACGCCGGACACCGGCTACTTCTGGTTCTTCGACAGCGCCAACGTGGAGATGGTGGTCAAAGTCTTGAACGCCTGCAGCTTGAACCAGCGCTTCTGGGATTTCGCCGGCGGCCTGACCAACGTGCAGGTCGACATCAAGGTGACCGACACTCAGAACGGCACGGTGAAGATGTACCACAACGCCCAGAACACGCCGTTCCAACCCATCCAGGACACCAGCGCCTTCGCCACCTGCCCGTAAGGGTCGGACGGTACAGGCTCCCAGAATAAGAGCGGCGGCCCGGGGTTCCGGGCCGCCGTTTTTCTTTATCCGTTATAGAATCTCGTTGTTCCTTTAGACGCACTCTGCATGGAAGAACCTGGCCAGAAGCCTGCGGCGTCGGCCGCTTCCGGGCCTTTGCAGGCCTCGAAGAAGGCTGCGGACGCCCTGCAGACCGTCGTCACGATCGGCGGCACTGTGGCTACGGCCCTCGGCATCTCCACCAAGGGGAAGCCGTGGTCCCTCTGGCTCGGCTTAGCCCTTCTGCTCTTGAGTGCCGGCTGGTTCGGCTTTACGCGTTGGCGGCGACGCCGAAGGCGCCAGCAGGTGGATCTCCCTCCCGTCGCCCCGAGTCGAGGAGCCTACCTGCGCGGGCTCCTTCCCTTCGAGCAGGGGGAATCCCTCCTCGGTCGGTCTGGAGACTTGCGACAGATCCTCGCCAAAGTCACCAGCTCGGAGTTCCGCTTCGGTTACGTCAGCGGGGAAGCCGGAAGCGGCAAGACTTCGCTCCTGCGGGCCGGCCTGATCGCCGAGGTCGAGAAGGCTCAGGCCATTGTGGTCTATGTCTCCAAGCCAGGAGCCGATCCCGCGGCTGCGATTGCCAAAGCAGTGCAAAGGAAACTCGGCGATCCTCCTCTCCCGGAGAGCTCTTCCCTCCATGCGCTCTTGAGCACGGCCCAGGCCCGCTTGCCAGGTCAGCGCATCCTCGTGGTCTGTGATCAGTTCGAGGAGTTCTGTATCGCCAATCGCACCCAGCGGTCCCGCGAGCCTTTCTTACAGGCGGTAGGGGACTGTCATGCCGATCTGGCCACGGATTGCGGCGGGCGTCTACACCAGCACCGATCACAGAGCTGACGAACGGGCAGTGCGGCTGCTTAGCAGAACTCGACGTGTCCGAGCCTCCCGCGCTGCCGTGATTGCAGCCGGCCTGATCTGTGTCGCTCTCCTGGTGAGCCCTCCGCGCATCGGCTTTGGGATGGTCGGCCACAGCCCGTATTCCTGGGGATTGAGCCCGGATGGACGCCTAGCCTTCGGGACTGGCAAGAACGGTACTCAGCTCTGGTGGCTGGATCGACCTGCGAGTCAAATTATAGAGATCAAAAGGAGCTTCGCGGGTCTATACGTCAGTCCTCACTCGATCTTCATATCGGGTATATCTCGGACATCCAATGCTCGCTCGCTGCCCCGGAATCAAGAAATCCCTGGATGCCGACGGCAAGCTCCAGCTCAACAGCGCAGAGACCTTCGTTTTGACGACCTCAGGAGCGACCTCCGTGCGCGTCGTGCTCAAAGACCCGATTTTGATCGAAAGTCTCGGCGGTGGCGAGCTCCCGACCGAGCGCGCCGACCACGCAGTACAAGCCGTACGAACGATGCTGCGGGATCGGAAGGCTCGATGAGATCGAGTGAAGTGCCACTGACGTTGGAAAGTGTCAAGAGCGCCCCAGCTCCAGGCTCCTTCGATAGGCGGCCCAGATGCCATCGGCGACCACCGTGCGGAAGCCGCCCTTCTCCAGGGTGTAGAGGGTCTCGGCCGTAACGCCTCCCGGCGAGGTCACCAGGCTGCGCAGCTCGGCCGGGGAACGGCCGGATTGTTTGGCGAAGAGAAGCGAGCCGTGGAGGCCCTGGAGCACCAGCTCGAAGGCGTCCTGGCGTTTCACCCCCAGGTGCACCCCGGCGTCGACCATGGCTTCGAGGAGGAGAAAGCAGAAGGCGGGAGCGATTCCGGAGAGCGCCGCCGCCAGGTCCACGTGGCGTTCGTCGTCCACCTGGCGCTCGCTCCCCAGGGCTCCCAGAAGCGCCGCTGTCGCCGTCCGCTGCTCCGGCGTCACCGCGGCGGTCGCGGTCCAGACCGTCATCCCCTCCCCGATCTGGGCCGGCAGGTTGGGAATGGCGCGGACGATCGCCTCGTGGCCGAGCCCGGCCCGGAGGGTCTCGATCGGCGTTCCCACGAGGATGGTGAGAAGCAGGGCCTCGGGGTGGATCGCTCCGCGGAGGGCCGGGAGCATCTCGGGGAGGGTCTGCGGCTTGACCGCCAGGAGGACGACGCCGGCCGAGCCTGTGGCGAACGCGGCGGCCTCTCGGTTGTCGCCGGTCGTCTGGATACCGTAGCGCTCGGCGAGCGCCTGCCGCCGGTCGGCCCGTGGGGTGCTGGCAAAGATCCTTTCGGGCGCCACGAGCTGGCGGTCGAGGAGGCCGGCGATCATCGCTTCGCCCATGGTCCCGGCGCCGATCAGGGCCAGCTTCAGGTTCGGGAGCATCTACTGAGACCTCCGATAGCGCGCGAAAGCGCGGGTGGCGAAGAGGGCGCAGGCGAGGGCGAAGAGGGCGAGGAACCCGAGGCGAAGGGCGAGCTCCGCCGACTCTCGGCCCTCGAAACCATCGCGGGCCGCGACCACTGCCCAGTTGACGGGATTGAAGCGGGCGGCGCCCTGGATCCAGCCGGGCATCAGATGGACCGACATCATCATGGTCGAGAGGAAGGTCGCGGGGAGAACGATGAAGTTCATCGTCGCGATGATCAGCTCCTGACGCCGAGCGAGGAGGGCCAGAGCGTTCGAGAACGCGGCGAAGGCGGCGCCCAAAAGACCCGCCGCGAGGAGCAACCCAGAGAGCCCCACGATTCCACCGTGCGGTCGGGCGCCCAGGAGGGCGGCGACGGCGAGGATGATCCCCGCCTGGACGACGACCTGGAGACCCGAGTGGAGAATGCGCGAGGCGATGAGCGCGCCGCGCGAGACCGGGGTCGCGAGGAGCCGGTCGAGGACGCCGCGCTCGATGTCGCCCAGGAGGCCCATCCCGGAATAAGCGGCGCCGAAGAGGGCCGTCATGATCGAGATTCCCGGGGCGAGATACTGCACATAGGACTCCGCTCCGAAGCCGGGAAGGCTGGCGACGGCGCCGAAGAGCTGGCCGAAGAGCACCACCCAGAGGATCGGCTGGACGACCGAGATGAAGACGAAGACCGGCATCCGCACCGTGGCGCGGAGGAGCCGCAGGAAGAGGTACCAGGTGTCGGAGAGAAAATCCATGTCGGTAGGAGCGGTCAGCCGCCTTCCGGACGGTAGGCGTGACCGGTGGCGAGGAGGTAGACCTCGTCCAAGGACAGGCGGCCGAACCGGCTCTTCAACTCGTCCGGGGTTCCCGCGGCCGCCACCCGGCCGCGATCGACGATCGCCAGGTGCCGGGCGAGCTGATCGGCCTCTTCCAGATAGTGGGTGGTGAGAAGCAGGGTGAGCCCACCCTGGGCCAGCCGGCGGAGCTCCCGCCACATCACGGAGCGGCTCTCGGGATCGAGCCCGGTCGTCGGCTCGTCCAGGAAGAGGACCTCGGGGGTGTGGACGAGCCCCATGGCGACGTCGAGCCGCCGCTTCATCCCGCCGGAGTAGGTCTGCGCCGCTCGGTCGGCGGCATCTTCCAGGGCGAAGAGCGCCAGCAGCTCGTCGACCCGGGCGCGGAGGACGGGTCTGGGAAGCCGGAAGAGCCGTCCCTGGAGGAGCAGGTTCTCCCGCCCGGTCGCCGTCGGGTCGACTCCGGAGGCCTGGGCCACGTAGCCGATCCGGCGCCGCACCTCCCGGGGCTTCTCGACGACGTCGAACCCGGCCACCCGGGCCATCCCCGAGGTGGGGGCGGAGAGGGTGGTGAGGATGCGGATCGTCGTCGACTTGCCGGCCCCGTTCGGGCCGAGGAGAGCGAAGACCTCCCCCGGCTCTACCGTGAAGGAGATGCCGCGGAGCGCTTCGACGGCCGCGGTCTTAGTCGCCCGGCCGGCGAAGCTCTTCCGGAGGTCCGTCACCTCGATGGCATGCATCGTCTCTTGAGCGCCTGGGGAGAGGGGAAAGGGCGGCGGTCTGCCGCCGCCCTTCTGGAGCGTCGAAGGTCAATGCCTCCGGGAGGAGTGGGGAGCGCTGAAGTTGCCGGTCCCGACCGGGAACAGGCTTCCAGGCTGACGGCCGAGGAGCTGGTCGAAGCCGCTGCCGCCGAACTGTCCCTGGCGTCCCTGGCGCCAGGGACCGCCCGTCCGTCCCGAATGGGAGCCGCGATGGCCGCGCGAGCCAACCCCGCCAGAACCGAAATAGCCTCCGCCGTAGCCGAGCGGCAGGTAGGCGCCGCTCTCATCGTAGGCTCCCGACCCGGAGGCGCCCGCCTGCGAGGAGAGCGCCAGTTGCGCCAAGGCCTCGGCGGTGCGGCGGCTGGCCTCGGCGGTCTCCTGACTGGCCCGGCTCGCCTCGCGGTCCTCCGCCTCGCGAACCCGCTCGGCGTTCTCCTCGCGGGTGATCCACTGGCCGCCCACCTGTACGAAGCCTTTCCGGTGCATGGCGTCGGCGTAGGGGACGAAGCTGTCCAGCTGATCGTCGTAGACGTAGCCGAGCGGCTTCAGGAGCGCGGCGAGCCCGGGCTGGTGGGGATCGAGGTTCGCCGCCTTGAGCCCGGCCTCGCGCACGCCCTGGTCGAAGCCATTGGCCTTCGACCAGCGCGCGAGACTCAGCCACTCGGCGGCACCCGCGCCCCGGCCCAGCGCCGCCTTGCGACGCAGGTACTCGGAGAAGTTGGAATCCGCGGTCTCGATGCGGGCGACGCTCGAACGCGGCAGGCGGATCTCGCCGCCGGGCATTTTGATCTGGACCTGCGAGTCGACGACGACGGCGATCACGTCTTCGAAGGACTTGCCGTTGGTGAGATAGACGACATCGGCCGACGCTGCCGAGGCAAAGAGCGTCCCGGAGAGGAAAAAGAGGAGGACGGTGGCCAACCGATTCCGGTTCTGCATGGCGGTGGCGTTCCTTTCGTTACCGCCCTATGGTAACACTCCTCGGCCTACCGATTGACCGCGCTCATGTCGGAATAGCGCTCGCCTGAAGCGACGCCCTTCGGCGCGATCTCGTCGAGGCTCGAAAGGTCCGCCGCGGTCAGGTGGACGTCGATCGCGGCGACGTTCTGCTCCAGATAGGCGCGCTTCTTGGTGCCCGGGATCGGCACGATGTCGTCGCCCTGGGCGAGAAGCCAGGCGAGGGCGAGCTGCGCCGGCTCGCAGTTCTTTTCCGCCGCGAGCTGCCGGACCTTCTCGACGAGAGCCAGGTTCTTGGCGAAGTTCTCGCCCTGGAAGCGCGGTGAGACCCGCCGGTAGTCGCCCTCGGGCACGTCTTCCGGTTTCGTCAAGGCGCCGGTCAGAAAGCCGCGACCGAGCGGGCTGTAGGGCACGAAGCCGATTCCGAGCTCGCGCACGGTGGGGAGGATCTCGTCCTCCGGGTCGCGGCTCCACAGCGAGTACTCGGTCTGGAGAGCGGTGATGGGATGAACGGCATGCGCCCGGCGGATCGTCGACGGCGCCGCCTCCGAGATCCCGAGGTAACGCACCTTGCCCTCGTGCACGAGATCGGCGAGCGCCCCCCAGGTCTCCTCGACCGGCACCTTGGGGTCCACTCGGTGCTGATAGTAAAGGTCGATGTGGTCGACGCCCAGGCGCTTCAGAGAGCCCTCGCAGGACTGGCGCACGTAGTCGGGGGCACCCGAAATGCCGCGGACGTTCGGGTCCTCCGCGCTCCTCACGATGCCGAACTTGGTGGCGATCGAAACCTCGTCCCGATGCGACTGAAGCGCCTTTCCCACGAGGATCTCGTTGGTGTAGGGGCCGTACATGTCCGAGGTGTCGAAGAAATTGACCCCCAGGGCGAGCGCGCGGTGGAGCGTCGCGATCGACTCGGCGTCGTCTCTCCCCTCGTAGAACTCCGACATCCCCATGCAGCCCAGGCCCAGCTCCGAAACGACCAACCCTTGAGTCCCCAACTCTCTCTGCTTCATCGGTGTCTCCTTCAAGCGTCCTTCAAGCGTCCTTCCAGCCCACTTTCGGCAGTATACGAAAAGGGCGGCCTCGCGGCCGCCCTTTGAGAAGTCTTAAGAAACAGATCGGGAGCTTTACTCGCTCTCGACCTCCTGCGGCAGGGTGCGGATCTCTTCCTCGCCGAACTCGAAGAAGAGCTCCTCCTCCGCCTCCGGCTCGGCCTCGATGAACTCCTCGGCCATGTGGAAGTCGTGGTAGTGGTGCATGCCGCTGCCGGCAGGGATCACCCGTCCCACGATGACGTTCTCTTTGAGGCCGCGGAGGCCGTCGATCTTGCCGCTGATCGCCGCCTCGGTGAGCACGCGCGTCGTCTCCTGGAAGCTCGCGGCCGAGATGAAGCTGTCGGTCGAGAGGCTCGCCTTGGTGATCCCGAGGAGGAGCGGCCGGCCGACCGCGGGCGTGCCGCCCGCCGCCACCACCCGGTCGTTCTCCTCGTTGAACCGCCAACGGTCCACCTGCTCGTCGATCAGGAACTCGGTGTCCCCGACCTCCTCGATCTTCACCGACCGCATCATCTGGCGCACGATCACCTCAATGTGCTTGTCGTTGATCGCGACGCTCTGCGAACGGTAGACCTCCTGGATCTTGTCGGTCAGGTACCGCTGCAGCTCCTTCTCGCCGAGCACCTGCAGAATGTCGTGCGGGTTGATCGGTCCGTCGATCAGCGGATCGCCGGCCTTCACCCGCTCGCTCTCCTGCACGTTGATGTGGATCGAGCGCGGCACCAGGTACTCGCGGGTCTCCCCCATGTCGCTCTCGACGATCACTTTGCGCATGCCCTTGTGGACGTCGCCCAGGTGCACGACGCCGTCGATCTCCGTGATGATCGCCGGCTCCTTCGGGCTCCGCGCCTCGAACAGCTCGACGACCCGCGGCAGACCGCCGGTGATGTCCTTGGTCTTCGTCGTCTCACGCGGGATCTTGACCAGCGTGTCGCCGGGATGGATCTCCTGGCCGTTCTGCACCATCAGGTGCGAGCCCGAAGGCAGGAGGTACCGCTTCTGCCGGCCCTCCTCGCCGTGGACCATGATCGCCGGCACCCGCTTTTCGTTCGCGGAAGCCTCGACGATGATCCGCTGCGAGAGGCCGGTGACCTTGTCGGTCTCCTCCCGGACGTTCTCACCCTCGACGATGTCCTGGAACTCGATCTGCCCCGCGATCTCCGAAAGGATCGCGTAGGTGAACGGGTCCCAGGTGACGAGCTCGGTTCCCTGCTGGACCTCGTCGTTCTCGTGGACGAGGAGCTGCGAGCCGTAGGTGAGAGCGTAGCGCTCGCGCTCGCGGCCCTTCTCGTCGACGATGACCAGTTTGCCGCTCCGGTTGATGACGACGAGCGATCCCCGCCGGCTCTCGACCGTGTTGACGTTTAAGAACTTCACCCGGCCGGGGTTCTTCGCGATGTGCTTCGACTCCTCGGAGACCCGCGACGCCGTACCGCCGTAGTGGAAGGTACGCATCGTGAGCTGGGTGCCCGGCTCGCCGATCGACTGCGCGGCGATGACGCCCACCGCCTCGCCGATCTCGACCATCTTGCCCGAGGCGAGGTTTCTGCCATAGCAGTTGGCGCACACCCCGCGACGGGTCTCGCAGGTCAGCACGGAACGGATTTTCACCCGCTCGATGCCGGCCGCCTGCACCGCGCTCCCCAGGAAGTCGTTGATCTCGGTCCCGACGGCGACGATGAGCTTGCCGGTCATCGGATCGTAGATGTCCTCCTGGGCGACGCGGCCGACGATGCGGTCGCGGAGGGGCTCCAGGATCTCGCCCCCTTCCATGATCGCCGACACGTAGATGCCGTCGATCGTGCCGCAGTCGATCTCGTTGATGATGACGTCCTGCGCCACGTCGACCAGCCGGCGGGTGAGGTAACCCGAGTCCGCCGTCTTGAGCGCCGTGTCGGCCAGGCCCTTACGAGCGCCGTGGGTCGAGATGAAGTACTGAAGAACGGTCAGGCCCTCGCGGAAGTTGGCCTCGATGGGCGTCTCGATGACCTCGCCCGAGGGCTTGGACATCAGGCCGCGCATCCCGGCGAGCTGGCGGACCTGCTCGCGCGAGCCGCGGGCGCCGGAGTCCGCCATCAGGTTGATGGGGTTGAACTCGCCGGAGGCCGCCTCGACCTGCCGCATCTCGCGGAACATCTCTTCTGAAACCTTTTCGGTCACGCGGTGCCAGATGTCGATGATCTTGTTGTGGCGCTCGCCGGCCGTGATGACGCCGGCCGAACGCTGCTTCTCGATCTCGACCACCTCGGTCCGCGCCTGGTTCAGGATCTCGGGCTTCTTCGAGGGGACGACCATGTCGTCGACCCCGAAGGAGATGCCGGCGCGGGTCGCGTAGAGGAAGGTGACCTCCTTGACCTCGTCGAGCATCTTGACCGTGGCGGCGTTGCCGAGCTTGATGAAGCAGTAGCCGACCAGATCCTGGAGCCCGCGCTTCTTGAGCAGGCCGTTGATGTACGGGATCTCCTTCGGCAGGTGCATGTTCAAGATCACCCGGCCGACGGTCGTCTCGATCAGCTTCTTGTCGACCTCCTCCATCTCCGCGTGCACGATGTCCTGCTTGTCGTACTGCGTGTCGAGGTTGATGATCGCGCCGCTGTAGCGCACCTTGATGGGCGTCAGCGTCTCGACCTCACCCCCTTCGAGCGCCAGGAGCACCGAATCGAAGTCGGGGAAGATCCGTCCCTCGCCCTTGGCGTTCACTTTGCCGAGGGTCAGGTAGTAACCACCGAGGACCAGATCCTGGGTCGGCACCGCGAGCGGCCGTCCGTGGGCGGGCGACAGCACGTTGTTCGAAGCCAGCATGAGAACCTGGCTTTCGATCTGTGCCTTGGGGCTGAGCGGCACGTGGACCGCCATCTGGTCGCCGTCGAAGTCGGCGTTGAACGCCGCGCAGACGAGCGGATGGATCTTGATCGCCTTGCCTTCGATGAGCGTCGGCTGGAAGGCCTGGATGCCGAGCCGGTGAAGGGTCGGCGCGCGGTTGAGAAGCACCGGATGGTCCTGAATGACCTCTTCCAGAGCGTCCCAAACCTCGTCGACCTCGGCCTCCACCATCTCCTTGGCGGCCTTGATCGTACCGACCAAACCCTTCTCTTCCAGCCGGTTGTAGATGAACGGCTTGAAGAGCTCCAACGCCATCTTCTTGGGCAGACCGCACTGGTGGAGACGCAGCTCCGGACCGACGACGATGACCGAACGGCCGGAGTAGTCGACGCGCTTGCCGAGCAGGTTCTGCCGGAAGCGCCCCTGCTTGCCCTTGAGCGTATCGGAGAGCGACTTCAAGGGGCGGTTGTTCGAGCCCTTCAAGACCCGGCCGCGACGGCCGTTGTCGAAGAGGGCGTCGACCGCCTCCTGGAGCATGCGCTTTTCGTTGCGCACGATGACCTCGGGAGCCCGCAGCTCCAGAAGCTTCTTCAACCGGTTGTTGCGGTTGATGACCCGCCGATAGAGGTCGTTTAAATCGCTGGTCGCGAAACGGCCGCCGTCCAAGGGGACGAGCGGACGCAGCTCCGGCGGGATGACCGGGATGACGTCCAGGATCATCCACTCCGGCCGGTGGCCCGAGCGGCGGAAGGCGTCGACGACCTTCAACCGCTTGGCCGCCTTCAACCGCCGGATCTGGCTGGTCTCCGTCCGCATGATGATGCGGAGCTCTTCAGAAAGCTCCTCGACGTCGATCCGCGACAGGAGCTCCTTGATCGCCTCGGCGCCCATCTTGGCTTCGAAAGCGTCCTCGCCGAGCTTGTCGCGCAGCTCGCGGAACCGCTCCTCGGTCAGAAGCTCCTGCTCTTTGAGCTCCGTCTCGGCCGGATCGATGACGACGTAGCTCTCGAAATAGAGGATGCGCTCCAGGTCGCGCAGGCTGATGTCCAGGAGGTGCCCGATCCGGCTTGGCAGCCCCTTGAAGAACCAGACGTGCGAGACCGGGCAGGCCAGCTCGATATGGCCCATGCGCTCGCGGCGCACCCGCGAACGGGTGACCTCGACGCCGCACTTGTCGCAGATCACGCCCCGGTGCTTCATGCGCTTGTACTTGCCGCACAGGCACTCCCAGTCCGTGATCGGACCGAAAATCTTGGCACAGAAGAGCCCGTCCCGCTCCGGCTTGAAGGTGCGGTAGTTGATCGTCTCCGGCTTGGTGACCTCCCCATAGCTCCAGGAACGGATCTTCTCGGGCGAAGCGATCGAGATCTTGATCGCGTTGAAGTCCTTGACGGACTGTGGCTTGTCAAAACTGCTGAATGGTTGCAACTGGTTTTCCTCCCTTAGGCCTTGAGGAGTTCAACGTCGAGACAGAGGCTCTGGAGCTCACGGACAAGCACGTTGAAGGACTCCGGCAAACCCGGCGCCTCCGGCACATCCCCCTTGACGATCGCTTCATAGACCTTGCTGCGGCCTTCCACGTCGTCGCTCTTGACGGTCAGAAGCTCCTGGAGAGTGTAGGCGGCGCCGTACGCTTCGAGCGCCCAGACCTCCATCTCTCCGAAGCGCTGACCACCGAACTGCGCCTTGCCGCCCAGCGGCTGCTGGGTGATGAGCGAGTAAGGTCCGATCGAACGCGCGTGAATCTTGTCGTCGACCAAGTGGGAGAGCTTCAGCATGTAGATATAACCGACCGTCACCTTCTGCTCGAACTGCTCGCCGGTCATGCCGTCGAAGAGGGGGGTCTTGCCCGAGCTCGGCAGCATCGCCTCGGCCATCAGATCCTTGATGTCCGTCTCCCGCGCGCCGTCGAAAACCGGCGTCGCGAAGTGCAGGCCCAAAACCTTGCCTGCCCAGCCGAGGTGCGTCTCCAAAATCTGACCGACGTTCATGCGGCTCGGAACGCCCAACGGGTTCAGGACGATCTCGACCGGAGTCCCGTCGGGGAGGTACGGCATGTCCTCCTCGGGCAGGATGCGCGAGATGACGCCCTTGTTGCCGTGGCGGCCGGCCATCTTGTCGCCGACCTGGAGCTTGCGCTTCATGGCGACATAGACCTTCACCAGCTTGATGACGCCGGGCGGCAACTCGTCGCCCTTCTGGAGGAGACCGATGCGCTCTTCGTTCACCCGGTGGAGCACGTCGATGTGCGAATCGGTCTTCCGGTAGACGATCTCGACCGCGTCGATCAAGCGCCGCTCGTCGACCGGCAGGCGGAGGATCTCCTGGCGCGTCAGCCGCTCCAGGGTCGCCTCGTTGACGACGTCGCCGGCCTTCAGGAGCTCCTGCCCCGTCCGCGCCTTGACGACCGCCGTCACCTTCTTGCCGAGGAGGAAGTCCTTCACCTTCTTGTTGCGCTCCTCGGTCAGAATCCGGATCTCGTCCTTGCTGTTCTTTTCGAGGCGTCCGATCTCTTCCTGCTCGATCTCTTTCGCCCGAGTGTCCTTCTCGACGCCCTTCCTGGAGAAGATCTTGACGTCGACGATCGTGCCCTCGATCCCCGGGGGAACCTTGAGCGATGCGTCGCGGACGTCGCCGGCCTTCTCGCCGAAGATGGCGCGCAGCAGCTTCTCCTCGGGGGTCAGCTGGGTCTCGCCTTTCGGCGTGACTTTGCCGACCAGGATGTCGCCCGCCTTGACCGTGGCGCCGATGCGGATGATGCCGCTCTCGTCGAGATCCTTGAGCGCCGACTCCGAGACGTTCGGGATGTCGCGCGTGATCTCTTCGGGGCCGAGCTTGGTGTCGCGCGCCTCGATCTCGAACTCCTCGATGTGGATCGAGGTGTAGTAGTCCTCGCGGACGAGCTTCTCGGAGATCAGGATGGCGTCCTCGAAGTTGTAGCCGCGCCAGGGCATGAACGCCACGAGGACGTTTCGCCCAAGAGCGAGCTCGCCGGCCTCCGTGCACGGGCCGTCGGCCAGGACGTCGCCCTTCTTGACCCGCCGCCCCTCCTCCACCACCGGCTTCTGGGTGATGCAGGTGTTCTGGTTCGAACGGCGGAACTTGATCAGCTGGTAGATGTCGGCGCCGAACTCCTTGGCTTCGCCGGTGTCGATGTCCTCGCCCTCGACGCGGACGATGATGCGCTCGGCGTCGATCGAGTCGACGATACCGCCCCGCTTGCAGAGGACGACCGCGCCCGAGTCCTGGGCCACGATACCCTCTAACCCGGTGCCGACGATCGGCGACTCACTCCTCAGAAGGGGCACCGCCTGGCGCTGCATGTTGGAACCCATGAGAGCGCGGTTGGCGTCGTCGTTTTCGAGGAACGGGATGAGCGCCGCGGCGACCGACACCAGCTGCTTGGGACTGATGTCCATATAGTCGATGCGGTCGCGCTCGACGGTGACGAAGTCGCCGCCCGCCCGCGAGACGACCCGGTCGTGCACCAGGTTGTTCTTCTCGTCGAGCTTGGCATTGGCCTGGGCGATGATGTACTTCTCTTCCTCCCAGGCCGAAAGGTAGAAGGCGTAGGCCTCGGCTTCCATCTTCCGCTTGCCGGCCTTCGAAAGCTTCTCGTTCTCTTCCGCCAACTGATCGCTGGTGATGATCTGTCCCAGCCGGAGCGGTCCGTCGCCGACCTTGACGACCCGGAAGTGGTCGATGAGACGACCGTTCTCGACCTTCTTGTACGGGCTCTCGATGAACCCGTAGTCGTTGATCCGGGCGTAGGTCGCGAGCGACGAGATGAGGCCGATGTTCGGTCCTTCCGGCGTCTCGATCGGGCAGATGCGGCCGTAGTGCGTGGCGTGGACGTCGCGCACCTCGAACCCTGCCCGCTCGCGCGACAGACCGCCCGGTCCCAAGGCGGAGAGCCGCCGCTTGTGGGTGACCTCCGAGAGCGGATTCGTCTGGTCCATGAACTGCGACAGCTGCGAGGAGCCGAAGAATTCCTTGATCGCCGCGATGACCGGCTTCGAGTTGATGAGGTCGTGCGGCATCGCGGAGTCGATGTCCTGGTGGACCGACATCTTCTCCTTGATCGCCCGCTCCATGCGGACGAGGCCGATCCGGAACTGGTTCTCCAGGAGCTCGCCCACCGCGCGGACGCGGCGGTTGCCGAGGTTGTCGATGTCGTCCACCCGGCCCGCATCCTTCTGGAGGCGGAGGAGGTACTCGATCACCCGGAAGAAGTCGTCCGCCGAGAGGGTCTTCTGGTCGACCGGCACTTCGGTATCGAGCTTGATGTTGAACTTGAAGCGGCCGACCCGCGAGAAGTCGTAGCGCTTGGCATCGAAGAACATGCCGTAGAAGAGCGAACGGGCGCTTTCGAGCGTCGGAGGATCGCCCGGCCGCATGCGCCGGTAGATCTCGATCAAGGCTTCCTTCGAGCTCTTGGTGGCGTCCTTCGCGAGAGTGTTCGAGAGCGTCGCCCCGGTCAGCTCCCAATCGGGGAAGAAGACCTCGGTGGGGGTCGAGTTCCGGCCATCCAGGCGCTCGGCCAGATCCTCGGGGACCAGCTCGTTGGCCTCAAAAATCACCTCGCCGGTGTCCAGGTCGACGACGTCGGCGATGAAGAAGGCGCGGTCCAGATCCTCGGCGTCCACCTGGAAGGCGAGGGTTTGACCGGTGTCGAGCTTGCCGATGTTCGCCTTGTCCAAGCTCAGGCCCGCGAAGATCGGGTACGACTCGCGGCGGCCGCGGCTCTGGCGGTCCTTCAGGCGCTCGGGCTCCAGCACCCGCGGCGGCACGTGGAGGGTGAACTTGCCGTCGCCCTCAGGAGAGAGACCCACCGGGGTATAGAACTGGCGGAGGATCGCCTCGTCGCTTTCGAGCCCCAGGGCGCGCAGGAAGACCGTGCCGTGAAACTTGCGCTTGCGATCGATGCGGACCGAGAGGACGTCCTTCTGGTCGTACTCGAACTCCACCCACGAGCCGCGGTACGGGATGATCTTGGCGAGGAAGGCGCGCGCGCCTTCACGGGTGAAGAAGACGCCCGGGCTCCGGTGGAGCTGGGAGACGATGACCCGCTCGGTGCCGTTGATCACGAAAGTCCCGTTGTCGGTCATCAGGGGAATGTCGCCGAAGTAGACCTCCTCCTCCTTGGCGTCCCGCATCATCCGGGCGCCGGTCTCCGGGTCCTTGTCGTAGACGAAGAGCCGGAAGGTGACCTTCAAGGGCACGGCGAAGGTCATGCCGCGCTCCTGACAGTCGGAGATCGAGTACTTGAGCTGCAGGTCGACCGGGTTGCCGCAGATGTCGCACTTGGTGACCCGGTTCTTGTTGACGAAGCCGCACTCCGTGCAGGTGACCGTCTCCTCGTGAGGATGGTCGGTCATGATCTTCGCCCCGCAGTTGGTGCAGGTCATCCGCAGGTACTCGAGCCCTTTGAGCTCTCCGCACTTGCACTGCCAGTCGCCGATCGAGTACTTGACGAAATCGAGCGAGCAGGTCTCTCTGAAGTCGGAGAACGGGAAGATGCTCGTGAACACCGATTGCAGGCCCTGGTTGGCCCGCTCCTCGGGGAGAAGATTCATCTGCAAAAAGCGCTCGTACGACCTTCCGCTGGACGTCGATGAGGTTCGGAATCGGCAGCGACGTCGTGATGCGGGAGAAATCTTTGCGATGGCCATTGCGCTGGTTGAGGGATTTATCCATAGAATGGTCCTTGCGGTCTCCTCGTGCTGTGTGGGCCTTGTGTGCAGCTAGCCCAATGCGACTGCCATGGGTCGGCCCCTCGCTTCCGCCCAGAAGCAAGGGACACCATGCCCGCCCCGGCGCCTTCGCGCCAGGTTCCGGGCATGGTTGATAACAGCCGGGGCTCTCGATTTATGCCAGGATGACACGCATCGGCGCCGATGCGCATCCTCCCCGCGTGGTCGATCCTCGTAATCTGCCTCGTACCTTGGCTCCTCGCCTACTTGAGCTCGACCTTGGCGCCGGCCTCTTCGAACTTCTTCTTGATGGACTCGGCCTCGTCTTTGGAGACGCCTTCCTTGACCGTGGCGGGAGCCGACTCGACCAGATCCTTGGCTTCCTTCAAGCCGAGGCTCGTCACTTCGCGGACCGCCTTGATGACGTTGATCTTCTTGTCGCCGATTTCTTTGAGGACGACGTCGAACTCGGTCTTCTCCTCGACCGGCGCGGCGGCGGCGGCGCCACCCCCCGTCGGCATGGCGACGGCGGCAGCCGCCGCCGAGACGCCGTAGTGCTCCTCCAGGGCCTTGACGAGGCCGTTGAGCTCGAGCACCGTCATCGTGTCGATCTGCGAAATGAATTCCTGGGTCGCGATTGCCATTTGTCTCTCTCCTTCGAGGGCTGCGGACCTTCCAGTCCGGGATTTTTATCTCTTGAAGGGCCGTAGCCCTGATGCTCGTGTCCGTTGTCCGCTACGAGGCCGGGGCCTCGGCTGGGGGCGCTTCCGGTGCTTCCGGTGCTTCCGCGGGCGCGCCCTCGCCCTTCTGCTTGGCGATCTGGTCTAAGACGACGACGAAGCTCTTCGGCACCGCCGCGAGCACCCGCACGAAGCGGACGATCGGCGACTGGAGAAGGAAGACGAGCTTGGTGATCAGCTCTTCCCGGCTCGGCAGGCCGGCGATGTCCTTGATCTGCGCCGCCGGGATGGTCTGCTTCTCGACCAGCCCCGCCTTGAACTGGATCGCCGGCACGTCCTTGGCGAAGTCGGTCAGCGCCTTGGCCAGAGCCACCGGGTCCTTCGAGCTGTAGACGACGGCCGTGGGGCCGACGAAGTGCTCTTTCAAGGAACCCAGGGGCTTGCCGTCGATAGCGCGGAGGGCCAGGGTGTTCTTCACCACCTCGTAGTAGCCACCGCTCTGGCGCACCTTGTCGCGCAGGGTCGTCACCTGCGGCACGGTGATCCCCTGGTAGCTCAGGAGGAAGGCGTGCGGGGCAGCAGCCAGGCCCTCGCTGTAGTCGCTCACGAGTTGTTCTTTATCGGTCTTTTTGAGGGGCATCGCCGTCTCTCCCTAGCTCTAGCTCTCGGTCGTAACCGTCAAGAGGGTCTCGTCCACCTTGATGCCGGGACCCATGGTGGAGGAGAGCGCGACTCCCTTGACGTACTTGCCCTTGGCGGCGGCCGGCTTGGCCTTCAAGACCGCGCCGATCAGGGCGTCCGCATTCTCCTTCAGGCGCTCGGTGCCGAAGGAGAGCTTGCCGACCGGCGCGTGGATGATCCCGGTCTTGTCGACCCGGAACTCCACCTTGCCGGCCTTGATCTCCTGGACCGCCTTGGCGACGTCGAAGCTGACCGTGCCCGCCTTCGGGTTCGGCATCAGGCCGCGGGGGCCCAGCACCTTGCCGAGCCGGCCGACGACCCGCATCATGTCCGGGGTCGAGACGACGGCGTCGAAATCCAGCCAGCCGCCCTCGATCTTCTTCGCCAGGTCGTCGCCGCCGACGTAGTCGGCGCCGGCTTCCTCGGCCTCGCGCATCTTTTCGCCGCTCGCGAAGACGAGGACGCGGGCGGTCTTGCCCAACCCGTGCGGCAGGACGACGGTACCGCGCACCATCTGGTCGGCGTGCTTGGGGTCGACCCCCAGCCGCAGGGCGAGCTCCACCGTCTCGTCGAACTTGACGAAGGAGGCCTCTTTCGCCAGGGCGAGGGCGTCGGCGAGCGGGTAGACCCGCGGCTCGACCTTCGTCACCGCCTGCTTGAATTTCTTTCCGTGCTTCGCCACGTCATTGTCTCCTCGCCCCCCACCGGTGGGGGCGCTACGCAGAAATTTCGAGGCCCATGGAACGGGCCGTGCCCTCGATGATCCGGATCGCCGCTTCGAGGCTCGCGGCGTTCAGGTCCGGCAGCTTGGTCTTGGCGATCTCCTCGACCTGCGCCTGGGTCACTTTGCCGACCTTCTTCTTGTTGGGCTCGCCCGACCCCTTCTCCACTCCCGCCGCCTTGCGCAGCAGGATCGCCGCCGGCGGCGTCTTGGTGATGAAGGTGTAGCTCCTATCCGAGAAGACGGTGACCACGACCGGGATGATCATGCCCGGCTGCCCCTGGGTGCGGGCGTTGAAGTTCTTGCAGAAGTCCATGATATTGACACCCGCCTGGCCGAGGGCGGGGCCCACGGGCGGGGCCGGCGTCGCCGCCCCGGCGGGAATCTGCAGCTTGACCATCCCTGTGACTTTCTTCGCCATCTGCTCCGTCCTCTCTTCTCTTCTTCTATCGCCTGCCGCCGGTCTCGCCGGTCCTTCGATCCTGCGGGCGGACGCCTTCGGGCGCTTCGCGCGGCCAGGCGTCCGTCCTCGGATTCAAAGGACCAGGCCTCAGATCTTCTGTACCTGCGAGAAGTCCAGCTCGACCGGCGTCTGCCGGCCGAAGATGGTGACCATCACCTTGAGCGTATTGCGGTCGAGGTTGACCTCGTCCACGACGCCGGTGAAGTTGTTGAACGGGCCGTCGGTGATCCGCACCGGCTCGGCCTTCTCGAACAGGTATTTCGGCTTCGGCTTCTCCTTGGCGGTGACCACCTGCTCCAGGATCTGGTCGACCTCCAACTGGGAGAGGGGCGTCGGCTTCTTGCCGGTGCCCACGAAGCCCGTCACCTTGGGCGTGTTCTTGACCACGTGCCAGGCGGCGTCGGACATCTCCATCTCGACCAGGATGTAGCCGGGGAAGAACTTGCGCTGGGTCTCGCGCTTCTTGCCTCCCTTGTACTCGACCACCGTCTCGGTCGGAATCCGGATCTCGCCGAACGCCGCGCCCATGCCGAGGGCGTCGGCGCGCTGGCGCATCGTCTCCTTGACCCGCTCCTCGAAACCGGAGTAGGTGTGGACGATGTACCACTTGCGCTCGGCCGGCGGCGCCGTTTCGGTCATGTCACTGCTCTCTGCCATTGCCATCCCCTAAGTGCCATCCCCTAGAGCTTGTTGATGATCCACTCGTAGCCCTTGTGGATGACGACGTCCGCCCCCCAGAGGTAGACCGCGAAGATGAAGCTCGTGATGATGACGATGATCGTCGTCGCCTGCACTTCATCCCAGGACGGAAAGGACACCTTCTTCATCTCGATGTTGGTCTCGCGCACGAAATCCTGGCCGCGCTTCCAATGCCCGGCGCTCCACACCCAGTATCCCAGGCCGGCGAGCGCCGCGACGACGACGAGCAGAACGATCCAACCCATGATGGCTTCCTCGACCCCGATCTACTTTGGTCCAAACGCTTCGGCTCGAAAGTTTGGCAGGCCAGGAGGGATTCGAACCCCCAACCCTCGGTTTTGGAGACCGATGCTCTACCAGTTCGAGCTACTGGCCTGTGTTCAAAACTCTTGAGACCGTACGGCTTGACCTCTTTACTTCACCGCTTTACTTGACGATATCCGTGACCGTGCCGGCGCCAACCGTGCGGCCACCCTCGCGGATGGCGAAGCGCACGCCCTTTTCCATGGCGATCGGCGCGATCAGCGTCACTTCGAGGCTCACGTTGTCACCCGGCATCACCATCTCCGTCCCGTCCGGCAGCTTCGCGACACCCGTCACGTCCGTCGTACGGAAGTAGAACTGTGGCCGGTACCCGTTGAAGAACGGCGTGTGACGGCCGCCCTCCTCCTTGGTCAGGATGTACACCTCGCCCTTGAACACCGTGTGCGGCGTGATCGACCCCGGCTTCGCCAGGACCTGACCGCGCTCCACGTCGTCCTTCTTGGTACCGCGCAGAAGCACCCCGATGTTGTCGCCGGCCTCGCCGCGGTCGAGGAGCTTCTTGAACATCTCGACCCCGGTGACGATCGTCTTCGCCGTGTCGCGGATGCCGATGATCTCGACCTCGTCGCCGACCTTGACCACCCCGCGCTCGACGCGGCCGGTGACCACCGTACCGCGGCCGGAGATCGAGAAGATGTCCTCGATCGGCATCAGGAAGTCCTTGTCGACCGCTCGCTCCGGCACCGGGATGTAGGAGTCGACCGCATCGATCAGCTCGATGATCTTGCCGCCCCACTCGTCGTCGGCCTTGCCGCTCTCCAGCGCCTTGAGCGCCGAGCCCCGGATGATCGGGATGTCGTCGCCCGGGAAGTCGTAGGAGGACAGAAGCTCCCGCAGCTCCAGCTCGACCAGGTCGAGGAGCTCGGGGTCGTCCACCATGTCGCACTTGTTCATGAACACCACCATGTACGGCACGCCCACCTGCCGCGACAGCAGGATGTGCTCCCGCGTCTGCGGCATCGGGCCGTCCGCCGCCGACACCACGAGGATCGCGCCGTCCATCTGCGCCGCCCCGGTGATCATGTTCTTCACGTAGTCGGCGTGGCCCGGGCAGTCGACGTGCGCGTAGTGGCGCTTCTCGCTCTGGTACTCGACGTGCGCCGTGGCGATCGTGATGCCCCGCTCCCGCTCCTCCGGCGCCTTGTCGATCTGGTCGAAGGCGACGAAGCTCGCGAGACCCTTGGAGGCCAGGACCCGGGTGATCGCCGCCGTCAGCGTCGTCTTGCCGTGGTCGACGTGGCCGATCGTGCCGATGTTCACGTGCGGCTTGTTCCGGTTGAATTTTTCCTTGCCCATGGCTTTTCAGGTGCCTCCTAAGCTGCTCTTGGTCTTGCTATGGCGATCTTTGGAATCTGTATGGACTGAAGTTGGAGCCCACGACCGGATTTGAACCGGTGACCCCTTCCTTACCAAGGAAGTGCTCTACCACTGAGCCACGTGGGCCTTCGGACACTTACTTCGGACAAGTCGGATACTGCCGCCCGGTGCCATTGCCCGGGACGCTGGCAGTGAAACCGGACAATCCTATGTCTTCTTCCCGTCTCTGTAAAGCCCTTGTGTCTCGGAAGAACAACCTGGACTCTGTCAATCCGCTGCTACCCGCTTGTACCCGCTGGTTACCTAGGTAGCCGCCTGCCCTGCCGCCTGCGGACACCTCCGGAGAGGCGTTTCGAGGAGAGGGACGTGCATTGTGCCAGAGGCGGAGGGCTATGTCTAGGGGTTTCGTTGGGGATTTGGAGCCGGATCGCCACCTCTTGACAACACACACTGTGCGTCGTACAGTGTGCCTCACACAATGTCTGACGCACGGTACTCCTCATGAACGACGACCTCTACGAAAACCTCCGCTTAGAGCTCCGCCGCGGCTCGCTCATCCTGGCGGTGCTCGCCGAGCTGCGGACCGAGCATTACGGCTACGCCCTGCGCAAGGCCCTGGCCGACCGCGGGATCGACATCGACGAGAACACCCTCTACCCGCTCCTCCGTCGCCTGGAGACGCAAGGGCTCCTTGCGAGCGAGTGGCGGGAGACCGACAAGCGCAACAAGCGCTTCTACCGCCTGTCGCCCGACGGCGAGCCGATCCTCGAACGGCTGCTGGCCGAGTGGCAGGAGATCAATTCCTCCCTCCATCGGATTCTTGCGAAAGGATAGGCCATGGACCTCCTCGACCGATATCTCCGCGCCGTCCAGCGGCACCTCCCGCGCGAGCAGCAGGACGACATCCTCCGCGAGCTCGCGGACCACCTCCGCTCTCAGATCGAGGATCGGGAGAGCGCCCTCGGCCGGCCGCTCTCCGAGCCGGAGCAGGAGGCCCTCCTCAAGGCGCACGGCCATCCTCTCCTGGTCGCCGGCCGCTACCGGGCAGACACCCGGAGCGTCGCCTTCGGCCGCCAGCTGATCGGCCCCGTGCTCTTCCCGTTCTACCTGCGCATCCTGGCGCTCAACGTGGGGATCACGCTCGCCGTCTGCATCGTCGCCGCCATCGCGCTCGCCGGTCGCCAGTCCTCCTTTGAGGTGGTCCCGCGCATCCTCGGCAACACCTTCCTCCAGTTCGCCATCGTGACCGTGATCTTCAGCCTCGTCGAGCGCCAGCTGACCCGCCACCCCGACCGCTGGGACCCCCGAAAGCCCGACGCCTTCCTCGTCGCCCCTCGCGACCCCGCGCGCGTCCCGCGCTCGACATCGATCGCCGAGCTCGTGGCCCTCACCCTCTTCGTCTCCTGGTGGCTGGTCGTGCCGCGCTACCTCGACTGGGCCCTCGCCGCCGCCGGCGCCTTCCTCCAACCCGGGCCGGGCCTGCGGGCGCTCTACCTACCGATCCTCTTCCTCTCGCTCGCGGGGATCGTCCCGGCCGCCATCACCCTCGTCCTCCCCGGCTGGGTACGCTTCCGCTCAGCGGCCCGGATCACCCTCACCAGCCTCTTCCTCCTCGCCCTCTTCTTCGCCTACCGGGAGGGTGCCTGGTTCACCGGCGACGCCGCCCATCAGCACGCCGCAGGCTTCATCAACCACTGGATCGGGATCAGCCTCCTCGTCACCGCCGGCGGCTGTGTCCTGCAAGTTCTCTGGGATGTCTGGAAGTTGACGCACTACCGGCCGGAGGGGACGCTGGTCCGGGCGTTCTAGGAGAGATCTCTGGCGGAAGGTGTCGCCCCAACTCCCGCAGGAGCCTTTACGGGGACGGATCTTTCGGCTCGTCGGACTTCGCCGGCTCCGGGTGGCTCTCGCGCCAGGCCTTCTCGGCGTCCCGGCAGGCCTGGCAGTAGTAGACCTCGGCCTTCGTTTCCGGGAAGGGGACGTAGCAGCCGGTACCGGCTTCAGCGATCGAGTGGCTCTCCGGGAACAGTGTCCTCTCCGCCTCCTTCAAGGCGGCCAAGTACGCCGTCCATTGCGCCTCCAGCCGTTGACCTTCAGGGGTGTCGTGGATGCTGTAAGTCGGATAGGGCAGTCCGTACGACATCTCCAGTTGCTCGACCGCCATCGGCGTCCCGTGAACCGGACAGCGCTTTTCAGGGATCTTGCCGTTCTCACGCGGAAGCCAGCGGACCGTGCCGAACTTGTCCACGATGTGGAGCGTCAGCGGACCGTCCATGGAAACCTCCTCGTGGGTGGGCTCCGCCGGGGTGAACCGCTGGTCGAGATCGAACGAGAGCAGGGCCTCCCGCGTTTCGCCCCCCGCGCTGGGATTGAACTTCCAGAGGCGCGCCGCCGCCCCGGCGATCAAATCCATGTCCAAGTCCAACCCAAGGCCCTCCTCAATCGAGCTCGCGATCACATTCCCAGCCGCATCGATTCGGACTCGCACGCGGACGGTGCCGCTGACCACCTCATGGGTCCCCCATAGCGTTTCGTCCGCGAACTTGGGTGTCTCCGCGTGAACAACCGTGAGATCTGCCGCCAGAACGGAGAACGAGGAGTTGAGACAGCACAGGAAGACGAGCCCAACCTTGACGTTTCGCCGCATCGATCGAGACCTCCGTTCTCACCGCTGCCCTCCCTGGAGAGCAAAGCCAATGCCACGGAGAAGCGAGGGGGCCCACCGGGACCATCCCAGGCCGGACCGCGCTCCCTGCCCTCTCCCGAAGACGGGTCCGTCCTCGCTGGGTGGTGGTCTTTGCGCGCCCCTACTCCCCAATCACCTTGACCAACACCCGTTTCGGCCTTCTGCCGTCGAACTCGCCGTAGAAGATCTGTTCCCAGGGGCCGAAGTCGAGCTCGCCCCGGGTGATCGCCACCACCACCTCGCGGCCCATGATCTGGCGCTTGTGGTGGGCGTCGGCGTTGTCCTCGCCCGTGGCGTTGTGGCGGTAGCGCTGGGGGGAAGGGTCGAAGGGGGCGAGGCCCTCCAACCACTTCTTGTAGTCCTCAAGGAGGCCCGGCTCGTCGTCGTTGATGAAGACGGAAGCCGTGATGTGCATGGCATTGACCAGGCAGAGCCCCTCGGCCACGCCGCTCTCGGCCACCACCTTGGAGACTTCCCCCGTGATGTTGACGAAGCCCATCCGGGCCGGGAGCTCGAAGGTGAGATAACGGGTCAGCGATTTCATGACGCTCGGCGGAGCCGCCCGGCCGCGCCTCCTCTTGCGGGCAGTATCGACCCAACTCCCCCAGGAGCCGTCTCCCTCGTCTCAATCCCGCTTACTGCGAGGTGTCTTCGCGGGTCGCCGCTCCGGCCCAGGCGCGGGCGGAGCCGGCTCTCGTAAAGGTGGCACGCCGGTCCTCTGCGCTTGCGCCTCCAGGAAATTGCGCAGGTCTTCGAGCCGAATGGTCAACTCGGTGCCGCCTGGCGTGTCCTTGGGTGGCAAGACGAGGAACTGCGCGCTCGGCGCGCTCGGAGCCTTGTACTGAATCGTCCGCATCTCATAGGTGAGGTCCTCGATATCGGCGTCGAGGGTCGTCAGCAGGCGATCCAGATGCTCGAGCGACGGCACCCGCCGGCCCGAGCAGTAGCCGGAGAGCATCGAGGCATTGAGATCCGCCTCCTCGGCGATGTCCTTCCGGGAGCGCCCATCCCGCAGGATGAGCCGCGCGAGCGCCTGCGGAAGGCCGGCGAAGGCCTGGAACTGGAACCGTGCCGGAGACGAATTTTCCTCCGGAGTCGATTTGGGTCTTGACATCCTGCGTTCTCCAGTACAACAATGTTCCTCGGCGAACATGTACTGCCCCCAACGAAAGGGAGTGTACATCAACTCGGGACCGTTGCCAAGCCCGGTATCGGCCCCAATTTCCGAGCCCACGGGCTCAACAGAAAGGAAACGTCATGACCCAGGAAACCCCCACCACCCCGCAGCCGGACCCCCAGCCGAAGAAGTCGAAGAGCAAGGGGGAGACGACGTACACCGGCAAGCTCGGCGACTGGCAGCGCATCTTGACGTCGATCGCCGCCAATGCCGCCGACCTCCCCCAGCTGGAGATTCCGCGGGCCCAACTCGCGGCGCTCCTCGCCGAGGCTTTGGACGTCAAGCAGCAGCAGGCCGCCAGCCGGGCCACCAAGGAGACCGCCTCCCAGAAGCTCCAGACGATGGTCGTCAGCGGCCAGCGGTTGGCGGCTCTCCTGCGCCAGGGCCTGAAGCAGCACTACGGTCCGGAGTCCCCGAAGCTCACCGAGTTCAACCTGCAGCCGTTCCGCGGCCGCAACCAGACCCCGGTGCCCACGCCGACCCCGACTCCGCCGCCCACGGTGGAAGTGACGTCCACCACCGCCGCCGCATCGTCCGCAACGCCCAAGACCCCGTCCGATCCCGCCAGCCACTCGTAACCGTGGCACCACGGTACTGAAGGGGACGTGCCCGGGCACGTCCCCTTTTTTGCGCCTCTTCCTTCTCCAGGCCACTTCCTGTCCTCAGCAACCGCCCATTATACCGCTACGGCGTCTCCTTGTACCGTTGCGAGGAGACGCCCTACCGGTAGGGTGAGGCGCTGAAGCGTTACAAGCTGACGCCCTACCGGTTGGGCGAGGCGCTGAAGCGGTACAAGTTCACGCCCTACCGGTAGGGCGAGACGCTGAAGCGTTGCAAGTTGACGCCCTACCGATAGGGCGAGACGCTGAAGCGGTACAAGTTGACGCCCTACCGGTAGGGCGAGACGCCGAAGCGTTGCAAGCTGACGCCCTACCGGTAGGGCGAAGCGCTGAAGCGTTGCAAGTTGACGCTCTACCGGTAGGCCGAAGCGCTGAAGCGGTACAAGTTGACGCTCTACCGGTAGGCCGAGACGCTGAAGCGGTACAAGTTGACGCCCTACCAGTAGGGCGAGGCGCTGAAGCGTTGCAAGTTGACGCCTTCGCCCCGCCACCTACCGCATGCCGAACAGATACAAGAGCGCCGCGTACCCGCTGGGCAGGGGATTCGGCGGAACCTCGAGATCGCCGTAGCGCACGGCCATCTCCAGGAAGAACCGGGCGTGGAAGAACGCCTCCAGGATCGGCCGCGTCACCTCCAGCCAGCGTTCGTTGTCCGCCCTCTGGAACGCCTTGCCGGTGCCCGCCCAGACGATCTCGACGAACCAGGGATGGAGCGGCCGATCGGGCACGCATCAGACGGCCGTCGGGTGATCTTGTAGTGCAAGAGGCAGGATCCAGGGACTGCGTCTGGAAATCGAGATCCTGATGGTGGTGCTCCGGCAGCGGGTATTCGCAGTGGAGGGTGTCGTATTAGCCCACGGGAAATTTGATTCTGTCGCAGATGGAGTGGACACGGAAACCCAATCCAGTACTCACCAGTGGACCGCGATCCTAGTTCATGCGGTCCGCTCTCTTCCGCCACCACTACTCTTTACAGGATGACATCGCGCTCCCCGCAGCGAATTTTCCGAAGCGGTCCGTCTATGAAACGGGAGCAGCGAGAAATTGACATTCTGGAGGAGCATGGGCATGACCACGGACGACTCACACGTCGTAGCAGGAGACGGGCCCGGCGGGGGATACGTACAGAGGGTTGGAATCACGTTTCTAGCGGCCTATCTTCTAGCCTTCACTCTCGGCATCGTCTGGGAGCTCCATGCCTTGTGGCCCACCTGTGACCCCAGCACCCAGGCATCGCCAGTTGCGGGAAGCACTAACAGTACCTCTAACGATACGTCCCATGCCAAATCCAACGCGCCAACTGGAGGATCTACCGGCGAGACTCCATCCTTTAAGGTGGACAGCATCGATCCTGACAGCGGCTCCACGAATGGTGGCGAGAGTGTCACCCTAAACGGGTCAGGATTGGAGGGAGCACAGGTCTTTTTCGGTAGCGCCCAGGCCGCGGTTACTTCGACATCGTCATCCAAGGTCACCGCGATCACGCCAGCTCATCCCAAGCAGGAAAAGGTTGATGTCAAGGTGACCAATGTGGATGGCAAGAGCGTCTCCAGAGCAATGAGCTACACGTATGGACCTCCAGCGAGCGTGAAGGTCACTTCGGTCGCACCGAACTCAGGAGAAGCTGCTGGGGGCACCTCTGTGCAGATCAACGGAGAGGGCTTCCTCGACAAGCCGACGGTAAAGTTCGGATCGTCCCCAGCGAGCGGCGTTCAATGGAAAAGCGCGAATTGGATCTTCGCCAATACTCCGGCCCACAGCGAGGGGACTGTCGATGTGACCGTCACCAACACTGATGGCACTCATAGCATGTTACCCGCGGGCTATACCTATGAAGCCTGCCTCTCACAGTGCCGAAGCCGGCTACTCCTTCTTGTCCTTCTGGCCGGCGCCCTGGGCGGTTGCTTCCACGCCCTGCGCTCGCTCTGGATGTTCGTTGGTAATCGCAATCTCAAGTGGAGTTGGGCTCTCATGTATTTCGTCTTGCCGGTCAATGGCGCCATGCTGGCGTTTATCTTCTTCATTATGGCCTGCGCCGGCACTGGGTTTTTCTCTCAGCCACAGGGCTCCAATAGCTGCTTCTGGATCATCGGCATCGCCGCGCTGGTCGGCTTGTTCAGCCAACAAGCATCCGAGAAGCTAAAGACGGTAGCCGAGGCTGTCTTCTCGCCGGTCTCACAGAAGGCGGACTCGCTCTCAGGAGGCCTTTCCATAGCCTCGATCAACCCTTCGACAGGCCCCGCCAAAACTCGAGTAAATATCACTGGCAGGGGATTTACTAAAAACAGCACCGCCACTTTCGGAGGCATAGCCGGTATCAATCTCCAGTTCGACAGCCCTACCTCGATCTGGGTCGATGCTCCTGAGGCGAAAAACCCTGGGCCGGTGGATGTAGGGGTCACCGATCCTGGCAGCAATGCTAAGGGCGTCAAACCAAATGGTTTTACCTACACCTAGCCCGAAGGCTCAGAGCAGCCCGCTAGGAGCGCCCTAGGTTCTCATGCGGCGGTGCTTCGGTGCCCGTGAACAAGGTTTCTATGATCGCTAGATATGGGAGTACTCATGGTGACGCGACAGGAAGAGTTGGAACGAGCCCTTAAGGATCTCGCAGAGGCGCGGAGGTTAACGGAGACAGCGGAACGCAAGCTGGGGCAGTTGACCCAACCGGGAGGGCCTGTCCAACTCGTCCATCCGGACTGGCAGTGGGCCGAGGATCTCCTCCACGCCCGGTCGCCGAAGCTCCTCGCCATCCCCGGTGTGATCGGCTGCGGCCTCGGCTTTTGCCAGCGCCATGGCGTCGACACCGGGCAGCCCTGCATCGCCGTTTACGTGCGGCGCAAGCTCGCCGAGGCGGAACTCTCCGGACAGGGCATCCCGCCCCTCCCCAGGAGCGTACGCTCAGGGCACCACCGGTTGCGGATCGACGTCATCGAGATGGGCGATCTCAAAAGAAGCCTGGCTCCTGGTGACAGCATTGGGCCAACCACCCAGGCTCGCCAGGGGACCTTGGGGGTGCTCGCCACGGACCTCGACCACGGCGACACCGTGGCCCTGACCGCCATGCACGTCACCGGCGACCTCCGCGAGTTTAACGAGGGAGACTTCCCCACCCCAAGCTTTTGCTCGCCCGCGCTGCCCGGGGGTGGCTCGGTCTTCGGCACCCTTCGCCAGGGAACCCTTCAGGGGATCGACGCCGCCAAGCTCGCCCTCCTGCTGGGCCAGGATTTCCAACCGGCCCTGCCGCCGCCAATCGGGCCGGTCCAAGGCTGGCGGCCCACCGCCTTTCCCGGCGACCGTGGCACTCCGGTACGCCTCTTCGGCGCGGTCTCGGGTTTCCAGTCGGGCTTCATCGTCACCCCCTCAGTACCGCTGCCTGACGATAACCTAGACGCCGCCATCACCGTCAACATCCAAACCGCAGATGGGGACTCTGGCTGCGCTCTGGTCGATGCCTCAGGACAGGTTCTTGGGTTTCTTGTCGGCGAGGGCACCTCGACGCTCAGCCGTCTGCGCGTCTTCACTCCGGCGAGTCTCGTGCTAGCCCGGCTGCGATGCGACATTCCCGGCTGATGTCAGGCCAATACAGAGCAAAAGGAGAAATCGTGAACGTGACGAGAGTGAAAAGCTGTCTTCCAAAGCAGGTCTTTCTATCCGCGATTCTAGGCCTCCTCGCCTCGGCCGCCATCGCCCAGCAGCCCTGGTCAATCACCGTCAAGCCAGGGTCGGCGTTCGAGTCCACCTTGAGCAAGGACAAGGTCAACATCATCGAAGGCGCCCAGCAGACGGTGACCGTCACCTGCGCTGACGGCGTCGATTGCACCCAGGTAAAACTCAACCTCGCCGGGCTAGACGGGACCGTCATCAACAGCCTCTCCCCCGCCCAAGCGGGCTCCAAACCCCTGACGTTCACTATCAACAGTAATATCGTGAAGTCGACCGGCATGCTGCTTCAGCTCGCCCTTGGCAAGCAGCCCGTCACCAGCTTCCTGATCGGCTCTCTTCCATCTAATCCCGCGCGGGAGGCGAAAACGACCTCCGGAGATGCCGGCTCAGGGGTCCTGGCGCAGCTCCTCACGGCCGCTTGCGAACCGCGGAGCTTCGGCGTCAACTACAACAGGAAAGACAACAGCGGGGCGATCGTCGTCACCCCGACCGGGGATGTCCTCGCTCGTGGGCTCGATACCTTCGATGAGGACGATACTCTGGAGGTCACGATCTATGCCAACGTCGAGCTCCTTCCCCTCCTCAAGGTGGAGCGCACCTCGGCCTTCCGGGACCGCGGGATCGTCCGCCTCGTCGGCGGCAACGAGAGCGTGCCCGAGATCGCCCGTCAGGCCAAGGGCTGCGACGTGCGGACCTTTAAGCTGACGGACTTCGCGCCCGGCCGTGCCCAGGTCCAAATCGAGGTCCAGCAGGGGACTCAGACGGTGCCGGTGGGCAGCTTCGATTTCAATGTCAACCCTCTCTACTCCGGTATGCTAACCCTAGGCGCTGTTTGGTCGAACGTCGTCGATCCCGGCTTCAAGCTGGTCTCAAACGGGACGACCACCGTTATCGCGCCGGGAGCTGAGGGCAAACGCGACCTGCTTTATACTCTCTTCTACACCCCATTCGTCTGGGGAAAGCGTGACCTCGAGAAGTCCGTGCCATGGTACCAGTACTTCAACCCGTCGATCGGCGTCGTGCCTGCCCACATCGGCGACAACGCCATGGTCGGCATTAGCCTCGACCTGCCGATGGGGTTCGTCATCACAGCCGGCAGGCACTACAGGAAGATCACCGTGCTCTCCGGGGCGGCCGGGCTCAAGGCAGGTGCGCCGTTCACCGGCACGGTGGACCAGTTGCCGACCGCGAAGTCTTGGGAGAACGACAACTTCTACGCTGTGACAATCGACCTTCGGGCGATGGTCCAAGTGCTCAGAGTGGCAGCGGGGACGACGAGCGCGCCAGCGAAGTAGGGCGCAGTAGAAACTGGGGTAGTCGACCCTCACCTTCCTACACGCGGCGGTCCCAGACCATTCCTCCAAAGGCGCAACATCTTTATGGAGGGGAGGGTCTCCTGCCGAGTAGGCTCCAGCTGATCGGCGGCCTATCCATTGTACCTTGAAATTTGGGAGCATCCCTCCCAAATTTCAAGGTAAACTCTCCTCATGATCGATCGCCCCACCCACCTCGAACGCCTCCGCGACCTCCTCCGCCAGTTCCCGGTCGTGGGCCTGATCGGCGCCCGCCAAGTCGGGAAGACCACGCTGGCCCGAGCTCTGGCCTCCGGCTTTCCGGGCGAGGTGACCCTCTTCGACCTCGAGAACCCTCGGCACCTGAGCCGACTCGAAGACCCCATGTTCGCCCTCGAAAGCCTGAGGGGCCTCGTGGTGCTGGACGAGATTCAGCTCCGGCCGGACCTCTTCCCGGTCCTCCGGGTGCTCGCCGATCGGGAGGGGGCGCCGGCACGGTTCCTCGTCCTCGGGAGCGCCTCTCCCTCTCTTCTCCGCCAGAGCTCCGAATCCCTGGCGGGACGGATCGCCTATCATGAGATCGGCGGGCTCAACCTGGAGGAGGTGGGGGCCGAGCGGCTGGACGCTCTCTGGCTCCGGGGCGGCTTTCCGCTCTCGTTCCTCGCCGAGACCGAACCCGAGAGCGACGTCTGGCGCCAGCAGTTCATCCGCACCTATCTCGAACGCGATCTCTCCGAGCTCGGAATCCGCCTCCCCGCTTCGACGATGCGGCGGTTTTGGACCATGCTCGCTCACTACCATGGCGAGATCTGGAACGGGTCGGAGCTGGCGCGCGCCTTCGGCGTGTCGCAGAAGACCGTCTCCGGCTATCTCGACACGCTCTGCTCGACCTTCATGGCGAAACGCCTCCTGCCCTGGCACGAGAACGTCGCCAAGCGCCAGGTGAAGGCTCCGAAGGTCTACCTGGCCGACAGTGGCGTCCTGCATTCGCTCCTCGGGCTGGTGTCACGGGAGGACGTCCTCAGTCATCCTAAGGTCGGCGCCTCCTGGGAGGGATTCGCGATCGGCGAGGTCGTGGCGCATCTCGGAGCGCGCGACGAAGAGTGCTTCTTCTGGAAGCTCCACAGCGGCGCCGAGCTCGACCTCCTCATCCGGCGCGGCAACCGGCGGCTGGGGGTCGAGCTCAAGCTCACCAGCAGCCCGCGGGTCACTCCTTCCATGCGCTCGGCGCTCCAGAGTCTGGATCTGGAAGAATTGGTGATCCTTCACGCCGGCTCGGAGTCCTACCCTCTCGCTCCCCGCATCCGGGCCGTGGCTTTGGCGCAGTTGCGAGAGGAGCTGCCGCCTCTGGCGTGAGGGCTGCTGAGGAGGGATAGGGCTCAACGCCGGTCTTCGCTGACCATCTCGGAGGCCAGCTTGCCTCGGCTCGGGAAAGTGGGGCCTTGGAAGGCGATTCTCTCCGTCCGCCGGGGCAGCGTCACCAGGCCGCGGACCTCCAGTTCCGTCAGGAGCTGCTGCTGCTCGGTTCCCTCTCGCAACACGACGATCCGCTCACCGCTTTCGGCGCGCTGCAAATAGCTCGAGAGTTGGGTTTTGAGGGCTCGGGTGCTCACGGTGGACATGGACTCTCTCCTGCGACCATTGTAGCTCCCCCCGATCGATGCCATAGACGAGGTACTCCTTCCCTACCAACTCGGTCCGACCTCGCAAGCTCTCGCCGAGGCGCTCGGCCAAGCGGAGGGAAGCGCGGTTCTCCGGCTGGATGAGGCTGAGGACACATTCGTGGTGCATGACGGTGAAACCGTGCGCCAGGGCGGCCCGGGCTCCCTCGGTGGCGTAGCCGCAGCCCCAAAACCGACGCGCGAGGGTCCAGGCCAGCTCGCACCCCGGCCAGCCTTCCGGGTGGGCGAAACCGATCCTGCCGAGAAACGCGCCGGTCGCCCTGTGCTCGACGGCCCACATGCCGTAGCCCCGGAGCTTCCAGTGTCCGATTACGAACGCCAGATGCCGCCAGGACTGCTCACGGGTGAACCGTACGCTCAGGAAGCGCGCCACCTCGGGGTCGCCGCACATTTCGGCGTAGGCCTCGAAATCGCTCAGGCGGAAGGGCCGCAGCCGCAGCCGTTCGGTTTCCAGGGTCGGGACGTCTGGTGTCTCCATCGCTCCATTCCTCTCCACGTGCGGCGCTCTCAGGGCGCCCTCGCTTGTTCTTACGGTAGGAGAGACGGACACTTCGGGCGTGGGGGTACCCTCCACGAGCAATTGCGCTCGCCTGGTCTCCGCCCCCAAAGGGAGAAGCTATGCTTCGCCTCGTCCTCCTCGTGCTCCACTTCTTCGCTTCGATCGCCACCCCGCCGGCAACCCCGTCTGGAGACGTCGGCGGCGGCTGGGACCCTGACGGGGTTCGGTAAACTCTGGATCCGAGGGGCGTTTCCGGCGCCCCTCGCTTTTTTTCGGTGCCGACTGTACAGAGCTAGACTCTTCAAGGTACTCTAAAGTACCCGAAAGGGACGACTAGCGGAGGAGAAGCTTAAATGTCCCACCTGGGACCGGAAGGCATGCGGAGAATTCTCGCCGGGAAGGGCGGACCGCTCGAGAACGAGAAAGCCGTGGAACACATCACCTCCTGCGAGCCCTGCCGGGCTTTGGCGGGAACCTTGGCCGCCGCTCTTCGTGCGGAAGGTCTGGCGCTCGCGGAGGAAGGCCCGCTGCGACTGGTATTCGACCTGATCGACCGGGAACACCAGTGGGGGGTGGACTCCCTCAAGGCTCTGGCGGAATGGGCCGAGCTGCGGCACCTCCCCGGCCGACGGAGTCAGCGGGACCGCGTAAGGATGTCGAAGGCGTATCATACGATCGCTTTCTTCGATCTCCTGCTCGGGGAAATCAAAGAAACGGCAGCCTGGGAGGAAGCCGAGTTCCTCGCCGGACTCGCCTTTCTATCCCTCGAAGCGATGAGCCGACGACAGCTCACGCCGGCCTTTTCCTGCGACTTGCAGGCGGAGGTCTGGACCGCGGTCGCCAACGCACGGCGGCGAGCGGCCGAATGGAAGCGGGCGCATCAGGCCCTGGCCAATGCGGAACGGCTCTTAAGGCAGGGCACCGGAGACCTGCGCCGGGAAGCGGGGCGCCTCTCGATCGCCGCGTCCACTCTGGCCGATGAAGGTCAGGTGGCGAAGGCGCTCGCCACTCTGGAACGCTGCCGATCCCTCTACGAGAGCCTCTCCGAATGGCCTCTCCTGGCGCGTACGCTCGTGAAAATCGCGAACACTCTGGCCGAAACCGACCCTGCCCGAGGCCTCCTCGCGCTCGACCGCGCCCTTCCTCTGATCCCCGCCGCAGATTCTCAGCTGAAAATCTTCGCGGAGATGACCCGGGTGGAGTGCCTGATCGAGGCCGGCAATCCGCGGCAGGCGCTGCGGGTTTTCAGAGGCTGCTCGCATCTCCTGGCCGGCGGCCCCAAAGCTCGGACGCGAATCCGCGCCACCTTTACGAGCGCCCGCCTTCTCGCGGCTCTCGGATTCGAAGCCCAGGCGGAGCGCCTCTTCGATGAAGTGGTGAACCGCGACATCGAGCACGAGCTCTACAAGGATGCGTTCCTGGATCTGCTCTACCTGTACGGAATCCACGCAACATCCGGCAACCTCGAAAAGGCCGCGCGCGTCTGCCGGCGGGCTCTCACGGATTCGACCCTCTCGGAGGTCGCGCACGAGCAGCTCCGCGTTCTGTGGACCCAACTCCTGGAAGCGACCCAACGTCAGGCGATCCGTCCGGACATGCTGCGGGACCTCCGGCAATTTCTCAGCCTTCACTTTAAGCACCCTGCGCCCCATCCACCTGTCGTGGCTTTCTGAAGCCATTGAGATCGAACGCACCATGAAACGTACTTGGTCCGCCCGAGACTCCTGACCTTGAAATTTTGGAGCGTCACTCCCAGATTTCAAGGCAAGAGGCGGAGCGGATCGGCTACGAGGTATTTTTCGGGTTCGACACTTCCGCCTCTTCTTCCGCTGACGGGTCGAAGATCTCAAGCCCTTCCACATTCGCGGCTTTCAGAAGCCGGCCGTCGGAGCAGGCGAAGGTGACCTCGAGCCCTTCCTCGCGCAAGAGCAGGGCGCTCGCGAGATGGACGGCATCGGCGCCTCGGAGAGGGTGGCGCTCGCAGAGCCTGGGCACGAGTTGGAGCACCGCATCTCCAACCGGCACCTGCGCGAGCTTTCCCCAATCGGCGGCGAAGGCGAGCCGAATCTGCTCGAGCTCGCTCGCCACCAGAAGCTCTTCGCGTCTCCGGCGAGCGAACGTCGCATGGATCTCGGCGAAGGCCAGAATCGAGGCCCCCACCGAGACCTCACCTGCAGCCGCCTCGCGCATCCGCTCGGAGCCCGCCTCGGCGATATAGAGTTTGACGAGAGCGCTGCTGTCGACGAAAAGGATCAACGCCGGTCTTCGCTGACCATCTCAGAGGCCAGCTTGCCCCGACTCGGGAAAATGGGGCCTTGGAAGGCGAATCGCTCCGTCTGGCGGGGCAGAATCACCAGGCCGCGGGCCTCCAACTCGGCCAGGCGCTGCTGCTCGGTCCCCTCTGGGAGTTGAGACAGTGGGATCAGTGCGGCCACCGGTCGGCCGTCTCGCAACACGACGATCCGCTCACCGCTTTCAGCGCGCTGCAAGTAGCTCGAGAGCTGGTCTTTGAGGACTCGGGTGCTCACGGTGGACATGGATGCCTCCTGTGGCCATTGTAGCCGCACCTCAGGACCCCTGGCAAGCAGCAGGACTGAAAGAGGGCGGGCGAAGGACTGCGCGATCTCCCCGGAGCCAGCTGATATCACCCGCACCATAGATATGCGGCTCGCTTGCCAGATCACCACCAATCCGGTACTTTCTGATGATGAGTCGCCCGGCCGTTGCCCACGTCCACGATTCCATGGTCGCCCGCACCATCCACTTCTCAGCGACTCTCCGCGAGAAAATGCGGTCGACGCGGAGCGGTGCGGGCGGAGCTTCGACGGACAGGTGATCGCCTTGCTGCGCCGGCACTATAGGGAAGATGTCGATGTCGCTCCTACCCCCGCCGAGATCCTGGCGCTGGCGACGGCCAGCCTGGCGGACATCCCGGCCGCGGAACTGCTCTCCCTGACTCGAAAACTGGAAGAACCGGAAAACTGAGCGGATGGAACGTGTTTGCTCTACTCGGTATTAGACCTGTTTCGGAGCCCTTTGGAGTCGGCGGAGCTGGTGCAACGCGCCGATACCCTCGGGTTTCACCGCTATTGGGTCGGCGAGCACCACGGGCCCGCGCAGTGCCCGAATCCACTCTTGCTCGGCTCTGTGCTGCTCGGGCTGACCACACGGATACGGATCGGAACCGGCGCCCTGGGCCTTCTCTTCCGCAGCCCTTGGGCGATCGCCGAGGACGTCGAGATCCTGCGCTCGCTCTTTGGCGACCGGCTCGATCTCGGCATCTCCCGCGGCTTCGTCGGCACGAACCCGAACACCCGTGAACGAACGCTCCTCCTCGACGGCCGCGACGCAACGCTCCTCCGTGAGGAGTATCCGGAACGGCTGCGCCAGCTCTGCGCTCTCCTCTCTACCGAGCCGAGCGTTCCGCCGCCCCTGTGGCTCGTGGGGTCCAGCCTCGAAACCGCGGAGCTCGCTGCCGCCTTGGGCGTCGGGCTGTGCACGTCGTTCTACCATGCGCGCTCGATCGCAGAACTCGGCGCGGCCCTCACGCTCTACCGGGAAACTTTCAAACCCTCTTCGACCCGGACCGCGCCCCACGCGATCCTCGTGCAGAGCGGCGTGTGCGCCGCCTCGGCCGCGGCGGCGGACGCGGCGCTCCGCGCCTATTTTCTGACCCCGGAGGGCGCTCTGGCCCTCACCCCCAAGCCGATGGGACCTTGGCTCTTCGGCGGCACCGGCGCAGAGTGCCGGGAGGCCATCGAGACGGCGATCGCTCGCTTCGAGCCCGACGAGATCATGATCCACAATCTGTTGCCGCAGAGCCTGGAGATGGAGATCGAATCCCTCGAGCGGCTCGCCGCGGCGCTGCGGTTGCCGGCGGTTGCGCTCGCCGAGGCCGTCATGCCAGGATAGCGAGCGATGAGCTTGCCTCAAGCTGGACGGCCTGCGAAGGAGCCTGGAACCGCTGCGCACGAGGAGTTTCGCCATGCCGGGTTCTTCCTGTTGCGGACGCCTCTTCTCCCGGTCACGGACTTCGATCGCTTCAGCTCCGGCCTCTCCGCCGCGGTTCCAGGCCTCGCCGGCGAGGCGCTGGCAGCCGCCCTGGCGAGCGACCGGGCGCTGCTGCGCGCCCGCCTAGCGGCGATCGTCGACGAGCCGGCGGTCCGCGAGGCGATTTTCGTCGCCTCCCCGAGCCTCAGCGACAGCCTGCGCTACTGGCGCCAAGACCCGGACAGCAAACGGGGACAGCGCGTCGAACGCTCCCTGATCTCCTATTTCGGCCGCATGTGCGTGCGGAGCACCCCCTTCGGCCTGTTCTCGGGCTGCACGTTGGGGCGGATCGAGGACTTAAGCGAGCTCGCCCTCCGCGGCCGCGCCGACCACCGGCGGGCGACGCGGCTCGACAAGGCCTATCTGTTCGCCATCTGCGAGGATCTGCGCCACGACCTCCGCCTGCGGGAGGAGCTTCTCTATACGCCGAACAGCAGCCTCTATCGCCGCGGGACGCACTATCGCTACGCCCAGGCGGTGGTGGAGAGTGCCGGGCTCACGCACCGGCTGGTCGAGGTCGAGCACGGGGAGGCCCTGGAGGCGGCTCTCGCGCGGGCCGCCCTCCGGGCGACGGTCGCCGAGCTCGCGGCGGCGCTCGTCGCGACCGATCCGGAAGGCGGGATCACCGCCGAAGAGGCGCACGCCTTCGTGCACCAGCTGATCGACGCGCAGGTTTTGGTCTCCGACCTCACTCCCAACGTCACCGGCGACGAGCCCGGGGACGTGATCGTGCGCCAGCTCCAGCAGCTGTCCCGGGAGAACGCCAGGAATCTGGCCGCTCGCTTGGGGAGGGCCCAACGCGAGCTGGCCGCCCTCGACGCGGAGGGGCTGGGAGCTTCCCCGTCGCGCTACCAGGGCGTTCTGCCGAGCGAGGCCGAGCTTTCGGAGCTCCTGCCGGCGAACCTGCTCAAAGCGTGGCCCGAGGAGCGCCTGCTCCAGGTCGACCTGTTTCCCGCGGCAGACCGGGTGACGCTCTCCCCGGAGCTCGCGGCGCAGCTCCTGGCGGGCGCCGAGCTGCTCCACCGGATGCGTCCCCAGACGCCGAACGTCGAGCTGACTCGCTTCGCGGAGACCTTCGTAAAGCGGTACCAGGACCGCGAGGTCCCTCTCCTCGAAGCGCTCGACGAGGAGGCCGGGATCGGATTCGTGCGGTCGACGAGCCCCAACGTCGAGGTCTCGCCGCTCCTCGACGGCATCCTCTTTCCTCCCGAGGAGAAGAGCCTGGACGTCCACTGGGGGGAGCGCGAGCAATTCCTCCACCAACGGCTGTGTGCCGCCTTGATCGCCGGGGAACGGGAGATCGAGCTGGCGCCGGCGGACGTCTCAAGCCTGTCGGCGGCGGCGCCGCCGTTGCCCGACGCCTTCAGCGTCCTCGCGAGCCTCGTCGGGTCGCCGGAGGAGCTCCGTTCCGGCGAGGTTCGCCTGCACGTCAAGTGGCTGGACGGACCGTCCGGCGCGCGGACGCTCGGCCGCTTCTGCCAGGTCCACGGCGAGTTGCGCGAGGCCGTTTTGGGATACCTGAAGGACGAGGAAGCCCACCGTCCGGACGCGCTCTACGCCGAGGTCGTGCACCTGCCGCAGGGGCGGGCGGCGAACGTCGTCTGCCGCTCGGTTCTCCGCCAGCACGAGCTGACCTTCCTCGGCCGCTCCGGCGCTCCCCCGGAGCAGCAGATTCCGGTCGCCGATCTGCGGGTGAGCGTCGCGGACGGGCGGATCCGCCTGCGCTCGGTGCGCCACGATCGCGAGGTGGTGCCGCGGCTGACCAGCGCCCACAATCCTGCGCGGAAGGGCCTGGGGCTCTACAGGTTCCTCCTCGCCCTCCAGAGCCAGGACAGCTCGGGGGGCACGATGTGGAGCTGGGGCCCCTTGGAGGGCGCGCCGTTCCTCCCGCGGGTGACGAGCGGCAGGATCATCCTCGCGCCCGCCCAGTGGCGCCTCACCCAGGATCAGATCGCCCCGTTGGCCGCGCTCGACACTGCCGGCCGGTTCCAGGCGGTCGAGCGGCTGCGGCGCGAGGTCGGGCTGCCGAGAGTGGCGGCGGTCGCGAGCGGAGACGAGTTCGTCCCCATCGACTTCGAGAACCTTCTCTCTGTCGAAACCTTCATTCAACTGGCGAGCAAGGAAGGCACGGCGATCCGCGAGATCCTCGCCGGGCCGGGCGAGCTCTGCGTCGAGAGCCCGGAGGGGCTCCTGGCGCACGAGCTGATCCTCCCCTTCGTGCGCGACCGCGGCGCGGAGAAAGAGAACGTCCGGCCGGACCGGCCCACCTCCAGGCGGGCGGCGGAGCGCACGATCCAGCGCCGCTTCGGTCCCGGATCGTCCTGGCTCGACGCCAAGCTCTACAGCAGCGCGTTGGGCGCCGACCGGCTGTTGCGCCAGGTCGTCGCTCCGCTCGTCGACCTGGGCGTCGCCGAGCGCTGGTTCTTCGTCCTGGAGCGCGATCCGGAGCTCTGCTTGCGGGTGCGGTTCCACGGCGCGCCGGAGCGCCTGCACGACGAGCTCCTCCCGGCGCTCACCCGGCTTTCCGGCGACCTCTTGGAAAGTGAAGACTTGAGACGCCTGGCCCTCGACACCTACGAGCGCGAGGTGGAACGTTTCGGCGGACCGGAAGGGATCGAGCTCGCGGAGCAGATGTTCTGGATCGACAGCGAAACCGCGCTCCAGATCCTCGACCAACTCGACGGCGCCGCCGAAGCTCGCTGGCTGCTCGCTCTGCGCGGCGGCGACAGGGTGCTCGACGACCTGGGTTTCGACCTCGCCGGCAAGGTCGCGCTGTGCCGGGAGCTGGGGGACCGGCACTTCCGAGAGCTCCGGGGCGAGGACAAGCTGCGCCAGAGCCTGGGGCGCCGGTATCGCGCCGACCGCGCCAAGCTCGACGCGCTCTGGGCGCCGGCCGAGGAGACCGAGGAAGCCGAAGAGACCGAGGAAGAAGCCAGCGGTCTCGGCCCGGCGCTCGCCATCCTCGAACGGCACGCGGAGCGCGCCCGGCCGGTGGCGGAGGAGATCCTGAGGCGGAGCCGGGAGGGGCGCCTGACGGTCTCGGTGCTGAAGCTGGCAGAGAATTTCCTGCACAAAAACGCCGAGCGCCTGTTCTCGACCGCGATTCAGGCGCACGAGCTCGTGATCTACGATCTCCTCCATCGATTCTACGAGAGCCGGTTCGCGCGGCGCGGAGATCAGGGGGCAGCACCGAGGGCCTGAGCGTGGGAGCCGTGGGAGCCCGGCGCGGTTGACAGAGGCCTTTGGCATTGCTAATGTAGCAGCATCTTTTTAGGAGAAAAATATGAAAAGCGCAGCCAAGTTGGCCCCTGCCAAGACCGTTCAGGCCAAGACCGTGCAAGCCAAGCCGAAGCTGAACCTGAGGGTGTTGCCAGTGTTGAAGCTCGGCGTCGACAAGGCGACGCTCGTGCGTGGCCCCGAGCCCGTGCTCTGTAGGGCGACCCAGGGCGGCAGCTGCTTCGTCGACTGCACCGGCACTACGGGCTAGAACCGCTCCTCGTGGGCCCGCTCGCCCGTCCGCGGGCGTCATATTTCGTAGAGGGCCCTGCTCGTGAAAGCGAGCAGGGTCACCGGACCTGCCACCCATTCACAGATCGGGCCTCCCGGTCGGCAACACTCACGATCCTCCCCTCCTCCTCGATCCACCGGAACGGTCTCCTTCCTGATGGCTGAAAAACTGCTCGACATGCGCGGGCTCATCGATGCGATCGTCGCGAGCCTCCGGCCTTTCTCGCCCATCGAGGATCGTTGGACCGGCGAGGAGCTCACGCTCCTGACCGGCCTGCGGGAAGAGCTCCTCACCGCGGGGGCCGAGCACCTGGAGCGGATTCACAACCCGGCGCGTTGGCTGCAGATGGGCGTGGCCTTCAAAGATCCGGAAGAGCGCCGGAGCTTTCTCTGCGGTCCACTCCGGCGGGCGGTCATCCGCTGGCTCTCCGAAGGGCGGATCGAGCGCTTCTTCTTCATGCTGAAGCCGCCCGGGCTGCGGCTGCGCTTCAGAGGCGCCGCGCTCGACCGGGATTTGGCACCGCGGCTTCTACGGCTCTTCGAGCGCGAGCGCTCGGCCGGCAGGTTGGTGAGCCACGAATATGGCGTCTACGACGCCGAGACCTACCAGTTCGGCGGCTCTCTCGGGCTCGAGATCGCGCACGACTTCTTCTCCTACGACAGCTTGGCGATCCTCGACCTGCTCCACCACGACATCCCAGCGGAAACCCTGCCGGTACTGTCGCTCACCGTGCTCAATCATCTCGTGGCGCAGATCTGCGATGACCCGTGGGAGCGCTGGGACGCTTGGTGCCAGATGGATCTGACCCGCCCGATGTCGAGCGATCCCGCCGCCCTCACCCAGGCGGAGGCCAGTTTCGCGGAACAACGCGAGCTGCTGGCCCAGACGGTATGGGAGCCCGATGCGGTCGTCGCCCTATTTCCGGCGGCGACGCGGCGGGTTCTGGCGCGGTACTTCGAGAACAACCAGCGGCTCGGCGTCCGGCTCCGCGACGCCGCGAAGTCCGGCCGCCTGCTCTATGGCCCCCGCAAGATTTTCCCTTTCTATGGGATCTTTCACTGGAACCGCTGGGCCATCCCATCCGAGATGCAGATCCTCTTGGGGTTCTTCATGCGGCGACTGCTCGATCCCAAGGGGTCTTAAGCGCCGTCGACGCTCGCTACTCGTGGCGGAGAGAGAGCGCCGGATCGACCCGGAGAGCCCGTCGCGCCGGCAAGAGGCAGGCGAGGACGGTCGCCACGACAATCAGCCCGAGCACCGTCAGGTAGACCGACGGAGCGACTCCCTCGGCGCCGTAGAGAAGGGATTCCAACCAGCGGCTGGCGGCCCAGGCGAGCGGCGCGCCCAGCACGAGCCCGGCGAGAACGGGGAGGAGCCCCTGCCTCAGGACGAGGCCGAGGACACGGCCCGGGCCGGCGCCCAGCGCCACGCGGAGCGCGAGCTCCCGCCTTCGGGCTTCGACCCCTTGCGCCACGACTCCATACACGGCGAGAAGAGTCAGGAACAAGGCGACCGCCGCGATCACGGAAATGAGGACGGTCGCGAAGCGGCTCCGCGAGCTGGCCCGGGCCAGCTGCTCGCCGACGCTCCCCATCTCGACGAAGGGTAGGTTGGGGTCGATCCTCTGGAGGGTCTGGCGGAGTGCCGGGGCAAACGCTGCCTGGCTCTGCTGGGTCCGCACGAAGAGAAATCCCCAGGCGGCGCCGTTCTGGGCGTCGGCGACGAAGAGGTCGCCGGTCTCTGGGCTGGTGAGCGACCGGAGCCGCGCATCGGCGACGACGCCGATCACCTCGGCCTCCTCTTTTCCCCGCATGTCCGCGTTGCTGTGGAGGTGATGGCCGAGCGCGGACTCGTGCGGCCAGATGCTGCGGGCGAGCGCTTGGCTCACCACGACGACCCGCGGCGCCCCCTTGCGATCGCCCGGCGTGAAATCCCGGCCGGCAAGGAGGGGAATCCCGAGCATTCGAAAGTATCCGGGGCTCACGAACTGGGTTCCGAAGGTGGGGGACAGCTCCTTGGCGAGGGACTTGCCGTCCACGGAGCCGAGAGTCGTCGTCCGCCGGCAGGAGAGCGGCACGCAGTTGCCGAAAGCCGCGGCCGAGACGCCGGGGAGCTTCGCGACCTCTTCGAGCATCCGCTGATGGAAGATGGGCGCCCGATCCGGGTCGTACTCCGTCGCGGATTCGATGTGGAGGGTGGACACCGAGCCGGCGTGGAAGCCCGGATCGATCTCCAGGAGCCCCTTCAAGCTGCGCAGGAGGAGGCCCGCCGCGGCCAGCAGGGCGACCGCGGCGGCGGTCTGCGTGATCACCAGGAGCCGGCGGCCGAGCTGGCGCCGGTGGCCCTGCGCCCCGGCGAGGCTCGCGCCGCCTTCGCGGAGGACGACCCCGGCATCGCTCTCGGACGCCGCGAAGGCGGGGACCAGGCCGGCGAGAACCGTCGCCACCAGGGTGACCGCCACGGCGAAGAGGACGACGGAGGGACGGATCCCCGCCTGGGCCAAGCTCTTCAAGTCGGCGCCGGACAGGCCCCACGAGGGCAGGTCGGGGGGCGCGACGACGACCAGCGCGCGGAGGAGCGCCGAGGCGAGGACGAGACCGGCGGCCCCGCCGATCCAGGCGAGGATGCCGCTCTCGGTGATCCCCTGAGCGATCACGCGCCGGCGGGTGGCGCCGAGCGCGCCGCGGATCGCGAGCTCCTGTTGGCGCGCGGTCGTCCGCGCGAGCTGCAGGCCGGCCACGTTGGCGCTGGCGATGAGGAGGACCGCGGAGCCGGCGCCGAAGAGAAGGACGAGGATACGGCGCAGGTTGGGGTCCCGGCGGGATTCCGCCAGGGTCTCCGCTTCGGCGCCCACCGCGCCAACTGCCTCGCCGCCTTCCACTCCCCCGGCCGCCGCGGCGAGAGCGCGGCCGGCGCTCGAAACACGGCCTCGAATCTCTGCCGAAGAGACTCCGGGACGAGCGAGCGCGACCACCCGCAGCTGGCGGAATTCCTGGCTGGTGAGCGCATCGGGGTAGTCCCAGAGGGTCGGCAGGGAGGCGAGGGGGAGCCAGAGCTCGGTGTTGTCGATCAGCCCTGGAAAGTCGGCGGGCAGCACACCGATCACCGTGAAGCCCTCGTGCAGGATCTCGACGCGGCGGCCCACGATCGCCGGATCGGCGCCGAAGCGGCGTCGCCAGAGACGATCCGAGAGGAGCAGGGAGTGGGCGTCCGCCGCGGCCTCCCCGGCCGCGGGGACGAAAAGCCTGCCGACCTCGGGCCGGGCGCCGAGCACGGCGAAATATTCGGGGGTGACGAACTCGGCCTCGATGCGATCGGGTCCGCGAGCGCCCGTGAGCGGCAGCAGATTGCCGACGTACGCCGCGACGCGCGCGAAGACCTGCTGCGACTTGCGGAAGCTTTCGAAGTCCAGGTAGCTGAACGCCGCCCGCTCCGGAGCCGGGTGGCCGGGGGGCTTCGCCAGCAGGTGGGGCGCCCACAACCGCGCCGCGTTCGCATAGGGCAGGGGCGCCAGAAAGACCGCCGAGAGGAGGCCGAAGGTGGTGATCGCGGCGGTCAGGCCGAGCGCCAGGGTCAGGGCCGCCAGGACGGAGAAACGGGGGCTCCGGCGCAGGTGGCGCCAGGCGGCAGAAAAGTCGTCGTATCGCATTCTTATCGCAAAGTTATCACGATCGCGAAGGAGCGGCGAGAGCTTTGCCGCGGGCAGCGCAGCCGGAACGGAAGTTCTATCCGTGGATCGAGTAGGAGGGCCGGGGGCTACCGGCCCGGCGCCGCTCCTCGTACATACTTCTGGAGCTGCGCCCGCGCCTGCTCGACTTCGGCCGCCGGGCCTCCCGCCGCCTGTTGGGCGTGGAGCAGGCCTTCGAGGGAACGGGTACGGCCGGGCGCGCGGGCGAGCTCGGCGCGGTAGGCCGCTGCCGCCTGATCGTTCCGGCCGAGCGCGAGGAGCTCGTCGCCTAAAAGCTCGTAGCTCGGCTTTTCGACGACCGGCGGACCGAATTCGAGCGGCATCGCGGTCTCCTCTTCCGCCGCCTTTTTGAGCAGAGAGATCCCCTCTTCCTTCTTCCCTTCCCGCAGCCGCTCCAGAGCGTCGATCTGCTGGCCGAGGATCTCCGCGTACCGCCGCGCGGCCGGATCGGTCCTCTTTTCCCGCTCGATCTCCGCCAGCCGCTCCCGCTGCCGCGCGCGGAGGCGTTCGGCGGCGGCATGGAAAGCGGCGAGATCGCCGCGACCGCCGCGACCTGCCGCCGCCAGAGCCTCGCCGTAGGCGGCGAGGAGCTTCGCCCCGCCGTAATGCCCCTCCGGGAGGACGAGAGCGTCCGCGGCGTTCCATCGGCCGGTCTCGATCTCGTGGAAGAGCCGCATTTCGAGGTAAGCGTGGACACGACTGTCGTCGTCCACATCCGGCGTCTTCGCGCCGGCCGCCACGAGACCCGCCGCCATCTCCCGGCAAGCCGAAAGCTCGTGCTCCGCCGCGTCCAACCGGCGCTCCTGGAGGTAGGCGTAGTGGAGCCAGCTGACGTAGTGACCACAGGCGACGTGGGGCTTCTTCTGCTCGGCATGTTGAGCGTTCAAGACGGCCATGGCCCGCTCGTTGGCGGCGATGACCTCGTCCCACATGCCGAGCGCGACGAAGATGTGCGAGGTCATGTGGAGCGCGTGGGGAGCGTTCGGCGCCACGCTGCCGTAGAGCCGGGCCGCCCGCATGCCGAGCGGGGCATGGATCGGATCGTCGTAGCAATGGATCAGGTAGTGGAGGACCCCCGGCTGGTGCAAATGGCTGGGGAAGACCTCTTCTAAAAGCGCCGCCGCGCGCATGTAGATCGCGAAGTCGCGTCCCCGGTGCGCGGTGCCGAGGAGGGCCAGGGCGTAGAAGGCCGTCGCGTCGACGTCGTCGGGATAGCGCCCATGGAGGGCCGCCATCGAGTCGGCGAAGCGGAAGTCGCGCTCTTCCTTGCCACCCGGCCCGTAGAGAACCTCCACCGCTCGCAGGTAGTCCTTCTCCCGCTCCGTCGGCGCCTTGCCGAGCCGGGCCTCGGGGGTGGACCCCAGCCTCTGGAGCGCGGCGCGGGCGGCGTCTCTGTCCTGCTCCTGCCAGACCGGATGGGTGGAGGTCATCGCCTCGCCCCAGTAGGCCATGGCGAACCCCGGATCGATCGCCTGGGCTTTCCGGAACTGCTCCGCCGCGTCGGGGTACTCGAAGTTGTGGAGCAGGGCGAGGCCGCGGAGGAAGGGCGCCTGGGCGCCCGCCGCGCCGGAGTTGGCGAAGGCGACGTCGCCCACTTCGCTCAAGCTCCCGCCGCTCCCCGGGCTCTCGGCCACGGCGGGGAGGGCGAGGGCGACGGGAAGGGCGAGGGTCAGAAAGAGAACGAGCCGGCGCATGCCACCACCTCCAGCCGGGCGGCGGAGGCACCCGGCGACAGGGGCCCATTCTAAGGGAAACCTTAGCCAGCGCTAGTTGAAATACCCGTTCACGTCGAGGATGAGGTGAACGGCACCTGCCGAGTCGTCCCGCACGCTGGTTCCCGCCGAAGACGTTGCCGGCAGCGGCAGGATGGCGTTGTTCGAACGGGTCTGGCCGGCCTGGAAGTTGATCGAGCTGGCGAGGGGAGGGCTCGCGAGATCACCGGGATAGAGGCGGAGAAAACCGCTCGCCGCGGGCTGGGTCACCGTCAGGTTGACCGACAGCGCCTTGGCGTCGCTCGGCACACCGCAGATCCCGGTCAGCGGAAAGTTGCGGACCGCGTTGGGCACGAGGGCCGGGCCGCCGAGAGCGCCGGCCGGGTTCCGGGTGTCCACCAGGCGGCAGGGCGGCAGGGTGTGGAACTGGAGGCTCGGGCTCAAGGTGTCGGTGTAATAGGTGGCGGTCAGCTGGAAGTCGCCGGTGCCGAAGGCCCGATTGACGAGGAGGCTCCAGGCGCCAGGGGAGGGAGAGAGGATCTCGCAGACGTCGGGCAGATCGGCGTTCAGGCTGCGGCAATCGAAGTTGGCCGGGCTCGCCGTCGACCCAAATTTGACGAAGAGATCGGAATCGGCGTCGGCATCGGTGTTGAGGGTGACCCGCAGGGTGTGGGTCGCGGGGGGGACCTCGACCGTGAACAGCTGGCTGGGCGCCGACACGCTCACCCTGCCGCTGCCGACGACCGCGGTGGTCCCCGGAGCGCCGATGGCGGGCAGGCCGCCACAGCTCGCGCTGCCCAGATCGGCGCCGGCGGTGGAGGTGATCCAGGCGCGATCGACGAAGACGTCGGCGTCGAAGGAGTCATCCGTGGGCACGCAGTTGGTGTCCCCCCCGGAGGTGCTGCCTACGAGGACCGGTCCCTGGCCGAGGTCGACGAAGAGGGGGTGACGGTAGAAGCGAGCGTCAGGAGAGCGAAGTCACCGTCCACCCCGAACTGGAAGCTCGGATCGACGGCGATGCTCGAGACGGCGAAGTTCCCCGCGTTCTGCAGGAAGACGGTCTTGCCGGTGGGATCGAGAAGGTCGGGCCTCTGGAGGCACTGGGTGCCCGTCAGGGTTTGCCCGGAGCTGTCGGTGCAGATGCAATGAGCGGCGGTCAGGAAGGTGTGGCAACCGATGAGGGTGCCGGTGCAATAGCCGGTGCCGAAGTCGGTTGCGAGCAGCAGCCAGCCGACGCTCGGGAACTGCGGCGTGGGCAGGCCGTTGGCGATCCGCGCTTCCAGAGGAACGGGCCCCGGAGGGAGCGGGGCCGGTGCCGTCGCTCCGCAGAGAGAGCCACCGAGCAGGAACAGCGCGCAGAACGGTGTACGAGCCCGCATAAGATCTCCTTCTCCCGCAATCCGGGGAGCTCCGTTCCCTCAACGATATCAGCACTCCAGCGACCTCTTCCTTGCACGTTGCCTCCTTCAGCCCCTGTGTTATATACATAACGCCAAGACTTACGAAGCGAGGAGGTTCTTCTGGTCGATCCCGCAACTTTGCAGCTCTTCGCGTCTCCGGACTGGTACAAGGCGCTGACGCTCGGCGAACGCGCGGCCTGCCGGCAGGCGGCCGGGAGCCGCCAGGCGCCAACCGGCGATCCCGAGCGGGCGGCGCGGCGCTTCGAACGCTGGCGGGCGCAGGAGCCGTTCGCGGCGGACGGCTTCTTCGGGCACCGGCTGGCCCTCGACGGGCTCGGCACGGATGACGTTCCGCGAGCTGCTCGGCGAGATGCCGGAGGCGCTCGCCAGCCGTGTCGGCGCGAAGCCCGCCTGGCTCGCGGAGATCGAGCGCGCCTTCACCACGCCGCCGGCCTTGCCCTTCCCGCCGTCGGTCGATCTCTCGCGATCGGGAACGCAGGCCGGCTTCCTGGAGGCCGTGCGCCCGCTTCTCGATGCCGCCTACTCCCGCCTGGCCGACGGGCTCCTCGGCCTGCCTGGGCAGTCCCCGCGAGAGCTCGCGCCTCTCCTCTCGGGGCAGATTGCGTTCCACCTCCTCCTTCTGCTGGGCCGCACGATGGTTCTGGAGCTCCACCTGGCGAGCCAGGCCGGGCAGCTCACGGGGGAGACGGAAGAGGCGCGGTTCGAGAGCTTCGTCCTACGCCTCAAAGAACCGGCCGTGGCGCTCGCCCTCCTCCACCAGTACCCGGTCCTGGCGCGCCAGGTCGTCGAGACCCTCGACCATTGGGTGAGCTACAGCCTGGAGATCGTCGCTCACCTCGCGGCCGACCGCGCGCGCCTGGGCGCGATTTTCTCTCCAGCGGACGACCTGGAGAAGCTCGTCGAGGTGCGGACGGGGCTCGGCGACGCCCATCGCGGCGGCCGCTCGGTGGCCCAGCTGCGCTTCGAGTCCGGGCTCCGGCTGATCTACAAGCCGCGTTCGGTCGCGGTCGAGGCCGCTTTCCAGGACCTCCTCGACTGGACGGTCGCCCGCGGCTTCGCGCCCGCCTTCAGACGTCTCCGGCTGATCGATGCCGGCGATGCCGGCGACGCTGGCGAGTATGGCTGGGTGGAGTTCATCGAAGCCTTCCCCTGCGCGGACGAAGGAGAGCTCGAACGCTTCTACCTCCGCCAGGGCGGCTACCTCGCCCTGCTCTTCGCCCTCTCCGCGACCGACATGCACAGCGAAAACTTGATCGCCGCGGGCGAGCATCCGATCCTCGTCGACCTGGAGGCGCTGTTCCATCCGGCCGATCAGGCCCTGGGGCGGGTGATCGAAGGCGCCACGTTCCCCGACACGGTGCTCCGGGTCGGCTTTCTCCCCATCGCGGACAACTCGGCCGAGACGGGCCAGGACGGTGCCGACCTGAGCGGCCTGACGGCGAGCGCCGGCCAGCTCCTCGCCCGCCCGGTGCTGCGGGCCGAGCGCTCCGGCACGGACCAGATGCGCTTCGAGCGCCGGCGGATCGTGGCGCCGGTGGGCGAGCACCGGCCGACCTTGCGCGGGGTCGACGTCGTAGTCGCCGACTATGTCGGTGCCGTCGCCCAAGGATTCCGCCGGATGTGCGGTCTGCTCGTCGCCCACCGCTCCGAGCTGCTGGCGCCGGAAGGACCGCTCGCCGCCTTCGCGGCCGCCCCGATCCGCGTCGTGGCCCGCCTGACCCTCGCCTACTCCGGCCTCTTCGTCGAGGGCCAGCACCCCTACATGCTGGGCGACGCCCTCGATCGCGACCGTCTGCTCGACCATCTCTGGGGAGTCGTCCCGGAGTACCCGGAGCTCGCGCGGCTGATCCCGGCCGAGAGCCGCGATCTGACGCACGGCGACATCCCGCTCTTCACCAGCCGGCCGGACTCCCGGGACCTCTGGTCGAGCGACGGCGAGCGGGTGGCCGGATTCCTCGAACGGACCGGGATGGAGCGCGTGCGCGAGCGGCTCGGCGCTCTCGACGCGGCAGAGATCGAGCGCCAGGCCGCGCTCGTCGAGAGCTCCCTGGTGGTCGGTGTCCCGGAGGGCTCGGTCCCCTACGAGGTGCGGCCCATGGCGCCGCCGACCGCGGAGGATCTCCTGGCCGCCGCGGTGGCGGTCGGCGAGCGCCTGGAGAGCCTCGCGCTCACGAACGGCGATGCCGCCTGGTGGTTCGGGCCGGAATTCGAGACCTCGCGCTTCGTGCTCAAGCCCGCCGGACCCGACCTGCACCTCGGCACGCCGGGGATCGCCCTTTTCCTCGCCCACCTGGGCGCCGCGAGCGGCGAGCCCCGCTTCACCCGGCTCGCCCGGGCCGCCGTCGTCACCCTCCGCGAGCAGGCGGCGCCCAACGCGCCGCTGCTGGATACGATCGGCGCCTTTTCCGGCTGGGGTGGAGTGCTCTACACCTTCACCCACCTGGGCGTCCTCTGGAACGACGAGAGCCTCCTGGACGAGGCCCGGGACGTGGCCGAGCGGCTCGCGCCGGGGATCGAGAGCGACGAGACCTGCGACGTCATCGCCGGCGCCGCGGGCGCCCTCGTCTGTCTCCTCGGCCTCCATCGCGTCCGGCCGGCGGAGCGCCTGCTCGCTCTCGCCGTGCGCTGCGGCGAGCGCATCCTCGCCCGGGCCATTCCCATGGAACGCGGCCTGGGATGGCGCATCGAGCTCGCCGGCCCCACTCCCCTCGCCGGCTTTTCCCACGGCGGCGCGGGCATCTCCTGGGCGCTCCTCCATCTCGCGGCGGCAACCGGGGACGATCGTTTCCGCCAGGCGGCCTTCGCGGCCCTGGAATATGAGCGGTCCCTCTACGACTCCGCGGAAGAGAACTGGCCCGACCTCCGAGTGGACCCGCGCCGCGCGGAGACCGAGACGGCGCAGCGCTTCATGTGCGCCTGGTGTCACGGCGCCGCCGGGATCGCCCTCGGCCGGCTGGACAGCCTGCCGCTCGTCGACGGCGCGGCGAAGCTCTCTCTCCTGGCGGAATGCGAGATCGCGGTACGCACGACTCTGCGCACCGGCTTCGGCCACGGGCATTCGCTCTGCCACGGCGATCTCGGCAACCTGGAGACCCTCACCCTCGCGGCGGAGCGGCTCGGTGTTGGCGGCGCCGCCCTCGCCGAGACGGCCGGACAGCTCGCGGGAGGAATTCTCGCCGGTGCAGGCCAGGACGGCTGGCGCCAGGGAGTGCGCTCCGGCGCCGTGGCCCCGGGTCTCATGGTGGGGCTCGCCGGCATGGGCTATGGCCTCCTGCGCCTGCGGAGTCCGGAGCGCGTGCCCTCCGTGCTGCGGCTCGCACCGCCGTTTCCTTAAGTCGACGCTCCAGCGCGAGATCGGCTCGCGCCGGTAACCGAAGAAGGAGTTGGTTTCATGAAGAAGATCGATCTCGCCCGCGCCATGAGAGACGAGGACTACTACCTGAGCCTGAGCGACGCCGAGCGGGCCAGCCTGCCGGCCCATCCGGCGGCGCCGCTCACCGTCAGCGTGAGTGACCTCAAGAGCGTCACCGGCGCCGCGACGACCAATATCAACCTCTCCTGCGGCCATTCGGCCATCTGCTCTCCCTGTCCGCCGTACAACTGCTACTGAGGATTTCCCCGCGGGCGGGCCTCCGGGCCCGCCCGCTCCTCCCGGCGTGGGATGCGCTCGCGTCGGTACGCCGAAGAAGGAGCTTGTTTCATGAAGAAGATTGATCTCGCCCGCGCCATGAGAGACGAGGACTACTACCTGAGCTTGAGCGACGCCGAGCGGGCCAGCCTGCCGGCCCATCCCGCGGCGCCCTTGGCCGTCAGCGTGAGCGACCTCAAGAGCGTCAACGGTGCCATCAAGACCAATATCTCGTGCAGTTCCACCACCATCTGCACTCCCTGCCCGCCGCACTACTGCCTCTGAGGGTTCTCCCGCGGGCGGGCCTCCGGGCCGCCCGCTCCTCCCGACGCGAGATCGCCTCGCGCCGGTAACCGAAGAAGGAGTTGGTCTCATGAAGAAGATCGATCTCGCCCGCGCCATGAGAGACGAGGACTACTACCTGAGCCTGAGCGATGCGGAGCGGGCCAGCCTGCCGGTCCATCCGGCGGCGCCTTTGGCCGTCAGCGTGAGCGACCTCAAGAACGTCACCGGCGCCAAGGTGACGAGCATCGACCTGTCCTGCGGTTGGTCTTCCATCTGCACCCCCTGTCCGCCGCTGAATTGCTCCGCCTAGATTCGCCGGCGGGTGGGCCTCCGAGCCCATCCGCCTCCTTTTCCTTCGAGAGGCCTCGGCGCGACCGCGGTCGTGCCTTCCGGATATGATCCGTCTCCGATGCTCCTCGTCCTGCGACTCCTCGCCGTCTACTTCGGCACGGCGGCCCTGGCTCTTTGGCTCTCGCGCCGCTTCGTCTCCCGCTTTCCCGTGCGGGTCGCCGTCTTCCTCGCTCTCGCGCCTTTCCTCCTCACCGGCCGCGCTCTCCTCTCCGCCCGGCTCTACGCGCCGGCCGACATCCTCTTCCAGGCGCCGCCGTTCTCCTGGCGGGGCGCGGACTTAGGCATCGCGGGGGTGCAGACGCCCGCCCTGGGGGACGTCGCCTATCAGTCGATCGCCTGGAAGAAGGCCACCCGCGAGGCGATCCGCCACGGCCACCTGCCGCTGTGGAACCGCTTCCTTCTCGCCGGCGAGCCGCTCCTCGCCGTGCAGCAGGCGGCGATCCTCCATCCGGCGACCTGGATCGGCTGTCTCCTGCCGCTCCCCCAGGCCTGGACGTACGAGATGGCGCTGCGCACCTTTTTAGCCCTCCTGGCGGCCTACCTCTTCTTCGCCGATCTCGGAGTGGGGACGGCCGCGGCCCTCCTCGGCGCCTGCGGCTGGGCGTTCTGCGACTGGCTGGTCTTCTATGCCGGCTACAGCATCTCCCCCGCCGCCGCCCCCTACCCCCTGCTCCTCCTCGGACTCCGCCGGCTGGCCGCCGGTGAGCCGGGAGAGAAAGCGCGGCGGGCGATCGTCCTCTCGATCGTCGCCCTCCTCCTGATCCTCACCTCCGGCCACCCGGAGAGCCTGCTCTACGCGGTGACCGGCGGCGCCATCTACTTTCTCTTCGAGCTCGCCTGGGCGGCCCGGCCGGACGCCTCCGGCTCCCGATGGGGCTGGCGGCGGCCCCTCGCCTGGTCTCTCGTCGCCGGAGCGCTCACCTTAGGGATCGCGGCGGTGCAGCTCGTCCCCTTCGCCGAGGCGCTACCCCACACGGTCGAGCACTACTTCCGGAGCACCTACTTCGCCCACCTCAAGAAGTCGCTCGCTCCCGGCGTCAGCCTGTCGCGGACGGCGACGACCCTCGTGCCCTACGCCTACGGCATCTCGGGGATGGGGAAAAGCGGGCAGGCGGGGATCGTCGAGCCGGCGGCCTACGCCGGGACGATCCTCCTCCCCCTGGCGCTCCTCGGGCTCGCCTCGCGGCGCCGGGAGAAATGGCCGCTCCTCGTCGCCGGCCTCCTCGGGCTCGCCCTCTTCACCCGCCTCGTGGGGGTGACCGATGCCCTGGACGCCCTCCCCCTCTTCGACATCGGGGTCAACGACCGGCTCATCTTCTTGACCGCCTTCGCGGTCGCCGGCCTCGCCGCCCTGGGGACCGAGCGGCTCCTCGAACGACGCCAGGAAGGGAGCCGCCGGCACTTCGCGCTCGCCGCGGTGGGGACGGCCACCGTCCTCACCGGCCTCTTCTTCCTGCTGCGGACGAACATGGCGGACGCCGGGCTCACGCCCTCCTCCATGGGGGCTCACCTCGCCCTCCAACTCGTCCCCCTCCTTCTTGCCCTCGCCGCCGTTCTTCTCTTCCTGCGCTCCCGGCCGCGGCTCGCCCTGGGGATCTGCCTCGTTCTCCTCCTCGCCCAGCGCGGTCTGGAGGCGGGGCCGGTCTACCCGACGGTCCATGCCGACGCGATCCATCCCCGGCTGCCGGTCTTCGATCACATTCAAACGGCGGAGCCCTGGCGCTTCACGGCGATCGGCTACACGCTCATCCCCAACATCCCGGCCCTCTACGAGCTGGAGGACGTGCGCGGCTACGAGGCGATGACCTTCCATCCTCTCTTCGACACCTATCCTCTCTGGTGCGAGCACCAGGCGGTCTGGTTCAACCGGGTGGACGAGGCGAACCGCCCCTTCCTCTCCTTCCTGAACGTCCGCTGGGCTCTCGCCAGCCGCGGCGGCAACTATCCCGCCGGCTGGAAGCTCGTCCACGAGGACGGCGGCGGCCTCCTCTTCGAGAACCCCAAGGTGCTCCCGCGGGCCTTCGTACCCAGGGAGATCTACCGCGAGCCCGATCCGAGGCAAGAGATCCGACTCCTCCGGGGGATCACCGACTACGGCGATCAGGGAGTTTTGAGCAGCCGGGAAACCCCTTCAAGAACCTGGGCGACGAACGGCCCGGCGTCCGTCCGCATCACCCACTACGAGGGCCAGAAGATCGTCATGGACGTCGACGCCGCCGGCCCCACCGTCGTCGCCACCTCGACCGTGGCCTGGCCCGGCTGGAACCTCCGGATCGACGGCCATCCGGCGCCGACTCTGTCCTACAACCACGCTTTCATCGGTTTCCAGGTACCCGTGGGCCTGCACCGGGCGGAACTGCGCTACCTGCCTGGGAGCTTTGTTTGGGGAGCTTGGATCAGCCTCCTGAGCCTGGTGGTGGGGATTCTGCTTCTCGGGTGGTCGAGAAGGCGGGGCGCGGAGTCCGTCCATGGATCTTAAAGACCTGGTACACGCTCTCCTTGGATTCGCCGTGGACTGCTGGCACCGCCGGATTTCTTGAGCATCGCGTAGCCGAGACGGACCGCGGCCCCACCTTTCAGAGGCTGTGAAGGAATCGATCCGCCGCACGCGCAAGATCCCGTCATCGTCGCTTTTCTCTTCGCCCCGAAGGGGCGACGGTCATTCCAGCCGTACCTTCGCCCCTTCGGGGCTTTTGTTTTCTTGTGGTGACCCCACCCTGGGGCTCTCGCCCCAGGCTACCAACCCAAGCCCCTTCGGGGCAGGCCCTCCGCTGCGGGATTGTATCTCCGGGCGCCGCTGGCCCCCTGACCAACGACTTCGACGGAACCCTGGCCGCACGCCAGGTCTTCGTAGAGACGCGCAGCCGCTACGGTAGAATCCCCGGAACCCCTACCGCCAGCGCGTCTCCGCAGGCCAGAGACGTCTTGCTCCTATCGCCGTTGGAGACGCGCTGGCGTTCGTGGTCAAGGAAATGCCTGTGGTAGCGGCTGCGCGTCTCTACCCCGGTCTACACGAGGCTGGCCGATTCTTCACACTCCCTCAGTCCAGCAGGAAAGGAATCTGGCGCGCCGCCTCGGGGGTAAAGAGGAGAAGGCTGCGGAAAGCGGCCCTGTGCTCGATCGGATCGGACTCGGGACTGACATAGAGAGCCGCGATCAGGTCCCGCCAACGGAGGAGCTCTCGCCGTAGCGAAGGGCCGGGTTGCACCTCGACGGTCAAATCCACCAGCCGCAGAATCCGTTCGTACGCGAGCCCAAGACTCGCCCGATCTTTTGGATGAAAAAGCCGCATCGCCCGGTTCATCTCATTCCCGATCATCAAAATCTGCTGATCGAGATTGAAAGCCGCCCAGCGCTCCGGGGAAAGCGATGCGTGCTGAGTCAAGGACGACTACGATTCCGCCATCACCCCTACCGCGTCGTCTCCGCCGCCGGGCAGGGCGCCCCGCCGGCGATCCAGGTTTTGAAGCTGGCGACGAAGGTGTCGTGGGGCACCGAGACCGGCTCGCGGCCGACTCCGGGGTTCCAGCCCCAGAGGACGAGCTTGTCGTGGCTCACGTGCTCCAGGAGCGCCGGCAGATCCTTGCCGCCGTTTCTCTTCGTGTCCTTGATCGTCGCGCAGAGCGCCGCTTTCGATTGGCCGATGAAGATCATCTTGCGCTCGGGGGGCGGCAGGTGCCAGTTCGGGGCGCCGGGCGGCATGTGGGCGCCGTAGGAGGCCGGGGGATTCTGGGTGGCGTGGCAGGTCGCGCAGGGAAGGCCCGCCATGCCCCGGCCCTCGGGGCCGCGCTGTACGTTCTGGGCGTGGGTGAGCCCGGCGTCGAACTGGAGCGGGGCATCGCCCGGAATGTGACAGTTCTGGCAGCGCGGGTGCTGGAGGACGGTCTGGATGGTGTCGAAGGCCGCGAGCGCGGCCGCTTCTTTGTCGGCGCTCTTCGGGGCCGGAGCGGCGTGGAGGGCTCCGGTGCCCAGAAGCGCGAGCAAGCCGAGACCGGCCGCGAGGTTCCAGGGGCTCCGCATCGCTTTCATGATTGCGCTCATCGCCTCGTCTCTCCTCAAGCGAGCTTGAACGGCAGCTCGCGCAGCCGCTTTCCCGTCAGCGCGAAGATGGCGTTCGCCACCGCCGGCGCGATGGGCGGCGTGCCGGGCTCGCCGGCGCCGCCCGACTTCTCATGGCTGGGAACGATGTGGACTTCGACGTGCGGCATCTCGTGCATGCGGAGAATCCGGTAATCGTGGAAGTTGCTCTCGACGACCTGGCCCTCCTTCATCGTGATCTCGCCGTGGAGCGCCGCGCCGAGCCCGAAGGCGACTCCGGACTCCATCTGGGCGGCGACGCCCGCGGGGTTGATGCAGATGCCGCAGTCGATGGCGCAGACCACCCGGTGCACCCGGATGTCGCCGCCTTCGACCGAGACCTCCGCCACGTGGGCGACGATGCTCCCGAACGACTCGTGGACCGCGAGGCCCCGGCCGCGATCCGCCGGCAACGGGCTTCCCCAGCCGGCTTTCTCGGCCGCCAGTAAGAGCACCGCCAGCACCCGCGGCGACTTCTCCAAAAGCGCCCGGCGGAACTCCAGGGGATCGCGCTTCGCCGCGTGCGCCAGCTCGTCGACGAACGACTCGACGGCGAAGGCGGTGTGCGAGTTGCCCACCGAGCGCCACCAGAGGACGGGGACGCCCGGATCGACGGTATGGAGCTCCGCCCGGTGGTTGGGGATGCCGGTCAGGTACGGCGAGTCGGAGGCGCCTTCGACGACCGTCGGGTCGATGCCGTTCTTGATCATCGAGGCGAAGGGCGAGCCGGCGACGATCGACTGCGAGACGATTCGGTGCCGCCAGGCGATGGGCAGGCCCTTGTCGTCGAGCGCCCCCTCCACCCGATGGAACGCCATCGGCCGGTAGTAGCCGCCGCGGATGTCGTCCTCGCGGGTCCAGACGAGCTTGACCGGCACGTCGAAATTCTTCGCCACGTGGGCGGCCTCGACGACGAAGTCCGAGGCGAGGTTCGCCCGGCGGCCGAAGCCGCCGCCCAGGAACATCGTGTGGATGGCGACCTGCTCCGGCTTCAATCCCAGGATGCCCGCCACCCGTCCCTGGTCGACGGTCTGGAACTGGGTTCCCGTCCACACCTCACAGCTCTCGGCCTTCCGGTGGACCGTGCAGTTGAGCGGCTCCATGGGGGCGTGCGCGAGGTAGGGCAGGGCGTACTCGGCGACGACGGTGGCCTCGGCGGACCTCCCGTTGAGGGCTCCGGCGACGTCGCCGGCCGAGGAGGCCTCGACGCCCGTCGACTTCGCCTTCTCCCGGTAGCCCGCGAGCTGGCTCACCGTGTCGGCGTCGGCATGGGGACCCGCGATCCATTCGACCTTGAGCGCGTCCCGGCCGCGCTTGGCGGCCCAGAAGTGATCGGCGACGACGGCGACCCCAGAGGGGATCTCCAACACCTGCCGCACGCCGGGCACGGCCTTGGCGGCCGCCGCGTCGAAGCTCTTCACCTTGCCGCCGAAGGTCGGGGCGTGGGCCACGGTCGCAGTCAGCATCCCGGGCAGCCGGACGTCCATGCCGAACATCGCGCGGCCGGTGATCTTCTCCGGGCTGTCGAGCCGCTTGGTGGGCTTGCCGATGACCGTCCAGCTCTCCTGCGGCTTGAGTGCCACGGTGGCGGGCGCCGGGAGCTTCGCCGCCGCCGCGGCGAGCGAGCCGTAGCTCGCCCGCTTGTCGCCCTTGGCGCCGAAGATCACCCAACCCTTCTCGGTCCGGCAGTCGGCGGGCTGGACGCCCCACTGGGCGGCGGCGGCGTTCACGAGGAGCGTCCGCGCCACGGCGCCCACCTGGCGGTAGCGGTCGAGCTCGGACCAGGTCGTCGTCGAGCCGCCGGTCATCTGGATGGGGAAGATCGGCGAGTGGTAGACCTCCGCCGTCGGCGCGTGCTCGACCCGGACGTGGCTCCAATCGGCGTCGAGCTCCTCGTTCACCATCATGGGGAGGGTCGTCCAGATGCCCTGCCCCATCTCGGAGTGGGCGAGGATCACGGTGACGCTCTCGTCGCTCCCGATGCGCAGGAAGGCGTTGGCGTCCGGCAGCTTGGCGGCGGCGGCAGGCGCGGCGGGGGCCGGCGCTTCTTCGGCGAACGCCATGCGCCGCATGCCGCCGGGGACGAAGAAGCTGACGACTAAGCTGCCGCCCACGACCGTCGAGGTCTTGAGGAACGAGCGTCGGGTGACTTCCGTTGCGATCGCCATGATCAACCCTCCGAGAGCTCGGCGGCGCGGTGGACGGCGCTCCGGATGCGCTGGTACGTGCCGCATCTGCAGAGGTTGCCGGAGAGGGCGGCGTCGATGTCCGCGTCGGTCGGTTTCGGCTTCGCCTTCAGGAGTGCGACGGTGGTGAGGATCTGCCCCGACTGGCAGTAGCCGCACTGGACGACGTCGACCTCGGCCCAGGCGCGCTGCACCGGATGGTCGCCGTTTGAGCTCAGGCCCTCGATCGTCGTCACCGCGCGCCCGGCGAAGGCGGCGGCCGGCTGCACGCACGAGCGGAGGGGCTGGCCGTCGACCAGCACGGTGCAGGCGCCGCACTGCGCCATCCCACAGCCGAACTTGGTGCCAGTCAAGCCCAGCACATCGCGCAGCACCCAGAGGAGCGGGATGTCGTCGCTCACCGGGACGTCGTGCTCTTTTCCGTTGACAGAAAGCTTCATCGTCGCACCTCGCGGACCACCTTGGCGGAGTCCCTGGACTTAAAACCGGTTGCTTCAGGTGTGAATCATACTGCATCTCCGGTCCGTCCTGCCGCGCTGATGCTGAAGCAATCGGGCACCACCCTTGCTACACTCCCCGCCAACCAGGAGGGAGAACCCTATGCGCTGGACCCCAGGCGAAGAGAGCCCCGACATCGAAGATCGGCGGGACGAAGGTGGTGGAGGTGGTGGTGGCGGCTTCGGCGGTTTCGGGATCGGGCCGCGGCACATCGGGATCGGGGGGTTCGTCGTCCTCCTCATCCTGTCGGTCGTGTTCAAGCGCAACTTCTTCGCCCTGCTCGGTGGCGGCAGCGCGGGCAGCCAGCAGCCGGTGCCCGTCCCCGGTCCCCGGACGGCCGGCGCCCCCGCCGCCGGTTCGCGGGCGACCTACGACCGCACCACCCAGCTCATCTCCTTCGTGCTCGACGACGTCCAGAAGACCTGGGCCCAGGAGTTCGCGAAGATGAACAAGCCCTACGAGCACGCCAAGCTCGTCCTCTTCACCGACGCCACCCAGTCCGGCTGCGGCGCCGCCGAGTCGGCGACCGGACCGTTCTACTGTCCGGAGGACCACAAGGTCTACATCGACCTCGGCTTCTTCCAGGAGCTGAAGGACCGCTTCGGCGCGCCGGGCGAGTTCGCCGAGGCCTACGTCCTGGCGCACGAGATGGGGCACCACGTGCAGAACCTGCTCGGCATCGACGCCCAGATGCGGCACCTCCAGAGCTCCCGGCCGTCCCAGAAGAACGCGCTGTCGGTCAAGCTCGAGCTCCAGGCCGACTGCCTGGCGGGGGTCTGGGCGCACCTGACGGGCGAACGGGGCACGGTCGAGAACGGCGACATCCAGTCCGCCCTCAAAGCCGCCGCGGCGGTCGGCGACGACCGGCTTCAGAAGATGGCGACCGGCACGGTCCGCCCCGAGTCCTGGACCCACGGCTCCTCCGCCCAGCGCGAGCACTGGTTCCAGACCGGCTACGACTCCGGCGACCTGAACCACTGCGACACCTTCGCCTCTGGCGCCAATTAGCCGCCAACTGAGCCGGCAAACGCCTCGACCGACGGGCGGCCTCCTGTGCCAAGATGCGGGCTTGGGAGGCCGCCGCTCCGGTCTCTCCAGCTTTTCGTGAAGTACGCCCAGGAGGAGCCGAGACTTGGTCGAGCCGCAAGGAGAGATCCGCCGTCCGTCGAGGAGAACCCGGAGAGCCGCCGCCCGAGAGAGGGGCGTCGTCCTCCTCCTCGCCCTCTTCCTCCTCCCCTGCGCCGCCGCCTGCCAGCCGAACCGCACGGCCGCCGGGCGGGGCGAGGTCCACGGCCCCATGGGCGAGTCGCTCGACCGCTTCCTCTCCCGCCTGGAGGATTTCGGCTTCTCCGGCTCGGCCCTCGTCGCCCAGAACGGCAAGGTCGTCCTCGACAAGGGTTACGGCGTGGCCGACCGGGAGCACCACCGCCCCTACACGGCGGAGACGATGTTCGACATCGCCTCGATCTCCAAGCAGTTCACCGCCGCCGCCATCCTGAAGCTCGAGCAGCAGGGGAAGCTCAAAGTCGAAGATCCGCTCGCCAAATTCCTCGGGCCGGCGGTTCCCGAGGACAAGGCGGGGATCACCCTCCACATGCTCTTGACCCACAGCTCCGGCCTGGTCGACGTCATCGGCGGCGAGTACGATCCGGTCTCCCGGGCGGACATGATCCGCCTGTCCATGGCCGCTCCCCTGGTCCATGCGCCGGGGAAGAAGTTCTGGTACTCGAACGTCGGCTACAGCCTGCTCGCGGCGGTGGTCGAGATCGCCTCCGGGAAGCCTTTCGAGGCGTATTTGAAGGAGAACCTCTGGGAGCCCGCCGGCATGCTCCACACCGGCTTCCACGTCCCCGACCCCGAGGCCGTCGCCCACGGCTACACCCCTGAGGGCGACTGGGGGACGCCGATGGATCACCCCTGGCTCCCGGACGGCCCCTACTGGAATCTCCGCGGCAACGGCGGCGTCCTCTCGACGACCGGCGACCTCTACCGCTGGGACCAGGCGCTCACCGGCGACAAGGTGCTCAATAAAACGGAGCGAACGAAATACGTCACCCCCTGGGTCTCCCAGGGGCGCCAGGCGCACGCGAGCTACGGCTACGGTTGGTCGGTCGAGGAGGGTCCCAAGGGGGGCACGGAGATCTCGCACATCGGCGGCAACCTCGTCTTCGACTCCGACTTCCGCCGCTACCCCGGCACCCAGTCGGTGATCATCCTCTCTTCCAACAGCACCGACTACTCGGCGATCCCGGTCGGCCCGCACATCGAGAACCGTCTCTTCGGCCTCCCCGACCCCGAGCCGCCCGCCGCCTCCCCCGCCGATGCGGCCCTCCTGGCCCGCCTCCCCGGCCTCGCCGGGCCCTACGCCCTCCCCTCCGGCGATCGCCTGGAGGTGAAGATCGTCCCCGGCGGCACCGGCGGCACGGCCGGCACGGCGCGCCTGGCGATCACGGCCCTCGGACCGCAGGCCTTTCCGCTCCTCCTGGGCATCCAGGACGACGACGACCAGGATCGGATGGACCAACGCCTGAAGCGGATCGGCGAGATGCTGACCGCGCTCCGCACCGGCAATCCCGGACCGCTCGCCAAGCTCAGAAGCGAATCGAGGGAGAAGGCCGACGCCGAGTCCAAAGCCTACCTCGCGCCCTGGCAGCAGAAGCTCGGGACCTGGCAGAACGCCGAGGTCTTGGGGAACGGCTCCTACGGCGGCCACCCCTACACCTACGCCCGGCTGACCTTCGACAAGGGACCGAAGCTCGTCGAATACCTGTGGAGCGGCATGGGGATCGAGTCCGTCCGCTTCGTCGACGCTCCCCCGCCGATCCTCTTCGTCCCCCAGACGGACGGCTCCTTCGTCAACTTCGACGTGCGGAGCGGCAAGGTGGTGCACCTGCGCTTCGAGGGCACCGATCTCGTGGCGACGAGCCCGACGGGGCCGGTGCGGGCGAAGCGGGTGGGGTGAGGGGGAGAGGTCGCCATCCTTCGGCTGGCCTGGGATAGACTCGAACCATGGAACGAGCCGCCTGGCAGCAGCGAATCGTCGTGGACCCGGAGATCCATCACGGCGAGCCCTGCATCAAGGGTACCCGCATCCCGGCTCGGATGCTCGTAGGAAGCCTGGCGGATGGCCTGACTGCCGAACAGATCCTGGCAGAGTATCCGCAGCTCCAATCCGAAGACATATTCGCCGCCCTGGCGTACGCCGCGGAAGTTCTCCACCAGGAGAGCCTTCTTCCGCTGACCGCATAGCTGACTGCATAACAAAGGGCCGGTGCGTGCGCCTCAAGATCGACGAAGATCTCCCCCTTGCCGTTACCGCCCTCCTCAAGTCAGCCGGGTACGAGGAGGTACGCACCGTAAGAGAGCAGGGTATGGGCGGCTGGAAAGACCCTGTTCTCTGGCAGGCCCTCCAAGAGGAAGGTAGGTTTCTCATCACGGCGGATAAGGGCTTCGCCGATCTCCGCATCCACCCTCCCGGGAGTCATGCGGGGGTATTGCTCTTGCGACCCGATTCTGACGGCATTGGACCCGTGGTCGAACTTCTCCGGCAGGCCCTGGCCTCTACGGATCTCCAGTCTCTTGACCGGAGCCTTGCGATCGCCAATCCGCGTGGATTGAGAGTCCGCCAGCGCTGAGGAACATCGCCATAGCAGCTTCCCGGGTAGGTGGCACCTGTCGGAGCTCGTGCGGGCGAAGCGGGTGGGGTGAGGGGCGGCGGACGGAAAGCCGGGCAGGCACGGAGGCGCGTCCGCTACATTGGCGATGGCAGACCTCTTCTCGCGGCGCGGCCCCGCCCGGAGATCAATCTCCGGGCTATGCGCTGCGCTGGCTGAAGCCAGCTTCGAAGCCTCCCGCTGGGAGATGAAAGCGAAGAGCCGGGCAAGGTAGGGGCAGATCCCCCGTGCCTGCCCGGCTCGGGTACGAATTGCGGTCAAAGGGAAATCCGGCTTGGTAGAGAAGAGGGGACCTGTATCGCAGCCGACCTGCCTCAACGCGCCGCATCCTTGAGCCCAAGAGCCCAACGAGTGTCTTCCCGCTGAAACTTTTCCTTCAGCTCAAACCGATGCCGCTGAACGAACTCGGCCAAGGCCAACCGGGTGAGTTCGGCCTGGTTCGCAAACCATCCCGCCTCGACCAGACCCTCCATCTCCTGCGCTAGCCGATCGGGCACTTCGAGTTCGAGCGTTTTCATGGCAGTAACTCCTGCCGAAATCTTACCACCTCCGGGATCAGGCTCTTCGTGCCGCACCGCGGGATCCGGTTGTACACTGCTGTAGGATCATGATGGGACTCGATCCCCCACTCCCCCGCGATAGCCGACCCTGGAACCGCTTACTCATGTCGCCGAACTATCCAGAGAAGCTCTACAAATACCGCAAAGGTAGCGACCAAGATCTCGCTGCGCTCTCAAACGACTACATCTGGTCTGCCGATATTGAGTCACTCGACGACAAACATGAAGGGAGCGTTTGCCTTACTGAGCCCGACCTTGTCGATCAGCTAATCACCGAGTGCACAGCCAACCTAAGCCTGAGCTTCCGTTCTCTGGTCGCGAACTTCGTGAAGACTTGCCGGAGATTTGGGATTTGCTCGTTCTCATTCTCACCTCTCAGCCGGCAATACTGGGCTTACTACGCTGCAAACTATGAAGGCTACTGCGTCGAGTATGAGGTCACCCGGCTTCTTGAGCAAAACTTAATGCACGAGCGCCTGCTCCGCGTCGATTACGTGAGACGGTTTCCAACCGTTGGCGTTGAAGCGGTGCTACTAGGCCTAGGGCCGAATAGTACCACCCAAGCAAAGGATCGACTGCTCCAGATGATCATCGCCAGCAAGGGCCCAGATTGGCTCGACGGTGAATGGCGACTAGTGACGGGAAGACCTGGTCGAAAGAATTATGACTTCCGAGCGGTTACCTCAGTGCATCTAGGCTATAAGATGAGTACGGAAATGCGAGACGAAATCTTAACTAGACTTGAGGGGCGTGGCATCTCCTTTTACGAAGTCTCGCCATCCACAGATTCGTACGACCTCACTGCCACTCGCCTTTCTGTGCCTGCTACGTCTGGCAGCAAATATCGTTATTCGATAGCGCCTATAGCTCGAAGCTTGCCACCGCTGGCTAAAGAGAGCGCCGCAGACGCCAGGCTTATCGAACTCCGCCGAATGGCTATCGAGGTCGTGCGGCGTGACCCGTATTGCTCGTTGATCTATGATGCTTTCCTGAGCCCTGATTCGACGCCAGCGGCACCGATAGTCGTCGTGACATATCAAGGACCAAACTCTTGGCGCCAGTGCATAGGGCTCTCTGCGGGTCAGATCGAGGAACAGTACTCACGACTTGATGACGTAGAGGGCGCCTAACCTCTTGAAATCACCCCGCCTGATTCTGCCGACTTAAGTCCTCCAGCAGAGCGCACGTGCTGTCCTGGAGAGGCTCGTGCCGAGCTTCCTCTCCCGCTCCATTTCTGCTATTCTATCCCAGTCGGGAGGATCGTCCTCCCCACCATCAAACGGGGCCGGCCCGAGCGGCAAACTCGGAACCGACCCCTGACTCTGCACGAGGACTAGACTCATGCACAGCTCCCGTAATGGTAACAGTGTCCCTCCCTCCCGCCTCGACAACGCCTTCTCCCCCGCCTACCTGGCCCACCTGCGCGAGCAGGACGACTCCCTGACCGCCGCCGAGGCGGAGCTAGCCGGTCCCTGGAAGATCGAGCCCATCCCGGGGAAACCGGGGGCGGTCGCCATCCTCCGGCAGTGGGAGGACGTCGAAGCTGGCGATCCTCCCGTCGCTGTCCTTTGGCATGAGGAAACGGCGCGGCTTCTTTCCGTCCTCCTTCCGGTGATCGACCGCGAGCCGCTCTTCTATATAGAGGAAGGAGCGGTGGCGGAGGGCTATCCTCTGGTTGCCGTCTATGGCGACCAGGGACCCCAGGTTGCCGGCTGGCTCGACCGCGGGGAGCCGCGGTGGGCCGAGGGGCTCCATATCCTGGAGGCGATCATCCGCTCGCCTCTCGCTCTCGCGACTCTGCTCGAAGCGGCCGGACCCGGAGCGGAAGAGCAGGTCGGGCGGATCCGCGCCCGGCATCAGCAGATGTAGGGAAGGCACGACCGAGGGGACGGGAGCGGGCAGGCCGCCGCTTCCGTCCCTCGGCGAGATGGGTGGGTTTCGAGGCGGAAGCTCGGATCTCCACGGGTGAAGTACCCTACTCCGACAGCAGGAGTACCCTACTCCGACAGCAGGAGTGCCCTACTTCGACAGCAGGAGTGCCCTACTTCGGCAGCAGAAGTGCCCTACTTCGGCAGCAGAAGTGCCCTACTTCGACAGCAGAAGTGCCCTACTTCGGCAGCAGGAGTGCCCTACTTCGGCAGCAGAAGTGCCCTACTTCGACAGCAGAAGTGCCCTACTTCGACAGCAGAAGTGCCCTACTTCGACAGCAGAAGTGCCCTACTTCGGCAGAAGAAGTGCCCTACTTCGACAGCAGAAGTGCCCTACTTCGGCAGCGGAAGTGCCCTACTTCGGCAGCGGAAGTGCCCTACTTCGGCAGCGGAAGTGCCCTGCTTCGGCAGCGGAAGCACCCTGCTTCTGGCCAGAAGTAGGGTGCTTTTGCCCCGAGATACCCTACTTCCCCCGCGGAAGTACCCTGCTTCTTCCGCGGAAGTACCCTGCTTCTTCCGCGGAAGTACCCTACTTCCTCCGGAGAAGTACCCTATCTTTCGCCAGAAGCACCCTACTTCCTCCGAAGAAGTACCCTACTTCGCCCGAAGAAGTACCCTACTTCCTCCGCGGAAGTGCCCTCCCCTGAGGACGTTGTCGCAGAGAACCCGCCCTGTGTCCGCGTCCCTAAGGAGCGTGCGAGGTAGGAAAAGATCGTACCCGGTTCCACTCCCCGCCGCTCATCGGACGTGCTTTGTGTCTCGTCACGCCTCTCGCCCGCCCCGCGGTTCTTGCTTCAGGCCTGAAGGCGCGCCCAACCTCCCGCCCGGCCGGGCGGCGAGCCGAATGCCGGCGGCGAGGAGGAAGAGGCAAATCCGCATGCCTCCTCAATTCCATCACAAGGTCACCCGCACGATATAGATCCGCCGGCCCCACCGCTATAGAATCCGCTCAAACGTCTGAAAGATCGAGCGACAGGGGGAGATCGCCATGTCCGAGAGCAAGCCCATCGTCCGCTGCGTCATCCATCCCGCCGTCGGCGTCGCGCGGGTCGGCAACGCGCCGGCCGCCGAGTATTACGTGGCGCCGGAGGTGCCGGGGCGGCCCGCCGATCCCGGCGCTCCCGGGTTCAAGAACGAGAAGGGCGAGGTGCGCAAGGAGGCCGCCCGCTTCCGCATCTATGGCTACGACGACGAGGGCAACGTCGTCCGCGAGGTGACCGCGGCGGAGGCCGAGATCACCTGGGAGGTCCACCTCGCGAACCGCAAGGCGGCCTGGTACAAGTTCGCCAACGCGATGGATCTGAAGCAGTATGCCCTCTCGACGACGTTCCGCAACGCCACCATCACCGGCGGCTCGCGGCAGGCGCTCGTGATCGATCCGGGGGCGATCGAGATCAGCGGCCGGAACGTGAGCGGAGCGGAGTACCGGTTCGCGCAAGGATTCATCCGCTTCGGCGAGGGCGGTCCCATCCAGGTGCCTCTGGGGGAGTTGCGGACCGACGAGGCCGGGCGGCTGCTCGTTTTGGGCGGCGCCGGCCACTCGGCCTCCGCCACCGGCCAGCAGGCGATCACCTTCGCCAACAACGAGGGCTGGTACGACGACGTGGCCGACGGCCCGGTGCGGGCGACGGTGCGGCTTCGGGGCCAAGGGGGCCAAGGAGGCCAATCCCATCCGCTGATCGCCGAGCCCGCCATGGTGGCGGTGACGCCGCCCAACTTCGGCCCCGGCCTCTATGGCGTCGTCACCCTCTACGACGTCGTCTACGATCTCTACCGGCGGCAGGGATGGCTGCAGGCGCCGAGCGAGGTGCATTTCTGGCGCGACATCTTCCCCATCTTCGAACGGATGGTCCACACCCAGTGGGTGAACCTCGGGGCCTATCTCCTCTTCGGCGCCGGCTCGCCGGGCGATCTCCTGGAGCCGGAGCGCCTCGCCCGCCTGGCGGACCCCGGGCCGGCCTCGCGTCCCGAGCGCGACAGGGTCTTCAAGATGTTCCGCCAGCCGCCGCCCCCCTGGGATACCCCGGGCCGCCGCGCCTCCCTGCCGCCACCCCAGCCGTCCCTCCTGCCGCCTTTCTACGGCGACGGCTTCGGCGAGTACCAGGATCTGGCGATCGACGATCTTGCCCTGACCCAGACGCAATACGAAAGGCTGGAGCGCTGGGCGGGCGGCGATTTCGTCCCTGGCGAACACCGGGTACCCCCAGCCCGAATCGAGGATCTGCCGGTCGAAGAACAGCCGGCGGCCCTGGACCGGACGCCGCTCGAAGACTGCCTGGGTGGCCCCTTCCATCCCGGGATCGAGCTCACCTGGCCGATGCGGGTGCCGCGCATGTGGCGGCCGCCCCAGCACGCGGGCGGCCTCCGCTTCAGGCTCCATATCCTCCCCGCGGGCCACAGCCCCGAAGACGATTTCGGCGCCGTGCTCACCCCCGAGGTCTGCCTCGGCCCCGACGGTCCGCTCGTCGCGAGCGGACCGGGCACCCTCACCCGCTGGCTGGGCATCCCCTGGCAGACCGACGAGGCGAGCTGCCTCGCCGGCTACGACTATTCGGCCTACCTGCCGCTCCCCTCCTTCTGGGCGGCGCGAGTGCCGAACGACGTCCTCTCCGAGCAGGCGTTCCAGCAGGCGACGGAGCCTCGTCTCTCCTATGTCCAGCGGCTCAAGAACCTCGCGCACCGGCAGTTCTGGCTCCGCGACATCCAGGGTTCGAGCTACCAGACGCGCATCAACAACATGGTGCAGGAGTGGCACCTCCTGGGGATCGTGACCGAGCATGCCGCGCCGGAGGCGGAGGGAGAGAGGCAGCCCGGGTTCCCCGACCGCTACTGGGTGGAGACCGATCGCGACCGTTCGTTCAGCGACGCCGATCCCACCTGGCGCCAGCTGCTCCTCGTCGAGGGTCTGGAGCCCGAGGCGCAGACTCCGCTCCTGACCCGGGCGGCGACGCCGATCTTAGAGCTCGCCGCCGAGCAGAAAGAGCGGCCGGCCGAGGTGGTCCATCCACGGCGCCGGAATCTGCGGCAGGATCAGCGCTGACGGTGGAAGGCAAGCCGAGGGTGGCCCTCGCCGGCGGCGGTCCCGCCGGCGCGGTGGCCGCCCTCGTCCTCGCCCGTCGCGGTGTGCGGGCCCTCGTCCTGGAGGCCCGGCCCGAGCCGGCGCAGAAGGTGGGAGAAACCCTCCCTCCCAGCCTCGCGCCCCTCCTCCGCCACCTCGGTCTCGACCCTCTCCTGGAACGGGACGGACACCTGCGCTCCCAAGGCAACCGCGCCCTCTGGGGCTCGGCCGATCCCGCCGAGAATCCCTTCCTCGCCAATCCCTACGGCGCAGGCTGGCACGTCGACCGCCGCCGCTTCGAGGCCAGCCTGGCGGAAGCGGCGAGCGCGGCGGGCGCGGACTGGCGTTGGGGTTCTCGGCTGGAGAGCTGCACCGCGGTGGATACACCCGAAGGGCATGGCTGGAGCCTGGAGATCGCCGGGCCGTCGGGACCGTCGGAAATCGACGCGATGGAAGTCGATTTCGTCGCCGACGCGACCGGCCGCCCCTCTCAACTCGCCCGCCGCCTCGGCGCCCACCGCCTCCGCTACGACCGCCTGGTCGGGATCTCCGCGCTCTTGGAGAGCCCCACCCCGGCGGCCGACACTTACACCCTGGTCGAAGCCGTCCCCGAGGGCTGGTGGTACTCGGCGCTCCTCGCCGACGGCCGCCTCGCCGTGGCGCTTCTGGGAGACGGCGATCTGCTGGACCGTGGCCTGCTCGGTCCGGGGAGCGATCCGAAACTCTGGGAAGAGCGCCTGCGGGAGACGACCGCCACCCGCGAAAGAGTGGAGGCCCAAGGCTACAAGCTCGCCACCCCCCTCCAGGCTCCTCCCGGCCGACAGCTCGCGGCTCGATGCGATCACCGGAGAAGGCTGGCTCGCCCTGGGAGACGCCGCGGCCGCCTACGATCCGCTCTCCTCCCACGGCGTCGCCTCCGCCATGGGCTCGGGCTTCTACGGCGGCAACGCCATCGCCGATCTCCTTCTCGGAGACGAGGAAAAGAAACGGCTCGCAAGTCTCGCGTATATCGACGTCATGCAGAAAGCCTACGGCGCCTACCTGGATCTCCTCCGCGAGCACTATGCCCAAGAACGCCGCTGGCCGGAGGCACTTTTCTGGCGCCGCCGGCGGGAGGTGGGGTTCGGGGTGGAGACGCTTTGAGGATCAGGCGAGGTGCTGTTCAAGGGTCTTCAGCAAACAATCGCAGTGCTTGGCCCGCCGGCGGACTTTCTCTTTATCGATCTGGGCGAGAAGCTTCGAGCAGTGGGTGATCTTGTGGTACTTCCCCTTCTGGGTGGGAGACGTCGCATGGTCGAGAGCCTTCATGACATCAGTTTTGGGCACGGCTTCGATATCCGGCCGCGCAGGTAAGGCGTTCCTGCGAAAGCCCTGGCCGTAAAAGATAGCGAGTGCTTCCGGATCGGCCGCCAACCATGATTCGACTGTTCTGACCATCAGGTGGCATTGCTCATCCGTCGCCTCGGAAGGCTTCTCCCACTGGTCTCCGGGCTGCCGTAGAAGATGTTTCCAGGGTGTGGCAGAAACGGATTCTTCGGAGTCGACGAGCAAAAAGATCGTCCTCTCGGGATTGGTCTCCAGAGCGCGCTTGAAATCCTTGAAAGCTTGATCGCGCGCTCCGCAAGGGACCACATGGACCCTGTCATCTCCGAAGAACCGGCTGAAGCCTTGACGGAGCGCGATCCTGCCATCCTTGCTGCCCTTACCCGCTCCGCCCCCTTCGACATAGATCCAAACGCCTTTCACCACCGGTTTCCACCGATCTGCCCCATCGTCCAGAGATCACCCAATCGGTACTCCTCCAACCACGCGGAGAGTTTGTCGGGCTCTAAGCGCTGCAAGGTTGTCCCGCCCTCTCCCTTCTCGCAGACGACGATGGACTTCGGCACCTCGGAGAGTGCCGAGACTAAGATATCCGAGTGAGTGGTGACGACGAGCTGGGAGCGCGACGCAGCGTCTACAAGTAGCTCCGCGAGCGCGTGAATCGCGTCGGGGTGGAGCCCAACCTCCGGTTCCTCGATGCAGATCAGAGGAGGAGGCGAAGGGTGGCATAGGATTGAAAGTAGGCACAAGTAGCGAAGAGTACCGTCCGAGAGCCGGCTTGCCGGCACGGGCCTAATGAGCGCCGTCTCGTGGAAAAAGATCTGCACCACTCCACCTTGAACGTTGATCGTTAAATCCTGAACACGATCGTAGAGCAACTTCAGGCGTTCGAGCATGTCTCGCTTGACGTCAGGATGATGAGTTTCGAGGTCGTTGAGGACAAGGCCCAGATTGCTGGCATCCTCGAGGAGAAAGTCGGAAGGGAGATCGGCCGGCTGAGGCTTCCGCAGCGGACCGTTGCGACCTAGATCCCAGCCCCGAAAGAAGCGGATCTTCGCAAACTCCCTACCCACGGAGGTAAGCTCTGGGTAGAGTGTCGGATCCCTGAGTTGTGAAAGGATCGACTGATCCTGCCTGAGATCGGAACCGCTGAGCTTCCGTTCTTCTCTTTCCCCTTCGCGATCTGGTGACGGCAACGCTTTGAGAATGCCCTGGTTCCCCTGAAGAGCGTAGAAGAAGTAATTCTCCCCACCGAGACGATGAAATCGAGTACGTAAAACTTCCTGCTGGAGATGGAGACGCAGTCCGTCGACCGCAGCGAACCGAAGTTGATAGAACAGGTTCGGATCAGAAAAAGCGACCCCCATCTCAGCTGCTCTCTTCGACTCGGCTCCTTTCCAAATCCATTCGCGAAGCCCTCCTTCCGCCCGGAAAAACTGAGAGAGGTCGCCCGGGGCGGCGGCGAGCACACCGAGAGCGGCGATCAGATTGGATTTGCCGGAGGCATTCGGGCCGATGAGGACGTTCAGAGGCTCCAGCCCCAGATGAATCCCTTCCGGCCCATAGGAGAGCAGGTTGACGAGCCGGATTTCCTCGAGAAGCTTCATAGACCCTCCCTCCTTGGCCGCCCGAGATTGTATAGGACTCGGCGGGCCGGAGAGAGAAGGAGGGTCTATCGCCGCGTCAGGGCGTCGCCGGCGCGCTCACCGTCTGGCCCAGAGGGACGGACGGGGTCATGAGGTTCAGCTCGCCGCCGCCGGGCTTGTAGACCCGGGCGTAGGTGTAGAAGGCCTGGTCGCAGGAGACCGCGAAGCGGGCCTCGTCGACGTCGGTGACGCCCAGGGTCACCAGAACCTTCTCGAAGACGCGCACCGAGAGAGGCAGGAGGGTGATGCTGATCGTGGGCGCGATCCGGGTGCCGTCGAAGTGGAAGGCGTCGATCGCGCACTTCGTGGCCTGCTGCGCGGCATTGATGACGTGGAGGTCGGTGCTCAAGCCGACCACTTTCTGGCTGAGGCCGTGGAGCTCTAGCGTCGCGTTCGCGGCTCCGAGCTGGTGGCCTTTCACCACCGGCCCGGCGGCGGCGGCACGGAGCGAGCCGTCCGGGGCGACCGCTTCTAAGCGGGTGGTGACGAGGAGCTGCGGGGCGCCGGTCACCAGGAGCATGCCGCTCTGGCCGGCCGGCGAGAGATCGGTCCCGAGCACCGTGGCCCCGGGGAGGATCGAGATCGAGCCGTTGGCGGTGGCCTTCGTGCCGTCGACGCCGGCGGCGATGAAGGTCGAGGTCAGGCGGCGGGTCGAAGCTCCGGTGTTGGTGACCCAGACGCGCGTCGCGTAGGTCGTTCCATCCGGCGCGCTGCCGGCGGCGAGCGGGAGGAGGAGATCGCCGCCGGCGACCGGAGGGGTGGGGGCGGCGGCCTTCTGTCCTTGGCGCGGGGTGAGCTTAATGGAGAGGTTCGAGTACTTCCAGCCGGTCGTCGGGAAGTAGGCGCCGTCGCCCACCCCGACCGAGCTGAAGTCGACCCGCACGATCTCATTGGGGAGATTCGTGATGTCCGAGTTGTTGATCGGACCGGTCACCTGCTGCACGAGGTTGCCGCCCTGAAAGGCCTGGAAGAGCACGGTGCCGGCGACGGCGTCGTAGTCCATCGCCAGGTGATAGAGCGTCTGCTCCTGCCAGGGGCCCTTGCCGCTCTTGAGCGTCGTCCCTTCGCTCGATCCCGGCGCGAGACCGAGGTCCAGGAGGGTGCGGAAGTCGCCGCTCCCCTTCAAAATCAATCCCCAGTAGAGCACGCGGTCCAACCGCTTGGTGGCCGACCGCCGGAAGCTCGCCACCGACTCATAGTTGGGATTGTTCGGGAAGGCGGTGTGCCAGCGATCGAGATAGAGGTCGAACTCGACATGCGCCTTGCCGTAGAGGGTCCCATTTCCGAGCGGCAGGTCGTAGGCGGCGTAGGTCGTACCGTTCGCGAACGGACCGGGGAGGTCGAAGTGGAGGCTGCCGTCATCAGGGACGGGCACGGGGACGTCGGGCACGAGATCGCTGTCCAGCCGCGCGGCCGGCCCCATCGCCACCGTCTCCGGGCCTCCCGAGCGGTAGACCAGGGCATAGGTCGAAAACGGCTGATCGCAGGTGACGTCGAAGCGGCTGTCCTGAATGGAAGTCGCACCCAGCCGGGGCAGCGCACCGGAAAAGAAACCGTCCGAGAGGGGGAAGAGCGACAGGCTGACCGGACCGCCAAGAGGGCTCGCGTCGGCATGGGAGGCCTGCACCGTGCAGTTCGCGGTGACGCTCCCCACGTTCAGCAGGCCGAAGTCGGTGACCGCGCCGGTAGCGGACTGCTCCAGGCCCACGAGCTCGACGTGCTGGCCCGCGGCATTGGCGGCAATAGCGCCAGTGGCGCCGGCCCCGGAGACGACGGGGACCTGGGCGCTCGCCAGGAGGTCGCCGTTCGCCGCCAGCCCCTCGATCCGGGCGGAGACGACGATCTCCTTGGGTCCGGTGAGCATCAGCATTCCCTGGGCACCGGCCGGGACCGAGTCGTAGAGACGGAGCGTCGAGCCGGCGGGAATGGGGAAGGAGGATGGCGAGAGGGCGGCCTTGGCGCCGTTGACGCCGTTGGGGAGGAAGGTGACGGCGAGCGTCGCGGGGGCGGTGCCGGTGTTGGTCGCGATGAGGAGCGTCCGATAGGTCGAGGCGCCGAGCGCCAGGTTGGGCGCCAGGGGGACGTAGGCGTCGCCGGGCGCCAGGGCAGCCAGTGGGGTCAGGGGAGTCAGCGGGGCGAGGAGCGTCCACAGGGCGAGCATCCAGCTACGTCTCATCGTTCCTGTCCTCCGGCGGAGTCGCGTGGACGACCCCCGGTCCGTTTACCCATACCGATGCTGAGATAGCATTATATCTCAGGAGCACGCCAGGGGCACGGAGAAGTCGATTTGTAGGGACTCCCCCATGGGTGCCCTGCCGAGGGCTAAGGTTTTTCGAAGACGGCGACGGCGCCGGGATAGTCGACGGTCACCCGGAGGTATTGGAGGGTCGAGCCGCCGAGGGCGCCCTCGGGGGAACGGTCCATCCACTGGAACATGTAGACGTGGAAATTGCGGTCCGGGCGGCGGGTGAACCAGACCGGGCCGACCGTGTAGCCCCCCACCTTGACGGCGGGGACCTCGATCATCGCCTCGCCCGAGCCCTTCTCGGCCTTCTCGATCACCCGCCAATCGGGGTGCTTGCCGTGCCAGCGTCCGAAGGAGGACGCGGTGAGGAAGCTCGCCGCGCGCTCCGCCGGCCGCCCATCCCCCAGGGCCGCCAGGGCGGCGTCGGTCAGCACGGTGGTGGCCCCGGTGTCGAAGAGGAAGTCCAGGGTCTCGCCGTCGATCTCCGCCTGGATGCGGCCGAACTGCGAGGTCCGCCGGCCGTCGGCGCCGGTCTGGAAGCCGAGGGTGGCCGCGTGCCCGGGGGGGTGCGGCGGCAGGTCACCCGGGGAGCGGAGGAAGAGATGATGCCCGGGATAGTCGAAGGTCCACACCCGGTCCGCGAACCACCACTGCCCGAGAAACCCGGTGGCCGGGGGCTGCCCGTCCGGGCCGGGCGGGAACATCTGCCGGACCTCCCCCTCGTAGGGAGCGACCACGAGCTTTCCCCCGGCCGGCCCCTGGGGAGAAGGGAGAGGGATCGAGGCCGTGGGCAGAAGCGCCGGAAACGCCGTGACCTCGACCTTCTGGCCCTCCGCCTCGATCGTCTCCCGCGCGAGACCCAGCCGCTCCGCCGCCGGGGCGAAGATCATGTTCGTCCCGCCGCCCGAGTCGGTGTAGAAGAGGAGGGTCTCCCCCCGCGCCGTGACCGGCGCCACGTACCAGCGGCCCTCCTCGTAGCGGGCGGGGAGCTCGACCGGTAGGGCGGCGCGCGGAGCACGCGATAGGGCTGGAGCCCCGCTGCGGCAGGCGGTGCCCAGGAGGCTCAGGGTGCCCAGAACGCCAAGGAGGCAGAGGACGAAGAGGGGAGGGCGTCTCGATCCGGTCATCCTGGTCAGCTCTCTGGTGTCATGCCTCGGCGCCTTGCTTGTCTACCGCGCGTGCGATGAGCGGGGCCATCTGCCGCAGCCCGGTCAAGGAGAGATCTCCCTGTCGATACAATTCGTACCATACGGCCCGCTGCCGGATGACTCGCTCGTCGTCGCGCAGATGAAGACGCGTGAGTGTCTGCTCGGCGCGAGCCCGGTCTGCCGGGGGTACGCGATCCGTGGTGACAAGTTGCAGCGAGGGCAGGAGAATCTCAAACCAGTCGTCGCCCACCTCGAACGGGTCGAGAACCTCGCAGGTTTTCTTACTGCTATTGATCCACTGCGAGGCGAAGCGGTAATTCTGCCAGTCGTAGGCACGCTCCCGGTGATCGTGGCAGCTCAGGAAGTGATCCACCGTGCCGACAGGCTCATGCTGACAGGAGTAGGCACAAAGCTGCTCGAAAGCGGTTGCCAAGCTCAGCCGGAAGGGTGACCAGAAATCTTTTGGCCGCTTAGGAGGAGGATTCCGCGCCAGCCAGGCGAGTCCTGGCTGCCTACATCTCGTGTCAAAGTCTGGCGGTTCGGGTGCGGGCCGGAACCGCATCATGGGCGGCGGGCCTCGACCTTCGCGCCCTTCACGATCCAGCGTGGCCAGAACGGATCATGCCCCGCGAGGACCCGCTGCAGCTCGGCATGGATCTCCTGCCAGGCTCCTCAGGCCTGCGGGGAGCATCGCCATCTCTCCACGCATGAAGGCCTCCGCGGCCTCGATGGCCCGTTCGGCCTCGCGGGAACGCGCCTGCTGTAAGCCGAAGACCTCCGAGACCAACCAACCCACGGCGTCCCCTTGCTTCGACCAGGGGACCTCCTGCAGCCGGACGCTCTCGCCCTCGATCCTGAAGGTGAAGACCCGATCCCGTTCCTCATCGAAGATCGGCTCGATCGACGCGAGAAGGAGTGGAGCGTGGGTCGCGGCGAGGATCTGCACCCGGGCCTCTTCGGTTTCGGTGACCGTCGCCATGACTTTGAGGAGCGCCGGCAGGATGAGCCGTTGCCAGAGAGGGTGCAAATGGGCTTCGATCTCATCGATCAGGAACGTGATCTCGGTCGTCGGCGCCTGATTGAGGAGAGCGCTCGCCTGCCGGTGCTCCTGCCACGTCCAGACCAGCAGATAGGCGAGGGCGGCAATGCGCCTCATCCCGGCCGATGCGTGGACGAGAGGCACGACACCGTAGGGCATCTCGAGCGTCGGCATGTCCCGCACATCCTCGAGGCTGATCCGCGTCGGCCTGCCGGGCCGGAGCGCCTCGGCCTCGGAGGGCGCGAGGACTCGAAGGACGCTCGAAAGCTGGTGAAACGCCGCTCCGCCCTCCCGCTGCCAGGAAACCCAATCGGCGATCAGCCCGTTACACAGGTGTCGATCGCCGTCCCGCAGCCCGTCCCAGACCTGCTTGGGCTCGAAGTGGTAGGCGGCGGGGCGATCTGGGGCCTGAAGATCCCGACTGGGCGCATTCTTCCAATAGTTTCTGGCCGGATCCCAGACCGAGAAGCCTCCATCCGCGCGAGCGTAGATGACCATGCCCGGAATCGGTGGCCGCCCGGGCTTCGCCCTCCAGGTCTGAGATTGAAAATCGAACTCGAAGTCTTGCCGGGCCGTCTTGACCTTGGCTTTATAGACGAAGCTGATTCGCGGCGTGACACCGGGACCCCGTTGGGGGCTTGCCGGATACCCGGCCCAGGTCCGCGTCAATGCCCACCAGACCACGTCGAGGACGAAGCTCTTGCCCACCCCGTTGTCGCCAGTGACGATATTGACGCGGGGACCGAAGTCGAAGTGGAGCGCCGCCGCCGGCCCTACATCCTTGAGATCAAGTCGTTCCAGCATCGCTTCCCCTCTGGGCGCAATAGTATCCGGTCCTGGCCCGGACTCCATCGCGCGACCTCAAGCTTCGCGGAAACGGGAGTGGCCGGCGGCGTAAGATCCTTAGATCCTTAGCTTAAACGTCCACCGTCGAGTGCAGCGCGAGCCGATTCCCCTCGCTGTCGAGAATGATGGCGCGGAAACCGTGCGGGCCGATCGCGTGCACCGGCTGGAGCACCTTGCCGCCGAGCTTCTCGACCTGGGCGGTCGCATCCTGGATTCGGCCATCGGTGTTCAGATAGATCAGGGCGCCCGACGCGCTGACGTCCTCCGGTTTGAGGATCAGGCAACCGCCGTTTCCCTCGCTGTGGGCGAGCACGCAGAAGGCGGTGCCGTTGAAGTCCTGCCGGTGGACGTCGATCCCGAGCACGCCGCGGTAGAAGGCCGCCGAGCGGTCGAGGTCGGCGACCGGGATGTCGAGCCAGACGACTCGATTGTGGGTGGAGTTCATGTCGCTCATGGATTTGTCTCCTTATGGAGAACCGAGCCTAGCACAAGAGAGGCGGAAGAGGATCTACGGTTCTCCTCGGGCCGAGATCCTATCGCCCAAACGATCGCCGAAGTCGGATGCTGGCCGGCTTGCGTTGGCACGGGCTCCTGAGTACACTCCTATGTTGTTACGACATGAAGTTGATCTGGTCGCAGGCACTCGAGGAGGAATGTCATGCAGATGTTGCTGTCGGGAGGCAGAGTCCTTCGCCGCTCCAGGTCCATTTCGATTCTCGCCGCGATCACCTGCTGTACCCTCCTCGCCGTCGCCGCTCCCGGTGGCGCGCAGACGGAGGGTCCCGGTCCCGCGGTCTGCGCGAACCTGTCCGCCGCCCTTCCACCGCCCCCGGCGGTGACGGTGCCGCGGGTGGCCGAGCAGCTCTCCCGCGACCAGATCCAGCCGGGGAGCGCGCTCGCCCAACTCGTCCTCGCCAACCAGGACGTCAGCCGGCTGCAGGCCGGGGAGGCCAAGGACGGCAAGCCTCTCCCCCTTTGGCTCCGGGCCTATTGGCGCAAGGCCCACCCGGAGACCCGCTATGTCGCGAGCGACCCGAACGGCGGCTATCCGTCGACGCTTCAACAGCTCTACCGGTGGATGCTCCACCACCAGGATCTGAAGGCCGGGCAGCAGCCGGCGGGCTCGGCGAGTTCGGCGAACCCGGCGAGAGAAGCCGCGGTGGCCTACGAGGCCACCGAGAGCGGCCAGCAGCGGATCTCGGGCCGGCAGTCGGTGCCGGTCAACAACTCCGACGTGCGGATCGACTTCTACGATCCGAGCAGGATCATCGCCGCCGTGAACGACCCGACCGGCGAGCTCGGCATGGTGCAGGTTCTCTTCTCGACCGACGGCGGCGTCACCTGGGGCCGGAGCGTCCTCCCCTTCGGCTCCCGCGACCTCTACCAGAGCGACGGAGCGGTCGAGTGGACCGGAGATGGCACGGCCTGGGTGACGGCGGTCGTGCTCGCCAAGGTCACCCCGACGTTCGCCAATTTCGAGATCCACGCCTACAAGTCGACCGACAGCGGCCGGACCTGGGTTTTCGACGCCGTCCTTTCGGGCAGCCAGGATTTCGCCCAACGGAACCGGCTGTGGGTCGACCGCGGCGCCAGCTCGCCCTACAAGGACGACATTTACGCGCTGTGGCACGACTCGGACGGCGTCTACGCCTCCCATCGGACCCATGCCGACGGCGTCTGGCACGGCCCGCTCCGGATCAGCGATGCCCGCACGGTACAGGCCACGGCGGGCGCCGAGGCCGAGACCAACAGCGCCGGGGACGTCTTCGGCTTCTGGGGCGACGGCGGCAGCCGCCAGCTCTTCGTCGCCAAGTCGACCGACGGTGGCGCCACCTTCGGCGCCCCGGTCGTCCTCGCCCACACCTTCGGCCAGGCGAGCGTCTGGGTTCCGGCCACCGCGAGCGGCGTCGCCCCGATCCACGTGAGCGGCGGCGCCTTTAAAAATGGGACCGAGAACCAGGTCTACGCCGTCTGGGTCGACCTTTCGGGCGAGGCGGGTTGCACGATCTGGAACGAGCAGCCGGTCTTCGTCGTCGGCGGCAATTCGTGCAAGTCGCGCGTCTGGTTCGCCCGCTCGACCGACGGCGGCGCGACCTGGTCGCCACCGGTCAAGGTCCATCCCCAGCCGACTCGAAGCGATCAGTTCCTGCCGGTGCTCGCCGTCGACGAGACGAGCGGCAAACTCGCCGTGACCTACTACGACACGGTCGGCGACCCCAGCCGGGCGCAGACGAATCTGTTCTATCAGTCTTCGACCGACGGCGGGACGACCTGGAGCGACCCGCTCCAGGTGACGACCGTGCGGACGAATGAAACCATTCTCGGCGCCGACGAGACCCAGTACGGCTCCCACAACGGCCTTTCCATCGTCAACGGCTTCATCGTCTCCACCTGGACCGATCGCAGGAACGGCGGCTTCGAGGAGGTCTGGTCGGCGACGATCGCCGATCCCGCCCCCTGCGCCGCCCCGGCGGTGACCGGCCTCACGGCGGTCTCCCACCCCGCCGGCACCGACCTCACCTGGGATGCGTCGCCCGGCGCCACCTATCGGGTTTTCCGCGCTCCAGAGAGCGGCGGCCCGTACGGCCTCATCGCGACGACCGTCCTCAACGGCTATTTCGATCCCGCCGGCACCTGCGGCGTCGACAACCATTACGTCGTGCGCGCGGTGGGCGCCTGCACCTCCGCCCTCTCGAACGAAGCCTCGGTGACCGGCCGGTCGCCCTCGGTCCTCTACAGCAACAATTTCGAGAGCGGCTCCGGGCTCGCCGACTGGACGACCGGAGCGGTGCCGAATTTCGTCGGCGCGGCGGACTGGCGAGGGATTCAATCCTGCTCGGCGCACAGCGGGAGCAAAATCTTCCGCTTCGGCGGCACCACCTGCTCCTCCGGCGCGGGACCGGGCGATCTCGCCTTCGCCTATCCGCACGGCCCGAACGGCATCCCGATTCCCGCCGGTGCTGTCGGCGCTCAGGTCTCCTTCTGGCATCGGCGGGACTTCCAGCCCGGCTCCGGCGGCCTCCTGGCGTTCGCGATGAGCGATCTCTTGAACGACTGCTTCCTCATCCACTCGCCCGTCCTCTCCGGCGAGAGCTACAACGGGACCATCACCTCGGCCTGTGCGCCCCCGGAGCTTCTCGACCAATCGCTTTTCACCGGCACCAGCAACACCTTCACCCAGACGACGGTCGATTTAGACCAGGCCTACAGCAATCTCGGCCTCGCCGGCAGTCCCGCCGGGCACGTCGTCGAGCCTCTGTTCCTCGGTTTCACCGACTGCAACGCCGCGCCGCAGACCGGCTGGTTCCTCGACGACGTGACCGTCACCGCCTGCACCCCGCCGCCGGCCCCCGCCTACGGCTTCTACACGGTCTCCCCCTGTCGCCTCCTCGACACCCGCCAACCGACCGGGCTCGCCGGCGGCCCCCAGATCGCCGCCCAGACGTCGCGAGCGATGTCGCTCGCCGGCCGCTGCGGCATCCCGCCCACCGCCAAGGCGCTCTCCGTCAACGTCACCGTCGTCCAGCCCACGAAATCCGGCCAACTCATCCTCTATCCCGACGATCAGGCGGCGCCGCTCGCGACGACGATCAACTTCTCCGCCGGCGCCGTGCGGGCCAACAACGCGATCCTCGGACTGGGGAACGGCTCGGGCGGCGCCATCGTGCAGAACCAGTCGGCGGGCGGCGTCGACCTGGTGATCGACGTCAACGGATATTTCCAATAGAACGGGACGGACCGTCCGCGCGGAGCTTCTCAAAGAGAGGCTCCGCGCGGCTCGTGGGGACTTACCCCTCCTCCTCCGGCGCCGGGCCACGGGTGACGTCCAGGCCGTGGGACGGCGGGAGCGTCATCGGGTGACCGGCCTCGGCCGAGGCGTAGAGGTGCTCGATGATCCGAATGTCGGCCAAGCCCTCCTCTCCCGGGGTGTGGGGCTGCCGGCCGGTCGTTACGCACTGCGACATGTGGTCGATCTCGCGGGCGAACTGGCTCTCCTGGTCTAAAAGATGCTCTTCGGTCACCCGCTCGAGCTTGCCCTCGGCGCGGGCCGTGCGCAGGCGCAGGCCGGCGTAGGGGAAGGCTGGATTGAGCTCCGCCCAACCGAGCGAGCCGGCGACCGTGTAGCGCTGGAGCCGGTGGTTGCCGTAGCCGCAGGTGCAGGCGGCCAGAACTCCGCTCGGGAAGCGGAGCTCGAAGACCATCGTCTCCTCGACCTCCTTGAAGCGGGGATCGCCCGGGGTCGAGAAGGCGCGGGCGAAGACTTCGATCGGCTCCTCGCCCGTGACGTAGCGGGTCGCGTTCAGGCAGTAGATGCCGACGTCGGGGAGCGCGCCGCCTCCCGACAGTGCGCGCTTCAGCCGCCACTGGGTGGGATCGCCCTCGTTCTGGCTGTTGTCGGCGGTGATGAGCTTCAGGTCCCCCAGCTCCTTGGCCCGCGCCCGGCGGATGATCTCGCGGTTGTAGGGCTCGTACTGCATGCGATAGCCGATCATCAGTCGCTTCCCGGCCGCTTTGCAGGCCGCGATCATCCGTTCGCAATCCTTGGACGTCGTCGCCATGGGCTTCTCGCAGAAGACGTGCTTGCCCGCCTGGGCGCCGCGGATCGTGTACTCGGCGTGGAGCGCGTTCGGCAGCGCGATGTAGACGACCTGCACCGCCGGGTTGTTCCGCAGCTCCTCGTAATTTTTATAGCTGTAAATGTTTTTGGGATCGACTCCGTAGCGCCGCGCCACGGCGGCCGCCTTCTCGGGCGAGCCGCTGACGACGGCCGTAAGCCGCGAATGCTTGCTTTGGACGAGCCCGGGGATCACCTGCCCGAGGGCGATGTGGCCGAGCCCGACGACCGCGTAGCCCACCCGCTCGTCGGGGGGCATGGGGCTCGGCGTCTTAGGCTCCTTCTGCTCGGTCGCCGCGGAGAGCGGCGGGAGCTCCAGCGGCGGCACGGGACCGCCGCCGCTGCCCCCGCCTTCCAGCGCCGTGGCGGCCTCCCGCGGCGAGCCTCCCGCGGCGCTGCCGGCGCCAGCGACACCGAGGGCGCCGGCGACCGCCAGCCCCTGGCCGGCTAAGGTGAGAAGATCTCTACGGGTCAGTGCTTCGCGCTCGGCCATGTCTGGACTCCTTTGCTTCCATGGGCATGGCCGGATCGACAGCAGACCCCGTGCCAGCCGCGCCCGGCTCTCCGGCGTCTCCGGCGTCGCCTCTCTTGCCGGTCTCCCGGAGCCCTTGTATCGTAGGGGCCATGTTCGACAGGCTCTCCCGCCGTCTCCTCACCGCCGCGCTCGCCGCGTTCGGGCTTGCCGCAGGGCTCGCCGCCCCGGCGGCCGCCGCGCGCCCGGAGGAGCCCGCGGTCCGGCTGCTCTCTCCGGCAGACGGGACGGTGCTCGCGGCGGGAGCTCTCGCGACCCTCGACTGGGCGCCCTCCACAGAGCTGGCGCGGCCGGCCCGCGGTGCGAACGGGGAGAAGACGTGGGAGGAATGGGAGGCCTTCCTCTCGCTCGACGGCGGCGCCACCTATCCCGTCCGCATCACGCCGCACCTCGACCGCGAGCTGCGCCGGGTCACCTTCCGAGTCCCGAGCTTCCCCACCCGGAACGGCCGGCTCCTCCTTCGGGTGGGCGACGAGCGCCGGGAGCTCGCCTTCGAGCTGCCGCAGCGCTTCACGATCGCGGGCGCGCCCGGCACACAGGAAATCTTCGTCGAGAACGCCCTCCGGCGTGGCGAGCCGGCGCGGGCCGGCGAGCCGGGCGTGCTCTCCTGGGTCGAGGGCTCGCGCCACGGCGGGCCGGTGCGCGAGGTCATGGCGGAAGGACCCGCGGAGACCGCCCGCGCCGTGCCCGGCCTCTCCTCCCTGGCCGGGACTCCCCTGCCGGCCGCCGTGACCGCCGCGGCTCCCCCTTCGGGCGCGCCGGCCGCCGATCCCGGCATCCCTGGGACCCTGCCGCCTCCCCAAACCCGCCTCGTCCGGAGCGCGCGAGCGCCCCGCCCGGAGGCCGCCGACATCCTCCTCCTCATCAAACGTCAGAACGAATAAGGCCCGGTTCGGTCGCCGAAGCCGCTTTCACCGTGCGTCCGTACCGGCCGCGGGCTCCCTCGCCCGGCTGCCGGGTTTCGTTCTCTGATCTTTTGGAAGGAGAGGATTCTCATGACCCGTTCGCCGCTTTCCGGCAGGCTCCGCCTGTCGTTCCAGATCGTTTTCTGCGCTCTCGTGCTGCTGCTGTCTTCCGTCGTCACCCCCGTCCGGGCGCAGGGCCCCGGCACCGGCGCCGTCCGCGGCCGGATCACCAGCGAGTCGGGCGCCCCCGTCCCCGCCGCGACGATCACCATCACCAACGAGGCGACCGGCTTTTCCCGCACGGCGACGAGCGACGCCCGGGGGATCTACGCCATCCCCGAGCTGCCGCTCACCGGGACCTATCAGATCCGCATCGCCCACGAGGGCTTCGCCATCCAGGAGCGCCCGGCGCTCCAGCTCAACGCCGGCCAGACCGCGGCGCTCGACGTCGTCTTGAAGGCCGAGGCGGTCGCCGCCGCCATCACCGTCTACGGCACGGCCGAGGGCGTGCAGGCCGACTCGCCCCAGCTCGGCACCCGGTTCGACAATGAGAAGCTCCAGGAGACGCCGGTCGTCGGACGCAAGCTCACCTCGCTCCCCCTCCTCAATTCCGCCGTCCGCTCGGCGCGGGGCACCGGCGACCTGTTCCTGAACGAGACCCTCTTCGTCGTCGACGGCGGCGGCCGGCGGCAGACGACCTACACGGTCGACGGCGGCACCGCGGACGACGCCTGGGGCCGGCAGACGATCTTCACCGCCATCCCCTTAGGCGCCGTCCAGGAGCTCACCGTGCTCACCAACAGCTTCTCGGCGGAGTACGGGCGGACGACGAGCGCCGCCTTGAACCTCGTCACCCGCTCGGGCACGAACACCGTGCACGCCGACCTCCTGGGCGCCTCCCGGCCGGGCGGCCTGCAGTCGGACGCCCCGGTCACCGAGCAGAAATCGCGCGACCGGCTCCAGCAGGAGAGCGCCTTCGTCTCCGGCCCGCTGGTGCAGGACCGCGCCTACTGGTCGCTGGGCGCCGAGTACAACGACCAGCGGCGCGACTCCGTCATCACCTCGCCGCTCGCCTCCGGCGTCTTCACCGGCAATTTCAAGCAGAGCCTCCTCTTCGGCCGTCTCGACGCCGACCTCGACTCGCGGCAGCATCTCCTCGGCCGCTTCGACTCCGACCGCTTCAGCGACAGCAACCCGCAGGATGCGGTGGGCGGCCTCGTGCTCCCCTCCGCCGCGCGGACCTTCCGCCGCAGCACCGAGAACGCTCTCCTCGGCGAGACCGCCGTGCTCTCCTCCACGGCCTGGAACGACGCGCGCCTGGTCTATGAGAACGGCGACCCCATCACCCAGTTCTCGCCGGCCGACCCTTCGACTCAGTACGTCCGGCCCGGCGTCTCGACCGAGGGCGAGTCGCGCTACGCCCTCCTGACCAATCGGCAGACCCAGCTCGCCGACACCGTCTCCTTCGCCCTCGGCAACCATTTCCTCAAAGTCGGCGGCGACGTCGTGCGCTCGGACTCGGGCGGCAACGGGCAGGAGTTCGGCTCGCCCTTCGTCCTCGGCCAGTTCACCTTCAAGCCCGGGATCTCGCCGACGATCCCCACCTCGCAGCTGACGATCGCCGACGTCCAGCGTTACACCCAGGGCTTCGGCAACGTGAACTATTCGGTGCGCGAGACCCTCTCCTCGCTCTTCGCCCAGGACGACTACCACCTGGGCTCGAACCTCGTTTTAAACCTCGGTCTGCGCTACGACCGCCAGAGCCTGACCGGCGACGACAACAACCTTTCCCCCCGCCTGGGCTTCGCCTGGAGCCCGGGAGGTGACCCGCGGACGACGATCCGCGGCGGCTTCGGCAGCTACTATTCGGAGATCCCGGCCAACACCGTCGCCACCTGGGACTTAAACGGCCCCACCGGCTTCTTCAGCTTCAGCGCCGCTCCCGGCCAGCTCGGTTTCCCCACCTCGCTTAGCCCCCTCTCCGCCTTCCCGCCGGGAGCCGTCCTGCCGCCGCGCGACATCACCCTGGAGCCCGGCCGGCGTGCCTACTACAGCCAGTTCTTCGACATCTCGAAGCTCAGCGGCTACCAGGATCAACTGCTGAATCCGCGCACCGACCAGGCGACCCTGGGCGCCGAGCGCGAGCTCGGCAGCCGGTGGTTCCTCTCGGCGGACGTCGTCCACGCGCGGACCGAGGACATCCTGCGGAACATCGATCTGAACGCCCCGACGCCCTTCGACCGCACCACGCCCGGCCAGACCCGCCCGGCGACCACCGCCGACGGGACCCGCCCGATCACCCCGGAGCCCAACGGCTACCGCCGCATCCTGGCGACCGTCAACGAGGGCGAGGCGCGCTACGACGGCCTGCAGCTCAACCTGCGAAAGACGTTCGACAGCCGCGGCGGCCTGCTCTTGAGCTACACCTGGTCGCACACCCGCAACAACGTCGAGCCCGACGCGCCGGGCGGTGATCCCAACGAGACCTCGGAGCTCGGCAAGGAGTGGGCGGACAGCCTGCTCGACCAGCGCCACCGCGGCGTCCTTTCCGGCTGGGTGCGGGTCCCCTGGGCGTTCACCGTCGGCGGCGTCCTCGAAGCCGCCACCGGCCGCCCCTACAACATCACGACCGGGGCCGACAACAACGGCGACGGCTCGACCGCCGATCGCCCGGTGATCGACGGCCACGTCATCGGCCGGAATACCGGCCGCACCGGCTCGCTCTACGATCTGTCTCTCTTCGCCGAGCGCGATGTCCCCTTGGGCGCCACCATCTTGACCCTCCGCGCCGAGGTCTTCAACCTCACCAACCATGCCAATGTCGTGGGCTACAACTCGGTCTACGGCAACAACACCAACGGCCAACCGCTCTCGACCTTCGGGACACCCTTGGGCGGGGTCAGCAACGTCGATCCGGGACGCCAATTCCAGGTGCAGGCCCGCCTGCGCTTCTAGATCTGGACTGCGCCCCTCCTCGCCGTGCGCGGGCTCCGGATCGAGCGCAGCCGGAAAGGCCCGGCACGGCGAGGCGCGGGGTCGACCCCGAAGGGAGCCAAGGTGCGCCGCAGCGCCTCCGGCTCGTAGCCGAGCTGGCGGAGGAACTTCCAGGGAAACTGGTAGGGCGCCGCGTCGTAGAGGTCTACCAGGTCCACCCGCCCGCCGGCTTGGAGGCAATGCTCTACGGCGGCCGAGAGCCGCGCGAGGCCCGGCGCGGCCGGCATCGCCACCGCGAGAGCGGTCAGGGAGAGCTGTGCAGGCCGTACCCGGCCGTCGGCTAAGATTAGGAGGTTCGAGGCGTCGTCCCACCCCGGCGTCACGATCAGGCAGGCGCCGCCGGTCTCGCGGAGGAGAGCGTTCGTCAAGGCCGCCCGCGGATAGGTGAAAAAGCGCTCGGTGACGTCGACGGCGTTCCAGGCGAGCGCCGCCGCACCACAGGCGACGAGGAACGCTACGCCACGGCGTTTGTGAGGGTGCTGCGTGGCCAGGGCGCCGAAGACGACCGCGAGCTGAAAGTAGAACTGATCGTCCGAATTGTTCCACCAGAACCCGAAGGCCAGAATGGCGGGCCACCAAATGGCCTGCAGCAGGAGAACGGCCGCGGCCCGCGGCTCTTCCCGCCGGCGGAAAGCGTTCCACAGCCCGCCGCCGAGTGCCAGGGCGGCGAGGAGCCCGGCGAGCGCGATGACGGCGGCCCGGCCGAAAGCGTTCTCATCGCGGACCGCGGCGACCGCGGGCGCCAGGTCCACGGCGGCGCTGGCGGCGCCGTAGGCGGCATGGGCGAGGCCTGAGCCCACGCCGCCGGGCGTCCAGCGGAGGCCGTACGCGAGCCCCGCCCGCGCCGGAGCCGAGCCGCCGGAGTAGCTCGTGAGCCAGGAGACGAACGGCCGGCCGGGCTGAAGGTACCCCCAGACCGCTCCGAGCCCGGTGCCCGCGACGAGGAGAAAGCCGGCGAGGAGCCCGGCGGCGAGGCGGCAGGCCTCCCCGCGTTCCCGGCGCCGGAGATGTCGAGCTCCGAGAACGACGGCCGCGAGGAGTCCCAGGAGAGCGTTCGAGATGAAACAGAGCGCCGCCCCGCCCGCGACGGCGCCGGCCACAACGGCGCGGCGGAACCCCGGCCGCTCCAGATAGACGAGAAGAGCGACGGCGAAACCGACGAGAAACGGCATCTGGATCAGGTGGAACTCGTCGTCGACCAGGAGCCGGAGGTAGGTCGAGCCGAGGACGAGCCAGGCCGTGGCCCAATTCGCGATCCAGCGCCGGTCGGCCAGACGCCGGGCGACGCCCCAGCGAAAGAGCGCGGCACCGAAAGCCCCCGTGAGAAGGCTGAGGAGCTTCAGCTGGTCGACGATCGGCCGCCTCGACCCCAGCGCGACCGAGAGCCGGTGCCAGGCGGCGCCGGCCGGCTCGAAGAGGAGATGGTTGGGATTGAGGCGCCAGGTGCCGGCGGCGAACTGCCCGGCATAGCCCAGGCCGTCGCCCGAGATCCGGCCCACCGGCACGAGCCCGAGGAGGAGCAGGGCCGCGAGCCAGAGGAGAGCATCCCGGCGATCGCGCTTTCCGCTGTCGTCCATCTTCGTCGCCATCTCCCTTCCCGATCTCTTATACTCTGTCCGCTATATTAAGGAGGAATCCCATGTCCCAGGTCCCCGAGCCCTTCATCCACCTGCTCTCCCAGGAGGAGGTGCGAGCCCAGATGCCTCCCGGCTTCAAGTCGCCGTACGACTTCGGATTCATCGGCGGCATGGGGCGCCTGCTCGCCTCCCACCCGCGGATCGGCCCGGCGATGCAGCGCGCCTTCGCCGAGATCATGTTCGCCCCCGGCCAGCTCGATCGCGCCGAGCGCGAAATGGTGGCGGCGGTCGCCTCGGCGGCCCAGGACTGCCAATACTGAACGCAATCTCACGCAGAGTTTCTGCGTGTCGAAAAAAACGACCGGGCCTTAGTCGACGCGATCAAGGAGCGCCGCTGGAGAGATCTGCCGCATCTCACCCCGCGCCAACACGCCCTCTGCACGGTGGCCGAGAAGATGACGCTCACCCCGCTCCAGATGACCGCCGACGACTGGCAGACGCTCCGCGCGGTCGGGCTCAACGACGAAGGGCTCCTGGAGCTCGCCCACCTGATCGCCATCTTCAACTACTTCCCGCGCCTGGCGGACGGTCTGGGGCTCGTTCCAGATCCCAAGATCCTCGAGGCCGGCGAGACGGGAGTGCCGCTCCAGCGCTCGTAGAGAGGGTTCAGCCGCAAGGCAGGGCGCTCGTGTCCTCGACCGGCGGCGCGGGGATCAGATCGGGATTCGAATAGGTTTTGACATTGCCGGTCTGGGTGTCGGTCACCGTTGTCGTCAAGCCCACGTTCGTCCCGGCGGAGGAGAAGACCCAGAAGCGCCCGTTCACCGCGCAACCGTCGAGGATTTTGAACAGCATCTCCGGGTTGTCGGGGCTGAAGAACCAGAAGAGCCCGCCGCGATCGACCCCGAGGCTCGCGAGCGGCACCGCCGTGCCGGACCCCGAGAGACCCCCGCCCTGGGCCGTCCGGTAGGAAACCTGAACTTTGAACCTGCCGTCTCCCGGCTGATCGTCGATGCAGAGGGTGGCGGCGTCGGGAACACAGCTCGCGATGGTGGCTCCCGCGAACAGGGTCAGGGTCACTTGGACCGGCCCTCCCGGCCCGTTTCCCGCCTGGGCGAGAAAGCTCCAGCTCCCCGGCGCCGGGGCCGCGACCTCGCAGAATTGCAAGGGATATCCCCCGGGCGCCGCCGGGACCTCGCTCTTGCAATCGAAGCTCGCGGGGCCCGCCGTCCCTCCCGCCTTGGCATAGAGATGGATCTCCTCGACCGGCGAGGTCAGCCGGAGGAGCGCGAGGTCGCTCGCGGTATCCGGGATGTAGCCCGGGTTGACCGTCACTCCCGCCACCCGAAACGACCCCGCGTGCTGGAAGAAGACGAGAAAGCGGGCCGGATCGAGCTGCGCGGGACTGGCGTTGCACTGCGCGCCGTCGAGCGCCGCGACGCCGGGGATCGTGCAGACGCAGTGCGCCGCGGTGAGGAAGGTCTGGCAACCGATGAGGGTGCCCGAGCAGAGCGAGCCGTCGGTCGTGACGAGCATGCCGACGCTGGGAAAGAGGTGCGTTTCGAGGCCGTGGACGATCTTGGCTTCGGTCCCCGCCAGGGCGCAGACAGGCAGGAGCAGTCCCAAGCACCCACCCACCCCAAGAGCCCAGGCGAAGAGCCCACCGTGCGAAGCCCTTCTCATCCCGAGATGGTATACCGCGGAGCGCCGATCGCCCTCGCCGCCTCTACCTGGGGCCGGCTCGGCGCGCCACCTCGAACGGGACCTCGCTCGTGCCGGCCTGGCCCGGCGCCGTGAGGACCAGGCGGTAGGCGCCGGGGGGCAGGAGGTCCGAGTAGAGCGTGAGAACCAGGGTGTCGTTGGCGGCGGGGTGGAGCCCCTCGCCGCGCCAGAGAGCACGGCCGTGGGCGTCGACCAGGGCGGCGCGGTAGGTCTCGGCGAGAGGGCTGGGGAGCTCGACCGCGAGCACGATCCACTCCGGCTCGGCCCCGACGAGCACCCGCCCGGGCTTCTCCTCCCCCCGCACGAGGCCCAGGGAGAAGATGGCGGTGTTGACCTGCGGCCGGGTGAGCGCCGCGAGTCGCCGGGCGAGTTCCTCCCCCCGCTCCCGGGAAGCGGCGAGGCCCTCGGCGAGGCGCCGCCCCTTCGCAGCCAGCCGGTCCCGCTCGACCGTGGCGTCCGGCGGGCGCGCGGGGAGCGCCGCCGCGGTACGGACCGCCGCCTGCTCGCGCCGCAGCCTCCCCTGCTCGACGAGGAGCCCGGCGGCGAGGACGGCGAGGAGCAGGGCGAGGGCGGCGAGCCCCCTCCGGCCGTGCCGGACCCACCAGGCGAGGAGGCCGAGCCGCGCGACGCGGCCGGCGCCCTCGGCCTGCTCTGCCGCCAGCTCTGTCCCCAGCTCTGCCCCCAGCGCCGCGAAGGAGCCGCGGAGGGTCGCTCCGCCCAGGCCACCCGCTCCCGGCACTCGCGGCACTCGAGGAGGTGCTCCTCGAACCACGCCTCGTTCTCCGGACCCAGCTGACCCGCCACGTAAGACTCGGCGACGTTCTGCTCTTCGATCCGCTGGTGGTCCATGGGCGCTATCTCGACGCGGCGGAGCTGGCGACTGCCTGCTCGAAGAGAGCCTGGTAGCGCCGACGGGCACGGAAGAGGACGACGTTGAACTCGGCGCGGGAGAGCCCGAGGTCCAGGCGGATGCTCTCCTTGTCCTCCTCCCGGAGGTAGAAGCGGACCAGGATCTCGCGGTCCCGCGGCAGGGAGAGCTCGGAGAGCAGGCGGCGGACGATGGCGATCTTCTCCTGCCGCAGCAGGTTCCCGAGCTGCCCCGCGGCCGGGTCCGGCGGCTCGAAGGCAGCCCCGAGCGACGTCTCCCGGCCGCCCCGGAGCGACTCGCGCCGGTAGTGGTCGGTCGAGAGGTTCCTCGCCAGGCTGCGCAGGAAGCCCGCCAACCGGTCGGGGTCCCGCACCTCGCCGCGGCGGATCTTCTCCAGGGCGAGGCTCAGGGTCTCCTGGTAGAGGTCGTCCGCCGCGTCGCGGTCCCGCGTCCAGCGCCGGAGAAGAAAGGTGAGGCCTTCGCCGTAGACTTCGACCAGCTCCTGCTCGGCCCGGCGGTCCCCGCCCTGGATCCGGCGGACGAGATCCCCCGGCGGAAGCGCGGGCTCCATCATTGGCTCCCCCGGGGGCTCCCCCGGGCGGACGTCCGGAGACAGCACCGGCGCGGCGAAAGCGAGGACGGTTCCCATGATCTCCCCGGAAGCCGAGGGCCGCGGAGGCTCACGAGCTCCGGCTCCCTTCTCTTCCACCTACAGAGTGCGGCGACATGGCAAGAAATTTCAGGGCACAAGGCGCCTCTTTAAGCCGCCGCGGAGCCCCGGATCGTGGCTTTCCAGGAAGGCCGGGGAGAAACGAGATCCTGTGCCTTATAACACCGAAGACTCAGGGCAGGGAAGGTCGGTGGGCGGGCCGCCAGTCCCCCTGCAAGGTGAAGGCGGCCCAGAAGTAGGGGTCGCGCCAGCTCGGGTCCTGCCGCAGCGCGAGCTGGGCCTTGCGGAGCGCCGCCGCCGGGCTCTGCCCTTCCTGGAAGAGAGCGTGATAGAAGTGCTCCATCAGCCGGGCGGTGGCGCGGTCGCGGACCGCCCACAGGCTGGCGAGGACCGCGGATGCCCCGGCATGGAAGAAGCCGCGGCTCATGCCCATCAGGCCTTCGCCGCGGATCTCCCGACCGAGGGCGGTCTGACAACCGCTGAGCACGACCAGCTCCGCACCCAGGTCCAGGTTGTAGATGTCGGCCAGTCGCAGCACTCCGTCCCGTGGCTGCCCCGCCGCGTCGACCCGGGAGAGCACGAGCCCCGAGAGCTCGGGGTGGCGGCTGTCCAGAAGCCCATGGGTGGCGAAGTGGACGACCCGGTAGCGGGCGAGGTCGGGTCGGGTGGCCGTCTCCCGGTTGGCCGCGAAGTCGAGGGCGACGAAGACCTTCCGCTCCCCCGCCTGGGCGCTGGCGAGCTCGGCCTCGCGGCGGGTCCAGGTGAGACGCGCGAGGCTCCCGGTCGCCGTGTCCCGCACCGCCCGTTCGAGGTCGGCGGCACGGACCGCCTCCTCGCCGGGAGCGGACGCTGGCATGGCCGCCGGACCGCCCGCCCTTCGCACCCGGGGATCGTCGCGGTCGAAGACCGGGTCCGCGAGGACCGCCAGGGCATAGGGGGCCGGCGGCCGGCTCGCCGCCGCCCGCCGCAGCTCGCCGAGGACGGCGGCGGAGGGGAGGCTCACCACCTCGTAGCGGGAGACCACCGGCTCGCCGGAAGGCAGGGGGAGCGCGGCGAAGGGGATGTACTGGAGAGCGCCACCGGCCACCACGGCCAAGCGTTTGCCGCCGAGCCCCCCCGCGACCGGCCCGAGGAGCATCCGGCCGAGTCGGGCGAGAGCCGCGCGCCGCCGCGCGCCCGCGTCCGGGCCGGGGGTCTCGAGCGCGTCATGAGCCTCCCGCGCCGCCCCCTCGATCACCGCCCGGGCAGGCAGCTCGAAGCTCGCGAGCCCCCGCGGCGTCACCTGCCAGAGGAAGCTCCGCTTCTCGCCCAGGGCATACTCCAGGAGGACGGTGTCCTCGTCGAGGAGGGCCTGCACGCCCGTCAGCCCGACCGCAGGCGGATGGAGAAGGGTGCCGTAGCCGGGCAGGGAGGCGCGCAGGCGGCCCTCTGCGAGCTCGTAGGCGGTCTCGGCCTCCTGGAGCTCGCGCCGCGCCGCGACCGCCTGCTCGGGCGTGGGCCGGGCGGCGAGGACCTGGGTCTGCCGTTCCGCCTTGGCGTCCAAGGCGATGCGTCGCCTTCGTTCCTCCTCTACGAGCGCGGGATCGGCCCCGCGCCGGATCTCGACCCGGGCCTCTCTCAAAAGGTCGAGGAGGCTCCTCGCACGGGCCTGCTCGGCGGCCCCGAAAGCCTCGGCGTCGAACTCGGCCCGCGACTTCTGGGCGCCGAGCGACATCAGGAGGTCGACCTCCAATTCGTAGGGCTCGCCGAGCGTGGCGAAATAGGCGCTGCGCAGCCGGTCGGCCGAGGTCCGGAGGCGCAGGGACTCGACCCGTTCGAGGGCCGGCGCGAGGTCGGCCCGGGCCGCCTCCAGGTGGCCGCGCGCCATCTCGGTGCGGGCCATCTCCTGGAGGGTCGCCACCTCGCCGGCCGCATCGTCCACCGCACGCCGCAGCCGCAGAGCCTCGGCAAAGGCGGCGAGGGCCGCCTCGGGCTCCTGGAGCGCCGCGTGGGCGAGGCCCAGGTCGTGCTGGGTGCGTCCCTCCTTCGCCCCGTCCCCCAGCTGGCGCCAGATCGCGAGGGACCGGGCGAGCGGCTCCAGGGCAGCATGGGGATCGCCGTGGACCGCCTGCTCGAGCCCCAGATGACTGAGCGTCGCGGCCTCGCCGGCGCGGTCGCCGATCTCGCGTTCGATGGCGAGCGCCCGGGTGAACCGCGCCACGGCCTCCTGTCGGCGGCCGGCGAGCGCACAGGCGCGGCCGAGGTCGGTCTCGGACAGCGCCTCGCCGCTCCGCGTCCCCACCTGCCGGTAGAGCTCGATCGCCTGCTCGAAGCGGTCGATCGCCCGCTCGGGCTCGTCGAGCGCGAGGTCGAGGGCGCCCAGGTTGCCCAGGACGACCGCCTGTTTGCCGCGGTCGCCGAGCTCGCGGAAGAGGCCGAGAGCGGCGGTCTCGTTGGCGAGCGCCGCCTCCGGATCCCCGATCTCCTGCTGAACGAGGCCGATCGAGTTCCGCTCCTCGGCCTCGCCGCCGCGGTCGCCCACCGCCCGCGCCAGGGCGAGCGCCCGCTCGAAGTCCTCCTGGGCGGCCTGCGGCTCGCCCAGGGCACGCTCGGTCAACCCCAGGTTGCCCAAGGTGCGGCCCTCGCGCTTGCGATCCCCGGTCCGCTCAAAGATCTCCCGCGCCTCCGCATACGCGTCCCGGGCCTCGCGGACGTCCCCCAGGCTCTGCTGGACGAGGCCGAGGTTGTTCAAGATGGGGCCCGAGAGCGCGGTGTCGCTCGGGGCGCCGAGGGAGCGGCGGAGGGCCAGGGCCTCGCCGAAGGTGGCGAGGGCCTCGCGGGACCGGGAGAGGGCGTTTTGGGCGAGCCCCTTCTGGTTGAGGATGGTGGCCTGCCAGGCCCGATCGCCCAGCCGGCGCTCGACGGCGAGCGCCTGGTCGAAGAGCGCCAACGCCTCCGGGAACCGACCCCGCAGGCGCTCGACGACACCCAGCCGATGGAGGACCGTCCCCCTCCTTGCCGGCCTCCCCGAGCTCTCGCCAGCGGGCGAGAGCCGTCCGATAGCTCTCGCTCGCCGCCAGGAGCCGCTCCGCCGACGGTTTTTGGTAGAGCTGGTCCGCCGCCGCCTCCGCCCGCTCGGCGGCGACCCGGAGGGCGTCCCGCGGTAGGGCCGGGCGGAGCTCGTCGATCCGGATGCGATACCTTCCCGCCACCGCGTCGGGATTGGGAGAGAGCTCCAGCCGGTAGGTGGTGGGGGCCGTGGGGAGAAAGGAGAGCACCTCGGAGACCTCGGCGCCGCCGGGGTTGTTGACCTCGGTGACCGGGGGAGCGTTCCCGGCGTTTCCGGCAGGCCCGGCAAAAGCCCGGATGGCAAGGTCGACCCCCTTCTGTTCGACGACGACCCGCAGGTACTGGCCTGCGCCGGCTACGACCTCGTAGAAATGGACCTCGCCGGGAGCGATGCCCCGCTCGATCGGGGCGCCTGGCGATAGCGGCGCGGTCGGGGGAGCCCCCGCGTCCGTCCCTCCTCCCGATGCCGGGAGGAGGGAGGCGATCATCCAGCCGCCGAGGACGATGGAAGGGAGACGGGGCTGGGTGAAGCGCATGCCTGCCGACGCGGCCTATTGATTGTGCGTTCCCGAGAAGGTGCCGGTGTCATCTTCGCCGACGAGAGCGTGCGTGCGGACGATCCGGCCCGCGATGGCTGCATCGTCATCCACAAACAGGCAGCCGTAGATGGAGTCCTGCTCGAAGAGGTAGGGACTCCCGGTCCCCATCAGCGGGCAAACGGTCTCGACCGTGGGGCCATTGTCCGTGGGCTTGATATAGAACTTGACGGTCTTTCCTGTGAGGTCGAGAACGACGTCGCTCGACTCTTCGAGCACCTGGTGTGTTCCGAATGGCGTCTCGTGGGTGTAGTTGACAGACATGATTCGATCTCCTCTCTGTGGGTTCCGGTGGTTGCCCCATGAAGATAGTGAAGCGACCCGCGATCCGATTGCAGCCGATCGCCGACGAAATCCGAGAGAGTGGCTCCCTTTATAACATGGAGCTCCGATGCCCGAGAATGCGATCTGATTCGGCCTGCAATTTTCCCGCGCCACCCTTCACTCTCCCATCGAGAGCCGCAGCCCGATCGAACGGGCCGGACTTAAAAGAGAGGGAGAAAACCATGGACACGAGCGTCATCCAACCCACCGAGCCCGCAGTGGAGACCATCCCGACTCGCGTCGTCGAGGGCGAGCTGATCCGCCACGGACAGCCGGCCTATCTCTGCTGCCAGGGAGACGACCAGACCTACCTCGCCACCGCCTACGGCGGCGTCTCGTACTGGTATCCGACCTGCGGCCCGAACCGGATCAAGGTCGTGTTCAAGTTCGAGTCCTCCGACGGCGTATTGATCGAGGAGACCGCGGTGAAGATCGTGACGACCGAGGAGCGGGTGGACACCTCCAACACCCTCGGCGCCTTCACCCTGGACCCCAACTGCTACTACTGGAAGGGCGGTCAGGGGGACAAGCAGCTCTGGCAAGTCACCCCGCTCTACCGCCGTCCGGACGGGACCGTCCGCTTCGGCGACAAGGTTCTCCTGACCAACCAGTCGTTCTCGACGCAGCGGCTCACCCGCGACGGCAAGTATCTGAAGACGGCCGAGGTCGATACCTTCTGGGTGATCGAAAAGGCCTGACGGGACCCGAGCGCTACCAGAGAGGTGATGGAGTGCCGCGGGAGGCTCGTCTCCCCGGCACTCCGCCGCTCCCCCGACTTTCCAGGAGACATGCCGATGCCCAACGACCGCATTCTGCCCCAGATCGAACACTTCGTCGTCCTCATGTTGGAAAACCGCTCGCTCGACGCCGCCTGCGGCTGGCTCTACGAGCACGATCGACCCAACCGGGTGCTCGGCCGCGACCTGGGCCGTCCCTACGACGGGCTCCGGGAGGGCGCCTACAGCAACCGTTTCAAGCGCAACCTCGGGGGGATCGAGACCCATCCGGTGGCCAAGGTGCCGCGCGGCAACCTGAAGCTCCCGAGCCTCAACCCCCACGAAGAGTACGCGAGCACCAACAACCAGCTCTATGGCGACGCCGGGCGCACGGTCCACGCGACGCCGCCCGCCGGCACACCGGCTCGCGGGCAGGGCTTCCTCCAGGACTACTATGGTCACGGCATCCTCACCCAGAACCCGGAGGAGATTCTGCTCTGCTATACGCCGGAGGGGCTGCCGGTCCTGAACGGTCTGGCGAAGAGCTATGCCATCTCCGACCGCTGGTTCTCCTCGGTCCCCACCCAGACCAATCCCAACCGTGCCTTCTTCGCCTGCGGCACCTCGCTCGGCCGGGAGAGCAACCTCAAGCTCACCGCCGACGAGGAGTTCAACCACGACACGGTATGGAATGCGCTCAGCCGGCGCCGGGTCGAATGGACAATCTACTTTCACGAGGAGTTCCCGGCGCGGTCGGGCAAGTGCTACACCCAGAACACGTTCCCCTTCCTCAACACGGCGCGGAACCCTTCGGGCCGCAAACGCTTCGCGCCGATCGACCAGTTCTGGGCCGACGCCCCGGCGGGCCGGCTGCCGCCGTTCACCTTCCTCGAGCCGAAGTGGAGCTACGGCATCGGCGGACCGATCGTCCGCCAGGGCAACGACTACCACCCACCGGCCGGCGTCGGCCCCGCGGAGACTCTCGTGCAGCGGGTCTACGATGCCCTGACGCGCAACCGGGAGGCGTGGAAAAAGACGCTCCTCGTCGTCACCTTCGACGAGCACGGGGGTACCTACGACCACGTGCCGCCGCCCTGGGGTGCGCCACGGCCCGATGGCCGGGAGGGGAAGAATGGCTTTCGCTTCGATCGCTACGGCGTACGGGTGCCGACGATCCTGATCTCCCCTTACGTGCCGGCGGGGACCGTCTTCCGCAGCCATGGCCCATCGGAGTACGACCACTGCTCGCTGACCGCGACGATCCTCAAGTGGCAGGGGATCGACCCCGGGACCGCGGGCCTGAACGACCGGGTGAAGACCGCGCCCACATTCGAAGAGGTGCTGGTCGAGACGGCCCGCGAGGACGTACCCGAGGTGCAACCGCCGATCGACGAGGTGTCTCTCGCGTCTATCTCGGCAGGTCGCTCGGCGGCTCAGGCCGAGCTCGCCGAACGGTTCGAGGGCCTGCCGGTCGAGGTCGGCAAAGGGCTCTCGGAGATCGCCAAGGACGAGGCGGACCTCGCTCGCCGGATGGAGATCTGGGCGCGCACCGGATTTGTCGAGGAGGCCCTCTCGGAATGAGACGGGAGAGCAGGGCGGCCGCCGGGGCCATCGCGGCAACACGGCATCGCGGCCGCTCCGCGGCTCCGTTTAGAACGACGGACCGGAAAGGTCGCCCGGACCCCTGGGGTCGATCTCGTAGTGGGTGTCGAACTGGCTGCTGAAGCCGACGATGCTCACGAGCTGGCCCTTCGCCAGCTTGCTCACGTCGATCCCCGTTCCGGTGTTGATGAAGATCTGCGCGTCGCCCGAGCCGTCGTCGACGGTGAACTTGTGACCGTAGGGGAGATCGTCGGTCACGTCCGAGGTCAGCCGGCCGATGACGAAAACGAGCCGCCCTTCGGTCGCCTCGCTGACCGAGATCGTCTGCACCCACTCCGGCACCACCCGGGGTCCGACGCCGTGGAGCATCACCTCGGACGGGGAGGCGGGCGCGAGGGTGAGGAGCCCGGAGCTGTCCTTGAGGACGCCGGTGACGGTCACCCGCACGTTCGGCACCACCCGCACTTCCTGCTGCAGGCTGATGAAGATCCCCGCGGTCCCGTCCTGGATGGCGAAACCCTGGTCGAAGAAGCTCGAATCGAAGACGCCGGAGGGGGTCGAGGCGATCCCCGAGACGGTCACCACGGTGCCGAGAGGAAGCTGGCGCGCCGCGGCGATCGACAGGACATGCGACTTCGCATGGGCGGCGGAAGGTCCGACGAGGAGCAGGCTGAGGAGCACGGCAGACAAAAATCGCGTCGATGGTGTGGAACGCAGCATGAGAGTTCTCCGGAAAGGACGGCCTCGCTTGAGGAGGCGACGTCGGGTCGCGAGGTAGGTTCTACGTCGATGGAGCCGAGAGACAGAGTAGAACGCGCGTCCGTTCAATGTCAACGCACATGCTACGAGAAACCGCCTCCGACCGCCGACCTCTCCTCTACACGCCCAGGTCGCCCTTGAGCGCCGCCAGCTCTTCGGCGAGGTGGGCGACGGTCTCTTCGAGCTTCTGCACCCGAGTGGCGAGAGACACCGAGCTCCCGGCCGGCGCCGATCCCGCCAGCTCGTGCGGAGCGGCTGCCGGGGGCGCCACCGGCGAGGGCTCGACGATCTCCCCCACCAGGTGGATCCAGCGGTTCTCCTTCTGTCCGGCCTTGCGCGGCACCTCGACGACCAGCGGCTCGTCGATCGCCGCCATCTTCCGCAGCGTGTCCTCGACCTCCGTCAGGGAGGCGAAGGCGTGGAGGCGTTCGCTCCGCGTGTGGAGCTCGCCCACCGTCTGCGCGCCGCGGAGGAGGAGGAGGGTCAAGAGCGCCTTCTTCCCCGCCGTGTCGAGCCCCCACCGGCGGGTGACGCTCTGCTGCCACTTCTCGCTCCGCGCCCCCTCGGTCCGCCAGACGAGGACGTCCTGGCGAAGCGTCTCCAAAGCGGCGTCGACCTCGGTCTCGCGGAGCTGCGTCACCGGGTCGCGGTTGGTCTTCTGGTTGCACGCCGCTAGGAGCGCGCTCATGGTCAAAGGGTAGATCTCCGGGGTCGTCTGCTCCTTTTCGAGCAGGGCGCCGACAATTCGGATCTCCACGGGGTCGAGCTGGCGGGTGCGGGACGACATCCGGCTATTTGATGCTGAACGGGGATGCGGGTCAACCGGGGGCTCTCCTTACCGCAAGGTCTCGTCAAAGTCGTTTTTCTCTTCGCCCCGAAGGGGCTTGGGTCGGTAGCCTGGGGTGAAACCCCAGGAAAGTAGAGGAATAAGAATCTCCAGCCCCGAAGGGGCGACGGTAATTCCACCCGGACCTTCGCCCCTTTGGGGCTTTTGTTTTCTTGTAGTTACTCCAGCCTGGGGCTCTCGCCCCAGGCTACCAACCCAAGCCCCTTCGGGGCAGACCCTCCGCTGCGGGATTGCATTCCCGGCGCCGCTGGCCCCCTTACCAGCGACTTTGACGGAACCCTGCTCTTCACCGCCCCGTCTGCGGATGCGCCCGCACCCACTTCCCATAGGCGAGGAGCGCCTCGACCTCCTCCGGCTGGATCCGATCGCCGAAGGCGGGCATCCGGAGCGCCTCGGTCTCCAGCATGTGTCGGGCCGCCGGGTTTCCCCGGAAGCGGTCGGTCGTCCCGTTCCTCACCCACTGCCGGAACTCGGCATCGCTCCGCACGAGGTCCGGGTAGTCCGGCCCGTCCCAGGTTGGGACGTAGCCCTTGAGCGAGCCCGGGTTGGCGACGAGCCCGCGCCCTTCCGGTCCGTGGCAGCCGAAGCAACCGTAGCGGAGGGCGGCCTCATGGCCGTCGGACGCTTGTGGATCGTCGATCGAGCCGAACTGAGAGACGGCGAGGACGTAGGCGACGAGGTCGTCGGTCTCCCCGCGCTTCAGCCGGCTGCGGAAGGCGGGCATGGCGAGGAGGGCCTTGGCGTCCGGCGAACGGCCCGGCGGGTGGCCGTCCAGAATCCAGGCGCGGACGTCGGCGGGCGACTCGTTGTACATCATCCAGGTGCCGCCGCTCCAGGTCGGCACCTCGCCGCCCCCTTTGGCTCCCGGATTTTTGATTCCCGCCACTCCCCCGGGCCCATGGCACCCGAAGCACCCCATCCGCTCGGCCACCTCCCGGCCGCGGACGACCGGTGTGGCGTCGGCGGTCGCCCGCCACCGTTCCCGCAGGAGCAGCCCGCCCAACGCCGCCCCCTCCACGACCGCGAGGACGGCGAGGCCCCAAACCCAGCGTCCGCCGGTCATCCAGAAGCCCCCCGTGGTCCGAAGCCTTCTACTTGGCGACCGGAGTCACCGACTCGACGACGAGGAGCTTCGCCCCGCCGCGCTCGGCCCAGGTGCCCTTCACCGTGACCTTCTTCCCGGCGTAGGGTTTGAGCTTATCGTTCGGCGTCTCCATGTCCGCCTTCGAGGCCACCCAGACCACTTTGTTCGTCCCATCCTCCAGAATGGCGAGCGGAATGCCGGATTCCGCACAGCTCTGGGCGCACTTGGCATGCCCCTCCCCCTTGGCGCCGCTCTTGATGTAGCAGGCGGAGTCGATGACCTCGCCGGTGACGGAGCCGGCCGGGCCGGCCTTCTCCGCGGCCGGGGCGGCCGACGCGGTCAAGAGGGAGAAGGCCGAGATCGAGGCCGCGGTCAAGGCGAGCGCGAAAGCCGAGCGTAGTTTCATGGGAGATTCCTCCGAAAGGTGGGGTTGGGCCCAAAGGGCCGGGTTGTCGCTTTCCATCATAGCCTGATCTACAGAGTGAGGAGGGGGGAGAAAGGTTACAAGGAAGATGGGTGTAACCTCCCGAGGGCTCGCGACTCTATAGAGCAGAACAGAAGGGAGGCTGCAGACATGAACAGCGGATCGAGGCTCGCGGTGGTGGCCGAGCTGACAGGGGCGCTCACCGATGAGCAGGTCGTGGACCGGGTGCGAGCCGGCGAGACCGGCCTCTACGAGATCCTCATGCGCCGCCACAACCAGAGGCTCTACCGGGTGGCCTGCGGCATCCTCGGGGACGAGTCCGAAGCCGAGGACGTGATGCAGGACGCCTACGTGCGAGCCTACGCCCACCTGGATCAGTTCGCCGGCCGCTCGACCTTTATTACCTGGCTCACCCGCATCGCCGTCAACGAGGCCCTGGCGCGGACCCGTTGGAGAAGCCGCTTCGTGGAGATCGACGCCATGCCCGAACCCCGAAAAGACGCCCTCCCCGCTCTCTGGTCCGCCGAGAAAGGACCCGAATCCCAGGCCGTCGCCCAAAGCCTCAAGGCCGTCCTCGAAGCCGCGATCGCGGCGCTCCCCGACACCTACCGGCCGGTCGTGATGCTGCGGGACGTCCAGGGCTTGTCGACCGCGGAGGCAGCAGAGTGCCTGGACCTCTCCGAGGCCGTGATCAAGGTCCGTCTCCACCGAGGAAGGGCGCTCCTCCGCCGGGAGATCGCGGCGCAGTCCGGGGAGGTGCTCGGGCGGACGTTCGAGTTTGGGGCGGAGCGGTGTGATCGGGTGGTGGCGGGGGTTTGGGGGCGGATTGGGGGGTAGGCTGAAGGTGCCCGCCGAGTCGGATGGCGCCGAGTCGTGGCACCGGTGCGGCAACGCGAGAAGGTCACTCGCCCGCTCGTTTGAGGAACGCCAGGCGCAGAGTTCCGCTCATTCGGAAACCAGCCGCCTGAAGATGCTCGATTTCTTGCTGAAGAGAGGGTAGGTCGCCACGCAGACGAGCAGCGAGCAGGAGGCCAAGGGTGCCGATCGGTGTGAGGCCAAGCCGGTACGCAAACCGCCGGCCATCGAGGTCGTCTATTACCACTCGCTGAGCGCCCACTTCCCGCGCCAGGGCGAGCACCTCGGACTCGCCGGCATCAAGGTCGCCCGTCAGCACCTCGACGATGCCACGATCCCGCACGGGCTGGACCTCAAGCCAGGCATGCCGAGCCTCTTCGATCCGGGCAGCGGCTTCGTCGGGATACTCCTGGATCTCCCGCAGCACAGCCATCGGCACCAGAACCCGGCCGGCTTTCTTAAGGAGATCCAGCCGGTTCAGCTTGGCGAGGAAAATCAGCGGGCTGGTGTCAACGACCCAGATCCTCATCCAGCGAGCTCTTCGGCCGCTCGGATCTCCGCCTCGATTTCGTCTCCTTGGAGGTTGATGGCGGAAACGCCAACCCGTTCCAACTCGCGCAGGAAGCTTACTCGGTTCATCTCTGCGAGGTGAGCTGCCTTGCCGGAAGACAGGCGGCCCAGCTCATAGAGCTTCGCTGCTGCCAGGAATCGAAGCTCCCGAGCGAACTCTCGATCGGACAGCTTCAGCACCTGGGGTAGCCCCGCGGGGTAGGTGATGACAGCCTGCTTCGTGGGTTCAAGCTTTCCGCTCATGCCAACCTCCACGCCCTAGTGTACTCTCATACTCAAGTCGAGGCCTCTCCTACGCGAGTCACCATGCGCGCAGGGAAGTTCGCTGGCCGCTCCTTCTTTTCCACCTGGCTCACCCACATCGCCGTCAACGAGGCCCTGGCGCGGACCCGCTGGGGAAGCCGCTTCGTGGAGATCGACGCCATGTCCGAATCCAGAAAGGACGCCCTGCCCGCCCTCTGGTCCGCTGAGAAAGGACCCGAACCCCAAGCCGTCGCCCAAAGCCTGAAAGCCGTCCTCGAAGCCGCGATCGCGGCGCTCCCCGACACCTACCGGCCGGTTGTGATGCTGCGGGACGTCCAGGGACTGTCGACCGCGGAGGCGGCGGAGTGCCTGGACCTCTCCGAAGCGGTGATCAAGGTCCGTCTCCACCGAGGAAGGGCGCTCCTCCGGCGGGAGATCGCGGCGCGGTCCGGGGAGGTGCTGGGGCGGGCGTTCGAGTTTGGGGCCGAGCGGTGTGATCGGGTGGTGGCGGGGGTTTGGGGGCGGATTGAGTGAAGAAGGGAAGTGAGAAGCTGGCCGTGCCATTACTTGAGGATGTGCACCCGTCGCTCTCTATCCTCTCTATAATAGGAGGCGGGGGAGAGAGCCGCTGATGAACACCCGCGAGATCCTGACCGACATCCATGCTCTTGAAGAGGAGCTCCTGGAGTTCGAGCGCAAGTATGGTCTGCGTTCCGAGATCTTTTATGCCGCCTACAGAAGCGGCGAAGAGCCGGAAGACGACGCCTGGGTCCCCGACTTCGGCGAGTGGGCCAGCATCTATGAGACCCGCTTCCAGACACGGGCAGCTCTGGGTGCGCGGGAAGAAGGATTGAAGCTTCTCGACGAGTTGGATAGGACCGGGCGGTAGCGCGCTCCTTCGGCTTGGGTGCGGGCCGACGGTCATCCGGCAAGCTCTCGCGCAGCCCAGATACTCGGACGGCCTCCAACCTTCCTCCTTCACCCCTCACCCAATCCGTCCCCAAACCCCTGCCACTACCGAATTCGTGCCCTTGAGGAGGAACTCCTGGAGCTCGAGCGCAAGCATGGCCTGCGCTCCGAGATCTTTTATGCTGCCCACCGAAAGCGGTGAAGAGCCGATTGTAGGGATAGGCGATACTACAATTGCGGCCCCATCTCCAGGATGCGGCCGACAACTACCTGCGCCATAGCACTATGGGAACGTTGGCGACTCCCTGACCGAGGAGAAGCACGAGCGTCTGCGCCAACTCGCCAATCTACGCAAGATCACCATGAACAAGATCACAAAATCCGTGCCCGAGATATCCGCCGGCATCGATGTTCATCGCACAGCCCACTTCTGCGCATACTGCGAAGCTTGCCGCTCCTCAATCGACGCAATCATCGCTGCTAACATCGTCTCAACAAATGAGCGATCACCCGGCGAAGATCAGGGATATAGCCAACGGTTTTTCCTAGTGAGGTTCGCACAGGAGTCCCCAAGTCCTGCCGTGTCAATAGCCCGGATAGTTCTTGTGGTGTCATGAGCTTAAGTTCATGACTTCTAGAAATTCCTTGAAGAACAAGAGCCACTCCCGCAATGATCGCTGCCGCAGGAGAGGTACCGACGAATGGTTTGTGGCCACCGTCCGAGGCAAGCAGGGCGCCCATGGATTGATAATCCCATTCGTCGCTCGAAGGTGCTCTGGGCACTATCCCTGGGGCAAAAACTTTAACTCCAGCTCCGATGTTAGACACTGTATCCACATATTGGCGGAACGTCCCACTCGCAATCTTCGTGCTTCTCGCAGCTCCTACCGCGATGGCCCCACTCGATCGTCTTTCGATCTTCATTGCCATTCCTGAGTTTGCGTTTCCCGCCGCCTCGATCACAACAATACCGCATCGCGTCGCCCAACTCACCGCAGCAGCCACATCCGGGCTCTCGTCTGCTGGCGCTTCGCCACTCTGTCCAACAGGCGTTTGTGCCTCCAACAAAAGTACATCTCCCGGCCGAAGTTTACTCGCCCCTGCTAGCACTGCATTTGCTGCGTCCGGATAGCCTCCGGTAGTAACCGAGGACGAGATCCCTACCCACGCGACCCCTGGGGCGATTCCACCCCCACCCGTGGGAAGCCGTCGTCCGGCTACTATGCCTAGGACCGCCGTACCATGCGACCGCTCAATGCAATTGCAACCCCAAATCAACGAGGGGCTAAGATTAGCTAAGTCAGCGTGACTTAGGTCCCATCCCTTCTCGACATCCACAAACCTCATCCCAGCACCGTCTCCTCCACGAAATTTCCGTACGTACTCGGCACCGATACCCACAGGGGCAGGTTTCAAGTATAGATCAACGTTCTGCTTCGGTCTCGCTCTGAATATCTCCTTCTGAGCAGTCAGCAACTTCCTCGGCTGCCGAACAAGATCCCAGAAGTTGACAGCCTCTCCTGTGCACCTTCTCCTACGCAGAACTCGCCCGAGTCCTTCGTCCGCTTCCAGCACCACAAAGCGTAAAAGATGGTCTATGCCAGAAGAACCTGCCCCTAGCATCTTGCCCTGCGACGCGATCTCCTCCTCGGGCAGGGCGGTGAAAAGTCGGCGAATAGCTAAGTTGGGACAAGCTTGCCTGATCTCCCTACTCACATCCGGCAAAAGTTGTTCGACAAGCTCTTCAGGCCCTGATGTCCAATCGACGCCGCCAACAGGCAATAAGAGACCAAATCTTTCGCCGTCGCTCTCTTTACTTGGCGATGATTCTTTCATCTCGATAATCCTTATCAAGCAGCATTATTGGGGTTAAAAAGAACCGGAGGGCAGCGAGGGCTGGCAACCGAAGGTCCATAGCTGTAGGGGCAATCAGAAGCAAGAGGGTGGGGCACCTCCGAGCCCGGCGGTACAGATAAATCGTAGAAGTGAACAAAGTGGTAATCGATATCTCTACTTGATGGAACCGGCCCCGGCCGCGTCCCTGTAATGTCAGGCCATGGCATGTTTTCTATCCAAACGTGGACCTGTGAACTCCGATTTAGCCGAATTGGCTTCAGAGGAACTGTACTAGCGTTATGAATACCTCCGATCCCGTTTATATCGACGCTTGTAGAACCCACAGGAAATGGGACCTCCACTAGAATCTCCTCGGCCAAAGCCCGCGTGGGCTGCGCGGTGCTAGGGCCTCCCACCTTCTTAAACTCCCACTTAACTACACGTCCGCTTGGCTGGGCGGCTATTAGGAAGGAACTAATTGTCCCAGTCGAGAGAACAAAGCGTGCCGTGACTTCGCTAGGGACATTGCTCGACGAGAGGCCGTCGGGCAGAAGATTACCAGTCCCTGGGCTGACCTCATCCATCCTGCCGATCCAATAAAAATTTGTTATATTTGTTACATCAGGACAGTCAACGGGCCTCCCTAAGCCGCCGGGAACAATTAGAGAATTTGAACCCTGTGTCCCACCGACCCATAGCTCTTGGCCGGGAATGTCGAAGTAGGTAAACTGTCGAGCGGTTGGATCTCCGTGCTCGTAGTAGTTCCCGTCGCCACCTCGTACGCTGGCCCCTGTCACGACGTTGCTCGTCACGGTAGACAGTACAGCGCGATGCGGTTCGTCATGGCATGTATTGGCAGTAGTTGCATCGACCAAAACTACTCGCATTCTCTGTAGACTTGGATTCGGCACAAAGCCGCATAAACCCGTAAAATGCATATAGAGTGTATCGACCGCTGGGGCCCCAACCTTGAATTTACGATTATTCCTCATTGCTGTCATCAGCGTTCCTCCCGCAGTTTTGATCATACTACCCCAAGTAGCATGTCAGTGGGATGTCGTACTACCTATAAGTTCGAATCCGGCCCAGCACCCTGGCGCGCGTAACGACACGTCGGGGTGGTTGAGCAGTACCAGTTGTGCACTACGTAGAGCTTCCGCTGCACCTTCACCATTGCGTAAGCGACGATGGAACTCAACGAGCAGTGCTTCTGCGGCACGGTCATCTACGTCCCAAAGGTTGGCAATAATCGATGGCACGCCAGCGCTAAAAAACGACCGCGCCAATCCGAGGGTGTCTTCTGCCCCGTAACCGGAGTTACCCCCTGAGCGACAGGCGCCAAGAATGACAATTCTTGTTTTACTCAAATTAAGGGACTCGATTTCATAGCTGTAGAGATCACCGTTAAGGCCACTGGAAGTGCCTAGCAAAAATCGTGAGAACCGTGGTTCCTCGGAATTATTGATCGCATGTACCGACAACTGGATCAATTCTGCCTCCTTTACTTGTGCAATGAAATTAACCTTACTGGCAGATTGGCGGAGAAACAGCTTTGCACCTGGATATAGAGCCGCAATCAGTCCTGCTTCGTGCGCAGCCCCAGGCAGATCGGAAAGCTGCGGCGCGGTGGTAAGACTGAGGGAGGGATCTCCAAAGATGACAGCCTTAGTAATGCCATGCCCCCCCAACTCCCGCTGCCGTTCCAACGCCGAAAGGAATAGCGTCATACTCGGAACGACCACAACCGAATGCTCTTGTAGAAGGTAGGAATCCGAACTCCTATCGCTTAGCGCAGAGAACGGAACTACACTCATCTGCGGATCGGGAACAAATACTAAGGCATCTCCTACAGATATCTCTGAGAGGGCAGGCCTTAGTATCAGATCGTAAGCCTCGGCAGCAATTTTACGAAAACCTTCTTTTCCGATTGCGCTGTCACGACTAAATCGCTGCAGGACGCTGGCAATCCGGCTTGCTGGAACTGGCACCTCTACTAGTGATGAATTGCCTCGATGGAGTACCCAGATCAACAGCCGATCGCTCAATTGGTAATACTTCGAGGACGGCTGTAGCCGGCGGGATTCGTCGTACCGCCACTCTTAAGGTCAACGGTTCTCCACTTCGCCTCAATTCTCGCCACCTGTCAAGAACAGCTCTCGCTCTCGCACGCTCAGCAAATACGAACGCAGCTTCTGTTCTCTTAGTTGAAAGCAGGATCTGCACTATTGCATCAACGACTTGCCTTGCTTGGCCGAAATACGAGATCCGCAGTGATTCCTCAGCCAACCCGGTACGTTCACTCTCGTATTCAGCCAAGCTTGCGAGGAGATCGGTCTGTGCAGATTCGAGCTTGCCCAATTTCAGGGCTATTTGCGCGCGAGTCAAGAGCAAACGAGCCAATCCGTAATGGTTGCCCAGTAGTCTTTGATCTGCCAACGCACGGTTAAGCTTTGCTCTCGCTGCTTTCAGGTTACCGGGTCCTTCTAAACTAGCCTCCATAAGTAATAGGTCAATTCCCCAGCGGCGTCTAATTTTGTTGTCGCATATCTTGGCGAATTGAATGCGCGCTTGCGCGACATCGCGGCTGGATAAATCTAGCTTATGCAGCAAACAATAGGTTTCTGCTCGCTTAAGCAAGGCGTGGAACAGGTCAAGTGGATCTCCTAGCTTGGCCGCGAACTGTACTACCTCATTACGGAAGTAAAGGGCTGTTTGGGGATTAACCTGACTTTGGACAGCCTCCGCAGCTTCGGCCATGATCGTTAGATGGCGGCTAAGTGAACAAGTCTGACGCACCGCGATGAGAGCTTTATAACGATACTCCCATGACTTCTTCTCCTGACCTAGATAGCGATAGTTCTCGGCGACCAAGAGTTCAAGCGCTCCGACGTCCTCGGCTGCCTGAAGGCTTTCAAGCGTCCGCAGAGCTGAAAGGTATGCCTCTAGCGAGGCAGCAGGTCTGCCAAGAGCGAGTAAGCACATCCCCTTAATCCAGTGAGCGCGGGCGCGAAGGTAAGGATAGCGGTAGATTTTTGGTTCACGGCCGAGTCGATCTAATGCTGCGAGCGCTAATCGGAAATCAGAGGCCTCATAACTGCACGCTATCGCTGCTAACCAGGCTCGCTTAGCATAGACACTTCCTGCTCTCTCGAGCAGTGAGCGAGCTTGGAGCATTATCGGCGCTGCGGCGGCTGGTCCAGAGTTCGACCGTACAGAGGCTGCAAGGCGATATTGGCGAATACCCATTGCCATTTTTGTTAAACGAGATGGGTCCCTGAGGGAACTGAGAATTCCGGCAACTGTATCCTCGACCAGGTGCTCTTCTCCAAGTTCCGCTAGAGCCGAACTGATTGCTTGCGCAGCGAGAAGGGAGCGCTTGGAAGCTAACTGGCGATGGGCTATTAGCTCGTCGGCCCAGTCTCCTAGAGCCTCTTCGGCATAGTCGGCTGTCGGCTGTGGAAACTCGGCAACAATGGAATAAACAGAGCTAAGGTCACCCTTTCCTGAGGCATACATAAGAATTTTCTTCTTGGCTTCCCAGTTGTCCACGTACGAGGGCCGCCTTAGGCTCTGCATATGAGAACTGGCCTCCAGTGACCAAGCCCGATTGGGTTCATGCAACAGGTAATCCTGCCAGGCAGGATCAGCGTCCCGCGCGAGGCCTAGGTGTTCAAGCGCCAGCGCACGGTTAAAGCGTGCCTCCCGGAGCGTCCCATTCGTAGCAATTGCCCTGTCGGCATAAGTAAGTGCCAAGAAGAAATCTATCGGTCGGCTTGCCGACTCTCCTCTCCCTAAAAAGACGGCAGCAAGATCACTCGATAAGTCAGCGTTCTCCGGTGTATCTTTTACCCCTTCCTCAAGTAGATTGACCGCGTCATCTAAACGTCCCGACAGTACCTTCAACAATGCTTCGTTGCCTAGCGTAATAGCGGACCGATGCCTCTCAAGTTCCCGTTCGATCTTGATGCGAGCCTTGCGGAACGACTCAGTCCTTGGTGTAGATTTAGCTATGCCCCCATAACCGGCATAGCTGAAGCCTACAAGCCGCCCCTTAAGTGGCCGGAGCGCTCCAAGCGACGAGATCAATTCGTCACGCGCCGTCATCCCTCCCTGACTGCCAGCAGAGCACCTGAAGAATGAAAAAAGCGCTAGGGCCAAAGCGATGGCACGGACCACTTGGGAGTTCATGAGGATATGTTCAGTAGCTTCGGGATGTTACCACACAGCATCGGCAGTGGTGCCACGGAAAGGCAATGTCAAGAATCGAAATTTTTCGATAGCTTGATGAGCCTGGTGGCCGCACTCGCCTCATTCCCACTGTAAGAGATGGCCCCCACCCCAATTTTCCCACCCCTAACTCCTGTAGAATCCGCCCACAACCTAGGAATCTCCCCCCACCGCCCCCCACGTGCAACCCATGAAAGCCAACCCCCCCGCCCCTCCTCCCGTTCCGCCGAAGGAGATCTTCATCGCCAACCTCGACCTCATCGAGAAGCTGGCGGCCCTCATCGCTCGGCGCTACCATGCGAGCGTGGAGGAGGCGGAAGAGTTCGGCTCGGAGCTGAAGGTGAAGCTGATGGAGGACGACTATGCGGTCCTCCGGAAGTTCAAGGGGACGGCCAGCCTTAAGACGTACCTCGCTACCGTAGCCAGCTATGCCTTCCTGGACTTTCGCAACCGCTGCTGGGGAAAATGGCGCCCTTCGGCGGCGGCTAAGGAGCTGGGGGCGGTGGCGCTGCGGATGGAGGAACTGCTCGATAAGGAGGGGCGGAGCTTCGAGGAGACATGCGAGATCCTGCGGACCAACCATAAGGTCGGGGAGAGCCGCCGGGAGTTGGAGGAGATCTGGAAGCGGCTGCCCCCGAAGACCTCGCGGCGGATGGAGGGGGAAGAGGAGCTTAAAGATCTGCCGGCGACCGGGGAGCGGCCCGAGGAGCGGATTCTCGAGCGGGAGCTGCGGGAGGCCCGGGAGCGGGTTGCCCTCATTCTCAAGAAGGCGCTCGCGGGGCTTTCCCCGGAGGATCGGCTCATCATCAAGTTGTCCGTCATCGGGAACTTGAAGATCGTGGACGTCGCCCACAACCTCTGCATGGACCAAAAGCCCCTCTATCGGCGGCGGGAGAAGATTCTGCGGAAGCTGCGGAGCGACCTCGAGCGGGAGGGAGTACGATGGGAGCAGGTCGCCGACCTGCTCAACCGGACCGACCTTGCTTGGGGCTTCTCCGGGCGGGGACCGAGGAAGCCGGAGGAGAACTGAGGATGTGCGGCCGTCTATATGGACGTGGAGTCTGAAGTTGGATATTCCTTTGTATGTCTGAACAACTGCAAGCAGTGACCGGCGGGCCGGGTATGCCGGGCCATCCCGAGCTCGAAGAGCTGGCGGCTCTCATCGACGGTCGCTGCAGGGCCGCGGAGGCCGCCCGGATTCGGGCCCACCTCGCTTCCTGCGCGGAGTGTTACGAAGTGTTCTCGGAAACGCTCCACCTCCAGGAGGAGCTTCGGGAGGACGAAAAACCGGCATGGGGCCTCGACCCCTTCCCTTTTGAGACCCGCCCAAAGGTCTGGCCTCGTTGGGCCGCCCTGGCGGTGGCCGCCGCATTGGTTTTGGGAGCGGGCACAGGTCTCTGGCTTTTCTTAAACCCGACCCCCGACCTCTCCGTCGTGGCCCTCGCGGAACCGCTCACCGAAAAGGCCCCCGCCCTGACCAAGTCCGCCTGGAACGAGGTCAAGCGCGGCAGCGGAGACGGCGAAAAGATCGCTACCGAAGAGTTGGCCGTTCGGGCCGGAGTCGCGGTCTTGAACCTCCAGGTCGCCCTGGTCTCGAAAGACAAGGATGCTGCGGACTCTGCTGCAGCCCAGGTGTGCAATGTCCTCGGGATCTCGCGGGACCAGAATCAGCCGGACGGCGCTCTCAAGTCCTCTCAGCTCGACTATCCCGATCCCGGGACCGTCCCTTTCTACGGCAATCTGCGAGGGAGGTTCGCTCAAAACGCGCCGGCAACCTTGGCGGCCGAAGCGGCGAAGCAGGCGGAGACCCTACGACAGGCGCTGGAGGAAAACTACTTCGACCTCGGGAAATGGGCCGAGGCAGGACGCCTCGCCGCCATCGCCAGAAAGCCCTCCTCCCTGGAGAGCCAGCAGGCAAGATTTCTCCTCAAGCAACTCCAGGGAGAGAAGGATGCCGATCTCCCACCCACGGTCGTGAAGGCCATTGAGACCGTCGAGAAGCTCCCTGCGACCCAATTTGGAGCTCTCCAAGCCGCGTTTGAGCAGATTCTCGACCATTACTACCCCCAGGGTCGTCCCTCGAACCTGTAGCGGTACGCCGCTTCGGCGTCTCCCCCTACCGGTAGGGCGTCAACTTGCAACGCTTCAGCGTCTCCCCCTAACGGTAGGGCGTCAACTTGTAATGCTTCAGCGTCTCCCCCTAACGGTAGGACGTCAACTTGCAACGCTTCGGCGTCTCCCCCTAACGGTAGGGCGTCAACTTGCAACGCTTCAGCGTCTCCCCCTAACGGTAGGACGTCAACTTGCAACGCTTCAGCGTCTCCCCCTAACGGTAGGGCGTCAACTTGCAACGCTTCAGCGTCTCCCCCTAACGGTAGGGCGTCAACTTGCAACGCTTCAGCGTCTCCCCCTAACGGTAGGGCGTCAACTTGCAACGCTTCAACGTCTCCCCCTAACGGTAGGGCGTCAACTTGCAACGCTTCGGCGTCTCCCCCTAACGGTAGGACGTCAACTTGGAACGCTTCAGCGTCTCGCCTTACCGGTAGGGCGAAGCGTCGAATCAGCTCCCGGGGACCCCTTCCCGCCTCTGATATGCCTCGACCAGACCCGTCACCCCCTGGTAGACCGCCTCTCTCTTCTCTCGGAGCTCCGCCGCCGCCCGCCCCCTCGTCCGTAAGACGAGGTAGGCCCGCGCCTCCCGAAGGAACCTTTCCCGCCTTTCATCGAAGAGCATCGCCACATAGCCGGTGGGCACGCAGAGGAGGAAGGTGAGGATTCCGGCCTTTCCTCCCCAGGCGTAGCCGGCGGCGAGGGCCTCGGCCAGCCAGGAGACCGGGTAGATCGCCAGGGCGGGGAAAACCTTGAGGGTCGCTTTCTGGTCGCCGTCTTTGGAACGGCCGGCGATGGCGCGGACGATCTGGTAGGGGAGGAGGTTGAGGATCGTGCCCACGATCGCCACGGGGAGGTAGACGAGGAGCCGGAAGAGGGTCCTTCCCACGAAGCGGGCCACGGGGGAGACCGGGTAGGCGGCGGCGACCTGGTCGTCCCGGACGTGGAAGGCGGTCAGGAGGCGGTCGTAGTCCTGGACCGCCTGGGCGGCGGCGGCGACCTCCTCGGGGCAGCGGGCCTTCATCTCGCCGTAGCCTTCGAGGAAGGCGCGGTGGAGGTCGAAGGTCGCGGCGAGGGTCCGGCCGTGGGGAAGCTCCAGGCCCGGACGGGCGAAGAGGTCGGCGGCGCGGGCGATGAGGCGGGCCTCGTCCCAGGAGGTGTAGTTGAGGGTCACCTGGTGGAGCGCCCGGTCGATCCGCGCCGTCAAGGCCCGGCCGGCGGCGATGGGGTCGTCCTTATAGATAGCGATCTCGGGCGCGGGGTCGATCGGCTCGCCCACCCGCACCAGGGCTCGCGAACGGAAACGGCCGCGCTCGTCGAAGGTCAGCCCCACCGGGACGATCCGCGTGCCCAGAGGGCCGAGCCGCGCCTCGGCTTCGAGGACGATCCGCGCCGCCCCGGTCTTCAAGGGTTGGAGAGCGGGCTCGTTGTGGCTGATCCCCTCGGGGAAGAGGGCGATCGCGCCCCCTTCGGCGAGCGCCTCGTGGCAGCGGGCGAAGGTCTCGTCGTTGCTCGCGGGGGCACCCGGGGCGGTCCCGGCGGGCGTCGCGTCCTGCCGGCGGTGGACGGGGATCGAGCGGGCGGCGGTCAGAACCTGGGCGAGGATGGGGATCTTCCAGAGGGTGCTCTTGGCGAGGAAACGGGGGCGGAGGGGGAGAGCCCCAGGACCAGCACGGGGTCGATCAGGCCGTTGACGTGATTGGCGACGAGGACGAGCGGCCGGCGACCGGAAGCGGTGCCCACCACCAGGGGAAGGCGCTCCTCCCCCACCACCTCGACCCGGCGGAAGAAGATGCGGAGCACGAACCGCGCGAGGGCCGGGAGGGTTCCGGAGGAGGGCGGGGGCACGGCTGCGATCATATCCGGAGTCGGCGCGGCGAGCGGCGTGGCATCCCTCTTGCTCTCCGTCGTCCCGGGGCACTGTACGCCCCGCCAACCCGGAGGGACATCATGGAAATCGACACCCTGCAGAAACTGTACGTGGAAGAGCTTAGAGACCTGCATAGCGCGGAGCGCCAGATCATTCAGGCGCTCCCGAAGATGATCAAGGCGGCGAAAAGCCCCGATTTGAAGGCGGGCCTGGAGGAGCACCTGGAGATCACCAAGGAGCAGCTCGCCCGGCTCGACCAGATCTTCGAGAAGCTCGGCAAGAAGGGCACCGGCAAGAAGTGCAAAGGCATGGAAGGCGTCCTCGCCGACGGCAAGGAAGTCCTCGAGGAGGACATGGAAGACGACGTGCGCGACGCCGCGATCATCTCGGCCGCCCAGCACGTCGAGCACTACGAGATGGCCGGCTACGGCACCGTCCGCACCTACGCTCAGCTCCTGGGCGACAAGGAGGCCATGAAGCTCCTCCAGCAGACCCTGGACGAGGAGGGCGATGCCGACAAGAAGCTCACCCAGCTCGCCGAGAAGATCAACGTCGAGGCCGAGGCGCCGGTCGCCCGGTAGGAGGGGTGGTGGAGGCCTGTCGAGGGCACAGGTGTAGAGACGCCCAGCCGCTACCACAGACCTTTCCTTGACCCCGAACGCCAGGGCGTCTCTGGCCTGCGGAGACGCCCTGGCGGCTTCAGGTTCCGGAGATTTTCGTGGAAGCGGCTGGGCGTCTCTACGAGCGACGAAAACCCTCTCGGTAGAAGGATTTAGGTCAGGAGGAGGTGTGAGGCGTGGAGAAAGCTGGTGAGCGCAACCGCCTCCTGGCGCTGTCGTTCGGTGCCCTGGGCATCGTCTATGGCGACATCGGCACGAGCCCGCTCTACGCTCTGCGCGAGTGCTTCCACGGCATGCACGGCATGCGCGCCACCCCGGGGAACGTCTTCGGCATCCTGTCGCTCGTCTTCTGGTCGCTTCTCCTCATCATCTCGATCAAATACCTGCTCTTCGTCATGCGGGCCGACAACCGCGGCGAGGGCGGCATCCTCGCCCTCATGGCGCTCGTGCCGGCCGAGCTGCGTTCGTATGCCGAGCGCCGCTGGATGCTCGTCGCCCTCGGTCTCTTCGGCGCCGCCCTCCTCTATGGCGACGGCATGATCACCCCCGCCATCTCGGTGCTCTCGGCGGTCGAGGGGCTGGAGATCGCCGCGCCTTCGATCAGCCACCTGGTGGTGCCGATCACCCTCGTCATCCTCGCCGGCCTCTTCTTCATCCAGAGCCGCGGGACGGCCGCGGTGGGCCGGATCTTCGGGCCGGTCATGCTCCTCTGGTTCGCCTGCCTGGCGGTTCTCGGGGGGATCGCGATCGCCGGCGCGCCGCGCATCCTGGGCGCCGTCGATCCCCTCCATGCCGTCCGCTTTTTCGCCGAGAACCGGGGCCGGGGATTTCTCACCCTGGGCTCGGTCTTCCTGGTCGTCACCGGCGGCGAGGCGCTCTACGCCGACATGGGGCACTTCGGCCGGCGGCCGATCCGGCTCGCCTGGTTCGCCCTCGTCCTCCCCGCCCTCCTCCTCCAGTACTTCGGCCAGGGCGCCCTCCTCCTGCAGCACCCGGGCGCGGCGGACAACCCGTTCTACCGCCTGGCTCCGGACTGGGCGCTCTATCCGCTCGTGGTGCTCTCGACCCTCGCGACGGTCATCGCCTCGCAGGCGGTGATCTCGGGGGCCTTTTCGCTCACCCGCCAGGCGGTGCAGCTCGGCTACTGCCCGCGCCTGCGGATCGTCCATACGTCGTCCGAAGAGATCGGGCAGATCTACATCCCGTTCGTCAACTGGGCCTTAGGCGCCGCCACGGTCGGCCTCGTCCTCGGCTTCCGGACCTCGACCCACCTGGCCGCCGCCTACGGGGTGGCGGTGACGACGACCATGGCGATCACGACGATCCTCGCCTATGTCGTGGCGCGCCACGTCTGGGGCTGGAGCCGGGCTGCGGTCGCCCCGGTCGCCGCTCTCTTCCTGGTCGTCGACCTCTCCTTCTTTTCCGCCAACGTCGTCAAGATCGAGCACGGCGGCTGGTTTCCGCTCGCGGTGGGAGCGGCGATCTACACCCTCCTCGCGACCTGGAAACGGGGCCGGGAGCTGGTCGCCCAGCAGCTCGACCACGACCGCGTCCCTTACGAGGACTTCGTCCGCGACGTGCCGGAGGTCTGCGCCCGGGTGCCGGGGACGGCGGTCTTCCTCACCTGGACGCCGGAGGCGACGCCACAGGCGCTGCGCTACAACTATCGGTACAACCGGGCCCTCCACGAGGAGGTCGTCCTCCTCGCTCTGATCAGCGAGGACGTGCCGGAGATCCCGGAAGCGGAGCGGGTGAGGGTCGAGGAGCTCGGCCGGGGCTTTTTCCGCGTCACCGCCCATCACGGTTTCCAGCAGGTGCCGCAGGTCCCCGAGGTGCTGGAGCTCGCCCGCGCCCGGGGGCTCGCGCTCGATCCCGAGCGCCTCCTCTTCTTCGTCGCCCGCGAGTCGATCCTCCCCACGTCGGAGCCGGGGATGGCGCTCTGGCGGGAGCGGCTCTTCTCGCTCCTGTCGCGGATCGCCCAGCGTCCGACCGAGTTCTTTTCGATCCCTCCCGACCGGGTGATCGAGCTGGGGATCCAAGTGCGGCTGTGATAGGTTCCCGCCTCGTGCCCCCAGAGACCGAGACGCCGACGCCTCCCTTGGAGGGTCAAAGCGAGAGCGAAAAGAGCCACGGCGCCCATCCGCACGGCAAGCGGCTCGCCCTCCTCTCCCTGGGCGCCCTGGGGATCGTCTACGGCGACATCGGCACGAGCCCGCTCTACTCGATGCGGGAGTGCTTCCATGGGGTGCACGCCGTGCCGCCCACCCACGCCAACGTCCTCGGGGTCCTGTCGCTCATCTTCTGGGCGCTGGTCATCATCGTCACGCTCAAATACCACGTCTACGTGCTGCGGGCGGACAACAACGGCGAGGGCGGCATCCTCGCCCTGATGGCGCTCGTCCGGCCGGTGCTCCGCGCCAACAAGCGGCGGAGTTGGCTCCTCTTGGGGCTCGGCCTCTTCGGCGCCGCCCTCCTCTACGGCGACGGCATGATCACCCCGGCGATCTCGGTCCTCTCGGCGGTCGAGGGCCTGAAGGTCGCGACGCCGTTCTTCAGCCCTTACATCGTGCCGATCACGATCGGCATCCTCGTCGGTCTCTTCGCCATCCAGCGCCGCGGCACCGGCGGCATCGGCGCCATCTTCGGGCCGGTGATGCTCGTCTGGTTCGCCATCATCGCCCTCCTGGGCATCTCCTGGCTGGTCCGTGAGCCCTCGGTGCTCGTCGCGGTCAACCCGCTCCACGCCTTCCGCTTCTTCGCGCGGAACGGGCTCCAGGGTTTCCTTGTTTTGGGCGGCGTCTTCCTGGTGGCGACCGGCGGCGAGGCGCTCTACGCCGACATGGGGCACTTCGGCGAGCTGCCGATCCAGATCGACTGGTTCTCGATCGTCGCCCCGTCGCTCCTCTTGAACTACTTCGGCCAGGGGGCGCTCCTCGTGCGCAACCCCCAAGCCTCGTGGAACCCGTTCTACCACATGGCGCCGGACTGGGCTCTCTACCCGCTCGTCGTCCTCGCGACGATCGCGACGGTCATCGCCTCGCAGGCGGTGATCTCGGGGGCCTTCTCGCTCACCCGCCAGGCGGTGCAGCTCGGCTATCTGCCGCGGGTCTCGATCATCCACACCTCGTCGCACGAGATCGGGCAGATCTACATCCCGGGGGTCAACTGGATCCTCATGCTGGCGACGATCGGCCTGGTGCTCGGCTTCCACTCGTCGGACAACCTGGCGGCGGCCTACGGTGTCGCGGTCACCGCCACCATGGTGATCACGACGCTCTTGGCCTTCGTCGTGGCGCGGCGGCTGTGGCACTGGCCGCTCCCGGTGGCGCTCCTCGTCACCGCGCTCTTCCTCTCCGTCGACCTCGCCTTCTTCGGCGCCAATATCGTCAAGGTGTTGGACGGCGGCTGGTTCCCGCTGGTCGTCGGGATCGTCGTCTACACCCTGATGTCGACCTGGCAGAAGGGGCGCGAGAAGATCGCGGCCGAGCTCTCGCTGGGCGCCCTCCCCTTCGAGGCCTTCGCCGCGAGCCTCAGGCCCGGCTCGCCGATCCGGGTGCCGGGAGCGGCGATCTTCATGGCCCGCGACGAGAACGCGACGCCGGTCGCCCTCCTCCACAATCTGAAGCACAACAAGGTGCTCCACGAGAAGGTGATCCTCCTGACCATCCACGCCCTGGAGATCCCGCAGGTGCCGGCGAAGGAGCGGGTGAAAGTCGAGGAACTCGGCAAGGGGTTCTTCCGGATCCTCGCGCGCTACGGCTTCATGGAGAACCCGAGCGTCCCCGAGGTGCTCGAGCTGGCCCGTGCCAAGGGGCTCGACCTCTCTCCCATGACGACGACCTTCTTCCTCTCCCGGGAGACCTTGCTGCCCGGCAAACAGAAGGGGTTGGCGGCGCTCCGCGAGCACCTCTTCGCCGTCATGGTGCGAAACGCCGTCCGCCCGACCGACTACTTCCGCATCCCCCCCAACCGGGTGATCGAGCTGGGGATGCAGGTCAAGGTGTAGGGGCCTACCGCACCCCGCCCATCAGGTTGCGCATCGGCTTGACGAGGACGATGGCGATCAGGGTGAACAGCATGCAGACCCCGAAGACGGCGCCGAAGAGGTCAGGGAGCGGCAGCTTCTCGAAGAGCCCCGCCACCCGCCCGCCCACGTAGTTGCCCACCGAGCTCGCGAGAAACCAGATCCCCATCATCTGGCTGGTGACGCTGACCGGCGCGAGCTTGGTCATCGTCGAGAGGCCCACCGGCGAGAGGCAGAGCTCGCCGATCGTGTGCAGGAGATAGACGGCGATGAGCCACATCGGGCTCACCAGCCCTCCCTTCGGCCCCGAGGCGATCGCCCCGAAGGCGATGACCAGGAACCCCATGCCGACGAAGAAGAGGCCGTAGGCGAACTTGGCCGGGCTCGACGGCTGGCGTCGCCCGAGGGTCAGCCAGAGCCAGGCGAAGACCGGCGCCAGAATCCAGAGGAACATCGAGTTGACCGACTGAAACCAGCTCGACGGATAGTGGAAGCCGAGGACGGTGGTGCGGGTGAAGCGGTCGGCGAAGAGGTTGAGCGTCGAGCCGGCCTGCTCGAAGGCGGACCAGAACAGGGAGGCGAAGATGAAGAAGAGGAAGATCGCGCCCATCCGCTTCCTCTCGACCGAGGTGAAGCTGGGCGTGCGGAAGAGGTAGATGAAGTAGACGAACGGAATGATCACGAGGACGTAGCCGACGGCGTTGGTGATCCCCGAGGCGGTGATGGCGAAGACACCCAGGGTCTCGAAGACGAAAAGGAGCACCGCGAGACCGACGAGGACGCCGACCGCCACCAGGAAGTTGCGCTTCTGGCGCCGATCGGCGGCCGCTTCCGCGGGGTCCCCGGAACGGGCGGGACGGAGCCCGGCCTGTCCCAGCCGGCGGCCGCCCAGGGCGTATTGGATGACTCCCAGGGTCATGCCCACGGTGGCGGCGCCGAAACCCCAGTGCCAGCTGCTCTCCGGCGAGATGCCCATCCCGGAGAGGAAGCTCTTGAAGCGATCGCTCTGGGCGAGGAAGCCGCAGACCAGGGGGGCTAAGAAGGCGCCGATGTTGATCCCCATGTAGAAGATCGAGAAGCCGGCGTCGCGGCGCGGGTCGTCGGGGCCGTAGAGCGAGCCGACCATGGTGCTGATGTTGGGTTTCAGGAGGCCGGTGCCGATGACGATCAGGAAGAGCCCGAAATAGAAGGATGCGAGGCTGTGGAAGGTGAGCGAGAGATGGCCGCAGGCGATGATGATGCCGCCTGCAAGGACGGCCCGGCGCTGGCCGATCAGGCGGTCGGCGATCCAGCCGCCGGGCAGAGCGGTCAGGTAGACCAGGGCCGTGTAGAGACCGTAGATGGGGCCGGCCTTGGCGGTGTCCCAGCCGAGACCGCCGGCGGCGAGCGGGGCGGTCATGAAGAGCAGCAGGAGCGCCCGCATGCCGTAGTAGCTGAAGCGTTCCCACATCTCGGTGAAGAAGAGGGTGGAGAGGCCCAGCGGATGGCCGAAGAAGGTCGGTCCTCCCCCGGGAACCGGGGCGGGATGAATGCCGCCGGCGACAGCCGTGGCCGCCGGCGAGGCAAACTCGGAGGTGGGGTCTTGGGTCATCGCGGTCCGCTCCCTCGTTTCGGGTCTGGAACGATTGGGCCTACGAGGCTCTAAGGTCCGGCATAGTTTGCCAGGAGCTTACCATGGGGAGCCTCACCCCCGGCCCCTCTCCCGGCCCACCCTCCCTGAACCGCCCACCGCACCCTTCCGCCCCCTTCCGATGCCTCTCCCGTCCACCAAAAGAGACATGCACCCTCCTCGATCTCCCTGTTCCCCGAGGGGAAAGGCGCTTTCCCGCACTGGCACCCCCCTTGCTCTTTCCCTTCGGTGGGAATGATCCGAGGCTCCTCCCTCCGGGGAGCCACCCCCTCCACGGAGCTTTCCCACGAGTGCCCGCCGCCACCGACGTCCCGGCCCGGCCGCTGGGACACGACGCGGCGGCGGGCACACGATTTCTGCCCGTTCCCCCTTCTTCCCCTTCCCCCCAGGCGGAACCGGAAAGCCGGTTCCGCCCCCCTCCTGCTCTTCGTAGTACCCTAACCGTCCCAGGAGGAACGCCCGATGAGCGAAGACGAAGCCCCGTTGAGCACCCTGCGCGACGAGATCTCCGAGGTCGATCGCGCCCTTCTGGAGCTCCTCCGCCGTCGCATGGACCTGGCGGCCGAGGTCGGCCGGATCAAGGCCGAGGAGGGTCTGCCCATCGTCGTCCGCGGCGTCGAGGATCGGGTTTTGAACCGCGCCCGCCAGAAGGCCGAGGAGTGCGGGGTTTCAGAAGAGGTTTTGGAGTCGGTCTTCCAGGCCATCATGCGCGGCTCGGTCGAGCGCCAGCACCGGGTGGGCATCGCGCTTCGCGAGCAGCGCGGCGAACGGGTGCTGATCGTCGGCGGCGCGGGCGGGATGGGCAACTGGCTGCGCAACTTCCTCGGCCTCGCCGGGCACAGCGTCGACATCGTCGACCCCGCGCTCGCCGGCCTGCCGGAGGCGCGCGGCCGCTTCGCGGAGCTCGGCCAGGTCGGCGACCTCGCCCCCTACGCCGCCGTCTTCGTCACCGTGCCGCTCGTCCGCATGCCGGCGGTGTTGACGGCGGTCGTCGCCCGCCGGCCGCGCGGCCTCGTCATCGAGGTGGCCTCGATCAAGGATCATCTCTCGGACGCGCTCGCCGCCGGTGAGGAGCTGGGCGTGCGGATGCTCTCGCTCCATCCCATGTTCGGGCCCGGCAAGAGCCCCTACGAGCCGCTCACCTTCGTCCTCGCCACCCGGCGCGATGCCGACGTCGAGAGGAGCGAGATCGAGCCGTTCCTCTCCCATCCCTACACGCGGCTGGTGCCGGTCGACTTCGCCCACCACGACCGGCTGATGGGCTGGCTCCTCGGGCTCGCCCACTTGACCAGCATGATTTTCGGCGCCGCTCTGACCCGCTCGGGAATCGACCCGCAGGAGCTTCACGACTGCGCCTCGACCACCTTCCTCCGCCAGGCCGGAACGGCGCTCTCGGTGCTCTCGGAAGACCCCGATCTCTATCTGGACATCCAGCGCCTCAACCCGCACCGGCACGAGGTCTACCGCGCGGCGAAAGAAGGGCTCGAACGCCTCACCCACCTGGTCGACGCGCGCGACCGCCAGGGCTTCGGCGAAGCCCTGGCGACGGCGCGCCGGGCGCTCTCCGGCGAGACCTGAAGTACGCTCCAGGAAGACGGCCTTTAGAGACCGGCTTCCGGCATCTCCGGAGCGGTCGACGATTCCGGCGAGTCCGACGACTCCGGCGATTCCGCTGCGCCGGACGGGAACGACTCGACCGCCGTGGAAGCGGTGGCCGCCGTGTCGGCCGAGCCCGTCGTCTCGTCCGCCGGGGGGGCAGGAGCCGGGGCGGCGGGACGGGGCGCGCGGCTCCGCCGGGCCGCAGGCTTCGCCGGTTTGGCGGCCGGCTTCGAAGCGGCCCTCGATTTCGCCGCAGACGGTTTCGCCGCCGATGTCTTAGCCGCCGGCTTGGCCGCGGGTTTCACCGCCGGTTTCGAAGCGGATCGCGAAGCCGGCTTGGCCGAAGATTTGGCCGCGGCTTTCGCAGCGGGCCTCGCGGCCGGCTTGCTGGCGGATCTGCTGGCGGATCTGCTGGCGGGCTTGCTGGCCGGTTTGGCGGCGGTCCGGCTCGCCGGCTTCGCCGTGATTTTGGCAGCGCTCCGAGACGCCGGTTTCGCCGCCGGTTTGGCGGCCGTTCGGGCGGGCGGGCGGGGTGCGGGCTTGGCGGGCTTGGCGGGCTTGGCGGATTTAACGGGGGTCCGGCTCGCGGTCTTCGCCGCCGGCTTGGCAGCGGGCCTGGAGGCCGTCCGGCTCGAAGCTTTCGCGGCAGGCTTGGCGCTTCGGCTCGAAGCCTTCGCTGCCGGCCTGGCGGCACTCTTCGACGCCGCGGCTTTTGCCGTCGGCTTGGCCGCGATCTTGGCCGCGGCTTTTCCCGTCGTCTTCGTTGCGGTCTTTTGTGAGGCGGTTTTGCCGGCAGTCTTGCCGGCCGTCGTCCCCGTCCTGCCCTTGCTCGTTTTTGCCGTGGACGCTTTCTTGCCTGCAGCTGCCATGTCGCGCTCCTTTCGAAAAGGAATGTGTTGCGAGCGATTATCGCGATGGCGGCAGGCTGGTGTCAACCCGGAAAACTCTTGGCGGCATGGGACTTGTCCGGTGCGGGAGCGCCTGAGGACGTTCCTGGCGCTCCCGCACCGAAAGGTTTTTCGTTCGGGCGGCTTGTCGGCGGCTAGGAAATCCCCAGGGGCACCCCGGACTCCCACACCCGCTCGACCGCGGTCATCGGGGCCAGCTCCTCGGGCCGCGAGCGGCGCAGACGGTAGATGTCCAGGATGTCGGCGAGCACCGCCTCCGCCGTCGGCCAGCGCCCGGCGCCCTTGCCGTCGACGACGACGGCGGCGCCGGAGACCGGCTGGATGAGCACCCGGTTCTCTTCGTTCCTCGGCTGCGCCAGCGGGTGATCGGCCGGCAGACGCACCGGGCAGACCCGCGCCGCGACGCTGTCGCCGTCGCGCCGGCAGGAGGCGACGAGACGCACGACCGAGCCCTCGGCGTGCGCCGAGCGTACCTCCTCGGGATCGAGACGGTCGATGCCGTGGCACTCGAGCTCGGCGAGCTTTAAGTCGGCGCCGAAGGCGACCCGCGCGATGATGATGAGCTTGTGCGCGGCGTCGGTGCCGTTCAGATCGAAGCTCGGGTCGGCCTCGGCGAAGCCGTTGTCCTGCGCCGCCTTGACCGCGCCCGCGAGATCGCGCCCGGCGACGATCTGGTCGAGGACGAAGTTGGTGGTGGCGTTCAAAACCCCTTCGACCGAACGCAGCGGGCCCTTAGCCACCGCGCGCTCGACCGCCTCGACGACCGGCACGCCGCCGCCCACCGTCGCCGAGAAGATCAGCTTCGCCTCCTCTGCCGCCGCGAGCTCCAACAAGTGCCGGCCGTTGGCGGCCATCACCGCCTTGTTGGCGGTGACGACGTCGCGCCCGGCCTGTAACGCCGCCTCGACCAGATCCGAGGCCGGATGCTCGCCGCCGATCGCCTCGACGACGACGTCCGCGGGAATCGCCAGGATGGCCCAGGGATCGGTCGACAGCAGCTCCGCCGGAACCCCCTCGCCGCGGTGCTTCTTGGGATCGCGCACGGCGATGCCGACGACCGTGAAGCGCTCGGGCTTGGCGGTCAGATACCTGTAGACGCCGAGCCCGACGGTGCCGAGCCCCAAAAGGGCGACCCGGAGCGGCGGCCGCGGCGCCGCCCGCTCGGCGAGGCGCGAGGGACCCGGACCCACGACGGTGTGCTCGGCGACGTAGGGACAGGTGATCTCCAGCGAAAGCCGGTGGCGCTCGGCGTAGCGGAGGGCTTTTTCCTGCACCACTCCGCCGCCCAGGAGCCGCGCGTCCTCCCAGGTGACGGAGAGAAAGCGCCGCGGGGTCAGCCGCGACGCGGGATCGGCCTCGTAGAGCCCGTCGACGTCCTTGATCAGCCGGCAGCACTCGGCGCCGAGCTGATGGGCGACGAAGAGAGCGGAGAGATCGGAGCCGCCACGGCCGAGGAGGGTCGTGCGCCCTTCCGCGTCCTGCCCCACGAAGCCGGAGAGGATGGCGACCGGCCGGTGCTCGAGGACGCGGAAGAGCTCGCGCCGGTTGAGCTCGCGCGGCTCGGAGTCGAGGATCGGGCCGTCGGTGCGCAGGCCGACCCGGCCGGCATCGAGGAGAGTGGCGGGAATCCCCGCGCGGTCGAGCCCGATCGCCAGGAGGGCGGCGGTGGTCGCCTCGCCGGTCGAGAGGAGAGCGGCGAGACCCGCCGCCTCGGGGCTCCCCGACAGGCCGTGGGCGAGCGAGAGCAGACGGTCCGTCGTCGGCCCCAGGGCGGAGACCACCGCGACCACCCGCTTGCCCTGGCGCAGGCACCGGTAGATCTCGTGGACCGCCACGGGGATGTCCGCGGCCTCCGCGAGGATCGAGCTGCCAAACTTCAATACGACGATGGGATCGTTGCTCATGGGAGTCTCCTTACTTTCTACGCTTGTAGTGCCTGCTCCAGATCGGCGATCAGGTCGTTGGGGTCTTCCAGACCGACGGACAGGCGGACGAGACCGTCGGTGATCCCGATCGCCTCGCGCTCGGCGGGCGGGATCGATGCGTGGGTCATGCTGGCCGGGTGGGTGACCAGGGTCTCGACGGCGCCCAGGTTCTCGGCCAGCGAGCAGAGCCGGACCGAGCTCATCACCTTCATCCCCGCCGCCGTTCCACCGACGACCTCGAAGGCGATCATACCGCCGCCGTTTTTCTGCTGCCGGCGCGCCAGCTCGACCTGGGGGAACGAGTCGAGGAAGGGGTAGGCCACCCGCTCGACCCGGGGATGGGCTTCGAGGAAACGGGCGAGGACGAGCGCGTTGGCGGCATGGCGCTCCATGCGGAGCGGCAGGGTTTTCAAGCCGCGGAGGGTGAGCCAGGCCTCGAACGGCGACTGGATGTTGCCGACGGCGTTCTGGAGGAAACGGAAGCGGTCGGCGAGCGCCTGATTGCGCGTCAGGAGGGCGCCGCCCACCGTCGCGTTGTGCCCCTCGACGTACTTGGTGGTCGAATAGAGGACGACGTCCGCCCCCAGCTCGAGCGGCTCCTGGATGCTCGGGAGGAGTGTGTTGTCGACCGCGAGGAGGGCGCCGGCCACGTGCGCCGCCGCGGCGGCCGCCGCCAGATCCGTCAGCTTGAGGGTCGGGTTCGCCGGCGACTCGACGAGGAAGAGCCGGGTCTCGGGCCGAAACGCGGCGGCGAGCGCCGCGGGATCCGCCGGATCGACGAAGCTCGCCGTCACCCCGAGGTCGGCGAAGACCTGACGGAGCAGGCGGACGGTGCCGCCGTAGACGACGTCCGAGACGACGACATGGTCCCCCGCCTTCAGGGTGGCGAGGAAGAGGACGGTGATCGCCGCCATCCCGGTCGCGAAGCACGAGGCCGGGAGGGCCTGCTCGAGCTCGCCCAGGTTGCGCTCCAGGGCGGCGACCGTGGGGTTCCGGGTGCGGCTGTAGGTGAACCCCTTGTCCTTGCCCACCGCCTCCTGGACGTAGGTCGTCGACTGGTAGATCGGCGTCAGGATGGCACCGGTCGTCGGGTCCGGAGCGAGCCCGCCATGGATCAGGCGGGTGAACAGCCGATGCGTCGGATCGCTGGACATGGTTCCTCTCCCGGGGCACCTCCCCGCACACGGTTCCTTTGTCTAGTGCAGGAAGAGGCCCGATTCGGGGCGCTCGATTCAGTGGCATTCCCGTGCCAGGCCCGCACCTGGCACGAAGGTTGATAGGCACGAAGCTTGATCACGAAGGTTGATAAGGTACCCGCCGACAGGAGGCTCCCCCGTATGCTCACCCCGAAGATCGCCGTCCGCCTGGCTCCCCTCCTCGCCGTACTGGGGACGTGGGGCGCGTTGGGAGCCGTGGGGATGCTCGCTCCCCTTCCCCTTCTGGCGCAGACGACATCGGCCCCGAAGACCCAGGGCAAACCGGCCAAATCGGCGAAAGCCCCGGCGTCGACGGCATCGACGGCATCGACGGCCTCCGGTCCGCCCGCCGAAACCCTGACCTTCGGGCGCTTCGGCAAGGTGACCCTCTACCACCAGACACCGCAGCCCCGGCACGTCGTCCTTTTCGTCTCCGGGGATGGCGGCTGGAACCTCGGGGTGATCGACATGGCGCGAGCCCTCGCCGGCCTCGACGCCCTGGTCGTCGGGATCGACATCCGCCAGTACCTCAAAGCCGCCGAGGGGGCGAAGGACAAGTGCACGAGCGCCGCGGTCGACTTCGAGGCGCTCTCCCAATATCTCCAGAAGAAGCTCAACCGCCCCACCTACACGCCGCCGGTGCTCGTCGGCTACTCCTCGGGCGCAACCCTCGTCTATGCCACCCTCGTCCAGGCGCCGCCCAGCACCTTCGCCGGGGCGATCAGCCTCGGCTTCTGCCCCGACCTGCCGCTCACCAAGCCCTTCTGCGCCGGCCACGGGGTGACCTTCGAGCCCGGCCCCAAGGGCAAGGGCTACAACTTCCTCCCCTCGAACAACCTGGAGAGCCCCTTCGTCGCCCTCCAAGGGACGATCGACGAGACCTGCCTCCCGGACCAGACCGCGGCCTACATGAAGAAGGTCAAGAACGGGCAGATCGTGATGCTCCCCAAGGTCGGCCACGGCTTCTCGGTGCAGCCGCGCTGGATGCCGCAGTTCAAGGACGCCTTCACGAAGATGACGCAGGCGGACACCAAGCCGGTCCCGCCGCCGGCTCCAGCCCCCCCTGGCACCCCGGCCCCCGGCGGCGCGCGACCGTTGGCCGCGGTCGACGACCTGCCCTTGACCGAGGTGCCTCCCACGGGTGCCGGAGCCGCCGGCGTCGCCGGAGCCAACGACCGCCTCGCCGTCATCATCTCCGGCGACGGCGGCTGGGCGGGGATCGACCGCGAGGTGGGCGGCGCGCTTGCGGCGCGCGGCATCCCGGTCGTGGGCTTGAATTCCCTCAAGTACTTCTGGCAGGAGAAGCCGCCCGAGGTCATCGGCCGCGACCTGGAGCGCATCCTCAACCACTACCTGGCCGTCTGGCACAAGCAGCGCGTCCTCCTCATCGGCTACTCTCTGGGCGCCGACGTCCTCCCCTTCATGTTCAACCGCCTGTCTCCGGCCCTCCAGAAACAGGTGGAACTGGTCGCCCTCTTAGGCCCCTCGAAGCTCGCGAGCTTCGAGTTCCACGTCACCCAGTGGATGGGGGGAGGCTCGAATACCGATCGGCCGGTCCTCCCCGAGGTGCAGAAGCTCCGCGGCCGGGCTCCCGTCCTCTGCCTCTACGGCAAAGAAGAGGAGGACTCGATCTGCCCCGGCCTCTCCCCCACCCTCGGCAAGTCGATCGGCTTCGCCGGAGCGCACCACTTCGGGGGCGACTACGGGGCGCTCGCGGAACGCATCTTGAAAGAGCTGCCGGTACGGAAAGGATAAGGAGGAGAGAGAGATGGAGATCACCCCATTCCTGATGTTCATCGGCGCCGCCGAAGAGGCGATGAACTTCTACGTCTCCCTCTTCCCCGGATCGCGGATCGTGTCGATCGAGCGCTACGCCGCGGGCGAGCCCGGCAAAGAGGGCAGCGTGAAACGCGCGCTCTTCGAGCTCCACGCCACCCGCTTCTTCTGTATCGACAGCCCGGCCCAACACGCCTTCACCTTCACGCCCTCCATCTCGCTCTTCGTCGACTGCGACAGCCGGCAACAGCTCGACGACGCCTTCCAGGCCTTGAGCGCCGGAGGGCAGATCCTGATGCCGCCCGGAGCCTACGGCTTCAGCACGTGGTTCACCTGGGTGGCCGACCGGTACGGCGTGTCCTGGCAGCTCAACCTCCCCTGAGAAACTGGCTCAGGGAGTCTTGATCTCGACGATGATGGCGTGGAACATCGTCTTCCCGATGTTCTCGGCGGAGTGGGTCACCGGCTCGCGGTAGAGCGTGTCGCCGGTCTTGAAGGTGACGTCGCTCGTCTTGCCGTCCGCCGTGGTGATGCGGAGGGTTCCCCCTTCGAGGACGTAGACGACGTTGGCGGGATGGGAGTGCGTCTTCTCCTTGTCGCCCGGATGGCTCATCACTTCGAGCACCCGCACCTTCTCGTTCTCGAACTTCACCTTGACCACCTTCGGAGTCACCTGCGCCGCGTCCTGGGCCACGAGCCCGGAGGCGACGAAAACGAGGACGGCGAGGAACGGGAACGCGAGGCGCGACGTTCTGCGAGTCTGCATGGAATCCTCCTCTGAGGATGAGTGAAAGAGAAGCGGCGAGAGGCCGTGAAACCGATTCTAAGCCCGGAAGAGATTGAATACGAAACCCTGGGCCTCGCCCAGCTCACAGCTTCACTGAAGGTCTCGTCAAAGTCGCTTTTCTCTTCGCCCCGAAGGGGCTTGGGTCGGTAGCCTGGGGTGAGAACCCCAGGAAAGGGGAGGAATAAGAATCTTCAGCCCCGAAGGGGCGATGGTAGTTCCACCTGAACCTTCGCCCCTTCGGGGCTTTTTTTTTCTTGTGGTTACCTCAACCTGGGGCTCTCGCCCCAGGCTACCAACCCAAGCCCCTTCGGGGCAGGCCCTCCGCCGCGGGATTGCATTTCCGGCGCAGCTGGCCCCTTGCCAGCGACTTTGACGGGATCCTGCAGCTTCACTGAAGAGGACTGATTCGCGGGGAATCGTCTCGCGACCGAGACTCTGCAGCTTGCCTTGCAGGCTTTCGCCGTGACGGTGGGAGAGCCGCCGGTCTCTCTCCCGGTGAGCACGGCGAGCGGTACTTTAGAGATTCAGTTTCCCGAGGAGTCGGAAGCGGCCCAAAAGCAATCCCCCTCACTCTGGAGCTTTCAAAACGGCCTTCCCCTCTCGCCTCAGGCGCTCGGAGACTGGATTCGCCGCCACGAGCAGAGCACCGATTCCCAGGAGAGGAAATCCGTCATCCCCGAGATGGCGCCGGGGGCGTACCCAGTGTGCATCGTGGCGCAGTCTGTCCTGGTTCTGTGGGAGCTCTCGGGTTGGACTGCGCCGCTTGCCAAGTGCGTAGCGGGCCAGCTCGAGGTCGGGGGCACCCTACGTTTGGATCTCTCGCGGCCGTAGAGTGCGACCGAGGGCGACTCGGTAGCCCGGAACGCCGAGGACCGTGCCAAGCGTCCTCAGGAGAGGGCACTTCCTCTGGAGAAGTAGGGTACTTCTGGCGAAAAGTAGGGTACTTCCGCCGAAGAAGTAGGGTACTTCCTCCCAGGAAGTAGGGTACTTCCGCCGGAGAAGTAGGGTGCTTCTGGCGAAGAGTAGGGTACTTCCGCCGAGGAAGTAGGGTACTTCCTCCCAGGAAGTAGGGTACTTCCTCTCAAGAAGTAGGGTACTTCCGCGGGAGAAGCAGGGTATTTCCGCAGCCGAAGCAGGGCACTCCAACCCGGAAGTCCGCGACTTCTCCGCCAGCAGAAGGGTACTTTGGGGGCGGAGCTCGCCATCCTGCCGCAGCAGGACACAGTCGCCCGGCAGGCGGAGGCGGCTCTAATCTAAGCCCGCCCTAGGTTGAAGACGAGACCGTAAGGGTCTCTCAAGTAGCACCGCGGGAGGGAGGCATCCTCTTCCTCGACGGTACAGCCGGCGGCGACCAGCCGGTCTCTCGTCGCTTCCACGTCGGGCACCAGGAGCTCGAACACGGGACCGTGCGGTTTTCCCTTTTCGACGTACAGGCAAAAGGAGCCGGTCTCAAAGCCCAGAAGCGTTTCGCTCCGATGGACGACCGGCAGGCCGAGGACAGACCCATAAAACTTTTCGGCCGCAGCAAAATCCTCGGTGCGCAGGATGACATCCCGCCCCGAGTGCAAGGAATTGGCGACATCCGTCATTGGCATCTCCTCAGGGCAAGATCGTAGCATTCACCGGGGGCTTGCAGACGAGCTTCCGCGCGGCGAGGCGGAGACAGCGTAGCCGCTCTTCCCCGCCGCGCGGACCCCACCGCTCAGGGGGGAAGGCGACGAAAATCAGCTCGAAGTTGACCTCCCGATCAGCTCGGCCGTCGCTCCACAATCCAGAAGTGAGGTGAGATCGGACCGGAAAGAATCGCTGGGGATGGAAGACGAAACCGTAGGGCGCCTACTTCCCCCGCCCCGCCGCCTCCCGGGCGGCGGGGCCCAGGGTCTCGAATTCGGGGACGTCGCGGCCCTTGACCGGGGGCCAGTGGACGCGGCGGGCGGCCATGGCGGCGTCCAGGCGCTGCCAGAGGTCGCGGTTCTGGACCGGCTGGCCCTCCTGGGTCTTCCAGCCGCGGCGCTTCCAGCCGGCGATCCAGCCGGTCGCTCCGTTCCTGAGATAGTCGGAACCGGTGTGGAGGGCGACCGCGGTGCCCGGGGGCAGGCTTTCGAGGGCGGTTAGGGCTGCCAGGAGATCGAGTTGGTTGGGGGTCTTCCCCGTCTCGCCGTGAGCCAGGACCCGCTCCTCGCCGCCCTGCCGCACCAGGGCCGCCCAGCCTCCCTTGCCGCCGGAGGCGGAGACGCGGAGGAAGACGTCGACCTCGACTGGAGCGGGGACGGGGCCGTGCGCCGCTGCCGCCTTCCCCTTTCCCTGCTCGCGGATGGCCCGCGTCGCGAGCTCGTCGGCACGCTCGTTGTGGCGCTCTCCGGCGTGCCCCTTCACCCACTCCCAGGTCACCTCGTGCAGGACGATGAGCTCGGCCAGGCGCCGCCAGAGATCCTCGTTTAAAAGCACCCCTTCTTTGCGGCGCCAACCGCGGGCGATCCAGCCCCGCAGCCACTCGGTCACCCCGCGGCGCAAGTACTGGGAATCGGTCCGCACCCGCACCCGGCAGCGCTGCTTCAGGGATTCCAGGCCGCGGATGGCGGCGGTCAGCTCCATGCGGTTGTTGGTCGCCCGGGGCTCGCCGCCGTAGAGCTCCTTCGTCCGCTTCCCCGCCTCGTCCAGGAGGACCACCCCCCAGCCGCCGGGTCCCGGGTTGGGATCGGCGCCGCCATCGGTGTAGATCGTCACTCGGGGGAGAGCGGAGGACAGCGGGGCGGACGGCTCGGTCATCGATTCGGCTCCTCTGATTCGGCCCCTCTTCTTTCGGGACGCGGTATCTTCCTTCACCTCCCCGTCGGCACGCAACAGGCCTCTCCCCGCACTCCATACACAAATGGCCGTACCAAGACCTCAATGCCGTGGTAGCGTATTTGCCGACGCCCGACGGTGCCAATGAAGAACAGGGTAGCCCCCTTCCTGCTGCTCCTCGCGCTCCCGCTCCAGGCCGAGGAACCGACCGCTCCCCCACCCTACCGGGAGGAGATCGTCGTCACCGCGCCCAAAACCCCGGTGGCGATCGAGAAGACGCCGAGCGCGATCACCGTGCTCAACGCCGAGGACATCGCGCTCGCCGGCGACGTGACCCTCCCCGACCTCCTCTTCGCGGCCGGCGGCGGCTTTCACATCTACGACCGGACCGGCACGGGGACGGGTGCGGTGGTCGACCTGCGCGGTTTCTACAGCGCCGGCGAGACCAGCTACGCCCTGCTCTCGATCGACGGCCTCCCCGCCAACGACTTCGACACCGATCTCGTCGACTGGAACCTCGTCGACCTCGACCGGGTGGAACGGATCGAGATCCTCCGCGGTCCGGTGTCGACCCTCTACGGCAATGTCGGGATGAGCGGCCTCGTCAACGTCATCACCCACCGCGCCGGCCCCGGTTCCGACGGCACGATCGTCCTCGGCACCGGCAATGAAGGCAAAGGCGAGGGCTCGCTCGCCACCTCGTGGGGAGGCGAGCGCAAGGAGGCCGCGGTCTCGCTTCGCCGGGTGAGCCTCTCCGGTTTCCGCGAGCACAGCATCTACCACAGCACCCAGGCCCAGTCGCGCCTCCGCTGGACGCCGCTCCTCCCCGGTCCGACACCCCCACCGGGAGGAACCGCCATCCCGCGCGAGCTCGGGCTCGTCCTCTCCGCGCTCTACCTCGACTCGGATCGCCAGATCCCCGGCGGCATTCCAGCCGGAACGCCGAGCACGGAGGCCGGTTCGCCCCTGGACTCCGACACCGGACGCACCCGGCAGGCGGGCCTGTCGCTCTCCCTGCCGCTCAGCGGGATCTCCCACTTCGAGGCCTCGACGAACATCCGCGGCAAGGACGAGTACCGGGTCGACACTCTCGCTTTCCAGACTCTCGCCCACGGGCTTGGCACCCACAGCAGCCACGCCGAGGCGCGCTACCTCCAGGGCTTCGAGCTCGCCGGGCACAGCGGGCGCCTCTTGACCGGCGCCGAGGCGAGCGATGGGACGGTCGACTCCGACTACTTCCGGATCAATGCCGTGGGCGCGCTCAACGCGCGGATCGACCATGCGCACGCATCCCGCACGACCCTCGGCGGCTTCAGCAGCGCCGAGCTCGACCTGAACCGCAACCTCACCCTCTCGACCGGCGTGCGCTACGACGACCTGCGTGGCGATTTCGACGGCAAGGTGGGTCTCCCCGCCATCGCCCAGACGGCGACCAGCCCCTCGGTCGCCCTCAACTACCGCCTGGGCGACGCCGGCAACGCTTTCCTCTCCGCCAGCCGCTCGTTCAAGGCGCCGACCGTCGAGCAGCTCTACGACCGCCGCCCCTTCATCATCGCCCACGGCATCGTGGCCTACCTGTCGAACACCGCCCTCCTGCCGCAGCGGGCGACCAACTACGAGGCCGGCGTGCGCACCCGGCTGGGCGACTTCGCCTCGACCTCGCTCTCTCTCTACTCGCTCCGGGTCACCGACGAGATCGGCTTCGACATCTCCCAACTGCGCTTCGACAACATCTCGCAGAGCCGTCACCAGGGGGTCGAGTGGAACGTGACGGGCGACCTCGCTCCCGGCCTGCGGCCCCGGTTCTCCTACACCTACTCGCGGGCGATCTTCGACGGCGGTCCCAACAACGGCAACCAGATCAACGGCGTGCCCCGCACCCAGATCGCCGCGGGCCTGGGCTGGATCGGCTACACCGGCCATGGCACCGGCCCCTTCGGGGATTTCGAGCTCTCCCACGTCCGCGGCCAGTACGTCGACGAGGAGAACCTGATCCCGCTCGCCCCCTACACCCTCGTAGGCGCCGTCGTCGGCGTCCGCTTCGAGAAGCTCTCCTATGACATCACGGTGCGAAACCTCTTGAACCACCGTTTTTCGACCGATGGCTTCGTGACCCTCGATTCGACCGGCCATCTCCTCCCCCTCTACTACCCGGGGACGGAGCGGACGATCACGGCACGGGTGAAGATCGACTTCTAGCCTCCGCCCTCTCTCCAACCCACCTCCCTCCCCCAGGTGGCACATCTCTTGCGGGTTCTTTCTCTGTCCGGCGCGGGTGCGTCGGGACAGAAACCTGTTGACGGAGGTCTAGAGAGCCACCCTCAAAACCACCCACCCTTAAAACCGCAGGAGACAACCGTGCGAGACGTAGTCGCTTCCAGTCCATCGCAACCCGGCACGGGGCCTTCCCACGAAGTCGCCCTCCCTTCTCCCACGTCGTATTCGGCCGCGCCCGAGCACGAGAGCCTGGCCGGCATCGTCGGCAGCGCCGCCCTGGTCTTCGGCGGCGCGGCCCTCTTCGCCTATGCCGCCCGCGAACGCAACCTCAAGGGCCTGGGCGCCGCCCTGGCCGGCGTCCCCCTGGCCTTCCGAGGCGCCACCGGTCGCTGGGTGCCCCGTACTTTTACCCGCGATACCGCCGAAGCCCCCAAAGAGCAGGAGGCCGCCGCTCCCTTCAAGGTCCACGCGAGCCTGACCGTGAACCGGCCCGCCGACGAGCTCTACGCCTTCTGGCGCCGGCTCGAAAATCTCCCCCGTTTCATGAAGAACCTGGAATCCGTCCACGAGGAAAAGGGGATCTCCCACTGGGTGGGGAAGAGCCCCCTGGGGATGAAGATCTCCTGGGATGCCCGGATCGTCGACGACCAGCCGGGCCGGGTGATCTCCTGGCGTTCTCTCACCGACTCCCAAATCGACAATTCCGGCTGGGTCCGCTTCGAGCCGGCGACCGGCAACCGCGGCACCGTCGTCCGGGTGCACATGGACGTCCAAACGCCCGAAAACCTCTTCGGCCGGGCCCTCGCCCGCCTGAACCACCAAGGGGTCGAGCTCGAAGTGCAGTCGGATCTCCGCCGTTTCAAGGCCCTCCTGGAAGCCGGCGAGGTGCCGACGATCGAGGGGCAACCCGCCGGCGACCGTCCTTTCCTCAACCTCAAGAACCCTTTCTAGACGGCCCGGCGGCCAGGAGAATTACTCATGAAAGCCCTTTGCTGGAACGGCAAGAACGACGTCCGGGTCGAAACCGTCCCCGACCCCAAGATCCTGAACCGTAGAGACGCCATCCTCCGCATCACCTCGACCGCGATCTGCGGCTCCGATCTCCACCTCTACGATGGCTATATCCCTACCATGCAGAAAGGGGACATTCTCGGCCATGAGTTCATGGGCGAGGTGGTCGAGCTCGGCGCCGAGGTCAAGAACCTCGCGGTCGGCGACCGCGTCGTCGTCCCCTTCACGATCGCCTGCGGTCACTGCTCCTACTGTGAGCGGCAGCTCTTCTCGCTCTGCGACAACTCGAACCCCAACGCCTGGATGCTTGAAAAAGCCTACGGCTACTCGGGCTCCGGGCTCTTCGGCTACTCCCACATGATGGGCGGCTACGCCGGTGGCCAGGCCGAGTACGTGCGCGTCCCCTACGCCGACGTCGGTCCCCTGAAGATCCCCGACGGCCTCGAGGACGACCAGGTCCTCTTCCTTTCGGACATTTTTCCCACCGGCTACATGGCGGCCGAAAACTGCAATATCCAGCCGGGCGACACCGTCGCGGTCTGGGGCTGTGGGCCGGTCGGCCAGTTCGCCATCCAGAGCGCCTGGATGCTGGGCGCCGAGCGGGTGATCGCCATCGACCGCTTCCCCGACCGCCTGCGCCTCGCCCGCACCTGGGGGCGGGCCGAGACGATCGACTATACCGAGACGGGCTCGCTCGAAGCCCTCCGCGAGATGACGGGCGGCCAGGGTCCCGACGCCTGCATCGACGCCGTGGGGATGGAGGCCCACGGCACCACCTTCGACGCCTACTACGACAAGACCAAGCAGGCCCTGAAGCTCGGGACCGACCGGCCGCACGCCCTCCGCGAGGCGCTCCAGGCCTGCCGCAAGGGCGGAACGGTGTCGATCCCCGGCGTCTACGGAGGTCTCCTCGACAAGGTGAACTTCGGCGCCGCCTTCAGCAAGGGTTTGACCCTCAAGATGGGCCAGACCCATGTCCACCGCTATCTGCGCCCGCTGCTCGACCGGATCGTCGCCGGCGAGATCGATCCCTCCCGGCTGATCAGCCATCGGCTGAATCTCGACGAGGCGCCCGACGGCTATGCGATGTTCCGCGACAAGGAGGACCATTGCATCAAGATCGTCCTGAAGCCCGGAGAGATGGGGGCCCAGGGAGCGAAGGGGACCAAGGGCTCGAAGCACAAGTCGGCGAGCGGTCACGACGGCGGTCACGGCCATGGCCCGGGCCAGGGTGGGAACGGCGCGGAGCGGCCTTCGTGATGCGGCGACCGGCGATGCCGGCCGCCGCGAGAGTCCCCAGCATTGCCGGCATTGCCGGCATCGCCAGCCTCGGCGCGGGAGCGGGGTTCTTCCTCGCCTCCCGCGCCGCGCGGCGGCGGCCGGCAATGGACTTTCAGGGCAAGTCGGTCCTCATCACCGGGGGCTCGCGCGGGCTGGGGCTCCTCCTCGCCCGCCGTTTCGCCGCCCTCGGCGCCCGGCTGACGATCGTCGCCCGGGACCCCACCGAGCTCGACCTCGCGCGGCGCGAGCTTTCGGCGCTCTTCGGCGCCCGCGTTTTGGCCCTCCCCGCCGACGTCTCGAACCAGGAAGACATGGAGTGGGCGGTCGAACGGGCCGCCGAACGCTTCGGACGCCTCGACGTGGTGGTCAACAACGCCGGGATCATCCAGGTCGGCCCCCTGGAGCACATGGCGATCGAGGATTTCGAGAACGCCATGGCGGTCCACTTCTGGGGCCCGCTCTACACGATCCTCGCCGCCCTCCCCTACCTCGCGGAGCAGGGCGGCGGCCGGATCGTCAACATCGCCTCGATCGGCGGCAAGCTCGCGGTGCCGCACCTGCTGCCCTACTCGGCGAGCAAGTTCGCCCTGGTCGGCCTCTCGAACGGTCTCCAGGCCGAGCTCGCGAAGGACAAGATTTACGTCACGACCGTCTGCCCGGGCCTGATGCGCACGGGCTCCCACGTCAATGCGCGATTCAAGGGGCGGCAGCAGAAGGAGTTCGCCTGGTTCGCCCTGTCGGATTCCTTCCCCCTGGCCTCGATGTCCGGCGAGCGCGCCGCCCGCCGGATCGTCGAAGCCTGCCGTCGCGGCGAGCCACAACTCATCCTCTCGCCCCAGGCGCGCGCCGCGACGCTCGCCGCAGCACTGATGCCGAACCTGATGGCCCGCCTCCTCCAGCTCGTCAATCGGTGGCTCCCCTCCCCGGTCGCGGACGGCGGCGAGGGGAGCGACGAGGACCGCGCCGGCTGGCAGAGCGGCTCGCGCTGGGTGCCTTCCCTCCTCACCCGCCTGGCGGACGTGGCGGCGGTGCGCAACAACGAGCTGAACGGTGAGGCGAAAGCGGTCTACGGGAAAGAGCCCGCCAGAATCTGATTGGCTCTCACCCCTTTTATGGCACCCGTTCCAGCCGGACCTGCCCGCTCCCTCTGGGGAGCAGGCCGATCCGCTGGGCGGCGGCGGTCGAGAGATCGATGATCGAGCCCGCCGTAAAGGGGCCGCGATCGTTGATCCGGACGACCGTTTGAAGCCCGTTGGCGAGATTGGTCACCTGGACGTTCGAGCCCAGGGGAAGCGTACGATGGGCGGCGGTCAGGAGAGAAGGATCGAAAATCTCGCCGCTCGCCGTGGCATTCCCGGCGAGTTCGGCGCCGTAGTAGACGGCCTGGCCCAGCATGGGATCGCCGTCCGTCGAAGCCGCCGCCGCGGGGTCGGAAGCCGCCGCCGAAGCCCGATCCAGGCGGACCGCCGAGATCAGGTAGATCGCGACTAGACAGGCGGCGAAAATCGTGGCGAAGGCGGTTTTTGCACGGCGCAAAATCTATCTCCTCGAAAGAGAAAACAGATTTTCGGGTGGAAGAATTGCCCTCGGAAGGAACGCCTGGGGACCGCGCGTTCCGTACGATCTCCGCTATGCTCCTCCCGATGCCCACCGCCCCTCTCCCCGCTCCCTGGGACACCTCCGCCCCCGAGCGCTCCGGCCCGCCCTCCGCCTGGGGTCTCCTGCCGGAGGACTTCGCGGCCGGCGGCTGCCCGGGACGCCCCGAGCACGTTTGCGCGCGGTTGCAGCGAGTCCGCACCTGGCGGGATGGGCAACCTTTCCTCTCCCGGCAGATTCTTTCCTGGCTGGCGGAAAAGACCGACCTCTCGCTCCCCAAGATCCTCGAACGCCATCCCTCGGAGGACGGCGCGACGCGGCTCGTGCAGGGCCTTTCAGACGGTCACCGGATCGAGGCCGTCCACATGCCGCGGCGCGATGGCGACTCCCGAGTCACCTACTGCGTGTCGAGCCAGGTGGGCTGCGCGCTCGGCTGCACCTTCTGCGCCACCGGCGCCATGGGGATCGTGCGGAACCTCTCGGCGGGAGAGATCGTGGGGCAGGTTCTCGCCCTCATGCGCGAGATGGGGCCGGACAACGGCGAGCGGCTCTTCCTCGTCTTCATGGGGATGGGCGAGCCGCTCCACAACCTCGACCACGTCCACCGCGCCATCACCGTCCTCTGCCACCCGGAGGGCGCCGGACTTTCGGCGCGGCGGATCACGGTGTCGACCGCCGGCCTGGTCTCCGGGTTGGAGCGGCTGGCGCGGATGGAGCCCCGGCCGCAGCTCGCCCTTTCGATCAATGCCACGACCGACGCCGCGCGCTCCGCCACCATGCCGGTCAATCGTGCCTGGAACCTGGCCCGCCTCCGCCAGGCGCTCGACCGCTGGGAATTGAAGCGCGGCGAACGGCTCCTCTTCGAGTACGTGCTTCTCTCCGGGGTCAACGACACGGAAGACGACGCCGATCGCTTGGCCGCCTGGCTGGGCGACCTCCGCCACCGGCACAACGTCAATCTCATCCCCTTGAACGAGCATGCCCAGACGACCTTCCGCGAGCCGGCGGAGGAACGCCTCCAGGCCTTCGCCGTTCGCCTCCGCCAGCACGGCTGCTTCATCAGCGTGCGGCGCAGCCGCAGCCGCGACGTCGAGGGAGCGTGTGGACAGCTGGTGCGGCGCGGATGAACCGCACGACGGCGTCGAGCCGCCGCGAAGAACGTCGCCGTCAAGCCAGGAGCACCAGCGCGAGCGCCAGGACCGCCGGAACGGCCTGCACGAAAAGGATTCTACGGTTGACGGTCGCGGCCCCGAACAGCCCGGCGACGATGACGCAGGAGAGGAAGAAAATCTCGATCGGACGTCCCGCGACGGGACCGAGAATCAGTCCCCAGACGAGGCCCGCAACGAGAAATCCATTGTAGAGCCCCTGGTTCGCGGCGAGCCCCTTGGAGGCCGTGGCGAATTCCTGGGTCAGGCCGAAGGTCCGCCGGCCCCGGGGCTTGTCCCAGAGAAACATTTCGAGGACGAGAAAGTAAAGGTGGAGGAGGGCGACCAATCCGACGAGGATCTTCGCTGCCAACGCTGCAAACGCTGCCAGGTTCATGTCAGGCTCCCGGTTTTCTGAGTACGTGCGGGCAAACCCACCGTTACCTTGAGATCGCCCGGCACGATGTGCCGCCGGGCCGCCGCCTCGACGGCCTGACGGTCGACGGCCTCCAGGCTCGCCGTGCGCCAGGCCGGATCGTCGAGGGGGAGCTGGTAGTGCTCGGCGTCGACCAGCAGCTCGACCCACTGGCGGGCCGTCTCCCGACGGAAGGGCTCGCGGCCGAGGAGGTAGGCGCGAGCCTCCTCGACCTCTTCGGGGAGCACCCCGTCCTCGACCACCCGGGTGATCTCCTCGACCACCCCCTGGCGGGCCTTCTCGGCGGTGTCCGGCGAGGTGCCGACGTAGGCGACGAGGCGCCCGGGATCGACCCCGGCGCCGGCCACGGTCTGCGCGTAGGCGCTGTAGGCGAGCCCCTCCTGCTCGCGGATGCGGGTGGGGATGCGCCCGGTCAAGCCCGCTCCGGAACCGAGGATGACGGCGAGCACCTCCAGGGCGGTGTAGTCGGGATGGTGGCGCGGCACCGTCAGCTGGCCGATGTAGAGATGGGCCTGGTCCTCGGCCTCGGTCGTCACCTGGTGGCGCGCCGCCGCCATGCCCACCGGCAATGCCGGCTCGGGCGGCGGTGTCGCCGTCCGCTTGAGGCCGCCGAAGAGCTCCTCCAGGCGCAGGGAGACCGCCGCCTCGTCGATCACCCCCGCCACCGTCACCAGGAGGCCGCCCGCGAGCGCCCGCTGATGAAAACCGGCGCACTCCTCGGGGGTGAGCTTCAGGAGACTTTCGGCGTTCCCCTGGAGCGGCCGGCATTTCGGATGCGGGGTATAGAGCTGCTCCATGAAGCCCCAGCCGGTCTTGGTTTCCGGCTGATCGGCGAGGCTCTCGAGCTCCGCCGCCGTCTGCTTGGCGATCCAGGCGCAGCGGTCGGCAGGGAAGGACGGTTCGAGCATCATCTCGGCCGCCCAGCGGAGAGCGAGATCCCAGTCGTCGGCGAGGACGTCGATCGACACCCCGTGACACTCGAAGGTCGCGAAGCTCGAAACGATCGCCCCGCGGGCGTCGGCCTCCTCGGCGATCTGCCGCCAGCCGCGCCGGCGCGTCCCCTCGGTCAGCAGGCGGCCGGTGAGGATCGCCTGGCCGGGGCTCTCCTCGATCCGCGCTCCCGCCCGCACCCACACCCGCACGGCGGCGACCGGCGCCCCCTCGACCCGGCGCACCCGCATCCCCAAGCCCAGATCAGGCATGGGGCGTCCCGGCGAGCCGGACGGAGAGCGCCGAGAGCGCCGAGTCGAGCTCCTCGCGGGTGTTGTAGTAGTGCGGGGAAATCCGTAGGACCGGCAGGGGGAGACCGCCCGCGCCGGAGACGCTCGGGACGGTGAGGTTGTGCAGGTTGATCCCGTCCCGGCGGAGGGCGAGGACGATCTCCCGGATGCCCTGCGCGTTCCGGCCGGCGACCGAGGCGGTGACGATGGCGCAGAGGCGCTCGCCGCGGTCCTCGACCGTCACCCCGGGGAGGGCGGCCAGGCGCTCCCGCAGGTAGGCGGCGTGCTCGCTCGCCCGCTGGCCGGTACGGAGGACCCCGGCGGCCTGGGCGTAGCGGGCCGCCTCCCCGAGGCCGAGGACGAGGGCATAGGCGAACTCCCAGTTCTCGAACCGCCGGGCCGAGGAGAAGAGGGCGAGCCCGCCTTCCGGGGTGAGCGACGCTCCTCCCATGTCGATCCCCAGGGGATAGTCGCCGCGCGCCAGAGCCCGGTCGGAGACGTAGAGAAAGCCGATGCCGCGCGGCCCGCGGAGGAACTTCCGCGCCGCCGCCGCCAGGTAGTCGCAGCGCAGCCGGGAGACGTCGATCGGCAGCTGCCCCACCGCCTGGCAGGCGTCGATCAGATAGGGCACCCCCGCCGCCGCGCAGACCTCCCCCACCTCCTCCACCCGCTGCACGAGCCCCGAGCCCGTGGGCACCCAGGAGACCGCGACCAGCCGGCAGCGCGGGTCGCGCGCCAGCTCGGCGACCGCGCCGGGGTCGACGCCGCCGGCCGGCAGGTCGGCCGCCACCTGGACCTCGATCCCCGCCCGCTCGACCAGGGCGGCGTACATCAGCCGGTTCGACGGATAGTCGCTCAAAGTCGTCACCAGCCGGTCGCCGGGACGGAAGGTGAAGGCGGAGAGGGCCTGGGAGAAGCCGACCGTGGCGTTCTCGACCAGCGCCACGTTCTCCGCCCGACAGCCGAGGAGGGCGGCGACGTCGCCGTAGACCGCGGCGATCCGCTCCTCCAGGAGGTCGGCGGCCTCGTAGCCGCCGATCTCGGCCTCCCGCCGCAGGTGGTCGAGCACCGTGTCGAGCACCGGGCGCGGCGGCAGCGACGCCCCGGCATTGTTCAGGTGGATGCGGCCCGCGGCGCCCGGGGTGTCCTCCCGATAGCGGCGGACCTCCTCGTCGGACAGGGAGCTGTTCGAGGGTCCCGTCGAGAGCGCGGTCATGACCCCTCGCGCGGCAGCGACCAGCCGAGGACGGCGCTCTGGTCGGGATCGAGATAGCGGCGCGCCATCTCCTGCAGCTGCTCCGGGGTGGTGGCGAGGAGCGCCGACAGGTGCCGGTCCAGGTGGCCGAGGTCGTAGAGGGTGAGGGCGAAGCCCGCCGAGAGGGCCTGCTGGTGCACCTTCTCGTGGCCGAACACCCAGTCGGCGCGGACGATCTGCTTGGCGCGCTCGACCTCCTCGGCCGACGGCACCCGCTCGACCAGATCGGCCAGGTGGCGACGCAAGTCCGCCTCGATGCGCTCCGGCGTCACCCCCGGGACCACCTCGGCGCCCAGGGTGATCTGGCCGGCGCCTTCGGTCTCCGACAGATCGGACGCCACCCAGACGCAGATCTGGTCCTCGTCGACCATGGCGCGGTGGAGCCGGCTCGCCCGCCCGGAGGCGAGGAGGGTGATCAAGAGGCGGAGCGGCGGGTGGTCGGGATGATCGGCGGGCGGCCCGGGGAGGGCGAGGAGGAGGCGCGCCACCTCTCCCTTGCGGCGCTCGATCCGCGCCAGGCCGGCGGGGAAGTCGAGGGCGCCGAGGGGCGGCCGGGGACCCGGTCCGGGCGGCGGCGAGGGTACGGCGCCGAGCGTCTTCTCGACCTCCGCGAGGGCCCGGTCGTCGAGCTCGCCGGCGAGGACGAGGACGGCGTTGTCCGGCCGGTAGAAGCGGCGGTGGAAGTCGGCCAGGTCTTCGGGGCCGGTCGCGAGGAGATCCTCTTTCGTCCCCAGAACGGGCCGGCCGTAGGCGTGGGAGCCGTAGAGGCGCTCCTGCGTCTCCATCTCCAGGGCGTCCCACGGCTCGCTCGCGTACATGGCGATCTCTTCGAGGATCACCTGGCGCTCGCTCGCCACGTCATCGGGGTCCAGGGTGAGCGCCGCCATGCGGTCGGCCTCGATCGCCAGTGCCTCGGTCCAGCGGTCGGCGGCGAAGTTGAAGTGGTAGGCCGTCGTGTCGTGGCTCGTGAAGGCGTTGTTGACCCCGCCGAGCGCCTGGGTGCGGCGGTCGATCTCCCCCGGGCCGTAGTGCGCCGAGCCCTTGAACATCATGTGTTCCAGGAAGTGGGCGACCCCGCCATGGCCGACCGGCTCGTCGCGGGTGCCGGCCTTGTAGTAGAGGACGGAGGTGACGAGCGGCGCCTGCCGGTTGTCGATCAGGCAGACTTCGAGGCCGTTGGCCAGACGCTCGCGGCGCAGCCGGCCCGGCAGGCTCACCACCCGCGGCTCGGCCGCGGTGCGGAGGGCTTCGGCGACCTCGCTCATCCGCCTCCCCCGCGCGTCATGTTGAGGTCGACCGCCTGGCAGCTGCTGCCGCCCTCGTCGTCCACCTCGACCTTGAGATCGCGCTGGGCGTACCCCGGCGCCGAGACCGTCACCCGGTGGGTGCCGCCGGAGAGCTCCAGGCCGCCGCGGCCGAAAACGCCGCAGGCGAAACGCTTCGCCGGCCCGCTGGGATTGCCGTCGACCAGCACCTCCGCTCCCTCGGGAGCGCCCTTGAAACCGATCGCCCTTTTCACGTGGTACGACTGGAGGTCGGAGGTCGACACCTCGCGGGTGGGCAGGGGCTGGAGGTGGGCGCTGACCGGGGTCGTGCCGCTCGTCTCGCTGGCGTCGATGGAGATTTTGTAGTCCTTCATGCCCGGCTTCCGGATCTTGATCGTGTGCTCGCCGGAGTCCGCCAGGGTGTAAGGCTTGGCACCTTTGAGCCCGCTCCACTCGTCGGCGCGACCGATCACCGTGCCGTCGACGAGGATGAAGGCGTCGGGCGGGGTGACCCGGAAGGCGAGAGCCATCCCCGTCCGCATCGCCGGCATCGCCGCGCCGCCCTCCGACGGCCGCTCCCGGGGCGACGGCTCCGCCGGCTCGGCGGGAGCGGGCTCCGCCTGCGGCGGCCGGCCGCTCGGTGGGGAGACCGGAGCCGGAGCCCGGCGGGTCGGCTCCGCCGGAACGAACGGCGGCGGCTCGTTGGCGCCCGGCTTGGGGGAGGTCGGCGCGACCGGAGCGGCCGGCGAGCCGCCCGCGGTCGGGAGCGGCTGACCGCCGGGGAGACCGGAGCCGCCGGAGCCGCCAGGCGGCTGGTTGCGGATCTCGATCGGCCTCCCCACCACCACCGGGACTTCGGGAGGCTTGGCGGCTGGAGGGGATTGACCCGGAGTCTGCGCAGTTCCTGGGGTCGTTCCCGGGGTCGAGGATGAGCCCGGAGTTGTCGACGGAGACGCCTCCGTCCCCGAGGGATTCTGCGCCGCGACCGTCTCGGTCGGGTTCGTCCCGCTGGTCCCACTACGAAACTTCTGGTAGTACTGCCAGGCCAGGGTGCCGCCGAGCGCCACGAGCCCCAGGAAGACGAGGAGCCCCACGGCGAGGCCGATCCAGAGGCCGGTCCGCGACTTGGAGCCGGCCGGCGTCGTCGGCGGCGGCTGTAGCGGCGGCGGACCCGGTACCGAGGGTTGCGCGGTGGGAAGCCCCGGCGAGGCCGTCGAAATCGCCGTTCCCGCTGCTGCCACCGCGCCTGCCACGCCCACCGTCGCCGGTGCCGGATCCGGAGGGTTCGACAGCACCGAGGACGGCATCTGCGCCGCCGCCGTCGTGCGGCGGGGCAGGACGTAGGTCGGGATCTGCTGCTGGATCTGGGTCGAGGCCGGCGCCGCCAGGGTGTCGTCCGGCAGCTCGCGCTCGATGGCCTTGATCTCCTCGGCCACCAGGCCCGCCGTCGCCAGCCGCTCGTCCCGGTCCTTCGCGAGCATGTGGGCGAGAAGGGCCTCCAGGCGCGGCGGGATGCCGCCGCGGAGCTCCGAGACCCGGGGCGGTTCCTTGTGAAGGATCTGGTAGACCAGGGTGGTGATCGTCTCGCCGTCGAACGGCCGGCGGCCGGAGAGCAGCTCGAAGAGGACGACGCCTAAGGAGAAGACGTCGCTCCGGCCGTCCAGCTCCTCGCCGCGGATCTGCTCCGGAGAGAGGTACTGCGGGCTCCCCATCACCGACCCGGCCACGGTCAGCTCGGTCGACTGGCCGACCATCTTGGCGATGCCGAAGTCGGCCACCTTCACGTGGCCCGCCTTGTCCAGGAGGATGTTGCTCGGCTTGATGTCCCGGTGGACGATCCCCTGCCGGTGGGCGTAGTCGAGCGCCTCGGCACACTCCGCGATGATGCGGAGCACCTCGCGGAGCGACAGCGGCGGCAGCGAGCCCGAGGTCACCCGGGCGGAGAGGTCCATGCCCTCGACGTATTCGAAGGCGAGATAGAGGACGTCGTCGGCCTCGCCGGTGTCGAAGAGAGTGACGATGTTGGGGTGGAGGAGCCGGCCGGCGGCCTTGGCCTCGCGGAGCAGCCGCTTCTTCCGGTCGTCGATCTCCTGCGGCCGGCCGACCAGACGGACGGTCTTGATGGCGAGCGACCGTTCGATGTGCGGGTCCTGGGCGAGGTACACCTCCCCCATGGCGCCGGCGCCGAGGAATCGTTCGATCCGATAGCGGCCGACGGACTGGCCGCCGTCCAGAGTGCTCACGTCGTAGTAGGCCCTCGAAGAGGCTATTTCGTTTCCGGGGAGCTCGGCAGGTCCCGGACGGCGTTCTCCGCCGCTTCGAGCGTGCCGGGCGAATCGATCGCCTGCGTCGCTTCGCCCTCGGCGAAGACCGGTGCCGCGTCGTCCTGTACCGCGAGGAGGGCGATCGCCTCGTCCGCGCGCTCGACCGGGACCCGGATGTGCACCTGGCTCATCTCGCCGAAGTCGACCGGCAGCTCGCTGATGTGGAGCGACTCCGATTCCGCCGGGATGTCGCTGCTGTTGAGGAAGCCGACCACGACCATGGCCTCCTCCTCGGTACCCACCGTGCGGACCACCCGCCAGGTCTCGTCCAACTCCCCCGGGTCGACCTGGCTGGCCGCCTCGTCTCTCGTCTCACTGGTGTCGTCGCTCATCCAAGCCTCCTCGTGACGGGGGGATCATACCGCACCCTCACTCCCCGAACAGGTCGAGCTGCCCCGAAACCGGGGCCGGCCGCCTGAAGGCGGCGGTCGAGAGGTCGTAGGTGCGGGTTCCGAGGCCGAGGCGGCGGCAGGTGGTCTGGTAGAGGGCCTGCATCTGCTCGACGAAGATGCCCTCCCCCTTCATGCGGCTGCCGAAGCGGGGATCGTTCAGGCGCCCGCCGCGCATGCCGCGGATGCGGTTCAGGATCTTCTCCTTGCGGTCGGGAAAGTGTTCGGTGAGCCACTCCTCGAAGAGGCCGGCGACCGCTCCGGGGAGACGGAGGGGGATGAAGTGAGCGCTCTTCGCCCCGGCCTCGGCCGCAGCGGTCAAGATCGCCGGCAGCTCGTGGTCGGTCAGGCCCGGGACCATGGGCGCGGCCAAGACGGCGCAGGGGATGCCCGCGGCGGTGAGCTTGGCGACGGCGGCCAGGCGGTCCCGGGGGTGCGAGGCGCGGGGCTCCATGGTGCGGGCGATCTCGGGATCGAGGGTCGTGATCGAGACGCAGACGAGCGCCGCCCGGTGCTCGGCGAGGCTCGCCAGGTGATCGACGTCTCTCGCCACCAGGGCGTTCTTGGTGATGATGGCGACCGGGTTTCTGAACTCGGCGAGGACCGCGAGGCAGCGCCGGGTGATCTCCAGCCGGCGCTCGACCGGCTGGTAGGGGTCGGTCACGCCCGACATGGCGATCACCTCTGGCTCGTAGCTGCGCTTGCCCAGCTCGCGGCGGAGGAGCTCCGGGGCATCCTCCTTGACGAAGATTCGAGTCTCGAAGTCGAGGCCGGCCGAAAGGTCCAGGTACTCGTGGGTGGGGCGCGCAAAGCAGTAGATGCAGCCGTGCTCGCAGCCGCGATAGGGATTGACCGAGACCGAGAAGCCGACGTCCGGGCTGTCGTTGCGCGCCAGGATGGCGCGGGTCGTGTCGGTATAGAAGATCGTCTCCACCTTGTCGGGCGGCGGCTCTTCCGATTCGATCGAGAGACGGGTGAAGCGGTTCTCGGGATTCCCCGAGGCGCCGCGGCCGCGGGGACCGGAGAGGGGTGCGGCGTCCATGCGGGGAGTATACCCGTCTTACGCCTTGTTTATTCCGTTCTCGGTCGGTAGAATCAGTTCCGCCACCCAGGGAGAGGTGGTGCATCGAAGCGCGGAGACCCGCATGGTATGGACGGACATCCGCCGGCATTATCCTCACCAGTGGCTTCTGGTTGAGGCGCTGCTGGCACGTTCAGAGGCGGGACAACGGCGACTGGAGGAGCTGGCCGTCGTCGACGCCTTCCCGGACGGTAAAACCGCTCTCCGCGCGTACTTGAGATTCCACCGCGACGCGCCACAGCGGGAGCTCTACGTAATCCACAGCGATCGCGAAGAGCTGGAGATCACCGAACGCACCTTGCTCGGCCTCCGCGTCTCCGGATGAAAATCCGGCCCACGGCTCCTTCCTACTCGTCCACGCCATGCCCGGCGAGAAGACCCGCGAAAGACCGACGGCCCAGCTCTTCCCGCGTGAGCCCGGTCTGCTCGACCGCCTCCTCCTCGGAGAGGGCGCCGCAGGCGAGGGCGGCGAGGAAGGTGTTGAGGAGCCCCTGGCCGGTCGCGGCGTCGTCGAAGACCGCTCCCACTCGGGTGGCCTGGGCGGCGCTCTCGACGAAATTGCGCAGCCGGGCGGCCGCCGCGGGGAGCCCCTCCAGGTAGAAGGCGTAGACCGCGGCGTAGCGGGTGGGGAGCTGGGCCGGGTGGAGGTCCCAACCCTGGGGAAAGCCGGCGACGAGGGCGCGGCGGACCGCGCCGTAGTGGAGGCGCCAGGCGGCGTGGACGGCCTCGCGGTTCGCTTCCATCTCCGGCCAGGGCAGGCTGCCCGGTGTTCCCGGCGTCGGTCCCAGCCGGTGCGGCGGGATGGGGAGGAGGGTGACCGCGCCGTCCGCGAGGCGCACCCCGCTGCCGGCGAGGGCGACCTGCATCGTCTGCCGCGCGTAGTCGCAGGCGGGATGGTCGAGCCGCTGGTGGGCGGCGGTGATCCCCAGGGCCGCCGTGTAGTCGTAGGCCCCGAAGTGGACGGCGGCGCAGCGGCCGCGAGCGGCGGCCACCAGACGGCGGAGCGGCACCGCGCCATCGGCGTCGAGGAGCGCCTGGGGCGTCTCGATCATCAGCTCCAGCCCGAGCCGGCCGGGAGCGCAGACGAGGACCGCCTCCAGGAGGTCGAGCGCATCGGCGAGGGCCGCCACCTCCGCCGCGCCTACGACCTTGGGGAGGGTGACGAGGAAGCGCGGCGGCAGCCGGCCGTCGGCGCGCTCCGCCAGCTCCTTGAAGAAGACCTCCAGGGTGCGCATGCCGCGCGCCGCGCTCTCCCCGGCAAGCGGCTTGATCCGGATGCCGAGCGAGGCCGGCAGGCTCCCCGCCTCCATCCCCCGCGCCACCTCGGCCGCGACGGCGCGGGCATGGCCGTCCTCCTCGGCGTCCGGCCGGTAGCCGTAGCCGTCCTCGAAATCGATCCGGTAGTCCTCGATCGGCTCGCGGCGGAGCTTGGCAACCACCCGCTCGTACACCGTCTCCGCGAGCGCCGCCGGCAGCCCCACCGCGCGGGCGAAGGTCTCCGGCTCGGGCGCGTACTCCGCGAGCGTCTGCAGCGCCCGCGCCCCCAGCCGGCCGGCGGTATACGACCGGAAGAGGTGCGCCCCGCCATAGACCGTATGAACCGGCTGGCGATCGTCGGCGATCGTCGGGAGCAAGGGGAGCAGGGACATCGCCACCCTAGCCTACAGCAGGAGGTTATGATGCGGGGGGATGGAGAGCATGAACGCAGGGGCCGACGGCCGCATCGAGGTTCTCCTCCTCTACGGGACCCGTCCCGAGGCGATCAAGATGGCGCCGGTCGTCGCGGCCCTCCGGGCGCGGCCGGAGCGTTTCGCGGTCACCGTCTGCAGCACGGCCCAGCACCGCGGCATGCTCGACCAGGTGCAGGCCCTCTTCGGTCTCGAGGCGGACGTCGATCTCGACCTGATGCGCCCGGACCAGAGCCTGAACGGCCTCACCTCCCGGCTCTTCGCCGCCCTCGATCCGATCCTCCTCGAACGCCGCCCCCACTGGCTCCTCGTCCAGGGCGACACGACGAGCGCCTTCGCCGGCGCCTTCGCCGCCTTCCACCGCGGAGTGAAGGTGGGCCACGTCGAGGCGGGTCTGCGCTCCGGGAACCTGCGGCGCCCCTTTCCCGAGGAGGCGAACCGGCGCGCCATCGACCTCGTCGCCGACGCCCTCTTCGCCCCCACCGAGCGCTCCCGCCAGGCCCTCCTCGCCGAGGGGGTCGACCCCGGCCGCGTCTTCCTGACCGGCAACACCGTCGTCGACGCTCTCTTAGAGATCGCCCCACGGCTGGGCGCCGAGCCCGAGCGCGACGAGGTGCTCGTCACCGTCCACCGGCGGGAGAGCTTCGGCGCGCCCTTGGAAGAGATCTTCGCCGCCTTGGCCGAGCTCGCCGCCGCCTTCCCGAAGACCCGCTTCGTCTACCCGGTCCACCCCAACCCCCACGTCCGCGAGCCCGCCCACCGCCGGCTCTCCGGCCTCCCCAACCTGACGCTCCACGAGCCCTTCGACTACCTGGAGCTCCTAAGGCACCTGCGCGCGGCGCGCCTGGTGATCACCGACAGCGGCGGCCTCCAGGAAGAGGCTCCGACGTTCGGCCGGCCGGTGCTCGTCCTCCGCGACGAGACCGAGCGACCGGAGGGAGTCGAGGTCGGAGCGGCCGAGCTCGTCGGCACCGACCGGCAGAGGATCGTCGCCGCCGCCACCCGGCACCTGTCCGCGGGCGCGACCCGAGAAATCGCCGTCTCCAATCCTTACGGCGACGGCCACGCCGCCCAGAGGATCGCCGCCTGCCTGGCCGGCGAGCCGTTCGCGCCGTTCGCGCCGACTTCCGAGCCGGCGTCCTAACCGCCCCGCGTATACCAGCAGGCCCAGGCGATCAGCACCGCCTGGAGCGGCAGCCGCAGCCAGAGAGCGACCGGGCTGATCTTTCGGAACAGCTCCGGGTGGAGCGCCATGTGGAGATTGGCCGGAAAGACCGCGACGAGAAGCGCGATCAATCCCCAAGCGGCGGGAACCCGGAAGCGCGGGACGAGGACCAGAATCCCCAGGGCCACCTCGGCGAGCCCGCTCACGAAGACGAGCTGCCGCGGCCACGGCAGATAGGGCGGCATGATCTTCACGTACATCCCCGGCCGAAGGAAGTGGAGGATCCCCGCCGCGACGAAAAAAAGTCCCAGGAGCCAGAGCATGATGAGCGGGAGCGGACGCAAAGCGGGTCCGAGTATATCCGTGCGACCGTTCTCAGGGCCGGCTGTAGCCGATCGAATCGTAATCGGCGTGCAGCGCGCCGGCGTAGCTATAGGGATCGAGCTGAGTTTCCGGGGGTTTCCGGGAGTTTCCAGGGGTCCGACGGGGTTGGGCGGCCGCTCTGGGTTCTCGGGACGAGCAGTGCTATCGTCCTCGGAGCATTCCGCCGACCGAGGACTTGAAGGATGAAGATGCCCCTACGTATCGCCCTGCCGTTCGCGGCTCTCTCCCTGGCGCTGGCCCTCCCGGCCGTCGCCCGCGCCGCCGCGCCCGCCATCGCCACCGATCCGCGGGAGATCCACCTCTCGGACGTCATCGAGCTGACCCATGGCGGCCAGAATGCCGAGGCGTATTGGTCGCCGGATGGGAAGCAGTTGATTTTCCAGTCCACCCGCCCGCCTTATGCCTGCGACCAGATCTTCCGCATGCCGGCGGACGGGACGGGCGCCGCGAGCCTGGTCTCGACGGGGAAGGGGCGGACGACCTGCTCCTACTTCACCCCGGACGGCAGCCGCGTCCTCTTCTCGTCCACCCATGCCACGAGCGACGCCTGCCCGCCGGCGGCCGACCGGTCCAAGGGCTACGTGTGGGCGGTCTATCCGAGCTACGAGATCTGGTCGGCGAAGCCGGATGGCAGCGATCTCAAGCGATTGACGAACAATTCGGCCTACGACGCCGAGACGACCATCTGCCCGCTCGACGGCTCGCTGATCTTCACCTCCGATCGCGACGGCGATCTGGAGCTCTACCGGATGGATGCGGACGGCAGAAACGTCAAGCGGTTGACGAACGCTCCGGGCTACGACGGCGGCGCCTACTTCTCTCCCGACTGCAAGCAGATCGTCTGGCGCGCCTCGCGGCCGCAGGGGGCGGAGCTCGACGACTATAAGAAGCTTCTCGCGACCGGGCTCGTGCGGCCCACCAAGCTCGAAATCTGGATCGCCAATGCCGATGGCACCGAGGCCCGCCAGCTGACCTACCTGGACGCCGCCTCCTTCGCGCCGTCCTTCTTTCCCGATGGCAAGCGGGTCATCTTCTCCTCCAACTACGGCGACCCCGCGGCGCGCGAGTTCGAGCTGTGGGCGGTCAACACCGACGGCACCGGCCTCGAACGGATCACCTACTCGCCCGGTTTCGACGGCTTCCCCATGTTCTCGCCCGACGGCACCCGCTTGGCCTTCGCCTCCAACCGCAACAACGGGGCACCCCATGAGACCAACGTGTTCGTGGCGCACTGGCAGGGCGGGAGCGCCGCGCCTGCCTCGAGCGCCACGGCGGCTCCGGCCTCCGAGTCCGCCGGTGCCGAGCGCTTCGCCGCCGACGTGCGCTGGCTGGCCGACGACGCGCGGGAAGGACGCGGGGTCGGCACCGCGGGTCTCGCTTCCGCCCAGCGCTGGCTGGGCGAGCGCTTCAAGGCCCTGGGCCTCGAACCGGCCGGCGATGTCGGCGACAAGGGCACGTACTTCCACACCTTCGACGTTCCCGTGGCGGTGACCGTCGAGCCGGGGACGACGGTCGCGATCGACGGCAAGGCGCTCGACCGCGCGGCGTTTCAACCCGCCGGCTTCTCGGCGTCGGCCGACGTGCAGGGTGCCGTCGTCGCCGCCGGCTGGGGGATCGTGGCGTCCGACCTCGGGGTGGACGACTACAAGGGGATCGACGTCCACGGGAAGATCGTCGCGGTCCGTCGCTTCACGCCCAAGGGCGGTGCCTTCACGGGTGAGGCCGAGCGGCGCTACGGCGACCTCCGCTACAAGGCGTACACGGCTCGCGAGCATGGCGCTTTGGGGGTGCTCGTGATCGACCTGCCTCCCGCCGGCGGTGCCGGCGAGGCCCTGCCGGAGGACGCGCCGCTCCCCAAGCCGGCGCTCGACGCGGCGGTCGGGGAGGGCGGGGACGCCGGGATCCCGGTGGCGTTCGTCACCCGCGCCACGGGCGCCGCGCTGCTCGGTGGCGGTTCCCACCAGGCCGCTCTCCACGTCCGCTTGACCCGGCGCACCGAGAAGGCCGCGAACGTCGTCGGCAAGATCGCGGCCGGCGCGGCCGACAAGCTGCCCGGGGCGGTGCTCGTCGGCGCTCATTACGATCACCTGGGCCTGGGCGGCGCCGGCTCGCTCGATCCCGACTCCCATGCCGTCCACCATGGGGCCGACGACAATGCCTCCGGCACGGCGGGAGTGCTCGAAGCGGCGCGAATTCTCGTTGCCGAGCGCGGCAAGCTCCGGCGGGACGTCTATATCGTCGCCTTCTCCGGCGAGGAGTCGGGGGTGCTCGGCTCGACCGCCTTCACCCGCAAGCCGCCGGCCGGCTTGGAGATCAAGAACCTGGTCGCCATGCTGAACCTCGACATGGTGGGGCGCCTGCGCGGCAACCAGCTGACGATCCTGGGGGGCGAGAGCGCTCCGGAGTGGAAGGATCTCGTGCCGCCCGCCTGCGGCCGCGAGCTTTTGAGCTGCTCGCTCTCCGGAGACGGCTACGGCCCCTCCGACCACAGCCCGTTCTATGCCGCAGGGGTGCCCGTCCTCCACTTTTTCACCGGCGCCCATGAGGATTATCACAAGCCGTCCGACACCGCCGACAAGATCAACGCCATGGGCGGCGAGCACGTCGCCATGCTGGTCGCCGATCTCGCCAAGGAGGTTTCCGATCACCCAGCGCGGATCGCGTACAAGAGCGCTCCCGCCCCCGCTCCCCAGGGCGACTCGCGCTCCTACGGCGCCTCGCTCGGCACCATCCCCGACTACGCGGGCGACGGCCGTCCGGGGGTGCTCATCGGTGGCGTCCGGCCCGAAGGCGCGGCGGCCAAGGCAGGCCTCGTGCGCGGCGATCTGCTCGTCGAGCTGGCGGGCACGCCGATCCGCGACATCTATGATTTCATGTACATTCTCCGCAAGGCGAAACCGGGCGAGACGGCGAAGGCCGTCGTCGACCGCGGCGGCAAGAAAATCGAAGTGAGCGTGACGTTCGGCACCAGCACGATGCGGTGAGCGATGGCTTCTGACTCGGCCTTACTGCAACAGATCGAGTACTACCGGGCTCGCGCCGGCGAGTACGATCAGTGGTTCTATCGGCAGGGCCGCTACGATCACGGCTCCGAATTGAACCGGCTCTGGTTTCTAGAGACGCAGGAAGTCGCCGACGCGCTCGCTGTCTTTAAGCCTTCCGGCTCGGTGCTCGAACTGGCCTGCGGCACCGGCAACTGGACCGGGCACCTCCTCCGCCACGCGACAGACCTGACCGCCGTCGACGCGACGCCCGAGGTGCTCGCGCTCCATCGCCAGAAGCATCCCGACGCGAAGATCGAGTACGTCGAGGCCGATCTCTTCGCCTGGGAGCCGCCCCGGCAGTGGGACGTCGTCTTCTTCGGCTTCTTTCTCTCCCACGTCCCGCCGGAGAAATTCGAGCCGTTCTGGCGCCTGGTGGAAGCCGCGCTCCGTCCGGGCGGCCGCTTTTTCCTCGTCGATTCGCTCCGTGAGGAGAGCTCGGGCGCGGCCGATCACCAGCTTCCCACAGGGTCCGATGTGAAGATGACCCGCCGCCTGAACGACGGGCGGGAATTCTCGGTCTACAAGGTTTTCTACGAGCCGGACGAATTGGAAACGCGGCTGCGGAAGCTCGGCTGGAACGCCACCGCCTCCCAGACCGCCCACTACTTTCTCCATGCGGAGGGCTCGCGGGCCTAGCGCTCGCGCTTCACGATGTCGACTTCGAGCCGCCCCCCCGCCAGCCTGTCGCTGGACCTCGACAACCTGTGGTCCTATCTCAAGATCCATGGCGATCCCGAGTGGGAAGCCTATCCGTCGTATCTCAACGTGGCCGTCCCGCGCATCCTGGAGTTTCTCGCCGCCCGGAAACTCAGGATCACCTTCTTCGTCGTCGGGCAGGACGCCGTTCGGGAGGAGAACCGGGCGCCTCTGGCGGCCCTGGCGGCGGCGGGGCACGAGATCGGCAACCATTCCTTCCGGCATGAGTCGTGGCTCCATCTCTATTCCGAAGCCGAGTTGGAAGAGGAGATGACCCAAGCGGAGGCCGCGATCGAAGGGGCGACCGGCCGACGGCCGACGGGATTTCGCGGCCCGGGGTTCAGCCTGTCGGAGGGGACGCTCGCGGCCCTCGTCCGGCGGGGGTACCGCTACGACGCGAGCACGCTCCCGACTTTTCTCGGACCGCTCGCCCGGGCGTACTACTTCAAGACCGCCGGGCTGACCGCGGAGGAGAAGAAGAAGCGGAAAGTCCTCTTCGGCAAATTCTCGGAGGGGCTGCGGCCGATCCGGCCCTACCGCTGGCGCATGGGCGAAGAGCGGATCGTCGAGATCCCGGTGACGACGATGCCGATCTTCAGGACGCCGATCCACCTGAGCTACATTCTCTATCTCGATTTGATCTCACCGTTTCTCGGGCGGCTCTATTTCAATACCGCCCTCACCCTCTGCCGGCTCGCCGGGGTACAGCCGTCGATCCTCCTCCATCCGCTTGATTTCATGGGCTCGGACGATACCGACAAGCTGTCGTTCTTTCCCGGCATGCGCCGCCCGAGCAGTTGGAAGCTCGCCCGGGTCTCCGAGCATCTCGAAGCCCTCGCGAAGAAATTCGAGGTGGTGGGAATGGCCGAGCACGTCGAGCGCCTGGAACGGAACTCGCGGCTTCCCTTGCGGGAGCCGGTCTTCGCCAAGAGCTGACGTTACGAGCGTTTCTTCACCGGTGGGAGCTCGACACCCAGCGAGTGGCCGAGCCCCATCATGCCGAAGGCGATCCGGTGCTCCGGGTTGGGGTTTCTGAGGAGGCTCCGGTAGATGTCGAGCCGCGCTCCGGCGAAGGTTTTGACGTTGCTCAAAATCGGAAAGCTCTGCACCTTGGCGAAGCGCTCGGGATGGCCGGCGAGCACCTGGCGCAGCCGTTCCGCCATGGGGATCTGGAAGCCGATCTGAGGATTTTCGACGACGATCAGCTCGGGATCGTAGCGGTAGAGGGTCTTTAAAATCTCGCCGTCCCCACCATTTCCCCCGGCGAACTCCTGGTATCCCCCGCGGGGATCGTTCAAAACCCCATAGAGCAGCTTGTCGCCGCGGAGAATCCACAGCCGGGCGTCGGGATCGTGCCGGCGGATCTGGTAGATGAAGTCGCCGTTTAAAAAGGCGTCGATGAAGGTGAAGCGGGATTCGTGGGTGTGGGCGAGGACGTAGCGCGCCGCCGCCTCGTAGCCGCGGACGTAGCGGACCGGGCCGGTCACCGCGCGCCAGAAGGCGAAGCCGACGATGATCGCGACGATCGCCCCGAAGACACCCAAGACCGTACGGTTCTCCGCCAGCCGCAGACGCCCCGCAAGCCACCGGCTGCCCTCGACCGCGAAGAGCGCGAAGGCGGGAACCCAGTAGATCGAATGGCGCGCCTGAAGCTCCGCCAAAGGCGTGAAGGCGATATACGTGGCCCCGGCGAGCGCCAGGTAGGGCCAGCAGGCCCGCCGCCGTGCCGGCCGCAAGCCGGCGAGGAGGCCGACCAACCCTAAGAGAGCGGTGAGCACGCGGATCGACCGGCCGAGATTTCGTGGATAGAACGAAAGAGCGTCCAGGAGATGCCGGCCCTTGCCGTCGGGTCCCTGCTGCGCCGTTACGAGGAGGTGGGTCTTCCCGAACTCGGCGAGCATCGGCACGTAGATCGGCACGACGATCACCATGGCGAGGATGGCCGCGAGCCAGACGTCCCGCCGGCGGAGCACGTCGAAGCGCCGCAAGCCCAAGAGGGAAATGGCGAAAAAGAGGAGGAGAAAAAAGCCGTCGTAGCGGGCGAGGGCGAAGGCGGAGGCGGCCGCCGCGGCAATGTAGATGTCGCGCCGCCGGCCGTCGTCCAGGTAGAGGACGAAGTGGTAGACCGCGCCTAGGGCGAAGGCCAAGGCGGGCATCTCCAGCATGACGTGATGGCTGAGCTCGAAGACCATCGGGGAGAGCCCGAAGAGGAGAACCGAAACGGCGGCGGTGACGGTGCCATGGGTGCGGCGGACGAGGAGGAAGAGCCAAAAGAAGGCGAGGACGCAGAAGAGATTCAACAGAATTCTCGCCGCCGTGTAGGAGGTGCCGAAGGCGAGCATGAAAACACCCTCGACGCCATGGAAGAGCGGCGGCCAGACGAGGAGGCCCAAGGCCGGATATTGCAGGTAGTACGAGACGACGTAGGCGCGCAGGTGGCCGAACGGCAGGTCGCGGAGGAGGTCGTGGAAGAACACCCCCGTCATGACGTGGCGGGTCTCGTCGTTGTTGAAATAGGGCTCGCTCGACGACCAGGTGAGGGCATGGGCGATGCCCAGCAACAGGATGGAGGCAACAAACCAGAGCCAGGAGTACGCTCGGGGCGTGGGCGATTCTTTGGAGAAAGCGGTAGATCCGAGCGGATCGCTCATGGTCGCGCGCCCAACGTTCCCGGAGCTCCCGGAGAGCCCGCGAGGAATCGCTCCGCGGCCCGGTTCGCGAGCTGGATGGTCTCGTTGACGTTGAGCGTGCCGTGGGCGATGTGCGCCGCATTGACGAGATGGAGCCCGGGGACCGACGTCGTCACCGGCGGCAGCCGCTCCGAATAGTGAAGGGTGGGAAGGGCGAAGACGTGCCGCACCCGGGAGACCCGGAAGGTGAGGAGGTCGCGGCGATCGAAAGTCGGGACCATCGTCTCAAGCGCGGATAGAAAGGTTTCCTGAATCTCGCCGTCCGAGAGGGCGAAGATCGGATCGTCCGGATCGACATACTTGGGAAGGTAGACGAGCGCGTGGCCGCCGAATTCGGCGCGGTCGACGAGGGTCGACATCTCGATGATCGCCGTGAAGGGGATGCCGGGGTCGGTGATGTTCGTCACGTAGAAGCCGGCCAGGGGCTTTTTCAGCAGCAGCGAGGCGCAGACGATCCCCAGGTACTGGATGCCGCGGAGCCGCGCGGTCTCATCTTCCGTCAATCCCTCGCAAATTCTGGCGGCGACCGCGGCGGGGACGGTGGCGACGACCTGATCGAAGGTTTCGGTGTGGCCGCTCTGAAGCTCGACGCGAATCTTCCCAGCGGAGCCCACGGATTCCGGAGCGATCCTCCGCGCCGCCTGGCCGGTCTGGATCTTCACTCCCTCGTTCTCCAGCGTCTCTTTGAAGCGATCGAGAACTCGGGCGTAGCCGCCTCGGACGTAGCCGAACATCTCTTTCTTGAGGCCCGTCCGGCGGGCGGCGTACATCCTCGCGATGGTCGCCCAGAGGAAGGCGGCGGAGGTCTCCCGGTAGTGCTCGCCGAGCTTGGATTTCAAAAGCGGCAGCCAGATCGTCTCGAAGGTGCGGTCCCCCGACCAACGCCTTAGCCAGGTTTCGACCGGGATGGCCTCCAAAGGGAGCGGGTCTTTGACCCGCGAGGCGTGGACGATCGTCGCCCCGAGGCGCATCTTGTCCCAGAGGCGAAGCGGCGGAAAGCGGAGGAATTCGACGCTGTTCGAAAGCGAATGGAGCCGGCCGCCGGAGTAAAAGCCCGTCTTGGTCTCGGCCCAGCGCAGCTCACCTTCGATCCCCAGCTCCTTCCAGAGAGCGCGGAGGTGGAGGTCGGAAAGGAGGGTGACGTGATAGTGGCGGTCCCAGACGACGCCGCCGAGCTCCCAGGCGGAGGCGAGGCCGCCGAGCTCACCTGCCGCCTCGAAGAGAGTGACGCGATGCCCGGCCTGGGCCAGCCGGTGGGCGAGCGTCATGCCCAGAATGCCGCCTCCGACGACGGCCCAGCGCTCCCGGTCTCCCATCAACTATCCTAAGCTTCCTCTCAACCGTCATCCTGAAGGAGCCTTAGCGACTGAAGGATCTGGGGGTGGAAGGTCCCACCCTTCAATCTTCCCCCCGCCCAGATCCTTCTCGCTCGCGGCGCTCGCTTTCAGGATGACGGTTCTAAAGTTTATCGCTGTCTTCCCGGACCTCGCCGAGCTTTGCCTGGTAGCGCCGGCCGCACGCCGGGCAGGTCGCTGCGCGGAATCGATCGTACTCGGAATCGTTCAAAAAGCGGAACAGGAGCTGACCGCAGCGGCAGACGCAGCCGACGGGCGCCGCCGGGTGGCCTAAAGCCAGGTGGAAATCGGGGATGGAACGGGTGACGAGCGAGCCCATGCCGACCATGGCGAAACGGCCGATGACGAGGTCGTTGCCGATCGTGCAGCCGGCGCCGAGCGTCGCCCCCTCGCGGACCAGGGTGGGGAGGGTGTGCTCGTCGGGCTCGGAGGGCCGCAGGTGTTTCAAGTCCGGCGTCGTCGCCCGGGGGAAGCGATCGTTGGTGAAGATCGTGCCGGCGGCGATCATCACCCCGTCCTCGATCGTCACCGCGGAGCAGATGTAGACCATGGCGTTGATCTTCACCCGGTGGCCGATCCGCACGTCGGGCGCGATGTAGGTCTTCTCGCCGACGATGCACTGCTCGCCGATCCGGGCGCCGCGCCGGATGTGGACGTGGTCCCAGATCGCGGTGCCGAGGCCGATCTCGACCTCGGCCTCGATCAGGGCCGTGGGATGAATGGACGTCTGCACGGGAAACGGCCTTTAAGCCGCTTCCCGCGCCAGAAGCTCCACCGCCTCCTCCAGGGACGCCGCGAGATAGTCCAGGTGCTCCGGCAGGAACCGCTCGTTCCAGGGGAGGACGAGGAGGGCGTCGAGCGCCGCGAAGACCCCGGCGAAGCGGGCGCGGCTGTAGTCGACAGCCTCGGGACGCGCCAGGGTGAACGGCCAGCGGCTCTCACCGAAGGTCTTCTGATCTCTAAAGATGGCACAGTCGAACGCCGGCTTCTGGATATAGCGCGGCGTCGCGGCAATCCCCCGCTTCTGGAGGTGGGCCGCCAAGGCCACGGCGCCGCCGGGGAGGACGCTCGAATCGACCCGCAGGCAGTAGCGCCAATAGGTGTGGACGCTCCCCGGGCGGACCTCGGGAGTGTCGATCCCCGGCAGGTCGGCGAGCATCTCGGTCAGCCGGGCGGCGTTCTGGACCCGCAGGTCGACGAACGATTCGAGCCGCGGCAGCTGCGCCAGGGCGACCGCCCCCTGGAGCTCGCTCATGCGGGAGTTGAGGGCGAGGAAGGTGTGGTCGGCATTGGGATCGCCGTAGCCCCAGGCCTTGTTGATGAAGAGGAACATGCGGCGGGCGAGCGCGTCGTCGTTCGTGACGACGAAGCCGCCCTCGCCGCTCGTGATGTGCTTGCCCTGCTGGAGGCTGAAGACGCCGATGGTGCCGATCGTCCCCACCTTCTTGCCCCGATCGCTCGCGAGGTAGGCCTGAGCACAGTCCTCGATCACCGGGATGCCCCGGCTCTCGGCGAGCGCGACGATGGGTTCCATGTCGCAGGGATTGCCGAAGAGGTGGGTGACGGCGATCGCCCGGGTGCGCGGGCTCAAAACCGCCTCGAGCGTCGCCGCGGTGACGTTGCCTGTCGCCGGATCGACGTCGGCGAAGACCGGAATCGCCCCCTGGTAGAGGATCGGCGTCAGCGCCCCCATGTCGGTGATCGGCGTGGTGACGATCTCGTCCCCCGGCTCGGGATCGACCGCCGCCACCGCGGTGTGGAAGGCCGAGGTGCCGGAGGAGCAGGCCCAGGCATGGCGGACGCCTAAGACCTCGGCGAAGCGCTGTTCGAGGGCGCGGACGGTGGTGCCGCGGGTGCTCGTCAAGGTGCCGCGCTTCAAGACCTCGGCCAGGAGGGCGAGCTCGGCCTCACCGAAGCTCCGGCCGGAGGCCTCCTGGTCGGAGGGGAGCGACAGCGGGGAGGCGAGCCTGTGCGAAGCTACAGAAGAGATCTCGGTCATGGAAGGGTTTCCTAAGGTAGAGGACGTAGCTTGGTAATTTCCGGGCCTCTGCGGGGCCGCCGGGGGCCGAAGAGTCGCAACGCCGACAGTTGGGCGAGGAGCTTCAGATGTCCCGCGACCGAGCGCAGGACTTTCATCTTGGACTGGCCGAGAATGCGCACTTCCAGAGTCGCGGGATGCTCGACGATGGTCGCTCCCTGGAGGTCCAGTCGGGCGAGGATCTCGGCGACGCCGAGGAAACCTTCCTCGCGGAGGTGCAGATCGGTCACCGCCGGCCGCCGGTAGACCCGAAAGCAGCTCGTATAGGTGTAGAGCTTCTGCCGGAGGACGCGGCGGTAGAGGAAGGAGGCGCCGCGGGAGAGCGACAGCCGCCAGGTCGGCACGTTCAGCACCTTGCCCTCCGGGTGGTAGGGCGAGGCGGTGACCAGGTCGACCCCCTCGGTCAACCGGGGGATCATCGCCGCCAGGCCGTGCGGGTCGTAGGTGCAGTCACAGTCGATCGAGCAGACGATCTCCGTCTTCGCGGCGCGGACGCCGGAGAGGATCGCCGCCGCCACGCCGCGGTTGATGCCATGGGCGAGGAGGGTGCAGTCGGAGCGCGCGCCGAAGAGCTGCTCCAGGCGATCCCAGGTCTCGTCCCGGCTGCCGTCGTCGACGAAGACGAAGGCGACGGCGTAGTCCCTGGCGAGCGACGCCGCGACGCTCCTCAAGGTGTTCGCGAGATAGGCGAGCGAGCGCTCCTCGTTGAAGCAGGGGACGACGATCGTGATCGGCACCCGCTCCGGGAGGGCGACGACCTCGCCGGACGGCGCTCTTTCAGGCTTCGACAGGAGCGGCGGGAGCGGGGCGAACGGCGTCGGCCGCGGCGGCTCCGCCGGCCCGGGAGCGATCCCCAGGTGCTCGGCGATGCCTTTGAACTGGGAAGTCCTGAAGTAGTCCTCCAGAACCCATTCCATCTTGTCGAGGTTCCGGTAGTGCCGGATGCGGGTCAAAAACGAGCCGGTGTTGAGCCGCGGCTGCTCGGGGTCGAGCTCCCAGACGTGGCAGTACATGACGAACGGCGAGTCCTGCCGGTGCTGCCAGCGCCTTACGAGCGGCTTGACCAAGGAATGCGGGATCTGCCGGTAGTAGTTGCCGCCGGCGAGCGGCAGCGAGAGGCCGCAGATCTGCCACGCCGAGGGCGGCACCTCCCAGAGGTCGCGGCCGCCGGCTTTCAGCTGGTGGACCGTCTGGCGCCAGGCTTCGGTCGCGAAGCGGCGGAAGAGCGGGCGGACGCTCGAATCGTAGGCGAAGCCCTCCTCGGCCACGACGTCCAAGGCCCAGAGATCCTGGGGACCGAGGAAGTGCGGCACCCGGTGGCCGAGGATGCGCGTGCCGGTCGCCCGTTCGAGGGCCTCGCGGGACCGTTGCAGGTCCTCGCGGAACTCCTCCGGGGTCATCTGCCGGATGGTGCGGTGCCAATAGCCGCCGCTCGCGACCTCGTGCCCGCGCCGGGCGATCTCCCGGACGACCTCCGGCATCGCGTCCGCCACGCACCCGAGGACGAAGAACGTGGCCTGGATTCCAAAGTCGTCGAAGAGGTCGAGCGCCTTGTGGGTGTTGCGCGCGATGCGGTTCTCGAACCGGTACCAGTTCTCTCGTGCGATGAGGCCTTCAAACGAGCCGACCTGGAAATAGTCCTCGACTCCTACCGTCAGGAGCACACGCTTCGCTACAGACCCGTCCTCCATGGATACTCCGACCCTCTCGCTCTAGGATTTGCGAGTCAATTCTAGCCCTTTATTCGTCGCGATTGTAGTCCCGACGACATTACGGTCGAAATTGCGGTGACACAGAACGTTTTCTGCATATCTCGATTCAATAACCAAACCGTCAGGTCTTGTCCCGTTCTCTTGCGGAAACGATGCCAGCCATCGCCCGCCCTCGCCGCCGCCGACGACGACGCCGGTGGTACTGCTTGCGCTTCGTCTGAAGTGATAACACCTGGGAGCAGTCTGTGCTACGGTATCCCGCAAGCAGAAAACAGTCCTCAGGAGGTGCGACGGCCGTGCGACATTCTCTTCAAGGCAGAATTGTCCTGTTCGTGGTCCTTCTCGTCCTCTCTTCCCTCCTCGCCGACAAAGCTCACGCGACCTCCCTGGCGGAGGTGAAAGCCCGCGGCAAGCTCGTCATGTTGACGTTCCCTGACATGGAGAGTGCCTTCATCCGGGTGGATGTGGACAGGGGCCTCGGCCACTTCACCGGTATCGACTACGACGTCCTCACCGGCTTCGCCCGTTCGCTCGGGGTACCGCTCGAGGTCCGCCCGGTCCAGCCCGCCTTCGCGGACCTGATCCCCGCCCTCCTCCGCGGCGAGGGGGACGTGGTCGGCAGCTCTTTCAGCATCACCCCGGAGCGCCAGGGCAAGGTCGCCTTCACCGAGCCCTACTTCGGCGTCCGGATGGTGGTCGTGGTGCCCCGCGAGAGCCCGGTCCGCTCCGCCTCGGACCTCGCCGGGAAGACCGGCTCGGCGGTCCGCGGCTCCTCGCTCGAAGAGCGGATGGCGAAGCTCGGGAACGTCAAGCTCCATTACGTGGATTTCATGCGCTGGAACTATGATGCGTTGATCGCCCGGGAGGCCGACTTCACGGTGCTCGAAGAGCCGTTCGTCTGGCGGCTGCTCGACTCCTACCCCGACCTCAAGGTGGCCTTCGCCCTGCCCGGCAAGGACGTCTACGGCTTCGCCGTCAGCCCCGAGAGCGACCTCCGGGCGCCGCTCGCAGCCTATCTGGCGAAAATCAAGGCCTCGGGCGAGCTCGACGCGATCGTCCGCAAGTACCTGGGGGACCGGGCGGGGTCCGGAGTCACCGGGACGGACCGTTAGGCGCCTCGACAGCCACTCGACAGCCAACTAACGACAAGGGAGGTCTCACGCATGCAGTTTCCTGCGGTCAACTATCTGGCGGTGCTCGTCGGCGGAGTCCTCATCTTCCTCCTCGGGGGGCTCTGGTACTCCCCCGTTCTCTTCGCCAAGAAGTGGATGGCCCTCCACGGAAGAACCGAGGCCGAGATGAAAGCGGCGGCCGCCACGGCCTCCATGCCCCTCATGTACCTCAGCGCCTTCCTCTGCGGCCTGATCTCCTCCTGGGTCCTGGCGGTCGTCCTTCATCACTTCACGAACCTGACGCCGCTCCGCGGGGCGCTCGCGGGAGGCCTCTGCTGGCTCGGCTTCGCCGGGGCGACGAGCTACGCGACCGCGCTCTTCTCGATGAAGCCGAAGGGCCTGTGGCTCATCGACACGGGGTTCAACCTGGTGTCGTTCGTGTTGGTGGGGGTGTTGCTGGCGGTCTGGCGGTAGTTTTTTCCGGAATGACTTCGGCCCTCCCATTTGTTATCCTCCGGGGAGACCTTCCGTCTCCCTACCGCCACCCCTTATGGATACCCAGACTTCGACCCTCGACCTCTTCCACCCCGCCGTCGGCGCCTGGTTCAGCGACCGGTTCGGCGCTCCGACGGACCCCCAGCGCCAGGCGTGGCCTGCGATCCGCGCCGGGCGGCATACGCTGATCGCGGCCCCTACCGGGTCGGGGAAGACCCTGGCGGCATTCCTTGCGGCGATCGACGATCTCGTGCGGCGTTCCCTTCTGGGCGACCTGGAGGAGACGGTGCAGGTGGTCTATGTCTCGCCCTTGAAGGCGCTCTCGAACGACATCGAGAAGAACCTCGTCGAGCCGCTCTCGGGGATCGAGCGGGAGCTTGCCGCCCTCGGCCTGCCGGAAGCCGGCATCCGGACCCTGGTGCGGACGGGGGACACCCCGGCCTCGGTGCGGACGGCGATGATCAAGCGGCCTCCCCACATCCTCGTCACCACGCCGGAATCCCTCTTCATCCTCCTCACCAGCGACTCCGGCCGGCGGATGCTGCAGACGACCCGGACGGTGATCGTCGACGAGATCCACGCCGTGGCGGACGACAAGCGGGGTTCCCATCTGGCCCTCTCCCTGGAGCGCCTGGAGGCGTTGGTGGGCGCTCAAGGAAGGAGACTCTCGCGGGTCGGCCTCTCGGCCACCCAGCGGCCCATTGAGGAAGTGGCGCGCTTCCTCGTCGGGGCCCGCGAGGGGAAGCCGGAGGAGTGCACGATCGTCGACGTCGGCCACCGGCGGGCCATGGACCTGGGGATCGAGGTGCCGGGCTCGCCGCTCGAAGCGGTGATGTCGGCTGAGACCTGGCAGGAGGTCTACGACCGGATCGCCGAGCTGATCCGCGCCCACGGCACGACGCTCGTCTTCACCAACACCCGGCGGCTCGCCGAGCGCGCCGCCCGGTTCCTCGAGGACCGGCTGGGGGAGGGGAAGGTCGCGACCCACCACGGCAGCCTCTCCAAAGAGAAGCGCCTGGAGGCCGAGCGGCGCTTGAAGGCCGGCGAGCTCAAGGCCCTGGTCGCCACCGCCTCCCTGGAACTGGGGATCGACATCGGCTCGGTCGACCTCGTCTGCCAGATCGCCTCGACCCGCTCGATCGCCACCTTCCTCCAGCGGGTAGGCCGCTCGGGCCACCACCTGGGCGGGCTCCCCAAGGCGCGGATCTTCCCCACCACCCGGGACGAGCTGATCGAGTGCGCTGCCTTAGTCGACGCCGCCCGGAGGGGTGAGCTCGACCGCCTCATCATCCCGCAGAAGCCGCTCGACATCCTGGCCCAGCAGATCGTCGCCGCCACCGCCGCGAATCCCGCCGATGGGTGGAAGGAGGATGACCTCTACGCCACCTTCCGCCGGGCCTATCCCTACCGCGACCTCGAACGTTCAGAGTTCGACGAGGTCGTCGAGATGCTGGGCGACGGCTTCACCACCCGGCGCGGCCGGCGCGGCGCCTATCTGCACCACGACGCGGTGAACGGTCGGCTCCGGGCGCGCAAGGGGGCGCGGATCGCCGCCATCACCTCGGGCGGCGCCATTCCGGACACCGGCGACTATCGGGTCGTCCTCGAACCGTCGGAGACCGTCGTCGGCACCGTCAATGAAGACTTTGCGGTCGAGAGCATGCCGGGGGACGTCTTCCAGCTCGGCAATGCCTCCTGGCAGATCCTGAAGGTCGAGCCCGGGCGGGTCCTCGTGGCCGACGCCAAAGGCCAGCCTCCCTCGATCCCCTTCTGGCTCGGCGAGGCGCCGGGGCGGACGGACGAGCTGTCGGTCGCGGTGTCGCGCCTCCGCGAGACGATGAAGGAAAAGCTCGACCCGGAGAAGGGCGGCAGCCTCGCCGCCGCCCAGACCTGGCTGGTCGACGAGCTGGGCCTGCCGCGAGAGGCGGCCAAGCAGATCGCCGACTACCTGGCGACGGCCTATGCCGCGCTCGGCACCCTGCCGACCCGGACGACTCTCGTCGCCGAGCGTTTCTTCGACGAGGCGGGGGACATGCACCTCGTCCTCCACTCGCCCTTCGGCAGCCGGATCAACCGCGCCTGGGGCCTCGCGCTCAGAAAGCGCTTCTGTCGCACCTTCAACTTCGAGCTCCAGGCGGCGGCCTCGGAGGATGCCATCGTCCTCTCGCTCGGCCCCACCCACAGCTTCCCCTTAGAGGACGTTTTCAAATTTCTCCACTCCTCAAAGGCGGAGGACGTGCTCGTCCAGGCGCTCTTAGACGCCCCGGTCTTCGGGGTGCGCTGGCGCTGGAACGCCGGCCGGGCGCTCGCCCTCCTCCGCTTCCGTGGCGGCCGCAAGGTGCCGCCGCGGCTCCAGCGCCAGGAGTCGGAAGACCTGATCGCCGTCGTCTTCCCGGACCAGCTCGCCTGCCTCGAAAACATCGTGGGCGAGCGCGAGATCCCCGAGCATCCGCTCATCCAGCAGACGATCCACGACTGCCTGACCGAGGCGATGGACGTCCACGGGCTCCTCGCCATCCTGCGCTCGATCGAAGCCGGGGAGGTCGAGCTGGTGGCCCGCGACCTCACCGAGCCCTCGCCGCTCGCCCACGAGATCATCAACGGTCCGGTCTACACCTTCTTAGACGACGCCCCCCTGGAGGAGCGGCGCACCCAGGCGATCCACACCCGCCGCTTCGCCGATCCGGCTACCGCCTCCGACCTCGGAGCCCTGGACCCCGACGCGATCGAGCGGGTCCGCAGCGAGGCCTGGCCGGAGGTCGAGAGCGCGGACGAGCTGCACGATGCCCTGACGACGGTGGGCTTCCTGACCGCTGAGGAAGGGGAGCGCTCGCAGTGGCAGCCTTACTTGAAGAGCCTCGCCGCCGAGGGACGGGCGGGAGTGCTGACCGCCGGAGGGCCCGACCTCTGGGTGGCGACCGAGCGGCTGCCGCAGGTGAACGCCATCTATGCCGGCCGGGAGATCGCGATTCAGCCCGTGCTCACCATTCCGCCGCGCTTCGCCGCCCGCGCCTGGACCCCCGAGGAGGCGCTGGTCGAGCTGATCCGCGGCCGGCTCCAGACGTTGGGGCCGGTGACGCCGAAAGATCTCGCGGCGAGCCTCGGCCTCCCGGTGGGCCGGATCGACGGCGCCCTGGCGGCGCTCGAAGGCGAGGGCTTCGCCATGCGCGGCCGCTTCACCTCGCCCAAAAGCGATCCCAAAACAGCGGAGATCGAGTGGTGTGAGAGGCGCCTCCTCGCCCGCATCCACCGCCTGACCCTCGATCGCCTGAGGAAAGAGATCGAGCCCGTTGCCCCGGCGGACTTCCTGCGTTTCCTCTTCGCCTGGCAGCGGGTAGCGGAGCCCGGGGAGGGGCCGGAGAGCACGGCGGCGGTCCTCGCCCAGCTGGAGGGCTTCGAGGCGGCCGCCTCGGCCTGGGAGGGAGAGATCTTGCCGGCCCGGGTCGCCAAGTACGAGCCCGCCTGGCTCGACAGCCTCTGCCTCGCCGGCCGCTACGTCTGGGGCCGGGTCTCCGTGCCACCGGCCCCCGAGGGCCGGCGCTCGGGGCCGGTCAAGGCGACGCCGCTGGCGCTCCTGGGGCGCTCGAACCTGGGGCTTTGGCGCGAGGTGGCGCCGGGAGTCGACCCGCGCGAGCTGCCGCTCTCGGGTTCGGCCCGGGCGGTCTACGACCAGCTGGCGAAGAGGGGGGCCTCCTTCTTCGGCGAGATCGGCGCCGGCGTCGGCCTCCTCCACACCCAGGTCGAAGAGGCCCTCTCCGAGCTGGTCGCCTGGGGTCTCGCGACAGCCGACAGCTTCACCGGCCTCCGGGCGCTCCTTGTGCCGGCGAACAAAAGGCCTCCTCTCCAAGCGGTGGGAGGCGGGATGGGCAGCCGGCGACGGGGAAGGGTGAGCGTCTTCGGCATGGAGAACGCCGGCCGCTGGTCTCTCCTCCACGCGCCCGCGGCCCTGCCGGCCGAAGGAGCGAAGAAGGCCGAGCCGCAAGATCCCTCCGACGAAGCCATCGAAACCGTCGCCTGGACTCTCCTCGCCCGCTACGGTGTGGTCTTCCGGAGACTCCTGGAGAGAGAGACCCTCCTGCCGCCCTGGCGCGATCTCCTCTGGGCCTTCCGCCGCCTGGAGGCACGGGGAGAGATCCGCGGCGGCCGCTTCGTCTCCGGCTTCTCGGGCGAGCAGTACGCGATGATCGAAGCGGTGGGCAAGCTTCGCGCCCTCCGCCGCGAGCCCCGCAAAGGGAGCCTGGTCACGATCTCCGCCGCCGATCCCTTGAACCTCGTCGGCATCCTCACCCCCGGCCCCCGCTTAGCCGCGCTCGCCGGCAACCGCATCCTCTTCAAGGACGGCATCCCCATCGCCCTCCACGAGGGGAAAGAGACGAGCTTCCTGATCGACATGGACGCCGCGGCGAGGTGGCAGGCCCACACTGCGCTCGTGAGGCGACCGGTGGCGCCCGAGCTTCAGGCATATCTCGGGAAATCAGCCTGAGGATAGAGCTAAGAGGCGGGCGATTGCACCTAAGAGAGCCGCGGAAGCCTCCCTTTGGACGCGAGTTGCCTCGCTTTGGACGCGCGATAGCTTCAGTTGGACTCCGATAGCCTCTATTTCGGTTCTGATAAGAGCTAAGTGGACTCCGGATAGACCTTAAAGGTCTCGAACAGGTCCCTGTCGGGCCTCCATAGGTTCTATCCGGTGTTCAACAGGTTCTTTCCGCTCCTCTCTTACCCCCACTTGGCGTCCAAAGCGTTCCCTCTCGTGTCCAGAGCGAGCTTTCTCGCGGGCAGAGTCCGCTTGTGGCGGCCAAAGCGGTTGGTGCTGGAGTCCAAGGTGGGTGGGCAGGGTCTCTTCGAGGGGCATCGGCCGGGCAAACGCGACAGGCCTTTTCCCTGGGAGCGCCGGCGTCCCGCCGGCTTCCGGTTACCCGCGGTATACCGCGGGCCGGCGGGACGCCGGCGGTCCGTGCGCCCGTGAGCGCACTCGTTCAGAGAGGTGCAAGTCCTCTCCAGGCATACGTTCTCCGGCCTGGAGCCAAAGGTAACTGCGTCGCCGTGAGGCGGGGTGGGGAGCAACCGGAGGTGAGAGACCGGTCCGCAGGATGACGAACTTGATTCGGCCTTGTGCGCTCGGCGAGCCCGCGGACTAACGGCGAAGCCCAGACCTGCAAGGGAAGCCCATCGAGCTGAGGGGTAGCGTGCTAAAGCAGCGATGGGGGGGCACGGGGTGGTTGAAGGCAGAACGGTCTCAGAGGAACGGGTGACGTGAAGCGGGGAGACCTCGGGAGAGGGTGAAGGAGCCCCCCGAGGAGTCAGAGTCTTCGTAGTAGCGCAGAAGCGTCGTAATGGGCGTGGAGCCAAGGAGGACAGGAAGGTGGATGCATGAGGAACAGCCAGACGGAAGCCGAACCGGCGGGAGTGCCTGAAAGGGCTAAGCAAGCCGGAGAGACCTCGGGCCGGTGGTCCTGGGTGGAACCCAATGTCTGGACCGCACGCATGTTGACGGCCCTCGAGTCGGGGGTCAAAGGAGGTACGTGGTACAGCCTGATCGACAAGGTCAGCTCGCTGCGCAACCTGAAGTCAGCCTTCACGCAAGTGAAGCGCAACGATGGGAGCGCAGGCGTGGACCATGTGACGATCGGGATGTTCGAGGCCCACCTAGAGGAGAACCTGCAACTCCTGGCGGTCTCGCTGCAAGAGGGGAATTACAGCCCTCAGGCGATCCGCCGGGTTTGGATACCGAAACCAGGGAGCAAGGAGAAACGCCCTCTGGGGATTCCAACGGTTCGAGACCGGGTGGTTCAGACTGCATTGCGCAACGTGCTGGAACCGATCTTCGAGCGGGATTTCGCAGCCCAGAGCTACGGGTTCCGACCGGGAAGAGGGACCAAGGATGCCCTGCGTCGAGTCGCTGAGCTTCTCAACGCGGGATATGTGCACGTGGTGGATGCGGATCTCCAGAGCTTCTACGACACGATTCCCCGCCAGCCGCTGCTGGAGCAGGTGGGGGGCAAGGTCGCCGACAGCAAGGTCCTGGAACTGCTCGAAGCCTATCTCGGGCAGGAGGTGCTGGAGAGTGCGAAACACTGGACTCCGGAGCGGGGAACTCCGCAAGGAGCCGTGATCAGCCCTCTGTTGTCCAACATCTACCTGGATCCTCTGGATCATCACATGGCGCAACTGGGCTATGAGATGGTGCGGTACGCCGACGACTTTGTGATCTTGTGCCGCAGCCACTCTGAAGCCCAAAGTGCGTTGAGGGAGGTCGAGGGTTGGACCACCGCGGCAGGACTGCGGCTTCATCCCGAAAAGACTCGGATCGTCGAAGCCACCCAGCGTGGTGGTTTCGACTTCCTGGGCTACCACTTCGAGAGGGGCCTTCGTTGGCCCAGCAAGAAGAGCCTGCGGAAGTTCCAGGACAAGATCCGAGCGGAGACCAAGCGCACCAATGGGCACAGCCTTCAGCGGGTGGTTTCGGAGTTGGTCCCGATCCAAAGGGGCTGGTTTGAGTACTTCAAGCATAGCCACTGGACGGTCTTTGAGAAGCTGGACAAGTGGATCAGGATGCGTCTCCGTAGCCTCCTGCGCCATCGTCAAAAGCGCAAGGGACGGTCACGGGGCCGAGACCACAACCGCTGGCCTAACGCCTTCTTTGCTGAGCAGGGGTTGTTCTCCTTCCAAGCAGCCTATGCTCAGGCCCGTCAATCCTCTCGGAGGTAAGACCACCAACCGGAGAGCCGGATGCGGGAGATCCGCACGTCCGGTTCGGAGGGAGGGGGGGCCGGGAATCCAACCGGCTCTCCCTACCCCTATCAGGGAGACGGCTGCGGAGGGTTCGCGGCAGCCTCTCCTTCCCGTCATCCTGAGGGCGAGCACCACGAGCCGGAAGGATCTGGGTGGGTGGAAAGTTCGGCTTCCTGCCCCTCCCGTCGTTTAGATTCGATAGAATTAGGCGAAGGCCGACAAAGGAGGACCGCATGGATCCTGTCACCGTAGCGATCGTGGCAGCACTCACCAAGCTGGGCGATACCGTCGTCAAGGATGCGTATGAGGCCCTTAAGGGTCTCCTTCACCGCAAGTTCGGGGGAGAGAAGGGCGTGGCGGAGGCAGTCTCCGACCTCGAGCGGGAGCCCTCTTCTGCCGGACGTAAGGCGGTGCTCCAAGAGAAGGTCGCAGCCTCGGGAGCGGACCGCGACGGGGAGATCCTCCGCGCCGCTGAGGCGGTGACCGAGAAGGTCCAGGCTTTGCCGGGTGGGCAGCAGGTCGTACACCAGATCGTGACCGGCGACCACAATATCGTTGCCGGGATGGGTGACGTCACCGTCACCTACGCCAAGGAATAGCCCACTCTGTGGCGGTAGAGCAACCAGCATTGCCCGACGCACAGGTGAAGCAGGTGGTCCATGGGGATCACAATATCGTCGTCGGAACCGGCAACATCACCATCAACAATCTACGATCTGCGCCATCGTCCCTGGAGCGTCGGCCGCTTGACGTCTTGCTCGAACGAGTCGAGCAATTCTGGGTCAAGGGCGTTCTCCAGGGCTCGGCCCATGGCGAAGTCCTGCTTGAGTTGAACAAAGAGTCGGTGAACGGGTTGATCGAGCACCCGTGGGAGAAGATCCTAGAGGTTCCGGGCCAGGCAGGCAGGACCCTGCCTGCCGAGCGCGGGATTGGCGAGATCTTTGAGGAGGTCGGCCGCTTTCTCCTCATCCTCGGCGAGCCAGGGGCGGGCAAGACGACTACGCTCCTCGAGCTGGCCCGCGCGCTGATCGCTCGTGCCCGGAGCGACGAAAGTCAACCGATTCCCGTAGTGTTCAACCTCTCTACCTGGGGGGTGGAGAAAAAATCGCTCGCCGACTGGCTGGTAGACGAGCTTAAGGGCAAGTACTTCGTCTCTCGTCGGATTGCAGAGTCCTGGTTGGGCCAGAGCCTTCTCCTCCCTCTGCTTGATGGGCTGGACGAGGTCGAGAATGAAAGCCAGGGAGCCTGCGTCGAGGCCATCAACGCCTTTGTCCATGGCAACGGACCCCCGGGCCTCGCCGTCTGCTGTCGCTCGGTGGAATATCTGAGGTTAGGGGTACGGCTGAGCCTCAATGGCGCGGTGCGGCTCCTTCCTCTCACCGCTGACCAGGTCGCCGGATATTTCCAAAATGCGGGTCCCCGGTTGGCGGCACTCGAAGCAGCCCTACGGGGAGATCCGGGTCTTCAGGAACTCGCCCGCTCGCCGCTCATGTTGAGCGTTATGGTTTTAACCTATCAGGACGTTCCACTTGCGGCCCTGGCGGATGATCAACGGCGGAGCGCGGCGGATGTCTTCTCGACTTACATCGACCGCATGTTCGAGCGCCGCGGGCGAGGCCGGCAGCTTTACTCTAAAGAGGCGACCGTCGCTTGGCTCTCTCATCTGGCACAGGGACTCCAGCGCGAAAACCAGTCCGTCTTTCTCATCGAGCAGCTTCAGCCCACCTGGCTGCGAAGCCACACCGAGCGCTGGTCGTACGTGCTCGCCTCTCGCTTGCTGGTCGGTACGGCGATGGGGATGGGTGGTGCCCTGATCGCGTTCTGGACTCCGGGACTGCTGCTCTGTGGAATGCTCCAGGGTTTAGGAGCCGGGTTGGTGGATGGAGCGCGCTTCGCGTGGTCGAGGCGGGGCGGGCCGATGTCCCGGATAGGGTGGTTTCTTGCTCAGATGGCCGTCATAGCCTCGATCGCGGCTTTCCTGAGCTCCCAGCCGATTTGGCCGAGGGGCAGCGCGATCCCTTGGATGTATGCCCCAATCTGGGGCACCCTTTTCGGGTTGCGAGCACAGCGCGAAATGCCCCAGGACATCCGCACGGTTGAAACTCTGAGATGGAGTTGGCGGTGGGCCTGGAAAATGGGGTTGGTCGGTTTTGTCGTAGGCGGTTCTGTCGGTTGGCTTTTCCTTTCGGCGTTTGACGCTCTTGGCGCCGCGCTGGGTAACGGTCACGCGAAGCCATGGAATGATGTTTCCCTGATAGTTGGTGGGTTATCCTGGGGCCTTTGCGGTGCTCTCTCCGGAGCCATCTACGGCGGTCTGAGCTACGGTATCCTGAAGTCGAAGGCCAAGCCCAACCAAGGGATTATGCTTTCGGCGCGTAATAGCTCACTCGCAGGTCTCGGGGTAGGGTTGTTGGTGGGTATATTCGGCTTTTTTCCCCAAGTGGAAGACCTTTTCGTGCAGGGGTTCCACTTTGGGCTTGATGTGCGGCTGTCTCTGCTGCTGGGGCTCTTCGGCGGCCTTACCGCAGGGCTCTGGTTTGGCGGTATGGACGTTCTCCAGCATATCGTCCTCCGCTTGCTCATCTGGCGTTCAGGAGACGCGCCGCTCAACTACCCGCGCTTCCTCGACCATGCCGCGAAGCTCATCCTCCTGCAGAAAGTCGGTGGAGGGTACATCTTTATGCACCGACTGCTGCTTGAGCACTTCGCCGCGCTAGTGGAAGGAGATGGAGGGTAAGAGAGAGTCCGGCCGACAAGGCTGAGATTCAGCCAGTTTCCGCCGCGATCTCTGCCGCGCTGTACTGGAAGGGAGAGACTCCGAAGCGCCCCAGAGCATCGAGGAACTCGCCACGGGAGATCCCTGCGATTTCGGCGGCGCGGCCCTGGGAAACCAACTTCAGCTCGAACCACTTGACCGCCGCAGCCAGGCGCATCTCACGAGCGAAGCCGGAGGGATCCTGGTGAAGGGAGGCGAGAGCGCCTTCCGGCACCTCGATCGTCATGCGGACCATGAAGTCACTCTAACATGGCGGCCGAAATCGCCCCCCTTCATCCTTCCCGGCGCAACAACACCACCGTCTGATCATCCAGCTGCGGCAAACCCGCCGCGAAGTCGATCGTCGCCAGCAATACGGCGGTCGTCGTCAGCAGTCCGGCGGTCGTCGGCGGCGGGATAGGATTACGCCCAACCTACGCTAGGCAAGGAGTACGGGAGGGCGAATCCTCGCCCAGTTCTTAGAGGAAGATGGCCCCTCGGCCTCATCGGCGGGGAGAGACGTCGCCCCACCGATCCGCAGGCCGGTCCGACGCGGCCCCCACGCACGACGGGTCAGGGGTATACTTCACCCATGAGCAGGGCCGAGTCCAAGGGACACTACATCCAGGTCGAGCTGCCCGAGGAGGCTTTCCAGGGCCGCATTCCGGACGATCGGGAAGTCGCACGGGAGCTACGCCTTTTGTGGCTGCTGGAAGAGGTGAGGGCGCATCGGCTGGGTTTTGGTAAGGCTGCCGAGTTGGCCGGCCTGCCCCAAGCCCGGTTCCTCGACCTGATGGGCCAGCATAGGATCTCGCCCTTCGACTACGACTCCGACGAGTTGGCTCGCGAAATCGGCTGAGCCGCGTGATCGTCGTTGCCGACGCGGGGCCGATCATTCACCTGAGCCGAGTCGGATGTCTCGACCTTCTGCCGGCTCTTTATGGCCGACTCCTGATCCCCTCTTCCGTCTATGACGAGGTCGTCCAAGCGGGTATTGGACTGGCGGGAAGCGCTGAGCTCGAGGGTGCATCCTGGGCCGACCTGATAGCCCACGATTCCTCTTCAGCGCTGTTTGCGCACCTGAGGTCCCGGCTCGATGCCGGTGAGGCCGCCGCGATCTGTTTGGCCACCGAGCGTCATGCCGATCTGATCCTCTCCGATGATCGGGAAGCTCGCGATGTGGCTCGGGAGATGAAGTTTCCCGTCAAGGGCACACTCGGCATTCTCATCGAAGGAAAACAGAGGGGGGATTTGACTCATCTAGCCCCTCTCCTCCATGACCTGAGAGCGAAGGGGACGTGGCTCTCGGATGCACTGATCCAAGAGGTGCTGAGGAAAGTCGGCGAAATTCAGTAGGGCGCCCCCCCCTCACCCCTCCCGGCGCAACAACACCACCGTCTGATCGTCCAGCTGCGGCAACCCGGCCGCGAAGTCGATCGTCGCCTGGTCGATGGCGTTCACCATGTCCTGGAGCGGGCGGTCGCGGTGAGCGGCGAGGAGGTCGAGGAGGCGGGTGGTGCCGAATTCCTCGTCTTCGGGAGAGGCGCATTCGGTGATGCCGTCGCTGTAGATGCAGACGAGGTCGCCGGGACCGAGCGCTACGGACTTCAGGAGATAGCGGCTGCCGGAGAGGATGCCGATCGGCAGGCCGCCGGAGCCCATCTCCTCGACGTCGCCGTTTCTCCTGAGGAGGAGGCCTGGGTTGTGGCCGGCGTTTAAGTAGTGGAGGGCGGCGGTCGTCGGGTTGAGCTCGGCTAAAAGCAGGGTGATGAACTTGTTGGCCGCCGAGGACTCGAAGATATGGCTGTTCAGGCGCTCCAGGAAGTCCGGCCCCAGGCCGCTCCGGCCGAGGAGCAGGCGGAGGGCGGAGTGGAGCGTCGACACCATGAGGGCCGCCGGCATCCCTTTGCCCGAGACGTCCCCTAAGGCGAGGCTCACCGTGCCGTCCTGGAGGAGGAGGAGGTCGTAGTAGTCGCCCCCCACCTGGCGCGCCGGCCGGTTCCAGCCGACCAGGTCGTACCCCGTCACCTGAGGCGCTCCCTTGGGGAGGATCTGGCGTTGGATCTCGGCGGCCAGGGTGAGCTCGCGCTCCAGCCGTTCCTTCTCCAGGGCCTGGCGGTGGAGACGGGCGTTTTCGAGCGCGATCGCCGCCTGGTTGGCGAAAAGGCCGAGGATGCGCCGGTCGCCAGCGGGAAAGGGGCCGACCCCGCGCCGGCTCTCCTTGTCGCCCACGGCCAGGAAGCCGCGCGGCCCCTGCTCGACGACGATCGGCACCGCCAGGAGATGGCGGGCGCCGGGGAGGAGACCGCTGGGCGCCTCGTCGCCGCCGGCCGAGAAGGCGGCGAGGGCCGGGTCGTTGAGCGCGAAGTCGATCCCCGCCTCGCCGCCGAAGGTGCGGGCGGCGCGGTAGGTGTCGCCGGGCTCGAGGAGATAGAGGGCGCCCCGCCTCGCGTCCAGAAGCGAGACGGCGCGGAGGAGGATCTCCTCCGAGAGCTGCTCCAAGTCGAGGGTCGCGGCGATGGCGAGCCCCACGTCGTAGAGAGCTTCGAGCTCGACGCCGCGGTAGTTGACCTGGAAGAGCTGCTCCTTCAAGCGGTGCTTCAAGAGGCAGCTCTTGGCGGTGGTGGCGAGGAGGAGGGTGAGCGGCTCCTCCGCGGGGACTGGCCCGCGCTCCCCCTGCTCCCCGGTCTCCAACGCCAGCGCCATCACCACGGCGCCGCCGGGGAGAGGGAGGACGGTCAATCCCTCGGGGACGGCCGTGGGGGCGATCTCGTCGGGGAAGTCGCCGTCGCCCTCCTCCCCGACGCCCGCTTCGAGCTCCAGGGTTTCGCCGTTCGTCAGATAGAGGGCGGACGCGGTGGCGCCCTGCGCCTGGGACCACAGCTTGAGGAGGCGGATGAGGAAGGGACGGTCGTCGGCGTCGGGCCGGACCAGGGCGGAGAGCTCTCCCCAGGCGGGCTCGGTGGCCGCCTTTTGGACCGGGCTCTCCGAGCTAGGCCGTAAGACCGGCGACGGCACGGGTCTCATCCGGGAAGATTTGAGCGTACTGGGCGAGACCCATGATGTGGAAGGTCTTCTCGATCGTGGGGGTCAGGCAGCAGAAGCCGAGACGGCCGCCGATCTCGATCATCTTCTCGATGATCTCGATCAGGATCGAGATGCCGATCGAGTTGACGATCTTGGTGCCCGCGAGGTTCAAGAGGAGCGCCTTCTGGCCCTCGTCCAAGAGCTTGTAGGCCACCCGGGCGATCTCCTCGCCCCCCTGGTTGTTGATGTAACCCTCGGTATAGATGACTGCCAGGCCGTCGCGGCGGTCCACGGTCACGTTCAGGCTCTCGGTCATTCTCGTTTATCCCCGCTTTTCAGCGCGCCTTGCTCATGATCACCGTCGTGCCATCCGCCCCGGAGAGGATCTCCACCTGATCCATCAGGCCGCGGATGATTTTAAGGCCCCAGCCCCGCTTGCGCGTCGCCTTGAGCTTATCCTCGATCTGCGGTTCCTCGATCCCCCCGGGAGAGAAACCGATGCCGGTGTCGCGCACGGTGATCCGCAGGTTCTCCGGTTCCTCGTCCCCCAGAACCTCGAAGGTCATGTAGACCTTGCGGTCCGGCGAGTGGCTGTGCTCGAAGGCGTTGATGCACGCCTCGACGACCGCCATCCGGACCTCGTCGATTCGATCCGGGCTCATCTTCATGAACTCGGCCATGGCGGTCGCGGTCTTGCTCGCCGCGATCTCCATGTCTGGCACCATGGGGAGCGTCAGCGTGGCCTCCCGCAGGATGGCGTTGCCGGTCATATCCGTGTCCGTCGCCCGAGCCCGATGCTCAGAAAGAGAGGTAGAGCTGCAGGGCGTAGAGGACGATGGGATGGATCTGGTCGTGGGCCAGGAGCACTCCGAAGCTGGCCAGCGCCCCGGCGGAAAGCACGAGCTTCACCGGTATGTGTGGGACGGCAACGTGCTTGCGAATGGATTCTAGCATTGGCGGTCCTCCCTCGCCTGTCCCATTCCGCAAGGGTGCTGCCAAGCCCCGCTCCGCCGGGCCGATTTCGTACAAGTCCTTTATTTTCAAGGGCATTCCTGACAAACGCAAGAGCGGTTCAGGGAAGAATGAAGCGCTTTTCGAGACATTTTGCCCCGGGAGTGGAGCGCGGCGAAAGAGGCCTGTCCCACTTCTCCCCGGAAATCCATGGAAAGAGACATAATGTCGCGCACCAACCATTTTGTCGCGCGCGGCGTTTCGCGGGTAGAATCCCGGCCTGACGGAGGTATCCCATGCGGAAGTCCCTGGCGCTCGCGCTGCTCGCTTCTCTCGCTCTTTTCTCGGGCGCCCTCCCGGCGCAGGAGGCCAAGCCGGCCGGCGGCAAGGCCGACATCATTCTGAAGCGGGCGCTCAAGCAGGCGGATGCGCCGCGCTGGGCGATCGCCATCCACGGTGGCGCCGGGGTCATCCCGAAGACCCTTCCGGCGGCGGAGAGGGAGCAGTACTTCAAGTCGCTCGACGCGGCCCTGAAGGTGGGGCGGGACGTGCTCGCGGGCGGCGGCACGAGCCTGGACGCGGTCGAGAAGGTGGTGCGCTTCCTGGAGGACGATCCGCTCTTCAACGCCGGCAAGGGGGCGGTCTACACCCACGACGGTACACACGAGCTCGACGCCGCCATCATGAGCGGCCGGGATCTGGCCTGCGGCTCGGTGGCGGAGCTGACGACGGTCAAGAATCCCATCTCGCTCGCCCGGCTGGTGATGGAGAAGTCGCAGCACGTCTTCCTCGTCGGCCAGGGGGCGGAGCGCTTCGCCGACGAGATGAAGGTGCCGCGGGTGCCCAACAGCTGGTTCGACACCGACTATCGGCTGAAACAGTGGAAGGACGAGCAGAAGAACGATCCGGACAGGAAGCACGGCACGGTCGGCGCCGTGGCCCTGGACGTCCATGGCGACCTCGCCGCCGCCACCTCGACGGGAGGCTTGACCGACAAGCGCTTCGGCCGGGTGGGAGACGTGCCGATCGTCGGCGCCGGTACCTATGCCAACAACGCGACCTGCGCCATCTCGGCGACCGGCGTCGGCGAGCAGTTCATCCGCCACACGGTGTCGCACGACATCTCGGCCTTGATGGAGTACCGCGGGCTGACTCTCCAGCAGGCGGCCGACCTCGTCATCCACAAGAAGCTCAACCCCGGCGACGGCGGGGTGATCGGCGTCGCCCACGACGGCTCGATCGCCCTCGTCTTCAATTCAGAAGGGATGTTCCGCGGCGCCGCGGATTCCGGCGGCCGGTTCGAGGTCAAGATCTGGGAGTAGGGAGTGTTCCTCTTGTTCCCTCCTGTTGGCAGATCGTTCTTACATCGTGTCGAGAAGCCCCTCCCCCGCCCGGAAGGCCACTTTGAGCGCCGGGGGGCGGTGGCGGTCCTCCCGCATGAAGCGGGCGAGCTCACGGGCGAGGCGCGAGGTCAGCCGGGCCGACTGGCAGGCGTCCTGATAGAGGAGGACGCAGGCGAAGGCCTCCTTCGAGAGATCCTTGGCGGCGAGCACCCCGAGAAGCTCGGCGGCCAGGCGGCGCAGCGGCTTGACCGCCCCGGTCTCCAGGTAGACGATGCCGAGGTCGATCGCGACCAGGGCGGCGTCGTAGCCCATCTGGCGGCGGATGAACTCGTTCTCGACCGCGAGGAGCGCCTCCTCCGCCTCGTCCAGCCGGTGGCGGCTCCGCGCGATCAGCCCCTCGCTCCAGCGCAGCCGGAGGCGGTGGGTCGACTCGGCCGGCTCGGCCGCGAAGAGGGGGACGACCGTCTCCAGGAGCCCGGCGGCCTCCTCGTAGCAGCCCTGCCGGAGGAGGACGCCCAGCAGATTGAAGCGGGCGATCCGGTAGAGCTCGGGCTCGGTGCGGGAATCGATCGTCTCCGCCGCTTCGACGAGCCGGCTGCCGGCCGCCGCCAGGTCTCCCTCCTCCTCGAGGATCTTCGCCTCTTTCAAAATCAGCTTGCCGAGTTGGTGGAGATCGCCGAGGTCGGTCGCGAGCGCCAGGGCGGACCGGATCTCCTCACGCGCTTCCGGCAGCCGCCGCTGGGCGAGCCGCAGGGAGGCGCGGAGACCGTGCACCTCGGCGAGGAGCCCCGGGGTCGCCACCCCGGGAGCCGCGAGGAGCAGCGCGGCGGAGAGGAAGGACTCCTCCGCCGCCCGCAACTCCCCGAGCAGCCGGTAGGCGTTGCCGAGGACGGCGAGGGCTTCTGCGCGCAAGCGCGGGGCACGCAGGGCGCTCTCCGCGCGGCTGGCACGGCCGGCCCGGCTGGCGCGCTGCGGCGAGAGGAGATCGGCGACCCGCACGGCGAGACTCGCCCAGTCGACGGCAAGCCCGCTGTCGAGAAAGGTGGCCTGGCGGCTTTCGGCGAGGAGCAACCGGCAGAGGTCCGGGGAATGGAAGCTGAGGTCGGCCTCGACCTGGCGGACCCTCTCGGCATGGGGAACGGCGGCGAGCCGGGCCAGGAGCTCCGCCTCCAGGGCATTTTCCGCGGTCGGGTGGGTGGGGAGCTTCGCGATGGGCGGCGGACTGCCTTGCTGGTCCTCGGCCAAGGGTTCCCTCCTTCCGGACGAAGCTCCAGCGGGGGGACCGGAGCTTTCGGTGGCACGCTCTCCCAGACCGCCCTCGCGCACCTCTATTCTTCAGACAGGCTGGCAAGGCGATCTCCGCCGAGTGCCGAGCCCTGCCCGAGAAGAAGAGGGAGAGCCATGTTCTTCAATCGTACCCTTTTTGCGCTCGTTTTCGCATCCGTGGTATTCCTCTACACCGCAATGGGTGGACAGCAGGGTTTGACCATCGACCCGGACGGCGCCCCACGCAATGCCGCCCATGCCGCCAATGTCGCAAACGCCGCCAACGCCGCCCAGACCCCGCACGCCAGCGCGTCGGCCGACCAGGGCCTGACGATCGATCCCGACGGCCGTCAGTAGCCGGGGCTCGGGACGGCCGGAGGCTCCGCCTCGCTCAGCGGAGCCTCCGCTCCCATCAACAGCAGTGGATGCAGAGGCCTACCTTCTGGCAGTTCGACTTGAGGCAGGGCGTGGGACAGCCGGCGCAGACCGGCGGGCAGACCGTGGCGAGAGCGCTCGCCAGCGGGTCGAGGCTCAAGGCCCATTCCGGCGTCGCGAGGAGCGCGGGATCCCAGGCGGGCTCCGCCGGGCTCGCGGTGAGGAAGGCGAGCGTGGGGACCGGCGCCGTGACCGCCGGCGCGGTGGCCGGGGATTGCGCCTGGGCCGGCGCGATGACGACCGCACAGAGAAGAACGACGACGAGGGACAGGAGGACTGCTCTCTTCATGAACTCCGCCTTTCTGGCCCGAGGGCCTTTGGGCGAAGCTATCGGACTCTTCTCGTTCCCGCAAGGTAGGCGCTAGTCCACCCTCCGGAGCACCACGACGCCCCGTCCGGCAACCGTGACCTCCTCGCCTTCCCGGCGGATCGCCTCCCCCGCCGCGAAGCGGGGCTCGCCGGTGTCGAAGACCTCGCTCCAGCCTCCCCCCCAGGACCCGCCCGGCAGGCGGAAGGCGAGCGGCGCGTCGCCGGCGTTCCAGAGCAGGTAAAAGGAAGCGTCCTGGACCGGCTCCCCCCGCCGGTCGGTGCCCGGGATGGCGTCGCCGTTCAAGAAGACCGCGAGGGAGCGGGCGAAACCCTGCTGCCAGTCCTCCGCCGACATCTCCTCGCCGTCGGGGCGGAACCAGCCGATGTCCCGCACGTCGGAGCCGTGGAGGGCACGGCCGTAGAACCAGCGACGGCGGTGGAAGACCGGGTGCTCGCGGCGCAGGCGGATGAGACCGGCGGTGAAGTCGAGGAGATCCTCGTCCACCTTCCCCCAGTCGTACCAGGAGATCTCGTTGTCCTGGCAATAGGCGTTGCTGTTGCCTCCCTGGGTGCGGCCGATCTCGTCGCCCCCCAGGAGCATGGGGATGCCCTGGGAGAGGAGGAGGGTGGCTAAGAAGTTCCGCTTCTGGCGATTCCGCAGGGTACCGATGGCGGGATCGTCGGTCGGCCCCTCGGCGCCGCAGTTCCAGGAGCGGTTGTGGCTCTCGCCGTCCCGGTTGTCCTCGCCGTTCGCCTCGTTGTGCTTCTCGTTGTAGGAGACGAGATCGTGGAGGGTGAAGCCGTCGTGGGCGGTGACGAAGTTGACCGAGGCGGAGGGACGGCGGCCGGTCAGGGCGTAGAGGTCGGAGCTCCCGGTCAACCGGTTGGCGAAATCGCCCAGGGCCTGGGGCTCGCCCCGCCAGTAGTCGCGGACCGCGTCGCGGTACTTGCCGTTCCATTCCGACCACAGGGGCGGAAAGTTCCCCACCTGGTAGCCGCCCTCGCCGATGTCCCAGGGCTCGGCGATCAGCTTGACCTGGGAGATCACGGGATCCTGCTGGATGATGTCGAAGAAGGCGGAGAGCCGGTCGCACTCGTGGAGCTCGCGGGCGAGGGTCGACGCCAGGTCGAAGCGGAAGCCGTCGACGTGCATGTCGAGGATCCAGTAGCGCAGCGAGTCCATGATCAGCTGGAGGACGTACGGGTGGCGCATGTTGAGGCTGTTGCCGGTCCCCGTGTAGTCCATGTAGTAGGCCGGCTGGTCCGTCAGCCGGTAGTAGGCGGCGTTGTCGATCCCCTTGAAGCAGAGGGTGGGACCCTCGTGGTTGCCCTCGGCGGTGTGGTTGTAGACGACGTCCAGGATGACCTCGAAACCCTCGGCGTGGAGGGTCTTGACGAGCCGCTTCATCTCCTGCACCTGCTGGCCGCGCTCCCCCGCCGCCGAGTACTCGTTGTGCGGCGCCAGATAGGAGATCGAGTTGTAGCCCCAGTAATTGCGCAGCCCGAGATCTGTGAGCCTCCCGTCGTGGATGAACTGGTGGACGGGAAGGAGCTCGATCGCCGTCACCCCCAGGCGCTTCAGGTGCGCCAGAATGGCGGGCTCGGCGAGCCCGGCATAGCGCCCGCGAAGCTCCGGCGGCACTTGCGGGTGGGTGGCGGTCAGGCCCTTGACGTGGGTCTCGTAGATCACGGTCTCGTGCCGGGGGATGCGGGGCGGGTGGTCGTTCCCCCAGTCGAAGAACGGGTTGATGACGATCGAGCGGGGTACGAAGGGGGCGCTGTCGGCGTCGTTTCTCGCCTCCGGATCGTCCAGGCGGTGGGAGAAGACCGCCGGGTCCCAGGTGACCCCTCCCTCGACCGCCTTGGCGTAAGGGTCCAAGAGGAGCTTCGCGGGGTTGCAGCGCCTCCCCTCCCCCGGCGCCCAAGGCCCGTGGACGCGGAAGCCGTAGCGCTGGCCGGGTCCCACCTGGGGGACGTAGCCATGCCAGCAGAGAGCGGTCACTTCGGGGAGGTCGACCCGCTCCTCGGCGCCACTCTCGTCGTAGAGGCAGAGCTCAACCCGCTCCGCCACGTCGGAAAAAAGAGAGAAATTCGTTCCCGTCCCATCCCAGGTCGCACCCAGGGGGTACGGCTCACCCGGCCAGATCCTCAACAGTAGCCTCCCGGTCCCGGAGGGACCCTCGTCGTGGCGCGGGTCTTTCGCTTCGCAAACAGCATGCCACGACCGGCTCCGGGGAGGCAGGCTTATTGCACACAAAACAGGGCACGAGGAAGAGCGCGGGACCGCCACCGCGCGGCCCAGCTCACAGCGATGAGAAGATTTCTACAAGCCACACAAAGATCCCGTGAAGAGCGCAACCTTTTCCCTCCCTCGCCGTTAGTAGTGGATAGCCGCTTCCATTCGGGACGGCATGGTGCGCATTTGCCACCCTTACCCTCGATGACGTTTTAACCCGGAGGTAGACAATGCGTAGGAACTCAAGCTCCCTCAAACCCCTAAGCCTGCTCGCGGGACTGACCCTGATGGCCGCCACGGCCGTCCTCACCACCCCGGCCCATGCGGCCGAGATGCAGAATGGAGCGTCGGGCTCCGGGGCGACCTTCGTCAACAGCAGCAACCATCACGTCACCATCTATACCCGCTTCGGCGGCGGCGGTGACTGCGACGCGCAGCCCAAAGAGCAGAAGGTGGACCTCGATGCCAAGCAGACGGTGAACGTCGATTCTGGCGGCTCGGACGTCTGCATGTGTACCCGCACGCCCGACAACAACCTCTGCCCCAGCGGCTGGATCACGGTCAAGGCCGGCGGCACGAAGCACCTGGCGTAAGGAACGATCTGGAGTCGGGGCGCCCCGGATGGGGCGCCCCCTTGCAGGATGGCCGAGAGGCGCCCTCTGTCGAAGTGGACCTGGGACGCCTTGAAGGCCACGACCCGGGAGCCATTCGGCTCGCCGCCCGCATCCAGCTGGATTCATCCGGCGCAACCCATCGGCGTTCTCCGCTAGGATAGCGCCGCCGCCCCCTGGAAGGCCCGTCGCCGTCCCGTAAAAGGCAGCCGCTTGCACCTTGATTACTGGCGAGCGGGTGAGCGCTCGTCGAGCAACCGTCTTCGTATTCATTTCATACCCGATAGACTTCAGCGAGAATCCGGGCCTTCCGGCCTCTTCTCTGCCCATCCGACAGGAAACCTCCGCGCCATGACGAAAACGCTACCTTTCCCCTCCCCTGAGCCGGAGAGCTCCAAGAAGAGCGCCGACCACCTGATCGAGCCCCACGGCGGCATCCTAGTCAACCTCCTGGTCTCCGCCGACCGTTCCGCCGAGCTCAAGGCGGCTTCCCGCGACTGGCCGTCCTGGGATCTCACCCCGCGCCAGTTCTGCGACCTGGAGCTGCTTTTAAACGGCAGCTTCTCGCCGCTCACGGGCTTTCTCGGCAAGGCCGATCACGACTCGGTCTGCGAGCGCATGCGCCTGGCCGACGGCACCCTGTGGACGATCCCCATCACGCTCGACGTCCCCAAGGAGCTCGCCGCCAAGCTCACCGCCGGGAAGAGCGTCCTCGCCCTCCGCGATCCCGAAGGGGTCATGCTCGCCGCCCTCCACGTCGAGGAGCTCTGGGAGCCCGACCTCGCAGCGAGCGCCCAGGCGGTCTTCGGCACGGTCGACGAGAAGCACCCGGGCGTCGCCCATCTGCTCAAAAAGACCCACCCGGTCTTCGTCGCCGGCCGCCTGGAGGGCCTGCAGCTCCCCCTCCACTACGACTTCCGCGCGCTCCGCCAGACTCCGGCCGAGCTGCGCGCCGAGTTCGCCCGCGAGGGCTGGCGGCGGGTGGTGGCCTTCCAGACCCGCAACCCCATGCACCGCGCCCACTGCGAGCTCACCATGCGCGCCGCCAAGGAGGCGCAGGCGAACCTCTTGATCCACCCGACCGTGGGGATGACGAAGCCCGGCGACCTCGACCACTACACCCGGGTGCGCTGCTATCAGGCGGTCCTCCCCCGCTTCCCGCAGCACACGGCGAAGCTCGCGCTTCTCGGGCTCGCCATGCGGATGGGCGGCCCGCGCGAAGCGATCCTCCACGCCATCATCCGGAAGAACCACGGCTGCACCCACTTCATCGTCGGCAGAGACCACGCCGGCCCGGGGAAGGATTCGACGGGGAAGCCCTTCTACGGCCCTTACGACGCCCAGGAGCTCCTGCGCTCGCTGGAGTCCGAGCTGGGGGTCACCATGGTGCCCTTCAAGCAGCTCGTCTATGTCGAGGACCTGGACACCTACTTTCCCGTCGACGAGGTGCCGGAGGGCAAGCGGACGCTCGACATCTCGGGCACCGAGCTCCGCCAGCGCCTGGCCGAGGGCCGCGACCTCCCCGGCTGGTTCACCTTCCCCGAGGTCGGGGTGGAGCTCCGCCGCACCCATCCGCCGCGCCACCAGCAGGGCTTCACGGTCTTTCTGACCGGCCTTTCCGGCGCCGGCAAGTCGACGATCGCCTCCGTCCTCCTCGTCAAGTTCATGGAGATGGGCGGCCGGCCGGTGACTCTCCTCGACGGCGACATGGTGCGCAAGAACCTCTCCTCCGAGCTCAACTTCTCCAAGGAGCACCGGGACATCAACATCCGGCGCATCGGCTATGTGGCTTCCGAGATCACCAAGAACGGCGGCATCGCCATCTGCGCCCCAATCGCGCCCTATGACGCGCTCCGCAAGGAAGTGCGGGCGACGATCGAGCCGGGCGGCGGCTTCGTCCTCGTCCACGTCGCGACGCCGATCGAGACCTGCGAGGAGCGCGACCGGAAGGGGCTCTACGCCAAGGCGCGGGCCGGCATCCTCAAGGAGTTCACCGGCATCTCCGATCCCTACGAGGTGCCGACCGACGCCGACCTGGTGATCGACGCGAGTCAGCTCTCCCAGGAGGAGGCGGCGCAGGAGATCCTCCTCTTCCTGGAGCGCGAGGGCTACGTCGGCGCCAGCATGGCGGCGCAAGGCTAGAGATGGCCTATCACGACGAGCTGGCGCGCATCGGAGCGGCCTTGGCCGAGGCGCGCCAGGTTCTCTCTCGCTTCACCCCCGGCGAGGTCGAGTCGAAGAAGAAGAGCGGCGACGACCCGGTGACCGAGGCCGACACCCTGGTCGACTCGGTTCTGAAGCGCATCCTCCCCCGGGGCGACGAGGGGTGGCTGTCGGAGGAGACCCACGACGACCGCTCGCGGCTCGGCCGCCGGCGGGTCTGGGTGGTCGATCCGCTCGACGGCACCCGCGAGTTCGTCTTGGGGCTGCCGGAATGGTCGGTCTCGGTCGGTCTCGTCGAGGACGGCCGGCCGGTCGCCGGGGGGATCTGCAACCCGGCCACCGGCGAGACCGTCCTCGGGGCGCTCGGCCACGGGGTGACCTTGAACGGCGTGCCGGTCCAGATGAGCGAGCGCCCGGAGCTCGCCGGCGCCTCGGTGCTCGCCAGCCGGAGCGAGGTGAAGCGCGGACAGTGGGAGATGTGGAACGGCAGCCCCTTCCAGGTGATCGCCATGGGCTCGGTCGCCTACAAGCTGGCACGGGTGGCGGCGGGGCTCTCCGATGCCACCTGGACGCTCGTCCCCAAGCACGAGTGGGACGTGGCGGCGGGAGTCGCCCTGATCCTCGCCGGAGGCGGCAGGATCGCCGCCGGGAGCCCCGAGGAGGAGCGCTTCAACCGGCCGGAACCGCTCCTCACGAGGTTGATCGCGGCGCCGCCGCAGCTCTTCGCGGAGATCCAGCGGGAGATCGCGGCGCGGGAGTAGGGGGCGGGGGACGGGTAGGGACCGGCACGGACGGACACGGACGGACACGCCTCCGCCTGCACCCATGCGAGATCTGATCTTCATCTCCGCCGGCCTCGATCTCGATGGCGGCGGACGGGCGGCGGCGGGGCGGTTGCTGGCGGCGAGCTGCGCTTCCTATGCGCGGGAGAAGGGGATCGGGTTCTCGATTCTCTCTCTCGGGCAGGACGGCTTCCGGGGCCGACAGGGCGCTCTCGCTTTGGCCGCCTGGCGGCGCCAGATTACCGGGCCTCCGGCCGCCTATGTCTATGATCTTCTGGGGCCGGCCCGAATGGCGGCCTGGCTGCCGGGCCTGGGCCGCGCTCCTTATCTCGTCTCCCTCCTGGGGATCGAAGTCTGGCGGCCGCTCACCCGGGACCGCCTCCGCGCCCTGAACCAGGCGACCGTCCGCCTCGCCATCTCGGCCTACACCGCCCGCCGCGCCCGGCAGGTCAACCCGGCGCTCGGGGCGATCGACGTCCTTCCCCTCGCTCTCGAAGAGCGGGCGCCTCAGGGTACGCTCGACGAAACCGTCCTCGCCCGCGCCGGGGAGGGCTACGTTTTGATCGTCGGACGGATGGCGGCGAGCGAACGCTACAAGGGACACGACCAACTGCTCGATGCTCTCCCCGCGCTCCCCGCGCTCCGGCTCGTCGTGGCGGGGGACGGCGACGACCGGCCGCGCCTCGAAGGGCGGGCGGCGGCGCTCGGGCTGTCGCCGCAGCGGGTCGTCTTCACCGGCTTCGTGAGTGAGGCGACCCTCACGGAGCTCTACCGGCGCTCGGCGGTCTTCGCCATGCCGAGCCGCGGCGAGGGCTTCGGGCTCGTCTATCTGGAAGCCATGCGGCAGGGGAAACCTTGCCTCGCGGCCCGCGACGGCGCCGCCCGGGAGATCGTCGTCGACGGCGAGACCGGGCTCCTCGTCGATCCAGAAAAGGTCTCGGCGATCGCCGCGGCCCTCGGCAGGCTGGCGGGCGAGCCTGGGCTCGCCGGGCGTCTGGGCGAGGCGGGGCGGCGGCGCTTCGGCGCGGTCTACACCCCGGAGCGCTTCCGCGCCGGCCTCCGGCCCTTTCTTGACCGGCTGATCGACCGCTGAGAGTGGGCTGACCATGTGCGGCATCAACGGCATCGTAAGCCTCGGTCCCGATGCGGCCTCCATCGATCGCGACGAGCTGCTGCGGACCCGGGAGGCGATGGCGGCGCGCGGTCCGGACGGGGCGGGGGCCTGGATCTCGCCGGACGGCCGGGTGGGGCTCGCCAGCCGGCGGCTCGCCATCCTCGATCTCTCCCCGGCCGGCGACCAGCCCATGGCGGGCGCGGACGGCGCGGTCCAGGTGGTGATGAACGGGGAGATCTACAACTTCCGGGCCCTCCGGGCGGAACTGGAGGCGAAGGGCTGGCGCTTCCACGGCAGCGGCGACACCGAGGTCGTCCTCGCCCTCTATCTCCGGCATGGCGAGGGCTTTCTCTCGAAGCTCCGCGGCATGTTCGGTCTCGCGATCTGGGATGCCCGGAAGCGGCTCCTCCTCCTCGCCCGCGATCCCCTGGGGATCAAGCCCCTCTACTACTCCGTGGGCGGCGGCCAGCTCCGCTTCGCCTCGCAGCTCCAGGCGCTCGAAGCGGGCGGCGCCATCCCCCGAGAGGTCGACCCGGCGGGGCTCGCCGGCTTCCTCCTCTGGGGCTCGGTGCCCGAGCCGTGGACGATCCGCCGCGCCGTCCGCGCTCTCCCCGCCGGACACGTCCTCTCGGTGGAAGCGGGCCGGCAGCCGGAAAGTCACCCGGGAATCGCCGAGCCGAGCCGCTTCGCGATCGTCGATCCGGAGCCTCTCCCTCCCGAGCTGGCGGTCGAGGACGCGGTCGTCGCCCACCTGGTCTCCGACGTGCCGATCGCCGTCTTCCTCTCGGCGGGGCTCGATTCGGGGTTGATCGCGGCCCTCGCCCGCCGCCACCTGCCGGAGCCGCCGGTGAGCTTCACCCTCCGCTTCGAGGAGCTCGCCGGCACCCCCGCCGACGAGGCCCCCCTGGCCGCCGAAGTCGCCCGCACGCTCGGCCTCCGCCACGTCGAGCGCCTCATGGGCCGGGCGGACTTCGCCCAGCTCTGGCCGGCGGCTCTCGCCGCCATGGACCAGCCCTCGATCGATGGCTTCAACACCTTCGCGGTCAGCCGGGCGGCGCACGAGGCGGGCCTGAAGGTCGTCCTCTCCGGGCTGGGGGGCGACGAGATCTTCGGCAGCTACCCCTCGTTCCGGGACGTGCCGCGCGGGGTCCGCGCGGCGCGCTGGGGCCGCCGCGTGCCGGGGCTCCAGAACGCCTGGCCGACGCTCGCCCGCCGTCTCTCCCCGGGCCAGCCGAAGCTCGCCGGGCTCCTGACCTATGGCGGCACCCTCGCCGGGAGCTACTTTCTCCGCCGCGGCCTCTTCCTGCCGGAGGAGCTGCCCGGGCTCCTCGGCAAGGAGCGGGCGGAGGAGGCGCTCGCCCACTATGATCCAATCGCCGATCCCATCGCCGATCCCATCGCCGAAGCTGGCAAGGTTCTCCCAGGGAGAGACCCCTGGCTGGCGGTCCACCGGATGGAGACGGCGCAGTACATGAGAAACCAGCTGCTCCGAGATTCCGACTGGGCCTCCATGGCCTCCTCGGTCGAGCTCCGGGTGCCCTTCGTCGACGCCTGGCTCCATCGCCAGCTCGCCGCGCACGGCTTCGCGCCCGCCCGCCAAGAGGGGAAGGCCGCCCTCGTCCGCCGGCTCGCCCCGGAGCTGCCGGCCGCCGTTCTCTCCCGGGGCAAGACCGGCTTTTACATCCCCGTCGTCGAATGGATGCTCGGCGCGGACGCCCCGGCCACCCCCGGCGGCCGCTCGCGCGCCCTCGCCCGGCGGGTGCTGGCCGAGATGGGGATAGAGTTGCTCGCCGCCTGAACGGACTCGCTCAAATCGCCATGGACCCCCTGCCGCAGCCCATCCCCATACCCGAGGCCATCGAGCCCCCCTTGCCGGTATCGGTGGGATTCTCTCCCGTCTCCTCGGCGACCGCCCTCCTGCCGCGCGTCGGCAGCTGGGTGAAGATCCTCTCCGCCTACTTCTCGACCCAGAGCCTCACCCAGCTCGCCGGGATCGGCGCCGGGCTCCTCTTCATCAACTTCATGCCGGTGCGCGAGTTCGCCCTCTATACCCTCGCCTTCTCGGTGATCACCTTCTTCACCTTCCTCTCGGATCTCGGCAGCACGAGCTCGCTCCTCCACTTCTTCCGGCAGTCGGCGGCGGCGGGAAAAAGCGAGGGCGGCGATTTCGGCGGATACTTCGCGGCGGTCCTATCGCTCCGCCGAGCGGCTTTTCTCGTCGGGGCGACCGCCGTCGCCGCGATCTTCCCCCTCGTCGCTCGCGCCAAGGGGTACACCCTCGCCGAGTCGCTCCCCGCGACCGCCGCGATCGCCCTCTGCGTCTGGTTCCAGATCAACTCGTCGCTCCGCGTCCTGGCTCTCCGCCTGAACGACCGCTACGGCCAGTCCTACCGGGCGGAGATCGCGGGCGGCCTGACCCGGCTCGCCGCGGCCGGAGCGATCGTCGTCTCGGGCATCCTCAAAGCCTGGCTCGGCGTGCTCACCTCGGCGATCTCCGCCGGTTTGACGACCCTCCTCGCGCGCGACGCCACCGCGCCCTGGGCGCCGCGAACCGACTCGCCGCGCCGCGACCTTGGCCCCTATCGGCGAAAGATCCTGCGCTATCTCCTGCCGACGCTGCCGAGCGCCTTCTACTTCTCGATCCAGGGTCCGCTCGTCATCTGGCTCTCCGCCACCTTCGGCTCGACGACGACGATCGCGGAGGTCGGCGCGCTCGGCCGCTTAAGCCTCGTCGTCGGCCTCTTTTCGAGCCTCACCGGCGTCGTCTTCCTCCCCCGCCTGGCGCGGATCGACGACGATCGTCTCTACCTCGTGCGCTACCTCCAGTGCTTCGCCTTCCTGGCGCTCGTCGTCCTCACGCTCCTCGTCGCGGCGGCGCTCTGGCCGCAGGCCTTTCTCTTCGTCCTCGGCCCCAAGTACCACGGCCTCCACCGCGAGCTCTTCCTCCTCGTCCTCTCCTCCGGGCTCGCCCTCCTGGACGGCTACGCGGTGGGCATCAACACCGCCCGCTCGTGGAACCGCTGGCAGGCGGCGGCGCTCGTCCTGCTCTTCGCCGTCCAGGCGACGGCCATCGCCCTCCTCCCCATGTCCTCCACCTGGAACGTCCTCCTCTTCAACGTCTTCACCGCCGCGGTCGCCCTCCTCGCCCAGGTGACGATCAACCTGTGCGGCTTCTTCCGGCCGCGCTGGGTGCACTGGGCATGATTGGGGCCGGCCTGCGGGATGGGCTGATCTCCCGCTACCTGCGGGGCCCGGAGCACCCCGGGAAGCTCCGGCTCGTGCGGCTGGCCCACCGCGTGATCCCGGACCACGGGGTGGTGGCGGCGGTGGCGCCCGATCTCAAGCTCTACCTCCACCCGCGAGACTGGATCGAATATCTGCTCCTCCGTGGCACCGCCTACGAGCCGCTGACCCTGGCCTTCCTGGCGGCGAACCTGGCGGCCGGCGATGCGGCGATCCTCGCCGGGGTGAACTTCGGTTTCCATGTCGCCCGCGCGGCGCGGGCGGTGGGACCCACCGGTGTCGTCGTCGGCGTCGAGCCGCAGCCGGCGGCCCTCCTCCGTGCCGAGAGGAATCTCGAGCTCAACGGGCTCGCCCCGGGGGTGCGACTCGTACAGGCCGCGCTCGGCAGGACGGAGCAGCTGGTGCCCATGCCGTGGTCGAACCCCGAGAATGCCGGCGCCGCGAGCCTGCTCGACAAAGGCGCCGGCTTCTGGGTCCCCATGCTGCGGCTCGACTCTCTGACGGCGCTCCTGGACGGCCGGCCGCCGCGTCTCCTGCTCCTCGACGTCCAGGGGTACGAGCTCGAAGCGCTCGCCGGGTGCGATCTCGAAAACGGTCCCGAGCTCCTCGTCGTCGAGCTGGACCCCGAGTTCCTGCGCCGCTCCGGGGTGGCGGCCGGCGACATCGCCGCGAGGCTCCTCGCTGCCGGCTACGCGCTGTACGATCTCCACGGCAGCCCGGCTAAGGAGCTCCTCGACCTCCCCGAGCGCAACCTGGTGGCGGTGCGGCCCGGCGCCACGGTCCGCTGGAGCCATCCTTGATCTCCACGAGGGCAGCTCCGCGAGCCTGCGCGTCTGTCACGTGAGCCCGACCTACTTCGCGCCCGAGTCAATTCTCGGCGGCGGCGAGCGCTATGCTGAGGAGCTCGCCCGCGCCATGGCGAAGCGGGCAGATATCACGGAGGTGAAATTCCTGAGCTTCGGCCGGCAGGCGCTGCGGGAGCGAGTGAGCCCTTCCTACGAGCGGGTGATCCTCAAGAGCTGGTCGCGCTCTCTCCTCACCCCCTTCTCCCCGGCGATCTGGGACGAGCTCGCCGAGGCGGACGTCGTCCACTGCCACCAGTACTTCGTGCTCCCCACCTTCTTAGCCGCCCTCGCCGGCCACCTGCGGGGAGCCCGGGTCTTCGTCTCCGACTTAGGGGGCGGCGCCTGGACCCCCGGCTACCAGATCGACCAGTCGCGCTGGATCACGGCTCACCTGCCGATCTCCCGCTATGCCGCCCACGGCCTCCCCGGCCGCGACCGGCCCTTCCGGGTGATCTACGGCGGGGTCGACCTCGCGCGATATCCCCTGCGGCCCCCCGCGCCGGATCACGACGGCTCCGTCGTCTTCCTCGGCCGCATCCTGCCGCACAAGGGCCTCCATTTCCTCATCGAGGGGCTGCCGGCACACCTCGTCCTCCACGTCCTCGGCACGGCGGCCGATCCGGCGTACCTCGCGCGGCTGCGCGGCCTCGCGGCCGGCAAGGACGTCCGTTTCCATCTCGGCCTCTCCGACGCGGAGGTTCTCCCCTACCTGCGGCGGGCGATGGCGCTCGTCCATCCCACCCCGGTCGACGAGCGGGGCTCGGCCGGCGGCAATGAGCTTTTCGGGCTCGTCCTGATCGAGGCGATGGCCTGCGGCTGCCCGGTCGTCGCCTCGAACGCCGCCTCGCTCCCCGAGATCGTCACCGACGATGCCGACGGGCTCCTCGTCCCTCCCAACGACCCGGCGGCGATCGGCCGGGCGCTCTTGAAGCTCCAGGCGGACGGGGTGCTCTGGCGGCGGCTCTCCTCAGCCGCCCGCGCCACGGTCGAGTCGCGGTTCACCTGGGACCGGGTGGCCGAGCGCTGCCTCGCGGCCTACGCGGGCGAAGGGCTCTGCCACGAGCGCATCCCATGAGAATCCTCCTCGTCACCCATGCGCCTCTCCAGCCCGAATTCGGGGCGGCCCAGGCGGCGATCCACCTCGCGGCGGCCCTCTGCGCCCGCGGGCACGACGCCCTGGCGTGGTCGACCGAGCCACTCCCGGCGGCGGCGGCGGCGCGCTCCTGGAGCACCTGGTGGTGGCAACGCCGCCGGATCGAGGACTACCTGGCGGCGAGCCCGCCCTTCGACCTCCTCGACCTGCCCGCCGTCTCGATCAGCCGCCGCATCGCGGCGCACCCCCGGGTGGTGGCGCGGAGCGTCCAGCCCGACCTGCTCTATTTCGGCGCCGCCATCGCCGCCCAGCTCCGCCGCCCGCGCTGGTCCTCACTCCGCTTCGCCGTCCACCTCCCGACCCTGGGCCTGGTCTCGGGGGCGATCCTCCAAGGCTGGCGCCGCGCCGGGCTCCTCCTCTGCCTGGGGACCCACGAGACCGACTGGATGCGCCGCCGGTTTCCCTGGACCCGGGAGAAGCTCGAAACCTACGTCGACGCCATCGCGCCGGAGGACCAGGAGATCTTCGCCGGTATTCGCCGGCAGCGCCGGGAGCGCGTCCCCCAAGCGGGACCCCGGCCGCTCCGCTTCCTCTGGATCGGGCGCTGGGTGCCGCAGAAGGGGACCGCTCTCCTCCTGCGTTTCCTCGCCGAGCGCGCCCGGAGCCACCCGGAGGACACCTTCACCCTCGCCGGGTGCGGTCCCCAGGCCGAGCGGGAGTGTCCGCCGGAGCTCGTGCGGAGCGGCCGGCTGCGCCTCGTCCCCAGCTTCCCGCGCTCCGCGCTCCCGCGGCTCCTCGAAGAGCACGACGCCGGGCTCTTCACCAGCGCCGTCGAGGGCTGGGGCCTCTCCTTGAACGAGATGCTCGAATCGGGCCTCCCGGTGTTCGCCACCCGGGCGGGAGGAATGGCGGACCTCGCCCCCTACTTCCCGACCACCCTCCGCCCGTTCCCCCCGCCGGCGGACGTCGATCTCCCCGGGCTCCCCGGGCCGGCGGAAGATCTGACGGCGAACGGCTACTTCGCGCGCTTCACCTGGGCGAGCGTCGCCCGGGAGTACGAGGAGCGGGTGATCGCCCGCCTGCCATGAGCGCTCCCGAAGAGCACGCGCCGAGCCCGCCGGGCGAGCCCGGGGAGCCGCTCCGCCTGCGGCTCGCGCGCCTGCGCGCCTCCCTCTGGCGCTTCCGGACCCTAGGCTTCTCCCAACGGCTGTTCGCCGGCGGGCCGGAGCACCAGGTCACTCTCCCGCCCCTTCTGCGGCCGCCGGCTGTTCGTCGACGTCTCCCGCTCCAACGCCCAGCGCCTCCTCTACCTCGAGGGCGAACGGTTCCTGGCCGAGCGGTTCCTCCTCCGCCGGCTGCTCCATCCGGGGGACCGGGTGGTGGACGTGGGAGCGAACATCGGCTATTACATGCTGCTCTTCCGGCAGATCGTGGGGGAGGCCGGCCGGATCCACTGCTTCGAGCCGGAGCCGGAGAACGTCATCGAGCTGCGGCGAAACGTCCGCCGCAACCGGCTCGACGGGGTCGACATCCATCCCGTGGCGGTCGGCGATGCCGACAGCAGGATTTCCCTCCACGCCGGGATCAACGGCAAGGTCGCCCCGGATGGCACCGGCAGCCTCACGGTCGACCTGCGGCGCCTGGATTCGGTCCTAAGGCACCGCGCCGACCTCCTCAAGATCGACGTCGAGGGTTACGAAGGCCACGTCCTCGCCGGGGCCGAGGGGCTGTTGGCCGCTTACCGCCCGGCCCTCTTCGTCGAGGTCCATCCCGCCTTCCTGGCCCCTCCCACTTCGCTCGACGGGATCTTCGCCCGCCTCCGGGCCTACGACCCGGGCGTCTCGGTGTTCACCGGAGCGAGCCATCGCAGCCTCCTGGAGAAGATCGTCTCCCGGTACCGGCCCGGCGCCGGGGTGTCGCGGGTCCTGGACCTGCCGCACTTCCTCGCCGCCTGCCGGGCGGGCACCTGGACCGAGCCCTTCTGGGTCGTCTGCGATCCCCGTCGACCGGAGCGGTCGTCGATGGAACGCCGTGCGTAGGGCGTTCGTCGCCGGCTTGCAGGCGGCCCGCCGGATCGCCCGACGGGTGGGAGCCGCTCTCACCGAGGCGCTGGTCTGGACCGCCGCCCGCTTCGCCGCCGCGGAGCACGAGGAGAGGAAGCCGCGCTCGATCCTCGTCCTCCGCAACAACGACCTGGGCGACCTCCTCGTCGTGACCCCCCTCTTCGAGGCTCTGCGGCGGCGGTTCCCGACGGCAGAGATCGTTGCCGCCGTAGGGCGCTGGAATGTCGCCACCCTGAGGCACAACCCGCACCTTTCGGACGTTCTGGTGGTCGATGCCCCCTGGTTCAACAAGTTCGTGCCGCGGCAGAGCTTGACCCGCATCCTCGCCTACATCGCCTTCTCCGTCCAGGCCCGGACCCTCGCCCGACGCGGCTTCGACACCGGTATCGACGTCCTCGGCAGCCCCTGGGGGTCGCTCCTCCTCCTGCGCGCCGGCATCCCGCTCCGGCTCGGCGTCCGCGGCTATGCCGGCGGCCACACGGGAGTGACGCTCGCCGTCGATTTCCGTCCCGGGGAGCAAGTCGGGCGGAGCGCCCTGCGCTTCGCCGAGCTCCTGGGGGCGACCGACCTGCCGCCGGCGCGGCCGCAGATCTTCCTCGATCGCGCCGAGCGGTGGACCGGTGAGCAGCTCTGGTGCTCCCGCTTCGGCCCGGAGCGGACCCGGGTCGTCGTCGCTCCCGCCGGGGGGGTCGCCGCCCGGTGCTGGCCGGCCGAGAGCTTCGCCGCCCTCACCGCCCTCCTGGCAGCCGAGGATCCCGCGATCGTCGTCGCCGGCGGTCCCCGGGATCGCGCTCTGGGGGAGCGGGTCGCCGCTGCGGCGCCTTCGGCCTCCGAAGTCGTGAACCTCGCCGGTCACCTGAGCCTCCGCGAGACCTTCGCCCTCCTCGCCGCGGCCGACCTGGTCGTCTGTAATTCGAGCGTCCTCCTGCACGCCGCCGCCGCCTTCGGGAAGCCGACCTGGGCTCTCCTCGGACCTTCCTTTCCTTCTTCCCGGCAGCACGACGCCCAGTGGGGCTACCCCGGGACCTGCCGGAGCCTCGGACGGGAGGCGGGGACGCGCGAGGAGATCTATACTCCCGCCGAGGTTTTCGCCGTCCTCTGCGAGCACTTGCGGAAGGGGGCGGCGTGAGGATCGTCCAGGTCGTCCCGCGCTCCCACAAGGCGGGCGGCGTCGCAGGCTATGCAGAGGCCCTGGGCCGCGAGCTCGCCGCCCGCTGCGGCATCGAGAGCGAATTCATCGCCGCCGGCGACTCCCTGGAAGCTCGGGATCTCGGCGCGCCGACCTGCCTCCTCCACTACGTGAACTACGCCTACCACCCCCGCGGCTGTCCGGCCGGGCTCTCCCGCGACCTCGGCAGGTGGCGGCTCGGCGGGGCGGCGGCCGGGGCGGGCGGAGAGCGGCGGCTGGTCACCTTCTTCCACGAGGTTTACGCCACCGGCCCCTTCTGGCGGAGCTCTTTCTGGCTCGCGCCCGTGCAGCGGCGGATCGCCGCGGCGCTCATGCGGACGAGCGACCGGGTCGCCACCAGCCTGGACCTCTACGGCCGGATGCTCGCCGGCCTGGTTCCCCGGAGGCTCCCGGGGCTCCCGGGGCCAGGAGAACCGATCGTCGTCCTGCCGGTCTTCTCGACGGTGGGCGAGCCCGATGCCGTGCCGGCACTCGCCGACCGCGCGCCGCGGATGCTCGTCTTCGGCGGCCCCGGCGCCCGCTCCCGCGCCTACGGGCCGGGACAGGAGACGCTCGCCGCCGCCTGCCGAGGGCTCGGGATCGAGGAGATCGTCGATCTCGGTCCGCCGCTCGCGATGCCGCTCCCCGCGACCTTGGACGGCCTCCCCGTCCGCGCCCTGGGGCCGCTCCCCGCGGCCGAGGTGAGCGCGCGGATGCTCGCCGCGCGCGCCGGGTTCCTCTCCTACCCTACGGCCTTCCTCCCCAAGTCGTCGATCTTCGCCGCCTACTGCGCTCACGGCCTGCTCCCCGTCTGTCCCGGCAAGGTCGCGGCGAGCGGCAGCCCTCCCTGCTGGAACCCGAGCTTGGATGTTGTAGGGGAGGGGCTTGCGCTCCAGGCGGTCGCCGACGCCGCCCGCGCCTGGTATCTCGGGCATTCGATCGCCCGCCAGGCGGAGACGTTCCGCGAGCTTCTCCTGCCGGCGGAAGGGCGGCCGTGAAGCTCCTCGTCTACTCGCCGGCCTTCCTGCCCCGGGTCGGCGGGCTGGAGATCGCCGTCGCCCAGCTCGCGACCGAAATGGCGCGGCGCGGCTGCGAGGTCGTCGTCGTCACCCGCACCGCGAGCGGTATCCTGGATGCCGGCCCGGACGCCGACGCCCACCTTCCCTACCGGGTGGTCCGGAGGCCCGGCCGGCTCGCCCTTCTCCGCCTCACCCGCTGGTGCGACCTCTTCTACCAGGCGAACGTCAGCCTGCGCGGACTCTGGCCCCTCCTCTTCGTGCGCCGGCCGTGGGCGGTCTCTCACCACAGCTGGTACCGCCAGGGGGACGGGCGCATCGCCTGGCAGGACCGGCTGAAACGCTACCTCCTCCGCTTCGCCGTCGCCTCCATCGCGGTCTCCGCGAGCGTCGCCGCCGACCTGGACACCCCGTCGGTCGTCATCCCCAACTCCTACCGGGACGACCTCTTCCGCCTCCTCCCCGGCGAGGCGCGGACCGGCGACCTCATCTTCCTCGGCCGGCTGGTCTCCGACAAGGGGGTCGACGTCCTCCTGGACGCCCTCGGGCTCCTCGCCGGGCGCGGCCTGCGGCCGGGGCTCACCGTCGTCGGCGACGGCCCCGAGGCCCCCCGGCTCCGCGCCCAGGCCGACCGCCTGGGCGTCGGCGACCAGATCCAATTCCTCGGTACCCGCACCGGCGAGGAGCTCGTCCGCCTCTTGAACCGGCATCGCATCCTGGTCGTCCCTTCGCGCTACGACGAGCCGTTCGGCATCGTCGCCCTGGAGGGGATCGCCTGCGGCTGCGCCGTCGTCGCTTCCGAGGGGGGCGGGTTGCCGGAAGCCGTCGGCCCTTGCGGCCGGACGTTCGCGAACGGCGACTCCGCGAATCTCGCCGCCGTGCTCGCGGGGCTCCTCGCGGAGCCCGCCAATGCCGCCGATGTCGCCAGCTGGACGGCGCTCCGCGCCGGGGCGCCCCAGCACCTCGCCGCGCACACCGCGGATCGCATCGGCCGGCTCTACTTCGACGAGCTGTCACGCGCCGGCTCCCGGGCCGGAAGGGGAGCGGCGTAAGACCATGGACTCGCGGAGCCTCCTTATCTTCCTCGGTTTCACCGCCGGCTGCTGGGCCCTCTTCCGCTGGAAGCAGGCACTCCAGGTCGCGCTCGTCCTCGTCGTCCTCGAAGGGGCGATCCGCAAATGGCTCTTCCCCGGGGCGCAGGACCTCGTCTACTTCGCCAAGGACGTCGTCCTCCTCGGGGCCTATGCCGGCTTCCTGCGCAGCCGGGAACGGGTGCGCTACCAGCCGCCCTCGATGCCGGCGCTCAGCATCGCTCTCGTCGCCGGCGTCGTCTTCGGCCTCTTCGAGGTGTTCAACCCCGCGCTGCCCAATCTGCTGGTGGGGGTCCTGGGCTTCAAGGCCTACTTCTTCTACGTGCCGCTCCTCTACGTGCTGCCGGCGGCCTTCGACTCGGACGCCCTGCTCGCCCGCTTCCTCCGCCGCTACGCCCTGCTCTCGATCCCCGTCGGCCTCCTCGCCCTGGCGCAGTTCTTCAGCCCCTCGTCGAGCGCCTTGAACACCTATGCCCGCGGCGGCGAGACGGAGGGCGGCGGGTACGTCACAACCTTCGGCACCTCGGCCTTCGTCCGGGTGACCGCCACCTTCTCCTACATTTCGGGCTATGCCTCCTACCTCTTCGCCACCGCCATCCTCCTCCTGGCGATCCTGTCGACGACGAAATGGCGGTTCAAAGGGCACCTCCAGGTCTTTCTCGCCCTGGGGATGACCCTCCTCGGCATGCTGATGACGGGCTCGCGCGGCCCCGTCTTCACCCTCGCTCTCCTCTTTCCGTTCTACTGGTACCTGGCGGTGGTGCGCGAACGCCAGGGGGGAGCGATCTTCGGCCGCCTGGTGATCGGCCTCGGCGTGCTCGCCGTTCTCCTGAGCTACGCCGGGGGGCAGGCCCTCTCGGCCTTCGAGGGCCGGGCGGTCGGCTCCGAGGACGCCGCCTCCCGCTTCATCGCGCCGTTTCAAGCTCCCTTCGACATCCTCCCCGACGCCGGTCTCTTCGGCTATGGCATCGGGACCACCCACCAGACCGCCGCCGCGGTGACCCAGGGGATCGCGCCCTACAGCTGGCTCCACGGCCTCGCCGTCGAGGTCGAGTCCGGCCGCGTCATGCTGGAGCTCGGCCCCCTGGGCTTCCTCCTCATCTACTGGACGCGGATCTACCTCATCTTCTTTTCTCTCCGCCAGGCCCTGCGGCTCCGCACCGGCTTCCACCGGGCGATCGCCACCTCCGCGTTCCTCTTCTTCCTCGCCGAGCTGCCTGGGGGCGTCGTGTTCGACGTCACGACGGACATCTACTTCTGGTTCTTCGGCGGTCTCCTCCTGACGGTGATGAAGCTCGATCGGGCGATCCCGCCGCCGGTCGACAGAACCTTCCCCGCCGTCTTGCGCCGCCGGCCCATGCCGGCGATGCAGGCCATGCCGACGATAGCCGGCCCGACCGGGCAAGGCTAAGATGTCCATCCTCGTGACCCATCCCGGCCGGCAGCACTCGCACCAGGCCGCCCTCGCCCTCGACGAGGCAGGCCTCCTCGCCGGCTACCTGTCCGGCGTTCCGGCGACGGCGGAGCAGATGGTGCGGGTGCCCGGAATCCTCAAGCGGCGTCTCGGCCGCTACGAGCCGGTCGCGATCGATCCCGCCCGGGCGGTGTGGCACCCGGAGACCCCGGCGCTCCGCCGGCTCGGCGACCTCCTCCTCCCGGCGCGGGGAGCGGCCTGGACCGATCTCTATGCCTGCCGCCGGTTCGACCGCTGGGCGGCGCGCCGGCTGGACGGCAAGGCGGCAGACGCGCTGGTCGGGGTCGTTGCCTGCGAGATCTCGGCCCTCACGACCTTCCGCCGGGCTCGCCGCCGGGGGATCGCGACTCTCCTCGATGCCCCGTCCCTCCACCACGCCGCCCAGGATCGGCTGCACGGGACGACCGACTCGCCCGCCCTCCACCGGCGGGTGATCGCGGCCAAGGAACGGGAGATCGAGCTCGCCGACCACATCCTCACCGTCTCGGAGCTGGCGCGAGAGACCTACCTCGAAGCGGGGGTGCCGGCGGCGCGGGTGCACGCCGTCCTCCTCGGAGCGGACACCGAGCTGTTCACCCCTCCTCAGGAAGGGGCGGACGAGAGGACCGGCGCTCTGCGCTTCGTCTTCTCCGGGGCGACGATCCACCGCAAGGGCTTCGACCTCCTCCTCGATGCCTTTGCCCGGGTGCGCGCCAAGGCACCCGGAGTGAGCCTGCGGATCGTCGGTCCGCGGGGCGACGCCTTCGGCCTCCTCGCGGCGATGTCGTCTCCGGGGATCGAATTCGTGGGGCCGGTCGGCCAGCGCGAGCTGGCGGAAGAATTCCGTCGCGCCGACTGCCTCGTCCTCCCCTCCCGCAACGACTCCTACGGCTTGGTCGTCGCCGAGGCCCTGGCGTCGGGCCTGCCGGTCCTCGTCTCCGAGAAGGTCGGCGCCAAGGCCCTCGTCCTCCCGGGGCACAACGGCTGGATCGTTCCGGTGGAGGACCGAGCCGCCCTCGCCGAGCGGATGCTCGCCTGCGCCCGGAGCCCTGAGGCCGTGCGCGCCATGCGGGCCGACTGCCGCCGCTCGGCCGCGGCCGCCACCTGGCCGGCCTACCGCCGCCGCTTCGTCGAGCTGATCCGGACGCTCGTACCGGCCGGACGGGGCACCGGACGATGAAAATCCTCCACGTCGTCCCCACCTACCTGCCGGCCTGGCGGCACGGCGGCCCGATCTACGCCGTCCATGGGCTCGCCAAGGCTCTGGTCGCCCGCGGCCACGAGGTCACCGTCTTCACGACCGACGTCCATGGCACGGGTCGGCTCGACGTCCCCCTGGGAGCGCCGGTCGACATGGACGGGGTTGCCGTCCACTACTTCCCCGTCGCCTTCCCCCGCCGCCTCTACCGCTCTCCCGCGATGGGCGCCGCCCTCGACCGGCAGATGGCGACGACCGCGGCCGCGGACCTCGTCCACCTCCACTCGGTCTTCCTCTGGCCGACGTCCGCCGCCGCCCGCGCCGCCGAACGGGCCGGCATCCCCTGGCTCCTCGCCCCGCGCGGCATGCTGGTGGGCGACCTCCTGCGCCGCCGAGGCTGGCTCAGGAAGCGCCTGTGGATCGCCCTCGCCGAGCGCCGGACGGTCGAGCGGGCGGCGGGCCTCCACGTGACGAGCGCCTTGGAGGGGGAGGAGGCCGCCCGGTTGGGCCTCCGCCTGCCCGCCGTCCACGTCATCCCCAACGGGGTCGATCCCGGGCAGGGTTCCTGGGGCTGCTCGCGTCCGAGGACGGCCGACTGGCTGCGCGGAGCGCCCGAAGGAGGCCGCCCGCAGGATCGAGCGGCCCCAGGAACCGGCGATGTCTCCGGCGTCGTGTGCCAGGCCCTCGACAGGCCGCCCCTCCTCCTTTACCTCGGCCGGGTGAGCTGGAAAAAGGGGCTCGACCGGTTGATTTCCGCCCTCGCCCAGGTCCCGGGAGCGACCCTCGCCGTCGCCGGCAACGATGAGGAAGGCTACCGGGCAACGCTCGAAAAGCTCGCTCTAAAAAGCGGCGTGGCGGATCGCGTCCTCTTCCTGGGGCCCGTCCACGGCGCCGACAAGGCCGCCCTCCTCGCCGGCGCCGCCGCGACCGGCGCGCTCGTCCTCCCCTCCTACTCGGAGAACTTCGGCAACGCCGTTCTGGAAGCGATGGAGTCGGGCTGTCCAGTCGTCGTCACCCCCGAGGTGGGGCTCGCCGGGGTCGTCGCCGAGACCGGGGCCGGGCTCGTCGCCGAAGGGGATGCCTTCCTCCTCGGAAACACCCTCCGCGACCTGCTCGCGGATCCCGAACGCCGAGCCGAGATGGGCCGGCGGGGCGCGGAGGCGGCCGTCCAATGCTTCGGCTGGGCGGCCATCGCGGCCCGCATGGAGGAGGTCTACACCGAGATCCTCGTCGGCTTGAAGGGAGCGGCGGCGGCATGAAGATCACCTTTCTCGTCGAACGCCCCACCCAGTTCGAGGCCCCCTTCTTCCGCTACGCCGCGGCGGCCGCCGGCGGCGACGAGCTGCGGGTCCTCTTCACCGGGACGGACGTCGCGCGACCGGTCTTCGATCCCGAGCTGGGGCGCGAGGTCGCCTGGGGGATCGATCTCCTGGGCGGCTATCCGAACGCGGTCTGCCCGCCCCGCGGCCAGCTGCGCTTTCTGGCGCGGGAGATCTCCCGGGAACGCTGCGATCTCCTCGTCGTCAACGGCTACACCCAGGGGACCTACCTGCTGGCGACGGCGCTCGCCCGGCACGCCGGGGTGCCCACGGCGCTCCGCCTCGACTCGGTTCTGTGGGACGATAGGCGAGATCCGGGGACCCCCAAGCTCGTTCTCTTCTCGGCTCTGCTCCTCCACCTCTATGACCTCTTCCTCGGCGTGGGCACCCTGACCCTCGACTACCTGACCGCCTGCGGGGTGCCGCGCGAACGGACCGGCCTCTTCCCGTACGCGGTCGACGTCCTACACTTCCGCGCCGCCTCCCGGCTCACGGCGGCCGAACGCGCGGCGGCGCGCGAGCGGCTGGGGCTCCAGGAGGGCCAGCGGGCGGTGCTCGCGGTCGCCAAGATGAATCCTCGGGAAGCCCCGTGGGATCTCCTCCGCGCCCTCCCCTTCCTCCCCGCGGGGACGCGGCTCCTCCTCGCGGGCGACGGCCCGGCGCGCCCCGAGCTCGAACGCCTGGCTGCGGGGCTCGGCGGGCTCTCCCCGGACCGCGTGCGCTTCCTGGGCTACGTCCCCTATGGCGAGCTGCCGGCGCTCTACGCCGCCGCCGACCTCTTCGTCCATCCGGTCAAGGAGGAGCGCTGGGGGGTCTCGGTCGCCGAGGCGCTCGCCTGCGATCTCCCGGTCGTCACCTCCTCCCGGGTGGGCGCCGCCCACGACCTCGTCATCGCGGGGCGAAACGGCGGGGTCTACCCGGCGGGCGACCCGCGCGCCCTGGCGTCCCAGATCACGGCGGCCCTCGCCCTCGACCCCGGGTCGGTCGCGGCGGTCAACCGCACCGTCCTCGCCCGCTGGGACTACCCGGCGGCCTGGCGCGCGCTCCAGGCGGCCGCCGCCCGCGCCTCGACCCACATCTCGGGAGGCTTGCCGTGATCCCCCTCTCCGTCCTCGTCGTCACCAGAAACGAAGAGAAGAACGTCGAGCGTTGCCTCACTTCCGTCCACGGCTTCGCCGACCAGGTTTTCGTCATCGACTCGGAGAGCACCGACCGCACCCGCGAGATCGCCCGCCCCTACGCCGACGCGGTCGTCGAGCTGCCCTACGACCACACCCGGATCATCCCGTGGATCTTCCAGTGGGCGCTCGACCACCTGCCGCTCCGGAACGAATGGGTGCTGATCCTCGAAGCCGACCAGGCGCTCCCGGAAGCCTTGAAAGAGGAGATCGCGGCGCTCCTCGCCCCCGGGAAGATCGAGAGCCTCGAGGAGAGCGGCTTCTACATCCGCCGCCGGCAGATCTTCCGCGGCCATCCGCTCCGCTTCGGCGGCTACGGCAGCAAATATCTCCTGAAGCTCTTCAGAAGGAGCCGCTCCGAGCTCGACCCGGTGGAGCAGGACACCCGGGTCTACGTCCGCGGCAAGGTGGGCCGGCTGCGGCAGCCGCTCGAAGAGTGGAACTTGAAAGAGGACGCCATCCTCTTCTATCTCGAAAAGCACCTGCGCTACGCCGACGCCTTCGCCCATGAGGAGCGGCTCCGGCGCCAGACGAATCTGCCTTTCAAGCTCACCCCCCGGTTCTTCGGCACCGCGGACGAGAGAACCCTGTGGCTCAAGGCCCGTTACTACCGGATGCCGCTTTTCTTAAGGCCTTGTCTCTACTTTCTCTACCGCTACTTCTTCCTCCTCGGCATCCTCGACGGCGGGACGGGTTTCCTCTTCCACTTCCTCCAGGCCTTCTGGTTCCGGTTGGTGGTCGACGTCCGCCTGGCGGAGCTGCTGCGCGAGAGCCGGCGCGAGGAACCGCAGTGAGGAAGGAGCGATCATGAGACGCATCCTCGGGCTTTCCGCCTTCCACGCCGACGCCTCGGCGGCGGCGGTCGTCGACGGCCGCATGGTCGCCGGGGTGGAGGAAGAGCGCTTCCGGCGCATCAAGCACTGGGCGGGCTTCCCGGAAGAGGCCCTCCGCTTCTGCCTGGCGGAGGCGGGCGGCGGCGACATGGGGGCGATCACGGACCTCGCGGTATCGCGGAAGCCGGGGGCCTATCTCTTCCGCAAGGCGGCCTTGGCCTTGAGCCACCCGCGGAGTCTCGGCCGGGCCGCCTCGCGGGTCAAGAACCTGGCGCAGATCGGCACGCTCGAAGAGCGCATCGCGAGCACCTTCGGCGCCTCAAAGGCTCCTCCCCTCCACACGGTCGAGCACCACCTGGCCCACCTCGCCTCGGCGTTTTACTGCTCGCCCTTCGAGGAGGCCCTCTGCCTCACCGTCGACGGCTTCGGCGACTTCGTCTCGACGATGCTCGCGGTCGGCCGGGGGAGCTCGATCGAGGTGCTCCAGCGGGTCACCTTCCCGCACTCGCTCGGCCTCTTCTACACCGCGCTCACCCAGTACCTGGGATTCCAGAATTTCGGCGACGAGTACAAGGTGATGGGCCTCGCGGCCTACGGCGAGCCTTCCTTCGCGCACCAGATCGCGCGGATCGTCCCCGGGCGGCCGGACGGCACCTTCTACTTGGACCTCCGCTACTTCCGCCACCTCTCGGAAGGGGTCGAGATGAGCTGGGAGGACGGCGCGCCGACTCAAGGGGTCGTCTTCACCCCCGCCTTGGAAGCGCTCCTCGGCCCCCGCCGCCGGCCGGACGAGGAGCTGACCCAGCGCCACAAGGATCTCGCCGCCTCGCTCCAGAAGGTCTATGAGCGGCGCTTCTTCTCCCTCGTCCACGCGCTCCAGCGGCGGGTCGGTCTCAAGCGCCTGGCGCTCGCCGGCGGCTGCGCCATGAACTCGCTCGCGAATGGTAAACTGTTTACGGAGACCGACATCGAGGACGTCTACATCCAGGCCGCGGCGGGCGACGCCGGGACGGCGCTCGGCGCCGCCCTCTACGTCCAGCACGCTGTTCATGGCGAGCCGCGGGGCTGGGTGATGGAGCACTGCTACTGGGGGCCGGGCTACGATCTCGCGGCGATCCGTCGGGCGCTCGCCGAGCGGCTTCCCGAATCGGGTGGTCGAGACGGGACGTACGGCGAGATCCGGGTGGAGACCGTGGCGGACGAGGACCGCCTGGTGGCGGAGACGGCGGCGGCGATCGCGGCCGGCGCCGTCGTCGGCTGGTACCAGGGGCGTTCGGAGTGGGGGCCGCGGGCGCTCGGCAACCGTTCGATCCTCGCCGATCCCCGCCGGGACGACATGAAAGACCTCCTCAACCTGAAGATCAAGCGCCGCGAGTCGTTCCGCCCCTTCGCGCCCTCGATCCTCGAAGAGCGGACGGCCGAGTGGTTCACGATCGGCTATCCCGACCCGTTCATGATCAAGGTCTATCCCATCCGCCCGGAGAAACGGGCCCTTATCCCCGCGGTCACCCACGTCGACGGCACCGGCCGTCTGCAGACCGTCTCCGAGCGTACCAACCCGCGCTACTTTAAGCTCCTCCGCGCCTTCGAGGAGAGGACGGGGGTGCCCATCCTCCTCAACACCTCCTTCAACGAGAACGAGCCTATCGTCAACACCCCCGGCGAGGCGCTCGACTGCTTCCTGCGCACCCGGATGGATCGGCTCGTCCTCGGCGACGTCGTGCTCACGAGGAGCTAGGCCGATGCTCCGCTCTGTAGTCGAACGTCTGAGCCGCGGCCGGGTCCTCCGCCGCCGCCTGCCCGCCGCCTATGGCGGCCACCGGCTCCACGTCTCCCCCGATTCGGCGCTCAAGTTCTGGCGCGCCGGGCTCGCCGCGGCCGACCCCGGCCTCCTCGCCCTGGCGCGCGAGCTGGTCGCCCCCGGGATGACGGTCTGGGACGTCGGCGCCAACGTCGGCCTCTTCGCCTTCGCGAGCGCCTTCCTCGCCGGCAGCTCGGGCCGCGTCGTGGCGATCGAAGCGGACGACTGGCTGGCCGGGCTCCTCCGCCGCTCCGCCCAGGATCTCCCCCCGCACCACGCTCCCATCGACGTCCTCGCCGCCGCCGTCTCCAGCGGGCTCGGGGTGGCCGACTTTCTCATCGCCCGCCGCGGGCGCGCCGGGAGCCACCTCCGTACGGTCGCCGGCTCGTCGCAGACGGGAGGGGTGCGCGAGGCGCGGAAGGTCTTGACCGTCCCCTTGGACTGGCTCCTCGGCCATTTTCCCCCGCCGCAGGTGGTGAAGATCGACGTCGAGGGCGCCGAGGCGGAGTGCCTGGCGGGCGCCGAGCGGCTGCTCGCGAAGATCCGGCCGAAGCTCCTCTGCGAGGTGTCGGAGCCGAACGTCGCGGCGGTCGGCGCGACCCTCCAGCGTCATGGCTACACGATGCTCGACGCCGCGCAAGCCGTCCGGACGCCGCTCGACACCCCGACCTGGAGCACCCTCGCCGTCCCCCAGGACGCTTTACGGGAGGAGAGGTGAAGGCGAAGCTCGCGCGGGCGTTCTTTCTCCTCTTGACCGCCGTCGTGGCGGCCGAGATCGGCCTCCGGCTGTGGGACCTCCTGCCGAACCACGTGCGGACCGGCTCGCTCTACGACTCGATCGTCGTCGTCGGCACCCGCTTCAAGATGCGGCCGGACACCGCGGTCCGGGTGCCGGAGCGCTACGGCGACATCCTCTACCGCTTCAACCATGAGGGCTACCGGGACGCCGATCACGACCCTCAAAGCCCCCACCGGCGGATCGTCTGGCTGGGCGACTCGGTGAGCTTCGGCCTCGGGGTCGCCCAGGAGGAGACCTTCGTCGGCCGCCTCCAGCGCCGGCTCGCGGCGCGGCCGGACCCCTGGGAGATCGTCAACCTCGCGATCTTCGCCTACGACACCCGGCACGAGCTCTTAACCCTCCGCGAGGACGGCCTCCCCCACCGTCCGGACCGGATCGTCCTCCAGTTCTACATGAACGATCTCACGATCGCCCCGCCCAGCCGGCCGGGCGCGCCGTCCCCGCCGGTCGGCTGGCGGGACCGGCTGACGGCGGCGAAGAACCGCTTCGTCTACAAGTCCGCGGTCTACCTGCGCGTCCAGCAGGCCGCCCTGGGGCTCTCCTACCTGCTCCTCCACGACGCGCGGCGGCGCTACTTCCCCAATTCCCTGAACGCCGACGAGCCGCGCGCCGACGTGGCCTACCTCACGAAGAACCCCGACGATCGGGCGCTCCCGACCTTCCAGGCGCTCGCCGCCATCGCCCGGATCGCCCGCGAGAGGCACATCCCGCTCCTCGTCCTGATCTCTCCCGACGAGACGCAACTCTTCACCGATCGCTACGACCTCGTCACCCGCCGCGTCGTGGATTTCTGCCGCCGCTCCGGAATCCCGGTCCTCAATCCCCTCCCCGCCCTCCGTGTCGGCGCGGACCGCCGGGAGATCTTCTACGACGGGGTCCACTACAGCCCACACGGTCACGCGCGCCTCGCCGGCCTGCTTTGGGGAGCGCTCGGCGGCGGCGGGAGCCCCGGGAGCCCCGCCGCGCGATGAAGGCCCGCCTGCGGAAAATCCTCACCGCGCTCCACCTGGCCGGCCTCTACACCCTCTGGCACCGCCTCCTCCGCTGGGACCCGCGGCGCCTCCTGCGCCAGGCGCGTTTCCGGCGCTGGAATCGAGACGCCGGAGCCGACGAGATCGTCCTCCGCCCCGGCCTCCAGCTGAAGATCGATCCCAGCTCCCGCGAGCCCTTCGAGCACTTCTGCTTCCGTTCGCCGGAGATGTGCCGGGAGCTCGACGCTTTCGTGCGGGAGATGGCGGCCTGCCACCGCTTTCTGGACGTCGGGGCCTGCCACGGCGTCTTCTCCCTCGCCTTCGCCACCAGCCGGCCGGACACCCTCGCCTTAGCCCTCGATCCCTCCCCGGTCGCCTGCCGGGTCCTGGCTCAAAACGTCGAGAGAAACGGGCTCCGGAATGTGATCTCGAAACAGGTGGCAGCCGGCGGAGCGCCGGGGCACCTCCACATGCGGCAGGTCTGGCACCACCTGGAAGCGGTCTCCGACGAGGAGGTCGCGGGCGGCACGAACGGCGAGATCGTCGACATCCCCGTCGAGACCCTGGACGACCTCTGCGCCGCTCTGGGCTTCGCGCCGGATCTCATGAAGCTCGACGTCGAGGGCTACGAGCTTTCCGTGCTCCACGGAGCCCGCGCCGTGTTGAGCCGGCACCGCCCCCGGCTGTTCCTGGAGATCCACCCGGAACGCCTGCGCGAGCTCGGCGGCTCGGTGGGAGAGGTCGTACGACTCCTCGAAGATCTCGGGTACCGCTTTCGGAGGCTCTCCGGGGCGCCGCTCCGCGCGGAAGCCGTCGCCAGGGAATCCTCGGTGTCGCGGCTCCTCTGCGTGCCGGCCTAAAACCTTCCGAATGGGGCCGCCCGGCCCACCCATGGCACGACTGTTGCTCTATACCCAAACCAGGAAGTCGCAGGGTTTGAAAAGAGATACGAGAGTCACGAGAGTCCAATAAACGTTCGACAACAGCAGGCAGGAGGAACGCATCATGAATTTCATCATCTATCTCATCGTCGGCGGGCTCATTGGTTGGATCGCAAGCATCGTCATGCGGACCGACGCCCAGCAGGGAATCATTCTCAACGTCGTCGTCGGCATCGTCGGCGCCCTGATCGCCGGGCTTTTCGTGGCCCCGCTCTTCGGCACCTCCACGATCAACCAGGGGAACTTCAGTCTTCCCGGGCTGCTCGTCTCCCTGGTCGGAGCGATCATCCTCCTCGCGATCGTGAACCTCTTCCGCCGCGGCACGGTGCGCTAACGTTTGCCGGCCCTTCTCCCTCACGCTTCAAGGTCCAACGCGGAGGCCATCGGGAAACCGATGACCTCCGTGTTGGCGTCTGGGGCTGACCTCGAGGTCTAAGCCTGCGCAGCGGCCCTACTTCCCCCTCTTGTCATTCTTACAATGCGTCGCTCCACGGCCTCAGCGCGGGGTCAGCCGGAGGAGATGCGCCGTCTCCTTCTCGACTCTTTCCCGTGAGTAGAGGAGAGGAAAGTAGTGCCCCGCGGCCCAGAGCGGCAGGAGATCGTCGTAGTACGGGCTCCCCGGCTGGCCCGACTGGCCGGGGACGTTGACGGCGAGCGAGCGGTCCCAGTCGCCGAGGTCGAGCACCTCGCGGTAGGAGGCGCCGTACTGCTGCTCGTAGCCCGCCCCGCCGGTCGCGTTGACGGTGTCGCCGTCGCCCCCACGGACGACGGGCACGAGGTCGAAGGCGGCCGCCAGGGGGTGGTGGAATTGGATGTGGTGGAGGGCTCCCCAGCTCCAGCGGGCGCGGTCGGGACCGAGCTTCGAGCGGACCTCGGCGCGGGCGTCGTCCAACGCCTGGAGGACCACCGTGTCGCGGCCCTTTTCAGGCGGCGTGCCGAAATCGCTGTCCGGCGCCGTCAACAGCCGAAGGAGGACCGTGGGGTCGTAGTGCGGGGCGACCGAGTAGGCGACGCCGTGGGCCTTCATCCGCTCGCCGTAGACCCGCTTGCCGACCGCCCAGAGCCAGGTCTCGAAGAGGAGGGGGGCGGCTTCCTCAGAGCGCATGTGGAAGTCCCAGCCGGCCAGGGTCCGGACGTCCGGATCGTCGCCCTGGCCCCGTTCCCGGGCGGCGGCTACGAGCACGGGAACCAGCCGGCGGGCGAGGAGCGACAGGTCGTCTCCCTGGAGGGCGGCGCAGTCCTCGACGGTCAGCCGGTCGGCGCGACCGAGCACCTCCTCGATGCGCTCGGCGCGGAAGGGAGGGGCGAACTCGTAGCTCAGGGCGTGTGGGTAGCCCGGCGGCAGGATGTTGTTGTTCGCCGTCACGATGAGCCCCGAAGGGGGGTTGAACGCCTGCGGCAGCTCGGCTGCGGGGAGGAAACCCTGCCACTCGAAGCGGCCGTCGCCGGGCACCGGCAGGAGCCCCGACCAGTGGCGCAGCGGCATCAGGCCGGCCGCCACCCAGCCGATGTTGCCGTCGACGTCGGCATAGACGATGTTCTCGGAGGGGAGCTTCCAGCGCGCCATGGCGGCGAGGAAGTCCTTCCAGTCGCGCGCCCGGTCCAGGCTGAGCTGGGCGAGGTACCCCGTCGTCCCCGGCTCGGTGCCGACGAAACGGAGGGCGAAAGCGCGGCCGCGCGCCGGATCCTCGGCGATGATCGGGCCGTGGACGGTGAATTCGAGGCGCACCGTGCGCGGCGCCTCGCCCTTGACGGCCACCGTCTCGGTCCGCACCTCGACCGGATGCTCCGCGCCGTTCATCCTGTAGCAGCGAGCGTCCTCCCCCAGACCGAGCCGGCTCCGGATCGCCGCCGAGCAGGGGGCGATCGCCTCGACATAGACGTCCTGCTGGTCCATGCCGACGATCGTGAAGCCGAAGCCGATCCGGTCGTTGTGGCCGGCGGCGACGCCGGGGAGATGGGGCTCGCCGGCGCCGATGACGTTCCACCCCGGGGCGACGAGGTGCGAGATGTAGCGCAGCGACGGCAGGGTGAGGGCGCGGTGGGGGTCGTTGGCGAGGATCGGCTTGCCTGTCGCGGTGCGTTTGCCCGACACCACCCAGTCGTTGCTCCCTTCGAGGTGCGGATAGGGGGGAGGCGCGTAGGCGCGGCCGAACGAGCCGATGTCGATCCCCGTGTAGTCGAGCCCGGGGACGGGATCGAAGGGGTGCGGCGGATCACCGGGCCAGAGCTTCTCGACCGCGGCGGCCCCCATGAGGGAGATGAGGTGCGCGCGGTGGAGCTCGGAGAGGGCGTTGCCGGTCATCGCGAGCGCCGCCATGCGATCGAGCGGCACCCGCTCCGTCCACGGCTCGGGGGCGACGCCTAAGAGGGAGAACTCGACCGGCGCGCGCTCCGGGTGCTCGCGGACCTCGGCGATATAGGCGTTCACCCCGGCGACGAAGGCGGTGACGATCTCCTTGGCGTCCGGGGCGTAGCTCGCCCACTCCGCCACCGCGTCCCCATGGTAGGCGAGGAGGCGGGCGAAGCGGTCGCGCTCGACCGCGGCGGGTCCCAACGCTTCGGCCAGCCGTCCCTCCCCCGCCCGGCGCGACATCTCCATCTGGAACAGGCGGTCCTGGGCGACGACGTAGCCCTGGGCGAGGAAGAGGTCGTGCTGGTTTCCGGCGTAGATGTGGGGCACCCCGAAGCGGTCGCGGCGCACCTCGACCGCGGCGGTCAGCCCGGGGACCGCGACCGTGCCGTCGAGCCGGGCCAGCCGCCCCTTCGCCTGCTCGGCGAGCGGCCGGGCCGGGGGTGTCGACGGAACAAGCGACGCGGACGACGCGGGCGAGCCCGCCGAGCCAAACGTTATCGAAGCCAGGCCGAGGAGGAGCAGGGCGAGCCCGCGAGCTGTCACGTTCATCTTTCTCATCCTCGCGTTACAATAAGCTAAATTTTGGTCGGCCTGTCGTCACCCGGCGAGGAAACGCCCTCCTGGGGCCCGTTCAGATCCTGGAGCCATCCTAGAAGCGCCATGGCCTACTTCCGCGAGATCACCGAGCACTATCGGATCGAAAAGACCCTGAGAACCCGTGCCGGCGGCGGGGTCTTCCGGGCCAGCGATCCGGTGACCGCCGCTCCGGTCACCCTGAAGCTCTTCCCCCTGGCCGACGTGCCGCCGGAAAGCGCGCAGGACTTCGTGCGCGCCATGGGCATCCTCCAGGCCCTCCGGCACCCGAGCCTGCCCACGCTCTTCGATTTTGGCTTCACCCCGGACGGCCACGCCTTCCTGGTCTTCGAATACGTCGACGGCCGCGGCGCCGAGGCCCTCCAGGGCGGCTCGCCGGCCCAGATCCTCCCCCTCCTCGGGCAGGTGTTGGATGGCCTCGAACGGATGCACCAGGAGGATCTCGCGCACTTGAACCTCGCTCCCGAGAACCTCCTCGTCGTGCCGGGACCGGCGCCGGGGAGAATCCAGATGGTGGGCCTGGGGAGCGCTCCCCTCCGCGCCCCCGGGGATCGCCCGGAGCAGGAGGCGGCGGCCTACGCGGCGCCGGAGGTGGGCCGGCCCGAGGTGCTCGACCTGGCGCCCTGGCGAGCCGACCTCTTCTCGCTCGCGCTCGTCGCCTGCCGGCTGCTCGAAGCCCGCCTCGACGCTCATCCGGGCGACCTGCACGCCCTCCGGGTCACCCTCCCCCTGGGAGTGACCTTCGAGCTGGAGGACGACCAGATCTTGAAAGAGGTTCTGGAGCGCGCCCTCCACCGCCGGCCCGAGGAGCGCCCCGGCTTCGCCGAGATGCGGCTGGCCTTCAGCCGCGCCCTCGTCGGCACCTCCGGGCCGCGGCAACTGCCCGCGAGCCGAATTTTCCTCTCCCCCGAGCCGGAGAGCGAGCCCTGGCTGCCCCTCCCCGGCCCCAAGGCCGCGCCGCCGCTCCGCGATCCGCTCGAAGACACCAATCCGGTCTTCCATCCCGCGCCGGCCCCGGCACCGGCGCCGCCCGTACGGCCCGTGCCGACGACGACGCCGGCGCGACCGACACCCGTGACTTTCCGAGATCCGGCGCCGGTCGACCCGGAGCCCGCGGTTCAGGAGGCGCCGCCGCTGCCCGGACCCCTGTCAGAGCCCGCTGTCCCCGGACCGGTCGCCGTTCCGCCGCTCCCCGCCGCCCGGCCGCGACGCCGCCTCCTGCTCTGGGGAGGGTTGGCGGCGGCGGTCCTCGCCGCGGCCGCGGTGGGCTTTCTCTCTCTGCGCTCGCGCCCGGAGAGCCCGGTGCCGGGGGTTCTCGCACGGCATCGGCAGCATCTGCGCCATCGGCCCGCCGCACCGCTCACGCCACCCCCGGCCGCCACCTTTCCGGCCGTCGCGGCCACCGCGGCGATCGCAGCCACCACAGCCATCGCATCACCGCTCCCCGCCAAGCTCGCCGCCGCGAGCGACGCCTTCGCCGACGGTAAAGACGACGTCGCCCGCCAGGCCCTGGCCGCGCTCACCCGCGAGGACGAGGCCGCTTTCACCCCCGAGGCCTGCCACGCCTACGGCGTGCTCCGTTCGTCGCTCGACGCCATCGACGTCGCGGCGCGATCGCGCCGGGCGACCGACTTCCGGGCGGCCCTGAAAGCGGGGGATCTGCCGCAGCTCGCCGCCGCCCTCAAGGCGATCTCCCCCCAGGAGCGCACCGCCCTCCAGGCCCAGCCCGGTCTCCGCAAGGATCTCGCCGCGGCCAAGCAGGGGGCCGACCTCTACCAGCGCTACACGAAAGCGGTGAAGACCGCCGAGCCGGTCGAGCTGCTGAGCGCCGCCGGTGCCGTGAGCGCGGCCTTCCCGCTCTTCAAGGAGGCCGCGGACCGGCGGGAGAAAGTCGCCGCCGGGCTCGAAGCCGAAGCCGAGACCCTCGCCCAGACGGGGGCCGTCGACAGCGCCGTCGAGCGCCTGGAGACCCTCCGCCGCGGCTGGCCGGAGCGCGCCGGGGTCGGCGACCGGATCGCCCGCTATTCCGCCGAACAGCGCTCGGACCAGGGGATGGCGGCGGTGCTCACCTCGGTGACGGCGGCCGAATCGCGCCAGCGACCGGACGAGGGGCTCGCCCTCCTCGCCGGAGCGAAGCCAACCCCGTCCTACGAAGGGCGTTTCCGCGCGGCCCAGAAGCGCCTCGAAGCGCAGCTCGCCCAGCTCGACAGCCACCCGCCGGTCGTCCAGATCACCGCCGCCCCGGAGACGCTGGAGTTCGAAAAGGGGGCCGCCGTCCACATCCCGTTCCGGATCACCGACGATTTCCAGGTGAAGACGGTCGCCATCCACGTCCGGCCCGAGGGCGGCGCCTGGACCGAGCTGCCCTGCAACCGTTCGGGCGCGGACTGCACGGTGGAAGTGTCGGAGTCGCTCCACCAGAACAAGACGATCGAGCTCTACGCCGTCGCCACCGACCTCTCCGGCCATAAGGGGCAGCTCGGCAGCGCCGAGAAGCCGCAGCTGATCCGCCGGAAACACTGGTACGACCGATTGCGCGGCAAGGGGTAGGCCTCCTCGACTCTCCTCGTCAGAGCCCCCTACTGCGGCGCTGGCCACCCCGCGAAGACTTTCTCCTTGAAGGCCTTGTCGGCGTCCTTGATCTCCTCGCCGGTCTTCGTGAAGTTGACCGAGACGATCGAGTCGGAGGGGACCGCCTTGCCCTGGGACATGGCGGGCTTAAAGACCCAGTGCCGGACCGCGTCGACGGCCGCGCCGTCGAGCTCGTTGCCCATGCCTCCCGAGAGGGTCGGGTTGACCGCGCAGCCGTCGCGGTCGATGCTCACCTGGACGAGGACCGAGCCCTGGAGCTTCTTGCGCGAGGTGTTGGGGGGCTGCCGGTAGAGCGGCCGGGGCGGCTCGACTTCCGCTCCCGGCTCGGGCGCGGTATCTGCCGGGTTCGCCGGGTTCGCCGGGGCGGCGGCCCCCTTCCTCGCCAGGCAGATCAGCATGCGCGCGTCGGTCGCGGCATTCCCCGTGGGAGCGTTTTTGAGGTACTCGCGGGCGAGGGCGACCGCCTCGTCGGCGTGGCCGGTCTGGAAGAGGAGGCCGGCGAGGTTGAAGCGGTCCACGTTCCAGTCGGCGGGGGCGTTGTCGAGCGCCTTCCGGAAGGCCGCCTCGGCCTCGGTGGCGGTATCGGCGGCAATGGCGGCGATCCCGGCGTGATTGGTCTGGGCGAGGAGGGCGATGCCGAGCTGGTGGTTGGCGCGCGCCAGGAGGGGCTTCGGGGGATTGAGCTGCAGCGCCTGCCGGGCGGTCTCGATCGCTTTGCCCGCCTTGCCCCAGGCGACGTAGGTGCGCGAGAGGCCGAGGAAGCACTCGACGCAGCCGGTGTCGGAGAGCCGGCCGGCCTCTTCGAAGGCGGCGACCGCCCGCCGGTACTGTTGCTGCGCGAGGAGCTGCTCTCCCTGCTCCAGGAGCTGGGGCCGGGTGAGGGCATCCTGGGCTTGGGCGGTGTCCCCGAGCCAGACAGGGACGGCGAGACAAGCGGCGGCGAGGGCGATCGAGGCGGCGCGCGAGAAACAGGGCTGCATGGCGACCCTCCTTGGAAGGTGCGACCGACAATGGATCTCGCTAACTATATAGGGGAAACGACAGGAGGGGTGGGGTTTCTACCGCCTGGCCGTGGCGCCTCCCCCCCCGGAGTGGACGCCACGGCCCCGCAAGAATCCGGACGCCTCCCCCCCCGGAGCGGACGTCACGGCCGATCAGGAAGCGGCCGGCTGCACCGGCCGCAAAGGGCCCACCTCTAGCGGCCCACCGCGAAGGCCTGCCGGTAGGAGTCGACGGCGAAGGCCAGGGCCGAGCGGGTCATCGGGCCGGCCGGCTGGACCCCCGCCGCGAGGCGCGGTTGCGGGTCGGTCGGACCCTGGACCGTCGTCCAGCCGGCGGTCAGGATGCCGCGGTCGAGCGCCAGCTGCACGTAGCCGCGGAGGGCGGCCGGAATGTCCGCCTCGTCGCTCACGACGACGGTCTGCCCGCCCGCGGTCACGGTGACGTCCGTCCCCGCCAGGGCGGCGGCCGCCGCGTCGAGACCGAGGGCCTTGACCAGGGCGACCGCGGCGTCGGTCCGGCTGACCGCGGAGCCAGGGGCAAAGGCCGCGAAGCCCGGCCCGGGCGCCGCGACGAGGCCGCCCGGCGTGAAGTCGTAGTCGCGGAGGGTCGAGCCATAGGCCGTCACCGCCTCGGCGATCGCTTCCTGCGAGGCGGTGACGTCGGAATAGAGCGGAAAGTCGGCCAGAGACTGGCGGAGCGCCGTGTTGAAGACCAGGGTCTGGGCGAAGTCGCCGCGGGTCACCGTCGCCGCCGGATGGAAGAGCCCGTCCGCCAGGACGTCCATCATCCGGTTCGCCAGCACGAGATCGATCTCGCCCTCGGCGGGGTCGCCCACGACGTCGGCCACCCTGGGGAAGATCGTCAGCTGCTGGGTGATCGATCCGTCGACCGGCCCGGGCAGCGCGAGGCCCGCGAGGGGCAGCGAGATCTCGGGGAGAGCCGACACCCCACTCACGCCGCGGACTTCGAGGAGCCACGTTCCGGCGACCGGGTTCTTGACCAGCACCTCCCGGGTCGGGGTGCCGAGGAGCGGCAGCGTCATGCCGCTCGAATAGGTCATCCCGGTGGGATCGGTCAAGAGGAGGCCCACGGTGTTGCCGCTCCCGCTCACGAGGGCGCTCCCAGCGGTGGCGACGACGTCTAAGACCGAGACGCCCGCCGCCACGGTGAAGGGCAGCGAATTGATGCTGTCGGGACCCGGCGTCGAGAGCGGGCTGTAGTCGATGTGGAAGGGCGACTGGGCGAGCGGCGCCGTCGCCAGCTGCAGGTTGTAGTGCTGGAGGTCGAGCGGACCGCCGTAGGTCCCGTAGGCCTTGCCGCGATGGAAGACCTTGTCGACCGCCGCGTAGGCGTTGACGTAGCCGGCGCCGGCCTCGAACTCCGAGAAGCCGGGCATCTGCGAGGCGGTCTTCGTGAGGATCGACTTGACGTCGTCCGGCGACAGGGTCGGATCGGCGGAGAGGAGGAGCGCCACCACCCCGGCGGCGAATGGGGTCGCCATCGAGGTGCCGCTGATCTCGGTGTAGTACGGAAGGTCGGCGGGGGCGAGCTCCTGGTCGTCCCCGGTGATGCCGCCGTTCGCCAGCAGGTTGACGTTGGCGCGCGTCGAGACGACGTCCAGGGTGAAGCGGCCGCTGTCCCCGACAAACTCGCGGCCGGTCCCCGGGGCGGTGAGCGTCGGGGCATTGAAGTCGCCGTTCGCCCGTTCGAACTTCGGCACGCCGCGCGACGAGAAGCTCGCAAGGCCGCCCTCTTTCGTCCCCGCGGCGACGCTGATCACCGCCGGCGACTGCGACTCCGGGCTCAGGGTGCCGATCCCCGGGCCGTTGTTGCCGGCCGCGAAGAGGACGACGATGCCGCGGTCGTGGGCGGTCTGGCTGGCGACGGCGATCGGGCTGTCAGGGTCGAAGGCGCCCGAGCTGCCCCAGGAGTTCGAGATGATCCGGATGTTGTAGCGGTTCTGGTTGGCGAGCGCGTACTCGAAGCCGCCCAGGCCGTTCAAAACGAGGAACGCGGCACCGGAGCCGTAGCCGATGATGTTCACTCCCGGGGCGACGCCGGCATAGCGGCCGCCCGAGGCGGCGCCGGTCCCCGCCGCGATCCCCGCGCAGTGGGTGCCGTGACCGGCGACGTCGGTGTTGGGAACGTTCTCGACGTAGAGGTTGGGGGTGAAGCCGAGGAGCGTGCCCGAATCGGTGAGCCCCTGGACGTTCTGGATCAGGTGCTCCGGATAGTGGAGGTCGGGATGGGTACCGTCGATCCCCGAGTCGTTGATGAGGAGCGAGAAGTTGCCCTTGCCGTTGACCGGGAGCCCCTGGTGGAGGGCGAGAAACCCGGGATCGCTCCGCAGCCGGTCGGTGCCGGTCAGAATGCGGGTCTCGTCGTTCAGGTACTGCATCGTCTCGTTCGACCAGATGGAGCGGACGGACGGGTTGGCGGAGAGGTTGAGAATCTGGGCGACGGTCGCCGGCACCGCCACCATGCCGAGGTTGGGGAACGTCCGGCCGCCCAGGATGCCGGAAAGGACGAGGGTCAGGAGATGCGACGGCAGGAGGCCGGTCGTCGTGTTGAAGGCGACGATCACCGTCCCCACGCTGGCCTGTTTGGTGCGGCCGGCAAGCTTGGCGCGGAGCGCCGGGGAGAGGACCGCGGCGGACGCCGGGACGGCGGCGCCGAGCCCGAAGGACAGGGCGACGAGGGCGAGGGCGACGCCCCTCCGGGCCCTGGCACGAAAAACACGGACGACAGATGGTTCCATGATCTCTCCCTCTTCTCGGTCGCGAGCGACCTCCCGGCGATTTCTACCTATACTATGCGGCAAGCGCAGAGCTTCCGGTAGCAGGAAATGCCCCCACCCCGAGGCAGGGGTTTCCCCCAGGGGGGTGTATAGTTACATTAACTTGCATGAGCTCTGTGTTCACGGGGGCTCGGGCTCCGGTCGTCACACGGGAGTGGCGCCGGTCTGATCTCCCGGGGAGGTGGTACCGTGCCTAGAATTCCCACCTGGCTCTCAGCCGCGTTCCTCATCGTCGCGGTCGTCGCGACCGCGTCGCCAGCCGCCGGCCAGATCACTCTGCCGCTGCCGGCGATCACCGGAAACTCGCTCTCGATCCCGCTGTCGGTGGCGGGTCTCGTCGCCAACCTGAACCTGACCTTCGAGACCGTCACCCACCTGAATCTCTTAAACCTCGGGGTCTCGGTCCGCCTGGTCACCCCCTTGGACAGGGCCTTTCTCGCCCGCCTGCCGCCGAACGTCTCTCTCCCCGTCGGCCTGCCGATCGTCGTCAAGGTCGAGCCGACGGCCGCGGGCGGTCTCACCTTCAACGGTCTCGTCAACCTCCAGATGGTGAGCCTCGCGCTGCCGACGACCTCGCGCCTCGGCCTCTACGGCGCTCCCCTGGGGGGGACCTTCACCGACCTGACCGACGCCGAGGGGGACACGACCTACCGGGTGCAGGGCACGCGGGGCGGATTCTCGGAGTTCGTCGTCGTCGTCGACCGCACGCCGGTGGCCCAGGCGGTCTCCGGCAAGCTCGACGCGCTCTCGGCCCTCCTCACCACCAACGCTGCCGCGATCGCGCCGCCGGTGCGGACGGAGCTCAACGCCGAGCTCGCCGCCGTCCGCGCCCACGTCACCGCGGGGGAGCTGTCCGCCGCCATCCTGGAGGTCGATGCCTTCCTCGCCACGGCCGAACGGCACAGCGGCGCCGAGATCCCCGACGTTTGGAGCGCCGCCCACGACCGGGTCGACGTGGCGGGACAGTTGCGTGCCGCGGGGAGGACTCTGCGCTACAGCCTCAATCTGGAACGAGCGGGCGGTACCTAAAAGGAGGCGGGTATGCCCGCGCGTCTGACGATCCACTTCCCCAGCGCACCGGCCCGCGAGCAGGTTCTGCCGGAGGGGCGCGAGACGGTGGTCGGCCGCGGTCTCGAATGCGGCATGGTGCTCCCCGACGACCGGGTTTCCCGGCGCCATGCCAGTTTCACCCCCGATCCCTCCGGCTGGAGGGTGGCCGATCTCGGCAGCAAGAACGGCACGCTCGTCGCCGGCCGGCCGCTCGAACCCGGCCGGCCGGCGGCGCTCCCCCAGGCGGAGCCCAGCTGGATCAGCTTCGGCGGCGTCGTCGCCCTCTTCGAGGCGATGTCGTGTCCGATCGAGGCGCTCCACGCGGCGCGGCTGCGGCGGCTCACCTCGGCGCTCGAGGTCCGCCGCGACCTCGACTCCGCGGTGGGACTCCGCGAGCTGCTCTCCCGGGTGGTCGCCTCGATGCTGGCGCTCGCCAACGCCGAGCGCGGCTTCCTCCTGCTCACCGGGGCGGAGGGGAGGCTCGAGGTGGCGGCGCGCTCCGGGCTCTCCTGGCACGACCTCCAGGCGGCGGAGTTCGGCGGCAGCATCGGCGCCGTCGAACGGACGCTCAAAAGCGGCCGGCCGGTGGTGCGGACCGACGTCAGCACCGACGCCGAGCTGGGCGGACGGGCGAGCGTCGTCGACGCCGGCATCCGGGCTCTCCTCTGCGTGCCCATCCAGGCGCTCGACCGGCGAATCGGGGTGCTCTACGCCGACAGCCGGAAGCCGGGAGCGGCGTTCACCGAGCTCGACGTCGAGCTCATGGAGGCGCTCGCCGGGCAGGCCGGGCTCGCCATCGCCGTGTCCCGCCTGGACGGCGAGCTGCGCGGCCTCGCCGATCGTCTGGCGCAGGCGGGCGAGAGGGTCGAGTCCCCCGCCGACGCGCTCGAAACCCGCCTCTCCCGGCAGATCACCGAGATCCTCGACCGCTCGCGCCGCACCAGCCGGCGCGACGATCCCCGCCGATTCGCGCCGAGCGGCCCCCCCACCCGGGCGTTCTCCGACACCTGGCAGGGGCTGGTCGCCGCCCAGGCCTCGCGCGGGAGCTCCTCGTGAGCGGAGAGCTCATCGAAACCGGGAAGGAAGACCTCCCCACCCGCACCTCCGTCCGCGGCTCCCACCGTCTGCCGACCGGCGTGCAACTCGGCGGACGCTACCGGATCGCCGGTCTCCTGGGTTTCGGCGGCATGGGGATGGTCTACCGGGCCGAGGACGAAGAGCTGGGCCTCCCCGTCGCGTTGAAGGCCCTGCGACCCGACATGGCACCCGATCCGGAGGATCACCTGCGCTGGCTCGCCCGCTTCAAGCAGGAGCTGGTCCTGGCGCGGCAGGTGAGCCATCCGAACGTCGTCCGCATCCACGACATCGGGAGCGACGGCGAGCTCGTCTTCCTTACCATGGACTTCGTCCCCGGCCGCTCGCTCCACCAGTTGCTCGCCGAGGAGGGGGCGCTCGCCCCGGAGCGGGCGCGGGAGATCGCCCGCCAGATCGCCCTCGGCCTGGGAGCGGCCCATCGGGCGGGGGTGGTCCATCGGGACTTGAAGCCGGCCAACGTCCTCGTCGACGACACCAACGGCACCCTGCGGGCCGCGATCACCGACTTCGGGATCGCCCGTTCGCTCAGCGGCAACCACCTGACCCGCCCCGGGGCGGTCCTCGGCACCCTCGGCTACCTCTCGCCGGAGCAGGCGCGGGGCGAGGCGGTGGACGGGCGCTCCGACCTCTATCCCCTCGGTCTCCTCCTCTACGAGATGCTGACCGGCAAGCTGCCCTTCTCGGAGGCCACCGAGGCCGAGGTGCTCGCCGAGCGCCTGACCGGCGGGCCGCGGCGCCTGCGCTGGTCGGGAGCCGTGGGCGTCGCGGTGCCGCATCGCCTCCGTGCCATCATCCACCGGCTCCTGGCCCACGATCCCGACCGGCGCTACCCGACCGCCGAGGCGGTCGTCCTGGAGCTCGACCGGGTGGACGCGGGAGGGTTCCCATGGTGGAGGTTGCCGCGTTTCCCGCGGGCGCGGTGGGGGGCGGCGGGGCTGGGCGTCGCCGGCATCGCCGGTATTGCCGGCATCGTGGCCCTCCTCGTCTGGGGCCCCGGCGCCCTCCGGCAGGGGCGCCCCCGGCCGACGGCGCCGCCACCACGACAGGCGACCGCCGCGGGGCTCGCGACGCCCGGCCTGCCCGCGGCCCCCGCGGGCCGGCACGCCGTGGCGTTCCTCCCCCTGGCCGACGACACCGGCCGGCCGGACCTCGCCTGGGTCGCGACCGGCATTCCGGAGATGCTGACCGCGGCGCTCGCCGAGAGCCCGGAGCTCGGGGTCCTCGACAGCCACCGGGTCTTCCGTACCCTGGAGGATCTGAAGCTGCCGCGCGGGCCGCTCCCCGAAGCGGAAGCGGCGCGCCTGGCGACCCTCTTGGACGCCGACCGGCTGGTCGGCGGCCGAGTCCATGCCGCGGGCGACCGGCTGCGCATCGACCTCGCGCTCGCGGTCACCGATCCGCCCGGCCTGCCGGCGGTCGAGATCCACGCCGAGGCCCCGGCGAACGAGGCCTTCCGCCTGGTCGACGAGATCGGCACGATCCTCCGCCAGCGGCTGGCGGTCCCGCCGGTCCCGTCGGTCCCCGACTTTGCGGAGCCGGCGGCGAGCCGCTCTCCGGCGGCCCTCGCGAGCTTCGCCCAGGGGAGCGCCAGCCGGTTTCGCGGCGACGCCCTGGCGGCGGTCCCGGCGCTCGAGGCCGCGGTGGCCGCCGACCCGCGCTATACCGCCGCCTGGGTCGAGCTCGCCCAGGCGCGCCATGCGCTCGGCCGGGACGAGCCGGCGCGGCAGGCGGCGGCCCGCGCCGTCCTTACCCTGCGGCCGGGGGTGAGCCGCGCCGCCTACGAGGCGCGCGCGGTCGAGGCGCGCTTCCTCGGCCGTCTGGACCGCGCCCAGGAGATCCTCTCCCAGCTCCTGGCGCGCTACCCGGACGACGTCGAGGCGCGGGTGGAGCTCGCCGAGGCCTATGGCGAGCAGGGGAGCCTGGACCGCGCCAAGGCCGCCCTCGTCGACGCGGTGCGCCTCGCCCCGCACCATCCGCGCGCCTGGTACCTGCTCGGCCGCTACTCGATCGAGTCGGGCGACGCCCGGCGCGCCGTCGACGACTACCTCGTGCGGGCGCTCGTCGTGCAGAACGAGCTGGGGAGCGACCAGGGCCGGGCCGACGTCTGGAACGCCTTCGGGGTGGGCTACCGCAATTTGGGCCAGATGGAGCGGGCGACCGAGAGCTATACCCAGGCGGCGGCGTTGCGGCAGAAGATCGGCGACCAGCGGGGCTACGCGATGACCCTCCACAATCTCGCCACCCTTCACCTGCTGCGCAATGAATACAAGCCGGCCGAGGCGCAGCTCACCGAAGCCCTCGCCCTCTTCCAGAGCCTGGGCGACCGGGCGGGCATGGCGAAGATCGAAAACGATTTCGGGGCGCTCGCCGAGCAGCGCGGCAGCTTCGAGGAGGCCCTCGCCCACTACCGGCAGGCCCTCCGCGACCGCCGCGACCTGGGCAACGACCTGGACCTCGCGGAGAGCTTCTCAAACGTCGGCTTCGCCGACTATCTCCTCGGCCGTTACGACGACGCCCTGGTCTATTGGCGACAGGGGCTCGACCTGGCGAAAAAGAGCGCCGACCCGAGCGGCATCGTCCTCGCGACTCAGAACCTCGCCCTCCTGGAGCTGGCGCGCGGGCAGTGGGACGAAGCGATCAAATCCTATCTCACCGCTCTCCAATCGAGCCGCCAGCTGGGCATGCAGGAGGCGACGGCGGGCTCGCTCGCCTACCTCGGGCGCCTCGCCCAGTACCAGGGGCGACCGGTCGCCGCCCTCGCCTCCTACGACGAGGCCCTGAAGCTCTTCCGCCAGGTGGGCGACCCGCGGGGGCTCGCCGAGTTCACCCTCGGCCAGGCCGAGGCTGGTGCTCGAGCTGGGGAGGAGCGCGGCGGCCGACGAGCGCCTGAAGGAGAGCGGGGAGATCCTCCGCCAGGGCACGAACCGGGAGCAGCAGGCCGAGCTCTTGCGGCTGCGCGGCGAGGCGCTCCTCGCCCGCGGCGAGCGGGCCGCGGCGGCGCAGGCGCTCCACCAGGCGGTCGCCGAGGCGACGGCGAGCCACGGGATCGTCGAGCTCCTCGCCTCCCGGCTCTCGCTCGCCGCCGCGGAAACGCCCGGGGCGACCGGGCTCGCCGGCCTCGAACGCCTGAGCGCCGAGGCCGACGCCCTCGGCAACGCCCGCCTCCGGCTGCGCGCCAGCGAGCTGCTCGCCCGGGCGGCGCTCGCCGCCGGCGATCCACGGCGGGCGGAGCGGGCGGCCCGCGCCGGTCTGGAGCAGGCGGCCGCCTGCGGCGGCGCGGCCGGCGCCTATCGCCTCCACCTCCTGCTCGCCCGCGCCCTCGAACGCGGCGGTCCCGAGAACGTCCCCGCCCGGGGGGCCGAGGCCCGGGCCGAGCGCCGCCGTGCCGCCGAGGAGATCGCCCGGGTGAGCCGGGAGCTCTCCCCGGCGGAGCAGAAAGAGTTCGCGCGGAAAGTGGAGGCCGAGGAGGGCGAGGCGAGAGGAAAGGAGCTCGGGCGCCATGGCTGAGATGCCGCGCATGCCGCCGATGTCGCCAGAGCCGCAAGAGCCGCCAGAGCCGCAGGAGACTCGGGAGTCGCCCGATCCCCTGGGCGATATCGCCATGCGGGTGCGCGACATCACGCGGGCCAACGAGCAGCTCTTCGCCCGCCTGATCGAGGGGGAGCGCCGCTTCCGGGGCCTCGCCAAGGCGGTATGGAAGGTCCAGGAGGACGAGAGGCGGCGCCTCGCCCGCGAGCTGCACGACGGCCTCGGGCAGACCCTGACCGCCCTCACCCATCAGCTCGAACGCCTGCGCGAGAAGCTCGACGGCGAGGTCCCCGGAGAGCTCACGGCCCGCCTCGACGACTCGGTCGAGATGGCCCGTCTGGCGCTCCACGAGACCCGCGAGCTGTCGCGTCTCCTCCGCCCCCCGGTGCTCGACGACCTGGGGCTCGGGGTCGCCCTCGGCTGGCTGGCCCGGACCCTGGAGCAGCGCACCGGGCTTCAGGTCGAGCTCAAGGTCGAAGGGCTTGACGGGCTCGGCGGGCTCGGCAGCCTCGACGGGCGCCTGGACTCGGATGTCGAAACCCTCGTCTTCCGGCTCGTCCAGGAAGCCCTCACCAACGTCCTCAAGCACGCCGGCGTCGATCGCGCGAAGGTCGCCGTCCGGCGCGCCGGGGGGCTCCTTGATCTCTCGGTGTCGGATGCCGGGGGCGGCTTCGATCCGGAGAGCCTCCTCGCGAGCGGCGGGACGGCCGGCTCGGGCCTCCGCGGCATGCGCGACCGGCTGGAGCTCTTCGGCGGCCGGCTCGCCCTCACCTCGATCCCCGGCGAAGGGACCATCCTCTCCGCCGTCGTCCCTCTGCTCGAAACGACCACCGGGGGGGAGACCACATGACGGACCGGGTGCGGATCCTCGTCGCCGACGACCATACCTTGGTCCGCCAGGGGCTGGTCAGCCTCCTGGTCGAGAGCGGCGAGTGCGAGGTGGTCGCCGAGGCGGCGGACGGCCTGGAGGCGGTCGAGAAGGCGCGCGCCAGCCGGCCGGAGGTGGCGGTCATCGACCTCACCATGCCCCGCCTCTCCGGGCTCGAAGCGGTCCGCCGCATCCACGAGGAGCTGCCGCAGGTCCGCATCCTCGCCTTGACCGTCCACGAGGAGGAGGAGTACGTCCTCCCCGTCGTCCGTGCCGGCGCCTCCGGCTATCTGGTCAAGGACAGCGCCGTCGCCGAGCTCCTGGCCGCCGTCCGCGCCCTTCACGCCGGCCAGGGCTACTTCGGCCCCCAGGCGGCGCGGGTGCTCGCCGAGCAGTACCGCCAGCCGGCGACGATCGTCGATCCCTACGGCAGCCTGTCCCCCCGCGAGCGCGAGGTCTTCCACCTGGTGATCGCCGGCCGCACCACCAAGGAGGTCGCCCAGGCCCTCGGGATCAGCTCCAAGACCGCCGACAACCACCGCTGCCGGCTGATGGAAAAGCTCCACGTCCACAACACCGCCGAGCTCGTCCGCTACGCCGCCATCCGCGGTCTCCTCGCCTGAACCACCCCGTCCTGCGGTACGATCCGGGCTTCCGGGGAGGCCTTCATGCGGCAGTGGCGGCAGTGGCGGCAATCGCGTCGATACCGAGCTTTCGTTCTCGCGGTCGCTCTTGGCGCCGTCTTCCTGACGACGGCGGTCTTCGCGCAGGCCGCCGATCCCTGCGCCAAGCTCCTCCTCTTCCCCGCCCATGATCCCGCTCTCGCCCTCGACCCGGGCGACCGGTCCTTCTTCTCCCTCCAGGCGCTCTGCGGGGCGGAGCTCAGGAGCGAGACCGAGGCCCGCGAATCCGGCATCGACTTGAAGCTCGCCTATGCCGCCGCGCGGGTCCCGGTGGGCGCCGCCGATCGCTTCGCGGAGCTCCAAACCTGGGAGCGGGCGCACTGCCCCGAGATCCTGGCGGCCGGCAACGACGGCAAGCTCGGAGCCGTCGTCCACGCGATCCTCGCCGTCCAGAGCCCGGCGGTCCGCGAGGAGTACGAGCGCTGCCGGGCGAGCCAGGCGAGCCCGGGCTGCCATGCCGTCCCGGTCGGCGCCGACGCCGTGGCGCTCCTCCTCACCGCGAACGCCGCTCCCCACGTCCCGGAAACGCCGGCGACGCCAGCCCTGCCAGCTACGCCAGCGACGTCCGAGCCGCCGGAAATCACCGAGGTGCGGGCCACCGGCGTCCTCCTGCCCGACGCCTTCGATCGCTCCGCCGCGGAGGGGGAGCCGGTGCCGATCGACGTCGAGTCGCTCGCCCACCTGCGGATTCCGCCCGCGGGCCTGCTGCGGCTCTTTGCCCGGCGGATCGGCGCTCCGGCGGTGTCCTTCGACGTCCAGACGACGGCCGGCCCGTGCAGCGTCCAGACGACCGCGCCGTCCGACCGGATCAATCGCGTCTACGCGATCCGCAACGCCCACACCCCGTGGAAAGAGACCCGCATTCCGACCTGTTACTTCAAGCTCGGCGACGACCTCTGGATCGACGTCGCCAACCTCCATAAGGCGATCGAAACCCTCGCCCGGGAGCGGGGGATGGCTCCCGGAGCGGCCAAGGTGGCGGACCTCGTGCCGATCGTCGACGGCCATCCCCTGGCCGGCCTCCACCCGACGAATCCGGTCTCGGCGCCCGATCCCGAGCCGCTCTCGGACGGCCAGCCGGTCCACCATCTCAAGTTCCACCTCAAACGAAACGACGCCAACAAGGAGTCCTGGTCGCGGCTCTTGAACGAACCCATCCCCTTCACCCGGCGGGTGGAGGTGACCCTCGGCTTCGAGAACGGCGCCGCGCTCGACACCTGGGTCACCAAGGACGGGGACCCGGACGGCCAAGCCTTCCTCATCATCGTCTCGCCCTGGAAGGCGAGCGTCGGCGGCGTTCTGATCGGCAGCGCCCTCCTCCTCTTCCTCTTCCTCGCCGGCCGCACGGACATCGTGCGCGACACGACGGCGCTCCTGCGCCCGGACGGCCGCTATCCTTACAGCCTGGCGAAGGCGCAGATGGCCTTCTGGTTCTTCATCGTCCTCTCCTCCTACTTCGTCCTCTGGATGATCACCGGCGACAAGGACACGATCACCGGCTCGGTCGTCGTCTTGATCGGCATCAGCGCCGGCACCGCGCTCGGGGCCGCCATCGTGGACGCCAGCAAGAGCACCGGCGACGACGCCCAAAAGCTCGTCGGCGGGGACCTGCCGGCCGAACCGCGGGAGCGGGATGCCGAGCTCGCCCGGCGCCAGCAGGCCGCGACCGAGACCCTGTCCCGCTTGGCGGCCGAAAAGGCCGAGAGACTCGCCAAGGGGAACCCGGAGAGCCCGGAGGATGGAGCCGTCCACGAACGCGCCAGGGCCGCCGTCCTCGACCGGCTCCAGGTCGTCAAACGCCAGCGGGAGTTCTTCTCCTTCTCCCCCACCCGGCGCGCGCTCTACGACCTCCTGGGCGACAACTACCTGATCAGCTTCCACCGCTTCCAGATCTTCCTCTGGACCTTGGTTCTCGGCGTCATCTTCGTCAACACCGTCTTCCACGACCTCACCATGCCGGAGTTCAGCCCCACGCTCCTCGCCATCATGGGGATCAGCGGCGGCACCTACCTGGGCTTCAAGCTGCCGGAGCAGAGGACGGGCTGACGATCGGCGCTCCCCGTCCTCAGGCGATCGTCACCTCTTTACAGAGGAAGACGTCCTGGATGGCGTGGAGGAGCTCGACGCCGTCCTTCATGGGGCGTTGGAAGGCTTTGCGGCCGGAGATGAGGCCGGTGCCGCCGGCGCGCTTGTTGATCACCGCCGTGCGGACGGCCTGCGCCAGGTCGGCGCTCCCCTTCGACTCGCCGCCCGAGTTGATCATGCCGGCACGGCCCAGGTAGCAGTTGGCGACCTGCCAGCGCACCCAGTCGACCGGGTGGTCCGCCACCAGCTCGCCGTAGATCTTGGGGCTCGTCTTGCCGAAGTTGATCGCCGGGTAGCCGCCGTTCCGGTTGGCCTGCTTCTGCTTGATGATGTCGGCCTGGATCGTGACGCCCAGGTGGTTGGCCTGGCCGGTCAGGTCGGCCGACTCATGGTAGTCGACGCCGTCCTTCTTGAAGCCGTTGTTGCGCAGATAGGTCCAGAGGACCGTCGCCATCCCCAGCTGGTGGGCATGGTAGAACGCCTCGGAGATCTCGACGATCTCCCGGTCGGCGTCCTCGCTCCCGAAGTAGATCGTCGCCCCGATCGCCGCCGCCCCCATCTCCCAGGCCTGCTCGACGTTGCCGAAGAGGATCTGCTCGTACTTGGTGGGGAAGTTGAGCAGCTCGTTGTGGTTGATCTTGGCGATGAAGGGGATCTTGTGGGCGTACTTCCGGGAGACCGCGCCGAGCACTCCGACCGTCGAGGCGACGGCGTTGCAGCCCGCCTCGATCGCCAGCTTGACGATGTTCTCGGGCTCCAGGTAGATCGGGTTGGGGGCGAACGACGCGGCGGCCGAGTGCTCGACTCCCTGGTCGACGGGGAGGATCGACAGATACCCCGTACCGGCCAGGCGCCCGGTGTTCGCCAGCCGCTCCAGGTTGACGAGGACGCCGGGCTTGCGATCCGACAGCGCCCACGCCCGGTCGACGTGATCCGGCCCGGGGAGCGTCAGCTGGTCCTTCGTGATCCCCTTGCAGGTAAAAGACAGAAGGCTCTCGGCATCCGCCCCCAGAAGCTCCGTGATCCGGTCGATACCCGCCGCAGCCTGCTCGATAGTCGCCATGTCCTCTCCTCCGTTGCCGTCTCTTGAGGCGCCTGCTCAGCCGGCAGGCGGAGCACCGATCCTATCAGGCCGCCGCCAAGGCTTGGAATGGCCGTCGCCGTCTTCGCCGCCCGGCACCGCGGGAAGCGTTCCCGGGCCTCGGCGAGGCTTCTCAGGGCCGCGGAAGGTCTTCCCAGGCCGCGGCATAGCTTCCCGGACCCGGGGGAAGTTTTCCGCGGCCTCGGCAAAGCTTCCCAGGCCCGCGGAAAGTCATCCCAGGCCCGGGGAAACCTTCCCGAGGCCGCGGCGAAGCTTCTCCAGCTCTCGGCAAGCTTTCCCGCTCATGAGCTGCGGCCCCTGGGCCACAACGCAAAAATCTCGTGACTTTGCCTGCCGTCGTTGCCTCAACGCACCTGGTTGCGGCCCAAGCTCATCGGGGGGTAGGATGCGAAGGATCGGCTGGTGGCCGCGGCTTCGTGAGGGTTCTTCTCAGAATCGTCGGCAGCGGCTAGATTCTACCGGGCGCCCCCCGCCATGACCACCCCCCGCCGGCACCACCGGGTCCGTGCCGTTCTCGACCGCCGGCAGGGCGATCTGACGGTCCTGATGGAGGACGTGCAGGTGCCGCGGAACCTCGCGGCGATCCTTCGAAGCTGCGACGCCGTGGGGGTGTTCGAGGCGCACGCGGTCTGGCCGGGGGGACGGCTCAAGATCTCCCGGCCGGTGCTTCAGGAGAGCCCGTTCAAGCGGCCTCCCCTCTGGAAAGCTCAAGCCTGTAGGTAATCGCCCGAACGAGACCTTCGAATTCCTGCCGGCTTTTCGCGACGCTCTGAATCTGGCCTCCACCGATACCATCCGCGACCTTGAGATCGAACAGCGGCTTTCTCGCGATCTGTGCGATCGGTACGAGGCTCGCGAAGTGCTTCAGCTTGCCGATGCACTGCGGATCCTCCTCGAAGTCTTGGGCGGCGAAGCCCGGCTCCCCCAGGACGGAGTCATGAAACACTTCGGGGATTTGCTCCGCCCACCGGGCATAGCCGGCGACCGGGCGGTCCACTCTCGCGAGGTGCTGCTGGACGATGTAGCCTATGGGCTGAAAGTCGTGCGGCGGCAGCTCGGCCTGGGGTCTGCCCTGAAGGTGGCGCTCGCGCACGGTATGCCAATCGCGCCGCCACTCCCGGAGTGTAGGCCCGACGTTTTTAAGGCCTTGGAGGCTGAAAAGATCAGGCGCCATCGGGAAGGCCACCGCATCGCAGGCTAGGAGAGCAGCCCGGTTCAATGCTCCGAGGCTAGGCCCGACATCGAGCAGTACAAGATCCGCCCTGACGGTCTCGGCAGCCTGGTTCGAGAGCACGTCGAGCGCTGTTGTCACGTCCAGCGCCCGCTCGTTATCGCTCGCATTGGTCTTCGGCCACTCCTCCGCAAGGGTCTGTTCGAAGCGAGACAGGCCTAGGTGCCCTGGTAGGAGCCAAAGGTTGTCCGCCACGGGCATAGGGACCGGCGCGACGACATCGCCCTTGCCTCGGCGCACGGGTTCCAGGCATGCCGCTACCGTGCGCCCCAGTTGCCCTGTGGCCTCCCATAGGTCGACTAGCCGTTCTTGACTTAAGAAGATCGCAGAAAGGTTGCACTGAGGGTCGTAATCGAGCACCATCGTCCTCAGTCCCTGCCGGGCTGCCATGTGTGCGATGTTGAAGGTGAGCGTGGTCTTGCCAATCCCACCCTTGTTGTTAAACAGCACCAGAGACTTCATTCCCACCTCCGTACTGTTACACGGGTAAAGCCATCTGTTTCGACCTCAAGGGCTGGGTTTCGGTTCTCCTCCAGCCGGCGCTGCACTAGTCGAATGCCACGACCGAGTTGCTCGACGTAACCCAGTTCAACAAGCCAGCGGGTAATCGTTGGGTTCCTGTAGTCGGCATGCTCCCCGAACTCTCCCTGGCCTGCCTGACCGAACGGCCCACCAGGATTCGAGAAAATGACCCGATCCTCGAACCACTCGACCCTACCAGGAGCGTTCGTTCCATCATACAGCCGGTGCTGGACAAGATTCCTCGCGAGCTCCCTGAGAGCTTCGATCGGATACTCGGGCCGGTAAGGGGTCCGCATACCGCCACTATCCGCCGGTAGCGGGACGCTCGCTAAGTGGGCATTGAGCTGGACCCATAAGGTCTCAAGCTGGTCAGCGAGATTCCCGGTCACAGTCTTTCGACGGACGACGGACGACTCGAAGTCTGTGCCGTCATAACGCACGAATTCGATCGTGGCGCCCGGGAAGAAGCTCTGGGGGCTTTCGCCGAAGAGAAGGATCGCCGCAGCGTTGGGCAGCCAACGGTCTCCTACTCTGCGTCCGAGGTCAGTTGCTGGAGAGCCACGCCTCCAAATCGGGAAAGCTCTCGGGATCGAAGTTTGCATCGCGTGCCGCGAAGTAGGTCGCCCGTAGGTTGGACAGGTTCAGATCCTCCAGGCCCGCCGCCGGGATCACCCGGTAATCGAACGGTTGCTGGCGCTCGGGCCGCCGTTCGCGCAGGCGGTAGAGGTCGGCCTCCCGGGCCCGTTCGGTGACGGTGCCTCGGCGGATCCATGCGGTGCCGTCCACGGTCACGACCGGAGGAACGGGATAGGGCTCGACCGCGACGATGAGCAGAGGGGCGCTGGCTTCCTCGATGACCTCGACATGGAAAGAGGGGGTAGGCAGGAGCTTGGTCGAAGTCAGGCGGTTGACCAGCTTCTGCTGCTCCTCATCTCTCTTGCCGGAATCTCGGGAGATGCCGACGACCGAGCCGTCGTCTGCTTTGCCAATGACCAGGTAGCCCGTTCGCCGACTGTCGCCGAGGTCATTAGCGAGGGCGCCTACCGCACGCAGCATCTCGCCGATGTCCGCGGAAGATTGCTTCCATTCGACCCGATCACTCTCCTCGGCGAGCGCCGTTCTGATCTCTTCCTGTGTCATAGCGTTTCGACCGGCTCCCATGGAGGTAGGCCCAAAGATGCCCCGTTCTACCACAGGAGGCCTCTCGTGGTAGAAACCCCCACCATGACCACCCCCCGCCGGCACCACCGGGTCCGTGCCGTTCTCGATCGCCGGCAGGGCGATCTGACGGTCCTGATGGAGGACGTGCAGGTGCCGCGGAACCTCGCGGCGATCCTTCGAAGCTGCGACGCCGTGGGGGTGTTCGAGGCGCACGCGGTCTGGCCGGGGGGACGGCTCAAGATCTCCCGGCCGGCTTCGGGAGGGACCCGCAAGTGGGTGCCGGTGCGGAAGCACCGCACGCTGCCGGACGCCCTCGCCCATCTCCACGCGGCCGGCTTCCGGGTTCTCGCCGCCCATCCGGCGCCCGCGGCCCTCGACTTCCGGGCGGTCGACTACACCCTCCCTACCGCCGTCCTCCTGGGAACAGAGGAGACCGGGGTGACCGAGGAGGCGGCTGCCGCGGCCGACGGCTGGATCGCCATCCCCATGAGCGGGATGGTCACCTCGCTCAACGTCTCGGTCGCCGCCGCCCTCATCCTCTTCGAGGCCCATCGCCAGCGCCAGGCGGCCGGGCTCTACGAGACTTCGCGCCTGCCGGAAGACGCCTACGCCCGCACCCTCTTCGAGTGGACCTACCCGAAGCTCGCGGCGTACTGCCGGCGCAAGAAGGTCGCCTATCCGCCGCTCGGGGTGGATGGGGAGATTTTGGGGGAGATTCCGCGGTCGTAGGGTTATCGGCGGCCGTGGTGATCCGCTCCGCTCCGCTCTTCCCAGATCGCCCGCGAGATCTCTCTGATCGCCTCGTTCGCGACCTTCTCGTCGGCGATCCCGGAGGTGAGGACGACCAGGACGTACGGGCTCCCGCCCGGCGGATAGACGATCGCGGCGTCGTGGTGGATCCGCGTGATGTCGCCGGTCTTGTGGGCGACGGGGGTGCCCGGGGGGAGGCCGGCGGGGATCTTCTCGTTCCATTCCTGATGCTTGAGGATGTCGAGCATGCGGTCGGACGACTCGGGGCGGCCCAGGGCCACGGCCGAGAGGACGAGCATGAGGTCGTAGGCGGTGACCTTGTTGTTGAGGCCGGCGGCGTAGGCCTTCTCGTCCTCCACCCCGCGGAGGATCTCCAGATCCTCCGCCCCGAGGTCGCGCATCCGCTCCGTCACCCGCGGGGCGCCCACCAGCTCGATCAGAAGGTTGGTCGCCAGGTTCGAGCTGCGGACGATCATCCGCCGCATCAACTCGTCCAGAGGAGCGTCGGTGCCGAGCGAGCTGTAGAGATCGGGGTCGCCATCCTCTTTCGGGTTCAACTGGAAGGGGGAACCGTCAACGATGCTCCGGAAGTCGTTCTTGACCGCGACCGGCTGATCGAGCCGGAGGTCGCCGCGGCCGGCGGCGGCGAAGAGGGCGACCATCACCGGTACTTTCATGGTGCTCGCGGCGTGGAGCTTGACGTGCTCGCTCCGCAGCAGCTCCTTGCCCGTCGCCAGATCGCGGTAGGCGACGGCGATCGTGATCCCCCGGCCGCCGTAGTGATGGATCACCGCGTCCACCTCCTGGACGACGGCCGGCGGACGTTTCGTCTCGATCGTGTAGACGCAGCCTCCCAGGAGGACCAGGAGGAGCAGACAGACGACGGAGCGCATGAGAGGGGAAGTCTACCCCAGGCGCAGCTGTCCTCCCGGTCGGGCTGGCGCCCAGCGCTCGACGTAGGCGCGGACCTGGAGCTTTCGGCGGGCGCTCTCGGAGCTCATGTAACGGATGACTCCGAAGATCGGGCGCTCCGGCGCCCAGGGGCGGTCGAAGCGGCCGAGGCACCAGAAGATGCCGCTGTAGGAGTTGGGATCGCGGCCGTCCAGGGCGTACCGGTTGTTGAGCTCGACCATCACCGCCAGCGCCTCTTCCGGGCTCGCCGTCCACTGGAGGATCTTCTTGCCCCAGAGCATCCGCAGATAGTTGTGGATGCGCCCTTCCCCGAGGAGCTGCCCCTGGGCGGCGTTCCAGAGCTCGTCGTGGGTGCGGCCGGCGGCGAAGTCCTCCAAGGTATAGCGCTCGGGCCGCGGGTCCCCAGCATGATTGCCGAGGGTCGCCTTCGCCCAGTCGGGAAGCGACTCGTAGCGGTCGTAGCCCGGCTGCTTCGCCGCCCGATTGAAGCCCACCTCCCGCCAGGTCACGAGCTCGTCGAGGAATCCCTCGGCCGGAGCGCTCATCCCCCAGAAGCCCTCTTTGGCGCCGCGCCGATCGTTCCCCAGCTTCTCCGGCGTCCAGCCTTCGCGCTCGGCGAGAGCCACGAAGATCTCGTGCGGGGAGATGTGACCGAAGTGAAGATAGGGAGAAAGGCCGCTCGTCGCCTCGTCGTCGAGATCGTTGCGATCTTCGGCGTAGCGGGAGAGCCGGCGGTCGAGGAAGCGTTGGAGAACCTTTCGCGCCGCCTCGTCTCCCCCCTTCCCGCCAGCGCTCTCCGGCACCGGCGGAACCCCATGGTCGATGGGCAACTTCGCGAGCTCTGCGGCGGAACCAGCGAGGAGATCGGCCGTGGCGGGCGGGAAACGGCGGAGGACGTCTTCGGGCAGACTCGCGAGCTTAGGCAGGGGAGCGCCCGCGAACGGGCGAGGCGAGGGCAGGTCGCCCAGGTGGTCCGGTAAAGCTTTTTGAAGAAAGCGGCGGAAGGCGTACGCCGTGGGATACACCGGATCGGTCGCGGCGATCGGCAGGAGACCGTCGCTGTCGATCGCCTCCAGGCGGACCGGAAGCCGCGCCGCGGCGGCCGCCACCATGCGGGGATAGAAGAAGGCCGGCGAGCCGTCGGTCACCACCAGACAGGCGCGAGCGGCGAGAGCTTCCAGAAGCCCCGAGCCCGCCCCCGGCCGCGGCTCTACATAGGGATAGTAGGCGACCGCCGAGCCGGCGAGGCGTCGGGCGTGGCCGGCCATGCCGTCGAGCACGAAGCGGTGGAAACGGTCGCTCGCCCACGGATAGCCGGCGCGGAGCGGCTCCAGGACGACGAGCGGCCGGCCGAGCTTCCGTGCCCAGGAGACCGCCCGGTCGAGGACGAAATTCCAGGCGAGCCGTCGGTAGGCGATCATCCAGTAGAGAACGTACTCGCCCTCCGGCCGCACGTCCTCGCGATTGGCGACACGGACGCGGAGATCGGGGACGCGGGTCACGCAGGCCTCGCGCGGTCTGCGGCGCGGTTCCAGACGGCAGGAAATCTGAGCCGGAGGGTTTCAAACGGTTCGGTGAATTGCCCCTCCCGAAGAAAAAACCAGACTGCCAGACCGTAGTCGAGCGCGTCGTCGACGCTTGCCAGAAAGTCTTCAATGCTCGCTTCGGAAGCCGCTCCATCCCCGCCTGCACTCTGGGTGAGAAACGAGCGCAACGCTCGGTTCAGCCGCAGATAAGTGCGCCGACGTCCCTCGGTGACCGCTTGGTGCCGAAGCGAGGACAGGGTTTTGAGGAGGGCAATCCCGCGCGGGCTCTCGGCGTTCGTGGTGACATCCCACCGCGCCGTGATCTCGCCGGTATCGGAATCGAAGAACAGATGATCCCAGGGCTCGTCCAGCGTGGGATCGAGAAGCAGAGGCGTGCCTCGGTCATCGCAAGGGAATCGATTGCCTTTGCAGCGATTGCATGCCGTGCAGATCCAGAGGAAATTGAGCCAACGAAAAACGTGCTCGGGGTAGAGAGCGCGCGGCCTGTAGTGTTCGATATCCGTGCCCCGGGAGTCCTCGCAATACATGCAGCGCTCTCTCGGACCGGCGATTTCGGCGAGCGTCCGAGCGATGCGGGTCATCGGTGAGGTGCTTCGCTGGGCTTTCCACGTCACTGCGATGCCGGCACCGGAATCGACGTGGCCCTGCATCCGATCGAGATAATCCGCGAGCTGCGAATCGAGAGCCGGGCGAGAGAGGCGGCGCATGAACCGGCTAGGCCGCCTCTTCGGGATCGACATAAGGCTCCAGCAGGCTGAGCTGGCGTCCCTCCTCAGGAGTGAGTCCAACAGAGCTGTTCTTGGCCTTCAGTCGGGCATGGGCTCGACGAGCCTCTACGGCCTGGGGGGAACGCGTTTGAGTCAGCCCAAACGCTGGGCTCAGATAGATGGCGTCCACCTTGGAACGGATGATCTGCAAATAATCCTCAGAACTCAGCTGAAAGGGAGAATAGTCACTCCCTGGAGGAGGAAGGTGGAAGATCCCGTTTTCGTCCGCAGCTTGACAGACCAGAGCACTGTGCGTGGTGACGAGAAACTGAACCATCGGGAAACGCTTCTTCAGCCAGAAGCCGATTTCCCTCTGCCAGGCGGGGTGGAGGTGCACGTCGATCTCGTCAATGAGAACGACGCCTGGGTGGGGCACCACCAAACCCTCCTCACTCAATTCAACGAGACTCTGGTCGCCGTAAGCTTGATCCATGTGGCGGAGGATATCAATCATGAGAGCGAGGGCTGCACGATATCCCTCGCTCATATCTGAAAGAGATAGGATCGTCCCCGCAGAATCGCGCAGCCAAAGACCATCCGAATCCACACGTTCCACACGCAGGCCATTTCTGAGAAAATCATCGTTGAGAAGATCACAAACTTGTTTGAGTACGCGCTGCTCTCTAGGATGCTCTTCGAGGCTCTTATGATTCAGATCCTTAAGCCAAAGCTCACACTCGAGGAGTGTCGCGTCCTCCTTGAACATCGTGGCGAACCGAGCTACTCTGCTAGGTCCCGACATCAGACGTTGCGCTTCTGGTGAAGCACCGTATAGTCTGCGGAAAGGTCCGTAGCCGGCTGCGAACCATCCGCCGGTGTTGTCCGCCCAGGGGCCGTTTAGAGGACCTCTCTTCTTGCCGCGCCGCTTACTGCCGGCCTTCATCGAGATCTCGGGTCCCCCGTTCTTGAGAAACTCGATCTCGGACCAGAAAGAATCCGCACGCCTTCCCGTCGTGAATTTATCTTGATCCTGCACGTGGATCTGGACCTCGATCTTCGCCTCGGTACATCCTTCTCTCGTCCAACCTCGGAACGAGGGCTGCAGAGCCCGACCGACATCGGGCCCCACGAGAGCGAGCGCAATGGCCTTGAGGAGCGCAGTTTTTCCGGAACCGTTGTCCCCGGTCAGGACCGTCCAGCCGGGGAGCGATCCGTCCGGCCTCAGAAAGGAGAAATCCAAAGACTTGAAGCCTTTGAGGTTCTCCAGGACAACGCGCTGGATGTACATGAGTCGACCCTCCCCGGCTTCTTATACCAGAAACACCATGGTCGTCGGCGCCTCAAGGCTCCGTCCGCGCCAACCGGTACACCCCACCCCCCTCCGTCGCGGCGTACACCGTGCGCGGCGAGCTCGGGTCGAGGGCGAGAGACGTCGACGCCCGCGGCAGACCCACCCCCAGGCGCGTCCAGCTCGCCCCGCCGTCGGCGCTCGCGAAGGCTCCCACCCCGGTACCCGCCAGGAAACCGTGGGGAACGAGGGGATCGGGGAGGAGGCTTAAGACCGCGAAGGGTTGCGTCGGGAGGACATGCCAGGTGGCGCCGCCATCCGCCGTCCACTGGACCGTCGTCTCGACCGCTCCCGTGACGACCGAGAGGATGCGCTGGGACGCCACGACGACCCGCTGGGGATCGAGCGGGTCGAGACCGATGGCGGAGACCAGGCCGTCGGGGATTTCGAGGATCGTCGTCCAGGTCGCTCCCCGGTCGGTGCTCCGCTCTACGCTGTCCATGCCGGGCAGCTGGGGGAAAGTGGCGGTCCGGCTGTTGGCGTAGAGGGTGGCCGCGGACCCGGGCGAGACCTCGAGGAAGCTTGCGTGGAGCTCCCGGGAGGTCCAGGTGGCGCCGCTGTTCCGGCTCACCTCGAGCTGGCCCGAGTCCTGGGTCGCGGCGAGGACGTAGAGGGTACTCCGCTCTCCGGCCGGGATGGCGAGGGCACCGACGTTGTCGAAGGGGAGGGCGACCGGCGTCCAGTGCGCGCCGCCATCGGCGCTCTCCTCAAGCCCCTGGCCCAGCACTCCCGCGAAGAGCCGATGAAGCCGGCCGAAAGCGAGGTACGGCACGGAGGTCTCGTTGAAACCGCCCGGCGCCCAGGTGGCGCCACGGTCGCTGCTCTTCCACAGGCCGTAGGGAGACCCGGTGAACGGGACGGCGGCGGCCCAGAGGGTCGCCGGGGCGGCCGGATCGACCACCACGGTGCGGAAGTCGCCGGCGAAGAGGCCACGGAAGAAGGGCATCCAGGTCGCCCCGTAGTTGGCGGTCTTCCATACCGCTTGCCCGAGGCTGCCGCCGGGGACGGCGAGGAAGGCCACTCCCGGCCGGAGAGGATCGAGCGCCAGGGCGAAGTCCGCGGCGATCGGCAGCGGGCCCACGGAGGCCCAGTGCAGGCCGGCGTCGGCCGTCCGGTAGAGGTCCGTTTCGCCCGCGGCGACGAAGGCGCCCGGCGTCGTGGGATCGGCGAGCAGACCGTAGGCATCGACCGGACCGTTCCGCGGACGCCAGGTCTGGCCGCGGTCCGCGCTGACGTCGATGTCGGTCGTCACGATGCCGCTCACGCCATTCCGGAGAAACGCCAGCACCCGGTGCCGCGGCCCGTGCTCGACGGCGAGCCCGGTGGCGGAGCCCTTGAGGGTCCTCGCCCAGGTCACCCCGCCGTCGGCGCTCACGTAGACGCCGCCGGTCGTCGTCGCGAACACCCGCCGGGGATCTCCCGGGTCGGTAAAGACTCCGCGGAGGAGCTCTGTGGCCGGCGCCACCCCGGCCACCCGCCAGGAATCGCCGCCGTCGGTCGACGCCAGGAGCTCGGGGACGACCCCGGGACCGGCGAGGGCCTGGGGCGCTACGGCATAGACGATCCCCGGGGTGGGAGAGAACGCCAGCGCGGTGACCGCCGGGGTCGCGCCGGCGGCGAGCAAGGCGGGAGCCAGGGAGGTCCAGGACGTGCCGCCGTCGCGGCTTCTCCAGAGGTTGCTCCCGGCGACCGCGTAGACGGCATGGTTTTCTATCAAGGGCGCGGGCGCCACGCCGAGCACGGTGACCCCACCATCCAAGCCCGCGGGCTGCCAGGAGCGCCCACCGTTGGCGGTCCGGTAGACCCCCGCCCCGAAGGTGCCGGCGTAGACCGTGTTGCCGTCCTCCGGATCGATGGCGAGCGCGGACACCGTGCCGCCGCTCGGGCCCAAGGGGGTCCAGACGTCGGCCGCCCAGGCTTGCCGGGCGGAGAGCAGGCCGAGAATCAAAACGAGCGGCCGGGCACCGGGAAAATCGGAAAGTCTCATGGCGTCGTCCTCTCCAGCCGGTAGATGCCGCCGCCCTGGGTCGCGGCGTAGAGGGTATTCGGCGAGCTCGGGTCGAGGCTCAACTGGGTGGTGATCTGGACCGGCAGACCCTCGCCCAGGGGGGTCCAGGTGGCGCCGCCGTCGGCGCTCGCGAAGGCCCCCGCGGAGGTGCCCGCCAGGAAACCGTGGGAGGTGAGAGGGTCGGGCAGGAAGTTGCGGACGGTGGCGGGCTGGGCCGTCGGCTGGATCGGCAGATTCCCCAGCTGCCAGGTCGCCCCGCCGTCCGCCGTCCAGAAGACCTCCGTGGTGGCGAGCGAATCGGCGTCGAGCTTCCCGTGCGCCACGACGATCCGCCGCGGGTCCGCCGGGTCGGTCCCGATGCTCGTGACGGTGCCGCCGGTGACGGTGAGGATCGTCGTCCAGGTGGCGCCCCCGTCGGTGCTCCGCTCTACGCTGTCGTCGCCCGCGGGGCCGACCACGCTCGCCGTCGTGCTATTGGCGTAGAGCGTCGTGGGAGAACCGGCCGCGCCGGCCGCTACCGTCAGGACGCCGGCGAGGAGCGGCCGGCTCGTCCAGGTGGTGCCGTCGTCCCGGCTGACCGCGAGGACGCTCGCGTTAGGGGTCGCGGCGAGGGCGTAGAGCGTGCTCGGCTCCTGCGGCACGGGGACGAGAGCCCGGGCGAAGGTCGTGGGGAGGACGACCTGCCAGTGCTGGCCGCCATCCGTGCTCCGCAGGAGCCCCTGGCCGAAGACGTCGGCGAAGAGGCTGGGACCGGTGCCGGTGATCGCGAAGGCGTCGACCGAGGTGAACGAGGAGGCCGAGGCGAAATTGAAGCCGGCCGCCACCCAGCTCGCCCCGCGGTCCGCGCTCTTCCACAGGCCCGAGGGGCTTCCGATCAGCGGGCTGGCGACGGCCCAGAGGGTCTCGGGATCGCCGGGGACGGGGGTGACGGAGGCGAAGTCGCCCGCGGCAAGACCGCGGATAAAGGGCGTCCAGGCATTGCCGAAGGTCGCGGTCTTCCAGACCGTCCGCCCGAGGGGGCCGCCGAAGATGGACACGAAGCCGAATCCCGGACGGGTGGGATCGAGCGCCAGGGCCAGGCCCGTCGACGCGGCGGCCTGCGGCATCGGCGGCATCGGCAGGGGGCCTTCGTCGATCCAGTGCAGGCCGGCGTCGGTCGTCCGATGGAGGATGCCCCGGGCGCCTAAAGCGACGAAGGCCCCGGGCGTCGTGGGATCGGCGAGCAGGAAGTAGAGCAGCTCCCCGGAGAGCCCGTTGCGCGCACGCCAGGTCCGCCCGCGGTCGGCACTGACCTCGATCCGGGTGTGCGGGTCGCGCGGGTCGCCGTCCGAGAGCCCCGCGAGGAGACGGTGGCGCGGCCCCTTCTCGACGCCGAGCTGCAGCACGTCCCCGGTGAGGTCCCCCGCCGACCAGGTGGCCCCACCGTCGGCGCTCGTATAGACGCCGTCGCTCGTCCCGGCATAGACGTAGCCGTCCCCCGGATCGGCGAAGACCCGGAAGAGGATGACCCCGGTGGGCGGCACCCAGACCGGCCGCCACGAGCTCCCGGCGTCGGTCGACTGGAGGATCTCCGTGACGATCCCGGGCGTGCCTTGGGGGACGACGGCGTAGACGGTCCCCGGAGCGGTCGAGAGGGCCAGGGATGGGACATAGGGGGTTCCGGCGGCGGCGCGGAGCCCCGCGGAGAGAGAAACCCAGGCAGCCCCGCCATCCGTGCTCCGGTAGAGAGTGCTCGCCGTGCCGCTTCCGGCGACGGCGTAGACGGCACGCGTCCCCGGGGCGACGGCGAGGAGGGCGATCCCACCGCCCAGGCCCGCGGGCTGCCAGGTGCGACCGCCGTTGGCGCTCCGGTAGACCCCCGCCTCGCGGGTGCCGGCGTAGACCGTGTTGCCGTCCTCTGGATCGATGGCGAGGGCGGACACGGTGCCGCCGTTGGGGCCTAAGGGGACCCAGGCGTCGGCGGCATCGGCGACATCTGCGGCATGGGCGGACCGGCCGGCGGCCAGGGCGAGAACGGCGAGGCCCAGCGCCGCGAGCCGCCCGGTTCGGTTGCGGGTGAGATGTCTCATGGAGTCGTCCTTTCCAAGCGGTAGATGCCGCCCCCCTGGGTCGCGGCATAGAGCGTATTCGGCGAGCTCGGATCGAGGCTCAGACGGGTGGCGATGCGCGGCAGGCCGGCGCCCAGGGGAGCCCAGGTGGCGCCGCCGTCGGCGCTCGCGAAGGCCCCCGAAGCGGTGCCGGCGAGGAACCCGTGAGCGGTCTGGGGATCGGGCAGGAGGCTCTGGACGGCGGCGTCCTGCTGGGAGGCGGCGACCGGGAGATTCCCCACCTGCCAGGTCGCCCCACCGTCCGTCGTATAGAGAAGCTCGGTGGTGACGAGCGAATCGGCGTCGAGCTGGCCGTGCGCTACGACGATCCTCTGCGGGTCCGCCGGGTCCGTCCCGATGCTCGTGACGGTGCCGCCGGTGATCCGGAGGATCGTCGTCCAGGTGGCGCCCCCGTCCGTGCTCCGCTGGACGCTGTCGTCGCCCGCGGGGCCCACGACGCCCGCCGTCGTGCCGTTGGCGTAGAGCGTCGTGGGGACGCCGGCGGAGACCGTCAGGACGCCGGCGGCGAACGGCTGGCTCGTCCAGGTGGTGCCGCCGTCCTGGCTCTTGTCGAGCACGCTCCCGTCGGTGGTGGTGGTCAGGACGTACAGCGTGTCCGGCGCCTGGGGTGCGGAGACCAGGGCGCGGGCGTAGCTCGTGGACAGGACGGTCCGCCAGTGCTGGCCGCCATCCGTGCTCCGCAGGAGCCCCTGGCTGACGACGTCCGCGAAGAGGTTGTGGGCGCTGCCGGCGCTGCCGGCAATCACGAAGGCGTCCACGGTGGACGCATTGAAACCGCCGGCCGCCCAGGTGGCGCCGCGATCCGCGCTCTTCCAGAGACCTTCGGGCGATTCCGACAATTGGGTTCCGATGGCCCAGAGCGTCGACGGATTCGCGGGATCGACGGTGACGGACGTGAAATCGCCCGCGAAGAGGCCACGGATCAGGGGGATCCAGGCGGCGCCGAAGCTCGCCGTCTTCCACACCGTGCGCCCGAGGCTGATCCCGGCGAGGGCGACGTAGACGACCCCCGGGCGGGTGGGATCGAGCGCCAGGACGTCCACGGGCTCATCGGGGGAGGGATGCGGCACCGCCGCATGGGTCCAGTGCAGGCCGGCGTCGGTCGTGCGCTCCAGGGTGCCGCGCGAGCCGAGGGCGTAGAAGGCGTCGGGCGTCGTGGGATCGGCGAGCAGGAGGTAGAGGAGCTCCCCGAAGAGCCCGTCGCGCAGGCGCCAGGTCCGGCCGCGATCGGAGCTCACGTAGATCAGGGTCTGCGGAGCGCGCGGATTGGCGTTCGAGACTCCCGCCAGCAGGCGGTGGCGCGGCCCCTTCTCGACGCCGAGCTGGGTCACGCTCCCTCCCAGGTTGCCGGCCGTCCAGGTGGCGCCACCGTCGGCGCTCGTGTAGACGCCGCCGGTCGTCCCGGCATAGATGTAGCGCGGATCGGTGGGGTCGGCATACACCCCGAGGGGGGACACCCCGGCGGGAAACTTAGAGACGCTCTGCCAGGAGTCGCCCCCATCGGTCGACTTCAAAACGTCCTGCTCCGATTTCACCGTGTCGTTGCCGATGGCATAGAGGGTCCCCGCGGTGATCGACGGGGCGAGCGAAAGGACGAAGGGCGACTGGCCGGCGGCGGTCAGCCCGTCCGCCAGGGAGACCCAGGACGCCCCGCCGTCCTCGCTGCGGTAGAGGGTGATCGACAGGGTACCGGCGACCGCGTAGACGGCGCGGGTCCCCGGGTCGACGGTGAGGAGGAGGATGCCGCCGTCCAAACCCGCGGGCTGCCAGGTGCGGCCGCCGTTGGCGCTCCGGTAGACCCCCGCCTCGCGGGTGCCGGCATAGACGGTGTTGCCATCCTCCGGGTCGACGGCGAGCGCGGACACCGTGCCGCCGTTGGGACCCAGGGGAACCCAGGTGTCGGCGGCGGCCGGGGCCGACAGCGCCAGGGTGAGGACCGCGATCGTCAACGCGGGCGAGGTGCAGCGACGGAGAATCAGCCTCAAGGTGAAGCACCTGCGGAACATGGGGATCTCCTTTGGAAGTTCACCGGTCGATCTCGGCACCGATCCAGCCGTGCAGATGCTCAAGTGTACGGCGGCTGAAGAGATTGCGTTGGTGCGCGAGAGGTGGATCGATTCGCCGGCAGCTCCCAACCCGACCGAGGATCTCCAACCGAGGAAAACCCTTCCGCAGGGGCAACCCCCCGTGGCTGCCCGCGGTGGCCCGCCCCGCGGGCCGGCGACCTCTCCGCGACTCTAGAAGATCCCTCGAAACCCACCCCAACCCCCTCCGGAACCCCGGGAAACCCCTAGAGAGCTCCCCGCAAGCCCTCCAGATCCAGAGAAAACGCCTCCGGGTGGGTTTCGGACCCGTCCGCTGGAGTTTCCTGGCCCTCGACCCGAGTTTCGGGGGTCTCCAGGAGAGTTTCCGCCGCCTGTATCTCAGTTTTCACCCGTTCCGCCCGGGTTTCCACGGCTCCCCAACGAGTTTCGAGACCTCGGAAACCAGTTTCCAGAGAGTTCCTGAGAGTTTGGAGAGGGCCGAAACGAGTTTCCAGAGGTTTTTAACGCTCCCGGAAGGGTTGGGGGGAAGTTCCGAGGGGTTTCGGCGGAGCTTCGAGAGGTTGCGGGCAGGATTGGAGGGCTTCCCGTAGCGCCCGGAGAGCTTCTGGTTGGGCTTGGAGAGGTTTTTGGGGTCTGTAGAGGGCCTAGGGAGACCGATGCGGATACCCGGGCGGTCGAGCAAAGGAGGGCGCTGGTCCGGGTGCGCCGTCCGCCCGAGGCCTGAACACGGGAGGTCGGCACCCGAGCGGCACCGGGTCCTCTTGACGGGGGAGCCCGCCTTGACCTCCCCGCCCCCCGCCCATACTCTCCCCGCATGCCCTACATCCTCGCCTTGGACCAGGGGACGACCAGCTCCCGGGCTCTCGTCTTCGACGCCGCCGGCCGGGTCGCCGCCCTGGCGCAGAGAGAGTTCCGGCAGAGTTTCCCCCGGCCGGGTTGGGTGGAGCACGACCCCGAGGAGATCTGGGAGTCGCAGCTCGCGGTCGCCCGGGAGGCCCTGGCGCAACTGCCTCCGGGCGCCGAGTCGGAAGTCGCCGCCCTCGGCCTCACCAACCAGCGCGAGACGACGCTCGTCTGGGAACGGGCAACGGGGAAACCGCTCTTCCCCGCCATCGTCTGGCAGGACCGGCGGACGGCGGACCGCTGCGCGGAGATGAAACGGCGGGGTTTGGAGCCGCTCTTCCGGGCGCGGACGGGGCTCGTCCTCGATCCCTATTTCTCCGGCACCAAGCTCGCCTGGATTCTCGACCGCTTCCCGGACGCCCGCGCCCGCGCCGCCGCGGGTGAGCTCGCCTTCGGCACCGTCGACAGCTGGTTGATTTGGAAGCTCACCGGCGGCAAAGTCCATGCGACCGATCCGTCCAACGCCTCGCGCACCCTCCTCTTCGACCTCGCGAGCGGCGACTGGGACGCCGAGCTCCTGAATCTCTTCGGGGTGCCGCGGGCGATGCTGCCGGCGGTCGTCCCCTCCTCCGGGGTGATCGGCGAGACCGCGCCCGGCCTCTTCCCCCGCCCGCTCCCCATCGCCGGGGTGGCCGGCGACCAGCAGGCGGCGCTCTTCGGCCAGGTCTGCGTGCGGCCGGGGATGGCGAAGTGCACCTACGGGACCGGCAGCTTCCTCCTCCTGAACACCGGCGACCGCCCCACCCCCTCGGCGCACGGCCTCCTCACCACCGCCGCCTGGCGGCTCGGCGGCCGCGACGAGTTCGCGCTCGAAGGGAGCGTCTTCATCGCCGGGGCGCTCGTCCAGTGGCTGCGCGACGGTCTCGGGGTGATCGAGAAGGCCCCCGAGATCGAGGCGCTCGCCGCGAGCGTCCCGGATTCAGGCGGGGTCGTCCTCGTCCCCGCCTTCGCCGGCCTCGGGGCACCGCACTGGGACCCCCAGGCACGCGGCACCATCCTCGGCCTCACCCGCGGCACGACCGCCGCCCACTTAGCCCGCGCCGCCCTGGAGGCCATCGCCTTCCAGGCCGTCGAGGTGCTCCATGCGATGGAGGCCGACTCCGGCGTCGCCCTGGGCGAGCTGCGGGTGGACGGCGGCGCCGCCGCCAACGATCTGCTCCTGCAGATCCAGGCGGATCTCCTCGGCACCCCCGTCGTCCGCCCGCGGATGCTGGAGACGACCGCGCTCGGCGCCGCCTACTTAGCCGGCCTCGCCGTGGGAGTCTGGCCGGATACGGACGAGATCGCGGCCCATTCGGAGGTCGAGAGGATCTTCACGCCGCGACTGCCGCGCGGCCAGGCCGAGAAGCGCCTCGCCCGCTGGCTCCAGGCGGTCGAACGAGCGAAGGGATGGGAAGAGGAGACCGAACCGAGCCCCGAGCCATGAAGCGCGGCGATCTCGTCGCCCGGCTCGCTCCCCCCTCGGGCTCCGAGCCGTGGGATCTCCTGGTGATCGGCGGCGGCGCGACCGGCCTGGGGACGGCGGTCGAGGCGGCGGCGCGGGGCTACCGCACGCTTCTGGCCGAGGCGCACGATTTCGCCAAGGGCACCTCATCGCGGAGCACCAAGCTCGTCCACGGCGGAGTGCGCTATCTGCGGCAGGGAAACGTCGGCCTCGTCTTCGAGGCACTCCGCGAGCGCGGCCGGCTCCTCGCCAACGCCCCGCACCTGGTGCACAACCTCTCCTTCGTCGTCCCCCGCTACGACTGGTGGGAAGGGCCGTTCTACGGCGGCGGCCTGAAGCTCTACGACCTCCTCGCCGGCCGGCTGGGCTTCGGCCCCTCGCGCCTCCTCTCCCGTGCCGAGACCCTGGAGCAGCTCCCCACGATCGCACGCGCCGGTCTCCGCGGCGGGGTGATCTATCACGACGGTCAGTTCGACGACGCCCGCCTGGCGGTCACCCTCGCCCGCACCTGTCTCGACCTCGGCGGAGTGCCGATCAACTACCTGCGGGCGGTGACGCTGACGAAAGAGGACGGCCGGGTGACCGGAGCCCTCCTCCGCGACGAGGAGAGCGGCACGGAGTACCCGGTGACCGCCCGGTCGGTCGTCAATGCCACCGGAGTCTTCGCCGATACCGTCCGCCGGCTGGACGACCCGGCGGCCACTTCCCTCGTCGCTCCCAGCCAGGGGGTGCACCTGGTCCTCCACCGCCGCTTCCTCCCCGGCGACAGCGCCATCATGGTCCCCCACACCGACGACGGCCGGGTGCTCTTCGCCGTCCCCTGGCACGGCCGGGTGGTCCTGGGGACGACCGATACCCCGCTCGCCTCCTCCCCCGAGGGCCCGCCGATCGAGCCCCGCGCGCTCCCGGAAGAGATCGAATTCCTCTTGGCCCACGCCGGCCGCTACCTCGCGAGCCACCCCGGCCGGGAGGACGTCCTCGCCGTCTTCGCCGGCCTCCGCCCCCTCGTCCGCGAGGTACGGAGCGCGGAGGAGGACACCGCGGCGCTCGCCCGCGACCACACCGTCGTCGTCTCCCCCTCCGGGCTGGTCACGGTGACCGGCGGCAAATGGACGACCTACCGGAGGATGGGGGAAGACACCGTCGACCAGGCCGAGCGCACCGCCGGGTTCGAGAAGCGTCCCTCGAAGACCCCGACCTTGCAGCTCCACGGCTGGCAGCAGGGGCTGGACCCGGGAGAGCCCTGGAGCGTCTACGGCAGCGACGCCGCGGCGCTCCGCGCCCTGGTGGACGCCCAACCCGGCCTGGGAGCGCCCCTCCACCCCCGCCTTCCCTATAGCGGCGCCGAGGTGGTCTGGGCGGTCCGCAACGAGCTGGCGCGGACGGTCGAGGACGTCCTCGCCCGCCGCACCCGCGCCCTCCTCTTAGACGCCCGCGCCAGCCTGGAAGCCGCCCCCGAAGTGGCGCGGCTGATGGCCGCCGAGCTGGGAGAGGGCGCGGATTGGGAGGCCCGGCAGGTCGTCGCCTACCGGGCGGTGGCGGTGGGATATCTTCTGGGCTGAAATAGGAGACCGACCCATGAAACGCCCACCGATCCGCATCCCCTCCGGCCGACCCCAGAGCGGCGAGCTCGGCGCTTATGCCGAGCCGGACGTCGAGCACGTGGCGGGCGACGATGCCGTGGCGGCCCTCGCGGCCCAGGTGCAGGAGGCTCTCGACCTCTTCTCCCCGATCGCCGAGGACTTCGCTTCCACGTTCGTCTACGCGCCCGGCAAGTGGACGTTGAAGCAGGTGGTGGGGCACATGATCGACGACGAGCGGATCTTCGCCTACCGGGCGCTCTGCATCGCTCGCGGCGATGCGCGGCCGTTGCCGGGTTTCGACGAGAACGACTATGTCCGCTTCGCCGGCTTCGAGGCCCAAAAATGGGAAGACCTCCTCACCGAGTACCGGATCGTCCGCGATTCGACCGTCGCTCTCTTCTCTACCTTCACCCCGGAGGTGTGGCTGCGCCGCGGCCACGTCAATGGGTACGACGCTTCGGTCCGCGGGCTCGCCTTCCACCTCGCGGGGCATGAGCTGCACCACCTGCGGATCGTGCGCGAGCGGTATCTCGTTCGAGCCTGAGGCCATTCGAGCCTACCGCGCCCGGCCCGCCACCAGCCGCTCCTTGCCGCTCGCGGGGTCCAAGAGGACGATGCGGTCCCCGGCGCGCTCAAAGAGCCGCGGCCCGACACTCGCCGGGCCAGCGGCGCTCTCTCCAAGTGGAAAAAGGCCATGGCCGAGAAGGCGGGACTCGCCCGTCGTAAGGTCGAGCAGCTGGGACTCCCAGCGGTCGATCCAGTGGCCGGAAGACTCGGGGATGCGCGCCTCCACCCCGAGGACGAGTTGGCCCGGCGAGGGCTCTCCCGCCAGCCGAAGAGCCCGGACGCCGGGGAACGGGAAGCGGCGGAGAACGGCACCATCGGCCGAGAGGAGTGCGAGCTCCCGCGGATCGTCCTTGAAGCTGGCGCCGGACTCGACGGCGGCGATGCGGCCGTCGGCCAGGAAGCCGCTCATCCGGACGAACGCCGGGATCTCGGCGAGGAGAACGGCGCCGCGGGTGCGGAAGAGGAGCATCCTCTCCCCCGACTGGTGGAGGAGGAAGCGACTGCCGTCCGGGCTGAGCTCCAGGAGCGAGTTGGCTTCCACGGACGGCGTGCGGCCGATCACCTCCTGCCGGCCGGTGCCGAGGTCGACCTCGGCGATCTCGATCGCGGCCTGGGGCCGCGGCCCGACGGTCTCTTCCCGGGCGGCATGAAGATAGAGAAGGTGGGTGTCGTCCACGAACTGGAGACGGCTGTCCCAGGGGGAGAGGGGCTCGGCGGGGACGGCGGCAAGCAAGCGAGCCGAGTCGATGTCCTCAACCGCCAGCCGGTGATGGCCGAGAGTGGCGAGCCGCCGACCGTCGGGAGAGAGAGCGAGGACCAGGGGCCGCACGGCATAGGTCAGGCGGCTCTGGACCGGCTGGGCTCCACGCCGGGTGAGGTCGAGGCGGGTGAGGGTGACCGGCGACCCGACCGACCGGGACTGGGGCTCGAGCCAGGCCGCCCACCGACCGTCGGTCGAAAAATGGACCGTCCCGCTCCAATCCCACTGGAGTCCCGGGAAGGCCCGGGCGAAGCTCTCGTGCTCGGTATCCAAGAGGAAGACCGGAGAGTACTCCTCCCGATGGGCGGCGCGCCCCTGGACGACGACCGTGCTCCCGCGCGGCGACGCGGCGACGCCGAAAATGGGATCGATCAAATCCGCCGGGGTCGCGGCGATCAGCCAGCGCGAGTAGCCGTCGAAGCCGAGCGCCGTGGCGAGCAGCAGGCTCCAGAGGGTGAGGGAGAGGAAGCGGTGCCCGCGCCGGGAGTCGGTCCGCCCGCCGAGAACCTGGACGGCGCTGCCGGCGAGGAACGCGATCCATGCCGCCGGCGCCACCACCGTGAGAGGACGAGCGAAGAGAGGTGGCAGCAGTCCTCCCTGGACCGGGGCGGACAGGCCCGCCCGGAGAAGTCGTTCCACGGCGCTCCAGGCGATGAGCCCGACGACGGCGGCGGCCACCAGGTCGAGCGCCAGCCAGGCGGAGCGGGTGCGCAGCAGGGTGGAGAGGGCGTGGGCGAGGAGCACCAGGGCGGCGAGGAGAGCCACCGCGAGCAGGAGCCGGCCGGCGCCGAAGACGGCGAGTTCGGCCCGCGCGGCATTCTCCACCAGGAGGGCCGGGAGGAGGACGAGGACGCCGATGCCGAGGGCGAGCGCCAGGGCGGCGGCGAGCTTGCCGCCCCAGATCGCTCCGCCGGAGAGCGGCCGGGCGAAGTAGAAACCGAGCCGCCGCTCGGTCATGTCGGGGGCGAGGATCGAAGCGCCCAGGCCGAGGGCGAGGACGGCGGCGACAATCCCGGAGAGAAAGTAGGCGGAGACGGTGCGCAGATCGGCCGCCCCCAGGTAGGTGGGGACGAAAAGCGGCAGGAGAAGCGGCACGAGGCCGGTGATCCCGAGGAGAAGCAGCAGCCGGCGCTCGGCCAGCTCGCGTTCGAAAACGGCGGCGAAACCTCTCATTGCACACCTCCCATTTGCGGAGTTCCGGTGCTGCCGACGAGCGCGAGGAAGATCTCTTCCAAGGTGAGAACCGAAACTTCGACGTCGGCGCCCTGGGCGACATGGGCCGGAGACGGACCGCCACCGGATACCGACCCGGCGAAGCGCGCCTCGTCCCAGCGCGCCACCACCGTCTCGGTGCGGAAGCCGCGGGCGGCCACGGCGACCGGCTCCAAGGGGACGAGGGCGGCGGCGCGGCTCGCTTCGTCGCGGGAAGCGGGCCGGGCGGGCGGGAAGCTGATGCGGCGGAAACGGCGCTTCAGGCTTTCGAGCTCCTCGTCCAGGAGCAGCCGGCCGCCGCGGAGGATGCCGATCCGGTCGGCGATCCCCTCGACCGCCGCGAGATCGTGGGTGGTCAGGAAGACCGTCGTGCCGCGGTCGGCGAGCTCGCCGATCAGCTCCTCGAAGACGGCGCGGCGGGCCTGGGGATCGAGCCCGAGAGTGGGATCGTCGAGGATGAGGAGCTTGGGCGAGGGGGCGAGCGCCAGGGTGAGCGCGACCTGCCCCTTTTGCCCCTTGGAGAGGCGGCCGAAGGGGACGTCTCCCGGCACCCCGAAGCGGGCGAGCCGCGCCGCCGCGCCGTCGCCGTCCCAACGCGGGTAGAGCCGGGAACAGAAGCGGAGGAGCTGACCGGCGTTCATCGCCGGGGGAGCATCGGGCTCCTCGGGCACCACCCCCACCTCGGCGAGGAGCCGGGCGCGCCCGCTCCAGACCTCCGCCCCAAGGAGGAGGGCGCGACCGGTGCTCGGCCGCTGCTCGCCCAGGAGGCAGCGGACGAGAGAGGACTTGCCGGCGCCGTTGGGGCCGAGGAGAGCGTAGACGGAGCCGGGCGCGACGGCGAACGAGAGGCCGTCCAAGGCCAGGCGCTCGCCGTAGCGGACAGAGAGATGGTCAGCCGCCAGGGCCGGCGAGGCGGCCGGGGACGGCGCGGGCGAAGCGAGGCTCATCGGTTCTCCTCCGGAGGTTCGGCCTTGAGATCCTTCCAGGCTTGGGCGAGGGCTTCGGCCGCGTTCTCGCGGCTCGCCCCCAGGGTGATGGCGCTGCCGGCAAAGCGGAGCGCCGCCTGCGCCAGGCGGTCGGCGCGCTCGGCCTGGGTGAGGAGGGGCGGCGCGTCGGAGACGTAGGTGCCATCCCCCCGCCGCACGGCGAGGACCCCGGCGTCGGTCAGCCGCTGGTAGGCCTTGGAGACCGTCGCCGGGTTGACCTGGAGCTCGCGCGCCAGGTCGCGGACCGACGGCACCCCCGTCCCCACGGCGAGCGAGCCGGAGGCGACGAGGTGCCGCACCCCCTCCTCGATCTGCCGCCAGATGGGGCGCGGGTCCTTGGGATCGATGCGCAGCGTCCGCTCCAAGCTGTCCTCCGTCGTTCGGAATCGGTGTACTACTACGCTGATACAGTACGGGACATCCGGAGAGCTGTCAAGGCCAAAGACAAATCTGTAGGGTCACCCCCCCGTGGGTGCCCTGGCCGAGGAGGGCGGCCACGGCGGGCTGCCCCTACGCCGAATCGACGAGGATGTCGGGGCACGCAGGTTGCACCCGAGAGCTGCGGTTGGAGAAAGGAGTCCATATGCAGCTCGAGAGGCCGTACGATGGCAATGTCTGGAAGGGGTTGGCGGCGGGGATCGCCGGCGGTCTTCTGGCTTCGCTCGTGATGAATCAGTTCCAGGCGCTGGTCAAGAAGGCCGCCGAGAGCGGCGGCGCGAACGGCAAAGGCGCCAAGAGCAAGAAGAAAGAGAGCGGTGGCGACGACGCGACGGTCCAGGCGGCCAGCGCGATCTCCGAGGGGCTCTTTAACCATCGGCTCGCCAAGGAGGAGAAGAAGGTGGCGGGTCCCGTCGTCCACTATGCCATGGGGGCGACGATGGGAGCGCTCTACGGCATGCTCGCCGAGGTGGACACGCGGTTGACCTTGGGCGTGGGGGTGCCCTTCGGCGCCGCCGTCTGGCTGGCGGCGGACGAGGTCGCCGTGCCGGCCCTGGGGTTCGGGCCGCCACCCTTGGAGACCCCGGCATCGACCCACGCCTCGGCGCTCGCCTCGCACGCGGTCTACGGCTTGACGACCGATCTCGTGCGGCGCGCCCTGCGCCGGGTGATGTAAGGGATCAAGGAGTCCAAAAAAGGCCGGGCCGGGGAGAGGGGGCCCCCCGGCCCTGGCGTAAGTGCCGCCACGGGTGGTGGAAGCACGAAATTTGTCTGTGACACTCCCGCCGATGTCTAGACAATACATGGACAATGCTCAAGGGTCAACACCTGAGATCCTCCAAAATGTTGAATCCACCGCTGAATCTGGACGCCGTAAAAATTCAGAATTCCAATGAAGTTTATCGATCTGGATGAAGAATCAGGCTTCCCTCGACGGAGAGCGAGAATGGCAATGCGAAGTAAAAGGAAGGGGAAGAGGGAAAACTTCGAAGAAGACGCGGGCTAGAGCACCTCGCGGACCCGCTCCATACCGGTGTTGCTGCCGGAGAGGAGCACTCCCACCCGCAGGTCGCGCTCGCCGCGAAAGCGTTCCTCGCCCAGGGTCCCACCCAAGACCCCGGCGAGACCGGCGGCCCCCGCCGGCTCGACCACCACCTTGAGGTGGCGGACGACGAGCCCCATGGCGGCGAGGATCGCCGGATCGGAGACCGTCGCCACTCCCGCCGCGTAGCGGCGGATCAGCTCGAAATTGACCCTCCCCGGCCGGGGGGCGGTCAGGCCGTCGGCGACGGTCGCGATGCGCTCGGGGGCGGTGGGGGCGCCGACTTCGAGCGAGCGCACGATGCCGGCGGCGCCCTCCGGCTGGACCCCGTAGACCCGGGCGGCCGGGGCGAGACCGCGGGCGGCCAGGAGGGTGCCACCCAAAAGCCCGCCGCCCGAGGCCGGAGCGACGAGGACGTCCAGATCGGGCACCTCCTCCAGGAGCTCCCAGGCGGCGGTCGCCGCTCCCGCCACCACGAGGGGATCGTCGAAGGGGTGGACGAGGGTGTAACCGTGGGCCGCCTGGAGTTCGGCGAGCCGCGCGAAGGCCTGGGTGGCGTCGGTGATCCCCGCCTTCTCGATCCGCGCTCCGAGGGCCGCCACGGCGGCGAGCTTCTCGGGGACCGCATTCTCCGGCATGACGACGACCAGGGCCGCCCCGGCGGCCCGGGCGGCCCAGCCGGAGCCCAGGGCGGCGTTCCCGGCGCTCACCGTGATCAGCCCGCGCTCCCGCTCCGCCGGGGAGAGCGAACGGATCTTGTTGAACGCCCCCCGCAGCTTGAACGAGCCGGTGATCTGCAGGTTCTCAGCCTTGAAGAAGAGCCGGCAGCCGGCGAGCTCGTCCAGGGCCTCGGAGGTGAGGACCGGCGTCCGCCGGGCGACCCCGGCGAGGGCCCGGCGGGCGGCGAGGACGTCCGCCAGGTCGGGAAGCGGGGGCTCCGGGGCGTCCCGGGGGTTCTCTGGGCTCGGCATGAAGAGGGGTCTCCCGGGGCGGATTCTATCCCTCGCCGGGAGGTCGATACGATACTGTGAGGCCCGAGAGGTGCCACCCATGTCGTCCGTGATCGCGAACGTCGTCGAAATCGAAGCCGTCCACCCGCACCCCAACGCCGACCGCCTCTTCCTCGCCCGCATCAAGGGCTGGCAGGCGGTGATCCGCAAGCGCGAGGACGGCAGCCCTGAGTTCGCGCCCGGCGAGCGGGTGGTCTTCATTCCGCCCGACAGCACCCTGCCGCGGGAGATGGCCGAGCGCCTCGGGGTCGTGGGCTACCTGAGCGAGCGCACCGATATCGAAGGTGAGCGCCAGCTCGTCGTCCGCCAGGTGCGCCTGCGGGGCGAGCCCTCCTTCGGGCTGTTGGTGCGCCCCGACGATCCGGACTGGCCGGTGGGGACCGACGTGCGCGAGCACTACGGGATCGGCAAGTTCCGGCCGCCGGTCAAGTTCTCGGCCGGGGATTCCGAGGCCAACCACCCGCTTTTCCAGCGCTACACGGAGATCGAAAACCTGCGCAATTTCCCCGCTGTCCTCGTGCCCGGCGAAGAGGTCGTCGTGAGCGAGAAGATCCACGGCACCAACGCCCGCATCGGCTGGGTCGAGGGCGCGCTCCTCGCCGGCTCGCACGGCCTGCAGCGCAAGCGTCCGGAGCCCGAGGCCATGGGTACCAACACCTACTGGTTCCCCGCTACCTTGGAACCCGTGCGGAATCTGCTCGACGAGCTCCGCCAGCAGGGCCACACCGTGGCGATCCTCTACGGCGAGATCTACGGCAGCCGCGTCCAGAGCCTGCATTACGGCAAGCGCGACGGGCTCGGCTTCGCCGCCTTCGATATCCTGGTCGGCGAGCACTACCTCGACTTCGATGATTTCGTCGCGCTCTGCGAGCGGCACGGCGTCGCCACCGTGCCGATTCTCGACCGCGGGCCGTTCTCGCTCGAATGGATCGCCGGGCTCAGCCGCGGCAAGACCACGCTGCCCGACCAGCACATTCGCGAAGGCGTCGTCGTTCGACCCGTAAAAGAACGCTTCGATCCCCTGATCGGCCGCGTGATCCTCAAATACCTGAACGATGACTATCTGCTCAACGACAAGCTGACCGCCGCCGACAGCACGGATCTTTGAGGCGGCGGGTCGGGTCGAAGCGGCTCAAGGAGCTCCCGGCACCCGGCTGAGGATGGCAAGCTCGCCCCGCCATGCACCGACCTCGTTGCCGTACTGCTTGGCCATGACGCGAGAGATCTGGGCAATGTGGCCGAGGTCGTGGACAGCCCAGGTCGCCAGGAGCTCTCGCAGAGAGACCGCGCCGAGCTTGGGGTGCCGGCCGGGGAGGGCCAGTTGCGTGGACTCCAGGTGCCAGTCTTTGACGATCTTGAGGTTGGCCTCACGAAGGTGGGCGAAGAGGTCGAGGAGAGAGTCGAGGGACCAGCCGGCGAATCGCCGGAACTGGGCGAAGCGATCAAACGGCTCAAACGGCTGGGTATCTCCATGCTCCAGGATGATCCGGGCACGAGGTACCCAATCCGTCTCCTCGCCGTAGATGAGATGGCCCATAACGTCCAATGGGCTCCAGGTATCGGGACCTTCGTTGACCGCGTGCCACGAAGGGCTGGTACCGCGGAGGAGGGCGCCCACCACGGAGGGCGTGCGCTCTAGAATGTCGAACGTCTCAGCGAGATCGAAATCCACTCTCGTCCTCCTCTTCGCTCTCTTCGCTCTCTTCTCCGACGCCGCCGTGAGCGATCTTTAGGGCCCAGGCCGCAGCCTCGACTCACTGTATCCCACGGGAGGGAAAAGCCGGTCTCGCCCATGGCATACTTTTAAGGATGAGCCAGGAGCGCCTGACCCGGCACACCATCCAGCGAGTGGCCGAAAACCGCATCCGCGAGGCCATGGAGAACGGCGAATTCGAGAATCTCCCCGGCATGGGGAAGCCCATCCCCGACATCGACGAGCCCTACGATCCCAACTGGTGGGTCAAGCAATGGTTCCGGCGGGAGAAGCTGGCGCAGGTGCTGGCGGGGAGGGAGTAGAGAGGAGCGCTCCCCTGCCTCATTTCGGCTCCTCGGCGCCCCCCAACCCCCCTTTCGGCACCAACCACCGATACACCACCACCCGAAACCGCCCCGCGACCACGCCGGGATCGGACGCCGCCACCCGCTCGGCTTCCTCCTGGGAGCCGCCGCGGAGGATCATCATGCCGAGGGGCGACACGTCGTCGCTCGTCCCGGGTCCCAGGGGGAAGACCGGGCCGCCGGCGAGCGCCGGGCCGCCGGGCTGCTGGCTCCGCCAGATGTAGCCGACGTGCGCCCGCTGGATAGCGGTGGTCTCCGGCGTCTTCGGGGGAGAACCGTCGTAACTGGGACCGGGGTAGAGAAACGAGAGGTAAAACTCGGAGAGATCCTCGGCACGGGGGACGAACCCCTCGTCCGGCTTCGACGCATCGGCCATACGTTCTCCTCGTTAGGTCGCCGGGGTTACGGCCGCTCGCGGGCGACGCGAGAACCGGGTTTCCCCGGACGCAAAGCTATGCTAGCATCCCATGGAATCCGCTTCCGCAACTTCTGTACTGGATAGGAGTTTGACCGCATGAAAAGAGTGCCCCACCACCTTCTTGGCCTCGGCCTTGGCCTGACCCTCCTTGCCGGCGCGGCCGATGCCCAGACGGTATCGTACATCCTCATTCCGACCATCACCCCGGGCGTCACCGAGACCAAGGTGGAGATGCTCCGGCAGGGCACCTGACCTTGAGCCAGGTGCAGACCACCTTCGTGGGCGAGGGCAAGTCCGGATTGGGAGTCTCCCCGAAAACCCTCAAGGTCTACATCGGACCCTCCACCTCGCGGGTGAACCCCCTCCTCGACCTGTCGCCGGTCGCGACCAGCGGTGGGATGGCGGTCATCGAGCCGGTGCCGGGTCTCTCCGCGGTCGAGGTTTCGTTCGAGGTCGAAGAGGAACCTATCCGTACGGCGTGGAAGCTGCCGCTCCTCACCGCGGACCAGTTCTTCCGCCCCGGGACGACGGCTTTCGTGCAGAACCTGGTCAAGAACACGGATGCGGCCAGCAACCTGCAGATCTTCAATATCGGCATCAAGCCCGCCACCTGCAACGTGATCGTGCTGCGCCCCAAGGGTACGGCTATCGAGGAGCGCGACGGTATTTCGGTGCCCCCGATCGGCGTCATCCGGATCGCCGACATCCTGAAGAGCGTCGGCACCGGGACGGCGACGGGAATCAATGCCGCGGTCAGTTGTGACCAGCCATTCTACGCCTTGGGCGCCCTGCCGGCCGTCGACCGCTGGTCGTCGCGGGTCGAGTATCCGGTCGCCAAGCTGCCGACCACCAAGACCGCCGTCACGGTGGCGAGCATGCCCGGCGAGTTCCTCCGGGTCACCAAGGCCAACTCCTTCCTCAACCTGCCGCTGCCCTTCGATCCGGCCACGAACTATCACACGGTCTCGATCAACTTCGACATCACCGTCGCCGACCCGCCGGGCTTCGTCGTCTTCCGGAACGTCGCCGGCCTCTTCCGCTCCGGGGGCCGCCGCTTCGGCAAGACCCTTTACTTCGGCAGCTTCGAGAACTTCGGCAAGGGCAAGTACGTCGTCGACGTGGGGACGCCCTTCATCGAGACGACGCTCAAGCGGCCCATCGACCTCTCCGGTCACGGCACCTATCACTTCGCCATCGACCTGGACAACGACCAGCGGTCGCTGCACTACGTGATCACCCAGAACAACGGCAAGGTGGTCGTGATGGACATCCTGGGTGGCCTCTACAATCCGATCGGCAGCATCGACGGCAACGTGCCCACCCTCCAGTTCGGTCTGCCGGGAGTCGCCGACAACGCGTACTTCCCGCCCTACGGCTGGCACTACCAGAACCTGACCGTCGTCGCGACCAAGTAACCCGCGCCGCAAAAGCCCGTCTCCGGGAGACCGGAGACGGGCGGCTCCTTTCCCCCCCTGAAGCTTCCCCACCCCAGATCCATCCCGCTCGCTTAAGTCTCACTCTCAAGAGGACGGCAGGAAAGGGTGTCGAGGCGGGAATCCGCCAGTAAGGGGAGGTTATACTTCCCCCATGCCGCCGCGCTTCGACTCCGAGAAGATGACGCTCGACCTCGCGGTCGCGGACCTCCTCGAAGGGTCGCTCCTCCGGAGCCTCGGCTTTTCGAACCGCGGCGGCTACGAGCGGCTCTGGCTCGGGCAGGCGATCCACAGCCGCTACCAGGAGCAGGCGCTCTCCGGGGACGGCAGCTACCGGCGGGAGGTCCACGTCACCCATACCTTCCCGCACCGCGGCTGGACGGTCACCGTCACCGGCCGGATGGACGGCCTCCGCCGGGAGCCCGGTGGGGCGTTCGTCGTCGAGGAGATCAAGTCGGTCCGTCGCGGCGGGGTGCTCAGCCCTCCGGTCCGCGAGATGTACCAGCGCCAGGCCCTCCTCTACGCTTGGATGCTCGCCGCTCTCCCCGAATATGCCGAGAACGAGATCCGCGCCGAGCTGGTGCTGATCTCGATCGGGAGCGACGAGATCGAGCGCGAGCCGCTCCGCGCCGACCCTAAAGGGCTGGACGCCGCCGTCCGCCGGCGTCTCAACCTCCTCATCCACACCTACGAGGCCGACCGCCAGGCCGCCGCCGACCGCCACGCGGCGGCGGAGCGCCTCACCTTCCCCTATGGCGAGACGCGGCCGGGGCAGGAGGACATCCTGGCGGCGGTGGGCACGGCGGTCGCGAACGGCGAGCATCTGCTGCTCCAGGCGACGACCGGGATCGGCAAGACCGTCGCCGCCCTCTTCCCGGCCTTGAAGTACGCGCTCGCCCACGACAAGCGGGTCTTCGTGCTCACCGCCAAAACCCTCCAGCAGGAGATGGCGGTCAAGGTGCTCCGGCTCCTGAACCCGGAGGGAGCCTTCCGCTCGCTCCGCCTGCGCGCCAAGGCCAAGATGTGCGCCAACGACCAGATCCTCTGCCACGAGGAATACTGCCGCTATGCCAAGGACTACGCCCAGAAGCTGCAGACCTCCGGGGTCACCGGGCACCTCCTGGCGGAAAACCCGACGCTCGAGCCGGACGACGTCTTCGCCGCCGCCAAGTGGGCCGAGGTCTGCCCGTTCGAGGTGAGCCTGGATTTAGCCGGCCGTGCCCAGGTGGTCGTCTGCGACTACAACTACGCCTTCGATCCCTACGTCTCCCTCCCCGACTTCGGCCCCGATCGCGATCTCTCCGACACCGTCCTGGTCATCGACGAGGTGCACAACCTGGTCGACCGCGGGCGCGGCTACTACAGCCCGGAGCTCTCGGCCGCCGCGGCGCGCCAGGCGGCGGAGGCGGTGGCGCGTGGCGGCCATCACCTCCACCTGCGGCTCGCCCACCTGTCTTTGAAGCTCGCCCAGGTGATCGAGGAGGCGGTGGACGACGCGATGCTCGAAGGGCCGCAGAACGAGCGCGCTCTGGAGGCGCCGCTCCCCGAGGACACTCTCTGGGGATTGCGGCCGGCCTTCGACAGCGCCTTCGTCGACTACCTGGAGCACCAGCGGGAGACCAAGACCTTCAGCGCCGAGGACCGTTTCGTCGAGCTCTACTTCGGCTTCCTCCGTTTTTTGAACGGCCTCGTCGTCTCAGACGGTGCGTTCAGCCACTACGTCGAGCGGACGCGGGGCGACAGCCGGTTGAAGATCCTCTGCAAGGACCCCAGCCGTTTCCTGGGCGGCGTCCTCTCTCGGGTACACTCGACGATCGGCCTCTCGGCGACCCTCCAGCCGCCTGAGTTCTACACCGGCCTCCTCGGCTTCCCCGCCGGCTTGACCGCCTTCGTCGAGATCCGAAACCCCTTCCCCGTCGACAACCGGCGGGTGGTGATCGACGCCACGATCGAGACGACCTACAAGCGCCGGCCCGACAACTACGAGCGGATCGCGACGCGGCTCGCCGAATTCGCCGACGCGGTGCCGGGCAACTGCCTGGCGCTCTTCCCCAGCTACCAGTTCCTGGCCGAGGTGGCGGGGCGGATGCGCCTGGTGAACAAGCGCGTGCTCATCCAGCGCCAGGCGGACAGCGACCGCGAGCGCGAGGCTCTCCTTCAGGCCCTGCGGGCGGCGGTCTTCGGCGACGTGCTCTTGGTGGCGGTCGCGGGCGGCGTCTTCGCCGAGGGGGTCGACTATCCAGGCGAGGTGATCAAGGCGGTGGCGGTGGTCGGTCCCTGCCTCCCCGGGATGTCGCTCGAGCAGCAGCTCCTCAAGGATTACTACGAGGAACGTTTCGAGCGCGGCTTCGAGTACGCCTTCGTGGTGCCGGGGATGACCCGGGTGGTGCAGGCGGCCGGCCGACTCATCCGCTCCGCGGCGGATACCGGCATCATCGCCCTCTTCGATCGCCGCTTCCTCTACACCCCCTACCGCGGCTATCTCCCCGCCGACTGGCTGCCGGAAGGGGGGCCGGGCGAGCTGGTGGGCGATCCCGCCGGGGCGGCGGAGGAGTTCTTCCGGGTGATCGCCACGCGCGCAGCGCGTTAGAGAGACCTGACCGCGCCGATCAACATTTTCCCGCCTTCCTCCGTATACCTAAATGGAGCAGGCAAGAGCGCACACGGACAGGCAATCTCCTCCTCCACTCCCTCCTCCTCCAGACCCCGCGCGCAGCGGGGTCTTTTTTTATTTTCAGGGCTGGGAGGGCTGCGCCGGCGGCGGCTCGGCCTTCAGGCCGCGGTTCCAGGCGGCGCCGGGAACGCCGGGCTGGGAGAAAGGCCCCTGGCCGGGACGCATCTTGTCGATCAGGTCGAGGAAGATCGCCTCCTGCTCCGGTCTCAGGCACTTCCGGCTTTCGAGAACGTTCGTCGTCACCGCCCTCTCGATCCGCAGGTAGACCTGGGAGGACTCGGCGAGGAGACTCTCGATGCGGGCGCCGTCCGGACGGGGCGCGATCAGCTCGGCCCGCACCTCGCGGTAGATCTCCTGGAGATGCTTGCGGTCGCGGCCGGTGGTGGCGATGAACTGGCGCTGGAGGCCGAGGAAACGCCGGCGCTCCGGGCCGACGAGACCCAGCCGGTCGGCGAGGCGGGCGAGACGCTTTTCCGGCGGCGGCTGGAGGGCCTTCTGCGCCCCCTGCAACAGGCCGGGACGGAGACGGGCGACGGCGATCGTCGCCAGAATCCCCACGTTTACCCCCAGGGACAAGAGGAGGGCGAGGACCAGCCACCACCTCTTCACGGCTGCGCCTCGAACGTCTCCTCCAGGACCGACCCGTAGCTGTCGGCGAGCGGCACCCGCTCGCCCATCGACGCGGTCCCCGGCGGAAGGTCGTTCGCGGGCCGCTGGGGCAGGAGGCCCAGGCCGGCGCCGAGCGCCATGCCGAAGACGAGCGCCGCCGCCGCCGCCGCTCGCACCCAGGTCGGCGCCAGGGACCAGGAGAGGGCACCCTCCGGCGAGACACCCTCGCGCGCCGCGGCCTCGGCGGTCTCGATGTGGGCCATCACCCGGCCGGTGAAGCCCAGGGGTACCGGCAAGGCCGGAGGCGGGACGAGGCCTCGCCACCGCTCCGAGAGCTCGCCGTAGCGGCGGGCGAGCTCCGGCTCCCGGACCAGGCGGGCGTCGAGCTCGCGCGCCCGCTCCGCCGGCAACTCGCCGAGGAGCCGCCGAATGAGATCCTTTTCCGTACTGCGATCCATGGGGTTACCCTCTCCCTGTCCTTGTAACATGTGAAGTCATGGAATCCTGCGCTTCGAGCCGGCGCATGGCGCGAAAGAGGCGGCTCTCGACCGCGCCCTCCGTGACGCCTAAGACCTCCGCCGTTTCCCGGTAGGAGAGCCCCTCGAAACGGATGAGGACGAGGACCGCCCGCTGGTTGGCGGGCAGGGCCGAGATGGCGCGCCGGGTGGCGGCCCAGCGCCGCCGGGCCGCCAGGGCGTCCTCGGGGGTGGGCGCGCCGTCGGCGGGGTCGAACTCTCTCGCCTCCTCATTGTCGGCGGCACCGGCGGCGCTGGCCGCGGTAGCCGCCGGCGGCGCCGCGAAGCGCGTGAAGCGGACCAGCCGACGGCGGCGCAGCCGGTTGAGGCAGTGGTTGACCGCGATGCGGTAGAGCCAGGTGTAGACCTGGCCGCGAGGGGTGAAGTCCGCGGCTTTGCGGAAGGCCTTCAAGAAGACTTCCTGGACGGCGTCCCGCCCCTCCTCGCGATCGTCCAAGAGGCGCTCGCAGAGCCGCAGGAGCCGCTCCTGGTGGGCGTCGACGAGCAGGGCAAAGGCCTGTACGTCCCCCGCCGCAACCCGCGCCAGCACCTCCCAGCCCGGATCGGCCGCCATTCCCGCGTCCGTGCCCACCGCGCCCGGTGGAACCCGTGGGAGGGTGGAATCTTGCGCTGGCGGCACTGGAGAGAGGGGAAGGGAATGGAACCCAAGGGGGAGGACGGGTTTCAACAGCGTTCGGGGGAGCTCCGCCTCTGTCTCTGGGGAAGGCGTTCGGGGGCGCGGCGCAGGCAACTCCGCTTGAGGGTCGCGAGCAGCCAGAGCTCCCGGTTGGCAATCCGGTCCCAGCGGTAGATCAGCATGCCGAGGATCTCCTCAAGAACCTCCTCGGCCTCGTGCTCGCCGAGGCGAAAGGCGCAGAAGACCTGCTCGACCGGACCGCGGAGGCGGCGGAGGAGGTCGACGATCGGCTCGTCCTCACGGCTGTCGTGCGGTGGGGAGGTCACTTGGGGTACGCCCTGCGCCCCGCCCGCGAGCGGACGGACCGCTCGGGATTCAGGTCCGGCTCTCGGCCGCCTCGTGCATCTGCTCGGGGTCGTAGGCGTAGATCAGCGAACGCACGGTCTTCTCGGGAGCGAGGCTCACCCCCTCGTCGTACGACCACATGTCGATCGTTTCCCACGGGCAGTAGCGGGCGCAGAGCTGGCAGCCGATGCAGCGTTCGAGATCGACCTCGACGAGCTTCATGAACTCCGGGTGCTCGGGACCGGGCACGATCTCGATGCAGTCGACCGGGCAGAACGTGATGCACGCCTCGCAGCCGGTGCAGCCGGTCTGGTCGATGACCGCCAACTGCCGCGGCGGCTTGGGCCGTGGCGGCTTGTCGACTTCGATCTTCTTCGCGTACGGAAAGCTTTCGGCCATCGGTCCCCAGCTCCAGGAGCGGCACAAATTGGAGCGCCTACTCTAGCAGAAAACGATGACAGAATCGGCCCATGATCGTCGAGCGCATCCACCGCTACCTGTCCGCACCTCACGCCCCAAAAGACCGAGAGGCGGAGCCGGACGGCTTCGAGGAGCTGGCCCTCGCGGCCTTCGCCTTCCAGTTCGAGCGGATCGCCCCCTACCGCCGGCTCTGCGAGGGGCGCGGCGCGACCCCGGCGACGGTCGCCTCCTGGCGCCAAGTCCCCCCGGTTCCCGCCGCCGCCTTCCGCTCGCTGACCTTGGCCGCCGCCCCCGCCGTCGAGGTCTTCAGGAGCAGCGGGACGTCCAGCGGGGGGAGCGGCGCGGACGGGCGGAGCGTCCATTACCAGCCCTACCCGGAGCTCTACCGGCAGGCGATCGACGCCTCGTTTCCGCAATTCTGCCTGCCGCCCGGTGAAACGGCGCCGCTCCCCATCCTTTCTTTAGTCCCGTCCCGCGAGCTGGTCCCCGATTCGAGCCTCTCCTTCATGGCCGAGCACGTGCTGGCGCGTTGGGGCCGGCCGGAGAGCGCGACCGCCTTCGCCCGCGGCGTCGAGGTCGCCAAGGCGCGCTCCTGGGCAGCGGCCCGGCAGCGCGAAAAACGGCCGGGGCTCGTCTTCACGACCGCGCTCGCCCTCGCCCAGTGGCTCGACTTCCTCGACCGTCAGGATCTCCGCTTCCGACTCCCGACGGGGACGGTAGTCTTCGAGACCGGGGGCTTCAAGGGACGGGCCGGCGAGATCTCGCGCGCCGACCTCCTCGACCGGCTCGCCCAGCGCCTGGCGGTGCCGGCCTCGGCGGTCGTCCGTGAGTACGGGATGACCGAGCTCTCAAGCCAGTGCTACACCCGAGCTCTCGCAGGCGGCGATCCCGACCTCTTCGTCGCCCCCCATTGGGTGCGGGTGCGGATCCTCGATCCCGAGACCTTGGCCGAAGCCCCGGACGGGGTGCCGGGGCTCCTCGCCATCTTCGATCTCGCGAACGTCGGCTCCGCCGTTCACCTCCTGACCGAAGACCTCGGGATCGCCGAAGGGGACGGCTTCCGCCTCCTCGGCCGCGCCGCCGGAGCGGAGCTCCGCGGCTGCTCGCTCACGGTTGAGGAGCTGTCGCGGAGCTAGGCGACTGCGCGGCAGGAAAAGGTCGTACCGGAGGCCACCACCCTCCTGTCCCCCCCATCCCCATCCACCACCCCGACCAGGGGGAGGGACGCGGGGCGGAACACCTGCCTCATGCTCGTAAGGCGTTGCAGGCCTGAAAGGCCGCAATTCCTTAGCGAAGGTGCAACGCACCACACTTTCGTGCCGCACTCCCTCCCCCGGGGCAAACTCGGGCGCGTGCTACGATCCGCCCGTGCGCTCCCGGCACCCCTTCTTCCCTCTCGGTCTCCTGCTCCTCGCGGCATTCCTGACGCCCGCGAGAGTGTCCGCTCTGGACAAGGTCACCCTCGCCACCAACTGGAAGGCGGAGGCCGAGCACGGCGGGTTCTACCAGGCGATCGCGACCGGGATCTATCGCCGGCATGGGCTCGAGGTGACGCTCCGGATGGGCGGCCCGCAGGTCAACAATCCGCAGCTCCTGGCCGCGGGGCTGGTCGACTTCAACGTCGGATCGAGCTCCTTCGCGGCCCTCAACTACGTCCAGGCCGGGGTGCCGGTCGTCACCGTCGCGGCTCTCTTCCAGAAAGACCCCCAGGTGCTCCTCTCCCACCCGGGCCAAGGCAACGACACGCTCCCGGCGCTCAAGGGCAAGCCCATCCTCATCGCCGGCGCCGCCCGCGCCACCTTCTGGAACTTCCTTCGCATCCGCTACGGCTATACCGACGACCAGATCCGCCCCTACACCTTCAACATGGCCCCCTTCCTCGCCGACAAGAACGCCATCCAGGAGGGGTACCTGACGAGCGAGCCCTACACGCTCGAAAAAACGGGGGTGAAGCCGGTCGTCCACGTCCTCGCCGACCACGGCTTCGACAGTTACTCGACGACGATCGAGTGCGCCCGGAAACTCGCCGAGACCCGACCCGACCTCGTGCAGCGCTTCGTCGACGCCTCGATCGAGGGTTGGTACAGCTACCTCTACGGCGACCCCAGGCCCGCCAACGCCCTCATCCGACGCGATAACCCGGAGATGACCGACGACTTGATCGCCTATGGCATCGCGGCGATGAAGCGCTACGGGGTCGTCGACTCGGGCGACGCCCTGACTTTGGGCATCGGCGCCATGACCGACGCCCGCTGGCGCTCGTTCGCCACCTCGATGATCCAGGCCGCAGTCTACCCGAAGACGATCGATCTCCCGAAGGCGTACACCCTGCGGTTCGTCGACAAGAAGGTCGGCCTGGAGCTGAAGCCAAAACCCGGTGCCCCCGTCCACCCCAAGCCCCGACCGCGCTGAAGCCGGCGAGCCCCTGGTCGAGCTCCGCGGCGTCGGCAAACGCTTCGGGGTCGAGCCTGGGGGGACCCAGGCGCTCGCCGGGCTCGATCTGGACGTCGCCGCGGGCGATTTCCTCGCTCTCCTCGGTCCCTCGGGCTGTGGCAAGAGCACGGCGCTCCGCTTGATCGCCGGTCTCGTCGCCCCGACCGCCGGCACCGTTCGGCGCCGCCTTGCCGATCCGCGGGCGCTGGGCTTCGTCTTCCAGGAGCCCACCCTCCTCCCCTGGGCGACGGTCGAAAAAAACGTCGCCCTTCCCTTGAAGCTCCTCGGGGTGCCGCGCGGCGAGATCGGCTCGCGGGTGGCGGAGTTGCTCACTCCGCTCGGCCTCGCCAGCTTCGGCCGCGCCTATCCCCGCGAGCTTTCCGGGGGGATGAAGATGCGCGTCTCGATCGCCCGCGCCCTCGCCCCGCGGCCGCGGCTCCTCCTCCTGGACGAGCCTTTCGCGGCGCTCGACGAAATCACCCGCTGGAAGCTGAACGACGACCTCCGCGCGCTCTGGCAGAACCAGCACCTGACCGTCGTCTTCGTCACCCACAGCATCTACGAGTCGGCCTATCTCGCGACCCGGATCGCCGTCTTCTCCGCCCGCCCCGGCCGGGTCTTGAGCGAGATCGAAATCGACGGGGAGCCGGCCCGCGGCGAGGAGTACCGGACGTCCGCGGCCTATCTTCAGACCTGCCAGGCGGTCTCGGCGAAGCTCGCGGAGGCGCTGGGACGCTCATGAGCCGTGGACTCCAGAGTCTCCGAAATCTCCTCCCGCCGGTGCTCCTGGCCGTCCTCGCGCTCGCCGCCTGGGAGGCGGTCGTGCGCCTCCGGCACATCCCGGAGTACCTCCTCCCCGGCCCGCTACGGATCGCGATGGCCTTGAGAGACGACTGGCCGACTCTCTTCCCCTCTCTCCTCTTCACCTGGACGGTGACGATCGAGGCGCTCCTCGCCGCCGCCGCCCTCGGGGCCGGGCTCGCGGTCCTCCTCGCGCAGGCGGCCTGGATCGAGCGGAGCCTCCTCCCCTTCGCGGTGGTCCTCCAGGTGACCCCGCTCGTCGCCATCGCGCCGCTCCTCTTGATCTGGGTGAAGAACGTCCACCTCGCCCTCGTCCTCTGCGCCTTCCTGGCCGCCTTCTTCCCTGTCGCCGCGAACACCACCTTGGGACTGCGGAGCGCCGACCACAACCTCCTGGACCTCCTCCGCCTCTACGGTGCCTCGCGCCGGCAGATCTTGACGACCGTCCGCCTGCCCTCCGCCCTCCCCTACTTCCTCGGCGGCCTCAGGATCAGCGGCGGTCTCGCCCTCATCGGCGCCGTGGTCGCCGAATTCGTCGCCGGAACGGGAGGCACCGCCTCCGGGCTCGCCTACCGCATCCTCGAATCCGGCTACACCCTCCAGATCCCCCGCATGTTCGCTGCCCTCGTCCTCCTCGCCGGCTCCGGGGTGCTGCTCTACGCGGGGCTGTCGGGTCTTTCTTATCTTCTTCTAAGGCGGTGGCATGAGAGTGCCCTGCGACGGGAAGTCCTCTGAACTCCTGATCTCCTATGCCGAGGTGAACCCATGAAACGCCTCCGCGCCCTCTTTCTCCTCCTCCTCCCGACCTCTCGCGCGCTTCGACCTGCCGTCAGATCTCCACCTCGCCTTCCAGGTAGAAGACACAAGAGCCTTCGAGCTCGACGCGATCCCCCTGCAATCGACAGAGGATCTCGCCGCCGCGCCGGGAGGCTTGGTAGGCGCGAAACGCCGTCTTGTGGAGTCGCTGGGCCCAGTAGGGCGCCAGTGCGCAGTGGGCGCCGCCGGTCACGGGATCTTCCGGGATGCCTTTGGCCGGGGCGAAGTAGCGGCTGACGAAGTCGTAGGGGCCGTCCCCGGGCGCGGTCACGATCACTCCACCGCGGTCCAGGCGAGCGATCGCAGAGAACTCCGGAGCCAGCTCCCGCACCACCTGCGCGCTCTCCAGCAAGGCGAGATAGTTGAAGGCATCGACGACCACCTCGACGGGATCGACGCCCAACGCTTCGACCAGCGCGGGTGGTGTCGCGACGGACGCGGACCGCCGGACCGGAAAGTCCATCACGTACCCCGCCTCCGTCCGGTTCACCGTCAGAGGACCGCTCGCCGAATCAAAGATCACCTGCCTGCGCCCAGGTTCCAACCGCTCCATGATCACCGCTGAGCTGGCCAGGGTGGCATGGCCGCAAAGCGGCACCTCCGTCATGGGCGTGAACCAGCGCAGGCGATAGTTGTCGCCTGCCGGGACCAGAAAAGCGGTCTCGGCCAAGTTGTTCTCAGCGGCGAGTGCCTGCAGGACGGTATCCTCCGGAAAGCGATCCATCGGCATCACCGCTGCGGGGTTGCCGGCGAAACGCCGGGTCGTAAAGGCGTCCAGCTGAAATATCTTCGTGCGCATGGGAAGTCCTCTCGCATAAAAAAGAGCCCACGGGGAGCGAGAATCCTATCAGCCCAGGCACCCCGCACGAGCACTCCTGAACTGGGGCTCCGGCGGGAGCCGGCTGAAGCAGCCGCGGCGGACTCGCAAAAGCGATGAGCCGCGGAGATTCCCCCGCGGCCCACCTCCCTGTCAAGCGAGTGTAAGGGCTAGAAGCCGATCAGCTGGTGGCTCGCCGAGCAGGCGCTGTCGAGACGATAGGCGTCGAAGCCCACGCTGTAGCGGCCCGACGAATTCATCAGAACCTCGACCCAGGCCTGCGCCGCGGCCGGATCCTCCGGCGGAACGCTGCCGGCCGGGTTGACCGTCGTGTTCAAGTCCAGGAACAGCCAGCCGGACTGGAAGGGCACCGGCAGGGCGCTCCCCCCGACGACCGTCGACTGCGTCTCCGCCGGGAACGGGATGATCGAGCTCCCCGGCGGCACCGGCGACACCGGGAAGCTGTCCGGCACGACCGGGTGCTCCTGCTCGTCGAAAATCACGACCTGCTCCTGGCCGAGGGGATACCAGGACGGGGAGGTGCCGCACTTGAAGGGACCCTGGTTGACTTTCGAGTCGCGCCAGGCGACCAGGTTCGTGCCGCTGCCGGCCGCGCCCGTGAGGTTCGAGAAGCGGGTGGCGAAGTTGGTCGCGAGCGGCTCGCGGTTGTCGGCCGCCGTCCAGTTCACATAGCGGCCATAGAAGGTGTACTGACCGGGAGTCGACGTCTCGGGGTTCGTGTTGCTCGCCTCGATCGCCACGAGGGTGTTGCCGTACGACTGGTTGGCCTTGGGGTTCGAATAGATGACGTCGCCCCAGAGGAAGTTCTGATCGGTCGCGTCGCCCGCGCCGCCCGTGGCGAAGTAGCCGATGTCCGAGGGGAAGCGCAGGGTGCAGTTGTTGACCGTATCGATCGTCACATAGCCGCGGGCGATGTGGTCGCCGTAGGCGAGACCCGCGCAGTTGTTGTTGAGGAGAGCCGAGGCCTTGCCGGTGAGACTGTTCTGCAGGTGGGTGATGAAGCTCGCCGGCAGTGGGCCCACAGGGAGCTGGCCGGAGCAACTAGCGAAGTTGATGTCTTGCGAAAAGATGCCCTTGGGGCTGATGGTGTCGCTCGGATCCTGTCCGGCCGAGGCCGTCTGCGGCAGGAGGCCGGAGACGATGATGTCATGCAGGTCGATCACCTGCACGTCGTAGCCGGTCAAGTAGATGTTGAAGTCGAGGACCGGGACCGACAGGTCGGACCAGATCGTGACGTGGGCGAGCAACGCGGCCGCGTTCGAGTTGTTGACCGAGAGCACGGTGTCGGCACCGTTCGCGTGCCGGAGGTCGACCTCGAAGTAGGGCAGGAGAAGCGTCGCGGCGGGAACGTCGTCGATCGTGCAGAGAACGGCCGCGGCGGGAAGTGGGATGCAGACGGCGCAAGCGGCGACGATGGCCGCGGACAAGAAACGACGGAACATACTTCCTCCTTCAAGAGAAGACTGGGTTTCTCGCATGAGGAGCCTCCGAGGTGGGCTCTCCACCCGGGGCTCGTTCCAGATCGGACTTGTGCTGATATGCTTCCTGAGCATCTAGAATTGGAATTTCGGCTCCGCTCCACCCCCCTTCTATGCTGAAAAAGCATAGTAACACGCTTGCAAGCCTGTTGTCTTCTCCCTGCGAATGTGGGCACAAGATGGGGAGACCGGTGGCAGGGGACGGCGGGCTATGCCGGTCGCACGCGCCGGTCTCCACCCTGGCACTGTCCTTGCTGTCTAACGCCCGCGGTGAACGCACAGGATCAGAATCGAGTCCGCGACAGGACGCGGCACGGGTGGGCCGCACTGTGGCTGGCCCTCGCCGGCATGCTCCTCTCTACCCTCCCCGCCCTCGCCATTCCCTTCGTCACCCCCTCCAAGGTGGACGTCCAGGTCGAGGGACTGAACCGCGAGCTCAAGAAGAACGTCCTCGCGAGCCTGGAGATCGAGGAGTCGAAGAAGGACAAGGATCTGGACGAGACTCGCATCCGCCGCCTTTTTACCCAGGGGACCGGCGAGATCGAGCAGGCCTTACAGCCCTTCGGGTACTACAAGGCGGTCGTCCACTCGACCCTCACCCAGAAGGGCGAGATGTGGGTGGCGCGCTACGAGGTCGAGGCTGGACCGGTCCTCAAGGTCACTCACCGGGACGTCCAGGTGACCGGTGCGGGGGCCGCGGATGCCGGCTTCAAGCTGGCAGTCGAGAGATTTCCCCTCCGCGAGGGGGCACCGCTCCTCCAGCCCGCCTATGAAGGCGGCAAGAAAGTTTTTGAGGACTACGCCGCCGCCAACGGCTACCTGGACGCACAGTTCGCGGTCCACGAGCTGCGGATCGACCTCGCGACCTACACTTCGGAGGTCGTCCTCCACTATGAGACGGGGGCGCGCTTCCGCTTCGGCACCATCACCTTCCACCAGAACTTTCTCGATCCCGCTCTCCTCAAGGGCTACGTCACGGTCAAGGAGGGCGATCCCCTGGACGCGGACAAGCTCCTGAAGCTCCAGAACGCCCTCTCGTCGAGCCCTTACTTCGAGCGGGTCGAGGTGGTGACCCGGCGCGAGGCGGCGGTGGGGGTCGAGGTGCCGGTCGACGTCAACCTGACCCCGGCCAAGCGCCACCGCTATACGGCCGGTGTGGGCTACGGCACCGACACCGGCCCGCGGGTGAGCGGCGGGATCGAGTTTCGCCGCCTGGACCGCTTCGGCCACCGCGCCGACGTCGAGGGGCGCCTGTCGGAGATCGAGAAGAGCGCCAAGACCGACTACATCGTCCCCGGCATCTATCCGAGCACCGATCTGACGACCTATACGGTCGCCTACGCCGACCTCCATCCCCAGACGAGCACCTCGAAGAGCTTTCTCGTCGGCGGCTCCCGGGCGGAGGCGATCGGCCGCTGGCGGCAGTCGCTGGGGTTCGACTTCGAGCGCACGACCTTCACCGTCGGCGACGATACCGGGGTGTCGCACCTCCTCGGGCCGGAGGCGAGCTGGCAGCGGGTGTTCGCCGACGACCGCATCTATCCCAGCCACGGCGAGCGGATCGAATTCGATCTCCGCGGGGCGGACAAATCGGTGCTTTCGAACGCCACCTTCGTCCAGGGGATCGCGCGGGCGAAGTTCATCCAGAGCTTCGGCAGTCAGGCGAGGTTCGGCGGCCAGCGCTTCCGGTTCATCACCCGCGCCGACTTAGGCTACATCGAGACCAGCACCGAGGACTTCCACGCTCTCCCGCCCACGGTCCGTTTCTTCGCCGGCGGCGACCAGAGCGTCCGCGGCTATTCCTACCAGGGGATCGGGCCGCGCGACGCCTCCGGCCAGGTCATCGGCGGCAAGGCCCTGGAGGTCGCGAGCGTCGAGCTCGAATACCGGCTCCTCCAGAAGTGGAGCGTCGCGACCTTCTACGACACCGGCACCGCCAACGACAAATTCGGCGGCGAGCTCAAGGTGGGGACCGGGGTGGGAATCCGCTGGCTGTCCCCCATCGGCCTCATCCGCCTGGATGCCGCGAGCGCCATCCGCGAGCCCGGGCGCCCGATCCGCTTTCACCTCACGATCGGTCCTGACCTATGAGCGAGCCTTCTTCTTCTCCCCAGGCACCGGCCGCGAAACCGGAAAAGACGCCTCCCGGGCACCGCCACCGCGGTCGAAAGGTTTTCTTCGGCTGCGGGATCGCCGCCCTGGCGGTAGTCGTCCTCCTCCTCTTCGCCGTCTGGTTCCTCCTCGGGACGCAAGCGGGGACGCGCTTCCTCTTCACCCGCCTGGGAGCGCTGATGCCGGGCTCGTTCGAGGTCACAGAGATTCACGGCCCGATCAGCGGCCCGCTCGACATCCGCGGCCTGACCTATAAGAAGCAGGGGTCGATGGAGATCCACGTCGCCCACCTCTATCTCGAATGGCGGCTGCGCGAGCTGCTCTCCCGCCGGCTCGATATCCAGAAGCTCTATGCCGACGGTATCCGGATCGTCCAGGCGCCGCCGACCGAAGAGAAGACGCCGCTCCCCGACATCAACCTGCGTTTCAACATCCTCGTCCGCGACGCCCGGGTGCGCGGCCTCGACGTCGACTCGCAGACCGGCGCGAGCGTCCTCAAGATCGACAGCATCGACCTGGTGACGACCGAGCTCAAAAACGTTTTCCATTTAGATCGCCTGGCGGTCCGCTCGCAGGTGTTGAACGCCGACGTCTCCGGCCGGCTCCAGCCGCAGGGCGACTACCCGCTCGACCTGACGGCGAAGTGGTCGGTCCGGCCCGCCGGCATGGCCGAGGTCGCGGGCGGCGGCACGCTCTCCGGGACGCTCAAGCGGCTCCAGGTGACCCAGTCGGTCACCGCGCCGTTCCCGGTCGAGGTGAACACGCTTCTCCTCGAACCGCTCTATGACCTGCGCTTCGACGGCAAGGTGGCGTTCAAGAACGTCAACCCGAGGCTCTTGAAGGCCGACCTTCCCGACCTGCCGGCCTCCGGCGAGATCTCCGGCCGCGGCAGCTTGAACGCCTTTACGAGCGACGGCACGATGCGTGGAAAGTACGACCCGGCGGGCGATTTCGCCGTCCAGTACCGGCTCGCGCGAGAGGGCAAGAACGGCGAGACCTGGCGGATCGACCAGGCCGACGTGAGCTTCCCCGGCCTCCCCACCCGGCTCCACCTGGCGGGGCGCTACACCGACACGTCGGTCAACGCCCCGCCTGGAAAACAGGCCGCGGCGCCGCTCGACGTCCAGGGGCTTGATGTCCAAGGAGATATCACCTGGCACGCCCTCGCCTGGCCCCTCCGCGGCGCCAAGCCGAGCTTCGAGAGCCCGGACGGCCAGGCGAAGATCGAAGCCCACGGGCCGATCGACACCCTGGAGAGCTCGGGCACGGTCGCGGGCACCCTCGCCCCCTTCGGCCAGCTCGCCGCGGTCTACCAGGTGATGCGGCAGGGGGAGACCTGGAAGATCGCGAAGGCCGACCTGTCGCTACCCGGCACCCCCACCCGGGCGAGCGTCACCGGCCGGGTGACGGTGCCGAAGACCGGCACCCTGAGCTTCGACGCCAACGCCGCCTGGCGCGACGTCGCCTGGCCGCTCCGCGGCACTCCCACGGTGCGGAGCGCCGCCGGGAAGGCCGTCGTCTCCGGCACTGCCGACCGCTACAACGCGCAGGTGGATGCGGACGTGGCGGGTGCGCCGGGGGGGCAGATTCCGCCCGGGCACTGGGTTCTGGCGGGAAACGGCACGCAGAAGGATTTCCACTTCGCCTCCCTCGCCGGCGACGTCCTCCAGGGGCACCTGACCGGGAGCGGCACGGTCGGCTGGTCGCCGCGGGTGCGCTGGGACCTGGCGCTCACCGGGCAGGGGCTCAATCCCGCCACCCTCAAGGCGGACTTCCCCGGCAAGCTCGACTTCGCCGCCAAGACCCGGGGCGAGATGCTGCCGGCGGGGCCGACCGGGACGGTCGACCTCTCCCGGCTCGCCGGCACCCTCCGCCAGCAGCCCATCGCCGCCAACGCCGCCGTCCGCCTGGCGGGGAAGGACTACGACATCTCGCACCTGGACGCCCACTGGGGGGACGCTCATCTCGCGGCCTCCGGCCGGGTCGGCGACCGCTTCGACCTCAAGTGGGACGTCAACCTGCCGAACCTCGGCCTCGCCGTGCCTCAGGCGGCAGGGAGCTTTGCCGGCCACGGGCATCTCGGCGGTCCCTTGAAGATGCCGCGGGTGACCGCCGACGGTCGTTTCGCCGGCCTGCGCTCGGGCACCAACAGCGTCGCCCAGGGGACGATCCAGGCCGACGTCGACCTGGCGCCTTCGGGGACCACCCAGCTCGACCTGACGACCGGACCGATCCAGGCGAGCGGCCAGAATATCGGCGCGCTCCACCTGCAGCTCCGTGGAACGCTCAACAGCCACACTCTGACCCTCTCCGCGACCGGCCTCGGCACCTACACCGACGCCCGGCTCGACCTGGCGCTCACCGGGGCCGCCCACGGCGAGTTGGGGCCGCAGCTCGCCTGGATGGGCCAGATCGCGCGACTCGACCTCCACGGCGGTCCGGCCGGCGACTGGAGCCTGGAGAAGCCGGCGACCCTCGCCGCCTCGGCAGCGGCCGCCCGGCTCGACGGCTTCTGCTGGCATGCGGCCGGTACCGCGCCCACGCCAGCCAAACCCGGGAAAGCGGGGGCGCCGGCGAACGTCGGCACCCCCGGTAACGCCCGGCTCTGCGCCGGTGGGAGCTGGGCGAAGGCCGGCGACTGGTCGGGCCAGGCGACCCTCACCGCCCTGCCCCTCAATCTGGCGAAGCCGTTCCTGCCCACCGATCTGACGATCACCGGCAACCTCGAAGGCAACGCCAAGGCGAGCGGCTCCCCCAAGGGCCTGACCGAGGTGGTCGCCGACCTCGCTCCCGGGCCGGGCGAGCTGCACTACCCGGGGGACGATGGCCGGACGATCGTCGTCCGCTTCGAGCGCGGCACCTTCCATGCCCGGCTGGAGCCGGGAGGTGGCGACGCCAACGCCAAGCTGACCTTAGTCGACGTCGGCACCCTGGGCTTGACCGCCAAGCTCCCGAGCCTCACCCAGAAGGCCGCGATCAAGGATCTGCCGCTCGTCGGCCGGCTGGACGTCAACTTCAAAAATCTTTCTTTCGTCGAAGGTTTCGTCTCGGAGCTCCGCGGCGTCACCGGCACGCTCAACGCCGGCTTCCAACTCGCCGGGACGCTCGGAACCCCGCGGCTCACGGGTTCCGCCCAGCTCGCGAACGGCCGCGCCAAAGTGCCCGAGTACGGCCTGGACGTCAAGGACATCACCTTGAAGGCGACCGGCGACGGCAGCCCGCTCCTCCAGATCCAGGCGAGCGCCCGCTCCGGACCGGGAACGCTCACGATCGCCGGCACCTCCGGCCTCTTCCCCACCGCCGCGACGCCCATGAAGCTCAAGATCACCGGCCGGAAGTTCCAGGTCTCCGGCACCCGCGAGATCGACGTCCAGATCTCGCCCGCCCTGGACCTCGACTTCGAGGGGACGCAGGCGAACCTGACCGGCGAGGTGGACGTGCCCTACGGCCGCACCAACATCGAGAATCGCAGCAAGCCCGGCGCCGTGCCGACCTCGTCGGACGTCGTCTTCGTGGGCGGCGCGCCGACGGGTGTCAAGACGAAGTCGCCGCTCGCCATCACGGCCCGGGTGCGGCTGGTGCTCGGCGACGACATCGAGCTCAAGGCCCTGGGTCTCGACGCCAAGCCCAAGGGCTCGATCCTGGTCGTCGAACAGCCGGGCCGGCCGGAGAGCGCGGTGGGCGAGATCGAAGTGAGCGAGGGGACCTTCAAGGCCTACGGCCAGGATCTGACGATCGAGCGCGGCCGGCTGATTTTCGCCGGCGGCCCGCTCGACGACCCCGGGATCGACCTCCGCGCCTACCGCACGGCGACCGACGGCACGATCGCCGGCATCCAGGCCGAAGGGACGCTCAAGAAGCCCGAGGTCACGCTCTACTCGACCCCCACCATGACCGAGTCCGAGGCCCTCGCCTACCTCCTCCTCGGCCACCCCCTGGGCCAGGCCTCGCCGCAGGAGGGAAGCCTCCTCGCCAACGCCGCGACCTCTCTGGGCTTGAAGGGCGGCAACCTGCTCGCCAAGAAACTCGCCACCCGCTTCGGCCTCGAATCGGCGACCTTCGAAAGCTCGGGCGGCTTGGACCAGACGGCCCTCGTCCTCGGCAAATATCTCTCACCCCGCCTCTACGTCTCCTATGGCCTCGGCCTCTTCCAGCCGATCAACACCTTCCGCATCCGCTACATCCTGAACAAACGCTACACCCTCCAGGCCGAGGACAGCGGCACCGGGACGGGCGCGGATATTCTGTATGTGCGGGAGCGGTAGGGAGCCGGAATCAGGCTTCCTGTGTGAACCGGGCAGGCACGGAGGCTCTGCACCGACCTGCCCGGTTGCCGGCCTCTTCTCCCAGCCCGCCCGTTACTTTCACAGGCGGGGAGCTCCGTCAGGCCCGAGCGAATGGTTCACGCCTGGGCAGGCACGGGCAAAGCCTCCGTGCCTGCCCGGCTTTCCACGCCCTTACCTCAGCTCACCAACTGATAGCACGGGTGCAGCACTTCCAACGGCATCTCCCCCTGATACGGACCGCGGACGATCGTTCCGGTCGTCGTCAGGGTCAGGGGCGTGGTGTCGGAGGTGAAGTGGCGGACCCGGAGGACGATGCCGGCTGGGGTCGTTTCGATGCAGTTCTGGTAGGGCGTGGCGACCACGAGGTCGCGGCGGCGGGTGCCTAAGTTGGCGGTCACGTCGATCGGCTGCGGAGTGCCGTGCACACGGGTGAAATCGATGACGACGAAGATGTCACCCGGCTCGGCGGGCGGAACGTAGCGCGTCGTTGCGGTCGGAGTCGGCGCCGGCGCGGGGGCCCGGTGGTGGGCGGCGCTGGTGGGGGTGGCGGGGGTGAGCGCTGTCAAGAGAACCGCTGCCGAGAGTGCCGAGAGCCGGGGTATCCGCATGGTCGTCTCCTCCTCCGGTAGGTTCTTCCCACCGGAGGAAAGGTTCATGCAAGCCCGGGACCTACTTGAAATACCCGTTCACGTCGACGATCAGATGGGTGGCGCCGCCGGCGATGTCGGTCTGCACGGCGAGGCTCCCCACCGGATCGCCGGTGAGCGAGAGTATGGCGTTGTTGGTGCGCACCTGGCCGGGGCTGAAGTTGATCGCGGTCGTCGGGGCGTTGAAGCCGTTGGGACCGAGACGGAGGTCGCCCGGGCCGGTGGGCGAGACGACGGTCAGGTTGACGGCGATGGCGAGCGCGTCGCTCGGAATGCCGCACTGGCCGGTCAAGGGGAAGCGGCGCTTGGCGCTCCCGCCCTGGAGCGCGGGGCCGCCGTAGGTGCCGTTCGGATTTCGGGTGTCGACGGCCCGGCAGGGGGACACGGTGTAGAACTTCAAGGGCGCCGGGGCGGGGGCGAAGGCCCAGAGCTTGCTGTTCTCGTCGGGCACATAGAGGTGGCCGTTGATGACGATCGGGCTCTCCCAGTGGATGCCGCCGATGCTCGTCGAGCTCCACAGCTGGACTCCGGTCCGCGGATTCAAGCCCTGGAGATTCCCCGAGCCGGCATAGAAGAGGATGCCGTTGACGACGATCGGCGAGCTGCCGCCCGAGTGGACCGTCCAGCGCGAGACGAGCGAGGGGTTGCCGGCGCCGTCGACGGAGAGCTGGAGCCCGGAGATGCCGGAGCCGTTCGCCACGAAGGCCCAGGTGCTGCCGTCGACCGGATCGACCCAAGCCGCGGGAGCGGTCAGCACCTGGCCGCCCTGGGGCACGGCGATCTTCTGGAGCTCCCCGCCGACATGCCCGGGACCCGCGCCGCCGGAGCCGGCGGGATTGCTCGAAGAGGTTGTCGAGGTTCAACAGCCGCAGCTCGGCGTCCTTGCCGCTCTGCAGGCCAAGGTGCGCGATGTGGCTCCCGGCGGGCGCGGGAAGGATGGCGGGCGACGTGCTCCCGAGGTCCAGGTCGACCGTGTTCAAGTGCTGGAACTCGGTCGGCGTGTAGGAGTCGATCGGATTGCCGCCCGTCCCCGTGCCGTCCGGGTGGAGGGCGAAAACGGTGTCCCCCCAGTCATGCCCACCGGTATTGCCGTCGAAGTCGCCGTTGCCGGTCACCATGAACAGCTTGTCGATATCCGAGTCGTAGATCACCGCGCCGCGCGCCCAGATAGCGTTCTGCACGTGGCCCATGCAGTCGGGGGTGGCGTTCTCGACGAAATGGATGGTTTGGTCGGAGCAGGCGGCGTTCCACACCTTCTGCGCGCCGGTCGCGAGATCGATCGTCGTGATATGCCCCTGGTAGTCGCCGGCATCGCCCGGATAGCCGCCGTTCGCGACATAGAGATAGGTCGCGCCCGAGCCGACGGTCGCGACAGAGAGCGGTGGGGAGCACTTCTCGACGTCGGGCTTGAGCGTCGTCACCTGCGGCCAGCCGCCGGTCGTGACCGGAGTACCATCGCCGCCCACCGGGTACTTGTACACCTTGCCATCGAGCCCATAGGAGTAGACGAACTGCCGATTGGGATCGACCGCCGGCGAGGAGGTCGTGTACCGCGGGGTGGTCGCCGGCTGATGCGACCAGACGCTCGTCCCGGTCGCGGCGTCCAGAGCCACGATGTGGCCGGCCTTGGTGGTCAGGAAGAGAAGATCCTTCACCCCCGCCTGGGTCGAGATGTTCGAGAGGAACGCCGGAGCGCCATCCGCGATCGCGGGCAGGGTGGCGCTATAGATCGAGTGCAGGGTGGCGACGTTGCCGGCATGGATCAGCGTCTCCTGGGCGCTCGCACCGCTGTGCCGGGCATCGAGGTCGAACTGCGGCCAGTCTCCGACCGAGCCGGTGGGGAGGGTGGCGGCCAGGGCGAGGGCGAAGAGGGAGATGGCTGTAGATTCAAACATTCTACGATGGTAATAAGAATGAAGGACAAGGGCAAGCCCGTACCCCCTTCCTCGGGGCGCACCACCTCAACAACCCTCCGGGCACATCGGGGCGTACGGTAGCTCGCTGGGTGACGACCGCCGGACTGCCGGCGATGATCGCCGGACCGCTGGCGACGACTGCCGGACTGCCGGCGACGACTACCGAACCGCCGACGACGACCGCCGGACTGCCGGCGATGATCGCCGGACCGCTGGCGACGACTGCCGGACTGCCGACGACGACTGCCGGACTGCCGGCGACGACCACCGGACTGCCGGCGATGACCGCCCTAACCCCTACCCTCCTCCGCCTCCTCAAGGGAGAGGAGCCGAGAGCGAGGTCTAATGGGATTCCTTTCGGGGATGTGGACGCTCGGGGGCTATCGTATCCAACTTCTGCGGTGAAGGGCAGATAGGGGCAGAGCCCCTGTGCCTGCCCGCTTCGCCCCCGCGGTATGATGATCGAGAATCCGAGGAGCAACCGAATGGACGGAAAACCAGTTGAAACGGAAGAGGATTACCGAGCGACTCTCCACGAAATCGACTCGGTGATGAACGCCGCACTCGGGTCTTCCGAGGGCGAACGGCTGGACGTTCTGGTCAGCCTGGTTGAAGCCTACGAGCTCCAGTATTTTCCGTTGTGGGACACCTGCCCGAATGACTAACGACGTTTCTGACGAGATCTTCAGCGAAGAGAGCGTCACGTACACCTTGCAGGCGGGTGACCGCTTCGTCGTCATCGAAAACGTCCCGGCACTAGTCTCTCAACGTACGGGGGAGCGATTCTTCTCCCCGGAAACCGTCGAACGAATCCAGGCCATCGTCTGGGGACAGGGCACGCCGGTTCGCGTTCGGGAAGTTCCCGTGTTCGCATAGACTAACGATCGCATCGATCTTGATTTCTAATCATGAACGGGAATCTATTTTCTCTGCGAAGTCTTGTGCCTATCTATGGCAGCAGAATTCATCCGGTTTGGCCCCACGCCACATTGTCGGCGGCGCCAGCCATCCCCCTACCCCTGCCCCTCCTCCGCCTCCTTGACCAACCCCTCAAACCGCTGCTTACTGACCGCCTTCATATAGGCATCCCGCGGCGTCACCTTCTTGCTTTCCACCAAGGCCATCAGCGCGTCGTCCATCAGCTGCATGCCGACGGCGCGGCCGCCTTGGATGATCGACGTAATCATGGGGGTGTTGCCTTCGCGGATGATGTTGGGGAGGCCGGGGGTCTTCAAGAGAATCTCATTGACGGCCATGCGGCCCTTGCCGTCGGCGGTTCGCAAGAGAAGTTGGGAGACGACGGCGGCGAGGGACTCGGCGAGCGTCGTTCGCACCTGGGCCTGCTCTTCGGCGGGGAAGGCGTCGATCAGGCGGTCGATCGTGTTGGCGGCGCCGTTCGTGTGGAGGGTTCCGAAGACGAGGGCTCCCATCTCGGCGGCGGTGATCGCGAGCGAAATGGTTTCGAGGTCGCGCATTTCGCCGACGAGGATGACGTCCGCATCCTGGCGGATGGCCGCTCTCAGGGCGGCTCCGAAGCTTTCGGTGTCGGCTCCCACCTCGCGCTGCGAGAAGATGCAGGTGCGGTTGGTGTGGACGAATTCGACCGGGTCCTCGATCGTCACCACGTGCTTGTGATAGGTCGAGTTGATCTTGTCGATGATCGCGGCGAGCGTCGTCGATTTGCCGGAGCCGGTGGGGCCGGTCACCAGGACGAGCCCCTGCTGGAGGTGGGCGAGGGTTTCGATCGCCTTGGGGAGGTTGAGCTTTTCTAACGAGACGATGTTTTCCGGGATGATCCGGAAGACCGCCGAGGCGCCGTTTTCCTGGGTCAGATAGTTGGCGCGGAAGCGCGCCACTCCCTCGAAGCCGTAGGCGAAGTCCAGGTCGCCGCACTGCCGGTAGTCCGCCCATTGCTCCTCGGTCGTGATCTCCCGAAGGAGCTCCAGGAGCGCCTCGTGGGAGAGCGTCGGCCAGCTTTCGACGGAGTGCAGCTCGCCGTGCACCCGGATGCGCGGCTCCAGGGTCGCCGCCAGGTGGAGGTCGGAGCCGCCGCCGTCGCGCAGCATGAGGAAAAGCTCGTGGAGGCGGGCCATCCGGGTCTCTCTTTCCTAGGCAGGGACCGGAGCGCCCGGTGCTCCCGGTATCGGTGCGGGGGGCGCGCCGGCGAAGCGGGCCGGGTCCTCGGCGTTCCGCGCCGCTTCCTCGCGGGTGATCGTGCCGCTCTTCACCAGCTCGGCGAGCGAGGCGTCGAGCAAGCACATCCCCTGGGTGCCGCCGGTCTGCAGGACCGACTTGATCTGAAAGGTTTTGTTGTCGCGGACCAGGTTTCCCACCGCCTTGTTGGCGACCAGGATCTCCAGGGCCGGTACCCGGCCGGTGCCGTCGGCGCGCGGGATGAGGCGCTGCGAGACGATGGCGCGGAGCGACTCCGAGAGCATGGTGCGGATCTGGTCCTGCTGCGACGGCGGGAAGACGCCGAGGATGCGGTTGATCGTACGGATGGCGTTGTTGGTGTGGAGGGTCGCGAGGACCAGGTGGCCGGTCTCGGCGGCGGTGAGCGCGAGCGAGATCGTTTCGAGGTCGCGGAGCTCGCCGATCGCGATGACGTCGGGGTCTTCGCGGAGGGCGGCGCGGAGCGCGCGGGCGAAGGACTCGGTGTGCGGGCCGACCTGGCGCTGGTTGACGACACAGCGCTTCGACGGGTGGAGCACCTCGATCGGGTCCTCGATCGTGATGATGTGGTCCCGCCGGTCTTCGTTCACGATGTTGAGCATCGCCGCGAGCGTCGAGGACTTGCCGCAGCCCGCCGGTCCGGTGATAAGGACGAGCCCCTGGTGGAAGTTGGCGAAGCGGGCGAGGGCCGAAGGCAGCCCCAAGTCCGCGAGGCTCGGCGGCCGCGGCGGGATGGCGCGGAAGACCGCGTCCCAACCGCGCTGCTGGCGGTAGACGTTGCCGCGGAAGCGCGAGACCCCGGGGACCGTGTAGGCGAGGTCGACCTGGCCGTGCTCGGCGAGGATCGCGAGCTCCTTGGCGGAGAGGATCTCCTCGATCGCCCGCTGCGCGATGTCGCGCTCGACGGGGGTGGGATCGATATCTGTCATCCGGCCGTGCTGGCGCATGCGCAGAGGCGCCGAGCTGTGGATGTGGATGTCGCTCGCCCCCTGCCCCACGGCATATTCGAGGACGAGGTCGATCCGCCGGCGGCCCTCCGGCGGGTTGTCGGAGAGCGAGGGGACCCGGGCGACCGCCGGAGCCGAGATCGCCGGAGCGCTCGGCGCGGTCGCGGCAGCCGGAGCGAGGGGAGCGGGGGCGTCCGCCTGGCGCTTGGCGAGGAGCTCCTGCTGGGCGACCAGGAGTTGCTCGAAACGCCGCTGCGGCAGCACTCCGCTCTCGACCAGGATCTCACCGAGTTTCCGCCTTCCCCCCTCGCGGCTCTGCTGGAGGGTGGCCTCGGCCAGCTGATCCTGGCTGATCAGCTTATAGTGCAGCGCAAGCCGCCCGATGAGGTGGTCGTCCTGGCTCGTGCTCATGCTTGGAGAGAGGCTAATGCAGGCGGGGTGGGGCGTCAATCGGGGCCCTCCCCAGAATTCCTCGGAATAGACGGCAGCCTGTTGATATTGTAGGCATGGAACGAGCGTGTCGGCATGGAGCGAGTAGGTCGCCGGGAGCGGCGCCCGTCGGCACCGTTGGAGTCGAACCTCTTTTGAGCCAGTTTTCGATCGAACAGGCCCAGGCTTTTCTCGCGGCGATCGTCGAGTCGTCGGAGGATGCCATTGTCGGCAAGTCGCTCCAGGGGCTCATCTTGTCCTGGAACCAGGCCGCCGAGCGCCTCTTCGGCTACAGCGCGGAGGAGATGCTGGGCCAGCCGATCGCCAAGCTCGCCCCCGTCGAACGGCCGGACGAGATGCGGTCGATCCTCGCCGCCGTCCGCCGCGGCGAGCGGATCGAGCACTTCGAGACCGAACGGATGGCCAAGGACGGTCGCCGGGTGCAGGTCTCGCTCTCGGTCTCGCCGATCCGGGACGACAACGGAGAGGTGATCGGCGCCGCCAAGATCGCCCGCGACATCTCTCGCCGCAAGGAGTCGGAGCGGGAGCTCGCCGAGCGCAACGAGGAGCTCCGGGCCGCCAACACCCGGGCTGCGGCGGCCAACGCCGCCAAGGATCGCTTCCTGGCCGTTCTCTCGCACGAGCTGCGCACCCCGCTCACCCCGGTCCTCGCCATTGCCTCGGCCCTGGAGGAGGACGAGCGCCTGCCGGCCGACGCGCGGGAGGCGCTCGGCCGGGTGCGGCGAAACGCCGAGTTGGAGGCGCGGCTCATCGACGACCTCCTCGACCTGACCCGGATCACCCGCGGCAAGCTCGAGCTGCACCGCGAGGTCGTCGACCTGGCGGAGGTTCTGGACCATGCCCTTCTCACCTGCTGCGCGGAGCCGATGACCTCCGGCCGGCTCCGGGTGACGACGCAACTGGCCGCTCGCGACCCGCGGCTCTGGGCGGATGCCCCACGACTTTCCCAAGTGTTCTGGAACCTGCTCAACAACGCCGTCAAGTTCACGCCCGAGGGCGGCACGATCACCGTGAGCTCGACGGCCGAGCCGGGGCCGGACGGCGACTGCCTCACCGTCCGGATCACCGACAACGGGATCGGCATCGATCCGGAGATCCTGCCGCGCATCTTCGACGGCTTCGAGCAGGGGGAGCGCACGATCACCCGCCGCTTCGGCGGTCTCGGCCTGGGGCTCGCGGTGAGTAAGGCGATCGTCGAGATGCACGGCGGCGAGTTGACGGCGGAGAGCCTTGGCCCGGGCTGCGGAGCGACGTTCACGGTCCGCCTGCCGAGCGGCCCGCTGCCGGTCTCGACCGCCGAGCGCCAGCTCGCCGGCCTGGGGCCGCCCGAGCCCCCCGCCGAGGAGCGGCGCCTTCACATCCTCCTCGTCGAAGACCACGCCGACACCGCCGCGGCGATCGCCGATCTCCTGGCGAATCTCGGTCACCGGGTGAGCGTGGCAGGGAGCGTCGCCGAGGGTCTGGCGGCCGCTGCCGCAAACACCGGCAACGGCGACGGGATCGACGTCGTCTTAAGCGATCTCGGCCTTCCCGACGGCACGGGCCTCGACCTCATGCGCGAGCTCTCCGAGCGTTACGGCCTGCGCGGCATCGCGCTTTCGGGCTACGGCATGGAAGAGGACGTCCAGAGGAGCCACGACGCCGGCTTCGACGTGCACCTGACGAAGCCGGTCCGCTTTCAGGCCGTGGTCGAAGCCATCCGGCAGACGACGAGCTGAGGGGGTTCAGCCCGCCTTCCCGCCTCCCTTCCCGAACCGCACCAGAATCCACTTCGTGACGAGGTCCAGAACCTCGGGCGAGATCGTCTCCTCGCTCTTGGCGTACTCTGCGATATCGCCGGTCGTCGCGTGCTGGAAGAGGTGATTGAGGCCTGGGAGGCGTTTCAGGGTGACGTCTCGATCTTTCGCCGTCTTCAGGGCCTGCGCGATCGCCGGCAGGTTCAGGTCGGGGGCGACCTGGAGGTCTTTCTCGCCGTTGAGCGCGAGGACCGGTATCTTGAGCTGGGTAAGGGCCGGGCGCGGATCGTAGGCGAGGAAGTAGCGGAACCAGGGGGTGAGGGCCAGCTCGACCTGCCGGTCGACCGCGAGATCCAGGTTGTCGCCGAGCGCCTTTCTCTCGGCTTCCGGGAGGAGGGCGAGTTGGGCGCGGAGGAGGTCGCGGAGCTTCGTCCGCAGGGCCGCCGGATCCTTCTCGGTCAACATCAGCTCGAAGACCTTCTTCTGCCCCTCTCGCCGTTGGCGGATCCTCTCCTCCGGCGCGCCCTCGGCGCGGGCGATCCGGGCTCCCTGATCGAGGATCACCTGGCTCCCCGGAACGCCGGTGCCGGCGAGGAGGACGACGAAGGCCACGTCCCGGGAGCGGGTGGCGGCGAGCGGCGCGATGATGCCCCCCTCGCTGTGACCGAGAAGGCCGATGCGGCCGGGCGCGATGTGGGGATGGGCTTTCAGGAACTGCACTCCGGCGAGCGCGTCGTCGGCGAAGTCCGCCGTCGTCGACTGGGCGACGCTGCCGGTCGAGCCGCCCACCCCCCGGTCGTCCATCCGCAGGACGGCGATCCCCGCCCGGGTGAGATGGTCGGCGAGGACGAGAAAGGGCTTGTGGCCGAAAATCTCCTCGTCCCGGTTCTGGGCGCCGCTCCCGGTCAACAGGAGGACGGCGGGAAAGGGCCCGTCCCCGGGTGGGAGAGTGAGGGTCCCCGCGAGCTGGATGCCGTTGTTCGTGTAGTGAACTTCCTCGGCGGTGTAGGGGAAGGGCGGCTTCGGCTCCTGCGGTCGGGCCGGCGGCGGCACCACCTCGCGGCCGAGGTGGAACGGGAAGGACTGGCCGCCCTGGCTGAAGGTGCCCTGGATCTCGCTCCCTGCCAAGGTGCCGTCGAAGGTCGGAGCGCCCGGCACCCCGCGGATGGCGAAGTGGACTTTTCCCTCGGCTTCGGCGGGGAGGGCGACCGCGTCGAGCGGCAACCCCTTGGCTCCCTGCTGCGGAATGTCGATCGTCCCCGAGAGGGCCTTGTCCTTCTGAGCGAGGTCGACTGAGACCCGGAGCTCGATCCCGGGCACCTGGATCACCCCCTCCCAGTGGCCGAGAGCCGGCGCAGCCGGAGGAGGCTCGACCGCTCCGAGACGGCAGGGGAGAAGCAGGAGGAGAAGCGGCAGTGGGTGCGGTCGGCGCATGATTCCACGGAGCCTACGAGGCTCCCTGTGGCGAGTCAACCGCAGCCGCGCGGGCGCGGGGACTCGTGCGATACTCGGCAGCTCAACCACCCTGGAGGAGGAATCATGAACGGGAAGGTCAAGAAGCTCCGCCTGAACAAGGAGACGCTGCACAGCCTCGGAGGAAGGAGCCGCGCCGACCAAGGCTTCGACTCCTGCATCGACAGCTGCTATCTCGTCTCCTGCGGCGGCGGTTGCGGCATCTCGACGGGCATGCAGACGGTCATCGACACGCAGTAGGGCGATGAAGGGCGGCGGGGCCAGCCTCTGGGCTCGCCCCGCCGCTTGTGCTCTAGCCTTCCAGCGGTCGTTGAGCTTGCGCAAGGACACGCTGAAATAGGAGCTCCGGCAGGTAGGTAAAGCTTTGGGGGACAGGGAACGAAGTGCTCAAGCTCTCGAGAGAAAGGAGTACCTCTAGGGGCACTACCTCTTCGATTCCGATGGCAACCCCTTGTTCTGTGCCTCGATAGTAGGCCTTGAACGCCTCCTCCTCGATCCCTCCGACATGCTTGAACCGACGCCATAGCTCAAGGGGTGAAGCTTCAGTTACTCCAGATACACGAAAAAACCCAACGATTCCCTTCACTGGCTGGGTCGCGTAGATGACGACATGCCGGATCGGTCGGCTGAACCGTCTCCGGCGAAACTCTACGCATTTCGTACCGGTGAGGATGGCATCCGCATAACGCGGTTGGATGGGTAGTAATGCTACTCGGCTAGCCTGTGCTTGAGCCATGCAAGTCCTCTTCCCTCCAGAGCTGAGATCGATTGTGGGACCCGTTGAAAGACCTCGTTCCTCACCAGTTCCTCGACCGGTATGAGCTGCCCCAGGATACGGGCCTGGCGGAACAAAATGGCCAGAACCGGGCTTCGGCATAGAGTTTGTATTTCTTCCATGCTGTAGACAGTCCTCTTCCCCACAGTCCTCACGACCTCCTCCGGAGAGGAGGATACGAGCGTCTCTTCCACAATTCCGAGTGCGATGGCACCGCGGTTCGTGACAGACTGATAGAAGAGCAGTACCGAGCCCTTCGTGATCGTTCGAATGGGAGAGTGGCATAGATAAGCCTTCCGAATTGCATTGCCGAAAGCATGCGCCCCCGGCAGCAGAGTTTGCTGATCAGACGTTTCCGGGAACAACACGCGGGAGTATCGAGGCTGGATAGGGACAAGGAACCAGGGCGCCTCCCCTTGGAAAAGGCGCGGTCCATAGCGGATATGGAACTGAAGTGGATCCGCTCCTAGGGCGTTTGGCTCGGGGCGAAGAGGCTTCGCCAGGATAAGCTCGCCGAGTCGAGTCCTATCTTCCAACTTCGTAAAACCGAAGGCTTCAAATAGATCGATGAGCCTTTCATGCTTCTCGAATATCGTGACGAAGATCCACTGGTAGCCGTTGTCGAAGGCATGTTCGAAGACGGTCTTCAGAAGCAGCTCGCCGAAGCGAGAGCCGCTCCACCGCTCGCCAACTTTGAAGCTGCAGATCTTGAGTACTCTCGCGTGCAGCGAGGTCGGAGGAGATCGTTCAGGATTGACGATGCAAACGGCTGCTAAGGACTCGGCTTCGCCGCCGATGATCCAGGCTTGGCGATGCTCGAGCTTGCATCTGCGGAGCCACAGGTCAAAGTCAGGGTAATCCTCGCGGAAGCCATCGAGAATGGGATCGTCTGCCTGGATCGCATGTGCCTTGACGGATCGGACCGCGGGAGGCGGGCTCGGAGCCCGCTCAGATAAGTCCTTGATGAGGTCGAGTGCCTCGGCAACGCTCAGGATTCGGCTGCCAATCCCGCCCCGCCGGCCTTTCGCCTGAATCCCTCGATCCTCGGTGACCAGGAAGTCCACCGCGTCGGCCGACAGCGCGGCAAGAAGCTGGTGGTCTACCCAGTCATTACTTCCGAGGAGTGCGGACCCGATCTTTGCTGCGAGAGCCGACGTCACGGGTGGAGGATCGGGTAATAGCGGGTACCTCTCGATGCGCAGATGGCGGAGCCTGCTCCGCTCGAGATTCCTGTCGCGATCGAGGTCGACGATCGCTGCGGGATGTCGATAGAGCGCATATCCAGCTTCCATGGCGAGGCTTGCCATCTGAAGTGCAGTCTCCGTCAGCGATTCTTCCTCCGAAGGACTCGTGGGCTCGAGGGGAATGAAGACATTGGTGTCGATCAAAAACTTCATCCCCGCTTCCCACTTTCCTGTGGGGACATTCCAGAAACGGCTTCTTCCAACCCCACCACCTCCATCCCCACGGCTCCCCGAAGCCGCCGGTCCTCGCTCACGAACGCTTTCGCCCCGGCCTGGAGCGCCGTGGCGAGGTGGAGGGCGTCGGGGGTGCGGAGGTTGTGGGCGGCGCGGAGGCCGGCGGCGACCTCGGCGATCTCGGGACCGATGGGGAGAACGGTGAGGTTGGGGAAGGCGTCGAAGAGGTCGCGGTAGCGCTGGCAGAGATCCTCCCGGCCGTGCCGCTTGGGGACGACCAGAACCTCCATCCGGGCGAGGACCGAGGCGACGAGCCGGCAGCGCCCCCCTTCGGCCGCGGCCAAGAGGCGCCCCGCCGCAGGGCCGAAGCGTTCGTTGCCCTCGAAGTGATAGACGAAGAGCATGGTGTCGACGGCGTAGAGCGGCGTGAGCGGCGTGAGCGGCGTCATTCCCAGGACTCCCGCTCGCGTTCGATCGCCGCCTCCGCTCCACCCTCGGCGTTCCACACCTCGGCGCCCAGGCCGCGGGTGCTCTCCGTCCAACTGCCCGGGCAGGCGCGGAGCACCACCTGGCCTTCCTCCAAGGCGAGGTAGACGAGGTCTCCGGACTTGAGGCCGAGCCGCTTGCGCACCTCGGTGGGGATAGTGATCTGGAACTTCTCCGTCAGCTTGGCCGTGGTGAGCACCATGTCGCCCTCCTGCTCTCTCCTTACATAATAGGTGAAAAGTAAGGACGGACGCAAGGGTGGCCGGGCATCGAGGTGAATCGCGGATCTCAGGTTTCTCATTTCGTCTCCTTTCAGCAGGAAGGACGGAAAAAGGCCCGGAGATCGCTCAGCCTGGGGAAAGAAAATTTAGCGCGCGGGTTACACCTCGACGCCGGCCTCTTGGAGGAGCGCCAAGAAGGCCTCCTCGTCGAGGGTCGGAACCCCCAACTTCCGGGCGTCGTCGGCCTTCGAGCCGGCGTCCTCGCCGACCACGACGTAGTCGGTCCCTTTGCTCACCGAGGAGGTGGCACGGGCGCCCAGGGAGACGACGAGCTCCTGGGCCTGGCGGCGGGGGATGCGGGAGAGCCCACCGGTGAAGACGAACTTCTTGCCGGCCAAGGGGCCGGCCGGGGTCGCTGCGGTCGTCGGGGCGGCAGGGGCCGTTTCGGAGACCTCGATCGTCTTCAGCAGGTCGTCCAGCACCTGGGCATTTCCGGGCTCGGCGAAGAAAGCGGTGATCTGCTCGGCCATCCGCGGTCCGACTCCGGGGATCTCCTGGAGGGTGTCAAAGTCGGCCGCGCGCAGCCGCCCGAGGCTTCCGAAGTGCCGGGCGAGGTCGCGCGCCACGGCGACTCCCACCTCGGGGATGCCCAAGCCGTAGAGGAAGCGAGGGAGCTCCGCCTTCTCCGCCTTCCTCAGGTTCTCGACCAGCTTGCCGGCCGATTTTTGGCCGAAGCCTTCGAGCTCGACCAGCTGCTCGGGGCGGAGCGCGAAGAGGTCCGGCAGGCGGCGGACCAATCCCTGGGCCACGAAGAGCTTGGCGCTCTCGTCGCCCAGCCCCTCGATGTCGAGGGCGTCGCGCGAGGCGAGGTGGACGATGCGGCCGGCGAGCTGGGCCGGGCAGTTGAAGCCGTTGGGGCAGACGGTGAACGGGCCGCGCTCGCCGAGCGGCGTGCCGCAGGAGGGGCAGTCAGACGGCATCTGCCAGACCGGCCCGCGCTCGCGGTCGGGCTCCTCGATCCGCTCGACCACCTGGGGGATGACGTCCCCCGCCCGCTGCACCCGCACCCGGTCGCCCTCCCGCACGTCCTTCCGGGCCACCTCCTCGCGGTTGTGGAGGGTGGCGCGAGCGACGGTGACGCCGCCGATCTCCACCGGCAGCATGAGCGCGACCGGGGTGACGACGCCGGTCCGCCCGACGCTGGGGACGATCGAGAGGATGCGGGTGATCTCCTTGCGGGGAGGAAACTTGAAGGCGAAGGCCCAGCGCGGGTGCCGGGAGGTCCAGCCCAGGCGCTCGCGGGCCGCCAGGTCGTCGAGCTTGATGACGATGCCGTCGATCTCGTAGCCGAGGTCGTCCCTCTTCTCCTCCAGCTCCCGATGGTAGGCGAGGACGTCTTCCACCGTGGCGGCCTGGCGGATCAGGGGGTTCACCCGCAGTCCCCAGGCGGCGAGCGCCTGGAGCACTCCCCACTGGGTGGTGACGGAGACGGGCCTCCCCGCGGCCTCCTCGACGTAGAGGAAGTCGTAGGCGTAGAGGTCGAGCGGTCGCGAGGCGGTCAGTTGGGGATCGAGCTGGCGAAGCGCCCCGGCGGCGGCGTTTCGCGGGTTGGAGAAGGGCTCCTTGCCCTCCGCCAGGAGGCGCTCGTTCAGCTTGTCGAACGGCGCCGAGTGCATGATGACCTCGCCGCGCAGAGCGAGGAGGCGCGGCACGGGCGGGATCCCCTCGCCCTCCCGCAGGCGGAGGGGGACGGAGGAGATGGTCCGGACGTTCTCGGTGATCCCCTCGCCGCGGGTGCCGTCGCCGCGGGTCGAAGCGCGGACGAGCACCCCCTCCTCGTAGACCAACTCGACCGAGGCGCCGTCGAGCTTGGGCTCGAGCACGTAGGCGATCTCCTGGGGGAGCGGGGCTTCGCCCGCTTCGGCGGCAGGAATGTCCGGCTTGAGGCCCTTGCGCACCCGCTCGTCGAAGCGGACGAGGGCGGCCTCCTCGCGGTCCGAGTCGAGCGAGCGCATGGGCGACATGTGCTCGACCGTGGGGAAGCTGGTGAGCGGCTGCCCCGCCACCCGCTGGGTGGGAGAGTCGGAGGAGAGGAGGTCGGGATGCTCCTCCTCCAGGGCCTGGAGCTCGTGGAAGAGGCGGTCGTACTCCTCGTCCGAGACGTCCGGAGCATCTTTTACATAGTAGAGATAGTCGTGGTGGCGGATCGCCCCCCGCAGCTTCTCGATCCGTTCCGCCGCCCGCTTATGCTCCATCCTCGTCTCCCTCAGCGGCACTCCATAGAGCCCATCGCCGCGAAACCGAAAATTTAGCACGCCCCTGGTAGTCTGGTGCCTGTCTGGGGTGGGTCCTACGGAGGAGAGTTGATGTTTCGGTGGACGAAAAACGGCCTGTCGCTTAAAAGTCTGGTCTGGCGCATCGTCCGCCGGGTCAACGAGGACCAGCTCTTCGGCCACTGTGCCGAGCTCGCCTACTACTTTCTTTTCGCCCTTTTCCCCCTCCTGCTCTTCCTCACCACTCTCCTGGGCTACCTCGCCGAGGCGAACGAAGGGCTCCGGGTCAACCTCTTCGCCTATCTCTCCCGCATCTCACCCAGCCAGGAGATCATCAACCTCGTCGCCGGCACGCTCGCCGAGATCACCCAGGCCAAGGGCGGGGCCAAGCTCTCTGTCGGCTTCCTGGTCGCCATCTGGGCGGCCTCGAACGGCATGCTGGCGATCGGCAATACGTTGAACACCGCCTGCGGTCTCAAGGAGAACCGCCCGTGGTGGAAGCGGCGCCTCGCGGCCATCGCCTTGACCGTCCTCTTCTCTCTCCTCGTCGTCTCCGCCCTGGCGATCCTGATCCTGAGCGGCACGATCGGCGAGACTCTCGCCCAGCGCGTGGGACTGGGGAGAGTTTTCGCCGTGACCTGGAACATTTTCCAGTGGCCGCTCGTCCTCGTTTTCCTCTTTGCTTCGTGCGACATGGTCTACAACTATGCCCCCAACCGGGGCGCCCTCCCCCGGCAGTGGGGAACCCCGGGAGCGGCGACCGCCGTCGTCTTCTGGCTGGGGGCTTCCTTCGGCTATCGCTTCTATCTCGACTACTTTCACGCCTACTCGAAAACCTACGGCTCGTTGGGCGCCGTGATCCTCCTCCTCGTCTGGTTCTATCTCACCGGTTTCGCCCTGTTGGTGGGGGGGAGGTCAACTCCGAGGTCGACCGTTCCCGGGGCGAGCTGCCGGCGAAGGGGCCGACCGGTCCCGGCGAGACCGGGGTGGCGCCAGAGAAGGTACAGCGCCGCCGCCTTAAGGCCTGAGCGCTACTTTTACGCGGGAGCCGGGCAGTAGAGGTCGCGCCGCCGTTCGAGATCGGCGACGACGGCGCGTTTGAAGCCCTCGGGACCGCCGACGGCCATCCTCTCGCGGCGGTAGGTGCCGAGGTCGATCACCTCCAGGTTCATGCGGATGCGCTTCCACAGGTGCGGGAAGCGCTGGCCGGGGACCTGGACGTGGTGGAGGCCGCCGCTGTAGGCGACGAGCATGCGGCCCTCGCCGATCGAGTCGAGGATGTCGGCGATGCCGCCGCGGACGGTCATCGGCCGGCCCTCCGAGTCGAGGCCGTTCGCCCGTTTCATCCGTCCCTCGGGAAAGAGGACCACCATGGCGTCGGGGTCGATCCGCCGGAGGACCGCCTCCCAGCTCTCGTCGCGCTCGCGGGTAACCGAGATGACGTGCTTCGCCACCAGGCCGAAGAAGCGGCCGACGACGGCGCGCTCGGAGGTCTTCTGGGCGATGGGAAGGACGCCGTGGCGGGCGAGGCGGAAGAGGAAGCGGAAGGGGCAGCCGCCGGCGAAGAGCGGCTCGTAGAGGCTCGTGTGGTTTAAGAGGGTGACCAGGCGGATGTGCCGCCAGGGGTCTTCCGGCACCTCGCCGATGAACCGCATGTCGATGCGGTAGAAGAGGTTGGAGACGACCTTGAGGAGGCCGAGAAGGAGGGAGACGAAGACGTCGCGCACGCTTCGTCTAGCCCGCCGAGCCCGCCGGGGAGCCTTTCGGGAACTCGGTCGGCACCCGCTGGGCGGCCGCCAGGAGCTCCTTGGCCGAGTTGATGTAGGGGAGGAGGCGGGCGAAGCTGCCGCGCGCCAGCTTGACCTTGCCCGACATCACCCCGAAGAGCGGCTCCAACCGGCCCTCCAGAACCTCTTTCCACACCGCGGCGGCGGCGGTGACGACGTAGGACGCCGCGTCCAGATCCTCACGGGACGCTGCCCGCGCCACCCGGCAGACGCCGTGCCAGAGGTCCAGGTAGACCCCGCGCTCGCCGAGCACCCCCAGGGCCTCGTCGGCCACCATGGAGAGGACCATCGCTCCCTCCCAGCCCCGGGCCGCGCTGGCGTATCCCTCGCTCGCCGCGATCTCCTCCCTGAAGACCTGCGCCCACTCGTCCCCGAAAAGCTCCGCCATACTCGTTCCACCTCCCTCCGGTTTTGCCGGATCATACGGGAAAAGAGGGTGGTCTGATACGCTTCGCCCTCTCTTGTCCGCCACCGAGGAACCCGTCATGTCCACTAAGGCCCCAAAGCCCAGCCAGAATTCCACGACCAGGCCCCAGATCTCGGCCATCATCACGACATTCAATGAAGAGGCCAACATCGCGGGCTGCATCGAGTCGCTCCTCTGGTGCGACGAGATCTTCGTCGTCGATTCCTTCTCGACCGACCGCACGCCGGAGATCGTCAAGAGCTTCGAGAAGGTCCGCTTCTTTCAGCGCACCTACTACGGCTCGGCGTCGCAGAAGAACTGGGCCATGGACCAGGTCACCCACGACTGGATCCTGATCTTCGACGCCGACGAGCGCTGCACCCCCGAGCTCCAGCGCGAGATCGAGGCCCTGCTGACCGCCGGGCCGACCGCCGACGGCTACACCATCAAGCGCCGGGTCTACTTCCTCGGCCGGGTCATCCGCTTCTCCGGCTGGCAGCACGACCGGGTGGTCCGGTTGGTCCGCCGCGGCTCGGCCCGCTACCCCAACCGCCGGGTCCACGCCGACATGATCACCCGCGGCCCCATGCCGGTCCTCAAGAGCCCCATGGAGCACTACATGGCGGAGAGCCTGGACGAGTACGCCCGGCGGATCGAGAAGTACAGCTTCTGGGGAGCTTCCCAGAATTGGAAGGATGGCCGGAAAGCGGGTTTCCCGGAGATCTTCGGCCGTTCGCTCTGGCGTTTCGTCCGCACCTACATCTTCCAGCTCGGCATCCTCGACGGCCTGCACGGCCTCGTCTTCTGCCTGCTCCAGTCCTACGGCACCTACCTGAAGTGGGCTCTCCTCTGGGGTTGGCACGTCAACGCCGCCCGCGGCCAGATGCCGAACCTCCCCATCTTCGACGAGGACGAGAGCACCTGGCGCGGCCTGGCCGAAGGGGAGCAGCAGACCCCCGCGAGCGCCGGCTCCTGACTCGCCCCACCGACTCCGCGAAGCTGGCAGGACTCTTGCTTTCTACCTGAGCTGGCTGCGGGGCACTTCATAGCAGCACTCCAACGCGCCCCCAGCCCGTTTCCAAATCACCTTCGTGTTGTCGCGGCCGCCCTCGGCGGCAGCTTTCCGCGGTACGGCTTCGTCGTATCGCCCCCTGAAATGCTGTTTCCGAAAGGAGCCTTCCCATGCTGCTAGCTATCGCTCTGGTCCTCTTCATCCTCTGGGCGCTGGGCTTTTTCGCCTTCCACGTCGCGGGTGGCCTCATTCACCTCGTCCTGGTGATCGCGGTCATCGTCGTCATCGTCCATCTGATCCAGGGACGACGAGTATAGAAGGACCGGTCTCCGGCCTTCCCTTGCAACCCCCATCCCGGGCGGGGCCTCCCGCCCGGGAAGCCTCCCTCCTTCTTCCTCCTCTTTCTGCCCGGCACTCCTCTTGCAGTCTCTCCGGCTTGGCAGGCGCCTCCACGGGGCCGCCCGCATCCTGGCTTCATCTTGAGAGATTTCACTGGCAACGGGACACAGGAAAGGGAGGTGCACGGTGGCGGAGACAGCGGCCGACATCCTGGTCGACGTCCTCACGGACTGGGGCGTCGAGGTGATCTTCGGAATTCCCGGGGATGGCATCAACGGCATCATGGAGGCGCTCCGCAAGCGGGAGAAGGAGATCCGCTTCATCCAGGTGCGCCATGAGGAATCCGCGGCCTTCATGGCCTGCGCCTATGCCAAGTACACGGGGAAGCTCGGCGTCTGCCTCGCGACCTCCGGCCCGGGCGGCATCCATCTCCTGAACGGCCTCTACGACGCGAAGATGGACGGCCAGCCGGTCCTCGCGATCACCGGCCATCACTACAGCGACCTGATCGACACCTTCCAGCAGCAGGATCTGGACCTCGACCGGGTCTTCGAGGACGTGTCGATCTACAACACCCGGGTGATGAGCGCCGCTCATGCTGAAAACGTGACCCATCTCGCCTGCCGCGCGGCGCTCTCCTACCGTGGGGTCGCCCACATCAATTTCCCCGTCGACCTCCAGGAGCAGGAGGTGAAGGAACGCACCCAGAGCAACCTCCCCCGGCACGAGTCGAGCGCCCGCACCCGCCGGACCGGCTCGCCGGCGGCTTCGGAGCTCCAGAAGGCGGCGGAGGTCTTGAACGCCGGCAAGAAGGTGGCGATCCTCGCCGGCCGCGGCGCCCTGGCCGCCGGGGACGAGCTCGAGCAGTTGGCGGAGCTGCTCGGAGCGCCGATCGTCAAGGCGCTTCTCGGCAAGGCCGCGGTGCCGGACGACAGCCCCTACACGACGGGCGGCATCGGGCTCCTCGGCACCCAGCCTTCCCAGGAAGCGCTGGAAGACTGCGACACCCTATTCCTCGTCGGCACGTCCTTCCCTTACATCGAGTTCCTCCCCAAGCCCGGCGATGCGAGAGGCGTCCAGATCGATCTCGATCCGCTCCGCATCGGCCTGCGCTACCCCGTAGAGGTGGGGCTCGTGGGGGACGCGCGGGAGACCCTCTCCGACCTCCTGCCGCTCCTGAAGCGCAACGAGCACCGCGGTTTCCTCGAAAAGGCGCAGAAAAGCATGCAGGACTGGCGGGAGCTCATGAACGAGCGCGCCACCCGTTCCGACAAACCGATGAAGCCGCAGGTCGCCGCCTGGGAGCTGGGCAAGCGGCTGTCCGCGACCGCCATCGTCTCCAGCGACTCCGGCACCAACACGACCTGGTTCGCCCGCCACATCCCGGTAAAAAAGGGACAGATGCACTCGGTCTCGGGCACCCTCGCGAGCATGGCGGGCGGCCTTCCTTACACGATCGCCGCGCAGATCGCCTATCCCGACCGCCAGTGCGTCGCCTTCGTGGGGGATGGTGGCTTCACCATGCTGATGGGCGAGCTCGCGACCGCGGTCAAGTACCAGCTGCCGATCAAGGTCGTGATCGTCAAGAACAACACCTTGGGGCAGATCAAGTGGGAGCAGATGATCTTCCTCGGCAACCCCGAATACGGCTGCGACCTCCACCCCATCGACTTCGCCGCCTTCGCCCGCGCCTGCGGCGCCACCGGCTTCACCATCACCGACCCGGCCGAGTGCGGTCCGGTGATGGAAGAGGCGCTCAACACCCCCGGCCCGGTGGTCGTCGAGGCCGTGGTCGATCCCTTCGAGCCGCCCCTGCCGCCCAAGGTGAACGCCAAGCAGGCCGCCCATTTCGCCGAATCCCTCGCCAAGGGCGAGCCGAACCGGGGGAAGATCGCGCTGACGGTGTTGGCGGATAAGGTCAGGGAGCTGGTGTAGCGAGGGTTTTTCTGGCGAAGGCCGGATGATCCGGTGCCGCACGAGGGTGGCTCGGGAAAATCCGGGAGCGTAGGTTGTATGTGGGAACTCCAGGGTTGCAGCCGCCATCCCGAGAGACCGTGCCCTCATTCTTCAGCGAGAAAAAGTACGAGGCACTTACAACTGGTTCTATGGGGAAATACTTAGGGTCAATACCTTGAAGGCCAATGCAAGGAGCTAGAAGGTAAGCTGCCCGCGTCACGGGTTGGATGTATAACCAGGCGCGAGGCATGTTCCCATAGGGGGATTCCAGGCGTCCGATTTCCCAGGAAAGAACGACCTTGGCACCTGCGCGATCCTTCGCATAGCAATCAACTCGGGTATGAAACATGGAATAAGGATGGAAGGCTCTCCATGAGGCTACCGTGTATTGCCTATTCACACGCTCCGACAATGAGCCGTCGGAGAGAGCATAGCCTTGAAGCCACCTGAGGTTGATTCCGTTAACAAAGCCTATCGTATCGTCGACGCCAGGAAATAGAAAAAGGACCAGCGCGGATAGAAATATCATGACCACAAAGGCACCGACCACTCGCACGACCCTAGATTGTGTCAAGCGCCTCCTCTTCATATGCAATCCCAACAGACTTTGAAGTGCCGAGCGAGCGCTTTAAATCGCAATAGGGTCGGATCGTTCTCCATCCTGTAGAAGTAGGTAGAGCCAAAGCTGACGCCGAATTCAACGATATCCCTCGGCGGATTTTTGGTTCTTTTGGTGAATTCGATTTGAGGATGAGAAAGCGAGATGAGGTCCGGCCTCGCGCGCTTCAAGAAATCGTCAGGAACAACACTGGGATTACTCACCTGCAAGCATTTGTCACATTCGGCATGGTACCAGGCTAGGTTGAAGAGTTCTTCTTTGTGGCCGCCTAGCCGATGCAAGAGGGCAGCTCTTGAGCCTAGCTGCTGAATACTTGATGGCGCGCTTGTACACATTAGGCCAAGCGCGTCAGAGCCATTGACCGGATTACTGAGTGAGTAGGAGTATAGGAGTACCTCGTCGGCCGGGAGTGGATCGGGAGCCTCGTACCGTCCAGAATCCTGGGCGAACCATCTATTCAAGTTGTAGTACAGGCCACTCTGAAGCCCGCCACCTTCCCAAACCTGATCCTCCCATTGCCCCGGGAACCGCAAGAACACCCCCGCCCCATCCGCTCCGCTCCAATCTGCCCCAAACGGCTCGAACCCACCCTGCCAGGAAAGCACCCCCGCATCCGTCGTCGCCGCGATCGGCGTTCCCAGGTGATCGGTCGTCAGATAGGTGAGCTTCGAGGTGCTCGCTGTCTGCCGATAGAGGGCGACGGGCCTGCCTGCAAAGTAGAGCACGAGAGTCGTATCGAGCGCCGGGCCGGCCGGGGTGAAGAGGCTGAGGTGATCGCGGCGCTCCAGGCGGCCTTCCGAGCTGTAGGTCGGGACCGTCAACGTCGGCGTGCAGGCTCCCCCGTCGTCATGCGCCTGGCGGAGGAAACCACGGCCGTCGTAGAGCATGTCGGCACGGGAGCGGCTGGGGACCGAACGGAGGGAGGCGAGCCGGTTCGCCGCATCTGGGATCAGGTCGAGTTGCTGGGTCGGGTCGACCGTCTGGATGGTGTTCCCGTCGGCGTCGTAGGCGTAGGTGCGGGTTCCGCCACTGCCGAGAGCGATTGAACCGAGCTTGGGTGTTTGGATCCCGCCGTTTGCGACGTAGGTGTAGGTATCGGTCACACCGCCTCGATTCTCCGTCAGGCGGTCGCCGATTTTGTCGTAGGTCCAGCTCCGCGTGCCCCAGGGGCCGTTCCCTTGGGTGAGGAAGTAGTTGAAGTCGAGATAGCCGTAGGTGCGGTTGTTGGCAGAATTGAGGGTGTCGGTGATCGTATTGACGTTCCCGACAGCGTCAAGCGTATAGCTCCAGTTGAGCAGGGCCGAGGAGCTACCGGCCAGGTGGATCGACGACGGCAGGTAGCGCCCATCGTAGGCGCGGGTCTCGGTCAGGCCATTGCCGAGCGGCAAGCTCGCGAGCGGACCGAACGGCTCATAGCTCGCCGGACCGGCAAGAGCGAGCGAGGGGTTGGTGCCGATCTGGAGCGATAGGCTCTGCTCCCGATCGGCGAAGTCGAAGGCATAGCTCGCCGTCGCTCCACCTCCGGGGTAGACGATCGAGGTGCGGTTCCCATTCGCATCGTAGGTGTAGCTGAGAGTCCCATCCTGGATCGCACGGCCGAAGCGATCGTAGGCATAGGCGACGGTGCCGCCGTAGCGGGTGAGGCCCGTGAGGCGCCCCTTGGCGAACGAGCCCGTGTCGTACTGATAGGTCACATTGAGGTTCGGGTTCGGGTAGGTCATCGTCGAGACTCGGTCGAGAGCGTCGATCGTGCGGTACATCGTGATCGCCCGGGCATCGGTCGCCGCGGTCAGCTCGCCGTGCTCATTGTAGGTCGAATCGGTCTCCCCGGAAACGGGCGACACCTGGCGCGTCTGGAGGTCCCGGTCGCTATAGGTGTAGCTTGTGACGTTGCCGTTGGCATCGGTGACCGAGCTCAGATGATCCTGGACATCGTAGGTGTAAGCCGTCGCCGAGGTCCCGCCGCCGGTCCCGGCCCACGGCTGCGTTACCGACATCAGCCGGTTCAACGAGTCGTATGCGTAGGCTTGGGTCGCCGGGCTCGTCTGGTTGTTGCTGGGATGGCGGGCATCCCAGACCTGGGCGAGGTTGTCGTCACAGTCGTAGGCGTACTCGGTGACCGCGCCGCTCGCGCTCCCATCCTGGCGGATCGTCTTGTCGAGGTGACAGCGCGAGCTGTAGACGAAGTCGGTGTGAATGTCGCTCACCCAGGCGCTGCCGCTCCAGTGCTGAAGCTCCTCCCGAGTCCGATGGCCCACGACGTCCAGGGTGTAGAGCGTGCGCTCACCGTGCGTCGCGGCCGGCGATCGTGATGCTGCCGGCGCCGGTCCTCGCGACGGTGAGGAGAGCGTTGTTCGATCGCGTCTGAGCGGAAGAAAATTTGATCAGGCTGGCTAGCGGGGCCGCCGCGTCCGAGGGATAGAGGACGAGATTGCCGGCGTTGGTCGGCGCGGTGACCGTCAGGTTGACCGAGAGCGCGCGAGCGCTCGCCGGGATGCGGCCGGAAGAGGCTGGGCGAGAGCCGGAGCGGCGAAAAGAAGAGCCGAAAGCCCTGCGGCTCTGGCAATCGAAATCCGCAGACGATTATCCATCCTTCCCCCTTGGGAGGCTGCCGGGCAGAGCCTTAAAGATGAATCAGGCCGAACTTCAAACAGTCTATGCGGAAGCCTGATCCTTTGTCTTCTCTATACATCGGCGACAGAAATCGGATAAGTCCGCGAGTTTTGATGCGGCGCAGGGAGAAACGCCAGAAGGCAGGAAAGAAGTGCTTCCATACGCAAACAGGAGTGGGAAGCTGTCGGAGCCCCTCTTCTCGGAGAAACCCCTGAAGCGAGCTTCGGAGGTCGAACAACACCCTGGGGCAGATCAAGTGGGAGCAGAGGGTCAGGGAGCTGGTATCGCGAAGGTTTCCTGGCGCAGGCTGGAGGATCCGGCTGCGCCAGCAAAATCGATCACCGGCTCTCAGCTCTCCCGATCGATCCCATAGCAAAGCATTTTCCTTCCGAGGAAATCGGTGGGCCCTACGAGGCTCTCGCCGATCCGGAGGGCGACCCGGATGGAGGCGCGGTTTTCCGGGTGGATGAGGCTGATGACGCGATCCTTCTTCAAGGCGGTGAAAGCGTAGGCCAGGGCCGCCCGGGCGCCCTCGGTGGCGTAGCCGTACCCCCACCAACGCCGCACGAGGGTCCAGGCCAGCTCGAAACCCGGCCAGCCCTCGGGAGCTGCGAAGCCGACCGTCCCGACGAACGTGCCGGTCTCCCTCTGCTCCACGGCCCACATCCCGGCATCCGCCAGCTGCCAGTGCCCCAGGAGGAAGCCCAGGTGCCGCCAGGACCGGGAGCGATCCCACACCCCGCAGTCAAAATAGCGCGTCACTTCGGGGTCCGCGTGCAACGCGGCGTAGTCGTCGACGTCACTCTTGCAGAAGGACCGCAGCCGCAAGCGTTCGGTCTCCAGAGTCGGGATGGCGAATCCATCCGTCGAGCGGGGCATGAGCGTCCTCCTTCCTGCGCCTTTTACAGGTCGTTTTTTCGGGATCTTCGTCAGGCACCTCTTGCCGCCTTCCATGGTTCAAGGTTAGATCCGTAAGTAGAGGATGTCAACACTGCGACGAGAAGATTTCGTCTTTCGCCTCGACAGGAGGGGTGATAGCCTTCGCAAGTGAGCCGCGGGAAACGGAAGAGCCAACCGACCGAGGAGGTGCAGAGTCTCCTCGCCGCCCTGGAACAGCTGCGTCTTGCAGGCCGGTTCACAAAAGCTAGAATCGACAAGGATTTAGGACGAGAGAGGGGCTACTACGGGCATCTCCTGGCGGGCCGGATCGTACTGACCGTCGAGCACGTCTATGCGATCCTCAAGGCCCTGGAGGTGGACGCAGGCGCCTTTTTCGGCGCGCTCCATCCGTCCCCGACACAGGGTTCAGAAGTCGATCCTCTGCGTTCCACCTTCCTGGAAGCCGAGAGGCTGGCCGACCGCAGCGCGTGGCGCTATCTCGCGGGCAAGCTGCGGGCCCAGGGCGTATTGGACGACGAGGACGCCCAGGAGCTCTTGCGGCGCCTGGCGGAGCGTTGACCGGCGTGGAGCTGAAAAGATAGGCTTCGTTCTCTTTCTGAAGATCAAAGATCAGCGGATGAGCACGACCAGCGCACTCTTGGCGGACCTCGAAGCCATGCCGGCCGGCCGGAGAGGCCTCACCCTCCGCAATTGTCGACGATTCCACACCGCGGGCCTCTGCGAGGAAATGGCGAGACGGTCCTTCGCCGCACGCTTCTCCGCGAGCGAGGAGATGGTGGACTGGGCCGAAGCGGCGGCGCTCGTCGCCTCGGTGCTGCCTGAGGGCGAAGCCGAGGCCGATGCCGCAGCGACCGCTTGGGCGAACCTCAGCAATGCGCGGCAAATTCAAGGTCGCCTCCGGGAGGCGGACCACGCCCTGAAGCGCGCGCGGCAAGCCATGGCCGCCGGGACGGGAAACTCGGACCTGGAGGACCATGTCGATTCTCTCGAAGGTACGCTCCGCGTCTACCAGCGGCGATTCGGGGAGGCCCTGGAGATCCTTGGCGGCCTGGCGGCGAGGCGCGGACGGCGCGGTGATGCGCTGGGCCAAGCCAGGACTTTGCTGCAGATCGGCTCGGCGCTCCTGTATGACGAACGGCCTGAGGAGGCGGCGGCGCTGCTGGTCGAGGCGCTGCGCGCCCTTCAGGTGGTCCCCGATCTGGAGTTGGAGCGCCTCGCGACTAACGCCCTGGTCTTCTCCTATCTTGGAGCGGGACGCCCGAAGTGGGCCGAATCTCTCTGGTCGAGGTCCGACCTCTATATGAGGGGAGCGGCGCCACTCTTGCGGACGCGCTGGTTGTGGGGGAAAGGTCTGATCGACCTGGAGACCGGCTTCCCGGGTCCGGCGCTGGCGAAGATTCGGGAGGCGCGCGAGATGTTCGCCGTGGAGGGTCTCCGGTTTGAAGCGGCGCTCGTGAGCCTCGATCTCGCTGTCTGCCTGGTTCGCCTGGAGGATCTCGGCTCGGCGCGAGTCGAGTTGGAGGCCGCGTTGATCCTGCTGCTGGAAATCGGCGCGCCGAGGGAGATCCTGGTGGCTGTGCGCGGCCTCCTGGACCTTGAAGACCGCAAGATGACGGTGCAGCGGATCTCGGCTGCGGCGCGCCGCGTCAGGCGTTACGGCTACCGGCTGCGCTGAGCGCGCTACGGATGACAACTGCCGTTCGGGTCTACGGCCCCGCCACAGTCCCCGGCCGGAGTCGCGGTCGTCCCCGGTCCCGGCCGGGTCGGTGCGGGCCGCTCGATCGCCGCTGCGGAGCGCACCGAGTGGAGCGGCCGTCCTGCCCAGGCGAGCCACAGCGGAACCAGCAAGCTCAGAATCTCCATATCCTCCTCCTCCTTGCCCCTGGCGCGGGTTCGACTCATCCTTGAATCGGTCGGCCGGGGTTGACGCATGGTAGGCGCCTCGGCAGCCGGTTGCGAGTCCGGCGACTTTCACCTACACCGGCAGAGCAGACTGATCTAAGGATGACAACGGCCGTTCGAGCCTGGGCAGCTTCGCGATGTGTACGGAAGGTCTCGCTATGTGTAGAGATCGTTTCGCCAGGCACCGGGACCGCCTTGCCGAGCCGTGGGAAAGCTTCGCTCAGCTCTGGGAAAGCTTCGCCGAGGGCTGGGAAAGCTTCCTCCGGTGCTGGGCAGGCTTCAGCGAGCCCTGGGAAAGCCTCACCATGTGTATAGAAGGCTTCGCCAGGTGTAGGGAAGGCTTGCCGAGTCCTGGGCAAGCTTCTCCGAGCGCTGGGGGAAGGTTCTCCGCGAAGCGGTGATGATAGCCTTCGCCAGTGAGCCCAGGGAAACTGATGAGCCAACCGGCCGCGGAGGTGCGGCGACTCCTCGCCGCCCTGGAACAGCTGCGCACTGCGGGCCGGTTCACCAAGGCCAGCATCGACAAGGGCTTGGAGCGGGAGAAGGGCTACTACGGACATCTCCTGGCGGGCCGGATCGTCCTGACGGTCGAGCATGTCTATGCGATCCTGAAGGTCCTGGATGTGGACCCTGGCGCCTTCTTCGGGGCGCTTCATTCCTCCCGAGCGCACGGTTCAGAAGTCGACGCTCTGCGCTCCACCTTCCTGGAAGCCGAGAGGCTGGCCGACCGTAGCGCGTTGCGCTATCTCGCCGACAAGCTGCGGGCGAAGGGCGTGTTGGACGACGAGGACGCCCGGGAGCTCTTGCGGCGCCTGGAGGAGCGTTGACCGGCGAAGCTCCGGGTCGACCTGCCGATATGGCATCGAAACCTGTCGCGAGCCCCGAAAAACGCCCCCGACGAGCCGAAAAACGCGACGCACGTCCCGAAAAACTCGACGACAAGACGAATGAGCCCGCGAATCGCTCGATTCGCGGTTCTACCGGGCCGAAAAACGCCAAAATCGACACGTGAAACCCGCGAAACGGTCGGCAAAACGCCATATTGGCGCGTGAGAGCCTCCAATCGCCCGTTTCGCGAGTTTTTCGGTCCGTGAATGGCCTTTTTCGACCCGCGAGCCGGACTTCACGGCCCGCGCCGAGGCCGCGACGGGCCGGCAAACCCCTGAAGCGAGCTTCGGAGGTCGGCTCACGGCACAGCGGGACGGCCCAGCGACGAGAAAAACCCCCGCTCCGTCCGCTTCAGAAGCGCCAGCGGAGCGCTCCCGCCCAGACCTGGTCGCGCGAGGAGTACTGGCTCGTCACCCCGGGGTTCAGCAGCTCCTGGCCGGAGGCGCCGCGCGAGTCGCCCTTGTGGAGCGAATAGCCGACGTCGAAGGACATCTGCTGCAGGTTGTAGGTGAAGCCGACGGAGTAGACCTTGGCATCGCCCTGGGGGAAGCCAGGCTCGATCGTCGAGGAGCTCACCGGCGAGGGCTCGACGCCGAAGCCGCCGCGGAGGATCAGGTTGTCGGTGACGTTGCCCTCGACCCCGAGGCGGAGCGAGAGGGTGTTGTCCCAGCGGCGCGGCCGGTCGGTCGGGCCGTTCCCGAAAGCATCGGGGGTATAGAAAATGACGTCGTTGGGCTCCTCGGACCAGCGGTCGTAGGAGGCGTCGAGCTCGATCCGCAGCTCGGGGTAGGGGGCGAACCAGAAACCGCCGCGCAGCTCGTCGGGCAGCTTGAACGACTGCCGGGCGCGGCCATCGGGGAAGTCGGCGTCGAAGGTGGAGTTGCCGATCACGTTGTAGCTGGAATCGCCGGTGCCGGAGAGCTTGGCGGCACTCCTGAAGACCGCGCCCCAGCCCCAGGCCGGGCGGGCGTAGTGGATGGCGAGATCCCAGGCGAGAGCATCGACTTTGGTCTGGGCGTCGCGCTGGACCTCGGTCGGGAAGAGGGACCCTCCCGGGGTCGGGAGCGGGAGGAGCCCGTTGTCGGACTGCTCCAGGGTGCCGTAGAGGTAGCGCAGGCCACCGCCGACGCTCAGGTTGTCGGTCACCTCCCAGCCGAGGACCGGATGGAGCTCGGCGACCTCGAGCCGGAAGCGGCGGTCGAGGAAGCGGCCGGGGAAGAGGGCGTCATCCCAGTTGAGGTCGTTCCAGTACGGGGCGTCGAGGCCGAGCCCGAGGGCGATCGGGCTGCCGTTGCCGAAATGATGGGTGACGTAGGCGGCGGGAGGAAAGTTGATGATGTGATGGGCCTTGATGCTGGCGGTCGAGCTTTTGTAGTCGTCCTGGGGATTGGTGAAGTCGAGCCCGGCCTCGACCTGGGTGCCCTGGAGCTTGGTGATGGCGGCCGGGTTGTAGTAGACCGCCGAGGGGTCCGAGGCGCGCGCCGTCCACGCTCCGTCCTGCCCGTTGGCGACGGCGCCGTGCTGGTAGAGCTCGAAGAGGGCGGCCTGGGCACCGACCGGGGAGAGAAGAGCGAGAACGAAGCCCACCTGGGGCAGGACGGCGAAACGGGGGTGCGGCATGGTACCTCCCTTGGAAGCGTCCTTCTGGAAGCGCCCCCTCGTGGGGGCGGGATCGGCTGTGCTGCGTTCGCCCTACTCGACGGCGAGGATCTCCGGGATGAGACGGGGACCTTCGGCCACGGTGAGGATAGCGAGCGTCAGGGGAAGATGGAAGCGACGAGCGCCACAGGCGCCTGGGTTCAAGAGCAAGCAATCACCACGCCAGGAGAGCTCCGGCCGGTGGGAGTGCCCATAGAGAATGAGGCGGAGGCGGCCCGGCCAGTCTTCGGGGACGTCCTCGCGGCGGTGGACCATGCCGAAAGGGAGACCGGCGATGTCGCCCAGGAGCGTCTCCGGGAGGGCGGTCCCGAAGTCGGTGTTGCCGCGGACCGCCTCGACCGGGGCGATCCGCCGCAGGCGGAGGAGGATCTCCGGCCCTCCCACGTCGCCGGCGTGGAGCAGGCGGTCGCAGCCGGCGAGGAGCTCCTGGACCCGCAGGCGGAGAAGGTTGTGAGTATCCGAGAGGACGCCGATCCGCATGAGGGAACCCTACCATCTCCCACGCACGGAATTTGCAGCTCTCCGGGAGCGCGATGGGAGACTCACGGAAGAATGGACCGCGCATGGCCGAGAGACCGCCGTTTCGCCCAGCGATGGGAAGCCGCCTGGTCCTCGCGATCGCGCTCCTCTTCCTCGCTCTCCCGGTCGCCTCCCAGCTGCCGTCCTTGAAGAAGCCCGCGGCCCCGACCGCGGCGCGAACCGCTCCGGCCGTTCGCCGCCCGCCGCAACTCGTCCAGGTCTTAAGGCAGCCGGGCGGCTGGGAGAAGTCTTTGGATCGCCTGCGCGACCGGGCGGTCGATTTCCTGCCTTCGCTCGCCGCGGCGATGGTCGTCCTGGTCATCTCCTTCCTCCTCTATCGGGTGAGCGCCGGGGTGCTCCATGGCGTCCTCAGGCGCACCCGCGCCGATCCCGCGGTCCAGGAGATCTCCATCCGGCTGGTCAAGTTCGTGATCCTCGGCATGGGCCTCGTGATGGCCGCCGGCCAGCTGGGGTTCCAGATCGGCTCGGTGCTCGCCGGCCTGGGAATCGTCGGCCTGACCGTCGGTTTCGCCGCCCAGGACAGCCTGGCGAACCTGGTGGCGGGCTTCACCATCCTCTGGGACCGCCCGTTTCACGTCGGCGACAACGTGACGGTCGCCGGCATCTACGGCCAGGTCCAGCAGATCGGCCTGCGCACGACCCGCATCTCGACCGTCGACAAGGTGGACGCCATCCTGCCCAACAAGACGGTGATCAACGAGAAGATCCTGAACCACACGCGAAATCCCCACCTGCGGATCAACGTACCGGTCGGCATCGGCTACGGCGAGGACATCGGGAAGGTCCGGAGCGCCCTGCTGGAGGCGATCGCGGGCCGCCCCGACCTCGTCACCGACCCGCCGCCCAAGGTGGTGGTCAAGGAGCTCGCCGACTCGGCCGTCAACCTGGAGCTCCGGGTCTGGCTGCGCGACGCCCACAAGGAGCGCGAGGTCTTCTTCGACATCCTGGAGCTCGTCAAGGTGACCCTCGACAAGGAGGGCGTCGAGATGCCCTTCCCGCAGCAGACCCTCCATTTAGACGACGATACCCTGGCCCGGCTCAGCGGGCGGGAGGCGAAGCGGGAAGAGAAGACGGCGGGCGACGCTCCGACCGCGGGTAGAGACGCCCAGCCGCTACCACCGAAATTGCCTTGACCCGGAACGCCAGGGCGTCTCCGACGTGTCGGGAGACGAGAGGATCGCAGGCGTCTCTGGCCTGCGCGGTTCTACGAAGATCCTGGCGTTCCGGCGCAGAAGACCCGGGCGACCTCGGCGAGGACGTCCCGGCAGGCGATGACCTCGTCGACCCGCACGTACTCCTCGATCGCGTGGAGCCCCAGCCCGCCGGGGCCGAAGATGACGGTGGGGATGCCGGCGTGGCCGAGGACGGCGGCGTCGGTCCAGAAGCTCACGCCGCCGCGCCGCGCCGGTCGTCCCCTCTGGGCGAGGGCGGTTTCGAGGAGGCTCGGCAGCTCGTGGCCGGGAGGCGTCTCATAGGCCAGGCGGCCGAAGAGGAAGCGGCTCGCGGCCTGAAACTCGCCGTCCTCCCGGACGAGATCCGCGAGGAGAGCCTCGACCTCCCGGGGGCCGACCTCGATCGGCTCGCCCGGCAGGGTGCGGCGTTCGAGCGACAGGGTGCAGCGGTCGGGGTAGGTGCTGAGCTCGCGGCCGCCCTCGATCAGGGAGGCGTGGAGCGAGGCGGTCCCCAGGAGCGGGTGCGGGGAGTGGGACTGGAGGCCGTGGTCGAGCGCTTCCAGCCGGCCGAGGAGGCGCCCCATGCGGAGGATGGCATCCTTCCCTTCCAGGGGGCGGCTGCCGTGGGCTGCCTTGCCGGTGGTCGTCACCTCGACCCAGGAGAAACCCTTGTGACCGACCGCCACGACGAGGTCCGTGGGCTCGGTGACGATCGCCGCATCCGCTTGGACGGAGCGCACGAGGGCCTCCGCCCCCAGGCTCGTGTACTCCTCGTCGGCCACGGCGCCGACGATCAGCCGGCCGGCGTCGAGACCGCCGGCCTCGGCGATGACGCGGGCGGCGCCGAGCATCGCCGCCACCCCGCCCTTCATGTCGACCGCGCCGCGGCCGTAGAGCCGGCCGTCCCGGACGACGGGGTGGAAGGGGGCGGCCATGCCGGTCACCCCGACGGTGTCGATGTGGCCGCAGAGGAGGAGCGACCGCCCGGGCCGGCGGCCTGCGAGCACCCCGACGACGTTGGGCCGCCCCGGGGCCACCTCGGTGACCTCGACCGCGGCGCCCAGGGCGCGCAGCTCGGCCGCGATAGCGCGGGCGATGGCGCCCTCCCCCGCTCCCCCGGGCACGAGCGAGGGGTTCACCGAGTCGATTCCCACCAGGGTTTTGAGCAGCTCGATCGTCGGGTCTGACATTTCGGTTCCTCTCGTTTCTCGAAGTCGCCCTCCGGCCCGGGCACCCACAGGGGGGTGCTCCTACGGAGGCGACTTTGACGAGACCGTGGCATTCTAGCGGAACCGGCCCTGCCGGGGTCTCTCCGCTGTGCTAAACTCAAAGTCCCTAAAATTGATCGTCTTGAATCGATTGCCCTAAAGCGGATCGTCGGAACGAATCTCCCGAAACGGATTTCCCGGAGCGGATCGCCTTTCACGGATCGCGATGATCGTCGAGAAACGCCACCTGGACGGTTTCACCCTCCTCAACCTGGAGGGGGTCATCAAGCTCGGCGAGAGCGCCCAGTTCTTCGCCCAGACTCTGGAGCGGTCGTTGAAGGACGACTCCGGGCACGTCATCATCGATTTCTCGAAGATCAACTACATCGATTCGACCGGCATCGGCGAGCTCGTCGGCTATCTCGGCCGCTTCCGCGATTTCAAGCGCGAGCTGATCCTCGTCAACCCCTCGGATCGCATCCGCAAGCTCCTCCAGGTGGCGCGCCTGGCCGAGCTGTTCCCCACCTACGACACGGTTCCCGCGGCGATGGCCGGAGAGCGGTAGGACCCTCTGTTCGCCCCTGTAGCGACCGTCCTCCGCGCCGGCCGGCCCGAGTCCTGGCACTTCGGCGTCGCGGCCGTCGTCACCCCGGAAGGGACGCGGGTGGGGCAGATCGGCGATCCCGGCGCGGCGGAGACCGCGACCTACCTGCGGTCGGCGGCGAAGCCTTTCCAGGCCCTGCCGCTCCTCCTGGCGGGGGGCGCCGAGCGCTTCTCGCTGGAGGCTCCCGACCTCGCCCTCATCTGCGCTTCGCACGGCGGCACGCCGGCGCACGCCCGGCGGGCGCTCTCGCTCCTCGAACGGGGCGGCTTCGGCGTCGCCGATCTCCTCTGCGGCACCCATCCGCCGTTCGATCGCCCCTCGGCGGAGGCCCTCGAGCGGCGGGGGGAGGCGCCGTCGCCCCTCCACAGCAACTGCTCGGGCAAGCATGCCGGAATGCTCCTCGCCTGTCGCCTGCTCGACCTCCCCACGGCGAGCTATGTCGAGCCGGACCATCCTCTCCAGGAGCGCATCCTCACCCAGCTCGCGGAGATCGTGGGCTGCGACCGGCGGGAGATCGGGATCGGGGTCGACGGCTGCAGCGTGCCGTCCTTCCACCTGCCGGTCGCCGCCGTCGCCCGCGGCTACGCCGCCCTGGCCGACCCCGAGGCGGCCGGCCTGCCGTCGGCGGTCGCCGCCGCCGTCCACCGGGTGGTCCTCGCGATGACGGGAGCGCCGGAGATGGTCGCCGGCCCGGGGCGCTTCACCACCCGCCTGATGGAGGTCACGGGCGGGCGGGTGCTGGGGAAGGAAGGGGCGGAAGGCTTCTATGCCGCGGCGGTCCGCGGGCCGGTCGCCTTAGGGATGGCGGTCAAGATCGCCGACGGCGGCGAGCGCTGCCGGGACGGGGTGGTGCTCGACCTGCTGCGCCAGATGGGAGCGCTCTCGGGCGAGGAGTTTCAAGCGCTGGAGGAGTACTATCGGCCGGTCCTCCGCAGCTGTCGTGGCGTGGCGGTGGGCGAGGTGAACCCCGAGGTGGAGCTCCTGGAATGCGTCGATTGAACAACGTCTCCCTCTTGCGGTCCAGAGGCCCGGCCCGCCGATCCCTGCTCGCGCTCGCCGGCCTGACGCTCGCGATCCTTCCCCTCTTGAGCTGCCATCCGGTCAAGCGGGTCGAGGGCTGGTGGAGCCGCAAGCCCCATCCGCCTTTCAAGAAGGTGAACCCGACGGTCGCCTACGAGATCATCCGCGACTCGCCGGGCATCTTCATCGTCGATCTCCGCCCGCCGTCCGAGTACCAGGGGGTGACCGGCCATCTGCTGCACGCCGAAAACTTCCCCGTCGCGAAGCTTCCCTACCAGTTGCTCCTCCTCGCCCCCTATCGGGAGGAGACCTTCCTCGTCTACTGCCGGGGCAACGACACCTGCGGCGCGGACGGCATGCGGGTCCTGATCGCCTCCGGTTTCGACGACGCGATCCTCGTCGACGGCGGCATCGATCGCTGGATCAAGGAGGGCTACAAGACGGTCCTCTCGATGGCCGGCCTGCCCAAGGGGACCAAGGCAGGTCCCCCGGAGCCGCCGACCGAGCCCACTCCGCCCGGACGCCGCTGAAGCTCCTGAAGCTGCTCTGACTTGCCTCCCCGGGCGCAATCGGCTACAAAGTCGGGGACCGACTTTCATTGCCGGTTCCAAATTGCCGGTTCCAAATTGCCGGTTCCAAATCGCCGATTCCAACAGGGAGACCCTGTCATGACCGTAGATACGAAACGCACGACGACCGAGCTCCTGGGCGACCTGCGCGAGGTTCTGGGCGATCGTCTGCTGCTCTCGGAAGAGGACCGCGCCAAGGTCCGCTCCGATTTCGGCCGCATGGCCGACCATCTGCCCGCCGCCGTGGCCCGCTGCCGCGACGCCCAGGACGTCGCCGCCGTCGTCCGCTTCTGCCGCGAGCACCGGATTCCGGTGGTGCCGCGCGGCCAGGCCCACACCCAGAGCGGCCAGGCGACGAGCGACGGGGGCATCGTCGTCGACACCTCCGGGATGACGACGATCTTCTCGATCGATCCCGAGAGCCGCGAGAATCCCGATGGCCCCACCGCCACCTGCGGCAGCGGAGTGATCTGGCGCGACCTGGTCACCGCCGCCTTGGAGCACGATCTGGTGCCCCGGGTCCTCACCAACAACCTCGGGGTGAGCCTCGGCGGCACCCTGTCGATGGCCGGCCTCGGGGTGGCGAGCTTCCGCTACGGCACCCAGGCCGACAACGCCGTCGAGCTCGAGGTCGTCACCGGCACGGGGGAGATCGTGACCTGCTCGCGGACGGCGCACGGCGAGCTCTTCGACGCCGTCCGCTGCGGCCTCGGCCAGTTCGGCATCCTCACCCGGGCGAAGGTCCGCCTCCGCGCCTGCAAGCCCCGGGTGCGCAAGTACTACCTGCTCTACGACGACCTCGGCGTGCTGATGGAGGACGTCAAGCGGGTCATGCACCCGGACAACCCGGTCTTCTCCTCGGTCGAGTCCTGGTGCACTCCCTGTCTCCAGGGGATCAAGAAGATCGGCGAGGGGATGGCGCTCGGGGAGGGGATGCAGACCTTCGCCGCCTGGTTCTACCCCGTCCACCTGACGGTCGACCTGGAGGAGGGAGAGGAGCCGGACATGGCGGAGGTGCTCGCAGGTCTCCGTCCCTACCGGCACGTCCACACCGAGGACTTCACCCAACACGAGTTCCTGAACCGCATGGATCCGGTCTTCGAGCTCTGGCGGCGCAGCGGCTACTGGGACATGCCGCACCCGTGGATGGAGACCACCCTCCCCTGGGACACGGCGCGCGAGTTCATCGAGCAGGCGCTCTCGATCACCCCACCCCAGGCCCTGGGCCCGGGCGGTCACATCCTCCTCTGGCCGGCCTACACCCATACCTCGGACGTGCCGCTCTTCCTGCATCCGGAAGGGGACTTCGTCATGGGCTGGGGGATTCTCCCCGGAGTGCCGCCGGCCTTCCTCGATCGCGCCCTGGCGCAGCTCGACATGGCGAGCGAGCTGTCGATCCACTACGGCGGCAAGCGCTACCTCTCCGGCTACATCACCTTCGACACGGCCGAGAAGTGGGCCGCGCACTTCGGCGACCGTTGGCCGCAGGTTGTAGCGGCCAAGAAGAAGTTCGATCCCGACGGCATCCTCGCCCCCGGCTTCATCGTCTACGAGTAGAACGCCCCAGGCGCTGCCTGGCACGGGGCGTCCCTCTCGACTTTATGCCACAAAGAACTTGACAGCGACCCTCATGCCTCGCTACATTCCCTGGGTGACCGCAACGCGCCCTGCCCGTACGCGCTCCGAGACGACGCTGCCTCCGCCTCCTCCCGCTCTCCATCTCCATGCGATGGACAACCTGCGGTTCATCCGGGAGACCATGGAGGGCGCTGCCTGCTTCACCGCGGTCTCCGGGATCGGCGAGGTGATCGTCGGGGTCACCGCCCTCCTCGCGGCCTGGCTGGCATCGCGCCAGCCCGGGCTCCGGGGCTGGTTCGTCACCTGGCTGGGGGAGGCGGTCGTCGCCTGCCTCATCACCTCTGCCGCCATCGCCTGGAAGGCGCGGCGGGCGGAGATCAGCCTGTTCACCGCGCCGGGGCGCCGCTTCGCCCTCGGGCTTTTGCCGCCGTTCGCCGCCGGGGCGCTCCTGACCGGCATCCTCTGGGCCTCCGGCGCCTCCGGCTTCCTGCCGGGCACCTGGCTCCTCCTCTACGGCACCGGCGTCGTCACCGGCGGCGCCTTCTCGGTCCGCATCGTGCCGGTCATGGGACTCGCCTTCATGGCGCTCGGCACCATCGCCATCTTCTGTCCCTTCTCCTGGGGCGACGCGCTCCTCGCCGGCGGCTTCGGCGGCCTCCACATCCTCTTCGGCGCCCTCATCGCGCGCGGGCACGGTGGCTGATGGCGCGCCGCGACTCTCTCTCCCGGATGACGGGCGTCGGCGGCGGCGGCGGCATCGGCGGCATCGGCCCGGAGGAGGTCTCCGCGGTCGAGCTGCCGCCCGAGCGCCAGGCCCTCGATCTCGATCGCCTCATCCACGAGCGCATGCGGCTGGGGATCGTCTCCGCCCTGGCGGTCAACGACAGCCTGACCTTCAACGACTTGAAAAAGCTCCTCAAAACGACCGACGGCAACCTGAGCGTCCATGCGAGGAAGCTCGAAGAGGCGGGCTACATCACCTGCGCCAAGTATTTCGAGGGACGGGTGCCGAAGACCGAGTACCGCCTGGCTCCGCCCGGACGGCGGGCGCTCGAACGCTACCTGGACCACATGGAAGCGATCATCCACGCCACCCGGCAGGGTTGAGACCTCGGCGGCACCCTTTTTTTTGACCGCCGACTTTGTGACGAAAAGAGCTTTGGGAGGACGCTTGGAAGGAATGACGATGTTGAAGAAGAAGACCCTGGGCCGGGCCGAGGCGCGCTCGTGAGCCTCCGCGCCGTTCCGGTCGGTATCGCCGCCGGCCTCGCCGGTCTCCACGCCGCCATCATCATGGACGGCAACGGCCGCTGGGCCCTGGCCCGCGGGCGCTCGCGGCGGGCGGGGCACGAGGCGGGGGCCGAGGCGGTGCGGCGGACGGTCGAGGCGGCGCCCGGCCTGGGGATCACGGTCCTGACCCTCTTCGCCTTCTCCTCCGACAACTGGAAACGGCCGCCGACCGAGGTCGGCGCCCTCATGCGGCTCTTCCGCACCTTCCTCGCCCGCGAGGCCCGGCGCTGTGCCGAGCGCGGGATGCGGATCGTCGTCCTCGGCCGCCGCGACCGGCTGCCGTCCGGGCTCGTCCGGACGATCGAGATGGCGGAGGAGGCGACCGCCGCGGCCACCGGCTTCCTCCTCCGCATCGCCGTCGACTACTCGGCGCGCGACACCATCCTGGCCGCCGCCCGCAGGCTCGGCGAGCCGAACGCACCGGGGGAGCCCAGCGAGCCGCTGACCCGCGAGCTCTTCGCCCGCCTCCTCGCCGGTCCCCTGCCGGTCCAGGACGTCGACCTCCTCGTCCGCACCGGAGGCGAGAAGCGGCTCTCCGACTTCCTGCTCTGGGAGTGCGCCTACGCCGAGCTCATTTTCGTCGAGCGGATGTGGCCCGACTTCGGAGAGGCCGACCTCGCCGCCGCCGTCGCCGAGTTCCACCACCGGGAACGCCGCTTCGGGACGGTGCCCGCCGTCGCCCCCGCGCGCGAGGAGACGCTGCCCCTCGCCGCCGTCGGGAGGTGAGGCGGCTGGGAGCAAGGGGAGATGCCTCGATTTTTATGGGGCTGCGGTATATGAAATGATGGGGCTTCCACCCTCTGGAGGCCGATCCGATGTCGAAGCCCCGCGCGCTCTCCGCTCTCCTCCCGGCCGTCCTGTCGGCGTTCCTCGGCTCGGCGAGCCCGTTCGTGGCTCCGGTGACGGCGCAGGTCGCGAGCCTGGCGCGGGACATCAACCCAGGCCCGACCGATTTCTCCCCCGGCGACCTGGGCGGCGCCGACGCCTGGCTGGTGGCGGCGGGAGGCCGGGTCTACTTCCCGGATCGCACCGACGCCTCGGGAACCGAGCTGTGGACGAGTGACGGCACCGCTTTCGGCACGGCGCAGGTGGCCGACCTCTGCCCCGGCCCGTGCAGCGGCCAGCCGAGCCCGCTCGGCGTCCTCGGCAACGTCTTCCTCTTCACCGCCGAGTCGCCGCGGCGGCTCTGGCGGACGGACGGCACCCCCGCCGGCACCTATCGGGTGAGCCCCGAGGGCGCGGACTCCGAGGAGCGCACGGCGCTCAACGGCAAGATCCTCTTCCAGCTCTGCCCGGATCGCGCCACCAGCTGCGAGCTGTGGACGACCGACGGCACCCTCGCCGGCACGGCGAGAGTCGCTTCCGTCGGCGGCGAGGTGATCGGCCTCGCGAGCGCGGGAGCGAAAGCCTTCGCCCTCGTCGCCACCACCGGGAACGGCAGCGGCGGCGGAGTGGCCCTCTGGGAGAGCGACGGCACCCCGGCGGGAACCGGCCTCGTGGCGCCGGTCGCCGCCGACCTTCAGTTCCTGCTCCCGGCCGGCAACCGGGTCGTCCTCTGGGGGAGCGCCGGGACGGCGAGCGAGCTCTGGGGGAGCGACGGCACCGCGGCGGGGACCGGCCGCCTGCGCTCGTTCGGCGTCGATCCGGGGGCCTCCGTGGGCGCCTTCTTCGCCATTTCTCTGGGCACCAAGGTCTATTTCGCGGCGGACGACGGGGTTTCGGGTCTGGAGGTCTGGGCGAGCGACGGCAACGTCTCGAACCCTGCCGGCACCACGGAGGTCACGAGCCTCGCCGGCTTCACCCCCGACCTCTCCTCCCCGGGAAACGCTCTCCTCGTGGGGAGCCGGCTGCTCTTCGAGGCGGTCGACTCCGGAGGACAGTCTCACCTCTTCGCCGCCGGCGGCACCGGCGGCACTGGCGCCAGTCCGGGTTCGACCGTCCAGCTTTCCACCGCCGTCGTCCGCGGACCGCTCGCGACGGTCGCCGGGGGCTCCGGGGGAAAGGCCGTTTTCTTAGCCGACGACGGCGTTCACGGCGTCGAGCCCTGGACGAGCGACGGTACCCCGGGGGCGACCCACCTCCTCGTCGACACCTGCCCGGGCGCCTGCGGCGCTCCCACGAGCCCGGCGCTCCAGGTTCTCGCCGGTCTCGCCTTCTTTCCCTCCGGCGATCCGCAGAGTGGGGACGACCTCTGGGCGACCGACGGCACCGCCGCCGGCACCCGGCGCTACACCGACTTCGGCGCCTCCCGGCCGGTCGTCGGGCCGCTGCTCGCCGCGACGTCCGGAACCAACGCTCAAATCTTCTTCGCCGCTACCGATCCCACGCACGGCACCGAGCTGTGGACGAGCGACGGCCGGAGCGGCGGCACCCGCCGGGCGACCGACATCGGGAGGCGCCAGCCCTCCTCCGATCCCGCCGAGCTGACCGCCATCGCGAGCTCCCCGGGGCGGGTCGTCTTCACCGCCTGCGACGGGGTGAACCGCGGGGTATGGACGAGCGACGGCACGCCGGCCGGCACCGTCCCCGTCTTTCCGGTGGGAGGTGCTTCGAGCCCCTGCGCCGACACCGCGAACCTTCCCCGCTCGCTCACCGCGGCGGCCGGCGGCGTCTACTTCCTCGCCGGCAGCGGCGCGAATCTCACCCTCTGGCGGACCGACGGCAGCGCCGGCAACATCGCCGGCACCGTCCCCGTCTTCACCTTCCCTCCGGGCCTGCCGTTCGACCCGCCCCTCTCCGGCACCGCCACCGCGCTCTGGTTCGCCGTCGAGACCGCCGACAGCACCGAGATCTACCGGACGACCCCGGGAGACCTCATCGCCCCGCAGCCGATCTACCCGGTGACCGGCGGCCTCCGCGCGCTCCACTCGTTCGCCGTCCTCGGCAGCCAGGCCTTCTTCGTCGCCGATTTGGGGGGCGCCTTCAACGTCTTCGTCACCGACGCCGCCGGCACCCGCCAACTCGCCGGGCCGATCAGCGTCTCTCTGGAAGGCCCCGCCGACGCCTGGTTCCTCGCCTTGAATGCGCACGTCGTCTTCGGCGCCACCGACCTCTCCGACGGAGAGAACCCGGCGACCTCGATGTGGACGACGGACGGCACCCCGGGCGGCACCCAGGTGCTCCACCGCTTCGCCGGCGCCTCCGGACTCCCCTTCCCCGCCGCCCTCCAGGGCGCCCTCTGGTTCCTGGAACTCCCCACGACCGGAGGCACGGAGCTCTGGCGGACCGACGGCACCCCGGCCGGCACCGCGCGCACCGCCACCTTCCCGGCTCTCGCGGCGAGCAACCCGGTCGCCGCCGCCGGCCGGCTCTTCTTCACCGCCGCCGACGATGCCCACGGCCTGGAGCTCTGGGCGAGCCATGCTGGAGATGCCGGCGGGACGACCGCGCCGGTCCTGGACATCGTCGCCGGTCCCGAGGGGAGCCAGCCCGATCAGTTGACCGCGAGCGGCACCGCGGGCACCGGCCAGCTCTACTTCACCGCCGACGACGGCGTCCACGGGGTCGAGCTGTGGACGAGCGACGGCACCGCCGCCGGCACCCATCTGGTCGACGACCTCGCCCCCGCCGGCAGCTCGTCCAATCCCGACTCTCTGACCGCCGCCGGCTCCCGGCTCTTCTTCGCCGCCGACGACGGCCTCTCCGGCCGCGAGCCCTGGAGCGTCCCGCTGGGCGGCCCCGGCTGCGTCCCCGGCGACACCCGGCTCTGCCTCGCGGGCGGCCGCTTCCAGGTGGAGATCGCCTGGCAGGACTTCGGCGGCAATACCGGGGTGGGCCACACGATCCCGCTCACCACCGACACCGGCGCCTTCTGGTTCTTCGACCCGGCGAACGTCGAGGTCATCGTCAAGGTGCTCGACGCCCGTTCGTTAAACGATGCCTTCTGGGTCTTCTACGGCGCGCTTTCAAACGTCCAGTACTCGCTCACCGTGACCGACACGGCGACCGGCCTGACCCGCCGCTACGACAACCCCGCGACCCAGCTCGCGAGCGTCGGCGACACCAACGGCTTCGGCCCCTTAGGCGCCTCCGCTCCCTCGCCGAACCCAAAAACCGCGCGGACCAGCATCTCCGGCGTGCCCCTCGTGTCCGCCAGCACCGACGCGGCCGCCGCGACCGTCTGTGTTCCTGGCCCCCAACGCCTCTGCCTCCAGGGCAACCGCTTCGCCGTCACCGCCGTTTGGAAAGATTTCCAGGGGAACACGGGCACCGGCACCGCCCTCCCTCTCTCCGGCGACACCGGCTACTTCTGGTTCTTCGCCCCGACCAACGTCGAGGTCGTCACCAAGGTGCTCGACGGCCGGGCGCTCGGTGGCAAGTTCTGGTTCTTCTATGGGGCGCTCTCGGACGTCGAGTACACGCTGACCGTGACCGACACCCAGACCGGGGCGGTCAAGGTGTACAAGAATCCCTCGGGGCAGTTTGGGAGCGTGGCGGATACGTCGGCGTTCTAAAGGGAGCGGTCGGCGCGGGTTGACCCCGGCCGCACGGCCGCATAAAATTTAAGCGTCAAAACGATTACCCTCTCAGGGCCTCCTTGCCCTGGCACGCTCGGGAGACTCCCATGAAACGCCTCCTCGGTATCCTCGGCGCGTTCGCCGTCCTGCCCTTTCTCGCGCCGGCTCCGGCCTTCGCCCAACCGGCCTCTCTCGTGCGCGCGATCGGGGTCGCCGGCCCGCCGCCGGCTCCCGCTTCCTCGAGCCCGAACGATTTCTTCGCCACCGACAGCGCGCTCTTCTTCGTCGCCTCCACTCCCTCGACGCTCCGCGCGATGTGGGCCACCGACGGCACCTCGGTCGGCACCGAGCTCCTCCACTACCCCTGTGTCAACGGCTGCGACGTCGATCCGACCTTCGTCGGCCACCTCGGCAAGGTGGCCTTCTGGCTGGAGGCCCCGAGCGACCTGACCCGCCCGAACGAGACCTGGCGCTCCGATGGCACCCGGGCCGGCACCTTCGAGCTCCTCCCGAGCGGTCCCTTCTCCCCCGGCATCGCCACTCCCTCGGGTTTCCTCTTCGTCACCTGCGCCGACGCGGGCTGCGGCTACTGGCTGTCGGACGGCACCGTCGCCGGCACCCGCCAGCTCTTGAACGTCTTCCAGTTCACCTCCGAAACCCGCGCCTTAGCCGCATCGCTCGGTGACAACCGGCTGCTCTGCGCCGTGATGAAGATCATTCTACCCGACAGCCTCAGCCTGGATCTCTGGGTGAGCGATGGCACGAGCGCCGGCTCCTCCCACATCGCCTCCCTCCCGCAGGTGAGAGCTGTCACCTCCACGGAGGGGCATTTGTTCTTCGTCGTCATCGGGAGCGGCGGCCAGAGCGACCAGCTGTGGGCGAGCGACGGCACGGTCGCCGGCACCCGCCAGGTCTCCGCGTTCCCGAACACGATCTTCAGTCCGTTCGGCGACGAACCCAGGCTCCTCGCCGTGGGCGACCGGCTCTACTTCATGCCGATCGACGGCACGTCGAACAACGAGCTGTGGACGAGCGACGGGACTCCGGCGGGGACCGTCCGAATCACGCCGCCCGGCACCGCCCATGCCTACGGGAGCCTGGGCTCGATCGCGACCGTGGGCAGCAGAACCTTCTTCCTCGGCTACGACGACCAGGGGGGCCATCTCTACCAGACGGACGGTACCCCGGATTCGACTACGGTGCTCGCCGGCCTACCGACGACCGGCCGGAGCACCCTGTTCTCCATCCCCGGGCGGGTGCTCGTCACGACCAGCGACCTGGGACACGGTGCCGAGCTCTGGTCGACGGACGGCACCGACGCCGGCACGTTCCCCCTGGACGTCCCCAATCCGGGCCCCTCCAGCTCCTCTCCCGGAAACCTCCAGGCGTTCGGCACCGGCGCTCTCTTCAACGCCACCGACGCCAGCGGCCAGTGGACGCTCTGGTACACCGACGGCACCGTCGCCGGCACCCACCGGTTCGCGAGCGTCGCCCTGTTCGACGACGGCGGCGCGACCTACCATGTCAACGAGGTCGGCGCGTTCGGCGGCGCGGCCTACTTTCCTGCCCAGGACGGTGCCCAGGACAGGCATGGCGTCGAGCTCTGGAAAAGCGACGGCAAGAGCGGGGGGACCGCCCTCTTCGCCGACCTCGCGGTGGCGCAGCCGACGGCGAAGCTCGGCACGCTGACCGCCGCCGGGAGCCACCTCTTCTTCACCGCCGACGACGGCGCGCGGGCCGCCCCCTGGCAGAGCGACGGCACCCCCGCCGGCACCGTGCCGGTCTCCACGGCGAGCCCGGTCGACTGTAAGCCCATCCCCGACAGCCCCCGCCTGACCACCGCCTCGGGCATCCTCTTTTTCTCCTGCCAGGGGCCTGGCGACAGCCTCTTCCGAGTCGGACGGAGCGACGGTACCGCCGCCGGCACCACGCTCCTCCCGCTCCCCGCCGAGACGACCCCGCCGGGAATCGCCGCCCTGGGCAGCGATCTCCTCATCCTCCTGGGGGATGAGGGCGAGCTCTGGAAGAGCGACGGCACCGCCGCCGGCACGGCCCAGGTCAGAGGCCTCCCGGGCTTCGTATCCTCCATTGGGCTGCTCACGCCTCTGGGCTCCGAGATCTATTTCGACTTCTACGATGCCTACGATGCCGCCGGCCACGAGATCTGGCGGACCGACGGCACGAGCGCCGGCACCCGGCGCCTCTTCGCCGAGAGCTGTTCCCCCAACTCCGGCGAGACCTCCCTTCTCACCCGCGTCGGGTCCCAGGTCTACATCCTGTCCCGCGGCTGCATCGAGCTCGCCGATCTATGGGTGACCGACGGCACCGCCGCCGGGACCCACCTCGTGACCCCGTTGTCCGTCCTCCCCTTGGAGGCCGTGGGCTGGAACGGTCGGCTCTACTTCACGGTCCAATACCGCGACATCGTCACCCTCTACCAGTCCGACGGCACGGCGGCGGGAACGGCCGAGTTCCACCGCTTCAACGGGGTTTCCAGCCTGACGCCCTTCGCCGGCCGCCTCTTCTTTGCCGCCGACGACGGTATCCACGGCTACGAGCTCTGGTCGACCGACGGCACCGCCGCCGGGACGAAGCTCTTCCGCGACCTCCTCCCCGGCATCGATCCCTCGGGTCCCGCCGATCTGACCGTGGTGGGGGACCGGCTCTTCTTCAGCGCCGACGACGGGGTGCATGGGATCGAGCTCTGGCAGAGCGACGGCAATCCCGCCAATCCGGCCGGCACCCATCTGGTGCAGGACATCGCGCCCGAGGGGCGCTCCTCGCGCCCCGATCAGCTGACGGTGGTGGGCAACCAGCTCTTCTTCACGGCCGACGACGGCCTCTCCGGGCGCTCGCTCTGGGCCCTCCCGCTCTCCGGCCCCACCGGCTGCCAGCCCGGGGACACCTCGCTCTGCCTCTCCGGCAACCGCTTCCAGGTGGAAATCGTCTGGCAGGACTTCCAGGGCAACACCGGCGTCGGCCACGCCGTCTCCCTGACCGCGGATACCGGCTATTTCTGGTTCTTCGATCCGACCAACACCGAGGTGATCGTCAAGGTGCTCGACGCGCGCAGCCTGAACAGTGCCTTCTGGGTCTTCTACGGCGCGCTCTCGAACGTCGAGTACACGATGACCGTGACCGACACCGCGACCGGCCTCACCCGCCGCTACCAGAACCCGGCCGGCAACCTCGCGAGCGTCGGCGACACCGCCGGCTTCGGACCCTTGGGAGCGTTCGCCGCGACGACCCTCACGGCCCCCGCCGCCGCTCCCGCCTGGGTCTCCGCCCGCACCGACGCGACCCCGGCGAACGCCGCCACCGTCTGCGTGCCCGGACCGAAGCGCCTCTGCCTCCAGGGCGACCGCTTCGCCGTCACCGCCACCTGGAAGGACTTCCAGGGGAACACGGGCACCGGCACCGCCGTCCCCCTCTCCGGCGACACCGGCTACTTCTGGTTCTTCGCGCCGACGAACGTCGAGGTCGTCACCAAGGTGCTCGACGGCCGGGCGCTCGGCGGCAAGTTCTGGTTCTTCTATGGGGCGCTTTCGGACGTCGAATACACGCTCACCGTGACCGACACCCAGACCGGGGCGGTCAAGGTGTACAAGAATCCTTCGGGGCAGTTCGGGAGCGTGGCGGATACGTCGGCATTCTGAGGCTTTGGCGACGACCGCCGGACTGCCGGCGACGACCGCCGGCTGCTCCCGCTGGCGTACCCTTTGCTTTATCCAGGGAGGATCTACCATGCGAAAGCGCCGGGCTCTGGTGTTGATGCTGCTCCTGGGAGTGCTCTGGGGGACGGTACCGTCCTCCGCGGCGGACAAACGGATCGCGGCGCTCGCACCCAAGTACCGGCAGTGGCTCTCGGAGGTCGAGCTGATCCTCCGCAAGGACGAGAAGGCGTCCTTCCTTGATCTCAAGGAGGACTATCAGAGAGACGGCTTCATCCAGAAGTTCTGGGAGTCGCGCGATCCCTACCCCGAGACGCCGCAGAACGAGTTCAAGGACACCTGGTATGCGCGCCTGGAGGAGGCCCGGCGGGAGTACGACAGCATCACCGAGGACCGCGCCCGCATGCTCCTCCTCCACGGGCCGGCGAACCAGGTCTGGAAGACCGACTGCCAGCTCCTCCTCTGGCCGCTCGAAATCTGGTACTACGCCAGGAGCGACACCCTCCCCAACGGCTTCTTCCTGATCTTCGTCCAGCCCTCGGGCGGCGGCCCGTTCCACCTCTGGCGTCCCCTGGAGGGCTACCAGAGCGTGCAGGCCCTGTTCCGGAGCATCGGGGACGACGGGCGCAACCAGTACGCCTTCGAGAGCACCGTCGAGCGGCGCTGCATCGGCGACTCGGACGCCATCCTCCGCGCCTTCCACCTCGTCCAGCTGGAGGACAGCGTCGGCAGCCTCTCGCTCGTCGAGTACCCGCCTCCCGCCCGCGACACGGAGTGGCTCGCGACCTTCCTCGGCTTCTCGACCGACCTGCCGCCGGGCGCCCCGGCGCTCGCAGCGCACCTGGACCTCGGCTTTCCCGAGCGGCGGGGCGACCGCACGCTCCTCCAGGGAATTCTGGCGGTGCCCAAAAGCGCGCTCCGGGCGGCGAGCCTCGACGGCCAGGAGGTCTACAACCTCCTCCTCACCGGGCAGATCCTCAAGGACGGGGCCCTGAACGAATCCTTCCGCTACCGCTTCGACCTGCCGACCGCGGGGGCGGCCGACAGCCTGCCGCTCGTCTTCGAGCGCATGCTGCGCCCCGGCGACTACACGCTCATCGTCCGCCTGGAGGATCTCGCCGGCAAGCAGAGCTTCCGCGAGGCGCGGCCGCTCGCGGTGCCCAAGCTCGCCGTCTCGGCCCCCGACCCCGACACCCCCGGCATTGCCGCCGCTCTCGACGCGGCGCACCAGAGCCTGGCCGAGGAGACCGCCACCCTCCACCTCGTCCGTCCGCTCGGCGAGACCGCGACCGGCCAGGTGCGGGTCGCCGCCCAGGTGAACGGCGGGGCGATCCACAAAGTGTCCTTCGCCCTGGACGGCAAACCGCTCCTCACCAAGAACTCCCCGCCCTACAGCGTCGCCTTCGACCTGGGGACGCTCCCCACCCCGCACACGGTGCGGGCGGTGGGCTTGGACGGCGCGGACCGCGAGGTGGCGACCGACGAGCTGGTTTTAAACGACGCTCCCCAGCGCTTCGCCGTCCACCTGGTCGAGCCGCGGCGCGGCGAGCGCCATGTCACCACCGCCGGGACCCCGGCCGAGAGCCTGCGGGTGCGGGCCGAGGTGCGGGTCCCCGACGGCCAGACCTTCGAGCGCCTGGAGCTCTATTTCGACCAGAACCGGGTGGCGACCCTCTACCAGCCGCCGTTCTCGCTGCGCCTCCCCCTGCCCTCGCCCTCGACCCGCTACGTGCGGGCGGTCGCCTTCCTCGCGGACGGCAGCACGGCCGAGGATCTCATCCTCTTGAACGCCCCGGGCTACCAGGACCACCTGGACGTCCCCTTGGTCGAGGTCTACGCCGCGGTCAAGGACGCCCAGGGGCGAGCGGTCCTCGACCTCAAGCCGCAGAGCTTCCAGGTGCTGGACGGCGGCCGGCCGCAGCAGGTGGTCCGCTTCGAGCGGGTGACCGACCTGCCGGTCACCACCGCCCTCCTCTTAGACGTCTCGGCCTCGATGGTCAAGAGCCTGCCCGAGGCCCAGCGCGCCGCCCTGGGTTTCCTCCAGACGACCCTCTCGCCGCGCGACCGGGCGGCGCTCATCCCGTTCAACGAGAGCCCCCGGCTCGCGGTCAAGCTCACCAACGACCTGCCCACCCTGGCCGGCGCCCTGGCGAGCCTCCAGGCCGAGCGCGGCACCGTCCTCTGGGACAGCCTCGTTTTCGGTCTCCACTACCTCCAGGGGGTGCGCGGCCAGCGCGCCATCCTCCTCTTGACCGACGGCGGCGACCGGTCGAGCCATTTCTCCTTCGACGAAGCTCTCGAATACGCCCGGCGCTCCGGGGTGACCCTCTACACCGTCGGGCTCTCTGTCTCCAAGCTCGACCTGGAGACCCGCAAGCACTTGAGCCGGCTCGCCGAGGACACCGGCGGCCGCAGCTTTTTCCCCGAGGCGGCGAGCGACCTGACGGCGATCTATACGCGGATCCAGGAGGAATTGCGCTCGCGCTACCTCCTCGTCTACCAGCCCGCCGCGGCGGGCAGACCGGGCGAATACCGGACGGTCCAGGTGCAGGTCGACCGGCCGGGGGTGACGGTCGAGGCCCTTCGCGGGTACTATCCCTAATCGCCGAGCCTCAAAGCCGTCTTCCCGGTCCGTGGCCGGCATCCTGGGATGCCATGCGAATTCTTGTCGTCGACGACAATCGGGACCTCGCCGAAACGCTCGCCGCCGGACTGACGGCAGAGGCCTACGCGGTCGACGTCGCCCACGACGGACCGACGGCCGACGAGCTGGTGGCGGTGAACCCCTATGACCTGGTCGTCCTCGACTGGGCGATCCCGCCCCCCTCCGGGATCGAGCTCCTCCGCGCCTGGCGCCGGCAGGGGCTGACCCTCCCGGTCCTCATGCTGACCGGCAAGACCGACGTCGCCGACCGGGTGAGCGGCCTGGACACCGGGGCCGACGACTATCTGACCAAGCCCTTCTCCTTCCCCGAGCTGCTCGCCCGGGTGCGGAGCCTGCTCCGCCGGCGCGACCGGCCGCTCGAGGCGGAGCTGCGAGCCGGCGATCTCGTCATGGACCGCGCCACCCGCCGGGTGACCGTGGCCGGCGAAGTCCTGGAGCTCACCCGCCAGCAGTTCGCGCTCCTCGAATACCTGCTCCGCCACAAGGACGAGGTGGTGACCCGCACCGACCTCGCCGACCACGTCTGGGACGGCTCGCTCGACTCCTTCTCGAACCTGGTCGACGTCGCCGTCCACCGACTGCGGCAGAAGATCGACGGCGAGCGCGACAAACGCCTGCTCCACACCGTCAAGGGGGCCGGGTACATGCTGCGGGGCGAACGGACGTGAGCTTCAACGCCCCGGCCCCGCCACCCGCTCCGCCGCTCGTGGGCCCGCGGCCGGCCGTCCTCACGGTGGCGGGTCTGGGGGTGGCCGGGCTCCTCTTCGGCCTCGCCTTGAGGCTCGCGGGCGGCGAGCCTCTGACCACCCCCGGCACCGCGGCCCTGGTCGTGCTCTGGATCGTCGTCGTCGTGCTGACCGCGACCGGGATCGCCGCTCGCGAGCGCCGGACGGCCGCCGCCGAGACGGCCTACCGGGCGAGTCTCGCGGCCTACCTGAAAGCGCAGAAGATGGAGTCGATCAGCCGCCTCGCGAGCGGCCTCTCCCACGACCTCAACAACTACCTCGGGGTGATCACCGGCCAGGCCGAGATGGTCCAGCGCGACCTCCCCCCGAACGATCCGATGCTGCGCCGGATGGAGATCGTCCTCGCCACCGCCTGGAAGTCCTCGGACCTGATCCGCCGCGTCCTCGCCTTCGGCCGCCGCCAGGGGGCGAAGAGCGAGGTGATCGACCTCGCCGGGGTGCTCGGGGAGCTGCCGGAGACGGCGCGCCCGCTGCTCGCCGACGGGGTACGCCTGGACCTCCAGGTGACGCCCGGCCTGTGGCGGATCGAGGGCGACCCGACCCAGCTCCGCCAGACCCTCATCCACCTCCTCGCCAACGCCCGCGAGGCCCTGCCGCTCGGCGGCGTGGTGACGGTCGCCGCCGAGAACCGTCCTGGGGTCGGCGGGGCCGCCAACGAGGGGGGCGACCGGGTGCGTCTCGCCATCTCCGACAGCGGGCACGGTATCCCCGCGGCCATCCGGGACCTCGTCTTCGATCCCTTCTTCACCACCCAGGAGGAGCTCGGCAAGAGCGGCCTGGGGCTCGCCGCCGTCTACGGCTTCGTCCGCCAGAGCGGCGGGACGATCGAGGTCAAAAGCCCGCCGGGGCAGGGAGCGCGCTTCGAGATCCTCTTCCCGCGCTCCCAGCGCTCGCCGCTGCCGACCCTGGGCGACAGCGTGCCGGGGCTCATCTGCGGCAACGGCGAGCGCATCCTCTTAGTCGAGGACAACCGGGACCTGCGGCTCTCCACCCGCGCTCTCCTCGAATCGCTGGGCTACCGGGTGACGGCGGCGTCCGACGGCAACGAGGCCCTCGCCTTCCTCGCCGGCAGCGGGGAGGGCATCGACCTCATCGTCACCGACGTCGTGCTCCCCGGCCCGAGCGGCGTCGCGATCGCCGCCGCGGCGCGCGAGCGGCAGCCGGACCTCCCCGTCGTCTTCCTCTCCGGCCACACCGCGGGCGTCCTCGAACGCCACGGGCACCCTCCCGGCGAGGATCTCTTCTGCCCGAAACCGTTCTCCGCCGAGGCGCTGGCCGGGAAGGTCCACGCCGCCCTCGCCGCTCGCGGACGTCCGCGGCTCGCCGTGTAATGGAGCTGTAAGGTTGGATTGCCTACACTACATCCAACGACATCTTGCGCTCTAGGGCGGAGTAAACGTAAGAGGGTATTTCCCCCCGACCTCTCGCGGATCCCCCCCAAGGAAGCCGCTCTCAGAGCCGAGATGGCGCAGACTCTCCACGGGCGCAAGCCCCTCGTGACCCGGAGTGCTGGCGAAACTGAAAATCGCCCGGCTCCGGGCTTTTTTTATGTCCTGACCTTCTCGTCGGATCAAAATTTTGGAGAGGATGATCCAGGGATTTGGATGAAGAGGGGGCGACGCGATGACAGGCCATTCGGGCTGTTCCTTTCTTGGGCGGGCGGGTCCCTCCCCCCGGGGCGGGAGGCGGTTGGGGCCGGGGGGAGGCCAGGAGGGGGGCGGCTCGCGGTGCAATGACCTGGCGATCTTCCAAGCTCCTGGCCCCGCCGGAGATAAATCTCCGGGCTATGCGTTGCGCTGGATGAATCCAGCTTTATGCAGGAGGTAGAGAGGTGCAGGGTAGGAAGCTTCGAAGCTGGCTTCAGCCAGCGTAGCTCGTAGCGCGGAGATTTATCTCCGGGCGGGGCCACGCCCAAGAAAGGGTCTACCTCTGCGAGGCGCCCCCCTCCTAACCTCCCCCCTGATCCAACCACCGCCCCCCCAGGGGGGAGGGACCCGCCCGCCCCGCGGCTCCCTATGCAGATGGCTCATCGCTTGCACGTCCCTTGCGTATTGATGGAAGTCCCCGCGAATCGCCTCGTCCAGAAAGGATCTCCATGCTGAAGCTTGGGAGCTGTGCGCTGTGCGTCGTGCTCATGGCGGGATGTAGTTCCGTGCGTCCCCAACAGGCCCGGGTGGTGCCGTCGGCGGCCGCGGCTGTGCCCGCAGCCCCTGCAACGGTGCCAACCGCTCCCGCGCCGGTTGCAGCCGCGCCTGCGCCCGTGGCAACCGCTCCTGCACCGGCGCCAACCGCCCCGGCACCGGTGCCAATCGCTCCCGCACCGGTGGCAGCCGCTCCCGCACCCGTGCCAACACCCCCGGCGCCCGTCGCACAGGCACCCGCACCCGCGCCAACGCCCCCGGCGCCCGCACCCGCGGCGCCTGCCCCGACCACCCCGCCCCCGGCCGCCAAGGCGGCCGAGTGCATCAAGATCCAGGCGACCACCGAGCCCGCCGGTATCAAGGAGGAGGGCCGCTGGTTGCACGATCACTATCCCCGCTGGACGAAGGCGTCGCAATCGCTCGTCCCCGCCGCGGGCAACCAGCATTTCGACCACGTCGACATCGTCTCCCCCGCGGGCGAGAAGCTGACGATCTGCTTCGACATCACGAATTTCTTCGGCAAGTTCTGATCTCGCATCGGCCGGCATCCGGGCCCGCGGGGCACGGGATAGGCTAAGCTCTCTCCCCAGGAGAGAGCCATGAGCGAAGTCAAACCCATACCCGTTGGCTACGAGGGGATCACCCCGTACCTCTGCGTCCGCGACGCGGCGCGCGCCATCGAATTCTACAAAGAGGCCCTCGGCGCCATCGAGGTGGTGCGCCTGGCGGGCCCCAGCGGCAAGATCGGCCATGCCGACCTCCAGATCGGCCGCGCCCACGTCATGCTCTCCGACGAGTTCCCGGAGATGGGCGTGCGCAGCCCGCAGACCCTCGGCGGCTCCCCGGTCTCCCTGGAGCTCTATACGGAGGACGCCGACGCCCTCTTCGCGCGGGCCGTGGCGGCGGGGGCCAAGGTGGTGCGGCCGGTGGCGGATCAGTTCTACGGCGATCGCGGCGGCAAGCTCGAAGATCCCTTCGGGCACGTCTGGTGGATCGCGACGCACAAGACCGACGTCTCTCCCGAGGAAATGCAGCGCCGCGCCGCGGCGCTCTTCGGCGGCGCATGACGAACGCGGCCGCCGTCTCTCCCGATCTTCGCACCCTGGCCGACGGCGACCCGCAGGCGCTCGCCCGGGCCCTCGCCGGGATGCGCGCCGCCGACCTCGCCGAGAACCTCGAACGCCTGACCCCGGAGGCCGCCGCCCGGGTCCTCGCCGCCCTGCCGTTCGACCTCGCCGTCCAGCTCTTCGACGAGCCCGAGTTCACCCACCGGCGCCACGCCTTCGGCTGCCTGCCGGTCGAGGAGGCCGTGCCGCTCCTGGAGGCGATGTCGGCCGACCAGCAGGCGGATCTCTTCCGCGAGCTGCCGGAAGCCGACCGCACCCGGCTCCTCGCCGCCGTGAAGCCGTCGACCCGCGACACCCTGAAGGGCCTCCTCGCCTATCCGCCGACGACCGCCGGCGGCATCATGACGACCGAGTTCCTGAGCATCGGCGCCGACTGGACGGTCGAGCGGGCTCTCGCGCAGATCCGCCAGGTGGCGAGCGAGAAGGAGACCGTCTACGCGATCTACGTCGTCGATCCCGGGGACGGTCACCTGGTCCACGTCGTCTCGCTCCGCGACCTCCTCCTGGCCGACCCGCAGGCGGTGGTCCTCTCGATCGGCAAGCGCCGCGCTCCCCTCGCCGTCCGCCCGCTCGACAGCCGCCGCGACGTCTCGCTCCTGATCTCCAAGTACAACCTCCTGGCCGCTCCGGTCGTCGACGAGGCCGGGCGGATCCTGGGCATCGTCACGGTCGACGACGTCATCGACGCCATGGTCGCAGAGCAGACCGAGAGCGCCCAGCGCTTCGGCGGCGTCGAGGCGCTCGACAAGCCCTACACCCAGATCGGCTTCGGCACCATGATCCGGAAGCGCGCCGGCTGGCTCTGCGCCCTCTTCCTGTCAGAGATGCTGACCGCGACCGCCATGCAGCACTTCGAGGGCGAGCTCAGCAAGGCGATCGTCCTCACCCTCTTCATCCCCCTCATCATGAGCTCGGGCGGCAACTCGGGCTCGCAGGCGACGTCCCTCATCGTCCGCGCCCTGGCCCTCCGCGAGATTACGCTCAGGAACTGGTGGAAGATCGCCCTCCGCGAGCTGCCGACCGGGATCACCCTCGGCGCCATCCTCGGCTTGATCGGGATGGTGCGCATCTTCCTCTGGCAGCACTTCCACTTCTACGACTACGGCGTGCACTGGCCGCGGGTGGCGCTCACCGTGGGGGCGGCGCTCATCGGCGTCGTCAGCTTCGGCTCGCTCGCCGGCTCGATGCTCCCCTTCCTCCTGAGGCGCTTAGGGTTCGACCCGGCCGTCGCCTCGGCCCCCTTCGTCGCCACCTTGGTCGACGTCACCGGGCTCGTCATCTACTTCAGCGTCGCCTTCGTCATCCTCCATGGCACGCTCCTCTAAAGGCGGGATCGGCTCGAAACGAGCCAGCACCGCCGCCCGCAGGCGCCGGGCGAGGAGCTTGCGGTCGTCGTCCCGGATGGGCTCGGGGTCGAAGTGGACGGTGGCGAGGACGGAGCGGAGCCCGAGGAGCCCCAGGGCATGGCGGGCGAAGGGGACGCTCCCCCAGAAGCAGACCGCGTCGTGCGCGGGAGGCTCGCCCGGCGGGGTGCTGTAGCCGAGCGTCGCGTGGTGGACGGGGCGGCCGAGCCGGACCGGCAGCTCCAGGAGGGACGGTTTGAAGGGTGCGACGGTATCTCCCCGGGAGCTCGTCCCCTCGGGGAAGAAGACGACCCCCAGGCCGCGGCCGAGCGCCGCTTCGATCTCCCCCATCACCCGCGGGATCTCCCGCCGCTGCCCGCGATCGATGTAGATCGTGCCGAGCGTCGTGCAGATCGGCCCGAGGAGCGGCCAGCCGCGGACCTCCGCCTTGGAGACGAAGACCGTGGGGAGCCGGCTCGCGAGGACCAGGACGTCCAGATAGCTCAGGTGGTTGGCGACGAGCAGGAAGGGCGGCCGGGGAGGGAGGCCCGAGGTCTCGACCCGCACCCTAAGGAGCGCGAGGAGAAGGCTCGCCCAGCCCCGGAAGTAGCCGGCGGTGAACCGCGCCCGGGCGCGCGGGGCGGCGGCCAGGAGAAGCCGGCCGAGGAGCACAGGGGGAAATCCGCCGAGGACGAAGAGAAGGATCCAGGGAGCGCGGAGCGCCACCCGCAGGCGGGCGCGGGCACTCAACGGCGGCGGCGGCGGATCGGGAGGGCTCACGGTGCCAGTATAAGGATGCCGGGGGCGAGGCTGGCAACCTCCGCGGCGTTCTCTTAGACTCCCTGCGCGAGGATCCGATCGACCTGCCGGTGCATGAAGGAAGGAGCGAGGATGGCGGAACGAGGATGGCAGGAGCTGCTGGCCGGCGATCCCTGGGCCGGCGCGCCCGGGGGCTACCCGATCGAGGCCTACTCGGAGTTCATGCCGCCGCCGCGCCTCGGCCGGAAGCCCTGTGGCGGCGTCGATCCGGTGCTGTTCGCGGCCGGCGACCCGTGGGGCTGGCACGTCACCGAGTACGAGCAGGCGTTGGAGCTCGATCCCGGCCTCCCGCATCTGGCCAATGAGCTCCTCCATGGCCTCGCGCGGCTGGGCCGCGGCGAGTCCGGGCACGGCATCGCGAGAAAGAAGCTGGAGGACAACCCCTACTGGCCCGCCGAGCTCCGCGCCGGAGCGCCTGCGACCGAGCGCTACGTGCTCCTCGCGCCGCTCGCCCTGGCGCGGACCCAGGACGACAAGGGACGGGTCCGGTGGACGGTCTTCGGCGGCAGCGAGCAGGGACCGTCCCGCGGCTTCTGGCGCAGCTTCTGGAGCGCTCCCGGGGTCGAACGGCCGGCGGCGGAGGCTTTCGGGTTCCTCGCGCGGCTGCTCCTCACGGCCTACGGGGAGAAGGCCCTGGCGCCCACCCCGACGGCGGAGAAGGGGGCGGCCGGGCAGCCGAGCGACACCCTTCGGCGCGCCGGCTTCCGCATCCAGTCGAAGTCCGACTCTGACTCTCCAGCGCCGTGGCCTGACGACCCGCTGCCGTCGTGGACGGCGCCGCTCCTCTGGCGCGAGGGAGAGCCGTTGGAGGGAATCCGCTATCTCCTCACCTTCCGGCCGTTCGCCGGGATGTCCGCGGCGCTCCGGCGGGCCTACCGGGAGGGCGAGGTGCATCTGCTCCCCTTCCCCGGCAGCCTGCTCTTCTGGGGGGCGGCCGACTACGCGGGGTTGGCGACCGAGCTGCCGCTCGCCCAGCAGATTCCCCTCCTCCACGCTTTCGAACGCTGTGAGGCGCCGCACCGGCTGCGGGTGCCGCAGTCGGGCTGGCTGCACGAGCCGCGTCCGGACATCCCCGCGGGGCAAGCCGGCAGGGAGGAGCTGCCGGGGGCCCATGGCCCCTTCCGCAACACCTTCCGCCGCACCCACCGCTGGGCCCGGGTCGAGCGCTTCGCGGACGAGCTCGCGGTTTCCGGGCACGAGGACCGGGTGGCGCACGTCCTCTTCAGCACGGCGGCCGACGATCTCGGCCTCTACGGCAAGCCGATGGCGCGCAACGCCCAGCTCTGGACGCGCGACCATCACCGGCTGCTCGACGGACCGCGGGCGGGACGGCAGGAGCTCGCCGAGGCGGCGGGGCGCCTCCGGGCCGGCGGCCTCTTCGGCTACCGCTTCCTCTATCCCGCCATGCGGGTCGGGCGGCACGAGGTGTACTGGCATCGGCCGCTCGTCGCCTGCATCCCGGAAGGGGGAACGCCCCAGACGATCACCAATCCCCCGGGTGCCCCCCATGCCGGCGGTGCCCCGCTCGGTTACTTGACCGCCTATGCCGATCCGGCGACCGACCTGACGCGGCCGGTCGAGCTCTGGCCGCGCCTCCTCGCCCGCCCGCCGCACCAGGAGGCCGTCGAGCTGCTGCGGGCCCCGACCGGCGAGGGCCATCCGCGGACCGTCGTCAACGCCCGCAAGCTGCTCGACGCCTGGGAGCTCCTGGGCCGGCAGCCGTTACCGGCGGATTTCGCTCGCGCGCTCCTCACCCTGCCGGGCAAGGAACCGCTCGCCGATTGGCTGGACGCCCTGCCGCCCCAGGCCGCCGCGGAGCTGCGGTCGCGGATCGCCCTCGGCGGGGCGAAGGCGGCCGGAACGGCGAAGGCGAAGCCGGAAGAGCCTCTGACCTTCCACCGCACCTCGCGGCGCTCCTTCGAGATCGCCTACTGGCAGGAGATCGCCCGGCTCTCGACGGGCAGGTTCCGCAACAAGGACAACGCCGATTGCGTCTCCGATCCGGCCACCCAGGCGCGCCTCTCCCATGCCTCGCGCGACCTCGAACGGCTGGGCGAGTACCTGCTCGCCTACTACCGGCGGCAGGTGGCGCGCTTCGGCATCGATCCGCGGACCGCGGTCGGCGACCTGCCTTTCCGCTGGCGGACCGATTTCCCTTTCGGCTGGTCGGGCGGCTGGCTGGGCAACGAGGAGGGGCGGCTGGAAGAGCGGGACCTCCTGGTGCGCATCCCCGGCCGCGACCGCAGCCGGGCGGTGATCCTCGCCGACCACTACGACACCGCCTACATGGAGGACGAGTACGGCTACGGGCATGGCGGCCACGGTCCGCGCCTGGCGGCGGCGGGCGCCGACGACAACCACTCGGCGACGGTGACGCTGATGCTCGCGGCGCCGGTCCTCTCTGAGCTCAGCCGGGCGGGGCGCCTCGACTGCGACGTCTGGCTGGTGCACCTGACCGGCGAGGAGTTCCCCTCCGACTGCCTGGGCGCGCGCCACCTGACCGAGCGCCTGGTCGAGAGGGATCTGCGCCAACGTCTGGGCGACCGGCGCTTCCACGACCTCTCCGCGACGCGCGTCCAGGGCGTCTACGTCCTCGACATGGTGGCCCACAACAACGACCGCCGCCGGAACGTCTTCCAGATCTGCCCGGGCTTCGGCGCCGAGTCGATGTGGCTCGCCTACCAGGCGCACGTCGCGAACCGGCTGTGGAACGACCGAGCGCCGGCGTGGAATCGCCGCTCCGGCCGGACGCGGCCGGGAAAGCGCCTGCCCGACCCGGAAGGAAAGACCATGCCGCCGCTCGCCCTCCACCCGGAGCTTCTGGGCGAGGTTCGTCCGGTGCAGGACCCGCACAGCACCCTCTACAACACGGACGGCCAGATCTTCTCCGACGCCGGCGTGCCGGTCGTCCTCTTCATGGAAAACTACGACATCAACCGCCACGGCTACCACGACAGTCACGACACGATGGAGAACATCGATCTCGACTACGGGGCGGCGGTGGCGGCGATCGCCATCGAAGCCGTGGCCCGGGCGGCGACCGAGCCAACGCCTGGAACGCCGGCCAAGCCGGCAAGGGAGAAGAAAGCGTGAAAATCCGCCGTATGGAACCTGGGGACCGCTCGCGCGTCCTCGACATCGTCACCGCGACGGGGAGCTTCACGCCGGTCGAGATCGAGATCGCGATGGAAGTGGTGGACGAGGGACTGGCCGAGCCGGAGCGCGACTATTTCCTCTCCGTGGTGGAGGACGGGGAAGGGCGGGTGACGGGCTATGAGTGCCACGGCGCGACCCCGCTCACCGAGGGCACCTACGACCTCTACTGGATCGCCGTCGATCCCGCGGCCCAGGGGGGCGGCTACGGCCGAACGCTCCTCCGCTTCGCCGAGGAGGACGTGCTGCGGCGCGGCGGCCGGCTCCTGCTGATCGAGACCTCCTCCCAGGAGAGCTACGGCGCGACGATCCGTTTCTACGAGAAGAGCGGCTACCCCCTGGTGGCGCGAATTCCGGGGTTCTACAAGCCGGGGGACGACAAGCTGATCTTCGCCAAGGATCTTAAAGAAAGCGCGGCGCGATCGTAAATTCCACAGCCTCATACCCAATCTTGCATAACGCTGAATGGATCGCTAGACTGCGAAGAAATTTATGCAAGGAGGTCGCGATGAAGATCAAGCTGGTCGTCCTCGTTGTCGTGCTCGCAGCCCTGCTGCTCCCAGGGACGAGTTGGGCCGTTTACCAGTACTGCACCAGTTGCGCGGGGATGGGTCCCAATGCCCCCTGTACGTGCCCCCCCTCGGGCACTCTCCCGCACTTCACCACCTGCGGTAAATATCCCCAGGGTTGCCCACCCCCCTATCCCCCGCCTTTGGCGGCGGAACCCTCCGCGAAAGACGCTTTCCTCGCGTCGCTGGCCGCACAGCCGGCGGCGAGCCCCAGCCCCGCGAAATAAGCCCGCGGAGACCTCCGCCGAACCTCGGTCGGCGGGCCCGGGTAACCCTCTGTTCACCTTAGCGCGGACAGAGGGCGCCCGCCCCGCGACTCCTCGTCGCCCTCGCGACGATCGCCAGATCCAGCGGGCAAGCCGCCAACCCGGCACCTCCAGCCCCGGAGGGGCGACTGCGTCTAGACAGGGGCGTAAGCCCCTGGTCTCGTCAACCCCTTGAATCCAAAGCCCCATAGGGGCGACGGCAGCTCCCATCCCGGCGAAGAGGAGCCCGGTTTCGCCGGCAGGGGTCAAGCTCGGCGGGTCCGGGATCGCCGGCAGGGCCAAGGCCGCCGGAGCCGGTTCGGCAGGCTCGGCCGGCACGGCCAGCTCGGCGGTCTCGGTCGGGCCGAACGGCAGGACAAGCGGTGCGGGGGGAGATATAGAGGGGGGAGTCAGAGGGGGTGCAGGGGGAGACGAGGGGGGAGAAGAAGAGGGGGGAGCGGCCGAGGGGCCTTCGAGGGGCCGGGAAGGGCCCTTCGCGGCCCCTTCGTGAGGCTTCGCTAAAGGAGCACCCTCCAACTTGCCCCAGTAGTAGAGCGTCATCGCCCGCCGCACGATCTCCGCGGCGGTGATGCCCTCGACCGCCATGTCCCGCGCCAGCTCCTGGGCCAGGAAGCCCCCCAGCCGGATCTTCACCACCTTCTCCACCTGCATACCATCCCCTCCTCGCCCGCGAGACGTTGACCTGCGCGCCTTCCTGAAGACTCCAGAAGGCCACACTCCACCCGGAGCGCTTCGGCTCTCGGCATTTTTCACCGTGGAGATTGCGAGGAATCCATCCCTCGCCCTGCACCTTACTCTCCTGCCGAGAGAGAAAGCGACACTTTGCGCCCAACGAATTTTTTTCTTCTGCGGGATCGACTCCCGGGGCTGAAAGTGCCCCGCGGATGACCGTCCCCGCACTGCGGGCGATCGCCGCCGGCGGAGTGGCGGTGGATGTCGGGAGGGTGGGGGTGGTCGCCGGGAGAGTGGCGGTGGTCGCCGGGAGGGTGGGGTTGTTGTCGGGAGGGCGGCGGTGGGCGCCGGGTGGGTGGGGGTTGGCGCCGGGAGGGTGGTGGTGGTTGTCGGGAGGGTGGCGGTAAGCGTTGGGAGAGTGGCGGTGGTCGTCGGGAGGGTGGCGGTGGTCGTCGGGAGGGTGGCGGTGGTCGCGGGGAGGGTGGCGGTGGTCGTTGGGGAGGTGGCGGTGGTTGCCGGGGAGGGTGGCCGTCGTCGCACCTCGAAGCCGTCGACTCTACCCTATCGGCTGTTCGCGTATAGTCCGTGCCGATAGAGCGGACGGCAAGCCGGGGCTCATCGACAGCAATTGTATGATGGAGAAACGTTGGATGCGTAGATCTACTCTGAAGTCTTAGCGAAGACCTATGTTGCTAATCAATCAGCGCCCTATCCGGCAGAGAAGAGGAGGCCGAGTTGGCTAGACTAAGCTCGTCATCAGGCAGTCCGCGGCCGTCAGGTCGCCGAGCGGTCCCGAAGTCGAAGCCTTCCGAGAAGGATATTTGGGACAAGATCGCGGCGCTCACGATTCCATTCGTCACCCTTACTCTGGGACTTCTCGGTGCATACGCCACCTACTCCTATAACCAGGCTGATCTTCGGCAAAAGGCGACGCAGACCGAGGCCAGTTTGCGCCAGCAGAAGGCACAAGCTGATGCTGACCGCGAGCAGCGAAACCACCAAGACGCCAACGCACAGCTGCTCAGCGAAACGCAAGCGCTCGAGCAACTCTTTCAATTCGTCGCGTCTAGCGACGCGCAGAAGCGGCAGTTCGGCTATGCAATGTTTGCTGCCATGGGCAAGGGAGAGCTGGCAGCCACTCTTATCGGCCTGAAAGGTGATTTGGCTGGCGTTGATGTCCTTCGCAAGTTGGCGACAAGTGGCAATGCCGCGGTTAGCGCAGCGGCAAAAAGCAATCTCGCGAGTCTGGAAAACGTTACCGCCGCTGGATCTGTGACACTCGCTTCGCGAAGCTCCTGCCGCAGGTTCGCAGAGGAGGGATTCCGAACGAATCGGGTAAGCACTTCTGCTACCGATTACGCGGCGATCGCGGCCGAGACCGGGATCGAGCCTGAGGTTTTGGCCGCGTTTATGCAGGTAGAGTCAGCTGGGGTGTCCACGCTACCCGATGGGCGGCCTCGGATCCTCTTCGAACGTTCCATCTTCAGCAAGCTCACTCACGGTGAGTACGACCGCGACCACCCCGATATTTCCAACCCAAAGGCCGGTGGATATGGCCCCTCGGGTGCTCATCAGTACGAACGGCTCGTTGCGGCTGCGGCGCTGAATTGCCCGGCGGCACTGGCCGCAACCAGTTGGGGTGCTTTTGAAATCCAGGGCAATCAATACAGTACGGTTGGCTACAAGAACGTCGACGAGTACGTTAGAGACGTCATCGATTCGGGCCCCAAAGAATTGGCAGCTGGGATGAAGCTGTTGCGAAGAATAGGCTTACTCGAACCACTTCAAGCTAAGGACTGGGAACAAGTCGCGAGTCGCTATAACGGGACGCTTCGAAACCAATACGCCGCGTCTCTACGTCTTGCCTACGCCGCCGAGGTGGCGAAGCGCACTGGTGCCCGGTAGGTGCGGTGCCGCCCCTTAAGGTGGTAGAGTCGACGGCGGGCGCGGTGACTGTAGGCCGAGGGAGTAGCTGTTGCCGGCGGCTTTCGCCATCTTGCCGGTGCCTCAGTCTCGGCCGTGGTTCCGTCTCCCGCCGCCGCTCATCGAACCGGACGTGCGGCTCTACCGCATCCGGCTCTCGGAGGGACTTCACGAGGAGGCATGCACGGGCCTTCGTTTTAGGCGCCTCTGAAGGTGGAGAAGGTCCATCACGCCCCGTTCTCCGTAGATCTCTTCCAGTCCGAAACGACCGGTCCCTGCGATCCGCAGCTTGTGGCGGCGGCAGAGGAACCGGCGGGCTCGATGCGCCACGTGTAACCGGACGGCCTGATAGGCCTGCCGGGTCCACCCAAAGCTAAAGTACTGGCCCCAACCCTGGAGCTGCCGGTTGAGACGGTCCCGTAGCTCGGGCCATGGCGTCGGGTTGCCCCGGTACAGCAGAGTGTTGATCTTCTCCTTGAGCCTCTTTTGGGCCTTCTTCGAGGGTTGGGCAACGAGGATTCGCTGCCCGGTGCGCCAGTGCCGAGTCGGGCCGAAGGTGTAGCCCAGAAAGTCGAACGGCTCTTCCCGGGCATAGCAGAGACGCGTCTTGGTCGGGTGGATCGTCAAACCGATCTTCGACAGCCAACGGCTCACCTTCGACAAGCTTTCTTCCGCTTGCCGTCGGCTCGCACAGAGGATGACAAAATCATCGGCATAGGAAACGATGTGACCCAGCCTTTCACACGCCCCTGTTTCCCTCCAGTGACGCAGGAGACGGTTGATGTAGATGTTGGCCAGCAACGGCGACACGACCCCTCCCTGAGGCGTCCCCTGTTTGCTCTTCTTGCCGCCTGTCATCCGCCGCTCGCCACCGCCGGGCTTGGGGATCTTCACCCGCCGTACCGGCTGCGGACGGTAGGTCTCTTCCTCCAGTTCCTGACGGAGCTCGGCCAGCCAACGCTCTTCTCCGTACTCCTCGATGTCTGCGAATCGAACTCCATCGACACCAGCTGTCCCAGCATTAGCTTTCGCCTGCCGGTAGGCTCGTTTCAGGGTCTCCTCCCAGCACACCTTGTCGTACAGCGAGTAGAAGCGAAAGGCTGGCTCCCGCTTGGCCTTCTCATAGAGCTTCTTCCGGAGTCGCTCGACTCGTTCGGGTTCTAGACTCATCGCCAATCCCGGTCTTCTCCTCGTTCTGAAGCGTGTCCACAACCAGGGCCCCTTCCCTCCACCGGAGTTAACCGGCTTCTGCGGTACTACGAGCCCCTCCGACTTCCACGACGGCTGTCGAGTCCCGCGTAGTTCCGTGGCCGTCTTTTCGAGTTCTGTCGTGGCGGCGTAGGTCAGCAAGAGGTGGGTCCCGGATTCGGCCGGTTGCGGTGGAATCCGGGACAGATGACTTGGGGGCTGCCTGTTCTAGGTTTATTCTGCCTTCTTTCTCACCCTGGCGCTTGAGATCCATCTCCTGAGTCCGACGCGGACGTTCTTGAAACAGCCGGCCGGTCGGTTCTGGTAGTACCAGCGGAAAGTTTTGGTTTCTTCGAGAATGTCGAGATCCCGGAAGTCTTCGAGGAGCTCGTCGACAAACTCGGCGTCGAGTCGGGAGTCGAACGGGTAGGCGGGCATCCGGCTCTTCAAATAGTCGAGGATGGGTTCGGCTTCGTTCATCCGCGTAATTCCTCCGCGGCGGTCAGGATGTGGTTGGGTTCGACAAGCCTGGCGTGAGAGGTGGCGGCGACGGCGAGTGCGTGATGAGCGAGGGCGTCGATTCTTCTCATGACTCCTTGGGAAGCGTTGAAGAGGGCCTCGACGGCGGGTTCGGTGAACAGCGGCCGCTCGAGGCCGGCGAGCTTGAGCCGGTGCTCGAGATAGAGGCGTGTGGTGTCGCGGTCGAATCCTCGCAGTGCGAAACGGACGGTGATTCTCTGAGCGAGGGCCTCTAAGTGAGACAGTCTCAAGGCCTGTCGCAGGCCGGATTGTCCGGCCAGGAGCACGGCGAGCCGTCCCTGGCTGTCCCACTCGAAATTGGTGAGCAGAGGCAAGAGGGCGAGGACGTCGGGTCTCAAGTTGTGGGCCTCGTCGAGCAGGAGCAGGACGGTGAGGTGTCGTTCCTTGACGAGACGTTGGATTTCGTCCTGGAGGAGACGGAAAGTCATGGCGCGAGACCAGAGGGGTGTGAGGCCGAGAGCCAGGGCGATCTGGCGACAGAAGTCTGCGGGGTTGACGAGGTTGTCGTGGAGGTAGAGCACGCGGACCTGATCGGGGTGGAGATCGTCGCGCAGTCGTCTCAAGGCGGTGGACTTTCCGCTTCCGGGCTCACCGGTGAGCAGGCCGATGGCGCGGTTGTCGACCAGGTACCGCAGGCGCGAGTGCAGCTCTTCGAGCACGGGCGAACGGAAGAGCTGGTCGGCGCCTAAAGGTCGCTGGAAAGGCAGGCAGGTGAAGCCGAAGGCTGTGGTATAGAGATTCATTCCGGCTCCTCCCGGTAGAACTTCTTGGCGATGAGATCGAGATAGCTGATGCCGGTTGTGGGGGCCTGCGGCTCGGCGGTTTGGCCTTCGCGGGTGGCCCTTCGCAGAGTGGCGTTGGTGACGAGATCGAGTCGGCGCAGCGGTTTCTCGGCGGTTTCGCCACGGCGGCGGAAATGGACAGGTCGGCCCGGATCGTAGGGGTCATAGAGAACCTCGATGGTTTCGCCGGCAAAGCCATCGGGCGCCTCGTAGAGGCGGCTGTCGAGGTGGACGGTTCGGTCACGTCCGACCTTTCTGTCGACCTTCATGCGCAGCCACAGCTCGAGCTGCTCGGGCGCCTGGCGGATCAACGCTTGATCCTGGAGAAAGCGGTCGAGCGGAGTCATTCCACCGAGGCCACCGTGCGGGGTCTGGTGGTATTCGGCTTCGAGCCAGGCCCAGAAGACGCGGTTCAGCGATGCCAGGTCGCGCAGGATCTCGTCGGTGACGTGGGGCAGAAAGCTCTGGCGGACGTGGCGGAAGAAGCGCTCGATCTTGCCGCGCCCGCGCGGTCGGTGGGGCCGGGAGTGGATCAGGGCGACATTGAGGGTGGCGCAGATGACTTCCAGGTGGTGGGTGCGGAAGGTCGCTCCGTTGTCGCAGTACAGCCGCCGGGGCAGACCCCGGCGCAGCAGGGCCTGCTTGAAGGCGTCCTTGAAGCAGGCGGCGTTTTCAGCCAGGTAGAAGGCGGCAAAGGGAACCATCCGCGAGGCGTCGTCGAGGAAGGCATAGAGGTAGGTCTTGCCGCCGTCGCGTCTTCCGGGCACCAGCAGGCGAGGCCCGTGCATGAGGTCTGAAGTCCACAGGTCGTTGACGTGCGGATGGGTGAAGGCCAGAGCGTCGGGCTCGCCGCCAGAAGCCGCCGCGGGTGCTGCGGGTGCCTGGCTGGCGAAGAAGCGATGCACCGAGCTTCGCGACAGCCGCACCGTCTTGTCGACTTTGCCTGCCAGCATAACGGCGCGGATCAGGCTATCGAGAGACGCGCCGGGCCGCTCGGCGCGCAGCGCCAGCAGCAGCTCCTGCACCGGCTCCGGGATCGCCCGCGGTTTGCCGGTATCGGCTCGCGGGCGCGGTTTGAGCCCGTCGAAGCCATGGCGCTCGTAGAGCTCGATCCAATCGCGCACCGTGGTGCGGCCGATCTGGGTGCGCCGGCTGCCTGGCACGGTCCAGGTCTTGGCCGCGATGGCCGACAGCAGCTTCTCCTTCTCCCGCGGCGCCAACGGCCGGCTCACCAACTCGCTGATCACTCCATGGCGGAACAACGCGATCTTCTCTCTCAGGGTCTCATCCATGCTCAAAAGTCTCCTCGAACGGCTCGGAGGCCATCTCCGAACCAGCAGGAGATGTTTTGACACAACCTTTTTCTCTCGAACAGTTACCAAGTTGTGTGGGTAGACTCGACCCGGGGTACCGAGGCCGGCCATGGCGGTACAGACCGCGCACCCCGCCGAGGAGACAGCCAAATCTCGACCAGAGATCGTGGCGCAGACGAGTCAGCCACCCAGCAACAGCGCCGAACGCCGCTTGCGCTCGCTCCCACCACCGACCCTCCACCGCTGGCAGCAGCGCCAGAACCGAGGACGTCCAAGCCCCCTCGGCGCTGCGCCGCCAACCCCGTACCCGCCGGACCCCCTGAGGGTCAGCTTGCTCGGCCGCCTCGGCGCCGGCGCTCGGAGCGCCCGCCGAGAGAGCCGCCTCCACGGCGCCCAACGTCGCATCCCGGTGGGCGCACAGATCCTCGGGAAACAGCGCGTGGCTGACTCCGCAGCGCGGGCACCGAACCCGACGCAACGGCTGAAGCTCACCGCCCAGACGGCGACGGTACGAACCATGACCTTGAAGGCGACAACCCTGGCAGCCAGGATCGGGACAGCTCACTGTCGGGATTGCCTCGCCGATCCGTTCCAGATACTCCTTGCAGCTGACACCCGGCAGGATTACCATGGGCTCCTCTCGGAAGCCCGTCGGCCCCTTTCTCCAGATCCGCCAAGAAACGAAGGGAGGGACGGCGGGCTTCGCTGTCTGTGCGGGAACTTGCGTGGACGAAAAAACGTCCCGCTTTACCGCGACAGCGAATCTAGCCGAACACGCTGGAAACCGGGAAGACTGCGGGCGGCGACCACGGATTGCGGCGGGCGTCTACAACGGCCCAAGGCCAGCCATTTCAGACCGCCCGGTTGGCGGCTGCGATCCGCCACCGCCGTGGATCTCTCACGTTGCCTCAAAGACCTTATGCGCATGCGGTCCCCACTACCCCGGCTGGAGAGGACGGGTTCTACGATCGGTTGCTCCCCCGCCCCCCGGCGGCCTTCCCCATCTGACAGGAGGGTCGGCTCCAGCGAGAAACTATCGAGGCCTGCTCAGGGTTCACTCGCGTTACGGCCTGCGCACTTGCACCTTGGTTGCACCAAGGACTTCTCCGGAGGCTTCGGCCGGGAGATCACTCGCCTCGGCCGCTCCAGTGGCTACCGGGGTGTACCGACAACTCCCCGGACGGGACTTTCACCCGCTGGCCTTCGAGACCCAGGAGGTTCTTCATGACTCTACTCAGCTCACTGGGAACACTCCTTTCGTGACGCACTGCCAGCCGAACTGTCACCCCCCGGCCCTCGCCGAACGGCTGGCACTCTGTGGATCCGGGGCAGGGGGAAGGATAGGAGGGGGGCGCCTCGCGAAAGTAAAACCCCGACCCTGTCGCGCCAACAGCCGGCCGCCGGGCAGGTAGGGGCAGAGCCCCCGTGCCTGCCCGGCGCTGCTCAAACCTTCCCTACCCCCGCTGCCGCCGAAGGCGAATCCGCCCGACCTGCTCCTCGGCGCCAGGCCCGGCGGCTTCGAGCAGAGTCGCGAGCGCCCAAGGCGACCGCACGATCGCCTCCAGCAGGTGGAGCCCCTCGGCCCACCGCGGCTCGTAGCGGTCGAGCCAGCCGGCGACCTGCGGCCCCTGCTCGCCGTACACGGCGACCAGCGGGAAGCCCTCGGCCACCGCCTCTTCTGCTACATGGAAGGGCGGCTCGCGGTCGATCACCGGCAGGAGGACGGAGAGGAGCCGCGCCGTTTCGAGGTGCCACAGCACGGCGACCGGCGGATCGCCGACCGCGAGATCCTCCCAGATCCGAAGAATGGCGACCGCCCCCGGCCGCCCCAGCACGGGCTCAATCTTCCAGGGGCCGGCGAGCTCGGCTTCGGCTGCGGTCAGGCTGTCGTCGCGTTCGCGGAGGCGTTCCAGGTAGGACGGGGAGAAGGCGTTGTCGAGGGGGGAGACCTGCGGCCTGCTACCATTACGGGAGCTCTGCATGAGTTCTTACCTCTTGCTGAGTCAGGGACCGGTTCGAGCTCGCTACTCGGGCCGGTCCCGTTTGTTTGGGCGGGAGGGCGATCCTCCCGATGGTGGGGACGTTAGGAGGAATGGGGCGGGAGGGCAAGGAAATTTAGTGCTCAGGAGCTTACTGCCCACTCGACTCTCCGCGAGAGTATGGAGGGAATGCCTCCCTTCGTGCATCTGCGGTAGAATGGTGGAAGCGAAATCGCTGTGGGGGACCACTGCGCCCGACTCAAGAAGAGGCTAGCTCTGACCTTCGCCTCGCTGGCGACATCTTGAAGATAATGCCAAAGGCCGGGTACGATGCCCACAAATCGGGAACTAAGGATCGATGGAAATTCCAATTGCCGACAACTTGATCAGTGCCCTCGGCGAGCTATGAGGCTTGGCCTCACTAACGTTGGGCAAGGGTCGCTGCCGTGAAATGTTACATCAGCTATACAGTTGTAGACACCGAGCTTGCGCTGAACCTTGCGAACCTTCTTAAGGGGGCAGGGTTCGATGTCTGGTTCGATCAGACGGATCTTATTGCCGGTGCCCACCTGGGTGACGCCACAGAGAAGGCGTTAACGCTCTCAGAGTGCATCATTGTGATACTCACCCCAAGCTCCGTGGCCTCTAGACATGTAAGAGATGAGGTCGAATTTGCCCTAGAAGAGAATAAGACCATCATACCGATTATGGTCCAGAAATGTCGGGTTCCTCTCCAGCTTAGGCATTTGCAATATATCGATCTTACAACTAACTATGCCACAGGCCTATCTCGTCTAGTTCACGTTTTAAGTGTAGGTCCTTTAAGCACTGCCACGGAAACCGTACCCGAAGAGGGTAAACCGGCCGGCGACAGAGCGCCTGCGAAAGTCGTTGTCGATGGTGTGCCCACGCCTCTCGCTGTTAAGCCCAGTCGCTCGCACAGCGGCGGAGGAACTGAATCTAAAGAGGTTCATTTGGGCGTCGCTACCCCAACAGTTTTGTCCCCTGGCGAGGAATTCGTTGTACGCTTCGCAGCCTACACGAAAGAGTGCCGAAGCGAGGTCCGCAGGGCTATTGAAGGAGAAGCGCCGTCGGCACAGCCACGCTTGGATTTGGAAACATGTCGCTGGCGCCCAGGAGCAACGGTAACGGTGAAGCTCAACGCCAACCATGTAGCCGTCGCAAATGCAGTTCAGACCTTCAAGTGGAACGGCACTTGGCGTCTTCTGCGGTTCGATGCCAGAGTTTTGGATAATATAGAGCAAGACATCATCATGCTCAGGTTTGATGTTGCAGTCGAACGTCTTCCCATTGTTGCACTGCGCCCGGAAATCTCCGTTCTCAAGGAGAAGAATAGCGCGAGCAGGAAGAGCGCAGGCATTTCCGTGACGGAACAGGCGGCACCGAAGAGCGCGTTCGCATCCTATGCAAAGAAGGATCGGCGCGATGTACTGGCCCGTGTCCGGTCTCTTCAGATATTCACCGGAATCGACGTCTTCCTCGACTGCCTTTCACTGCGGCCCGGCGACGAATGGAAACCTAAATTGAGAGAAGAGATTGATCGGAGAGATATCTTCTGGCTCTTCTGGTCGCGTAGCGCGATGGCCTCGCCGTGGGTGGAATGGGAATGGCGAACGGCATTGGCGGACAAGACTCTTGCTAGGATTCAACCCCATCCACTGGAGTCGATGGAGGAGGCACCGCCGCCGCAAGAATTGGCAGACCTTCAGTTCGGAGTACTGTACGAGTGGTATATATCCCAATTGCGCGAGTCCTCTCTGAAAAATCTTTTCCGAGTCCTCTCATACAAGGCGGCGCGGTTGGCGAGCTGGAGGCGAAGTGCGTAGACCATGTGGCCCGAGAGGCGCCGGCCGAAGGGTGAGGGGCGGAACGAGAAGCAGTTCTTTCCAAACGTGTTTGGGCACCAGAGGAATAGAATTTTGGAGACAGAGCAAAGAACGGCGACGACCTTGGCGCGGGTGATGGGATTTGGCCATTACTATAAGTTCGTTCCGGAAATTAGAACCTCGCTTTTCGAACCTTGAGAGCGCGATAACCCGTTAGATACCAACGGAACTTGGGATCAAGGGCCAGCTTGTGTCAGCTCGGCCTCGAAATATCCATCCCTTGTTACCTGTCAAACTCGTCAGAGAAGTCAGAAAGTTGCTGGAAAAGTCGGGGGCCGAAGGCTCATGGGAAGCTGGCACGTCGTGCCCGGCTGGCACGTCGTGCCCGGCAGGCACCTGACCTGCTAAGTGCCAGCCGAACTGCCGGCGCCAGTTGGAGTGGGTGCTCGCGGGAATCGACATCGTGCTCGGGCGATAGACAGTCAGGGATCACCCAGGCGCTGCTTCCCGAGTGGATGCAGGAGCGCCCTTCGAGCCAGGAGCGGCCGGACGGGCTCCAGAAGGCGGGCGGAGCGGCCGTGTAGGCGTCTCGCGACGGCCAGGAAGGTCCCGGATAGAGATAATTGCCCGGTGATAGGAGCTATCCGGCGCCCGATTAGGTCTCCTGCCGACACCGGAAAGGAACCAATCCGCACCCAACAGGACCTATCCGGAGCCTGGCAGGATCTAATCGCTCTTCAATTAGCTCCTGACGGTGCTCGATAAGCTCTATCCGGCGCTGGCTTGGAGTCCGTCATCGGCCTCTTAGCTCTATCCGCCGGCGGTTTAGCTCGATCCGCGGCCCCCGGGAGACGCGCTGGCGTTCGGGGTCAAGGAAAGGAAATGTCTGTGGTAGCGGCTGCGCGGCTCTACCCCGCTCTACACGCGGCGCAGGGTCTCGTCCAAGTCAGGGCGAGCTCGCCACGGCAGGCTCCATGCCAAGTCTTGCATATCGCTGGATCTCTAGTTAGAGTCTCAAGAAACTTAGGCAAGGAGGTCGAGATGAAGATCAAGCTGGTCGTCCTCATGGTCGTGCTCGCAGCCCTGCTGCTCCCGGGGACGAGTCGGGCTGTTTTCATGTTTTGCACCCGTTGCCCGGTGCTGGGGCCGGGCGCCAACTGTACGTGCCCATCTGGGCCTCCCTATCATTTCACCACATGCAGCAACTACCCTGCGGGTTGCCAGCTCGCTTTCACTTCTCCGGGGGTCCCACCCTCTGAGAAGAGCGCTTTCCTTGAGTCTCTCGCCGTACAGCCGGCGGCAAGCCCCGCTCCCGTGAAGTAAAGCAGGTCGCCCTCCGTTCGCGCGCAGCGCGAGCGGAGGGCAGCGCCATAGGCGCGAACTTAAGGCCGCGCATAGGTGGCGTCCCTGGCCTGCACGCCCCCCACAGGTGGGGGCGCTACGATCGCCTCAATGCTTTTGCCTATCGCGAGGTTTTTTGAATGCCAGCCGGGCAGCCACCCGCCCCCTTTATCCGAAACTTTTGCGGCGGTCGTAGCGCCCTCACCCGCCTGTGGCCAGCATGGCTATGGGGGGCGTTTCGCCGCCGGAACGGAACGGCTGCCTATACAGGAAGACGTAAAGTTAGCGCCTATGGGGGCCTGCCCCTACGGTTTCCCCTCCCGGACCTCCACCCTCTCCACCTTGACCTCTTCGCTCGCCCCGCCGAGCGTGCGGTCGAAGAACTCCGTCATCCGCTCGTAGAAGTGGCGGTTGGCGTCCTCCTTGAATCCGTGCTTCTGGCGCGGGTAGATCGCCTCCTCGAAGGGGATCTTCGCTTTCACCAGCTTGTCGGTGAGGACGATGGTGTTCTGGGGGTGGACGTTGTCGTCCGCCGTGCCGTGGATCAGGAGGAGGTGGTCCTTCAGGTTCTCGGCGAAGCTCAAGGGTGAGGAGAGGCGGTAGCCCTCGGGGTTGTCCTGGGGGCGATCGAGATAGCGCTCGGTCCAGATGGAGTCGTAGAGGGACCAGTCGGTGACCGGGGCGCCGGCGACGCCGGCCTTCCACACCCCCGGGGCGTTGAACAGGCAGTAGAGGGTGTTGGCGCCGCCCCCCGACCAGCCCCAGAGGCCGATCCTCGCGGGGTCGACCCAGCCGAGCTTCTTTAAGTACTCGACCCCGGCGAGCTGCGCCTCCAGGTTGCCGTTCCCCATCCGCCGGTGATCGCGGTCGCCGCCCGCCCGGCCGAAGAAGAGGGAGGAGCGGTTGTCGACCATGAAGATGGCGTAGCCGCGGGTCGCCATCCACTTGTGCCAGGCGTTGCGGCCGCGGGTGTCCCAGTTGTTCACCACGACCTGGGAGCTGGGGCCGCCGTAGTGGTAGACGATCGCCGGGTACAGGTGGCCAGGGTCGAAGCCGGCGGGTTTCAAGAGCCGCGCGGGGAGCTTCACTCCGCCGGGGCCGTCGATCTCCAGGAACTCCCAGCGCGGCAGGGCGGCCGCGTCGTAGTGCGGCGGTGTCGCCGGGAGAGTCGCGATCTCGCTGCCGTCCGGCCGATGGACGACCGCCAGGTTCGGATGATCGGCGTCCCCCCAGGTGTGGAGGTAGGCGCCGGTCTTCTCCGCGACGAGAACGGAGTTGGTGCCCGGCGCTGCGGCGACCTTCTCCACCTGGCCGTCCGCGATGCGGATGCGGAGCGCTTGGCGGTCGGTGGCCCCCAAGGGCGCGGTCGAGTAGCCGGAGACGAAGGCCCAGCCGTCCTCGGTCACCGCCTCCAGGCTCTCGAGCGCCCAGCCCTCGGGGGCCAGGGCGCGGATCTCCTGGCCGGCGGCGTCGTAGAGGTAGAGCCGCGACCAGCCGCTCTTCTCCGAGCTCCATAGGAAGCGGCCGTCCAGAAGCGGCCGGAAGTCGTTGTTGAGGTTCACCCAGGTGGGGTGCTCCTCGGCGAGAAGTGGGGTGCAGCGGCCGTTCCTGGGAGTGCAGCGGAGGAGGTCGAGCCGGGTCTGATCGCGGTTCAGGCGCTCGACGCGGAGCTCATCCCCTTGGACGGTCCAGGCGACCCGCGCCAGGTAGTCTCCCTCCGCCTGTCCGGTCTGGAGCCAGGTCGTCGATCGTTTCGCCGTGCCACTCGGGTCAGCGGCGTCGGTGCCGATCACCCCCAGCCGTACCCGCGGGTTGGGCTCGCCGGCCTTGGGGTACTTCTGCCAGTCGACCTTCGGGTACTTGGGCGCGTAGTCGACGATCGGGTAGGACTCGACCGCGCTCTCGTCGAACTGCAGGTAGGCGATGTTCTTGCCGTCCGGGCTCCACCAGTAGGCGGTGGGCTTGCGGTTCCAGATCTCCTCGCCGTAGACCCAGTCGACGACGCCGTTCAAGAGGACGTTTTTCTTCCCGCCGCGAGTGAGCGGCGTGTCCTTGCGGGTGGCGATCTCGACGACGTGGAGGTCGGCGTCGCGCACATAGGCGACCCGGTCGCCCTGGGGCGAGAACTTGGGGTTCTCGGCGTTGGCGGTCTCCGGTTCTGTCAGGCGGGAGAGCTCCCGCCTGCCGAGCGAGAAGAGGAAGAGGTCGCCGCCGGAGTCGAGGAGGAGCGAGTCGCCGCGCGGCGACCACTGGTAGTCGTCGACCGCGAAGCTCTCCTTGTCCTTCCACCGTCCCTTGAAGTCGTCGGAGCGGAAGAGGAGCTCGGGCTGCGGCGTTCCCGTCCCGGTCGTATCGAGCCACCAGAGGGCCTCCCCCTGAGCGTCTTTCCAAAGATAGGTAAGGTGCCTGCCGTCCGGCGACCAGGCCGCCTGGCTCGCCGTATGGCCGTTGCCGTTCGGAGCGAAGATCGCGTCCAGGGTGAGCGCGGAGCCGGTCGCTTTCGGCGGCACCGGCGGCACCGAGGGTGGGGGGGGCGCGGCGTGTCCTTCGCTGGGCATGGCGAACCGGCAGACGGTGAGCAGGCAGACGGCGAGCGCGAGACGCGGGAAGCGAGGGATGGTCATGAATCCTCCGGTCGTTGCCGGGGAGTCTATCCGCTGGAGCGCTCGGCACGGGAACTTTAGCGGGCGTTTTCTCGTAAGGATAGATGGACAAAAGAGGGAGATCGCTATGACAAAAATTTGCGCCACCGGGTTTTCCACCGGCCTGGTCCTCGCCGCCCTTGCGGTCGCGACGGCAGCCTCCGCGGAGGCCCTGGAGGCCCGCCTCGTGCGGCAGTCGTTCCCGATTACCGCCGGGCAGACCCTGCGCCTCGCCAACCTCGCCGGCCGGGTCGACCTGGTGCCTGGCTCCGGCCCCCAGATCGTCGTCGAGGCCACGGTCCACGCCGAGGGGGACTCGGCGGCCGAGACCCGGAAGCTCCTCGCCGGGATGGGCTGGGTGAAGAGCCACGACAGCAAGGGCCGGGAGGAAATGGCGCTCTCCTATCCCGTCGAGACCTACCACGGCTTCCACTTCCCCCGCCACGACCAGGGGGATTCGGACCTGCCGCGATTCCTGAGCTTCCTGGTCGATTCCGGCCACAGCTCGACGATCTATCGCGGCGAGCGCGTCCGCATCTATCCGCGGCGGCGCTCCGGGGTGCCGACCCTCTACGCCGACCTCCGGATCGCGATTCCGGGCGGCGTCGCCCTCGCCGTACACGATGCCCAGGGCGCGGTGCGCGGCGAGGATCTCGCGGGCAACGTCGAGGTCGACACCGGCAGCGGCGACGTGCGTTTCGGGGTCTTTGCGGGCAGCCTGAAGATCACGACCGGCTCGGGCGACGTGCGGCTCGGCGCGGCTCGCGGGGAGACCGCGGTGCAGACCGGCTCGGGCAACATCGCGGTCGGCAATCTGGTGGGCAACGGCTCCTTCGGCACCGGCTCCGGCGACATCGTGATCGACCAGGCGGCGGCCGGCAAGCTCTCGCTCGACACCGGCTCGGGAAACGTCATCGTGAAGGAGGGGACGGTCGCCAAGATCGTCGCCAAGACCGGCTCGGGCGACGTCCGGATGTCCAAGCTGGAGATCGAGGAGCTGGTGGCGGACACCGGCTCGGGGAACGTCACTCTGGAGAGCTCGCTCGGCCAGGCGCGGCAGGTCAAGATCGAGACCGGGAGCGGCGACATCCGCATCCATGCCGGGGCTCAGGCGACCTTCGACGTCGTCTCCGACCAGGGGAGCGGCGACCTCCGGGTGGGCTATGCCGACGCCACCTTGAGGAAGCACGGCTCCAAGGTCATCGGCGCCCGAAGGGGCGACGGTCGCACCCAAATCCACATCGAGACCGGCAGCGGAGATTGCTCGATCGCCCCCAAAAGTTGACGGCGCGCCATTTGCATGATGGGTCGGTATCGTTCCTTTTTTGAAAGGGGAAAATTGATGAAGACGTACCGTAAGCCCGTCCTGCGGCGGCTTGGCCTGCTGCGCAAATTGACCCGCATCAGCTTCACCCAACCCGAAGTTCAGAGGGGGCAAAAGAGCTAATGAAGACCTATCGCAAGCCCGTTCTGCGCCGCCTCGGTCTGCTGCGCAAGTTGACCCGCGTCAGTTTTGCTCCCCCCGTCCAATAGCGGGGAGAGGTCGAAGCAGTCCTCGCCGCCTCTGCCTGCCCTTTTTTGGGGCAGGGGCGGCTCGATTGCCGCCCAAAAAAGGGGCAGTTGGCGCATCCTTTGCACTCTATTCTTCCCGCGTGGGTGATTCTGGGTCCTCCACGTATTTTGAAAGGGGAGAACGATGAGCACGTATCGGAAGCCTGTATTGCGGCGGCTTGGGCTGCTGCGCCAGTTGACTCGCCTGAGCTTCTGTCACCCCACAATGGTACGAGGGCAACGAGGAGACTAAGGGACGAAATATAGGAGGCTGTCTCACGGCGGCTCTTCCCGTTGCGCAAGTGGACCCGCATGAAGTTCGCCAAGATCCCAGGCACTTGCGCCTCGGTTACATGCTAGAATCCCCGTGGACTCGTTCCAGAATCCATGCTTGAAAGGGGAGAACGATGAAGAATTATCGGAAGCCCGTCCTGCGGCGCCTCGGTCTGCTGCGCAAGTTGACCCGCGTAAGCTTCACTCCCCCCGTCGAATAACGGGGAGATGTGGAAGCGGCCCTCGCCGCCCCTGCCCTTCGGGCGGGGGCGGTTGTGTTTTGGTGCCGACTCGATCGTCAGGTCTCGTCTTTCTGACGTCGGGCGACGTCAGAATCCGCTCTCCTCCAGCGTCTCTACCCTCTACATCTTGCTGTAGTTCGGCCCCCCGCCCCCTTCGGGCGGCACCCAGGTGATGATGGCGTAGGGGTCCATGATGTCGCAGGTCTTGCAGTGGACGCAGTTGCTGGCGTTGATCTGCAGACGGTTGCCGGTAGGGGAGGCGGGGTCGGCCACCATCTCGTAGACGGCGGCCGGACAGAAGCGCTGGCAGGGGTTCTGGTACTGCACGGCGCACTGGTAGATGCAGATGTCGGTGTCGGCGACGTGCAGGTGGACCGGCTGGTCCTCCTCGTGGGCGGTGCCGGAGTTGTAGACGTCGGCCAGGCGGTCGAAGGTGAGCTTATTGTCGTAGACGATCGGCGCCGCGGGCTTGAAGTGCGCGCCCTCCGGGCTGTCGAGCGGAATCATGCGCTCGTGGCCGGGCTCGGTCTTCAGCCGATCGAGGAGGCCGAAGCCGCGGCCGCCGGTAACGAGGCCGAGACCCGCCTGGACCAGGCCGGCGAGCGTCCCGTAGTCGAAGGCCTGGTGGAAGTTCCGGGTCTCGAACATCTCCTCTTTGATCCAGCTTGCGTCGACCTTCCCTTCGTAGGCGGCGAGCCCCTGGGCGGTGATACCGCCAGTGCCCCCGGCAACGAGGGACTCGAAGATCGTCTCGGCGGCGAGCATGCCCGACTTCATGGCGAGGTGGATGCCCTTCAAGCGCTGGCCGTTCAGCATCCCTGCCGAGTCGCCGACGATGAGGAAGCCGTCGCCTGCGAGGCGCGGGAGCGACCACCAGCCGCCCTCGGGGAGCGCCTTGGCGCCGTAGAACGCCATCTTCCCCCCTTCGAGAAGCTTGGCGATGTCCGGGTGGGTCTTCATGCGCTGGAATTCGAGGTGGGGATCGAGGTAGGGGTTCTTGTAGTCGAGGCCGACGACCAGGCCGACGATCAGCTGATCGCCTCCCATCCCGTAGAGGAAGCCACCGCCGAAGGTGTTCCCCAAGGGCCAACCCAGGGTGTGGATCACCTGGCCCGGCGCGATGCGGCCGGCGGGGACGTCCCAGATCTCTTTCAGCCCCAGGGCGTAGACCTGCGGGTTCTTCCCCGCCCAGAGGTCGAGCCGGTCGTTGAGCTCCTTGACGAGGGTGCCGCGCGGCCCTTCGCCCAAAACGACGACCTGGCTCCTGATGTCGACCCCCGGCTCGTAGTTGGCCTTCTTCCGGCCGTCGTGTCCCACGCCCTTGTCGCCGGTGCGGACGCCCACCACCCGGCCGTCCTCGACGAGCGCGGAGACGGCGGGGGACTCGAAGAAGAGGTCGACCCCCAGGGCCTCGACCTTGGGCGCCAGCCAGCGCAGGAGCTTGCCCAGGGAGGCCACGTAGTTGCCGTCGTTTTCGAGCGGCGGCGGGATGGGGAGGGAGAAGGAGCGCTTCTCGGTCAGCCAGAGGAGCTTTTCGAGGTCGTGCTCGACCTTCCCCTCGAACGGCGCCTGCTCCCATTCGCCGGGGAGGAGCTCGCGGAGGGCGCGCGGGTCGACGACGGCGCCCGAGAGGGCATGGCTCGACACCTCCTTGCCCTTTTCGAGGACGCCGATCGAGATCTCGATCTTCTGCGTCGCTTTCAAGTTGTGATCCCGGAGGAGGCGGGCCAGGTGGTACGCCCCGGCGAGGCTCGCCGGGCCGGCGCCCACGAAGAGGACGTCTACGTCCAAGGTTTCGCGCTGCTCGTCGTTCATGCCGCTTCTCATCCTCCGGAGTATTCGGTAGGTGCCCGGTGGGTGCCCGGCGGGCGCCGTCTTTAAAAAATTCCGCCGGATGCTACCACGAGGTGGGCGGAGGCCGGCCTCTGCAACCCGGTATACTCCCTGCTCGATCCGGAGAGCCCGTGCCCACACCTGACCGCGCCACCTTAGTCGCCACCCTGACCGCCGTGCCGGCGACGCTGCCCGATCTCACCGGGGCCGCCTGGCTGGAGGTGCGGGCGGATCTCCTCGGCGACCTCGATCCGGCGCCGCTTCGCGCGGCGTTCCCCGGCAAGCTTCTTTACACCCTGCGGAGCCGCGCCGAGGGGGGCGGGTTCGACGGGACGGCGGAGCGGCGGAGGAAGCGCCTCGTCGAGGCGGCCGAGCGCTACGACCTGATCGACCTCGAATGCGAGCGCGACCTCCACACAGAGGTGCTGAAGGCGGTGGCGCCGGAGCGGCGGATCGTCTCCTGGCATGGCGGGGCGGTGGGGCTCCACGGCCTCCAGACGCGCTTCGAGAAGATGGCGGCCCATCATGCCCTGCTCTACAAGATGGTCCCCGCGGCCGCCCAGGCGGGGGAGGAGCTCGCCCCCCTCCTCCTGCTCCACCAGCTGAAGCGCCCGGACGTCGCCGCCTTCGCCTCCGGCCCCTCCGGCGCCTGGACCCGGCTCGTCGCCCCGCGGCTGGGGGCGCCGGTCGTCTACGCCGCGACTTCGGAGGTGCCCGGCGCGCCGGGCCAGATCTCCCTCGCCCGCCTGCGCGACGACTACGGCCTCCCCGACCTGCCACCGGTCGAGCGGCTTTTCGGCATCGTCGGCGCGCCCGTCGCCCACTCGCTCTCGCCCCGTCTCCACAACGGCGCCTATCGGGCGCTGGGGGTACCGGCGCTCTATCTCCCCTTCCACGCCACCAGCTTCGGCGATTTCTGGCTGGAAGTGGTCGAGAGCGGTACTCCGGAGCTCCTGGGGATGCCGCTCTGCGGGCTCTCCGTCACTGCGCCCTACAAAGAGGCGGCCCTGGCGGTGGCCGGAGCCGAGAGCCCGCGCGCCTCCCGGATCGGCGCCGCCAACACCCTGGTCCTCCACGAGGGGGTGTGGGAGGCCGAGTCGACCGATCCCGAAGGGGTCGTCCTGCCGCTCACCGGGCGCGGGATCGATCCCGTGGGACTCGCCGCCGCAGTGGTGGGGGCGGGTGGGGCCGGACGCTCGTCGGCGGTGGGCCTCGATGCGGCCGGCGCCCGGGTGATGCTCTTCAACCGCGGCGCCGAGCGCGGCGAGCGGGCGGCCGAGGCCCTGAAGCTCCCTTACCTACCGCTCGGCGAGCTCGACCCGGCGGCCTTCGACATCCTCGTCAACGCCACGTCCCTCGGCCGCGATCCGGCGGGGCCGCTCCCCTTCCCGGTCGACGGCCTGCGTCCGGGGAGCGTCGTGATCGACCTGGTCTACGACGCGGCGCGCCCCGGCCCCACCCGGCTCCTCCGGGAAGCCGCGGCCCGTGGCGCGGTGACGATCGAAGGCCGCGAGGTTCTCCTCGCCCAGGGCCTCGGGCAGTTCCGGATGATGACCGGCCGCGAGATGCCGGTCGACCTCGCGCGCCGGCTCCTCGGGCTCGGCTGAAGCCGGCTCGCCCGGGCGGACTCCCGGCGTACCCTTTTTGACAAGGGGAAAGGCCAACCATTAGGATCTCCCGTCTGCGGGGCCGGTGTAGCTCAGTGGTAGAGCGCCTGACTGTGGATCAGGAGGTCATGGGTTCGATCCCCATCGCCGGTGCCATTTATTGCCTGAAGGATCGTGCCTGAAGGATTGCCTGGAAGAGCTCGAGCCAGCCGCGTACGTCGTAAGGAGCCCCAGAATGCCGGAAACCGTCGAGCCGCGCCTGTCGCGTGGGCTGCGCGACCTGCTGCCCGAGCAGATGCTGCCGCGCCAGCGGATGATCGACGCCATCCGCGGGGTCTACGAGCTCTATGGCTTCGTGCCTCTCTCGACTCCCGCCGTCGAGTATCTGGACGTCCTCACTGGCTCGGCCGCCGGCCAGGAGGCGCAGCAGTCGATCTTCACGGTCAGCAATCCCGAGGAGGAGGCCCTCGGGCTCCGCTTCGACCTGACCGTCCCCCTGGCGCGGGTGATCTCGCAGTACCGGGACCTGCCGCGGCCCTTCAGGCGTTACCAGGTGGCGCCGGTCTGGCGGGCCGACAAGCCGGGGCCGGGACGCTTCCGTGAGTTCACCCAGTTCGACCTCGACTCGGTGGGCACCGAGTCCGAGATTGCCGACACCGAGATCCTGGCCGGCATGTGTGACTCCCTGGCGGCGATCGGCGCCGGTCCTTTCCGGGTGCGCTATTCGAGCCGCGGCATCTTGAATCTCCTCCTCGCCTTCGCCGACTTGCCCCCCGAGCGCGGGGCGGACGTCTTTCGGGTGCTCGACAAGCTCGACAAGGTGGGGCTCGAAAAGGTCCAGCTGGAGCTCACCAAGGGCTACTTCGACGTCTCCGGCGACTTCATCCCCGGCCTGGGGCTCACCGCCTCCCAGGTCGAGAAGATCGCCCACTTCCTCTCGATCCGCGACGACAGCCGGCGCGCCGTTGTCGACCAGCTGCGGGACGTCTTTGCTGCCGTCCCCGGGGTGGAGGAGCAGGTGGGGATCGTCGAGACGATCTCGAATCACCTCTACGCGCTCGGCTACGGCGACGACCAGGTCTCGCTCGACCTCTCGATTGCCCGCGGCCTCGCCTACTACACCGGTCCGGTCTTCGAGGCCATCCTCCTGGACGCGCCGCAGTTCGGCTCGGTCTTCGGCGGCGGTCGCTACGATGGTCTGGTACTGCGCTTCCTCGGCGAAAAAGTGCCGGCGACCGGCGCCTCGGTGGGGGTCGACCGGCTGCTCGCCGCCCTCGCCCACCTCGGTCGGGCCGGCGGCGAGAAGGCGACCGCCAAGCTCCTCGTCGTCAACATGGACCCCACCCTCCGCGAGGAGTACCTCGCCATCACCTTCGAGCTCCGCCGGGCGGGCATCCCGGCCGAGATGTACCTCGGGATGGAGAAGGGGATCGGCAAGCAGCTCAAGTACGCCGACCACTGCGGCGTTCCCCTCGCCCTCCTCCTGGGATCGACCGAGAAGGAGAAGGGGGTCGTGACCCTCAAGGACATGGAGATGGGCCGGAGGCGGGCCCAGAAGCTCGACAACCGCCAGGAGTGGCTGAACGAGCGGCCCGGCCAGCGCGAGGTGCCGCGTGGCGAGCTCGTCGCCACGGTGTGCGAGATGCTGGGGCAGATCGGGAGCGGAGCGCGTTGAGCGACTCTCCCGCCGCGCCCGCCGAGCTCAGCGGCCTCGCGCCGGTCCACCTCGACGGCAGCTCGCTCGCGCTCGCCGATTTAGTCCGCATCGCGCGCGATCCGCGGATCCCCATCGAGATCGCCCCCGAGGCCCTGGAGCGCGTCCGCGAGAGCCGGGCGCAGATCTGGCGGATCGCCGAGCGCTACCGCGAGGAGTACGCCCGCTTCGAGGAGGGCGAGCCGGTCCGCCCGATCTTCGAGTACGGGGTGACGACCGGCTTCGGCGAGTTCAAGGACATCCCGGTCGCTCCCGACTGCCTGGAGGAGCTGCAGCGGAACATCCTCCTCAGCCATTCCGCCGGGGTGGGGGAGAACGCCGACGCCGACGATCCGGCCAACTATTTCGATCCGGAGGTGGTGCGGGCGGTCCTCGCCATCCGGCTCAACGCCTTTTTGAAGGGCCATTCCGGGGTGCGGGTCGAGATGGTCGCTGCCGTCCACGCCATGCTCTCCCGGGGGATCGTGCCGCGCGTCCCCCTCCGCGGCTCGGTAGGCTCCTCGGGCGACCTCTGCCCGCTCGCCCACACCTTCGTCGTCCTCCTGGGCGAGGGCTGTTACGACCTCGTGCGCACCCCGGCCGACTTCGCCCGCCGCTCGCGGTCGCCGCGCCGCGGTCTCGACCAGCTGACGGAAGACCTCGGGATGGAGGTGCCGGCGCCGAGCTACAAGGAGGGCCTGGCGCTCACCAACGGCGCCAACTTCTCGGCCGCGCTCTTGGCCCTGGCCGTCTACGACGCCGAGGCCGCGGCGAACCTCGCTGACGTCTCGGCCGCGCTGTCGCTCGAAGCGGTCTGCGGCTGTGCCCGCGCCTTCGACCCCAAGGTTCACGAGGCCCGCGGCCAGGCGGGGCAGATCGCGAGCGCCGCCAACTTCCGCACCCTCTTGGGCGGCAGCCGGCTGCTCGAGAAGGCGGGCGCGGTGCAGGACGTCTACTCGCTCCGCTGCGCCCCGGCCGTCCATGGCGCGGCGCGCGACGCCGTTGCCTACGCGCGGATGGTGGCTGAACGGGAGATCAACGCGGCGACCGACAACCCGCTCTTCTTCCCCGCCGCCGAGAAGGCCGGGAGCCTCCCCTGGGACCACGAGTTTCGCGCCAACTGGCCGGTCGGCTACCGCGGCGACCAGCGGCTCTCCTACTCGGCGGGGAACTTTCACGGCGAGCCGGTGGGGGTGGCGGCGGACTTTCTCGCGATCGGTCTGGCCGAGCTCGCCGACATCGCCGAGCGGCGCATCCAGCTGCTTCTCGATTCGCGCCACAGCCGCAACCTACCGGGAAACCTGATCGCGCGGCGCGGGGTCAACTCGGGGCTCATGCTGACCCAATACGCCGCCGCCGGGATCGTCTCCGAGAACAAGGTGCTGACCCATCCCGCCTCGGTCGACTCGATCCCCACCTCGGCCAACGCCGAGGACCACAACGCCATGTCGACCTATGCCGGCCGCAAGCTGCGGACGGTGCTCAGAAACGTCCAGGCCGTCCTCGCGATCGAATTCCTGGTCGCCGCCCAGGCCATCGAGTGGCGGGTGGCGATGGACATCGACCCGATCCGCAAGGGTGGCCCGCTGGCGCCGGCCTCCCAGCACCCGCCGGCTTCGCCCTCCTGGGAGGAGTCGGAGCGCGAAGCGGCCGAATTCGCCGCCCGCACCGAGCCCGCCCACCGCGCCGAGATCGCCGCTCATTTAGGCCGCGGCACCGGCGTCGCCTACTTGGCCGTCCGCGCCGCCGCCCCACCCATGCTGACCGACCGCACCCTGGACGGCGACATCCGGAGCGTGAGGAGCCTGGTCGAGAGCCGCGCCCTGCTCGAAACCGTGCAGGATCGCCTGGAGGGCGGCCTGCGGCCGATCTCTGCGTTGCGTCCGGGGTAGGGGCATCGGGGGGGCATCGGGGCCTCCCTACGGCCGCCTTGGCCGCTGCTTCGCCGAAATCGACTTGATGACGAGCTTCCCCGGCTTCTTCGGGTCGATCGGCCGTACCGCGCTCTCCATCGCCGCCGCCATCACTTCCTGAACGTCCGGGCGGTCGAGCGTTTCAGGGGGATCGAGGCGGATGTGGCGGGCGACGTTGCCGTTCCCCTGGAGGAGCTTGTTGGGATCGGGCACTTTCGTCCCCTGCAGGAAGCAGAGGCTGAAATAACGGGGGAAGACGACGATCGAGAAGATGGCCTCCGAGGCCTTCTCGGTCGGGCCGAAGCCGACGACCAGGCCGTTGTAGTTGTCGTAGACCATCTGCACGGCGCCGGGGAGGCGGGCGCGCATCTTGTCGATCGCCTCCTTGGCCTCGCGGGCGATTTCGGGCTCGTACTTGGCGAGGAAACCGGCGAGTTGCTCTTCGGCGCTAAGGTCGGTCATGGTGCTCGATCCTACCAGCTGATCCTGGAAGTCGCCCCCCCTTAGCTTTTCCCTCGTTCCTCCGTAGGATGAGCAACCATTCGGTCCTCCACCGGTGCCGCGCCAGCCTGGAGAAAACTGCGGGAACGCTTGCTAAAAGCCTTCTGTAATTTTGCACACCTGCTGTTCTCGTTTTTGTCAGGCTTGCACAATCTTCCCGGGCGTCGACAGGGCTCCGCTCGGGCGATGCCACGGCCCTGCGGGGACGACAGGGGCGGGCTCGGATTTTGCTTGAGGTTCGGCAGTTTGCTCCACGTGCGCTTCATGCTGAGGCGGCCGTAGCCAGGGGTCCTGATGAGCGGAACTGTGCAACCTGCCTATAGTCGTTCGACCAGTCTGGTCGACGTTCTCGACCGCGTCCTCGACAAGGGCCTGGTCGTGGCGGGCGACATCCGGGTTTCGCTCGCCGAGGTGGAGCTCCTCACCATCCGCATCCGGCTTCTGGTCTGCTCGATCGACAAGGCCGAGGAGATCGGGCTGGATTGGTGGCGGCAGGACCCCAGCCTCTCGGTGGGAGCGCGCAAATTGGCACTGGAGAATGAGGTTCTGCGCGAGCAGGTCCGTCAATTGGAAGAGAGAGTGACCGCCTTGGCCCTGGAGCGTCAGTCGGGTCTCGCCGAGCCCGCCGTCCCGGCAGCCGCAACGCCGGTGCCGGGAAACTCGGAGCTCCGGCGAGCCCCGTCCGGCCACGTCCCGAAAAGTCCGCAACGTAGGGGGTAGACCCAATGCCGGTTGAAAGAGCGTCCGGTGGCACCAGCTTGATCGACGTGCTCGACCGCGTCCTCGACAAGGGGATCGTGATCGACGCGTGGGTGCGGGTGTCGCTCGTGGGTATCGACCTGCTCACCGTCGAGGCGCGCGTCGTCGTCGCCTCGATCGACACGTATATCAAGTACTCGGAGGCGGTCGGCCAGACGTCGATGGTATCGCGTCCAGCCCTCGAGGCGAGGCAGAGCGAGGCGCGGCAGAACGAGGATCTGCTGGCCGAGAATGCCGCGCTCCGGCTCCAACTCGCGGCCTCCGCGGCGCGGGAACGGGAAGAGGTGCCGGTGCGACGAAGCCGGCAGGCCGCCAAAGCCTAAGCCGTGGCCAAGCCGGTTCCCCTGGACGCGGCTCCCGACGGCGAGAGCGACGGCCCCCGGGCGAAGCTCGCGCTCGTCGAGGGGCTCCTCGCCGAGCAGGAGGCCCGCTCCTGCGCCGTTTTCGCCCTGCGTTGGCTCGTCCGCAACGCCGGGGTTCGGCGGGGCCTCTGCGCCGTCGTCGACCGCGACGGGACGCGCCTCTCCGGCTTGACCGGAATCGGGGTCGCGCCCGGCGAGGTCGACGCCTGGAGCCTCGACCTCGGCGAGCGCTCCCACCCTCTCGTCCTCGCCCTGGTGGGGGCGGAGCCGGTCGCCTTCCATGGTTCCGGCCGCGGGCGTGGCGGGGTCGATACCCCGCTCGGCACCGACTCTTTCTATGCCGTACCCTTAGGCGCGCCCAACGACGACGGCGACATCGGTCCCGGCCTGCTGCTCGTCGAGGGCGCAGAGGGAGAGAAGGTAGAGGAGGTCGGCGAAGAGGTGAGCTTCGCGGCCCAGCTCCTCGGTACCCGCCTGGTCTCCCTCTGGTACCGTCGCGCCCAGGCCGACGAGCGGCGCCACAAACGCGAGCGCACCTGGCTCTTCGCCATCTTGAACGCGGTCACCGATCCCATTCTCCTGACCGATGCCGACGGCCGTATCCTCGTCGCCAACTCCGGTGCCGAGGCCCTGCTCTCGGCCGACGAGACGATGAGCGAGGGCCGGCGCCGCGCCGTCGCGCTCAACAACATGCTGTTTTCGGCCTCCCTTTTCACTTCCGCCCAGGAGAGCGGACCGGTCCGCCAGGAGCTCCTCCTGGTCGATCCCACGGAAGGACAGGATCTGCTCTTCGAGCTGATCCGCACCCGGGTCAAAGTGCGGCGCGGCGAGGCCGGCACGGTGTCGATCTTAAGAAATGTCACCGACCTCCGCCGGGCGGGCGAGGAGCTGGAGGAGAACTATCGACGCCTGCGCAGCGCCGAGGCGCAGACGCGGGCCGAGCGCGATCGCCTGGATCTCATCCTGAGCTCGGTCTTCGATCCCCTCCTGGTCACCGACGCCGGCGGCAAGCTCCTGCTCATGAACGGCCCGGCCGAGCGCCTCTTCGCGGCCGACGACCTGGGCGTTGAGGCCGAGCGCCGGGTGCGCGCCAACGACGCGGTCTTCACCTCCTTCATCTCGAACCTCTACACCAGCCAGTCGATGCGCTTTAGAGGCGAGCTCGCGCTTTTAGACCCCGCGACCGGCGGCACCGTGCCGGTCGAGGCGATCTCCGGCAAGGTGGGATCGTGGCAGGGCGAGGACGCCTGGACGGTGACCCTCCTCCACGACCTGACCGAGGCGGTCGAGAAGGCCCAGCTCTACGAGCAGGTCAAGCGGCATTCGGAGGAGCTCAAGGAGAAGGTGGCGGAGGCGACCGCCGAGCTCGCCGAGCAGAACGAGCTCCTCCGCCGCCAGGCCCTGGAGCTCGAACAGGCGTCGGCGATGAAATCGCAGTTCCTGGCGAACGTCTCGCACGAGCTGCGGACGCCCTTGAACGCCATCATCGGCTACACCCACCTGATGATCGAAGGGGTGTCGGGCGTGCTCACCCGTGGCCAGCTCGACAAGATGAGCCGGGTCGATTCGAACGCCCAGCACCTCCTGGCGGTCATCAACGACCTCCTGGACATCACCCGCATCGAATCCGGCAAGATGCCGATCCAGCTCGAAGCCGTCCGCCTCCCCGAGTTGATCGACGAGGTGATGATCGAGGTCGAGCCGCTCATCGCCCGCACCCGGCTCCAGGTGTCGCGCCAGCTGTCGCCGGACATCCCCGAGCTGTGGAGCGATCGCAAGAAGGTCAAGCAGATCGTCCTCAACCTGCTCTCGAACGCCTTGAAGTTCACCCCCGAGGGCTCGGTCCTCATCCAGGTCGAGCAGGAAGGCGAACGGGTCTCGGTGTCGGTCGTCGACACCGGCATCGGGATCTCCGAGGGCAACCAGAAAACGATCTTCGAGGCGTTCGGCCAGGCCGACAGCTCCTACGCCCGGCGGGCCGGCGGCACCGGCCTGGGGCTGTCGATCTGCCGCCGCCTCGCCGCGGTCCTGGGCGGCGACATCACGGTGGCGAGCCGCCAGGGCGAGGGCTCGACGTTTCGCCTGCAGCTGCCGCTCGCGAGCGGCGGCTGAGGCTTTTCCGGGGAGGAGAGAGATATGGCGGAGACATCCCAGGCGCCTCTGGTCCTCGTCGTCGACGACATGGAGGACGGCCGCGAGATCTGCGCCGAGTACCTGGCCTTTAGAAAGTATCGCGTCGCCACGGCGGCGGACGGCTTCGAGGCACTCGCCAAGGCGGCGGAGCTCCTCCCCGACATCATCCTCATGGACCTGTCGCTCCCCGGGATCGACGGCTGGGAGGCGACCCGGCGCCTCAAGGGCGACGATCTCACCCGTCACATTCCGGTCGTCGCCCTGACCGCGCACGCTCTGCGCAGCGCCCACGACGAGGCGATCGAGGCTGGCTGCCACGCCGTCATCACCAAGCCGGTTTTACCCAAGGATCTGGAAGCTGAGGTCCGTCGTATCCTCGATGTGCAGGAGGCACCGTGACCGCCAAGAAAGAGTTGAAAGAGAAGAAGAGCACGAAAGCCGCCACGAAAGCGGTCGCCAAGAAGGAGAAGGCCGAGGAGAGGGCCGAAAGCCACTCCCTGCGCTTCGTCTCGCCGGGCGAGGAGGCCGCACCCGCTCCCGCGCCGGAGCGCAGCGGCAAGTACGTCTACTGCATCATCGAGGCGAATGAAGCCCTGCGTTTCGGTCCCATCGGGATCGGCGGCGAGCCGGCCGAGGTGCACACGGTCAACTACAAGGACATCGCGGCGGTGGTCTCGGACACCCCGTTAGAGGTCTACGATCCGACGCGGGAGAACGTGCTCGCCCACGAGCGGGTGAACGAAGCGGTGATGAAGCGCTTCACCGTCATCCCAATGTCCTTCAACACGGTGTTCAAGACCCGGGAGGACATCATCGAGCTGCTGCGGACGGCGTATGATGCGTTCAGAGACGTCCTCGTCAAGATGGAGGACAAGCTCGAATTCGGCCTCAAGGTCGTCTGGGAGCCCGAGATCGTCATCCGCGAGATCGAGAAGGAAAACGAGAACCTCCGCCTCCTGCGCCAGGAGATCTCGTCGCAGAAGGGCTCGACCTACTTCGCCCGCATGCAGTACGGCCGGCTCGTCGATTCGCTTCTCCAGGACCGCTCGGAGCAGCTGGTGTCGGAGATCTTCGCCGCCCTTTCCGATGTCTCGGTCGCCTCGCGCGCCAACAAGCCGATCGGCGACAAGATGATCCTGAACGCCGCCTTCCTGGTGACGAGGGACCGGGAGAGCGACTTCGACTCCAAGGTCAAGGAGATCGACGCCACCTACGCGAACCTGAAGCTCAAGTACACCGGTCCCTGGCCGCCGTACAACTTCGTCAACATAAGGCTCAAGCTGGAACGGGCGGCGGAGGCCGAGTGATCATCCTCGACAGCCTCGTCGCGGGCGGCCTGCGCTTCATCTTCGATCAGCTCGCCGCCGCGGTCGACCGCGAGATGGACGACGAGCCGCGCCTCCGGGAGGAGCTCTTGAACGCCCAGATGCGCTTGGAGCTCGAAGAGATCGACGAGGCGGAATTCGCGGCGATCGAAGCGGACATCCTGCCGCGCCTGCGCGAGATCCGCGAGCGCCGGCAGGAAGAGTCCTCGGGCGCCAACCTCGCGGACGGCGGCAAGGTGGTGGGGGTCGAGGTGAGCTTCGGGGGGGATCGGAGCTTTGGCGATACCGGAGACCGGGGCGGCAGGCGGGAGGGTGGGAGCGGCGGAGCGTAAGCCGCGCCTCGCCAGCTTCTTCGCGATGTCTTCCCAGGCCACCTATCTTTACTGCATCGTCGAGAGCACCGAACCGCCGATCCCGCCGATCCCAGAAGAAGGCCTCGCCGGTCTGCCCGAGACCGCCGCCCCCCGACTCGTTCCTTTAAGCGAGGGCCTCTGGCTGGTGGTGGGGGATGCCGCGCTCCCCGCCTTCTCAGGCGTGGAGATCGAGCGTCGGCTCGGAGACCTCGCCTGGGTTTCCGCCTGCGCGGTCGCCCACGAGCGGGTGGTGGCGCACTTCGCGGCCCTGGCGCCGGTCGTCCCCATGAAGCTCTTCACCCTCTTCGCGAGCGAAGAGCGCGCCGTGGAAGCGCTTTTGGCGGAGCGCGAGCGGCTGACCGCGGTGCTCGAAAAAGTCGCCGGCGCCGCCGAGTGGGGCGTGCGGATCCACTTCGATGCGAGCCGGGCGAAACGGGTGCCCGCGATCTCTGCGACATCCGCCACGCCCGCCACGGGGAGCGGAGCGCCGATCTCGGGGCGCGACTTTCTCCTGCGGAAAAAAGAAGTCCAGGAGGCGGCGCGCCACCGGATGGGGCAGGTGTCGACGGCGGTGGAGGCGGCCTTCGACGAGCTGTCGCGCCACGCCACCGCGGCGCGGCGGAGAGAGCCGGTGGTGGCCGAGTCCGGCCCGCGGCTCCTCTTAGACGCCGCGTTTCTCGTCCCGGAGGAGCGAACGGAAGAATTCGAGCGCGCCGTCCAGGCGGTGTCGGAGCGGCTCGCCGCCAGCGCCTGCGAGGTCACCTTGACCGGACCCTGGCCGCCCTACAACTTCATCGAAGAGGTCGCATGAGCGATCCCGGCGCTCCCCTGGAGCTTCTGGACGGCGCCGACGGCTCGCTCTTAGAGCTCGTCGACCACCTGCTGAATCACGGCGTCGTGGTGACCGGCGACGTGGTCCTCGGGCTCGCCGGGGTGGATCTCGTCTACCTTCGGCTGTCGGCGGTCCTCTGCGCCGCCGATCGGCTGCTGGGTAGGAAGAGTGAGCCGGGATGAGCTCCCTCTACCTCTATGGCTTGGTCGGCGCCGAGCCGGCCCCGGAGACCTCGCTGGGGGAGGGCGTGGCCGGCGAGCCGCTCGCGATCCTCCGCGTGGGCGGGTTGCTTGCGGTGGTCGGTCGCCTCGCGGAGGATGCGGCACGCCCGGAGATCACCGCCGCCGCCCTCGCCCGCCACGACGAGACGGTCCGCCGCCTGGCCCTCCTCGTGCCGGCGCTTCTGCCGGCCCGTTTCGGCGAGCAACTGGCCGACGCGGCGGCCCTCGCCGAGGCTCTGGCGCCGCGCGCCGCGGAGATCACGCGCGCCCTCATCCTCGTCGAAGGGTGCGTGCAGATGACCCTCCGGGTGTTCGGCGAGCCGGCCGTTCCGGCGATCGAGAGCGCCGAGCCTGTCGAGACCGACTCGGCGGCCGGTCCCGGCACCCGCTACCTCGCCGCCCGGCGGCGTGCCGCGCATCCCGGTCTGCCCGAAGTGGCGGCCCTCCGTCAGAGCCTCCGCCCGCTCGTCCGCGCCGAGCGCATCGAGCGGCATGGCAGAAAACCCGTGCCGGGCCAGCTCTTAGCCACCGCCCATGATCTCGTTCTCCGCGAGAATGCGGCGGACTACCGGCGGACGGTCGAGGGCGCCCCCGCGGCGCTCCTCGCCGGCCGCAAAGTCAGCGTGAGCGGTCCCTGGCCGCCCTACGCCTTCGCGCCCGGGGGCGCTTTTCGGGGAACGCCTTGAGATGAGCGACGTCGTCGAGCTGGAGATCGCCGAGCTCGAAGCGCTCCGCAAGGAGCTGGAGGGCCGCATCGCCAAGGCCGAGGCGCCGCGCTGGAATGCCGATCCGGAGGACGTCCAGCGCTCGGTCGCGAAGCTCGTCCTCACCCTGGTCGACTTCATTCGCCAGCTCCTGGAACGCCAGGCCATCCGCCGCATGGACGCCGACACCCTCACGCCCGAAGAAGTCGAAGGGGTCGGCCTCGCCCTCCTCCGCCTGGAGGAAACCGTCGAGGAGATGGCCCGCCGCTTCGGGCTCGATCCCAAGGATTTGAATCTGGATCTGGGGCCGCTCGGGCGGTTGCTCTGAGACGAATGCCCTGAGGCTTCACTCCTCACTCCTCCCGTCGCCCAGCCTCGTTCTCAGCGGGTTTGACGTAAGAATTCGGTATCGCCTACAATACCAGCGTGGTGAGTCCGCGAGTTGTTCTCGACACCAACGTGCTGGTCTCCGCCGCGCGATCCAAGAGAGGAGCTTCGGCAAGGGTGCTGTCACTGGTGGGGACGGGGCGATTCGAGCTTCTCGTCTCGGTCCCCCTTCTTCTTGAGTACGAGGCGGTCTTCTTGCGCGACCTCGAATCTGGCATGCCCGAATGGCAGGTGCGGATGGATATCCTCGACTATCTTTGCGCCGTGGCGCAGCAACAGGAGATCTTCTTTCTCTGGCGTCCCCAGCTCAGAGATCCCAAGGATGAGATGGTCCTGGAGGTGGCGGTAGCCGGTGGCTGCGATACGATCGTCTCCTTCAATAAGAAGGATCTCACGGGAGCGGCGTTGTTCAACATCGCCATCAAAACGCCTCAGGAGTTTCTTGAAGGAATAGGAGCGCTGTCATGAGCACCATCAGCTTGAGACTTCCGGATTCCCTGCATGAGCAGATCCGGAAATTGGCGAGCGCGGACGGAATTTCGATCAATCAGTTCATCAGTACCGCTGCGGCGGAGAAACTCGCGGCGCTGATGACCGTCGAGTATCTGGAGCAGCGGGCGCGGCGGGGGACCCGCGAAAAGTTCGAGGCGGCTCTCGAGCGCCTGCCGGACGTCGAGCCTGACGACAAGGACAAGCTCATCAGCTGATCGGCGCCTCCCTACGGAGGCGACTTTGACGAGACCCTGATACAGGAGTCCAACCATTTGACCCTGCACGACGGGGCCGAGTACACTCGCTTCTAGGGTCTCCCGTCTCGCAGCTCGTCTCGGACGGCGGGTGCACCGCCGCTACCGGATCCTCCTGACCCGATTGAACCCGGAAAAGCCAGGCCATGTCAGAAAACAGCCCTTTTGCTTCCATTGAAGCGGCGATCGAGCACTTCCGCGAGGGTCGCTTCGTCATCATCGTCGACGACGAGGACCGCGAGAACGAGGGCGACCTCGCGATCGCCGCCGAGAAGGTCACCCCGCAGGCGATCAACTTCATGGCCCGCCACGGCCGCGGCCTCATCTGCCTCGCCATGACCGAGGAACGCTGCGACGAGCTCCGGCTGCCCTTGATGGTCGAGGACAACACCTCCCCCTTCGGCACCGCCTTCACGGTCTCGATCGAGGCGCGCGGCAAGGTGACGACCGGCATCTCGGCCGCCGACCGCGCGGCGACGGTCCTGACCGCCATCGATCCCGCCACCCGGCCCGAGGATCTGCTGCGCCCCGGCCACATCTTCCCCCTCCGCGCCCGCAAGGGCGGAGTGCTGAAGCGTGCCGGCCAGACCGAAGCTTCGGTCGACATGGCGACGCTCGCCGGGCTCCTGCCGGCCGGGGTGATCTGCGAGATCATGAACGAGGACGGCACCATGGCGCGGGTCCCCGACCTGACCCAGGTCGCGGCCGAGCACGGCATCCTCATGGTCACCGTCTCCGACCTCATCCGCCATCGCCTGCGCCACGAGACCCTGGTCAAGGAGATCGCCTCGCCCCGCCTGCCGACCCCGTTCGGCGAGTTCCGCATCCACGCCTACCGCTCGGACGTGACCGACGACGAGAACGTCGCCCTGGTGATGGGGAAGATCGAGCCCGAGGTGCCCACCCTCGTCCGCGTCCACAGCCAGTGCCTGACCGGCGACATCTTCGGCTCGGCGCGCTGCGACTGTGGACCTCAGCTCCACGCGGCGCTGGAGAAGATCCAGGAGGAAGGAAAGGGCATCCTCCTCTATCTGCTTCAAGAGGGCCGGGGAATCGGCCTCCTGAACAAGCTCAAGGCCTACGAGCTCCAGGAGCAGGGGCACGACACCGTCGAGGCCAATGAGAAGCTCGGCTTCCGGCCCGACCAGCGCGACTACGGGGTGGGAGCGCAGATCCTGCGAAACCTCGGGGTGCGCAAGATGCGCCTGATGACCAACAACCCGAGCAAGTACATCGCCCTCTCGGGCTATGGCCTGGAGATCGTCGAGCGCGTCCCCCTGGAAATGCCGCCGACCGACAGCAGCCGGGACTACCTGCGCACCAAGCGCGACAAGCTGGGGCATCTTCTGAAGCTGGTATAGCCACCCGCTTTGAAGATCCTCCTCGCCACCTCCCGCTATCCCTGGCCGCCGCGGCGGGGGGATCAGATCCGGGCGGTGCAGATGCTCCATTACCTGTCGGAGCGGCACGAGGTCACCCTCCTCGCCCCGGAGCCCGGCCCGAGCCAGGTCCCGCCGCCTGCCGACTCGCGCTTCCGGGTTGAGACCTACCGTCTCCATCGTGGCCCGAGCTTCCTTTCGGGCTTCGTCCGGGCGCTGCTCAAAAACTTGCCGCTCCAGAGCGGCCTCTTCTACCAGCCCGACCTCGGCCGTCGCCTGCGCGAGCTCGCCCCCGAGGCCGATCTCGGCATTCTCCAACTCGTCCGCCTGGCCATCCACCTGGAGGACTTCGGCAAGGTGCCGCTCCTGGTCGACCTGATCGACAGCCTGTCGCTCTCCTTCTCCCTCCGCGCCGACATCGACCGCTGGTGGATGCGCCTGCCGCTACGGCTGGAGGCGCGTCTCCTCGCCCTTTGGGAGCGCCGGCTGGTCGAGCGGGCGGCGCAGGTGGTGGTCGTCTGCGAGCGCGACCGCCAAGCGATCACCAACCGCCTGCCGCCCCATCTCGCCGCCAAGATCTCCGTCGTCCGCCTGGCGGTCCGCGAGCGCCGGATCGAGACGTCCGACACCGACGAGCTGATGCGGATCCTCCGCGAGGCGGAGACCCCGGTCCTCGCCATGACCGGCAACCTCGGCTACTTCGCGAACGTCGACGCCATCACCTGGTGGCTCACGAACGTCTGGCCGGTGCTCCGCAAGGTCCGTCCGGGGGTTTCGGTGGTGGTGGCGGGGGACCGGCCGGCCCGGGCGGTGCGCCGGGCGGTGGCGCAAGCGGGGGAGCGGGTGCGGCTCATCGAGTCCCCGCAGGATCTGCGTTTCATCCTCCGCCAGGCGACCCTGTCGCTCGCCCCCATGCGCTGCGGCGCCGGGGTCCCCATCAAAGTCCTCGAAGCCTGGACCTGCGGCGTCCCCGTCGTCGCCTTCCCCTGGGCGGTCGCCGGAACCTCCGGCCGCCAGGGCGAGGACTTTAGGGTCGTCGGCCAACACCCCATCGAGTGGGTGAGCGCCATCCAGGAGCTGCTCGACGATCCGGCCCAGCGCGAGCGCCTGGCCGAGAGCGGCCGCCGCCGCCTCCTCTCCGACTACTCACGAGAGATCGTAAGAGATCAGCTCCTCGCCGTCGTCGCGTCGTTGGAAGCGGCCCGCTGACGCGGGGAGGAGACGACAACCCTATCCGGAGACGTCCCGCAGTCTCCGTGACCTGCGAAGGATATCGTTCAGGACCCGGGACGTCTCTACCGCCTAGCGCCAACCCCATGACGAGGCCCGAGGCGGTCGTGGAGCTCGCGATCTCCTCGGCGATTTCCGAGAAAGCGACAAAAACGGGAAGAGACGACCCTGCGCATGATTCATCGTAAGATGCGGGCCTGCCGCCGGGGGCGGACTCGGGGATCGAGCATGCCTATAGAAATCGGACAGGTGGAGGCGATCTTCCGGTATCCCGTGAAGTCCATGCGCGGTGAACCACTCGAGGCCGCCCAGATGGGCTGGCACGGGCTCGAAGGCGACCGGCGGCTGGCCTTGAGGCGGCTGGAGGATCGCAGCGGGTTCCCGTGGCTCACGGCAGGCAGGCTTCCCGAGCTGATCCTGTTTGCTCCGCACCGCCGTGAGGACGGCGCCCCGGGAGAGCTTCCGACGCATGTCCGCACGCCGGATGGCGACGAGCTGCCGGTCTTCGGGGAAGACTTGGCGACGGAGGTCGGACGGCGGTTCGGGGCTCCCGTGCAGATGATGCAGTGGAAGCATGGCGTCTTCGACGAAGCGAGCATTTCCGTGATTGCCTCCGATACGGTGCGCGAGATCGGCCGGCTCGCCGGGCGGAGCCCGGACGTGCGACGATTTCGTCCGAACGTGGTCGTTCGTTTGCTGCGCTCGGTTCCCTTCCAGGAGGACGAGTGGGTGGGCGGTGTGCTCTCCTTCGGCGAGGGGGACGACGCTCCCGCCATCACCGTCACGATGCGCGACCTTCGCTGCTCGATGGTGAACCTGGATCCCGACTCGCCCAGCCGGGCGCCGGAAATGATGAAGGCGATCGTGCGTGCGAACGAGAACCACGCCGGAATCTACGGCACGGTCACCCGCACCGGTCGCTTGGCGGTCGGACAGACCGTGCTCCTCCGCAGAGCCCGGACCAGCCGATGGACGGCGCGCTCCGGAACGGAGAGCCGCTGGAACGCGAGGAGACCGGCATCTTGATGCGATTCACGTCGGCCGCCGTGTGCGGCGCCCTGGCTCTGATCGCTCTGACCGCTCTGATCGTTCTGGCCGCGAGCTCGGGACGGGCCGATTCCCCGGTGGTCCACGTTTGGCCGGGCGTCGCCCCGGGCTCCGAGACCTGGACCCAGAAGGAACGCACCGTGGAGACCACGCCTCTCGGAGCCGTGGTCTTCAACGTGGTGACGCCGACCTTGACGGCCTACCTTCCGGAGCGCGCCCAGGCGACGGGAACCGGGATTCTCATCGCTCCCGGCGGCGCCTTCGTCGCGCTCGCCATCGACCGCGAAGGCAACGAGATCGCGCGCTGGCTGCAGGCGAAAGGGATCGCCGCCTTCGTGCTCAAGTATCGGATTCCGGAAAAGCGCGGAGAAGGCATTCCGGCGGCGATGAACATGGACGAAGCGGGCCGCTATGGCATCGCCGATGGAATCCAGGCGATCCAGGTGGTGCGCCAGCATGCCACGGAGTGGGGTCTCTCTCCGAACCGGATCGGTTTCATGGGTTTTTCGGCGGGAGCGATGGTCGCGAGCGGCGCCCTGCTCCAGAAAGACGCCGCGGCGCGGCCGAGCTTCGCCGCGATGATCTATGGCGGTCCGTTCGGCGTCATGCCGGCCATTCCGGAAAAGCTGCCACCGATGTTTCTCGCTTGGACGCAGGACGACACCCAGGCCCGCGAGCCGGTCGTCAAGTTTTATGACGCGCTCACCGCCGCCGGCCACAAACCCGAGGTCCACATCTTCAGCGCCGGCGGCCACGGCTTCGGCCTGCACAAACAGGGCACCACGAGCGACCACTGGATCGATGCCTTCTACGCCTGGCTGGAGGCGCAGGGGCTGACCCGGCCGGCCGCCAAGCTCTAGATCAGGGCGCTCGACGAGCGTCATCGGATTCCGGAGATCCTCCTCCGGCAAGGGCTCACCCCTTCCTTATCTGGGAGAGCGTCCGTCTGCCGCTTGGACGGCCGTATATCGTTTCGATGGCGAGCGAAGGGGTCGGTCGCCTACTCCGAGGCGGCCGACCCCTTTCTGAACCTTACACTCTGAAACGACCCCCTCAGCTACAGGAGAACGCCGACGTATCCTGCACCGGCGGCGCGGCGGTGCCGTCCTTATTGGTGTAGGTGCGGGTGCGGCCGGTCTGGGTGTCGGTCACCGTGGCGGTGAAGCCGACGTTGGTGCCGGCGGCATAGAAGAGCCAGAAACGATTGTTGAGCGCGCAGCCGTTCACCACTTTGATCAGCATTTCCGGGTTGTCCTGGCCGAAGAACCAGAAGAGGCCGCCTTGGGAAACGCCGAGCCCGGTAAGGCCGATCGCATGACCGGAGCCGGAGAGGCCGCCGCCCTGCGACGTGTGATAGGTGATGTCGACGGCGAAGCGCCCGCCGATGCAGAGGCGAGTCGCGGTCGTGGTGCAGCCGGCGGCTTTTTCTCCCAGCTCTGGTACGTCGAAGTTTGCAGCGTTTGCGGTCTTCGCGAAGTCGGCGGGATTCGCGGCGATCTCGGCGATCTCGGCGATCGCCGCGTCGACCTCGGGATCCGTGCCGGAGCGCAGCTCGTCGCCGCCGGTGCAGCTGAAGGCGGAGGTGTCCTGGATCGGCGGCGCGGCCACGCCGTCGCGGTTGGTGTAGACCTTCTGGCGGCCGAGCCGAGTGTCGGTGACGTTGACCGTGAAGCCGACGTTCGTGGTCGCGGAGTAGAACACCCAGAAGCGCTGGTTGACGGCGCAGGCGTTCAGCACCTTGATCAGCATCTCGGGATTGTCGGCGGCGAAGAACCAGAAGAGGCCGCCATGCGACACGCCGAGGCTCGCGAGCGGGATGGCGTTGCCGTTGCCGGCGAGGCCGCCGCCCTGGGTCGTGCGATAGCTCGCCCGCACCTGCCAGCGCCGGTCGCCCGGCTGGTCGTCGAGGCAGAGGGTGGTCGGTCCCGGCGTGCAGACACCGGGCGTCACCAGGTTGATCCGGGCGATCTGGCCGGTTACCGGTTCGGTAAACCAGACGTTGCCGTCCGGTCCCGCCGTGATGCCGAACCCGGAGCCGGAGGTCGGAATCGGAAATTCGGTGATGGCGCCGGCGGTCGTGATGCTGCCGACCTGGCTGGTGTTGGCCTCGGTGAACCAGAGGTTGCCGTCGGGCGCCGCGGTCAGCAGGAGCGGCTGGGCATTGGCGGTGGGCAGGGCGAAGGTCGTCACCGCTCCCGCCGGCGTGATGCGTCCGATGCTGTTGCCGGTGAGCTCGGTAAACCAGAGATTGCCGTCCGGTCCGGTGACGATCTTCGTCGGCCCGGGCCCGCTCGCCGCGTTGGGCAGGGGAAATTCCACGATCGTGCCCTGCGGCGTGATCCGCCCGATCTTCTGCTCGCCCTCGCCGAACCAGAGGTTGCCGTCGGGGCCGGCGGTGATCCCGAGTGGACCGGCGCCGGCGTCCAGCGGAAACTCCCTAAAAGCGCCGGCTGGGGTGAGGCGCCCGATTTGGTCGGCGGTGGCCTCGGTGAACCAGAGATTGCCGTCGGCTCCCAGAGCGATGTCGAGCGGCATGCTATTCGCGGTCGGCACGTGGAACTGCGTGACGACGCCCGCCGGCGTGATCCGCCCGATGGCGTTGCTCGTCGGTTCGGCGAACCAGACGTTGCCGTCCGGCCCGGTGACGATCCCCGCCGGAAACTCGTTGAGGACGCTGCCGCCCTGGACGCTGAATTCGCCCGTCACGGTGCCGGCGGTCGTGATGCGACCGATCTTGTTGGTCTGGAGCTCGCCGAACCAGAGGTTGCCATCCGGCCCGGACGTAATCCCGCCGGGAAGCGAGGATGGATCGGGCAGGGGGAATTCGCTGATCGAGATCGCCTCGGCGGCGACGGCCAGGGAGAAGGCGGACAGGAAGAGGACGGCAACGCGAGACCGGGCATGATGCATACAGACTCTGCCTCCGAAGCAAGACGGGATGTTCTGCGTGCCCGAAGCCCCGCGGGCGTCAGGCGGAAGGGATGTTAGCACGGAGGCGCCGGCCCCCTGCTAGCGAAGCCGCGCACGGCAAAACGGACAGACTCGCGCATATCGGTGCACGGGCCGCTGGCAGGCCGAGCACCGGTGCTTCCATTCGGTCGCGACCGCCGCCGGCTCGACGCTGTCGCTTCTTCTCGGTTCCCTGGCGAGTCGCTTCGTCGTCAACGCAGGATCTCGCCGGGCCTCCTTTCGTACCTCCTGCGCACTCGGGATTGCTTCTTCCGGCGGTGGCGGCAACGCCCGCCAGGACGCGAAGAGGCCGCCGAGGGCGGTGACCAGGCCGCAGACGACGACCCAGATCTCCGCCCAACCCAGGGTTTCGAGCGCTTGAGACCTGCCTCCCGTCATCGCGAACCAAAGCAGCCACACGACGAACAGGAGCACCAGCCAGACGATGAAAAAGGTCCGGGCACGACGCATGTAGACGCTTGCCTCCGAGGAGAGCCGGGAGGTGACGCGGGGCCTCTAAAGCCCCGCGGGGTTACGCGGTAGAAAGGCTAGCACGGATGATCCTTCAGTCGGCCGGGGAGTCCTAGTCAACCGTTTCCATGCTCGAGAGCGTGGCCCGGGATCTTCTCGGCTAACAACCAGCACCAATCACCGGCTGTTCCGGCTGCTGCCGAGCTGCGCGAGTATTCGAACTGCCTCCAAACGAACCTGCGCGGGCGCTTTCTCGTCTTGCATGGTCGAGAGGAGCGCCTCAATAACCTGCTTTCGGCAACTCGCCGTGAGTCCTCCCGGCCCTGCGTCCGCCAGAGCTTCCCCGGCGAGAAGCACCGCCCATCCGAGTGGTTCGTCAACCTGGAGAAGACTCTCAATCACCACGCTCGCTACCTCTTCCCTATGCTGTACGACCGCCAGATAGCTGACTGTCAGCAAGCTTACCTCCCGCCAAGCCGGTTCTCCCGCATGCTCAGCCAGGACGCGTGTCACCTCACCGACTCCGGCTTGCGCCTGCTGCGCCAGTGCCACTGCCGCCAGGTACTCCTGAAAAATCAAATGAACGAACCCCCACAGCCGGTGGCCGCGCTCGACCAACATCCCGGAATGCTCCTGCACGTCTTCCAGGAATTGCCGGGCCCCCAATTCGGGCTCGTTGTAGCCGCTCTCCTCGAAGATTTGAACCAGTTTCCAATATAAATCTTCTTCAGGGACCAGACCCTTGCCTGGGGCCACTTGCTGCATCCAGAGCGCCACGAGCGCCAGAATCCTTGTCGTATCCACTGCATCGACCACAATGCCCAGGCGACGGCCGAGGCCCCGGGCAAGTTGCCAATGCTGGAGTAGGGTCTCGGTAGAAGCCCTATAGAGCTCGATCCGCCGTTCTGGTAGCACGCCCCTTTCCCGATTCATCAGTGCCAGAATCGTCAGCAGCAGCGGATTCGCGGCAAGCTCGCGCACTCCCGGATTGGCCTGGATGGCCGCCCATAGTTCCTCGCGTTCACGCGTCGCTGCAAGGAAGGCAAGAGTCGAATCCCCTGCCACGGCTTGTTCCAGCGCCACCGTCCATTGGGAAGCGAAGAGCTTGATTCCATCATCCTCGAAACCCACCAACGTTGCCTCGACGAGTCCCTCGACTTCCTGCCGCTCGCGATAACCGACAATCCGACTGGTCAGGACGAGTTTGTTACCGGCCGGCCAATGCCGGAGGAATTCCTGTGCGCGCCTCACCACCAGAACGCGGAGCTCTGGCTCGCGCACCTCGTCTAGGCCGTCGAGCAGAAGCAAAGCGCGGCCCCGCCCTAGAACCTCTTTCAGTAAAGTGTGAAGGGGCGCTCCGATTCCCAAAGGTTGATTGGCATAAGCCCCGAAATCCTCCAGGGAAATCTCGCGGTTGGCGAGGACATCAACATATTCCGCAAGCGACAACAGCACGGGCAAACGCGCACCGAGGCCCAGTGCCGCCCCCTGGCCAGTTGCCAGGGCCAACGACAGATACTTGAGAAAAGTTGTCTTCCCCGATCCTGGGTCTCCGAGCAGCATCAATCCGGGCTGTTCGCGGAGCAGATTGAGCAAGGGTACCGTCTCTTGCCCCGGCATGCGCCGTGCGCGCAGGGGGACGTACAGGTCGAGCAGTGGCATACGCAACGGCACGCGGTTCGCAACTCCCATGCCGCGAAAATCGACATAGCGACAGCGGTAAACCAGGTATTCGATATACTCCGAGGTCGTCCGGATGAGGTCGGGAGACGGATCGGGAAGCCCGATGGCCTGGAGGAGCGAACGTGCATTCGCGGAGGAGGTCGCTGCCTCTGCTTGAATCTCCTCCTCCATCCCAAGAGCCCTCTCGCTATTTACCCGGGCGACCTCGGCTTGGAGCAGCGACCTGATGTCAGAGCGCTGCACGAGTCCATCCAGCATTGCGAAATCCTTCTCGGCGCTCGGGCGATCCGTCTCCCACCGCTCGGCAATGGCGCGGATCGTCGGCTCGACCAGCACCTCCACCGGAACCAGCATGCCGAACAAAGCCAGGTAGTCGCGCAGGAGGAGCGACTCTTCCGGTTTTTTCCTGCCGCCGATACTCAGCGCTTCCCGGAGTTGAAGGTCGGGATCCGTATGGAGCACGAACAGTTCGGGAAAAGTGAGCGTCGAGGCCAGGCCCTCAGACTCGGCGCAGAGAAAATCGAGCACCTCGCGCACCAGGGTGGCCTCCGTTTCCCCACCCACCTCAGGGATGCGACAGAGGGCCGGCCAGATCTTCGAGCGGCGCCTGCCCGGGCAGCCTCGGTGCGCGGCGCAGGCTGCGCAGTACCTCGCGTGCTCCGTCCAGATTCTCGCGGTTGTTGAGCAGCAGACAGATGACCCGGTCGGCCAAGAGAGTCGTGGTGGCACCTCCCACCTCGGTGATGCCGGTGCGGGAGTCGATCAACAGGAAGTCGGGTGCGTACTCTCGCGCGATCCGCTCCTGGAGCTCCAGGAAGAGCGGCACTCCGGGCGCCTCCTCGGAGTAGAAGAGCGCGTGCCAGTCGAGTTGGGACAGCTGACGCCAGTAGGCCGGAGAGGGCGCGGCGCCAGCGGGAAGCAAATGGATCGAGCCGCCGGCGGAGTTCTCCCCGACGACTTCGACCACGTAGGGCGCCAGCGACTCCGGGATCTCTCCGACGAGGAAAAGCTGGTGGAGATAGTCGGCCAGCCCTCGCTCCGGCTTATCGACACCCAACTTGTAGTGGAGTCCCGGTGCTTCGAGGTCGAAGTCGACCGCAAGCACCTTCTTCCCGAAGCTCGCCAGGTAGCGAGCCATGTTGGCGACCATCAGAGTCCGACCGACGCCGCCCTTGTACGAGTAAAAGGTAAGGGTCTGCAAAGGGGCCCCAGGGGACTAGGCGGCGGCTGGGAAAAACCCCATCTGTCGGATCTTCTCCGCGTGGGCGCGCACCTTCTCCTGGCCGTACTTCTCGGTGGTGAGGGGGGCTCGCGCTGAATCCGCCAGCCGGTGCCACCGTTCCCCGGCGGTGGAGCGCGCCTGTTGACAGCGCAGGAGGAGTGCCGCAGCCCGTGACCGCAGGTCGACGGCAACCGGTGAATCCACGGCGAGGAAACAGGCCAGAAGCTCACCTGCGGCATCCCATTGTCTGCCAGGGAGGAGCTCGTTCTCAATGCGGTCGAGGAGACTCTCCAGGGTCGAGCGTGGCGCGTGCCGTAGAATACGCTCGAACGATTCGGGTGCCAAAGCGGGGAGTGGCAGCCGTCCGGCCAGAAACCGTTCTTCCAGGAAGGTGAACAGTGCGGGCCAGCCGGGGAAGATCTGATCGGCGGCCGCGAAGCCCTCCACCGCCACGGCACGGGCGACGGTACTCTCCTCGACATATCGATGGCGGCGCTTCCCGTAGGGAGGACGAAGCAAAAGGATGCGCTCCGCCGAGCGAACGAAGGCCCAACCATCCTCGGGTGCGAGAGCGAGCAATCGGATCATGCTGCCACCATCTCCAATGCGATCGAGTGTTTCTCCAAGAGCCGCAGTACGGTGTCGAATTCCTCTACGAGGTAGCGGTCACTTCCACCCAGCCTGTCCAACGCGGCATCCACGAGAAGGCTGGAGTATAGATCGTAATCGAGCTGTTCCATGCGCACGGTCTGGAGGTCTCCCGGGGCGGGATTGCCGAGGAAGATCGCCTCGATAAAGCCGTTCTCCGAGCAAACCAGGCCCGGCCAGAGGCCCTCGGCGAGCCGCGTCGCCTCGATCCCGTATTTGAGCGCTGCCAGAAGCTGCCGGTGGGAATGCGGGCAGGCGTCACGCCGCAGGCTGTCTTCGTCGACATCGCCGTCCGGCAGCAGATAGGTCGCGAGGCTGTCCGCCAAAAGGTAAGAGAGCTCGGTGAGCCCCACCGCGAAGGTCTCGCGGAAGACCAGGCAGTAGGGGCCGAAATGGGAGGCACCCAGACCTCCCAAGTTCAGTGCGCCGTAACGGAACAGCTCCCCGTCGTCGAGAAAGCCGTCGAAGGCGATTCTGCGATCGTAATGGGTTCTCAGCTTCTGGCGGAGCAACTCGTCTCGCGGCTGGCCTGAACGGCGTGCCAGGTCGTCGGCCCATTCATAGATGTTGCGGTATTCACCTTCGAGAGCCAGGAAGCGCAAGAGGACGATCTGACGAAGGTTGACAGACAATCGCATGAGGATGAAAGAGGTGGCTCGATGGTGCCTTCAAGCCGCCCAGCGGATACACCTTTCCGTGGGAAGCGTGCGCAGCAGAGAGAGAAATAGCCGAACGCACGGACCGATAAACTCTGCACACGCACCATTCATACCCCTTAAATATCGTGCAGGGTGTGCGATTGGCCCAGCAAGGGCCGTCAACGGCCCGCGGAGCCGATCTCTTCGCCCATGTGTACACCCCGGTTCGTCGTCAGGGTGTATGGACGCCCATCCACAAGTCTCCAACGGACCCGCATTCTGCTGTAGCGGAGAAAACGCGCACCGTATCGGCGCGGTAGTGCACTTCCGCCACCTTCTCACGGTCTCTTGCGGGCGGGAGAAGCCGCTCGGGCCGTCGACGATCGTACACGGGAGATAGCGCCTAAGGTGTATTGACCGCTGGAAAGCGGTCGCGGAACGGTTTCAGCGGACCTCGAACAGCCCGGGCTGCGGCGGCACTGGCGGGGTTTCGGGGCTCGCGTCCGGCCCTTCGTCCTCGGACGGCGCAGCGATCACGCCCGCTCCGTCTCCCCCAGCTCCGTCCCCATCTCCGTCGAGACCTTCCGGCATCGGCAGGTACATGTACCGTCCGAGTCCCCGATGGTAGACGATGCCGGGGGTGGCCTCTCTGGCGCTTCGGAGCTGGTTGAGCTTCGAGTCGAGGTCGTCGACGAAGTGGAGGGCGACGGCCTCGCAGGTCATCGGCTCGACGGGGGAGCTGAACTCTTTTTTGCCCTGGTGGGAGAGCACCATGTGCTCCAGGAGGAGCTCCAGGTCTCTGGGGAAGTCGGGGATGGCGGCGCAGCGCTCGCGGAGGAGGTCGCGGCCGATGACGACGTGGCCGATGAGCCGGCCTTCGAGAGTGTAGTCGTTGACCGGCATCGCCCCTAGCTCGCGGAGCTTGCCGAGGTCGTGGAAGAGGACCCCGAGGAGCAGGAGGTCGCGGTCGAGGTCGCCGTAGTGGGCGGCGACGAGCGAGACCAGCTCGGCCATGGAGACGGTGTGCTCGAGGAGGCCGCCGCGGTAGGCGTGGTGCATGGACTTGGCCGCCGGGTGCTCGCGGAGCGCCTTGCCGTAGAGGTCGAGGGTCTCGCGCCAGCCGACGGAGGACCGGCCGGTGGACCTTCTCGGTCAGCAGCCGCTCCAGTCTCGCCCAGAGGTCGTTGATGTCCTCCCGGGTGGACGGAATGAGGAGCGCTTCGTCGAAACCGAAGCGGCGATCCTCCTCGGTCGTCTCGCGGCATTCGTCGATCGAAACCTGCAGCTGGTCGCGGTAACTCTTGACCGTGCCGCGGAAGGCGACGAAGCGGTGGACCTCGTACGGGCTCAGCATGGCCGGGCTGTCCGCCCACACCTTGCCGATCATCGAGCCCGAGGCGTCGGTGAGCTCCAGGTCTATGAAGCCACGGCCGTTCTTGTCCTGGCGCAGCTCCTTCTTGGTGAGGAGCGCGAAGCCCTGGACGGTATCTCCTGCTTCCCAGGAGCGGATGGGGATATTCTTCTTGGTTTTAGACATTGTCGCCTGGGGGCCATAGTAGTCTGTCCGGGTGCGAGTGCCAACCATGCCGATCTCCGATCGCCTTCATCCCTCTGCCGCTCTTCAGCCCGGGGCTGGCACCGGGCATGCAGCCCCGACCGCCGTGACAACCGTGAATCCGAAGCCTTCCCGTGTGGCAGCCGCCCTCGGCCTCGTTTCCCTGACCCTCGGCCTGACTCTCTTCGCCGGACCGGTGCGAGCGCAGCCGTCCGCTCCCGATCCGACCGATCCTCTCCTCTGGCCGGAAGCGCAGCGCGCCTTCTACCAGGACGGCCCCGGTCTCCTCCTGGGGTCTGAGGAGCGGCAGCGCTTCCTGGCCGCCGACGAGGCGGGCAAGGACGCCACGATCCACGAATTCCTCGCCGGCGCCGACGCGGAGCTGGCGAAGGGGATCGAGCGGCGCGAGCAGCTCGCCCGCAAGGACTACCTCTCGCCGCGCGACGTGCGCGCCCAGCTCCTCTTCCTCAACGGCCCGCCCGCGGAGCGCAAGTCGATCGACTGCGGCACCGCCTTCAAGCCGATCGAGATCTGGACCTACAAGGTGGCCGACCCGGCCAATCCCAAGAGCCCCAAGACCGGCCGGGCGGTAGTCTACCAGGCGACCCCGGACGAGCCGTTCCGCTACTGGAGCCCGCTGGACGGCAAGCGCGTCCTCTACGCGCCGCGCATGGCGTCCTGGCTCGAGGACTGGGAGGAGATCAATTCGACCTGGGCGGTGCGGCGCTTCGACCTCCAGGTCTGCAAGGAGGCGCACTTCGTCGACGAGGCGACGGGCTACCCCGGCCTCCGCGGCGGCGCCCGCTCGCGGCGCGACAAGAAACAGATCGCTTCGATCCTCGCCTCGGGCTACGGCATCCGCCCGTGGACCGCCGAGCCGAACCGCGAGAGTTTCCTCGATCCGCCGAAGGATCTCGCCGGCTGGGCGCGGACGGCGGCGGCGACCGCGCTGCCGGAGACGACACCGGGGAAGCTCACCATCACTCCGGTCGAGGTGTCGTTCCCGGAGAAGGCCGGCCAGCGGATGATCGCCCGCGCGATCGTCCGGGTGACCCCGGACAGCCATGTGAAAGTCACCGACGAGAACGGCAAGCCGAGCGTCGGCTTCATCGTCGAAGGGGTGCTGGAGCACGAGGGTAAGGTCTTCGACGAGTTCCGGGTGCGCTACCACCTGCCGGCCCAGAAGCGCCCGGTCGACCTCTCGGTCGATCGCGAGCTGCGCCCCGACCAGAGCTTCCTCCTACGGCTCCGGGTCCGCGACGAGGCCGGCGGCGACGAGGCGTTGACCGCCAAGGGCTTCCGGGTGCCGCGCGAGCCGGAGGCGACCGCCGCGACGAGCACCGTGGCGGGCGGGTCGGCGCCGATCCTGGTCGGGCCCAAAGGCGAGGTGCTGAAGCCCAAGGTGTCCTCCGGGGCGGACGCCCTGACGCTCTTCCCGCCCGAGTCGGACGTCATCATCGGCGTCTACCGCGCCGAGGCGATCGTCACCGGCGAGCGGACGGCCAAGGTCACCTTCTACGTCGACGGCCAGGCGCAGCTGACGAGGAACGGTCCGCCCTACACCGCCGAGCTCCGCCTCGCTTCGTTCCCCACCGAGCAGCTGGTCCGCGCCGAGGCGTTCGACGCGGCGGGCAAGCTGCTGGCGGCCGACGAGGTGATCATCAACGAGCCGCACGGCATCTTCAAGGTGTCGATCCTCGACCCGCCTCGGGGGGGGAAGATCAAAGAAGACACGGCGTTCGCCAAGGCCGAGGTCTCGGTCCCCGAGGAGCGGCGGGTCGAGTCGGTGCAGTTCAAGGTCAACGACAAGCCGATCGCGACCCTCAATCGTCCCCCCTGGGAGACGCAGGTCCCGCTCCCCAAGGGCGAGGCGACGGTGTACCTCGCGGTCTCGGCCAAGCTCGACGACGGCCAGACCGCCGAGGACACCCGCTTCCTCCGCGCCCCCGACTACGTCGAGGAGGTCGACGTCGACCTGGTCGAGCTCTACGCCGCGGTGACCGACGCCAGCGGCTATCCGTCGCACGACCGCCTCACCGAGCCGGACTTCCAGGTGACGGAGAGCGGCAAGCCGGTGAAGCTCACCAAGTTCGAGCTGGTCGAGAACCTCCCCCTGACCGTCGGCATCGCCATCGACACCTCGGGCTCGATGGCCTCCTCGCTCGCCGAGGTGGAGCGGGTGGTCGCGGGGTTCCTCACCAAGGTGGTGCGGCCCAAGGACCAGTGCTTCGCCCTCACGTTCTCGGGCCGGCCGGTCCTCCGCATGCCGCTGACCGACGACGTCGAGGCGGTGGGCCACTCGCTCGAAGGGCTCCAGGCGGTGGGGGCGACGGCGATGCACGACGCCATCGTCCACGCCCTCTACTACTTCCGGGGCACCCGCGGGCAGAAGGTGCTGGTCCTCCTCTCGGACGGCGACGACACCTCCTCCGAGGTCTCCTTCAAAGACGCTCTGGAGTACGCCAAGCGGAGCGGCGTCGCCATCTACACGGTCGGCCTCAACGTCCCGATCTACGCCACCGGCATCCGCAGCAAGCTCAACAGCCTGGCGAGCCAGACCGGCGGCCAGACCTACTTCATCAGCAAGGCGTCCGAGCTCGCCGCGACCTACGAAAAGATCGGGACCGAGCTCAGAAGCCGCTATCTCCTCGCCTTCAACGTCGAAAGGAAGGCGGGGGACAAGACCTTCCATCCGGTCGAGGTGAAGGTTTTGAAGGGAGGATTGAAGGCACGGACGGCCCATGGGTACTATCCTTAGAGGATGAAGTCCCGCCGCCAGGCCTCAGAGGCTGTGAAAAAATCGACCCTGCGTCCGCAGACGGTCTTCGTAGAGACGCCCAGCCGCTACCACAAGAATCCCCGTAGCCCTTGCCGCCAGGGCGTCTCCGCAGACCGGAGACGCCCTGGCGATCGTGGTCAAGGAAAGGTCTGGGGTAGCGGCTGGGCGTCTCTACGCACCGACCCTCGGCAGGCGCGATTTTTTCACAGCCTCTCAGTCTGCCTCCTGGCGCTCGTTCTCGTCGCCGGCCTCTCCCAGCTGGGGACCGCCGCGACCGCTCCGACCGCCCGATCGGCCTCGGCCCCCGCCCCGGCCCCCGCGCCGGGAGGTCTCCTCCGCTTCACCCGCCTGAACCACGCCTACAGCGAGCCGGCGACCGCGGTGGACCCGATCACCGAGGGGCCGCTCACGGTCCGGCTCTCCTCGCCGAGCAACAAGCTCGTCCTGGTCAGCAACGCGCTCCGCCTGGAGCCGGGGGCCGACGGGCTCTACACGGCGGACCTCGAGGTGCGCTTCTACGGCAAGGGGCGGGTGGTGGCGGACGTCGACATGGCTGGGGTGGGGGGGCTCGCCAAGCGCTTCACCGACGAGGTCGTCGTGCTGCCGCAGACCCGCCGTCTGGAGGGCCGGGTGCGGGTGGCGCGGTCGGGGGACGGCTATCTCCTCGTCCCCGAGCGCCTGCCGCGCGACCTGCCGGTCCGCATCCAGAGCCAGCTGGGCAACGACATCGTCGGCCTCTGCGAGCGGATCGCCTCCCTGCCTTTCTCCGATCTCGACTGCTCGGGGCTCGACCGCGCGCTGTCGACCGCCCGCGTTCCCCTGCCGCACGCGGGCGAGGGGTTCTACCTCGCCCGCACGGACCTGACCCCGGACGAGCGCCGGCAGATCGAGACCTATCTCGTCCGTACCCGAGTTGGAGGGACCCGCCGATGAGCTTCTTCCGTCGCACCCCCGCCACGGCGTGGCTCCTGGTCGCGATCGGCCTGGTCTATCTGGGCCAGCTATCGGAGGAGGGCAACCGACTCCTCCTCGGGCTCGGCGCCGACCAGGCGACCGCCGTCCTCAAGGAGGGACAGTACTGGCGGCTCCTCACCAGCATGTTCCTCCACGGCGGCGTCATGCACATTCTCTTGAACGGCTGGGCGCTCTACCAGATCGGCGCGCTCTTCGAGATCTGGCTGGGCTCGAAGCGGATGCTTGTCACCTACTTCGCGACCGGCATCCTCGCGTCGCTCACCAGCGTCTTCTGGAGCACCTACCGGGGCCACCCCGACCAGCTGGGGGTCGGCGCCTCGGGGGCGATCTTCGGCATCATCGGGGCGCTCATCGCCTTTCTCGCCCGGCGGCGGGGCCGGCTCAACCCGGCCGCCCGCTCGATCCTCTCCCAGCTCCTCTTCTGGGCCGGCATCAACGTCTTTTTCCTCTCGAACCTGGGGATGATCGACAACGCCGCGCACGTCGGCGGCCTGCTCTCAGGGCTCCTCTTCGGCTTCTTTCTCCGCGACCCGGCTCCCCTCGGTTTCGGCGGGCCGCGAGATCTGCCGCCCCAACCGAGGGAATCGCCGAGGGAGCCGCTCCCCCCCGGGCCGGGCTATCCCCCGAGCCATCCCAGGTGATCTGTTATGATGGGGTGTTCGGGGTGCTCCCGTTTTCCCCGCACCGAACCCTGGAGGAAGAACTCTGCAATGAGCGCGCGCCGCATGATGAACCGTCTCTACTACTTCACGATCGAGGATGAGAGCATCCTCGCCGAGGCCTTCTCGCAGTTGGAGAAGGAGGTCTACGCCCTCACCTACAAGGTGACCGGGAGCGAGGACGTCTTCGTGACGACCAGCGAAACCAAGGACGCGATGGACCGCCACGACATCCCCTACAACCTCCTCGCCGAGGAGGACGGCGCCAAGCTCGCCCTCTACCACTCGCCGCTGTCGCGCGAGGAGCTGGGCGACTACGAGGATGCGCTGAAGGCGCTCGCCCTCGCCTGCCGCGCGATCGGCATGGCCTGTGTCGGGGTGAACGGCGAGAGCAACCTGGGCTTCGACCTCTCGAACGGCTCGAAGCTCTACACCTACTTCACCGCCCCGGCCGGCCACACCTTCATCTGGCGCTTCTTCCGCGAGCGCGACGAGGCCGTCCAGTTCCTCACCAAGCTGACCGCGGGGGACAAGAAGGCGGTCGAGTGGGCGGAGTCGATCCCCTTGGCCTCGGCCAAAGATCTGAAGACGTACCACTAGCCGTCCGGACTCTGAACCGGAACCCGAGCCCGAGCTTTTAGTGAACCTGCCGCTTTTCGAGCCCACCTATTCCGTCTCGCAGCTCTGCGGCGAGGTGAAGAGCTTCTTGAACGAGGCTTTCGGCTCGGTCTGGGTGGCGGGAGAGGCCCAGCGGGTCCGCCCCAGCCAGCGCGGCCACCTCTACTTCGAGCTGGTCGAAAAGGGCGCGGGCGACGAGATCGTCGGCAAGGTCGAGGCGGTGATCTGGAAGACCGACCTCGCCCGCATCAATCGGCTCCTCGCCGGCAGCGACCAGCAGATCGCCGAGGGGATGCAGGTGCGCTGCCGGGGCGGGCTCGACTTCTACGGGCCGACCGGCAAGGCGCAGCTCTGCATCCGCGAGGTGGACCCGGTTTTCACTCTCGGGCTCCTCGAACGCCGCCGCCGGGAGACCCTGGCGGCCTTAGCCGCCTCCGGCCTCCTCGAACGGAACCGCGCCCTCGCCCTCCCCGACCTCCCCCTGCGGCTCGCCCTCATCACCTCCGCCGGGAGCGCCGCCTACCATGATTTCCTGAGCAGCCTGAAGGAGAGCGGCTACGGCTTCCAGGTCGTCCTCCTCCACGCCTCGGTCCAGGGGCGGGACGCCGAGCGCGAGGTGGTCTCGGCGCTCCAGGCCCTGACCGGCCTGCCGGTCGATCTCGCGGTGCTGATAAGGGGCGGCGGCTCGCGGAGCGACCTCGCCGTTTTCGACAGCCGGAAGATCGCCGAGGCGATCGCGGCCTCCCCCGTGCCGGTTCTCACCGGGCTCGGTCACGAGATCGACCAGGCGATCGCCGACCTCGTGGCGCACACCGCCTCGAAGACCCCCACGAAGACCGCCGAGCTCCTGATCGAGATGTTGCGTCAGGCCGAGCAGCGGCTCCTCGACCTCCGCCGGTCGATCCTGCGCGAGGCCCTGGAGCCGCTACGGAACGCCAGCGAGGCCCTGGGCCACGCCGAGCGGGGAGTCGACGTGGCGAGGATGCGGCTGACGACGGCGGGAGCGCGGCTCGACGAGCTCGCCCGCGCCTTCGTGCGGATGGGGCGGAGCGCCCTCCGCACCGCGGTCCGTCGGGAGGCCCAGGTCTCCGGCCGCTTCGCGGGGGCCGCGAGGCGCCGGGTGGAGGCGGGGGAGCGCGGCCGGCTCGCCCTCGGCGAGCGCCTCGCCGCCGCCGCCCGCGGCCGGCTCCGCGAGATGGATGCGCGGCTCGACGGCATCTCCCGGCTCTGCTCCCAACTCGCCCCCGAGCGCACGCTCGAACGCGGCTTCACCCTGACCCGCGACGCCCAGGGCCGGCTGCTGCGCCGGCCGGACCAGGTGGCGGCGGGAGATACGATCAGAACCCGGTTCGCGAGCGGTGAGCTTACGAGCCGGGTGGAGGAAGGATGAGCGAGAAAGAGAAAGCCGTGTCCGCGACGCCAGCTTCGCCGGCTCCCGAAGAAGCCCCGAGCTTCCGCGAATCGATCGACGAGCTCGAGTCGATCCTCGAACGCATCGAAGGCGAGGAGATCGACATCGATCGCCTGGGCGAAGAGCTCCGCCGCGCCACCTACCTCCTGGAGCTCTGCCGCGGCAAGATCCGGAAGGCCGAGGTGGAGGTCACGCAGATCGTTCAGAGCTTGGAGGAGAGCGGCGAGGGGGATGGGGAGTAGGGGGGGCCGCCCCGGGCAGCGCCCGCCCCTACTCCCCGTCCCCCTCGCCCCGGCGCTCGCTAAGAGTCCGTCACCGGCCTCCTTAGCTCGATCCGCCGGCGGCTTCGCTCGATCCGTCGGCCTACGGGGGCAAGGAAATGGTCTGTGGTAGCGGCTGCGCGTCTCTACCCCGCTCTACACGCGGCGCAGGGTCTCGTCCAAGTCAGGGCGAGCTCGCCACGTTGCCCCTCACCTCCCCGGCCCCTCGCCGAACGGCTGGCACTCCGGCGGCACTCCATGGAATCTGGAGTTTGGCTCCGCCGTCTCTCCTGACTTAGAATCCGAAAACTCTAAGTGAAGGAGAGCGAAATGAAGACCAAGCTCGTCGCCAGCGCGATCGTACTCGCCGCCTTATTGATGCCAGGAGTGAGTTGGGCCATTTGGCCGTCTTGCGTGTCCTGCCCGTCCCTGGCTCACGGTGCCAGTTGCACCTGTCCGGGCGGTCCTCCTTACAGATTCACCACCTGCGACAAATATCCCCTTTCCTGCCAGCCCCAGCCGCTGGTCGCGGGAAACCCGCAATCCGAGAAGGACGCCTTCCTGGCTTCTCTTACCGCGCAGTCGGCGGCGACCTCTTCTTTGTCACGGTAAATTGGCGCGCCCTCCGTTCGCCGTGGCGCGGGCGGAGGCGGCGCCCCATAGGCGCGAACTTAAGGCCGCGCGTAGGTGGCGTCCCTGGCCTGCACGCCCCCCACAGGTGGGGGCGCTACGATCGCCTCAATGCTTTTGCCTATCGCGAGGCTTTTTGAATGCCCGCCGGGCAGCCACCCGCCCCCTCTATCCGAAACCCTTGCGGCGGTCGTAGCGCCCTCACCCGCCTGTGGCCAGCATGGCTATGGGGGGCGTTTCGCCGCCGGAACGGAACAGCTACCTATACAGGAAGACGTAAAGTTAGCGCCTATGGGGCAGGCCCCTGTGCCTGCCCGTTGCCCCTACTCGACGTACCGCTTCATCGCCACTGACGCGTTCGTCCCGCCGAAGCCGAACGAGTTGGTGATCGCGACCGAGAGGTCGGTCTGGCGCGCCGTGTTGGGCACGAAGTCGAGGTCGCAGCCCTCGCCCGGGTGATCGAGGTTGATCGTCGGCGGGAGGATCTGATCGCGGATGGTGAGGGCCAGGATGCCCGATTCGAGCCCGCCGGCCGCGCCCAGGAGATGGCCGGTCGACGACTTGGTCGAGGAGACGGCGAGCTTGTAAGCGTGCTCGCCGAAGACCTCCTTGACCGCGCGCACCTCGGAGAGGTCGCCCAAGGTCGTCGAGGTGCCGTGGGCGTTGATGTAGCCCACCGACTCCAGGGGGAGACCGCTGTCTTTCATCGCCGCCCGCATGCAGAGGACGGCGCCGCGACCCTCGGGGTGAGGAGCGGAGATGTGGTAGGCGTCGGCGCTCATCCCGTAGCCCACGACCTCGGCATAGATCCGCGCCCCGCGCGCCAGGGCCGCCGAGAGCTCCTCCAGAACGACGATCCCGGCGCCCTCGCTCATCACGAAGCCGTCCCGATCGGCATCCCAGGGGCGGGAGGCATGCTGGGGATCGTCGTTGCGCGTCGACAGCGCCCGCATGGCGCAGAACCCGGCGACGGCGAGCGGCGTCACCACCGCCTCCGCGCCGCCGGCGATCATGGCGTCCGCCTCGTCGTTCCGGATCAGCCGGAAGGCGTCGCCCACGGCGTGGAGCCCGGTCGTGCAAGCCGTGGCCGGCGAGGTGTTGGGGCCGCGCGCCCCGTAGCGGATCGACACCTGACCGGCCGCCATGTTGACGATCAAGCCCGGGATGAAGAAAGGCGACACCCGGCTGGGGCCACGCTCCAGGAGGGTCGCATGGGTCGCCTCGATGAGCGGCAGCCCGCCGATCCCCGAGCCGATGATCACCCCCACCCGGTCGGCGTTCGACTCCGTGACGACGAGCCCCGAGTCCTCCATCGCGAACTTCGCGGCGGCCAGGGCGAAGTGAATGAAGAGGTCGCTCTTCTTGACCTCTTTCTTGTCCACGTAGTCGAGGGGATCGAAGCCGGGGACCTCGCCCGCGATCCGCGACGGGTAGTCGGTGGCGTCGAAACGGGTGATCGGACCGATCCCGCTCTTTCCAGCGAGGAGGGCCTGCCAGTTGACCTCGGTGCCCACCCCCAGGGGGGACACCAGGCCTACTCCGGTAACGACGACACGGCGCACGGGGGATTCCAAGAGCTCTTGAGGGATCGGCCTGAAGTTTCTTCGTCCGTGGGAGGGTGACTAGTTCTGATCGCCGGCGTTGTGCTCGATGTACTCGACCGCCTCGCGGACGTTGCTGATCTTCTCGGCCTCCTCGTCCGGGATCTCGATCCCGAACTCCTCCTCGAACGCCATCACCAGCTCGACGATGTCGAGCGAGTCGGCGCCCAGGTCGTCGGTGAAGCTCGCGTCGTTCGTCACTTCGTCCGCGTCGACGCCGAGTTGCTCGACGATGATGCTCTTGACCTTGTCTGCGACCGCCATGGGTATCCCTCCTTACAGTCCTTTTCGGGGTCCGGTTCTAACACAAAGGGCAGGCCCTCGTCCATAAGACTCAGATGTAGAGCCCGCCCGACACATTCAGGGTTTCGCCCGTGACGTAGCCCGCCTCGTCGCTCGCCAGGTAGAGCACGGCGGCGGCGACGTCGCCGCTGACCCCAAGCCGCCCGAGGGCGATCGACGAGCTGAGCGCCGTCCGGCTGGCCTCGGGGAGCGCCGCCGTCATCGCGGTCTCGACGTAGCCCGGAGCGACGACGTTGACGGTGATGTTGCGGCTCCCCAGCTCGCGGGCGAGCGACTTGCTGAAGCCGATCAGCCCTGCCTTCGAGGCCGCGTAGTTGGCCTGGCCGGCGTTGCCCATCAGGCCGACGACCGAGGAGATCGAGATCACCCGGCCGAAGCGGCGCCGCATCATGCCGCGCACCAGCTCTTTCGTCAAGGCGAAGGCGCCGGTCAGGTTGGTCCGCAGGACCCGCTCCCAATCCTCCAGGCTCATGCGGAGGAGGAGGCCGTCGGCGGTGACCCCGGCGTTGTTGACGAGGACGTCGATCTCGGCGAAATCCGCGGGCAGGCCCTTGACCAGGCCGCCGACCGTCTCCGGCTGGGAGACGTCCAAGGCGAGGGGGTGGGCGGCGCCGCCGGCCGCGGCGATCCCATCGGCCACGGCGGCGAGCTTCTCGGCGTTCCGCGCCGCCAGCACCACCTTGGCGCCCTGGGCGGCGAGCAGGCGGGCCACGGCCTCGCCGATCCCCTGCGAGGCCCCGGTCACCAGGGCGGTTCTGCCGTCGAGTCTGAACATGCCGGTTCGGTTCGCCTCCGGGAGAACGATATCCTGCTTAGGCCGTCTCCGCCGAGTTTTGAGCCGAGGGCTCGGTCGACTTCCCGGCCGCTTTCTCCGCCAGGACGTCGAGGAGCTTCCGCAGCAGGTCGGGATCGCCCACCGCGGCACAGGTGGTGCCGACGGCGATCCGGCGGTTCATGCCGGAGAGGACCGTCCCCGGGCCGACCTCGACAAAGGTCGTCACCCCGAAGCCGGCGGGATCGGCCATCTGGAGCACCGACTCGACCCAGCGCACCGGGCTGTCGATCTGGCGGATGAGGGCGTCGCGGGCGGCGGCGCCCGTCGTCACCGGAGCGGCGTCGACGTTCGAGATCACCGGCACCCGCGGGTCGTGAAACGCGGTCGCCGCGAGGAGCCCGGCCATCGCCTCCCGCGCCGGCCGCATGAGCGGCGAGTGGAAGGGCGCGGAGACGGCTAAGAGGGTCGCCTTCCGCGCTCCCCGCTCCTTCGCCAGGGCCACGGCGCGGTCGATCGCCCCCTGGTGGCCGGCGATCACCGTCTGTCCCGGGCCGTTCAGGTTCGCCACCGCGCAGACCTCGCCGGTTTGCGCCGACGCATCGGCAGCGAGCGCCGCCACGGCATCGGCGTCCAGGCCGAGGATGGCCGCCATGGCCCCCACCCCCACCGGCACCGCGCTCTGCATGGATTCGCCCCGCCGGCGAACCAGCTGCAAGGCGGTGGCGAAGTCCAGCGCGCCCGCCGCCACGAGAGCCGAATACTCGCCGAGGCTGTGCCCCGCCATGACGACCGGCGCTAAATCCGCCCCGGCGTCCGCCAGAGCCCGGTGGACGGCCATCGAGGTGGCGAGGAGGGCCGGCTGGGTATTGGCGGTCAGTCCCAGCTCCTCCTCCGGCCCCTCGAAGCAGAGCCGGGAGAGCCCGAAGCCGAGCGCCTCGTCGGCCTCCTCGAAGGTCCGCCGGGCGGCCGCCGAGGCGTCGGCCCAGGCGCGGCCCATGCCCACCTTCTGCGATCCCTGGCCGGGAAAGGTGAAGGCGATCATCCGGCCGAGGCCTCGCGGTGGCCCTTGCCGGGAGGACCGTCCGGGCCGGCGTCGGAACCGGCGAGGAGCTTCTCCTCCTGGCTCTGCAGCTCGGCCACCTTGTCGTGGATCTTTCGGTGCAGCTCGGCGGCGGAGAATTCGACCGCCCGGCGGATGGCGTTCTGGACGGCGTGGGCATTCGAGCGGCCATGGCCGATGAAGCAGCCGCCGTTGACCCCGAGGAGCGGGGCGGCGCCGTACTCGCTGTAGTCGACCCGGGCCCGGAAGCGGTCGAAGGCGGGCTTCGCGAGGAGATAGCCGGCCTTGGTGCGGGGGCTCCGCTCGATCTCCTCTCTGAGCATCTTGCCGACCAGCTCGGCCAACGCTTCGGCGCTCTTCAAGACGACGTTGCCGACGAAGCCGTCGCAGACGATGACGTCCACCGTGCCGTTGAAAACGTCCCGCCCCTCGACGTTGCCGATGAAGTTCAAGCCCGTCTTCTTGAGCACCCGGAAGACCTCGCGGGTCAGGTCCGTCCCCTTCCCCTCCTCCTCGCCGATCGACATCAGGCCGATCCGCGGCGCCGCAGTGCCGATCACCGCCTGGGCGTAGAAGTGGCCCATGACGGCGAATTGGCGCAGTTGGGTGGGCTTGGTGTCGACGTTGGCGCCGACGTCTAAGAGGACGGTGCGGCCATGGGCGTTGGGGAGGACGGCGGCGAGCGCCGGGCGGTCGACGCCGGGGATGGTGCCGATCACCATCTTGGCGCTGATCATGGCCGCCCCGGTGTTGCCGGCGGTGACCATGGCCTGCGCCCGCCCCTCCTTGACCAGCTCGGCGCAGAGGCGGATCGAGGAGCGGCGCTTCTTGCGGATGGGGGTGATGGCGGGCTCGTCCATGCCCACCACCTCCTCGGCGTGGACGATCTCCAGGTTGCCCTGCGGGCGGAACTGGAGGCGGGCGAGCTCGGCTTCGATCTTCGTCCGGTCGCCGACCAGGAGGATCGAGGCGCCGTCCTCGCGCACCGCGCGCACGGCTCCCTCCACCGCACATTGCGGCGCGAAGTCTCCACCCATGGCATCCACGGCGATGCGCAGCATGATCGGCTAGAGAGGTGGGAGCGGCCCGGGACCGGCGCTAAGCGTTCTCAGTCCCCTCGATCACCTGCCGGCCGCGGTATTGGCCGCACTTGGGGCAGGCACGGTGGGGCATCTTGGCCTCGCCGCAGTTGGCACAGGTCGAGATCGCCGGCTGGGCGAGAGCGTCGTGAGCCCGGCGGCGGTCGCGGCGGGCCTTGGAATGGCGTCGTTTGGGGTTCGGCATCGTCGTGGCCTCGAAATAAGGTTCAGTTCTCTAAAGTACGGTCTCTTCTAGTCTAGCTTACCCCGGCAGCCGGTCCTTCAGGGAGGCGAGGGCGGCCCAGCGGGGGTCGCCGCTCTTCTCCTCACAGGAGCAGGTCTCGGAGTTCCGGTCGATGCCGCAGACCGGACAGAGCCCCTGGCAGTCGGGCCGGCAGAGCGGCTTCATGGGGATGTTGAGCTGGAGCTGCTCGATGAGGATGGGGCGCGTCTCCAGGATCTCGCCCTCGACGTACATCGTCCCCAGATCCTCGTCCCTCAGCTCGTGCTCGCCGCCAATATGGCCGACGTGGCCGACGTGGCCGCCGTGCACCCCCGCCTGCGCCGGCCGCTCGATCTCGATCATCAGCTCGACGTCCGAGCGTACCGGATCGTGGATCGGCTGCAGGCACCGGTTGCAGTGGAGCGTCTGGTCGTAGGAGAGGTGCGCCCGGAGGAGAAAACCGGGATCGACGTAGATCACCTGACCTCGCCAGGCGACCGGCCCGAGCTCCACGAGCTCCGGTCGATCGAGCTCCGCCGTCGCGACCTTCTCCGTCTCGGCCCAGCTGAAAGGCTCTTCTCGTACCTGATCGAGCCAAATGCGCATAGAAGACCTCCCACCGGGCCAAACGCGTAAGCTATTGGATTTGGCCCCCGGATGTCAATTCGTCGAGTCCGTAGGGGGGCGCATAGGACTGACCAACCCGGCGAAGAACGCCGCCTCCTCCCCGCTCAGGGGAATTCCATTCTCCCCGCGCTCCCGCTCCGCTTCACGCTCCAGGTCGCCCGGATTGATCACCCGCTCTCCCGCCACCGCTTCCGACTCGCGGACGAGAGCGAGCAGGTGGGACAGGCGGGCGCGGAAGGCGTCGGGGTCGCCGAAAGCGGCGAGGTCGAAGGCGAGGAAGAGATGGGCGACCTGGCGCGGGGTGTCGTAGGGCGGCGCGTAGAGGTGGGTCAGCTCGTGATCGAAAGGCATGCCGGCCAAGAGCGCGCAGAGGATCTCGACGATCATCCCCAGGCAGTGCCCCTTGTAGCCGCCGAGCGGCTGGAGCGCCCCGATCTCCCCGGCCTCGCCCCCGTCCCCGCTCTCCGCGGCGTCCCTCCCGTCGGGGGTGAGCGCCCAGCCCGGCTCCAGGGGGAGCCCCTTTTGGCGCTGGCTCTTCACCTTCGAGTAGGCGATCTGGCTCGTCGCCATGTCGACCGCGAAGAGCTCGCCGTCGGCCGCCGCCACGGCGAGGGAGAGGGGATTGGTGCCGAAGAGCGGGTGCCGGCCGTTCGCCGGAGCGACCAGGGCGTCGCTGTTGGTGAAGGCGAGCCCGAGCGCCCCGCGGCGCGCCATCTCCAGGGTGTAGACCGAGGCGGCGCCGAAGTGGTTCGAATCGGCCACCGAGACGGCGCCCACCCCGTGCTCCGCCGCGAGGCGGACCGCCTCGCGGCAGGCGACCATGCCGGCCACGAGGCCGAGGGCTCCGCCGGCGGCGAGCCGGCGCACCGCTTTCTCCCCGGTCAGGACGAGGTCGGGGCGCGCCCGGGCCCGCCCGCCGTCGAGCTCGGCCAGGTAGATGGGGAGGAGCCGGATGCCGTGGGTGTCGATGCCGCGGAGCGAGGTGGAAACGAGGCCGTCGGCCACGAAGCCGGCATGCTCCGGGGAGACGCCGCGGCGGCGGAGCGCGCCGCGGATCGCCGCCCTCAGGGGCTCGGCCTGCAACCGTGTCATGTGACCGTGTCTCGGACGAAGCGGGCGAGCCGCGCGATCCCCTCCTCGATCTGGGACGGAGTCACGTAGCTGAAGGAGAGCCGGATCTCACGGTTGCGGCCGCCCTTCTCGCCGAGGATCGAGAAGAAAGACATCGGGCAGACGATCACCCCGTAGTCCCGGGCGCAGACCGTGAGGCGCTCCTCGGTGAAGTCGAAGGGGAGGGTGAGGGTGAGGAAGAAGCCGCCCTCCGGGCGGTTCCAGCGCACCGTCGCGGCGAGGCCCGGATCGGCGCCGAAGCGCTCCGTAAGACAGGCGAGCATGCGATCGCGGCTCGCCCGGTAGCTGGGGAGCTTGGCCGCCATCAGGCCGCGGAGCGAGCCGCCGTTTTCGAGCAGCATCCCGCCGACGACCGCCTGAAGGAGGGGCGGGGTGGTCACCGTCGTCAGGCTCTTCACCTTGGAGAGCTCGTAGGCGAGAGGAGAAGGACTGCCATCCGCCGCGGGAACTTCCTGGTCGACCACCAGGTAGCCGATCCGCAGGCCGGGGTAGAGGGTCTTCGAGAAGCTCCCCAGATAGATGACGTCGCCGTGCTCGTCCATGGCCTTGAGCGTGGGGAGGGGCTCGCCGTCGTAGGCGAACATGCCGTAGGGGTTGTCCTCGAAGAGGAGCACCCCCTCGCGGTGCACGACGTCCAGGAGCGCCCGGCGGACTCCGAGCGGCATCCGCGTTCCCATCGGATTGTTGAAGTCGGGGATGTCGTAGACCGCCCGCGGCACCTTCCCCCGGCGCCGGACCTCGGCGATCGCCGCCGCCACCGCTTCAGGATCGAGGCCATTCTCGCCCGTGGGGATGGCGTGGACGGCGATGCCCAGGATGCGGGCGAGGCCGGTGATGCCGATATAGGTAGGGTCGGAGGAAAGGAGGACGTCGGTCGCCGGATCGAAGAGGCCGAGGAGGAGGATCACCATCCCCTCCTGGGCCCCGGCGGTGACGACGATCGACTCCGGGGCGACGACGATCCCCTCGTCGAGCTCGAGCTGGCGGGCGATCAGATCCTGGATGATGCCGTTGGTGCGGTTGTACTGGCCGAGATCGGCATAGACCGCCGCCCGGTCCCAGCCGGTCGCGGCCGACCGGTAGGCGACGAAGCGCTCGATCTTCCCCAGGCTGCCGAGGACGTCGAAGTGCTCTTCGGCGGGACGGCCGGGGGCGAACGAGACCGCCCGCGGATAGCGGAGGACGACCTCGTTCAAAAAGTTCATGACGTTCAAGGACTCATCGCCGAAGCAGCCCTTGAGCGTCAGCCCAGGGAGGTACTTCGTCCGCGTCGTCCGCGACGTCTCGACCGGTGTCGCCATCCGCGTCTCTCTAGAAGGCGTCCTTCTTCTCCAGCTGCGAGAAGAGCTGCTGCACGCTCTGGTCGGAGAAGTCACCGCCCAGCCGCTCGATGAACTCGAACATCTGGCCCGAGCCCGGGTCTCGATGGGAGAAGATCTGCTTCAAGCCCGGGCTTTCGATCACCGAGGTGTCGAATTCGAGGCCCTTCGCCTTCAGCTCCTCGGCCATGGCGGGCAGGTCGTGGACGCCGATCGCCACGTGCTGGACGCCGGCGCCGAAGTGGTCGACGAATTTCGACACCTGCGAGGCCGGCGAGGTGCCCTGGAGGAGGACGAAGGTGATCGGGCCGGCCTTCAAGACGGCCGAGATCATCGCCGTGGTCTCGCCCTTCGTCTCCCGGCGCTCGGTGAGCGCGAAGCCCATGACCTGGGTATAGAAGGCGATCGACGCCTCCAGATCGTGGACCGCGATCGCCACGTGGTCGATACCGGTTGTGTACTTGGCCAGGGTGGCCTGGATCGTCTCGTCGTTCAAGCTCATCGCCTCTTCCTCCGGGGTAGCCCCCCTTGCATCCTAACGGTGCGGACCGCCTGGGGGGCCGGGACAATCCCGCGGCCGGCCAGGGGGCTCCTTCCCGGGCCGCCCCGAGACTGATATAAGCCAGCCATGAGCGCCACGGAAGGGGAGAGCCTATACGAAAAAGTCCTGCGCCAGCTCGCCGCCACGGGAAAGGGAGGAGCGGCCACGGCGCTCCCCGCGCCGCGCGCCTCGGCGGCCGTCGTCCCCTGGCGGCGGACCCCCGAAGGTCTCGCCGTCTACTGGGTGCGGCGCTCGCCGGAGCTGGCCTTCATGGGCGGCTGGCACGCCTTCCCCGGCGGCGGGCTCTCGCGTTCCGACGCCGGGCTGCCGGTCGCGGGGACGCCGCGCGGCCTTGCCGGCGAAACCGGCGATGCCGGCAACGCCGGCAATGTCGCCAACGCCGCCAACGCCGCCAACGCCGCCGGCCTGCCCGACGCCCTCCGCGACACGGTCGAGAGCGTGGGGCCGGACGCCGTCCCCGGGATCGTCGCCTGCGCCCTCCGCGAGCTGTTCGAGGAGACCGGCCTCCTGCTCTCCCATCCTGCCGGCGGTACCGGCGGTACCGGCAGCCCGGCCGATCTGGAACGCGAGCGCCGCGCCCTCCTCGCCGGGGAAAAGAGCTTCGGCGCGGTTCTCGAGGCGCTCGGGGCGACCCTCGACGCCTCCCCCTTGGTCTACGCCGGACGCTGGTTGACGCCGCCTTTCGCGCCGCTCCGCTTCGACAACCGCTTCTTCCTCCTTGAATGGCCGGCGGAGGCCGCAGTCCAGCCGGCGGTGTGGCCCGGCGAGCTCGCGGAGGGAGAGTGGATCGAGCCCGGGGCGGCCTGGGCGCGCTGGCATGCCGGCGAGGTGCTCGCCGCCCCTCCCATCCTCCACTTCCTGCGGGTGCTCGCCGAGGACGGGCCGGAGGGCGGCCTCCCCCGGCTCGTCGATCCCGGAGAGACCAACCTCGGTCCGTTCCGCCGCATCGAGCTGCGCCCCGGCGTCCTCCTCTTCCCTCTCGCGGTGCAGACCCTCCCTCCGGCGGCGACGGTCAACTGCTATCTCCTTGGGCCTGGCGAGGCGGTGCTCGTCGATCCCGGCTCGCCGGCCGAGCGCGAGATCGAACGGCTGGAGGCGGCCCTCGCCGCGGTGCGCGAGCGTTCGGGCCGGAAGGTGACGGCGATCTGGCTCACCCACCACCACCCCGATCACGTCGGCGGCGTCGCGGCTCTCGCGGCCCGCCTGGGGGTGCCGGTCGCCGCCCATCCCCAGACCGCCGAGCGGCTCGCCGGCCGCGGGATCGCGGTCGACCGGCTCCTCGCCGACGGCGAGCGGGTGGTCCTCGCTGGGGGCCCGGACGGCCCGGCGATGACGGTGCGGGTCGTCCACACGCCGGGGCACGCGCGGGGGCACCTCTGCTTCTTCGACGAGGCGGGCGGCTCGCTCCTCGCCGGCGACATGGTGGCCGGCCTGGGGATGATCGTCGTCGATCCTCCCGAGGGGGACATGGACGACTACCTGGCCTCGCTCGAAAAGATGATCGCGCTGGCGCCCCAGACCCTCTTTCCCGGCCATGGTCCGGCGGTCCTCGACGCCGTGGCCAAGCTCCGCGAGTACGTCGACCACCGGCTCTGGCGCGAGGAGCGCATCCTCGCCGCCGCTCTGGCCGGCCAGAGCGCGACCGAGATGCTCCCCGTGGTCTACGACGACGTTCCCGCCATGGCCTATCCGTTGGCCGAGCGCCAGATCCTCGCCCACCTGGAGCGCCTGCGCCGGGCCGGCCGCTTGCCGGCGATCTGATACACTCCTCGAAATTTTCCTAACAGAGGAGGCGTCCCTATGAACCGTTTAAACGGTAGGACGACGGCCTGTTGTCTGGCGGTGCTCTCGGTGGCGGGTCTCGCGGCCGCACGGCCCATCCGCCCGACGCCCGCGAAACCGGCCGGCGGTGTCAAGGTGGTGACGAGCGAGGCCGATCCGAACGCCCTGGCCGTGGCCGCGGCGCCCGCCCTCACCCAGGCGGCGACGGCCTTCAAGACCGGCCGCCAGGCGCTCGCCGCCGCGGAGAGCGGCACGGGAGCGCCGGCCTACTCCGCGGAGGAGGTCGGGAAGCTCCTCGCCGGCGCCTCCGGGGAGGTCCAGAAGGCTCTCGGCGAGCCCGAGCTTAACCCCCTCCGCGATCATGCCGCCCTCGTCTTCCGCCGTGCCCGGACCGCGCTCGGGAGCGGCGGCCAGGTCGACAAGGCGATCGCCGACCGCGCCCTCGATCCCGTCGGCCAGCTCCTCGATCAGCTCGCCGCCCTGGCGACCAAGGGGATGGTGACCGTCGACCTCTGCGTGATCAGCAAACCGGAGCCCGGGGCGCGCTTCGCCATCCGGCCGGCCGGCGATCCCGCGGCGGTCAAAACCCTGCCGGCCACCGACGGCCCGATCACCGCCGTGCGCGGGCTCTACGCCTACCGCCTGGAACCGGTGGTGAAGGGCAAGGGCAAGGCGATCGTCTGCGGCTGGGACGCCGGGGCGAACGCCGAGGCCTGCCTCGACCTCTTCGACGACGGCAAGACCCCCCTGGTCTGCGACTTCGCAGCGGGCGCCTGCCAGCGGGCCGCGGGCACCTGTCCCTAGGAGCGGAACCGGAAGCACCGGCCTCCTCCTGCTCCTTCGATGATCGCCGCATCCACGAAGCGATCCGCGAAGTGTTGGGTGGCACCGAGCCACCCGACGACCGCAAGATCCCCATCGCTAGCCCATGCTCCCGGGAGGGGGAACGTGGAGCAGAATTTGCATTCAAACCTCTCCGGTTGCCGTGCGCGAGCGACGCGCTCTACTGAAGGAGACTTTTGAACCCACAGCCGGAACCGGCGGAACGAGCGACCGGCCAGAATCCCTTCGACTGCCTCGCCGGCGGCGGTGAGATGGGTACGCGGATGCGTGCCTTCGACTGGTCGCAGACGCCGCTCGGAGCGGTGGCCGACTGGCCGCAGAGCCTGCGCACGGCGGCCAGCATCCTGCTCAGCTCGCGCCACCCGATGTTCATCTGGTGGGGTCCCGATCTGGTCCAACTTTATAACGACGGCTACCGTCCGAGCCTCGGCAGCCAGATGCATCCGCGCGCTCTGGGCCAGTGCGGCAAAGAGTTCTGGGCGGAGATCTGGCCGATCATCGGACCGCAGATCGCCGGAGTGATGGCGAACGGGCAGGAGACCTGGCACGAGGATCAACTGGTCCCCTTCGATCGCAGCGGTTACCTCGAAGAGATCTATTTCACCTACGGGTACAGCCCGATCCGGGACGAGAGCGGCGGGGTGGGCGGCACCCTCGTCGTCTGCACCGAGACGACCCAGCGGGTGTTGGGCGAACGCCGGCTGCGGACCCTCCACGACCTCGCCACCCGGAGCGTCGGCACGAGCCGCGCCGAGGAGGCCTGCCGTCTTGCCGGCACGGTCCTCGCGAGCAATCCCTGGGACCTCCCGTTCGCCCTCCTCTACCTGCTCGACGAGCCCCGGTGCCGGGCGCATCTCGCCGGGCTCTCCGGAATCGCGGCGCAGACCCCGGCGAGCCCGGCGACCGTCGACCTCAATGTCGATCTCAGCGCGAGCTCCGGCCCGCCGTCCTGGCCCCTCGCCCGGGTGGCGGCGACCGGGCAGGCCGAGCTCGTCCCCGACCTCGGCGCCACCTTCGGAGCGCTGCCGACGGGCGCCTGGCCTGTCGCGCCGAGCGCCGCCCTGGTGCTCCCGGTGACGCTTCCCGGCCAGGCCCTGCCCACGGCACTCCTGGTCGCGGCGCTCAATCCCAGGAAAGCCCTGGACCCGGAGTACCGGTCTTTCCTGGATCTCACGGCCGGGCAGGTGGCCGCGGCGCTCGCCTACTCCCAGGCCTACCAGGAGGAGCGCCGGCGGGCCGAGACCCTGGCCGAGATCGATCGGGCGAGGACCGCGACCGCGGCGGTCGAGGGAGCGCTCCGCGACAGTGAGGAGCGCTACCGCACCCTCTCCGACGCCGTCCTCCAGCTTCTCTGGATCAATGACGCGGACGGGCGCACCCTGCACTACAACCAGCGCTGGCAGGACTACTTCAGGCGGCCGGAGGAGGACTACGCCGGCCTCGGCTGGCGCGATCTCGTCCATCCCGACGACCGCGAGGCTCTGGGCGCCGCGCGCGCCACCGGGATCTCCCGCGCCGAGGCCTACGAGTTCGAGTACCGTCTGCAGCGCCACGATGGCGAGTACCGTTGGCACATCGCCCGCACCGTGCCCCAGAAGGACGGCAGCGGCCGAGTCCTCTTCTGGTTCGGCACGGCGACCGACATCCACGACCTGAAACAGGCCGAGGAAGAGCTGCGCCAGGCCAAAGAGATCGCCGAGGCCGCCAACCAGGCCAAGGACCGTTTCCTCGCCACCCTCTCGCACGAGCTGCGGACCCCGCTCACCCCGGTCCTCGCCGTGGTCTCCCGGCTGGAGCAGGAGAGCGGGCTCACCGCCGGCCTGCGCGCCGAGCTCGCCCGCGTCCGCCGCAACGTCGAGCTCGAAGCGCGGCTGATCGACGACCTCCTCGATCTCACCCGCATCACCCGCGGCAAGCTCGAATTGCGCCGCGAGGTCGTCGACCTCGGGCAGGTGATCGGCCAGGCGCTCGAAACCTGCGGCCCGGACATCGAGCGTTTCGCCATCAGCGTCGACCTCACCGCCCGCGATCCCCGCGTCTGGGGCGATGCGTCGCGTCTCGCCCAGGTGTTCTGCAACCTGCTCCACAACGCCGTCAAGTTCAGCCCCCAGGGCGGCGCTCTCACCCTGCGCTCGCGGGATCTCGGGCCGGGTCGTCTGGCCCTGGAGGTCAAAGACACCGGGATCGGCATCGAGCCCGAGGTGCTGCCGCGCATCTTCGACGGCTTCGAGCAGGGGGAACGGACGATCACCCGCCGCTTCGGCGGCCTGGGGCTCGGGCTCGCCATCAGCAGGGCGATCGTCGAGCTCCACGGCGGCACCCTCTCCGCGGCGAGCTCCGGCCCCGGCCAGGGCGCGCTCTTCACCGTCGAGCTGCCGGCCGGTCTGCCGTCCACCCCGGCGAGCGCCGTCCCCCCGGCGGTCCAGGATCCCGTCGATCCCGACGATCCTGAGGTGGCGCAGGCCGGGGCCGAGCCCTCCCTCCACATCCTCCTCATCGAGGACCACCTGGACACCGCTCTCGCCATGACCGAGCTGCTCCTCGCCATGGGGCACCGGGTGACCGCGGCGTCCGGGGTCCGCGCCGGGCTCGCCGCGGCGGCCGCCGCCCAGGGTGCGGCGAACGGCGGCCGCATCGATCTCGTGGTGAGCGACCTCGGCCTTCCCGACGGGCACGGACACGACCTGATGCGCGAGCTCAAGAGCCGTTACGGCCTCTCCGGAATCGCCCTCTCCGGCTACGGCATGGAGGAGGACGTCGAGCAGAGCAAGGCCGCGGGGTTCGACCTCCATCTGACCAAGCCGGTCGGCATCCAGGTTCTCGAATCGGCGATCCGCGAGGCGGCGAGGCGGCACCCGCCGCTTCCCTGAAGACTTGGCGCCGGGGTACACTCCCTGGACCGACCCAGGATGAGCGGAAACGCTGCGGCTCGGCAGAGAGCCTCGGATGACTGAGAGTGGAGATCCCAAAGGCGCCCCGGCGGCGACCCCGCCGACCCCGGTGGCCTCGGCCACATCGGCGGCATCGGCCGCGACCTCGCCTGCCGAGGCGGATGCGCGCTACCGCGCCCTCTTCGAGGCCCTCCCCGACGGTCTCCTGATCCTCGACGACGAGGGACGCTGCGTCGACGTCAACCCCGGTCTCTGCCGGCTCCTCGGCCGTTCGCGCGCCGAGATCCTCGGGGCTCGCTTGAGCGAGCTCGCCGTGGCGGAACGGGCCGAATCGGTCGCCCGCCTCTTCGACCGGCTGAAGGCGGTCGGCACCTTCTCCGGGGAGATCCCGCTCGCCACCGCCCAAGGCACCCCGGTCGACCTCGAATGGATCGCCCGCTCCGACTTCGCCCCCGGTCTCCACGCCCTCGCCGCGCGCGACGTGCGGGCGCGCAACCAGGCCGAGCGCCGGCTGACCGCCGAGCACGCCGTGACCCGTCTCCTCAACGAGGCGCAGAGCCTGGACGACGCGGCGCCGGGGATCCTGGAAGCGCTCTGCGACACCCTGGGCGGCCGGGTGGGAGTGCTCTGGCAGCTCGCTCCGGGGGGAGAGCTGCTGCGCTCGACCGCCCTCTGGGCCTGCCCGGGCCGCGTCGATCTCGACGCTTTCCGAGCGGCGACTCTGAGCCTCGCCTTCGTCCGCGGCCAGGGCCTCCCCGGCCGGGTGTGGGCGGAGCGGACGGCGGCGGTGATCGAGGAGCTCGGGGAGGACGACAACTTTCCTCGCCGGGCGGCGGCCGCCGAGGCCGGGCTTAGAAGCGGCTTCGGCTTTCCGATCACCGTCGGCAGCGAGCTCCTCGGGGTCTTCGAGTTCTTCACCGACCGCCTCTTCGCTCCCGACGAGCCGCTCCTCCTCATGATGACGGCGATCGGCTACGACATCGCCCGTTTCATCCGCCAGCGCCAGGCCGAGGAGGAGTTGGAGCGACTGCACCGCGACCTTAGACAGAAGACCGAGGAGCACGAGACCATCTTCAACTCGGTCCCCGCCCTCATCTGGTACAAGGACGACAAGAACAACGTCGTGCGGGTCAACCGCCTGGCGGCCGCCTGGGCCGGGCTCTCCCAGGCGCAGATGGAGGGGCGGTCGACCTACGAGCTCTACCCGGAGGAGGCGGAGAGCTACTACCAGGACGACCTCCAGGTCATCCGCTCCGGAGAGCCCAAGCTGGGGATTTTCGAGCCGATCGTCAACGGGCAGGGGGAGAGGCACTGGGTGCGGACCGACAAGATCCCCTACCGGAACGCCGAGGGCAAGGTCGTCGGCGTCATCGTCTTCGCCGTCGAGCTCTCCCCGGAGGGCCAGATCCGTCAGCTCGTCGGCTCGCCCTGAGCCGGTTCCGACTCCCCTGAAGGCTCGGTCTCCGAATCGGGCTCCGGCCGCTCCGCCGCCCGCAGCGGCCGCGTCTCGGGCGGTCCCAGGCGCTCCTTGACCGCGGCGTACTTGCCGTCCAGGAGCTCCCAGATGGCGGCGATCTGCTCCAGCCGGCGGTCCAGGTCCATCGTCCAGTGCTCCTCCTTGACCGCCTCCAGCTTGAGCCCCGAGATGCGATAGGAGAGGGCGTCGAAGCGCATCGGCACCGACCCCACGAGGAGCTTCGCCGAGAGGATCTCCGCCCCCTCCTCGACATAGCGGTAGAGGTCGTTTAAAACCGCCCCGGCGAGCGTCACCCGCGCCTCGCGGGTGGCGAGGCGGACGCTCCCGGTCTCCGGCTCGACCAGCACCTCGGGGTCTTCGAGGAGCGTTTTCAGGAAGCGGCAGCCGAGGACCGACTGCCCGGGCTCCTTGGGCACGACGATGTCGCTCGACTCGTCGGCCTCGGGCGCCTCGTCGAGCCAGGGGGCCTTCCAGTCGGCGGCGACCTCGGCCTGGCGGAGGAGGGTGAGGACGGTCCCCAGCTGGGTCTTGGCGGCGCTCCCGATATAGAGGAGAGGCCCGTCGATGACGCACTCGACGAGGCGTGTGCTCGGCCGCTGGCCGACCAGGAGCTCCGCCTCGGCCAGGGCTTTGAGCTCCTTTCTCTTCTTGGGACCGACGAACGGGGCGCCGGTCTGCTCGATCTCGCTCTTGACCAGCTCGCGCACCCGCTCGCGGACGGCGGTGGCGTCCGGCCGCCGGCGGTCGATCCGCACCCTGAAGGCCCAGCGACCCGTCCCCACGAGGTACGGCGAGTCGATCTCGAAGGGGACGACCCCCATACGCTCGCGCACCTCCGAGCCCGGCTCGATGGCATAGAAGGCCACGGCATCGAAGTCCGGCCCCTCCGCGGGGACCGCGACGTTGCAGCGGGTGACATTGACCGACTTCCCGAGGATACCCATCTTCCCAGCACCTCCAACCGAACGAGAGGGCGGATCTTAGCCCAGGAGGTGCCCAAGGAGGGCGAAAGCCGCCAGCAGATCTTCACCGGAAGGGACCGCAGGGGAGGGGGGAAGGGGAGGGGCAGGGGGAGAGGCCGTCACCACCGTCGTCCCCACCAGGATACCGTCCGTGTTCCTGTCCGTGTCCGTCCTCGCCTTCCCGTCCGTGTCGAGCGCCCCCCCCACCTCTCCCACCTCCCCGACGTTCCCCAACTCGACGACCTCCCCCACCCTCACCGCCCGCTCGCCGGGAATCCCGTCCGTGTCCGCCGCGTCCACCGAGGCCGCCACCGCCGTCCCCGGCCCCAGATCCACCCCGGGCGGAACCTCGACCGCGGCCTCCAGGGGGGCCCAGCCGTCGACCTTCGAGAGGTCGGTCGTAAAGACGACGCCGACGTCGGCCCCGGTCGTCAGATCTTCGACCAGGGGATTCCGCCTTCTTCCAGACTTTCTTCGTGGCCGGCTGGACGGCGAGAGAGTCCCCCGCCCATTCTCCCTGCAGGTTCTCGGTGGCGAGCTGCGCCGCCAAGTAGGCGCCGAGGCTCCCCTGCGCCTGCGCCACTCCCTGCGCCTGGGCGACGAGCCGGCTCAAGTCGGCCGCGGCCTGAGCATCCCCGCTCTGCGCCGCCTGCTGGCGGAGGCTCGCGAGCCGCGCCGCGAGGGCGGCCTCTGCCGCCTGCATCGCCTGGAACCGCCGCATCTCGTCGGCGGTGAGGGGGCCGCCCTGCTGCTGGCGGAGCGCCTCCCAGCCATAGCTCCCGCGGAGCAGCTGGTAGGAGGAAGAGAGGGTCTGGATCCCGGCGAGCACCCCCGGGTTCGCCACTCCGGCCTGCGACCAGACGGCCTTGAGCTCGGCGAGCGCCCGACTGCCGGTGCCCAAGGCGTCGAAGAACGCCGGGCTCTTGGCGGCGAAGGCGGTACCGACGGTGTCGAGCGCATGCCCCATGCCGTCGATCGCGGTCCACAGCGCGCTCCCCGCCGGCCGCCCGGGTGCGAGCGGACCGGTGGCCGCCTGGGCGGCGGCCGTCAAGCCGCCGCGGGCGATCGCCAGGAGCTGCCGGAGGTCGGCGATCGGCGCGGCCCCCTGCGCCCAGGCGGGAACACCGGCAAGGAGGATCAGCGCGAGGAGCCCGAGGCTCGCTCTGAAGCGGGGGCGGAGCATGACGTCTTTCAAGTATACGGTCCCTCCCGGAGCCCCGTCACATCTCCGGTCGGCTATGCTTCCTCGCGGGGAGGGGAACCGATGGAACGGATCGCCATACCGCCTGTCGCCGGGATCGGGGGAGAGACCGGGGACACCCAGGAGGCCTCGCACCTCGCCGTCCGCTTCGACCCGCCGCCCGTGCACCGAAGGCGAGGAGGAGAGCCGCTCTGCCTCCTCTACCTCCACGGCTTCGGCTCGATGCAGACGGGGGAGAAGGCGGAGTTCTTCCGTCGCGCCGCCTTTCGGGCCGGCCTCGCCTTCTGCTCCTTCGATTTTCAGGGCCACGGCGAATCCGGCGGCAGCATGGAGAGGCTCACCCTGTCGCGCAACCTCGCCGACACGGAGCTCGTCTGGCGGCTCCTCGCCGGCCGCGGCTACGAGCGGGTCTGCCTCCTCGGCTCGTCGATGGGTGGCGGCACGGGGCTCTGGTTCTCGGCCCTCCACCCGGAGCGGGTCGTGGCCGGTCTCCACATCGCGCCGGCCCTGGAGCTCGAACGCGGCCTCCTCGCCTGGGCGGGGCCGGAGCGCGCCCGGCTCTGGGAGGAGAGCGGGACGATCGACTTCCGCAACGACTTCGTCGCCGCCCGCCTGGGCTGGAGCCTGATCGAGGATCTCCGGGCCCATCCCCTGGAGGAGCTCCTCGCCCGCTACCGCACCCCCGCCCTCCTCCTCCAGGGCAAGCTCGACACCTCCGTCCCCTGGAAGACCGTCGCCGATTTCGCCGTCCGTTGTCCCTACGAGGAGATCGACCTCCACCTCTTCGCCGACGGCGACCACCGGCTGACCGACCGCAAGGAGCGGCTGTGGGCGCTGATGCTCGAATTCCTCCGCGGCCGCGGCCTGCTCCGCGGGCTGTAACCCCGCTCACTCGGCGAATTCGAAGATCAGCTCGGTCCACATCTTCCCCGGCAGGTCGTCGCGGGTCGCGGCCTGGAAGCGGGTCTTCCCCGCCGCCTCCAGGGCCGCCTCGTTGAACCCCAGGTTCGAGCTGTCGCGCTCGCGGAGCACCGCGTCGATCACCTTGCCGTCCTCGTCGACCAGGACCCCCACCCGCACGTTCGCCTTCCGGCCGCTGCCGTGGGCGGCGGCGGGATAGGAGTAGCTCGGCAGGTCGAGCGGCACCGGCTCCGACACCCCCGGCCCCTGGCGGAGGATGAAATCGCCACGCCGCATGGGCTCGGTCGGCTGCGCCGGCGATGTCGCCGATATCGGCGATGTCGACGGGCTCTCCCGCGGCGCACGGGCGTTCTCCGGCTTCTCGAACCGCGGCGGCTTGGGCTCCGACCGTCCCGGGGTGGCGAGCGGGGTCGCCGTGACCTCGACGGCCGGCGACGAACCGGGAGTCCCATGGCCGGGGAGCGAGGCGGGGACCGCCGCCGTCGGCGCGGTGACCGTCGGCGTGGCGGGGGACGTGGACTGCATCCCCGTCGATCCCGGCGCCGTCTGGACGGCCGTCGCCGGCGGCGGCTCGGGGGTCCGCGAAGACCGCCGCGAGAGCTGCCAGCCGAGCCCACCCGCCGCCACCAGGGCGACGACGATCCCGGCCGCCAGGAGGACCGGGGCACGCGAGATCTGCGGCGCCAGCTCGCGCGACGCCGCCCCCTCCGGGGCCGGTTGCGGGAAGATCGACGGCGTGGGCGGCATCGTCCGGTGGATCTGGCGCCCGTCCCAGGAGTCCTCGAGAACCTCGGCCTGGCGGTGGAGCGGCAGGTCGCTCGCCACGGTGGGCTGGCTGCGGACCGGTGGGGAGACCGCCCGGGTGGTGTCCGCATCCGGCACCCGGGCCTCCGGCGGCTTGGCGTCCGGCGGCTTGACCTGCGGGATCTTGGGGACGGCGAGGAGCGAGCCGATCCGGGGCGTCGGGGTGAACCCGCCGCGCTCGCCGGGCGTCGACTCCTCGGCGCCGAACTCCCAGTTGAGGCGGACCTGGGTCGAGCCCTGGAGCGGGTTGGAGGAGCGGAAGTGGGCCCCCGAGGCGTCCAGGGGGAGGAGGACGTCGAACACCTCGTCGAAGTCGCTCTTGGCGAGCGGATAGCGGCTCTGCACCTGGGCGATCGAGCGCAGCAGCTCCTCGGCCCCCGGCATCCGCTCCTGGGGCTTCTTCGCCAGCGCCTGGAGGACCAGCTCCCGGAGGTCGCCGGGCACCGCCCCCCGTGGGTCGGCCTCCTCGAAGGACAGCGGGGGCCGCAGGAGGTGGCCCACCATGAACGACGGCGCGTCCTGGCCGTGCACCGGACAGCGGCCGGTCAGGAGCTCATAGAGGACGATGGCGAACGAATAGAGGTCGCTCTGCGGCCCGACGCCCCGCCCCTCGAACTGCTCGGGCGAGGCGTAGCGCGGCTTGCCGAGGAACGCCCCGGTCACCGTGAGACCCGCTTCGGCCCCCACCGCCTTGGCGATCCCCAGGTCGATGAGCTTGACGAGCGGCTGCCCCTCGCCGTCCCGGCAGAGCATCAGGTTGTCGGGAGAGATGTCGCGATGGACGATCTGCTGCCGATGGAGGTAGGCGATGGCGCGGAGCGCCTGGCGGGCGATCTCCAGGGTGAGCGAGAGGGGCGGCGGCCCGAAGCCCTCGAGCACCTCCAGGAGCGACCAGCCGTCGATGTACTCCATGACGATGAAGGCCGTGCCGTCGTTGTCGACGGCGAAGTCATGGAGATCGGCGACGTTCGGATGACGCAGCCGGATGGCGACCTTCGCCTCGTTCAGGAAGCGCTCGGCGGCGGCGCCCGCCCCGCCGCTCTGCGGCAGCACGACCTTGACGACCCGCACCTCGTCGAGCAGCCGGTGGCGGACCTTGTACACCGCTCCCATGCCGCCCTCGCGGAGCTTCCCCAGAATCTCGTACTTGCCTTCGATCTGCTCGTTCAAGAGCGCCAAAATCCGCACTCCAGGCCGGGTGCTACCGTGCCCAAGTTGTTGGAAGTCAGGGTTTAGGATACCACTGTGCGAGCTGAAGGCTCCTACGCGGGGTCCCTCGGCAGCTCTCCGGCGCAACGGAGGCGGAACGCCCAAGCTTGGGGTCGGTAGCCTGGGGTGAAAACCGGCTCTGCCGGGGAATACTTACTTCATTCCCAACGCGGCGAGGAGAATCGCCTGTCCCGTCGCGGGCGGCGAGCCCACGACGGCCCGCGACAGCATCTTGACCTTCCCCTCGATCGCCGTGGCCACCGCGCTCTCGGGATCGAAGGGAAAGGTCAGGAACCCAACTCCCGCTCCCGGGAAGTCCAGATCGCCGTCCGCGCCGTCTACTTTCACCGGGATGAGGCTGGGGTGACGATCGAGGAGATCCCAGAAGAGGGAGGAGTTTCCTTCCTTTTCCTCGACATCATCCAGGAGCGCGACGACCGGCCGTGCCTGGGCGGCGTGGGCGAGATCGTCGATTGCCGTCCGCGCCAGGGGATTCCGGAGCACCACCAGGACCGGCTCCCCGGCCTGCAGCTCCGCAAGGGCCTCGGCGAGCGCTCCTGGCGGAGCGGTTCGCGCCTGGGCGCCGGTGCGGAGCGTAAAGATGTCGGGATAGCCGGGAGGATGGGGATCGGGCAGCAGCACCGTCCGCCCGGGAGCGAGGAAGAGGCTCGCGGCGAGCGAGAGGGCGAGCACCGGCCCGGAGGTGACGAGGGGAAGGCCCGTCGGCGGTGCGTCGGGGTGCTCGCGCCGCTGGCGCTCCCGCCAGCGCTGGCGCAGCTCGGCGAGGCCCTCGACCGGCGAGTAGAGGAAGGCCTGGTTGCGGCGGGCAGGATCGAGGCCGGCGAGCGCCGCCGCCATGGGGGAGAGCGGCAGGGCGCCGCCATGGCCGTCGGTGATCTGGCCGATCGTGGCGTTCCAGGCCTTCCCCCGCGCCTCGGCGGTCTGCTGGGGGAGGAAGTTCTCCGGCACCTGGGCCTGGCGGCCGAGCGGCGAGAGGGCCTCCCAGAAGGCGGGCGAGGCGTCACGGAGGGACCGGTCCGCGGCGGAGAGGAGGTCGACGGTCATCGAGCCGCATCATAGCCTTGCTTCGCCTGCTGCCGGCTCCCTGGCACGTCCGCTGCAGCTTGTCTCCGGACCGACAGAGGGACCGACAGAGCAAGGGAGGGATCGATGCACACGCTATGGGAGAGTCTCCGCTGGGCTTTCGGGGTCGACACCGATCCGCGCTCGTTCAACGTGCTTCAGGTCTCGCTCCGCGCCCTGCTCGTCTACCTCGTCGGGCTCCTCATCATCCGCCTCGGCCGCAACCGCCTGCTCGGCCGGCAGTCTCCCTTCGACATCGTCTTGGGCTTCGTCCTCGGCTCGGTCCTCTCCCGGGCGATCAACGGCACCTCCCACATCCTCATCACCCTGGTCTCCGCCCTCGTCCTGGTCGTGGCCCACCGCTCCGTCGCCTTCCTCTCCTTCCGCTCGCATTCCTTCGGCGCCCTCATCAAGGGCGAGCCCCACCGGATCGTCGAGGACGGGCGGATCGACTGGCGGCACATGCGCCGGGAGCACATCAGCGAGCACGACCTCGAAGAGGCCCTCCGCCTCCGCGCCAAGACCGCCGACGAGACGCGGATCGCCGAGGCCCGCCTGGAGAGAAACGGCGAGATCAGCATCGTGGAGCGGCCGAAGGAGGTCAAAGTCATCGAGGTCCGGGTGGCCGAGGGAATACAGACGGTGCGGATCGAGATTCAATAGGACGAGTTGAAAGTTTGCGCGACTCGCACTAAACTTTCGGTCTGCCGCCGCGAATTGAGCCCTCCGCACTCAGGGTTCCTCCGCGGACGCCCGGATCCAGCACCCTAGGAGGAGACCATGTCCACTGAAACTACGGAAGCACCTGCCGTCGAGACCCTGGCATTTCAAGCCGAGACCAAACAGCTTCTGGATCTGATGATCCACTCGCTCTATTCGAACAAAGAGATCTTCCTGCGCGAGCTGATCTCGAACTCTTCGGACGCCCTGGACCGGCTGCGCTTCGAGGCGCTCACCCGCCCCGAGCTCCTGGAGGGCGACGAGAAGCTCGAGATCCACTTGACCGCCGACCGCAACGCGCGGACGCTCACCATCCACGACAACGGCATCGGGATGAGCCGCGACGAGGTGATCAACAACATCGGGACGATCGCCAAGTCGGGCACCCGCGAGCTGGTCAACCGCCTGAAGGAAGGCGAGTCGAAGCAGACGATCGCCGAGCTCATCGGCCAGTTCGGCGTCGGCTTCTACTCTTCGTTCATGGCCTCCGAGCGAGTCGAGCTGGTCACCCGCCGGGCCGGCGAGACCACGGCCACCCGCTGGGAGTCGACCGGCGACGGCACCTACCAGATCGCCGATGTGGCGACTGGCCCCGGTACCGAAGTTCCGGGCCGCGGCACGACGATCAAGCTCCACCTGAAGCCGGAAGACCGCGACAACGGCATGGACGAGTTCAGCGACCGCTGGGTGATCAGCCGCATCGTCCGCCGCTATTCGGACTTCGTCTCCTATCCGATCATCCTGACCGCCGAGAAGGACCCCGAGATCGAGGATCTCGCCAAGGAGAAGGAGACCGGCGAGAAGCCCAAGATGCCCATGGAGGACAAGACTTTAAACTCCATGAAGCCGATCTGGACCATGCCGCAGGCCGAAGTCACCAAGGAGCAGTACAACGACTTCTACCGCCACGTCTCGAACGACTGGACGGAACCGCTCAAGGTGATCTCCTACAAGGCCGAGGGCCGGGTCGAGTACCAGTCGCTCCTCTTCATCCCGGCGGCGGCGCCCTATGACCTCTACTACGTCGCCTCGAAGGTCGGCCTCCAGCTCTACGTCAAGCGCATCCAGATCTTGGAGAAGTGCGAAGACCTCCTGCCGCGCTACCTGCGCTTCATCCAGGGCGTCGTCGACTCGCCGGACCTGGCGCTCAACGTCTCCCGCGAGATGCTGCAGCAGGACCGCCTCATGACTCTCATCCGCAAGGGCCTGACCAAGAAGGTCCTGGACGTCCTCACCGAGATGAAGGAGAAGGAGTACGACACCTATCTCAAGTTCTGGAAGGAGTTCGGCCGCTCCATCAAGGAGGGCGTGAGCTCCGACTACGAGCACAAGGAGAAGCTCCTGGAGCTCCTGATCTTCGAGTCGTCGGCCGACCCCGAGAAGCTCACCTCCTTGAAGGACTACGTCTCGCGGATGAAGGAGGACCAGAAGGAGATCTTCTACCTCCCCGGCGAGTCGCGGGCGCAGGTCGAGACCTCGCCGCACCTGGAGGCGATCCGGGACAAGGGCTACGAGGTGCTCTACCTCGTCGACACGGTCGACGAGCTCCTCACCCAGTCGCTCAACGAATACGACGGCAAGAAGCTCAAGTCGGTGGGCAAGGGTACGGTCAACCTCGGCAACGAAGAAGAGAAGAAGCAGACCGAGGAGGAGCTGAAGGTCAAGGAAGAGGAGATGAAGCCGCTCCTCGACAGCCTCCAGAAGAAGCTCGACGAGTGGGTCAAGCAGGTCCGCCTGACCAACCGGCTCACCAACTCGCCGGTCTGCCTCGTGGGCGCCGAGCACGACTACAGCCCGCAGCTCGAAAAGCTCCTCCAGAAGGGCAAGGGCGGCGGCCCCAAGCAGCGCCGGATCATGGAATTGAACCCGAAGCACGAGATCGTCGCGAAGCTCAAGGAGCGTTACGAGAAGGATCAGAACGATCCGATCCTCGAAGAGTACGCCCAGCTCCTCTTCGGCGCCGGGCTCCTCGCCGAGGGCGGCGAGCTCCCCGAGCCGGTCAAGTTCAACCGCGCCGTGGCCGAGCTGATGACGCGGGCGATCTGAAGCCGCGAAGGCAGCCTGCAGATCCCGAGCCGCCCCGCGACCTCTGTGGTCCGGGGCGGTTTTCTTTTGGAGGAGAGACCTTAAGGCAGGAGAACGAGGCTGTCGAAAATCTCCTGGACCGCCCCCTCCAGATCCTTCCCCGCACCGCCAGAAAAAATCGCCACGAGGGTGATCCGCTGCGATCCATGGAGCGATGCATGGAGATAGCTGCGGTCGAGGATCCGCTTGCCGTTCTCGGCCTCGAACTGCCGCTCGTAGGCGCGGAGGCTGGCCCGCTCGACGACGTTGCCGCTCTTGAATCGCATCTCCGGGGAGTAGGGCTTCTCGTCCTTCCACGCCACCAGGAGATCGTCCAGCTTGCCGGAAGCGTTGGGTGCGCTGGGAGCGCTGGGAGCCGGCAGGTCGTCGACCCGCACCTCGACGAGCACCCCCTTGTCCAGTTGGACGAGCCGGACGCGGGTCGAGCCCTCGTCCTCGGGTACGATCGACCAGCCTTCGTGGACGGCCGGCAGGCGGATCGAGAAGCCGGCGGTGCGGTCGGTGAAGGTGCGGCCGTCGCCGTGGACCTCGCGGGCCGGCTTCCTCTGCCGCCGATCCTCGGGCTTCGGCTTGGGCTCGTCCTTGCGCCTCTCCTCCAAAACGGCCGAATTCGGAGGGATTCCCAGGGCCGCGAAGTCGACGTCCCGGTTCGCCGGCCGCTCGGCCTGGACCGCCGCCAGGGCCGCCTCGACCTTCGCCTGCTGCCCGGCCGGCAGCCCGCCGCGCAGGAGCACGACCCGGGTCGGCGCCGAACGCACCACCTTCCAATCTTTCTTCCCCGCCCCCATTCGGGCGGCCGCGGCCTGGAACTCGGCGGCATCGGCCTCGGTGTCCCACTCGGTGATCCAGAGGAGGAGGCGCTTGCCCCCCTTCTCGTAGACCGCGAAGCGGTCGCCCCCCCAGCCCGCGGCCGCTACGGCGGCGGCGGCGGCGAGGCTGCCCTCCTGACGGAGGAGAATGCCGATGCCCTCCTCTCCCAACTGCCCCTCGGCTCCCTTCTTAAAGCCTGGGAGCACCACGGCCAAGTCCGGCCAGGCGAGGCCGACCGGGTCGTCCCGACGGCCGTACCACTTCTCCGGGTGGAGGATCTGCTCGGTCGAGCGCGGCGGGTCCTGGGCGAAGGCGTAGTCGAGGAGCTTCTGGCCGCCCGCCCGCTCGACGTCCAGGCAGAAGGCGAGACCTTGCAGATAGCTGAAGACCAGGGTGTCGCGAAACCAGGCCGGGGCGTCGGAAAGGCCGGCGCTCCCCGGCAGGTCCGGCGAGAGGGAAGAGAGCTGGCCGGGGTCCTTCATCATCTCGGTCAGAACCGGGCCGAAGCCGGGGACCGCGTCGATCCGCTTGCCGAGGACGTAGTCGAACATGGTGACCGTGGCGTCCCCCTCGACCAGGCCGAGGTAGGCGGCGCTCTCGTCGAGGAGCGGATCGCTCTTCGAGCCCTTGGCGAGGTCGAAATACTGGTCGTCGATCGCGTGGGTCAGCTCGTGGACGAGGATTCCCTCCTCGGCGCGGGCGGCTAAATCGGCGCCGAAGCTCTTGCCGAGGGCGGCGGTCGCATCGCTGCCGTCGTCCGCCTTGCGTTCGACCATCGCCAGGTACTTCTTCTCCGGGTCGTAGAAGGCCGCGACCTGCTGGCCGAGGAGGTCCCGGTAGATCTTCCCCACGTCCGCCCGCTCGGGAACGAGGCCGAACGCCCGCAGGCTCAAGGCGAGGGCGCGCATCTGGTCGGCCGGCAGATCCTCCTGGAGCGATTCCGCCACCTGCGCCTGCAACCCCCGCTCGTCGAGCGCGCCATAGGGCACCGGCCGCTTGAGCTTGAGGCCGCGGTACTCCTCGGCCGCATGGACCAGCTCGTCCATGTGCTTGGCGAGCGCCGGAGAGAGAGGATGCACGCCGGGCGGCAGTCCGCTGGCGGACGGCGCCGGGGCCGGAGGAGCGGCGACCGGAGGCGCGGCCGCGCCGAGGGTCCAGGGAAAGGCGAGGGCGAAGGCGAAGACGGCGAGCAGAGGGAGGGTACGGCGCATGCGGGAACGATATCGCAAGCTTCGCCCCCCTCCCCACCGCCGCCGTGCCGGCGCTCGGGCCGGTGGGGATGGGGGTGCTGGGGATTCTTCCTCGCGTCGGCGGGAAGGGTGCTCCTCAGGCGGCGCCTACGCGCTCAGAACGCCACTCAGAACGCCCCGGTATCCGCCACGCTCCCGAACTGCCCGGAGGGGTTCTTGTAGACCTTGACCGCCCCGGTCCGGGTGTCGGTCACGGTGAGCATGTAAGAGACGTTCGAGAGCGCCCCGTAGAAGAACCAGAACTTGCCGTTCAAGCCCGTCCCGTCGAGCACCTTGGTCACCACCTCGACGTTCGCCGGGTCGAAGAACCAGAAGTAGCCGGTGTCGGGAGTGAGCGACACGGCCGTGCCGGTCCCCGTCTTCCCCTGGAAGTCCGTCCAGGCCGCGGTGACGGCGAAACGGTTGCCCTGGAGACAGAGGCGCTTCGGGCCGGGAGCACAGGTGCCGGTCGCGGCCCGGGCGTCGGTGCGCGCCGAGACGAGCGTCGAAGCGAGCGAGAAATCGGAGGCCGGTGCCGCGGGGGTCTCGCTGGCGTACGAGCCCAGGGGACCGAAACCGGCGGTGTCGCCGACGCTCGCGAGCTGCCCGGCGGGATTGAAGTAGCGCCGGGTGAGGCCGGTCTGGGTGTCGGTCACCGTCATCGTGTACTCGACGTTCGAGAGCGCCCCGTAGAAGACCCAGAAGGCCTGGTTCAAGGCCCGGGCGTCGAGCACCTTGACGATCGCCTCGACGTTGGTCGGGGCGAAGAACCAGAAATAGCCGGTGTCAGAGGTGAGCGGGACGGCGTGCCCGACGCCCGTGTTGCCCTGGAAATCCTTCCAGGCGATCTCCACCTGGAAGCGGTTGCCGGCGATACAGAGCCGGGTGTCCCCGGGCTGGCAGCCGGTGGGGCCGGAGAGGGGCAGGCTCCACAGCTCGCGGCCATGGAGCCCGTCGTCGGCGCTCCAGTAGAGCCGGTCCGTCGTGGCGGTGAGTCCGCTGGGACTGGAGCCCTCCGCTCCCGGCGCCACGTCCGCCACGAGCCGGGTGCCGGTGGCGGTACCGTCGCTCTGCCAGAGCTCACGGCCGTGGACGCCGTCGTCGGCCGCGAAGTAGAGGCGGCCGGCCACGGCGGTCAGGTCGGACGGGTTCGCCGCGAGGAAACCGGGGAGGAGGTCGCGCATGAGGACCGTGCCGGCGGTGCTCCCATCGCTCTTCCAGAGCTCGCGGCCGTGGACGCCGTCGTCGCCGACGAAGAAGAGGAGGTTGCCCACGACGGTGGGGAAGGCGGGCAGATAGGGGCCAAAAATGTCCTCGTCTCCCTTGCCGAGCTCCAGCACCAGGGCCGTGCCGCCCGCCGTGCCGTCGGTCCGCCAGAGCCCGCGGTGGGTGGGAGAGGTCGGGGCGAAGAAGTAGAGGGCTCCCCCGAAGGCCACCGGATCGGTGATGTTGAGGGTACCCCCGTAGTCGTAGTCGCTCGTATAGACCGCCACCGTTCCTTCGGGGGTGCCGTCCGTCCGCCAGACGGCGAAGAGAACCCCTCCGTTGAATTGCAGGAAGAAGACCCACGGCCCCAGGCGGACGAAATGGGGATCGACGTCGTTGGCGGGGAACGGCTGCGAGATCTGGCGGGTGCCGGCCGGATTGGCGGGATTGCCGTCGCTCCGCCACAGCGTCTGCACTCCCTGCGCGTCGGTCGCCACGAAGTAGAGCTCGTCGTCCAGGGCCGTGAAGTGCTCGACCGCCGTGACTTCGGCCGGCAGGGCGAGGAGGAGGCCGGTGCCGGAAGCCGTGCCGTCGCTCTGCCAGATCTCGACCGCGCCGCCGCGCGCCAGAGCGTAGGCGAGCCGGCCGCGGTAGGCGACGAAGGCGCCGTCCGAAAGCTTGGCGCCCGGGCTCCCGGGCAGCTCGCGGGTCCCCGCGGCGGTGCCGTCGGTCCGCCAGAGGTGAAACGCGCCGTCGGCGCTGCTCTCGGTGAAGAAGAGGAGGCCTGAGGCGGCCGCGAGCGTCTGCGTGGAGGCGGCCAGGGGCTGGGTGGAATCGGCCGTCCCGGTGCTCCGCCAGAGGCTGGCCTGGACCCCGTCGGTCGCGGTGAAGAAGATCTCGTTGCCCACGGCGGTGAGGCTCGCGGGGGCGGAGCCGGGAGCCTGGCGCAGGAGATCGCTCACCAGGTGGGTGCCGCCGCTCTGGCCATCGCTCGACCAGATCTCGTCGTCCCCGGTGTCGTCGGTCCCGGCGTAGAACACGCGCCCCCCCAGGGTCGCGAGGCCGGGGACGGTGGCGAAGAACGAGAGAAAGGTGGGTTGGACGGTCGCATCGCTCCACCGGTGGGTGCCGGCGGCGGTGCCGTCGGTCCGCCAGAGGAAGGGATGGCCCGCGGCATCGTTCTGGACGAAGAACGCCGCTCCCCCGAGGGCGAAGGGGCCGACGCTCAGGCTGCCGCAGCCGTTGCCCGGGCAGCCGGGGAGAAGCGGGACGGTGCCGCCCGCGGTGCCGTCGGTCGTCCACAGCTGGCCGACGCCATGCGCATCGTCAGAGAGGAAGAGGAGATGCGAGGCGCCGGCCGGGAGGAGGACGCCGGCCTCCGCGGGGACCGGGGCGACGGGCGCCGTCGAGGCGAGGGTGCCCGTCGTCGACCAGATCTGGGTGGGGTGGAGCCCGTCGGTGGCGAGGAAGAGCAGTTGCTGGCCGAGGACCGCCATGCGCACCGGGGAAGCGAGGGGCTGATCGTAGCCGAACTCGGTCACCCGCCGGGTCCCGGCCGGGGTGCCGTCGCTCGTCCAGATCTCGGCGCCGTGGGTGACGTCGTCGGCGGCGAAGTAGATGCTTCCACCGACCGGGAGGAAAGCCGAGACGAACGGGCTGGGGGCCTCGAAGCTCGTCAAGGCCTGGGTGCCGGCGACGGTGCCGTCGCTCGTCCACAGCTCCCGCCCTCCATGGCCGTCGTCGCCGACGAAGAAGACACGGCCCGTCGCGGCGGTCAGGAGGCCGAGAGGAGCGGAGGGATCGACCACGAGGGGCAGAGTCCCCCCGCCCGTGCCGTCGCTCACCCAGAGCGCCGTCAGATCGACGCCGCTATCGGTAAAGAAAAAGATCTTCCTGCCCAGGAGGGTGAGCCCCACCGGGGAGCCGTCGTCGAGATCCGCCACCTTCCCGGTGCCGGCAACGGTGCCGTCGCTTTTCCACAGCCCACAATGGCTTTCAAAGCTGTCACAGCCAGAGAAGTAGAGCTCCTTGCCGATTCTGGCGTAAGCCCCCGGCTGGTCGCCGGCGGCATCGAGCCGGAGAGCGGGCGTCGTGAGCGGGAAAGTGCCCGCGCGCGTCCCGTCCGAGCGCCAGAGGAGGTAGCTGAAAACGTCGATCTCGGTGGTGAAGAAGAGCAGCTCCCCCGCGCCGCCAGTGCTACCGCTGTCGCCATTGCCGCTGGCGGCGATCAGGGCGGGCTGTGTGCCGCAGCTGGTGCTGTCGGCGCAGGGGGCGTCCAGGAACTGCGTGCCGGTAGGCGTGCCGTCGGTCACCGCCACCTGGGTGACGACGCCGCCCCCGGCAGCGGTATTGGCGGCATTGGCGAGGAAGAAGATCTGATTCCCCACGGTGAGAAAGTCATTCGGCTGGGAGGACGTGAAGCCCGCGGCCCCGGAGACGTTGATGTCGCGCACGAGGGCCGCCCCCTGGGCCCGGAGGGGGACCGAGGCCACGCCGGAGAGGAGGACGAGGAGGAGCGCGGGCCGCTTCAGGGCTCTCTTCATGTGGATCTGCATGGTCGTCCTTCCGAACTCTTAAGGCCCCCTCAGAAGGCCCCGGTATCGCCGAGGCTCCCGAACTGGCCAGAGGGATTCTTGTAGGTTTTGACCGCCCCGGTCTGGGTGTCGGTCACGGTCAGGGTGTAGGCGACGTCCGAGAGCGCCCCGTAGAAGAACCAGAACTTGCCGTTCAAGCCCGTCCCGTCGAGCACCTTGGTCACCACCTCGACGTTCGCCGGGTCGAAAAACCAGAAGTAGCCGGTGTCGGGGGTGAGCGACACGGCGGTGCCGGTCCCGGTCTTTCCCTGGAAGTCCTGCCAGGCCGCGGTGACGGCGAAGCGGTCGCCCTGGAGGCAGAGTCTCTGGGCTCCCGGCGTGCAGGTGCCGGTCGCGGCCCGCGCGTCGGTGCGCGCCGAAACGAGCGCAAAGCCGGGGGACGGCGACGGAGAGACCTTGGCGTCGTCGTACGCGCCCAGAGGGCCGAAGCCGTCGGTGTCGCCGACGCTCGCGAAGACCCCCGGCGGATTGACGTAGCGGCGCGAGAGTCCGGTCGCCGTGTCGGTCACGGTCAGGGTGTAGGAGACGTTCGAGAGGGCGCCGTAGAAAACCCAGAAGGCCCCGTTCAACCCGCGGCCGTCGAGCACCTTGACGACGGTCTCGACGTTCGTCGGGGCGAAGAACCAGAAATAGCCGGTGTCGGCGGTCAGGGATACGGCGTGCCCGACGCCCGTGTTGCCCTGGAAGTCCATCCACTCCGCCTCGACCTGGAAGCGGCCGGCCCCAAGGCAGAGCCGGGTGTCGCCGGTCTGGCAGGCGGGGGTTGCGGCGGTGTCGAGCTTCCACAGCTCGCGGCCGGCGATGCCGTCGTCGGCGACGAAATAGAGCCGCTCCCCCACCGCCGTGAGGGACTCGGGCGACGAGGAAGCGCTCTCCGGCGCCAAGTCGGCGGCGAGGCGGGTGCCGGCGGCGGTGCCATCGGTCTGCCAGAGCTCCGCGCCATGCAGCGGATCGGCGGCACTGAAGTAGAGCCGGCTCCCCACCACCGTGAGATCCGCCACCGCGGCGGAGGCCGGCCCGGGGCTCACCTCGCGCACCAGGGTGGTCCCCGCCGGCGTGCCGTCGGAGGACCACAGCTCGCGGCCGTGGATGCCGTCGTCGGCGACGAAGAAGAGGCGCCCGGCGAAAACCGTGAGGAAGCTGGGGAAGAGGGGGGAAATCGGCGGAAATTCCTGGACGAGCACGGTTCCCGCCGCCGTGCCGTCCGACCGGAAGAGGCCGCGGCCGGTGGCCGTCGAGGCGAAAAAGAAGAGGTTCCCCTGGTAGGCGGTGAAAGCGGCGAGCGTGGGGTCCCCGCTGAAATCGGCCACGGGGCTCGTGCCGGCGGCGGTGCCGTCGGTGCGCCAGAGCTCGCTGCGGCGGGCGGAGTCGCTGGCGACGAAGAACGTCCACGGACCGGCCGCGGCGAAGGGCGGGGCGCTCAACAGCGTATCGAGGCCACCGACGAGCCGCCGGGTGCCGGCGGCGGTGCCGTCGCTCGCCCAGATTTCAGCTCCGCTCCCGGGGCTGGCGAGGAGGTAGAGGAGACCGCCGGCCGTGGCCTCCGGGACGGCCGGAGAGGGGATCGCCGCCAGCGCGGTCGCCGCGCCGGTGCCGGCGGGGGTGCCGTCGCTCGTCCAGACCTCCAGGCCGTTCGGCCCCGGCGCCGGGAAGTACACCGCCGTCCCGAACGGCGTCAACGGCGGCGGGACGCCTTGGGAGGAGGTGTCGGGGATCGCGCCGAGGAGCTGGGGACCGCCGCCGGCGGCATTGAGGCGCCAGAGCTCCTGCAGGTCGTGGCTCTGGTCCAGATGCCAGAAGAAGACCGCGCCGCCCAAGGCGGTCAGCCCGCGGGGAGAGTCGTCGCCGCAGCGACCGGTTGCGTCCGCGAAGCTCGACCGTAAGACGGTGGTCGCCGGGGTCCCCGCGGTCTGGTAGACCTGCCGGCTCGCGCCGTCGCAGGCGGTGAAGAAGAGGGCTCCCCCCGAAACGGCGAGATCCCGCGGGGCGGTGCTGCCGCCGTCGGTAAGACCGGGGACCGGCCGCGTGCCCCCGGGTTGGCCATCGCTCGTCCACAGCTCGGTGCCATCGCTTCCGGGCAGGGCGAAAAACAGCCGCCCGGCGAGGCTTACGGGTTGCGGCGTATCGATCGAGTCAGAGGCAGAGCGCAGGATGGGATCGCTGAACGCCCGGGTGCCGGCCGGCGTGCCGTCGGTCGTCCATAGGGAGAAGATCTGGTCGAGATCGCCGACCAGGAAGACGCCGCCGTCCAGGGAGGGAAGACGCCCGAGGATGCAGCTGCCCGTACACGTGGGGACGAGCCGCTGGGTGCCGGCCGGGGTGCCATCCGTGCTCCACAGCTCCAGGGGCTGGTTGAAACCGCCGGGGATGCCACCGCTCGTGGCCCAGAAGAGGCCCCGGCCGTCGCGGAGGGTGAGAGAGCGGGGATCGACCTGCTCCGGCACCGGCAGGAGGGCGGTGGACTCCGGAGTGCCCCGGCTCGACCAGAGCTGAGTCCCGTGGAGGCCGTCGGTCGCCACGAAGACGAGCCGGCTCCCGAGCTCTACGGGAGAGAAGGCGTTCGGGAACGAAGACAGGTACGAGAACGGGCTGGCGTTGCCGAAGTCGGTCACCCGCCGGGTGCTCCCGAGGGTGCCATCGCTCGCCCAGATCTCGTCCCCATGGACGATGTCGTTCGCGACGAAATACGCGCGGTCGCCCAGGACCGAAAGCGCGTTCGCGGAGAACGGGGAGGTGCCGGGAAAGGCGGTGACCGGCGCGGTGCCGGAAGCGGTGCCATCGCTCGCCCAGAGGGCCGAATTGGCGGAGCTCGTCCCCGCGGGAGCCAGGGCGAAGAAATAGAGGTGGCTCGTGCCGCCGGCGAGGGCGACGGGGAAGTCGGGGTCGGGGAAAGCCTGGAGCCGCGCCGTGTGGGCTTCGGTGCCGTCGCTCGCCCAGAGCTCGATGTGGTTGTTGATCGAGAGAAAGAAAAAGATCTTGCTGCCGACCGCGGTCACCGAGCCGATCTTTAGAAAGTCCGCGGGATTGGGCGCCAGATCCTTGATCCGCCGGGTTCCGGCGAGGCTGCCATCGGTCCGCCAGAGATCGCAGTGGGTGAACACCTCGCCGGCGCAACTGGGGAAGAAAAAGATGCCGCCCAGGAACGCCTGGGTGGGGAGGGGAGGGGGCCCGAAGCCGACGAACGGGAGCGAGACGCCCAGGGAGTAGGTCCCCGCCCGGGTACCATCGGTCCGATAGAGCCTTGCCACCGCACTCGAGTCGGGGCTCGCGGTGAAGAGGACGACGTTCGCGGAGGGGGAGCCGACCGTGCCCAGGAACTGTGGGTAGGAGCCGCAGTCGCCGGGGCAGAGATCGGCGAGCAGCTCGCTGCCGGTGCCCGCGGCGTCCGCCACCGCTGGCTCGTTCCCCGCGCCGGAGAAAAAGAGCTTGCCGAGGGCGGGGAAGAGGTCGGAGGCGAGAGCGGGCGACACGCTCCAGGGCGCACTGCTGGCGAGATCCGTCACGAGAGAAGGCGTCTGGGCGACGGCCGGGAGGGCCCTCATGGTGAGGGTGAGGAGAGCGAGGGCGGCGCAACGACAGGCGAACCTGACACGGGCTGGATGCATCGAAATCTTCTCCGGGGACCGTGAAGAGGGGGACCTTCCGCCTCCGCATAGAGATGTCGGGGACGGGAGAATCATTTCAGATGCATCGTGAAGAGGGAAGAGCGGCGGAAAAGGAGATTCGCCTCGGGGGGTGCCGTATTTCGAGCTTGGATCGAACTTCGCCAGGATCGGCTCCTGGGGAGAAACTGCTAAACTACGTCCAACCAGAGAAGGACCCGGGCGGACCGTCGGGAGCCTTGCGGCGCGCTGCCCGGGAGTCGAGGAGAACGGATTTCAGAACGGGAGCCGCTGGTGTGGCTCAGATCCACTGCGCGCGGGGTTTGGCGCGGATTTTCACGGAGGGTCACTACAATGAAATGTTGGCTCGCAGGTCGAATGTCGTCGTCGGCGCTACTGCTCTCGTCGGAGCCGGGTGCGCCGTCCCTCCCCCCAAGATCGCTCCGCAAGCTCTACCGCCGAGGCCCGCGGAGGGTCGCGAGCGGGAAGCGTGGATCGAGAGCCTGCATCGCGCAGGGCCGGGAGTGAATTGGCGCCAGATCGAGCGGGAGAACCGCCAACGCAGTATCGCCCGCCTCGCGGAAGCCACCGCGAAAGCGTCCGCGCCGAGCGGCGTCTGGCGGCAGCGGGGTCCGATCAACCAGACGGGCCGAACCTGGGTGACCGCGGTGACCGGGGACGGCAACACCTTGCTGGTGGGCAGCGGCGATGAAGGCGGTCTTTTTTCTGGAACGCCCGAGTCGAGCGGTTGGGCGGAGCGGGCGAACCCTCTCGGCACGGGAGTGAAAGAACTGGTCGTCGTGCCGGGATCTCCAGAGTCCTGGGTCGGTGTCGCGGGCGACTCCTACGATGTCTTCGTCTCGGTGAATCAAGGAATCTCCTGGACGAGGCCCAACGGGCTCCCACCGCTCCCCACCTGTGGTTTTCGCAACCCGCGCCTCCTGCGAGAGCCAGGGGCCTCGCGCACGGTCTACCTTCTCTTGCCAGTTCCAGACTGTGGGACCACCCCCACCTACACACTCCTGCGCTCCGACGATGGCGGGCTCAACTTCATCACCCTTTTGAGCGGCAGCTTCGTAGCGGCCCCAGACGTTTGGATCAGCCGCGTTGCGCCTGGACCTCTCTATCTGTTGACCGATACCGGCCTCCAGTCCTCCGCGAACCACGGAGCCTCCTTTTCGCTGCTCAGTCGCATCCCGGGAGGGACCGGCGATACTCTGCGCCTCGCGGGATCCGAGGCTGGGGCGCCATCGTTCTACGTTCTGGCCAGCGACTCCAGCCAGAATACGGCCACCCTGTTCGTGTCGGCGGACGGTGGGCGGACCTGGGTCAGCCGAGGTCTCCTCTCCAACCTCACCCAAGACCCGTACCTCGACGACGGCGTAATCACCGCCTCGATCTCGACCCCGAGCCTTGTGATGCTGGGCGGCATCGATGCCTACCGGTCGACCGACAGCGGCGCGACGTTCCATCCGGTGAACGACTGGCAGGACTACAGTAGTGACCCGGCGCACCTACTGCACGCAGACGTCCGCGGTCTCGACTTCTTCTTCTACCGGGGCACCGAGACCTTATTCGCCGATACCGATGGTGGAACCTACATGTCCACGGACCGGGCGAAGACGTTCAACAACATCATGCTATCCGGTATCATCAACGGAGAGTACTACAGCACCCTGACCAGTAAGAACGATCCGAACCTGATTGCTGCCGGCTCGCAAGACCAGGATCTTCAGCAGTCGACGCCGGCGCCGCTCGCCGCCATGAGCTTCACCGCTTTTTCCTGCGGCGATTGCGGCCACCTGACCTCCACTGCCGGCGACCACAACATGCTCTACGCGGCGAGTGCCGGATTCTCCTCCTCCGTGGTGGTTCTCGACCGTGAGTCCCCGCCTCAAAACGCCACGTTCACCCCTTCCTACCCTGACGGGAATCGCTCGTGGCTGCCCTTCATCCTCGCCGATCCCACCAATGCGAAAGCCTTCTACCTGACCGGCGATCCCCTGTACCGTGCCCACCTGGATGCTGCCGGCTGGCACTGGACCGCCATGCCGCAAAACTTCTCCGGAGGCAACGGCGACTACCTGACCGTGCTCGCGATTTCTCATGCCAATCCGAGCTACTGGTACGCGGCGTCCTCGCTAGGCCGACTCTGGTATTCCCACAACCAGGGCGCGACCTGGACGCGGTCGGCGTCTCCAGGCCCTGAAGCCCATTATTTTTACGGCACTACGATGCTCTGCTCACCGTCTTCGGCCACCACCTGTTACGTGGGAGGGAGCGGCTACAGCGGGCCGGCCGTTTACAAAACGACGGATGGCGGTGTGACCTGGCAGGAGATGGGCGAGGGCCTCCCCAGTACCGTCGTGCTGGGGCTCGCCTTCGATGATCCGGTGCAACAGAACCTCTACGCAGCGGCCTGGGCCGGTGCGTTCGTCTTCGACCCGGTGGCGGCGAGCTGGAAGAGCATCGTCACCGCAGCAGCTCCACTCCAAGCCTACTGGTCGGTCGAAGGCGTTCCCAGCCTTCCTGGTGTGAGGTTCGGAACGTACGGCAAGGGCATTTGGGACTACCTGCCAGCCGGTGGAGGCGGCGCCACCGATTGCACGACGAGCGACTCCAATCTCTGCCTGGAAGGCAGCCGATTCAAGGTGGAGGCGACCTGGAGAACCGCCTCGGACTCGGGAACCGCGAGCGCCGTAGGATTGACCAGCGACACCGGCTACTTCTGGTTTTTCGCGCCGACGAACGTCGAGGTCGTGGTCAAGGTTCTGAACGGCTGCGGTCTTAACAATCGATATTGGGTGTTTGCCGGTGGGCTGACCAACGTCGAGGTGGTTCTCAAAGTCACGGATACCCACACCGGGATCAGCAAGACGTATACAAATCCACTCAACACGAGCTTTGACCCTCTCCAGGACACCGATGCCTTGGCGGTCTGCCCGTAGCCTGATCGGTGCAGCTCCGGTGCAGATCGGGTAGAGTCGACGGCGGGCAGTGCCTCGAACCGGACGTGCGGCTCTACCCCGTCCGGCGCTCGGAGGGGAGGGGGGCCGAGTTTGCATTCCCGCCCCGGCCCCGGAGGGAGATCGCTGTCCCTCATCTTCACGAATGGCACCGGCCTTGCTCTCTTACCCACGAAGAAACAGAGCTGCGAGAGAACTGGTACCGGGCGCTCGCGGCGTGGAGCCAACCCACTTCTCAAGATCCTTTCGAGACCCTCCTTTCCGGTCTCGACGAAATCCTACCTTCCGTGTTCCAGGGCGCGGACACCTATGGACGCTTCCTGGGCCTCGCGACCTTCGCGCGGCGCGAGGGGTATCCGGAGATCAGCCTCTATCTCGAACGGATCGTCGCCAGTGGATTGCGGAAGGAGCTCCAGCGACCGGCACAGGCCCCATCATCCACCGACTCGCTGGTGTCGTTACTGATCCCACGGCTGCCCGCCGATGCGGAGATCCTCGCCCTGGACCAGGAGATCGGGACAGTCCTCCACCAGCTGGCGGAGGATATTGAGAACCGCGACAAGGAGGTCCGGACGAAGCTAGTCGGTCCGCAGGGGACTCCGGCAGGCCATGCGCTGGCAGCGCTCATCGACCATGTCTACGACCGCCTGGGGCGGCCGAGGCCGACCGGCCAGGAGAATTTCTGGCTCGGCGAGCGGCAGCTCTTCGCCAGCATGGAGCCGCCTCATCCCTGGATTGTCGCCTGTACGACAGCGGAGCTGGAGGCGGAACAGGCGAAAGATGGCGATCTTCAACCCTATACCCTGGACCTCTTCGTGCTCGACCGAACGGGACACCACGGCTACGCGATCTGGTCGACCCTCTGGGACGGCGGAACGGTCCGTTTGGAAGGGGTCGATGGGTTCTGGCGGGCGACGGACGTCAGCTCGTGGTTCAGTCAAGATTGAGAAATATGGGACTCGTAACGAGAACACGCCAGCCACAGATTCTCTTCGAGGGTAGGCCCGCCCAAGACCTGGGGGATCAGATGCTTGATCTCCATGGGCAGCCCGGCGATGCGCTCGGAGGTCAGGCAATACCCGCACCGATAGCGCGGCTCCTCTCCGTCCTTCTTCCGGTGATCGACCGCGAGCCCGCCACTCACCTGGCACCTCGCGGCTCGGTGCGGCATGCTCCCCGTCCGCCGCGGCCGGGGACCGGTCAAGCTGCGTAGCAAGTTGGGTTCGACCTTCCTCTCCATTCGCCTTCTCGGGTTCCGCAGTGGCCCGGTAGGTCTGGTCCGAGAAGTGCCAGATGAGATGAGCCGGTCAGTCTCAGATATCAGACCATCTCCTCGCCGCCCATTCGACGATAGTTCGTTCCCTTGCCTCGATCTGCTCCAGAGTCCAGCTCGCCTCCCTGGAGACTTCGTGGATCATTCGAAGATTATGTTTTGCATAGAGTTCTTTTTTTCGTCAAAGGAACGAGCCTTGGCTTGCTGGTTGAGGACAATTGGGAGGAGCAAGAGATTACCCATCCTCCCAACATGGTTTTCAATCGGCTCCTCAAGACCTCCTGGACGACGCATCTTTCCTATCCATGCGGCTTCGGGCCATGGGTTCTGAGGGAAAATGTGCTCAACTGAATCAGAGGCACGCCGCTTCCAAATCTCATTGCGGTCATGCTCATCCACGGTCGCTCCTGCCCCAAGCCTTTGTGCGAGGTATTCCTCATAGAGCCACAGAATATATCGACACATCTCTGGCGATCTATCGTAGCAGTTCTTTCCCACAAGTCCCTCGGCTACCGCTCCATCGATAGGGTGGTCGGCGCCGAGCGATCGCAGGCCTCTCATGATCTGGTTATAGGTCTGCATCTCTATGTCTCCGGCGGCTATTTTTGCCGCCATGCGAACGTAATCACCGACCTTAGTGCGGGAATCTTTGCTATACAGGCCAAAGATTCGGAATGTGACTTTCTCCCACTGTTCAAGCAGCTTTCCGCGCTCACCCTCATCCAAAGCGACTGCCGACATGATGGCTACAGCAAGCAACCGCGCGTGCAGGATCTCCGTAACCGGACCAAGGTAGACGTTGCCCTGCAACGAGACTAGTTTCCTCGCTACCCCCAACAATCTTTCTGATATGTAGCGGGGCTTTTGAAAATCATCGCACTCTTCTCGAATTCGCTCAAGGGAATCGTCAGAAGACCGAGGTTTACCAGCACCTGGCCCATAATAGAGCGTAGCGGTCACGCGCAGAATTTCCTCACCCGGGACGCTCTCTTTCGCGATCTCCCGATATATCTGGCTCCAGATTCCTTGCAGCCCCTGTATCTCGGCTTCGGCTGCGGCCGTCGAAGTAGACAACTCATAAGCGCGCCCCATGAGTACGCTCTTAGTCTTGTCCAGCCAGTCCACTGCTAGACCGCGACTATTGAGCACCTCGAACACGGTGTACACGACCCGGCTATCCTCCGTGTCGTAGACAACAAAGCCCAAGCGGTGAAGAAGCAGGCTCATGAGAGCATTTATGCTACTTTTTTTCTGCCATTCCTGGACAAACGTCTGGCAGTCCTTAATCGCATGAGCGAGATTCGCATCCGAGTGTGTCTGAACAGCCGCATCTTCTGGATCCATGCCGTCCCTGATAAAGCGGTTAAAAATATATTCATTGGAGTTGTTCGTCTGAAGCAGGATGAGATGGCCGTCTCGTTTTACGAGAATTTTTGCCAGATCCTCGCGATCCTCGGAGTCAATAGGCATCGCAAGCTCGATGCACTTGAGTAGGATAATCAGTGTCGTCATCCGCTGTTGCCCATCTACAATATCGTATATCCGGTATTGGCTTGCGCCGAAGGATTTGGTTTCGGCCGTGCGATGGCACACGATCGTCGCCATAAAGTGGTGCTGTTCTTGACTGCGCGTAGCCAACTTATTCAAGTCCGAGAATAGATCTTCGCGTTGACGACTGTGCCAACTGTAGAACCGTTGGTAATGCGGAATCCGAAAAACGCGTTCCGCGAAGAGGCTCTGCAGGACTCCGTATCTTGGTTCGATCATGGCTACTTTCCCCTTGAATTACTAACAAGGCCAGCTCTTTCTCGGCAAGCCGCCAGGGTTTCCTGGGTCGGCTCGATATCCACAGAGAGGCACCCTTCGACCGCCTCACAGAGGTTCTGGAGCAGCTCTTCGAAGTTCTCTCCCTGGGTCGCGCAACCCGGTACCGCCGGAACTTCGGCCCAGAATCCACCTTCCTCAGCCTCATGGACAACCACCTTGAGCTTCATTCTTGGCCTCCTCGCCGGTCCATGGTACCCGAATCGTGCCCGCTCCGCCCTTTCATTACCGCTCCATTCATGCTACCTTCCGACCATCGGGAGGATCGTCCTCCCAACCCCCAAACGGGGCCGGCCCGAGTTGCGAGCTCAAACCGACCCCTGACTCCGCAAGAGGTAAGCACTCATGCGTAGCTCCCGTTATGGTACCAGTGTCTCCCCCACCCCCCTCGACAACGCCTTCTCCCCGGCCTACCTGGCCCACCTGCGCGAGCAGGACGACTCGCTGACCGCCGCCGAGGCGGAGCTCTCCGGTCCCTGGAAGATCGAGCCGGTTCCCGGCAAGCCGGGGGCGGTCGCCGTGCTTCGGCAGTGGGAGGAGATGGACGCCGGCGATCCTCCCGTCGCCGTCCTTTGGCACGAGGAGACGGCGCGGCTCCTCTCCGTCCTCCTGCCGGTGATCGACCGCGAGCCGCTCTTCTATATCGAGGATGGGGCGGCTCCCGAGGGCTATCCTTTGGTCGCGGTCTACGGCGACCAGGGTCCCCAAGTGGCCGGATGGCTCGATCGCGGGGAGCCGCGGTGGGCCGAGGGGCTCCATATCCTGGAGGCGATCGTTCGCTCGCCTCTCGCTCTGGCGACTCTGCTCGAAGCGGCCGGGCCGGGGGCCGAGGAGCAGGTCGGGCGGATTCGCGCTCGGCGGCAGCGGGGATAGGGCTCGGTTCGGCAGTGGTTACGCCGGGCAGGCACGGGGGCTCTGCCCCTACCTGTCCGGCTTGGGGAGTCCGGTTGGGTGGTGTGGGGAGGGTTTCCAGGGGCGAAAGTGAGCTCGGCGAGGCCTGGAAGCGGGGCCAAAAGGCCTCGAATTGTCTCCCATACACCTCCAATTGCTTCCCATACACCTCCAATTCGTTCCCGAGCACTCCTAATTGCTTCCCGAGCACCTCCAATTCGTTCCCGAGCACCTCGAATCGATTCCCGAGTGCCTCTACTTCCAATTGGAGCCTCTCGAATTCGGCCACAGAGGCTTGTTTTTGAATTCGAGGTGCATGTTTTTGGGTTAGAGGTGTATCTTTGGGGATTCGAGGCGCCTGGGATTCATTCGAGGGCCTTGGGATGGAATTCGAGGCCCTAAAACGGGATTCGACGCCTCCAGAGCGCCGCTCGACGGCCATGCCACCGCCCGCGGAGCCGGAACGACGAGACTCCGCCGTCCAGGTAACGCCGGGACGCTGTCGCTGACTGCGATGTCGCCCAGCTCCAGCTTGCGGTCGCCGCCCGCGAGCTGGGTGCGGTGGGGGGGCGAGCATCTCGCTCGGGGGATAGGGACTTATCGGGCCGGAGAGCTTGACGTGTTAGTCGATCTGACGTACATTATGGATGTCCTGAAGGGAGCTACCCCAATGCCGCACAAACTGGCTAAGACCGAGACGCCCAACCGCGTCGAACGTCTCGGATTTCGGCTGGATGAAGAGACGAAAGAGCTGATTGAGCGGGCCGCTCATCTGTCGCGGCGAAAGGTCAGCGACTTCTGCGTGACCGCCCTCGCCGACACTGCGCGCCGAACCATCGCCGAGCATGAGACGCTGGTACTGTCCGATCGCGACCGCAAGGCGTTCTTCGACGCGATGGTCCATCCGCCCGAGCCGAGCGAGCGGCTGGCCCGCGCGCTGGCGGAGCACCAGCGCCGCGTCGCTTCTTGAGCATGGCGCTGCCTCGGCCAGATCTGAAGATCGAGGCGCTCGCATCGCATCACGATCGGCGCGGATTTTCCTGCGGCGTCGATAGCCTCGATCGATATCTGCAGACCCAGGCGAGCCAGGATCTCCGGCGAAGAGCGAACGGCGTCTTCATCCTGGTGGAGCCGGACGAACCCGAGGTCGTTCTGGGGTATTACACGCTTTGCGCCACAGCGCTGCCGCAGGGCGAAGTTCCAGCTGCAGCGCGCAAACAGATCCCGCGCTATCCGCTGGTCAGCGCCACGCTCGTCGGACGCCTGGCGATCTCGGAAGCGCGGCAGGGCGAACGCTTGGGCGCGATGCTTCTCGCCGACGCGGTGCGGCGCGCCTATGCGAGCGCGGCCACGATCGGCTCGTCGATGCTGGTGGTCGACGCCCTTCATGAGCGCGCCGCCGCCTTCTATGAAGCAAACGGCTTCGTGCGCTTACCCGACTCGCTCCGTCTGGTGCTGCCGATGCACACCCTCCAGAGACTCGTGGAACCATGAACGACGCGGCTCGCTCGTACCCCGGCGGAGAGGAGGTAGAGCCCAACTCGCCCTGAGGACGCTTGGCGTTGTGAGGTTGCACCTGAGCTCCAGTCGGACGGAAGACTCCTCGCCGTCGCCGCCAGGAGAACGCAGGGAGACCTGTCATGCGCGGCGATCGCCGATTCCGCATGTACCTGGGCTCGCTGCTTCCTAAGATTCTCTCCTGTGCAAGGGCAACTGCCGGATGCGGAGCCTGTCAGAATGGAAGATCGCGATCGCGCCTCGGTCCAGTTCCGCCGCGAGGGTTGAAAGGTTTGCCAGCAAAAGAGCCGCTTGCTGCGCAGGTACGCGAGGTGAACCCCGCCTGAACAGGATGACCGATGGAAGTCGATGTTGGTAAAGGGCTAACAGGGTTCCGAAGTCCGTATCGGCAGAGACGACGACTCGTGCCTCCGTCGCGGCGAGCACCAGGATCGTCTCGTCATCCGCTTCCCGAAGACCGACATCACGGACATGAAGAGCGTCGTGACCCGCCTGGCTGAGGGCTGCCGCAAGCAGGGGAGAAAGCGCGTTGTCGATCAAGAACCGCATCAGGCGGAGACAAGCGGGAGCTCGCGCTCGCGAACGGCTTCAGCGGCGTACAGCAGCGCCTCTCGGATGTCCCCCTTGTCCAGATCCGGGTAGGCTTCGAGGATCTCCTGGCTGCTGAGCCCCTCCGCGACCATATCCACGACGGTCGCGACCGGAATCCGGAGGTGGCGAAGGCAGGGAACGCCCCCCATTTGTCTGGGATCGACGGTGATCCGCGTAAAGTCCATCTGCGATTCTCCTCGCTCTCTCGGCGAGCCCGAAACATCAGCCACCGTGAGTGCTTCCCAGTCTACCCGACCGACTCGATGAAGAACTACCCCATGACGAAGAGCTTTCGGGTCCTACGGCCCGGTCCAGGTGGTCGCCGGAACGCTGTCGCTGACCGCGATGTCGCCCAGTTCCAGCTTGCGGTCGCCGCCCGCGAGCTGGGTGCGGTGGGGGGCGAGCATTACCTTGCCGTAGCGCTGCCAGCCCGTCCAGGCCCAGGGGGAGGGCGGCTCGTCCGGCTTCATGCTTTCCAAGTGGAAGGCCCAGCGGTCCATCAGGTGGGTCGACTTGTTGATCCAGACCCAATACTCGTCGCCGGGGGTCAGGCCGACCTTGCCGAAGGAGAGGTGGAGCTTGTCGTAGGGCTTGCCGTCGACCGTCTCCTCGGCGACGTAGGTCAGATGGACCCCCGGGTCCTTGATCTTGTAGGGCATGATCAGCCAGTAGCTGTCGTTCACCCAGGCGCCGTAGGCGTTCTCCAGCATCGGCTTCAAGGCGTCGCCGGTCACCGGCTTGCCGTCGAGCCAGCCTTTGCCCTCATGGGTGTTGAGGTTCTCGACGACGACGTACTTGTGGTGATCCTTGTCCTCTCCCTCCACCCGGTGCTGGCCGGTCCACTTGTCCCAGGTGTGGGTGCGACGGCCGGCGAAGGTCCAGTGCAGGTAGTGGGTGTTGTCCCACGCCGCCTGGCCGCCCAGGGCGTCCTGCAGCTGCGCCACCACCTGGTTGGCCCGGAGGTCGGTGTCGGTCGCGGCGGGCGGATTCTCCGCGGCGAGCCGGAGGGCCGGGAGGGCGGAGAGGAGGAGGAGGGCGAGGGTCAGGGGCCGGGGACAGGACCGGGGACGGTGGGGTTGCATGATCGGGGCTCCTCGCGAAGGGAAGGGGACCACATCGAGCTTCGCGCATGCTAATACAAGAGCCGGCAGGGCGCACGCCCGGGTTTCGATCTCGCGTGAGTGATATTTTGCCGGGAGGAAAGAGGAGATCGATCCCATGGCCCCAAGTCCCCCGCCGACCGCCCTCCCTGCCGCCGCTCCGGCTACCAAGCCTCCACGGCGGCGCTCCCGTTTCGGTCTGTTCTTCTTCCTCTTCCTGCTCCTCCTGGCAGGCGGCGCCTTCCTCTATATATGGGGTGCCCTCCGCTTCAGCTACTCGGACGGCGAGCGGGCCGGGTCCATCCAGAAGTTCTCGCGCAAGGGTTGGCTCTGCAAGACCTGGGAGGGAGAGCTCATCATGGCGAATCCGCAGGGGCTGGTGCCGCAGCTCTTCCAGTTCTCGGTCCGCGATCCGGCGGTGGCCGACCAGATCAACCACAGCATGGGCCAGCGGGTGGCGATCCACTACGAGCAGCACAAGGGCGTCCCCACCACCTGCTTCGGGGAGACCGAGTACTACGTGACCCGGGTGGACCCCGTGAAGGGGCCGTAAGCCTCGCCAGAGATCAATCTCCGGGCTATGCGTTGCGCTGGATGAATCCAGCTTTGCGCAGGCGGTGGCACAAAAGCGGGGTAGGAGGCTTCGAAGCTGGCTTTAGCCAGCGTATCTCATCGCCCGGAGATTTATCTCCGGGCGGAACTGCGAGCCTGAGTTAGGTCGAGGTCTCTCCCGCCCTGCTACACTGATTCCGCGATCCCGCGGGCGGCCCCTGAAAGCCCCACCGCAGTCCTGAGGAGCTGTCGATGGCCGAGTCCAAGAGCGCCACCACCAACCGTCTCGCCGGGGAGAGCAGCCCCTATCTCCTGCTCCACGCCCACAACCCCGTGGACTGGTACCCCTGGGGGCCGGAGGCGATCGAGAAAGCGCGGCTGGAGGACAAGCCGATCTTCCTCTCGGTGGGCTACTCGACCTGCTACTGGTGCCACGTCATGGAGCGCGAGTCGTTCTCCGACCCGGAGACGGCGGCGATCATGAACCGCGAGTTCGTCAACATCAAGCTCGACCGCGAGGAGCGCCCGGACGTCGACGAGATCTATATGGCGGCCACCCAGATCCTCACCCACCGCGGCGGCTGGCCCAACTCGCTCTTCCTCACCCCGGACCTGCGGCCCTACTACGCCGGCACCTACTTCCCGCCGGAGAGGCGCCACGGCCTGGAGGGCTTCCGCACCGTGCTCGCCGATCTCGCCGGCGCCTGGGCAAACCGCCGGCCCGAGGTGCTGGAGCAGGCGGAGGAGATGGCGCACGCCATGCGGCACTACCTGGAGGAGCGCACCCGGCCGGCGGCCATGCCGCCTCACCCCGGAGCGGCCATCCACTCCGTCGAGGCTCTGGCGAAGCGCTTCGACCGCCGCTTCGGCGGCTTCGGCGACGCCCCCAAATTCCCCACCCCGTCGAACCTCCTCCTGCTGCTGGACGTCGCGGACGTCGCCGGCCCGGAGGCCGGGGAGATGCTCGAAGCGACCCTGGACGCCATGGCCCGGGGTGGCCTCTACGACCAGCTGGGCGGCGGCTTCCACCGCTACTCGACGGACCGCGAGTGGCGGGTGCCGCACTTCGAAAAGATGCTCTACGACAACGGCTTCCTCCTGGAGATCTACGCCCGCGAGCACGCCCGCACCGGCTCGCCCGAGGCGGCGCGGACCGCCCGCCAGACGGCGGATTTCCTGGCCCGCGAGATGACCTCCCCCGAGGGGGCGTTCCTCTCCGCCATCGACGCCGAGACCGACGGCGACGAGGGGGCGTTCTACGTCTGGACCCGCGAGGAGATCGACGCCGTTTTGGGCGAGGAGGACGCCACCTTCCTCGCCCCTCTCTTGGGCTTCGCCGGTGCCCCCTTCTTCGAGGGCGGCCGCTACGTCCTCCATCTGCCGGAGCGGCTGGCCGAAGCGGCGGAGAAACGCCGGAGCGACCCGGCGGAGCTCGTCGCCGAGGTGACCGGCCTCGAAGCGCGGCTCTTCGCCGCCCGCGCCCGCCGCGAGCGGCCGGCGACCGACGACAAGATCCTTGCCGACTGGAATGGCACGGCGATCACCGGCATGGCGGTCGCCGGCCAGCTCCTGGGCGAGCCCGCCTATGTCGAGCGCGCGGCGCGGGCGGCGGACTTCCTCCTTTCCCGGCTCCGCCCGGCGGGTGGGCCGCTGCTCCATGCCTACCGCGGCGGCCAGGCGAAGGTGCCGGCCATGCTCGCCGACTACGTCTTCCTGATCCGCGGGCTCCTCGCCCTGCACCGGGCGACGTCGGTGACATCGGCGGCATCGGACCCCGAGAGCGCCCGCTGGCTCGCCGCCGCGGTGGAGCTGGCAACCGAGCAGGTCGAGCGCCTGGGCGACACGACGCCCGAAGGAGGCGGCTTCTACACCGCCGGGGAGAGCCCGGACCTCCTCTTCCGCAGCAAGGACATCCTGGACGGCGCCATGCCGTCGGCCAACGCCGTCGCCGCCTGGAACCTGGTCGAGCTCGGGGAGCGGACGGGGGACGAGCGCTGGATCACCGAGGCGCGGCGGACCCTCACCGCCTTCGCGCCGCTCGTCGAGCGCGCCCCCGACGCCGTGCGCACCCTGGCGCTCGCCAACCGGCACTACCACCGGGCGGTGGGCGGCGCCGATGCCCTGGCGGCGGCGCCGATGGACGAACGGGCGCCCGAGGCCGGCCAGCGCCAGCTGGAGCGCGAGGAGGAGCGGGTGGTCGTCGTCCGCGGTGCCCTGGGGGAGGTCGCGGACGGCTTCCGTCCCTTCCGGCTCACCCTGGAGATCGCCGCCGGCTGGCACATCAACGCCAATCCGGCTTCGGAGAGCTACCTGGTGGCGACCGAAGTGACCGCCGAAGGGGTCACCCTGCGAGACGTCCACTACCCGGAGTCGCAGCCGATGGCGGTCGCCGCCGTCGACCATCCGCTCGCGGGCTACGGCGGCACGGTCGAGATCGAGGGCGAGGTGAGCGAAGGCGCCGGGAGGCTCCTCCTCACCTACCAGCCGTGCGACGCCACCCGCTGCCTGCCACCGGTCACCCAGAAGCTGGTTTTGGGTTAACTCGCAAAAGACGGTCGAGGGAGGAGGAGAGACGTGACAGCAGGGACGGAAGATTTCGGCCGGGCACTGATCGCGGAGACCCGGCGGCGGTTGATCCAGGAGTTCCCCCCGCGCATCCACCGGAGCCTCGGGCAGCTCACGGAGGAGGAGATCTGGGCGCGGCCCAACGCGGAGACGGTGAGCGCCGGGAATCTCGTCCTCCATCTCCTCGGGAACGTCCGGCAGTACATCCTCTCGGGGCTCGCCGGAGAGCCCGACGAGCGCCGCCGGCAGACCGAGTTCGACGAGCCGGGGCCGCTCCCCACCGCCGAGCTCCTCCGCCGGCTCGACGAGCTGATGGCGGAGGTGGATCGGGCGCTCGACCGCATCGATCCGTCGACCCTCCTTAGCCCGCGGCGGATCCAGGGGTTCGACGAATCGGGCCTGAGCATCCTCGTCCACGTCGTCGAGCACTTCTCCTACCACGTGGGGCAGATCACCTACATCGCCAAATCGCGGAAGGCCGTCGACCTCGGATACTACGCGGGGGTCGACTTGAACGTCACCCGGTAAGTCCCGGTTGTGGGAGAATGCGGTCCGGCACACGACCTAATCCACTTGAATTCGGAGATGCGGATGGCGATCTCGTCGGAAGACTTTAGAAACGCTTTGAGCCACTTCCCTGCCGGGGTGACGATCACGACCCTCCGTTCGGGGGAGCACATCCACGGTCTCACCGTGTCCGCCTTCGCCTCGGTGTCGGCCGACCCGCCGCTCATCACCGTGATCATCGATCGCAAGCACCACGCGCACGCCATGCTCGAAGAGGAGGGGGCGGTCTTCGCGGTCAACTTCCTGCGGCACGACCAGTCCGAGCTGTCGAACCGCTTCGCCTGGCTCAAGGACCAGGACCGCTTCGCCGAGGGCAACTGGGGCACCGCCGAGACCGGCGCCCCCATCCTCGTCGACGCCATGGCCTGGCTCGACTGCCGGGTCTACGCCAAGCATCCCGCGGGCACCCACACCGTCGTCATCGGCGAGGTGGTGGCCGCCGGCGTCCCGGAGAACGATCCGCCGCCCCTCCTCTACTGGCGGCGCGGCTACCGTGAGCTCAAGCTCCATCCGCCGGAAGCGGAATCGGAGGCGTCGGAGATCCAGGGGCCCGCGCTCAAGAAGCTCAAGAAGACCGAGTAGCCTCATCCCCTCGGTGCTCGCCTGGACTCTCCCCTTCGCCCTCTATGGCGGCCTCGCCGCCCTGGTGACGGCGGCGAACCTCCTCGCCTTCCGCCCTCTGCCCACCTCGCCGCGGGCCACGGGGTCTCCCCTCCCCAGGGTTTCGATCGTCATTCCGGCGCGGAACGAAGAGGTGGCGATCGGGGCGACCCTCGATGGGGCACTCGCTCTCGACTACCCGGACTTCGAGGTGATCGTCGTCGACGATGGCTCGACCGATGGGACGGCGGCGGAGATCGGCCGGCGGGCGGCGGACCCGCGGCTTCTCGCGATCCCCGGCGCTCCCCTGCCGGAGGGGTGGCTCGGCAAGCCCCATGCCCTCTTCCAGGGCAGCGAGCGGGCCACGGGCGATTTCCTCCTCTTCATGGACGCCGACGTGCGCCTGGCCCCCGGAGCCCTGCGGGACGCCCTCTCGTTCTGCGCCGCCCACGGGCTCGACCACCTGGCCCTCTTCCCGGGCTTCGAGCGCCAAGGCTTCTGGGAGGAGCTGCTGATGCCGCTCCTGGGCGTCAGCTTCTACATGTCCTTCCCCTCCTTCCTCGCCCGTCTTCCGAACACCCACGCCGCCTTCGGGAGCGGCGCCTTCAACCTCGTCCGCGCCAGCGCCTACCTGGCCATCGGCGGCCACCGTCTCCTCGCCTGCTCGGTGATCGACGACGTCCGCCTCGCCCTGGAGCTCAAGGCGGCGGGCTTCAGGAGCGGTTTCGCCCTGGGGGACCGGATCGTCCGCCTCCGCATGTACCGGGGTGGCGCCGAAATCATCGAGGGCTTCACCAAGAACCTCCACGCCGCCGTCTCCCGGATGCCTCTCTTCACCGTCTTCACTCTGACCGTGGGCACGGCGCTCAACGTCGTCCCCTTCGCCTGGCCGCTCTGGGCCCGGGTCGCCCCGGCGAGCGCCCTGGCGCCCGCCGGCCTGACGCTCGCCGTCGCGCTCGGCCTCCTCCTCGGCTGTCGCGCCGCGGTGCAGCTCCGGCTGGGCTATCCGCTCTGGCCCATCTTCCTGCACCCCCTCATGCTGGCGGGAGGCAACTGGATCGTCCTGCGCTCCCTGCGGATGGCCCACGGCGCCGGGGTCGTGCGCTGGCGGGGCCGGGAGTATCCGCGGGACGGGACGAGCTTCTGAGCGGCGAGCCGGCTCCGCCGTCCGGGTTGATGCTTATGCGCATCTCTGCAATACTCCGCAGAGACTTACCAAGGAGGATCTGATATGCGCTCCGCTTCCCCCTTCGCCCGCGTCTTTCTCCTCGCCGCTCTCTTCGTGATCCTGGCCGTCGCCCCTGGTTTCGCCGCGACCTCCTCCCCGGCGGTCTCGCCGCCGGCCGCTCCGGTGGCCCAAGCCGCCGCGCCCGCAGCAGCGGCGTTCCTCGCGACCCTGTCGACCGACCTGGCGGGCCCCGCGGCCCCGATCTTCACGACCGGCTGCACGAGCAACGACCAGTGCCCGACGGGCCAGCTCTGCTGCCTCGCCTGCGGCGCCAACGATTGCACCACCCGGGCGTGCTTTACGCCGATCCGCGGTCACTGCCCGCTCTTCTCGTAGGTCCGCAACCCGCCTCGGAAGCCGGCTCCGCCCGGCTTCCGAGGCGGTAAACTCTCCCCATGCGGAAGATCCCTCGACCGTACCGGCTGTTTCTGCTCGGGATCTCGGTATTGGCCTCACCGGCGTCACTGGCCTCACTGGCCTCACGGGCCGCGTCCTCACCCGGCGTTCCCTCAAACGACGCCCCATCCCAGGTCCAGAGTGAAATCGCGCGTCTGGAGCACGCCCTGGCCGGGAAGCCCGGCTCCGATCCGGATTGGAAGGAGGCCAAGACCGATCTCTCGGCTCGCTTCGCGAGGCGCGTCGATCGCTCGATGCCGGAAGGCTCTATCTCAGCCTGGAAGAGCTGGCGGACGCACGCTCGTCGTTCCGTGCCCTGGAGACGGCCCAGGAGGGAGTGAGAACGCGGCGCCCTCTACCAGTACCTCGACGCCGTAGAGCAGTTTGGCGATCTCGATCTCCCGGCGCCGAGCGCGGCGAAGCGGGCGGCGTTGCCCGGCGAGATCGCCGAGTGGCGGACGCGGCTCCGCGGCGCCAGGGAGGATGACTCAATCGCCGAGCTTTTCCTCGAACGGGCCGAGGCCCGTCTTGAACGCGGCAAAGCCGGCAAGGCGAAGCCCAGCGGGGACGACCTCAAAAATGTCGCCGCCGTGGTCGAGCGGGTCCTCCCCGCCTATCTCGCGGTACAAAAGCCGGCCTCCTTGGAGAACCAGCGGGCGAGCCAGCCGATCACCGTGACCCTCGTGCGGTGGCCCTACACGTGAAACCTCTCCGATCCAGCAAGTTTGCTGGCCCAGCAGGCGGTGGCGAAGTTCCCGGGGAAGGTGAGGTTCGTGAGCGAGAACTTCGGCGCCTCGAAGCTCGCGGAGCGTTTCGGCGTGACCCGCTACCCCGCCGTCTTCGTCGAGGACGTCCTGGTCGCCCGGCCGAACGACTTCGGTTTCTTCGGCCGCGGCGAGAAAAACGGCCGCTACACGCCGTGGCGTAACGCCGCGAGTCAGGCCAGGTTCAAGGCCGACCTGACCCGGATGATCGCCCTCGTCCTCGCCGGCAAGAAAGACGAGCTCCGCCGCGACCGCACCCAGGCCGACGCCGCGCCGGGGGAGATCGCGAAGCTGCCCAAATTCGCGCTCACCGATCTGTCCGGCCACCCCTTGACGGCGGCCCAGGCGGCAGGACACGCCGTGCTGGTCGAATTCTGGGCGACCTGGTGTCCCCCCTGCCGTTCCACCCTCGAATGGCTGGGCCGGCTCAAAGGCAAGTATGGGGACCGGATCTCGGTCCTCGCGCTCGCCGTCGACTCTCCGGAAGACAAAATCCGCTCGACCGCGAGCTCGCTCAGCCCGCAGGTGCGCTGGGCCATCGCCGATGCCGCCACGGCGCGGGCCTTCGGCGACATCGCCGCCGTGCCGACCCTCTTCCTCTTCGATCGCGCGGGGAAAACCGCGCGGGTGATCTACGGCGCGCCTCCCGACCTCCACGAGCAGGCCGAAAAGACTCTCGGGGAGTTGGTGAAGTAGAGACGAGCGGCGGTCAGCGCACCGCCGCCACCCGGAGCCTCGCCGCCACCCGCTTCAAGTCCTCGATCAACTGCGCCCGCGCCTCTTCGCGCATCTCCTCCTCCGGCATGCGGAGGATCGCCGAGGGATGGAGGGTCGCCGTGATCGGCGCCCAGGGGCTGTCGAAGAACTGGCCGCGGTCTCTCGTGATGCGGAAGTGAGAGCCGAGGAGCGACTGCGCGGCGGTCGCCCCGAGGCAGACGATGACCTGCGGCTTGACGATCGCGAGCTCCGCCTCCAGCCAGGGGCGGCAGGCCCGGATCTCGCCGGCGTTGGGCTTCTGGTGGATGCGGCGCTTGCCCCGGGCCTCCCACTTGAAGTGCTTGACCGTGTTGGTGACGTAGACCTCCTCCCGCGGGATGTCCGCCGCGGCGAGAGCCTCGTCGAACACCTTCCCGGCCGGGCCCACGAAAGGCCGGCCGGCCAGATCCTCCTGATCCCCGGGTTGCTCGCCGATGAAAAAAGCCCAGGCGCCCTTCGGTCCCTCGCCCATCACTGCCTGGGTTGCCCGCTTATAGAGGTCGCAAGCCGTGCAGGCCTGAGCAGCGCGGGCGAGCGCGGGAAGGGTCGGAGAGCCGGACAGGAAGGCCGCCGCGCCGTCCTCGAAGAGCAGATCGTTTTTCTTTCCTGGCATGTCGAAATCCCCCTCTCTGGGGATAGGATACCTACAAAAGACATGCCACCGGGCGGCTCCGAGCGTTCTTCCGCGCCAGAGGGAACTAAGCATCGATTATTAGCTATAGGCAACCGCGAAAAGTTTCGCCCTCGGAGCGTCACGCCGGTGTCACGGTGTAAGCTGGATGGTACACTCCAGCAATAGAAGACCATGACCATTCGTTTGAAGGTATGAACCCCGCAGGTATGCCGCCGGGGGGCGGTCGGAGCCTGCATTTTCGAGGAGAGTCTGAACATGAACCGCAAGTATTTCCGCCTGATTTCCGTCGTCGCCGTCGTGCTCGCCATCAACGTCGCCACGTTCCCGGTCGCGGAAGCCCGCGCCCTCTCCGGCTCGCACACGGCCGTCAACCGCACTACTGACTTGTGGAGCGCCACCGTCACCTGGCTCACCGGCCTGCTGCCCAATGGCTACACCGGCCTGCGGCCCGCGGCGAACGCCACCACGTTGGGCGGTGGGACGAACACGGGAACTGCACGGCCGAATACCGGTTCTTGTATTGATCCGCTAGGGAGTACACATTGCGCGAGTTGATCGAGTAGTTTAGATCAGGGGCCGGCTAAGGCCGGCCCCTTCCCGCCCCGGCGGGAATATTCTGTTTTATTTGGAGGAAGCCATGTTTCCCGAGCATCCTATGAGCACAGACTTCGAAGCTCTCCTTCGAAGCGGCTTCCGGACGATCGATCCCTACGTTAAAAAAAGCGTTGTCCGGCACCTCTTGGCCGGCTGCCCTACCTGTTGTACAACCCTAGGCATCATGGGCTGGGAAGGCAAGCGATTGGAGCGTCTTCTTCACTTGCCAGGCAACGAACCTGAAGAAGTCGTACCGACTCCTAACGATAGGAATCAGTATAGTTACGATCAGGCATTCGCTGGCGCCGAACGTGCGCTCGTCGAGTTCCTCATCCCCGACCGTCCGATGGAGCAATCCCCAGAACAATTGGCCGCGACATTCGTACCGCTTTCGATACATGACCAACTAAGCTTGATGAAAAGCGATCAACGCTACGCGACCCCGCAAATGGTCAAATGGCTGATCGAGCGCAGCCATGCCGAACGTTACTCCGATCCCGAAAAGATGCTCCATCTGGCTCACCTTGCCCAGGTCGCGGCAGATGCATGTGTCATGGAAAATGTTGGAAGCAAGTCTCGACTTGCTGATCTACGAATGCGGGCCTGGGGACATTACGGCAACTCTTTGAGGGTCTCCGGTCAACTGCAAGAAGCGGAAGAATCCCTGGGGAATGCTGTTCGTCATGCCGATTCGGGCACCGGCGATCCACCATTGCAAGCCCGCTTGTTCGAGCAGCTGGCCTCTCTCCGAACCTTCCAACGTCGTTTCGAAGAGGCAATCGATCTAGCCGAAAAGGCCGGCGAAATCTATCGTGAGCTGGGGGAGACTCATCTCCTCGCGAGCTCCCTGGTTCATAAGGCGATCGCTTCGCTTTATGCAGGAGAGGTTGAAAGCGCAGCCGGGATCCTCAACACCGCGATTCCGCTGATCGACCGCGAAGAAGATCCTCACCTTCTTCTGGCGGCGTGTCACAACCTCGTTCGTTGCTATATCGACCTCGGTCGTCCAGAGCAGGCTCTCAGCCTCTATCTTGAGGTCCGGGACCTCTATCATGAGTTCAAGGACATACTGATCCAGCTTCGCGCCTTCTGGCAAGAAGGTCAGCTCCTTCGCGATCTCGGACATCCACGCATTGCTCGGGAGACACTGCTGCGGGCTCGCCAAGGGTTTATCGCTCGCGGGCTCACCTACGAGGTCGCGATGGTATCTCTCGACCTCGCTTCGGTGTACGTAAAGCTGGGTGCGATCGAAGACGTGAAACAGACGATCTCGGAGACGATGCCGATCTTCCGCGCCCTCCGGGTGGGCCGGGAAGCCCTTGCCGCTCTCATTCAGTTGCAGCAGGTTGCCCACCAGGAGAACCAGGCTCTCGAGCTGATTCAGACCTTGACTACCCGGTTAGAGCACCTCTCTAACCGACGGCCGCTAGAGTAGTAGGTGTCCGAGCCCGGACGGGTATGTCTCCCGTCCGGGGCTCTGTCACGGTTAAGGACGTTCGCCACACGTGTTCTGAGTAGTGCGTCACTTTTCTTGTAGTCCTGAAACCGCGGGTTTGCCGCCGGGGGGCGGTCGTAGCCCGCACATCTGAAGGGAGAGTCTGTCATGAATCGCAAGTTTTTCCGCCTGGTTTGCGTCGCCGCACTCTTGCTTGCCCTCAATTTCGTCATGCTCCCGACCGCCGAAGCCCGCAGTCTCACAGGCTCCCGGACAGCCGTCGCCGGTCCCCAGAGCCTGTGGAGCGGCGCCATCGCCTGGCTGGCCCAACTGCTGCCCGGCACCGCCTCAAGAACCCTGAGCCACACGTCGAGCGCCACGGAGACCGGGGGTCGCACCGGTGGTGGCTATCAGACCCAGACCGGGCCGTGCATCGATCCCCTGGGGCGCAACGTCTGCCAGCCGCTCCAATAGCGCGGGTGGTATCGGGGGGTGGCCAGCGCCGCCCCCCTTCCCGCCCGAGAGGCGGGAGAAGTCCTTTGCTTCATTTGCTTGCTTGGAGGAGATTATGCTTACGGATCATCCCGTTCGTGAAAACCTGGAAGCGTTCCTGCGAAGTGGGTCCCTACCGATGGATACCACGGTGAGGACGAACGTCATCCGGCATCTTTTGGCCGAATGTCCCACCTGTCAGTCGATTTTGAATGCGATGGGTTGGGACGGAATGCGTCTCGCGCGCCTTCTCCAACTGCCCAGCACTGAGCCGGAGGCTTGGCCTTCTTTGGCGATTCCTCAGGCGGGAAACGACTACGACCAGGTGTTTCTCCATGTCGAAGAGGCCTTGGGCGACTTTCTCGCCCTCGATCGCCCCCTGGAGAGCACTCCCGAAGAGTTGCTCGCGGCGCTCACGCCGCTCTCGATGAGCGAACAGGTTCGGACCATCGGGAGCGAAGAACGCTTCGCGAGCGCGCAATTGGTCAAGTGGCTGATCGAGCGCAGCCATGCTGCCCGCTACGAGGATCCAGAGAGGATGCTCCATCTCGCCCATCTCGCCCAGATCGCGGCCGACGCCTGTACGGTGGCTGCGGTCGGCAGCGCGCCCAGGCTGGCGGATTTGCGGACGCGGGCATGGGGCCATTACGGCAACTCTCTGCGGGTTTCCGCCCGCCTCCAGGAGGCGGAGGAGGCCCTGATGACCGCGCGCCAACACTGCGAGGCCGGTACGGGGGATCCACCGCTCCGCGCTCGCCTCCTCGAGCAGATGGCCTCTCTGCAGATCTTCAATCGGCAGTTCGGCGCCGCGATCGAGCTCGCCGACAAGGCTGGCCAGATCTACCGCGCATTGGGCGAGGCTCATCTTCTCGCGAGCTCCCTCGTGGCCAAGGCGATCGCCTCTCTCTATGCGGGCGAAGCAGAGAACGCAGCGCTGATCCTGAACCATGCGATCCCCCTCATCGATCGGGAAGAGGATCCCCATCTGCTCCTCGCGGCATGCCACAACCTGGTCCATTGCTACATCGATCTCGATCGCCCGGAGCAGGCCCTGGCTCTCTACTTCAAGGCCCGCGACCTCTACAAGGAGTTCAAGGACGCCCTGATCCTCCTGCGCGCGGCCTGGCAAGAGGGGCAACTTCTCCGCGAGCTCGGACATCCGCGGGCCGCCGAAACCGCGCTGCTTCGCGCCCGCAAGGGGTTCATGGAACGCGGTCTCGCCTATGAGGTGGCGGTGGTCTCGCTCGATCTGTCTGCGGTTTACGTCAAGCTCGGCGCAGTCGATGAGCTCAAGCAGACCGTCGCAGAAACGATGCCGATCTTCCGTGCCTTGAGGGTCGGCCGTGAGACTCTCGCCTCCCTGATCCAGCTGCAGCAGGTCGCAGATCAGGAAAACCAGGCCCTTGAGCTGATCCGATTCCTTACCAACCGGTTGGAGCACCTCTCGAACCGGCGGCCCTTGAAGCAGTGAGATCTTCAGACGGCGGGCTCCTGCCCGCCGTCTGGCTCTTCGCTCCTTACCTCCGCAGGAGCAATCTGCAATAATGCTCCTCGAAGCTGCGAGGAGCGGTAGCTGTGTCTCTACATCCCACTGACCAGGAACTTAGCCTCTTACTGAGGAGCAACAAGGGCAAGGAACAGCCGCTTCTCCTCCGCGGAGTCGTTCGTCATCTCCTCGCCGGCTGCTCAAGATGCAAGGATAAATTGAGTTGCCTGGAGAGGGGAGAGTTAGAGTTAGAGCCCCCAGCGGCGTCAGGCACCCACCGGGAGGAGGGTACGGAGCCTCGGGAGGCTGAATCACCACGATCGAGAGGTGGGAAGTACAACTATGAGGAAGTCTTTGCCAAGGCGGAGCACGTCCTCTCCCTTTTTCTTGCTGATGGCAGACCTCGAGAGGAGCCCCCGGGAGCCGTTTTGGCCGAGCTCTTTGCATGCCAGATGGAGGGTGTCCCTTCGAGCCATGCAAACCGTGCCGCGATACCGGCGTTGATCCGATGGCTCGCGAGCCGAAGTCATCGGGCCCGTTATTCTGATCCGGACGAAATGCTGCACTGGGGTCTTATGGCACGACTCGCAGCCGATTCGTGCTCGACCACCGTCGCTGGCAGCCCATATAGACTCGCCGATTTAAAGGCCAGAGCGTGGGGACAGTTCGGCAACTCTCTCCGGGTTGGCGGCCGAACCGCCGAAGCGGAGGAGGTATTGGCAGCAGCTCAGAGCTACATCGAGACCGGAACAGGCGATCCGGCACTGCGTGCCCGCCTCAATGAACAGATCACCTCCCTTTGTATTTTCCAAAAACGGTTCGCGGACGCAAAGGCTCTCACCTCCGAGGCAGTGCAGATCTATCGTGACTTGGGTGACTGGCACCGGTTTGCAAGGGCATCTGTTCAGGAAGCTGTTGTTCTTACCTATTCAGGAGACTCGAAGAAGGCGGCGACAATCCTCAAACTGGCATTACCTCTCATCAAACCCGAGGCAGATCATCATTTGGCAGTCGCAGCACGCCATAACCTCGTTCACTGCTATATCGACATGAACCGCCCGGACCTTGCCAAGGCAGCTTACTTCGAGGCACGGAATTTTTATCGCGGACCGGCGAACGATCTCATTCTTCTTCGCGCTGCCTGGCAGGAGGGTCAGCTTCTACAGAGTCTAGGGCACTTCGAAGCAGCAGAGAAAGCACTGCTGCGCGCTCAAAGGGGCTTTTTCGAGATCGGGCTCGCCTTTGAAGCCATCGCCGTGACCCACGACCTTGCCGACGTTTTCAGGCAGATGGGCGACACCGTCAAATTAGAGGAAGTCACCAAAGCCGCATCGGGACAGATCCGAGAAATGCGCCCTCAGGCCGAGGCTTTAGCTTCTTTCGAAAAGCTCCAGCACGCCGTTTTGGGGACGAGCTGAGCAGGGCTCAGCGCCGTTTCACTCGGGCTCAGCCTCGATCCGCTCCTGCTTCCAGGCAAATCGACGGGAGACGGCTTCCTGTACAACTCTTTGGCTCTCCTCAAAGGGGCGATCGAGGTCCGAGAGGGCCAGAGCTTCGGCATCTCTCGGGTCCAAGCCATAGACTCGGCCGAAGAAGATCGCCGGCGCCAACTCCAGCGTCCCCAGCACCTCGAACAGCTCTCCGAGCTTCCACTTCTTCCCGCCGGCTAAGAGGATCGACAATCTCTCGACATCCCAGCCCAGGTCCCCTTCGATCTCTTCGACGGTCGCACCAGTCTCGAAAATCAGCTCACGCAGAGAGTTGGTAAGCCGCATCTCTTCGGGATGCAAAGTCATAGGATCTCCCTCCATTCCTCGATTTCTTCACCCGCAACCCTGGCCCCGAGGGCAGGGAGCGTGTAGATTCCGCAAATGGCGAACAGCTCACAACTCCCGGGATGGCTTCTCCTCCCGGCACGAGACGTCCTTCGGGGCCTCGACCGCTGCCTGGACGCCGGCTGGCGCGGGCTCCTCGCGGTGGCCGCCGGCCTCCTCGCGGGGTGGTGGATCTACGTGCCACTCCACGAGCTTCTGCACGCCGGTGCCTGCCTCGCCGCCGGCGGAACGGTCCACCGGCTCGAGATCGACCCGCTCTACGGCGGAGGTCTCCTCGCCAGACTCTTTACCTTTATAGTGCCGGCCGACGCCTATGCGGGGCGCCTTTCCGGGTTCGACACGCACGGGAACGATGGAATTTACCTGGCGACGGACCTCGGACCCTTTCTTTTGGCCCTGTTGCCGGGGAGTTGGGCCCTCCGCCGCGCCGCCCGCGCCCGCCTCCCGCTGCTCTTCGGGCTGGCTCTCCCCACCGCTCTCGCCCCCTTCCTCTCGCTGACCGGCGACGCCTATGAGATCGGCTCGGTCCTCATCACCCGCCTGGCCCCCTGGTCGGCCGCGCCGATCCGGCAGCTCCTGCGCGGCGACGACCTCCTCTTGAAGGTCCGGGAGCTCGCCGCCCTGCCCTCGGCCCCCTGGGGCGGCGCCGCTTTGGCGGCGCTCGCCGGGATCGTCTGGGCCTTCCTCACCTACAAGCTCGGCGACCGCGTGGCCGCGGCTCTCGGTCAGCCGGCCCTCGACGGATAAGACGTCTCAGGCGGTGAGCTTCTCCCAGTCGGTGTCGGGAGCGTCCTGGGCGATCGCCAGGCCGCCGTCCGAGCCGACGAAGACGGGATCCTTGACCACCGTGACCCGGCCGCCGCCCACCGCGCGGAGCTCCTGCTCGAGCCGCGGCCCGAGGCCGCGGATCAGTCCCGTGCCCCCGGACAGGATGACGTTGTGCCGCACCTTCTCCTGGAACTCGGGCTGGACCCGCGACAGGAGGTCGAGCATCGACTCGACCAGCGAGGGGAGAATACTCTCACAAGCTTGGCGCATTTCCTGCGTGATGTCGATCGAGGTCGGCTTGCCGTTGACCGGAACGGTGACGACGACCGGGCTCCGCGGCTCGCCGACGAAGCTCGACTCTTCCTTCCAGCCGCGCACCATGTGGATCGAGAAGTGCGCCTGCGGGTGACGCTCGCGGACGAGCCGCACGAGTTGCTCGTCGACAAAGTCGCCGGCCTGGGTCAGGGTCCGCTGGTCGTCCTCGGTGGGCAGGCGGCCGTTCATGACACAGAAGTCGGTCGTGCCGGCCCCGATGTCGATGATCATCGTGTGCAGGAGCGCCTCCAGGCCGTAGGCGACGGCGAAGGGCTCGGAGACGATCAACAGGCTGTCGGCGGCGTCCTTCATCGCCTTCCGCACGTGCTGCTTGTTGACCCGCAGGGCCTCGGCGGGAACCCCGACGACGGCGCGCACCTTGAGGCCGTTGCTGTGCTCTCTGTCGACCCCGGCGAGCTGCAGGAGATGGCGGAGGAGCTCTCTGACCGCCGCCTCGTCCTTCTCCGAGCCGTCCTTGATGAGCCCCTCCTCGAGCGGCCGGTAGAGGTCGAGCATCGGCCGGTTGTCGAGCGCTTCACGGCCGATGAGGACGGACTTCTTGAGAACCTTCCGCGCCACCATGTCGAGCGGCCAGCCGACGTAGCTCTCGACCACATGGCGTTGGCCGTTCGAGGAGGAGATCGAGCTGCGCGAAGTGCCTAAATCGATCCCGACGTTTAAGATCTGGTTCTTGGTGCTCATTTGGATCAGATTCCTTTCTCACCCGAGCGCGCCGTCGAGACGGCGTAGGCGCCGATCCCGTCGGCGAGCGCCTCGGCAATGTGCTGACGGTACTCCGGCCGGGAGAGCTCCCGGGCCTCCTCCTCGTTCGAGAGGCAGGAGACCTCGGCGAGGATCGCCGGCATCTCGGTGGACAGGAGGACGATGAAGGGGGCGGCCTTGACCCCGCGGTCTCTGACCTCCGGGCTCGTCTTGCGCAGCGAGCGGAAGAGAGCGGCCTGGACCGATTCGGCCAGACGGCGGGAGTTGTCCTCGCGGACACCGGCGTAGATGCCGTCCAGGATGCCCCGCAGATCGGCCAGGGAGTAGCCGGAGTCCCGGTTCTCGGCCGCAGCGAGCTGCGTCAGGTAGGGGTCGTCGGTGGGTCCCAGGTAGTAGGTCTCGACACCTCGGGCTTTGCGGTCCCCGATCCAGTTCAGGTGGATGGAGACGAAGATGTCGGCGCCGGCCCGATTGGCGAGGGCGGCGCGGTCGGCGAGGTCGATCGGGCGGTCCTCCTCGCGGGTCATGAGGACGGCGAAGGAGCGCTGGACGAGAATCTGGCGCAGCCGTTGGGCGATGTCGAGGGTGAGGTTCTTCTCGATCAGGCCCGAGGTGCCGGTGCCGACGCTCAATCCGCCGTGGCCGGGGTCGATCATGATCTTGCGCACGGCGAGCGGGAAGAGGGCGGCGTCGATCGGCCGCGCTTCGGGGAGACGCGGGAGGCTTAAGCTCGGAGGACTCGGGGTGCGTGCCGGGCCGACCGGGGAGGCGGCGGAGCCGCGGTCGCCGTTCGCGGTGCTGCTGGCGAGAGCGGCGGGCGTCCCGGTGGAGCGCTCGGCCGCCAGGGTCGAGAGCAGCCGGGAGGAGCCGAGGAGACCCAGAGGGAGGAGCGCCAGGACGCCGAGCCGAGCCACCTGGCGGACGCGGTACTGGCGCCGCAGCCGGCGCGCCGGGCCGCCCTCGATGAGCTCGACGTTCTCCCGCACCAACTCGTGGAGGAGCCGACGCTTCAGCCGCTCGTTCGCCATCAGCGCGGCGCTCCCTGCCGGGTGGGGATACCCTCGGGAGCCGCAGCGCGGCGCCCGTCTTTCTTACTGCTCGTCACCCCGAGTCTCCCTTTGAGGCTGCGAGACCGCGGCCTGCCAACGGATTTTAAGGCCATGAGTATACGACGGGCGAGTCTATTTCCCCTTCAGGTGGACGTGCAGCTGGTCGCCCTGGGCCTCGATGCCGGTGACTTCCACTCCCGAGCCCGTGAGGTCGAGAACGACGTGCAGCTCGTTGCCCTTGGGCCCGTCATGAAAGCCCGTCCGCACCTGCAGCAGCTGCCGCGTTCCGGCGACCAGCCGGGAGGAGGGGAACGGATGGTGGATTCCATAGAGCTTGACCAGCTCGCGGGGCGGATCGCCGTCGATCCGGTACGGCGCCCAATCCTGCCGCCTGATGGCGCCATCGGCCCACAGGATCACCTCGGTGCCGTCGGGATCCTGTTTCCAGGTGATCTTGCGGATCTCCCCCGGACCGCTCTCCGCGCCCGTCACGGCCGGCGTGGCTCCGGCGGGCCCAGCGGACGTTGTCGCCGGAGAGGCGGCAGGAGTCGAAGGCAGAGCCTCGACCGGCTGCGGTGGCGGCGGGGTGGCCGCAGGGTTGGCGGCGGGCGCGGCGGCGGCAGGCTTCGCCACCGGAGCCGCCGCTGCCGCCGCTGCCGCCGATACCGGCGATACCGGCGAGGTGGCCGGCGGCGGCGCGGGGACGGCAACCTTCCGCCGGTGGAGCGAAGGGGGCACCGGGGCCGGGGCGACCTCCGCCGTCCGCGGCCCCTTGGCGGGCAGAAACCAGCCGAGGAGCACGTCCTGCTTGAAGACCGCGAGCGCTGCCGCCAGGACGAGCACTCCGCCGACGACAGCCCAGCGCACCAGGCCCGAGCCGCGCCGCGGCGAGACCTCCTCCTCCGGGATCTCGGAGATCGCAGGAACCTCGGGGAGGGAGGTCATTTGCGGTTTCGCGCCGAAAGCCGGGGTGGGGAGCGCCGGCAGCCAGCTGGGGCGACCTCGACGGGCGCGGGAGGAGCGAGCTCGGCGGGCTCCTGCGGCCGGGCCGCCGGCATGGTCGGAGGGACTGGCGCGATGGGCGCCAGGGTCGGAGCCGTGAAGACAGCCGCGGCCTTCGGCTCTAAAGGGACAATCTCCTCGGTTGGCGCCGGGCTCGGCGCCGGCATGTCGGTCACGTCGAAAGGCGTCCCGCCCTGGGCGATGTAGTTGTCGACCATCTGGTAGATCAGCTCGCGCCCGTCGGGGCTGATCTCCAGAAACCGGATACCCATGCCCGCCTGCTTGTCGGGACCCTGATCGATCGGCCGCGCCCAGACCACCTCGCCGGTCCCGCGGATGAGCTCATAGCCGTCCCCCAGCCGCAGCTCGAAGCCGATCATGCGGCCCACCGGCTCGGGCGTCTGGGTACGGATGAACATACCCCCCGGCGAGATGTTCGCCGAGTACTCGCTGATGAAGCCGCCGAACCACTCGAACTTGAGTTGGACCCGGGTCTCCAGGGGGACTCGCTGCGAGTCGCGCGATATGGGGTTTTCACTCATGGCGCCGTCCGATGCACCTCGTCGGGTCTGCTGCATCCTCATCGCGCCGACGGGTCCCGGTCATCAGGGCCGGCGCTTCCAGAGATATATGTAGAACGATCTTATCAGGATGAGACGACGCGTGCAGAGGGGCCGTACGAGCTTCCGTTCGGACTCGGTCGGGAGAGGCAGCTGAAGGCCGGAAGGGGAACCGGCCGTTCGCCTAACGGCGCGCCCGGCGCTCCCGCTTGAGGAAGGCCGCGAGTTGGCGGGCGAGGTCCGCCGTCAGCCGCTCCTCCTGCGCCGCATGCTGAAACATGAGGAGGGCCGCCATGGCCTCACGGTTCACCTCCCGGGACTCGAAGACCGGCATGATCTCGACCGCCAGGGACTTGAGCTCGGTGAGCCGCCCCGCCTGCGCGTAGAGGACGGCGAGATCGAGCGAGACCAGGGCGGCATCGTATCCCATGTGACGCTCGAAGAACTCGCGCTGGACCTCGCGGAACGCCGCCTCGGCCGCCGGCCCCTCCCCGGTGCCGAGGGCGATCCGCCCCTCCACCCAGCGCAGCCGTACCAGGTCCAGCGGATTGCCCAGCTGCTGGGAGAGCCGGCGTACCTCGGGCAGGAGCGCCGCGGCCTCGGCATGGCGCTCGGCCGTGGTCAGCAGGAAGGCCAGGTTGTGGCGGGCGCAGAGGAGCAGCCGCGGCTGCCGGCTGTCCGCTCGCGGGGCCGGCTCGGCGGGCGCAGAGGTATCGGCGATATCGGCGATATCGGCGATCTGGGCGATATCGGCGATATGGGCGGCCTCCTCGAGGAGCACGATCGCCCGGGCGGGCTCCCCCCGTTCCTCGAGGATCTTGGCCTGCTTGATGAGGGTCACCCCCACCCCGTGCTCGTCCCCGCTCTCCCGGTAGAGGGCCAAGGCCTCTGCGGCGAGAGCCTCGGCCTCTTCGAGCCGCCGCTGGGCACGGCGGAGCGATCCCTTGAGGTCGAGGACCTCCGCCCGGACGTGCGGGTTGCCGGTCATGCTCGTCTCCAGGTACTCCCCGGCGCGCCTGAAGGCCGACTCGGCGCTCCACAGCTCGCCCAGCACCCGCAGGCCATTGCCCAGGCAGGCCCAGGCCCGGGCCTGGAGGTCGAGCACCCACTCCGGGTCGTAGGCCTCCTCGACCAGATACTCGGTGATGCGCACCCCGAGCTCGGCTAACGAGATCGCCCGGGTAGGGTCCTCGAAGACCGCCCCCAGGCTCTCCCGCAGGAGGAGCTGGCAGAGACCCCAGTTCTGGAAGCGCTCCTCGCCGCGGACCGCGGCGAGCTGCGCCTCGAACGGCAGCGGCAGAAGCTCGGCGAGGAGGATCGGCGCCTGCCGCCCCTCGATGACGGCCACCCGCTCGTCCCAATGCTCGAACTCTCGCTGCAGACGGAGCACCTCCTCGTAACTCTCCCGGCAGCCGGGGCAGACGGCGACGACATGCGGCACGATGTCCGCGAGCACCGTCTCATGGTCCAGGTCCCGGGACAGCCATCGCGCCATCGTCTCGACCGACAGATGGGCCTCTCTCTTCTCATGATCCACTGATTCCCCCTTTCCACTTCCGAGAGGACGTCTTTCGTCCCCTTCAGAAGATCAGTTACCGGAAAAGATAATATCGTGACACCGAAATGCAAAAAAGAGGGGCCGGCACGGCCGGCCCCTCCTCAGGTGTGCGGATCTAGCTAGGCGCCGCCGTGCCCCACGGGTACGGCCGAGCCGGCAGGGGTGCCGGAGCCGGTGGGAGCGCCGCCGTGCGGGTCGAGCGAGGCTCCCTCGGCTCCGAAGAGGCTGTGGAGACCTTGGCTACCTCCCGACCAGAGACGGCTCAGAAAGGCCTGCGCCTGGGTGCTCCAACCCGCCGCCACCGCCGCCGGAGCTGCCTTAGGGACTTGACGGCTCCCTTGGCGAGCCTGGGCCGGAACGGCCAGGGTCGCCACGCAGGCGGACAGGGCGAGGGCGGGGAGGAGACGGCGGAGTCGGTTACGTCCATGCATAAATCTCTCCTTGCTGGACAGGTCGTCCCGGGGGCCGAATGCCTCCGAGGCCTGTCTCTACTACACAGGACGTTCTCGGTATAGGAAAACGAGACATTCTTGTGCGCGACGAAACCCGATTCCCCTCTCTGCCCTCCAAAACCCGCTTTGTGATAAAAAGCGCGCGAGGAGGACGACCCCCATGAAGATCCAACTGCTCTCGACCCTGCTCATCCTGTCCGCCGGCGTGGTCTTCGCCGGCAGCGACCCCCAGGGAGACCTCCAGAAGATGGCCGCCGAGCACAAGGGCGACCGCCCGACGCCCACCGCGGCCGCCCGTACCGCTCCCTCGTCGCCGGTGACCGGCGAGGACGTCGTCTATGGGGAGGTCGCGGGCCAGAAGCTCCATGGCTTCCTGGCGAAACCCAAGGGGGCCACCGGGCCGCTCCCCTCGATCCTCGTCATCCACGAGTGGTGGGGGTTGAACGACAACATCCGCGACATGGCCCGCCGGCTGGCCGGCGAGGGCTACGAGGCGCTCGCCGTCGACCTCTATAACGGGGCCAAGGCCGACACCCCCGATGAGGCCACGAAGCTCATGCAGGCGACGCTCAAGAACGCTTCAGCGGGCGAGGAGAACCTGCGGCAGGCCTACCGCTACCTGACCGCAGAGCAGCACTCCCCCCGGGTCGGGGTCATCGGCTGGTGCTTCGGGGGCGGCTGGTCGCTCGCCACCGCCCTCCTCCTGCCCGACAAGATCGCCGCCACGGTCATCTACTACGGCCGCCTGGAGACCGATCCCGCCAAGCTCAAGACCCTGCAGATGCCGATCCTCGGCTTCTTCGGCGGCCTGGACCAGAGCATCCCGGCGGCGACCATCCAGCAGTTCGAGTCCACCTTGAAGGGGCTGGGCAAGTCGGTCGAGACCCACATCTATCCCAACGCCAAGCACGCCTTCGCCAACGCCTCCGGCGGCAGCTATCAGCCAGAAGCGGCGAACGACGCCTGGAAACGGACCGTCGCGTTCCTGGCCGCGAACCTCAAGAAGACGTAGGGGCCGGGGCCGTCCGACCCTCGGGAAGGAGCGCCGCGCAGACTTGGGCGGGCTCCTTCGCCCGCAGGTCCACAGGGAGAGGGAGACCGCCGGGGCCGTCCATTCCATCGAGACCGGGAGGGCGAGGAAAGCCCCACTCGACGAGGGCGAAGAGGGAGCCCGCGGCCTGAGCGGTCCGGGCGTCGATCCAGGTGTCGCCGATCAGCATGAGCGCCTCGGCCGACACCCCCAGCCGCTCGGCGGCGACGCGGAGACCGGCGGGGTCGGGCTTGCGGCTGGGCAGGCTGTCCCCTCCCAGAACCAGGCGAAAGTAGGGAGCGAGGCCGAGCCCCTCGAGGATCCGGCGCGACGGCGCCTCCCCTTTGTTCGAGAGGAGCGCCACGGGATACGCCGCGGCGAGCGCAGCGAGCATCGCCGTCACCCCCGGATAGGGGCGGGTGGTGTCGAGCAGCACCTCGTCGTAGTAGCCGAGGTAGCGGCGGAGCGCCGGCTCGATCTCCGCCGCGGGGAGCTCCCCGCCCACCGCCCGCTCGATCAGCACCCGCGCTCCCTCCCCCACCATCGCCACCACCCGCGGGAGGGCGAGCGGCGGCAAACCATAGCCGGCGCGCATCCGGTTGATCGCCGTCGTGATGTCCTGCCGGGAGTCGATCAGCGTACCGTCAAGGTCGAAAACAAGTGCGCTCGGGCGCCGAAGAGGGAGCGGGGAAGAAATGGATGTAGAATGGGCCATTAGCCAGTAGGCTATCAGACGGGTTCTTATCCGCATGGGCCCCCTTTCTCAGGGCCTCGTAGTTGGCGCAAGGTCGCACCTGCCACATGGCACGACCCTTGCTGTAGTCCCAAGCGTAAGTTGGAGCGACGTGAGGAGACAGCGCCCATGCAGATGAAAACACGAGACTTCGCACTACTTCTGGCCCTTCCCCTCACCGTGCTCGCAGGTGCCTGCTCGCACGGCGCCCCCAAGCCGCAGACCAAGCCCCAGGAGGTCCGCCTCGAAGGCGAGATCACCCAGGGCGTGTTCGGTTGCGTCCAAGTGAAGACCGCCGACGGTCAGCGCTACAGCCTCGCCCGCGACCTCGATGGTTGGAAGGCGGGCCAGCACGTCTGGGTCGAGGGTTACATGGTGAAGACCAAGGGCTGCATGCCCGGCCTGAGCCTCATGCCGCAGCGCGCCGGCCTCGTCAATGCCGGGGGTGCCTCTGCTGAAGCGATCGTCGCCGGCAATTCCGGCGCCGGCAGCATCCGGTGAACCCCGTTTTCAGCTGCCAATAAATTCGGCCTCGACCCGGCGGGGCAGAATCCCCGCTTCGTGGCCGCGGTCGAGCAGCAACTGGACCGCCTTGCGCCCGGCCTCCCCATAGTCCCGGGTCCAATCGTTGACGTACATTCCCACGAAGCGGTCCGAACGCTCCGGGTCGTCCTCCAGGCCGCGGGCATAGCGGACGGCGTAGTCGAGCGCCTCCTGCCGGTGATCGAGCCCATACTCGATGCTCTCGGTGAGCAGCCCGCAGAGCCGGCGCTTCAGATCCTCCCCCAGGCTGCGGCGAATCCCGTTGCCGCCGAGCGGCAGGGGGAGTCCGGTGTCCCCTTTCCACCACTCCCCCAGGTCGACCACCTTGGTGAGCCCCATCTCGGGATAGGTGAGCTGTCCCTCGTGGATGACGACTCCGGCTTCGGCCTCGCCATCCCGCACGGTCTCCAGGATGCGATCGAAGGGGACGATCGTCGTCTCGACCGCGGGCTGCCAGAGACGGAGGGCGAGGTGGGCGGTCGTCAGCTCGCCGGGAATCGCGATCCGCATCCCCGCCAGATCCTTTTGGGAGTACGGCTGGCGCGCGACGACGATCGGCCCGTAGCCGTCGCCGAAGCTCGCCCCGGAAGGCATGATCTGGTAGAGATCCGCGAGATGCGCGTAGGCATGGAAGGAGAAGGCGGTGATCTCGTAGACGCTCTTGAAGGCTGCCTGGTTCAAGCTTTCGATGTCCGACAGGACATGCTCGATGCGCAGGCCGTCTAAGGGGAGCTGCCCCTGGGTCAGGGCGTAGAACATGAAAGCGTCGTCGGAGTCAGGGCTGTGGGCGATGCGGATGAGCGTCGGTTCAGACATGACCAGGGAGGCTATCAGAAACGGGAAGACCCCAGATCGGCCGGCAGTCGACCTCCGGGGAGGACGTCTTCTCGGGAGCCCTCCCGGGCAATATTTTCAAGCCCCTGATTCGCCGAGTCTTACCCGACTGGCATCCGCCTTGCTCTATGCTTCTCGAGGAGGGGCAGGATTCCGCCCTCCGGAGACCTACCCCAAGGAGAACAGTGATGAAACGACATACCCGCATCCTCGGCTCCGCCCTGCTGGTCGCGGCGGCCCTCACCCTGCCCGGTTCCGTCCGCGCGGCGGGCGACCCCAACGTCGTCCACGTCGACGGCTACCTGACCAGCCAGGGTGGCCGCTGCCTCACCGTCCGCGAGCACGACGGCAAGGTCTATAACCTGGTCGGCGCCGTGAGCGGTCTCCAGAACGGCGATCACGTTCGCCTGGAGGGGCGCTTCGTGAGCGGCGGTTGCGGCGCCGGCACGGGGGTCGAGGTCAGCCGGGTGCAGACGATCTGGGCCGACGACCACCACAAGACGACCTACTACGACCAGCTCCAGAACGGCTCGTTCTCCGACTGGGCGGCCGCCAATCGTCGCGGCCACGAGCGGGAGCACGGCCACTAGGGATCACCACGAGGCACGAGCTCGGCCGCGTCGGGAGATGGACATGTCAGGCACGCAGAGTCGAACCGTTCAGATCCTGCCGGGGCTGCTGCTCGGAGCGGCGCTCCTCCTCTCCGCCCTACCTGCCCGGGCGGGAGCTGCCGGGAAGATCCAGGCCGCGGGAACCCTGAACGTCGAGGGGAAGTGCCGAATCTTGACCGACGACCAGGGCCACCAGTACGCCCTGGTGGGCAATCTCGGCACCTTCACGACCGGCGACCGTATTTCCGTCACCGGGACTCCGGGGACACCGAGCTCCTGCATCGAAGGGACGACGATCCGGGTCGAGAGCGCCCGGCCGGACCCCGAACGGCGCTCTCGGGCTCTGTTCCCCGCCCTGTCCGCTTCTGGCTTCCCGGAGGGAATGGCGCCCCTGGAGCGGGTCCAGAGGAGATCGATCGCGGTCCGCGGCACGCTGACCGGCGAGGGGATCGAGTGCCAGGCCCTCCGCGCCACCGACGGCAAGCTCTACACCCTGACCGGCAACCTCCACGGCCTGACCGTCGGCGACAAGGTCCGGGTCGTCGGCTCGGTGGCCGAGGTCTCGACTTGCCAGCAGGGGACGACGCTCGTCGTCGAGCAGATCCGCCTCGCCGACTCCCAGGGCGACGAGCCCGAGGCCCGGGTCAAGGAGGAAGAGGTGCTCACCCTGACCGGGAGCCTCACCGGCGAGGGGGTCGACTGCCAGGCCTTCCGGGCCGAGAAGGGGGAGCTCTACACCCTGACCGGCGACCTCCGAGGCTTCAAGACCGGCGACCGGGTGACCCTCACCGCGAGCCCCGTCGAGGGAGGGCCCTGCCAGGGAGAGGGCAAAACCCTCCAGGTGAAGACCATCCAGCGCGCGAAGTAGGTGTTTGGAGCCCTACCGCGGCTTTGCCCCGACCGCCTTTTTGGCCGCCGCCTGGACCATGCCGACCATCCCCATGAGACCCATCGACTTGCCCATTGAGAGCTCGGGGCCGAAGATCTTGTAGATGATGTCCGGCTCGACCGCGGCGACCTGCTCCGGGGGTGCGCCCGAGAGCGAGTTTTCGAGGATCACCGCGAGCGCCTTGGCCGAGATCCCCTGCGGGTTCTCGACCGCGAAGTGAAAGGCGAGCGCGCCGTCGGGGCGGCGCTCCTCGAAGACGTAGGCCTCCGACTCGCAGGCCGGGACCTCGTTGAGGCTCGAGAAGGGCCGCCGCGCGATCTGCGGCGGCACCTCCTTGAAATTCTCGGCGAGGTCGATCAGCGTCTGGATGCGCTCGGTGCGATCGGAGATCATCGAGAGCGCGTCGATCGTCTGCGTCAGCTTCTCCGGCAGCTGGGCTTTCTCGGACATTCTGAAGTACCTCACCCCTCTACTTTTTACTTTTCGATCGGCACACCGACCAGGTTGCCCCACTCGGTCCAGCTGCCATCATAGTTGCGCACCCGATCGTAGCCCAGGAGATGGGTGAGCACGAACCAGGTGTGGCTGCTGCGCTCACCGATCCGGCAGTAGACGATGACGTCGTCCTTCGGGGTGAGGCTGGCCTCGCCCTCGTAGAGGCCGCGCAGCTCGTCGGCCGTCTTGAAGGTGCCGTCGTCGGGATTGACCGCCCGCGCCCAGGGAATGTTCTTGGCCCCCGGGATGTGGCCTCCGCGCAGAGCGCCCTCGTTCGGGTACTCCGGCATGTGCAGCCGCTCGCCGCTGTACTCCTGGGGGCTCCGCACGTCGATCATCTTGCCCTGCTTCTGGGTGTGATCGAGGACGGTGTCCCGGTAGGCGCGCACCTTGGCGTCGTCGCGCTCCTTCGCCTGGTATTGGGTCTCGGGGTAGTGCGGCACCTCCTTGGTGAGCGGACGTCCTTCCTTCACCCACTTGATACGGCCGCCGTCCATCACCTTGGCGTTGTCGTGGCCGAAGAGGCGGAAGACCCAGAGAGCGTAGGTCGCCCACCAGTTGTTGCGGTCGCCATAGAAGATGACCGTCGTATCCTGGGTGGCGCCGATCCGGCGCATCAGCTTCTCGAAGCCCTCGCGGCCCAGGTAGTCGCGCTGCACCGGGTCGTTCAGATCGCGGGTCCAGTCCACCTCCACCGCTCCCTCGATGTGCCCCGAGGAGTAGAGCAGAGCGTCCTCGTTCGACTCCACGAGGCGGATCCCGGGGTCATTCCGATGCTCGGCCACCCAATCGGTCGAGACCAACGCCTCCGGGTGGGCATATCCACGGCTCTCGATTTCGCTCACGGTCGCATCTCCTTTCGCTCGCTGGAAGGTCGCTCGATGATTTGTGATGGGTATTATCACCAATTCCTCTCCGCACTTCAACCGGGGGGACCCTTCGAGGGACCTTCGTATCGGGGGCGTATAGGGGGATGCATTTTTACGCAAGTTAAGCTAGACTTTACCCAATCGAACTTTGCTGGAGTTCCTTCCCCGCGTCGGAGCAGGCCCCGGTCAGCCGTATCGGCTCTCTGGAGGACTTGCCTGGAAGGAGACTTCGATGTCCAACCGAATCTACCGTCCCCTCGCCGCTTCCGCCCTGCTCGCCGGCTCGCTCTGCCTGCTGGCCGCCGGAACCGCGGAGGCAGCTCCGGTCGCACGTCCGGCGCGGCCGGTGGCCACCGCCCCGGCGAGCGTCTTCGGCGCGCTCCTGGATACGACCTGGTCGCGGCTCGTCCATCTCTTCGCGAGCGACCATGACGGCGCCGGTACGAATGACCACCATGGCCACTCGGGCGGCGACCCGAACACGGATGAAGGGCCGGGCATGTGTCCACACGGCCATTAGGCTGCGGCGAACCGTATAGAACGTAGAGATACGAATTTCATCTGGGGGGACCGGGGCTTCCCGCTCCGGTCCCTGGAGCGTCGATCCTGGCAAAGGCGAGGAGCTCTGAGGGCCCCGGTGGTCCAGATTTGGAGAGAGACGAAGCGATGAACGAACGGCATCCCGATCGCGAACAGCTCGAACGCTTCCTCGGGGAGACGATCTCGGAGGAGGAGAGCCACGAGATCCAACTCCATCTCTTCGCCTGCCGCGCCTGCGAGGAACGCCTGTTCGCCCTCCTCCCCGCCCTCCATGACGGCGGGCCTCCCGGCTTTCGCGACGCCTTAAATTCCGCGGAGAAGCCCGCGGAGGCGCCGCTCCAGCGCCAGCCCGTCGAGGCTCCCGAGGCGGAGTATCGCGGCCTCCTCAAGCGGGTGCTCACCAGCAGCCGGACCGACATGGAAAGGAAGGGCGCCCGCCTGACCCGCGAGCGGGCGGAGGCCGGCATCGTCCTCCGCGAGCTGCTCGCGCTGCCGGCTGACGAGCGTCCCCGCCTCGTCCACGACGACCCGCGCTTCCACAACTGGGGTCTTTTCGAGCTGCTCGTCGAGCGCGCCCGTAAGGAGATCTTCGAGGAGCCGCGGAGCGCCGAGGCGGACTTGGAGGTCGCCGTGGCGATCGCCGGGCATCTCGACCGTCGGCGCTATGGGCAGGGCTCGGTCGAGGCCGCCCAGGCCCGCGCCTTCGCCTGGCTGGGCAACGCCCGGCGCGTCCTCTTCGACTTCCGGCGCGCCGAGGAGGCTTTCGACCTTGCCGACGCGCACCTCCAACGCAGCTGGCTCGATCCGCTCGACGAGGCCCTCCTGCTCGAATTGAGGGCCCTCCTGCGGCGCGGACAGCGACGCTTCGCCGAGGCTCTCTTCATGCTCGACGAGGCGATCGTCCTCTACCGCGAGATCAACGAGTCGCACCTCCAGGGCCGCGCCCTGATCACCAAGGGGATGGTCCTCCAGTACTCGGGAGAGATCGACGCCGCCGCGGCCTGCCTGCGCCAGGGGCTGTTCCTCGTCGATCCGGCCGAGGACCCGCGGCTGGTGGTGGTCGCCCATTCGAACCTCATCCTCGGCCTGGTCGACGGCGGCCGTTACGCCGAGGCAGGGAGCCTGATCGAGACCGTGCGGCCGCTCTGGGAGCAACTCGGCACGGCGCCCGACCTCCTCCGCCTGCGCTGGATCGAGGGGCGGGTGGCGAACGGGCTCGCCCGCCTGCGCGAGGCGGAGGCGGCCTTCCTCGAAGTGCGTGCCGCCTTCCTGACCGGCGAGGCGGCCTACGACGCCGCCCTGGTCTCGCTCGACCTCGCCGCCGTCTACGCCCGCGAAGGGCGCCAGGACGAGACCCGCCGCCTGGCGGCCGAGCTGCTCCCCATCTTCCGCTCGCGAGAGATCCACCGCGAGGCGATCGCGGCCCTTCTCTTCTTCCAGCGCGCGGCGGAGATGGAGCAGGTGACCCTGGCGGTGGTCGAGCAGGTCACGAGCTATCTGCAGAAGTCCCGCGCCAACCCCAACCTCCGCTTCCGGCCGGCTCTCGGGCAGAACGAAAATCGCGGGAAGCCCGAACGCCAGGCGCCCCCGTCCGGCCGGGTTTCATAGGGGACGCGACGCCTATCGCTAGCCACGCGGCGGGGAAGAGGACTTTCCGGATCCCGTCCGGAAGCTTCAGGAACGTCCAGTCCCCTTCCAAAACCGATGCGCGCGCCCTTGGGCGAGACTCCATAACCGGATAGGCTACAGGCCCCGTTTCCCGCCGCGGCGGGAATGCTCCGCGGGACGCTGCGATGCACGTCGTACGCTTCTCCCAATGTTCCCCGCAGCCGCGGGGACTCACTCCGCCGGGAGCGTTCCGAGTGCCGCATCGCCTCGCTCCCCCGTCTTCAAGCGCATGGCTTCGAGCACCGGCAGCACGAAAACCTTTCCATCTCCGCGCCGGCCGGTGTGGCCGGCGTCGTAGAGCGCCGCGAGGAGATCCTCCGCCTCCTCGTCGCGGCAGAAGATCTCCAGCCGGAGCTTCCGGGTCATCTCGATCCCCAGACGCTCCCGGTGCTCGGGATCGCCGGGGTCGTGCTCCTGGCCGAAGCCCACCGCCTCGGAGACGGTGAGGCCGCGGACGTGGTGGTGCGAGAGGGCGTCGATGACGGCGTCGTAGCGGTCGGGCGGGATGATCGCGAGCAGGTATCGCATGTCAGGTCTCCGCCGGCTCCCGCTCGAAGAAGCTGTAGAGGAGAGGGAGCACGAAAAGGGTGAGGAGAGTCGAGGTGACGAGGCCACCGACGATGACGACCGCGAAGGGACGCGAGGTCTCCGCCCCCACGGCGTGCGAGAGGGCGGCTGGGAGGAGGCCGAGGCTCGCCATGGCGGCGGTCATCACCACCGCGCGCATGCGGCTCATCGCCCCCTCGCGGATCGCCTCGGGGAGGTCGCGTCCCGCCCGGCGGAGCTCGCGGATGCGCTCCAGCATGAGCACCCCGTTCTGCACCGCGACGCCGAAGAGGGCGATGAAGCCGACCAGGGCCGAGACCGAGAGGGTGAGCCCGGCGACCGGCAGGGCGAGGATGCCGCCCACCGCGGCGAAGGGGACGTTCAGGAGGATGAGGATCGACATCCGCACCGAATTGAAGGCGAGAAAGAGAAGGAAGAAGACGCCGATCAGGGTGAGCGGCACGATCAGGAGGAGCCGCGCCAAGGCCCGCTGCTGGTTCTCGAAGGCGCCCGTCCACTGCATCTTGTAGCCGGTCGGGAGCGGCACCTCGGCCGCCACTTTCCGCTGCGCCTCGGCGACTAGCGAGCCCAAGTCCCGGTTCTCGACGAGAATTTGATGTCGGTCCGCCGGGCGTTCTCCTCGCGGAAGATGCGCGCGAAGCCGGGGGCCACGGCGACCCGGGCGAGCGAGCCCAGGGTGAGCTTCTCGCCGTTGGGACCGAGGACGGGGAGGGCGCGGATGGCGTCCAGGTCCGCCACCGCCGCCGGCGCCATCTTGACCACCAGGTCGAAAGTCCGCTCCCCTTCGAGCACCTGGGTGGCCACGGCGCCGCCCAGGGCGGTTTCGATGATCGACTGGACGTCGTTGACGGTCAGGCCGGAGCGGGCGACGGCCATGCGTCGACGGCGATCTGCACCTGCGGCTGGCCGGCCAGGCGTTCGGAGGCCACGTCGGCGCTGCCGGGAACCCGCTTCACCACCGCGGCCACCCGATCCGCCAGATCCTGAAGAATCTTCGGATCGTGTCCGAAGATTTTCACCGACAGCTCGGACTTGATCCCGGAGACCGCCTCGTTGACGTTGTCCTCGATCACCGGGGAGACCGTGAGCTCGATCCCCGGAATCGTCCCCAGCCGCTCCCGGATAGCCGCGGAGAGTCCCTCGCGATCAGCCGCCGTTTTCCACTCCTCGCGCGGCTTTAAGTCGACGAAAAGCTCCGCGGTGTCGAAGCCGTCGACGTCCGTGCCGTCGTCCGGCCGGCCGAGTTGGGAGACGACGGTCTTGACCTCGGGGAAGCCGCCCAGGAGCCGGCGCACCCGGGTGGTGATGCGATCGGCCTCGGTCGGCGAGATCGAGCCCGGCATCACCACCCGCACCCAGAGCGAGCCCTCGTCGAGCTTGGGGAGGAACTCCGAGCCCAGGATCGCCCCGACCCAGCCGGAGACGGCGAGGAGCGCCACGGCGACGGCGAGCGAGACCACCCGGTGGCCGAGGGCGAAATCGAGCGCCGGCCGGTAGAGGCGTTCGAGCCCGACGACCAGCCGCGCATGGCCCGCGACCTTGGTCCCCTTGAGGGCGAAGAGAAAGGAGGGTCGGCACCACGAAGACGGCGAGGATCGTCCCGGCGAGGAGGGCAAAGGTCAAGGTGAGCGCCATCGGCCGGAAGATCTTCCCCTCCACCCGCTGCATCGTGTAGAGGGGGACGAAGGCGGTGAGCAGGATCGCTTTCGAGAAGAGGATGGGCTTTCCCATCTCGGCGACCTATTGGGCGACGGCGGCGCCCAGCGAACGCACCTTGTCGCCGCGCTCTTCTAAAATCCGCAGGAGGTTCTCGGTCACGACGATGGCGGAGTCGACGATGATGCCGAAGTCGATCGCCCCCATGGAGATGAGGTTGGCGGGGATGCCGCGGAGGTCGAGGAGGAGAAAGGCGCCGAGGAGCGACAGCGGCACGACCGCGGCGACGATCAGGGCCGAGCGCCAGTTGCCGAGGCCGAGAAAAAGGATCAGCACCAAAAGAACAAGACCGATTCCCTCGGCCATGTTCTTCCTCACGGTGTGCAGGGTGCGTTCGATGAGCTCGGTTCGGTCGTAGTGGGGCACGATCCTCACCCCGGGCGGCAGCTCGTCGCGGTTGATCTCCCGCACTTTCTCGCGGAGCCGCGCGAGCACTTCGAGCGCGTTCTCGCCTTTCCGCAGGAGCACGGTGCCCTGCACCACGTCGTCCTCGTCCTGGGGACCGAAGCGGACGAGGGTCAAGAGCTTCCCCACTCTCCCTAGGCGGAGGGCCGCCCCCTGGATCACCGTGCCGACGTCCCTGATGAGGACCGGCGTGCCGCCGCGGGTCGAGACAGAGATGGCGCCGACGTCCGCCAGGCTCTGCACCATGCCGAGCCCGCGGACGACGTACATCTCGCTGCCGTGCTCGATGTAGGCGCCGCCGCTGTTGCGGTTGCCGGAGGAGAGGGCGTCGAGCACCTGCTTTAAAGAAATGCCGTAGGAGGTGAGCTTCAGGGGATCGACCAGCACCTGGTACTGCTTGGTGGGGCCGCCGAAGCCGACGACGTCGACGACTCCGGGGACCTCGCGGATCTTCCGTTCGACGACCCAGTCTTCGAGCGACTTGAGCTCCAGGGGCTGATCCCGGGACCGAGCGCGGCAAAGGGCTGGCGATCTTCTTCATCGTCACCGGCCTGTTCACCGCGATCGGCCCGATCGCCGGCTCCTATCTGACCGAGTACTGGACCTGGCGGGCGATCTTCTGGATCAACGTGCCGGTGGCCCTGCTGGCCTTGGTCGAGTTCAAATTCGCCAAGCTCAACGACGTCAAGCGCCCGGCCAAGCTCGACTGTCCGCGGCGCGGTCCTGATCGTGATCGGCATGGCGCTGACGGTGCTCGGGATCCAGCAATCGACCGTCTGGGGCTGGGACAGCCCCGCCACGCTGGGCTCGATCGTCGCCGGCCTGATCGTCCTCGCCGCCTTCGTCTCCTACGAGCGCAAGACCGAGGACCCGCTGATCGACGTCAACGGGATGATCGCCAACCGCCCGTTCGCGGTCGACAACATCCTCACCTTCCTCGCCTTCGGTCCCTGGCTGGCGGTCTTCTTCTTCGGCAGCGAGTACTTCCAGGTCGCCGTCGGCCAGGAACCGACCCAGGCCGGCTTCTCGATCCTGACGATGTTCTATTCCTTCTTCGTCGCCTCGCGGATCGGCGGTGGCTGGATGGACAAGTTCGGCGCCAAGAAACCGGTCTGCCTCGGTTTCCTGCTGGGCACGATCGGGATGATCGTCTGGGCCGGCGAGCTCTCCGAACTCGGCCACGTCGAAACCGCTGGCCGGGATGCTGCTGACCGGCGCCGGCTTCGGCCTGGTCTTCTCGCCGCTCAACACCGACGCCCTCAACCGCCTCCCGGACGAGATGCGCGGCCAGGGCTCCGGCGTGATCCAGACCTTCCGCAACTTCGGCTCCGCGGTCGGCATGGCGATCATGGGCAGCATCGTCGCCGGCGCCACCGACCTGACCGGCGCCGACGGCCCCGGCAACTTCGCCGGCGGCGATGGAGAAGTCCTTCTACGTCGGCGCCGCGATGCTCGGCATCGGCTTCTTCGTCGCCCGCGCCCTGATGCCCGACGGCAAGCAAGAGGGGATCGAGTAGGGGTCAGGTCGTGAGGGGAGGGTCGGGCGCGCCTCCCGGCTCAACTTTTTGTCGGACGGGGGGGAGCCGTCCGAGGAGTGTTGGAAGCAAAAAAGTACAAGCCGCCGGGAGGCACACCCGACCCTCCGAACGAGACCCGATCCCTGGTTCAAGAGCTGGGAAGCAGGCTTGCTTCGGAAGGCTTCGAGGCTCAGCCACGCTCAGGACCCCTGTGTCCTTCAAAGCTCCGTCCCTAGGAAGCTTTCCGCCTCCACGGAAGCTTCCTACCTCGAGATCCAGGTAGAGCTTTCGTGAGGAGGGGTTGGGGGGCCTGCGAACGTTTTGCGGAGGAGGAGAACAGGCTTAGCGGGCGCCAGCCGTTATCCGTGGCGACGACGAGGTACCGAGTGAGCAGGCCCCCCAACCCCTCCCCGCAAAACCCTCCCCCGCGGAGCTCCGTCAGCAGCTCACCGGGTTCGGGTCATTCGAGTTTTCTGCGCTTCGTCGTCCCCAGCCCCGCAGTCGATCTCTTGTCGCGCTGGCCGTCGATCGCGTCGATGAAGTCGTTGCCGCCCTTGCCGATGAAGGTGTCGGCGCCGAGGTGGCCGAGGAAGCTGTTGTCGCCGTTGTCGCCGATCAGGACGTCGGGCCGTCGGAGCCCTCGAGGTTCTCGTTGTCGGCGTGGATCTGGTCGGGGGTGGCGCACCCGGGGGGGCCGCCGGTGCCGCCGAGGTCGACCGCACATGGCGTGGAGCGGGCGTAGGAGACGGTGTCTTGCCCGGCGCCGCCGTCGAAGGTGTGGCCCTGGCAGACCGGGACCGAGGAGACGAGCAGGTCGTTGCCGCCGCCGCCGTCGAGACGTCGGCGCCGGGGTCGGCGTAGAGGACGTCGTTGCCGTCGCCGCCGACGAGGTGTCGTTGCCGTTGCGGGGCCGTTGTAGTTCTCGCCGGCTTCGAGGACGTCGTCGCCGTTGCCGCCTCCGAGCGTGTCGGTGCCGGCCCCGCCGTTGGTCCGCACCTGGGCGCTGGGCGGGACGCTGGGGTCGACGATGATCGTCGTCGTCGCCGCGGCCGCCGGTGACGACGATCAGGGCCAGCGACGGGTTCGCCGCCGCAGTTGACGACGGTCATGTCGCCGCCGGCGTTGATGCAGCCTTCGCCGGCGAAGACCGGGACGCTGTCGTTGACCGTCCAGCCGGCGGCGCCGAAGGAGATCCGCATGTCGTCGGCGGCTGGGCGCCCTGGATCACGAGGCTGGAGCCGTCGAGGCCCTGGTTCAGGGTCACGTAGGCGCTGCCGGGCGGCGGGCCCGCTTCCGGGCCGCAGGAGTTTTCGACCGCGAAGCCGGTGCAGTCGTCGCTGCCGGGCCCGCCGAAGGCTTCGCCGCCACCACCGCCGCTCTCCAGGGTGTCGTCGCCGACGCCGCCGTCGAGCTTGTTGGGTTCGCCGTCGCCGACGATCGTGTCGGCCTGGGGCGAGCCGACGACGTCCTCGAAGCCGCTGAGCTGTCGTGGCCGTCGCCTTTGGCGCGGTCGGTGGCGAGGTCGACTTTGACGCCGCCGCGGGTGGCGCTGGCGTAGGAGACGATGTCGTTGGCGCCCGGGCCGCCGGAGAGGGCGTCGGTGCCGGCGTCGCCGCGGACGACGTCGCCGTCGCCGGCGCCACCGTCGACGTCGTCGGTGCCGGCGCCGCCGAAGACCGCGTCGGTGCCGCCGCCGCCGTCGAGGTCGCCGTCGTCGCCGGGGCCGCCTTCGATCGTGTCGTTGCCGTCGCCGCCGTGGATCTGGTCGTTGCCCTTGTCGCCGAGCAGTTTGTCGTCGCCGCCGCCGCCCTCGATCTTGTCGCTGCCCTGTTCGCCGTCGATGAAGTCGTTGCCGGCGCCGCCTTCGAGCTCGTCGGGGCCCTTGGCGCCCAGCAGGCGTGTCGTCGCCGGCGCCGCCGTGCTCGCTGTCGGCGCCTTTTGAGCCGGAGAGCTTGTCGTTGCCGCCGCCGCCGTCGAGCATGTCGGAGCCGGTTTCCCCGAGAGCGTGTCGTCGCCTTCTTCGCCGTAGAGGGAGTCGAAGCCCCGGCCGCCGTTGATCGTGTCGTTGCCGGGCCCGCCGCAGATCGTGTCGTTGCCGTTGCGGCCGCCGCTGATGTGGTCGTTGCCGCCGCCGCCGTAGATCACGTCGCTGGCGCCTTTGCCGACGATCATGTCGTCGCCGGGCGTGCCCATGATCGTCACCTTCTTGCCGCCGCAGGTCTTCGCCGCCGCGCTGGCGGCGAGGGGCACCAGCAGCAGCGCCGGCAGCGCAGAGCGAGCGCCGAGGACAGGCAGAGGCTCTAGGGGCGCGGAACCGGGTCATGCTCATCGGTGGCGGAAGCTCAGCAGGCCGACAGCGTCCAGTTGGCGTAGAGCGAAGTCCAACCCGGCGTCTCATATTCGAGATCGCGGATCCCGGACAAGCGTCCAAGGCCCGGCGGCGGCGCCGGCGTCCTATACGCTCGCGGCGCAATGAGGGGCGGCATCTATGTCCTGAACTTCTATTCGGCGGTCTTCATCGATCAGCTGAAGCGCGGGCGCAAGACCGCGACGATCCGGCTCGGCGACAAGAGCGGCAAGTACGAGCGCGGCCAGGTCGTCTGGATCACGGTCGGTTTCCGCCACAGCCCGCGCGAGAAGATCTTCACCGCGGTCATCGACGACGTCGAGGTCAAGCGGGTCGGCGACTCTCGCCGCCGCGACATCGAGCACGACAACCCCGAGTTCCGCCGGCTCGAGGAGACGACCAAGTTCCTCGAGCAGATCTACAGCCGCACGGTCGCCGACGACGACAACGTCACCGTGATCCGCTTCTCGCAGATCGTCGAGCCGCCGCGGGCGCACCTCGGCAACGGCGAGACGCCGCACCACAACTAGACGGGGCCGCGCGCCGATCGGCACGATGCGAGTACGCCTTCCTCACCACCTGGCTGCTGGAGTCGCCGCGCGAGCCGGTCTGGGAGGCGATCCACGACCAGGCCGCTGGCCCGAGTGGTGGCGCGGGGTGGAGGAGGCCGAGGAGCTGCGCCCCGGCGACGGGACGGCGTCGGCACCGTCTCGCGCCTGGTCTGGAACAGCCTCCTGCCCTACCGGGTCGAGTTCGAGGTGACGACGACCCGGGTCGAGCCGCCAAACCTGCTGGAGGGCGGACGCGGTCGGCGAGCTGGAAGGGTCGGGCGCTGGCGCCTCTACGAGCAGGGCGGCGTCACCGCCGTCCTCTACGAGTGGAACGTGTCGACGACGAGGCCGTGGATGAACCGCGCTGGCGCCGCTGCTGCGGCCGGCCTTCGAGTGGAACCACGACTGGGTGATGGCGCAACGGCGGCGAGGGGCTCGCCCGTCTGCTCGGCTGCCGCCTGCTTGCCGCCGACTGAG